>OY763008.1:0-4200769 GCA_963666905.2 Alphaproteobacteria bacterium
GCACATGACCGTCGACAAGCGCTACAGGTCACGCTCGCCGCCGGAGCCCTCCATCGCCGACTTCGCCGTCGACACCGCACGCCTGGCAGGCTTCACGCCAAAAAAACGCCAACCCCTGCCGGGGACCGGGAAACTTTGGCAGGGGTATCTGATCCTCCTCAACTTCGTCGAAAACTACCGCATCATGATGCAAATGGAACGTGAATGACAGGCTGACAAATCGATCAAAATCGCCAGAGTCGAAAGCGTCCGGTTGAAAGACTCCAGGCACCGCCCTTGCGGCGCGAAGCCAGTTGTGCCCACTTGCCCGAAGCGACGCTCTGGTGGTCCGAGCAGGTTTCGCACGCGCGTCCGCAGCGGGCTGCGGGGACGTGGCCGACGGCGGCGCTGGCGGTGTTGGCGTAGTCTCGGCGGGCTCAACCGGCGATCCGCGCTCCGCCCCTTCCGGCCGGCCCACCTGAAGGTCGCGGCCGTCGAGTGCGTCGCTCCTGGTCCCCGCTGAGCGGCGCGGCTCATCATTAGAAGCCATAATCGCCTCCCGCCAAGCCACACTGACCATTGCATCATCCCTTGAGGATATCCGGTGCCGGCCGGCCGAATCACAGGTTGCTCACGCCGCTCTGGCTGCAGGTCACCGCCTTGAAGAGATCCACTGTGGGACCGAGACCGCTCCCCCCGGCTGACAATGCGCGTGGACGGCGTGCCGCACCTACCAAGAGCCTTGACAAGCCTGAGCTTTCGAGTGATGCGCAGATCGTCACATGCTAGTCGGCGAGCCGCACGACGCACAGGGGAGAGAGCAATGCTGATATCGGTGGTGCTCACCACCTACAACGCGCCCGTTGCCCTGGCGGCTTCTCTGCATTCGTTCGAGAATCAGTTGGATGACGGTTTCGAAGTCGTGATCGCGGACGATGGCTCGACACATGAGACCGGCGATCTGATCAACTATGTCAAGCCGACATTGCCCTTCCCTCTGTCCCATGCGCACCAGGAGGACGACGGCTTCCGGGTAGCGCGAGCGCGTAATCTGGCGCTTTCTCAATGCACCGGGGACTACATCGTGATGGTGGATGGGGACGGTTTCGTTCTGCCCGATTTCATAGCGGCTCATCGTCGGCTGGCAGAGCCGGGCCATTTCGTGTCCGGCAAACGGTCTTGGTTGCGACACGGATTCACCCGCTATTGGCTGGATCGCCCCAGCTACGATGGGCGGCTTGTGTGGTTCGGGCGGGCGCTCCTCAATAGGTGTACACGACCGCTCGAGTTCATTCCTCGCCGGGATGGGAATTGGCGATATCGCAGACGCCGGGACTGGCAAGGCGTTCAGACCTGCAACCTTGGCCCATCTTTAACATTGAGTGCAAAAAGCGAAGCAAAGTCAGTGGGGTAAGATTCGGAGTGGCACTACAAGTGGGATCTTTCGGCTGACAAGCCGCTCATCGGGCTCGGCCGGGATGGGGCGTCAGACGACGGTCTTGCGGACGTTGCGCGGCGGCGGGGCGATGCCCATGGCATGATAGAGGACGGCCTGCTGGTCGTCGGCCAGTGCCGTCTTGCGCACGTGCAGGGTCCTGCCGTCCTGGCGGGTGAAGGTGGTGGTGGTGCGCTGCAGGGGCTGGAGGGCATGGCGGATGGAGGTCCAGTTGTCCGACGCGCCGGCCCGCTTCATGCGCGAGCGCAGGAGCTGCACGGCCTGGTAGGCAAGCACGGAGATGAAGAGGTGGCCGTCGGCACGGCGCTGCTTGTGGTGGAAGATGGGGCGCAGGCCGAGTTCGGACTTGAGCGAGCGGAACACGGCCTCGACGTCGGTGAGGGTGACGTAGGTGTGCCACAGGGTCTCGGCATCGAGCTCGAGGATGTTGGAGCGCAGGCAGTAGACCCCCGGGTGGCTCATCATGGATCCCTCGGCCGGCTTGAGGGTCCAGGAGATGGCGACGGCCTTGCTGCCGCCGTCATCGGGGGTGACGGTGACCTCGTAGTGCCGGGCGACACGGCGGTTGGCCTTCTCGAGGCGCCCGATGCGGCGCTGGACGTGGTCGAGACCTTTGCGGGTACGGGGCCTGGAGAGACCTTCGTGGAGCTCCCTGAGGCCCTCCTGGAAGCGTCGCTGGAAGCGCTCCAGGATGCCCCGTTCCTTCGTCTCCCGGGCCTTCGAGTGACAGCGCAGGAGAACCTCCCGGTAGGGCGTGCCGTCGTCTTCCTCGCCGTCGGCCTCTTCCGTGTAGACATCCACCGTCTGCCGGGACGAGGTCGTCACCCTGGTGATCTCCCTGGCGCTGTCGAAGACCCGGGCGGCGTCGCGGGAGACCACGAGATAGCGGTAGCCCTCCTGGCGCAGCCAGGCGAGGTTGGCCTTCGTGGCGATGCCGCGGTCCATGACGACCACACCCCCCTCGGGCGCCCCCAGGGAGGCCAGCATCGCGCCCAGCGTATGAGCCTCGGTGACGTTGCCGGCAAAGACGCTCGAGCGGCGGACAAAGCCCGAGCCGTCGAGAACCAGGCCCAGGGTCAACAGGGGCGCATCCGTGCGTCCCTCCTTCGAATGACCCCGCCTGGCCTTGGGCTGTGCCGAGGCCTGGCCCTCAAAGAAGGTGTTGGTGAGATCGTAAAGGGTGATCGTCGGCGTCAGGCCGAAGAGGCCCTCCACCGTGCCGAAGACATGGTCCTCGATCTCTTCCCGGTGGGCGAGAAGCCTGTCCGAGGCCCGGTAGAGCGCCATGTCGCTGACGCTGCCGAAGTCGAAGCCCAGCATCTCGCCTGCCGCACTCGTGGTCCGCAGCCAGCGGTTGGTCTCGCGTTCCGAGCCCGGGTGCGCCATGCGGGCGATGATGGATCCCAGGGCACAGCAGCGCTGGCGCCGGTTGAAGCCCAGCTCGTCGAGGAGGGCGCCGAGGCCCAGCATCTCCAGGGCCTGCCATGCGGCATGCTCGACGCCGATGGTGCGCCCGTCCATGTCGCAGGCGGATCCGACATCGACGGTCTCCCAGTCCTCCCCGGCCGTTTCCCCGCCCTGGCGCTCCAGCAGGCGCGCGGCGATGCGCCGGGCCTCGGCCTCGATCTCGGCAGGCAGAGGCTCCAGGGAGAGTGACGGCTGGCCCTTGAGCAACTCCTCGATGCGTTCGCACAACAAAGGCCAGGCCTGGCGCTCGATGGCGAAGTGCCGGCCCAGGTTGAGCAGGGTCCTCTGGCGCACCTTGCCGTTCTCGCGGCGGTTCTCGACGAGGCGCTGCGAGAGCCGGGCGGAGCCGTCCCTTGCGGTGCCTGTCCTGGTGGCGCGGATGAACATGTACGGCACTGTAGGGCCCCGGAGGAGCGGCGCAAGACCGCATCGCAAAAAGATGGCACTACAACGGTCATCCGGGCATCACCCCGGATCGGTCGCGTGTGCCAACTCGTTGTTATCACACGTCATTCATGAAACGCCGTCGGCACCATGACACGCAAAATCCGCCAAATCACCCCTTGCAGGTGGGGAAAACGTTAAAGATGGGTTGGCGTGTGGCGAGACGATGTCTTGGCGGTCAACGGCTTCGACAACCGCTATTGCGGACACGGGCTCGAAGATTCCGATTTCGTCGTCCGGCTGATCCGCAATGGCGTGTTGCGGAAGCTGGGAGACCGGAGCAGTCCGGTCATCCACCTTTGGCATGAACGCCCGAAGGGTGGTTCATCCGCCTCGCCCAATCAGGACTTGTTCCGCGATCTGCTACACAGCGAGCGGCGCATTCGAGCTGCCGACGGGCTTGATGGCGTTGCGCGGATATCAAACTGAGCCATTATCCTCCCGGCCATTGTGGAGTTCCGGCAACACTCGTAGCGAAATCTGTGCCGATGCAGCTTCTTCATATTGAGGCGTGTGCGCTGTCCTGCATCCCTTGGTGCTCAAGGGGTCCAGCTGACCCGAGACTTTTCTTACCCAGCACCTTCGCTGATTGCTGCGGTCGAGAGGTCCGCAGATAGGGGCAGTTCGACAATTTTCACCCCATAGCCGGCGGTCTTTCAACTGGACACTGTTGACTCCGTTCATTTCAGCATGTCGAGTTCCCGCATCATTCGGTAGTTTTCGACGAAATTGACGAGGATCCTGTAGCCCTGCCAGAGTTTCTCTGTTCCCGGCAGGGGTTGACGCTTCCTGGGGATGAAGCCTGCCACGCGCGCGGTGTCGATGGCGAAGGCTTCGATGGTCGGTTCGCTGTCGGGAGGCGCACGCGGTTTGCGCTGCCTGCTGGCCTTGTAGATGTTCAGGACCGTGATCTCGTCAAAGGTGGACGATGCGGCTTGCCGGCGTCCCGGGCTGGCTGCGGGCGAGGCGCTCGATGGTCATGACGCGGCATGCGGTGATGGCGTCGAAGGCCAGGCACTTCCTCAAATCGTCGGCCTGGTCGAGGCGGCGGTCCTCGATCCGTGTGCCGACCTTGAGGGCCCTGAAGTACTCTTCGATGAGCCAGCGCCTCTCGTAGAAGGAGACGGTCTTGAGGGCATCGGCGGCACATGCGTCGCCTTCGCTGGTGAGCAGCATCCAGTCGAGGGGATCGCGGCCTGCCGGCGGAGCGGGTTCCGTGACGTGCACGGCCATCATGGAGAGCGGTGGTGTCGCCCTGGGCTTCCTGCCCGGCGGGGCAAGGTCGACCCGTGCGGCGCGGACCTTGAGGCGAACGCCCGTGCGCGCCTGGCGGCGGCGTGGTCCTCCGCAGGCTGCGATGTCGATCCGCTTCACGGCGAGGCACGGCTCATCGGCCATGTGCTCCCACAGCTCCCGCGGCCCCGTTGCGGTGACCACACGGCGCCGTGTCGAGCGGCTGGCGCGCACCAGAAGACCGACCGTGTGCCCGGCGCCCTTCTCCAGCAGGTCCCAGGCGTCGCCTTCACGGTCACAGATCACCAGCACCCGTGTCGAGGGACAGGCCGCGGCCAGCTCCGCCGCCCTGTCGTAGCCGTCCAGCCAGCGGCGGCTCTCCCTGTCGTCTGGCTCGAGACCCGGCGGCACGCGGAAGCCGGCGTCGAGATGGAACAGGCCCAGCGCACAGCCGCCTTCGGTGAAGGCGACCCCGGCATGGGCCGCCATGCCAAGGGTGCCCGAACCGCCGCCGCCGATGTCGACAAGATCCTCGGTCGCCTCCAGGCCGTCGTACTCGAGGAACGTCGTGTCCTGAACGGCAAGGATCAGGCGCTGCAGGCGGCAGCGTTCCACCATCGCCTCCTGATGCCCCTCGAGGATATGATCCATCGTCACCTTCGGGTTCGACAACAGGCGGTAGGCCGCCCTCTGCTCCGCCTCGCCGGGGAAGATCACCGGCAGGACCTCTCCGGGACGATCGTTCCACGCGCGGCCCATGGTGACAAGGCGCTCGCGGATGCGCGCGTCGCTGTGGCCGCTGCGGCCGTACTCGCGGCGCGCCCAGTCGGTCTCGCCGTCGCCGGCCAGGGGCTGAGCCTGGCCCATGAGACGCTCGGGCTCGCGGCACAGCACCTGCCGCCAGTCGGGCGCCAGGGGCTTCATCCACACGCTGCGCCGCACGCCCGGGCCGTCGGCCCCGGGAGGCGTGCCCGATGTCGCTTCCGCACAGCGCTGCCAGCCCGCCGCCCGGTAGCTCGTGCCGGCGTGCCCGGGACCGACGTAGGTGTAGGCCAGAAGCGGCGCCACGCCGTACTTCGCGTGCCAGTCCGCGGCCAGCCGTGCGCAGGCCAGGGCCAGGGCATGGGAGGCCAGTCCCTTGACCGTCACCGAAGGCAGCACCAGGAAGCGGTCGTTGTTCACCACCTCTGCGAGATGGGCGTCGCGGGCCCCCTGGGACCAGCCGATGAAGCGGTCGCGTGCCTTCTGGTGCCAGCCGGCCGCCGAGAACACCAGGCCGCCGAGGCGGCCGTGGACAGACGAGGTGATCCAGTAGCTCATGCGGGCCCCGGGACAGCGGGCCTCGCCCTCGGGATGCCAGGTCGCCATCATCGAGCGCGCAAGGCGCCTGTCCACGCCGTCGGCCACCGGCTCCACGGTCACCTCGCCGAGGTCCTTCAGGGCACACTCCAGCGGCTTGTCGGGATAGTCCCGCTCCACGATGCCGGTGTTGAGGGCATGAGGCCGCGGTGCCGGAAGGACGAGGTCGAGCGACGAGGCGAGACCGGGCAGGGCCGCGCGCGCCGAGGCGAGGCACAGGGCGCCCTTCGCATTGCGCCAGTCCTCGCGCTCGCACAAGCCCCGCGCCAGGGACGAGCGCGTGCTGCCTTCGGCAGCCGTCGCCGCCTTCAGCCAGTCAACCGTCGTCGCCGCCAGATGTCGAGAGCCGATCCTCATGGGCCATGATGTACGGCCTCATGAGCAAGGAGTCGACCGTGTCCTGATGAAAGGCCGGCGGTGGCCCAACTCTGCTCCCAGGCTCGTTTCCGGCGCCGGCGCGCCGTCCCGCCTGAAGCAGATAGAAGGTGTCGCCATCGGGCCTGCGCGGCCCTTGTTCCTTCCACCAGCCATAGTTGGGAGAACGTGATGGCGACGGCGGAGAAGCTACACTTCTCCTAGCACAGTGTCGAAAGCCTACCGGACCTCGAGCGCCTGCGGCTGGTGCTCGACACCCTCTGACGAAGAGACCGTGGCGGCGCTTGAGGCCGGGCGGAGCCGCGGGCGCAACGACGACTACCCGGTGCGGGCGAAGTGGCGTGCGCTGATCGCAGGCGTGGTGTTCCAGCACGCCTCGATCCACCACGAACTCCCGGTGGCGTTCGAGGTGACGCGGGCCTCCGGTAAGGAGGCCAAATTACTGCCCGAGATGCTGGAGGGGTGTAGATTCCGCATGGCAAGGATTTGAGCCCTGATTGCGCGGATATCGGGTGTTGGCCTGTCACATGTTGTGTTCACAGGAGGGGCTACGGGATCTGCGGTGACAAAGTCGCCCTGTGACGGGCGGATTTGTCACGGGAGGGGCTCGCATGTGGCCTGGAAGGGGAGAGTGAGAGTGCTCTTCACCGCGCGGTGCGGTATGTTGCCGTGTGCAAACCACAACATGGAGCACTCCCGATGTCAGCATCCTCTTTTCCGGTGATGCGGTCCAGCGAAAGTTGCGCGGTGCGTTGCGATGCTGCCGAGAGGGCCTCGGCGATCGAGGCCATGGTCACCATCATCGATGGTCTTGACCTGGCGGGAGACGACGGCTTGCCGGCGCGCGTGGGAGTGGTGGAGCGTTTTCTCAGAGACCTGCTCAACGAGACGGGCGGGGCGGCGCTGGGGCGCTACATCGAGGGGCTTGAGACCGCCAGGCCGACTGTGGAGCGGGACGGCAAGGTGTTCACCCGTGTGGCCAGGACGCCGAAGACGATCATGTCGGCGTTCGGGCCCGTGACCTGCGCGCGGCATCGTTATCGCCGCGCCTCGTCGCCGTCGCTGGTTCCGGTGGACGAGCAGGCTGGTCTGGTGATGGACGACTTCACGGAAGCGGCGGGGGAACTGGCGGTGTTTCTCTACAGCCAGCTGCCTGCGGTCGCCTGCCGCGAGGTGTGCCACAGGATGGGCGGCATGACCCTGACGCAGAGCGCCTTGCCCGCGGCACGGCGCAGGCCTGGGAGGAGGTCGGCGACGAGGCGCTTCATGAGATCCGCGCGGCCGAGGGCATTCCCGAGGGGGCTGTGGGAGCCTGTGTCTCCCTCGACGGCGTCATGGTGCCGCTGCGGGAGGAGACAAACGGTTCCCTGACAACGCGTTACAGGGAGGCCTCCTGCGGCACGGTGAGCTGGTTCGACGGCGACGGGGAGCGCCTCGCACCCTCGGCAGTCCGGCCCGTCGAATGGCTCTCTATCGCCTTGCCGTCGCAGCCCAGGTGGACGCCGAAGTCTCAGGAGTGCGGCCATCAGCGCCTCGCGCAAGGTGACGATCATCGTCGAGAGAAGGCCCTCGTCCTCCTGGACGACGCGCCTCGTGCCCGGCAGATCCAGGGGATGGAAGCCGCAGGCCTCGGGAAGGGCGGGGTTGCGCCCCAACTCCCGCAGCAGCTCCGCGACGCTGCGGTGCTGGAAGACGATGCCGGCGATCACCATGCGCCACATGGCGCGCACGGGATCGTCGTCGCGGCCGTGGCCGCGGCGCCTCTCGAGGGCTTCGACGAGCGCCTCGTCGGGCAGGACGTCGAGGACCCGCGCAAGGCGCACCATGTCGGGGAGGCGGTCGACATGGTCCCAGGTGAAGAGGCAGGATTGCTGCGTCGCCATGGGCTGTATCGCACTCCCTCGGGGGTCGTGGTCAGATACGAGATACGACCCACGGCGGCTCTTTTATGCAAGCAGAATCAAAGTTTTATCCTCATTCCCGTGGCGCGCGGGGGACCGGTCGAGCTCCTTTCGGGGCTGCGGACGCGGTCCGGGGTGGAATCGCTGCGATTCCAGCCCGGGCGGAATCGTCAATCGTGCAGTTTCAGAGGCCTGGCCGCAGCGGCTTGGGGAACAAAAAGTCGAGACCCCCAATTCACGACGTAGAATCAGGAACTTGGAAACAACGCAGAGCTCTCGAACCCAAGGTATTGAACAATCTCACCGCTCGAATGAGCCCATACTCTGAACCATTCAGCAGTCGCGGCCGTACGCTGCGACACCATCGGGAAGTCCGTCAGGGCCCGCCGCCGACAACCGTAAGCCACGCTGGATCGTTATCCTTCCCAATAGCCCAGAAGTCATCGCTCACGGGCCTTCCGTATGGGCCGGGAACCTCCATGTTGAGATGCCGGTAGAAGTCCGTCTCTTCGGGCGTCCTTCGATTGTACATGAGGATAGCCGCGCCGCCGGGCTTGAGAAGCCATTGGACCTTCCTGGACACGAGGTCGGGCTCGCCGATGTAGGAGGGTACGCCGAAGAGAGCCACGACGAGATCGAAAGTCTGTCGCGGCCGCGGCCAGTAATCCTCGAGCGCCGTGCGGATCAGGCGGCCGCGAAACGCGGGATGCTTGTCTCCGAAGACGCCCAGCATGCCCCGGCTGGGATCGATGCCGGTGTAGCGCTCCGGATCGATGTCCCTGAAGCGGAAGTCGACGAGAGACCCGGTGCCGCAGCCGATGTCGAGAATGTCGGCGCCGGGTTCGATCGCCAGTGAATCGTAGACCCGTTTGCTTGCCTCGACGTCAGCCTTCTCTTTGTGGACCGCCAGATCGTAGGCGTCGGCAACGGCCGTATAGGGATCGAGGGAAGGGGCATGGATGGCCCGGTTGATGAGGATGTGTTCGAGGTTCGCCCCCATCGTCCAGTACTTGTAGCCGTTCGCCGTGAAACGACGATACCAGTAGCCCCTGAAGAACTCCTCGATACGCTCCACGGCCCTCATCTTCCTGAGAGCCTCGACGAACCCGTCTTCGCTCTCCCATGTCCTCTTGAGGGTGTAGGAATGCGGCGCGCCTGGCATCGTCCTGGCAAAGTGATACGGGTGCTTCTCCAGGAGAGCGGTCAGTTCCGCGCAGGTGTCGAAGACCTCATCGCTCCACTCCGGAGCGGTCTCGAGAGGACGAAACTTCCTGCTGTCGAGAGCCATGGTCGCTGGCCCCTTGTCGGTGTCGCTCATCGATGGCCGGTCAACGCTGTTTCACGCGACCGGCGGCGCGGCTGTCAACATTGGCGGCCCTCCGCGTCTGGGTGGGTCTGCAGATAGCGGTTGAGCTGCGCGCTGGGGTGGGCCTGGTCCGTCATGACGAAACCCTTCTCTTCCAGAAGCTTCTCGATCGTCTGATTGTGCGCAAGATACTCGTCCCGAGCCTCGTTCTCCTCTGCGGCGGTGGCACCCTGAGGAACGACGTAGTGATCCATCATGGCCGGCAGATACTCCTGCTCGCCGTCGGCGTACATCCGGACATGGCGGTCGTTGGTCATGCGGTGCGCGGCATAGTAGTCGAGACGCTCCCGGCCATCCTCGCCGCCGATGTCGAAACGCGTCCAGATGGTCCATCCCCGTTGAACGACGAGCCAGACGATGCCGGGCGACAGGGCCTCGAAGGGCAATTCTATGCCCCAATCGGCAAAGGCGCGGTTGAACCGCTGTCGCAGCTGCTCCCGGTCGCCCATGTCACCCTCCAATCGGACACGCATGCCGGTATCGACCGCCCGGCACATCCGCCGTCACTCTTGCCCGTCCTCTGTCGGATACTGCCCCACGACCCAGATGAAGCTCTGGATGTCGATCCGGTCGGCGGCGTTCAGGTCGCCGAGTTCCCGTTCGGTCGCAGCCGCCAGGTCCAGCAGACTCTCGTAGACCGCCATCGAGGTCTGCGACGAGTAGTCTTCGGCGAAGCGGTGTCCGACCCGGGACGCATAGTCCTTCGTCACGTTCGGCTTCAGGAACATGTGGCGCGAAGGGCGCCACAGGAAGGGCAGATAGGTCATCGCGGTCCATTTGGCGATGTCGTACGGCCTGAGCGCCGCCTTCATCGCCTGCAGGGCCCGCCCCGAAGGTTCGAGAGTGAAGCGTGCGGCAGCACGGACGAACGTGTCGGCGTTCGGGCCCGTCAGGGCAGCCTTCATCTTCGGCATTTCGAAGCTGTGATGGAGTAGATTGGTGGCCTTGTAGACCGCGAACACATCCTCGCCCTTGCCGGTCGACGACACCGCCTCCTCAAGAGGTGCCCGTTCGTCGAGCATCCGCTTCGCGTCCATCTTGTAGTTCCGCTCGCAGGAAAGATACTTCGGGTCCGCGAACCCTTCCCGGAAGATCCTGCGGAACCGCGCCCTGGCGCCGTCGAAGCCGAAGTAGTCCGGCCTGAGCTCGACCGACTGTCGTTCGAGGCGTTCCCAGACCTCCCCAGCATCCTCGCCGTCAACTCTTGCCGCGATCTTCCTGCCGGTCACGACGATGCCGGCGTAGCCGGTCGCGGTTTGCACCAGCCGCAGGAGATCCTTGCCCCTGCGTTCTTCGCGGATGGTTCTCATTGCCGACTCCCGTTCCCGCCGAACGTGTCCAAGGCGGCAGGTACCTGTATCACGAAGCACCGGTTGTCGCTCCCTGCTCTGGCGCCCGACGGTCCGTTTCGGCGCCGGGTCGAGGAGACGGCTGGCTTTCCCGTGCCCCGAATCCCGTTCGCGTGCCGATCAACGTGTGCAGGCGCGCCGGCGCCGTCGAAATGCCGCCGCGTTGCGCATGGCACCCGCGATCGGTCGGAAGCGCCAGGAGCCGCGGGTGGATGCAGAGGTTCTCACGCCCCGTCCTGATCTCCTCGAGGAGGCCTTCGGCTGCGAGGGCCTTCAGGTGGACGGCGGCTGTCTGGCGCTTGGCGATATTCGCCTTGAACACGCCGCCGATCCGGTGGCAGGCATGCACGAAGATCAGTTCCGTCAGTTCCCGGGAGCAGACCTTCGGCATCCTCTGTCGAATTGCAGTTCCTGTCTCGTCGAGAAGCTCCCGGACAGCGCGGACTTTCGCCGTTGTCCATTCTGCCGTCGTTCTGACAGCCTCCGGAACGAAGGGTATCCACCTCTCCCGGTCCTGCCGGGCCGTCACCTCGAGCAGATACCGGTAGTAGAGCGCCTTGTTCCGAATGATGTGCCGGCCGAGATAGAGCAGGTTCAGCACGCGTCCGGTCCGGCCGTTCCCGGCGTGTTGCGAATGTCCGGCTCCACTCGCTTGATCGTTCGGCAGACTTCGACCGCCATGACGGAGGAAACCGGCCTCCGCTTCAGCATCTCGAAGCCGCGGTTGAGGGCGGCGTGGCAACGCAGGGCTTCCCTGGTGGCAGGATCGGCCCGGCCCGCGGCGTCGCCGGCATGGCGCAACAGCCGGTCGGTCGTCGTGACGAAGTTCCCGGTCTCGGAACTTGCCTGCGCTTCGAGAAGGGGGCTCGAGTTGATCAGCATCGCCTGATTCGGGATGAGATTCCCGGAGACGCGGAACTCCGCCAGTGCCGCGCGCGTGGCCGCGACGGATGTCGCGTGTTTCTCCGGGATTGCCCCCTGCCGGGCCTTCGCCGCCTGTCACAGTTCGTCGTCCAGGATGCGGACCCGGGGACTTCGGCGGCGATCCGTTCGCCGGGCGGATTGAGGTGCGCGACCCGCTTGCCGGTATCCGGGTTCTCCAGTCTGCACCTGTCGGGACATCAGGCGCCTGGAGGGTGATCGAAACAAATCGCAATCAGCGCGTTTCCGCGTAATCGGCCAGTGTCACGACCGATTCGCCATGCTCGGTCGGCGCCACCGCATTTGCGAATCGGCTGTCCGCCGTCACCACTGTCGCGCCGATGCGGTGAGCGAGCGCGAGATAAATGCAGTCGTAAACCGGGTGGTCGAGGGCCAGCGCCAGACGAACCGCGTCCGCTGCGACGGTCTCGTCGTCGTTCCAGCGCACCGGCATGTCGGTGAGCAAGGCCATGGCGGCGGCGGCTTCGGCACGCTCAATTTGACCCCGCCGCGCCTTGCGCCACAGAACATTGGCAGCGTCGGAGGCCATCAGGCGCGGCGCGTGAAGCTCCTGCCCGCTTGCCGCCAGCCGGTCCGCAATATCCGTGTCTTCTTCGGCGACCAGCCACTTGACCGCCACGCTCGCATCGACGACGAAGCGCATCAGAAGTCGTCGCGATGGCCGCGGTCGCGGTCCTCGCGGATAAGCACTTGCGCCGGGGTATGCTTGCGGCCCCTGGTCTTCTCCCGCAGCCGGCGCGAGGCCTCCAGGAACCTGGCGCGCTTTGCCGTCATGTCGTTGTCGGCGGCGCATTCGAGAATGTGGCGCACTTCGCCCTCAAGGGAGCGGTTGTTCGACGAGGCACGCTGCTTGAGACGGTCCACCACCTCGTCGTCGAGCCGCCGCACATTGATCGTCACCATGGGTTGGCCCCAATGTCAGTTATCAAATTGTTATCAGGCTGACACGGCCCATGCAAGTTCCGGCCGGGACGACATTCGGCGAAAGTTGCGGTCATGAGAGGACTGGACGATGAGACCGTTTCTTGCACCCTTGCTCTGTGTCTGGCCTGTATGGGCAGGCAAGAATCCACCCGCTTCGCCTCCGTCGCAAGGCTGCCGCGATGGTAGCGTCCATCGGCAAGATCGTCTCTGCGTCGCAGTCCGTGGGCTGTTTCGAGAAGGGTGGCTGTTGCGCCAGGGACGACGGGGCGCACCGGGAGGCGCTCGGCCTCTCCGGTCCGGTCGATCCCGAACGCTTCCAGGCGGGCACCGTCTCGGGCGCAAGGAATTCGACGGCGGCGTCACGCACCGGTCCGGCCGGGAGGTGACGCCGCTGTCGAGACCCGCATGCGCGACCCGGCCACGGGGGCGATGGTCCGGGCCGGCGGCCGGAAGATGGTCGCGGCCACGTTCAGGGATGACACTTGCCGCAATCCGTTTCCCCGGCTCCATGCGCATGCCGTCGTCGCCAACATGGTCCGGGGCGAGGCTTCCAAGTGGCGCACGATGGTCGATGACGGCCTGTTCAACGGCAAGACGGCCATCGGCGCGATCTACCGGGGGGAGCCGGCGCAAGGATTGAAGGGCCTCGGCTACGGCATCGGGATGGCCCATGCCGATGGGCGTTTCCCGCGAAGTGATCGACGGCTTTTCGACAAGACGCGCCGAAATCGATACCGCCATGGCCGAGCGCGGGATGGGAGAGTCGAAGGACAAGTCCCATCTGGCGGCCCGGACGTCAGCGCGGCCGCCGCACGAACGAGAGGAAGAAGGGCTGCCTGCCCTCGCGTCTGGCCTTCGCCTCGTAGCGCGTCTCGGGCCAGTCCGCCGGACGCCGCCGCCAGTCCTGCGGGCGCCGCGCCCGCCACTCGAGTTCGTCCCGCCGGCCAAGCGCGAGCAGCATATCCCGGGCGTAGTCGGCGATGTCCGTGGCGAGGCGGATCTCGCCGCCGTCGGCGAGGAGGTCCGCGAAGAGGCGCGCCGTCTCGGCGTTGACCAGGCGGCGCTTCCTGTGGCGCGCCTTGGGCCAGGGATCGGGGAAGAGCACGAAGATGCGCTCGAGCGACGCCGGCGCCAGCGCGGCCAGGGCATCGCGCGCGTCGCCGTCGACGATGCGTACGTTGTCGAGGCCCTGCCGGTCGATCCTGGAGAGCAGGTTGGCGACGCCGTCCTTCCAGACCTCCGCGCCGATGAGGATCACGTCGGGGTTGCGCTCGGCCTGCCAGGCGAGATGCTCGCCGGCGCCGAAACCGATCTCGAACCACAGCCGCGCGCCGCCGCCGGGAACGGCGCGCAGGCGCGGCAGGAGGGTCTCGACGAGGGTCCGGCGACGGGCGGAGAGCCTGCGACTCCGGCGGCGCCCGAAAGTCGGCGTTGCGATCAGGAGAGGGCGGCCCTCAGGCTGTCGGCGAGATCGGTCCTCTCCCACGAGAACCCGCCGTCCGCGTCGGGAACGCGGCCGAAATGTCCGTAGGCCGCCGTGCGCTCGTAGATCGGTCGGTCGAGGCCGAGGTGGTCGCGTATGCCCCGGGGCCTCAGGTCCATGATCTCCCGCAGCGCCGCCTCGAGACGCTCCTCCTCGACCTCCCCGGTGCCGGCGAGATCGACATACAGGGACAGCGGGTCGGCCACGCCGATGGCGTAGGACACCTGGATCGTGCACGTCTCGGCCAGCCCGGCCGCCACCACGTTCTTCGCCAGGTAGCGGCAGGCGTAGGCGGCCGAACGGTCCACCTTGCTCGGGTCCTTGCCGGAGAACGCGCCGCCGCCGTGGGGGGCGGCGCCGCCGTAGGTATCGACGATGATCTTGCGGCCCGTGAGGCCGCAGTCGCCGTCGGGACCGCCGATCACGAAGCTGCCGGTGGGATTGACGAGGAAACTCTCGTCCGGACACATCCAGCCGTCGGGCAGCGCGTCGACGACGAAGGGATGGACGATGTCGCGGACCTCGTCCTGGCTGAGGCCTTCGTCGTGCTGCGTCGAGACGACCACGGAGGTGGCGCGCACCGGCCGGCCGTTCTCGTAGGCCAGCGTCACCTGGCTCTTCGAGTCCGGGCCGAGGCCGCCGGCGTCGCCCCTGTGGCGGGCGTCCGCCAGGGACTTCAGGATGCGGTGGGCGTAGAGGATCGGTGCCGGCATCAGCTGGTCGGTCTCGCGGCAGGCGTAGCCGAACATGATTCCCTGGTCGCCCGCGCCCTCCTGGCGGTTGCCCGTGGCGTCGACGCCCATGGCGATGTCGCCGGACTGCCGGTGGAGCCTCACGCCGACCTCGAGGGTGCGCCAGTTGAAGCCTTTCTGCTCGTAGCCGATGGTCCGCACCGCGTTCCTGGCGAGGTCCTCGACCCGCTCTGCGAGGCTCTGCCGTTCCATGAGGTCGGCAGGTCCCCGGACCTCGCCCGCGACGACGACCAGTCCTGTGGTCGCCAGGGTCTCACAGGCGACGCGGGCGCGCGGGTCGGCAGCCATGAAAAGGTCCACGACCGCATCGGAAATCCTGTCGCAGACCTTGTCGGGATGGCCTTCCGAAACGGATTCGCTCGTGAACAGGTAGTCTTTCCGCGGCACGGCAGGCCTCCCCTTCAAGGTCGAACCGGGCAGGCGCCCGGGTGGCGAGACACTTAACGAAGGCCGCCGGATAATCAAGGGGCCAGGCGGG
Source organism: Alphaproteobacteria bacterium (assembly GCA_963666905.2). Classification (GTDB taxonomy): domain Bacteria; phylum Pseudomonadota; class Alphaproteobacteria; order SP197; family SP197; genus SP197. Next base: position 15,509 of record OY763008.1, read on the forward strand.
CGCGGCGCAGGAGGCCGATCGCCAGGACCGCGGACGGAAGGAGGAGGATCGCGACGAGGGTCCAGTCGCCGAATCTGGCATAAAGGGTCCGCTCCTCGATGGCGGGCGGCAGGGGCACGTCGAGCACGCCGCGATGACCGAACGGCAGGCTCGCCACCACCCGGCCATGGGCGTCGATGACGCCGCTGATGCCCGTGTTGGCGACGCGGACGACGGCTAGCCCCTGTTCGACCGCGCGAAGGCGCGCCATGGCGAAGTGCTGGCGGGGGCCGCTCGAATCGCCGAACCAGGCATCGTTGGTGACGTTGAGAAGCCACCGGGGACGGGCTCCGGGGTCGACGAGGCCGGACGGGAAGATGATCTCGTAACAGATGAGGGCGCCGAAGGCCGGCAGTCCCGGAAGATCGATGGTCCGGGGACCCGGGCCCCGGCCGTAGCCAAAGCGGCCTCCGACCAGGCGCTCCAGCGGCAGCAGGGAGGCAAGCGGCACGTATTCGCCGAAGGGCACCAGCCGGTGCTTGTCGTAGAGCGCCACGGGGCCGGCGGCGGCGAACGCGATGACGCTGTTTCTCGCCTCGAGGCCGCCGTCGCCGTCCGGTTCGGCGCGCACGGCCCCGGCGAGGATGTAGCCGCCGTCCGGCGCCATCGCCGCGACCTCCGCGAGGACCGACGGCCGGCGCAGGAGCGCGTGGGGGATCGCCGCCTCGGGCCAGATGATCGCCGCCGGGGCGGGACCGGTCGACGACGCGGCGCCGAGCGCCACCTGGAGGGCGAAGTGTTCCTCGAGGCGGGACGGGTCCCACTTGGCGCGCTGGTCGATGTTCGGCTGGACGAGGCGCAGCACGGGTCCCGGCGGCGGCTGCCCGTCCGCGAGGCGCAGGTGGCCCGCACACCAGGCGAGCGCGATGACGGCGGCGGCGGCGGCGAGCCCGGCGGCCGCCCTGCCCCTGCCGGATGTACCAAAGACCGCGGGTGCGAGCGCCATGGCGAGCACGATGGCGCTCAGCAGCCACGGTCCCCCCCAGGCCGCCGGTTGCAGGAGGCTCTCGGAAAACGACAGCGACGCCGCCAGGAGGTTCCACGGGAACCCTGTGAGGAACCAGCTGCGGACCCACTCGAGCACCAGCCAGGCCACGGCGAAGGCGACCACCCTGAGACGGCCGGCGGGGACCGTGCCGGCGGCCCACGCCGCGAGCGCGGGGAAGACGGCGAAGCCGGCGGCGATGGCCACGAGCGCGAAGGGGAACATCCAGCCGTGGCGCGAGGCGTCGATCAGCAGGGCGTTGGCGATCCAGTGGAACGCCGCCGCGGAAAAGCCGCAGCCGAACCACCAGCCGTCGGCGAAGGCGCCGGCCGGCCGTGCGCGCCCGCAGAGCAGCCAGGCGAAGCCGGTCAGCGCCACGAGAGCGGCGGGAAGCAGGTGGAACGGCGGCAGCGCCGCCGCCAGCAGAACACCCAGAACGAGGCAGAACAGCCGGCGCCGCCAGCCGGAGAGCGCCGCCAGGCGGGCTTCCAGGCCGCCGCCGGCCGCCTCAGCCGCGCTGGCTGACACGCCTCACGCGCAGGCGCTTGATCTGGCGCGGATCGGCCTCCACGACCTCGAACTCGAGGCCGGAATCATGGCTGATGATCTCGCCGCGCGAGGGAATTCGGCCGGCCAGCGCGTAGACGAGCCCGCCGACGGTGTCGATGTCCTCGTCCCGCTCTGCGGACCTCAGCCGGCAGCCGGTCTCCTTCTCGAGCTCCTCCACCGTGACCCTCGCCGGGGCGTCGATGGTGCCGTCGGCCTGGCGGACCAGCTGCACCGGTTCGTCCGCATCGTGCTCGTCCCAAATCTCGCCGACGATCGGCTCGACCAGGTCCTCGATGGTGGCGAGGCCGTCGATGCCGCCGAACTCGTCGACGACGAGCGCCATGTGCGTGCGCGCGCCGCGCATCTTGATCAGCAGATCGACCACGGGCATCGAGGGCGGCACGAACAGGACCTCGCGCACAAGGGAGGGCAGCGGCGGCCTGTCGCTGTCGCCGGTCTCTCCCCAGTGGTCGAGGAGGTCCCGGACGTGGACCATGCCGGTCGGATCGTCGAGGGTCTCGCGGTAGACGGGGAGCCTGGAATGACCGGCCCGGCGCACGGTCTCGACGACCTCGCCCAGCGGCGTCTGCTCCTCGATGGCGACGATGTCGGCGCGCGGCACCATCACGTTCCCCACATCGAGGCTTCCGAAGCTGAGCAGGTTGGAGAGCATCGAGCGCTCGGTGTCGGAGAAGGCGTTGCCGTCGCCCTCGTCGGCTTCGAGGAGCTCCTCCATCGATTCCCGGAGACTGTCGCCGTTGCGGCCGCTGATCAGGCGGCGCAGCCAGTCGGCGAAGCCCGATCCGGGGGAGTAGGAGGGACGGCCGGTCACGGCGGCGCTCAGCGGTAGGGGTCCGGGACGCCCAGTCCCGCCAGCACCGTCCGTTCCACGGCCTCCATGGTCTCGGCCCGGGTCTCGGTGTCGTGGTCGTAGCCCAGGAGATGGAGCGTGCCGTGAACGACGATGTGGGCGAGATGGTCGCCCAGGGGACGGTCGCCCGCGCGGGCGTCGCGCGCCAGGGTCTCGCGCGCGATGACGACATCGCCGAGTTCGACGGCGCTGCCGTCCGGCGCCCCCTGCGGGACCGGCGGCGGCAAACCCGGCGAGCGCTCGTCGCTGGGAAACGAGAGCACGTCCGTCGGACCGTCGACGTTGCGCCAGCGGCTGTTGAGCGAGGCCACGCGGCGGTCGTCGGAGAGGACGAGCGAGACCGCCAGCGCCGGTCCCGGGCACGCCGACTCGAGCGCGGCGACGCATGCCGCGCTGGCCGCCTCGCCGGCCCGTGGCATGGCATCGAGCCACGCGGGATCGTCCAGGGTGAGATCCACGGTGACACGCGCCGGCGCGGCGGTACTGCAGGCGGCTTCGCCGTCGCTCATGGTGTCCCCCGGCGGTCGTCCGCATCCCAGGCGCGCACGATCTTCGCCACCAGCTCGTGGCGAACGACGTCGACATCCGTGAACTCGACGACCTTGATGTCCTCGACCGGCTTGAGGATGCGCACGGCCTCCGCCAGGCCCGAGACCTGGCCTGCCGGCAGGTCGACCTGGGTGAGATCGCCGGTCACCACCATGCGGGCGTTGTCGCCCAGGCGGGTGAGGAACATCTTCATCTGCATGGGCGAGGTGTTCTGGGCCTCGTCGAGGATGACGAAGGCGTCGGAAAGCGTGCGTCCCCGCATGAAGGCAAGGGGTGCGACCTCGATCTCGCCGGAGGCCAGCCTGCGGTTCGCCCTCTCCGCGGACATGGTGTCCCGGAGGGCGTCGTAGAGCGGGCGAAGATAGGGATCGACCTTGTCCCTGAGGTCGCCCGGCAGGAATCCCAGGCGTTCGCCGGCCTCCACGGCCGGCCGCGACAGCACGATACGGTCGACCTCACCCGATTCGAGCATGGCCACCGCCGTGGCGACGGCAAGGTAGGTCTTGCCCGTGCCCGCCGGACCGAGGGCGATGACCATCGCCGATGTCGTCAGGTATCCGAGGTAGCGCGCCTGGTTGAGGGACCTCGGCGTGATGCGCCGCCGCGAGGTCCTCACCTCGGCCGTGGCCACCGAGGGGTCGCCCGCCATGCGCAGCATGGCGTCGACCTCAGCGGGCCCGACATCGAGCCCTTCCTTCAGGCGCCCGTAGAGGCCGTTGAGGACGAGGACGGCCGTGCCCGCCGCTTCGGCCGTGCCCGCCACGGTCACGTGGTTGCCGCGGCAGGTGAGAGACACGTCGAGCTCCTGCTCGATTCGCACGAGGTGACGGTCGTGCCAGCCGTAGAGGGAAGCGAGCAGGCTGTTGTCCTCGAAGGTGAGGCTCACCAGGGAGGGTGCTTCCTCGCCGGAGGGACTTGTGGCCATCAGTGCGCCATGGTCCCGGCCATGCTGTTGGCCATGGCCCGGGTCAGGGTGACATCGGCGAGCGACCCGAGCCGTTCCCCGGGCGCATCGACGTGCACCGCCTGGAGCCAGGGACTGCGGCCGACGAGCTGGCCCGGACGGCGGCCCCTGCGCTCGAGCAGCACGGGCACGGTGCGGCCGACGGTGGCGCGGTTGAACGCGGCCTGCTGGGCCTTCAGGAGGTCCTGAAGTTCCCGCAGGCGTTCCGCCTTGACGTCGTCGGCGACCTGGCAGGGCTCCGCGGCCGCCGGCGTTCCCGGCCGCGGGCTGTAGCGGAACGAAAAGGCCGAGGCGTAGGAGATCTCCCGCACCAGGGCGAGCGTGGCCTCGAAGTCGCTGTCGTCCTCGCCGGGGAAGCCGACGATGAAATCTCCCGAGACCGCGATATCGGGCCTCGCCGCGCGGACGCTCTCGATCAGCCCGACGTACTGTGCTGCCGTGTGGCGCCGGTTCATGGCCTTGAGGATGCGGTCGCTGCCCGACTGCACCGGCAGGTGCAGCCAAGGCATGAGGCACTCGACCTCGCCGTGGGCGCGGATGAGATCGTCCGACATGTCGCGGGGATGGGATGTCGTGTAGCGGATCCGCCGCAGCCCCGCGATCCCGGCGAGTTCGCGGATCAGCCGCGCCAGGGTCCAGGGCCCGCCACGGGGTCCTTCACCGTGCCAGGCATTGACGTTCTGGCCCAGCAGGACGATCTCGGCCGCGCCCCGGGCCACCAGCCTGCGGGCCTCGGCGAGCACATCTGCGGCAGGGCGCGAGAACTCGGCGCCGCGGGTATAGGGGACGACGCAGAACGTGCAGAACCTGTCGCAGCCCTCCTGGATCGACAGGAAGGCGACAGGGCCCGGGCTGCGCCGTTCGTCCGGAAGGCTGTCGAAGCGGCTCCGGCGGGGGAACTCGGTATCGATCACCGCGCGACCGCCGGCGAGGCGGCGGGCGATCAGCTCCGGCAGGCGGTGCGTGGTCTGGGGACCGGCGATGACGTCCACCATCGGCGCCCGGCGGGCCATCTCCTCGCCCTCGGCCTGGGCGACGCAGCCGGTGACCGCGATCAGCATGTCGCCGCCGGCCCGCCGCCTTCGCTCCCTGACGGGGGCCAGGCGGCCGAGTTCGGAGTAGACCTTCTCGGCCGCCTTCTCGCGAATGTGGCAGGTGTTGAGGACGACGAGGTCGGCGTCGTCGACGGACGCGGTCTCCTCGTAGCCTTCACAGGCCATCAGGTCCGCCATGCGACCCGAGTCGTAGACGTTCATCTGGCAGCCGTAGGTCTTGATCAGGAGTTTCTTGGACAATCCTGTCCGGGTGTTCCGCTGCACCTGGTTCCTGGCGCTCCTGGTTGCTCCTGATGTCATCGGGCGCCGGGCCCGACCGCCCCTGGCGGCATCCGCTTCTCACTTTGCCTTGATGTCGCCCTTCGTGTCAATCGGCTGCGCCGCGGAGCGGCGGAACCTGCGGGATTTCCTCGAGCGCCGCCTGGCGGGACCGAGGCGTCCCGAGAGCGCCAGGGAGTGGCCCTCGCGCACCACCGCCTCGCAGTGCCTGGCGAGCGCCCGGCGGTTGCCGCCGGCGGCGGTGATCGTCGTGACGGGGTGGAACTCGACGACGACCGTGATGACTCCCGCCGTCACCATCTCCCACATGTGCGGCAGCAGGTCCATGTCGCCGTACCAGGCGTAGAAGGGACGCGTGTCGCGGTCCATCGGCAGGTTGGAGAAACGGGTGTAGGCGACGGAAACGGGCTGCACGGTCACGTCCCTGCCCCTGACCTGGTGCTGCGCGCTGGCGAACAGGGCACTCTTGAAGGGAAGGATCCTGTTGCCGTCGCCGGTGGTGGCCTCGGGAAACAGGATCAGCTGTTCGCCGGCGTCGAGGCGTTCGACGATGGCGTCCATGTGGCTTCCGACCCGGGAGCGCCGCCGGTCGACGAAGACCGTGCGCTGCAGTTTCGCAAGGAGGCCGAAGAAGGGCCAGCCGGCGACCTCTGTCTTGGCGACGAAGCTCCCGGAGATCAGCGCGCCAAGAATCTCGATGTCGAGGTACGACGTGTGGTTGCAGACGTAGAGGCAGGGATGGCGCCCGCACGGCCTGCCGCGCACCTCGAGGCGCAGTCCGATCAGCTGGAGCACGATGCGGTGATAGAAGCGGGGAAAGGCATGGCGCGCCCGTGTCCCCGCTGCCAGGAGAACGGCCTGCACGGGCAGGCATACAAGGGTCCAGCCGAGATAGAGCGCCACCCTGGCGAGGCCGACAAGGATCACGCGCCGCCGGGACCTTCTGCGGCGTCGTCCTCGCCGCGATACCGTTTGCCGTAGCGGTCCTCGACGATCGAGACGTCGAGCAGGACACAGACATCGGTGGTGTTGAACTGGTGGTCGATGACCGCGCCGTCTCCGAAGCGGCAGCCGGCGCGGGCGTAGGCCTTGATCAGCGGCGGCAGGCTGGAGCGGCCGGAGACGCTGTCGACGGCCTCCGGCGGGAGACGCTCCATGTCGACATAGAGGTGCTCGAGGGCCCGCGGGCGAAGCTCCTCGGGGGCGGCGAGGTGATAGGCCATGTAGGAGAGCGGCAGGGCGAGGCTGTCGGGATCGGTTCCGTGAAGGCTGGCGCAGCCAAACATGAAGCGGATGTCGTGCTGTGCCACGTAGGCCCCCAGACCCCGGAAGAGCGCCTGGATGGCCGCGCCGGCGCGGTAGTTCATGTCGACGCAGCTGCGCCCGAGCTCCACGAGTTCGCCGTCGATGGCGAGCAGGCGCGAGATGTCGAACTCTCCTGCCGTGTAGAACTCGCGGTGCCGGTCGGCGACCGAGCGGCGCAGCAGCCTGTAGGTGGCGACCACGGCCTCGTCGCCGCTTCGCGTGGTGTCGCGGACGATGAGGTGGTCGCAGATGTCGTCGAAGGCGTCGAAATCGCGCTCCTGGGCGGCGACCTCCGGCGACGGCCGGGCCTTCATCTCCTTGTAGAACACCCGGTAGCGCAGCCGCTGAACGGCCCTGAGTTCCGCCTCGCTGTCCACCAGGCGCAAATCCAGCGGGCCGAGACGGATGCCGCTGGCAAGCGTGCCCCTCTCGGGGGGCCTGCGGGTCATGACTCCGTGTCCATGAACCGCCGTCAGGTCGTCTCGCCGGATTTCAGCGCCCGGCCGTAGAGCTCCATGCGGTGATCGACGAGCCTGTACCCGTGCCGCCTGGCGATCTCGATCTGGAGCCGCTCGAGCTCGGGATCGAGAAACTCGATGACCTCGCCGGAGTCGATGTCGATGAGGTGGTCGTGATGCTCCTCCTGGTCGGCGGCCTCGTAGCGGGCGCGGCCGCCTCCGAAGTCGTGACTCTGGATGATTCCCGAATCCTCGAAGAGGCGCAGCGTGCGGTAGACGGTCGAGATGCTGATGCGGTCGTCGATGGCCGATGCGCGGCGATAGACCTCCTCGACGTCCGGGTGGTCGTCCGCGGCCGACAGCACCCGGGCCATGACGCGACGCTGGTCCGTCATCTTGAGGCCCTTGTCGATACAGGCCTGTTCAATCCGTGACACCATGAATTCGGCCCATTCGCAGTGGTCGTTCCACCCTTGCGCGCGGTTCCTCCGGAGGCTGTCCCGGGGACAACCTTATCGCAAACCATGCCCGCGCGCCATGCCTTGACACGGCCGCTGCCGGCAATAGCGTGGCGCGCACCCGGCATGGAGCTCATGCGCCGATGGCCAGGCACGAGGCCGACATCCATCTCGACATCACCGCGGACGTCTGTCCGATCACCTTCGTGAGGACGAAGCTGATGATCGAGGGCATGGAACGGGGCATGGTCGCCGAGGTCCGCCTGAACGACGGGGAGCCGCTGAAGAACGTGCCGCGTTCCGTCGTGGAACACGGCCATACGGTCGTCTCGCTCGAGCCCGAGGACGCGGGCCGGCGGGTGTGGCGTCTGGTTCTCAGGAAGGAATGACGCTACCTGCATGTGTGCGACATCGCGCACAGGCAGGCTGCGGAATCCATCTCCCGTGACAGGCTCTCGGTGTGGCGCACGCCATCCGGGTAAAGGAAGACCAGGAGGCTGCACGAGGCGGCATCGTAGCGCCACATGGTGCCCTCGCCCTCGCTCCACGCGAAGGCCGGCTCCCCGAGGAGCGCGACGACGGCGGCCCCGTCGAGACCGAGCAGGTTCTCCGGTCCGGCCTCGGGCACAGCCGCTCCGGCCGGCGCCGGCGGCTCCTCCACCGCGGCGCTCCCGCCGTCGGGAGCGCGCAGGAACTCGCAGGACGCCAGGGCAAGGCACGGGGCGAGAAGCAGCGGCAGGAATCTAGTCGCCATCGGCCGTCCCGTGGCACAGGTGGGTCATGAGGGCCGCGCCGATCACCGGCATGCACAGGTTGAGCAGCGGCACGCCCATGCCCAGGGTGATCAGCGCCCCGGCGGGGAGGAGGCGCCAGCGGTGCCGCCGGCGCCAGGCGCCGGCGGCCGCCTGTCCATGGCGCCGCAGCAGCACGATCTCGGCGTACTCGCGGGCGAAGAGCACGCTGTTGACCAGCCAGAAGGCGACGGCCGAAAGGCCGGGGACGAGGAGGCCGACGACGTAGAGCGGCGTGGCGGCAAGATTGACGAGGAGGAGCCACCCCAGGAAGCGCAGGGCGGAGACGATGTCCGCGGCGAGCGTGGCTTGCGGCGCGGCGCCGAGTTCCGGGTAGCGTCGGGCCTCCACGCGGGCGACGACGGAATCGAGAAAGAACGACGCGACGGTGTGGACGACCGCCGCGAAGGTGAACCAGAGCAGCACCAGGGAGCCCAGAGTCGCGGCGACGGCGACGATGGCTGCCGTCAGCCAGGCCGGCAGCCACGGCGCCGCGGCCTGGAGCTCCGCGCCGGCATCGAAGGCCATGACGCCGCCGGCGATGGCTGCGACGAGAATGGCGCAGGCGACGGCGCTGACGACAGCGATGACGAGGAGCATCCTTGCGATGGCCGGATCGCGGAGATCGGCCAGAGCCCTCCACAGCGCCTCAGCCATGGCGTTCTCCCGGGCCCTCGGGCTCCGGGTCGGGGTAGCGTCCCGGAACACCCCTGGGCTCGACGGGAAGCCGCTGCGCGACGGCGAACTGCCGCTCGGCCAGCGCGGCCCAGCCCAGCAAGCGGCCGTCGCCGTGGGACGGCCCGACGAGCTGCAGGCCGACGGGCAGGCCGCCGCGCGTGAAGCCGCAGGGTATGGAGATCGCCGGCGAAGAGGTGAGCGTGATGACCGAGGTGATCATGATCCAGTCGACGTAGGAATCGAAGCGGTGTCCGCCGAGCTCCTTGAGGTAGCGCTCGTGCGTCGGGATGGCGGGGACGATGGTGGACGGCGTGGCGAGGAGGTCGAAGGAGTCGAAGAACGCCGTCATGCTCTGGTAGAGGGCGCCGCGGGCGCGCACGGCGCCGATGATCTCGCCGGCGGAGAGTTCGAGCCCCTTCCTGATGTTCCAGCGGTTCTCCGGCTTGAGTTTCGACGGGTGATGGACGAGGTCGTGTTCGTGGCCGGCGGCGAACCCCAGGGCGCGAAGGGTATGGAAGGCCTCCGGCGCGCCCGAGAAATCCACCGTCGCGGGCAGGATCTCGGCACCCAGCGGGCGCAGGCTCTCCAGGGCCGCCCGGCAGAGGCCGTCGACCTCGGGGTCGACCGGGGTGACGCCGAGATCCGGGGAGTAGCCGATGCGGCGCGCCATGGCGCAGGACTCGAGGGCGGCGGCGACCTCTTCGGACCACGGCCGCCCGGGAGCCGGCCGCGACAGCGGGTCGCTCGCGTGGCTCCCCGACATCGCATCGAGCATCAGGGCGGCGTCGGCGACATTGCGCGCCAGCGGGCCGGCGACGGAGAGGTCCTGGAAGCTGTCGGGCAGCGGGCCGCGGGCGACGATCCCGGGGCTCGGGCGGAATCCGGTCACGCCGCAGAAGCTGGCGGGGATCCTAAGGCTTCCTCCGAGGTCGGAGCCTGTGGCGAGCGGCACCTGGCCGGCGGCCAGCGCCGCAGCCGAGCCGCCCGAGGAGCCGCCGGCCGAGGCCGCCATGTCCCACGGGTTGGCGGTGACCCCGAGGACCTCGTTGAAGCTGTTGCCGCCGGCGCCGAACTCCGGGACATTGGACTTGGCGATGACGATCGCACCGCGGGATTCGAGGCGCTCCACAAGGATGTCCGATGTCCCGGGCACGTGGTCCGCCCAGATCGGGGAGCCGAACGTGGTGCGCACGCCGGCGACGTTCTCGAGATCCTTGACGGCGACGGGAAGACCGTGGAGCGGCCCCGGCGCCCGCGCGCCGTCGAAGCGCGCCGCATGGTCCCGCGCGCGCTCGAAACATCGCGTCGGCAGGGCATTGAGACCGCCGTCGGTGGCCTCGATGCGCCGGATGCAGTCCTCGACGAGCTCGGCGGGCGAGATGTCGCGCCTCTTCAGGAGGTCGACCGCCCCGACGGCCGTCAGTGTCCACAAGTCGGCCATGGCGCATCCCCCGTCGCTCGCGACGCGCCGGAGTATGGTGCCGCACGTGGCGGCCCGGCAAGCCTGCGAGGCTTGTCAGCCGACCGGCCGCACCTATACTGCCGCACCCCTGCCATCTGCCGTGCGACCCCGCCTTGCCGACATGACCGCTTCACGCATCGATGTTCTCGGCATCGGCAATGCCATCGTCGACGTCATCGCCGAGGTCGACGACGCCTTTCTCGATTCCCTCGGGCTGGTCAAGGGCTCGATGCGCCTCGTGGAGCACGAAGAGGCGACGCGTATCGCCGCCATGCTCGCCTCGCCCGCGCTGTCGTCCGGCGGTTCGGCGGCCAACACGATCGCCGGCCTGGCGGCCGCCGGGGGCCGGGGGTGCTTCGTGGGCAAGGTGGCGGCAGATTCGCTCGGCCGCGCCTTTGCCGACGATCTCCACGACCGCGACGTCGTCTTCGCCACGGCCGCGGCGGACGACGGGCCGGAGACCGGGCGCTGCCTGGTGCTCGTGACCCCGGACGGGGAGCGGACCATGTGCACCTGGCTCGGGGCGTCGACCGGGCTCGGCACCGGAGATCTGGATGCCGGGGCGATCGCGCGGTCGTCGGTTCTCTACCTCGAAGGCTATCTCTGGGATTCGCCCGAGGGCCCGGCGGTGTTCTCCCGGGCGGCGGCGATGGCCGCCGGCGCCGGTTGCCAGGTGGCGATGACGCTCTCCGATTCGTTCTGCGTGGACCGTCACCGCGACAACTTCCGGGCCTTTCTCGCAAGGCACGTCGATATCGCGTTCGCCAACGAGGCGGAGGCTCTCTCGCTTGCCCGGGAGAGTTCCCTGGCCGCCGCCGCCGCGTACCTCGCCGGCCTCGTCGGGACAGCGGTGGTCACCAGGAGCGAGAAAGGCTCGATGGTGGTCCGCCCCGAGGGAGTCGTCGAGGTGGAGGCGGTGGGGACGCGGGTGGTCGACATGACGGGGGCGGGGGACCTCTACGCCGCGGGTTATCTCCTCGGCTGCACGCGGTCGACGGATCCGGAGCGCGCCGCGCGCATCGCGAGCGTTTGCGCCGCCGACGTCATCTCCCGTTTCGGCGCGCGCGTGGATGCCGGCATCCGTTCCCGGATCGCCGGAATGCCGGACGACATCGACTGAAACAACGACGGAGTGGACCATGGACGCCATCGAACTCATCACATCCAACGTCTGTCCCTTTGCCCAGCGGACCCACATGACGCTCATCGAGAAGGGGCTGGAGTTCACGATCCGCGAGGTCGACCTTGCCGACAAGCCGGCCTGGTTCGACGAGGTCTCCCCCTATTCCAAGGTCCCGGTGGTCAGGATCGGCAGCAAGGTGGTCTGGGAATCGGCAATCATCAACGAGTACCTCGACGAGCGGTATCCGCAGAGCCCCCTGATGCCCCGGGATCCCTGGCTGCGCGCCCAGGCGCGGATCTGGATCGACTACTGCAACTCGCGCTGGGTGACGGACTTCTACGGCCTGCTGTCGGCCGCAGATGCGGAGCGCCGGGAGGCGCTGCGCTCCCGGGTGATCGGCGATCTCGAGACCATGGAACGCGACGGCCTGGCGGCGCTCTGCGACGGTCCCTACTGGCTCGGCGCGGATGTCAGTCTCGTCGATGTCGCCTTCTGGCCGTTCTTCGAGCGCTTCGCCCTGCTCACCCACTATCGCCAGGTGAGCATCCCCGGGACCTGTCCCCGCCTGCTGGGCTGGTGCGAGGCGATGGCCGGACGCCGGTCCGTCCGGGAGACGAGGCACGACGACGCCTGGTACATCGATCGCTACCGGTCGTACGCCGACGCCGCCTGAGCCATGTTCTACGAACCGGCAAAAGGCCATGGCCTCGAACGGGATCCGTTCAAGGCCCTCGTCGCGCCGAGGCCCATCGGCTGGTTCACGACCCTCAACGCCGACGGCTCGCCCAACCTGGCGCCCTACAGCTACTTCAACGCCGTGGCCGACGACCCTCCCGTCGTCTGCTTCTCCTCGGGCGGTCTCGAGCGCGTCAAGGACACGGCCCGCAATGCCGTCGAGCAGGGCGAGTTCGTGCACAACCTCGTCACCTGGCGCCTGCGCGAACAGATGAATGCGACGTCCGAGGGGGTCGCCGCCGGCGTCGACGAGAGCGGGCTCGCCGGTCTCGAGCTCGAGCCCTCGGTGCTCGTGAAGCCGCCGCGCGTGGCCCTGAGCCCGGTCGCCCTCGAATGCCGCACCGTGCGGACCCTCGAGATCCCGCAGAACGGTGCGGCGGACCCGAACATCGTCGTCTTCGGCGAGGTCGTCGGCATTCACATCAGCGACGCGGCCATTGCCGGCGGGCGCTTCGACCCGGAAGCCCAGCAGGTCGTCGCCCGCCTGGGCTACGCCTGCTACGCCGTGGTGGGCGGCACCTTCCGCATGCTGAGGCCGGGTCTCGGCACGGGGGATTGAACGACGCCCGTCTTGCGCGATCATTGAGCTGACGACGGGAACCAACAGCCACGGACGGGGGAGTGTGTCGATGCTGCTCGGCGTACCCAAGGAAATCAAGAACCACGAGTACCGCGTCGGCATGACGCCGGCCTCGGTGAGGGAGCTCGTCGGCCGGGGACACCCGGTCCTCGTCGAGAAGGGTGCGGGCCGGGGCGTGGGGCTCAGCGACGCCATGTACGCCGGCGCCGGCGCCGAGATCGTCGACACGCCGGGCGAGGTCTTCGCCAGGGCGGAGATGGTCGTGAAGGTCAAGGAGCCCCAGCCGGAGGAATGCCGCCAGCTCAGGTCCGGCCAGATCCTCTTCACCTACCTCCACCTTGCCCCCGATCCGGAGCAGACGCGCCTGCTGGTCGAATCCGGCTCGACGGCCATCGCCTACGAGACGGTGTCGGACATCAACGGCGGCCTGCCCCTGCTCGCTCCCATGAGCGAGGTCGCCGGGCGCATGTCCATCCAGGCGGCGGCCCACTGCCTCGAGAAGGCGCAGCACGGTTCGGGCGTTCTGCTCGGCGGCGTGCCGGGGGTGGCGCCGGGCAAGGTCGTCGTCATCGGCGGCGGCGTGGTCGGCACCCACGCCGCCCGCATGGCTGTCGGCCTGGGAGCGGACGTGACGATCTTCGACCGCTCGATCACCCGCCTCAGGCAGCTCGACGAGCTCTTCGGGTCGAGGGCGAGGCTGCTCTATTCGACGACGGCCGCCCTCGAGGAGCACGTGCTCGACGCCGATGCGGTGATCGGCGCGGTGCTCATCCCCGGCGCCGCCGCGCCGAAGCTCGTGACCGAAGCCCATATCCGCAGGATGCGCCGCGGCTCGGTGGTGGTCGATGTCGCCATCGACCAGGGCGGCTGCTTCGAGACCAGCCGGCCGACGACCCATGCCAGGCCGACGTACCGGGTTCACGGCGTCGTCCACTACTGCGTGGCCAACATGCCGGGCGGGGTCGCCCGGACATCGACCTTCGCGCTCAACAACGCGACCCTGCCGTTCATCGTCCAGCTCGCCGAGCGGGGCTGGCGCCGCGCCTGCCGGGTCGACCCGTTCCTGCGCGACGGCCTCAACGTCCACGACGGCAAGGTCGTCTACAAGGCGGTGGCCGACGCCCTGGGCTACGATTTCGTCGACCCCGGCGACGTCCTGTAGTCATCCCGGCATTCCGCGGCTCCGGTCCCGACGGGCGTCCCCGGTCTTCCGTGTCACGGCGGGACGGAGGCGACGCCGCTCTTGCTGATCAGAAACTGCTCGCGTTATACTCGCGTATAACTTTGGTGAACACCGATGCACACGACACACCTGCGCAAGGTCGGCGGTTCGGTCATGCTTGCCGTACCTCCGGCGCTTCTTGACGTTCTGAACCTCGCAGCGGGCACCAGGGTGGACATCGGTGTCCAGGACGGCCGCCTCGTTGTCGCGCCCAGGATTCGCCCGAGCTACTCGCTTGATCAGCTCCTCGCGCAGTGCGACGACAGCGCCCCGGACGACGAAGGCGATCGCGCATGGCTCGACTCCGCCCCTGTCGGTAACGAACTGCTGTAATGCAGCGGGGTGAAATCTGGCTCGTCAGTCTCGATCCTGCGGCCGGTCACGAACAACGGGGTACCCGACCTGTCGTCATCGTATCCACGGCACCGTTCAACGACCTGACAGGGACACCGGTCGTCCTCCCGATCACGACCGGTGGAGGCTTCGCGCGCCGGCGCGGATTCACGGTGTCGCTCGACGACGCTGGCACCCGCGCGGTCGGCGTGATCCGTTGCGACCAGCCGCGCGTTCTCGATCTCGCCGCCCGTAACGGGAGGCGCCTTGAAGCCGTTCCCGAGCCGATCATGGACGACGTGCTCTCCCGCCTCGCCGCAATCCTGGCATAGATCACCGGCATGGATCCCCATGGTGCGGGGCGCGATCCGGCCTGACGGCTTGCGACGCCCGATGACGACGAATCCGAGGCGATCCTCGCCACGATCGATGCGAAGAAGCGCGCCGGATCCGCCTCGGCGGTCCCGATCAAGCCCGTCGGGACACCGGTCCAGCGTCCGGAACGCGGCGTCAACCCGAGATCGAACGCCCAGCCAGCCGCCGTTGGCGAGCCCGGAACAGGGACAGCGCATGAGTCTCCTCATGGCGCACCACCGCGTGGACTTCCCTTTACGCCTCGGCGGCACGGATCGCATCCAGTCGCACCTTGAACCCGGTCATACAAGGTAGATCGGCCTGAGGGGATGGCCGACAACCACTGTTCCGGGGATCGGCACCGGAACTGTATGGTGAAACGGAGGAGATAGCACTCACAAGACTTCGTCCGGCTTCATTGGATGCTTGCTTGATAGAGGTACTCGACGGTCTCAACGTCCACGACGGCAAGGTCGTCTGCAAGGCGGTGGCCGACGCCCTGGGCTACGACTTTGTCGACCCCGACGACATCCTGTAGCCATTCCCGTATCCGCGGCTCCGCTTCGGAAACAGCCCACGCACACCATCATCCGAGCACGGGACGATCAAACAGTGACGTCTTGAATTCGGTGTCGTTCTCGCCCCGCGGCCAAGCTTCAGGCGACGGCTCCGAGACCATTCTTCTCCACCAGCGCGAGAAGCTTCAGCGACGCGCCGCGCTCCCACTGGCTCACCAGGCCCGTCGTCACGTTGAGGTAACGGGCGAACACGGCCTGGCTCGCGTTCTCGCGAAGGCGTATCTCGCGGATCCGTTCCGGCGGCATGTCCTCGACCGGCGTGAGGCACATCTCGTCGAATGCCTTCATCGTCCGCTTCGACATGACGCCCGCTTCCGTCATGCCCAGAGCCGTCTCGTGCACCGACGCCAGCACCTCGCTCTCATACCGCTTGGTCATCGCAGTCCACCTCGCTGATCGTTCCGTTCACCGGCATCGCTTCCAGGCCGGGATCGTCCAGTTCCAGCATCTCGTCCGCCAGGAGCCGCAACGCCGTGAGTTCTCCGGGGCGCAGATTCTCCCGCTCGATCTTCGCGAAGCCGTGGACGAAGAAGGCACGGTGCCCACGACGATACGCCACGATAACGCGGGACCCGCCGGACCGCCCCTGTTCCTGCCGGGCGATGCGCTGCTTGATGACGCCACCACCCGGACCGGCGTCGATCAAGCCCTTCGCCGCGCTCCACGGCCTCGCACAGCACGGCGTCCGCGATACCCTCGCGAGCGGCAAAGCGCCCGAACGGCCTGGCTCTGAACGTGCGCAATCCGGGTCCCGCGCGCCTTTGCCATCATGCCGGGAGATGTGGCACCCAGTGTCATACAACCCCATTCCCCGGCGGCGAGTGCGCCCAGTCCGCAATTGGAATGTTTCAACCACCATATCCCGCTCGCTGCTCACGGCGTTGACCTTTCACCGGCGGATATGCCCGCGAACGGCCGGCGCGGCGCCCACCGGCCGGACCTGCGGCAGCTTCACCGCGAGACGGCCGCTCCATCGTGAAGCACAAGGCGTTGCGCCGGGAAGCCCGGTGGCGCAACGTCGAGGCGACCGCCCGGAGCGTCGGGCGGGAAACAGGGCTGGGTCCGGGCGCACTCAAGGAACAGTCGAACGAGGCGGGACGCTGAAGGCCAGGCGCCGCCGCGAGATCCCTAAATGGCAGGGAAGCCAACGGCTCCGGCGAGGCATGCCGCCGGTGACCGGGGCCACCGGGCGTCGACTGCCGAGCGTCCGGACCAGCCCTCGTCAGGTGCAGCGTGACATCGCGGGTCCGGAATCGGCCGGGCTCGCCAAGCGCGTCGGGAAGCTGGCCACCATGTACGCTCCCTGCGGATTGCCGGTGCGACTGAGGAAGCCCGAAGCGGAACTCCGTCAGGCCAGGATGGCGCCGAAACCGGGCTGCCCGCCAGTCCCAACCGTCATGACAGGGTCCGGGGTGTACGCGATGGCAATCGCGGACCGGGTGCCTGACGTCAACGACTTCTGCTGCGCGGACAAAGTCATCGGCGCCCCTTGGGGTACTTCGGTCGCGGGAGAGCGCCGCCCTTTGTCTCGATGCCGCTTGCAGAAGACCGGGAAGGGGCGATCCGGCTCCATGCCCGGAAGACGGTGATCAGCGCCGGCCCGGCGGAAATCATGAATGCCAGGGCCGTACTGGCGCGAGACGGGCGTCGGGACAATGGTCATCGGACCGTAGCGGCGTTGTCGCTCCGGCCTGGCTCTCGTTGCTGACTCCTCAGGGGGCCGTGCGGTGTCTGTTGCTGTCCCCTGTTGCGTGTGGTCTGGCGACGGCGCTCGACAACGCCGGGGTGCGGCATGGCCGCACTCATTCCGGGGAGCCATCAAGTGCGTCCGCCGCGAGGCCTGCATGCTCTCGGCGTTCAATCGCCACGAAACGCCGGACGAAAGCACCAGGTCATGAATACACAGGCGGTCCGGGCGACGCGCCGGTCTCCTGTAGCGGTCGTTCGAGTGCGACTTTGGCGCTGTCGGAGCTGTCCGTGCTACCTTGCACGGACAGCCGTTGTCCCGAGCGCTGCGCAGCTGCGGCCTTGAGACCCAGCGGCATGAACTCTCTTGTGATCGAGTGTGGCATGTACAGGGGGCGAACGTGATGGCCGAAGCCAACCTGGCGGACCGCATCCGGTTGGGCGACGGTTCGACCCTAGCGTTCAGACTCGTCGAAGTCGCCGGTCGATGCATCACAAGGCCGGACCGTGACGACTTCGCCGACGAACTCGCCGCGATGGCGAACGGACGAGGCGGAACCGTGGTCCTGGGTGTGGACGGCCGGAGCCGGGAGGTGCTTGGCATCCCGTTGGACGATCTGGACATCGTGGAAGGCTGGGCCTGTGAGATCTGCAACGATTCGGTGACGCCGGCGCTCGACGCCGACATACGCAAGCTCACAATGGAGAATTCCGCCGGCCACCAGGTCCCGCTTGTCCGGATCGACCTTGCGCGAAGCCTCTTCGTTCACAGGAGTCCAGGGGGGTATTTCCGAAGAATCGGCAGCTCCAGGCGTGAAATGTCACCGGAAGCCCTCGCCAGGCTGATGCAGGAACGCAGCTACAGCCGCGTTATTCGATTCGACGAAACCATCGTCCCGGGAACAAGGCGATCGGACCTGCATTTTGCGCTCACCCGCAGATTCACCTCTTCCGATACTTCGGATGACACATTGCGCAAGCTTCGCATCATGGCGAACGATGACGATGACGCCGAGGGACTCACGATCGCGGGAGCACTGCTTTGTACTCGTGAGCCGCAACGATGGCTGGCTCACGCATACGTCCAGGCTGTCGCCTATGCCGGCGAAAGGACGGACGGGGAGTATCAGACGGATTCGCGCGACATCGGCGGCCCTCTCGACGAGCAGGTCGCGGAAGCACTGCATTTCGTGCGGCGGAACACGTTGGTGCGGGCGACAAAGTCAATGGCGAGATCCGACCGGCCGCAATTCGGCGACCGGTCCGTTTTTGAAGCCCTGGTGAACGCCGTCGCGCATCGCGACTACTCGATGGGCGGCTCCCGGATACGCCTTCACCTGTTTGCGGATCGGCTTGAACTTTATGTTCCCGGCGCGCTCGCGAACACCCTCACTCCGGACAGTCTGCACATGAGGCAGGCCAGCAGGAACGAGCTTATCGTGTCCTTGCTGGCGCGCTGTCGTGCACCGACAGGTGTTGATCGGACCCGCTTGATGGATCGCCGCGGCGACGGCGTGCCCATCATCCGCGAAGAGTGCCAACGGTTGGCAGGCCGCCTTCCCGAGTACAGCGTGCTCGACGAAAGCGAGCTGCGTCTCGTCATCTGGTCGGCGCACTAGATGTTGCCGTCGTTGACAAAGCACGGACCGGGAAGGCGCATTGTCCGCGCGTACCGCGATCTTCCATGCGCGGCCTGGATGCTCGTCGATTCGGGGCAGGACCAATGATGGAACCTAAGCGAATTGTGTGTCTTGCCAACTCCCGAAAACTGTCAGGCCGGTGCATAGCCGGTCGCGAGTGGTTGGCCGGAGGAGGCGCAGGACGCTGGATTCGACCTGTGAGTACACGAAGGAATCAGGAAGTATCGGAGTATGAGCGTCAGTATGAAGACGGAAGTGATCCCGGTGTTCTCGATATCATCGACGTGCCAATGCTGGAGCCTTGTCCGGATGGCTTGCAGAGCGAGAATTGGCTGCTTGACGAGACTCGCTACCGGGTGAAGGCCGGTGTCTGTTCACCGTTCGATCTTTGCGCTCTGGTCGATCCGATCGAGCCGCTATGGATTGACGGCTACAGCACCTAATCACGGGTGCAACGACAGTGTCCCCGATGAAGCAAGAGGAGGGATGTCCACTTCACTGCGGTTGATCGCTGTAGATGAAGTCCTGCTCAGGGTATTCGCACCCGGAGAGGCGTTCGGGAACTCCAAGAGACGTGTGCAGGGCAAGTTCTTACATGCGGAGCAAACCTACGCGTTTTGGGTTACTGATCCCCTCTACGAACAGCAATTCCTTGCAAGACTCGATGGAACCTGCAGGATTGACGAATGTTATCTCACCATAAGCCCTGGAGAGCTGTTTCAAGGCAGTTATCATAAACTGATTGCTGCCATCATCGAACCCTCTGGACGGTGAACGCGTGGATACGAAGAGAAGAAACATCCTGACGGTCGGCCACTCCAACCATACCCTGGAGGTCTTTTTCGGACTCCTGGTCCGGCATTGCGTGACCGCTCTCGCGGATGTCCGGTCGTCTCCGTACAGTCGCGTCAATCCCCAGTTCAATCGCGAGCGGTTCGCCGAGACGCTCAATACCTCCGGAATCAAGTACGTGTATCTCGGTGGCGAGTTGGGTGGGCGGTCCGACGACCGATCCTGTTATGAAAATGGCCGTATTCGTTATGATCGAATCGCGCGCACACCGCGGTTTCTTGACGGCCTGACGAGAATTGTTCATGGCGCAGAGAGGTATCGCGTTGCGCTGATGTGCGCGGAGAAGGAGCCGGTCCACTGTCATCGGACGCTGCTCGTTGGACATGCGCTCGACATGCGTGGAGTCGATGTCGCGCACATCCTGTACGACGGAACGCTTGAGACGCATGCGAGTGCGATGAATCGGCTGCTCACTGCCTTCAGCCTTGATGCCGATATGGATCTGTTCTACCGGCAAAGGTCGCGAAAGGAGCTCATCGCGGAAGCGATTGCACGTCAGGCGGAATGCGTTGGCCACACCATCGAACATGTAAACAACCGGGCGGAACGGAAGGACGAATGATAGTATCGACAATAGGCTTTACCAGGAAATCCGCCCAACGTTTCTTCGAACTTCTGCGCGAGTCGGGTGTCAGGCGCATCGTGGATGTGAGATTGCGCAACGGGTCGCAGCTGGCGGGTTTCGCCAAGAAAGACGATCTCGCCTGGTTTGTGCGCGAACTTTGCGGCGTGGAGTACGTTCACATGCCGAGTCTCGCCCCCACGGACGAGCTGTTGCGTGAGTATCGAAAAGGCCAAATTGGCTGGGATACCTACGAGACGCGATTCATTGCACTGATGAAGACCCGGCAGATTGAATCCACCCTGTCAAGGGAGGTCGTTGACGGTGATTGCCTGCTTTGCAGCGAGGATCAGCCGCACCATTGTCATCGACGGCTCGTTGCGGAGTATCTCAAGGAACATTGGGGTGAGTTGCAAATCGAGCACCTTGGCCTCAAAGAGGGCGTTCACTTTGAATCTTGATGACAAGGAGTGTCTGGTGGGTCATCTGCATCATCACGTCCGAACGCCTTCGGGCATGTTCCGGCATCGTGTCCCTGTATACAGGGATGGCGAACGCCGGCAAGGTCACTGCCGGTCTGAAGTCGACAGTGAAGCGTTATCAGGAAGCGGAGCCCACCCGGCACTGACGCTCATGGCCACCCCGCCCTTTCTCCCGAACCGGAAGGCTCCATGACCGAAGAACTGCCCCTCGCGGCGATACGAAGCGCCCACCGTTCCCCCTTTCACGAGGCCACGCTGCGCGACGGCTGCCGCGCCTATGTCCAGACGTCCTACACGATCTCTCACCAGGTCTACTACCCGGTGCGCCTTCTGGACGCGGACGTGGAGTACGAGAAGCTGACCACGGCCTCGGTCCTGTTCGATCCGCCCGTCGAGAGGCCGGTCGAGATTACCGGGCCGGACGCCGCAGCCTTCGTCGACCGCCTGCTGACCCGCGACATGACGACGTGCGCCGCGGGTCAGTGCCGCTACGTGATCCTGTGCGACCAGAACGGACGGGTGCTGATGGACTCGGTTCTTCTGCGCCTGGAGGAGAACCGCTTCTGGCTCTCGGGCGACCTCGGCTGGATTCGGGGCTGTGCCGCAGGCCTCGGCATGACGGTGGACGTCGAGCTGGCCGAGGCGTCGCCGCTCCAGATCCAGGGCCCGACATCGCGGGACGTCGTGCACGCGCTCTTCGGCGAGTCGGTCTCCGGGCTGAAGTTCTACCGCCTCGCACGGGTCGAGCTCGACGGCATGGCGCTCGTCGTCACCCGAACGGGCTGGACCGGCGAATGGGGCTACGAAGTCTATCTCACCGACCTCGGCCGGGGCGTGGAGCTGTGGGACAGGATCCTGGAGGCTGGCCGGCCCTTCGGCCTGACGGCGACCGGCACGTCCGACGTGAGGCGCATCGAGGCGGGCATCTTCGATACGTGGCTCGAGGCCAGCCCGCTACACAATCCCTTCGAACTGGGCATGGACCGCCTGGTGGACCTCGGCAAGGCGGTGCCGTTCATCGGGCGCGACGCACTCCGCCGGATTGCGGCCGAGGGTGTCACCCGCAGGATGGTGGGCTACGCCTCCGGGGAGCGGTTCGGCACAGGCCGGCAGGGTTTTCCATGGCCCGTCACGGACGGCGATGCCGAGATCGGCTACGCCACCTGTGCGGTGTGGTCCTCCGCACTGGAGCGCACCATCGGCTATGCCATGGTTCCGCTCGACCGCACGGCGGAAGGCGCCGCGCTGACCATCGCGACGCCGCACGGGCCGCAGCCTGCCGTGGTCCACCGCGTCCCCTTCGTCGACCCCGCCAAGCGCCGGATGCGGGGCGCGTGACCAGCCTTTCGGGGGTGCCGGAACCGCTATCGCGAGTGCGGCCGGGCGGAGGACATCGGGCACAAGAGTTTGCCCTGCTTCGCCGAACGCCCGATACTTGATCGCAAGATGCCCGATCGACAGCGATGACCGAGAGCCTCGACGACATCCACCTCGCCGATCCGGCGTTCTGGAAACGGCGCGACAGGTACGACGTCCTCGCGCGCTTCCGCCGCGAGCGGCCGATTTCGCGGCAGGCGCTGCCCGATGGCGAGGGCTTCTACTGGTCGCTGACGCGGCACAGGGAGACGCGCGAGATCACCAGGAACGCGAAGCTGTTCCTGTCGCGCTACGGTACCGGCATGACCACCGCCGACGCCCCGGAGATCGCCTATGACATCGCCGGCATGGTCAACCGGGACGCTCCCGACCATCCGCGTCTGAGGCGCATCCTGGCCAGGGTCTTCACGCCGCGCCTGCTGAAGAAGATCGAGGGCGACATGGCGGTCTCGGCCCGGGCCGTGATCGGCGCGGTCAGCGAACGCGGCCAGTGCGACTTCGCCGCCGATGTCGCCAACCGCATGCCCACGAAGGTGATCTGCGACATGCTCGGCGTGCCCGATGGCGACGATCGCGACATGCTGGCCCGCCTCAGCGTCGAGGCCCAGGGCTACGGCGACGACGGCGCGGGCGACGAGGCGGAGTCCCTTGATGCCTTCTATGCGATCAACGCCTACGGCGAGGAGCTGTGCCGCGAACGCCGCAAGAGGCCCGGCAACGACCTGGTCTCGATGATGATCATGGCCGAGACCGACGGGCAGAAGCTCAGCGACTACGATGTCGGCATCTACTTCCAGCTTCTCATCACCGCGGGCATCGACACCACCACGAGTTCGATCGGGCAGGGCATGAGCTTTCTCGCCCGGCACCCCGAGCAGTGGCGCGCCTGGCGCGAGGACTACGACGGTCTGGTGGAGACGGCGCTCGAGGAGATCGTCCGCTATTCGAGCCCCGTGGTGCACTTCGGCCGCACCGTGGCGCACGACACCGAGATTCTCGGCCAGCCGATCGCCGCGGGCGAGCAGGTTGTGTTCTGGTACATCTCGGCCAATCGCGACGAGACCGTGTTCGACGATCCCGAGCGTTTCGACATACGGCGTTCGCCCAACGACCACGTCGGTTACGGCGGTGGTGGCGTGCACCATTGCCTGGGCATGCACCTGGCCCGGCGGGAGATGTACCATCTCTTCAAGGTGCTGTTCGAGACCCTGCCCGATCTCGAGATCGATCTCGACCGCATGCAGCCGATCAATGGCCTCTTCATCAACGGCATGCGCCACCTGCCCTGCCGCTACACGCCGGTGAGGATGGACGCGTGAGCTTCGACGGCAGGACCATCGTGGTCACGGGCGCGAGCTCCGGGATCGGTGCGGCAACCGCGGCCCTGCTTGCCGGGCGCGGCGCGCGGGTGATCGGCCTCGATGCGAAGGGCGACGGCGAGGGTCTTGGCGGCTTCCATCGCTTCGACCTCACCGATCCGGCCTCCATCGATGCGGCGCTCGATGCCATCGGCGAACCCCTGCATGGCCTTGCCAACGTGGCGGGCGTGCCGGGGAGTTTCGATGGCGAGACCGTGATGCGCGTGAACGTGCTGGGCCTTCGTCATGTGACCGAAGCCCTCCTGCCGAGACTGGAGCCGGGCAGCGCGATCGTCCAGGTGGCCTCGGACGCCGGCGCCCGATGGCGTGAACGGCTCGATCCGATCCGCGGTCTGCTTCGCCGGCGAAGCTACGAGGCGGGGCTCGCCTGGGTGCGCGATCATCCCATGAGCGGGCCCGAGGCCTACGACTTCTCCAAGGAAGTCGTCATCGTCTACGCCATGGCCGGTTCCATGCTGGCGCGGCCCCATGGGGTGCGTTCGCTTGCCATCAGTCCGGCCGCCGTCGAAACGCCGATCCTGAAGGACTTCTACGCCACGATGCCCGTCGACATTCTCGACCGCGCGATGGCGCAGGCGGGCGGGCGCAACGCCGCGCCCGAAGACATCGCCAGGGTGATCGCCTTTGCGCTCTCCGACGATGCCGGATGGCTCAACGGAACCGACATCGTCGTCGACGGCGGCGGCGGGACGGCGTTCCACTTCGACCTCGCCGATGTCGACGCCGGGGACGCCGCGGCGGCCTTCTTCGGCAGTTGAGGCGGCCCGGCGGAAAGGAACTATTGCCGCTTCGGCGCTGCGGTCAGGCCCTTGAGGAGCACCATGAGGTTCTCGTCGCGCCAATGCTCGAGGTCGTCGATCGGGAGATGTCCGTACATGGCGTCGACGCTGGCGACGAGGTCGTCCCTGGCGCTGCTGTCCCGCTTCCAGCCGAAGTGCTCGATCATGTGGCGCACGCCGCCCTTGCCGCCGCCGAGATGGTAGCAGGTCACCGGCCCGGCGAAGGCCCACCGCAGGCCCGGTCCCCAGGCCATGGCCGTGTCGATGTCCTCGTAGGTGCAGACGCCGTCGGCCACCAGGGAGGCCGCTTCCTCGAAGACGACGTGCTGCAGGCGGTTGGCGACATAGGCGTCGATCTCCTTCTTCAGCGTCAGCGCCTTCTTGCCGACCGATTCGTAGAAGGCATGGGCCCAGCGGACGACCTCGTCCGCCGTATGGCGCCCTCCGACGACCTCCACGAGAGGCACGAGGTAGCTCGGCGCGAAGGGATGGCCGATGACCACCCTCTCGGGGTGCCGGCAGCGGGACTGCAGGCTGCTGGGCAGGAACTGCGACGAGGAGCTGGCGAGCACGGTCCGGGGCGCCGCCGCGGCGTCCATGGCCTCGAAGAGGGCGATCTTGAGGTCCTCCCGGTCGGGGGCGCTTTCCTGGACGAGGTCGGCTCCGCTCACGGCCTCCTCGAGCGAGGCGACGAAGGTGAAGCGTTCCCGCGATGCGCCTTCGGCGAGGCCCAGGCGCTCGAGGCAGGGCCAGGCCTGGTCGATGATCCGCCGGGCGGCGGCCTCGCCGTCGGGCGCGGGATCGCTCATCACCACGTCCCTGCCGGCCGCCAGGAAGGTGGCGGCCCAGCCGGCGCCGATGGTGCCCCCGCCCACGCAGGCGATCGTCCGCGCGTCGGCCGGATCCGGTCGTGTCATTGCTGTCCTCCCTCCATGCCTCTCGTCCCGGGGACGAGGTGGTTGTTGATGTAGTCGGCGACACCCTCCTCGAGCGGCGTGAACCGCGCGGCGAAGCCGGCGGCCCGCAGCCGCTCCATGCGCGCCTCGGTGAAGTACTGGTAGCGCCCCTCGAGCTCGGCGGGAAGGTCGACGAACTCGATCGATACCGGCCTCGCCAGGGCCGCGAACATGGCGCGGCCGAGATCGAGCCACGTCCTCGCCCGGCCGGTGCCGAGATTGAAGATGCCGCTGACGTGGGGACTGTCGAGCAGCCAGCTGATGGCGCCCACGCAGTCGCGGACATGGATGAAGTCCCGCATCTGGCCGCCGTCGGGATAGTCCGGGTCGAGCGAGCGGAACAGCTTCAGCGGCCTGCCGGCGAGAAGGTCCGGCAGGGTCCTGGCGATCACGCTCCTCATGGCGCCCTTGTGCCCTTCCCGCGGCCCGTAGACGTTGAAGAA
Organism: Alphaproteobacteria bacterium; assembly: GCA_963666905.2. Taxonomy (GTDB): domain Bacteria; phylum Pseudomonadota; class Alphaproteobacteria; order SP197; family SP197; genus SP197. Next base: position 41,033 of record OY763008.1, read on the forward strand.
ACGCAGGCCCGCCCACTGCGGCGGCAGCGGCCGGCCGCCGTCGCGTTCGCGCGCCACCAGGCGGTCGAAGAGGAGCTTGCTGGCGCCGTAGGGCGTGATCGTTCGCAGGCCCGCCATGGCGGCGGCGTCCTGGTCGTCGTCGAATCCCGACGAGCCGTCGCCGTAGACCTGCGCCGAGGAGGCGTAGATGAAAGGTACGCCGCGGCCGGCGCACCAGTCCCACAAGGCCAGCGGCAGCGCGACGTTGGTCCTCATGACGAGGTCGACGTCGCTCTCCGTGGTGGACGAGATGGCGGCCATGTGGACAACCGCCTCGAGACGCCGGCGGCCGGCGAGCCAGGACTCGAGCGATTCCGGGCCGAAGGCCTCCGCGACCGGTGCCCCGGCGATGTTCCGCGCCCGGGCATCGTCGAGGTGGCGGTCGCACACCGCCACGGGCACGCCGCGCCGGGCGAGGTCGACGACGATGTTCGAGCCGATGAAACCGGTGCCCCCGGTCACGAGAATCACGGGCGCGGCCCCCCGCCCATCCCGAGTTCGTTCTCGATGGCGCCGCACAGCATCTGGCCCAGCGTGATGTGCATTTCCTGGATGCGCGCGGTGACGTCGCTCGGCACCACCAGCAGGGGATCGGCCCGCGAGTGGAGTTCCCCTCCGCCACACCCGCCGAACGCGGCGGCCACCAGTCCCTGGTGCCGTGCCTGCTCGAGGCCCCGCAGCACGTTGGCGCTGCGCCCCGAGGTGGTGAGCGCGATGGCGACGTCGCCGGGGCGTCCCAGCGCCTCGATCTGGCGAGCGAAGACCGCCTCGAAACCGAGGTCGTTGCCGACCGCCGTCAGCACTGAGGAGTCGGTGGTGAGCGCCAGTCCGGCGAGGGCGGGCCGGTCGCCGACGTAGCGCACGGCGAGTTCGGTGGCCAGGTGCTGGGCGTCGGCGGCGCTGCCGCCGTTGCCGAAAAAGAGAATCTTGCCCGCCGCCGAGAGGCTCGCGACGCAGGCCTCGACCAGGCGCACGAAGGGCCTGGCGAGCGTGTCGCGGGTCTGCCGCGCCACCTGCTGGTGCTGGTCGAGTTCCGTTTCGAAGTACTGCAGAAGGGTCATGGCAAGGCCGCAGGGATGGCACCCCGCATAGCGTTGACCGGTGCCGGGTTCAAGGATTTAGCAGGATGGGAAGGAGGGCCGGCGCCTCGCCCGGATCGGCGACGGCGTGGACGGTGAAGCGGCCCGGCGCCGCCAGGGCCAGCGCCCGTTGCCGTTCGCGATCGCCGACGAGGATGCCGCCGGCGAGCCCGGCATTGAAGCCGGCCTCGATGTCCGTCGCCCTGTCGCCGACGATCCAGCTGGCGGCAAGCTCGATCCCGAGCGTCTCGGCGGCCGCCCGCAGCAGGCCGGGGCGGGGCTTCCTCATCGCGTGGTCCCCGGGAGGGAAGGGGGAGGCGTAGACGGCGTTCCAGCGCCCGCCCGCCCTCTCCAGCCGCCGTGTGATCTCGTGCTGGACCGCGGCGAAGTCCTCCCAGCCGAAGAAGCCTCGGCCGATGCCCGACTGGTTGGTGACGACGACGACCGGAACGCCGCGGCGGTTGGCCCTGACGACGAGTTCCGCGCCGCCGTCGAGGAGCCGCACGTCTCCGGCGCGTGCGAGGAAGCCCGTGTCCTCGACGATGACGCCGTCCCGGTCGAGAAACAGTCCGGGACCGCCGCCGGGCGCGACGACCTCGCGCCACGTCCCGTCGTCGTGGAGGGGCCAGGCGGCCGTCATGTCTGCAGGATGTCGAGGCCGTCGCCGGCGAGAACGAGCGCGGTCAGCACACCGGTGGCGAAGGCGCCGGTATCGATGCCGATCCTGTTGGCCCGGACCTCGGGACCGTCCCAGCAGATGGTGTGGCCGTGGATCACGAGACGGCCGAAGTCGGCATCCGATTCGAGGAACTCCTCGCGGATCCACAGCAGATCCTCCGGGTCCTGGCGGTCGAGGGACCGTCCAGGCCGGATGCCGGCATGCACGAAGAGGCAGCCCTCCTCGACGTGGAAGAGCCGCAGCGAGGAGAGAAAACGCGCGTGGCCCGCGGGGAGTTTCTCCCGCAGTTCGTGGCGCCGGCGCGAGGGAATGCGGGGCAGCGAGGCGATGTCGATGCCGTAGGATGCGAGCGTCTCCCGCCCCCCGAGCATGGAGATCCACCACGTACCGTCGTCCGTGCCGTCGAGGAAGGCGAGCATGGCGTCGTCATGGTTGCCCTTGAGGAAGACCCTCTCGATACCGTCGTCGCAGGCCGCCGCATCGATGAGGAAGTCGATGACCTCGCGCGAACCCGCGCCGCGGTCGACATAGTCGCCGAGAAAGACGATCACCTGGCGCTGCTCGGCTCGCCGGCGGGCATGGTCGAGGATGCGGCGGTGGAGCGCCTTGAGCAGGTCCGCCCGTCCGTGGATGTCGCCGACGGCATAGATGAGGGTGTCGTCGGCAAGGGCGGGCGACGGTTCCGTCATGTCGGGTCTCCGGGGGAAGCGTCGTCGTCGAGGAAGCCGCGGCCGGCCAGCCAGGCGATCACCTGCTCCGCCAGTTCGTCGGGTCCGTGCTCGGCGGCCATGAGGGCGATGTCGGGGTTCTGCGGGACCTCGTAGACGGAATCGATGCCGGTGAAGTTGCGGATCTCGCCGGCGCGCGCCTTGCGGTAGAGGCCCTTGGGATCCCGCTCCTCGCAGACCGCCAGCGGCGTGTCGACGAAGACCTCGACGAACTCTCCGTCCTCGACGAGTTCCCGCGCCATCTGCCGCTCGGCCCGGAACGGCGAGATCACGGAGACGAGGACGATGAGGCCGGCGTCCACGAGGAGCTTCGCCACCTCGGCCACGCGCCGGTTGTTCTCGACGCGGTCGGCGTCGGTGAAGCCGAGGTTCTTGTTGAGGCCGAAGCGCAGGTTGTCGCCGTCGAGCAGGTAGCTGTGGCGGCCCATGGCGGCGAGCCGGCGCTCCACGCGGTTCGCCGCGGTCGACTTGCCCGAGCCCGAAAGGCCGGTGAACCAGAGGACGCAGGGCTTCTGGCGCTTCTGCCGGGCACGCCTCGCCTTGTCGACCTCGACGCTCTGCCGGTGCAGGTTGGTCGCCCGCCTCAGGCCGAAGGCGATCATGCCGGCGGCCACCGTGCGGTTGGAGAAGCGGTCGATGAGGATGAAGCTCCCGGTGTCGCGGACCTCGGCGTAAGCGTCGAAGGCGATCGCGCGGTCCACGGCGACATGGGCGAAGCCGATGTCGTTGAGCGACAGCGTGCGCGCCGCGACCTGCTGGAGGGTGTCGACGTCGATGCGGTGGCGCAGGCTCGTGATCCGCGCCGTCGAGGTCCTCGTGCCGCACTTGAGAAGGTACTGGCGTTCCGGCAGCAGGTCCTCCTCGTCCATCCAGACGAGATGGGCGGCGAAGTGGTCGGTCTCCGACGGCGGCGCCTGGGCGCAGCCGAGGACGTCGCCCCTGGCGATGTCGAGGTCCTCGGCGAGCACCAGGGTGGCCGACAGGCCGCAGGCGGCCTCGTCGAGATCGCCGTCATAGGTGACGATGCGCTCGACGGTCGTCGTGCGTCCGCCGGGAACGATGGCCACGGCCATCCCGGGCCGCACCGCGCCGGAGACGACAAGGCCGCTGTAGCCCCGGAAGTCCTGGTCGGGACGGCTCACCCTCTGGACCGGCATGCGGAAGGGGGCGCCCGACGCCCGGCGGACCGGCTCGGCCGCCTCGAGGATCGCCGTCAGCGTCGGACCCGCATACCACGGCATGGCGTCGCCGGCCGCGACGACGTTGGCGCCGCTGATCGCCGAGACCGGAACGGCGTCCACCCGGTCGAAGGAGAGCAGCGCCGCATGCTCCCGGAAGCGGGCGGCGACGCTCTCGAAGACCCGACGGTCCCAGTCGACGAGGTCCATCTTGTTGACCGCCAGCACCACGTGGGGGATGCCAAGAAGGCCGGCGATGAACGCGTGCCGCCGGGTCTGCACCAGGATGCCCTTGCGGGCGTCGACGAGGACGACGGCGAGGTCGGCGGTCGACGCTCCGGTCGCCATGTTGCGGGTGTACTGCTCGTGCCCCGGCGTGTCGGCGACGATGAAGCGGCGGCGGTCCGTCGAGAAGTAGCGATAGGCAACGTCGATGGTGATGCCCTGTTCGCGCTCCGCCTGCAGGCCGTCGACGAGGAGGGCAAGGTCGACATCGTCGCCCCGCGTCCCCCAGACCCGGCTCTCCGCGGCAACCGAGGCGAACTCGTCGTCGAAGAGGCGTCGGGAATCGCAGAGAAGGCGTCCGATGAGGGTCGACTTGCCGTCGTCGACGCTGCCGCAGGTCAGGACGCGCAGGAGATCCCGCTCCCCGCCTGCGGCCATCAGAAATAGCCCCCGCGCTTCTTGATCTCCATCGACCCCGCCTGGTCGTGGTCGATGAGACGGCCCGCCCGCTCCGACGACCTCGCGCGGCCCATCTCGGCAATGATCTGCGCAACGCTGGCGGCCGACGATTCGACCGCGGCGGTGAGCGGCCAGCAGCCCAGGGTGCGGAAGCGCACCCTGCGCACCTCGGGCGCCTCGCCGGGAGCCAGGGCCATGCGCTCGTCGACGCGCATGATCAGCATCCCGTCGCGCTCGACCACGGGCCGCGGTGCCGCCAGGTAGAGGGGAACGATGTCGATCCCCTCTCTTGCGATGTAGCGCCAGATGTCGAGCTCGGTCCAGTTCGACAGGGGAAAGACGCGCATCGACTCGCCGGGGCCGATGCGCGTGTTGTAGAGAGACCAGAGCTCCGGCCGCTGGTTCCTGGGATCCCACTGGTGGGAGGCCGTGCGGAACGAGAAGATGCGCTCCTTGGCCCTCGAACGCTCCTCGTCGCGCCGCGCGCCGCCAAAGGCGGCGTCGAAGCCGCCGCGGTCGAGCGCCTGCTTCAGCGCCTCGGTCTTCATCACGTCGGTATGGATCGCCGAGCCGTGGCTGAAAGGACCAATGCCGCGCTTGAGTCCCTCCTCGTTGATGTGCACCAGGAGGTCCATCCCCGTTTCCCGGGCCCTTCGGTCGCGCCACTCGTACATCTCGGGAAACTTCCAGGTGGTGTCGACATGAAGCAGCGGAAAGGGCGGCCTCGACGGCCAGAACGCCTTGAGGGCAAGGTGCAGCATGACCGAGGAATCCTTGCCGATCGAATAAAGCATGACCGGCCGGCGAAACTCCGACGCCACCTCCCGCATGATGTGGATCGCTTCCGCCTCGAGCCTGGCAAGATGAGAGAGGTGGGGGGACATGGTCGCGCTGTCGGGCATGGAGACTCGAGGGAGCGCATGGTAGGGATCATGGCCGGAACGGACAAGGCGGTGCCGGAGATGACGACGCGCTTCTACACGCACGGGACGTTCCTCGACCATGACACCGGACCGGGCCATCCCGAGCGTGCCGCGAGGCTCTCGTCCGTCCTCAAGGTCCTCGACAGCGGGCGCTTCGCGGCCCTCGAGCGCGTCCGGCCCCGTCCCGCGGCCAGGGAAACCCTCGCCCTGGCGCACGGCGAAGGCTATGTCGACGCGGTGCTCGCGGCGATCCCGCAGGCCGGCCGGCGCCACCTCGATCCCGACACGGTCGTCTCGGGTGCCTCCGGCGATGCGGCCCTCCTCGCCGCCGGTGCCCTCATCGATGCCGTCGACGCGGTTGTCGCCGGTCTCGTCCGCAACGCCTTCTGCGCCGTCCGTCCTCCCGGCCATCACGCCGAAGGCGCCCGCGCCATGGGCTTCTGCCTGTTCAACTCCGTGGCGGTGGCGGCGGCGCACGCCCGGGAGGCCCACGGCCTCGAACGGGTCGCGGTGGTCGACTTCGATGTCCACCATGGCAACGGCACCCAGGCCATCTTCTGGGACCGGCCGGGTCTCTTCTATGCCTCCACCCACCAATACCCCCACTACCCGGGGACCGGCCGGGCGGACGAGACCGGCCGCTGGAACAACGTCGTCAACGCGCCGCTGGCGCCGGGCGCCGGCAGCGAGGCGTTCCGCGAGGCCGTCGAGCGGCGCGTGATTCCCGCCCTCGACGCCTTCCGCCCCGAGTTCGTCCTCGTGTCCGCGGGGTTCGATGCCCACGAAAGGGACCCCCTGGCCGCCATCAACCTGGTGGAGGAGGACTTCGCCTGGGTCACGGACAGGTTGCTGGACGCCGCCCGCGTCCATGCCGGCGGGCGTGTTGTGTCGGTCCTCGAAGGGGGATATGACCTTGACGCGCTGGCGGCGAGCGCCGCCCGCCATGTCGAGCGGCTGATGGCGGAGGATGACGGCCATGACGGACACGGGTGCTGACAACGATATCGCGGCGATGAGCTTCGAGGCCGCGATGGAGGAACTCGAGACCATCGTCGCCCGGCTCGAGAAGGGCGAGGCGAAGCTCGACGAGGCGATCGGCGACTACGAACGGGGCGCCTTGCTGCGCCGCCACTGCGAGGCGAGGCTCCGGGAGGCCCAGGAGAAGGTCGAGAAGATCCGTCTGGGTTCCGACGGCAGCGTGCGCGCCGAACCCGCGGCGATCGAACAGGCCTGATCCCATGTCCTCCCTGCCCCGGATCCTCGTGGAGAACACGCGGGGGATCGAGGAGACCCTGGAGAGGCTGCTGCCGCGGGGCAGGCAGCCGGAAAAGGCCCTTCATGACGCGATGCGCTACGCGGTGCTGGGCGGAGGCAAGCGCCTGCGCCCGGCGCTGGTGGTCGCCTCGGCGGCGCTGTTCGGTGTCGTCGGCCCCTCCGCCCTGCGCACCGCGGCCGCGGTCGAGATGACCCATTGCTTCTCCCTGGTGCATGACGACCTGCCGGCGCTCGACAACGACGAACTGCGCCGCGGCCGGCCGACATGCCACATCGCCTTCGGCGAGGCGACCGCCATCCTCGCCGGCGACGGGCTTCTCACCCAGGCTTTCGAGGTGCTGTCGGATCCCGCCACCCACGACGCCGCCGAAGTCCGTCTCGAGCTCGTCCGCGTCCTCGCCGAGGCGGTCGGCGCGAGCGGCATGATCGCCGGCCAGGCGATCGACCTTGCCTTCGAGCACGAGTCCGTCGACCGGCCAGGCGTCGAGCGCCTCCAGGCCCTCAAGACCGGGGCTCTCTTTACCTTCTGCACGGAGGCAGGCGCCATTCTCGGCCAGGCGGACCAGGATGCCAGGGAAGCGATGATCGCCTACGGCAGGAATCTGGGAGCCGCCTTCCAGGTAGCCGACGACCTCCTCGATCACGAGGGTGACAGTGCGGCGCTCGGCAAGGCCGCCGGCAAGGACGCCGCGGCCGGCAAGGCGACGCTGGTGGCGGTTCTCGGTCTCGAGCCCGCCCGCGCCATGGCGCAGCGCTTCGCCGGGCAGGCCATCGACGCCCTCGAGGCCTTCGGCGAGGCGGCGGGGGGCCTCAAGGAGCTGGCTCGGTTTGCCGTCGAGCGCCGGTCATGACCGGCGGTGGCGATGCCGGCCCGCCGTCGCGTCGACCGCCTGCTCGTCGAGCGCGGGCTTGCGCCGAGCCGGACCCGGGCGCAGGCGCTCGTCATGGCGGGCGCGGTCTGGTCCGGGACGCGGCGGATCGGCAAGCCCGGGGACCTTCTCCCGGATGACGGCGCGATCGAGGTCCGCGCGCCCGACCACCCCTGGGTGTCGCGCGGCGGGGTGAAGCTCGACCACGCGCTTCAACACTTCGCCATCGATGTCACAGGCTTGGTCGGCCTCGATCTCGGAGCCTCGACGGGCGGCTTCACCGACGTGCTCCTGGCCCGCGGCGCGTCCCACGTCTTCGCCGTCGATGTCGGTAGGGGTCAGCTCGCCTGGCGTCTTCGCCGTTCGAGCCGCGTGACGGTGCTCGAGAAGACCAACGCCCGGGCCCTCGATTCCACCGTCGTCACGATGGCGCCAGCCATCGTCGTGGCGGACTTGTCCTTCATCTCTCTTCGCCTCGCCCTGCCTCCCGCCCTGTCGCTGGCGGCCCCGGGCGCCCGCCTTGTCGCCCTCATCAAGCCGCAGTTCGAGGCCGGTCGCGACCGGGTCGGCAAGGGAGGGATCGTCCGCGATGAGGCGGTGCACCGCGAGGTCTGCGCGGCGGTCGGCTCCTGGCTCGGCGAGACCATGAGATGGGCTCTCGACGGCCTTGTCGAGAGCCCGATCCGGGGCAGGGACGGCAACCGCGAGTTCCTGGTCGCCGCGCGCCGGCCGTCCTGATCAGGCCCGTGCGCGGGCGTGGCGCCGGCGCTCGTGGACGTCGAGATGGCGCTTGCGCAGGCGTATCGACGACGGCGTCACCTCGACGAGTTCGTCGTCGTCGATCCACGCGATCGCCCGTTCGAGGGTCAGGCGCATCGGCGGCACGAGGTCGAGGGCGTCGTCCTTGCCGGCGGCGCGGAAATTGGTGAGCTGCTTGGCCTTGAGGGGATTGACGTCGAGGTCGTTGTCGCGGCTGTGTTCGCCGATGATCATGCCTGGGTAGACGTCCTCGCCCGGACCGATCATCAGGCGTCCCCGGTCCTCGAGGTTGAAGAGCGCGTAGGGCGAGGCCCGACCCCGTTCCAGGGAGACGAGGACGCCGCGGCGGCGCACGGGGACCGGGCCGCGGTGGGGTCCGTAGGCGTGGAAGAGGCGGTTCATGACCCCGGTGCCCCGGGTCCGGGTGAGGAACTCGCCGTGGTAGCCGATCAGCCCGCGCGAGGGCACCAGGAAGACGAGGCGCTGCTTGCCGCCGGGCAGCGGGCGCATGTCCGTGAGGTCGCCGCGCCGCGCTGACAGCGCCTCGACCACGGCACCGGTATAGGCGCTGTCGATGTCGGCCACGACCTCCTCGATGGGCTCCTCGAGCGTGCCTGCGGGGCCGGTGCGGAACAGCACGCGTGGACGGCTGATCGACATCTCGTAGCCCTCGCGCCGCATCTGCTCGATCAGCACGGCGAGCTGCAGCTCGCCGCGCCCGGAGACCTCGAGAGCGTCGCCGTCGGCCGTTTCGCCGACACGAATGGCGACGTTGCCCTCGGCCTCCCGCATGAGGCGCTCGCGCAGCACACGCGAGGTCACCTTGTCGCCGTCGAGGCCGGCAAGCGGCGCGTCGTTGACCGAGAAGGTGACCGCGATCGTCGAGGGGTCGATCGGCGTCGCCGGCAGGGGATCGCCGACGCCGACATCGCACAGGGTGTCGGCGACCGTTGCCGTGGAGAACCCGGCAAGCGAGACGATGTCGCCGGCGCCCGCCTCGTCGAGCGGCAGGCTCGTCAGACCTTGGCGGACGAACACTCTCGTGATCCTCGTGGTCTCGACCGGGCGGCTGTCGCGCGAGAGCGCTGCCGCCGTCATGTTGGGCCGCACCGTGCCGGAGGCGATGCGGCCGGTGACGATCCTGCCGAGCCATGGATCCGCCTCGAGGATCGTTGCCAGCATGCGGAACTCCGGCGCGCCGTCGACCACAGGTTCGGGCACATGGTCGAGAATGACGTCGAGAAGTGCCGCCATGCCGCTGCCGGCGTCGCGGGGCGCCGGTGAGGCCCAGCCCTCCCGTGCCGAGGCGAAGAGGACCGGGAAGTCGAGCTGCTCGTCGCTGGCGTCGAGCGCCGCGAAGAGATCGAACATCTCCACCTCGACCTCCCGGGCCCGGTGGTCCGGCCTGTCGACCTTGTTGACGACGACGACGGGGTTGAGGCCCAGCGCCAGGGCCTTGGCGAGCACGAACCTGGTCTGGGGCATGGGCCCCTCGGCGGCATCGACGAGCACGAGGACGCCATCCACCATGCCGAGCACGCGCTCGACCTCGCCGCCGAAGTCGGCGTGTCCCGGGGTATCGACGATGTTGATCTTCGTGGAGCGCCACAGCACGGAGGTGCACTTGGCGAGGATCGTGATCCCGCGCTCGCGCTCGATGTCGCCGGAATCGAGCGCCCGCTCGGCAACCCTCTGGTTGTCGCGGAACGTGCCCGACTGGCGGAACAGGGCGTCGACGAGAGTCGTCTTGCCGTGATCGACATGTGCGATGATGGCGATGTTGCGAAGATCCATGGCGTCGCCTGGCAGGTGCGGCGCACCATAGCGCCGGCGCCGCGGCGTGACGACCGGCGGGAGCGTCCGCTTCTCCGGCTCGTTTGCGGTCATCATGCCCGCCGCCCATACCTGTGCCGCCGCCGGGTACGCTGCATGGCTCGGCAGCAGATGGCTTCGCCCCTCGCGGGGAAAGTGGACTGCGCGGAGGTCCGGGTGCGGCAATCGTTTGTCCGTTGCCGGCTCCGCGGCTACCATCACCGGGCGTCATGGAGCCCTCTTAACCTTGCCGACCGTCCGTCCGCTTGCCAGCCATCTCGGCGCCGAGATCACCGGCGTCGACCTTCGCGGGCGGATCGACGATGCCACCGGGAACATCCTGAAGCAGGCCTATCGCCGCCACCACCTCCTGCTGCTGCGCGGCCAGCGGATCGACGGCGCCGACCAGGTCCGCTTCGCGACGCTCTTCGGTCCCGTTTCCCATCGCGGCGCCTACATGAAGGAGCGAGACCATGCCCACGTGTCGAACGTGCGCGAGGACGGCATCCTGGGATCGGGCGTCCTTCACTTCCATTCGGACCACACCTTCTTCCGCCATCCCCTCAAGGCCGTCTGTCTCCATGCCATCGAGACCCCTCGGTCGGGCGGCGACACGCTCTTCAGCAACGTGGCCCAGGTCTGGACGAGACTGCCCCGGCGCTTGAAGGAGCGCATCGCGGGCCGGCGGTCGCTGCAGCTCTTCGACTACCACGGCGACTACAACAGGCGGCTGCGCGAGCACGAAGCCTCGCCGGATGCCCCCCGCTTCTGGCATCCCCTGGCGTTCCGCGACGATGCCGGACGCACGGTGCTCTTCCTCCACGCCCACACCACGGCCGCCGTGGAGGGGCTCGACGAGGACGAGACCGACGCGCTCGTCGACGAGCTCGCGGAACGCATCGCCGACGCGCGCGTCGGCTACCGCCACCGGTGGCGGCCGGGCGACGTAGTCCTGTGGAACAACATCACCCTGCAGCATGCCCGCTGCGACTTCGATCCCGCCGAACGCCGCACGCTGAGGCGCGTTCCGGTCGCGGTCAGCGAAGCGGAGGCCATGGACGAAACGGCGGCCTGAGCCGCCAGGACCCGGGAGGAGACGAAGGTGGCCGAACCGATTGTCGACACGCGCATCGCCTGGCCCGGCGGCGCGAAGTGCGCCGTCATGCTGAGCTTCGATTTCGACGCCGAGACCCTGTGGATCGGCCGCGACCGGACGAACTGGAAGCGTCCCGGCGTCCTCTCCCACGGCCGCTACGGTGCCAACCTCGGGGTGCCGAAGATCCTCGAGACCCTGGAGGATGCGGGCGTTCCGGCCACGTTCTTCGTCCCCGGCTGGACGGCCGAGCGCCACACCGGCAGGGTCGAGGCGATCGTCGAGCGGGGCCACGAGATCGGCCACCACAGCTATCTCCACGAGTGGATCGATCCGGACGATCCCGAAGCCGAGGAAGCGGAGCTCGACAAGGGCCTCGAGGCGCTGCGGCGCACCGTGGGCGTGGTGCCCTCGGGCTACCGGTCTCCGGCGGGCGAGACCAGCGACAACATGGTGCGCCTGCTCATCGACCGGGGTTTCGTCTACGACAGCTCCATGATGGACCACATCAATCCCTACCGCCATCCAGGCGGCCTCATCGAGCTGCCCTGGCACTGGAGCCTCGACGATGCGGTCTACGCGCTCTTCTCCATCCGCAATCCCCGGCCGATCTTCGCCAACAGCCAGATCCTCGAGATCTGGCAGGAGGAGTTCCGGGAGATCCACGCCTGGGGCGGCCTGTTCGACCTCGTCATGCACCCCCAGGTCACCGGCCGGCCTTCGCGGATCCGGCTGCTGCGCGAGATGATCGCCTGGATCCGGACCTTCCCGGACGTGTGGTTCGCCACCGGACGCCAGATCGCCGACGCCTGGGCGTCGCAGGAGGGCGCGTGACAGGCGGGCCGCTCGCGGGAACCTCCTCGATCGTCACCGGTGCGGCGAGCGGCATCGGGCGGGCGACGGCCCTGCGCCTTGCGGCCGACGGCGCCTCGGTGTTCGCCGTCGACCGCAACGGCGACGGCCTCCGCGAGACCGGGCTGCCCATGCTCGTCGCCGACGTCTCCGATCAGGACGCGCCCGAACGCATCATGGAGGCCGCCCTCGACCGCCACGGCCGCATCGACCACCTCGTCAACAACGCCGGCATCGGCGGCAGGGGAGGCGGCGCGGCCGAGGCCGGCGACGCCGACTGGGATGCCGTCATGGCGGTCAATCTCGACGCCGTCTTCCGCATGTCGCGCGCCGCCCTTGGCCACCTGCCCCGCCCCGGCGGACGCATCGTCCAGATCTCCTCGGTCTTCGGTCTCGTCGGCTTCCCCGGATCCGCCGCCTACGCCGCCGCCAAGGGCGCTGTCGCCCAGCTGACGCGGCAGATGGCGGCCGACCACGCCGCCGAGGGGATCAACGTCAACGCCATCGCTCCGGGCGTCATCGAGACCGCCATGACGGCCCGCGCCATCGAAGACCCGTGGTACCGCCAGGCCATGATCCGCAACACGCCCATGGGTGTCGGCCGCCCCTCCGACATCGCCGGCGTCGTCGCCTTCCTCCTCGGTGACGACGCCCGCTTCATCAACGGCCAGGTCATCGCCGTCGACGGCGGCTGGCTCGCCACCCGCTACTGGCCGCGAGACGACTGAAGAAAGCGCCGAACCACCACATCTGACCGCCCATGACTGCCCGGGCATCGTTCCTGATCCCGAATGGGTACACAAAGCTGCCGTGCCACCGCACTCCACGCATTGGCGATGTCTTCTGCGCCAGCATCTCACATCGTGTTCACCGGAAGAACAGTTGTAATTACATGCTGTTACATTTCATCCTGCAGGCGCCTTCACCTGCGAAACGTTGCCGTGGGTGCTTCCAGCGCTATCACAGACCGTCGACAACATGGGATGCCGATGGGACTGCATCCACGATGAGGCAGGCTTATCCAGAGTGCGCTTCCATAACCGCCAATGCTGCTCCGGTTTCAGCGCAAGCAGCATAAGGCTGCCCATCAACTTGCCATGTTGGGCGACAACCTGCTTCTGGTCGGCATGCAGTTTGGACATCGGTGGGCGGGGCACACCTCGTCGCCGGAGCCAATCCGTTTCAATAGACCGAAAACCCGTGTTGACATCCGAATATAGGTCCTATATGGTGCCTTAAAGTACGAGATACGGGGGTATAACCATGGATAACATCAGAGTGGTAGCGGATACCGCGTATCGCGAAGAGTTGACGAGCTACATCGGCGAGTCACAGCTCAAGTCTGCGTTTGAGCACAGATATGGCCGCGGGTGGCAGCGGAAGCTCGGTGCGGTTCTCGACGTGCCCGAGACTACCGTGAATGGCTGGTTCAAGTCAGGCAAGTACCCGGCATTGGCGAGGCTGGCGTTCGGGGTGCTGCTGAGCCGGGACATCCGACCGCATCGAGCCTGGATTCCCGTCAAGAGCGGGGAGGGGTATGCGGTCTGTGACACACGCGGCCCGATCGGTCGTATCGTCGCCGAAAACATCACTCGCCTTGATGACGCCATGTTGCTCGCAGCGGCGCCCCAGCTCTACGAAGTCGGGGGCGATGCGTATGTCGTATTCGACGATGCGAGGGACATTGTTGATGGCTGGGACGATCTGGCTGACAAATTGAAAACAGGGCTGGACGCGGCATCCGTCGGCAGTTCCACGAACGCCAGCGCGAGTAACGGGAGGCAGACGTCGTGAACCAGAGGACGGAAAGATTCGGCGATCAAGATCGGGATCAAGTAATACATGCGATTCTGGAGTGCTGCGGCGTCCAGCTCGAAAGGGTGGGCTCCCGCTCCAAATGGCTGCGAGAGGCATCAGGCAAGAACTGGTGGATTCTGGGTGGACGAGGAACCTGGCATGGCATACCGAAAGACATGATGAGAGACGAGAGACAAGCCCGAACCGCAGGGGTGCTCGTCATCGCGATCAAGAAACAGGCGAGCATCGATGTGTTCAAGGGACCGCTGGGTCCGCTCGTCAGCAATCGCGACAGGCTCCGTCGAGGCGATGATCAGTTCCATTTCAACGTCAAAGTTGATGGAACCCGTATGCGGTGTGTTGAGGCACCCAATGTCGTACTGGATAAGCTGGTTACAATCCCGTACTGCGCAGAAGACAGGGAAAGAGATAAGAGACTGAATGAGATTCTGAAATTGACTTCAACCATGTCCCGCGAGGAACGTGCGGCGGTGATGAGTGAGCTGGCGAGGCTGCTGCACTGCGGATCTGCTGAAGGTAGCCGGAGTCACCGTTAACAGACAAAGAACCCGTTGGAGATCTGACATGCGCCTGGCGATCCTTTCCGCCGCTGTCCTGACCCTCGTGCTCGTGGCACCGTCGAGGGCGACTGAGCAAGTTTCGGAATATGACCGTTTCCAACTATGGAACGGCTGCAGAGCGGTGGACATGGTGGTCGAGGGACTGCCGGACGCCGCGGGGAAGATCGGCCTTCATGAGGAAGATATCGCGACCGCGGTGCGGGCTTGATTGCGCGGTGCCCGTATTTTTGAAGAGAACTCGAATTCGTATCTTTATGTGAATGTCAACGTAGTGGGTCCTGCCTTCAGCGAAAGCGTGGAGTTCATGAGAGTTGTGGAAGTGTCGTTGCCATTTTGGGTGAAGCCGGAAGGTGTGGACTCACTGACCGGTTACGCCGCCACATGGAACGTGCGCGTGACCGGGGTACATGGTAGCGATGCGGGTTACATCCTTTCGTGGGTGACACGCTACACCGACAAGTTCATCGACGAGTATCTGCGGGTGAATGCCGACGTCTGCGGCCGGATTGCCAACTGACGCACTGGCAGATTTCAGAGCGGCGTGAACGATACACTTCCGTTCGCCGGAGGTAGCGCCCACAGACAACCGGCGGCGGCAGCCACTGTCCCCTGTTCGCCGACGCTGGCACGAGGGCCGCTCATGCGTGCAGCGCGTCAGTGTGCCATTCGGCGGCAGTCCTCTTTCGGCGCGCTTGCGCAAGTTCGCGAGCAGCCTGCATCCACATCCAGTGATCGGCGGTGCTCCAGCCGACTTCTTCCAGTGCCAGCACCATGTTCTCGGATAGTCCCGCCCTGCCGTTCAGCAGGCGCGACAGTATTTTGCGCTCGCAGCCGAGGAGCGCCGCCGTCTCGGTCACGTTCCAGCCTACATCGTCCATGCTCTCACGGACGAGTTCGCCAAGGTGCGGCGGAGTCGATGACTCCGGAAACACGGGCGGTGAAGTAGAGCAGCCTGTCGATCATGCATACCGGAGGCAGCAGCAGCCTGCTCAGGTGAACCGGATCGAGCCACTTGAACGGTGTCCCCTTGACCGCTCCGTAGTAGAGGTTGAAGCCATCCACATAGACCCGCGTTCTCACTTCCTTCCCCCAACAAAAGCAAGGGCCACTCCGGGGAGCGGCCCTTGAGCCGACAGCACGCTGCCAGCGGGTAACTGAATGCAATCTAGGCCCGCCCGAGCCGCGTTTCAAGAGATTCCCTGGAGGCTGAAGCGATCCGAAGACAGCAACGTGGACAGCCTTTGGCGGGGGATGGCCGTCACGCTGGCGTGCCCGATCCGTCTTCCAACGAAGCGAATGGCCACCATTTCGGCACGGTGGGCCGCAGCATGGGTGCGACCATCGGGCAGTTCCATGTTGCCATGTTCAGGGAACGTCATTGCGAAGGGGGCAGGTTCGCAGGCATCCGACGTCGCCCCCGTAGAGCGCCGGAGGCAGCAGGCTTCACATCGGTCCCGTTTATGCATCTGTTCCAGAAGGCAGCCGATGACCAGGTCGCAGATGCTCCGGGTCCCTGTTGAAGCGGAACTCGTGCGGGAATCCGAGACCGTGTTCTCCAGGCCCGGGCCGTTACGGAGTTCTGCCGGCAGGTGATCCTGCAGCGGGGGCTGTCCTTCGCCGTCGGAAGTCCGCGCGCGGGGACGCGCGAAGCCCTGCGGCAGACCCGTGACGGTGCGGGCCTTGCAGAACATGAGAGCCTGGCGGCTCTCAGGGCCGCCCGTTGCCGACGCCTGCGCGTTGTCCACTCCGGGCGGTTGCGTGTCCCGTTTTTTGGATGCGTGCCGGTCCGGCGGCGCAGGAGCCTGTCGGATCGGGGCGGCAGGTCTTCCGGGCGGGGGCTACTTGACGATCTTGACCTTCGAGCGGTCGATGGTGATGGCGATGGCGATGATGAGCACGACGCCGAAGAAGATCTGCTGCGCCTGGGCCGGGATCTCGAGGTAGAGCATCGAGGTCCTCACCACGGCGACGATGAGGGCGCCGATCAGCGTGTTGAGGACGCCGCCGACGCCGCCGGTCAGGGGCGTGCCGCCGACCAGGACCGCGGTGATGGCGGGCAGCAGGAGCCCCTCGGCGATGGTGGGCGAGCCGCCCGAGAGCTTGACCGCGTAGAGCAGGCCCGCGGCGCCGGCAAGGGCGCCGGAGAGCGCGAAGGCCATGACCTTGAGGCGGTTGACCCGCAGCCCCGAGGCCACCGCCGCGAGCTCGGCGGCGCCGATCGCCTTGAGGCCGCGGCCGAAGCTGGTCCGCCGTTCGAGGAAGAGGCAGACCGCCAGCAGGGCAAGGGCGAAGAGGAGCTCCACGGGGACCGGGCCGATGCTGCCCAGAAGCCAGCCGAAGAGGGCGTTGCGCAGCTCCGAATCCATGTGGAGGGCGCGCTGGCCCGAGGCGTACTGGCCGATCGAGAGCGCCACGAATCCCATGGCCAGCGTGGCGATGAAGGACGGCACCATGAAGCGGGTCGAGATGATGCCGGAGACCAGGCCCAGGAGTGCTCCGGCGAGGATCGCGAAGGGAAGGATGCCGAAGCCGAAGAAGGGCAGCAGGAGTGTCGCCAGCACGGTCGTCATGTTGACGACGGCCTGCGACGACAGGTCGATGCCGCCGATGTAGATCACGAAGGTGATGCCCAGCGCCATGATGAAGAGCGTCGAGACGTCGGAGGCGATCTGGATCAGGCTCAGCGGATTGAGGAAGCTGGGATCGAGCACGCCGACGAGGACCACCAGGGCGGCAAGCGTGATCCAGGGGAGCCAGATCCTCACCTTCTCGGCGTTCGCCGCCTTCAATCGCTGAAAGATCATGGCCGTCAGATCATGTGGTGGACGAGGTCGAAGAGGGTGGGCTTCGAGCCCGGCAGGCAGTCGAAGCGCTGCGTCATCCTGCCGTCCTTCATGACGATGATGGTATGCGAGAGGCCGATGGCCTCCTCGAGCGTGTCGGCGATCAGCATCACGCCGCATCCGGCCTCGCACATCGAGCGGACCAGCTCGTAGACGTCCTCCTTGGCGCCGATGTCGAGGCCGCGCGTGGGATGGTCGAGCAGCATGACGTCGGAGCCGCCGGAGCGCCACTTGGCCAGCACCACCTTCTGCTGGTTGCCGCCCGAGAGATTGCCGCAGGAGGCCTCCGGCGACGGCGTGCGGATCGACAGCCGGGACACCCAGTCGGCAGCCGTCTGCCGTTCGGCGGCGGACTTCAGCACGCCGATGCGGCTGTATTCGCCGAGCTGGGGCAGCGTGATGTTCTCCCGGACCGACATGCCGCCGACGATCCCCTCGAGCTTGCGCTCGCGGGGAACGTAGCCAAGGCCGATGTCGACGCTGTCGTTGGGTCCGTGGCCCTTCAGCGCGCGCTCCTTGACCATGAGGGTGCCGCGCTCGAAGGCCTCGAAGCCGAAGATCGAGCGCATCACCTGCTCGACTCCGGATGCCTCGGAACCGACGAGCGTGAGGACCTCGCCCCGGTGAAGATCGAAGGAGATGTCGTCGTAGGCGCCGTCGCGCCCCAGCCCGCGCGCGCTCACCAGCACGGCGTCCGCGCTGTAGGGACGCTGCAGGGTCTCGCGGTAGTACTCCTTGTTGATGTCGCGCCCCACCATCTTGTGCTGGATGGCGTCGATGTCGGCGGCCTGCGAATCCACCCTGTCGACGACCTCGCCGTCCTTGAGCACGTAGATGCGGTCCGAGAGCTCAATGACCTCGTCGATGCGGTGGGAGACGAAGACGAAGCCCGCCCGGCTCGTCAGGTTGCGCACCAGGCCGAAGAGGAGCTCGACCTCCTCAGGTGCGAGCACCGATGTCGGCTCGTCCAGCAGGATCACGAGATTGCCGTCGACCCGTTCCTCGAGGGTCAGCACCTTGGCGAGCTCGACGATCTGGCGCTGGGCGAACGAGAGCTGCGAGGTGGTGCGCCAGGGGTCGATGTCGAGGTGGACCTTGGCGAGCTGGTGGCGCGCCGCCTCGGCCATGCGCCGCCAGTCGATCATGCCGTAGCGGCAGAACCGCGACTCGAAGCCCAGGAAGATGTTCTCCATGACCCTGAGATTGGTGATCAGCGACTGCTCCTGGAACACCATGCCGACGCCGCGCTCCATGGCCTGGCGGGGGTTGGCGAAGCGCACCGGCGCACCGTCCACCAGCATCTCGCCGCCGTCGGGCTGGTAGGCGCCGTAGAGGATCTTCATCAGGGTCGACTTGCCGGCGCCGTTCTCGCCCACCAGGCCGACGATCTCGCCGGGTCTGACCGTGAAGTCGACGGCCTTGAGTGCGTGGACGCCGGGGAAGGTCTTGTCGATGCCTTTGAGCTCGAGCATGGCGTCACTTCACGAAGGCGAGGCGCCTGCGGTCGGTCGAGAGGATCACCGCGATGATCACCATGGTGCCAAGCACACCGTCCTGGACGTAGCGCGGCAGTCCGAGAATCACCATGCCGTTGTTGATGACGTTGACGATGAGCACGCCGACCAGCGTGTTCCACACGCCGCCGGCGCCGCCCCACAGCAGCGTGCCGCCGACGACCACCGAGGTGATCGAGATGAACATCAGGTTGAATCCGGTCGCCGTCTCCGCGATGCCGATGCGGGCGACCGCGAGCAGGGCGCCCAAAGCGTAGAAGAGGCCCGCGATGGTGAAGGCGACGATGCGCACGCGATCGACATTGAGGCCGGAGGCGTGGGCCAGCTCCTCGCCGCCGCCGATGGCGTAGAAGTTGCGCCCGATCCTGGTGTTGCGCTGGATGAACCAGGCGGCAAGGAGGGCGATCAGCGCAAGGTAGACCATGATCGGAAAGCCGAGGATCCGCTCCGTCAGGAGGGCCCGGTAGAGCGGGTCCTCGATGCGGATGCGCTCGCCTCCTGTCATGACGAGCGAGATGCCGATGCCGACGAAGCCGATCGACAGGCTCGCCATGAACGAGGGGATTCTCAGGTGGACATGGACGAGGCCGTTGACGAGGCCCATCAGCGCGCCGGTGGCCATCGCGATGGGCAGCGCCAGGACGCCGGCGCCGGCGAGCGAGCCGCCGAGCCACAGGAAAGCGAAGGCGAAGACCACCGCGGAGATCGCGACGTTGCCTTCCATCGAGAGGTCGATGGAGCCCATCAGGATGATGAAGGTGACGCCGATGGCGATCATCAGGGCCGGCGTCGCGGTGATGCCGATGCGCGCGAAGTTGCGCAGCGAGAGGAAACGCGGTTCGACGAGGGACAGGAAGACGACGAGCGCCACAAGCACGAGCACCGGAGCCCAGGACTGGAGGAACTCGCGTGAGAGGAACTGCGACACCTGTCTTGGCCCCGGCAATCGGACGGAACAGCCGGCAGGCGGCCGCCGGCTCAACCCTAGCCGACGGCCGCCCGTCAGGATAGCCGCAAGGTCAGCCGGCGTACTGGATCTGACCCGTGGTCGGACCGAAGAAGTCGGACCAGTCGTAGGACGGCGTGCTGTCGATGAAGCTCGCCTTGAAGTCCGCGGCGTCGCCGCCGGTGATGACGATCGCCGGGCCGTAGAACTCCCTGTGCTCGTGCGGCTCGTCCGACGGACTGAAGGCGCCGGTGGCCGCGTGGTAGCTCAGCGACGCGGTGATGCCGCCGGCCCACGGCGGATTGGTGTAGACGGTCGCACCCATCTCGCCCTTGATGATGAGCTCCACGGCCTGGTCCGTGCCGTCGTAGCCGACCACCGGGATGACGCCGGCGAGCCCCTCGGCGCGCAGGGCCTCCAGGGCGCCGAAGGCCATGGTGTCGTTGGCGCAGAACACGCCCTTGATGTCGTCACCGAAGCGGGTGATGAAGGACGACATGATCTGGTTCGCCTTCTGGGTATCCCAGTCGGCCGCCTGGTAGTCGAGAAGCTCGGCGTCGGGATGATCGGCCAGGGCGTTCAGGAGGCCCTGGCGGCGTTCGATCGCCGGCACGTTCGAGGGGATGCCGCCGATGCCGACCACGCCGCCCGAACCGCCCATGTCGCCGAGCATCACCCGGGCGCACTGCTCGGAGGGCTTGAGGTCCGACCAGCTCATGTGCGCCACGTAGTGGTCGCCGAAATCCCAGGGATGGAGGTCGTCGGTCTTGTTCCAGATCGTGGTGACGTAGGCTCCGGCCTTGTGGACGGACTCGACGACCGGCCGCGCGTTGGGGCTGTCGTTGGTGTCGATCGCCAGGGCGAGGTCGCCGTCGGTCTTGGTCAGCAGCGCCCTGACGTCGGCGAGCGACTTCTCCGACGAGCCCTGGTTGATCAGGTGAACCAGCTCGTCCCTGGACTTGCCGAGGCTCTCGACGAACATCTCGCCGCCGGTGACGATGGAGTTCCAGTAGGGGTTGGTGCGGTTGCGGTAGGACCACGCGATGGTCGGGTCCGCCGACGCGCGGACGGCCGCAGGCCCGGCGAGTCCCATGGCCATCGCGCCGCCGAGGCCCATGGCGGTGCCGAGCAGGAGATTGCGGCGGTTGATCGTCTCGCGCTCGATGAACGACTTGATGAAGGACATGTCTGTTGGCTCCTTGGAGATTGACGGTTGCACCCGCGTAATTCACCATTTGGTTACTTTATAGGTTGATGCAGCCGACGATTCAAGGCGCATCGGGGATCTTGAGGGGAGGGCGGTCGTGTCGTGCATCCATTTCACAGGCGGATTCGAACGCGGATTCGGCACCTGGCCGCTTCAGGGCGACGCCTGCCGCAGCGCCGTCGCCACGGCCCTCGAGGTCGGCTACAGGGCCATCGACACGGCCCAGATGTACGGCAACGAACGGGACGTCGGCGCGGCGCTGAAGGCTTCCGGCGTTGCCCGGGACGAGGTGCTGGTGACAACCAAGGTGCACCCGGAGAACTACGGTCAGCACGCCTTCCTGCCTTCGGTCCGGCGAAGCCTCGACGCCCTCGGGCTCGAACGGGTCGACGTCCTGCTCCTCCACTGGCCGCCGGCCGACGGCGCCATCGACCGGCCGCTCCTCCAGCTGGCCGAGGCCCGCGCCCGGGGCCTTGCCGCGCACATCGGCGTGTCGAACTTCACGTCAGCGATGCTGGCGCGGGCCGTCTCTCTCATCGACGATCCCCTCGTCACCAACCAGGTCGAGTTTCACGCGGGCCTCGACCAGAGCCGCCTGCTCGCCGGCGCCACCGCCGCCGGCGTGCCGCTCTCCGCCTACTGCGCCGTCGCCAGGGGCGCCGTCGCCCGCAATCCGCTCCTCGCCGAGATCGGCGAGGCCTGCGGCAGGAGCGCCGTCCAGGTCGCGCTGCGCTGGATCCTCCAGAAGGGCGTGGCGGTCAACACCATGTCGACGCGGCGCGCCAACATGGAGGCGAACTTCGACATCATGGATTTTACGCTCTCCCACGTCGACATGGCGCGGATCGACGCCGGCACCTCGCCGCAGGGGCGCATCGTCACCACCGGTCTCGTGCCGTGGGCGCCCGAGTGGGACTGAAGGGCCGTCCTCAGCAGACGCTCTGGAGGCGTTCGGCGGCCACGCGAAGCGTTTCTTCGGCGGGCCGCCGCCACCAGTCCAGGGCCGAGAAGATCTCGACCTCGACCAGCCCGTCGTAGCCCGCCTCCTCGGTCATCCGGCGCAGCGCGGCAAGGTCGATCACCCCGTCGCCCATCATGCCGCGGTCGGTGAGGAAGTCCCGGGTCGGCACCAGCCAGTCGCAGACATGGAAGGCGAAGAGGCGGCCGGAGGCGCCGGCCCTCGCCAGGGACGGGGGGAGGTCCGGGTCCCACCACACGTGATAGGCATCGACGGCGACGCCGAGACGGGGTGAGGCGGCCTCTGGTTCGAGCGTTTCGGCGAGATCGAGGGCCTGGGCCAGCGTGTTGAGACAGGAGCGGTCGGCCGCGTACATCGGATGAAGCGGCTCCAGGGCGAGGCGCACGTCCGATGCCCGGGCGTGGTCGAGCAGGCAGGCGGTCGCCTCGGCGACCTGCCCGCGCGCGCCGGCCAGATCCCTCGATCCCGGAACAAGGGAGCCCGCCACGATCACGAAGGCGTCCGCGCCCAGGAGGGCCGCCTCGTCGAGCGCCCTGCGGTTGTCGTCGAGTCGCCGTGCGAACTCGGCGCGTCCGGCGGCGGGCATGAATGTCGAGCGGCAAAGGCCCGAGACACGCAGGCCGGCGTCGGCGATCCGCCTGGCGACGCGCCCGGCGCCGTTCCCGGCGAGGTCGCGGCGCCACGGCGCGATGCCGCCGAATCCCGCGGCCGCCACCGCATCGACGATGCGCCCGATCGGCTCGCGGTGCCCCAGGGTGGCGGTGTTGATCGAGCAGAGATCGAGGCGGCCGGCGAGGCTGCGCATCATCGGCCGATCCCGTAGAGCGCCAGAAACCGCTTCATCCTGGCGGCCGCCAGCTCAGGATCGGCGAGCGCGCCGGCGCGGTCGGCGAGGCGCAGGAGGTCCGCGAAGTAGGGTAGCGGCCGCATCGACTGGGCCCCGGCCAGCATGGTGAAGTGGTCCTGGAAGCCGTTGAGCCAGGCGAGAAACACCACGCCCGTCTTGTAGTGCCGGGTCGGCGCCCGGAAGATGTGGCGCGACAGGGGGACCGTCGGGTCGAGCAGGCGCCGGTAGCCGTCGCGGTCGCCGCCTGCGAGCGCCGCCAGGGCCGCGGCCGCCGGCACGGCGACGGGATCGAATATGCCGAGAAGGGCGTCGGAATGGCCCTCGCCGTCGCCGAGGATGAGGTCGGGGAAATTGAAGTCGTCGCCGGTGTACATGACGATCCCTTCGGGAAGACGGCGGCGCAGGGCGATCTCGTGGCCCGCGTCGAGCAGGGAGAGCTTGATGCCGTCGACCTTCGCGCGATTGTCGGCGACGATCCGCAGCACCGCCTGCGCCTGGTCCGGGAAATCCGCCGATCCCCAGTAGCCGCGGAGCGCCGGATCGAACATCTCGCCGAGCCAGTGGAGAATGGCCGGCCTGGAACACTGCGCCAGCACGCGGCCCAGGACGTCCGCGTACTCCTCCGGACGGCGGGCGATTCTCGCCAGCTCCCGGCTCGCCATCAGCACCACCCGGCCGCCCCGCTCCTCGACGAAGGAAAGCTGCTCGAGGTAGGCCCGGACGATGTCGTCCGTCGAACGGGCGGCGCCGGCATCGAGCTGGTCCGTGCCGACGCCGCAGACGATGCGGCCGCGCTCGCCGGGGTCCGCCGCCGCCAGGGAGGCCTCGATCAGCCGGGCGGCGTCGGGCCAGCCCAGGCCCATGCCCCGCTGCGCGGTGTCCATGGCCTCGGCCACGCCGAAACCAAGATCGAGAAGGTGGCGGCGGTATGCAAGGGTCGCCTCCCAGTCGATCGCCGCGCCGTCTGCCGGCTCGCAGTCGGCCAGGGGGTCGGCGACGACGTGGACCGCCGCGATCGCGATGCGGCTGAAGCGGCGCGGGGCGCGGGGCGGTTCGACCGGGGTGCCTGTGAGACGGACGCGCTCGAGACGGCCGTCCGCCGCCGGGAGATCGACCGCGGGCACCTTCAGAACCTCCGGACCAGGAGGCCGCCGTCGACGGTCAGCACCTGGCCGGTGGCATAGGCGAGGCGGCCCGTCGCGAGGACCGCCGCGGCGGCCCCGACGTCGTCGATCGTTCCGGCCCGCCTCGTCAGCGTCAGGCCGTCGGCGATCCTCGCCCGGTAGGTCTCCATGGCGGGGGCCGTCATCGCCGTCTCGATGACGCCGGGCTGGATCTCGTAGACGTTGATGCCCTCGTCGGCGAGACGCACCGCGAAGGACCGCGAGGCCATCGAGGCCGCGGCCTTGGAGACGGCGTACTCCGCCCGGTTGACGGCGACGGCCACGGCGTTCGACGACGTGACGTTGACGATCGAGTGGTGGCGGTCCGCCGGGCGGGCGCGTCCGAGCAGGCGGCGCGCGAAGGCCTGGGAGAGGAAGAATAGCCCCCGGGCGTTGAGCGCCTGGCAGCGGTCGTAGCTTTCGGGCGTGACGTCGAGGGGATCGCCCCGCGAGAGAACGCCGACGCCGGCGTTGTTGACCAGGGTGGTGAGCGGTCCCAGGGCCGCTTCCGCCTCGTCGAGCAGGCGCTCGTGGCCTGCGATGCACGCGACGTCGCCCGTCACGGCCACCGCGCGCCTGCCGAGGGCGGCGATGTCGGCCACCGTTGCCGCGAGGTCGCCCGTGTCGGCCTCGGCGTTGACGGCGACGTCGAAACCCTCGGCCGCCAGCGCCAGCGCGATGCCCCTGCCGGTGCCGCGGCGCCCGCCGGTGACGAGGGCCGCCGCCGTCATGAACGGGCGCCGCGGCGCACGAGGTCGCGGGCGATCACCATGCGCTGGATCTGCTGCGTGCCCTCGTAGATCTGCGTGATCTTGGCGTCGCGGTAGAGCCGCTCGACCTCGAAACCTCGGATGTAGCCTGTTCCCCCGAAGATCTGCACCGCGTTGGCCGTCTGCGCCACGGCCACGTCGGCGGCCCGCAGCTTGGCCATGGAACAGGCGCGGTTGGCCGGAACCTCGTGGTCGAGCATCAGGGCCGCCCTGTGGACGAGGGCCCTCGCGCCTTCGATGTCCGTCGCCATGTCCGCGAGCATCCACTGCAGGCCCTGGTTGTCAATGATCGGCCCGCCGAACTGGTGGCGCAGGCGGGCCTGCTCGAGGGCCGCCTCGAGGCCGGCCTGGGCGATGCCGACGGCCAGCGCGGCGATCCCGACCCTGCCCTTCTCGAGGACGCTCATCATGATGTGGAATCCCCGCCCCTCCTCGCCGAGGAGGCAGTCGGGCGCCAGGCGGACGTCGTCGAACGCGAGACTTCCCACCTGGCTGGCGCGCTGGCCCATCTTGTGTTCCGCAGGGCCCCGCGTCACGCCGGGTGCTGCGAGGTCGACGATGAAGATCGACATGCCGCGGTGGCCGGCTTCCGGGTCGGTGCGTGCGAGCACGAAGGCGGTGTCGGCGACCGGCGCGTTGTGGATCCACAGCTTGACCCCGTTCAGCACCCAGCCGCCGCCGTCGCGGTGCGCGGTGCTGCGCAGGCCCGAGACGTCGGAGCCAGCCTCGGCTTCGGTGATGCAGTAGGCCACCTTGATGTCGGTGCGCATCGCCGGGCCGAGGTAGCGCTCGCGCTGGCCGCGGCTGCCGTGGTTGACGAGCAGGGTGGCGATGAGCTCGACGAGGCCGCACTGGTCGGCGACCGAGGCGTAGCCGCGGGAGAGCTCCTCCATGACGATGGTGTAGGCGAGGGTGTCGAGGCCGGCGCCGCCGGCCGGTTCCGGGGCGGTGATCCCGAAGAGGCCGAGGTCGGCCATCCTGCGGTAGAGCGGTGCGGGAAAGCTCTCGTCGGCGTCGAGAGCGCCGGCCAGGGGCCTGATGTCCTCGTCGGCGAAGCGACGCGCCAGATCGCGGATGTGCTCGTAGACATCCGGATCGTTTCGTGGTGCAAGGAACATGCCCGCCCGTTCGCCCGTACTCGACACGAAGCCTGAAAGTAACTAGATGGTTAATTATAACGGGCGCCCCGGCGGGTCAACCGGAGAGGCCGCGTCCGGCAGACGACGATGGACGGGGAGCGTCATGGGACCCGAGATTCTGGCGGCCGACGAACTGGCGAGACGCATTCCCGACGGCGCCACGGTCGCGCTGACGGGGTCCGGGATCTTCCTTGAGGCCGACGAGATCTTCTCTGCCATCGAGCGCCGCTTCCTCGCCACCGGCAAGCCGCGCGGGCTCACCGTCGTTCACGCGCTCGGCATCGGCGACGGCGCCGGATCGGGCTTGGGCCGCTTCGCCCACGAGGGGCTCGTCGCCCGCGTCATCGGCGGCCACTGGAGCTGGTCGCCGGCCATGCAGGCGCTGGCCCGGGACAACAGGATCGCCGCCTATTCCTTTCCGGCGGGTGTGATCTCCACGCTGCTGCGCGAGATCGGTGCCGGCCGGCCCGGCCTCGTGACGCGGATCGGTCTGGGCACCTTCGCCGATCCGCGCCACGGCGGCGGACGCCTCAATGCGCGGGCCGACGAGGACCTCGTGGAGGTCGTCGAGTTCGACGGCCGCGAATGGCTGCGCTACAGGCCGCTGGCCATCGATGTGGCGATCGTCCGCGGCAGCGCGATCGATCCGGCCGGCAACATCACCTGCTGCAGGGAGCCTTGCGACCTCGACAGCTACGCGGTGGCGCTGGCCGGCCGCAGCTGCGGCGGCATGGTCCTGGCCCAGGTCGAGGAAGCGCTCCCCGGGCGCATCGTGCCGGCGCGGCTGGTGCGCATTCCCGGGACCATGGTGAGCGCGGCGTGCCTGGCCCCCGGCGCGCGCCGCACCTACCTCGAGGGGCACGACCCCCGCATCAGCGGCGAGGTTGCCGGCACCGGGCGGGACGACGGCATCGCGCTTCCCGAGGGCCTCAGGCGCATCATCGCCGAGCGCGCCATGAGGGAGATCCCGCGTGCCGTCTCCGGGCGGCCGGCGTCGGTGAACTTCGGGTTCGGCATCCCCGGCGGCATACCGGCCCTGGCGCACCGCGAGGGTCTCGGCTACTGGGGCACGATCGAACAGGGCATCCACAACGGCGCGATGCTCGACGGGGCCATGTTCGGCGCGGCGCGCGATCCCGAGGCCATCCTGCCGTCGCCCGACCAGTTCGATTTCTATTCGGGAGGCGGTATCGACGTCGCCTTTCTCGGCATCGGCGAGATGGACGCCCGTGGCGACGTCAACGTCTCCGTGATGGGAGGAACGGTCGTCGGCCCCGGCGGCTTCGTGGACATCACACAGACGGCCGCCAAGGTCGTGTTCTGCGGCACCTTCGAGGCCAAGGGCCTGAAGGCCGCCATGGTGGACGGCAGGCTGCGCATCGACTCGCCGGGCTCCGTGCCGAAGGTCGTCTCCCGTGTCGCCCACATGACGTTCTCCGGCGCTGAAGCCCGGCGCAACGGCCAGGAAGTGCTCTACGTCACCGAACGCGCCGTCTTCAGGCTCGGCCCCTCCAAGGTCGAACTCATCGAGGTGACGCCGGGCGTCGACATCGAACGCGACATCCTCCGGCGCATGGGCTTCCGTCCGGCCGTCGCCCCCGGCCTTCTCAGACGCGCAGGAGCTTGAGGACCGTCTCGACATTGAAGGCGAGACGCTCCTTGAGGGCTTCCGGTGCCATCAGGTCGCGGTCGTAGATGAACGAGCCGGTGTAGCGGTTGGTGAGGTAGTAGTAGCTGATCGCGGCGATCGTGATGTTGAGCTGGACCGCGTCGACGCCCTCGCGGAAGTCGCCGGAAGCCACGCCGCGGTCGATGATCGACTGCACCATGCCGACGAAGGGCGGGTGGGCTTCCCGCACCCTTTCGAGGTGCCGGAGGTGCCGCGCCTTGTGGAGGTTCTCGCTGTTGACGAGGCGCAGGAACTGCGGGTTGTCGAGATAGTAGGTCCACGTGAAGCGGACGAGTTCGCCGATGGCCTCCACGGGCGCCATGGCATCGAGACCCAGCCGTCTCTCGGCCCGCCTGATGTCGAGGTAGGCCTCTTCGAGGACCGCTCCGAACAGCCCCTCCTTCGATCCGAAGTAGTGGTAGATCATGCGCTTGTTGGCGTCGGCCCGCGCCGCGATCGTGTCGACCCGCGCGCCGCCGAGGCCGGCCTCGGCGAACTCGTGGCGGGCGGCGGCGAGAATGCGCGACTTCGTCGCCCCGGCGTCGCGCCTGCGCGGCCGGCGTCTTGAATCTCCGGGCAACGGCCGGTTCAGACCGTGACGATGGTACGGGGCAGCCCGGAGAGCACCTCGAGACCGGATTCGGTGACGAGGAAACTCTCGATCCAGGCGGCGCCGGAACCGCCGGGCCAGTCCTCCCAGACGTCGAACTGGTTCTCGAGGTTGAACACCTGGCCCGGGGTGAGGGTGCGGTCGCCCAGAGCGTGGCGCGGGCTGAGCCAGTGGCTGCCGCACCAGTCGGGCGGCACGGCGATGCCGAGGGAATAGCCGCCGACGAACCAGACGAAGCGCCTCAGGCCCGCCCGGTCGATGTAGTCGTCGGCGACCTCCTGGACCTTCGAGACCGGGTCTCCGGGCCCGCAGGCGGCGACGACCGCGTCCATGCAGCCCGCCGAGGTCTCCATCAGGTCGCTCCAGCGCGAATCGGGCGTGCCCAGGGAAAACGTGCGGTTGAGATTGACGTGATAGCGGTGGAGGCAGCCGCAGAAATCGACGAAGACGAGATCGCCCCTCCCGATCCGGCGGTGCTGCGGCGGGCTGTGATGGGTGCCGCTGCGCGGTCCCGTGCCCACCATGGTGCGGATGCCCGGATAGCCGCCTCCGCCCCTCATCATAGTGGCGGCGATGACCGCCTCGAGCTCGGTCTCCATGACGCCCTCGGCGATCGCGTCGCGGGCCGCCGCCATGGCCTCGTCGGCGATGGCCGCGGCCCGGCGCATCACCGCGACCTCCGCCGGCGACTTCACGAGGCGAAGCTCCTCGACGAGGAAGGACCGGTCCTCGACCGTCGCGCCGCCGGCCTCGAGGACGCCCTTGAGGGTCTGCGAAACGCTGCCGTGGGGGGCGTAGGCCCAGGGCTGGATGCCGATCCTCCCGGCCGCCGCGCCGCGCTCCGTCACGGCGGCGGCGATCTGCCGGCACTCGCTTTCCACCGATTCGTGGCCCAGCCAGCAGACCTCGCGGATCTCCGGCGTGGTCGAGATGATCGTCGTGTGGCCCCTTCCGTCGAAGAACAGCGTCTCGTCGCTGCGCGCCGTCACCAGGAGACCCGTCAGGTTCTCGAGGTGGTACCAGATCATGTCGTAGCCGGTGAGCCACGTCAGGTCGGCGGGATTGGTGACATAGAGGGCGTCGAGACCGGCCGCGGCCATGGCCTCCCGGGTGCGGCGCCGGCGCCCGGCGTATTCCGCGGCCGTGAACGGCTGCTCCCAGTCGACCTGCCGGCGCAGATGGTTCTGGATCATGCCGTCGTCCCTCCTCATCCCGGTGAGGGGCATGGTGGCACACTTCCGCCGCCGTGGCGAAGGCACTACCCTGTGCGCTTTCCCGAGGCGGCGGGAGCCATGACCCGGTTCGACTACATCATCGTCGGCGGCGGCTCGGCGGGGTGCGTGCTGGCGGCGCGCCTGAGCGAACAGGACGACGTCCGGGTGCTGCTCATGGAAGCCGGGCCCCGGGACCGCCACCGCTACATCCACTACCCGGTGGGGTTCGCGCGCATGACCGCCGGTCCCTTCACCTGGGGACTCGTCACCGCGCCCCAGGTCCATGCCGGCGGGCGCGAGATCCCCTACGCCCAGGGAAGGGTGCTGGGCGGCGGCGGCTCGATCAACGCCGAGGTCTTCACCCGCGGCGCGCCGGAGGACTACGACGCCTGGCAGAGCGAGTTCGGCTGCCGTGGCTGGTCGTTCCGCGACGTCAGGCCCTATTTCCTCAAGAGCGAAGACAACGACATCCTGGCCGGGCCCTGGCACGGCACGGGCGGGCCCCTGGGCGTTCACACCCCCGCCGTCCAGCCCCTCACCAGGGCCTTCGTGCAGGCGTGCCAGGAGTTCGGGATGCCGTTCAACCACGATTTCAACGGACCCCGGCAGGCCGGCGCGGGTCCCTACCAGATCACGACGCGCCACGCCCGGCGCTGCTCGGCGGCCACGGGCTACCTGGATCCCGCCACAGGCCGCGCCAACCTCGACGTCCGCACGGGAACCGAGGTGCGGCGCATCGTCGTCGAGAACGGCCGCGCCGTCGGCGTCGAGACCGCGGCCGGCACGCTTCGCGCCGGCCGCGAGGTGATCCTTGCCGCCGGCGCCATCGGCTCGCCGAAGCTGATGATGCTCTCCGGGCTGGGGCCGCCCGACGAGCTTCGCCGGCACGGCATCGAAGTGGTCGCGCCGCTCGACGGCGTGGGGCGCAACCTCCACGACCACTTCGGCATCGACATCGTCTGCGAACTCAAGGAAGCGACGAGCTTCGACAGGTACGGCCGCTGGCACTGGATGGCGTGGGCCGCCCTCGAGTACGCGCTCTTCCGAAAGGGGCCGGTGGCCTCGAACGTCGTCGAGGGAGGGGCCTTCTGGCAGGCCGATGCCGGTGCCGGGAGGGCCGACCTCCAGTTCCACTTCCTGGTGGGCGCCGGCGTCGAGGCCGGCGTGCCGACCATCGATTCGGGATCCGGCTGCACGCTGAACTCCTACACGCTGCGCCCGAAGGCGCGCGGCCGGGTGACGCTGAGGAGCGCGGATCCCCGCGATGCGGCCGTGGTCGACCCGAACTTCCTGGGCCACGAGGACGATCTGGCGACCTCGACCGAGGGCGTCATCATCAGCCGCGAGATCATGGCGCAGAACGCCATGGCGCGCTACGTGCGCCAGGAGCACTTCCCGGGGACGAGGGTGAGGACGAGGGCGCAGTTCGAGGACTACGCGCGGCGCTACGGCCGCACCTCCTACCACCCGGCCGGGACCTGCCGGATGGGCGCCGACGGGGACGCCGTGGTCGGCCCGGACCTCAGGGTCAATGGCGTCGGGGACCTGCGCATCTGCGACAGTTCCGTGATGCCGCGCCTCGTCAGCTCGAACACCAACGCGGCGACCATCATGATCGCCGAGAAGGCCAGCGACCTCATTCTCGGGAGGTCGTGAGCATCAGGGTGTTCCGGCCCTCCTGCACCGTCGTGCCGTCCTGGTTGGTCACCGTGACGTCGAGTTCCGCGATGCCGCGGGCCGCGTTGCGGGTGGGCCGCACCTGCGCCACCTCGATGCCGGCGGCGATGCTGTCGCCGGCGAAGACCGGCGCCCTGAACGACCACTGCCAGCCCAGGGAGGCGACGGCGCGCAGCACGACCGGCGAGCGGTTCTTGAGACCGTCGGCCATGGAGAGCACGAGGAGTCCGTGGGCGACCCGCCGCGGGAAGCCGAGAGCGCGCGCCGCGCCGTCGTCCATGTGGATGTCGAAGAAGTCCCCGGACAGTCCGGCGAAGCCGACGATGTGGCTCTCGGTCACCTGGATGGCGCCGGTCCGCCAGAAGTCGCCTTGCTTGAGGTCGCGGAAGCCGTAGAGTCCCGCCTTGAGCGCCCGGCTCACGGCGTCGGGGCGTCCCGGGCGATGAGCCTCTCCTCCCTGAGCTCCGCCCAGAAGTCCGCCGGGACGGGATGGGAGAACCACGCGAGATTCCTCTCCATCTGCTCGACGGTCCGCGTGCCGGCACAGAACGAGGCGACGGCCGGATGGGCGACGACGAACTGCAGGGCCGCCGCCGGAAGCGGAACGTCGTGGGCCGCGCACACGGCCTCGATCCTCGCCACCCTGGCCATGACGTCCGCCGGGGCCGGCGCGTAGTTGTACTTGGCGCCCTCGCGGGCGCCGGTGGCGAGAATGCCGGAATTGAAGCCGCCGCCGACGACGACGGCCGCTCCGCGCTCGACGCACATGGGAAGGAAGGTGCGCGCGCTCTCCTGCTCGAGCAGGGTGTAGCGGCCGGCAAGCAGGAAGCAGTCGAAGTCCCGGGCCTCGAGTGCCGCCTGGCAGACCTCCCACTCGTTGACGCCGACCCCGATGGCGCCGACGACCCCCTGGAGCTTGAGGTTCTCCAGCGCCTTCCAGCAGCCGTCCATGGCGGCGGCGAAGACCTCCGGCTGCTCGTCGCCGCGGGTGAAGCGGTCGATGTCGTGGATGTAGAGGATGTCGATGCGCTCGAGGGCCAGGCGCTGCAGGCTGTCCTCGACCGAGCGCATGGTGCCGTCGTAGGTATAGTCGAACTCCAGCCTGAAGGGTGCCGCGTCGTTCCAGGGCGCAAAGTCGATCGTCTCGCGCCTGGCCGGCCGCAGGAGGCGCCCCACCTTGGTCGACAGCACGAAGTCGTCGCGCCGCTTCCAGCGTAGCGCGTGGCCCGTGCGCAGTTCCGAGAGGCCGTGGCCGTACATCGGCGCCGTGTCGTAGTGCCGGACACCGGCGTCCCACGCCGTCTCCACCATGGCCACGGAGGTGTCCTCCGGGATCGGCCGGAAGATGTTCCCGATGGGGGCCGCGCCGAAGCTGAAGGCGGTCACCTCGAGTCCGGTCCTGCCGAACGGCATCATCGTGTCAGGCTGCATGTCCACTCCCTGAAGGTCTTGAGGGTCTACGTCGGGCGCGGGGCTACTCCGTGTGCCAGCCCCACATGGCGCCGCCCTTCATGTCCTTGAGCGGCACGCGGCCGCTGTCGGTGGGGTAGTAGCCCAGCATGCCGCCGTGGAGGCTGTAGCCCATGAGGCGCTGGATGTGCTCCGGCAGGGCGGCCGCGGTGGCGCGGGGGACGCTGAGGATGTGGTTGACCTCCTGGCGCAGCCATCCCAGGCAGTAGGTGTTGATCAGCCCGGCGCGCGGCTTGCGGTCGCGGTTGGCGCCGCCGCCGTGCCACACGGAGCCGAGGTAGAAGAGCGCCGAGCCCTTCGGCATCTCCGCCTCGGCCACGGCGTCGCCGGGACCGGGCTCGCGGGGCTCGATCCAGCGGTGGCTGCCGGGGACGACGCGGGTGGCGCCGTTGCTCGCCCGGAAATCGTCGAGGGCCCACATCACCGAGACCTGGAGCTCGATCCCGGGGATGTGCACCGGGTAGATCGTGTCGTCGCGGTGCAGCACCTGGTCGCCTTCCCCGGGGTGGATCTCGATGGCGGTGCAACTGCCGAGCAGGTAGCTGCCGCAATGGGGCAGCAGGAAGGCGTCGAGAACCGTCATCATGGGCCGGTGTCCGACGATCTCCGCGGAGGCCGGCGAGATGTCGAGGACCGAGTTGACGCGCAGCGTGGCGCGGCCGTTGAAGTCGTTCTCGGTGGAGCGGCCCACCGAGTCGAACGGCCCCCTCAGGTCGGCGCGGACCTCGTCGGCGAGAGCCTCCGTGACCAGGTTCTCGACGATCGCGGCGCCGTCGCGCGCGATCGCCGCGATGACGGGGTCGGGGGCCTCGATTCCGTCGAAGCGCTGCAGCATCTCAACCGGCCTGCGCCCGCTCGGGGGCGCCGGGGGTCCGCGGGTAGACGATGACCGAGAGGAAGCGGATGGGCAGGCGCACCAGGGTCTCCGGCCCGTGCGGGGCGTCGGCATCGAAGAACAGCGAATCGCCCGCCTCCATCAGGTAGCTGCTGGCGGCGTGGCGGTAGATCATCGTGCCCTCCACCACGTAGAGAAACTCCTGGCCGTCGTGCTGGAAGACGGGGAAGACCTCCGATTCGTGGGTGAGCGTGATCATGTAGGGCTCGACGGCCACCTCCTTGTGCACGCCGTGGCCGAGCAGGGCGTACTGGTGGCCGGCCCGGGTTCCCCGGCGCTCGATCTTGAGGCCGTCGCCGGCCTTGACGTGGCTGGCGTCGCGCTGCTCGTCGAACCGCTGGAAAAGGGCGGTGAACGGGACGTTGAGCGCGGCGACGAGGCGCTTGAGGGTGCCCAGCGACGGGGAGGTGTGGCCGTTCTCGATCTTCGAGAGCATGCCCGGCGACACCCCGGCGAGCGCCGCGAGCTCGGCGACGGTCATGTCGAGCTTGCGCCGCTGGATCCTGATCTGGTTGCCGATCGCCGCCTCGAGATCGCGCTCCCCGACCGCCGGCGCGTGGGGATCCTGGTCGAGCGCCCTGGCCTGGCTGGAGTCCGGCGCGGTCACAGCGGCGCGTCGTCGAGGTGGCCGCCCTCGAGGCGCCATGCCAGGGGGCCCAGAGCGTCGTGGCGGACGAGGAAGTGGACGGCCATGCCCGCGGCGATCGCGCCGAGCCGCTGCCTGGTGCCCTCGTCGGCGTCGAAGACGAGGTCGCCGCCGCCGCCGTCGGGGCGCACGAAGCCATAGGCCTTCGCCGGACTGTACCAGACGATGTGACCGTTCATGGTCCCGACGATTCGGGGGCCGGGTCCCGGATGTCAAGGGAAGATGATGGAGGGGTGTGCGGAATCGCTTGCGTTCGCGCCGGGAATTGCTAGTCTCGCGCTCCCCTGAAGCGTGGCCTTCGGGGAAGACGGGATGTGGGCCACGGGTCCACATTTTTTTTCAGGCAACGGTTCGAACGCCGCGGAGGATGCCGAACTGGAAGACAGGATCGAAAGGCTGATCGCCCCGACCGTGGAGAGCCTCGGATTCCTGCTGGTGCGGGTGAAGATGTTCGCCGGGCCGAGGCGGGCGCTGCAGGTCATGATCGAGCGCGCCGACGGCGGGGCGGCCACGATCGACGACTGCGCCATGGTCAGCCGGCTCGTCGGCGCCCACCTCGATGCCGAGGATCCGGTGTCCGGGTCCTACGATCTCGAGGTCAGCTCGACCGGGATCGACCGGCCCCTGGTGCGGCGGGATGACTATCGCAGGTTCGCCGGATTCGAGGCCATGGCCTCCATCGATCCGCCCATCGGGGGCCGGCGCCGCTTTCGCGGCAGGATCGGCGGCATTGTCGACGGCAACGTGGCGATGGAGCAGCCGGCGGGCGATGTCGTTCACCTGCCCTTCGAGACCATCGTCGAGGCGCAGCTCGTTCTCAGCGATGAACTGATCGGCCGGACGGCCCGGGCAAAGGCGGGATAGCGGCGATGGCGGCTGTAACCAACGTGGCGCACAGGGACCTGCTGCAGATCGCGGCGACGCTGGCGACCGAGAAGGGCATCGAGAACGAAACCGTGATCGAGGCGCTCGAGCAGGCGATCCAGCAGGCGGCCAGGAAGAAGTACGGGTCCGAGCAGGACATCCGCGCCGTGCTCGATCGCGAATCGGGCGCGGTGTCGCTGGCGCTTCACCGCGAGGTCGTCGGGGCCGACACGGAGTTCCTGCAGGGCCAGCACATCGCCCTCGAGGAGGCGCAGCGCCGCAACCCGGACGCCGAAATCGGCGACGTCATCATCGACGACATGCCGCCGATCGAGTTCGGGCGGATCACGGCCCAGGCGGCCAAGCAGATGATCGTCCAGAAGGTCCGCGAGGCGGAAAGGGAGCGCCAGTACAACGAGTACAAGGACCGTGTCGGGGAGATCATCAACGGCATCGTCAAGCGCGAGGAGCGCTTCAACAAGGTCGTCGATCTCGGCCGCGCCGAGGCCATGCTGCGCCGCGACGACTGCCTGCCGCGGGAACCCCTGCGGCGGGGCGACCGGGTCAGGGCCTACATCTACGATGTCAGGCGGGAAGCGCGGGGGCCGCAGATCTTCATCAGCCGCGTCCACCCGGACTTCATGAAGAAGCTCTTCGAGATGGAGGTGCCGGAGATCTACGACGGCATCATCGAGATTCGCGCCGTGGCGCGCGACGCGGGCAGCCGCGCGAAGATCGCCGTGAGGACCAACGACGATTCGATCGACCCGGTCGGCGCCTGCGTGGGCATGCGGGGCAGCCGGGTCCAGGCCGTCGTCAACGAGCTCGGCGGCGAGAAGGTCGACATCATCCCCTGGTCGGCGGACACGGCGACCTTCGTCGTGAACGCCCTGCAGCCGGCCAAGGTCCTCAAGGTCGTCATGGACGAGGACGTGCGCCGCATGGAGGTGGTCGTGCCCGACGACGAGCAGTCGCTGGCGATCGGCAGGCGGGGCCAGAACGTGCGCCTGGCCTCGCAGCTCGTGAACTGGGACATCGACATCATGACGGAAACCGACGAGTCGGAGCGCCGCGCGACGGAAACCCGCCAGCAGTCGCAGCACTTCATGGACGCGCTCGATGTCGACGATGTCCTGGCGCGGCTTCTGGTGGCCGAGGGGTTCACGGACGCCGAGGAGGTCGCCTTCGTTCCGATCGACGAGATTCTTTCCATCGAGGGGCTCGACGAGGGCATCGCCCAGGAACTCCAGTCCCGCGCCCTGCAGTTTGTCGAGGAGCGCGACATGAAGTTCGACGCCCGCCGCCGCGAACTCGGCGTCGACGACGAGGTGGCCGGGATCGAGGGCCTGACACCGGGGTTCCTCGTGCGGCTCGGCGAGGCGGACATCACGAGCCTCAACGATCTCGCCGAGCTCTCCAAGTTCGAACTCGTCGAGGACTACCTGCCGGGGACGTACCTCGATCTCGACGATGCGGAGGCCATTATCATGGCGGCGCGCGCCCACTGGTTTGCCGGCGACGATGCCGATGCCGCAGCGCATCAGCCCGCGCAAGGCGACGAATCAGATGACCGGCCCGCACAGTAATGTCCGGCGGCGCTGCATAGCGACCGGCAGGTCCGTCGGGAAGCCGGCGCTGGTGCGGTTCGTGCTGGCGCCGACCGGCGAGGTGGTACCGGATCTCGCCGAGCGCCTTCCCGGGCGGGGTGTGTGGGTGACGGCAAGCCGGGAGGCCGTCGATCGCGCGGTTCTCAGGCGCCTCTTCGGGCGCGGACTGCGCCGGGCCTGCGGGGTCCCCGGCGATCTCGCTGACCGCGTCGAGCGCCTCCTGGCGGCGAGAACCATCGAGCTGCTGGGTTTTGCCAGGCGCGCCGGCGAGGCGGTCTGCGGCTTCGACAAGTGCCGCGCCTGGCTGGACCGGGACGGCACGGTGCTGCTGCATGCCAGGGACGGCTCCCGCGCCGGCCTCGACAAGCTCGCCGGCGCCCTGTCGTCGCGCGCCCTGCGCGTGCTGGACCGGGAGGAGCTCGGCGCGCCGTTCGGGCGCGGGTACGCGGTCCACGTGGCCCTGGCCCCTGGAGGCCTTGCCCGCCGGATCGTCCAGGAATGCAGCCGCCTGTCGGGATTCAGGGGCCCGGCCGAACAAGGCATGGAAGGGGTTTGAAGGTATGGCCAGCACGGACGATGGAAGCAGGAAGTCGACCCTCAGTCTCGGTGTCCGCCGCCAGGTCGAGCGTACGACGACCGAGACCGGCGCTTCGGTCCAGCAGAGATTCAGCCGCGGTCGCCTGAACAACGTCGCCGTCGTCGTCAAGAAGCGGCGGACCGTCCGCGTCGGGCGCCAGGACGGCGAGGCGCAGGCGGCCGAGAAACCGGCCGCCCGCGAGCTGCCCGCCGCTCCGGCCGCGCCCGAGACGGCGAAAGAGGGTGAGGCGGCGGCGCCCGCGCTCAAGCATCTCAGCCAGGAGGAGCGCAAGAGCCGCTTCCGGGCCCTCGAGCAGGCGCAGAAGGCGGACGAGGAGGTGCGCCGGCGGGCCGGAGAGGAGGCGCGCTTCCGCGAGGAGGAGGAAGCCAGGCTGACGGCCGAGCGCGAGGCGGCCGAGCGCCGGGCCAAGGAAGAGGCCGAGCGTCTCGAGAGGGAGGAGGAGGCGCGGCGGCGCGCCGAGGAACAGGCCAAGCGGCTGCTCGACAAGAAGCGCGAGACCGCGGGTAATGACACCGAAGGCGGCGCCGCGCTGGCGCCGGGGGAGGTCGCCGAGGACGAGGACGTCAAGCGCGGCAAGCGCGACGTCAAGCGCAGTCCCCTGACGCCGGGCAAGCGCACCGGAGGCCGGCGCAGGAGCGGCAAGCTCACCGTGGCCCAGGCTCTCAACGAGGAGAACCGCGAGGAGCGCGCCCGCAGCCTCGCCGCGGCACGGCGCGCCCGCGAGAAGCTGCGGCAGCAGCAGCTCGGCAGGCAGGCGGCCAGGGGGCCGGCCAAGAAGATGGTCCGCGAGGTCGTCGTGCCCGAAGCGATTCTCGTCAGCGAGCTTGCCAACCGCATGGCGGTGCGCGGCAGCGAGATCGTCAAGAAGATGATGGAACAGGGCGTTATGGTGACCGTCAACCAGACCATCGACGCCGACACGGCCGAGGTCGTGGTCGCCGAGTTCGGACACAGGGTGCGCCGCGTCTCGGCGGCGGACATCGAGGTCGGACTGAAGCAGGACGACGACCCCGAGGATCTGAAGACGTCCCGTGCGCCGGTCGTCACCGTCATGGGCCATGTCGACCACGGCAAGACGTCCCTGCTCGACGCCCTGCGCCGGACCGACGTGGTGTCTGGAGAAGCGGGGGGCATCACGCAGCACATCGGAGCCTACCAGGTGCGGCTCGGCAAAGGGGAGCGCATCACCTTTCTCGACACCCCGGGTCACGAGGCGTTCACGTCGATGCGCGCCCGCGGCGCCGGCGTCACCGACATCGTGGTGCTCGTGGTCGCCGCCGACGATTCGGTGATGCCCCAGACCCGGGAAGCCATCCGCCATGCCGAAGCCGCCGGGGTGCCGATGATCGTGGCCATCAACAAGTGCGACCTGCCCGGCGCCGATCCCGACAGGGTGCGCCAGGACCTGCTGCGCAGCAGCATCGTCGTCGAATCGCTGGCCGGAGACGTCCAGGATGTCGAGATCTCGGCGGTCAGGGGCGACGGCCTCGACAGGCTGGAGGAGGCCATCCTGCTGCAGGCCGAGGTCCTCGAGCTCAAGGCCAATCCCGACCGCGGCGCCGAGGGCGTCGTCGTCGAGGCCAAGCTCGACAAGGGGCGCGGCGCCGTCTCCACGGTTCTCGTCCAGCGCGGCACCCTGCGCGTCGGCGACACGGTCGTGGTCGGCAGCGAGTGGGGCCGTGTGCGGGCGCTGATGGACGACCGCGGGCAGGCCACCAGGAGCGCCGGTCCGGCGATTCCGGTGGAGGTGCTCGGACTTTCCGGGGCGCCGCTTGCCGGAGACGAGTTCTACGTGGTGGAGAACGAGAAGCGCGCCCGCGAAATCGCCGCCTACCGCGTGGAACAGGAGCGCCAGAAGAAGATCGCGTCCACCGGCCACCGCGCCCTCGACCAGCTGCTCGACGACATCAGGGCCGGCAAGGCCAGCGAGCTGCCGGTCGTCATCAAGGCGGATGTCCAGGGCTCCGCCGAGGCCATCGCCGACAGCATCACGGCGCTGGGCACCGAGGAGGTCAAGCCGAGGATCCTCCTGTCGGCGGTCGGCGGCATCACGGAAAGCGACGTGACCCTGGCCAGGGCCTCCGGCGCGGTCATCTTCGGGTTCAACGTCCGCGCCAACAGCCAGGCGCGCCAGTTCGCGGCCCGCGAGGGCGTCGATCTCGTCTACTACAGGGTGATCTACGAGCTTCTCGACCGGGTCCGGGACATGCTCTCCGGCCTGCTGAAGCCGACGACGGAGGAGAATGTCCTCGGCGCGGCCCAGGTCCTGGAAACTTTCGACATCTCGGGTGCGGGACGCATCGCCGGATGCCGCGTCATGGACGGAATCATCCGCGCCGGCGCCAGGGTGCGGCTGCTGAGGGACGGGCGCACCATGTTCGACGGCGCGATCCGCTCGCTGCGCCACCACAAGGACCAGGTCCGGGAAATCCGCCAGGGCAGCGAGTGCGGCATCCAGCCGTCGACCACCAGGACATCGAGATCGGCGACGAGATCGAGGCCTATGAGCTCAAGGAGGTCGCCAGGTCCCTTGAAGCCTGAGCGAAACAGCCAGCGGCGCCTGAGGGTCGGCGAGGAAATCCGTCACGTGCTCTCCGAGATGTTCGCCCGCGGCGACGTCCACGACGCGGCGGTCTTCGGCCGGGCGATCACCGTCTCCGAGGTGCGCATGAGTCCGGACCTGCGCCACGCCACCTGTTTCGTCATGACCCTGGGCGGGGACCACCTCGCCCCGGTGATGGAGGGGCTCGCCCGGGCCGCGCCCTGGCTGCGCGGCGAGGTCGCTCGGCGCGTGCGCCTGCGCGTGGCGCCGGAGCTGGCCTTCCGCGCCGACCGCGGATTCGATCACGCCCGGCGCATCGGCGCCCTGCTCGATC
Organism: Alphaproteobacteria bacterium; assembly: GCA_963666905.2. GTDB lineage: Bacteria > Pseudomonadota > Alphaproteobacteria > SP197 > SP197 > SP197. The sequence goes on from OY763008.1 coordinate 80,915, forward strand.
GCGTCGCGGACGAGCGGTGAGGAGAAGGGGACGGCCCGTCCACGGCTGGCTCGTCTGCGACAAGCCGGCCGGCGTGACGTCGAGCCAGGTGGTGGGGCAGGCGCGAAGGCTGACGGGGGCGGCCAAGCTCGGCCACGGCGGCACGCTCGATCCCGCCGCGACCGGCATCCTTCCCGTCGCCCTGGGCGAGGCGACCAAGACGGTCGCCTGGTGCCAGCGCGCGACCAAGACCTACCGGGTTACCGCGCGCTGGGGTCTCGCGACCGCCACGGACGATGCCGAGGGCGACGTCACGGGATCCAGCGACGCTCGTCCCTCCAGGGAGGGGATCGTCGCCGCCCTGCCGCGGTTCACGGGCGACGTCAGCCAGAGACCTCCGGTCTACTCCGCCATCAAGGTGGCGGGCCGGCGCGCCTTCGACCTGGCGCGCCGCAACATCGTGCCCGACCTTGCCCCCCGCACCGTCAGGATCGAGAGCATCGCGCTCGACGCCGTGGACGATGCCGATCACGCGACCTTCGAGGTCGTGTGCGGCAAGGGGACCTACATCCGCGCGCTGGTCCGCGACCTGGCGGAAAGCCTCGGCACGGTGGGCCATGTCCGGGCCCTGCGCCGGACGCGGGTCGGCCCCTTCGTGGAAAGCATGGCGATTTCGGTGGATTCCTGCCTGAAACATGGTAGGTATGCGCCCGCTTGCGGGGCAATCCTGCCCGTGGAGACAGCGCTGGCCGACATCCCGGCGCTTGCCGTCACGGAGATCCAGGCGCGTCTGCTCAGACAGGGACAGGCGGTCAGGGCTCCCGAAGCCTGCCAGGGCACCGTTCGCCTCCATGACGACCATCGGCTTGTCGCGATCGCGAAGACCGATGGGGATCTGGTCCGGCCGGTGCGCGTGTTCAACCTTGATTGAGACAAGAGGCCGCGATGTCGATCACTGCTGAACGGAAGGGCGAACTGATTCGCCGGTTTGGCCGCGCCGAGGGCGACACGGGATCGCCCGAGGTGCAGATTGCCATACTCACGGAGCGCATCACCAACCTGACCGAACACTTCAAGTCCCACCGCAAGGACAAGCACTCGCGGCGGGGCCTCCTGATGCTGGTCAGCCGGCGGCGTGCGCTGCTCGACTATCTTCGCGGGCGGGACGAGGGACGTTACCGCTCGATCATCGGCAGCCTGGGACTGCGCCGCTGAGGCGGCGCGGGCGGGCGGCCGGCGGCCGCCCGGGCTGACGCCATGAACCGTTCATTGCCGGGACCGGTTGCGTGTCAAGGGTGCCCCGGTCCGTCACACGACGCGGCAAGGAAACGGATGCCGCCAACTTCGAGGAAGAAGAAGCATGTTCGACATTCACAGGAAAGAGATCGTCTGGGGCGGACGCCCGCTGGTGCTGGAGACTGGCCGCATGGCGCGCCAGGCGGACGGGGCCGTGCTGGCCTCCTACGGCGAGACGACGGTGCTGTGCACCGCCGTCGCCCAGAGGCAGCCGCGGGAGGGCGTGGACTTCTTCCCGCTGACCGTGAACTACCAGGAGAAGGCCTTCGCGGCGGGCAAGATCCCGGGCGGCTTCTTCAAGCGCGAAGGCCGGCCGACCGAGAAGGAAACCCTGTCGTCGCGCATCGTGGACCGGTCGATCAGGCCGCTCTTCGCGCCGGGGTTCCGCAACGAGACGCAGGTCATCTGCACGGTGCTCGCCCACGACCTCGACAACGACCCGGACATCGTCGCACTGATCGGCGCCTCGGCGGCGCTCGCCATTTCGGGGATTCCCTTCGACGGTCCGGTCGGCTGCGCCCGGGTCGGCTACATCGACGGTGAGTACGTCCTCAATCCGCTGCTGCGGCAGATGGCCGACTCGCGTCTCGATCTCGTGGTCGCCGGACGCTCCGACGCCGTGATGATGGTCGAATCCGAGGCGGGCGAGCTGACCGAGGACGAGATGCTCGGCGCCGTGACCTTCGCCCACCGGGAGTTCCAGCCGGTCATCGAGGCGATCGCCGGCCTTGCCGCCTCCTGCGGCAAGGAGCGCTGGACGGTGCCGGAACGGGAATCGACGGACGATCTCGAGGCGAGGGTCCGGGACTTCCTCGCGAGACGCTCGCCGGTGCGTACCGCGAGGCCGACAAGCAGACCCGGCAGACGAGGCTCGCCGAGGCGCGGGCCGCCGCGCGGGCCCACTTCGCCGGCGACGACGGCGAGGCGCTCGCGGGCGTCCTGAAGTCCCTCGAGAAGGCGACGATGCGCAACGCCACCCTGACGACCGGGATCCGCGTCGACGGCCGGGACACGCGCTCGGTGCGCCCGATTTCCTGCGAGGTCGGCGTGCTGCAGCGGTCCCACGGTTCCGCGCTCTTCACCAGGGGCGAGACCCAGGCGCTCGTCACGGTGACGCTGGGAACCGGCCAGGACGAACAGGTCATGGACGCGCTCGAGGGCGAGTACCGCGAGCACTTCATGCTGCACTACAACTTCCCGCCCTATTCGGTGGGAGAGGCGAGTTTCCTGCGGGGTCCCGGGAGGCGGGAAATCGGCCACGGCAAGCTCGCGTGGCGGGCGATCCATCCCCTGCTGCCCGACAAGGAGAGCTTTCCCTACACCGTCCGGGTGGTCTCCGAGATCACCGAATCCAACGGCTCGTCGTCGATGGCGACGGTCTGCGGCAGCTCGCTTTCGCTGATGGACGCCGGCGTGCCGCTCGAGCGTCCCTGCGCGGGCATCGCGATGGGCCTCATCAAGGAAGGCGACAGCTTCGTCGTTCTCTCCGACATCCTCGGAGACGAGGACCACCTCGGCGACATGGACTTCAAGGTGGCGGGCACCGACGCCGGCGTCACGAGCCTGCAGATGGATATCAAGATCGCCGGCATCACCGCTGAGATCATGGCCGTCGCCCTCGAGCAGGCGCGGGAGGGCCGCCTCCACATCCTGCAGGAAATGGCGAAGGCGATCGGCACGACCCGGGAGTCCCTCTCGGACTATGCGCCGCGCATCACCACGATCCGGATCCCCACCGACAGGATCCGCGACATCATCGGCCCGGGCGGCAAGATGATCCGCGAAATCACCGAAACGAGCGGCACGAAGATCGACGTCGAGGACGACGGGACCGTCAAGGTCGCCTCCTCGGACACGGCGGCGACGGACAAGGCGCTGAAGATGATCAGGGACATCGTGGCAGAACCGGAGATCGGCGAGATCTACGAGGGCACCGTGGTCAAGTGCCTCGACTTCGGCGCCTTCGTGAACTTCATCGGCAAGCGCGACGGCCTCGTGCACATCTCCGAACTTGCCGAAGGCCGGGTGGCGACCGTGAACGACGTCGTCAACGAAGGCGACAGCGTGAAGGTCAAGGTGCTGGGGATCGACGACCGCGGAAAGGTCAAGCTCTCCATGCGGGTGGTCGACCAGGAAACCGGCCGGGACATCAGCGAGGAGGTCTCCGAGCGCGAACCCCGCAGGAGGGGAGAGCGCAGGGACGACAGCCGCAGGCCGCGCCGCGCGCGCGCCGGCTGAACGCCATTGGACGGTCCGCAGAATGCCACTATGGTGGGCCGGGACCTCAAGGGGACGGGTGTGTGAAGCCCCTGAAATCCATTTGCGTTTCGGGCCGTGAGGTTCTGCCGCTCGTGGAGGGCGGCAAGGGCATCTCGATCTCGAACGGCGAGAGTTCCGGGGCCTGGGCCGCCTGCGGCGGGGTCGGAACGTTTTCCGGCGTGAATGCGGATTTCCGGGACGACGACGGCGAGTTGATCCAGCAGGTCTACCACGGACGCAGCCGCAAGGAGCGCCACGAGGAGCTCGTGGCGTTCGGCATCCGGGGCGGCATCCATCAGGCCCGGGTGGCCCACGACCTGTCGAATGGCCAGGGCGTCATCCACATGAACGTGCTGTGGGAGATGGGCGGCTGCGAGAGGATCCTCTACGGCGTCCTCGAGGGCGCCAGGGGGCTGGTGCACGGCGTGACGTGCGGCGCCGGCATGCCCTACCGCATGGCCCAGATCTGCTCGGAGTACGGCGTCTACTACTATCCGATCACGAGTTCGGCGCGCGCCTTCAACATCCTCTGGAAGCGCGCCTACCACCGCTTTCCCGAGCTGCTCGGCGGTGTCGTCTACGAGGACCCGTGGCGCGCCGGCGGGCATAACGGCCTCTCGAACCACGAGGATCCCGAGGTCCCGGAGGATCCCTATCCGCGGGTCGTCGAGTTGCGCAGGGTCATGCGCGGCGTCGGGCTCGACGACACGCCCATCTTCATGGCCGGTGGCGTGTGGCGTGTCGACGAGTGGTCGGACTGGCTCGACAACCCGGAGCTGGGCCCCATCGCCTTCCAGTTCGGGACCCGGCCCCTGCTCACCCGGGAAAGCCCCATCTCCGAGACCTGGAAGCGGCGGCTGCCGACGCTTCGCCAGGGCGAGGTCAGCCTCAACCGCTTCAGCCCGACGGGCTTCTATTCCTCGGCGGTGGAGAACAGCTTCCTGCTTGAACTCAAGACCCGCAACGGCCGCCAGGTCGCCTACACCTCCGAGCCGATCGGCGACCACGTGGTGGGATTCGCCTTCGGACCCAGGAAGCGGCAAGTCTACCTTACCGAGCACGACCTCGAGGATGTCAGGCGGTGGGTCGACGCCGGATTCACCGAGCCCCTCAAGACGCCGGACTCCACCGTGGTGTTCGTCACGCCGGAAAAGTCCCGCCAGATCCGGACCGACCAGATCGAGTGCATGGGCTGTCTGAGCCAGTGCCGGTTCTCCAACTGGAAGTGCGGCGAGAGCGGCACCACGGGGCGCAAGCCCGACCCCCGCAGCTACTGCATCCAGAAGACCCTGCAGGTGATCAGCCACTCCGACGATATCGAAACCCAGCTGATGTTCGCCGGCCACAACGCCTACCGATTCGCCAGCGATCCGTGGTACGCCGACGGCTTCGTTCCGACGGTGGCCCAGCTGATGGCGCGCCTCGAGACCGGCCAGTAGTGGCGGAGACCGCTCCGTTGCGGTAGAATCGTCGGTCATGGACCGGGACGATCAGGGACTGAACGAGCTCATCGCGCGGGCCGGATTGCGTCCGACGCGCCAGCGGCGCGAGCTCGCCAGGCTGCTCTTCGGCGGCCCTGCCCGCCACGTCACGGCCGAGATGCTGAAGCGGGACGCCGAGCGCGAGGGTGTGCGCGTCGCGCTTGCCACCGTCTACAACACCCTCCACCGCTTCACCGAGGCCGGCCTGCTGCGCGAGATTCCCGTCGATTCCGCACGGACCTGGTTCGACACCAGCACCGTCCCGCACCACCACTTCTTCGACACCCGCAGCCGGGAGCTGATCGACATCGCCGGCGACGGCATTCGCATCCGCGACCTGCCGGCGCCGCCGGAGGGCACCGTGATCGAGGGTGTCGACGTGGTGGTTCGCCTGCGCCGCGCCTGAATCCCGCCGCGATCCCTTGACACTTCCTGGAATGATTCCAATATCATTGCCGGGGACGCTCCGCCGTCCCCCTTCACCGCCATCCATTCCGGCCCCGGGGCCGGAGAACCAGGGAGAAGCCCATGTCGCTCAGTGGCACCAGGACCGAACAGAATCTCAAAGACGCCTTTGCCGGCGAGAGCCAGGCGAACCGCCGCTACCTCTATTTTGCCCAGAAGGCCGATGTCGAGGGCTACAACGACGTCGCGGCCGTCTTCCGCTCGACCGCCGAAGGCGAGACCGGACACGCCCACGGCCATCTCGAGTACCTCGAGGAGACCGGCGATCCGGCGACCGGCGAGCCGATCGGTTCGACCGACAAGAACCTCAAGGCTGCGATCGCCGGAGAGACCCACGAGTACACGGACATGTATCCGGGCATGGCCCGGACGGCCCGCGATGAGGGCCTCGACGAGATCGCCGACTGGTTCGAGACCCTGGCCAAGGCCGAGAAGAGCCACGCGGGGCGTTTCCAGAAGGCTCTCGACACGCTCGACGACTGAAGGCTTGAGGCGGGAGGGCGCCGCCCGCGCGGCGGCCCTCCCGCCCCAGCGGAGTGACGAGACGCCATGGCCACACGAGAGGGCAGCCTCGAGGCTCCCACGCGCCACGTCATCGACTGGCGGAATCCGGACTTTACCGACGCGACGGGGATCGAGTCCGAGATGCGCCGGGTGTTCGACATCTGTCATGGCTGCCGGCGCTGCTTCAACCTGTGCGACGCCTTTCCGCGGCTCTTCGACCTGATCGACGATTCGGCCACCGGCGAACTCGATTCGGTCGACGGCGCGGACTTCCGAAGCGTCACCGACGCCTGCACGTTCTGCGACATGTGCTTCATGACGAAGTGTCCCTACGTGCCGCCCCACGAGTTCGATCTCGATTTTCCGCACCTGATGCTGCGGGCGAGGGCGGCGGAGTTTCGCCGTGGCGAGAGAAGCTTCGTCGACCGCAGGATCGCGGACACCGACGGCAACGGCAGGCTCGGCACGACGTTCTCGCCGCTGGCCAACTGGGCGGTGCGCAGGGGCAACCGTCTCACCCGTCCCCTGATGGATTCGTTGTGCGGCATCCATGCCCGCGCCGAGTTGCCGGCCTTCAACGTCAGGAGCCTGGTCTCCGCGGCCCGGGCGGAACCCCTGGAGGTCAATGCCGAAGCCCCGGCCTTCGGCCGCAGGGCGGTGATCTACGCAACGTGCTTTTCCAACTGGAACGACGCGGCGATCGGCGAGGCCTTCCGTCGCGTCCTGGCGCACAACGGTGTCGAGACGACGGTGGTGCACCCCGCCTGCTGCGGCATGCCGAGGCTGGAACAGGGCGACCTCGGCGACGTGGCGCGGCGCGCCGGCAGGATTTCCGCCGAGCTCTGCGGCTGGATCGACCGGGGCTTCGATGTCGTCTCCCTGGTCCCGTCCTGTTCCCTGATGATGAAGTTCGAATGGCCGCTGATCGTTCCCGATGACGACAATGTCGCAAGGCTCGCGGCCCACGCCCGGGATGCCAGCGAGTACATCGTCGCCATTGCCAGGGGCGAGGGGCTCGCCGGGACCCTCGAGCCCGTCGAGGGTCCGGTCACCCTCCACGTCGCCTGCCACGCGCGGGCGCAGAACATGGGCGCCAAGGCGGCGGAGATGCTGCGCCTCATCCCGGAGACCGCCGTCAACGTCGTCGAGCGCTGTTCCGGGCACGGCGGCTCCTGGGGCGTGCGCACGGCGACGTTCGAGACCGGCATGAAGGTGGGCAGGACGGTGATGCGCAGCGCCGCCCGGCACGACCCCGAAGGCCGGGGCATCGTCGCCTCGGAGTGCCCGCTGGCCGCCCTCCACATCCGCCAGGGCGTCGGCGAGATGGAGGGACGGGAGGCGCCGGCTCCCGCCGCCTGCCACCCGGTCGAGGTCATGGCCGGCGCCTGGGGACTCTCGAGGAGGGACCGCCCGTGAGGAAGCTCTCCCGCGCCGACATCCTCGATCCCGGCGACTATGCCGCCCGGCGGCGGGATCTGCGCCGAGCCAACCGCGAGGCCAAGCGGCACCGCAGGGTCGAGGTCGGCCCGTTCGTCGCCTTCTATTTCGAGAACCGCGAGACCATGTGGCACCAGGTTCACGAGATGCTGCACATCGAAAGGGGCGGCGAGGAGCAGATCCGCGACGAACTCGCCGCCTACAACCCGCTGGTGCCCGAGGGCCGCGATCTGCGTTGCACCATGATGATCGAGATCGACGATCCGACAAGGCGCGAGGCGGCGCTGCGACGGCTGGGCTGGATCGACGAGACGGTGGCCATCCGCCTGGGCCCGAGGTCCATTGCCGCCGAGCCGCTCCAGGATGCCGAGCGCAACAGGACGGACGGCAAGACCAGCAGTATCCATTTTCTCGTCTTCCGGTTCGATGACGCCGCCGTCGCCCTGTTCCGCGATCCTTCCGTGCGCGCCACCCTCGGGATCGACCACGGCAACTACGGGCACATGGCGGTTCTGGCGTCCCCGGTCCGCGCGGCGCTTGCCGGCGATTTTTCCTCTTCCCCGTGAGGTGAGGTTATGGCTGATCCCGAAGGCGGCAACCGGCTGTTTCGCGACATCCACGGGGTCGAGGTGCCCGCCTCGTGGACGGACCACTACGGCCACATGAACGAGGGCTACTTCGTGGTCGCGGCGAGCGACGCCTCCTGGGCGTTCCAGGCCCTCCTGGGCATCGGCACCGGGTACTACGACCGGACCGGCTGCGCCCTCGTGACCGTGGAAACCCACGTGTGCTATCGTGCCGAGGTCTCAAGGGGCGAGCGCCTGTCCTTCGACAGCCTGATCCTGGGGCGGGACGCCAAGCGGTTGCATGTCGGGCACATCTTCCGGGTCGGCGACAGGCGTTGCGGAACCATCGAGTGCATGTGGCTTCATCTCGACCATCGCGCCGGCCGCACGGCGCCGTTTCCGGAGGCCGTCGCGGAGAGCCTCGCCGGACTCGCCTGGAGCGACCCCCCGGACTGGGCAGGACGCCGCATCGGCTTCAGGCGTTGAGGAGAGACGCCATCTCCCGATAGCGGCGGTGATGGGAACGACATGAGATTCTCCCACCTTCTCGCCGTTGCCGTCGTTGTCGGCGCCGCGGGCTGGATCCTCTCCGGCAACCTCGGCGACGAGGTGCCGGCTGCCGAGACCGTGACGGTCGCGCAGCAGGAGGAGGAGCCCGCCGTCCTGACGCGCGTGCGGGTCTCCGTGAGCCGTGCCGAGGACTACTCGCTCGAGCTGACGCTGACGGGCCAGACCGCCGCCGAGCGCGTCGTTGCCGTGCGCGCCCAGACCTACGGCCGTGTCGAGAGCGTCGAGGTGGAGCCCGGCGATTTCGTCGAGGCGGGGACGGTCATCGCCCGCCTCGCGCCCGACGACCGGCTCGAAAGACTCGAGAGGGCGAAGGCGAGCGTCAGGCAGTACGAGATCGAGTACGAGGCCTCGTCGGAACTCGCCGAGGGCGGTTGGCGCACCGAGGCGGCGGTGGCCCAGGCCCTGGCCAGCCTCCAGCGGGCCAGGGCCGAGCTTGCCACCATCCGGATGGACATCGGCAGGACGCGCATCGTGGCGCCGATCTCGGGCATGCTCGAGACGCTCGATGTCGAGGCCGGCGAGATCGTCTTCACCGGTGCCGGCAACGCGCTCGGCGAGATCGTCGATCTCGACCCCGTCACGGTCGTGGCCCACATCTCCGAGGCCCGGGTCAAGACGCTGCGCACGGGTGACGAGGGCACGGTGACGACGGTCACCGGCGAGACCGCGCCCGCAATCCTGAGGTTCATCGCCAGCACGGCGGATCCGCAGACGCGCACCTTCCGCGTCGAACTCGACGTGGCCAATCCCGGCCACCGCATAAGGGCCGGCATGACGGCCAGCGTCCGCTTGCCGCTCGAGACGATCCCGAGCCACCTGATCCCGCCGTCGATCCTGTCGCTGGCGGACGACGGCACGCTGGGCGTCAAGATCGTCGACGACGGCGACAGGGTCCGTTTCGTGGCGGTGGAGATCGTCGCCGCGGGCGCAGGGGGCTACCACGTCGCCGGCCTGCCGGGGACGGTGACGCTGATCACCGTGGGCCAGGAGTTTGTCGTCGACGGCGAAACCGTGATTCCTGTCCACGCGGACGGCTCCGCCGATCCGGCCGCGTCGTGAACGCCATCATTCATGCGGCGATCGCCCGTCCGCGGACGGTGCTGATGATCCTGGCGCTCCTCCTGGTCTCGGGCGTATCGGTCTATTCGTCCATTCCCAAGGAGTCGGATCCCGACATCGCGATCCCCATCATCTACGTATCGATGAAGCACGAGGGAATCTCGCCCGACGATGCGGTGAGACTGCTGCTGCGGCCGATGGAAAAGGAGTTGCGCGGCATCGAGAACGTCAAGGAAATGCGCTCGTCCGCCTTCGAGGGGGGCGCCAACGTGACTCTCGAGTTCGATGCCGGATTCGACGCCGACACCGCCCTGGAGGACGTCAACGAGAAGGTCGACATCGCCAAGCCGGAGCTGCCCGACGACTCGGATGAACCCTCGGTGCACGAGGTCAACCTCTCGCTCTTTCCCGTCCTGGTCGTGACGCTGTCGGGCAACGTGCCGGAAAGGACCCTCGTGCGCCTCGCCCGCGATCTCCAGGTCGAGATCGAGAGCTTGGCGGAGGTTCTCGAGGCTCCCATCCGGGGTGACCGCGACGAGGTCGTCGAGGTCGTCATCGATCCGGTGGTGGCGGAAAGCTACCGGATCGATGCCGCAGAGATCGCCCGCTTCTTCTCAATGTCCAACCGTCCCGTGGCCTCCGGCGTGCTGGACACGGGCGCCGGAAGCTTTGCCGTCAAGGTGCCGGGCCTCTTCGAGGATGTCACCGAGCTCCTCGATTTGCCCGTCAAGCTCGTCGGCGATGCCATCACCGCGGTGCGCGACATCGCGGAGGTCAGGAGAACCTTCAAGGACGCGAGATCCCACACCCGTGTCTGGGGAGAACCCGCGCTGGCGATCGAGGTCTCCAAGCGCACCGGCGAGAACGTCATCGAGACCATCGAGAAGGTGAGGGCCGTCGTCGCCCGGACGAGCGCCGGGTGGCCCGACAGCGTGACCGTCTCGTTCTCCAGGGACGAGTCGGTCAGCATCCGCCGGATGCTCGACGACCTCGAGAACAACGTGCTGACGGCCGTCCTGCTGGTGATGATCGTGTGCGTGTGGTCCCTGGGCTGGCGCTCGGCCGTCCTGATCGGCGTCGCCATACCGGGCTCCTTCCTCACGGGCATTCTCGTGCTGGCGATCGCCGGGCTCACGCTCAACATTGTCGTCCTCTTCAGCCTCATTCTCGCGGTGGGCATGCTTGTCGACGGCGCCATCGTCGTCACCGAGTTTGCCGACAGGAAGATGGCGGAGGGCCTCCATCGCCGCGACGCCTACTTCGCCGCCGCGACCCGCATGGCCTGGCCGATCATCGCCTCGACCACGACGACCCTGGTGGCGTTCTTTCCGCTGATGTTCTGGACGGGCGTGGTCGGCGAGTTCATGAAGTTCCTTCCGATCACCCTGATCGCCGTGCTCTCGGCCTCGCTCGTCATGGCGCTGGTCTTCGTGCCCACGCTGGGGTCGATCACCGGCAAGACTGCGGCGGCCGACGGCGCCCAGGCACGGGCGCTGTCCGTGGAATCGCAGGGCAGCCTGACGGATGTCCGGGGCTTCACCGGCCTCTACATCGCCATCCTGCGCAGGCTCCTCGACCACCCCTTCAAGGTCCTGCTCGTGGCCGTTGCGCTGCTCGTCGGCGTCCAGGTCGCCTACGGCCGTTACGGCAAGGGTGTCGAGTTCTTTCCCGATATCGAGCCCGAACGCGCGGCCTTCCAGATTCATGCCCGGGGCAACCTCTCCACCGCGGAGAAGGACAGGCTCGTGCGCGAGGTCGAAGAGAGGCTCCTCGACATGGATGAGTTCGAAACCCTCTACACGACGTCGGGTGACACGGGCATCCGCGACAGCCGCGACATCATCGGAACGGTCAACGTGGAGCTCGTCGACTGGGACAGCAGGCGCCCGGCCTCGAGGATCTTCGAGGACGTGCTGGAGAGGAGCACGCACCTTGCCGGCATCGTCGTCGAGCCCCGCGCGCAGCGCGACGGTCCGCGCTCCGACAAGCCGATCAAGCTGCAGGTGGCCTCTCTGGATCCCGTGCTGCTGGAGGACACCGTGGCCAGGTTCCGCGAGCACCTCGCCACGGTGGACGGACTCAAGGACATCGAGGACAGCCGGCCGCTGCCCGGCATCCGCTGGGAGCTCGTCGTCGACCGCACCCAGGCCTCCAAGTTCGGCACGGACGTCGGTTCCGTCGGCAGCGTCGTCAGGCTGGTGACGAACGGATTCCGCGTCACCTCGATGCATCTCGACAATTCCGACGAGGAGGTCGATGTCATCGCGCGCTTCCCCGAAGAGATGCGCACCCTCGACAGGCTCGACCAGCTGCGCATCGAGACGCCCTTCGGATACGTGCCGCTGTCGAACTTCGTCCACCGGGTCGCCGAGCCGCGGGTGCACCGGATCAATCGTATCGACGGCGAACGCGCCATGACGATCGAGGCGGACATCGAGGAGGGCGTTCTGGCGGACACCGTGGTCCGCGACCTCCAGTCGTGGCTGGGCGGCATCGATCTGGGTCCCGGCGTCACGGTCGAGTTCCGGGGCGACAACGAACGCCAGGAGGAGGCTTCGGACTTCCTTCTCAGGGCCTTCGCCGTCGCCCTCTTCATGATGGCCATCATCCTCGTGACCCAGTTCAACAGCTTCTATTCCGTCTTCCTCATCCTCTCGGCCGTGATCATGTCGACCGTCGGGGTCATGATCGGCCTCCTGGTGACGGGCAAGCCCTACGGGATGATCATGTCGAGCATCGGGGTGATTGCCCTGGCGGGGATCGTCGTCAACAACAACATCGTGCTCATCGACACCTTCGACCGGCTTCGCAAGGCCACCTCCGATCCGGTGGATGCGATCCTGAGGACCGGCGCCCAGCGCCTCAGACCGGTGATACTGACCATGGTGACGACCGTCTTCGGCCTCATGCCCATGGTGCTCCAGGTCAACATCGACTTTTTCACGCGCGAGGTCAGCGTCGGGGCGCCCTCGACCCAGTGGTGGGTGCAGCTCGCCAGCGCCATCGTCTACGGCATGGCCTTCGCCACGGTGCTGACGCTGCTGGTGACACCCTGCGCCCTGATGGTGAGGGAAAACGTCAGGTCCTGGAGGCAGCGCCGGAAAGTCCGCCAGGGAGTCCCTGGCCGCCCGGCGCCCGCCTGACCGGATCCGGGCAGACCGCATCGTGAGGCGAAGAACCCTCGCATGGCTCGCACTCGGGACCGCCGTCCCGGGAGCGCTCGCTGTCGGCGCCTGGCTTGTCTTCGCGGCGACGGTCGAGGACCGGGTGGCCGACGCGGCCCACCGGGCCGCGGAGTCCGGCTGGCAGCTCTCGTGGGCGGCTCTTCAGACGGGAGGTTTCCCCCCGGCGGTCCGGGTCCGCGCCGTCCGCCCGTCCGCCGTCCGCGACCTCGAGGGACAGGCGGTGACCTGGAGCGCCCCCCGGCTCGACATCGTGGTGCGGCCCTGGGAAATGGAGCGGATCGTCCTCCGCCTTCCCCGCCTTCACGAGGTTGCCGTGACCGGCGGGGGCCGCAGCCTCGCTTTCGATCTGCGGATGGACGAAGGACGCCTGGTCGCCGACACCGGGGCGAACGCCATCGAGGGCCGCCTCGAGGGCGTGTCGCTCGTCCTGCCGGAGAACGCCGGGTCACCCGGAGCACAGGCGATCGACTTCGGGTGGAGGGCCGGCGACGAGCGTATCGACATCGTGCTCGAGGGCGAAGGGGTCGATCTCAACGGCCTCGCGCCGGCGGGCCTGGGCGACCGTATCGAGCGGGCTTCGCTCGACCTTCGCCTGCTGGGCCGGATCCCCCGAAGCGGCGCCCTGGCCGTGCGCGCCGACGGCTGGAGGCGGGCCGGAGGCCAGGCGGTGATCGAGGCCCTCGTTCTCGACTGGCCGCCGCTGAAGGCGGACGCCGCCGGCACCCTCGCGCTCGACGCGATGCTGCGGCCCGCCGGCACCCTGCGTCTCGGCCTCGAGGGCTACCGGGAGCCCCTTGCGGCCGTCGCCGGCCCGGTCGGGGCCGCCTTCCTCCAGGCGGCCCTCGGCCTCCTGGCGCAGCCGGCGGCCTCCAACGCGGGCCGCCTCGACGTCGATCTCACGGTGGAGAACGGAATCCTGAGTGCCGGTCCCCTTGAAATCTGGTGCGTTCCCCCGCTGTTGCCGCTGACGGGAGACAAGGGTTGCGAGGAGTTCCGGGCACTCCCGCAATCGCTGCCGGACCGATGAGGACGGCGGTTTGCCGTCGTGACGGGCGACGCCGGTCTCGCGGTGGAGCGCGGAGCCTTGAGCGTGTGGTCCTGCGCGTTCCGCCGCTGTTGCCGCAGCCCTGACCGCCGGGAGGTTCTACCCCGATGCGGTGACGTCGAGAACGAGGCCCGGCATGCGCGCGACATCGCGCAGTCCGCGCCGCAGCCGCCGCAGCTGCCGGGAGGTGAGGTCCTGGGGATCTATGGCGGGACCGGCCGCCCGGCCGGTCTTCAGGTCGCGGAGCTGCTGGCGCAGCAGGAGGTCGAGAAACGTCCCGTGCGCTTCCGCGAAGGCGCGGGCGTCGCCTTCGCCGATGACGCCGGAATCCCTGAGCGCGGCGAGGCGATCCGCCGTGGCGGTCGCCTCGATGCCGTGGCGCAGGGCCATCGCCCGCGCGCCGGCGACAAGGGGAAAGAGCCCGCCGAGCTTGAGATCGAGGCGCCCGTCCCTGGTGCGCAGGGATCCCAACAGCCCCAGCGGCGACCTCCAGGTCTGCAGCTGCTCCGCCATCATGCGCGGCAGGACCGGTGCCCTCGCCCGCTCGAGCGCCAGGGTGCGCAGCCGGTCCACCAGCGCGCGGTCGCCGTGGACGTGAGCGAGGTCGAAGAAGATGTCGACATTGAGCAGGCTGGCGCCGTCGGTGCGCCTGACCCAGCGGGCGATCTGCCGTTCCCAGTCGCCGATCGTCCGGCGCCACTCGCTGCGCGACGCCATCACGCCGCCCTTGCAGTAGGGCAGTCCGGCGGCGTCGAGAAGATCGCTGGCCGTTCCGGCGATGCGCTCGAGGCGGGCGTCGTCGGCCTCCGGCGCGCACACGATCGCGTTGTCCTGGTCGCCCGCGAGGAGGGATTCGCCGCGGCCCGCGGAACCCAGGATGACGAAGCCGTAACCCCCTGCGCCATCGCCCGTGCGGGCTTCGGCGAGTTCGGCGGCGCGCCTCGAGAGCCCGCGGTAGAAACCGGCGATCACCCCGGCGATGCGGGGCGCGCTCTCGCCCGCCTCGACGAGCGCACCGGCCGTGGCGGCAAGCCGTTCGCGGACGCGTGCAAGGTCTGCGGCGCCGCCGGCGCGCCCGAGCTCGTCGCGAAGGGAGAGGTCCGGGCCGGTACGCCGGCGGGCAAGGAACCTGGATGTCAGGATCCCGCACAGCTCGCCCGAGGCGTTCCTGACAGGAAGGTGGCGGATATCCAGTCCCGTCATCCGTGCGATGGCCACGTGCAGGGGATCGCCGGCCCCGACGGTGACGAGGGGCGTCGACATCAGGCTTGCGCACGCCAGGCCGTGGGCTGCGGGCCCGTGGTGCGCCAGAGCGCGGACCACGTCGCGTTCGGTGAGGATTCCCGGCCCTCCCGCAAGGCCCGCGGCGTCGACCAGCACGGACGATATCCGCCGCTTCGCCATCGCCGCCGCGGCGTTGCCGAGCGGGCACCCCGCATCCACGAACTCAGGGCCCGCCGACATGACGTCGCCGGCCCGGGTGCGGACCGGCCAGGCGTCGAGGGGGTGGGAAGGCGGCGGATCCGTCATCGCTGCCCAGGACCTCAGAGGATGAAAGGGGACTGACCCGCCGATCGGCGTCGGGGCGGGAGGGCGCGCCCGTCACACGGGAATGATGGCCTTACCCCGATGGTGGAGCAGATTCCTGTTCCGGCGCAAGGAACCGCCTGCGGCGTCGCGCAGGGACATCACCGGCAGCCTTGTCGACACGCATCTGCGGCCATTCGCGACCGCATGCGGCGACAGCCACAGGGACTCCGTTGCGACCCACCCGGGCTCGCCACCGGAGGCACCATCGTCAGCCGTCGCCCAGGATCCCGCGCAGGCGCTCCCGGATCTTGTCCTGCATCGTGCGTGCGCCGCCGGCCTGCCACGCGGCGGAATCGGACCGCTCGGACATCGGCGGGAACCAGCTCTCGGTCATGTAGCGCGCCGTGGTGTGCTCGTCGGTGAGGAACGTGTTGTCCTTGGCCGCGCGCTTGACGACGTCGACGCCGATCGCGTCCTCGTTGACCTCGACGCCGTTGGCGAAGCGGCTCGCCCAGCCCGCGATCTCGTCGCACAGCACCAGCATCTCCAGCGAGCCCGTGCGGCCCGAGGAGAGGAAGCCCAGGTTGTGGATGAAGGCCGTGCCGGCAAGCCCGGCGAGCGCCATGTTCGCGCCGACCTCCGAGGCCGCCTGGGCGTCGACGGCGTGGGAATCCGAGCATCCAGCACCGATCCAGCTCGGCACGCCGATCGCGTTGTAGTAGTCGGTGCCGCCGAGGTTGGCGAGCATGTACTCGGGACCGCCGTAGGCGATGGTCGCGGTCTTCATGTCCATCGGCAGGACGGACGAGCCGGCCATCACCGGCGCGCCGGGGTTGGCGATCTGGTGGATGACGATGCCGGCCAGCGATTCGGCTGCGGACTGCGCCAGCACCCCGGCCAGCGTGATCGGGCCGGCCATGCCGGGGAAGATCGCGGGATAGCACACGATCGGGAAACGCCCCCGCGCGGCGAGCTGCAGCCTGCGGCAGAGCTCGTCGCCCAGCCGCAGCGGCGAGACCGGGCCCGTGAGATCGAGCCCGCAGGGCCTGTCGCCCAGGGCCTGCCAGCCGCCGACACGGTCGGCCATCGCCCGCCAGATGGCCTCGGCCTTGACCTCGTCGTGCGCCGTGAACGCAATGGGCTTGACGGTGTTGTCCATCATCGCCGTGACCGAGCTGACGGCCTCGGCCTCGGCCTCGACGTCGGTCGGGTAGCCCAGAGAACAGGCGACGTCGAGATGGGGCAGCGCCTCGCACACGCGGGCCGTGTCGGCGAGGTCGTTGAGCACGCCCGGCCGGAGTTCGCCGGTGCGGTAGTCCAGGATGTTGACGCAGTTGTGCCCGGCGCAGTAGGCGGGCCGGTCGGCCGCGGTGTCGACCACCCGCTCGCCGTTGCGGTTGTAGAGCTCGACCCTGCGGGGAACCGTCCGCAGCGCCGCCTCGACCCGCGCCGGCGGAATGCGCACGTAGCCGTCCTCGTCCCGCCGGCAGCCCCTGTTCTCCAGGAGGTCCCTGCGGGTGTTCTCGTCGTCGACGATGACGCCGACCTCGTCGAGGATGCGCAGGGCGCCGTCGTGGATCGCCGTGGCGTCCGCCCGCTCGAGGACCGGGAGCCGGAGGTTCTGCGCCCGCCGCAGGTCCTGCGCCGGACGGGCTTCCCTCGCGAGCGCCGTGCTGCGCCCGCCGCGCCGCCTGCCGCGGCGGCTCACGGGCCGTCCCCGTACATGCCGACCGGTTCGCCGTCGGCCGTCACGCCGAGGCCGTTGAGCATGCGCGCCCAGTAGGCGAAGTTGGCGGCGATCTGGTTGACCTCGAAGATCCCGGCGTCGCCCAGGCCCGCCTCGCGCAGCGCCGCGACGTCCGCGTGCGCCATCGCGGCGGGCTCGAGAGTGAGCTTGCGCGTGTAGGCGAGGATCGCCGCAAGGCGCGCGTCGGCGTCCGCCGGAATGTCGCCCGCCTCGAGCGCCGCCAGCATGGCCCGTCCCCGGTCCGGGTCGCCCAGCAGGCTCACCATGTTCGCGCCGTGGTTGTCGCTGGCGTAGCGGCAGCCGCAGAGGATCGCGACCCATGTCGCGACCAGCTCCTGCACCCAGGCCTCCAGGCTGCGGCCCGGACTGTGCAGCAGCGCGCGGTAGAACCGGTCCGCCAGCACCAGCAGGTCGGGCCTCGTCGTGAAGGCCTGGTACATGTTGTGGACGCTGCCGTCGCCGCGGCAGACCTCGTCGTAGGCGGCGGCCAGTTCGGGCCCGGCCTCCGCGCGTCCGACGGTTTCGATCCAGCAGAACGGTTTCGTCACACGCCCTCCAGCCTTGTACCGGACACGCTCAATCGGCTCCCGCCTCCCGCACGGGACGCACGAGCGCGGCGCGGCGACTGAAATGTTAGTGCATTGACGATTTCTCCGCCAAGCCGGCCATCCGGCGTGGCCCGAGCCGGTGGCTGTCGAGAATGCGCGGAACCGGCGGTCGAAGCGTTTCTGCAGGCAACGGGCGGCACGGTACAAGGCGGCTATTCGGGGACGTGCCAGCCCAGCGACCTCTCCTCGCTGCGCAGCCGCCGCGCCCGGCGCGCGTGGGCGAGCGCGTCCCCGAGCGTCAGGATGCCGCGGTCCTGGAGCAGGGGGATCATGCGGGTGAAGACCTCGGCCGTCGAAAGGGCGTCGCCGAGGGCCGTGTGCCGGCCGCTTGCCGCGACGCCGAAGTGCCTGCACACCGCGTCGAGACCGTAGGAGGCGAGGCCCGGCTCGAGAACGGCGCACAGATGGCCGGTGTCGAGCGCCGGGAGGTCCGTCCACCGCGTCGCCGATCGGGCGCCTTCGGCCGCCAGAAAGCCGAGGTCGAAGCCGATGTGGTGCCCCACAATCGCCGCGCCGTCGCCCAGAGCGAGGAGGCGTTCGATGCCCCTGGCGATTCCGGGAGCCGCCTGGACCATGGCGTCGTCGATCCCGTGGACCTTCGTCGACGGAGCCGGTATCGCAATTCCGGGATTGATCAGCATGTCGAGATTGGCGTGGGCGAACACGCGTGTTCCGTGGGTCCTGACGGCGCCGACCGACACGATACGGTCCTTCAAGGGATCGAGCCCCGTCGTCTCGCAATCGACAACGATGGCCGCGAGATCCGCAAGCGGCGTCGACCGGTCGAGCGGAGACGGGGGCGGCGGGGCCTCGTGCAGCGCAAGGTCGTGCTCCAGCGCAGCGTCGTCCGCCCGGCCGTCCCCGGTCTCGAGGAGAAGCACCCAGCCGCTGCCGTCGGCGAGGCCGGCGATGCGCGCCGGGATCGCACGGCCGTCCAGCGAGCGCAGCACGACGGCATCGCAGGCCGATGGCCGTCGGCCCGATTCAGGGAGGCTGTCACGGGTGATCGCGGCAAAGACGCTGGTTCCCGGCGCCAGCGCCTCCCGGGGAAACAGGTGCCGGGCGGCCGTGTTGACGAGGCTCACCAGTCCGCTCGCGGTGACGACCACGACGCCCGTGGGCAGTGCGCCGAGGACCGCCGCCATGCGCTGCTCGACGAGGCTGCGGCGCTCTTCGGCGGTCTGGAGAACGCTGTCGAGCGTTCCGGCCAGCCTGGCGAACTCGCTGCTCGAGACCAGGCGCTCGGCATGATCGAGAAACGCGGATCCGTCGGCGGCGGCGATGAGGAGGCTGCCGCGCAGGCGCTGGATATCCCGCTGCTGTTGGCGGACGAGGTCCGCAGCATTCCACAGGGCGGCCAGGAGCAGGGCGGCCAGGCCGCCGACGGCCGCCATCCAGGCCGGCCAAAGGGCCAGGACGGCCGCCATGCACACGGCGGCCGCGGCGGCGGCGGCCAGGGACTCCATGAGGCGCGGCCGCCTCATCGGCGCTATCCGTCTTCCCTGGATCGCCAGTCCCGCTCCAGCGCCGCGCCGTCGATCCGCCGGCGCGCCTGCTCGCGCACGTCGCGCCAGCGGAAGCGGATCGAGTTGGTAACGATCTCGCGGTCGAGATCCTTGAACTCGTCGATGACCGGCGCGACACGGATGAGATCGCCCTCGCTGTGCCGGAACGCGTGGCGTCCCTCGGCCGCATCGAGCCAGTTCTCGTGGCCGAGGCGCTGCCCGAAGGCCTCGAGGTCCGCGCCGAGGTCCGCCCGTTCGGGCTGATCGGCAAGCCCTTCAGCGACGGCATTGCGGAAACAGTGGCGCGCCAGCGCCGCGCACTCGCCGTCGGCAAGGGACGAGCGTTGCGCCGCCGTGGCCGCGGCGAAGACCGCAAGGTCGCCGGCGCACGACACGAAGAGCTTCACCGAGGCCGCCCGGACCAGACCCGAGAAACCCTCGTCCTCGAACCAGACCCTGAAGCTCGTGCCCATGCGGGCCTTCAGATAGCCGTGCAGCGACGTCTGGGCGATGTAGGACGAGCGCGTGCGAACGAACTCGGCCAGCGCGTCGACCGTCGCGAGCCTGCTCCTGTCGAAGCGAAGGGTGAGAATCCGGGGCAGGGAGGGCAGTGTCACACGCAGCAAGGCGAATTCCCTATTGAACGAACACGATCCTCAACTATATTGCGCGCACTGTTGCAGGCCTTGTCCCGGCAAGGTGTGGCTTGGCTCGTCCTACACAAGCCCGGGAACCTGCAGCACCCACACCCCAAGGAGGCGGCGAATGTCGCAAGATAACAGAAGACTGCACTGGGCCAAGACTTCGCGCCTGACCTACTGGGTCCTGGCGATCTGGGTCGCGTTCGCCTTCGTGATCCCGTGGTTCGCCAAGGATCTCGATGCTGGCTCGTTCCTCGGCTTTCCACTCGGCTACTACATGATCGTTCAGGGTTCACTCATCGTGTTCGTCCTGTTGATCGTCGGCCAGAACCTTCTCCAGGACCGCATCGACGAAGAGTGCGGCCTGAGCGACGAGTGAGGAGAATGTCATGAGCGAACAATCACAGGGAACCCGCTTCGTCGACAGACTGGGCAAGGTCTACGGAATCTACACCCTGGGATTCCTGGGCTTCTTCGCCCTGATGGCGATCGTCGAACAGCTCGGCGCCGGCGCGCAGCTGATCGGCATCCTCTTCCTTCTCTTCACCATCGCGATCTACGCCACCATCGGCTGGCTGTCGCGCACCATGCAGGTCGACGCCTACTATGTCGCCGGCCGCGAGGTGCCGTCGTTCTACAACGGCATGGCGACGGCCGCGGACTGGATGTCCGGCGCCTCGTTCGTCGCCCTGGCGGGCGGTATCTACTTCGGCGGCTACCCGTACCTGGGCTTCGTCGTCGGCTGGACGGGCGGCTATGTGCTCGTCAACGCCCTGATGGCGCCCTATCTCAGGAAGTTCGGCTGCTACACGGTTCCCGACTTCATCGGAACCCGCTACGGCGGCAACCTGGCGCGTTTCTGCGCCGTGGTCATTCTCGTGGTCGCGTCCTTCACCTACGTGACCGCGCAGATCAACGCCACGGGCACGATCGCCGCCCGGGCGCTCGCCATTCCGTTCGAGGTCGGCGTCTGGTTCGGCCTGCTGGGCATCCTGCTCTGCTCGATGCTGGGCGGCATGCGCGGCGTGACCTGGACGCAGGTGGCGCAGTACATCGTGCTCATCATCGCCTACCTGGTGCCGGTGATCTGGATGTCGAATGCCCAGGGCTTCGGTATCATCCCCCACTTCACCTACGGCGATGCGGCCCTGCGCATCCAGGAACTCGAGGCCGAGTACGGTCTCGTGGCGGCGGCAGAAGCGGTGGCCGGGCTGAAGGTCCTGACCACGGCCCACTTCGATCCCCAGGGCGGTCTCGACTCCTGGAAATTCGTGACGCTGGCTTTCTGCATGATGGCGGGTACGGCCTCGCTGCCGCACATCCTCATGCGCTACTTCACCACACCGTCGGTGCGCCAGGCGCGCAAGTCGGTGGGCTGGTCGCTGTTCTTCATCTTCCTCCTCTACTTCACGGCTCCGGCGCTTGCGACGCTCACCAAGCTGCAGCTGCTTGATCCGAACCTGGCGACGGCGGTGGTCGGCAAGGCCATCGACGATGTCGCCAATCTCGAGTGGGTGCAGAACTGGACCGCGGTCGGCATGCTGTCGGTGGTGGACCAGAATGGCGACGGGCTCGTCCAGTTGAACGAGTTCTTCATGCGGCCCGACATCGTCGTGCTGGCCACCCCGGAAATCGCCGGGCTGCCTTACGTGATCTCGGGTCTCGTGGCAGCGGGCGGCATGGCAGCCGCCATGTCGACCGCCGACGGTCTGCTTCTGGCGATCGCCAATGCCCTGAGCCATGATCTCTACTACAAGATCATCGATCCCAAGGCCGACACGAGGCGCCGTCTCGTGGTCGCCCGCGTCCTTCTGGTCGTTATCGGTGCGCTTGCGGCATTGATCGCCTCGCTGCAGCTCACGGGCATTCTCGGTGCGGTGGCCTGGGCCTTCTGCTTCGCCTGTTCGGGCCTGTTCTTCCCGCTCGTCCTGGGCATATGGTGGAAACGCGCCAACCGGGCCGGCGCGATTGCCGGCATGATCGCCGGCTTCGTGGCGGGAACCGTCTACCTGGTCCACGTCTACAACGGCGGCGATCAGCTGTGGGCGATCGACCACCTGAGGTTCGGCATGATCGGCATGCCGGTCTCGCTCGTGGCGATGGTGGTGGTCTCGCTCATCACCGAGGCGCCGGATGCGGAAATGCAGGCCATGGTGGACGAGACCCGTGTTCCGACGGGCAAGTCGATCCTGGCCGAAACGCACTGACGCGCATTCGTCCGGAACTCTTGAAGCGGGGGTGGACAGGCCATGTCCACCCCCGTTCCTTGTGACGGGTCTTCGGGGTCGCTGAGGCGATGACAAGTCTTGCGGGCGTTCTTCCCTGGTGGGTCGTCGGGCTCGACTACGTGCTCGGCGCCGTCATGTGGACCCTCGTCGGCAGGGCGGCGATGAACCTCTTCCTCCCCGTCACCTCCGACTTCTTCTTCATGCGGGCCTTCGTGATGCTCACGGATCCGGTCCTCAGGGTCTTCCGGCCGGTGACGCCGGGATTTCTCATCGACCCCGTGGTGCCGCTCTTCGTGGCCTGGTTCTTCTTCCTGTTCCGCTTCTACGCGCTGCCCTGGCTGCTGGGCTATTCCGTGCTCGGCATGCTCTCGTTCCCCCTCGAGGGGGAAATCGCCGCCATCCTCTACGATCTCTTCGGCGGCACGATCGGCGGGTCCTGAGAGAGTGCCCGCGGCAGGGTGTCCACGGCGGAGAATGTCCCGGCGCCGCACTGGAGCCGGCGGCAGTCCGCCGCGACCCGGCGCGGAGAAGCCGCAGCGGCGGGTCTTCGTCGAGGTCCGCCTTACGCGCGGCGCCGGATCCTGCTCCTCTCTCCCGCCCCTCGTTGCCGACGTCCCGCTATCGTGGCGGCCCTTCCGGTGACGGGCTCCGACGATGCCTTCATGGCCTGGCAGTGCCTCATCCGCCAGCACGCCATGCGGCGGGAGGGAGGGCGCCCCTCGGACGGCATGGCGCCGCTCGCCGTCCTGCCCGGCGGCACGGAGCTCGGCCGCGTCCTCACCGTCATCCTGCAGCGCGACCCCGCGCCCACGGCGGCCGTCTTCGCCCACGCTGTGCGCAGCACCCATGATCCCCGAGAGCGCTTCGAGAAGGGGCTGAAGGTCCTCTCGTCAACCTACTTCCAGAAGTCCGCCGGCTTCGAGCCCAGACTCTTCGCCCAGTTCTCGCCGCGGTCGTCCGTCGGCCGCCGGCTCGTCGAGGCTGGCCGGTCCACGCTGCGCTTCGAACAGTTCAGCCAGACCTGGCGCCTTCCCTGCCTCATTCGCCCGCTGGCGCCGGACGACCCCTTCGCGCGGGCGCTCTACTGGCACAACGCGCTCTTCGGCCCGCCGCCCGCCACCCGGACGGCGCTGGCCTTCGAACCCGTCTGGAGCGCCGCTCAGGCCGACCCCCCGATCGATCGCGCCTGAGAGAACGCCGGAGGCGCAGGATCACCGAGCCCCGGCCATGAACCGTCACCGCAAGCCGGCAACGCGCCGGTTCAGCGGCCGTGATTCGTGACGATCGCGCCTGGATCTTGGGTGGGGATCCCTGCGGGTCGAAGGGATCATTCCCGGGCGGACGTTCTTCCGGTGGACCCGGATCAGGGGCCGCGCGCGCGGCGGCGAAACAGGTAGTAGCCGATCTCGCGGGACGGGCAGATGCCGCCCGGGCGCAGGGCAAGCACTGCGATCATCGCCACGGCAAGCGTCAGTTCGGTGATTCCCACGACGGGCTCCGTGAGGATGGCCGCGCGGTTGATCGCTCCTTCGAGCTGCCGAAGGCTCTCGAAGCTTGCAGTGACGACCAGCACGCCGACGACCGCTCCGGTCACCGTTCTCGGCCCGCCGATCACCAGCATGGCGAGAATCACGAAGGTTTCCTTGAGCCACAGCTGCTTGGGCGAGAAGGAGGTGATGAAATGGCCCCAGAGCGCGCCGCCGATGCCCGCAAGGAGCGCGGAGACCACGAACGCCTGCCAGCGAAGCCTCGGTATGTGCGCTCCCAGGGACGCCGCCGCGATCTCGTTGTCCCGGCTCGCGCGCAAGAGCCGGCCGACCCGCGATTCCTTGAAGAGCAATGCCACCAGCACGGCAACGATCGCGACGGCCGCGGCAAGCGGCAGCGTCGTTCCTCCGGGTATCCCGAAGAGGGTGCGCGGGCCGTTGGTGACGTCGCTCCAGTGGTACATGATCGTGTGCAGCACGACGAAGAGGGCAAAGGACGTGATCACGGCCGCGGCGTCGGACAGGCGCATGAGCGGGTAGGCGGCCAGCGCCGCGACGAGGGCCGCGGCCAGCCCCCCCAGGGCGATTCCGAGGAAGGGCGAGACCTCCATGCCGGCGAGGATCGGGTAGAGGTTCGGCAGCGCCATCCCCTTCATCTGGACCGGGATGGTGAGGACCGCGGACGTATAGGCGCCGACCCCCATGAATCCCACGTGGGCAAAGGAGAGGATGCCGGAGTTCCCCATGAAGACCTGCAGGCCGACCACGAGCACCATCGAGATGCAGAGATTGGTCGTGATGCGCAGGAGGAGCCGGTCGCCCACAAGCTCCGCCGCCAGGGCGACCGCCACGATCACCCCGCCGAGGAGAAGAAAGGTCCACCAGTTGCGTCGTGCCATCATGTTCTCTGTCCCGATGCCGGCCCGCGCACGATTCCCTCCGGGCGCCACAGCAGGATCAGGATGACCAGCGAGAAGGTGAACGCGTCACGGAACTTGAGAAGGTCCTGGGGAAGGGTGTAGTTCAGCGTCGTGTCGATGAGCGCCAGCAGGAACCCGCCGAGCACGGCGCCCTGCAGGCTGCGCATGCCGCCGATCACCGTGGCGATGAACGCGATCAGGAGGGGTTCGAGGCCGATGCCCGGCACCACGGTGCCGATCCGGCCGATCCACAGGATCGCGACCGTCCCCGCCAGCAGCCCCGAAATCGCAAACGCCGCCGAGATGATGAGGTTGGCCGGGATGCCCATCATCCGCGCCATCCGGAAGTTCGTCGCCGCCGCCCGCATGGCGATGCCAAGCGTCGTCGTTCGCATGAGCCAGGAGAACAGTCCGAGCATGGTCACCGCCACGGCGATCGTGATCAGGTTGCGCACCGGCGTGACGACACCGGCGAACTCGACGGTGCGGGAGAACAGCTCCGGCAGAGGCACCGCGCGGGGCCTCGGCGAGATGAAGAGGAGTGCGGCATTCTGCAGCAGGGTCGAGAAGGCGAAGGACGTGATCAGAACGGCCGTCACGGACTTGTCGCGCACCGGACGGAACGCGAGATAGTCCGTCGCGATGCCTGCGGCGATCGCCATGATCACGCCGCAACCCGCCATCACGAGCCAGGGAAGACCGGAGCCGCTGACCAGGAACATGGTGTAGCCGCCGACCATGATCAGCTCGCCGTACGCGAAGTTCACGAGGCGCAGGATCCCGTAGACGATGACGAGGCCGAGCGCCATCAGCGCGTAGGCGCCGCCGAGGCTCAGCACATCGAGCACGAACTGTGCCGCGTTCAAGGGTCCGCACCCAGGTAGAGGGACTTCAGTTCCGTCGCGGCGGCGATCTCCGAGGCCGGTCCCTCGGCCTCGACACGCCCGAGCCGCATGACGTAGGCGCGGTCGCTGATTGCAAGCGCCTTCGCCGCGTTCTGCTCGACGAGCAGGATGGTCAGGCCCGATTCCTTGAGACCGCGGATCATCGCGAAGATCTGGTCCACGATGATCGGCGCCAGGCCGAGCGACGGTTCGTCGAGGAGCAGGACGCCCGGGCGGGACATGAGCGCCCGCGCGATGACCAGCATCTGCTGCTCGCCGCCGGAGAGGTTCCCCGCCGGCAGGCGCTGCCGCTCGGCGAGGACGGGAAACTGCCGGAAGTACCTGCCGCGGTCCTGGAGCACGCCGGCCTGGTCGCGGCGTCGCGTGAACGCGCCGAGCTGCAGGTTCTGCGCGACCGTCAGGTCCGGAAACACGTCGCGAGTCTCCGGAACGGCCACCACGCCGCGCCGGACCATCGCTTCGGGAGACACCCCGGTCACGTCCGCACCTTCCAGCCGGACCCGGCCGGCGGCGGTCCGCACCGCGCCGGCGATGGCCATCAATGTCGACGACTTGCCGGCGCCGTTGGCGCCCAGGAGGGTCACCAGCTCACCCTTGCGAACCGTGAGCGACACGCCGCGCACCGCCCGGACGGCACCGTAACTGACCTCCAGGGACTCGATGTCAAGCATGTTCGGTGCCGCTGCCGAGATACGCTTCGATGACCGCCGGATCATCGCGGACCGTCCGGCGGTCCCCCTCGGCGATGGTGCGTCCGGAGGCCAGCACGTGCAAGCGCTTGCACAGGCGCATGATCAGGCCCATGTCGTGGTCGATGATGAGGAGGCCCAGCCCGCGATCCGCCGGCAGCGTGGCGAGGATGTCGATAAGCGACTCGGTCTCTTCCGCGTTCATGCCTGCGGCGGGTTCGTCGAGCAGGAGGTAGCTCGGCTCGCCGGCAAGCGCCCGTGCGATCTCCACGCGGCGCTTCTCGCCGTAGCTGAGCACCTCGGCCATGTCGTCGAGGCGCCTGCCGAGTCCGAACTCCTCGATCAGTGCCGCGGCGCGCGGCAGGGCGACGCGGACCGGGGCGCCCTTGCCGAGCGCGGCCGTTGCGACGTTCTCGAGAACCGTCAGGTTGTCGAAGTGCCTGCCGATCTGGAAGGTCCGGGAAATTCCTGCATGGGCGATCTCCCGGGGCGGCCGTCCGGTGAGGACGGTCTCCCCCAGCGCGATCGAGCCGGCGGCCACGGGAACCTGGCCGGTGATGGCGTTGACCAGCGTCGTCTTCCCGGATCCGTTCGGCCCGATGAGGCCGAGAATCTCCCCGGGCTTCAACGAAAGCGACACGCCGTCGAGTGCGCGCAGGCCCGCGAACTCGACCGTCACGGACGCCGCTTCAAGCGATGACATGGTGCTCCGGGACAGCGGGGTTCCCGCCGGCGCGAACTCCGCAAGGGCCGCGCCGGCGGGAATGCGGTTCCGCCTTACGGAGCCGGTACGTTGGACGGTGTCCGCCAGCCAAGGAAATGGGTCTGCGCGTCCTTGACCTCGACGAGCACCGCCGCCTTGTCAGGCGCGTGGCCCTCGGCGGCGTTGCGGTACGTCAGATCGCCGGTCAGGAGATGGAAGACATTCTCCTCCAGTGCCGTGGCGACCGCCGCTCCGTCCGTCGTGCCCGCGATTTCGGCGGCCTGGGCGAGAAGCATCACGGCGTCCCAGCCGGTGGCCACGAAGGACGTGTCCGGCGGCTCGTCGAACATCTCCTCGAAGAGCCCGATGAAGTGCTCCATGTCCGGATGGGCATCCGAACTCATGAAGGTATGGGTCACGAAGTAGATGTCGTTGCCGAGCGGGCCGAGCGACGCGATCATCGCCGGATCGTCGTAGGAATCCCCGCCGAGCACCGGTGCGTCGTAGCCGACCTCGCGCAGGGAGCGGATGATGAAGCCGATATCCTGCCCGTAGGACGAGATGAAGATCACGTCCGGCTTCTCGTCAAGCGCCTGCAGGCGTGCGAGCTGGGCCGAGAAGTCGTTGTCGCCGTTGTTGTAGGTGTCCTCCGCCAGGATGTTGCCGCCCAGAGCCTGGAAGTGCTCCACGAAGTACTTGGACAGCGACACGGTGTAGGCGATGAACTGGTCGGTCACGACATAGGCGTTTCTCCAGCCGCGCTCGTTGTAGGCGTACTCGGCCGCGGTCGCCCCCATGGTCGTGTTCCACATCGACAGGGTGAACTGCTTGTCTCCCAGGGACCAGGAGCTGTAGAGCGGGTCGGACGCGCAGAGCGACAGCCCGACAAGTCCGGCCTCCTGCGCCGCGCGACTCGCCGGTCCGCCGAAATCGAAGTCGCAGGGCGCCAGGATGAATTCGGCACCGTCGTCGATGAGCTCGACGGCCGCGTTGCCGACCGTGACCGGGTCGGTCTTGCCGTCGATGGCGACCATCTCCACCTGCTGTCCGAGGAGTCCGCCCTGATCGTTCAGGGCCTTGATGGCGACCTGAGCGCCCCGGAAGCCGGGCGTGTCCAGGGGAGCCTGGTCTCCGGTCAGGCACAGGGGCGCACCGAACGTGATGGTTTCGGCCTGGGCGGTTCCCCCGCCTGCCAGGGCCACGGTGGCGGCCGATGCGAACACCGCCGCGAAGAATCGAGATCTCATGGAGTTCCTCCTCCTGTTCTTGACGACAGGGCTGGACCAGACGAGCCCGCCCTGCCTCATTCGAAGGGGACCGGAGGAGATTGTCAATTGCCCGATGCCGCAGGGCGCGCGCCCTGCCGGCCTCATCAGTGGCCGGGGACGTGCGGGGCGGGCGTGGAAGAACGTTCGCCCTTCGCGTTCTTGCGGCCGCCCTGGCGGGAGGAAGCGCGGAGCTTCAGAACTTGCGGTAGGCGCGGTAGAGATCGCGCATGGGATGGCGATCGGACATCTGGAACTTGACCAGGAGCTCGCGCGCGATCATGTCGCGGTCCTGCTGGTTGTCCGGGAGTTCGACGGAGTCCGGCACGCGGATCCAGCCGTTGGCGTTGCGGTCGAAGACCGCGGCGTGGCCTTCCTCGTATCCCATGTGGACGTCCTCGAGCCAGTTGAGGTCGTCCCAGCCCATGAGCTCGATGTACGTCTTCAGGAACGGCGTCATCCTGTCGTAGTCGGGAACCAGGTTGACGTCGTAGCGGTAGCCGATGTGCTGGCCGATTTCCTTTTCGCGGGACGTGTCGAGGCCGTCGGATCTCAGGAAGTAGTCGACGTCGTCCCTGCGGTCGCTGGTGTCAGTCATCTGTCCCGTCTCCTAGAGGTGGTGGTAGTCGTCGACGCCGACGGTGTGGTTGGTTCCCGCAAGCGGCACGCCCGCCATGGCGGAAGCCTCCATGGTGAGGGCCGCGAGATCCTCGGGTTCGAGGCTGTGGACGTTGGTCTTGCCGCAGGCCCTCGCCATCATCTGGCACTCGATCGCAAGGGTGTGGAGGATGTTGTAGACGCGCTCGGCCGCGTCGTCGGGATTGAGGCGCTTGCGGAGCTCCGGGTCCTGGGTGGCCACGCCGACCGGGCAGCGGCCCGTGTGGCAGTGATAGCAGTAACCGGCCGGCACGCCGATCGTGCCCTCGAAGTCCGCCCCGGGAATGTCCTTGTTGCAGTTGAGCGCCATCATGGCCGTCGTGCCGATGGCGACCGCGTCGGCCCCCAGCGCCAGGGCCTTGGCGAGATCGCCGCCGTTGCGCACCGCGCCGGCGTAGATGAGCGTGATCTCGTCGCGCTTTCCAAGATCGTCGATCGCGCGCCTCGCCTGGCGGATGGCGGCGATGCCGGGGATGCCGGTCTCCTCGGTGGCAAGGTGCGGTCCGGCGCCGGTCGAGCCCTCCATGCCGTCGATGTAGATCGAGTCGGGATCGCATTTCACAGCCATGCGCACGTCGTCGTAGACGCGGGCGGCGCCGAGCTTGAGCTGGATCGGGATCTGGTAGTCCGTCGC
Organism: Alphaproteobacteria bacterium; assembly: GCA_963666905.2. GTDB lineage: Bacteria > Pseudomonadota > Alphaproteobacteria > SP197 > SP197 > SP197. The sequence continues at coordinate 110,280 of OY763008.1, forward strand.
CTCGCGAATCTCCTGGATCTTGAGGGCAAGGTCGTCGGGGCCGAGCCAGTCAGGGTGCCGTGCCGGCGAGCGCTGGTCGATGCCCGCGGGCAGGGAGCGCATCTCGGCCACCTGATCGGTGACCTTCTGGCCCATCAGGTGTCCGCCGAGGCCGACCTTGCACCCCTGGCCGATGAAGAACTCGCAGCCGTCGGCCAGCCTGAGATGGTGGGGATTGAAGCCGTAGCGCGACTGGATGCACTGGTAGAACCACTTTTCCGAGTAGCGCCGCTCGTCGGGAATCATGCCGCCCTCGCCGGAGCAGGTCGCCGTGCCGGCCATGGTGGCGCCGCGGGCAAGGGCCGTCTTGGCCTCGTAGCTCAGGGCGCCGAAGCTCATGCCGGTGACGTAGACCGGGATGTCGAGAACGATGGGCCGCTTGGCGCGCGGACCGATCACTGTCCGGGTCTGGCACTTCTCCCGGTAGCCCTCGATCACGAAGCGGGTGAGCGTGCCGGGCAGGAAGGTGAGATCGTCCCAGGTCGGGATGCTCTTGAAGAGCGCCATGCCGCGCATGCGGTAGCGCCCGAGTTCCGCCTTGATGTGGATGTCGTCGATGACGCGTGGCGGGAACATGAAGTTCTCGCCGAGAATCTCCCTGTTGCGGCCGTTGTCCGCGCCATTGCCGTTCGCCTTGGTGGTCATGTCCTGCGTGTCTCCCAGCGCCTCAAAGAACGATCTTCTTCTCGGAGGGTTCGAGGTTGTCGTAGTTCCACAGCTGCTTGCCGGCGACGATCTTGGTCATGGCGGCGACGCCGTCGGGAGCCTTGAGGCCGTACATCGTCAGCTTGCGCTCGAGCCAGGCGCAGTCGAGGTCCGTCATCTCGCCCTCGACGGCGTCGACGCCGAGACTCTCGATCGCGCCGCCGACGTAGATCGTGCCGTCGTACATCGAATCGCCCAGGTTCTTCCCGGCGTCGCCGAGGACGATCATGCGGCCGCGCTGCATCATGAACGCCGAGAAGGCACCGGTGCGCCCGCCGACGATGATCGTGCCGCCCTTCTGGTCGATCCCCGTCCTCGAGCCGACGTCGCCCATGCAGACGAGGTCGCCGCCGCGCATGGCGGCGCCGAACGTCGAGCCGGCGTTCTTCTCGACGACCACGGTCCCGGCCATCATGTTCTCGGCGCACGACCAGCCGACCCGCCCGGTGACCCGGACGTTGGGGCCGTCGATCAGGCCGACGCCGAAGTATCCAAGGCTCCCCTCGAAGGTGAGGTTGAGCCTCTGCAGGATGCCGACGCCCAGGGAATGGCGCGCCTGGGGGTTCTTCACGACGATGGACCCGTAGCCTTCGGCCATCAGCTCGCGAATCTTCAGGTTGACGGCCTTGGCGTCGAGATCGGTCGCATCGACGACCGCGCGCTTGTTGAAGTCGACGTCCGGGGCTTCCGGATAGAGGAAGTTCTCGTCCTCGGTGATGTCGAAGAACCGCTGCTGCGTGCGGCCGGCAAGCTGCTCGGTGTGCAGCCCCATGTCATGGGAGCGCATGGTCTCGTTCTCGTTCAGCTCTGCCATACCCGAACCTCCCGGTCGTAGGGGTCGTAGGTGTCGATTTCGTGGGGGAGCACCTGGCGGATGGCGACCTCCTCGGAGGCCATGGCCACGAGATCGTCGCTCTCGTAGAGCACCATGGGCTTGGCGGCCATGTCGTCCTTGGCCATGCCGAGCTGGTCGGAGGTCGCCACGAGGTAGGTGAACACGCCGTCGAACTCGTCGACCGACTGCACCATGGCGTCCTCGAGATCGACGCCGTCCTGCAGCTTGTCGGCGAGGTACACCGAAATCAGCTCGCTGTCGCAGCTCGACATGAAGCGGAAGTCCTTGCGCTCGAGCTCGCGGCGCATGATCCAGTAGTTGGTGAGCTGGCCGTTATGGACCACGGCGATGTCGTTGTAGGGATAGGCCCAGTAGGGATGGGCCGAGCGGATGTCGACGTCGGACTCCGTGGCCATCCGGGTGTGGCCGATCGCGTGGGTGCCGCGGAAACCCTTGAGGGCGTACTGGTCCGACACGGTCGTCGCATCGCCGAGGTCCTTGATCAGCTCGAGCTTGGTGCCCATCGACAGGATCTCGGTCGAGGTCACGTCCTCGACGTAGTCGGCGACCTTGCGCATGTCGCCGTCATGCCTGATGCGGTAGCGGTAGGCGTACTCGGTGGTATCGACGGTCTCGACCACGTCGACCCCGAGCTCCGCAAGGCGGCGGTCGACCTCGGCGCGGCGCTCGCGGATTTCTCCGTGGATGTTGTAACCCTTCGCCGCGTCCTCCTGCTCGGCGACCTTGAAGCGCAGGACGAACTCGTTGTCGTTGGGGATGCCGTAGATCGCAAAGCCCGTCGAATCCGGTCCGCGATGCTTGAGCGACTGCAACATGGACGTCATCTCCGAGCCGATGTCGGACGCCCTGTTGCGGTGAATGATGCCTGCGATGCCACACATGCTTCAGCTACTCCCATGGATTCACGAAGACTGGAGCGGCAGCGGCGCCCGGCGCCGCTGCCGCCAAGGGGAAGATGCCCGTCAGGGCAGGCAGTCCCAGTAGGACTCCATGTCCCACTCGGTGACGGTGGCCATGAAGGTTTCCCATTCGTTGGTCTTGTAGTGCATGAAGACCTTGTACATGTCGCCGGGCATGGCGGCCCTGATGACCTCGTCGTCCTTCAGGCGCTCGAGAGCGTCTCCCAGCGACATCGGGAGCTTCTTGACGAGCTTGCCCTCCTCCATGGCCTGGTAGATGTTGCGCTCCTCCGGTTCGCCGGGATCGAGATCGTTGTCGATGCCGTCGTCGAAGGCCTGGAGGATGCCGCTGGCCATCAGGTAGGGATTGACCATCGAATCGACGGCGCGGTACTCGAAACGCCCCGGAGCGGAGACCCGCATGCCCGTGGTGCGGTTCTGATAGCCCCAGTCGGCGAACACCGGAGCCCAGAAACCCGTATCCCACAGCCGGCGGTAGGAATTGACCGTCGAGCAGCCGATGGCCGTCAGGGCGCCGAGATGCGCCATGATGCCGCCGATGGCCCGGAGGCCGACCTTGCCGGGCTTGCGGGGATCCGACGAGTCGGGGAGGAACGTGTTGGTGCCGCCCTTCCTGTAGGTGAAGTTCTCGAGCAGGCCCGCCGGGTTGTCCTGGCCCAGCGTGTTGACCTCGTCGGCGCCGCCCGTCCACAGCGAGACATTGTGGTGGCAGCCCGACGCCGACACGCCCATGAAGGGCTTGGACATGAAGCACGCCACGAGGTTGTTCTCGCGCGCCACCTGGGCGCAGACCTGGCGATAGGTCGTCAGGCGGTCGGCGGTGCGCAGGGCGTCGTCGAACTGGAAGTTGAGCTCGAGCTGGCCCGGCGCATCCTCGTGGTCGCCCTGGATCATGTCGAGACCCATGGCGCGGCTGTACTCGATCGCCCTCATGAACACCGGCCGCAGGCTCTCGAACTGGTCGATGTGATAGCAGTTCGGCTTGGAGAAGCCGCCGTCCGGCAGGCCGTTCTCGCCTTTCTTGAGCCACATCATCTCCGGCTCGGTGCCGTGGCGAAGGTGCAGGCCGCCGTGCTTCTCCTGGAAGGCGTCGTGGAGGCGGCGAAGGTTGCCGCGGCAGTCGCCGGTGAAGTAGGCGCCCGGATTGACCGGCTCCTCGCGGTTGCGGAAGCAGGTGCAGTAGACCCGCGCCACGCGCTTGTCCCAGGGCAGCTGGACGAAGGTCTCGGGATCGGGGATGCCCACCAGTTCCGATGATTCCGGTCCGTAGCCGATGTAGCTGCCGTAGCGGTCGACGTAGAGGTTGGCGACCGATCCGTAGACCAGCTGGAAGCCCCTCTGGGCGATTGTCTCCCAGTGGTCGGCCGGGACGCCCTTGCCGACGATGCGGCCGGTCACGGAAATGAACTGGTAGTAGATGTAGTCGATGCCCAGTTCATCGATCTTCTCGCGGACCTGACGCACGCGTTCGGCCCTGCCTTCCTGCTCAACATAACGCTCGATGTCCATCGGCATGGATCCTGCTCTCCCTTGACTTGCGTGCAGTGGTTGCATGGCCTCCCCTTCATGCGGGGAGACCGGTTCCTGAAGGGCTTCGTCTCCGGTTCAGCTCCACGGGAAGGGGCTGTTCGACACCGGGTGAAGCCGGCCCTCGGCATACCTCGAAAAGCGGAACGGCTCCAGCAGCGCGCTCGTCTCGCCGAGGCACTCGGCCGCCACCAGCTTGCCGACGCCGATCATCTTGTAGCCGTGATTCGAGTCGGCGATGATCTGGACGTTCTCGCAGAAGGTGTCGAAGACCGGGAAGCTGTCGGGCGTGAAGCAGCCCAGCCCGCCCGACGGCTCCTTCTTCCAGTGGGTCATCTTGCCGGAGAAACGCTCCTGGCAGTGGGCCAGCGCCGAGCACCACATGTGGGCGAACTCGTCGCCGACGATGAAGTCGGGCGACTCGGGGCCATAGGGATCGAGGGCCACCTCGTCGACCGGGGTCTTGACCTCGTAGGGCATGGCGCCGCCCTGGATGCCGGCGAAGTTGAAGTCGGGCTTGTAGTAGATGCCCCACATGTCCTCGGTGATGACCGAGTCGTCGACATCCGACAGCAGCGGCGCGTCGGTGTCGACGTGGATGACGGGCGGCATGCCGCCGTCGTTCATCTTCTGCAGGTTGGGGTCGACGCCGAGCGTGCCTTCCTCGAGGCACCAGTAGCGCCACATGTCGATGCCGTCGTGGACGGTGCCGTCGGAGCCGCGAACCGAGACCGACTTGGGCAAGTCGAGCATGTTCCAGACCTGGCTGACCCACGGTCCCACGGCGGCGACGACCATGTCGGTCTCGATCGTGCCCTTGTCCGTGATGACGGCGCTGACCGCCTCGCCGCAGCGCCGGAAGCCGGTGACCGTGCAGCCGGTGAGAATGCGCACCCCCTCGTTTTCCGCCTTGGTGGCAAGGCCGTAGATGGAGGCCGTGTTGTTGGCGTAGCCTCCCTTCTTCTCGTGCAGCACCGAGGTGATGTTCTGCGCGCGCCAGTCGCTGAACATGGTCCTCATGTACGCCATGCAGTCGTCGGCGCCCTCGATGAACTCGGAGTCGTAGCCGATCGCCTTCTGCTGCTCGTGGATCGATGCGACATCGGCGCGCATCGATTCGCAGGAAATCTGCATGTAGCCGACCGGGTGGTAGCTGTAGGCCGCCGGGTCGCTCTCCCAGACCTCGACGCACTGCGCCATCAGTTCGCGCATGGCCGGCTGGAAGTAGTTGTTGCGGACCACGCCGCAGGCGATGCCGCTGGCGCCGGCAGCGATGCCCGTCTTGTCGAGGACGAGGATGTCCCCGCCGCTTCCCCTGCCCCTGGCCTTCAGCTCGAGGGCGAGGTGGTAGGCCGTCGAGAGGCCGTGAATTCCGGCGCCGATGATGACGTAGGTGGAGCGAGTGGGAAAGGCCATGCCGTGTTGATCCTTGTGCTCGAACGCTCCCCGGTCCTCTCGAGGCAGCACGGAGGACGGAAGCGGGCTTGACGTGGCTGGCTGATTGGCCTCATAATTGGCATACCAATAATAAGCCAATCAAACCAATCCGGCCAGCCTAGAACGCGGGAAACGGTGAAGTCAAGAGCCATCAACAACCCGGCCGCCGCCGGACAGGCGGGTCCGGGCCGATACGGGCTGCCGCAGCCGAACGAGGGGACCGCGGTGGCGATCGCCAGGCGCCTGCGCGCCGCGATCGCCGACGGGATCTACGTGAACGGCGAGCGCCTGCCGGCGGAACGCCACCTGGCGCGGGCGTTCTCGAGTTCGCGGACCACGGTCCGGGAGGCCCTGGGACTCCTGGCCGCCGACAATCTCATCACCAGGCGCGTGGGAAGCGGCACGTTCGTGACCTTCAGCCACGACCGGGAAAATCCGGACATCGCGGAAATCACCAGCCCCCTGGAGCTCGTCGACGTCAGGATCGCCGTGGAACCGCACATGGTGCGGCTTGCGACCGTCCATGCGACCCTGCGCGACCTCGATCGCATCGGGGAGGCGCTGAAGGCCCTCGAATCGTCGGGCGAGCCCGAGTCGTTCACGCGCCACGACCGCACCTTCCACCAGTCGGTCGCCGACGCGACGCACAATCCCCTGATGTGTTCCTTCTACCGGCGGATCAATCACGTGCGGGGCCATCGCCAGTGGAGCGCGATGAAGGACCAGGTCCTCACAGCCGATGCCATGGAGTCCTACAATCGCGAACATCGCCAGCTGTGGGAGGCACTCTCGCTGCGCGACGCCGACCGGGCCGGCGCCATTGTCCTGGGTCATCTCCAGACGGCGCGCCGCCAGCTGGTGGCGACGTGACGGTCAGCCTTTCGAGCGCGTGATCTCGACGCCGGCCGCCCGGGCCCCGGCGATGGCGCCGGGCTTGGCGGCGCGGATGGTCACCTCGACGACATGCTCTTCGCCGAGGCAGGCTTCGGCCAGCTCCTCGGCAAAGTCCTCGACAAGGCGGATGTGCCCGCCGGCGACGATCCGCCGCGCGTGTCCGGCGGCGTTCCGGTAGTCGGCCGTGGTCTCGAGGCGGCCCTTCTCGGCGGCACGGCTGTCGATCACCATGACGATATCGACGACGAGCGGTTGCAGCCGTCCGGCCTCCTCCTCGAGCACGCCGATCGAGGCCTCGAGGTCCAGGCGCTCCACAAAGATCCGGGTGGTTCTCACGGCAGCGGGTAGCCTTCCGGAGGATGGAGCCAGCCCAGCCTCTGGCCTCCGTCGAGGTAGAGAACCTGGCCGGTCACGGCGGGCGACGAGAGAAGAAACCGCAGCGCCCCGCAGATCTCTTCGGGTGTCGTGCCGCGCCTGAGGGGGTATCCGGCGGTCCAGCGCGCCATGTCAGTCTCGTCCCGGCCATGGTCCGGCAGGGCCATGCCGGGAGCGACCGCATTGACCCGGATGGCCGGGGCGAGTTCCAGGGCCCAGGTGCGTGTCAGGGCCTCGAGAGCGGCCTTGGAGGCGGTGTAGGACATGTAGCGGGGGGTCGGGTTGGCGACCCGCTGGTCGATCAGGTTGACGACATGGCCGGCAAGCGTGGAGGGAACCTGTTCCGTGAAGGCCCGCGTCAGCAGCATCGGCGCCACCAGGTTGACGGAAAGATGGGCCAAGACGGTGTCCGGGCTGGCGGTGCGCACGCTGTCGTTGATGAAGACGGCGGCGTTGTTCACCAGGAGGGTGAGGGAACCGAGCCTGCGGCGGGCCTCGCCGACAACCCTCGCGGGCACGGCGGCATCTGAGAGATCGCCCTGGATCACCGCCGCCTTTCCGCCGCGCTCGCGGATGCCGCGGGCCGCGGCCCGGGCGCCCGAGAGCGATTCGTTGCAGGCCAGCGCCACCGGCCAGCCGTCTGCGGCCAGTGCGCGGGCGATCGCGAGGCCAAGGCGCCTCCCGGCGCCGGTGACGAGGGCGGCACCCCGCGGCGCCATGATCTCAAGGCCCCCTGCGCCGGCGCTGTCTGCGCCGCGGGCGGCGCTCCATCGCGGCATCGCGGGGCGCCTCGCGCACGCCGAGGTCCAGGGCCTCGAGCCTGTGGATCTCGTCGCGCAGGCGGGCGGCCTCCTCGAACTCGAGATTGCTTGCGGCCTCGCGCATGCGGGTCCTGAGGTCGTCGAGGCGGTCCTCGAGACTGGCCGCGTCGGTTCCGGCGTCGCCGGCGATACCGAGGTCGACGGTGACGTAGTCGGCGTCGCCGACGCCATGGAGGGCATCGGAGATTCCCTTGCGGACCGACTCGGGCGTGATCCCGTGCTCCTCGTTCCACGCGAGCTGTTTCTGTCGGCGGCGGTCGGTTTCCCCGATCGCCCTCTCCAGCGATTCGGTCATGTGGTCGGCATAGAGAATGACGCGCCCGTCGAGGTTGCGCGCGGCGCGGCCGATGGTCTGGATGAGGGAGCGTTCGCTCCGCAGGAAACCTTCCTTGTCGGCATCGAGGATCGCGACGAGGGCGCACTCCGGAATGTCGAGGCCCTCGCGCAGCAGGTTGATGCCGACGAGGACGTCGAAGACGCCGAGGCGCAGGTCCCTGATGATCTCGACGCGTTCGAGGGTGTCGATGTCCGAGTGGAGGTAGCGCACCCTGAGCCCCGCCTCGGTGAGGTACTCGGTCAGCGCCTCGGCCATGCGCTTGGTGAGCGTGGTCACGAGGACGCGGTGGCCCGCCGCGGCGACGGTCCGGCACTCGGCCATCAGGTCGTCCACCTGGGTGGCCACGGGGCGCACGATGCACGGCGGGTCGACGAGGCCGGTCGGCCGGATGATCTGTTCCGAAAACGCGCCGCCCGTCCTCTCGAGCTCCCAGCCGCCGGGCGTGGCCGAGACGAAGATCGTCTGGGGACGCATGGCATCCCATTCGTCGAATCTCAGCGGCCGGTTGTCGACGCAGCTGGGAAGGCGGAATCCGAACTCCGCCAGGGTGGACTTGCGGTTGAAGTCGCCCTTGAACATGCCTCCCACCTGGGGAACGGTGACATGGCTCTCGTCGACGAAGACGACGGCGTTGTCCGGGAGGTACTCCATGAGCGTGGGGGGCGGCTGGCCCGGCTCGCGTCCGGTGAGGAACCTGGAGTAGTTCTCGATGCCGGCGCACATGCCCGTGGCTTCCATCATCTCGAGATCGAAGGTGCAGCGCTGCTCGAGGCGCTCGGCTTCGAGAAGCCGGCCCCTGTCACGGAAGAAGCCGAGGCGCTCGGCGAGTTCCACGCGTATGGATCCGACCGCCTGGTGAAGCGTCGGCTTGGGCACGATGTAGTGGCTGTTGGGGTAGACGACGATGCGCTGCATCTCGCCGGCGCGCTGGCCGGTGAGAGGGTCGAACTCCTCGATTGCCTCGATTTCGTCGCCGAACATCGAGATGCGCCAGGCGCCGTCCTCGAGGTGGCTGGGAAAGACCTCGAGCGAATCGCCGCGAACCCGAAAGCTGCCGCGCTGGAATGCGGTGTCGTTGCGCGCGTACTGCAGTTCGACGAGCCTGCGCATGACGAACTCGCGCTCGATCTCCATGCCCGTCTTGAGGTCCATCGTCATGGCCGAGTAGCTCTCGACGTCGCCGATGCCGTAGATGCACGACACGCTGGCGATGATGATCGTGTCGGGGCGTTCGAGGATCGCGCGGGTGGCCGAATGCCTCATGCGGTCGATCTGCTCGTTGCGGCTCGACTCCTTCTCGATGTAGGTGTCGGTTCTCGCAACGTAGGCCTCCGGCTGGTAGTAGTCGTAGTAGGAGACGAAGTACTCGACGGCGTTGTCGGGAAAGAAGCCCTTGAACTCGCCGTAGAGCTGGGCGGCGAGCGTCTTGTTCGGTGCCAGCACGAGGGCCGGGCGGCCCATGCGCTCGACCACCTGGGCCATGGTGAAGGTCTTGCCCGAACCGGTGACGCCGAGCAGCACCTGGTCGCGCTCCCCGTCCACGAGCCCCTCCACGAGCTCGTCGATGGCCTTCGGCTGGTCGCCCTGGGGCTGGAAGTCCGACACCAGGCGGAACGGCGACGGCGTCACCGGCAGGCACGGTTCGGCGCTGTGATCCCGGGCGAGCTCCATCGCGCCAACCTACACCAAGCCACAGGGGCCGATAAGTGCCGCACCCCGACCGCGGTCGACATTTCCCCATGCGCTCAAGGGGCCTTGACGAGCCGCCATTCCCCATCGAAACGGAAATCTCCGTTGATGCCGCAGACCGGGCCGCACAGGATGCGCGCCCGGCGGCCGCCATCTCACACCTTCAACCGGACCGGCGGAGGGGAGGCCATGACGCGAGAATCGGGGATCGGGCGCCCCGGGTTCTGGATCCTCGCACTGTTGTGGCTGCCGGCCGGGGTGGCCGCGACCGCCATGGTGCGTTTCGGGCCGGAGACGCTCGCGGCGGTATCGTCCCTGGCGCCGGTCGTCCCGTGCGGCCTGCCCCTGGCTTTGGCCTGCCGCCGGCTGTGGCGGCTGGGCCACCGCCGCGCGGCCTGGGCCACAGGCGCCGGGCTCGGCGCGGTCACGGTGGCGGCGGCCCTCCCGGCGGGGTTGCTGGGCCCTCTCGCCGTCGCAGTCTTCGCGATCATGCTCAGCCTGCCGGCCTGGATCGCATCGCTGTGGCTCGCGAGACGGAGATGACCGGCCACGCAGGGCCCGCCCGGTCGCCGGTCCGGACGAGGTTCTGGCCGAACTCGACGAGAGCCGCCGCGACCGGAGGTTGATCCCGATACGGCCGTCGCGCCGGCCTGACCGGCGGTCCCCGGGACGGTACGCGCCCTGCATCAACTGAAGCATTTTGGCAAAATATACATTGCCAAAATATCTTTTGCCACTATACTGACGAATCCTTGCTGCAGGGAGAGATGCGCATGCGCAACATCGTCGGTCAGGCTGTCGTCGGCGACGACCTTTACGGTCGCGCGTACGAAATGGCCCGGCTCCGGGAGATGCTGGGGCAGGGTGAGCATATCCTAATGCTCGCGCCAAGGCGGGTCGGCAAGACGAGCCTGATGCTCGAACTCCGGCGGGCGCCCGAAGACTGCGACGTGATCTATGTCGATGTCGAAGGCGGTGACGGTCCGGCGGACTGTGTCGCGGCGATTCTCGCCGGACTGGCCGCCGATTCCCGATACCGGAGCCGCTTCGAGGCCATTCCGTTCTCAAGCGCGATCAGGGATGTTCTCGGGCGCTTTCAGTCCGCCAGCATCCAGCTTGACGCGCTGCGCATCGAGTTCCGCGGCGCGATAGGCCGGGAGTGGGAGTCGGCGATGACCGGCCTCCTGTCACGCCTTGCAAACCCGTGTAACGGGCGCGGGAACCTCCTGATCGTGCTCGACGAGCTGCCCCTTCTCGTGTCGCGGATGCTGCGAACCGGCGAGGGACGAAACGACGCCGGCCGTTTTCTGTCGCAGCTCAGGCACTGGCGCCAGGCACCGGAACACCGGGGCAGGCTACGAACGCTCGTCGGCGGATCGATCGGTCTCGAAGGCGTCTTGCGGCGCGCCGGCATGTCGGGATCGATCAACGACCTGGCACCGTTCCGCCTGGAATCCTGGGCCCGGCCCACGGCGGAGGCATTCCTGGAGGAACTCGGCCGGCATTCCGGATTCCGTCTCCCCGACGATACCATCGTCCGGATGCTGGACCTGCTGCGGGACCCCGTTCCCTACCACGTCCAGCTCTTCTATTCGGCGCTGCGCGAATCCTGCCGGGGAGAGACGGCTTCCCTGTCGCGTGAAGCCGTAGACCGATGCTTTGCGGAACGGCTCGCTGGCGCCAGCGGGACCGCTCATCTCGACCATCATGCGACTCGGCTGGAAGCTGCGCTCGACGGCGACGGGTACGACATGGCGTGCGCGATCCTGGGCCGCGCCTGCCGGCGCCGGAACGGCGCCGGCATGACGGAACTCGAGGAACTGCGGCAACGGGGCCCCCGGGCCTTCGCGTCCGTTCTCCGCGATCTGGAAGCCGACGGCTATCTCCTGCGCGAGGGCAACCGGTTGCGTTTCCGTTCGAACCTCGTGCGCGAATGGTGGCGACGGTACCACGGGACGGGAGGTGCGGCATGACCCGGCGGCGTCTCTACAACCCGGCGCAACTGACGCCTGAGGAACTGAAGGAATCCTTCATCGCGCGGCAGGACGTTCTCGAGCGCATGCTCGAGGTGCTGAACGGGCATGAACGCGATCGCCCGTGCCAGCACATGATGATCGTCGGCCCGAGGGGCATGGGCAAGACCACGCTCGGGCTTCGCTTCCTCCATGCCGCTGCCGACAATCCCGGTCTCGCCGCAAGCTGGCAACCCGTCCCGTTCCACGAGGAAAGCTATGGCATTGGCGATCTGGCGGACTTCTGGCTTGCGGCCCTTCGCCATCTGACGCGCGCGACGTCAGATCCCCGCTGGTCCGACCTGGCGGACGCGCTCCTGAAGGACGAAAGGGACGCGAAACGTCTGGCGGCCTACGCGCGGGCCGCCCTGTCGGACTTCTGCCGGGAGAGCGGCAAGCGGCTGATCCTGTTCGTGGAGAACCTTGATGCCCTGTTCGCGCAGATCCGCGACGAACGCGAGATCCATGGCCTGCGCGCCAGTCTGATCGAGCGTCCGGACCTCCTGCTGATCGGTTCGTCGAACGCGGTCTTCGACGGTATCCGCGGACATGGCGAACCATTCTACGAGTTCTTCCGTCTGTTTGTCCTCGAGGGTCTCACGACGGAAGAAACCCGTCGGATGGTCGCCACCCTCCCGGGCAGCGAGGTTCCGACTGTGCTGGCACGCGAACGAGGACGGCTGGAAACCATCCGCCGGCTGACCGGCGGCAATCCCCGGCTGATGGTCCTGACCTGCCAGATGCTCGCCGAGTCGCCGCTGGGAGAGGCCTTCGAGGTCCTGGAACGGCTCATCGACGAGCAGACGCCCTACTTCAAGGCCCGGATCGAGGAATTGCCCGCCCAGGCCCGCAAGATCTTCCACAGCCTCGCCGAAGGATGGACGCCGATGATGGCGAGGGAGGTCGCCGAAGCTGCCAAGCTCGCTTCCTCGCATGTCAGCGCGCAGCTCCGCTTGCTCTCGGAAAGACGCTATGTGAGGGCCGTCCGGCTCCCGCACGAACGGAAGGCCCGCTACGAAGTCGCCGACCGCTTCTACAACATCTACGTCCTGCTCCGGTTCTCCCGCGGCAACCGCCAGCGCCTCGAGCGCCTGGTCGTCTTCCTTGAGGACCTCTTCGGCCAGGAAGCGATGCGGACAATGTACCCGACGGCGCTCGCGGCGCTGGAAACCCGAGGAGCGTCCGCCAGGGAGGCGGCCGACTGGCTGAGCGTCCTGACGCGCCAGATAGTCTCGGACGACGAATTCGATCAGCGCGAGCCGTGGCGGCGAAGGGCTGTCGACCTCGCCAGGAAGCTGATCGGGCCGGACGCACCTGTCATCCAGGAAATCAGCGAGGTTGGCTGGATGAGGCGCGGGCTTGCGTTGTTCAGGGAAGAACGATTCGCCGACGCGGCAAAAGCCTTTCGCCAGGCAACCGCTGAACGACCGGAGGACCCGCATGCGTGGTTCGGAGCCGGTACTACACTTTTCAGGCTGAAGAAATACGATGAAGCCGCAGTTGTGCTCAGGCGCGTTCCCGAATTCATCGGTATGGACGATCCGTTAGAGCGGCGTCTCTTGGCAATCGACGCCCTTTCGACCGAAATGAGAGCGCTTATCGAACTCAATCGACACGATGAGGGAATTGCAACTTGCGAGCGGCTGACTCGGTATGTTCGTGTGGACGACCCTATCGACCTGCGTGAACGAAGTGTAAAATCACTCTCTCTTATGGGGCATGTCCTTTCTAGGGCTGGCCACCATGCCGAGGCGATCGCTGCTTGGGAGCGAGTCGGAGAGTACGCCGATCCGGACGATCCGCCAACCTTGCGGAGTAAGGCGGTTGTGGCACTAGCGTCCTGCGGTATCGAGTTGCAGCAGTTGACCCGAAATGACGAAGCCGTCGCTTCGTGGCAGAGGGTCGCAGACTACGTCGGTCCAGACGATCCAGAAGACGTTCGTTTTGCCGCTGCGATGTCGTCTGGTGCCCTGGGCAGCGCTTTGTCGGAGATGAAAAAGTACGACGAAGCCGTTGCTTCCTGGAAAACGGCTGTGGGTTACGTTCACCCTGGGGATGCATCGGAGCGGCGCGAGATGCTTTCAGGTTTGCTTGCGACGGATGCGGAAACTCTGTACCTCGCCGGAAAGGTAGCGGAAGCGGAGACGGTTTGCGGACTGGCTCTCGATGTGTCGTCTGAATGCGGCGAGGCGTGGCATGTGCGGGCGGCCTCCATCGTCCACGCGAAGGACGTGGCGCGTTTTACGGAAGCGGAAGACTATGCCCGCCGCGCAGCAGGCTTCCTTCCGGAGACCTGCTCTACGCTCCGCATGCTTTCCTACATCTTGACTGTTCGGGGCGAATGGACGGAGGCGTTGAAGTGGCTGGAGGAGGCGTTGCGGCTGAACAAGGAAGAACGGGAGCGCAGCGCGCTGATCGCCTCGCTGATCTCGGCCGTCGTCGCCAACCATGGGCGGGCAGTGAAGGGAATGATGGAACGGACCGGCGCAGACCGAACGATGGAACCGCTCTGGCATGCGGTCCGGGCCGACCTGGAAGAGGAGATCGGTCCGCTGCCGGCCGAAATCGCGGATGCCGCGAACGAGATCGTGAATGAGTTCGCGAGAATGCGAGGTTGTTAAGGATTCGAGCTCCCGCTACCCGGCGCGGCTGCATCTGTGGCTTCTGGAACACCACCTACCGCACCGAGCGCTTGAACGCCCGTTCGTTACATCAGCGACAGTGCACATGCGGACGGAGAAAATCCGTTCAAGGTGTTGAGGAATACAAGCTCGAGCACTGCCGCACCTCGAGTTTGATCGGCCTTAACGTCCGCGCCTGCGTCGAGTCCCGCACCATGCTCGGTTCCGGGGCACGGTGAAGACGGGCATGTGGCGGAGTGAATCCGGGGGTGCGGGAAGGAAGTGACGGCTTCGGCCGCCAGTGGAGCCGCCGTGCGCTTCGCCGACAGAGCGAAAGGGTAGTGGCCGGGCGCGGGCTCTTGACGTCGTCGGCATGACGGATGGGGGTGGCTCTGGTAAGGAGAGGGGAGGCTGACTGGGAGGAGGCGGGCGTGGGTGTGATCGGGTCGGTCGGGAGCCTGTGGCGCTTTCCTGTCAAGAGCATGGCGGGAGAGACGCTGGAGAGCGCGTGGCTCGGATTTGCCGGACTCTACGGGGACCGGATCTTCGCCTTCTCGAGCGACCGGGCCGAAGCGGGGTTCCCCTGGCTCACCGCGCGGGAGCAGCGGCGCATGCTGCTCTTCCGTCCCCGCTTTCGCGATCGCGAGGCGGCGGCGAGGCCGCCCAATCTCGCGGCGGCCATGGCGGAAGCGCCCGGCCTCTCGCCGGCCTACGCGGACGCCCGCGAGATGATGCTCGATGTCGAGCTGCCCTCGGGCGAGGTTCTGGCGATCGACGATCCCCGGCTTGCCGAGCGGCTGAACGAGCGGCTCGGACGCCGCCATGTGCTCAGACTGCTGCGGTCGGACCGCGCGTTCACCGACTGCCGGCCCCTGTCGCTGTGTTCGACGGCGACCGTCGCCCGCCTCGAACGGGAACTCGGACGCGAGGTTGACCCGAGGCGCTTCCGCGCGAACATGTGGTTCGAGCTTGGAGACGGCCCGGGCGGCGCCGAGGACGCCCTCGTCGGACGGCGCCTGAAGGTCGGCCCGAAGGCGGAAATCACCATTCTCGAGAGGGATCCCCGTTGCGCCATGATCACGCTCGATCCCGCGACCGCGGAGCGGGATCCGTCGATCCTCGCCCACATCAGCCGCAGCCACGACGGCAAGACCGGCGTCTACGCCGCCGTCCTCGTGGAGGGCATGGTCGCGGCGGGCGATTCGGTCGCCCTGCTCGACTGACGCCGCATCACACGCACTCGAGGTCGGCGAAAACGGCTGCATCGCTCATGCCGCGAAGCGCCGAGATGTCTCTCTGAGACGCGTCTGCCTGCTCAAGGTCGCTCATAGAGTACCCTGCCTTCGCGCAATGCGCGTGCGAGCACATGATTGAGGGAGCCGCGCCAGCGGTCGACCTCCTGCGAGCTGTAAACCAGGATATCCTTCGGAACGTGGAACTTTGCGAGCGCGCGCCAGAGGCGTGTCTCCTCGGCGCCGCGATCCCGGCCCGGCCCGAACGGTTCCGCCTCGACGACCACCAGGTCGACATCCGAATCCGCCCCGGCGTCACCGCGGGCGCGAGAGCCGAAAAGGATCACCAGTTCGGGATCAGCCGCAACAGGGCATCGTCAACATGTCCCATACCCGAATCCTCCTCGAATGCGGCGGCGAGGGCAAAGAACTCAGGTCGAACTTCCCGGCGATCCGAACCGGCCACATTCCGGCGGCAGGAGGGGATCAGGAAAATGCCGGCCCGGTCGAGCTTGCCCGCGTTGTCTGAAGGGTGAGGCCGCCTCACAGGCGCTCGAGGCCGCACCAGTCGGCGATGAAGCGGGCGATGGCCTTGGTGACCCGGCGGCACGAGTCGAGGCTCACGCGTTCGTCGAAGCCGTGGATGTTCTCGGCGATGGGGCCGTAGACCAGCGCCGGCATGCCGGCGTAGAGGCCGAAGAACCGGGCGTCGGTGGTGCCCGTCAGGGCCCGCGCGGCCAGCGCCTCGCCGAACACCTGCTCGTGGTTGCGCCGCAGCACCGCCTCGGCCTCGCTCCCTTCCTCCAGCACGTAACCCTCGGCCTGGAAGCCGTCCCACACGACCTCGGGAGGGTTGTTGGCGAGGAAGCTGTCGTTGCGCGCCGCCCCGGCGATGCAGCGCTCGACCTCGTCGCGCGCCTCGGAGAGGTCCTGCCCCGGAAACACCCCCACCCTCATGTCGAAGCGGCACCATGCCGGCACGCTCGAGGCCCAGTCGCCGCCCTCGATGCGCCCGACGTTGAAGTTGAGGGGATGGGACATGCCGGCGTAGCGTTCATGGCCGGCCGCGTTCCACCTGGCCTCGAGCGCGTGCAGCGCGTCGACCAGGCGCCAGGCCGCCTCGATGGCGTTGGCGCCCGAGCCGGCGTAGGCGACGTGGACCGGATGGCCGCGCACGTGGCAGGTGAACCACATGACCCCGACCTGGGATCGCAGCAGGGCGTGGCCGAGCGGTTCGGGTATCAGCGCGGCGTCGGCGCGATAGCCCCTCTGGAGGCAGGCAAGCGCCCCGTTGCCCGTGCTTTCCTCCTCGATGACCGCCTCGATGATGACATCCGACGCCGGACGGAATCCCGCCCGCCGGATGGCTTCCAGCGCGAAGAGGCCGCAGACCCAGCCCGACTTCATGTCGCCGGCGCCCCGGCCGTGCATCCAGCCGTCCCGGATCACCGGGTCGAACGGCGGGGTCGACCACATGTCGTGGGGTCCCTCCGGGACGACGTCGATGTGGCCGTTGACGATCAGCGAGCGCCCCTGCGGACGGGCGCAGCGCAGCGCGCCCACGGTCACCCAGGCGTCGTCGTAGCCGTCGGACTTCGGGGAGAACCCGGGAAGATCGCGGATGTCCTCGATCCTGATCCGCCAGCGGTCGACGGCGAAGCCCCGGGCGGCGAGCTCCCGCGCAAGGAAGTCCTGGGCCGTCGCCTCCTGGCCGCGCAGCGACGGCAGTCGCACGAGGTCGCCGGTAAACGCCACCTGCTCGTCGAACCCAGCGTCGACGGCGCCGTCGAGCCTCGTTCCCGTCTCACGGTCGATCATGTGGTCCTCCCTCCACCCGCTCCCGTCATGGCCGGCTTGCGGGTTCCTCCGCAACCAGTGTTCTCCTGACCGCCTCCCGCCAGCCCCGGTAGCGTTCGTCCGCCAGGCCGCGGTCGAGCTGCGGAACGAAGCGCGCGTCGCCCTGCCAGGAACGGGCGAAGGTATCGGCGTCGGGCCACAGGCCGGCCCTGTGGCCGGCGAGCCAGGCCGCGCCGAGCGCGGTGGCCTGCGTCGACGCCATGCGGTCCACCGGCAGGGCGAGGATGTCGGCGAGGCACTGCATGGCGAAGTCGTTGGCGCTCATGCCGCCGTCGACACGCAGGACCGCGTCCCGGCCGGCGCCCCGCCAGTCGCCCTGCATCGCGCCGATGAGATCGCGGGTCTGGAAGGCGACGCTTTCGAGCGCGGCGCGCACCAGCTCGGCCCGCCCTGTGGCGCGGGTCAGGCCGTGTATCGAGCCGCGGCACCGGGAATCCCACCACGGCGCGCCCAGTCCGGTGAAGGCAGGCACAAGGTAGACGGGCTCACCGGGATCGGCCGCCGCCGCCAGGGCGGCCGTCTCGCCGGCATCGCCGATGAGTCCCGGACCGTCGCGCAGCCACTCGACGACGGTGCCGGCGTTGAAGATCGAGCCCTCGAGGGCATAGGCCGGCCTCCCGTCGAGCTGCCAGGCGATGGTCGTCAGGAGGCGGTTTGCGGAGACGACCGGCTCCGCGCCGATGTTGAGAAGCACGAAGCAGCCCGTCCCGTAGGTCGCCTTGATCATGCCCGGCGTGAAGCACGCCTGGCCGATGGCGGCGGCCTGCTGGTCGCCGGCGACGCCGAGAACGGGCGCGCCGGTGAGCGAATCCGTGCCGAACGCACCGGCGCTGTCCCTCACCTCGGGCAGCATCGCCTCGGGCACCCGCAGCAGGCGGCAGAGGTCCTCGTCCCAGCGGCCCCTGCGGATGTCGTAGAGCATGGTCCTCGAGGCGTTGGTGGCGTCGGTGGCGTGCACCGCGCCGTCCGTCAGGCGCCACACGAGGAAGCTGTCGACCGTGCCGGCAAGGAGCTCTCCCCGCCGGGCGCGCTCCCGCGCGCCGTCAACGTGGTCGAGGATCCAGGCGATCTTTGTGCCCGAGAAATAGGGATCGGGGACGAGGCCCGTTCGCTCGGCGATCATCGGACCGTGACCCTCGTCGGCGAGGCGGCGCGTCGTCCCGTCCGTCCTTCGGTCCTGCCAGACGATGGCGTTCGCGACCGCCCTGCCGGTGGCCCGCTCCCAGACGATCACCGTCTCGCGCTGGTTGGTGATGCCGAGAGCGGCGATCCGCGATCCATCGATGCCTGCGGCCGACAGCGCCTTGCGCATGGCGACCGCACTCGTCCGCCAGATATCCTCGGGATCCTGCTCCACCCAGCCCGAGCGGGGAAAGGCGGAGCGGAGCCTGCGGGCCGCGCCGGCGATCACGCGCCGTTCGCCGTCGAACACCATGGCGCGGCTCGAGGAGGTTCCCTGGTCGAGCACCAGGATGAAGGTCAAGGGGCGGCTCCCTTATCCCGCTCTTGTACGCGGATGCTATCCCGGTGGATGCTGTGGCGCCAATGCCATGCGACGACGGGGAGGCAGGGCCATGGGCCGGGATCCGCAGTACGACATCCTGTTCGAGCCGGTGGCCATCGGGCCCGTGACCGCGAGGAACCGCTTCTACCAGGTCCCCCACTGCAACGGCATGGGCGTGCAGTATCCCAGCGCCATGGCGGCGATGCGGGGCGTCAAGGCCGAGGGCGGCTGGGCCGTGGTCTGCACCGAGGAATGCGACTTCCACCACACGGCCGAGATCTCGCCGGCGATCGAGGCGCGCCTGTGGTCCCGCGAGGACATACCGATCATGGCGAGGATGGTCGACAGCGTGAAACGCCACGGCGCGCTGGCGGGCTGCGAACTGGTCTACGGCGGCATGACGGGCCACAACCGCGTGTCGCGGGAGGCGCCGGTGGCGCCGGTCGCGATTCCCGTCGAGGGTGCCGAACCCGGGCAGGCGCGGGCGATGGACCTAAGCGACATCGCGAACTTCCGGCGCTGGCACCGCCAGGCCGTCCTGCGCGCCCGCGAGGCGGGATTCGACATCGTCTACGTCTATGCCGGGCACAACCTGTGCCTGATGCAGCACTTCCTGTCCCGGCGTTACAACACGCGCACGGACGACTACGGCGGCCCGGTCGAAAACCGCGTCCGCCTGCTTCGCGAGGTCCTCGAGGACACCAAGGAGGCGGTCGGCGATACCATGGGTGTTGCCCTGCGCCTGGCGGTCGAGGAGCTCGAGGGCGACGAGGGAATCACCGCCGACGGCGACGGCCGGGCCGCCGTCGAGCTGCTGGCCGACCTTCCCGATCTGTGGGACGTCAATCTCTCCGAATGGCACAACGACAGCCAGAGCGCGCGCTTCGCCGAGGAAGGGTTCCAGGAATCCTACACCTCCTGGGTCAGGGAGGTGACCGGCAAGCCCGTCGTCACGGTGGGCCGCTACACATCGGTCGACCGGATGGCCGGCCTCGTCAGGCGCGGCCTTACCGACTTCATCGGCGCGGCGCGGCCGTCGATCGCCGACCCCTTCCTGCCGAAAAAGATCGAGGAGGGCCGCATCGACGACATCCGGGAATGCATCGGCTGCAACATCTGCGTGTCCGGGGACTTCATGCTGATGCCCATGCGCTGCACCCAGAATCCGACCAAGGGCGAGGAGTGGCGCCGCGGCTGGCATCCCGAGCGCATAGCGCCCGCGGCAAGCGGAGCCCGGGTCCTCGTCGTCGGGGGCGGTCCGGCGGGGCTGGAGGCGGCGCGGGCTCTCGGCGAGCGCGGCTACGCCGTCACTCTCGCCGAGGCGGGCGGCGAACTCGGGGGGCATCTCAACCGCCTGGAGCGCCTGCCGGGGCTTGCCAGCTGGGGCCGGGTGCGGGACTGGCGGATCGGGCAGCTCCACAAGCTCGCCAACGTCGAGATCTACCTCGCGAGCGAGCTTTCGGCCGACGACATCCGCGAGTTCGGTTTCGAGCACGTCGCCATCGCGACCGGATCGAGGTGGCGCAGGGACGGCGTCGGCCGCGCCCTGCGCCGGCCCGTCGAGGGGGCATGCCGCGACGGCGTGCTGTCTCCCGACGACGTGATGGAGGGCGCCGAGCTGGCCGGTCCCGTGGTCATTTTCGACGACGACCACTACTTCATGGCGAGCGTTCTTGCCGAGGTCGCGGTCGCCCGGGGGCTCGAGGTGGTCTACGTGACCACGGCCCCCGATGCGGCGCACTGGACCCACAACACCATGGAGCAGGGACGGATCCAGGCGCGCCTCCTCGATTCGGGCGTCGACATCGTCGCCGGCCACAGCCTCGCGGCGATCGGGGACGAGACCGTCGAGGTGGCCTGCGTCTACACGGGGCGCACGACGTCGCTGGCCCGCGGTTCCGTCGTTCCCGTCACCATGCGCGATCCGGTGGATGCGCTCGTCCACGAACTTCGCGGCGCGGTCGGGAGCGTCACCGCGATCGGCGACTGCCATGCGCCGGGACTCCTCGCGGCGGCCGTCTGGAGCGGCCACCGCTACGCCCGGGAGCTCGACACCGAGAAGGTGGTGGATTCTCCGCCGTTCAGGCGCGAGGTGATGGCGCTCTCCGCCGACTGGTCCTGAATTCTTGCGGCCGGGGGAACAAACCACTATCCATGCCGGGAGACCGTCATGGACTCCCCTTCCGTGCACTTCAGCCTTTCCGACGAGCAGTCGCTGATTGTCGAAACGGTGAGCCGCTTCGTCGCCGAGGAGCTCGTGCCCCACGAGGACGAAGTCGAGCGGACGAACGCCGTGCCGGCGAACCTCGTCCGGCGGATACGCGAGAAGGCGCTCGCCAAGGGTCTCTATGCGGTCAACATGCCCGCGGACCTCGGCGGCGGCGGTCTCGATCCGCTGACGGTCGCACTCGTCGAGATCGAGCTCGGTCACACGTCCTTCGCGCTGCAGTACGCGGTGGCGCGCCCGTCGAACATTCTGCGCGCCTGCAGGGGCTGGCAGGTCGAGCGCTACCTGCTGCCCACGATTCGCGGCGAGCGCGTCGAGTGCCTGGCCATGAGCGAACCCGGCGCCGGATCGGACCTGCGCTCCATGCGCACCCGGGCGCGCCGTGACGGCGACGATTTCGTCATCGACGGCACCAAGCACTTCATCAGCTATGCCGATGTCGCCGACTACGCCATCCTCTTCGCCGCGACCGGGGACGGCGGGCGGATCACCAGCTTCCTCATCGACAAGGGCACACCGGGATTCGAGGTCAGGCCGGGGCCCGAGAGCGTGTCCCACAGGGGCTTCCACCACTGCGAACTGGTGTTCGACGGATGCCGCCTTCACCGCCGGCACATTCTCGGCGAGGAGGACGGCGGCTTCGACGTCGCCCGGCAGTGGCTCGGGGCCACCCGGCTGACGGTGGCCGCCCAGTGCATCGGCCGCGCCCGCAGGGTCCTCGCGCTGGCCGCCGGATGGGCGGCGACGCGGCGGCAGTTCGGACGGACCATCGGCAGGTTCCAGGGAACCTCGTTCAAGCTCGCCGACATGAAGACCGAGCTCGAGGCCGCGGAACTCCTTGTCCTGCGTGCCGCCGACCGCGAGACCCGCGGCGTCGCCGAAGACGAGGACTTTGCCATGGCCAAGCTCTATGCCACCGAGATGCTCGCCCGGGTGACCGACCATGCCGTGCAGATCTTCGGCGGCATGGGCCTCATGAAGGATCTTGCCGTCGAGCGTTTCTGGCGCGATGCCCGTGTCGAGCGTATCTGGGACGGCACCAGCGAGATCCAGCGCCACATCATTTCCAGGTCGCTGCTGCGGCCCCATGAACACACCGGAGGATGAGGTCGATGAATGACAGCGTACATGTGACGAGGAGCGGGGAGATCTGGGAGATCGTCCTCGACCGGCCGAAGGCCAATGCCATCAGCATGGCCGTCAGCCGGGAGCTCTCGCAGGTCTTCTGCGCCTTCCGCGACGACGCCGATGCGCGGGTCGCCATCCTGACGGGCGGCGGCGAGCGCTTCTTCTCCGCGGGCTGGGATCTCAAGGCCGCCGCCGCCGGCGAGGAGGATACCGCCGCCTCCGCCACCATCGACGGCGGCTTTGCCGGTCTCACCGAGCTGTGGAGTCTCGACAAGCCGGTGATTGCCGCGGTCAACGGCATGGCGGCCGGAGGCGGCTTCGAGCTCGCCCTGGCCGCCGACATGATCGTCGCCGCCGAGACCGCGGAATGCTGGCTTCCCGAGGCGCAGATCGGTATCCTTCCCGACGGCGGCGGCGTCATCCGCCTGCAGCGCCGCATCCCGCGGGCGCTCGCTGTGGAGATGATGATGACCGGGCGGCGCATGTCCGCCGCCGAAGGCCTGCGGTGGGGCCTTGTCAGCCGCGTCGTGCCGCAGGCGGAGCTGATGGATGCGGCCCGCGACCTTGCCCGTTCCGTGGTGAAGAGCGCGCCGCTGTCGCTGAAGGCCATCAAGGCGGTGGTCGACGGCACCGACGGCCTCTCCGTCGAGGAGGCCTATGCCTTCATGCGCTCCGGCGGGATCCCGCAGTACCGCGCATGCCTCGACTCGGAAGACGCGATCGAGGGCCCGAGGAGTTTCGCCGAGCGCCGCGCCCCGGTCTGGAAGGGCCGCTAGCTAGAAGGAGGGGTTCGGGATGTCAGTGCTTGCCGGCAGGCTGGAGCGCATCAAGCCGTCACCGACCATCGCGGTCAGCCAGAAGGCGCGGGATCTCAAGGCCGCGGGCCGCGACGTCATCGGCCTCGGCGCGGGGGAGCCGGATTTCGACACGCCCGCCCACATCGTCGAGGCCGCCTGGAAGGCCATGCGGGACGGCAAGACCCGCTACACGGCGGTCGCCGGCGTGCCGGAACTGCGCGAGGCGATCGCCGGCAAGTTCCGCCGGGACAACTCTCTCGACTACGCGGCCGACTGCATCACGGTCGGCTGCGGCGGCAAGCAGGTGATCTACAACGCCATGATGGCCACGCTGGAGCCCGGCGACGAGGTCATCATTCCGTCGCCCTACTGGGTCAGCTACACCGACATCGTCCTTTTGTGCGACGGGACCCCGGTCGTCGTCGAGACGTCGGCCGAGGACGGTTTCAGGCTGCAGGCCGACCGCCTCGAGGCGGCGATCACTCCGAGGACCAAGTGGCTGATGCTCAATTCGCCGGCCAATCCGACCGGCGCGGGCTATGCCTGGCAGGACATGAAGGCCCTGACCGACGTGCTGCTGCGCCACCCGCATGTCTGGGTCATGCCGGACGACATGTACGAGCACATCGTCTACGACGGATTCCGCTTCTGCACGCCCGCCGAGGTCGAGCCGGGCCTCATGGAGCGCACGCTCACAGTCAACGGGCTCTCCAAGACCTACTGCATGACGGGATGGCGCGTCGGCTATGCGGCCGGGCCCAGGCTGCTGATCGACGCGATGAACAAGGTCCAGTCGCAGTCGAGCACGCACACCAGCTCGATCAGCCAGCATGCCGCCGTGGCCGCGCTCAACGGGCCGCAGGGCTTCATCGCCGGGCACAACCGCGTCTTCGCCGAGCGGCGGAACCTCGTCGTCTCGATGCTCAACGAGGTGGACGGGATCTCCTGCCCGGTCCCGCAGGGCGCCTTCTACGTCTACCCGTCGTGCGCCGGCCTCATCGGGCGGAGCACGCCCGACGGCCGCACCATCGCCACGGACGAGGACCTCGTCACGTGGTTTCTCGAATCGGAGGGGGTCGCGGTGGTCCAGGGTGCCGCCTTCGGGCAGTCGCCCGGTTTCCGCATCTCCTACGCCACCTCGACCGAGGCGCTCGCCGAGGCCTGCCGGCGCATCCGGCGGGCCGCGGCGGCGCTTTCCTGAATCCCCGCCGCACCGGAGGAAGAGACATGCTGACAAGGATCCCCAGGCGCTGGGAAATCCCGGAGAACCAAGCCACATCGCAGGCCCACTGGCTGGACCGCCGGCGCCTCGTCAAGGCGCTCGCCGCCGGTCCGGTCCTGGCGGCGGGCCTGCCGTCGGTTGCCGCCGCGGAGGAGGAGGCCGTCAGGGTCGCCCGGGAGCAGGCGGCCTCGGATCCCACGGCCGACCTCTATCCCGTCCCCGCCAACCCGTCCTTCGCCGATGCGGGCAGGGAGGTGACTCCGGAGGTGGAGAACCTGACCTACAACAACTTCTACGAGTTCGGCAGCTACAAGCAGATCTGGCAGCGCGCCGCCGATCTCGCGCGCCGGCCCTGGGCGGTGACGTTCGACGGCCTCGTGGAGGAGACCCGGACGATCGACATCGACACCCTCATCCGTTCCGTCGACCTCGAGGAGCGGGTCTACCGCCACCGCTGCGTCGAGGCCTGGTCAATGGTCGTCCCCTGGACCGGCTTTGCGATGAAGGACCTGGTGGACATGGCCCGGCCGCTGGGTTCGGCGCGCTATGTCGCCATGCAGACGTTCCTCGATCCCGAGTCCGCGCCGGGACAGTCGGCCTCCTGGTATCCCTGGCCCTACACCGAGGGCGTGACCATCGAGGAGGCTGTCAACGATCTCGCCTTCATGGTGACCGGCGCCTACGGCATGCCCATGGCCAACCAGTTCGGGGTTCCCCTGCGCCTCCACCTGCCGTGGAAGTACGGCTTCAAGTCCATCAAGTCGATCGTCCGGGTGACCTTCACGGAGGAGAGGCCCCTGACCTTCTGGGAGGAGGTCGGTCCGTCGGAGTACGGCTTCTGGGCCAACGTCAATCCGGACGTGCCCCATCGCCGCTGGAGCCAGGCCACGGAACGCGTCCTGGGCACGCGCGACACGATTCCCACCGAGATCTACAACGGCTACGGCGCCGAGGTCGCCTCTCTCTACGCCGGCATGGAGGACGAGCCTCTCTTCAAGTAGGCGGACAAAAAAAGGGAGTCCGGCCGGGCCGGACTCCCTTTGAGGGGAGGGAGGAAATCGCATCGAACTCCCGACGAGCGGTTTCCGGGACATCGGCTCCGGCGGGATCGCCCATGGGGTCCCCGATGCTATGGCGCGGCATCCAGGCGCGGTAGACGCGTGATCGTCGAATCTGCCATGCAGGAATCGCATGGCGGGCGGTCAGCGGCTCTGCGGGCCCACCTGCTGGACGAGGAAATCCCGGAACACGGCGATCCTCGCCGATCCGCGCTGCTCGGCGGGATAGACGATGTAGGCCGTCAGCTCGGGCAGCGGCGCGTCGATGTCGATCCTGACCTGCGGGGCGGTGGCGCGAAGGACATACTCGGGCAGGATGGCGATTCCCAGGCCGCTTTCCATGGCGTTGCGCATGCCCAGGATCGAGTTGATCGTCATGGCCGGGTGCCTCTGCGGCCGGTCGATGCCGAAGGAGCGGGGCAGCCAGGAAGGATTGACGAGATCGCGCAGGGGACCGTTGTCGTACATGATGATGCGGTGCTTCTCGAGGTCCTTGAGCGTTCTTGGCGTCCCCCAGGCCTTGAGGTAGTGCGGCGAGGCGTAGAAATGGCACCTGATGGTCATCAGGCGCCGCTGGATGAGATCCGGCTGTGTCGGTGGAAAGATGCGGATGCCGACATCCGCCTCGCCCATGGAGAGATCGAGCTCTGCGTCATCGATGATCAGCGAGATGGTGATCTCCGGGTAGCGGCTCATGAACTCGACGATCCGCGGCATCAGCCAGATCGTCGCGAAGCCTGTCGTGGCGGTGACCGCCAGGCGGCCGGCCGGCCGTTTCTTGCTGTCGACGAGCTTCGCCTCGGCCATGGCGATCTTGCCGAAGACCTCGCGGGCCGTGGCGTAGAGCAGGTCGCCCTGTTCGGTCACGATGAGGCCGCGCGCGTGGCGGTGAAAGAGGTCGACGCCGAGCTCCTTCTCCAGCGTGGCGACCTGCCGGCTGACGGCCGACTGGCTGAGGCCGAGCTGGCTGCCCGCCTTCGTGAAACTGCCCGCCTCGGCGACGTGAAAGAAGGTCCGCAGCCGGTCCCAGTTCATCGGCCGGACCGCCTATTCGGCCGCCCTGCGGTGTTCGAGCGCCGCGCCCGCAAGGTAGCGCTCGCACTCCAGGGCCGCCATGCAGCCGGTCCCCGCGGCGGTGACCGCCTGGCGGTAGACCTTGTCCTGGACGTCGCCGGCGGCGAAGACGCCGGGGATGCCGGTGGCGGTGCTGTCGGGCGCCGTGACGATGTAGCCGTCGTCGTCCATGTCGAGCACGCCGCGGAAGAGTCCGGTGTTCGGCGTGTGCCCGATGGCGATGAAGACGCCGTCGAGGGCGAGGTCCTGGCAGCGGCCCGTGACGACGTTGCGCACTCTCGCCCCGGTCACCGAGGGCGGATCACCGGTACCGAGAACCTCCTCGAGAACGCTGTCCCAGAGGACCTCGATCGCGGGATGGGCGAACAGGCGCTCCTGGAGGATCTTCTCGGCCCGCAGCTCGTCGCGCCGGTGAATCAGCTGCACCTTCCTTGCGTGGTGCGTCAGGTAGAGCGCTTCCTCGACGGCGGTGTTGCCGCCGCCGACGACGCACACGTCCCGGCCCCTGAAGAAGAAGCCGTCGCAGGTGGCGCAGGCCGAGACGCCGAAGCCCTGGAACCGGGCCTCGCTGTCGAGACCGAGCCAGCGCGCCTGGGCGCCGGTGGCGATGATGACGGCATCGGCGGTGTAGAGGGCTCCCGAATCGCCGGTGACGCGAAATGGCCGGCTGCCGAAATCGACGGCGGCGCCGAGGTCCTGGGCCATCGACGTGCCGACCTTTTCGGCCTGCTCCGTCATCTGCTCCATCAGCCAGGGCCCCTGGACCACGTCGGCGAAACCCGGGTAGTTCTCGACGTCCGTGGTGATGGTCATCTGGCCGCCGGGCTGGATGCCGTGAAGAAGCAGCGGCTCGAGGCCGGCGCGGGCGGCGTAGACGGCGGCCGTCAGGCCCGCGGGGCCGGAACCCAGGATGAGAACCCTGCAGTGGCGGTTGTCAGGCATGCCGGTTCGCCCGCTGTCGCAAGGCCAGTGATACCCGCGCCCCGGCCGGAGGCGCAACCCCGGGCCGGACAGGGGTGTGGAAACCCGGTCACACGGACCCCTTGCCATGCACGAATCGAGAAAGGATACTGCGCCCATGGACGACGCGAGCACGACGGCCGGGAGCGGCGGTTTCCGGACTGCGAAATTCTGCATCGGCGAGGTGGTCCGGCACCGTCGCTACCCCTTCCGGGGCGTGATCTACGATGTCGATCCGGTCTACGCCAACACCGAGGAGTGGTGGCTCTCGATTCCCGAGGACGCGCGTCCGTCCAGGGACCAGCCGTTCTATCACCTGCTCGCCGAGAACGACGAGACCACCTACGTCGCCTACGTGTCGGAACAGAACCTGGTGCTCGACAGGAGCGGCGTCCCGGTCTCCCACCCGCACGTCTCCCTGATGTTCGCCGGCGTCAAGGACGGCCGCTACATCCCGTCGTCGATCCAGGCCAACTGAATCACCCGGCGAGCAGCCGCGTGACGCGCCCGGCCACCGTGCCGGTGTCGTCGAGCGCCACCGGCTTCCAGGCGAAGTCGATCGCGCCCTCGAAGTCCCCCGCGTGCCCGCCCCGGCGCAGCGCGTCGTGGAAGCGCGCGAACTTGTCCGACCCTCCGGGCAGGTGGGCGAGGAGAACCGGCCTGCCGGTCGCGCAGGCCTCCGTCGCCATGTTCACCGAATCCGACGTCACGACGACCGCATCGGCAAGGCCGAGCCAGCCCTCGTAGGGATTGTCCGCGCCTCCCCGCCAGACCGCCGAGCGCGCGGGATCGGGGGTGGCGGCGAGAGCCTCGAAGGCGGCGGGCGGGTGTGCCGCGAAACCGTGACGAGGGGGCGCGGGCGGCCGCGGCATCGTCGACAAGGCGGCGCGCCAGTTCCTGCAGGGAACCGGTGGTGACACGACGTTGCCGCCCTCGAGGCTGTCGTGGCGGAGTGCAATTTCCAGCGGTATCCAAACGGTGACTATCGACGTACTGATAGCTGGATTGCTTGACATGGAACGCAGTGTCGTGTTTCAGTATTCGTGATGGAACAACCGATCGCCGGAACGTCGATTCTGCGCGCCCTTGAATGTGCTCGCAAGGACGAGTGGCCGTTTCACCACTGGGTGCTCCACGACATCATCGATCCCGATACCCTTGCGGGTCTCAAGACTTGGCCGCATGCGGTGCCCACGGTCCGATACGTTCTCGGCCGGAGGGAGGAGAACAACGAGACGCGCCGTTATGTGGATGCGGGCGCGATCGAAAACTACGGGCCTGCCAAGGCTCTAGCCGATGTCTTTCAAGATGCCCGTGTCGTGTCCGCTATCGAGACCCGATGCGGTGCCAGCCTTGCTGGCACCAATCTCCGGATCGAATACGCTCAGGATATGGACGGATTCTGGCTGGAGCCGCACACCGATATCGGCGTCAAGGCCTTCACCATGTTCATCTATCTGGACGACTCGAAGGAAACCCGCGATTGGGGAACGGATTTCTTTTCCGACGATTCGACGCACGCGAAACGGCTCCCGTTCGTCGATAACTCGGGTGTTATCTTCATACCGGGCCACAACACCTGGCACGGATTCTTGCCGCGAACGATCGACGGCGTACGCCGGTCCCTGATTGTCAATTACGTCACCAGCGAATGGCGTAACCGTCACGAACTCGCCTATCCAGAAGAGCCGGTTGGCTAACCCGGATTTCGCAGGGTCATGGTATGCGCGGCGCTGCCCGGCCGACAGGCAAGGAGAGGCGCGCAACACGTCGCGCGGGCATGTGTGCTTTCGGCGCGACGTGGTGCATCGGCCATGCGCATCAACGCAGCATGCCGGCCGGATAACGTCGCCCTTCGGGTCGCGTCCAGGCGCCTGCCCGCGGCCCGATGGCTTCAAACCGTATTCCCCGATACGTTTTTCGGCCCGCTCCTGGCGGATCGAGCGTCTGGACGCGACGCAGGCCGTGACCCTGGCGAGAAATGTGGTCTAGGACCGTCTGGGTCGTCACTACCGGTGAGGTCGGTATGCGCTCTCAGGCGGAGGGAGTGGCCGAGGCTCTCGATCGTCCTTTCGAGAGCGTCGTCGTCCGGCCCCGCGGACCATGGTCGTGGTTGCCTGCACATCGCCAGCCGCCGGGCCTCCTCCGCTATGGGCTGAAGGAGCGTCTTCCGCCACTCTGGCCCGACGTGCTGATCAGTTGCGGCAGGCGTAGCGCCCCGGTCTCCATCGCAGTCCGGCGTGCCGCCGGCGGCAGGACCTTTACCGTGCACATCCAGAACCCCCTGACGCGCGTGCGCTGCTTCGATCTGGTTGTCCCCATGGAGCATGACGGGCTCACCGGGCCCAATGTCGTCGTGACGCGCGCTGCGCTGCATGGCGTTACCCCGGAAAAACTTGCTGCTGCAGGAGCAGAATGGCGGGAGCGGCTCGGCGGTCTCAACGTTGCCGTCATGCTCGGCGGCGAATCGCGGTCTCACCGCTTCACACGGGAGACCCTGGACAGGCTCGCAAGCGGCCTCGTGGGTCTCGAAGGGGACATCGCGGTTACGCCGTCCAGGCGCACGCAGCCCGACGTGGTCGAAGCGCTCAAGGCCCGCCTGCCGCAGGCGTGGTTCTGGGACGGCGCCGGCGGCAATCCCTACCTCGGCATGCTCGCATTGGCGCGCCATCTCGTGATCACAGAGGATTCGGTTTCCATGGTCAGTGAAGCCATATCCACGGGAAAGCCGGTTTATGTTGCGAAGATGGCGGGCCGCAGCCGGCGGCTGGCGCGTTTCCATGACTCGCTTCTGAAGGAGGGCGTGGTCCGTGTTTTCGACGGCCGTCTCGGCGAGTCGCGCTAC
Source organism: Alphaproteobacteria bacterium (assembly GCA_963666905.2). Lineage (GTDB taxonomy): Bacteria > Pseudomonadota > Alphaproteobacteria > SP197 > SP197 > SP197. The sequence goes on from OY763008.1 coordinate 140,417, forward strand.
GAGCCGATCAACGAGACGCCACGCATCGCTGCCGAGGTGCGCCGTCGTCTGGAGGCCGCATGGGCCGCAGAAGACCAGCCGCCGTGAGTGAGAAGGGCACAGAGCGTTTCCGTGCAAAACGATCACCAGCTGCGGCCGCCAGCGGCGCCAGGGGCCGCAGCCACAGAGTCTGGGGAAGCGAGCGCCAGGGCCGGCGGACCGCGATCCTTTTCGACACAGGGTCGAGGCCGGCGCACTGGCGAATCGTGCCGACGGCGCCGTCCGTCACGATCCAGGCCGTCAGGTCATTCAGGAACCATCCCTAGTTGTAGGCCTGCAGCGGTTTCACGTCGAGATCGCCCGCGCGCAGTGCGGCGATCGCCTCGACCACCGCCCGGGCGCCGGGAATCGTCGTCGCATAGGGCACCTTCTTCATCAGCGCCGTGCGCCTGAGACTGAAACTGTCGGTGATCGACTTGGCGCCCTCGGTGGTGTTGATGAGGAGGTCGATGGTGTCGTTCTTGAGGGCATCGACGATGTGCGGCGATCCCTCGAGAACCTTGTTGATGGTCTCGACGTCCAGTCCGGCGGCGCGCATCTCGCGCGCCGTGCCGCGCGTCGCGGTCAGCCCGAAGCCGAGCCCGGCGAGGCGCCTGCCCAGGGCGATGGCGTGGCACTTGTCGCGGTCGCGCACCGAAATGAAGACGCGTCCCTTGCCGGGCAGGGCGCCGCCCGCGGCGAGCTGCGCCTTGGCGAAGGCGTGCCCGAAGTCGCCGTCGAGTCCCATCACCTCGCCCGTCGACTTCATTTCCGGACCGAGGATGATGTCGACCCCGGGAAAGCGGGCGAACGGGAACACCGCTTCCTTGATGGCGATGTGGCCGGGAGAGGGAGGCTCGAGGGCGAACGCGGACAGCGGTTCCCCGGCCATCACCCGGGCGGCGATCTTGGCGATCGGGATGCCGATGGCCTTGGCGACGAACGGCACGGTGCGGCTGGCGCGGGGATTGACTTCCAGCACGAAGATGTCGCTTCCCTTGACGGCGAACTGGATGTTGATCAGCCCGACGGTGCCGAGCTCGCGGGCGAGCGCCACGGTCTGCCCGGCGAGGGCATCGACGGTGCCCGCGTCCAGGGAGTAGGGAGGCAGGGAGCACGCCGAATCGCCGGAATGGACGCCAGCCTCCTCGATATGCTCCATGATGCCGGCGACGAAGACGTCCTCGCCGTCCGACAGGGCGTCCACGTCGACCTCCACGGCGTCCTGCAGGAAGCGGTCGACGAGAATGGGGTGGCTGCCGGCGGCTCTCATCGAGCGCTCGAGGTAGACGCCGAGCGCCTCGTCGTTGTGGACGATTTCCATGGCCCGTCCGCCGAGAACGTAGCTCGGGCGCACGACCACCGGATAGCCGATCCGCTCGGTAATCCTTCGCGCCCCTTCGAGCGAGTGACAGGTTCCGTTGGAGGGCTGCCGCAGGGCCAGTTCGTCGAGCAGGGTCTGGAAGCGCCGGCGGTCCTCGGCGCGGTCGATGGCGTCGGGCGATGTGCCTATGATCGGGATCTTCTCCCGTTCCAGCGCCCTGGCGAGGCCGAGCGGAGTCTGGCCGCCGAACTGGACGATGACGCCGACAAGCGTTCCCCGGGCCATTTCGGTGCGGGCGATGGCGACGACGTCCTCGATGGTCAGCGGTTCGAAGTAGAGGCGGTCGGAGGTGTCGTAGTCGGTCGACACGGTCTCGGGATTGCAGTTGACCATGATGGTCTCGAAGCCCGCCTCCGCGAGGCCGTAGCAGGCGTGCACGCAGCAGTAGTCGAACTCGATTCCCTGGCCGATGCGGTTGGGTCCGCCGCCGAGGATCATCACCTTGCGGGCGTCCGAGACCTGGGATTCGTCCTCGGGCTCGGCGATGCCGTCACCCTCGTAGCAGCTGTACATGTAGGAGGTGCTCGACGGGAACTCGGCGGCGCAGGTGTCGATCCTCTTGAACACCGGGGTGACGCCGAGGCGCTGCCTGCACCACCTGACCTCGTCCTCGCCTGTGCCGGCGAGTGCGGCGAGCCGGCGGTCCGAGAAGCCGAGTTTCTTGAGCTCGAGAAGCCGCCCGGCGGCCGCGGGGAGGCCGTCGCGGACGACGGTCTCCTCGGCCTCGACGATCCTGCGGATCTGCTGCAGGAACCAGGGGTCGTAGCGCGTCAGGTCGTGAATCGCCTCGTCGTCGAGGCCGCACCGCATCGCCTGGGCGATGGCGAGCAGGCGGTCCGGCGAGGTGCGCGAGAGGCGGGCGACGATGCCGTCCCGCGAGGTGTCGTCGAAGTCGACCGGGTCGAGGCCGGACAGCCCTGTCTCCATGGAGCGCAGGGCCTTCTGCAGGGCCTCGGGGAAGGTGCGGCCGATCGCCATCGCCTCGCCCACGGACTTCATCGAGGTGGTCAGCACCGGCTCCGTGCCGGGGAACTTCTCGAAGGTGAAGCGGGGCACCTTGACGACGCAGTAGTCGATCGTCGGTTCGAAGCTCGCAGGCGTGGCGTGCGTGATGTCGTTGCGGATCTCGTCGAGGGTGTAGCCGACGGCAAGCTTGGCCGCGACCTTGGCGATGGGAAAACCGGTGGCCTTCGAGGCGAGCGCCGAAGACCGGGAGACGCGCGGGTTCATCTCGACCACGATCATGCGGCCGTCGCGGGGATTGATCGCGAACTGCACGTTCGATCCGCCGGTGTCGACGCCAATCTCTCTCAAGACCGCGATCGACGCGTTGCGCATCACCTGGAATTCCTTGTCCGTGAGGGTCAGCGTCGGCGCCACCGTCACGCTGTCGCCGGTATGGACGCCCATCGGGTCGATGTTCTCGATGGAACACACGATGATGCAGTTGTCGGCGCGGTCGCGCACGACCTCCATCTCGTACTCCTTCCAGCCGAGAATCGATTCCTCGATCAGCACCTCGCAGGTGGGGCTGGCCTCGAGGCCGCGGCGCACGATGTCGTCGAACTCCTCGCGGTTGTAGGCGATGCCGCCGCCGGTTCCGCCGAGCGTGAAGCTGGGACGGATGATGGCCGGCAGGCCGGTCGTGTCGAGGGCCTCAAGGGCCTCGCCATGGGAATGGACGAGGACGCTCCTGGCGCACTCGAGGCCGATGCGGCTCATGGCGTCGCGGAACAGTTCCCGGTCCTCGGCCTTGTCGATCGCCTCCCTGCTGGCGCCGATCAGCTCCGTCCCGAAGGCCTCGAGAACCCCCATGCGCGCCAGGCTCAGTGACGTGTTGAGGGCCGTCTGCCCGCCCATCGTGGGCAGCAGGGCGTCGGGGCGTTCCCGCTCGATGATCCGGGCGACGATCTCCGGCGTCACGGGCTCGACGTAGGTCGCGTCGGCCATGCCGGGGTCGGTCATGATGGTGGCCGGGTTCGAATTCACCAGAATGACCCGGTAGCCCTCCTGGCGGAGGGTCTTGACGGCCTGGGTGCCGGAGTAGTCGAACTCGCAGGCTTGGCCGATGATGATCGGTCCGGCGCCGATGATGAGGATCGAGGAGATGTCAGTGCGAGCCGGCATCGTGGTCCATGGCCTCGATGAAGGCGTCGAAGAGATAGCGGCTGTCCTGGGGACCCGGACTGGCCTCGGGGTGGTACTGGACCGAGAAGACGGGCCTGCCCTCGAGCCTGAAGCCGGCGAGGGTGCCGTCGAACAGGCTGACGTGGGTCACGCGCGCCTCACCGGGAAGGCTTTCGGGATCGACGACGAAACCGTGGTTCTGGCAGGTGATCTCGACCTTGCCGGTCTCGAGGTTCCTGACGGGATGGTTGGCGCCGCGATGGCCGTTGGCCATCTTCAGAGTCTTCGCTCCGAGCGCCAGGGCGAGAAGCTGGTGGCCCAGGCAGATCCCGAAGAGCGGCTTTCCGGTCGCCAGGAGTTCACGGATGACCGGCACGGCGTAGTCTCCGGTGGCGGCCGGGTCCCCGGGCCCGTTGGAAAGGAAGATGCCGTCGGGCCGGTGGCGCATGATGTCGCCGGCGCCCGCCGCCGCCGGCACCACCGTCACGCGGCAGCCGCGCGACGCGAGGCACCTCAGGATGTTCCTCTTCACGCCGTAGTCGACGGCGACGACATGGCGGCGGGGATCGCCGAGTTCGCCGTAGCCGCCGGTGCGGGACCAGATCGTGCCGGTCCAGCTGTAGGCCTCCCGGCAGGTCACCTCGCGGGCGAGGTCCATGCCTTCGAGTCCGGGCCAGCGGGCGAGTTCGCGGGCGAGTCCGGTGCCATCGATGTCGCCGTGATCGATGCCGGCGGTCTGGAAACCCCGTGACCGGACGAGGCGCGCCAGTCGCCGCGTGTCGATGCCGGTGATGCCGACGAGGCCGCTGGCCTTCAGCCAGCGGTCGAGATGGCTGATGGCGCGGTAGTTCGAAGGATCGGTGATGTCGGCGCGCAGCACGACGCCGCGGGCGGCGGGTCTCTCGGCCTCGATGTCCTCGGCGTTGGCGCCAGTGTTGCCGATGTGCGGAAAGGTGAAGGTGATGATCTGCCCGGCGTAGGAGGGATCGGTCATGATCTCCTGGTAGCCGGTCATCGACGTGTTGAAGCAAAGCTCTCCGATGGCGCGGCCCGTGGCGCCGATTCCGTATCCCCGGAACGTCGAACCGTCCGCGAGCATGATGCACGCCGCAGCCCGGGACGGCGGCAGGGAAACGGATGGAGCCATCGAGTACCGGCGAAGGAGTGAAGCTTGCGGACTATAGGAAGCCCATGTTCGAAGGTCAAGGAAAAAAAACAATAATTATCAATGGTTTGGATTCTGTCCACCGGCGAATTCCCAGGATTGCGCGAGGGAATCGACTCGCCATCGCAGATCAGGTGATGTAAGCGGAACGGGTCGTGGCCATGAGAGCAATCGGTCAAGGAGCATGTCCATCAGGCAGGAGATCAACGAGGCCCTGAAAGAGGCGCAGAAGGTCCGCGACCGGCTGGCGGTTTCGACCCTGAGGCTGGTGAACGTCGCCCTCAAGGACTACGAGATCGCGGCGCGTTCCGATGGCCTCAACCGCACCGTGAGCGACGAGCAGGCGGTGGGACTGCTTGCCAAGATGGTGCGTCAGCGCCTGGAGGCCGCCCAGCAGTACCGCAAGGGGGGGCGGCCCGAACTGGCCGACCGGGAAGAGGAGGAGATCAGGATCATCCGCCGCTTCATGCCTCATCCGATGACGCCCGACGAGCTCGCGGCTTCGGTCGACGATGCGATCATCGAGTGCGATGCCGTCGGCCTCAAGGACATGGGCCGCGTCATGGCCCGTCTCAAGACATCCTATCCCGGGCGATTCGAGGGCGCGGTGGCGAGCGCTCTGATCAGGCAGCGGCTCGCCTGAGGTCGCGCGAGGCCGGATGGCGTTTCCTCCGCAATTCCTCGACGAGATCAGGGCCCGGGTTCCCCTGTCCGAGGTCGTCGGCTCCGGCGTGCGCCTGCAGCGTCGCGGCGCAGAGTACGTGGGCCTGTGCCCGTTTCACCAGGAGAAGACGCCGTCCTTCACCGTGGTCGAGAGCAAGGGGTTCTACCACTGCTTCGGCTGCGGCGCCCACGGCGACGTCATCCGCTATGTCATGGAGAGCGAGAAGCTCTCGTTTCCCGAAACCGTGGAACGCCTCGCCGGCCGCGCCGGTCTGGCGATGCCGGAGCGCAGTCCGGCGCAGCGGGAACGCGAGCGGCGCGTCGCGACCCTTCACGACGTCCTGGAGGAGGCTTGCGAGTGGTTCCGGCGCCAGCTCGCCGGCAAAGCGGGCGCCGGGGCCCGCGACTACCTTGCCGGACGGGGCGTCGAGCGTGGGACGTGGGAGCGTTTCCGCCTCGGCTACGCGCCGGAAGGACCCCGCGGCCTGATACGCCACCTCGAGACGCGGGGCATCGCCCGGGACTTGATGGCGGAGGCGGGCCTGATCGCGGGCGGCAGGGACGGCCGCGAACCGGTCGACCGTTTCCGCCAGCGGCTGGTCTTCCCGATCGGCGACCGCGGCGGGCGGACCGTCGGCTTCGGCGGACGGGCGATGGACGATCACCCGGCCAAGTACCTCAACTCGCCTGAAACGCCGGTCTTTCACAAGGGCCATGTCCTCTACGGTTTCGCCGAGGCGCGCAAGCCCGCCCACGACGCCGGAACGGTGATCGTCGTCGAGGGCTACATGGACACCGTGGTCCTCTCCCAGGCCGGCCTGCGCCACGTCGTGGCCCCCCTGGGGACAGCGCTGACCGAAGGCCACCTTGCGCTCCTGTGGAGCATGGCGGACGAACCGGTGCTGTGCTTCGACGGCGACACGGCCGGATACCAGGCCGCCTGCCGGGCCGTCGACCGGGCGTTTCCGGTCCTGAAGGCCGGCAAGTCGTTGCGCTTCGCCCTGCTGTCGGGCGGTCAGGATCCGGACGACCTCGTCCGGGCGAGGGGTGCGGGAGCCATGAGGGAGGTGATCGACGGCGCGATCCCGCTGATGGACATGTTCTGGCGCAGCCGCACGCTGGGACAGTCGTTCGCAACGCCGGAACGCCGCGCCGCTCTCGAACGGGACCTGATGGTGTCGAGCGAACGCATCGCCGATACCACCGTGCGCCACTACTACAGGGGCGAGATCAGGCAGCGCCTCCGGGACGCCTTCGCGGGCTCGTGGTCGTCCGACCGCCGCCGGAGGATGCGCCAGCGGGGCAGGCTCGACCGCAGGAGAATGGACGTCTGGTCCCACGGCCGCAGCGTGGAGGTGACGCCGCGCCTTCCGGGCGGGCCGGCGGGACCCCGGGGGATGGCCGAACGGGCGCTGATCGCCCTGCCGCTGCTCAATCCCGGGCTTCTCGAGCGCGTTGCCGAATCCCTTGCCGCCGTGACCTTTGTCGACCCGCGCCACGAATCGATGCAAAAATGCCTCGTCGACGCCCTCGGTTCAGGGGAAAATCTTGACAGTGCGGCGTTGGCGGACCACTTGAAGGCAGCAGGCCTCGCAGGCTTGCTGAAGGAGATTTCCGGGACTGCCGCCGCTTCCCTCTATGTCATCGATTCGGTCGACATGGCGGAGAGTCTGTGGCGCCACGCCCACGAGCTCCACCAGTGCCGCGATGTTCTGGGCGAGGAGATTCATGCCGATGCCGGCGCCTGGGAGGACAATCCCACCGACGAGGCATGGCAGAGGCTGATCGCCAAGGTCGTGGAGCGCGAAGGCTGGCAGGCGAGGGTTCCCGCTTCCGGGAACGACGGCTGAGGCGTCGCGGAGACGTCGAGCAGGGAGGGATCAGGCATGGCGACACATTCCGCCGAAGTCGAGACCAGTGACGGCGTGGACGATCCGCTGCTCGATTCCGTCAATGTGGCGATCAAGAGGATGCTGGCGCGCAGCAAGGAGCGCGGCTATGTGACGGTCGACGAGCTCAACGAGACCCTGCCGACCGACGAACTGTCGTCCGAAGAGATCGAGGACACGATGGCCACGCTCTCGGAGATGGGCGTCAACGTCGTCGAGAGCGAGGAGGTGGACGAACCGGCCGACGACAAGGCCAAGCCGGTGGTCCAGAGCAAGGCGCCCGCGGCGACGAGTTCCTCGGCCGACGTCGGCTACACGGACGATCCCGTGCGCATGTACCTTCGCGAGATGGGGCGGGTCGACCTGCTCTCGCGCGAGGGCGAGATCGCCATCTCCAAGCGCATCGAGGCCGGCCGGGACCGCATGATTCGCGGCATCTTCGAAAGCCCCCTGACCCTGCGCCAGATCGTCGCATGGCGCGACGACCTCGTCGAAAGGCGGACCCTGCTGCGCGAGGTCATCGACCTCGAGGCGACCTACGCCGGGATTTCCGGCACGGCCGACGTCGCCGGCTCGCACTCCGGGGAGTCCGGCGAGCCGGACGATGACGACGACCGCGAGGATGAAGGCAACAACATGACCCTGGCGGGCATGGAACAGGCGGTCATGCCCGACATCCTTGCCACCTTCGACAAGGTCGCGCGGCTCTATCAGCGTCTCGAGAAGGTCCAGCAGGACTACATCGGCGCCAGGCTCGAGGGCCGCCAGCCGGCGCCTTCGGTGAAGCAGCGCTACTCCAGGCTGCGCTCCGAGGTCGGCGTCGTGGTCCGCGGGATCAAGCTGCACAACAACAGCGTCGAGATCCTCGCCGACATGCTTCTGGGCACCAGCCGCAGGGTTCTCGGACTCGAGGGCACGCTCTTCAAGGCGGCCCAGCGGCGCGGCATCAAGCTCGAGGAGTTTCTCGAGGAGTACTCCGGCAGCGAGCTCGACCGGTCATGGCACGAGCACATCGCCTCGCTGCCCGACGAGCGCTGGCGCAGGTTCGCCAGGATCGATGCCCTGACCATTGCCGAAACTCGCCAGGACATCGCCGACGTGGCCATCGAGTCGGGTCTCGACATCCCCGAGTTCAAGCACATCGTGCGCGTCGTCCAGAAGGGCGAGAAGGAGGCGAGCCAGGCCAAGAAGGAGATGGTGGAGGCCAACCTGCGCCTCGTCATCTCGATCGCCAAGAAGTACACGAACAGGGGCCTGCAGTTCCTCGACCTGATCCAGGAAGGCAACATCGGCCTGATGAAGGCGGTCGACAAGTTCGAGTACCGCCGCGGCTACAAGTTCTCGACCTATGCCACATGGTGGATCCGCCAGGCGATCACGCGCTCGATCGCCGATCAGGCAAGGACCATCCGCATCCCCGTCCACATGATCGAGACCATCAACAAGCTGACCCGGACCAGCCGCCAGATGCTGCACGAGGTCGGCCGCGAGCCGGCGCCCGAGGAACTCGCCGAGAAGCTCGGCATGCCCCTGGAGAAGGTCCGCAAGGTTCTCAAGATCGCCCGCGAGCCGATCAGCCTGGAGAATCCCGTCGGTGACGACGAGGACAGCCATCTCGGCGACTTCATCGAGGACAAGAACGCCGTCCTGCCGGTCGATGCGGCGATTCTCGCCAACCTGCGCACCTCCTGCGCGGAGGTGCTGGCGACCCTGACGTCCCGCGAGGAACGGGTCCTGCGCATGCGCTTCGGCATCGGCATGAACACCGACCACACCCTCGAGGAGGTCGGCAAGCAGTTCTCCGTGACCCGCGAGCGAATACGCCAGATCGAGGCGAAGGCCCTGCGCAAGCTCAAGCATTCGAGCCGCAGCCGCAAGCTCAGGAGCTTCGCCAAGCCCGACTAGAATCATCCCGGGGCCTGTAGCTCAACTGGTCAGAGCCGGCCGCTCATAACGGTCTGGTTGCAGGTTCGAGTCCTGCCGGGCCCACCAGCCCCCACGCACCGAGGGATCGTGAACGCCGCCATGGTTCATGAACTTGCCGATGTGGCCGCCCTGGAGAGGACTGCGGCCGCGCTCGGGTGCGGTCTCGAAGCAGGCGACGTCGTGCTGCTCGACGGACCGATCGGCATCGGCAAGACGCACTTCGTGCGGGCGTGTGTCGAGGCCCTGGGCCTGGACGACGCGGTGACGAGTCCGACCTATACGCTGATGCACGTCTATGGAAGCGGACGGCGGCGCATCCTTCACCTCGACGCCTACAGGCTATCGGGCGTCGACGAGTACCTCGACCTCGGGATCGAGGATCTTGCCGGCGACGCCATCACCATGGTCGAGTGGGGCGGGAAGATCGCCGCGGCGCATCCCCGGCACATCCGGGTGGTGCTCGGCCACGGCGCCTCCGGGGAAGGGTCCCGACGATGCGCCATCGAGGGCGTCTGACATGGCGCTCGTGGTCTGCATCGAAACCGCGGCGCCGCTGAGCATGGTGGCCTTCGGCGACGGGACGGGGGTTCTCCACGAGGAAACCCCCGGAAGCGGAAGGACGGAAGGGCCGGTGTTCCTGCACGGCGCCCTTCGCCGCGGCCTCGACGCCATCGGCGCCGCAGCCGGGGATATCGAGGCGGTCGCCGTGGACCTCGGACCCGGCGGGCTCACGGCGACGCGCGGCGGCGTCACCTTTGCCAACACCCTCTCCTGGGCCCTCGGCAGGCCCCTCGTGCCCCTCGACTACTTCGACCTGGTGGCCCGCGAGACCGGGTCGCCCTCGACCGTCATCTGCATCCGTCCCACGACCGGCGGCCGGGGCTTCTTCCAGGAGCGGCGCGGCGGCCGTTGCGGTCCCCTCGTGGTCGACGATCTCGCCCGGCTCGTCCGCCATGCGGTCGCCTCCCGCAAGGCCTTCGTCCTTGTCGGCGTCGTGCCGGAGGAGGTGGCGTCGCTCTTCCCGGGCGCCGCGGTCGGCGCTCGCACGGTCACGGCGTCGACCCTCGTCGCGGAAGCCGGCGAGGCCCTCGCGGGCGGGCGCTTCAGCCGCGAACCGGTCGTGCCGCTGACGACGCTGTCGCCCGCCGTCGTCAGCCTCTCGGAGGTCGGCGGCGATGGTTGAGATCGTCCAGGCCACGGATTCGGGCGCCGTGGAGCGCGCGCGCCTCGCCCTGGCCGGCGGCGGCGTCGTGCTCCTGCCCACCGACACGGTCTACGGACTCGCGGTGCGCCCGGACCGGGACGACGCGGCGGAGCGGCTGTTCGCCATCAAGCAGCGTCCCCGCAGCAGGAATCTCCCGGTGATGGTGGCATCCGGCGGCGCTCTCGGTGCTCTCGGCGTCAGGGTCACCGGGAAGGCGATGCGCCTGATCGCCTCGGATCTGGTGCCGGGCGCGCTGACCATCGCCATGGGTTTCGGCGAGGCCGGACCCGTGCGGTGGCTCGAGGGGCGCCGCGAGGTGGCCATCCGGATTCCCGCCGAGCCGTTCATGCTGGAGCTTCTCGCGCGGTCGGGCCCCCTCGCGGTGACGAGCGCCAATCTTCACGGCCGCCCGACGCCGGGAACAGTGACGGAAATTCTCGACGAGCTGATCCTCGAGCCCGCTCTGGCCGTTGACGGAGGACGGCGCGATGCCGTGCCGTCGACTCTCGTCAACTGCGCCGTCGATCCTCCCGTCGTCGAACGCGAGGGCGTCGTGCCGCGTTCGACGGTCGAGGAGATTCTCGCATGAGCCGGGATCTGATCCTCGGGATCGAGTCGTCGTGCGACGATACGGCGGTGGCCGTCGTCGACCGCGACGGCGGCGTGCTCGCCTCCGGCGTCGCGCGCCAGGACGCGATCCATGCCGAGTGGGGCGGCGTCTACCCCGAGCTCGCGTCGCGGGCTCACGTCACGGCCATCGTTCCCGCGATCGGACAGGTCATGGAGGAGGCCGACTGCGACTCCCGGCGGCTGCGCGCCATCGCCGTGACCAGGGGGCCGGGTCTGATCGGCTCCCTCCTGGTGGGACTGCATGCGGCATCGGCGCTGGCCGTCGCCTGGGATCTTCCCGTGATCGGCGTCAATCACCTGCGGGGCCATCTGCGCAGCGCCGACCTCGAGGGCGCCCGTGTCACCTTCCCGGCCACCGTCCTGCTGGTCTCCGGCGGCCACACCCTGCTCGCCCACATGGCTGATCGCCGGAACGTGCGCATCCTCGGCGCCACCCGCGACGATTCCGTCGGCGAGGCCTATGACAAGGTGGCCCGTCTCATGGGCATGGGGTTCCCGGGCGGCCCCCCGATCGACCGTCTGGCAAGGGATGGCAGGCCCGTGGTCGAACTGCCCCGGCCCATGATCCGGGACGGTCTCGAGTTCTCCTTCTCGGGCCTGAAATCCGCCGTCGCGAGGAAGCTCGAGACGACGCCGGATCTCGATCACGCCGATATGGCGGCGTCCTTCGTGGAGGTCGTGATCGACATCCTCGCGACCAAGTGCCGGCGTGCCCTCGAGGCGGCGCCGAGCCGTTCGCTGGTGGTGGTCGGCGGCGTCGCCGCGAGTCCGCAGCTGCGCGCAAGCGCGCGTGAACTCGCCGGCGAGACGGGTGTCGAACTCTGCCTGCCGCCACTCAAGTGGTCGACGGACAACGGCGCGATGATCGCGCTCGCCGGCTGGGACTACCTCGAGGCCGGCGTCCTGCCCCCTCCTGCGGCGACGCCGAGGCTGTCGATCGTCGAGATGTAGCCTTCAGCCGACGAAGTCGCGGATGAGCCTTGCGACCTCGCCGGGCGCTTCCGTGAGGATGGCGTGCCTGAGGCCGGGAAGAACGTGAAGGGCGGCATCCGGGATGCGTTCGTGCATGAAACGGGCCATGCGGGTATTGGAACCCTGGTCGTGTTCACCGGTCGCCACCAGGGTCGGCACGTCGATCTCGCCGAGGCGGTCGCCGAAATCGGTTGTCGCGAGAACCCGGTACGAAGCCGCATAGGCCGCCGGATCATTGCGCCGGTTGGCGTCGGCGTGCCGGGCGATGATGTCCGGATGGGCCTCCAGGAAGGCATCGGTGAACCAGCGGGACAGCGACGCCTCGAAATGCGCCCCCGGTATGCCGTCGGCGACCAGGGCGAGGCGCTCGTCCACCCTGCGCCGTTCCTCCCCGGTCCGCCCGGCCACGCCGGAGAGAAGGACCAGCCGCGTCACGCGCTCCGGCGAGGAAAGTGCCAGTCCCTGGGCGATGAGGGCGCCCAGCGAATGGCCGGCAACGGGGCAGGGGCCGGTCGCGAGGCGGTCCATCACGGCGGCGACATCCCGGACGAAATCGTCGATGCGATAGGGCCCCGGCGGCTTGCCGGAGAGGCCATGGCCCCTCAGATCCAGACGAATGATCCGGTACCGGTCCCCGAGATGCGGAACTACCGGGTCCCAGGCCTCGATCGAGGCGCCGACACCGTGGATCAGGAGGAGATCGGCGCCCTGGCCGTCGACCCTTGCGTTGAGGCCGACACCGCCGTTGTCGACCATCAGGCGCCCCTCGGCGGCCGCCGTCACCTGGCGGCTCCGGCCGCGTTACTGACCAGCAGCGCGGTAAGTCCCTCGATCCCGTCGCGCCGGATGACGGATGCGAACTCGTCGCGCAGCGTCTTGAGCATGGAGAGGCCCTCGATGGCGATGTCGGTGACACGGTAACCGCTGCCGCCATCGAAGCCGACACGGAAATCGACGACGTACCGCCGGCCGTCGGGTGCGCTGACCGACGTCCTCACGACGACATCTTCCGCGCCCAGGGTCCGGGACCGCTGGACCTCGAACGCGTAGCCGGCGAAGAAGTCCAGCCGTTTCTCGTAGGTCTCCTCGATATAGCTCCTGAAGGCATCGGTGTAGGACGCCAGTTGCTCGTCGGTCGCGGTGCCGATGTAGCGGCCCAGCGCCTTTCTGGCGATGTGTCCCAGATCGACGGTCCCGCCGACCCATGCGACGAAGGCCTCGCCGCGTTCCGGACCGGCAGGCAGCGTCATGATCTCCATGAGGTTAATCGCCTCGTGGCGCACGAATTCCGTGGCGTCGGTCACGACATCGGCTCTCGACGGGACCGTGGCCATCACGAGGAGAACAAGAGACGGCAGGATCCGCGGCCTCGCGATCGGCATGGTCATCACTCCTCGACCGGGTTGTCTTCGAAGGGGTCGTCGGCGAAGGGGTCGATATCGCCGTTGGCGATCTGCCGCGCACGCTGCTGACGATAGAGGCTGCGCACACCGACATAGAAGTCGAGGGAACTGCGCCGCACGTCATCGAGGCGGTCGTGCTCGTCCGCCACGGTATCGATCGTCTCTGCGCCGGAGCGCGCATAGCTCCAGACGGGCGTCAGGATCCAGGTGAGAGGATCCGCCAGGATATCCACGCCCAGGCCGATCGTATCCCGCACCGTCGACGGCCCGGCCACCGGCAGGACGACATAGGCGCCTTCATCGACTCCCCAGACCGCGAGAGTCTGGCCGAAGTCTTCCCGGCGGGGTTTCCGCCCGTCACCGGTTGAAATGTCGAGGATGCCGCCGAGTCCGATGGTGGAGTTGATGACAAGGGATCCCGTCGCCACCATCATGTTGTCGACATCGCCCTGCAGGGCGCTGTTGAGGATCGTCACCGGCATCTGCAGGTTGTCGAGCACGTTGCCCACCCCGTCGCGAATCGGCCCCGGCACGTTGTCGCGGTAGGCGAGAGCCACCGGAGACAGCACGCCGTCGAGAATGGTCATGTCGAAATCGAAGACGGCGCGGTTGACGGGTTCGGCCGGATCGTTGGTCTCGAGAAACACCTCGCGCTCGACGGGATCGTCCGGGGTCTCGGCACAGGCCGATGCGGCAAGGAGGACGAGGAGGGCGGCCGTCCGTTTCAGCGCGCCTGAGGCGTGGTGCGGCAAGGAGCGGTTCCCGCATGAGAAGGCGAACACGTACAGCAAGGCGCACTCCGGATTCAACCGCCAGGCATCAATTGCCGCCGCGGCCCGATTTGACAGCGCTCATGGGGGATTCGATAGTCCCGGCGGCCTGCGGGGTACGAACCGGCTCTCAGGCCTTTTCCATTCCGGGACAGTCCTGCAGCGCGGGTGATTGCCATGATCGATCCTGTCATGCCGACCTATGGCCGATTCGACCTCGAGTTCGAGCGCGGATCGGGCCCCTGGCTCCACGCGACGGACGGCGAACGCTATCTGGACTTCGGCTGCGGCATCGCCGTGACCAACCTCGGCCATGCGCACCCCCATCTCGTCGCCGCGATCACCCGACAGGCCGGCGAACTCTGGCACACCTCCAATCTCTACAGGATCGCCAACCAGGAGCGCCTGGCCCGCAGGCTGGTCGAAGCGACCTTTGCATCGAGCGTGTTCTTCGCCAACTCGGGCGCGGAGGCGATCGAATGCGCGCTGAAGATGGCGAGGCGTTTCCATCACGCCGACGGCCGCCCGGAACGCTACCGGACGATCACCTTCAGCGGGGCGTTTCACGGCCGGACGCTGGCGACCATTTCGGCCGGCGGCCAGGCCAAGCACCTCGAGGGGTTCGGCCCCCCGGTCGACGGCTTCGACCAGGTGCCGCTGCACAACACCAACGCCCTTCGCGATGCGATCGGACCCGAAACCGCGGCGATCCTGATCGAACCGGTCCAGGGCGAGGGCGGCATCACGCCGGTCAGCCGCGAGTTTCTCGCGGCGATCAGGCGTGCGGCCGACGAGTTCGGACTTCTCGTGATCTACGACGAGGTGCAGTGCGGCATGGGCCGCACGGCCCGCCTCTTCGCCCACGAGTGGGCGGGAATCGCCCCCGACATCATGGCCGTGGCCAAGGCGCTGGGCGGAGGCCTTCCGATCGGTGCCTGCCTCGCGACGGAGGAGGCGGCCTCGGCGCTGGTGGCCGGGAGTCACGGCTCGACCTTCGGTGGCAATCCCCTCGCCACGGCGGCGGGCAACGCGGTGCTCGACATCATGCTGGAGGACGGGTTCTTCGAGGGCGTCCGCGCCACCGCCGACCGCCTTCGCCGGGAGCTCGAAGACGTCGTCGCCCGCCATCCCTCGGTCTTCGAGCACGTGCGCGGTCTCGGCCTCATGCTGGGCATCCGGTGTGCCGTCCCCGCCGGCGACGTCGTGGCCGCGATGATCCGCAGGCGTGTCCTGACCGTGCCGTGCGGGGACAACATGGTCCGCTTCCTGCCCCCGTTGGTGATCGGCGACGAGGACATCGCCGTTGCGCTCGAGGCGCTCGATTCCGCAGCTTCGGAGCTCGCGCCGTGACCCTTCCGCGGCACTTTCTCGATATCTCCGAAGTCGAGGCGCCCGTCCTGCGGGCGATGCTCGACGACGCCCACGACCTCAAGCGGCGCTGGCGCATCCACGACAGGCCGAGGCCGTGCGCCGACAGGGTCCTGGCCACGATCTTCGAGAAGCCCTCGACCCGCACCCGGGTCTCCTTCGAGGTGGCCATGCAACAGCTGGGCGGCAGCACCATCAGTCTTGCGCCCGGCGACATGCAGCTTGGCCGCGGCGAATCGATCGCCGACACGGCGCGCGTCCTGTCGCGCTACGTCGACGCCATCATGATTCGCACGGCCGATCACTCGAAGATGCTCGATCTCGCGCACCACGCCGGCGTGCCGGTGATCAACGGCCTGACCGACCGCACGCATCCCTGCCAGCTGATGGCGGACGTCATGACCGTGGAGGAGCATCAGGGAGCCATCGCGGGCAAGGTGGTGGCCTGGGCCGGTGACGGCAACAACATGGCCTGTTCCTGGATTCATGCGGCGGTCCGTTTCGCCTTCGAGCTGAGGATCGCCTGCCCGACCCGCTACCGACCGCTGGAGGACGTCGTCGCCTGGGCCGTCGAACGCCAGGGTCAGGTGGGGGTCGTCGACACCATCGACGAGGCGGTCCGCGACGCCGACTGCGTCGTCACCGACACCTGGGTGTCCATGAGCGACGCGCGCACCGCGGACGAAGACACGGACACGTCGGCGCTGGAGGCCTTCCGAATCGATTCCCGGGTCATGGGGCTCGCCCGAAAGGATGCCGTTTTCCTCCACTGCATGCCCATGTACCGGGGCCGGGAGGTCGCCTCCGAGGTGGCGGACGGCCCCCGGTCGGTCGTGCTGGACGAGGCGGAGAACCGGCTCCATGCCCAGA
The DNA here is from genome assembly GCA_963666905.2 of Alphaproteobacteria bacterium. GTDB lineage: Bacteria > Pseudomonadota > Alphaproteobacteria > SP197 > SP197 > SP197. The sequence continues at coordinate 156,806 of OY763008.1, forward strand.
AGGCGATCCTGAAGTGGTGCATGGCCTGAAGAACGCTCTCCCGGTCGAGAGTCCCGACGACAGCATCCAGCCCTTCCGCGTGGGATCGCTCAGCCTCGCCGGACGCCTGGTGCGCCTCGGGCCCGCGCTCGACAGGATCCTCTCACAGCACGACTATCCCGACGGCGTCTCGAGGGTCCTCGGGGAACTGATCGTGATCGCCGTGGTGCTCGGCGCGGGTCTCAAGTTCGAGGGACGCCTGACGGCCGAGACCCGGGGCGACGGTCCGGTCCACCTTCTTGCCGTGGACTATACCAGCGACGGCGACGTGCGGGGCTATGCGGGATACGACGCGGACCGCCTGGCAGGCGGCGAGCCGCCGGACGGCCTTGTGGGCAAGGGACTCCTCGTGCTCACGGTCGATCAGGGACCCGAGAGCGAACTCTACCAGAGCGTCGTCGAGCTCCAGGGCTCGGCGCTTGCCGACTGCCTGCGCGGCTATTTCCGCCAGTCCGAGCAGATCGACACCGGTCTCGAGGTGGCGGTGGCGCGCCGCGGCGGGGCCTGGCGGGCGGGCGCCATAGCGCTGCAGAGACTCGCGGAACTCGGTCCGGGCGACGAAGCGCTGACACGGGCCGACAGGCAGGACGCCTGGAACACGACGATGGTGCTGATGAGCTCGGTGACCGGACGGGAGCTCACCGATCCCGGCCTCGCCTCCCACGACCTCCTCTACAGGCTTTTCCACGATGTCGGCGTGAGGGTGCACGAGCCGAAGGCCATCCGCTTCGCGTGCAGTTGCTCGGACAAGCGGGCGCTGGCTATGCTTCGCCGCATGCCGGCTGCCAGCGTGGAGGAATTCGTCGTGGACGGTGCCATCGAGGTGGTCTGCAAGTTCTGCAATCGGCGGCAGACGTTCAGGCCGCAAGACGTGGCCGGGCGGGCGGAGTCTCCACAATGACCGCGCCGGACCGCAGGTCGCTCCTTGCCGCCATGGCGGGCGGCCTGCTCGCGGGCTGCGCCGGGATCCCGGCCGCCCTGACTCTGCCCCCGGTCGCCTTCGGCGGGCGGGCGCCGCTGGGTCTCGACGTCGCCGCCGTCGAGTTCACGGCGTCCGATGGCGGCGGGGCCGTGACGGCGCCCTCGCGCGACATGCGCTTTGCCATGTACGAACTGCCCGGAACGGTTGCCCGCCGCTGGTCGCAGGAGCGCCTCGAGGCCACCGGGACGACGGGCGTGGCCCGCGTCGTTCTCGTCGAGAACCGGTTTGTCGCCGTCCCGCTCGAGACCGACGACGGCATCGAGGGCTTCTTCACCGACGAGCAGTCCGTGCGCTACGACGGCGCGATGAAACTGAAGATCGAGATCGCCGGTCACCCGTCCGGTTCGGGGTTCGTCGAGGCGCGCAGCACGCAGAGCCGCACCGCGGCGGAAAGCCTGTCTCTCAACGAGAGGAAGGAGATCCTTCACGCCATGCTCGCAGACATCGTCGACGCTCTCGACAGGCGCCTCGAAGCGGAGATTCGCGAGCACCTGTGGCGCTGGCTGACGGCTCCTTGAGAAGCGTCCAGTCGACGGCGTCGTCCTACGAGGCCATGGCGGAGACGCTGGAGATCCTGACCCGGAAAAATGGGTATCGACCCGCGCGCGTGCTGAGCCGGAGGACGTGCGGATCCATGATCTCGTCACTCCCTTGCTTCGAGAGCGCTGGCCTTGGGCGGGAGTCTCAGCGTGATCGGGATGTTGCTCGGTCACACGCAGGTGGAGACCATGGCTCGCTGTGCCCACCTGCGCGGGACACTGTCAGGGCCTCCGCTGCCCGTATCGGCGACAGCATCGAACAGTGCAACGGTCGCACTTCACTGATCGCCACCACCGCTTCCTGTCGGAGAAGATGGGCCAAGGCGTGTTCGCTACTCGGAGCGCCGCCGTGGCCAGCGCCATCGAGCAGATGATGCAGGACGATCGGGAGCGGGAAACAGCGCTTTCCACCCTCCGCGAGGAGATTCGCGCTCGCATGCGGACAGACCGATCGGAGTATGTTGACGACGAACAGGCGTTTTCGGCAGCTCGTGACGCCGTGGAGGCCTCTCGCCGCAGATGACCTGCCGTGTCTGCTTCCATCCGCTCGTGACGGGGGACTTGCAGGCGATCGCCCACGTGGATAATCGACTACGCTGGAAGCGAAGCAGCCAACCGCAAGCCCGCCGAGATAGAGCAACAGATCGCGAGTTTGGCCCGACCGTCGCACAGGAGTCGATCCGCGACGAAATCGCGCCCGACCTTCGCGCCATTCCGGCCGGTAGAAGTGCGGTCATTGCGTTTACCGTCGACGACGATGCCAGGCAGGTTCTCGTTCACTGCGTAACCTGCAGCGGAGCCGATTGGATGAGCCGCAGCCGCGGGCGGATCCCGCAGGCCAACATCAGTGCGAGCCTGATGGGTCATGCCGCCATGGACGGCGGTCTCGACTCGGTGAGCCGGTGGCCTCTTCGAAGGCGTGTGCCAGACGCGGCGCGCTGAAGCGGCGGTTCATCTCATGAACATCCCGAAGATCGAGATCGTGGCGCGGGAGACGGGCGCCGAGGTTCTCGAAGATCCCGAGCCGGCTCTCGAAACCGGCGGCGATTTCGGGGCAGCCGTGATCCGTCGACCAGGCGATCCTGAGGCCGCGCATGGCGAGGGCGGGAAGGGGATCTCCACGACAACCAGCGAACACCGATCGGGATCCGCCAGGATGGAGAGGAAGAGCGCGGCGTCGGCCACAGTGCGGGCTATCGGTCCCGGCGTGTTCATGTTGTCCCGGGCCAGGGGACAGGGCACATCCGGCACCATCCATGATGTCGGGCGGTGGCCGACGACATTGCACCACGCCGCCGCTGCCCGCACCGGTGGTGAGCCATGCCTCGAATGGCATCGGCGAGGCATGGTTTCTCGGGCGTGCTCTCCTGGGACGCGCAGCCCGGCAACGGAAGGGGTGCGAGCCTGATGCTCACCCGGACCTTGGGCGCGCAGGCCAGCGGCGGCATGGACGGGCTGCTCAGGCGCGAGACCCTGGCCCGGCTCACCGCCGCCGACAACGGTTCGGACGTGACCGGCAACCGCGTCACCCCGACGCCGGAGACCGGCTTCGGGGTGACGAGCGACGGCGACCGCGACTACCGCCTCGGCTGGCGGCTCCCGCGTGAAAGTGGCAACGACGGTTCGACCGGTCTGTCGCTGGAAGCGATCCGGAGCGAGAGCGTCAACGACGTCGAGTTCGAGTACACAAGTTCAAGGTGTCCAGGCGAACGTCAGGAGCGTCTCAGTCTCCTCACACGCCGATACCCGGATCCCGTGACCGGGATGCCTGGCGGCGCACTTGGGTCATGCCGCCATGGGCGGTCTCGACGCGGTGAAACCGGTGGCCTCTTCGAAGGCGCGGGCCACGCCGAGTGTCAGGAGGTCGGCGCCGGGGGGACCGATCACCTGCAGTCCCCTGGGGATGCCGGAGCCCGAAAATCCGCACGGCACGGTGGTCGACGGCGCGCCGACCATCGGCGTGACGTAGAGCAGCGTCCAGTCGACGGCGTCGCCCGCGGCTTCGTCGGCATGGCCGAAGGGATCGCAGGGATCGTCGGGCCAGACAAGGACATCGTGATGGCGGAAGGCCTCGACCATGTCGGCCCAGATCCTGTGGCGGCAGGCCTCCGCCTCCATGAGGGCGGCACCTCGTGCCGCCGCCGCCGCATCGGCGCGGCGGACGAGCGACGGATCGAGCGCCCCGCCCCTTGCCGGTTCGATGTCGCGGGCCAGGCGCCGCGCGCTGAAGCGGCGGTTCATCTCGAGAACATCCCGAAGATCGAGATCGCAGCGCGAGAGGCGGGCACCGAGATCCGCGAAGACGCGGAGCCGGGCCTCGAAGCCGGCGGCGATGTCGGGGTCGATGTCGAGGCAGCCGTGGTCCGTCGACCAGCCGATCCTGAGGCCGCGCATGTCGACGGCGAGGTCGGGAAGGCCCGGCGGGAAAGGGGCGTCCACAACCACCGGACAACGCCGGTCGGGCCCCGCCAGGGCGGAGAGGAAGAGGGCGGCGTCGGCCACCGTGCGGCCCATCGGTCCCGGCGTGTTCATGCTGTCCCAGGCCAGGGGGCAAGGAACGTCCGGCACCATCCATGACGTGGGGCGGTGGCCGACGACATTGCACCATGCCGCCGGATTGCGAAGCGAACCGCCGATATCCGAACCGTCGGCAAGCGACACCATCCCGCAGGCCAGGGCCGCGCCGCTGCCGCCGCTGCTCGCGCCGGGGGCAAGCTCCGGGTTCCACGGGTTGCGCGTGGGGCCGAACACCGGGTTGTCGCAGGTGTTCTTCGCCATGGTGAATTCCGGGGTGTTGAGCTTGCCGAGGATGATGGCGCCGGCGGCCCGTTCCCGCTCGACGACGATGTGGTCGTGGTCGGGAACGTGACGGGCGAAGGCCGCCGAGCCGAAGGTGGTCCGGATCCCCTTCGTGGCGAAGCAGTCCTTGACGCCCACGGTGAGGCCGTGGAGGACGCCCTGCGTCCCGCCCCTGCGGCGTTCGTCGTCCCTGAGCCCCGCCTCGGCGCGCGCCTCCTCGAGAACCAGGGTGACGAAGGCGTTGATCCGGGGGTTGATCTCCTCGATTCGCGCAATCTGCGCGTCGACGAGCTCGACGCAGGAGACCTCGCCCGAATCAAGCAGCTCCTTCTGCCGAACCGCCGGAAGATGACAGAGACCGACGCTGTCCATGACGTGCACTCCGCAAGCCGCCATCATGAACCCGCCGCCGGGACCCCGGCAAGCCGGGGGGCCGGCCGAACGTTCCTTGCGGGTCGTCAGGACCGTTCCCGGACCTTGAGAACCAGGTGCCAGGCGAGCGTCGCGAGCACCACGGTGCCGCCGGCGACCGTCGGCATGCGCGGGATCTCGGCGAGAATCAGCCAGCCCCACAGCGGCGCGAGCGGCGCCTCCAGCGCGCCGATCAGCGCGGCCTCGGCGGCCCGGATCCGCAGCACCCCCTCGGCCAGCAGCACCGTGGCGGCCGCATGAACCACGCCGAAACCGGCCAGCAGGACCAGCTCCCGCGCCGGGACGTCGAACCCGGCGCCCATGATCCAGGCGACCGCGACCAACTGAAGACACGAGACCGGGCCCACCGCCAGGGTCATGGATCGGTCGGGGTGACGCCGCATGACGACCATCATCAGCGCCATCAGGGCGGTCATGCCGAGAGCCAGGACGTCGCCGGCCAGGTCCGGAGTGCCCGTCGAGCCTCCCACCATGACCGTGACGCCGACGAGGCAGAGCGCGGCCGCGGCGAGGGTGGCGGGACCGGGCCTCTCGCGCATCCACACCCACGCAAGGGCGGCGGCGGCGAAGGGCGCGGTGGCGTAGATGATGGCGACGTTGGCGACGGCGGTGTTCTTGAAGGCGGCGATGAAGCAGATGGTCGCCGCGCTGCTGATGGTTGCGGCCGACCATCCCGGCCAGCCCAGGCCCTTCCAGTCCGCGAGCCAGGACCAGCCCCCGCGCCACCCGAGCCAGGCCGACATCACGGCTCCGGCGAGGAGCCCCCGCCAGAGCAGCACGGACCAGACGTCCGCCTCGACGCCCTTGGTGAAGATTCCGGCCGTGCTCCACGCGACCGCCGACAGCGCCACGAGGACGCTGCCGAGCATGACCTGCCTGCTGCCACTGTCGGCCACGTCAATCTCCGCATACGGTGTGAAGCATGGAACAGTCCACGAGGGCTCATGACAGCATGCTGTCAGCAGTGACGGCCTCGCGGCGGGCGGCCGATACGGAGGTTCCACAGGTGAACGGCGGGCGGCATGCCCCGAGCGGATTCCGGGAGCCCCGGATTCCGGAACAGGAGGACGCCCGGTCATGCGCCGCGCGGACCGCCTCCTCGAACTGATTCACCTGCTGCGCCGGGCGCGCGGGGCGGTGACCGCCGCACAGCTTGCCGAGGCGCTGGAGGTCGCGCCGCGCACGGTCTACCGCGACGTCGCGGCGCTGGTCGCCATGCGGGTGCCGATCGACGGTGCGGCCGGTGTCGGCTACATCATGCGGCCGGGTTACGACCTGCCGCCGCTGATGTTCGACCGCGAGGAAATCGAGGCGGTCGCGGTCGGATTGCAGCTTCTGAACAGGACCGGCGACAGGGATCTTCAGGCGGCCGCGGACCGCGTCGCCGCCAAGATCGCCGATGTCCTGCCCGGGCCGCGCGCCGGCGAACTGGACGACGGCCGGTTCGTGGTCCCGGATTCCGGCGCACCGCCGGCGGCCAACATGGCAACGCTGCGAGCCGCGGTCCGCGGCAGCCGCCGCCTCGCCCTCGTCTACAGGGACGGGCAGGGACGACTGAGCGAGCGCACCTGCCTGCCGGTCGCGGTCATCTACTACATCGAGGTCACGGTGCTGGCGGCCTGGTGCGAGCTGCGCGGCGATTTCCGCCACTTCCGCAGCGACCGGATCGTCGCCTGCCACGAGACGGGCGACAGCTTCGCCGCGTCGGCCCCGCGGCTGCGGCAGGACTGGCATGCCCGGCACGGCGTGCCCCGTCCGGGCCGGGACGACGAATAGCGCGCCCGCAGCGCGCTCATCGGGTGCGGACTGCCGGTCAGGTCCGGCAGATCCTCGTCATCAGGCGCCGCAGGAAGGCCGTGCAGGCGTCCACCTGTTCGAGCGTGATGAACTCGTTGGGCTGGTGGGCCTGGGCGATGTCGCCGGGGCCGCAGACGACGGCGGGGAAGCTGTTCTCCTGGAAGATGCCGGCCTCGGTTCCGAAGGACGCCTGGGCAGTGCGGTTGGCGCCGGTGAGCTGGAGGGCGAGCTGGGTCGCCGGCGAGGCGCTGTCGGGCTTCAGCGGCGGCACCCTGGAGCTCACGCTGGTGACGACATCGCAGTCCCCGTGGCGCGCCTTCATCTTCTCCCTGAGGTCGTCGAGACAGGACCGGGCGCGACTCTCGATCTCGCCGGCGTCGTCGGTCGGCATGGTCCGGAAATGCCAGTCGACGAGGCAGTCCCGGGCGATGATGTTGCCGGCCGTGCCGCCTTGGAGAATGCCGACCTGGATCGTCGTGTAGGGAGGCACGAAGCCGAGGTCGGGGCGGGCGCGGGCCTGGTACTCCTCGAAGAGGTCGTCGAGGAAGGCGACGAAGCGGCCGGCGGCATGGGTGGCGCTGACGCCGATGTGGGTGGCGCTGGAATGGGCCGGCACGCCCCTGAAGGTCGTGAGGAACGCCGCGATCCCCTTGTGCGCGTCGACCACCTCCATGGACGTGGGTTCTCCCACGATCACCGCCTCGGGGCGGATCCCGCGCGAGCCGAGCTCGGCGACGAGGCCATGGACGCCGAGGCAGCCGACCTCCTCGTCGTAGGAGAAGGCAAGGTGGAGCGGGCGGACGAGGCCGCGCTCGAGAAACTCCGGAATGAGGGCAAGGACGATGGCGATGAACCCCTTCATGTCGCAGGTGCCCCGCCCGTGGAGCCTGCCGTCCCGTTCGATCACCGTGAAGGGATCGGAGTCCCACGGCTGGCCGTCGACCGGCACGACATCGGTGTGACCCGAGAGCACGATGCCTCCGCTCGTGCCCTCGCCCAGGGTGGCGAACAGGTTGGCCTTGCGCCGGCTGTCGTCGTGGATGAGGGAGCTCGCGATGCCGTGGGACTCGAGGTAGCCGGCGATCCAGCCGATCATCTCCAGGTTCGAGCGATGGCTGGTGGTGTCGAAGGCGATCAGGTGGTGGATCATCTCGACCGGCGTCATGGTCACTCTCTCCAGAAGTCGGGGGTCACGAGAACGAGAAGGGTCAGGAACTCGAGCCTGCCCAGCAGCATGCCGATGCACAGCAGGAGCTTGGCAGTATCGGGAAGCGCTGCATAGTTGCCCTGCGGACCGATGATCGGCCCGAGGCCCGGTCCGACATTGCCCAGTGCGGCGACCGCCCCCGAGGCGCTCGTGAGAAAGTCGAGATCGTGGGCCGCGAGACCGGCGGTGAGGATGAAGAATCCGGCCACGAAGATGATCAGGAAGGTCGCCACCGACTGCGCGACGGCGTCGCTGATGCGCACGCCGTTGTAGTGGGAGACGAAGACCCCGTGCGGGTGGATGAGGCGGCGCAGCTGGATGTAGAGCATGGCGGCGAGCACGTGGATGCGGAACATCTTCATGCCGCCGGCCGTCGAGCCTGTGCATCCGCCCAGGAACATGAGAATGAAGAACATCGCGACGGCGAGTCCGCCCCAGGCGCTGAAATCCTCCGTCGTGTAGCCGGTGCTCGTGGCGATCGCGACGACATTGAAGGCGACCTCGCGCAGCACCCCCCACAGGGAGTCCTCGCCGCCGGCCGCGAGGAAGCGCCAGGCGGTGAGAGCGGCGATGACGAAGATGACGATGGCGCCGAAGAGACGGACCTGGACGTCGCGCCACAGAGGGACGAGATCACCCCGCGCCATGCGCATGTAGATGACGAAGGGAAGGGCGCCCAGAACCATGAAGGCGATGGCGACGAGTTCGATGGCGGGCGTGTCGAAGGCGCCGATGGAGCCGTCCTGCGTCGAGAACCCGGCAGTCGATACCGTCGTCATGGCATGGACGAGGGCGTCGAAGGGCGCCATGCCGGCGCTCCAGTAGGCGAGAAAGCACAGGATCGAGAACACGGCATAGATGGTCGTGATGACTGCGGCGATCCGAACGGTCCGCGGCAGCATTTTTTCCTGATCCGACGATTCGGTGCTGAACAGCTGCATGCCCGCGATCCTCAGCATCGGCAGGACCGCGACGGCGGTCACGATGATGCCGATGCCCCCCATCCACTGGAGCAGGGCGCGCCACAGCAGGATGCCGGCCTGGCGCGACTGCAGCTCGCTGACCACGGTCGCGCCGGTCGTGGTGAGACCCGCCGTGGCCTCGAAGAAGGCGTCCATGTAGTCGAGTCCGAGATCGGCGAAGGCGAACGGCAGCGCGGCGAACGCGCAGAGCACGATCCAGGCGAAGGCCGTCAGCAGGAAGGCCTGGCGCACGGTGAGGCCCGTCGCACCGGTGCGGTTGGTCAGGAAGAGCGACATGCCGACGAAGAGCGTGAGGAATCCGGCGCCCAGGAACACCTGCCAGTCGTCGTTGCCGTCGACGAGGTCGGCGGCCATGGGCAGGAACATGGCGATGGCGAGCGTGGCCAGCAGGATTCCGGCGACCTGCAGGATGGGCCGGATATCGATCACGGATTTCATCTGACCCTTCGGGGTGCCTCCGGCCCCTATTCGGACACGGCCGTGACCGGGTTGCCGATGTAGGCGAGGAACTCGCGCCGGGTCGCCGACTTGATGCGGAAGTCACCGAGCATGCGGCTCGTGACCATCGTCACGCCGGGCTTGTGGACGCCCCGCGTCGTCATGCAGTGGTGGGTCGCCTCGACCACGACCCCCACACCCCGCGGTTCGAGGATCACGTTGATGGTGTCGGCGATCTGCGCGGTCAGGCGTTCCTGGATCTGCAGGCGGCGGGAGAAGATCTCCACCATGCGCGCCAGCTTGGAGATGCCGACGACACGGGTGCGCGGCAGGTAGGCGATATGGCATCGTCCGATCACCGGGGCGAGGTGGTGTTCGCAGTGGGATTCGAAGCGCACATTCCTCAGGGTGACCATCTCGTCGTAGCCATCGGTCTCGTCGAAGGTCCGGGCGAGGAAGCCCGCCGGGTCCGTGCCGTAGCCGGTGAACCATTCCCGGTAGGCGTTGGCCACGCGCTTGGGCGTGTCGAGCAGTCCCGGCCTGTCGGGGTTGTCCCCGGCCCAGCTTATCAGCGTCCTGACTGCCGCCTCGGCCTCCTCGCGGGAGGGGCGGTTGCACGTCGCGTCGGTCAAGTGTCGGGTCCCGGCGGTCGTTCAGGCAGAGGCTGTCTTATCCCCTGGCGTCCATGGGTTCAATTGATGCGGCGCGTCTGCCACGGGCTGTCGAGCGAGAACGCGGGAACGACCGCATCGAACATCTCGCCGGATTGGGCCTTCATCTGGTACGTGCCGGCCATGATTCCCGACGGCGTCGAAAGCGGCGTGCCCGAGGTGTACTCGAAGCTCTCGCCGGGATTGAGGACCGGCTGTTCGCCGACGACGCCGGGCCCCTGGACCTCCTGCAGCTGGCCCCGGCCGTCGGTGATCTTCCAGTGCCTGGTGAGCAGCTGCACCGTCTCCTCGCCCTCGTTGGTGATCGTCACCTGGTAGGCCCACACGAAGTGGTTGTGCTCGGGCTCGGACTGGTTCTCGAGGTAGACCGGGTTGACCTTGATGCGCACACCCCGGGTGATTTCTTCGTACATGATCGATCTCCTTGGCGCCCATTGTGCCCCGATCGTTCTGGAATCCCACTGCCGCCCTGTGTACAGTTGCCTGCGGTATCCGTCTCGAGGGCGGGTGTAGTTCAATGGCAGAACGAAAGCTTCCCAAGCTTTAGACGAGGGTTCGATTCCCTTCACCCGCTCCAGCCCCTCCTTCAGGAGGCCCGGGACTGCGCCGTCCACGCAGGTTCGTAGATGCCCTGGATGTCGCCGTCGTCGCGCACGTAGCTTCTCGATGCGTCCCGCGGCGGGTTCCAGTCCCAGGGAGTCCGCCTGCCTGTAGTCAGGGCCTCGTGGAGAAAGAGGCGCCGCCGCTGGCTCTCGATGACCCGTTGCTTCAGGTCGCCGGGATTCCACTGCCGATAGACTTCCTCCCTGAGACCGCTCTCGATGTCGCGAACCTCCGCCGTGCCCGCGAGGTTGCACAGTTCATCGGGGTCCGCCTTGAGGTCGTAGAGGAGCGGCGGATCGTTCTCGCCGAAGATGAGCTTCCAGCGGTTGCGGCGGACCATGAACAGCGGCTCCGCCGTGCCCTCGCCGCAGTACTCGCTGAACGCCGTATCCGGCCACCCCTCGCCCCGGCCCGAGGCGAGGGAGGCGATGCTGTGGCCGTCCACCGGCGACACGGGGTCGAAAGCGGCGCCGTCCGTCGCCCACTCGACGAAGGTCGGGAGGAGATCCACCAGCGAGACGTTCTCCCGCACGCGCCCGGGACGGTAGATCGCGGGCGCGTGGACGATCATGGGAACGCGCACGGAGAACTCGTGGAAGCTCATCTTGAACCACATGCCGCGCTCGCCCAGCATGTCGCCGTGGTCCGCCGACACCACGATGATCGTGTTCTCCCGCTCGCCGATCGCCTCGAGGGCGTCGAGAACGCGTCCGATCCTGTCGTCGAGCCAGCTCATCACCGCGTAGTAGGCCCGGCGCGCCCGCCGCACGTCGCCTTGCGAGACGTCGTCCATGTGGCGTCCCGTCGTGTAGAAGAGCCTCCGGCCGTGGGCATCGCGCGCCCCCAGGGGGAGGTCGCCCACCCTGGGATCGTCGATCTCGTCGTCGCCGTAGAGGTCCCAGTGCGACGGCGGTGCGAGGTAGGGGTCATGGGGGCTGATGAACGACGTGGCGAGAAAGAACGGCCTTCCGTCGCAGCGGTCGGCGTGATCGTGGAGCCAGCGGCAGGCCTCGTTGGCCACCTCCTCGTCGTACTCGGTGTTGACGCTGCGGCGTGCCGGGCCGGCCTCGAGGACCGCGCGCATCGAGTGATACCAGGGCACCCATGCCGATGTGCCGAGCGACCAGTCGGTCGTCCACGAGAAGTCGGCCGGGTAGACGTCCGTCGTGACCCTGTCCTCGAAACCGTGCAGCTGGTCGGCGCCGATGAAATGCATCTTGCCCGAAAGGCAGGTGTGGTAGCCCGCCATGCGCAGGTAGTGCGCCACGGTGGGACTCTCGGACTTGAGTTCCGTGGCGTTGTCGTAGGCGCCGATCCGGCTGGGAAGGCGCCCCGTCATGAAACTGAACCGCGCCGGGGCGCAGATCGGGTAGTTGCAGTATGCGTTCTCGAAGACGACACCGCTCTCGGCCAGGGATTCGAGGCGGGGCGTGCGACACACCGTTCCGCCGTAGGGGGCGAGGACCTGGGGCGCGAGCTGGTCCATCATGATGAAGAGGATGTTCGGCTTGCCGCTCATCGGCCGGCGCTCCTTGGTGGGGGTGGGACGGCGCTCAACCGCGGTAGAGACCCATGAGCCGCGCCTTCTGGCGGATCAGCGCCAGGACGAGATCGATGGTGGGCGTGGGCCGGTCGGCGATCCGGCCGAGTTCCTGGACCGCCGTGACAAGGGCGTCGATTTCGAGCGGCCGGCCCTGGTCGAGATCCTGGAGCATGCTCGTGCGGTGGGTGGGGATGGCGCCGGCGCCGTCGATCCGCCGGTCGATGTCGACGGCGAAGCGGACACCCAGGGTTTCCGCCACGCCGCGGGCCTCCGTCATCATCGTGCGGCACAGCCGCCGCACGTCGGGATCGCCGGTGACATCCCCGAGGGTTCCGCCGGTCAGGGCCGATACCGGGTTGAAGCAGAGGTTGCCCCAGAGCTTGACCCAGATGTCATCGCGGATCCTCGCCTTCAACGGCGCCTTCAGGCCGGCCTCCCGCATCGCGAGGGCGAGCGCGCGGGTGCGCGCGGTCGTCTCGCCCGACGGCTCTCCGAGAACGAAGCGGTCGCCCTTGAGGTGGCGCACCGTGCCCGGGGTCTCGATGTCGCAGGCCGGATAGACGACGCACCCGACGGCGCGCTGCGGCCCGATGCCGTCCCACTGGACGTTGCCCGGATCGACGCTTGCGAGCCGGCGGTCCCGCCACGGGCCCTCGAGTCCGTGGAAGTACCACCATGGAACGCCGTTGACGGCCGTGACCACGGCGGTTTCCGGTGCCAGCATCGCCTGCATGGACTCGACGATCGCGGGCACGGAATGGGCCTTAAGGGTGACGATGACGTAGTCCTGCGGACCGGCCTCCGCGGGATCGTCGGTGGCGGCGATCCGCAGCGTGCGCCGCCCGCCTCCCGAGACGAGCGTCAGCCCCTTCTCGCGGATGGCGGCAAGGTGGGGCCCCCGGGCGATCAGCGTGACATCGGCGCCGCCGGCGGCAAGGCGGAATCCGAGGTAGCCGCCGATGGCGCCGGCGCCGTAGACGGCGATCCTCATGAAGCCAGTCCCAGCCGCTCGGCCAGTCCGATCCGCTGGAGCTTCCCGGTGGCGCCCTTGGGAATCTCGTCGAGGAACACCACCCGTTTCGGCACCTTGAAGGCCGCCAGGCGTGTGCGTGCGAAGCTGCGCAGCGCGGCTTCGTCCGCCACCGCGCGGTCCTTCAGGACGATCGCCGCCGCCACCTCCTCGCCGAGGACTGCGTGGGGAAGGGCGAAGGCGACGGCCTGGGCGACCGCCGGGTGCTCCATAAGGACGTCGTCCACCTCCAGCGGGCTGATCTTCTCGCCGCCGCGGTTGATGATCTCCTTGAGGCGCCCGGTCAGCCGCAGATACCCCTTGCCGTCGATCACGCCCTGATCGCCGGTGCGGAACCAGCCCCGCGAGAAGGCAGCGGCGTTGGCCGCCGGGTTGTTCTCGTAGCCCTCGGTCACGTTGGGTCCGCGGATGACGACCTCGCCGGTCTCGCCGGAAGCGAGAATGCGGCCGCCGTCCTCGGCCATGATGGCGACCTCGGGCCCGGCCGCGATGCCGACGGATCCCGGATAGCGCACGGCCGGCGGCAGCGGGTTGGAAGTCATCTGGTGGGAGGCTTCGGTCATGCCGTAGGACTCGATCACCGGGCAGCCGAAGGTCGCTTCGAGGTCCTCCATCACGCGCGACGGCAGCGAGGCCGAGGACGAGCGGATGAGCCGCAGGTCCAGCCGCTCCAGCGTCTCCCGGTTGCGCGGCGCGCGGGCGAGGATGGCCTGGTGCATGGTCGGCACCGCCGTGTACCAGGACGGCCGGATCTCGTCGCACCAGGCGAAGAACTTCAGGGGATTGAACCCGGGCGCGCAGTGTACCGAGGCGCCGGAGGCAAGCGACGACAGCACCGCGCCCACGAGGCCGTGGATGTGGAAGAGCGGCATGATGTTGACCGAGCGGTCACCGCTTCCCAGCGCCAGGCTGCGGGCGATGTGACCGGCCGAAGCGGAGAGGTTCCGCCGGGACAGGGGCACGATCTTCGGCCGGGACGTGGTGCCGGAGGTGTGGAGAACGAGCGCCGTTTCGGCGGAACGGGCGGGTCCGGTCCGCTCGCCCGGCCGCTCGCGCACAACCAGGTCGAAGCATCCGGCGGGGCCGTCCCCGTGGCCTGAGAGTTCGGCGACGCCCATGCCGAGATCCCTTGCCACCGCGACGGCCGGAGACCGGGAGTCCTTCTCGACGATCAGCAGGCGGGCGTCGATATCCTCGAAGTAGAAGCGGAACTCGTCTGCCCTGTAGGCCGGATTGAGGGGGGCCGCCGTCATGGCCGACGCCACGCCGAGAAAGGCGGTCGCCGTGTGCGGACCGTTGGCAAGGACGATGGCGACCCGGTCGCCGCCGCCGAGGCCGGCGTCGCGGAGGCTTGCGGCGGTGCGTTCGACCTGGTCGGCGAGGCCTCCGTAGCTCAGGGTCTCCTGTCCGGGCGCGCCGATGGCTGGAGCGCCGCCATGGGCCGCGGCGGAAAGGAACGGGTTCATGCCTTCACCCGGCGCCGCCGTTGCAGGCGGCCGGCCTCGAGCAGCGGACCCAGCACCTTGTCGTGGAACCTGTCGCATCCGATGCAGGGATTCTTCAGGCGGCCGCCACGCGGTGTCAGGATCTCCGATTCGGCCCGGAAGCGTTCGGTCGTCCAGCCGAATTCGTGTCCCATGGTCTCGGGCCTGCCCCGGTTGATGGCCTCGTAGGCCGGATGGCCGCGCAGGCTGTCGATGATGTCGTCCAGCGGGTCCTCGACCAGGTTGCCGATCGGGAGCCGTGTCTTGAGGCAGCAGGGATAGACATCGCCTGTGGGCTCGATGGAAACCTCCGACCCCGCCATGCCCCTCTCGAGGAACCCGAGGCCGCCGGACCAGGCGTTGCAGAAGTTGTCCCCGGGTCCGGCGCGCGACAGACCGTTCCTGAAGGCGCGTCCGCGCGGCCAGATCTTGCCGACCCAGGCGTCTTCGGTGGCGCCGAAGATGTTGAAGACCGGCCCCGCCGCGGGCTTGCGGTCCCGTTGAAGCCCGGCCTCCCGGACGCCGGCCCGCTCGAACATGGCGAGCAGCTGCTCCCGCAGGCGCCGGGACCGTTCCGGCCGGTTGATCCCGACATGGAAGGAATCGAAGCCGGAGACCGAGATCATGTCGGTGCCCCGGGCGAGAAGCTCGTCGAGAATGCCCGCGCTCAAGCGGTCGCCGGTGGTCTGGACGACGAGGCGGACACCGCCCCTGGCGCCGTAGCGCTCGCGCAGGCGCTCGAGAGCGGGATAGAGAACCTGCCGGCGCACCGGCTCGAGAAGGACCTCGCCCCCGGACACGATGATCCGGCCCAGGGCCTCGCGCCCGTCGCGCTCGCGATAGACCATGCTTTCGGGAAGATTGTCGATGATGCGCGGCACGTTGGCGCGGGACTGGTTCACCACGCTTTCGAGCTCGTCCCGGACATATGGACGAAAGCGCTCGTCGTAGCAGTGGCGGCAGCGCCGGTGGCACGCCCAAGCAAGAACGAAGTAGATCGATTCCATGCACCCGGCCCGAGTCCGTCGAGTCGGCATATGACCCGCAATCGGCGGCCGGCGCAATGCCGCCCAGCCCCCGTCCAGGACCACCTCACGCGAACAGGCGAAGCCGGCACAGTTTCGCGGAACCACCCCCGCGCCGGTTGTGACGGGAAGGACTGCGAATGGAGTCGAAAGGGCGATTGAATTCTGCACATTTTGTGGACGTCATCGGGCCCTGGCCGATCTTCCCGACGTCGGGCTTGCCGCCCGGAGCTTCTCCAGCCACGCCTCGCAGGCGGTGCAGACGATGATCCCGTTGTGGGCCGGTCTCTCTGGTCAGGGTATCGCGCGCCGTTGCCTTGATTGCATCGCAGTCGCTCCTAGAATGCGGCACAGCGGCGATCGGAGGACACGGACATGGCGAACATCACGATCCGGAACCTCGATGACGACGTGAAGGCGCGTCTGCGTGTGCGGGCCGCAGAACATCATCGTTCGATGGAGGAAGAGGCGCGCATCATCCTTCGCGATGCGGAGAACGGCGGGCCGGCCGCGCCTCGCGACCTCGCGAAGTTCACCCGCGAGTGCTTCGCACCGTTGGGCGGCGTCGAGTTGGAGCTTCCCGCACGGGTCGCCATGCGCGAGCTGCCGGACTTCTCCTGAGCCGCCCGGGATGTATGTCCTGGACACGAATGACGCGGCCTTCACCGGCTCCCGCCGTCGCAGCGTGGATTGCCGGGCGGGACGCGGACGCGTTGTGCCGCACCGCCGTCAACGAGGCCGAGTTGCTCTGCGGCGTCGCGACCGTGCCGGCGGGAAGTCGGCGCAATGAACTTGAGGCCGCCATGCTCCGATGGCTCCACACCGGCTTCGCGGAAGGAATTCCGCCGTTCGACGGTGCGGCGGCGCGGGACTACGCGCAGATCGCGCAGTGCCGCGCAATGGCGCCAATCACGCGCAATGTCCGGGATTTCAGGGACATCGACGTGGAAATCATCGATTCCTGGACGGCGACATGAGCAGTGTGGCCGCATGGCGACGTTCCGGACAATGAGCGGACCCTTGAAACCAGGGTCGGACGCCGGGTGAATGTTGGGACGGCCGGCGCCCCGCCGGATTCCGGCGTGGACGGGTTGCGGGATGGCGCACCGTTCCGGCCGCCCTGTGTTTCCCTCGATCTTGAAGTCGGCGGGGACCACCGCATTCATGGCGTTGGTGCGGTGCGCGGGGATACCGGAAGCAGCCTGACGCATTCCAGCGGCAGTGTGGCGGCCGGGCTGGCGAAGCTCGACGACTTCGCCGACGGCGCGTCCTTCCTGCTGGGCCACAACCTGATCGCCTTCGACCTGCCCCACCTGGCGGCGGCGAAGCCGGACCTCCGGCTGCTGAAGCTGCCGGCAGTGGACACCCTGCGCCTCAGCCCGCTCGCCTTCCCCCGCAACCCCTATCACAGCCTCGTCAAGCACTACCTGGACGGCGGTCTCAAGCGCCACCGGAGGAACGATCCCGAGCTCGACTCCCGAATTGCGCTGAAGCTCTTCGGCGATGAGCGCGATGCGCTGATGAAGGCCCCGCCGGACCTGCTGGCTGCATGGCACTGGCTGTGCACCCCCGAGCCCGCGGGCGTCGACCGCGCTCTGGACGAGTTCTTCCGGCAGGTTCGACGAGATCGTCGGCCGTTTCAGGCGGAGGCCCGGGCGGCGATCGGACGGCGGCTGGCGACTGCCTCCTGCGCAACCCGGGCGCGGGAAATCATGGCGGATCCGGAGAGGTTCAACTGGCCGTTGGCCTATGCCCTGGCATGGCTGTCGGTGGCAGGCGGCAACTCGGTGATGCCACCCTGGGTGCGCCACCAGTTTCCGGAAGCGGGCCGGCTGGTGCGGCTCCTCAGGGACACCGCCTGCGCCGATCCGTCCTGCGGCTGGTGCCGGGAGTACCATGACGCGGGCAGGGAGCTGAAACGCTGGTTCGGCTACGACGGCTTTCGACCCGACCCGGCGCACGATGACGGCAGGCCGATGCAGCAGGCCATCGTCGAGGAGGCGATGGCGGGACGGCATGCGCTCGGGATTCTGCCTACAGGCACGGGGAAGTCGCTGTGCTACCAGATCCCCGCGCTGTCGCGCTACGACAAGACCGGCGCACTGACGGTCGCGATCTCGCCCCTGGTCGCGCTGATGGCGGACCAGGTGTCCGGGCTGGAGCAGAGCGGCATCGGCTGCTGCGTGACCGTCAACGGGCTCCTGTCGATGCCGGAGCGGGGCGATGCCCTGGACCGGATCCGGCTCGGGGATGCCGGCATCCTGCTGATCTCGCCGGAGCAGCTGCGCTCGCGGTCCCTTCGGCGGGCGCTGGACCAGCGCCAGATCGGCGCCTGGGTGCTGGACGAGGCGCACTGCCTGTCGCGCTGGGGCCACGACTTCCGGCCCGACTACCGCTATGTGGGGCGTTTCATCCGCGAGAAGGCGGGTGAGGGGCCGGTGCCTCCGGTGCTGTGCCTGACCGCGACCGCCAAGCCCGATGTCGTGGATGACATCACCCGGCATTTCCGCGACGAGCTCGGCCTCGAACTGGCCGTGTTCGACGGCGGCGCCGAGCGCGCCAATCTTGCCTTCGAGGTGATCCCGACCACGGGAGGGGAGAAGTTCTCCGACATCCTTCGGGTGCTGGAATCGTACCTGCCGCCCGGCATGCCGGGTGGCGCCATCGTCTACTGCGCAACGCGCCGGCAGAGCGAGGACATCGCGGAGTACCTCCAGCTGAAAGGGGTTGCCGCGGACCGTTTCCACGCCGGCCTGCCCCCGGAGACCAAGAAGGAAGTGCAGCGGCGCTTCATCACCGGCGAGCTGCGCGCGATTGCGGCCACCAACGCGTTCGGCATGGGGATCGACAAGCCGGACGTGCGGCTGGTCGTCCACGCCGACATACCGGGCTCTCTGGAGAACTATCTCCAGGAGGCCGGCCGCGCCGGCCGCGACCGCGATCCGGCACGCTGCGTTCTTCTCTATGCGGCGGACGATGTCGAGCGCCAGTTCGGCATGTCGGCGCGCTCGCGGCTGACCCGCGAGGAGATCCACGGGATCCTGAGGGCGTTGCGCAATCTCGACCGGAAGAAGCGCTTCGACGGAGACGTGGTGGCGACCGCCGGCGAGATCCTCGGCGAGGACGAAGAGAAGGTGTTCGGACGCGACTCCGCGACCGACGACACCCGGGTGCGCACGGCCGTCTCCTGGCTGGAAGAATCCCGACTGCTCACCCGGGAGGAGAACGTCGTCCAGGTGTTCCCGTCCTCGCTGCGGGTGGGTTCGGTGGACGAGGCGAAGCGGCAGCTCGCCAACGCACGGATCAAGGATGCGTATCGCCGGCAGCTGCTGCACATCGCTGAAGCGCTGATCGGCGCGGGCGCCGACGAAGGGGTGAGCACGGACGAGCTGATGGGAGTCTCGGGATTGAGCCCGGAAGGCGTGCGCGGCGCACTCTACGACCTCGAGCGGTTCGGCATCGCCAGCAACGACACGGCGCTGACCGCGTTCGTCCACACCGGCGTCGACCGCTCGTCGCGCAAGCGCCTCGAACAGGCGGCATCGCTGGAAACCGCCCTCATCGCCCACATGCGGGAGGCCGCTCCCGGGCTCGGGAAGAGAGAAAGCTCGCCGCTCCATCTGCGCGTTGCCGCCCAGGTGCTGCGGGACCGGGGCCTGGCCGATCCGCTGCCGGAACGGCTGTTCCGCATCGTCCGGGGCATCGCCTTCGACGGACGCGGCGAGGACGATGGCGCCGCGGGCAGCCTCACGGCCCGCAAGCTGGACGCGGAGACCGCGCGGATCACGCTGCATCGAGAATGGTCCAAGCTGGAGGAATGGGCGCAGATACGCCGCGAGGCGGCCGGCCGGCTGCTGGAACACCTGCTCGGCCGCCTGCCGGCCGGCAGCCGCGGCACCGATCTCCTGGCCGAGACCACGCTCGGGAAGCTCCTGCAAGCGATCGAGGCCGACCTGGTCCTCAAGAGCAGGGTCCGGAACCCGGCCCGGCTGCTGGACCGGGCGCTGCTCTGGCTCCACGAGCAGGAGGTGCTCCGCCTCAACAAGGGTTTGGCGGTCTTCCGCCCGGCCATGACGATCCGGCTTGAGCAGAGGAACCGGCGCGGGTTCTCCAGGGCGGACTTCGAGCCTCTTGCGCTGCACTACAAGGGACAGGTGCTGCAGATCCACGTCATGGTGGAGTTCGCCGAGCGCGGCCTCGCCGCGATGAACGATGCGCTGCGCCTGGCAATGGACTATTTCGCGCTCGGGGAGGAGGCGTTTCTGGCCCGCTGGCTCCCCGGACGGGACCGGGAGATCGGCCGGCAGACGACGCCGGCGTCCTGGCGGGCCATCGTGGAAAGCCTGGGCAATCCGGCCCAGCAGCGTATCGTGGCCGACGAGCGGGAGCGGACCAACGTGCTGGTGCTCGCCGGTCCGGGTTCCGGCAAGACGCGCGTTCTGGTGCACCGCATCGCCTGGCTGATCCGCGTCAGGCGGGAAAACCCCCGAGGCATCCTCGCGCTCGCCTACAACCGCCACGCCGCCGTCGATATCCGCCGCCGGCTCGCGGAGATGATCGGCGACGACGCGCGCGGCGTGACGGTGCTCACCTGCCACGCGCTTGCCATGCGCCTGGCGGGGGCGAGCTTCACCGGCCGTGCGGAGCGCCCGGACGACGGCACGTTCAGGGACGTGATGCGCCGCGCCGTCGCGCTTCTGCGGGGCGAGGAGCTGTCGGCGGAAGAAGCGGACGAGCGCCGCGAGCGCCTGCTCGCGGGCTTTCGGTGGATCCTCGTGGACGAGTACCAGGATGTCGGTCACGAGCAGTACGAGCTGATATCGGCGATGGCCGGCCGGACGCTGGAGGACGAAGCGGGCAGGCTCACCCTGTTCGCGGTCGGGGACGACGACCAGAACATCTATGCCTTCAACGGCGCATCGGTGGAGTTCATCCGGCGCTTCGAGGCCGATTACGGGCCGAAACCCACCTACCTGACCGCCAACTACCGCTCGACGGCCCATATCGTGTCGGCGGCCAACGCGGTGATCGAGCCCGCCCGGAGCCGCATGAAGGCGGAGCATCCCATCCGGGTCGACCGTGCGCGAGAAAGGGATCCGCCGGGCGGGGAGTGGACGGCGCTGGATCCGGTCTCGCGCGGTCGGGTGCAGATCCTGCCCGCCGGCGGCGATCCGGTCCGCCAGGCGCGGGCCGTCATGGCGGAGCTGCTGCGTCTCTCCAGGCTCGCGCAGGACTGGGGCTGGTCGCGTTGCGCAGTCATCGCGCGCGAGTGGGAGTATCTGGTTCCGGTGCGGGCGTTCTGCGAGGCGCACGACGTTCCGGTGCAGATTGCGAACGAGGAGTTCCCCAGTTTCTGGCGCCTGCGCGAGACCCGGGCGTTCGTCGAATGGCTGCGCCGGCGCGAACCGCGGATCGTCGACGGCACGTCCCTGAGCGGCTGGGTCAACGCGCGCCCCTGCGACCCCTGGCACGACCTGCTGCGTCAGGCCGTCGAGGAACATGCGCTGGAAACCGGCGGCGGTGAAACCCCGGTGGACCAGTTCATCGAGTGGCTGGCGGAGTGGGGCCGGGACATCCGCCGCCGCCAGCGGGGATTGCTGTTGCTCACCGCCCATCGCGCCAAGGGGCTGGAATTCGATCATGTGGCCGTGCTCGACGCCGGCTGGGACCGCGTGGGCCGCGGCGAGGATCCCGATGCGCCGCGGCGCTTGTACTATGTGGCCATGACGCGTGCCGCACAGACGCTCACCCTCGCGAGGCTCGACGGCTCCCGGGGATTCCAGACCGAACTTGTCGACCGTCCCGCCACGATGCTCCGGGAGGCCGCCGAGCTGCCGCCGTGCCCGGAGGCGGTGGAGTATCGCCACGTCCGGCCGACCCTGCAGGATGTTGACCTGGGGTTCGCCGGACGCCGCCGTGCCGGCGATCCGATGCACGGCGCCATTGCCGCGCTGTCGACCGGCGATCCCCTGGACGCGCGGGCCGGAACGGACGGGCGCTGGACGTTGCTGGATCGGGCTGGCCGGGCCGTGGGACGCCTCGCCAGGTCCTTCAGGCCGCCGCCGGGCATGCGGTGCCGCTCGGCGGACGTGTTCGCGGTCGTGGGCTGGAGCCGAGAGGCCTCGGACCCGAGTTACCGCGACGCCATGAAATGCGACGCCTGGGAGGCGGTCGTTCCCGAGCTGGTGTTCGAGCCGCATCGGTGAGCAGCCCGCACAGTGCCGCGTTGCCGCCGCCGGCCAAAACCGGGCAGGCATGCAACGCACGAGGTCGACAGTCCCGGCGTCGCCAGGTTCGCCAACGGCCGGCCGGCCCCGGCAGGTGCGCCGCGGCGCGCGGGTCTCCCGCTCCGCCGACGGGGACCATTCTTGCGGTCTTGTGTCCAGTATCCTGGTTGGTGACGGCCCCAGCGCCGTCACCAACCAGGATACTGTCCGGGCGCGCTGGGAACTGCCGCCGGAAGCCGCAAGCCAGATCCTTGATCAGGGGGTCGGCCGTGATCCGGCGCAGCACGGGAACCGTCCCGGCAATCATCTGCGGTCGTGCTCCCGGGATGGACCGCGGGCGCGTCGTGGCCTATTGATAGGAGGCCCTGTTCCGGAGTGGCCGATGACCTGGACCGAAGAGAAGATCCGAAGGCTCAAGGACATGTGGGACGCTGGCGACAGCGCTTCGGCGATCGGGCGCGAGCTCGGCGTCACCAAGAACTCCGTCATCGGCAAGTCGCGTCGCCTCGGACTTCCAGCCCGTCCCTCTCCCATCGTCAAGGCGAAAACGCCTAAATCTTCATCGAGGAAGGCCGGGTCCAGGGAGAAGGCCCGTATCAGCGATGTCTTCCTGCTGGACCATAACATGTGCCGCTGGCCCTTCGGCAACCCCGACGAGAAGGGCTTCTACTTCTGCTGCAAGGCCGTGGCGCCCGGCAAGCCCTACTGCGAGGAGCACTGCGCGACCGCCTACGTGACGAAATCGGGCTCCCGCGAACGCGCCTCCTGACGTTTCAATAGCAGATGGCGGTGATCTCGATCTCGCGCTCGCCGCCGGGCGTGGCGAAGGTGACGTCGTCGCCCGGTTCCTTGCCCAGCAGGGCGCGCGCGATCGGGCTGCGGATGGAGATCATGCCCCGGTCCAGGTCCACCTCGTGCTCTCCGACGATGCGGTAGGACGATTCCACCTCGGTATTGAGGTCGACCACGGTGACGCGGGCGCCGAAGGCGACTTTTCCGGCAGGCTGCCGGCCGGGATCGATGACCCGGGCCTCGCCGAGGACCCCCTCGAGCTGCCGGATGCGCGCCTCGACCATGCCCTGGCGGTCCTTGGCGGCGTGGTACTCCGCGTTCTCCTTGAGGTCGCCGTGTTCGCGAGCTTCCTCGATCGCGCGCGCAATCGCGTGGCGCTCGGTGTGCTTGAGTTGCTTGAGTTCCCGCGACAGGCGATCGTAGCCCTCGCGTGTGATGGGTTGACTCACCGTGTGCGCTCCTCGCTCGTGCCGCCGTCATGGCACCGCTGGCGGGCGCACGTCAACGGCAACGGCCCGACAAAAATGATGCACATCGATGGCAATCTGATCCATACTCCCGGTTGGCGTCAGCCCTGCAGCCGGGAGAATGGCTCATGGTCCGTCTCGTCAGCTTCGAGGCCGAGATCGAGGAACGCGTCGGCTTCATCGAGAACACGCATCCTTCCGCGATCGTCGGCCGCACGATGGAGAGAATCGCCGGCGGCGAGGACCCACGCGGTCTCGTGACCGCTGCGGCGCTGGCCGTCTCCCGTTCGAGCGAACTTCCCTCCGGCCATCACGGAGGACCGATTCACCCGGTGGCCGGCGTCCACGCGGTGCTCGCCATGATGGATCGTCTCTACGGCGCGGAGCGGCAGCTTCCGGCGATCCAGGCCGTGGCCCTCGCCTGCAAGCACATCCATCTGCCCTCCACCGGCCCCGCGGCCATGGTGAGCTTCGACGACCTCGGGCGGGAGGTCTGCGCGCAGAGGGTCCTGGCGCGGCTCTCCGGGGCGGTCGCCGACCGCGAACCCCGCCTCGCCGAGCGTGCGGTGACGCTGGCCTGCGAGAAGGCCTCCCGGGGGCAGATCCTCGATTGCCTGCTGCCCGTCGCGCTGCGGCGCAACGTGGTCGACGATCACTACTTCCTCTACCTCGTCTATGCCATGCGCGCCCTCGACGGCATCGGCTGGCAATGGGCGCCGGTGATCCTCCGTCCGGTCGTGCGCTACCTTGCCCGCCACGCGCCGTTCGATCCCTTCGGCGAGTTCGACCAGGCGGCCGTCGACGACGGCATCGCCTACCATGGCAGGCTCGGTGAGCTCGACAGGCTGATGGATGAGCACGGGCTCGACGAGACGACGGTGCCGCAGGCAGCCTCTGCCGCAGAGGCGGCGGCGATCCTCGACCTTGCGGACAGGGTGGGCGCCGTCGATTCCATTCCGTCGCTCCCGTCGATGCTGGCCCGGGCCATGGGCGAAGGCCTGTCGATCGAGGGGACCCTTGAAGCGCTGTCGATCGGTGGCGCGCGCATCTTCCTGCGCTCCCACACGGCCAACCCCTTCGATGTGCACATTCACACGGGCATCTCGGCGCGCCGCTACGTCATCGGCTTCCCAGAGGTCGCCTTCCGGTCGAAGTGCCTCGCGCTGCTGGGCTGGCCGTGGGGCTACGAGGTGCGCTACCTCGATTCGACACTGACGTGGGAGTGGCAGGGAGAGACCGGGGCGGCCGAGGCGGCGGACGTTCTCCTGGCGAGGATCGAGAACACCATCCTCGGCATCGAGGGCTACGATGTCACCGACCTTCCGGTGCCGATCAACGAACTCGTGGCGCAGGATGCGGTCGGCGAGGCCGTGCGCCTTGCCAGAACCTATGTCAAGGCCGGTCACGACGCCGACGGCCTCTTCGCGCTGGCCACCCGCCTGGCGTGCCGGGAGGACGCCTCGGAGATGCATGGCTACAAGATCCAGCAGGCGGCGCTGGAGGAGTATCGTGCCTGCCGCCGCCCGCAGAACTGGGTCCACGCCGTCGCCGCGCTCAAGCAGTGCGCGGTGACCGCTCCGTCGAGGCCGAAGAGGTTCTACCCCGAGTTCGTCCGCCGCATGGCCGCCTGAAGGCGGAAAGCCTCCGGGGTTCCCTTGGCACAGGCGTGCCGTGGCGTGCTAGAAGGGCGCGCCCCGCCGGCGAACGGGCCGCGTCGACTATGGAGAGACTCCCGATGAGTGGTGCAACACTCGCCCTGAAAGTGAACCGGGTCACCGAAGAGGCGCTCGATATCCGCTCGTTCGAGCTCGTCGATCCCCAGGGCCGCCTCCTGCCCATGTTCACGGCCGGCGCGCATCTCGACATCGAACTTCCCAACGGACTCGTCAGGCAGTACTCGATTTCCAGCGACCCGCGGGATGTCGACCGCTATGTCGTCGGCGTCCTTCGCGAGCCGGAAAGCCGCGGCGGCTCGGTCTACATGTACGACCATGTCCGCGAGGGAGACGTGCTGACGGTCCACGGTCCCCGCAACAACTTTCCGCTGGCCGCCGACGCCCGCCATCACATCCTGCTCGCCGGCGGCATCGGCGTGACGCCCATGATGGCGATGGCGCGCGACCTCTCGGCCCGCGGCGAGTCCTTCGAAATGCACTACTGCACGCGCACGCCGGACCGCACCGCCTTCAGGGCCGACATCGCCGAAGCGGGGTTCGCCGGCCAGGTCACTTTCCACCACGACAACGGCGACCCCGCGGACGGCCTCGACATCGCAGCACTCCTGCGGGACGTGCGTTCCGCGACGCATGTCTACTACTGCGGGCCGGCGGGCTTCATGCAGGCCTGCGAGAGGGCGCTCGCCCACTGGCCGCGCCACGCGGTCCACTTCGAGTACTTTTCCGTCGACGAATCCGTCGAACACGGCGAGAACATGGCCTTCCAGGTCCGGATCGCGAGCACGGGCGCCGTTCTCGACGTGCCGGCGGACCGGTCGATCGTCGAGGTGCTGCGCGCCAACGGCATCGAGGTCGAGACCATGTGCGAGGAGGGGATCTGCGGCACCTGCGCCACGGTGCTGCTCGAGGGCGAGCCGGACCACCGGGACTTCGTGCTGGACGACGAGGAAAAGGCCCGGGGCGAGTTCATCATGGTGTGCTGCAGCCGGGCCCGCTCGCCGGTGCTGACCCTCGATATCTGACGGTCAGGCGGTCATGCCGCCGTCGACGGCAAGCGTCTGTCCCGTGACGTAGGCGGCGCACCCGAGGAAAAGGATGCTCTCGGCGATGTCCTCCGGCATGGCGGCGCGGGCCAGCGGCACCCGCGCGATCCGCTCCCGGTCGGGCCATTGGCATTCCCAGGGGCTGTCCACCACGCCCGGGGCGACCGCGTTGACCCGCACCTCGGGCGCCAGGGCCTTGGCGAGCGCCTGGGTGAGGTTGATGAGTCCCGCCTTGGATGCCGCATAGGCCGTGGACGAGCCGACGCCCGTGCGACCGGCGACCGAACAGGTGTTGACGATGGCGCCCCTGCTCGATCTCAAGGCCCGCGCCGCGGCGCGGGTGCACCGGTAGGGTCCGACAAGGTTGACCGACAGCACCTTCTGCCACATGTCCTCGCCGATGGCGTCGAGATCCGATGGCGGTACCGGGCTCCTGGTCGCCGGTGTGCCGGCGTTGTTGACGAGATGGTCGAGACCGCCGAGGTCCTCGACGGCCCGGCGAACCATGCGCTCGCAGTCGCCGGCATCGCCGACATCGCCGGGTGCGGCAACGACATCGAGGTCCAGGGCCCGCAGGCGCTCGACCTCGGCCTCGAGACGAGAGTTGTGCGGGATGTCGTTGAGGGCCACGCGGGCGCCGCAGCGGGCGAACAGCTCGGCGGTCGCAAGACCGATACCGGAGGCCGCGCCCGTGACGAGGCTGCGCCTGCCCCCGAGGTCGCAGGAAATCACTGGTTGCCTCTGAGGGCGAGGATCGAGCGGGCCTCGCCGGGCGTGGCGACGCGGCAGCCCAGCATGGTGATGATGCCGGCCGCCTTGCGGACAAGGTCGCCGTTGGAGGCCAGCACGCCGCGCTCGAGATAGAGATTGTCCTCGAGTCCGACGCGGACATGCCCGCCCTGGTTCACGACCTCGGCGACCATGGGCATCTGCAGGCGCGAGATCCCGAATCCTGCCCACTGGGCTCCCTGCGGCAGCATGGAACGCATGTAGCCGACGGTTTCCGCGGTGGCCGGCGCGCCCCAGGGGATTCCGAGGCACAGCTGGAACATCGGGGGCGGATCGATCAGGCCCTCGCCGACCATCCGCGCGGCGAGCCTCAGGTGGCCCGCATCGAATACTTCGAGTTCCGGCTTGACGCCCGCCGCGCGGATGCGCCCGGCCATCGCCTCGAGATGGGCCGGCACGTTGACGAAGGCCCGCTCCCCGAAGTTCATGGTGGCGACGTCGAGGCTGCACACCTCCGGACGCAGCTCCTCCACGTGGGCGACGCGCTCCTCGGGCTTGCGGAACGAGCCCGGCACCCTGGTGCGGGAGGGATCTTCCGCCGACGGCATGAAGCCGGCGCCCGGACCGGTGGTAAGATTGATGACGATGTCGCTGTCGGACCCGCGGATGCGCCGCACGACCTCGGCATAGAGGTCGCGGCGCATCGACGGCGCTCCCGTTTCCGGGTCGCGGACATGGATATGGCAGATCGACGCTCCGGCCCTGCCGGCATCGATCGCGGCATCGGCAATCTCGGCCGGGGTGACCGGAACCCTGTCGCTCTTGGAGACGGTATCGCCGCCGCCGGTGACGGCGCAGGTGATGATGACGGGACGTGACATGGGCCGCTCTCCTTGCCGGGCGCCGGGGTCCCGTGATGTCGGGCGGGGTTTCAGCCCAGCTTCAGTCCGGCGAAACGCTTCGAGAAACGCGCTACCTGGCCGCCGGTGTCGACGAGCCTCTGGCTGCCGCCCGTCCATGCCGGGTGCGAGAGGGGGTCGATTTCCAGCGTCATCGTGTCGCCTTCGCTCCCCCAGGTGGAGCGCGTCGTGAACTCCGTGCCGTCGGTCATGACGACCCTGATCTCGTGGTAGTCCGGATGGATGCCGTCCTTCATGGCGCCGCTCCCGCTTTGCGGCGCGGTTATAGGTAAACGGCGGCGGCGGCGCAAGGGCGCCGCAGCTTGTTGCCCTTCTGGCCTCCTGATATAGCAGCGTGCGTGTCGAAATCAGGCCGCAAGACAGACCGGACCGACGGCGTGCCGGGTTCCACCGAACGTGTCGGCAGCCGCGACCTTGCGCAGCTGCGCCGCCTGGTGCCCTACCTTGCGGCCTACAGGTTCCACGTTGTAGCGGCCGTCCTGGCGCTTGTCGTCGCAGCGGGCGCCGTCCTCGGCCTCGGCGTGGGTCTCAGGGTCCTCATCGACAAGGGGCTCGCGCAGACCGATCCCCAGTTTCTCGACGAGGCTCTTACCGTGCTCATCGCCACGGTCGTCGTTCTCGCGGCATCGAGCTTCGCCCGGTCCTTTCTGGTCGCGTGGATCGGCGAACGGGTGGTGGCGGACCTCAGGCGCGATGTCTTCAACCGTATCGTCGGATTGTCCCCGACCTTCTTCGAGGTGACGCGGACCGGCGAAGTGCTCTCGAGACTGACGACGGACACCACCGTCATCCAGACGGTCGTGGGCTCGTCCCTCTCCATGGCCCTGCGCAACGTGCTGCTGCTTGCCGGAGGCGTGGTCATGCTCGCGGTGACGAGCGCCGGACTGACCGCCATCGTCCTCCTCATGGTGCCGGTGGTGCTGCTGCCGGTCCTCGTGTTCGGCCGCAGGGTGCGGCGCCTGTCGCGCCTCTCCCAGGACCACCTCGCCGATGTCGGTCACCGGGCCGACGAGGCGCTGGGCGCCATTCCCACGGTGCAGGCCTTCGTCCGCGAGAACTACGAGCGCCGGCGCTTCGGCGAAACCGTCGAGACGGCCTTACGCACCGCGGTCAGCAGGACCCTGGCGCGCAGCTTCCTGTTTGCCAGCGTCATCCTCCTGCTCTTCGGCGGCATCGCGGGCGTCCTGTGGATGGGCGGCCATGCCGTCGTCGACGGCCGCATCAGCGGAGGCGACCTCGCCTCCTTCATCTTCTATGCCGTCATCGTGGCGGCCGCCGCGGCCGCGCTGAGCGAGGTCTGGGGCGAGCTGCAGCGTGCCGCCGGCGCCGCCGAGAGGCTGACCGAGCTGCTGGTGGTCGAGCCGGAAATCCGCGAGGTGGACGATCCGGTGGTCTTTCCCGATCCTCCTCGCGGCACCATCTCCTTCCATGACGTGGTCTTCCGCTATCCGGCGCGGCCCGGACACACGGCCATTGACGGCATCTCGTTCGAGGTGCCGCAGGGTGAGACCGTGGCCCTCGTCGGGCGCTCGGGCGCGGGCAAGAGCACCCTCTTCCGTCTCCTGCTGCGGTTCCACGAGCCTCTCGAAGGCACCATCTCCATCGATGACGTCGACACCCGCCTTGCCCGGCTCGACGACCTGCGCCGGCGAATGGCCCTCGTGCCCCAGGAACCGGTCATCTTCGGGTCCAGCATCGCCGACAACATCCGCTACGGCCGGCCCGATGCCGGCGATGCCGAAGTCCACGCCGCCGCTGGCTCGGCCTTCGCCACGGAGTTCATCGACCAGCTGCCGGAGGGCTTCGACACCTTCGTCGGCGAGCGGGGACTGCGCCTCTCCGTCGGCCAGCGTCAGCGCATCGCGATTGCGCGGGCCATCCTCAAGGACGCTCCGATCCTGCTGCTCGACGAGGCCACCAGCGCGCTCGATTCCGAAAGCGAACAGGCGGTGCAGCAGGCCCTTCAGACCCTGATGGCGGGGCGGACGACCCTGGTGATCGCCCACAGGCTGGCGACGGTCCTCAAGGCCGACCGGATCCTCGTGCTTCACGAGGGGCGTATCGTGGAAAGCGGACGCCACGGCGACCTCGTGGGAGCTGACGGGCGCTATGCACGGCTCGCCGAACTCCAGTTCGACGACCGCCTGATCGGCCATGGATAGAGCAGCATGAGGATGATCCCATGTTGAAGACACGGTTTACCGAGATGTTCGGATCGAGGCACCCGCTGTGCTGCGGCGGCATGACCCATGTCGGACGCGCGCCCTTTGTGGCCGCCGTCTGCGAGGCGGGAGTGCTCGGGTTCGTGACGGCGCTCACCCAGCCGGGTCCGGAGGCCCTGCAGGACGAGATCGTCCGGGTTCGCGACGCCACCGACCAGCCGTTCGGCGTCAATGTCACGTTCCTGCCGACTCTCAAGCCGGTGCCGTACGAGGACTACATCGATGCTGCCCTGGAAGCGGGTGTGACGATCATCGAGACGGCGGGCAACAACCCCGAGCGCTATCTGCCCCGCATCAGGGCCGCCGGCGCAAGGGTCATCCACAAGTGCACGTCGGTGCGCCATGCGGTCAAGGCCGAGGCCATCGGCTGTGACGCGATCGCGATCGACGGCTTCGAATGCGCCGGCCATCCCGGAGAGGACGATATCCCCGGCCTGGTGCTGATCCCGATCACGGTCGCCAGGGTTGCGATCCCGGTGATCGCCTCGGGGGGCTTTGCCGACGGCCGCGGTCTCGTGGCGGCCCTGTCGCTCGGCGCGGAGGGCATCAACATGGGGACCCGGTTCATGATCACCAGGGAAGCCGCGGTTCACGACCGGGTGAAGGACGCGGCGGTTCAGGCGACGGAACGCGACACGCAGCTCATCCTGAGGAGCTTCCGCAACACCGCGCGATTCTTCCGCAACGGCATCACCGAGAAGGTGGCCGCCCTCGAGGCCAGGCCGGGCGGCGTCACCATCGATGAGCTTGCACCGCTTGTCGCCGGTGCCGAGGGGCGCAAGCTCCTGGACGAGGGCGACCTCGACGCCGGCATCTGGTCGGCCGGGCAGGTCCTGGGGCTGATCGATGACATCCCGTGCATCGCCGAGCTGGTCGACAGGATCATGGGCGAAGCCGAGGACATCGTGGAACGACGCCTCCCGGGGATGCGCGTCAACGCATCAGCTGCCCTCCGTTGACGTCGAGCGTCGCGCCGGTGATGAAGTCCGCTTCGTCGGCCGCGAGGAAGAGGACACAGCGCGCGACATCGGCGACGGTTCCCAGGCGGCCTGCCGGGATGTGATGGCGGACGAGGTCGTCGAGCCACTCCTGCGGGGCGACACGCACCATGTCGGTGTCGATGTAGCCCGGCGCGACGGCGTTGACGGTGACTCCCCTGGCGATGCTCTCCTTCGCCAGGGCCTTGGTGAAGGAGACGAGCGCCCCCTTGGCGGCGCCGTAGGCGGTTTCGCCGAAGTTGGGAGCGAAGGCCGACAGTGAGGCGATGTTGACGATCCGCCCGAAACCGGCGTCGCGCATCCCCTGGATGATCTGGTGGGTGACGTTGAAGCAGCCGCTGAGATTGGTGTCGATCACCTGGCGCCAGACGTCGTGACCCATCTTGTGCATGAAGCGGTCCGCAGAGATGCCGGCGTTGTTGACGAGGATGTCGATGGCGCCCTGGTCGCGAACCACCTTTGCCACGCCGTCGCGGCACGCCTCGTAGTCGGAGACGTCCCACCGGTAGGTCGCGATCCCGTGTTCGGCCTCCAGGGTCGCTGCGGCCTCGTCATTGGCGCGGAAGTTGGCCGCCACCCGGTATCCGGCTTCGGCGAGAGCCGTTGCGATTCCCCTCCCGATGCCCCGGGAGGCCCCGGTCACAAGCGCGGTCCTTGCCATGTGTCGCCCCCTTTTTCCCGACGGGGCTACCATAGGCCCGTCTGCGCCGCGGATCGACACCCGGGCGTCCGGTTGAGCCGGTTGGTGGCCTCTGGCAAGGTTGCCGCCGCAGCGGCGCGAGGCGCTCACGACCCATGACACGCGAGCGGCGGGCAGGACAGTTCATCGAGGTTCGCCGTACGCGACGCGGCGCCGCCGAGGTCGTGCTCTCCCGTCCGGAAAGACTGAATGCGCTCTCAGCCGCCTTCCTCGAGGACCTGACGGCGACCGTCTGCAGGCTTTCGGCCGACGACGGCCTGGGGTGTGTCGTGGTGTCCGGGTCCGGCCGCGCGTTCTCGTCCGGGGCCGACATCGACGAACTCGCGCGTCTCGACCATGCCGGCGCCGAGGCCTTCATTCGCTGCCTCAGCGGAGCCTGCAGGGCGTTGCGGGATTGTCCGGTTCCGGTGGTGGCGAGCATCGACGGTCCGTGCCTGGGAGGCGCCCTCGAACTGGCTGCGAGCTGTGACATGCGCGCGGCGTCACACCGCTCGACATTCGCCATGCCCGAGGTGCAGCTCGGTCTTCCCTCGGTGATCGAGGCGGCTCTCCTGCCCCGGCTGATCGGCTGGGGACGCACGTCGGAACTGCTGTTCACGGGCCGCACCATGGCTGCGGACGAGGCGCTCGCCGCCGGACTCGTGGAAGCGGTCGCGGAGCCGGAAGACCTTGCGGGTGTCGTCGGCCGCTGGGTCGGGGCCGTTCTCGAGGCCGGTCCCCTTGCCATCCGCGCCCAGAAGCGGCTCATGCGTGTCTGGGAACGCTCCGCGATCGATGCCGCAATCGAGGCCGGCGTCGACGTCTTCGCCGGAACATGGCGCCATGACGAGGCCGCACAGAGGATCGCGGCACGTGCCGCCCGCCGGCGGCCGTCCGCAGGTCAGGCAACTCCCTCCCGCAGGCACTCCTCGATGCGGCCGAGAAGGGGCAGCCAGTGAAGCGCGTTGTCGCAGGCCTCGGGGGTGTCGAGATCGAAGAGGCTCAGTCCGTCGACGGCCAGCCTGCCGTAGAGCTCATGCTCCGGGATGCGGGTTGCGGAACGATAACCCAGGCTGCGGATGAAGATGTCGAGCCGGTCATCGGCGTGGCTTCCCGGGTTCACGCGGTTGGCGACGAGAACGATCGGAACGGGGTGCCTGCGAATCGCCTTGAGCCTCTCGAGCAGCGCAAGAAAGCGCGCCGTGGCCTGTTCGTCGAAGATCGACGGGAGCACCGGAGCGACGACGAGGTCGGCGCGCCGCACCAGGGATTCGAGGGTTCTGCGGTTCGTGCCGGCCGGTGAATCGACGACGAGCCGGCCGGTGCCGGCCGGCGCGGTGCGACGCCTTGCGCTCCAGTCGAGTCCGAGGACACGGGGAACGCTCGCCGGACGCATCCTGGACCAGTTGAGGCTCGATCGCTGCCGGTCCGCATCGCCGAGGACGCAGGCCTTGCCGACGGAGGCGAAGGCCGCCGCGAGATGCGTGGCAAGCGTCGTCTTGCCGCACCCGCCCTTGCTGTTGGCGACAAGGATTGTCTCCATGGAACGTCCCGCCATCGGCCCGTCACATTGACGCAGGGCGCCTGATGCCGCAACGCCGGGACGCTCACTTGTCCGTGAACTTGAACTCGATCCGGCGGTTGAGCTGCAGGGCGTCCACGCTGTCTCCGGGTTCGACCGGCTGGAACTCGCCGAACCCCGCGGCCATCAGGCGGTGCTCCGCAACGCCGAGGTCCACGAGATAGCGGACCACGGACGTCGAGCGCGCCGTCGACAGCTCCCAGTTGCTGGGGAAGAGCGGCGTCGAGATGGGGACGGAATCGGTATGGCCGTCCACCCTGAGGACCCAGGGTACGTCCTCGGGGATCTCGCCGATCAGCTCCAGGATGAGCTCGGCGATCCCCTGCAGGTCCTCCCGGCCCTGCCGCGAGATGTCGGCGCTGCCGCTCTCGAAGAGCACGCCCGACTGGATGATGAAGCGGTCTCCCACCACCTTGATGTCCTGCCGGCCGCCGAGGTGGTCGTGCAGTTTCTCGAGAAAGTAGCTGCGGAACTGGCTGAGCTCCTGGACCTTGGCGGCGAGCGCTGCGTTGAGCCGCTCGCCGAGCTGGGCGATCTGCACCTGGTCCCGGACCGCCTGGGCCTCGGCCGCGTCGAGGGCGTCGTTGAGGGTGCTCAACTGCCCGCGCAGCGCGCCGATCTGGGTGTTGAGCAGGGCGATCTCGTCGGCCTGGGAGGTGCTGCGGACCAGGGCCGACTGCCGTTCGTCCCGGGTTTCGCCGAGCAGCCTGGTGAGGTCGTCGATCTCGGCCTGGTCCCTTTCGGTCCTGTTCCGCAGGGTCCCGAGGTCGTCGAGGAGCACCGTCATCCGGCTGTTCAGGCTCTCGATCTGCTCCTTCTGCAGGACGGTGAGCTCGACGGCGGAATCGCGTTCGCTCAAGGTCACTTCCAGCAACCGGTCGAGGTCGGCGATGCGGATGTTGCGTTCGTCGATTTCCCTCTGCGCCAGAAGCGTGCGCTCCTCCTCGTCCGAAAGCCGGGCCTCGAGCTCCATCGTGCGGTCGCGCGCCGCGCCGAGGCCGGCGATCAGTTCGTCGATTCTCGCCCGTTCCGCCGCGAGGTCCGCGTCCCGTTCCTGGAGATGGAGAGCCAGCCGCTCGAGTTCGCTGCGGTTCTGGACGAGCGCGGCGGCGAGCTCTTCCTCCGAGGCCCGCGACTGCCCGAGGCTGGCCTCGGTCCGGACGAGGCGGTTCTCGATAGCGGTCCGACGGGCTTCGGCCTCCTCGAGAACGAGCAGCATGCGCCCGACCTCGCCTTCGAGATGGCTGCGCACCTGGCGAAGGGCCTCGAGATCCCTCTGGAGACTGGCGAGTTCGGCGAGTTTCAGCGACAGCGTGTCCTTGCCGACGCTGACGTCCTCGCGCGCGCGGTCGAGATCCTCGCTCAAGAGGCCGATGCGCGCCCTGGCGTCCTCGAGTTCCTGCTCCTGGTCCAGGGCCAGGGACTGCATCGCGGCAAGGTCCGCCAGGAGCGCCTCCCGCTCCCCGGTGAGGAGCGAGATGGCCTGCAGCGTCTCGTCACGGGCCGCGGCGGACTGCTGGAGTTCGAGGGAAAGCTGTTCGAGGTCTTCGCGGATGCCTGCGTTGTCGCTGCGTTCCAGGGCCAGCATGTCGTTGAGTTCCTGGACCCTGTCCTGCAGGCGGCCCAGGGCCCGGTCCTGTCCGGTCAGCGCCACACCCTGAAAGAGCTGGGCGATCATGAAGACGACGAGCGCGAAGATCAGCACCATCAGCAATGCCGAAAGCGCATCGACGAACCCCGCCCATGTGTCCGCTCCCGACCGGGCGCGCCGGGTCCGCAGGGCCACGGTCTAGCGTCCGGAGTCGCCGGAACGCGAGGCGTCGATGGTGCGCGCGAGGAGCCTGATCTCCGAGCGCACCTCGCTGGCGATGGTCGAGCGTCCGGACACGGTTTCCTCGACGAGGCGGGTCATCGCGCTGTCGAGGTTGCGCAGATGCAGCCGGCTCGCCTCGTCGAAGGAGCCGGCCCTCTGCAGTTCGACAAGCTTCTCGATCAGGGTCCTGAACTCGCCCTGGCCCTCGAGAAGCACGATCAGCTGCCGCTGCTCGGCCTCGATCTGGTCCACGAGGCGGACGAGCCGGTCGCTCAGCGCCGAAATCTGCTGGTCGATGTTGTTGCGGTTCTCGGCATGGCGCTCGAGGACGACCTGCAGGCGCTCGAGACTGTCGGCGGTCTGTTCGATGAGGGCGCTGGAGTAGGCCGGCGCGTGGCCCGCCTCGAGGGGATCGCCGGCCGCGGCGCTTCCCGGATGAATCCGTGTCAGCGACGACAGCCGGTCCTCGAGTTCGTTGTAGAAGCGGTTGAGCGCCTGACCGGACTGCAGGTCGAGAAAGCCGAGAATCAGGGAGCCGGCGAGTCCGAAGAGCGACGAACTGAAGGCCGTGCCCATGCCGGAGAGCGGCGAGGCCAGTCCCTCCTTCAGGGATCCGAACAGGGTGACGATGTCCTGCGCCGGATCGAGATGGAGGGAGGTGAGCGTCGTGCTCACACCGTCGATCGTCTTGATGAGTCCCCAGAACGTGCCGAGCAGGCCGAGGAAGATCAGCAGGCCGATGAGATAGCGCGAGATTTCGCGGGATTCATCGAGCCGCGCGCCGATGCTGTCGAGAATCGACCGGGTGGATGCGGGCGTGAGACTGAACTGCCGGTTGGTGGTCCGGCGCTTGCCGAGCATGGCGGCCATCGGCGCCAGCAACCGGGGGGTGATCTGGACGCCGAGCTGGGGTGTCAGGAAGCGCTCGAACCAGGCGACTTCCCTGTAGAGCATCTGGGGCTGGCGGAAGATGTAGAGGATCCCGAGGAGCAGAACGCCGAGAATCAGCCCGTTGAGCACCATGTTCGCCTGGAAGGCGACAAGAAGTGTCGGTGCCAGGAGGCCCGCGATGACGAGCACGGCCAGCAGGAAGACGGCCATCCTGATGAGATAGCGGTCGGGACGCGTCATGGTCTGCTCTACCTCATCGTGCCTTGGCCCCCGCGGGCGCCATGTGGATATCACGGGCCCGAGGGTGGCGTCCATCGGACGGCGGCGGGTGGCAGATCGGTGTCCTTGTCAGGGTTCCCCGACAAGACGCAGCAGCCGCTCGTGGACATGGGCGTTTCCGGCGAGCAGCGATGTCGACGCGAGGCACAAGGGGCTCCCGTCCTTGCGGCTGAGAAATCCCCCCGCCTCGCGGACGAGAATGATTCCCGCCGCCAGGCTCTCCGGGTCGCAATCGTCCGTCCAGTAGCCGTCGAGCCGGCCGCTTGCCAGCCAGGCGAGATCGAGCGGCGGCGCGCCGAGGCAGCGAAGGTCGGCGCGCTCCGCGAGAAGCCTCGCCATGCCCGGCGCAGGTCGTGCAGCCTCACCATGGGCGATGACGCAGCGCCTGAGGTCACTGCGCCGGCTGACCCTGAGACGCCGTGCGCGCATGAAGGCGCCCTGGCCCTTGCCGGCCCAGAACAGTTCGTCCCGCAACGGATCGAGCACCACTCCGGCAACGATCTCGTCGTTCGTGGCGGCGGCAATGGCGATGCAGGCGTGGGGGATGGCGTGCACGAAATTCGCCCGGCCGTCGAGGGGCCGGACGATCCAGCGGCTGCCGCCGCCGGTCCCGTCGAAGGTGAAGCCGGGACGGGCCCGGGCGAGCTCCCGGCGAAGCGTTTCGCCGGCCCGCCTTGCCGAGGCCTCGACGAGGCCGTCCGCCCCGTTCACCGAGGCGAGAAGGTTGTCGGCTTCGTTGTAGTCGCGAATGAGGGCAAGCGCCGCCCTGGAAGCGGCCCGCGCCATGACGGTGATCAGGGGGGACTGGTAGGCCAAGACCCGGGATCAGTCTCTCGCCCGTTCCCGGTAGGTTGCGTCCTCGGTGTTGACCACAACCCGGGTACCGGTCTCGACGTGAGGGGGCACCTGGATGCGAAGGCCGTTCTCCAGGATGGCGGGCTTGTAGGACGAGGCCGCCGTCTGGCCCTTGACCACGGCTTCGGTTTCGACGACGGCAAGGACGACGGTCTCCGGCAGGGTGACGCCGAGAGGCTCGTCCTCGTGGGACTGGACCATGACCTCCATGCCGTCCTGCAGGAAGGCCGCCTTGTCGCCGACCATGTCGCGGCCGAGGACCGTCTGCTCGAAGGTCTCGGTGTTCATGAACGTGAAGTTGTCGGCGTCGGCGAAGAGGAACTGGTGCTGCGTGTCCCAGAGCCTGACGCGTTCCACCGATTCCGAGGAACGGAAGCGTTCGTTGAGCTTGGTTCCGTCGCGTATGTCCTTGAGTTCGACCTGGAGATAGGCGCCGCCCTTGCCGGGCTGGGTGTGCTGGATCCTGGTGGCGAGCAGCAGCCGGTCCTTGTGATGGATCACCATGCCGGGACGGATCGCGTTGCCGTCGATCTTCATGAACGGAACACCTGGCTGGACGGGTGACGAGGCGCTGCGGAAGCTAGCACCGCGCCTGGCAATTGCGCAATGCCAGCGTTCCGGGCCTGCATGAAAAAAGCAGCGGGAAGAACGCGTCCGCCGGGGCCGGTCCCTGCCAACTGGAATTCGGTGGCGGTCCTGGGTTAGTGTCTAGGGAACCGGTTGTCCGGGTTTCGATACCAACTGAAGGGAAGGATGAAACCGATGCGCAGGTTCATGTATTCTTGGCTTGTCGCGGGGTTGTTCCTGGCGGCGAGCGCAATCACCGTTCCGGCCCATGCGGCGTCCCGTGACCTGCTGATCGGCGGCGGGTCCGTCACCGGTGTCTACTACCAGGTGGCGCTCCATGTCTGCAATCTGGTCAACAAGCACGCCGGCGATTCCTACAACTGTGTCGGCCGCCCGGCCCTGGGTTCGGTGTTCAACATCAATGCCGTCAATCGCGGCCTGCTCGATTTCGGAGTGGCGCAGTCGGACCGCAACTGGCAGGCCGCCAACGGCCATGCCGACTGGGACGGCAAGGCCGTCGGTTCGCTGCGCAGCGTCTTCAGCGTGCACCCCGAGACCGTGCTCCTTGTCACGCGCGCCGATACCGGGATCGCCACCGTGGCCGATCTGGCCGGACGCCCCGTCAACATCGGCAATCCGGGGTCCGGTCAGCGCGGCAACGCCGAAGACGTCCTCAGGCTCCACGGCATCGAGGTCGAGGCGCAGGGGCTGCAGCAGAACGAGGCCTCGCGCGCGCTGATCGACATGAAGGTCGACGCCTTCTTCTACACGGTCGGCAATCCGGCCGCGGCCATCGAGGAGCCGGCGAATTCGACCGACATCCGGATCGTTCCGATCAATTCGCCGGAGATCCGGGAGTTCATTTCGGACAAGCCCTACTACGTCATGACGGAACTGCCGACGGGCATCTACAAGGGTGTCGACAAACCCGTCGAGACCTATGCCGTGAAGGCGACCGTGGTCGCCAGCGAGGCGCTCGAGGCCGATGTCGTCTATGACGTGGTGCGCACCGTCATGGAGAACCTCGAAGAGCTTCGGGCATCCCATGCGGCGTTCAGGCATCTCGATCCCAAGGCCATGATGGAAGGACTGTCCGCGCCGCTGCACGAAGGCGCGCAGCGCTACTACGAGGAGCAGGGCTGGATGTAGTTCCTGACAGGCCCTGTTTCGGGGGAAGGCGGGCCTTGCCTGTCCGCCTTCCCGCGATCGTCAACCCCTTGACGGGTGGTCAGCCTGATGGCGAGTGAAGCCGGGGAAGCGGACGGGACGGACCGGTTCTCCGAGATCGAGACCGGCCCCCGCGTTCCCGACAGCATGGTGTGGCGCGGCGTGATCGCACTGCTGTGCCTGGCGTGGTCCGCGTTCCAGCTCTACATCGCCGACAACCCCTTCGATACCTGGCAGGCGCGCTCGATCCACCTGGCCTTCGCCCTGCTGCTGGCCTTCCTGGCGTTTCCCGCGTTCCGGGAGGACCGCCGTCTCACCTTCACCGACTCGTGGTTCCCCAGTCCTCGCGGCCACGTTCTCGTCTTCGACCTCATCTATGCGTGCCTGCTTCTGGCGCTCGCCGTGTGGACCCTGGTCGACTTCGCGACGCTTCGGGGCGATCTCGATGCCATGGGCTATTCCCACTGGCTGTTCGTCCCGGTTCTCGTGATCGTCGCCGGCATCGTCGAGGGCGCGCGGCGCCTTCTCGCGGTTGCCGATGCGCGTTTCGGCATCATTCGCCACGACACGCTTCGCCACGTCGTGTGCGGATACGGGCCCTCGCGCAGGGTGCGCCGCACGATCCCGCTCTACGACGTGCTTCTGGGAATCACCGCGGCTGCGGCGTCGCTCTTCATCGTGCTCGACTATGAAGGGCTCATCATGCGGCAGGGCCTGCCCCTGTGGTTCGACGTATGGGTGGGCGTCACATGCGTCCTGCTTCTGCTCGAGGCGGCCCGGCGGGCGCTCGGCCCGGCGCTTGCGCTGATCTGCCTCGTCTTCCTGGTCTATCTCTTCGTCGGGCCCTGGATGCCCGACCTGCTGCGCCACCGCGGGCTGCCGCTCGACTTCGCGGTGAATGACCTCTTCCTTTCGACCTCGGGCATCTTCGGGGTTCCGCTCGGCGTCTCGGCAAGCATCATCTTTCTCTTCGTCCTGTTCGGTTCGCTGCTCGAACGCGCCGGGGCGGGGAGGTACTTCATCGATGTCGCGTTCGCCGCCTTCGGGCGCTTCAGGGGGGGTGCCGCCAAGGCGGCGATCGTCGCGTCGGGCGCCTCGGGACTCTATTCGGGTTCCTCGATCGCCAACACCGTGATGACCGGCACCTTCACCATTCCTCTGATGAAGAAAGTGGGACTTCCGCCGCACAAGGCCGGCGCGGTGGAGGTGGCCGCCTCGACCAACGGTCAGCTGATGCCGCCCGTCATGGGCGCGGCAGCGTTCATCATGGCCGAGATACTCGGCATCGCCTATATCGATGTCGTTCGCGCGGCGATCATACCGGCGCTCATCTCTTACCTCGCACTCTTCTACGTGGTGCATCTCGAGGCCCTCAAGCTCGACATCCGCGCACTCCGGCGCGACGAGCTTCCCCGGTTCATCCGCACGGTTCTGGGCGGCCTCCACTACATCCTGCCGATCCTGGTGCTGTTCTGGTTCCTGCTGGTCCTCAGGCGCTCCCCGATTCTCTCCGCGCTCTACGCCATCGAGGCGCTTGCGGTGATCATGCTGCTGCAGCGTCCCATGATCGCCTGGCTTGCCCGATCGAACGGCGAGCCGGTCGCAGGGCTGCTGCTCAACGGCCTGCGGCACGGCTTCACCGATATCGTCGACGGTCTCATCGCGGGCGCCCGCAACATGATCGCCATCGGCGTCGCGACGGCGGCCGCCGGCATCATCGTCGGTGTCGTCCAGTCGACCGGACTGGTCGGGCGCTTCGTCACCCTGATCGACGCCATCTCGCTGGGCAGCATCTTCATCGTGCTCGTCCTGACCGCGATCACGAGCATGATTCTCGGCATGGGTCTTCCGACGACCGCGAACTACATTCTCATGGCGTCCCTGACGGCGCCGGTGATCGTCGAGCTCGGCGGCGACGCCGGGCTCATCTTCCCGGTGATCGCGGCCCACCTGTTCGTCTTCTACTTCGGCATCCTGGCCGACGACACGCCACCGGTCGGCCTTGCGGCCTATGCCGCCTCGGCCATTGCGCGAAGCGATCCGATCAGGACCGGAGTCCAGGGTTTCACCTACGACATGCGCACAGCCATCCTGCCGTTCGTGTTCATCTTCAACACGGAACTGCTGATGATCACCGGCGTAGGCGACGACGGCTCGATCATCTGGCTCGATGACTGGACGCTGATCCTCTTCGTGTTCGCGACGTCCCTGCTGGCCATGTTCGCCTTCGCGGCCGCCGTTCAGGGCTGGTTCGCGCGCAAGCTCAATCTCGCCGGAAGGGTGCTGCTGGGAGTCGTCTGCCTCGTCCTCTTCCTGCCGGCAATCGTCGCCGAACCCGCGGGCTTCCCCGAGGCCGTTGTCCAGATCGTCGCCGTCGGGGTGATGGCCGGCTTCTACGTCTGGCAGAGGATCGGCCTGACGGCCTTCAGATAACGGCCGGAAAGTCATTCGGCGCAACCGCAGCAAGTCCTTCCTGTCCGGTCGGTGGCCCCCCGTACAGTCAGCCTTGAGCTGCGGTCGTGGTCATGCGCAGGCCGACGGCGCCGGTCGCGATCAATCCGATGAAGGCCAGCTGAACGGCCTCGAGGCGCTCCTCGAACAGCAACCATCCGATCAGCGTCACGGCGACAATGCCGATTCCCGCCCAGAGGGCATAGGCGACGCCGACCGGAATCACCTTGATGGCCGGAGCCATGACCCAGAAGCAGCACATGTAGCAGAGGATGGAAAGAACGCCCCAGTGCCACTTTTCGAAACCGCTCGAGAGTTTCAGAAAGAAGGTCGCAACGACTTCCAGGGCAATGGCCAATGTCAGCAACATCCAGGCGTTCATCTGTCGGTCCCTCAATGTTTGTGTTGTCGGTTCGTCTCAGCCCGCCGGGGGGGGGGGCGGTGTCCTGATTTCGAGATTGATTCGCGCCATGGGCGCCATGTCTCGACCTTGTCCGGACACGGTCCGCCCGGGCCGCTCATGGATCGCGGGCGGCGGGCAGTTCGTGGTGGAATGTCCCGCCGAGTGAGCGCGTCATGTCGGCGATGCGTGCGACGACCGGCGGTTCGCCGGTGACGTGGATTTCGCGCCAGCCCAGGCGCAGGGCCAGCATGGCGTATCCGGCATCGGGTCCGCAGTCGATCAGCATGCGCACCCCGTCACCGCCGGCACCCGCCTGACGCATCATCTCGAGGAGGTATCCCGGCCCCAAACGGGCGCAGGCCCCCGGTTCGGTGACGAGAAGAATGGCCCGGTCGTGCCGGCGCGCCTCGTCCACGAGCTCGCGCGCCTCCTGCGGGCCTGTCACGACGAAGGCTGCGGCCGGTCCGGACATCGGGACGTCGCAAGCGCCGCCAGGCCGGGCAGCTCGGAACCTTCGAGCCAGGCAAGGAAGG
Source organism: Alphaproteobacteria bacterium (assembly GCA_963666905.2). Lineage (GTDB taxonomy): Bacteria > Pseudomonadota > Alphaproteobacteria > SP197 > SP197 > SP197. Next base: position 198,672 of record OY763008.1, read on the forward strand.
CGCCGCCGGCCGTCGAGACATAGGAGAAGCGGCCGGCAACGCCGGCGTGCGTGAGAGCGGACGCGGTATCGCCGCCACCGGCCACGGAATGGAGCGACCGGTCTTTCGTGAGATCCGCGACGGCCCTGGCCAGTGCGATCGTTCCCGCATCGAATCCCGGCCGTTCGAAGACTCCCACCGGTCCGTTCCAGACCACCGTCCGGCACGTCGCAAGCCGGCGGGAGACGGCGGCGACCGTTCGGGGGCCGATGTCGAGGATCATCGACCCCGCAGAGATGGTATCGAGCGATTCGTGGACGACGCGGGCGCCGTCCTCACCGGTGACGGCATCGACGGGCAGCATGATCGGCCGCCTCCGGGATTCGGCCTTCTTCATGATGCCGTTCGCGACCTCGACCATCCCGGGTTCGTGAAGCGAAGCGCCGATGTCCGTGCCCCGGGCGGCGAGGAACGTGTTGGCCATGGCGCCGCCCACGACAAGCAGGTCGGCCCGCTCGCAGAGGTTCTCGAGGATGGCAAGCTTGGTCGAGACCTTCCCGCCGCCGACGATGGCCGCCATCGGGCGCTCGGGCCGCGACAGTCCGCGGCCGAGTTCGCGGACCTCCTCCTCCACGAGGCGGCCGGCGCAGGACGGAAGGAGGCCCGGCAGCGCGGACACCGAGGCATGGGCCCGGTGGCAGACGGAAAATGCATCGTTGACATAGAGATCGCCCAGGGCCGCGAGCGCGCGGGCGAAGGCGGCGTCATTGCCTTCCTCCCCGGGCGAGAAGCGCAGGTTCTCCAGCATGGCGACGTCGCCCGGCCGCAGGGCCTCCGCCACCTCCCGGGCGCACGCTCCGGTGGTGTCGGCGGCAAACGCCACCGGCTGTCCCAGCGCCTCGGCGACGGCCCGCGCCACGGGTTCCAGGGACAGCGAGGCGTCGACGCGGCCGTGCGGCCGTCCAAGGTGGGACATGATGATCGTCGAGGCCCGGGCGCGGGAGATCTCGCGCACGGTCCGCAACGACCGGGTGATGCGCTCAAGGCCGGTGACGCGCCCGCCGGCCAGCGGGACGTTGAGATCGAGACGAAGGAGGATCCGGCGCCCCTCGAGGCCCACGTCATCCAGCGACGGAAACGGGTGCAAGCCTTCTTCCTAGCCGAGAAGCTCGCCAAGTGCCGCCGCGGTATCGCTCATGCGGTTCGAGAATCCCCACTCGTTGTCGTACCAGGACAGCACCCGCACGAAGCACCCGTCGATCACCTTGGTCTCCGTGAGGTCGAAAATCGAACTCGCCGGGTTGTGATTGAAGTCGCTGGACACCAGCGGCTTGTCGTTGACCGCAAGGATGCCCTTCAGCCGCCCTCCGGCGGCCTCGCGGACGGCACGGTTGACGGTCTCCGCATCGGTGCCCCCGGACGCCTCGAACTTGAAATCGACAAGGCTGACATTGGGCGTGGGCACCCTGATGGACGTGCCGTCGAGCCTGCCCTCGAGTTCCGGAAGCACCAGGCCGACGGCGCGGGCGGCGCCGGTGGAGGTGGGGATCATGGAGGCGGATGCGGCGCGCGCCCTGCGCGGGTCGGCGTGAAGCGTGTCGACGGTCCTCTGATCGCCGGTGAAGGCGTGGATGGTGGTCATGAACCCGTGGCGGATGCCGATCGCGCGGTGGAGAACCTCCGCAACGGGAGCCAGACAGTTGGTCGTGCAGGAGGCGTTCGAGACGACATCGTGCGTCTCGCGAAGCCGGTGATGATTGACGCCGAAGACCACGGTGAAGTCGGCACCCGACGCCGGCGCCGAGACGAGCACCTTGCGGGCGCCGGCTTCGAGATGCGCGGCCGCCTTGTCCCGGGAGGCGAAGATGCCGGTGCATTCCATGACGACGTCGACACCCAGATCGCCCCAGGGGAGCGCCGACGGATCGCGCTCCGAAAGCACCTCCACGCGCCTGCCGTCGACAACGAGGGCATTGCCGTGCGCCGACACCTCTCCGGGGTAGGTGCCGTGGACGGTGTCGTACTTGAGAAGATGGGCGTTCGCCCCGGCGGATCCCAGGTCGTTGATCGCCACGAACTCCACGTCGTCGCGCCCGGCTTCCATGGCGGCGCGGAAGACGAGCCGGCCGATGCGGCCAAAACCGTTGATGCCGACGCGAACGGCCATGTCGTCCTCCGGAATGGGCCTCGAAGCGTCCTTCCTACCCGCCGTGCATCGACCGGTCAACGCAACGCCGGCACGGTCCCGGAGCCCTTCGCCTGACCGCATCCGTCCTTGTCCAGGGGCGGACGGACGTCACGTCAGCCGGGACGTGACCTGCCTGGCGATGGCCTGCGGCGTGAGGCCGAAGTGGCGGTAGAGGTCCTTGCCGGGCGCGGATTCACCGAAACCGGAGAGGCCGATCGCGAGACCGTCGTCGCCGATGATGTCGGTCCAGCCGAACGGTATGGCGGCCTCGACGGCGACAATCACCTTGCCCCGGTCGATCAGCGACGAGCGGTAGGCGAAACCCTGGGCGCTGAACAGCTCCTGGCAGGGCATGGAGACGACACGCGTGCCGACACCCCCGTTCTCCAGGATCTCGCGGGCGTCGACGGCGATGGCAACCTCCGAACCGCTGGCCACGATGGTGACCCGGTGGTCATGGACCGCCTCGCGGAGAACGTAGGCGCCCCTGCCGCAAGCGTTGCCGGCGGCCGGCTCCGTTCTGACCTGGGGAAGGGTCTGCCGCGACAGCGCGATGACCGAGGGCGTCGAGCGGGATTGCAGCGCGAGTTCCCAGCATTCGGCGGTTTCGACGGCGTCCGCGGGCCTGAAGACATTGAGATTGGGGATGGCTCTCAGGCTGGCGAGGTGCTCCACGGGCTGGTGGGTGGGCCCGTCCTCTCCCAGCCCGATCGAATCATGGGTCATCACGTAGATGACGCGCTGTCTCATCAGGGCCGCAAGGCGGATCGAGGGCCGGCAATAGTCTGTGAAAGCGAGGAACGTGCCGCCGTAGGGGATCGTGCCGCCGTGAAGGGCCATGCCGGTCATGGCCGCCGCCATGGCATGCTCGCGAACGCCGTAGCGGATGTAGCTGCCGGAGTAGTCCCGGGCCGTGATGTCGCTCATCGCTCCGGTGCGCGTGTTGTTGGACCCCGTCAGATCCGCCGATCCGCCGATCATCTCGGGCAGCGCGGCGGTGAGCACGTCGAGGGCCATTTCGCTCGCCTTGCGCGTGGCGACCCCCCGGGGTTCGGCGAGAAGGCGGGCGACGTGTCCGCCGGCCGCCTGTTGCAGGCGGTCCCCCGGATCGCCGGCAAGACGGCGTTCGAACTCCGCGCGTTCGCTTCCGGGCAGCGTTTCCAGCCTGTGCTGCCAGTCCCGGCGCCCGGCTGCGCCGCGCCGGCCGGCCTCTCGCCAGGCGGCGAGAATGTCGTCGGGAACGGCGAAGGGTTCCGCCTGCCAGCCGAGCTCGGCGCGGGCCGCGGCGACCTCGCTCTCGCCCAGCGGCGCCCCGTGGCTCGAAGCGGTGCCCTGCTTGTTGGGAGCACCGTAACCGATGACGGTGCGGCAGGCGATGAGGCTGGGCCGGTCGCCGGCCTGCTCCCGCCGGATGGCGTCCGCGACCGCTGCGGCGTCATGGCCGTCGACGCGCCGGACCGACCAGTTGTAAGCCTCGAAGCGCTTGAGGGTGTCATCCGATTCCGCAAGGGAGGTCGGACCGTCGATCGAGATCCGGTTGTCGTCGAACAGGACGATCAGGCGGCCGAGTCCGAGGTGGCCGGCCAGCGATGCGGCTTCGTGGCTGACGCCTTCCATCAGGCAGCCGTCGCCGGCGATGACGTAGACGCGGTGGTCCACGATGCCGCCGAAGCGGGCGGCAAGGATGCGCTCGGCAAGGGCCATGCCGACGGCATTGGCGAAACCCTGGCCAAGGGGACCGGTGGTGGTTTCGATGCCCGGGCACGCACCGTACTCGGGATGGCCCGCGGTGCGGCTCCCCAGCTGCCGGAACCTGCGTATCTCCCCGATCGTCATGTCCTCGTAGCCGGTGAGATGCAGCAGGGCGTAGAGCAGCATGGAGCCGTGGCCGGCGGAGAGCACGAACCGGTCCCGGTCTGGCCAGTCGGGACAGGCCGGATCGAACTTGAGAAAGCGGGTGAAGAGGACCGTTGCAACGTCCGCCATGCCCATGGGCATGCCCGGATGACCGCTGGAAGCGGCCTGAACCGCATCCATGGCAAGGGCGCGAATGGCGTTCGCCATCGCGCGGTGCGGCATCTGGTCCACCGTTCGGGGTCTCCGGTATTCTGCCCGGCCGAGGCGGCATCGCCGCCACCTGCGGCCACCTTCATACCGGCACCGGTGGGCCGCGACAAGGCTCGCCGGCAGGACATGCCTTTATCCCCGCCTCACTTGGCGCTAGGGTCGCCCGACTTCAAAACCAGGGACGATCATGGCGCAGCAGGACCGGGCGTTGACCAGGCTGGAGCAGGCGGTGGCCAGGCTGGAAACGGCACTCGAGCGTTCTCTTTCCGATCCGGAAGGAGGGCGCGGGCGCACGGCCGGCGCCAGCGCCGGAAACCGGGACCTCGAGGATCGGCTGGAACAGGCGGACGCGAAACTCGAATCCGTGGTGGCGGAGCTGAAACTGATGCTGGAGTCGGGCGATGCCTCAGGTGACGGTGCTGATCAACGGTCATGAGTACGATGTGGCCTGCGGCGAGGGGCAGGAAGGACGGACGGCGCAGCTTGCCTCCCACGTCGACGGCAAGGTGAAGGAGCTCGTCGAGTCCGTCGGCAATGTCGGCGACCAGAGACTCCTGCTTCTGGCTTCGCTCATGCTGGTCGACGAGCTCTGGGACCAGCGGGATGCGGGACCGCGGGCGCCGGTCAGGACGGACGAGGCCCTCCGCTCCGCCGCTCTCGAACGGCTGGCCGAGCGGATCGACCGCATGGCCGATCGCCTGGAAGCCGTCCGCAGCTCCTGAAACCCTGTTCCTGCGGGCCGGTGATGGTATCCTGCCGGCGGAGGCGGATGTCTGTCCGGCAGGTCGGCCACATGAATCCCCGGGGCCAATGCACATAGTCCGGGAGCTGTCCCTGGCGGGGGTGTGCCCCCGTTATCACGGCGCCCACCTGCGAAAGCAGGCCACGGCGGAATGTGCGATGGCCGACGGCCAGGGCGGTGCCGCCTCGCATGGATGAGAAGGCCCGCCTGCGCCGGCACTGCCTCGGCCTGAGAAGGACGCTGGCGTCCGCCGCCGCCGCCGCACGGGCGCGGGACCGCTTTCTGGAGACGATCGGCTTTCCCGAAGGCGCAGCGGTCTCGGCCTACGTTCCGGTGGCCTCGGAGTTCGACGTCATGCCGCTGGCCGAGGCCGCCCACGCCGGGGGCCATGTCGTCGGCATGCCCGTCGTGACCGCCAGGGACCGGCCCCTTGCCTTCCGGGCATGGGCGCCCGGAGATGCCCTCGAGCCCGGCGCCTGGAACATTCCCGTTCCGCCCGTCACGGCGGCGGCGGTGGTCCCCCGCCTGCTCATCGTTCCCATGGTGGCGTTCGATTCACGCGGCTACAGGCTCGGTTACGGCGGCGGCTTCTACGACAGGACGCTTGCGGCGCTGAGAGGCCGCGATCCCGGAATCGTCGCGGTGGGCGTGTGCTATGCTGGTCTCGAGGTCGACGAGATGCCTCGTGACGACCATGATCAGCCCCTCGACTGGATCGTGACGGAAGAGGGCGCGCGGTCGGCCGGGAGGAACTGCCGATGAGTGACAGCCACGCGACGAGGATCGTCAGCGAGTTTCCCTGCCAGGTGAAGGAGATCGAGCACGTCTGGATCCCGATGTCCGACGGGGTGAGGCTCTCGGCTCGCCTGTGGATGCCCGAGGACGCGGACAGCACTCCGGTTCCGGCCATCCTGGAGTACATCCCCTATCGCAAGCGCGATCACACGCGCGTCGGCGACGATCCGCGCCATCGCTGGTGGGCGGGACATGGATACGCCTGCATCCGGCTCGACATTCGCGGAACCGGCGAATCGGAAGGCCTCATCAGCGACGAGTACGCACTTCAGGAACAGGATGACGCCGTGGAGGCCATCGCCTGGATTGCCGCGCAGCCGTGGTGCACCGGCAGGGTCGGCATGACGGGAATCTCGTGGGGAGGCTTCAACAGCCTCCAGGTGGCGGCGCGCCGGCCCGAGGCCCTCAAGGCGATCATCACCCACTGCTCGACCGATGACCGCTATGCCGACGACGTGCACTTCATGGGCGGATGCCTGCTGCTCGACAATTTCCTGTGGGGTTCGGCCTTCTTCATGCTGATGGCGCGTTCGGGCGATCCCCTGATCCAGGGGGACCGGTGGCGCCGCCAGTGGCTCGAGAGGCTGGAGAACTGGGGACCGGCCGCGGCGACCATCTGGCATCGCCACCAGCGGCGGGACGCCTACTGGAGGCACGGTTCGGTCTGCGAGGATTGGTCCGGCATCACATGCGCCGTCTACGCCGTGGGGGGCTGGAACGACGGCTACTCGAACGCCGTGCCGCGGATGCTGGCGAACCTGCAGTGCCCCGCCAAGGGCCTTGTCGGACCCTGGGGCCACAAGTATCCCCAGGATGCCATCCCGGGACCCTCGATCGGCTTCCTGCAGCATGGCCTGCGCTGGTGGGATCACTGGTTGAAGGGCCGCGAGACGGGAATCATGGACGAACCGCAGTACACGGTCTGGCTCGACGAGTTCCAGTCGCCCGATGCCTGCCTGCCGTGTTCGGACGGACGCTGGGTGAGCGAGCCCGCCTGGCCCTCGCCGGACATCGCGGCACGGACGCTGCACCTCAATGCGGACGGGCTCGGCGAACAGGCGGGTGAACCGGTGGTGGCGGCGCACGGTTCACTGGAGACCGTCGGTTCGGCAGGCGGCACGTGGTGCCCCTACGGGCTCGGCGGCTCGAGCCCGGACCTGCCTCTCGACCAGCGCGAGGACGATGCGGGGTCCCTGTGCTTCGACAGCGCGCCCCTCGAGGCGCGCACCGAGATCATGGGCGCGCCGGAAGTCGCTCTCGAGGTGTCGGTCGACCGGCCGCAGGCCATGGTCGTGGTCCGGCTCAACGATGTGGCGCCGAGCGGTGAGTCGATGCGCGTGACCTACGGCATGCTCAACCTCTCGCAGCGCGAGGACCGCGAGAATGCGCGGCCCATGATTCCGGGCGAGACGGTGACCGTGCGGATCAGGCTCAAAGACTGCGCCCACGCCTTTCCCGCCGGCCACCGGATCCGCGTGGCGATTTCGACGAGCTACTTCCCCGTGGCCTGGCCGGCGCCCGAATCCTTCACCCTGAGCGTCACGACCGGCGAGGCCAGCAGGCTTCTCCTGCCGCTGAGGGAGGTCGAGGGTGACGACGATCCCGGCGTCGTCTTCGCCGCCCCCGAAATGGCGCCGCCGCCGGCGATGACGGTGCTGGTTCCGGCAAGCTCGTCCCGGCATGTCGAGCGCAATGCCGCCACGGGCGAGCAGGTGACGCGCCTCGTGGAGGACAGCGGTGTCTACCGCTACGAGGACATCGACATGGAATGCGCGGACGGCAGCCGCTCCCAGTTCCGCATCGTCAGGGGCGATCCCCTTTCGGCGCGGGGCACGTGGCACTGGTGGAGCCGGCGCAGCCGCGGCGACTGGGACGTCTCGGTGAAGGTGAGGATGGACGTCAGCGCCTCCCTGACGACCTGGCACATCGCGAGCGATCTCGAGGCCTTCGAGGGCGACAGGCGGGTCTTTTCACGCTCCTGGACCCACGACATCCCCCGGGACCACCTCTGACGGCGGCGGTCAGTCCATGGCCGCGAGGCCGGTCAGCATGACCTCTTCCACGGCCATGGCCCGCTCGAGGACCATGTCCTTCCAGTCGTCGGCGTCCGGGTAGAAGCAGCGGCGTATCTCGGCCTTGACGGCGCGGCCGGGCGCGGAATCGGGATCGCCGTGGTTGTGGAGCCAGCAGTCTCCCATGAGCGATTCGAGGACATCCTCGAGCGGCGACGTCCCGTACTCGAGGGTCGCCATGGTGAGGCTCGCTCCGCCGCCGGCCCTCGCGATCGCCACGTTGTTGGTACCGGTCAGCGTCGCCGAGACCGAACTGCCGTCGTCGGTCGACGTCACGCCGCCCCCGCCGAACCAGTCGACGAGGCGCCGGTGCCCCGCCTCGTGGAGGGCGTGATCGGAGATGAGCTCGCCCACGCCGTAGGGTCCAAGGCCCGTGTGGTAGTCCAGGAAGGCGACGTGCCGCGCGTTCCGGGCGTGCCGGCGGACGATGGCCTCCAGGGTCCGGGCGGACCACGTGGGTCCGTGGCCGCCGAAGAAGAGTCCCTCCGGGTGGCTGTGCTGACCGCCTGAAATGGCGCCCTGAAGGGCCATCCGGCCGTGCTGCTCGCCGTAGGCGTCGAGCGCGGCGCGGGAGGTCTTGCGCGATTCGGCGGTCCACTCCGGCGGGCACAGGGCGGATTTCAGGGCCTCGTATCCGTCGTTGGCCGGATAGGGAAGGGCGTGGTCGACGTGGTTGCGGTTGAGGTCGACGTTCTCGTGGGTCACCCGGCGCAGCCACGAGAAGCCATGGGGGTTGATGGCGTGAATCAGGACGACGGCAAGACCGTCACCGGGCGTGCGGTAGCGGCCGCCGGCCAGAGCGGCGACCTGGACGCCCGATCCGCAGAAGCCCTCGACACCGTGGGTCGCCGACATGGTGAAGAAGACCTTCCCGGCGCCGGGATCTCCCAGGCGGGCGACGTCCGTGGCCAGGACCTCGCCGTCCCTCCCGCGCTCGGGATGAAGATGGTGCCCGATGCTGGCGCCGCGCGCCTGCGCGGCTTCGATGAAGGCCGATCGCGCCTCGGCATAGCTCGCGGAGAAATGCTGGGAAGATGTCATCGTCCTCTCCGGCTTCGGCAAAACGACGACCTCGCTATCGGCTGCAAGCCGCTGGCTCCGGCCCGGTGGCCGCGCGCATTGCATCGTTCGGGAAATGGGCTGTCAAGCGGAATTCGGCCAGGGTATTGCCCCGTTTTGAAGTCTGACCTGTCGCGGTCCGGCCCGGTATCCCATGTGCTTCCTGCCAAGCATCCGGGGAGCAGGCACGCGGACAGGTGATCAAGGCGGCAACAGAGTCCACATGGAATTTCGTTTCTGTTCTGACAGCGCCCGCAGGAGATTTCCATGCCGCTGCAAACGGGAAACCAGAGTCGAGACGAGACCATCCCGTCTTGTTCAATGTCCGGACCAGATGCCTTCCCGAGAACGGCGCCCCGGGCGCTTCAGGAGACGACAAGCGATGCCTGAGGGACCGCAGGGTCAGAAGTGCCCGCGCGACGTCATCTCGAACGCTGTCAAGGTCATGCGGATCGCGACCGGCGAGGAAAGGGAAGAATTTGGGGACGACGGCAAGGACCCCGCCGCATTGGCACCAGGCGCGAAAGGCGGCAGGGACCGCGCGTCGAAGCTGTCCGCCGACCAGCATATGGAAATCGCCCGAGGAGCGGCAAACGTCAGGCGGGAAGAGCAGACCGTTCCTCTCTCATTTGTCGTTTAATGAAACTCGACAAGAGGGGCACGGCAAACAGGTACTTGCCGTATCTATTCTTGTACACGAGCCCGGCGTGACTTAGCGACACCAGCATCTGGCTGACGTGGCTACGGCTGAAAGGCTTGTCCAGCGCCGTTTTTGAAAGGTCCGCAACCTCTTGAACCGTAAATTCGGAGCCGCAATTTGGAAGTGAGGCGATTACCTCCATTAGTTCTCGTTGACGGTCCGTGGCGCGTGACCAACGGCCAACAAAGAAGTCTGTATCCAGTTTCCTTAAAATATCTGAATTGACCACAGCCATTTTTTCACCCTTGCTTTTCCGGCCGAGCCAGGTGTCGAAGTATTCTCGGCAAATGAACTGAATGAAATATGGGTATCCCCCGGATGCCTCTTTTATCAGATCTACAGTGCTTGTCCTGAAAGTGATTGGACACCGTTCGTCTTCGATTGGCTTCGTTATTGCGTCGCGGCTATCCTGGTCGTCCAATTGGCTCAGAAACAGCACGTGAAACATTCGCTCCGCGTACGTACGGGCTTCTACAAGCTTTGGGAACAGCGTCGGGAGACCGGTCAGTATGAGCAAGTACGGGACATCCATTCTTTGTATGGACTGGAACACGTCAAGCATCAGGGAGAGTGGAAACTGCCCCCTTTTTGCGTGATCCGTCAGGTTCTGCGCTTCGTCATAAGCAAAGACGATGCCCGGTGTGTATCCTGGCGGAAGGGATCTCCATACAAATAATAGAACGGCTTTCAGCTTGTCCGACACAAGGCCAAGTGTGGCATCGTAGATGGAACGCAGGTCATCATATCCCAGAGGGCGCTCCGCTTCGATGTCTTCGCGACCGAACCCCATCTGGGGCCGCCTTTCGGTTCGAACGAGCATCCCGGAGGTGGCGACAGCCAGGTCTGTCATCATTCGCTCGGATAGATTCTGCTCGGTCAAGCTTGCCGCTTCAGACAGGTCCTGGCCCACCCAGAGCCAGCCAGCCCGTCTTGCAATCGGTTTGAAAGTCTCGAGCAAGACCGTTTTCCCGACGCCGCGCAGTCCTGTGAGAATCACGTTTTCCAGGATCGTCGTCTGGCGCAAGGCCTTTCTGAAGTCATCCTGCTCGTTTGTCCGCCCGGCAAGATACGGGGGCATATGGCCCGCACCGGGCTTGAAGGGGTTCTCAAACGAGTAGATCGGTTCGGTCATGGAGTTACCGCCAATTAATGGTGCAGCTAATGTTAGTGCATAGACTAACATTAATCAAGTGGGTAACGTGGTCTGATTCAGTGGGCGCATGCTTGACGCCAAGCAACCAGTGCATGTGCTGGCGATATGAGCAAGCTGCTCCTGAAGACCCGTTCCCTGGTCCTGAGCATGCTCTGCGAAGGCCGCTCCATGCGGGCGGCTGCTGATCGACGCCGGCAAGGTCTGCACCGATCTGCATGACGAGATGGTGCAAGGCGTCGCCGCCAGCCGCATCCGGTGCGACGAAACCTGGTCCTTCACCTGTGCCCAACAGAAGCCCCCCCCTGAGGAGGCTGGCGACACGTGGACCGCTCCGGACCGTGATAGCAAGCTGAGCATGTCATGGCTGGTCGGCGGACAGGGACGGCGAGTACACGATTGCCGTCTTGGACGATCTGTGGTCCCGGCTGGCGAACTGCGTCCAACTGACGACGGACTGCCGGAGGGCGTACCTGGAAGCAGTCGGGGGCGCTTTCGAGGGCGATGTGGACTATCAAAGTTTGCGGCGAGGCGACCGATGCCGGGAAGCGGTTCAGCTCACCAGCGTGCATCGGAACCCCCAAGCGCGCCATCGAAGGGAGGCTGGTCCGGAAAGATGTGTCCACCAGCCACGTCGAACGACACAATCCGAGCATGCGGATGCACCTGCGGCGCTTCATTCGGCTAACCATGCACGTGGTGGCGCTCTACACCGCCTGGTACAGCTTCATCCGCATCCACAAGACCCTGAAGGTCACGCCGGCAATGGAAGCCGGCCTGAGCAAGACCGTCCGGGACATGGAAGACTTGGTGCGGATCATGGACGCACGGGCTCTGGAGCCCTGTCCCCGCGGCCCCTGCAAGAAGCGGACCGCAAACTCAACACTATCCCACTACCTTGGCCGGGCATCGCCGTCGAGGTGGTCGCGGATGGCGTCGATGGCGCCGCTGAGCGGCAGCCGCCGCACGGGCGTTTCCGGGGGGAAGGCGGACGTCATGCGTGACGGCAGCCGGGTATCGAGCATCACGAAGACGCCGCGGTCGTCCATGCGGCGGACGAGGCGGCCGAAGGCCTGGCGCAGGCGCAGGCGCGTGATGAGGTCGGTCCACTCGAGGTCGGCGAAGGCCCTGTTCCTCGCCCTGTGCAGCAGGTCGGGCCGCGGCCACGGCACCCGGTCGAAGACGATGAGGCGCAGCGAGCGTCCGGGAACGTCGACGCCGTCCCTGACGGCGTCGGTTCCCAGCAGACAGGAATCCTCCTCGGCGCGGAAGATGTCCACCAGCGTCCCGACATCCATGGCGTCGACATGCTGGGCGTAGAGATTCAGTCCCGCGTGCTCGAGGGGCAGCGCGACGCGCGCGTGGACGTCTCGCAGGCGGCGGATGGCCGTGAAGATGCCGAGCGCGCCGCCGCCAGAGGCAATGAAGAGGTCGCGGAAGGCGGCGCCCACGCGCGACGGGTCCTGGATGGGGACGTCGGTCACCACGATCACCTTCGTGAGCGCGCCGTAGTCGAACGGGGAGTCGAAGGCGAACCGCGACGGCGGGTGTTCGAGGTGGCGCAGCCCGGTGCGCAGGCCGGCGGTGAGCCACGTGCGGTCCGGTTGGTCCTCCGGGGAACGGACCGCATCGCGCAGCGTGGCCGAGGTGATCACGAGGCCGCGGGTCTTGCTGGCCACGTGCTCGACGAACGGCAGGCCGGGATCGATCCAGTGGCGGTGCATGCCGGTGTCGGTCATGCGCCCCTCGACCCGGCTGATGGAGAACCAGTCGAAGTGCTCGTCGGGCGTCGCCTGGCCCAGCTCGGCGAGCATGCGGCGCCACTCGGCGACCACGTCCACGCCGCGCAGCCTGATCCCCCTGATCGTCGCTTCCATGCGCAGCCGGGTCTGGGGCTCGAGATCGTCCCTGTTCGCGGCCAGCTCTTCGCCCAGGTGCCGGGCAAGATCGACGAGCGGCTTTTCCAGGCCCCGAAGGGCCACGTTGAACTGCGCGGCCGCCTCCAGGAGCGGCTCCGGAGGATCGTCGACGGTGCACTCGATGCCATAGAGGCTCCCGCTGCGCCCGTTCCTGTCGAGGACGAGCCGGTGCACCAGGAAGAAGAAGGATTCGGCGATCCCCCTCGGCGCGCCCGAGGCGAGACGGTCCTGCCACCCCTGTGACGGAAGGCAGGCGGACGCCTTCCTGATGGCGTCGACGATGGCCTCGCCGTCCCCGGCGATCAGTTCTGCGATGCGCTGCATGAGACCGCGCGCTCTCGACCGGTGGCTGGAGGCGCCGAGCAGCCAGCGGCGGAGGTCCTCGCCCTGGCGGCAGGACAGCTGCACGGCAAAGACGCTGTCCGCGGCCTCGAAGAGATGATGGCCCTCGTCGAAGACGAAGTGGGCCGGAGCGTTCGGATCGCCTTCGGGACTGTGGTGGGCCTGCAGCAGCGACAGCGCGTGGTTGGCGATCACGATGTCGGCCCGGCGGGCCCTGCGCACCGAACTCTCGATGAAACACTTCCGGTAGTGGTCGCAGGCGCTGTAGATGCACTCGCCACGGTGATCCGTGAGGTCCAGGGTCTGCCGGTATCCCAGAAGGTCTATCAGCCAGCCCGGCAGGGAGCCGCCGGTCATGTCGCCGTCGCGGGTCGTCTGGATCCAGCGCGCCAGGAGGCCCAGGCGAACGGTGTCCGGAAATCCCGGCAGGTTCCTGCGGACGGCGTTCACGAAGTTGAGCAGGCAAAGGTAGTTTTCCCGGCCCTTGCGCAGGACGATCCGCCGGCGCTTGTCCTCTCGGGACGGCACGAGGCGGTCGAGTTCCTGGTCGATCTGGCGCTGCAGGTTTCTCGTGTAGGTGCTGATCCAGACGGTGCCGCCGTTCTTCTCGGCCCACAGGCTCGCGGGTGCGATGTAGCCCAGGGTCTTGCCCACGCCCGTGCCCGCCTCCGCGAGCACTGCGCCGGGCCCGCCCGCGCCTTGCGGGGGCGAGAACCCCTCGACAAGCGAGGAGGCATAGCGCATCTGCGCGGGCCGGTGCTCCGCGTCGTCCCCCAGCAACGCGGCGAGCCGCGTCGCCGTGTCATCGCGGCTGATCGCGTCGTGCAGCGGCTGGGGGCGGGGGTGTTCCTCGCTCCATTCCTCGAGTCCCGTCCACACGTCGAGGCTGGCGTCGACCCCGCCGCCGGGATCGAGAGCCGCGGCGGCATCGGCTCCCCACGCCCAGTCGCCTGCCGCCATCGCCGCCGCGACCGGAGCGGCCCGGTCCCTGGCGCCGGGAGGCAGGGCGGCCAGTTCAGCGAGGAGGATCGCGGCCGACGACCGCAGCGCCAGCGCCTGCTCCGCCCTGTCATCGGGAAGGCCCGCGCCGAGCGCGCGGGCCACGCCGAAGGGTGTCGGCACGACGAACTGCGCCGGCCGGACGAACGCGAAGATCTCGAGGATGTCGAACGCAGCCGCGCCGCCGGCCGCGGTGCGCCGGCGCGCCGCGGGCGCATGGCAGACGAGGGGAATGGCGCCGCCGGTCCACCGGCGGCCGGCGTCCTGCAGCTCGATTTCCTCGATCTCGCCGTCGGCGGTCAACCAGATCGCGCTGGCGGCGCCGGCGATCAGCGTCGGCGCCTCGGCCCAGGTCATGGCGCTATCCGTCGGCCGCGAGCCTGACGCGCAGGAGGGCCAGTGTCTCCGAGCGCCCGTAGAGGGCCATGAAACTGCCGAAGCGCGGGCCCGACGCCTGGCCGAGCAGGACCTCGTAGAGCGCCGCGAACCACGACCGCAGGGGATCGAAGCCGTGATGCCTGCCCACCGCGTAGGCTTCCGCCTGAAACGCCTCGCCATCGGCCGACTCCGGCAGGGATTCGAGGCGGCGCTCCAGGTCCTCGAGCGCCCTGCGCTCTCTCGCGTCGGGAGCGCGGTAAGTCTTCTGCGGCCCGACGACGTCCTGATAGTAGTTCACCGCCAGCCGCGCCAGCCGGTCGATCAGGGGATGGGTCTGGGGCGTGGTTCCCGGCAGGTAGCGGCTGATGAAGCCCCACAGGACGGTCTCGTCGTCGGCGTTGCAGACGCTCGCGAGGTTGAGGAGCATGGCGTAGGAGAGCGGCTGGTCCTCCTGTGGCGGCGAGCCTGCATGGATGTGCCACACCGGGTTGGCGAGCCGCCTGTCTCCGTCCTGTCCGGGGAAGGCGGCGAGGTGGTGGGCGTACTCGTCGACGTGGCGCGGGATGACGTCGAAGAACAGCCGCTTGGCGGTTCTCGGCTTCTGGTACATGAACAGGCCGAGCGACTCCTGAGTCCCGTAGCGCAGCCATTCCTCGATCGTCAGCCCGTTGCCGCGGGACTTCGAGATCTTCTCGCCGTTCTGGTCGAGAAAGAGCTCGTAGTTGAAGCCTTCCGGCGCGGTTCCGCCCAGCGCGCGGCAGATCCGGCCCGAGATGCGGACCGAGTCGATGAGGTCCTTGCCGGCCATCTCGTAGTCGACGCCCAGGGCGAACCAGCGCATGCCCCAGTCGGGCTTCCAGTTGAGCTTGCAATGCCCGCCCGTCACCGGAACCTCGGTTCTCGTCCCGTCCTCGTCCTCGAAGACGATCGTGCCCCGGGCGGTATCGCGTTCCAGGGTGGGCACCAGGAGGACGCGTCCGCTCGACGGAGAGACCGGAAGGAACGGCGAATAGGTCTTCCTGCGCTCCTCCCGCAGGGTCGGCAGCATGATCGCCATCACCTCGTCGTAGCGTTCGAGCACGCGGGTGAGAGCGTCATCGAAGGCACCCGACGAATACATGTGCGTCGAGCTCACGAACTCGTAGTCGAAACCGAAGCGGTCGAGGAACGAGCGGAGCATCGCGTTGTTGTGCTCCCCGAAGCTGGCGTGGTCCGAGCCGAAGGGATTGGGAACACGGGTCAGGGGCCGGCCCAGATGCTGTGCCATCATCTCCCGGTTCGGGACGTTGTCCGGCACCTTTCGCAGGCCGTCCATGTCGTCCGAGTAGGCGACAAGCCGGGTCGGAACGTCGCACAGCAGCGAAAAGGCATGGCGCACCATGCTAGTCCGGACCACTTCGCCGAAGGTGCCGATATGGGGCAGTCCGGAGGGACCGTAGCCCGTCTCGAACAGCACGTATCCCCGTTCGGGAGGCGTGCCGCCCATCCTGCGGAGGAGCTTGCGCGCCTCCTCGAAAGGCCAGGCCTTGCTGTTGCAGGCAAGTTCTTCGGGCAGCGACAAGGAAGCGGTCTCCGGCGGCGCCAGGCGGTGCGCAACCTACTGTCCCGCCGTGCCCCCTCGCAAGTCCGGCCTCAGGCCCGGGGCGTGGCGGGGGAGGCCGGAAGGCGGTGCCAGTCGTCGAAAGAGATGGCGCGGCCGGGGAAGGCGGGATTGCGGAAGGGCCATGACGATGCGATCCAGGCGCGCACCGTCCGGTAGAGCTCGTCGTCGAGTCCGCCCGCGAGCTCGTCGGCGCGCACCCACATTGTCACCTTGGCGTCGTGATCGATCTTCAGCGTCGGCATGATGTAGACGCAGCCCAGGCAGCGGGCCTCGCCGGGAGCCATCACGGTGTAGGCGAACGAGGTGCGCAGCAGGAACTCGCGCTGGTGCCAGCCGAGATCGACGAGGTCCTCCTCGACGGTGAGGCCCGCCGGCCAGTCGCTGCCGGACTCGGCGCTGTAGGTCGAGCGCAGGTGATCGACACTCGACATGACGGCGTCGTAGTCCTTGACGAGGTCATGGACCGTCAGCATGCGCAGGCGGAAGCGGGCGTGTTCCAGGGATGACGGCACGGCAAAGCCGCCGCCGACGAGACGGGGGCGATCATGCATGGTCGTGGAACCTCCTCATGGACCGTCGAGCGACGCCGCGCCGAGGAACCGGCGCAGGCGTTCGAGCGCCTGCGCCAGGGCCTCGAGGCGCCCCTTGCCGGCGGCCACACCCTCTTCCCACCACAGCCCCTCGACGGCGAGTTGGCTCCTGTCGCGGCGGAACTTCATCGACGCGCGTCCGACGAGGCGGTCGCCCTCGAGCATCGGCAGCACGTAGTAACCGTAACGCCGCCTGGCCGCGGGAACGAAGGCCTCGAAGCGGTAATCGAAGCCGAACATCCGCCGCGCGCGGCCGCGGTCGCGCACCACGGGATCGAAGGGGCTGAGGAATCTCAGGCACGACGGCGGTTGCCCGAGGACGGCGAGGCTGTCCTCGATGTCGCGCCAGGCCAGGCACGGCCTTGGCCTTCCGCCGGTATCGAGGACCTCGACGGTCGTCAGTCTGGCAGCATTGCCGGCGGCCCAGCGGCGGACGTCCCCGACCGGAACCGCGTCCCAGAAGGCGGCGATGTCGTGCGGCGTGGCGGTGCCAAGGCGGTCCAGCGCCGACGAACAGGCCCATTCGAGATGCTCGGCGGCCGGAACGTCGCGCCGCCGGTAGCGTTCCGGGATGACCCTGTCCGTGAGGTCGTAGACCTTGTGGAAGTTGTCGCGCCGCACGACCGCGATCGCGCCGCTCCACCACAGGTACTCGAGCGCGGCCTTGGCGGGCTTCCAGCCCCACCACGGCCCGCTGCTCCCGCCGGATCCGTTGCCGAGATCCCGCGACATGGTGGGACCGTTGGCCGTGACATGGTCGAGCACCTGCCGGATGACCTCGCGGGGCCGGTCGCCGATCCGCTGCCGGAACCACGCGTCGCGCTCGAGGCTCCCCGCCATGCGGGCGAAGCGGTGCTTCCAGTGGGCGAACCACTTCGAGGGAATGACGCTCGCATCGTGGGTCCAGTGCTCGAAGAGGGAGCGTTCGGATTCGAGAAGGGCCGCGAGATCCTCCCTGCGGTACGTCCGGTTGCGGGAGTGGAGCGTGATGTGATGCGCCCGTTCCACGGCGACGATGCTGTCGAGCTGGACGAACCCCATGCGCTCGATCAGCGCCAGGAGGGCCGTCCGCGGCAGCCGCCGGCCCGGAGGGCCGCCGAGACCCTGAAGGTCAAGGAGAAGGCGCCTGGCGGTGCGCGCATCGAGTGTCATCCGTGCGGTCATAAGGCCAGCATAGCGTCCCGCGGGCCCGGCGCGACATCTTGAATTGGGCCCGCCGGTTCCCTAGATTCGCCCGCGTCCAACAGGGCGGATGCGGTCATCATGGCACAGCCGGGCATTCTCGATGCCGTCCCCGCCCACAGCCGCTACCTGGAGTTCCACCGGCGGACCGGCGATGTCCTTGCCGGGGAAGCGCTCCATGCGCTTGCTGGACTCGGCGTGGCGTGCGGAGCGGTCGTCGGCCTGGGCGCCGGCCTGCTGCGCGGTCTTGGCGCCCCCGTTCCCGGCCACATGGCGTTTCCGGCGCTCTCCGGTCGCGGTCTGGAAATCCCGTCGACCCAGTCCGATCTCTGGGTCTGGGTGAGGGGAGAGGATCGTGGCGACATCCTCAAGCGCGCGCGCAGGATCGAGCAGGCCGTCGGCGACGCCTTCGAGATCGAGCGCCTCGTGGACGGCTTCCGCCATCTCGACGGACGCGACCTTACCGGTTACGAGGACGGCACGGAGAATCCTCGAGGCGACGCCGCGGCGGATGTGGCGTTCGACCGTTCGGGAGCGAGTTTCGTGGCGGTGCAGCAGTGGTTCCACGATCTCGAGCTCTTCGCTTCCCATGCGCCGGGCGAACGCGACGACATCATCGGCCGCCGGCTCTGCGACAACGCGGAGATCGACGACGCTCCGGAGTCCGCGCACGTCAGGCGAACCGCACAGGAGAGTTTCGAACCGGACGCATTCGTGCTGCGCCGCTCGATGCCGTGGGCCGACACCACGGGCGAGGGGCTGATGTTCGTGGCCTTCGCCGGCAGTTTCGATCCCTTCGTTGCCCAGTTGCGCCGCATGGCGGGCCTCGATGACGGCGTTGTCGATGCCCTCTTCCGATTCACGCGGCCCCTGACCGGCGGCATGTTCTGGTGCCCGCCGGTTCGCGACGGACGTCTCGTCATTCCCGGGCTGAAGGCCTGACGGGGCAGGAGAAGGAAACCATGGCATGAACGGGCGCATCCTCGGCGTGATCGGCGGCAGCGGCGTCTACGATATCGACGGCCTCGAACAGGCCCGGTGGGTGACGGTGGAAACACCCTGGGGCGAACCGTCCGACCAGCTCCTCAAGGGCGCCCTCGAGGGTGTCCCGGTGGTGTTCCTGCCCCGCCACGGGCGGGGCCACCGCATTGCGCCGACGGACATCAATGTGCGCGCCAACATCGACGCCATGAAGAGATCGGGGGTCACGGACCTCGTGTCCGTGGCCGCCGTCGGCTCCCTTCGCGAGGATCTGGCGCCGGGAACCTTCGTGCTGTGCGACCAGTACGTCGACCGCACCAACAGCCGGATCAGGAGCTTCTTCGCCGAGGGATGCGTGGCCCACGTGTCGCTTGCCCACCCGACGTGTCCGCGCCTCGCCGGGCGCGTGGCCGAGGCCGGCCGCCGTGCGGGCATCGGGCTCGAGCGCGGCGGCCGCTACGTCTGCATCGAGGGGCCGCAGTTCTCCACGCTCGCCGAATCCCATCTCTTCCGGTCATGGAACATGGACGTCATCGGCATGACGGCGATGCCGGAGGCCCGCCTCGCGCGCGAGGCGGAGCTGTGCTACCTCACCGTCGGCATGGTCACGGACTACGACTGCTGGCACGAGGAGCACGGCGCCGTCACCGTGGAACAGGTCATCGAGGTGCTCACCGGCAACGCCGGGAAGGCCCGCCGGCTGGTGCGGGCCCTGATTCCCCTGGTGGCCGACGGCGCCTCACCCTGCGCCGGGGGGTGCGACCGGGCGCTCGATCACGCGATCATCACCCGGCCCGACGCCCGCGATCCGGACGTCGTCGCACGCCTCGACGCGGTCGCCGGGCGCGTCCTGGGGTAGCGGCATGGATCTGACGGGCCTCATCCGCACGATCCCGGACTTTCCCCACGAGGGAATCATGTTCCGGGACATCACGACGCTCTTCGCCGACGCCGGAGGGTTCCGCCGGGCGGTGGACGAGCTGGTGCAGCCCTTCGCCGGGGCGAAGATCGACATGGTGGCGGGAATCGAGGCGCGCGGCTTCATCCTCGGCGGCGCCGTCGCCCACCAGCTCTCCGTCGCCTTCGTCGCCATGCGCAAGAAGGGCAAGCTGCCCCGGCGGACCATCGGCGAGGACTACGAGCTGGAGTACGGGGTCGACCGCATCGAGATCCACGACGATGCCGTCGCTTCCGGCGCGCGCGTGCTGCTCGTCGACGATCTCATCGCCACGGGCGGCACCGCCCTTGCCGGACTGCGCCTGCTCCGCCAGGCCGGCGCCGAGGTCGCGGGTGCCGCGTTCGTCATCGCGCTTCCCGATCTGGGGGGTATCACCCGCATCGAGGATCTCGGCGTGCCGTGCCGCACGCTCGTCAGTTTCGCAGGCACCTGATCCCGAGGCCGGCGAGCCACGCCCGCGCGACATCGAGGTAGAGGTCGATGTCGCCGGCGGTCATGGCGAAGGACACCGTCGGTCCGGCGGTGGCGACGGCTTCCCAGAGTCCCCGGTTCGCCATGAAGATGCGCCGCGAATCGGTGAGCGCGATATCGCCCGCAAGGGCCGCCTCGATGCCGCTGCGCGGGGGATCGGGCGCGTAGTGCCACCCCGCCCGGTTCCTCAGGTGCTGGACCGACCACGGCAGGCCGGCGTCCCCGATGATCCTTGCCATCCCGGCGGCCAGGCGCCCGCCGAGGCCGGCGGTCCTCTCGTAGGCCTCTCGGGTCATGACGTGATCGAGGCAGGCGCGCGCGGCGGCCAGTGACAGGGCGTTGCCGTAGAGCGTGCCGCCGACGGCAAGCCCTGGATCGTCGCCGGTGTGGTCGAAGAGGTTGTCGTCCATCACCCGAGCCAGCGCCGCATCGAAACCGTAGGCGCCGATCGGCACGCCGCCGGCGAAGTTCTTGCCGATGACGACGATGTGGGGGGCCAGGTCCATCAGCCGCGTCAGGCCGCCCCAGGCGAACATGTGGGTATGGGTCTCGTCGACGACGAGCAGGGTTCCGTGGGCGTCGCAGAGGCCGCGCAGGCTTTCGAGGAATCCGTCCTGCGGCAGGACGAGACCCACGTTCGTCAGGGCGGGCTCGACCATGAGGGCGGCGCAGTCGCGCCGGGCGAGCTCCCGCCGCGCCGCCGCCGCGTCGTTGAAGGGAACGATGGTCGTGTGCCGGCCGTGGTCCCCGGGAAGTCCCAGCGAGCGCGCTTGCGGTTCGTCGTGGGAATAGTCGGTCAGCGTCTCGTCGATGTGTCCGTGGTAGCTGCCGTCGAAAATGACGATCCTCTCGCGGCCGGTCGCGAGACGCGCGAGACGGATGGCTTCCGTCGCGGCCGACGACGCCGAGAGGGTGAACTGCCAGTGTCCGAGCCCGAACCTCTCCCGCAGCTCACCGGCGACCGCCAGCGAGTCCTCGACCGGCAGGAGGAACTGGATGCCCGAGGCCATGCGGCGCGAGACCGCCTCGACCACCTCCGGCACGCCGTGGCCGGCGCTCGAGGAGAGGTCGGCCTGGTTGAAGTCGACGTAGGCGTGGCCGTCGGCGTCGGTGAACGCCGCTCCGCGGCCGGAGACGACGCAGACCGGATCGTGGTGCTGGAGACCGCGCATCCACGCCATGGGGACCCCCGACGGCATCAGGCGGGCGCTGCGCCTCAGGAATTCGGCCGAGCGCGGGCGCGCCTCCCGGAAGCGGGCGGTTTCCCGCGCAATCATCTCCTCGACGGCCGAACGCGGGATCGCGGGCTCAGACATTGAACCGGAAGAGCATGATGTCACCGTCCCTGACCCTGTAGTCGCGGCCCTCGCGGCGCATGCGGCCGGCCAGGCGTGCGCCCTGTTCGCCGGCGCAGGCGACGAAGTCATCGTAGCCGATGGTCTCGGCGCAGATGAAGCCGCGTTCCATGTCCGTGTGGACGGTCCCGGCCGCCGCCGCGGCACCGGCCCCGTCGGTCACGGTCCACGCACGCGCCTCCTTGGGGCCCGTCGTGAAGAAGGTGATGAGGCCGAGCCGCCGGTAGGTGGCGCGGATGACGCGATCGAGACCGGGTTCCTCGAATCCGAGGTCCTCGAGGAAGGCGTCCCTTTCGGCGCTGTCGCCGAGACCGGCGAGCTCCGCCTCGAGGGACGCCGAGACCGCGACCGCCTCGGAGCCCTCCCCGCGGGCATGGCGGCGGACCTTTTCGACAAGGGCGTCGCACCCGGGACCGCTCTGCTCGTCGGTGTTGCAGACATAGAGCAGCGGCCGGGCGGTCAGGAGCTGCAGCATGGACCAGGTCCTCGTCTCGTGGGGGGCGACGCCGACGGTGCGCGCGGGCCGGCCCTCCTCGAGGGCTTCGAGGGCGCGCCGCATGAGGGGAAGCGCCTCGCGCGCCTCCCGGTCCCCGCCGGCGGCCCTCTTGGCGGCGGCGTCGGCGCGCCGCTCGAGGCTCGCAAGGTCCGCCAGCATCAGCTCCGTCTCGACGGTTGCGATGTCGCTGAGCGGGTCGACCGTTCCGGCGACGTGGGTGATGCCGCGGCCCTCGAAGCAGCGCACGAGGTGGAGCACGGCATCGACCTCGCGGATCGAGGCGAGGAAGCGGTTGCCGAGGCCCTCGCCGCGGCTCGCCCCCTTCACCAGCCCGGCGATGTCGACGAACTCGATGTGGTTCCGCACGGTCCTGGAGGGCGCGGCGATCCCCGCGATGGTCTCGAGGCGGGAGTCGGGGACGGCGACGCGTCCGACGTTCGGTTCGACGGTGCAGAACGGGAAGTTCCCGACCTGGGCCGCAGCGGTCTGCGTCAGGGCGTTGAACAGCGTCGACTTGCCGACGTTGGGCAGGCCGACGATGCCGCACCTAATCCCGGGCACGGCTGTCCGCGGGGTCCGGTTGCAGCAGCAGGGCCACGCGGCTCTGGAACCTGTCGTCGCCTTCCTCGGCCAGCAACGGCGCCGCATCGGCGATGGCATCGAGGATGGCGTCGACGCGCGCCCGCTCTGCGGTGGCGAAGTTCTTCAGGACGTGGCCGATCACGAGATCCCTGGCTCCCGGATGACCGACTCCGATCCTCACCCGCCGGTAGGTCGCTCCGAGATGGGCATGGATGCTCCTGATTCCGTTGTGACCTGCGTGACCGCCGCCGTGCCTGACCCGCACCTTGCCCAGCGCGAGATCGATCTCGTCGTGGAGCACGACGACCTGCGAGCCCGCCAGCCTGTAGAAGCGCGCGGCCTCGCCGAGCGCGCGGCCGGAGTTGTTCATGAAGACGAGGGGCTTGAAGAGACGGGTCTTCAGACCGCCCAGCGTGCCTTCGGCCGCCTCTCCCTGAAAGCGGCGCCGCCACGCGCCGAAGCCGTGAACGGCGGCAATCCTGTCGACGGCCATGAAGCCGACGTTGTGGCGCTGGCGCGCGTGTCCGGGGCCGGGATTGCCCAATCCCGCAAGCAGCAGCATGTCCGGGCTTCGCGGGACACCGCGGTCAGGAGGGCGCGTCGCCGGGCGCCGGCGCCTCGGCCCCCTCGATGTCCTCGTCCTCGTCCTCATCCTCGTCCTCGGCGGCCTCGACGGCCACCGTGGGCGCCGCGATCGTGGCGATCGTGAAGTCCCGGTCGTCGATGACCGGCGTCACGTCGGCGGGCAGGGTGACGGCGCTGATATGGACGCTGTCGCCGATGTCGAGGCCGGAAAGATCGATCTCGATGGTCTCGGGGATGGCGTTGGCCGGGCACTGGAACTCGATTTCGTGACGCACCACGTTGAGGACGCCGCCCCGGCGCAGGCCCTGCGATTCCTCGTCGTTGACGAAAGTGACGGGGACGTTGACCGTGACGGTCGAATCCGCGCTCACCGCGAGGAAGTCGACATGCAGGATGGAATCCGAGACCGGATGGAGCTGCAGGTCGCGGGCGATCACGTCGAGGTTCCTGTCGGCGACCTTGAGCGTGAAGAGCTGGGAGAAGAACCCGGGCCTTCCCGCCTCGCGGGCGAGCACGTCCCGGGGAACGGCGATCATGAAGTTCTCCACGTCGGCGCCGTAGACGACCGCCGGGATCAGTCCGTTGCGCCTCGCCTCGCGGGCCGCGCCGGTTCCGGACTGCCGGCGCAGTCCGGCTTCGATGATGGCCTGCTTGTCCATGATCTCGACTCCTGATTGAGAGACTGCCGACTAGTCGAACAGGCTCGAAACCGAACTTTCCTCACTGATCCGCTGCACGGCGTTGGCCATGAGCGATGCGACCGAGAGGACCCGGAAGGTTTTCGAGGCGAGCACCGCCTCGGTGGGCTGGATCGAATCCGTGATCGTCATGCTGGAGAGCTCCGAATCACCGATCCGCCCGATGGCGTTTCCCGACAGCACACCGTGAACGATGTAGGCGTCGACCCTCGACGCGCCGGCCTCCCGGAGCGCCGTGGCCGCGTTGCACAGCGTGCCGCCGGAATCGACGATGTCGTCCACGATGATACAGCGGCGGTTCCGGACATCGCCGATGATGTTGACCACCTCGGAGAGCCCGGCACGCTCGCGGCGCTTATCCACGATAGCAAGGTCCGCGTCAAGCCGCTTGGCGATCTGCCGGGCGCGGTAGACGCCGCCGACATCGGGCGAGACGATCGTCAGGTTGTCGTCCCCGAGTGTCGCGAGAATATCCTCGACGATGCCGGGCGCGGCATAGAGGTTGTCCACCGGAATGTCGAAGAAGCCCTGGATCTGCCCGGCGTGGAGGTCCATCGTCAGGACCCGGTTGGCGCCGGCCTGGGTGATCAGGTTGGCCACCAGCTTCGCCGAGATCGGCGTGCGCGAGTCCACCTTCCTGTCCTGGCGTCCGTAGCCGAAGTACGGCATGACCGCGGTGATGCGCCGGGCCGAGGCCCGCCTGAGCGCATCGATCGAGATCAGCAGCTCCATGATGTGATCGTTGGCCGGGTAGGACGTCGACTGGACGACGAAGACATCCTCGCCGCGCACGTTCTCGTGGATCTCGACGAACACCTCCATGTCGCGGAACCGCCGCACGCTGGCCTGCGCGAGACCGATGCCGATCTCTCCGGCCATCGCCTCGGCCAGGGGACGGTTGCTGTTGCCCGAAACGAGTTTCATGGAAGCATCCCGCGGCGCAGGCCGCCTGTCATTCGGCGCGGCAACTTAGTAAACGCCCGCCTCCCGTCACGCAAGGCGGACGACGGAGATCTGGCGGCCGTAGTCGCCCTCCTTCATGAGCACGCTGCGGCGGTAGCTGAAGAAGCGTTCCTTCTCGAGGCAGGTGTCCCCGCCGGTCCAGGCCGCATCGCCGATGCCGCAGCCGGCGACGCGGTGAAGGACATAGCCGGGGAGGTCGAAGCGATGGTGTCCGGCGCGGGCCGATGGCACGAAGAAGCGGCCGTTCCCGGGGTCGTGATCCTCGAACCGGAGGCGGTACTCGCCGCCGACCTCGTAGGACGCCGGGGCAATCGCCGGCCCGACGGCGGCGCGGATCCTCTCCGGCCGCGCCCCGAGGCCGACCATCGAGGCGACGACGGCCTCGACGATTCCCTTCATGGCCCCGGCCCAGCCGGCGTGGGCGGCGCCGACGACACCGGCCTCGCCGTCGGCGAACAGCACCGGCGCGCAGTCGGCGGTGAGGATGCCCAGCGCCAGGCCCGGCCGGTCGGTGACGAGACCGTCCGCCCTGACGCCCCTGGCGTCGTCCGGCTCCCTGACCACCACGGCCTCGGCGCTGTGGACCTGGTAGAGCGTGACGAGACGTTCCGGCGCAAGACCGAAGGCGCGCGCCACGAGGGCGCGGTTGGCGAGCACGGACCGCCGGTCGTCGCGGGACCCCAGCCCGACATTGAGCGAGGCGTAGAGTCCCGAACTCGTCCCCCCGGTCCGCCCGAGGAAGCCGTGGCGCACGGCGCCGCAGCGGGCAAGCTGTGGCGCCTGGATCATGGCGCGAAGCCCTCGGCGCCCGCCGCGCCCGGGGGCAGCAGCGCCATCACCCGGAAGTCGGCGCCCATGGCGTCGGCGGCGGTCAGCCGC
Source organism: Alphaproteobacteria bacterium (assembly GCA_963666905.2). GTDB lineage: Bacteria > Pseudomonadota > Alphaproteobacteria > SP197 > SP197 > SP197. Next base: position 224,405 of record OY763008.1, read on the forward strand.
CGCAGCTCGAGGTCGATCGCCCGCGCCCGCGCCGGCGACACGGAGCGCTTGAGCCGCCCGGCCCTCTCGGCGATGCCGAGCGCGCGGAGGAAGGCGCCCTGGGCGACCGGTCCCAGCACCCGCGCGCCGGCGTCGCGGGCGCTGCGGGCCAGTGCCGCGAAATCCACCGCGGCCGCAAGGTCCGCCTCGCCCGGCGCCTCGAGGCGTCCGGCCCGGGCGTGACGGCGGACGGCCTGCAGGGTGTCGCGCACGGGAAGGCCGTCCGCCGTGAAGTCGATCAGGAGCGCGGCGCCGCCCGAGGACGCGATCCGCGCGGCGAGCGTCCGCACCAGGGCCTCCCGGGCCGGGGAGACCTCGCCGACGCGTCCCCGCGGAGCTTGCGGAAGGGACACCGACGCGTCGGCTTCTCCGAGGGCGAAGGCGAGCCGTCCGTCCCGCGCCGCGACCTGCCGCTCGCGCCAGCCCCGGTCGGTGCGCACGAACTGGCGCACCGGCAGGGCGTCGAGAAACTCGTTGGCGATGACGAAGGCCGGCATGTCCGCAGGCAGGTCTTCGATGCCGGAGCACCAGCTTGCCCTGCTTTCGCCGAGAGCCTTCTCCTGGAGACGCGCCAGCGTTGCGCTTGCCTCGACGAGGTGGATGTCGAACGGCTGTTCGCCGGTGGCCGATTCGATGGCGCGCAGGGCGTCGGCCATGAGCGTGCCCCGGCCCGGTCCGAGCTCCACGAGAACGGCCGGGCGCGGCCTGCCCGCCGTCCACCACTGCCGGTAGCACCACAGGCCGACGAGCTCTCCGAACATCTGGCTGATCTCGGGCGCCGTCACGAAATCCCCGCCGGCGCCAAAGGGGTCGCGGGTCATGTAGTAGCCGTGGTCGGGATCGAGCAGGGAGAGATCCATGTAGCGCTCGACGGTGACCGGCCCCTCCCTCGCCAGGCGCTCCGCCAGGGCGGTCACGGCCGCCTCGACGCGGTCCACAGAAGCGCCGCGCCGGCGGCCAGCACGGGCAGCGAGAGCAGCTGGCCCATGGTGGCGCCGGCGGCGATGAAGCCGAGATGGGCATCGGGTTCCCGGAAGAACTCCGCCGCGAGGCGCGCGACCGCGTAACCGGCGAGAAACAGCCCGGTGACGAATCCCGGACGCCGGCGCACGTTCGGCATGGACCAGGCCACCCTGAGGAGAACGAAGAGCACGACGCCCTCCAGCGCCGCCTCGTAGAGCTGGCTCGGGTGGCGCGGCGTCGACGGATCGGCGGGAAAGAGGACGGCCCACGGGACGTCCGCCGCCCGTCCGTAGAGCTCGCCGTTGACGAAGTTGGCGAGACGGCCGAACAGCAGCCCGACCGGCGCGACGCAGGCGATGATGTCGGCGAGCGCCAGCAGCGGCAGCCGATGGCGCCGCGCATGAAGGACGAGGGCGGCCGCGACGCCGAGGAGTCCGCCGTGGAACGACATTCCCCCCTGCCAGAGGGCGAAGGCCGCGAGGGGATGGTCGGCGAAGTACCCGGGATTGTAGAAGAGGACGTAGCCCAGGCGGCCGCCGATGACGATACCGAGCGTCGCCCAGAGAACCAGGTCGTCGATCACCCCGCGCTCGACGGCCAGCGGCGACGAGCGCGCCAGACGCACGGCATACCACCAGCCGAACAGGATGCCCGCGACGTAGGCCAGGGCGTACCAGCGGATGGCCAGCGGCCCGATCTCGATCAGGGTGGCGTCGAAGGCGGGAAAGGCGACAGCTGGCAGCATCGGCAACCGGGAGACGGCCTGAACGCCGACTTTAGGTGCGCCGCCGCCGTCCGTCCACCGTTGCGCAAGGATGGCCCCGCTGCGCGGCGGCGCCGGCGATCGCTATCCTTGTCTGTCCTGCGAGGGCGCGGGGCGGGTGGAACAATCCGGCGAAACCGGCGACCATGGGGCTTCCCGGCGAGCGGAGTGTCCCCATGCAGACCGACAACAGGATCCTCGACGATATGGCGCGCGTCTTCGGCGGAGCGCTCGGGGTTGCCGGCGGCGCCAGGGCCGAGATGCGCCAGCACCTGCGGCAGCGCGCCGAACGGATGCTCCAGCGCATGGACCTCGTGCGCCGCGAGGAGTTCGAGGTGGTCCGCGACATGGCGATCCTCGCGCGCGAGGATAACGCCCGCCTCGAGGCGCGGATCGCCGAGCTCGAGCGCGCCCTCGGGACGCGGGACTGACGGACGGCTTGTCAGCGCCCTGCCGGTTTGGCAGGTTAGCGGCTTGTCCACCGGCATCACTTCCCGCATTCTTGCGAGGCCCTCCCGTGACGAGTCTTCAGGAACACCCCGGCGGACCGGACCAGCACGCCCTTGATCCGGTCGAGCGGTTCATCGCCTATCATGGCTGGAACCACGAGCGGGTGAACGACAACGAGCTTGCCGTCGAGATCGCCGGCCGCTGGTGCGTCTACCGCATCTGGTTCGGCTGGGAGGACGAGCTGGCGTGCATCATGATGTCCTGCGCTCTCGACATCGAGGTCCCGAAGGAGCACACCGCGTCCGTTCATTCCCTGCTGGCCCACGTCAACGAGCGCCTCTGGGTGGGGCACTTCGACGTCTTTGCCGACGAGGGGGTGCCGACCTTCCGCCAGGCCGTACTGCTGCGCGGACAGGGCTATCCCGGCGAGGACCTGCTCTGCGATCTCATCGACATCACGATTTCGGAGTGCGAGCGGTTCTATCCCGCCTTCCAGTACGTGATCCGGCACGGCAAGACGCCCGAGGAGGCGGTCCAGGCGGCGATCATCGACCCCGTCGGCGAGGCCTGAGCCGTGGAGGGGCGGCCGCTTCTCCTCCTGGGATGCGGCAGGATGGGGAGCGCCCTGCTGTCGGGATTCCTCGCAGGCGGCATGGCCGGCGACGCCATCGTGGTGGTGGAACCCGACGCGGCGACGGCCGCCGGGGTGCGTCAGCGCCACGCGGTGACGGTGGTCGACGGCGTGCCTCCCGGTCTCGATCCCTCGACCGCCGTCTTCGCCGTCAAGCCCCAGTCGATGGACGAGGCGGCGGCGGCCATGAGCGGCATCGTCGGTGCGCAAACCCTTGTCGTGTCCATCGTCGCGGGCCGGACCATCTCCTGGTTCGAGCGCCGCTTCGGCGCTGCCGTGCCGGTGGTCAGGACCATGCCCAACACGCCGGCCGCCGTCGGCCGGGGCATCACGGCGCTCGTCGCCAACAGCCGCGTGACGCGGCAGGGGCGGCGCGCAGCCGAGGCCCTGCTCTCGGGCGTCGGCACGACGGTGTGGCTCGAGGACGAATCCCTCATGGACGCGGTCACCGCCGTCTCGGGCGGCGGGCCGGCCTATGTCTTCCTGCTGATCGAGGTCCTGACCCGGTCGGGCGTCGCCTCCGGCCTGCCCGAGGCGACCGCCGCGCGCCTCGCCCTTCACACCGTGGCCGGCGCCGGCGAACTCGCGCGGAGCGCCGGCGAGACGCCGGCCGAGCTGCGCCGCAACGTGACGAGCCCGGGCGGGACGACCCTCGAGGCCCTGAAGGTCCTCATGGCCGACGACGGGCTGCAGCCGCTGTTCGACCGCGCCGTCGCCGCCGCGACGGAGCGCTCCCGGGAGCTGGGAAGGCAGTGACGGGCTTGCCCGGCGGGAGGCAAGCGAATACCCTCAGGCCCGGGAAGAACACGGAAAGCGCGGATGACCGGCAGGCCGGATGTTTCCGAGGCCGCGCTCGACGCCGCACTGGAGCTTGCGGGCACGGTGGGCTGGCGCGACCTCACTATGCGCGACGTCGCCGAGACCTGCGGCGTCCCGCTGGCGGACCTCCACGCCGCGTACCCCACCAGGACGGCCATCCTGGCCGCCTTCTCGAAACGCATCGACGCCGCCGTGCTGGCCGGCGGCGGCGGGGACGCGGCAGCCGACTCCCCCAGGGACCGGCTGTTCGACGTCATGATGCGCCGGTTCGACGCGCTGTCTGCGCACAAGGAGGCGGCGTGCGCGATCGCCCGGGCGTCGCTCGACCGTCCCTCTTCGGCGCTGGCGGCGTTCTGCCTGACCGGCGCGTCGATGCGCTGGATGCTGGAGGCGGCGGGAATCGATACCGGCGGCGCCGCCGGCTCCCTGAGGACCCGGGGCCTCACGCTGGTCTGGCTCGACGCCTTCCGGGTCTGGCAGTCCGACGACAGCGAGGACATGGCGCGCACCATGGCGCACCTCGACGGGAGGCTGGCCATGGTGGAGCGCATGCTGGCGTTCCTCGGCCGGCGGGCGGGCCGCGGGGACGGGGAGCCGGAGGAATCCGCGTGATCCCGTTCGAGACCTTTCTCGAGGTCGACGTCAGGGCGGGGACCGTGGTCCGCGCCGAACCGTTTCCCGAGGCCCGCATGCCGGCCCTCAAGCTGTGGATCGACTTCGGCGGCGAGATCGGCATCAGGAAGAGTTCGGCGCAGATCACCGAACACTACACGGCGGACGGCATGACCGGACGCCAGGTGGTGGCCGTGGTCAACTTCGCCCCGCGCCAGATCGGTCCCTTCATGTCGGAGGTGCTGACGCTGGGTTTCGCCGACGCAGGCGGCGCCATCGTCCTCCTCGCCCCGGAGAGGAAGGTCCCCGACGGAGCCCGCATGAACTGAGGGGCGCCGACGGCGCTCAGAGCCAGCCGCGCTCCTTGAGAGCGGGAAGGAAGGAGCGGCTCACGGGCACGTTCGTCCCGTTGACGAGCTCGAGGGTGGTGCGGCCCTCCTGCCGGACAGCGCGCACGACGGCGGCGCGGGCCACCCAGTGGGAGCGGTGGACCTGCATGCCGTCGAGGCCGGAGACCTCGCCGAGGGCATCGCGGAACCGCAGCAGGATGAGCTCGCTCCCCTTCGCCGTCGAGGCCTCGACGTAGTGGTCCTGCATCCTGAGGTGGAGCAGCTCGCTCCCGAGTCTGGCGGGGAGGCGCGCGAGGAACGGCGGCGGTTCGCCGGGCCGCGGATCGTCCCGGGTTCGCAGGGGGAGCTCGACGAGGTGCCAGACGAGGAAGGAGATGACGAGGAAGACGACGGCGACGCTGGCGAAGAGCTTGACGAGCGTCGCCGCGGAGACGATGGCCCCGGCGCTCCAGCTCTCCAGCAGCCAGACGAGGCCGGTGCCGGGCAGCGCGGCGGCGAGCGCGCCGGCGACGACGCCGGCCCAGGCGGGCCTGCCGGCGGTCATGAACAGGCGGATGGCGAAGGGCACCAGGGTCATGGCGACCGCCCAGTTGCCGGCGATGGCGGCGGTCCAGTAGAGCACCAGGGACCAGGGCTCGAGGCGGCTTCCCGTCCCGAAGGGGCCGAGCCAGGAGAGGACGGCGATCGTCGCGGCGATGGCCGCGGCATGCCGGCGGATGCGCGTGCTGTTCGGCCATTCACGTATCGCGAACGGCAAGCGGCGGTTCATCGGCGAAGAAAACCTGCCTTTCACGAAACGGTGATTGATGCACTGCGGAGCGGACGCTCGGATGGCGGCCATGCCATCGTATCAACCGCCACGAGGAGATGCATCATGAATTGGCTCGCCGGAACCCTTGCCGCAGCCGCCGGCCTCGCCCTTCCCGCCGCGGCCGGGGGACTTGCCATCGAAATCAGCGACATCCGCTCCGACGAGGGACGCGTGATGGTGGCCGTGCACGCCCCGGCCGACGGCGTCGAGTTTCCCGACGAGGCGGGCGCCCTCGCGGGCGCCTGGACCGAGGCGGCAAGCGGCACGTGGACCCTCACGTTCCCGGACCTTCCCGATGGACGCTATGCCGTGGCCGCGATCCACGACGAGAACGGCAACGGCGACCTCGACACCAACCTGCTCGGGGTTCCTGTCGAGGGCTACGGCTTTTCCAACGACGCCTTGGGATTCATGGGGCCGCCGGCCTTCGCGGACGCCGCCGTCGTCGTGGCGGGCGGCACCGCCGTCGCCCGCGTCACCCTGCGCTACTGAGACAAGGGAGGTCGCACCATGCACGATCGCCGATCCTTCCTCGCCATGGCCGCTGCGGCGCCGCTGTTCGCCGCGGGCGCCCGCGCCTCCGGACGGGCGGTGGACTTCGCCGACGCCCTGGCCTCGGACAACCGCCTGCTGGGCTGGGCGGCGGCGCAGGCGGACCGCCTCGACAGCGGGGCCCTCGCGATCGAGGGCGCGCTCCCCGAGGCGCTCACCGGAATCTTCCGCCGCAACGGGCCGGCCGCCCACGAGCGCCACGGGCTGCGCTACCGTCACTGGTTCGACGGCGACGGCATGGTCCAGGAGTTCCGCTTCGACGGCGCCGGCGTCAGCCATCGCGGGCGGATGATCGGGACGCCGAAGCTGCGCCTCGAGGACGGCGCCGGCGAGCGCCTGGTTCCCGCCTTCGCCACCCACCCCGAGGGGAGCGGGCCCCTGGCGCGCGCCGACGACATGAACGTCGCGAACACCTCGCTCGTCGAGCATGCGGGCGAGCTGCTGGCCCTCTGGGAAGGCGGTTCGGCCAGCGTCCTCGACCGGGAGACGCTCGCCTGGAGCGCCTTCAAGTCCTGGGGCGGGGAGCTTGCCGGCCTGCCGTTCTCGGCGCACCCCAAGGTCGAGGCCGACGGCACCCTGTGGGGCTTCGGCTGCGCCTTCTCGCCCGTGGAGGCGATCGTCCTCTACCACATCGCCGCCGACGGCACGCCCGTGAAGGCGGCGGCGATCCCGATCGACGGGCTGGGCATGGTCCATGACTTCGTCGTCACCGAGCGCGACATCGTCATCGTCATGCCCCCCTTCGTCCACGAGCAGGGGCGCGGCGGGACCTTCCTCGAATCCCACGTCTGGAAGCCCGGGCTCGGCTCGCGAACGCTCATCGTCTCGAAGGACGACTTCTCCCGGAGGCGCTGGGTCCAGCTTCCGGCGGGATTCGGGTTTCACCACGGCAACGGCTGGAGCGAGGCGGACGGCACCATCCGCTTCGACCTCTGCCTGGCGCCCGATACCGGGCTCGTCGAGGTGGCCTTCAAGCGGGTGATGGAGGGCGCCTTCGCCGAGGTCTCAACGCCGCGATACACCCGCTTCGCGATCCGCCCCGACGGCTCCCTCGACATCGCCGCCGACGGCTCCGGCGCGGACTTTCCGAGGATCGCCCCGTCGCGGACCGCGCGGCGCAACCGCTACGTCTACACCGTCTCGGCCCCGCCGGCGGCGACACCGCAGTGGCTGCCCGCCGCCATCGAGAAGCGCGATCTCGAATCCGGCGCCCGCGAGCGCTTCGCTTTCGCCGGGGGCACCATCGCCGAGGAGCACGTCTTCGTTCCGTTCCCCGGAGGCGGCGCCGAGGACGACGGCTGGCTCGTCGGCACCTTCCTCGACTGCAACCGGGGGAGAACCGGGGTCTCCGTCTTCGATGCCAGGGGGATCGCCGACGGGCCGCTCTGCAGGGCGTGGCTTCCCTACCCGCTGCCGCTCGGCCTTCACGGGCAGTTCGCCTCAGGATAGGGCCGCCCCTGTGGGGAGCGTGATGCGGACCCTCAGTCCCCCGGCAGGGGAGTCCTCGAGGTCGAGGGCGCCGCCGTGGCTCCTGACGACGTCGTTGGCGATGGCAAGGCCCAGGCCGTTGCCCCCGAGATTGGGATCGCGCGAGTCCTCGAGCCTGACGAAGGGCTGCAGGGCGCGTCCGCGGGACGATTCGGGAATGCCGGGTCCGTCGTCGTCGAGCACGATGGCGATCGCCCCGTTCTCCCGGCGGACCTCCAGCGTCGTCGCGCTGCCGTAGCGGCAGGCGTTGTCCACGATGTTGGTGAGGCACCGCTTGATGGCGCCCTTGCGCCCGGTGAAGGGCAGGGCCCCGCCGGTCCGCGCGGCGACGGGCGCACGCGCCCCGCCCGCGACCTCGCGGATGACGGCGGCGAGATCGAACTCCCGTGAGGCCTCCTCTCCCTGGCCCTTGGCGAAGTCGAGGCACAGGTCGATCATGTGCTCCATCTCCTCGATGTCGCGCCGCAGGTTCTCCACCTCCTCGCTGTCCCCGAGGAAGGCGAGCTCGAGCTTCATGCGCGTCAGGGGAGACCTCAGGTCGTGGCTCACCGAGGCCAGCATGAGCGTGCGCTGCTCGATGTGGCGCCGGATCTGGTCGCGCATGGACAGGAAGGCCTCGGCGGCGCTGCGGACCTCCGTCGCGCCCGACGGCTTGAACTCGACATCGATGATGCCGCGGCCGAACTTGCCGGCGGCGGCGGCCAGGCGGTTGATCGGGCGGATCTGCTGGCGCACGAAGTAGGCCGCGATGAGGGCCAGCGCCGCCGAGGTTCCGACCATCCAGAAGATGAAGAGATCCGTCGTCCGGCTCTCGAGGCGGCGTTTCGGAATGCGCACGACGAGAACGCCCTCGTCGAGTCCCAGCCGGACGACGGTGTCGGGCGGCCGGGACGTGTCGATGACGAAGGGCAGGCGTACCGTGTTCCTCAGGGCCTGGCCGAGAAGGCGTTCGACCCGCGTCTGCGGAGTCTGCCGGGCGGCCTCCAGGCGTCCGCCGGCCTCCAGATGCGACGTGAAGCGGAAGAAGCGCTGCCCGAGGGCAGGCGGCCGGGGATCGTCGACGCCTTGGAGGCGGTAGGCCCAGATCAGCGCCAGGATGTCGCCCGCCACCGCGCCGGCGCGGTACTGGGTGACGTTTTCCCAGTGGCGCTCGTAGAACACGATGGCAAGGACGATCTGCAGGATGACGATCGGCGCGAGGACGATCATCAGCGAGCGCGCGAAGATGGAGCGCGGCAGGTAGCGCTTCACGGCGTCAGCTGTCCGCGGCCGGGAGCGTCAGGACGTAACCCTTGCCTCGGACGGTCCTGAGGTACCGCGGCTTGCCGGGTTCGTCCTCGATCTTGCGCCGCAGGCGCGACACCTGGACGTCGATCGAGCGCTCCGCCGCGCCGCACAGCTGCGCGAGCTGGAAGCGTCCGAGCGTGACGCCGGGGCGGCGCGCGAAGATCCGCAGCAGGATCGCCTCGCCGGCGGTCAGCGGCACCGGGGCGGCGTTGCGGCGAAGGTCCATGGTTTCGCGGGCGAACGAGAACGGACCAAAGCGAAGGGTCCCGGTGTCCAGCGGCTGCGGCGGCCGCAGGCGCAGCGCGTTGTGCATGCGCAGCACGAGCTCCCGCGGCTCGAAGGGCTTGGAGAGATAGTCGTCGGCGCCGGACTCGAGGCCCGCCACGCGGTCGTCCGGCAGGCCGCGCGCCGTCAGCATGATGACCGGAATGTCCGCCTTCTTCCTGATGCGCCGGGTGAAGCCGACGCCGTCCTCGCCGGGCATCATCACGTCGACGATGAGGAGATCGAAGACGAGGTCCTTGAGCTTCGCCTCGGCGTCGGCGGCGTCGCCGGCGGTGCCGACCAGGAAACCCTCGCCCATGAGGTACTTCTGCAGGCGCTGCCGCAGCCTGACGTCGTCGTCGACGATGAGAACATGGGGCGTGCCGGCGTCCATCACGGATTCCTGTCGTCGATCATGCCCCGGAGCACCCGGCGGTATCCCGCCACAGCCTCGGGTCCCGCCTCCCGCCAGGCCCTGGCGATGCGGGCGCGCTGGTCGGCCGTCAGCCGCGCCTCGAGGTCGACTCCCTTGTCGGTGAGGTGAAGAAGCCGCCTGCGCCGGTCCTCCTCGCAGCGGCGCTGCTCGACGAATCCCTCGGACACCACGTCCTGGAGGACCCGCGCCAGGCTCTGCTTGGTGATCTTCAGGATGGCGAGGAGGTCCTTGACGGTGATCCCGGGATGGCGTCCGACGAAGTAGATCACCCTGTGGTGGGCGCGGCCAAGCCCGTGCTCGGCAAGAATGGCGTCGGGCCTGGCGGTGAAGTCGCGGTAAGCGAAGTACAGCATCTCGATCCCCTCGCGCAGATCGTCATCGCGCAGGAACAGGAGATTGGGACCACGACTTATGTCAGCCATATTGACATATATGACGGCGCGGTCTAACCGTACAAGACTTTTGTCGGTGGACCACCCACAGTGTTTCGGGGCAGGGCGCATGGCTGAACTCATCCCGTTCGACGACCGGGACGGCAGGATCTGGTTCGACGGCCGGCTGATCGACTGGCGCGACGCCAGGATCCACGTGCTGACGCACGGCCTCCACTACGCCAGCAGCGTGTTCGAGGGCGAGCGCTGCTACGGCGGCCGGATCTTCATGCTGCGCGAGCACTCCGAGCGCCTGGCGCGTTCCGCGGAGATCATGGGGTTCTCCCTGCCGTGGTCGCAGCGGACGCTCGAGGCGGCGCGTCACGAGGTGCTCGAGGCCAACGGCATCACCGACGGCTACGTCCGCCCGGTGGCCTGGCGCGGCAGCGAGATGATGGGGGTTTCGGCCCAGCAGAACACGATCCATGTCGCGATCGCCGCCTGGGAGTGGCCGAGCTACTTCTCCGAGGAGGCCCGCATGCGGGGGATCCGCCTCGCCATCTCCGAGTGGCGCCGCCCGGCGCCCGAGAGCGCTCCGGTCCACGCCAAGGCGGCCGGGCTCTACATGATCTGCACCCTCTCCAAGCACCGGGCGGAAAGCGAGGGGTTCGACGACGCGCTGATGTACGACCACCGCGGGTTCCTCGCCGAGGCGACGGGAGCCAACCTCTTCCTCGTCATCGACGGCCGGCTCCACACGCCCACGCCGGACTGCTTCCTCGACGGGATCACCCGGCAGACAGTGATCCGCCTGGCCGGAAACCTCGGCATCGAAGTGGTCGAGCGCCACCTGACGGACGAGGACCTCGCGAAGGCGACCGAGGTCTTCATCACCGGCACCGCGGCCGAGGTGACTCCGGTCGGCCAGATCGGCGACGCCCATTTCCAGCCGGGCCAGGTCTGCCGCACGCTGATGAAGGCCTTCAGCGCCGAGGTCAGAAGTACCTGACAGCACCGGTTTCGGTGCGGGCGTGCCGCCTGCCTCGCTGACCCGGGGTCGGGGACCCCGACGCCGTCAAGCATTTTCCGGTTCGGGGGATGATCATTGTCGCGGCAATCAATGCGTCCCGTCCAGGCTTCGGGTCGGGCACATGCAAGCGATTGAGGGCGGCGGCGGAATCAACCGGCAGACCCTGACCGCCAAGTACGGTTTCGGTCGGCTGATCGACCTTGCCCGTGCCGAGCCCGTCGCGGTAGCCAGGCATGGACGGCCGGTCGTCGTCGTGCTTCCGGTTGAAGAGTATGAGCGGCTGAAGTTGCTGGAGACGCCTGAAGCACGCTCGCAACGGGAGGAACGACGATGAACGGCAATGGATCGAGGGACAGCTGACCGGCATGGACAAGCGAACCCTCTCGGAACGCGACGTATGCACGAAGTTCATCACGCCCGCTCTGCGGCGGGCGCGATGGGAAGAGATACAGATCCGCGAAGAGGTGAGCGTCCCCAAGGGTCGCATCCGGAGGAGTGGTCATTCACGCCGCCATCACCGACAAGAAGGAAGAACCAGCGGAACCCTGCCGCAGTCCGGCTGGAAGTGTTCGGCTCTGCTGCACGCGCGCGGATGTCCTCGTGGAGTTCAGATTGGACGGTGACCGGGCACCGCTCCAACAGTACTTCGACCTTGCCGATGCCTTGCACCGAGCCTCACGTCGTTCCGTTGATCTGGTCGAATCGGACGCTGTCCAGAATCCCTACCTGCGCGCCGCCATCGACACGTCGCGAGAGCTTGTTTTTGCGTCCTGCTTTCGGACGTAGACAACGCGGCTGCGGACATCTTGCGCTTTACCGAAGGCCTTGGTGAGCCCGCCGACTCGCGCGACATTGATGCAGCAGACGTCGAGGGCGCAGGCCCGGATCAGATCCTGCGGGGTGGTCATCACCTCGTCGAGCTTCACGGGAAGCGGGCAGTGCCTGCGGAAGTGGATGCACTCCTTGAGGGTCGGGCAGGGCTGTTCGATCACAACGCTTTCAAGGTTCCGGAGGACCTGAGCAAAGCGGATGGCCTCGTCCAGCGAAGCGGGTGTTCGCGTCGGTGCTGCCGGCCTTGAACTGGAAATGGCGGTAGCCGTCGTCGCGGCGCGCGAGCATCGGAGCGACGCTGTCCTCGGGCGAGGTGCAGGCACCGAACAGCACGGAGCGGTAGAGCGGTACCGGTTCGGGCCAGCGGCCACCGAGAAGAGCGCACACCGGCCGTCCGGTCGCCCGGCCGATGAAGTGCCAGGGCGCAAGTAGAGAGAACCGTTGAAGCTGCGGTCCCATTCCCGGTTGACTTTCTCGACGTGGAAGGGATCGGCGACGATCGGGATGCCCGCTTCGGCGCCCTGCGAGAACGCGGGCGCGTCGTGCGTTCCGATCGGGCAGGTCTCGCCCGCGCCCGTGATTCCGGTATCGGTGTCGACGAGCACGACGACGGACGTGTCGACATGCGGCAGAAAGCCGCTGCCGGAGCTCGACCCGCCGCTCTTGGGCGGTATCGTGACGCTGAAGACGCGAACGCGCGTGATCTTCACTGCCCTGTTCTCCGGTGGAATCGTTGCGGCCGGGCATCCGCCAACAGCCCTGGGACTGTCATGCGGATACGCGCCCTTGCGCCGCGTACTGTCGTGGCCTCCTCGAAAGCGGGCGTTTCCTGCCCGGCGCTCCGTGACCGCGACGTCCACCGCCTTGCGACACCTGCCTGCGGCGCATCCGAGATCCATGCGGCTGGTCATCGGGATTGAGCACCGTGCGGCCTCGTGGCATTCCGGAGGTTGCCGACACGACGCAGACCGCTTGATGGCCGGGCATCCCCGTGCTCTTACCGACCGTGGTCACTTCGGATCTTTCGGCCCCGGTCCGCCTGTGGAATCAGGGGTCCATGCAGACCGGTCCCAATCCTTCTCCCAGCGCGCCGCGGCCTCGTCGTCGGTGGCGCGCGCCTCCACCCAGCGGGCGCCGTCGGGCGTCTCCTCGAGCTTCCAGAACGGCGCCTTCGTCTTCAGCCAGTCGATCAGGAACGCGCAGGATTCGAGCGCCGCGCCGCGGTGCGCGGACGCCGTCATCACGAGGACGATCCTGTCGCCCGGCTCGAGGCGGCCGTAGCGGTGAACGATGAGGCTGGCCTCGAGGGGCCAGCGCCGGCAGGCCTCGTCGTCGATCTCGCGCAGCATCCTCTCGGTCATGCCGGGGTAGTGCTCGAGCGTCATGGCGCCGACCGCGCGCCCGCCGGCCATGTCCCGTACCACGCCGACGAACGATGCGATGCCGCCGATACCGCCGGAGCGGACTCCGATCGCCGCCATTTCGGCGCCGATGTCGAAGTCCTCCTTCTGGACGCGTATCACCTGCCCTACCCTCCGGTCATCGGCGGGAAGAGGGCCACCTCGTCATCGTCGGTGACCGGCGTCGCGCCGTCGGCGTGGACCTGGTTGACCGCGATGCGCAGCCGCGATGTGTCGCCGAGGGCGTCGGCATAGACCCCGCCGCGCGCCTGGAGCCAGGCGACGAGGCCGGCGGCGTCGCCTACGCCGGCGGGCAGGGCGACGTCTTCGCCGGAGATGCCGATGGTCTGCCGCACGCTCGCGAAGTAGAGAAGTCTCACGCCAGAACCTCGCTGAACGGAAGGACCTCGACCTCGTCGCCGGCTTCGAGGCGCGTCATCGCCTCCGGCAATTCGGCGAGACCGTCGGTCCGGGCCAGGGAGGTGAGCAGGCCCGCGCCCTCCCTGGCATAGGCGTGCGCCTCGAGGACGCCCCCCGGGCTGCGGGCAAGGTGGACCCGGACATACTCGCGCCGCCCGCCCTTCTTGTCACGGGCGAAGGCCGAGCGCACGGGGAAGGTCGCGGGCTCGACATCCGTCGCGCCGCCGAGCCGCAGGAGAAGCGGGCGCGCGAACCGCAGGAACGTCACCATGGCGGCGGCCGGATTGCCCGGCAGGCCGATGAAGACGGTCCGCCCGAGCTCGCCCAGCACCAGGGGGCGGCCGGGCTTGATGGCCATGTACCAGGCGTGGAGCGTCCCGAGATCGCGGACGGTCTTTTGCACGTGGTCCTCGTCGCCCACCGAGACGCCGCCGGAGGTCACGAGCGCGTGGTGGCCGCCCGCCGCCTCGCGGATGGCATCGCGCGTCCGCGGGCCGTCGTCAGGAAGGATGCCGAGGTCCGTGACCCGGCAGCCGATCGCCTCGAGCAGGGCCTTCACCGCGTGGCGGTTGGCGTCGAAGATGGCGCCCGGCGCCAGGACGCCGCCGGGTTCCGTCACCTCGTCGCCCGTGGAAAAGAGGGCGACCTCGAGCGCCCGGCGGCAGGGCAGGGAGGCAAGGCCGACCGAGGCGGCAAGGCCGATGTCGAACGGCGTCAGCCTGCGGCCGGCCTTGAGGATCACGCTTCCCCTGCGGATGTCCTCGCCCGCCTCGCGCCGGTTGGCGCCGCGCCGCGTGCGCCGGTCGAGGACGACGCCGCCGCCCTCGAGGCGGACGTTCTCCTGCATGGCGACGGTGTCGCAGCCCTCCGGCATGGGCGCCCCGGTGAAGATGCGGACCGCCTCTCCGCGGCGCGCCGGCCGCCGGGGGCTGCGGCCCGCGGCCACCCTGCCGGTGACGGCAAGGACGGTCTCCCCGGTCTCCGCGAGATCGCCGTGGATGAACGCGTAGCCGTCGACCGCGGCATTGGCGTGGGGCGGAACATCCATCGCCGAGACGATGTCGCCGCCGAGGATGCGCCCGGCGGCGCGCTCCAGCGGAACCTCCTCGGGGCACGTGACGGGCCGGGCGATGCGGGCGATGAGATCGAGCGCCTCGCGCGCGGTCATCAGGGGCCCCGCCTGCGCGAAGCGGCTGTCCGGTGCGGCCGTCATGTCTTCCCTGATAGCGATCGGCGGTGAGCCGTCAAGGCGCGCCAGCCGGCGCGCCAGTGGAGCACGCCGGACACCGCCGTCGCAAGCGCGGCCAGCCACATCGCGGCCTCGCCGGCCAACGCGGTCTGAGGCAGCGGCAGGAGGACGATGACGATGGCGGCCATCTGCAGGACCGTCTTGGCCTTCGAGAACGGCGTGACGCGAACCTCGATGCGCTGGGCGGCCAGGGCCTCGCGCAGGCCGGCCACCAGGAACTCCCGCGCGACAATGACGAGGACGGCGGCGACCGGCGCCTCTCCGGCGGCGCCGAGCACGACGATGACGCCGCAGACCAGGACCTTGTCGGCGATCGGATCGAGGATCCTGCCGAGCGCCGAGCGGGCGTCGAGGCGGCGCGCCAGCCAGCCGTCGAGACCGTCGCTGAGCGCGGCGGCGGCGAAGAGGGCCAGCGCCGCCCAACGGGCCGCCGGCCCCGGCGCCATGAGGAGCGCGGTCACGGGTGCCAGGGCCGCCATGCGGCCGATGGTCAGGGCGTTGGGGAGCCAGGCGATCACGGGTCGCGGTGGAAGTGGTCGCGGATACGCTGCGCCACCCGCCGGTCGATGCCCTCGACCTTCTCGAGGTCGGCCAGCGCGGCATCGGCCACCGCCCGGGCCGAGCCGAAGTGATGCAGCAGCGCCTTCTTGCGGCGCGGACCGATGCCGGCGATCTCGTCGAGCAGGGAATGGCTGATCCGGCCGGCGCGCCGGTTGCGGTGGGTGCCGATGGCGAAGCGGTGCGCCTCGTCGCGCAGCCGCTGGATGAACCAGAGCACGGGATCGCGCTCGGCCGGCCGGATGGGCGGCCTGCCGGGGAGGAAGATGCGCTCGCGCCCGGCGTTGCGCTCCGCTCCCTTGGCGACCCCGGCGACGGCGATTCCGGTGAGGCCGAGATCGTCGATGACGGCGCGCGCCGCGGTGAGCTGGCCCCGGCCGCCGTCGACGAGCACGAGGTCCGGCCAGGTTCCCGGGGTGCGGTCCGGATCCTCGCTGACGAGACGCGAGAAGCGCCGCCCGAGGACCTCGCGCATCATGGCGTAGTCGTCGCCGGCGGCGGCATTCCTGATGGTGAACTTGCGGTACTGGTTCTTCATGAAGCCCTCGGGCCCGGCGACGATCATGCCGCCGACCGCCGAGGTGCCCTGGATGTGGCTGTTGTCGTAGACCTCGATGCGCTGCGGCGGCGCGTCGAGGACGAGGAGCCGGGCGAGCCCCTCGAGTTGGGTGCGCTGCGTGGCGCCTTCCGCGAGGCGCCGGGCGAGGGCGTCCTTGGCGTTGACGAGGGCGTGCTCCATGAGCGCCCGGCGCTCGCCCCGCTGCGGCACGCTGACGGCGACCTTGCGGCCGCCGCGGCTGGAGAGCGCCTCGACGAGAAGCGGGTGGTTGTCCGGCAGCACGGAGACCAGGATGAGGCGGGGAATCTCCTTGTTCTCGTAGAACTGCGCGAGGAAGGCGGCCATCACGCCCGCGGCGTCCCGGGCGCCGCTGCGGCTCGGCCAGTAGGCCCGGTTGCCGTAGTTGCGGCCGTGGCGCACGAAGAAGATCTCCACGCAGACCTGGCCGCCGTCCTGGTGAAGCGCCACGACGTCGGCGCTGCCGACCGCCGAGAGGTTGATGTTCTGGTGCGCCTGGATGTGATTGAGCGCCCGGATGCGGTCGCGCAGCCCGGCGGCGCGCTCGAAGTCGAGCGCCTCGGCGGCGTCCTGCATGCGGCCGGCCAGGCCCTCCTGGACCTTGCGGGTCTCGCCCTTGAGGAAGGAGCGGGCCTCGCCGACCAGCCTGGCGTAATCGTCCCCGGCGGCAAGGCCGACGCAGGGGGCCACGCAGCGCTTGATCTGGTACTGCAGGCAGGGCCGCGTGCGGTTCTCCAGGACGTGGTCCGAGCAGCTGCGCAGGGGGAAGGCGCGCTGCAGCGCCGTGATCGTCTGGTTCACCGATCCGGCGCTGGCGAAGGGGCCGAAGTAGTCCCCCTTGCGGCGCCTGCGGCCGCGGTGCTTGACGACCTGCGGCCAGAGGTGATCGCGCCTGAGCAGGATGTAGGGGAAGGACTTGTCGTCGCGCAGGACGACGTTGTAGCGGGGCTTGAGCCTCTTGATGAGGTTGGCCTCGAGCAGCAGCGCCTCGGCCTCCGTATCCGTCGTCACGACCTCGACGGCCGCCGTGTCGGCGACCATCCTGTGGAGGCGCGGGTCGAGGCGTCCCGGCTGGGTGTAGGCGGCGACCCGGTGCGCGAGGTTGCGCGCCTTGCCGACGTAGAGCACCTCGCCGCCGGACGACAGCATGCGGTAGACGCCGGGGGTCTCCGGCATGGTCTTCAGGGACGCCCGGACAGCCTCCGCGCCCCGCGCGCCGGATTCGGACTGCAGCTGCTCGACCGCCGGACCCGAGGTCTCGTCCGCCGGCCTGTCATCCCTGTCGGCCTTCGCCATCGTCGGCGGGAGGGGTCCGCGGGCGGCGCCCGCGGGACCCCGGACGGGCCGTCAGTCGGTGGGCTGGGGGACGATCCGCAGGTAGGGCTTGGGCGCCTTCCAGCCACCCGGGAACCTCTCCCTGGCCTCGTCGTCCTTGACGGCGGGCACGATGATGACGTCCTCGCCGCTTTGCCAGTTGGCCGGTGTCGCGACCTTGTGGCCGGCGGTGAGCTGGCAGGAGTCGAGGAGGCGCAGGATCTCGTCGAAGTTGCGTCCCGTCGACATGGGGTAGCTCACCATGGCCTTGATCTGCCTGTCGGGACCGATGACGTAGACCGTGCGCACCGTCGCGTTGTCGGCGGGGGTGCGGCCCCGGGAACTGTCGCCGGCCCCGGCCGGGAGCATGTTGTAGGCCTTGGCCACGGACAGGTCGGTGTCGGCCAGAAGCGGGTAGTTGAGCGCGTGGCCCGTGACGTCCTCGATGTCCTTCGACCAGCCCTCGTGGTCGGCAACGCCGTCGACCGAAAGGCCGATCAGCTTCGTGTTGCGCCTGTCGAACTCCGGTTTCATGCCGGCGACCGTGCCCAGCTCGGTGGTGCACACCGGCGTGAAGTCCTTGGGATGGGAAAACAGGATGCACCAGGACTCGCCGATGTAGTCGTGGAACCTGATGCGGCCCTCCGTCGAATCCTGCTCGAAATCGGGCGCCGTACTGCCGATGGAAAGAGTCATCTCTGCCTCGTGCTCCCTGGGTGGTTGGGACGGACCGGCGGCCGTTCCCGTCCGCGTCTGCAAGCCGCCGGGGCTTGTCCGGAACTTGGTGCGCCCGGCGCGGATGTCAAGCTCGGCGTCCGCCCCGCAGGGCCTCAGAAGAGGCCGTGGATGCGCCCGCCGGCGTCCACTCCGATGGCGTTGGCCGCCGGCGTCCTCGGCAGGCCGGGCATGGTCATGATGGCGCCGGTGATGACCACAAGGAACTCGGCGCCGGCCGACAGCCGGATCTCGCGCACCGGGATGTCGAAGCCGGTCGGCGCGGCCTTGAGCGCCGGGTCGGTGGAGAAGCTGTACTGGGTCTTGGCCATGCACACCGGGAAGGCGCCGGCCTCGGTGCGGTCGAGCTCGGCGAGCTGGCGCGAGATCGCCGGCGGCACCTGGATGTCGTCGGCGCGGTAGATCTCGCGGGCCACGGTCCTGATCTTCTCCTCGAGCGGCATGGCGTCCGGGTAGAGGGGGCGGAACGCCGCTTCCCCGCTCTCGGCGATCTCGACCACCGCCCGGGCGAGGTCCTCGGCGCCCTCGCCGCCGCGGGCCCAGTGGTTGGCCTCGACGCAGCGCACGCCCCGGACGGCGCAGAGCTCCACGAGCTTCGCCATCTCCGCATCGGTGTCGGCCGAGAAGCGGTTGACCGAGACGACGGCGGGAACGCCGAACTTGGCGACGTTCTCGATATGCCGCGCGAGGTTCGCGAAGCCGGCCTCGAGGGCGGCGACGTTCTCCTCGCCGAGGTCGGCGCGGGCCACGCCGCCGTGCATCTTCAGCGCGCGGACCGTGGCGACGATGACCACGGCGTCCGGCGCCAGGCCGGCCTTGCGGCACTTGATGTCGAAGAACTTCTCGGCGCCGAGGTCGGCGCCGAAGCCGGCCTCCGTCACCACGTAGTCGGCCATCTTCAGGGCGGTGGAGGTGGCGAGCACCGAGTTGCAGCCGTGGGCGATGTTGGCGAACGGCCCGCCGTGCACGAAGGCGGGGTTGTTCTCCAGGGTCTGCACGAGGTTGGGCTTGATGGCGTCCTTGAGGAGGGCCGCCATCGAGCCCTCGGCGTTGAGGTCGCGGGCGCGCACCGGCTCGCGCTCGCGGGTGTAGGCGACGATGACGTTGCCCAGGCGCCGCTTGAGGTCGTCGATGTCCGTGGCCAGGCAGAAGATCGCCATGACCTCGGAGGCGACGGTGATGTCGAAGCCGTCCTGGCGCGGGAAGCCGTTGGCGACGCCGCCCAGGGAATTGACGATCGAGCGCAGCGCCCGGTCGTTCATGTCGACCACCCGGCGCCACGCCACCCGGCGCTCGTCGATGCCCAGCGCGTTGCCCCAGTAGATGTGGTTGTCGACGAGGGCCGCGAGCAGGTTGTTGGCGACGCCGATGGCGTGGAAGTCGCCGGTGAAGTGGAGGTTGATGTCCTCCATGGGCACGATCTGGGCGTGACCGCCGCCGGCGGCTCCGCCCTTCACCCCGAAGGACGGTCCCAGCGAGGGCTCGCGCAGGCAGATCAGGGTGTCGCGGCCGATGCGGTTGAGGGCGTCGCCGAGGCCGACGGTCGTCGTCGTCTTGCCCTCTCCGGCGGGGGTCGGCGAGATGGCGGTCACGAGGACCAGGCGGCTCTCCGGCCGCTCCTCGAGCGCGTGGATGCAGTCGAAGGAGAGCTTGGCCTTGTCCCGGCCGTAGGGCTCGAGGTGCTCGGCCGCGATTCCCAGCCTGTCGCGGGCGAGGTCGACGATCGGTCTGAGGGTGGCGGCCTGGGCGATCTCGATGTCCGAACGGGGTGTCGGCATGGCTGGAGGCTCCCTTCCGGGCGGGTCGTTGCGTGGATGGATTATCGGAGTGACACTTTGCAGTTCCGCAACGGGCTGCGGAGCGTCGCCCTCACTCCCGATAGCGGCGCTGTTACAACCGGCTGCCCACTCCGTCAAGCGGACCGGGTGCACGTCAGGATGTCGGGGTCGGGCTCATGAGGCACTTTCCCGGTGGTCCCGGAAATCCTCAGCGTCCGCCGAAGGGCCTGGTGCATCCCGGGACAATGACGGCGTCGGCGCCGGCGGCGGTCCGATACATGCCGGTGCGCTCGAGGCGGACGCCGATCGCGGATGCGGTCTGCGGCTTCGACGGCGCCGGTCGTTCGCGTGCGGTCGTGGCCGCAGTCGCCGGGAGCCCCTTCGACTTCCCGGTTCTGCAGGGGTGGCGCAGGGCGTCGGCGGCGCGTCATGTTCGCTTCGCCGCATCCGCGGTAACCCGGTGGCCGGTTCCGATGACGCGGGCGGGTTCTGTGGCAGGTATCGGGCGTCATGCGCGGGAGCGCGGGATTGACCGGGTCCGCTCCGGGCCGGGCCGGTTCCGGAAGGAAGCAAGGGGACATGGGACAGAAGATCGGCCCGGTTGCAGCCATCGGCACCTCGATGCTTGCCGGCTGCCGGACCGGGGGAGTCATCGACCCGGATTTTGGCGAGCATTCCGCGGCGCATGATTCGAAAACTCAGGTTTCGATGAGCGCGCCGTCCGGACAGGGTCCGTTTACCGCGGTCACTCTGATGCACGGATGCAACGGACTTGACCGGGGGACGGAGCGGGGTATGGCGCTGCATGCCGGCCACCTGAACGGCGCAGGCTTCGTCACGCAGGTCGTCGACAGCTGCACCTCGAACAGAAAGGCGGCCCGGCCACCCAGTTCCGCCGGTACGACGCCGTGCATGCCCATCGTCGACCCGCGGAACGTCTTCCTGATGGGCATCAGCCATTGCGGAAGCGTTGCCGCCAGGCTCGCGGGCGACCCTTCGACATCGATGGTCAAGGGGCAGGAGCAGGACGAGGATCCGGCGAAGCCATGGTTCAGGGCGCTCCCCTGGTGCCCGCATCCGCCGAAACGGCTCGACACGCCGCTCCTTGTCCTCTCCGGAGCGCAGGACGACTGGACGCCGCCCCTGGGTTGTTTCTGGCACACGGCCGCTGCAAGCGTCTCCCGGGAGAGGATGGTCGCGTGGTTTCGCGAGCACATGCTGTAGCCGCACCGGGACTGTGTGGTGCCGCGGTCCGCAAGACGGGCGTCGCGCAGCGTCACGCCCACGCCGGAATGGTGCGGCGCCGGCGCAGATCAGCGCGCTGCCGGGCCTCGACACCGGGGCCGCGCGAGCGGTGGAGGTGCGGGCCCATGCCGATCGTGAAGCGGAAGCCCGGCGGGCCCTTCAGGGCCACGAACCAATGCGCCCGCTCACCTGCGGGCCACAACGGCGGAAACCGGCCGTTCGTCAAGGTCCTCGCGGCGGCTCAGGAAGGCGGCCGCCCGGATGTGGTCCCTGCAAGCGTCAAGGGCCGCCCTCCGGGCGTTGCGGCTTGAACCTTGGATCGGCACGCTGACGCGTTGGTCGCGCACGACCCTCCGGGTTCAGGATTCGACACCCGCCGACATTCGGCGGCCTCCTGCGACGCCGCCTTGATGTCGCGCCACCTGCCGACTTTTCGACGCATGCCATCCGCCGTGGGCGCGCTTGTAGAGTTCGAGAGCGGGCCAGATATGGGCATCGACGAGACGCAGCAGGCCTTCGCGGCTGCCGGTCGCCAGCTGGGCGATCATTGCGGCATGCTCGTCGCGTGCGCGCCCGAGCCAGATCGGATCGCCGATCGAGTAGCAGCGGATACCGAGGGTCTCGGTCCAGATGCGCTGGATCATTTCCGTCAGACAGCGATTGTTCGCAGCCTCGAACATGGTGAAATGGAACTTGTTGTTCAGGATGCAGACCTGCCTCAAGTCGCCGGCTTCGACGCAGCGGCTGTAACTGCAGTGTATGTCCTGCAACTCGCGAAGCAGGGCGCGATCGATCGGCCAGGGGATGCGCAGAACAGCCTCTCGCTGGAGCAGCGCGCGCATCTCGTAGATTTCGTCCACCTCTTCGACCGAGAAGTCCCGGACCATCGCCCCCTTGTTGCGGCGCCGGGCCACCAGCCCCATGCCCTGCAGTTCCGTCAGCGCCGAGCGGATCAGGTGTCGGGATGCGCCGTAGCGGTCGCTCAGTTCTCCCTCGACCAGCCGTTCGCGCGGGAGGAGGCGGCCGAAGATGATCTCCTCCTTGAGCGACTGAACGATATCGGCGAGCTCGGGGACGGAAGGATGATCGCATGTCTCGGCAAGGTTGGCCATGGGCGGAGTCCTCAACGTTCCTGTGTGATGCCCCCTCTCGCGCCAAGAGCATGACACGGTGTCAGCACAGCGAATGCCATCGTGCCTGTCGATCGCGCGGCGAAGACGACGGACAGGCGAGATTATGGCACAGTTCGCGCAGCGTGAAGAAGGTGCGCATTCTCCCTTCGATCGCGCAGTATGCAGGCGGCCCGGCTGCGCAGGCAACATTGGTGCCGATTTTCCCGAAACGATTGTTGACAATCGGTGTCTCTCCATCACCATGGGCTGGCAGTTCACCGGAGGCCAAGGCATGGTGGGCTCGGGTGAACCTTGGAAGGGGCGCGGTCAGTTGGTCGACACAGCACGATACCGCACCAACGGCTTCATGACCTCCTGCCTGGAAGCGGGACCCGCGGGGGCGCCGGCCATCATGCTGAGCCACAGCCACTTCAGCGACCACCGCATGTGGTGTCCCCAGATCGAAGCGCTCTCCGACCGCTACCGGGTCGTCGCCTACGACACGCGGGGGCACGGCGGGAGCGGCGTACCGAAGGGCCCTTACAGCCTCGATGACCTGGCCGGCGATGCGCTCGAACTGTTGGACGCGCTGGGGCTGGACACCGTTCATTTTGCCGGTCTCTCGATGGGCGGCATGATCGGCATGACTCTTGCGCTGAAGGCGCCCGGGCGCGTGCGATCGCTGCTTCTGTGCGATACCGCTGCCGAAATGCCGGCCGGCATCTGGGACGAGCGGATCGCGACGGCGCACACTGAAGGTGTCGAGCCGCTGCTTGAGCCGACGATGGCTCGCTGGTTCACGCCCGAGTTTCACGCCTCGTCGCCGGAAACGATCGCCTGGATACGCGGCATCGCGTCGGGCACGGTGACCGAGGGCTACATCGCCTGTGCCGAGGCCATCAAGGCGATGCGACTGGGACCGCGCCTCGGTGACATCCGCGCTCCCACCCGTGTGATCGTCGGCGGCCAGGATCCGGCGACGCCGGTAGCCGCAGCCGAAGTCCTGGCGGAGGGCATTCCCGGAGCGGAACTCGTCGTCATCGACCAGGCCGCCCACCTTGCCAATCTCGAACAGGCTGCCGCGTTCACCGAGGCGATGCTGGTGTTTCTCGACGCGCAGGCTGCACCGGACGCGAACCGGCACGACCCGTCTTTGCCGTCTCGTCCGGCTCCACAGACCGGTGGTACGTTGCGATAACCCGACTTCAACCCTGAGGAGGAGAGCATGCTTGATTTCAAGGCCCGCAAGTTTCTGGTTCAAGAGGCGCTGGAGTTCGCGGAGTGGAGCCGCCGCGACTTTCTGAAGACCGGCGCGGCCGCCGGCACCGTACTCGCCAGTACGGCTCTGGCGAGCGACATCGGTGTCGTCAGTGCGCAGGACAGGAAGATTCGGGTCGGCATTCCGCTGACCTACGGGCCGTTCAACCAGCCCTGGCGCCGCGGTTGCTGGCAGCTGGTGAAGACCGTTCTCGACATGGGCGGCGAGCCGGTCACGATTCGCGGCGAGCCGACCAAGGCCAGCGAGCAGGAAGCCGAGCGTGCTCTCCTCGATCGTGATATCGACGTGCTGTGCATGGGAATCTACTCGCTGGAGCCCGAGACCGAGTACATCGCCGAGGAGGCGCATGCGCGCGGCATCCCGACCGTCGGCTTCGCCGTGCCGGTCAAGAACTCGCCTGCCGTGGTCGAGGACACCTGGGCGACGGCGACGACGTTGGGCTACTACGTCCAGAACGTCCTGCAGCGCAAGGGCACGCTGGTGCAGACGGCCGAGGACAAGGGCTTCTACACGCCCTTCGACATGGAGGCCGACATGCTCGACCTCATGACGAAGTACGAGCCGCACATGGACATGCTGCCATTCATGCCCGGCACCGTCTCCACCCAGGACCAGATCTCAAAGGGCCGCGAGAACGCCCTGGCGCTGCTGCAGTCCAATCCGGAACCGGGTTCGGTGGCCGGCATCATTTCCTGGTGGTGGCCGCTGACCATCGGCGCCGGACAGGCCATGCAGCAGGTGGGCCGCGACGATCTGCGTCTCTTCAACCACTACTTCTCCGACCAGCTTCTGGGAGAGATGGTGGCGAACACCTACCCGATCGAGTTCTCCACCGACGTTCCTTGGCACACGCTGGGCCACGAATGTGCCAAACTGGCCATGGCCATGGGTGCCGGCGAGAAGGTGGAGCCCCATCAGTACCGCGTGCCGGTGACCGCCATCCTTCAGGAAGAGGCCGAGGCGGCCCTGGCCGAGGTCCAGGAAATGGACCGCCAGGCGATCGCGCTGCTCGGTGAGTATGGGGGCTGATCCCGTTTGACCGCGCGTCCTCCGGTCGGGGCGTCTCTGCGGAGCCGTCCCGAACCGGAGGGTGTGCCATGCCTGTCGTGCGGTGGCGTTCGTTGCGTTTGCTGACCGCGCCCTTTCATGCGTTGCTGCAGCGACGGACCTTCGCGCGCGAGCCGCGCAGCCGGGTGTCCGCAGGTTTGCAACCGATATCCAAAAGGCACAGACTCGGGGTTCGCAGCAGTCGTCCGGGAAGGAGCGAAGAAGATGGCCGTGCCCGTCGATGAGTCCGCTTCGGCGTCTGGGGAACCGCTCTGGCTGCGTCTGCTGCGGCGCTGGGGAACCATCGCCGTCATCGTACTGACGGGTGCGGGTTTCTCTTTCGCGACCCCCTACTTCTTCACGTTCTCGAACTTCAACAACATCCTTTTCTCCATGATCGTGCCGTGCCTGGTCTCGATTGGGCTTACTTATGTGGTGGTCGCGGGCAGCTTCGATCTGTCGGTCGGCCTTTGCGTGACGACCACATCGATCGTCTGCGCGTTCCTGATCCCGCTGGTGGGGCCGTGGCCGGCGATCGCGCTCTCTTTGCTGGCCGCCACCCTCATCGGCTCCATCAACGGCGTCCTGGTCACCTATGGCCGATTATCGGGCATCGTCGTGACGTTGGGGATGATGTTTGTCCTGGGCGGCATCAACATCTATCTGACCGGCGGCTATCAGGTCGCGGTTGACTACACGGAAAAGGCGTTCCGCTACATCGGACAGGGCCGCTTCCAGTTGACGGACGATCGCAGCATGGCCATCGCCGTGCCCGTCGTGATCCTGGCCGTGATCTTCGTCCTGCACCTGGTCCTCGCCGGCAAGACGCGGGTCGGCTACTACATCCGGGCGGTCGGCGACAACGCGATGGCGGCCTTCTATTCGGGCATCCCCGTGTATCGCTGGGTGATCGTGGCCTTTGTGCTCTCCTCGCTTACCGCCGGGGTCGGCGGCGTGCTGCTGACCTCGATCTCGTCGTCCGCGCAGCCGGTCGGCGGCGAGGGCTATCTGCTCGGCGCGTTCGCGGCGGTGTTCTTGGGCGCAACTGTGCTGGGCAAGGGCAAGCCCCACGTTCTGGGGACGCTGCTCGGCGTGTTCTTCATCTACATGGTGAATTCGGGGATGAACATGGTGGGCTTCCCCTATGCCGCCCGCCAATTGTTCGCGGGCGCCGTCCTGATTCTCGCGGTGGGTGCCAATGCCATGCTCAACCGCGAGGAGATACACCTGAAGTTCATCTAGTGTCGTGTCCCGCAGATACGAGTAATGCAATGTCGGCCTCACGAGCCATGGGCCCCCCTGTCATGCCGAGCGGACACCAACGTCCGCCACTGGTGCTCTGCGACGAACAGCACGAACGCCCGAGCGTCCTGTCGCTGTCGACCTCGATGCCCTGCGGCTCGGTCCGGCGCGCCCGCATTGCTCTGGCTTGCGCGCAGGGGTTGACCAACACGGCGGTGGCGCAGGGCCTCCACGTCTCGCTCTCGGTGGCGGGCACGTGGCGCCGCCGGTTTCTCGAGGGCGTGCACGACGAGTTTCGCCCGGGACGGCCTCGCACCCATGATGACGAGAAGGTGGCGGTACTGATCAACCGCGCCCTCCGGAAGACGCCCGACAATGCGGGCGCCTGGAGCGTGCGCCTGATGGCCGAGGCCGAAGGGGTCCCGAAGCGCCGGTTCGGGCTCATCAGCCAACGCGCCGTCAAGCGCGGCCCGTTCGACAGCGTCGCCCGGCTCGTCAGGACCATCGAGGTCTTCATCGAACACCGCAACGCCTCCACATCCCCCTTCGTCGCGACCGCAGAGTCGATCTTCGCCAAACCCGAACGCCTGACAACGCGTGTTTGCGGGACACAACACTAGGATGGTGGGCATGGATGCAAGCGCGGCAGAGCCCGATGACGGCGACACGCTGGTCGACATCACCGGTCTCGAGAAGCAGTTCTCCGGCACCAGGGCGCTGGACGGCGTCTCGATCAGGTTTCGGCGTGGCGAGGTCCACGGCCTGCTGGGCGAGAACGGTGCCGGCAAGTCGACCCTGATCAAGATCCTCACCGGAGTCTATTCGCCGAGCGCCGGGCAGATTTCCCTGGACGGCCAGCAGGTCCGCATCGATAGCCCATTGGAGGCGCACAAGCTGGGATTCGGCGCCGTCTACCAGGATGCCGAGGTCGTCAGCAGCTTTACCGTGGGACAGAACGTGCTGCTCGGCAACGAGCCCGGCGGGGTCCTCGTCGATCAGCGCAGGATCCATGCCGAGGCCCGGAGTATCCTGGGGAGGATGGGGATCGACCTTGATGTCCGTCGTCCGGCGGCCAATCTCTCGGCGGCGGAGATGCAGCTCGTCACCCTCGCGACTCTCTTCCAGCGCCAGTACAAGCTGATCGTCCTCGACGAGCCGACGGCGCGGCTGTCGGCGTCCGAGGTCGAAATCCTGTTCGGGCTGATCGAGCGGTTCCGGGATCAGGGAATCACGATCATCTACATTTCGCACAGGCTTGGCGAGATCAAGCGCATCTGCGACCGCATCACGATCTTGCGGGGCGGACTGGTGTCGGCGACCCTCGATCGCGACGAGATCACCGAGGAGCGCGTGACCGAGCTGATGGTCGCGAAGAGCCGCTCGGACCTCAGGGTCGAGAACACCGGTATGGCGACTCGGAGTGTCCTGCTGAAGGTCGAAGACCTGCGCACGGACCATCTCGAATCGCTGTCATTCTCGGTCCGTGCCGGCGAGATACTGGGGATCACAGGCCCCGTCGGGGGCGGCATGGAGCAGATCGGCCGGGCGTTGGCCGGGGTGGTGCATCACGACGGCACCATCCGCATCGATGACAAGATCGTCTCCACCCGAAATCCCCGCGTGTCGCGCGCAGCCGGCATCGCCGTGGTGCCGGAGGATCGGCGCCGGCAAGCGCTTTTCCCTGAGCTCAGCTTGGCGGACAACGTGTCGCTGCCGGTGCTGGGCCAGCTCAGCCGGTTCGGACTGATCCGGGGGCAGTTCAAGCTGCGCTATGCCAAGGGGATCGCCGATCGCCTTTCGGTCAGTCCACCGGTCCCGGCCCGGTCGGTGAAGTTCTTCTCGGGCGGCAATCAGCAGAAGGCCGTCATCGGCAAGTGGATGAGCGCCCGCGCGCGACTTTTCATCTTCGTCGAGCCGACGGCGGGGGTTGATGTCGGGGCGATCAGGGAGATCTACGACATCATCCTGGGCCTGGCCCGCAAGGAGGCGGCAGTGATCCTGATCACGTCCGCCGCCGAGGAGATCATGGCGCTCGCCGAGTCCGTGATGGTCGTCCACGACGGCCACCTGGTCCACCGTGCGCCGAAGGCGGACTGTACGCACGATCAGCTGCTGACGCTGTCCATGGGCGGCCGCTCGCACGTCACGGCCTGACGCAACGAGGAGCGGCGTTCAGCCGCGAGAGCTGTCCCCGGACTGCGCCTGGCCCAAGGCCTCGTCGAGCAGTTCCGCAATCTCCCAGACCGCGATCCGGTCGTCCACGCCGAGCGCCTGCACCGCGGCGGAGTACATCACCACGTCCTTGGGGCATGACACGACGAAGCGCGTCACGCCCTCCAGCGCCAGGGCTTCTTCGATGCGGTTCTCGCTCGGACGTTGGGCAAGGCCGCTGTCGTCCATCCAGATACGGCCGCCGCCGGCACCGCAACAGTAGCTGTTCTCCCGGCAGCGGCCCATGTCATGCAGATCGTGGCCCAGCCGGCGGATCAGGCGCCGCGGCGCCTCGAACTCGTCGTTGTAGCGCCCAAGATAGCAGGGATCGTGATAGGTCACGGCCTGTCCCTTGCGCGTGACCGGATCGAGACGCCCGGCCTCGACCAGCTCCCACAGCAGCCGCGAGTGATGCACCACGTCGTAGTGTGCACCCAGAGCCGCGTACTCGCTGCCGAGCGCGTTCAGGCTGTGCGGATCGGTGGTGAGGATGCGGTTGAAACTGCAGGCCTCGAGTTCGGCGATGTTGTGCCGGGCGAGCATGTCGAACAACCCCTCGTCGCCTGTCCGGCGCACGTCGTTGCCGCTGTTGCGCTCACCGTCGTAGAGGATGCCGAAGTCCACCTGCGCCCTGGCGAGCAGTTCGCCGAACAGGACGGTGAGCCGCTGAACGCGGGGATCGAAGCTTGCGAAATCGCCGACGAACCAGAGGATGTCGACCGCCTCCCGGCGGGCGTCCCTTGGCTTGAACGACAGCGAGCGTGTCCAGCGCGCCCGTTGCCTGGGCGACTTGTCGAAGGAATTGCCGTGCGTTAGCAGGCTGGTGAGCGAGGCCTGCAACATGGGTTCGATCTGGCCTTCCTCCACCAGGGAACGGCGAAGCTGCACGATCTTCGGCACGTGCTCGATGTGAAGGGGGCAGACCTCCATGCACGCGCGGCACGTTGTGCAGGCCCAGAGGGCGTCGGCGCTGATCGTCCCGCCGGCAATCGCCGCGCTCCCGGCGGTGCCCGGTTCGTCCGTTGCCATCATGCCGTCGCGCAGGTCCATGATGAGCCGCTTGGGACTGAGCACGGCACCGGAGCCGTGGGCCGGACACGCCGCCTGGCAGCGGCCGCACTCGGTGCAGGAGAGGCCGTCGAGCAGGTCCTTCCAGGTGAAATCGCCGAATCGCTCAACGGTAACGGGCCGATCGTTGCCGTCGCCTGAGGGCGGGGGCGGGGGCAGCTCGCCCTTCGGCGCGAGCGACCGGAAGAAGATGTTGGGGGCGGCCGCGAACATGTGCCGGTGTTTCGACCCCGGTATGTAGACCAGGAAGACCAGTATCGAGGCGACGTGGGCCCAGTAGAACGCCGCCGCGGCCGTCGTCGCGGCATCGCCCTTCAGTCCCAGGCCGCCGAGGCCCCGGGCGAGCGTGGTGGAAAGCGGTCTGAAGGGCTGCGACGGATCGCCGCCAGCTGCGATCCGTGCCGCCCACTCCAGGAGCATGCTGACAACGATGGCGCCAATCAGGGCGTAGATGATCGCAGCGTCTCGCTGGTTCGACCCGACGAAGCGGGCAGGGCGGTGCACGAAACGGTGCCAGATCGCCATGCCGAGCGCCGCTGCCATGATCGCGGAGAACACTTCCTGAACAGCGGCGAGCCAGGTGTGGCCGCCGATCGGTTCCAGGCTGAAGCCGGGGAAAAAGCCTGCGCCGAAGCTTTGCACGATCACGGTGAACAGCACCAGGAAGCTCGTGAAGATCATAAGGTGCATGACGCCGGAAAAGCGCATCCGCAGGAGACGCCGATGCAGGCCGATGTCCGAGAGGACGCCGGCGAGCCGTTGCCAGGGCCGATCGAGACGGCCGGCAGGCCGGGCCGACATGAGGGGGCCGAGCCAGGAACGGGCGCGCCAGACGGCAACCGCACAGGCGCCGAGCGTCGCGATCAGAAGAATCAGGGTCTGCGTGGCCATGTGCTCATGCTGTCGCCGGCCCCCGAAGCCGCGCCGGAAGGGCGCTCAGGAGTCCTTCAGCCGGGCTGCGAGCCTGGGAAGCACGTCGAACATATCGCAGACCGCGCCGAAATGGGCCTTGGCGAAGATCGGCGCGCTCTCGTCCGTGTTGAGCGCAACAATGAGTTCGGAGTCGCTCATGCCCTCCAAATGTTCCGGCGCACCGGACACACCGGCCATGAAATAGAGGCGCGGCTTGACCGTGGCCCCGGACTTGCCGACTTGGCGCGCCTTTGGCAACCAGCCGGCATCGATGACAGGGCGGGAGCCTGCGATTTCAGCGTCCAGCAGGCGAGCGAGGTCTTCGGCAGGCGCGAGCTTGTCGGCGCCGCCGATGGCCCGCCCGACACAGACGATCCGCTCGGCCTGGGTGAGGTCGACGCCACAGGTTTCGGGCTGAAGTGTCTCGACCCGCCGGATACCCGCTGCCCCGGATGCCGGAACAACCATGGATTCCACCGGGGGCACGCCGTCCAGACGACCGTCCTCGGCGCGTGCCGCGCCGGGCATCGCCATGGCGATGGCGGGAAGCGGAACGAGAGAGTTCGCCACCAGCTTGCCGCCGTAAATCTGCGAACATACGGCCAGAACAGACTCTTCGAGCCGCAACGCGACAGCGTGGCAGACAAGAGGAAGGCCGCAGGCATGTGCTGCCGGCGGCGCGATGTCGAGGCCGACGGTGCCGTAGCTCAGCAGCACAAGATCGGGACTGCGCTCCCGGATGGCAGTCTGCAACGCCGCTCCATGCGCATCGGGGAGGTAGGCCTCCAGCGCCGAATCGGCGACGGCGACAACGCGGTCGGCGCCACCCAGCTGCCCGGCCAGCGGCTCAGGCTCGGCGCCCATCACCAGAGCCTCGACCTCGCCACCCAGCGACCGCGCGATGGCCAGAAGCTCGAACGCGGTATCCGTGACCGCACCCGCGTCGTGCTCGACATGGACGAGAACACGCATCACGCCAAGCCCCTTTCGGCGAGGATGGCATGGAGGCGCTCGGCAATCTCCTCGCCGGTGCCCTCGATCATTTCAGCGCCGGCGCCGTGATCAGGCAGGGCCAGTGTGGCGGGCGCGATACCGGTTGCGGCGGGCGTCGCATCGACCGCCATCTCGGGGACCTCGACCTTGAGCAGATCGCGCAACCTGCTGCCGACAACGTAGCGCGGCGGCCGAGACGCCGTCTGCAGGCCGATGACCGCCGGGAGCGGAAGCGCAAGCCGTGCCGCCCTCCCGGCGGAGTACTCCTGGCGCACGAGCGCATCACCATTATCGATCCGGACGTCGGAGACGGCGCTCGCCTGCGGCCAGCCCAACTCGGCCGCGAGATAGGGCGCCAGTTCGCCATGCAGGTCGTCGGTCGCCAGGACGCCGGCAAGGACCAGATCTGCGCCGACTTCGCGCACCGCCGCGGCATAGAGCGGCGTCAGCGCGCGCGATGAGAGGGGGGACTCGTCTGCAGGAATGCGGTGCACCGCATCGGCGCCACGCGCCAGCGCCGTGCGAAGCATGCGCTCCACACCCTCGCCGTCGATCGCGAGTACCGTGACCTCCGCTCCGGTCGCTTCCTTGAGAAGAATCGCCTGCTCGAGCGCCTGATCGTCGAACTCGTTGAGAACCAGGCCGATCCACTCGCGGTCGATATCGCGACCGTCTTGGGTGAGCTCCAGTTCTTCCGTGAGGTCGGCAGTAAGGCGCAGGATGACGGCGATCTTCATGGAGACCCTGCGTGGTGTCCGTGCCCAAACAAGCCGGGCGGTCCGCAAAGACCGTCCCTTGTCGCGAACTCTCCCCATTGTCGGACAATCTTGTCAACAATTATCGTGTTGCGCATACTGCCGGCACCCGGCGGACCGTGGCACGTTACCGGCGGCGGTCGCCGGCCTTCAGGTGCGTGCCAGCCGGGCGGGAAGGGAGAGTGGATGGCCCAGAGACAGAAGAGCCGCGAAGCGGCGGACGTTCTTATCGTCGGAGCCGGCGCATCGGGTTCTGTCGCGGCGGCCCATCTCGCGACAGCCGGCGTCGATGTCGTGTGCCTTGAGCAGGGTCCGCGGGTGGACAACGCCGAGTTCTACGGGGACAAGCCCGAATGGGAGCTCATGGCGCAGAAACGCTGGCATCCCAACCCGAATGTCCGGGATCTCGAGAACGACTATCCGATCAACACCACCGCAAGCGACGTCAACCCGCTGATGTACAGCGCGGTCGGAGGCTCGACGATTCTCTACGCGGCGCACTGGCAGCGATTCATGCCGTCGGATTTCCGCGTGAAAACCCTGGACGGCGTGGCCGACGACTGGCCCTTCGCATACGAGAACCTGGAGCCCTACTACACCCGGATGGAAGCGGAGATGGGCGTGTCCGGGCTGGCGGGCGATCCGGCGTATCCGCCGCACGCCGGGTATCCGTTGCCGCCCATGCCGATCGGCCGTATCGGCATGAAGGCTGCCGAGGGCATGAACAAGCTGGGCTGGCATTGGTGGCCCGGACCCAACGCCGTCCCGTCGCGGGACTATCGCGGGCGGAACCAGTGCGTGCGCTATGGTACGTGTCTGACGGGCTGCCCGCACAAGGCGAAGGCCTCGACCGATCATACTCATTGGCCCATTGCGCTGGAGAACGGCGCCAGGCTCGTCACCGGCGCCCGCGTGCGCCAGATCACGGTGGACGCCCGGGGGCTTGCGAACGGCGCCATCTACATCGATCGAAACGGCCGCGAAGCGCACCAGCGTGCAGGCACCGTCATCGTCTGCTGCAACGGCGTGGGAACGCCGCGCCTGCTTCTGCTGTCGGCCTCGAAACACCATCCGAATGGCCTGGCGAACTCTTCGGGCCTGGTCGGCAAGAACCTCATGATGCACCCCTACGCCGCGGTCAACGGCGTGTTCGACGAACCGCTCGAAAGCTGGCTCGGTCCGGCGGGACAGAGCATCCAGTCGATGCAGTTCTACGAGACCGATGCCTCGCGGGGTTTCGTGCGCGGTGCAAAGTGGAACGTGATGCCCGGCGGCGGGCCGCTTGGCCTGCGCGCTGCTTATGGCGGCAAGGCGCTCGACGAGGCTTGGGGCGCCAATCTCCACCGCAACACCAGGAAGGTCTTCGGTCGTTCGTTCGAATGGGGGATCATCGCCGAGGACCTGCCGGACGAGGACAATCGGGTGACGCTCGATCCGGAACTGACGGATTCGGACGGTATCCCGGCACCCAGGCTCCACTACAGGAATTCCGAGAACACGGAGCGGCTGCTGGATTTCCACGTCGCCCGCGCCGAGGAAGCGATGGCAGCAGCCGGCGCGGCTTCGATCTCGTCGACCAGGCTGATGCGCGATTGCGGCTGGCACCTGATGGGCACGGCCCGCATGGGCAATGATCCCGCCCGGTCGGTCGTCGACCAGTACGGCAGGAGCCACGATGTCCCGAACCTCTACATCTACGACGGCAGCGTCTTCGTGACCTCGTCGGGATTCAATCCCACCGGCACGATCACGGCCATCGCCCTGCGCTCCGTCGAGCATCTGATCCGGAACCGCAGCGGTGCGAAAGTGGCGTCCAGCCAGACGAGGATGCTGTCATGACGATGGTGAGCGAAGGAGAGCGTGAGGTCTTCGCGGCCCTTGCGGATGTCCTGATTCCCGCCGCCGAGGGGATGCCGGCTGCCAGCGCGATGGATGTTCAAGGGGAGATGCTGGACCGCATTCTCGGCCTTCGTCCGGATCTGGCGGAGGCCTTCCGACGCGGACTGGCGGCGGCCACCGGCCACCGTGCCTCCGCCGCCGCCGAGGCCTTGAACCGGGACGACGCCGAAGCCTTCGGTGCGATCAGCATCATCGCGTCCGCCGGCTACTACATGACTCGCACCGTGCGCGAACTCATCGGCTATCCGGGCCAGGAGAACCGGCCGGCGGATCCGGACGAAACACCCGAGTACCTGGCCAACGGCATGCTGCAACAGGTAATCGACCGCGGACCGATCTATGTGCCCACTCCGGAGTCCTGAGCCATGACCTCTACGGCCACAGGTGCGCGGCCTCCGCGCCATGTCGAGGAAGTCGATGTCTGCATCGTCGGTGCGGGGCCGTCGGGCTCGGTCGCGGCGCGCTATCTCGCCGCAGCCGGCTTCTCGGTTGTCGCGCTGGAGCAGGGCGATTGGCCCGATGCCGCCGGGTTTCCCGGTGACAAGCCGGAATTCGAGTTGGTCGCACAGAAGCAGTGGCATCCGAATCCGAATGTCCGCGACCGCGACCGCGACTACCCCATCAACACCGACGAGAGCGCCATCAACCCGCTGATGTACGCTGCCGTCGGCGGCAGCACGACGCTCTATGCCGGCCACTGGACGCCCTTCCTGCCGTCGGATTTCAGGGTCAGGACCCTCGACGGCGTCGCCGACGATTGGCCTTTCACGTACGAGGACCTGTTGCCCAGTCTGGAAGCGATGGAACGCGTGGTCGGCGTTTCCGGCCTTCCGGGCAATCCCGCCTATCCGACGCGCAGGGCGTTCCCGACGCCGCCGCTGCCCATCGGCAAGTGCGGCATGAAAGCCGCCGAGGGCATGGACAAGCTCGGCTGGCACTGGTGGCCGGGCACCAACGCCATGCCGTCCGTACCGTACAACGGACTCAATCCCTGTGCGCGGCGCGGCACCTGCATGACCGGGTGCCCGGAGGGCGCGAAGTCCACCGCCAACATCACGCTGTGGCCTCATGCGCTGAAGGATCGCGCGCGCATCGTCGTCGGCGCCAGAGTGCGCGAGATCACCTACGATGAAGCGCGCAACCGGGTAACCGGTGCGACCTACATCGACCGCAATGGCCGCGAGCGTCACCAGAAGGCGCGCACCGTCATCCTGTGCGGCAACGGCATCGGCACGCCCCGGCTGCTGCTGCTCTCGGCCTGCCCCGCGTTTCCGGACGGCCTGGCCAACTCCTCCGGCCTGGTGGGCAGGCGCCTGATGATGCACCCGTTCTCGGCGGTCATGGGTGTCTTCGAGGAAGACCTGGAGAGTTGGCGTGGCCCCTTCGGCCAACTCATCGAGAGCAACGAATTCTACGAGACCGACGAAAAGCGAGGCTTCGTACGCGGTGCCAAGTGGGGGGCCATGCCGGGCGGCGGACCGCTCGGCGTCACAGGCTTTGTCGGCTCCAGGATTTTTGACGAGGGCGGCAGGGTCGAGGACAGCTGGGGCGCCCACCTCCACGATCTGGTAGATCGCCGGTTCGGTCACTCCATGGTTTGGGGAATCATTGGCGAAGACCTGCCCGAGGAATCCAACCGCGTCATGCTCGACCCGGACCTCACCGACACCGACGGCATTCCGGCGCCGAAGCTCGACTACACGGTCTCGGAGAACTCGTCGAACATGCTCAAGTTCCATGTCGATCGGCTGCTGGAGGCCAGCCTCGCCGCGGGCGCGATCGAGACCGTGGTGGTGCATCAGGTGCCCGATACCGGCTGGCACCTGCTGGGCACGGCACGCATGGGCGAGGACCCCCGCACCTCGGTTGTGGACGAATGGGGCCGTTCGCACGACGTGCCGAATCTCTTCGTCTTCGACGCCAGCGCCTTCCCCACCTCGGGCGGCGTCAATCCGACCGCGACCATCATGTCGGTTTCCCACCGCCAGACCATGCACATGATCTCCGAACGTCGAAACGTGGAGGCGGCGTGATGTCCCGGGTGTCCAGACTGTCGCTCGAGGAGCGGGCCACGTTCGCAGGTCTGGCCGATCTGCTGATTCCGCGCCACGGGCGCATGCCGGCCGCGACCGAGGTCGGGGCGCATGAGGCGCTGCTCGACAAGGTGCTCGTCCACCGTCCCGACATCGTGGACGACCTGTTGCGCGGACTCGCGGCCGCGCAGGGCGCGGAGCCGGCTGAGGCGGCCAACCGTCTCAGCCGGAGCGACACAGCGGCCTTCAACGCCATCACGCTCGCCGCCTCTGCGGCCTACTACATGTGTGACGAGGTCAGGGCACGGATCGGCTATCCGGGACAGGAGAAAGCGCCCTACGATCCGCACGAGACGCCGGTGTATCTCACCAACGGCATGATCGAGAGGCTCGTGCGCCGCGGACCGATCTACCGACCGACACCCGCTCGGGACGACTGACGGCGCCACGGCACGGCGCCCGCTGGCCACTGATCTGCCTGTTGACCGACGCATCCATCCCTGGCCGTCCGGCACCCTTCCGCGGCCGTCTGGAGGACGCCAGATTGCTGCGGGGGCAGGGCCGGTTCACCGACGATCTTGAATGCGTCGGGGCGTTGCACGGCATCGTCGTTCGCTCGACCCATCCGGCGGCGGCGTTGCGTCGACTGGACGTGGCGGCGGCGCTCCGTGTCGAAGATGTGGCGGGAGTCGTGACCGGCGACGACCTCGCCGCCGACGGCGTCGGCGGCATTCCGTGCACGAGCAGCGTCGGTGCGCCCGGCGGCGGGTCCGTCCGAACCCTGGCCATGCCCCTCCTGGCTCGCCGGGTGGTGCGCTACGTGGGCGAGCCGGTCGCTTTCGTCGTGGCCGGAAGCCTGCCGGCGGCGCAGGAAGCCGCCGAGCGCATCGTGGTCGACTATGCGCCGCAGCCATGTGTGACGGACGTCCTGGCCGCCGTCGAGACCGGTGCGCCTCTCGTCCAGGAAGGTGGCGTAGGCAATGTTCTGGCCGAGTTGCAGCTGGGTGATCCCGCGGCGTGCCGCGCCGCCCTTGCCGGGGCGAAGCACCGCTTCGACCTGAGACTGAGGAACAACAGACTCGTCCCCCACGCCCTGGAGCCGCGCGCGACGATCGGACATTACGATACGGCCAGCGCAACCTGGACGCTCCACTGCGCCAGCCAGGCGCCGCACCACAGCCGGGCGCTCCTCGCCGATGCCGTCTTCGGGGTCGCGCGGGAGAGGATCAGGGTCAGGGTCGGCGACATCGGCGGCGCGTTCGGCGGCAAGCTGACACCGTACCCGGAGGACGGTCTGGTGCTCTATGCGGCGCGGCGCTTCGGGCGGCCGGTGCGTTGGTGCGCTGCGCGGTCCGAAAGCTTCCTCGCCGACTATCACGCGCGCGACCACGCGACCGAGATCGAGATCGGTCTCGACGACAGGCTCAGGATCGTGGCCCTGCGCGTCGTCGATCACGCCAACCTCGGGGCTTACGCCACGCCCTTCGGCATTCCGATCGCGACGACGACCGGCAACCGTATCGCCACCGGCGCCTACAGCGTTCCTGTCGCGGACATCGCGGTGAAGACCGTGCTGACCCACACCGCACCCACCGGGCCCTATCGCGGCGCAGGCCGACCCGAGGCGATCCACCGGATCGAGCGCATCCTGGACCTTGCGGCTGCGTGCCTCGGCGTCGACGCGGCTGAGTTGCGACGACGCAACCTGGTGCGCAAGAGCGAACTGCCCTATCGCCTCGTCTCCGGCCTTGCTTACGACAGCGGCGACTTCCCGCGTCTGCTGGAACGGGCACTGGCGCTGGCGAACTGGAACGGCTTCAAGGCCCGCCGCGATGCCGCGCGGACCAAGCGGCTGCTGCGCGGCCGGGGCCTCGCTTACCATATCGATTCGACGAGCGGGCTCTCGCCGCAAGAGACGGTCCAGGCGGTGGCGACGCCCGACGGCCGGGTGCGTCTGCATTGCGCCACACAAGAGATGGGCCAGGGCCTGAAGAGCACCTATGCGCAGATCGCCGGCGACATTCTCGGGCTGTCCACCGACGCGATCGACGTCGTGCAGGGCGACACGGCGGCGACGCCGGAGGGGCCGGGCAGCTATGGATCGCGCTCGCTCTACACCGGCGGCGCCGCCGTAGCCGTGGCCTGCGAGACCCTCGTCGAACGCCTGAAGGCGCTGGCCGCCGAGCGGCTCGAGGCGTCCCCGGACGACATCGAGACCGGCGGCGCCGCGCTGACCATCGTCGGCTCCGACCGGTCCGTCACGATGGGTGCGCTGACCGCGGGCGAGCCCGACCGCGAGGTGCGGGCGACGGGAGAATCCGAAGCGCCGTTCTGCTTCCCCAACGGCTGTTACGTCTGCGAGGTCGATGTCGATCCGGACACGGGTGCCAGCCGGATCGTCCGCTTCTGCGGTGTCGACGACGTCGGACGGGCCGTCAACACGACGATCGTGCACGGTCAGGCCCACGGCGGAATGGCGCAAGGCATCGGCCAGGCCATGCTCGAGGAGATCCGCTACGACCCGCACAGCGGCCAGCTCCAGACCGGCTCGCTGATGGACTACGCGCTGCCCCGCGCCGATGACTTGCCGCAGTTCGAGACGCTGCTGGACGAGGGAGAGCCGACCGCGACCAACAGACTGGGTGTCAAGGGCGCCGGGGAATGCGGCGCGGTCGGCGCGCCACCGGCGGTCACGGCCGCACTGCTGGACGCCCTGCGCCCGTACGGAATCGAGCATCTCGACATGCCTGTCACGCCACAGCGCGTCTGGCGTGCGCTGCACGAGGCGCGCCTTGCGCGAAGAACCGGACGCCAGCCTGGGAGCCCGCCGGACCTGAGGTCAGGCGATCACCCTGAACGATGATGCGGTCATGCCAGTGTCTTGATCGGTTGGTGACGACCGGAGCGCCGTCGCTGATCGAGACACTGGCGTTGCCCAGCACAACACGATACCCACGCAGGCGACCCGATTCCCTGGATGCGCAGCCTTTTGCGGTCGGTCGCGCTTCGCGCAGTTCCGGAGCGAGGCGACGTTCTCCCGAGGCCGCCTCGCCGAGGAGGCGCCGGCCGTAGAGGGTGGGGAGAAGCCGAAGCAGCAAGGGCATCAGCCTGGAGGACACGCTTGACGAACTGCCGAAGGTCTTGCGATGCCGGGACGAAGACGAGCGCCAAGGCGCTCCTCGAGACGTGGCGGCAGGCTCCCGATCGACCCGGCGCACCGCGGAGTTCCTCTCAGGCGCCATCCCGCCGCCGATGATGACCGCCGGGCCGCCCGCGGGATCCACACCGTCAGCAAGCGCCTCGGCCACGTGGCGATCATCGACCGCGCCGGGACAGGGTCCCGAGGACGAGTGTGAACGGCAGGCCCGGGCCCGCCATGTCGATGCCGCAAGTGTGCGCTTGCGGACCCGCAGCGGTGTCGAGGGGACCGACGGCCGCCATGGCCGCGTCCGGGGACCTGCGAAGGTCGCCTGCCACCCGATGTTCGACCATCCCGTGCTGACGGCATCGACATCACGCCGCCCTTGTCGCAAGGTGTGGCGCGCAGACGTCCGTGACGGCGCCGGCTTGCCCGCAATCATCGGTCAGTAACACCGGACATCCCCGGATTCCCGCTTCCAGGGACACGCTCATTCGCGACCGATACCGGAAGCCGGCCTCATCGGCCCCCGGAGCTCGGGAGTCTTGCAAGGGGCCAGGCCGGCAATGTCACCGAAGACAGCAAATCACGGCGCGAGTACGGCGCAATTCGTGAAGGCGCGCATCCTCGATACCGGTCTCCCGATGGACCCGCTGGCGGAGCGATGGTTCGCCGGGGTGCGGGCGTGGCCGCAGGTTCAGGTCCCGTCGATCCTGGAGGAGCGGAAGGCGAGGCGCATTTCGCCGGCCGTGTTGGCGACCGTCGCGAGGCAGGCGTCGGCCCGCTTGTCGGGGATGTGGACGGCAAAGCGCGTGACGTAGCGGTCGCGGCCGGGCGACGGGATGCGCTCGGAGTTCATGCGCACGATGTTGGCGCCGAATCCGCCGAAGACCTCGGCGATGCGCACGATGAGCCCCGGGGCGTCGGGGCCGTCGAGCTCGATGCGGTGGGTGATGTGGCCGCTCTCGTCGTGGACCGCCCTCATGTCGAAGGAGGCGGCCGAGATCGTGGCGTCGCCGAGACCGTCGAGGGAGCGGAGGGCGCCGCGGACCGTCGCGGTCCCGGTCTCTCCAGGCAGCTCGGCGATGGCCGTGAACTCCGCCATCTCGCCGAGGACGGCAAAGGTGGTGTCCCCCAGGTTGGCGTTGAGATCGAAGAGGCAGCCGGTGATGTCCGCCACAAGGCCGGCGCGGTCGCGGCAGAGCACCGAGACGAGACAGGTGGCGGTCATGCCGCCTCGAGCTGCTGGCGGCGGTCCTCTATGACGAGGTCGGCCTCGCGTCCCGTCAGCTCCTGGAGATGGTCGAAGACGATGTCGAAGTGGCCGACGCCCTGGGTGAGGGAGCGCAGTTCGCTGATCAGCGACAGGGTCTCGCCCTGGGGCATGTGCGCCGTGACGGTGTCCCATTCCTTCCAGCCGTCGCGCGCCTCGAAGCCGAGGATCTGGCCGCGCCGCCCGGTGACGAGTTGCTGCACGCGGGCGGTGGCGGAGTTGGGCGCGTGGATCGAGACCTTCATGATCGGCTCGAGGAGCACTGGGCTGCAGGCGGGCATGCCCTCGCTCATGGCGACCCGCGCGGCGAGCTTGAAGGCCATCTCGTTGGAATCGACGTCGTGGTACTTGCCGTCGAAGACCTCGACGGCGACGTCGACCACGGGGAAGCCCAGCGGCCCCTGGCCGAGGTACTCCTTCACGCCGGCCTCGACGGCCGGGATGTACTGCCGCGGAATGTTGCCGCCGGTCACCGAGTTGGCGAACTCGAAGCCCGTGCCGCGGGGCAGCGGGCGGATATTGATGTGGACGTCGCCGAACATGCCGCTGCCGCCCGTCTGGCGCTTGAAACGGCCGTGCTGGGTCGTCGGCTTGCGGATGGCCTCGCGGTACGGCACGAGGGGCCGTCCCGACGCGACCTCGACCCCGTACCTGCCCTTGAGCTTGGCGAAGGCGGTCTGCAGGTGCATGTCGCCCTGGCCCCAGAGGACGAGCTGGTTGAGCGCCGAATCCTGCTCGGGCTCGAGGGAGGGGTCCTCTTCGTGGATGCGGTGCAGGGCGGTCGCCATCTTGACCTCGTCCTCGCGCCGCGAGGCGTGGATCGCGAGGCCATAGAGCCTGAACGGCGCCGCGGCGCGGGGGAACGCCGCGTCCCCGTCCGGCGCCTCGCCGCCGACCGCCAGGGTGTCCCCGGTGCGCGCGTTCTCGAGGCGGCCGAAGGCGACGATGTCGCCGGCTCCCGCCTGGTCGATCTTGGTGCTGGCGCTGCCCTGGAGGTGATACACGCCGCCGATGCGGTTGCCGTTGACCGTCTCGCCGTCCCTGACCTCGCCGCGCCAGATGCGGGCGAGCGAGAGCTTGCCGCCGTGCTGTGTGTTGTAGGTCTTGAGCACCTGGGCCGCGAACGGGCCGTCGGCGCCGCGCCGCGCCGCGGTGCGCGACGGCTCGGGCGACCAGGCCGCGAGGTCCTGGAGGAGACGCCGGACGCCGTTCTCGAGCTCGGCCGCGCCGAGCAGCACCGGCACCACGCGGCC
This sequence comes from Alphaproteobacteria bacterium, assembly GCA_963666905.2. Lineage (GTDB taxonomy): Bacteria > Pseudomonadota > Alphaproteobacteria > SP197 > SP197 > SP197. The sequence goes on from OY763008.1 coordinate 265,594, forward strand.
GTCGGCGAAGGCGCCGCGCATCTCGCCGGCGATCTCTTCGGCTGTCGGCACCTCGTCCTCGAGGATCTTCATCATCAATTCGTCGCTGAAGTCGGCAAGCGCCTCCAGCATCATCTCGCGGGCCTCGCCCTCGCGTTCGGAGACCCCCTCCGGCATGGCGATGGCCTCGGAGGCCGCGCCCGGGTGGTAGTGCCAGGCGGCCTGGGTGACGAGATCGACGTAGCCCGTGACGTGGTCGTTCTCGCGGATGGGAACCTGGGTGATCAGCAGGGGCGCCGCGGAGATGTCCTGCATGGCCGGCAGGAGCTCGCGCATCAGGGTCGCGGTGCGGTCCATCTTGTTGATGAACACGAGATGGGGAATGCCGTTCTGCTCGAGGAAGTTGAAGATCGGGCCCAGCGTCGTCGCCCGCTCCACCACCGGCTCGTAGACCACCACGGCGGCATCCGCGCCCATCAGGGCGTTGCGCGCCTCGGCATGGAACTCGATCGAGCCGGGGCAGTCGAGAAAGTTGAAGGTCAGGCCCTCGAAGGTGGCGCGGGCGGCGCTCACCTCGGTGCTCATGCCGCGCTCCCGCGCCTCCGGCGCCGAATCGCCGACCGAGTTGCCGTCCTTCACGGAGCCCTTGCGGCCGATGGCGCCGCAGATGTAGAGCATGGCCTCCAGAAGTGTCGTCTTGCCGCTGAGCGAGGGGCCGACGATGGCGATGTTCCTGATGCCTGGCATGGGTCCTCCGGAAGGTGCGTCCCGCAGAGGCGTGACCCTAGTGTGACGCGCCGGATGCTGCAATGCCCCGGCCGGTGATCGAGAGGCCGTCGCCCGGCTTCGACCGGAGACGCTGCGCGGTCTCCATGCTCGTTCTCCACTACACCGGCATGAGGACGGCCGCGGACGCCCTCGAGCGCCTCACCGATCCCGCATCGAAGGTGAGCGCCCACTACCTCGTCGACGAGGCGGGCGCCGTCGTCCGGCTCGTTGCGGAGAGCGGGCGCGCCTGGCATGCCGGCGTCGCGCGGTGGCGGGACATCGCAGACGTCAACAGCGCCTCGGTCGGCGTCGAGATCGTCAATCCGGGACACGAGCACGGCTACCGGCCGTTCCCGCCCGCGCAGATGGAGGCCGTGGCCGGCCTCGCCCGGGGCATCCTGGCGCGCCACGCGATCCCGCAGCGCCATGTTCTGGGACATTCCGACGTGGCCCCGGGGCGCAAGCGGGATCCGGGGGAGCTCTTCGACTGGCGCTGGCTCGCCGCGCGCGGCGTCGGACTGTGGCCGCGGGCCGGCCCCGGGGCCGGGAGCGCCTGCCGGGCCGGCGACGGCGGCCCGCCGGTCGCCCGCATGCAGGAGCGCCTCGCCCGCTTCGGCTACGCCATCGCGGTCGACGGGCGCTTCGGCGCCAGGACGGCGGAGGTGGTGACGGCATTCCAGAGACACTTCCGTCCCGCCAGGGTCGACGGCGCCGCCGACGGCGACACCCTTGCCCGGCTCGCCGGTCTCGTGGCGCTTGTCGATTGACGGCGGCGCGGCGCGGGACTATCAGCCTGTTTCCAGGGAACAGACGGACGGATGGCCGCCGCGTTCCCGGCCGGCCGGCCGGGGCGGGGAGGAAAGTCCGGGCTCCACGGGAACATGGCGCCGGGTAACGCCCGGCGGGGGCGACCCCAGGGAAAGTGCCACAGAGAGCAGACCGCCGCCGGATCCGGCGGCAAGGGTGAAAGGGTGCGGCAAGAGCGCACCGCGTCTCCGGCAACGGGGACGGCACGGCAAACCCCGCCAGGAGCAAGATCGAGTAGGGGCGGCATGCCTTGCAGGTTCGGTTCCCGGACCCCGCCGCCCGGGTTGATCGCGCGAGGCGCACGGCGACGTGCGTCCCAGATGAATGGCCATCGGCTCCGCCCGGTCCGAGGGCAGGAGGCCACAGAACCCGGCTTACAGTCCGTCTGCTCCCGCTTCCCAAATCGCCCAGGGAAGCGGCCCGCCCGCCGCCGGGACGGCGAATCGCCTTCATGATGTATTGGTTGCGGAACGGTACAGCTACAAGTTGTGCCTTCCAGCGGGCGTCGATTTATCGACAATTCGGGCTTGGCACAGGGAAACCCAAGCTTTACCATGGTTTCCCAACTTTTACCAACCTGGAGCGGCGCCGGTTCAGTCGACTGGGGAATGGCGAAGCGTCCACAAGCTGCGTTGCCGAAGATTTTCACCGGCGCGCACCACAGACCGGTTGATGCCAAGGGAAGGATCTCCGTCCCGCCCGATTTCCGCGCGCGCCTCGACGATCCCGCCGAGGGCCTCTACGCCATGCGCTCGCTCGCCGGCGTCCCCTGCCTCGACGTCTTCGAGCCGCGGCGGTTCGCCCTCCTCGTCGAGAACTTCGAACAGGTGTTCGCGCCCGAGGTGCTGGACAGGGCCTTCACCATCTTCGGCGCCTCGCTCCACCTGAAGCTCGATCCCGAGGGCCGGATCACGCTTCCCGAGGACGAGAGGGCCTACGCCGGCATCCGCGAGAACGCCTGCTTCTTCGGCCTGGGCCAGCGCTTCCAGATCTGGGACCCGGAGCAGGGCCGCCTGAGGCAGGAGGAGGCCTTCCGCAACGTCAGGCCCGAATCCATCGTTCTGCCTCCCGCCGATGGCAGTCGGGGGCGGTCATGAGCGCCCGCCACGTCCCCGTCCTTCTCGAGGCCGCCGTGGCCGCCCTGGCGCCCGCCGACGGCGAGACCATCGTCGACGCCACCTTCGGCGCCGGCGGCTACGCCGAGGCGCTGCTCGCCGCCGCGCGCTGCCGGGTGATCGCCCTGGACAGGGATCCCGAGGCGGTGCGCCGGGGCAGGGCGCTGGCGCGGGCGCACGGCGGCCGGCTCGCCGTCCACGAGAGGCGCTTTTCCGGCCTCGACCGTCTCGTCGGCGAGGAAGTCGGCGGCCCGGTCGACGGCGCCGTCTTCGATCTCGGCATCTCCTCCGGGCAGCTCGAGCCCGGGCGCGGCTTCTCGTTCCGCCACGACGGCCCCCTCGACATGCGCATGGGCCGCGGCGGACGCACGGCGGCCGACGCCGTCAACACCCTCGACGAGGACGGCCTCGACCGCATCATCGGCGAGTTCGGCGAGGAGCGGCGGTCGCGGGCCGTCGCGCGGGCGATCGTCAGGGCGCGCCGGAGGGCGCCGATCACGCGCACCGTCGAACTCGCGGACATCGTCCGCGGCGTGGTGAGGCGGAGTGCGGGCGGCCTCGACCCGGCGACGAAAACCTTCCAGGGTCTGCGAATCTGGGTGAACTGCGAGCTCGCCGAGATCGAGCGGGGCCTCGGCGCCGCGGAAGCCGTCCTTCGCGACGGCGGCCGCCTCGTCGTCGTCGCCTTCCATTCGCTCGAGGACCGCATCGTCAAGCGCTTCCTGCTGCAGCGCAGCGGACGCGCCGCCAACCCGGTGCGCCATGCGCCCCCGCCCGCACCGGCTGCGGCCCCCTCCTTCCGTCTCGCGAGGTCCTCGCCGCTGCGCCCCTCGGCAGACGAGATCAGGGCCAATCCGCGGGCCCGTTCGGCGCGCTTGCGCCATGCCGTGAGGACGGCCGCGCCCGCCTGGGGCCACGCGGCATGAGCGCGCGCGGCGCATGGCAGTGGATCGCCGCGGCGCTGGTCGTGGCGCTCATCGCCTACCACCAGGACCGGGAGGCGCGCGCCCTCAAGGTGGACCTCGGGACGCTCGAGGAGGAACTCGCCCTCAAGCGTGAACGCGTGCGGGTGCTCGCCGCCGAGTGGCACCACCTGAGCCGTCCGGGGCGCATCGCGGATCTCGCGGAACGCTATCTCGGGGAGATGCGGCCCATGGACGTGCGGCAGTTCTCCCCAATCGGCGACCTTCCCTACAGGCCGCCGCCGTTCAGCGCCGCGCCGGAGGCGTCCTCCGGCGCCATGAGGGAGGGCCAGGCCCTGTGAGCGTCACGCTGGAACCCCGCTCGGCCATCGTCCTCGAGGGCGCCGTCAAGCAGGCCGCCGAACTCTGCAAGCGGCGCCTGGCGGTGGTCGCGATGTGCGTCCTGGCGGCCAACGTCGTCATTGGCGGCCGCCTCGTCGAGGTGATGACCCTGCCGGAGCCCGAAATCAACCCCGTGGCGACGGCCCAGGCCGCGACGCGGCGCGCCGACATCGTCGACCGCAACGGCGCGCTCCTGGCGACCAGCCTGGAGTCGGCCTCGCTCTATGTCGATCCGCTCGCCGTGAAGGACCCGGCCCAGACGGCAGAGGCCCTCCTGTCGGTCTTCCCGCAGATGGACCGCGGTCACCTCATGAGACTGCTCACCGCCGACAGCCGCTTCGAGTGGATCCAGCGCAGGCTGGAGCCCAGCGTCCAGCAGGCGGTGCGCGACCTCTACCGGCCCGGCCTGGCGTTCGTCACCGAGCAGCGCCGGGTGTGGCCGCAGGGTCCGCTGACCTCCCATGTCGTCGGCTTCACCGACATCGACGGCAACGGCCTCGCCGGCGCCGAGCAGCAGTTCGACGAGCGCCTCTCCGGCGACGGCGCGGGAAGCGTCGCGCTCACCCTGGACGTCCGCGTGCAGCAGCTGGTGCGCAGCGAGCTCGCGACGACCATCGAGACCTTCCGGGCCGAAGGCGGTGCGGCGGTGGTTCTCGACAGCCGCAGCGCCGAGGTCCTGGCCCTCGTGTCGCTGCCGGACTTCGACCCCGAAGACCTCCAGGCGACCGATGCCGGGACGCACTTCAATCGCGCCACCCTCGGCACCTACGAGCTCGGTTCGATCTTCAAGACCTTCACCGCCGCCATGGCCTTCGAAGCCGGCGCCGCAGGCCTTTCCGACAGCTTCGACGCCACGGAGCCGCTGGCGGTCGGACGTTTCCGGATTACCGACTACAAGCCACAGAACCGCTGGCTGACGCTGCCCGAGATCCTGGTCCATTCCTCCAACATCGGCGCGGCGCGCCTCGCCCTTGCGGTGGGCAGCGACTACCAGAGGACGTTCCTCGAGAGCCTCGGCCTGCTGTCGCGCGCCGGCGTCGAGCTGCCCGAGGTCGGCCAGCCGCTCTATCCGCAGCGCTGGAAGCGCGCGAGCACGATCACGATCGGCTTCGGCCACGGAATCGCCGTCTCGCCCCTGCAGGCCACCGCCGCCATCGCCGCCATGGTGAACGGCGGCATCTTCCGCCAGCCGACGGTCCTCGAGCGGGACTCCGCGGCGGACGGCGCCCGGGTCATCTCCGAGGAGACCTCGTGGACCATGCGCATGCTGACCCACCTCGTCACGAGCCTCGGGAGCGGCCGCAAGGCGCAGGTCGACGGCTATCTCATCGGCGGCAAGACAGGAACCGCGGAGAAGCCGGGCGCGTCGGGCCGCTACGACACGAGGAGGCTCATTTCGACCTTCGTCGCCGCATTCCCGATCGAGGAGCCCCGCTACGTGGTCCTGCTGTCGGTGGACGAACCGAAGGGTACGGAGGAGACCTACGGCTACGCGACGGCCGGCTGGACGGCGGCGCCGGCCGTGGGACGCATCATCGCGCGCATCGGGCCGCTTCTCGGGGTGCCGCCGGATTCGGGACACTTTGCGGGCCTGCCCCGGACCGAAGGCGATGTCGCGGAACAACTGGGAGCGATCGTTGCGTCTCTCGGGGATCATTGAAGGCGCCGGCGTGCGCCTCGTCAGCGGTGACGCCGACATCGACGTCACCGGCCTGACGGCGGATTCCCGCCAGTGCGCTCCGGGCCACCTCTTCGCCGCGCTGCCGGGCAGCGTGACCGACGGCCGCCGCTTCATCGGCGACGCCCTCGGCCGCGGGACCGTCGCCGTTCTCGTCGAGGACGACGGCGCGGCGGCGGTCGAGGCCCGCGGCGCGACGGTGCTTGCGGCCGGCTCCGCGCGACACAGCTACGCCGTCATGTGCGCCAGGTTCCACGGTCCGGGTCCGCAGATCGCGGTCGCCGTCACCGGCACCAACGGCAAGAGCTCGGTGGTCGACTTCTGCCGCCAGCTCTGGTCGGCCATGGGCCGGGATGCGGCCTCCGTCGGTACGCTCGGCATCGTCTCGCCCGCCGGCGGCGAGGCACTCGGCCACACCACGCCCGATCCGGGCGTCCTGCATGCCCGCCTGCGCGCTCTCGCCGCGGACGGGGTCACGAGAGTGGCCCTCGAGGCGTCGAGTCACGGTCTCGACCAGCGCCGGCTCGACGGACTCAGTCCCGACGGCGTCGCCTTCACGGGCTTCTCCCGCGACCACCTGGACTACCACCGGACGGCGGACGCCTATCTCGGGGCCAAGCTGCGTCTCTTCGGACTCGCCAGGCCGGGCGGAACCGCCGTGCTCAACGCCGACATCCCGGAGTTCGGGATCCTCCGTCGGCACTGCCGGGACCTCGACGTCGTCAGTTATGGCGAGGCGGGCACCACGCTGCGGCTGGCGGGCCTCGAGGCGACCGCGGACGGCCACCAGGAGCTCGAGGTCGAGGCCGGCGGCGCCCTTCGCACCGTCCGGCTGCCGCTGGCCGGCCGCTTCCAGGCGATGAACGCGCTCTGCGCCGCGGCGCTCGTGGCCGGCGCCGAGGGCCTGCCGGCGCCGGAGGTCCTGGAGCTCGCCCGGGGCCTGCGGGGCGTTCCGGGCCGCCTCGAGGAGATTCCCGGCCATCCGTCGGGGGCGAGGATCTACGTCGACTACGCGCACACGCCCGACGCTCTCGCGAACGCGCTGGGCGCCCTCGAGGGCTCGACGTCCGGGCGTCTGGCCGTGGTCTTCGGCTGCGGCGGCGACCGGGACCGCGAGAAGCGCCCGCTGATGGGCGCCGTCGCCGCGCGCCATGCCGACGACGTCATCGTCACCGACGACAACCCGCGCACCGAGGACGCGGCGGCGATCCGGCGCGCCATCCTGGCCGCGGCCCCCGGCGCCCGCGAGGTCGGCGACCGCCGCCGGGCGATCCGCGCGGCCGTCGCCTCTCTTCGCGCGGGCGACGCCCTGCTGATTGCCGGCAAGGGCCACGAATCGGGCCAGGTCGTCGGCCGCTCGGTCCGTCCCTTCGACGACCGCGCGGAGGCGCGCAGTGCCCTGGAGGAGTTCGGATCATGAGCCGGGACACCCTGTGGACGGACCGCACCGCATCGCGGGCGACCGGCGGGCGGGCCACGGCCCCCTTCGAGGCCGACGGCGTCGCCTTCGACAGTCGGGAGGTCCGGGACAGCGACCTCTTCGTCGCCCTTGCCGGGACCACGACGGACGGCCACCGCCACGTCGGACAGGCCTTCGAGAAGGGCGCGGCGGCCGCCATGGTCAGCCGCGAGCCCGAGGACGCGCCCCCGCCCGCCTCGCCGCTGCTCCTCGTCATCGACACCTCGCGGGGTCTGGGCGACCTCGCCCGCGAGGCGCGCCGGCGCACCGGCGCGCGCATCGCGGCCGTCACGGGCAGCGTCGGCAAGACCGGCGCCAAGGAGATGCTGCGCGCTGTCCTCGCCCGCCAGGGCCCGACCCACGCCAGCGAGAAGAGCTACAACAACCACGTCGGGACGCCGCTGTCCCTGGCGCGCATGCCGGCGGCGACACGCTACGGCATCTTCGAGGTCGGCACCAACGCGCCCGGCGAGGTCCGCCCGCTGTCCCGCATGGTCCGGCCCCACGTGGCGCTGGTGACCACCGTCGAGCCCGTCCATGTCGGCAACTTCGCCGGCGAGAGCGCGCTGGTCGAGGAGAAGGCGGCCATCTTCGAGGGTCTCGAGGCGGGCGGCGTCGCCGTGATCAACGCGGACAACCGCCACGCCGGGGCGCTGGCGCGCCATGCCGGGCGCTGCGGGGCGCGGGTCGTTCCCTTCGGCTCTTGCGCCGAGGCCGCCTTCCGCCTCGTCGACTGGTCTCCCACGGCTGCCGGTTCCAGGGTCCGCATGGCCGCCGCCGGCTCCGTGCACGACTACACCCTGGGCCTCCACGGCCGCCATCTCGCCCTCAACAGCGTCGCCGTGCTCGCGGTGGTCGACGCCCTGGGCGGCGACATCGGCGAGGCGGCGGCGGCGATGGCGGACCTCGAGCCGCCGGCCGGCCGCGGCGTCCGCCACGCAGTCGCGTTGCCCGGCGGCATCGCCCTGGTGATCGACGAGAGCTACAACGCCAGCCCCGTGGCGGTGCGCGCCGCCCTCGAGGTGCTGGCCGCCACGCCGACGGGCCCGGGAGGGCGCCGCGTGGCGGTCCTGGGCGACATGGCCGAGCTCGGGCCCGCGGGGCCCGAGGCGCACGCCGGCCTCGCCGATGCCGTTCACGGGAGCGTGGACCGGCTCTTCACCGTGGGCCCGCTGATGAACCATCTCGTCGACCGGCTGCCGCTGGGGTGCCGGGGCGGTTCGGCGCACGACGCGGCCGCCATGGCGGACCTCCTCGCGGGCCAGCTCGGCCCCGGCGACGTGGTCCTCGTCAAGGGGTCGAGACGCGTCGGCCTCGAGGCGGTGGTCGGCGCCTTCACCGCCGGCCGGGCGGGGAGGTAGGCGGCGATGCTCCATGCCCTCCACCCCCTGCTCGCCGGCGAGTTCGGCGCGGCGCGCCTCTTCTCCTTCATCACCTTCCGCACCGGCGGCGCGATCGTGACGGCGCTCGTCGTCAGCCTCGTCCTCGGCGGGCCTCTCATCGCCTGGCTGAAATCCCTCCAGGGCGAGGGGCAGCCCATCAGGGACGACGGGCCCGAGAGCCACAGGTCGAAGGCGGGGACCCCGACCATGGGCGGGGTGCTGATCCTCGCGGCCGTCGCCCTTGCCGTCCTGTTGTGGGCCGACCTCGGCAACGGCTACGTCTGGATCGTGCTGGCCGCCACTCTCGGATTCGGGGCGCTGGGCCTCGCCGACGACATCCGCAAGGTCACCGGGCGGAGCAGCCGCGGCCTGTCGGGCCGCCTGCGCATCACCGTCGAGCTCGTCGCCGGCGTCGCCGCGGCGCTGGCGGTCGCCTGGCTGACCGGCGGCGTCCTGGGCACGTCCCTGGCCCTTCCGTTCTTCAAGGAACTCCTCGTCGACCTGGGCTGGTTCTTCGGCGTCTTCGGCGCGCTGGTCATCGTCGGGACCTCCAACGCCGTCAACCTCACCGACGGCCTCGACGGCCTGGCGACCGGCGCCATCGTCATCTGCGCGATGACCTTCGGGATCTTCGCCTACTTCTGCGGGCACGCCTCCTACTCGGACTACCTGCAGCTCCACGCGGTGCCGGGGGCCGGAGAGCTTGCGGTGGTGTGCGGTGCGCTGGTCGGCGCCGGCATGGGCTTCCTGTGGTTCAACGCTCCGCCGGCCAGGATCTTCATGGGCGACACGGGCAGCCTCGGCCTGGGGGCGGCGCTGGGAACCGTCGCCGTCGTCACCAAGCACGAACTGGTGCTGATCGTGGTCGGCGGACTCTTCGTGGTGGAGACGGTCTCCGTCATTCTCCAGGTCTTCTCCTTCCGCCTGACCGGGCGCCGCATCTTCAGGATGGCGCCCGTCCATCACCACTTCGAGCGGCTGGGCTGGAGCGAATCGACCATCGTCGTGCGCTTCTGGATCATCGCCGCCGTCCTGGCGCTCGCCGGGCTGGCCACACTCAAGATCAGGTGACGGGCATGATCGATCTCTCGCGACACAGGGGCCAGTCGATCGCCGTCTTCGGTCTCGGCAAGTCGGGCATCTCGGCGTCCCTTGCCCTGGCGGAAGGCGGCGCCGAGGTCAGCGCCTGGGACGACGATCCGTCGCGCCGCGCCCTGGCCGAGGAAGCCGGCGTGCCGCTCAACGATCTCTATCGCACCGAGTGGGACGGCTTCTCCAGCCTCGTCCTCAGCCCGGGCGTGCCGCTCACGCACCCGGCTCCCCATCCCCTCGTGGCCAGGGCGCTGATCACCAGGATCGAGATCCTCGGCGACATGGAGCTCTTCGCACGGTCACGGCCGCCGGGGAAGGTCGCGGGAATCACCGGCACGAACGGCAAGTCGACGACATCGGCCCTCGTCACGCACCTGCTGGCCGCCGCCGGCCGCGAGGCGCAGCTCGGCGGCAACATCGGCGTCCCGGTGCTCGACCTCGATCCCGTCGGCGCGGACGGCGTCTACGTGCTCGAGCTCTCGTCGTTCCAGCTCGACCTCGTCCGCTCGCTGGTGAGCGATGTCGCCGTCCTCCTCAACATCTCCCCCGACCACCTCGAGCGCCACGGCGACTTCTCGAACTACATCGCCTCCAAGACCCGCATCTTCACCCGGCGGGCCTCGTCGCAGACCACGATCATCGGCGTCGACGACGACATCTGCAGGCGCATCCACAACGAGCTGGCGGGCCGCCGGGACCGCCAGATCATCCCGGTCTCCTCGCAGCGGGCGGTCGAACGCGGCGTCTACGTGCAGGATGGCGTGCTCATCGACGACATCGACGGCGAGGCCGCCGGGATCACCGATCTCGATGCCGTGCGCTCGCTCAGGGGCGACCACAACAGGCAGAACGCCGCCGCGGCGTGGGCGATGATCCGCACCCTGGGCGCCGGCGGCGCTTCGGCTGCCGACGCCTACGGGACCTTCACCGGACTCGCCCATCGCCAGGAGATCGTCGCCGAAATCGGCCGGGTGACCTTCGTCAACGACAGCAAGGCCACCAACGCCGCGGCGGCGGCGCGCGGGCTGTCGTGCTTCGACAACATCTACTGGATCGCCGGCGGCCGCGCCAAGGAGGGTGGCATTGCGACGCTCTCGGCGTACTTCCCGCGGATGGTCCACGCCTTCCTCATCGGCGAGGCGGCCGGCGCCCTGCGCCAGACCCTGGACGGGCAGGTCGGCAACACCATCTCGGGCGACCTCGAGACGGCGGTCGTCCAGGCGACCGACATGGCGCTCGCCGACAGGAAGGCCCGGCCCGTGGTGCTGCTGTCGCCGGCCTGCGCCTCGTTCGACCAGTTCTCCGGCTTCGAGGAGCGCGGCGACCGCTTCCGCGAGCTCGTGCTGGCGCAGAAGCGGGAGCGCGGCGGGGGAGCGGCGTCATGACGGCGTTCGGGCGCGGCGACCGGAGCATGGCGGCCCGCTGGTGGTGGACCGTCGACCGCTGGAACATGTCGGCCCTGTTCGTCCTGATGGTCTTCGGAGTCATCCTGATCCTCGCCGCCAGCCCGCCGGTGGCCGGACGGATCGGCGTCGACGCCTTCCACTTCGTGGAGCGCCAGTTCCTCTTCCTCGTGCCCGCGGTCCTCGTCCTGGTGGGACTCTCGATGCTCGATCCCGGGCAGGCGCTGCGCGCCGGCCTCGTGCTGATGGCCGTCTCCCTCGTCCTGCTGGGGGCCACCCTCCTCGTCGCCACGGAGACCAAGGGCGCGCAGCGCTGGATCCGCCTGGGGGCCGTCTCCCTGCAGGCCTCCGAGTTTGCCAAGCCGGCGCTGGCCGTGACCACGGCGTGGCTGCTCGCCACCGCGCGCAGCACGCCCGGATTCCCGGGATGGACGCTGTCGTGCGCCGTCACGGCGGCGGTTGCCGGCCTGCTCGTCCTGCAGCCGGACTTCGGGACCACCTGCGTCGTCGCGGCGGTCTGGGCCAGCCAGCTCTTTCTCGCCGGCCTGCCTCTCGTCCTCGTCCTGGCCGTCGGCGCGCTCGCCGGCCTCGGACTGTGGTTCGGCTACCGCGAGTTCGACTACGTCAGGGACAGGATCGACGGCTTCATCGACCCCGGCTCGGTGGATACCTACCAGATCGAGATGTCGCTGAGGTCCTTCCAGTCGGGCGGCCTGCGGGGGCGGGGCCCCGGCGAGGGAGTCTTCAAGGACTACCTTCCCGACGCGCACTCCGACTTCATCTTCGCCGTGGGCGCCGAGGAGTTCGGTTTGCTCGCCTGCCTGCTCCTGGTCGCGCTCTACGCCTTCATCGTGCTGCGCGGCTTCCTGCGCATGGTCCAGGAACGCGACCTCTTCGTGCTGCTTGCGGTCTCCGGGCTGCTCATCCAGTTCGCCGTGCAGGCGGTGGTCAACATGGGCGTGTCGCTCAATCTCCTGCCGACGACGGGCATGACCCTGCCCTTCGTCTCCTACGGCGGTTCCTCGCTGATCGCCACGGCGGCCGGCATGGGTCTGATGCTGGCGCTGACCCGCCAGCGGCCGAACCCGCGGCGGTCGCCGTGAGCGGGGGAGTCATGATCGCCGCCGGCGGCACGGGCGGCCACCTCATCCCGGCGCTGGCCGTCGCCCGGGAACTCGAGCGCCGCGGCCACGAGGTCACGGTCGTCAGCGACCGGCGCGGGGCGTTCCTGGCGCGGCGGATCGGTGCCATGCCCGTGCGCACCGTCAGCGCCGCCAGTCCCAGGGGACGCCCGCTTCCCGGCAGGGCCGCGGCCGGCTTCGCCATGCTGGCCGGTCTCGGCGCCTCGCTCGCCCTCGTCCGCAGGCTCAGGCCCCGGGCGGCCGCCGGCTTCGGCGGCTTTCCGACCCTGCCGCCGATCGTCGCCGCCAGGCTCTTCGGCGTGCCCGCCCTCATCCACGAGCAGAACGCCGTCTTCGGGCGCGCCAACCGCTTCCTCGCCGGCCGGGTGAACCTCGTCGCGACGTCGTTTCCGCAGAGCGCTCCGGCGTCCGCGAGGCGCACGCTCGACAGCGGCGTGCCGGTCCGCGAGGCCATCCTGGCGCTCGACGGGAAGCCCTACCGGGCCGCCGCAGGCGGCGCTCCCTTCCATCTTCTCGTCGTCGGGGGAAGCCAGGGGGCGAGCGTCTTCGGCACGGTCGTTCCCGAGGCGGCGCGCCTGCTGGCCGGGCGCCACCGCGGCCGCCTCAGCGTGGTCCAGCAGTCGAGACCCGAGGACCTCGACGCGGTGGCCGGGGCATGGCGGACGCTCGGCGTCGAGGCCACGGTGTCGCCCTTCATCGGGACGATGGAACGCGAACTCGAACGCGCCCACCTGGTGATCGCCCGCTCGGGCGCCTCGACCGTCGCCGAGCTGGCGGTCGCCGGCCGCCCGTCGATCCTCGTGCCCTATCCCCACGCCGCCGACCGCCACCAGGAGGCCAACGCGAGGGCCGTCGCCGGAACCGGCGGGGGCTGGCTCGTCGACCAGGCGGACTTCGAAGCGGGCTCCCTCGCGGCGCTGCTCGGATCGCTCATGGCGTCGCCGGACACCCTGGCCGGCGCCGCCCTCGCGGTTCGCCGCCTGGCGCGCGCGGACGCCGCACCGGCGCTCGCCGACGCCATCGCGGGCCTGGCCGCCGGCGACGGCCGCGCCTGCGGGATGCTCAAGGAGCGGGAAGCATGATCCGCCGGCCCGACACCCTTGGACCGGTTCATTTCATCGGCATCGCCGGGATCGGCATGAGCGGCATCGCCGAGGTCCTCCACAACCAGGGCTACCGCGTGCAGGGCTCCGACATCGCCGACAGCGCGAACGTCGCGCGGCTGCGCGGTCTGGGCATCCCGGTCGCCATCGGCCATGACCCCGGCAACGTCGGCGCCGCCTCGGTGGTGGTGGTCTCGTCCGCCATTGCGGACGACAACCCCGAGGTCCTCGAGGCGCGGCGCAACTGGATCCCCATCGTGCGGCGCGCCGAGATGCTCGGCGAGCTGATCCGCCCGGCGATGTCGGTGGCGGTCAGCGGAACCCACGGCAAGACCACCACCACGTCGCTCATCGGCTGGCTCCTGGAGTGCGCCGGCCTCGATCCGACGGTGATCAACGGCGGGATCGTCAACGCCTACGGCACCAACACGCGCCTGGGCAAGGGGCCCTGGATGGTGGTCGAGGCCGACGAATCCGACGGCAGCTTCCTGCACCTGCCGATGACGGCGGCGGTCGTCACCAACATGGACCCGGAGCACCTGGAGAACTACGGCTCGTTCGACGCGGTGCGCGACGCCTACGCGCGCTTCGTCGGCGGTATCCCCTTCTACGGCTTCGCGGCGCTGTGTATCGACGACGCGGACGTCCAGGCGCTGATCGGCCGGATCACCGACCGCAGGATCGTCACCTACGGTCTCGGCACGCCCGCCGACGTGCGCGGCACGCGCCTGCGGCTGAGCAACGGCGGCTACCGCTTCGACGTCGTCCTGAGCGACCGCCGGACACGGTCCTCGCGGACCCTGCGCGACCTCTACCTTCCGATGTGGGGGCGCCACAACGTCACCAATGCCCTTGCCGCGGTGGTCGTCGCCCGGGAGCTCGCCGTCCCGGACGACGCGCTGCGCGAGGCCCTCGCCAGCTTCGCCGGGGTCAGGCGCCGCTTCACGCGCACCGGCGAGGCCCACGGGGTGACGGTGGTCGACGACTACGGCCATCACCCCGTCGAGATCGCCGCCGTGCTGCGGGCGTCGCGCGAGGCCTTCAAGGGGCGCATCGTCGCCGTCGTCCAGCCCCACCGCTACACGCGCCTTGCGAGCCTGTTCGATGACTTCTGCACCTGCTTCAACGACGCCGACGTCGTCATCGTCGCCGACGTCCACGCGGCCGGCGAGGCGCCCATCGAGGGGGCCTCGCGCGAACACCTCGTCGCCGGCCTCGCCAAGCACGGCCACCGCCACGTGCTCTCCCTCGACCGTCCCGGCGACCTCGCCTCGGTGGTGGCGGGCGTGACGGCGCCCGGCGACGCGGTCATCTGCCTTGGCGCCGGCTCGATCACCCACTGGGCCCAGGCGCTGCCCGCCGAGCTCGGCCGCAGGCTCGGCCGGGACGTGAGGCAGGCCTCGTGACGGGCCCAGCCGTGCCACGCGGCCTCCCGCAAGTGAGAGGCAGCTACCGCTTCGGCGCGGATCTCTCGCGCACGACGTGGTTCCGCGCCGGCGGTTGCGCCGACGTGCTGTTCCGCCCGGCCGACGAGAACGACCTCGCCGCCTTCATGGCCGCGCGGCCCCGGGACCTCGCGGTCACCGTCATCGGCGTCGGCTCCAACGTCCTGGTCCGCGACCGCGGCATCGGCGGCGTCACCGTCCGCCTGGGGCGCGCCTTCACGGAGGTTGCCGCCAGGGGCACGCAGATACACGCCGGCGCGGCCGCGCTCGACGGCCGCGTCGCGCGGCAGGCGGCCTCGGCCGGCCTCGCCGGCCTCGAGTTCCTGGCCGGCGTTCCCGGCACCATCGGCGGCGCCGTCGCGATGAATGCGGGCGCCTACGGGAGGGAGCTCTCGGACGTTCTCGTGCGCGTCCGCGGGATAGACGGGGACGGCCGCGTGCGGGACCTGGCGCCGGCCGAGCTGGGGCACGGCTACCGGCGCTGCGCCCTGGCGGGCCGCTGGATCTTCACCTCGGCGGTCCTGCGCGGCGCGCCGGCGGACCCCGGGGCCGTCCATGAGCGGATCCGGGAGATCGAGGAGCGGCGCGCCTCGACGCAGCCCGTCCGCGAGCGCACCGGCGGCAGCACCTTCCGCAACCCGCCGCGGGCCCGCGCCTGGGAGCTCATCGACAGGGCCGGCTGCCGCGGCATGCGCGTCGGCGCGGCGATGGTCTCCCAGCGGCACTGCAACTTCCTGATCAATACCGGCGGCGCCTCGGCCGCGGATCTCGAGACCCTGGCCGAGGAGGTGCGCCGGCGGGTCGAGGCGAGCAGCGGCGTGCGCCTCGAGTGGGAGATCCGCCGCCTCGGCCGCGCTGCGGGAGGCGCGCCATGAGCCGCCATGCCGTGGTCCTGATGGGAGGCTGGAACTCCGAGCGCGAGGTCTCCCTCGTCACCGGCCGGCGCTGCGCCGAGGCCCTCGCCGAGACGGGCTACCGGGTCACGCCGATCGATGCCGGCCGTGATGTGGCGGCACGCCTCGCGGCGCTCGACGATCCTCCCGACGTCGTCTTCAACGCCCTCCACGGCCGTTTCGGCGAGGACGGATGCGTCCAGGGACTGCTCGAGGTGATGGGCCTTCCCTACACCCACTCGCCGCCGCTGGCCTCGGCGCTGGCGATGGACAAGGCGGCCGCCAAGCGGCTCTTCGCCGCCGCCGGCATCCCGTGCCCCGAGGGGCGCACGGCCCGGCGCCGGGAGATCGGCGCCCCGGCCGGGGTCGAGCGGCCCTTCGTCGTCAAGCCGGGGTGCGAGGGATCGAGCGTCGGCGTGCGCCGCGTGCTGGCGTCCGACAACGACGACCTCCTGCTCGAATCCGATTTCCTCTACGGCGACGAGATCCTGGTCGAACGCTACGTCCCGGGGCGCGAGCTGACGGTGACGGTGCTCGGCGGGCGCGCCCTGGGCGTCACCGAGATCCTCACCCCCGAGGGGTTCTACGACTACCGCAACAAGTACTCGCAAGGCCGCTCCGAGCACCTCCTGCCCGCGCCCGTGCCCGACGATGTCGCCCGCCTCGCCATGGAGCTCGCCCTGAAGGCCCACCGCCTGCTCGGCTGCCGCGCCGTGTCGAGGGCCGATTTCCGCTACGACGACACGGGCCGGGAACCGGGCGGGCTCTACCTTCTGGAAATCAACACCCAGCCCGGCATGACGCCGCTTTCCCTGGTGCCCGAGCAGGCGGCCCATTCAGGAATCGGCTTTGCCGAGCTCGTCGCCTGGATCGCCGGAGAGGCCCGATGCGGATCCTGAGCCGCAGGACGGGAAGGCTCGGCCGCCTCTGCCGCCTGGGTACGGCGGTCCTCGCCGCGGCGGGCCTGTCGGCGGCCTGGGCGACCGGTGCCCTGGAGGAAACCTGGTCCGACGCGCGGCAGGCCGTTCTCGAGAGCTCGAGGGAGGCGGGCTTCCGGGTCTCCCGGGTGCTCGTCTCCGGCCGCGAGAAGACCGACCGCCAGACGCTGATCGGGACCCTCGGGATCGACATCGGCGAGGCGATCCTGGCCTTCGACCTCGAAGCGGCGAGGGACCGGCTTTCGGCGCTGCCCTGGGTTCGCGACGCCACGGTCCGCCGCCGCCTGCCGGACGCGATCGTCGTCGAGCTCGTGGAACGGCGCCCCCTCGCCCTCTGGCAGAGCCAGGGCGAGCTCTTCGTCATCGACACGGGCGGCGCCGTGATCAGCGGCGCCGACGCCGGCGACCACGAGGACCTCTTCCTCGTCGTCGGAGCGGGCGCGCCGCCGGCCGCCGCCGAGTTGCTCGCCGTGATGCGGGAGGCGCCGGGTCTCGCCGAGCGCGTTATGGCCGGCATCCGCGTCGGCGAGCGCCGCTGGAAGCTCCGGCTGGCCGGCGGCATCGACGTCCACCTTCCCGAGGACGGCCTCAGGGAGGCCTGGCGCACCCTGGCCGAGCTGGAGCGCGGGCACGACCTCTTCTCGCGCGATGTCGCGGCCATCGACCTGCGCCTGTCCGACCGCCTCGTGGTGAGGCTCACGCCCGAAGCTCGGGAACGTCTCGAAGAGGAACCGGCCGAAGGAGAGGAGACATGAACGCGGGCCCGCCCGTGGCGGCGATCGACGTCGGCAGCACCAAGGTCGTCTGCCTCGTCGCCTGCGGGGACGAGTTCGGCGGCCAGCGCCTGCTCGGCGCCGGCCAGCATGTCTCGAGGGGCGTGCTGTCGGGGACCGTGGTCAACATGGAGGCGGCAGGCCACTCGGTGGCGACGGCGGTCTCGCGGGCCGAGGAGACGACCGGAGAGACCCTGCGCCGGGCGTGGATCGGCGTTCTCGGCGGGCAGCCGCGCTCCGAGACGATGGCGGTCGACGTCAGCATCGCCGGCCACGAGGTCGGCGACGCCGACCTGCGCCGCGTCGTCCAGAAGACGCGCCAGGCGTCGCACGACCCGGCGCGCGAACCGCTGCACGCCATCCCCGTCGGCTACGCCATCGACGGTCACGCCGGCATCCGGGATCCCAGGAACATGATCGGGGAGCGGCTCGAGGTCCGTGTCCACATGGTGTCGACCGAGCGCGGTCCTCTGGCCAATCTCGAGACCTGCATCGCCCGCTGCCACCTCGAGGTCGCGGGACGCGCCAGCGCGCCCTGCGCGGCGGCGCTGGCCTGTCTCGTCGAGGACGAGATGGACATGGGAGCCACCGTCATCGACTTCGGCGGCGGAACCACGAGCCTGGCGGTGTTCGCCGGCGGCGACTGCGTCCACGTCGACTCCCTCGCCAGGGGGGGCATCGACATCACGTCGGGCATCGCCGAGGCCCTGTCGACGCCCGTGGAGTCGGCCGAGAGGATCAAGACGCTCCATGGCAGCGCCGTCTCCTTCGAGGGCGACCATCGCGAGACCTTCGACATTCCGGTGATCGGCGAGAGGGAAGGCGTCCGCAGGACCGTCAGCCAGGCCGAGCTGACCGCGATCATCCGCCCCCTTGCCGCCGGGATGCTGGAGGAGGTCCGGCAGCGGCTCGACGCGACGGGCCTCGGCGAACGGGCGCGGCGGCGCCTCGTGCTCACCGGAGGGGCCTCGCAGCTGCTCGGATTGCGCGAAATGACGGTCGACCTTCTCGGACCGCAGGTCCGCCCGGGCCAGCCGATCTGGCTCAAGGGGCTCGACGGGCGGACGGGCGGACCGGCGTTCTCCGCGTGCGCCGGCCTGCTGCGCTGTGCCGCCAGGGGCGGCGCCATCGGCCGGTCCGAGTTCAGCAACTGGCAGATCGGGCGCGGTCCCCTGGGGCGCCTCGGCCAGTGGTTGCGCCTGGCCTCGTGACCGGGGGCGGTCCCGGGACAGTCAACGCCGCGATGCGGCCAAGGAGTTCAGACAATTTCAAGGACAAGGAGAGCAAGATGGTGATCCAACTCGGTGTCCCAGAGACACACAACATCAAGCCGCGTATCACGGTCTTCGGCGTCGGCGGGGCCGGCGGCAATGCCGTCGACAACATGATCGTCAAGGGACTCGCCGGCGTCGAGTTCATCGTCGCCAACACGGACGCCCAGGCCCTCGAGGAGGCGCGGGCCGACCGCAGGATCCAGTTCGGCCCCTCGGTCACCCAGGGTCTCGGAGCGGGCTCCCGGCCCGACATCGGCAAGGCCGCCGCCGAGGAGGCGCTCGACCAGATCGCCGAGCAGCTCGGCACCTCGCACATGGTCTTCATCACCGCCGGCATGGGCGGCGGCACGGGGACCGGGGCCGCGCCGGTCGTCGCCCGGACGGCCCGCGAGATGGGCATGCTCACGGTCGGCTTCGTGACCATGCCCTTCGACTTCGAGGGCCGCGAGCGCATGCGCATCGCCGAGCGGGGCATACAGGAACTGCAGGAGGAGGTCGACACGCTGATCGTCATCCCCAACCAGAACCTGTTCCGCCTGGCCAACGACAAGACGACCTTCGCCGACGCCTTCAGGATCGCCGACGAGGTGCTCTACACCGGCGTGCGCGGCATCACGGACCTCATGGTGCAGCCCGGCATCATCAACCTCGACTTCGCCGATGTCCGCCGGGTGATGGGCGAGCGCGGCAAGGCGATGATGGGCACGGGCGAGGCGAGCGGCGAGAACCGCGCGCTCGCCGCCGCGGAGGCGGCGATCGCCAACCCGCTCCTCGACGAGGTCTCGATGAGCGGAGCCTGCGGCGTGCTCATCAACGTCACCGGCGGCGGCGACATGACGCTCTACGAGGTGGACGAGGCCACCAGGCGAATCAACCAGGAGACCGACCCGGAGGCGCACGTCATCATCGGCGCGGCCTGCGACGAGAGCATGGAGGGCTCGATGAGGGTGTCCCTGGTCGCCACGGGCATCAATCACTCCGAGGTCGCCGTGCCGCGGCCCGAGGCGGAGCGCGTCCGGCCGCCCGAGGAGCCCCTCGAGGCGCCGCAGGATGGCACGGAGGGCCGCGACAGGTTCACGGCCATCGACGGCGGCAAGGCCGCCGTCGTGGCGGAGCCCGACGTCTGGCAGGAGGAGAACGAGGTCCGCGCCGTGGCGGGCGGAGAGCCCGCCGGCCACCGCGAAGCGGGGCGCGCCGCCATCGACGCCTTCATCGCGCCGCGGCCGGTGGATCCGCGCGACATGCCGGCGGCGGCGTCGCGGGATCCTGGCGAGGATGGCACCCGCGTGGATCCGCGCGGCATGTCGGCGGCCGACGGGCACCAGGAGATCCAGGCGCAGCGCCGGCCCTCGCTGTTCGAGAGGGTGACGGGCGGCATGCGCCCCTCGAGGGAGCGGCCGGCGCCGCGCGATCCGGTGATCGAGCGCCCGGCCGTCGAGCCTGCGTCCGAGCACTACGCCCGGCGCTCGGATCCCAGGGACGGCCTCTTCCGCGACGACGCCGTGAAGGACGATCCTCTCGAGATCCCGCCGTTCCTGCGCCGCAAGGAGTGAGGGTGCGCCCTGTAACACTGCGCAACCAAGTGTGACTGGTGCGTGCGTCGCCGTCGTCTATGGTGCGCGGCGTCGAGGATGTGTCGCCTCAACGGGCCGGAGACTTGGGGATTGTGAAACAGACGACGCTAGCGGGACCGGTCACTTGGAGGGGCACGGGCGTGCACACCGGCCGGCCGGTCTCGATGACGGCCCATCCCGCCGCCGAGGCCGGCTACGGCATCCGCTTCGAGCGCACCGACCTGCGGAACGGCGCGCGCGAGTTCCCCGTCGGTTGCGATGCGGTGGTCTCGACGGATCACTGCACCACGCTCGGCAACGGATCCGGCGCGACGCTCATGACCGTCGAGCACTTCATGGCGGCGCTGTCGTTCACCGGCGTCGGCAATGTCCGCATCGCGATCGACGGGCCCGAAGTTCCGCTCATGGACGGCTCGGCGGCCTCCTTCGTGGAGGGGATTCTCGAGGCGGGCGTCCGGCGGCTCGCCGCGCCGCGCCGCGCCATCCGGGTGCTCGAAGCCGTCGAGGTCCGGCGCGGCGACAGCTGGGCGCGCCTGGAACCTTCCGGCACGCGGCGTTTCTCCTGCAGGATCGAGTTCGACGCCGTGGCGATCGGCTGCCAGGAGGCGGCGGTCGATCTCGACGACGAAGGCGTTGCGTCGCCCGTCGTCAGGGCCCGGACCTTCGTCACCGGGGCGGCCATCCGGGAGCTCCAGAAGCGCGGCCTCGGGAACCTCCCGGTCGACGACGTCAGGGCCCTGAAAGACGTCATCGTCATCGGCGACGACGGGCGGGTCCTCAACGAGGACTGCCGCCCGTTCGCCAACGAGTTCGCCAGCCACAAGTGTCTCGATGCCGTCGGCGATCTCGCCCTGGCGCCGGCGCCGATCATCGGCCGGTTCAGCGGCTTGCGTTCCGGTCACGCCCTCAACGTCGAGCTGCTCAGGCGCTTCATCGCCAGGACGGACGCCTGGCGCTGGGAGGACGGCGCCTGAGGCGTCTCAGGCCGGCCCGCGCACGGCGCTTGCCATGTAGTTGACGGAGCTGTCGCGGGAGAGCAGCCAGTGGTTGTCGACCGCGCGGTAGGAGAGCCCGGTGACAGCGGTGAGGCGGGCGCCGGAACGCCTCAGGTCGCGCGCCAGCTCGGCCGGCCTGACGAACTTCGCGAAACTGTGGGTCCCCTTCGGGACCCAGCCCAGCACGTACTCGGCGCCGATCTTGGCGAGCGCAAGGGAACGCAGCGTGCGGTTGAGGGTCGACAGCACGATGAGCCCTCCCGGCCGCACGCAGCGCACGCAGGCATCGACGAAGACCCCGCGGTCCGCGACGTGCTCGACGATCTCGAGGGCCACGAGGACGTCGTAGCCCGGCTCGCCGGCGGCCACGGCCTCGACGGTGCCGACCCGCCAGTCGACGGCGAGCCCGGAGAGCTCCGCGTGGCGGCGGGCGACGCCGATGGCCTCGGCGGAGGCGTCGAGTCCCGTCATCGCCGCTCCGAGCCGGGCGAGGGGCTCGGTGACCAGGCCGCCGCCGCACCCGGCATCGAGGACGGTGAGGCCGGCAAGCGGCCGTTCGGCCCCGCCGTCGAGGCCGAAGTGGCCCGCCGTGCGGTCCAGCAGCCAACGGAGGCGCACCGGGTTGAGCCGGTGGAGGGCGCGGAAGGCTCCCTCCTCGTCCCACCATGCGCCGGCCTGCTCCGAGAAGGCCTCGACCTCCCGGGCGTCGACCGTCGACGTTCCGCTGGTCCGGTCGGACATCGGCTTGCGTCCCTCCACCCCAGCGAGTATGTAGGCGCGGCGTCGCGTCGTGAAGCCCCCGCGGGGAGGCTGCGGCACTCTCCTCAGGGTCCGCCATGTCCCTCATCGTCCAGAAATTCGGAGGCACGTCGCTGGCCGATCCCGGACGGATCGCCAGGGCGGCGGGTCACGTCGCCGCGGCGCTCCGCCGCGGCCGGAAGGTGGCCGTGGTGGTCTCGGCCATGGGGGAAGAGACCGACCGGCTCGTATGCCTCGTCCGCGCCATGGGCGCCGTCGACCGCCGGGAACACGACGCCGTCGTCGCCAGCGGCGAGCAGGTCTCCGCCGGCCTCATGGCGCTGGCGCTGCAGGCCGCGGGCGTGGACGCGCGCTCCTTCCAGGGATGGCAGGTTCCGGTGACGACCGACGCCACCCATACCCGGGCGCGCCTCGTGCGCGTGGAGGCCCGCCCCCTCCTCGAGTGCATGGAGGCAGGCGTGGTCCCCGTCCTGACGGGGTTCCAGGGAGTTACCGGGGACGGCCGCATCACCACCCTGGGCCGGGGAGGATCGGATCTCAGCGCCGTGGCCCTCGCCGCGGCGCTCGGCGCCGGCCGCTGCGACATCTTCACCGACGTCGACGGCGTCTTCACCTCGGATCCGCGCATCGTTGCCAAGGCCCGCAAGCTCGATATGATCACCTACGAGGAAATGCTGGAGCTCGCGTCGCAGGGCGCGAAGGTGCTGCACACCCGGTCGGTCGCCCTTGCCATGAACAGCCGTGTGCGCCTGCAGGTGCTGTCCAGCTTCACCGGTGCGGCGGGAACCCTGGTCGTCGGCGAGGAAGAAATCTTGGAGCAGCAGGTCGTCAGCGGCATCGCCTACAGCAAGGACGACGCGAAGATCACGATGATCGGCCTGCCCGACAGGCCGGGTGTGGCCGCGACCCTGTTCGGCCCCCTCGCGGAAGCCGGCATCAATGTCGACATGATCGTCCAGAACATCTCGCCGGACGGGGAGACCACCGACCTGACGTTCACGGTTCCCCATAGCGACCTCGAGAAGGCGCTCGAGGTTCTCGACCTGAGCAGCCGCGAGCTCGGCGCCCGCCGCATCGAGCCGGACGCCACGGTGGTGAAGGTCTCGGTCGTCGGCGTCGGCATGCGAAGCCATGCCGGTGTCGCCAACCGCATGTTCCAGGCGCTTGCCGACAAGGGCATCAACATCCAGATCATCTCCACCTCCGAGATCAAGATCAGCGTCCTCATCGCCGAAGAGTACCTCGAGCTGGCGCTTCGCTCCCTGCACACGGCCTACGGTCTTGACGCCGCCGGGTAGCCCTGACTGCCACGGGCGATGACGGACGACAGCGGACGCAGGCGTCTCGAGGCGCTGTGGGCGCCGGGATGCCGGATGCTCGGCGTCGAGAAGGCGATCATGGGCGGCGCCATGACCTGGGTCTCGGAGCGCAACCTCGTGGCCGCCGTCTCCAACGCCGGGGGGTTCGGCGTCATCGCCTGCGGCGCCATGGAGGCCGATGCGCTCGCCGCCGAAATCGAGGCGACGAGGGCGCTCACCGGGCGCCCCTTCGGCGTCAACCTGATCGTCATGCATCCCCGGCTCGACGAACTGATAAGCGTGTGCATGCGCTGCGGCGTGTCGCACGTCGTGCTGGCCGGAGGGCGGCCCTCGGACGCGCGGATCGCGTGGATCCGCGGGGAAGGGCTGCGGGTGCTGTGCTTCGCCCCCTCGCTCGCCGTCGCCCGCAGGCTTGCGCGCAGCGAGGTGGACGGCATCGTCATCGAGGGCCTCGAGGCGGGCGGCCACGTCGGGCCCGTCTCGACGAGCGTGCTCGCCCAGGAGATCCTTCCCCATGTCGGCGGCACGCCGGTCTTCGTGGCCGGCGGCATCGGGCGCGGGGAGGCGATCGCCAGCTACCTCAGGATGGGCGCGGCGGGGGTGCAGCTGGGAACCCGCTTCGTCTGCGCCAGGGAATCGGTGGCCCACGAGAGGTTCAAGGATGCCTTCCTGCGCGCCAGCGCGCGGGATGCCAGGACCTCCGAGCAGCTCGATCCGAGGTTCCCGGTGATTCCCGTGCGCGCCCTCAGGAACGAGGGCTCGAGTCTGTTTCTCGACAAGCAGCGCGAGGTGATCAGGCGCTACGACGCAGGAGAGCTCGGCCACGACGACGCCAAGCTCGAGATCGAGCATTTCTGGGCCGGCGCCCTGAGGCGTGCCGTCTTCGAGGGCGATGTCAGGACGGGCTCTGTCATGGCCGGCCAGAGCGTCGGCATGGTGACCCGGCAACAGACGATGGCCGAGATCATGGACGAACTCGTCGAGCAGGCCTCGCGGTCGCTTGCCGGTCCGGCGTGACGGGGGCCCCCGGCCGGTGCTAGGATCGCCCCGCACGACGACGGTGGATCGATGACAGACGGCACTCCGGACGTCGCCTACCCCGATGACGGGCCGCGGGTGAGCCGGCGGATCTCCGACAGGCTGCGCCGGGCGAGGATCTCCAGGGACCTCGCGATCGGTGACGTGGCCGACGCCCTGAAGATCAGGACCGCCTTCATCGAGGCCATGGAGGACGACCGGTTCGGCGATCTTCCCGGGCCGGCCTACATCTCCGGGTTCCTGCGCACCTACGCCAACTTCCTCGGTCTCGACGGCGAGCAGCTGGTGGCCATGCTCAAGGAGGACGACGAGGCGGCCTTCGAGCCGGCGGCCATGGAGCTGCCGGTGCCGATCAGGGAGATCAGGCGGCCGACGCGGCCGATCATCCTCGTCTCCCTCGTCGTCGCCACCGCGATCGTCGTCGTCTGGTACGCCTGGCAGGAAAGCCGCACCGTCGACATCGACCTCATCCCCGAGGTCCCGGACCTGATCGCCGGCACGACGCAGGCCCCGCCGCCCCCCGAGCCGGAGGAAACGGCCGCCCCTGCCGATCCGCAGCCCGCCGGCGGAACTGCAGAAGCGACGCCGCCAGAGCCGGAGGATGCAGGCAGCGCAATGACGGAAACACCCGCCCTTGCGGAAACGGAGGCTCCGCCCCTTCCCGAACCGGAGGACACCGACAGCCGGGCGGCGCAGACGGCCGAGCCTGCGGAACCCGAAGGCACCGGCACAGGGACGGCGCAAGCACCGCCCCTTCCCGGGGAGGACGCCGGCAGCGATGCCGCCGAAGCGCCGCCGCTGCCCGAGCCGGAGGACGCCGGCGGCGGGACCGCGGCGCCCCTTGCGGACACGGACGATACCGGCGCGGCAGCGCAAGCGCCGCTTCCCGAGGCCGAGCCCGCCGCGGCCGCGCCTGCGCCCGAACCCGAGACCGGGTTCACGGCGCAGGAGGCCCCGCCCGAGGAGCCGGAAAGCGCGAGCGGGGAAGCCACGGCGGCCGGCGGCGCGGCGACCAGGATCGAGCTGCGCGCCGTCGAGGAGACCTGGGTGCAGGTGGAGACGGCCGACGGCGCCGTCCTCGTGATGCGCATCCTCCTGCCCGGGGACGTCTACAGCGTGCCGGACCGCGACGGCCTCACCCTCGACACCGGCAACGCCGGCGGTCTCGAGATCAGGGTCGACGGCAGGCTCGTGCCGCCGCTGGGCGAGTCCGGCAGCGTCATGCGCGACGTCCTGCTCGAGGCCGCCAGCCTGCAGGCGCGCTGACCCCGCCCTTTACCGCACCGGCCCCTTGGGGGTATCAGTGACGAGGAAACCGGACAGCCAGCGATGAAACAGACCCCGAAGCCGCCGCGCCGGCGAAGCCGCACGATCAGGGTAGGCCAGGTCGCGGTGGGCGGCGATGCGCCGGTCTCGGTGCAGTCGATGACCAACACGCCGACGGCGGACGCCGCCGCGACGGCGGCCCAGGTCAGCGCGCTCGCCGTCGCCGGCGCCGACATCGTGCGCGTCTCCTGCCCCGACGAGGAGTCGACGGCGGCCCTTGCCCGGATCGTGGGCGAATCGCCCGTGCCCCTGGTCGCCGACATCCACTTCCACTACCGCCGCGCCATCGAGGCGGCCGAGGCCGGCGCGGCGTGCCTGCGCATCAACCCGGGCAACGTCGGCTCGGCCGCGCGCGTCCGCGAGGTCGTCAGGGCGGCGCGCGACCACGGCTGCTCGATGCGGATCGGCGTCAACGCGGGCTCGCTGGAACGGGATCTCCTCGAGCGCCACGGGGGGCCGACGCCGCAAGCCATGGTGGAGAGCGCGCTCGGCCACGCGCGGATTCTCGAGGACATCGGTTTCACGGACTTCAAGATCAGCGTGAAGGCCTCCAACGTCGCCCTCGCCACGGCCGCCTACCGGCAGCTCGCCCGCGCCTGCGACTACCCCCTGCACCTGGGCATCACCGAGGCGGGCGGCGTCGTCGGCGGCACCGTGAAGTCCGCCATCGGCATCGGCATGCTGCTTGACGAGGGCATCGGCGACACCATCCGCGTCTCGCTGGCCGCCGATCCGGTGAAGGAGGTCGCCGTCGGCTGGGAGATCCTCAAGGCGCTCGACCTGCGCCGGCGGGGCGTCAACATCATCGCCTGCCCGTCGTGCGCCCGCCAGCAGTTCCAGGTCGCGGACACCGTCGGCCGGCTCGAGGAGCGCCTGGCCCACATCGAGGTGCCGCTGTCGGTGTCGATCATCGGCTGCGTGGTCAACGGTCCGGGCGAGGCGCGCCTGACCGACATCGGCCTGACCGGCGGCGGCAGGGGGCGCCACCTCGTCTACATGGCGGGCCAGGCCGACCACAAGGTGACCTCCGAGGAGCTGGTCGAGCACATCGCCGAACTGGTGGAGCAGCGCGCGGCGGAACTCGCCGCCGCCGCGGCCTGAAGCCGGCCGCGCCATGGCCGGCAGGCTCCAGGCGATTCGCGGCACCCGGGATCTCCTTCCCGGGGACTGCCGGGCGCACGCGCACGTCGAGAGCGTCTGCCGCCAGGTGGCGGGGCGCTACGGATACGGCGAGATCCGCACGCCCGTGCTCGAGTCCACGCAGGTGTTCTCGCGCACGCTGGGCGACGCCACGGACGTCGTTCAGAAGGAGATGTACACCTTCGACGACCGCAACGGCGAGAGCCTCACCCTGCGTCCCGAGAACACGGCCGGCGTGGCCCGGGCCCTGCTGAGCAACGGGCTCCTCAACGAATTGCCCCTGAGGTTCCATTACGCCGGTCCCATGTTCCGCCACGAGCGGCCGCAGAAAGGGCGCTACCGCCAGTTCCACCAGACGGGCGTCGAGCTCTTCGGCGTCGGCGAGCCGCTGGGCGACGTCGAGGTCATCGCGATGGCCCGCGACGTTCTCGAGGAGCTCGGCCTTGCCGCCGACACGGTGCTCGAGATCAACACCCTGGGCGACGCCGAGAGCCGGAGCAGCCACCTCGGCGCGCTGGTGGCGTACTTCTCCGGACACCGCGACCGCCTCAGCGAGATCTCCCGGGAGCGTCTGGTGCGCAATCCGCTGCGCATCCTCGATTCGAAGGACGAGGGCGACAGGGCGCTCATCGACGGGGCGCCGGTCATCTTCGATCACCTCAGCGACGTCGCGCGCGGCTTCTTCGAGGCGGTGCTCGCCGGGCTCGACACGCTGGCCATACCCTACCGGGTCAATCCGGGCATCGTCCGCGGCTTCGACTACTACTGCCACACGGCCTTCGAGTTCGTGACCGGCAGGCTGGGCGCCCAGGGAACGGTGATCGGCGGCGGCCGCTACGACGGCCTGATGGAGCAGATGGGCGGACCGCCGGTGCCGGGCGTCGGCTGGGCATCGGGCATCGAGCGCCTGGCGATGCTCGCGGCGGAGGCGCCGCCGCCGCCGCGCCCCGTCGCCGTCATCGCCCTGGGCGAGGAGGCGCAGCGCCGGGCTCTCGCGGTCGCCCACGGGCTGCGCCGCGCGGGGCGCAGCGTCGACCTCGCCTACCGCGGCAACCTGCGCCGGCGCATGCAGCGCGCCGACCGGGTCGGGGCCAGCCACGCCATCATCATCGGCCAGAGGGAGCTCGCCCGCGGCGTCGCCGTCGTCCGCGACCTCGACAGCGGCGAGCAGAGCGAGTGCCTCCTCGACCGGGTGGGAGACGGCCTGCCGCAGCCGGACGCGTGATCGTGGCGCGCGCCGAGCACATCGCCGTCATCGCCGCGGGCGGGGACGCCACGGCGGGGGACCTCCACCGGCGGCTGGCGGCCGCGGGTATCGCGGAAGCCCTTGTCGTCGACACGCGCGACGGCCGGGACGTCCACGTCGTGACGGAGCTGGCGCCGGAGACGGTGCGCGCCCTCGTCGCGGATTCGTCCGGCGGCGGGGCGCCGGCGCGCACGCTCGCCGGCCCCGACGCGCTGCGGCACCTGCTCCGCGCCGCCGCCCTGGCCCCGCGCCGCCACCCCGGCAGCTCGCTCAACGAGAGCCACCGCCGGGCGCTCGAGGCCGGGATGATCGGCGACGGCCTGCAGCGGCGCCTGCAGCTGGCCTACCAGGTGGCGCGCTACGCGCGCGGCGAGGCGCTGATGCAGGACCTGCCGGTCTCCATCGTCGCCTCGGCGGTGCGCGTGGCGCGCAGCATCCATGGCGACCTCTCGCGGGCCAGAGGCCTCCTGATCGGCGCCGAGGAGGCCGGCGGGATGATCGCGGCCCGGCTGCTGGCCTGCGGCCTGGGCGGGCTCGCCGTCATGCACGAACGCCGCCGCCTGGCGCGGGAGGTCGCGGAGAGCCTGGGCGCCCGCGCGGTGCCGCCGCAGGAGCGGGAGCGGGAACTCGCCCGCGCCGACATCCTGGTGCTCTCCGCGGGCACCGGAGAGCACCAGGTGACGCGGGCCGATCTCGAGGCCGCGGGCCTCGCCAGGCGCAGGAAGCCCGTCTTCATCGTCGACGCCGGCGTGCCGCCCGACGCCGATCCGGCGATCGAGGAGCTGGACGATGTCTTCCTCTACACCCTCGACCACCTCGAGCGCATCGCCCTGGAGGATCGCCGCAGGCCGGCCGAGGCGCTCGTCGAGGAGGTGCTGACGGCGTTCAGCGAGCGCGACCCCGCGACGGCCGGCACGGCGCACGCCGTCGCCGTCCGCACGGTCCTCGAGGACGCCCGGCGCCGGGTGCTCGCGCGTGCGCCCGATGCGGACGCCTTCGAGGCGACGCGCAGGCTGGTGGACCTCCTCGTCGAGCGCTCGGACGCCGTGCTCGCGGACTCCGCCGGCGCCGACGGCCTTGCGGACAGCGTGCGCCTGCTCTTCGGCGGCGGCGGGGAGCCATGAGGCTCGAGGAGAACCTGGGCAGGATCGTCCTCAGGCACGAGGAACTGCAGGCGCGCCTGGCGGTTGAGGCCGGCGGCGGCGGGGCCTTCGCGCGGATGGCGCAGGAACTGGCCGAACTGGCGCCCGTGGTCGAGGCGGTCCACGCGCTGCGCGCGGCCAGGAGCGAGCTCGCCGGGCTCGCGGCGCTGGCCGAGACGGAAGCCGACGAGGAAGTGCTGGCCCTCGTCGGCGAGGAAAGGGAGGCGCTCGAGACGCGGATCGCCGGCCTCGAGCGCTCGATCCGCCTCGCCCTGCTGCCGGTCGACGAGGCGGACAGGCGCAGCGTCGTCCTCGAGATACGCGCGGGCACCGGGGGCGACGAGGCGACGCTCTTCGCCGCGGACCTCATGGAGATGTACCGGCGCTACGCGCTGGCGCGCAACTGGACGTTCGAGCCTCTGGGCATGTCGCAGACCGGCGTCGGCGGCGTGCGGGAGGTCCAGGCGCTGATCCGCGGGGCGGGCGTCTTCGCCCGGCTGAAGTTCGAATCCGGCGTGCACCGGGTGCAGCGGGTGCCGGCCACGGAATCCCAGGGACGCATCCACACCTCGGCGGCGACGGTCGCCATCCTTCCCGAGGCGGAAGAGGTCGACGTCGCGATCGCCGAGAAGGACCTGAGGATCGACACTTTCCGCTCCTCGGGCGCCGGCGGCCAGCACGTCAACAAGACCGACAGCGCCGTGCGCATCACCCATCTGCCGACAGGGATCGTCGTCTCGCAGCAGAGCGACCGCTCGCAGCACAAGAACCGGGCGCAGGCCATGAAGATCCTGCGGTCCCGGCTCTTCGACCTGGAGCGCCGCCGGCAGGCCGACGAGCAGGCCTCGAGGCGCAGGGAGCAGGTGGGAAGCGGCGACCGCTCGGAGCGCATCCGCACCTACAACTTCCCGCAAGGGCGCCTGACCGACCACCGGATCAACCTCACCCTCTACAGGCTCGAGGAGATCGTCTCGGGCCAGGCGCTCGACGACGTGATCGAGCCGCTGATCGCCGAATCCCGGGCGGCCATGCTGGCGGAGCTTGCCTGAGATGGAGCCTGCGGCCCTCGAGGACGCCCTCGGCGACGCGGCCGCCACCCTGCGTTCGGCCGGCATCGAGGGGGCGCGAAGCGAGGCGCGGCTGCTGGTCGCCCATGCGCTCGCCGGCGCCTCGCCGGAGGCGTGGGACGGCCGCACGCTGCGGCGTTTCGAGGGGCTCGTGCGCCACCGCGCCCGCCGCGCGCCGCTCGCCCAGGTCACCGGCGTGCGCGAGTTCTGGAGTCTCGACTTCCGCGTCACCGCCGACACCCTGACACCCAGACCGGAGAGCGAGACGCTCATCGAGTGCGGTCTCGCGCGGTTGGCGGGCCCGCGGCGAATCCTCGATCTCGGCACCGGCTCGGGATGCCTCCTCGTCACCTTTCTCGTGGCCTGGCCCCGGGCCTGCGGCGTCGGCGTCGACGTCAGCGGGCGCGCCCTCGCCGTCGCGGCGCAGAACGCCGCGCGCCATCGCGTCTCGGGCCGCGCGGCGTTCGTGCGCGGAGACTGGGGCGCCGCCTTCGGGGGCCGCTTCGATCTCGTCGTCTCGAACCCGCCCTACGTGGCGGCCGGCGAGATCGCCGGCCTCGAGCCCGAGGTGGCGGTTCACGAACCCCGGGTGGCGATCGACGGCGGCGCGGACGGTCTCGACGGCTTTCGCCGCATCCTTCCCGGCCTCGCCCGCCTCCTCGCCCCCCGCGGCCTGGCGCTGCTCGAGCACGGGCCCGGCCAGGCGCAGCCCCTGGGAGCCCTCGCCGCGGCCGCCGGCCTCGCGGTGACGGGGAGCGTCCGCGACCTCGCGGGCCGCCGCCGCGTCCTCGTCCTGGCGCAAGGCGGTCCGTAGGCAGTGATAAAGTTGTTGGACAGCGTTGCGGATGCGGCTACCATGCACGCCACGCGACGGCGTGCCGTCGGATGGGGTCGCGTCACCTTCCTCGGAGAGGGGCCGGTCACGAGATCGGAAAGGAAGGGCTGCCGATCCCGGGTGGCACACCTGATTGGGGTGTGCCCGGCCATCATGACCAACTGAAACTGTCGAGAGCGAGTCTTCCATGAGACCAGGTGGATCGGGCAGGCGATTCCGCAACAACCGCGGCAATTCGCGACGGACCGGTGGGGGCAACCGCAACCAGTCCTTCGAGAGTACGGGACCGGACGTCAAGGTCCGCGGTACGGCACAGCAGATCGCCGAGCGGTATCTGGTTCTGGCGCGCGACGCCTCCTCGGCGGGCGACCCGGTGGTCGCCGAGAACTGTCTGCAGCACGCGGAGCACTACCAGAGGATCGTCAACCAGTTCAACGAACGCGCCGCCGAGCAGCAGCGTGAGCGCGAGGAGCGCGCCGAACGGCAGCGCGCCTACGCTCCGGAGGACGAGCCGGCGGCCGACGATGCCGCCTCGGGCGGTGAGGGCGCGGCGCAGGCGATCCCCCTGATGGACGATGACGCGCCCAGAGCGCCGCGCCGGCCGCGGCGCAGGACCAACGGCGCCGAGCGGGAGGCTCCGGCGGCCGAGGCCGAAGGCGGGCCGCGCAGCACCAACGGCGCCGGCCGCGACGGGGTGCCCTCGCCGGAGGACGGACGGCCGATCGCCGTGTGAACCGGCCCGGAGGGCCTCGCCTTTCACGATTTGCCCCTTGTGTTGCATATTTGCAACACCACATGGGAGTCAGGCAGTCGGGGCGATGACCCATGGATCTCGAACGTTTCACCGACCGGGCGCGCGGCTTCATCGAGTCCGCCCGCAACCTCGCCCAGGCGTCGGGTCACCAGTATCTCGTGCCCTGTCACCTCGCCAGGGTGCTTCTCGCGGACCGCCAGGGGCTCGCCGCCGGCCTGATGAGGAGTGCGGGCGCCGAGCCCGAGCGGGCGCACGCGGCCCTCGGGGAGATCCTGGCCCGCCTGCCGAGGATTACCGGAGACGGCGCGGGCGAGGTGTACGTGTCATCCGAGTTCGCCCGTCTCGTCGAGACGGCCGCCGGGATCTCGCGGGAGGGCGGCGACAGCTTCGTCACCACCGAGCGCCTGTTCGAGGCGCTCGCCCGTCCGGGCAGCGAGAGCGGCGCGATCCTGGCCGCCGCCGGACTGACGGCGGAAGCCCTCGCCGCGGCGATCGCCGGGCTTCGCAAGGGGCGTACCGCGGACAGCGCCTCGGCCGAGGAGACCTACGAGGCCCTGCGCAAGTACGCGCGGAACCTCACCGAGGCGGCCCTCGAGGGCGACCTCGACCCGGTGATCGGACGCGACGAGGAGATCCGCCGCACCATGCAGGTGCTGGCCCGCCGCACCAAGAACAACCCGGTGCTCATCGGCGAGCCGGGCGTCGGCAAGACGGCGATCGTCGAGGGGCTCGCCCAGCGCATCGTCGATCATGACGTCCCCGAATCCCTTGCCGAGAAGACCGTGCTGACCCTGGATCTCGGTTCCATGGTCGCCGGCTCGAAGTACCGCGGCGAGTTCGAGGAGCGCATGAAGGCGGTCCTCCAGGAGATCGAGTCCTCGGCGGGCGAGATCATCTGTTTCATCGACGAGCTGCACACGCTCGTCGGTGCCGGCGCCGCCGACGGGGCGATGGACGCCTCGAACCTCCTCAAGCCCCTGCTGGCGCGCGGCAAGCTCCACTGCGTGGGCGCGACGACGCTCGACGAGTACCGCGAGCACATCGAGAAGGACGCCGCGCTGGCGCGGCGCTTCCAGCCGGTCCTGGTGGACGAGCCGGGGATCGAGGACACCGTCTCCATCCTGCGGGGCCTCAAGGAGAAGTACGAACTGCACCACGGCGTGAGGATCAGCGACGGCGCGACGGTGGCCGCGGCGACGCTGTCGAACCGCTACATCACCGACCGCTTCCTCCCGGACAAGGCCATCGACCTCATCGACGAGGCCTCGAGCCGGCTCAAGATGGAGATCGATTCCAAGCCCGAGGACATCGACGAGCTCGACCGCAGGATCATCCAGCTCAAGATCGAGCGCGAGGCGCTGGGCAGGGAGAGCGACCGCGCCTCGCGTGAACGCCTCGAGCGCCTCGAGCGGGAGCTCGCCGATCTCGAGGGACAGAGCTTCGAGAGGACCGGCGAATGGCAGCGGAGCAAGCAGCGGCTCGACGAGACCCGCCGGGTCAAGGAGAGCCTCGAGCAGGCGCGTCTGGAGCTCGACCAGGCGCAGCGCGGCGGCGATCTCGCCCGCGCCGGCGAGATCGCCTACGGCGTGATCCCCGACCTCGAGCGCAGCCTCGCCCGGACCGAGAGCGGCGGCGACGGCCGCACGGCCGGCGAGGAGGTGACCGAGGAGCACGTCGCCGCCGTCGTTTCGAGGTGGACCGGCATTCCGGTGGACCGCATGCTCGAGGGCGAGCGCGAGAAGCTTCTCGCCATGGAAGACGCCCTGCGCCGCCGCGTCGTCGGCCAGGACGAGGCCCTCGAGGCGGTCGCCCACGCGGTCAGGCGCTCGCGCGCCGGCCTGCAGGACCCGGCGCGGCCGATCGGCAGTTTCATGTTCCTCGGGCCCACGGGCGTCGGCAAGACCGAACTCGTCAAGGCGCTGGCCGCCTTCCTCTTCGACGACGAGCAGGCCGTGTGCCGGATCGACATGTCGGAGTTCATGGAGCGCCATGCCGTGGCACGGCTCATCGGCGCGCCGCCGGGCTACGTCGGCTACGAGGAAGGCGGCGTCCTCACCGAGGCGGTGCGGCGCCGGCCCTATCGCGTCGTGCTGTTCGACGAGATCGAGAAGGCGCACCCGGACGTCTTCAACATCCTCCTCCAGGTTCTCGACGACGGCCGCCTGACCGACGGCCACGGGCGCACCGTGGATTTCCGCAACACGCTCGTCGTCCTCACTTCGAACACGGGCGCCGAGTTCCTGGCGGCGCTCGCCGGGGACGACGACGCCGAGTCCGCCAGGGGCCCGGTGATGGACGCGCTCAGGGCGACGTTCCGGCCCGAGTTCCTCAACCGCCTCGACGAGATCATCCTCTTTGGCCGGCTGGGCCGCGGTCAGATGGCCGCCATCGTCGACATCCAGCTCGACCGGGCGGCGGGACTCCTCGCGGAGCGCGGCATCACCGTCGCCGTCGACCCGGAGGCCCGCGAGTGGCTCGCCGTCGCCGGTTTCGACCCCGTCTACGGCGCCCGGCCGCTCAAGCGCGTGCTGCAGCGCACGCTGCACAATCCCCTGGCCGAGCTGATCCTGAAGGGCGAGCTCGCCGACGGCGGGGAGGTGCGGGTGAGCGCATCCGCCTCGGGCCTGCGGATCGGCCCGGCCCTCGGCGAGGCGGCGTGACGCCGGCTCAGTCCACGGGAATGAGGTTCTGCGCCTCGGGCAGGACCTGGCCGCCGTCGACGACGATGGTCTGGCCGGTGACGTAGCGCGCCTCGTCGCTGGCGAGGTAGAGCGCGGCGTAGGCGATGTCCTCCGGCGTGCCGAGTTCCCCCATCGGAATGGCGGGCGTCATGAGTTCCTCCTGGGCCCGCACGTCCCGGCTGCCCGGCCGGCGCACGATGATGTTGCCGGGCTCCACCCCGTTGACGGTGATGCCCTTGCGCGCGACCTCGACGGCCACGGTGCGGATGAAGCCGTTGACGCCGCCCTTCGAGGCGCCGTAGTGGCTGGCGCCGGGGATCGCCACCTTCGGACCGGAGATCGACGAGATGACGACGATGCGGCCGTAGCGCCGCTCGATCATCTGCGGCAGGACGGCCCTGGCGACGAGGAAGGTGCTCTTCAGGTTGGTGTCGAGCACCAGGTCCCACTCGGCCTCCTTCATCGTCCACACCGGCGAGAGGGGATAGATGCCGGCGTTGTGGACGACGATGTCGACGGGACCGTAGCGCGAGCCCGCTTCCCGGATCATGGCGGCGACATCGTCGCGGCTGGTGACGTCCGTCGCCATGGCCGAGGCCGTGCCGCCGGCCTTTTCGATTGCCCGGGCGACGCGCTGGCCGCGGCTTTCGGTGCGCGTCGCGATCAGCACCCGGGCGCCCTCGCGCGCGAAGACCTGTGCGATGCCGGCGCCGATGCCGCGCCCGCCGCCGGTGACGATGGCGACGCGGCCCTCAAGCCTGCCGTTCACGTCCGCCTCCGCCGGCCGGGAGCGCAGCCTTCAGCGCGGCGATGTGGCGCGGGGCCATGCCGCAGCAGCCGCCGACTGCCGCGACGCCCATGGCGACGTATCCGGCGGCCTCGCGGGCGTAGTCGCCGGGCGCCACCTCGTTGTCGAACTGCCAGTTGGGCATGCGGAAGCTCCCCGAATGGGGGTAGGCGAAGAGCGGACCCGTCCAGGCCCTGCCCAGGTGCTCGAGTCCGGGCCGCGTGTCCTCGATCTCGCTGTGCATGATGCCCGCGGCGTGGACGCCGCCGAGACAGGCGTCGAGGATGGCGTCGAAGGACGTTTCGCGGCGGCCGTCGAAGCCGACGAGGCGGCCGCCGGTGGTGCGCACGCTGAACCCCGCCCAGACGGGCAGGCCGGTGGCGGCGGCCGCCTCGAGGGCGAGCGGCGAGATCGTGTCGTCGTGCATCATCTCGCCGATCAGCAGGTCGCACCCCGAATCGGCGAGGGTCCGGGCCTGCAGCGCGTAGCTCCTGCGGGCTTCCTGCGGCCGGGGGTAGGCGTTCTCGTCGAGGCCGGCGTAGAAGCTCGAGAGCGACCCGGCGATCCAGATTCTCCTCTCCGGCGCCGCCTCGCCGACGGCCTCGCACACGAGGTCGCAGCCCAGCCGGTTGAGCGCCAGGGCCTCGTCCTCGCCGATGCCGGCGTGGCGCAGGACATGCGGCGCGGCGGCGTAGGTGTTGGCGATCACGATGTCGGCGCCCGCCTCGACGAAGTCCCGGTGGATGGTGCGGATTATGTCGGGATGGGACTTCAGCGCCGATCCGGCCCAGGCGCTGGAATCCATGGGCACGCCGCGGCGCTCGAGCTCGGTCCCCATGCCGCCGTCGATGACGAGGATCCCGCCGGCCTCGATGAGGTCCTGAATGCCTGTCATGGTGCGTTCCCCTGCCTGACGAGGGCACAATAGAGGGACGGCCCGCCACCGCAAGCGGCGCCGCTCAGGCCTCGAGGAAGCGCCGGGCGAACGCCGGGTGGGTGCCGCTGACCGTGTCGCGCACGATTCTGCGCACGTGTGCCGCAAGGGCGCCGTCAGGGCGTTCCGTCGGCGCGCAGGCGGCCGAGGTCCGGTAGCCGAACCCCGTCGACGCCCGGACCTCGGCCGGGCTGCTCCAGGGGTGGACGCCGGCGAGGACGAAAGAGCCCGCCGAGCGGTCGAAGTCGAAGACGGCGCGCCCGGTGACGAGCGCCGACGGTCCCCCGGGGCGGTGGACCGAAGGGCCGGAGCGGCCCGGTGCGCTGATGAAATCCACCCGCTCGACCAGGATCTCCGGCGAGTGGCCCGGTGTGAACAGCACCACCTTCGGGACCAGGAAGTAGAGATAGCTCGAGCCGAAAGCGCCGGGAAGGCGCCTGGTGCACGACGGGTAGGCGCCGGTGCCGTTGAGGTTGATGTTCGCGGCGCCGTCGATCTGCCCCCCACCGAGGAAGAACGCGTCGATCCGGCCCTGGGCCGCCCGGTCGAAGAGCTCGCGGCCGCCGTCGGTGAAGTCGTTGTGGCGGGAATCGCCCAGGACGCAGATGTGCTCGGCGCCCAGGCCCAGGTCCCGCGCCAGGAAGGCGGCGGCGCAGGGGATGGGGGAGAGCGCCCCGACGGCGACCCGCCGCGAGCCCTCGAGCTGCCGCGCCAGGGCGACGATGAGGCACGCCGTCTTCAGGGAGTCCCGCACGGCGCACCGGGCCCGGCCATCCAGGCGGCGAATCCTTCCGCCGTCCGGGCGGCACTGCAGTAGGCGTCGAGGGCCGCGTCGTCCGCCGCGCTGCGGCCCGGCATGGCGAGCGGCCACGTCCCCCCGGGGACATGGACGACCGCGTCGACATAGACCGAGGCGAGAGCGCCCGCACCCAGCGCCTCGTCGTCGAAGAGGACTCCGTCGTGGAGGCTCTCGACGGTGGCGATCGTCGCCGCCGAGGCGTGGGCCATGGTGGCGAGCTCGCGCCGCCGGCCGATCCACAGGTTGCCGTCGCGGTCTGCCATCTCGCAGTGGAAGAGGGCGATGTCCGGCCTGATCGCCGGCAGCACGACGATCGGGTCGCCGGCGGCAAGCGGGTTGTCGATGACTTTCCAGTCGTCGCGCCAGGCAAGGACGTCCGATCCGATGAGCCCCCGCAGCGGCAGGAAGGGGAGGCCCTTCTCGGCGGCCTGCAGGGCGGCGTGGATCGCCGGGCAGGTGGCGTCGAGCAGGGTGATCGTCCCGCATTCGGCCGCCTCGGTGAAGCGCGGCGCCGCGCCGCGTTCCCCCAGTGTGACCGCGGCGGCTTCCACGGTCTCGACGAGACCGGCGCCAATCAGGATGTCGGCCTGCAGGCCGCTCTGGGGGACCGCCAGCAGATGCAGCCGGCCGATGCCCTGGCGGACGATCTCCCGGGTCGCGGCCATGGCGACGCCGCAGTATTCCGCCGGGACGGCGACCGTCATCCCCGGACGGATCAGGGAGACGGCGTCACTGAGCGGGGCGAATGCCATGGAGCGAAGCTATCCGCCCCGGCCCGGCCGCTCAACCGCCCCCGGCGGAAGGCATCAGCGGAAGTCCCGCGATCCCGCCGTCGCCAGGACGGGGCCGTCGTCCTCGACGAGCCTCGAGAGCAGTGGCGTGAGATCGGCGATGTGCTCCGCCACGACGTGGATCACGGTGTTCTCGCGCTGCACCCTGCCCCGGACCTCGATCAGCCTCGCCGCCAGGACCGGGCGGTGGAAGCGTTCGAACACCGGCGGCATGATGACGATGTTGGCGACGCCGCTCTCGTCCTCGATGGTGGCAAAGACCATGCCCTTGGCCGAACCCGGCCGCTGGCGTACCAGGACCAGTCCGCAGACGACGACGCGGCGGCCCGCATCGATTCCGGCGAGGGCGGCGGCGTGGACGATGCCGCGCTCCGCCAGGGCCCCGCGAAGCAAGTGGAGCGGGTGCGCCTTCAGGGAGAGGCGCAGGCTGGCATAGTCCTCGACCACCTCCTCGCCGAGGGAGGCCGGCGGCAGCTCGCAGGGATCGTCGGCCTCGATGCCGGCCAGCAGCGGCAAGGCCTCGTCCTGAAGGCCCTCGATCGACCACAGCGCCGCGCGCCGTCCGAGGCCGACGGAGCCGAAGGCGTCGGCCCGGGCAAGCCGGTCGAGCGCCGCCACCGCCAGGCCGGCGCGGCGGAGCAGCGCCGCGGGGCCGGCGTAGCCGTTGGCGCGCGCCTTCACCAGCTTTCCGGCGTCGTCCTCCCGGAAGCCGCGAATCTGGCGAAGGCCCAGGCGCAGGGCGAATCCGCCGGTGCTCCCGGCGTCGTTTTCCAGCGTGCAGTCCCAGTCGCTGCGGTTGATATCGGGCGGCCTGACCTCGACTCCGTGGTCGCGGGCGTCGCGCACGATCTGGGCCGGGGCGTAGAAGCCCATGGGCTGGCTGTTGAGCAGGGCTGCGGCGAAGACGGCCGGGTGGCGGCACTTGAGCCAGGCCGAGACGTAGACCAGGTGGGCGAAGCTCGCGGCATGGGCCTCGGGGAAGCCGTACTCGCCGAAACCCTCGATCTGGGCAAAGCAGCGCTCGGCAAAGCCCCGCTCGTAGCCCCGCTCGATCATGCCGCCGATGAGCCTGTCGCGGAACTCGCCGACGGTTCCGGTGTGGCGGAAGGTGGCCATGGCGCGCCGCAGGCGATCGGCCTCGCCGGGCGTGAAGCCTCCTGCGACCACGGCGATGCGCATCGCCTGCTCCTGGAAGAGAGGCACCCCGAGGGTCTTGCCGAGCACCTCCTCGAGCTCGGGCGAGGGATAGGTGACCGCCTCGTCGCCGCGGCGCCGCCGCAGGTAGGGGTGCACCATGTCGCCCTGGATGGGGCCGGGCCTGACGATCGCCACCTCGATGACGAGGTCGTAGAAGGAGCGCGGCCTGAGACGGGGCAGCATGGACATCTGGGCCCGGCTCTCGACCTGGAAGACGCCAAGGGAATCGCCGCGGCAGAGCATGTCGTAGACCTCGGGATCCTCGGGCGGCAGGGTGCCGAGGTCGAAACGCCGGCCGAGGTGGAGCGCCAGGAGGTCGAGACCCTTGCGGATGCAGGTGAGCATGCCGAGCCCGAGCACGTCGATCTTGAGGAGGCCGAGCGCGTCGATGTCGTCCTTGTTCCACTCGATGACCGTGCGATCCTTCATCGCGGCCTTCTCGATGGGCACGACGTCCGACAGGGTCCCGCGGGTGATCACGAAGCCGCCGACATGCTGCGAGAGATGGCGCGGGAAGCCGATCAGCGTGGCGGCAAGCTCGAGGGTGAGCCCGATGCGCCGGTCGTCGGGGTCGAGGCCGAGGGCGCGCAGTTCCGCAGGCCCGGGGACGGCACTGCGGTGGCCCCGGAACTCGCCGGCAAGCGCCCCGGTGATGTCGGCGGAAAGGCCGAGCGCCTTGCCGATGTCGCGCACGGCGCTGCGCCCGCGGTAGCAGATCACGACGGCCGTCAGGGCGGCGCGGTCGCGGCCGTACCTGGTGTAGAGGTACTGGATCACCTCCTCGCGCCGCTGATGCTCGAAGTCGACGTCGATGTCGGGGGGCTCGTTGCGGGCCGCCGAGACGAAGCGCTCGAACAGGAGATCGTGGCGGTCGGGATCGACGGCGGTGATGTCGAGGCAGTAGCACACCGCCGAGTTGGCCGCCGAGCCGCGCCCCTGGCAGAGGATTCCCTGTTCGCGGGCATGGCGGACGATGTCGTAGACGGAAAGGAAGTAGGGGGCGTAGGCCAGCCTTTCGATCAGGGCGAGCTCGTGGTCGATCTGCTTCTGCACCTTCGGCGGCACGAAGGGGCCGTAGCGCCGGCGCGCCCCTTCGGCGGCAAGGCGCGCCAGATACGACTGCGGGGTCTCGCCGTCCGGCACGATCTCGTCGGGGTACTCCCAGGCCAGCTCGTCGAGATCGAAGCGGCAGGCCCCGGCGATCGTGACGCCGAGCTCGAGGGCCTGCGCGTAGCCCTCGAAGAGGGCCGCCATCTCCTGCGGCGCCTTCAGGCAGCGCTCGGCGTTGGCCGCCAGGGCGAGGCCGGCCTCGTCGATCGTGCAGCGCTTGCGGACTGAGGTCAGGACGTCGGCGAGCGGGCGACGTCCCGCGTCGTGGTAGCGCACGTCATTGGTGGCGACCATGGGCGCTCCCGCGTCGCGGCCGAGACGCTCGAGCATGGCGAGTCGCTCGCGGTCGTGCCCGTCGAAACGGCAGCTTGCGCCGAGAAACACCCGTGGACAGCGGCTCGCGATGTGCGCCAGTGCGCCGGCGAAGCCGCGGTCCCTGAAATCCTCCTCTCCAGGCACGACGAGGAGGATCTGGCCCTCCGCGCGAGCCTCGATGTCGGACCACGAGATCGAGCAGCGGCCCTTGCCGGCGCGCCGCCGTCCCAGGGTGATCAGGCGCGACAGCCGGCTGTAGGCCTTGCGGTCCGTCGGCAGGCACAGGGCCGCCGGCCCGTCGTCCGGGACGAGGCAGGCGCCGACCACGAGGCGCACGGCGGCCCGGCGCGCGGCCACGTGGGCGCGCACCACGCCGGCAAGGCTGTTGCGGTCCGTGACCGCCACGGCCCGGTGGCCGAGCTCGGCGGCCTTCTCGACCAGTTCATGGGGGTGCGAGGCACCGTCGAGAAAGGTGAAGTTGCTCGTCACCTGGAGCTCGGCGTAGGCGGTCATCGGGAGGCCGTTCACCCGAAGAGGCCGTGCAGCAGCCAGCGCGGGCCGCCGCCGGGGGGGCTTTCCCTGTAGAGCCAGAACCGGGCGCCCCGGGTGTCCTCGACCCGGCAGTAGTCGCGGACCGGCATGTCGCCGCGCCACCATTCGCCGGCGATGCGCTCGGGCCCGCTGGCCCGCGCCACCTGGAAGGTGCCGCCCTTCCAGGTGAAGCCCGCCGGCAGGCCGTCCCCGCCGAGCGCGACGATGCCGACGGGCTGCGGCGGATCGAGGAGGCGCGCCGGCCGCAGGGCGCACGGCCAGTCGGCGGGGCGCACCGGTCCCGGCAGGCGGGGGGTGCGTACGACCGCGCGCTCGGGGATGTGGCTGCCCGCGGTACGGAAGCCGACGACGCGCTCCGGACCGAGGCGGTTGGCGAGCCGCTCGATGAGGGCGGCCAGGTCCGGGGCGTCGGCCCGCCCGTCGTCCAGGGACGCCTGGCGGGGCACGAGGGGCTCCGTGACGCGCGCCTCGAGTTCCATGACCTCGATGCCGAAGCCGGCATCGAGGTCATGGAGGCGCTCCCGCAGGAGTACGGCGAGCCGCCCGACGTCGCGGTGGGCGGCGGCGGTGCCGGCGGTGACGGTACGGGGGCTGCCGTCGACACGCCTGAGGACGAGGGCGATCCGGCGGATGCCGAGGCCCGCGGCGGCAAGCCTCGCGGCAAGCTCCTCGAGGAGGCCGTGGAGCGCCGAGAGGATCGACGGCGTGTCGGCGACCGGCTCGACGAAATGCCGGCAGACCAGGTGGCGCCCGCGGGACTGCCGGGGCGAGAGCGGTTCGCGGCGGTCGCCCAGGGCCTCGTCGAGGCGGTCGAGCACGACCTGCCCGAAGCGCCGCGCCAGGGGCCCCCTGGCGCGGCCGTAGAGGCTGCCGGCGCGGCGCAGGCCGACACGGGCCAGGGCGGCGACGGTCCCGTCCGGCAGCCGCAGCGCCGCCATCGGCAGGCCGGCCAGGGCGGCACGCTCCGCGCCCGGCGGGACGATGCCGCCGCCGGCGAAGCGGGCCACGGCCCAGGCCGCGCCGGGCGTGCCGGCCAGTGCGACGACATGGCTGAAGCCCGCCTGCGCGACGGCGCCGGACAGCCTCGCGACCAGGGCCGCCTCGCCACCGCTGAGGTGGGCGCAGCCGGAGACGTCGAGCATGAGGCCGTCGTCGCCGCAGGGCGCCGTCCAGGGCGTGAAGCGCTGCATCCTCCCGGCCAGCCTCTCGAGGCGCCGGGCGTGAAGGCCGGGGTTGTCCGGCCGGGTGACGAGCGCCGGCACCAGGGCCCGGGCGTCGGCCAGGGTCATCCCGGGGCGCAGTCCGGCCGCGGCCGCGGCTTCCGAGACCGCGGCGATGCGCTCGGTGCCCGCGGACGCCGCGGTCAGGGCCGAGGGTTCGGCCGGCCTTTCAGGGCCGGTGCGCCAGTGCGGCAGCCAGAGTGAAGCGATGCGTCTCATGGCACCACTCGACGGTCCATTGACGGGGCATGCCGGCGCGGCAGCGTGTCAGGGCAAGGCGCCAGCGGGCCCGGCCCGGAGCGCCGCCGGGGAGAGGCTCGCCCGGGACGGGGGAAACGCGCCAGCGCGTCTCCACCGGGATGCCGGCGCCCGCCCGCCGGCGGCGCTGCAGCACGAGGCACAGGCCGCCGCCCGCCCGCGCGGCGCGCTCGAGGCGGCGTCCGGCGGCGGGGTCGGCCGCGCCCTCGCCGACCACGGCGGCAAGCCCGGCGGCAAGGCCCTCCTCGGCGGCCCACAGGGCATCGCGGGCGTGCTCCGCGCAGGCCACGACGAGGCGCGAGCCGTCGAGGCCGAAGGCGGTGAGTCCGGGA
Organism: Alphaproteobacteria bacterium; assembly: GCA_963666905.2. Taxonomy (GTDB): domain Bacteria; phylum Pseudomonadota; class Alphaproteobacteria; order SP197; family SP197; genus SP197. The sequence goes on from OY763008.1 coordinate 308,320, forward strand.
GGATGCAGATCGCCGCCGGGCGTGCACCACAGCACCGTGCCGCGCTCTCCGGCGGCCCTGGCGGCGAGCACGGCCGCAAAGCCGGTCGCCGCGCCGAGATCCGCCGTCTCGCCCGTGAGCTCGTGGACGGCGCCGCGCGGGATGCCGCCGCCGGGCAGGGCCCGATCGATGGCTTGCGCCCCCAGGGGCACCGCCGCCCCCTCCCGGTGGCCGCGCGCGCCGCCGCTCTCGAGCGCCGAGACCCGCTTGCGCAGCGTGGCGAGGGTGTCGGTCATGGGTGGCTCCCGGATCAATGTTCCTTTTATGTTCTATCACGGGCCGCAACGGGACGCAAGCCCTTCTCCTGCCGGGGATCAGCGGGAGGACACCTGCCTGACGAGATGCTGGTTGTAGAGGCCGTCGAGCCGGTCGCGCACGACGTAGAATCTCTCGAGCTCCTGGCCCGAGAGGACCTCGCCCGCCGGCAGGCGGACGTCGAGGGGGTTGATCTGCTCGTTGTTGACCAGGACCTCGTAGTGGAGGTGCGGACCCGTCGAGCGTCCCGTGCTGCCGACGTAGCCGATGGTCTCGCCCTGCCGGACGCGGCTGCCGCGGGCGAGGCCGGAGGCGAAGCGGCTCATGTGCGCGTAGGCCGTCTTGTAGGTGCTGTTGTGGCGGATGCGGATGTAGTTGCCGTAGGCGCCCCTGGCGCCGATGGTCTCGATGACGCCATCGCCGGCGGCCATGATCGGGGTGCCCGAGGGGGCCCCGAAATCGACCCCCTTGTGCATCCTGGTGTAGCCGAAGAGCGTGCGCTGGCCGTAGCCCGACGTGATGCGGGCGCCGTCGACGGGCGTCCTGAGCAGCGCCTTGCGGACGCTCTCGCCGCGATCGTTGAAGTAGTCGGCGAAGCCGCTCTCGGGCGTGAAGCGGTAGACGGGCAGCGACACGCCGGAGACGTGGAGCGACATGTAGAGAGGCAGCCCGTTGCGCACCGTCTCGCCCGATTCGTCGACGAAGCGCTCGTAGAGGATCTCGAACGAATCGCCCTTGCGGATCTCGCGCTGGAAGTCGACGTCGAAGCTGTAGGAGAGGATCATCCTCTGCAGGACCGGGATCGGCACGCCGGCGTCGACCGCCGCCTGGTAGAGGCTGCCCATGATCCGCCCGGCGACCGCGATGTAGCGCAGCTCCAGGGGGAGGTCGAGGCGTTCCGCCGCGTAGCCCCCGGCCTCGATCCTGCCCACGACGATGCGCACGCCCGGCTCCGGCTCCATGGCGAGTTCCAGGAGGCCCTCGCCATCGACGGCGATCTCGACCGGCTGGCCGGCGCGGATGCGGCGGGGATCGAACACCTCGCCCAGCGCCGTGACCGCATGGTGGGCCTGGCCCCTGTCGACCTCCATGTCGAGGAGTCCCGTCATGAGGATCTCGCCGGCCTCGACGGTGAAGGTCCTGCGCTCAGCCTCGACGGCAACGGGCTCTTCGGGGTCCTCCCCGACGGCGGCGGGGACCTCCTCCTCCGGGGCGCCGCGCCGGATGAGGGCGCCCCTGCCGACGCGTTCCGGACTCGCGGCTTCCCGCGCCGCCTCCGGCCGGGCCGACGTCTCGTCCGGGCCGGAAACGATGAGTCCCCTGTAGAGCCTGACGGGGACGGACTCCTGGGCTTCCCCGGCGACGGCGGCGAAGGTCGGCCAGTAGGGCGTATCCGTGATCTTGGCCGTGAAGCCGTTCGCGGCGAGGTCCGCCTGGGCATGGCGGTCGTCGTCCAGGCGGATGCTGACGGTGACGAGCCTGCGCCCGTCCCGGGAGAGATCGAAGATGACGCGGATTTCCTGTCCGGGCTGGAGCGTGCGCGGGTTGAAATGCGCCCTCAGGGCCTGGATCGCCCGGCCGGCGTCGATGCGCCTGGCGCCCGCGCCCACCAGCATCGACATCAGCGTGTCGCCGGGTGCCGTCACCAGGAGCTCGCTGTCGAGTTCGGCGGCAAAGCCGGTCGCGCGTTCCGCCGCGCCGGCTTCGGCCTCGTCGTCCTCCGTGTCTTGCGGGGGGGCCGCCAGCGGCGTCGCCGCCGCGATGACCGCTTCGGCGCCCAGGCGCCGCTGGCCGGCGAAGCCGTCGCCGTCCCGGCGCCTGGCCGCGAGAACGAAGCCGTCGCCGTCGACGTGGAGGGCCGCGAGGCCGAGGACGCGCAGCGCCGATCCGGCGGGACCGGGGATGAACACGAGATGGAGGCGCTGGCCCGGGTGCAGGCTCCGGGGGTCGTAGTGCCTGCCGATGGCGCGCGCCGACTCGATGGCCTCGCTGATCGTCGTGCCGCCCGAGACCATGAGGTGGGTGAGTGTGTCGCCTGCCGCCACGGTCAGCGTCACGACGCTCAAGCTTCCGCCGTCCAGCCTCTCCAGCGCGCCGGCGAGGTCGCCCTCGAAGGGCTCCATGGGAGCCTCGCCGGGGACGAACGGAGTCTCGCTGCGCCGCGCGGTCCAGACGTCGCCCGCCCGGCGCTCGGCGATCGCGTGATCGCCCTCCGCGACGGCGAGCCCCAGGGCCTCGAGCACCGGTTCGGAGGCTCCGTCGGAGAAGACGACCTGCAGCGTCTGGCCGATCTGCAGGGACCTCGGATCCACCAGCCGGCCCAGCGCCCGGATGGCCCTGTCGGCCTCGGACCTCGAGGCGCCGGCGCGCACCGCGAGGCGCATCAGCGTGTCGCCCCTGCGCACCTCCAGGCGGCGGCTGGAAAAGCCGTCCGCCGCAAACTCCTGCGGCGGGCCGGCCACGGGCTGCGTCAGGGCGGCATCGAGCGGTCCCTCGATCCTGACGGCAAAGAACCTGTCGTCGTCGCCGCGGCTCGTGACGACATGGAGGCCGCCGGCCAGCGACAGGACGACCTCGACGAGGTCGCGCCCGTCGGAGAAGCCGACGGTCACGGTCTCGCCGACCTGCAGGGTGCGCGGATCGTGGACGCCCTCGAGCGCCTCCATGGCGCGCATGGCGTCGCCGGCGTCGCTGCCGGCCTCGAGCAGAAGATCGAGCAGGGTGTCGCCCTTCTCCACCCGGTAGCGGAACGTCTCGGAGCTGTTCGCCAGGGCGCACGCCAGCACCGACGACGCGAGGAGAACGATGCAGGACCAGATCGTCACGCGGGGGCTCGCCACCTGCCAACCTCTTGACCGGACGGTGTCTGCCTCCATCCTGACCATGACGCCGCGGATGACAAGCCGACGGGCGGGGTGGAGCCCTCCTCAAAAAGATGTTTGACAGGCGCGGGGGAAACTGCCTATAACCTCATCCCCGCCGCCCGGAGCGATTCGCGCGGGCGGTCGGCCACTGTTTGACAAGTGAAGAGATGGAAGAGATGCGTGGGCGGCAGTGCGTCCCGCACTGCGTACGTGCATGTCACGTGCAAGGTCACGCATACTCGAACGCCGGGATCCTCCAGGCAGGGGGGTTCCGGCCAAGTCAGTCAATGGATCCCTGAGGATCCTTTGAGCGTGACCGAACACGCACATGTTCGTGCCGGTATGAAGTCTCAAAGCTTCAATCAAACTTGAGAGTTTGATCCTGGCTCAGAACGAACGCTGGCGGCGTGCCTAACACATGCAAGTCGAACGAAGGCGCCCCTTCGGGGGTATCCTTAGTGGCGGACGGGTGAGTAACGCGTGGGAACCTGCCCTGGTGTGGGGAATAACTACGGGAAACTGTAGCTAATACCGCATACGCCCTCTCGGGGGGAAAGGCTTCGGCCGCACCTGGAGGGGCCCGCGTCGGATTAGCTTGTTGGTGGGGTAACGGCCCACCAAGGCTGCGATCCGTAACTGGTCTGAGAGGACGATCAGTCACACTGGAACTGAGACACGGTCCAGACTCCTACGGGAGGCAGCAGTGGGGAATTTTGCACAATAGGGGAAACCCTGATGCAGCGACGCCGCGTGGGTGAAGAAGGCCTTAGGGTTGTAAAACCCTTTCAGCAGGGAAGATGATGACGGTACCTGCAGAAGAAGCCCCGGCTAACTCCGTGCCAGCAGCCGCGGTAATACGGAGGGGGCTAGCGTTGTTCGGAATTACTGGGCGTAAAGCGCACGTAGGCGGTCTGGAAAGTTGGGTGTGAAAGCCCGGGGCTCAACCCCGGAACGGCACTCAAAACTTCCAGACTTGAGACTTGGAGAGGTGGGCGGAATTCCGAGTGTAGAGGTGAAATTCGTAGATATTCGGAAGAACACCGGTTGCGAAGGCGGCTCACTGGCCAAGTTCTGACGCTGAGGTGCGAAAGCGTGGGGAGCAAACAGGATTAGATACCCTGGTAGTCCACTGCCGTAAACGATGGGTGCCAAACGTTGGGGGGCATGCCCTTCAGTGTCGCAGCTAACGCATTAAGCACCCCGCCTGGGAAGTACGGCCGCAAGGTTAAAACTCAAAGGAATTGACGGGGGCCCGCACAAGCGGTGGAGCATGTGGTTTAATTCGACGCAACGCGAAGAACCTTACCAGCTCTTGACATGTCCTGTCGCGGGACCAGAGAGATCGGTCCCTTCAGTTCGGCTGGACTGGACACAGGTGCTGCATGGCTGTCGTCAGCTCGTGTCGTGAGATGTTGGGTTAAGTCCCGCAACGAGCGCAACCCTCACCTTCAGTTGCCAGCGGTACGGCCGGGCACTTTGGAGGAACTGCCGGTGACAAGCCGGAGGAAGGCGGGGATGACGTCAAGTCATCATGGCCCTTACGGGCTGGGCTACACACGTGCTACAATGGCGACTACAATGGGATGCAATACGGCAACGTGGAGCCAATCCCCAACAGTCGTCTCAGTTCGGATTGTCCTCTGCAACTCGAGGGCATGAAGTCGGAATCGCTAGTAATCGCGTATCAGCATGACGCGGTGAATACGTTCCCGGGCCTTGTACACACCGCCCGTCACACCATGGGAGTTGGCTTTACCCGAAGCCGGTGCGCTAACCGCAAGGAGGCAGCCGACCACGGTAGGGTCAGCGACTGGGGTGAAGTCGTAACAAGGTAGCCGTAGGGGAACCTGCGGCTGGATCACCTCCTTTCTAAGGACGGCTCCCGCGCGCAAGCGGGGGGCCTCGCCTTATAGACCAGGGCACGCTGCCGCCCTCGCATCTCTTCCAGTTTTCGACGAGGTCTGTCCGTGAGCCGTTCCGGTTCTCGAGGCGCCTGGGTGGAACATCATCCGGGGCCTGTAGCTCAGCCGGTAAGAGCGCACGCCTGATAAGCGTGAGGTCGGTAGTTCGAGTCTACCCAGGCCCACCATCCCCGAATTGCCTTGAAGCAGGGGGTGTAGCTCAGTCTGGTAGAGCGCCTGCTTTGCAAGCAGGAGGTCATCGGTTCGAGTCCGTTCACCTCCACCAGGCCGGCGGCAGACCGCGACACGTCGAAGCCTTTCTCTTTGACATCGTATGGACAAGTTGACAGCACATGGCGTGATCCGCCTCTTCCTCTGGGAAGCGGGCAGGCCAGGTCATGTGATGTGGTACTCCAGCGCGGGCTTGGATGTCCGCGCATGCGAGATCGCTGAAGATCAAGCGCAAGAAGGGCATTTGGTGGATGCCTTGGCACCAGAAGGCGATGAAGGACGTGGCACTCTGCGATAAGTTCCGGGGAATTGAGAGCAAGTTTTGATCCGGAAATTTCCGAATGGGGAAACCCGGCCCTTAGGGGTCATCGGCAGCTGAATCCATAGGCTGTCGAGGCGAACCCGGCGAACTGAAATATCTCAGTAGCCGGAGGAAAGGACATCAACCGAGACTCCGTCAGTAGTGACGAGCGAACGCGGACCAGGCCATTGGTTCATGAGGAACAACCGGAACCGGCTGGAAAGCCGGGCCACAGATGGTGACAGCCCAGTACGGGTCATGTCTTCCTGGACCATCGAGTAGGGCGGGACACGTGAAATCCTGTCTGAACATGGGGGGACCACCCTCCAAGCCTAAGTACTCTCTGGTGACCGATAGCGAACAAGTACCGTAAGGGAAAGGTGAAAAGCACCCCGAGAGGGGAGTGAAAGAGAACCTGAAACCGGATGCCTACAAGCAGTCGGAGGGGAACGTGGCGTTTCGGCGCCATGGTGCCCTGACGGCGTACCTTTTGCATAATGGGTCAGTGACTTGGTATCTGCAGCAAGCTTAAGCCGCTAGGTGTAGGCGCAGCGAAAGCGAGTCTGAACAGGGCGACGAGTTGCAGGTATCAGACCCGAAACCGGGTGATCTAGCCATGGGCAGGTTGAAGGTGCGGTAACACGCACTGGAGGACCGAACCCACGTCTGTTGAAAAAGGCGGGGATGACCTGTGGCTAGGGGTGAAAGGCCAATCAAACCCGGAGATAGCTGGTTCTCCGCGAAAGCTATTTAGGTAGCGCGTCGTGTATTGCCCTCGGGGGTAGAGCACTGGATGGGCTAGGGGGGAGCGATCCTTACCAAACCTAACCAAACTCCGAATACCGTGGAGCACAAGCACGGCAGACAGACTATGGGTGCTAAGATCCGTGGTCGAAAGGGAAACAGCCCAGACCGCCAGCTAAGGTCCCTAAGTCATGGCTAAGTGGGAAAGCATGTGAGACGGCCAAGACAACCAGGAGGTTGGCTTAGAGGCAGCCATCCTTTAAAGAAAGCGTAACAGCTCACTGGTCTAGACAAGCTGTTTTGCGGCGAAGATGTACCGGGGCTCAAGCCATGCACCGAAGCTGCGGATCCGGAGGTCTCCTCCGGATGGTAGCGGAGCGTTCCGTAGGCCGGCGAAGGCGGACCCGCGAGGGCCGCTGGAGGTATCGGAAGTGAGAATGCTGACATGAGTAGCGACAAAGAGTGTGAGAAACACTCTCGCCGAAATCCCAAGGGTTCCTGCGCAAGGTTAATCCGCGCAGGGTGAGCCGGCCCCTAAGGCGAGGCCGAAAGGCGTAGTCGATGGGAACCAGGTTAATATTCCTGGGCCTGCCAGAAGTGACGAACTTCGTAAATTGTCCGGGCTTATCGGATTGTTCCGGGCCGTGAAGAAGTTCCAGGAAACAGCTCTGGCATCAAGACCGTACCCCAAACCGACACAGGTGGGATGGTAGAGTATACCGAGGCGCTTGAGAGAACGATGTTGAAGGAACTCGGCAAATTGCCTCCGTAACTTCGGAAGAAGGAGGCCCTGTCCGTGGGCAACCACGGGTGGGGGGCACAGAGCGGGGGGTAGCGACTGTTTACTAAAAACACAGGGCTCTGCTAAGTCGCAAGACGATGTATAGGGTCTGACGCCTGCCCGGTGCCGGAAGGTTAAGGGGAGAGGTGCAAGCCTTGAACTGAAGCCCCGGTAAACGGCGGCCGTAACTATAACGGTCCTAAGGTAGCGAAATTCCTTGGCGGGTAAGTTCCGTCCTGCACGAATGGCGTAACGACTTCCCCACTGTCTCCAACATCGACTCAGCGAAATTGAATTCTCCGTGAAGATGCGGAGTACCCGTGGTCAGACGGAAAGACCCCGTGCACCTTTACTACAGCTTTGCACTGGTATTAGCGGTTGTTTGTGTAGGATAGGTGGGAGCCGGTGAAGCGTCGGCGTCAGCTGGCGTGGAGGCAACCTTGAAATACCACCCTCATGATCGTTGATATCTAACCGAGTCCCGTGAATCCGGGGCCGGGACCCTGCATGGTGGGTAGTTTGACTGGGGCGGTCGCCTCCCAAAGAGTAACGGAGGCGCGCGAAGGTGGGCTCAAGCTGGTCGGAAATCAGCTGTTGAGTGCAATGGCATAAGCCTGCCTGACTGCGAGGCCGACGGGCCGAGCAGAGACGAAAGTCGGTCATAGTGATCTGGTGGTTCCGCGTGGAAGGGCCATCACTTAACGGATAAAAGGTACGCCGGGGATAACAGGCTGATACCGCCCAAGAGTCCACATCGACGGCGGTGTTTGGCACCTCGATGTCGTCTCATCACATCCTGGGGCTGAAGCAGGTCCCAAGGGTTCGGCTGTTCGCCGATTAAAGTGGTACGTGAGATGGGTTTAGAACGTCGTGAGACAGTTCGGTCCCTATCTGCCATGGGTGTAGGAAACTTGAGAGGAGCTGTCCCTAGTACGAGAGGACCGGGATGGACGCACCTCTGGTGTACCGGTTGTCGCGCCAGCGGCACCGCCGGGTAGCTATGTGCGGAAGGGATAACCGCTGAAAGCATCTAAGCGGGAAGCCTCCCTCGAAACCGGGTTTCCCTTGAGAGCCGTGGAAGACCACCACGTTGATAGGCCAGGTGTGGAAGCGCGGTAACGCGTGAAGCTAACTGGTCCTAATCGCTCGACAGGCTTGATCTTCCGATTTCGCATACCGTGAGGCCTTCACGGCCCGCGCTCGAGTACCACATCGATTCCAAAGCCGGCTGGTGTTTCGACAGCCTGGTGGCTATAGCGGGGGGCCCCCACCCGATCCCATTCCGAACTCGGCCGTTAAATCCCCCAGCGCCGATGGTACTGCGTCTCAAGGCGCGGGAGAGTAGGTCGCCGCCGGGCTATCCAAGCGCCAGCCTGCAACGTCAACGCGGGGTGGAGCAGTCCGGTAGCTCGTCAGGCTCATAACCTGAAGGTCGCAGGTTCAAATCCTGCCCCCGCAACCACTCAGACCCCTGAAAACATTGGAGTTTTCAGGGGTTTCTTATGTGCTGGCTCGCCAAATTTGGGCAAAATGTCAACACGAGCGGCAGCTCACGGGATACATCTCCAGTCCACAAATGACCGCGCCTGGCTCTGCCAAGGAGCGCTTCGGAAGAGGAGCCGGCACGGGTCAAAACGCCGTACTGTGTTGAGTTCTGGTGTTTCGCAGACTACCCCGCTCGGCAATTGCTGTGCGGCATCTACGGGCCTCTGCCCTGGCGTGCATCATCGGACGTCGGCGCTCGACGGTTCCGAGTTACCGCAATGCCAATGACGGAACATTCTTTTCGGCGGAGCACATCGACATCGGACCGGGATGAGCCGGAGGACGCCGCCACCGCTTCGGGGTCTTCCCCAAGGCGGTTGAAATGGCAGGAATAATGCCTATAGTTTCTGACAAACGCATGGGGGATCGACCGATGACCGGCGTGACCGATGCAATCATGAGGCGGGTGAGCGCGCACGGTCAGGGCCGGTGGGTGTGCACGCCAAAGGACTTCCTGGACCTCGGCAGCCGGGAGGCCGTCGACCAGGCGCTCTCGCGACTCGTCAGGGCCGGACGGCTGCGCCGCGCCGGCAGGGGTCTCTACGATCTGCCGCGCATCAGCGCCGTGCTGAACCGGCCCGCGCCGGTCGACCTCGACGCTGCCGTCGCCGCGCTGGCGCGGCGCGACGGCATCCGGATCATGCCTGATGGCGCGACCGCCGCGCATCGGCTGGGCCTCACCAACGCGGTGCCGGCAAGGGCCGGCTACGTCACCGACGGCGCCACCCGCACGGTCGGGATCGACGGCGGGACGATCCGCTTCCGCCACGCCGGCCCCCGCGTCATGCGTTGGGCGGACCGGCCGGCGGCGTCGGCGGTCCAGGCGCTGCGATGGCTCGGCCCCGACGCTGCCCGGGACTCGCGGGTTGTCGCGACCCTGAAACGCAGTCTTCCCGAGGCGGCGAAGCGCGACCTTGCCCGGAACGGGCGGGACCTGCCCGGCTGGGCGCTGCCGCTCGCGCGCGACATCGCGGGTAAGGACGCTGTGGCAGCATGACGGAGGACGCCTTCGCGTCTTTTCTCGCCCTGCAGGACCGGGACAGACCGGACGTCTTTGCCGCCGCCGCGAACCGCCTCGACACCGTGCCGGGCTATGTCTCTGGGTCTGCCTCGTCCTCGACGCGCTCTTCAATCGACTGCCCGCCCGGCACCCGAAACTGCTGTTCAAGGGCGGAACCTCGCTCTCCAGGGCGTTCGGGCTGATCCGGCGGTTCTCGGAGGACATCGATCTCGTGGTCCATCGCGACGCCCTGGGCTTCGCGGGCGACCGCGATCCGACGACCGCGGCCGGCCTCTCCAACAAGCGAAGGAGCGCGCTGTTCGACGAGCTGGCGGGAGCCTGCGGCGCCTACGTCCTCGGCGATTTGAAGGCCGCCCTGACGGGGCTGATCGGCGGCTTGACGGAGGGAGGCGCCGTGGGGTCCGACCCGGACGACTCTGGTGGGCAGACGCTCCTGGTCGCGTATCCCAGCCTCTATCCCGGTGGCGACGCCTCCTATGTGCCCCCGCGCGTCAAGATCGAGGCCGGGGCGCGCTCGGCGCTCGAGCCCGTCGTCACCCGTGCCGTTTCTCCCTATGTCGGCGGCGAGATGCCGGACTGGCCGTTCGACGTCGGGAACGTCGCGACGCTCGCGCCGGAGCGCACCTTCTGGGAGAAGCTCCTGATCCTGCACGGCCTGCACTGTGGCTACCGGGATGCTGGGCGGCTGCCGGCGGACATGGACCGGATTTCGCGCCACTACTACGACGCCGCCGTGATCGCGGCGACCGCGACCGGCGAGTCCGCGCTCACCGATACCGCACTGCTCGACGCGGTCCGGATCCATAATCTCGTCGCCTTCCGGCAGGCTTGGAAGCGGTTCGAGGAAGCCGTTCCGGGATCGCTCCGGCTGGTCCCGCAACCCGAGCTGCACGCGGCCGTCGAACGGGACTACCGGGCCATGCGTGACATGATCCTCGGCGAGGCGCCGGCATTCGGATGGATCGTGGAGCGGTTGCGACACGCAGAGGCCGAAGCCAACCGGATCTAGACCAGGCCCGGTACGGGACCTTGGACCAAGGGAGCAGAAACGTGCATGTTTCAGCAATTCACGCATCCGGATTTCGGTGTTTTGGGCCGGGACGCTCAGGCTGCCACGGCGGGCAGCATGAGATTGAGATTGTCGCTCACGGGGGCGTGCGACGCTCCATTCGCCGTTCTGTTCGAGAAGGATCGCGCCGACCAGTCGGGTGATGGCGTTCTCGTTGGGGAGTGAGGCGGAAAGAGCGTGCCTTCCGGGGGACGGACCGCCCGCCGAACACCGACGACGTTGGTGCGGCGCTTGATCTCGGCATTGAGACGTTCGAGGGGATTCGTGGAGTGCAACTTCTGGCGATGCTCCCCGGAGAAGGTCATGGAGGCCAGAACGTCGTGCTCGGCCTCGTCCATGATCGCGGCGAGCTTCGGCACCTTGGGCCGCAACGGGTCGGCGACGAGGCGCCACTGGGCCTTGGCGCTCGCGGCATCGTCCTGGGCGAAGGCGGAGACGACGCGCCGGCCCTGCTTGCCGGCATGGGCCAGAAGGTTGCGGGTGAAGTGCACGCGGCATCTTTGCCAGGTGGCGCCGAGGATGCGGGTGACCGCGGCCTTGAGGTCCTTGTGGTCGTCGCAGACCACCAGCTTGACGCCCCGCAGCCCGCGGCGCGCCAGCCAGAAGGTCTCGGCCTCCGAGGCGCCGACCGCCATGCCCGGCACCTCGCGGCGCCCCTGGTCGTTGACCGCCACGGCAAGGGTCACCGCCACCGGGACGATGCGCCCGGCCTCGCGGACCTTCACATAGGTGGCATCCAGCCACAGGTAGGGCCAGTCGCCCTCCAGGGGCCGCTCGAGGAAGCTGCCGATCTTCTCGTCGATCTCGCCGCACAGCCGGGAGACCTGGCTCTTGGAGATGCCGCGTTGCGCATGATCACTCGCGCTCGGCCAGAAGCGCCAGGAGCGGCGGGTTGATGTACAGGTTCTCGCGCCCCGCCTTGATTTGCCGGAGGATGCCTTCGGCTGAGAGGGCCTTCAGGTAGACAGCGGCCGTCTGGCGCTTGGCGATATCCGCTTTGACCACGTCGCCGATTCGGCAGTAGGGATGCACGAAGATCAGTTCCGCCAGCTCCCGGGAGTAGATCTTCGGCATCCTCTGTCGAATTGCGGTGCCCGTCTCGTCGAGAAGCTCCCGGATCGCGCGGATTTTCGCCGTCGTCCATTCCGCCGTCGTTCTGACAGCCTCGAGAATGAACAGTATCCACGTTTCCCAGTCCTGCCGGGTCGTGACCTCGAGCAGATACCGGTAGTAGAGCGCCTTGTTCCGGATGATGTGCCGGCTGAGATAGAGGACGGGAATGTCGAGCAGGCCCTTGTCGACGAGATAGAGCAGGTTCAGCACGCGTCCGGTCCGGCCGTTTCCGTCGACGAACGGGTGGATCGCCTCGAACTGATAATGCATGACCGCAAGGCGAATCAGCGGATCGATCTCCTCGGTCTCGTGAATGTAGCGCTCCCAATTGGCCAGCTTGCTCCGGAGAACGTCCTCTCCCTCCGGCGGCGTGTAGATGACCTCGTCGGTCGCATCGTTCACCAACGCCGTTCCCGGCGTATCGCGAATGTCCAGCTCCACGCCCTTGATCGTTCGACAGACTTCGACCGCGATGGCGGTCGAGACCGGCCGTTGGTTCAGCATCTCGAAACCGCGGTGCAAGGCGGTGCGGTAGCGCAGCGCCTCTTTGGTGGCAGGGTCGGCTCGACCCGTCGCGTCGTTGGCATAGCGGAACAGCCGGTCCGCTGTCGTCACGATGTTCTCGATCTCGGAACTCGCCTGTGCTTCGAGCAGGGGGATCGAGTTGATCAGCATCGCCGGGTTTGGGATGAGAGCCCCGCAGACGCGGAGCTCCGCCAGTGCCGCGCGCGCAACGATGCAACTCCGAAGAATGGCCCTTGTCTCGGTTTCCGAAGCCGGCGGCAGGTCTGGAAGGTCATTGAAGGGGCGGTTGGGATCAAACGCCATGTCGATGTATCCTGCTCCCGTCGACACAATGTTCCGAACATGTCGATCGCATCGACACTTCGCTCCAACGTGTCGATGTAGAGAGAATATATCGACACGTTTGGCTGAAGCAAGCAGATGGGGCAATAATGTTGACCGGCTAGGAAACCACACTCCGCCAGCCCGATGACAGCATCACGGGGTCGGAGTGATCGCATTGCCTCAAAGCCCACAGGCTCCTACGCCACGCGACGGGACACGATCCGCTACAAGATTGACACATCGCGATGCAGGCGGGTGAGGACCTCCATTCCATCGCTTCCGCGAACGACGGCGTGCTTCCGAAGTGGTGCGTGACGGCGTCGGGCTCCGATCCTCGAATGATGCGGCACCCATGTCCTGGCCACTCACCGATATCAGGTCGTGCCTGGCAGCAATCCTCTTGCGATTGGAAGGGCAACGTTATAACATTGCTTTCACGTCCCACAAGGTGAGACTGGGAGATGACGAGATCGTCCATCCGGCCCCGGCCCTGCACTGATCGAGATTGCCGCGGACGGCACTCGCCGCGAGAGCGCGTGGCGCTCGCGGTATCGATCTGCGAGGGGCGCGGTGCGAGGATGACGGAACTGCGGAAACGTGTGCTGGAGCTGCTGTGGGTCGGTGACGGGCCGATGAGCGCGTACCAGCTGATGGAGGCGCTCAAGCCCGGAGATTCGCGTCCGGTCGGACCGCCGACCGTCTACCGGACGCTCGACTTCCTGATGGCGCAGGGCCTCGTTTCCAGGATCGAGAGCCTGAACGCCTACGTCCCGTGCGTCCATCCCGAGCGTGAACACGACTGCCTCTTCTTCATCTGCAGCGGCTGCCGGGCATCGGTCGAGCTCGAGGACCCGCGGGTCTCGGGACTGCTTGCCGAGGATGCCGCCCTCCTCGGGTTCGTCGCGACCCATCGCACGGTGGAGGTCGAGGGCATGTGCGCGCGGTGCGTGAAAGCCGCGGTATAGGCGGGAACAGAAACCCATGGAGATCCGGCGTGCGGACGAGAGCGTCGTCGCTCGGCTCAGGAGTGTTGGCATGAGGAGACCTTCAGTCGGGCTGATGCCGCTGGGCGCCGGTGCCCGGCTGCTCGGGGCGGCCATGATCGTCGCTGCGCTCTGGGGCGCGTTCTTCTGGGCGACGTCCACGCCGGGGGGCTCATGACCTACGCCCTGAAGTTCCAGGACCTGACGCTGGGCTACGACCGGCATCCGGCCGTGCATCGCCTTGACGGCGAGATCGCCGAGGGCAGCCTGACAGCCGTCGTCGGACCCAACGGGGCCGGCAAATCCACGATGTTGAAGGGGGTGATCGGCGCACTGCGCCCGCTCGAAGGCCGGATCGCTTTCGGTGGGCTCACGCGCCGCGAGACCGCTTACCTGCCGCAGCAATCGGACGTCGACCGGTCTTTCCCGATTGTCGTCGCCGACCTCGTGGCCATGGGCCTCTGGCAGGAGATCGGCGGCTTTGCGGGCTTGCGGGCCGTTCACCGCGCGCGCGTCACGGAAGCGATTGCCGCGGTCGGCCTCGAAGGGTTCGAGAAGCGGTCGATCGGGTCGCTGTCGAGTGGGCAGATACAGCGAGCGCTCTTCGGCCGCCTGCTGCTGCAGGACGCACGGCTCGTCCTGCTTGACGAACCCTTCACGGCAATCGACGCGAGAACGGTGGCGGACCTGATCGGCGTCGTGCGGCGCTGGCACGGCGAAGGCCGCACGGTGCTCGCCGTCCTGCACGACTTCGACACCGTGCGGGCCCACTTCCCCCGCACACTGATGCTGGCGCGCGAACTCGTTGCCCATGGACCCACGGCGCAGGTGCTGACGGCCGAAAACCAGTTCCGCGCCCGCCAGATGTGCGAGGCCTGTGCCGGTCCGCCGCACATATGCGGGCGAAGCGCCGCATGATCTGGGAGATCCTCGCCCAGCCCTTCGCCGATTTCGGCTTCATGCGTCGCGCGCTGATGGGCTGCATTGCGATCTCGGTCGGCGCAACGCCGGTCGGGGTCTTCCTGATGCTGCGCCGCATGAGCCTGACGGGCGACGCGATGGCCCATGCGATCCTGCCGGGCGCGGCTGTCGGCTATCTCGTCGCGGGCCTCTCGGTCGGGGCCATGACCATCGGCGGGCTGATCGCAGGCATGGCCGTGGCGCTGCTCGCGGGCTTCGTGACCCGGGTCACGGCGCTGCGCGAGGACGCGAGCCTGGCGGCCTTCTACCTGATCTCACTGGCGGTGGGCGTGCTGATCGTGTCCACCCGAGGCAGCAATGTCGACCTGATGCACGTGCTCTTCGGGACCGTGCTCGCGCTCGACGACGACGCCTTGATTCTGCTCTGTTCCATCACGAGCGTTTCGGTCTTCGCGCTCGCGGCCCTGTTCCGGCCGCTCGTGCTCGAATGCGCGGACCCGCAGTTCCTGCGCTCGGTGAGCGGGCTCAGCGCCATGACGCACTTCACCTTTCTTGCCCTCGTCGTGCTGAACCTCGTCGCCGGCTTTCACGCGCTCGGCACGCTCATGGCCGTCGGCATCATGATCCTTCCCGCCGCTGCGGCGCGATTCTGGGCCGTCGGCATCGGAGCACTGATCGCCGTCGCCATCTCGGTCGCGATGCTCTCGAGCCTGAGCGGCCTTCTTCTCTCCTACTACTTCAGCCTGCCGTCCGGACCGGCAATCATTCTTGTCGCGGGTCTGGCCTACGCGCTGTCGCTGGTCTTCGGACCGGTCGGCGGTCTTGTCGTGCAGGCTCTGCCGCGACGCTATCTCGAAGCCTGAAGGGAAACGCCATGACGACCCGCAGAACTTTTTTCGGTTCCGCAATTTCCATCATTGCCCTGTCGCTCGCCGCACCCGCAGTGGGGCAGTCGAACCAGCCGATGCGCGTGGTCGCGACGTTCTCGATCCTTGGCGACATGGTGGAGCGCATCGGCGGCGAGCACGTCGCGGTCACGACGCTTGTCGGCCCGGATGGCGATACGCATGTCTATCAACCCACCCCGACCGCCGCGCGGGCCGTCAGCGAAGCCGACGTCCTCGTCGTCAACGGATTGCAGTTCGAGGGCTGGCTCGACCGGCTGATCGACGCTTCGGACTTCGATGGCATGCGCGTAGTGGCCACCGAAGGGATCGAGCCGATCGCCTTCGACGACGACCACGGCGACAGCCACGACGATGAACACGGCCACGAGGAGCATGCCGAGACGGGCCACGACGATGAGCACGGCCACGAGGAGCATGCCGAGGCGGGCCACGACGATGAGCACGGCCACGAGGAGCACGCCGAGGCGGGTCACGACGATGAGCACGGCCACGAGGAGCACGCCGAGGCGGGCCACGACGATGAACACGGCCACGAGGAGCATGCCGAGGCGGACCACGATCACCATGATCATGGCGCCTTCGACCCGCACGCCTGGCAGAGCCTCGGCAATGCCGTGATCTATGTCGACAACATCACGGCCGCTCTGGCCCAGGCCGGTCCGGCGAACGCGGCCGACTTCTACCAGAACCGTGCGGCCTACGTCGCCGAGATCGAGATGCTCGATGCGGAGATCCGCGAGATCGTGGCGGGCCTGCCGGCCGACCGCCGCATCGTCGTGACCTCGCACGATGCGTTCCAGTACTTCGGCCGCGACTATGGGCTGACCTTCCTTGCACCCCAAGGGCTCAGCACCGAGTCCGAGGCTTCGGCGCAGGGCGTCGCCCGGCTGATCGAGCGCATACGCGACGAGGGGATCTCGGCCGTCTTCCTCGAGAACGTCGCCGACGGGCGCCTGCTCGAGCAGATCGCCAACGAGACCGGGGCCACCATCGGCGGCACGCTCTATCCCGGCGCGCTGTCCGGCCCGGACGGTCCGGCGCCGACCTACCTCGACATGATGCGCCACAACGCAACGACGCTCGCGCAGGCGCTGGCTCCGTAGAGGCTCGGGGCCAACACGCGCACTGTGACCGCCGGTCGGGTCGAAACCGACCGGCGGCGCTGTTGGCCGCGCGAAGGTGGGTGGTCCGGTCTTCGAGACAGGGGTCGCCGGAAGACGATATCGGCTACGGAACGATCCTGTGCCGGGCAGTCGTGGCGATCGAGATCCGAGCCCTGGTCCGAAAGTTCTCGAATGTGCTGTTGCAGCAAGGCGATGTATTGTCTATAAAATGTGCGGGCGCCGGTGAATTCCGACCTCCGGGTGGACGCGACCTAGAGGCTCTGGAGTGGGACATGCCCGATGGTTGGGTGTCGTCCGAGGCCACCCTGAAGCAGTATCGTGTCTGTATCGACGAAACCACCGGCAAGGTCAATCGAAAGAAAACCGAACAACTCGGGAGCGGTTGTGACCACCGGACCGCAACCCGATCCAGACAGGACCATCAACATGCAGATTGTGTTCAGTCGCACCTCACCTCACGCCCGCAAGGCCATGGTGCTCGCCCATGAAACCGGCGTGATCGATGAGTTCGCCATCATTGAAAGTGGTGATTTGTCAACGGTGACGAAGAATGAGAACGTTGTCGCAAGGAATCCTATGGGAAAGATACCGTTGCTGGTGCTGAACGGTGGTCCGTCCATGCAGGCAACCACTCCGGAGTGAGCGAAATGACCATGCTCCGCATCAATGCCGGACCATTCGGATTCACCGCCAGGATGGAGGAGGAAAACGCACCGCAAACCTGCGCGGTGTTCCAAAAGCTGCTGCCTTTCGAAAACAGTCTCATCCATGTGCGCTGGAGTGGCGAAGCCGCTTGGATTCCGCTCGGCAACTTCCAGATGGGGGTGGGTTTCGAGAACCACACCAGCTATCCCTCGCGAGGTGACGTGCTGCTGTACCCGGGTGGCATCAGCGAGACCGAAATCCTGCTTGCATACGGCAGCACCAGCTTTGCCAGCAAGATGGGGCAATTGGCCGGAAATCACTTCCTCACCATTGTTGAAGGCCGAGAGCATCTCTTCGAACTGGGCCAGCTGGTGCTCTGGGAAGGTGCCCAGAACATTGTGTTCAACAGGATGTGAGCGCTCGGCGGATTCCGGCGGGTGTGATTCTTGGGATGGGTCATTCATCTGAATTGCCTGACTTTCGTGCAAGTCGGCTTTTGTCGTCAATCGCACGAGATGTTGCACGCCGAATTGAATCGTCCCGGCAATTCGGGGGACCGACGTTTCCGGAGTGCCTGCGGATCATCCCCGACCCTTTCATGCGCCTTGTGACGAGAACCTGCTTCGGAGCCTCCGCGAGACCGCTTGCGATCATCGGGTTACGCACCCTGTCGTCGGCGTAGCGAATGCGGTGCCTGCTGTTGTGGAAGTACGTGATCGTTCTGACAACGCAAGGCGCTTCCACAGGTGCGTCCGAGACGGTGGGCGACTCCTCGGGGGAGGCAACGACTTCGGCGGTGCGGTCGACCTGGATGCCCGAACACCTGGATCGACTCGTGAGCACGCTGCGACCGCGGTTGCGGAGATTCAGCCAGAACCTCTCGCGAGACTCTGCGATGCCGGAGCCGTCCCCGGCGCATTGAGGAGATGGGTGCCGTCGGTGCTGGTCGCTCTCAGGGACCGGAAGCAAACCGAACACAGGAACCTGTCGCGCCGTTTTCTGTGGTCAAGGCGATGGATTGCATGCTCAGGCGCCGGAGCCGTTCGCCCGCTTCCTCAAGGAATGTGGAAGGCTGACTTCGTGGTCTCGCCCTGATGAGAAGTTCGTGACCGTTCTGCCGCCTCGACGCACCCCTGCCCTGCGGCCGGGGGAAGGAACGAAGGCGGGAAAAGGTGGAGGGAGCCAGGCGAGGGGGATCATGACCACCTGTCCAAGCATCTCGCGGGCCCGGCCACGACGCACCGGCGACCTCCCCGGTGTTCGTCGAGGTCGACGCACCGGATGTCTCCGCTCCCTGGCATCATGGTGTCGGGTTGCCAGGTTGCAGAGGCCTGTGGTTCAACGAGCCCGTTCACCGTCACCTGCAGGCGCCTGCACGGAGCAACCGGAAACCTTGGGACCGGACGCCTGGAGGAAACCCGCAACGCAGGGGTGAGAGGATCGCGTGGTGACGACCCGAACGGTCGTCCAGGGCATCGCCGCACGGTCCGCAGAGCTCGGCGCCGGCGACCCGCCCCGATGGCGGGAGGTCTCAAGCCAGCCTGGATTCAAGCTGCGCGATAAGTTTCTTCTTGCCTTCAGGGTCGAGTTTGCCGATCTCGGCGTTGAGCAGGCCAACGTTCGACCGCTGCCACCAGTCAACGGCCTCGCCGCCGTATCAGTGCGTCCTGCATGGGGTGTCGTGTGGCTATGCCTGAACACCGTGCGCCGGCATGACAACGGCGATCATTCTCGTGACCACCTTTCCCACGCTGCTCACTGCAACGCACATCACCGGGTGCAGTATGCCGGCGTCCACCCGAGAACCTGTCACGACAACCTGCGCGGGAATGACGATGCCGAGGCTGGCGATTGCATTGAGTTCTGCGCCGAGATCGAGCAGGTTGTCGCGATCCCGATCTGCCCTTGCGGGGACGGAACGGTAGAGCCTCGAGGATGGATAGAGGCGGAGGTTCCGGTCTGTCCGCTTCGGGTCAGCATCTTCGAAACCGGCATTGCTCCGTCCATGGCAGCCATACGGGTCGTAAGGGAGGAGACATCATGCTTGGCCAGGAAACGAGAGAGGTCCGAATCGATGTCCTGCGGATCTACATGCAACGTCTCCTGGAAGCGGTGGGATTCGACCGGGAGGCTGCGGCCGTGGTGGCGGAAGTGCATCTTGAATCCGATTTGAGAGGTGTGGGCGTGCAGGGCTTCAATCACCTGATCAACAGCCACCTGCAGTACTACCGGAAGGGCCAGGCCAACCCGGTCGCAAGACCTGTCATCGTCAGGGAAAAGGCCTGCTTTGCGCTCATAGACGGAAACTCCGGCCCGGGTCCGCTGGCCGCGCTTCTGGCGGCCGATGTCGCGGCCGCCAAGGCGAAAGACGCCGGGTGCGCGGTCGTCGGGGTCAGAAACAGCCATGACCTGTTTCATGCGGGCTTGTACGCGGAGCGCATGGCGAACCGGGATGTGGTCGGCATGGTGTTCAGCGACGACGTCGTGCCCGTCGTCCACCCGGTCGGCGGCGTCGAGCCCATCATCGGAAGCAACCCGATGGCGTTTTCGGTGCCGACCGGGAGCACGCCGTTTCTGGCCGATTTCACACCCTGCGCAACGCTTCCCACCTACATACGTTATTCCCGGCGTTACGGGGGCAGGCTCCCCGACGGGGTGGCTCACGACAGGGACGGGCGTTCCACGCGCGACCCCGGCCTGGTGTGCGACGGCCTCGACTACATCCGCGACATCGGCGCTATCGACCCGGGCGGACACAAGGGTTACGGCCTGCTGCTGTTGATCGATTTCCTCTCGGGTGCCCTGGTCGGTTGTGACATGGGCGTGGATCACGTGGAAAAGAAGGGAGCCCTCAAGGGTCACTTGTTCGTTGCGATCGACCCGGAGATCTTTGGCAGCATCGAGGACTTCAAACGATCCGTGGGTCAACGCATCGCAGCGGTCAAGACCTCCAGGAAGGCTCCCGGTGTGACGGAAATCAGGTACCCCGGCGAGGGCAGCGCCGCGCGCCGGGAGCATGCGCTCGCAGAGGGCAAGGTGCCGATCGATCGTCACTGCTGGGAGGACGGTCTGGAGATTGGCAGACAGCTCGGCGTAGCGCCGCCGGAGGCTCGCCAGTCAGTCCGTCATGCCACCGGGAATGACAGGACGGACCCGTGAGCAGACTCGATACCATCGTTCGTGGAGGGACGGTGGCGACGTCAGGTGTGACTCGCAGACTTCCCTGGCCGCATGGCGCAGACGCTGCGGAACCGCCTCGACGAACTCCTGCACCGGAGTGCGGTGGAAAATGAGTCCCGGGTGGGCTGATGAAGGCAGCGAGCTCGCTCCTCTTCAACGCTTGGCAAGCCTCTTGACAGCTTTTGGATATCCCTCCATCTTTCGGATCACCCACTGGCGATAGGGTTACATCAGGGCCGCAGTTCCGTCTTCACGGAGGAACGCATGGCCCAGGTTGCCTTTGCCCTTCCTGATTCTGCGCCCGAAAACGATCGGGCGAAGGTCCCATATCAGCAGTGCGGGTGTTTTCCCCAGCATGTACGCCCCTTGAGGATGCCGTGCCAGGCGCGCCTGCGCCTTGCGGCAGCTTTCGTTGCGCGCACCTCAAGAGGGGGACCTGCGCGAAACCCCGCCCCTGACGAGCGAGCCGAGCAATGAACGAAAAGGTCGCCGGACTGAGCACGACGGCGTTGCATCCCGAGTTTGGCGTAGAGGTGCACGATGTGGACTTGCGCGACGTCACGGCGGATCGCATGTACCCGGCGATCCGTGCACTGTTTGAACAGCATTCGCTGTTGCTGTTCGCGGAACAGCACCTCGATGACCAGGAGCACCTCGCCTTCGGTCAGCTGTTCGGGCCCATCGAAGACCGCTCCAGCCCGCGCATGGACGGCAAGCCGTGCATATCCTACGGCGTCAGCAACGAGACCGATGAGGGTGGCGTCTACGATGAAGACGACCTGCGCCTGCTCGGCTTGAAAGCCAACATGCTCTGGCACACCGACAGCACCTTCCTGCCGACGCCGGCATTGGCCAATGTGCTGCAGGCGCGAGTCGTGCCGGACAGGGGCGGTGCGACCGAATTCGTTTCGACCAGGGCCGGATTCGTGGCGCTCGAACCAGCCATGCAGCAGCGGCTGCGCGGAATGACACTTCGTCATCGCTACAGTCACTCACGGGCCAGGGTCGCCCCGGACCTGGCCAAACTGGACCTCTTTACCATGTGGCCGGATACCGGATGGCACGCGGTGTGGCGCAACCCGGTGAACGGCGCCGAGGCGGTCTATGTCGCTTCGCATGCCTTTGCGGTGAGCGACATGGATGAGGACGAAGGTCAGAGGTTCATTGACGCTCTGATCGAGCACATGACCGGGCCGAGCCACATTTATGCCCATCACTGGCGACCGGGAGATGTGCTGGTCTGGGATGAGCGCGCCACTATGCACCGCGGTACACCCTGGCCCTACGATCAGCCACGGACGCTGGTGAGCTGTTGCATCTCGGCCGGTGATGCCGATGGCCTGTCCGCGACGCGTCCATGAAGCAGGACACCCCACAGCTCCTGTTGTCGGCGCGGGAGAGCGAGCCCTTTGCCCTGCGCAACCTGCGCCTCCCCAAGGGAACGGCGCCGACAGCCAGCCTGCCGCTGGCCGGCGATGGCCTGCTGGGCGCCGACATGGTGATTGCCGACGGGCGCATCGACTGGCTCGGTCCGCCGGCAAGCCGCGACGACCTGCCGAACGGCCTCGATATGGCCAGGGCCATGGCCTGGCCGGGCCCGGTCGATTGCCACACCCACCTGGACAAGGCGCTGGTATGGCAGCGTTCGCCGAACGCGGACGGCACGTTCGACGGCGCCTCGTCCAGCGCCATTCGAGATGCGGCCGCCTATCACTGCGCAGACGATATCCGGCAGAGGGCCGACTTTGCACTCAGCGCGGCCTTTGCCCATGGCACCACAGCGATCCGCAGCCATGTGGATTCCGGCCGTTCCTCGTTCGAGCGGGCCTTTGCCACCCTCTGCGAACTGGCCGATGACTGGCGTGATCGGATCACGCTCCAGGTCTGCCCCTTTGTGGGCATAGACGAGGACCTTGACTGGGTCCGCGAGGTGGCACAACGGGCGCGCCACCACCATACCGGCATCCTGAGCGTCTTCGTGCCTGCGAATCCGGAGCTCGATCGCGCGCTCGATGACGTCATGGCGGTCGCCGGACGATACGGCTTGCAGCTTGACTTTCATGCCGACGAGGTTCTCGATCCGGCATCCAGGGGTGTTGATGCCATCGCCCGTGCGGTACTGCGCAACGGGTTCGATCGACCGGTGCTGGTCGGGCATTGCTGCGCCCTGTCGGTGCAACCGCCACAGACGCTTGAGCGCACGCTCGAGCGGGTGGCAAAGGCCGGGATCGGCGTCGTCTCCCTCCCGCTTTGCAATGCCTATCTCATGGATCGCCGGGCCGGCGAAACGCCGCGCTATCGCGGTTGCGCTCCGGTGCACGAAATGCGGAAGCACGGCATTCCGGTGGCCGTCGCGTCGGACAACGTCCGTGACGCATTCTACGCCTATGGCGATCACGATGTTCCGGAACTCTTTCGTGACGCCGTGCGCATGATGCAACTCGATCATCCGCTTGGCGACTGGGCGACGGCCGTGACGAAGACTGCGGCAGACCTCATGGGCCTGCCCGCTCGCGGCAGGCTGGAGCCAGGCGCGCCGGCCGATCTCATCGTCTTCACCGCGCGCAACTGGGGCGAGTTCATTTCCCGTCCGCTGTCGGATCGCATCGTCCTGCGCGACGGGCACCCCATCGATACGACACCGCCGGACTATCGACACCTGGACGACATGAAAGGAATGCGAGTATGAGCCGCATCGAGGCGCTCACAGAGAGAATCGGCGACATCGAGATCACCACGCGTGACAACGTGGTTCGCGGGAAGAGCCGCGATTCCTTTTGGTATTCGCCGGTTCTCAGGGAGAAGCTCAAGGACGTCACGGCAGAAGCCGTCGTCTCGCCGCGCAGCGAGGAGGAGCTGCTGCGGGTTCTCGCCGCATGCTGGGCGCTGGACATTCCGGTCACGCCTCGCGGCGGCGGCACCGGGAACTACGCCCAAGCCGTGCCGCTTGCAGGCGGCGTGGTGCTGGACATGAAGCCGATGAACAGAATCAAGTCGATCGGCGAAGGCGTTCTCGTTGTCGAACCGGGCGCCGTGTTGAGCAGGATCGAGACGGAAACGCGCGAACACAGCGGGCAAGAACTGCGCATGCATCCATCGACGCGCGAAACAGCCACCATCGGCGGCTTCATTGCCGGCGGATCGGGCGGCGTCGGATCGATCCGCTGGGGCATGCTGCGCGAGCCCGGCAACATCTTGCGCCTGCGCCTGGCGACCCTCGAGGAGACCCCCCGCCTGATCGACCTGACCGGCGACGACATTGCGATCGTCCATCACTCCTACGGCGTGAACGGCATCATCACCGAGGTCGAACTGCCCCTGGCCCCGGCCCAAAGCTGGGTCGAGCTGTTGGTCGCCTTCGACGACTGGATGGCCTCGGTGCGCGCGGGCTGGGCGGTCGCCCATCATGAAGGTCTGTGGCTGAAACAGCTCGCGGCCGTTCAGGCGCCGGCTCCCTGCAAGTACTTCGCGCGCCATCGCAAGTTCCTGCGGGAGGGCGACAGCCTGCTGTGCATCCTCGCCGCGCCCAACGCCGTGCAACCGCTGCTCGACCTGCTTCAGAAGGACGGCGGCCGTGTCGCCTTTCGCTCCGACAGGGCAAGCGACGAGGACAAGAAGGGTCTGCCGCATCTCTATCACCTGACCTGGAACCACACGACTCTGCTGGCGCTGAAAGTCGACCCCGCAATGACCTATCTGCAGGTCGGCACGCCCGAAGAGGATCCGCTCGGCGCGGTGGAGGAAATCGCGCAACGCTTTCCAGGCGAAATCGTCGGTCACGTAGAATACACACGGGCCGCAGGCCGTCTCTATGCGGGCCTGCTGCCGCTTTACCGCTACAGCAGCGAGACGCGCCTGACGGAGGTCATCCGGAACCTCGAGGCCATGGGCTGCCCCTGCTACAACCCGCATGTCTACACCTATGAGGAAGGCAATCACTGCGATGCGGACCAGGCACGGCTGGACCTGAAAAGGCGCACCGACCCGAAGGGAATCCTGAACCCCGGCAAGATGATTGGCTGGGAACGCCCCGACTATTCCTATGATCCGACCGGCAGCTACGAGTACGCCGGCCTGCGCAGGGCTGCGCCATGAGAAGCCTGACTCCCGCGGCGATCCAGCCGCCCTTTGCGGCCTACGCCCACGGCGTCGAGGCCAGGGTCCGGCATTTGGTGGTCACCTCCGGCCAGCTCGGTATCGGACCGGACGGGACCATCCCCGAAACGGCCGAAGCGCAGGCCAGGCTCTGCTTCGAGAACATCGACGCGATACTGGCCGAGGCCGGTGTCACCCGCGAACACATCTTGCGGCTCAACGCCTACGTCACGGACCGCGCCCACATGGCGGGCTACATGGCGGCCCGTGACGCCTACCTGGCAAACAGGCCGGACAAGCCGGCCTCCACGCTCATGATCGTCTCGGGATTCAGCCGGCCCGAGTTTCTTGTCGAAGTCGAAGCCATCGCCGCCAAGGAGGACCAGGATGCCGAGCAGACGTTTCTGGCGTGAGATGCCAACCACCGAATTCGACGGCGATACCTCCGAATGGATCGCCGTCCTGCCGCTCGCCGCAATTGAGCAGCACGGGCCGCATCTGCCGGTCGGCGTCGACGCCCTTATCGCCGAAGGCATGGTCGAACGCTGCGCCGCCGCCTTGCCGCCGGACAGTCCCGTCACCTTCCTGCCACTGGAGGAGATCTGCAAGTCCAACGAGCACCTTGGATTTGCCGGAACGCTGACTCTGGACTGGGACACGACGGTCCGCAGCTGGCTCGAAATCGGCGAGTCTGTCGCGCGGGCCGGCGTCCGGAAATTCGTCCTTGTCACGAGCCATGGAGGCAACGTCCACCCGATGGAGATTGTCGCGCGCGAACTGCGGGTCAGACACGGCATGCTCGTTGTCACCACGAGCTGGGGACGCCTCGGCAAGTGGCAGGAGATCTACGACTATGGCCCGGTCTTCACGGATATCCACGGCGGCAACAGCGAAACCTCGGTGATGCTGGTGCTGCGCCCCGACCTGGTCGACATGTCCAAGGCCGAAGACTTCGCCAGCACACAGTCGGACATGAAGGCGCGTCACCAACGGATCGGCTATCACGGATCGGAGGCGAACGTTGCCTGGATGTCGCAAGACCTGAATCCCGAAGGCGTAGTGGGCGACGCCACAGCCGCATGCGCCGACAAGGGCGAACGGGACGTCGCGTCCATGGTTGCCGGCTTTTGCGAACTGATGAAGGAAGTCGAGGCAACCGCGCCACCCCAGTCGAGGACTTGAATCGGGGAATCGACATGGAAACGATGGTCGCTTTCGCGCAAACCTGTCTGACAGCCCATCTGGGAGTCTGGCTGCTGCTCGGCGTCCGGGACAACATCGTCCATCCCTCGATGAACGCCACGGGCACGAAGGAGGTGCTGGAACTCAAGCGACTCAGGGAAGAGTATCCCGAGAACTACGTGCTGATCGAGGGCCGGCGTGTCACCAACCGTGCCCTGCAGCGGGCGATCTTTGTCTTCATCGTCTGCTGCGAGGTGCTGGTCTGTCTGCTGTTGTGGGGTGGCACCATCTGGATGGCGCTTGCCCTGTGCGGACTTGCGGATCCGGAGCAGGCCAGGGTCGCGGCGCTGGTTGGCGCGCTCGGATTCACCTCGATCTGGTCCGGGTTCCTGATCGTGGGCAATCACTTTGCTTACTGGTACTGCCATCAGTGGTCCCAGAACACGCATTTTCAGATGGTGCTGTGGGGCATCGGCACCATGGTGTTTCTTGCCGTTCCTCAATAGGGCCAGAATGTCTTCTGGCTTGCATCCGGACGGGGTCTCCCGATTGCCAGTCCCGGCGGTGGTGTCCGGCATGGTGAAGACCGGGCAGGTGAGCCGGTGACGCGGCCGTCGGACATCGCAGGCCCGTGGCCGGTCTCGCCCTCGTCCGCCGGCTCCGGAAACAATCGCCATGCCACGCTGGCCGGGAAGCCGTCAATGCACCGACACTGAAACACGGATCAGTCGGCGGGGGCTGATCACTCCATATCGCTACGCGAGGCAAGTTGACTTGCACAGGAGTTGTCGGGAGACGGCCGGGAACGGCTCCCCGCACCTGTCCGGGGGCGCCTTCGGGTGCCATGCCGCTCAACCTGTGGAGGTGGCGATTCAGCTGCCGCGGTACGTGGTGTAGCCCCACGGACTTACCAAGAGGGGAACGTGCCAGTGCCGTGACATGTCGGTGATGCGGAAGCGGACCGGCACCCGGTCGAGGAATCCCGGAACCATCCCTCTCGAGGCGAAGTAGGTGCCGATCTCGAAGACGATCTCGAAACGGCCCTGATGCACGCTCTCCAGGAGCGGCCGGTCGGTGCGGCCATCGTCGTTGGTGACAGCCGATGCGATCTCCCGGCGTTCGTTGCCGACCATCTCGAAGAGCGTGACGGCGACCCCGGCAGCCGGATGTCCTGACGCGGTATCAAGAACATGGGTTGTCAATCCTGGCATTGTCCTTCCCCACCGGAGAATGCCCGCGCGTGCTGGACACATCCGATGCCAGTGTTACCTTTGCGGCAACCACCAGGCAACGAAAGTTCCCCTTGCCGCCAGACGCTCCCTACCCCCGAGACATGAAAGGCTACGGCGCCGTGCCGCCGGATCCGGGCTGGCCGGGAGGCGCCCGTCTCGCCGTGCAGTTTGTCGTCAACTACGAGGAGGGCGGCGAGAACAGCGTGCTTCACGGCGATGCTGCCTCCGAGGCCTTCCTCTCGGAGATCGTGGCTGCCGCGCCAATTGAAGGCATGCGTCACATGAGCATGGAGTCACTCTACGAGTACGGCAGCAGGGTAGGTGTGTGGCGGTTGTTTCGGCTGTTCCGGGAACAGGCGGTACCGGTCACGGTCTTCGGTGTCGCCATGGCCCTCGAACGCAACCCCGGAGTGGCGGAACGGGCGATGGAGGCGGACTTCGAGATCTGCTCCCACGGCTATCGCTGGATCGATTACCAGAAGGTGAGGGAAGACGAAGAACGCGAACACATGGAGCGCGCCATCGCCATCCAGACGAGGTTGACCGGCCAGCGGCCGCTGGGGTGGTATACCGGACGGACCAGCCCGAATACGCGCCGACTCGTCGTCGAGGAAGGCGGATTTCTCTATGATGCCGATGACTACAGCGACGACCTCCCGTTCTGGACGACTGTCGGGCAAAGACAGCATCTCGTCGTTCCCTATACCCTCGATGTCAACGACATGCGCTTTGCCACGCCTCAGGGATTCAACTCCGGCGACCAGTTCTACACCTATCTCAGGGACAGCTTCGATGTTCTGTGGCGGGAGGGTGGCAGAATGCTGTCGGTTGGCCTGCACTGCCGCCTCGCCGGCCGTCCCGGCCGCATTGGCGCCCTCAAACGCTTTGTCGACTACGCCCGACGCCACGAGGGAGTCTGGTTCTGCAGGCGCATCGACATCGCGCGTCATTGGCGGGCACGGTTCCCGCCTCCCGCCGAAGGGAACGGATGAGTTGCCGGTACTCACACTCAAGGCGATCAATCGGGCCAGCGCAGACGGGTTCACGGCCATGCTCGGGGATGTCTTCGAAAGCTCTCCATGGTTCGCCCGGCGCGCCCATCGGCATGGCCCCTTCGCATCGCGCGCGGCATTGATTCGCGCCGTGACACGGGTCCTTGAAGAAGCGGGGGACGAAGAAAAACTCGCCTTCATCCGGGCCCATCCCGATCTTGCCGGCAAGGCGGCCAGGGCGCGTGACCTTGAACCCGATTCGACGCGCGAACAGGCGAGTGCCGGACTCGACCGCCTGTCGGAGGCGAACTTCGCCCTTTTCATGGATCTCAACCGCAGGTACCGGGAAAAATTCGGTTTTCCCTTCATCATTGCGGTCCGCGACCATACACTCGACAGCATCATCGAGGCGTTCCGGCGGCGGCTTGGAAGTGATCCGCAAACCGAGATGGCGGAAGCAATGGCCAACATCGAGCGGATTGTCAGCCTGCGTGTCGCGGGAAGGGTCGGGGAATAGGCGTCATGGAAACCGCCATTCTCGACTGGGCCAACCTTGTCATCCGATGGACTCACGTGATCGTCGGCATTGCCTGGATCGGCACCTCCTTCCTCTTCATGTGGCTCGATGCCCATCTCGAGAAGCCCGGATCCGGCAAGGACGGTATCGAGGGCGAACTGTGGATGGTGCACAGCGGTGGATTCTACGAGGTCAACAAGTACCTTGTGGCGCCAGCGGCCATTCCGCGCACCCTGCACTGGTTCAAGTGGGAGGCGGGATTTACCGGAATTACCGGTGTCATGCTGCTTGCCATCGTCTACTACCTTGGCGCCGAATCCTATCTTGTGGAGGCGGGTTCCGGTTCGCTCGGCCGCCTGCAGGCGGTGGGAATCGGTGTTGCCACCCTGGTGGTCGGCTGGTTCGCCTATGATGCCCTCTTCGCATCGCGTGCCGGCGCCGGGAACCCCCTTGCGGCCAATGTGCTTTCCGTCATAGCGCTCGCGATCGTTGCCATCGCCCTGACACAGGTCTTCACAGGCCGTGCGGCCTACATGCACGTCGGCGCGCTGATCGGCATTGTCATGGTCATCAACGTCTTCGTGCGCATCATTCCGGCCCAGAGGAAGCTGATTGCGGCGCGTCTTGCCGGAGAGGAGCCCGATCCCGTGCTGGGCAGGCAGGCCAAGCAGCGTTCAGTCCACAACAACTACCTGACGTTGCCGGTCGTCTTCATCATGATCAGCAGTCACTATCCGATGACGTTCGGACACTCCCTGAACTGGCTGCTTCTGATCGCCATCTCGCTTTCCGGCGCATTGGTGCGTCACTGGTTCAATCTGCGCAACGCCGGCAGGCACCAGACCTGGCCCCTGGCGGCAGCCGTCTTCCCCTTCCTGGGAGCGGCCATCATTGCCTCCTGGCCGGCCCACGAGAGAGGAGCGGGTGAGCCTGCCGCCGAACGGGTCGCCTTCAGCACGGTCCGGCAGATCATCAACGAACGCTGCCTTTCGTGCCATGCAGCCGAACCCCGCCACGAGAACTTCGACACCGCGCCGAAGGATGTCCGCTTCAACACCGCTGCCGAGATCCTGAGCCATGTCGAGGCGATCAGGATCACGACGGTAGAGACCGACACCATGCCGCTTGGCAACGAAACAGGAATGACACCCGGGGAGCGGCAGCTTCTCGGCCTCTGGATCCGCCATGGTGCCTCCACCCAATAGGCCCGGCCACGAGATGGGTGTGCGTTTCCTTCTGAACGGCACAGAGCATGTGGCTCCGTCTGTCATGCCGACGATGACGGTGCTGGACTACCTGCGCGGCGAAGCCGGTCTCAGGGGCACCAAGGAAGGATGCGCGGAAGGAGATTGCGGCGCCTGTACTGTCGTCATGGTGCGCCACGGCAGCACCCGGGCCGAAGCCGTCAACGCATGCCTGTGCACCCTGGGTCAGCTTGACGGAGCCCGTCTCATGACGGTTGAGGGGCTGTCCGGCATGGGTGAGGCTCCCGATCCCGTCCAGCGGGCGATGATGTCCAGTCATGCCAGCCAGTGCGGATTCTGTACGCCGGGGTTTGTCATGGCACTCTGGGCGTTGCGCCAGGAGGGAGGAACCCCGGACGATGACGCCATTCATGAGGCCCTTGCCGGCAATCTCTGCCGCTGTACCGGCTATCGCCCGATCGTCGAGGCGGCGCGTCAGGCGTGCCGCAGTGCCCCACCGGATCGGGGAGTCCCCGACAGAGCAACGCCGGCACCACGGGAATCGCTGACAGCCGGGGGAGCGGTATGGCTTGCACCGGTGACCCTTGATGGACTGCTCGCCCTCAAACAGTCGCATTCCGATGCCCTGCTGCTTGCCGGCGGCACGGATGTCGGCCTGCAGTTCAGCAAGGAACGCCGTCACGCTGCGGTCACCATCTCCACTTCCCATGTACGGGAACTGCGGCTCCTGAGGGAAACGACCGATGCGCTCCACGTCGGCGCTGCAGTGACGGTTTCGGAAGCGCTGCCCGCATGCGAACGCGCATGGCCTGCGCTGGGCGCCATCATGCGCCGCTTCGGCTCGCGGCAGATCCGCAACGTGGCCACCGTTGCCGGCAATCTCGCCAACGCCTCGCCGGTCGGCGATCTTGCTCCATGTCTCATGGTGCTGGAGGCGGAACTGGACCTCAGGGGACCGGATGGTGAGCGTCGCATGCCCCTGGAAGAGTTCTTTCTTGCCTACCGCCGCACGGCGCTTGGGGACGCAGAGGTCATCACGAGAGTCAGGATTCCAAAGCCTGCGGGTGAAACTGTCTTCCGCGCCTGGAAGGTCTCGAAGCGTCATGATCAGGATATCTCGGCGGTGATTGGCGCCTTCCGCGTCGTTCTTCAAGGCGGCCGCATCGCGGACATCCGCATCGCTTTCGGCGGCATGGCCGCAGTGCCCGCCCGGGCACTCGAAACCGAACGCGTCCTGGCCGGGCGGACGTGGTCGGAGGACACTGTCCGGGACGCCGGACGCGCCGTAGTGCGCGATTTCACGCCCATCGACGATCAGCGGGCCAGTGCGGCCTACCGTCTCAGGGTCGCCGCCAATCTCCTCATCCGCCTCTACCGCAACGTCACGGGCGAGGCGGCCCTCAAGGTGAACCAGACATGAATGCCCCGGACGCAGCGGTGTTTGCCAAAGCCGCGCACGACAGCGCCCTGGAGCACGTCACCGGCAGGGCGCAATTCATCGATGACATGCCGGAGCTTCCGGATACCCTCGAAGTGGTTCTCGTGACCTCACCCCACGCCCATGCCGGAATCGTCGGCATCGACCCGGAGCGGGCGCGTGCCTCGCCCGGCGTCCACGCCGTGCTGACAGCCGCCGACATCCCCGGGACCAACGACATCGGTCCGATCACCGGCGGCGAACCGGCGCTCGCCTGCGACGCGGTGGACTATGCCGGAGCGCCGGTGGCGGCGGTCGCCGCCACGACCTTTGACCAGGCCCTCACGGCAGCCGGCCTTGTCGAGGTCACCTGGTCGCGGCGTCCCGCTCTCCTCAGCATCGATGAGGCTCTCGAACACGAGGCCTACACGTCCGCGCCGCAGACCATGAGACGCGGTGATTCCGACGCGGCAATTGCCGGAGCGCGCCACCGGATCAGCGGCGAAGTGCGTTGCGGCGGCCAGGATCACTTCTATCTCGAAGGCCACATCGCCCTTGCGGTGCCACGCGACAACGGCGATCTCGAGGTCTTCAGTTCCACCCAGCATCCAACAGAAGTCCAGCATGCCGTGGCGACGGTCCTCGGCGTCCCGTTTTCTGCGGTCGTGGTCGAGGTGCGGCGGATGGGCGGCGGCTTCGGCGGCAAGGAGAGCCAGGGATCGATCATCGCCGCAATCGCCGCGCTCGTGGCCGCGAAAACCGGCCGGCCGGCCAGACTCCGGCTGAGAAGGGATGCCGACATGATCGTCACCGGCAAACGCCATGACGGTCTCTTCCGTTATACAGCGGGGTTCGATTCCAGGGGCAGGATCGAGGGTGTCGACATCATGATCGCCCTGAGGGCCGGCAATGTCGCCGATCTGAGTTCATCGGTTCTCACCCGCGCCATGTGCCATGTCGACAACTGCTACTTCCTGCCGGACATTACGGTGCGGGGCTATGCGTGCCGTACAAACACGGTGTCCAACACGGCATTCCGCGGGTTCGGCGGCCCCCAGGGAATGCTCGCCATCGAAACGGTCGTTGAGCATGTCGCCCGCCACCTTGGCCTCGACGTCGACGATGTGCGCGATGTCAACTGGTACGGGACTGATGACCGCAACACGACACCCTATGGCCAGCAGGTCTCCCACAACCTTATCGGCACCATCGTCACGCGGCTGCGCAGGGCCGCGGACTGGAAGGGGACCTGCCAGGAGATCGAGCGCTTCAACGCCGCAAACCGGACGCTGAAGAAGGGGATCGCGATGATGCCGGCCAAGTTCGGCATCTCCTTCAATGTGCCGCGTCTCAATCAGGCCGGTGCTCTCGTCCATGTCTATACGGATGGAAGCGTCCATCTCAACCATGGCGGCACCGAGATGGGACAGGGTCTTTTCGTCAAGGTTGCCCAGGTGGTCGCCTCGGTCTTCGGCATTGCCCTGGGGAACGTCAAGGTCTCGGCCACGCGCACCGACAAGGTTCCCAACACGGTGGCCACCGCGGCTTCCTCGGGATCGGATCTCAACGGGATGGCGGCCTTCAATGCCGCCACAACAATCAGGAATCGCATGGCGGATGTTGCCGCGCGCGCCCTCGGTGCTGCGGTCGAAACAATCGAATTCCGTCACGGGCGCGTCTACGCCGGCAACGAGAGTCTTTCCTTCGCCCGGCTCGCGGAGCTCTCCTGGGACGAACGCGTGTCCCTTTCCGCGACCGGCTACTATGCCACGCCGGGCATCACCTGGGATGCCGACACCATGACGGGCCATCCCGCGCACTACTACACGTTCGGCGCAGCCATATCGGTCGTGGCAATCGATACGCTGACCGGTGAATCGCGGGTCCTGAAGACCGACATCCTCCAGGACTGCGGCGCATCGCTCAATCCCGCCATCGACATCGGACAGATTGAGGGGGGCTTTGTCCAGGGACAGGGCTGGCTGACTTCCGAGGAGCTGGTATGGGATGCCGACGGACACCTTCTGACCCATGGCCCCTCGACCTACAAGATTCCCGGAAGCCGCGATGTGGCGCCGGATTTCAATGTCCACATCCTTCCCGACATGCCCAATCCGGTGCCGACCATCTACCGGTCGAAGGCGGTCGGTGAACCGCCTCTTCTCCTTGCCATTTCCGTGTGGCTCGCCATCCGCGACGCTGTCGCGCGCCTGGCCGGGTACCGCCATCTGCCACGCCTCGATGCTCCGGCGACACCGGAGGCAATTCTCATGGCGGTTGACGACATTCTTGCCCGCGACGCCTGCGCCGGTGACCACTGAACCCCGACTCCGCCTCGAGGGCGTGACCCGCCGTCGGCGGCACGCTCCATCCCGGTGCTTTGTCCGGCGCCGGCCTGCCTCGACATCATGCGGCACAACGCAACGACGCTCGCGCAGGCGCTGGCTTCGCAGGGGCCCGGGACCAACGCACGCACTGTGATCGGCGGCCGGGCGGGAACCACTCGGCGGCGCTTCCGGTCGCACGAAGGTCGGGGGTGGTCCGGTCTGCGAGGCAGGGGTCGCCGGAAGACGACATCGGCTCCGGCACGATCCTGAGCCGGGCGATCGCGATCCGTGAGGAGGCCTCGACCTCACCGGCAACCTGGCAAGGCCGTGCCGCCCGTTGTCGTCGAATTCAGCAGTCAGGCGGCCTTGCGCCCGGGGAGGTTCGTGCCAAGGTGAAGGGGAGAGGTGTCCAGCCGTGACCGACGCCAGCCCGGACAAGCCGGGATTCAACAGCTTCCTTCATTCCGTGGCCGACGCCGGTCTCGACTGGTTGCTGCGGCGTGTGGGGGCCGACGGACGGGACATCGGCGGGAATCCGCACGAGATGTGCCGCGAACTGCTGTCGACACGGGGCGAAGCCTCGGGCACGGCGCTCGCGCGCCGCCTGCTCGACGCCTACGAGGCCATGGACCGCGAGGCCAGGCGCGGTTTCTTCCGTGTCCTGCGCGACCACTACCATGTCGATCCCGATGCCGTGCTCGATCGCGCCCGCGACTACGCCCGTCAGCGCGACGGCGACGCCTTCGCGCGTCTCGTCAGGGCGGTGGAACCGGGCCGCCAGGAGCTCTTCCGCCGTCTCAACATGGCGCCGGACGGAACCGGGGCGCTGGTCCGCATGCGCAGCCACCTTCTGGATGAAGTCCGCGAGGATCCGTCGCTGAAGGCGGTGGAGTCCGACCTCCACCACCTCCTCGCGTCCTGGTTCAACCGCGGATTCCTCACGCTTCGCCGCATCGACTGGCAGACTCCCGCAGCGGTGCTCGAGAAGCTGATCGAGAACGAATCCGTCCACGAGATGCGCGGCTGGGACGATCTCAGGCGCCGGCTTGCCCGCGACAGGCGCTGCTTCGCGTTCTTCCACGGCGCCTTGCCGGACGATCCCCTGGTCTTTGTCGAGGTCGCCCTGACACGAGGGCTTGCAACGAACATCGACGCGATCATCGGTCCCGGCCGGACGGAAATCGACCCTCAGGACGCCGACACGGCGATCTTCTATTCGATCAACAACTGCCACGAGGGACTCAAGGGAATCTCCTTCGGCAACTTCCTGCTCAAGCAGGTCGTGCTCGACATGGCGCGCGAGTTTCCGAAGCTCGATACCTATGCGACGCTCTCTCCCGTGCCGGGTTTTCGCGGATGGCTGGAGAAGACCGCGGGAGGTGACGACGATCCCCTGACGGATGACGAGCGGACCCTGGTCGGGACGCTCGACCGCGAGGGATGGCATGACGAGGAGGTCCTTGGCGGCGAACTCAGGCCCGTGCTTGAACGAGCGGTCGCGCACTACCTGCTGAAGGCCAGGCGCGGCAACGATCCCCTCGATCCCGTGGCGCGCTTCCATCTGCGCAACGGTGCGCGGCTCGAGCAGATCAACTGGCTCGGCGACCGCTCCGCGGAACGGCTGCGCCAGTCGGCGGGCTTTCTCGTCACGTATGTCTACGATCCCCGGTCGGTCGAGCGCAACCACGAGGACTACGTGAAGAACCACCGCGTCGTTGCCTCACGCACCGTCAGGCGCCTGATCTAGGGGGCGGGCGGTGCGGCCGTGGAGGCGCGTACTGCGAGTTCGAGCGGGAGATTGCGCCGTATCAGCGGATGGCGCCGCTGCGAACGCACGAGTTCGAGCAGGATTTCGGCCCCTGCCTCGCCGATCTCGGCCGCCGGCAGCCGCACGGTCGTGAGGGAAGGGGTCATCTCGGCCGAACCGCTGAAGTCACCGATCCCGACCACCGAAACCCGGTCCGGGACGCCGACCGCGCACTCGGCGGCGGCGAACACCGCGCCCTGGGCGAGGACATCGTTGCCGGCCACGAGGCCCGTCGGGATGTCGCCGTCGCCGATGAGGTCGATGAGGGCCCGCTTGGCCGCCGCGACGCTGTAGACCGCCTCGATGCGCCAGCGGTCGGGCACGTCGATGCCGCGCTCTGCAAGCAGCGCCTCGGCTCCCTCGAGCCTCGATGCCGCGCGGTCATTGCCCCTGGTCGGTGGGAACAGCAGGCCGATCCTCCGGTGACCGAGGTCCGCGAGGTGCCGCGCGGCGAGATAACCCGCGTGGTGGTTCTCGGGCCCCACGCAGGACATCCGCGAGGCGCCGTCGTGGTTCCAGAGCGCCACCGCGGGCACCTGGCGGTTCTCGATCAGGGCGAACGTGGCGTTCTCGTGGTCGAGGCCGATCACGGCGATTCCGTCGACGCGGTGCTCGAGAAAGGAGCGCAGCAGATCCTTTTCCCGTCCGAGGTCATAGCCGTGGGCGCTCAGCAGTAGGGTGAAGCCCCTCGAGTTCAGGGCATCGGAGAACGACTGGATCAGCCGGGAGAAGATGGCGTTGTCGACGGTGGGAACGATGAGGCCGATGGTTCCGCTTCTCTTGCCGTGAATGGATCGCGCCGCCCGGTTGCGGATGTAGCCGAGCTCGTCGACCACCGCAGAGATTCTGGCCCGCGTATCGGCCCTCACGAGCGAAGGATGATTGAAGGCGCGCGACACGGTGGCCGGAGAGACTCCGGCCCGTCTTGCAACATCGACGATGTCGACATGCCGACTGACCATGACGTCACCAGTCTAGTCAGGATTCGCCGGATGAAAACGTTTGCATCGTTGTTTTCATTCCCTACCGTTCCAAAGTGCGGGCGGGCTGCGCCTGTGTCGTCGCAGGAAACGGCAAGAGGGGGAATGGAGTTTCTGACCTACTTCGGGGACGTGTTCACGGTCCCGGCCATGCTTCTGCTCATCGGCGGAACGATCGGTGGCCTGATCCTCGGCGCCACGCCGGGGCTCTCCCCGACGATGGCGGTTGCGCTCCTGATTCCCTTCACGTTCCAGCTCGAGGCCGTGCACGGGCTGATTCTGCTGGGCGCGGCCTACACCTCCACGGTCGCCGGCGGCGCGGTCAGCGCCATCCTGCTGAAGATACCGGGGGCGCCGGCCAACATCGCCACGACCCTTGACGGTTACGAGATGGCCCGCAAGGGCCAGGGAGCCAGGGCCCTCCAGCTCGCCTTCCTGGCCTCGCTTGTCGGAGGTCTGATCGGAGTCGCGCTTCTGATCTTCCTGACGCCGGTTCTGGCCGAATGGGCGCTCGCCTTCGGACCGTCGCAACTGTTCTGGCTCGCCATCCTGGGCGTCACGATCATCGGCTCCCTCGGCACGTCCAGCGTCGTCAAGGGGCTGCTGTCGGGATGTATCGGGCTGTGGCTCGCGACGGTGGGGTTCGACGACATCCTCGGCGTGCAGCGCTTCGTCTTCCATTCGTCCCTGAGCGGCGGCATCAGCATCGTTCCGGCCCTCATCGGGCTGTTCGCCATTCCCCAGGTCATCGCCATGTTCGCGGACGGCCGCCGGTCGTCATCGATCGAGGCCATCTCGGTCGAAAGGCACCCGCTCTCCCGGGCGGTCCGGGAACTCCTGTCGAGATTGCGCGCGGTGGTGATCGGCACCGTTTCGGGTTCCGTCATTGGACTGATTCCCGGAATCGGCGGGCAGATCGCCGGACTGGTCGCCTACGACCAGGCGCGCAAGGTCTCGCCGGAACGCGACAAGTTCGGAACCGGCCACTCGGAAGGCATCATCGCTGCCGAATCCGCCAACAACGCGATGGTCGGGCCCTCTCTCGTCCCGCTCCTGACTCTCTCCATTCCCGGCAGCCCGACAGCCGCCGTGCTGCTCGGCGGCCTGCTGATCCACGGGATCTTTCCCGGCACCGACCTCTTCGACAACCATCCCCATGTCGCCTGGCCGTTCATCAACTCGATGCTGATCGGCCAGATCCTGATGTGCGTGTTCGGCCTCTACGTCGCTTCGCTCGCGGCCCGCGTGGCGCTTGTTCCGAAGTCGATCATGGCGCCGATCGTCCTGGGCCTTGCGGTGTTCGGATCCTATTCGGTCCAGCACTCCATGGGCGACGTCTATGTCATGGCGGCCCTCGGCACCATGATGTACTTCCTGGAACGGTTCGGATTCTCCGCCGCGCCGCTGGTCCTCGGCCTCATCCTGGGGCCGATCGCCGAATCCAACTTCATCCAGGGATCGCTGATCGCCGAAGCGACGGTGGGTCCGTTCGCCTACTTCTTCGGGGGAGCGCTCAACCTTCTCCTCATCGCGGTCGTCGTCGCATCGGTCGGCTACTCGCTCTACGCGGAACTCCGCGCGCGGCGCACCGGAAAGGGCGCATCATGACCGCCCTTCAGCCGCGCCTGGCCTGCGGCATCATCCTGCTTGTGGCGATCTGGGTATGCTGGATCAGCTTCAGCCAGGCTCCCGCCGAAGCCTTCCTGTTTCCCAGGCTGATCTCCGTGGCCTTCGTGGTCCTTGCCGGCTGGACGTTCGCGCGGACGCTCATTGACCGCCGGGTTGCCGAAGGCGGAATCACCCGGGAACTGGTGAAGAGCCTCCTGCCGGGTGTCGTCGTGGCCGGTGTCTACGTCTTCTTCGCGGCGAAGTGGCTCGGTTTCTACACTTCGTCCGCGATCGCATTCATGGTCATTCTCTCGCTCTACGATCCGGCGCCCCACGACCGGGTCCGCACGTGGCTGAAGCGCCTTGCCGTCACGGCGGGGTATCTCGCCGTGATGTACCTTCTTTTTTCTGTTGTTCTCAAGGTGTTCACACCACGAGGACTGTTCATCTAGGCAGGCGCGGGCCTGTCCACACGAAAGGAGAACTTCCATGAAACAAGTCCTTGCAGGTCTCGCGCTGGCGCTGGCCGCACTCGCCGGAACGGCCGGGGCGGACGAGTATCCCGACCGACCGATCATGCTCATGGTGTCCTACGGCGCGGGCGGGGCCACGGACTTCCAGGCGCGCATCGTCACCATGACCGCCGGCAACGAAGACGCCCTTGGCGTGCCGATCGCGATCATCAACAAGCCCGGCGCCGGCGGCCGCGTCGGCTGGAACTGGTTCGCCACCGAGGCGGAGGCCGACGGCTACACGCTTGCCGCCTACAACATTCCGCACTTCATCGCCCAGAGCATCAAGGGCGGGGTCGAGTACTCGAAGGACAGCTTCGAGCCCATCGCCAACTGGGGGGCCGACCCGGCGGTCTTCATTGTCGGCAAGGAAAGCCCCTTCAACTCCATGGCGGATGTCATCGCCTGGGCCGCAGAGAACCCGGGCAAGCTCACATTCTCCGGCGCCGGTCTCTTCGTGGGACACCATATCGCCGCTTTGCAGATCGAGAAGGCCGCCGGTGTCACCATGCAGTACGTACCCACCAAGGGCGGCGGCGCCGCGGCCATGAAGGCGGTGATCGCGGGTGACGTGATGGCCGGCATCAACAATCTCTCGGACGCCTACCGCGCCCGCGAGGCCGGCAACATCAAGATCCTCGCGGTCGCGGATATCCAGAGGAACGAGGAGTTCCTCCCCGATGTGCCGACCATGATGGAGGAGGGTCTCGATGTCGACAACAGCTCCGTCAACTTCCGCGGCATCATGGTTCCCAAGGGAACATCCGACGCCATCATCGAAAAGCTCGCCGCGATCGTGCCGGAGATGTTCATGAACTCCCGCGTGCTCGGCAAGATGGCTGCGGGAGGGTCCCCGGTTCACGTCATGAACCGCGAGGACGTCCTCGCCATGTGGGAGGAGCGCGACGCCTATCTTCGCGAACTTCTCAAGGATCTGTGAACCGTCGGGACGGACCGGGGCAGGCTCCTGTCCCGGTCCGTCCCGTTCATCCAAGCCGTCGAGGAAAGACCATGGTTCACGAGGACGACGACGCCCTTGTCGACGAACTCCTGGCCCGGGCCCGCGCGGCCCAGGCACGCTACGAATCGGGCGCCACCCAGGCGCGCTACGACAGGGCCGCCCAGGCCGCCGCCTGGGCGCTCCTGGAACCGGACCGCAACCGGACGTTGTCGGAGCTTGCGGTCCGCACGACCGGACTCGGCAATGTCGAGGACAAGGTCGCCAAGAATCACCGCAAGACCCTCGGCCTGATGCGCGATATCGCGCCCGTCGCGACATGCGGCGTCGTTGCCGAGGACCCCGCGAGAGGAGTCACCGAGATCGCACGGCCGATCGGCGTGATCGGCGCCGTCGTCCCGTCGACCAATCCGGTCGCAACGCCGGCCAACAACATCATCAATGCCCTCAAATGCGGCAACGCGATCGTGCTGTCGCCGTCGCCGAAGGGAACCGAAGCGTGCGGGAAGCTGCTGGACTACATCCACCACGAGTTCTCGAAGGCCCGAGTCGACCCCGCCCTCGTCCAGATGATCCCGGCCCCCGGCAACAAGGCGAGGACCCAGAGACTCCTCGAGAAGGCGGATCTGGTGGTCGTGACCGGCTCGCAGGACAACGTGAGGCGGGCCTATTCCTCGGGCACGCCCGCCATAGGTGTTGGCACCGGCAACGTCCCGGTCATTGTCGACGAAACCGCCGATGTGAGCGCCGCCGCGGCGAGGATCGCGCGCTCCAAGACCTTCGACAACGCGACGTCCTGCTCCTCGGAAAACGCCCTGGTGGTGGTCGATAGCGTCTACGACTCCTTTGCCGGAGCGCTGGCGCGCGAGGGATGCGCCATCCTCGACCCTTCTCTCGAGAGCCATGTCGTCGAGCGTCTGTGGCCCAGCGGCAGGCTCAATTCGCAGGCCATCGCAAGGGACTGCGACGTGCTGATCGACGTTCTCGAACTCGACGGCAGGGTCCCTCGCGGAACGCGCTTTCTTGCCGTGGAAACGGCACATGCCGGTCCGGACCACCCGATAGCCGGTGAAAAGATCTCCCTGGTGACCGCACTCTACCGCGCGCGGGACTTCGCGCACGCCAAGGCGATCGTCACGCGGATCCTCGAGCATGCCGGTGCAGGGCATTCGGTGGGCCTTCATACCGACCTCGACGAGCGCGCGGTCGATCTCGGACTGACGCTTCCCGCCTGCCGCATCATCGTCAACCAGGCCCACGCCATCGCTACCGGAGGTTCCTTCGACAACGGCATGCCGTTCTCCCTTTCCATGGGGTGCGGCAGCTGGGGCGGCAACTCGATCGACGAGAACCTCCACTGGAAGCACTTTCTCAACATCACGCGCGTGGTCCGGACGATCCCGGCGCGGGAACCCGCTCTTGAGGACGTGCTCGCCGGCTACTGGGCCGAATGCGGCCGATGACGGCAGGCGGCGGTCCGCCGGCCGGCTCGATCCGTGACTGGATCGAACGGCGCGCCCGCGAAACGCCCGATGCGGTCAGCCATCTCTTTTCCGACGGTTCGCCGGAGCTCTCCTACTCTGAACTGCGGACGGGCGCCGAGAGGGTCGCCCGCCGCCTGAAGGCCGCCGGCGCCGCCAGGGGCGAGAGCGTCGCGACCTTCCTCGACAACGGCCGCGCCGCCGTCCTCGTCCTCTTCGGCATCCTCCTCGGAGGATTCCGGGCCACACCGATGAACCTCGCGGCCGGCGCGGAGATCCATCGATACGCGTTGCGACACAGCGGCGCCCGTCTCGCCGTCGTCGGCGAACGCAAGTGGTTCGACCAGGCACGTCTTGATGGTATCGCCGTCATCGACGCCGAACGTCTTGCGGGCTCGCGAGCGATGCCCGAGTCGCCGGCGCCGGGGTTTTCAACCGCTGCCGGCGATGCGGCGCTGCTGATGTACACGTCCGGAACGACGGGCCGGCCCAAGGGTGTGCTTCACAGCCACCGAAGCCTCCTTGCGGGAGGATGGACCACGGCCACGGCCCACCGGCTGGCCCCGGAAGACCGGGCGCTCTGCGTTCTCCCCCATTTCCACATCAACGGGCTCTGCGTCACCCTGATGGCGCCGCTCGTCTCGGGCGGCTCGGTGATCGTCTGTCCGCGCTTCTCGGTGCAGCGTTTCTGGGAGGACTGCCTGGAGCACGAAGCCACCTGGTTCTCGGTCGTGCCCACCATCATCTCGCGCCTGCTCCACCATGAAAGAGGACCGCACGCCGACGCGGTCCGGCGGCTCAGGTTCGGCCGTTCGGCGTCCTCCGCGCTGCCGCCGGATGTCCATCAGGCCTTCGAAGCCCGCTTCGGCATAGCCATCATCGAGACCATGGGGCTGACCGAAACCGCCGCGCAGATCCTCGCCAATCCCCTGCCGCCCGCCGTCCGCAAGATCGGCTCTCCGGGCATCGCCTTCGGCAACGAGGTCGCCATCCTCGATGACGGCGGGCGCATCCTCGGACCCGGGCAGGCGGGCGAGATCGCGGTGCGCGGCCCCAACGTCATGGAGGCTTATCTCGACGATGAGGAGGCGACGAGGCGGACGATCATGCCCGACGGCTGGTTGCGCACGGGCGATCTCGGCCATGTCGACGGCGACGGCTACGTCTATGTCACGGGCCGGCTGAAGGAGCTCATCATCAAGGGCGGCGAGAACATCGCGCCCCGCGAGATCGACGATGCCCTCTATGCCCATCCCGATGTCGTCGAGGCCGCCGCCTTCGCGCGGCCCTGCAGCGACTACGGCCAGCGCGTCGAGGCCGCGGTGCGCCTCAGGCAGGCTTCCACCGTCACCGTGGAGCAGCTCATCGAACACTGCCGCTCCAGGGTCGGCGCCTTCCGCGCCCCCGACCGCATCCATGTTCTCGAGACACTCCCCAAGGGCCCCTCCGGCAAGATCCAGCGGATCAGGCTCCCGGACATGGTCTGACCGGGACATCGGCTACCGCAGTTCGAACAGTCCCAGCAGTTCCTCAAGGCTCATCCGTGTCGTCAAGTCCAGCGATACGTCGTCGATCAGCTTGTCGAACAGCGTCTGCTTCGCCTCCAGGATCCGGTCGATGCGCTCCTCGATAGTGTTCTCGCAGGTGTACTTGACCACGTTGACCTTGACGGTCTGACCCATGCGGTGCGCACGGTCCTCGGCCTGACGCTCGACGGCCGGATTCCACCAGCGATCCAGATGGAACACGTAGGACGCCTGCTGCAGGTTGAGGCCGAGACCGCCTGCCCGCAACGAAATGATCATGATCTTGTGGGTCTGGCTGTCCTTGAACCGATTGATGAGGGCGGACCGCCGGTCCGGAGGCACATCGCCGGTCAGGATCAGGGGATTGAATGCCCGCAGGTGTCGGGCCGCAGCTCCCACGCCCGATGCATCGCTCTTGTACTGCGAGAAGACCAGCGCCTTGTGACCCTGGGCCGAGAGGGTCCACAACCTTTCTTCAATGTCATCGAGCTTGCTGGATGATCGCGACCTGGGATCGGCATTGCATATCTGCTTGAGCCGGGTAATCAGCTCCAGCACATGACCGACACCGACCTCCGTGCCCAGGGACTGCAGGTAGATGATTCCCTCTCGTTCGGCCTTGTCGTAGCTCTCCTGCTGGTCCCTGTTGAGCGGAATCTTCAGTTTGGTTTCCAGTTTGGGAGGAAGATCGTTCAACACATCGGTCTTCTTGCGCCGAAGCTGCAGTTCGCTGTGGCGCCGGATCAGTGCCGGGCCGGGCCAATACCGTTTTCTCGGTTCGCCTTCGTCGTGGTCGACAAACTCCAGAATGGATGCCAGTTCCTCCTCGTGGTTCTCGATAGGCGTACCGGTCAGGGCCCACGAACGCACTCTGGGAATGTTCTTTGCCGCTTCGCTCGTGTCGTTGCGGTTCTTGATTCTCTGGGCTTCGTCGAGGACGACCACATGCCACGCTCCCCGGAACGCCCTGTGCTTCGGGAGGTTCGAGGCATCCGCGCGCAGGACATCGTAGCTTGCCAACGTGACATCGGCGCTGGCTCTCCATTGCCATTCCCGGTCCTGCGCGGCGCCCCGGACGATGATGGCACTCAGTTCGGGCGCCCATCGCACCAGTTCGCGCCTCCACTGATCGAGAACGCTCGCCGGTGCCACCACAAGGCTTGACCCGATCTCGCCCTTGGCTCTCAGGATACGCAGCGCCACGATGGCCTGTACCGTCTTGCCAAGACCCATGTCGTCCGAAAGCAACAACCGGTCCATGCCAATCAATGCCTGAACACCGTCCTTCTGGAACGGCATGAGTTCGCCGGACCACTCGAGTTGCCGGTCGCTCGGACGCGTGCGGGCCATCACCCTCTGTGAGGAGAGTTCTCTCCACAACCGTTCGGCAAGGTCGGGTTCGACACCTTCCGCTGATCCGAACGCGCCGGTGTCGTCGGCCGGCGATGATTCACCGTCCGCCGGTCTGCGTGCGGACCCGTCCCGCGGCTGGAGTGTGATGACAGTCTCGAGACCCGGCACCGTCGTCAACGCCCGAACCCGCGGGTCGCCGAAAGCCACCATCAATCCCCTGGTGGTTCGGTCCAGTGGTTCGAACGGATTGTCCCGGCAGGCGAGTTCGGCAAGCAAGGTGGCAGCGGCGGATTCCGGCGGAGGCGGTTCGTTGATCCACAGCAGCTGACGGAGAATGAGTTCGGCATTCCGCTCCGTGGCAGCGGACGCATGAAAGAGCGAATGGAGGTGGATGCAGCAGAACGGCAACCCGTCGTCCAGCCCGTCAAAGGTCGCGGCCAGCCCCTCCTCCGCGACGGCAATCAGCAATCGC
Source organism: Alphaproteobacteria bacterium (assembly GCA_963666905.2). GTDB lineage: Bacteria > Pseudomonadota > Alphaproteobacteria > SP197 > SP197 > SP197. The sequence continues at coordinate 352,458 of OY763008.1, forward strand.
GGTTTCCGGATGATCGAGCGGAGCAGGGCCGCGGTCAGTGCCGGTGGGACCGCATCCTGGTCTCCGGTGCTCTTGAGATCGGCTCGCACAAAGCCGAAACCGTGAGGAACGCCGTCGACAGAAGTCTGCAGCATGCCCGCACGCACACCCCCGCCACCGCGATCCGCAACAATGCGCACCCAGGCGATCGCGCCGCCGTCATCCGTCCTTGTCTCAGGCATGCCAGAGACCTTCCGGCGACCGGGACGCGGATTTACACGGAATCGTCCTTGCTCGTCTGCTCCAGGCCGGCATTCTCTTCGTAGGATGTGGTGAAGGTTTCGATTTGAGTCTCCGGCTTGTGATCGGGACGCAATCTCATCAGATCCCATTCGTTGATGGCGGCGCGGACCTTGTGGCGCATGCGCGCCCGGTATCCGGCTCCACCCGTCGCCGCATCCTGGAAGGGGGGTTCCCAACCGTACGCTCTGCGATAGAGCTGGCGCAATGTCTCCACGGTCGCCCTCACATCGTCGTCGCCGGGGGTTTTCAGTGCCATGCATCCAAGCTCGAGTTCGTTCATGCCGCTTTCGGCATGGACACCCAGGTGATCGTACTTCGGACTTTGCTCCAGCCTCGCGCGAACGTAGTCCCTGTCTTTTTTCTGACCGTCGGGACTGATGATGGCCGAGGCGAAGTCGTCCGTAACCGCACCGACGACGATGAGGCCGGGGTAACTGTCTCCTGGAACAAGTCCCATCCAGCGGGCGATCTCGGCATAGGAACGGCCTCGCTGCAGGATCGAGTACGACCCGATCAGTTCGATTTCGTCAAGCAGGACAACCCATCCCCGGTAGCCGACGCCCTTGATGAGCTCCAGCGCGAAGCGCAGGCGCTGCGGCGGGAGTTCCGCAACTTTCGGCGCTCGAAACTGGTAGGTCCTCGCTTCGCCGATCTGCTTCAGTCCGGCCTTGACCCTGGCGACCTGAAGCCTGTCTCCCGCCCAGAAGGATTCGATGTCGCTGTTCAGCTCGAAGTCGCTCGACTGCTCATAGATGCGCAGGCATGCGGGAAAGACCAGGCTCAACAAGCCGTTGAATGCCGCGCTTTCCACCCAGTCGAAGAACGCCCGGTACTCTCCGGATTCCGGATTCATGGCAAGGGCAAGTTCCTCGATGAACCGTCCGCCCCGGTTCGGAATCCGGCCGTTTTCCATCGCCGACGCGAACACTTTCCCGAGATCGTAGAGGGGAGTCTCCTTGCTTATGGCAACCCTGCTGCACACATAGCCTTCGGAAAGTGCGACATGCTCGAGATGTTCGAGAAGATGGGACTTTCCGGTGCCGAAGTCACCCGAGACCAGCATGCCCCGGGGGCTGGCAGACCTGTCCTCAAGGTCAAGCTTGCCGATGAACTGCTCTTCGACATGCGGCTGGTTGCAGCCGAGTTCGCGCACGGCCTCCCTGTTGGGAACGCCGTTGCGCAAGGCTTCGATCGCCAGGCGGGCGATCATGTCGTGGTGTTGGTTGCCCGTCATGGGTCGCGCTTTCTCAAGAGAGCCTGACAAGACCGGCGACCGGATTGACAACGTTCCGGTCGCGTACATCGTCCATCACCCTGGTTCGCAGGGCGGCGTAGAGACCCCAGCCTCTCGGGGCGTGCTCATCGACGAAGTCCTCGCCCGTCGCCACCAGAAGAAGCGATCCCGACAGCCGGTCCGCATCGTCGATGAACTCCCTGAGGACTTCGTAGTGATCCATCGTCATCGCCTTGGTGTAGTATCGCATTCCGTCCTTCGGGTTGCGGGGCAGCATCACACGGGTGTTGTCGAGAACGATGATCGAGCCGGGGTGGCCTGCGAGGCGCACGCAGTAGAGGGCCGATTCGATGAAGTAACGCGCCGTCGTGCGGTTGACGGGTGTATGAATCTGCCAGTGACGAACAAGACCGATACGCTTGTCGACCCCGCTCAGCCAGTCGAGCAATGCCTGGCCTGCATAGTCACCCTTACCCGTGGCCTCCATCTCCATGCGGCAAAGATGGGTCATGGCCACCCGGATGGCTCTTGCCATTTTCGGGTCTTTCCAGACTCTGTCCTGGATGAGGGGGCGCAACTCCGTGACGACGAATGGAACGTCAAGGTTGTTCGCCTGCGCGATCGATTCGACGATATTGGCGGAACTCTCCGGGTCCGCACCTTCGACACGGTAGCCTTTCTCACGGAGAAGACGCAGGATCGTCCGTCGGGCGAGAAGGCGCCAGTCGAGCTGGGAAGACAGCGCAAAGAAGATGTCCTGGGGCATGTGAACCCGGCAGTGCGCCGCGTCCAGCGTCAGGACGGCATAGCCCAGTTTCCTGCCGAGGGCTCCGACCTTGCCGACGAGACTCGATCTGGCGTCGTCATCGGCTATGGCGAACTTGACGGCCGATCCCCCCTCCCGGATGAATGTCGCGAGGTACTCGCGATCCGTGACGTCCAGCCATTCGTCGATGAGAATTGTGTTGGTCATGCCTCGGCCTTGCTGAACCGGATTCCGTAGTATTCTACCGTGTCACCCTGAGGTCCCACGAAGGTGAAGAGATCGCCCGAGCGCCGCCTGGTGCCGGTCGATGACGGGAACGAAACCTCCAGGCCTTTTCTGGTTGTGCGCGGACCTTCTGAATCGAGGATATAGAGGTCTCTTGCGAAGTCGCTGCGATCGTAGTCGCGGGCCGCACCCGGCAGTGCGGTCATGAGTCTGTAGACTCTCGCCAGCGGCACTACCCGTTCACTTCCTCCCCGCGCCAGATCGACGGATGCGGAGTTGAGCAGTTCGCTGTAGACATCATGCAGGGATTCGAGAAACTGGTGTGGTTTGAAGCCGCTCGATTTCTTCTGATTCTTGAGAAGGAGGTCGACAAGGTAGTCCGGGTTGATCGTGGAGACCTTCTTGCGATCGATGCGCACGGCCTTTTCCGAAGGAAGCACCCTGAGGATCGACGGGTAGGCGATCACCAGACCGTCCCGCTCGAAGATCCTCAGGCCCTTTTCATCCGCGGCGTCTCTGAGCAGTCCGATGTAGTCTTTTTCGAACAGATGCTGCTCTTCCTCGTCGGTGAACGGCCAGCAGGAACACGCGGCCACGACCTTGTCCTCGAGCGCTCCTGCCTGATCCTCCAGATTGATCTGACAACGCTTGATGGCAGCGATGTTGCCGGTTTGCGCAGCCTTGACCAGCGCCCTTGCCTGGGAAACCACACCGGCTGCAGATTTTCGTGCTGCCTCTGCGGTTGCTTCAGCGTCGCTGAGGGCCTGTTCCAGGGATTTCACGGGCTAAACTCCCGGTAGATGACGAAGGTCGACGCCGAAGATACTCGGCAAGCGACCGGCGGGGAAGCCCCCGGCACGTAACGGGCAGGAGACGGGCTGGGTCCGGGGTTTCGGGACACCAGCCAGGAGCGAGTGACTTCGACGGCGCCGCCTGTCGTTCATCTTGCCCCGATTTGCGCATGCCAAGACATACGCTTGCACCACTTCACCGTACACGCGGGCTCTTGAGGAGATTGCCGGCCCGCATCTTGTCGAGAGGTTACACGACTGGGCGTGGGAGGAACTCGTTGGTCATGTGCCGCGGGGTCTGGAACGATTCCCTGTCCTGGTCGGTTTGATCGATACAGGGGCATATGTCAGTATCGGACATGATCGGACATGGAGAGATTCCGCGATGCCGAACGTCCACCTGACCGACCAGATGCGTCGCTACGCTCAAGGGCAAATCGACGCCGGAGCCTACGCCAACCTCAGCGAGGTCGTACGCGCCGGTCTGCGGCTGCTCATGGAGCGCGACGGCGCACGGCAATTCTACTCGCTGAAGTCGGAGTTGGAGGCGGCTGTGCGGGAAGCGGAAAGTGGCGGATTCGAGGAGTTCGATCCCCTCGCTTACGAGCCGGGCGTGGGCTCGAGGTAGCCTCGCCATGACAATCCGGCTGTCCCGGCAAGCGCGTCGGGACCTGGACGAGATACAACGCTACACCGTCGAAACCTGGGGCCGCGAACAGTGGCTCACATACTATGAAGGACTGGTGCACACGTTCGAGCGGATTGCGGCCGACCCCGACGGCGGGCGCGACCGGAGTCTGTTCGTCCCCGGACTGCGCTCCTTGACCTGTCGGCAACACCTGGTGTTCTTTGCCCGGATTGCGGCGGCGGGCAATGCGCCGGTGATCGTCCGGATCGTTCACCAGCGCCGCAACCTTCCTGCGCTCGTCTATTTCGAGGAGATCGCAGGTTGAGGCGAGCATCGATGAGCGCGCACGCTTCAAAGGGCCGATACGGGTTCCTGCACTGTGTGCCCTGTCGGTGACCGGGTGAAGCCGTTTCGGCGAACCGGCGGCTTGTGCCCCCATGGCAGTTCGGAGTCTGCCACCGATGCGGGCCATACCTGCGACGTCTGGCGCGGCGATCGGTGGCCTGATCGACAGATTTTCCTGTAACCCCGGATGCCACCAGCACCCTCGCGTTGTGGCCGGGGAGTCTTGCCCCGGGTACCAAGTTGGCCTTGAATGGCCGGGCAAACCCTGCATCTGCAAACTGAATGCCAAGGAGGACGGCATGAACGAAGAACTCAAGGGGATGGTTGCCGAGGTTGCCGCGGGACGCATGGACCGGCGTACCTTCGTGGGGCGGGCTGGCGCGTTCGGTGTTACCGCCGGCGCGGCGTCGAGCCTGCTTGCCGCTTCCGGCATCGCGGCCGAGCCCATGAAGGGCGGCACGGTCTCGGTGGCGACGGAGTACGCCGGGGCGGAAGAGACCTTCGATCCCACGAAGATGACGAATTCCACCGACATCCAGCGCAGCTACCAGGTCTATGACCGCCTCACCAATCTCGATCGCGATCTCAACGTCGTGCCGAACCTCGCGGTTGAATGGGAAGCGGCCAACGATGCCACGGAATGGACATTCGTGTTGCGCGAGGGTGTCGAGTTCCACGACGGCCGGCCGTTCGGCGCCAACGACGTGGTCTACTCGGTCAACGAGCATATCAAGGAGGAGTCCCAGTCGCCGGCCAAGCCGCTGCTGTCGTCGATCGTCGACATGAAGGCTGACGGCAACACGGTGAAGATCACCCTCGATTCGGGCAACGCCGACTTTCCGACGCTGCTCGCCTACGACTATCACACCTCCATCGTTGCCGAGGGCTGGGTCGATGGCGATCCGGTCAACGGCACGGGCTGCTACCGGCTGTCCGAGTTCCGTCCGGGGCTGGAATCGGTGACCGAGCGCTTTGCCAACTACTGGAACAGCGAGGCGGGCCACGTCGACAGCTTCATCACGCGAGGCATACCGGACAACACGTCCCGTGTCGGGGCGTTGCGCTCCGGCGACGTCGACATTGCGCGCAGCATCGAACCCCGCGTCGCCAAGCTGATGCAGACCGAGGAGGGTGTCGAGGTGATCGCGTCGGCGTCGGGTCAATGGTTTGCCTGGATCATGGCGACCGATCGCGCGCCGACCAACGATCTCAACCTGCGGCTTGCCATGAAGCACGCCGTCGATCGCCAGCATCTGGTCGACAACGTGATTCTGGGTTTCGGCGTCGTCGGCAACGACTTTCCGGTCAACCCGGGCCTGCCGACCTACTGCCGGGACATTCCGCAGCACGCATACGATCCCGAGAAGGCGAAATGGCACTGGGACAAGACGGGGCTGTCGTCGATCCAGGTCGACGTGTCCAACGCGGCAAACGCGAACGCCGTCGACTGCACGATCATCCTGCAGGAGCAGGCGCGCAACGCGGGCATCGAGGTTGTCGTCAACCGCGTGCCCGACGACGGCTACTGGAGCCATACCTGGATGCAGGTGCCGTTCTGTGTGACCGGTTGGAACTCGCGGCCCACGGCGGACGCCATCCTCACCATCGCGCATCAGTGCGGCGGCTCGTGGAACGAGACCTTCTGGTGCAACGAACGGTTCGATGAGCTCCTGGTCCTGGGACGCAAGGAGACCGACCCGTCACGGCGTCTGGAGATCTACTGCGAGGCGTGCACGCTGCTGCACGACGACGGCGGCCTGTTCCTGCCGTTCTTCCTGAGCGATATCAACGCCATCACCGCACGGATCCAGAACTTCCACGGCAGCCCGGCCAACCAGTTGGGGGCGGGCTGGCCCTACCACGAGGTCTGGATCGACGAGTCCAAGGCGTAGTCTCGCAACGCCGTGATCAAAGCAATGCGGGGCCGGCAGCCGAGCCTGCCGGCCCCGCTTGTCTTTGAGTGCCGCAATCGGGGCGACCTCGCGAGGGCCAGGCGTGCAAACCGGCAGGCATCACAGGGCGGTCTCGCGCCGGGTGCCCCGGGCTGACGCCGATCGGGATTGCCAGCGCCGAAGAGGTCGGGGCCGTGCACGACGCGTCCCTGCTCGATGAGGTGCGGGACATCCTGAAGGACGCCCAGGACTCTACTGCTCCGGACTCCCGTCCGCGCTCCGGAAAATCCGGGGCCGTTGCGCAGCGCATGCCGTCAGGAGCTGAAACACGTAGAGGGCAAGTCGCCCGTCGCCGCGGCGAGCGACTGACCCTCAGCGGGACCGGACCTCGTGCACCACGCCCAAGGACACGACCCCGGTGACGGGCGCCGCATTCCCGTCCAGGTCCGCGTTCACCCGACGAAATCTCCGCGATCCACGCTGATGGCCTGGCCCGTGATGTTCCCGGCCGCATCGGAGGCCAGGAACAGGTAGGTCATGGCCATGTCCTCGGGCTCCATCAATCCCTCGATGGCCTGTGCATCGACGATCTGCGTCAGAAGTTCGCCTTCCTCCCGTCCGCTGCGTTTTGCCATGACCGACAGGGAGCGCATCGCCGTCACGGTACGAACCCAGCCGGGACACACGGCGTTCACGCTGATTCCGCGCGGTCCGAGTTCCTTGGCGAGACTGCGCATGAAGCCGATGTTCGCGTGCTTGGATGCGCTGTAGGCGCTGAACTCGGGAACCGCCGTTTTTCCCCACATGGAGGAGGTGATGATGATTCGTCCTCCCGGCCCCATCTTGGCGAGGGCCGTCCGGGTCACATGGTAGGTTCCCAGAACATTGATCTGGACGATCCTCTCGAAGGCCGAGATCGTCTCTTCGGAGCAATCGGTCACCGGTGTCACAAGCTCCAGCCCCGCGTTGTTGACGAGGACATCGATGCGGTCGAACGGTGCGAGGGCGGCATCTACGTCATCCCGGTCTGCGATGTCGCACACGATCGCGCTGACCTTCCGGCCATGACGGCCGGCCAGCATCTTCGCTGTTTCCTCGACCTCGTCGTCGATGGCCAGGATCGTGACGTCCGCACCGGCAGCGACGAAGCCGTCCGCCACTCCCATTCCGATGCCCCGGCTTGCGCCCGTGACAAGAACCCGGCGGCCGGAGAAGTCGAAGCTCACCGTGCCGGGATCGACAGGTCGTGGCATCGTCATGCAATCGCTCTGGCCTGGTCTCGCATCAAGTCGCGGACGTGATTTCTCAGATGGAAGAACACGTCGGTTTCCTTCGTGTCCGATGTCCTTTCGGGACCGATCGTCTCATTGACGTCGATCTCCTCGATCACACGGGCCGGCCGTGCGGAAAACATGAACACGCGGTCCGCGAGGAAGACCGCCTCCTCGACATCGTGCGTGACGAAAATCACCGTCTTGCGTTCCGCGCGGCATATCTCCAGGAGCTGCTCCTGAAGGAAGTCCCGCGTCTGCGCATCGAGGGCGCCGAACGGCTCGTCCATCAGCAGGATGTCCGGAGCGGCCGCGAGCGTGCGCGCGATGGCGACCCGTTGCCGCATGCCGCCGGAGATCCGGTTGACATAGAAACCGGCGAAGTCCTCGAGGCCGACGAGCTGCAGGTAGTGTTTCGTGACCTCCCTGCGCTCCGCTTCGCCGATATCGTCGCGGTACCTGGTTCCGAACCTGATGTTCTCGAACACCGTGAGCCATGGAAACGACGTGTAGGCCTGGAAGACCATTCCCTTTCGCCGGTCCGGGCCCGTGATCCGCTCGCCGGCGAGGCGTACTTCGCCGTCGGTTGCGGTCTCGAGGCCTCCGACGATGCGCATCAGGGTGGTCTTCCCGCACCCGGAGGGGCCGAGGTAGACGACGAACTCCCCCTCCTGGATATCCATCGATACGCCGTCGATCACGGGGATCGGCGCCGCATCCCTGCCTCCGGTCTCGAATGCCTTGAAGACGTTTCGAATCTGCACGAAGGCTTGGTCCCGGTTCTCGGTCATGTCCGACATCACAGGTACCTGAACAGCCGCCGATGGGCGATGCGGACGGCCTGGTCGGTGAGCAATCCGATGATTCCGACCACCAGAATCCCGGCCATGACTTCCGGTGTCTTCAGGAAGCGCCTCATCGACCAGATGTAGTGGCCGATCCCGCTGTTGGCGGCGACGATCTCGGCGACGATGATCCACGTCCAGCACCAGCCCAGCGTGATCCTGAGGTTGTCCACCATGGTGGGCAGCATCGCCGGAAGAACGATGTTGCTGGTGATCTGGCGAGGCTTGGCGCCCAGCGTGTAGCCCGTTTCGATGAACTCCCGCGGAATGCGCTTCGCGTCGTCGGCAATCAGCAGGACCAGCTGGAAGAACGTCCCCATCCACAGCACGGCGACCTTGGAGGCCTCGCCGATTCCGAACCAGATGATGAGAAGGGGTACGAGAGCTGGGACCGGAAGGTAGCGAATGAAATCGACGATCGGCTCGACCAATGCGCCGACGATCCTGTAGCTGCTCATCCAGATGCCGATCGGCACGGCGGCGACGACCGAGAGAAGAAACGCGCCCCAGACGCGGGCGACGGAGATCCAGACGTCGTTGAGGAAGCTCTCCTTGACCAGCAGCTGCGCCATGGTCCCGATGACGACACCCGGGTAGGGAAGAAATCGCTCCGTCACGAGTCCCGTGAGGACGATGAGATACCAGACGGCGATGAACAGAACGAAGGCGGCGATTCCCAGCGTCAGGTTCGCGCGTCCACCCGTTGTGCCGCGATAGGCGACGAGCGCCCCCAGTGCATGCCTGGGTCCGCCCGTCCGCTTCAGGTCTGCTGTGTCCGACATCCCGGCGCTGCCCTTCGGTCCTGCATGACAGGAAGTTGCGGCGGATCGCACCGTCGCCCTCGGGCGGCATCCGCCTGCGGCGTCGAGACGCCGCCTGGAGGAACGCGCCGCCTGAAAGAGAGGACGGCGCGTCCGGGCCGCGAACGAGCGGCCCGGACGCCGTCAGGTGGCTCGATCAGCGGGTCTTGCCTTCGAACAGGTCTTTCGTCGTGGACGCATCGACGAGGAACTCGTACGGGATGGCTTCGTCCATGAGGTCCAGGTCGAGGTTGATGGCCGTCAGATCTTCGGTGATCTGCTTGAGCTTCGGTTCCGAGCCGTCCGTTCCGAAGTATGCGACGGCGTCCTCGTAGGTCGTGTAGTACACGCCCGCAAGGTCGATGGCCATCTGCTCGGGCGTCACGTCGTATCCGGGCGCGGCCAGTTCGAGGAACTTGTCCGGATCCGAGTTGTAGAGATCGACGGCTCTGTAGATGCCGCGCATGAAGGCCGCATACTTCTCCCTGTTGGCCTCATAGTCGTTGCGATTGACGATCACCACGTCGGTAATCAGGCCGTTGAAGTCCCTGGAGGACAGCAGGACCTTGGATCCCTCGCGCGACGTGTTCGCCACGATCTCGCTCAGCATCGGTTCCCAGCTCGCGACGGCCGCGACCTCGGGGTCCTCGAAGACGGCCGGGCTGTCGTCGGTCGCGATCAGCCGCAGGTTGACGTCGTCCAGGCTGTATCCGGCCTGCTTCAACGCGTGCGCCGTCATGACGGTTCCGGGGTGGTTGATCTCGCCGGCGAAGGTTTTGCCCACAAGGTCCGTGACCGAGTCGATTCCGGGGGCGCCGACCACGCCGTCGGCTCCCACCGAGATGTCGATCAATCCGATGACGACCAGATTCGAATCGGCGCTCATGGGTCGGGAGATGTGCTCGCCGATCGTGCGCATGGTGCAGTTGATGTCGCCCGACTCGAGAGCCGGCAGAACATTGGCGCGGTCGTTGTCGAAGACGGCCTCGAACTCAATGCCCTCCTCTGCGAAGTAGCCCATCTCGTTGGCGACCGGGGCCGGCGCGAAACCGAACCAGAACGGATAGGCGCAACGCACCACGTTGTCCGCCGTCGAAGGCTGGACCGATCCGATCAGACCGGCCAGGACGATCGCGGAAAACGTCAAACACGCCGCAGCGGCGCGGGAAAGGGACCGGATCGACATCCGGTGGAAGGGCTTGGCTGTCTTCTTGCTCATGCTGACTCTCCTGAATGGACACATCCCCCATAGTGCATCGCGACCGCAACGGCAGACAAGCAGTAAGGATACCCGCCGTCATCGGGTTGGATCTGCGGTTCCAGGCACCATGGATGGTATGGTCTATACCTTGCGATCCAAGCTTGTGGTGCCGTGTCCGGTCCTGGACGAACGCGCAGGGCGCCTGCGGGCGGTCATGGAGGCCCGAGTCTTCGCCCGGGTGGCCGAGGCGACGGGAATGTGAAGGAGCTTGCCTCGGGCGCGGTCGAGACGCCTTCGGGACGTTTGCGCCGTCGAGGCGGTGTCAGGAAGCGGGCGACGGACCCGGCTCCGGACCCTGTGGCGCGCGGCGACCGGGCCGGTCAGCTGCGCTGGACATGCAGGACCGCCGCGCGGCTGGCGGTCCGGCTGATGGTCGAGGGTCATCCGGTCAGCGAGCGCACGGTGAACCGGCAGCCGCTCGCCCCGGGATACAGCCTTCGGGCGAACGCCGGGACACCTGAGCGCCGCCGGCACCCGGGCCGCGGTGTGCAGTTCCGGCGCATACCTGCCGGAGGATGGGAGAGCAGATGGTATCGCCGGACACTGAAGAGGGAGGAACTCGTGGGCCCATTCCGCTGTGGCGTCCGGGGGCAGGCCGGAGGCTGTCCATGGCCATGACGTCCCGGACCCGCACCCGGGCACGGCCAACCCCTGTGGCGCCCGTGACCTCACCGCCAACACCAGCCGGACCGGCATCGGCCACGACACCGCCACGTTCGCCGTCGAGGTCCTGCGCCACTGGCGGCGGCAGACGGACTGCATGCTCTGGCCCGGCACCTGCCGGTCACCGCCGACGGCGACGGTTGCCACAGCAGCCGCCACGGGCTGCAGCAGCTGACCTTCCCGCACGGAACCGGCGAGTGGGACTTGCAGCCTGATGCCATGGCAGCAATAGACAGGCTATCCTGGTGAGAGTCCTTGTCTCCGGGACGGCACGCGAGCTTGCTTCATTGCTGGCCTGGAACATCCAACCCAGAGGATCCGGGCCGGGAAATGACGCCGCACGATACAGGCATGCCAACGGACAACCGCCATGGGTGATCCATTTCCCGTTCTTCAAGTCAATCCTGAATGGGTGTTGCAGCGCGAAGAAATGGGGAGCAAGACCAAATTCTAGCAGATCGCGCGGATACAGAAGGCAACATGTGGTTGTTCAAGTATCCCCAGCCGCACACAGGTCAACATTGGACGGAAAAAGTCGCCGCGGAAGTGGCCGCAGTCCTTGGAATCCACCATGCAAGGGTCGAGCTTGCTGAATTTCAGGGCCATCAAGGTTCGGCAACGGAATCATTCGCACGTAGCGGCAGGTCTCTCTATCATGGCAACCAGGTGCTGGAAAGAGTCGTCCACGGTTATGATCCGGACCGGCGTTTCATGCAGTCGAATCATACGTTGGGCAACATTTTTGGTGCGGTGGACAAAATTCTCGCTGAGCCGGAGACGGCAAGGGCCTTGATGGTGAATTGTATCCTGCTGGATGCGGTGATCGGCACCACGAAAATGGGGGTGTGTTGCGAAAGCGTGTCGGCGACACGTGGAGGGGATTTGTCGCTCCCTCATTCGATCATGCCTCTTCACTGGGCAGAGAACTCCTGGATGACCGTCGAGACAGGCTGTTGACGAACAACCGCGTCGGTGCCTATTCAGAGAGAGGCCGTGGCGCAATCTACTGGTCCGAGGAAGACAAACGTGGCTTGAGTCCCCTGGAGCTGGTGCGTCGGGGGGCAGCTCTTCATCCAGACCTGTTTCTTCCGGCGCTCTCGAGGCTCGAGAGGCTGACCCAAGAGACATTGACCGGCCTGGTGGATCGAATCCCCCGATGCTGGATGTCCTCTCCGGCCCGGTCTTTCGCCTGTGCCTTGATGTGCTACAATCTTCAGGAACTGGGGAAGCTTGTGCCATGACGGCGAGAACACTGTTTTTGGCGTGGCAGGACAAGGAAGCGAGCCGCCAGTGGTTTCCTGTGGGCCAGCTCGATGTGGACATGGAGGCGGAGCCTGCCTGCTATCGCTTTCGCTACATCAACGGTGCCAGACGCGCGCAGGAGGAGGCAAATTTTCCACCATTAATCGATTTCCCGGATTTGGAAGCCGATTATCGGGCGAACGAGCTGTTCCCGTTGTTCAGGAATCGCGTGATCGCGAAAGGTCGGCCGGATCGTGCGGACTACCTGCGTGACCTGGGCCTGGAAGACGATGCGGATCCAATCGAGATTCTTTCCGTGAATGGCGGTTACCGTGTCACGGATGTCTACGAGGTTTTTCCAAAGCTTGTCCGGCGTGAGGACGGAAGCTTTGCGTGCCGGTTCTTTTTGCACGGCTGGCGATACGTCAATGCCGGAGCACAGAAGCGTATCGAGGAGCTGCAAGGCAAGGAGGACCTCCATGTAACCCTGGAGCTGACCAATCCGGTCACGCGAATCGCCGTGCAAATCCAGACGACGGATTACCACATGATCGGTTGGGCTCCCCGGTATCTGATGGCGGACCTGGCCGCAGCCATGGCGGAGTCCCCGAAGTATTCAGCTCGGGTCGTCCGTGTCAATTCCCTGCCGGCACCCTCCAGGCAGAGAGTGCTGATTGAAATGCGAGGCCACTGGATCGAGCACAAACCGATGGAAGGCGAAGACTACAAGCCATTGATTTCGTAGCCTGGAAATCACGGTCCAGAAATCCTCGATCAGTCCTGCGCGGCGGTCCGCGGGAAACAGCGACGGATGGGCCCTGAGCCGGTAGCGGGCCCGCTTATAGTCGACCGCACCGAACGACATGACCCGTTTCCGCGCCATGCCGTGACGAAGGGCTCTTTCGTGTCCAGGGCGACGAAGGCCGCCTTGACGATCTCGGCCGACAGCCGGTTGCCGGCATCGGCAATCCAGTCCTCGAAGGCCTGGGTGTCGCCGTGCTCGACGAGCTCCCCCTGGCTCCCGTGCGCCGTCACCATGCGGGCAATGCAAGCATCAAGGAAGGGTTCCCCGAAGACATGTGCAATTCGCCGGTCGCCAGGGGCGAGACGCTGTCATCGTGGTTCCGCTCCATTCACGACGATTCGACAGTATTGCCTGATCTCGCGGGAGCGGGGACTTCCACTCAACGCTTTTGGGTGCCGGGAGTGGAGCGGGTCGAGCGCCGGATGTTTGGTCACATCACGTTGTCGAGGCTGACCGCCGCCACCGGCCTCACCATGCGCCCGGACCACGACGATAGCCTGCGTCAAGGTCACCGGCGATCGGATGGAAGACCCGACCATTCGCCGGACCCTATCCACGGGGACCGGAACACCGGGCTGATGCCGAGGGCATGACAGACAAGCTGTTGGATACCATGGGTTGACCACACCGGCTCTGTCGCCGACTTCAAGGTACCGGCCTTGAGCCGCGTGCATGCGAACTCCTGCCGTGCAGGAACCTGGTGGCTCGGCGGTTCTGACACGTCGGAAGTCGCGACGATATTCTACCGAGGAGTTGAATGTAATCCGGAAGGCGGGTATGGTCAACCGTATGGTTGAGCATGATCTGGACCGGGTGTTTCATGCGCTTGGCGATCCCACGCGGCGGGCGATCCTCGATCGCCTGGCGGCGGGGGAGGCGACCGTCACCGGTCTGGCCCGGCCCTTCGACATCTCGCTGGCCGCCGTGTCGAAACATCTCGGCGTGCTTGAGCGCGCCGGGCTCGTGACGCGCGAGGCGCGGGGGCGGGAGAGGGTGTGCCGCCTCAACCCGGCGGCACTCGCCGACGCCGGTGCCTGGCTCGAGTTCCACGAACGCTTCTGGACGGACCGCCTGCGGGCGCTGGAGGCGCTCGTCGGGAACGGCACGGAAGGATCGCGATGACCGCGCCCGAACCGCCTGCGGAACGGCGCATTGCGCTGACGCTCCATCGCGTGATCGACGCGCCGGTCGAGGCGGTCTGGGCCGCCTGGACCGAGCCGGAGATGCTGCGCCGCTGGCTGGCGCCCGGCAGCGCCACGGTTCTGCGTGCGGTGGCCGAGGTCGCGGTCGGCGGGACATTCCTCGTCGAATTGCGGGACGCGGACGGGCGGCGATGGCTGACCAGCGGCGTCTACCGGGAGGTCGTGCCACTGCGACGCCTGGTCCATACCTGGCGCTGGGAGGGCAGCGGGGTCGAGACGCTGGTCACCGTCGGGTTCGAGCCGGGGGAGGCCGGCGGGACGCGCCTCACGCTGACGCATTCCCGCTTTGCGGTGGACGGGGTGCGCGACATGCACGAGCGGGGCTGGAGCGGTTGCCTCGCGAAACTGGAGAAGCTGTGGAAAGGATGATCGAGCCCGGTCTTCGTCCGGAATGGGTGTCGGACGACATGTATCCCTTCGAGAGCAGGTTCTTCACCACCGGGGCGGCACACTCGATGCACTTCGTCGACGAGGGCGAGGGCGAGCCGATTGTGTTCGTGCACGGCAACCCGGCCTGGTCGTTCGAGTTCCGCCACGTCATCCGGGACCTTCGCTCCGGGTTCCGCTGCGTCGCGCCGGACCATGTCGGCTTCGGCCTGTCGTCGCGCAGCAGCAGGCGCGAGGACCATCATCCGCAGAGTCTCGCACACGGCTTTGCCGCTCTGCTCGATCATCTCGATCTTCGCGACATCACGCTCTTCATGAACGACTGGGGCGGGCCGATCGGTCTCGACTTCGCGCGCCGGCATCCCGACCGGGTCCGGCGCCTCGTCATCGCGAACAGCTGGTGCTGGCCGGTCGGCGACGATCTCCACTTCCGGGCGTTCTGCTTCTTCATGTCGAGCTGGCTCGGCCAGTACCTGATCCGGCACCGCAACATGTTCGTGAACCGGGTGATGCCGAAGGCGGTGGGGGACCGCAGCGTCCTCACGCCCGGGATCATGGCGCATTACCGCAACGCGCAGCCCTCGCCCGCCGCGCGCGCCGCCAGCGCGGCCCTGCCTGGCCACATCGTGGGCGCGAGCGACTGGTTGCGCTCGATCTGGGACGACCGCGCGGCTTTCGCGAACAAGCCGGCGCTCCTCCTGTGGGGCCTCAGGGACATCGCCTTCCGGCGGAAGGAGCTCGACAGATGGAGGTCCGCGCTGGCGGATTTCGAGCTGCACGAGTTCGAGGAATGCGGGCACTTCATCGCGGAAGAGGCGCCCGACAGAGCCGTGGCGACGCTGCGGAATTTCATGGCGCGGAGGGGAACGCCGACCTGACGCGAGGGGTGGGGTCCGGACTGCGATTGAGCGGCGACGACAGGGCGACGGTGCCGGGCAGGGCTTCGGGCGGTCGTATCGAGCGCGGCGAAGGTTTCAGGGCGCCGGCCGGGGAGCGGGCGAGACCGACTGCGCCGTTTCCGGAAGCCTGTCGAGCCGATCGTTCCGCCCCCAGCGTTCGGTCCGGCCCACTGATTGGGAACGGAGCAGCATCATTTAGCCTGGCGTCATGTCCGGCGCCTTCGTGTGGGAGGCCACCACGTGCGCCACGGCCGACGGTCCCTGTCTCCACGGCGAAGCATCGATGCCGCACAGGCCGTGGTGATCGAGCGCGCCATTCGCGGGCATGTCCTGTCTTGCCTGGCGCAGACACGAGAAGCACGCTGTCGCAGATGCTGCATTGAGATGAGGAGGCACGCTGTACGCCGGGGTTCCCGACCGGGAGTTCGGCGAGTCCAGTATCGGACCAAGCACTTGACCAAGACGATGCCGGGGCTAATCTTGCCCTCGTGAGAAGTTTTGAGTGCGCAGAGGGATGACCATGGCACGACGCGTGAAGATCGGAGAGGCCAAGACACACCTTTCGGCGCTGCTGGCGAAGGTGGAGGCGGGGGAGGATCTGGTGATCTGTCGGGGCGCGACGCCGGTCGCCCGAGTGACGCGTTTCGTCGGTGAGGGTGATCACGCCGCGCTCAGCGCGACCCTCCGCCGTGAACGAGCCAAGCAGAAGGCGGTGACCACGTCCGAGATTCTGTCCTGGCGTCACGAGGGACATGCGCGCTGATGGCGTTCGTTCCCGATGCCTCGATCGCAGCGACCTGGGTTCTTCCGGACGAGGAAGCAGCGGCTGCCGATCTCGCGCTGGATCGGTTGGGCCAGGAAACGGCGTGGGTCCCGGAGATACTCTGGCACGAGTTGCGCAATCTGCTGCTGAGCGCGGAGCGCCGGGGCCGCATCGACGTGCGGCATGCAGACCTTTCCATGGTACGGCTACGCCGGCTTCCCATTCACAGCGCTCACGAAACGGATGACCGCGAGGTCATGGCGCTGGCGCGCGCCCACCGCCTGACTGCCTACGATGCGAGCTATCTCGCGCTCGCGATTCGCGAAGGCTGTCCGCTGGCCAGTCTTGACCGACGTCTCAACGAGGCCGCGACGATCGAAGGCGTGACGCTGTTCGCATGAACTGGCGCCGGGCCGATGCCGTTGAGCGCCGGGACTCCCGCGGCAGCTGGCGAATCCAGGGAGCGACACAGGCGCGGAGCATGGCGAGTTCAGCTCCTGCATGAATGGAAGCCGACCGGAGGCTCGCTCGCCCGACGGCCGGATGGCCTGGTTCGGCTACCGGCGTGCCGGGCCGGACGGGCCCGGAGTTTCGGGGCGCCAGCCGAGGGCGAGCGAGATCGACTGCGCCGTCTCCTGGAGCTTCTCGAGCAAGTGGTCGCGCCGGCTGTCGTCGAGCATGCCGGACTTGCGTATGACGAAGCACACGCAGGCCACGACCTCGTCCTTGCGGTTGAACACCGGGGCGGCCATCGAGGCGGTGAACATCTGGACGTCGGCGACCGTGATGGCGTGGCCCTCCTCGCGGATGGTGCGCAGCCGCTCGCGCAGGGCCGCGGGGTCGGTCTCGGAGAGCGGAGTGAGGCGTTCGAGCTCGCCCTCGAGATAGGACTCGATGAAGGCCGCTCCCGAGTAGGCCAGCAGCACCTGGCCCTTGGATCCGGCGTGCAGCGGGAAATGATAGCCGTAGGTCGCCTTGGTGATCTCGTCGTCGGAGTGGCTGGAGAAGAGCACGACCGTCTGCCGGCCGGACTTCTCGACGAGCTGGACCGTGATCCCGCGGGTCCGGGAGGCCGCCTTGAGATACTGCCTCGCCACCTCGAGGATGCGGTGGTTGGCGAGATAGGTCGCGCCGATGAACCACATCCTCGGGCCGATGCCGTAGTGGCCCGTGTCGGCGTCGCGCTGCAGGAAGCCTCCCTGCTCGAGCTGCCGCAGCGTCCTGTGGAGGGTCGCCCAGGACAGCCCCATGGCCTCGGCGATGTCGGTGGGACGGCCCGGATGGCTGGCAATGTGCTCCAGGACGAGAAGTGCCCGGTTCACGCCCTTCAGCGGAGTCGGCGCCGCGTCATCGTCGCTCGGAACGGTCATCCCGGATCGTGAGGCCACTGCTGCAGGGTCTCCGGCTGGCGCAGCCTGTTCCTAGCACGGACGCCGCCGGGACCACAAAGACCGACGGCGCCGGCAACGCCTGGAAAATGGACAGCGTATCCGCAAACAGGATAGTTTCGGGCCGGGGTGTTCGGGCATGTATCATGGCGGCCCGGCTCGCATGGAGAGACTGATGGGGCGGACGATCCGGTTCCTGATGGGAAACGAGGTCCGGGAGATCGACGATCTCCCGCCGACCACGACCGTTCTCGACTGGCTCCGGGTCAACCAGCGCCGCCGCGGCGCCAAGGAGGGATGCGGCGAGGGTGACTGCGGCGCCTGCACCGTCGTCGTCGGCCGCCTCGACGGCGGCAGGCTGCGCTACCGCGCCGTCAACGCCTGCATCCGTTTCCTGGCGACGCTGGACGGCCACCACCTCCTCACGGTGGAGGACCTCAAGCGCGCGGACGGCAGCCTCCACCCCGCGCAGCAGGCCATGGTCGACTGCCACGGCACGCAGTGCGGTTACTGCACGCCCGGGTTCGTCATGTCGCTCTTCGCCCTCCATCGCGACGATCCGCGGCCCGAGCCCTCGCGCGTCAGCGATGTTCTGGCGGGCAACCTGTGCCGCTGCACGGGCTACGGCCCCATCCTTGCCGCCGCGCGGACGATGCATGCGCTCGAGGGACCGGATCCCGTGAAGGGGAGGGAAGAGGAGATCGCCTCCCGTCTGACGGCGCTGCGGAGGGAGACGATGCTCGATGTCGAGGCCGGCGGCCAGCGGCTGCTCGCGCCGCGCAGCGCCGACGAGCTGGCGCGGGTCCTTGTCGAGCACCCCGACGCCGTCCTGCTGTCGGGCGGCACCGACGTCGGGCTGTGGGTGACGCGGCAATTGAAGCGGCTGCCCAAGGTCGTCTGGCTGGGAGAGGCCGGGGACCTGCGGCGCGTCGAGGAAGGCGATGGCGCCGTCACCATCCGGGCCAACGCGACCCTCGAGGACATTCATCCCGTCATCGCCCGGCACTGGCCCGACTTCGGTGAGATCGTCCGCCGCTTCGGCTCGGTCCAGGTGCGCAACGCCGCCACCCTGTGCGCCAATGTCGCGAACGGATCGCCCATCGGCGACAGCTCTCCGGTCCTGATCGCCCTGGGAGCGAGCCTTTCGCTGCGCCAGGGCGAGCGGCGCCGCGACCTCGCGGTCGAGGACTTCTTCGTCGACTACGGCGTCCAGGACCGGCGGTCGGGGGAGTTCGTCGAGAGCATCACCGTTCCGCTCCTGCGTGCCGGCACGCACCTCAAGGCCTACAAGGTCTCGCGACGCTTCGACCAGGACATCTCGGCGGTCTGCGGGGCCTTCGCGCTGACGCTTGCCGGCGGCGTGCTGGCCGACCTGCGCATCGGGTTGGGCGGCATGGCGGCGACCCCGGTCCGCGCGCGTCACGCCGAGGCGGCCATGCGCGGCCGGCCGTGGACGGCGGAAACCGTCGAACGCGGCATGGCGGCCCTCGCCGACGACGTCACGCCGATCTCCGATCTTCGGGCAAGCGCCGAGTACCGGATGCTCGTCGCCCGCAACCTTCTGCGCAAGGCGTACCTCGAAACAGCCCCCGAAGCCCCGCGGACGCGCGTGCTCGAGGCCGTGGAGACGATCCATGCCGCCTGACGCCGCGCGCCCGGCCCGCTCGCCGCTGGCCGGCGGCGTGCACCAGCGCCTCATCCACGACAGCGCCGTGCGCCACGTCACCGGCGAAGCGGTCTACGTGGACGACATGAACGAGCCGTCCGGTCTCCTGCACCTCTGCCCCGGCCTCTCCCGGCGGGCGCATGCCCGCATCGCCGGCCTCGATAAGGGCGCCCTCCTGGCGTGCGAGGGCGTCGTCGACGTGCTGACCGCCGCCGACGTGCCCGGAGAGAACGATTTCGGCCATGCCGGAAGGGGCGACGACAAGGTGTTCGCCGAGGGTGTCGTCGACTATCACGGACAGGCGGTCTTCGGGATCCTCGCCACGGGCTACGAAGCGGCGAGGCGGGCGGCGGCGCAGGACGCGGTCGCCTACGAGGACCTCGCGGCGATCCTCACCATCGAGGACGCCATGGAGGCCCGCTCGTTCCTCGCGCCGCCGATGAGGCTCCTCCGGGGCGATTCGGAATCCGCCCTGGCCGGTGCGCCCTTCCGGCTTTCGGGCACCTTCCGCTGTGGCGGACAGGAGCATTTCTACCTCGAACCCCAGGTCTCGATGGCGCTGCCCGGCGAGGACGGCACGGTCCACGTGCATTGCTCGACCCAGGATCCCTCGGCCGTTCAGCACCTCGTGGCCCGCGTGCTCGGCCAGCCGGCGAACAGCGTGGCCATAGAGGTTCGCCGGCTGGGCGGCGGATTCGGCGGCAAGGAAACGGTGGCGACCCACTTTGCCGCGATGGCGGCGGTCGCGAGCCTGAAGACGGGGAGTCCCGTCAAGTGCCGTCTCGACCGCGACGACGACATCATGCTCACCGGCAAGCGCCATCCCTTCCGCTTCGACTACGACGTCGGCTTCACCGCGGACGGCCGCCTGGCGGGACTCGACCTTGTCGTCGCCTCCAACTGCGGCTACTCGGAAGACCAGTCGCTTGCCATTCTCGCGCGGGCGATCTTCCACTGCGACAACGCCTACTTCCTTCCGAACGTCACCATCACGGGCTATCCGTGCCGCACCAACCTGTGCACCGGGTGCGCGTTCCGCGGCTTCGGATCGCCGCAGGCGAACCTCGCCATCGAGAGAATCATGAACACGATTGCCCACCGCCTCGGTCTCGATCCGTGGGAGGTGCGGCGGGCGAACCTCTATGGCGACGCCGGGCGCGACGTGACCCACTACGACTGGCCGATCACCGACAACGTGCTGCCGCGGATCCTCGAGGAGCTCCAGGCCTCGTCGCGGTTCGCCGGGCGCAGGCAGGCCGTGCGGCGTTTCAACGCCTCCAGCCCCGTCCTCAAGCGGGGTATTGCGCTCACGCCTCTGAAGTACGGCGTCGGCTTCTCGGCGGCCTTCCTCAACCAGGCCGGTGCCCTCATTCACATCTACCAGGACGGCAGCATCCAGCTCAATCACGGCGGCACGGAGATGGGCCAGGGGCTCTACGTGAAGGTCGCCCAGATCGTGGCCGAGGAGCTCCAGGTCGATATCGACCGCATCAGGATCACCGGCGCCGTGACCGACAAGGTGCCCAACACCACCGCGACGGCGGCCTCCTCGGGGACCGACATGAACGGCGCGGCGGCGCAGATCGCCGCCAGGACCCTCAAATCCCGCCTCGCCGAGTTCGCGGCGAAGCACCACAAGGTTCCGGCCGAACAGGTGGTGTTCGACAACAACCGCGTGCGGATCGGCAACGACGACGTCGCCTTCGATCAGCTGGTGCGCGACGCCTACGCGAATCACGTCTCCCTGTCGGCGACCGGGTTCTACAGCAACCCCGTGATCGACGTCGATTTCACCACGATGAAGGGCCGGCCCTACCACTACAACGCCTACGGCGCCGCGGTCGTCGAGGTCGCCATCGACACGCTGACGGGCGAAAGCCGCGTGCTGCGGGTCGACATCGTCCACGACGTCGGCAAGTCGCTGAATCCGGCGATCGATCTCGGCCAGCTGGAGGGAGGGTTCGTCCAGGGAACAGGCTGGCTCACCACCGAAGAGCTTGTCTGGGACTCATCGGGCCGGCTGCTGACCCATGCTCCGTCGACGTACAAGATTCCGGCCTGCGGCGATCGTCCGCCGGTCTTCAACATGCGCCTGGTGGACTGGAACGAGAACCGGGAAGACACCGTCTACCGCTCGAAGGCTATCGGCGAGCCGCCCTTCAACCTGGCGATTTCCGTCTTCAACGCGCTGACGGACGCGGTGTCGAGCGTCGCCGGTCACCGGTTCCTCCCGGACCTCGACGCCCCGGCGACGCCCGAGCGCATTCTCCTGGCCTGTGAAGGGCTGCGCCGGCAGTGCCATGACGCCGCGGTGGCTTGAAGACCTGCGCGCCCGCGTGGCGGGCGGATCCTCGTGCACCCTGGTCACTGTCGTCGATGTCGCCGGCTCGGCGCCGCGCGAGACCGGCGCGAAGCTCGTGGTCGATTCCGAGGGGCTCACGGGAACCATCGGCGGCGGCAACCTCGAGTTCCAGGCGACCGCGCGGGCGAGGGAGCTGCTGGCCGCTGGAGCGCCGAAGCGCCTGCTGCAGCGGGTGGCGCTGGGCCCGGCGCTGGGACAGTGCTGCGGCGGCAGCGTCGTCCTGGCCTTCGAGCTCGTCGACGAGACGGACCGCCCCTGGCTCGACGAAGCCGCCGGCCTCCTGGAGCGGCGCCGGGAAGGCTGGCTCGTCGCCGAGTACCCGGACTCCGGCGAGGGCGGACGCTGGGCGGTCCCGCAAGAGGGTGGCGGGCCAGGGCGCATCGCCGACGCCGTGCGTCGGGCCGCGGCCGCCGCGCCGGTGCTGCTGGATGCGCCGTCGCCGGTCTGGGTCGAGCCCTTGAGCAAGCCTCGTCCGCAGCTCTGGCTCTTCGGCGCCGGCCACGTCGGCCGCGCCATCGCCGCCACGGTCGAGGACCTTCCTCTCGAGGTGACCTGGCTCGATTCGCGAACGGGTGCCTTTGCCTCCCCGGTGCCGGCCAACGTCACGCCTCGCGCGACGCGCAACCCCGCGCTCGAGGTGCCGCATGCGCCGGCGGGCGCGGTCTTCCTGGTGCTCACGCACAGCCACCAGCTCGACGAGGAGATCTGCGGCGCGGTGCTCAGAAGAGGCGATTTCCGCTACCTCGGTCTCATCGGCTCGCAGACGAAGCGGGCGCGGTTCATGGCCCGCTGGCGCGCCGAAGGCCTCGAGGAGGCGGTCAGGGAACGATTGGTCTGCCCGATCGGCATTCCCGGCCTCCCGGGCAAGGCGCCCAAGGAGATCGCGATCGCGACCCTGGCCCAGATCCTCCAGGTGCTGGACGGCGCGGACCCGGCATGAAGACGGATCCGGCAGCCGGCGCCTCCCCGATCTACCTCGACTATCCGTCGACCGCGCCGATCGATCCGCGGGTGCTCGACGTCGTCGTCGGGCACTGGTCGTCCGGGTTCGGCAACCCCCACGCGAGCCTTCATGCCGCGGGGTGGCAGGCCCGGCAGGCCGTCGATCGCGCCCGCCAGGATCTCGCCGGACTCATCGGCGCGAAGTCCTCCGAGATCGTCTTCACCTCGGGCGCCACGGAGTCCAACAACCTGGCGATTCTGGGAACGCTCCTGGGCGGCGGGAGGGCAGGCGGCCACGCCGTCACCTGCGCGACCGAGCACGCCAGCGTTCTGGCCTGCCTGGACCACTTCGAGCGTCTCGGAGGATCCGTCACCCGCCTGCCGGTCGACGGTAAGGGGCTCGTGGAGATCCAGGCGCTCGAGGCGGCGTTGCGCGACGATACGCGCCTGGTCTCGATCATGGCTGCGAACAGCGAGACCGGCGTCGTGCAGCCGACGGCCGGGATCGCGGCGGCCTGCCGGGCACGCGGCGTTCCCTATCACTGCGACGCGGCGCAGGCCGTCGGCAAGATTCCGCTCGACGTCGCCGCCAGCCCGGTCTCGATGGCGAGCCTGTCGAGCCACAAGATGTACGGCCCCGTCGGCGTCGGCGCCCTCTACGTGCGCTCCGAGGTGCCGCTGCAGGCGCGTCTGCTGGGAGGCGGCCAGGAATCCGGTCTGCGGTCGGGAACCGTTCCCTGGCCGCTGTGCGCCGGCTACGGCGAAGCCGCGCGGCTGGCGCGGGGCGCCATGACGGGCGAGCAGGAGAGGCTTCACCGGCTTGCCGGCCACCTCGCCGGGCGCCTGGCGCGCGAACTCGACGGTGTCGCGATCAACGGAGCCGGAGCGCCGCGTCTGCCGGGCTATCTCAGCGTCTCCGTCGACGGTCTCGACGCCCGCTCGCTGCTGCTGTCGCTTCCGGAACTGGCGTTGTCGACAGGGTCGGCCTGCGGCACGGCGCACCCGGGTCCCTCGCCGGTGCTCAAGGCGATGGGGCTGAGCGACAGGGCGGCCTACGGCACCCTGCGCATCGGCCTGGGACGCTTCACCGTCGAGGCCGACGTCGAGCGCGCCGGCGATCTCCTGGTCGGGGCCGTCCGCTCCTCGCTGGGCGGCTGATCAGGGCGCCGACCAGAACGAGCCCTCGATGCCGCCGACGATCCGGCCGTTGCGGACATGCAGCCTTCGGCCGGGGAGGTCGCGGAAGATGTCGACGAGATTCGCGGCGCTGTGGACGACGAGGTCGGCCGGCGCGCCGACGGCGGGTCGCGCGTCGCGGGCGCCGAGGTAGCGCGCGGCGCGGACGGTCACCATGTCGAACGCCTCACGCACCTCCTCGTCGGTCCGCATGCCGCCGCTCAGGCAGGCGATGAGCCCGGTCTGGACCGGATCCATGCGGTTGAAGCGGTACCAGATGTCGAACATGTTGTCGGCGCCCGCCGCCACGTTGATGCCGGCGTCGAGCATCTCGAGAAGCCGCGACGAGCCGCGGTTCCGGGGCGTGCGGTCGGGGCCGCCCAGCATCTGCAGGTTGGCGATGGGAAGCACGGCGACCTGGATCGCGGACTCGATCACCTTGTCGATGACGGCGCGGGCGTAGTCGTCCGGGTAGAGGGAAAGGGCGTTGCAGTGACCGACGAAGACCCGCCCCTGCATGCCCCGTTCCAGGGTCGTGTCGGCCACCATCTCGAGGGTCTTCAGCTCGGGCGTGTCGGTGTAGTCGCAGTGGATATCGAGACCGACATCGCACTCCTCGGCAAGATCGAAGATCGTCTCGATGTGGGTCCTCTGATCGTCGACCGAGGCTTCGAACTCCGGCAGCCCGCCGATGAACTCCGCGCCCATGGCGACCGCCTCGCGCAGCAGGTCCGGTGCGGCGGGATCGGTGACGATGCCTTCCTGGGGAAACGCGATGACCTGCAGGTCGATGACCTCGCGGAAGCGCTCGCGCGCGGCAAGCACGCCCTCCATCGAGACGGTGCCCGTGGCGAAATCGACGTCGACGTGGGCGCGCATGCGCGCCGTGCCCTGTGCGACGGCCAGGTCGAGCGCCCGGCAGGCCCTTTCCTCGACGTCGGCGGCCGTGAACTGCGTCTTGACGTCGCGGGCGCGGGCGAAGGCCTCGTGGAACGAGACGGCCCCGTGGAGGCTGCGGCTCAGCACCTTGTCGAGGTGGAAGTGAGGTTCGGCAAACGGCGGAGTCGACAGGCCGCCCCCGGCCTCGACCGTGCGGGCGCTGGGACCGGAGATCCCGGGCGACATGGCGACGATGACGCCGTCGCGCATCGCGATATCCACGGCATCGCTGCTGTCCAGGAGGCGGGTGTTGCGAACCAGGAGGTCGTACGGGGCGGCCGCGGGCGTTGTTGTGCTGGGCATGGTCGGGCGCGATCCTTCACCAGGGGATCGCACCGCGCGGCGCGACCGCAGTTGATCATCTATCCGGACAAAAGCTAGCGAGGCTTTGCCTCAGACCGACGAGTTTGGTTTGTTGGTGTGAAGGAGGACTCCGCCCGCTGTTCCGCTCCGCGGTGTGACCCGCCTGATACAGCCCGAGGGCTGGGTTGGCCTATGATAGCCATGTGGGGAACCCATCGTTCGGAGTCCAAGAGATGGTGATAGCACGCTCTGCCGGTGAGGTCCTTGAGAATCATGCGACGCTGGAGCTTGAATGCCTCGACAGGCTGTATCTCAACGCCTACGTGCCGATGCTGCAGACGGGCGGCGGGACGGCCTGGTTCTTCCGCGAGATCCGGGGCAACCCCGTTCCCTCATCGGCCCTGATGGCGCCGATGACCCGTCGGTTCGTGACAAGCCTGGAGCGCTTTGCCCGGGACCGGGGTGTCGACCTCGTCCGCTTCAAGAGAGGTGAGCGCAAGGACGATGTGACGAGTAAGTACCTTCGCCGCTGGCCCGGTGGCGAGGGCGTCCTCTACATCGGCAAGGCCCAGGAGAAGGCCCGTGTGCTGCGTACGCAACGACGTGTTGATCCGGCCACGGGCAAGGCGTCTCCCGAGCTGGTTGCCAGCACGGCGATGGTGAATGCCTACTACATCTACCTCGTCGACGACGACTTCGGTCCCTGCTTTGTCAAGTTCTGTTCGTACTTCCCCTACAACGCCAAGCTGTGCCTCAACGGTCACGAGTACCTGAAGCGGCAGCTGGACAAGCGCCGGGTGGCCTTCGAGGCTCTCGACAACGGCATCCTGAACTGCGCCGATCCTGTGATCATGCAGGCCGTGGCAGACGAGATCAGCGCTTCACGGATCGACGCACTGTTCCGCAAGTGGCTGGCGCGGCTTCCTCATCCCTTCTCCAGGGAGGACCGGGCCAGGGGCATCCGCTACGACCTGTCGATCCTGCAGGCGGAGTGCGCGCTCACCCAGGTGTTCGACCGCCCCCTTCACGGCCGGGTCCTGTTCGAGGAGATCATGCGCGAGAACCTCGACATCGGCCGTCCCGACCATGTGCAGTTGATCTTCGATCGTCGCGTCACCCGACGCACGCCCTCGCGGTTCAGAACCCGCGTCATCACCGACGGCGTCACGCCGTCGCTGCATGTGGACTACAAGCACTCGCGCATCAAGCAGTACTACAAGGAAGGCCGTGCCCTGCGGACGGAGACGGTGATCAACGACACCTATGACTTCGGCATCAAGCGCAGACTGATCAACCTCGATGACCTCAAGGAGGTCGGCTTCCGGGCCAACCGACGTCTTCTCGACGTCCAGCGCATCAGTCACGACTGTCCCGTCGGTGTGGCGACCTTCGATGAACTGCACCAACCCGTTCTCGTCGACGAACGCCGGGTGTCCGCCCTGCGCTTCGGCGATCCACGGATCCAGGCGGTGCTGGCGGCCATCCTGCTCCATGGCTTCCTGCCCATGGGCTTCAACAACCGCCAGATGAGGGAAGCGGTGGCACAGCTCCTCGTCACCGAGGCCTACGGCTCGCGCCAGGCCACCTATGACCTGCGACGCCTGCGCCTGCGGGGCCTGATCGAGCGGATCCCGTCGTCCCACCGCTATCGGCTGACCCAAACCGGACAGAGGATCGCCCTTGCTTACTGCCGCATCTACCGGCGGACACTCACCCCGACACTGGCTGCCGTCTTCGACGACAAGGCGCCGCCCAGACTCGGGCGTGTCGTCCGCACTCTCGATGACGAGATCGGCAAACTCTGGGAGGGACAGCCACTTGCCGCCTGAAGAAGTCCCCTCTGAAAACTTGGCTCATCCGTGAAGGTTGGGCACGCTCAAGGTGTCTAGTGTATCCGCGATGCGGATATCCCACAACCGAGACGGCATCCTCCCTCGCCGCCCGGCCCGGCCTCGTCGCGTGATCCGCGGCCTGCAGCGACGCGGGACGACGGCGCAGGAAATGCTCGCATGAACGCCGGGCGGCCTTCCGGGCGCCCGGCGCTCGAACTGAAGAACATCCGCAAGTCGTTCGGCAGCAAGATGGCCCTCGACGACGCGTCGCTCGACATCGCCTGGGGCGAGGTTCATGCGCTTCTCGGCGAGAACGGTGCCGGCAAGTCGACGATCATGAACGTCGCGACCGGCATCTACGCAGCCGACGAGGGGCAGGTCCTGATTGACGGCCACAAGGCCTCGATCCGCACCCCGCTCGACGCGACACGCCATGGCATCGGAATGGTGCACCAGCATTTCCGCCTCGTGCGCAACTTCACCGTCGCGCAGAACATCCTTCTGGCCTGCGAGGGTCGGAACGTCGGCATTCGCCACCTTCGGGACGCAGCCCGCGAGGTGGCGGCGCTTGGCGAGCGCGTCGGTCTCGGCGTCGAGCCCGGCGTTCCGGTGGCGCGCCTGTCGGTGGCCGAGCAGCAGCGCGTCGAAATCCTCAAGGTCCTGCTGCTGGGCGCGCGCATCGTCATTCTCGACGAGCCGACGGCCGTGCTGACCGAGCAGGAGTCGGAGTCGGTGCTCGCCTTCATCCGTACCCTGGCGGCCCGGGACCACGCCGTGGTCCTGATCACGCACAAGCTGCGCGAGGTGACGGGCTCGAGCGACCGCGTCACGGTCATGCGCCACGGGCGGGTGACGCTGCGCGCCGCCGCCACTACGGGCCTGGGTCCCGACGATCTCGCCCGTGCCATGGTCGGAGAGGAGATCGGGAGTGTCAGGCCCCCGGCGGCCGAGACCACCCGCGAGCGCCTGTGCATCGCGGGATTGCGGGTTCCGGCCCGCACCGGCGAGAGCGGCGTCGGCCTCGGCGGGCTGGATCTGGCGGTCTCCGGCGGCGAGATCGTCGGCGTCGCCGGCGTCAGCGGCAACGGCCAGCAGCAGCTCGCCGACAGCCTGCTGGGACTGCGGGCGCCGGCGGACGGTTCCATCGTGCTCGACGGCGCGGACGTCACGCACGACGGCATGCACGCGAGACGTTCGCGCGGGTTGCGCGGGGTGCCCGCGGACCGGTTCGGCGCCGGGCTGGTCGCAGACCTCAGCGTTGCCGAGAACTTCGCCATGACGGGTGTCCGCGACGGCCGCTTCGGCAGGGGCATGGGCTTTTCCCGCGGCCGCATGCTCGGCGCCGCGTCCTCGGCGATCGAGAGGATGAACATCCTGGGCGCGATGCCCCGTTCCGTGACCCGGCTGCTGTCCGGCGGCAACGCCCAGAAGCTCCTGCTGTCGCGCGAGCTCGACGCCGGGGGCTCGGTCCTGCTGGCCCATTCGCCGACGCGGGGTCTCGACGTGCGTGCCTGTCACGCCGTGCACACGCTGATTCGCGACGCGGTCGAGGCGGGCATGGCCTGCCTGCTCATCAGCGAGGACCTCGAGGAGATCCTGGCACTCTCCTCGCGGATCGTGGTCTTGAGCCGGGGACGGATCAGCGCCTCGTTCCCGGGGGGCGGCGCGACGCGCAACGCCATCGGCAGGGCGATGCTCGGCCATGCTTGAATCCCTGGTCCTGCTGCGGCGGCAGAACGCCTCGTGGGCTCTCAGGGCCGGCTGCTTCGCGGGCGGGATCGCCTGCGGACTCCTGATCTCGGCCCTCGTGCTGATGGCGGTCGGCGTGCCGGCCGGGGCCATCGTCAACGAGTTCATCGTCCAGGTGTTCTTCACGGAACGGGGACTGGCGCAGACCCTGACGCTGGCGACGCCGCTCATCCTGGTCGGGCTGGGAGCCTCGGCGGCCCTTCACCTGCGTTTCTGGAACATCGGCATGGAGGGGCAGCTGTGGTGCGGCGCGCTCGCCGCCACCGGGGTCGCCATTCACGACGTCGGGCCCGAGTCGCTGCGCCTCGTCACGGTGCTCGCCGCCGGCTTCCTCGGCGGAGCCCTGTGGATCGCCCTTCCGCTCTTCTTCAAGCTTCGCTACCGGGTCAACGAGATCATCATGACCCTGCTGATGATCTACATCGCATTCCTTCTCGTTCAGCACATGCTCTTCGGCGCCTGGCAGGATCCGGCGACGAGCTTTCCCGTCTCGCCGGTTTTCGATCCTTCCGAGACGCTCCGCGAGCTGGGCTGGCGGCATCTCCATTCCGGCCTCTTTGTCGCGCTGGGCGCCGGAGTGCTGCTGTGGATCCTGATGACGCGGTCGCGCTTCGGCTACTACGCGAGCGTGGTCGGCCACAGCGCGGACGTGGCGCGGGTCGCCGGCCTGCCGGTCGCCGCGACGATCGTCATCGCCGTGCTGCTCTCGGGCGGACTGTCGGGCCTGGCGGGCGCCGTCATCGTAGCCGGCGACGAGCATCGCCTGACCCTCTTCCTGGGCCACGGCTACACGTTCAGCGCCATCGTGATCGCCTTCATCGCGGGCTCGAGGCCGCTGCCGGCGGTCGTTGCGGCAATCGCCGTGGCAGGCGTCTACGCGGCCGGCGAGACCCTCAAGGTGTTCTACTCGATCTCCGAGGCCGTGGTCATTCTCGTCGAGGGCACGATCCTCTTCTGCCTGCTGATCTCCCGCTTCTTCAGCACGTTCGAGATCCGCACCGCGGAACGGGCGGCCACGCCATGACCGCGGATTTCCTGCTCAACTGGATTGCCACCACGCCCAACTTCGCGGCGCCGCTCCTGCTGGCGAGCCTCGGTCTCATCCTCTGCGAGCGCGCCGGCGTGATCAATCTGGGCGCCGAAGGCCTGATGGCCGGCGGCGCGATGATCGCGGTGATCATGAGCTACGAGACCGGGAACCCCTGGCTGGGGATCGGCACGGGCGTCCTGGTCGGCGCGGCGCTCGCCGTGCTGTTCGGTCTCGCCGTCGTCGTCTTTCATGCCAACCAGGTGCTGGCCGGACTGACGATCGTCGCCCTGGGTGCCGGCATCACGGGAGTGGTCGGCCGTCCGTACGTCCATCAGCCCGTCACGGGCCTGCGCGAGGTCGACCTGGGGTTCCTCTCGGAAATCCCCTGGCTGGGACGCATCGTGTTCGCGCAGGACCCGCTCGTCTATGTCACGATCGCTCTCACCATCGCCGCCTGGTGGGCGATGATGCGCACCAACGCGGGCCTTCGCCTGCGCGCCGTGGGCGAGGATCCCGCCACGGCCGACATCGCGGGCGTCCGCGTCGCATGGTACCGGTTCGGCGCCGTGGTGCTGAGCGGCGCCTTCTGCGGTCTGGCCGGGGCCTATCTCTCCATCGCCTCGAGCAAGGTGTGGGTGGAGGACATGATCGCCGGGCGCGGCTGGATCGCCGTGGCGCTGGTGATCTTCGCCCAGTGGCGCCCGATGCGCGCCCTCCTCGGCGCCGTGGTGTTCGGCGCGGCCGAGGCGCTCAGTCCCCGGCTCCTGGCGACCGGCGCCGACGTTCCGGTCTACCTGATGATGATGCTTCCCTACGTGGTGACCCTCGCCGTGCTGGTGGGCCTTGCCGTGCTGCGCCGGGATTCGGTCTCCGGCCCGGACGCCCTGGGGCTGCCCTATCTGCGCCAGGACCGCCACTGAGAGCGGACCGCGGCGCGACCGGTTGAATTGCAGGCGAGGCGATGCAGACTGACGGCCCCGCAACAGCAAGGCTCCCCATGTCCGCCAGAACCGACCGCTTTGACGACGTGATCACGACCGAGGAGGAAATCCGGGCGGTCCTCGGCCCGGTCTTTCCGGCCGCCGACACCAAGGTGATGGAGCATGTCGACGAGATCAGCGCCGACTTCATCCGGCATTCCCCGTTCTGTCTCGTCGCCACCGGCGGTGGCGACGTCGACGTCGACATCTCGCCCAAGGGCGACCCCGCCGGATTCGTGCGTGTGCTCGACAGGACGACGCTGGCCATTCCCGACCGGCCGGGCAACAACCGGATCGATACCTTCCGCAACGTGCTCGCCAATCCGAAGGTCGGCCTGATCTTTCTCGTGCCCGGGCGCAAGGACACCCTGAGGATCAGCGGGCGCGCCCGGATCGTGCGCGACCGCGGCCTGCGCGAGAGCATGGCGATCGAGGGCAGGGTGCCGGAGTTCGCCATGGTGATCCACGTCGAGCGCGCCTTCTTCCACTGCGCCAAGTGCGTGGTCCGCTCGAACCTGTGGAGACCGGAGATGTGGCCCGACACCTCGGACATGACGAGCTTCGCGGCGGCCCTGGTGAAGCAGGCCCGGCTGAAGGCGACGGTCGACGAGGTCGACAGGATTCTCGTCGCCGGCGAGAAGACCCGCCTCTACTGAAACCCGGTCCGCCCGGACAGCCGGGGAGTAACCAGGCGCCCGAGACGGGCATGCTGTCCGGATGGGCGGAAGGCATCGCCGGGACCTTGAGCGTGCGCCAAAGGATCCGTTGCTCAAGGCTGCCGTCCATGCTCGCAACCGCTGGCGGAAACTCAAGGTCTACCTCATGGCCCCGAGGTGGAGATCGACACGAACCGCCTTGACATGGGCGATCCGCCCATCGCCCTGGGACGCCGCCATTGACAGTTCTGCCGGAGCGAGACCGGGGTCGTGCACATCAGTATTGTCCACAGCCCGCGGTCGACCCCACCACCTGGCGCACGACATCCTGCAAGGGATCGCTTGCCTTGGGGTCCGGGAGCCACACAACTTCTGAGCGAGTTGACATCAATCGAACACAATAATAATGTTGTGTTTATGATACCCGGTCTTTGACCCGAAAACCGGCTGCCTCCCGCCAGGCATCCACCATGCCAACTGGTGCGATGTCGTCGATCGCTTCGGTGGTAACAGCTACCGCGAACGGTTGATCGGGGCACTGCTCAGTGCATGTCGCAGCTTGGTGGCGGCGGGATGCAGGGAACTGCTGTTGGACGGCAGTTTCGTTACGGCGAAGGCGCTGCCGGGAGACTACGATGCAGCCTGGGAAACGGCGGGTGTGGATCCAAACCGATTGGACCCGGTGCTTCTCGACATGAAGTACCCCCCGCGCGGCGATGAAGGAAAGGTACCTCGGAGATCTTTTCCCGGCGTCGGCACATGCCGCTCCTGGAGTGCTCTTTCGAGACTTCTTCATGGCCGATCGTAACGATGTCGAGAAAGGCGTCGTGCTGATCGATTTGGGGAGCTTGCAATGATCACCAACGAGAGACAGTACCGAATCACGCGAAAGAAGGCGCAAGACTTCGCCCACGCGATCGAGGAATTCGACGCCGGATCGAACAGCCGGTCAGATCTGCATCCACGGCTGGTGCAGGCCGAACGAGAGGCCATGGAGAGCCAACTGGCAGACCTGCGGGAAGAGCTGGATGATTACGAGCGGTTGAAATCATCCCAGGTGTCGGTCATTTCGGTTGGCTCGTTCGAAGAGCTTGCGGACGGCCTGATCAGGGCCAGGATCGCAAGGGGCCTCAGCCAGCGGGCGCTTGCACAACTCCTTGAACTCAAGGAACAGCAGATCCAGCGGTACGAAGTGGAGCGCTACGCGTCCGCGAGCTTCCAGCGACTGTGCCAGATAGCGCGGGCGCTGGAGCTTCGGACAGAAATGAAATTCTATCCGTCGTGCCGGACCGCTTCGACGGGCTGCCCGCCAAGGCCAGCCAGATGGGGCTGAGCCTGGACTTCGTGGTCGGGCGTCCGTTGTCTTCCGCGGATGTCGCCATCGCGGAAGGTGAAGTGCCGGATCAGTCCGCGAGGGCGTCGGGCCGGCCATTCCGTAGCGCGCCAGGCGGCGGCGGTAGGCCAGCGAGAGCCTGTCGACCGGCAGGTTGCAAGGGCGCGCCCTCCACCATCCGGCGGTCCTGCTCGTTGACGTCCACCTGGAACCGGATCCACTCGTCGGCCGCCTCGCCGAGACCGTGATCGCGCGTCTTCCACATGAAGACGCGGCAGCGCCCGCTGGAGACCGGACTGACGATGTCGAAGATGAACTCGTCACCACGGGGGAAGTGCAGGATCAGCTCCGCGATCGTGTAGTCGGAGAGGACCTCGACGTAGTCCGGTCCCTCGAAGGAAAGCGAGCCGTCCTGCTGGATCGTCATGATCGAGGCGAAGAGGCCGTGCCCGCGTTCCCCGACCTCGTAGCGCGGGATCTCGGGCGCGTCCGGACAGCCGAAAGTTCCCCGGTGAGGGAGACAGCGCGAAGGCCCCTGATTTAAGCGAGTACTGCACACCTGCGTCAAGTCGGGCAGGTTCCTGACCGGTCCCGGTGCCCGCCGCGGGCATGTAGCGGGGATCGCCATGTCGTGTGAAGATCGGGTTGGTGATGACGTTGAAACGGCGTCCACGGTCGATTCAGGAGCCGATACGGAACCGGGCTACCCTGCTTGTGACCGGTTCAGCCGCGATCAGGACACAAGAGGAGGCTCGCCCTTGCATGCACGGCACGACGCCTATGGACTCGTCGTGGCAGTACGGCCCGGCACCGGCGAGCGGGCGGTCACGCTCGACCGCGTCAGGTTCGGCGCTCGCGGCGGCGCCGAAGGCAGAATCGACGAGGAAACCCTGAGAGACCTGCTGTTCGAGCATCCCCGGGCGTTGCCGATCGCCGAGATCGACGCCAGTTACGACGGGCTCTTGCCCGTATGCCGTGAGCTCTCGACCCCGGCCGGTTTCGTCGATGCGCTCTATGTGAACCGTATGGGCAATCTGACGCTTGCCGGGTTCAAGCTGTGGCGCAATCCGCAGGCGCGCCGGGAGTTGATCGGCCAGATCCTCGACTACGCCAAGGACCTGGCGTCGTGGCACTGCGAGGATCTTCAGCGCGAGGTCCTGCGTGCGCTGAAACTGCCCGGCAACGTCCTCTGGGAGCTGGTCGTCCGCGCCGACCCGACCGTCGGCGAGGCCGCCTTCGTCGACAACGTCACCCGACCCCTTCGCAGGGGTGAGTTCCTGATGCTCATCGTCGGAGACGGGATCCGGGAGGGAGCTGCCAACATCGTGGAGTTCGTGCAACGGCACAGCGGCCTGCACTTCAACCTGGCGCTTGTCGAAGCCGCGCTCTGGCGCGATGGCGCGGACCGAGATCGTTCAGCGGCGCGTCGACCCGGGGACCGATCCGGCCTCCGTGTCTGCCTCGCAAGGCGAAGCCGGCGATAATCCGCTCTCCGACCAGGAAGAAGAGAATCTCCGCTTCCGGAGCGCCGTGCTCGACGGCTTCTCGTTCTCCGATGCGACAGTGGAGACGCCCAAGCCGCGGCATTACCCGGTGATCAAATGTCACAGATGACAGCGCGAAGAGCCTGTGGTTCAGCGCATTCCTGCACCGTCGCGATGCGGAAATGGGCTGTTACCTGACACGCAACCACGACACACCTCCCGCTGGGTGCCTGTTCGATGACATCGAGGCTTCGATCGGCGAACTGCGCGGCGAGCTCGGGAACGACTTCACAGCATGGCGCAACCGGAAGGGCCATCCCCGCCTCGGCTTCAGCCACGGCGCACGGTTCCTCAGGGGAGGCGACGACTTCGACGATGCGGTCGAGTGGATGCGGGAACGCCTGGATCGACTCGTGAGCACCCTGCGACCCGCGATTGCGGAGAATGAGCCAGGACCTCTCGTGAGCTCTGCAAGGACGGAATCGGCCCCGGCGCATTGCTCAGGTGAGACGTCGCCAGTTCTCTTCGCCGTAGATCAACCAGGCGTCCGCCCGGCTGCCGTTCCATCGGTAGCACAGGTGCCTTGCCTGCACCGGAATGCCGACCACATCGGGCCAGAATGCCGCAATGGCCTCGCCGCCGGGATGGCGCACGCTCGGATAGACGATGCCGTTGCTCGCATGATTCCGGCGCAGTTCCCGCGCCAGCGCCTGGGCACCGGCGTAGTCATCGGCGTCGAGCGAAGATGCGAAGGCGACGGTATCCCGCAGATCGTGGAGTTCCGCGTCGATTTGGCCGATCAACTCGCGATAGTCCGCCGTGGCGGGGCCCTCGTCCGTCGCCTCCATGAAGCGCTCGAAATGGAACACGGTCTCTGCCAGTGCGACCTCGAAGCGGTCGCCGGCGTAATACACGCCGTAGCCTCCGTCGGCGAAACGGCTCGGGCGATTCCGCGAGATGTGGCAGAACGGCGCCATGGCCCAGCTGGCGCCGGTGCCCGAAAACCGTCGTTCCGGCGGCACCAGGTGAATCGCGCCGACGGCGTCGCGCATACGGGGATTGGACTTCCCTTCGGCCGCAGCGATCAGTTCCCAGTCGGCCGGATCGGCGATGTCCTCGAACAGATCGACCGGCGGATAGATCGAGCGGATCAGGCGAAAGGTTCGGGGCCAGCGGACGCGACTCAGGGGCGGGATCACCAACCGCCCCGTTCCGCGTCGAGAGTGCTGCGCACGGCCATCAGGTCCGGGATCGATCCGGCCAGCAGCCGATCCAGGGCCGTCTCTCCGCCGAACGCCCGGTTCGGCTTGCGCAACCAGCGATAGCCGCGCACGGGATCGGCGAAGAGGTAACGCAGGCCCTTGTGGATGCCCATCAGCATCGACAGGCGGTCCCGGGTGTCGCGCGATACGCGCGACGGGTCGATCTGTCCGGCTTTCCAGCGCGCATAGGTTCTTGCGGCCGGGCTTCCGAGCAGTATGCGTCCCTGCCGGTCGTTGAGCGACCAGCGCGCCGCCAGGTTGAAAAAGGCACGCAGCATCGCGCCGGTTTCGGCGTCGCTGATCTCGCCCGCAGCGCCGCGGTCGAGGGGCAGAGAGACATTGGGCATGGCCATGTGGCGAGTTATGGCGTATCCAATGCCGTTTGGCAAGGGATGAGACGTTCGTGACAAACATCGGCCGATTCGGCAGACGCCTCACAACGACACTGTTCGCGCACCATGACCCGAAGATGGTGCGAAGGTCGTTGACAACCGGGCCGTCCCGCAAGTTCCGCTGCGGCCGGATTGTTTTCCGCTTCGGTGCAGATCAGTCCGCGAGGGCGTCGGGGCCGGCCATTCCGTAGCGCGCCAGGCGGCGGCGGTAGGCCAGCGAGAGCCTGTCGGCCGGCAGGTGAACCTCCTGGTGGGTGTCGACCGGCAGTTCGGACGGACGCTCGCCCTCCACCATCCGGCGGTCCTCCTCGTTGACGTCCACCTGGAACCGGATCCATTCGTCGGCCGCCTCGCCGAGATCGTGATCGCGCGTCTTCCACATGAAGACGCGGCAGCGCCCGCTGGAGACCGGACTGACGATGTCGAAGATGAACTCGTCGCCGCGGGGGAAGTGCAGGATCAGTTCCGCGCAGTAGGGCATGGTGATCGTGTAGTCGGAGAGGACCTCGACGTAGTCCGGTTCCTCGAAGGAAAGCGAGCCGTCCTGCTGGATCGTCATGATCGAGGCGAAGAGGCCGTGCTCGCGTTCCTCGACCTCGTAGCGCGGGACCTCCGGCGCGTCCGGACAGCCGAACGTTCCCCGGTGGGTGAAGGGGAAGTGCGAGGTGTCGCAGAAGTTCTCGACATGGCGCCCGGCGCCGCAGTTGACCGTCACGCTGAGCCTTGTCTTCTGCACGGCGGGATCGTCGAGGATCGGCCACTCGGGAAGCGGCGCCAGAGGCTCTCCCGACAGGCACACCCAGACGATCCCGTACCTTTCTTCCGCGCGGTAGGACTCCAGGCACAGTCTGCCCGGAATCCTGTACCCCCTGGGCGCTCCGGGAACGTGGACCGCCTTGCCGTCGGCGCCGAAGGCGACGCCGTGATAGGCGCAGACCAGTCTCGTGCCCTCGACGCGGCCGAGACTGAGCCGCGTCCCGCGGTGCGGGCAGGCGTCGCGGGCGACGACAAGGCGGTCGCGCACCCGGACGGCCACGAGATCGACGTCGAGCAGGGTGATCTTCGCCGGCTCGGCCGTGATCTCCGACGAAAAGGCGATCGGGTGCCAGAAGGAGGCGAGCACGTTCCAGTCCCCTTCGGAGAAACCGGAACGTGCCGGATGCCGGGGCTTGCCCGTCATGCCATGCCCCTGCCGTTCCGCAGCATCTCGCCTACTGCGTGGGCATGGTCCCGATGGCGCCCTCGACGAAGTAGTCCATGGCCCACAGGCCCTCCTCGCTGATTCGCTCGCCCGCGGGAACCGCGGTCGAACCGTCCTGCCTGAGCACCGGACCGTCGAAGGGAGAGAAGCTGCCGTCGGCCATCATGGCCCGGGTCTCCTCGATCCGGTCGAGAACGTCCTCAGCAACCCCGCTGTGGATGCCGGCGAGATCGACGACGCCGAAATCCATGCCCGGGAACGCGCCCCACTGCGAGGGCTGCCAGGTGCCGTCGATGATGCTGTGAATGGTCGGCTCGAGGAAGCGGTCCCAGGTGAAGATCACCGACACGAGATGACCCTCGGGCGCATGCTTCGACATGTCGAGCTGGAATCCGACCGAGTAGTTGCCGGTCTCCTCGGCCGCGTTGAGGGCTGACGCCGCGCTGAGGTCCGTCGCGATCACGTCGGCGCCTTCCTGGACCATCGCCTCGGCGATCTGCCCTTCCTTGACGGGATCCCACCACGAATTGGTGAACGCGCCGATGACCTCGGCTTCGGGGTTCGACGCCCGCGTTCCGAGGATGAAGGCGTTGATGTCCCAGTTGACGAGACCGATCGGGAATCCCGCCAGCATGCCGAGCTTGCCTTCCCGGGTCATCGAGCCCGCGATGAGACCGGCGAGATACCAGCCCTCGTAGGTGCGGGCGTAGAAGCTCTCGAGGTTCTTGCCGTTGTTGGTGATGCCGGCCGCGTTGAGGAAGGCGACGTCGGGATGGTCCTCGGCGGCCAGCAGGATGCCGTCGCTGTAGCCGTAGCCCGTGCCGATGATGATGTTGTAGCCCCTCTGGACATAGAGATCGATCGCATCGCGGATCGCCGTCGCTTCCTCGGGAATGCTCTCCGAAAAGGCGATGGATTGTCCGAGGCGTTCCTCGAGCCTCTTGCGCGCGTTGTCGAAGGCCTCGTTCCATCCGCCGTCCTGGGCGCTGGCGGCGTAGATGAAGGCGATCTTGGGTTCTCCCTTGAGCTCGAAGGCCTGGGCCGTGATGGCGCCCGCCACCGTCAATGCGAACGCTGCCGCAGTCAGCAACCGTCTCATCGCGTCTGTCCTCCCGGATAAAACGTGGTTGAATCGTATCCGTCCTGCGGATAGCGTATCCGGCTCATTGCATCTGTCAACATGACTTCCGGAGCCTCGCGCCTCCTCCACCGCTATCGGGGTTGCCCATGAGCCTGCGCATCGCCATCGATACCGGGGGGACCTTCACCGATATCGTCGCCATCGACGAGACGACGGGAGAACTGGTCGCCGCGAAGACCCCGAGCACGCCGGACGATCCCAGCCGGGGCCTCCTCGAGGCCATTCGCAAGGTCGCGGGCAACAATGGGACGGCGCCCGGCCAGGTGCTGCACGGTTCGACCACGGCGACCAATGCCGTGCTCGAGCACCGCTTCGAGGGACTCGGCCTGCTCGTCACCTCGGGGTTCCGTCACATCATCGAAATCGCCCGCCAGTCGGTGCCCGACGGCTACGGAAACTCGTTCTTCTGGGTCAAGCCGCCGCGTCTCGTGCCGCTTCACCTGGTCCGCGAGGTCCGCGAGCGCCTGCGGTTCGACGGCGAGGTGATCGAACCGCTCGACGAGGCGAGCGTGATCGAGGCGGTGGAGCACCTCGTCGACTTCGGCGTGACCCGCATCGCCGTGTGCCTGCTGCACGCCTACGCCAATCCGGCCCACGAGCAGCGTGTCGGCGCCTTGATCCGGAAGCGCTTTCCCGAGACCTTCGTGTCGCTTTCCAGCGTCGTCCTGCCGGAGTACCGCGAGTACGAGCGGGCGATGACGACGCTGATCGACGTCATGGTCAAGCCCTACTGCCAGACCTACCTGGAGCGTGCGCGCAGGGAGATCTCGCGCGATGCAGGAGAGACGCCGTTTCTCATCATGCAGTCGAACGGCGGCATCGTGTCCAGCGACACGGCCGGGGACAGGCCCGTCACCATGCTGCTTTCGGGACCGGCGGGCGGGGTCCTGGGCGCCACCCACATGGCAAGCCTGGCCGGCTTCCGCGACATCCTGACCCTCGACGTCGGCGGGACATCGACGGATGTCTCGCTGGTTCGCGACCTTGCGCCCCAGCTGTCGACCCACACGGTCGTCGAGAACTACCCGGTCAAGACGCCGATGCTCGATGTCGTCGCCGTGGGCGCCGGCGGCGGCTCCCTGGCCTGGATCGACGGCTATGGCGCCCTGAAGGTGGGGCCGAGAAGCGCGGGCGCCGATCCCGGGCCCATCTGCTACGGCAGGGGCGGCACGGAGCCCACGGTCACCGATGCCGGCGTCGTCCTCGGGCGCCTGCCTGCCGCCTTTATCGGCGGCGGGCTTGCACTCGACGTCGAGGCGGCCTCGGCAGCCTTCGAGAGGCTCGGAAAGCGTCTCGGCCTGAAGGCCGAGGAGGCGGCGGCCGGGGTCCTCGAGATCGCCGCGTCGAACCAGGTGCAGGGCATCCGCACCGTGACGACGACGCGGGGCCTCGATCCCGGCGACTACGCGATGATCGCCTTCGGAGGCGCCGGCGGCCTGTTCGCTGCCGACGTGGCCGACTTTCTCGGGATCAGGGTCGCGGTCTCGCCGCCCAACCCCGGCAACCTGTCGGCCTTCGGCCTGCACGTGTCGGACATCCGGCGCGACTACGTTCGCACCCTGGTGCGCCAGCAGTCGCTGGCGTCCTTCGAGGAACTCGAGGAGTTGTGGGCCGAGCTCGAGCGCCAGGGGCGCCACGAGATCGCCCAGGAGGGCGTGGCCGCCGACGCCGTCGCGCTGCAGCGCAGCGCCGACGTGCGCTATGTCGGCGAGGGACACGAGGTTCTCGTGACGGTGCCGCCCGGCCTCGCCGGCAAGGCGGCGGTCGATCACATGTGGTCGGCCTTCCACCGCGTGCACGACGAGACCTTCGGCTTCCACTACGAGGGAGGCCAGGACGTCGAGGTGGTGAGCCTCAGGGTCCAGGCCGTCGGCCGCATGCACCGTCCGGAGGTGCGGGCGCTCGAGGCTGCGCAATCGGATGCGCGGCCCGGATCGACTCGCGACGTCTACTGGCGGGGCGCGGGCTGGGTTGCCTGCCCGATCTGGCGGCGGGACGGCCTCAGCCGGGGCTTTGCCGCGAGCGGTCCCGGTATCGTCGAGGAGTACGGATCGACCCTGGTCGTGCCCCGCGGCTGGACGCTCAGGGTCGACGCGTACGGAAACATCGTTCTGGAGAAGCAGGCATGACAGCGACGGCACTCGGTCCGATCGAACTGGAGGTCATTGCCGGGACCATCCGGACCGCGGAGCTCGAAATCGAGGCGGCCGTCGAGAGGACGGCACGCTCGCCGATGATTCGCGACCAGCACGACTATCGCGTCGCGCTGTTCGACGCCCGGGGACGCAAGCTGACCGGCCGCTCCTATGCCGCTCTCGTGGAGCCGGTCTTCGAGTACTTCGACGAGGGCGACATCCACCCCGGCGACATCTTCTTCTGGAACGATCCCTACAACAGCGCCGGGGGCATCGGCCACATCCCCGATCTGTGCACTACCCTGCCGATCTTCCACGAGAACTGGCTGATCGGCTTCAGCCAGGTGTTCGGCCATCACGACGACGTCGGCGGAGCGGTCCCCGGCAGCCTGCCGGCGCACGCCACGGACATGTGGACCGAGGGCCTGGTGGTGCCGCCGATCAAGATCTACGAGAAGGGCCGGATCAACGAGGCCGTGTTCACGATCATCGCGCGGAACTCGCGCCTCTCGGAGCATCTGCGCGGCGATCTCGATGCCGAGATCGGGGCGGCGCGCCTGGGCAGCCAGCGCATCGTGGCGATGGCCGAGCGCTACGGCGTCGAG
The DNA here is from genome assembly GCA_963666905.2 of Alphaproteobacteria bacterium. Lineage (GTDB taxonomy): Bacteria > Pseudomonadota > Alphaproteobacteria > SP197 > SP197 > SP197. Next base: position 393,335 of record OY763008.1, read on the forward strand.
GCTCTCGAGGCCGCCTACGACGCCATCATCGACAACTGCGCCGAGACGATACGCCGCGAGCTGCTGCCGCGCATCGCGGACGGCGTCTACACCTGGGAGGACTACATCGAGGACGACGGCGTCGAGGGGCCCCAGATGCACACGCTGCGCCTCGCCATGACGAAGACCGCCGACAGGATCGTCCTCGATTTCACCGGGACCTCGAAGGAAGCCAGGGGCCCGATCAACTGGCCGATCGACTACGCGGAGGGCCGTTTCGTGCGCAAGTGGCTGGGTCCCGTTCTTCGCTCCCTGGCTTCGACGCCGGAGCGCGCGGCCGAGATCGACATGAACGAGGGCGTGCTCGATGTCATCGAGGTCAGGTTTCCGCCCAAGGGGACCCTGGTGACGCCGAGCTTCGGCAAGCCCACGGGGCTGCGGTTCTTCCCGCTGCTGCGCTCGCTGGGCGTCTTTGCCGCCCTGCTCGCCAAGGCCACCGGCGGGCGCATGCCGGCCGACCACGAGACCATCCGGATCTGGGGGCTGCACGGCGGGCGCATCGGCCACGATTTCTTCCTGTTCCGCGAGGTTCTCGGCGGCGGCGGTCCGGGCCGTCCCTGGGCGGACGGCAGCGACGTGGTGCACGTCGTGCCCAACTCGCGCAACCTGCCGGCCGAGTTCTCGGAGACCCGCTATCCCGTCGTCATCGAGAAGCTGGGCCTTGCCACCGATTCGGGCGGCGCCGGGGCGCGGCGCGGAGGGTTCGGCTACGACAAGCGCGTCCGGGTCTTCGTGGACTGCGAGGCCCTCTCGAATGCCGACCGCGCGATGATCAACACCTACGGCGTCAACGGCGGCAAGTACGGCGGCACCTATGCGCTCGCGATCGACGAGCCCGGCGGCACGACGAGGGAGGTGGCCGGCATGGACGACCGCGTGCCGGTCAAGGCGGGATCGACGGTCAGGATCCGGACCACCGGGGGAGGGGGCTGGGGCGATCCGCTGGCCCGCGAGCCCGGCAAGGTCTGCTACGACGTGCAGTGCGGTCTCGTGTCCAAGGAGGCGGCGCGCGACGACTACGGCGTCGTCCTGCGGCGCCGGGGACGGCGCTGGGAGGTCGACGAGGCCGCGACCGGCGAATGCCGCGCGCGCCTGAGACATTCCCGCGGGCGGCTCCCGATGTTCAGCCGCGGGCCGTACTTCGACGCCATGAAGCGCCGCGACGCCATCCCGCGCCCCGAGGGGCTGGACGACCCGGACGAGGGCTGGTTCGCGGAAACAGAGGTGCCCGAGGCCGCGCAGTAGGGACGGGACGATGGAAGTTCGACTGGGACACATGACCTACGACGAAGTCGCCGAGGCGATCGGAGCCCGCCGACTCGTCATCGTTCCGACCGGGGCGACGGAATCGCACGGCCCCCACATGCCCTGCGACACCGATACCCACCAGGTCGAACACATGGCGAGCGAGCTCGCGAGGCGCGTAGGGGGCGTTGTCGTTCCGGCCGTCGCTTATGCCGTCTCGAAGACGTTCGAGCACTTTCCAGGCACCGTCTCGCTTTCCATACCGACCTACCAGCAGATGCTCTACGAGATCGGCGCCGCCCTCGTTCGCCAGGGCTTCAGGAACATCCTTCTGCTCAACGGAAACCGCCCCAACGGGACCTCCAACGACGCCGTGGCGAGGCGCCTGATCGACGATCTCGACGACCACGACATCACGATCACGGCGGTCAGCTACTGGGAACCGGGAGCCGCGGCGGTGCACGCCCTGCGGACCTCCGAGGTGGGCGGCATGGGCCACGCCGGAGAGTTCGAAACTTCGTTCCAGCTCGCGACCCGGCCCGAACTCGTGAAGATGGACCGCCTCGAGGGAGTCTACGCTCCGCTTGTCGGCTGGGACCTTGTCGCGCCCGTGGAGCCGTCGCGCACCTACCGCCGGCGTCCCACGCCGGAGACCAACCACGCCTCGATCTTCGGCGATCCACACAAGGCCACGGCGCGGTCGGGCCGGGCGTTCATCGAGGCCTCGCTCGAGGCCCTCGTCGACATGATGGAGAACCTGCAGCCGTCCTACGAGGAACGCGGGAAACCCTGAGTCCGCTCACCCGGGTGCCGATTCTGCTGCGGTCATCGCTGACGACTTGGGCGTCAGGACCGCCCCACCAACCTTCCCAATCCAGAATCAGGAACAGGATCTGCCAAACCTCGAGCCAGTGGTCTTCGCGCCTTCACCACTGAACATGCGCGAAAACGACCTCCCGCTTGTCATCGACAACCCGGCACCCGTGCAACGTCCGAACAATTCAACGCGTAACGCAACAACATTCGAACGTGCCAGGAGGGCTTGTATGGACGAATTCATCGCATTGTTGTTGTCCATCGTGTCAGGCGTTTCATCCGGTGTGATCGTCAGCCTCATCACCTTGTCGCTCGCAGATCGGCAGCGCGGCACACAGTAGAGGCAGGCGGAGGCGAAGCGCCGGGAAGCCATCTTGGCCGCAATTGGACGCGAACTGCAATGGAACCGTATCGCCACCAGAAACTCGCTGGACGCCAGCAATGCCCATTACGCGATTGGATCGCTGACAACCGTTGCTTTCGAGCGGTACGGCTCGGAATTGGTGACGGTCGCGCCCGATAGCGTCGGGCTCGTGTTCGAGGACTACTCCACGGTCGGTACCGTGCGGGATGGCATCCGAAGCTTTGCAGCTCCACCGGGTCGCGAGGCTGAAGAAAGTCGACGCGGCCAATGGATCAAAGCGGGACGCCCGAACCGCCGGACTTTGTCAACGATGCGGTGCTTCACGAAAAGCTCCCTAGCGGAGAGACCCTGCAGCTCGCCTGAATCCCGAAAATGTTACACAGCAAAGGACGGCCAGTCCCGCAGAATGGGGAAAGAGCCTGGTACGTGATTCTTGCGATCGCAGCGTCCTGCGGCGTCTGCGGAGGCCATCGGTGTGCCGACGTGTTCGTTGCATGCTTCCTAGAATGCGCACCTCGACGGGATCACGACTTAACTGAAACATATGCAGTATTCGAAGCAGATGGCACCAGATGCGTCCTGCGACGACCGTTGGGATGGAGTATTGATCGGGCTTGTGTGGAAGGCGAAGTCGGACCAGCGTCCTGACTCTCAAGTGGTTGCCCACGGCGCTTTCGGTGATCCGTGCCGATGCGATGTGGAGCCGAGTCCCGTGAAAGATGCGGCCGTGGTCACGCGCCCGGATGGGCAGATTCCAGGCGCCGAGAGGGAAACCCAGTCACGTTGGTCGAGGCCATGAGCATGGCCACGGCGGGAGTGTCCGGCTTGCTGACCTTCCCGCACTCCTGTATCACCGTCGGCGGCCACCCCGAAATCTGTCGCACCCGGCAAAGGTCCGGTGCGCCGAACCTGGAGCAAACCGATGGCCCTGCTGGTTGCCGGCCTTGCACTGTTCCTGGCAGTCCACCTGATACCGGGCCTTCCGCGGCTGCGCGCCGCGCTGGTGCAGCAGCTTGGCGAGAAACCCTATCGCGGCGTGTTCAGCGTGGTCGTGCTGCTCTCGCTGGCGGCCATCGTCTGGGGCTTCTCGCGTGCCCCGCTGGACCAGGTCTATGCGGCCCCGGCCTGGGGGCGACCGGCCGCGATGATCCTCGTGCCGCTGGCCCTGGTGCTCTTCGCCGCGGCCAACATGCCCACGCGCATCCGCTCCCTGGTCCGGCACCCGATGCTGCTCGGCCTGCTGCTCTGGGCTGTCGCCCACCTTCTTGCCAACGGCGAAGCGCGCTCGGCCGTGCTCTTTGGCGGATTCGCGCTGTTTGCTGTGGTCCTGGCGATCAGCGCGGTGGTGCGCGGCAAGGGTCCGCCGGCGCGGCCGGAGCCGCGCGTGACCATGGATATCGCCGCGGTCGTCGCCGGTCTGGTCGTGGCCGGACTTCTCGTGGAGTTCCACGGCGCGCTGTTCGGCATGCCGGTGACGTAGCGCCGCTGGCGCCAAGAAACGGGCATCCGGGTCATCGCCCGCGAACGGCCGGAATGCGTCAGGCCGACCGCTGCGAATGGACGGCGGGCGGTTCGACGCCGTTGAGCCGCCAGTTGAGGTAGTGGCCGAAGTCTTCCACGACCCGCTCCACCGGCAACAGGCGGCCGGGGACGAAGTCGCCGCCGGCACCGCGCTGGACCCGCTCGCAGATGGCCTTGTCCTCGGAGAGGAAGTCGAGCAGGCCATGTGTGCCGGCGGTCCAGCTCAGCTTCTCGCGAATTCGATCGAGGAGACCGGACCGCTGGCGCGAGGCAAAGGCGCCGCCGGTGCGGACGGTGCAGCGGTCCGTGTCGATGGGATGCACCGCCTGCCAGACGAAACTGCCTTCGGTGAGGACGCCGACGAACGCCGGCGGCAGGCTGATGAGCAGGTAGTCGTCCCCGCCCTTGACGGTGCCGCCGGTGGCGGTCGCCCGGGCGGATCCGGTGATGTAGTAGGCGCCCCTCGTCGGTGTCCAGGGCTCGAGCGTCCCGGGGTGGACCTTGAAGAGGTGGTAGCTTTCCATCGCGTTGAGGATCGCCACTTTCCAGTTGCACTCCCACAAATCCGTGGTCTGCCGGTCCGCCCGATGTTCGACGCCATCGATCGCGCGCGCGGAGACATGGGTCTCGACGGCCGCAAAGCGCTGCGCGAGCGGCTCCGCCTCCTCATCGAGGCTCACGAAGACGAGGCCGTGCCAGGCCTCGACCCGGTACGCAGCCAGACGGTGCGCCTCCTTGTCGAACGTGTCCTTCGGTGCGAAGGGCGCCCCGAGCAGGCGCCCCGCATCGTCGTAGGTCCAGGCGTGGTAGGGGCACTGGATGCGCTTGCCGTTCGCCGGGCGTTCGACGAGCAGGGTGCCCCGGTGGGCGCACACGTTCGACAGGGCCGCCAGATGGCCCGCCTGGTTGCGCAGGAGCAGGACGGGCTGATCGCCGATCCTGACCGGCAGCTGATCGTCGGGCGCGGGCAGGGCGTCTTCGGAGGTGACGAAGACCCAGTCGCCGTGCCAGATGGCGCGCTTCTCGGCTGCAAGCCACCCGGGATCCCGGAAGGAGGCGTTGGGGAGCGCGTGCGTGGGATCGAAGGCGAGCAGACCGGTTGCGATGGCGTCATTCATGATCCCGAACTCCGGAGCGGTGTGGGCCGGAGCGCACCACATTCGCTTGCCCGCGGCAATTGCCGATCACGAGGGGATTTCCGGAATGTGCTGTCGCACCGGAATCGAAACGATTGCCGGCGAACAGCGGCAATTTCGCCAGGCATGCCACATTGGCCAGACCCACAGGATTGCTTGGATCACTGTGGCCGCAAGACGTGTCCGGCAGCAGCCGTCGCCGGGCAACGCGCAGGCTCCTGGTGTCCTTGCCCTGCGCAGCGGTCCGGTCGACGCTATGATGGGCCGGCAAGGGAGGGCTTCGCGATGGCGGGCGACATTCATCCTGACATGAACCATCTGCTCAGCGCCCGCGATGCCGCCGGCCCCAAGGGAGAGAGCGCCGAAGAACAGCGCCGCTTCTGGACGTCCTACACCCGCGCGCTCAACGAGCCGCGACCCGGCGACATGGAAGTGTGGGACGAGCGGGTCGAGACCCCGGAGCACGCGGTCCCCGTCAGAATCTATCGGCCCTCGGCGGCAACACGGCCGGCTCCCGCCATTGTCTACCTTCACGGCGGAGGGTTCATGCTGGGCGACCTCGACAGTTCCGACACCATCGCCTGGGGCTTCGCCCAGGAAACCGGCGCGCTCGTGGTCTCGGTGGACTACCGGCTCACGCCCGAGCACCCGTATCCGGCCGCCGTGAACGACAGCTGGAACACCTTGCTCTGGCTGGAGGCCGAAGCCGGGCGTCTCGGGGTCGATCCCCGGCGCATTGCCGTCGCCGGAGACAGCGCAGGCGGCAACCTGGGCGCCGTGATGGCGCTCAAGGCACGCGACACCGGCGCCGTCACGCTCGCCGGCGTCGCCATCATCTATCCGGCGACGGGTCTCGATCAGGACGCGCCGAGCTACCTGGAGCACGCCGACGGGCCAGGCCTCACGCGGGACGGCACCATCAGGTACCGCGATCTCTACCTCGCCGGGAACCGCGACACCGATGACGCCTATGCGCGGCCGATCATGGCCGAAAGCCTCGCCGGTCTGGCTCCCTTCTGGGTCCATTCCGCCGAGATCGATCCCATCCGCGACGATGGCCGTCTGTTCGCCGCCAGGATGGCGCGGGACGGCGGCGATGTGACCTACCGCGAGGCGCGCGGCATGATCCATGGCTTCATGCGCGCCAGCATGCGGGGCGAGGCCGCACGTCGCGAGTACGCGCTCATCTGTCGCTTCCTGCGCCATTGCCTGGGGTGCGGCGACGGCTGAACCGCTGTGGCGGGAGGTTGTCCGGAGGCCGCCGGGCAGGAGCTTGTCGTTCAATGTCGATCAGGAAACCGGGCCTCGTGCAGCGGGACGTCTTCGGGACGGGATAAGGACCGGGGGCATCCAGGACCTGGCGCGTTCCGCCTTGCCTGCCGTTTCGTTCAGTGGGATCGTGCCGGCTCACCCGTTGGTGCGGGGCAGGACGCCGCCGCCGACGGACCCTCGCGGGCTGGATCGCCGGTGAGCCGCGACCACTCACCGTCCGCTCGCCCTTCGGGTGGGCGGCGGTTGGACGCAGGAGCAGATCATGTCCATCTATCGCGCCGCCGATGACCGATTCCTGGACCTCATCGTCGGGGATGCCGCCTTCGAGACGCTGGCCGAAGGGTTCAGGTTCACGGAAGGTCCGTCATGGCATCCGGCGGAACGTCATGTCACGTTCACCGACATTCCGGCGAACCGCATTCACCGCTGGCACGCCTCGTCGGGTGCGGTCGAGGTTCTGCGGGAACCCAGCAACATGACCAACGGCACCTGCTACGACGCCCGGAGCCGGCTGCTGATGTGCGAGCATGCCTCCAGCCGGGTCTGCCGGCTCGAGCACGACGGCGCGGTGACCGTGCTGGCGCACGCCTGGCAGGGCCGCGAACTGAACAGTCCCAACGACATCGTCGTCGACGACCGCGGCGGAATCTGGTTCACCGATCCGCTCTACGGCCGGACGAGCCACACCGGCGTTGCACGCGAGCCGGACCTGGCGTTCCGCGGCGTCTTCCGGATCGACCCCTCGGGCGATCTCCACCTCGTCGACGACGATTACGACGGACCGAACGGCCTGTGCTTCTCTCCCGACAAGTCGCGCCTCTACGTCAACGACAGCGAGCGCCAGCACATCAGGGTCTACGACATCGACGCCGGAGGCGCGGCCTGCGGAGGCCTGCTCTTCGCCGAGACGCGCGACGACGACGGCTCGCTCGGGCGTGGCTCGCCGGACGGCATGAAGGTCGATGCCATGGGCAACGTGTGGTGCGGCGGGCCGGGCGGAATCCATGTCTTCGACGCAGGTGCCACCCTGCTCGGCGTCATCCTGACGCCCGCGTTTGCGGCCAATTTCTGCTTCGGGGGCGACGACATGCGCGATCTCTTCGTCACCGCGGAAACGACCTTCCTGCGCCTGCGCGTCGGACGTCCCGGACACCCGACCTTCCGGCCATGACGTCCCTGCGCGGCTACCAGCGCATCGTGAGGTTCATGCCGAGGGCATGGTCGGTGGCGCCGGAGGCGCGGTCGTCGCGGGTCCCGTCGATGTCGACAGAGATGGTCGCGCCGAGTTCGAAGCGTGCGCCCAGGCGGTAGCTCCTCGACCCTCCATCCGTCAGCCCCAGGCCCGCATAGGGCGTCAGCAGGCCGTGGCGCCGGGACAGCGCGACAAACCCGTATCCGAGTTCCGTGTCGAAACGCACCTGCGGTGTCGCGCCGGAGTCTTCGCTCTCTTCGTCCGCGACCCCGTGTGCCCACAGTTTCTCGACGCCGCCGTCCGCCTCGCCCCACGATGGCGCCGCCTCGAACGACCAGCCGCGCCCGAAATCGTCGGGAATGAGCCGCAGCCAGCCACTCGCGCCCCAACCGCGCAGGCCGCTCTCGTGCGCCACCAGGGCACGCCCGCGCGCGCCGGCGGTCAGACCCCGGGCCGGATCCTCGAAGTCGAGCCCGCCGCCCAGCTCCAGCCCGAGACCCGTGTCGCCATCGCCGCCATCCCAGCGCATCGCCGCTTCGAGCGACGGCTCGATCAGGCCGCCCGAGGCCAGGCCGACCGCTTCGGCGCCCTCCAGCGCCACGCGCAGACCGTAGGCCGACACCGCGGTGTCCGAAATCAGGGAGCCGTTGTCGTCGACCTCCAGGCGTCCCGCCGCCGCCTGGGTCCTGACGGCGAGCGTCGACTCCCCGCCGGCGAGAGGCCCTTCAGCGTCCGCGAGCCGGGAATCCCCGCCCGCCGCCGCCATGATCTGCCACGCGTCTCCCGTCTGCCGGCCCGCCACGCTGTCGTCGAATTCGGCCTCGCCCCGGCCGTAGCCGATGGTGGCCCAGAGGTTCGAGCCGTCGGCAAGACGCCAGCCCGCATAGGGGAAAACACTGGTCATCGTGACATTCTGGGTCCCGTTCGTCCCGGCGCCGTCGCTCGCGCGGTGGACGTAGTCGAACGCGCTCTCCTCGAGGGAGAGGCCCAGCCCGGCACGCAGGTTCGGCCCGAGCCGCGCATCGCTTCCCATGTGGAAGCCGAACAGCTCGCCCTGCCACTCGATCGGACGGTCGTCCGACAGGTGGAGATAGTCGCCCGCGGCCCAGAACGCCACGCCGTCTGCGCCGTTCCCGTCGTCCTCGCCGGAGAGCCGCAAGGCGACATCGGTTTCGCTCAACACCGTGCGCCAGGAGAACCCGCCCTCGTTGATGGTCTCGCCGTGTCTGGCCAGCATGCCGGCGGCGGCTGCGAGAGCCCTCTCCGTCTCCAGGGCATCCGGAAGGATTTCCGACACGATCCGCGACACCACGTGGTCGACCTTGTTCTGCACGACCGCCCTCAGCATTTCCGGCAGAATCGCCTCGTTGACCTGTGCCAGACGCTCCTGCGCTTCCGGCCCGGACATGTCTTCCTCGGTCGCCGTCAGCGTGGCCACCGTCGCATTCGCGCCCGCGCCGTAGCCGCCGCCGCTCGCGACATGGGTGAAGGTCGCCGCGCCCGCATCCCGGTCGTCGTCCTCGGCCGCCGTGACCGTTATCGTCTGCGGAGCGCTCCAGTCCGTTGTCGTGAAGGTGAGCGTGCCCGGGGCCGCCGCCAGGTCGGTATCGCCCCCTGCGTTCCTCGCCACCGCCACCGTCACCGGTCCCGATGGCGCCGCCGCCAGCGCCACCGTGTAGGAGGACGATCCGCCTTCGGGCACCGTCAGGTCCGAGGCGGACAGCGTGAGCGCACGACCGGGAACGAGGATTTCCTCTTCCTCTCCGGTTGCCGCCTGCGAGGGGATGGCTTCGCTGTCTGTTTCCCTGGCCGTCAGCAGCGCGGTGACGCCGGTGAAGAAGTCGCCGCTGGCGGTGTGGGTGAACACGGCCTGTCCGTTGGCGTTGTCCTCGTCCGCCGCCGCCGATATCGTCACGGTCTGCGCGTCGCTCCAGGTCGTCGAGGTGAAGGTCAGCGTCTTCGGGTCCGCCGTCAGGTCGGTGTCGCCGGAGGTCCGCTCGATGGTCACCGTCACGTCGACGGTCGGCGCGCTGGCCAGAGCCACCGTGTAGGTTGCCGATTCACCCTCGTCCACCTTCAGGCCCGACTTGGAGAGCGTCAGCGTGCGGCCGGCGGCGTCCTTGTCCGCATCGCGGACGTTCAGCTGCTGGTCCTTGATGTAGTTGGTACCGCGGACTGCCAGCTTGAACGACCCGGGCGTATGCTCGGCGTCGTTGTCCTCGGCTGCCTCCAGGACCATGCTCTGCGGCACGTCCCAGTTCAGGTTCGTGAAGGTCATCGTGTCCTGGACGCCGGTAGCGCCCGCGTCCATGTCCACGGTTATGCTGGGATGGGCGTGCGGAGGAAGAAACGGGACGTTGTTCGGGTTGTTGTTGCCGGTCACCTTCACTGTCACGGTCCCGTTCGGCCGGGAGGCCAGCCGTACCGGGACGGTGAGCGTCCCGCCCTCCCGCACCCAGGCCACCTCGCCGGGATCGGGAGACACTTTGGTGCCGGTCAGGCCCCGGAACGCCGCCAGGCCCTTGATGTCGTTGTCGGTCACGTTGACGCCGAACGACTTGCTCAGGCCGTCGTAGCCGCTGCCCGCGGCCGTGATCGTGAACGCATCGGATTCGGCGAAGTTGGCGCTGTCGTCGTCCTCGCCCGCGATCACCTTGATCGTACCGTGCCCCTCGGGGTCGCTGGGCAGATACGATTTGGTCAGGGTGAACGTGTTCTGGTTGCCCGCCGTGTTCGGATCCGTGTCCACCGCCAGGGAAGGGTGGGCGCCAGCCTTCTTCGTCACCGTTACCGTCACCGTCCCTGCCGGGTCCTTGAACAGGCCCACCTTGAAGCTGGTGCTGCCTCCCTCGGCAACGTTCACGCTGTCGGATACCCCGATGAACTTGCGGTCCTTGTCCACCTCCATCAGCGTCAGCGCCGCCGTGACGTTGACGTAGCCGCCGCCGTTGGCCGTGTGGGTGAGCGTCGCCGTGCCGTCCTCGTCGTCGCCGTCCGCGCTCGCCGACACGGGCCTCGTCTGCCATTCGTTCCAGTTCGTCATCGTGAAGGTCATCGGCGTGCCGATGACGTGCGCCAGGTTCTGGTCCCCGGTCTTCGCCATCGTCACCGTCACGTCGGCGCTCGGCTGGGTGTTGAGCCTGATGTGGTAGTACGCCCAGGTGCCCGCTTCCGGCACCTTCAGGACGTTCGCCGGCGAGATCGTCATCCCGAGTTCGTTCTCCGCCTCGATGGCGGTCAGCGCCGCGCTCGCCCCGGTGTACTGGCCGCCGCTGGCGGTATGGGTGAAGACGGCCCGTCCGTTGTCGTCGTCCGTATCCTCCGACGCCTGCAGGGTCACCGTCTGTTCCGTGTCCCAGTCGGTGGTCGTGAAGGTCAGCGACGCCCCGGTCTTGACCGAGAGGTTCGTGTCGCCGCCGGATTTCCGCGCCACCGCCACCGTCACCGACGCGCTCGGCAGGCTCTTGAGCTTCACCGTGTAGGTCTCCGTTCCGCTCTCCGGCACCCGCACCTTGGTCTTCGAGAGCACCAGAGCGACCTCGTCGTCCGCCTCGGTGGCCGTCAGCTCCGCGCTTACGCCGCCGTAGTCGGCGCCGCTCGCGGTGTGCACGAACACCGCGGTTCCGTGCAGCGCGTCCGTGTCGTCGTCAGCCTGCAGGAACACGTACCGCGGCGTGTTCCAGGTCCGGGGCGAGAAGTAGAGGGACGCCCCGGTCTTCACCGACAGGTCGGTATCCTGCTGACCGGAGGACTTCCGCGCCACCGTCACCAGGACGGTACCGCTCGGCTTGGTCGCCAGCTTCACCGTGTAGGCGGCCGTGCCTTCCTCCGGCACCGTCACATCGGTTTCGGAGAGCACGAGGCCGGCGCTGCTTGCCGGCTGGACAGCGGCCGCGGACAGGTTTCCCGTGCCCCGGGCGTTCTGGGCATGAGCGGGAGGGGCGAGGAAAAGCGCCAGGGCGAACAACGCAAGGGCCGCCTGAAAAAACGGGTGGCAGGCTGGACCGCCATCGCGCCCCGGCCTCTAGATTCCGTTTGCGGGGGCATGTTCATGCACGGCTGCCGTCCAGGCGGCGGGAAACTTCATGATGCAGTTTCCGTTCGGCAGGTGGACAGAGATTGCCCACAATACGGTCACGGGACATCGCGGCCTCAAACCTGCAACCTAGCGAACATACCGCAAAGAATACACCATATCGACACTAAATATTCACGATATCGACAGACGGAGCGGATTCCATGAGACGCTCCAGCGTTGTCAGGCCGCAGAGCGCCTCGTCAGCACAAGGCACGACCGCTCCGGTCGCCAGGCCGTTCCGGCCCCCTTCGACACCCGCAGGGCGTTACGGGAAACCGGCAGTCCAGGTTCCCGCGCGACGGTACCGGCGGCCGTCGCCCCCGATGCTCCGGATGCCATTGCGAGCATCGTTTCCGGCGAGGACTCGGACGAGGCGGACCGCTTGCGGGGCCACCGCGCATTCGTGCCGTGCACCCGACCGTTCCCGTGGACGGAGCTCGAGGACCGCATCCATGACTGTTCCCCCGGGACCGGACGGCGCGCGGGCGGAAACGCTGCCGCCTGCAAGTCCTTTGCGGGACGAAGGGGCCCATGGCACTGGCATCAACCGTCCGCATGCGCGACAATCTCTTGCATGCCGCGCGGTGCGAAACTGCGGCGGGCGGCGGGGTCCCGCGCCACTTCCTGCGGCCACGGCCGCTTCGTGGGTTTCCCGCAATGCCACCTCTTTTGAAGATTGGAAAGGAGACCTGGAAATGACCGTCAGAGTCCTGCTCGAAGTCGATGCGAAGCCTGGCGCCGGGGATGAGCTGGTTGCGTTCTTCAGGTCGATCCTGACCGATACGCGCGGCTTCGACGGCTGCAGGAGCGTCGATACGCTGCGCAACGGCGACGATGCCGACAACGTCGTGCTGGTGGAAGTGTGGGAATCCCGCGCGCACTACGAGAAATACCTGGCGTGGCGGCAGGAAAAGGGCACCGTCGAGCGGCTCATGGAGATTGCCGCCGCGCCGCCGAACATCCGGTACTTCGACCTGACGGACGCGTGAACGGCAGTCGTCGAGGTGGCGCCGTTCCGGTGCGGCCGGGCAACGGGCTCCCGGTCCCGCGGGCGCCGGCGACGAGAAGGTGTGGTGGGCCTGGGCCGTGAAGCTCGACGAAACGCACGGCGCCCGGGGGAAGCTGATCACCGTCTTCCCCGCGGGCGGCCAAGCTCGGATCCGGCCGCGTCACGGCGCGTTGGGAAGGCGAAGGGCAGGAACGGCGCCTGGGGGGTCGCTACATCCCCGCGGGCACCCAGGGCCCGGAACGAGCATGGCACAGACGCCGGCGCCACCCTACGCCGGCCGCCGGACAGGCGCAAGGAACTCGCTTTGAAGGGCTTTCATGGTGGCTTTCGAAAGCTGCGGGCCTCGGGATTGTGAAACATCGGCAGACTCAGGAGTTTACAGCCCCTTCCGGCGGCCAAGGCCGGATGTCTTGAGGAAGCGCGTGCCGGCCCGGCCGACACGATGGCTGGACCGGCATCCCAAGCCGACAATCGGCTCGGGGAGACCTTCGCCTTGCGCAATCCGTCACCGCGGCCGTCCCGGTATCGTGGACGCGCAGGTCCTCGATACCCTGGCAGCGGTCCACGACCATCGGCCGCGGTGTGGACCGGATTCTTCCCCGCGCATCCCGTGACAGACCGCGCAGGGGTCTCTCGCGACCTCGTCGGAAACGGGATTTCAGGCGTACTGTTCCCGGCTGTCTCGGCACCAGTTGCGAAGCGGCGTCCCATGTCGGTTCCGTGGAGACGTCGTGTTCCAGCAGATCGATCACCTGCCCGGTTCCATGGCACGCGTTTCAGTGTCCTCAGGCCATCTGCCGGCGAACCAGGTCCAGAAACAGTCCTTCGGTTTCCGTCAGCTCGTCGAAGGTCCCTTCCTGGATCACCTTTCCGGCCCGCATGACGTAGATCCGGTCGACGAGGCGCAATGTCGAAAGCCGGTGGGTGATGACGATCCGCGTCGACGTCTGGCGCGAGAGATTCTGCATGACCCCGGCGTGCTCCTCCTTGCCCAGCCAGTTGGTCGCTTCGTCGAGCAGGAGGACGCGCGCGTTGCGGATCAGCGCATGGGCGATCTTGATGCGCTGGCTCTCGCTGCCCGACAGGATGCTCGCGACGCCACCCACCGGCGTCGCCATTTGCATCGGCATCGCGGTGATCTCCCGGTCGACGCATGCGGTTCGCGCCGCCTGCCATACCTCGGCATTGGTGACCCCGTCGTGATGGCCGATGATGTTGTCCAGAACGTCCTGAGGATGAAGCTGCATCGTCTGCGTGACCGAGCCGATGTGCCGGCGCAGCTGCTTCAGATTCAGGCGCTCCAGATCGCGCCCGTCATAGTACACGGCGCCGCCGGCCGGCCGGTCCAGTCCGAGCGCGAGCCGCAAGAGGGTGCTCTTGCCGGCTCCCGATTCGCCCGTGATGGCGATGAATTCGCCGGGACGAACACGGATCGTGACATTGTCCAGGACCCGCGGACCGTCGGGGTCGTAGCGGAAGGAGACGCTGTCGAACAGGATGTCGCCACCCAGCGCCTCGACGGGCTCGCCCCTGGCAGCGCTCTCCGGGACTTCGGCGAGGAGCGGCCGGACCTGCGCCAGCGCCGGCAGCAGCGCGGCGAACATGCCGAAGGACTCTCCGAGCCGCGCCACCGCCGCCTGGAACGCCATCGACATGGCGAAGATGACGAGAAAATCGCCGGCCGGGATTGTCCGGTCGTCCGGCAGGACCGTGGCGAGCACCAGCACCGCCGCGGTCAGGAACGGCAGCGCGGCGCAGAAGGCCCGCAGGTGTTCCTTGATGGCGTGAAGCCTCAGCTCCGCCCGCTTTTGCTCCCGGTAACCCTGTGCCCAGGACGCGAACGCCAGCCCTTCCGCACTTGCGGCGCGCAGCTTGGATATCCCGTTGATGATCTGGAACAGTCCGGACGCGACCCGCCGGCGGGTGCCGATCACCCGGCCGTGCGGCATGACCTGTATGAGTCCGAACGCCACGGTGACGAGCAGCGACGCGACACCCAGGGCCAGAGCGACGCCGCCCAGCGACGTGTCGTAGAAGAGAACGAGGAAAAACGCCGGCAACAGGAAGACGGCCGACACCACACCGTCCGCGACGACACCCTGCGCCCCCTCGCGAAGGGCCTCGAACGTCATCCCCCGCATGGCGAGGTCGCCCGGTGGAAAGCGGCGCAGGGTGCCGATCGGCAGGCGAAGCATGCGGTCCCAGAACGCAGCTTCGATCCGCGACGCCCCGCGTCCCCCGAGCCGCATCGACGCCATGCCCCGGAGAATGTGCAGCAGCGCGCCGAGCAGTCCCAGGACCGCCAGCACCGCCGTCGCGGTGTAGACCTCCCCGGGACCTCCGACCTCGACGATCCGGTTGGCGACGAAACCGAGTGCCAGCGCAGGCAGCAGCGCGATCAGACCCACCGGCAAGCCTGCCAGCACCAGGCGCGACAGATCGGCCGCGGACCCCTGGCTGGCGATCCGGAGCAGGTCGCTCAGTCCCGCGCGGCCTTCCGGCAGGGGCCGGTAGAAGATCCACCCTTCGGCCTTCAACGCACCGGCACGCTGCGCCGTGAGCCAGGCGCCGCGCCCGCTGGCGGGGTCGATTTCCCGATAGCGTCCCAGAATCCCCGGCAGCAGCGCCACCGGCCGTCCGTCCTCTGCCCGGAAGGCCAGCATGGGATTGCTGTCGCCGAGCCACCACCTGTCCCCGGGATCGAGTCGCACCGGGCGGGCCCGAACATCGGAGATCTCCAGAATGTCATCGAGAGCGGCGGGCTCGCCGGAGCGCTCGGGAATCCTGAACTCGATGCGCTGGCGATCTCCGATGATACGCAGGGCTTCGGCGAGTGCCGGCATCTCCGCGCCGGCCTCCCGCCGGTTCCGCGCACCGTAGAGGTCGAACAGGCGGTGCCGGGCGGTGTGCTCGCCGCCTTGCCGGCTGGCCGCCCGGTCCCGCGCCAGATTCGTCTGGTCGACGATGAAAAGCCGGCGGTTGAGGCGCTCGAGGGCGAACGTTGCAGCGTGGAAAGGCGCCAGGGCGGACAGCAGGACGCCTTCTTCCGCCAGCGTTTCGGAGGTCCGGACGGAAAGCCGCGCCGGCTCGGTCAGCCTGAGCCAGCTTGTCGGCGTGAGCGGTATCGCACCGGTGCCGTCCGCGGCGAAATCGGGCCATTCGACGAGATCCATGAAGAGGCTCGCCCCCGGTGGCGGCTGCGACACCCATACCGCGCCGTGCCGCACCGAAAGCACGCCTCGCGCCTCCTGCAGGGTCTCGCCCGGTACGGGGATTGCGTCCGGCCGGGGCAGGTGTGCGACATAGCGGGAAATCGCGCCGGACAGGTCGGCGATCCAGAGATCGGCCTGAGCGGCCACGTCGGCGGGATCGGCCGCCGCCAGGCGGTCTGCGTCCAGGCGACGCAGCACCGTTCCCGGCAGTCCCCTGGCGCGAAGGCTCAAGGTCGTATCGTCCTTGTCGGGCGCAACGCCCGGCAGGAGCCGGCCGGCGCCGGCGCGCAGGAGATGGCGTGGCGCCGACCTGTCTTCGCCGTCCTGAACCTCGACCAGGAAGATGTCGACCGCGCCTTCGCCGACCAGCCAGACGGATCGCGGATCGTCGAGCCAGACCGGTGAATTGCCCGCGCAGGCGACTTCCGTCCCGGCCTCGGCGGCGAGGTCTGCGAGCGCGCGGCGTCCGGGCGCCGTCATCGCTTCAGCCATCCCGGGCGAGTTTGAAATAGAATCCATCCTCGTGCGCCATCAACTCCTCGTGGGTGCCGCACTGCGCTCCCTTCCCGCGGTCGAGCACGACAATGAGATCGCAATCCCGGATCGTGCTCAGCCGTTGCGAGGCGATGAGGCAGGTCATGCCCCGGCGGCGCAGGGCCTGGTCGACGGATTCCTCGGTTGCGGCGTCCAGCGCGCTGGTCGCCTCGTCGACAATGAGCAGCGTCGGGTTGCTGACCAGCGCCCGGGCGATTTCGAGCCGCTGCCGCTGGCCGCCGGAGAAGTTCGCGCCACCCTCGGCGACCGGCGTCGCGTAGCCGAGCGGCCGGGCGAGAATGTCGTCGTGAATGATGGCGTCCTTCGCCGCGGCAACGACCTGTTCGTCGGGAATTGCGGGATTCCACAGGGTGATGTTGTCCCGTACGGTCGCGGCGAAGAGCGCGATCTCCTGATCGACCACCGACAGCGAACGCTGCAGGACTTCCTCGGGAATCTCGTGGCGCGGATGGCCGTCGAACAGGATGTCACCGGACCAGGGCTGGTAGGTCCCGCAAACCAGACGCAACAGGGTCGACTTGCCGCAGTTGCCGGGACCGACCACCGCGATCCGCTGGCCGGGCCGGATGACCAGACTCAGGTCCCGGAGCAGCGGCGGGCGGCTCCGGTTGTAGCCGAACGTGATGTTACGCAGTTCAATCTGGCCGGTCAGCTGAAGCTGCCCGTTGAAGGTCTGGATCGAGCCCACTTCCGGTTTCCGGCGCGCGACGCCCGGGTCCAGGGCGGATTTCGCGATGTCGTCCAGATGGTGCATGTCGGTTTCGAGCGCATGGCTCGTGTCGAGAAGCTCGACGAAACGACCGACGGGTGCCAGAAACATTGCCGTCACGAGATAGAATCCGACCAGCGTGCCGAGCGTGATGTCGCCGGCCATGACGTGGGCCGCCCCCAGGGTCAGGATCGCGACGCTGCCCAGCACGACGATCAGGCCCTGCAGGGCGGCGTTGACGTAGTCCAGTTCGGAGACCCGCTGGCGCATGTCCAGTTCGCGCGCCTGCTGACCGCTCCAGCGCCTGAAGAACCGGTCTTCCGACGAGGTCATCCGCAGGTTGCTCCTGTAGCGGAGTATCAGCATGCCGAGACCGAACAGCATTCCCTGCTCGCGATTGAGCGCCTGGTTCCTGTGGAGTCTGGACCGTGTGAGGACGCGCGCCAGGGCGACGTTCAGCAGCGCAAGACCCAGCACGATCAGCGCGAGCACCGCGTCGTAGGCCAGCATGGCCAAAAGGAACACCGCGCTCATGGTGATTTCGATCAGGAGCGCGAAAATCCGGTCCGACAGGCTGTCGGCGATCCGGTCGGCCGACATGACGCGAGAGGCTGTTTCGCCGGGCAGCCTGTGATTGAAGAACTCCATCGGCAGCCGCAGCAGGTGCGAGACGATCCGGTCGGCAGCGGTGATCGCGTTCCGGACGGCCAGGCGCTCAAGGGAGCGCTGCCTGAGCCAGGCGAGGCCGTAAGCCACAACGGCCGCGCCGGCCAGCACCGCCGCCAGGGAGACGCCCCAGGACTTCCGGTCAAGGAGCTCCTGGCCCACGAGCACCTGGTCCACGAATACGCTCAAGCCCCCCGGGATCGTGAGCGCCAGCAGGGCGAGCATCAGCCCGCAAACGGCGGCGACAGCCAGATTGCCCCAGCCGCCGTCGAGCCAGGGCCGGACCCGACGCAGTATGGAAGGCCGGTCGCCGCCGCGCTGGAACTCGGGGCCCGGCCTGAATTGCAACGCGATGCCGGAGTACTCCTCGCCGAACTCATCGGCGGTCAGCGTCCGGTGACCCGTCATCGGATCGTTGATGAAGTAACGGTCCCTGTCGAAACCCTCGAAGACCACGAAGTGGCTGTACTGCCAGAACAGGACAAGCGGCAGCGGCAGTGTCTTGAGTTGCCCGGCATCCGCCATCCGGCCGCTGCATTCGAGGCCGTAGCGCCGCGCCGCGCGCGACACGGCGGCGGCGGTGGTGCCGTCGCGGCTGACACGGCACGCCTCGCGCAATTCGCTGAGCGGAACCCAGCGTCCGAAGTAGCCAAGCACGCTGCCGAGGCTGGCTGCGCCACACTCCGTGATATGCGTCTGCAACAGCAGCGGCGTCGTGACCCTGCGTCTTGCGGGCGGCCGGTCGGCCTTTCCCGCCGGTCCACCCGGGGAACTGTTCGGGCCTCGCGAGGGCACTCAGGAGCGTCCCGTGACGAGCAGTGAAGCCGGGGAGAGCCGGTCGAGTTCGATCCGTATCCGGCACGCCACGCCGTCCGGGGCCGGGAAGTCCGGCGCCTGGTGGAGCGCGATGTCGACACGGTGCCAGGACGCCGGTGCCCAGGGCATCAGGCGGGCGAGCCAGACCGGGGCCGGCCCGGCGGCAAGGTAGGCGACCTCGCCGTCCAGCCGCCGTGTGCCGCCGTCTGGCGCCGGGAACTCGACCCACGCCGGCATGCCGGGCCGGAGGCGCCGCGCCGTGTCCTGATCGACGCCCAGAACCGCCCGAGGCGGCCCCTCGGCGGTGGTCCGGACCAGAGCGACGGCGGCGCCCGCCTCCAGGAACATTCCGGGAGCGGCCACCAGGGCCATGACTTCACCGGCTTGCGGGCTTACGATCGTCTGTCCCGTCGTGCGGCTGGCTTCGATCCCCAGAAGTGCGACCTGGGCCGAGTCCAGCAGTTTTCGCAGGGCGTCGCTGCCGGCAAGGTCGTGCTCGGCCTGCAGAAGGTTGATCCTGTCGAGCAGGACCGACATCTCCCGGTCCAGCACGGGCACGGTCTGGCGCGCTACCGGCTGGCCCGCCGTCACGCGATCGCCGGGAGCGACCAGGTATTCGAGAAGCTGCCCGGGTTCGGTGGAAATCGCCATGTGGCGTTCCCCCGGCGCGATCAGCACGCCTTCGGCCGTTACGGTGTGCGCAACGGTCCCGAGGAACAGCCAGCCGGCGAACGCCAGAAGGACCAGGCCGGCGCAGGCGAGTACGAGGCGTTCGTGCGGCGCGGATACCCTCAAAAGGCGATCGAGATGCTCGTCCTCGTTTCTGGCTGGGGCATCGCCCCTTTTAGCTGGAACGTTCAGCATGGGTCCCGGTTTTCCGCACCTGCAGGTTTTCGCTGCGGTCCGGCAGAACCGCAGGCTGTGTCGCGAACCTGAAACCAGTACAAGACGACCCGCGCCAGGCGCGATGGTAGTGATGGCGATCCGGGTTCACAAGCCATGCCGATTGCGGTGCAGGGAAGTCTCGCCGACGCAACCTGCTCTTCGGGTTGGATCTTCGATCTGCGGTACCATGGATGGCGTGGTCGATACGCTGCGATCCGGGTTTTCGGTGCTGCGCCCGGTCCTGGATGAACGACCACGCAAGCCCCTGCCGGTTGAAGGAGCCTGCCGCGGCAGGGAGCGGGTGATGGCGCCGGGGCGCCGGCTTGACCCGGAGAGGCCGCTGCGCTGGACGTGCAAGAGCGCAGCGCGGTCAGCAGGCGCACGGCCTTCAGGCGATCGCCGGGACGCGCGGTTCCGGCGCATCGACCGCCGGGTGCGCGCCTTCCAGGGATGGGACGCCCGCTCTTCCCCGATGAACCCGGGCTGATCGTGTCGGTGGCGCACTTGCCGCGCGGAACCGGCGAGTGGAACCATGTTCCGTCACCACGGCCATAACGGACGATTTGTTCCGGCGAGAGGCCGGCCTGGCCTGTGCGCGCGCAGGCCGTGGCCCATTTACTGCCGGTCTCGAATCCGCCATTGTCGGCGGCGAGAAACCGATGGAACAGATCGGGATTGACCTGCAGTTCCTCGAGAATGGACCGGCCAGGGCAGGGGCAGGCATGATCGACTATGGTTCCCTCCCGGGCGCGAGCAGGAACCCGGAAGACCGGGAGGCGCGCGCATACGACTTCGGGAGAATGACCGGGAGGCGTCCGGACGCGGTGGCGATACCGGAAAGCGCCGAGGACGTGGCGGGTATCGTGCGCTGGGCCGCGAGAGAGAATTGCCCGATCGCCATTCGCGGAGGGGGGCACTCACAGGGCGGACAGACCCTGGCCGACCGCGGCCTGGTGCTCGACACGGCACGCCTGGATCGCGTCCACTCCCCGGGCCCGGAACTGGTGCGCGTCGAGGGCGGCGCGCGATGGGGCAAGGTCGTGGACACGTTGTTCGGGACCCGGCGGCTGCCGCGGGTTCTCGCGGACCACGGCGAACTGACTGTCGGCGGAACGTTGTCCGCCGGAGGCGTGGGCACGACCTCGCATCGATACGGCGTGCAGATTGGACAGGTCGAGCAGCTCGAGGTGGTGACGGGAACCGGCGAGCTGGTGCGGTGCTCTTCCACACGCGACAAGGACCTCTTCGATGCGGTGCGTGGCGGCCAGGGACAGTTCGGCATCATCACCCAGGCATGGCTGCGCCTCCGCGCGGCAGGAGAACGGTTCCGCCGCCACGAGCTCCTGTACCGCGATTTCGACCGGTTCATGGACGACTTCGAGCGGATCGTCGCCGAAGACCGGTTCGATCATCTGCGAACGGAAACCCGGTTGCACGAACGGGAAATTGTCCTGCACGCCGCCGTCGAGTACGACGACAAGCCCGAGGACGAGAGGGTCCTCGAAGGACTGGGTCACGACGAGATCGTCAGAATCTGGGACACGCCCAAGATCGGGCGCGCCGGGATGTATCCCGGTTGGGGATTCGGTTCCTTGAACCACCATCCCTGGAGGGACTGGTTTCTGCCCTGGGAGGCCTTTCGAACGCTGCTTGCCCAACCGTGGCTGGATCCGCGCTGGCTGCCGAAAAGACCCTGGAGCTGGACCGGATCCTATGCGATCAGGACGGAAGCGATCGACGCTCCGCTCTTCATGCGTCCGCGGGGAGAGCGCATTGTCTCGTACTCGGTCCTTGCCGTGCTGGGCCAGTACCAGTACGAACAGGCGGGGGAACTGGCGAGCAGACTGCGGGAGGTCGACAGGACACTCGCCGGTCTGGGAGGAAAGAGCTATCTGTCGGGCGGCGTTGGCTACGGGCGCGGGCAGTGGGAGCAGCACTACAACGGGATGCTCGAGCAGGGTATCCGGTGGAAGCGGGAGTTCGATCCGCAGCAGGTGTTCCAGGGCAACGGCATGCCCTTCGGGAGCGGTCCGGTCGCCACAGGCCGGTGACCGAGGCGGAAAGGAAGCCTCGATCCCCTGCCGCCGGAGGCTTGTGAAAATGCGGGATGGCGCGGCAACCTTCGCGCGCACGGTTCCAAACCGTATCGTCCATCGCTCGTGCAGCACCGGAGAACCAGGGTCATGATCGACGAGAAAAGTCGAGCCGCCATCGAGCAGCACATGCTGAACCAGGCAACGTCCCTGGGCGGGCTTGTGAAGCAGTTCAGGAGTCATGTTTCCCCCGTGCTGATCGACGGCCCGGGATGGGAAAGGCTGCTGGAGCGCACGCAATCGCTGCCCGTCAGCCTGGGAGCATTCGGTTTCGGTTTCGAGTTGCCGCTCCACCAGCGCGAGCCGAAAGCCGACCTCGGCGTCGGGCTGTTCGAGGGAAGCCTGTCGGCGTCACGCTTCCTGGATTGGTGCCGGTCGGACGACGAGAATTCGTGGATGGCGGCCATGGCCCGCCTCCTGGGCGAACTGGGAAGGAAAGGCTCCGACCTGCGTCGCATCGTGGGCAAGAGGTTGCTGCTCGAATACGACGTCGATCCCGCCCATCGCGGCACGCACCCGGACCCGGGGCTCTTTCTCTATCCCGACGCCGACACACTGCCAGGCGGGGGGTCCACCCGGCAGCTCGAGGACCTCGGTGTGGTCACCGGCGCGGTGGCGGCGGCCAGCGGCTGGGAGCCGGACGCCGCGGAGCGCGCGCACATCGAGACGGTGTACCGGGGGATGGAACCGGATACGTACATCGGAGGCGTGGGAGCCTTTCCGTCGCGAGACCGGGCGATCCGCCTGACCGCGCTCGGCTTCCGGAAGACCTGCGCCGTCACGGAGTTTCTCGAACGTAGCGGCTGGCCGGGATCCCGTGCGATTGTCGCCTCCACGCTGTCCCATTTCGAGAACCGCGGCGCCTTCAAACGCGTCGGGGTGCACTTCGACGTGCGCTCCCGGGGTGTCGGCCCGATACTCGGGCTGAACCTTTATCCCGAAATACAGGAGTGGCTGAAGGATATCGGTCACTGGATACCGCTCATTGACGGCTTGCGCGAATTGCGCCTCGCCGTTCCGGAAAAATTGCAGGCGCTGACCGACTCGTCGACGGGGACCGACGTGCTTGTTGGCACCTCCGGCCAGTTCATGCTCATGCGGGGCATTCACCACATCAAGCTCGGGATCGTCGAAAACCGGATCGATCAGGTGAAGGCCTATGTCTACTACCTGCTGTTCGCTATCCCGCCGCAGCTGACGGAAGCGTCCGGATAGCTTCGCTGGCCTGGCGACGCCCGCCTGGAGTCATCAGGACCTCATCCGGAAAGGCTCGCCAGCGCCCATGCCTCCCGTGGCATCGAGCGCAGGAACATGTAGGCATAGGCCCTGACCTGCTCGAACCGGCCGCCGGCCGGCACCAGTTCGAAATGGTGAATGCCGCACACGAGGACGAAGACACCGAACCGGCCGGACACGATCCGGGCACCCGGCCAGCGGGAAAGCGCCGAAAGTTTCCCCGGCACCGCAAGGCCGTCCTCGCCCAGCGCGGTGATCAGGGGCGCCCAGTTGCCGGCCTTGTCCAGCCAATACCTTCCATGCTTTGGCCTTTCGTCCAGAATCGACAAGTTGATCCCGAGCTCCGGCCGGAAGCCATCCGCACGCACATTCAGGTGGATGCCCAGACGGCGGAAGGCGCCGCGCGCTTCGAGGGGCTGCAGAGCTTCACCGATTGGCGCGCGCTCCCCGGGCCAGTCGATGCGCTCCAGGAATGCCAGGACTTCCCGCCCGGTTCGAAACCCGTTCATCTCCACCCGGATCATCCAGTCCCGCGCGGGAAAGACGCCGACGGTTTCGATGCGGGTACCGGGGCTCAGCGCCCGGTACAACCGTTCGACCTCACGGCGCTCGGCGCCGCCGGATTCCCAGCGGGCGGCCCGGGCCATCGAGTCGAACAGAACGCCGATGTCCGCGAGCCGCCGACTGCCGCCGCCGGACAGCGGACGACCGATGGAACTCAGAAAGACCGCGGGGTCGGGCCTTGCGCCGGGCTGCTTGATGCCGATGTCGTATGCGAGCATGACCTCCCAGTCGGTAATGCGGCGAAGCGCGGACTCCTTGCGGTCCATCTCACGCAGCAATCCGGCGATGCCCGCGAGGTAGGGAGCCCCGCTTTCGTGTCCGATAGAGGCTGCCGTCCGGCTCCCGCCAAGGATCGAGACGCCGAGATCGGCCGTCGGCCGGCGATCGTGCAGCGGTACTTCGAACGCGAAGGGGAAAGCCGCAACCGTCGCGCGCAACTCGCCGGCGCGCTGCGTTACCGCCGTCCAGTAAGGGTTGTCGATGAGTTCTTCCGGAACATGACCCCGCCCGCGCAGCAGTTCGAGAACATCCCCGAAGGACTGCGCCTCGCGAAGCAGGCTGTCCTCGCTGACAGCCGAAAAATCCTCGCTCCTCACACCCCGTTCCTCCTGCGGAGGTCCTCCTGGAAGACGAGCATGTTCAGTGCAGTGCAGCCGCTCAGGCCCGCCCTGAGCGCAATGACCCTGACTGAACGGACTGCGTGAGACCGACAGATCAAGCTTGTCTGCCTGGAAGGAGGGGCGTCCGGACGGCCTCGCTACGGGCTCAGGCCCGACAGCGCCGGCTGCTTTCCGATACCGTGATCTTCATTCCGGATGGGCCATTGGGGGAAGCGCGTGATACGCCCGCCCCAATGGCCACATCCTCCGTCAGTAAATCTCGAAACGACGTCGAGCCTGCGCCTGCCGACACAGTGAACGACGAATCCTGATCATCCGCAGCAGGAGAGGCCGGCGCTGATCGCTTCGAGCTGTTCCTCGTTGAGGTCATAGCTCGTGGGGGGCAGCGTCAGGTGGAGATCCTGCATGGTGTTCTGGTGTACCGAGACGTTCATGTAGTCAGGCACGTCGATGCCGAACTCCTGGCTGATGGCCGTCTTGGGATCCTTCATGAGCAACTGCCGGAACTCGGCATCCTCAACTGCCTTGTCCGTCAGCGCCTTTCGCATCTTCTCGGAAGACTCGGTGACAGATTCTGGTATCGATTGCATGGTTGACCCCTTAGCTTCACAGAAGACGAGCATACCCGGGTCGGGAATGCGAAGGCAGGCATTATAGCGCCTTCCCCGACAGATACAACCTTCAGGAAGCTCCTCGCTATCGTCCGACTCCCTCGGGCGACTGTGGAGCGGCGGCCGGGGCCGTCTCGGCACTCACTCGATGGCCGAAAAGGCCGTGTCGGGACAGAGTTCCTCGAGGTAACCGATCAGGCTCGCCAGCACCCATCCGCTCGCGCCGAACGGCTTGATCGTTCGTGCCGCCTCCGCGCACTGTTCCCGGGCGCGCCTGCCGGCCTGTTCCGGCGAGAGCACGTGCAGGATCGAGCACTCATCCAGATCCGCATCGAGCAGATCGTCGATGAACTGGAACGTCAGTCCGTAGGCGCGCCCGAAGGCCCCGAGGCGGTCAAGGCGCTCGGCATCGAGACCTGCGACGACCCCGCTGCTCCAGGCCGCGAAACTGAACAACGTGGCCGTCTTCCGCAGGTGGATTGACGCAATGTCGTCCAGGCTGGTTCCCGACGGGGCGAACGCCAGATCGTCGGCCTCACCGCCGATAAGGCTTTGCGATCCGATCGCGCGGGCCAGCCCGGCGCCGACGGCAACGGCTGCGGCGGGGTCCGAAAGCCGGGTGCACTGTGCGAACGCCTCCACCAGCAGGCCATTGGCCGCCAGGATGGCGGTTGCATGACCAAAGGCCACGTGGACCGAGGGATGCCCCCGGCGCTGGGCGTTGTCATCGAGCGCCGGCAGATCGTCGAGGACCAGCGAACAGGCATGGACCAGCTCCACGGCGCAGGCAACCGGCGTGGCCAGCCTCGGATCCACGCCTGCGGCGACGGCGGCGCCGAACACCAGCGCCGGGCGCAGGCGCTTGCCGCCGGAGAACACGGCATAGCGCATCGCGCGGTGCAGTTCCGGCGGCGCCTCCGTCTCGGCCGGCAGGGCGGCGTCCAGAGCGGCATCGACGCGTTCCCGGCTCGACGTCAGGAATTCGCGCAACGCCGCGGAGCCGTTCATGTCCATCTTTCGCTTCGGATGCCTCATTGAACGCCCGTCACTGTCCGGATCCACAGGAGTTGCGGCATTCTGCTGCTGACACCGTGTGCGCGCGGACCAAGACAACGCGATTCCCCTGCGTCGCCACAGGCCTTACATGAGCTTCGTCCCGGTTGTCCAGCAAACGAACGGGTCTTGCCCGCGCCGCCACGCTGCCCCTCCCGGCGCCTCAGGGTCGGTGCCGGAGTCCCGGGCGCCGTCCGTCCGGCTTGTCTTCGCGCCGGCGCATACCTAGAGTTCCCTGGCAAGTTGGCGGCCAAGCAGCCGGGTCCGGGCATGCGGAACTTCGAAGAACGATTCGCCAGATTCACCGTCGCATCTCGCTGGCGGATCATCGTTGCCAGCCTGGTCCTGGGCCTGTTGGCCGGCGGCGGCGGCGCGTTCCTCGAGTTCTCCGTCGACTTCCGCATCTTCTTCACCAAGGACAATCCCCAGCTCCTGGCGCTCGAAGCCCTCGAAGACACCTACGGCAAGAGCGACAATGTGCTGTTCATGGTCGTTCCGGAAGACGGGGACGCCACTTCGCAGCAGGCCCTCGCGGCCGTGGTCTGGCTGACCGAGCAGGCCTGGCGAACGCCGGCCTCGAGCCGGGTCGATTCGATTGCGAACTTTCAGCACTCGCGGGCCGATGGAGACGACCTGTTCGTCGACGACCTCGTGAATCCCGACAAGCTCGACGACCCGCAGGAACGGGCCCGGATCCGGGCGGTCGCGCTGGCCGATCCCCGGCTCGCGGGCAGCCTCCTCGCCCTGGACGGCAGCGTGAGTGCCGTCAACGTCACGGTGGAGCTGCCGCCGGAGGAGCAGACGGTCAGGATTCCCGAGATCGCCGCCTTTGCGCGCGGCCTTGCCGCCGAGGCGCAAGGGCGCTTTCCGGGCATCGGCGTCCGGCCGGTCGGCCTGGCGATGATCGGCGCGGCCTTCGCCGAAGCGTCGGTGCAGAGCCAGATGATCTTCCTGCCGGCCAGCCTGGCGGTCATGGCCCTCATCCTTTTCCTCCTTACCCGCCGGCTCGCCGGCGTCGCCGCGACCGGTCTGGTCATGGTTCTTTCCGTCGCCGCCTCGATCGGGCTGGGCGGCTGGGTCGGCCTCCCGTTCACACCGTCAACGGCGCCGGCGCCAACCATCGTGCTGATGATCACCGTAGCCAACTGCGTGCATCTTCTGGTCGCCGTGAAGCAGGGCCTGAGGGCCGGGAATTCGAAACGCGAAGCGATCATGCAGGCGGTGCGGATCAACCTCTATCCGGTGTTTCTCGCGAGCGCGACCACGACCCTCGGATTCCTGTCCCTGAACTTTTCCGAGGTGCCGCCCTACCGCCACCTGGGCAACTTCGTGGCCTTCGGCATCGGCGCCTGCTTCCTGCTCTCGGTCACCTTCCTGCCGGCACTGCTCTCGCTTCTGCCGATGCGCGAGCCGGCGGCCGGCCGCGGCGGTGGCGATCCGGCCATGGCGGCGCTCGCGGACTTCGTCGTGCGCCGCCGCAAGGTGCTGTTATGGGGCTCGGCGGCCTTCGTCCTCGCCCTGATGGCGGCCGTCCCGCGCAACGATCTCAACGACGTGCTCGTCCATTTCTTCGACGAAAGCGTCGAACTGCGCCAGGACATGAATTTCCTGGACGAGAGGCTGGGCGGCAACACTGTGCTCGAGTATTCGCTGGCCTCTGCGGGCCCGGGCGGTGCGACCGATCCCGCCTTCCTTGCCGACGTGCTGGCCTTCGCCCAGTGGTGCCGCGAGCAGCCGGAAGTCGGGCACGTCATGACGATCGCCGACACGTTCCGCAGCATCAACAGGAGCATGCACGGGGACGATCCGGCCGCCTACCGGCTGCCGGAAACCCGCGCCCTCGCCGCGCAGTACCTGCTCTTGTACGAACTGTCGCTGCCCCTAGGCCTTGGCCTGAACACGCGGATCGACTCCGACAGGTCGGCGACCCGCGTCACGGTGACGGCGAAGACTCTCCCCTCGCGGGAGATCGTGGCGCTGAACGCGCGCCTGGAGGCCTGGCTGAAAAACAACGCGCCGCACGTCGTCCACGCCGAAGGCTCCGGTCCAGCGCTGATTTTCGCCCATCTGGGCCAGCGCAACATCAAGGCGATGCTGGGCGGAACAGCCCTCGCCCTGCTCGGCATATCGGTGATCCTGATCGTTGCCTTTCGCTCATTGCGGATCGGCCTCGTCAGCCTCGTGCCCAACTTCGTCCCCGCGCTGATGGCGTTCGGGGTCTGGGGCCTGACAGTGGGGCAGGTCGGGGTCTCGCTGTCCGTGGTGGTGGCCATGACGATCGGGATCGTGGTGGACGACACGGTGCATTTCCTCGGCAAGTATCTGCGCGCGCGTCGCGAACGCGGCGAAAGCCCCGAGGCGGCGGTGCGCCACGCTTTCGGGACGGCGGGGCGGGCACTGTTCACGACCACGGCCGTCCTGGTGGCGGGTTTCCTGATCCTCCCCCTGTCGCCGTTCGTCCCGACCGCGCAGGTCGGCCTGCTCACGGCGCTGATCGTCGCCTTCGCGATGATCGCCGATTTCCTGCTCCTTCCGCCGCTCCTGATGGCCGTTGACCGGAGCCGCGCCGTCAAGGGGTGAACGGAACCCCGGCCGCGGCTGCGGACCTTTCACGCGATAACGGGAACGGGATTGAGATCGGCTTCGCTGAGCGGAGCGTCCCGCGAGCCCATCTCGACCGGCACGTCGTAGAGGCGCCCCGGCGCCAGGCGCGCCCAGAAGTGGCGCAGCCCCGGCACGATGACCCTCGCCACGGGCATGCCGATATCGGGCCTGGTCTGGTCCAGCACCAGGAACTCCAGCCCCTTCGCCTCCACCAGGGCACGGCACCGCTCCACATCCTCCCGCACGTCTCCGGTGGCCGGGACGGGATAGTCGCAGGCGCGGCGCGCCGGCATGCCGGGCGCCGGAGCCAGCCAGGGGTGGTCGGCAAGCCTTCCGGTCCTCCACCACTCCAGGGACATCGGATCGTCGAGGACGAGTCCGGAACCGCCCTTTTCCGGCCCGGGCGCCCATGTGAGGCACTGGTTGAGTTCGCATACCGCGCGCAGCGCCGCTATCCGCGGGTCGGGATGCGCGCCGGCGCCGTAGAGGATGTCCTCGGTTTCTCCGTCGGTGCGGCGCGACAGCGCGACGAAGACCGGGATGTCCAGATCGGCAGTGACGTCCAGCACCCACATGTCGCGCCCGAGGCCGCGATAGTAGTCCGGCGCGGCGGCGAGCCAGTCGTCCCCGAAGCTTTCCGTGTCGACGCCCGGAAGGCGGAGCCGGTTGTACCACCAGATGGCAAAGGCGTCGCGCTCGACCAGTTCGAGGAATCCCTGAAAGATCGCCTCTTCCAGGGTGTTGCCGGCGGCGCAGCCGTTGGAATCAGAAATGAGTTCGGCGCGGTCCCGCTGTTCGGCCGGTATGCCGTACAGCAGGGACGTGGGAAGCCAGCGGTGCCGTTCCCGGGTGAGCGACCACACGGGCGACCAGTCAATTTCGGCCTCCGCATCCAGACGCGCCGGAACGATGTTGTAGGGGTGGCCCCGGGCGTTGATCTCCTTCGCGTCGTCGAGTTGCCTGTCGCTGAAAAGCTGCACGTCGTTGGGGTGAATCGCCTCGGTGTCCGCGGCGTCTGCAAAATCGGCGTATCGCTTGCGGCAGCGGATCTCCTCGCCGTGGAAGCTCCCCGAATAGCGCTCGATGGCTTCGCACAGCGCGCTCGCCTCGGCTTGCGCCGGCGTGCTGCCCTTGCCCGCGCTCTTGCTCCGCAGGCTGCGCCGCAACGTGCCGAGCTTCCTGTTTCCCAGTCTTGGATTGCTTCCCGACCAGTACACGTGGCGCCAGGGATCGGCTCCCTGCGTCGTGCGGGCCAGCCAGGTCACGACACCGCTGACGGGACTGACCAGGTGACGGTATCGGGCAAGAGTGTCTTGCGGAGAGACCGACCGCACGCCGCCGCTGTTGCGAACGCTCTTCGGACTCGGCCGCAGCCGTACAGGGACCGGCGCACGGTCGGCTCGATGCGACGCCTCGTCGCCGCAGGCGGAACACTGCGGGCGGCGCGTGACGGCGTGATGCGCACTCGCCTGGCGACCCACATCCAGAGAGACCGCGTGCTCGTGGAGAGGCGCTGCCTCCTCGAAGACGAGCCACCTGGCGATTTCGGCGGCGACGAGGCCGTAGACGGCATCCAGGACGACAGGTTCGCCGGCACACGGAAGGAAGGCGGCATCCTCGCCCCCCATGTTGCGGAGAAAGTTGTGGACCTCCTTGTGGCCGCGCAGGCGATACGCCAGACAGGCCCAGCACGGTCCCCGCCCGGCCGGCCGAAACACCGGGCCGAACAGGGGCTGCATGCCCCGTGGCCTGACCAGTATCCACGGCGTGCCGGACGCGAGATGGCGACGGTTGATCCGCTCGTGCCGCTTGCTGAGAAAATCGTCGCAGACGGCAACCCGGAGCGTCGGACGGACCGCCCCAACGGTCACGCCCATGGCGGCGAGCCGCCGGCCGAGACGGCCGTCGTCGCCTTCGACCGTCACCCTCGCCGCCGCCAGACGTTCCTCGGCCCAGCGGGGTGAGGCGCCCAGCGAGGACCAGAACGCCGCTGCTCCCCGTTCCATGGCGTACTCGCCCGAGACGACATAGCCCCTGGCCGCAAGAGAGGCCAGCGCGGCCAGAATGTCGGACGGCGAGTGCGATCCGGCAAGCGCGGCGACGATGCCGTCCCGCGCGCGGCGGCCATCGAGCAGCGGCAGGAGGTCGCAAAGGAGCCGTCCGCGGAGCAGCGTGTCGAAGGTTTCGGACAGCAGAAGTACCTGGCTGTCTTCGATCAGCCGAAACTCGAGGTGCGGCGCAAGCGCCGGCACGTCGATCGAACCAAGCTCCGCGGCCGCGACATTCTTCAGTATGCCCCGCCGCGGAGGCGCCGGCCGGCTCACGGACCGGGCGCTTCTCAAGTGCCGTCGCTCCCGGCCGCGAACGCGTTCCTTGCGACGATCTCATCGATCTCCATAGCCGCCGCGGCGGCAATGCCGGGGACCGCCGCGGCCAGCGCATCGAAGTCGTCCGTGCCGCAGGCTCCGGCGATGACGGCCTTGACCCTGGCGGACGCCGTCTCGACCGCGAAACCGTCCCCACCGACCAGCTTCACGATGCCGCGCAGGTCTCGCCACAGGGTCGCGGCCTCCGCGAGCCGTTCCGCGCCGGCGTCGCGAAAGACCAGGGCGGCAGCGGGTGCCGGATCGCTTCCCTGGTGCGCGTAACGCAGCAAGCGGGCCGCGCGCTCGACGTCCCGGGCACCGCCGCGCATGTCGTCGAGCGAAGAGAGACCGGGTTCGGCCGCGCCCGCGGCTCCATCCTGCAGCTCCGCCACGGCCGCACCGCGGGCAAGGATCCCGCGCCGCACCTCGTCGAACCGGCTCGCGATCCCCGGTGTGCCGGCCTCGAAGACGCACCGCGTCCGGGTGAGGTCCGGCAGCGCACCGTCCGGCGCGGCTGTCGAGCGATGGTCCGCAAGGTCGTCGAGGGACCACGCAGGCGGCTCCCTGCCGGCGCGGCGGGGCACCGGCGCGAAGAGGAAGCTGTCGCGCGACAGGCCGGCCAGGGCCTTGCGGAATCGCCGGCACAGGACGTCGGTCTCGCCGTCGGAGCCGCCCTCATGCACGAAGACAATGTCGAGACCGGCGCCGGGCGCCACTTCCCCGCTGGCGAAATCTCCCAGAACGATCGCCGCGACTCCACCCGTTCCGCTCCGGCCGCGGTCGGCGTGGAAATCCCACCGCACCGCCGAGAGAACCGAGGCGACCGCGGCCTCCGCCACGTTCGAGAGGGCGGTCCCCGCCTCGCTGGGAGTCAGGTTGCCCCGCAGGGTGTGCATGCCGATCTGGAACGACTTGTCGTTGGACCAGTTCCGCACGATGTCCACCGTGTCGCCCGCATCCTGGGCGGGAATCTCCGCGATCTGCTCCTTCATCTCGGATGGACCGAACTCGCGTGTCCAATAGAGGCGCGTGAGGCCGCTGCGGGCAATCGCCTCGGCTTCGGGACCGGGGCCGAAGCCGGCCGGAAGATCGAGATCGGTGAACTCCCTTTCCTCGAGGCTGTCGAGCAGCTCCGGGTTGCGTTCGATCCACTCGGCGAGGTGGGGCGAGGCGCCGAATATCTCCACGATGGCATCGAAGGCGTTCGGACGCGCCGCCGAGACCGGACTGTCGTAGGGGCTCCAGTCCTCGATCTCGGGATAGAACTTGGCGCGCCATTCGTCGACCAGCGGGTCCATCGTCTCGAACCAGCGCCGCGGGCGCAGGACCAGGCCGAACAGCTTGCTGTAGCCATACGGCAGTTGAGGCGATTCGTCCGCACCCCGGTATCGCAAGAGCGGGTACTGCCGGGTCGGCGCCGCATGGTGATCGGCATGGCGCTGCATCTTGTAGAACATCCAGTTGCTGAACCTGCCGTCGACGCTCCAGGAATGGTGGGGCCGGGGTGTCTCGAAGCGTCCGTTGGCAAGACGGACCCTTCGCAGCCCGTAGTGCTGGAGGTAGTTGCTGATCTTCATCGAGAAGACCGGAAGAATGCACAGCGCAAGGTAGGCGGGAACCGCCCACGGGCCGCCCATCCAGAAGACCAGCGCGTACCAGAACAACGTCTCGGCGCCATAGCGCCAGAACGGATTGGACCAGTGCCATGCCGGCAGGCGGCGCCGCGCGAGCCGCTCGCGCGCCACACTCCAGGCGCCGGTCAGGTTGCACGCCACCTCCCGGGGAAAGTAGCGCCAGAAGCCCATGCCCTTGGGCGCCGAGCCCGCGTCCAGCGGGGTGCCCACGAAGGCATGGTGGATGTAGATGTGCTCGGTGGCGTAGTGCGGATAGGAGGAGGACGCGAGCAGGAACTCGCCGAGACGCCGTTCCCACTTCGAGCGCCGGTGGACCAGTTCGTGGCCGACGATGAAGATCGCCTGGGCCTCCAGGACCAGCACGGCCGCCATGGCCGCTCCTTCCCAGAGCGAGAGGTCGCCGGAGACGAGAATCTGCCAGAGTCCGAAGACCAGCGTCGGCGGCCAGAGAAACGCCCATCCCCAGACCGAGACGTTGTGCCAGAACAGGCGGCGTGCGGGTGTGCCCGCCGAACCCACATTCCTCTCGTCCAAGCCCAGGGCCATGTCCATCTGGGCGCCGATCATGATGAAGGCGACCGGCGCCGCGATCCACCAGCCTCCGTGAATCAGGGCGTAGATGATCAGCGGGAAGATCGCCAGGGGCAGAAAGTGCGGTAGGGCGTTCCGGAACGAGGGCTCGATCGTTGCCTGGCCCCCGGCAGCAGCCGCGTCCAGAGCCATGGCGGGCCCACCGGAGCGATTCGGAGAAACTGCCAATTCTCGACCCTCTCCGTTCAAGCGGGTACGGCGAACCATAGGTCGGAAAACACGCATGCACAATGTCGCATGATCGCGGTCCCGGGCGGATGCTTCGAACCCAGGCGGCGCCGAGCGCTCGAGCCCGGACGGTCCGCCGCGGCCTATTGCGGCCGCATGGCGGACATGAGCCGGTAGGTGAACACCCCTTCGCGCAGTCCCTGATCACAACTGACCGTGGCCTCCATGAACTCGCGGGATGCGCGGTTGAACCCGGCTGGCCGCGGGTTCACCAGTGTCAACAGCAACCACGCATTGCGGAGTCTCCTGGTGGACGGCGCCACTTCCGAGGAAAGGTCCTCATCGCGTATTGCCGCGAAGCCCGCCTCTTCCAGGGTCGCCAGAACGTCGCGCCATGGTTCCAGGGGCGGCATGCGCCAGCCGTGCTGCGCGATGGCGTGAAGCTCCTCCTGCGCCTGCGACATCGGCGCGCCGGTCAGCAGTCCTTCGAGGGCCTGCCAGCGCCCGCCCGGCCTGAGCACCCTCAAGACGCCCCGCAGATAGGCGAGCTTGTCTGGCGCGTAGCAGAACGACTCGTGGTTCAGCACCGCGTCGAAACTGGCGTCGGCAAACGGCAGGTCCATGAAGTCGCCGTGCCGGAACTCGACCAGGTGTCCTACCCGTCTCTCCTCGGCATGTCGCGTCGCCACCGCTATGTGGGGCTCGCAGATCGTCAGCCCGGTGACCCGGACGCCATGGGTTTCCGCCAGCATGATCGCCATGCCGCCCAGGCCGCAGCCTGCATCGAGCACGTGCCGGCCGGGCTGAAGGTCGCATCCCTTCACCAGGGTGCGGTTGGCGCGTTCGAGGCCCTCCCGGTCGGTCGTCGTATCCGGCCCCCAGAGTCCGAAATGGTAGGCGAGCAGATCCCCGCCGAACCTCTCCATGTTTTCGGTCAGGGCGCAATAGTGATCGGAAACCGAAGTCTGCATCAGCCGTTCGCTGTCCGGTCGTCGGCAGGATACGACCCTGCGTATCGCAGACTAGGGCCTGTGCGCCCCGGTTGGAAGCGTTGCCGTCCGCTTCACTGCCTCCGTTATCCAGGCCGGACACGGTCGCAGGATGAAGCGCCGGTCGCGCCGCATCGACACTGCCTGTCCGCCCCGCGATCCCCCGCAGCCGGGGATGCACCGGCCCTGACACAGGCTCGTACCCGTGCCGTTGCCTGTCCGCCGGCATGGCCTCCCCGGGGCAGTGCCGCCGAAGGGAAGGCGGGCAGGGCATGACGGCCCGCCTCGACAAGGGCGCGGGCCGGCGCCGTCCTCGCGGCGGCCGGAACGCCATGCCGAAAAGTCCGCCCTCGAACCGTCCCCGGGAGTCGAGGGCGATCCGGCGGCAATGCGCGCCCGTGACATTGACGACGGCGCAATTCCCGAGGTCTGCCGGACCGGCTCGGCGTCGCCCTCGAGGGGCCGCGGACCCGGCGGGCTCGACGACACGGTGGCGCTGTTGAACCGGCCGGTCATCGACAGGGGCGGACTGGAGCCGGATGTGCGCAGCTACGCCCGGATGTCGCAGGGTCCGGGCTGCCGACCCGGTTGACATGCCGCCGGGTCTGTTCGACCAGTGGCGCCGGCTATGCCGTCATTTCCGGAGTCGGGCCTTGAACATCTTCACCCCCAGCGAACGCAGCCGCGTGAAGCGGCTCTTCAAGCGCGCCCACTACGATGCCGACACCGTGCACCGGCTGATCGACGAGATCGGCACCGGTTCGGTCGGCTACGTGATCGACGGCCAGCCCCATGTCACGCCGACCCTGGTCTGGCGCGAGGGCGACCGCGTCTACTGGCACGGCTCGTCGGCGAGCCGCATGCTGCGCAAGGTTCACGGCGGCGTGCCGGTCTGCGTCAACGTCTTCCACCTCGACGGCTTCGTGCTGGCGCGCTCGGGCATGCATTCCAGCGTCAACTACCGCTCGGCCACGCTTTTCGGCACGGCCGCCCTGATCAGGGGCGCAACCGAGAAGGAGGCCTCCCTCAAGGCCTTCCTGGACCGCTTCGTGCCCGGCCGCTGGGAGACCCTGCGCCCGGTCCAGTCCCGGGAGCTCAAGGCCACCTCGGTCGTCGGGATGACCATCGAGGAGGCAAGCGCCAAGATCAGGACCGGCCATTGCGAGGACGACGAGGAGGACTACGCCCTCGACATCTGGGCCGGGCTCGTGCCGGTGCGCACCGTGATCGGCAGGCCCGAGGACGATCCGCGCCTGAAGCCAGGCGTCCCGCGTCCCGAACACCTCGAGGGCATCCGTATCGGATAGGGAACACGCCCGACCGTGAGCGAATTGCGGAGCGCCATCGCGTTTGCCGCAAGTCGGGGGCGCGTTCATGCGATCCGGGAAGGCCGCCGCGTGATCCATGTCCATGGCATCCTCTCCTCGCCCGCCCTGCGGTCCCGCACCGCTGCCACCGACGCCGCCGGCCTTTGCGCCACGACGGCTTCAACGTCATGATCGATGCCCTGGCCCGGAGGAGCGCTGCGGTGAGTTATCCGCATGCCTGGCAAGCAGAAGCCGCCGCGCCGCCACGCCGCCGGGTCCGCAGCGCACGCGCGTGTCGTGCCGGCCTGGCGGCAGCAGCGGTCGCGGCCGGACTGCACCTCGCATCCGGCATCGCCGTCGCGGGCGACACCTACCTGCGTGGCGGCATCGGCGTCGACCGGCCGGGCACGACGGCGTTCGCGGACACCGATTGCTCCAGCGCGGTGCCGGCGGCGCTCTACGGTTGCGGAACCGGCGGCGACGGCGCGAGTCTGCGATCCGCGGGAGACTTCGGGACGGTCCCCGCAGTGGAACTCGGGCTCGGCTACGTGACCGGCGCGCTGCGCTTCGAGGTGCTGGTCGAGTACAGGCCGGACTTCACCTTCGAAGGCAGCGCCAACTTCCTGGCGCCGGACCGCCGGCAGGAGGTTTCGGCGAAGCTGTCGTCGGTGTCCGGAATGCTGGCGGCCTTCGTCGACCTCGCCTCGTTCGGGCTGTCGGACTCCGCGGCGGCGAGACCGTTCGTCGGCGCCGGGATCGGCGCCGCCCGTACCCGGATCGGCACCACGGTCATGACCTTCCCGGCGACATCGACGATCGTCCCGGGTGGAGACCGCACGGGGCTGGCCTGGATGGCGACAGCGGGGGTCGGGATCGCGCTCGACGAGCGGGTGACGTTCGACCTGGCCCTGCGCTACAGCGACCTGGGCGAGGTCCGCACGCCCCGGGGGCCGGGGCGCGTGGTCTGGCGCGACGGGCGCCGGGAGCCGTTGCCGCTCGATCTCGCGCCGACGACGGCGCGGCTGCGCGGCTATGGTCTCAGGCTGTCGGTGCGCTACGCCTTCTGACCGTCCGGCCGGATCCCGTGCGCCGCGCCGCCCCTGGCGTCCATGGCCGGGCCGATCCATAATCGAAGACGTTCAGATCCGGGAACACCGGGATGGCCCGTGCGGCTCCGGAAACGGATGTCACCGGCAATCGAAAACCGGACACTTCGTGCCGAACCATGCAGGCAGCCGCGAATGGCGCCCGCTTGCACCCGACCCCGCGCATCCTGATGTTCGCCAGCCGGGTTCTCGCGGTACTCTGCCTCGGCGCTGCGGCGCTGTCCGGATCCGCCGGAGCGGAGACGTGGCGCGGCCTGACGGTGGCGCCCGAGCACCGCTGTTCCGCCTATGACAGGGAGCGCGACTACCGCTACCCGCCGTCGGTGGAGGACGAGATCGTCCGCAGCCTGGGCGCCGTCTACGGCCCCTACACCGGGACCTGCTTCGCCTCGACGTCCCTGACCGACATCGAGCACATCGTGGCGACGAGCGAGGCCCACGATTCGGGGCTGTGCGCCAGGGACGGGGCAACGCGCTCCCGCTTCGCTTCCGACCTTCGCAACCTCACCCTGGCCTCTCCGGCGGTGAACCGCCGCGAGAAGGGCGCCAGGGACGCCGCGCAATGGCTCCCGCAACGCAACCGGTGCTGGTTCGCGGCCCGCGTCGTGGAGGTCCGCCAGGCCTACGGCCTCACCATCGACCGGCGCGAGGCGGAGGTCCTGGAGGAAATCCTGGCAGCCTGCCGCAGCACCGGGATGGAGCCGATATCCTGTGATGCCGGCGAGGTGTCCCACGAGGCGCCGGACAGCGGGGGCGATGCGCTCGCCCGCTACGACGACGACCGCAACGGCCGGATCACCTGCAAGGAGGCGCGCCGGCACGGCATCGCCCCCGTTCACCGCGATCATCCGGCCTACCGCCACATGCGCGACGGCGACGGCGACGGAATCGTGTGCGAGTGAGCGCTCCTCCCTGAAGCGGGGGAGACCGGCACGCCGTCTTGCGGGACAGCCGGCTGCGCCGGATGGCCGGAACGGCGACCGGCATCTCGACCATCCCCTGCGGCCCTGCACGAGCTGCGCGGCAATCCCCGTGGTGGGCCTGGGCCATGAAGCTCGACGAGGCGCGGGCGGCCAAGCTCGGGGCCGGCCGCGTCACGGTGCTGCGGCCGTGGGACGCGGCGCGGTGGGAGGGCGAAGGGTAGGAACGGCGCCTGGGGGGTCGCGACATCCCCTCGGGTACCCAGGACCCGGATTAAGCGTGACTCAAGCGCCAACACCAGCTTACGCCGGCCGCCGGAACGGCGCAAGAAAACGCCCTTCCAACGACGCTTGAAGGGCGTTCGAAGGCCCTTTCGAAAACAGAATTTCGAAAGCTCCGTCTCCGTTATCGGTGCATGATCGGCAGATTCAGGACTCGCGCCTCGCGCGCTCTCCGCCCGCGGCGGCGCAAGGTCATGATCCTGCAAGCGGAATCCCGTCATGTCCCGCCTGGTCCCGCAGGCTCAGGACTTTCGACTCGCCACAATCCCGACCGCCCGGGCGGCGAGGACGTCCCCTGCCGCGTCGATCCCGATCCGGCGGTCGCGCTACCTCTGTGACGGGACCGATCTCATCCGGCGCCCCTGCGGATCGAAGGCGGCGCCGGCGACGACGCGGCCTTCGAACAGCGTTCCCGCGATGTCGACGGCGACGCCGGCTCCCGCTTCGCGGGCCCCTGGCCCGGCGATGTCCGCAAGCGCGACCGGGGCGCCGATCCGGAAGCCGAAGGCGGCGGAGGTGGTCCGCCCGACGATCCTGCCGTCCGCCACGACCGGCTCGTTGCCCAGCGGAACGGCCTGTGGATCGCCGAGCATCGTCACGATCCGGTTCCCAACACCCTCTTCCTTCTGCCCACGATCGTCACGATCCGGTTCCCAACACCCTCTTCCTTCTTCTCCAGCAGCGCCCTCCTGCCGATGAAATCCTTTCTCCAGTCCACGGCGAACCCGAGCCCGGCCTCCAGCGGCGTGATGACGCTGTCGAGCTCGTGCCCCCAGGCCAGGAACCTCTTCTCGATCCGCATGGACGTCTGGGCGAACAGTCCGGCAGGCGAGGCGCCGCAGTCCCGGATCGCGTCCCAGACCGCTTCGGCGGCTTCGGCGCGGCAGGTGATTTCCCAGCCGGCCTCGCCGACATAGGAGAGGCGCACGGCCCTCACGGGTTGGCCGGCGATCCGGGCGGTGGCCGCGTGAAAGTAGCCGATCGCGTTGAGCGGGTCGGCGCCGAGTGCCGTTGCGATGTCGGCAGAGCGGGGTCCCATGAGGCCGATCACGGCGTGATCGCCGGTCGAATCGGTCAGCGTCACATCCTCGTCCGCCCGCAGATGCCGCCGGAGCCAGGCGAGATCCCTGCCGATCGCCGTCGTCGGGACACAGAGGCGGTAGCGGTCTTCCGCGTCGCGGACCGCGGTCAGGTCGCTCTCGAAACCGCCCCGCTCGTTGAGCATGGCGGTGTAGACCGCGCGCCCCGCCGGACGGTCCATCCGGTTGGCGCAGACTCTCTCCAGAAAGCGGCAGGCGTCCGGCCCGGCGACCTCGATCTTGCCGAAGGTCGACAGGTCGAAGACGGCCGCTCCCTCGTGGGCGGCCCGGACCTCGCGCTCCGCCGCCTCGTGCCAGCGCGGCCTGCCGAAGGTCGGCGCCGGTTCGTCCGTCATGCCGAAGACGAGCGGCCGCTCCCAGGCATGGACCTGGCCGAAGCAAGCGCCTTCCTCCTTCCAGCGCCGGTCGAGGGGGGCCGTCTTGAGGCCGCGCCCGCTCGTCCATTGCCGGTCCGGATAGCTGATCTCGTAGTGCTTGCCGAGCACCTCCGGCACCCGCGCCGCCAGTGCCGCCACGGCATTGAATTCGGGCGCAAAGCGCTTCGGGTCGGCCTCGCCCAGATCCACCGGCATGTGGCCGTGCCGGATGCAGTGCGCCAGGGCCATGCCCGCGCCGCCGCCCGAGGCGACGCCGACCGAGTTCATCCCGCAACCCAGGAAGAGGCCGCGTGTCCCGGCGGCCTCGCCCAGCAGGAACATGCCGTCCGGCGTGAAGCTCTCCGGCCCGTTCAACAGCATCCTCACCCCGGCCGATTCGAGGACCGGGAGCCGGTGAAGCGCGTTGACCATCATCGGCTCGAAATGCTCCCAGTCCTCCGGCAGCAGCCGGAAGGCGAAGTCCTTGCCGAGCGTCTCGGGCGAGATCGGCTTTCCCGAGGGCTCGAAGCAGCCGACCAGGAGACCGCCGCTCTCCTCCCGGATGTAGAGGTGGCCGTCGTGGTCCGACAGCGTGGGAAGGCGGCGCGAAAGGCCCTCGACGGGCCCGGTGAGCAGGTAGAAGTGCTCACAGGGCCACACGGGCACATCCACTCCCGCCATGGCGCCGGCCTCGCGGCTCCACAGCCCGGTGCACAGGGCCACGGCGTCGCAGCGGACCGTGCCCCGGTCGGTCTCGACGGCGTGGACATGGTTGCCCCGGGTGAGGATGCCGGTCACCCCGGTCTCCTCGAAGATCCGGCCGCCCCTTGCCCGCGCCCCCTTGACCAGCGCCGCGCAGAGGTCCGACGGGTTGACCCGTCCGTCCTCCGGCGACCAGACCGCCCCCACCACGTCGTCGACGTTCATCAGCGGCCAGCGCTCCCTGGCCTCCTCCCGGCCGATGGTCTCGGCGCTCATCCCGAAGAGGCGGGCCAGGGCCGCCTGGCGCCGCAGATGGATCATGCGGTCCGGGCTGGTGGCGACCGACAGCGATCCCATGTTGATCCAGCCGGTCTGCTGGCCCGTTTCCTCCCCCAGCTTCGAATAGAGCTCGACGGAGTAGCGGATCAGCTCGGTCAGGTTCCTCGTGGAGCGCAGGGCGCGCACCTGGGCGGCCGAATGCCAGGTCGTGCCGGAGGTGAGCCGGTTGCGCTCGACCAGGATCGCGTCGGTGACGCCGTTCGCGGCGAGGTGATAGAGCGTCGAGCACCCCATGACGCCGCCGCCGACGATGACCACCGAGGCCTGCGGGGGAACGTCCGTCACGGCCCCGCCCGCCGGCGGACGGCTGTCGCGGTCATGGTGCGCCATTCCCATTTGCGCGACTCCCTTGCGGCGGCGCCGGATCAGCCTAGCCGAATCGGCGCCGGGTGTACGCAGGGACCGGCCGGCGCCTATACTGTCCGGCGACCCGTTGCGGTCCCGAACGCACGGGCGGCCCCCCGGCTCGCGGGCCGAACGTGACAATCCGGGAGAAGACCGACATGCCCATCCGCACCGCCATGGCCGCTGCGGCGTCCGCGTCCGTCAGGATCCGTACCGCATCCGGTTGCGCGCCGCCGCCGGGTGCGTGAGAGCAGGGGCCATGGACGCTTTCGACTACATCATCGTCGGCGCGGGTTCCGCGGGCTCGGTGCTGGCGCGGCGCCTCAGCGAGGATCCGGGCAACCGCGTCCTCGTTCTCGAGTACGGGGGCCGGGACAACTCGATCTTCATCCAGATGCCGTCGGCGCTGTCGATACCGATGCACATGAAGCGTTTCGACTGGGGCTTTCGCACGGAACCGGAGCCCGGGCTCGCCGGACGTTCGATACGCCAGCCGCGCGGCAAGGTCATCGGCGGCTCGTCCTCGATCAACGGCATGGTCTTCGTTCGCGGCAACTCCGGCGACTTCGACGACTGGGAGCGCGGCGGCGCCGAGAACTGGGGCTACCGGCACGTGCTTCCGTACTTCCGCCGCGCCGAGGACTGCGCCTACGGCTCCGACGGGTACCGCGGCAGCGGCGGCGAACAGCATGTCTCGAACGGCAACAACATGGCCAATCCGCTCTACCGGGCGTTCATCGAGGCGGGCCGCCAGGCGGGATATCCCCTCACGGAGGACTACAACGGCTATCAGCAGGAAGGTTTCGGCCGCATGGACATGTCGGTGCGCGACGGCGTCCGCTGGTCGACGGCCAACGCCTACCTCAAGCCCAGCCTCGGCCGGGCGAACCTGCGTCTCGAGATGCACGCGCTGACGACGCGGATCCTCTTCGAGGGCAGGCGCGCGGTGGGCGTCGAGTATGTCGACAGGTCCGGGCGGACGAGGACGGCGCGCGCCGCGCGCGAGGTCATCGTCGCCTCGGGCGCGGTCAACTCGCCGAAGATCCTGATGCTCTCCGGAATCGGCCCCGCCGGACACCTGCGCGGGCTCGGCATCCCCGTTCTCCACGACCTGCCCGGAGTCGGGGAGAACCTGCACGACCACCTCGAGATCCTGCTGCAGCACGAATGCACGCAGAAGATCAGCCTGAACGGACACCTCAGCCTCTTCGGCAAGGCCGTGATCGGCGCGCGGTGGCTCCTGTTCAGGACGGGTCTCGGCGCCACGAACCACTTCGAATCGAACGGCTACATCCGCAGCCGCCCGGGGATTCCCTATCCGGACATCCAGTTCCACTTCCTCGCCGGGGCGCTCGCCTACGACGGCTCCGGCGCCGCGAAGGGGCACGGATTCCAGGTTCACATCGGCCCGAACAAGCCGAAGAGCCGGGGCCGGCTCACCCTGCGCTCCGCGGACCCCGGGGAGCCGCCGCGTCTCTTCTTCAACTACCTCGACCACGCCGACGACCGGCGGGCCTTCCGCGACGGCGTCCGCCTGACGCGGGAGATCTTCGCCCAGCCCGCACTCGATCCCTACCGCGGCCGGGAACTCGTGCCCGGCGACGGCGTCGCCAGCGATGAGGAGATCGACCGCCACGTCGCGCGGCATGCGGGCACCGCGTATCACCCCTGCGGGACCTGCCGCATGGGGACGGACCGCATGGCCGTCGTCGATCCGGAGCTGCGCGTCAGGGGGGTGGAGGGCCTGCGCGTCGTCGATTCGTCGGTCATGCCCTTCGTCACCAACGGCAACCTCAACGCCCCGACGATCATGATCGGCGAGAAGGGCGCCGACCACGTTCTCGGGCTGGGGATGCTGCCGGCGTCCAATATGCCCGCCTACGCCGCCGCGAACCGGGAGACGTCGCAGCGCGCCGGCGAACCTCTCCGGCGCATCGGCTGAGCGCCGTGGCCGATCGTTTCGACTGCGTCGTCATCGGCGCCGGCCTGGTCGGGCTGGCGATCGCCTTCGAGCTCGGCGAACGGGGGCAGCGGGTGTGCGTGATCGAACGGGATCGGGTGGCCGGCGGAACGACGTCGCGGTCCCTCGCCTGGCTCAACGCGACCAGCAAGCTGGAGCCGGACTACCACCGCCTCAACGCCGCCGGCATGGAAGGCCACCGGCGGTGGGCCGAGCGCTGGGGGGAGGAGGTCACGGGGCACCGCAGGACCGGTTGCCTGGTCTGGGCCGCACCGGGCACGTTCCGCAGCCCCAGGGACGTGCGCGGCGCCTACAGCAGCCTCATCCAGGCGGACTATCCCTGCCGCTGGATCGGGCGCCGCGAGCTGTCGGCCCTGGAGCCCGCCCTGGCGTTCGATGAGGGCGCGGAGGGTTTCCTGGCGCCGGCGGACGGCTGGCTCGACGCGCCGCGGCTTGCAAGGCACCTCGCAGGCGAGATCGCGTCCCGTGGCGGCGAAATCCGGGAGCGGACGGCGGTGACGGGATTGTCGGGCGCCGTCGAGACGTCGCGCGGGCCCGTGGCCGCCGAGCGGATCGTGATCGCCGCCGGCATCGATTCGGCCGCCCTGGCGGCGCGGGCGCTCGGCCGCCGTCCGCCGTCGCCGCCGGTCACCCGGGTGCCGGGCCTCGTGGTGGAACTGGGCGCGGAGGCGGCACGGCTCGATCACGTCGTCTGCGTCCCCGACGACGGGGACCTCAACATGCGCCCCGGATCGTCCGGCCGCGTGCTGATGGTGGCCGACGACAGCGACCGGGCGTGCGGCGAAGACCCGTCCCGCGAGACGCTGCACGCTGCGGTCCGCCTCCTCGTCGGGCGCGCCTGCCGCGTCTTCCGGGACCTCGACGAGGACGACGCGATGGCCCGTGCCCTGCCGAGGACCGGGATTCGCCCGATGCCGGCCGACGGCCGCTCGATCGCCGGGCGGCTTCCGGGGAGCGACAACCTCTTCATCGCCGTCACCCACAGCGGCATCACGCTGGCGCCGGTCCTCGGCAGGCTGCTCGCCGACGAGATCGCCGCCGGCCGCCTCTCCAGCCTTCTCGAACCGTTCCGCCCGACGAGGTTCGCCTGGGGCTGAACAGGCGTTCACGGAAGCCTTCGAGCGCGGCGACTTCCGCAACTGGCCCGTGCCCCTCCTCCCCGGCAAGCTCGCGCGCAAGTACCCGGAAGTAGGCCCGGAGCAGACCCGCGCCCTCGACCGCGGCGAGGTTCTGCTCAAGACGTTCTCCGATCAACGCTGGCCGTCGCCGGTGTTTTACGCGCGAAGCCGGCGACAAGAATGGTGTGGTGGGCGTGGGCTGTGAATCTCAACGAGAAGCCCGGCGCCCGGGGGAAGCTGGTCACGGTCTTTCCCGTGTCGGACGAGGGGCGCCGCGCCAAGCTCGGATCCCACTGCGTCACGGTGGGAGAGCAAAGGGCAGGAACGGCGCCTGGGGGGTCGCGACATCCCCGCGGGCATCCAGGGCCCAGAATAAGCCTGACTCAGACGCCGGGAGCACCCTATGCCGGCCGCCTGAAAGGCGCAAGCAACCGCCCTTCCAAGGCAGCGCCCGCGAGGAACTGTGGGCAGGGAAGGCTAGGATCGAAGACATTTTGCCCTCCTGTGAGAGCTGGACGTACCTCGATCCGTGGGTGTTCGCGTCAGCTACAGCCTGAAATGGCCAAGGCGCA
Source organism: Alphaproteobacteria bacterium (assembly GCA_963666905.2). GTDB lineage: Bacteria > Pseudomonadota > Alphaproteobacteria > SP197 > SP197 > SP197. The sequence continues at coordinate 437,507 of OY763008.1, forward strand.
GACGCCGTCGGCGACTTTGAATAGGCTGCCGGGCTTGACCCTTGCCGAGACTTTTGCTATATCTAAGGCATGAGGACGGAAGTGTTCCGTCCCGCAGGGCTAACGGCGGCCCGACGGACGTTCCGCTGGTCTGCAACGTGGGCCAGTCAAAGTCCTCAGTGCCGCCTTCTTCCATCTTGGGGCCGCCTTCTGGGCGGCCCCAAATACTTCCGCCTCCCCTTCACGAACTTCAGATACACCCGGAAGACGCGACGTTCGAGCTCGTTCCAAGACTTGTAGGACAGCTTGTGGGGATACGAGCGGCGGTCCTTCGACACCTTGTGCCCAGGGTCCAGGGTGTCGATCATGGCATGGACGACGATTCCGTAGCGCAGCAACCGTTGTCGATCCGCGGTATGCTCCATTCTCCCGAGCGCCCGCTCCACCGGCGCAAGCCACCGTTTCGCCTCGCAGTCCTCTTCGAAGCGCCGTACGAAATCCACAAAGCGAATCACCTCCACGCCCTCGTCCCCCGGAACCAGCGCGAGTTCCGCCACCGCTCGCTGTGACGACCGCCGGACTATCCGGACCCGACGCGACTCCAGGCAATCTGCGAATGCCGCCAGCCGTTTACCCCGTGTGTCCCTGACCACCGAAACCGTCTGGCCTCCGCCGCGGAAGAGCTCAAGGCTCGCCCAAAGACGGGCCACCAGATACAGAAGGTCGACCAGATCGTGGTTCCGTTCGTGAGAGCTGTGGCGGGAGCGTAACGTCCTGAAATCCGCCATCGCGAGTGAGCGCAACTTTCCCACTAGCCCGAAGTTCCCCCTGATTTCCAGCTGATATTCGGGTCAAGTCGTTGATTCGACTTGGCTTGTCTGCTTATCCGGTCGTTGTATTGTACCCATGTGTTGATGTAGATAATGCTTGACACATGTACGCGCTATGCCTATAGTCAGTAGCCATGTACATCGAAGCCGTTCCCAATCGCTCCTCACCGCCCGCCATCCTGCTCCGCGAATCCTATCGCGAAGACGGCAAGGTCAAGAAGCGCACCCTCGCCAATCTCTCCAGGTGGCCCTCCGCCCTCGTCGAGGGACTGCGCATCCTGCTCAAGGGAGGCACCGCCGTGCGGCGCCTCGACGAGGCCTTCGACATCGTCCGCTCCCTGCCCCACGGCCACGTCGCCGCGGTGCTGGGAATCGTGAAGAAGCTGGGCCTCGACAGGCTGATCGATCCGAAGCCCTCGCCACGGCGCAACCAGGTGCTGGCCATGATCGCGGCGAGGATCCTCGAGCCCGCCTCGAAGCTCGCCACGGCCAGGGGCCTGACCGAGGCCACGGCGCTCAGCACCCTGGGCGAGGTCCTCGATGCGGAGCTCGACGAGGACGACCTCTACGGCGCCATGGACTGGCTCCTCGAGCGCCAGGAGAGGATCGAGCGGGGTCTGGCGAAGCGCCACCTCGGGGAGGGCTGCCTGGTGCTTTACGATCTCACCTCGGTGTGGATGGAGGGGACGAGGTGTCCCCTGGCCCGGCGCGGTCATTCCCGGGACGGGAAGAAGGGCAAGCTGCAGATCGAGTTCGGCCTGCTGTGCAACCGGGACGGCTGTCCGGTGTCGGTGGAGGTCTTCCCCGGCAACACGGCGGATCCGGCCACCGTGGCCTCGCAGATCGCCGCGCTGCGGGAACGCTTCTCGCTGTCGAGGGTCGTTCTGGTGGGGGACCGGGGGATGCTGACCGAGGCGCGGATCCGCGAGGAGGTGAAGCCTGCGGGCCTGGACTGGGTCAGCGCCTTGAGGGGACCGGCCATCCGTTCACTGGTGGAGGCCGGCGAGGTGGAGATGTCGCTCTTCGACGAGAGAGACCTGGTGGAGATCGCCAGCGACGCCTACCCGGGCGAGCGCCTCATGGTGTGCCGCAATCCGCTGCTGGCCGAGGACCGTGCCCGCAAGCGCCAGGAACTGCTCGAGGCCACCGAGGCCCTGCTCGAACCGATTGCCGCGGCGACGCGGCGCGACAAGCGCCGTCTCACGGGTGCCGACAGGATCGGCGAGCGGGTCGGCAAGGTCGTCGGCAAGTACAAGGTGGCGAAGCACTTCACGTGGTCCATCGATGACGACGGTGTCTTCACGTATGAGCGCGATGAGGCCGCCATCGCCGCCGAGGCCAGGCTCGACGGCCTCTATGTGATCCGCACCAGCCTGCCGGAGAGCGAGATCGACGGTCCCGGCACGGTGCGCGCCTACAAGCGGCTGAGCTCGGTGGAACGGGCCTTCCGCAGCCTGAAGACCGTGGATCTCAAGGTCCGCCCTGTCTTCCACCGCACCGCACCCCGGGTCCGCGCCCACGTCTTCCTGTGCATGCTCGCGTACTACGTGGAATGGCACATGCGCCGGAAGCTCAAGCCCGTGCTGTTCGACGACGAGGACACGCAAGGCGCCGAGGTCCGGCGGCCGTCCGTCGTGGCGCCGGCACAGGCCTCGGCGAGCGCCCGGGCCAAGGCGGCAACGAAGACAACGCCCGACGGCGATCCGGTGCACAGCTTCCGCACTCTCCTCGGCGATCTCGCCACCATCACCCGCAACACCGTCGCACCCCGCCTGCCGGGCGCCGAACCCTTCCAGATCACCACGCGGCCCACGCAACTCCAGAAGAAGGTGTTCAAACTCCTGGGCGTGAAGCCATGACGTACCCAGTAACGCGCCACTGAAACCTATCGAATGTCATTCATATCAAACACTTGCGCTTGATCGGCGCTGGAACTTCGGACTAGCTCGTCCGCCGCCTTCAGCACCGGATCGAGATGCTCGTCAACGAACCGTCGGGCAGTCCGGCGCCGTTCCGAGCCGCGCCGCATTTCCTGATATCCTATCTCGAGCAGCTTCACCAGCAATGCGCCGAGCAACCCGGCCCCGAGCAGTCGCAAGAGGCCGATTTGGTCTGCAACCGTTGTCGCAGACGCTTCCGTCGCGCCGTGAGCGCTTGCCATCGCCGTCAGAACGGTCATTGCGATGCACACTTTCCACGCGACCCGTCCGCCGCGTTTACGCGCAATCCTTCTCGCGATTTCGCCTGCTATAGACACGTTGATTGTTTTCACTGCGGAACAATGGCCGTAGTCACCCGCCAATGTCTTGAATACGATTTTGGCTGTCTAGGCACTCGACAGTATCCTTATCGGAAGGTTCGCGCGAGTATACGCAATGCCGTGAGCGGCAGTCCAATACACTGTGGTTCGCTGGGGGAGGGATGATCTCCCTTCGGGGACGGGTTCTCGTGTTGCTTGCCGAGCCTTGGCAAGGAACCCGGACTCAAACAGGCATCCCCATAGCGTAGGCTCCCAAACCGGAAACTTGAACCGGTAGAGGAGCAGTGCGATGGATGAAACGGGAATTGCCTCCACACCGTGCGCAGCGTCACTTGCGGCGAGGACCGCTGCCGGGCCGCCAGGGGCAGCATCCCGCATAACCTCGCGCCCTGAGCAACGGCGGCCATCTCCATCGTGCGATGCCACGGCCGCTTCCCTTACTTGACCGTCGCCGTGCGACCACAGGAGGCTCTCGATGCAATCCTCAAACCGCTCGTCAACGCAAGCAAACCCGCCCTCAACAGGCAGCGATTCTTGAACAAGCCTGCGTTCCAAGGCTGTTCGAAGGCCCTTTCGAAAGGGGAACTTCGAAAGCTGCGGCTCCGATTTTCGTGACAGACTGAAACATTTGAGCCGACTCAGGAGATTCTACTCCCGTTACATACCGGGCAACTCAGAAGCATCGACTCCTCACAACAGGCGAACGGCCCTCCCGGCCGGTGCCGGGAGGGCCGTTCACGCGACGGGATCCGTCAGATCTTGTACCCGAGGGCCCGGGCGCCGTCGATGAAGTTCCTGTACTGGGCCTTCTGCTTGTCGAGACCCAGCTTCTGGGAGATCTGGACCCATTCCTCGGCCGCCTCGTCGAGCGCCTGCTGGGAGGTCAGCTCGCCCGAAATGGCCTTGGAGATGTTGCGTCCCAGAGCGTCGGCGTACTCGGGCGCGCCTTCCCAGAAGAACTGCGGGTACCCCACCTCGACGTTGGCCAGGCCGGCGTCGAGGTGATTGCGGGCACGGCCGAAGGTCTGGAAGATGCCGTCGTTGGTGGGATAGATCTCGTTCGTCCCGCGCTGCGGGTTGGGCTCGATGTACATCTGCGCGGCCGCATCGGTGTAGTGCGATGCGCCGAACGGATCCGAGCCGCAGTACGGGTCGGCGACGATGCGGTCCGAGTAGTCCGGGTGCGACATGCGGTAGATGAAGTAGAACGCCGCATCCTTGATGTCCTGGGGCAGGTTCGCCGGGATCGACGCCGTCCGGCACCACAGGCTGATCGCCCGGTGAATCACCTCGCCGTCGTCATGCACCCAGCCCGGCACGACGGCCGCGCCCTGGTCCTCGGCGCGTTCCATGCCCTGCTGCTGCACGGTGAACTCCGCAAGGTCGATCCACCACACCGACATGACGTCGGAGCCCGACTGCCAGCGCTGGATGGTGGTCCCGATATCCATCGCTTCGGCGCCCGGAGGACCGAACCTGATGATCTCCCGGTACATGTCGAGGGATTCGGCGGCCTTGCCCTGGTTGATCACCGGGTTCATGTTCTCGTCGAAGTAGTTGACGCCGGCCGACGCGGCGATGTCCATCCAGAATCCCCAGCCGAAGTTCGGCGGGTTGACGACCATCGACGTGCCGTAGATGCCCTGGGAGCCGAGTTCCTCGGTCATGAACTGGGTGACGTTGAGGAAGTCCGTCCACGTCGTCGGCACCTCGAGATTGGTCTGGAAGCGCTTGGAGTACTTCGACTGCAGTTCGGCGTTCTCGAAGAAGCTCTTGCGGTAGTGCAGGATGTGGATGTCGCCGTCGAGCATGACGCCGTAGGTCTTGCCGGCCCACTTGGTATAGAACTCGCGGTAGGCGGGCATCACCCAGTCGAGATAGGCATCGCTGCCCTCGTACTGGGCGAAGTAGTCGTCGAGCGGCTCGAGCTGCCCGGTCTCGGCGAAGGCGCCGAAGAAGAGCGAGGGATACTGTACCCAGTCGAACCGCGGGTTGCGCGACAGCAGCTGGGGCAGGATCTTGGCGACCGCATCGCCGCCGTCGTAGTTCTCGCGTCCCTTGATGCCGACGCCGGCTTCCTGCATCAGGTGGTCCGACAGCCACAGCGGGGCGTGCAGCCAGTTCGAATCCTGGAAGTAGGTGAGCTCGACGTCGTTGAAGAGCTTCTTGCCGGGAGGCACGGCCTGAGCCCCCCATGCCAGGCGGCCCGGAACCTGGAGTCCGGCCGCGGCGCCGGCTCCGGCGGCCACCGATTTCATGAACTTGCGTCGTGTCCACGCGCTGAATACACCCATGGGTCTCTCCCCCTTTCTAGGTCGATGGTGGGCCGGGGTTCGCCCCGGCCCGTTGGCGGACGCCGGGGCCGTCAGGCCACAAGCGCCCCGGAATCCGGATCGAAGATCATGACATCGCGCGCATCGAGGCGGAACCCCGCGCGCTCGCCCGGAGCGATGCGCGTGTCGGGGGGCGCCAGGGCCTGGAGCGTCTGCTCTCCGTTCCTGAGGGTGATGATCGAGCGTTCGCCGAGGTACTCGTTGATGAGCACCTCGCCCCGCACGCTGGCGCCGTCGTCGGCGAGGTGCAGGTTCTGCGGCCGGATGCCGACCGTGAAGCGCGTTCCGGAACGGGCGTCGAGGGCGGCCGCGCGTTCGGGTGCGACCTCGAAGACGAGGTCCGCGGATGTCGCCCGCAGGCGCGGGCCGTCCGCTTCGCCGAAGCGTTCCACGGGAATGAAGCTCGTCGGCGGCTCGCCGATGAAGTCGGCGACGAAGATGTTGGCCGGGCGGTTGTAGAGGGTGTTGCGGTCGCCGACCTGCTGGAGCACGGCGTTCGACATCACCGCGACCCTGTCCGCAAGGGCCAGCGCCTCCACCTGGTCGTGGGTGACGTAGACCATCGTGCGCCCGAGTTCCCGGTGCAGCCGCTTGAGGTCGAACAGCATCTGGAACTTGAGGTGCGCGTCGAGATGGCTCATCACCTCGTCGAGAATGAACACCGCCGGCTCGCGGATCAGCGCCCGGCCGAGGCTGACGCGCTGCTGCTGGCCGCCGGAGAGGACGGGAGGCCTCGACTTGAGGATTTCCGTGATGCGCAGGAGTTCCGCGAGCTCCCGGGCGCGGCGCAGGCGCTCGGCTTCGGGAACGCCGCGGACCTCGAGGGGGAAGGCGAGGTTCTCCTCGACCGTGAAGTTGGGATAGAGGGCGTAGGTCTCGAACGCCATGGCGACGTTGCGCTCCCTGGGCTCGAGATCGTTGACGCGCACACCGTCGAAGAGGATGTCGCCGGAGGTGATGGATTCCAGCCCGACGATCATGCGCAGCGTCGAGGTCTTGCCGCACCCGGAGGGTCCCAGGAGCGCCATGAACTCGCCGTCGGCGATGCGAAGGTCGAGGTCCCTGACGGCGTGCACCGCGGTCTGGCCCGTGCCGTAGACCTTGTTAATCCTCTCGAGCGTCACGTTCGACATGCGTCAGCCCAGGAGGTTGCGCCCGTCCGCCGGGCCGAAGTAGTGGAGCCGCTCGGCATCGTAGGCCAGCGTGACCGCGGCGCCGTGCTCGAACTGCCGCTCCGGGCGGGTGAGGGCGGTCAGCCGCACGCCGCCGGCTTCGGCGATCATGACGCCGGTCGAGCCCAGCGCCTCGAAGAGGTCGACGCGGCCGTCGAGAGGAACGCCCCCGGGCATCTCGTCGTGCGGCCGCACGTGCTGGGGCCTCAGGCCCACCGTGACGCGGCGCTCCCCGGCGCTCCCGAGGGTGGAGCGGTGGCGGTCGGCGACGGCGAGATTCAGGTCGCGGGAGCGGGCCGTCAGCCGGCCGGCCTCCTCGACGAGCTCGGCCTCGATGACATTGATGGTCGGCTGCCCGAGATGCTCGGCGACGAAGAGCGTCGCCGGCCGCTCGAAGAGTTCCCTGGGGCCGCCCACCTGGACGAGGTGGCCGCCGTTGCCCATGACCGCGATGCGGTCGCCCAGCGAGAGCGCCTCGGCGTAGTCGTGGGTGACGTAGACCGTGGCCACCCGGCGCAGGTCCTCGAGGGTGTGGAACTGGCTGCGCAGCTCGTGGCGGATGCGGGCGTCGAGGTGGCTGATCGGCTCGTCGAGGAGAAACACCTGGGGATCGGCGACGAGGGTGCGGCCCAGGGCCGTGCGCTGCTTCTGGCCGCCGGAGATCTCGCCCGGCCTGCGGTCGAGAAGCTGGTCGATCCGCAGCAGGCGGGTCACGTCCGCGACCCTGCGCTCGATCTCGCCGGCCGCGACGCCCCGCGCCTTGAGCGGCGAGGCGATGTTCTGGGCGACGGTCATGTGGGGATAGAGCGCATAGCTCTCGAAGGTCATCGCCACGTCCCGGCGGTAGGGGGGGACCCGCGTGACGTCGCGCTCGCCGACGAGGATGCGCCCCCGGTCGGGAGTCTCGAGGCCCGCCACCAGGCGCAGCAGGGTCGTCTTGCCGATGCCCGAGGGGCCGACGATGACCAGGAACTCGCCCTCCTCGACGTCCAGCGAGAGGTCGTCGATGACCGGGAAGTCCCAGCCCTTGCACAGGCCCTCGATCGCCAGGCGCGCCATCAGCCCTTGACCACGCCCAGCGAGAGGCCGCGCACCATGTAGCGGCGCAGCAGGATGAAGAGCGTCACGGGCGGGATCATCGCGATCAGCGAGAACGCCATCTGCAGGTTCCACAGCGTCTGGGAGCCGTGGGTGAAGGTCGGGATCACGATCGTGTAGGTGCGCACGTCGGTGCCGACGAAGAGATTGGCGAACAGGTACTCGTTCCAGGCGAAGATCCAGCACAGCATGGCCACCGAGATCATCCCGGGCAGCACCAGCGGCAGGGTGATGCGGAAGAAGGCGCGCAGCGGAGTCCAGCCGTCGAGATAGGCGGCCTCCTCGAGTTCGCGCGGCGCGTCGCGGAAGAACACCATCATCAGCCAGGTCGCAAGCGGCAGGTTGAAGACGAGATAGAGGATCACGAGCGACAAGATCGAATCGGTGCCCCAGGGGGTTGAGTCGAAGAGGAAGAACATCGGCACGAGGATGGCCACCGGCGGGAACATCCGGTTGGAGAGGATCCAGAAGGCGAGGTTCTCGCCGCCGGCCTGGCGCGGAAAGCGGGCGAACGCGTAGCCTGCGAGCGTTCCCAGAAACAGCGACAGCAGGGTGTTGATCGTGGCGATGACGAGGCTGTCGACGAGCGCGTTGAAGTTGGTGGCTTCGGCGAAGACGGCCGCGAAGTTGCCGAAGGCGAAGATCTCGGGCCAGAAGGTCGGGACGGTGAGATTGGTCTCGGCCGTCGTCTTCAGGGCGGTGATGATCATGAAGTAGAGCGGGAAGAGCGTGAACACCAGCCACAGCCCGAGAAACGCCAGAAAGAGGATGCGGACATGGCGCCAGCGTTCGTCGAACCCGGACTGCCGCTCCTCGCCCCGGCCGGCGGCGCGCGCCATGGTCAGGCCAGCCCCTGGGCGCGCATGACGCGCTTCATGTACTGCAGGAAGAGCGTCACTAGGATGGCCGAGATCGCGAAGATGATGATCGCGTAGGCCGCGGCCTCGCCGATCGCGAACTCGCGGATGCCGCGCTGGAAGGCGATGTAGGTCGGCAGCTCGGACGTCTGCGCGGGGCCGCCCGAGGTCATGACATAGACCAGATCGACGAACTTGAAGGCGTCCGTGAAGCGCAGGATGAAGGCGATGGCGATCACCTCCTTGAGCATCGGCAGGGTGATGCGGCGGGTGACCTTCCACTGGCTCGCGCCATCGACGCGCGCGGCCTCGTAGACCGCCGGCGGCAGGCTGACGCGCCCGGAATAGATGATCAGGAGGGGAAGCGCAGTCCAGTTCCAGACATCGGCGATGATGATCGACCAGAGCGAAACCCCGGCGTTGAACCACTCGATATGGGACGAGATCAGCCCCAGGTCGAGAAGCGCCTGGTTGATGGCCCCGTTGGAGGGCGTCAGCAGGAAGCGCCAGAGGACGCCGACGATCGACGGCGGCAGCATCATCGGCAGGACGAGCAGGATGAGGATCACCGTGCGCCAGAGATTGGACTTGACGACCTCGTAGAGTGTCAGCGCCAGCACGGCTCCGAGGATCACCTGGAGGACCGCGCCGAAGGACAGGTACTGGATGAGGTGGACGAGGCTGTCCTGAAAGCGTTCCGAGTGGATGACCGTCCCGTAGTTGGCAAGCCCGATGTAGGCGTGATTGCCGGTAAACAGGCCGGTAATGTTGGTATCCCTCAACGAGTGATAGAACATCCAGACCGTCGGGTAGACGACGATCGCGAACAGCACCGCCACGGGAAGGCCGACCATGACGACAGGGACCCAGCGCGCCACGATCAGGGGCCGCCGGCGCTGCCGGCCGTCGAACCATGCGGGCCAGGTCGAGGGGTCGTCCCGGGCAATCACCTGGCGCACGTGGAGACCTCGAACCATGCCATCGTCAACCCGGACTCCCGTGGACAAAACCGCCGGCCACCCTGCGATGGCGGGCCTACGCTACATGAGCCGCAAGCCGGCGTAAACGGCACCGCCGAACCCGTGCCAGAGAGGAGACAAACGGCATGACGAGCACTCTCGAGCGGCCGCCCGGCTACGTTCCCCAGACGGCGCAGAGCCTTCCCGGGCTGCTCGGGAAGGTCCCGGCGGTTCGCGGCCTGCTGGGTGGCGATCCCGCCGCATGGCGCGTCGAGGAAGTCGGTGACGGCAATCTCAATCTCGTCTTCAAGGTACGCGGAACCGCGGCCGGACTGGCGGTCAAGCAGGCGTTGCCCTACGTCCGACTCGTCGGCGAGAGCTGGCCGCTGCCGCTCTCCAGAGCGCACTACGAGCACCTGGCACTGAGCCACCAGGACAGGCTTGCACCCGGGCTGACGCCGGCCGTCGTCCACTACGATCCGGCGATGGCGCTCATCGCGATGGAGCTGCTCGAGCCCCACGTCGTCATGCGCCACGGGATGATCGACGGTGTCGTCTACCCCGGGTTCGCCGAGGCGCTCTCGACCTTCGCCGCCGCGACGCTCTTCGGCACCTCCGATCTCGCCATGAAGGCGGCGGACAAGAAGGCGCTGGTGACCGAGTTCGCGGGCAACACGGCGCTGTGCGCCATCACCGAGGATCTCATCTTCACCGAACCCTACATGATCGCGGACAACAACCGGTGGACCTCGCCGCAGCTCGACACGCTGGCCGCCGCCTTTCGCGAGGACGGCGATCTCAAGATCGCGATTTCGAGACTCAAGGTGAAATTCATGTCGTCGGCCGAGGCGCTGATCCACGGCGACCTCCATACCGGGTCCGTCATGGTGACGCGGGAGGACACGCGCGTCATCGATCCTGAGTTCGCCTTCGTGGGGCCGATGGGATTCGACACCGGCGCCGTGATCGCCAACCTCCTGCTCAACTACTTCTCGCAGATCGGCCACGAAGCCTCCCCGGGGGCCCGGGACGCCTACCGGGGCTGGATCCTCCAGGCCGTCGAGGACTTCTGGACCGGCTTCAGGGGGAAGTTCCTGGCGCTCTGGCGCTCTGGCGCCGGGGGCGATGCCTATCCGGCGGCGCTCTTCGAGACCGCCGCCGCCCGCCGCCGCCTCGAGATGGAGCAGGAGCGCGCCATGGCGCGGCTCTTCGCCGACACCCTGGGGTTTGCCGCGGCGAAGATGATCCGCCGCATCCTCGGGCTTGCCCACAACATCGATCTCGAGAACATCGCCGATGCGGACGTGCGCGCCGCCGCCGAGGCCCGCGCCCTGATGATGGCGCGGGCCATGATGACGGCGCCCGAGGCCTTCCCCTCGGTCGACGCCGTCACCGGCGCCGCCCGCGGCTGGAACGCTACGACGGTGATCTGATGCGGGCGTCCCCGAGGTGACGGGACAGGAAGGCGGCGATCTCGCCGAGTGAACGCTGCGCCTCCGGCAGTTCGTCGTAGAATTCGAAGACGTGCCACAGGTCGTCCCAGACCCTGAGCTCGACCGGCGCGCCGACGCCGCGCAGGACCTGGGCGAGCTGCACGCACTGGCTCATCAGCAGATCGCGCGTCCCGGTGGTGATGATCGCGGGAGGGAAGGTGCCGTCCCAGTCGCTCCACAGCGGCGAGACGTCCGGATCCTCGAGGTCGAGGCCGCCGCTGTACGAGCGGGCCGCCTGCCGGGCCATGGCCATGGCAAGGGTCGGGTCGCGGCCGTCGTTGGTGCGGTGGCTGTCGCCGCCATGCGTGAGGTCGCACCAGGGCGACAGCAGGGCGGCCGCGACGGGCATCGCCCGGCCGGCGCGCCGCAGGCGCCTGAGGACCGACAGGGCGGCGTTGCCTCCCGCCGATTCCCCGGCGATCGCCAGCGGGCCGGTCCGCGGATCGCCGGCGAGCGCGGCATGGACGGCCATGCCGTCGTCGATGGCCGCCGGACAGGGGTGCTCGGGCGCCAGCCGGTAGGCGGGCGAGACGACGCGCACGCCGGCAAGGGAGGCCAGCACGGCGCTGACGACGAGGTCCTCCTCGGGGCTGCCGGCGACGTAGCCGCCACCGTAGAAGTAGAGGATCGTCCCCGGACCGCGGACCTCCCGCGGCACGATCTCGAGGCAGCGCACGCCGCCGCGGGCGGTCTCCTCCAGAGAGGGCCCGAAGCGCTCCAGGGCCCTGTCGATCCTCGGCTGGAACGCTTCCCGGGTCTCCCTGCGCAGCGCCGGCAGGTCACGCGGGGGCGATGTCGCCCACGGGCCTGCGGGGCGCTGCCGCCATGAACTCGCGGGCGGCCTGCGCTGCACAGCAGGCTCCTGTTCGTCGCTGTCACCGGTGTTCCTCCCTGCTTCGGGTCTGTGGACGGGCGCGTCGTCCGCCGCCAGCGGGCTCCTGCCGGCGACGGCATCGGCGAGCTTCTCGGCCATCATCAGCACCGGCGCGTTGAGATTGGCGGTGACGTTGTGGGGCATGATCGAGGCGTCGACGACCCGCAGCGCCTCCGTGCCGTGGACCCGGCCCTCGTGGTCGGTCACCGAATCGTCGCCCGTGCCCATCCGGCAGGACGCGCAGGGGTGGAACTCCGTGGTGCCCTCCTCGGAGAGCCAGGCGAGGATCTCCGCGTCGCTTTCGACATCGCGGCCGGGGATCGTCTCATCGCCGCGCCAGGGATCGAAGGCCGGCTGCGCCGCCATGGTGCGCGTGCGCTTCAGGCCCTCGGTCATGGCGCGGCGGTCGTCCTCGTGATCGAGGTAGTTGAAGAGGATCGCGGGGTGCTGCCGGGGGTCGGCCGATTTCAGCCAGACCCGGCCGCGGCTCGCGGGGCGCATGAGGCCCATCGAGAACATGAACCCCGGATCCACGCTGGCGTGATCGCCCCCGAAGTACCCGGTCATGGCGTAGAACTCGTGTTGCAGGTCGCAGTAGTCCGCGGCCTGCGAACTCGCGAAGAAGCAGCCCGTCTCGGTCAGCGTCGAGGCCCCGGGGCCGCGCTTGGTGGCGAGCCATTCCAGCCCCGTTGCCAGCTTCCGCCAGCCGGTGAAGCGATGGGAGGCCGACAGCGGCCGCTTCTCCCGGTAGCTGACCTGCGCGATGAGGTGATCCTCGAGATTGCGCCCCACGTCCGGAACCTCCGCGACGAGGGGGATGCCGTGCTCGGCGAGATGCGCCGGGTCGCCGACGCCCGAAAGGAGCAGGATCTGCGGCGAGTTGATGGCGCCGCCCGAGACGATCACTTCCCGGTCGGCCTCGAAACGGGTGACGCCGCCTGCAGTCTGCGCCTCGACACCCACCGCCCGCCTGCCGTCGAAGACGATCCGGTGGACGAGGGCCCCGGTGACGAGATCGAGGTTCGCCCGCCCGAGGGCAGGCCTCAGGAAGGCCGAGGCCGCGCTCCAGCGGCGGCCTCGGCGGGTGAAGCTCTGGGCCACGTGAAATCCCTCGTGCCGCTGGCCGTTCTGGTCCCCGGTGACCACGTAGCCCGCCTCCTCGCCGGCCTTCAGGAAGGCCTGGTCGTAAGGGTGATCGGCCCGGCAGGTCTCGACATGCTGCGGCCCTGAGCCGCCGCGCCAGGAATCGGCGCCGCGGTCGAAGGTCTCGCTCTTGCGGAAGTAGGCAAGGCAATGGGCGAAGGACCAGCCGGCGAGGCCCTCGGCGGCCCAGCGATCGTAGTCCAGGGGATTGCCGCGGTTGGCGACCATGCCGTTGATCGAGGACGATCCGCCCAGCACGCGGCCCCGGTGGGCGAGCACCCCGCGGCCCCCGAGACCGGGTTCGGGTTCTCCGACGTAGCCCCAGCCGAACCGGGGGTCGCGGGCCACAAGCGGCGCTGCCGCCGGCATGGCGATGGTAAGCGCCCTGTCGGAGCCTCCGGCCTCGATCAGGAGCACCGAAACCCCCGGATCCTCGCTGAGGCGCGCCGCCAGCACGCAGCCGGCGGTGCCCGCACCGATGATGACGTAGTCGTGGGGCGTGGCTCGTGTCACGGCGGTCACATCGTCGCGTCGTTGCGGCAGTTGACGACGAGCTCGGCGACGGAGGCGTTGTTGGAGAGCGCGAGCAGGGTGACGACGAGCGCGGCGACGTCGCCGGGCTCCATCATCCTGTCGTGGGGGAAGGTCTCGACGTCGGCCGTCATGTCCGTGGCCACGAACCCCGGACACAGGGCCGTGCAGCGCACGCCGTCGTCCCAGCCGGCGCGGCGTGTCGCATGGGAGAGCGCCACGGCCGCGAACTTCGTCATCGCGTAGCCGGCGTTGTTGTTGTAGACCGCCTTGCCCGCGATCGAGGCGATGTTGACGATGCGCCCGGCACCGCTCCTGCGCAGGTGCGGCAGCGCGGTGCGGATCATCGACAGGGGTCCCTTGACGTTGACGGCCCACATGCGGTCGAGCGCCTCGTCCCTGTCGTGCTCGACCGTCACCCGCACCACCATGCCGGCGTTGTTGACGAGCCCGTCGAGGCGCCCGAAGCGTTCCAGCGTGGCCTCCACCCACCGCCGGTGGGTGGCGTGGTCCTCCGCGTCGTAGCGCCCGGCGAGCACCCTCCCGGCGTCCATGCCGCCCGTCACGCCGTCGAGCGAGGCCGGGTCGCGGGCGCCCAGGCTCAGCGTGTAGCCGGCGTCGTGAAGCGCTTCGGCGACGGCGCGTCCGATGCCGCGGTTCGCCCCCGACACCATGATGACGCGTCCCTGCGGCGGCAGCACGGACCGCTCCCTACAGGTAGAGGGCGACGCAACGGACCTCGATACTCCATCGGTCCGGGGCGTCCTCGGGCGCCAGGGGGTCGGCAAAGGCGCTGTGAAAACTGAAGGTGCACGGTCCGCCGGCGGCGTTGCCGTCGCCGCTGGCGCCGCCGGAGCGGGCGAGCGCGCCCGCGGAATCCCACTGCTTGATGAGCAGGGCCTCGTCGCGCGTCAGGCCGGGATAGGTGTACCAGGCATGGTTCGGCGAATGCCTCGCGAAGTAGTTCTCGCCGATCCGGTCCGGATAGTGGATCTCGAAGACGACGAGGTCGGCGGGGTCCACGCTGATCGCGTCGCACAGCGCCAGGGGATGGGTGGCGACCGGTTCCGCGGCGATGTTGCGCCACACGTTGATGATCGCAAAGCGTCCGCCGTCAAGGGCGGCGTCCACGGCGGCTTTTCCGAGCAGCGACTCTCCCTGGCACAGGGCCGTGCCGTAGGTGTCGTTGGCGGTCGCCGGATTGCCGAGATCGCGCAGCCTCTGCGGCGCGCTGGTCAGCGTGTAGTCGCCGTGCACGACATGGGCCGGACCCTGCACCTGCTGGCCGCCGCGTATCCGGCGCCGGCTGTTCTTCCCGGCGGCGGAACGGATGTTGTGATCGAAGGCGGCGGCGAATGTCGCGCCGCTGGCTTCGCGGACGATCTCGGCGCAGTGCGGGTAGTAGGCGTCGACCACCCGGTCGTGGTCGAGAAAGTCGAGGCCGGGGTCCGCCAGGGGAAGACAGAGCATCTCGAATCCGTTGCGGGCGAGCGTGCGCTCCTCGCCGGGGGCCAGCGCCCGGGCATCCTCGATCGGCATGCCCCGTTCCTCGAGGTCGACGCCCTGCCAGTGATCGTCGCTGCCGTCGCGGTCGCGCCGCGTCAGCACCCTGCCGTTGCGGTAGAGCGAGGGCGTCACGGAGGGCCGCATGTACTGGAAGGCCCCGGTGCGGGCCGCTGCCGGCGCACGCTGCTTCATCTGTTCGCCGATACCCCTGTTGCCGGCGGACCTTACCCTTCACCACACAGCGACGCCAGTGTACCATCGGCGCCGGCCAATCACAGAGGCGCGCATGGAACTCTTTGCCGATCCCATCACGGTCAACTGCCGCAAGGTGCTTGCGGGACTGCATCTTCTGGGTGCGGACTACACGCTCACCAAGGTGGACTACTTCGCCGGCGAGCAGAAGGGCGAGGCCTACACGGCCATCAACCCGAACGCCGCCCTGCCGGCGCTCAAGGACGGCGACCTGGTGCTCTGGGAATCGAACGCCATCCTCCAGTACGCCGCCGACAGGAGCGGTTCGTCTGAGCATTATCCGGCCGATCCCGCCGCGCGCGCCGACGTCAACCGCTGGCTGCTCTGGGAGGCGGCGTCGTGGTTCCCGTCCTGCTACGTCTACCTGGTCGAGAACTGCGTCAAGCCGCTGCTCGGCGACAAGCCAGATCCCGCCGTGCTCGCCGGCGAGGCGGACAATTTCCACAAGCTCGCCGGCATCCTCGACGCCCGCCTCGCGACGCAGCCGTGGCTCGGCGGCGACGGCGTGACCATCGCCGACATCGCCGTGGCCGCACCCATGCATCTCCACGAATGGGCCGAGCTGCCGCTCTCCGGCCACCCGAACCTTGTCCGCTGGATGACGCAGCGGGTCGAGGCGCTGCCGTGCTGGAAGGCGACGCACGTGGGCGTTGGCTTCACTGTGGGCGAGGCCGCCTGAAGAGGAGTCGGGCTGGCGGCGGGACGGCGGCGGCACCGCCTCGCACCTGAGCCAGCGGACCCGGTCGAGCTCGGGGCTCCGAAGTCGTAGCCGACAAGCCCTTGCGGCTCATCGGGCAGCTCCCGGGCCCTGTCGGGAGGCAGCGTCACGAAATGGTTCTCCCGCCGGCGCAGCCAGCCCGGCGCGAAGCTGATCGCGACGGCGGTGCGGGGCTGCGCCGTGAATCAGGCTATTGACATGGATGACGGCCCCGTCTGCGCCCCCTCGATCTCGTCGGCGCGGGGCCGGCGTTCCTCGTCCCGCAGGTGGCTTCCCGGGACGATGCGCGTGGCGCCGCTCTCGCGCGTGAACTCGCTGACGGCCCGCAGCGAACCCTGCTGCGTCACCGGCCCCGGATTGCGAAAGGAGGAGTAGAAGAAGGCGTCCCGGTGGAGGGCCTGGCGGTCTCTCCGGGCAGCAGGCGCATGGTGCCCGCGCAGGTGACCCGGCAGCGGGCGCACCACGGCAGGAGGATGTGGTCCGCGGCGCCGAGAAGGACGGGATCAGGCGCCATCCGGCGCGCGCATGAAGGGGTTGTCGAGGCGCCGGGCCCGGGCTCCCGGGAAATCGCTCTCGCCCGTCGCCTGGCCGGCGGGCCCGCTGTCGAGCCCCCGCGCAGGGAGACGAGGTCGGCTGTGCCGATCATGTCGATGGCGCGTCCGGCCTCTCGGCCGCCGGTGGACCGCGCGTCGAACCGTGCCGCAACCGGCATCAGGGGGGCCTCCCCGCAGCTGTGCCGGGCGGTCTCCCGGTCCGTCGATTCGCCGTCGCTCTTCCCGGAGCACAGGGCCCCGCGGCGGCGGCCTTTTCGGCGATGCCATTCTCCACATCCGCCCGTTGACGCCCGGCCGCTCCCTTCAATACTTGCGGTCACCTCGCGGGATCGAAAAGGGAAGGGATTTGTCCATGCGCCGGGTCCAGCATCTGTGCGCGCGCATCGTCGCGCTGCCGCCGTTCAACGGCCTCGTCATCGCCATGATTCTCCTCACCGCGGCAGGCCTCGGCATGGAGACGAGCCCGACCGTCCACGAGCGCTTCGGTCCTCTCATCCGCTGGGTCTTTCACGCCGCGCTCGCCGTCTTCGTCGTCGAGGCGGCGGTCAAGCTCGCCGCCGTCGCGCCCCGCTTCGGGCGCTACTTCGGCGACGGCTGGAACCTCTTCGACTTCGTCATCCTCGTCCTGGCCTTCGTTCCGGATGCGGGCGAACTCGCCCTCATCGCCCGCCTGGCGAGACTCCTCAGGGTGCTGCGGGTCGTGACCGTGGTCCCGCAGCTGCGTCTCATCGTCTCGACCCTGGTCCGTTCGCTGCCGGGCCTTGGCTACGTCATGCTGCTGCTGTTCGTCATCTACTACGTCTACGGCATCGCCGGCGTGCACCTCTTCGGCGAGCACGACCCGGTGCACTGGCGGACCCTGGGGATCGCCCTGCTGACGCTCTTCCGGGTGATGACCCTCGAGGACTGGACGGACGTGATGTACGCCGCCATGGAGCTTCACCCCATGGCCTGGGTCTACTTCGTGAGCTTCGTCATGCTGGCGGCGGTGGTCATGATCAACCTGGTGATCGCCGTCGTCATCAACAACCTGCAGGACGCCCGCATCGAGATCGCGCCGGCGCGGGAGGAGGAGGACGCGGACGCGGCGGCCCTTCGCGGCGTTCGCGAGGAGGCGGCCGCCGCCAGGGCCGCGCTCCAGCGCGTCGAGGCGGCCCTGGCCCGCATGGATCCCTGACCCTGCCGCTGGCGCGACGGAGGCTGCGCCGACTGACATCGCCCGGTGGCACTCCTGTGCAACGATGCCCTTGCGGAACTGTCGCATCGACGGTTCCGCAAGATTTCAGAGATCGAAGACCTTGCGCGCGGTTGCCAGCGGCAACATCAGAACAAGCGGATCGATCACCGACTCGACGAACCCCAGGTGCCGGTAGAATGCCGCGGCATCCTGGTCAAGTGCGTGCACCAGCAACGCCCTGATGCCGGCAATGTCGGCCGCTTGCAGCGTACGCAGGATCGCGTCCCGGATCAGCGCCCGCGCAATTCCCCTACCCTGGTGAGATCGCGCCATCGCGAGGCGGCCCAGCAACACGACCGGAATCGGGTCGGGCATGTTTCGCCTGATCCCCCCCGGAGTGGCGCCATGTGCGACCGACCCGGCGCAGAGGCAGTAGTATCCGACGACCATGCCTCCATCGCTCACCACATAGGTGCGCGGGGCGCTCTCCCGCTCGTTCCTGAGGGCACGCGTCGCCAGCCAGCGGTCGAGCACCGGTCGGCCGCTATCGAACTCCGCCACGGGATGATCGGTGGCGATCGGTTCGGGAGCGGTCCAGACCATGCCCCGACAGTCACTCGTCCCAGGGCGCCGGTGTCGTCAGCGTGCGGCGCAGGCGCCCGTCCGGCTCGGGCGGCGCGTCGAGCGCCGCCTCGAAGGCGTCGAACACCGACGCCTCGACAGGGAATAGACGCTGGTCGAGCAGAGTGTTCTCGGAAGCCTCACGCATCGTGTCGAGGATGAACTGGGTGCGCGACTTTCCAAGTCGTTTCGCTGCACGGTCGATCAACACCTTCTGATCCGTCGATGCGCGAAGATTGATGGTTTGCGTCTGCAGGGCACGATCCGCCATGGTCACGATCCCAAGTCATAATGTGTAGACAATGTAAGTATAGCAAGGCGAGTATGTCGTCAATGTCTGCCGGCCTGAGATCGGCTTTGCGTGTGACCGGCCCCGCGCTTCGGTTCATGCCATTCGCCGCCTCAGCGGCGAATGGCATGGTGGGTATTCAGCCACGAGACTTGTCGGAGATTCGTACCGCCGGGTGTGCATGCCAGGACAACTCGCTCGGAGGCGGGCCCGCCGGTCCGGCACAAGCTGGGTTGCATTGCCATCGCGAACAGAACGGATCGTGGCAACGACCGGAAGGCACGAGCATCACGATCCGCAGTCTCGACAACGGGTCGTGCCCCTGGACGTGTGGGCAGCGGCCAACAATCGCTCGATGGAAGAGGGAGCGCGGACCCATCCTGCGCGACACAGCCGCACTGGCCGTGTAGCACCTCCCGGGCTCGGATCCTGATTGGACGGCCACAATACGGGAGAAGGGCGACAGCTTTACTCCTTGGCCGCGGTCGCTACCTGCTTGACGGTCGGAGTGCACACGCGTGATTGGTCTTGCACCGTGCGTCGTATCGTTGTTGACTCCCCGGGATGCATCCGTGAACGCTGAAGCGGAACAACCTGTCCGAGGCGTGTGGCCGGAAGCTCCCGAGATGAAAGCGACTGTACATCTGTCATTTTTGGAGTACGAAGTGACTTTCTCCCGGCCGGCCTTCAAACATGTCGGGTCCTTCGCAAGCATCATTGAACCGATCCATGACGCCTTGGGCCTTGAGCTCGCTGTTCCTCCTGATGCGATAAAGATTGAAATCGGAAACAGCATCGCCACCTCTTCAGTCAATGGCCTGTTGTATGTGGGACGCGGTTTCTTTGATTTCGAGGCGAGACTGGACGGCTATAGAGCCCGCTTTCGCGACCTCTGGTCGATGGCGGATGTTGATCGCGCCAGAAGGTGTATCAAGCTGTTTGAGAGTGCGGTCACCGGGTTTGTGACCGACGGCATTCCGGAGAGCTGGAAGCTCACGATGCCATCCTGGTGGATCCTGGACGGAGGAGATGATGCGGCAGAGGATCTGGTCAGGAAGCTTACCTGGCGTCACGGGAGCAACGATCCATTCGGGATTGGTGCAACCGGGACCCGTTCAAGGGTGGGGTTCGAGTGCTCCGGCCCGGACAGTCACTGGATCGTGAGTATCGCCTTGGAAAAGTCCGCGTCATCCGACACAAACCTGTTTCTCGAGGTCTCTGGAAAACATATACCCGGTTCCTTGTTCGACTCTTTTGACAAGAAGGCTGATCACCTTTTCGATGTTTCAAGGACGATCGGCGACCGACTGGGCTTGATCATGGAGCGCTAGGTCATGTTGCATGAATCTCCGATCATTTCCTCAACTCCTCCTCGTAGAATCATACGATCGGCAGGATCTCGTAAGGTCACGCGGGCCAGTCGGCAACGCGAATCCTGGGAGAATGCGAACAGTGTTTTCCGAACGGGCTCTCCGGCACAAACAGTGGTCTCGAAACAGCACGGGAACGTTCGCCATCAACCGATGCGACCCTCCGGTCAACCCGATCAGCACGTGGCTGCGTATTCATCCCGGAATCATCAAGCGGCATCGCTGAGGGCGGGCGAAGAGACATGGTTGGAGGATGCGCTGGCGGAACTTGCGGAATGCCCGGACCAAGCCGTCGATGAAGGTTTGGATAAGCCTACGGAACTCGGATTGACAAAGGCGAGGCGATTGCTGGAAAGGGTTTCACTCCACGTTGGGGAACGACCGGAGGTTTATCCCATGGATGAAGGAAGCATCGCAATCGACTTCCGGAGTTCGCAGAACATGAGCGGCGTTTTGTTCCTGGTCGAGTCGAATGGCTCCGGCGCGTTGTTTTCCCGCACACCGAAGTCAAGGGGAAGGCTTCGGGTCGATGACGCGGAAGATCTGCTGGGCGAGGGCGGCATGCTCGAAATCCGGAGAGTGGGCATACGCTAGTGGGTCAACCGTCGACCGCCTGCCCGCCTGGCCTGATTGCACCGACCGAAAGGCTGGGAAGAGAGGAACGTTCTGAGCGCAACGCCAGAAGGGCGTTGCGCCGACAAAGTAGTGGTTGGGTGTTGGGTTCCTGTTCCTGTCGGCATGTACAAGCCGCCCCGCAACAGCAACGAGATTTCGGTCAACAGAATGGATCTGGCGCCGCATGCCGACATGGCCGAAGTAGGAAGGCGTAACGCAAGCGCGTTGGGAAAGTCTTTTTGGGGCTGGTACATCCTGTTGGCCAGCGATGTAGAGGCGGCCGGTTGCAGCGTCCGGCCATCGCCCCTTCTCGACAACCCCTGTCATGCCGACGTTGTCGTGCCAGTGGCACTGGATGCCGCAGACAGGCGTGACGCCGTCATCGAGTTTGCGAGAGATCTGGCCTATCGCGCGACGTTCAGGCCATGGGGTGATTGGACCGGCGAGCCAGCGTGATCTTAGGCATGGGTCAGTTGAGCGCAAGCGCGGCTCATCCTGCGCGATGCGGTCGAGGATGAGGAGGTGGCCGCCGCCGCACTGGCCCGCATAGGTCCCTGACCCGGCAGGAGCGAATCCTGTCTTCCATGACGGCGCGGGCTGCGGCGCTACGCGTCGAGCAGGGCGGTGTCGCCGAAGCGGATGATCCTCTCGATCGTGCCCGAGAGGTCGTCGTCGGCGATGCGGGGATTGATGGTGCAGAAGCGCAGGCAGGTGCGCCCCCTGAGTTCGGTGGACGTCACGAAGGCGAATCCGTCGCCGAGCAGCGCCTCGACGATCCGGCGCTGGAGACCGTTCGTCTGCGCTTCGTCGAGGCCGTCCCGCAGGAAACGGAAGGTGACCACGGCCAGCGTGGGGCCGGTGACGATCTCGAAGCGTCCGCTTGCGCGCATCATCTCCGCGGCGCGTTCCGCGGCGCCGATGCCCCGACGGACGGCCTGGCGGAAGGCTGCCGCGCCGAACACCTTGAGCGAGAGCCACAGCTTGAAGGCGCGCAGTCCGCGCGAGAGCTGGAGGCCGCGTTCCGAGAAGTTCACTTCGTCCTCGCCTTCGGCGACATCCTGCAGGTACTCGGGATGGGCCGCGAAGGTACGGTTCAGCAGGCCCGGTTCGCGCACGAAACAGATTCCGGCCTCGTAGGGCTGGAACAGCCACTTGTGGGGATCGATCACCACGGAATCGCTGCGTTCCATGCCGGCGAGCAGCGCACGTCCCTCCTCGGTGAGGGCGGCGGCGGCGCCATAGGCGCCGTCGACGTGGAGCCACAGGCCGAAGCCGGCCGCCATGTCGGCGATCCCGTGAAGATCGTCGACCGCGCCGGTGTTGGTCGTGCCGGCGTTGGCGACGATGCAGAACGGCCTCAGGCCCGCCGCGCGGTCCCGTTCGATCGCTCCGCGAAGCCGCTCGAGGTCGATGCGGCCGTCGTCATCCGTGGCGACCGTGCACACCTGATTTTCGCGCAAGCCCAGGATGCGCAGGGCGCGCGCCACGCAGGAGTGGGTCTGGTCCGCGCCGTAGGCCACGGCACCGGCGAGGTCGTCCCCGAGCATTCGGTCCCTGGCGACGGCGAGCCCGATCAGGTTGGCGACCGAGCCGCCGCTGGTGAAGACGCCGTCGGCGTGGCCTTCGAGACCCGTGAGCTCCTTCACCCACTCGAGCGTCGTGAGCTCGCATTCCGCGGGCCCCGGCGTCTCGCGCCACAGGCTGGCCGCGGTGTTGTATCCCGATGCCAGCGCATCGGCGATCGCCGCGACGTAGTTCGACGGTCCCGGCACGAAGGCCAGGAAGCGGGGATGGGCGATCTGTCCCATCGTGCCGAAGATGTGCCGGTCGGCGAAGGCGAGCGCCTCACGCCAGTCCGCGCTGTCCTCGGGCAGCGGCTCGCGCAAGATGCTGCGCAGAGTTGCGGGGTCGGCTTCGACGGCGGCGGGCCGGGCGGTGATGTCGGACCAGTGATCGACGAGGATGTCGATCGCGTGGTAGCCCAGCGCCCGCATCTCCTCCGGCGAAAGTTCGAGCCGCGCGGCATCCGGGGTCATGGTCGGTGGGGATCTGCTGTCCATGGTCCCGGGTTCATCCGCTCCACGCGGTCAGATCGAGTGCCCCGGATGGCCCTCGGGCATTCGACAGGCGGCCCACCGCCGCCGGGCCGGTCTACAGCCTCGGGGAGCCCGGGATCGCGGGGACTGGCCCCGCGATCCCGGGAAATGCGCGCAGTCAGGCCGAAGCGTCGGCAAACCACCAGCGTTCGATCAGCTTGTATCCGTCGAACTCCCAGTTGCCCGCCACCGTTCCGGGATGCCGCACGTTGTCGCGGAACGCCGTGATGTGGTTGGCGAACAGATGGATCACGGACGGACAGTCGTCGCGGCAGATCGCCTGCATCTCGAAGTACATGTCGCGCCGCTTGGCGATGTCCAGTTCGCCGCGCGCTTCGACCAGCAGCTTGTTGAATCGCTCGTTGCGCCAGTAGGACTCGTTCCAGTTCGAGGTCTCCGAATAGCCCTGGGTGAACATCCAGTCCTCGGTCGGCCGGCCGCTCCAGTAGCTCGCCGACCATGGCGCCACCAGCCACACGTCCGACCAGTAGCCGTCGGCCGGTGCGCGTCTGGGGTTGATGTTGATGCCGGCCGCCGCGGCGTGTTCGGCGAACATGACCGTGGTGTCCACGGCGCCCGCATAGAGGCCGTCGGAGGCGACAAGCTCCACATCGAGCGAGTCGAGGCCGGCCTGCTTCAGGTGCCAGCGGGCCTGTTCGGGATCGTACTCCCTCTGCGGCAGCTCGTTGTTGTGGAACCGGTTCGCGGGACTGATCGGATGGTCGTTGCCCAGCGAACCGCGGCCATGGAGGACGATGTCCAGCACCGCCTGGCGGTCGAGCGCCAGCTTCAGCGCCATGCGCACGTTGTTGTCCGTGAACGGCTCGAGGTCGCCGCGCATGGGGAAGGTGTAGTGCTGCGTGCTCACCGTGTCCTCGACGATGACGCCGTCGCGTTGCGCCAGGAGGTCCGCGGTCTTGGCGTCGATGTCGCCCGCCACGTCGACCGAACCGCCGAGCAGGCCGTTGCTGCGCGCCGTCGCGTCCGAAATGGTCAGGATCTCGGCGCTGTCGACATGGGCCTTGCCCGCAATGAAGTAGTTTTCATTGCGGACAAGCTGCGCCCGCAGCCCGGGCTCGAAGGATTCGATGACATAGGGGCCGGCGCCGATGCCGCTCAGGTCCACCGTGTCGCCGTCGGCGGGCATGATCGAAAGCGAGCTTGCGCTCAGGCCGAACGGGAAGTCCGCGTTGCCTTCCGCCAGGGTGAAGATCACCTTGTCGGGACCGTCGGCCTTCATGTCGGTGATGGTTTCCGCGAACGAGCGCATGGCCGAAGCCGAATCCTCGCCCTGGGAGCGCCGCAGGGACTGGATGACGTCGTTGGAGTCGACGGTCTTGCCGTTGTGGAAGGTCGCGTCCTTGCGCAGGGTGAAGAGCCACTTGTCCGGGCCTCCCACGGGCTCGAAGCTCTCGGCCAGCAGGGGTTCCAGGTCGCCGTCGGCATTCACCTCGGTGAGCTGCGTGTAGGCCGTGTACCAGAGCATGTTCACGAAGCCGCTGGACAGGGTCACCGGGTCGAGCCCGTCGGTGGACGATCCCTGCACGGTCGCCACCCGCAGGTGTCCGCCCCGGCTCGGCCCGTCGGCCCTGGCCTGCTGCGCCAGAAGGGCCGGCGGCACGGCGGCCAGCGCGCCCATCGCCGCCAGGCGGTTGATGAACGTGCGCCGGTCGATGCGTCCCTCGCAAAAGTCGCGCCGCAACTGATCGATATGTTTCATGGCCACACTCCCTGGTTTCACTCCGATTGCCGGCTCCAGTCGGGTCCGATGGATGCCGACACAGCCCAGCGGAGCATTTTCCACGGCCCGGCGATCGTCAAGAACTCCGTGATCACGCATCGGCAGGCATGATGCGCCGGCCCGCCCGCCTTGCCTCGCCGCAAGGGGAGCGCCGCCACGTCCTTGATGCGTTGTCCGGCGCCTTCTACGATCCCGGCAGGCGGGGCGGTGGTGTGGCAGCGAGAGAACGCAAGCGGTGCGCAACGGAGAGTTCACGTACCTGGCGCCGTCGGTCGGGAGTTCGCTCTACGGCAACGGCAAGGTGTTCGTGCGCCGGGACAGCGATGGAAACGACAGCCCCTGGCACGGCGCCGTCCTGGAGAATCGGCTGGTGCCGGTCCACGACGCTCGCGAACGGACGGGCGCGGCGCGGCACACGCTCCATGCCAACGGCTTCGAACTGGTCGAGCGTCCCATGGAGTGCCGGGCCATCGACTTCTTCGACCATGACGAGATCGTGCGTCGCTACTACCCGGATTGTGCCGCCATCGTCCGGGAAGGGGCGGGCGCCCGCCTCGTCGCGGCTTTCGATCACAACATCCGCTCGGTCTGCGGCCATCGGTGCAGGCGGCGCATCGAAGGCGGGCAGCAGGTGCAGCCGCCGATCCACCTGGTGCACGGCGACTACACGCTGACCAGCGGGCCGAGGCGCCTGCGCGACCTGTCCAGGGCGCCGACGGGCAACGACACCTATCGCTCGGCACTGTCCCGGGGCGAGTCGCTCCTCGACGGAAGCGACGTGGCCCGCGCCCTGGAGGAAGGCCGTTTCGCGATCATCAATCTC
Organism: Alphaproteobacteria bacterium; assembly: GCA_963666905.2. GTDB lineage: Bacteria > Pseudomonadota > Alphaproteobacteria > SP197 > SP197 > SP197. The sequence goes on from OY763008.1 coordinate 462,798, forward strand.
TGGCGGAGCATCGCGCCGGAGCCCGTGGCGACCGAACCGCTGGCGCTGTGCGACGCGAAGAGCGTGCATCCCGACGATCTCGTCGTCTTCGAGATCCACTACAGCGACCGGACCGGCGAGAACTATCTGGCGAAGCACGCCGAAGGCCACCGGTGGTCCTTCTACCCCGGGCTCACCCGCGACGAGGCGCTGCTGATCAAGCAGTGGGACTCGGCTGGAGGACTGGCGCGCTCGAACGGCGCGAAGGCGGACATGGAGTGCCCCGGGGCGCCTTGCACCTTCAGCTTCCACAGCGCCTTCGAGGACCCGGCCGCGGCCCCGGACGCCCCCGACCGCTGGAGCATCGAGGTGCGCTGCATCGCGCTCTACGACTGACAGGGCCAGGCCCGGCGCTTCGGCATTCGCGAGACACAGCCCCCGACCCGGCCGCCTGACAGCAAGGCGCCTGGACCCACCGTCGGAACGTGGGTCGTCGACCGCACCGTGGCGCCGATGGACTGCCAGGTCGCGGCGATCGCCCCGCTCGCGAGGCATGGCGGTAGCGGCGCGCAATGTCCGGCAACTCCGGTGTCGAGGTCGTCAATCCCTGGCTGGCGGCGTGACCGGAGCGTTCGCGAACACGATCATGGTACGCAACGATGATGTCGTGAGCGTCGGACCGACGCCTGGCCGTCCCGGGCGGGGGTCCATTCGTCGATCCTGTGGTCGCTGCGCAGGGTGCGGCGGCGTGCCTGGAGGCCGTCGAAGAGGCCGTCGAAATCAGGTTCCGACACCGGCAGGGAGGCTCTGGCTTCCGCGAAGAAGCGGTCGGGTACACGGGCGACGTACCCGGTCTCCCACCACATGCAGATGCGGTCGCGGGCCTCTTCAAGCGCCGTGGCGGACGGAAGCAGCGCTCGCTTCTGGTTCTGGTTGATCCGCCGGTCGGCGGGCATGAGATTCCACAGATCGTCGCACGGCCACGCCGCCCAGGGCATGCAGTGATCGATGTCGAGCCGCCTCCCGGTCAGGCGCGTGCCGGTCCACACGCAATGGAGCTTTCCCTCATCCAGAAGCTGAAGCGAGATCTTCCGTGCATACGCCACGTCGCGCGCGGGATCGGACCACCTCATCGCATTCTCGACGGCCAGGCGATCGAGCATGCGGCCCTGCGTCTGCGCCCAGCGCTCCATGAGCGCGGTCCACTCTCCCACGAGGGCCGGTTCGATCCACGTGTCGTGGCGGGCGAGCGACTGCCACAGGTGGAGCGGCACCCGCAGTTCGCCGAAGCGGGCGAGGTAGTCCCGGTCGATCAGGATGGCGCTCGGCGCTCTCCCGGCGCGCTGCTTGTCGGCCTCGAGAATCGGCCTGTCGGACCCGGGGAAGGTCATGTAGTGGATCGGCATGCGCACGAGCGTGTCGACCGCATCGCGGATCGCATTATGGAGCGCCCCGGCGGCGCCGCCGCGGAAGAAGCGCCCGACCCTGAGATCGAAGGCGGGGATGTCGCGCAGGCCGCGCCAGCCTGCCTTGACGAAGCCGAGCCTCGCGTTGGCGCCGGGCTGTTGCGGCAGTCCGGCGTCGACGAGGGGCTTGTAGAGTCTGATCCAGTTGAGGGCGACAAGACCCAGCGGCACGCTGACCGTGTCGTCGCCGTAGTGCGCCATTCCCGCCGCGCCGTCGGCGGCGCGGGCGACCGAGCGCAGCAGGCCGAGCTTGTAGGTCGCGGACTTCTTGTCGTTGAGTATGACGTGGCGAAGGAGGGGCAAGGCGCCGGTGCCGTCATCGGGCAGCCGCAATGCGATCTGCTCCCAGTGGACGCCGGGCCGCTCCAGCGCATCGGGGGTCCTGCCGCGCTCCTCGGCGAAGGCGCCGTGGCGGCGTGCGAGGCGCTCGATCTCGTCGATGCCGGCGGGATGCATCCCGTCCTCGATGTCCGCGCCGCCGATGCGCAGGGCGAAGACCATGAGGCCGCCGGGCTTCAGCATGCCGACGAGCTTGCGAAAGGCGCGGGGGCGCGCGTCGGGCGGGACATGCATCCAGACCGCATTGAGCCAGATGAGGTCGAAGCCCGTTCCCTGCCTCGAGACGCGGTCGAGCGCCGGGAGGCGGTCGCACAGCCACGTGACCCGCGGCGAGGGGTGCCTTCGCCGGGCTTCGTGGCGCATCGTCGCCGAGGGGTCGACGGCAACGACATCGAAGTCCTTTGCCGCGAACCAGGCCGCGTCGCGTCCGGACCCCGCCCCGACATCGAGAACCGCGGCCGGTCCCCGGGGAAGCCTGCCGGAAATCCAAGCGTGAAGGCGATCGGGATCCACGCTCTCGTAGCGTTCGGCAAGGTGCCGCCCCTCTACGCCCTCGTAGCGTCCCGATGGCCCTGTTCCGGACGTCATCGCGCGAGCATATCCCCCGGGGCCGAGCGAACAAGGCCATGGCCGCCACGCTGCGGCCCAGGCGGACGCGCCCGTGAACTCACCTGTTGCAATTCCCGCGGCGCGGGGCCATCTAGCCGGTCGCGTTCCCGGTGGAGCAGACCGTCATGTCGGCGAGCGGGCAGATCCTCGAAATCCTCGACCATCTCGTATTGCGCGAAGGGCCGCCCGAGATCGATACGGAGCGGCTCTACCGCTACCGCACCGCAAGGTTGCGGGAGGCGCTCCGGCGCCACGATGCGGCGATGGCCATGCTCGTCAATCCGGTCAGCCTTCGCTACGCCGCCGACTACAGGACCTATCCGCTCTTCCAGTCGCACATCCCCTCGACGTACCTGTTCGTTGCCCGGGACGGGCCGACGGTCATGCACAACGGATTCGGGGCAATGCCCGGGGTCGACGAAGCCCGGCCCGGCCGCTCGATCTCCTTCTTCGACGGCGCCGGCGAGATGGCCGAGCAGGCGAGGCTGCTTGCGGGAGACATCGTGGATTATCTCGACGCCATCGGCAGCGGCAGCCGGCGGGTCATGGTCGAGTACGTCAATCCCAGCGTGACCCAGGCGCTGATGCAGCGCGGCCTCGAGGTGCTCGACGGCGTCGCCGTCGCCGAGGAGGCGCGGATCATCAAGTCCCACGACGAGATCGCCTGCATGAAGTGGGCGGTAGCGGTGGCCGAACTCGGGATCGCGCGAATGCGGGAGGCTCTGAGACCCGGCGTCAGCGAATCGCAGCTGTGGGGCCTGCTCACCTGCACCAATCTCGCCAACGACGGCGACTGGCACGAGGGCCGCATGCTGGCCTCGGGGCCGCGGATCAACCCCTGGCTCCAGGAGGCCTCGCCGCGGATCGTCGAGGACGGCGACCTCGTGGGATTCGATACGGACATGGTGGGTCCCTTCGGCTACTTCGCCGACATTTCGCGGACCTTTCACTGCGGCCCCTCGAGGCCGACGCGCCGCCAGAAGGAGCTCTACCGGCTGGCCGTCGAGGAGGTCGAGAGCAACGCCGCACTGCTCAGGCCCGGCATCACGCTGGGCGAGGTGCGCGACAGGGCATGGCCGGTGCCCGAGGAGTACCGCGAGAACGCCTACACCTGCGTCATCCACGGGGTCGGCATGTGCGACGAGTACCCCCAGGTCAAGCCCGCCTTCCGCCACAACACCGTCTACGACGGCACGATCGAGGCGGGCATGGTGATCTGCGTCGAGAGCTACATCGGCGCCGTCGGCGAAGCGGACGGCGTCAAGCTCGAGCAGCAGGTTCTCGTGACCGCCGACGGCGCCGAGCCGCTGTCGACGTTCCCCTGGGAGGAGTCGCTCCTCGACTGAGTCTCGGTCCAGCCCCTCGCAGTGGCGAGGGCGGACTTGAGGCCCTTGTCCAGGGTTTCGCGGGTGGGACAGAACGACGGCACGGTCAAGAGATCCCGGCAGCCGTCAGTCCCTGGAGCTCGAAGACGCGGCTGAGGTACCGCTTCTGGACCCGTTGCATGGCGGCGAGGAGCCGGACGCGCCTCAGGGCCGTCGTTCAGGAGCCACGGCCTCGGTGACGAGGCCCTGCCGGTGAGGGTGAGGTCTCTGGCCACCTTCATGGAGACCAGCCATGGCCGCGATCCCGTAGCGTATCTCGCCGTGGCCCAGCCGCGTGTCCTCGGTGACGATGGTGATGTCCGGGAAGAGCGCCAGCCCGAAGCCCTTGCCGATGGAGTAGTGGCGGACCGAGGCGATGACCGGGGTCGAGATGCGCCAGGCGGCGGTGAACTCCCGCTGCTGCCAGATGCAGTGGTCCCGGTAGTCGCAGATCGTCTCGAAGTCGTCTTCCGCATCCTCCGCAAGGTCGTGGCCCGAACAGAAACCGCTGCCGCGCAAGACGACGACGTCGACACCGCGGTCCCGCTCCACCTCCTCGAGAGCGCCGCAGCCAGCTGTTGAAGGCGTTGATCTTATCGGGCCGGTCGAGCGTGATCCAGCAGATGCACTCGTCATCGACCTCGCTGAGCAGGCATTCGCAGGTCATGGAAGGGTTCCTCGTCACTGGATGGTGTAGGGCTACGGGTCGAGGTCGCGGCTCGCAATGTGGCGGAAGCCTGCCACCGCCATGCCGTTGGCACTCACGCCGGGACACCGTCCCGTTCAGGGATCCCATGCCCGGATCTGGAGAAGATCTGCCTCGATCCAGTCGAGCGTCCCGCGGATCACCTCGTCGTGGGCCCGGATGACATGGGCATCCCCTTCACCAGCGTCTCCAGCGCCGAAAACGTGATGTCCCAGCCCGGGCAGCTCTGCCGTTCGCCCTCGACGATTCGTCCCAGCCAAAAACCGTTCTTCGGTGTTTGCCCGAGCGCAACGACACGAAACGCGACGGCCCGACGTGGCCTCTGAATTTGAATTCGTACACCGCGATCTCGTGCCAGAGACTCGCCTTGCGGTGCTCCGGGTCGTTCATCGCCTGGTAGCCGTCTTTCTCGTAGTACGGCACTGTCACCGTCGAAGAGGCAAATTGGTGAACCGTCGCTACCACGGATGCTCACGCCCGGGCGATAGAGACCGGCATGATGATCACCGGAACAGGCGGACGATCGCTGGCCAATTCTCTACGAGAATGACGACGGCGAAGTTGCGGATCGAGTCAATCTGGAGCAGGCCCCATCTGCCGTAGAATTCCTTAATCGGCGTCTGTCGACAGGCAACAGGCACGTTGTACTATAAAACGACTAGCCGAGACGGAAACGGTTGCGTATCGTCAGGAGCAGTAAGAACAGAAGAATCGGTCCAATGACCGCTTGAACCGTTCCAACCGTGGGCATCATCCATTCCGGCCGTACAGCCAGTTCCAGGCATTCTCTTACGTCATGAAGATATCCGTCCTGCGAACCAAGACTAAAAATCGCATGAGCGTTCGCGAAACTGACGACAAGACTCTCCCACAAAGCCGGTCCGCAGCCTGGCCGGTCGACAGAGGGAGTATCCTTGGCACACCACGTTAAAACCAACGCCATGATGACCATATGCCCTGCCCACCAGGCAAGCGTACGACCCAGACCCCAGCCATAGTCGCATAGAGCATCGAACAGCCAGTTCGCGAGAAAGACGGGACCACGGATACCCGCGGCGCGTTGTGCGCGCATACGGAGCCTGTAGAACGTATGTCGCTCATGGGGTTTTTCGAAGCGGCTCATAATCAATGCCAATCGATCCCAGGCACGCACCGCATCGTCGGCTGCAAAGTCAGGAGAGGATTCTATTTTTCCTTGACTTTTGGTGAAAAATCTTATTCTCCAAGGCGGCCTGTAAGACTTCTCGGTTTCGTTCCACTGTACGTCACCAAAGTCCGTATCCTCGTGGAGTCGAGCTTCAAAAAACGTCGGCGGCACCGTGAAATGCCCTCGCCTGAAGGATGTCTTTGCCTTAAACGCAGAATTGTTAAAGTCAGCGCGACCCCCGAATTTTGTGTCCAGAAACAAAGCGTCCCTGTGGAAGGAACATTCCTTGAAGCCGGCCCCCACCTGGAGTCTTGCGCCATTGAAATCAACATCACCATGAAACTTTGATCCCCTGAAATCTACGGCACCGGAAGTGACGTCGTTTTCATCCACCAATGGGACAAATTTACCATTGTCGAAATAAACTGCAGACATGAATCTTGATTCGCTGTACGTTGTCAAATAATTGAATGTTGCTCCTTTGAAGTAGGCTGTATTCTGAAACACGGCCCTGTCAAATGCACTGCCGTCACCCAGAGCATTCTGGCTGTTTCTGAATTTCGCCCCATTGAAATTCGCTGTGCCTATGAACAGCGCATTCCTGAACCAAGCATTCTTTTCGAAAATTGTGTTCTCAAACCGGGCGCCGATGAGGATGTATCCTTGGAAGGATGCGTCGTTCTCAAACACATGATTGGAGAAGTCCATGGCAGGCGATTTGAACGCATCTGGAAAGGGAGGTATTTCTGGATATCCGCCATGGAGTTTGGCAATTCCGGTGAGAATCTCAATCTCGCCCGAAGACGGTTGTTGAAATTGACACTTGAAATCATGATCCGCGATGGTTTTGCCAATCAATTCCCTCAAATAGGGAGTCGACTTCCAATACAGGTAGCGGTTCCAATGTGCCGCTCGTGATACTGCATTGTCGCCCATTGCCAAGAGAGCGAGCCAAAATCTTGTGTGGTTATCGGTCATGTCTAAATCATGGCGGGAGTCAATCGAAAGAGAAAGGGGTAATGTGGAGTGGTAGTCAGTAAATTGCCAATGCCAATCATTTTTTGGTATCAAATACCAGAATGTCTTGGAGAAGTTGCGCTGGCCTGAGGCAGCGCTTATCGGCCATCCCAATACGTCTCCAGATACCTTTCGCCCGCTTCTCGCTTCTGGCTGGCGGCCAGCGTCCCGAACGGTGTCTGGGCCGCTGCGCCGAAGGCGATGAGCGCCGCCTCGCCGCTTACGTCGTGCCACCGTGTGCGGAGCTGGTACGGACGGGACCGCAGGTTACCATCGGCTTGCCGCTCGAACGAATGGATGATCCTCCAATCGGTCAGCGGCGCGAACTCGATGCGTTCGAGGTGTTTCCGCGCCACCGACATCACCACGATCTGCGGACGCAACTCTTCCAGAAGGACGTGCCACAGCGGACCACCATCGGCTTCCAGAATCGCACGGGCCGTCTTGTCCAGTCGACTCCACGTCGGGTCTGTCGCCACGGGCGAACAGATGTCCGTATGGAGCGCCGTCGACGCGCCGTCGTCGTAGTAGCTCGCCCCCATGCCGTTAAGCAGCGGCTCGAAGGCGTTGAACCACGCCCGGTACGGGGCGGTGCGGAAGTAGGCGGACATGGCTTCGAGGTAACCGGACGGTTCTCTATCGAGGCTGCCTTCCGCCAGAGGAAAGCGTCGGAGCGGTTCGTCGCGTGGAAACTCGTGCAGCGAGGGATTCAGCCCGACTGTCAGCACGCGCACCGGCGACGTCCGGTAGGCGGCGAGGTTGCCGAAGAACAGGATCGGCACGGCTGGGGTGACGCACCACGGTCGTCCGACGGCGCGGTCGAAAGCGCACTTCGCCAGTGCCAGCGCGTGAGAGAGGCTCATCTGCCGGATACTTCCATTGGGATACCCGTTGGCCGATCAGTGGATCTTGGCCGCCTGGACCGAACGATTGCCGACCATCCGGCACACGATCTCATTGCGTGGCGGCCGCATGATTGACATTGCCGTCAGGCGCCAGTGGATAGCTGCAAACGGCAGTGCCCACAAGTACGCAAGCCGGACACCGTAACGCCTTCGTGCTGCCAGACTGCCCCATGACCTGGAACGGAAGCTCCCGCAAGAGCGGTTCCCAGACGGGCCTCTCCGGCGGTGGGTTCTTGCTCAGGATGTCTGGCCGGATATGGCCGCAGTACTCGCGGAGTCGAACGAAGGGCGAGGCGCCAGGCCGGCGTCGTGCTGCATCGGGTCGCTACGGTCGTGGGACGCGGGGCGGAGAGCAGGCTGTGAACAAGGAGGATGCGCCTGAGGGTTCGCTACCTCCCCGCGGGCACCTCTGGTCCAGATCAAGCGGGCTCAGGCGCGAGCGCCACCCTATGCGGGGCGGATGAACCAGCAATTCGCACACCCGCCTGCGCGCGCACCATCAAATGGATGTCCCCTGCCACGGTGATACGCCTCTTGCCGCAGATAAGGAAAGGCGCAGACCGGAAGAGTCGGCGGACCGGAGAGCCTTGGAGAGGACGTTGGCCGTCCCCAGCAACCCGCGACATGGAGCACATCATGCACACCGGCACCCGTCAGGGCGCCAGCGCGAGACCAACCTTACGGCGCCCCCGCCGGACTGAGAACGCTACGGAAGGGCGAAGCAGGCGGAATGCCTGCGGTTGCCCTTGGGCCGGACGGGGCTATGGTGGGCCGTTCCGCCGGGAGGGCCGCAGCGCCATGGATGACGGGATGATCAGCTTCGCCACGGGCAACACCAATCCCGAGACCTTTCCCATCGGCGAGCTTGCCGATGTGGCGGGCGAGGTGGTGCGCACGATGGCGGAGGACCTTTCGACCTATCCGGGATCGCTGGGGCACGAGGGGCTGCGCCGGCTGATGGCGCAGCGCGAGACGGACCGCGAGGGGATCGCCGTCGATCCCGATCACGTGCTCATCACCAACGGCTCGATGCAGTCGGTCACCCTCGCGGTGGAGACCCTGCTCGGCGGCACGGACGATGTCGTCGTCATGGAGGAGCTGAGCTACTCGGGCAGCATCGTCGCCTTCCGCTCGATGGGGATCGAGATGGCGGGCGTGCCCGTGGACGGCGACGGCATGCGCACGGACGCCCTCGAGGAGACCCTCGAGCGCCTGCACCGCGAGGGGCGGCCGCCCCGGTGCATCTACACGCTGGCGACCTACCAGAATCCAACCGGCACGGTGATGCCCCGGGCCAGGCGCCTCGAGCTCGTCGCCCTGGCGAGGCGCTACGGCGTCCCGGTCGTCGAGGACAACTGCTACGGCGACGTCCACTACGAGGGCGACGTCCCCGCCGCCTTCTACGCCCTCGACGATTCGGCGGACCAGATCTACCTGTGCTCGCTGTCGAAGATCTTCGCGCCCGGCGTGCGCCTGGGCTACATGGTGGTGCGTCCGCCGATGCTCGAGAGGGTGCTGGCGAAGCGCCACGACGCCGGACCCAACACCCTGGCCTCGGCCATCACCCACGCCTACCTCAAGGGCCGGCTGTGGGAGCACGTCGCCATGGCCAACCGCGGCCTCAAGGTCAAGCGCGACGCCATGGTCGATGCCCTGCAGCGCGAGCTCGGCAACGCCTGCACGGTGTCGCGTCCTCCCGGCGGCCTCTTCATCTGGGTCACCATGCCCGACGACGTCGACACCGGAACCCTCCTGGCTGCGGCCGAGGAGTGCGGCGTGGAGGTCGCCGACGGATCGGAGTTCCACGTCAGGAACGACGCCGGGCCCGCCATCCGCCTCGCCTTCGGCTATCCGCCGGTCGAGGAGATCGAGGAAGGCGTCCGCCGCCTCGGCGCGGCGCTCAGGGCGGCTCGCGGCTCGCGACCGGCATGAGCCCGCCGTTCCGGCCCGCCGAGTACGAGCGGCGCTGGACTGCGGTGCACGAGGAGATGCGCGCGAAGGGATACGCCGCCGCGCTCGTGATCGGCCGCGGCGGCGGCACTTACGACCGCTGCGGCGACGTCCTCTACCTCGCCAACGCCTATTCGCCGGCCTCCGGCCAGGAAATCGACAATCCGCTGAACACCGCGCGCTCGTTCCAGGCGGTGATCCTCGAGGAGGGCAGGGAGCCCCGGCTCGTCGCCGACGATCCGGAGCCGCGCCTCGACCTCGTTGCCACGCCCCATGTCAGCGGCCACAGCGATCCCATGACCGCGGCCGGCCGGGCGCTGGCCGGGATGAGACCCGGCGGACCCGTCGCCCTCGTCGGCGCCGACGTCCTTCCCGTCAAGTACTGGCGCCTCGTCGAGGAGGCGGCCGGCCCGCTCGAATGGGTCGAGGACGACACCCTCGTCCAGCGCGTGCGCCGCCTCAAGAGCCCGCCGGAGATGGAGCGTTTCCGCGAGGCGGGAGAGATCGCCGACCGCTCCCTCGACATCCTCATGAAGGGGCTGGTGGGCGGCCGGTCCGAGGCGCAGGCCGTCGCCGCGGCGGTCGCCGAGCTGCGGCGCTCGGGAGCCGTGTGCCAGATGATTCCCGTGGCTCACGGACCGCATATCGGCCGCTGGGCGTCCGATCCCTTCTCGGGCGCCGGCATGGCCGTGCCGCGCACGGGCGATCTCGTCAGGGGCTGGCTCGACAGCATCATCTACCAGGGCTACTGGCTCGATCCCGGACGCACCGCCGTCGCCGGCGGCAGGCCGACGGCGGACCAGCGGTCCCTCATCGAGGCGTGCGTCGCGATCGTGGAGGCCGTGATCGCCGCCATCCGGCCGGGAGCGAAGGTCCACGACGTGGCGCGGCTGGGCGACCGCCTCTCGGCGCGTTTCCACGGCGGCAGCCAGATGGCGGCGCAGTGGCCTCTCTACGGCCACGGCACCGGCCTCTACTGGGAGCACCCCTACATCGGCACCGCGATGTCGGACCCTGAAGACCGGTTCGAGGCGGGCATGGTGCTCGGCGTCGAGGCCTTCCTCGATCTCGACGGTGTGGGAACCGCAGCCTTTGAGGACAATCTCATCGTGCACGAGGACGGCAACGAGATCCTCACCCGTTCGCCGAAGTTCTGGTGGTAGCGGGAGCGTTGCGGGAATTGACAGCCCGGTGACGGCACATTACTGTCTGCCGATCCTGGCTACGGCTCGGATTTCCAGATTTTGTCGTTGTATATCAATTGTTTGCATGGGTATCTTTCGGATCCTGAGGGAGGAGAGGGGCATGGAAGAACACCGCAAGGCATTCGAGGGCCGCCGGCGAATCCGGCACCTCGTTCCCCTGACAGTTGCCGCTCTCGTCGTGCTTGCGGTGCCCGGCCAGGCGCTGGCCGCGGTCTCCGGGGAATCGCAGTTCGTCTTCAACACCTTCTCGTTCCTGATCTGGGGCGCGCTCGTCATGTGGATGTGCGCCGGATTCACCATGCTCGAATCCGGATCGGTGCGCACGAAGAACGCGTCGGTGATCTGCCTGAAGAACATCGGCCTCTATTCGATCGCCGGACTCGCCTACTACTTCATCGGCTACAACCTGATGTACGTCGATGTCAGCGGCTGGATCGGCTCGATCGATTTCCTCTACGGTCCGTCGAGCGACGAACGGGCGCTTCTGGGCGGCGACGAGTCGGCGCTCGGCGCCGTGATCGACAACGGCTATTCGGTCATGTCGGACTGGTTCTTCCAGATGGTGTTCGTCGCCACCGCCGCGTCCATCGTCTCCGGCACGCTCGCCGAACGGGTCAAGCTGTGGTCGTTCTTCGCCTTCATCACCGTGCTGACGGCCATCATCTATCCCATCGTCGGCGCGTGGACCTGGGGTGGAGGCTGGCTCGCCGAGATGGGGTTCCAGGACTTCGCGGGCTCCACCATCGTCCATTCGACCGGCGGCTGGGCCGCCCTGGCCGGGGCCATGGTGGTGGGCGCCAGACGCGGCAAGTTCCGCAAGGACGGCACGGTCAAGTCGACGCCGCCCTCGAACGTTCCCGCGGTGACGCTGGGGGTCTTCATCCTCTGGCTGGGCTGGTTCGGCTTCAACGGCGGCTCGCAGCTGGCACTCGGCGGCGCCGCCGACGCGGTGGCCATGAGCAACGTGCTCGTCAACACCAATCTCGCGGCGGCGGCCGGCGTGATGGCCGCCATCAGCACCGCAAGGCCGGTGTTCGGCCGCGTCGACCTCCTGGCCGGTCTCAACGGCGCCATCGCCGGTCTCGTCGCGATCACGGCGGGCCCCGACCTCGTCGACCACACCTGGGCGGTCTTCATAGGCGCCGTCGGCGGCGTGATCTGCGTCATCGGCATGAAGGCGATGGAGATAGTGAAGCTCGACGACGTGGTCGGCGCCGTCCCGGCGCACCTCTTTGCCGGCATCTGGGGCACGCTTGCCGTCTGCATCGCGGCCGGCGGCGACTTCGGCGTGCAGATCCTCGGCGTGCTGGCGATCGGCGCCTTCGTGTTTGCCGTGTCCTGGGTCGTGTGGATGCTGCTCGAGAAGGCGGTCGGGGTCCGGGTGTCCGACACCGTGGAGGAGCTCGGCCAGGATACGGCCGAGCTCGGCATCGAGGCCTACCCCGAGTTCGTCGTCATGCCGGACGTGGACGACGTCGAAGAGATACGGGGAAGCTGAGGAGGGCCGAGGATGCCGGGAGGACCTGTGACCGGCGGCTGCATGTGCGGGCGCATCCGCTACTCGGCAAGCCGCCCGCACCGGTTCACCGCCGTGTGTCACTGCCGCATGTGCCAGCGGTGGTCCGGTTCGGCCATGCTGGGAACGGTCGCGTTCGAGAAGGGGTGCGTCACCTTCATGACCGCCGAGCCGGAAACCTACCCGTCCTCCTTGGTCTGCGACCGCGGTTTCTGCGCCACCTGCGGCAGTTCGATCTTCACACGCTATCGATCGGGCGGCGCCTTCGACGATGTGCTCTTCGTGGCGCTCGGCACGCTCGACGATCCTGAGATCGCGCAGCCCGACGTCCACTACGGCGCCGAAGGCGAGCTCTCCTGGATGCACAGGGACGACGGCGTTCCCCGCATCCCCATCGACGTCGACGATCCGGGCGGCCAGAACGCCCTGTTCGAGCGCATGGTGGAGGCCGTGAGCGCGGGAGGGCGCCGGTAGGGACGCCTCCGGTCAGGCGGCGCCGAAGCGCGGGATGGGCGGACCGCCGGCCGGCGGGTCCGCGCCTGCGGTCGCCTGCCGCGGCTTGCGGATAGAGGAGAACGAGGCGATGTCCCAGTGGTGGCGCAAGGGCGCGGTTGACACGGCGGCGGCGATTCACCGGCGCGAGGCAACCGCCGAAGAGGTCGTCGAGAGCCATCTTTCCCGCATGGACGAGGTCAACGCGAGGGTGAACGCGGTGACGGTCCGCATGGACGACGAGGCGCGCTCGGCCGCCAGGGAGGCCGACCGGGTCCTCGCGGCCGGCGGTCCGGCCGGTCCGCTCCACGGCGTTCCGGTGACCATCAAGGAGAACGTCGACCTGGCCGGCCAGGCGACGACCAACGGCATCCCCGCCTTTGTCGGCAACGTGGCATCCGAGGATTCGCCGGTCGTCGCCAACCTGCGAAACGCCGGCGCCGTCGTCGTCGGGCGCACCAACACGCCGGAGTTCAGCTTTCGCTGGTTCACCGACAACCCCCTGCGCGGGGCGACGCGCAGTCCCTGGAACCGGGAGGTCACGCCCGGCGGATCGGGCGGCGGCGGCAGCGCCTCGCTCGCCGTTGGCATCGGCTGCATCGCCCACGGCAACGACGTCGGCGGCTCCCTGCGCTACCCGGCCTACGCCTGCGGCGTCGCCACCGTGCGGCCGACCCTGGGCCGGGTGCCGGCCTACAACGCCTCTGCGGCCGCCGAGCGGCCGCCGATGTTCCAGCTGATGTCGGTGCAGGGGCCCCTGGCGCGCGAGGTGAAGGACGTGCGCCTCGCGCTCGCGGCCATGGCCGAGGGCAACCCGCGGGATCCGTGGTGGGTGCCGGCACCCCTGGAGGGGCCGCAGCCGGCGGGACCCGTAAAGGTCGCCGTCACCGTGGACCCCGGCGCCATGGGGGTTCACGGGACCGTCGCCGCATCGGTGACCGCGGCCGCCGACGCCCTTGCCAATGCCGGCTACGACGTCGTCGCGGCGGAGCCGCCGCGAATCGAGGACGGCCTGCGGCTCTGGGAGCGGCAGATCGTGACCGAGCTCAAGCTCTTCATGGACGGGGACATCAGGAAGTACGGGGGGCCTGCGATCAACCGCAAGCTCGACTTCATCTACACCAACGTCCAGCCGCTCGATCTTGCCGGGTACGTGCGCCTGCTTTGCGAGCGCCAGACGCTGCTTCGCGAATGGACGCTCTTCCTCGAGCACACGCCCCTGGTCCTGGGGCCGGTGTCGACGGAACCCCAGTTTCCCGTCGACGACGATCTTGCCAGTGCGGCCCGGCTCGCCGAGATCTTCCTCGCCAACCGCCTGCTCGTCGCCGTCAACCTCCTCGGCCTGCCGTCGGCGGCCGTGCCCGCCGGCATCTCCGGCGGCCTGCCGACAGGCGTCCAGGTGATCGGCGGCCGCTATCGCGAGGACCTGACCCTCGATGCCGCCGAGGCCATCGAGTCCGTCGTCGGCGTCCTGACGCCGATCGACCCGGTGTGAGCCGGCCCCGCCGCCGGCAGCCGCTGCGGCATGGTGGGCGTATCGAGAATCCTGGCGGGATCGATCCTCGTTGCCTCGGTTGCGGTCGTGGTCGCCTGGTTCGCGGCGCGCCACGAGATTGCCGGGTGGCTGGTGGAACGCCGTCTCGGCAGCGCCTTGCGGGACTTCGTCGTCGAGGAGGTGACGCTCGACCGGCTCGTGGTGACGGACATCGTCCTCGCGCAGGCCGCATGGGTCCGGCGCGCCGAGGCGACGTGGCTGACCCCTCGCCGCGACGGGACGCTGACGCTCAGCGGTCTGGAGATGCCGTGGCCCGACGGGTCCCTCGCTCTCCCCGATGCCCTGCCCGGTAACATCGTCCTCGAGGACGCCCGCGTGGCGGTGTCCTTGCCCTGGGGAGCCGTCGATCTTGGTCTGGATGCGCGCCTTGCCAATCGTCCGGACGGGATCGCCGGGAGCGGCCGCTGGCGGGCCCGCTTCGACGGCGGCTCCGCCGACGGCGCCGTCAGTCTCCGCCTCGACCGCGCGACAGGCGCGCTGCAGCTCGAGTTCACGCCCCGGCGGATCGACCACCGTCATCTCGTCCTCGGTCCGCCCGCCGGACGCATCGTCGTCGAGCGGCGCGCGGGGCTCGACCCGGACGTCAGGGCATGGCTCGAGTGGCCGTCCGTCGAGGCCGCGGGCCTCGCACTCGGGACGGTGACGGTCGAGGCCGCCGCCGACGCGAGCGGCCTCGGCGGGACCCTGACGATCGCCCGGGAGGACTCTCCCGTCCACGGCGCCGTCACCTTCGCTCGGACCGGCGCGGCCCTGGAGTTGGCCGGCGAGTTGGCGGCGGATCTCGGGACCGGGAACGCGACCGTCGCTCTCGCGTTCGAGGCCAGCCTCCCGGAGGGCGGCGATCCGGCGGGCTGGACGGTCGAGGCCGAAGGGGCGGTCGAGACGGCGGGTTTCCGGCTGGCCCCCTGGCTTGCAGGCGGTGCGCTGCGCGCTCCGCTGGCCTTGGCCATGAGGGAGGGCGTCGCCAGGGTCTGGCTCGACGGGCCCGTGGCGCTCGATGTCCGTTCCGCGCTCCTGCCGGCGCCGGCCAGCCTGCGGCTGCCGCACCGGGGGGCGTGGCTGGACGCCCGCCGTGGCGATGACGGCTGGGATCTCGAGGCGGGCATCGAGGGGGCGGGCGGCACGGCGGACGGCCAGGCGCTCGAGTTCGCCGCCGCCGGCGCCGGCCGCCTCGGTCCCGACGGGCTTGCGCTCTCGCTCCCGCGCATCGACCTCGCCCTCGCCGGTCCCCGGGCGGCGGGGTCGCTCGAAGGCTCCCTCAGCCTGGACGGGAGCCGGGGGTCCTGGCGGGCAAACCTCGGACTCGTCGGGCTTCTCGAGACGGTTCAGACGGACGGTGCCGCCGCCGTCAACGTCGCCTTCGACGTGCCGGCGACGATGACCTTCGGCGAGGACGGGCTGTCGGTCGCCACCGAATCCTCGGCCCTTGTCCACGTCGCCGAGCTGCGCGCCGGTCCGGCGGTACTGGGCGGCCTGGTGGTGGAGCTGCCGCTGCACCTCTCCGATCTCGAGCGCGGCATCGAGGTCCGCCTGACCGACACAGGCTGGATCGACCTGATGACCTTCGAGCACGAACTCCTGCGCACGCTCGGTCCCGCCTCCATCGCGCTCCAGCGCGAGGCGCTTCCCATGTTCGTGCTCGAGCTCCTGGGCGACGACCTCTCCTGGGACCTGCGCCTGAAGGCCGACGGCACGCCGGTGAACGCGGCCCTGTGGCCCGGGGGCTCCCGGCCGGTGATCGCCGAGGGGCTCCTCCCGGACATCGGCTTCAGGCTGGAGAGCCTCGGCACCCGCTACCTCCAGGCCACCATGGAGGCCAACGGCGGGGACTTGAGGCTCCGGGGGCCGGACCTCGGGTTCGCGGGCATCCGCGCCCTTGTGAACTACAACAGCGCGCTTTCGCCGTGGCCCCAGGTCAGCGCCGACATCCGCCGGCTGGAGGACCTGAGGGAGCCGCGGCGTTTCGGGCCCCTGTCGTTCGACGTGGTGTCGTCGCCGGTCTGGCCCGAAGGCGACGATGCCCGGATCTCGGTGACGGCGCACTCCGAAGCCGCCCGTTTCCTCGGCGCGGTCGACGCCGTCTGGTCGCCGGGCAAGGACCGCCTGGAGGCCACGGTCCGGACGAACGGCCTGGATTTCGACCACCGAGGGACTGCAGCCCGCGGACCTGGCGCCGCTCCACGGGTCCCTGTTCCGGGATTCCAGGGGCTTCCTCGGTCTGGCGGGCAGGGTCTGGGTCGACAAGGGCGAGAGCGGCGCCGACCTCGCGCTGACCGTCGACGACGCCTCGGCCCGGTTCGCGGATCTCTCCTTCGAGCGGCTTGCCGGGACCGCCACCTTCTCGGACGTCTTCCCGCTGGCGATGCCGGGGGCGCAGAGCTTCTCGATCGCGCGTCTCGAGACGCCGTTTCCGCTTCACGACGTCGAGGTCGACGTCGTCCTTCCCGGGGACGGCCGCATCCTCGTCGACCGTGCCACGGCGAGGCTTCCCTCGGGCATGCCGTTCTCCGCGGCCGCAGGCGGCGGCGGCCTCCTCCGTCTTTCCGGCCTCGACGCGGGCTCGCTGCTCGATCCCTACGGCCGGGCGGACATCGCTCTCGACGGCGTCCTCGACGGCGAGGTCCGCGTCGCACTCGGGGCCGGCGGCCTTGCCGTCAGCGGCGCACGCCTTCGTTCCGTGGCGCCGGGGACCGTCACCCGGGCGGACGGCAACACCGTCGCCTTCGACGAACTGGAGATCCGTGCGGCCCCGGGGGAGGGTCCGATCTCGTCCTGGCAGGTGACGATCGGCGTTGACGGGTGCCGGAAGACCGGTGATTTTCCGCTGGATGACGACATCGACGCGCTGACCGGCAAGATCCGCTCGTGGCTGGGCGATGCCGGATGCGGCGGGCGGTGAGGGAGCGGGATCTCATGGACGACAGCGTGCGGGGCGCGGACCATCCGGGTTCGATCGAGGAGACCGCACGGCTCCTCGAATCCGCCGGCTACGTTGCCGAAAGGAGCCTGGCCTCGATCATCCACCTGGCGCTCGCCATGCGGCGGCCTCTCTTTCTCGAGGGCGAGGCCGGCGTCGGCAAGACGGAGGCGGCCAAGGTTCTCGCCGCGGCGCTCGGCCGCCGCCTGATCCGCCTGCAGTGCTACGAGGGACTCGACGTCGCCCAGGCCGTCTACGAGTGGAACTATCCGCGCCAGATGATCGAGATCCGCCTGGCGGAGGCTGCCGGCGATGTCGACCGGGACGCGGTTGCCGCGGAGATCTACCGCGAGGCCTTCCTGTTGCGGCGGCCCCTGCTCGAGGCGCTGGAGGCACATCCCGAGGGTCCCCCTGTGCTTCTCATCGACGAGATCGACCGCGCCGACGAGCCCTTCGAGGCCTACCTTCTCGAGGTCCTGTCGGACTGGCAGGTCACCATTCCCGAGCTCGGCGCCGTCAGGGCCCAGGAACCGCCGGTCGTCGTCGTGACCTCCAACCGGACGCGGGAGGTGGCCGACGCGCTGAAGCGGCGGTGCCTCTACCACTGGGTCGACTATCCCTCGCCGTCGCGGGAGCTCGACATCCTGCGGCTCAGGGTGCCCGGCTGCGACGAGCGGCTGTCGCGCCAGATCGTGGACTTCGTGGCGGCGATGCGCCGCCAGGACCTCTACAAGGTTCCCGGCGTCGCCGAAACCCTCGACTGGGCGAGGGCGCTGCGGCACCTGGGCGTCGAGGTCCTGGATCCCGGCGTCGTGGACGGCACGCTGGGCGTCCTGCTCAAGCACCACGACGACATCGCACGCATGAAGGGGACCGAGGCGGGCCTGCTTCTCGCCGGGGCGGAGGCCGGTTCGTGAACCCGGCGCCCGCCGGCCTGTCCGCGGCCCGCGTGGTCCGCTTCGCGGGCCTGCTGCGCGGGGCCGGGCTGCCCGCGGGACCCGACAGGACCGTCAACGCCGTCGAGGCTCTCGCGGCGACCGCCCCGGCGCGGCCCGACGACGTCTTCTGGCTGCTCCACGCCCACCTCGTCTCGGCGCCCGAGCACACCCCGGTCTTCGCCAGGCTCTTCTGCCTGTTCTGGGGCGGCCTGCCGGCCCGGGGGCACCTGCCGCCCCCGGAGGACCCGGAGAACGCCGCTCCTGCGGCGCAGGCGGGCGGTGCGTCACCCGCCGACCGGGACCAGGGCGAAAAGGAGGACGGGGGCGCCGAGGGCGGCCAGGCGCTGACCTGGTCGGCCCGGGAGGCGCTGCGCCGGATGGATTTCGCCGACATGTCGGCCGAGGAGATGGCCGAGGCGGAACGGGCGGTCGCCGCCATGGAGCTCGACGTCGAGACGCTTCCCGGCCGCCGGCTCAGGCCGGCCGCCGCCGGCGACAGGATCGACAGGCGCGCCCTGGTGCGGCGCCAGGTGCGGATGCCGGGCGGTCCGCTGCCGCTGCCCCGGGCGCGGCTGGCGAGGCGGCCACCGGTGGTGGTGCTGCTGTGCGATGTCTCCGGGTCGATGATCGACTACGGCCGGATGATGATTCATCTCGCCCACGCCCTCACCGCGACCCGGCGCACGGTGCACTCGTTCACCTTCGGCACGCGCCTGACCAACGTCACCCGCGATCTGCGGAGGAGGGACGTGGCGGCGAGCCTTGCATCGGTCGCGCGCACGGTGGAAGACTGGTCCGGCGGAACGCGGATCGGCGAGTGCCTGCGCACCTTCAATCGCGACTGGGCCCGCCGCGTCCTGGGCCAGGGAGCCGTGGTGGTTCTTGTCACCGACGGCCTCGACCGCGACGTGGGAGGGTTGCTCGGACGGGAGATGGCGATGCTGAGGCGGTCCTGCCGAACGCTTGTCTGGCTCAATCCCCTGCTGCGCTGGGACGGGTTCCGGCCCCGCACGTGGGGCATCCGCACCATGCTGCCGCATGTCGACGTCTTCCGGACCTGCCACAACCTGGCCAGCCTCGAAGACCTGGCGGGTGCGCTGGGCGGCCCCCTGAGGACGCGGCCGGGAGAGATGGAGCGATGGCTCAAAGCGATGTGACGGAAGATGTGCTGGAGACGGCCGAAGCCTGGTCCGGCGCCGGGCACCGGGTGGCGCTCGCCACCGTCACGGCAACATGGGGCTCCAGTCCCCGGCCGGTGGGCAGCCAGCTCGTGGTGCGCGACGACGGAGCCTTCAGGGGCTCGGTGTCGGGAGGCTGCATCGAGGCGGCGGTGATCGGCGAGGCCCTCGAGGCGATGGAGGCGGGAACGGTGCGCAATCTCGAGTACGCGGTCAGCAACGAGCGTGCCTGGGAAGTGGGGCTGACCTGCGGCGGGACGGTGCGTGTCTTCGTAGCGCCGGTGACATGAAGAGGGATGTGCTCCGGGCGCTCAACCAGGCCCGCAGGACGCGCACGGGCGTGGTTCTCGCGTCCTGGCTCGATACCGGCGAAAGCTGGCTCGCCGGGCAGGGCGGTGCCGCGGATCGGGAGATCGCCGATTCCCTGCAGGCGGCCTTGCGCGACGACCGCTCGCTCACGGTGGAGGTGGCCGGCCGGCCCCTCTTCCTCCACGTCTTCAACCCGCCGCCGCGGATGATCGTCGTCGGCGCCGTGCACGTCTCGCAGCCCCTGGCGGTCTTCGCGACGGCCGCCGGCTTCGATGTGGTGATCGTCGATCCCCGGCGGGCCTGGGCGGACGGCGAGCGCTTTCCCGGCGTCAGGATCCTCCGCGACTGGCCCGACGACGCCATGCGGATTCTGGGCGTCGATCGCAGGACCGCTGTGGTGGCGCTCACCCACGATCCCAAGATCGACGATCCGGCCCTTCGCGCCGCCCTCGATTCGCCCGCGTTCTACATCGGCGCGCTGGGCAGCACCCGCACCCACGCCAGGCGCCTGCAGCGCCTGGCCGAGGCCGGCGTGGACGGCGAGGCCGCCGGCAGGATCAGGGGCCCGGTGGGCCTCGACATCGGCGCGCGGACGCCCGAGGAGATCGCGCTTTCGATCATGGCGGAGGTCGTTGCCGCGCGCCGCGGCAGGCTGCCATGAGATTCGGCGCCGTCCCCGTTCGCGAGGCGGCAGGCGGCATCCTGGCGCATGGCGTGCGCTGCGGCGGCCGGACGCTGAAGAAGGGCCTCGTCCTCGACGCGGGGCACGTGGCGGACCTCGAGCGCGAAGGCGTCGCGGTGGTGACGGCCGCCCGTCTCGAAAGCGGCGACGTTCACGAGGACGAGGCGGCGGCGAGGGTGGCCGGCACCCTCGCCGGAGGCCATGTCGAGGCTGCCCGGGCGTCGACGGGCCGCGTCAACCTCCATGCCCGCTCCGCGGGGATCGCCGTCCTCGACAGCGCTCTCGTCGATGCCGTCAACGGCGTTGACGAGGCGGTGACCGTGGCCACGCTGCCGGCGTTCGAGGCGGTCGCCCGCGGGCAACTGGTGGCGACCGTCAAGATCATCCCCTTCGCGGTGCCGGGCGGGATTCTCGAGGCCTGCGTCTCTCTCGGGAGCGGCGCCGTCGCCGTCGCACCCTTCCGCGGCTGTCGCGCGGGCCTCGTCATGACGCTCACCGACGCGCTCCGGCCGAAGGTCCTCGAGCGCACCGCCGGTGTCGTCGCGGCACGGATGGACGCCTTCGGTCTCGCCATCGGCGATGTCGACCGCGTCCCCCACAGGACCGGCGACCTCGCCCGGATCCTCGCCCGCCAGGCGGCCGGTCACGATCTCGTGCTGGTCCACGGCGCCTCGGCGATCACCGACCGCCGGGATGTCGTTCCGGCCGCCATCGAGGCGGCGGGAGGCTCGGTCGACCACCTCGGCATGCCGGTCGATCCGGGCAATCTCCTGCTGCTCGGCCGCATCGGCGACGCCAGGGTCCTCGGCCTGCCGGGCTGTGCCCGGTCGCCGAAGCTCAACGGCCTCGATCTCGTTCTGGGCAGGATCTCGGCGGGCCTCGACGTCACCGGGAAGGACATCATGGCCATGGGCGTGGGCGGGCTGCTCAAGGAGATTCCGTCGCGGCCCCGTCCCCGGGAGGCCGGGGCAAGGACGGGCCGGGAGGTGGGCGCCGTTGTCCTGGCGGCGGGCGAGAGCCGGCGCATGGGGGAGCGCAACAAGCTCCTGGTGGAGATCGACGGCAAGCCGGTGGTGCGCCATGTCGTCGATATCCTTCTCGAATCCGGGCTTGCTTGCGTCACCGTCGTGACCGGCCACGAGGCCGAGCGGATTCGCTCGGCGCTGGAGGGCTGCCCGGTCGCCTTCGTCGAGAACGCGGATCATGCCGGCGGCCTCAGCACCTCGCTGAAGGCCGGGCTCGCCGCGCTTGCGCCGGCCTGCGGTGCGGCCCTGGTCTGCCTCGGCGACATGCCGGCGGTGACCGCCCCGACCGTTCGCGCCCTTGTCGATGCCTGGGCGCGCGCCGGCAGCCGGGCGATCGTCGTCCCGACGTGGCAGGGCCGGAGGGGCCACCCGGTCCTGTGGGACCGCGAGTTCTTCCAGGCGATGAACGAGGTGGCCGGCGATACCGGCGCCCGGCACCTCATGGGCGAGTTCCGGGATTTCGTGATCGAGGTGGCGGCCGGCGACGAAGCGGTGCTCCTCGATATCGACACGCCGGAGGACCTGCAGGCGCTCGACCGCCGCCGGAGGGAGGACGAGCCGTGACGGTGACGATCGGGGACATCCGCCGGGCCCGGGGAGTGCTCGCCGGCGAGATCGTGAGGACGCCGTGCGTTCATTCGCGCACGCTCTCGCAGATGACCGGGGCCGAGGTCTTCGTCAAGTTCGAGAACCAGCAGTTCACGGCGTCGTTCAAGGACCGCGGGGCGCTGGTGAAGATCGCGTCGCTCGGCGAGGAGGAGAGGCGGCGCGGGGTCATCGCCATGTCGGCCGGCAACCACGCCCAGGCCGTCGCCTACCACGCCCAGCGTCTCGGCATCCCGGCCACCATCGTCATGCCCGAAGGCGCCCCGATCGTGAAGGTGAGGAACACGCAGCGCTTCGGCGCCAGGGTGATCCTGACGGGCGAGACCATCGACGACGCGGCGGTGTCGGCGCACCTGATGGCCGCCGAGGAGAGCCTCGTCTTCGTGCACCCCTACCACGACGACCGCGTGATGGCCGGCCAGGGGACCGTGGGGCTCGAGATGCTCGAGGATGTGCCGGACATCGACGCCATCATCGTTCCCATCGGCGGCGGCGGACTCATCGGCGGCATCGCCATCGCCGTCGGCGCCGTTCGCCCGCAGACCGAAGTCGTCGGCGTCGAGGCCGAGATGTTCCCGTCGATGTACCAGGAGCTCAGGGGTCTCGAGGTGCGCGCCGGCGGCCGCACGATCGCCGACGGCATCGCCGTCAAGACGCCCGGCAGGAACGCCGTTCCGATCGTCCGGGAGCTCGTCAGCGACATCGTTCTCGTCTCCGAGAGCCAGCTCGAGCATGCCGTCCAGACCTATCTCGAGATCGAGAAGACGGTGGCCGAAGGGGGAGGGGCCGCGGCACTCGCCTGCCTCATCGCCTGCAGCGAGCGCTTTCGCGGACGCAGGGTGGGCCTCGTGCTGTCGGGAGGCAACATCGACAGCCGCATGCTCTCGATGGTGATCGAGCACGGCCTGGTGCGCGACGGCCGCATGGTCCGCCTCAGCCTCGAGATCCCCGACTCGCCCGGCATCCTCGCCAGGGTCAGCGGCATCATCGGCAGGGCCGGCGCCAACATCATCGAGGTGCACCACCAGAGGGCGTTCTCCAACCTCTCGGTCAAGCTCGCCGATCTCGACATCGTCCTCGAGACCCTCGACGGCAGCCACATCGACCGCATCGCCGGCGACCTGCGCGAGGCGGGGTTCAGGGTCAGGCCGGCGGCGCCGACGGTCTCCGGCGGGTGAAGGCCCGGGCGCTCCGGTTGTGGAGAGAGCGGTTGCGCTGGCGGCCGCACGGGGTATTGATGCGCCCGGAATGACCGGACCGGCGGAGAGCATGGTTGCCGCAGCTTGCGATTCCCGACCCTCCAGGGTCGTCTGCGTGGTGCACGGCGAGTGGTCGGACACGGGCAGGATCGGCCGCGCCGTCCGCGGGATGGGCCTCGAGGAGGTGCGCTGCTGCGTCAGGGGCGGCGATCCGCTTCCCGACGATTTCCGGGACATCGCCGGGGCCGTCGTCTTCGGCGGCCCGATGAGCGCCAACGACGACGGCAAGCACGACTTCATCGCCGCTGAGCTTCGCTGGATCGAACGCGTCCTCGAATCGGGTACGCCGTTCCTCGGCGTCTGCCTGGGCGCCCAGATGCTGGCCCGCTGCCTGGGTGCCGCCGTGAGGCCGCACGAGGACGGCTGGCACGAAATCGGCTTCACGGAGGTGGTTCCCACCGAGTCCGGGCGGGCGCTGCTCGACGGTGTGCGCCACTTCTACCAGTGGCACGGGGAGGGGTTCGATCTCCCCACAGGGTGCGAACTCCTCGCCACCAGCGCCCGGGAGCATTTTCCCAACCAGATGTTCGCCCTTGGACCGGCGGTCTACGGCGTGCAGTTCCACCCGGAATGCACGGTGGACATCATCAGCAGGTGGGCGGGCGAGGATCCGCAGCAGCTCAGCGAGCGCGGCGCCCAGCAGCCCGACGAGCAGCTCGCCGGCGCCAGGAGGTACGATCACCTCGTCGATGCCTGGCTGCCCGGGTTCGTCGATGTCTGGCTCGGCGCCGCCGAAACAGGAGTCAGGCCCGCTCCCTGAGCGCCGCCTCCAGGAGCAGGAGGCGGTCGTTGCCCCAGAACATCCGCTCGCCGAGGAAGAACGTCGGGACCCCGAAGGCCCCGCGCGTGGCGGCCTCCTTGACCCTCTCCTTCATGTCACGACCAAGTCCGCCGCCCGCCATGTCGCTGCGGAACCTCCCGGCATCGAGGCCGCAGGCGCCGGCCGCCCGTTCGAAGTCCTCCGGGACCAGCTTCTCTGCGGGAGTGATGAAGATGAGCGACATCACCGCCCTGGAGACGGATTCCCCGGCGCCCTGGCGTTCGCCGGCCAGGCAGGCGAGCGCGGCCAGCCGGGGATCGAACGTCAGTCGATCGACCGGCTCCAGGTACTCGACGCCGTAGTAGCGGGCCCACGCCAAGGCGTCCTCCTTGCGGTAGTCCCAGTCGTACTGGCCCTTCTCGTCCTCGAAGGGGTTCTTGCCCTGGCAGGAAATGAGCAGGGCGCTCTGCAGCGGCAGCCAGCGGAAGCGGCATCCGGTCTCGCGTTCGATGCGCTCAAGCTGCGTGGAGGCGAGATAGGAGTAGCGGCTGCCCGGACCGAAGTAGAAGTCGACCTGGGCGGTCATTCGGCGGCCTGCGGCACAGGCAGGGGGCCGCCTTCCATGGCCTGCATGACCAGCCTGTGGAAATGGTGCACCGCGTGCTCGCTGATGTGGCTGCGGCCGCTGTCGACGATGAACCGGCCGCGGTCGTAGCCGCGCGACTTCAGGCCCGCGTGGACGCTCTCGCAAAGGGCGATGTCCTCGGGCTGCAGCACGTCGACGACATAGTCGATCGCGGCCCGGGACTGCTCTGTCAGCTCGCCTGCGAGCGCGTGCCAGTGGAGATGCTCGACGCAGCCTTCGGGCCCGTCGGGGAGCATCTGGAGAGTCATGAGGTTGGGTTCGCCGGGCATCAGCCAGATCGTCAGGTTCGGCCACACGAAGTAGCCGGCGTAGCCGAAGTCGACGTCGCCGGTCTCGAAATCGTAGGCGGTACTCCTGTTCGAGCGCGGCTTGTCCGACGTCTGGGCCGACCAGTACTGGTGGGTCCGGTTGCGGTAGGTCGGCATCTCGACCATGTCGACGAAGGCCGGATGCGCCGGTTCGCAGTGGTAGCACTCCTGGAAGTTGTCGATGACCACCTTCCAGTTGGCCTTCAGGGCGAAGTCCCTGCCGCAGGCCGGCTCGAGAGACTCGGCCCGGGGCATCCAGCGCAGGATGTCATCCTCGAGCCCGGCGTACTGCTCGCTGAACGGGACGGCCTGCGTGTCGAGATTGACGAAGACGAGGCCGAGCATCGTGTCGACCCTGACCTGCTTGAGCGAAAACGCCGACTTGTCGAAATCGCGGACATTCTCGCAGCCGCGCGCCGTCCTCAGGGAGCCGTCGAGGTTGTAGGCCCAGGCGTGGTAGGGGCATGTCATGACGGGGCCCAGGGTCCCGCTGCCGTCGAGGACGCGGTGCGCCCTGTGCTGGCAGACATTGTAGAAGCAGCGCAGGGCGCCGTCGCGCCCCCTGACGAGAGCGAGGCTCTCGTCGGCGATGTCCACGACCCGGTAGCTGCCCGGCGCCTTCAGCGTGCTCTCGTGTCCGGCGAACAGCCAGGAACGGGCGAAGATGCGCTCCTTTTCCTCCTCGAAGATCAGGGGATCTGTGTAGTAGCGCGAAGCCATCGTGAAGGAACGGGAAGGATCGCCGTGAAGCCCTCCGGGAAGGGTGTCATGGAGTGTCATCGTGCCAGTCCGCCGGCCGTTATCTTCGCCGCACCATAGGAATCCCCCCCGAAGTTGGCAAGCCGGCGGACCGCTTGACATCGGGCCGATCAAGTCCGGATCATCGGGCGATGAGGCGGCAGCCATCGCAAGGATGAGGCCGCGCAGGGAAGGCGGCCTTCTGCTTGTGATCGACGTTCAGAACGACTCTTGTCCCGGCAGCGATGAGGTCGTCACCGAAACCGCGCCGGAAGGTGCGGGGCGGACCGATCACCGTGTCGCCGTGCTCGCGGCTTCGGTTGTCCACGACTGCGACTGCACGGCGGCCGGCACCCCGACCTGCCTCGAGAGCGAGCGGTGACGGGCCGGACCCCGCCCGCAGGACGGCGTCTTCCGATCCTGGCCTTCTGCGCCGGCCACATGGCCGTCGACTGGCCCCACGGCGCGCTCTGGATCCTGATTCCCGCGATCGGCGTCGCCATGGACCTTTCGCCGTCCGACCTCGGGCTGATGGTGAGCCTCACGGCCATTGGGGGCGCGCTGAGCCTGATGCCCGCCGGGATGCTCAGCGACCACACCCGGCGCCGGGGGGCGCTCTTCGTGAGCACCTTCGTCTGGGTGGTGGCGGGCTACGGCCTTGCCAGCGTGGCGCCGGATTTCTGGTCCCTGACGCTGCTGCTGGCGATCGCCGGGATGGGCACCTCGGCCTGGCATCCTCTGGCCACGGGCACGCTGACGCAGGTCCTGCCGGGGCAGCGGGCGCGGGTGCTGGGTATCCATGCCATGGGCGGCACCCTTGCCGAGGTCTTCGCGCCCGTGCTGACCGGCGCCCTGCTGGTCCACATCGACTGGCGGCAGGGCCTGCTCCTGGCCGTCGTTCCCGCCGTGGCCCTGGGCTTCGTCTTCTTTGCCGTACGCGGCCGCCTCGAGGTCCCCGTCGAAACGGGCGCGCGCATGGTCGATCTCAAGGACCTCGCGCAGCGCTGGCTCAGCCGCGCCGGCCTCCTGCTCGTGGCGATGATCAGCGTCTACAACATGGCCATCATGGCCATCCTCGCGATGGCAACGCTCTTCATCGTCAACGATCTCGGCCTTTCCGAGTTCTGGGCCGGCATCGCGTTCGCCGCGATGATCCTGGCCGGCGCGGTGCTGCAGCCGGTGATGGGGCATCTCTCCGACACGCTGGGCCGGCGCAGGATCTTTGCCTTCTCGTTGCTGGCTGTCGCGCCCCTGGGCTTTCTCATGCCCTTCGTCGAAGTCCCCTGGCTCGCCCTGACCTTCCTGATCGCCATGATCGGGGCCTTCTACGGCGTTCGCTCGGTCGTGCTCGCTTCGGCGGTGGATTTCGCCGGCAAGCGCGAGGGAACGACGCTGGCGCTGGCCTTCGTGCTCATGGATGGCGTCGGTGCGCTGGGCGCCTTCCTGGGCGGCTACGTCGGCGATCTCGACCTTGCCTATGCCTTCGCGCTCGCCTCGGCGTTCGCCGTCGTGGCGGCGATCCTCGCGGCCGCCTCGACGCTTGCCTCCAGGCGTACACGCACGGAGCCGGCAACATGATCACCCCCTCGATCGGCCTCACGGGCGGCCGTGAATTGGCCATCGATGCCGGACACCTCCGGCTCGCCGGGGACGTTGCCGTGACCGACCCCGATGCCGCGCCGGACGGAGCAACGATCACGCGCTGATCGGGGAGCCTGTGCGCACTGGCGCGCTTCCGTGTCCGGCAATGAGCCGGGAGCGGGCGAGGATCCGTTCCTTCTCTTCCTCAAGAGTGCCGGAGCCGGTGCGGCAGCGTGACGCCATGGCGCAGGACTTCGAGCGGTCAGGACGGCGGGCTCTTGGCGTTCCTCCTCGCAGCGCCGTGCGTCTTCAACAAATCCCGGACCCTTGACAGCGGTGCGGTGTACCCGGATGACAGGGAACGGTGAGGGGGTGCCTGCGATGCCTGAGGTCATTCCGGATCCGGCCACGGATCTGCTGCTCGTCATCGATGTTCAGGTCGACTTCTGTCCGGGAGGGGCGCTCGCCGTCCCCCGGGGCGACGAGGTCGTACCCGTGATCAACCGCCTGATGCGCCGCTTCCGCCACGTCGTCCTGACCCAGGACTGGCATCCCGTCGGTCACCTCTCCTTCGCCGGCAGCCATCCCGGCCGGCGGCCCCTGCAGACCGTCGAGATGCCCTACGGCGAGCAGGTCCTGTGGCCCGACCACTGCGTCCAGGGGAGCCCGGGCGCCCGCTTTCACGAGGACCTCGACAGCGACCGGGCCGACCTTGTCCTGCGCAAGGGCTTCCGGCGGGAGATCGATTCCTATTCCGCCTTCCGCGAGAACGACCGGGCGACCTCCACCGGGCTGGCCGGCTATCTGCGCGAACGGGGATTCGGCCGCCTCTTCCTCGCCGGCCTCGCCACCGATTTCTGCGTCGCGTGGTCGGCGCTCGACGCGGTGGGCGAGGGGTTCGCTGCCGTGCTCGTCGAGGACGCGTGCCGCGCCATCGACCAGGACGGCTCGGCCGGCCGCGCCATGGAGGCGATGGCCGGCGCGGGCGTCGTGTTCGCCCGCTCCGGCGACATCGGCGGCTGAGGCGCGATCAGGAGGCCGCCGCCCGGAACGGCCAGGCGCCGACGTGGCAGGCCAGGTGGGAGACGAGGTCGCGGGCGTCGTCTTCGGCGCCGTGGATGAAGCTCGACTTGCGGCGGCGCAGGAAGGGGAGCCCGATGCGGTAGAGGCCCGGGAGCACCACGCCGCCCTCGTGCCGCAGCCTGCCCTTGCGGTCGAACACCGGGAGATGGAGCCAGGAGTGGTCGGCCCTGAAGCCGGTGGCCCAGAGGACCGTGCGGATGCCTTCCCGGGCGAGGTCGAGGACCAGCGCGGGCGACTCCGGGAGGCGCGTGGGCGCCGGACGGCGGGGCGCCTCGAAGGCCGCGTCGAGGCCGTGTTGCGAAATCCATTCGTCGATCGTGTCGAGAAGGCGAACCTGCTTGAGATCGGCCAGGGCGCACATGTTCGCAAGGGATCCGGAGAACTGGGCCCGTCCGTCCTGCAGGCCGGCCATGCGGCCCACCAGCCGCACGCCCTCGTCGCCGAGCGCATTGAGGTCGAGGGTGCTGCCGTCGGCGTTGCCGGCGAGCTGCGGCGACGGGACGCGCCTGGCGCGCGCCACGTCGTCGACCTCGTCCCAGCGCTCGTCGTGAAGGCCCGTCCTGTCCAGCCACCACAGGATGTCCCGTCCCCGGTAGCGCCGCGGCATGCGGACGTGCTCCCCCACCGACAGGGTCACGGGCCGGCCCGAGCGCCGGATGTCGCGGGCGATCTGGACCCCGGTGGCCGATGCGCCGACCACCAGGACTCCGCCCGCCGGCAGGTCCCGCGGCGAGTTGTAGTCCAGCGGCGACAGCGATTCGACGCTGACCGGCAGCGCATCGGCGAACGCGGGACGCGTCGCGACGTTGCAGGCGCCCGAGGCGATGACCACGGCGCAGCACCGCCAGGTGCCTGCGGTCGTGACGACCTCGTAGCCGTCGCCTGAAGCCCTTACCGATTCGACGCCCGTGCCGGTCTCGAGAGGCGGCGCAACGAGCCGCGCATAGCGCTCGAGGAAACGGGCGACGCCGTCCATCTCCATGTAGCCGTCGGGGTCGTCACCGTCGTAGGCGAGGCCGGGAAGGCGGGTGAGCCAGTTCGGCGTCAGCAGCCGAAGCGACTCCCAGCGCTCCTGCCGCCAGGAGTGACCCACCTCGCCGCGCTCGACGACCACGTGGTCGATGCCGTGCGCGGCGAGGACGTGGCTGGTCGCGAGGCCGGCATGGCCGGCCCCGACGACCAGGGCCGTCGTGCGCAACGCTCAGGCCACCTCGACGTGAACGTTCGTGGGATTGGTGAGGATGTCGAAGACGGCCGAGCGCTTCTGCGACTGGGCGACGAGGGCCCTGATCTCGTCACGCGTGGCCTCGGCGTCGATCGCGTAGGTGACGCGGACCTGGCTGAAGCCGTTGCGGACCTCCGGGTCGGCGCCGAGGATGCCCTGGATGTCCATCTCGCCTTCCAGCGTGGCCTGGACCGAGTTGAGCTGGATGCCCCGGTTCTGGGCGACGGCGGCGACACCGGCCGTCAGGCAGCTTGCCAGTCCGACGAGGACGATCTCGACCGGTGTGGCCGCATTGTCCTCGGCCGCGAAGACCAGGGGATGGTCGGATTCGAAGGCGAACGCCGACTTGTGTTCGTGCTCCGCGCCGAGGCCGTAGTAGCCCTTCACGGACGAGCGGCTGTGGGTGCCGTGGACCCACTCGTTCGAGGCGCGCCAGACGAACCGGCCGGCCTCGGGGGTCTCGCCGAGCGCCTTGCGCGCGCCCAGCAGGGCTTCGACATTGACGCCGTTGGAGACTGTGGTTTCGAGAACTTCGGTCATGGATCTCTTCCTTCTTCAACAGGGTTGGGGGAGACGGAGGCGTCAACCCGGTTGAGTGGGGAACAGGTCCGATCGAATCCTCCACGCAGCAGTCGAGCGTCGATGGTCGGCAGTTCACTGGCAGAATCGTTCATCCGACGTCACTCCACTCTCAACTCCTACGCGCTCTTCGAGCGCCGAGAGCGGGGTGACCGCATATCGGCTGACTCATCGATCAGGCATTGGCACCGTCCCGTGGGACGGTTGCCGCGGCTTCGAAGGGCCTGTCCCTCCACCGCTCTGGATGAGCGCGTCCTGTGAGCAGGCAATCAGATACCTGCGATGCCGTCAAGCCCTGTTCGTCGAATCCCGTGAAGCGGCCCCGGCGCCTGCGGGCAGCCGCTCACGTTCACCGAGTCCCCGGCCTGCCTGCCGGGAACTCAATGGCGTTCCGGCATGCAGCGGACGACGGCGGCGATCTGGTCGCGCCTGATGCCGATGTCCTGCAGCTGCCTGTCGGAGAGGGTCTCGAGGTCGCGGCGCGCGCTCTGTGCACGCCACTTGCGGCGAATCTGGCTGAAGAGTCCGGGCATGGTTCGGCTCCTGAACGGAAGGTCCCGGCTATCGCCGGTTGCCTGCCAGATGGTTCTCGCCCGGGCCCGGCGCTACCGTCGTTGCGGCAGGGATGTCATGCGTTCAACGCATGACTCATCGATCAGGGGACAGCCGCTTCCATCGCTGGCATCGCCAGACATGCGTTTTCGTCATCTTTCCTCGTGACCAGGGCGTCGACAGCCATCACCCCGGATGCATGGACGATGAGCGGATTGACGTCGAACTCCGCCATGTGGCCGGCGAGCTCGACGGCAAGCCCGGAGAGCCTCGAGACCGCCTCGGCAAGGGCCTGGCGGTCGAGGCGCGGGCCTCCCCGAACGCCGTCGAGAAGCAGGGAGAGCCTGAGACTCGCGATCAGGTCCGCGGCCTCGCGGACGCTGACCGGCGGCATGAACATCACGGCGTCGTTCATCACCTCCACGAGGACGCCGCCTGCGCCGAGGGTCATGACCGGCCCGAACTGCGGGTCGCTGATCATGCCGACGATCACCTCGACGCCCGGAGGCGCGGTTTCCTGGACGAGGACGCGCGGTCCCAGCGATGCGGCAAGCCGCCGGTAGGCGGCCAGCGCCCCCTCGAGGTCCCCGATGCCGGTGATCACGCCGCCCATTTCCGTCTTGTGGGCGACCGCCGGGTCGGCCGTCTTCATCACCGCCGGACAGCCGGTCTCGCCGAGGGCCGGGAGCACGCCCGTCTCGTCGTCGACAACGACCGTGCGGGGGACGGGAATGGCGAGGGCGCCGAGGAGGTCGAGGAGGCCGGCGGCATCCGGCGTCCCGGTCCCGAGGGCCCCGCGCCAGCGCTCCGCGGCGTCCCGTGGCAGCGGTCCGGGAGCCTCGCCCGTCCTCTTCCTCGCTTCGTGCCAGGCCAGGAAGTGGCCGATGGCCCGAAGCCCCGTTTCGGTGCCGCACAGCACGGGGATGCCGGCCTCGCGCAGCCGCCGGGCTTCGCTCGCATCGATCGCGGAGGTGATGTTGCCCAGCATCATGCAGGGCCTGGCGGTCGACCGGTGGACCTGC
Organism: Alphaproteobacteria bacterium; assembly: GCA_963666905.2. Taxonomy (GTDB): domain Bacteria; phylum Pseudomonadota; class Alphaproteobacteria; order SP197; family SP197; genus SP197. The sequence continues at coordinate 494,456 of OY763008.1, forward strand.
TCGAGCGCCGCCGTCGAGGCGTAGAGGATCTCGCGCCCCGCCACCATGTTGGTGGCCAGCACGACGACACCGTTCTCCTCGGCCTCGGCGAGGATGCCCGTCACCCTGGGGAGCACCGGCAGCCCGCCTTCTCCCCAGTAGTCGACGGGGTTGTCGGTATCGAGGCCGGGGTCGAGAACCCCGGCGAGCCTGCGGCGCGTCGATTCGCTGAAGACGGCGAGCGGGATGCCTTCGCGTTCCGCGATGTCGGTGATGAGCTGCCGTTCGCCGCCCGAATCGGTCTGCACGGCGACGGTCGCCGTGTGCGGCGCCCGATCGCAGGTGAGGGCCTCGAGGGTGTCCATCATCTCGTCGAGCGTGCCGACGGCGATGACGTTGTGCCGCCGGAAGACGGCGTCGTGAACCCTGTCGTCTCCGGCCAGCGCGCCGCTGTGGGTAAACGCGAAGGCCCGCGAGCGCGCCGAACGGGCCAGCTTGAGAACGACGAGGGGGATGCCTGCCCTGTCCGCGGTCTCGATCGCCGCGAGGAAGCGCTCGCCGTCGCGCACCGTCTCGAGAACCATGGCGACCGCGTTCGTCTCCTTCTGCCGGACGACATGGTGGAGGTAGTCGGCGACACCGGTGACGAGCTCGTTCCCCATGGAGACGCCGATGCTGAAGCGCATGGACCGCTGGTTGCCGCCGAGGCCCGACCACGTGGACCCGCTGTGCGAAAGGAGAGCGACCCTGCCCGGGATCTCGAGACCCGGCAGGTCGGAGAGCGACAGGCGCACGTCCGCGACGGTGTTGAAAAGGCCCATGCAGTTGGCGCCGCAGACCGCCATGCCGGCCGCGCGGGCGATGGCGGCGATGCGGCCCGGCAGGGTCCGTCCGCGGTCCTCGGCGGTGACGAGGCGTCCCAGCAGGACCGCGCCCTTCACGCCGGCGGCGGCAGCATCTTCCATTGCCGCCTCGACCCTGGAATCCGCCACCGCCATGATCGCGCAGTCGGGCGTTTCGGGAACCGCCTGAAGCGACGCGTGGCAGGGATAGCCGAGGACTTCCGGGTAGCGCGGGTTGATCGCGACGACACTGCCGCCGAACCGCGGCCCGCCGGCATGCCCGATGATCCTGCTCCCCGCGGCGTTCTCTCTGGGTGTCGCGCCGACGACGGCCACCCGTTCCGGGTTCAGCAGTGCATCGAGAGCCGTCATCCGTAGCACTGTGGAGCCATCCGCGGTACGAAAGTCGTCATGCTCGGCATTCCGGCAGGCGCCGGGCATGGAAACGGCCGGACGCGCGGGGGTCAAGAACGAATCGCCCATGACGGGAAGGCTTATCCTCATCGGCACGCCGATCGGCAATCTCGGCGACCTGTCGCCGCGGGCGCGCGATGCCCTGGGTTCGCTCGACGCCCTTGCCTGCGAAGACACGCGCCGCACGCGAAAGATCTACGAGCACTTCGCCATCGGCCGTCCCGGAATCGTCTTCTCCTGCCACGACCACAACGAGGAGCGCGCCGTCGCCCGCATCCGGGGGCTGCTCGAGAAGGGATGCCGCGTCGGCCTCGCGAGCGACGCCGGGATGCCGGGCATCAGCGACCCCGGATTTCCCGCAGTCCGCATGGCGCTCGAGTGCGGCCACGAGGTCGAGGTCATACCCGGTCCCAGCGCCGTCACGACCGCGCTCGCGATTTCCGGCCTGCCGACGGCGAGCTTCACGTTCCTCGGATTCGCTCCCCGAAAGCAGGGCAGGCGCCGCGCGTTTCTCGAGGCCGTGGCGTCCGCGGAGCCCACCCTGGTGCTCTTCGAATCGCCCCACCGCCTCGGCGCCCTCCTCGACGATGCCCTCGCCGTGCTCGGCGACCGCCGCGCCTCGGTCTCGGTGGAGCTCACGAAGATGTTCGAGGGCACCGAACGCGGCTGGCTATCGGAGCTTGCGCGGGACTACGCGGGAACGGTGCCCAGCGGCGAGGTGACGGTCGTCATCGCCGGCAACAGCCGCAAGTTCCTCAGACCCGGCGATCAGGGGCAGGGGTAGGTGTAGAGCCTGTGGATCTCCTCGATCTCGCGGACGAGATCGTCGTCGAGAACGACGTCGATGCTGGCGAGGTCGGCGGCAAGCTGCGCGGCGTTCATCGCGCCCAGGATCGTCGACGTGGTGAACGGCTGGCGGTTGACCCAGGCCAGGGCCATGACGCCGGGATCGAGTCCGTGCCGGCGCGCCAGCTCGACGTAGGCGCGGATGGCCGGTTCGGCGTTGGGCGGTCCAAGGTAGCGCCGGTTGGTCGGATACATCGTCATGCGGGCCCCGGGCGGGCGGGCGCCGTCGAGGTACTTGCCGGACAGGGCGCCGGCGGCCATGGGCGCATAGGCGAGCAGGCCGACCTGCTCCTGCATGGAGATCTCCGCGCATCCCGCCTCGAACGACCTGTTGAGGAGGCTGTAGGGATTCTGGTTGGAGACGATGCGCGGCATGCCGAGGGACTCGGCGAGGTGGAGGAGGCGCATGGTGCCCCACGGGGTCTCGTTCGAGACCCCGATGAAGCGCGCCTTGCCGGCCCTGACGATCGCATCGAGAGCCTCGAGGGTCTCTTCCAGCGGCGTCGCATCGTCCTCCTGCGTGTAGCGGTAGCCCAGTTCGCCGAACATGTTGGTGTTCCGGTCCGGCCAGTGGAGCTGGTAGAGGTCGACGTAGTCGGTGCCGAGCCTCTTCAGGCTGGCCTCGATCGCGCGCTCGATGTGCCACCTGTTGAGACGGGGATTGCCGTCGCGGATGTAGGGGAAGCGCTCGCCCGGGCCCACGACCTTGGTGGCGACGATCACCCGGTCGCGGTTGCCCCGCGCCCGCATCCACGAGCCGATCACCTCCTCGCTGCGGCCGTAGTGCGCTGCGCTCGTCGGCACCGCGTACATCTCGGCGGTATCGATGAAGTTGACGCCCGCCTCGAAGGCCGTGTCCATCTGGCTGTGGCCCTCGGCCTCGGTGCTGTTGCTTCCCCAGTTCATGCTCCCGAGGCACAGGAGGCTCACCTCGACATCCGTGCGTCCAAGCCGACGATACTCCATGAAGACCCCCGATGGTTCCTTGTGTCGCGCGACTACCTGACCCGAACTTCCGCCGCCGTCAACGTCCCGGCCCCGTCCTTCGATCGTCGCGCTGGAGGACGAAGAACGTGTAGCCCGCCTCGTGCGGGAAGCGTCCGGCCACGTCGATTTCCCTGCGCAGGTCCCCGAGGATCGCCAGGATGCCGGCGTCGGAGCTGCCCGCGAGCTCGTCCACGCGCGCCCTGAACGGGAGGTAGTAGGCGTCGTGCGCATTCCTCGACATGCGGAAGCTCCTCATGACGCGGTAGCCGGCTTCCCGCGCGCCGCGGTGGATTACGGTCTCGGACGCCATGTCGGGATACTCGAGCGTCCAGAACCCGCGGCACTCCGGTGACGGCGAGGCGGTCCACCAGGCAAGGTCGCTGAAGGCCACGCAGCCTCCCGGGCGGAGCCAGGGGCGCCACCTCGCGAGCGCCCGCTCCCGCCCCGTCAGGTAGATCGAGCCTTCCGCCCAGACGAGGTCGAGGCTCGATTCGGCGATATCGATGGCCTCCATGTCCCCGCACACGGCATGGACGCGTCCCCCGAGGCCCGTCTCGAGGATGCCGGCGGCAATCTCCCCGGCGAAGGGCGCATGGATCTCGACGGCCGTGATCCGGGCCTCCGGCAGCGCCCGCGCCAGCGTGCAAGGTCGTGCGGCCGCGGCCCGCGCCGAGGTCGAGCACGTCCCGGCAGCCGTCGCGACCCGGAACGGCCGCCAGCGCGGCGAGCGTCGAGGCTTCGTCGCCCGGAGCGCCCTGGGCCAGGGGGGCGAACACCTCGTAGATGGCATCGTCCACGGCCGCCGATCCCCGATTCTGTGACGGCAAGCATAGAACCCGCAACGAGCTCCGGTCGACGGTCGGGCAATCGGGGCTCGGCCGTGACGCACGTCATCAGCTGTCGCGCCTGGTGACAACGATGCGGGTGACGGTCTCCTGTCGGCTTTCTGGTTGTTCCGGCGCCTGATTCCCGGATTGTCATTCGTCTGTTGGGACGGATTGTCTTGCGCTCCGTCGGTTTTCGGCCTGCAGGGCTTGTTGTTTCCAGGCGGGGATTTTGCGGTAGCGGCATGACCGGCGTCGAGGCGTTCGGCGCAGGAGGCACCGTGACGGCGCTGGGGCTCGCGGCCGCCGGGGATCGGGGGTGGGGGCCGCCGAGGAGATCGTGGATGCCGTGCCGTTGGAGGATGTCGTCTCAGTCCCCGGCGCCGCCCTGCCTTGTGTTCGGCCATCAACCGGCGTGCGGCGGCATCGCCGGCCTCGAAGCCGCAAGTCAGGGAGACGATGTCGAGGGTCCGCAGCCATCGAGGCGGGCGGCAGACGCCTCCCGTGGAGGCGTACATGGTGACCGCTCCCCCGCTGTTGCCGGGCGGTCCGGGCCATCGTCCACGCGGCTTGCCTTGCTGTACGCAGCGGCATGTCCATGGATAATCGCCTGCCTGACGAAACGGAGACGCCATGGACCTGGATGTCGAACGCCTCCTTGGCGCCGTGGAGCGCACGGTGTCGTCCCTGGAGCGCGGTGGACAGGCCGCCCGCGCGGTCACCCTCGCTCGCAGCTACGCGACGACGGTGGAGGACCTCTGGGATGCCGTGACGAGCGCGGACCGAATCCCGCGCTGGTTCCTGCCGGTCAGCGGCCGCCTCGAACTCGGCGGCCGCTACCAGCTGGAGGGAAACGCGGGCGGCACGATCAGGCACTGCGAGCGTCCCTCGTATCTCGGGCTGACGTGGGAGTTCGGCGGTGACGTCAGCTGGGTGGAGGCGCGTCTGTGCAACGCCGGTACCGGGCGCTCGCGCCTTGCGATTACGCATACCGCGCTGGTGTCGGACCACTGGCACGAGTTCGGTCCCGGTGCCGTCGGCGTCGGCTGGGAGATGGGCTTGCTGGGGATGGAACTGCATCTTGCGCGGCCGAACGAACCCAAGCTGGACGCCGCAACGTTCCACACGACTCGTGACGGAAGGGCGCTCATCGTCGCAAGCAGCGCGGCGTGGGGCCTGGCGGCCGAGGCGGCGGGAACGGACCCCGACGTTGCGCGTGCAGCGGCGCAGCGCACGGCGGCCTTCTACACGGGCGACACGGTCGCGCCGGATTGATGCGCGCTTTCGACGTGCTCCGCGACCCGGAGCGGCGTTCCGGGCCCTGCCGCTCGTCGAAGACCGCGGTGAGGGGAATCTCTGTCGCCCGGAGACTGTTGTGCCGGCGTCACACCGCCGCCCGAATGACCGCCATGCCGGAACCCGCCGAAATCGCCCGTCAGGGTGAAGATGCGAACGTTGCGGCGCCAACTCCGACAGCCTCCCCGGCATGGAGGCACGGCCGGTCCGCATCCGCCGGCGCGCCATGCTTCGGGGAGCGCGGGCGGGAGATCACGGGGCGCAATTCGGATCGGCGCGGTGTTGACAAAGTCAAATCGCAAGGTCGATCCGCGGTGTCCTCGCTGGTATGTCTGTATCGCGTTCATTAAGTGGCGCGGGGACGGCGTGGCGTAGACGGGAGTGCGTGCGGCAGGACGATGATCACCGCGGAGCAGCGTGAGGAGATCAGGGCGCAGCGCGCCGCGCAGGGGCAGACCCGGCGGGCCGTGGCCCAGGGGCTCGAGGAGATTCTCTTCGAGCCGATTCCCGTCCTCGATCACGGCTTCGTGCGGGTGATCGACTACATGGGCAACGACGGGGCCATCGTCCAGGCGGCGCGGGTCTCCTATGGCAGCGGCACCCGCTCGGTGCGCGGCGATGCCGGCCTCATCAACTACCTGATGCGCCACCGCCACACGACGCCCTTCGAGATGTGCGAGATCAAGTATCACGTCAAGCTGCCGCTGTTTGTGGCGCGCCAGTGGATTCGCCACCGCACGGCGAGCGTCAACGAGATGTCGGCGCGCTACTCCATCCTCGACCGCGAGTTCCACATCCCGGCGCCCGAGCAACTCGCGGCGCAGTCCACGATCAACGGCCAGGGGCGGGAACGGCTCCTCGAGGGGGACGAGGCCCGCGAGGTGCTGCGCATCCTGAAAGACGACGCACGGAGGTCCTACGACCACTACGAGGTCATGCTGAACGAGGGCGAGGGCGCGGACCCGGACCGCCTCGGCCTCGCCCGGGAACTCGCGAGGATCAACCTGCCGGCCGGGATCTACACGCAGTGGTACTGGAAGATCGATCTTCACAATCTCTTCCATTTCCTGGCGCTGCGGGCCGATTCGCATGCGCAGTACGAGATCCGCGTCTATGCCGAGGCGATGCTCGAGACCGTCAGGGCCTGGGTGCCGCTGGCCTGCGAGGCCTTCGTCGAATGCCGGCTCGGCGGCGCGGAACTGACGGCGGGCCAGGTCGCCGTGCTGCGCCGGATGGTGGCGGGAGAGGTGGTGACCCTCGAGACGAGCGGGCTGCGCAGGCGCCTGTGGGAGGAGCTGACGGCGGTGGCCGGTCCTACTCGATGACGATCCTCGGCGCCTCGGGGCGGGCGCCGGGGAGGCGCTCCACGATCGCCCCGGCAATCTCGAGGTAGGCGCCGGCGACCGCGCTGCCGGGTTCGGCGGCGACGATCGGGTGGCCGCCGTCGGACGTTTCGCGGATGCGGATGTCGAGAGGGATCTCGCCGAGGAAGGGGATGCCGAGGGCGGCGGCCTCGCGGCGGGCGCCGCCGTGGGCGAAGACCTCCGTGCGGTGGCCGCAGGCCGGACAGGCGAAGTAGCTCATGTTCTCGACGATGCCGAGGATCGGCACGTCCACCTTGCGGAACATGTTGAGTCCCTTGCGGGCATCGATCAGCGACAAATCCTGCGGCGTGGAGACGATGACCGCGCCGGCAAGCGGCGTCCTCTGGGTGAGCGAGAGCTGGATGTCGCCCGTGCCCGGCGGAAGATCGACGATCATGATGTCGGCCTCGCCCCAGGCCGTCTGCTTGAGCATCTGCTCCAGGGCGCTCTGCACCATCGGCCCGCGCCACACCATGGGCTGGTCCTCGTCGATCAGCAGGCCGATCGACATGGCGGCGATGCCGTGGGCCTCCTTGGGATAGAGGAGGGTGCCGTCGGTCTCGGGCTTGCCCTTGAGACCGAAGAGGCGGGGCGCCGACGGCCCGTAGATGTCGGCATCGAGAAACACCACCCTGCGGCCCAGCGCCGCGAGGGCGAGCGCCAGGTTGGCCGCCGTGGTCGACTTGCCGACGCCGCCCTTGCCGCTCGCCACGGCGACGATGGCGCCGATGCCGTCGATCCCGCCGGACGGCTGCGCCGCCGCGGGCTCGCCGCGGTGGGCGGTCATGACCACGGTCGACGAAAGCACGCCCGGCAGGGCGCGAATGGCGTCCTCGGCGGCCTTGCGCACGGGCTCGAGCTCGTGGGCCCGGTCCGCGGGAACCTCCATGACGAAGCCGACGTTGTCGTCCCTGACGACGAGATCGCCGACCATGCCGAGATCGCCGATCGGGCGGCCGCTTGCCGGATCGGTGATTCCGGCAAGCGTCTCGCGCACCTGACTTTCCGTGACTCTGGGCATGGTCCGGTTTCCCGCGTTGCGGACTTGGCAGTGGTGACATATAACGCGACGGATCGAGGCAACAAACCCCCTGATCGGGTTCCGGCGCGAACAGGAGCGGGCGGGAGCGACGGCAAGATGTCCTGGAATGACGGTGGCGGATGGGGCGGTCCCGGAGGGGGCGGTCCCTGGGGGCGGCGGCCTCCCGGCGGCGGCGGCCGCGAGTTCGAAGACCTGGTGCGCCAGATGCAGAACCGCGGCAAGCGGTTCCTGCCCGGGGGCTTCGGAGGCCTCAAGGGCATCCTCCTGATTCTCGGCGTCCTTGTCGTGATCTGGCTGGCGAGCGGCATCTACCGGGTCGACACCAACCAGCAGGGCGTGGAGGTCGTCTTCGGCCGCTGGATCAACACCACGACCCCGGGCCTCGACTACAACTGGCCGGCGCCGATCGGCGAGGTCTTCACGCCCACCGTCACCGAGATCCAGCAGTTCACCGTCGGCACCACGCCCAACCAGAGCCTCATGCTCACCGGCGACGAGAACATCATCGACGTCAAGTTCGTCGTCAAATGGAAGATCGACGACGCCGGCAAGTTCCTGTTCAACATCGCCGATCCCGAGGGCACGACGCGCAACGTCGCCGAGAGCGCGATGCGCCAGGTCATCGGCCAGACGGCGCTCGCCACGGCGCTCGCCGAAGGCAGGGCGGAGGTCGAGCAGGACACCCTCATGCTGATGCAGGCCATGCTCGACGACTACGGTGCCGGCGTCGAGATCCGCCAGGTCGAGCTGCAGAGCGTCGATCCGCCCTCCGCGGTGATCGATGCCTTCCGCGACGTCCAGGCGGCGCGCGCCGACCAGGAGCGGGCGATCAACGAGGCCCAGGCCTACCAGAACCAGATCGTGCCGGTGGCCCGCGGCGAGGCGCAGCGGATGCTCCAGGAAGCCGAGGCCTACAAGGAGCAGGTGATCAACAACGCCGACGGCGACGCGGCGCGTTTCACCTCGGTCTTCAACGAGTACGTCCTGGCCCGCGACGTCACCGAGCGGCGCATCTACCTCGAGACCATGGAGATCATCCTGCGCGACATGGAGAAGATCGTCATCGACACCGGCGCCATGGACGGTCAGGGGGTGGTGCCCTACCTGCCTCTCGACCAGTTGCGCCGCAGCGATACCGGGGGAGGCTGAACCATGAGCATGAGGATCATTCTCTCCGTCATCGCCCTGGCCGCCGTCCTCATCGTCGGCTCGATGTCCCTGTTCACGGTGGCCGAGTACGAGCAGGGGATCGTCGTGCAGTTCGGCGATCCCAAGCGTGTCGTCGCGAAGTCGGGCCTCTACTTCAAGCTGCCCTGGCAGGACGTGATCTACTACGAGAAGCGCATCATCCAGGTCGACGGCGAACCCGAGCAGGTGACCGCATCGGACCAGAAGCGCCTCGTCGTCGACGCCTTCGCGCTCTACCGCATCACCGATCCGCTGATGTTCAAGAATGCGGCGATCACCGTCGACCGCTTCGAGGGCTTCATGCTGCGGACGCTGACCGGCACCCTCAGGGCGCACATCGGCCGGGTGGCCCTCGTCGATGTCGTCTCCGGCGAGCGCCAGGCGCTCATGAGCGCGATTCGCGATACCCTGATCAAGGAAACCAGCCAGTACGGCATCGAGGTGACCGATGTGCGCATCAAGCGGACCGATCTTCCCCAGGAGAACAGCCAGGCGATCTACCGGCGCATGCAGACCGAGCGCGAGCGCGAGGCGAGCGAGATCCGCGCCGAGGGCGAGGAGCAGGCCCTGCGCATCAGGGCGGAGGCCGACCGCACCCGGACCGTGCTGATCTCCGAGGCCAAGCGCGATTCGGAGATCCTGCGCGGCGAGGGCGACGGCGAGGTGGTCCGCATCTTCGCCGAGGCCTTCGGCCGGGATGTCGACTTCTTCACCTTCTATCGCACCATGCAGGCCTATCGCGAGGCGCTCAATGCCGGCGACACCACGCTCGTGCTGTCGCCCGACGGAGACTTCCTGCGCTACCTGACCAGCTTCGAAGGAATCGCGGGCGGCCCTCGTCCTGACACACTCGCCGAGTAACCGTTTGTCCTGACGTTCCGGCGACTGAGGGGGGGCGGCGATTCGATGCAGGACCTGGCGGCGGCGATCGCCATCGCCATGTTCATCGAGGGGGCCGCGTGGTCCCTGTTTCCCGGTGCCATGAAGAGGGCGGTGGTCTCCATCGTCCAGCAGCCCCTCGCCCTGGTGCGCCTTGTCGGGCTGGCGGTGGCTCTGGGAGGCGTCCTTGTCCTCTGGTTGCTGCGCGGCTGAAAGGCAGGAAAAAGGCAAGGGGTGCGCCATGACGAAGCGATGGACCGGTTTGATTGTCGTTCTCTGGGTGTGTCTGCTGGCGGTCAGGCCGATGGCCGGGCATGCCCACGACGGCGGCCACGCCGAGCTTGCGGCGCGCCTTCTCCCCTCCGTGGTGTCGATCGTCACGGAAACCGAGGTCAGCACCAGGTCCACGTCCGACCGCCGGGTCAATCCCTTCGAGGGCACCCCTCTCGAGGACTACTACTGGCGCTTCTTCGGCAGCCCGAACCCCGACCAGCAGGACAGCAATCCCCGTTCGATGCCCCTGGCGCAAGGCTCGGGGTTCATCATCTCCGGCGACGGCGACATCATCACCAATGTCCACGTCATCAACCGGGCCACGAGGATCATCGTGCGCCTCGATGACGGAACCGAGCACGAGGCCACGGTGGTCGCGACGGACCCCAAGACCGACATCGCCCTGCTCGGCATCGATGCGCCCGAAGATCTGCCGACGGTGACCTTCGGCGATTCGGACGACGTGCGCATCGGGGATCTCGCCCTTGCGATCGGCAATCCCTTCGGCTTCGGGAACTCGGTGACCGCCGGTATCATCTCGGCGCGCCAGCGGGACATCAGGGCAGGCCCCTACGACCAGTTCCTGCAGACCGACGCGCCGATCAACCGCGGCAATTCCGGGGGGCCGCTCTTCAACAGCGACGGCGAGGTCATCGGCGTGAACACGCTGATCTACACGCCCTCGGGCGGCTCTGTCGGCATCGGCTTCGCCGTGCCCTCGAACCTGGTGGTCCACGTCGTCTCGCAACTCAGGGAGTTCGGCCGCACGCGCCGCGGCTGGCTCGGCGTGCGCATCCAGGAGGTGACGCCGGAGATCGCCGAGGGGCTGGGGCTGCCTGCCGCCAGGGGCGCTCTCGTGTCCAGCGTGACCCCGGACAGTCCCGCCGAGAAGGCCGGCCTGCTGGTGGGCGATACCGTCGTGCGCTTCGACGGCGTCGAGATCGGGGAGATGCGCGAACTGCCGCGCCTCGTCGCCGAGGCTGCCGTGGGCCGCGATGTCGAGGTGGCCGTCATTCGCGACGGCGAGGAAGTCGTCATCAACGTGCGGCTCGGTGAGCTCGAGGCCTACGAGGCGGGCGACGACGAGGCGCCGCATCCCGACGGCGAGGCGCAGGGAGAGGGCGATGTCCTCCTCGGCATGGAACTCAGGACACTCGATGCCGATCTTGCCCGCGAACTCGGTCTCGGCGAAGACGCCGGTGGTGTACTCGTCACCGGAGTCGAGCCGGACGGGCCCGCCTCCCGCGCCGGCATCGAGGCCGGCGATATCCTGCTCAACGCGGGGCGCGTGGAGGTCAGGACCGTCGGCGACTTCGCCCGTCTTCTCGACGAGGCGCGGGCCAGGGAGGCCCGGTCGATGGTCGTCAGGATCAGGCGCGGCGAGGATGCCATGTACGTCGCGCTTGCGCTCGGCGAATGACCGGCCGGGCCCCGGGGTGGACGCCGGCGCCGCGGTCATCCTTCTCGGCGGTCCGACGGCCTCGGGCAAGTCGGACCTCGCCCGGCGCCTTGCCTCGGATCTCGGCGGTGTCATCGTCAACGCCGACAGCATGCAGGTCTATGCCGACCTTGCGATCCTGACCGCCCGGCCCTCGCGCGAAGACGAGGCGCGCCTGCCGCACCGCCTCTTCGGGTTCCTCGATGCCGCGGTGCGCTGTTCCGCAGGCCTGTGGCTGCGCCATGCCAGGGAAGCCTGCCGCGAGATCGCGGGTTCGGGGCGCATACCGATCCTGGTCGGCGGCACGGGCCTCTATCTCAAGGTCTTCCGCGAGGGCCTCGCGCCGGTGCCGGCGGTCCCGCGGAGCGTGCGCTCGAGGATCCGGCGGCGTCTCGCGGACGAGGGCGCGGAAGCGCTCCATCGCCATCTCCTGGAGTGCGATCCCGATCTTGCATCGACGATCGCACCCGCGGACGGCCAGAGGATCGCCCGGGCTCTCGAGGTCTTCGAGGCGACCGGCACCCGTCATTCGCTTTGGCTGGCGCGCCGCCGCGAGGGAGGCTGGGACGGCGCGGCGTTCCAGGTCAGCCTGCTGCCTCCGCGTCCGGCGCTGATGGAACGTTGCGACCGGCGCTTCGATGCCATGCTCGCTGCCGGCGCTCTCGAGGAAGCGGCCCGGTTCGCCGCCAGGCAACTCGATCCTTCGCTTCCGGCCTGCCGTTCGGTGGGGCTGTCCAGCCTTCTCGCCCACATCGAGGGACGCCTCACACTCGCCGAGGCCACAGACGCGGCGAAGACCGCGACGCGACGTTATGCCAGGAGGCAGTACACGTGGTTCCGCCACCAGGTTCCGGACGCCTTCGAGGTCTGCGCCTTCGGCTTCGCGGAGGAGGCGGGCGACGTTGCCGGCGAGGCACGGCGGTTTCTGTTGACCGTAAGCGACCGTCCGGCATAGTTTCCGCCACTTGCGCCCCGCTCGCCCGGTGAGTCCGGTGCGCCCGGCCCCGCAATCGGCCATCCGGAGAATGACGCCGTGACCCAGATGCAGATGACCGGTTCCGAGATCCTCGTCAAGGTCCTCCACGACCTCGACGTCGATGTCGTATTCGGTTATCCGGGGGGCGCGGTGCTGCCGATCTACGACGCGCTCTGCCAGCAGAATCACCTGCGCCACATCCTGGTGCGCCAGGAGGGCGGGGCGCTTCACGCCGCGGAAGGCTACGCGCGGTCGACCGGCAAGGTCGGCGTGGTTCTCGTGACGTCCGGCCCCGGCGCGACCAACTGCGTCACCGGCCTTGCCGACGCCATGATGGATTCCGTTCCGGTGGTCTGCCTCACGGGCCAGGTGCCGACCCATCTCATCGGCAACGACGCCTTCCAGGAGGCCGACACGATCGGCATTACCCGGCCGTGCACCAAGCACAACTATCTCGTCAAGGACGTCAACAACATCGCCCGGGTCGTTCGCGAGGCCTTCCACGTTGCCGCCAGCGGGCGTCCCGGTCCGGTCGTGGTCGACCTGCCGAAGGACGTGGTGACGGCGAGCACCGCCTACGCGCGCCCCTCGGGGGCGGTCCGGCACCCGAGCTACAATCCGGCCGTCAAGGGCGACAGCGCGCGCATTGCCGAGGCCGTCGACCTTCTCGCCGGTGCGAGGCGGCCGCTGATCTATGCCGGCGGCGGCGTGATCAACTCGGGTCCGGCGGCCTCCCAGCTGTTGACCAATCTCGTCACCATGACGGGCATCCCCACGACGCTCACCCTGATGGGCCTCGGCGCCCTGCCGGCATCGAACAGCAATTTCATCGGAATGGTCGGCATGCACGGTTCGCTCGAAGCCAACATGGGCATGCACGACTGTGACGTGATGCTGTGCGTCGGCGCCCGCTTCGATGATCGCGTGACCGGCAGAACCGACGCCTTTTCGCCCGATTCCAGGAAGATCCACATCGATATCGATGCTTCGTCGATCAACAAGAACATCCCCGTCGACGTGCCGATCATCGGCGATTGCGGTTTCGTTCTCGAACACTTCATCAAGCTCTGGAAGTCGCGCCAGGCTCGCTGCGACGCGAAGGCCCTTGCCGCCTGGTGGAAGCAGATCGAGGCATGGCGCTCGCGGGGATCGTTCAGCTACCAGCGGTCCGACGCGATCATCAAGCCGCAGCATGCTCTCGAGGTTCTCAACAGCAGGATCGCGGACCGCGAGGACGTCTACATCACGACCGAGGTCGGCCAGCACCAGATGTGGGCCGCCCAGTTCCTGCGCTTCGAGAAACCGAACCACTGGATGACGTCGGGCGGTCTCGGCACCATGGGTTACGGCCTGCCCGCGGCCATGGGGGTCCAGGTGGCCCATCCCGGCGGCCTCGTCATCGATGTCGCCGGCGAAGCGTCGATCCTCATGAACATCCAGGAGATGTCGACCGTGGCGCAGTACCGCCTGCCGGTGAAGGTCTTCATCCTGAACAACAGGTGGATGGGCATGGTGCGCCAGTGGCAGGAATTCTTCTTCGGCGGCCGCTACTCCGAAAGCTACATGGATTCCCTGCCCGATTTCGTGAAGCTGGCCGATGCCTTCGGCGCCACCGGGCTGAGGGCGAGCGATCCCGCCGATCTCGAGGACGTGATCGACGAGATGATCCGGACGCCGGGTGCGGTGATCGCCGACATCGTCGTCGACCCCGACGAGAACGTCTATCCCATGATCCCGGCCGGCGCCGCCCACAACCAGGTGACCATGAGTCCCGACGAGGAGGCGGTGCTCGATCAGGCTCACCGGGAAGAGGGCATGGTGCTGGTCTAGGGTCCGTTGCCGCGACCGCGCCTGGAACTGCCGTGAAAGCCGAAGCTGTCAGGAAAGCCACGATTGCCGTCCTGGTCGACAACGAACCGGGTGTGCTGGCGCGTGTCGTCGGCCTTTTCTCCGGGCGCGGCTACAACATCGACTCGCTGACCGTCAACGAGGTCGACGAGGGTGCGCACCTCTCGCGCATCACCATCGTCACGAGCGGCACCGAGATGGTGATCACCCAGGTCATGGCGCAGCTGCAGCGCCTGGTCCCCGTGCACCGGGTTTGCGATCTCGTCACCGAAGGCGCCCATATCGAACGGGAGCTCGCCCTCGTGAAGGTCGCAAGCAGCGGCGAGCAGAGGGTCGAGGCCCTGCGCATCGCCGATATCTTCCGCGCCCGCGCGGTCGACAGCACCATCGCCTCGTTCGTGTTCGAGATCACCGGCTCGATCGACAAGATTTCGGCCTTTGTCGACCTCATGCGGCCGCTCGGTCTGGTGGATGTCTCGCGAACCGGTGTCGTCGCGATCTCGCGCGGACCGGACCCCATCTGACGTCTCTTTCTTCCGGGAGCAGCGCCATGCGCGTCTATTATGATCACGATGCCGACCTCAACCTCATCAGGTCGAAGAAGGTCGCCATCATCGGCTACGGCAGCCAGGGACATGCCCACGCTCTCAACCTGAGGGACAGCGGTGTCAGCAACCTCGTGATCGGTCTCAGGGACGGATCGTCGAGCGCGCCCAAGGCGAAATCCGAGGGCCTCGAGGTCACGACCGTGGCGGAAGCCGCCGCCTGGGCAGACTTCGTCATGGTGGTGACTCCCGACGAGGGGCAGCGGCGGCTCTATGGCGGCGAGCTTGCCCCCAATCTGCCCGAAGGCGCCACTCTGGCATTCGCCCACGGCCTCAACATCCACTTCAACCTCATCGAGCCCCGTGCCGACCTCAACGTCATCATGGTCGCGCCGAAGGGTCCCGGTCACACCGTGCGCGCGGAGTATGCCAGGGGCGCCGGCGTGCCGTGTCTGCTCGCCATCGCCCAGGATCCCGGTAGTCTTTCCCACGAGACCGGGCTGAGCTACGCCTGCGCCATCGGCGGCGGTCGTGCCGGCGTCATCGAGACCACGTTCCGCGAGGAGTGCGAGACCGACCTCTTCGGTGAGCAGGTGGTGCTGTGCGGCGGCCTGACGGCGCTCATCATGGCGGCCTACGAGACCCTCGTCGACGCGGGCTACGCCCCCGAGATGGCCTACTTCGAGACGCTGCACGAGGTGAAGCTCATCGTCGACCTGATCTACGAGGGCGGCATCGCGAACATGCGCTACTCGGTCTCGAACACGGCGGAGTACGGCGACTACACCCGCGGTCCCCGCGTCATCGGCGACGAGGCGCGGGCGCAGATGAAGACCATCCTCTCGGAGATCCAGTCGGGACGGTTCGCCCGCGACTGGATGCTCGAGAACGAGGTCGGCCAGACCAGCTTCAAGGCGATGCGCCGCCGGGCGGCCGAGCACGCCATCGAGGAGGTCGGTGAACGGCTGCGCGGCATGATGCCGTGGATCGCCCAGGGCCGGCTCGTCGACAAGTCAAGAAATTGACGCCCCGGACGTTCAACAGGTTCGAGTCCACCCGTGATGTGTGATAAGAGGACGATCTTCGTTCAGGTTTGATGCGCAAGCCACCAGGATCGGGGCCGGTCGCGCCCTGAACCGGCTGTACGGGACGGGTGCAGGGTCGGCCGGGATAGTCGGGAGATTGCAGGGCCATGTTCAGCCGTATGTTTTCCACAGGCATGGCAATCGATCTTGGGACGGCCAACACCCTGGTCTACGTCAAGGGCGAGGGGATCGCTCTCAACGAGCCGTCGGTCGTGGCGATCAACAGGCGCCAGACGAGCAGGAAGGTGCTATCCGTCGGCGCCGACGCCAAGCGCATGGTCGGCCGGACGCCGGGTCACATCGAGGCCATCCATCCCCTCAAGGAAGGCGTGATCGCCGATTTCGAGATCGCCGAGGAGATGATCAAGTACTTCATCCGCAAGGTGAGCCGGCGCATCTTCTTCTCGCGCCCGGAAGTCATCATCTGCGTTCCCTCCGGCTCCACGCCGGTGGAACGGCGCGCCATCGAGGAGGCTGGCCTGCGCGCGGGCGCCCGCAAGGTCGGACTGATCGAGGAGCCCATGGCGGCGGCGATCGGTGCCGGGTTGCCCGTCACCGAACCGAGCGGCTCGCTCGTCGTCGACATCGGCGGGGGAACCACCGAGGTCGGCGTCCTGTCGCTCGGCGGAATCGTCTATTCCCAGTCCCTGAAGGTGGGCGGTTACCACATGGATGCGGCGACCATCAGCCACATCCGCAGGAAGTTCAAGCTGCTCATCGGCGAATCGAGCGCCGAATCCATCAAGAAATCCATTGGTTCGGCGGAGTTGCCGGAGGATGGCGAAGGACCCATCCTCTCCGTCAAGGGCCGCGATCTTGTCAACGGCGTGCCCAAGGAGATCATGCTCAACCGCTACGAAATCGCCGAAGGGCTCGTCGACCCGGTGAGCCAGATCGTCGAGATGGTGAAGACGGCGCTCGAGAGGACGGAACCGGAACTGGCGGCGGACATCGTCGATACGGGCATCTTCGTCACCGGGGGAGGCGCCCTGCTCCACAACATCGACAAGGTTCTGCGCGATTCCACCGGACTGCCGGTGACGATCGCGGACGATCCGCTGACCTGCGTCGCGATGGGTACAGGCCGGATTCTCGAGGATCCCAAGTCCCTCAAGCAGGTTCTCTACAGTTCGACGGGTTGATCGTGAACCGGGCGTGAGGTGAAGGACATCGCATGCTGAAGGTCGCACTCTTCTCACGCCATGCCTTCCAGCGCTTCGCGTTTCCGTTGTTCCTTCTCACGGCGGTGGCGCTGATTCTGGTGAGCCGCACCGACCAGCCCTGGATGGGTGACGTCCGCACGCGCATGCTCGATGTCCTGGCGCCGGTGATCGATGTGGCCTCCCGGCCCGTCTCCGCGGTCAACTCGGCGGTGAAGACCGCCGAGGTGTGGTTCGACGTCATGGCCGAGAACGAGAAGCTGCGCGAGGAGAACGCGCGCCTTGTCCACTGGCAGTCGGCGGCCCGGCAGCTGGCGGCGGAAAACCGCGAGTTCCGCGGCCTCCTGTCGAATGTGGCGGAACCGCGCGAGACCTTCGTGACGGCGCGGATTGTCGGGCTGTCCAGCGCGACGTTCGTCAGGACCGCGGTCCTCAATGCCGGCACCCGGCATGGCGTGAGAACGGGTCAGGCGGTTGTCGCCGCCCACGGTCTCGTGGGACGTATCGTGGAGGCCGCGAACAACAGCAGCCGGGTTCTCCTGATGACCGATCTCAACAGCCGGATTCCCGTGGTGTTCGAGTCAAGCCGCAAGCCGGCGATCGTCGGCGGCGACAACTCTCGGGTCCTCTCGCTGATGTTCACCGAACGGGCAAGCGATGTCCGTGCCGGAGAACGCCTCGTGACCTCGGGCGAGGGCGGCATGCTGCCCCCCGGAATCCCGGTCGGCGTGGTGACGGGTTCCGCCGATGGCGTGTGGCGGGTGACGCCCTTTGTCGAGGCGGCCGCCGTCGAGCACGTCCGCATCCTCGATTACGCGTTGCCCGGCCTCATCCAGAAGACGCGCAAGGCCGGCATGCTGGAGCCCCTGTGGTGATCCACGAATGGAGCGCCGGCCTGCAGCGCCAGGTGGCGGCGCTGGTTCCTCTGGTCTCCTCCACCGTGCTCGTCATCCTCACGTCCACACCGCTCTATGTCGGTCATGTGGGCGACATCGCGCCGCGCGTCGCCATCACCGTCGTTGTCTTCTGGACGGTCTACCGCCCCGACCTTTTCGGCTACGGTTCCGCGTTCACGCTAGGCCTCATCGCGGAGCTGGCGGCGGGACTGCCGCTCGGCATCACGGCGCTCATCCTGGTGTGCGTGCGCTACGGCGCGTTCAGCCGGCGGCGCTACTTCCTGAACAAGTCGTTTGCCGTCGTCTGGGCGGAGTATGCGCTGGTGACGGCTGCCGCCGTCGCCTTCGACTGGCTGCTGGTGTCGCTCTACCTGTGGTCGTTCCCCGGTGTCGTGCACCATGTGGCCCAGACCCTGATGACGGTGGTGATGTTCCCGCTGGTCTACTGGCTGCTCGCCCACTGTCAGGACCTTGTGGTGGCGTCCGGCCGCAAGGCGGCCGACTCCGGCTGACATGCGGGAGGATTTCGAAAGGCGCACCCTGGTCAGCCGCCGCACGCTCGTCCTGCTCGGCGCGAAGGGGCTCGTGGTGGCCGGCATCGCAGGTCGGCTCTACGAGTTCCAGGTCCTCGATGCGTCGCTCTACCAGCGCCTGTCGGACGACAATCGCATCAGTGTCAGGCCGCTGCTGCCGAGGCGCGGCGCGATCGTCGACCGCTTCGGCGAGGGCGTGGCGATCAACAGGCGCACCTACCAGATGGTCATGATTCCAGAGCAGACCGGCGATGTCGCCGTCACCCTGGAGCGCGTCGCCTCCCTGATCGATCTCGACGACCGGCAGATCTCCCAGATCCTGCGCAGGGCCGAGACGCAGGTCGACTTCATTCCCGTGATCGTGAGGGAGAACCTTTCATGGCGGGAAGTGGCCATGATCGAGGTCAATCTCCCGGTTCTTCCCGGCGTCCTGATCGAGACTATCCAGAGCCGTCACTACCCCTACGCCAACCTGGCGTCCCATGTCACAGGCTATGTCGGCGCGGCCTCGAAGAGCGAGATCGACGGCGACAAGGCGCTGAGTCTCCCGGGCCTGCGCACCGGCAAGACGGGCATCGAGAAGGTCTTCGAGCGGCAGTTGCGGGGCACACCCGGCACCCGCCAGGTGGAGGTCAACGTCGTCGGCCGCGTGATCCGGGAAATCGGCCGCCACAGGGACGATCCCGGCGACGACATCAGGCTTACGATCGACATGACCCTCCAGGCCTTCGCCGCCCGCAGGATGGCCGGGCAGACGGGCTCGGTCGTGGTTCTCGACACGCGGAACGGCGACGTTCTCTCCCTGGTCTCGTCTCCGAGCTTCGATCCCAACCAGTTCAATGCCGGCCTCAAGGACGAGGTCTGGCAGTCCATGCTGCACGACCCCCGCACGCCGCTTCTCAACAAGCCCGTTGCCGGCCAGTATCCGCCCGGATCCACCTTCAAGATGGTGGTCGCGCTCGCGGCCCTCGAAGCCGGAGGCATCGACCTCGACACGACGGTGCACTGCCCCGGGCACTTCATGCTCGGCGGCCGCCGCTTTCGCTGCTGGAAACGCTGGGGCCACGGCACGGTCGGCCTGACGGACTCGCTCAAGGAGTCGTGCGACGTCTTTTTCTATCACGCCGCGCACAGGATCGGCGTCGACCGGATCGCCCGCATGGCCAGGCGCTTCGGGCTGGGCGAGGCGACCGGAATCGAACTGACCGGCGAGCGCGCCGGCCTGATGCCGACCGAGGCGTGGAAGCGCGAGGTTCATGACGAGCCGTGGTACGGCGGCGATTCGGTCAATGTCGGCATAGGGCAGGGAGCCGTCCTCGCCACGCCCCTTCAGCTCGCGGTGATGACGGCCCGCATTGCCAACGGCGATGCCCGCCTGGTGCCGCGCCTCGTGAGATCCGCGTCGAGCGAGGCCGTTCCCGGGTTCGAGGCGCTGGGCGTCGACCCGCTTCACCTCGAAGCGGTGAAGCAGGGCATGATCGAGGTGGTGAACAATTCTTCCGGGGGCACGGCCTATGCCGCAAGGATCACTGCTGACGGCATGGAAATGGCAGGCAAGACCGGCACCTCGCAGGTGCGCCGCCTGACGAATCGCGATCCCGACAGCGACGTCTCCGACCGGGATCTGCCCTGGAACGAAAGGGACCATGGCCTGTTTGTCGGCTACGCCCCGCTGGCGGCCCCCAGGTACGCCTGCGCCGCCGTCATCGATCATGGCGGATCCGGGTCGTCGTCGGCAGCGCCTGTCGTGCGCGACATCCTGCGGGAGGCCCAGAAACTCGGATCGGCGGAGTGGATCGCCGACCTCCCTTCCCCGCAGGTCGAGACGGGACAGTCGTGATGGCGGTGCTGCCGTCCAGCCGCATCGCGGAGGGCGCGCGCATTGCCGGCCGCAAGCTCGTCGACATGCCATGGGGGCTGCTGGTCCTGCTGACGGCCACCGCCGGGTTCGGTTGCATGATGCTCTATTCGGCGGCCGGCGGGGACTTCACGGTCTGGGCGCGGCCGCAGATGGCGCGCTTCGCCGCCGGCGTGCTCCTGTTCCTCGCCATAGCGATGGTGAACATCCGCACCATCCACCAGTATGCCTACGTGGTCTATGCTCTGGTGCTGGCGCTCCTGCTCGCGATGTTTGTCGTCAACTTCGGCGAACAGAGGGTGGAGCGCTGGATCCAGATCGCGCTTCCCGGCATGCGCTTTCAGCTCCAGCCCTCCGAACTGATGAAGTTCGCCGTCGTCCTCGCCCTGGCGCGGTACTTTCACGGCCTTGCCCTCAATGTCGCCCGAAGGTGGACCAGCCTTCCGGTGCCCCTGATCCTCATCGCCCTGCCGGCGGTGCTGGTGATGCGCCAGCCCGACCTCGGCACCGGGTTGCTGATCGCGGCCGGCGGCCTTTGCCTCCTGTTCCTTGCCGGCGTCCGCAAGCGCTGGTTCGTGGCCGGGTTCGCGGCCCTGCTGGCGTCGGCCCCGGTGGTCTGGTTCGCGCTCATGCTTCCCTACCAGAGAGACCGCGTGCTGACGTTCCTCGAGCCCGAACGCGATCCACTGGGTGCCGGCTACCACATCCAGCAGTCGAAAATCGCCCTGGGTTCCGGCGGCGTCTGGGGCAAGGGCTATCTGGAAGGCACCCAGAGCCAGCTCAACTTCCTGCCGGAAAAGCACACCGATTTCATCTTCACGATGCTGGCCGAGGAGTGGGGCCTCGTCGGCGCGTTGGCACTGATCGGGCTGAACTGCCTCATCGTGCTCTACGGCATCGGGATCGCCATGAGAAGCGGCAGCCAGTTCGGCCGGCTTCTTGCACTCGGCATCGTCACGGCCTTCTTCCTCTACGTCTTTTCCAACATCGCCATGGCGACGGGTCTCATCCCCGTGGTCGGCGTGCCTCTTCCGTTCATCTCCTACGGCGGCACCGCTCTGATCACCGTCATGATGGCCTTCGGCATGCTGGCCAGCGTCCACATTCACCGGGACACCGAGGTTCCCAGGCACTCGGGCGGCCTGATCTGAAGGACGGGAGGCGGGCCGGTTGCGCGGGCGGGTCCGCACGACTACCTTCGATCATCCCAGCCCGATCCGGTGGAGAGGTCCATGATCACGAAACGCGTTTGCGGCGTGCTCGCCGCGGGTCTCGTCGCCGTCGCCCTCGCGGGACCGGCGCCGGCCCAGGACACCGACTATGTTCTCAACACGGCATCGACGGGCGGCACATACCATCCCGTCGGCACGGCGATCGCGACGCTCTCCAAGGTCAAGCTCCTGCCGAAGGAGAAGTTCAGCCTGACCGCCGTCAATTCGGCGGGATCGGGCGCCAATGTCCAGGCCCTGGGGGCGAACACCGCCCAGTTCGCCATCCTCCAGGGGCTGTTCGGATCCTACGCGGCGACCGGCACCGGTCCGGTGTCGGCGCCCCAGGAGAACATGCGCTCGATCACGATGCTCTGGCAGAATGTCGAGCAGTTCGTCATCGCCAACGGACATGTCCGCTCCGGGACGGTATCGGACATCATCGCCATGAAGGGGATGGCGATGGCCCTGGGCAAGCAGAACTCGGGCACCATCGGATCCAACCGCGTGCTCCTCTCCGGACTCGGCCTCGATATCGACAGCGACTTCGATCTCTACCATGCCGGGTACGGACCGTCGGCCGACGCGCTTGCGGACGGCCAGGTCGCCGGGATCGGCGCGCCGGCCGGCCCGCCCACCGGCGCCATCACCAGGCTCATGGCCGCCAACAGCGACCGCTTCACGATCCTCGAGGTTACGGCCGAGGAAGCCGGGATGATGGATGGCGGCCGCAACCTGTGGGTGCCCTACACCATCGCCGGCGGAACCTACCCGGGCCAGGACGAGGACATCCGGACCATCGCCCAGCCCAACTTCCTCGCGGTCAATGCCGATGTCGACGAGACCCATGTCTATCTCCTGACGCGGACGATCTACGAGAACCTGCCCTTCCTGCGGGCGATCCATCCGGCCACCAATGCCATGGACATCTCCCTTGCCCTGGCGGGGCTGCCCGTTCCGCTGCACCCGGGTGCCGCCCGCTACTACGAGGAGGCCGGCCTCGAGATCCCGGATCACCTGACGGCTCGCTGAGCAAACCTGCCGATTCCCGATGGAGGCGCCGTCGGGGCTGCGCGCGGCGTTCACGGATCCCGATCTCGCTCTCGCCCGTCCCGGTCGCTACGGGGCGGCGGCGCTTGCCGTCATCGCCTTCGGCGCCTGGCACGTCGCCACCAATCTCGTGCTTGCCGAATCGGGTCTGTGGCAGAACGCGATCCACTTTGCCGGCTTCGCTTTCCTGGGGTTCGTCACCCATGCGACCGCCGCCCGCCACGCGGAGCGCCCGTGGTCCATCGGACTCGACCTGGTCCTCGGGAGCGCCGCTGCCCTCTCGGCGCTGTGGATCGCGACCGCCGAGACGGGACTCTACGAGCGCACGCTCGCGGCGACGGGCCAGGCCTGGCAGTTCACCCTGGCGGACTGGGCGGCGGGACTCGTCGCCATCGCCGCGGCCGTCGAACTCACCCGCAGGATGACCGGGTGGATCATTCCCGTCCTCGTCGTCCTCTCGCTGGGCTACATCCTCTTCCTCGGCGAAATGCTGCCCGGCGTTTTCCGTGCCGCCAGCCTGCCTGTGAGCGATGTCCTCTTCCGGTCGCTCTACAACGACGAGGGCATGTTCGGCATCATCACCACCATCTCGTCGGCCAACATCACGCTCTTCATGATTTTCGGCGGCTTTCTCGTCGTCTCGGGGGCGTCCGGTTTCGTCATCGAACTCGCCAAGATCATCGCCGGGCGCATGAGGGGCGGTGCGGCCTTCGTCGCCGTGATCGCATCGGCACTGACCGGGACCATTTCGGGATCGGCGGTGGCCAACACGGCCTCCACCGGGATCATCACCATCCCGTTGATGAAGGCCAACGGATTCCGGCGGCAGTTCGCCGCCGGGGTCGAGGCTTCGGCGTCGACGGGAGGCCAGGTGATGCCGCCCATCATGGGGGCCGGCGCCTTCGTGATGGTCTCGTTCACGGGCATCTCCTACGGCACGATCGTCCTCGTCTCCGTCGTCCCGGCCATCCTCTACTTTCTCTCGGTCGCCTTCGTGATCCGCATCGAGGCCATGAAGCACGGCATCGGTGTCGAGGCGGTGTCGGCGGTCGACCGCGCGAAACTCTGGGGCGGACTCCTCAACTTCGTCCTGCCGCTCGCCGTCATGACATGGCTTCTTGTGAGCGGGCGGACCCCCGCCCTCTCGGTGTCGGCGGCGATCGGCACACTCGTCGCCGTCAGCTGGCTCACCCCCAACCGCATGAACCCGGAGCGCATCTCCCGGGCGCTGATGCTGGGAATCAGGACGTCGATCATGACTGCCGTCCTCCTCGTCACCGTGGGCCTCATCAACAATGCCGTCACCACCTCGGGCCTGGGGAACGGCTTCGCCCTGATGATCGCCCAGTGGTCCGAGGGGTCCGTGCTCGTCGCCGTCGCGCTGATCGCGATCGTCTCCCTCGTGCTCGGCATGGGCCTGCCGGTCACGGCGGCCTACATCGTCCTTGCCATTCTCTCGGCGCCGGCGCTTGCCGGCCTTCTGGCCGACGGCATCCTTGTCGACATGCTGGTGGACGGTCTCGGCGAGCCGTCGAAGGCGGCGCTCTTCGCCCTGGTCGAGTCGCCGCATGCGGCGCATGTCGGCGAAGGCCTGTCGCGCGCCGATGCCCGGGAGCTCGTCGCCTCCCTTCCGTTCGAGCTCGCCCTGGTGATCCGTCCCGCGCTGATCGATCCGGCGACCATGACCGTCTTCCTGCTCACCGCGCACATGATCGTCTTCTGGCTGAGCCAGGATTCCAACGTGACGCCGCCGGTCTGCCTTGCGGCCTTCACGGCCGCGGGCATCGCCGGCGCGAGACCCATGGCCACGGGCGTCGAGGCGTGGAAGATCGCCAAGGGCCTCTACATCGTCGTGCTGATCTTCGCCCTCACGCCGCTCGTCGGATCGCGGCCGCTGGAGAGCCTGTGGATCGGCGCGGCATCGCTCTTCGGAATCTACGCCGTCAATGCCGTGATCCAGCGCTACGCCGAGGGCCCCCTGCGGTGGTGGCTCTATCCCGTCTTCGCCGCCGGCGCCGCTCTCTCGTTCGTGCCGCTCGAGCCCGTGCCCAATGCGGCGGGCGCCCTGATCGTCATCGCGGGCATCGTCATCACGTCACGCGCGCGGGCACCCCGGCCCCGCCGATGAAGGGTCCCGGTGGCCCTCGTTTCGACGCGCCGAAGCGGTCGTCCGGCGAGACATCGGGCATGCGGCGTGCCCGGGTGCGGTGGCCGATGATCCGGACAAGGCCCGATGCGCAGGTCCGGTCCCCGACGGCGCCGAAGACCTGACTGGCCAGACGCAGGGCCTTTTCCACGGCCGGATAATGCGCTCCCCTTGTTCGTGAATCTCCGCCTTCCGGTGTAAGCTTTGTCGCGACACAGGTGCAGACAGGCCCGAAGACTGTGGAGCGTTGCATCCTGATGACCACAGACCCGGGCGACTTGGTACCGGACCTGACCTGCGGCCCAGACGCCATGGGTCGCTACCGGATGATGCACGAGTATGAAGCGCTGCTGTTCAGCGATTGTGGCAGGTTCGGCGCTGAAGTCGGCCGCCCGGATCTGGTCCCGCAGCTCCAGGACATCCGGAACGCCTTCCGGACCCCGGAAGAGATCGATGATTCGCCACAAGCAGCGCCATCGAAGCGGATCGTGGCTCTGGCTGACGGCTGTCAGAAACCGCTTCTGGGTCCCCTCGCCGCCGTGGGGATCGACCTGGAGCGCATCCGGAATGCCCACACTTTTCCACCTGGCTCGGCCGACTGGAAAACCTCCCGACGACAGGGCAAGAGGGTTGATCTCGCCTCATCGAAGAATGACGAAGCCGGGCCGCGGACAGTGACCGTGTCGTGCTGCGTGGCGTCGTGATCAGACCTCTGGCGCTGTGGTGGCCGGAGCGGATACAATCGGAGCGAAGACCATTGTGCACGTTGTGACATCCGGCGGCTGCAAAATCGGGCATCGGGGAGGCTGGTGGACCATGACGGATGCTGTTCGCCGACGATTCGGCAAGAATGCGACTGCCGTGCTGGCCGGAGTCTGCCTGGCGCTCTTCGGGGTTGCCGCCACGGCGGATTCTCCCGCCCAGCTCCGGATCGGGCTGCTGATGGATCTCAGCGGAGGATCCACCGAGGTGCACGAAGGCCGCAAGAGCGGGTTCGATCTTGCGATCTTGCACATCAACCAGGCCGGCGGCGTGTTCGGCCAGCCGGTCGCGACCTCGCTCGGCGACACGCGAATCGATCCGGACACCGCGGTCGCGGAGGCGCGGCGCCTCGTCGAGGAGGAAGGCGTGCACGCCATCGTCGGCCCGGGAAGCAGCGCAAGCGCCCTGTTGGTCGCCGCGCAGGTGGCCGCGCCGGCCGGGGTCCCCGCCATCAGCAACTCGGCGACCTCGCCGAAGCTGAGCGTGGCCGACGACGGGGATTTCCTGTTCAGGACCACCTACTCCGACATCTGGCAGGGTCCAGTCCTTGCCCGGGTCGCGCGCGAGCGCGGCTTCGACAACGTCGGCCTGCTCTACCGCGACGACGCCTGGGGACAGGGGCTTGCCGGCGCCTTCGCGGCCGCATGGCAGGGCGATCTCGTGAGCGTCGCCACCGGGAGCGGGCAGACCGATTTCATGGCGGACCTGCGGGCGTCCGCGAGCGGGGGCGCCGAGGCTCTTGTCGTGGTCGCCTTCGAGACCGAGGCGCATCTCATCGTCCGCCAGGCTCTCGACAGCGGCCTCTACGGCCGGTTCGTGTTCGGCGATGCCGCCAAGCGGCTGAGCCTGGTCCGGGCCATCGGCGCAGACCGCCTTGGCGGCATGTACGGTACGGGTCCCGCCGCCCTTGCGAACACCGCTTCCGGTGCGGCATGGGAGGCGGCGTATGTCGCCGAATTCGGCGCGCTGCCGACGGCGACCTACGTGAAGGAGGCCTACGACGCGACGGTGGCCCTGGCGCTCGCCGCACAGGCCGCCGGGAGCGTGGACGGTGCCGCCATCCGCGACCGCCTGCGGCAGATCGGCTCCCCACCGGGCACCGCGGTCATCGCGGGTCGCGAAGGGATCGCCGAGGCGCTCGACGTTCTGCGCCGGGGAGGCGACATCGACTACGAGGGCGCGGCCTCGGACATGGACTGGGACGACAACGGCGACCTTCGGCGCGGCAGGCTCGGCGTCTGGCGCTTCACCGGGGACGAGCGGATCGAGGAGGTGGAGACGATCGTCTATCCCCCTTGACGCGGTCCGGCGGGCGGAATCGGGACGCCCGGGCTCCTGCTCCGCCGCCGGGGCACGATCTGCAGTGAATGACGCCCGCCGCTCGTTCAGGCCTTCGCCCGCTCCGTCGCTTCCAGGCCCTTCCATGCCAGCAACGCGACCGCGATCGGGTCGATCACGAGCCACAGCAGCGGTTCCTCGAGGCCGCTCCCGGTGATCTTCGCGAGCGTGTTGTAGGCGTAGAAGTGTCCCACGAGCGCGAATGCCGCGAACACCAGTGGCCGCGCTCGACACTGCCAGAGTCCATAGACGGCAGCCGCCAGCACCGCCGCGTCCGCGATGTAGAAGGCAGGCACCATCTGCGGACCGACGGCCGCAAACACCAGGTTCAAGACCGTCAGAATGCCGGCAGGGATCAGGTAGATCATGACGTTTGGTCCTTTCCGCGCGGATGCGCCCCTGGCCGCGAGCGGCCCGGTCGGGGCGTGAAGGTTCCCGGATTGTCGGAGCGTCGTGGCCCTTGTCAACCGGGAGGCAATGCGCCGGGGCGCCGAAGCCCGGTATCCTCGTGCTCTCCGGTGGCGCAGAAGGCCGTCCTCAGGCTTTCCAGAGCATTCCGGTCGGCATTGCGAAGAGGCCTGAAGCTGTGCGTTGAATGCGCTCGCCGTCGTGAAGGACGATACCGCAGGCGAACCTGTCGCCCACGGTTTCCCTGAGGCGCTGGAGCCCCCTGAAATCCCGGAGACGCGCCGTCGCTCCCGCCTTGACCTCGATCCCGACGGTCGTGCCCGGTGAACGCTCCAGAACCAGATCGACTTCCAGACCATCCTTGTCGCGATAGTGGCTTATGGCCGTCGGCTCGCCGGACAGGGCGACGGCCTTGGCGATCTCTGCATACACGAAGCTTTCCAGAAGGGGCCCGAGTTTCTGACGGCCCCGCGCAATGTCCGCACTGTCCGTTCCCAGCAGCGCCGCGAGCAGACCGGAATCAAGGAACTGCAGTTTCGGAGTCCTGACGAGCCGTTTCAGCCGGCTGTTGTGCCAGGCGCGAACGCGGCGGAGCAGGAACATGTGCTCCAGCAGGACGAGCCAGCGGTCCACGGTCTTGCCGTCGACGCCGAGATTGGCGCCAAGGCCCGACATGTTGAGCAGCCGGCCTGCCGATACGGCCGCGTGGTCGATCAGGCGAACCATGTCGTCGCGCTTTGTGACGGGCGCGATATCGGAAACGTCGCGTTCGGCAAGCGCCCGCGCATAGGCGCAGCCAGGAGCGGCGCCGCGCCGGGACGCTGCGGGCACGTGCTGCCGGATAACCGCCAGAAACGACCCGCTCAACCAGATCGGCCGTCGCTCCCGTCTCCTCGAAGGCGGGGAAGTCGCCGGCAAAGGCCCGGTCAAGGAACCGTGGCGGGGCGGCGTCGGCGATCTCGGCCTGGGAGAACGCCAGGAGCTCGACAGTCTCGACGCGGCCGGCCAGCGAATCCGGCGATATCGATCCCTTGAACAGATCGACCGAGCCCGTAATCAGGTAGCGTCCGGGGCGGGGATCCTCGTCGACCGCTTTCTTGAGAGCCAGAACAAGGTCCGGCGCGCGCTGGATTTCGTCGATCGCGGCACGTTGCAGGCCCCGCACGAACCCCACCGGATCTTCCCGGGCGAACCGTCTGGACTGATCGTCGTCCAGCGATACGAACGCGCGGCCGTCGTCATCGGCGATGCGGCGGGCAGGCGTCGTCTTGCCAGACTGATGCGGTCCCACGATGGCGACGACGCGGGTGTCCGTGAGCGCCAGACGCACCGACGCTTCGGCGTGCCGCCTCACGAAGGTCTGGGCATGAACCGTCCGGTTCGGCATGGAGCGTCGTCCAATTCGGAATGTACCACCAATCCATCCGAAGGACATGCTTGAATCGCGACACGTGGAAGAGGACTTCAAACGCAGCCCCGGGCGGTACATCGCCGGCTGGAGCATGAACGACCGGATTCGCAGCGCCGATTGTCGACCACTCCCTGCTAACGTCAGGTTTTATCCGGCCGCGAAGAGCCGGATTGCGTTCCCAGATCAATGTAGTCTGATGGACACCGGAACCAACGAGGCAGTAGGCACCGTTCGACCCCGCCTCGACGACAAGTGCATAGTCGCAGACGGGTGAAGCCGACGAGATAACCGACGATGTTGTCGCGGACGGTCTGTTGTTCATGCTCGACGGACTCGACCTCGACGACAGAAAAGATGATGACCCGCTGGCGGTGCTCAAGGCCGACATAGAAACGGTCCGGCAAGGCGGTGCCTGTTGAGATCACGGCGGGCGCATAGGACGCCGCGCCACGTTGCGACCGGCAGGTGTCGCGCTTGGGGCCGAACATGCCCGCCGCCATGGTCAGGCTTGCCCGCGACTGCTCCATGCGGACCTTGGCGGCTGGCAGGGCGCCTCCAGACCATTTCGCGACGGCGGATGGGAGCGCAACATCGCGAGGCGCTCTGCCGCTGGCGGGGCTCC
This sequence comes from Alphaproteobacteria bacterium, assembly GCA_963666905.2. Lineage (GTDB taxonomy): Bacteria > Pseudomonadota > Alphaproteobacteria > SP197 > SP197 > SP197. The sequence continues at coordinate 523,674 of OY763008.1, forward strand.
TGACGACGGAACTGTCCGCCAAGCTCGAAACCTCTGTCCGGCTCCGCTTCTACGCCAATCCGCTTGACCTGGCGGACCGCGCGCAAGTGTTCGAGAAATTCTTTGCCGACGGCGTGTCCGGGAATGTGGCGCTGGCGATAAGCAAACAGCCGCAGGACGACCACTGGCCGAGTGCAGTCGAATGCAGTGGCGCTATCGACTCTGGAGCAGGCGTCTGAACGCAATCAGAAACATGTAGCCAATGCCAAAGCCGCCCAATCCCGTTAAGGTCTGTTCAAGCAACTTCAGGGCCAGTTCGCTTTGCTCGCCAGTTCCGAAGAACATCAATGCCATGAGGGAACCGAAGTACCCCACGGCAACCAGACCTCCGCCAATTGTTATCCGGAGCCGCGAGGTTATGCCGGCGGATATCCGCCCGCTCCTCGGACGCCAGCACTTCGTGGGCGTACTCGGCTTGTCGTTTGTCCTGCTCATTGCTCAACTCTTGACTGCGTGCGACTACCTCAGTTCGCTGGCGCGCCAAATCAAGTCTTCGGTCCTCCAACCTTACCGCTTCGCGCAAGAACACTCGTTGAGCGTCAAGCGGCTCGCCATTTGGATCGGCCGCAGGCACAACCTCCCGGCCAGTCGCTTCTTGGTCTGTCACTGGTTGCTCACGACCAAGCGTGTAGGCTTGCTTGCTCCGGTCGCATGAGTAACCTTGCTACGCAAGGCGTACCGATTCGGATCGTGCGGCCATGCCGTTCCGGAAGGGCCGTCTATCAGACCGTCCACCAACCAGTGCGCCGACACAGACCGGACGACAAAACCTCCATAGGGAGACGCAAGCACCTTCGTGATGGCTTCCGACAAGGCTGGATCTGTCCGACGGCGTCGCGCCTCTTGCTCTGCTTCAGGTTTTGTTTGGTAATGGCTGTCAGCTATCACCGGGTGGCCCCTTTCCGGTTGGTGCTGCTCTCATACTGCTGGGTAAGAAGATCAATGACACTACACTGTGTCAATGTTCGCCAGACCACGTGGACAAGATTGCATTGCAAGTGCTGCACCCTGTCCATCGGACAGCATGCTCGCGCCAACTTTCAATCTTAAACGCAGGCGAGTCTCATGCCCATCTCTACGAACACTCCCTCAAGCTGTGCTTCTTCTGGTGATGGGCCTGTGACGTGAGCCTTTCCTCGTGTCACCTTGTCTCCCTTAAGTCGTTGATTTGTTTGGTGGGCGCACAAGGACTCGAACCTTGGACCCGCTGATTAAGAGTCAGCTGCTCTACCAACTGAGCTATGCGCCCACGCCTACCCGAATCTATAGCAGGCGGCGTCAGTCCTGTCGAGAGGGACCTTTCCGCAGGAGCGATGATATGGTGCCCTTGAGGGTTCGTGGTGTTCCCCGGGGCAAGTTCCGCCTTGAACGTCTCCGGTGACGCGGGCAGGGTTTCCGGCGTTCGTGGCTGGGAAGGCGAAGTGCCATGGATGTCCCGGGAGTGTCGGCGCTCGCAGCCCGCTGGTACACCGATCCGGCCGTCTTCGAGAAGGAACTCGAACGCATCTTCGCAAGGACATGGCAGCTCGCTTGCCATGCCAGCGAGGTCACGGGGCGGGGCGACTACGTCGTGTGTTCCCTGGGCCGGGCCTCTTGCATCGTCGTGCGCGACCGTGGCGGCACGCTTCGCGCCTTCCACAACGTCTGCCGGCACCGGGCTCACGAGCTCCTGGAGGGCAGGGGCAACCGGGCCTTGATCGCCTGCCCCTACCACGGCTGGTCCTACGGCCTCGACGGCGCCTTGCGGCACGCGCCGGGCAGCGAGCACGTCCCCGGGTTCGACCGCGGGACGATCCGCCTTGCCGAGCTGCGCCTCGAGGTGTTCTGCGGCTTCGTCTTCGTCAATGCCGATCCGCGGACCCGCCCGATGGCGGCGTGGTATCCCGGGGTCGAGGAGGAACTGCGGGCCTTCGTGCCCGACATCGAGGATCTCAGGCCCGCCCGCCAGGAGGCGGTCGAGGAGGCCTGCAACTGGAAGGTCTCGGTGGAGAACTACAGCGAGTGCTATCACTGCAGGCTTGCCCATCCCGCGTTCTCCACGGGCGTCATCGATCCCGTGAGCTACGATGTACGCCCGCAGGGCCACTGCCTGCGGCACACCACGCGCGCCGCCGCATCCGGGAGCAGGGCGTACAGTGTCGACGGCGGCGACGCCACGGCGTTGCAGTACAGCTCCTGGTACCTGTGGCCGGCCGTGTCCTTCCAGGTCTATCCCGGCCGCATCCTCAACACCTATCGCTGGCAGGCGGCAGGCCACCGGGCCGTCACGGTCACGAGGGGCTGGTACTCGGCCACCGGCGAGTGCTCCGATGCGCTCTCGAAGCTCATCCGCCAGGATCTCGAGACGACCGTGGCGGAAGATATCGGCCTCGTGGAATCGGTCCAGCGGGGTCTCGAAAGCGGCGCCTACCGGCCGGGCCCCCTCGTCGTCAATCCCCTTGGCGGCGTCATGAGCGAGCACTCGATCGCTGTGCTCCACGGCTGGTTGAGGGACGCCCTCGGGGACGGCTGTCCTGCACGTCAGGAACGGTAGAGCAGTTCGGGAAGCGCGGCGCTCCACCGGTGCCGGCGGCCGCAACGGGCCGGAGCCCTGCTATCGCTGGCTGCGCTCCCAGTCGGGATGGATCCAGACCGGGGCCCCGGAGGGTTCCGGCGGTGCCGTTCCGAGGATCATGTCGGCGGCCTTCTCGGCGATCATGATGGTCGGCGCATTGAGATTGCCGGAGACGATGTCCGGCATGACGGAGGCGTCGACCACCCTGAGGCCGTCGACGCCGTGGACCTTCAGCTGCGGATCGACGACCGCCCGGGCATCGCCGGCGGGCCCCATGCGGCAGGTCGAGGAGGGATGGTAGCTCGCCTCGCAGGTCTGGCGGATCCAGGCGTCGAGCTCCTCGTTTGACTGCCTGCCGGCGCCCGGCCGGATCTCGCGGCCGCGGAACCGGTCGAAGGCCTTCTGCGCGAAGATTTCCCGCGTCAGGCGCGTACCGTCCCGCAGGCAGCGGACATCCCCGTCCTCCTTGAGGTAGTTGAAGAGGATCTCCGGATGGCGGCGCGGATCGGCGCTCCGGATCCTCACGTGCCCCCGGGAAAGCGGCCGCATCAGGTCGACCATGGCCTGGAAGCCGTGAATGCGGTTCACGTTGAAGGCGTCGTAGGTCATCGCCATGGGAAGGAAGTGGTACTGCAGGTCGGGATGCTCGATTCCGGCGCGGCTGCGAATGAAGCCGCCGGCTTCCATGTGGTTGGTCGTTGCCGGTCCGCTTTTCGCAAGGAACCAGCGCAGGCCGACCTTCATCCGGCCGAGGGGAGTCAGGTGCTCGAGGAGGCTCACCGGCTCCCTGCACTCGTGCTGCACGAGAACCTCGACATGGTCCTGCAGGTTGCGCCCGACGCCGGGCAGGTCGCAGACCACGGCGATGCCGAGGGCCGCGAGCTCGTCTGCGGCGCCGATCCCCGACAGCTGCAGCAGCTGGGGCGAGTTGATGGCGCCGCCCGAGAGGACGACCTCCCTCGCGGCGCGCGCCCGCCGCAGCCTGCCGCCGCGGATGTACTCGACACCGACCGCTCTCGCACCCTCGAAAAGGATCCTCGTGACGAGCGCTCCGGTTTCGACGGTGAGACCGGGACGTCGAAGGGCGGGTCTGACATAGGCCGAGGCCGTGCTCCAGCGGCGCCCCCGGTAGGTCGTGCGGTCCATGGCGCCGACGCCTTCCTGGCGGTAGCCGTTGAGATCGGCGCTCCCGGCATAGCCCGCCTCGACCGCAGCCTCGGCGAAGGCACGAAAGAGCGGATTGCTCTCGAGGCGGCCTGCCGCGACATGGAGCGGTCCGTCGCCGCCGTGGTAGTCGTTGCTCCCGCGCTCGTGGGACTCGGCGCGCCTGAAGTACGGGAGGACCTCGCGGTACGACCATCCGCGGCAGCCCGACTGCGCCCACCTGTCGTAGTCCAGGGCATGGCCGCGGATGTAGACCATGCCGTTGATGGAACTCGTGCCGCCGAGCACGCGGCCCCGCGGGCAGTGGATCACCCGGTTGCCGATCCAGGGTTCGGGTTCGCTGTTGTAGAACCAGTTGAACCGGTCATCCTTCAGCGGCCAGGCAAACGCCGTCGGCATGTGGATCATCCAGCTGAAGGGACCGCTGTCCATCGGTCCCGCCTCCAGCAGGAGAACCCTCGCCGCCGGGTCCGCCGAGAGGCGGTTCGCCAGGGTCGCGCCGGCGGACCCCGAGCCGACGACGACGAAGTCGGCGCCGCGTTCACGGAACATGGCAGGCGGTTCCGCCGGGGTGCTCGAATCAAGGGAGCCGCGGCCCGGGCCGCGGCTCCCCGTTCAACGCTTGCTGCAAGGTGGCTTCGATCAGAAGTCCATGTCGTCCATGCCACCGCCCGGAGGAGCGGCAGGCGCGTCCTTCTTGGGCTTCTCCGCGATCATGGCTTCCGTCGTGATCAGGAGAGCGGCGACGGACGACGCATCCTGCAGGGCCGTGCGCACGACCTTGGTAGGATCGATGATGCCGGCCTTGACCATGTCCTTGTAGGCCTCGGCCTGGGCGTCGAAACCCCAGTTCCGGTCGTTCTTCTCGAGGATCTTGCCGGCGACGACCGCGCCGTCGAGACCGGCATTCTCGGCGATCTGCCGCGCCGGGGTCTCGATGGCCTTGCGGACGATGTCGACACCGACCTGCTGGTCGGCGTCATCGAGCTTCAGCTTGTCGAGGGCACGCCTGGCGTAGAGCAGGGCGGCGCCGCCGCCCGGCACGATGCCTTCCTCGACGGCCGCGCGCGTGGAGTTCATGGCATCCTCGACGAGGTCCTTGCGCTCCTTCACCTCGATCTCGGTCGAACCGCCGACCTTGATCACGGCGACACCGCCGGCGAGCTTGGCCAGGCGCTCCTGCAGCTTCTCGCGATCGTAGTCCGATGTGGTGGTCTCGATCTGCTGGCGGATCTGGTTGCAGCGGCCCTTGATGTCCGCCTTCTTGCCGGCGCCGTCGACGACGGTCGTGTCGTCCTTCTTGACGACGATGCGCTTGGCCTTGCCGAGCATGTCGAGGGTGACGTTCTCGAGCTTGATGCCGACATCCTCGCTGATCACCTGGCCGCCGGTGAGGATGGCGATGTCCTCGAGCATGGCCTTGCGCCTGTCGCCGAAGCCCGGCGCCTTGCAGGCCGCGACCTTGAGGCCGCCGCGCAGGCGGTTGACCACCAGTGTGGCAAGGGCCTCGCCCTCGACATCCTCGGCGATGATGAGAAGCGGACGGCTCGACTTGGCGACCTCTTCGAGGATCGGCAGCATGGCCTGCAGATTCGAGAGCTTCTTCTCGTGGATCAGGATCGAGACATCGTCGTACTCGGCCTTCATCTTGTCGGGATCGGTGATGAAGTAGGGCGAGAGGTAGCCGCGGTCGAACTGCATGCCCTCGACGACGTCGAGTTCCGTATCGCGGGACTTGGCCTCCTCGACGGTGATCACGCCCTCGTTGCCGACGGTCTGCATGGCCTCGGAGATCATGCGGCCGACCTCGGTGTCGCCGTTGGCCGAAATCGTGCCGACCTGGGCCACCTCGTCGGACGACTTGATCTTGCGGGAGCGCTTGTCGAGATCCTCGACCACCGCGTTGACGGCGGCCTCGATCCCGCGGCGCAGGTCCATCGGATTCATGCCCGCGGCCACCGCCTTGGTGCCTTCGCGGACGATGGACTGGGCGAGGACCGTCGCCGTCGTCGTGCCGTCGCCGGCGATGTCGTTGGTCTTCGAGGCGACCTCGCGCACCATCTGCGCGCCCATGTTCTCGAACTTGTCGTCAAGCTCGATTTCCTTGGCGACGGTGACGCCGTCCTTGGTGATCCGGGGGGCGCCGAACGACTTGTCGAGGACGACGGTCCGGCCCTTGGGGCCCAGCGTCACCTTGACCGCATCGGCGAGTGTGTTGATGCCGCGCATCATGCGGGTGCGGGCATCGGCAGAGAACTTGACCTCTTTGGCAGCCATCTTCTTCGTATCTCCTTGAGGGTTGGCTTCCTGGACTTACTCGATGACGCCCATGATGTCGGACTCCTTCATGATGAGGAGATCTTCGCCATCGAGCTTGACTTCGGTGCCGGACCACTTGCCGAAAAGGATGCGGTCGCCCGCCTTGACGTCGAGCGCCTGGATGGTGCCGGAATCGTCGCGGGCACCGGGACCGGTCGCGACGATCTCGCCTTCCATCGGCTTTTCCTTTGCGGTGTCTGGGATGATGATGCCGCCCGCGGTCATCTCGTCGCTGTCGACGCGACGAACCAGAACGCGGTCATGCAACGGACGGAACGCCATGTTGCAACCTCCTGATTGAGTGAAGTTTCCTGTAAAACGAATCCGTGTTGGCACTCACGAGGGGAGAGTGCCAACAGTCATGTAGGCGGCGGGTCGTCGAGTTCAAGGGCACGGCGGCCGGTGCCGCCAATTTTTTCACGCCCTCAGGTGGCGTCCTTGGCGTCTCCGGGACGGCGTGTCAGCGTCAGCGCGCGCCGTTCGAGCTCTCTCTCGATGTCGTGGAGGCTTGCTCCGGCGCGAACCGCGGCCGCCAGCGTGAAGAAGAGGAGATCGGCCGCCTCGTGGACGGCGTCCGCGGCGGAAGAGGCCTCGGCGAGTTCGCGCGCCTCCTCGAGAAGCTTGGCTTCGAGGAGGCCCCGCTCGCCGAACAGGCGGGCGGTGTAGGAGCCTTCGGGCGCCTGCGACAGCCTGCTCTCGAGGATGCGGGCCAGTGCCGGAAGACCCGAATCGGCGCCCCAGCATGTCCAGGCGCCGAGGTGGCAGAACCCCCGGCCACGCTGGCGCACCGTGAACCTCAGGGCGTCGCGGTCGCAGTCGGCATCGATCCCGAGCAGCTCCTGGGTGTCCCCGGAAGTCTCGCCCTTGATCCACAATCCCCTCGAGCGGGAATGATAGACACCGGCGCGCCGCTCCACCGCCGCGCGGAGGCTTTCCGCGTCGGACCACGCCAGGCCCAGTGCGCGGCCGTGCTCGTCGCTGACGACCGTCGGCCAGAGGCCGTCCGGCCGGTCGCTCGTCAGCGGCGCGGCGATCGCGTCGGCGAGATGCAGGGCGCCCGAGTAGAGCGCCATGCCCACCTGCGCATCGACGCCGGCCCTGTCGGCTTCGGCGATCTCGGCGGGGGTGGTGAAGCCGCCGGCCACGGTGAGGCGCGCGCCGCCCGCCAGGGCGGCGAGCTCGAGGGCGCGGCCGATGTCCGTTCCCGCCATGCGGCCCTCGCGTTCGACGAAGGTGACGAGGAAGCCGCCGGCGAGGCCGGCAAGCTCCGCCATCCCGGCCTCGACGGTCCGGCCGCTTCTTTGCCTCCAGCCGTGGGTCACGACATCGCCGTCGACGGCATCGAGGGCGGCGATCACCCGCTCCGGCGGCAACTGTCGGAGGACGTCGGGCCGCGCCGCCGTGCCGAGAATGACCTTGCGGGCGCCGGCATCGAGCCAGCGCCGCGCCGCAGCGGCGTCGCGTATGCCGCCGCCGACGCGGCAGGGTGCAAGGCGCACGAGGTCTTCGATCAGCGCCCGGTTGTCGCCCTTGCCGAGCGCCGCATCGAGATCGATCACGGCGATCTCGCCCGCGAGGCGGAAACGCTCGGCGATGGGACGGGGATCGCCCGCCTCGATGGCGGTGGTCACGCCGCCGACAAGCTGAACGGCCTGGCCGCCCATCACGTCGATCGAGGGAACGATCACGGCGCCGGCCTCACGGAGATACCGGCGGCGGCCATGGCGCCCTTGATGTCGCCGACGGTGAACTCCCCGTCATGGAAGATCGAGGCTGCGAGCACCGCGTCGGCCCCCGCGGCGAGAGCCTCGACGAGATGCGCCGTCGAGGCCGCGCCGCCGGAGGCGATGACGGGCACCGTCACGGCGCCGGCGACGGCGCCGAGCAGGCGGGTGTCGTAACCCGACCGGGTGCCGTCGCGGTCCCAGCTGGTCAGGACGATCTCGCCGGCGCCGTTGGACACCGCCTCCCTTGCCCAGCCGACGGCGTCGATCCCCGTGCGCTCGCGGCCCGAGCGCGTCACGACCTCCCAGCCCCCGCCGGACCGTGCGGCGTCGATCGAGACGACGGCGCACTGGCTGCCGAACCGGGCCGCGATGTCGGTGAGGATTTGCGGCCTCGCCACGGCCGCGGTGTTGACGGCGACCTTGTCGGCGCCCGCCTCGAGGAGCGCCCCGGCGTCGGCTGCCGAGCGGACACCGCCGCCGGCGGTCAGCGGAATGCCGAGCACCTCGCGCACCGCGGCGACGGTATGGCGGGCATGGCTCCGCTCCTCGGGCGTCGCCGAAACGTCGAGCAGGACGAGTTCATCGGCGCCCTGTCCCTCGTAGGCGGCGGCCAGCGCCACGGGATCGCCGGCGTCGCGCAGGCCCTGGAAGCGGATGCCCTTGACGACGCGGCCCGAGTCGATGTCGAGGCAGGGGATGACCCGGGCGGTCAGCATGGCAGGCCGAGCCAGCGTCCCAGGAGCGCCCCGCCCCAGGAGCCGGAGAGCTCCGGGTGGAACTGGCAGGCGACGAGGGCGCCTCTCTCGAGCGCCGCGACAAACGGTCCGCCATGGTTCGCCATGGCCGCGCGCCAGCCCTGCGGGGCCGTCTCCAGGCGGTAGGAGTTGGCGAAATAGGCGTGGCCGGCCGTCAGTACGGCGCAGCCGTTTTCGGGCGTGACCGCGTTCCAGCCGAACTGCGGCACGCGGACTTGCGCCGGGAACCGGGTGATCACGTCGTCGATCAGGCCGAGACCGGCTGCGCCGGGCGATTCCGTGCTCGCCCGGCACAGGAGCTGGAGGCCGACACAGATGGCGAGGGTCGGGCGTCCCCGCGCCATGCGCTCGCGAAGCGCATCGGCCGCACCGGACGGCCCGAGGGTGTCCATCGCCGCCCCGAACGAGCCGACGCCCGGCAGCACGACATGGCCCGCCTCGAGGACCGTTGCGGGCGCCTCCGTCAGGCGCGGCGCGGCGCCGGCGCGGCGCAGTGCCGCCATGACCGATGCCAGGTTGGCCGTTCCCGTGTGGCAGACGGCGACATCGCGTGCCGTCACAGCACGCCCTTGGTGCTCGGAACCTCGTCGTGCCCGCCGTCGGCCACGGCCTGCCTCAGGGCAAGGGCGACGGCCTTGAATGCGGCTTCCGCGCGATGGTGGTCATTGCGGCCGCGCAGCAGGTCGACATGGAGGGTGAGGCGGGCCGCCATGGCAAAGCTGGCGAGGACGTGCTCGATCATTTCCGTTGCGATGTCGCCGATCCGCTCGCGCCTGAGGCCGAGGTCGACATGGCAGAAGGGGCGTCCGGAGAGATCGACGACCGCCCGCGCCAGAGCCTCGTCGAGAGGAGCGTGGGCGTCGCCGAAGCGGCGGATCCCGCGCTTGTCGCCCAGCGCCTGCTCGAACGCCGCACCCAGCGCAAGGCCGCAGTCCTCCGCCGTGTGGTGGTCGTCGACGGCGAGGTCGCCTTGGGCGGCCAGCGCGATGTCGATGCGGCCGTGGCGCGCCAGGGCATCGAGAAGATGATCGAGGAAACGCAGGCCGGTGGCGATGTCGCTCTGTCCGCTGCCGTCGAGGTTGACGGTGACCGTCACGTCCGTTTCCCGCGTCGTGCGGGTGACGGTTGCCACGCGTTCGCTCATGGTTTCCTCATGCCACGATGTTGCCGATGGCGCTGACCACGATGTCCGTGCCGCCCATGGCCTTGATCTCGGGGATGACGCGGGCCAGCACGTCCCGCGGGACAGCGGCCTTGACCGCGTAGCCGCTGGCCCCGTGAAGCGGCGAGACGGTCGGTTCGCGCATGCACGGCAGCCTGGCGACCACGGCGTCGAGACGCTCGGCCGACACGTTGACCTCGACCATGACGCGCCGCCTGGCATCGAGAACCGATCCCACCATCATGACGAAGCTCTCGATGGCGCTGCGCTTGCCACCGTCCTCGAGGGCCGCCGGGTGGGCGAACAGGCAGGTGGACGACGTCATGATCCCGGCCACGACCTCGAGGCCGTTGGCGCGCAGCGTGGCGCCGGTCGCGGTGTTGTCGATGATGCAGTCCGCGTCCTCGGGCGGGAAGACCTCGGTCGCCCCGTAGGAGCGCACGAAAGTGGCATCGAGCGCGGTTTCGGCGATCCACGCGAGCGCGAGGCGCTCGTACTCGCTCGCCACGACGAGGTGGCGGTCCGGCAGCCTGCCGTCGACCAGGAGCTTCACCGGCGCCGCGGCCACCAGGTCGACAGGGTCGAGGCCGGTGTCGATCAGCTCGACCAGCGCGGCATTCTTCTCGCGCACCCAGTCGCGTCCCGCGAAGCCGATGTCGCGACTGCCGACGTGCAGCATCTCGACGATGTTCTGGGGCTTGAGGAGCTTGGCGTCGAAGTCCGGCAGCGACAGCAGCGGCCGGTAGTCACGGGCGCTGCCCACCCTTCCGGAGCGCACGTGAATGCCGGCGTCCTCGAGGAGGCCATAGACATTGTCCTGCATGCGGCCCTTGGGAAGACCGAGACGTATGGCGGGGGTGGCAGGCATGGTCGGCCATGGCAGGATGGAAAGCGTGCGGCGGCGAGCGAAAATCGGCGATCGGGCCGCGCAAGTCAACCGGAGGAAAGGCGCCGCAGCGCCGTCCGGCGTTCGCGCGCCGGTGCGCGGTCGCCGGTGGCGGCTGATGAAAGCGCATGGCGGTCTCGGTTAGACTGGGCCGCTGCCGCAACGCAAAGGGGGCCGGAATGTCTGTTCAGGGACTCGACCACGTCAACATCAGGACATCCGATCTCGATCGGTGCCGCGCCTTCTACTGCGGCCTCCTGGGACTGGAGGAAGGCTGGAGGCCGTCGTTCGATTCGCCCGGGGCCTGGTTCTATGCGGGCGGCAAGGCGGTCGTTCACGTCAGTCTCGCCGGCGAGCGGGCGACCGGCGGCAGCGCCGTCGATCACGTGGCCTTCGCCATGGAGGGTTTCGAGGCCGTGTGCCGGCGTCTCGCCGGCGAAGGCGTGGCCTACCGGAGTCTCAGTGTTCCCGGGACGCCTGTCCGCCAGGTCTTCGTCACCGATCCGGACGGAGTCGTCATCGAGCTCAACTTCCGGAACCCGTCGTGAGAGTCGATGGAACAGCGTGGCGTTCGATCGCGCTCGCCGACGATGGCCGGACGGTCGTCATCATCGACCAGACGAAGCTGCCCCACGAGTTCGCGACCGCGGCCCTTGCGACCCTCGAGGATGCCGCCCACGCAATCCGCGCCATGCTGGTCAGGGGCGCCCCGCTCATCGGCGCGACCGCGGCCTACGGCATGGCGCTCGCGATGCGGCGGGACGCCTCGGACGGGTCCATGGCGCAGGCGGCCCGCACGCTTCTCGCCACACGGCCCACGGCGGTCAACCTGAGGTGGGCCGTCGAGCGGGTCCGGGCGGTGCTGACGCCGCTTGCCGCAGGCGACCGGGAAGAGGCGGCCTACGCCTGTGCCGGCGAGATCTGCGATGAGGACGTGGCGATCTGCGAGGCGATCGGCAACCACGGGCTGAAGCTCATCGAAGCGCGCCACGAGGAGAGCGGAACTCCGGTGGAGGTGATGACCCACTGCAATGCCGGATGGCTGGCCACGGTCGACTGGGGCACCGCGCTGGCGCCGGTCTACAAGGCCCACGATGCCGGCGTTCCCGTCCACGTCTGGGTCTCGGAGACGCGGCCGCGCAACCAGGGCGCTTCCCTGACCGCCTGGGAACTGGCGCGTCACGGCGTGCCCCACACGCTTGTCGTCGACAACGCCGCCGGCCTTCTCATGAGGCGGGGCCGGGTGGACATGACGATCACGGGGGCCGACCGCGTCACGGCCGCGGGCGACGTCTGCAACAAGATCGGCACCTACCTCAAGGCGCTCGCGGCCCGGGAGCACGACCTGCCGTTCTATGCCGCCCTGCCGTCGCCGACCATCGACTGGCGGCTCGACGACGGGGACGACATCCCCATCGAGGAGCGCGGAACGGAGGAGGTGCTGACGGTCACGGGACTCACCGGCGCCGGCGAGATCGTTCCCGTCGCCATCTCGCCCGAGGGCGTGGCGCCGGAGAATCCTGCCTTCGACATCACTCCCGCCGCTCTCGTCACGGGGCTCATCACCGAGCGCGGGCTTTGCACGGCCTCCGCGGAGGCCCTCGCAAGGCTCTTCCCGGACACGGATCCGACCATGCCACCCCCCAGAGACGGAGAACTCCATGACTGACATGTACGACAGGGGACTTGCCAACCGCCGCGAGGTCCTTGGCAGCGAGTATGTCGACAGGGCCATCAACGGCGCGGACAGCTTCAATGCCGGATTCCAGCGCCTTCTCACCACGTACTGCTGGGGCGAAATCTGGAGCGGCGCGGGACTCGACCGCAGGCAGCGCAGCCTCAACAATCTCTGCATGACCGCGGCGTCGGGGCGCATGGAGGAGTTCGAACTGCACTTTCGCGGCGCCCTGCGCAACGGCGTCACCCTGGCGGCCCTTCGGGACACCCTGATGCAGATCGCCGTCTACTGCGGCATGCCGGCCGCCGTCGAGAGTTTTCGCATCGCGAGGCGCGTGTTCGCCGATCTGGGTATCGATCCCGACAGCGACGAAAGCCTCGCCTGAGGTCCCGCGTGCCGCGCATCATCCACCTGGCATCCCTTGAGCCCGCCGCGCGCGCCGCGCTCGTCGAACGCAAGGCGTCCGGCATGGAGGCGGTTCTCGGGCGGGCACGGGAGATCGTCGAGACCGTGCGAAGGGACGGCGACCGCGCGCTGCTGCGGTTCGCCGCCGAACTCGACGGCGTCGTCATGGCGCCGGAGGCCATCCGCGTGCCGCCGGAGGCCTTCGAACGGGCCCCCGGGGCCGTCCGGGCGGAGGCGCGCGAGGCCATGGCCCGTGCCGCCGACCATGTCCGCCGTGTGCACCGGCGCCAGCTGCCGCCGTCGCTCGAGATGATCGAGGTCGGCCCCGGCGTCATGGCCGGCGACCGGCACGTCCCGGTCGAGGCGGTGGCCTGCTACGTCCCGCGCGGCAAGGGCGCCTTTCCGTCGGTGGTGCTGATGACGGCGATACCGGCGCTGATCGCCGGGGTCCCCAGGGTGGTGATCGTCACGCCGCCGGGGCCGGGAGGAACCTGCGACGCCGGAACTCTCGTCGCCGCGCGTGCCGCCGGGGTCGATGAGGTCTACCTTGCCGGCGGCGCCCAGGCCGTCGCCGCCGTCGCCTTCGGAACCGAAACGGTGCCGCGGTGCGCCAAGATCGTCGGCCCGGGTTCGCCATGGGTCGGCGCCGCCATGGCGCTGTGCGCCGATGTCCTGGCGCCCGGACCGCCGGCGGGACCGTCGGAGGCGATGATCCTCGCCGACGATACCGCCGACATCGACCGCCTGGCGCTCGACCTCCTGATCGAGGCGGAGCACGGTGACGATTCCACGGTGTTCCTCGTGACCTGGAACGAGGCCATCGCCCGCGCGGCGGCCACGAGCGTGCGCCGTCATCTCGAGAGGCTGCCGCCGCTTCGCCGGGACTACGCCATGGCGGCGCTCGGCACGAACGGCGGTCTCGCCGTGGCCCGGGATCGCGGCGACGCGCTTGCGTTCGTCAATGCCTTCGCGCCGGAGCACCTCCAGATCGCCAGCCGCTGCCCGCGCGACTACCTCGGGAGCATCGTCAACGCCGGCGAGATCCTGCTGGGACAGGAGACGCCGTTCTCGATGGCGAACTTCATGATCGGCGTCAACGCGGTGCTGCCGACGGGGGGCAGGGCGGCGACCCATTCGGCCCTGGGTGTCATGGACTTCCTCAAGCGCCAGTCGATCGCCGAACTGACGGCCGAGGGCCATGACGCGCTTGCGGGCGCGACCGCCGCCTTCGCACGTTGCGAGGGTTTCGACGCCCACGAGCTCGCCATCACGGCGCGCTGGAGGCCGGATGCCACAATACCGACGTGAACAGCGGCATGGACCGTGTTACGGTCCAGCCGCGAAAGAAAGTGGGCCGGGTGTTGTCCGGGTCCCGGGGATCAGACCGGTGCGAGGAGAAAAGATGAAGCTCAAACCAGGAGTGTGGTTCGGATGTGCGGCGACGATTGTCCTGACCGGCTGTACCGCGCCGTACACAGTCGAACGGGTGGACATGATGGATGCCGGCGAGGACACCTTCCTTGCCTACCTGCATGCCGGCTACGTCGAGCTTGCGCACAAGGAGGCCGCTTTCTACGACCACGTCGATGCGGTGAGTTTCCTCGACAAGGCCGCGGCTGCGGCCGCCGGTCAGACGGTCCTTCCCTGGGATCCCCGGGAATGGCGGATCGATTCCGCCGAGACGATGGCGACAATGACGGCCGAGCGCGCGGTCCTGCTGGCCGAGCTCGACAGCGGCGACCGCGCGGAACTGCCCGAAACCGCGGCTCGTGCCCAGACCATGTTCGATTGCTGGGTCGAGGAGGCCGAGGAAGGACCGCTGCACAACGGTCCCATCGCGGCGCACCAGGACGCCATGATCGCGCAGTGCCGGGATGCCTTCCTCACCGCCCTGGAGGAACTCCTCTACGTGCCCCCCGAACCGGTGGTCGAGGAGCCGCAGACCGAGTTCACCATCTACTTCTCCTGGAACCGTTCGGAACTCTCGGAGTTCGCCGGGGGCTTCCTCGACGCCGTCGTCGACGAGGCGATGCGCCAGGGGCCTTCGTCCATCACGGTGGTGGGCCATGCCGACACGTCGGGAACCGATGACTTCAACGACGAACTCTCCGAAGCGCGCGCCAGGGAAACAGCCGCTTATCTCGCAGCCGCCGGCGTCGACGACTCGATCATCAGCGTGGAATGGCACGGCGAAACGCTGCTGGCCGTCGACACCGGTGACGGGGTCCGCAATCCCGGCAACCGGCGCGTGGAGATCATCTTCGAGTGACGGGGACGGCAAGGCGGGGCGGGGACGACCATCGCCGCGTCATCCGGCGCGGCGATGATGCCGCGGGGTTCTCGCCCTACGACCGCTACGGCGACCCCGTTCCCGGGCTGTCGTGGATCGATGTCAGCCACGATCCGCACACCGGCTGCGGATCCTACTTCCTGCGCATGGAGCCCGGCTTTTCGTCGCTGCGCCACGAGCATGTCGACTTCGAGGATTTTCTCGTGATCGAGGGAGAGCTCGTCGACGATGACGGCACCGTGTTCCGCGCCGGAGACTTCGTGTCGTTCCGGCCGGGCACGATCCACTCGTCGACGACGCCGACAGGGTGCACGCTGGCCGTCTTCCTTCGCCAGGGCAACCGTCTCGTCCCATAGGCGATAGCGGCGTCGGGCCGCCATGGACAGGCAGAGGCAGCATCATGTGGATCTACACCGTCGGCGGCTTCCTCTCGTGTGTCGCCCACCGCGAGCGCCCCGGACACATCCTCGTGCGGGCGCGCTCGCTGCGGCACCTCACCTGCGTCCTCGACAGCCACCTGCCCGACCATCCCTTCGGATCCGCCGCCGACGCGCCGCTCAGCACGCCGGGCCATGACTACGCCGCCCGGTGCGTCCTCACCCGCGAGGCCTTCGAGGCCCTGGTGCTCGCCATCGCCCGGTCCGTCACCTACCCCAACTTCAAGGCCGCGGCCTCTGCCGAGCCGCACTACCAGGATCACCTGCACAGCACCTGGCAGGACGCGGTCCACCGCCTCAGCGACAGCAGGGACCGGCGGCGGCGCTGACCGGCCGGCCCGCAACGAAACGGGGGCCGCGTCGACACGCGGCCCCCGGCAACTCCTGGTCGGTGGGCGGTGTTCAGAAACCCATTCCGCCCATGCCGCCCATTCCGCCCATGCCACCCGGCGGTCCGCCGGCGGGCATCGGGGGGTCCTTCTTCGGGATTTCGGCCACCATGGCCTCGGTGGTGATGAGCAGGCCCGCAACCGAGGCGGCATCCTGCAGCGCGGTGCGCACCACCTTGGCCGGATCGATGATCCCCGCCTTGACGAGGTCGGTGAAGGCCTCCGCCTGGGCATCGAAGCCGAAGTTCTGGTCGTTGCTCTCGAGGATCTTGCCGGCGACGACCGCACCGTCGTGCCCCGAGTTCTCGGCGATCTGGCGCACGGGCGCCTCGATCGCCCGGCGCACGATGTCCACGCCGACGCGCTGGTCGTTCTCCGAGGGCTTGACCTTGTTCAGCGCGCGGGTGGCGAAGATCAGGGCCGATCCGCCACCTGGGACGATGCCCTCCTCGACGGCGGCGCGGGTCGCGTTGAGCGCATCCTCGACGAGTTCCTTGCGCTCCTTGACCTCGACCTCCGTCGCGCCTCCGACCTTGATGACGGCCACACCGCCGGCGAGCTTGGCCAGGCGCTCCTGCAGCTTCTCGCGGTCGTACTCGGAGCTGGTTTCCTCCGCCTGCTGGCGGATCTGGCTGCAGCGGCCCTTGATGTCCGACTTCCTGCCGGCGCCGCCGACCACGACGGTGTTCTCCTTGGAAAGTTCGACGCGCTTGGCCTTGCCGAGCATCTCGAGGGTGACGTTCTCGAGCTTGATGCCGACGTCCTCGCTGATCACCTGGCCGCCGGTGAGGATGGCGATGTCCTCGAGCATGGCCTTGCGCCTGTCGCCGAAGCCCGGCGCCTTGCAGGCCGCGACCTTGAGGCCGCCGCGCAGGCGGTTGACCACCAGGGTGGCAAGGGCCTCGCCCTCGACATCCTCGGCGATGATGACCAGCGGCCGCCCCGACTGAACGATCTGCTCGAGAACCGGCAGCATGTCCTGCATGTTCGAGATTTTCTTCTCGTGGAGCATGATGAACGGATCGTCGAGTTCGGCGATCATCTTCTCGGCGTTGGTCACGAAGTAGGGCGAGATGTAGCCGCGGTCGAACTGCATCCCCTCGACGGTCTCGAGTTCGGTCCCGATGCCCTTGTTCTCCTCGACGGTGATGACCCCTTCCTTGCCCACCTCGTTCATGGCCCGGGAGATCATCTCGCCGACGGCGCTGTCGCCGTTCGCCGAGATCGAGCCGACCTGCTCGATTTCCGCGTCGGTGTTGATCTTGCGCGAACGCCTGGAGATGTCCGCAACGACGGCGTCGACCGCAAGGTCGATGCCGCGCCGCAGATCCATCGGGTTCATGCCGGCCGCCACCGCCTTGGCGCCTTCGCGCACGATCGCCTGGGTGAGGATCGTGGCCGTGGTCGTGCCGTCGCCGGCGGTGTCGTTGGTCTTCGAGGCGACCTCGCGCACCATCTGGGCGCCCATGTTCGCGAACTTGTCATCGAGCTCGACTTCCTTGGCGACCGTCACGCCGTCCTTGGTGATCCGGGGGGCGCCGAACGACTTGTCGAGAACGACGGTCCGGCCCTTGGGCCCGAGCGTCACCTTGACCGAGTCGGCGAGGATGTTGACGCCCTTGATCATCCGCGATCGGGCATCGGCGCTGAACTTCACGTCTTTCGCAGCCATGTTGTACTCGTCTCCTGGTTTCTATTGCGTGGTGGGAACGGCTGGACGGGAATGCCCGTTCACAGGATTCCCATGATGTCCGATTCCTTCATGACGAGAAGTTCCTCGCCATCGATCCTGATCTCGGTGCCGGACCACTTGCCGAACAGCACCCTGTCGCCCTCGGCGACATCCGGCGGATGGACGGCGCCGCGCTCGTCGCGCGCCCCCGGACCGACGGCGATCACCTCGCCCTCCATCGGTTTTTCCCTGGCGGTGTCCGGGATGATGATCCCGCCCGAAGACACCTCGTCGCTGTCAAGGCGGCGCACGAGGACGCGGTCATGCAACGGTCTGAAACCCATGGGCTCTGTCCCTCCTGAGCGTAAGGCCGGTGTCTGTTGGCACTCACCGGCGATGAGTGCCAACAGACATGGTGTCGCGTTTCCGGCTGTCAACCACCGGAGCACCCCGGCGGCACAATTTTTCCGCGATGCCACGGACCTGACACGGCCGCCGGCAAGAATGCCTCCCGCAGGGCAACCCTCGGGCATGGTTCGGCGTCTCCTCCCGCGCCTGGAACCGCCCTTCAGGACGGGGATTGCGCGCCGGTTCGCCGATACCCCCGTCGGCGGCCGCCGGGACCGTGCGGCGCCGGGATCTCCCGCTGTCCGCACGGTCCCGCTCCCGGCTTCGCAATCCGTTGTTGGCAGGTTCGGCGATTGTGCTAGACTTCGCGCCGCCCCTTTGGCGGGCGGGCGAGGAGAGGACGTGCTGCCATGACCGACCAGACCCAGACACAGTCGCTGGACACCCGGACACTGGATGCCGCGGCGCAGCCCGGGCGCACGTCGCTCGTGTTCCGGGCGAACGCGCTGTTCCTCCGCCACGAATGGCTCAGGGGCTACACGCTGCTGTCGCCGACGCTTCTCGTCATGATCTGCCTGATGTGCCTGCCGCTCTTCCAGCTGATCGCCTACAGCTTCTGGACGCAGAACTACCTCGACATCGACAAGTCCTTCACCATCGCCAACTACGAGGCCTTCTTCCAGAAGCCGATCTATGTCGCGCTGATCATGAAGTCGATCCGGATGTCGCTCTTCTGCACGTTCGCGACGATCATCCTCGCCTACCCGATGGCCTATTTCATCGCCTTCAAGGTCCAGAGCAACAAGCTGGTGTGGCTGATTCTCATCACCGTGCCGTTCTGGACGAGCTACCTGCTCCGCGTTTTCGCCTGGAAGGTGATCCTGGGCTACAACGGGGTCATCAATTCGGGCCTGATCAGCATGGGCATCATCGATGAACCCCTGCAGTTCCTGCTCTACAATCCGACGGCGGTGGTGCTGACCCTGGCGCATGCCTGGGCTGCCTTCGCCATCCTCCCGATCTACGTGTCCCTGGAGAAGATCGACAGGTCCTATCTCGAGGCGGCGACGGATCTGGGGGACACCCCCTCCGAGCGATTCTGGCGGGTGACCTGGCCGCTGTCGCTGCCCGGCGTCATCGCCGCCGGGCTTCTGGTGTTCATTCCGACCGTCGCCGACTACGTGACGCCGCGCCTTGTGGGAGGCACCACCGGTATCATGATCGGCAACATCATCCAGTCGCAGTTCGGCAAGGCGAACAACTGGCCTCTGGGTGCGGCGCTGTCGGTGATCTCGATGCTGATGATCGCCTTCCTGGTGATCCTCTTCATTGTGGCGACAACACGCGGAAGGGCGCGAAGCGCATGACCGACACGACGCTCCAGGATCCTGGGAATCTCACCGCGGCGAAAGCCGCGCAGGACACGCGCGGCGAGGATGCGCCGCAGTACTTCGCCTCCAAGCACGAGGGACATCACTGGACCGCCGAGGCCCCTATGTTCCTCTATGCGGTCTGGTATCTCGCCTTCCTCTACATCCCCGTGCTGTTCCTGCCGCTTTTCTCGTTCAACGATTCGATCTATGTCGCCTTCCCGCTCAAGGGCTTCGCCCTCCAGTGGTACGGCGACATGGTGAGCACACCGGCGCTTCTCGATGCGCTGGAGAACAGCCTGATGGTGGGCGCCGTGGTCGCCGCCGTCTCCACGATTCTCGGACTGTTCGCGGCCAAGGCGATGACCCGCTATGTCATGCCCGGCAAGGGCGCCATCACGACCTTCATCATGCTGCCGCTCGTGGTGCCGGGCATCATCCTGGGGATTTCGCTTCTGGTCATGACCAAGAGCGCGGGCCTCGATCTTTCGCTCTTCACGATCGGAATGGCCCATACCCTGATCAGCGTGCCCTTCGCCATGCTGGTGCTGATCTCGCGTCTCGAGGGATTCGACAGGAACCTCGAGGAAGCGTCGCTCGACCTCGGGGAGGGACCGTTCACGACGTTCTTCCGCGTGACCCTGCCCCTGGCCTGGCCCGGCATCCTCGCGAGTCTGCTGCTCACCTTCACGATCTCGTTCGACGAGTTCATTCTCGCCTTCTTCCTGGCGGGCAACGAGGTGACGCTGCCGATCTACATCTGGAGCCAGCTGAGGTTCCCGAGCAGGCTGCCCATGGTGCTCTCCCTGGGTGCGACCATCCTCATCTTCTCGTTCTTCATCGTGACCCTGGCCGAGGTCGTCCGCAGGCGCGGCGTGGGTCCGCAGTCCGGTTCGGCGATCTGACCGGATCGCAACAGGCAACCTTTGAGGCGATGGACAGGGCCAATGGCACGTAACGACTACATCTCGATGAAAAGCACGTCGAAGCATTTCGGCAGCGTCAAGGCGGTCGACGATGTGACCTTCGACATCGGCGAAGGCGAGTTCTTCTCGCTTCTCGGCGCATCGGGCTGCGGCAAGACCACGCTTCTGCGGATGCTTGCCGGGTTCGAGCAGCCGACGCTGGGAAACATCTTCATCGATGGCCAGCCCCAGGCCGGCGTGCCGCCGCACCACCGGCCGGTCAACATGGTGTTCCAGAACTACGCCATCTTCCCGCACCTCAACGTCAGCCGGAACATCGCCTACGGCATGCGCAAGGCGGGCCTTTCCAAGGCCGAGGTCGACCGCAAGGTCGACGAGATGCTCGAGCTCATCAAGCTGCCCGGCTACGGCGCGCGCGGCGCCCACCAGCTGTCCGGCGGCCAGCGGCAGCGTGTCGCGCTGGCGCGCGCGCTGATCAAGCAGCCCAAGGTGCTGCTCCTCGACGAGCCCCTCGGCGCGCTCGACAAGAAGCTCAGGGAACAGATGCAGCTCGAACTTCGCGCCCTGCAGCGCGATGTCGGCATCACCTTCGTGTTCGTGACCCACGATCAGGAAGAGGCCATGACGATGTCGGACCGCATCGCCGTGATGTCGCTGGGCAAGGTGCTGCAGATCGATTCGCCGACCAGGCTCTACGAGGTGCCCAAGGTCAAGGAAGTCGCCGATTTCATCGGGACCATCAATCTCTTCGAGGGCTCGATCCGCAGCCGCGAGGGCGAGAGCACGGTCGTCGATACCGAAGGGCTCGGGACCGTCCATTCCACGGCGTCGGGCAAGGATGCCCCGGACTCGGGGGCCATCACCGTCGCCATCCGTCCCGAGAAGTTCAACCTGACGTTCAGCAGGCCCGATGCTGCGAAGAACATGGTGACGGGCACCATGCAGGCTGCCGCGTATCTCGGTGACCGGAGCCACTACTATGTCACCGTGGACGGGCGCGAGGCGCCCATCGCCGTCGCCGCGCAGAATGCGCAGCGCCAGCTCACCGTCGTCGGCGAGCATCACGAGCAGGTCTGGCTGACCTGGCACGACGATTCGGCGCTCCTGCTGACGGCCTGAACGCCGCCTTCGGGCCCCGCCGGGCCGGATGCGCTACTCCCCGACCGTCGCCCGTCTGGAGAACGAGGGATCGCGGGCATGGGAGATCCATGCCCGTGCCCTGGAGCTTGCGGCACGGGGCCGTGACATCGTCGTCCTGAGCATCGGCGATCCGGACTTTCCGACTCCCGACGGCATCCGGCGCGCCGCGTTCGACAGTCTCGCAAGGGGAGAGACGCACTATGGCGCGGTCGACGGCGCCGCGGACCTGAGGGAGGCCATCGCGGCATGGTACTCGCGCCGCTCGGGGCGGGAGGTGACGGCAGGCAACATCACGGTCACCCCGGGCGCCCAGGGCGGGCTCTTCGGCGCCGTCATGTGCCTTGCCGGAGCCGGAGACGAGGTCATCGTTCCCCAGCCGGTCTACGTGACCTACGATTCCGTCGTCCAGGCGAGCGGCGCGACGCCGGTCGCCGTCCCGCTCCGGCCGGAAAGGGGCTTCCGCCTCGACGCCCGCGATATCGCAAGGGCCGTGACCGCGAAGACCCGCGTCGTCATGATCAACACGCCGCACAATCCCACGGGCGCCGTCTGTCCCCTGGAGGACCTCGAGGCCCTGGCCAGGATCTGCATCGCCCGCGACCTGTGGGTCGTCAGCGACGAGGTCTACAGCCGGACGCTCTTCGACGGCCGCAGGCATCATTCACCGTCGTGCCTTCCCGGCATGGCGGAGCGGACCATCGTCGTCGACAGTCTCTCCAAGTCCCACGCGATGACGGGCTGGCGCGTCGGCTGGACGGTGGGACCGGCCGGGTTCGCAACGCACATGTACAACCTTTCCCTTGCCATCCACTACGGCCTGCCGGCCTTCATCCAGTCCGCGGCCGTCGAGGCCTTCACTCGCGACTTTCCCGAGGTCGAGGAGATGACGCGGCGCTACGAGGCGCGGCGCGACCTCGTCTGCGCCATGCTCGGGGACGCTCCGGGTCTCGCGGTCGTCCGCCCCGAAGGGTCCTGCTTCATGATGATCGACGTGCGCGCCACCGGCCTCTCGTCGCTCGACTTCTCGTCGAGGCTCCTCGAGGAGGCGGGCGTCGCCCTCCTCGACTGCGCGGGCTTCGGCGAAGGGGGGGCCGGGTTCGTCAGGCTCTCGCTGACGGCCGCGGATGCGGACCTCGTGAAGGCGGCGCAGCGCATCGTCCGCTTCGCCGGCGAGCTGCAGGGGCCTGCGGCCGGAGGGGGGCCGTGAAGGAAAGTCCCAAAGGGAGGCTGCGGCGGCACCTCGTCCACGGAGCGCCCGTCCTGCTGTTCGCGGTTCTCGCGGTATCGCTTGCCGTTGGGCTCGGCCGCGATCCGGGCCATGTGCCTTCGGCTCTGATCGGCGGTCCGGTGCCGGACATCGAATTGCCGCCTGTGGAGGGGTTCGGACCGTCTTTCGGGCGCGCCGACTTTGCGGGCCGGGTCACCCTGGTCAATGTCTTTGCGTCGTGGTGCGCCAGCTGCCGCGACGAGCACCCGCTGCTGATGGAGATCGCCGCAGGCGGCTCAGTTCCGATCTTCGGTCTTGCCTACAAGGACGAGCTGTCGGCGTCGGCGGCCTGGCTCAGACGCCACGGCAACCCCTACGCGGCGACCGGATCGGACGGCGACGGCAGGGCCGGCGTGGAGTGGGGCGTGCGTGGCGTGCCCGAGACCTTCGTCGTGGATGCCGCCGGCATCGTCGCCTACAGGCATGTCGGCCCGATCACGCCCGAGGTCTGGCGCGATGTCCTGGTACCCCTGATCACGGGAGCGAATTCATGAACCGTGCTGTCGCTGCGATCCTTCTCGCCATCGGCCTCACCGTGCCGGCGGCCGCGGGAGCGGATTCCGCCATCACCGCCAATCTGGCCTGGCACGATCCGCCCCGGGAGGCGCCGTCGACGGTCTTCGAGACCGAAGGGGGAGGCACCGGCGTGCTCGCGGACTTCCGGGGGAAGGCCGTGGTGCTGAATTTCTGGGCGACGTGGTGTCCGCCCTGTCTGAAGGAGTTGCCGTCGCTCGACCGCCTGGCGGCCGGCCAGGGCGGCGACCATCTCGCCGTCGTTGCCATGGCGGCGGACCGGGCAAGCGAGGAGAGGATCCGTGCGTTCAACCGGGAGAAGGGCCTCGCCCATCTCGCCATCTACCGCGATCCCTCCATGAAGCTCGCGCGGGCCATGGGTGTCTTCGGCCTGCCGACCACTTTCCTGATCGACCACGAGGGCCAGGTGGTGGCGCAGCTCGTGGGCGAGGCCGAATGGGACAGCGAGGAGGCCCTCGCCGTCATTGCTCCCCTGGCCGCTGCCGCCGCCGCCGCCTCCCGATGACGGCCATCCACGGCGTGGAGGTGGGAGCCGCCTTCGCCGCCGGCGTGGTCTCCTTTCTCTCGCCCTGCGTCCTTCCCCTGGTGCCGGCCTATGTCTCCTACATCGCCGGGCTTTCGCTCGACGACCTCGAACGCGGCAGCGCCGGGAAGGCGCTGGGGCCCGCCGTCATGTTCGTGCTCGGATTCTCGACCGTGTTCGTTCTGCTGGGCGCCGGCGCCACGGCCGCGGGAGAGTTCCTGGTGCGCCACAGTCTCCTTCTCCTCGACATTGCCGGGGTGATCGTCATCGTTTTCGGTCTGGCCATGATGGGCGTCGTGCGCGTGCCCGTTCTCCAGCGCGACCTCCGGTTTCACCCGGCGGTGGCCCGCGGCAGGAGAGGCGGCGCCTGGGTTCTCGGAGCGGCGTTCGGATTCGGCTGGACACCCTGTATCGGTCCCATCCTGGGGAGCGTCCTTGCCGTGGCCGCAGTCAACAGCACGGTATCGGGCGGTATCGTCCTGCTTGCCGTCTATGCCCTCGGGCTGGGTCTGCCGTTTCTTGCCGCGGCCCTCTTCACCGGGTTCTTCCTGCGGCACCGCCGGGGGCTGGGACGTTTCGGGCACCACCTGCAGCGTCTCTCGGGTGCGGTGCTCGTGCTGATGGGAGTGGCGATGCTGACGGGCTGGCTCGCCCGGGCCGCGTGGTGGCTGCTGGAGACCTTTCCCGGGCTTGGAGCGATCGGCTGACCATGCCGTTCGGGGAGTACGAGCGGTACTACGCCGTGATTCGCGCCATTCCCCGCGGCCAGGTCATGACCTACGGCGATGTCGCCCGGGCCGCCGGCTTGCAGGGACGGGCGCGGCGTGTGGGCTATGCCCTGGCCTCGTGCCGCGACAGGAGCGTGCCCTGGTGGCGCGTGGTCAATGCCGGGGGCAGGGTGAGCCCCAGGGACGGAGCCGCAGAGCAGGAACACCGCCTGCGGGCCGAGGGTGTGGCCATGGCGGAAGGCGCGATCGACCTCGCCCGCTACCGCCATGTTCCGGAAGAGAAAAGGGGGTCCGGGAACCCGGACCCCCTGGAAACGGAATGCCGCTGACGCGGGGCGTCAGGACTCCGCGGACTCGATGGCGAGTTCCTCGGCGAAGATGTAGGTGGTCGGATGCATGCCGTACCCCTTCACCCGGTTGCTCTGGACGTTGTAGACGCCGCGCCACACCGGCTGCACGATCGGGCCGTCTTCCTGCATGATCGTCTGCAGCTTGGCCATGACCTCGCGGCGCTCGTCGACATCGAGGATGCCCTCGGCCTCGGTGAGAAGCGCATCGAACTCCGCATTGGCATAGTGGGATTCGTTCCACGGAACGCCCGTGCGGTACGCGAGTCCGAGGACCATGAAGCCCAGCGGCCTGTGGGTCCAGGACGTGAAGCCGAACGGCACCTTGTCCCAGACCTCCCAGAACTGGTCGGACGGCATGAGGTTGATGGCGACGTTGATGCCCGCGTCCTTCCACTGCTCGACCATGGTCTGGACCGCAAGCAGCTCCCAGGCGGGATCCTTCTTGCAGGCGATCTCGAGGTCGAGACCGTCGGCGTACCCGGCCTCGGCGAGCAGGGCCTTGGCGCCCGCGATGTCCCGCCCCATCCATGCCAGCTCGGCGTACTCGGGATGGATGCTCGAGACATGGTGATGTTCCGCCGGCGATCCGACGCCCCGGTGGGCGGCCTCCAGGACCGACGGCGTGTCGATGGCAAGGCGCAGGGCCGTGCGCACACGGGGATCGTCGAAGGGAGTGGCGTCGACCTGGCCGCGGACCACCGCCGTCTGGGCCGTGGTCTGGGAGTTGACCGTGATGTCGGCCATCGCCTTGAAGGCGTCGAGCTGCACGACATCGCCGCCGTCGATGGCGTCGACCTGGCCCGACGCGATGGCGCCGATGGCTGCCGACGGGTCATCGCCGAGATCGATGTACTCGAGGCGGTCGAGGTAGGGACCTTCGCCGTACCATGCCGCGTGACCGGCATTCTCGAGAATCGAGATTTCGCCGACAACGTGTTCCATGAGCTTGAACGCGCCGGTTCCGTTGGAGCCGACACCGAACACGCCGTCCTCTGAAGGATCGAGAATGAGGAGCGGGTAGTGGAACAGGTGCTCGGGAATCGCGATGTTCTTGGCACGGGTGTTGAGACGCACCGTGTGGTCATCGACGACCTCGACGGCGTCGTCCCGCCAGAGCGCGCTGCCGTCGTCGTTCATCATGTAGCCCTTCATGAGGCCCAGCACCGACGAACCGGTCTCGGGGTCGAGGACGTGGCGCAGGTTCCATGCGGCGTCCTCCGCGGTGAAGGCGCGTCCGCTGTGCCACATGACGCCCTGGCGGATCCTGAGATCCCAGGTCAGGAGATCGTCGGACACCTCCCAGCCCTCGAGCAGGTCGGGGCGGGTGTTGTTGTCGGCGCCCGTGCGGGTGAGATAGCCGCACACCTGGCGGGCGATGTTGGAGTCGATGACCCACGAGAACGTGTGTGGATTGTTGACGGTGTAGACACGCATGCCCAGGCGCATCGTGCCGCCACTGGGCTTGTCCTGCGCGGCAACCGGTGGTGCGAAATCCTCGCCGGTGATCAGGCCGGCGGCGCCATAGGCCGCCGGGACGGACACACCGAGCAGGGCCGAATAGCGGACGAACTCCCGGCGGTCGAGCCGTCCTTCCGCCAGCTGCTCCTGCAGCTTGGTGTAGTAGGGATGTACCATGACGGTCGATCCTCCCTTGGTATGGATTTGAAGTGCTTGCCTTAGTTCCGCCCTGAAGAGCGGAACCATTTCCACTATCAATCATTTTTTAGCTTGCGCGGTATGTCAACCGGATTCACGGGACTTGCCGCGACCTCAGGAAGGCGGTTCAGGCTCGCCAGGCGCGCGCGGCGGTGCTATCGAGACTGCCGGCGCCGGCGGCCGGAGGGATGCGGATGGGATCGACATGAGGCTTCCGGGTCTCGCGCTGTGGGCTGCGATCGCGGGGTTCACGCTCTGGCTCCTGGTGGTGGGCAAGGCGCTGATCCTGCCGATCGTCGTCGCCGTCGTGTTCTGGTATCTCGTCGCCACGCTGACCCGGGCCTATGGCCGGATGGGTGTCCGGGTGCCGGGCTGGCTGGCTCTCACCCTGGCCGTCGCCACCTTCGGGATGCTGTTCGCCTTTCTCGTCGACCTCACCCTCGCGAACATCGAGAAGGTCGTGGAGGCGGCGCCGGCTTACCAGGTCAACCTGGAGCGCCTGTTCGCCAGCGCCGTGGCCTTCATCGGCATCGCCGAGCTTCCGACTGCCGAGGAGATCGGCAACCGGATCGACCTTGCCGGCCTTGTCGGCAACCTGGCGGGCGGCCTGGCGAACTTCGTCGGCGATGTCGGCATCATTCTCGTCTACCTCGCCTTTCTCCTCGTGGAGCAGAAGGGCTTCGCCGCCAAGCTCGACGCGCTGACCGGTCCCGACCCGCTGCGGATTGCCCGCGTGCGCCGCATCGTCGAGCGGATCAACGCGGATGTCCGGACCTACCTGTGGGTCAAGACCGCGCTGTCGGCGGCCACCGGCCTGGTCTCCTGGGTGGTGATGAAGGCGATCGGCCTGGATCTCGCGGAGTTCTGGGCGGTGCTGATCTTTCTCCTCAACTTCATTCCGACCATCGGCTCCATCCTCGGCATCGTGTGTCCCGCACTGCTGACACTGGCGCAGTTCGAGGACCCGCTGGTGCCGTTCATCGTCGTGACGGCGTTTCTGGGCCTCACCCAGATCGTCACGGGCAACATCATAGAACCGCGCATGATGGGCCGGACCCTGAAGCTCAGTCCGCTCGTGATTCTCGTCTCGCTCGCCCTGTGGGGCACCCTGTGGGGTGTCGTCGGCATGTTCCTGAGCGTTCCCATCACGGTGATCGCCATGATCATCCTGGCGCAGTTCCCGCGGACCAGGGCGGTTGCTATCCTGCTGTCCGATGACGGCAGCATCGCCCATCTCGAGAGCGACGAGGACGAGAAGGAGCAGGTGACGTGAAGCGCAAGACGATCGGCCTTTCGGACGACCTGTTCGACTACGTGGTCCGGACATCCGTCAGGGAGGATGCCGTTCTCGCCAGGCTGCGCCGGGAAACGCAGGACCTCGAGTGGAGCGAGATGCAGATCGCTCCCGACCAGGGCCAGTTCATGGCCCTGCTGGTGCGCCTGTCGGGTGCCGCCAGGGCCCTCGAGATCGGCGTCTTCACCGGGTACAGCAGTCTGTGCGTGGCCCGCGCCCTGGGAGAGGGCGGCTCTCTGACCGCCTGCGATGTCAGCGAGGAGTGGACGGCGATCGCCCGGCGCTACTGGCAGGAGGCAGGGGTTGCCGGGCGAATCGACCTTCGTCTTGCCCCGGCCATCGAGACCCTCGACGGCCTGATTGCCGAGGGCAGGGCCGGAGAGTACGACTTCGCCTTCATCGACGGCGACAAGGAGAACTACGACGTCTACTACGAGCGCTGCCTCGTGCTGGTCCGCCAGGGCGGGCTCGTCGCGGTCGACAACGTCCTGTGGGGCGGCTCGGTCACCGACATGGCCGACGAGAGTGAGGACACGGTAGCGATCCGCGCGCTCAACGCGAAGATCGGCCGAGACGAACGCGTCGATGCGGCCATGGTGCCGGTGGGCGACGGCCTGACGCTCGCCAGGAAGCGCTGATCGTCTCAGGCATACGGGAGATTCGAGCCGATCCCCAGGCGTTCGGCCTTGGCGAGCATCGCCCAGGCCAGCGCGATGTCCGAGGTCGAAAGTCCCCGGTGCCAGAACAGGATCCTCTCGTCGTCATGGTCGCGGCCGCCGAGCCTGCCGGCGCAGATCGCCCCGAGTTCGCCGTGAACCGAGTCCCCGGTGACCTTGCCGGCATCGACATGGCGGCGCAGGCAGCCGAACGGTCCCACGAGGCACTGTTGCCAGTGATCGACGACGATCTTGTCCATGACATCGGTGATGTCGTCCTCGACGGCGCTGATCGTGCCGTAGGGAATGACGAGAGCGCCGGGCCCGACCCACGACGTCTTGAGGTGCGGATGCGGTTCGACGAGACGCGAGGCCTCGACGATGATGTCGGCGCCGTCGAGGCACGACTGCCAGTCCCCGGTCACGACGACCGGCTTGCCGAGATCCCGCCTGAGGCGTTCGCCGAAGGCATCGCGGCTCTCGGGCCTGCGTGAATGCACGCGGATCTCCTCGAAATCGAAGAGGTGGTCGAGCAGGCGGACGTTCCAGTAGGAACTGCCCCTGGCTCCGATGTTGCCGAGCCGCTTCGGGTCGCGGCGGGCGAGGTACTTGGCGCCCAGCGCCGTCACGGCGCCCGTTCGCATGTCGGTGATCGCGGTGCCGTCGACCATCGCCTTCGGCATGCCGGTCCTGGCGTCGAACAGGCTGATCAGCGCCATTTCCGACGGCAGGCCGTGGAGGTAGTTGTCGACGTAGTCGCTCACCACCTTCACGCCGGCGACGCCGAAGGGTGCGATGTAGCCGCGCAGCACGTTGAAATGGCCGCGGAACGCCTCGTCCGCCACGAGGTGCATGCGCGGCTCGATGACCGTTTCGCCGCGGCCCTGGGCAGCGAGGCTGGCCTCGATGGCGTCGAGAATCTCGTCCGGGGTCATCTCGAGGGCGGCGACGTCCGCGCCCGACAGGTACTTCAGCTCAATGGAAGGCATGTTTCTTTCGCTCCGGATGCTCCGACATCAGCGGCATAGCGCGCTCTTCCAGCAAGGTCACGAGGGAATCGCTGATCTCGCCGTCGGCCTCCAGTCCCGCCTGCCGCTGGAAGGCCTCGACTGCCGAGCGTGTCGCCGGGCCCGGGATGTTGTCGACCGTGCCGTGGAGAAAGCCGAGCAGGACAAGGTAGCGCTGGGCGGCGACGACGGCGGAACCCAGCGCACCGGGCAGCGGCGCCTGGAAGGCCGCGGCCGGTTCCGGGCCGCGTGCGGCTGCGATGCCGGCCGCCAGCATGGCGGCGCGGCGCAGGCCCTGATGGGAGATCCTCGCGCCGAGCGTCTCCATGAACTCTGCGGCCATCTCCCTTGCCGCCCCGTCGTCGCTGCGGGCCGCCGCCATGAGCCAGGCGTAGGCGGCCACGGGGTTCCTTGCGGTGCCGGTGCCGTTGGCAAGACAGGTGGCGAAGTTGATCTGGCCGAAGGGATGGCCGGCGCGCGCCGCGTCGCGAAAGCTCCCGGCGGCGCCCGCAAGGTCGACTCCGGTGCCGCGGCCGTACTGCAGCATGATTCCCAGGTTGTTCTGGGCGACGGCCAGGCCCTGGGCGGCCGCACGGCGGTACCAGGCGACCGCCGCCTCGAGGTCGCGCTCCATCCCCTGGCCGTGCTCCAGCATGTAGGCGATGTTGTTCTGGGCCTCGGGCAAGCCCGCCTCGGCGGCGCGCAGGTACCAGGCAAGCGCCTGTTCCTGGCTGTTGTCGTTGCCGATGTCGACGGCCGAAATCCTGGCGAGGCCGTACTGGGCTTCCGGCAGCCCCTGGAGAGCGGCAAGATGGTACCAGTAGGAAGCGAGATCCGGTTGGGGCGCGCCATGGACTCCGCGTTCGTAGAGTGTCGCGAGGCTGTGCTGGGCGCGGGCATAGCCCTGGCTTGCCGCCGAGGTCAGCAGATCGACGGCGCGCGCGATATCCGGCTCGGCGCCGTCGAGGGCATCGCGCGCGAGGCGCACCAGGGCGGCGGGGAGCTTGCGCTCGGCCGCGGCGCCGTACCACGTGCCGGCGGCGTCCCTGTCGGCGGCGCCGAGCATTCCGGACTCGTGAAGCAGCCCGAGGTAGTACTGCAGGTCGACGTCGCCCAGCCGCGCGCGTGCGAGCCAGGCGTCGCGGGCATCCTCGAACCGTTCCTCGGCGGCCGCCCGCCAGCCGGCGAGGAAGTCCGCGCGCAGCGGGTGGACGGCGGCGAGCAGCAGCGTGGCGACAAGGAAGGCGGTCTTCATGGCGCCACTATAGAAGCGGTGCGGTCATGATCGAACAGGAGGGATTCGCGGACCTCTGGCGGCAGGGCGCCGGGGCGCTCCGGCGCCGCGACCCGGTGCTTCGCATGCTCATCGACCGGTCGCCCGGCGAGCGTCTGCGGCCCCATGGCGACGTCTTCCGCACTCTCGTGCGCGCCATCGTCGGCCAGCAGATTTCGGTGGCCGCCTCGGAGTCGATCTGGAGGCGGCTCCTGGAGACGGCAGGGACCATCGATCCGGCCGCCATCACGCGGGCGGGACCGGAGGCGATCCGCGCCTGCGGCCTCACGCGCAACAAGACCCGCTTCATCCGTTCGGCCGCGGCTCGCGCTCCGCTCCGGGACCATGCCACGACGCGCCGACGCCTGCTCGAGCTCGACGGTGTGGGACCATGGACCGCCGACATGGTCATGATCTTCGCCCTTGGCGACCTCGACGTCCTGCCCGTGGCCGACATCGGCCTGCAGCGCGCCGTCGCCCGGTTCTACGGCACCTGCCGCTCGGCGGCCTCGGTCGAGGCGAAAGGCGAATCCTGGCGCCCCTGGCGCACCGTCGCCACCTGGTACCTCTGGCGCGAGCTCGACCCCGTCCCCGTCGCCTACTGAGCGCAGTGCGCCGGACCGCCAATGCGATGACTTCGTCCGGCAGCGAAGTCTTCCGGTGCCTGGACGACCGCCAGGCAGACAACTTCCATGCTCGCAAACGGTCGTGGCGGCGCTGTCATCGGCCGGCTCCCGCAGCGAAATCGACGCCCGCTGCACCGCGGCGATGTCTTCGCCGGTCGGCGCAAAGAGCGACGGATGCGTGCCTGACGGCCTCTCGCCGTGGTTGCCATGGCCGATGGGCGAAACGCAAGGAGGCGAGATGACCGGTGGGTCGGAGTGCCGTTACTGCAGAGGCGGCTTCACCGCGCACGAGATGGTGCATGGTACCGATCCCGTACAACTCGATCGACATGCCCTGTCGAAGGCTTTTCGCCGGCGAGTCGACTGGGTCAGGCCCGACGACCGTCTCAAGGACATGATGACCCATGCATCGTGATGGCCTCATGACCCCGCCGTCACCTTGAGGACAGCAAGGGCATCCCAAGCTTATCGCCTTGCCCGGATTCTCCTCCGCCGCATCGAAACTAGTCCCGAGCGAAACCTTCGCCGGACGGACTGCCAAGTGGACATCTGGCTGTGCGCCTTCATGAAGGACTGGCCACAAAACCTCCATCGCCGAGACACGGTGCAACACCAAGGGACAGGCGTTGACCCCTTCGCCGGGGTTGACGAGGATGCCAATATCTTGGTTAGTGACGGCCGCAGCGCCGTCGCTAAGCGAGTTTGAACGGAGCCGCGCCTGGCACGGTCTCACGACTTGCAGAAAGTGACGTTGAGGTTGCTGCCGCCGGCGGGGACCGCGCCTGCTACGGTGCTGCAGCGGGCATGGCAGGGGCGGACTGGGCCGCGGGATCGACCGTTGACAGCCCGTTCGGGCATGGCGTCGGGGTCCCTCCGGGGCTTGTCGGACGGTTCGGCGAGGCGGGCGCGAGCGCTCCCGTGGCGATCCGGGGGTCGCTGATCGGGGTCCTGCGGTTCGGCGCCATGGTCATGGGGGTCCGCGCATCCTGATGCGCTCCATGGTTCGGGCGAGGCCCTCGCTGGTGATGTTCCGGTCGAGAGTGGCAACGGGCACGGTTGCTGTGCCGCACCTGGGACAGGCGGGGGTGCCGGCGGCCTCGGGCTCGTCGCGCTCCTCGGGGGCGTTGCGAGGGCCGGCGTGCGGGACGGCTTCCAGGGTCGTGCTGCGGCAGCTGTTGGCGAGGATGCCGAAGTGTCGGATGCGGTGGAAGCCCTTCGGCAGGCGATGCATGAGGAAGCGCCGGATGAAGTCCTCGACCTTGAGGGTCATGGTGCTGTAGGTCGGCTTGTCGCCGGCCCTGGCCACCGGCTTGCGGTGTCGCAAGGTGACGGTCTCACCGTCGAAGGCGAGGATGCGGGCATCCGAGATGGCGATGCGGTGGGTGTAGCGCGAGAGGTAGCGGATGACGGCCTCGGGGCCGTCGAACGGCGGCTTGGCGTAGACCACCCATCTGGTCTTGCGCGCCTGCCTGATGAGCCGGGAGAAGGCGTGAGGCTCGGCGAGACGGGCCAGCGCCCCGTGGAACTCAAGGTCGCCATGGAGCTTTGCGAGGTCCTCGAGGAAGCGCCTTCGGAAGGAGCTCGCCAGCACCTTGACGGGGGCGAAGAAGCGGGGACTGCCGGTCTTCCATGCGCCGCTTGCGACGTCGAAGCCGCCATGAGGCACGACGCAGTGCACGTGAGGATGCCACTGCAGCTTCTGGTTCCATGTGTGCACAACCGCGGTGCCGCCGATCCTGGCGCCGAAGCGCCGGGGATCGGTGCCGATGACCTGCAGGGTCTCGGCGGCGCCGCGGAACAGGATGCCGAGAACCGCCTTGCGGTTCTGCAGGGCGATGCGGGCCACCAACGGCGGCAGGGTGAAGACGATGTGGAAGCAGGGGGCCGGCAGGATGCAGGCGGTCTGCCTTTCCATCCAGGCGTGCGCCGCGGCGCCCTGGCAGGTCGGGCAGTGGCGGTTGCCGCAGGACTTCCAGACGGCATGGAGATGGCCGCAGTCGCCGCAACGGTACAACGTGCCGCCCAGCGCCGGCGTGCGGCACTGCTCGATGCACGTCATGACCTTCAGCGCGACGGCGTCGAGGCGATGACGCTCACGGTATGCGGGCCCGGCGTGGCGGAAGATGTCCGCCACGCCGGGCCTCTCGGGGGCGCTCACTCAACAGGCATGAGCCAGCTCTTTGACCGGATGGTCGAGTGTGCGGTACATGACACCCGTGGCCCGGGCGTAGACCCGCGTCGCCTCGGGTGACTTGTGCCCGAGATAGTCCTGGACCACGCTGATCTGCGCCCCACGTTCGTAGAGATGAGTGGCGACCGCGTGACGCAGACAGTGGAACGTGATGCCGCGATCGAGCCCCACTCGGTCGCGGCTTCTGTTGAAGGCCGCGCGCAGGCTTTCGGCGGTCATCGGCCGCTCCGGGCCGGCGCCGTAGAACAGCCAGCTTTCGGGATGAGGCTCGGTGTTCTTCCAGTAGCGTCTGAGCGCCTCGAGGACCGTGTCGGGCAAAAAGGCCATGCGCTCATGGCCGCCCTTGCCGTGTGCGATGTGGAGCAGCCCGTCTTCGCTCCTGACATCGTCGACCTGCAGCGCCACGACCTCGGAGATGCGCAGGGCGCAGCCGTAGGCGACAAGGGTGGCGGTGCGGTAGCGCAGGTCGTCGATGCCGTCGATCAGGAGGCCGACGTCGGCCTCCGGGATGGACCGCGGAAGCCGGTCGGGAACCCGCCGGCAGTGAAGATCCTTGACCTTCTCCGGCTGATCCATGGCGTCGACGTAGAACAGACGCAGGGCCGAGACGTCGGCATTGGTCGTGCGCGGACAGCGCCCCGCGTCGATCCGGCCCGACACCCAGACGCCGACCTCCTCGGCTGACAGGCTCTGGGGCGGGCGGTCGTAGAACCGCGCCAGCGCGCCGACGCTGCGCAGGTAGTTGTCCTGTGTGTTCGCCGACAGACCCTTCATGTCCATCGTCGCGATCATCTTCCGGCGGGCCGGTGTCCCGCCGCTCTTCGGTCTGACTTTCATCACTGTCTCCCTGGTGGAAAGGGCTCCGATCAGCCGGAGCACCAGGGAGAAAGCTACCACCGAGGGAACCGCGCTCCGCCGACCGCCAACGGCATCAACCTCAGGAACAACCACCCACTGCCGCGAAGCGGCCTTCGTTCAAAATGCCTTTGATCATGGCGGGCATTGTGGTGCCGACTGAGGCCATCCCAATATCCAGCGACTCGTGTACGGGGCTGATATGGCGAAACGTCCAGGCCGTCGACAGGTGCTTGAGATACCAGATGACCTGGTAGCGCTCGCTGACCGGTGCGAGTATGTTGGAAGCGTGGAACACAAGGACCGGCGCTCTTGGCTCGGTCTGCCTCGGCCACGGCGGCGTCCACGAGACGTGGCCACGATCCTTTCAACCAGACACTCTTGACTCCGGCTGTTTCAGCATATCGAGTTCTCGCATCATTCGGTAGTTTTCGACGAAAGTGAGGAGGATTTTGTAGCCCTGCCACAGTTTCTCTGTTCCCGGCAGGGGCTGGCGCTTTCTGGGAATGAAGCCTGCCATGCGTGCCACCTCGATGGCGAAGGCTTCGATGGTCGGTTCGCTGTCGGGAGGCGCACGTTGTTTGCGCTGCCTGCTGGCCTTGTAGATGTTCAGGACGGTGATCTCGTCGCGGTGGACGACGCGGCTTGCCGGCGTCTCGGGCTCGCTTCGGGCGAGGCGCTCGACGGTCATGACGCGGCATGCGGTGATGGCGTCGAAGGCCAGGCACTTCCGCAGGTCGTCGGCCTGGTCGAGGCGGCGGTCCTCGATCCGTGTGCCGACCTTGAGGGCCCTGAAGTACTCTTCGATGAGCCAGCGCCTCTCGTAGAAGGAGACGGTCTTCAGGGCATCGGCGGCACATGCGTCGCCTTCGCTGGTGAGCAGCATCCAGTCGAGGGGCTCCCGGTCCGCCGGCGGAGCGGGTTCCGTGACGTGCACGGCCATCATCGACAGCGGCGGCGTCGCCCGAGGCTTCCTGCCCGGCGGCACAAGGTCGACCATGGCGGCGCGGACCTCGAGGCGGACGCCCTTGCGCGCCTGGCGGCGGCGTGGTCCTCCGCAGGCTGCGATGTCGATCCGCTTCACGGCAAGGCACGGCTCGTCGGCCATGTGCTCCCACAGCTCCCGCGGCCCCGTTGCGGTGACCACACGGCGCCGTGTCGAGCGGCTGGCGCGGACCAGCAGACCGACCTCGTGCGAGGCGCCCTTCTCCAGCAGGTCCCAGGCGTCGCCTTCACGGTCGCAGATCACCAGCACCCGTGTCGCGGGACAGGCCGCGGCCAGCTCCGCCGCCCTGTCGTAGCCGTCCAGCCAGCGGCGGCTCTCCCTGTCGTCTGGCTCGAGACCCGGCGGCACGCGGAAGCCGGCATCGAGATGGAACAGGCCCAGGGCACAGCCGCCTTCGGTGAAGGCGACCCCGGCATGGGCCGCCATGCCGAGGGTGCCCGAACCGCCGCCGCCGATGTCGACGAGATCCTCGGTCGCCTCCAGGCCGTTGTAGTCAAGGAACGTCGTGTCCTGGACGGCAAGGATCAGGCGCTGCGGGCGGCAGCGCTCCACCATCGCCTCCTGATGCCCCTCGAGGATGTGATCCATCGTCACCTTCGGGTTCGACAACAGGCGCCAGGCCGCCCTCTGCTCCGCCTCGCCGGGGAAGATCACCGGCAGGACCTCTCCGGGACGATCGTTCCACGCGCGGCCCATGGTGACAATGCGCTCGCGAATGCGCACGTCGCTGTGGCTGCTGCGGCCGTACTCGCGGCGCGCCCAGTCGGTCTCGCCGTCGCCGGCCAGGGGCTGAGCCTGGCCCATGACACGCTCGGGCTCGCGGCACAGCACCTGCCGCCAGTCGGGCGCCAGGGGCTTCATCCACACGCTGCGCCGCACGCCCTGACCGGTGGCCCCGGGAGGCTTGCCCGAGGTCGCTTCCACACAGCGCTGCCAGCCCGCCGCCCGGTAGCTCGTGCCGGCGTGCCCGGGACCCACATAGGTGTAGGCCAGAACCGGCGTTGTGCCGTACTTCGCGTGCCAATCCGTGGCCAGCCGTGCGCAGGCCAGGGCCAGGGCATGGGAGGCCAGTCCCTTGACCGTCACCGAAGGCAGCACCAGGAAGCGGTCGTTGTTCACCACCTCGCCGAGATGGGCGTCGCGGGCCCCCTGGGACCAGCCGATGAAGCGGTCGCGCGCCTTCTGGTGCCAGCCGGCCGCCGAGAACACCAGGCCGCCGAGGCGGCCGTGGACAGACGAGGTGATCCAGTAGCTCACCCGGGCCCCGGGACAGCGGGCCTCGCCCTCGGGATGCCAGGTCGCCATCATCGAGCGCGCACGGCGCTTGTCCGCGCCGTCGGCCACCGGCTCCACGGTCACCTCGCCGAGGTCCTTCAGGGCACACTCCAGCGGCTTGTCGGGATAGTCCCGCTCGACGGTGCCGGTGTTGAGGGCATGAGGCCGCGGTGCCGGAAGAGTCAGATCGAGCGCCGAAGCCAGACCGGGCAGGGCCGCACGCGCCGAGGCAAGGCACAGGGCGCCCTTGGGGTTGCGCCAGTCCTCGCGCTCGCACAAGCCCCGCGCCAGGGACGAGCGCGTGCTGCCGTCGGCCTTGACCGCCGCCTTCAGCCAGTCAATCGTCGCCGCCGCCAGATGTCGAGTGCCGATCCTCATGGGCCATGATGTACGGCCTCATGAACAAGGAGTCAACCGTGTCCGGATGAAAGGCCACGATCTGCCCGCTGGTCACCACGAGGGACCGTGAGCGGGCAACGAATTGGGTGTGCATTGCCATCCTGGAGGGGAACTTTGATCGTACTGACTGGCGCAATGGCTTTCCAAGGAAAATTTGGTATCGTGACGATCGTGGGCAAGTGTGGTACGATTGCCTGACGAACCAAGGTGCAGGCTCTGATCCGAAAGGCCAGTACAAGGGATGGCCAATAGAAGAGGATGAACGGCGTGAGATTTTCGGCTGAATGGCTTGATGGCGGGGCAAGTGTATCGGCGGAACTTCGGGCAACCGACTGTTTCCTTGAGATCCGCGTTGGTAAACGGCAAGTCAGTCGTTTCGTTGACAACCGAACCGACCGGGCCCATAATCGAATCGTAATGCCCGCTTACCCGACGGCCGAAGAACTTGCCAGAAACTGGTGGTCTTTGGTTGCCGGGCGCACCCAGGAATTTTGCTTGCGCAGATTTCGAGATGGATTTGTCTTGCCGGATGTTCGCATTAGACCGGACGGGCGGTTCATGAACATTTCGGTTGAACCATTTGAGTACAGAAATCCTCCTGTGAGCTTTACCGTTCGGAGCAGAGAGCGAATTGCGATCGGTGAGTTCGAGCGGGATGCCGGAGCATTTATTGAAGCTACGCTGGATCGGCTCTCCGAGGAAGCAGTCCCGGACACCTGGTTGCAGGAACGTTGGGACAG
The DNA here is from genome assembly GCA_963666905.2 of Alphaproteobacteria bacterium. Lineage (GTDB taxonomy): Bacteria > Pseudomonadota > Alphaproteobacteria > SP197 > SP197 > SP197. The sequence goes on from OY763008.1 coordinate 561,315, forward strand.
TATCTGCGAAAGTCAGGAAGATGTTGAGGAGATGGCATTTTGCGTGGCTGCCGGTGCCCTTGGAGTTGATCCCTACACCTGCCCCGATGATGAGGCCGAGCTGGTGGAAGTATCCTCAGGGTCGCTGGCCGAAGATGCGTTGCCCGAGTTTCTCGCCGGGTGCAAACCGGACAGGATTCTGAAAGCACTCTCCTGGATGGAGGAATCGGAAGTCTCATTGGGCAGTCGAGCGGCGCTTCCGGAGTTGCCTGAAGTCGCTACTGATATCCGTCATGACTTGCTGCCTGGACTGGCTGAAGAACGGGCGTGGAAAGTAGGCTATGAAGCTGCTGCGGCCTGCCGGAAGCGGCTCAGCTTGTCAGCCATCGGTCCTTTTCAAGATCCGCCGGAAATAGCAAGAATGTTTGGAGCATGCCGCTTTGAGGTATGTGACAGTCGTGTCAATGGCTTGCGCGCAGAAGTTAACGGCGATACAGATTACCCACGGGTTGTTGTGGCCGGCCCGGGACATTCCAGCTCGTTGAATTTCGCGACTATGCGCGCGATAGGCGATTATCTTGTGTATGGTTCTCGCGGTCGAGCACCAGTCAACGACACTCACTCCTATCGACAGGCTGTCGGTCGCGCGTTTGCGGCGGAGATGCTCGTGCCAGCTGATGTTATTGCGGAAATGCAGGACCAAGGTATGGGCATTGATGAGATTGCGGCCGAGCGAAATGTTTCAGAAATGACGGTCATGCATCATTTGGAGAATCACCTCCGACCAGAGGCTGTCACCTGATGTTGCTGGTGGCGCCACCGGATAAGGCGGTGGCCAGTTCGATATTCTCGTGAACTGGAGGTCGGTGCCCACATCATACGGGCCCGCTTCATGCGACCCGAGCGCCGTACATCGGCGCCTCGGCACTGAATGCGTCATCGGTGATACTGTTCCTGCGTGAGTCAGCCCGCATCGGGCCTGGCAAGATCCGCTTCGGCTGCCGACAATTGTTCGAAGCCAAAGCTCTCCTGCGGGATGCGTTGTCCTTGCGACCACATGTCTGCGAGTCCCCTCGCGAGGTCGGAGGGAAACACGTCGCCGAGTTCGTCGATTTCCATCTTTTCCGGCAGCCGCTCCAGGGGACGCCGGTGGCCATGGACGAGCAACCACCCGTAAAGGCCACGATGGGGCCGCAGTGCCATCCGCCGCTGCCGTTGCCGGTTGACACCGATCAGTATGCGGGTGCCAGCAGGGTCAAGGTCGCCGATGTACATGAGGCCCTCAGCTTGGACCTGGTCGATCAGGTCGTCGAGGTTACCGGCGCTCTGCCGGAAGGCGTTGCCGCCACCATAGGCGATCGCCGCGTAGAGCATCGCCTTCCGGTTCCATCGGCGAAAGCTGTCGTAGGAATGATAGTTCTCCAGAATGAGGATTGGCCGCCCCGGCGCTTGCTTCGGAGGCACATCATGCGGTAGCGGCGGCGCGACGGGGTAGCAGTGGAGGTCGGTCAGCGGAATGCGTCCCTCGAACAGGGCCAGCTCGCCCTTGCGCAGTTTGTCGAGGCGTTTCTCGTCTCCGAATATCTGAAGCGAGCGCTCTCTCGTGGGCGCCGGCACGGGAGTCCTGTTTCGCACGGACATCAGGAACGCGTTGACGGCCTGAAGGTCGGCACGTCGCACGGGGTGTCGCTCGTCGGCGGCAAAGTCGAGGGCAGGCAGCCAGGCATGAGGTGCCCGGGTGCGCCGGCCTCGCGCTTCGTCCCGAAGGCGGGCGGTGCGCGGAAGCGCGGGAAATCCGGAGGTGTCCCACCCGCGTGTGGGGAGGACTATCTTGCCTTCGCGCTCAAGGTCTTGCAGGGCGTCGAGGAGCAGGCGTCTCGTCTCCGGTTGATCGCGAGCTTCGGGATGAGCGCGGAGCCAGGCGACGCGCAGTTCGGTCAGGCCAATCCGCCGCTTGCCCAGCGCATGCAACTCCTCGCAGAACGAAGGCATGCTACTCGGCGGCCGCGGGCGGACTTGCGGCGTCTTCAGCCGCCCGCTTGTCGATGTGGGCGCGCATCGCCTCGACCTCCACGTGGATTCGGCGCGAACCGCGGGACTGGCCGGCGCGCCGCAGCCGCACGATGTTCTCGAATTCGGCCAGCGCGTTCGTGTCCTGCACTCCGGTTGTGTAGAAGAGCTGGATCCCCATGGCGTCCGCGAGACCTATCTGGGTCTTCAGCAACAGGGCCTTGTTCGCCTTGCCCAGGGGGTTGTCCATGATGAGGATGCCGCCTTCGCCTGCCCCGCCGTGCATCGCCTCTGCGCGCAGCCGCGCCAGCACTAGGTAGATCATCATCGCAGCAGTCAGCAACTCGCCACCCGAGACGCTCACCCGGTCGATCGGCATGTGCTCGGTGTCGCCTTCGCCCTTGGGCTTCAGCAGCCGGATGCCGAGAGAGTCCCTGCCCAGCGCCGCAGTCATCCGTTCGACCAGTTCGGCCGCGATGTCCTGGCCGGTCTCCGGGGTCCGGTCGTCCTGCGCGAGGTCGGTTACGTACCTGCGGAGAATCTCCATGCGCTGACCGGCAGCGACCCGCGAGAGATTGGCGCTCATGTGGAACACCGGCTGCCCTCCGAAACGGGGCACATGGTCCGGGATGTGCCCGTCGCGGACCATCCGCAGCAGGATATGCTGCGCCGTCCGAAGCAGCCGCCCAAGCTCCGCGACACAGGCATCGAGGTCTTCGTCGAGTCGTGAAAGGTCATGCTCGATGGTCTTCAGACGGTCGTCGATCAGGCCCGCCGTCCTCTCCGCATTCGCCGCGGCGGCCAGCGGATCGTTGGCGCTGAGGTGCATGGCGACCACCCGCTCGCTCTCGAGTTCCCGGAAGGCGCCGGAGTTGGTGAATTTGCGGATTTCGTCATAGCTCTCGTAGACGGCCTTGTGTGCTTCGCTCACTGCGTTACGGGCATGATTAAGAGCGGCAACAGTAGCGGTGACCAGCGCGGCCACCTGGTCTTCGTGCGGAAGCTCTATCCGCTCCGTCGGAACCGAATCGCTTCCCAGGACGCCTCCGATGTTGGCTGCCGAGTTGGCGCACATCTCTGCCGTTTGCCGGTACCCTTCCGCCTCCTGGCGCGTACGACGCGCTGCCGATTTCTCGCGCTCGGCGATGGCTTCCTGCTCCAGGATGTCGGCCTCCGCCCGGGGCACGACCGCAGCAAGCGCCTCCGGATCGAGCGAGCGCAGTTCGACAAGCGGTTGGGGCCGGATCTCTTCTGTGCGCCTCCGCTCCTCCGCGCGGTAGTCCTTCTTTGCGGCATTCGCCTCGGCACCGGCGGCCGACGCGGCTTCGCGTGCCGATTCGAAAGCTGTGTCTGCGTTGGCGGCTGCTTCCCGGAGGCCGTCGCGCACCGCCTCATCCTCGATCAGGGCACGTTCCAGATGGCCGAATTCCTCCGCGAAATGGTTCTCCTTTTCGGCCACGGCGCGTTCGATCTCCTGGCGCTGTCCGCGCAAACTGTCTACCCGGTCCTTTTCCAGGGCCGTAAGTGCCTCGAGGCCTCTCCCGTACGCACCGCGCAAGGCGTCCAGATTGCCGTCCTTCCGTCCACAGGGCCCCGAGTATGCGATAACTCCCCGCCTCGCGTTCCATGCCGGAAGCCTCACCTGCAACGTCTTCCGCCTCCACCTTGCGGACGCGCGCCTCCCTCGTGCGGGCATCCCTTTCCACTTCCTTCTCCTGGACGAACCGCTCGGCCGACGCCGCCCGTTGCCGATGAGAGAGGCGCGCCTTGCGCCATCCGTCGACCCGCGATTCCCATTGTGCGTGATGTTCACTGGCGCGGCGTGATTGCTCGGCAGATGCATGGGCCTGCCCGTCGCATTCGACCGCCTGGTCGCGGCGATTCCGCGCGTCGCGCTCCGCTGCCTCGATCCGCTCGGACAGCACGGCGATCTCGCCTGTGATCTCAAGAACGCGGGCTTGCTTGCGTTCGGCCTCCCCCCGCATTCCATCGAGACGGCCGCCGCCGAAGCGTTCCCGCCACGTTTCGAGTTCCCGCGAGACGGACTCCAGGTGCTCGGTTCGCGTCTGCCGTGCGTCGATCGACGACGACACGCTCGCCAGATCGTTCTCGATCCGGCGGCGCAGGTCTTCGGCAGCCGCCCGGTCGTAGGCGCCAGGCTCGTCGACGGGGAGCACGAACCGGTCCTCCGCTGTCTCTCCCGGGGTGTCGCCGGCGATGGCGACGGTCACCGGCCGGCTGAGCGGAAGGGCGGATTCCAGCGCCCTGCGCGCCGTGTCGAGCGCATTCCGGTTGGGAACGGCGACACCAGCAAATCGGGCCGGGTCTTGCTCGGCGAAGCGGCGCACCTTCTCCGGCGATTGCAGGATGTCGAAGAGGTAGACGGCATAGGGTTGGGCGTCGGCGATGCCTCTATCGCGGAGTCTCCCGGCAACGAAGCGCACGTCCGCATCGATCGACGCCAGGCCGGCGGCCTCCAGCGACTCGCGGTCGGCCTGGAGAACCCCCCGCTGCCGCTCGTCCTCGCGCAGCTTGGCCACGCACCTGCTCCTGTCATCCGCCAGCATCCTCGCGACGGCATCAGCGTCCGGATCGACCTCGCTCTCGCCGCTCAACTGGAGAACGGTTGGATGGAAAGCGAAGTGCCGGCGCCTCTCTTCGCCCTCTTGGATTTCCGTCTGCAACCGTGCCGCGTCGCTCTGGTGAACTGAGCGCTCGGCCTTGAGATCGCTCTGCCGTTCCCGGTGTCGCTTAGCGTCCAGATCCCCCTCCTCGGCCCGGCGACGAATGACGGCGGCCTCTTCTTGTAACGTGGTAACAGCTTCCGCATGACGCCGAGCCGCCGCATCGGCATCCTCGCCGGGTTCGAGCACCTGCTCCTCCTCCAACCTGACGCGGAAGTGGTGCGCATGATCGAGATGCACGTCGATTTGTGCCGCCTCCCGGTGTTCTGCCTGGGCGGTCTCCAATGCTGCTGTTCGCCCGGCTTCGGCCGCACACGCCGCCTCCGTCAACTTCCGGGATTCGATGGACAGGGCGTGCTGGCGTTCCCGCAACGATGCCGCACGCTGGCCCAGGGTGGCGACGAGGTCGGCGCCGACCCCGCAGAGCGCATCCCGTCTGGGCTGCAGGTCGGCATGCTCAGCGTCGATCGCTTCCTTTATCGTCTTGCTCCGTTTCCGGTCGTCGAGGATGCCACGCATCGACACTGCGGCACGGAGAAGACGGCTGTATTCGAGCGCCTGCCTGCGTTCTTCTTCGCGGGCCTCGGCGGCCGCCCCGGCGGCCTCCTGCCTGCGCCGCACTGTCTCGACGGCGGCGGAGGCGAGCTCGACCATCGCCTTCCGACAGGTCGCCTTCGCTTCATCGGCGGCATTTTCGTGTTCTTCCGCCGCTCCGGCGAGCTCTCCCGCAAGCCGTGACGCTCGACCCGCGCGCTCGTCGAGCGCCACTTTGAGGGAGGATGCGCGACCAATTTGCTGTGATTGCTCCCTCTTCGCGGTTTGCACCCCGGCGGCGATGTTCAGGAAGGGCGCGAACTTCTCCTGCAGGCGGCTCATGGCGTCCCGCTGCCGCTGAAGGCGAGGCAGGTCCGAGAGCTTCGCAACGTGCCCGGCAAGCACGCCCCGCACCGATTCAGCCTCCCCGTCCGGCACCGTCATCGCCAGGAACTTCCGCAGAAACTGTGCTTCACTCCGGAAATTGAGGAAATCCTCGATGCCCCCCTCGCTGCGGTTGAAGTCCACCTGGGCCTTGAGAAGTTCGGTGTCGATCTTCTCCTCGGCGAGTTTCCGTTTCCAGTCCGACTGCTTCACGAAGTCCTGGAAGTTGCCCAGATGGTCCGAGCGCATCGCATGCAGCCAGCGCTGCACATCCAGATGGCCCCGCAGGCGACCGTGCTCCTCGAACCCCCGGAGTCCCGGAGCGGGAATGTCATCGAAGGAGAGGTCCGGCACGCTCCGGAAGGTGAAGAAGCGGCGTTCCAGCTCGCGCTGGCGGCCCTCGCCCCGCGGCACCACCACCTGGCCCGTGACCAGGCGTTCCGCTTCCAGCAGGCTCGCTTGCCTGCCGGAGAGGTCCCATTCCACCAGGATGAACGCGGGCACATCCGCGAAGTAGTCGCCGAACTTCTGGTTCTGCCGGATCAGCGTCTTCAGGAAGTATCTCTCGCTGGTGACGAAGCAGCTCAGAACCAGAGCAAGGAAGGACGTCTTGCCGCCCGTGTTCTCCAGGCTGAACACCGTGTGCGCGGGCTTGTCAGTGCGCGGGCTGGCAAGGCAGATTGTCGTGCCCGGATAGTACGCCTCACGCCAGCCGCAGTCGGAGAGGTGAATGCGCGTGATGTACCGCATTCACCGGTCCCCGTCGTCCAGAAAATCCGGCAGGACCGAAGCGCAGAGCCGGAACAGCTCGTGCGTCGCAAGCTCCCGCACCTGAAGCCGGTAGCGCGGCGTTGCCATGTAGGTCTCGCCGTCCGCCGTATCCAGGGTCTGAACCATCCCGTGGTTGTAAAGCTGGTTGAGCACCAGCTTGACCATGCTGGCAAGAGAGCCCAGGCCAGCCCGCTGGCTGCCGTCTGGCCGGGTCTCCGGCAGCCGGGCGAGTTCTCGCCAGGCCTCTACCAGACCTGCCTCTTCCAGGTCGGGATCGCCGCTCGCCTCTTCTTCCAGACGACGGCAATGCTCGCGCAACAGGGACACGATACGCGCCGGCGTCGCCGATACCTCCGCACGGTCCTCCTGCGTCCCCGTCAGCACTGCCGCAGTCGGAAAGAAGGTCGCCGCGATCGTCACATGGATGAGGGCAAGCGCGCCATGCGGCATCTCGCCGAGATCGCGGCGCAGGTCCGTCAGTCTCACGGCGAACGCACTCTCCGGTCCGTGCGGCGCAAGCACGATCGCATGCTCCAGAGCCTCGACAACCCGGAGGCCGAGCATGGGCGCGAGTTCGAGAACCAGATGTCGGAACCCGGGATCGGCACGCCAGTGCGCCAGCAACTGGCGGTAGTCAGCGTCGCCCCTCAGCGCCGACGCTTTCGGAGACAGGCCCTTGTTGAGGAGAAGGACCGCCTTCTGGGCTTCGCTAAGGTGTGTCAGCCCGACCATCGTCCGGCATCCTTCGCAAGCACCAGGTTGTCGCCAGCCACGCGTTCGTGTGCGATCGCTCCGTCTATGGAAGCGATCACCCCCAGCGGATCGTCCTCCGGACACCACGACCGCAACATCAGGAAGAGCACGCAACGCAGCCTGGACTGATCCATGCCCTGGTCTTCGGCAAAGCCGATGACCGAACGCATGTCCAGGCGCGTACGCGCCGCGATGGTGCGCACCAACCAGTCCTGCGCCTCGCGGACATCGTCGGCGTCGAATTCCGGAAGGACCTGCTCGATTGCCACCAGATCGGTGTCTTCTTCGTTGACAGCAGGATCGCGACGGAACCTCGGTTGCGTGACGGCCTCGAACAGAAGCGCGAGATCGAGCAGCAACGTCGGCGACGGAGCGGCGAAAGCGGCGGCAATGTCATCACCCATGTCGGCAACCGTCCCCATCGGCGCGGCCAGAAGCGGATACAGGATGCGGTCCTCAAGGTCGGGAACGTCCCGCACAAGGCGTGCGCGGAAGGCACTCACCTGCAGTTGCCGGAACTCTTCCGACGCCGTCATCACCCGCTCGAACAGCGCCGAGTGGCGCTGTTGGCAGTCGTCGATCGTCGTCTTGAGTTCGATAAGGCGGTCGCGCGTGTCGCCCCTGGCATGTGCAATGTGCTCCCGAATCGAGTCGACGATCGCTGCCTCGTGCCTGCGCCGCTCGCCGAGGTGCGCGCGCCTTGTCCAGTTCAGGCAGCACATCCTCGCTCCACCTGACGCGGTCGGCTGCGCGGCGCACCTCGAACAACCGGTCCTCGATGAACTGCCGGTAGTGGATCGAGCGCATCCTCGAGCGTTGCGCCAGCGTGCGCGCATCCTCGAAGCGGCCCCGCTCCACCGCCTTGCGGATCATGATCGCCTCGGCTTCCTGCGCAAACTCCGGCGCGATGTCGAGCATCGCCAGCGTCAGCATCTGGGCGCCGCGCGCGAGCTTGTACCGCGGAGACCCGTCGTCGTTGACCGAAAGCGCAAGAAGACGGAAATCGTGGAGCGAAAAGCCGCCCCGGTCCGCGTCAAAGTACTCTACACGGAAGGTCTTGTGGCCCTCGCGTGCATTGGAGAGGTGGTCCAGAACGACCTGTCCAGCCTTGCGACCCTGCTTTTCGGTCAGTGTCGGCTTCATCCGCACAGCTTCACCGGCAACATGCTCGACAATATCGTTCGGTGAAGCGCCTGCCTCGACCGCCGAACGCTCCATGACGAAGTCGATCGCACTCAGCGCCAGGTACTGTACATCGAGCCGTTCAGCGAGAGCCGGGTCGTCCTTGAAGATCACTCTCCGATCACGGAACAGCTGCACGATGGGTTCGGCCAACGCCAAATTGCGCTGCTGACGTGTCAGCGTCTCACGCGACGCGGTCTCCGGCGGGCTCATGGGAAGTATTCCCATCGGTGGCCCGGTACTCGAAGGCGTTTCCGGGAGGCGGCGACCTCGCATGGTTCCGCGCGGCAGCGGGCGGGGAACCATGCGAGGCCGGTACGCGGCACAGCGGAATCACGCAAATAGTGCATCCCCGCCTTTCTCAGAGCAGTCATGACGCGCCGACGGTCGTTTGCGAAACTGGAGTTCAGGCGTTTGTTGGCGGGCAGCATCGGCATTCAGCGCAAGGATGGTGAGCTTCGGACGAACTTCCTTATCACCGCAAGCGGTCTGATTGGCAATCCCGGGCAGGGCCAACACCGGATCGATCCAATGAAGGTGCCAGCCGTAGCCTGACACCCGGGACGGTCAAGCCAGACGTTGGGACGTCAAGTTTCCGGGGGTCGATCAAGTAGGTTGTCGGCTCGTGGACACGATCATTGGAGGACGGTGGAACGTCGAGCACGGCGGTTCTGGTCGGTGATTTGCGTCACTCCATACCGCACCCCAGCAGAGTCGTCCTTATGAGCGACCCACCGCCGTCATCCGGCGGCCCTTTGCGGGACAGCAAAAGGCATCTTTTACTCGAGAGGCTTTGCGGCGCCGGAACGCGCGCAACTGGTCGAGGCGATCCGTTCCGCAGACAAGACGGGCCGGGGCCGAACAACTGATGACGATTCCGGAAGCAGCGCAGCAGCCGGGACCATGCTGCATGGACAGACCGGGAGCGGTCGTGGCGAACCGCGTCCCGGGCCGACTGTGTCCGCGGCGGGGCGAAGGTCATCAGGCCGCGTAGAGGGCGATCCGGTGCATGGCATTGTTCAGGTAGCCCCTGGGGTTCCAGGCGGTCGCGAAAGGCTGCATCCCGCCCGCTTCGTCTCTGGCGCGGGACCAGACCTCGTAGTATCCGGCTTCCGGCAGGGAAAGGGCGCAGCGCCAGTTCTGCCACGCTCCCGCATTGGCCGGGCGGTCGACGTCGGCGCCGACCCAGCTGGCGCCGAAATCGAACGTCAGATCGACCGCCTCCACGACCCGGTCCCCGGACCAGGCGTGGCCGCGGATCTCGACCTCGCGGCCGACCGCGGCGCCGGTCCGCGGAAAGGTGACGAGGGACTTGACCGGCATCCGCTCGACGATCCGGAAGTCCCCCTCCGGAACCGTGTCGCCAGGAGCGACAGGGTGGCGCGGGATCCGGTAGGAGGTGCCGGTCATCATCGGCGAATCGTGCACGCGGTCGAGAATCTTGATGCGGTTCAGCCACTTCTGGGAGCATGAACCCGGCCAGCCGGGTACGACGAGACGCAGGGGCGCACCGTTGTGCCGGTGCAGCGGTCCGCCGTTCATGGCGAAAGCGATCAGCACGTTCTTCGTCATGGCCTTGGCGATCGGCAGGCCGCGCGAGAACGGAACCTCGCCTGTCTCGGGGGCGTCCGCTCCGTAGTGAGCGGTGTAGACCGCGCCGTGCCCGGGCTCGGCCTTCGCGATCACGTCGGCCAGCCTCACACCGGTCCACTGCGAGCAGGCGACGGCGCCGTCGGTCCACTGCGTGCCCGGGACACGAGGGCTGAACGACGCCCTGCCGTTGCCCGCGCATTCGATGGTGAGGGCCATCGTCACCACCTCGAACGCGGAGCGCAGGTCCGCGATCGTCATCGTCGCCGGCCTCCGGACGAGGCCGTCGATGGCGAGCGTCCAGCCGTCGGCATCGACGTCGCCGGGCGGCGACCCGTTGTTTCGGACGAAGTGCCGGGCCGTCGGCGTGACGGCGTCGTCGAGCAGGTGCGCCGGCGTTTCGGCGTTGACGGGCCTCTCGTTCAGGAGCGTGAGACCATCCTTGCCGACCAGCACGTCGGTCCCGGCAAAAGCGATGGGCACCAGGCGCTGCGGCATGTCCGCGTAGAAGGGAATCGCCATGCCGAGCAGACCGCCCGCGACGGCAAAGAACCCCCGCCGGCTCGTGCCCGGCGACCTCTCGAAGAACTGCCGATGCGCCTCCTCGGGGTGCCTGGCGAAGAACGCGTGGAGACCGCTCTCTTCCTCTCCGCCAGAGCGCGCGGCACCCGGATGGTGGAACAGGGTCATGCTTGCTCCCGTTGCGCGGCAACCCGGGTGAGGTTCGCACACAATCTCGTCGTTCTGAAGGCATCGGCATGACGCGTCCGTGCGCGTCCACGGTGGGTCGACGCTGCCGGCGATCGTTCATCTGTGCGGTCAAGGTTCCCGGTGAACGGCCTGACACAAGGTATGTCCGCGCAGGCACGTTCGAGCGTGTGGTCGGTGGCCCGTCATCGACGGGCTCGATGAAATCGCCTTCACGGGCGCCGGATACCGCCCGCGTGAAAGCCGCAGACGACTACAGCACGGTCCCGGTGTACGCTCATTGAAGTTCGGTCAAGGTCACCGCAACACCGAACCAGCAACGCATCCTCTCTCACATTAGGGCGTCAATACAGCATGTTGCACGGCGCGTCAACACCCTGAAGAGCGTCCATCCAACGCCATTCTATCGTCTCCCTATCGTCGAACCGTTGCACTCGGGGAAGGAAAGTAGCTTCCCGGCAACCGCACTCACAGCCCCGCGATCCCTCGACACCCGCCAGCAGGCGGATATACAGCAACGATAGCGGTACAGGCGGACATGAGGACGACCGCAGGTGATTCTGCCGTCCGCCGACGCTCGGGAACGCCACCTATACGACCACAACGGGACCACAGGGCCCATGACGACCAGACAGGACAGACGGCAGCGCGCCGTCATGGCGAGCGACGCCGAGTGGGAGCGCATCGCCCGCGCGGCGGGATCGGCCGACATGGAGATCTCGCGCTTCATGGTCCATCGGGCGCTGATGCCCGACGCCCTGCCGCCGGAGGTCGCCCGCCGCGCCGTCCGCGAGCTGCTGGTGCTCTCGAGGCTGGAGGAGCGCCGCCTTCGCGAGGCCGGCGCGGGAGAGGCCTGGGACGACGCCTGCGGGGCGGTCGACCGCTTCCTGGAGCGCGAGGGCATCCTCGCGACGCTGACCGATCCCGGCGCGGCCAACCGCTGGAAGGCCGAAGGAGAGGACCGGTGAGCCGTCCGCTCAAGCGCCCGCGAGCCGTCTACGCGCTGCCGGAAGACCAGGCCCTCATCCGCGAGCAGGCCTCGAAGCACGGCAAGACGATCTCCGGGTATCTCCTCGGCCTTGCCCTCGACGACGATCCCGACATCCATCCGCTCCATCTCTCGGCCGCCGAGCAGCGGGAGATCCTCGAAGGCATCCGCGCGCTCGACCGGCTGAGCCGGTCGCTGAGGAAGGAGCTTCCGGAGGTCGAGGACCTCAACCTCTTCGGCATCGACGCGCTGACCGAAGCGCTGCCGTGAGACGGCCGCGCCGCAAGCCCAGGCGCCGCAACCCGTCGAAGCACATCGTGATCTCGGCGACGGACGGGGAGTGGGAGACGGTCAGGGCCCATGCGGCGCGCCGGGGCCTGTCGTGCGCCCGCTACCTCATCGAGCTCGTGAAGAGGGACGCCGCTCAGAGGGATGCGGACCGGCCGGTGGTGCTGACGGCCGGGGAACAGCGCGAGCTTCTTGAGAGCGTGCGGGATTCCCGCGCCCGCCTGGTCGGCGACGGCGCCGACGCGGCGCCGTTCGTGGTCGACATGCAGGTGCGGACCGCGGCGGCCTTCATGGCCTTCGCGGACGCCATGGCGAAGAAGGGGCACGGCCGGGAGCTCCATGCCCGGCTCGCCCGGATCGTCGGGGAGGAGACGGCCGCGCGGATCCTCTCCGGCGTCGCGCCCGGGAGGGGCAGGCGCCAGCCGCGCAGGAAGGCCGGCGCGGCGCCCGCGCCGACGCTCTTCGACCTGCTGGAGCAAGAGGACGCGCCGGACTGACCCCTCCGGCCGGACCTACATCGAGAGGCCGCGTGACCGTCCCTCGGAGAGCCCGATCTTCCGGACCTCCTCCAGCCGTGCGGCGCGCAGGGATTCGTCCTCCCAGGGAACCCGGACGCAGCCGCGGTACGCGAGGTCGGATTCGTACTGGCGGACCGTCTCGCCCGGCCGCGGCGCATTCTCCAGTCCCCAGGACCGCTCGACCGTCAGCGTCACGAGCCGCCCCCGAGACGGCGAGCCCTGCGTCACCTCCTGGACCGTCGCCTCGAGCTGGGGCGTGTCGCCGTCGAGGTGCTGGCGGACGCCCGGGCGGTGGTCCCGCACGAACGTCCAGCGGACGCGGTCGCCGGGAACCACGCGATCGTCGCAGCGGATGCCGAACGCCGCGTCGGGCGCCGCATACTGGCGCGCGACCTCCTTTTCGCGCACCTCCTCGTCGGGCCACAGATGACGCCGGCATCCGCCTCCGCCGACGCTCTCCCGGAACCGGTGCCCGCCGAGGTCCGCGCGCTCGCCCGTTCCCGCAAGCGGTTCGAGGACGAGCGTGTTGAACCGGCTCCCGGGCGAGACGACGTGGACGCGCTCGACGATCATGTCGTGCCCGCCGCCGCCGTCGCGCCAGCGCAGCCGGTCTCCCCGCACCAGCCGCTCCGTTCCGTCCCACAGGATCGTCCGGGCCGCGCCGGGCGCCTCCCCGCGGACCTGCCGCAAGGCATGGCGCAGCCTCTCCAGGTGAGCCCCGCGCTCCTTCTCCTCCCGCACCGTCTCGGCGTGAGCGATCCATCCCGGCGCCGCCTCGAGGATCCGGGCGATCCGCTCCGGGTCGTGCCCGTGGGCCCGGACGTGCCGGGCCAGGGACTCCCGGTCCATTCTCGCTCCCAGCGCGGTGGCCTCGTCGACGAGGGCCCGGGCGCGGCGCGGCCAGTCCGCCGATCCGGCGGTTTCGCCGCCCGGGCGGGCGGCCGCGACATCGAGCGCGTCTCCGGCGAGGCGCCCCGCCTCCCGGCGTTCCTGCTCCCAGCCCTCGATCCGTGCCTTCCACGTCTCGAGGGACCGGCGCAGCGCGGGCTCGAGTTCCTTGTCGCCGTCCAGCCGCGCGATGCTCTCCCGCAGCGACGCGACGCCGGGATCGTCGAGGGGATGGACCGACGGGGGGAGTCTCTCCACGGCGCCCGCGAGGCGGGCGAACGCCTGCGCCTCGGCCTTCGCCATGACGCGCCTCAGCCGGGCCGCCGAGGCCTCGACGGCGGCCGCCGCAGGCTCGAGGCCCCGTACCGGCGCCGTGTCGAGCCAGCGCGACGCGGCGTCGAGCAGACGGGCGCCGCGCTCCGCCCACCGCTGCCATGACGGCATGTCCGGAGCGGACCCGCCGCGGGCGCTGGCCGCCCAGGCGAGTTCCGGCCAGCGCCGCCAGTGACCGCCGATGTCGCCGATCAGCGTCCTCACCTCCCGTTCCGCCGCCTTCGCCGAGGCGTGGGCGGCGAGGCGCTCGTCCGTGAAGGCGCGCAGGTCTTCGGGAAGATCCTCGATCGCCGCGAAGGAGGCGATGCGGGCCATTGCTTCGTCGTACCCGGCAACGGTGGAGGCAAGGCGTCCGGTGCGCCGGGCCTCGTCCTCGATTCGCCGCCAGTCCTCGAGGAGGGCCGCCGCCTCGTCGGGGTCCACGACCGCGGCGTCGAGGTCCTCGCCCAGGGCCTCCAGGGCGCTGTCCGGAACGTCCGGCGACGTCTCGAGGGCCTCGATCAGCGCCTCGCGGTCGTCGGTGAGCAGCGTGAACCCTTCCGAGGCCCGGCTGATCTCGACGTAGAAGAGGTCGGGTTGAGCCATGCCGCCGGCGTCGAGGACGGCGATGACCTTGGGCGCGGTGCGTCCCTGGGCGCTGTGGACCGTCGAGCTCCAGGCATGGTCGAGATGGCGCAGCTGGGCATGATCGCGGGCAAGGGAGAAGGAGCGGCCGTCCGCCGTCTCCATCCGAACCCGCCGGGCGCCGATCTCCCTGACGACCGCCTCCTCGCCGTTCACCAGGTCGGGGTGAGGGCTCCGCCCGCCCCGGCCCTTGAGGTTGCGGGTCCAGCGCACCCGGTCGCCGGCCCGGATCTCGATGGGCGCCGTCTCGTAGACGCCGAGGTTCCGCGCCGCATTGCCCGAGGGCCGGAAGCGCCGCTGCCTGCCGTCGCCGTGGTCGAGGACGACGGCGTCGTCCTCGACGCGGCGCACCAGGCAGACGTCGTCCTTGCGGCAGCCGTAGGCGTCGCGGTGGAAGACCACCTCGTCGCCGGCGTGGTAGCTCGCGGCCAGGGAGGCCTGCTGGCGGCTGAGACGGCGCGGCACCAGGCGCTCGAGCCTCAGCGCGTTCCCGCGGAGCACGCCTTCCTGGCTGAGGCCCTCGCGGATGGCCTCGTTGATCTGCCGCCTCGCCGCATGGGTGGGGGCCAGCACCGCGCAGCGTTCCCGCTCTTCGGGCGACAGCGCCAGCCAGCGCCGGGCGGCCTCCACGCCCAGGTCCTCGCGCCGGTACTCCCGCACCCGGTTGTCGAGGCGGGCGACGGCCTCGCGGGCCTCGCCCTCCCGGGCGCGGGCCACCGCCTCCTTCAGGTCCGGGTCCTTCTGCCTCAGGACCTCGTCCATCACCGCCGTCGTCATGCCGGCTTTTTGCAGCAGGCCGAAGGGCTGTCCGGCGGTGATCGACTTCAGCTGGGCCGTGTCGCCGGTCAGCACCACACGCGCCACGCCGAGCGTTTGAGCGATGCGGAGCAGCTCCTCCATCTGCACCGTGCCGATCATCGAGGCCTCGTCGACGGCGAGGATCCGTCCCTCGTAGTCCTCGCGGGCCCGCCGCAGGGATCCGGGGTCGGAGAGGTCCCGGTGGCGCACCAGGAACCACTGCAGCGTGCGGGACGCGATCCCGGCCTCCTTCTCCAGGACCCGCGCCGCGGCCGACGACGGCGCCAGGCCGGCGACGGCTTGCGTGCCGACGCATTCGGCCACCGTCCTGAGCATGGTGGTCTTCCCCGTCCCGGCATGCCCCTGGACGCCGACGACCCGGTCTTCGGCGAGCAGGATCGTCCGCACGGCGTCGGCCTGGCCCCGCGTCAGGCGCGTTCCGGCAAGACGAGCCTCGACAGCCGCTTGCGGGACCAGGGCCCGCGCCGAGCCGACGCCGTGGCGATGACGTTCGAGGATGCGCCGTTCGGCCTTCACCGCCCGGTCGGTGACGAAGGAGCGGTCCGAACCCCTGGCCGGCGTCTCGATCAGGGCGCCCTCGGCCACGAGGCGGTCGATAGCTGAATCGATCTCGGGCAGCGAGTAGCGGCCCGGCGCGTGGGCAAGGGCCAGCGTGCGGATGGCGCGCTCCGGGATCACCGTGCGCCGCTCCTCGTGGTGGGCGACCGCGCGGGCGACCGCCTCGAGGACGCCGGTCTCGGGCGCCGCCACGAGCTCCGGCGGGGCGCCTCCGGAAGGGATGGCGTTGCGGACGCGTGCCGGTTCCACGCGTTGCAGGCCGGCCTCGGCGCCGTCGCCGATCGTCGGCACGGCCGGCGCCCGGCGGCGCTTGCGCCGTTCGTTCGCCGGAAGGCCCGCGTCCGGGTCCCGAGGAAGCGGCGCCGCCTCGCCCGTCAGCGGATCGCGCGGCCGCGGCGGCGCCAGGGCCTCCACGTCGCGCGCAAGGCCCAGGGAACGGGCCCGCGCCCGCCACTGCGGCACCAGCTCGTCGAGGCCCGCCTCCACCTTGCGCCGGCGGGTATGGAGCGTCGCCTTCTGCAGGGCCTCCTTCGTGTGGGGCAAGCCGTGCTCGTCGAGGTACTTGAGGATCTCCCGCCGGCGCCCCGAGAAGGCGTCGAGGAAGGCCTGGCCGTAGCCCGCCAGCTCGAAGCCGGGGACGTCGCCCACCATGCGCGGCGTGATCGCAAACCCCAGGGCCGTCAGCCTCGCGGCGAGCTCGTTGCGGTAGTGGGCGCCGATCAGCCGCTCGTTGCGCCGCAGCAGCGTCGGCTCGATGGAGCGCCAGCCGCCGCCGCGGATGCGCGTCATGTTGGCGACGATGCAGTGGGTATGGAGCTGGGGGTCGAGATCGCGGCTGGTGAGGTGGCGGAACCCCGCCACCGCCATGCCGTCGGCCTTCATCCGCGGCCGGCGCCTGGTCTCGGGATCCCAGCCCCGGGTCTCCAGCAGCTCCGCCTCGATCCAGTCGAGCGTCGCCCGCACCGCCTCGTCGTGGGCGCGGACGACGGCTGTGTCGCCCACCACCAGGGCCTCGATCGACACCGACTTCGGGGCCGAGCAGGTGATGTCCCAGCCGGGCCGGTGCTGGTGCTCGCCCTCGACGATCCGGCCCAGGCGGATGTCCGTCTTCGGCACCCGGCCCGACAGCACCGACTCGAAGCGCGAGGGCACCACGTGGCCCCGCAGGCCGAGATCGCGGGCCGCGGCCCCGTGCCAGAAGCTCGCCTTGCGGTGCTCCGGATCGTTCTTGGCGTAGTAGCCGTCCTTCTCGTAGTAGCTGACGGCCGTCGCCGAGGACGCCAGCTCGTGGACCGTGGCGACCATGGAACTCTACACCGGGCCGGAGAGCCGCCTGGAGCCGGGCATCAGCGTCCGGAGAGCCACGCGTAGAACCAGTGCACGTTGCTCTCCAGCAGCATGCCGGCGGCGAAGGCCACCAGCAGGATGAGGGGCGATGCCCAGGACAGGCGCCATCGCCGGTACTCCCTCCCGCTCCTGCCGAAGGCCGCGGTCAGGGACTCGACTCCCTTGCGGGTCAGCAGGCTGGAGTTCTCGTTGCGGCGGAGCGATTCGCCGTGCCGCTTCAGGGTCGTCTCGAAGGCGTCGAAGGCCTCGCCCATCCGCGCCGTGAGGCCGCCGACATCGACGAGCGCCGTCTCCCGGCCGGCGTCCTCGCGGGCGGCCTGGGCGCCGCCTTCCGTCCTCACCGTGGCCAGGAGGGCGTCGACGTAGCGGATGAAGTCGTCGCGCCAGGCGTCGAGAGCCCGAAGATCGCTCCCAGGGCTGTCTGCCCGCTCGAACGCCTGCCGCAGCCCGGCGGTCTCGGCCTGCGAGGCCTCGAGGGCGCGTGCGAGCCTGTCCACCGCGTTCCGCATCTCCTGCAACGCCTTCGCCTGGACCTCGAGGAGGTCGTCAAACGTCCGGATATCGTCTGGCATGCCTTCAGAGGGGGCCGGGTCTCCCCTGCCGGGTGCGGCCTCCAGCTTCGCGGCAAGGCCGCCGATGGCCTGCTGGATCGCGGCCAGCGTCTCCTCAATGCGCCCGGCGCTCTCGGCATTCCTGTCTTCGTGCTTTCCGAGCTCCAGTCGAAGGGCGTCAACCGACGCCGCCACGCCCGCCGACACCTGCCGCAGGTTTTCCACTTCGGTTGCGGCAGGGGACGGCAGGACGGCGACGGAGGCCCTGAGTTCCTGGATGGCCTCGAGGACATGGCGGATGTCCGGCGGTTCCGTCGTTCCCCGATCCCCCGCCGACGGCAGCGGCGTGAGGAGATTCGCTTCCGAAGGGGCGTCGCCGCGACCCTTGCGGCCAGAGGACGTTCTCGCCATGTCTGCGGCAACCCCCATGTTCGTCTCCGCTCCGTCCCCGATATGGGCAGTGCACGGCCGCTCGCACAGGCGTTGCCGCAATCTCCGACCCTGCCGTCGGGACGCGCGGCCCTTCGGCGCGGCGAAGCCGGCGGCACGGTGCATGGACCCGGGGCGGCATGCATAGGATGCCGGAGGAAGAGACCGGCGGACTGGTCCGGACCAGGATCGACAGCCTCCGGCACCGACTGCTCGACCTCTCGCGCCGCAACCCCCTGATCTCCACGAGGTTCTCGAACCGCTCGAACGCCTGTGTCCGGGTCGTCGACGAGCTGCCGGATCAACTCCTGTTCACGCTTCGCGACCGCAGCGACATGGCCTTCGCGCCCCTGCCGTCGCTGGACGAGGATCCCAGGGACGAAGAGACGAAGCGCTTCCGGGACCGGCTGTCGGAGGCGCTGCTGACCGACCCCGTCTATCTCGCCGCCATCGACGCCATCGACCCGGACGGCGGCGACGCCCTCGAGCAGGCCCGCGGCGTCGAACGGCAGCTGCGGGACCGGCTGCGCGACGAGCTGGGCATGCCGCCGCGCCAGACCCGGCACGATACGTCCCTGGCGCAGCATGCGAGAATCAACGGCATCTCGCCGTCGTTCGAGTTGCCGCCGCCGTCCGAGCGCCGCGGCGACGGCCTGCACGACGACGACCGCATCCAGACCCTGCTGCTTCCCGACACCCTCGACCGGACCATGACCCGTCTGCTGACGAAGTTCCGGACCTGGGAACAGGAAACGGGAATCAACGTCTTTCATGCCGCGTTCGGGTTCCTCGAATGGGGAGACGGCCCGCAGAGCCAGCTCTCGCCGCTGGTTCTCCTCAAGGTGAGGGTCGAACGCCGCAAGACGCACCGCGGTCCCGAATACAGGGTCCGGAGCGCGGAGGAGGATCCGGCGTCGAACCGGGTGCTGGCCGAAGCGCTGCGGGTCCGCCTTTCGCTGGCACTCCCCATGTACGTCGGGGGGTCGATCGAAGACTACATGGGCGAGGTGGCCGCGCTCGAGCCCGGGGGCCTTGTCTGGCGGGTGCGCCGGTTCGTCGCCTTCGGCGTCTTTCCGTCCGCGCAGATGTCGATGTTCGAGGACCTGGCGCCCGACAGCCTGGTCCCGAGCGAGATCGTCGACTCGCTCCTTGCGGGTTCCGGGGATGCCGCGGCATCGCCGTTCGCGGACGAGTACCGCGTCGACGACCCGCAGATCGAAGCCAGGGTTCCGCTGCTGGTCGCGGACGCCGATTCGTCCCAGTTCGGCGTCCTGGTCGATGCCGCGGACGGACGCAATCTCGCCGTGGAAGGGCCGCCCGGCACGGGAAAGTCCCAGACG
Organism: Alphaproteobacteria bacterium; assembly: GCA_963666905.2. Taxonomy (GTDB): domain Bacteria; phylum Pseudomonadota; class Alphaproteobacteria; order SP197; family SP197; genus SP197. The sequence goes on from OY763008.1 coordinate 580,593, forward strand.
ATCGTCAACGCCATCGCCTGCGCACTGGCAGCCGGGAAGAAGGTTCTCTTCGTCGCGGAGAAGCTGGCGGCGCTGGACGTGGTGCGCTCCCGGCTGGAGGCGATGGGGATGGGCCCCTACCTCCTTGCGCTGCAGGCGGACAGGTCGACGAGAGAGGGACTGATCCGGTCCCTTCGCGACCGGCTGGACCTGCCGCGTCCGGACCGGCCGCAAGAGATCGGGCGGATGCGCGAGGACTTCAGGAACGCGCGCGACGACCTCGCCCGGTACATCCGCATCCTCGCCTCGACATACGGCGGGACCGGGCTGACCGTTCACGAGGTGCTCGGGCGGTCGATGAAGACGTCACCCGTCCTCGACGATGCCCCGAAGCCGCTCGCCACGCCGGATGTCCCGAACGTCTCGCTCCTTGACGCTGCCGCCCTTGGCGAGCTGTCGATAGCGAGTTCCGAACTCGCCATCGCCTGGGAAACCGCGTCCTCGTGCGGGACGGCCTGGTCCGGGTTGATCATGACCGAGGCCGACCGATTCACGGTCGACCGGGTGCTGGATGAAGCCGCCGACGCCGCGACGGCTTTCGACAAACTCCACCAGTGCAGCGAACGCCTGGCTGCCGTGGCCGCGCCCGACCGGGTCGACACGGACCATGCCGCCGGCCTGACCGCCCTGGGCCGGCCGCTCGCCGAAAGAATGGGGGATCTCGACCTCGAACTGGTCGAACGGGTCCTCGGGCAGGACGCCTCCCTGGTCGACGACTATCTCGCGCAGTGCAAGGCGTATCGCTCGAGGTCCCGGCAGCTGCGTGCCATCCTCGGCGCTTCACCCGACTCCGGGACGGTCGACCGACTGGATGCACTGATCGGGATCGTTCGGGACTACCGCCTTGCATCGCCGGATACTGGCGCGGTTGACGCGGAGATCGAGCGGCTCCTCGGCGAAGCCGCATCGATCGGGCGCGACATCGAGTCGCTCGGGGCGTTCCTGGACTCTGTGCCTGCCCTGCGGTCCGCGACGCTCGCCGACCTCGATGCGGCGCGCCGCCTCGTCCGGGCGACGGAGAGGGAGGCGCTTGCGCTTCGTTCCGCCGGCACGACCGATCCCTCGCTCAGATCCGTCATCGTGCAGTCGGCCAGGCAGGGGGAGGCGCTGGCCGGTTCCTGGCGGGCGATGGCGCGGGACTTCTCCCTCGATGCGGCGCCGGACCCGGCAAGGCTCAGGGAGGCCGCAACGACGATCCGCACGACGGGCCTCTTCGGCCGCCTCGGCGCGAGGTACCGCGACGCGAAACGCCTCTATCGGAGCCTGAGCGCCTCGCACGCCTGGAGGCGGGACCATGCGTCCCGGCACCTCGACGACGTGGCGGCACTGCTGGCGGAACGCAGCGCCTTCGAAGCCGATCCGCAGCGGCAATCGGTCTTCGGCCCTCACTTCCGCGGAATGATGACGGACTGGCCTCCGTTCGAACGGGCCGCGGCCTTCGCCGAATCGGTCGAAGCGCGCTTCGACAGGCTGGACCAGGCGCCGCTCCGCGCGTTCCTTCTGACGGGGGAGCTGTTCGAGATCACGGCCATACCGGAGTGTTCCAGAGAAACCGCCAGGCACGGCACGCTTGCCGCCGGCGCGCTGCGGGAGACACTCTCGGTGATCGATGAGAGGACGACGGTCCTGCGGGAGGCACGCGAAGCCCTGGCGGCGGCCTCACCCGTGCCGGCGTCGCCCTCGAACTTCGGGCTCGACGAGCTGCGGAAGCTGCGCGAAGACGTCGCGGCGCATGTCCGGGCGAGGAAGCGGCTGAAGAAGGCAAAGGCCGTCAGGCGCGTGCTGGGTCCGCACTTCGCCGGCGCCGGGACGACGCGGGATCCGATCGGGGACGAGCTCTCGCTGGCCCGTGACCTGCGCAACGAGGATCCCGGGTCGGCGGCGCTGATGCTGGCACTGGCGCGGCGCGGGGCGCTGGACGCCTTCCTGGAGGCGGGAGTGGAGTTCATCGATCTCCGGCAGGATGCACAAGCCCGCGTCGGCAAGCTGCTCGACGAAACCGGCGTCCGGTTCCGCGGCGAGGCGGACGAGGCCTTTCATGTCACGAGCGCGCGCCTGCGGCGGGCCTGCGAGGACCGGGAAGGTCTTGTCGCCCATGCCGGGCTGGGCGCAGCCCGGGAGGTCATGAGGCAGACGGGGTTCCTCTGGATTGCCGACGCCCTCGTCGCGGCCGGCCGGGGGCTGCAGCGCCTGGACGAGGTGTCTGCGGCCGTCGTCGCCCGCGCCATGGCGATCGACGTCTACCGGCTCCACGGCCGGGACCTCAACCGGTTCTCCGGACACAAGCTCGACACGCTTCGCGGACGTCTGGCCAGCCTGGACCGCGAGCTTCAGGAACTGGATCGAAAGGAACTGCGGGCCCTCCTGCACGACCGGGCGGATCCGCCGGCGGGCAACGGCCGCGGGAGGGTCGGCACGTTCACCGAAATGGGCCTCGTCCATCACGAGGTCAGCAAGAAGGGACGCTTCGTCTCGCCGCGCGAGCTGACGAGGCGGGCCGGGCGCGCTTTGCAGGAGCTGAAGCCCTGCTGGATGATGTCGCCGCTGGCGATCGCGCACTACATCCGCAAGGGCGACGTCTCCTTCGATCTGTGCATCGTCGACGAGGCGTCGCAGATGCCGCCGGAGAACGCCATCGGCGCCCTGATGCGTTCCGGACAGGCCATGGTCGTCGGCGACACGAACCAGCTGCCGCCAACCTCGTTCTTCCGCATGACGCTGGACGACCGGGACGCTGAAGAGGACGAGACCGTCCTCAACGAGTCGATCCTGGAACTGGCCAACGCGGCGTTCCGGCCGAAACGCCGTTTGCGGTGGCACTACCGGTCGCGCCACTCGAGCCTCATCGGGTTCTCCAACCGCCATGTCTACAACGACGACCTGATCGTCTTCCCCGGCGCATTCGAGGACACGCCCGACATGGGCGTCTCGCTGCGCAAGGTGGAGGGCCTCTACAGAAACAGCCTCAATCCCGTCGAGGCCGACGCGGTCGTTGCCGGGGTGCTGAAGTTCATGGAGGACGAGCCCGATCGGTCGCTCGGCGTCGTCACGCTCAACCAGAGGCAGCGGGACCTGCTGAACGACCGCCTGGCGCCGGCCATCGACAGGAGCCGTACGGCGCAGGACTATGTCCAGTCCTGGGAGAAGAGGCGCGACGGCCTGGAGGCCTTCTTCGTCAAGAACCTCGAGAACGTCCAGGGCGACGAACGGGACACGATCTTCATCAGCACGGTCTACGGACCCGAAACGAAGGGCGGTCCCGTGGCGAACCGCTTCGGGCCGGTCAACGGCATTGCGGGCCAGCGCCGCCTGAACGTCCTGTTCACGAGGGCGAAACACAGGATCGTGACGTTCTCCTCGATGACGCCGCCGGACATCAAGGCCGGGACGCGAGAGCGGAATGCCGGCGCCTTCCTGCTGAGGCGCTGGCTGGAGTACTCCGCGACGGGCATCCTCGAGGCAGGCCGGGAGACCCGCCGGGAGCCCGACTCCGCCTTCGAGGAGTTCGTCATCGACCGGATCGAGGCGATGGGATGCCAGGCCGTTCCCCAGGTGGGCGTCGCCGGGTACTTCGTCGACATCGGCGTGCGGCACCCGAAGTGGCCGCACGGATACATCCTCGGCGTGGAGTGCGACGGCGCCGCCTGGCACTCGAGCAGGTCGGCGCGGGACAGGGACCGTCTTCGCCAGGAGGTTCTTGAAGGGCTTGGATGGACGTTCCATCGGATCTGGTCCACCGACTGGTTCAACGATCCGGCGCGCGAGGCGGAGAGGTTGCTCAGACGCATCGATGCGCGGCTCGGGGAGCTCGGAGAACAGGCGCACTTCAGATGGGTGTCCGGGGAGACCGAAACCGGCGGCGTTCCGGATGGCGGGCTCGACGGGGCCACGGAAGACCCCGAAGGGGAGGACGGGACCTTCTCTCACCGGCTTCCGCCGCACGCCATTGGCGTTCAGGTCGGCGACACGGTTCAGGTCCGCTTCCTCGACGACGACGGAAGGGTCCGGCGATTCACCATCGGCCATGATCGTCACGTCCCCGACGCCGGCGTCGTTCACAAGGACAGGCCCATGGCACGCTCGGTGCTGAACGCCGAAGCCGGCGAGGAGGTCGAAATACTTGTTGGCAGCTATCTGCGGCGCGCGGTTGTCGAAGAGGTCGTACAGACCGGGGGTTAGCCTTTCCACCTGTCATCGCTACAAGACAAGAATGTTTCCTCTGGCGCCTTCGGTTTTGGATCTGAAGGTCGGACGGATCGCCTTGCGGCGACAGAACATGTTGGATAAGACTGCACTCCATCACGAACCGACCCCCGCATATCCGTCTGAAGCGATGGTCGTTATGCGGGTTTTGACTGGACTGCCGGAAGGGAGCGGCCGCCTGATGTTCGATACTACGAAGGAAGATCTCAGGGATCTTCTCCGCCATGCCCATGAAGGTCGTCTCCAACTTCCTGATTTTCAACGAGACTACGTGTGGGGCGACGAAGATGTCCGCAGTCTCATCGCCTCCGTCGCCAAAGGCTTTCCGGTAGGCGCATTGCTAACCCTCCAGACAGGGGGCGATATCCGTCTCAAACCTCGCCTGCTCGCTGGTGTGCCTGCCCAGGATGTCGCTCCGGATGAGTTACTGCTCGACGGCCAGCAGCGAATCACGTCCCTCTACCAGTCAACCTACTTCGACCAGCCGGTTCGAACCCGAACTCATCGTGGAACGGAGGTGGACCGATTCTACTACCTCGATATCCGGAAAGCTCTGGTTGCCGGTGCGGACATCGAGGAGGCGATCATCGGTGTGCCGGCAGATCGAAGGATACGAACGAATTTCGGACGAGATATCGTGCTCGACCTGTCCACGCGCGAGCGGGAATTCGAAGAGAACATGTTTCCCCTGAACCGGGTCTTCGATAGCAAAGACTGGTTCTACGACTGGCGGGATTATTGGAAACCGCGTGGAAAGGATGTTTCCGACCTTGAGCGGGACTTCGACCGGGGTGTAGTTGACAAAATCGCACGCTACAAGATGCCGCTCATCCGACTCGATCGGAGTAACAGCCGGGAGGCGATCTGTCTGGTCTTCGAGAAAGTCAATGTGGGCGGCAAGAAGCTGGACGCATTCGAGCTCCTCACCGCCATATTCGCAGCCAGCAATTTCGACCTGCGGCGTGACTGGAACGGTTCGGTTGACAAGTCTGGAATCGGACGGCGGGCTCGGATCATCGGATCTCCCAATCCGCGCGATGTGCTCACGCGAGTGGCCAGCACCGACTTTCTCCAGGCCTGTACGCTGCTGCACACAAGGAAACGCCGGCTGGCACGCGCTGCCGAGGGTGTTGAGGGCAGGGACCTTCCTCGGATCAGTTGCAACAGAGACGCCCTGCTGGCGCTTCCGCTCAACGGCTACGAGGACCACGCGGATGCGGTCGAGGCCGGAATGATCGAAGCGGCGACCTTCCTGAACGAACAGAAGATCATTTGGCATCGGGACGTGCCCTACCACACACTCATCATCGGGCTCGCGTCGACATTCGCCATTCTCGGCCGGGAGGCGCGTACAATCGTCGCCAAGGAGAAAATCGCGCGCTGGTTCTGGTCGGTCACGCTGGGCGAACTCTTTGGCTCCAGCACCGAAACACGTCTCGCAAGAGATGTGCCCGAACTTGTGGACTGGATCCGGGATCGCGGTCCGAGGCCTCAGGCGCTCGACGAGGCAGTTTTCCAGCAGGAACGTCTTCGCTCGCTCCGCATACGCATATCTGCAGCCTACAAAGGCATTCACGCACTGCTGATGCGCAGTGGCTGCCGTGACTTCAAGACCAATCGACCTACGGACATCATGACGTTCTTCAACGACCGGATCGACATCCACCACATCTTTCCGCAGGCATGGTGCAAGAAGAAAGGAATCCCGCTGGCAGTCTTCAATTCTATCGTCAACAAGACGCCGCTGTCCAGGGCATCCAACATTTCGATCGGCGGAGATGCCCCTTCCGTCTACCTTCGAAGAATCGAGGAACAGGAGGGCGTATCCACCACTGTTCTGGACGACATCCTGAGATCCCATCTCATCCAGCCCGTGCACTTGCGCAACGACAACTTTGAGGCGTTCTTCGACGCGCGCATGCGAGCGTTGTCCGAGATCGTGGCGGACGCCATGGGCAAACCGGTTATTGCAGAAGCCGGCGCGGATGAGACTGAACGCGATGTCGAGTTTGAAGACGACGAAATCGCTGAATTGGAGGCAGCAGCGTGAGCACAGACTTCTATGTGTACCTGAACGTTCCGAACAACAAGGCGTTGATTCACCAAGCTTCTTGTCAGTACTGCAATCACGGCGAGGGGATAGATCCCGACAAATCCGTGTACAACGGTGAGTGGATTGGCCCGTTCGATCAATCGACAGCCAAACAGAAGGCCCAACAGGCCGGCAAGAATCGCACTCAGTGGTGCGCCTACTGCGCTGGCAGGCTGGGCATTTCCCGCGACGACGTCTAGCGGTGTCACTCGGTAGTCTGTACCCATGACCGCGACCAGTCCGGCATCCAGCGGGCCGGCGGGCGCCCATTTCGAAGCGCAGGTCGGCGCCCACTACCTGTTGACCCTGTTGATCGGCGCAGAACCGCGCGGGCTGCCCGGCACGAGGATCGAACGCGTCGAATTCCAGAGGGCGTCAGAATGTCATCCGCTCGATGATATAGTCCTTCATGCCCGTGATCGCGACGGCGGCGCAGCAATTCTGGAGATTCAGGCCACCCGTACCCTTCAGTTCACCCATTCCAGTAGGAAGTTCAAGGATGTTGTCGCCCAGATTGCTCAGGCATCACAACTGCCGGGCCTCCTCGACAACCGTCGTCAACTGGCCGTCGCAGTCGGGCGGGCCCCTCACAATGTCCAAGGCCCGTACCAGGACGTGCTGACCTGGGCACGGCAAGTGGGTTCCGCCGATGTCTTCACGGTCCGGATCGAGCGCCCGGGCTCCGCCAACGACGGTATGCGGCGCTTCGTCGACGCTTTCAGGACGCATCTGGCGGATGCCGGTGTTGCACAAGACGGTGGGACGATCTGGCAACTGTTGTCGCGCTTCCAGATCCTGCACTTCGACTTCACGGCCCAAGGGTCGGCGCACGAAGCGTGGCAACTGGAACGGGCCGCCCACGCACTTCATCCCGATGAAACCGCGAGAGCGGAAGCGCTTTGGCGGTATCTTGTCCAACTCGCGATCGGAGCGGCAACCGGCGGAGGACAGTTCGACCGCAACGAGCTGGTACAGAAGGTGCGGGCTGGTGGCTTCAGTCTGGCGGGCGAACGCCGGTATTCGTCCGCCCGCAGTGCACTTGCCGAAGACGCCCGCCATGCGCTCGACGACATCTCCGATCGTGTCGAGACAGTCCGGTTGATACGGGGGGAGCATCTGGCAGCGATTCGCACGGCTCTCGAACAAGGCCGTTACGTTGAGATCCGCGGCGAACCGGGCGTCGGCAAGTCGGGGTTGCTGAAACGCCTCGCTGAGGAGCGGTCCACGCAATCGCGCGTTGTCGTACTGAGCCCCAACCGGGTAAGGGCAGGCGGCTGGGGAGCGATGCGGACGGCGCTCGGATTCCGGGATACAGCCCACGATCTTTTGGTGGACTTGGCCTCCAGCGGAGGTGCGGCTTTGTTTATCGACGGTCTGGATTCTTTCTCCGAGGACGAGCGTCTCACGGTAGTCGACCTTGTCCGTGAGGCCGCTGATGTCGCTGGTTTCTCGGTTGTTGCCACGACGCGGCGTGGCTTCGGTGGCGAAGACGATGAGCCGGAGTGGTTGCCTGCCGACGCGCTGGACCGGCTTGGCCGCGTTCCCGTGACTATCGGAGAGTTGAGCGAGGATGAAGTTTCCGAACTGCGCCACGCCGCGCCAGGGCTCATCCCGCTCCTGACCGATACCCATCCTGCGAAGACCGTCGTTCGGAACCTCTTTCGACTGGATCGGCTGGCCCGGCACCCGGCTGGCGAAACAGCGGTTCGCACCGAAATCGATATGGCTGCGAACTGGTGGCGAACCGCAGACGGAAAGGAGCAAGGAAGGCGGGAGCGGGTCCGGCTGCTGAGAACGCTTGCACAGCAGACGTTGGAGACGACACTGCTGAATGCCGAGGCTCAGCCGGAGGCAGCGGTGGACGCCCTGGTCAAGAGCGGCTCGCTCCGTGATCTCGGCAGCGACCGAATGGCGTTTCGCCACGACATACTGCGGGACTGGGCCGTCGCCAACTTGCTTTTCGATAAGCCCGACACCGTGGGCAACCTTCCCCTGGATCGTCCTGCTCCCGCTGCACTGGCGCGCGGCTTCGAACTGGCTGCCCGCATGAAGCTCGAGAGAACCTCGGACCATGCCGGTTGGCGCTGCCTTCTCCATGATATCAGTCGGGAAGGAATGCACGGTTCATGGCGCCGCAACGTTCTGCTTGCGGTGGTGCGCTCCGAGGTCGGAAACGAATTGCTGACACGGGTCAGGGCGTCTCTCTTGGCGGATAACGCGCGCTTGCTCGTTGAGTTGATCCGAACGGTAAAGGGCGTTGAAGTCCGGCCGTTATCGGCGCATCTGGCCGGTTCCGGCATCACGGCTCCGGAAATCGCGGGAGGCATGCACATTCCATGGGGCTCCTCGTGGACCCGCCTCATCCTCTGGATGCTCGCCCTTGGCGACGACCTTCCGGAGGCGGTAACGGCAGATGCGGCCGAGTTCTTTACGGCTTCGTGCGTTGGAGTTTTCGACCACCGCGAACTCAGCGGTTTGTTGGCGCACTGGTTTTACCACCGACTCGAAGGGATCGATGCGCATCGGCCCAGCACTCTCTCTTCCCATCTTCGTACGGGCTTTCTCGTCGTCAGTCGCGGCGCTCCGCCGCTTGCGGCTTCCTATCTCCGATCGTTGATGCAGTGCAGCGCGCATGACGCTGCTGTAGAGAGCGTTTGGAAACTTAGTTCCTTTGTCGCGCCAGCGGCGCCCGAGGAACTCGCGGAGCTCACCGTTGCCGTGCTGATCCCGCGGACGGAAGACCGTGAAGTACGGCGCCCGCTGGGCATACCTTCATCGCTCAGTGATCTGTCCCCATCAGGTTTAGATCATCCCAGCCGCGAGCCATTTGACTTGAACGATATCGGATTTGCTCCGCCGTCGCCCGATCGAGGCCCATTCCTCGCTCTCCTTGAGCATGCTCCTGCAGTCGGATTGAAACTGGTACGCCGGCTTGTCGATTATGCAATTTCGGTCCGTTGTCCTGAGCGTGCGGATCGTACGGACGCAATGACCGTTGAGTTTCCCGATGGCGCGCGCGTCTTTTCGTCGACGGAAACCTACGCATGGTCCCGCATTTGGGGGAATGGCGATCCTTGCGTCCAGTCGGCATTGATGGCGTTGGAGACCTGGGCGCACAGCCGGATCGATGAGGGTGAAGATGTTGAGATAGTGATTGCTGATATTCTGTCTTCAACAGGAAACCACGCCGCCTACTTGCTGGTAGCGGTCGACGTCATTCTTTCGCATTGGCCGGACTCCGCTAAGGCGGCAATCCCGTTCGTTGCTTGCCCCGAATTGCTCTGCCTAGATCTTCGGAGATTCTCGGTCGACCAAGTGACCCTGCCGGACTTTCTTGGGCGGGATGCATTCGCCAGCGCTATTGTTGGTCTTTCCGGTTCCGACAACCTCCGGGAACGTCGCTCTCGGCAATGCTCGCTAGATTCCCTGCTCGGCCTCTACGCTATTCCCCAGCCATCGGAGATACGAAGTGAGCTGGCTGGCATGCTGAAACAAGCCGTTGAACGGCTTGGTCCATATGGCGAGCAAGCCGGCAGGCTTCACCCGGAATTCATGGCCGTCCACGCGCTCAACAGAATCGACCCGACCAATTGGCGGAAGACGTCAGCCATCGGCCCAAGTGGCGAGTCCGTTGGCGCTTGGGAGTACGTGCACCCGCCGGAGGAAGTGGAGCATCTGGAACAATTGGAGGCTACGAAACCCACTGCCATGGCTGACCGGGACATGCAACTTGCGTTGTTGGCAGCGGTGGAAGAGCGGTCCCGTTCGTCATCGGAATTCGCTTTACAGGCAATGGACTGGATTTCCCGCTCACCTCCACCGACGGATGACGACGGGGCTGGCACCACGCACCGTGACTTGGTGAGAGTCGCTACGGCGATTATCGCGATGAGAGATGGAGACGACGAACTTCGAGGCCGCCACCGAGAGTGGGCGCGAGGTGTATTCATAGAAGTGCTGACCGCCGAAACAACTGACCAGTTCATTTCCGAGGCGAATCTCGGATCCAATCCGGTTGCGATGGCATTCGTCGGTATGGCCAATTCACTGCGGGAAGGTGGCGGTCTGGCGGATGCAGCGGGTGTCCGAACACTGCTCGAAGCAGTGTGCCGCCGGGACTTGTTGGCAGCTTCCGGGTTTCGCGCCACCGCAGAAATGATTGCAGCTATTGACGAGCGCCTGCCCCGCGCACTGCTGAGAACGGCTCTTGTCTCGTGCATACGCCTGCGTCGAGAACGTTTCGGAGATACTTCGCACGCAGACATCGGGCCGCGAGTCCGGTTGGCGATCGACCGAGAATGCAGTTGGTTGTCTGGCGATGGTGGTGAACCCGACTGGCCCGCATTCCCCATGGTGTCGCCTGCCCGCGCCGAGGGTATTCGGATACCACCGATCTCAGGGGAATGGCCGAAAGACATCCACCGCCCTGCTGCTCGCCCGCTGAAGGCAGAGTTTCTCGATGACCGGAGTGCAGCCCTATGGCTCAAGAGCTCTTCGAGCCTGTTTGACGTTGATGTGCATCCGTGGCTGCGAGACTTCGCCTGCTCCTACGCGGAATGGTCGGCGGTCGCGAACGGCCGCAACCTGAAGCCACACGACAGAATTAAGGGGCAACCTTCCGAATGGAATGCCCAGTACTACAAACTCCTTGCGCGTTGCCTGTCGGGTCTGACGGCCGAGAGCATTGAGCAACTGGCGCTGGACCCGATCCGGTCATTGCCCGATGAATCGTTCTTCGACGCGACCAGTTGCTTTCTGCGAAGTGTGGATCAGATCTTTTTCGGGAACGGGGGTTTGGCAGAAGCTGAAGCTGTCCACATTCGCACATCTCTCGTCGAGCGGTTGTCAGAAGCTCTTGACTGGAAATCGAGGAGTTCCGATCCGTCCGGCTCTATGGAGGTGCATATGGGGTCTGCGATCGCCGCATTCTTCTTCAATAGTTGGTTGCGGTTTCCGCCGTCTTGCTGCTATTTCCCCGCACCCGAAATCGCACGGCTGGAACCGTTCCTGCCTCTCCTGGAGCGTTTGGTCGAAGAGGGTCCGGGTGGATTCGTTGCGGGTCTCGTCCTTGATCTGGTCGAAGTTTCTCCTAGGTGCGAGCATCTCTCTTTCATCGCCGCTACCGCCGAGGCATGGCTGACGGAACATCCAGACAATACAGTTTTCTGGGTGGACAACGGAACTGCCCAGCGCCTTTGCCTTGTCATCAAGAGCATTATGGCTCGGGAACTGCATCCCTCTTGGGATTCATCGCTACGGGATCGGGTGGGCAACATCCTCTCCGCTCTCGTTGGACTGGGAGTCCCACTGGCTGGGCAGATTGAGCAAGACCTTGCTGAAAGAGTGTAGTGTCTAGGAACGAGAAGTTTCTTATGAACGTTGATCAATCTGTTTCCAGGCTGTCCTCGAAGCCCACAACAGAAATGTATGGCTCGCTGTACAACATGTCTGCCCAACGAGAGATCATTTCTCGGTCAAAATTCAAAGCTGAGGCCACGGCGTCATCCCAGTGCTCCCGCACAGGAACGCGACCATCCCTGTAACTTGGCACGTCTTCATTTTGTGTGGCTGTCCATGCCTCAGCCAATGTGCGAACAACTGCAACGTGGTTGGGTGACGGGACGGGAATGTCCTTTACGCCTGCAGGTCTGTAGACAGGAAAAGCAAGTTTCTTTCCTCGATGCGCCATCAAACAGATTCGCCCGATCGTGCTGTTGATCCAAACCGCCCACGCACGTGCCGTTGTTTGATCAATTCCACTTACTGGCATCCACGCTGTTCCAAGTTGAGGTTCGTTTGTCACTACCGCACAGACCTTTGCCCCGTCGCTTTGTTGTCCGGCAGTGATCAGAAGGTACCCTCGCCTTGTCGCGAGTCCCTCTAACGCGCCGCCCGCCCTGTGCGCCCGCTCACTCTCCGACTCACCGGGCAGCGCTTTCAGCCTGATGTCCGCGTCGAGACGTCCCCTGATGCTCGTTTGCCCATCCATGCCTTTTGACTTGAGAACGCCGGCATCACCCTGGCCTCTGGGCACATTCTCGAACCGGCTCTGGAAACCACCACCAGCTGCCATCATGTCGACACCCTCCACGTCGCGCATCGGTACCAGGTAGGGCGATTCCGCGACAGTGCGGCTGACCTCATCGGCGAGTAACGGGTTCCGCCAGCCGCACGCGCTCCAGTCGCCGCCTTCCATCTGCTCTTGGGAGACAGTGACGAATCTTCCGTCAGGTACATCTTCTCCTGCTGCTATGACCGCACAGAGTTCGATCGCCTGTTGTTCGTCCTGCGGCCAACGATCAAGGCTGACGAATGTGCATCCATCTGCCTGCCGTTGCCGGTCCTTGGTACCGATGACAAGGCTCTCGTTGATGCCTGTCGACTGGCTCAGATGGGTGTTGCCGGGTTCATGGCATGTCACGACCCATCTTACGTGGAGTTCCCTCGCGAGGATCTGGCGTTCGACGCGACCGCCTGGGGCGAGTAGACCAGCGGTCGGAATCACCATGCCAAGAATACCTCGTTCCGGATCAATCACCTTGAGGCCCAACGCGACATAAAGAGGCCCTGTGCTGACTCGGTCAGTAATTCCTTTCATGGAGGGATCGGTGTTTTCCAGAAGATCCTGAATGGAATCGATGCGTGCACGAATACGTGCACGCTCTTCACAGTGAAACCGTTCACCCAATTTTGTTCTCGCAACGAACGGTGGATTCATCAATGCTACCCGGCTTCCTTCGATAGCTTCAACGAGGTCGTCGAGATCAACTTGCTCTTCGGCCTCCAATTCGATACGCCGACCCTGACTTTTGGTATGATGCCTGTTCAACTCTGCCATTACCGGCCGAACCGCGTTCTCTGTCCCCTCATCTTCACTGTGGACGACTCGCGAGTCGGTCAGCAACTCGAGTGATCCGGCCTTCGACCGCTGGGATTGGCGCACATCCTCGTCCGCTCCATCCCCATAGGGCATCTCATAAAGACCCATTCGACCATAGCGAACACTCGCGTCGCCCAACGATAGTTGGGCGCCAGCCAGCTGGAGCGAGATCTGATTGATATCGAAGCCTGCGATCAACTGCTCGACGCCTCGGCGGTGCAATCGTCGTATGTCGCTGTCTGTTGCGCCAGATGCCTTGTAGCGTCGCTTCAACCCGCTGAGATAGGCGACCAGAAGCGTTCCGCTGCCACAGGTGGGATCAAACATCGCCATGCGATCATAGGTGGCCCTGTCGGACCAGGTGTCTTCTCCCGTGGCGTGGAGAGCAAGTTCGGCAAGCATGGTTGCTGCCAACGGACGCGTGAAGTAGGCGCCGTCGCTGCTCTGATCCCCCATCACCCTGTTGAAGAGTTCGCCAGCATGATCCATTCCCATCTCGACATAGGTATCGGCAATGAGTTCAGCATCCTTCGCGATACGCCGAATGGCTGCTCCGAGAGCCGCCGTCTTGCGCACATCGCGGGTCAGAAACAGCAAAAGATCCCGTGCGCGGCTGAAGATCGGCTGATAGTCCCTGTCGAGGATGGTGTTCCAGGCCTCCATGAGAGACTCAGCGGGCCGGTTCGAGGCCGCCACATCCGCGACACTCGAAAGGTTTCTAATCGCTTCGGCACGGGCCAGCCGCACATGCATCAATGTCGCGTTCATCACAAGAAGCGCGGTGACCGTACAGGCATCGGCTCGATTGTTTCCCTCCTTCAGGCGGTCCATGCGCAATTGCACTTTCAACGGGCCTTCCAGATTGTCATTGCGAAGCAATTCTGCGGCTGCCGACACGGTATTCCGCAGGACGTTCATATCCCTCTTGGGTCCGGCCGAAATGCCTGATTGTTCAAGAATGTTGAGAACGATCCGGCTTCCTCGCTCGTTCGTATCGTCAAGTCCGGACAGAAGTCGCAACCCGGGGTTCACCTTCTCCGGTGTGGTCCGACTCCGACGTTTCTTCTTCGGTTTGCGCAACCGAGTTCCTGTAGTGCGGCGTTTGCGTATTGCCTCACGGAGCGTGGCTTCCGTCTTATGGATTGCCGGTGCAGGATCATAGCCTCCCCCATCAGTCTTCCACTCGACATCAAGGTCGACCGGCCCAATCTGGCGGTGTTTCGGACGTCGGTCATCGATCACGTGGGCGCTGCGTGGAATCTCTTTCAAGCGATCGTTTTGCGAGATTTCTCTCAAGTTCCCGCTGGTTTCCAGAGCCGCGACCGCAGACGCCACCGGGCCGGACGCCGGCACGACCAGTGCGGGCTCGATATCGTCTGCCGATCCATGGAAGATGTAGGCCTTCGCCCCCTGCCGCGTCTGAATCGCAACCAGATGGTCGCTCGCTTCCTTGGGCTCCTGCGGGAGATAGATCTGCATCAGGTCGGCAAGCCGGTTCTCGATGCGGTCGTCATGAGCACGCAAGGCGTTCAGGATCTGTCCGAGTTCCTTCCAGCCCTCGTCCCCCGCTGTGGTCGTTTCCAGCCAGGTCTCCGCGTGCCGGCCCTGAGGAATCTCGATGGGCACAATGATGTAGCCGAGTTTCTTGTCCTTGCTGCGACGCATCACACGGCCGACTGCCTGCACTACGTCCACAGGACTTTTACGCGGTTCAATGAACGCCACAGCGGTCAGTCCAGGGCTGTCCGTGCCTTCTCCGAAGATCCCCACGTTGCTGATTCCATAGGGCTTGTCGGGATCAGCTTGTGCCAGCTGAGCCAGTGCCTCCTCGCGGGCCGTCGATCCGTGTCCTGCGTCGCGATGCACGACCTGGAACGGCTTCGGCGATTGCCCATGTCCTTGCATTTGTTCGGAAATCCACTTCCGAACATGCGTGTCCTCCAGCTCTTCGGCCATTTCGCTTGAATTCTGGATGCGATTGCAAAATGCAATGCTGGAATGCAGCGATTCGACTGAACCGTCCTCGGAGGGCGGAATGCCGCCGGCAATTGCCAGACCATAGGCGAGTTTGCGCAACGCCAAGGAAGGCGTTGATGTTTCCGGCTTGCCTTCAGCACGGTGTTTTCTGTTGCGTTCATCGGCAATCCGGTTGGCAGGCTCAATCGCAGTCTCGGGAATTCCAAGAGCGATAATCCGGTAGTCGCTCAGGTGTCCATCCTCTACAGCCTTCGAGTAGCTGAGCCGAAAGCACTCGACACCGAAGGTGCCCTCGTTATCCATGGTGCGAACTTCCCACCGGCTGTCGTCAACCGGCCTCTCGAGACTGTAAACCCGTGGTGTCGCCGTCATATAGAGCCGTGTTCGGGCTGGGAAGGCATCAGAATCATGGCACATCGTGAACTGGCGGAGCCGTTCCTTGAGTGTTTTTCCCGTCACCTTGCGGATGCCTGCGGTCCGATGCGCTTCGTCACCGATCATCAGGTCTGCTCGTGCGCCTGCGCCCTTCATCCCTTCGGCCGTCTGATGAGCCGATTGATAGGTGCTGACAATCACCCGCAGTCTTGTTTCATTCTCTTTTCGCTGCAGCCAGTGCGTAACCTCTTCTGCGTTCCGCGCAACCTGCCCGGTCACGTTCAGGTCAGAGACATGGCTTCGATCCAGTGTCGGATCTGTTTCGAGTGACGAGTCACCTTCATCATGTCTTCCGACACGACGTCCCGCGGTGAGGTCCGAACAAACCGCCAGAGCGTCAATCGGGAGATTGTATTCGTGCGCCGTCGACAGCCATTCGCGTCGCAATTGAACCACCAGACCAATGCTCGGCACCAGAACGACCACCAGGCCCTTGCCACGGGTCATTTCGGCGGCGACACGAAACCCGACACGCGTCTTCCCGGTGCCGCAGGGCATCACGACATAGCCGCGTGCCTCGTCGGGCTTCCACCCCTCGTGGAGTTCACCGCGGATGTTCTCCAGCCGCTGGGTGATGAGCCTGACGGCCTCGTCCTGCATCGGGGTGCGCGGATCGTCAGCTTGGGTGCCTGCACCGCCCTCAAAGGCCTGCTGACCGCGTAGCGCAGACAGAATGCTGATGTGCCTGACCGTGCCGTCACCAAGAGGTCCCACTCTCTGTCGTACAGAGTCAGACAACTCACCATCTGTCACGATCCAGCGCTCGGCCCAAAGAGGCTTGAGACTTGCCGAGATGAAACCTTGCACGTCGTCTTTCGTAACGTTGTAGCGCTTCCCGTCGGGTCCACGCCCCTTGGCCTTGCACTGGATGGCGACGAGGCTCCCATCCATGCGTTGTCCGACGGCATCGATGCCGTCATCATCAGGGCGACTGTCGGGTAATCGGTGCTCCCGGTCCGGCCAGTCCGCCCACAGCCAGCAGCCCTGAAGGTCCCATTCGCGAATCTTTGGGCCACAAGAAACGGCGATCGACTCGAGCCAGTTGCCGTCCCCTGCATCCGCATCGTGCTGATGAACGAGATCCAGAGCGTCTTGAATGTCCATGTGGTTCTTTCCGTTCGCTATAGCACTTGTGGTTCGGGGCGCTCAGGTGTCACCTGCTACAGGGGGACTGCACACTAGGTCACAGGAGAATCGGCGGCAAGGACACCACCAGTGAACCGGAGCGACCACCTCCTATTCACCATTGACAGACGCGCACAGGCTGGCGATGGCAGTCCCGATCCTCTCGGCAGCAGCCTCCACGTCCCTATCCGCAACATGAGCGTAGCGCAGGGTCATCGAAACCTGCCGATGGCCGAGAAGCCGGGCCACGGTCGGGAGCGGAATGCCCTGCATCACGGCCTGGGAGGCGAAGTTGTGACGCAGGTCGTGCAGGCGGACATCCTCGATGCCGGCGCGCTTTCGAACGAGTCTCCAGAGGGAGGAGGAGTCGGTGACTGGCCGCATCGGATCGTCCAGGGAAGGAAAGACGTATGGACTTTCGGTGCGAGGCTGGCGGTCGATGAGCGCACGGGCCTGGCTGTTCAGATAGACCGTCCTCGGACCCGTCTTGCTGTCCTCCAGGCTGAGCGTGTCGGCACCGACTTCCCGCCACATCAGCTTGCGGATTTCCCCGTGCCGGCATCCGGTGGTGGCGAGCAGGCGGATGATGTCCGCCTGCGCCGTTCTTGACGGTCGTTCGGTGACGGCGCGGTCGAGTTCTTCGTACAGGAGGACCATCTCTTCACGGGTGAGGAAGCGGTTGAACGTGCGGCCAGGATTGCGCCGAATGCCGCTTGCGGGGTTGGTTTCGATGTGACCGTGGGCCTTCGCATGGTTGAAGATCTGGCGCAGCACATCGAGTACACGGTTGGCTCCGCCGGGAGCTGTCGCGCTGTAGCGATCAAACCAGAGGTTCACGTCCCTGCGCTCGATCCGGTCCAGCGGCATGGCGCCGAAGGCGGGCAGGAGCTGGTTCTTGAGGAATGAGTTCACCGTGTGTCGGGACGACGGTTTCTGCCGAACATAGCATTCCACCCGCCACGGACCGTCAACGAATTCCTTGAACAGGGGAACCGGAACAGTTCTGGAACTGTCACGTCTTGCCCCATCGCCACTTGATTGCAGGCCCAGGCATTGTGCACGTGCTTCTTCGACCTCCATCAGGCTCGTAAGTCCGAGAGTGCGACGCCGGGAGGCACCATCGCAGTTGTCGAGAACGATGAAGGCCCGGTGCCCTGACGGCCGCACACGCACGCCGAGACCCACCACCCGTGTGTCCCAGACCGTGTACTCACAAGCCTCCGGGCGAAGCCGTGCGACACTGCGGTCGCTGAGACGCATCCGCCTGGCCATGGTTCAGCCCTCCCCGCCGAGAACCGGGACCAGCGCCTCGGCGGCCTCGTGGACCGACGCATCGGACAGATGCGTGTACTTCAGCGTGGTGGCCGGCTGGTTGTGGCCGAGAAGCCTGCCGATGGTGAGGATCGTTTCTCCGTGGGCAAGGGCCACCGAGGCATAGCTGTGACGCAGATCATGGAGGCGGACGTCGGCGATGCCCGCCTCGGTCCGGATCGACCGCCAGAAATAGTCGAGTGAATTCAGCGACAAGTGGTTTACCTTGCTCCTGAAAGGAAACATCCATGATCCAGATCGCGGCAACGCATCAATGATCCGGCGCGCCGCAGACGAAAGCCAGACCGTGCGCGGTCCCGTCTTGCTGTCGCGGAGATAGAGTTTCCCCTCGCGGTAATCGGACCAGCGCAATGTCACGATCTCCGATTTGCGACCGCCGGTGAACAGTAACAAGCGCACGACTGAGACATGGAGCGGTTGACAATCCTCATGACGGTCAAGGACACGGCTCAGACGGCACATCTCGTCGGGTGTGAGGAAGCGCTCCCGGCCCTGCCTCCTGTAGCGCCTGATACCGGTGCAGGGGTTGGAGCCCTCGGGCCGGTAGCCGTAGACCTCCGCCTGCCTCAAGATCACCGAGAGAACCGGTGCCGAACGGTCTGCAGCCGCTGGCGTGGCATGGAGCGAGGCGAACCATCGCTGAACATCGAGACGCGTGATGCTGCGGATGGGTCGGCCACGGAACCATGGCAGGATCCGATTCCTGAAGTACCCGAGGTTGACCTTGAGCGTGGCAGGCTTCCAGTGGCGCCGATAGCGCCGGAAGACCTCGTCGGCCACTGTCTCGAAAGGAGGATCCGGGGCGACATCGGGATGAGGCTCGTCACCCTCGCGTCTGGCTGTCAGGATGCTTCGCGCTTCCTTGCGGGCACCGTCGAGCGAGATGGATTCGCCATTGCCGATGGCATGCCAAACGCGCTTGCCGTCGATCTGGGCGTGGAGGAAGTAGCGCCTGCGTCCGGACGGCAGGACACGGACACCGAACCCCTTGATGTCGGTGTCACGAATGTCATAGACGTTTCGACGCGGATTGAGGGCGTCGACCATATGCTGGGTGAGACGACGTCTCGCCATGATTTCTCTCCGATCCTGTTGCACCGGGGGAGGGAAACGTCGTGTTTCCGCATGCCCGATGCGGGTGGGTGAGAGAGAAAACGTCTTTGTTTCATTGGGTTGCTTCTTTGTTCAGCACCGAAGGTGCGGTCCCGGTGTCGGATGACTGGGGCGGACGGGCGCACGACGGCAATGGGCCGCTCATGCGCCTCGCCAACGCGTTCCGCGACCTCTATCCTTGTGGCGGGCGGAACATGCGGACAGGGGTGCCATGCTGCCGACGGCGCCGCGATGAAGCGAGAGGATTCGACGCCGTGGCCAGGATCGAGGGCATCCGTATCAGAAACTACCGGGTCCTCAAGGAGATCACGCTCGGCAGGCTCTGGAACTCGCAGCACCGGCAACCCCTGACACCGATGACAGCCGTCATCGGCAAGAACGGGGTCGGCAAGAGTTCCCTGTTCGATGCCTTCGGTTTCCTCGCGGATTGTCTCAAGCTGGGTGTCGAGGAGGCGTGCGATGCAAGCGGACGGGGCGGCTTCGAGCGCCTCCGCTCGCGAGGGACCCGGAACCCGATCGAATTCGAAATCTACTACAGGGAGGAGGCCCGCGCCCGGCCCGTCACCTACGAGCTGGCGCTCGACACGGACATGTCGGGCCGTCCTTTTGTCCTGCGCGAGCGTCTCCGGCAGCGCCGCAAGGGGCAAAAGCACGGACCGCCCTTTACCTTCCTGCTGATGAACGAAGGCAAGGGCGCGGTCTGGAAGGGTGAGGCACAGGGTCGACAAGTCGACGACGACAGGGATGCGGAATTCGACTTCGCAGAACTGCTGCGCAGGAATATCGAGGCGTTGAGCGATGAGGTGAGTCGCGACACCGAAATCATCGAACTTGAAGACAAGCGCAGGCTTGGGATTGCAGTACTGGGCACTCTGAAGCGGCATCCAAGAATATCGTCGATTCGCCAGTTTATCGAAGGATGGTACCTGAGTCGCTTCTCCCCCGATGCCGCCCGCAGCCTGCCGCTGGCCGGCCCGCAGAAACATCTGAACCCCCATGGAGACAACCTCGGAAATGCCGTTCAGTTCTTGGAGCGCGAGCATCCTGACGGGTTCAGAAGGATTCTGGATAACATCGTCGAGAAGATTCCGGGTATAGACAGAATCGACACGGAAAGGAGTCCGGACGGGCGGCTTCTTCTCCGTTTCAACGACAAGGGCTTCGGTAATCCGTTCTATGCGCAGCAGATGTCGGACGGCACACTGAAGGTATTTGCCTATCTGCTCATGCTCGAAGATCCCGAACCGGCGCCGTTCATATGCATAGAGGAACCGGAGAACGGCCTCTATCACAAGCTCCTGGAAGTTCTGGCCGGCGAGTTTCGTCGCCACGCCTCGGGGCGAAGGAATGCACCGCAGATGTTCGTCACGACACATCAGCCCTATTTCGTTGACGCCCTCAATCCCGACGAGACATGGATTCTGGACAAGGGAGCGGACGGCTTCTCGACCATAAGCCGGGCCAGTGACGACGATGTCGTCCGTGCCATGGTGGAAGAGGGCTTGCCGCTCGGCGGCCTCTGGCACAGCGATTATCTCGACCGGAGATACCGCGGGGATACGGGCGCGGCCTCGATCATGCAGCTGCGGCGGTGATCGTCGTCGTGGACCTCGATCGTCGGAACTGCATGGCGTTGAAGCGCGAACGGCCCGGTCTGCCGGACGGATACCATCCCGCCCGAACGCCCTGTTCAGGATTGCCATCGAGAAAAACGAAGCCTGATTGCAGGGAGACCGTAGCGCGGTGTCGGCGGCGTATCGCCGCCACTGGAACGTTGCGCGCAGGACAGCATTTGCGGCACGTGGGAGGTTCCCGCGGACGCCGTTCATTCGGGTGGGGCGGCTCGGCTCAGGAGAGCGGACTGGCCCGATACCTGCGGGGTGGAATGAGAGCGGACGCGGAACTCCGCTCCCCATATGGATGTGGACGGGAGCCGGTCGAGAAGCTTCCGGGTGTTCCGGGAGAGGGTGCTTCGGCCGGCCGCCGGCCAGCAACGATCGATGCTGGTGCGACACGGGTCACGGCCCGGAACGGGAGGTTTTCGACCGGCAGAGATGATAGGTTTCGGGTGGCCCCCGCGCAGCGCACGCCGTGAGCGAATGATGCCGGAACCCCTTCCACGCTGCCCGAGGTGGCCCATGTGCGTCTGCAGCCGCAGGGACGCGTCATGGCTTCACCGGGTCGAGCCGATCGCCGTGGCCGGCGATCCGCCTGCCGCCTTCGAGCGGCTGAAGAGCCGGGTCGCGGGGATGCCGCGCACCATCATTGTCGCGGCGACCGACGATTATCTCCATGCCGTCTGCCGGACCCGGCTGGGTTTCGTGGACGACCTGGAGTGCCGGCTCGATGCGGGTGAACGGGTCATCCACGTCCGCTCGGCGTCGCGCTCGGCCCTCTGGGACTTCTGCGTCAACCGGGCCCGCGTCGAGACGCTGCGGCGCCTCCAGGGCAGGTAGTTACCCGGCCGTCTGGATCCGCCGGCTTCCCCACAGCGCCGTCTCGTGACCCGGCATCGGACGCCTGGGGATCATGCACGCCAGGGCAAGCGAGACCGCGGCCATCGCGGCGCCCACGAGAAAAACGGTCGCGCGCCCGTCCTCGTCGGCGACCCAGATGAGCCCCAGCATCCACGGCATGGTGACCGCGGCGATGTGGTTGATGGTGAAGGAGACGCCCGCGGTCGAGGCGATGTCGCCGGTATCGGCGATCTTGCGGAAGTAGCTCTTGATGGCGATGGCAAGGGCGAAGAAGAGATGATCGAGGATGTAGAGGGCCGCGGCCATCCAGGCGACGTCGACGAAGGCATAGGCCACGAAGATGCCGATCAGCCCGACGTACTCCAGGATGAGCGCCGGGCGTTCTCCCCACTGCATGATCAGGCGGCCGACACGCGGCGCCAGCCACATGGCGATGACGTGGTTGGCGGCGAACAGCGCGACGACGGCCTCCGGCCTGTAGCCGAACTCGGCGACCATGAGGAAGGCGGCGAAGCCGACGAAGATCTGCCGGCGGCCTCCCGACATGAACTCGAGCGCGTAGTAGAGCCAGTAGCGCTTCTTCACGACCACGGTCATGGTCTGGAAGCTCGATTCTCCGAAGCGCGGGAAGAACAGCCAGCAGAAGAGGCCGAGACCCAGGGTGGCGCTGCCGGCGATGAGGTAGACGGTCCAGTAGGGCGCCTCGAGGAACTCGAAAGCGCTGTAGACGAGGGCGTAGGCGACAAGGGAACCGGCGGAGGCCACGGCCGCCATCCGGCCGAGGACCAGCGGCAGTTCCTCCTTCGATGTCCACTGCATCGAGAGGGACTGCTCCATCGTCGCAAGGTAGTGGAAACCCACGGACATCAGGAGGGTGGTGAAGTAGAGGCCCCAGACGGTGGGAAGCAGCCCGGTCAGCGCGACACCCAGTCCCAGCACGGTCAGCGAGAGGACCGCGAAGGTCTGCTGGCGCCAGATGAGCAGCGTGTAGACGACCGTGAAGGCAAGGAAGCCCGGGATCTCGCGCACCGATTCGAGGATGCCGCGCTCGAGGCCCGTGAAGTTCACGACATCGACGGCGAAGTTGTTGATCAGCGCCATCCACGGCTCGAAGGCGATGGGAATCGAGGCGGCGAAGATCAGCAGAAGGATCTGGGGACTGCGCCATCCGTGCCTGAGAACGCCCTGCCAGTCGGCCAGGAGAAATCGTCCCGCCATGCTCTCTTAACCGGGAACGGCGCCTATCCGCCGAACCGGTAGGACTCCATGTCGAACCTCGGCTGACCGGTGGCGCCCGTCAGGCCGCCGTCGCACACCAGCATGGTGGAATTGACGTAGGAGGCGTCGTCGCTCGCCAGGAAGCAGATGGCCGCGGCGCACTCGTCGGGCGTGCCGATTCGGCCCAGGGGATTCGAGGCGAGGTAGGCCGCCTGCTGATCGGGCGCGGCCTCGAGGCTGCGAAGCATGCGTTGGGTGCCGATCGGCCCCGGGCAGATGGCGTTGGCGCGGATGTTGTAGCGTCCGACCTCCCAGGCGAGGCACTGGGTGAGATTCCAGATGGCCGCCTTGGCCGAGTTGTAGGGCCCCCATCCCGGATCGCCGGCAAGGCCCGAGATCGACGACATGTTGACGATGGCGCCGCCGCCCGAGGCCTTCATCCGGCAGACCGCGAGGCGGCAGCAGATGACGGTCGAGAGCACGTTGAGGCGCCACAGGCGTTCCCAGTCGGCGCTCGCGAGGGACTCCACGGTTCCGAACATCGAGTTGCCGGCGACGTGGACAGAGACGTCGAGGCGCCCCCCGGCCATCTCGTCCAGCCTGCGGTAGGCCGCCTCCAGTGCGGCCTCGTCCGTGACGTCGGCGGCGAAGGTCGCGATGTTCCTCCCGTCGTCAGCCAGCGCTCCGGCGGCCGCCTCGAGATCGTCCGCCCGGTTGTCGACGGCAAGGACCGTCGCGCCTTCCCGGGCGAGCCGGTTCATGGTGGCCTTGCCGATGCCGTTGGCAGCACCCGTGACGAGGGCGATGCGGTCCTGGAAGCGATTCATCCAATCAACCCCGGGGATCAGAACGTGACATAGCGCGTCGCCTCGTGGCGTGCCAGCACTCTCGCGTGCTGGCGGCAGGCCCGGTCCGAGAGATCCGCCTCCGGCGGCGACTCGAGTTCGAGATTGCCGCAATGACGCCCCCTGACCGCCATGGCCGATATCCGGGGGCCGCCGGTCCACCTGACCCGTCCCGGGAGGTAGCGTATGCAGACCGCGGTCCTGGGATCCCGCGTCGGGTTCGGACCGGAGGCGTGGGCGAGGAGGGCGTGGTGGAGGGACATCTCTCCGGGATCGAGCTCGTTCTCGAAGCACTGCCAACGCGAGACGTCGAGGGCGGCGGTCTGACCGTGGGAGAGCATGTTGTCGGCGGCCCGGGTCGCCCGGTGGTCCAGGCGGCCGAGCCTGTGGGTTCCCAGGGCGAGCGTCATGCAGCCGTTGGCGCGGGTCGCGGGCGTCAGCGCCACCCATGCTGTCACGATGTCGAGGGGATCGAGTTGCCAGTATCCGGCGTCCTGGTGGAGCGAGATGTGGCGCCTCTCTCCGGGAGCCTTGGTCCAGATGTCGGCGCTCATCACCAGGATGTCGGGGCCGATCAGGCGTTCCACGGCATCGAGGATCGACGGACGGCGCACGAGATCGGCCATCCAGGTGAAGAGAAGGTAGGACTTGTAGATCCACGGGTGCGGCAGCCCCGCGACGTCCGCCGGCTTCACGCCGTCGAGGCGCGCGAGGACGTCCGCGGCGTCGCGGCCCGGCATGGCCCTGAGCGGCGCCACGCATCCGGTTGCGGGGTAGTCCGCGAAACCGAGAAACTCCCTTTCCGCCACGGCCGCTGACCCCGTTCCCTGCCACGTGGTTGTGCTACACTTCGCCCGCAGACAAAAGACCCAGGGACAATGCCATGAGCAGGTTCTTCTTCGACGATGACGCCGACCTCTCCCTGCTTGACGGCCGCACGGTCGCGGTCATCGGCTACGGCAACCAGGGAAGGAGCCAGGCGCTCAACATGAAGGACATGGGCGTCCACGTCGTGGTCGGCAACATCGAGGACGAGTATGCCGACAGCGCCCGTGCCGACGGCTGGGACCTGCGCACGATCGCCGATGCGGCCGCCGAGGCCGACATCCTGATGATGCTGACCTCCGACGACAGCCAGCCCGAGGTCTACGAGAACGACGTGATGAAGAGCCTCAAGCCGGGCGATGTCATGAGCTTCGCGCACGGCTTCAACATCCACTACCGGGAAATCGTTCCCCGGCCCGACATCGATGTCGTCATGGTCGCGCCACGCATGCTCGGCGAGGGCGTCAGGGCGACGTTCCTGGAGGGCAGGGGGTTCCCGAGCCTGATTGCCGTGGCGCAGGATTCCAGCGGCAGGGCGCTCGACCGCTGCCTCGCCATCTCGAAGGCCATCGGCACGACGCGGATGGGAGCGCTCGAGTCGAGCTTCGGCGAAGAGGTCCTCATCGATCTCTTCGAGGAGCACCAGCCCGGACTCTATGCGCTGCGCGCCATGTATACGGCGCTCGTCGAGGCCGGCTGTTCTCCCGAGGCGGTGATGCTCGACCTCTACGCCTCGGGCGAAAGCGTCAAGTTTGCCGAGTACGGGCGCGATCTGGGCGCCTTCGAGCGCATGAAGAGGACCAGCGCCACGGCCCAGTTCGGCCATCTCGTCTGGTCGAAGCAGTACTTCGACGAGGAAAAGACCCTCGAGGGCATGCGCACGATGATCGCCAGGATCAAGGATGGCAGCTTCATCCGCGCCCTGAAGGCGGAGCGGCAGAAGAACCGGACGGCCGTCGAAGAGGTCTGGCAGGACAACAACGCACACGACCTGGTGCGCCGCGAGCACGAGCTTTACCGGCTGCTCGGACGGCGGCCTAAGGATGCGCCGATCCCCGGCTCCGGCGACTGAGGTGCCGGAGTGAGCGGCTACCGCCTCGGAGTCGACATCGGAGGGACCTTCACCGACTTCCAGCTCATGGACGAAGGGTCCGCAGAGGTGATCGCCTGGAAGACCCCGTCGACGCCCGACGATCCTTCCCTCGCCGTTGCCCGCGGGCTCGAAGAGCTCGTCCGCGACCGCGGCGTCGATCCGGCCCGGATCCGCTATTTTGCCCATGGCACGACCCTTGCGGTGAACACCCTTCTCGAGCGCAAGGGCGCCCGCACGGGCGTCCTGATGACCCGCGGATTCACCGACACCCTCGAACTGCGCCGGCTGCGCCTGCCCAAGGCCAACGACTTCTTCGTTCCCCGGCCCGTGCCCCTCGTGCCGCGGCGGCTGGTCCGCCCGGTCGACGAGAGGATCCTGTCGGACGGCAGGGTCCACCGCCGCCTGCGCCGCGACGATGTGGAGGAGCAGGTGGATTTTCTCGTCGGAGAGGGCGTGGAGACCCTGGCGGTGTGCTTTCTCCATGCCCACCGCAACGACGAGCACGAGGAGCTGGCGCGCCGCTGGATCGCCGGGAGCTTTCCGGACCTCTATGTCACCACCTCGTCGGACGTCTGGCCGCAGCAGCGGGAGTACGAGCGCTCCCTGATCTGTGTCATCAACGCCTATGTCGGCGACCGCATGAAGTCCTATTTCGACACCCTTCAGAGGCGGGCGAAGGATCTGGGCCTCGCCTGCCGGGTGTTCTCCACGAAGTCGAACGGCGGCGTGATGACCGCGGCCTCCGCCGCCCGCCGTCCGGTCGAGACCCTGCTTTCGGGGCCGGCCTCGGGCGTCATCGGCGCCAGGTACGTCGCCGGCGCCATCGGCGACGGGAACGTCGTCACGCTCGACATGGGGGGCACCAGCGTCGACGTGTCGATCGTCGGGGGAACGGTCGGCCAGGCGACGGACGCCACAATCGGCGATATCCCCGTGATCATGCCGGCGGTGGATGTCTCGGCGGTCGGCGCCGGCGGCGGCTCGATCGCCTGGACCGACGCAGAGGGCGTGCTCAAGGTCGGGCCGGAGAGCGCCGGTGCGGTGCCCGGTCCGGCCTGCTACGGCAGGGGCGGCACGAGACCGACCGTGACCGACGCCTACCTGACGGCCGGCATCGTCGGCGAGACGGGCTTTCTCGACGGCGCGATGGCCCTAGACGGCGGCAGGGCCCGCGCGGCGATCGATTCCCTGGCGCCGGTGCTGGGGCGCACGCGGCGCGAGACCGCCGACGCCATCCTCCAGGTGACGACGGCCAACATCTACTCGCAGCTGATGCCGCAGATGGCCAGACGGGGCATCGACACGTCCGGGTTCTCCATGCTGGCCTACGGGGCCGCTGGTCCGACCCAGGCCTTCATGCTGGCGCGGGAACTCGATCTGAAGCGTGTCATCGTGCCGCCGTCGCCCGGGACCCTGTGCGCGCTGGGCTGCCTCGTCGCGGATTTCCGGGCGGACTTCGTGACGAGCCTGTGGCGCGATCTCGACACCTTCGGGGAACGGGACCTCGAGGACATCTACGAAAGCCTCGAGGCGGAGGCCCGCGCGTGGCTCGCCGAACAGGAGGTCGGCCTGAAGGAGGTCCACGTTCACCGCTCGGCGGACCTGTGCCATGTCGGGCAGTCGTGGGAAGTGAACGTCCCGTTCCCGGAAACCCCCGGTCTGTCGGTGGCGGATGTCGTCAGGTGGTTCCTCGAGCGCTACCAGGCGATCTACGGCCACCACGATCCGCAAGCGCCCGTGCGCATGCTCGAGGCGCGCCTCCAGATCGTCGGCGTCACGCCGAAGCCGCCTCCCGGCGCCGCAGCCGCATTGCCGGCAGGCGCCCCGAGGGGCCGGCGCCTCGTGCACGAGCGGGGCGAGGCTGTCGAGGCTGCGGTGTGGCATCGCCGGGACCTCGGCAGGGGACCGGTGCACGAGGGCCCACTCGTCATCGAGCAGTACGACACCACGACCTGGGTTCCCGCCGGCTTCGCCGTCACCGTGGACGGGCACGGCAACCTCATCGGGGAAAGGCTGCGATGAACGATCCGGTACGCCTCGAGATCCTTCTCAACCGCTTCCAGGCGATCGTCGACGAGATGGCCCAGGTGGTCTCGCGCACGGCCCATACCGTGTTCGTCAAGGAGACGCAGGACTACGGCTCGGTCCTCGTCTCGCGGCAGGGCGAGGTGTTCGCCGCACCGCGCCGCTACGGGGTGCTGATGATGATCGGCATGCCCATGGCCGGGGCGCTCGAGCGCATCGGCGACGACGTCGCCGAGGGCGACGTCTTCGTGTCGAACGATCCCGATGCGACGAAGGGCATGGCGACGCACCTCTCGGACGTCTACCTGTGGACGCCCGTCTTCATCGACGGCGAACTCCTGTGCTGGGCCTGGACCTTCATTCACGTCTCGGACATCGGCGGGCGGGTCCCGGGTTCGATCGCCCCGTCGAGCCACGAGATGATCCAGGAAGGCCTGCGCATCCCTCCGCAGAAGCTGTTCAGCGGCGGCGCGCTCAACCGCCCGCTCCTCGACACCATCCTCGCGAACTGCCGGACTCCCGAACAGAACTGGGGCGACATGAAGGCCTGCCTGGCGGGTCTCGCCACAGCCGGACGCCGCGTCCGCGAACTCGCCGACCAGTACGGCCACGCGGTGATCGACGGAACGATCGGCCAGGTCCTGGACTACGCGGAGGCCCAGGCGCGCCGCGTCATCGCCCGCGTGCCCGACGGCAGCTACCGCTACACCGACTACATCGAGGCCGACATGGTGGGCCTCGGCCTGGTGCGCATCCACGTCACACTCACGATCGAAGGTGACGGCATGCTGCTCGACTTCACCGGCACGGCGCCCCAGGTGAGGGCGGCGCTCAACATCCCCACCTACAACCACGACGGCCACTGGATGCTGATCACCGGCCTCGTCAACTGGATCTGCACGCAGGAACCCCGCATCGCCTACAACGCGGGCCTGGTGCGTCCGATGAAGGTGGAGATCCCGAAAGGAACGATCCTCAATCCGGAGCCGGGGGCGGCCTGCGGCGCCCGCTACTCGACCAGCCACAAGGTCTGCGACGTCACCGTGGGCGCCCTGGCGAGGGCCGTGCCGATGGAGCTGCCGGCCACGGATTCGGGCCAGGGCTCCATCCTGCTGGTGTCGGTTCCGGACTTCGCGACCGGCGGACACAAGGTCTCCGTGATCCAGCCCATCGTCGGCGGCGCCGGCGGGCGCCCCGTGGCCGACGGCGTCGACGGCACCATGGTGATCCTGAACTTCCTGAAGAACATACCCACGGAGATCTTCGAGAACGAAATGCCGGAAATCCTGATCCGGCACTACGGG
The DNA here is from genome assembly GCA_963666905.2 of Alphaproteobacteria bacterium. Taxonomy (GTDB): domain Bacteria; phylum Pseudomonadota; class Alphaproteobacteria; order SP197; family SP197; genus SP197. Next base: position 609,576 of record OY763008.1, read on the forward strand.
TTGCGGGAGGATTCAGGGGGCCCCGGCCGCTATCGCGGCGGCACCGGCATCGAGATCGAGTTCTCGACCTCAGCACCCTTCACCTCGATCACCTCGCGGTGCATGGAACGCTACGTCTTCGGCCCCCCGGGCAGGCTCGGCGGCCACATGGGCGCGACCGGCTACACGACGCTCAATCCGGACACGGCGCGGGAGCGCGACCTCGGCAAGATCGATGTCCTCGAGATGGAGCCCGGCGATACCTTGAGGATCGGCACCCAGGGCGGCGGCGGCTTCGGCGATCCGCTCGAACGGCCGCCCGAAGAGGTGGCCGAGGACGTCGCCAACGGCGTCGTCCACCCGAAGAGCGCGTGGCGCCACTACGGCGTCGTGCTCCGCGACGGCGGCGGCATCGACGGTCCGGCGACCGGGCGCCGGCGCGGCGGGATGCGCCGGGAACGGGGCTGGAGCGAGCCGCCGCTCTACGGCTTCGGCGCGGCCCGTGAAGCCCACTCGGCGCTCTGGGACGAGGCGCTCGAGGATGCCGTTGCCGTGGCCGGAGCGGACCTCCCCGTTCCGCTGCGGCAGTTCATCCACAGGCGCCTCGAGGACGAGGTCCGCCAGCGCCTCGAGCGGGGCGAACGGGTGTCGCCGGCGGGTGTGCAGGACATCCTGGACGGCCTGAGAGCGGGGATTCCGGTCAGGTAAGAGCGCCGTGGGGGAGGTTCATGCTGGCGGCTGCCGGGAGGCGCAGCGTCGAGTTGAACTCCTCGGTCTCGATGTTGCACGACCTCATGTGGCGGCCGCTGTCGGCGGCGAACCCGGCGCGCCCGTTGTTGAAGAACAGCGCCTCGCCCGAGGCGACGGGAATGGTGATCCTGTAGGCGGGATCGAGGAGCATGGCCTGGAGAAGGCGAAGGGTGCGGCAGAAGGGCCGGACCTCGTCGTCGGGGAGATCGGCGGGGCCGATGGCGCGGTCGAGGAGCCGGATACCGGCAATCTCCCCGTCCTCGTCGAGGCTGCAGGCCGGCGCCCGCATGCGGAAGTCGCGCGCCGGATCCTTCAGGAGACGGTAGAACGTCAGCGGCTGCGCAGCCAGGCCGCTTCGAAGGCGCCCACATCGCCGTCGCCGGACCAGGCCGCCGTGACGGCCCCTTCGTCGGAGAGGGTCGCATCCTCGATCCGGATGTCGTCGGGAATGTCGACGAGCCCGAGGCTGCGCACGGCGTTGAGGTAGGTGCCGCAGGATGTGCAGGAGCAGGAACAGCGCAGCCGGACCGCGTCGAAACGGCTCCGGTGACGATCGTCCCGATGAACGAAGATCCTGTCACCGGCGTTGTCGATGACGGTGATCCTGTAGCGCGGCTGACCCGACATGGCGTTCAACCTCCGGGGTCGGCTTTCGGGGAAACCCTGCGGACGGATTCTTCAGTTTGCAAGCAGGAAACTCACAGGCCTGTGACATTGTCCGCAAGGGCGGCGCTCATGCGCTACACTGCCGCCGGGGCCGACGACGGGAAGGGCACGCCATGGCGACGGATCCGCGGGACAACATGTCCCACGCAGAATGGGAGGTTCGCTGCGACCTTGCGGCCTGCTACCAGCTTGTCGATCTCTACGGCTGGTCGGATCTCTCGAGCACCCACATCTCCGCCCGCATCCCCGGGAGCGACGACCTCCTCATCAATCCCTACGGCGTGCTCTTCGACCAGATCACGGCGAGCTCCCTCGTCAGGGTCGCCGCCCCGGGCGCCGGCGGCGTCAACCCGGCGGGCGTGCTGATCCACCGCGCCGTTCACGATGCGCGCCCGGACGTCCGCTGCGTGCTTCATACCCACACGCGTGCCGGCAATGCCGTCGCCATGCAGGAGGCGGGCCTCCTGCCGCTCACCCAGAAGGCCCTCATCCTGATGGGCTGGATCGCCTATCACGATTTCGAGGGCGTCGTCCTCGACGCCGAGGAGCAGCGCCGCCTCGCCGGCGACCTCGGCGACGCCATGATCCTCGTCCTGCGCAACCATGGACTCATGAGCTGCGGCGAGAGTGTCGGCGCCGCCTTCGTGTGGATGCACCGCATGGAGGCGGCCTGCCGCTACCAGGTCGACGGCATGGCGTCGGGCGCGCCGCTTCGCTATCCGCCGGACGAGGTGCAGAGGAAGACCATCGAGCAGGGCCGGCGCATCCTCTCGTCCGAAGGCCATGCCCGCTCGGGCATGGAATGGGCATCCCTGCTCGCCCAGCTCGAGCGCGCCCGGGGACCGGCCTGGCGGTCCTGATTCCCGTCAGCCGGCGGTCAGGCCGCCGTCGATCACGAACTCGGATCCGGTGACGAAGGCGCTCTCGGCGCCGGCGAGATAGACGATCATGTCGGCCACCTCGCGCGCCGTGCCCAGGCGGCCGAGAGGAATCTGGGCCTCCAGCTTCGCCCGCGCCTTGAGGGGATCGCGGCTGCGCGCGATCAGCGACTCGACCATCGGGGTCTCGATGAACGCCGGGTGCACCGAGTTGCAGCGCACCTGGTAGCCCTTGCGGGCGCAATGGAGGGCCACGGACTTGGTCAGCAGGCGCACGGCGCCCTTGCTGGCGTTGTAGGCGGCGAGGTTGTGGCCGCCGACGAGGCCGGCCGCCGACGACAGGTTGACGATGGAGCCGCCGCGCTCCTTCATGGCCAGCACGCCGTGCTTGCAGCCCAGGAAGGTGCCGTCGGCGTTGACGGCCATGACATGGCGCCAGTCCTCCAGCGTCGTCTCCTCGATCGTGGTGGAGCGTCCCGTGCCGGCGCTGTTGACCACCACCGTGAGGGATCCCAGCGCCGCCGTGGCCTGCGCGACGGCGGCGATCCAGTCCTCCTCCCGCGTCACGTCGTGGGTGACGGCGACCGCGCCTTCGAGGCCGCGGGCCGCGGCCTCGAGGCGGTCCGTGTCGATGTCCGTCATGGCCACCGAGGCTCCCTCCTCGACCATGCGCCCGGCCGTGACGAGACCGATGCCCGAGGCCGCACCCGTGATGAGCGCCACGGCGCCGGAAAGTCGTCCCATGGGCGAAGCCTCCCGGTGGATCGTCCGGCCGACCATAGGGCGGGCCCGCCGGGCCGGCAACCAGCAGCCCGGCTGTTGCAGGCGCCGGTCGCACGGCGCACCATGGCCGGACGACGGCGCGGAGGTTCGCCATGGCACGCGGGCTCGATGACAAGGTCGCCCTCATCACCGGCGGTGGGTCGGGAATCGGCGAGGCGACGGCGGTGCGACTCGCCGGGGAGGGCGCACGTGTCTTCGTCGTCGGACGCCGGCAGGGCGAGCTCGAGCGGGTCGTCCGCCGCATCGCGCAGAGCGGAGGCCGTGCCTCCTCCAGGGCCGTCGACCTCATGGAACCGACGGGCGGGCGGGACGCAGTGGCGGCGGCGGTGGACTGGGGCGGCGGCCTCGACATTCTCGTGAACGCCGCAGGGACCTTTCCCCATACGCCGGTCGACGCGCTCGGCGACGACGACTGGGACGATGCCCTCGCCATCAACCTGACCGCCGTGATGCGCACCTCGCGGGCCGCCGCCACGGCGATGGCGGCGAGGGGCGGATCGATCGTCAACATCTCGTCGGTCAACGCCGTCATGGGTGACAAGGTCTCCGCCTGCAGCGCCTACAGCGCCGCCAAGGCGGGGCAGCTCGGGCTGACGATGCAGTTTGCCGCGGAGCTGGCGCCGGCGATCCGGGTGAACGCGATCCTGCCCGGGCCGATCGAGACCGCCATGCTCGACGGCTGGCTCGACGATCCCCGGGAACGCGACGCCTGGCTCGAGCGCTTCATTCCCCTCGCCCGCCTGGGACGCGCCGAGGAGATCGCCGGGTGCGTCGCCTTCCTCGTCTCCGGGGACGGCGCCTATGTCACGGGCGCCGTCATTCCCGTGGACGGCGGCATGACGCTCGTCTGACGGAAATGACCACAGACGTCGTCCTCGAAGAGATCGTGGCGCCCGGCGGCCGCTGGTCGGCCGTCCTGCGCCGGGGCGAGGTTCTGCGCATCGTCGACCTCGAGGGCCGCCAGGGCGTCGACTTCCTCTGCTACAACGCCGACGATCCCGCCGAACGCTACCATGCGCCCAACACCATCAAGAAGAGCGGCACGCTGAAGCTCACCCGCGGCCACACCCTGTGGTCCGACAGGGGAGGGCCGCTCGTCGAGATCGTCGCGGACACCTGCGGCCACCACGACACCATCGCCGGCTGCTGCAGCGAACCCAGCAACCGCCTGCTCTACGGCGTCGAGGGCGTTCCGGGGTGCCGGGAGAACTTTCTGGCGGCCCTGGCGGAACACGGCCTGGGCTGGACCGACATCGTGCCCAACGTCAATTTCTTCTGCCGGGTGCCGGTCTACGCAGACGGCCGGCTCGCGCCGCGGACCTTTGTCGACGGACCCTCGCGGCCCGGCGACCATGTCGATCTGCGCGCCGCGCGCGACGTTCTGGCGGTCCTCTCCAACTGCCCCCAGGTCAACAACCCCGCCGCCGGCGGCCGGCCCACCGCGATCCGCATCGTGATCAGCCGGGAACGTCCGTGATCCTTGCCAATCGGGGCGGGCGTGCCATCATTGCAGCTGCAGGGAAGGAGAGCCGTCATGACCTTCCGGATCGCCGGGAGCTGGTTCGAACGCCGGCGCATCGACGACGACATCACGCTGGTCTGGGAACCCCATGTCGATCCCCTGGCACGCTGCAACATCTGGCATGTGCGGGGATCCGCGACGGACCTCCTCGTCGATTCCGGCATGGGGCTCGCCGAGCTGAGGCCGGCCATCGGGGACCTCTTCGGACACGGCGTCATCGCCTTCGCCACCCACACGCATTTCGACCACGTCGGCAGCCTCCACGAGTTCGAGAACCGGGTCGTGTCGCGGTACGAGGCCGCTGTCATGGAAGAAGGCGACAACCGCTTCTCGCTCTTCCGGGAGGACATGGATCCCGAGATGCTGAACTCGCTCGAGGGTTCGGGATACATCCTCCCGGAGTGCCTGATCGACGCGCTTCCCTTCGCCGGCTACGACGCCCGGGCCTACCGCGTAGAACCGGTACGGCCGACCCGCGTCGTCGACGAGGGCGACGAGGTCTCCATCGGCAACCGCCGTTTCGAGGTCCTCCACCTCCCGGGCCACTCGCCGGGGAGCGTCGGCCTCTGGGAGCAGGAGACGGGGACGCTCTTCTCGGGCGATGCCGTCTACGACGGGCCGCTGCTCGACGAACTGCCCGAATCGGACATCGAGGACTACTGCAGGACCATGGAGCGGCTGATGTCCCTGCCGGTGACCGTGGTTCACGCCGGCCACGAGCCGAGCTTCGGAAGGGACCGGCTGCGCGCCCTGTGCCGCGCCTATCTCGACCGGCGCATGCAGCACTGAACCGGAACGATCATGGACGACTACTTCGACCTCGGCGGCCTCCACTGCCCGATCACGACGTCCTCGGCCCAGGCGCAGGTCTGGTTCGACCGCGGCCTTGCCTGGTGCTACGGCTTCAACCACGAAGAGGCGGTCCTGTGCTTCGAGCACGCTCTCGAACACGATCCCGACTGTGCCATGGCCCACTGGGGCGTCGCGTTCGCCATCGGCCCCAACTACAACAAGCTGTGGGTGGATTTCGGCGACGAGGAGCGCGCGGCGTGCCTGAAGCGGGCCCGCGAGGAGAGCCGTGAAGCGGTGAGACATGCAGCCGGCGCGACAGGAGTCGAAAAGGCGCTGTGCGCCGCGCTGGTCGAGCGGTTTCCCCTCGTGGAAAGCGACGACTGGGACGCGTGGAACGACGCCTATGCCGCAGCCATGCGGCGTGTCCACCGGGCCTTCCCGGCGAACCCGGATGTCTGCGCGCTCCACGCCGATGCGCTCATGAACCGCACGCCGTGGAAGCTCTGGGACCTCGAATCCGCCAGGCCGGCCGAAGGGTCGGACACGGTGGCGGCCATGGAGGTCCTCGAGACCGCGCTTGCCGGAATCGAGGGCGCGATGCGCCATCCGGGACTGCTTCACATGCACATCCACGTGATGGAGATGTCGCCCCATCCGGAAAGGGCGATGAAATCTGCCGACGCGCTCTACGGCCTCGTTCCCGACGCGGGGCATCTGCACCACATGCCGACCCATATCGACGTCCTGTGCGGCGACTATCACGCCGTCGTCGAACGCAATCACAGGGCGATCGTCGCGGACCGCGCCTTCGTCGACCGCCGGGGGGTCTTCAACTTCTACTCGGGCTATCGCGCCCACGACTACCACTTCAAGGCCTACGGCGCGATGTTCCTCGGCCGGTACCGCCCGGCGATCGAGGCCGCCGAGGAAATGGTCGCCACCCTGCCTGCGACGTTGCTCGCATCGGGCGACCCGCCGCTTGCCGACTGGCTGGAAAGCTATGTTTCGGTCAAGCAGCACGTGCTGGTCCGCTTCGGGCGGTGGCAGGAGATCCTGGATGAGCCCTTGCCGGACGACCGGGATCTCTACTGCGTCACCACGGCGACGATGCACTACGCCCGCTCGGTCGCCCTGTCGGCAACCGGCCGGATCGCGGAAGCGCAGACGGAGCGGGACCGATTTGTGGAGGCGCGTGAACGTGTTCCGGACACCCGCAAGCAGTTTCACAATTCCTGCCTGAGTATCCTCGAAGTGGCCGAGCAGATGCTCCTGGGCGAGCTTGAGTACCGCAAGGGAAACCACGATGCGGCGTTCGCTCACCTGTGGCGCTCGGTCGAACTCGACGACAACCTCGAGTACGACGAGCCCTGGGCGTGGATGCAGCCGACCCGGCATGCCCTGGGAGCGCTGCTTCTGGAGCAGGGAAGGGTTGCGCAGGCCGAGGCGGTCTACCGCGCCGACCTGGGCCTCGACGGCAGGCTGCGCCGCGCCTGCCAGCACCCCGACAATGTCTGGAGCCTGCACGGCCTCCATGAATGCCTGGTGAGGCGCGGCGACACCGTGGAGGCGCCGCTCATCCGGCAGCGCCTCGACCTGGCGGCAGCCAGGGCCGACGTTCCCATCACGGCGTCATGCTACTGCCGGCTGGAATGCGCCGCCTGAGTTCCTTGCGTATTGATCTGTGCCTTCGAGTTTTCCAGGCGCGGCACCTGTGCCGACGGGCTCATTCCTTGCTGTCGTTGTTCCGCGGGATGTCCGCTCGGCGGACCCGGGTGTTTTCTCGTCCCGGGCGCGCGACGACTGTTCGCCGCGCCCCGCAAAGTGCGGCTCCCGCACGAGGCATCACCGAGAACCGCGGAGCAGGAACGGGCCGAGATTGGCCGGATCCTCGATCGACCGGCCTTTCCTCCGGGTCGTGTCCCGTTACGAAGTGTGCGCTCGTGCTTCCTGGGGCGGCCACGGTGCCGCCGTTGGAGACGGTGAAGCCGGTCATCGCCCGAATCGCGGGAGCCACCATGGGCGCACAGGGGACAACGCAGGCTGTCGCGGTGGAGATTCCGGGCGGCGGCCGCACCGCTGCCCGACGCGCCGCCGTCCATGACAAATGCCCTTCGGCGCCCCATCGAACGCCTTCATTCGCCGGCCCGGCGGCGCTATCATGACGCGTGGCCGCTTCCAGAGGACGCAATGACGGCTCTCAGCGAAAAGCTCGCCTCGGGCGCCACCGTCGTGCTCGACGGCGCGACGGGCACGGAGGTCGCGCGGCTGGGCGGCAGGATGAACAGCGCGGCCTGGTGCGCGGAAGCGAACAGGACCCATCCCGAAATCGTCCGCACGGTCCACGAGGAATACATCCGCGCCGGGGCCGACGTGGTCACCGCCAACACTTTCGCGACCTGCCGCCATGTGCTGGCCGGTGCGGGCCTGGCCGACGAGACCGACGCGATCAACCGGCGCGCGGTCGAGCTGGCGCGCGAGGCGCGCGACAACGTCGCGTCCGGGCGTCCGGTGTGGGTGGCGGGCTCCATGTCGAACATGATGGCCTGGATCGAGGGCACGGTGAGTCCCGATCCCCGCTACCGGCCCACCCGCGACGAAGAGGCCGCCAACTACCGCGAGATGGCTGGCATCCTCGCCGGGGCGGGCGCGGACCTGCTGCTTCTGGAGATGATGGGCGACATCGACCGCGCCGGCATGTGCCTCGAGGCGGCGCTGGCGACCGGCTTGCCGGTGTGGGTCGGCGTAAGCTGCAGCCGCGCGCCGGACGGCGCCATGATCGGCTGGGACATCACACTGGAAGAGAACCGCCGGCTGGCGCCCGGCCACGAGGGGAGGACCCCGCTGCCGCTGGCCGAGATCGTCGAGGGGCTCATGGCGATGGGCGGCGACGTCTATGGCATCATGCACAGCACGATCGAGGCGACCGGGCCCGGACTGGAGATCCTGCGCGGATGCTGGGACGGCCCGGTGATGGCCTATCCCGAAACGCTGGTCGTCGATTCGAAGGGCGAGCGGGACAGAATGGTCGTGACCCCCGGGGAGTTCGCGGCCGTCTGCCGAGACTGGGTCGATTCGGGCGTGCGGATCGTCGGCGGCTGCTGCGGCACGACCATCGAGCACATCCGCGCCATGGTCGCCTCCCTGGAAGAGGCCGGGGAAGCCGCCTGAGGGTCGACCTTCGCTGGATCGGCCCGCCGCGAAGCCGTCGGGGACGGAAACGGCCTAGCCGTCGCCCTGCACGAGGTCCGCATCGAGCCGGACGCGCTTGCGGCCCATGGGCGACCAGCCTGCCACCCTGAGCTTGTTCGTGCGCTCCTCGCGCCTGCGGAGCGCTTCGGGACCCAGGTCGCCGGGGCCTTCGCCCGCCGTGCCGTTGAGCACATCGTTGGGGTGCTTGTGGTCGACGAAGCCGAGGTTCACGGCGCCCAGGTCGTAGCCGATCAGTTCCTGGAGCCGCCGGGGGAAGGTCCTCGCCACCTCTGGCGGGCAGGCCATGTACTGGTTTTCCTCCTGGCGCAGCCAGGCGAGCGCGAACTGGATGGCGCAGCCGGTGCGCGCCGCGTTCGAGCGGTTCGCGCCGCCGCCGTGAAAGACCGCGCCGTTGTAGAGCAGCATCGAGCCCGCGGGCATTTCGGCCTGCACGACCTCGCTCTCGACCGGCACGCGGTCCTCATCCCACAGGTGGCTTCCGGGTGCCAGCCAGGTCGCGCCGTTCCCACGCGAGAAGTCCGTCACGGCCCACATGGTCGCGCAGATCAGGGGCGGGGCCGGGTTCTGGAAGGGATAGAGGCCCGCGTCGCGGTGGAGAACCTGGGCGGTCTCGCCCGGCAGGAGATGCATGACGCCCGTGTAGTTGATCTGGATCCGGACGCAGAAAGGGCCGAGGACGCCCTCGACGATCTCCAGCAGCAGCGGATCGAGCGCCATGGCGCGCGCCTGTTCGCTGCGCGCCAGGAGGCGGCCGAAGCGGACGGTCCTCGCCCCCATGAAGGCCTCGTGACCGGCGGGCGTCGCGGAGATGAGCGGCCGGAGTTCGCCGCGCAGGCGGGCGAGGCCCTCCGTGTCGAGCATGTCGCGGACGATGGCGTAGCCATGTTCCGCGACCGCTTCTGCCACGGCGGCGGGGTCGGCGGATCTCTCGAAGGCATCGGGCGCGGCCATGGGAACCCTCCCGGCGGTTCGCCCGATCCTACCCCATCCTTGACGGGTTCCCCACCGGCAAGGGATGATTTGGCGGATCTTGCCTCCTCCGGTCCCGGCTTCGTTTTCTGAAGAATGCGTCTTGACAGGCAAGAGCCTTGGGCCCGGACGCAGCCGACCCGGCATGCCCCGCTCGCTTCTCCCGGAACAGAGCGATGTCCGGGAGGCGGAGTCGGCCTGCCGCGCCCGCCTCGGCGGCCCTGCCGGCATCCCGACAATCTCCGGAGTCTGCGCGGCCTCCACGAGTGCCGCGGGCACAGCACGCGGACGCCGGCCGTCAGACAGCGCCTCGATCTTGCCGCGGCACGGGCCGACGTCCCCATCCGCGCCTCCCGCACCTGCCGCATGGCGTGCGCCGGTTCAGGTCAGGGATCACGCGAGCGGCGGTAGCGTGCCATCGTCCTGGCGTCCGGCGGATAGAGGCCGGCGAGCGGCTGTCCCGAGGCGACCTCTCCCAGCGCCCAGGCCTCGAAGGCTTCCTGCTCTTCCGCGGCATCGACGACCTCCTCCACGAGGTCCCGGGGAACGACGACGGCGCCGTCGCGGTCGGCGATCACGCCGTCGCCGGGGCGCACCGTGACGCCGCCGCAGGCGATGGGCAGGTCGCGGCCGCCGTCGCTGAAGGCGGCGACGGCGGGAGGAGGGGCCGCGCCCGCGCAGAGCACGGCAAGGCCGCTTGCCGCCACGCCCCCGAAGTCCCGCACCGCCCCGTCGGTCACGAGGCCGGCCACGCCGCGCGCTTTCAGCCTCGTGGCGAGAATGTCGCCGAGAATGCCGGCCGAGCGGCGGCCTCCGGTCTCGACGACGATCACCGATCCTGCCTGCGCCTCCTCGATCGTCCGGCGCTGGCTGCTGGCGGGGTCCCCAGGCCGCGAGGGATCGGCGAGGTCCTCGCGCAGGGGAAGAAAGCGCAGCGTCGAGGCGGGTCCCGCGAAGGGCCGCTGGCGGGGGTCGACGGGGACGAGGCCCGGGATGGCGACCGACCTGAGGCCGCGCTTGAGGAGCTGGGTCGATACCGTGGCCGCCGAGAGCCGTGCAAGGCGCTTCCAGACGCCGCCGCTCATGGCGCCGTGCCGCGCTCCGGCGTCACCACGACCTCGTGAAGGTAGGCGCCGATGCCCAGCTCCTGACGCCACTGCGAGGGATTGCCAAGCGAGACCTCCTGGAAGGGAACGTCGTCGAGCCATGTCGTGGAGCGCATGTGAAGGTGGCCGTAGACGACGGCGCGGGCGTTGAACCGCCGGTGCCAGCCTCGGGTCGCCGTGGTGCCGCACCAGGGGCTGAAGCGCGGATAGCGGGGAATCCCGGCGTGCTCCTCCTCCAGGGGGAAGTGGTTGACGAGAACCGTCGAGGCGCCGGCGGGCAGCGATTCGAGGCGTTCGAGGGTGTCGGCGACCCGCTTCGCGCACCACGATGCGCGGTCGGCGAAGGGATCCGGATGGAGGTAGTACTCGTCCGAGCAGACCGTGCCGTCCTCGCGCGCCCAGGCGACGACCCTGTCGGCGGCGACGGCGGCCGGGCGGAAACTGTAGTCGTAGAGCAGGAAGAGGGGAGCGATGATCACGTCGCCGGACGCATGCGGGAACACGGGCCAGGGATCCTCGGGCGTGATCACGCCACAGGAGCGGGCGATGGCGACGAGATGCTCGAGGAGGCCGGCGCCGCGCGGACCGTCGTCCCCGGGAGGCGACCACAGCTCGTGGTTGCCCGGGACCCAGATGACCGTGTGGAACTTCTCCTTCATCAGGCGGAAGCACGACTCGAGCCACCGGCTGCCGTTGGTGATGTCGCCTGCCAGGATCAGCCAGTCGTCCGGGTGTTCGGGCATGGCCTCCAGCGCCGCCCTGTTGAGCGGATGGGTGATGTGGAGGTCGGAGATGGCCCGGAGTTTCATGAGGCGGAGGAGCGCGCGGCCCTGTAGCGCTTCATCGCCTCCCCGGACCAGGTCGCGCCGGGATCGTAGAACTCCTCGTGGACCGGCACGCCGTCGCCGAGCAGGACCCACGGACGGCGGGTCGAGGTGTAGATGTGGACATCGGGAGGCATGCGATCCTGCTCGTCCAGGGTGCCGACGCGCAGGAAGGCGATGGCCCTGCCCGATGCGCCGTAGTGGCTCCACAGGGCCACCCTGCATGTCGGGCAGCGGACGATGTCCTGGCCCCTGCCGCTCGGCGTGGGGACGCCGACCGTCTCCGTTTCGCCGGTGACGAGCTCGACAAGCCGGCTCTCGATCATGGCGTTGACGGCGAACGCCGAGCCGGTCTGGCGCTGGCACAGGGAACAGTGGCAGCAGTGGACGATGAGCGGCGTCCCGCGGACATGGTAGCGGGCGGTGCCGCAGGCACAGCCTCCTTCTGCCCCGAAGTCGGTCATGATCCCCTGTCCCCTGTCATGGCTGTCCATTGTCAGGAATTGCGGGGCCGGCCACAAGCTGTGGACGGCGAGGCGCGCCTTTCCTATAAGGCGCGCCGGAGAACCTCGCGACCACGGACGGGAGTCATGGCCGAACGCACCCTGTCGATCATCAAGCCCGATGCCACGCGCCGCAACCTCACCGGCAGGATCAACGCCATGCTCGAGGAGGCCGGACTGAGGATTGTCGCCCAGAAGCGCATCCGGCTGAGCCGCGGCGACGCACGGTCCTTCTACGCGGTCCACGCCGAACGTCCGTTCTACGACTCCCTCGTCGCCTTCATGACGTCGGCTCCGGTGGTCGTCCAGGTGCTCGAGGGCGACGACGCCGTCGCCAGGTACCGCGGCATCATGGGAGCCACCGATCCGGCCCGGGCGGACGAGGGCACGATCCGCCGCCTGTTCGCGGAATCCGTCGAAGCCAACTCGGTGCACGGCTCCGACTCCCCGCAGAACGCCGAAACAGAGATCGCCTTCTTCTTCGCCGGCACCGAGATCGTCGGCTGAGGCCGGTTTCAGCCGGTGGGGCTGAGCAGCATTCCGCCGCCGGGCGGGGCGCCCGCGTCCACTTCGACGCGTTCGCCGACGACCCGGGCCTGTCCGCGGGCGACGAGTCCGAGGGCCAGGGGATAGGTCCTGTGCTCGGCTGCCAGCACGCGGCGAGCCAGACTCGCCTCGTCGTCGCCTGCCAGGACGGGGACCGCGGCCTGCGCGACGATGGGGCCGCGGTCGAGTTCCGGGCGCACGAAGTGGACCGTGCAGCCCGAGATCCTGACGCCCGCCTCGAGGGCCCGTCGATGGCAGTCGAGACCGGGAAACGCGGGCAGCAGCGCCGGGTGGATGTTGAGAATGCGGTCGCGCCAGCGGTTCACGAACCCGGGCGTGAGAATCCGCATGAACCCGGCAAGGCAGATCAGGTCGCATTCCGCGCGGCGGACGATCGCCTCGAGCTGGCCGTCGAAGGCGCCGCGGTCCGAAGAGCGCCTGTGATCGACGACATGGCGCTCGATACCGGCGCGGCGGGCGTGTTCGAGCCCCTCGACACCCGGACTGCTGGAGACGACCGCGGCGATCCCGCACGGCATGTCCTGCCGGTTGCAGGCCGCGATGAGCGCCTGCAGGTTGGACCCCCTGCCCGAGATGAACACGGCGATTCTCGTCATGAGAGCCAGTCTGCGGGGCGTTCGATGACGACGCGCTCGTCAGCACGGCATGCTTCGAGCTCGCCCACGGCGAAGACGGTCTCGCCATGGTCCTCGAGAATCCGTGTGATGCGGCCGCTGCTCCCGGGGGCCGCCACGAGGACCATGCCGATGCCGCAGTTGAAGGTGCGGAGCATCTCCGAAGGCTCGATGGTGTTCCGAGCCAGCCACGCGAACACCGGCGGCAGCGGCCATGCCGAGGCGTCGAGGCGGGCGCCGAGTCCGCCGGGGAGGACCCTGGGGATGTTCTCGACGAGGCCGCCGCCGGTGATGTGGGCCAGCGCCTTGACGCCGCCCGTTGCGATCGCCGCGAGGCAGCTCTTCGTGTAGATCCGCGTCGGCTCGAGGAGCGCCTCGCCGAGGCGCCGGCCGGGATCGAAGGGCGCCGGTCCGTCCAGAGCGTCCGCGCGCTCGCCGAGCACCTTGCGGACGAGGGAGAAGCCGTTGGAATGGAGCCCGCCGGAGGCCAGGGCGAGCACGGTGTCGCCTGCCTCGATGTCTACCCCGGGAAGCATGGCGGCGCGTTCGACGGCGCCCACGCAGAATCCGGCGAGGTCGTAGTCGCCGGCGGCATAGATCCCCGGCATTTCGGCGGTCTCTCCGCCGATCAGGGCGCAGCCCGCCATGCGGCATCCTTCGGCGACGCCGGCGACAACGGCGGCGGCGGTGTCGCAATCGAGCTCGCCCATGGCGAGGTAGTCGAGGAAGAAAAGCGGCTCCGCGCCCTGGACCAGGACGTCGTTGGCGCACATGGCCACGCAGTCGATTCCTATGGTCCCGTGGAGGCCGCTGTCGATGGCAAGGCGCAGCTTGGTGCCGACCGAGTCGGTTCCCGAGACCAGGACGGGGTCCCGGTAGCCGGCCGCCCGGAGGTCGAAGAGGCCGCCGAAACCGCCGATGCCGCCGCCGGCGCCGGGCCGCCGGGTCGACTCGGCGAGCGGCTTGACGGCCTCGACGATCCTGCGGGCGGCGTCGAGGCTGACACCCGCCTCCTCGTAGGTAAGGCCCATGCCGCCTCGCTCCCTTCCGGCGATCCTGATAGGATGCGCGCACATTACGTGATGGCGGTGTCATTGCAATGAGGGACCGGCGGACAGCGGCGGGAGGCGTGCGGCGCATGGGCCTTGCCGCGCTCGCCGCAGTGTGCCTCGTCCCGGCCGCCGCCGCCGACGGGAACATCTTCACCATCGCCGGCATCGCCGTCGACGAGTCCGCCGCCGATACCCGCGTGGCGCGAAGCGACGCCGTCGGCGACGGCGTCGTGAAGGCCTGGCGCGAGCTCGCCCGCCGCCTGGTCGTCGGTGATGCCGCAGCAGTGGCGCGCCCGGGAACGGCCGTCCTGGAATCCCTCGTCAGGGGGCTGGAGATCGACGACGAGAAGATATCGCCGGGCCGCTACCGGGCCCTTCTGACCGTCAGGTTCCATGCGCCCGGTGTCTTCGACCTTCTCGCTGAGGCCGGTGTCCCCTTTCTCGAAACACCCAGCCCCGTGCTCCTCGTCGTTCCGGTCTGGCAGAGCGGTGACGGCATCCTGCTCTGGGAGGACACCAACATGTGGCTCGCCGCCTGGCGGCAGGTGTCCGGCAGCGGCCGCGTCGTGGAAACCGTCGTGCCGCGCGGGGACCTCCGGGACATCGTCCTGCTCGATGCCCCGGGCGCCCTCTCCGGGGACTGGAACGACGTCACGGATCTGGCGTCCCGTTACCGCGCCGACGGCGTGCTCGTGGCCCATGCCACCGAGAACTCCGGTCATTTCAGGCAGCGGCTGGTCTGGCTCGCCGCCGGGGGAAGCACGCCGGTCCTGATGGCGGCGGGCACACCCTATGCCTGGCCGTCCGGCGCGTTCCGGGAGGCGGCGCTCGAAACGCTGACGAGCCTCGACGAGCACTGGACCGCAAAGACGCTGGCGCCCGGCGGGCCGCGAAACACCGCCCTGGCCGACGTTCCGGTGGCGAGCCTCGGCGCCTGGGTCGATATCCGCCGGCGCATGGAGAGCTCTCCGGTCTTCCACGAAATCACGCCGCTCTCCATCTCGACGACGAGGATTCGCCTGCGCCTGGGCTTCACCGGGACACGCGGCGACCTCTTCTTCCGCCTGCGCCGGGAGGGGCTCGACGTGGACGACCGGGCCGGCATTCTGACCATCACACGGCTGTGAGCCAGTACGTCTTCGACTACGACGACCAGGCGCCGGCCATGGGGGAGGGGGACTTCCTCGTGGCCGGCAGCAATGCCGCGGCCAAGGCGTGGGTCGACAGGTGGCCGGACTGGGAAAACCGGGGTCTCGCCATCTGGGGACCGGCCGGATCCGGCAAGTCCCACCTTGCCGAGATCTGGCGCCGGAGGAGCGGTGCCAGCCTGCTGTCCGCCGCCGATGTCGGCGCCTCGCTCCTGCGCCCCTGGCGGGGCGGTCATGTGGTTCTCGAGAACCTGACGACGGGATTCGCTGAGAACGGGCTTCTCCACCTCGTCAACCTGGTGCGGGAAGACGGCGGTTCGCTGCTGCTCACCGGCCGCGCGCCGCCGGCGAGGTGGCCCGTCCGCCTGCCCGATCTCGCCTCGAGGCTCGCGGCGCTGCCCGCCGTGGACATCGGCCGCCCCGAGGACTCCCTGATCGCGGCGGTCCTCGAGAAGCAGTTCCGCGACCGCCAGCTCGACGTCGGCGGCGACGTCGTCCCCTACCTCGTCACGCGCATGGAACGCTCGTTCTCCGCCATACGGGATATCGTCGACGCCCTTGACAGCCTCTCGCTGCGCGAACAGCGTCCGATTACCGTGCCGCAGGCGAGACGGGCGCTCGAGGCGGTGTGTTGACAACCCGGGAACGGTGAACATGGAAACAGGATTGAGGGGCCGCAGGGCCATCGTCTGCGCATCGAGCAAGGGCCTCGGCCGGGCCTGCGCCGAAGCCCTGGCGGGAGAGGGATGCGACGTCGTGATCAACGGCAGGAACGCCGCCACGGTGGCGGAGACCGCGGCGGTCATCCGCCGCCTTGCGCCGGAGGTCGAGGTGAAGGAGGTTCCCGGCGACGTCACCGACAGCGCGGTCCAGGAGGCCCTGGTCGACGCCTGGAGCGAACCCGACATCCTCGTCAACAACGCCGGCGGCCCTCCTCCCGGCGACTTCCGCGACTGGCAAAGGGAAGACTGGTTCCGCGCCCTCGACGCCAACATGCTCACGGCCGTCATGCTGATCCGGGCGACCGTCGACGGCATGATGGAGCGTGGTTTCGGGCGTGTCGTCAACATCACGTCGGCGGCTGTGAAGTCGCCGATCGCGATCCTCGGCCTTTCAAACGGCGCCCGGGCCGGACTCACCGGGTTCTGCGCCGGCCTCGCCCGCGAGACGGTGGCGAGGAACGTCACCGTCAACGGCCTGTGTCCGGGCCCCTTCCGCACCGACCGCCTCCGGCAGACGATGGTCGGTCGGGCGCACGACGGCGAGAGTCTCGAGGAGGCGATGGCGCGCGAGGCCCTGGACAATCCGGCGCGGCGCTTCGGCGAACCGGCGGAATTCGGCGCCGCCTGCGCCTTCCTGTGCAGCGTTCACGCCGGTTTCATCACCGGGCAGAACCTTGTGCTCGACGGCGGCGCCTTCAGGGGCACGCTCTGAGAGGGCGCGAATTTGTTCTTGTGGTGCTGGACATGAACGACCACAAGCTGTAGCAGTGGGCCGCGCAGGTGCGGCGGACCCCCTCCGCCGCGGCAGGGAAACGGAACATGCTCTTGCCGGTATCGGGAATACCGCGCCGTTCTGCCTTGGCACTGGGTGCCGGCGGCATGGCCGCGGTCCTGGTGCCCGTGATCCCGATAGCCGACGACCTCACCTACTTCCATATCGCCACCGGCGGCACGGCCGGTACCTTCTATCCTGTCGGGACCCTTGTCTCCTCCATCATCTCCAGCCCGCCCGGCGTGCCGGGTTGCGAGGAGAACGGAGGCAGCTGCGGCGTTCCCGGCCTGGTCGCGGCGGCCCAGTCGTCGGAAGGTGCGGTCGACAACATCGAGGCGGTGGCCGCGGGCAGGGTGGAATCGGGGTTCTCCCAGTCCGATGTCGTGTACTGGGCCTACACCGGCACGGGCATCTTCGAGGGCCGCGAACCGCAGCGGGACCTCCGGCTGATCGGCAGCCTCTACCCGGAGCTCATCCAGATCGTGGTGAGGCGCGATTCGGGCATCGCCTCGATTGCGGACATGGCGGGCAGGCGCATCTCCCTCGATGTCGAGGGCTCGGGAACGCCCGTCGCGGCGCGGCTGATCCTCGAGGCCTACGGTCTCTCGGAACGCGATATCGACGCGCGCTACGTCAAGCACGGCCCCGCGGTGTCCATGCTTCGGGACGGCGAGATCGACGGCCTCTTCGTGATCGCCGGGCATCCCACGCATTCCGTGTTCGACCTCGTCGACGAGGGCATCGCCCGCCTGATCCCGATTCCCGCCGAACAGGCCCTGCGGCTGATCGTCGGCCACCCGTTCTATTCCCTGTCCGTGGTGCCGGAAGGGACGTATCCGGGCCTTCCGCACGTCACCACGCTGGCGATCGGCGTCCAGTGGATCGTGACGCGGCACGCTCCCGAAGGCCTGATCTACGAGATCACCCGTGCCCTGTGGCACGAGAGCAGCAGGGAACGCCTCGCTTCCGGCCATCCCGCGGCGCGGCAGATGAAGCTTTCCAATGCCCTGCTGGGTGCTGCCGTGCCCCTTCATCCGGGTGCCGCGACCTACTACCGGGAGGCCGGACTCGACCTCTCCGGCGCCCTCGTGGCGGTTCAGTAGCCCCGTTCGAGATCCACGACGTTGAGAAACGGTTCTGCGCTCCCGAGGCACCGGTAGTTGCGGGCGATCTGCCCGGCGCTGGTCTGCGGGACGGTGAAGGCCGCGACGTGGGGAAAGGTCATGATCCGGGGGTGGTACCAGAACGGATGGTCGTCCGGCATGGGTTCCCGGCCCTGTACGTCGAGCACGGCGCCCGATATCCGGCCGCTGTCGATGGCGGCCACGAGATCGTCCTCCACGACATGGCCGCCGCGCGCCGCATTGATCAGGAAGGCGCCGTGCTTCATCCGGCCGAAGGCCGCGCGGTCGAGGATGCCCTCGGTCTGCCGGGTGAGCGGCAGCAGGCAGATCAGCACGTCGCAGGGCCCGAGGAAGGCCGCGAGCGCCTGCGGCCCGTGGAAGCAGGTGACACCCGGGAACTCCCTGGCCGACCGGCTCCACCCCCTGACCCTGTATCCCATGGAGGCCATGACACGGGCGCAATCGCCGCCGAGGACCCCGAGACCGAGAATGCCCACGGTCACCTCCCGGGGAAGGGGCACGTCGAGTTCCTCGTAGCGGCGCTCACGGTGAAGCGCGCGGTAGGCGTCCCACCTGCGCAGGTGGGTGAGCATCGCCATCAGGCACCACTCGGTCATCTGGGAGGTCATGGCGGAATCGACGATCCGCGTCAGCACGACGCCGTCCGGCACCAGGTGGCGCGCGCCCACGACGTGATCGACACCGGCGCCCAGCGACATGACGAGGCCGAGTCGGGGAAATTGCGCCAGCTCGTCCAGGGGATGATTCCACACCAGCACGGCGTCGATGGCCTGCCGGTCGCCGACATCGGGATGGATGCGGAAGTCGAGACCCGGAAGCAGGGGTTCGAGGCAGGCGCGCCACACCGCGCCGTCGTCGCGCCGGCTCATGTAGAGAAGTGCCATGGTGCCCCGTCCGCTGCAGTGGCCGGACGCGGACTATAGAACGGCCGTCACGCCCCGGTCACGCAGATGCCCCGGACGGCGGCCATCAGCGCCCGGGTGTAGTCGGTCTGCGGCGATTCGAAGACCTCCCCGGCGCGTCCGGATTCGACCACCCTGCCGTCCTTCATCACGAGGACGTGGTGGCTCATGGCGCGCACCACCCTGAGGTCGTGGCTGATGAAGAGGTAGGCCAGGTCGTGGTCTTCCTGCAGCCGGCGCAGCAGTTCGACGATCTGCGACTGCACAGACATGTCGAGGGCGCTGGTCGGCTCGTCGAGGACGACGAACCGGGGACGCAGCACCATGGCCCGGGCGATGGCGATCCGCTGGCGCTGGCCGCCGGAGAACTCGTGCGGGTAGCGGTCCATCATGGCGGGCTCGAGCCCGACCTCGAGGAGCGCCTGCGCCACCAGGTCGCGGCGCCCGGCGCGGGTCCGTCCCATGCCGTGAACCTTCAGCCCCTCCTCGACGATGCCGGCCACGGACATGCGCGGCGACAGCGAGGCGAAGGGGTCCTGGAAGACGATCTGAAGCTCGCGGCGCAGCGGATTGAGCGCCCTGAAGCCCAGGCCCTGGAGATCGCGGCCGTCGTAGCGGATCGCGCCTTCGCTGGTCACGAGGCGCAGGATGGCCATGCCGAGGGTGGACTTGCCGGATCCGGACTCGCCCACCACGCCGACGGTCTCCCGCGCCCGCAGGCTGACGTCGATCCCGTCGACGGCCCTGACATGGCCGGCCGTGCGCCTGAGGATCCCCCGGCGAACGGGAAACCACACCTTCAGTCCGCGGGTCTCGAGGAGCGTCGGGCTCTCCCGGGGCACCGGCGCCGGCCGGCCGCGGGGCTGCGAGGACAGAAGGTGCCGGGTGTAGTCGTGCTGCGGCCGACCGAAGACGTCCGCGACGGAACCGGATTCGACGATGCGTCCGCCGTTCATCACCGCCACCCGGTCGGCGAAACGCCCGACGATGGAGAGGTTGTGGGTGATGAACAGGATCGCCATCGACATCCTCTCCTGGAGGGCGCCGAGGAGGTCGAGGATGCGGCTCTCGACCGTCACGTCGAGCGCCGTCGTGGGCTCGTCGGCGATCAGCAGGTCCGGTTCGTTGGCCAGGGCCATGGCGATCATCACGCGCTGGCGCTGGCCGCCGGAGAGGGTGTGGGGATAGTCGTCGAGACGCTTCGCGAGGGCGCCGAGTCCCACGAGGTCCACGAGCTCGTTGACCCTTGCCCTCGCTTCGCCGGCATCGAGGCCCTTGTGGACGAGGAGCGGTTCGGCGATCTGCCGGCCGATGGTGTGGAGCGGATTGAGCGATGTCATCGGCTCCTGGAAGATCATGGAAATGCGGTTGCCGCGCACCGCGCGCAGCTCCTTCTCGGAAGCGGCGGCGAGATCCCTGCCGCGGAAGGTCACCCGGCCCGACGCGGCGCTGGCGACCTCCGCCGGCAGCAGGCGCAGGAGGGAGAGCGCGGTGACGGACTTGCCGGACCCGGATTCGCCCACCAGGGCCAGGGTCTCGCCGGACGCCATGGAGAAGCTCACGCCGTTGACGGCGTCGATGCGCCTGTTGTCCACGGTGAAGCGGACGGCGAGATCGCGGACATCGAGGAGGTTCACGACGGCATCTTCCTCGGATCGAAGGCGTCGCGCACCGCTTCGCCGATGAAGGTGAGCAGGGAGAGCATCACGCCGACGACCACGAAACCGGCAAGGCCGAGCCACGGCGCCTGGAGGTTGTTGCGTCCCTGGTTCAGCAGTTCGCCCAGGGACGGCGATCCGGGCGGCAGGCCGAAGCCGAGAAAGTCGAGGGCGGTCAGCGTCGTGATCGAGCCGTTGAGAATGAAGGGAAGGAAGGTCAGCGTCGAGACCATGGCGTTGGGCAGCACGTGGCGCACCATGATGACCCTGTCGCCGACGCCGAGCGCGCGGGCGGCCTTGACGTAGTCGAAGTTGCGGGCCCGCAGGAACTCGGCCCTCACGAGGCCGACCAGCGCCGTCCAGGAAAACAGCACGAGGAGGCCCAGAAGGGTCCAGAAGCCGGGAACGATGACGCTCGCGAGGATGATGAGGATGTAGAGCACCGGCACGCCGCCCCACACCTCCAGCGCACGCTGCGCGAGGAGGTCGATCCAGCCGCCGTAGTAGCCCTGCACGGCGCCGGCGGCGATGCCGATGACGGAGGACACCAGCGTCAGTGCAAGACCGAAGAGGACGGAGAGGCGAAAGGCGTAGATCACCCGGGCGGTAACGTCGCGGCCCTGATCGTCGGTGCCCAGCCAGTTGTCGGCGGTCGGCGGCGACGGCGCGGGACTGGGGAGCTGGTAGTTGATGGTCCGGTAGTCGTAGGCGACCAGCGGCCAGAGGATCCACCCGCCTCCGTCCGCGATCAGCTCCTGGACGAAGGGATCGCGGTAGTCCGCCTCGGTCTCGAAATCTCCGCCGAACAGGGTCTCCGGGTAGCTCTTGAGCACCGGAACATGGAGACTGCCGTCGTACCATACGGCCAGCGGCCTGTCGTTGGCGATCAGCTCGGCCGGCAGCGTGAAGGCGAAGAGGACGAGAAAGATCCGGAACGACCAGAAGCCGCGCCGGTTGGCGCGGAAGTTGGCGAACCTGCGCCGCGTGAGGGGATCGAGGCTCTTCGCGAAAAGCGTCATCCCACGTCCCGGCTTTCGAAATCGATGCGCGGGTCGACGATGACGTACATCAGGTCGCCCACAAGGTTCATGACGAGGCCCAGCAGGGTGAATATGTAGAGCGTCGCGAACATCACCGGGTAGTCGCGGTCGATCGCCGCCTCGTAGCCGAGCAGGCCGAGCCCGTCGAGAGAGAAGATGATCTCGATCAGGAGCGCGCCGGTGAAGAAGATGCCGACGATGGCGCCGGGGAAGCCGGCGATGATGATCAGCATGCCGTTGCGGAAGACATGGCGATAGAGAACGCGGCGCTCGGTCAGCCCCTTGGCGCGCGCGGTCGTCACGTAGTGACTTCTGATCTGGTCGAGAAAGGAGTTCTTGGTGAGCATCGTCAGCGTCGCGAAACTGCCGATGATGAGGGCGGCCAGAGGCAGGGCGAGGTGCCAGAAGTAGTCGGCGATCTGTTCGAGGGTCGACATGTCGTCGAATCCCGGCGAGACGAGACCCCGCAGGGGAAAGAGATTCCAGTACGATCCCCCGGCGAAGAGGACGACGAGGAGGATGGCGAACAGGAAGCCGGGGATGGCGTATCCCAGGATGACGACGCCGCTCGTCCACACGTCGAAGGCGCTGCCGTCCCGGCGCGCCTTGGCGACCCCCAGGGGAATCGAGACGAGGTAGACGACCAGCGTCGTCCACAGGCCCAGCGAGATCGACACGGGCATCTTCTCGAGGATGAGATCGACCACCCGGCGGCTGCGAAAGGCGCTCTCGCCGAAGTCGAAGGTGAGGTAGTTCTCCATCATCAGCAGGAATCGCTCGGCGGGCGGCCTGTCGAGGCCGTACATCGTCTCGAGCTTCTCGATGAACCCTTCCGGAAGGCCCTGCGCCCCCCGGTAGAGCGACTCGCCCGCACCCTGGAAGTCGCCGCCGCTTCCGGCGACGCGCGCGGTGGCGCTGACCGCACTGCCTTCGAGTTCGGCGAGGAGGCGTTCGACGGGCCCGCCCGGCACGAACTGGACGATCACGAAGTTGATCACCATGATGGCGACGAGCGTCGGGACGATGAAGAGCAGGCGCCGGACGATGTAGGCGAGCATGGCCGGTGGAACCGCCGTTCAGTTGTCCCCGTTTCCTGTCCGGGCCGCAAGGGCCGCGCTTCGCTGCGCGTCGGTCCACCAGGCATCGAGGACGATCCCGCTGTCCGGAACGACCTCCGGCTGGCCGAACCTGTCCCAGTAGGCGACGCGGTCGTAGGCGATGTGCCAGTTCGGGATGACGTAGTGGCCGTGGCGCAGCACGCGGTCGAGAGTCCGCGTCGCCGTCACGAGAGCGCTGCGGGAGGATGCGTAGATGATCTCCTCGATGAGCGCGTCCACCACCGGGTCCTCTATGCCGATGATGTTGTTGCTGCCGGCGATCCCGGCGGCCGCTGAACTCCAGTAGTTCCGCTGCTCGTTGCCCGGGGAGCGGCTCTGGCCGAACGACGCGACGACCATGTCGAAGTCGAAGCGGTCGAGACGTTCCTTGTACTGCGCGGTCTCGACCGCGCGGATCGTGAAGGCGACGCCGAGGCGGTCGAGCTGTGCGCCGAACGGCTGGAGAATGCGCTCGAAGGCCGGCTGGACCATGAGGAACTCGATCTCCATCGGCGTCCCGTCGGGACCGGTCAGCCTGCCGTCGCGGACCGTCCAGCCCGCGTCCTTGAGCAGCGCCTGCGCCTTGCGCAGGTTGGCGCGGTTGTTGCCGCTGCCGTCGGTGACCGGCGGCACGGGGACCTCGCCGAGGACGCCCTCGGGGAGGTCGGCGCGGAAGCGCTCGAGCAGCGCCCGCTCGGCGTCGTCCGGGACGCCTTCGGCCGCGAGTTCGGAATTGGAGAAGAAACTCGTCGAGCGCTCGTACTGGCCGTAGAAGAGGTTCCTGTTCGTCCACTCGAAATCGAAGGCCAGCGCCAGCGCCTCGCGGACGCGGGGGTCGCCGAACCGGGCCCGGCGCAGGTTGAAGACGAATCCCTGCATGCCCTGCGGCCTGTTGTGCGCGATCTCGTCGACGACGATGAGGCGGTCGTCGAAGGCGCTGCCCGTGTAGGAGGTCGCCCAGCGCTTCGAGTTGTTCTCGGCGCGGTAGTCGTACTCGCCGGCCTTGAAGGCCTCCATGGCGATGTCGAGGTCGAGGTACTCGTCATGGCGGATGCGGTCGAAGTTGTCGAAACCGACGTTGACGGGCAGGTCGGCCGCCCAGTAGTCGGCGACGCGCTCGTAGGTGATCGAGCGGCCGGGATCGACGCCGGCGACCCGGTAGGGTCCGCTTCCCAGCGGAACATCGAGGCTCGCCTCCGTGAAGTCGCGGTTCTCGTACCAGTGTCGGGGAAGAATCTGCATCTCTCCCAGGATCAGGGGCAACTCCCGGTTCCCCGGGCTGTCGAACTCGAACCGCACCCAGCCGCCGTCCTCGGCGACCGCGCGCGTCACGTTGGCATAGTAGAGGGCGTAGAACGGATGCCCGCCGTTCTTCAGGGTCTCCAGGGTCCAGATCACGTCGTCGGCCGTGACCGGCATGCCGTCGTGCCACCGCGCTTCGGGCCGCAGCCGGAAGGCGACCCAGGAATGGTCGTCCGGCACCGCCACGCGGTCCGCCAGCAGGCCGTACGCCGAGAACGGCTCGTCCTCGGAACGCTTGAGCAGCGTGTCGTAGAGCCGCGTCAGCCCGGCCGCCCTTCTCCCCTGGAGAGCGAAATTGTTGAGGGTGTCGAAACCGCCGAAGGCGAAGAAACGCGCTTCGCCTCCCTTGGGCGCATCGGGGTTGACGTAGTCGAAGTGCGGGAAGTCCTCCCCGTACTTCAGCTCTCCGTACTTCGAGAGGCCGTGCGATTCCCCGGCGGCGGCTCCCGCTGCGAACGCCAGCAGCGCGGCAAGAAAGATCACGAGGCGCATGGCACGCTCCCCAGTTGCGGCGGAACGCGGCATCGCATGCCGGCATGTCGCCCCGATGGCAGGCGCTCCCGCCGGCCTGCGCCGTCAGGCCGTGGCGGCGATCTCCGTGACGATATGGCTGACGATGCCGTAATCGCGGGCCTCCTCGGAACTGAGCCAGTGGTTGCGGTCCGTGTCCCTTGCCACCTGCTCGAACGAACGGCCCGTTTCCCCGGCGATGACGCGGTTGAGGCGGTCGCGCATCTTGAGGATCTCGCGGGCCTCGATTTCCATGTCGACCGCGCTGCCGCCGACGCCACCCATGGGCTGGTGCAGCAGAAAGCGGGTGTTGGGCGTGCAGTAGCGCCGCTCCCGGGCCGCGGCAAGGAAGATGTGGACACCCGCACTGGCGACCCACCCGGTGCCGATGACCTTCACGGGTGCGGCGACGAAGCGGATCATGTCGTGGATGGCGTCGCCCGATTCGACATGGCCTCCCGGGGAACTGATGACGAGGCGGATGGGATCGTTCCCCTTCTCGCTCATCGCCAGGAGCTGGGAGCAGGTCTCCCGCGCCGCCTTCTCGCTGATTTCGCCGAAGAGCAGGACCATGCGGGCCTCGAACAGGATCCTTGCGGCGCCGGCCGCCTTCGGCCTGTCGGCGCCCGCGTCGTCCTTGTCCTGGCAGCGAATGTCCCTGGTCATGCTCGTCCGCCGGTTCCGGTTCTCGGGGGAGGGGACGAATAGCAGTCCGCGGCCCGTCATGAAAGCCCCATCAGGGACCGCGCGAAGGCGCGGGCCTCGAAGGGCCGAAGATCGCCGGCGCCCTCGCCGACACCCACGGCATGAACCGGCAGGCCGAAGCGTTCGCACAGGCCGACGACGACGCCGCCCCTTGCCGACCCGTCGAGCTTGGTGACGATCAGCCCCGTGACCCCGCACGTCTCCCGGAAGGTCTCGACCTGGGCGTGGGCGTTCTGCCCGGTGGTCGCATCGACAACGAGAAGGCGGTCGTGGGGCGCTGTGGCGTCGAGCTTGCCGAGGACGCGGCAGACCTTGGCGAGCTCGTCCATGAGATGGCGCTTGTTGTGCAGGCGTCCCGCCGTATCCACCAGCAGCAGGTCCGCCGCCCGGGAGCGCGCGGTCTCGTAGGCGGAATAGGCCAGCGCCGCGGGGTCGCCGCCCTCCCTGCCGGCGACCACCAGCGCATCCGTGCGCGCGCCCCAGATCTCGAGCTGCTCGATGGCGGCGGCGCGGAACGTGTCGCCGGCCGCCAGCACCACCTTCAGGCCGCGTTCGCTCCACAGACCGGCCAGCTTGCCGATCGTGGTCGTCTTGCCCGTGCCGTTGACGCCCATGACGAGGATGACGTGGGGCCGGTTGCCGGGGTCGGGCTCGAGCGGCCGGGCAAGCGGCTCGAGGATGGTGGCGATGTGTTCTGCAAGGTCGCTGCGCACCTGCGTGTCGGTGACGTCGCGGTTGAAACGCCTGCGCGAGAGCTCGGCGACGAGGGCGGTGGACGTGGCGACGCCGAGGTCGCTTTCGATCAGGGCGTCCTCGAGGCCCTCGAGGGTGACGCCGTCGAGCTTGCCGCGACTGACGACGGCGCCGATCGAATCCTTCAGTTTCGCCGACGAGCGCGCCAGTCCGGACTTCAGCCGCGTGAGCCAGCCCGCGCCGCTCATGCCGGCGGTCCCGCGATCAGCCGGTATCCGTCCGAGCCGCCGACCGTCAGGCGGTGGAGGTCTCCCGCGGCAAGACCGGGAGGCGTGGCGACCGGCGCGAAGTGTTCGCTGCGGCCCCGCCCTTCGGACTCCACCAGCACCTCCACCGGACCGCCGACGCACGATTCGAGATAGGCCGAAACGCGTCTGCGACCGGCTTCCCGCAGGCGCGCCGCCCGCTCCTTCCTCACGGGCTTCGGCACCGCGGGCATCCTCGCCGCGGGGGTCCCGGGCCGTTCGGAATAGGGAAAGACATGGAGCCATGTCAGCCCGCAGTCGCCGACATGGGCGAGGGTCCTGTCGAACATGCCGTCGCTCTCGGTGGGAAAGCCGGCGATGAGGTCGGCGCCGAAGACGATGTCGGGGCGCAGCCGGCGCACCTTCTCGCAGAACCGCACGGCGTCGCCGGGCGTGTGCCGCCGCCGCATGCGCTTGAGGATCATGGCGTCTCCGGCCTGCAGGGAGAGGTGGAGGTGCGGCATCAGGCGCGTGTCGCCGCCGAGCGCGTCGAGGAGCGTGTCGTCGACCTCCGCGACGTCGAGGCTCGTCAGGCGCAGCCGGGGAAGGGCGGGCACGCGGTCGAGGATGAGCCTGACGAGGTCGCCGAGCCGGGGACGGCCGGGAAGATCGTCGCCCCAGGCCGTGATGTCGACGCCGGTCAGCACCACCTCGTGGCGCCCTCCGGCGACGACGGCGCGGATCTCGTCGACGATCCGGGAGGCCGGGCGGCTCCTCGACGCTCCCCTGCCGCGGGGAATGATGCAGAACGTGCAGTGATGATCGCAGCCGTTCTGGATCTCGACGAAGGCCCGGACCCGCTGCGCCGACACCGCCGCCGGTGACCGGGGCGCCGCGGTCGTCGACCACGTGGCGGGATCCGTCTTCTCGCCGTTGGCCACGACGCGGTCGACCTCGGCCATCGCGCTCCAGGCCTCGCGGTCGATTTCGGCCGAGCAGCCGGTGGCGACGATGGTGGCCCGGGGATGGTCGCGCCTCAGCCGGCGCACCGCCTGGCGCGCCTGGCGCTCCGCTTCGGCGGTCACGGCGCAGGTGTTGACGACGATCGTGTCCGCCGCTCCCCCCGCGTCGAGCTGACGGCCGATGATGCCGGCCTCGCGGGCGTTGAGGCGGCAGCCGAAGGTGACGACCCGGTTCATCCCGCAAGCTCCGGGTCGAGGGTCCCGCGGAAGACCGTGGACGCAGGCCCGGCCATGTGGATGCGGCCGTCGTCCCTCCAGTCGAGATCAAGCGCGCCGCCGGGCAGCGACACCGTCACCCGCCGCGGGGTCCGGCCGGCGATGTGGCCGGCCACGGCGACGGCGCATGCCGCGGAGCCGCAGGCGGACGTGGCGCCGGCGCCCCTCTCCCAGACGCGGGCGTCGATGCGGGAGGCCGACCTCACGGTGGCGAAGCTGATGTTGGCCCGACGCGGAAACCACGGGCTGTGTTCGAGGCGGGGTCCCGTTGCCTCAAGGTCGACCGCCTCGCAATCGTCGACGAAGAGCACCGCATGGGGATTGCCGACATTGACGCACACGGCCGGGGCCGGCGCCGGCGGACCGAGGTCGAGCGCCGCGGGATCGGCGGGAGCGGCAAGGGGAATGTCCTGCCAGCGGGTGCGCGGCAGGCCCATGTCGACGTCGACCGCGCCCTGCGCCAGGCGGCGCGAGGCGAGCACGCCCGACACGGTCTCGATCCGGATCCCTTCTGCTCCCGATTCCTCCATGAGAAGCCGCGCAACGCATCGCGTCCCGTTGCCGCAGGCTTCCGCCTCGCCGCCGTCGGGGTTCCAGATGCGCATGAAGACATCGCCCGCGTGGCCCGGCTCGAGGCGAATGACCTGGTCGCAGCCGATCCCCCGGCGGCGGTCCGCGATGGCGCGAATCGCGCCGCCGGACAGGGGAACGGCGCGCGAGCGGGCATCGACGATGACGAAGTCGTTGCCCAGCCCGTGCATCTTGGTGAAACTGACGGGTTCCATGGCGGCCACTCTATAGTGTGCCGTCCCGGACGCGTCCATGCCCGCCGGGGAGGAGCACCGTGTCGACACTCAACCGCCTTCCCGTTCTCGAGCGCAGGCGCATCCAGGCCGAGGTCATCAAGCCCCTGTGGCGGGCGCTCAAGGCCGAGGTCGGCGAGGACAGGGCCCGCCGGATCCTGTCGAAGGCGATCATCGATGCCGCCACGGAGGAGGGCCGGAAGTTCGCCGAGGCGCACGGGGGACCGGGCGGGATCCGGGGCTTCCTCTCCTTCCAGCACCTCTGGGATGCGGACGGCGCGCTGGAAACGGACGGGGTGCGCAGCAGCGACGACGAATACGTCTACCGGGTGACGAGGTGCCGCTACGCGGAGATGTACCGGGCGATGGGACTGGCCGACATCGGCTATGAGCTCTCCTGCAACCGCGACGCGACGTTCGTCACGGGCTACGATCCCCGGATCCGGCTGACCCGCACGCAGACGATCATGCAGGGGGCCGACCACTGCGACTTCCACTACCGCATGACGCCGGACGAGGAGGAGTCATGTTCGACCGCCTGAGCGACAATCTCGACGGCATTTTCACGAGGCTCAAGCGAAAGGGCGCGTTGCGGGAGGGCGACATCGACGCCGCGCTGCGCGAGGTGCGGGTCGCCCTGCTCGATGCGGACGTCGCCCTGCCGGTGGCGCGCGAACTCGTCGACGGCGTTCGCGAACAGTGCCGCGGCCGGGAGAGGATCCGCGGCGTCAATCCGGGCCAGCAGGTCGTCAAGATCGTGCACGACCACCTGGTGGCGGCCCTGGGTTCCGAGGCGTCCGAGCTCGATCTTGCGGGCAATCCGCCGGTCGTGGCGATGCTGGTCGGGCTCCAGGGTTCGGGCAAGACGACGTCGACCGCGAAGATCGGCAGGTGGCTTCAGGACAAGGAGCGGGGCCGCAATGTCCTGATGGCCTCGCTCGACGTGCGCCGTCCGGCGGCCCAGCGGCAGCTGGCGGTTCTGGGCGATCAGGCGGGTGTCCGCACCCTGCCCGTCGTTGCCGGCGAGGGACCGCTGGAGATCACCCGGCGGGCGCTCGACAGCGCGCGGCGGAGCGCCACCGACGTCGTCCTGCTCGATACCGCCGGCCGCCTCCATCTCGACGACGAGCTGATGGAGGAGCTTCGCGGCGTCCGGGAACTCGCCTCTCCCCGCGAGGTCCTCTTCGTGGCCGACGCCATGACGGGGCAGGACGCCGTCAACAGCGCGAGGTCGTTCCACGAGCGCATCTCCGTCACCGGTATCGTGCTGACGCGCGTCGACGGCGATGCCCGCGGGGGTGCGGCCCTGTCGATGCGCCGGGTGACCGGGTGCGCCATCAAGCTGATCGGCACCGGCGAGCGGCTCGATCAGCTCGATGTCTTCCACCCGGACCGCCTGGCCGGCCAGATCCTCGGCATGGGCGATGTCGTCAGCCTGGTCGAGAAGGCCGCGCAGGTGGTCGAGGAGGACAGCGCCAGGCGGCTGAAGGACAAGTTCGAGAAGGGCCGCGCGTTCGATCTCGACGACCTGCGCATGCAGATCGGCCACCTTCGCAGGATGGGGGGCATGCAGGGCCTGCTCGGCCTGCTCCCCGGTGTGGCCCGGGTGCGCCGGGACATGGACGCATCGAAGCTCGACGATTCCGTGCTCAGGCGCCTCGAGGCCGTCCTCTCGTCGATGACGGCGGCCGAGCGCCGGGACCCGCGCATGATCCACGCCAGCCGCAAGAGACGCATCGCGGCCGGATCGGGCACGCGGGTCCAGGACATCAACCGCGTCCTCAAGATGCATGCCGAGATGAACGGCGGCATGAAGAAGATCCGCAAGATGGCGAAGAGGGGCCAGTTGCCCCAGGGGCTCGACATGCCGGGCGCGGACGGCCTCAAGCTGCCGCCCGGGCTGAAGTTCTGACGGGAGGGCGCGCGCCCCTCCCGTCAGGGACGACGGCGTTCAGGATCCCGCGAGCGCGGCGTCGACCATCGGCTGCCAGACATCCGTGTTGCTGTCGAGCCACTCGCCGGTGACCTCCATGAGGTCGCGGCCCTGGTTGTCGATCTGGTCCATCATGATTTCCTGGGACCGGTTGTCGAGGGTGAAGGCCTCGATCAGGCGCGCCGCGGCCGGCCACTCGTCGTGGATGCCGGGCCATGCGACCTTGAAGATGCGCGGCTTCTGGAGGCTGTACTTGTTCACCAGATCCTCGGGCATGTCGACCCACCCGGTCTCGTGGTGGGAGAGCACCCAGTGCGGCGCCCAGAACATCATGACGAGGGGCGCGCGGCGTTCGACCGCCGAGTTGAGCTCGGCGATCATGGCGCCCTCGCTGCCCGCGGGAACGACGTCGAACGGCAGCCCCTCCTCGCGCACGAGGTCGCCGCCGCGGCTCTGCCACTCCGAGGGATAGTCGAGGTAGCGGCCGTTCGGGAACGTCTCGCTGGTGGCGAAGATCTCGTAGCAGTCGAGGAAAGCCTCCCAGGCGGGAAGTCCGGGGCACTCCTCCTCGACGTGCCTGGGATAGAGCCAGCCCTCGCGGGCGTCGAGACCCAGGGAGCCCATGTCGACGAGCGCGCCTTCCTCGATCAGCCTGGGATAGAGGTCGCCCAGATTGTTGTCCCACAGTTCTCCCGAATAGGTGACTTCCCCGTCGGCGATCCCCTGCGCGGCGGAAAGCGCCGCTATGGCGACGTACTCCACGTTGTAGCCCATGCGCTCGAGGATCTGCCCGGACACCGCCGAGGTGATCGTCGCTCCCGTCCAGTTGTGCATCGGCACGACGATCGCGCGGTCCGACTCCGGCACGTCCGCCCGGACCGGCAGGACGAGGAACGCCGCCAGGCCGGCGGCAAGCAGACTTCTGTGAATCATGGTCATGGATTCCTGACCTCCCCCGTTTGACTGGAGACGCACTATGGCCCGAAAGGTCCGCGCCACACCAGCCCCCCATCCTCCGGGACCGGACACCGCTTCGATCGCGCCGCTTTCAGGCCTGAACCGGGGATCGCGGCAGATGCGGGACGAGGGCCCGGCGGCCCCGGTCCAGGCACTCAAGTGCGGCCTGCGAATGGCGCACCGCCGCATCGTGTTCAGACCGGGGCACGATCCCTTGAGCAGCATCCTGAATGCGCCCGGACCACGGCCTCGTCGCGTTGAAGGCGGCCATGTTCCGGCATACAGTCGGCGCCATGGGCAAACCGAAGCCCGCTGCGACGCCGGTGCCCGGCCGCCCGGAGGACTGGCGCGACCAGATCAAGGCGGACCTCGCGGCCCAGCTCGAGGCCGGGGGGACGCTCTACGGCTTCCGTCCCGACGGCACCTGTACTGCCCGCACCCGGGTCATCCGCCTGACCCGGCCGGCCGGCGCTTTCCGCCATGCCGACGCTGGCCCGAACGGGTGCGGCAAGTCCACCCTGACGCGCACCACGTGGTTCCGCGGGGTGGAGGTAGTCGATCCCGATGCGTTCACACGCGACATGACGGCGGGTTATCCGGCTCGGGCAGCACTGAAGCGGAGACACGCGGTGCTCGCCGCCGGCAGGACACTCGCGTTGGAGACAACCCTCGCCGGTGCCGGTGTGCTCCGGTTCATGGAGACGGCGCGGCAGGCCGGCTACCGGATCGTGCTGCACTTCGTTTCGGTGAACTCGGCCGAAACCGGATGGCGCCGGGTGGTCCGATGTCCCGGAAGCGGACGTGCGACGGAGGTTCGCCCGCTCGCACGCCAACCTGCCGCTGGCGATCATGCGGGCGTGCTCTACGACAACACCGGCCCCGGCATGCCGTACCGCGAGGTCGTGGTGCTCAGGGGAGGTTCGTGGTGGAGCGCCTTCCGGTCTGGGCGGCCGCCCGCGATCGCGCGGGTGACTCCTCAGGATCCCTGACGCCGGCTCCGGCCGCAGGAGTACGCCGCGGTCACCGCGCGAAACGCGCAGGTTGCAGCTGACCGGATCGAGATGATCAGAAGATGTCGGTTTCGGTGACTGCGAGCCCGCGCAAGCGACCCCGGTACCCCGGCAAGGCCGCTCCTGGTCGAATGCCGTTTCTTGCCTGCGGCGCGGGATCACTCGTTGTCAGCCGTTGAATGACGGTCATGGGTTCTTGCCGCCTGGCGACACGTCATGGCGTGGCTGAACCCTCATTCCCGGGCATCCGCGGCTAACGACAACGGCACAAAATGTCGTGTCGCCGCATAGGAAATTGAGAGAAAATCACTAAACAAATATTTTTCCACAAAAGATTCAGGCCCGTCTGCGACGCTGTTGGCCGGAATACAGGAAAGCCGGGGACGGCGTATTTCTTCATCTCAGGCCCGCCCTGGAGAGTGCCAAGGTACACGCAATCAGGGCAAAAGCTGATGCGAAACAGACGGGTGAGGACAATCCCTCTACCGAGGTACACAGACTGGTTGCCTATCTGCAAGGGCTCAAGGACAGTCCAGACACTGCACCACGCGGGGCAACTCCTGGTTGAATGCCCTTTCTTGCCTGTGACTGTGGGTTCACGCGGCGCGGGATCACTCGTTGCCAGGACGAGGTGCGTGTTCCGGGCTGCAGGGACGGGATATCTGGTGTAGCGTTGCCTGGATGAACGGGAGGCGGCGGTGAGCAGGGCCAGGGTGAACGAGATCTGCGCGACGTTCCCGGGGGCCGAGGTCTCGGATCCCTGGGGTGACGGGCACGATGCCTGGAAGATCGGCGGAAAGATGTTCGCCTGCATGGGCGCGCGCGGCGAGGGTGTCGCGGTGAAGACCGACAGCATCGAGACGGCGCAACTGCTGATCGACGCCGGCTTCGGCACGAAGGCGCGCTACTTCCACCGTTCGTGGATCAATCTCTCCTGGGACCTCTGCGACGACCGCCTGCGGCAGTGCCTTGCCGCCTCCTACCGGATCGTGCGCTCGGGCCTGCCCAGGAAGGTTCAGGCGGCGCTCGGGGACGGCGATGCGATGCGCTCGAGGTACCAGCCGGTGAAGGCCGAGGAATAGCCTTCCAGGACGGCGTAGGGCCCGGGAACGTAGCGCTGCGAATTCACGCCCTTCTGGTTGTCGATGATGATCTTGGTGTCCTCGATCGTGGTGACGTCCCACATCCACTTGAGGCGTTCGAGGTCGAAGTCCCGTCCCTCGACGGCATCGGCGCGCACGTGCCAGGTCACCAGCACCTCGCTGAACTCCGCCGTCACGGGCGTGAAGCGGAACATGGTGAGATGATCGGCGCACAGGTAGGCGTACGACAGGGGGCCGAAGGTGAACGCCGTCTCTCCGCCGTCCCAGTGTTCGAGCGAGCCGAGAAGGGGGGCGACGGGCCGGCCGTCTTGCGAGAGCGTGACGTATCCCTCGCGGATGGGCTGGCGCCAGACGCTGTGGGGCTGGCGCGGGTCGCCCGAATCGCCGTCGGCGTACGAGACCGGGAGGCCGAGGTCCCTCGTCCTTTGCTCCCAGGCCCTGACCTGCGGAGCGTAGCCGCCCGGGTCGCGGTCGTGGGCCTTCACGTAGGCGTTGACCATGGTGTACTCGGGATGGGCGGGCGAGCAGTGGTAGCACTCGCGGAAGTTGTCGACGACGAGCTTCCAGTTGGCATGGGTCGGATAGACCTCGCGGTGGACGAT
Source organism: Alphaproteobacteria bacterium (assembly GCA_963666905.2). GTDB lineage: Bacteria > Pseudomonadota > Alphaproteobacteria > SP197 > SP197 > SP197. Next base: position 643,376 of record OY763008.1, read on the forward strand.
CCTGGTGCCGGCGAGGTCATGGAGACCGGCGAAGGTGTCGATTTCGCCGGCGATCTCGGCGAAATCGGCGACATCGGGATGATCGGCGCCGGCCAGACAGATGAAGATCAGGCCGTGGCAGACCCTGACGGAGCAGGAGTGAAGCGGCCATTGCGCCCTGTCGAAACCGTCCGGCATGGAGCGCGCGGCGACGAGGCGCCCGTCGAGATCGTAGGTCCAGGCATGGTAGGGGCACCGCAGCATGGAGACGTTGCCCCTCTCCTCGAGGCAGATGTGACTCCCCCTGTGGCGGCAGACGTTGAAGAACGCCCTGATCTGGGAGTCCCTGCCTCTCACGAGGATGATCGATTCCTCGCCGATCGCATAGAGCAGGAAGTCGCCCCTGGAGGGAATCTCGCTCTCGTGGGCGACGTAGAGCCAGGACGTGGCAACGACCTTCTCCATGTCCCGCCTGAAGATCGCGGGATCGCGATAGAACGCCTGTTCCAGCGTGTATCCCTGACGCTGCCGGGCGATCAGGTCATCGACACAAAGAGTGCTTCCGGTCATGCGCACGGCCCCTTCCGGGTGGACGCCGACGGCAATCTAGACCATGGCCGCCCTCCGGGTGAAGACCGTCCCTACCCGCTGTCGATCATGTCGGACGGCGGCCATGCCGGCGGACCGGTGACGAGCACAGGCGCCCTTGCCCGGGCCGCGGCCATGCCGGCGGCATCGAGTTCGCCGGCAAGGTCGTCGACGAGCTGGCGGGCATAGATCCAGTTCACGCCAGGGCCGGTGTTCTCCAGGGCCGCCAGGGCCCAGGCGCAGGCCTCGACCGGGTCGGCATCGACGCCGTCGCCTTCCCGGTAGCGCCGGGCGACATCGTGCTGCGCGGAGAGCAGGCCCCATCGCGCGGCGCGGAGGATCTGGTCGAAGGCCGTGACTCCCTGCGGACGGGTGTAGTTCACGCCGGGCTCGGTCCGGCCGAGGACATAGAGGGCATCGGCCGAGCCTGCGGCCTCGGCCTTCGGCAGCAGCTGCCCCTTCATGTTGCTGATGAAGAAGGTGCCCCAGCCCTCGGTCAGCATCGCGGCGATCGACCAGATGGCCAGGGGATGCCGGTAGCGGCCGGCGATGAGATACCAGTCGGTGGCCTTCTCGATGCGGGGCGCGCCGAGGCGCCCGAAACGCTCCATGTCGCCCATGACGACGGCGGCGGTCGGATCGCCCGCCGCGGCGAGCGGCTCCAGCAGGAGCGCGGCCTCGCGGTACTCTCCCGAGCGGACGAGACGCCTCGCCCGCGACACGTCGCCGGAGTCGACGCGGGGCCACCGGCCGGGCCAGGTGGCGTCGGGATAGTCCCGGTCGACGGCCAGCGTCAGGGTCCAGGACTCCGGCGGCGTGCCCTCGGTGATGACCGCGATGCCGTTGCGGACGCGCACCTGACGCTGCTCGGCGCCGGGCCAGCCGAGCCAGGATTCGTAGAACAGGCTGTAGAGCCACGACGCCGCCGGGGAAAGGCCGCCGCCGCCGGCCTCGACCGGCGGCACGGGCGGCAGGGTGTCCGGCGGCGCCACGACGAGGGCGGCGATGGCGCCGGCGAGCTCGAGCCGTTCCTGCAGGCCGTCCCAGGGGGCGGTCATGATGAACTGGACCTGCACGGGGCCTTCGTCGCCCTCGAAGACGACGATGCTGAAGGTCTTCGCCGGATCGTCCGCCGCGGCCGGGCGGCCGACGAGAAGGGGCCCCGCCTGGGGATCGTCGACGGCCTCGAACTCGTCCCCGGCGATAAGGCCGCTGGAAACCGCCGCGTCGACGACCTCCTCGCTCGTCAGCGGAAGGGTCGGCAGGGTGCCGTCCGCCATCCCGCGGACCGGTCCGAGGACGAGGCCAAGGAGGATGCCCAGAGCGATGATCGCCGATCGGCCTCCGGAGTCGGAAGTCAACGGCAGCAGTGGTCTGCGGGCGGGCATCGGGGCTTGATAATGCCTTGAATGAGGCTAGTCTAGGCGAGCCTTGGACGCTCGTGCGTGCGCCCTTGGCAACGTATCGCGGCTGGAGCGGGGCTCCCGGTTTGGGAACGCCCGCAACGGCGGCGGACGGGGGTCGGGATCGAGAGAACTGGAATTGCATGGATGACGGAAGCTGAGAGCAACCGGGGCTTGCGGCGGAACGAACCGCAGGTCAGGTTCGAGAACGTCCAGAAGACCTATGACGGTGAGGTTCTCGTCGTGAAGGATCTCAATCTCGACATCGAGCAGGGGGAGTTCCTGACCCTCCTGGGTCCGTCGGGGTCGGGCAAGACGACCACGCTCATGATGCTGGCGGGTTTCGAATCGACGACCCACGGCGACATCGTCCTCAACGGCCGGTCCCTGAAGCTGGTGCCGCCCCACAAGCGCGACATCGGCATGGTGTTCCAGAACTACGCGCTCTTTCCGCACATGACGGTCCAGGAGAACCTCGCCTTTCCCCTGCAGTGCCACAGGGTCGACAAGTCCGAGCAGAAGAAGAAGATTGCCGACGCCCTGGCCATGGTCGAGCTCACCGGCTTCGAGACGAGGCGTCCCAACCAGCTCTCCGGCGGTCAGCAGCAGCGTGTCGCGCTGGCGCGGGCCCTGGTCTTCGAACCCCAGATCGTCCTCATGGACGAGCCTCTCGGGGCGCTCGACAAGAAGCTGCGCGAGCAGATGCAGATCGAGATGAAGCACATTCACCAGAATGTCGGACTGACGTTCGTCTACGTCACGCACGACCAGAGCGAGGCGCTGACCATGTCGGACCGTATCGCGGTCTTCGATGACGGCGTCATCCAGCAGCTCGATGCGCCCGAGGAGCTCTACGAGCGGCCGAAGAACGCCTTCGTCGCCCAGTTCATCGGCGAGAACAACCGCCTGAAGGGCAGGATTACCGAGCTCTCGGCAGACCGCTGCCTCGTGGAACTCGAGGACGGACAGCAGGTGAAGGCCCTGCCCGTCAACGTCTCCGAAGCCGGGCAGGCGACGACGCTGTCCCTGCGTCCCGAGGCGTGCGTCATCGACGCCGCGGAGGGCGGCGGCTGCGACGACGTCTTCCGGGCCGTGGTGCAGGAGCAGATCTACATGGGCGACCACATGCGGGTCCGCCTCGCGGCCTTCGGCAACGACGACTTCGTCGTCAAGGTGCCGCGCGGCTCCAGGCACGGCGACCTGCAGCAGGGACAGGAAATCACCATCGGCTGGCGGTCCGACGACTGCCGGGCGCTGGATGCCGCCTGAGGTTGAGGTGGCATCTTTCGGGCCGCTCAATGCGGCGAACGCGATGTGCGCGGCGACACGAAGGCCGGAGGGTTCCGGCGATCGGCCGTGCATGGAGTCCACATCTCAAGGTAAGGGAGATCACACAATCATGAACGGATTCTTGAAAGTATCAGCCGCCGCTCTTGCCGGAGCGGCGCTGGTGGGCCTGCAGGCGCCTTCCGCCGCCGAGGCCCAGGACACGGTCACCGTTGCCTCCTGGGGCGGCGCCTACTCGGCCAGCCAGCGCGAGGCGTACTACAAGCCGGCGGCCAAGGAAATCAACATGACGGTCCTCGAGGACGAGTGGGGCGGAACGCTTTCCGAGATCCGCGTCCAGGTCGAGAGCGGCGAATACAAGTGGCACGTGATCGACACGGAGTCGGGCACCGCCATGGCCGGCTGCGACGAGGGCCTGCTCGCCGAACTCGACTGGGATGCGCTTGGCGGCATGGACCGCTTCCTTCCCGGAGCGGCGCTCGACTGCGGGGTCGGGACGATTTCCTGGGCGACCATCTATGCCTATGACGGCGATCAGTTCTCGGGCGACAACGCGCCGACGACAATTGCCGACTTCTTCGACCTCGAGAAGTTCCCGGGCAAGCGCGGCCTCTATGCCAACAGCCCCGCCGCTTCTCTCGAGATGGCGCTCATGGCCGACGGTGTCCCCGCCGAGGAGGTCTATACCTACCTCACCGACAGCGAGGACGAGGCTATCGACCGGGCCTTCGCCAAGCTCGCCTCGATCAAGGACGAGATCATCTGGTGGGATACCGGCGCCATGGCGCCTCAGCTTCTCGCCGACGGCGAGGTGGCGATGACCACCGCCTGGAACGGCCGCATCTACAATGCGATCGTCAAGGAAGGCAAGAACTTCGTCATCGTCTGGGACGGACAGACCATCGACTACGATCTCTGGGTCATCCCGGCCGAGCATCCCGAGTACGATCTCGGCATGAAGTTCATCGAGTACGCCAGCCGGCCGGAGGTCATGGCGCGGCAGTCGCAGTACATCTCCTACGGTCCGACGACCAACGAGGCTGCGGCCCTCATCAACCCGGACATTCTGCAGCACCTGCCGACGGCTCCGGCGAACCTCGCCAACGCCCTGTGGGTCGACACGATCTGGTGGGCCGACCGCGAGGAGGAACTGACCGAGCGCTTCCAGGTCTGGCGTTCGCAGTAACCTGAATTGCCCGGGGGGCAGCCGGGTGGCCAGACGATGCCGCCCGGTTGCCCCTTGAGCATGGACGATTGAGGAAAGGACGGCAGGCGATGGTGGCAACGGCCGGCAGCCGTGACGTCATGCGGACCGCGGACGGCGTCCCGCTGAGGATCAAGCTCAGACGCGCCGAGCGCATGCGCAAGGTCTGGGCCATCGCCCTCGTTGCACCGCTCTTCCTGTTTCTCGTCGGCGGCTTCATCGTTCCCATCATTTCCCTGCTCGTCCTCTCGGTGGAGGATCCGGATCTCACCGAGGGGTTTCCGCGCACCGCCGAGATGTTCAGCGAGTGGGACGGCGAAGGCTATCCGCCGCCCGAGGCGATGATCACCTTCGCCGAAGAGCTTGCCGTTGCGGACAGGGGCGAATTCGGCCGGGCGGCCAAGCGCCTCAACTACGATTACAGTGGCTTCAAGTCGATGGTGAAGAAGACGGCGCGCAAGGCCGAGTCGCTTGTCGCCCTGCCTGCCGAGGAGATTCTCGACGGATACATCAAGGTCGACAAGGACTGGAGCGATCCGGCGTACTGGTACGCGATCAAGAACGCCTCGGTGTTCCTGACCGACTACTACCTGCTCTGGTCGCTCGACATGAAGCGCGACGAGAACCGCGACATCATCGGAGTCTCGCAAGACAGGGCCGTCTACGTCGACGTCCTGCTGAGAACCGTCGAGATCAGCTTTGCCGTCACGCTGCTGTGCTTCCTTCTCGGCCTGCCGATCGCCTATCTGCTGGCGACGCTGCCGACCCGCAAGAGCAACCTGCTCCTCATCCTGGTCCTCCTTCCCTTCTGGACCTCGCTGCTGGTGAGGACGACCTCGTGGCTGGTCCTCCTGCAGAACGAGGGCCTGATCAACGACGCCGCGTTGTGGATCGGCCTGTGGAACGAACCCCAGGAACTGATCCGCAACCGCTTCGGCGTCTACGTGGCGATGGTGCACATCCTCCTGCCGTTCATGGTGCTGCCGATGTACAGCGTCATGAAGACCATCAATCCCTGGCACATGCGCGCCGCGGCCTCGCTGGGGGCGCCGGCCACCAAGGCGTTTCTCAAGGTCTACTTCCCGCAATGCATGCCGGGCGTGGCCGCCGGCACGCTGCTCGTCTTCATCCTGTCGCTGGGCTACTACATCACGCCGGCCCTCGTCGGCGGACCCGGCGACCAGATGATCAGCTACTGGATCGTCCAGAACATGGGACGCATGGCCAACTGGGGGCTGGGTGCCGCCCTCTCGGTGGTCCTGCTGCTGCTGACCCTCGTCATGTTCTTCATCTACAACCGTTTCGTCGGAATCGACCGGCTCAAGGTGAACTGACCCATGGCCCTGCCGTCCTACGCCACGCCGCTCGATCGCATATGGTACGTCGCCTTCCGCATCATATGCTGCCTGATCTTCGCCTTCCTGGTCATTCCGATCCTGGTGATCATCCCCCTGAGCTTCAACTCGGAGCCCTATTTCACCTACCCAATGCCGGGCTTCTCGCTGCGCTGGTACGACGAGTTCTTCTCCAGCCCGCAGTGGCTTCTGGGCCTGAGCAACAGCATCATCGTCGGCCTCTTCGCGACGCTCGTGGCGACTGTTCTGGGGACCCTCGCAGCCCTGGGACTCAACCGTGCGGAGTACCCGGGCAAGAGCGCGATTCTGGCCGTGCTGATATCGCCGATCATCGTGCCGATCGTCATCACGGCCGCCGGCATGTTCTATTTCTACGCCAAGGTCGGGTTGACGGGATCGCTTGCCGGACTCGTCTTCGCCCATGCCACCATCGGCGTTCCCTTCGTGGTCATCACCGTGTCCGCGACCCTGGCGGGGTTCGACCACAACCTTGTCCGCGCCGGAGCCAGCCTCGGCGCCGATCCCATGCGCGTCTTCTTCAAGATCACGCTGCCCCTGATCCTTCCCGGCGTGATCGCCGGAGCCCTCTTCGCCTTCATCACCTCATGGGACGAACTCGTCATCGCCATCTTCCTGGCGGGAACCGAGGAGCACACCCTTCCGCGGCGCATGTGGTCGGGTATCCGGGAGTTGCTGTCGCCGACCATCATGGCCGTCGCCACCATGCTCATCCTGACGTCGATCGTGCTCATGATCGTGATGGAGATGCTGCGCCGCCGCAGCGAACGGCTGCGGGGCATCAATCCCTGAACCTCTTCGCTGCGCTCTCCTGAAGGGAGAGGTTCGCCGGCCAACGTGCGAGGGGACATGAACGAACGCGCCGACCTTCTTGTCATCGAAAACGGCGAACGCGCCAGCGGAACGTTTTCCGTCGCCGAGATGGAGCGGCGCATGCGGGGCCTGCGCGCCGCGATGGCGGAGGCCGACATGGACGCCGCCGTCCTCACGTCGATGCACAGCATCCACTACTACAGCGATTTCCTCTATTGCAGCTTCGGCCGGCCCTTTGCCCTGGTGGTTACGGACGAGCGCGCCACCGTGGTTGCGGCCAACGTCGACTACGGCCAGCCGTGGCGGCGCACCGGCAACACGCTGACCTACACCGACTGGCGCCGGGCAAGCTTCTTCCGGGCCGTCCGGCAGCTCGCCGCAGGCGCGGGCCGTATCGGCATCGAGTTCGACCATCTGACCATGGAACGGTTCGCCGCAATGGAGGAGGTGATGCCGCAGGCCCGCTTCCGGGACATCGGCGCCGCCGCGATGCGCCAGCGCCTCGTCAAGTCGGCCGAGGAAATCGCCCTCATCGAGAGCGCCGCCCGGATCGCCGATCTCGGGGGCACCGCCTGCCGCGACGCGATCGGGCCCGGTGTGGCCGAACACGAGGTGGCCCTGGCCGGAACCGACGCCATGGTACGCGAGATCGCCCGCTGCCATCCCGACACGGAGATTCGCGACACCTGGGTCTGGCTGCAGTCGGGCATCAACACGGACGGCGCCCACAATCCCGTCACGACCCGCAGGATCGCGGCGGGCGACGTCCTGTCGATGAACTGCTTCCCGATGATCGCCGGATACTACGCGGCACTGGAGCGCACCCTGTTCTGCGAACACGCCGGTGACGATCAGCTGCGCTACTGGTCCATCAATCTCGACGTTCACCGCCACGGTCTCGATCTCATAAGGCCCGGGGCCCGGTGCAGCGACATCGCCCGGGAACTGAACGAGCTCTGCGCGTCCCATGGCGTGCTCTCCCGACGCAGTTTCGGTTACGGCCACAGTTTTGGCATCCTCTGCCACTACTACGGCCGCGAGGCCGGACTGGAGCTCAGGGAGGATGTCGAGACGGTGCTGGAACCGGGCATGGTGCTCTCCATGGAACCGATGATCACCATTCCCGAGGGCGAACCGGGAGCGGGCGGCTACCGCGAACACGACATCCTGGTGGTCACGCCGTCGGGGGCCCGCAACATCACCGGATTTCCCCTGGGGCCGGACCACAACATCATCAGGAACTGATCCTGCCGGCCGGTTGCACGGGGACGGCGTCGTGACCGGCATGGCTCGGAGATGACTCTCGGCAAGGCGTTCCTCACGGTCAGCGGACTGACGGCTGTCAGCAGGGTTCTCGGTTTCTTTCGCGATGTGCTGTTCGCCGCGGTCCTGGGGACGGGAATCGCAGCCGACGCCTTCCTGGTCGCCTTCAAGCTCCCCAACTTCTTTCGCCGCCTGCTCGCCGAGGGCGCCTTCAACGCGGTCTTCATCCCGATCTTCGCGCGCCGGCTGGAGAACGAGGGGGAGGCGTCCGCCCGCCGCTTCGCCGACGAGGCGCTTGCCGTCCTCGCCGTTGTCCTCGCGGTTCTCGTCGCCGTCTTCGAGGTGGCGATGCCATGGATCATGACGGTCCTGGCGCCGGGTTTCGTTGACGAGCCGGAGAAGTTCGCGCTTGCGGTCGATCTCACGCGCATCACATTCCCCTACCTGCTGCTGATCACGCTGGTCGCGCTCTTCGGCGGCATGCTCAATTCCGTGGGACGCTTCGCGGCCTATGCCGCGGCACCCATCCTTCTCAACCTGAGCCTCATCGCCGCGGCGCTCGCGGCCCACCTCCTCGACGGCGCCGAGGCCGGCAGGGCGCTTTCGTGGGGCGTGGCGCTGGGCGGACTCCTGCAGCTGGCGCTGGTCCTTCAGGCGGTGAGGCGCGCGGGCCTGGTTCCGCGCTGGCTGGCGCCGCGCCTCACGCCCGGAGTGAAGGAGCTGCTCCGGCGCTTCGTTCCGGCGGCGCTTGGCGCCGGCGTCGTCCAGGTCAACCTTCTCATCGACCTGTGGGTCGCATCGTTCCTGCCCACGGGCGCGATCTCCTGGCTCTACTACGCCGACAGGGTGAACCAGCTTCCTCTCGGCGTCATCGGCATCGCCGTCGGAACGGCGCTACTGCCGCTCCTGTCCCGCCAGATCGCGGCGGGCGACAGGCGGGGGGCCGACGAGAGCCAGAGCCGCGCCGTGGAACTGGCCCTGGTGTTCTGTCTTCCCGCGGCGGCGGCCCTGGTGGCCATTCCCCTTCCGATCATGGCGGCCCTCTTCGAACGGGGCGCCTTCGATGCCGCGGACAGCGCGGCGGCCGCCGCCGCGCTCATGGCGTTCGCTGCCGGTCTGCCGGCCTATGTTCTCATCAAGGTCCTGGCGCCGGCGTTCTTCGCCCGCAGGGATCCCTCGACCGTGCTGAAGATCGCCGTCGCCGGTCTTCTCAGCAACCTTGCCGTCATGGCCTCGCTCGTCTGGTTCCTCGGGCACGTGGGGATCGCCCTGGCGACGGCGGTTGCCGCCTGGATCAATGCCCTTCTGCTCTACGTCATGCTCGTCCGCCGCGGGCACTTCACCGCCGACGACCGCCTTCGCAGGCGGCTGCCGCGCATCGTCGCGGCAACGGCGGCGATGGCGGCGGTTCTCCTGGCGGCGCACGGGTCCAGCGCCGCGTGGTGGCCCGCCGGCCAGGACCGGAAGATCGCCTACCTCGCGGTCCTCGTCATCCTCGGGTCATCGACCTACGCCGTCCTCGCAAGGCTGTTCGGCGCCATCGCCTGGTCCGATGTGCGGGACATGATCAGGCGCGACAGCGGGTAGGGGCGTCACGGCTGCCGCCCGCCGCGCCGGTGGAGGGTAAGCGCGACGATCGCCAGTCCGAAGACGGCGATCCCGGCCGGAAGCCATGCCGCTTCCAGGCGCAGGCGTTTCAGGGCGCCGACCGTCTCTTCGAGAGAGAACAGGGTCGCGCCGCGGACATCGAGGCGCCAGACGAGCGTGGCGTCGTCCACACCGGCCGCGTCCTCCCAGAGGTGGAAGGTCGCCGGCCCGGACGCCAGGGCGCGCTTGACGTCCTCGTAGCGCGGCAGGGTGTCCGGATAGCGCACGGCCCTCAAGTCCGGCTCGAGCACGGCATGCACTTCCAGAGGATCGGGCACGAGAAAGCGCAGAACGGCGCCGCGCCGCTTGCGGATCTCCACCGCGTCCTTCGCCGCGGCCTCGATGGCGACGAGATCGTCCGCCACCGGATAGCCGTGGCGCCACGGTTCCGTCGCGAACCACAGGCCCAGCAGCGTGAGAATCAGCCCGGCGACCAGCTGGCCGGGAAGGCGGCTGCCCAGGCGGCTGGCAAATCGGCCGATCATCCCAGGAGCCTGGGTTCCGCGGCATCGAGCGCGTCCCTGAGGATCCCGACCAGCGTGTCGATTTCCTCCGGCGCGAGCACGAGCGGCGGCGAAAGGATGAGCGAATCGCCGGTGGCGCGGATCAGCAGGCCCCGCGTCCATGCTTCCTCGCGGACCGTGACGGCGGCCTGTCTCGAGGCCTCGAAGGGTGTTCGCGACGGCTTGTCGGCCACCAGTTCCACCGCCGCCACCATGCCCCTGCCGCGCACCTCGCCGACGAGGGGATGATCTTCGAGTTCGCGCAGGCGCCGCTGCAGGAGGGGGCCGGTCACGGAACCGGAACGCTCGATGATCGACTCGCGCTCGAGGATGTCGATGTTCTCGAGCGCCACGGCTGCGGCGACCGGATGGCCGGACCAGGTGAATCCGTGGTGGAACTCGCCTCCGTCACGGATCATCGTGCCGGCAATCCTGTCGTGCACGATGATGGCGCTGATCGGCTGGTAGCCCGATGACAACCCCTTGGCGACGGTCATGATATCGGGGTCGATGGAGAAGCTCTCGCTGCCGAACCACGGTCCGGTGCGCCCGAAACCGCAGATCACCTCGTCGGCAATGATCAGGACATCGTGCTCGCGGCAGATCCTCCGGACCTCGGGCCAGTAGCTCGCCGGCGGCACGATGACGCCGCCGGCCCCCATGATGGGCTCGCCGATGAAGGCGCCGACATTGTCGGGACCGAGCTCGAGGATCAGGCGCTCGACGGAGCGGGCGGCCTCGATGCCGAAGTCCTCCGGATCGCTGGAGCCGCCGTAGCGGTACCAGTAGGGACAGTCGGCGTGCACGAATCCGGGAAGCGGCAGATCGAACTGGGGGTGCATGTCCTCGAGGCCGCACATGCTGGCGGCCGCCATGGTGACGCCGTGGTAGGCGTGCCGCCTCGATATGATGATCTTCCTGGAGGGCCGGCCCCTGGTGTGCCAGTACCAGCGCACCATCTTGGCGGCGGTATCGTTGGCCTCCGAACCGGAGTTGGCGAAGAACACGTGGTCGAGGCCCGCCGGCGTGACGCTCGCCAGGCGCGCGGCGAGCTCGGTCGCCGGCTGCGTCGATGTCTGGAAGAAAGTGTTGTAGTAGGGCAGTTCCAGCAACTGGGCATGGGCCGCGTCGGCGAGCTCCCGGCGTCCGTAGCCGATGTTGACGCACCACAGGCCGGCCATTCCGTCGAGCACGCGATGACCGGTCGACGTCACGAGATGGACGCCCTCGGCGCGGCTGATGATGCGCACGCCCGCGGCATTGAGATGACGGGCGTCCGTGAAGGGATGCAGGTGATGACGCCGGTCGAGGTCCTGCAGAACAGGCGTGAGATTGTCGGGCATGGTCGCGTCCTCATGCACAGGGGGAAGGGGCAGGCTCATTCGGTCATGGTGTCGAGGTCGTCGAGCGACAGTTCGATGCCGAAGCCCGGGGCATCGGAAGGTATCAGCCTGCCGTTCTTGGGAACCGCCATGCCCGGGGTCGGGCGCCAGCCCTCCTCGAGGGGAACACCGGCGGCGGTATCGACGTAGAACTCTCCCCAGACATTGCTCGGCATGGCGTAGCACAGGTGCTGGCCGAAGGAGTCGTTGACGCCGCCGTGGAGGGCGACCTGCAGGCCGGCGCCCTCGGCGATATGGCCGATCCTGGCGCAGGCCGTGGCGCCGCCGACCCACTGTATGTCGGGCTGGAGGATGTCGACGGTGCGGCGTGCCGCCGCCTCGCCGAAGGGAAGGTGGGTGAACCAGCGTTCCCCCGAGGCAAGCGTCTGCCACGGCACGCGCCGGCGCATCTCCTCGTAGCCCGTGAAGTCCTCCGGGTAGAGATAGTCCTCCAGCCACTTCAGGCGGTAAGGGCGCAGGCGCTCGGCGAGTCTCACCATGAACTCGACATCGCCCACCGCCCAGCAGTCGAGCATCAGCTCCCGTTCGTCGCCGACCCTTTCGCGCGCTGCCGCCACCTGCTCCTCGATTCGCGCGAGCGCCTCGAGGCCCCTGGCCTCCGCGAGGATTGCGGGGACCTTGACGGCACCGAACCCCGATTCGAGAAGCCAGTCGACATCGTATCCCGTGGCGTAGCAGAAGATCTCGCGGTGCGCCGGGCCGCCCAGAAGCTCGTAGACCGGGACGCCGAGCGACTTCCCCCGCAAGTCCCACAGGGCCAGGTCGATCGCGCTCATCGCGCGGCTTGCGATACCGCCCGCGCCGCACACGCCGGCCTGGCGGAACATCATGTCCCATGTGCGCTCGGTGGCGTGCACGTTCTCTCCCGCAAGCAGCGGAGCGAAGAAATCGTTGATCATCGGCACCACGGGCCCGGCGAAGTCCGTGATGCCCATCCCCCACATGCCGTTGTCGGCGAAGGCCAGGCACAGGGCAGGCGGTCCGCTGCCCGCGATGTCGCGCGCCGCGCCGGAAAACTCCCTGTAGCGCGCGAGCGCGTTGTCGCCGTCCGCACCCGGCGGCGGGCTGGACCGCGGGGACGTTCCGCGGTCGAGGGGCGAACCCGCCTTCAGCGGCGCGCCGACAATGCGCCTGATCTTCACGGTCCGGCGATCAGCGGCCGATGGCATAGCACTGGCGTCGCGGGCTCGACGCGGCGCGCAGCACCCCGTCCTTCCTGGCCGCCATGGTCATGGAGTTGTAGTGGCCCCACTGCGGGAAGATCCGCAGCCGGTGCCCGCGGCGGTCGAGATCCTCGAGGGTCGACGCCGGGAAATGCTCCTCCACGGCGAGGTCGCCCGGCATCCACTCCCGGGGATAGAACGAACTCGGCATGTGGTCGGTATAGAAGGACGGCGCGTCGAGGGCTTCCTGAAGGTTCATGCCATGGTCGACATGGCGCAGGAAGGCGTGGAGCGACCACTGGTCCTGGTGGTCGCCGCCGGGCGTTCCGAAGACCAGATAGGGTTCGCCGCGATGGAGAGCCAGGGACGGCGTCAGCGTGGTCCGCGGCCGCTTTCCGGGCTCGAGGCCATTGGGATGATCGTCGTCGAGCCAGAACATCTGCCCCCTGACCGAGACCGGGAAACCCAGCCCCGGAACCGCCGGCGAGCCGGTCAGCCAGCCTCCCGACGGGGTGCCCGAGATCATGTTGCCCCAGCGGTCGATGATGTCGAAATGGCAGGTATCGCCGTGGCGGGCCGCCTGGATCTCGGCGAGTGTCTTCCAGGGCCTGGAGCCCGGACCGCTCTCCACCGCCAGTTCGCCGTGGGCGACGTTGGTGGAGCCGCGGGCGCGCAGCTTGATGCCGCCGCCGAAACCCTCGATCACGCCGGGCCGCATGTCGAGGTTCGCCTCCTCGCCGACGAGTCGTCGCCGGGCGGCATTGTAGTCTTCCGAAAGCAGCCGCTCGAGAGGCACGTCGACGAAGTCGGGGTCGCCGTAGAAGGCCTCGCGGTCGGCAAGGGCGAGCTTGGCGCACTCCTGGATGACATGGACGAACTCGGGTCCCTCCGGATCCATGCCCGTCATGTCGAAGCCCTTCAGGAGAGCGAGCTGCTGGAGCAGCACCGGACTCTGCGCCCAGGGACCGGCCTTGCACACGGTGTAGTCGCCGTACTCCAGGGTCAGGGGCTCCTCGACCGCAGCGCGCCATCGCGCGAGGTCATCGCCGGTGAGGAAGCCCTCGTGGGCCTCGCCGCTGGTATCCATGACCGGCTGGCGCATGAAGCTGTCGATGGCCTCGGCGACGAATCCTTCGTACCACGCCCTGCGGGCGGCCTCGGCCTGGGCCTGGTGATCGCCCCCGGCCGCCTCGCCCTCCTCGACGAGGCGCTCGTAGGTCCGGGCCTGCATGGGAAGGCGATGCATGCTCCCCGCCTCGAGGGTGCCTTCGAAATAGGCTTCGGCCGAGGTCGGCCAGTACGTTTCCATGAAGGTCCGCGAACCCTTGAGCACCTCCGACACCACGGGTGTCAGGAGAAATCCCTCGCGGGCGATCGCGATTGCCGGGGCGAGGACGTCGCGCAGCGGCAGGCTTCCGTAGTCCCGCAGCACAAGCATCCAGGCGCCGAAGCTTCCGGTCACCACGGCCGGGAGGTGGCCGATGCCCGGCATGACATCGAGTCCCATGGCGCGCAGCGCCTCCGCGGTGATCGACGCCGGCGCCACGCCCTGGCCGCAGATCACCTCAACCTTCTGCTTTCTCTCGCTCCACAGGATCAGCGGCACGTCGCCGCCCGGGCCGTTCTGGTCCGGCTCGACGATGTGAAGCACGCATCCCGTCGCGACGGCGGCATCGAAGGCGTTGCCGCCGCGCTCCAGCATCGCCATGCCCGCGGCACTTGCCTGCCAGTGGGTGGAGGCGACGACGCCGAAGGTGCCGACGAGTTCGGGACGTGACCGGATCATGGCGGGGCTTCTCCGAAGAGTGCTTCAGGTTAGATCACGTTTGCCGGAGCCGCCAGCCGCGATCCCGAGTGCCTCCGAGAGCACGGCGCGGTCGCCGATGTGGTTGGCCAGAGCGAGGATGAGGCGCGCGTTGAAGGCCGCGCTCTCCTCGTCGTCGAGGTCCTGGTGGACGTCGAGGAGTTCGGCGTAGAAGCCGTCGGCATCGGCGATATTGGGTGTCGTGATCAAGCGGCCCATGGCCTACTCCCGTGCGGTTGCCGTGCGGATGGCCTCCCGCATCGCGGCGTCGCCGAAGCGCTCCCACCGGGCCGCGACATGCTGGTCCGGGCGGATGAGGTAGACGGCGGATGCGGCCGTTCCGAGGTAGCGTTCGGCGAGTGCGCCGCTTGCGTCGGCCGCGGCCTCGAGCACCAGGCCGCGGGCGGCGATGCCTCGCTCCACGAGTCGTTCGGGCGCCCGGGTGTCGATCGCCAGGATGGTGAACTCGCCGCCGAGGCGATCGAGCAGGTATCCCTCGCCCAGGGGCGCATCCGGGCAGGCGCTGCCGACACGGCTTCGAGAGGGGCCGCCCGCGAGGTCGTCGGGTCCGTTCAGCGAAAGGCCGTCGTAGGTCGCGGGAAGCGAGAGCCGCCCCGAGTTCACCAGGGGTCGCGCGAAGGCGTGGTCGCGGGCAAGGTCAAGCACCGCGTCGCGGAAGATCCGGCTCGTCCGGGTGCGCGGCGTGATGAAGTCGCAGGTCCGGGTCGAATTGAGAATGTTCTCGTCGGCCGCACAGATGCGCTCCTCGGAATAGCTGTCGAGGAGTCGCTCCGGCGCCGTGCCGCGCATCACGAGGTCGAGCTTCCAGCCGAGGTTGTCCGCATCCTGGAGGCCCGAGTTGGCGCCCCGGGCGCCGAACGGCGACACCTGGTGAGCCGCGTCGCCGGCGAAGAGCACCCGGCCGTGACGGAAGCTGTCCATCCGGCAGCAGCGGAAGGTGTAGATCGACGACCAGACGATGTCGTAGTCGGCATCCGCACCCAGCATCGGGTCGATGCGGGCACGGATGTTGCGCTCCTTGAGCTCTTCGCGGCGGTCGATGTCCCAGCCGATCTGGAAATCGACGCGCCAGATGTCGTCGGGCTGGCGGTGCAGCAGGGCCGAGGAGCCGGACCGGAAGGGCGGCGCGAACCAGAACCGGCGCTCGGTCGCGATGTCGTGTTTCATCCGCACGTCGGCGATGAGGAAGTTGTCCTCGAAGACGCGCCCCCTGAAGCCCAGGCCAAGCATGCCGCGCAGCGGCGAGGCCGCGCCGTCGCAGCCGATCAGCCAGTCGGCCTCGAGCGTGTAGGGACCCTCAGGCGTCGCGACCCCGATGACGACGCGGTCCTCCGCGGCCGCCACGGAGTCGACCCTGTGCCCCCCGCGCAGGTCGGCGGCGCCGGTCTCGCGAAGGCGCTCCACCAGGACCGCCTCGAACTCGGGCTGCTGCAGGTTGATGAACGCCGGACACCTGTGGCCGTCCTCCGCAAGGAGATCGAACGAGAAGACCAGATGCTCGCCGTGGAAGACCTTGCCGAGTTTCCACCTGACACCCCGGTCGAGGAGCGGTCTGCCGCATCCCAGGCGCCCGGCGATCTCCAGCGAACGCTTGGAAAAGCAGATCGCCCGGGACCCCGCACCCGGACCTTCCCGGTCGTCGAGAACCACGACCGGGACACCCTTGAGTCCGAGATCGAGCGCCGCTGCGAGGCCCACCGGACCGGCACCGGCCACCACGACCGGGTGGCGCCTCGCCTCGCGGGCGTCCTGGTCGGGAGAGCGCCGGTACGGGTAGAGCCTGGACGGCGGCGAATGCGTCACCGGCTCAACCCTGGAGCGCGTCCCACATTTCGAGATCGCGCGCCGCCGTCCAGATGCGTGGCGTGTCGAGTCCGCGCGCCTCGTCGAAGGCGCGCGACACGTTGAAGGGCAGGCAGTGCTCGTAGATCGCGTAGTCCGCGAAGCGCGCATCGCAGGCCTGGCGCACTGCGGCGAAGGCCTCGGCCAGGGTGCCGCCGGCCCGCGCCACGCGCGCCGCGGGCCGGTAGGTGGCGAGGATGAACTCGCGGGTGGTCTCGACCGCCTCGTTCACCATGTCCCGGCCGACGAGGGCGTTGCCCCTCCCGGGCATGACGGCGTCGGCATCGAAACGCAGGATGCGGTCGAGCGTTCCGCTCCAGTCCGAGAAATGGCCGTCGCCGCAGTAGCAGGCGGAGCGGTGCTCGACGATGTCCCCGGTGAACAGCACGTTCTCGTCGGCGACATGGACGACGATGTCGCCCGCCGTGTGGGCCCGTCCCGGATGCAGGAGGTCGACGCGGCGCCCGCCGAGGTAGACGGTCATGCTGTCGCTGAACGTGGCGGTGGGCCAGGTCAGGCCGGGAATCGATTCGTGGCCCTCGAAGAGGCGCGGGAACCTCTGGAACTCGCTCTCCCAGTCTTCCCTGCCGCGTTCCACGACCATGGCCCGGGCCCTGTCCGACATGATGACCTGGACGTCGCCGAAGGCGCTGGCGCCGAGGACCCGGACGGCATGGTAGTGCGTCAGGACGACGTGGGTCACGGGCTTGTCGGTGACCGTGCGCACGCACTCGATGACCTTGCGGGCGAGTCGCGGCGTCGCCTGCGCCTCGACGATCATCACGCCCTCGTCGCCGATGACGACGCCCGAGTTGGGGTCGCCCTCGGCGGTGAAGGCCCACAGACCCCTGCCGACTTCGGTAAAGGAGACCGCCTTGTCCTCGAGATCGTCCCGTGAAGCGAAAGCCGTCGTCATGGAATCCCCCGTTTCCGGCCGGTGCCCCCGATTGTCGGCAACGGCGCAGCCCGGGGCAAGGGCTCAGAACCTGCGGACGAGACCGGACCAGATGGCGCCCGCATCCCTGCGCAGCGGCGCCTCGTCCATGGCGAATCCCGTGGGATGCTGCGCCAGGCGGGTCTCGAACATGAACGAGAGCGTATCGTCGAGCTTCTCGGGCCCGGCATCCGAATTCGAGGCGTGTTCGAAGGTCTGCGCATCGGGTCCGTGCGGCGTGAGCATGGTGTGAAGGGCCATGGCGCCCGGGGGAAACCCGGAGCGCCTCGCGTCGTAGGCGCCGCGGATGTTGCCCATGAACTCGGACATCACGTTCCTGTGAAACCAGGGCGGGCGGAAGGTCCCCTCGGCCACCATCCAGCGGTCGCGGAAGATCACGAAATCGATGTCCGCGACGCCCTCGATCAGGGACGGCGCCGTCAGCACCGTGTTGATGGAGGGGTCGGGGTGGTCGAAGAGGAGGGCGCCGAAGGGGCAGAAGCGGGCGAGGTCGTACTTCACGGGAACGAGGTTGCCGTGCCATGCCACCACGTCGAGCGGCGAGTGGGCTATGGCCGTCCGGTGGAAGCGTCCTCCCCACTTGACGGTGACGGTGGACGGAGCCTCGACATCCTCGAATGCGGCCACCGGCACCAGGAAATCGCGCTGGTTGGCGAGTCCGTTGGCGCCCACGGGTCCCCGGGCCGGCAGCTCGAACAGGCTGCCGTAGTTCTCGCAGACGAAGCCCCGGGCGGGGGCGTCGGGCACCTCGACGCGGTGGACGAGGCCGCGGGGAATGACCGCGATCTCGCCGGGACCCGGATCGAGGACGCCCAGTTCGGTCAGGATGCGCAGGCGGCCCTGCTGGGGCACCACCAGGAGCTCCGCGTCGGCGCACGCGAAGTAGTCGTGCTCCATGGAGACGTTGGCGAGGTAGACATGGCACGCCATGCCGGTCTGCAGGTCGGCGTCGCCGGCGGTGGTCATCGTGCGCATGCCGGTGAGCCAGTCGACGCGGTCCGGACCGGCTTCGAGAGGACCCCAGCGCAGCGGTCCCGGCGCCCTGCCGCGGCGGTCCGGAGCGGTTCTCCAGTAGGGGAGGTCGACCGCCTGCCAGTCACCGCCGTGCCGGACCGAGGGGCGAATGCGGTAGCACCATGTCCGCCTGTTGCGCTGGCCGGGCATGGTGAAAGCGGTGCCCGAAAGCTGTTCGTTGTAGAGGCCGCGGGCGCAGCGCTGCGGGGAGTTCATCCCCAGTGGCAGCGTGCCGGCGAGGGCCTCGGTCTCGAAGTGGTTGCCGAAGCCCGTCATGTAGCCTTCATGGGTCCCGTTCGGCGATGGCGCGGTCTTCATGTCTCCCGGTCTCCGGCCTTCACCCGGTTCGTACCGGCCCTGCACGGCGCAGGCAACCCTCGGGTTCAAGGGTCGCCGCACCGCGCTTTGTCCGTTGCGGATGGAAGGGACATGGCACAGTCTGTCCGCGGACGACGCAAGGGTGAGGGCTCTCATGCAGATCAACATGCGGGGACGGCCGGGCCGCTACAATCCGCCCTACGGCGGCATTCCGACATTCCTTCGCCAGGACTACTGCGACGACATCGCGACTCTCGATGCCGACTACGCCGTTCTGGGAACCCCGATCGACGAAGGCTCCCCCTTCATGGGCGGTTCGCGCTTCGCTCCCCGCTCGATCCGTGAACACTCGCTGAGGTTCCCGGATTCGGGCTACTACGATTCCCTTCAGGACAAGTCCTTCCTCGTCGAGGAGACGGCGAACCGCAGGATCGTCGACGTCGGCGACAGCGACATCCTCACCACCGACGTCGCGGCGACATTCGACAACATCACCGCCGATGTCGCCGGGATCCTCGACCGCCGCGCCATGCCGATCATCATCGGCGGCGACCACTCGGTCACCTATCCCGTCGTCCGGGCCTTTTCGGAGCCGATGCATGTCATGCACTTCGATGCCCACATGGACTACCAGCCGTTCGTGCACGACCTGCGGTTCACCAATGGCCACGCGTTCCGCCACATCAAGCCCATGGCCCATGTGCTGTCGCTGACGCAGATCGGCATCCGCAGTCTGCGGAGCGCCATCGAGGAGTTCGTCGACGCCCGCGCCGAGGGGAGCCGCATCGTCACCATGGACGAGGTCCGCAGGCTCGGTCCGGAGGGATTCGTGCGCGAGACGATGCCGAAGGGCGAGAAGATCTACGTCTCGATCGACGTCGACGTCCTCGACATGTCGCTGGTGCCGGGCTGCGTCTCCGCCGAACCCAACGGCATGCTCTATGCCGAGCTGCGCGACATCCTGCGCGCGACCGCCCGCCACATGGACGTGATCGGCTTCGACTTCGTGGAGGTCAATCCCCAGCTCGACGTGGGCACCGGCATCACCTCCTATCTGGGCGCCCATGTCATGCTCGAGTTTCTCGGCGCCATCACCGAGGCCCGCGCCGCCAGGCGCTGAACCGCCCGCTCCCCCGGTACCGGGCAGGACCGCGGGAGGCTCGACGACAAGGCTCTTCCTTGAGACCGGGGGCGAATCCGCCCGGACCGGCAGGGCATGGCGGCAAAAGGTTTCCCGACACGCACCCACGGCCCAATGCTGGCTGGACGGCCTCGATGCCCCTGCGGGCCTCTTCACAGGTCCCGGCGTGGCCCTCGTCGAGCTCCTCGCGCCGCGTCCTGGCCCGCTGTGCGTCGATCCCGCTGTCGGGTGCGGACACCCGACCTCCCCGCCGCCACGCAGGTCCTGGTACCGACACCATGGAACTATCCCGCATCTGAAATGCGCATAAATCTGTTTGCATCCTGACGCACACGATCAATGTTACGCATCTCAGATGCGGGATGTTCATCGTGTTGTACCTGGTCGGCGACACCATCGGCGCCAGGCGCGCGCACCATCTCGCGCGCGCCGGAACGCTCACTGCGTTGGTCCGCGGAGTCTATGTCGAGAGCGACAGCGACGTCGAAACCGTGATCCTCGGCCACGCCGTGCGCATCGCCCGCCATCTCTATCCCAGGGCTTACCTGTCGTCGGCAAGTTCGCTCCTGCTGGGCCCGGCACCGGACGGACGGCTGTTCATCAGCGGCCGGCGCAATCAACGCACACGCCTCCGCACGCTCGAGATCGTCCAGAACACGGCGCCGCAGAATCCATCGACCGCCCGTGCCGTGGTCGGCGACGACCTGCGAACTGCATGTCGACATCTCGTCACCGCGCCAGCGCTTCCTGGAGGCCTTCCGGCTACGGAGCGAACACGCCAGCGCGGTCACGCCAGGGATGCGCGAGCGGATGGCCGTGCGCCTGGTCGAGGAGTACGGCTCGCCCGAAGCCGCGGCAGATTCCGTTTGGGCGTTGGCGCGCGGCAACGGCTGGTACCGCGAAGGCGAACGCGCCGAACGTTTCCTCCTGCAGCAACCCGCCGCCGCCAAGGTGCCTCCCAACAAGGCCGCTCTCCACCTCCTGGTGGCCTGGCACGGCCAGTTGCTTGGCCATCTCACCCATGATGGTTTCGAATGGCGCTGGAAGCCGCGCAGGCGCGCCGCGCCGGTGCTGGTCCGCGAGAGTGCGCCAGGAAAGCTCCCACCTTTCATCGAATCGCTATTGCCCGAGGGATGGCTTGCGCAGGTCCTTCGGGAGGGCGACCAGCGCGAGGCGCTGCGGGGCGGTCGACGCTACCTGTCCAATGTCTCGGTCGCCCCGAGCCGGAGCGAATGGGCGGCCTTGCCGGAGGACATCCTCTCGACACCGCTTGAGGCGTTCTGCGAGGCGGGCCGATTCACCGGTCGCTATCGAGGACCGGGGCGAGGACCTGTCGAGGAGACATTCGAACGCAACCTCGCCAGGCTCTACTCGCAACCCGGGACTCCGCGCCTGTCGGGCGTCCAGATCAAGGCGCCGATGTGCCTCCTCGCCGACGGAACCCTGCTGCCGGCCCTCGACCGGGCGTTCACGCATGTCCTCAAACCCGCCGGAACCGCGGGCTTCGAGACGTTGCCCGTCGTCGAATGGCTTTGCCTGGAACTCGGCCGTGCCGGCGGCTTCGAAGTGCCGTCCGCCGCATTGATCGAGATGCCCGACGGCATGCCCCCGGCATTGCTGGTCGAACGCTTTGACATCCGCCGCGGTCCGGGAGACCGGCGCCGTCTTGCGCTGGAGGACTTCTGTTCGGTCCTGAATCTGCCTGCCACGGCAAGGTATGACAGCACCATCGAACGCGTGGCCAGGGGGCTCCGGCCGCTATCGACCGATCCTGCCGTCGATCTCGGCATCCTGTTCCGTCGCGCCGTCCTCGCCTGGCTCATCGCCGACGGCGACATGCACCTGAAGAATGTCGCACTCATCAGGACGGCCGACGCCGGAGCGAGAGCCTTTGCGTCGGTTCGGTTGGCGCCGCTCTACGACGCTGTCACCACCCGCATCTTTCCCGGCCTTGCCGGCGATCGCATGGCCCTTAAGCTCAACGGCGAGGATGACCGTCTCCGCCTGCGGGATTTTCTCACCATGGCACACACGATCGGACTGCCGGGCAGCGAAGCCGACGCTTGCCCTGGCGGACCTCGTCGCGCGACTCTCCCGACACGCAGCCACTCTGGAGTTGCCTGCATTTGCACAGCAGCTGGAAGCAGCCACAACGATGCGGGACCAGGTATCGAGCATCGTCATGGAACGATCGGCCACGCTCAGAATCTGAACCTGCGACCCTCAGTGGCTCTGGCAGGGACGCGGGACAGACCATTACCCGTATCCGATGCCGCGTCCGCGCAAGGCGCCGAAACCACACATCGCCGGGGCGCAACGGGTGGTGCCACACCCGCTTCACGGCACAACCGCTCGAGTCCGGGCTGTCGGCCGTTCGACAAGGGACGAGACGAAGGCAAAAGCGTTTTCCAGGGTCCCGGGGACTGGTGGCGATGCGAACGAATCCGGACAGGAAGGGGGAACCGTCCGGATCCCGTCGCCAATCGGGTGAGCCAACGCGCGTACTCGGCCTGTTCCGCAACGATGTCCTCGAAATGCGGGTGGATCGGCACCTCGACGTCGGGAAGGAGCATCGAGTGTCACGACCTCACCGTCCGAAACGCGCCCGGTCATCCTCCACATCGAGCGGCTCTGGCGAATCGAGGTCGCCCCCCCGGGGCGAAGACGCGCATTGCGCACCGTCACCAGGCGGAACGGAGTCCGCCGCGACGGTGCCCGCCGTTTCAGCGCGTCGTCGAGGGCCTTGGAGACAAACGCACTCACGCTGAGGCCCTGGGCAGCCGCCCGTCGGCGAACCTGCCTTCCGAGGTGCTCGTCAAGGGATGCGATCGTTCTCATGATGCAGAGCGTAATCGGTGATGCATCGGCGCATCCAGCCGGAGTCGGTTTGAGGAATGCCGCCGGTTCACGACCAGGACCGCCGCGAAAGTCGTTCTGCGTGTCCCTGTCAGCCCGCGTGGTGTCGATGAACCCCTGATGCCGATACGGATCAGCGACGACATCGGCAATGCCAGCATGCGGACGGGAACGATCAAGTTCGTATCGGCCGAGGGACAGGCGCCCGGCAGGGAACAACGCGAGACGGTTTGATTCGAGGCGGCTTGCGAAACCCGACGCCGGACAGCAACAGCACAGGGCTCCGTCGCCTGTTCGGGAGAGGCGGTGGTTTTCTGCGATGATTGGCGGCGATCGGCGATGACGCCGCAAGAGAAGGCGGCCAATGGAGCATGGCGGCAGACAGTGGACAGCGTCGCCGGTCTTAGCGACCATCGGCAGTTTCAACCGGAGGTTCGTGATGCCGAGAGGATGGGCCGTTGTCATCGGGTCCGCCGTCCTGGGCCTGGGCATTCTCGCTGCGGGCGGGGCGCAGGCGAAGGTCGAGGGGGATACCGTCCATCTCGGCGCCGCCGTGTCGCTCACCGGCAAGTACACCACGGCCGGCGAGCACACCCGGCGGGGCTACGACCTCGCGGTCAAGACCATCAACGAGGCGGGCGGCATCACGGTCGGCGGCAAGGACTGGCGCCTGAACGTCATCTACTACGACGATGAATCGACGCCCGCACGCGGCGCGCAGCTCGCGGAGCGCCTGATCAACCAGGACGGCGTCGACTTCATGCTGGGCCCGTACAGCTCGGGGCTCACCAAGGCGATCGCGCCGGTCACCGAGCAGTACGGCGTGCCCATGGTGGAAGGCAACGGCGCATCGCTCCAGCTCTTCGACAAGGGCTATCGCTACCTGTTCGCGGTGCTGTCCACGACGGAGCAGTACCTCGCGAGCGCGGTCGAGCTCGCGGCCGAGCTTGCCCGGCGCGAGGGGCGCGACCCGGCGACGCTGAAGCTGGCCGGGGCCTTCGAGAACGATCCGTTCAGCCAGGACATCCGCGCGGGCGTGCTCGCCGACGCGGCACGACTCGGCATCCGGATCGTGATCGACGACCAGCTGCCGCCCGAACTCAACGACATGGCGGCCACTCTCGCCAAGGCGAAGGCACTGAAGCCGGACATCCTCGTGGTCTCGGGTCATTCCAAGGGTGCCGCACTCGCCATCCGGCAGGTCGAGGAGATGCGGGTCGACGTGCCCATGCTGGCGATCACGCACTGCGACAGCGCCGACGTGATCGGCATGTTCGGCGCCGCCGCCGAGTACACGCTCTGTGCGAGCCAGTGGGCGCCGACGCTCTCCTACCACGACGACGTATTCGGCTCGGCTGCCGACTTCGCCCGGACCTTCGAGGCCGAGTACGGCTATGCACCGCCCTACCAGGCCGCCCAGTCCGCGGCCGCGGTTCTCGTCTTCGCGGACGCCTTCGAGCGTGCCGGAGGCTTCGGCAAGGACGCGGTGCGCGATGCCCTCGCCGCGACGCGGATGCAGACCTTCTACGGCAACATCAGGTTCGACGAGACCGGCAGGAACATCGCGAAGCCCATGGTGCTCTACCAGATCCAGGACGGCGCCTATGTGGTGGTGGCGCCGACCAGGTGGGCCGGCTCGGAGGTCCGTCACCCGACGCCGCCGTGGTCCCAGCGGTGAACACGGCCGGCGCGCGGAGACGTGACCGGCCGACCTGACATGGCAGCAAACGTCGCGCTCCTGGGGGAAGCGCCTTTCCTCATCCTCCAGCTCCTGCTCGACGGCCTGATGATCGGCGCCATCTTCGCCGTCGCCGCCTACGGCATGGCGCTGGTCTGGGGCGTGATGAACGTCATCAACGTCGTCCAGGGCGAACTCGTCATGCTGGGCGGCTTCATCGCCTACCAGCTCACGCTCTGGGGCCTGAGCCCGCTCTGGGGCATCCCCGTCGCGGCGACCGTGCTCTACGTCATCGGCGCCGGCCTCTACCACGGCGTGATCCGGCGGGTGGCGGACCGCGACATGTTCATCTCCCTGCTGGCCACGTTCGGGCTCTCCATCCTGCTGCAGCAGCTGATGAACCAGATCTGGGGCGGCGACGTGAGGACGGCCCAGTCGGGCCTCGGCACATGGTTCCTGCTCGACGGCACGGTGACGGTCCCGCAGATGAAGATCGCAGCCTGCGGCGGCGCCATCGCCCTGGGGGCCGTGCTGGTCCTCTTCCTCGGGAAGAGCAGGATCGGCCAGGCGATTCGCGCCACCGCGCAGAACCCGCGCGCCGCCCGCACTCTCGGTATCGACACCAACCGCGTCTTCGCCGTCACCTACGGCATCAACGCAGCGCTCTGCGGCGCGGCCGGCGCGCTGGTGGTGATGGCCTACTCGGTCCACCCCTACAGCGGGCTGCCCTACACCGTGCGCTCCTTCATGATCGTCATCGTGGCGGGCCTCGGCAATCTGCCGGGCGTGATCGCGGCAGGGCTTGGCCTTGGCGCGGCGGAGAACTTCGCGGGCTTCATCCTGGGCGTGCAGTACCAGGTGGCCTTCGTCTTCATCCTCCTGGTGGTGATCCTCGTGGTCCGCAGCACGCTCCTGCAGCGGCGCAGGCAGTACCTCGAATGACGCTCCGCCGCCAGCCACTGCTCTTGCTGGGCGTCGCCGCGGCGGGAATTGCGCTCCCCTTCGTGGCGCCCGACTACAGGGCGCAGATCGCGATGCTCTGGGCGCTCGTCATCATGGCCCAGACCTGGGACCTCACCGGCGGGCAGACCGGATACAACAGCTTCGGCAACATCCTCTTCTTCGGCGTTGGCATGTACGCCTCGGTCGTCGTGCAGCGGGACGCGGGTCTCGACTACTTCCCCGGCCTCGCGTTCGGCATGGTGGCGGGTGCAGGCATCGCCGCGTCGCTCGCCGTGCTGCTGGGCTCGGTGATCCTGCGCATGCGGGGCCACTACTTCGCCATCGCGACGCTGGGCCTCGGCATCGCCGCGGGCGAAATCGCCGGCGGGTGGGACTACGTGGGCGCGGGCTCCGGGCTTTCGCCGCCGCTTTTCCCGGCCCCGCCGGCCACCGCGAACCTGTTCTTCGCCTGTCTCTTCTTCGGGTTTGCCGCGTTCGTCTTCGCAGGCCTCGCCGTGCTTTACCGGACCCGCTTCGCCCTTGCTCTCAACGCCATCCGCGACAACGAGGACAAGGCCGAGGCCATGGGGCTCCGCACAGGCATCTACAAGATCGCGGCCTGGACCATGGCGGCTTTCGTGCTGGGACTCGTCGGCGGGGCCATGGGGAACATGCTGGGATTCGTCGACCCGCGCGATACCGCCTTCGCCGGCGCCACCTTCGGCGTCTGGATGGTGCTCATGGCGATCCTGGGCGGCAAGGGGACGCTCTGGGGACCCGTGCTCGGCGCCATCATCTTCCACATCGCCCAGGAGCTGCTCTGGACTCACCTGCTCGGCTGGCAACGCGTGGCGCTCGGCGCGATCATCGTCGGCATCGTGGTGTTCTTCCCCCAAGGGATCCTCGGCTGGGCGCGGGCCCGCTGGCCGGCGCGCGAAGGCGCGCGGGCATGAGCGCGCGGCTCACGGTCCAGGGCGCGACCAAGCGCTTCGGAGGGGTCACCGCCAACGAGGACATCTCGCTGGAGGTGCCGGAGGGCAAGGTGGTGGGCCTGATCGGGCCGAACGGCTCGGGCAAGTCGACGCTCTTCAATTCCATTGTCGGCCATCACCCGGTGGACGGCGGCTCGATCCGCTTCGAGGGGCGCGAGATCACGCGCCTTCGCACGGCCGATATCGCGCGCCTCGGGCTGATCCGCACCTTCCAGCAAACCCATGTCTTCGTGCGGATGACCGGTCTGCAGAACATGGCGATCAGCGACGCCGGGGCCGGCCACGGGCTGTTCCGGCTCATGCGGCCGGTCTCGGCCGAGACGCGCGAGCGGGCGGAAGCGCTGCTCGCCTTCTGCGGCCTCCACGGCAAGCGCCACCTGATGGCGGGCGAGCTCTCGTTCGGCCAGCGCAAGCTGCTGGAGCTTGCGATGGCGCTGATGGCGCGGCCTCGCATGCTGCTGCTGGACGAGCCGACGGCCGGCATCAACCCGACCCTGATCAACGGCGTGATCGAGCGGCTGCAGCGCGCCAACCGGGAGTTCCGGGTCACGCTGTTCGTGATCGAGCACAACATGCGCGTCATCATGAACCTGGCCGAGCACATCCACTGCCTGTCCCGCGGCCGGCTGCTGGCGAGCGGCCCGCCCGAGGCGCTGCGAAACGATCGGCGGGTGATCGACGCCTACCTGGGCGCGCGTTGATGGACTTCGAGACCGCGCTCTCGGTGGATGCGGTGGAGGAGGCCGCGCGGGAGCTCGCCGGCGAGGGTCCCGCGCGGCAGGACCTGGAGGCGCTCTGCACGGGCGGGCCCGCCATCGATATCCGGGGCCTGCGTGCGGGGTACGGCCGCATGGAGATCCTCCACGGCATCGACCTCGTCGCAGGTCGAGGCCAGTCGCTCTGCCTCATCGGCCCCAACGGCGCAGGCAAGTCCACCGTGCTCCACGCCGTCTTCGGCTTCGCGGACGTAATGGCCGGCAGCATCCAGGTGCGCTCGAGGGACATCGCCCGCCTCGCCTCCAGCCGCCGTCTCCGTGACGCGGGCGTGGCCTACGTGCTGCAGGACAACTCCGTGTTCCCCGACATGACGGTGGAGGAGAACCTGCTGATGGGCGGATTCCTGCTGCAGCGGCAAGGTGACGCCAGGCAGGCGGCCGAGCGCGTGTTCGACCGCTACGACAGGCTGGCCCGCCGGCGGCACCGGAGAGCCGGCGTGCTTTCCGGCGGCGAGCGCCGGCTGCTCGAAATCTCCCGCGCGCTCATCATGGAGCCCGAGGTGCTGCTGGTGGACGAGCCCTCCATCGGGCTGGAGCCGCGCTTCATCGACATGGTGTTCGAGGTCCTGGCGGACCTGCAGCACCGCGACGGCAAGACCATCGTGATGGTCGAGCAGAACGCGAAAAAAGGGCTCGAGTTTGCGGATATCGGCTACGTCCTCGTCTCCGGCCGGCTCGCCATGGCCGGCCCCGGCGACGCCCTGCTCGAAGACCCCGAGGTCGGCCGCCTGTTCCTGGGGGCGTGAGACAGCGTCCAAGTCGTGCATCGGGAAGCGTGCTCCCGGTCACCGCCACCCGGGCCAGGGTCCGCCGGCCAACCTCGTCGCCGGGGAGGGCGCTTGCGCGGCCAGCACGGCGCTCTGCGGGGGACCATGGCCGCCCTCGGTCTGATCGCGGCCTGGCCAGTGTGGCCCACGATTCTTGGCGTGCACATGCCGCTCATTGTTGTCCCGGCGGGTGTCGCCCTCCCCGCTTTCGGGTTTCGGAAGGATCAGCCCTTCCAGGCGAGCGCTCCATTCGATCCCGCCCGACCGCCGGGGCGGCGACTGGCAGCCTCAGGGAATCTGGTCTATACGCGCCGACGAAGGCATCGTCGTGAAGCGGACCGGACAAGACGGGCAACGCGCGTTGACTGCGCTCACCCGTTCCGGACGGAAGCGTCATGGCCCGGCGGCGCCGTGGTACTGGGCGAGGCTCGGTGGATGGTATGAACTCCGGAATGAGCGGTTCGACATGCCAGGTATGCGCCGCTGCGGGCGAGCAGTGGCTCACCCACCGTGACATGGTGCTGCGGCGCTGCCTCGACTGCGGCCTCGTCTTCATGGACCCGATGCCCGACGACCGCGTGGTGGACAGCCTCTATACCGATGCCTACAGCGGCGCCACCGAGGTCTATTTTGCCAAGGTCGCGTCGAAGATGCGCAGGAGTCGCCGGCGGGCCAGGTGGCTGAGCCGCCGCGTCTCCGGTCTGCGGTTCCTGGATATCGGCTGTAACGGCGGCTTCATGGTCGAGGCGATGCGCCAGCTCGGATTCGAAAGCCACGGCATCGACCTGGACCCCGTCTCCATCGCCTGGGCGCAAGAGCACTATCCAGGCGGCCGCTTCCGCGTCACCTCGGCCGAGCGTTTCGAATTGACGGGCGATCCGTTCGATATCGTGTATTGCAGCGAGGTCATCGAACACAGCCCCGACGTGAATCGCTTTGTCGCTTCGGTCGCCGCGTCGATGGTGCCGGGTGGGATGCTGTACCTGACGACGCCGGACATAAGCCACTGGCGCCGCCCGCGGGATATCACGCAATGGGACGGCTTCGATCCGCCGTCGCATTGCGTCTACTTCAACCCTCGCAACCTCGCGCAACTGCTGAGCCGACATGGCCTTCACGTCGTAGAGAGGCGTCTCGCTCTGAAGCCGGGTATCAAGGTGCTTGCCCGAAGGGCCCGCGTCTGAAAACCCGGACTGGAGCTGGCCACGGCACTTGTCCGGGCACAGGTCGCAGAGGGGTTTCCCGGAGACGGTGACGGCGAGAGCGGTGATTGTGTTGATGATGACGACATTCAAGGTGAACACCCGTGCTGCAGAACGGTTCCAGGAGCTGCGCCGTTTGACGGGGCCTGCGGTCCGGACGATGTCATGCGAGGATCTGGAGTCGGCAAGGTGTACCGACGTTTCTGCGAGTTTGTGTGCCGGACACCGAAAAGCCGGTTCGGGACCCGCCGGGTGATCGGCGGAGCCGACTCCCTTGGTCCCCCGGGCGGGCCGGGCGCCGCCAGGACAAGGGACATTCCCCAATCGGGGATGAGCGAAAACCATGGACATCACGGGCCTGCTTCGATGAGGTCGGCCTGCCCGGCCTCATGGACATGACTGCGACCTTCCACATGTTCGCCGGGGCATTCCGGCCTGTGCGAGCGGACACGGGTGCCGTTCGCGGCGGAGCGCCGTCCGTCGGGCTGTTGCTCGAGGCGCGTGGGGGGTACCATTCCGGCGTGCGTGCCGAGCCGGGACAGCTGCTGCCATGAAGACCGTCAATGCGAGTTTCCTTGCCCTTGCAGCGACCTTGCTGGCGGCGGGGTGCGCCACCTCTCCGCCCACGCAGCAGGAGAATGTGTGCGCGATCTTCGAGCAGCATCCCGACTGGTACGACTACGCCCGCCTCTCTGCGAGCAAGTGGGGCACGCCGGTGTACATCCAGATGGCCTTTGTGCGCCACGAGTCGAGCTTCCGGTCCGACGCGCGCCCTCCGCGCGAGTGGCTCCTGTGGGTCATCCCCTGGGGGCGCGTTTCCTCGGCGAAGGGCTACGCACAGGCTCAGGACCCGGTGTGGTCGGAGTACGAGGCTGAGCGTGGCTGGCTGTTCCGGAGCCGATCCGACATGGAGGACGCGCTCGACTTCATCGGATGGTACAACCACAAGACCTGGCGCGAGCTGGACATTCCCCGCACCGACGCGTACCGGCTCTATCTGGCCTATCACGAAGGCCGGGGCGGCTACAGGAGCGGCAGCTGGGAATCGAAGCCGGAGGTGCAGCGCACCGCCGAGCGGGTCAGGGATACGGCCAGCGTCTACAAGTCGCAGCTCGCACAGTGCGAGGATCGCTTTCGCTGCGATTCCTGGTATCAGGTCTGGCCCTTCTGCAGCTGACGGGTTGAGGTGCCGATGCACCGGAGCGCGGTCACGTTCGCGTCCCAATGGTGCAAGCCTTCCGAGCACAAGCGGACACGGGAACCCGCGGGATTCGGGGAGCGGTTTCGCCGTTCGCAAGCGTCTTCAGTGTGTTTCAAGGCGAGACCGCATGTACCCGGCATTCCAGACCGGGGAGGCGCCTGCACCTTGGCGGGTGCGCAGGGGAGGTGTTCGCAGCCAGGAGCCTCGTCGTCGGGACGGTCCCGGATGGCTGCCGGAGTTTGACGGTCGGGCCGGGCACCGCCAAGATGAAGGGACATTCCGTTAATCGGGGAGAACCGGAAACCATGGACATCAACGATACCATCAAGAGGTTGCGGAACCACGACATCAGCCGCCGCGAGCTCGGCAGGGCCATGGCCTCGGCGGGCCTTGCGACCGTGGTCGTGCCGGTGGTGGCCGGGAAGGCGAAGGCCGACGACGAGGCCATCTACTTCACCTGGGCGGGATACGACATCCCGGAAATCTGGCCAGGCTACGTCGAGAAGCACGGGGTGCCGCCGGAGACGCCGATCTTCGGTGATGCCGAGGAATCCTTCACCAAGGTCCGTTCGGGCTTTGTCGTCGACGTCATGCATCCGTGCAGCAACAACGTGCCCCGCTAGCGGGATGCGGGCGTCCTCCAGGCCATCGACACCTCGAAACTGTCCAACTGGCCGGACGTGATTCCCCGGCTGACCAGCATCAGCGACGCCCGCCACAACGGCGAACAGTGGTTCGTTCCCTTCGAATGGGGACAGACCTCCATCACCTACCGCACCGACCTTGTCGAACTCGAGGACGGAGAGGAATCCTGGGGCCTGCTGTGGGACGAGCGCTATGCCGGCCGGCTCTCGATCATCGATGCGGCGGAAGATGCCTGGTGGTGCGCCGCCATCTATGCCGGTGTCGACACGGACAACCTCGATGACGAGGCCCTGGCGACGGTTCTCGATCTCCTCAGGCAGCAGCGGGATCTCCTGCGGTTTCGCCAGAGCGACATGACGACCGTGGAACAGGCGCTTGCGACCGGCGAGCTCGTCGCCGCCATGACGTGGAACAGCACACCCCTGGAGCTCACGCGGCAGGGCCTCCCGGTGCGCTTCGCCGACGTCAAGGAGGGCGCCCTGACCTGGGTGTGCGGCACGGTGCTCACCAGCAATGCGCCGAACTACGACAAGGCCCATGACCTCATCAATGCCATGATCGCGCCGGAAGTCGGGCGCTATGTCATCGAGGAGTTCGGCTACGGCCACAGCAGCAGTGCGGCGTTCGATCTTGTCAGCGATGCCGACCTCGCCGCGCGCGGTCTTCCCAAGGATCCTGGGGAACTGCTGGACAAGGGAGTCTTCCTGAAGGCGCAGTCCGAGGAGATCGAGACCAAGATCAACAGGGACTGGGGCGAGATGATCGCCGGCTTCTGACGAGGCCATCGGAGAGTCCCGGGGGCGGCCGCCCCCGGGACTCCGGAACCAGTCCTTGATCACCATGGGGTCGATACCCGTCACACGACCGGGCCGCGGGCACTCCCGGCGGTTCCCGGCGGCGTACTCGCGGGTCCTGTAGCGCACGATGGTTCGGGACTCCCGCTACGACATTCTCTTCGAACCGGTGCGGATCGGACCGGTGACGGCGAAGAACCGGTTCTACCAGGTGCCTCACTGCACGGGGGCCGGCTGGCAGAGCCCGCGCGTTCTTGCCGGACTGCGGGCGATGAAGGCCGAGGGAGGCTGGGCGGTTGTCAACACCGAGTACTGCTCGGTGCATCCGTCGAGCGACGACACACCCTATCCGATGGCCTCGCTGTGGGACGACGGCGACGTCAGGGCGCATGCCCTGATGACCGAGAAGGTACACGCCCACGGCGCTCTCGCCGGCGTCGAGTTGTGCCTCGGCGGCGCCAGGATGGCCAACCACACGACGCGCGAGGTTGCGCTCGGCGTGGTCAGCATGCCGCTCGCCACGGGAGAGCCGTTCCAGACGCGCGCCATGGACCGGGAGGACATCCGCGAGGTCCGGCGCTGGCACCGCAACGCCGTGCTGAGGGCGCGTCGGGCGGGCTTCGATATCGTCTACGTCTATGCCACCCACGACTACCTGCTGTCCCAGTTCATGTCGCCGGTGCTCAATACGCGCACCGACGAGTACGGCGGGTCGCTGGCCAACCGGGTGCGGCTGGTCCGCGAGCTGATCGAGGACGCCCGGGAGGCGGTCGGTACGACGATGGCGGTCGCCGTGCGCTTCTCGGCGGAAACCAACGGCGGCGACGGCGGCGACGGCGCGCCGGTGCCGGGAGAGACCGAGGACATGTTCGGCATCCTCGGCGATCTGCCCGATCTGTGGGATATCAATGTCGACGACTATTCGCTGGAAATGGGGCTGTCGCGCTTCATCGCGGAAGGATCGCTCGAAGCCTACGTGTCGACCGTCCGCTCGCTGACCGGCAAGCCCATCGTCTCGGTCGGGCGCTTCACGTCGCCGGACTCCATGGCAAGCCAGGTCAGGCGCGGCGTTCTCGATCTCGTCGGCGCGGCGCGGCCCTCGATCGCCGATCCGTTCCTTCCCAGGAAGATCGAGGAGGGACGCATCGACGACATCCGCGAGTGCATAGGCTGCAACATCTGCTACATGGGCGATGCCCGCGGTGCGCCGATCCGCTGCACCCAGAATCCGGCGATGAGCGAGGAATGGCGCCGCGGCTGGCATCCCGAGCGGTTCGGCACGCGGCGCTCCGATGCCCGCATCCTCGTGATCGGCGCGGGCCCGGCAGGGCTCGAGGCCGCGCACGTGCTCGGCAAGCGGGGCTACGGCGTCGTGCTCGCCGAAGCGGCGCGCGAACTCGGCGGCCGCGTCACCCGCGAATCGGCGCTTCCCGGACTCGGCGAGTGGCGCCGCGTGCGCGACTATCGCCTGGGCCAGCTCGACAAGCTCGACAACGTGGAGATCTATCGCGCGAGCAGGCTTGCCGAAGACGATGTCCTCGAGCTTGCCGCCGACCATGTGGCCGTGGCGACCGGCTCGCGCTGGCGGCGCGACGGATTCGGCGCCAGTCATCGCGGAGGGCTCGCGGGGCTCTCCCCGGCAGAGAGGATCCTCACTGCCGACGACATCATGGACGGCTGCGCGCCCGAGGGCCGCGTTGTCGTCTACGACGACGACCACTACTACATGGGAACGGTCGTGGCCGAGACGCTGAGGTCCCGGGGGCTCGCGACGACGCTGGCCACGCCGCAGGACGCGGTCTCGGCCTGGGGCGAGACCACGCTCGACCGCTGGCGGGCCCAGAAGCGCATGGTGTCGATGGGCGTGGAACTCGTCCTCGCCCACGAGCTGGTCTCGTTCGACGGCAGCGCCGCCACGTTCGAGAGCGCCGTCAGCGGAGCCGAGCGGACCGTCGCGGCGGACTGGCTCGTGCTCGTCACCGCGCGCTCTCCTGTGGACACCCTCTACCACGGGCTGAAGCGGCGCATGGCGTCCGGAGAGCGCGGAGCGCCGCGGACCGTCAGGCGCATCGGCGACTGCGAAGCTCCCGCGATCATTGCGGCCGCGGTGTTCTCCGGGCATCGCTACGGCCGTGAACTCGACACGGCCGTCGATCCGGACAATCCCCTCAAACACGACCGAGTCTTCTCCGGAGATCCGCCATGACAGTGGACAGAGGCAAGACGGTCGCCGAGGTCTGGTTTGCCATCGAGGCTCTCGACAACGGCGTCATCCGCTTTCGCGAGGACCACATCGACAGTTATGCGTCCGGCGACATCTGGCTGGTGCGGGGCAGGGACCGCGACCTCGCGGTCGACACGGGCACGGGCATCGTCCCGCCCGCACCGCTGGTCGAGGCGGTGGCCGGCAAGCCGGTCATGGCCGTCGCGCTCAACCCCTACTACGACCATGCCGGAGGCTGGCGGAGCTTCGCCGAGCGCTCGTGCCATCCTCTCGATGCGCCCGATCTGGCATGCCCCACGGCCGAAAGCGTCGGCGCCGGCACCTATCTCAACCACCGGACCCTCTGGTCCCTGCCCTGGGAGGGCTACGACGTCGAGGACTACACGATGACCGGCGCCCGTCCCACGCGCCTCGTCGACGAGGGCGACGTCTTCGAGCTCGGCGACCGCACGCTCGAGGTTCTCAGGGTCGGCGGCCGGTCACCGGGAGGTCTCGCCATCTGGGAAGCGGCGAGCGGCACCCTTTTCACCAGCGACATGCTCTACGACGGCGACCACGGGCCCGCATGGCCGCCTCCGGATCCGGGCGCCTACTGCGCAAGCCTCGAGCGCCTGCGCGGACTCCCTGTCACGACGGTCTGTCCCGGCCACTACGGCGTCATGGACCGTCGGCGGATGCTCGACGTGATCGACGCCCAGCTGGCCGATCTCGGGGGCCGGACGCCTGCGTGACGAGCGTGGCGGCCACCTCCCGGGCCACGGGGTCTCCACCGGGCCGGACGCTGTTGACACAGAGCCGCAAGGGCATCGCCGACGAGGAAGATCCCGTCGCCCACCGGTCTTGTACGTTCGCCGCGGGTCCAGGGATTGTCGGCCCGGCCCGTGGTGATGCCGCGGACGAAGCGGCTGTACACCCGGGAGCCGAACCGAAATCCTCCGGCATTGATATGGGCAGTGAGGTTCCTTATGGTAGAACTATCGTCAACATTCTACCTCCGGACCGATGGGCCTCAACATCAAGAATGACGAGACGTGCAGGCTTGCCAGAGATCTGGCCAGTTTGACGGGCGAGACCATGACGGGCGCGATCACCATCTCACTGCGTGAGCGCCTGGAGCGCGAGCAACGCAAGCGCGATGTCGCGAGCCGTGCCCGAAAGCTTCGGGCCATCGCCGAGCGATGTGCGGCACTCATGGGCCCGGGGCCGCCGGCGACCGAACACGGCGACCTGCTCTATGACGATCGGGGTCTGCCCAGGTGATCGTCGACAGTTCCGCGCTGCTTGCGATCCTGAACCGCGAAGCCGATGCCGACCGCTTCCAGGACGCGATTGTGACGGCATGGCGGTGCCGCATGTCGGTCGCCAACATGCTGGAAGCGTCGATCGTGGTCGAGGGTCGCGGCGGGGCGGACGCGGGCCACGAGCTTGACGTGTTCATGGAGCACGCCGAGATCGAGCCCGCGCCAGTGACGGCAGAACATCTCGATGTGGCGCGGCAGGCCTGGCGCCGCTTCGGCAAGGGCAGGCATCCGGCGGCCCTGAACCTTGGCGACTGCTTCGCCTACGCGCTCGCACAGGTCACTGGCGAGCCCTTGCTGTACAAAGGCGACGGCTTCGCGCATACCGACATCCAGGCGGTCCTGCCGAGTTCGCCGGGGATTCTCGACAGGTGACGATCGGCCCTTCCAGGAAAGCCCGCTCGCCGACGATTTTCCCGGATCGGAGCGGCATTGCGGCAGCAGCGCCCGGGTGATCTCGAGGCTGCGCTACGCAGCCTGTTCGACGGCTTTCCCGCGAACCGTTCGCCCCGCGACAGCCGGACCGGGGCCGGGCGGCACCGGTTTCACCGGCGGCATGTTCTGCGACCGCGGCCACGGGCCCGCCGGCACAGGTCTCGAGCGCATCGTCCACGATGGCGTCATGGATCGCTGGCGGGTGCTCGAGGTGACCGACGCCCGGTTTCTCGGGGGCCGGACGCCTACGTGACGAGCGTGGCGGCCACCTTCCGGGCCACCGAGTCTCCACTGAGCCAGGCTCCGCCGCACAGCTGGTAGTAGGACGCCGCCACGGCGTCGCCGGCGAAGAAGACCCGGTCGCCCACCGGTCTTGCGAGTTCGCCGCGCGCACCGTGGTGGCCGGGCGCGGCGGCGGCATAGGCGCCGCGGGTCCAGGGGTTGTCGGCCCAGCTCGTGGCGACGCCGCGGACGAAGCGGTTGCGCACCGATGAGCCGAACAGTCCCTCCAGCTCGGAGAGCGCGAAATCGATGGCGGCATCGCCGCCGGCCGCGGAGAGATCCCAGCCGAACTGCCCGCCTGCGAAGCCGATCATGACGTCGAACCCGAACGGGAACGTCAGGAAGTAGCAGGCCTGCGCAGGCATCGCATTGCCGACATGGTAGGTCAGCCAGTCGTTCTCCCGCAGGCCGAAACGCTCGCCGTCGAACTCGAGCGCGATCTTGAGCAGCAGTCCCATGGGTAGGTTGGCGATGGCGTCCTGTTTCCACGCGGGAAGGCCGGGAGTGAACGCGATCGCCCCGGCCTGCAGCACGCCGGTCGATACCGTCACGATCACGGCGCGCGCGCGGATGACTCCCGACGGCGTTTCCACGGCGACGCCGTCGCCGCTCCAGTCGATGGCGGTCGCCGGGTTCGACAGGGTGACCGGGAGTCCGTTTCCCAATTCGCTGATCAGCGAGCCGTAGCCCTCGCGGATCATGAAATTGGCGCCGATGGAGCCATAGTTCCAGTGGTCCATGGTCGAGAGGTGCTCGAAGTCGACCGCCCAGTCCATGGGCCCCATCCAGGTCTGGCAGACTCCGGAAAACGGCAGGTCGCCCGGAATCACCGTCGAGGCGGCGACATCGAGGCCCTCCCGGCCGGCCCGGTCGAGGGCGGCGTTGATCGCATCCCAGGCGGTGTCGTAGTCCCTGTGTTCCTGGCCCTTGGCCCGGCGGTCGCCGACCCGGAGCGCTTCTCCCGCATGACTGTGGTCGAGGAGCGTGTATCCCCGCTCCCTGGCCAGGTCCACGAGGGGAAGGTCCGCCGGACCCATGACCCAGGAACAGCCGTGGTCGAACGGAACGCCGACCGAGTCGCTTTCCGTCCAGGCCCGGCCGCCGGTCCGGTCGGCGGCCTCGACGACGACGACATCGAGACCTTCCCCGATGAGCGTCCTCGCGGCGGAGATGCCCGCCGCACCGGCGCCGACGACCACGACATCGGGATTGGACGGGATGGCATGCGCCTGCCGCGGCCACACGGCGGCCGCGCCCAGCATGGCCAGCGCGGACCGCCGGTCGAGAGTGACGGGTCCCATCGGTCAGGCCCGGATCGTGGCGCGGCGCATGACGCGCCGGAAGCCCTTGCCGGAGAACATGGCGCCCAGATCGTCTTCAAGGGCCTGGTGCAGGAGGCAGCGGTTGTCCCACACTGCGATGCTTCCCGGCGTCCAGCGGAAGCGGCAGGTGAAGATCTCCTGCGTTGCGTGGGCTTTGAGGTAATCGAGGATCATGTGGCTCTCCCTTTCCGTGAGGCCTTCGATGGCGGAGCAGTAGGACGGGCTGATGAGCAGCGACTCGCGGCCGGTGACGGGGTGGATGCGGCTCATCGGATGGGCCGTCACCGCGCGGTTGGCACCCTCACGGACCTGCAGCCTCATGCCGCGGAACCGCCGGGAGTGATCCTCGGGTTCACGAGAATCGTGCAGCCCCCGCACCTGGGACAGCATGGCCTTCATGCCGTCCGACAGGGTCTCCCAGGCAAGATGGAGGTTGGCGAACAGCGTGTCCCCGCCGACCGGCGGCGTCTCGATGGCATAGAGAACGGCGCCCAGCGGCGGCTCCTCGCGGAATGTCATGTCGACGTGCCAGTCGTGCCCGAAGTTCATCACCTCGTCGGGCATCTTGACGATCTCGATGAGTTCGGGATGGCCCTCGATCCCGCGGACGAAGGGATACTCCTCGAGCTTGCCGAAGCGCTTGGCGAAGGCGACCTGCCGTTCCGGCGTGAGGACCTGGCCGCGAAAGAAGATGACGAGGTGTTCGTGGAAGGCTCCGAGAATGGCGGACCAGGTGGTCTCGTCGAGGGGTCCCGCGAGATCGACACCGTGAATCTCGGCACCCAGCGCGGTCGAGAGCGGACGGACTTCGAGGGGCGGCGGGATCACCGGAATCTCGAGTAGCCGCCCTGTCTGCGGCGGCGCCTCAGCAACAGCAGCGCGCTCACGACGAGCGTGATGGCCCAGACGGGACAGCGAAGGGCCGGCAGGACGATGGTCAGCCACAGGTCGGGGTCGACATTCTTCTCGATCAGCGCCTGGAATCCGACGAGGCTGTTGGCATCGATCTTCACCCAGAGGTCAGCGACCGACTCCGTCGGGAACAGGATCACCAGCACCAGGGTGACAATCACGAAGAGACTGACGCCTATGAATCGCAGTTCCGACAATTGCCGCACCCCCTCGTGGGTGGCAAGATGGTGCACATCGCCGTCTTCCGCAAGGTCCGGCCAGTGGAGGGGAACCTGAAGAACCCGGCAGAACGCGACGTTCGCTGCGATCTTGCGGCGGCGCACCGCCTCGCCGTGAGGGACGGCCTCAACGAGGGCGTGTGGAACCATCTCTCCGTCGTGTCGCCGGACGACCCGGAGGTCATGCTGATCACGCCGGGATACACGCACTGGGGCATGGTGACGGCCGGCAATCTCGCCGCCGTCGGTGCGAACGGAGAACCCCTCCGGACCGGCGGACCGGTTCCCACCGTCGCCGGGTTCATCATCCACATGCCGGTGCACAGGGCCATACCGTCGGCGCGCTGCCTGATGCATGTCCATGCCCCCTACATCACGGCCCTGTCGATGCGCAGACAAGTCAGGCTCGATACCTGCTCGTCGCAGCAGGCGGCGCAGTTTCACGACGATGTCGCTGTCTTCGACTGTTACGACGGACTCCTCGAGAGCGAGGATGAAGGCCGGCGCATGGCGGACGCCATGGGGGACAGGCGCGTCCTCATCATGCGCAACCACGGCGCCCTCGTGGCGGGACAGAGCGTCGGCCAGGCCTATGTCGATCTCTACCAGCTGGAACGCGCGTGCATGTACCAGATCCTCGCCACGGGCGACGGGCACGAGCTCGAACGGATTCCGCCGTCCATCGCCGCCGCCATGTCACGGGGCGCGCGCGGCAGCGCCCGCTCGGACAGGTTCTTCCGGGCGATGCGCGACCTGCTCGACGCCACGGAGCCCGGCTACGCCGACTGACCCCCGTCAGTAACGCTTCGGAATGTAGCGGCTGTACCACGCTCCGATGGTCATGCCGAGGCCGCCGATGGCGAAGACGGCCGGCAGCGGCAGGACCAGGAGGGCGACGGTGAACATGCCCTGGGGAATGATGCGGCCGAACTCCCTGTACGTGGTGTAGAGCGACATCATTTCCGCTCGCTCGTGGGGGTGGACGGCGCGCACGAACGGGGCGTTGCCCACCGAGTCGAGCCACGAAGCGCACAGGCATGTCACCAGGCCCAGGACGATGCAGATGTCCGGCAGCCGCGCCATGGCCACCATGGCAAGGGCCGTGACGGCCGTGGCGAGGTAGCCGGCGATCAGGAGACGCCGCATGCCGAAGGGCGCGCCAAGCTTGCCCCACAGGGGGGCGAGGACGACGAAGAAGCTTCCCAGCGAGACCACGATGCCCGCGTCCTCCGCCGAGAATCCGTTGTTGACGCAGTAGATCGGGGCATAGGTGAAGAACGTTGCCCACCAGCTCGAACGGGTCAGGGCAAGCACGTAGGCCACTCTCAGCCGCGGCTGTTTCATGAAGCGGGGTATGAAGCGCAAGGGGTTGCCGTGGCCGGGGATGACCCCCTTTCCCGCCGTGACGAGACGGCGCCGGAAGCCCCAGGCCACCGTCGTCAGGGCGAGTGCAGCCATGGCCGCGAACGGCGCTGCGGTGCCGATGTCGGTGGCGAGCTTGACCCCCGCCCAGGGCCCGAGCGCGAAGGCGACGCCCAGCAGGCTCATG
This sequence comes from Alphaproteobacteria bacterium, assembly GCA_963666905.2. Classification (GTDB taxonomy): domain Bacteria; phylum Pseudomonadota; class Alphaproteobacteria; order SP197; family SP197; genus SP197. The sequence goes on from OY763008.1 coordinate 683,190, forward strand.
CGCACGGCCTCGAAGCGCACGAAGCTGCGGCGCTCGATGCGTTCCATGATGACGATGTTGAAGATGAGGTCGACGGAGAAGAAACCCCAGACATAGAGGACGACCGCGACAAAGAGCGCCAGCGCGTCGTCGAGGGGGAAGAGAAGGGCGGACATGAGAATGCCGCCGAGACCGGCGAACGCAAGGCGGGGACGGCCCAGGCGTTCCAGCATGAAGGGGAAGGCGAGAGCGCCGCCGAGGCCGGCGATCCCGATGCACAGGAAGAAGACGCTCACCTGCTGGGTGCTGCCCAGCAGTTCGAGCGCGTGCAGCGGCAGCACGGTGACCGGGATGGCAAGCGCCAGGATCAGGAGGCCCTGGATCGTTGCCAGCTCGAAGGCATTGGGAATGCCTTCGATGTTGAGCACGCGAGCAAGACGCATCGGCACGAATGCGGCCCCCGGCCGGACAGCGTATCTTCACTCCCCGCACCGCAGCGGTGTCAAGGGCAACCGGAGGTTCAGACCGCGCTCTCTATGATCTCGCGGATCTTGCCGGCGGCGGCGGCCGGCCGGTGGCGAAAGAGGGAGCAGTGGCCCATGCCCTCGAGAAGGTGGAAGTGGCCGTCGGCGGCCGCTTCCGCCACAAGGCGGCCGCGGGCGGCGGGCGTCTGCATGTCCTGCTCGAAGGCGATGACGTGAAGCGGGCGGGTGGCGTGCGGCAGGCGGTCCATCGCCGTGTAGTCGAGGCAGGCCTGCCACTGCGCCGCGAGCATGGCGCCGTCGCGTTCGCCGTAGGCCGCTTCGACCACGGGCCTGCACCTCTCCCACAGCGCGTCGTCGCCGAGCACTTCGGAGGGATACATCAGGAGGGCGTAGTGGGCGAGGGCGAAGTCCGCCGGGAGCCTGCCGCCGGCTTCCCTGAACCTGACCTCCGCGTCCTCCCATTCCCGGATGAATCCGCCCTTGGCGCCCGATGTGCCCATGGCGATGCCCAGGCGCACGAGGTCCGGATGGGAGAGCACCATCTCCTGCACGATGAGCGCCCCCATCGAGAGGCCGACCACGACCACGGGAGGGGCGCAGACCTCGCGGATCAGGCCGGCAAGGTCGTCGGCGTAGGTGGCGATCGGCCACGGCGGAGGACGGTGGCTGACGGTCCTGCCGGCGCCCCTGGGATCGAAGCTCGTGCACCGGTAGTCCGGAAAGAAGCCGAATTGCTCCTCCCACTCTTCGCCGGTCTGGTCGCCGCCGGGGCACCAGACGATGTCCTCTCCGGCCCCCTGGCGAACCCAGTGAAGGGAGACCTCCGGAGTCTCGAACGTGGCATGGTCCATGGGGCGCCCTCCGTGGTGTCAGGCGAGTCTTGCGAGGCGGGTCGGCTCCTCGGAGACCCAGAGGCAGAACGTGAAAAGCGGGGTGCCCTGCGTGATCATCTCGTGCATGAGCCAGGGCGGATTGTGGACGGGCCTTCCCGCATCGCGAGGGGCGGGTGGCCTGTCGTCCTGCCCCCATAGCGTGTCGCCGCCGAACGGGAAGTAGATCTCCTCGGCGGCGTGACGGTGGCGAGGGTAGTGCCGTCCGGGTCCGATGACGAAGAACGCCGCGACGACCCTGTCGTGGGGAATGAGGGCGTCGAAACCGAGGATGTTCGTGTAGCAGTAGTTCTCCATGTAAGCGTCGCCGAGCTGCGCCCGGTAGTGCTCCGAACGGATCCATCGCAGCGCCGGTTCGAGGGCGGCGAACGCCCGGGCAAGCGGCGCCATGGGGCCCCGGCGGGCCATGTCCAGGGCAGCCTCGAGATGCCGGCATCCCGGCAGTCTCACAGGCGTGCCTGGATCTGCGGGAAAGCGCGCGGCGGCAAGTTCGCGGGCCACCGTGCCGAGGAAGCCGGCAAGAGAGGGCTCGTCACGTGCCTGGCGGCCGATGAAGCCGAGCATTTCCGTGCGCAGCGCCTCGAAGGCGCATTCGGCAGAATCGCTCTGCATGACCCGGTGTTTCCGTCTTGCATGGCGTCCCCCGCATCCTAACATGGATCGTCCGAGGATGGCGTCGCCTGGGGAGCGGAGCGAATGGCGCAGACGGCGAACAAGCCGTGGTGGCTGACACCGGTGACGGACTACGGTCCCCTGGGCCTCTTCTTCGTGGCCTACCTGATGTACGACCTGATGGTCGCCACGGCGGTGCTCGTGCCGGCGGCGCTTCTTGCCGTCCTGCTAGGATACGCGATCGCCCGCCACGTTCCGAAGATGGCCCTGGTGTCGGCCGCTCTCGTCCTGGTGTTCGGCGGGCTGACCCTCGCCCTGCAGGACGACACGTTCATCAAGATGAAGCCGACGATCGTCCAGTCGCTGCTTGCGGCCGTCCTGGCAGGCGGCGTGGCGCTGGGCCTGTCGCCGCTGAAGTTCGCCCTCGGTGGCGTCCTCGCCATTCACGATGACGCCTGGCGGCGCCTCGCCCTGAGATTTGCGGCCTTCTTCGCGGCAATGGCGGTGCTCAACGAGCTGGTCTGGCGCACCCAGGCCGAAGAGGTCTGGGTGTACTTCAAGGTCTTCGGGCTGTTCGGGCTCACGCTCCTGTTCGGCCTGGCGCAGAAGCCCTTCATCACCCGCCACTGGCAGGTCGGGGACGACGAACGGCCCGGCCCGCCCGGCTGAGCGCGTCAGGTAGCGGCGCGAGGCGCGTCCGCCTTCTGCCGGTCGGCCTTGCCGATGGCCTCCTCGAGGTCGGCGGCGGAGCACAGCCCGACGAGGACCGGGTCCTTCATCTCGATGAGGCTGGAGTTGCGGTGCGTGGAATCGCGGATGCGATCGATCGTCTTCCTCGTGGTGCCGATCAGCCGCTCGATCTGGCGGTCGGAGAGCTGGGGATGGTGCTTGAGGATCCAGGCGATGGCGTCCGGCTTGTCGCGGCGCTTGGAAATCGGCGTGTAGCGCGACCTCGACGGCTTGGGCGGCGCCGCCTCGCCCCGGTCTCGCAGCGTGACGGTGGCCGCCGGATCGGCTTCGCAGCGCGCAAGCTCCTCGGCCGTGATCTGTCCGGACTGCACGGGGCTCAGACCGATCAGGTTGGCGTCGGTCTCGCCGTCGGCGACGCTCTGGATCTCCAGTTCATGCATGCCGCAAAGCTCGGCGATCTGGCTGAACGTCAGCGTCGAGTTGTCGATCAGCCAGACGGCGGTTGCCCGTGGCATCAGCAGGTGTTGCGCCATGTGATCTCTCCGCATGCGGCACGCCCGGTGCGTCGGCATGTGCGAACGGCCGCGATGATGGGGTTCCTGCGCACGATTGCGTGGTTGCGCCGTGCCGTATGGATACTAAGCACCGCTCCGGGACATGACAAGGCATGGCGAGGACCTTGCGGCGCCCCTTTTCGGGGGATCACTGCGTGATCTCGAGAACCAAACCCGATTGTTCAAGCGGCGCGCCCGGCCGGACGGCAGGTTGACAGGGACTGTCGACTATTCTTGGCTACGCCACCGCTTCGGGCGTTGCTGCCGTGCCGGCCGTTCCGGATTTGGGTCGTGCGGGCGCTACGGGAGGCAAGTGCAGTCATGGTCCGTTCCGCCGGAATGCCGTTCGCCGCCATCCTTGTGCTGGCGCTGGTTCATCCGGGAGGGTTCTTCGCCCATGCCGGGACTTCCGATGACGATGCTCTGCGAATCGTTGCCGAAGTGGGAAGTCCAGACGTTGCTCGCCAGGGGAGCGAACCCCGACGCGCCGGACGAGAACGGGCGGACCGCCGTCCACTATGCCGCCGACCGGGGGGCGGAGTACATCGTGCAGCTGCTTCTGGAGGCAGGCGGCGACCCGAACCGGCGCGACGCGCATGGCGATACGCCTCTGCACCTTGCGGCCTACGCTCCCGACCCGCCGCTGCTGGTGCCCGGTTCCATCGTTGTCATCCGAGTGCTGCTGAACGCGGGCGCCGACGCCGCCGCAACGAATGCGAGGGGTCAGACGCCGCTTCACCTTGCCGCGTACGGCCACGACTCGCCCAACGGTGTTGCGGCCCTGCTGGAGCACGGCGGCGCCCCGGACCGGAAGGACGAGGCCGGAGATAAAGCCCTTCACATCGCCGCCGCTCACATTGCCCATCCTGCCGTTGTCGGGGCCCTGCTCGCCGGCGGGGCCGGCCCCGGCATCGTGAACAACGACCGGCTGACGCCGTTGCAGCTCCTGGCGGCGCGCGGTCCGGACATGGGTGCATCCGCCTCGCTGCTGCTCGCCGCAGGCGCCGCCCCGGACCGGAAGTATTCCAACGGCGACACGATGCTCCATGCCGTGATCCGGCGGTCGACCAGCGGGTTCGACAGGATCGCCCAGGCGTTGCTGGACGGCGGGGCCGAGCCCTGCGTGCGCGGCTCTCAGGACTACCTTCCCTACGAAATCGCCGAGGAGGGCGGCATCATCCACCAGGCGCTGGACCGGGCTGACGGCCATGACCTTGCGTGCCCGGGGCAAGACACCGAAAGCGCGCATCAGGACGGAGAAAGCGCCCCCGCCCTGAGCGCGGACGAGTGGCGGGCCATCCAGTCGGCGCTTGCGGACCGGGGGTTCGATCCGGGACCCGTGGATGGAATGCCGGGCTCTCGGACACGCAGCGCAGTGGAGGCGTGGCAACGGGGCGAGGGGTACGCCGCCACCGGCGCGTTGACACAGGAGCAGGCCGGCGAACTGCTCGCCGGCGCGCTGGGGCCCCAGAGCCCCGTATCCTCCTTCGGCCCCGGCTGGATCGTCGCGGACAACCAGCCCTGCCAGCTCTACAGCGAACAACACAGGCAAAAGGAACGGTCACGTCGGCCACATGGTCGGGCGGCTGCACGGACGGCACGGCGTCGGGTGAGGGGACGGCTGTCCTTCGCGGCGTCGGCGACTATGGCGAGCGCCGTTTCGAAGGCGTCATGCAGGACGGGTGGCCCGACCACGGACAATTTCATGTGAGGCGGCCTGACGGCATGGCGCGAACCTGCGACTTCCGCAACGGCTGGTTGGCGCCCGAGACCTGCACGCTCTGGCAAAAGACGGTGGCGCTGACAAGCGACGACGCGCCTGCCGACGCTTCGGAGCCAGCCTGCACCATGTGGTTGGCAACCGTTCAGGTGACAACAGATTTTGACGAAGGTGGTATCAGTCAGGGTTTTGGGAGAGACAGGGGAGAAGCCGAAGCGGAGGCGATGAGACAGTGCGAAGGGTATGGCGAGGCAATCAGTGAGGCGTCCGGGGGAGTTACAAGAGTAACCGGTTGCCAGCCGGCGGGATCAGAATGCACTGACTGGCAATAGGCGGTGGCGAGCGGGACGGACCCGGCAGAGGACATGGCGTCGGCAGCGGACGGCGCGGCCGCCGCGCAGGAGACAGGAGCGTGACCATCGAGGGACATGACTTCTACGACCGGCCGGGAAGTTGTGTCGAAGGCGAACCCCGCAATCCATGGCTGGATGGAAGCAGCCACACCCTCGGAATTGACCAATGTGCAAACATGATCGCCAGCTATCATGCTTCATGCATGGAGTGGTGCTCCTGGACCGTGCCGCTGCACAAGCGGCTGGCGTGCGCGGACTGTTTCCTGAAACAGGGCAGCGAGACATGCCGCATGACACCTGACGAAATCGAAGGCATCCGGGAGTACGAAAGGTGTTTCGTCGACTGGCAGGGCATCGTGTCCGTGTCGCCGTGGGGAACCGGACTTCGGTCGTTGCGCAGTCCCGGCGCATGGGCGGAAGGGCCCCGCGCCACCGTTGCGGAAACCTGCCCTGGAACACGGCGGCCATCCCGGTTTCCGGCAGCGCGGCACTGTCAGTCGCAAGATCTTCGCGGTGCTCCATCGGGATGCGCGGCGTCGGGAACGCTCTGAAAGGCCGGCCCCGGCGCAGGAGCCATGCGGAGGTCGCCGGCCGTGTCGAATGCGACCCAAACATCCTCGTCGGCCATGGCAAGGTCACGCCATGGTGAGGACCACCTTGCCGACATGGTCGCCGTCGAGCATGTCCTGGGCCCTGGCGGCCTCGGCGAAGGGAACCGCCTCGTGGATCACGGGCCTCACGCGGCCGCTCTCGAGGAGCGGCAGGACCTCGCGCCTCAGTTCGTCGGCGATCGCGCCCTTCTCGACGACCGGACGGGGCCGCAGGGTCGAGCCGGTCACCGTGGCGCGTTTCATCATGAGGGGAAGGAAGTCGACGGCCGCCTTCGATCCCTCAAGGAAGGCGATGAAGCACAGGCGGCCCTCCACGGCGAGAAGGCCGATGTTGTCCCTGATCGTGTCGCCTCCGGCCATGTCGAGGATCACGTCCACCCCGCGTCCGCCGGTCATCTCCCGAAGCCGGCCGGCGACGTCTTCCGTGCGGTAGTTGAAGGCGCGCTCGGCGCCGAGCGCCTCGCAGGCCCGGCACCGCGACGCGGCGCCGGCCGTGGCGAACACCCGCGCGCCGCGGGCGTTGGCGAGCTGGATGGCGGTCGTGCCGATGCCGCTGGCGCCGCCATGCACCAGGAAGGTCTCTCCTCCTCCGAGGCGGCAGCGCTGGAAGACGTTGGTCCACACCGTGAAGAAGGTCTCGGGCACGCCGGCCGCCTCCACGTCAGAGAGTTGCTGCGGGACCGGCAGGATCTGGGGGAAGGGTGCGGCGCAGTACTCGGCGTAGCCGCCGCCTGAGACCAGCGCCATCACCCTGGCGCCCACCTCGGGGCCGCCGCTCCCGGGACCGTTTGCGACCACCGTGCCCGCGACCTCGAGGCCGGGAATGTCGCTGGCGCCGGGCGGCGGCGGGTAGTTGCCGGCGCGCTGCAGGATGTCGGGGCGATTGACGCCGGCGGCGGCGACCCGGATGAGCGCTTCGCCGACGGTGGGTTCCGGAACGGGCCTGCGGGCCATGCGTATGACGCCGGATCCGCCATGGCCGTTGTACTCGATGGCGTTCATTGCAGCGGACATCGGCATTCTCCCGGATTACCCTCGTCACCTGCCAGGACTCGCGAGGAAACAATGGATTCTGACGAACTCGATCCGCGGCCTGCGACCGCGGGGCCCCGGAACCTCGAGGGGATGTCGCTCGAGGCGCTCGCAGACTACATCGCCGGCCTGGAATCGGAAATCCGCAGGGCGCGGGAGGTCATTGCCGCCAAGCAGGAGGCGAAGAGTTCCGCCGCCGCCGTCTTCCGGTAGGGTCCGGTCCGCGTGCCCAACGCACGCACGGTTGTGCTATCCTTCGCGCGATACGGCTGATCGGGTTCGGGAAGGCGTCATGGCCGGCCATTCCAAGTGGAAGAACATCATGTATCGCAAGGGCGCGCAGGATGCCCGGCGCGCCCGGCAGTTCACCAAGGTGGGCCGCGAAATCGTGGTGGCCGCCCGTTCGGGACTGCCCGATCCCGGGCACAATCCCCGCCTGCGCGCGGCCATCCAGGCGGCCCGCGCGGTCAACATGTCCAAGGACGCCATCGAGCGCGCCATCCGCAAGAGCGCCGGCGCGGACGGCGCGGCCGACTACCAGGAAATGCGCTACGAGGGCTACGGGCCGGGCGGCGTGGCCATCATCGTCGAGGCCCTCACCGACAACCGCAACCGGACCGCCGCCGAGGTCCGCGCGGCGTTCAACAAGAACGGCGGCAGCCTCGCGGAGACCGGAAGCGTCTCGTTCATGTTCGAGCGCAAGGGCCAGGTCGTCTTCTCCGCCGAGGCCGGCGACGAGGACACTGTCTTCGAGGCGGCTCTCGACGCCGGCGCGGGCGACGTTGTTTCGGACGACGACGGCCACACCATCACCTGCGCGCCGGAGGACTTCGGCCGGGCGAGCGAAGCGCTCGTGGAACGCTTCGGCACGCCGCGGGAGGCCGGGCTCGTTTGGAAGCCCTCGGTGGTCACGGAGGTGCCGGAGGACAAGGCGCCGACGCTCCTGCGCCTGATCGACGACCTCGAGGACAACGACGACGTGCAGTCGGTGGCGGCCAACTTCGAGATCGGCGACGACGTGATCGAACGCCTGGTCGCCTGAGGCCGGGGGATGAGGATTCTGGGTCTGGATCCGGGTCTCGTGACCACCGGCTGGGGGATGATCTGCGCCGAGGGCGCTTCGCTGAGGCACATCGCCCACGGCGCGGTCTCGCCGAGGCCCTCGCTCGCCATGGCCGAGCGGCTGGCGGCGATCGATGCCGGCATCCGGGCCGTGGTCGGCGAGCGGCAGCCCGACGTCGTGGCCCTCGAGGAGACCTTCGTGAGCATCAATGCCGAGAGCACGCTGAAACTCGGCCACGCCCGCGGTGTGGCCATGGTGGCGGCCGCGTCGTCCGGCTGCGCCGTGGCGGAGTACGCCGCGCGGCTCGTGAAGAAGACCCTGGTCGGTACCGGGAAGGCGGAAAAACACCAGATCGCCGCGATGATCGCCATCCTGCTGCCGGGAGCGGGAGCGGCCGGCAAGGACGCCGCCGACGCCCTGGCGGTCGCGGTGTGCCATGCCTACCACCACCGCACGCTGGAACGCATCAGGGCCGGACTGCGCACATGATCGGACATCTGGCCGGACGCATCGCCGCCATTGCCGCAGACCACGTCATCGTCGACGTGGGCGGCGTGGGCTACCGGCTGGCCTGTTCGGCGAGGACCGTCGCCGCGCTCGGCGAGACGGGCCGTGAGACGCGCCTGCTCGTCGAGACCTTCATTCGCGACGAGCGAATCGTTCTCTACGGTTTTCTCGACGCCGCCGAACAGCAGGGTTTCCGGCTGCTGATGGAGGTGCAGGGCGTCGGTCCCCGGGTGGCGCTCGCCGTGCTCTCGGTGCTCGGACTGTCCGAACTCGCCCTTGCCGTGCGCGCGAACGACAGCAAGGCTCTGACGCGCGCCAGCGGCGTCGGCCCCCGGCTGGCAAGGCGCATCGTCACGGAACTCGGCGACAGGGTGGACGGAATCGAGCCTGCCGTCTCCGACGGCGCCGCAGTCCCCGCCGGCGGCGTCGAGGAGGACGCGGTCGGCGCGCTGGTCCATCTCGGCTACGCGCGCCCGGAGGCGTGGGGTGCGGTCACCAGGGCGCGGCGCGGCATGGCGGACGGCAGCGATGTCGCCGCGCTGATCGCCGCCAGTCTCAGGGAGCTCGCGCGATGACGGACGGGAACGGGCGCCTCGTGGATGCGGCTGCGGCCGCCGCCGACCGGGACCCGGCGCCCTCCATGAGGCCGACGCGGTTTGGCGAGTTCATCGGCCAGAAGGTCGTGTGCGGCAACCTGAAGACGGGAATCAGCGCCGCCCGCGGCCGCGGCGAGGCCCTCGATCACGTCCTGCTGCACGGTCCTCCGGGCCTCGGCAAGACGACGCTGGCGCGGATCGTCGCCAACGAACTCGGCGTCGGCTTTCACCAGACCTCGGGTCCGGTGATCGCCCGCGCCGGCGACCTTGCCGCGCAGCTGACCAATCTCGACGACCACGACGTTCTTTTCATCGACGAGATCCACCGCCTCAATCCTGCCGTCGAAGAGGTGCTCTATCCGGCGATGGAGGACTACGAGCTCGATCTCGTGATCGGCGAGGGACCCGCGGCGCGCTCGATCAGGGTTCCGCTCAAGCCGTTCACCCTCATCGGCGCGACGACCCGGGCGGGACTGATCACCAAGCCCCTCTACGACCGCTTCCTGATCCAGCAGCGCCTCGACTACTACGATGCCGATGACCTGACACTCATGCTGCTGCGCCTGGCAGGGGTGGTGAACGAGGAGATCTCGGCCGACGGAGCGAGGGTGATCGCGACGCGGGCGCGCGGGACGCCGAGGGTCGCGGTGAGACTGCTGCGCAGGGTGCGCGACATCGCCTTCGTGGCCGAGGCGCCCGCCATCGACGCCCGGATCGCCCGCGAGGCGCTGGCCACACTCGATGTCGACGAGAAGGGCATGGACACCATGGACCGCCGCTACCTGGGCTGCATCGCAGGCAACTACGGCGGAGGTCCTGTCGGAGTCGAGACCCTCGCGGCGGCGCTCTCCGAACATCGCGACGCCATCGAGGATGTCATCGAGCCGTTCCTGCTTCAGCAGGGCTTCATCAAGCGGACGCCGAGCGGACGGGTGCTGACCGCGCCCGGCTGGCGGCACCTCGGGCTCGCCGTTCCCGTCGGCGCGGCCCCCGGGGGCGACCTTTTCGAAGGGCCGGGAGAGGACGGTGTGTGAGGCGGTGCACACGATTCCGGCGCGGGTCTACTACGAGGACACGGACGCGGCGGGGATCGTCTATCACACCGCCTATCTGCGCTTCGCCGAGCGGGGGCGGACCGAGTGGCTGCGCGCCGCGGGCTTCGACCACCGGGGCCTGCGCGAGAGCGCGGGCGGCGCCTTCGTGGTGCGCTCGATGGCCGTCGAGTTTCTCGCCGCGGCACGGCTCGACGACGAGGTCGAGGTCTCGACCTGGATCGCCGGGACGAGGGCCGCCAGCCTCGTCATGGGGCAGAAGGTCTCCCTGGCGGGGCGCGACCTCGTCGTCATGACGGTGCGCCTGGCCTTTCTCGGCGCGAACGGCCGCGCGAGGCGCCTGCCCGAACCGCTTGCCGAGGCCGTTCGCCAACGCTTTCACTGAACAAGGAAACGCGATCTTGGAAATGACCGTCCTGACCGACCTGCCTCCGGAGGCGGGAATGTCGATCTGGAGCCTGTTCTGGCGCGCAGATGTCGTCGTCAAGCTCGTCATGCTCGTGCTGCTCGCCGCCTCCGTGTGGTGCTGGGCCATCATCATCGACAAGGCGACCCGGCTGCGCCGGCTGTCCGGCCTTGCCGTGAAGTTCGAGGAGTCCTTCTGGTCGGGCGGCTCGCTCGAGGAGCTCTACAGTGATGTCGAGCGCTCGCCGGCCCATCCCATGGCCACCGTCTTCAAGGCGGCCATGGAGGAGTTGCGGCGGGCCATGAGCCGCAGGGACATGATCGCCGACAGCCGCCTGCGCGCGGATCTCAAGCAGCGGATCGGCCAGGCGATGCAGATCGGCATCGATCGCGAGATGGACCGCCTCGAGCGCTACCTGGGGCTCCTGGCGACAGTCGGCTCCACGGCGCCCTTCATCGGCCTCTTCGGCACGGTCTGGGGGATCATGAACGCCTTCACGGCGATCGCGGTGCAGCGCGACACGTCGCTGATCGTCGTGGCTCCGGGCATCGCCGAGGCGCTGTTCGCCACGGCGCTGGGCCTCCTGGCGGCGATCCCGGCCGTGATCGCCTACAACAAGCTGTCCGGGGACTTCGACCGCTATGCCAGCAGGCTCGAGAACTTCGCCACGGAGTTTCACGCCCTGCTGTCCAGGCAGCTCGACGAGCAGTCCGGCTGATGGCCGTCCAGTTCACCGTCACGAGCGCGCGGCGCAGCGCCAGGGCGGGACGCCGGCGCCCGCCGATCAGCGAGATCAACGTCACGCCGCTGGTCGACGTCATGCTCGTGCTGCTCGTCGTCTTCATGATCACCGCGCCGCTGCTCACCGCGGGCATCGAGGTGGATCTGCCCGAGGCGGCGGTCGACGACATTGCCGGGACCGACGAGCCGGTCGAGGTGACGGTGACGGCCGCAGGCGAGATCTGGCTCGGGGAATCCAGGGTCGAAATCGACCAGCTCGGCCATCGTCTTGCCGTCATCTCCGGCAACAATCCCGACATCAGGGTGTTCGTCAAGGGCGACAGGTCCGTCGCCTACGGGGAAGTGATGGCGGTGATGGGAGCGCTGACCGAAGCGGGTTTCCGGCGCCTCGCACTCGAGGCCCGGCGCCCCGGACCGCAAGGAGAGTCCTGAGGCGTGTCGATCATCGGATGGGCCGGCTCCACCGTCCTCCACGCGCTGCTCGTCGTGCTGGCGCTCGTCGGTCTGCCTGAACTGTGGCGCGACCGCGAACCCGTCGCCGACATGATCGCCGTCGACGTCATCACGGTTGCCGAGGAGATGGCCCTGCCGCTTCCCGAGCCGGCGCCGGAGCCCGAGCCCGAGCCGGAACCGGAGCCCGAGCCGGTGCCCGAGCCGGAACCGGAGCCCGCGCCGGAACCGCAAGCCGCGCCTGAACCCGAACCGGAGCCCGAGTCCGTGGCGCCGGAACCCGTTCCCGGGGCGGTCGCCGAACCGGACCCGGTCGAGGCCGCGCCGCTGCCGTCCGCCAAACCCGCCGACAGGCCGAAGCGAGAGGACGAAACCTCGTTCGCGCGCGTCGGCGAAAGTCTCCTGGACGACCTGGAACCCGCCGAGTCCCGGCCGCAGACCACCACCTTCGGCGATGTCGCTTCGGCCCTCGACATTCCGCCGGATGTGCCGGTCTCCGACACGGAACTGGCGACGCTTCGCCAGAGCATCGCCAGCCAGATCACCAGGCGGTGGATCATCCAGAGCGGAGCCATCGATGCCAGCGACCTCATCGTCACCATCGATGTGGTGCTCTCGAACGATGCGCGGGTGCTGCGGGCGCGAGTCGTCGACGTCGAGGGCGGACACAGCCAGCATACCCGAAAGGTTGCCGGGGAGGCGGCGCTGAGGGCCGTGCTCTTCTTTCGCGATCGTCCTTTCGAGAACCTCGACAGGGAGCGCTACGCGGTCTGGAGAGAGTTGATCGTCCGCTTCGATCCAAGCAGCATGTTCTGACTTCATCCGGAGCTGTCGCGATCCTGCGCATGACGCCGCTTCACGACGGCTTCGGTGTCAGGATCGAGGGAATCGATCTTGCCGCCGTCACCGCGACTTCGCTCTACCCCGCCATACGCGAGGCCTTCGAGGAGCACTCGCTCCTGGCTGTTCGGCGTCATCGAGGTCAGGCAGCACGTTCCGGCCGATCACGAGGCGCGGATGCCGCTGGTCTCGAACCTGGAGGATGACGGCGGCGTGGCTCCGGAATCGAGCCTGCGCGTGCAGCAGCTTCGCGCCAGCCGGCTGTGGCACACGGACGGCACGTTCCTGCCGTGGCCGGCGCTCGCCAACATCCTCGCCGCGCGCAGGCTGCCCGCATCCGGCGGCGAAAACGAGTTCGTCTCCACCCGAGCCGCCTGGCGCGGTCTCCCGGAGGCGGCGAAGCGACGCACGCGCAATGCCGTGCTGCGGCACCGCCATGCCCACACGCGCATGGCCGTCTCGCCGGCGGCCGCGCGCCGGGATATCGTCACCATGTGGCCCGACACCGCGTGGCGCTCCACATCGCCTCGCACGCCTTCGCCGTGGTCGGCATGGACGACGGGGAGGGCCGGGAGCTGATCGACGGGCTGATGACCTTCGCCACCACGCCGGAGCGCATCTACAGCCACCTCTGGTCGCCGAGCGATGTCCTGATCCGGGATGAGCGGGCCGTCCATGGCCCTGCGGCGAGGAGCGCACCCTGGCCGGTATCTGCATCAACGCCCGCGGACTCGATTCCGTGCGGCCCTGAGGGCTTCCGCCACGATACCGCCCGATTCGCGGCCAATGGGTGCTTGAACTGGCGTGACGCTTGCCGGTATCACAAGCGGTGCCGGCGTCAACCGAGCGTTCCGTGCGGCGGCAAGCTGGAGGAGACGGGGAAGCCCATGACCAAGATCACGCGGACAACCGTGTTCATGTCGGCCTGGATCGTCTCTGTCGGGTTGCTGGCGGGAGGGGCCGCCGCGCAGCTCGATGTCGGCGTGACCGAAGGCCTTGCCGACCCGGTGCCGATCGCGGTCACGGATTTCAACGGCACCGGCGACATGGCGCAGCTCGGCAGGGACATTGCCGCGGTCGTGAAGGCCGATCTCGAGTTCTCGGGCCTTTTCACGGCCGTCGATCCCGGCGCCTTTCTCGAGGATCCCTCCGCAATCGGCGAGGAGGGACAGCCGCACTTCCCCCTGTGGCGCCAGTCAGGCGCCCACGCGCTCGTCACGGGCTGGGCCTCGCGCACCGACGACGACCGCGCGCGCGTCAGCTTCAGGCTCTTCGACACCCTTGCCGAGGAACAGCTCGTCGGCTTCGCCTATCGCGGCAGCGAATCGATCTGGAGGCGAATCGGGCACAAGATCGCCGATGCGGTCTATCAGCGGTTTACCGGGGAGACGGGGTTCTTCGACACCCGCATCGTCTATGTTCACGAGGAGGGGGCGCAGACCGATCTCAGGAAACGGATCGCCGTCATGGACTACGACGGGCACAACCACCGCTTTCTCACCTCGGGAGATTTCACCGTCCTGACGCCGCGGTTCTCGCCGACCGTCCAGAAGATCGCCTACTTCTCGTACTTCAACGAGACGATACCCAGGGTCTATCTCCTCGATCTCGCGACCGGAAGGAGGGAGGTCCTCGGCGATTTCCCCGGCATGAGCTTCGCTCCGAGATTCTCGCCCGACGGCGAGAAGGTGATCATGTCCCTGGCGATCAACGGCAACACGGACATCTACGTCATGGATCTCGCCACCCGCACGATCACGCAACTCACGAACCAGCCCGCCATCGACACGTCGCCCTCGTATTCGCCGGACGGATCCGAGGTGGTCTTCACCTCCGACCGGTCCGGCCAGACCCAGCTCTACATCATGGATGCGGATGGCGGGAACCAGCGCCGCATCAGCTTCGATCCGCGGTCCGGCCGCAAGGCTTCCTACTCGACACCCGTCTGGTCGCCCCGGGGCGATCTCATCGCCTTCACGAAACACATTCCCGAAGCGCCCTGGGCGATCGGTGTCATGGCGCCCTCGGGCAACGACGGCGGGACCGGAGAGCGTCTCCTGGCGCGGGGCGACCTTGTCGAGGGGCCGACATGGTCGCCCAACGGACGCGTGATCATGTTCGCGCACGAGACCTATGAGGGCGACAACACGGTGAGGACCATCAGGAGCGTCGATCTGACGGGGCATGTCCACCGGGAGATCCGCACCCAGGGTGCGGCGTCCGATCCCGCATGGTCTCCCTTGATTCGGTGAAACTTCGTCGTCTATAACGCTGGTGGATGCAGGAACCGATCGGGTTTGACAGTGCCGCGCGTTTGCGTCATGTGATCTGTCGGGCAAAGTGCACCGGCGGTCTATCTGAAAAGGGGGTCCTTCCATGCGTTTCAATCTGATCCTGGCTATGGCTGTGGGCCTTCTGGTCGCGGCATGCGAATCGACTCCGGAGACCGTGGAAGACGATGCCGGTGCCGGCGAAGCCGTTGAAGTCGCCGAAGACACGATGATGGACGTCGTGCCGATCGATCCGAGGTCGGAACAGTATGTCCAGGAGATTCTCGGCGACCGCGTCTTCTTCGCGCTTGACAGTTCGGTGCTCAATGCCCGGGCACAGACGACCATCAAGCGCTGGGCCGACTGGATGACGGAGTTCAGCGACGTCATCGTCGTGGTTGAAGGGCACTGCGACGAGCGCGGGACCCGCGAGTACAACATCGCCCTGGGCGACAGGCGCGCCAATGCCGTCAAGGATCATCTCGTCGTGCTGGGCATCGATCCCAGCCGCATCGCGATCATCAGCTACGGCAAGGAGCGTCCGGCCGTCCTGGGACACACCGAAGCGGCATGGGGCCAGAACCGCAGGGGCGTTCTTGTCCTGAGCTAAAGGCCGGCGGGAAGCCTGCGGCGGGGCCTTCCAGCCATCCGGCATGCGCTCCGGCGGGAACCGGCACGGGATGGCATCGATGAAGAAACTGCTTGCGGCGGCGCTCGCGGTCCTGGCGTCGTCGGTGTGGACCGCCGGCGCCCAGGATGAAACGGCGGAACTCGCGCAGAGACTCGAGCGCCTGCGGCGGGACGTGATCGACCTCCAGGCCTACGTCTACAACGCCGGCGAACTGCCGGCGAGTTCCGGCGAAGTCGCGGCGTTCGACGGCAGCAGGCTGCACGCGGACATCCAGCAGATACACGAGACCCTGCGCACCATAGCCGGGCGCATAGACGACCTCGAGTTCGATCAGCGCCAGTTGCGCGAGCAGGTGGCCGGTCTCGAGACGAAGCTCGTGGCGAAGACCGCCGGCAACGAGGCCGGCGGGGCGGTCGAGACGGTTGCCGTGGAGACCCCGCCTGCGGACGACGATGCCGGTCTCCTGCCGCCGGGCTCGGTGATGGAACAGTACAACCACGCCTTCTCGCTGTTGCGCAAGGCGGACTACGAGGCCGCCGAAAGCGCTTTCCGGGAGTTCATCGGGCTCCACCCTCAGAGCGATCTTACCGGCAACGCCTGGTACTGGCTGGGTTCGACGCACTTCGTGCGCGAGCAGTTCCACGATGCGGCCGTCGCCTACCTCAAGGGCTACCGGCACGAGCCGGACGGCCCCAAGGCGGCCGGCAGCCTGCTCAAGCTGGCGGTGACACTGGCACGTCTCGGAAAGATCGACGAGTCGTGCGCAACCTTCCGGGAACTCGCCGAGAAGTTCTCCGACGCCGGCGAGACCATCCGCGCCGAAGCCGGGGAGGAAGCGGCTGCTGCCGGCTGCGTCTGAGTCCCCGGGCCAACCTCTCACGGCGGGGGATTTCGCCGCATTGATGGAGGGCCTGGCGCCGTTCGAGCGCGCGCCCCGGCTCGCCGTGGCGCTGTCGGGAGGCGCCGACAGCTCGACGCTCGCCCTGCTTGCCGGGGACTGGGCCGCCGGCCGCGGCGGCACTTTGCTTGCCCTCATCGTCGACCATGGCCTCAGGGCCGGTTCGGCAGCCGAGGCGGCGCGTCTTGCGGAACGCTGCATGGCCCGGGGGTTCGATGCCCGGGTCCTGGTCTGGACGGGAAGCAAGCCCGGGCGCGCCGTCGAGGAGGCGGCAAGGCGCGCCCGCTACCGGCTTCTCGAGGACGCCTGCCGGCGCCACCGCGTCCTCCACCTCCTTGTCGGACACCATCTCGCGGACCAGGCCGAGACCGTGGCGATGCGCCGCGAGGCCGGCAGCGGCGACCTCGGCCTTGCCGGCATGTCGGCCTGTGTGGAAAGGCCCGGCATGAGGCTCCTGAGGCCCTTTCTCGGCGTTGCGCCCGCACGGCTGCGGGCAACCCTCGCGGCGCGTGGCGAATCCTGGCTCGAGGATCCCATGAACCGGGACAGGCGGTTCACCCGGGTCCGCCTGCGCCAGGACGGTGTCGCCGCTCCCGACCCCGCAGCCGCCGCAAGACGCAGCCGCCTCGAGCGTGAGACCGCCGCCGGCCTCGCCGGCATGGTGCGTCTCGATGCAGGCGGCGTCGCCACGCTCCACCGCGGCCGCTTCAGGGCCCTGCCGGAGCGGCTGCGCCTCGCGGTGCTTGCCCGTCTCGCCATGACGGTCGGCGGGCTCGACTATCCGCCGCGCGGCCGGCGGCTCGCCGCCCTTGCCGGGAAGCTCGACGCCCCGGACCCGGTCCGCGCCACCCTGGGCCGCTGCCTGTGGCGCGGCGCCGGCGTCGCGACGGTCAGCCGCGAGGAGCGCAACGTTCCGGTCGTCGAGGGCGAGGGGGCATCGCACGAGGTCCTGTGGGACGGCCGCTTCCGCGTCAGGGTGCCCGACGGCCCCTGGCGCATCCGCGGCGGCGGGACGCTGCCCGTCGTCGAACGGCCGGACGGGAGCCCGGTGGCCGCCGGCCCCGCCGCTCGCTTCGCGCCCCGGCAGCCCCTGGTGCCGCCTCTGTTCCTCGGATAGAGCCTCGGCCCCGGCATCGGGGTCTGGAATTCCGGGGGCGGGAGGCCCATATTGTCGCCGAGGCTGATCTTCGGGACTCCCTTGACCAACTTCGGACGAAACCTCGCGCTGTGGGTGGTGATCGGGCTCCTCCTGATCGCCCTCTTCAACCTCTTCCAGCCGTCGGGAGGCGGCGAACGGGAGATAGCGTACTCCTCGTTCCTCCAGAACGTCGCCGCGGGACAGGTCCAGGATGTGACCATCCAGGGCAACCGCATCACGGGCCACGAGGCCGGGGGCCACCCCTTCTCGACCTACGCGCCGGACGATCCCAACCTCGTGCCGCTGCTCGAGGCGAACGGCGTCATCATTTCCGCGGCGCCGGTCGACGACGGCCTGCCGTCGATCCTGAGCGTCCTGCTCTCCTGGTTCCCGATGCTCCTGCTCATCGGCGTGTGGATCTTCTTCATGCGCCAGATGCAGTCCGGCGGCGGCAAGGCCATGGGGTTCGGACGCTCCAAGGCGAAGCTGCTGAACGAGAAGCAGGGCCGCGTGACCTTCGAGGACGTTGCCGGTATCGACGAGGCCAAGGACGAGCTCGAGGAGATCGTCGAGTACCTGAAGAACCCGCAGAAGTTCCAGAGGCTCGGCGGCAAGATTCCCAAGGGCGTCCTGCTGGTGGGACCGCCGGGAACCGGCAAGACGCTGCTCGCGCGCGCCATCGCCGGCGAGGCGAACGTTCCCTTCTACACGATCTCCGGCTCGGACTTCGTCGAGATGTTCGTCGGTGTCGGCGCCAGCCGGGTGCGGGACATGTTCGAGCAGTCCAAGAAGAACGCGCCGTGCATCATCTTCATCGACGAGATCGACGCGGTCGGCCGTCACCGCGGAGCCGGGCTCGGCGGCGGCAACGACGAGCGCGAACAGACCCTCAACCAGCTGCTCGTCGAGATGGACGGCTTCGAGACCAACGAGGGGATCATCCTGATCGCCGCCACGAACCGTCCCGACGTCCTCGATCCCGCGCTGCTGCGGCCCGGGCGCTTCGACCGCCAGGTGGTAGTGCCCAACCCGGACATTCTCGGCCGCGAAAAGATTCTCAAGGTCCACTGCCGCAAGACGCCCATCGGCGCCGATGTCGTCCTCAAGACCATCGCGCGCGGCACGCCCGGATTCTCGGGCGCCGACCTTGCCAACCTCGTGAACGAGGCGGCCCTCCTGGCGGCCCGCCGGGGCAAGCGCGTCGTCACCATGAAGGAGTTCGAGGACGCCAAGGACAAGGTGATGATGGGCGCCGAGCGGCGTTCCATGGTGATGACGGAGGACGAGAAGAAGCTCACCGCCTACCACGAGGGCGGCCATGCCCTGGTGATGCTCTATGCGCCCGGCCACGAGCCGCTTCACAAGGTCACCATCATCCCGCGCGGGCGTGCCCTGGGCGTCACCATGTACCTTCCCGAGCGCGACCGGCTGAGCATCTCCGAGCGCGAGCTCAAGGCCAAGATCGCCAGCCTGTTCGGCGGACGCATCGCCGAGGAGATGGTGTTCGGCAAGGAGAACGTCACCACCGGCGCCAGCAACGACATCAAGGTGGCGACCGACATCGCGCGGCGCATGGTCACCCAGTTCGGCTTCTCCGACGAACTCGGGCCGCTGCTCTACGGAGACAACGAGGAGGAGGTCTTCCTCGGGCACTCGGTGACGCAGCGCAAGAACGTCTCCGATTCGACCGCCGCGGTCATCGATGCGGAGATCCGCCGCCTTATCGACGAGGGCGCCGAGACGGCCCGCACGATCCTCGACGACCGCCGCGACGAGCTCGAGCTCCTGGCCCAGGCGCTTCTCGAGCACGAGACCCTGTCGGCCGACGAGGTCAGGCGCGTGATCAGGGGTGAAACCATTTCACGCGGCGATGACGGCGAGGGCGAGCGCCCGCCGCCGCGCCAGGACTCTTCCGTCCCGGTCACGGAGGAACGGGGCGAGGAGCCTGCAGGACCGGCGCCCGAACCGCAGCCCGGGCATTGATCCGGCGATCCGCCCGCGTCGCTCTCGATTGCCTTGCCGCCGGAAGCCCTGCGGCGGCAAGGGTCTACGTCAAGCCGTTGCCGGTCGCGGGACGAAGCCTGCCGGGGGAACCCAGGGCGGAGGTCCTGCTGCGCCGTGACGGCGGGCTTCGCGTGGCCGAGGCGGACCTCTCGCAGGTCGAGGCGTGGGCCCCGGGTCTCCCGGAAGAGGCGGCGCGGCGCGTCCTCGCCCAGACCGGCCGCCTGAGGGCGCCGCCCGCGGCCTTTGCCGGCCTCGATCTCGCAGAGCCGCAGGTGATGGGCATCGTCAACGTCACGCCGGACAGCTTCTCCGACGGCGGGACGGCGCTCGACCCGGATGACGCGGTCGAGCGGGGACGGGCGATGCTCGGGGCCGGCGCGGCCGTTCTCGATGTGGGCGGCGAGTCGACCCGCCCCGGGGCCCTGCCCGTGGACGCGGCCGAGGAGCGCCGCAGGATCCTCCCCGTCATCGACAGGCTCGCCGCGTCGCAAGCCGTGGTGTCCGTCGACAGCCGCAAGGCGGACGTCGTGGAGGCCGCCCTGGCCGCCGGTGCGGCGATCGTCAACGACATCAGCGCGCTCACCCATGATCCGCGCAGCATGGACCTGGTGGCCGCGTCCGGCGTGCCCGTGGTCCTCATGCACGCGTTCTCGGATCCGCGCACGATGCAGGACGCTCCGCGTTACGATCACGTCAGCCTCGACATCTTCGACTGGCTCGAGGGTCGGATCGCCGCCTGTGTCGAGGCCGGGATCGACCGCGGCGCCATCGCGGTGGATCCCGGAATCGGCTTCGGCAAGACGCCGGACCACAACTTCACGCTTCTGAGGGACCTGGCATTGTTCCATTCGCTGGGATGTCCCATCCTTCTGGGAGCGTCGCGCAAGAGTTTCATCGGCCGGGTCTCGGGCGAGGAGGTGCCGGCAAGGCGCAGGGGCGGCAGCGTGTCGGCGGCACTCGCCGGCGTCCTTGCCGGCGTCCAGTTCCTCAGGGTGCATGACGTGGCCGACACGGTCCAGGCGGTGAGGGTCTGGTCGGGAACAGGGCAGGGGGCGGAGCCATGAGGCAGTACTTCGGAACCGACGGGATCCGTGGCAGGGCCAACCTCGAGCCGATGACCATCGAGGTCGCGGCCAGGGTCGGCATGGCCGCCGGCCACCACTTCCTCCGCGGCGACCACAAGCACCGCGTCGTGATCGGCAAGGACACCAGGCTTTCCTGCTACATGATCGAACACGCCATCACGTCGGGATTCGTCAGCGTCGGCATGGACGTGCTCATGATCGGTCCGGTTCCCACGCCGGGCGTGGCCAACCTGACGCGTTCTATGCGCGCGGACCTCGGGGTCATGATCTCGGCGTCCCACAACTCCTTCGAGGACAACGGCATCAAGCTCTTCGGGCCGGACGGCTACAAGCTTTCCGACGAGACCGAAGAGGAAATCGAGAAGGGAATCGGCGGCGACCTGGCCGCCATGAGAACGGAGTCGGGCGGCCTTGGACGGGTCCGGCGTCTCGAGGGCGCCCTCGGGCGCTACTCCGAGTTCTGCAAGAACACCTTTCCCAGGGACCGCCGCCTCGACGACCTGAGGATCGTCGTCGACGCCGCCAACGGCGCCGGCTACCGCGTCGTTCCGGAGGCCTTGTGGGAACTCGGCGCCGAGGTGGTCCCGCTTGGCGTCGAGCCGAACGGCCGGAACATCAACCGGGACTGCGGTTCGACGGCCCCGGCGGCGATGCAGCGGGCCGTCCGGGAGCACGGCGCCGACATCGGCATCGCCGTCGACGGCGATGCCGACCGCTGCGTGTTCGCCGACGAGACGGGCCGCCTCGTCGACGGCGACCAGATCGTCGCCCTGATCAGCGACTGGCTCCTGCGAAGCGACAGGCTCTCCGGGGGCGCCGTTGTCGGAACCGTGATGTCGAACCTGGGTCTCGAACGTTTCCTGGAGGAGCGCGGGCTCGGGTTCGAGCGCACCCAGGTCGGCGACCGCTACATCGTCGAGCGGATGCTGGCGGCGGGCTGCAACTTCGGAGGGGAACCGTCCGGACACATGGTCTTCGGGGACCATTCCACCACCGGCGACGGACTCATCGCCGCCCTCCAGGTGCTGGCCGTTCTCGTGGAGAGCGGGAAGCGCATGAGCGACATCGCCCAGCCGTTCGAGCCGGTGCCGCAGATCTCGAGGAACGTCCGCGTCAACGGAGGCGCGCCCCTCGAGAACCGGTGCGTCAGGACGGCCATGGACAAGGCGGAGAGCAGGATCAGTCCGCCGGGCCGTCTGGTGGTGCGGGAATCGGGCACCGAGCCGGTGATCAGGATCATGGCGCAGCATCCCGACGTCGACCATGCGGAGCGGGTTGTCGCCGACCTCGAGGGAGCGATCGGCCGGGCCGGCGAACGCTGAGGGCATCCTCCTGGACTCCGGCACGGGCCGCTTGAGGGAGATGATCGGCGAGGCGGCGCATGTCGTCGTCTTCACCGGCGCCGGCATCTCGACCGAGTCGGGCATCCCGGACTTTCGCAGCCCCGGCGGGCTGTGGTCGCGCGCCGCGCCGATCATGTTCGACGAGTTTCTCGCCAGCGAGAGCGCCCGCCGGGAATCGTGGCGCCGCAAGATCGAGATCGACCGGGACCTGGCGCCCGCCCGCCCCAACCGCGGGCATCGCGCCGTGGCGAAGCTGGTGGCCGACGGCAAGGCGGCGGCGGTGATCACCCAGAACATCGACGGTCTGCACCAGGCCTCGGGCATTGCCGACGACAGGGTCGTCGAGCTCCACGGCAACACCACCTATGCGGCCTGCCTCGACTGCGGCAGGCGCCACGAACTCGCGCCGATCCTGGCGGCGTTCGAACGCGACGGCACGCTGCCGCTGTGCGCGTCGTGCGGCGGCATCGTCAAGACGGCGACAATCTCCTTCGGCCAGGCGATGCCGGAGGCCCCCATGGAGCGGGCGAGGACCGAGACCCTGGCCTGCGACCTCTTCATTGCCGCGGGCTCGTCGCTGGTCGTCTACCCGGCCGCGGGATTTCCGCTGTTGGCGAAGGCCAACGGTGCTGCCCTCGTCATTCTCAACCGTGAGGCCACCGGTCACGACCGGGTTGCGGATCTCGTTCTCCACCGCGAGATCGGCCCCACCCTCGGCGATGCGGTCGGCGTCGGTTGACAGGCCCGGCGGGGGCCCCATACTTCTCCCCGGCCGCTGAAGCTTGCGGGAGAGTCCGGCTCCGGCCGGCGCCGAAGGTGCAATCCGTCCCGAAATCTCTCAGGCAAAGGGACCGCAGGTGGATGGCCGCTCTGGAGAGCAGGAGGCGCCCTGTGCGCCTTCTCACCGAAGGGGAGGGAGAGCCGGCGGGTCCGGCGACGCTCTCAGGTTCGCTGACAGAGGGGGCAGGCACGGGTGCCAGGCGTTGGCCCGTGATTGCGCTGACCGGGATTGGGCGTTCCGTGACCTCTGAAGACGGCCTCCTCGAAACACCGCTCGCGTCGCTGCACCGCGACCTGTCCGGGCGCATGGTTCCCTTCGCCGGCTACGCCATGCCCGTGCGCTACCCGGCGGGCATCGTCGCCGAGCACCTCCACACGCGCCGCTTCGCGAGCCTCTTCGATGTCTCCCACATGGGCCAGCTGCTTCTTGTCCCCCCCGCCGGGGCCTCCGTCGAGAGCGTCGCGGAGGCCCTCGAGCGCCTGGTTCCGGCCGACATCCTCGGCCTCGCGCCCGGCCGCCAGCGCTACACCCAGTTCACCAACGGCCAGGGCGGCATCCTCGACGACCTGATCGTCACCGCCATGGACGACCACCTGCGCCTCGTGGTCAACGCCTCCTGCAAGCACGACGATCTCGAACGCCTGACGGTGCTGCTCGCCGGCGCCTGCGAGATCGAGACCCTCGACGCGCACGCGCTCCTCGCCCTCCAGGGACCCGCCGCGGTCGACGCCTTCGCGCGCCTCGTTCCCGGATGCCGGGACCTCGGCTTCATGGAGGCGGCGGCCTTCACGCTTGCCGGCGACGCGCTCTTCGTCAGCCGTTCCGGCTACACCGGAGAGGACGGCCTCGAGATCGCGGTCGCCGGCCGGAGCGCGGAAGCTCTCGCGCGGCGCCTGCTCGAAGAGGAGGGGGTCTTGCCCGCCGGGCTGGGCGCACGCGACAGCCTGCGCCTCGAGGCGGGCCTTTGCCTCTACGGCCACGACCTCGACACGGCGACGACACCGGTCGAGGCGGGCCTGGCCTGGTCGATCCAGGAACGGCGCCGCCGCGAGGGGGGGTTCCCTGGCGCGGATGCGATCGGCGCCCAGTTGCGCGGGGGGCCGCGGCGGCTGCGCGTGGGCTTGCGCCCGAGGGGCAGGGCGCCCGTGAGGGAAGGGGCGCCGGTACGCGATGCGGCCGGCGACCTCGCGGGAGAGGTCACGAGCGGCACCTTCGCCCCGAGCGTGGGCGGACCGGTCGCCATGGGCTACGTCCGCGCCGGCCTGGCGTCTCCCGGCACCGCCGTGGAGCTCGGGCGCCGGAATGCCTGGATCGAGGCCGAGGTGGCGGCGCTGCCGTTCGTTCGCCATCGCTATCATCGCAGGAACCGCCATTGACGAGAGGGAGGCCGGACCATGGGTGCGAGGCTCTACAGCAGGGAACACGAGTGGATCGAGGCCGAGGACGGCATCGGGACCGTCGGCATTTCGGACTATGCCCAGGAGCAGCTCGGTGATGTCGTGTTCGTGGAGCTCCCGGAAGCCGGGAGCACCGTGGTACGGGATTCGGAGGTCTGCGTCATCGAGTCCGTCAAGGCGGCCAGCGAGATCTATGCTCCCGTGTCCGGCGAGATCATCGGCGTCAACGAGGCCCTCGCCGACGATCCGGGCCGGGTCAACGCCGACCCGTACGGCGCGGGCTGGATGATCCGCGTGAAGATCGCCGATCCCGGGGAGCTCGACGAGCTGATGGACGAGGACACCTACGAGGACTTCCTGTCGGAGCTCGAGTGATGCGCTATCTCCCCCTCACCGACGGCGACCGCGCGGCGATGCTGGAGGTCGCGGGCGCCGGGAGCATCGACGACCTCTATGTCGACGTGCCGCGTTCCGCCTGGCTCGAAGGCCTGGTCGACCTGCCGCTCCACCGGGGCGAGCTCGAGGTCGAGAGGGCGCTGGCGGCGATGGCGGATCGCAATCTCCACGGCGGCAACGCCCCCTTCTTTCTGGGTTGCGGCGCCTACCGCCATCATGTGCCGGCGGCCGTCGACGCCCTCATCCAGCGCGGCGAGTTCCTGACGTCCTATACCCCGTACCAGCCGGAGGTCGCCCAGGGCACGCTGCAGATGCTCTTCGAGTTCCAGACCATGGTAGCGCGCCTGACGGGGATGGAGGTGGCCAACGCCTCGATGTACGACGGCGCCACGGCGGCCGCGGAAGCCGTTCTCATGGCGGCCCGTGTCACCAGGCGCCGGCGGGTCGTCGTCTCCGGCGGGCTGCACAGCCACTATCGCCAGACCGTCGCCACCTACGTGCGTCACTCGGGGATCGACATCGTGACCCCGCCCGTTGAGGCCCGCGGCGTGGAGAGCCTCGAAGGGCTGGTCGACGGGGAGACGGCCTGCGTCGTGATCCAGTCCCCGGATCTCCTCGGCAGGCTTCACGGGATGCGGGACCTGTCCGACGCCTGCCGCAAGGCGGGCGCCCTGCTGGTGGCCGTGGTGACGGAGGTTGTCTCGCTGGGTCTCGTCGAGCCCCCGGGAGCCATGGGCGCGGACATTGTCGTGTGCGAGGGCCAGTCCCTGGGCAATCCGATGGGATTCGGCGGACCCCACCTCGGCCTCTTCGCCTGCCGCCAGAAGCATGTCCGGCAGATGCCCGGGCGGCTGGTCGGCGAGACCGTGGATACCGACGGACGCAGGGGCTGGGTCCTGACGCTGGCGACGCGGGAACAGCACATCCGCCGCGAGAAGGCGACGAGCAACATATGCACCAATTCCGGCCTGTGTTCGCTCGCCTTCACGATTCACCTCTCCCTTCTCGCCGACCGGGGCCTCGAACGTCTCGCGAGACTCAACCACGAGGCGGCGCAGCGCACCGCCGAAAGGCTCGAAACGATCGACGGACTGACGGTCATCAACGACAGCTTCTTCAATGAGTTCACGGTCGAGCTTTCCATGCCCGCCGAAGCCTGCGTGAAGCAGCTCGCCGGGCGGGGAATCCTGGGCGGCGTGCCGCTGTCGCGCCTCGAGCCCGGCAACCGGGAGCTCGCGAACCTGATGGTCGTCGCCGCCACGGAAGTGACGACGGCGGGCGATATCGAGGCCCTGGCCTCGGCCCTCGGGGAGATCCTGCCATGACATTCGCGACATCGAGCGGCCATCGCGGTCTCGTCATGGACGAGCCTCTGCTCTTCGAGATCGGCTCCGGGGAGCGGTGCGGAGTCGACCTGCCGGAACCGGAAGCGCGGCCGCTGCGGCTCGCAGGACTCGAGCGCCGGCGGCCGGCCGGCCTGCCGGGGGTGAGCGAGCCCGAGGTCGTGCGCCACTTCACGCGCCTTTCGCAGAAGAACCACGCGATCGACCTCAATCTCTATCCCCTGGGGTCGTGCACGATGAAGCACAATCCCAGGCTCAACGAGAAGGTGGCCAGGATGCCGGGCTTCGCCATGGCGCACCCGCTGCAGCCGGAGGGGACCGCGGACGGCTGTCTCGAGGTCATCGCCGCCGTGGCCCACTGGCTCGTCACGCTGACCGGGATGCGGGGGGTCGCCATGTCGCCGGCCGCCGGCGCCCACGGCGAGTTCGCCGGCCTCATGACCATCCGCGCCGCGCTGACCGAACGGGGAGACCCGCGGCACAGGATCCTGGTGCCGGAATCGGCGCACGGCACCAACCCGGCGACCGCGGCGCTGTGCGACTACCGGGTCGAGGCGATTCCCGCCAACGACCGCGGGCGCATCGACCTTGCCGCCTTCCGGGAGGCCCTCGACGAGGATGTCGCCGCCCTCATGCTCACCAATCCCAACACCTGCGGCCTCTTCGAGAACGACATCGTCGCCGTCGCCGGCATGCTCCACGATGCCGGCGCCTTCCTCTACGCCGACGGCGCCAACTTCAACGCCATCGTCGGCCGGGTGCGGCCGGGCGACCTCGGCGTCGACGCCATGCACATCAATCTCCACAAGACCTTCTCGACCCCTCACGGCGGAGGCGGCCCGGGAAGCGGTCCGGTGGTGCTCTCGGAGGCCCTCGTGCCGTTTGCGCCGCTGCCCCGGGTCGAGACCGCGGACGGCCGATGGCGCCTTGTCGAGCACGACCCGGACGGCCGCGCCTTCGGCCGCCTGAGGGGCTTCCACGGGCAGATGGGCATGTTCGTGCGCGCGCTGGCCTACATGATGAGCCACGGCGCCGACGGGCTGCGCCAGGTCGCCGAGGATGCGGTGCTCAATGCCAACTACGTGATGGCGCGCCTCGGCGGGGCCTTCGAGGCGCCGTTCCCCGGGCCCTGCATGCACGAGTGCCTGTTCGACGACGGCAGTCTCAAGGGGACCGGCGTGACGACGCTCGACGTCGCCAAGGCCCTGATCGACGAGGGCTTCCACCCGATGACCATGTACTTCCCGCTCGTCGTCCACGGCGCCATGCTGATCGAGCCGACCGAAACGGAGAGCCGGCGAAGCCTCGACCGCTTCTGCGATTCCATGCTCCACCTGATGGACGAGGCGCGCGCGGGCAACCTGGAGCTGTTCCAGGAGGCGCCGCGCCAGGCCCCCTGGAAGCGCCTCGACGAAACCTCGGCGGCGCGCCGCCCGGTGCTCACCTGGAAGCCGGACGCCGCCTGACCCTGCGGCGCGCCATCCGGCAATGCCCCGGTCCTGCTGAAGGACCGCGGGGTCAGTGGAGGCGCCGCCCGACCTCGTCGATGGCCTCGTCGACGAGGCGCGCGTGCTCGCTGTCGCCGAGCTTCGCGTCGAGCAGCCTGCGGGTGGCCGCAAGCGCGAGGTCGACCGCGGCGTCCCGGACATCCCTGGTGGCGTCGGCCTCGGCCTGGCGAATCCGGTCGAGCGCCTTCTGGCGGCGCTGCTCGATCCTCAACGCCAGGTCGTCGGCGGCGGTGCGCGCCACGCGCTCGGCCTCTTCCCGCGCGCGCTCGACGATGGCGGCCGCCTCGGCCTCCGCCTCCCGGTGCATGCGCTGGTAGGAGGCCAGGAGCTCGAGGGCTTCCTCGTTGAGCGCCCTGGCGTCCGCGAGGGACTTCTCGATCTCCCGGCCCCGCCGGTCGAGGGCGCCGAGAATCATCTTCGAGAGCGGCCGGGCGGCGATGGCGACGGCAACGACGAAGGCGACGGCGACCCAGAAGGTCGGATCCTCGAGAAGGGTCTCCATGGTCAGGTCTCCTCGACCGCCGCGGCGGCCTCGTCGGCGCCGATCTCGGCGCCGATCAGCCTGGAGGCGGCGAGCCGCGCCGCGTCGGCCGCGACGTCCTTGAGGTGGCCGAGGGCTTCCCCGCGCGCCGCGTCGATCGACCGCCGGGCCTCCTCGAGGTCACGCCCGGTCTCGCGGTCGAGCTCGGCAAGCCGCTCCTCGCTCGTCCGGGCGCCGGCCTGGACGGCTTGCGCGACGATGGTCCGCGCCTCCTCGCGGGCAAGCGCCAGCGAGGCCTCGTAGTCGTGGCGGGCTTGGTCGGCCTCGGCGCGCGCCTTCTCCGCGGCGTCGAGGTCGGCCTCGATCCTGCTCCTGCGCTCGGTGAGGACGGCGCCGATCCGCGGCAACGCCACGAACGCCATGATGACGTAGAGGAAGATGAAGCAGACCGCGAGCCAGAAGAACTGCGGCAGGAAGTGCCAGAATTCCAGCTGGGGCATGGCGCGGACCCTAGCGCGAAAAGACCCGTGATGGCGCCGCGGCGGCCATCAGAAGACGAACAGCAGGAGAAGGGCGATCAGCAGCGCGTAGAGCGCGACGGCCTCGACCAGGGCGAAACCGATCCACATGAAGCCCTGGACGTTGCCGGCCGCCGCCGGATTGCGTCCCACCGACGAGATCATCGAGGCAAAGATGTTGCCGATACCGGCGCCGACGCCGCCAAGTCCGATCACCGCAAGTCCGGCGCCGATGAGCTTTGCTGCTTCTGCATCCATCACGAAGGTCCTTTCGTTTGTGTAAAGTTGGCTGACGGGTGGGGCCGCGGGCGGCCTCAATGCATGTGGATCGCGTCGTGCAGGTAGATGCAGCTCAGCACCGCAAAGACGTAGGCCTGCAGAAACGCGATGGCGAACTCGAGCAGGGTGAGACCCACCACCGCGGCCATCGGGATGGCGCCGGGCAGGATGTAGAAGGCGCCCAGCGGCGCCACGAAGCCCGCGAACACCTTGAGCATGGTGTGCCCCGCCGTCAGGTTGGCGAACAGGCGCAGGCCGAGGCTGACCGGGCGGATGAGGTAGGAGAGGATCTCGATGGGGATGACCAGCGGCGCGAGGAAACCCGGCACGCCGTGGGGCAGGAAGAACTTGAAGAAGCCGATCCCGTGCTTCACGAAGCCGACGATCGTCACCCCGATGAAGACCACGAGGGCCAGTCCGAAGGTCACCACGATCTGGCTCGTGACCGTGAAACTGTAGGGGAGCATGCCCAGCATGTTGCAGAACAGGATGAACATGAAGAGGGTGAAGACGAAGGGGAAGAAGGGGCGCCCCTGGCTGCCGACGTTCTCCTGCAGCATGTTGGCGATGAACTCGTAGGAGATTTCCACGAGCGACTGCATGCGACCGGGCACGAGGTTGCGCCGGCCGACGAAGGCGGTGGTGAAGACGATGACGAGGGCCGTCGCCGCCATCATCCAGATCGCGGAGTTGGTGATCGCCAGGTCGAGGTCGCCGATCCGCAGCTCGATCGCCGGCGAAACCGCGAACTGTTCGAGCGGGCTGTGTCCGCCTTCGGAGTCAGTCGCCACGCGTGCGGTCCTCTTTGTCGTTTGCAGGACCGCGCAGCGATCCACGGTTCAGACTTCCCGCCGCCCTCACGACGTTGATGAACCCGGCGCCCATGCCCATGACCAGGAACACGATCAGGAACAGCGGCGCCGTACCGAGTTCGCCGTCGATCCACAGACCCAGAAAGACGGAAACGCCCAGGGCGGCAACCAGTTCGACCGCCATCCGCACGGCCATGCCGTACCCCGATGGCTTCACGCTCCTTGCAGGTCGGCCTGCGCCCGCCGGATCCCTGCGCCGCGCTTCGGCGATCCTTCGCTGAAGGTCGGTCGATTCATCCGGCATGTCGCCTCGCCTGCCAGGCGCCGTCAGCCACCCGCAAAGAGCGCGCGCACATTAGGGACGGCCACCGGGCGTGTCAATCGCGCATGCCGGTTCGCGCGGCCGCCGGGACATGCGTTGACTCGCCTCCCCGCTTGACTTCACATGGCGCACCCGCAACCGGGGGAACGCAGCATGACCGAAAGCCCGGCACGGCGCCGCGGGCGGGCCCGGCGGCACCGGGAACGCGTCGGCGCGCCGATCGTCCAGCAGCGCTACATCACGCGCGAGATTCCGGTCTACGACCTCCTCGACGAGGCAGGCGTCGAGCTGCTGCACGACACCTCCATGCAGATTCTCGAGGAGATCGGCATCGACTTCCGCGACGAGGAGGCCTGCCGGCACTGGAAGGAGGCCGGGGCCGACGTCCGGGCGGAGCGGGTGCGGATACCCCGGGCCCTCGTCGAGGAGAAGCTCGCCATGGTGCCGCAGAGCTACGTCCAGGTCGCGCGCAACCCGGAACGCAGCGTCGTCATCGGCGGCGACAGCACGGTCTTCGCGCCGACCTTCGGCTCGCCCTTCGTGCGCGACCTCGACAACCAGCGGCGCTACGCGACGCTCGAGGACCTGCAGAACTTCATCAAGCTCACCTACATGTCGCCGGTCCTGCACCACTCGGGCGGCGTCATCTGCGAACCGGTGGACGTGCCCGTGCCGAAGCGGCACCTCGACATCGTCTACAGCCACATGCGCTACTCCGACAAGCCCTTCATGGGCGTGCAGTCGGCGCCGGAACGGGCGCTCGACTCCTGCCGCATGTGCGAAATCCTCTTCGGCGCCGACTTCGTTCGCGAGAACACGGTCATGACCTCGGTCGTCAACTGCAACTCGCCGCTGGTCTGGGACGCCTCCATGCTCGGCGCGCTTCGCCACTACGCCGGTCACAACCAGGCTGTTCTCGTCACGCCGTTCATCATGGCGGGCGCCATGGCGCCGGTGGTGACCGCGGGCGCCGTGGCGCAGCTCAACGCGGAGGTGGTCGCCGGGCTGGCCTACGCGCAGCTCGTCCGCCCCGGCGTGCCGATGGTCTACGGCAGCTTTCTCGCGACGGTGTCGATGCGCTCGGGCGCGCCGATGATGGGAACGCCGGAAACCCTGCACATGATCTACGCGGTCGGCCAGCTCGCGCGCCGCTACCGGGTTCCCCTGCGCTCGGGCGGCATGCTCAACGGCGCCAAGATCGCCGATGCCCAGGCGGCCTACGAGTCCATGCAGACGATGAGCGCCACCCTGCTGGCGGGGACCAACTTCGTGCTGCACGCCGCCGGCTGGCTCGAGGCGGGGCTCAGCGCCGGCTACGGCAAGTTCGTGATGGACACCGAGCAGATCGCCATGCTCCAGGCCTTCTGCCGCAGGCCGGACCTCTCGGAGAACGGGCTGGGCCTCGAGGCGGTCCGCGAGGTCGGCCCCGGGAACCATTTCCTCGGCTGCGCCCACACGCGCAGGAACTATCTCGAGGGATTCTTCATCCCGGAGATCGCCGACAACAACAGTTTCGAGCAGTGGCAGGCGGAGGGGGAACGGACCCACGACGAGCGCTCCGCCGCCGCCGCCCGCCGCCGCCTGGAGGCCTACGAGGCGCCGCCGCTCGACGCCGCGCGCGACGAGGCCCTCAGGGAGTTCATGACCCGGCGCAAGGCGGAGCTCCCCGACTCCGTGAGCTGAACCCGGGAGGCCGTTCAGAGTCCCCGGAGCGATTCCTGGAGGTTCGCCATGCTGTCGATGAGGCGTTCGGCGCCGAGTTCCCGTGGCGCCTCGGCGGTGTAGCCGTAAGTGACGGCGACGCAGGGCATGCCCAGGCCGTGGGCCGCCTCGACGTCCGCCCGGCTGTCGCCCACCATGACGGCGTCGCCGGCGGCGACGCCGAGTGCGCCGAGGACAACGGCGATGTGCCGCGGGTCGGGCTTCATGACGCCCGTGTCGCCGCCGACGACGGCGCCGAACACCGCGTCG
Organism: Alphaproteobacteria bacterium; assembly: GCA_963666905.2. Classification (GTDB taxonomy): domain Bacteria; phylum Pseudomonadota; class Alphaproteobacteria; order SP197; family SP197; genus SP197. The sequence goes on from OY763008.1 coordinate 714,948, forward strand.
AGGTCGAAGGCGCGGATCACGTGGTCGGCTCCGGCCTGGCGCTTGTTGGTGCACACGCCGAGCGCCGTGCCGCCGCGGTGAAGGTCTGCGATGGTGTCGAGGACGCCGGGATAGAGGCTCGAGAGCCGCGTGCTGCGCGGCAGGTAGTGCACCCGGAACCGCTCCTCCACCGTGGCCAGACCGTCCGGGGGCATGCCGCCCGTCATGATCATGACCCGCTCCAGGAGGTCCGCCCAGCCGCTGCCGACCAGGTCGCGCACGACCTGCTCCGTCAGCGCCCTGCGGCCGAGTTCGCCGAGCACCATGTTGATGGCGTCGGCGATGTCGGGAGCGCTGTCGATCAGAGTGCCGTCGAGGTCGAAGACGACGGCACGGAACCTGTGCTTCCGGGTCACGGCCACCCTCCGCTCGTCCCGGCCCGAGGGTAGGCCGGCACCGCCGCCGCTGTCATCCCGGTTGCGGTAATTTGCCTTGACTCCCCTTGCCGCCTCATGTGACGCACCGGCTTGAATGCCGACGAACGAGGCTGCCATGGATTCCGATCTCGCCCTGCCGGGCGTCGCGGTGGTGGTGCTCGCCGCAGGACAGGGCTCGCGCATGAAGTCGGACCTGCCCAAGGCGCTCCACCCGGTGGCCGGCAGACCCATGGTCAACCACGTCATCGCGGCGGCCGGGCGCCTGGAGCCGGAGCGCGTCATCGTGGTGACCGCGCCCTCGGACACGAGGACCGCCCGGGCGGTTCACCCGGCGCAGGTGGCCGTGCAGGCCGAACCGCTCGGGACCGCGGACGCCGTCAAGGCGGCGCGCCCGCTGCTCGCCGGCTTCGGCGGCGCCGATGTCGTCGTGCTCTTCGGCGATGCGCCGACCCTTGAGGCCGGCGCCATCCACGACCTCGTGGCGAAGCGCCGCCGCAGCGCCGCCGCCGCCTCGGTCCTCGGCGTCCGCGTCGCCTCGCGCAACCGCTACGGGCGTCTCGTGACCGCCGGCGACGGCAGCCTCGAGCGCATCGTCGAGTACCACGACGCGACGGAGGAGGAACGGGCCTCGACGCTGTGCAACTCGGGCATGATGAGCATCGACGCGGGCCTCCTTTTCGAGCTTGTCGACGAGGTCGGCAACCGCAACACCAAGGCAGAGTTCTACCTCTCGGACATCGTCACCGTCGCCCGCCGCCGCGGCCTCGCCACGGCGGTTCTCGAGACCGTGGACGACGACGACACGGTCGGCGCGGACGACCGCGTCGACCTCGCGCGCTTCGAGGCCGTGATGCAGCGCCGGCTGCGTCACGCCGCCATGGTGGACGGCTGCACCCTGGTGGCGCCGGAGACGGTCTGGCTTTCCTTCGACACCCGGATCGGCCGCGACGCCGTGATCGAACCCCACGTGGTGATCGGACCGGGCGTGACGATCGGCGACGGCGCCGTCGTCAGGAGCTTCAGCCATCTCGAGGACTGCCGGGTCGCCAACGGCGCCTCGATCGGCCCGCATGCCAGGTTGCGGGGGGGCGCCTGCATCGGCGTGGGCGCCAGGATCGGGAACTTCGTCGAGGTCAAGGCCTCGTCGCTGGGCCCGGGCGTGAAGGCCGCCCACCTCGCCTATGTCGGGGACGCGCGGATCGGGGCCGGCGCCAACCTCGGCGCCGGCGTCGTGACCTGCAACTACGACGGCGTCGCCAAGCATCCCACCCGCATCGGCGAGGGGGCCTTCATCGGCTCCAACACGTCGCTCGTGGCGCCTCTGGCCATCGGCGCCGGCGCCCTTGTCGGCGCCGGAAGCACCATCACCGACGACGTCGGGGACGACGCGCTGGCGGTCGAACGATCGCCCCAGAAGACCGTTCCCGGAGCGGCCGCGCGGCTGCTGCGCCGCGCGGGCGGACGGGACTGAGGCTGTGTGCGGCATCGTCGGCTATCTCGGGGCGGGGGAGGCGGTGTCCGTCGTCATGGACGGCCTCCGCCGGCTCGAGTACCGGGGCTACGACTCCGCCGGCATCGCCGTGCTGGGGGAGGACGGCATCGAGCGCAGGCGCGAGGCGGGCAAGATCGCGAATCTCGAGGCGGCGCTCGAAGGCCGGACCCCGGGCGGCCGCGTGGCCATCGGCCACACGCGCTGGGCGACCCACGGGAGGCCCACCCGGCAGAACGCCCATCCCCACGTGGCCGGGCGCGTCGCCGTGGTCCACAACGGCATCATCGAGAACTACAAGATCCTGCGCCGGGACCTGCGGGCGAAGGGCTGCCGGTTCGATTCCGAAACCGATACCGAGGTCGTCGCCCACCTGTTCGACGAGCTTCTCGGGCAGCGGCCGACGCCGGCCGACGCCATGGTCGCCCTCATGCAGCGTCTCGAGGGCATGTTCGCCCTGGCCATGCTTGTCGAAGGCGACGGCGAGACCCTCTTCGCGGCGAGGCGGGGCGCGCCGCTGGCCGTGGGCTGGGGCGAGGACGAGACCTTCCTGGCTTCCGACGCCATCGCCCTTGCGGGCCACACGCGCCGGGTGTCCTACCTCGAGGAGGACGACTTCGCGATCATCCGCCGCGACGGCGTCCTCCTCTGCGACGCGGGAGGCCGCGAGGTCCACCGCCCGGTCCTCGACACGAACCTCACCGGGGCGATGATCGGCAAGGGCAACTACAGCCATTTCATGGAAAAGGAGATTCACGAGCAGCCCACCGCTATCGGCGAGACCCTGGGGCGCTATCTCGACATCGAGAACCGCTCGATCGGCCTGCCGGGCCTCGACGTCGAGCCCTGCGCCGTGGCGCGGGTGTCGCTGATCGCCTGCGGGACCGCCTACTACGCGGCGCTCGTCGGCCGCTACTGGCTGGAGAGCATCGCCCGGATACCGGCGGAGGCCGACATCGCCTCGGAGTTCCGCTACCGCCAGGCGCCGATGGGCGAAGGAGGTCTCGCCGTCCTCGTCTCCCAGTCGGGCGAGACCGCGGACACGCTCGCGGCGCTGGCCTACGCCCGCAGCCTCGGCCAGACGATTGTCGCGATCACCAACACCGAGACCAGCACCCTGGCGCGCGAGGCGGACTGCGTGCTGCCGACCCACGCCGGCCGCGAGATCGGCGTCGCCGCGACCAAGACCTTCACCGCCCAGCTCGCGGTGCTGCTTGCCCTTTCAGGCGTCATGGCCCGGGGCCGCGGCGTGCTCGACGGCGGCGGCCTTGCGGGTCTCGCCGACGCCATGGCGGCCCTGCCGTCGACGCTCGCCCGGGCCCTGCGCATGGAGGCCGAGTTCCAGCGCATCGCCCAGGACATCGCGGAGGCGCGCTACGTGCTCTACCTGGGACGCGGCACGTCCTCGGTGATCGCCATGGAAGGCGCTCTCAAGCTCAAGGAAATCAGCTACATCCATGCGGAGGCCTATGCCTCGGGCGAGATGAAGCACGGTCCGATCGCCCTGATCGACGAGCACGTCCCGGTGATCGTCGTCGCCCCGAGCGGCGCCCTCTTCGAGAAGACCATGTCGAACGCCGAGGAGGCGCGGGCCCGCGGCGGCAGGATCATCCTGCTCACCGACGAGGAGGGGGCGAGGCGGGCCGAATCGTCGCCTGCGAGGACCTGCGTGCTGCCCCCCGTCGATCCTCTCGCGGCGCCCCTGGTCTACGCCGTACCCGTGCAGATGATCGCCTATCACGCCGCGCTGCGGAAGGGCACGGACGTCGACCAGCCGCGCAACCTCGCCAAGAGCGTCACCGTCGAGTAAGCCTTCTGGCGGCGGCCGCCGGGCCGACCCCGCCTTCTTCCGCGGGTAACGAATCGGCGCTTCCGGTCCGGTGGGTCCCGGTGTTCCGGGCGGATGATCGCTTACGGATTGGCGACATCGCGGACCCGATCCGGCCTGACGGGTCGGTCCCTTCGCCTTCGGCGCCGGCTTCTCCCGGGCCTCGATGGCCATCGCATCGCGCGGCACGTGACCGACAGTCTCGTTGCCCAGCGCCTCCTCGACGAGGTGCCCGTGCATCCTCTCCGCAAGGCGGGACTGCGAGAACGTTGCCTCGCCCGGGATCTCCCCGAACCGGGACCAGTTGCAGAAACCTGCGCAGCGTCAGGTCCGTGTGCAGCTTGTCGATCAGGTAGACGCGTCGTCGGCAGGTCCCACACGGCCTTGGCGATGAAGGCCCGGGCCAGCGCCCGGCGATCCTCCTGGGGTCGTCCCGGACCGTTCCACGCCTGGCCGACAAGTCACGCCATCCTGGCCAGCTCGGGGACCGTCACGAACTGCCGGCGCCGTTCCAGGAGAGGCCCGACCTCCTGGGCCAGTTCAGGAAAGAGCTCCCCTTGAAACCGCTTCCACAGATCGGATATCGGGTCGCCGCCACGGGTATGGTGTAGTACTGGACAACACCAAAACATCTCGCCGGTGCGCCTGACTGCAAGGAAGTCTGAACTTGTCCGGGCGGTCGCCGGCGCGTCGCCGGTCCGTCCCTCAATCCTGCTTGCTGCGGGCGCCACGTTCCAGAGGCGGGACCCATCTGTAGCCCGGCGTCCTTCAGCCCAGTACAAGATCGGTCACGCACCACCCGGCCCGGGACCTTGGAGTCTCTCAGCTCAGGCGACGCGCGCGCCGCTGGGCACGAGGCCGGTGTGAACACAGCGCCAGAGCGCGATCAGCAGTTTGCGGGCCAGCGCCACGATCATGACCCTGCGCATTCGCCCCGGGCACCGGCGGTGCGCGCCTGGAACCATTCGCTCAGCGCGCTGTCAGGATCTGCATTGACGCTATCGGCGCACGCCCGCACAATGGTGTCGTCCGGGTATCGCTCGCCGACTGTAATGGGCCGCGTTCTGATCGATGCCCTGGACCAACTCACCTGAAAGTGAGCGGCCGAAACCATAGTCAGACAAGTCACGTCAATGAGGAGGAGTTACCATGAAGAAGATACGTACGATCCTGGCGGCGGCACTCGCCGTCGTTGTATTCGGTGTGGTCAACGCCGCCACGGCCGAGACGTTGCGCGTTGGAATGGAATGCACCTATGCACCGTTCAATTTCAAGAGTGCCGATGGTGAACTCATGGGCTACGACGTCGATGTTGCCAACGGTGTTGCTGACATCATCGGCGCCGATCTGGAATTTGTCTGCCAGCAATGGGACGGCATGATCCCGGCCCTCCTCGCCAACAAGTTCGATCTGATCATTGCATCCATGTCGATCACCGAGAAGCGTCTGGAGAAAATGGACTTCTCTGATACGTACCGTATCTCGGTCGGCCGTCTGGTCGGCAAAAAGGATGCCGGCTGGGAGCTGTTCGACGATGCGGGCAAGCCGATCCCGGAGAACTTCGCCGGCCTCAAGGTGGGCCTGGAACGGGCGACGACCTATGCCGACTGGTTCGAAAACGAACTTCCGGAAGCTGAGGTGGTTCTCTACGATTCAAACGAGGCACTGTATCTCGACCTAGTGAATGGCCGAACCGACATGATCATGACCAATCCCATGAAGGCCCACCTCAGATTTCTCAGCAAGGAGGACGGCGGCGGTTTCGAGTTTGTCAGCCCTCAGATCGACGAGAAGAAATACTTCGGCATTGGTGTCGGTATCGGGCTGCGAAAGGGCAATGACGAATTGAAGACCCGTCTTAACGCCGCCATAAGGACGCTGACTGATGACGGTTCGCTGGAGAGATACGCTCTGCAGTATTTCCCCTTCGCTATCCACTGAGCAAACGCGGCATTCGCAGTTCAGATCAGACGACATGTTCGCGATGGGGGTTTCGGTCAACTCCCGTCGCGAACATTTTCTGATGATCTGACATCCCGCCCAGAATGATGGGCATTGCGCCAGATGGGATGATTGACCGTGGACGCACTAGATGGCTGGTGGGATGACTATCTCTGGGGATCTGTCGTTGTCGTCGAAGTTTTTGTCGTAGCGCTGATCCTGACGATCCTGTTTGGATTGATCGGCGCGGCCGCGAAACTGTCGGGGAATCGGGCCGCCAAGGCGATTGCCGGTGGCTACACGGTCGTCTTTCGCGGCACACCCGAGATTCTGGTTCTCCTGTTGATCTACTTCGGTTCCGCCATCACCCTGACAGCCATTGCCCAGATCTTCGATCCCGAGATCAAATTCGTCGATTTGCCGCCATTTTGGGCCGGCTCGTTTGCCATTGCACTGATCGTCGGCTCCTACGCGACGGAGACCTTCCGCGGCGCCTTTCTCGGGGTCGCACCGGGGCAGGTCGAGGCTGCCCGGGCGCTCGGTCTGTCGAACCTGCAAACATTCGTCCATGTGCGTATTCCGGCGATGTGGCGACTGGCGCTGCCACCCTTCGGCAATCACATGCTCTCACTGATCAAGGATACCGCGCTGATTGCCATCATCGGCCTGGAAGAGACGCTGTTTGTCGCCGCGCAGGCGATTGGAACCACGAACAAGCCGTTTACCATGTACATTGTGGTCGGCGTGATTTATCTGGGGTTTTCAACGATCATCACGTTGGCCGTCATGGTGCTGGAAAAATATGCCAATCGGCACCTGGAGGTCGCGCGATGAGCTTCGACATTGCGCTGATCCTGGACAGCATTCCCAAGATGCTCATGGGAATTGGGCTGACGCTCCAGTTGCTCTTCCTGTCGGCGGCATTGGGTCTGGCCCTCGCCATAGTCCTGCTGTTGATGCGAATCAGCGGCCGGTGGTATCTGGTGGCGCCGACAATGGCCTACATCTACATCTTTCGCGGCACTCCCATACTGGTTCAGATTTTCATCATCTACTACGGGCTGCCTCAGCTGGAATTCGTGCGGGACAGTATCTTCTGGCCGATTTTGCGGGAACCGTTCGGCTGTGCAATCCTTGCCTTGACACTGAACACCGCCGCCTACGTATCGGAAATCCTGCGCGGCGGCATTCTCGGCGTGGATCGTGGCCTGAAAGAAGCAGGTGCAGCACTCGGGCTCAGCACCACACACAGATTCATCTACATCACGACCCCCATCGCCATCCGCCTGGCCCTTCCGGCATACAGCAATGATGTCATCAGCCTGATGAAGAGCACGGCCCTGGCCAGCACGATCACGCTCCTGGACATGACGGGCATCGCGCGAACCATCGTGGCCGAAACCTACGCGCCTTATGAGATCTTCATATCGCTGATGGTCATCTATCTGATTCTGACGTGGATGATCCAGAGAAGTTTCGGCTGGGTGGAGAAATGCATGAGCCGGTACGTGAGAGAAGAGGTGTAACATGAACGACAGCAACTCGGTTGACATCATTCACCTCGAGAACGTCAACAAGTTCTTCGGTACGTTTCAGGCGCTGAAGAACATCAATCTGTCAGTCAGGAAGGGGGAACGCGTTGTCGTTTGCGGACCGTCCGGGTCAGGCAAGTCGACCTTGATCCGGTGCATCAACCGGCTTGAGGAACACAATAGTGGCACGATCACCGTAAACGGACACGAGTTGACTGATGATGTAAAGAACATCGATGCCGTGCGTCGCGAAGTCGGCATGGTGTTTCAGGATTTCAATCTGTTTCCCCATATGACGGTCGTCAAGAATCTCATGCTGGCGCCCAAGCTGGTGCGCAAGGCCTCGAGGTCGGAGGCCTATGAGACGGCCATGCGCTACCTTGAAAGGGTCAAGATCCCGGAGCAGGCCGAGAAGTACCCCAGCCAGTTGTCCGGCGGCCAGCAGCAACGTGTCGCGATTGCCCGCGCGCTGTGCATGAACCCCGTGATCATGCTGTTCGACGAACCGACCTCGGCGCTCGATCCGGAAATGATCTCCGAGGTACTTGACGTCATGACGGATCTGGCGCGCGAGGGCATGACCATGATCTGCGTCACCCACGAGATGGGGTTCGCCCGCTCGGTGGCCGACAACGTGGTCTTCATGGATGAGGGCGAGATCGTTGAAATGAACCCGCCCAGGGAGTTCTTCGACAACCCGAGAAGCGAACGCACCAGGCTGTTCCTCAGCCAGGTCCTGTCGTACTGAGGCCGCCGGCATGGACCAGGCCCTGATCGATGAACTTGCCGGATTCGCCGGCCGGTTGGCCGATGCGAGCGGCCCGATGATCCGCAGGGCGCATCAGGGCGGCTTCTCGACCGAAGCGAAGTGCGATGGCAGCCCGGTTACCAATGTCGATCGCGCCGTCGAGGACCGGCTGCGCGCTATGATCGCGAAGTCCTATCCGGACCACGGCGTCGTCGGCGAGGAACGCGGTGCCACGGCGGCCGGCGATGGCCCGGTCTGGGTCGTCGATCCGATAGACGGCACGCTGCCCTTCCTCGCCGGTATCCCGGTGTTCGGCACGCTGATTGCTCTGGTTGAGGATGGCGTGCCATTGATTGGGGTTATCGACATGCCGGCGACCGCCGAGCGCTGGCTCGGCTGCCGGGCTCGGCCTACGACATGCAACGGCAAAACCGTCCGAGTGCGTCCTTGCGATGGTCTTGCCGGCGCGCTGATGTCGACCAGCAACCCCGACTTCTACGGCGCCGACGATGGCGCCGCCTTCGCGCGGCTCAAGGCGACGGTATGCTGGACGGTTTATGGCGGCAGTTGCCTGGCCTATGCCCAACTCGCCTCGGGACGTACCGACCTCGGTATCGACGTCGCGCTTGACCCTTTCGACTATCTGGCGCTGGTGCCCGTCATCGAGGGCGCCGGCGGCGTCGTGAGCGACTGGCAGGGCGCCCCGCTGACCATGGCCTCCGGCAGCCGCATTCTCGCTGCCGGCGACGCGCGAAGGCATGCCGAGGCACTGGCGATCCTGGCTGACGCCTGAGCCGTCTTCCGCGGCGAGAAGGACCTGGACCCGCTTCATGCGGCGGAGTCGTCAGTGCGTCACGTCCCGACTGGTGAAGTTCCGCTCGGTGGCGCAGGTTCATCAGTGCCTCCGAACGCTGGACACACCGATTGAATCATTATCTCGCGGTATCTGCTCACCCAAAGACATTGGGACCGGTCTTTGCGTCGTGCTGCCTGATCATGTCGGCGGCTATGCAGGCGAGTGCGATCTGGATGGCGACCAGGGGGTTGTATCCGGGAGCCGCCATGGAGCTCAGGTAGCTTGAGATCCGGCACCAGACCCTGGGCGTAGAACGGGGGTGCGGAAGCATCCCGACAGCTTGATCGTGACCTTCGCCATGCGGAGCCGTTGCTCGCCGATACCGTTCGTGAAGCTGGCATGGGGGTCGCTCATGAAGCGCGGGACGGGACGAGGCGCTCGTGCAGGTTGTGGGCGTCGGACCTTTCCCATGATGCGAGCGCCTCGTGCAGGCGGCGCAGGCAGCTCAGACAGGTGGCCTCGCAGAGCGTGAGGCCGGAGATCGCCTGCACCATGGCCGTGGCCCGGCGCAGGGACAGCATGCGGGCGATCAGGAGCATTGACGACGAAGGCCGGGCGTCGGGGAAGCGCCCCTTGGTGCGGGCCCGGGCCTGGGTCGTCACCTGCCAGGCGATGCGGCGTCAGCCCTCAAGCATCTCATCGTAGAGCGCCGAAGGATGACCCGAGCCCATCACCTGGCAGGGCAGGCGTTTGAGCAGTTCAAGCAGGGCGGCATGGTCGGCGTCGCTGTAGTCGTGACGGTAGCGCCCGTCCGATCGGTGGGTCCCCTGCATCGCTGTACACCAGTTCCGTGCCCCGGAACGCAAAGCCCGACAGGAAGGCGTGGGCGCAGCCGTGAATCAGTTCCACCGGGTAGTCGCAGGCGAACCCGTCCAGCGTCCGACGGTCCCGGTCGATGCCGATCGAGCGCAACGCCGGGGCCTTGCGCTTCATCAGCGCGCCGCCTCCCGGATGCGTCTCCACGTAGAGATCATGGGCCGGCTGGGGTCCCAACAACATCTGACACAGCCCGCTCGTGGCCCTGGATCCGAAGTATTCCACCGCAGTCCCCGTCACGCGCGGCGACCATCGACAGACGGATCCGGCTACGCTTCCACGACCGGCATCTTCAGTGATGCCGGGAACATCGTGTCGACCGGGCTTGCCGAAAGCGCCGTGAGCGACGTCAGGCGCCGCCTCCCGGCGGGCCGACAACAACCAGCGCCCGCCCGGATAGACAGACCGCCGTCACCCCGACATCAAGCCGCATCCAGGGGGTGAGCAGATACCTTTCTCGTTTTCCATGTGCACCTGTGATCTATCTTCACAGGCTGCGAGCCCGGGGAGTACGGAGGCCCTCAGCCGCCGCGCGCGACCGCCCTCTCGATGCGCGCCATGGCCTCGCGGACATGGGCGCGGGGACAGGCGAGATTGAGACGCAGGAACCCCTGGCCGGCGGCGCCGAAGTCGCTGCCGGCCTGGACGGCGAGGCGTTCGCCGCGCAGCCGCTCCATGAGCGCCGCCTCGCCGAGGCCGGTCCCCCTGGCGTCGAGCCACTTGAGGTAGGTGCCCTCGGCGGGCGTCGGCCGGATTCCGGGCATCCGCTCCCGGCAGAAGGCGTCGACGAGCGCCATGTTGCCGGCGACATAGTCCAGCACAGCGTCGAGCCAGGGTCCGCCGTGGCGGTAGCCGGCCAGCGCGGCGGCGCGCGAGACCGGGTTGACGCCCCACTCGCCGGAGGCGGCGATCGCCTTCGAGCAGGCCTCTCGCAGGGCGGGCGACGGGATGACGAGATTGCTGAGCGCGAGGCCCGCGAGATTCATCGTCTTCGACAGCCCGCTGGCGGTCACGATCTCGAGGCCGTCGGCCACGGACAGGAACGGCACGAGGCCCGCGGGAGGGAACACCAGGTCGCCGTGGATCTCGTCGGCGAACACCATCACGCGATGGCGCGCGCAGATCTCCGCAAGGCGGCCAAGCTCGTCCGCCGTGAAGTTGCGGCCGGTGGGGTTGTGGGGATTGCACAGGATGAAGAGGCGCGTCTCGGGCTCGCGGCAGGCCGCCTCGAAGGCCTCGAAGTCGATCGCGTAGCGCTGCCCGTCCGGCACCAGCTCGCAGGCGATCGCCCGGTGGCCGTGGAGGCCGATGGCCTCGAGGAAGGGCGGGAACGCCGGCGTGTGGAGGACCACCGCCGACGATGGCGCAAGGAAGGCCCGGATCAGCTGGAAGAGCGAGGGAAGGACCCCGTGGTGGGTGAGCACCCACTCGGGTTCGATCGCCGCGCCATGGCGTTCCATGTGCCAGGCGGCGACCGCTTCCCGGTAGTCGTCGCCGGCCGCGGTGTAGCCGAAGATGCCGTGGCGCACGCGTTCGATCATCGCCCGGCGGACAGGCTCCGGTGCGGCGAACTCCATGTCGGCCACCGACATGGCGATGAGCGGCGGCCCGCCGCCGCCGTCCTCTTCGCAGGCCCACTTGGCGGCGCCGGTGCCGCTGCGGTCGATGACCGAGTCGAAATCGAACACCGTGCGCCTCCTCGTGAGAAAGTACTTTGTCCCGTCACGCGCCTGCCTATAGTGGCGCCACAGTCAATTCTCAACCGCAGGACAGACGGGGGCCACCCATGAATCTCAAGGACGCGAGGCTGTTCCGCCAGCAGTGCTACATCGACGGGGCGTGGTCCCCGGCCGACTCCGGCGAGACCATCGACGTCCGCAACCCGGCGACCGCCGAGGTGATCGGAACGGTCCCGAAGATGGGGGCGGCGGAGACCCGGCGCGCCATCGACGCGGCGGCGGCGGCGCTGCCGGCGTGGCGGACGCGGACCGCCAAGGAGCGCGCCGCGATCCTGCGCCGCTGGTACGAGCTGATGCTCGAGAACCAGGAGGACCTGGCGCGCCTGATGACCCTGGAGCAGGGAAAGCCGCTCGCCGAGGCGCGCGGCGAGATCGTCTACGCGGCGAGCTTCATCGAGTGGTTCGCCGAGGAGGGCAAGAGGATCTACGGCGAGACCGTGCCACAGCACCAGGCCGACCGGCGGATCATCGTGCTCAAGGAGCCCGTCGGCGTGGTGGGCGCGATCACGCCGTGGAACTTCCCCGCGGCGATGATCACCCGCAAGGCGGGCCCGGCGCTCGCCGCCGGCTGCACCTTCGTCGGCAAGCCGGCCACGGAGACTCCCTATTCCGCCTTCGCCCTGTGCGAGCTGGCCGAGCGCGCCGGCGTGCCGGCCGGCGTCCTCAACGTCATGACAGGCCGCTCGGCGGAGATCGGCGAGGAGCTCACGAGGAACCCGGTGGTCCGCAAGATCACCTTCACGGGCTCCACCGAGATCGGCAAGAAGCTCATGGAACAGGCCGCATCGACGGTCAAGAAGGTCACCATGGAGCTCGGCGGCAACGCGCCCTTCCTGGTGTTCGACGACGCGGACCTCGACGCCGCGGTCGAGGGGGCCATCCAGTCGAAGTTCCGCAACATGGGCCAGACCTGCGTGTGCGCCAACCGCATCTACGTCCAGTCGGCGGTCCACGACAGCTTCGCCGAGAAGCTCGCCGGCCGGGTGGCGGCCATGAAGGTCGGCAACGGCCTCGACGAGGGCGTGGTGCAGGGGCCGCTGATCAACAGCGCGGCGGTCGAGAAGGTCGAGGAGCACATCGCCGACGCGGCGTCCAAGGGGGCCCGGATCCTGTGCGGCGGCGGACGCCACGAGCTCGGCGGCACCTACTTCGAGCCGACGGTCATGGCCGACGTCAACCCGCAGATGCTGGTGGCGCGCGACGAGACCTTCGGCCCCCTGGCGCCGCTCTTCCGCTTCGACGGCGAGGACGAGGCCGTCGCCCTTGCCAACGACACGGAGTTCGGACTGGCGAGCTACTTCTACGCCCGCGACATCGGCCGCATCTGGCGCGTCAGTGAGGGCCTGGAGTACGGCATCGTCGGCGTCAACACGGGCATCATCTCGACCGAGGTCGCGCCCTTCGGCGGCGTCAAGGAGTCGGGCATCGGCCGCGAGGGGAGCCACATGGGCATCGACGAGTACGTCGAGGCGAAGTACGTCTGCGTCGCCGGCCTCGACAGCTGACGCCGAATCCGAGATGGGTTCCTTCGATTACGATCTGGTCGTCATAGGCGGCGGCTCCGGAGGGGTGCGCGCGGCGCGGTTTTCGGCGGCGGCGGGCGCCCGGGTGGCGATCGCCGAAGAGCGCGACTGGGGAGGGACCTGCGTCAACGTGGGGTGCATTCCCAAGAAGCTCTTCGGCTACGCCGCCCACTACAGCGAGGAGTTCCGGGATGCCGGGCGCTACGGCTGGTCGTCCATGGCGCCCCGCTTCGACTGGCCGACGCTGCGCGACAACAAGACGGCCGAGATCACCCGGCTGAACGGCATCTACGTGGCCATGCTCAAGGACGCCGGCTGCGACGTCATCGAGGGCCGCGCCCGCCTCGCCGGTCCCCATGACGTCGACATCGGCCGCAAGCGCGTTCATGCCGCCAACATCCTTGTCGCCACGGGCGGCTGGCCGCATGTGCCGGACATCCCCGGCAGGGAACACGCCATCACGTCGAACGAGTGCTTCTTTCTCGACGATTTGCCGGAGAGCATCGTCATCGTCGGCGGCGGCTACATCGCCGCGGAGTTCGCGGGGATCTTCCACGGCCTCGGCGTCCGCGTCACCCAGCTCTACCGCGGAGAGCTCTTCCTGCGCGGTTTCGATGACGACATCCGGCGCCATCTCGCCGCGGAAATGCGGGCCAGGGGGATCGATCTGCGGTTCTCCAGCGACGTGGCGGCCATCGCCGGGATGGACGGCGGATTCTCCGTCCGCCTGGCCGACGGCGCCTCCCTGGAAGCCGGCCTCGTGATGTATGCCACCGGCCGCCGGCCGCTGACCTCCGGTCTCGGGCTCGAGGAGGCCGGAGTGACCGTCAACGGCGACGGCACCATCCCGGTTGACGACCATTTCCGCACGAACGTGCCGTCGGTCCTGGCCATCGGCGATGTGCTTGGCCGCTACGAACTGACGCCGGTGGCGACCACCGAGGCCATGGCGGTTGCCGCCACGCTCTTCGGCGACGGGCCGGGGAGCGTCGACTACACGAACATCCCCTCGGCCGTCTTCAGCCAGCCGGAACTGGCCACGGTGGGCCTGACGGAATCCGAGGCGCGCCGGCGGCATGGCGACGGGGTCGACATCTACATGGCGCGTTTCAGGCCCCTGCGCCACACGATCTCCCTGAACGAGGAGACGATCCTGATGAAGCTCGTGGTGGCCCGCGCCACGGACCGCGTCGTCGGCGTCCACATGGTGGGACCTGACGCCGCCGAGATCCTGCAGGGATTCGCGGTCGCCCTGAAGGCGGGCGCCACCAAGGCCGACTTCGACGCCACGGTCGGCATCCACCCCACAAGCGCCGAGGAGTTCGTGACCATGCGCCGCAAGGCGGCGTGACGGCGAAGACGTGGTGCCGGGTGCGGGACTCGAACTCGCGACCTACCGCTTACAAGGCGGTTGCTCTACCGGCTGAGCTAACCCGGCGCCGGCCGCTCCCCTAGCACGAAACGCGCGTACCGCAAACGGGCTCCTGCGCGCGGATGGCGTGGAGCGCGATGGCGGCGGCGTTGGAGACGTTGAGGCTCAGCCCCGGGCGGGCGGATGCGATCTTCAGCGTCAGGTCGCAGGCCTCGCGCGTCAGCCTGCGCAGCCCGCCGCCCTCGGCGCCGAGCACCAGTACCGCGGGCATCGGCACCGGCGTCGTGCCGAGGATCGCCCGGGCCCCGGTATCGAGGCCCGTGATCCAGAAGCCCCGCCGCTTGAGGTCGGCGAGCGCGCGCGCGATGTTGGCCACGCGGACGAGCGGCACCCATTCGAGGGCGCCCGACGCGGCGCTCGCCAGTGCGGCCGAGGCCGGGGGAGCGTGGCGCTCCTGCATCACCACCGCGGCGGCGCCGAAGGCCGCCGCAGAGCGGATGATGGCGCCGGCATTGTGCGGATCGCTGATCCGGTCGAGGACCAGGACGAGGTCCGCCGCGGCGGCAAGATTGGCGATGGCCGGACCGGCGAGGGGCTCGGCGAGTACCGCGGCCCCCTGGTGGCGGGCGCCGTCGCCGAGCAGGCGCGCGATCTCGCGGGGTTCGACGACCTCGCAGGCGGGGAGGTCCCCGCGCCGGGCGAGGGCGGGTCCGAGCCTTGCCGACATCTCCCCGGTGGCGACGAGGCGCAGGATCCTGCGGCGGGGATTGGCGAGCGCCGCCTCCACCGGGTGACGGCCGCAGATCCACGAGGGTCCGCCGCCCGGCCTGGAAAATTGTTGGGTCGGGTGCTTGCGAACCATGGGGATGTGCTATATACGAGCCTTCCTCGACTTGGAAACCCCGGCGTGGCCGGCAACGGCGCAGGACGAACATCCTCGTGCCCCGCCGTCCTGACCGCCAACCGGCTGGCAATTCCCGGTCGTGAACCCGTTATGGACGCTGGACCTGTTGCCCGGAGGGATGCCTGAGCGGTTAAAAGGGACGGGCTGTAAACCCGTTGGCTATGCCTACGGTGGTTCGAATCCACCTCCCTCCACCATCCACCGGCGGCGGGAAGGACGGGTACGGCGGGTGTAGCTCAGTGGCAGAGCCCCAGCCTTCCAAGCTGGTTACGCGGGTTCGATTCCCGCCACCCGCTCCATACCCCGACGGTTACCGGGACGAACCTCAAGGCACCCCTGAATGTGGGGGGTGCGTGCTGATCAGGAGCAGTCGACAAGCATGGCCAAGGAGAAGTTTGAGCGTACGAAGCCGCATGCGAACATCGGGACGATTGGGCATGTGGATCACGGCAAGACGACGCTGACGGCGGCGATCACGAAGATTCTGGCGCGCACGGGTGGTGCGACGTTCACGGACTATGCGTCGATCGACAAGGCTCCTGAGGAGCGCGAGCGGGGGATCACGATCAACACGGCGCACGTGGAGTACGAGACCGGGTCTCGCCACTATGCGCATGTGGACTGTCCTGGTCATGCGGACTACGTGAAGAACATGATCACGGGCGCGGCGCAGATGGACGGGGCGATTCTGGTTGTGAGCGCTGCGGACGGGCCGATGCCGCAGACGCGCGAGCACATTCTGCTGGCGCGTCAGGTGGGAGTACCGGGGATCGTGGTGTATCTCAACAAGGTGGACCAGGTGGACGACGAGGAGTTGCTGGAGCTTGTGGAGCTTGAGGTTCGCGAGCTTCTTTCGGACTACGAGTTTCCCGGGGACGACATTCCCGTGGTTCGCGGTTCGGCGCTTGCGGCGCTTGAGGGCGACGGGGTGGAGACGGGGGAGCAGTCGGTTCTGGATCTGATGGCGGCGGTTGATTCGTACATTCCGACACCGGAGCGGGCGATCGACCGTCCGTTTCTGATGCCGATCGAGGACGTGTTTTCGATTTCGGGGCGCGGGACGGTTGTGACGGGCCGGGTGGAGCGTGGCATTGTGAAGGTTGGCGACGAGGTTGAGATCGTGGGCATCCGGGAGACGTCGAAGACGGTGTGCACGGGTGTGGAGATGTTCCGCAAGCTTCTGGATTCGGGGGAGGCTGGTGACAACATCGGCGTTCTTCTTCGGGGCACGAAGCGCGACGATGTTGAGCGCGGGCAGGTTCTTGCGCGTCCGGGGACGATCACGCCGCACACGCGCTTCAAGGCGGAGACCTACGTGCTGACGAAGGAGGAGGGCGGGCGCCACACGCCGTTCTTCACGAACTACCGTCCTCAGTTCTACTTCCGGACGACGGACGTGACGGGCCACGTGCAGTTGCCGGAGGGCGTCGAGATGGTGATGCCGGGCGACAACGTGACGATGGACGTGGAACTGATCTCGCCGATCGCCATGGACGAGGGCCTGCGCTTCGCCATCCGCGAGGGCGGACGCACCGTCGGCGCCGGCGTCGTCGCGCAGATCGTGGAGTGACGGATCTAGGAGTGTAGCTCAACTGGTAGAGCACCGGTCTCCAAAACCGGGGGTTGCGGGTTCGAGTCCTGCCACTCCTGCCATCTTCGGAAGGCCCTCGCGGTCGAGGGACAAGGACGGGACTTCACATGGCGAAAGTGTCACCAGCCGAGTTTGTCAGGCAGGTTCGGCTCGAGGCGATCAGGAAGGTGACCTGGCCGACCCCCAGGGAGGCCGGAATCACGACGCTCACCGTGTTCGCGATGATCGTGCTCGTGGCGTTCTTCTTCTTCCTGATCGACCAGGTGTTCTCCGAGGCGATCCAGCTGATCCTCGGCCTGGGGCGGCGGGGCTGATGACGCACCGCTGGTACATCGTGCACTGCTACTCCGGCTTCGAGAAGAAGGTGGAGAACGCGATCCGGGAGCGGGCCGAATCCCAGGGCATGGCGGGTCTCTTCAGCCAGGTCCTGGTGCCTTCGGAGAAGGTCGTGGAGATGCGCGGCGGCCGGCAGGTGTCGACGGACCGCAAGTTCTTCCCGGGCTACGTGCTGGTGTGCATGGAGCTGACCGACGAGACGTGGCACCTCGTCAGGAACACGCCGAAGGTCTCGGGCTTCCTCGGGGCGGGCAACCAGCCACGCGCCATTCCCGATGCCGAGGCCGAGCGCATCATCAGCCAGGTTCAGGAGGGCGTCGAGCGGCCGCGGCCGTCGATCACCTTCGAGATCGGCGAGAGCGTGCGCGTGGCCGACGGTCCGTTCACGTCGTTCAACGGCACGGTCCAGGAGGTCGACGAGGACAGGGCGAGGCTCAAGGTCGCGGTGCTGATCTTCGGTCGGCCCACCAGGGTCGAGCTCGAGTACACCCAGGTGGAAAAGACCTGAAGGCGAACGGGGACGGGACATGGCCAAGAAGATTGCAGGCACGATCAAGCTCACGGTTCCGGCGGGCGCGGCGAATCCCTCGCCCCCCATCGGTCCGGCGCTCGGTCAGCGCGGGCTCAACATCATGGAGTTCTGCAAGGCGTTCAACGCCGCGACCCAGAACCTGGAGCAGGGCACCCCGGTGCCGACGCTGATCACCGCCTATGCGGACCGCTCCTTCACCTTCGTGACCAGGACGCCGCCGGCGGCGTGGTACATCAGGAAGGCTGCGGGCATCGACAAGGGCGAGGCCACCCCCGGCCGCGCGACCGCCGGCTCGATCGGCATGGACCAGGTCCGCGAGATCGCCGGCGCCAAGATGGCCGATCTCAACGCCGGCAGCATCGAGGCGGCCTCCAGGATCATCGCCGGGACGGCGCGGTCCATGGGGGTCGAGGTGGTGGAGTAGGGACGATGGCAGCAAACGGCAAGAAAATGCGGCGGGCCTACGAGGCCGTCGACCGCGAGAGGGACTACGATCTCGAGGACGCGATCCGGACGCTCAAGGAGTCGGCGTTCGCCGCCTTCGACGAGACCGTGGAGATCGCGCTCAACCTGAGTGTCGATCCGCGCCACGCCGACCAGATGGTCCGCGGCGTCGTCAGCCTGCCGCACGGCACCGGCCGCAGCGTCGCGGTCGCCGTGTTCGCCCGCGGTCCCAAGGCGGACGAGGCCCGCGAGGCGGGCGCCGACACGGTGGGCGCGGAGGACCTCGCGGAGTCCATCGGGCAGGGGCGGATCGATTTCGACCGCTGCATCGCCACGCCCGACATGATGCCCGTGGTCGGACGCCTCGGCAAGATCCTGGGACCCCGCGGCCTGATGCCGAACCCCAAGCTCGGCACGGTCACCATGGATGTCGCCGCCGCCGTGGCGGCGGCCAAGGCGGGCCAGGTGGAGTACCGCGTCGAGCGGGCGGGAATCATCCACGCCGGCGTCGGCAAGCTCTCGTTTCCGGTCGAGAACATCGCCGAGAACGCGCGCGCCCTCGTCGACGCCGTGGTCAGGGCGAAGCCTCAGGCCGTGAAGGGAACCTACATGAAACGTGCAACGCTGAGTTCCACCATGGGACCCGGCCTGCACCTGAGCACGCAGAGTCTCTCGGCCGCCTGACGGCTGCCGAGGAACGGGCGGCTGAGTGCCGTCCGGCGGCATGCCACGGGGCCTGCCGCGACCCTGTCCGAGATTTCCGGTATCCCGGTGGCGCGGGATCCAAGGGCCAGCGGCCGCCGGCATGAGACGGGAGACCAGCCGCAAGGAGGGGATTCCGGGGCAGGACAGCCAGCGTCCGCACCCTCCAGGCGAGGGGCGGACAGGTACCGAACCGGTTCGGCGGGCTCGACCCCGGCGTTCCGATCAAGACGGAGGAGTCCCTTGGAGCGTTCAAGGAAGGAAGAGATTGTCGGCGAACTCGAGAGCGCGCTCGGCAATGCGGACATCGTCATCGTCACGCGGCACAACGGTCTGACCGTTGCCGAGGCCACCGATCTCAGGCGGTCCGTCCGCGAGGCGGGCGCCAGTTTCAGGGTGGTCAAGAACCGCCTGGTCCTGCGCGCGCTTGCCGGTGCCGGGATGGGCTTCCTTTCCGACATGTTCCACGGGCCGTCCGCCGTCGCCACGTCGAGCGATCCCGTCCCCGCAGCCAAGGCTGCCGTCGACTACGCCAGGAAGAATGACAAGCTTGTCATCGTCGGCGGCGCCATCGACGGCAGGCCGCTGGATGCGCAGGGGATCCGCACTGTGGCGCAGCTTCCGTCGCTCGACGAGCTGCGCGCCAGGCTGCTGGGCATGATCGGCACGCCGGCCACCAGGATTGCCGGCGTCCTGCAGGCCCCGGCCAGCAGGATGGCGCGGGTTCTCGATGCCCGGGCCACGGCGCGCGGCGGCGACTGAGCCGGTTCGGCCATCACCGAAATCACCCCAACTGGAGTCTTGAGGCAACATCATGAGCAAGCTTGAACAACTGGTGGAGGATCTCTCGGCGCTGACCGTCATCGAGGCGGCCGAGCTGTCGAGGATGCTCGAGGAGAAGTGGGGCGTCAGCGCGGCCCAGCCGGTCGCCGTGGCCGTCGCCGGGGGCGGCGGCGCCGAGGCCGAGGCCGAGGCCGAGGAGCAGACCGAGTTCGATGTCGTTCTCACCGGGTTCGGTTCCAGCAAGATCCCCGTCATCAAGGAGGTCCGCGCGATCACGGGCCTTGGCCTCAAGGAAGCCAAGGCGCTGGTCGAGGAGGCGCCCAAGGCGGTCAAGGAAGGCGTGTCCAAGGACGAGTCCGAGGAGCTGAAGAAGAAGCTCGAGGACGCCGGAGCGACCGTCGAGATCAAGTAGCGTGCGCCGGTGCGCCCGCGCCGTCTCCGGAAGGCGCGGGCCGGTCGACCGGGTCACGCACGGCATACCGCCGCCGGGGTACGGACCGCCGGCGGCGGGCCGGCGTGTCCCGATTTTCAAGCTTCTGATTGCCGGGGACTACAGATCATGGACAAGCACGTGAACAGGCAGTTCGCCATGCGGCGCAATTTCGGGCGCATTCCGCCGGTGATCGACATGCCGAACCTGATCGACGTGCAACGCACGTCCTACGACCAGTTCCTGCAGCGCGACGTGCCCGAGGACGAGCGCAGCGACGAGGGGCTCGAGGGCGTCTTCCGGTCGGTCTTCCCCATCAGGGACGTCCTCCAGCGCGCCGAACTCGAGTTCGTGCGCTACCAGATCGAGGGGCCGAAGAACACCGTGATCGAGTGCCTGCAGCGGGACCTGACCTACGCGGCGCCGCTCAGGGTGACCCTGCGCCTCGTGCTCTACGACGTCGACCGGGAGATCGGCAGGAGGGAGGTCCGCAACGTCAAGGAGCAGGACGTCTACATGGGCGACATTCCGCTCATGACCGACAAGGGCACCTTCATCGTCAACGGCACCGAGCGCGTCGTGGTCTCGCAGATGCACCGCTCGCCGGGTGTCTTCTTCGACCACGACAAGGGCAAGACCCACTCGTCGGGCAAGTTCCTGTTCGTCGCCCGGGTCATTCCCTACCGGGGCTCGTGGCTGGAGTTCGAGTTCGACGCCAAGGACATCGTCCATGTGCGCATCGACCGCCGCCGCAAGCTGCCCGCAACGACGATGCTCTTCGCCCTGGGCTACTCGGCCGAGGACATCCTCGGGGAGTTCTACGACACGGTGACCTATTCCCGCATCCGCCAGGAATGGGAGATGCCCTTCGACGGCGCCGGCCATGCCGGCCGGGCCGTCGCCGACGACGTCATCGACGCCGCCGACGGCAGCATCGTCGCCCGGGCGGGGACGAAGCTGAAGAAGTCGGCCGCCGGGCTCGAACTCATCCGCCGGGTCGGCGACGGCGCGCTCGCCGGCTGCTGCCTGGCGCGGGATGTCTGCGACGAGACCGGCGTCGTCGTCCTGCCGGCCGGAACGGTGCTGCGGGCCGGAGACCTCGGCGCGCTGGGAAGCGCGGAGGTGGCGGGGATCACAGTCTTCGACGACGCGGAGCCGGTCGCCGCCCTTCGCGCCCGCAAGCACTGGTTCCTTGCCTTCGACGCCCGCCGCGCCGCCGGCCGCGTGCTCGAGTCCGATGTCGTCGACGTCGACGACGGCCGTGTGGTCCTGGAGGCGGGAACGAGGATCACCGATGACGAGGTCGCCGCGCTCGCCGGGGATCCGGCCGCGGCGCGCCTCGGCCAGGAGACCGGCCGCGACGCCCTGGTGGGTTTCACCCTGTGCGAGGACGTGCCCGGTTCGGGAGACAGCGCCGCCGCCTCTTCGGGCGAGCGCCTCGACCGGAAGGTCCTCACCAGGCTCGCCCGCGCCGGCGTCGAGCGCATCCTCCTGTTCGACGACGCCCGCACCGTCACCGTCCGGCGGACGGTGCGCGCCGGCTGGAAGGTGCCGTTCGACACCTCCGCAACGACGGCGCTCCTCGGCACCAGGCTCGCCCGCGACCTCGTGGATGCCGCCAGCGGCGAGGTCATGGCGAAGACCGGCACGAAGCTCACGAGGCTTCTGCTGAAGAAGTTCGCGAAGGCCGGCCTCGAGGAGCGGTTCGTGAGCGACGATTCGCTCTACGGACGCTACCTCGCCGAGGACATCATCGATCCTTCCAACGGCCTGGTGCTTGCCGAGGCCGGCAGCGAGATCGACCGCGACATGCTCGATGTCCTGGCCGTCCACGACACCGGCGAAGTGCGCACGCTCGACATCGACCACGTCAAGGTCGGCCCCCATATCTGCAAGACGCTCAAGGTCGACAAGTGCGCCGGCCGGGAAGACTCCCAGATCGAGATCTACAAGGTCATGCGGCCGGGCGACCCGCCGACGCCGGAAACCGCCGAGGCGCTGTTCAACGGCCTGTTCTTCGATCGCGAGCGCTACGACCTCTCGACGGTCGGGCGGGTCAAGATGAACGAGCGGCTCGGGCCCCAGCACAAGGAGAAGGACCGCATCCTCAGCCGCGTCGACATCATGGCGTGCCTGAAGACCCTGGTGGAGCTCAGGGACGGCAGGGGCGACATCGACGACATCGACCACCTCGGCAACCGCAGGGTCCGCTCGGTGGGCGAGCTGCTCGAGAACCAGTACCGGGCGAGCCTGCTGCGCATGGAGCGGGCCATCCGCGAGCGGATGAGCCAGGCCGAACTCGACAAGGAAGTGCCCCACGACCTCATCAATGCCAAGGCGACCGCGGTGGCCGTGCGGGAGTTCTTCGGAGCCTCCCAGCTCTCCCAGTTCATGGAGCAGACGAACCCGCTTTCCGAGCTCACCCACAAGCGGCGCCTGTCGGCGCTGGGGCCGGGCGGCCTGACCCGCGAACGCGCGGGCTTCGAGGTGCGCGACGTGCACCCGACCCACTACGGCCGCATCTGTCCCGTCGAGACGCCGGAAGGACCGAACATCGGCCTGATCAACTCGCTGGCCACCTTCGCGCGGATCAACCAGCACGGCTTCATCGAGAGTCCCTACCGGAAGGTGGAGCTGCGCGACGGCGTGCGCCGGGTCACCGGCGAGATCGAGTACCTCACGGCGATGCAGGAGAGGCAGCACACCATCGCCCAGGCCAACGCCAGCCTGACCGGGGACGGACGCTTCGTGGACGACCTCGTGTCGTGCCGCAGGAACGGGGAGTTCGTCATGGCGACGGCCGAATCCATCGACATGATGGACGTCTCGCCCAAGCAGCTGGTGTCCGTGGCCGCGGCACTCATCCCGTTTCTCGAGAACGACGATGCCAACCGCGCCCTGATGGGATCCAACATGCAGCGCCAGGCGGTGCCCCTGCTGCGCGCCGAGGCGCCGTTCGTCGGCACGGGCATGGAGGACGTGGTGGCCCGTGATTCGGTCTCCACCATCGTCGCCCACCGCGGCGGCGTGGTGGACCAGGTGGATTCGCAGCGCATCGTGGTCAGGGTCAACGAGGACGAGTCGGCCAACTCGCTCGGCGTCGACATCTACCGGCTGGTGAAGTTCCAGCGCTCCAACCAGAGCACCTGCATCACCCAGCGCCCCCTGGTCAAGATGGGCCAGCGGGTCGAGAAGGGGGACATCCTCGGCGACGGCCCGTCGACCGACAGGGGCGAGCTCGCGCTCGGCCGCAACGTGCTGTGCGCGTTCATGCCGTGGAACGGCTACAACTTCGAGGATTCGATCCTCATATCGGAGCGCATCGTCAGGGACGACGTCTTCACCTCGATCCACATCGAGGAGTTCGAGGTCGTGGCCCGGGACACCAAGCTCGGCCCCGAGGAGATCACCCGCGACATTCCCAATGCCGGCGACGACGCCCTGCGCAATCTCGACGAGGCCGGCATCTGCTATGTCGGCGCCGAGGTCGAGGCCGACGACATTCTCGTCGGCAAGATCACCCCGAAGGGTGAGAGCCCGACGACCCCCGAGGAGAAGCTGCTGCGCGCGATCTTCGGAGAGAAGGCCTCGGACGTGCGCGACACGTCCCTGCGCGTGCCGCCCGGCGGCCAGGGAACCGTGGTCGAGGTGCGGGTCTTCACGCGCGCCAACTACGGCACCGACGAGCGCGCCGAGACCATCGACACCGGCGCGCGCGACCGCCTGATCAGGGACCGCGACGACGAACGCCGGATCATCGACCGGACGATCCGGGTGCGCCACTTCTCCCTGCTCGAGGGCAGGGCCGTCACGAAGGGGCCGAAGGGCATCGCCAGGGGCGCCGTGGTGACCGAGGAGCTCCTCGAGCCTCTCAGCCCCGGCCAGTGGTGGCAGATCGTCGTCTCCGACAGCGCGGCCATGGCGGCCATCGAGGAGCTCAAGGGGCGCCACGACAACGCCGTCGAGGACCTCGAGCGGCGCTACAAGGCGAGCATCGAGAAGCTCAACGCCAGCGACGAGCTGCAGCCGGGCGTCCTCAAGATGGTCAAGGTTTTCGTCGCCGTGAAGCGCAAGCTCCAGGCCGGCGACAAGATGGCCGGCCGTCACGGCAACAAGGGCGTCATCTCGCGCATCGTGCCGATCGAGGACATGCCGTACCTCGAGGACGGCACGCCGGTCGACATCGTGCTCAATCCGCTGGGCGTCCCGAGCCGCATGAACGTCGGCCAGATCCTCGAGACCCACCTGGGCTGGGCGTGCGTCGGCATCGGCCGTAAGATCGGCCGCATGGTCGACGGCATGACGACCGCACCCCTCGACGTCGAGGAGGTCGCCACCCACGACGATCTCAGGACGTTCCTGGCAAGGGTCTACGGCGAAGATCCCGCGGCGGGCCGCTTCTCCTCGATGGAGGCGACCGGCCTCCTCGAGGTCGCCGACGAGCTGCGCCCGGGCGTTCCGGTCTCCACCCCGGTGTTCGACGGCGCCGGCGAGAAGCAGATCACGGACATGCTCGAGCTTGCCGGGTTCTCCTCCACGGGACAGGAAACGCTCATCGACGGGCGCACGGGCGAGCCCTTCGACCGCCCGGTGACCGTGGGCTACCACTACGTTCTCAAGCTTCACCATCTCGTCGACGACAAGATCCACGCGCGCTCGGTCGGCGCCTACAGCCTCGTCACCCAGCAGCCGCTCGGGGGCAAGGCCCAGTTCGGCGGCCAGAGATTCGGCGAGATGGAGGTGTGGGCCCTCCAGGCCTACGGCGCCGCCTACACGCTCCAGGAGATCCTGACCGTCAAGTCCGACGACGTGGCGGGCAGGACACGGGTGTACGAATCGATCGTCAAGGGCGACCAGTACTTCGAGGCCGGCATTCCCGAGAGCTTCAACGTTCTCGTCAAGGAGATGCAGGCGCTTGGCCTCAACGTCGAACTCGAGCAGGCGGGCTGATGCGGCGCTCAGGCGCGCCGCACCACGCTCAAGGAACAGGAGAGACGGCATGACCGAACTGATGCGCTTTTTCGGCCAGACGAACGGCGTCGAGAGCTTCGACCAGATCAAGATCTCCATTGCCAGCCCCGAGACCATCCGGTCCTGGTCCTACGGCGAGGTCAAGAAGCCGGAAACCATCAACTACCGGACGTTCAAGCCGGAACGCGACGGCCTGATGTGCGCCAGGATCTTCGGGCCCATCAAGGACTACGAGTGCCTGTGCGGCAAGTACAAGCGCATGAAGTTCAAGGGAATCGTCTGCGAGCGCTGCGGGGTCGAGGTCATCAAGGCCAACGTCCGGCGCGAGCGCATGGGACACATCGAGCTTGCGGCGCCCGTCGCCCACATCTGGTTCCTGAAGTCGCTGCCGACCCGCATCGGCCTGCTGCTCGACAAGACCCTCAGGGAGCTCGAGCAGGTCCTCTACTTCGAGCAGCACATCGTCATCGATTCGGGCCTCACGCCGCTCATGGACGGCCAGACGCTCACCGACGCCGAGTTCGACGAGGCCTGCCAGGAGTACGGCGAGGAGAACTTCACCGCCGGCATCGGCGCCGAGGCGGTGCGCAAGATGCTCGCCGGGATCGATCTCGAGAAGGAGAGCACCGAGCTGCGCCTCGAGCTCTCGGAGACCACCTCCGAGGCCAAGCGCAAGAAGATCGTCAAGCGTCTCAAGCTCGTCGAGACCTTCCGCGAATCGGGCAACAGGCCCGAGTGGATGATCATGGAGGTGATCCCGGTCATCCCGCCGGAGCTGCGGCCGCTGGTGCCGCTGAACGGCGGCCGCTTCGCGACCTCGGATCTCAACGATCTCTACCGCCGCGTCATCAACCGCAACAACAGGCTCAAGCGGCTCAAGGAGCTCCACGCGCCCGACATCATCGTGCGCAACGAGAAGCGCATGCTCCAGGAGGCCGTGGACGCCCTCTTCGACAACGGCCGGCGGGGCAGGACCATCACCGGCGCCAACAAGCGGCCGCTGCGCTCGCTGTCGGACATGCTCAAGGGCAAGCAGGGCCGCTTCCGCCAGAACCTGCTCGGCAAGCGGGTCGACTACTCGGGGCGCTCGGTGATCGTGGTCGGACCGGAGCTCAAGCTCCACCAGTGCGGCCTGCCCAAGAAGATGGCCCTCGAGCTCTTCAAGCCGTTCATCTATTCGAAGCTCGAGATGTACGGCAAGGCGCCGACCATCAAGGCGGCCAAGCGGCTCGTCGAAAGGGAGCGCCCGGAGGTGTGGGACATCCTCGAGGAGGTCATCCGCGAGCACCCCGTGCTTCTCAACCGGGCGCCGACGCTGCACCGCCTCGGCATCCAGGCCTTCGAGCCGGTGCTGATCGAGGGCAAGGCCATCCAGCTGCACCCGCTGGTCTGCGCCGCCTTCAACGCCGATTTCGACGGCGACCAGATGGCGGTGCACGTGCCGCTGTCCATCGAGGCGCAGCTCGAGGCCCGCGTGCTGATGATGTCGACCAACAACATCCTCTCGCCGGCCAACGGCAAGCCGATCATCGTCCCCTCGCAGGACATCATCCTGGGCCTCTACGACATCTCCCTCGATCTCGACGGGCAGACCGGCGAGGGCATGCTGTTCCGCGGCATCGGCGAGATCGAGCACGCCCTCCACGTCGGCGCCGTCAGGATGCATGCGCGCATCCGCGCGCGCCATCACGGGGTCGACAGGCAGGGCGACAGGGTCGCCCGCATCGTCGAGACCACGCCCGGACGCATGATGCTGGGCCAGCTGCTGCCGGCCCATCCCGAGCTCCCCTTCGACCTCGTCAACCGCGTGCTCACCAAGCGCGAGATCTCGGACGTCATCGACAGGGTCTACCGCCACTGCGGGCAGAAGGAGACCGTGCTGTTCTGCGACAGGATCATGAATCTCGGCTTCCGCCACGCCTGTGACGCGGGCATCTCCTTCGGCAAGGACGACATGGTCATCCCCGAGGCCAAGGACACCTTCGTCGGCGAGACCCGGGAGAGGGTCCGCGAGTTCGAGCAGCAGTACATGGACGGCGTCATCACCCAGGGCGAGAGGTACAACAAGGTGATCGACGAGTGGTCGGGCTGCACCGAGCGGGTGGCCGACGCCCTCATGAAGGGGCTCGCCAGCCCCAGCGGCGAGGGCGACGCCCGGCAGATGAACGCCATCTACATGATGTCCCACTCCGGCGCCCGCGGCGCGCCGGCCCAGATCCGGCAGCTCGCCGGCATGCGCGGCCTCATGGCGAAGCCGTCCGGCGAGATCATCGAGACGCCGATCATCGCCAACTTCAAGGAGGGCCTGTCGGTCGGCGAGTACTTCAATTCGACGCACGGCGCCCGCAAGGGACTGGCGGACACGGCGCTCAAGACGGCCAACTCGGGCTACCTCACGCGGCGCCTCGTCGATGTCGCCCAGGACTGCGTCATCGTCGCCGAGGACTGCGGCACGACCGAGGGCATCGACGTCAAGGCGGTGATCCAGGGATCCCACGAGATCGTCTCGCTGGGCGAGCGGGTTCTCGGCCGCTACACGCTGGACGACGTCGTCAGTCCGCTGACCGGAGAGGTCGTGGTCGGGGCGGACACGATGATCGAGGAGCACCACATGGAGCCGATCAGGGAGTCCGAGATCGAGCAGATCCGCATCCGCTCGGTGCTCTCCTGCGATAGCAGGGTGGGCGTGTGCGCGCGCTGCTACGGCCGCGACCTCGCACGGGGCACCCCGGTGAACATCGGCGAGGCCGTCGGCGTGATCGCCGCGCAGTCGATCGGCGAGCCGGGAACCCAGCTCACCATGCGCACCTTCCACATCGGCGGCTCGGCCCAGCGCGGCGCCGAATCGTCGGCCATCGAGACGCCGGTGGCCGGCACGGTCGGCTTCCGCAATCCCCAGACCGTCGAGGACAGCCACGGCAACACCATCGTCCTGGCGCGCAACAGCGAGATCGTGGTCAAGGACGATGCCGGCCGCGAGCGCTTCGCCAAGCGTCTGCCCTACGGCGCCCGCCTGTCGGCCGTGGAGGGCCAGGAGGTGGACAGGGCCGAGACCCTGGCGCGCTGGGACCCCTATACCCTGCCGGTCATCGCCGACCGCAGCGGACTCGTGGAGTTCACGGACCTCGTGGAGGGCCAGGCGCTGCGCGAGACCCTCGACGAGGCCACCGGCGTATCGACGCGGGTGGTCGTCGACTGGCGCCAGCACTCGCGCGCCGGCGACCTTCGCCCGCGCATCGTCATCCGCTCGACCGCCGGGGACGCCGCCGGCGAGTCCAGGGACTTCGAGGTCTCGGTGGGAGCGATCCTCTCCGTCGACAACGGCCAGGAGGTCAAGCCCGGAGACGTGCTCGCGCGGATTCCCCGTGATTCGGTCACCAACACCGACATCACCGGCGGCCTGCCGCGCGTCGCCGACCTCTTCGAGGCGCGCAAGCCCAAGGACCACAGGATCATCGCGGAGAACGACGGGATCGTCGAGTTCGGCAGGGACTACAAGAACAAGCGGCGCGTCCACGTCCGTTCCGCCGACGGCGGGGACGACCGGGAGTACCTGCTGCCCAAGGGCAAGCACATCGTCGTCAACGACGGCGACGAGGTGCGCCGCGGAGACATGCTGATCGACGGCAACCCCGTTCCCCACGACATCCTCAGGGTGCTCGGCACCGAGGCCCTCGCCAAGTACCTGATCGACGAGATCCAGGGCGTCTACCGGCTCCAGGGGGTGCGTATCAACGACAAGCACATCGAGGTCATCTGCCGCCAGATGCTCCAGAAGGTGGAGATCGAGACTCCCGGCGACACGATGTTCCTCGTGGAGGAGCAGGTCGACAAGCACGAGTTCCGGCTGGCCAACGAGGAGGTCGAGAAGGACGGCGGAACGCCCGCCACGGCGGCGGCGGTCCTCCAGGGCATCACCCGGGCGAGCCTGCAGACCCGCTCGTTCGTCTCGGCGGCGTCGTTCCAGGAGACCACGCGGGTGCTCACCGAGGCGGCGGCTTCCGGCAAGCGGGACGACCTCGCCGGCCTCAAGGAGAACGTGATCGTCGGACGCCTGATTCCGGCCGGCACGGGCCGGGTGGTCCAGCGCCTGAAGAAGCTCGACGAGATGAACAGCCCCGTGCTCCCCCTGGAGGAGCCGGAGACGCCGGACCTCGGGCACGTCGCTCTCGAGGAGACCCTGGCGCCGGTCATAGCGGAGTAGATTTGGCTCTTGACCGCGGCGGCGGGCCCGCCTATAGTCCCGCTCCCTTCGCCATCCCGCTCCGCCGGGCGGGAGGAGGGGCTCAGCGTGAATGCACTCCTGCGGTCCCGGGCGCATGCCGGCCGGGAGAGTGGCGGGCGCATTGTGTCGACACAGGGGTTCCCTAGGGTCATGCCGACCGTCAACCAGTTGATACGCAAGCCGCGCAAGCCGCGCCGGGCCCGCAACAAGGTGCCGGCGCTGGCGGCCTGTCCGCAGAAGCGGGGCGTGTGCACCAGGGTCTACACGACGACACCGAAGAAACCCAATTCGGCGCTGCGCAAGGTGGCCCGCGTGCGCCTCACCAACGGCTTCGAGGTCACCAGCTACATCCCGGGTGAGGGGCACAATCTCCAGGAACACTCGGTGGTCATGATCCGCGGCGGCCGCGTCAAGGACCTGCCCGGCGTGCGCTACCACATCATCCGCGGCACCCTCGACACCCAGGGCATCGCCACGCGGCGCCAGGGCCGTTCGAAGTACGGCGCCAAGCGGCCCAAGTAGGGAATCCTCTCCATGTCCCGCCGCCGCGCCGCCGATAAGCGCGATGTCCTCCCCGACGCCCTCCACGGCGACATCGTCCTCACCAAGTTCATCAACAGCGTCATGCGCGACGGCAAGAAGGCGGTGGCCGAGGGGATCGTCTACGGCGCCCTCGACAGGATCCGCGACACCACCGGCCAGGATCCGGTCGGGCTCTTCCACCAGGCGCTCAACAACGTCAAGCCGGCGGTCGAGGTCCGTTCGCGGCGCATCGGGGGAGCCACCTACCAGGTGCCCGTCGAGGTCAACCTCGAGAGGCAGCAGGCCCTGGCGATACGCTGGCTGATCAACGCGGCGCGCGCGCGCTCGGAAACGACCATGGTGCACCGCCTCTCCGGCGAGTTCATGGACGCGGCCCGGCAGCGCGGCTCCGCCGTCAAGAAACGAGAAGACACCCACCGCATGGCGGACGCGAACAAGGCGTTCTCGCACTACCGCTGGTAGGCCATTGCAAGCTGGTAACCCGGGGTCCCGGATGCGGCCCCAAGGACGAGCGACGATGACACGACAACACGCAATAGAGCGTTATCGCAACATCGGCATCATGGCCCACATCGATGCCGGCAAGACGACGACGACCGAGCGCATCCTCTACTACACCGGCCGCTCCCACAAGATCGGCGAGGTCCACGAGGGCACCGCCACCATGGACTGGATGGCCCAGGAGCAGGAGCGCGGCATCACCATCACCTCGGCGGCGACCACGGCGAACTGGCGGGGCCACCGGATCAACATCATCGACACCCCCGGCCACGTCGACTTCACCATCGAGGTTGAGCGCAGCCTGCGCGTGCTCGACGGTGCGGTGGCCGTCTTCGACGCGGTCTCCGGCGTCGAGCCGCAGTCCGAGACCGTCTGGCGCCAGGCCGACAAGTACGGCGTCCCGCGAATCTGCTTCGTCAACAAGATGGACCGCCTGGGCGCCGATTTCTTCCGCTGCGTCGACATGATCGTCGACCGCTTCGGCGTGACGCCTGCCGTGCTGCAGCTGCCGGTCGGCGAGGAGGCGGGGTTCCGCGGCGTCGTCGACCTCGTGGCCATGAAGGCCGTGATCTGGCGCGACGACGTCCTCGGCGCCCGCTTCGAGGAGACCGCCGTGCCGGCGGACCTCGAGGAGGAGGCCGCCGCGCGGCGCACGCGGCTCGTCGAGGCGGTGATCGAGCACGACAACGATGCCATGGAGGCCTATCTCGAGGGAACGGACCCGGACGAGGCGACGCTCACCGCTTGCATCCGCAGGGCCACGCTCGCGCGGACCTGCGTGCCCGTGCTGCTGGGCAGCGCCTTCAAGAACAAGGGCGTCCAGCCCCTGCTCGACGCCGTCACGGCGTATCTTCCCTCGCCGGTCGACGTGCCGGCCATCCGCGGGGTCGACGCGAAGAGCGGCGAGGAGGAGTCGCGGGAAAGCCGCGACGACGCCCCGTTCGCGGCGCTGGCCTTCAAGGTCATGGCCGACCGCTACGTCGGCACGCTGACCTTCGCCCGCATCTATTCGGGCGTGCTGAAGTCGGGCGACCAGCTGTTCAACGCCGCCAGGGGTTCGAGGCAGCGGGTCGGGCGCATGCTGCTCATGCACGCCAACAGCCGTGAGGACATCCAGGAGGCCGCCGCCGGCGACATCGTCGCGCTGTGCGGCCTCAAGGGCGCCGCCACCGGCGACACGATCTGCAGCCCGCGGCACCCGATCGTCCTCGAGTCCATGGAGTTCCCGGACCCCGTCATCGAGGTCGCGGTCGAGCCGAGGACGCGCGCGGACCACGACAGGATGTCCATGGCGCTCGCCAGGCTGGCCGACGAGGATCCCTCCTTCAGGGTGGCGACCGACGAGGAATCGGCGCAGACGCTCATCAAGGGCATGGGCGAGCTTCACCTCGAGATCATCGTCGACAGGATGAAGCGCGAGTTCAACGTCGAGGCCAACATCGGCGCTCCCCAGGTGGCCTACCGCGAGACCCTGACGCGGCCCTCCGACATCGACCACGTGCACAGGAAGCAGACCGGCGGCGCCGGGCAGTTCGCCAGGGTCCGCATCCGCTTCGAGCCCGCCGAGGCGGGCTCGGGCATCGGCTTCGCCAGCACGATCACCGGCGGCGACGTGCCGAAGGAGTACATTCCCGCGGTCAGGGCCGGCATCGAGAAGGCGGCCGCATCGGGCGTGCTCGCGGGCTTCCCGATGACCGACTTCACGGCGACGCTCCACGACGGCGCCTTCCACGCGGTCGATTCGAGCGCCATGGCCTTCGAGGTGGCGGCGCGCGCGGCGTTCCGCGAGGGCGCGCTGGCGGCAGGGCCCCGGCTCCTCGAGCCGGTGATGCGGGTCGAGGTCGTCACGCCCGATGAGTACACCGGCGACGTGATGGGCGACCTCAACAGCCGCCGCGGGCAGATCCAGGGCGTCGAACCCAGGGGCAACGCCCAGGTGGTGCGCGCCAGGGTACCGCTGGGCACGATGTTCGGCTATGTCAACGACCTGCGTTCCATGAGCCAGGGGCGCGCGACGTTCACCATGCATTTCGATGCCTACGAACCCGTGCCGCAACTGGTTTCGGAGGACCTTCGGGCCCACAGTGCCTGATACTTGAGCAATTCCAGGATGGATGGATGACCGGTCATGGCCAAGGAGAAGTTTGAGCGTACGAAGCCGCATGCGAACATCGGGACGATTGGGCATGTGGATCACGGCAAGACGACGCTGACGGCGGCGATCACGAAGATTCTGGCGCGCACGGGTGGTGCGACGTTCACGGACTATGCGTCGATCGACAAGGCTCCTGAGGAGCGCGAGCGGGGGATCACGATCAACACGGCGCACGTGGAGTACGAGACCGGGTCTCGCCACTATGCGCATGTGGACTGTCCTGGTCATGCGGACTACGTGAAGAACATGATCACGGGCGCGGCGCAGATGGACGGGGCGATTCTGGTTGTGAGCGCTGCGGACGGGCCGATGCCGCAGACGCGCGAGCACATTCTGCTGGCGCGTCAGGTGGGAGTACCGGGGATCGTGGTGTATCTCAACAAGGTGGACCAGGTGGACGACGAGGAGTTGCTGGAGCTTGTGGAGCTTGAGGTTCGCGAGCTTCTTTCGGACTACGAGTTTCCCGGGGACGACATTCCCGTGGTTCGCGGTTCGGCGCTTGCGGCGCTTGAGGGCGACGGGGTGGAGACGGGGGAGCAGTCGGTTCTGGATCTGATGGCGGCGGTTGATTCGTACATTCCGACACCGGAGCGGGCGATCGACCGTCCGTTTCTGATGCCGATCGAGGACGTGTTTTCGATTTCGGGGCGCGGGACGGTTGTGACGGGCCGGGTGGAGCGTGGCATTGTGAAGGTTGGCGACGAGGTTGAGATCGTGGGCATTCGGGAGACGTCGAAGACGGTGTGCACGGGTGTGGAGATGTTCCGCAAGCTTCTGGATTCGGGGGAGGCTGGTGACAACATCGGCGTTCTTCTCCGGGGCACGAAGCGCGACGATGTTGAGCGCGGGCAGGTTCTTGCGCGTCCGGGGACGATCACGCCGCACACGCGCTTCAAGGCGGAGACCTACGTGCTGACGAAGGAGGAGGGCGGGCGTCACACGCCGTTCTTCACGAACTACCGTCCTCAGTTCTACTTCCGGACGACGGACGTGACGGGCCACGTGCAGTTGCCGGAGGGCGTCGAGATGGTGATGCCGGGGGACAACGTGACGATGGACGTGGAACTGATCTCGCCGATCGCCATGGACGAGGGCCTGCGCTTCGCCATCCGCGAGGGCGGACGCACCGTCGGCGCCGGCGTCGTCGCGCAGATCGTCGAATAGGGCGCCGCAGGCGCGGGGAAGCGGGAGCCATGGCAGGACAGAACATCAGGATCAGGCTCAGGGCCTTCGACCACCGCCTGCTCGACCAGTCGACCAGCGAGATCGTCGGCACGGCGCGGCGCACCGGCGCCAGGGTCAAGGGACCGATCCCCCTGCCCACGCGCATCGAGAAGTTCACGCTTCTGAGGGGCCCCCACATCGACAAGGAGTCCCGCGAGCAGTTCGAGATCCGCACGCACAAGCGCCTGATCGACATCCTGGAACCCACGCCGCAGACGGTCGACGCCCTGATGAAGCTCGACCTCGCCGCCGGCGTGGACGTCGAGATCAAGCTGTGAGGACGGGGCCATGCGCTGCGGCATGATCGCCAGAAAGCTGGGAATGAGCCGGATCTTCACCGAGGACGGCGGCCACGTTCCCGTGACCGTGCTCGAGGTCCGGGCGAACCGCATCGTCTCCAGGCGGACCCTCGAGCGCGACGGCTACACGGCGCTCCAGGTCGGCACCGGCGAGGCGAAGGCCGGGCGCCTGACGCGCGCCTCGAGGGGGCATTTCGCCGCCGCGTCCATGGAGCCGCTGCGCAAGCTCGCCGAGTTCCGCGTCAGCGAGGAGGCGGTGCTTCCGGTGGGCGCGACGCTGTCGGTCGAGCACTTCGTGGCGGGCCAGAAGGTCGACGTCACGGGGACCTCCAGGGGCCGCGGTTTCGCCGGCGCCATGAAGCGGCACAACTTCGGGGGCATGCGCGCCAGCCACGGCGTGTCCGTATCGCACCGCGCCCACGGCTCCACGGGCAACAGCCAGGATCCCGGGCGCGTGTGGAAGGGCAAGAAGATGGCCGGCCACATGGGCGACCACCGCGTCACGGTGCAGAACCTCCAGGTCGTCGCCACCGACGCCGAGCACGGCCTGCTGATGCTCCGGGGCGCGGTCCCCGGCGCGCCGGACGGCTGGGTCCTGGTGCGCGACGCCGTCAAGGCGCCTCCCGGCGACGCCGTGCCGTTCCCCGGCGCCGTCGCCGCCGCCGATGCGCCGTCCGCCGGAGACGACGAGACATGAAGGTCGACGTTCTCACATTCGACAACGAGACCTCCGGGAGCATCGAGCTTCCCGAGCAGGTGTTCGGCCTGCCGCCGAGGCCCGACATCCTCGCCAGGGTCGTGCGATGGCAGCTTGCCGGGCGCCGCCAGGGCACCCACGCCACGAAGTCGACCGGCGAGATCGCCGGCACCACGGCCAGGGTCGGGCGCCAGAAGGGCGGGGGACGGGCGCGCCACGGCAGCCGCAAGACCAACATCTGGCGCGGCGGCGCGGTGGCCCACGGTCCCAAGCCCCGCAGCCACGCCTTCTCGCTGCCCAAGCGAGTCCGCGCGCTGGGCCTCAAGACGGCGCTTTCCGCCAAGGCCGCACAGGGCAGGCTCGTCGTCGTCACCGGCACCCGGCTCGAGGACGCGAGGACCGCCGGCCTCGCGGGCCGCCTCCAGGCGATGGGCATCGCCAACGCGCTCGTGGTCGACGGCGGCGAGGTCGACCCCGGTTTCCGCCGCGCCGCCTCGAACCTGCCGGGCATCGACGTCCTGCCGGCCATCGGCATCAACGTCCACGACATCCTGCGTCACGACACCCTGGTGCTGACCAGCGAGGCCGTCGAGGCGCTCAAGGAGCGGCTGCAATGAACCCGGAGAAGAGCTTCGACATCATCCGGCGGCCGGTCATCACCGAGAAGGCGATGAACGGGGCCGCCTGGAACCAGGTCACCTTCGACGTCGACCGCAGCGCCACCAAGCCGCAGATCCGCGCGGCCGTCGAGGCGATCTTCGGCGTCAGGGTCGAGGCGGTGAACACCCTGAACCGGCAGGGCAAGGTCAAGCGCTTCCGCGGCCGCCTCGGCAGGCGCAACGCCACCAAGAAGGCCGTGGTGACGCTCGCCGAGGGCGAGACGATCGACGTGACGGGGGGAATCTAGACGATGGCGCTGAGACCCCAGAAACCCGTGACGCCGGGCAGGCGCGGCCTCGTTCAGGTCGACCGCCGGCATCTCCACAAGGGCAAGCCCGTCAAGGCGCTCACCGAGGGCCTCAAGGGCAAGGGCGGCCGCAACGTCCACGGCCGCATCATGACCCGGCGCCGCGGCGGCGGGCACAAGCGGCTCTACCGCCAGGTGGACTTCAGGCGCCGCAAGTTCGACGTCGGCGCGACGGTGGAACGCCTGGAATACGATCCCAACCGCAGCGCCACCATCGCCCTCGTGCGCTACGACGACGGCGAGCTCGCCTACATCCTGGCGCCCCAGCGCCTCGCAGCGGGCGCCCGGGTGATGTCCGGCCAGCGCGTCGACATCCAGCCGGGCAACGCGATGCCGCTGCAGAACATCCCGGTGGGCACGATCGTCCACAACATCGAGATGAAGCCGGGCGCCGGCGGCAGGATCGCCCGCGCCGCCGGCGCCTACGCCCAGCTCGCCGGCAAGGACCAGGGCTACGCCCAGCTGCGCCTGAAGTCCGGCGAGATGCGCGTGGTGCGCGGCGAGTGCATGGCGACCGTCGGCGCGGTCTCCAACCCGGAGCACCAGAACCGCAAGCTCGGCAAGGCCGGCCGCTCGCGCTGGCTCGGCAAGCGCCCCTCGGTGCGCGGCGTGGTCATGAATCCGGTCGATCATCCGCACGGCGGCGGCGAAGGCCGCACGAGCGGCGGGCGCCATCCGGTCACCCCGTGGGGCAAGCCGACCAAGGGGGCGCGCACACGTTCGAAGAAGGCGAGCGACAGGCTGATCATCGCCCGCCGCCACCGCAAGAAACGCTAGGAGGTCCAGGGGTGTCCCGATCAGTCTGGAAGGGTCCGTTCGTGGACGGCTATCTCCTCAAGAAGGCGGAAGCCGTGCGCGAATCCGGGCGCAAGGAGATCATCAGGACGTGGTCGCGGCGCTCGACCATCGTGCCGCAGTTCGTCGGTCTCACCTTCGGCGTCTACAACGGCCGCCGGCACATTCCCGTGCTCGTCACGGAGAACATGGTGGGCCACAAGCTCGGCGAGTTCTCGCCGACCCGGACCTACTACGGCCACGCCGCCGACAAGAAGGCGCGGAGGGGCTAGGCGATGAGCAAGACCGCCAGGCGGGCCCGGCTGGGAGACGATTCGGTGCGTGCCTTCGCCCGCTCCCTCAAGGTCGGCCCGCGAAAGCTCGGCATGGTGGTCGCCGGCATCCGGGGCAAGCCGCTCGACGTGGCGCTCAACGACCTCCAGTTCTCCCGCCGGCGCATCGCCGGCGACGTCCGCAAGGTCCTCCTGTCGGCGATGGCGAACGCGGAGAACAACCACGGCCTCGACGTCGACCGCCTCGTGGTCGCCGAGGCCACGGTGGGCCCCGGGCTCAAGATGCGGCGCTTCCGGCCCGCCGGACGCGGCCGCGTCCATCCCTACCGCAAGGAGTTCTCGAACCTCGAGATCGTCCTGCGCGAAACCTCTTCAGGCGAGGACTGACATGGGACACAAGGTCAATCCCGTCGGGTTGCGGCTCGGAATCAACCGGACATGGGATTCCCGGTGGTACGCCGACGGGCCCGAGTACGCCCGCATGCTTCACGAGGACCTCGAGATCCGCAGGCAGGTGAGAGGCCAGCTCGTCCAGGCCGGCATCTCGAAGGTGGTGATCGAGCGCCAGGCCTCCAGGGTCCGCGTCGTGATCCACACCGCCCGGCCCGGCGTCGTGATCGGCACCCGCGGCAAGGGCATCAAGACCCTCAGCGAAAACCTGCAGAAGCTCACCTCCTCGACGGTCGCGGTCAACATCGTCGAGATCCGCAAGCCGGAGGTGGACGCCTACCTCATCGCCGAGAACATCGCCCAGCAGCTCGAGCGGCGGGTCTCCTTCCGCCGGGTCATGAAGCGGGCGGTGCAGTCGGCCATGCGCCTGGGCGCCGAGGGCATCA
Organism: Alphaproteobacteria bacterium; assembly: GCA_963666905.2. Lineage (GTDB taxonomy): Bacteria > Pseudomonadota > Alphaproteobacteria > SP197 > SP197 > SP197. The sequence continues at coordinate 752,415 of OY763008.1, forward strand.
GGATCAACGTCGAGGGCCGTCTCGGCGGCGCCGAGATCGCCCGTGCCGAGTGGTACAGGGAAGGCCGGGTGCCGCTTCACACGCTGCGCGCGGACATCGATTTCGGCCGGGTGACGGCGAACACGGCCTACGGCTCGCTGGGCGTCAAGGCCTGGGTCTTCAAGGGCGAGGTCCTGGCCCACGATCCGGGTGCGCACGAGAGGCTCGAGACCGAGGTCCACGGCGCCCAGGCGAGAATGTGACGGGAAACGCAGACCATGCTCTCTCCGAAGCGAACGAAGTACCGCAAGGGCCACAAGGGCCGCATCCACGGCGCCGCCAAGGGCTATACCAGCCTCAACTTCGGCGCCTACGGCATGAAGGCGCAGAGTGCCGGCCGCATCACGGCCCGGCAGATCGAGGCCTCCAGGCGCGCCATCACCCGCTACATGAAGCGCGCCGGGCGCGTCTGGGTCACCGTGTTCCCGGACGTCCCGGTCTCGACGAAGCCCGCCGAGGTGCGCATGGGCAAGGGCAAGGGGTCGCCGGAGTACTGGATGTGCCGCGTCAAGCCGGGGCGCGTGATGTTCGAGCTCGACGGAGTCGACGAGTCGATTGCCCGCGAGGCGATCCGGCTCGGCGCCGCCAAGCTGCCCATTCCGGTGCGCTTCATCCAGCGCCAGCACTGACGGGAACCGGGACATGAACGGCGTCGAGGTCCGCGCGATGAGCGATGACGAGAGGCGGGAGAGGCTTGTTTCGCTCAAGAAGGAGCTGTTCAACCTGCGCTTCCAGCAGGCCAACGGCCAGCTCGAGAACACGGCGCGCGTGCGGCGGGTCCGCCGGGACATCGCGCGCATCAAGACGGTCGAGGCCTCCCGGGCCGGGACCCGGGACTGAACAGGGGAAACAGGGCATGTCGCGTCGTGTGATGCAGGGAGTGGTGACGGGCAAGTCGGGGGACAAGACCGTCGTGGTGAGGGTCGAGCGCCTGATGAAGCACCCGCTCTACAAGAAGACGATCCGCCGTTCCAAGCGCTACCACGCCCACGACGAGAGCAATGCGGTCGTCGTTGGCGACACGGTGCGCATCGGCGAGTGCCGGCCGCTGTCGAAGCTGAAGCGCTGGACGGTCCTCGAGCCCCTGCAGCGGCCATGAGCGGGCGGAACTGATCGATGATCCAGCAGGAAACCAACCTCTTCGTGGCCGACAACTCCGGCGCCAGGCGGGTGCAGTGCATCAAGGTGCTCGGCGGCTCCAGGCGCAAGACGGCCAGTGTGGGCGACATCATCGTGGTCGCGGTCAAGGATGCCGATCCCCAGTCGCCGGACCGCAGCGCCAAGATCCGCAAAGGCGACGTGGCGCGCGCCGTGATCGTGCGCACGGCCAAGGAAATCAGGCGCCCCGACGGCAGTGCGCTGCGCTTCGACCGCAACGCCGCGGTGATCATCAACCGGCAGAACGAGCCGGTGGGGACCCGCATCTTCGGACCGGTGACCCGCGAGCTGCGCGGCCGCAACTTCATGAAGATCATTTCCCTCGCCCCGGAGGTGCTCTAGGCCATGGCCGCCAGGATCAGGAAAGGCGACCGGGTGGTCGTCCTCGCCGGCCGCGACAAGGGCCGCGAGGGCGAGGTCCTCAAGGTCATGCCGCGCCAGCGCCGGGCGATCGTCAGCGGCGTCAACATGGCGGTGCGCCACGTCAAGCCCACCGCGCAGGACCCCGGAGGGCGCGACGAGCGGGAACTCGCGATCGATCTTTCGAACCTCGCGGTGGCCGACCCGGCCGACGGCAGGCCGACCCGTGTCGGTTTCCGCAAGCTCGACGACGGCCGCAAGGTGCGCGTGGCCCGGCGCTCCGGCGAAGTCATCGACCTCTGAACGGAAGGACGCGATGTCTCCAGCACGTCTCAAGGCGGAGTACGACGGCACGATCCGCCCCCGTCTCATGGAGCGCTTCGGCTACCGCAACATCCACGCGGCGCCGAGGCTCGACAAGATCGTGCTCAACATGGGCGTGGGCGACGCCGCGCAGGACTCGCGCCAGGCCGACGAGGCCGCCGGGGAGCTCACCCTGATCGCCGGGCAGAAGGCGGTGGTGACGCGGGCGACGCGTTCGGTCTCCAACTTCAGGCTCAGGGAAGGCATGCCCGTGGGCGCCAAGGTGACGCTGCGCGGGCGCCGCATGTTCGAGTTCCTCGACCGCCTGGTCAACATCGCGCTGCCGCGGGTGCGCGACTTCAGGGGCGTCAATCCCCGCAGCTTCGACGGCAGGGGCAATTTTGCCATGGGTCTCAAGGAGCAGATCGTGTTTCCCGAGATCGACTACGACCGGGTCAGCCGGATCCGCGGACTCGACATCATGATCTGCACCACGGCCCGCACCAACGAGGAAGCCTATCACCTGCTCGACGGCTTCCGCATGCCGTTCACCAGGACCTGAAGAAGGGAAGGCCATGGCCAAGAAGAGTGCCATCGAGAAGAACAACCGGCGCAAGAAACAGGTTGCGCGCTTCGCCGCCCGGCGGGCGGCTCTCACCGGGATCGCCAACGACAGGAGCCTGCCGCTGGAAGAGCGCTTCCAGGCGAGGCTGAAGCTCGCCAGGCTGCCGCGCAACTCGTCGAAGGTCCGGGTGCGCAACCGCTGCGCGGTGACGGGCCGGCCCCGCGGCTATCACCGCAGGTTCGACATGTCGCGGGTGCAGCTGCGCGAACTCGCGTCGGCGGGCCTGATTCCCGGCATGGTCAAGTCGAGCTGGTAGGGGGAAGCGAGCGCCATGACGATGACCGATCCCCTCGGCGACATGCTGGCCCGCATCAGGAACGGCCACATGCGCGGAAAGACCCGGATCCACTGCCCCGCCTCCAGGCTCAAGGAGAACGTGCTCGGCGTGCTCAAGCGGGAGGGCTACATCCGCGACTGGCGCCGCGAGGGCCTCGAGACGTCGAGGCCCGAACTGGTGATCGAGCTGAAGTACTTCGAGGGTGAGCCGGTGATCCGCGAGATCGGCCGGGTCTCCACGCCCGGGCGCCGGATCTACTCGAGCGTGCGCGACATGCCGCGCGTCTACGGCGGGCTCGGCATCACCATCATGTCGACGCCCAAGGGCGTGATGACCGACGAGGAGGCCCGCGACGCCAATGTCGGCGGCGAGGTCCTCTGCCGGGTCTTCTAGAAGGCGCACCGGTTCAAGGAGGCAAAGACCATGTCCCGTGTCGGAAAGAGCGCTGTCGCCGTACCCTCCGGGGTCGACGTGTCGATCGGCGACGGCGTGATCGAGGTCACCGGCGCCAGGGGATCGCTCAGGCAGGCGTTCCTGCCCGAGGTGTCGGTCGCCCTCGAGAACGGATCGCTTGTCGTGAGCCCGAACTCGCCGTCCCGCCAGGCGCGGGCGCTGTGGGGCACGACGCGCTCCAACCTCCAGGCGATGGTCACCGGCGTCACAAGCGGCTTTCGCCGCGAACTCGAGCTCCAGGGAGTGGGCTATCGCGCCCAGATGCAGGGGACGACCCTGAAGCTCCAGCTCGGCTACAGCCACGACGTCGAGATCCCGGCCCCCGACGGCATCGCGATCGAGTGCCCCAGCCAGCAGCAGATCGTGATCAGCGGCATCGACAAGCAGCGCGTCGGCCAGCTCGCCTCGGAGATCAGGCGCCTGCGGCCGCCGGAGCCCTACAAGGGCAAGGGCATTCGCTACAAGGGCGAGTTCGTGTTGCGCAAGGAAGGCAAGAAGAAGTAGGCCAAGGCAATGAAGACGGCAAGGCAACAGCATCTCCGGCGAGCGGCGCGCATCCGCCGCAAGGTCAAGGCCAGGGCCGCGGGCCGGCCCAGGCTCTCGGTCTTCCGCTCGGCGCGGAACATCTACGCCCAGATCATCGAGGATGCCGCCGGCCGCACCCTCGTGGCGGTGTCGAGCATCGAAACCGGGCTGCGCGACGCGATAGCCAGCGGCGCCACCGTCGAGGCGGCGGCGCTCATCGGCAGGACGATCGCCGAGCGCGCCGTGGCGGCCGGCATCACCGAGGTCGTCTTCGACCGCGGGGGCTACCGTTATCACGGCCGCGTCAAGGCACTGGCCGAAGCCGCCCGCGAGGGCGGCCTCAAACTCTAGAACCGGGTATCCTGAGGGGAACTGACGACAATGGCAGCATCGGGCCGTGAACGGGGCGGCAGACGCCGCGGCGATGGCGACAGCCGGGAGGGAAGCGAGTTTCTCGAGAAGCTCGTGAGCATCAATCGCGTGGCCAAGGTCGTCAAGGGCGGCCGGCGTTTCGGCTTCGCAGCGCTCGTCGTCGTCGGCGACCAGAAGGGCCGTGCCGGGCACGGCGCGGGCAAGGCGCGCGAGGTTCCCGAGGCCATCCGCAAGGCGACCGAACAGGCGCGGCGCAACCTGGTGCGCGTTCCGCTCAGGGAGGGGCGCACGCTCCACCACGACGTCACCGGCCGCTACGGCGCCGGACGGGTCGTGTTGCGCGCAGCGCCCCCCGGCACGGGCGTGATCGCCGGGGGGCCGATGCGCGCCGTCTTCGAGGCGCTCGGCGCCCAGGACGTGGTCTGCAAGTCGACGGGCAGCGCCAATCCCCACAACATGGTGAAGGCGACCTTCGATGCCCTGTCGCGGACGCTGTCGCCGCGCCAGGTGGCCGCCAAGCGCGGCAAGACGGGCCGCCAGGCCCAGGGATCGAGGACGTGATGGCGGACCACGCCGACAGGCGGGGCCGCATCAGGGTCACCCAGACCGGCAGTCCGATCGGCCGCCGGGGCGACCAGCGCCGCACGCTCATCGGTCTGGGCCTCGGGCGGATATCGAGGACGCGTGTTCTCGAGGACACGCCGGCGGTGCGCGGCATGATCGGTAAGGTGCGCCACCTGGTGCGCTTCGAAGAGGTTTCGGAGGACGGGAACTCATGAAACTCAACGAGATTCGCGACAATTCCGGAGCGGTCCACGCGAGAAAGCGGCGCGGACGCGGCATCGGCAGCGGCCTGGGAAAGACGGGGGGCCGGGGCCACAAGGGACAGAAGTCGAGGTCCGGCGTCGCCCTCGCCAGCTTCGAGGGCGGCCAGATGCCGATCTACCGGCGCCTTCCCATGCGCGGTTTCACCAACCCGACGCGCAAGCGCTATGTCGAGGTGACGCTCGCCCGCCTCCAGGAGGCCATCGACAGGGGCCGGATCGACGCCGGCGAGGCGATTTCGGCCCGGACGCTGCATGCGGCCGGCGTCATCCGGCGCATCCGCGACGGCATCAGCCTGCTGGGCGGCGGAGAGCTGACGGCGAAGGTGGACATCGCCGTGGCCCGGGCCACGAAGTCGGCGCGCCGGGCCGTCGAGGCCGCCGGCGGCACCGTCAGCGAATCGGCCAGGGACGGCTGACCCGGCGACGCGAATGGCCACCCGACCCGACCAGTTCGCCGGACAGCTCAACTTCGGAGCTCTCGGCAAGGCGACGGAACTCAAGAAGCGCCTGTGGTTCACCCTGGGCGCGCTGGTGATCTATCGCCTGGGCACCTACATCCCCATTCCCGGGGTCGATCCGTCGGTGCTCGGAGACATCTTCCAGCAGCAGGCCGGCGGCATCCTGTCGATGTTCAACATGTTCGCCGGCGGCGCCCTCGAGCGCATGACCATCTTCGCGCTCAACGTCATGCCCTACATCTCGGCCGCGATCATCATGCAGCTGATGACCGCGGTGTCGCCGCGTCTCGACCAGCTCAAGAAGGAGGGCGAGTCCGGGCGCAAGACGATGAACCAGTACACCCGCTACCTGACGGTGGCGCTGTGCATCGTCCAGGGCTACGGCATCGCCGTCGGCCTCGAGGCGATGGCGGGCAGCCAGGGCTCGGCGGTCATCGAACCGGGCCTGTTCTTCCGCTTCACCACCGTCGTCACGCTGCTCGGCGGCACCATGTTCCTGCTGTGGCTCGGCGAGCAGATCACCCAGCGCGGCGTCGGCAACGGCGTCTCGCTGATCATCTTCGCGGGCATCGTCGCCAGCTTCCCCGGCGCCATCGCCCAGCTGCTCGAGCTGGGACGCGTCGGCTCCCTGTCGGCCTTCACGATCATGGCCATCCTCATCGGCGGGGCGCTCCTCATCTACTGGATCGTCTGGATGGAGCGCGCCCAGCGGCGCATCATCGTGCAGTATCCCCGGCGCCAGGTCGGCGGCCGCATGTTCGGCGGCGAAAGCTCCTACCTGCCCCTCAAGCTCAACACCGCCGGCGTCATCCCGCCCATCTTCGCGAGCTCGATCCTGCTCATGCCGGCGACCTTCGCGAGCTTCTCGGCCGTGGGCAGCGGTTCGAGCTGGCTGACGGAGATGACGAGGCTCCTGGGTCGCGGCGAGATCCTCTACCTGGCGATCTTCGGCTCGGCGATCATCTTCTTCTGCTTCTTCTACACGGCGGTCGTCTTCAACCCGGCCGACACCGCCGACAACCTGAAGAAGAACGGCGGCTTCGTCCCGGGGATCCGCCCGGGCCGGAACACCGCGGAGTACCTGGATTTCATGCTCACGCGTCTGACGACCGTGGGCGCGCTCTACCTCACCGTGGTGTGCCTGATTCCCGAGTACCTGATCGGCAGCCTCGCCCTTCCCATCTTCCTGGGGGGCACCTCGCTGCTGATCTGCGTCACGGTCACCATGGACACGGTCGCCCAGATCCAGTCGCACCTGCTGGCCCACCAGTACGAGGGCCTCATCCGCAAGGCGAAGCTCAAGGGAAGGCGACGATGAAGCTCCTCCTGCTGGGACCGCCCGGCGCCGGCAAGGGAACGCAGGCGCGCCGGCTCATGGACCGCTTCCGCATCCCCCAGCTTTCCACCGGGGACATGCTGAGGAGCGAGGTGGCGCGGGACAGCGAGCTCGGCCGCCAGGCGCGGCGGATCATGGAGCGCGGCGACCTCGTCCCCGACGACCTCATGGTGGCGATGATCGCCGGGCGCATCGAGCGGGACGACTGTCGGCGGGGGTTCATTCTCGACGGTTTCCCCCGCTCGCGCGCCCAGGCCGAAGCCCTCGACGCCATGCTTCGCGCCAGGGAGACGGCGCTCGACCACGTCATCCGCATGCGCGTCGACGACGAGGCCCTCGTCAGCCGCATCACCGGACGCTTCACCTGCCGGGTCTGCGGCGCGGGCTACCACGACGTCTTCCATCGGCCCCGGGTTCCCGGGGTGTGCGACGAGTGCGGCTCGCGCGAATTCACGCGCCGGGCCGACGACAACGAGGAGACGGTGCGCCAGCGCCTCGAGGTCTATCACGGGCAGACGGCACCCCTGATGCCCCACTACGCCGCATCGGGAATCCTCGTCGAGGTGGACGGCATGGCGTCCATCGACGAAGTGACGCGGCAGATTCTCGAGGCGCTGCCGGTGCCGGATGCGATTGACAATGAAGCGGCGGCGGCACTAGGATGAGACCCTTGTCCGGCATCCCCTCGTTTGCGATTCCCTTTCAGTCACTGGCCAGGGAGTAAAGTGTCTTGGCGCGCATTGCAGGAGTGAACATTCCGACGACGAAGCGGGTGGAGGTGGCGCTGACCTACATCCACGGGATCGGCCGCACGAGTGCGAGGAGCATCTGCCGCCGGGCGGCGATTCCCGCCGGGCGGCGCGTGAACGAGCTGACCGACGCCGAGGTCGTGCAGGTCCGCGAGCTGATCGACCGCGACTTCACGGTGGAGGGCGACCTTCGGCGCGAAGTCGCGATGAGCATCAAGCGCCTCATGGATCTCGGCTGCAACCGCGGCATCCGGCACCGCAAGGGGCTGCCGGTTCGCGGCCAGAACACCCACAACAACGCGAGAACACGCAAGGGCAAGGCGCGCCCGATCGCCGGCAAGAAGAAGTAGAACGCATGGCACGTGACACGACCCGCGTCAGGCGGCGCGAGAGAAAGAACATCACGTCGGGCCTTGCCCACGTGAACGCGTCGTTCAACAACACGATGATCACCATTACCGATGCCCAGGGCAATGCCGTCTCCTGGTCGTCGGCGGGGTCCATGGGATTCAAGGGATCACGCAAGTCGACGCCCTATGCCGCGCAGATGGCGGCCGAGGACGCGGGCCGCAAGGCACAGGAGCACGGGGTCCACACCCTCGAGGTGTTCGTCAAGGGACCCGGATCGGGCCGTGAATCGGCGTTGCGCGCGCTCTCGGCGATCGGCTTCCAGATCACCGCGATCCAGGACGTCACTCCCATCCCCCACAACGGCTGCCGGCCACGCAAACGCCGCCGGGTTTGACGGCACATCGAAGGCGCCACCAGTCACCCGAGCCGCGGCGAAGCGGCGCGGGAACCAATGAGGGTACAGGTCGATGAACAGGAACTGGACCGCGCTGATCAGGCCGCGGACGCTCGACATCAGGCAGGGCAGGGGCAACGAGGCGCAGATCGTGGTCGAACCCCTGGAACGGGGGTTCGGGACGACACTGGGCAACGCCTTGAGAAGGGTGCTGCTGTCGTCGCTGCGGGGCGCCGCCGTGGTCGGCGTGCGCATCGACGACGTGGTGCACGAGTTTTCCTCGATTCCGGGCGTCCACGAGGATGTCTCCGACATCGTTCTCAATCTCAAGGCCCTGCCCGTCAAGCTGCACTCCGAGCACACGCCCGAGCAGCCGCTCAGGGTCTTTCTCCACGCCAGCGAAGCCGGCGCCGTCGACGCCTCGATGATCGAGGGAGGCGCCGATTTCGAGGTGATGGACAAGGACCACGTGATCTGCACCCTGGATTCGGACGCCGAGCTGAAGATGGAGCTCCATGTCGCGACCGGCAGCGGCTACGTGCCCGCGTCGCGCAACCGCGAGGAGGCCGCACAGGTCGGACTGATCGCCGTCGACGCCATCTACAGCCCGGTCCGCAAGGTGAGCTACAAGGTCGAGAACAGCCGTGTCGGCCAGGTCACCGACTACGACAAGCTCACGCTTTCGGTCGGGACCAACGGCGCCGTCTCGCCCGAGGACGCCGTGGCGCTGGCGGCGCGCATTCTCCAGGAGCAGCTGCAGTTCTTCATCAACTTCGACGAGCCCAGGGTCCACCCGGACCACGACGAGCTCGGGGAGCCGGAGTTCAACCGCCACCTGCTCCGCAAGATCGACGAGCTCGAGCTGTCCGTGCGCTCGGCCAACTGCCTCAAGGGCGACAACATCATCTACATCGGCGACCTCGTGCAGAAGTCCGAGCAGGAGATGATGCGCACGCCGAACTTCGGCAGGAAGTCCCTCAACGAGATCAAGGACGTCCTTGCGACCATGGGACTCCACCTCGACATGCAGCTTGCGGACTGGCCGCCCGAGAACATCGAGGACATGGCCAGGCACTACGAGAACTCCTTCAACTGATCCCGGCGGGACGACGACATGCGACACCGGCATTCGGGCCGCAAGCTCAACCGGACGAGCGCCCACCGCTCGGCCATGCTCAAGAACATGGCCGCGGCCCTCATCAAGCACGAGCAGATCACCACCACGCTCGCCAAGGCGAAGGAGGTGTCGCCCTATGTCGAGAAGCTCGTCACGCTGGGCAAGCGCGGCAATCTCCACGCCCGGCGCCTGGCCCACGCCAGGCTGCGTGACGACGCCATGGTGGCGAAGCTCTTCGACACCCTTGCCGAGCGCTACCAGGGCCGCCCCGGCGGCTACACCAGGGTGTTGAAGGCGGGGTTCCGCTACGGCGACAGCGCGCCGATGGCCGTCGTCGAGTTCGTCGACCGCGACGAGGAGGCCAAGGGCCAGGATTCCGGCCCCCTTCCCGAAGCCGGCGAGGACGCCGACTGAGACCCCTCAACCCGCCGCCCCTGTGAGGGATGGCGGGCGGGATCCCGGAAGCAGGCGACGGATCGCCCGCCCGGCAGCGGCTCGAGGGACGACGCCGCCCCGTGGCGGAGGGACTTCTCCTCCCGGGGGCTCGACCCGCTCCTTGCCCGCCGGATCGGGGATCGAGAAGCGCCCGCGTGCAGGGGTGGCGGGCCTGGCGAACGCCGCGCCCGGAGACATCGCCAGCACCCGGTCGGGGATGCACTCGACGCTGGCAAGGTCGTGGGAAATGTAGCGGCAGGACAGTCCCAGCTCCGCCCGGAGCTTCATGAGGAGGTGATGAGGACGCGCGGTTTGGCGTGATTCACTGACGGTCGGGATCGTTTTCTTCCCCATTGTGATCATCCTGTCGGCCCGGTCCTCCATGAACCGTTCGGTAAGCGCTGGTCTCGATCGCCAGTGTCCGCCCGTCGACAATGGCGCCGTCGTAGAAGAGGACGTCCTCGCGCAGCGTGAACGTCCCAGGATGCAAAATCCTGGCGCATTTGACGGCGAATCCTACGACATTTGACGGCGATTCCTGGAACACTTGACGGTGGTTCCTGGACACTTGACGGCGAATCCTGAGCATTTGACGGTCCTGGTCCGGACCTGACCTTTCCCTGCCGTGTGGCGTGGCGAGGCGGTCAACGGGGTCTGTGAGGTGCCCTGTCTCTTCCATCCCTGTCACACCGGTCCGTGTAGCGGACCGGGAAGGCGGGAGCGCGATGAAGAGAATCGGCATGATGAACATCAAGGACATTCTTCGGCACCGTCACGATCACGCCCTGTCACGCGACGAGATCGCCGCGGCGGTCGGGGTGAGCACGGGAACCGTCTCGCATGTGCTGGCCCGCAGCGAGGCGGCAGGCCTTTCCTGGCCGCTGCCAGAGGATCTCGACGACGCGGCCCTGCGGGACAGGCTCTATCCGGCGCCGGATCGCGACAGCGACCGGGTGCAGCCCGACTGGGAGGCGATCATCGAGGAACTCGAGGCGCCGCGCCCGCGGCGGCGCGCCCGTCTGACGCGCCGTCAGCTGTGGTCCGAGTACCGGGACGAGGCCCTGGCCCAAGGAGGCAAGGCCTACACCTACAGCCGCTTCTGCGGGCTCCTCAAGGAGCGCCGGCAGGCCAGGCCCGGGCAGGCGCAGGCGCGCTTCGACTACGCGCCGGGCCTCTACGGCATGTCCGACTTCTCGGGCAAGACCCTGAGCCTCAGGAGCGGCCGCGGCGATGAGGATGTGGAGATCTTCGTGGCCGTGCTGCCGCATTCGGACATGATCCACGCCGAGGCCGTGCCCGCCCAGACCGTGCAACACTGGACGATGGCCCACCGCCGGGCGCTGGAGGCGTTCGGCGGCTGTCCCGAACGCTGGGTCATCGACAACCTCAAGGCCGGCGTCACCAGGGCGGACCGCGAGGATCCCCAGCTCAACCCCAGCTTCCGCGAGTTCGCCAGGCACTACGGCCTTGCCGTGCTTCCGGCGCGCAAGGGACAGTCCACCGACAAGGGCCCCGTCGAGGCCGCCGTCAAAGTTGTCCAGACGCGCATCCTGCTCGCGCTGCGTCATGAGACCTTCTTCTCCCTGGACGCCATGAACGCCGCGATCCGGCGCCAGCTCGAGCATCTCAACAACGCTCCCATGGCGGCAGGCGCGACCCGGCGCGACCTCTTCGAGGCCAGCGAGCGGGCCGCTCTCAAGCCCCTGCCCCGGAACCCCTGGGAATGGGGCGAATGGATCGAACGCAAGGTCGGACCGAACTGCCATGTCAGAATCCATCGCAACCACTACTCCGTGCCCGAGCGCCATATCGGTGCCACGGTCCACGCCCGCGTCGGCGAACGCATGGTCGAGATCTTCGTGGCCAGGGAGGGTGAACGCATCGCCGTGCATCCTCTCAAGAGCGGAGCCAACCAGTACGCCACAAGACCCGGGCACATGCCCGACCGTCTCCAGGCGGTGCGCGATATCCGCTCGCCCGACTGGGGCCACATCCTGCTCTGCCAGGCCCGGCGCATCGGACCCCATGCCCGCGCCTGGGCCGAGCGCTGCTTCGCTTCGCGCGACTTCCCCGAACAGGCCTTCGCCACCGTGCAGGGCATGATCCGTCTTGCCGACGACCATGGCCATGACCGCATCGAGACGCTCTGTGGCGAGGCTCTCGATCTCAACCGCCTCGCCTCGGGCTTCCTCAGGGAGCGCCTCAAGAACAGCATCCCGACACCGGCGCCACGCCCGGAAGTCAGCGAGACCATCCCCCGTCACGGCAACATCCGTGGTGGGGACTATTACCGTGACAACAACCAGGGAGACACCCCATGACCCTGCGCCAACCCAATGTCGAACGCCTGCTGCAACTCGGCTTCGTCGGCATGGTCGAGGCCCTCGAGGAACAGCGCGACATCGCCGACATCGATCAGCTCGACTTCGACGACCGCCTCGCCATGATGATCGAACGCGAGATCCAGTACCGCGACCACAAGAGCTACCTCGGCCACCTCCGCCAGGCCCAGCTGCGCATCCGCGCCGACCTCCAGGACGTCGACTGCCGCGCCGGCCGCGGCATCACGCGCACCACGCTGACCGAACTCGCCGCCGGCGACTGGATCCGCCAGGCCTTCAACCTGATCATCGTCGGCCCAACAGGATGCGGAAAGACCTTCCTGGCCTGCGCGCTCGCCCATCAGGCCTGCCGGCAGAAGCGGTCCGTGCTCTACCGGCGCGTGCCCGAACTCGTCTCCGAACTCGACCGCGCCCGCGACAGGGGAACGCACCACCGCCTCATGCGGCGGCTCGCCAGGGTCTCCCTGCTGCTGCTCGACGACTGGGGACTGCAGAACTTCTCCGCCGAGAGCCGCCGCGACCTGCTCGAGATCGTCGAGCAGCGCCACGCCCGGGCCTCCCTGCTGATCGCCAGTCAGATCCCCGTGGAGCACTGGCCCAGGGTGATCGCGGAACCCACCATCGCCGACGCCATCCTCGATCGCATCGTCCACAACGCCTACCGCATCGAGATCACCGGCGAATCCCAGCGCAAGCGCAACCGGCCGCCGCCCCTGGGCGGCGCATGAAAGGGAGATCCAGCCATGGCCCTGACACCCGCCGAGAAGCAGCGCCGATACCGGGAACGGCTCAAGGCCGGGCACCGTCCCGTCATCACCCGAAAGCCCCGGGACCGGCGCTCGCGCGCGCAACGCTGGCGCGATGCGGTGGCCGAACTCCTCGCCCTGCAGGAGCACTGGCGCCGCTGCCTCGACGCCCTCCCCGAGGCGCTCCACGACACCCCGTACGGGGAGCGCCTGCAGGCCATGGCCGAGACCGACATCGAAATCCTCCAGGAGATCGAACCGCCGCTCGGCTACGGACGCGACACATGAACCCGGGAACTCCCCTGGTCATGGTAACGTTACCAGTGCCCGGCAACATCAGAGCGTCCTTGTCACAACGCACAGAACAGACATCCCGGAGCGCCGGCGCCGCCCATCCGATCCGCCGGCTGCCGGCAGCGCCACCTGAGGAAGCCCGGCCTGGCGGCCGGGTCCATCGGGCGCCTGCGGCGCCGGGTGCAGCTCCCAGGAGCGGAACGCGCGGCGGCCATGCCGCAGTGAAGGGCCAGCCGCCGCGTTCACCGGCTGTTGAATGAAAGACATGGCTCGCCTACGCTCGCACACCGCTGGCCTCCGGCCAGCAACCCAACCAACAACAGGGAGGTCTCCCGCAAACACGCGCAACGGAACAAAGATGGCGCCACCTCAGCCGTCAAATGCGGCAGGAATCGCCGTCAGGTGTTCCAGGAACCACCGTCAAGTGCGCAGGAATTTTGCACCCAGGACGTCGGATCTCGCCGGTGACGTCGTCGTAGCGCACAAACGTCTCATGTACGCCGAGCAGCGTTGGAACAGGCAATCGCCGGATCCCGGTCCTTGAGATCGAACGACGTGACGACCGTGAAAGTCCGCTCGTCCGCCCTTTCCAGGACCGCATCCCACAGGCACCGAAGCGATCCGCGGCATCCGGCACCTGCAGCTGCGCGAACCTGGGACTCTCACATGACTTGATGGCCTGTCATCATGTCTTATATATAGATCAATAAACGATCTTGTTGCTCATTGAAAAAGACAGATCATGAGATCATCGGCAATATCAGCACTACCCAGGGCGGCCAGGCAGGCCCTCGCCAAGCTGGGCGCCGACATCACGGTGGCCCGCAAGAAGCGTCGCATCTCGACGGTTTCGATGGCCGAGCGCGCCTTCATCAGCCGTGGCACGCTCTACAAGGTCGAACGCGGCGACCCGTCGGTCTCGGTGGGTATCTACGCGGCGGTGCTGGCCATCCTGGGGCTTGCCGACCGCCTGGCTCTGGCGGCGGACCGGCGCGACGACTCTCTCGCACTCGACCTCGATGAGGATCGGCTGCCCAGGAAGGTGCGTCCGCGCCGCCGCACCCCGGCATCGTCATGACCGACACCGTCGAAGTCCTTGTCGGCGGTGGCGCGCGGACACGTCTCGTCGGCCGGTGCCATTGCATCGCCGGCCGGCGCGGCCGGAGTTCTCTCTTCGAGTACGCCGACGCATGGTGCGGCCGCTCCGACGCCTTCGCCCTGGATCCGGCGAACCTGCCGCTGGAGCACCGGCGGATCGCCCGCACGTCCGTATTGCCTGGCGCACTGCGCGACGCCGCACCGGACCGCTGGGGCCGGCAGCTGATACGGCGCGCCTTTCGCAAGGCCGGAGAACAGCGTGCCGTGTCCGAGGTCGACTATCTCCTTGCCGTCGACGACCGGACCAGAATTGGCGCGCTCCGGTTCCGCCGGGAAGGCGAAGAGACCTTCGGTCACGACATCGGCCGCCGGCGCGTGCCTGCCCTGGTCCGCCTGCCGGTGCTCCTCGATGCCGCCGATGCGGTGCTGTCGGACAGCGAAACCGCCGACGACCTGAGACTTCTGCTGAACGAGGGCTCGCCGCTCGGCGGCGCCCGCCCCAAATCCGCCGTCATCGACAGGTTCGGCCGTCTGGCGATCGCCAAGTTTCCGAAAGGCGATGACGACCGCAGCATCCCGCACGGCGAAGTGCTGGCCATGACACTGGCCGCCGCTGCCGGCATCGACGTTGCCGGGGCGGCACTCCTGGATGTGGCCGGCCGGCCTGTGTCCCTGATCACACGGTTCGACCGCGACCGGGATCGAAGAATACCGTTCGTTTCCGCCATGACCCTGCTCGGGGCAGACGACGGCGACGAAGCGACCTACACGGATATGGCCGACGTCATCAGGATCCATTCGAGCGCGCCCACGGCAGACTTGCATGAGCTGTGGAGGCGGATCGTCTTCAACGTCATGATCGGCAATCTCGACGATCATCTGCGCAACCACGGCTTCCTCCATGATCGTGACGACAAGTGGCGCCTTTCTCCGGCCTATGACCTGAACCCGGTCCCGTCGACGGAAAAGGCGCGGGAACTGACGACGTGGATATCGCAGGATGGGCCGGACGCCAGCCTCGACATCGCCCGGGATGCGGCGCCGTACTTCGCGCTGGACGCGGTCCGTGCCAATGCCATCGTCGATGATGTCGCGGCTGCGCTGGAAGGATGGAAGGACGTCGCACGGGGGCTGCGGATGAGCGCATCGGATCTCGCCGCTTATGCGACGGCGATCCGGCCTGCGGCATGACAAGGACCGCTCAGATGCCGCTTCCCAGGCGGGCCCAGCGTCCCGCGCGGTCGTCGACCTCGATGACCCACAGATCGGGGTCGTAGCTTTGCTGGCGTTCGAGGTAGCGGTCGGCCTCCTCCTCGCCGCGGACGCCGCCGGCGGCGGACCACGTGCCGTCGTCCCGCGAAGCCTGGAGGATCCGCACCTCGGCCTGCGGTCCCACCACCCTGAGCCAGACGACCCCGGCGTCCGCATCGCCGCGTTGCAGCACGTAGGCCGGGACGGCGGCGATATCCAGGCGGCGCAGGAACGCCTGGACGAACAGCGACGATGTCACTCTCGCGGTCAACGCCCGGGCCCCGCATCCTGCGGGCCCGGGGCCGGCGCCTGCCGTTGACACGTCCGGCCCTGCGTCCCGGGCGTGCGGCGCCTGAGGACGGGGGAGACCGGCCGATGGCGGACGAGGGGTTTCGCGGCCGGACGGTCCCGGTGACCGGCGGATCGCGCGGTATCGGACGGGCCACGCGCCTTCGCCTCGCAGGCACCGGCGTCAGGATCGCGATCAACACCGTCGGCGACGAGGCGGCGCTCGGGACGCCGGCCGGCGACCCGGATCCGGGGTGGATGCTCCGCAGCGTCGGGGACCGGCCCGGACCGGTCGCCAGCGCCGGCGATCATTCCGGCATGTCCTTCGATATCCCGAACGAGATGATGCGGGTCCACGTCAAAGGCACGTTCCACGCCGTGCGGCTCGCCAGGGACGGGATGCTGGCGCGCGACCGCCTGCGGCACCGCCAAGGCGGCCATCGTCGCTGAGGGCCGCAACCGCGCCGACGCGTTCGCTCCGGCGGCCGGGCCTCAGGCGATTTCGGAGGCGAACCGGTTCTCCGTCTCGGTCAGGCTCTCGTCGATGATTCCCACCATCGAGTCGATCTCGTCCCTGGTGATGACCAGCGGGGGGCCGAGGTGGAGGGATTCCCAGACGCGCGTGAGGAGGCCGCGCCCGTGGATGCGCTCCGCCAGGTCCCTGGTGAACCCGTGGGTGAAGCCCCAGGATTCCCGCGTTTCCCTGTTCTTCACCAGGTCGACGCAGCACATCAGGCCGATGCCGCGGACATCGCCCACCGTGGGGTGGGACTCGAGGGACCTGAGGCCTTCCATGAGGTAGGCGCCGCTCTGCGCGCTGCGCTCCACGAGATTCTCCTCCTCGATGATGCGCAGGTTCGTGTTGGCGGCGGCCGAGGCCGCGGCGTGGCCGCCGAAGGTGAGCAGGTGCTCGATGGGCTTGCCGTCTCCGGTGAAGCCCTCGAAGACGGACGGGCGCACCACCACGCCGCCGATGGGGGCATAGCCGCTGGAGAGACCCTTGGCGATGGCCATCATGTCGGGCACCACCCCGAAATGCTCGCTGGCGAACATCCTGCCGGTGCGTCCGAAGCCGTTGATCACCTCGTCCATGATCAGGAAGACGCCGTGCCTGTCGCAGATCTCGCGCAGCATCTTCCAGTAGACGGGCGAGGGGACGTGGTTCCCGTTGGACGTGGACACCGGCTCGCCGATCACGGCGGCCACGGTTTCCGGTCCCTGGTTGATGATCTCCTGCTCCACGTAGCGCGCGCACATGATGTCGCCGTCCTCGCCGTCGAGACCGAAGTCGTTGCGGTAGTGGTTGGGCGAGGGGACGTGGCTGACCCCGTACATGAAGGGGCCGTGGTAGTTCTCGACGCGTGATGCCGTCAGGCTCAGCGCGCCCATGGTCATGCCGTGGTAGGAGCCGCGCCGCGCGATGACCTTGTAGCGCTTCGGGAAGCCGCGCATCGCCTGGGCCTGCTTGGCGATCTTCAGGGCCGTTTCGGTGGCCTCCGAGCCCCCCGAAACGAAAAAGACCCGGGAAAGGTCTCCGGGCGCGAGCCGGGCGACCGTCTCGGCGAGTTCGACCGCCGGGACGTTGCTGCAGGTGGATGCCGCGGTGTAGGCGAGGCGTCCCGCCTGCTCTCCCATGGCCTCGCCGATTTCGCGGCGCCCGTGGCCGGCGTTGACGACGAAGAGCCCGGAGAGACCGTCGATGCAGGCGCGGCCGCGCACGTCGTAGAGCGTCGAGCCCTCGCCGTGGGAGAACACCCGCATGCCCTCGCGCTCCGTCAGCTCCTCCCACCTCTGCTCGGAGCCGTGGAACCACAGGTGCCGGGCCGCTGACTTCTCCACGGGATGGAGCGATTCGGGAAATGCCTGCCTGTTCATGGGAGCTTGTCCTCCTGAGGTTCGCCCCCGGACTATCCTCCCAGCACCCCCGGCCGGTCAATGACCCTTCGGCCCGGGTGGACCTTGCTGCGAGCCGCCGACTATGATTGCCGGGACCAGCAACCCACACGGGATGCCGTCGTCCATGCCGCCGACCGACCGCACCGCCGCCTGTCCCGCATGATGCAGGGGCTCTTCGAATCGCAGGCGCCCCGGCCGTTGGCCGACCGCATGCGCCCGGATTCGCTCGAGGGCGTGGTCGGCCAGGATCACCTGCTCGCTGCGGGCGCTCCCATCGGCCGCATGGTCGCCCAGGGGCGGTTCGCCTCGATGATCCTGTGGGGGCCGCCGGGAAGCGGAAAGACGACGATCGCAAGGCTGATCGCCGAGCGGGTCGATCTCGTCTTCGAGCCCGTGTCGGCGGTGTTTTCCGGCGTTGCCGAGTTGAGGAAGATCTTCGAGCGGGCAGGGTCGAGACGCGCCACCGGCCTGGGGACCCTGCTCTTCGTCGACGAGATCCACCGGTTCAACAAGGCGCAGCAGGACGCCATGCTGCCCTTCGTCGAGGACGGCACGGTCGTCCTGGTCGGGGCCACCACCGAGAACCCGTCGTTCGAGGTCAACTCGGCGCTGGTGTCGCGCTGCCAGGTCCTGGTGCTCGAGAGGCTCTCGCTCGATGCCCTCGAGGAGCTGCTCGGGAGGGCCGAGGCCCTGGCGCAGCGGCCCCTGCCGCTCGATGACGATGCCCGTCTCGCCCTGGCCGGCATGGCCGACGGCGACGGGCGCTTCCTCCTCAACATCGCCGAGGAGCTGCTGGCTCTCGAGAGCGACGAGATCCTCGACCGTCAGGGACTCGCAGACGTCGTGCAGCGGCGTATCCCGGTCTACGACAAGGGCGACGAAGGCCACTACAACCTCATCAGCGCCCTTCACAAGTCGGTCAGGGGATCGGATCCGGATGCATCGCTCTACTGGCTCGCGCGCATGCTCGCGGCGGGGGAGGACCCTCTCTACATCGCGCGCCGGGTGATCCGCATGGCTGTCGAGGATATCGGACTGGCCGATCCCGCGGCGCTGCCCCAGGCCGTCGCGGCGATGGACGCCTTTGCCTTCATGGGACCGCCGGAAGGGGAACTGGCGATCGCCCAGGCGGTGCTCTACTGCGCCACGGCGCCCAAGTCGAACGCCTCGTATCTCGCCCTGGGCGCCGCGCTCAGAAGCGCGAAGGCGAACGGCAGCCTCATGCCGCCGAAGGTCATCCTCAACGCGCCGACCCGCCTGATGGAGGATCTGGGCTACGGCCGGGACTATGCCTACGACCACGACACCGCCGAGGGATTCTCCGGGCAGAACTACTTTCCCGACGGCATGGAGCGCGAGCAGTACTATCGCCCCGTCGAACGCGGCTTCGAAAGGGACATCAACAAGAGGCTGGCCTACTGGACGCGCCTGCGGGCCCAAGGGTCATGATCAAGGCATGCCTCCTCGTCGCCGCCGGTGGCGCGCTCGGTGCGGTGGGGCGCCACCTCGTGACGGCCGGGACGGCGGCATGGCTGGGAAGCGCCTTTCCCTTCGGGACGCTCGCCGTCAACGTTGCCGGGTCGTTCCTTCTGGGCGCCCTGGCCGGGCTCCTGGTCCAGGCCTGGTCGCCTCCGGACGGGACGAGGCTCCTCCTGGCGACGGGATTCCTGGGCGCATTCACTACGTTCTCGGCCTTTTCTCTCGACGCCGTCAATCTCTTCGAGCGCGGCAGCGCCGTTCTCGCGGGACTCTACGTCGCGGCATCGGTGATCCTCTCCATCGGCGCGCTCGTGGCCGGCATGCGGCTGGCGCGGGCCATGCTCTCGTGACCGGCGTCACCCACGTCGCGGTCGGCGACGGCGAGGCCGGGATGCGCCTCGACCGGTGGTTCCGGACGAGATTCTCCCATGTTGCGCACTCCCACTTCTCCCGGCTCCTGCGCACCGGCCAGGTGAGACTCGACGGCAAGCGGTGCAAGGGCGGCGCGAGGCTCGAGGCCGGCCAGGTCGTGCGCCTTCCTCCGCTGCCGGACGCGCCACCGGAGCGCGCCCACCGGTGTGCGAACAGCGGCGATGCCGCGGGCCTGCGCGTCCTCCACATCGACGAAGAGATTCTCGTGATCGACAAGCCTTCCGGTCTGGCCGTCCAGGGCGGAAGCGGCGTCGCCCGGCACCTCGACGGCATGCTCGACGGGCTCAGGTTCGACGCCGCAGAACGTCCGCGGCTCGTCCACCGTCTCGACAGGGATACCAGCGGCGTCCTGGTGCTGGCGCGCAGCCTGGCCGCGGCGCGCGCCCTGCAGAGGTGTTTCAGGAACGGCGAGGTCGAGAAGACCTACTGGGCGCTTGTCGCGGGCGTCCCGGCCCTGCCGGACGACGGGAGCCTGTCGATGCCGCTTGCAAGGAAGGGCGCCCCGGGCCGCGAGCGCGTCGAGGTTTCGGACGGGGACGGCCGTCACGCCGTGACGGTGGCGCGGATCGTCGAGACGGCGGGCAGGACGGCGGCCTGGCTGGAGCTCAAGCCGCTCACCGGCCGGACCCACCAGTTGCGGGCCCATTGCGCCGCGATCGGCCATCCCATCCTGGGGGACGGCAAGTACGGCGGCCGCAGGGCGTTCCTGCGCCAGGCGACGTCCGTGAAACGCCTCCACCTTCACGCCAGATCGCTCAAGCTGGCGCATCCCGGCTCCGGAACGCTCGCCGTCTGCAGCTGCCTGCCCGACGACCTGCGGCGGAGCTGGGACCTCTTCGGGTTCCGTGTGCCGTGATGAAACGCCGGTACGGGAGCGCGTGTGCCTGCGAGACCGCCGGCGGCCATACCGTCGAACTCGACGGCAAGCCGCTGATGACGCCCGCAAGCCTGCCGCTCGTCGTCCCCCAGGCTTCCCTCGCCCGCGCCATCGCCGAAGAATGGAACGGCCGGGCGGACGGCATGGTGTCCACGGCGATGCCGATGACGCGCCTTGCCGCCACGGCCATCGACCGCGTCGCGCCCGATCCGGAACGGGTGAGGGACGAGCTTTCGGCCTTTGCCGGCAGCGACCTCGTGTGCTTTCGCGCCACCTATCCGGCGGAGCTCGTCGAGCGCCAGGAGGCCTGCTGGCAGCCCCTTGTGGACCGTGCCGCCCTGCGGCACGATGCGGTGCTCACCGTCGGCACCGGCGTGATGCCCATCGCCCAGGCGCCCGGGGCGATACGCGCCTTCAGGACAGCGATGGCGTCTGTCGACAGTTTCCGCCTCGCCGGCCTTCAGTGGGTGACGCGGGAGACGGGATCCCTCGTCATCGCCCTTGCCCTTCTCGAGGGCCACCTTTCGGGCGAGGACGCCTTCCGGGCCAGCGCCCTCGACGACCTCTGGTCGCTGGAGGTCTGGGGGCACGACGAGGAGGCATGGCGAAAGCTCGAAGCCGACCGGTCCGCCATCCTCGACGGGGAGCGCTTCCTCGGGCACCTGCCAGGCGGCAAGGCATCGCTTGCTGGCCGCCATGGCAGTGGATAGAAGGACCGGCAGGCGCCGTGGAACGGGTGAGGTCATGCAGGATGTGATGGGCGAGCTGGCGAGGCGCCGCGAAGCGGCCCGCGAGGGCGGGGGCGCAAGGCGCATCGCGAACCAGCATGCCAAGGGCAAGCTGACGGCACGGGAGCGCATCGAGCTCCTTCTCGACGAGGGTTCCTTCGAGGAGTGGGACATGTTCGTCGAGCACCGCTGCGGCGATTTCGGCATGGCCGAGCAGAAGGTGCCGGGCGACGGGGTGGTGACCGGCTGGGGAACGATCAACGGACGGCTGGTCTTCGTGTTCAGCCAGGATTTCACGGTGTTCGGAGGATCGCTCTCCGATTCCCACGCCACCAAGATCTGCAAGATCATGGACCGCGCGATCGAGGTCGGCGCTCCCGTGATCGGCCTCAACGACAGCGGCGGCGCCCGCATCCAGGAGGGGGTCGACTCCCTTGCAGGGTACGCCGAGGTGTTCCAGCGCAACGTGCTGGCCTCGGGCGTCGTGCCGCAGGTCTCGCTCATCATGGGCCCGTGCGCCGGCGGCGCCGTCTATTCACCGGCCATGACCGACTTCATCTTCATGGTCAAGGACACCTCCTACATGTTCGTCACGGGCCCCGACGTCGTGAAGACGGTCACCCACGAGGTGGTGACCCACGAGGAGCTCGGCGGTGCCGTGACCCACACGACGCGCTCGGGCGTCGCCGATCTCGCCTACGAGAACGATGTCGAGGCGCTCGCCGAAACCAGGCGGCTGATGGATTTCCTGCCGTCGTCGAACCGGGAGAAGCCGCCCGTTCTTGCGACCGACGATCCCTTCGACCGCAGCGAGCCCTCCCTCGACAACCTCGTGCCGTCCAACCCCAACAAGCCCTACGACATCAAGGAGCTTGTCATCAAGGTCGTCGACGAGGCTGATTTCCTTGAAATCCAGCCGACGAGCGCCGGCAACATCGTGATCGGCTTCGCCCGCATGGAGGGCCATCCGGTCGGCATCGTCGCCAACCAGCCCATGGTGCTCGCCGGCTGTCTCGACATCGAGGCGTCGCGCAAGGCCGCCCGTTTCGTGCGCTTCTGCGACTGCTTCAACATTCCCATTGTGACCTTCGTCGACGTGCCCGGCTTCCTCCCGGGGACCGCGCAGGAGCACGGCGGGATCATCAAGCACGGCTCCAAGCTCCTCTACGCCTACGCCGAGGCGACGGTGCCCAAGCTCACCTGCATCACCCGCAAGGCCTACGGCGGGGCCTACGTGGTCATGGCCTCGAAGCACCTGAGGGGCGACATCAACTACGCCTGGCCAAGCGCGGAGGTCGCGGTCATGGGTGCCGGCGGCGCCGTCGAGATCATTTTCCGCTCGGACCTCGAAGACCCTGAGCGCATGGCGGCGCGGGCCGAAGAATACAGGGCGCGTTTCGCCAATCCCTTCGTGGCGGCCGCCAGGGGCTTCGTCGACGAGGTCATCAGGCCGAGGAACACGCGGGCCCGGCTGTGCAGGGGCCTGAGAATGCTTCGCGGCAAGGAGCTCGCCAATCCCTGGAAGAAGCACGACAACATTCCACTTTGACCGACGGGCCGCCGCAGACGTGTTCACCAAGATCCTCATTGCCAACCGCGGCGAGATCGCCTGCAGGGTGATCCGCACCTGCCGCCGCCTGGGCATCGCCACGGCGGCGGTCCATTCGGACGCCGACGCGGATGCCCTCCACGTGAAGATGGCCGACGAATCCCACCGTCTGGGACCGGCGGCGCCGGCCGAGAGCTATCTTGCGATCGAGCGCGTCGTCGAGGCCGTCCGCGCATCCGGCGCCGAGGCCGTCCATCCGGGTTTCGGGTTCCTCGCCGAGAACGCGGCCTTCGTCGAGGCGGTCGAGGCGGCGGGCGCGGTCTTCATCGGCCCGCCGGCGCGCGCCGTCGCCGCCATGGGAGACAAGATCGAGTCGAAGCGCCTCGCGCGGGCCGCCGGCGTCAGCGTCGTTCCCGGCACCGCCGAGGCCGTCGGCGATGCCGCCGGCGCGCTCGAGGCGGTCTGCGGCATCGGCTATCCGGTCATCATCAAGCCTGCCGCCGGGGGCGGCGGCAAGGGCATGCGCGTCGCCCGGAGCGACGGCGAGCTCGTCGACGGGTTCCGCGCATCGAGGTCCGAGGCCGCCACATCGTTCGGCGATTCGACGGTCTTCATCGAGAGGTTCATCGAGAACCCGCGCCACATCGAGATCCAGCTGCTCGCCGACAACCACGGCAACGTCCTGTCGCTGGGCGAGCGGGAGTGCTCGATCCAGCGGCGCCATCAGAAGGTGATCGAGGAGGCGCCCAGTCCGCTCATGGACGCGGCGACGAGAGAATCGATGGGCCGGGAGGCCGCCGCCCTGGCGCGCGCCGTCAACTACCGCTCGGCGGGCACGGTCGAGTTCGTGGCGGACCAGGAGAGGAACTTCTACTTCCTCGAGATGAACACGCGTCTCCAGGTCGAGCACCCGGTCACCGAGTTCGTGACCGGACTCGACCTCGTCGAGCAGATGATCCGCATCGCGGCGGGCGGGAAGCTCGACCCGGGCGACGTCGCCGTCGACGGCTGGTCGATCGAGGCGCGCATCTACGCCGAGGACCCCCTGCGCGGATTCCTCCCCTCCATCGGGCGCCTGAGGACCTACCGCCCGCCGCCGCCGTCTCCCGCCATCCGGATCGACAGCGGCGTCGAGGAGGGTTCCGAGGTCACCATGTTCTACGACCCGATGATCGCCAAGCTCGTGGTGCACGGGCCCGACCGCGGGGCGGCCGTCGCGGCGATGCGCCAGTCGCTGGACGGCTTCGCGATCCGGGGCGTGGCCCACAACATCGGTTTCCTGGCGGCGATCATGCGCAATCCGCGCTTCGCCCGGGGCGAGCTCTCCACCGCCTTCATCGAGGAGACCTGGCCCGACGGTTTCGCCGGCGCCGATCTCGGCCCCCGCGAGGAGACCGTGCTCGCCGGCACCGCACTCCTCGTCCACCTGACACAACTGGCCCGCCACCCCCTGCCGCCCGCCCGCGACTGGGTCGTGGCGCTGGACGGCCGGCAGATCGAGGCCAGGGCCCGCCTCACGGCCGACGGCCTCGACCTCGAGATCGGCCAGAGCCACACGGCGATCAAGGGATCGTGGCGCCCCGGCGAGACCGTCTTCCGCGGCACGGTCGCAGACGAGGAGGCGATCGTCCAGGTCGAGCGCCAGGGCACCCGCATGCACCTCACCCACGCCGGCGTCACGACGCCAGCCCGGGTCCTCACGCGCACCGCCGCCACGCTGCTCGCCAGGATGCCGCAGAAGCCCCGCGCGGACCTCTCCCACCGCGTCCTCTCGCCCATGCCCGGACGCATCGTCGCCGTCCAAGTGGTCGAAGGCGAGCCCGTCGAAGCCGGCCAGACCCTCGTCATCATCGACGCCATGAAGATGGAGAACGCGCTCAAGGCCGAACGCCCCGGCACCATCGCCTCCATCCACGTCGCCCCCGGCGACTCCGTCTCCGCCGACCAGCCCCTCCTCGACTTCGAGACATAGCCCGCCCCGAACGCTTTTCAGCGCGTCCTCGACGCTGCTGAATTTCTCTCTGTCGATCCAACCCGCCCACCACCGACACGAAGGGGGGAATCTTTTCCCCGCAACGGGGCAGCGCAGCCGGAGGTCCTACGGCCAAGGACGCACTGCTCCTTCGTTCGAGCGGCTTGATGGGCACCAAGGGTCTTGGAGCCGAACCACCGTGGTGTGCAGGTGGCTACTCCTTCAAACGCAAATCAGGGTTGACGCCTTCCAGGTGCTCATTGAGAGACGCCACTGATTCGGAAGGCAGATCACGGCCGTCCCCCAGCGTGATGCGCATATGAAAACGCAACGGGAAGCCGGCGGCGGCCGTAACGATTTCCGGCAGGGCGTCGACCAGGTCCTGCAACTCGTTGGGTTCCAGGTCGGCGGCGCCGACGCGTGCGCCTTTTGGGGCCGTTGCGAAACTCTTGTTTGCTGTGTAACATTTCCGGGATTCAGGCGAACTGCAGGGTCTCCCCGCTGGGGAGTTTTTCTTGAGGCACCGTATCGTTGGCGAAGTCTGGCGGTTCGGGCGCCCCGCTTTATGGCCCTGCGCCGGACTTCGCTCTGTGATGGGCGCTGTCTTGACCGTCTTGCGCGTCAGGCTGCGGTGGGCAGCCTGGTTATGTCAATCCCATATCCGTAGGCGGACCCGCTTTCGTCGGCAGTGCGATGCACAGGTGCCAGGCAAGCAGCGCTCACACGCGCCACCCTCGGAGAAGGTCCGTTACATCAGAACGCCGGGTGTGCCTGAAACGCCAGGATCATGGCCGTTTGATCCGAGTCACCCTCCGTCGGCCCCACGGGTACCTTGAGCGTCACGGCAGCCATACCCGCCGCTTCGCACGGCCACTGACCACAGTCGGGCGCCTGTTCGAGCCAGCGCGCACCGAGCGCGTCGTTGATCGTCCGGCGCAGGATCGGCCAAGGTATCGGAGCGCCGTGCCGAACCGCGAGCGCAGCGGACAAGGCAAGGGCGTTGGTTTGTCCGTCCTTCCAGGCTTCCGGTATGGCGTCCACCGTCAACTGATTGCCCGGGAGCGGTGCCATCGGCGGGCGGAGTTCGGCGGCGTCCGTCAGCACGCCGGGCGGCACCGGCTCGCCCTGGAAGCTCGCAGGGCCGTTGTTCCGCCTCCCCGGGGAAGATCACCGGCAGCGGCGCTCCGGGACGATCGTTCCATGCCCGGCCCATCATGACAACGCGCTTGCCGACGCGGACATCGCTGAAGCGACCGCGGCCGTACTCCCGCTCGGCCCAGTCGGCATCGCCGGCCGGCGCCGGCCGTGTCCCCGGACGAACCTCCGGCTCCCGGCACAGCACGTCGCGCCAGTCGTCGGCCAGGGGCTTCATCCAGACGCTGCGCCTGACGCCCGTCCTCCCCGATGTACGCTGCGGGCAGCACTGCCAGCCCGCCGCCAGGTAGCTGGTGCCGGCATGCTCCGGGGCGACGTAGGTGTAGGCCAGCAACGGCCTGACGCCGTACTTCGCCTGCCAGTCCCCGGGCAGGCGTCTGACGGCAAGAGCAAGGACATGGGAGGCCAGTCCCTCGACCCTGACCGAAGGCAGCAGCAGGAACCGGTCATTGACGACGAGCTTGTCGAGATGGGCGTCGCGGGCGCTCTGCGACCAGCCGATGAAGGTGTCCCGGGCCTTCTGGTGCCAGCCGGCGGCGGAGAACACCAGCAGTCCCAGACGGCCCAGGCGCGGGGAGTGGATCCAGTAGCTCACCCGCGCCCCCGGCGTGCGAGCTTCGCCCTCGGGATGCCAGGTCGCCAGCATCGCCCGCGCCAGCGGCGCCTCGCCTGCGGCCTGCGGCGTCACCTCGACCTCGCCGAGGTCCCCGAGGGAACAGGCGACAGCCAGGTCCGGGTAGTCCCGGGGCGCCGGCCGGCGCCCCGGCGCGCCCCGCGACGGCGGCAGGGGAAGGTCAAGCTCGCTCGCGATCCTGGGCAACGCCACGCGGGCCGAGGCCAGGCACAGATCGCCCTTGGGGTTACGCCAGTTCTCCCGCCGGCACAGCTCTCGAGCCAGCGAAGCTCGTGTCTGCCCGCCAGCCGCGAGCGCCGATCTCAGCCAGACGATCGCTGCCGCCGACACGTGTCTCAGTCCGATCTTCATGAACCATGGCGTAAACGCTCACAAGTCATGAGTTAAGCGTGTCCGGTTGAAAGCCTGTGGACAGATGCCTGTTGCTGGCCTTCTGCGTCGGTTAGTCTAACTGTCGAAGCGAAGCAAGTGGTACAGGTAGAATGCCCCACCGCATAGATCTTGATACGCTCTTGGCCGGGTGCGCCGACGACTCTTTCGACGATGGCATACGTATCGATAGTGATCTCGAACCTCTGTCCGGTCCCGGCGGCTTGGTCAAACCGGCAGTTTACGAAGGAGGAAACTATCAGCACGACAGGCGGTGGGCTTCTCCAGACGACGATGAACCAACGCAGGTCATCATCATAGACAACGTGCCGGCGCAGGCGAACCGTCTTGAGGAGGCACTGCGGAAGAATCGCGATTCAGCGTCGATACCCGAGCTGGTGCTCGAGCTTTCGACCCTCTCGCCTCTTCCCGCGCATCTGCCTCGATCCCTGTCGAGTCTCGAGTTCCCCCACCGCAATGCGGATGCATACCTTCGCGACGCGTTGCTGGACGGAAAGGACTTCCTCAAGACCGAACTCGGTCAGGCGATATTTGGCGCAACGGCGCAAACCTGTGGGCCATTGATCGCGTGGTTCCCTCAGGCGCTGCTGTACGGTTTCTGGCAATCCCATCTGGGCAAGAAGCGCCAGAACACCAAACATGCGCGCGCTTGGGTGTCCGAGATCATTGGCTGGCAGCCTGCGTCGACGGAGACGAAAGTTCTCGGGTTGAAGGGCGATGCCCTTAATCTCAACACCGAAGACACCGTCACCTCCAACCCCGATGACCGTACGGCATGGGAGATCGGCAAGAGCGCAAAGATCGCGGGTGCCAAGAGCGACAAGCTCTCGGAAATGGGCCATGGGCAGGTGCCGTTCATGGGTAACGACGCCTCGGCGGCAGCGGTCTCATTTGCGCGGGTGACGCAACGCGCGACTGTGTCTTTTGCCCAACTGCGGCGCGTCAGCCTTGGAGGCGACTCAGCTGCTGCGGATGCGGCCGTTCGGGCGCTGCTCGTGGTGCTCGGATTGCACGCTCATCAGCTTGCCTTCGGCAGGGGATTTGCCCTGCGCTCCGGTGCCGAGCTTCGGCCCGGATCGATGACCGCGACGTGGCTTGGTGCGGATGGCGACAAGCCGATCGACCTCGGTGGGATCCAAGCAACGCACGCGCTCCTCGAATCGGCACGGAACCATGCGGCATCCTGCGAGGTACCGCTCGATGGTTGGGGAGCGCCGGCGGTTAGGCTGACTCCGAAGGCGAATCTCAGCGCGGCGATTCGATCGACCTGGCCCGAACTTGACTGATGCTGGTAATCGGCGTCGAGTTCCTGCACGGCACGTTTCGTGGCGATCCGGACGGTACCGCAGTTACCGGTGGACTGACGCGCGGCGAGTGGCCGCCGTCACCAGCGCGGCTGTTCGCCGCCCTTGTAGCGGCTGACGGAACGCGGCAAGCATCGCGAGTTACGGATGGGCACGAGTTATTGTGGCTGGAAGGACTACCGCCACCAGAGATCCATGCCCAACCCGACCCTGTACATCAGGTTCTCCAGCCCCGGTTCGTCGTTGAGCAACCTGGTAGCCTGCTGGAAAAGAAGACCCACCACGAGTACCCGGCCCGTAAAGGGGTTCTCCACAGGTCGGGTGTCCGCGTCGCCCTTGGCAATCCCTTGGTAGTGTACCGGTGGAACATCGAACTGCCGGATGAAGGTACGCTTGATTCACTCGCGCGGCGTGCAGCGAGGGTGGGCTATCTCGGTGCAGCTGACTCCCCCGTCCGGATCCGTGTGGTGACCAGGATGCCATGCGGAGCGGCAGATGATGTCTTCGTTCCGGATCCGAATGGTGACGTCCCCATAAGTGTTCCGCGGCCGGGTGATGTCGGTGTTCTGGACCGAATGTACGATGCATGGCGGGATCGGGGCGCGTCGATGACCCGCTCACAGTTTCCGTCACTCTTTCGCTCTGCGACGTACCGGTCGCCAAGTAACCCAGAGATGGTCGACCACGGGGAGGTCGTGGTCTGGTTGCATCTGCGTCGGGCGGTCTCGGGAAGGCGGATTTCCGCAGTGACAGCACTTTTCAAGGACTCCGTCCTCAGCCGCTACCAAAGCATGCATGGTGAGCCACCCGCCGTCCTGCACGGTCACGGATTTACGAGTTCCGGGTATGATCTCGCCCGCTATCTGGCACTGCCGGATGTCGGTCATCCACGCTCGCGCGGCCGCATCCATGGCTTGGCGTTGTGGTTGCCGCCTGGGTTGGACGGCGTTCTGCGTCAACAGGCCCGTGATTCGGCGCACAGCATTGATGCGCTCGTCGGTCGGGGTATTGAGGTGTCCGTGGAGCCGCGCGGAAATGAGAAGCGTCCGTGGGCTGCCAATCCGCGCCGCTGGCGGGGACCGTCGTCGACTTGGGTGACGGCGTTCCCTGTCATCCACGAGAGGAGGGGCACTCCCGGACTCTCGGAGGCTGCCCGCTGGTGCCGTCATGCCGGCTTGCCTGAACCAGTTGCCTTCCGCTCGTCCCGCACACCCTTGCTTCCCGGTGCGGTTGATTTAGCTCCGGTGGAGGTCAATCGGCCGGGGCGCCCCGGACTGCCATACTCTCATGCAGAGTTCCGCTTCGCTGAGCCCATCGCGGGACCGGTCGTTGTTGGCGCTGGACGCCAGCGTGGGTTCGGCCTCTGCGTGCCCATTGATGGCTGACACTGGACAGGACTCCGGCGGTCGGATGCGGTCTGCTGATCCGGCACGGATTCCGCTGTTGCCCACCTTTACTGAGTTCTACCGCGCTATCAACAAGCGCGATCCGTTCCCATGGCAGGCGCGTCTGGCCGACTATGTGGTGAAGAATGAGCAGTGGCCGCTTGAAATCAGCGTACCGACCGGACTCGGCAAGACGGCGTGTCTCGACATCGCCGTGTGGTGGCTGGCATCTCAGGCGGGCCGGGCGCCGTCGTGTCGCACGGCGCCAACGCGTATCTGGTGGGTTGTCAATCGGCGTCTCCTTGTGGACTCAACAGCGAAACATGCACGGGAAGTCGCGGACGCACTTCACGATCCTGTATCCGCAGGGCTGGATGCGGCCGCCAGCCATGTCATCGAATGCGTGGCCGAACGGCTTCGTTCGCTGTGGGTCAATTCCGACGCCTACCCGTTGGATGTGATCAGCCTTCGGGGAGGCATCGCATCACGAACTCCCACGGATCCCGCTCGGCCGACAGTTATCCTGTGCACACTACCGATGTACGGCTCCCGTCTTCTCTTCCGCGGCTATGGGTCCTCCCGGCGGCCCGTCGACGCCGCCATGGCCGGTGTCGACAGCTTGGTTCTGTTGGATGAGGCGCATCTTGCAGGGCACCTGAAGGCGCTGATCCCTGCTCTCGCTGAGTGCAATCCGAAAGCGCGGAGTTTGCTCGGTTCGAAGCGCTCTCGCCCGACCGTCGTTTCATTGACAGCTACAGGGGACGCCGCTCGGAGTGATCGATTCGATCTGGACGACGATGACAAGGCACATCAAGCGGTACGCCAGCGCCTGGAAGCAACGAAGCTTCTGCAAGTGAAAATCGCTAGCGCCGACCCGGCAAGTGAACTTGCAACGGCTACCTTCACGCTCATTCGGGAGGCGCCAGAGCCAATCGCATGCCTCGTGTTCTGCAATACTCCGAAGACGGCTCGAGAGACGTTCGAACGCTTGTGCAAATCTTTGCCGGGGTCGGAGGTACTGCTTCTCACGGGGCAAGCGCGCGAACGCGAGGCTGCACGGGTCCGCGCTAGGATACTCGATCCGGAGCACGGGATGGCGACCTCCCGTCCCGCGGGCGTACCTCGCCGGTGCCATCTGGTCGTGGTAGCGACGCAGACCTTGGAAGTGGGGGCCGATCTCGACGCGGAATACCTTGTGACGGAGGGCTGCGGTGTCCGGGCGCTGACGCAACGGCTGGGCCGGCTGAACCGGCTCGGGCGGTTCCGCCATGCACGGGCAACATACGTCCATGTGCCTCCTGCGCGGTCTCGCGGCGGAAGAAAGCCTGTTGCAGACGCTGACTCGTGGCCGATTTACGGAAAGGAACCGGCAACGGTACTTGAACGGCTGATGAAGTCGCATGTTGGAGGCGCTGACGGAACAGCCGATCTCTCCCCGCGGAAGATCGCCTCGGTACTGGGGTCGCCTCTCGACGATCCCGGGCGTGCACCGGAGGTGCTACCGGGCCTGTTGCACGAATGGACAAAGACGACATCGCCGCCCGAAGGCGAGGCTCCGGTGGAACCGTACTTCAGCGGAATCGCAACCCCTCGGTGGTCGGTGGCATTACTCTGGCGTGCGCACATTCCGGCCCCGGGCATGCGACTGTGGCCGCGAGGCATAGATCAAGAGGCTATCGATGTTCAGTTGGCAGAGGCGCGCGAAGTTCTGCGCGACGATGTGATTCGCCGGCTGGCGCCGGACGGTGTCACTGTCGAGGAAGTTGTCGCCAACGATTTGCGTCCCGGCGACCGGATCATTGTCGCGAGCGACGCGGGACACATGGACCAATTCGGATGGAATCCCGCCGTATCCGGCCCGATCGTTGACGTCTCGCTCACGAACCTGGGACTGCCGCTCGATGCCGTTGCGATCAGACGGTTGTGCGACACGGACCTCGGTGGGCTCGTCGATGCGGCAACAGGAGTTGCCGACGACCACGACCTTGACGAAGCGGAACGAAATGAAGCGGCGTCGGACATCCTTGTGATACTCAGGGGCACGCTGGCGCCGTCTGGTTGGGAACAGGCGGAGTGGTCAGGATTTGTTGGTCGGTTGCGCCCGCGCGTAGTCGAGCCTCGCAATGAGGTGCCACGCCTGCTGGTCGAGCAGCCCGCCGCCGAAGCGCTCAGCGATGAGTTTGACGAACTGTCGCTTGGCCCCTTCGCCGTCGAGCTTGACCGTCACGGTCACGCAGTGGGAACACGGGCACGGACGCTGGCAGAGCGGCTCGGATTGCCTGATGATCTGATTGACGTGGTCGAACGAGCCGCGAAACTGCATGATATTGGCAAGACAGACCCTCGATTTCAGCGGTGGCTCGACCCGCAGAGGGAGTCCGGCCCTCTTCTCGCGAAATCGAACGCTCCGCGGCACCGTTGGGAAACGATGCGTGCAGCGTCCGGTTGGCCAAGGGGAGGCCGGCACGAGG
The DNA here is from genome assembly GCA_963666905.2 of Alphaproteobacteria bacterium. Classification (GTDB taxonomy): domain Bacteria; phylum Pseudomonadota; class Alphaproteobacteria; order SP197; family SP197; genus SP197. Next base: position 784,485 of record OY763008.1, read on the forward strand.
AGTTGTCCGCGCGGCTGGTGCGCGCATGGTTGGCGCGGACGCCCGACTGGGGTAGCCCGCTTCAACGCGACCTCCTGATTCATCTGGTGATCAGCCATCATGGGAAAGGCCGCCCGCTGGTGCCTCCGGCAGCAGACGGCACGGCTCGATCTGTCAGCGCTGTCCTGGAGGGCGCTTCTGTAACAGCAAATGCGGATCTGGCTGTGATCGACTGGGAGCAGCCTGGCCGCTTCCGGAGGCTACAGAACCAACTCGGGCCTTGGGGGCTGGCACTTCTGGAGGCCATCGTCATTCGGGCTGATCATGCCGTCTCAGCCGGCGTCGACGGCACGACGGAGGAACTCTGATGCATGAGTTCACCTGTATCGGGCTTCCCGCATCGTGGGTCAACGCATGGCTCGCGGGAATCGGCGTTACTGTGCTTGATCCTCGCATCCAGTTACGCTGGACCGAGGAGGATACACCCGTGGCGGTTCTCTCATCAGTCGAACTCGATCCCGTCGAAGCACTGGTCGAAGCGTGGCCGAAAGTGGCGTTTTTGAACGACCTGCCGATTGCCCAGAACTGGAACGGTGCGGGTGAGCTGAAACGGAGAGTGCCGGTTGAACAGTTCGTTGCGCGTGTACGGTGCGCACGTGGCCACCCGCATGCCTGGACACTGTCCTCGACTATGACGGATTTGAGCGTAGAGCAGAACGGAGAGGTCGCGCACGCGCCGTTCGACCCCGCAGGTCCCGGTACGATCAAGTGGCTGCACCATCGGTTGTTGAAGGTTCACAATGCGATCGGGCAGGTGTGTGAGGATCGCTTGCGCAGTTCTTTGTTGGGGCAGGCGAACCGATTACAGAACAACGGTCTGGGATTCGACAGCACGCGACTGGGGTCTTTGGCGGATGCGTCGGACCCATGGATCGAACCCGTGATCGAGTTGCTGGCTTTCTTCGGCCTAGCGGTCTTCCCGGTGCGAGGCCGGGGAGTGGATCGTCGGTTCGGTCGCCACGGCGATCCGGACGAGCGCCAGCGCGGGTGGCAGAAAGTGCAGGGAACAAAAGAGAGACGGTTTGTCTGGCCTGCGTGGCGGCAGCGTTTGGACAGCGCGGGCATCGACGCACTACTCGACAGCTGGAACCCCAGGCGCAAACAAACCTGGACTATCCTCGGAGTCCATGCTGCGTGGGAAAGCGTTCAGTTTCAACGCAGGGGTAAGAATGACAACACGAGGGGTATCGGAGCGAGATTGCTTTGACGCCCGAGCCCGTCATCCTCATCTCTGCGATCGAGCACTTCGCCTATTGTCCGCGTCAGTGCGCTTTGATCCACTGCGACGGCATCTGGTCCGATAATGCCCACACGGTACGGGGCACAAGAGCACATCGGCGCGTAGACGGTGGAAAGCACCGCATGGAGCGCGGCCGCCGAGTCCTGCGTGGCATTCCCTTGTGGTCGGAGTCGCTGGGCTTGTCCGGGCGCGCCGATGTGGTGGAGATGGATGGCGACGAGATTCGTCCAGTGGAGTACAAGTCCGGTGTCCGGCACGGCATCGCCGCGGACCTCCAGCTCTGCGCTCAGGCGATGTGCCTGGAAGAAATGCTCGGTGTTGTCATTCCGTCCGGCATCGTCTGGTACGGAGGGCCACGGCGGCGCGTGGAGGTCGAATTCAACGTCGGTTTGCGGGACCAGGTACTGTTTGCCATCGGCGCCATCCGTGAGCAACTGCTGACGGGGGAGTTGCCCGTGGCGGCGAACGACGAACGATGCAGCGAGTGCCAGCTCCTGCACCACTGTCTGCCCGGGATCACCAATGCGGCACACAAGGTCCGGCAGTACCTGACTGACGTCGTCTACGAATGCGCTACCTGAGCACTCTTTACGTCCGTAACCATCGGGCCCGTGTCCAGCACCGGCGGGGATCTTTGATGGTATCGTCACCCGAAGGAAGCCAACGTGTTCCGCTCGAGGCAATCGACGCGGTTGTGGTGCTGGGCGGGGCACAGGTCACCATGCAGGCGATGGATGCATGTGTGCGCAAGGGCGTGCGTGTCGCGGCCCTGCACCGGAGTGGCTCAGTCCGTTTCCTGGTAAGCGGCGGGACCAATGGCAACATTCATCTCCGCAAGGCCCTCTTCGAAACCGCCATGGACGAATCCCGATCGCTCGATCTGTCGAAGACGATCGTCGCGGCGAAACTGCAAAACAGCCGGAAGGTTGTTGGTCGCTGGTCCCGCGACGAGAAAGATGCCGCCGCCAGCGATCGCCTCGCCGAACGTAGCGAACAGATTCGGCGACGGGTCGAGCGATTGATCAACGCGCCGACGGGCGATCATGTACGCGGTATCGAGGGAGACGCCGCTCGGATTCACTTCCGGGCGTTGCAGCAGGTTGTGGAAACAGCCGAACTGGAGTTCTCGTCGAGAACGCGGCGCCCACCGAGGGACCCCGTCAACGCGATGCTGAGTTTCTGCTACGGGATGATGGTTACCGAGTGCACCGGAGCGCTGGAGAGTGTCGGCCTCGATTACCAGATGGGTTTCTTTCATCGCCCACGGGCAGGCAGGCCTTCCCTTGCGCTCGATCTCGCGGAAGAGCTGCGCGCGTTGACGGACCGGTTTGTCGTGTCGTTGGTGCGGCGTCGGCAAGTAGGACCGGCAGGCTTCGACCATACACCGGGCGGTGGTGTTTATCTGAGCGACAATGCGAGAACCGCTCTGATCGAAGCGTGGGAGGATCACAAGGAAACGGAACTTCCGCATCGAATCCTTGGGCGGCCCGTCGGCCGGTGGGCAATACCCTCGGTCCAGGCAACGCTGCTCGCGCGCCATCTTCGCGGTGACCTTCCTGCGTACCCGCCATTCATTCTACCTTGAGCAATGGATATACTGATCACCTACGACATCGCCGATACGGAGACTACAGGAGCCTCGCGTTTGAGGCGGATCGCAGACGTGTGTGGCAAGTATGGGCAGCGGGTTCAGTTTTCGGTCTTCGAATGTCGCCTTTCCAAGACAAGGCTGGCCCGGCTCGTCGGGGAAGTTGAGGACATCATCGATCGCAACAGCGATTCGGTGCTCATCTACCGATTCCCCGGCGGGATTGAAGCTGCGACGTTGCGTCTTGGCCGGAGCCAAGATCATGCTCTGGGCAAGCCATGGGTCCTGTAAGCGAGGTTGCGAACCTCCGGTGATCCTCGATCTATGGGCCGAACTGGCGAGTAGTTCCGCGATTGGAGGTTGGCATCACCTCGTGACGGCAAGATATCTTACTACACAAGACCATTTCGGTCGGCCCATAGGCCGTCCGTTCACCGAATCGCAACGAAATCGCCTCGGGCAGGCCCCAATTCGCGGAGATTAGGGGGTGTCGCCGGAGTTCATGCTCCGGCCTTCGTTGAGCGATGGACCCCTCGCGCTGATGGACCCCGTCCTCGGCGGGTGTCGCCGGAGTTCATGCTCCGGCCTTCGTTGAGCGCGGTGCCCGTCTGTCTCACAACTGGAGGGGCGGGGGGTGTCGCCGGAGTTCATGCTCCGGCCTTCGTTGAGCGGTGCGGCTGTACGCCATCGAGGCAATGGCCGAATGGTGTCGCCGGAGTTCATGCTCCGGCCTTCGTTGAGCGGAGGACTCGAAGATGCGGTGCCTGAGTTTCATCAGGGGGGTGTCGCCGGAGTTCATGCTCCGGCCTTCGTTGAGCGCGCAGCACGGGTGCGTCGACCATCCGGCTCTCGAGGTGTCGCCGGAGTTCATGCTCCGGCCTTCGTTGAGCGTCGACCGCATGGGAATGGCGGTAGCGCCACCAGGGGCGGGTGTCGCCGGAGTTCATGCTCCGGCCTTCGTTGAGCGCGCTGGCTGGAGCAGGGGCGCAACGCCAAGCGGGCCGGTGTCGCCGGAGTTCATGCTCCGGCCTTCGTTGAGCGGCCATCCTGGCGGCCGTGATCGGCAGTGAGGTTATCGGTGTCGCCGGAGTTCATGCTCCGGCCTTCGTTGAGCGTTCCTGAACCTCGTCGCCAAGGCGGAATGGTCCTTGGTGTCGCCGGAGTTCATGCTCCGGCCTTCGTTGAGCGACCGGGCGGGCGTCTTCGATCTTCCCCCATTCCAAGGGTGTCGCCGGAGTTCATGCTCCGGCCTTCGTTGAGCGTCCTGAGAAAGCAGTCTGGCCCGCTCCGATACGCGCTGTGTCGCCGGAGTTCATGCTCCGGCCTTCGTTGAGCGAACAAGGGCAAGGTTCGGCGCATCAAGCCGATTGCCGGTGTCGCCGGAGTTCATGCTCCGGCCTTCGTTGAGCGGTCGGGACAATGCCGAACGGACGGGAGAAAGTAGCGGGTGTCGCCGGAGTTCATGCTCCGGCCTTCGTTGAGCGCGCGCGACAGAAGTCCGCCTGGCAGGAGGCGCGGTGGGTGTCGCCGGAGTTCATGCTCCGGCCTTCGTTGAGCGGCGCGGGGGATGCGCGTGAGCTCGTTCGAGGGCCAGGCGGTGTCGCCGGAGTTCATGCTCCGGCCTTCGTTGAGCGCTCTTACGTGCGTGTGTTCGAGCGGGGATCTCATACGGTGTCGCCGGAGTTCATGCTCCGGCCTTCGTTGAGCGCAGGCGAACGCCGTCGAGTCCAGAGGAACACTCCCAGGTGTCGCCGGAGTTCATGCTCCGGCCTTCGTTGAGCGTCACACCACGGGGCAGCGCCCCACCTTCGCAAGGGAGAGGTGTCGCCGGAGTTCATGCTCCGGCCTTCGTTGAGCGCCACGAGTCGGGGGGGGGGGTTATCCCCATTGAATCCACGGTGTCGCCGGAGTTCATGCTCCGGCCTTCGTTGAGCGTTATAGATGTAGCGGGGCACTCGCCCCGCATCAACGGGTGTCGCCGGAGTTCATGCTCCGGCCTTCGTTGAGCGTACGGATCGCCGGCGATGGGCTGGCAGAACCGGTTGGGTGTCGCCGGAGTTCATGCGCCGGCCTTCGTTGAGCGGGCGCGGCCTATCTGACGTGGCTCGGCACCTGGCGCCGGTGTCGCCGGAGTTCATGCTCCGGCCTTCGTTGAGCGTTCGACTTCGACTTCACGCCCTGCTACCCGGCAGAGCGGTGTCGCCGGAGTTCATGCTCCGGCCTTCGTTGAGCGACGCGTGAGCGGACGTACAGCGTGAAGGTGCGGTAGGTGTCGCCGGAGTTCATGCTCCGGCCTTCGTTGAGCGGAAGGCGGCGCGATCCTGGGACCGCACCGGGTCGTCCGGGTGTCGCCGGAGTTCATGCTCCGGCCTTCGTTGAGCGCTCCGAGCTGCTCATCTGCGTGCACGGCCGGTCGAGGTGTCGCCGGAGTTCATGCTCCGGCCTTCGTTGAGCGGTCGGCAGCCTCGGGGGCATCATGGCGTCGCGGCTCGGTGTCGCCGGAGTTCATGCTCCGGCCTTCGTTGAGCGTACTACGAGCGGCGGCGGCACGGCATGGACGTCCTGGGTGTCGCCGGAGTTCATGCTCCGGCCTTCGTTGAGCGGCCACCAACCGCGAGGCTACAAGGAAATTCCGCCGGGTGTCGCCGGAGTTCATGCTCCGGCCTTCGTTGAGCGGCCACCAACCGCGAGGCTACAAGGAAATTCCGCCGGGTGTCGCCGGAGTTCATGCTCCGGCCTTCGTTGAGCGTCCGCGGTCCATGGATCAGCCTCGGAGTCGACGACCGGGTGTCGCCGGAGTTCATGCTCCGGCCTTCGTTGAGCGGCGCGGGGGATGCGCGTGTCCACGTTCGAGGGGCAGGGTGTCGCCGGAGTTCATGCTCCGGCCTTCGTTGAGCGCGCGATATGGTGGCGCTCGTGCAGGACACGCCGTCGGTGTCGCCGGAGTTCATGCTCCGGCCTTCGTTGAGCGAACGAGGCGGTGTGAGGCTTCCCCATGACCTGGACGCGGTGTCGCCGGAGTTCATGCTCCGGCCTTCGTTGAGCGGGCGAGGATGCCTCGGAGGAGCTCGACTGCATCCCGGGTGTCGCCGGAGTTCATGCTCCGGCCTTCGTTGAGCGCGCGAGGTCGGGCGCGCACCGGCACGCATGATCACGGTGTCGCCGGAGTTCATGCTCCGGCCTTCGTTGAGCGGACGGCCAGTACTTTTTCGACACCGACCATCCCGTCGTGTCGCCGGAGTTAATGCTCCGGCCTTCGTTGAGCAGGAACAGTACGGTGGCGTGACGCAATGTCAGCAAAGCGGTCAACCGCTGCTTCGATGGCAGTGCCCTATCGCAGCACTATGCCGACCGGATTGTCCGGCCGCTTCCGGGATTCGTGACCCGAGCCCCTTGCCGGGCGGCGGAATGCGCCGCCCGGCGAAAGCAGGGGCCTGAGGTCACATGCCGAGTTTCACCTCTTCCCACAGGTTGACGTACTTCTGGTCGTACTCCGGCGGGATCGGCGCGAGGATGCCCTTGGCAAGGAAGGCGTCGGGATCGGACAGGCCGGTCTCCGCGACGCGCTCGGGCGCCACCAGGTCGAAGGACTTGGCATTGGCGGCGCCGTAGCTGTACGCGTCGATCAGGTAGGCGCCGGCTTCCGGCGACATCAGGGCATCCAGCATGTCGTAGACGCGCTCGTCGCTGGCCACGCGGTTCTCGTCCCTGGTGAGAACGAAGCCGCAGACCCAGTTGCGCGCTCCCTCCTTGGGCGCCATGTACTTCACCGGAAGACCCTCGTCACTGACCGTCTTGTAGAGGTCGTTCCAGGCGTAGGTTGCGACGAGCTCGCCGGCGACCATGGCCTGACCTGCCTCGGACTGGCTTTCCCAGTAGAACCGGAGCACCGAACGCTGCTTCTCCAGGAGTTTCCTGACCTCGGCAAGCTGCTCGTCGCTCAGTGTCTCGAGGTTGGTGTAGCCCAGCACCTGGGCCGCCACCTGAACGCCGGCCTGAGGCGAATCGTAGGTCGCGAGCTTGCCCTCGTAACGCTCATCGAACAGGAGACTCCACGACTCCTCCTCCATCTCCACGAGATCGGTGCGATAGAGGATCGACGAGTTCCCCCAGTCCCAGGGCACGAACAGGTGATCGCCTTTGTCCGTCAGGGTCGAGCTGATGTTCCGCAGAGGCTCGAAGTAGTCGTTCCAGTGCTTCATCCGCCCGGTGTCGAACGGCACGATGATACCGGAGGTGTACCAGTCCGTGACGCCGCCCGAACAGGGATGGCCGATATCGGTCTGGTAGCCGGCGAGAATCTTGTTCTTGGCCTCGGTCGTGCCACCGAAGAAACTGATGTTCGGGGTGACGCCGTACTTGTCGATGTAGGTCTGATGGAAGATGGGATTCTCGTATCCCGCCCAGGTGAAGAAGCTGGCCTCCTCGTCCGCCCGCGCGGTCTGCGGCCCGAGCGGCATGGCGGCAAGGCCGATGCCGAGGGAGCCCAGCGTCGCTCCGAGCGTGCGCCGGTCCATCCGACCGCAAAGCAGTTGATCAACGGGATCGCGGGAATGCATGGTGATGTCCTCCTTGGCTGCATGTCACGCAACCAAAACTGTACCATGGCGGGGACCGCGATGCGAACCGTGCGGAATCGCGGCCGGCATGCCGCGGCGCGCCGGCCCGGGTGAGGCGGTCGCGACTGAAGACCGCCGTGCACCTGCCGCAGGCCCCGCCTGTTCCCGCACAAGTGTCGCCGGGACCCAACCCCGATGACCTGAAAGGGCTCGAAAATCAACGTCCCGGTGGCCGGATCCGCGCTGTCTGACGACGCGTCCTGTCGTCTCGAGCGGGCGGACGGCGCCCCCGCCTGTGACGAGGAACCGAGAACGTCGGCTGTCGGGTCCGGCATGGACGGTGTCCCGTTTCGTGGCGCAGCAGTCTGGCATGCGTTGCCGTATCCGGCGATGCTCCGGAGTGTCGATCGAAGGAGGGTGATCGTGCGGACGTGGCTTGAGAACGCGATCGGTTACGCGGACCGGTGGCTCGGCTTCCAGATGCGCCTGACCCGGCAGCCCGGGTGCGTGTTCGCCGTGGCCCGCAGGGGCCGCGTGGTGTTCGAGAACGCCTACGGCCATGCCGATCTCGCCAGGGGCGAGAGGCTGACCCCGCGCCACCGGTTTCGGATTGCCTCCCACTCGAAGAGCTTCACGGCCGCGGCGGTGATGAAGCTCCGGGAGAACGGCAGGCTTCGGCTTGACGATCCGGTCGGCCTCCATGTCGAGGGGCTTCATCCGTCGGTCGCGGATGTGACCGTCTCCCAACTGCTGTCGCACGGCGCCGGTCTCGTCCGCGACGGCGCCGATGCCGGCCAGTGGATCGACGAACGGCCCTTCGCCGACGAGGCCGAGCTGCGCGCGGCCCTCGCCGAGGCGCCGGTGATCGCGCCGGAAAGCCGCATGAAGTACTCCAACCACGGATTCGGCCTGCTGGGCTTGGTGATCGAGGCCGTCACCGGCCAGGACTACGGCGCGTGGATCGACGGCAACATCATCGCCCCTTCGGGCCTGCGGGAAACAAGCCCGGATGCGCCGTATGGAAAGGGCGTCCCGGTGGCACGGGGGCACACCGGCGAAATGCCGCTCGGCCGGCGTCTCGTCGTTCCCGCCGACAATCCCACCCGGGCACTCGCCCCGGCCACCGGCTTCATCTCGACGGCGGCCGACCTGGTGCGTTTCTTCGGCGGCCTCGATCCCGAAGCGCGCCGCAGCGTGCTGTCGCCGGCGAGCCGCCGCGCGATGCTTCGCAGGCAGTGGAGCGATCCGCACGCCGCCGCCGCGGGCGGATACGGCCTCGGCGTCTGTCTGGGAGGAGACGCCGGCTGGGCCTGGGCGGGGCACAGCGGCGCCTTCCAGGGGGTCAGGACCTTCACCGCCTGCATTCCCGGGCGGGATGTCAGCCTTTCCTTGTTGACCAATGCGGAAGACGGCCTCGCGGATACGTGGGCGGAAGGCGTCGTTCATGTTCTCAGGACCTTCTCGGCCGAAGCGAAACCGGGCTCCCGCGCCTCGTCGTGGACGGGGCGGTGGTGGAGTCTGGGAGGCGCCGTCGACCTCGTTCCGTTCGGCAACCGCGTGCTGGTTGCCCAGCCCGAGAAGCTGGCGCCGTTCACGGCCGCCGACGAAATCACGGTGACGCAGAAGGACCGGGGCACCGTCAGCCTTTCCGGGGGCTACGGCATCCACGGCGAGGCGGCACGGCTGGAGCGGGGACGCAACGGCGAGGTCAACGAAGTGTGGTTCGGCGGTTTCCGCTGGGTCACCGAGCGGCGATACAGGGCGCAGCTCAAGCGAAAGTACACAGGCTGAGCATTTGCCTGCGGAGAAGGGGAGAGATGGGACGGTCCCGATTCCCGCTCGGTCCCCGGGCACCGCGCCTTCACCAGGCGTGTGGATGACGCCGGCAGGGCCGCACGACCCTTGCCGGGAAGCTGCCGGCCTGTTGAACCCCCGGGCGGCGGTCGCTGGTTGTGGATGCCGCGCTGGACCGGGCGGTGCTGCTAGTCGATCGTCTCGCCGCCGTCGACGACGTGGATGGATCCGGTGACGAAGCTCGCGAGATCCGAGCACAGGTAGAGGACCGGTCCGGCCAGTTCACGCGGGTCCGCGATACGTTTCTGTGCGGTGCAGTCCTCGGAGAGGATCGCGTATCCCTCCTCGACGGTATCGGCCAGGGTGAGCGCCAGTTCGCGCAGCATGTCCGTGTCGACTCCACCGGGGCAGACCGCGTTGACGCGCACGTCGGGCGCAAGCTCCAGTGCGTGCGCCTTGGTGAGATTGATCACACCCGCCTTGGTCGCGCCGTAGACCGACGATCCCGGCGCGCCGACCAGCCCGAACACCGACGAGAAGTTGACGATCGCTCCCTTCGCCGCCTTGAGGTGGGGCGCGGCGCATTGTGTCATGAAGAAGACGCCCTTGAGATTGGTGTCGACGGTCCTGTCCCAGCTGTCCTCGGTGGTCGTGCCGAGCCGGGTGACGTCGCCCCAGCCCGCGTTGTTGACGAGTATGTCGAGTCCGCCGAGGCCGGCAACCGCCGTCTCCACGATGCGGCCGCAGTCGGCCACGCTGGCGACCGAACCCGGCGCGGCGGTCAGCCGGTCGCCGGCGCCGATCTCGGTAACGGCCTTCGCGGTGCTCTCCTGCGTGCGGCCGTTGAGGGCGACGATTGCACCCGCTTCCAGGAACATCTCCACGATGGCGCGGCCGATGCCTCGCGAACCGCCGGTCACCAGGACCCGCTTGCCCGAGAAGTCGATGTGCATGAGCGTTTCTCCCGTGATTTCGAATGTTGCTTCAAGCCTCTCCTGCCGGGACCTGACCCGGAGGAGGTGGTGGAGGACATGATCGGCGATTCGGCACCTGATGGCGACCGGACCGGGAACCAGGGCGTTGCCGATCACGAAGACCGCGCCAGGCTCCCGGTCCTTCATCCCGTACCGAGGCGCGCAAGGATCGATTCGGCATCTGTGAGCATCCCGGCCACGATCTCCGCGGCCGTCGTCTCGCCATGCAGCAGACCGGCGCTCTGCCCGGCATAGAGCGCCATCGAGGTCACCGCGCCCGTCGTGTCGGCGACCGGGTTCTCCGCGCTGTAGCGCTCGATCGCCGCGCCCGACCCGTCGCGGCCGATGATCTCGCCTTCGTTGGGCCGCTCTCCGCACGGCGGTTCGCCGGCCGCCTGCCAGGCTTCCAGCGTATCGTTGAGAAGGCAGCGATGGGGTGCGTCGGGCCAGCCGCCGTCGAAGGCCGTCGAGAGCACCGTGTCGGTCTCGTGCGCCGCCAGGACACGCTCGCGCCAGGCGGGGTGGGCATCGCTCTCGCTGGCCAGCAGCCAGCGGCTGCCGACCCAGGCGGCCTGGGCGCCGAGGGCCAGGGCCGCCGCAAGACCGCGCCCGTCCGCAATGCCGCCCGCGGCGGCCACCGGCGTGCCCGGCACCGCGTCGACCACCGCTGGCACCAGGACCATGGTCGCCACGGATCCCCAGACATGTCCGCCGGCCTCGATTCCCTGGGCGACGACGATGTCGACCCCCTGGTCGACAACGCGCCGGGCTTCTTCGGCCGAACCCACCGTGTGCATCGCGAGCGCGCCGGCGTCGTGGATGCGCGGGACCAGCGGGGCCGGATCGCCGTAGAACGTCGAGACAACCGGAACGCCCGCCTCCAGCACGAGGTCGAGATTGGCCTGCTGCATCTCTTCCATCAGCGGGATCACGATGTTGGCGGCGAAGGGCATCGCCGTCCGCTTTCGCACTTGCGCGAGCGACCGCCGCAACGCGTCAGTCTCTGTCCAGGTGATGGGCAGGATGCCGAGCCCGCCCGCCTGCGATACGGCGATGGCGAGATCGGGCGAGGAAGCGACAGGCGCCTGCAGGATCGGCGCCGCGATGCCCAGCATGCGGCAGAGCGGGGTGGTCAAGTTCGGCATCTTTCCTCCGGAGCCATGTGGTGCCTGATCGCAATGGCATCGGCAGGATAAGGCTTTCTCCAACGTTGCCGGAATCGGCGGGTCTGCCGGATGATGATCAGCCGTTCCTCCGGGGAGCATGTGGGGGCCCGTGAACAGCCGGCGTCGGGATCGCTCGTTCCGTCATGGCTCTGTTGATTTCGAATGAGCCGGAATGAGCCGGAATGGGGCCGAACGTGCTCCAGGTGCCTGGCGAATCGACCAGCATGGGCGGGGTGAAGGGTTGCGCCACCCTTCGGACAGGAGTGCGGGGCCGGCGAGGTTCCGGGAGGCTGCGATCCGTGGTCTCATGGTGCTGGTGGCCGGGACGGGAAACGATGGCGCACGAGCGGGTTGTCCGGGTGAGGATCACGGGCCGGGTGCAGGGCGTGTGGTTCAGGGCCTGGGCGAGGGAGGAGGCGAGGGATCTGGGTCTCGACGGCTGGGTGCGCAACCGCCTGGACGGCTCGGTGGAGGCCGTGCTGGCCGGCGATTCCGGCGACATCGAGGCGATGCTGGAGCTGCTGCGGTCGGGGCCGCCGATGGCCAGGGTCGGGAAGGTGGTGTCGGAGACCTTCGGCGGGGAGGTGGAGGCCGGATTCTTTCAGCGTCCGACGGCCTGAAAGACCTCCTCGAAGGCGCCTCTCATGGCCTCGCGCAGTTCGCCGGGCGCGACGTCGTGTCCCAGCGCCGCCAGGGAGGTCACGCCGTGTTCGCGGATGCCGCAGGGCACGATGCCGTCGTAGTGCCGCAGGTCCGGCGCGCGGTTGATGCTGATGCCGTGGAAGGTCACCCACTTGCGGATCCTGATGCCGATGGCGGCGATCTTGGCCTCCGATCCGTCCGGCCGGACGATCCACACGCCGACCCGGTCCCTGCGGCACACGCCCTCGACGCCGAAGGCCAGCAGGGTGCGGGTGATCCAGGCCTGGAGATCCTCGACGAAGGCGCGCACGTCGCGGCCCCGGCGGGCGAGGTCGAGCATGACGTAGGCGACCTGCTGGCCGGGCCCGTGGTAGGTGATGCGGCCACCGCGGCCGGTGCGGTAAAGCGGCAGGGACCCCGGCGCCACGAGCTCGTCGTCGGCAGCACTCGAGCCTGCGGTGTAGAGCGGCGGGTGCTCCAGCAGCCACACCGTCTGCGGCGCCGTGGCGTCGCGGATGCCGGCGACGATCGATTCCATGGTGGCCAGCGCATCCGGATAGGCCACCGGTCGATCGCTCTGGCGCCAGCGGACGGGTGAGCCTGGTTTCATCGTCCCACCATGCCTTGCCCTTGCGGAAAATCAAATGATTGACTATATCTCGCCTCCTGCCGGAGAAGGGCGGTCGTGGCGGAATTGGTAGACGCGCAGCGTTGAGGGCGCTGTGGGCGAGAGCCCGTGGAAGTTCGAGTCTTCTCGACCGCACCATCCGGAAAAGCCTGCCGGAGACCGGGCCGGATCATGGGACGGGGCGCGTGACATGGCCGATGGCCACGCACAGACCGCAGGCGGCGCCGCCCAGGATTTCTACGGCCTCAGCCCGGATTTGCTGCGGGCCATCCTCGACGCCGTCGACGAGGGCGACATGGTGCGCCTCGAGGCCCTCGTGGTGCCGCTTCACGCCGCCGACAAGGCCGATCTTCTCGAGCAGATCACGCGTCCGCAGCGCCGCCGGGTGATCGAGGCCCTGCGTCCGGACATCGATCCGGAGATCCTCCCCGACCTCGACGACGCCGTCCTCGACGACATCCGCGGACAACTGGGCCTCAGGGAGTTCGCGCGGCTCGTCGGCGAGCTCGAGCCCGACGATGCCGTCGAAGTGGTGGAGGACCTCGACGACCCGGTCCGGCGGCAGGTTCTCGCCGCGGTTCCGGCCTCCGGACGCGTGGCGCTGGAGCAGGGTCTCGCCTGGCCCGAGGACAGCGCCGGCCGTCTCATGCGCCACGACGTGGTGGCCCTGCCCGAGTACTGGAGTGTCGGACAGACCATCGATCACCTGCGGTCGGCCCTGGACCTGCCGGACGAGTTCTACGCCGTCTTCGCCGTCGACCACGCCCACCGGCCCCTCGGGGTGATCCCCCTGGCCTCGCTGGTCCGCAGCCAGCGCCACGAGATCCTGCGCACGCTCGTCGGCGGCGAGCCGGTGACCGTGCAGGCGGACATGGACCAGGAGGAGGTCGCCTGGCTCTTTCAGCAGTACGGCCTCTCGGAAGTGGCGGTCGTTGATGGCAACGGGCGGCTGACGGGAACCATCACCTTCGACGACATGGTCGATGTCCTCAGCGAGGAATCGGAGGAGGACGTGCTGCGGCTGGGCGGCGTGGCCGAGACCGATCTCAACGCCGGCGTCTTCGAGACCACGCGCAAGCGCTTCCTCTGGCTCTTCGTGAACCTCGCCACGGCGGTGCTGGCCTCGCTCGTCATCGGCGTCTTCGAGGGCACCATCCGCGAGATCGTGGCGCTTGCCGTGCTGATGCCGATTGTCGCCTCCATGGGCGGCAATGCCGGCACCCAGACCATGACCGTGGCGGTCCGCGCGCTCGCCACCCGGGACCTTACGAGGGCGAACGCGCTCAGGGTCATCGCCAAGGAAATCCTCGTCGGCACCCTCAACGGCGTGCTCTTCGCCGCGCTGATGGGCGTCGTCGCCTGGCTGTGGTTTCAGGACCCGGGACTCGGCGGCGTGATCGCCCTTGCCATGGTCGCCAACCTCCTGGTGGCCGGCATGTCCGGCGCCGTCATTCCCCTCCTGCTCGACAGGTTCGGCGTCGACCCCGCGGTGGCGGCAAGCGTCTTCCTCACCACGGTGACCGACATCGTCGGCTTCTTCGCCTTCCTGGCGCTCGGCGCCTGGCTGCTGCTCTGACGCTCAGGCTGCGGAGCCTGCGAGCAGGCGGGCGAAGACGTCGCAGTCGACGTTGCCGCCGGAGAGGATGAGGACGACCTTGCGGCCGGCCATCCTCCCGCGTTCCGCCATGAGGGCCGCCAGCGGCGCGGCGCCGGCGCCTTCCGCCACGTTGTGGGTGTCGGTGAAGTAGTGGCGCATCGCCGCCCCGATGCCGTCCTCGCTGACCGTCACGATGCGCTCGGCGCCGCCGGCGATCTCGGCGACGGCGCCGTCGTGGGGAACCCGCACCGCCACGCCGTCGGCGATGGTCTCGCAGCTGTTGGTGGAAACGCCGTGGCCGGCGGCAAACGAGAGCGCGTAGCACGGGGCGTTCTGGGCCACCACGCCGACCACCGAGGCCCGCGAGCCGAGCGCGTCGCGCGCCCTCAGGGTGCCGCAGATTCCCGACCCGAGACCGATGGGCACGTAGACCGTGTCGATGTCGTCGTGGCTCTCGAAGATCTCCAGGCCGTAGCTCGCGACGCCGCAGACGAGATCGTCGTGAAACGAGGGGAGCATGTGGTAGCCGTGCTCGAGGGCGAGCGCCGCCGCGTGCTCGGAGGCGTCGTGGAAATCCCGGCCGTGCTCGACGAGGGTGGCGCCGAGCGCCCGCATGGCGGCGTTCTTCTCGATGGAATTGCCCCGCGGCACGACGATGGTCGAGGGAATCCCCGAGAGCCCGGCCGCAAGGGCGACGCTCTGCCCGTGATTGCCGCGGGTCGCCGAGATGACACCGGGAACGTCCGGCTGCCGCGCCTTGAGGCGGTCCATGTAGACCAGGCCGCCGCGGATCTTGAAGGCGCCGATGGCCGTGTGGTTCTCGTGCTTGACCCAGACCTCGGCGCCGGTGCGCTTCGAGAGGAGAGGCCAGCGATGGAGCGACGTCGCCGGGACGTGACGGCTGACCAGGCGCCGGGCCGCCTGCAGGGCGTCGAGCGCCGTCATGGCGAGGAGCGCCCGTGCGCCGCCATGACCGCCTCGAGGGCATCGATCAGGCGGTCCACCTCGCCGGCGGTGTTGTAGTGGGCGAGCGAGCAGCGCACGACCCCGTCGGCGGCATCGATGCCGCAGGCCTCCAGAACCCTGGGCGCGTAGAAGTCGCCGGCGCCGGCGACGATGCCGTGCGCCTCGAGGAGGCGCGGCAGGCGCTGGCTGGCGATGCCGTCGACAGTGAAGCTGAAGGTCGGGGCCCGCGGCACGCCGTCGGCAGACCGGCGTCCGATCAGGCGGATCCTGCGGTGCCCGGCGGCATAGTCGAGGAAGCGGTTCGCGAGAGCCCGCTCGTGCTCTGCGACGAGGCGGTAGACGCCTGCGATCCGCCCGCGAAGGTCGTTCGGCGGTTCCTCGAGGTGGTGTGCGGCCAGCAGGTCGAAGTAGGCGGCCACACCGGCGGTGCCGGCGGTGAGCTCGTGGTTGGGCGCCCCCGGATTGAGCTTGAGAGGAAGGTCGTCCTCCCGGTGGAAGTAGAAGTACTGTCCGGGCAGGTCGAGAAGGTGCTCCCTTTTCGCATACATCACGCCAAGGTGGGGGCCGAACGTCTTGTAAAGGCTGAAAAGATAGAAATCGACATCGAGGGCCTTCACGTCGACCGCGCCGTGGGGCGCGAAGGCGACGCCGTCCACGCAGACGAGCGCGCCGGCCTCGTGGGCGAGCGCCGTGACGTCGCGCACGGGATTGGGGCCGCCGGTGATGTTCGAGCAGTGGGAGAAGCAGACCAGCCTGCTCCTCGCCGAGAGCAGGCCGGCGAGTCCGGCGATGTCGAGTTCGGCGGTGTGCGGGTCCACGCGCCATTCGAGGATTCGGACGCCGAACTCGGCGAGGCGCCGCCAGTGGCCGTTGTTGGCCTCGTGGTCGAGGTTGGTGACGATGACCTCGTCGCCTTCGCCGAGGCGGTGCCGCAAGGCCATGGCGAGGGTCTGGACGTTGCGCGTGGTCGACGGGCCGACGACGATCTCGTCCGGCGACGCGTTGAGCATCGCCGCCGCGGCCTCCTGGCCGCGCGCCATGCGCCTGCCGGCTTCCTCGGCGATGGCCGCGTTGGTTCCCGGCTGGACCTGGCACTCGCTCATGTAGGCCGCGACCGCCTCGATGACGGGCCGTGGCACGAGGCTTCCGCCGGCGTTCTCCATGAACGCCCAGCTGTCGTCGAGGGCCGGGAAGAAGGAGCGGACGAAGTCCGTGTCAAGGGATGTCGCAGCCACGGGCCCGTTGCCTTCATGGTTGATGTTGAAGGTGACCTTGAAGCATGGGACATGTGGCAAGGCAAGGTGAAGACGGAGAGGTTGCATGAACAGCGGCACGTCCCGGCGACTCGCCCCGCTCGATCCCGAGGCGTGGGACCCCACGCTTGCACAGGTCAGGTCCGCTCTCGGCGATCCGCTCAACATCCACAGGGTGATCGCGCGCCATCCGGAGCTGATGGCGAGCTACGCGCCGCTGCGCGAGCATGTCGTCAGGGAAAGCTCGCTTCATGCGCGCCACCGTGAGCTCATCATCCTCAGGGTGGCGCACAGGACCGCCTGCGCCTATGAATGGGACCACCATGTCGTGCGCGGCCGCGCCGCGGGACTCGGCGACGACGAGATCGCGAGGGTGAGGGCGGGCGCGGCGGCCGCCGGCTGGTCGCCGGCCGAGGCCCTGCTGCTCGAAGCCGTCGACGGCATGCTTGCCCGCCAGGAAATCCCCGAAGAGACCTGGACGGCGATGTGCGGGGCCTTCAGCGACAGGGAGCTGCTCGACATCGTGTTCACGATCGGTATCTACAGCGTCATGTCGACGATCCTGAAGACCGTGCGCGTTCCCCGTGAACCGTCGTTCGCGGTCGACAACCCACCCTGACGGCCGGGAGGACGCCATGAAGGAAGAAGCGGCTTCGCCCTACCTGCTGTTTCTCGGGGACGCCACGGACGAACTCTCGGTCAAGGGATGCACCGGCGTGAAGACCTGGCGGCCCGACAAGGCCCTGGCCCAGATCCGTCTCGAGGGATGCAGCCAGGACCTCGGGCTGCCGGACATGACCGCTGCCGAAGCCGCGGGGAACGGCTGCCGGACCATGCTCGTGGGCGTCGCCAACGCCGGCGGCTTCATCCCGCAGAACTGGATACCCGCCATCGTCGAGGCGCTCGAGGCGGGACTCGACGTCATGGCCGGCATGCACGTGCGCATGGCGGACATTCCCGAGATCGCCGCGGCCGCCCGGCGCCACGGACGGACGCTCTTCGACGTCCGCCAGAGCGATCGGGAGTTTTCCGTCGGCAAGGGAACGCCGCGCGGCGGCAGGCGCGTGCTCACGGTCGGCACGGACAGTTCGCTCGGCAAGATGTTCACCTCGCTCGCCATCGAGCGCGAGATGCTCGCAAGGGGCATGAAGGCGACGTTCAGGGCGACCGGCCAGTCGGGCATCTTCATCGCCGGAACGGGGGTCGCCATCGACGCCGTCGTCGCCGACTTCATCTCCGGCGCTGTGGAGTGGCTCGCACCCGCCAACGATCCCGATCACTGGGACGTGATCGAGGGGCAGGGGTCTCTCTTCCACCCGTCGTTCGCAGGCGTGAGCCTGGGCCTCCTGCACGGTGCCCAGGCGGAGGCGCTCGTCATGTGCCACGAACCCACGAGGCCCCACATGCGCGGCATCCCGGGGCGGGCGCTGCCGTCCCTGGAAGCGTGCATCGAACTCAACGAGCGGCACGCGCGGCTGACCGCGCCCGGCGCGCGGGTCGTCGCCGTCTCCGTCAACACCTCCGCGCTTGCGGATGAGGACGCGCGCCGCTGCCTCGACGAGACCGAAGGCAGGCTCGGCCTTCCCAGCGGCGATCCCGTCCGCTTCGGAGCCGGATTCATCGTCGACCGGCTCCGGGATCTTGCGGGCGGCTGAGGCCGATGATCCGCAAGCGCCGGCTTTCGGCGCATACCGAGACGTGGCCGCTCGCAGCACCCTTCCGCATTTCCCGGGGATCGAAGAGCGAGGCCCGTGTCGTCGTCGTCGAGATCGGGGAGGAGGGCGTCAGGGGCCGCGGCGAGGCCGTGCCCTATGCCCGCTACGGCCAGACGATCGAATCGGTGCTCGGCGACATCGCGGACCTTGCCCGGGCGGTCGAGGACGGCGCGGGGCGCCGCGACATCGCCTCGCTGGCGTCCGCCGCACCCTCGGCGCGCAATGCGGTCGACTGCGCGCTCTGGGACCTCGAGGCGAAACTGACCGGCATCCCGGTGTGGCGGCGCGCCGGGCTCGACGAGCCGCGCAGCCTCGTCACGGCGCTCACGATCGGCATCGGCAGTCCCCGGGAGATGGGCCGGGCCGCCCGTGACAATGCCGGCCGCGCCCTGCTGAAGGTCAAGCTCGACGGCGAGCTCGTGGTCGAACGCGTCCGGGCCGTGCGCGAGGGCGCTCCCGAAGCGAGGCTGGTGGTCGATGCCAACGAGGCCTGGGACATGGGTCTTCTGCGCGACGTGGCCGGCGAGCTTGCGGCGGCCGGCGTCGAGATGATCGAGCAGCCGCTGCCGGCCGGCGAGGACGGGGAGCTCGACGGCCATGCCTGGCCGGTGACGCTGTGCGCCGACGAATCGTGCCACACGGGCGAGGGGATCGACGCGCTCGCGGGCCGCTACGGCATGGTGAACATCAAGCTCGACAAGACGGGAGGCTTCAGCGGCGCCCTGGCGCTCGCCCGGGCCGCCCGCGGCCGCGGCCTGAGGACCATGGTGGGCTGCATGGTGAGCACGTCCCTGGCGATGGCGCCGGCCTTCCTCGCGGCCCAGGACGCCGACATCGCGGACCTCGACGGCCCGCTGATCCTGCGGCGCGACCGCGTGCCGGGGATGGACTACGAGGGAAGCCTCGTCCATCCGCCGCCGGAGCGGCTGTGGGGCTGAGAGAGGGACTTGCAAGGCAGATTTGCCGGTGAAGCGGATGATCCTGGGCGCGAACTCATGGGTCAGCGTGAAGCACTTGCGCCCCATCGATCCGGCTGGACACCACGACGGCCTCTCCGCCTCGCAGAACGCGGCGCGATAGCCCGTTGATGTTCTCCGGGAGATCGGCCTCCACCATCCTGATCCCCTTGTCTTCGGGCAGTTCGCACAGGCTGGGGATCGGGTCGAGGCCGAGCTCCCAGGCACTGCGGAGTTCCTCGGCCCGCTCGTCGATCCGGGATGATGTTGAGTTGCTGCCGGATCGCTTCGAACCGGACGTCGGTGAACGCTCTTCTTTCGATTGGGTGGCTCCACTTCGCCCACTTTGGGTCGCGTCCCCACGCCCGGACGCGGGCGCGGCGCACTTTGCTATCGGCTCCTGGATCGACCGGCGGTCCCACGCCAAGGCATCATGCGGCCGAGCACAGCCTGCACACGGCCATCAGTTTGTGGGGCTGAGAAGCGGCTGCCGCACAGTCCCCGCGATTCGTCACCCATCCTCACCTTCCGTATCCCTGCATTGATCGACCCATATCACCGGAGTAGGCTGGCGCTCGCGACAGGCAATCAGATTTCAGGGTAGCGTCATGTCCGGTGATGAGACCGTTTCCATCGAAGTCTTCCAGGACCTGACCCTGACTTCCTGCGAAGAGCAGCGCTCTGCCCTTCGCGATGTATTGCACAGAAATGCCGCGCCCCCTTGGTGCCATGCCGAGGAGAGGGAACATCAGTTTCGGGGCACGACGCGGGAGTTTCTGGCCTTCCAACGCGCCTCCGCAGACAATCTTGCCGCATCCGGGCTGACGCTCCGTGAGCGGCCGGATGGATACGAGGTTGTGAACATCGTTCCCCTCGAAGACGGCGAGCTTGGCGTTTCCGGGTACAACGACGTCCTCAACGACTTCATGGAACGCGTTGTCGGCCCTGCCACGCGGGAACTGAGCTTCGACGTAAGCGTCACGCCGCGCAAGCAGTCGATCACCGACTGGACTTCGGATGACGTTGCCTCTGCGCTTCACAGGTTTTCGGTACTCGCCAACAAGTCGACCGGAGCCGGGCATCCCGCCGACCGGAAACGATGGTTCGAGTTCCTGTTCGCGTCTCACGCCGCGAACACCAGACTCGACACGGAGCTTCTCGGCCGGTGGCTGGTCGAAGCGGAAGACTGGCCTCCCGAGATCGCCCACGACCTTGTCGACAGATATCAGTATTCGATGGACCTGCTGAAATCCCGAGCGGCAGCTCCCTGATCGCTCCATCGCCAACCGGAACCTGCCGGGATTTCCGATCCTATGGATACCCCTGTTCTGTGCCTGGATACGTGCGTGATCCTGGACATCCTGCGGGACCCGGCCAGAGACGATGTTCGCGTCCACGAGCATGAAGCATCCCTGGCGCTTCTTTCGGCCGCACAGTCCGGAACGACCCTGCAAGCCCTGGTTGCGGAACAGGTCAACCGCGAGTTTCGGGACAACGCCGAACAGGTTCAGAACGATGCGAGGCAAAGCCTCTGAAGGCGAACACGGGAAATCGGCAAACTCAACACCCTGGTGGCGCTGTACGGGACATCGCGCCCGATCGGTCTGGCTCACTGGGACGATCACGACAAGCGCACCCGGCAAGCGGCGGACCGCTGGTTTCAGGCCGGCACGACAGTCCATGAATCCTCCAGCACCCTCCCCAATGCGTTCCTGCGCCTCAACGAAGCGCGCTCTCCGGCAAGGAGAGGAAAGCAGTCCATGAAGGATTGCGTGATACTGGAGACCTATCTCGAGCACATTCGGTCCCTGCGGGACCAGGGGCGGACCGCGACCGCCGTATTCGTCTCCTCCAACGTCCGAGATTACGCCGCGGACGACAGGACGACCGTCAGGGACGATATCAAGCACGAGTTTCAGTCCCTGGGTCTGGAGTACGCTCCCAGCATGGGCGCAGCCAGAGGCCTCCTGAAACTGTAACCGCGTAGTTCAGGCGACAGCCTCTTGCCACCGGCGCGCAGAAACTACTCCGCGCACGCCATCGGGAATCCCGTGCCTGGCCGACTCCTTGACGGGTGAGATTGCTCAGCCACTGCGGAGACCTGTCTCCGAAGAATGCGGGCACGGCGTCGACAGTCTCGCGCCGGACCACCGTCAGCGTCTCCGAACTGCCTTTGCGCACGCGATCGGCCATGTCCGGGGCTCGCATCATCTCTATGGCCGCATCGGCAAGGCAGGCGGCTGGTCAACCAGGCCCGGCCAACAACGTCACCCAGAGGTACGCCGCCACTGGACCATCGCCCGGTTTCGCGAGCCCGCACATGGGGGGCGTCCTTCGGATCGAGACGCTGATGAACAGCCCGCCGACCGACACGGTCGCGGTGCAGGGCGCCAGTCGAGTCCCGCGAACCACTCCGGTAGCGGCGCCGTCACTAACCAAGATGTTCGCGTCGAGGCTGACCATGACATTCGTCACCCGCTCACTTTCGCCCCGCGAGAGCCGCGTCGTCCTCGACATGGCAGAGCGCGGCAGCAAGGTCATCGAGCGCGGGGAAATCATCGACATGCTCGCTGTCAGCCCGCAAGCTGCCGACCATGTGATCCGCTCGCTGCGCCGGAAGGGATGGCTGGAGCGCGCCAGTTGGGGCCGCTACCTGCTCATTCCTCCGGAAATGGGCCCCGACGTGCTCGGGGAAAGCAACGTCCTGGCGCTCGCCAGCCGCATCGCCGAACCCTGCTACTTCGGCTACGGCCCGGTCGACGTCCTGGGCTACACCGTCATGATGTCCGATCGGCAAAAGACGGTCATCGACTGCATCGACCGTCCTGACCTCGCAGGCGGTGAAGGCGAAGCGGCGACCATACTGGCGACGGCTTGCCGCCGCATCGACTGGTACAAGGTGACGAGCTAGTGCTCGCCAGAGAACCCCTGACTTTGGCGACGCAGGAGCGAGCGGCGCGTGATCGCGGCGCCGGATCGGACGTATTTTTCACCAGCATTCAGGGGTGAATCGGGGGGCTGGCGGTCGATTCAGCGGATTTCGCACAAAATCTGCGGTGATTGCCGGCGTCCGCACGAGCCTCCCCGTTGCCGCCTTGCCGGCGGGTCCCTGCAGACAGGATTGTCGGGGGAGCGCCGTCAGGCGGCGAGGCGTCGTCGCCGGGCACGCCTGCGCAGCAGCAGGCCGATGCGGTGGATGTTGAAGGCCACGATCGAGAGCGCCACCGCGCGGGCGAAGCCTTCGGCGCCGAAGGCGCGGACCCGGTCCAGCCCCCGATGCTCCAGGTTGTTGATCGCCGATTCCACCGCCGGGTGCTGCCGGCGCATGGCGACGAACTCCTCGTCCCCCTCGCGTTCCCTGTCGGCCTTCGACAGGCGTCCCTTGCGCGGCAGCACGTTGTGCTCCAGCAGTTCGTCGAGGCGGACGCGGTTTGCGGGGCTGTGGAAGCCGCGGTCGAAGCTGCACAGGCGCAGATCGGGGAAGCGCGCCTGCGCCGCCTCGATCATCGGCACCGCGTAGTCGACGTCGCCGCCCCGCCACATGATTTCGTGATGCAGAATGAAGCCGTGGTTGTCCTCCAGGACGCACAGCGGAACCCCGAGCTCCACCGGGCAGCCGGCCTTGCCCTTCGAGACCCACCGCGTGTGGGGCTCGAAGATGGAGAACACCTTCTCGGCGTGGGGGATCGTCTCGCCCTTGAGAAGACGGCGGTCCACCTGGTCGATCTGACGCCCGGCATGGGCCAGATAACACTCGATCTTCAGGAGGACCCAAGGGTCCGCACCTTTGCAGGCCAAGTCCTCGAGGGAGCCCTGCGCGCGCTCCACCAGGTCCCGGCAGCGCTCGAGATACGCCTCGATCCGGTCGGGATGCGCCTTCGCACGGCGCGTCGAGCGCACCTGGTTGAACAGTGCCTTGACCACCCGCGTCAGGTGCTGCCATTGGCGCCAGCCGTCGACATCGTGCCGCGCCGCCGTGCGGCCCACCTCGCGAAGCAGGCAGCGCATCGCGTCCATGAGAAGGTTCACGTCCGTGGGATAGTGAACGTCCGTCTCGACCACGAAGGAGTCACAGCGCCCGCGCAACGGCTCGCCAGGCTTTTTTCTTGCGACCGCATGGCCGCTCTCCACTACCAGTTGTCCCACCTCGGCCAGCAGCTCCGGGCGCAGCAGACAGACGTTGTCCACCACCGTTTGATACTCGTACATCTCCTCGTCCGTGACACCGCCGTGGCCCAGAAAGCGGCGCAGCGTCCTGTGCTGGTTCACCAGCTCGTGCAGGCGGTCCCAATCGCAGCCCAGCCCCTGCATCACCACGCCCATCACCAGGATCCGCCACATCTCCATCCCCGGGCGCCCGACCGTGCGGTCGACCCCGGGAAGGACGTGCTCCTCGAGAAGCGCGAACAGCCGCTTGCGCGTGTCCTCATCGCCGTAGAGGTGCTGAAGGCCCTGCAGGAGTGCGGGGATGTCGTCCCGGGACTTCAGGTCGAGATCGATGTCCTCGATGCGGATCCCGCCCAGTTCCATCTGTGGATTGCGGACATGTCTCATGGCGCCAGCTCGCGAAGATTCCCGAAAAAAGCCCGATTCAGCGCCCCACAGCACGAAATCCGCGCCAGAGCGTGAATCTTCACCCTCAGATATCACGAAATATCACGCCATGTCAACACTTTAGGGTTTTCTGGCAAGCACGAGCTATCTAGAACGGATCTCCTCAAAGACGTTCACGCGAAGCTTCGGATGGCTGGCGGAGCGTGCCGGCGCCACCATCCTTTCATCCGGACACGGTTGACTCCTTGTTCATGAGGCCGTACATCATGGCCCATGAGGATCGGCACTCGACATCTGGCGGCGGCGACGATTGACTGGCTGAAGGCGGCGGTCAAGGCCGACGGCAGCACGCGCTCGTCCCTGGCGCGGGGCTTGTGCGAGCGCGAGGACTGGCGCAACGCGAAGGGCGCCCTGTGCCTTGCCTCGGCGCGTGCGGCCCTGCCCGGTCTGGCTTCGGCGCTCGATCTGACTCTTCCGGCACCGCGGCCTCATGCCCTCAACACCGGCACCGTCGAGCGGGACTATCCCGACAAGCCGCTGGCGTGTGCCCTGGAGGACCTCGGCGAGGTCACCGTGGAGCCGGTGGCCGACGGCGAGGACAAGCGCCTTGCGCGCTCGATGATGGCGACCTGGCATCCCGAGGGCGAGGCCCGCTGTCCCGGGGCCCGGGTGAGCTACTGGATCACCTCGTCTGTCCACGGCCGCCTCGGCGGCCTGGTGTTCTCGGCAGCCGGCTGGCACCAGAAGGCGCGCGACCGCTTCATCGGCTGGTCCCAGGGGGCCCGCGACGCCCATCTCGGCGAGGTGGTGAACAACGACCGCTTCCTGGTGCTGCCTTCGGTGACGGTCAAGGGACTGGCCTCCCATGCCCTGGCCCTGGCCTGCGCACGGCTGGCCACGGATTGGCACGCGAAGTACGGCACAACGCCGGTTCTGGCCTACACCTATGTGGGTCCCGGGCACGCCGGCACGAGCTACCGGGCGGCGGGCTGGCAGCGCTGTGCGGAAGCGACATCGGGCACGCCTCCCGGGGCCGACGGCCCGGGCGTGCGGCGCAGCGTGTGGATGAAGCCCCTGGCGCCCGACTGGCGGCAGGTGCTGTGCCGCGAGCCCGAGCGTGTCATGGGCCAGGCTCAGCCCCTGGCCGGCGACGGCGAGACCGACTGGGCGCGCCGCGAGTACGGCCGCAGCGGCCACAGCGACGCGCGCATCCGCGAGCGCATTGTCACCATGGGCCGCGCGTGGAACGATCGTCCCGGAGAGGTCCTGCCGGTGATCTTCCCCGGCGAGGCGGAGCAGAGGGCGGCTTACCGGCTGTTGTCGAACGCGAAGGTGACGATGGATCATATCCTCGAGGGGCATCAGGAGGCGATGGTGGAGCGCTGCCGCCTGCAGCGCCTGATCCTTGCCGTTCAGGACACGACGTTCCTCGAGTACGACGGCCTGGAGGCGACCGAGGATCTTGTCGACATCGGCGGCGGCGGTTCGGGCACCCTCGGCATGGCGGCCCATGCCGGGGTCGCCTTCACCGAAGGCGGCTGTGCCCTGGGCCTGTTCCATCTCGATGCCGGCTTCCGCGTGCCGCCGGGTCTCGAGCCAGACGACAGGGAGAGCCGCCGCTGGCTGGACGGCTACGACAGGGCGGCGGAGCTGGCCGCGGCCTGTCCCGCGACACGGGTGCTGGTGATCTGCGACCGTGAAGGCGACGCCTGGGACCTGCTGGAGAAGGGCGCCTCGCACGAGGTCGGTCTGCTGGTCCGCGCCAGCCGCTCGACACGGCGCCGTGTGGTCACCGCAACGGGGCCGCGGGAGCTGTGGGAGCACATGGCCGACGAGCCGTGCCTTGCCGTGAAGCGGATCGACATCGCAGCCTGCGGAGGACCACGCCGCCGCCAGGCGCGCAAGGGCGTCCGCCTCGAGGTCCGCGCCGCCATGGTCGACCTTGTGCCGCCGGGCAGGAAGCCTCGGGCGCCGCCGCCGCTGTCGATGATGGCCGTGCACGTCACGGAACCCGCTCCGCCGGCGGACCGGGAGCCCCTCGACTGGATGCTGCTCACCAGCGAAGGCGACGCATGTGCCGCCGATGCCCTCAAGACCGTCTCCTTCTACGAGAGGCGCTGGCTCATCGAAGAGTACTTCAGGGCCCTCAAGGTCGGCACACGGATCGAGGACCGCCGCCTCGACCAGGCCGACGACCTGCGGAAGTGCCTGGCCTTCGACGCCATCACCGCATGCCGCGTCATGACCGTCGAGCGCCTCGCCCGAAGCGAGCCCGAGACGCCGGCAAGCCGCGTCGTCCACCGCGACGAGATCACCGTCCTGAACATCTACAAGGCCGGCAGGCAGCGCAAACAACGTGCGCCTCCCGACAGCGAACCGACCATCGAAGCCTTCGCCATCGAGGTGGCACGCATAGCAGGCTTCATTCCCAGAAAGCGCCAGCCCCTGCCGGGAACAGAGAAACTGTGGCAGGGCTACAAAATCCTCCTCACTTTCGTCGAAAACTACCGAATGATGCGAGAACTCGATATGCTGAAACAGCCGGAGTCAAGAGTGTCTGGTTGAAAGACCACCATCCCCGGGGATGTGCGCCAGCATCTCCAGGATCTTGCGAAGGGCAAGGGCCGAGCATACTTCGGCCCGAGAACCCCCCAGGCCCGGCGCCATTGGCTATCAGGAAAGCTGGCACCTCACCGCCAACGTCGCCGGCCATGAATTGAGCGACGGCGCCGGCATCGCGCGGCCGCGACCGGTCGACCGGGAGCGCTGAGCCATTCTCACCCGTCTCCAGGTCCGGCGCTACTCCGCCGAAGCCGGACTGCGCAACATCATGATCGCCGAAAACGGGATCGTGCTTAACCTGCCTGCCCCAGTTGCTGGCAGAGCGCGGCATCCTGGACAAGCTCGCCTTCAAGGGCAGAACCTGCCTTCGCAAGATGTTCATCGGCAGCGGGGGACGCTTCTCGACCGATCTGGATTTCACGCGGATCGAAGAACACGGCCACGAAGACGTGATCCCCGCCATGATGGAGGCAATTGAGCAGCCGTTTCACGCAAATCCGCTTCGGCGTTCCCGATGACAGTGACTGCGAAACCCAGAACGGCCTGTTCCGGGGAGTCAATCCGGTCTACGCCCACGGCTGGAACCCGGGCGGGCAAAGCCAGATCAGACTCCAGGTCAGCCGCCGCGCGGTACCCGCATTTCTCCCATCGTGGAACGCTCAACGTTCAGAGCTACTTCCGGCACCTGCCTTTCGACCCGGTGGACATCGCGTGGCCGTTGTCCGTCAGCGCCGGGGTCGTCCTCGCGTTTGGGTATCGCCGACCCGGGTGCGCCGCCGTGACACGCAGTGCCGGCGGGACCCTGCCTCACGCGCCCGAAGAACCCCTTCACGGCCATGCCGGGGATGCCGCGGCGAAAGACGGTCAGGCCGTTGCACTGGTCGGATTGCGCCGGTGCCGGGATGGCAGTCGAAGCCGTTCCTGGAGCGCGGCGCTGCATGTTCCTCCGGCGTGCGCTCGAGCCGTCGCCGCATCGATGGCTCGACCGGCAGCAGGCGGCACACGACCTGGCGGTATGTGACGGGATCGGGCACGCGGGCGCTTCTGGAACAGCACCGGGCTCATGCGCGTGATCCCCGCCGCCAACCGATGCCCACAAGCCACTTGAGAGACGAGGCCGCCTGGCCGACAATCGCTCCGCACATCGGGAAGTGAGCATGGCGCGGGATATCCACGTCGAGATCACCGAAGCCATCGCCGCGCAGCTCCGCGAAGGCATTCGGCCGTGGGCAAGGCCCTGGGAGACCGGGAGGGACGGCGACTTCGAGTGCGCCGGCCTGCCGCTGCGGGAGACCGGCGAGCCCTACAGCGGCATCAACGTCCTCGTGCTGTGGAGCGCCGCGGCGCAGATGGGCTACGCCGCGCCGACCTGGATGACGTTCCACCAGGCGCTCTCCCACGGCGGCGCGGTCCGCAAGGGGGAGAAGGGCCGCAGGGTCGTCTACGCCTCCCGCTTCCCCAAGAAGACGGTCGATTCCGAGACCGGACGCGAGGAGGTTCGCGAACTCTCGTTCCAGCGGACCTACACGGTGTTCAATGTCGAGCAGATCGACGGCCTCGACGAACGCTGGTACCGCTCCTATGCCGAACTGCGGCCTGTCAACCCGGAGAACCGCACGGCCGGCCTCGACGGTTTCTTCGACGGTCTCGGCATCGACATCCGCCACGGCGGCGATGACGCCTACTACGTGCTTTCCGAGGACTACATCCAGATGCCGCTCTTCGAGCTGTTTCACGACGCGGAGAGCTACTACACCACGCTTGCCCACGAATCGGTGCACTGGACGCGCCACGAATCCCGCCTCAAGCGCCGCTTCCGCAACACCAGGATCCCGAACTCGGCCTATGCCATGGAGGAGCTCGTCGCCGAGATCGGTTCGGCCTTCCTGTCCGCCGAACTCGGTATCGCGCCGGTGATGCGGGACGATCACGCCGATTACATCGGGGCCTGGCTCAGGGTCCTGGAAGACGACAGCCGTGCCATCTTCACCGCGGCGAGCCACGCCTCCAAGGCGACGGCCTGGCTGATCGACAGGGCCGGCGGGGCCGACCGCATGGTGGCCTCCGCTCCGGCCCCGGAGAAGCCTCCGGTGACGACCTGGGTCCAGGGAAGCCTGTTCCGCGAAGTGCCGGAGGAGGCGCTCCCCCTGGCGATGAGCGGGCGCATGGCCCGGGCGATCGGAAGCAGGCCGCGGCCGGTCCAGATCGGGATGCGGATCGGGACCGACGAGGCGGACGACAGCGGCGAGATCGTCGCCATCGACGGTGACGAGGCCGTCATCCGCTGGCGCGGCAGCGGCGCCAGGGAGACGGTGGCAAGAGAGGGTCTTTCGGACCTCGTCCGGGAGGCCGCCGAAAGACCATGACCGGATCCGGGCCCGGCGAGGAGCCGCGGCCCGCGTTCGTGTTCCGCCGCGAGGACGAGGAACGCACCGTTGCGAGGACCCGCCTGAGGGCGACCGAGGACGAGGCCGCCCGGTTGGCCGAGCTCCTCCGGGAGGCGATCCTCGGCGACGACCGGCGGGACGCCGTCAGGCGGCGCGCGGAACACCTCGTCTCCCTGGTGCGGGCGCGCCGGCGCAGCGCGGGCGGCATCGATGCCTTCATGCACGAGTACAGCCTCTCGAGCGAGGAGGGCGTGGCCGTCATGTGCCTTGCCGAGGCGCTGCTCAGGGTCCCGGATTCGTCCACGGCGATGGCGCTCATCCAGGACAAGGTCGGGCACGCGGACTGGGCGCGGCACTTCGGCGACGGCGAATCCCTGTTCGTCAACGCCTCGACATGGGGCCTGATGCTGACGGGCCGCGTGGTGACGCTCGATCCCGCCCTGACGGGGGACGTCCCGGGCCTGCTCGGCCGCATCGCCGGCCGCCTGAGCGAACCCATCATCCGCGAGGCCTTCCATCACGCCATGCGCATCGTGGGCCGCCAGTTCGTCATGGGCCGCACCATCGGGGAGGCGCTCGAGCGCGCCGGCCCCGGCAAGGCGAAGGGCTATCTCTACTCCTTCGACATGCTCGGCGAGGCGGCCCGCACCATGGCGGACGCCGACACCTACCTGGCGCGCTACCGGCATGCGATCGCCGCCATCGCCGGGGCGGAACGGAACCTCGAGCCGGTCCACCGCAGCAGCGTCTCGGTCAAGCTGTCGGCCCTTCATCCCCGCTACGAGATGTCCCAGCGCACCCGGGTTCTCGACGAGCTTGCACCCAGGCTGATCGACCTTGCCGCCCTGGCCCGCGACGGCGGCATCGGCCTGACCGTCGACGCCGAGGAGGCGCAGAGGCTGGAGCTTTCCCTCGACGTCTTCCGGATGGCGGCCAACGCGCCGCCCCTTGCCGGGTGGAACGGCCTGGGGCTCGCCGTGCAGGCCTACCAGAAGCGGGCGGCGGCGGTGATCGAGTGGCTGGCCGGCCTGGCGCGGCAGACGGGGAAGCGAATCCCCGTGCGCCTGGTGAAAGGAGCCTACTGGGATACGGAGATCAAGATCGCCCAGGAACTCGGTCTCGACCATTATCCCGTGTTCACCCGCAAGGCCTCCACGGACGTCTCCTACATCGCCTGCGCCAGAAGGCTCCTTGCCCGCCCCGAGGCCTTCTTCCCGCAGTTCGCCACGCACAACGCCCAGACGCTCTCCACGATTCTCGAGCTGGCGGGGCCCGGGAGCGACTTCGAGTTCCAGAGGCTTCACGGCATGGGGCGCACGCTCTACAGGCATCTCGTCGAGGAAAGCGACGGCGGGCCCGCCTGCCGCATCTATGCGCCCGTGGGCGGTCACGAGGACCTGCTGGCCTACCTCGTGCGGCGCCTCCTGGAAAACGGCGCCAACACCTCGTTCGTCAACCGCATCACCGACGATCACCTGCCGGTCGACGACCTCGTGAAGGATCCCGCCCTCGTCACGCGTGCGGCAAGGCCCGCCGCGCATCCCCGGATACCGCCGCCGCCGGCCCTCTTCGGCGGCGAACGGCGGAACTCCAGGGGATGCGATCTTGCCGACAGCACCGTGCTGGCGCGCCTGGCCGAGACCATGGAGGCGGCGGCGCGGAGCCTTCCCTGGCAGGCCGCCGTGAAGACGACCGGCAGGGTGCGCACCGTCCTCTCTCCCGCCGACCGCCGCCGGATCGTCGGCCGGGTGAGGGAAGCGAGCGACTCCGACATCGACGTTGCACTCGCGGCGGCGCGCGGCGCGGCCCGCGGCTGGAACCGGACGGCGGCGGCGGAACGCGCCTCGGCCCTCGAGAGGGCGGCGGATCTCTTCGAGAAGGCGACTGCGGAGCTGATGACCGTCGCCGCGCTGGAGGCCGGCAAGACGCTCGAGGACGGTCTGGCGGAAGTCCGGGAGGCCGTCGACTTCCTGCGCTACTACGCGGTGCGGGCCCGGGCCGAGTTCAGCGGCGCCGAGGACCTGCCCGGTCCCACCGGCGAGAGCAACCGTATCGGTCTCCACGGCCGCGGCGTCTTCGCGTGCATTTCCCCCTGGAACTTTCCTCTCGCCATCTTCTGCGGCCAGGTATCGGCGGCCCTCGCCGCCGGCAACGCCGTAGTCGCCAAGCCGGCGGAGCAGACGCCCCTGATGGCGGCGCGCGCCGTCGCCCTGATGCATCAGGCGGGCGTGCCTGCGGACGTCCTTCATCTTCTTCCCGGCGACGGCGCCACCGGCGCCGCCCTCGTCCGCGATCCCCGCATCGACGGAGTCGCGTTCACGGGATCGACGGGAACGGCGCGGCGGATCAGCCGGCTCCTCGCCGAAAGGGAAGGACCCCTTGTGCCCCTGATCGCCGAGACCGGAGGGCAGAACGCCATGATCGTCGATTCCACCGCCCTGGCCGAACAGGTCACGGCCGATGTCATCCGCTCGGCGATATCGGGCGCGGGACAGCGCTGCTCGGCCTTGCGCGTGCTCTGCCTGCAGGAGGAGATCGCCGACAGCGTGATCGCGATGGTGCGGGGCGCCATGGCGGAACTCGACGTCGGCGACCCCGCCCTTGTCGGGACCGACGTCGGTCCGGTGATCGATCACCAGGCGCTGCGCGGGCTCGAGGCGCACGCCGGCAGGCTGGCGAGGGAAGCGCGCGTCCTCTGCCGCTCGCCCGTCGATCGCGAAACGGCGCGCCACGGCACCTTCTTCGCCCCCCTCATGGCGCAGATCGAGGATCCCGGCCTTCTCGGCCAGGAGGTGTTCGGACCGGTCCTGCACGTCGTGCGCTTCCGCATCGACCGCCTCGATCAGCTTCTCGAAGCCATCGAGGCGACGGGCTACGGCCTGACGCTCGGCATCCACACGCGCATCGACTCGCGGGCGCGGTCGATCGCACGGCGGGCGGCCGTCGGCAACATCTATGTCAACCGCAACATGATCGGCGCCGTCGTGGGCAGCCAGCCGTTCGGAGGAGAGCGGCTGTCGGGAACCGGTCCCAAGGCCGGCGGTCCCCGCTACCTCCACCGGTTCGCCACCGAACGCGTGGTCTCCACCAACACCACCGCCGCGGGCGGCAATACCGGACTGGTTTCCCTCGGCGACGCCTGATCTCAGTGCGGCACGACGAAGGCCGCTTCGGCGGTGATGACGGGCTCGCCGTCGCGGCGCCGCGAGACGAGGTCGAGGTCAACCAGGCGTTCGCCGCCATCCTCGCGGGTCGCGGCGACCGTGCCCTCGTAGTCGAACTCGTCGCCGGGCCACATCATGTCCGTGAAGCGGAACTTGAGGCGCCTGACATTGGTTGGACCGAGCCAGTTGACCGCGTAGGTCGCAAGCAGGCCGGCATGGAACATGCCGACGGAGAACCAGGTCGGAAAGCCGTCGGCGCGGGCGGCGTCGGCGTCGTGATGGCCGGCACCGTAGTTGCCGGAGACGATCTGGTAGGCGACCACCTCGGTCAGCGTCAGCGGCGGCATGGCGACGGGCCCCGGCGAGCGGCCGGCCACGAGGTCGTCCCAAGACGCGCGGTGGATCGCCATGAAGTGGTCGCGGCTGTCGCCATCCCCCATGAAGGGCGCGCCGCCCTTTCCGAGCGCCGGCACCGCGGTGTCGGGGACCGCCTCTGGAACCACGGAGGTGGCATGGTTGATGACGGCGAGGCTGCCGTCGCTCCTGCGGTAATCGGAGCGTGTGCGGTAGAACGTCAGCCTGCCGCTCTTGCGGCCCCGGCGTTCCCAGATGTCCTCGACCCAGGTGCGCGACATCAGTTCGGTACCCGCAAGCGGCGGGCCGTCGGGAAAGATGAACTCCTGTTCGGCATCCAGCGACATGCAGGGATCGATGTCGATCTTCCCGAGGTCCGTGTCCTTCGGGTCCTCGAGCATGTAGCCCCAGGAATAGCCGGCGACGACGGTCTGGGTCGGAAACATCGGCGGGTTGCGGTCCTCGAGGTAGTCCGGACGGAAGGCGAAGAGGGTCCGGGCGAACTCCCGCACCTTGCCCTCCTCGACGGGGAAGCGGAACCAGGGGCCGCCGAGGCCGGCCGCGTCGGCGTGGGGAACCTTGTTCATGAACGGGCACTCCCTTCTTCCACGAATTCGACCACGACATCGACGGCGACGGCGTCCCCGCCGGCGGTGACGATGAGAGGGTTGATGTCGAGCGACACCAGGCTCTCGCGGTGCGCCCCGGCATAGCGGGCGACGGCCTCGACGGCCGGCATCACCCGTTTCGTGACCGTGTCGTCGCGCGCTCCCCGCCGCACCGTGCGCTCCAGGTCGCTTCTCGAGGCCGGCAGCAGGCAGAGCGCCACGTCATCGTCCCGCTCGACGTTGCTGCCGCCGCGGCCGAAGAGCAGGGCATGGCCGAACCGGCCGTCGAAGGAGACGCCGACGATGAACTCGTGGAGAGGATCGGCGACCATGGCCTCCACCATGACGGCCTCGAGGCGCGATCCGGCCTCTTCGAAACGGACCGCCATGAGGGCGGCGGCCTCGACGGCCGCCTCCGGCGATGCCACACCGAGCGTCACGGCGCTGCACTGCGCCTTGTGGGGGACCACGGGCAGGGCGGCCTTGACGGCGACCGGACAGCCGACGCGCCGGGCGGCGTCCCCGGCTCCGGCGGGGGCGACCACCTCGTGGCGGGCGGCCGGAAGGCCGGCGGCCGCCAGCGCCTCCCTCGCCGCGCCTTCGTCGAGGAGGATCGTCCCCGCCCTCAACGGCGGAACGGGCGGCAGGGCCATGGTCCGGGGATCCTGGACCGCGGCGCGCATCCTGCCCCAGCGGACGGCGCCGTCGATGGCCGTCATGGCCTCCTTCAGTCCCTGGAGGGGTGCCACGCCGTGGTCGATGAGTTCGCGGCGCATGTCCTCCGGCAGGTGCTCGGGCATCGTGCTGCACTGCACGATCGCCCGGCCGCTTTCCCGGTTGGCGGCGATCCAGCATTTCGTCGTGTGGCCCGGGGGATCCAGCGTGCCGTCGGGGTGCGTGCGCCGGCCCATCAGCATCATGGCGATGTCGTAGCCGTCATCGACCATGGTCCGGAAGCAGAGCTCCAGCATCCGCGGGTTGTCCTCGGCGAGGATGTCACGGCCCGAGCCTGAGTAGTAGGCGTTGTAGTCGAACGGGTTCGAGACGACGGCGAAGTCCGGAATGACGGCGGCAAGCCTGGCGCGCGTTTCGGGGGAGGGCTGGACGAGGTCGATGGCGAGGCCCGCCGCCGCATCGGCCGCCATGGCCTTTTCCCCGCCGGAGTTGGTGAGCACGGCCAGGCGAGGACCCTTCGGGAGCGGCGTCGCCGTCATCATCTTCAGAGTCTCGTCGAGCTCGGGCAGCGAGCGTACGCGGATAACTCCGCAGCGCTCGAAAAGCGCATCGGCCCAGCGGTCGTCGCAGGCGAGGGCGCCGCTGTGGGTGCGGGCCACCATGGCGCCCTGTTCGCTGGCTCCGGTCTTCATCGCGACGACGGGAACTTTCCGCGACAGCGCCTTGGCGGCGGCGGCGCTGAAGGCCGGGATATCGCCGAAGTCCTCCATGAAGAGGCCGATGGCGGTGATCCGGGGATCGTCGGCGAGGACATCGAGGCAGTCGCTGAAGTCGCAGACGGCCTGGTTGCCGAGGCCGATCAGCACGCCGGCTTCGAGCGACCGCTGGCTGACGCTGTAGTTGAAGAGGACGCCGCCGCTCGACGACACGACGGCCACTCCCTTCTCCAGGCGACGGGGCCTGTGGTCGGTGACCGGCCAGAGAGCCGTCCGGTCGAAACAGTTCAGGAAGCCGTTGGAGTTGGGCCCGAAGACCGCCAGGTCGCCGGCGGCGCTGGCCAGCTCCTCCTGGGATTTCCGTCCCTCGGCGCTGGTCTCGGCATAGCCCGCGGCGAAGCAGACGGCGCCGCCCGCGCCCAGGTCTGCCAGTTCCTCGAGAACACCGGCTGTCAGGGCTCTGGGAACATGAAGGAAGGCGGCGTCGGGGGCTTCCGGCAGCGCCGCCGGGCAGGCATGGACGGGCAGGCCCGCGAGGCGGTCGTACTTCGGGTTGACCGGCCAGATCTCCCCTTCGAACCCGGCCATGCGCAGCATCTCGATGCCTTCTTCCATGGCCCGCCCGCCGATGAAGGCGACGTGGCGCGGGCAGAGGAGACGCCTCAGGTTGGCGCGCCGTCGCGCACGGCGTTCGGGGTCGGCCATGGCAGCGTATCCGGTCCGGACGGCACGCATGTTGAAGAAACTATCCGGCCTCGACAATCGATCAGCTTGCATGACAGGCGCGTTGCCGGTCTCTATCCCCTGTTCGGAGGAGGTCGCGGGATCGGTGACACCGGGCACCATGGAAAACGGCATGCCCGCTGCGGCGCCGGTATCGATGGTGCCCGGCCTCTTCCTCCCGCCGCCGATCCAACGGGCGGCTGGCGCGGCCGGGTTCGGGAGCGCTGCGGCGTCGAAATCGTCGACTGCGCGATCCGCAGCGCCGTCACCGCCGCCGAGCGGGCGGGTCCGGGTATGGCGTTGCCCCGGGCTTGCCGATAGACTTGCCGGTCTCGTGCTCGCCACCGGCGGCACAGGACATGCAACGGGGGAGGTCTTGTCATGAAAGGAAGTTTGAGAAGCAGGCTCGCGGCGCCCGTCGTCGCGGTCTCACTTGCGGTCGGCGCCCTGTGGGCGGCTCCCGTCCAGGCGGACGACGAGATCAAGGTCGGCGCCATCTTCGACCTGACCGGCGGTCTCAACATCTACGGAATCCAGCAAAGTCAGGCACTTCACCTGGCCGTCGACAGCCTGAACGCCGCCGGAGGCGTGCTCGGCCAGCAGATCGATCTCATCGAGAACGATGCCCAGTCCGATCTCGCCAAGTACACCCAGTACACGAACACGCTGATCCTGCGCGACCAGATCGACGTGCTGTTCGCCGGTCTGACGAGTTCGTCGAGGGAAGCGATACGCCCGATCGTGCGCCAGAAGAAGGTTCCCTATTTCTACAGCGCGCTCTACGAGGGCGGCGCCTGCGACAAGCAGACCTTCATCACCGGCGCCTCGGCGTCGCAGCAGCTCAGCGTGCTCATCGACTGGGCGGTGAAGGAGTACGGGCCGAAGATCTACATCATGGCGCCAGACTACAACTTCGGCACGATCTCGGCCCACTGGGTGGAGTACTATGCCGACCAGTTCGGCGCCGAGGTCCTGGGCGCCGACTTCCTGCCGCTGACGGTGACCGATTACTCGCCGACGATCCAGAAGATCCAGGCCGCCGCCCCGGACTTCGTCGTCGCGTTGCCGGTCGGCGCCAACCAGACAGGGTTCCTCGAGCAGTTCGCGGCCGCCGGGCTGAAGGACAAGATGGGCATCGTCTCCACCAACTACGGGTCCGGCAACCAGCAGGTCGTCGTGTCGCCCGACGCCGGAGAGGGCATCGTCGCTTCCCAGGAGTACTTCATGTGGATCGACGAACCGAACAACGGCCCCTTCATGGCCAGGTGGGAGGAAGCCTACGGGCTCGACGAGCCGATCATCTCCGAGGCGGCCGATGTGTGGAACGCGGTCCATATCTGGGCGGCCGCCGTCGAGGCGGCCGGCACGACGGACAACGATGCCGTGATCGCCGCGCTCGAAAGCGGGCTGTCGTTCGAGGGTCCCAACGGAACGGTCTCGATGCAGCCGGGATCCCATCATCTCCGGCAGAACATCTACATCGTCCGGGGCAACCGCGAGCATGCGTTCGACGTCATCCAGAAGTTCGAGTACGTGGTGCCGAGCTTCGAGGACGAGGTGTGCGATCTGATCGCCAATCCGGATACCGCCGAGCACTTCGTGCCCTGATCCTGACGCGATGATGCGCGGGCGCCGGAGGACACCGGCGCCCGCGTCCTTGTCGCCCGGAGAGTCCTGAAGGTGGAACTCGACTACCTCGCGACGGTTCTGCTGTCATCCCTGTCGAGCGCGTCGGTTCTGCTGATCGCCACCGTCGGCCTTGCCATCGTGTTCGGGCTGATGGGGGTCATCAACCTCGCCCACGGCGAGTTCATCATGTTCGGCGCCTACGTCGCCCTCTTCGCGACCAGGAGCGGCATTCCCTTTCCCCTCGCCGTCCTTCTGGCGAGCGCGGCCACCGCCCTCTTCGGCGCCGTCGTGGAGCGGGTGGTCATTCGCCATCTCTACGGACGCCTGCTCGATACGCTGCTCGCCACCTGGGGGCTCAGCCTCGTTCTCTACCAGTCGGCCGTGCTCATCTTCGGGACCGTTACACCCGGTGTCGGCATGCCGCAGTCCAATGTCGAGATCGGCAGCTACACCCTCTCGACGTACCTGCTGTTCCTCATCGTCGTGGCCGTCGTGCTGATCGGCACCCTCTACTGGCTGCTGACGCGCACGAGCTACGGCGTCGTCGCGCGTGCGGCCATCCAGGACCCGCAGACGGCGGCCACGGTGGGAATCGAATCGGGCCGGATCAACACCATGACCTTTGCCCTGGGCTCGGGTCTGGCGGGGTTCGCCGGAGCGATCCTGCTGCCGGCGTTTCCGGCGACGCCGAGCATGGGTTTCGCGTTCGTCATCAAGGCGTTTCTCGCCGTCGTCGCGGCGGGTCCCGTCACCCTGTCGGGGACGGTTGCGGCCGGCGGCGTTCTCGGCTCCGTCGCCAGCATGACGGCGAGTTTCTACACGACGGTCATGGGCGATGTCGTCTTCTTCATCGCGACCATCGTCATCCTGCGGATCTTTCCCCTGGGAATATCCGCGCGCTGGCGCCTCAGGCTCTAGATGAATCCGCAATCGTCGAGGGAATTGACGGCTGGACGGGCTCGCATGCGATCCCGGCATCCCGAGAAACGGGAGACCGTGAACATCACCGGCAAACCCGGCGATGGCCTTGCCCCGGGAACCTGGGCCAGCGTCCTGAAGCAGGCGGAACTCAGGAAGTGAGGAAGGAGATGGAATACACGATCGCAATCGAGAAAGCGCCAGGGAACGACTCCGCCTGCGTGCCCGACTTGCCCGGATGCGTGGCCGCCGGTGCAACCCGCGAAGAGGCGATCCGGGAGATCGAGACGGCCTTCGTTCTGCACATCGAGGGCCTAGGTGAACACGCAGAGTCGGTTCCGGCTCCGCAGTGCTCGGCGGCGGTAGTGGAAGTCGCCGCCTGATCGGCCGACAGTGGCTCCGGAATCTGGCGGATTC
Organism: Alphaproteobacteria bacterium; assembly: GCA_963666905.2. Taxonomy (GTDB): domain Bacteria; phylum Pseudomonadota; class Alphaproteobacteria; order SP197; family SP197; genus SP197. The sequence goes on from OY763008.1 coordinate 822,309, forward strand.
TCTCGGGAACGTGATCCAATCGGGTGACTGCATGATGGCGGAAAGGGGCTGAATACAAAATAATCAATAGTAACCAATGGTTAAGGAGTTTTTCTGTACAGCAATGTCGGAATTGAGACCATGCGGCCATCACGATCCATGATGCCGGTTCGGCAGTCGCCTGCGGGGAGACCGTCAGGACGAATGTGCGAACAGTGCGCAGGCGGTTCCGGATGGCTCTCACGGAAAGGCGCCGCCCGGTGACATCGCCCGCGGCAGACCTCCCGAAGGTGGCGAGATTCGAGCGCTCCTCGCTGCTGTCGTTTGCCGCCCTTGGCGGGCTGCTGGTCCTCGCCTCCTTCGCCGTCGACCCCTATCTCGCCTATGTCGCGACATCGTGGATGATCTTCGGGCTGGTCGGCCTGAGCCTCGATCTCGTGTGGGGAAGGGGAGGGATCCTGAGCCTCGGGCAGACCGCGTTCTACGGTCTCGGGGGCTACCTGGGCAGTATCGCGGCCATCAACTTCGCGTCTCTGACCGGCAACACCCTCGTGTGGTCCCTTCCTGTCGGGGCGGCGGCGGGTGCGGTGACCGCCATGCTGATCGGCTGGCTGATCTTCTACGGCCGCCTGGGTCCGCTTCAGACGACCATCCTGACCTACACCCTGACCCTGGTGCTCTGGACGGTCTCGGTTTCGTTCACCGCGACCATCGGCGATGCGGTCGTCGGCGGCGACAACGGCATGTCGAACATTCCGGGATACGTGATCGGTTTCGGCGACGGCGCCCCGCTGCTCGAACCGAACACGATGTTCCTGACGGTCGCGGTCATTGCGGTGGCCATCTGGTTCGCGAGCCGCACCCTGATGCGCTCGCCCTTCGGCCTCGTGATCGACTGCATCCGCATGGATCCGGTCAAGACCGAGCTCCTGGGCTACGACATCCGCTTCTACCAGCTCGTCCTCTTCGCCATCGCCGGCGCGATAGCGGGCCTGGCCGGATCCCTCTTCGGGGCATGGTCGAACTACCTCAATCCTTCGGTCTTCAGTGTCCAGGAGGCGCTGCTGGTCCCGATCTACGTGCTGGTCGGCGGGCGGGGTTCCCTGGTGGGCGCCTTCCTCGGCGCCCTGGTGGTGGGCGGTCTGTCCTTCTGGCTCGGTGGCGGCGTCATCGGCGGCCAGACGACCCTTGTCATGGGCGCATGCCTCATCCTTCTGGTGATCTTCCTGCGCCACGGCCTGATCGGCGGCGTCCGGGACCTCCTGCGCCTCGCCGGACGGCTGGTTCCCAAGCTGCGGGACGGCGATGGTGTCGCGGAACGGACCGCAAGCCCCAGGGTCGACTTCGACCGGCTCGACCTCCTCAGGTCGGCCGGCAGCGGGCCGGGAAACGTGGTTCTGGAGACCAGGGATGCCTTCAAGCGCTTCGGCGGCGTCACGCCGGTCAGGCACGTCTCCCAGTCGTTTTCGCCGGGCCGGGTGAGGTGCCTCATCGGTCCCAACGGCGCCGGGAAGAGCTCGTATCTCAAGGCCTGCACCGGTGTCTACAAGCCCGACGGAGGAACGGTCACGCTCGACGGCAGGGACATCACGAAGGCGGATCCTTTCACCAGGGTGCGGATGGGAATCGGCATCAAGAACCAGAGGGCGCAGGTGTTCGGCGAACTCGACGTCCGCCGCAACCTCTGGATCGCCGCCTACAGCCGCAGGCGCGACTCCGAGGCGGCGGACAGGATCACGGCCGAGATGCTCGGCATGCTGGGCATGGCGGACTCGGCCGCGAGGCCGGCGAGCGAACTCTCCCACGGGGAGCAGCAGTGGCTCGATCTCGGGATGGTGCTGGCGCTCGCCCCCGACGTGATCCTGCTGGACGAGCCGGCGGCCGGCATGACGAGCCAGGAGCGCCGCCAGCTCTCCGAAATGGTCCGCGCGCTTGCCCGGACCGCCTCTGTCGTCGTTGTCGAGCACGACATGGATTTCGTCCGGACGCTCGATGCGGATGTCACCGTGCTTCACCAGGGAGAGGTGTTCGCGCGCGGCGATATCGACACCCTGCGCAACGACGAACGGGTGCTCGACATCTACCTTGGGCGGCACCGGCATGTTTGAGATCTCCGGCGCCACCGGCGGCTACGGCAAGACGAGGATCATTCGCGATGTGTCGATTGCGGTCGGACGGGGCGAGGTCGTGGCCCTTCTCGGCCGCAACGGCGTCGGCAAGACCACGCTTCTGAAGTACGCCATGGGCCTTGTCGATGTCTTCGACGGCGTGGTCTCCCTTGACGGCTCCAGGCTGCCGCCGTCCACGGCCAGGCGCGCCCGGGCGGGTCTCGGCTACGTGCCCCAGGGGCGCTACGTCTTTCCGCGGCTCACCGTCATCGAGAACATCGCGGCAGCGGCCATCGGATGCGGTCTCGACAGGAAGGAGGCCGTGGACAGAGCGCTCAACGACTTCCCGATCCTGGACGGCAAGGCGCGGGCGCTCGCCGGCAGCCTGAGCGGAGGCCAGCAGCAGATCCTCGCCATCGCCCGCGCCCTGGCGACCCGGCCGAAGGTCCTGATGCTCGATGAACCCAGCGAAGGCGTTCAGCCCTCCATCGTCGACGAGATCGCCGGAATCCTGCTGGACATGAAGAAGGCGGGAACGCTGTCGATCGTCGTCGCCGAACAGAATCTCGATTTCTGCCTGTCTCTGGCCGAACGCGCCTACATCCTGGACAATGGCATGATCGCCCGCGAGGCGATGAAGGACGAGCTTCTGGGCGACAGGGAGCTTCTGCACGATCTTCTGGGGGTTTGAGGAGGACGGCATGGCGCCGTGGACACGGGATCGCCTGATCGAGCACCGCAGGTCGATGGGCTGGCCGCCCCTCGGCGACGACGGGATCGACAGGATTCTCGCCATCCTGAACGACGCGCTGGGCCCGCTCGAGGCTCTTGATGACGTGTCGTGGGTCCTTCCGGACGTCCGTTCCCCACCGGAGCCGCGGGATGGCTGAGACTCCCCTCAATGACTTCGGCATCGCGGATCTTGCCGTCCTGATCCGCCGCCGGAAGGTGGCTTCGGTCGAACTCGTCGAGGCGTGCCTGGCTGAAATCGGCCGCACGCGGCGTGCCATCAACGCCTTCGTCGCGATCGACGAGAAGGCGTCGCTCGCCCAGGCGCGGGCGCTCGACGGCATGGCGGGCAACGGCGAGATCGCCGGCCCGCTGCACGGCGTTCCGGTCGCGGTCAAGGACAACTTCCGGACCCGCGACTTTCCGACGACGGCGTGTTCGAAGGTCCTCGAGGGCGAGCCGGCCGGCATGGACGCAACCGCCGTGGCGAGATTGCGCGAGGCGGGCGCCATCGTCATCGGCAAGACCAACATGCACGAATGGGCCTACGGGGCGACCAACGAGGTCTCGTCGTTCGGGCCGGCACGCAATCCCTGGAACCCGGATCGCATCACCGGCGGGTCCAGCGGCGGGTCCGGCGCCGCGCTCGCATCGCGCACGGTGCCGGCCGCCCTGGGAAGCGATACCGGCGGTTCGGTGCGGATACCCGCGGCGGCCTGCGGCGTGTGCGGACTCAAGCCGACCTGGGGGCGCCTGAGCCGTTTCGGGGTCCTGCCGCTGTCCTGGTCGCTCGATGTGCCCGGACCGATGGCCCGCTCCGCCAGGGACCTGAAGATCCTCTTCGACGTGCTTGCCGGCGAGGATCCGAAGGATCCGGCGACTTTCGGGAGGAGGCCGCCCCGGCCGCCGTTCCGGGGAGCGGGGCCCAGGCTTGCGGTCCTCGGCGGCGAGGGGATCCTCTGCGATGCCGATGTCGAGAGCGCCCTGGAGGACGCGCTGTGCCATCTCGTGGACTCCGGCTCGTCCGTCGGTCGCGTCGAGGTGCCGGGAATCGCCACCGGTTTCGCAGCGTGGAAGGTCATCATGCTTGCCGAGGCGGCGGCCTGGCACGCGGGATTCCTCGAGCGTCACGCGGACAGGTACTCCGACAATGTCAGGCTGCAGCTCGAAGCGGGACGATGCATCGCCGCCGTGGACTACCTGAAGGCGCAACAGTACCGCGCCCGGTTCACCGCCGAGGTCCAGGCGGTCCTCGACCGCTTCGACGCCATCGTCATGCCGACACTGCCGGTCGCGGCCCCCCGGATCGGCGAGGAGCACCTCACGATCCGGGGCAGGCGGATCTCGTCACAGGACGCCATGACCTCGATGTGCTGGATCGCGAACATGACCGGCCTTCCGGCCGTCTCGATCCCCACAGGGGCGAGTCGTGAGGGCCTGCCGGTGGCTCTCACCCTCATGGGGCCCGCCTTCGCCGAAGAGTTGATCCTCGATATCGCCGAAACCTTCCAGGCCGCCACGGACTGGCACAACCGCAAGCCTCCCGAGCAGGCCTGGAACCTGCTCCAGCCGGAAAACGGATGGACGAGGTAGGCGGCTCGACGGTGCGGTTCGAACGAGCGGACTGCGGATGTCCTCAGGAGACCGACGTAGCCCGTGTGACCCTCCCAAGGGAACTCCTGGCCGGGGCAGGCATCTCGCCGGGAAGGGACCTGGACGACCCGGACGGCCCGCAGATCGTCCTCCCGGAGGCGGACTTCCGCGCTGGTCATTTCGTGATGTCGGGGGGACGCCTGTTCAGGCGGCGCGCTCCCTGTCCGGCAGCAGAGCGGAGGCGATCTCGCCGACGGCACGCCTGCCGGAAAGCCAGGCGCCGTGGCAGGTGGCATGGAACTCCGCCGTGGTGGCTTCGCCGGCGAAGAAGATCTTCTCGCCGACGGGCCGCGCAAGCTCCTCGCGCTGGTGCGCGTTGCCGGGTGTCGCCGCCGAATAGGAGCCGAGTGTCCAGGGATCGCCCTGCCATGCGGTGACGATGACCCGGTCGGTGAAGTGTCTGGCGATGCGGGAACCCCAGGCGGCCTTGAGATGTTCGGCAAGGCACTCGACGGAGGCCTTCTGTCCGGCGCGTTCGAGCCATGCGCCGAACCTGCCGCCGGTCACACCGACGGCATAGGAGGAGCCGTAGGGCCCCAGCGCGATCCCCATGGGGACATCATGGGAGCCGGCCAGCACCGTGGCGTGGCCGTGTTCGCGGAACTCGCCGGGTATGTCGTCGAGCAGCATCGCGATCCGGTTGTGGACGCCCAGCGGCAGCTCGCGGATCGCCGTCTCCTTCCAGGCGGGCAGGGCGGGCTCGAAGGCGATCGATCCCGAGGCCAGGACATTTGTGGAGACCGTCACGAGAACGCTGCGCCCGGTCACCGTGCCCCGGGGCGTGTCGACGGCGACGCCGTCGCGGGTGAGAGTCACCCGCCTGGCCGCGGCGTTGAGTGTTACCGGGATGCCGCGGGCCCACGCGGCGACGAGCGAGCCGTAGCCGTCGAGCACGGGCCAGTCCTCGTCGGTGTCGTTGTAGGCCGCCACGTCGCGCGCACCCGTCTGGTCGATGTCGCAGGATGAGCCCAGGGAAAACCAGTAGGCGTGGAAGGCAGACCAGGGGCTCGCAAGGTCGATCACGTCGCTGACCGCCGGATCGCCGTGCTGCGCCGCCGCCTCGATGGCCGTCTCGGTGGCGTCGAGATAGGCCTCAAGGTCCCGCTCCTGGGCCTCGTCGAGAAAGGATCCGTGCCGGTGGACGTCGTCCGTCCAGCCGCTGTCGCGGCTGTAGGCGAAGCCCAGCCTGTCGGCGATGGCGACGAAAGGATTGAGACTCGCCGAATGCATCCAGTGACAGCCCAGATCGAAGGGCTGGCCAGGTGCGATCTCCTCCGTGTACGCCCGCCCGCCGATCCGGTGCGAGGCCTCGACGAGGGTGAAGGTCAGACCCTGTTCCATGGCCGCGCGGGCGGCGGAGAGGCCGGCCGAACCGGCGCCGATGATGATGATGTCGCAGTCGCCGCTCATCGCGTCCTCCAAGAGTAGGCGACGGCATGTTGCCCCGGAACCGTGCGCCGTGTCAGCAGTTGCGTGATCGGCCTTCGGGGCGTGACCTGCTATGGTCGCCGGCGGCCGGAGGGAGGGAGCGGTCATGAAGGAGCTTGTGTGCGGCCGCTGGGTGATCCCGGACGCTGACGGCGACGTGATCGACGATGGCGCCGTTCTCGTCCGCAACGGCAGGATCCTCGACGTCGGACCGGCCGCGGATCTCAAGGTGCGCCACGGCGATGCCGTGGTGTCCGGCGGCGACGGCTATGCCGTCATGCCCGGCCTCGTCAACGGCCACCATCACTCGGGCGCCGCGAGCCACGTGCAGCACGGCGCGCCTGACATGCTGCTGGAAAGCTGGCTCAAGGCCCTGTCGGTGATGCGGCCGGCCCCCGCCCGGCTCGACATCCTGCTCTCGGCGACGCGCCAGCTCCAGGGCGGTGTGACCGCCGTCGTCGACCTCGCCTCGATGGAGGGGAGCGAGGACGAGGTGGCGCAGCGCTGTACAGCGTCCCTTGCGGCCTACGAGACGGTCGGCATCCGCTGCGCCTTCGGCCCCGGCATCTACGATCAGGGCCATCTCGGCGTCGGTCCCGGCGACTGCGACGAGCAGTTCCTGGCGACCCTGCCCGGTGGTCTCGCACGGCGTCTTCGCGCCGCGGCCATGCCGGGCGGGGATGCGATGACGGCCGAAGGCTACATCGCGCTCGTCGAGGATCTCGTCGGCCGCTGGCGCGATCACGAGCGCCTGGAGGTCTGGTACGGGCCGCCCGGCCCTCCCTGGGTGAGCGATCCCTTCCTGGAACGAATCGTCGAGAGCGCATCGAGACTCGACGTCAACATCCAGACCCACGTGTCGGAATCCTATTACGAAAAGCTCCAGGGACCGCGCTATGCCGGGGCGCCCCTGCTGGTCCATCTCGACCGGCTCGGGATGACCGGTCCGCACTTTTCCATCGCCCACGGCGTGTGGATGACCGAGGAGGAGATCGCGATCATGGCCCGGACCGGGACCGCTGTCTCCCACAATCCCTCGAGCAACCTCAGGCTGCGCGCCGGCATCGCCCCGCTGAACGCGTTTCTCGAGGCGGGCGTCGTCACCGCGATCGGCATGGATTCGACGACGATCAACGACGACGAGGACATGTTCGCCGAGATGCGGCTCGCCCTGCGCCTTGCCCGTACGCCGACCTACCACGAACCGGCGCCCGAGCCCGCGGACATCTTGCGCTGCGCCACGACCGGCGGCGCCACCCTGATGCGCAAGGCGGGTCTGCTGGGCCGCCTTGCGCCCGGATTCGCCGCCGACCTCGTGCTGGTGGACATGACGGCGCCCTCGCACCCGTGGATCGCGCCGGAGGCGTCGGGCCGCGACCTCGTCCTCTACCGGGCCCGGGCAAGCGACGTGCGGGATGTCATGGTCGCCGGGGAGTGGGTGCTGAAGGACCGCCTGCCGACGCGCTTCGACCTGGGCGAAGCGGTCCGGGAACTCCATGCCGTCATGGCCGCGACGCCGTTTCCGCAAGCCGCCCACGCGCTCGCCGGTGAGGTCCTGCCCCACGTCGAGGCCTGGTACCGTGCCTGGGACCACGGCGAGCGGCGCCCTTGGACGGCGATGAACTCCCGCACCTGACCGGGCCGTCCCGGCCCATGTTCCCGGGCACAGGTCGGCGACGGTACCATTGGCGACGATCCGCCGGGGGTTGCGAAGCCGATCACCACAGGGGTCTCTCCCGGGAGCGGCCGGCATGCCGAAGGGCACGCCGTTGTCGGCCATCATCTCGCTCCAGATCCGATGAGCGCGCCCGGGTCGTCAGGCGTCGGATCGTGTTTCCGTTGCATGATACCGGGTGCACCGCGATGACCAGGGGGGATACGAGAGAGCGGCTCGAGATCAAGGGATGTACACTCAATGAAGTTCAGTTAAGGTCCCCTCACCACTGAAGCAACAACGCATCCTCTCTCAATTAACTAGTGCTTGCCAGAGAACCCCTGACTTTGGCGACGCAGGAGCGAGCGGCGCGTGATCGCGGCGCCGGATCGGACGTATTTTTCACCAGCATTCAGGGGTGAATCGGGGGGCTGGCGGTCGATTCAGCGGATTTCGCACAAAATCTGCGGTGATTGCCGGCGTCCGCACGAGCCTCCCCGTTGCCGCCTTGCCGGCGGGTCCCTGCAGACAGGATTGAACGAAGGCCGCTTCGCGGCAGTGGGTGGTTGTTCCTGAGGTTGATGCCGTTGGCGGTCGGCGGAGCGCGGTTCCCTCGGTGGTAGCTTTCTCCCTGGTGCTCCGGCTGATCGGAGCCCTTTCCACCAGGGAGACAGTGATGAAAGTCAGACCGAAGAGCGGCGGGACACCGGCCCGCCGGAAGATGATCGCGACGATGGACATGAAGGGTCTGTCGGCGAACACACAGGACAACTACCTGCGCAGCGTCGGCGCGCTGGCGCGGTTCTACGACCGCCCGCCCCAGAGCCTGTCAGCCGAGGAGGTCGGCGTCTGGGTGTCGGGCCGGATCGACGCGGGGCGCTGTCCGCGCACGACCAATGCCGACGTCTCGGCCCTGCGTCTGTTCTACGTCGACGCCATGAATCAGCCGGAGAAGGTCAAGGATCTTCACTGCCGGCGGGTTCCCGACCGGCTTCCGCGGTCCATCCCGGAGGCCGACGTCGGCCTCCTGATCGACGGCATCGACGACCTGCGCTACCGCACCGCCACCCTTGTCGCCTACGGCTGCGCCCTGCGCATCTCCGAGGTCGTGGCGCTGCAGGTCGACGATGTCAGGAGCGAAGACGGGCTGCTCCACATCGCACACGGCAAGGGCGGCCATGAGCGCATGGCCTTTTTGCCCGACACGGTCCTCGAGGCGCTCAGACGCTACTGGAAGAACACCGAGCCGCATCCCGAAAGCTGGCTGTTCTACGGCGCCGGCCCGGAGCGGCCGATGACCGCCGAAAGCCTGCGCGCGGCCTTCAACAGAAGCCGCGACCGAGTGGGGCTCGATCGCGGCATCACGTTCCACTGTCTGCGTCACGCGGTCGCCACTCATCTCTACGAACGTGGGGCGCAGATCAGCGTGGTCCAGGACTATCTCGGGCACAAGTCACCCGAGGCGACGCGGGTCTACGCCCGGGCCACGGGTGTCATGTACCGCACACTCGACCATCCGGTCAAAGAGCTGGCTCATGCCTGTTGAGTGAGCGCCCCCGAGAGGCCCGGCGTGGCGGACATCTTCCGCCACGCCGGGCCCGCATACCGTGAGCGTCATCGCCTCGACGCCGTCGCGCTGAAGGTCATGACGTGCATCGAGCAGTGCCGCACGCCGGCGCTGGGCGGCACGTTGTACCGTTGCGGCGACTGCGGCCATCTCCATGCCGTCTGGAAGTCCTGCGGCAACCGCCACTGCCCGACCTGCCAGGGCGCCGCGGCGCGCGCGTGGATGGAAAGGCAGACCGCCTGCATCCTGCCGGCCCCCTGCTTCCACATCGTCTTCACCCTGCCGCCGTTGGTGGCCCGCATCGCCCTGCAGAACCGCAAGGTGGTCCTCGGCATCCTGTTCCGCAGCGCCGCCGAGACCCTGCAGGTCATCGGCGCCGATCCCCGGCGCTTCGGCGCCAGGATCGGCGGCACCGCGGTTGTGCACACATGGAACCAGAAGCTGCAGTGGCATCCTCACGTGCACTGCGTCGTGCCTCATGGCGGCTTCGACGTCGCAAGCGGCGCATGGAAGACCGGCAGTCCCCGCTTCTTCGCCCCCGTCAAGGTGCTGGCGAGCTCCTTCCGAAGGCGCTTCCTCGAGGACCTCGCAAAGCTCCATGGCGACCTTGAGTTCCACGGGGCGCTGGCCCGTCTCGCCGAGCCTCACGCCTTCTCCCGGCTCATCAGGCAGGCGCGCAAGACCAGATGGGTGGTCTACGCCAAGCCGCCGTTCGACGGGCCCGAGGCCGTCATCCGCTACCTCTCGCGCTACACCCACCGCATCGCCATCTCGGATGCCCGCATCCTCGCCTTCGACGGTGAGACCGTCACCTTGCGACACCGCAAGCCGGTGGCCAGGGCCGGCGACAAGCCGACCTACAGCACCATGACCCTCAAGGTCGAGGACTTCATCCGGCGCTTCCTCATGCATCGCCTGCCGAAGGGCTTCCACCGCATCCGACACTTCGGCATCCTCGCCAACAGCTGCCGCAGCACGACCCTGGAAGCCGTCCCGCACGCCGGCCCTCGCAACGCCCCCGAGGAGCGCGACGAGCCCGAGGCCGCCGGCACCCCCGCCTGTCCCAGGTGCGGCACAGCAACCGTGCCCGTTGCCACTCTCGACCGGAACATCACCAGCGAGGGCCTCGCCCGAACCATGGAGCACATCAGGATGCGCGGACCCCCATGACCATGGCGCCGAACCGCAGGACCCCGATCAGCGACCCCCGGATCGCCACGGGAGCGCTCGCGCCCGCCTCGCCGAACCGTCCGACAAGCCCCGGCGGGACCCCGACGCCATGCCCGAACGGGCTGTCAACGGTCGATCCCGCGGCCCAGTCCGCCCCTGCCATGCCCGCTGCAGCACCGTAGCAGGCGCGGTCCCCGCCGGCGGCAGCAACCTCAACGTCACTTTCTGCAAGTCGTGAGACCGTGCCAGGCGCGGCTCCGTTCAAACTCGCTTAGCGACGGCGCTGCGGCCGTCACTAACCAAGATATTGTCGGGGGAGCGCCGTCAGGCGGCGAGGCGTCGTCGCCGGGCACGCCTGCGCAGCAGCAGGCCGATGCGGTGGATGTTGAAGGCCACGATCGAGAGCGCCACCGCGCGGGCGAAGCCTTCGGCGCCGAAGGCGCGGACCCGGTCCAGCCCCCGATGCTCCAGGTTGTTGATCGCCGATTCCACCGCCGGGTGCTGCCGGCGCATGGCGACGAACTCCTCGTCCCCCTCGCGTTCCCTGTCGGCCTTCGACAGGCGTCCCTTGCGCGGCAGCACGTTGTGCTCCAGCAGCTCGTCGAGGCGGACGCGGTTTGCGGGGCTGTGGAAGCCGCGGTCGAAGCTGCACAGGCGCAGATCGGGGAAGCGCGCCTGCGCCGCCTCGATCATCGGCACCGCGTAGTCGACGTCGCCGCCCCGCCACATGATTTCGTGATGCAGAATGAAGCCGTGGTTGTCCTCCAGGACGCACAGCGGAACCCCGAGCTCCACCGGGCAGCCGGCCTTGCCCTTCGAGACCCACCGCGTGTGGGGCTCGAAGATGGAGAACACCTTCCCGGCGTGGGGGATCGTCTCGCCCTTGAGAAGACGGCGGTCCACCTGGTCGATCTGACGCCCGGCATGGGCCAGATAGTACTCGATCTTCAGGAGGACCCAGGGGTCCGCACCTTTGCAGGCCAAGTCCTCGAGGGAGCCCTGCGCACGCTCCACCAGGTCCCGGCAGCGCTCGAGATACGCCTCGATCCGGTCGGGATGCGCCTTCGCACGGCGCGTCGAGCGCACCTGGTTGAACAGTGCCTTGACCACCCGCGTCAGGTGCTGCCATTGGCGCCAGCCGTCGACATCGTGCCGCGCCGCCGTGCGGCCCACCTCGCGAAGCAGGCAGCGCATCGCGTCCATGAGAAGGTTCACGTCCGTGGGATAGTGAACGTCCGTCTCGACCACGAAGGAGTCACAGCGCCCGCGCAACGGCTCGCCAGGCTTTTTTCTTGCGACCGCATGGCCGCTCTCCACTACCAGTTGTCCGACCTCGGCCAGCAGCTCCGGGCGCAGCAGACAGACGTTGTCCACCACCGTTTGATACTCGTACATCTCCTCGTCCGTGACGCCGCCGTGGCCCAGAAAGCGGCGCAGCGTCCTGTGCTGGTTCACCAGCTCGTGCAGGCGGTCCCAGTCGCAGCCCAGCCCCTGCATCACCACGCCCATCACCAGGATCCGCCACATCTCCATCCCCGGGCGCCCGACCGTACGGTCGACCCCGGGAAGGACGTGCTCCTCGAGAAGCGCGAACAGCCGGGTGCGCGTGTCCTCATCGCTGTAGAGGTGCTGAAGACCCTGCAGGAGTGCGGGGATGTCGTCCCGGGACTTCAGGTCGAGATCGATATCCTCGATCCGAATTTCTCCCAGTTCCATCTGTGGATTGCGGACATGTCTCATGGCGTCGACTCGCGAAGATTCCCGAAAAAGGCCCGATTCAGCGCCCCACAACGCGAAATCCGCGCCGGAGCGTGAATCTTCGCCCTCAGATATCACGAAATATCACGCCATGTCAACACTTTAGGGTTTTCTGGCGAGCACTAGTTGAGCCGAAACACCTACAACGGGTATCCATGGAACCCATGGGGTTTTCCTGTTGCCGCACGGTGCAATGCCCCTTCCCGACACACCATCACGGCCATCTTATGTCGTCCCGGAAGCCGGCGCATGAGTGCATGATGGAGCCGAAGGATCCGCGGCGCAAGGCGCGCAGCATCATGGCCACCGACAGCGAGTGGGCACGGATCCGCGAGCGCGCGGACACCCTTGACATGCCCATGTCGCGCTTCGTCGTGCAGCAGGCCCTGACCACAACCGCACCACAAGCCGCCGGTCTTCCGGCCGACCTGCAGTGGCGTCTCGCCCATCGTCTGATGGTGCTGGCCCGCATCGAGGAGTACCGCTTCGAGCGCGCCGGGGAGGGGGAGGCCTGGCAGGCGATCGGAGAGGAGATCGAGGCCTTGCTGGAGGCCGAGGGGCTGCTGGACGGGAAAGAGTCGGACCCATGAGACGCAACCAGCAGTTCAGCGTCAGTTGCCGCCCGAGCGACTGGGAAGAGATTGGCCGGCGGGCGAAGGAGGCCGGCATGCCGATCTCGCGCTTCGTCGTCGCCTGCGCCCTGGAGGACGAGGACGACATGCGCCTGGCACTCTCGGAAGCGGAACAGCGCGACCTCCTCAAACTGCGCCACGCCCGTGTGGCAACGTACTCCTCGCTGGTGAGCGTCGATCGCAAACGCACTTGCACTTGCCAGCCACCGGCCCGGCGGTGGTCGAGACCGCGCGGGCCGCCTCCTTCCCGGGGACAACCAGCAAGACCATAGCAGGCACCAGGAACGCCGTCGCCAGTCCGGCGGGCCGTCCGCTCAGCTGCCGGGAAGAGCTGCCGGCGAAGGACTACCGGGAAAGGAATAAGACAGCCGGATTAATCCGCGTTCCACTCACTCCGACATCGAAGCAATCCGCAACAATCACGCCCCTTCAGAACGAACTAATCTGCCACCCAACAGCGCTCGCCCCCATCGATGCCGCGCGGGCACGCGACATCCTCGAGATCCTCGACGACCGCTTCGGACACCGCTCGGTGATCGTCACCTCGCAGTTGCCGGTGGCCGACTGGCATCGCCAGGTCAAGGATCCCTCCGTCGCCGACGCCATCCTCGATCGTCTCGTGGATGGCGCCATCCGCTTCGAACTCCACGGCGAGTCCATGCGCAACCCCGCCGCCCGTGAACCGGCCGCCGCAAGCCACCCCTGATGCGAGGAGAACGCCTGTGCCTCTGACCCCCGCCGAGAAGCAGCGTCGTTATCGGGAACGACTCAAGGCCGGACACCGCCCCGTCCACATCCGAAAGCCCCGGGACCGGCGCTCGCGCGCCCGCAACGCTGGCGCGACGCGGTGAGCGAACTGCGCGCCCTGCAGGAGCACTGGCGCACCTGTCTCGACAGGCTTCCCGACGCCCTCTGCGACACCCCCTATGGAGAGCGCCTGCAGATCATCGCCGACGCCGACATCGAGACCCTCGAGGAGATCGAACCGCCGCGCGGCTACGGACGGGACACATGATCCCCGCCACTCCATTGAGCGATGGTAACGTGACCGGCAATCGGGCGCGGCATCGGTCCCTGGCGCCGCCATCGCCCGCAGCACCGCAGGGAAGGCCGAGGGAGCGCCGCGCAAAGCGCGGCGCCGGCGTCGCTGCGCTCCGCAACAACCATGTCGCTCACACAACCAGCCGAGGGCAAGCATGGCACGCCCGCGCCGCTACGACGCGTGAGGGTCACGCGTCGCGGGCGCACCATGCCCGACCGGCTTGCACATGACCCTTCGGGGGTGCTATCGCACAGACCACAAGAAGCAGAGGATCAAGCCACCATCAACGTCATCGCGTCGCTCCGCTCCGGGGTGGCTACCATGGTGAGAATACCCGGCTACGTTGGTGAGAATCCGCAAATGAGGCAAGTAGGTCCTGCACAAGGACGCAACTTAACATTTGTGTCTCATAACTAATTCTCGAAGCGGCAAGAATCGGGAGGAAACGATCTTGGTTCCCAAACGTCTTTTCATCAGCCGTTCTTGGTCATACGATCGTAACTACACATCAATGGTTAACAAGCTTAACAATAGACGGTACTTTTCGTGGCGGAACTACTCTGTACCCACGACGAAAGGATTCGGGCAGTTGGCAGTTGCCAGAATGAAAGAAGAGCTGCGACAGCAGATTCGACCAGTTCACTGCGTCATTATAATTGCGGGAATGTGGACTTCATATAGCGACTGGATCCAATTCGAAATGGACTTTTTCAAAGCATTGGAAAGCCGATTCTAGGCGTCCGACCTTGGGGCGCTCAACGAATGCCGTTAGCGGTCTCACAAGCATCACATTTGGTGGTGAACTGGAATACAGACTCGATCGTAGCAGGGATTCGACAAATATCATGAGTGGCACTAAATTGGAGTTTCCAGCACTTTATCAGAGTGCAGACAACGGATCGAATCTAGCTCAGGGACATTTTCTGTGGATCATCAAGTGGGAATACTTCCTGCTGTTCTGTGTTAGCGGAACAGCTGCTACTCGTACATTGACTGGAATTTCACCTCTATGGATTTCCATATTCTTGGTGGTATTGGCGGGATTATTTGTATACAATGTTTTCAAGAAGAAGGATCAGGATTGGTACCAATGTCGAGCATTGGCTGAATCTATAAAGACAGCAACGTGGCGATTTACCATGCGAGCGCATCCGTTTGGAGATGCTAAGAATATTGACATGCCCAAAGCGGAATTCCGCAATCTTTTGCATGACATACTGAGGGCAAATCAGCGTATCGCCGAAAACCTGCATGATGCACATACGCATCAGGTTACCGATTCGATGATTATGGTACGCGGGAAAGCTCTAGAAGAACGGATTTCATATTATGTCACGCATCGTATTGATGATCAGCGTAGCTGGTATGTAAAAAAGTCAGCACAAAATAGGAAAGCATTGAGGTTGTGGGTCGCAATAACTGTCGGGGTCTACGTGGCCGCCGCCGTGAGCCTTAATGCGGAGGAACTGGGGGTCAGTCATATTCTATTGGCATTTGATCCCTTGATTGTTTTGGCAACGTCAGCATTGGGTTGGCTGCAAATGAAGAGACATGGAGAGTTGATTGCGAGCTATAATTTGACAGCTCATGAGATTGGGATTATTCGGACTCGATCAGATACAGTAAGATCAGAAGAAGAATTTTCGGATTTTGTCAACGAAGCAGAGCTGGCGTTTTCTCGAGAGCATACACAGTGGGTGGCACGCCGAGACGCAAACTAGAGGAAGTGTAGAGTATTGGCACGTAGGCTATAGGTGTGGTTCCCCGGACAATCGCAGTTTGCCTGCTTGGTCACGATCGCATGGAAGACATCAGACCGTAAGAAGGTCACGGATAATGCTATAGTATTCGTCTGCAGGAATTTGGTCCGGCGTTAGACCGAAGTTCCCTCTGACTTCAGCCTCAGAATCACGTCAAGCGGATGATCTTGTTGGTAAAATGGTGATGTGGCGGTGTAAGGATGTTCCCACGTAACAGTGATGTTTTCTGTTGACATGGCTCGTTCCATGGCCCATATAAGTTGCCATGTACGTCGACATCGTCCCCAACCGCAGCTCTCCCCCCGCCGTCCTCCTGCGCGAAGGATGGCGCGAGAACGGCAAGATCAGGAAGCGCACCATCGCCAACCTCTCCTCATGGCCCATGGAGAAGGTCCTGACCCTGCGGCGTCTCCTGAAGAACGAGCCCCTCGTCGGCCGCGACGAGGCCTTCGACATCGTCCGCTCCCTGCCTCACGGCCACGTCGCCGCGGTGCTGGGAACCGTGAGGAAGCTCGGCCTCGACAGGCTGATCGATCCGAAGCCCTCGCCACGGCGCAGCCAGGTGCTGGCCATGATCGCGGCGAGGATCCTCGAGCCCGCCTCGAAGCTCGCCACGGCCAGGGGCCTGGCCGAGGCCACGGCGCTCAGCACCCTGGGCGAGATCCTCGATGCGGCGCTCGACGAGGACGATCTCTACGGCGCCATGGACTGGCTCCTCGAGCGCCAGGAGAGGATCGAGCGGGGTCTGGCGAAGCGCCACCTCGGGGAGGGCTGCCTGGTGCTTTACGATCTCACCTCGGTGTGGATGGAGGGGACGAGGTGTCCCCTGGCCCGGCGCGGTCATTCCCGGGACGGGAAGAAGGGCAAGCTGCAGATCGAGTTCGGCCTGCTGTGCGACCGGGACGGCTGTCCGGTGTCGGTGGAGGTCTTCCCCGGCAACACGGCGGATCCGGCCACCGTGGCCTCGCAGATCGCCGCGCTGCGGGAGCGCTTCTCGCTGTCGAAGGTGGTTCTGGTGGGGGACCGGGGGATGCTGACCGAGGCGCGGATCCGCGAGGAGGTGAAGCCTGCGGGCCTGGACTGGGTCAGCGCCTTGAGGGGACCGGCCATCCGTTCACTGGTGGAGGCCGGCGAGGTGGAGATGTCGCTCTTCGACGAGAGGGACCTGGTGGAGATCGCCAGCGACGCCTACCCGGGCGAGCGCCTCATGGTGTGCCGCAATCCGCTGCTGGCCGAGGACCGTGCCCGCAAGCGCCAGGAGCTGCTCGAGGCCACCGAGGCCCTGCTCGAACCGATTGCCGCGGCGACGCGGCGCGACAAGCGCCGTCTCACGGGTGCCGACAGGATCGGCGAGCGGGTCGGCAAGGTCATCGGCAAGTACAAGGTGGCGAAGCACTTCACGTGGTCCATCGACGACGAGGGTATCTTCACCTGGCAGCGCGATGAGGCCGCCATCGCCGCCGAGGTCAGGCTCGACGGTCTCTACGTGATCCGCACCAGCCTGCCGGAGAGCGAACTCGACGGTCCCGGCACGGTGCGCGCCTACAAGCGGCTGGGCTCCGTGGAACGGGCCTTCCGCAGCCTCAAGACCGTGGATCTCAAGGTCCGCCCCGTCTTCCACCGCACCGGGCCCCGGGTCCGCGCCCACGTCTTCCTGTGCATGCTGGCCTGGTACGTGGAGTGGCACATGCGCCGGAAACTCAAGCCCGTGCTGTTCGACGACGAGGACACGCAAGGCGCCGAGGCCCGGCGGCCGTCCGTGGTGGCGCCGGCACAGGCCTCGGCGAGCGCCCGGGCCAAGGCGGCAACGAAGACAACGCCCGACGGCGATCCGGTGCACAGCTTCCGCACTCTCCTCGGCGATCTCGCCACCATCACCCGCAACACCGTCGCACCCCGCCTGCCGGGCGCCGAACCCTTCCAGGTCACCACGCGGCCCACGCAACTCCAGAAGAAGGCGTTCGAACTCCTGGGCGTGCGCCTGGTGCGTTCCCAGTAGCGACGCACTCGATTCTTTCGAACATCAATGCATTCAACGTCTTACGCTTGAGCAGGGCTGGAACTTCGGGTTAGACTATGGAGTGAGGAGGGTCAGCGAGCGCACGGGTGACCTTTTCAAGGAGAGGAGTGTTCGGACGACCTGCCGATGCGCAGATGGTCGTTGCTCTCGGTAGACAGGCCTACGAGCCTAGCCCGGATCGCTCACCAATCTCTTGTCATGGGGATGGATTCTGTGATATATGTGAGTGAGTTCCGACACTTACATGTACCGAGGAGCCCATCCCCATGACCACACACTGTACATCACAACAACTCGAGTTTGAAGACCTTGCAGGACGCCGGATCGTGGCCGGCTTCGACGGCGGCCGCATGACATCCGACGGCGGCGCATTGCTGCTGCGGGAGGCCGACATGCTCTTCAACGTGACGCAGCGTGTCGCCGATGCCTTCGTCGACTACCGCGACCCCGGGCGCATCGAGCACGAGGTGACGACCCTGGTGGGACAACGCATCTTCGGCCTGGCCCTGGGCTACGAGGATCTCAACGATCATGACCGCATGCGTGACGACCCCGCCCTGGCCCTGGCCTGCGGCATCGACGATGTGGAAGGTGAGAGGAGGGTCCGCGAGCGCGACCGCGGTCATGCGCTGGCGGCATCGAGCACGCTCAACCGTCTGGAGCTCAGCACGCCGGACGAGGCCGGCAGCCATCGCTACAAGAAGGTCGTGGCCAACCACGGGCTTCTCGACCGTCTTCTTGTGGACCTGTTCCTGGAGAGCCACGGCGAGGCGCCGGAGGAGATTGTCCTGGACCTCGACGCCACCGACGATCCGATCCACGGCGATCAGGAAGGCAAGTTCTTCCATGGCTACTATGATCACCATTGCTTCCTGCCTCTCTTCATCACCTGCGGCGAGCACGTCCTGTGCTGCCGCTTGCGCTCCGCTGACAGGGCGGCGGCGGACGGCTCGCTCGAGGAGCTGTCGCGGATCGTGGCGCAGATCCGTTGCGCATGGCCCTCGATTCGCATCGTGGCCCGTGGCGACGCCGACTTCGGCACGGACGAGATCATGGTCTGGTGCGAGGCGCATGGCGTCGGCTATGTCTTTGGATACTCCCAGAATCCCCGTCTGAACGCCATGATCGCGAGGACGCTCGAGAAGTCGAGGCGGCGGTGTGTGGTGTCGGGCAAGCCCTCCAGGCGGTACCGGGAGCTGCGGTATCGCACGCTCACGTCATGGTCCTGCGAACGCCGCGTGGTGGCCAAGGCGGAATGGCTGCCGGGACTGCGCGGCAGGAATGCCCGCTACGTGGTCACGAACATCTCCAGGAAGCAGGTGGGCGCCCGGGAACTCTACGAGCGGTGGTACTGCGCCCGGGGCGACATGGAGAACCGGATCAAGGACCAGCAGCTGTGGCTGTTCTCCGACCGCACCTCGGTCCACATCATGCTGGCCAACCAGCTGCGCATGTACTTCTCGGCCTTCGCCGGCGCCCTCGTCGACATCGTGCGCCGGGTCGGTCTGAAGGGCACCGCCTGTGCCCGCTGGCGGGTCGACACCATCCGTTCCCGGCTGCTCAAGCTTGCCGGCAGGGTCACAAAGACGGTGCGCCGGTTCCGCCTCTCCCTGGCCTCGACCTTCCCCTTGCAGGACGTGTTCGCCCGCACCGTCGTCAACCTGCGTGCCGCGGCCCAGGCGCCACCGGGGTAGGTCCCGCACCATCCCGTCACAGACTGCTCACAGCGTCTCTCGAAGGCGTCGGGAAAGACACGCCTGGCGCACGCCACGGCGGGCGCCGGAGCGTCACGAATCGGCCTTTGGCCCCGCCAGCCTGCCAAAATGAGCCGACAATCGGCCCGCAACACTGCATGACTTCACCAACAGCGCGCTCAGCGTGGCCCTCGCCAGCGCCCGGCGCCGAAAATCAGGCTGTCACTCCCCTTGGTGAGCGATGCGGGCTAGCTGGCCGGAGAAGCGCATCGGTCGGTGGTCGAGCGAGTCAGGATATCGACAAGCGGTCTGCGGGTCCTAACCGGTGCAATAGGCCTGGTGGTTGGCGAGGAGGTCTACGGGAGCAATCGCCGAAGGCCCGGCACTGTCGGAAGACAGCAAGCGCCAGTTTCATCTCGACGGTTGAGCAATGCATATTGTACCTTGTCTCCTCGCGGATTCCTAGATATGCTGCCTTGAGCTAGCTTGAGCCGCATTGAGGAACGGACAGACCATGTCAGAACAGATCAAAAACGTCTTTGTAAGTCACATTAGCGAGGATGATGCGGGCTTGGGTAAACTGAAGAGTTTGCTCAGCGCTAACGGGATGACGATCCGGGATTATTCCATCAGTTCAGATAATCCCAATAATGCTCATTCAGAAAACTATATCAAGTCACAAATTCTGGCGCCAAGAATACAGCAGTGCTCGACCGTTGTGGTATACGTGTCTCCTGAAACAAAAGACAGTGACTACGTAAATTGGGAAGTAGAATACGCTCACAAAGCGGACAAGCGCATTGTTGGTGTCTGGGCGCACGGTGAATCCGGATGTGAATTGCCAGAAGCCTTGGCAAAATATGCAGACGCAGTGGTGGGTTGGACTGGCAACAACATCATTGACGCTATCAATGGAGACATCGATGGCTGGCAGAATCCGGACGGCTCGCTTCCTACTCCTCGTCAGATTAAGCGATATAGCTGTGCGTAGAGCCCAATATGAAGTTATATTCTTATGTTGTGGCGCGAGATTATGGTTTTGCGCCGAACCCTTTTTTCGGAGTTTGTACGCTAGCGACGTGCAAGCCTAGAATAAGAAAGGCAGCCGCGCTTGGTGACTGGGTCATCGGAACCGGAAGCAAGATGTGTGGCCGTCAAGGACGTCTTGTTTTTGCGATGCGTGTTTCAGAAGCCATGAGGTTTAACGACTACTGGCTAGATGAACGCTTTCTCAAGAAGCGTCCGAATCTTCGAGGCAGTATGAAACAAGCGTTTGGAGATAACATTTACTTCAAAGACGAGCGCGGTCGCTGGCAGCAACAGAACTCGCATCACAGCTACGCAGACGGTTCTCCCAATATACACAATATCCGCAATGATACCCAGGCGGATCGGGTGCTCGTGGGGGTAGAGTACGTGTACTGGGGAGGCAATGGTCCGCCCATCGATCAAGCCTTCCGAGATTACAGGGGACATGATGTATGCGCCGGACGCAACCACAAGAGCAACTTCCCTGGTGATCTTGCTCGGGACTTCACTACGTGGTTGCATTCTCTTGATCAGCAGGGCTATCTGGGGGATCCTCTGGATTGGCCTTGCGTCTAGTTGGCTAAGTTCATGAGAGAGAGCACTATGACGACATTTTCGCTTCCGCAGCGATCGGTACTGCTACGCGACTACGAGAAAGAAATCCTCCCAACTGATCAGTTGCCTCCAGACGATCTGCGACCAGTTCTATTCGGATTGTTCGGAGAAGTTGGCAGTGTTATGGCAACTATAAAGAAACTCCATCGGGAAGAAAAAGCATATTCAGGTTACAGAACTGCAGTAGTCGAGGAATTGGGCGATGTTCTTTGGTATTTCGCGACGCTCTGCAGGCGGCTTGATTATTGTCTGGACAACATATTTGCCGCGGTTACCACGGGGGAAAGATATGGTCATGTGATGGCAGCGAGCGATGCCCCTGCATATCCAATTTCAAGAATGTCCGGCGCGGCCGATCTGGCATCACTTGATGAAGTCCTAGTGAAATTGGGCGGAGCGACCTCAAAGCTACTTTCGGCGTCGGGATCGGCAGATGATACCGAATTTGCCTTGCACTCATTCGCGGATGTGTATTTGCAGGCAGCTCAAACAGCTTCAATTCCGTTTGATGAAGTTGTACGGACAAACGCTGAGAAAGCCCGAGGTCGCTTCTTGGAGCCTGACTTTGACACCTTGCCGACATTCGATAGCCAGTTTCCAAGAGAGGAACGCTTGCCAGATGAGTTTGAGATATCATTCACACAGCGGGAGAATGGACAAAGCTATTTGCAGTTGAACGGTGTGTTCATCGGCGATCCGCTTACAGACAACATCGGCGAGATTGACAACTACAGATTTCATGATGTTTTTCATTTGGCGCATGCGGCCATACTACATTGGTCGCCGGTATTGCGGGCATTGATCAAACAAAAGCGCAAGAGCGATCCGGCATATGATCGTGATCAGGATGGAGGACGGGCAATAGTAGTAGAGGAAGGGCTGACGGCGTGGGTATTTTCGCGCGCCAAAGACGTTGAATATTTTCGGGATCAAGACCGGGTGTCGTTCGATCTGTTGAAGGGTGTTCAGGAATTTGTTCGAGGATACGAGGTAGAGGCGTGTCCGCTGAGGCTTTGGGAAACAGCGATATTGGAGGGCTACGGAGTTTTCAGACAACTGCAAGAAAATAACGGAGGCGTGGTCATCGGCAATCGTAACGCGCGAACGATTAGGTACCGTCACCTTGGCGGGAGCTAGCGTATGACTCCAAGACAGTTTGTCGACGCTGTGCGGGAGCTGAAGTTCGAGAACGCGTTCAATCCATACTCTGAACGGTGCTCGGTATATGACCATGAGGAGGCGCCGCTCCGTAGACGCAGAGCGTTGCTTGCCATGCTGAAGGCAGCGGTAGAAGAGGATGTGGACGCGCTGTGGCTGGGAAGAGATCTCGGACATCGAGGAGGACGACGGACCGGGCTGGCGCTAACCGATGACGTCAATTTGGTTACCCATGCAGCGCGATGGGACGTGACGATCGAGCGGCCAACAAGAGGAGAGGCGGTCTCTGAAAGAACAGCCAAGGTTGTCTGGTCCGTTTTGGATCAAATTGGGGAACCGGTTTTTCTATGGAATGTGTTCCCTCTGCATCCGCATTTCGCAAGAAACCCGTTTACCAATCGGGGGCATAATGCAAAGGAACGGCGGGCGGGCGAAGACCTGCTGTCTGAACTCATTGGGCTGTTGTGTCCGCGTAGGCTGGTTCCGATCGGAAACGACGCAGCTGTAGCGGCATTTCGGCTGTACCGGCCGCAACAGGTCGTGAAGGTTCGGCACCCGAGCTATGGGGGTCAGAAGGCTTTCTTGCGGCAGGTCAAGGAATTGTACGGGCTTTGAGATGACGTCCGGTTGATATGAACAGGAAAGCGGGAGAAGAGGAGGGTGGCGTTGACCGCACTGGAGGGGTCGTGCAATGCACAGGAGAAAGGCTGGAGGGACAAAGGGAAGGCCCTCAATTGCATTAAGCGTGTACGCGCCGTTGTCAACGTGCACACGATGGCGTTCTCAGCAGGCAGAGTCACCGTAAGTCGGCGGGGCCCTGGGTCAGGTGCATAACGCGGATTTCCCGCGGCCGAATCTCATCCGAAGCGGCCGATAGTGATACGTCATGCGAGCAACCCAGTTGCCGCGAGGCTCGTCGGCGAACCGGTATGCGGGTCTGCCGCCCTCGCCGAGTCCGAATGCAGCCGTATGTGCGACAGTTCGCAACAGGCTACGAAGCGGCCCGGTTGGACGAACGGTTCAGTCTTGGCCTCGACAATATCTTGAATATCTTGAATATCTTGGTTAGTGACGGCCGCAGCGCCGTCGCTAAGCGAGTTTGAACGGAGCCGCGCCTGGCACGGTCTCACGACTTGCAGAAAGTGATGTTGAGGTTGCTGCCGCCGGCGGGGACAGCACCTGCTACGGTGCTTCAGCGGGCATGGCAGAGGCGGCGTGGACCGCGGGATCGACCGTCGACAGCCCGTTCGGGCATGGCGTCGGGGTCCCGCCGGGGCTTGTCGGACGGTTCGGCGAGGCGGGCGCGAGCGCTCCCGTGGCGATCCGGGGGTCGCCGATCGGGGTCCTGCGGTTCGGCGCCATGGTCATGGGGGTCCGCGCATCCTGATGTGCTCCATGGTTCGGGCGAGGTCCTCGCTGGAGATGTTCCGGTCGAGAGTGGCGACGGGCACGGTCGCTTTTGCGCACCTGGGACAAGCGGGGCCGGCGGCGGCCTCGGGCTCGTCGCGCTCCTCGGGGGCGTCACGCCGGTCGGCCTGCGGCACGGCCTCCAGTGTCGTGCTGCGGCAGCTGTTGGCGAGGATGCCGAAGTGTCGGATGCGGTGGAAGCCCTTCGGCAGGCGATGCATGAGGAAGCGCCGGATGAAGTCCTCGGCCTTGAGGGTCATGGTGCTGTAGGTCGGCTTGTCGCCGGCCCTGGCCACCGGCTTGCGGTGTCGCAAGGTGACGGTCTCACCGTCGAAGGCGAGGATGCGGGCATCCGAGATGGCGATGCGGTGGGTGTAGCGCGAGAGGTAGCGGATGACGGCCTCGGGCCCGTCGAACGGCGGCTTGGCGTAGACCACCCATCTGGTCTTGCGCGCCTGCCTGATGAGCCGGGAGAAGGCGTGAGGCTCGGCGAGACGGGCCAGCGCCCCGTGGAACTCAAGGTCGCCATGGAGCTTTGCGAGGTCCTCGAGGAAGCGCCTTCGGAAGGAGCTCGCCAGCACCTTGACGGGGGCGAAGAAGCGGGGACTGCCGGTCTTCCATGCGCCGCTTGCGACGTCGAAGCCGCCATGAGGCACGACGCAGTGCACGTGAGGATGCCACTGCAGCTTCTGGTTCCATGTGTGCACAACCGCGGTGCCGCCGATCCTGGCGCCGAAGCGCCGGGGATCGGCGCCGATGACCTGCAGGGTCTCGGCGGCGCTGCGGAACAGGATGCCGAGAACCGCCTTGCGGTTCTGCAGGGCGATGCGGGCCACCAACGGCGGTAGGGTGAAGACGATGTGGAAGCAGGGGGCCGGCAGGATGCAGGCGGTCTGCCTTTCCATCCACGCGCGCGCCGCGGCGCCCTGGCAGGTCGGGCAGTGGCGGTTGCCGCAGGACTTCCAGACGGCATGGAGATGGCCGCAATCGCCGCAACGGTACAACGTGCCGCCCAGCGCCGGCGTGCGGCACTGCTCGATGCACGTCATGACCTTCAGCGCGACGGCGTCGAGGCGATGACGCTCACGGTATGCGGGCCCGGCGTGGCGGAAGATGTCCGCCACGCCGGGCCTCTCGGGGGCGCTCACTCAACAGGCATGAGCCACCTCTTTGACCGGATGGTCGAGTGTGCGGTATCAGCGTGCTCTTGCCGGCCCGGGGCTCGCAGTCCTCGCGCTTGCTCTCCAGGCACCCCGGAACCGCACCGGCCACGGGATCCTTGCGGAACTCCTCGTGGTCGTTGAGGTCTTCAAGACCGCTCAGCAGACCCAGGATGCGCTGGCCCACCAGGGTGCGCACCTCGTGGACGACCAGCCCGGGATGCCGCGCATCGTCGAAGCACGCGGCGACGCGCTCGAAGAGATCGAGGGATCTTTCGGCACGGCCGGCGAGCAGGAGGCCGGCATGGGAGGTGATGGCGCCACCGGAGAAGTCGGCTTCGATGCGCCCTGGCCTGGCGCCGTGCGGGGTTGGACAGGAGACCTTTGCCGGAATACACTGTGTCGTCATGGGAACGCTTCTGTTCCTGGAGTTGTTTATCTGATAACAACAGGTTACAGGAAGTTTCTCATGGCATCAATAAGTTAGTATGCACAATCCGGGATAGTGGGCGGCGCCGTGACTTGGCCTGGCCCACCGATGTGCGCCGGTGGACAGCGGAATGCCGACCGGTCAGACCGTGTCGAGGCGGCCCTCGAGCGCGTCGAGGAAGAGGCGCTCGAAGGAGGTGGCGTCGAGCGGGCGGGGGTTGGTGGCGGCCGTGGGATCGTCGAGACCCTGGCGGACGATCTCGGCGGTGAGGCTGTCGTCGACGCCGAGTGCGGCGAGGGTGTCCTCGATGCCGACGGCCTTCCTGAGAGCGAGCACCCAGTCCATCACCGCCGCGACGCCTTCGCCGCCGAGGTCCAGGTAGCGGGCGAGGTCGCGCCAGCGGTCCGCCATCGCCGTTCTGTTGAAGGCGATGACGTACGGCATCACGACGGCGTTGGTCCTGCCGTGATGGGTGTCGAAGAGGGCGCCGACGGGATGCGAGAGAGCGTGGATCGCGCCCAGGCCCTTCTGGAAGGCCGTGGCGCCCATGGTGGCGGCGATCAGCATGTTGCCGCGCGCCTCGAGGTCGCCGCCGTCCCTGACCGCCGCCGGCAGCCACTCCTTGACGAGGCGCATGCCCTCCAGCGCGATGCCGTCCGCCATGGGATGGAAGCCCGGGGCGCTGTAGGCCTCGAGGCAGTGGGCAAGCGCATCCATGCCGGTCCAGGCCGTGATCGAGGGCGGCAGGCCGACGCACAGTTCGGGATCCTCGATGACGACGCCGGGCAGCATGCCGGGATGGAAGAGAATCTTCTTGGTGCGCGCGGCCTCGTCGATGACGACCGCCGCGCGGCCGACCTCCGATCCCGTCCCGGCGGTCGTGGGGACCGCGACGACCGGCAGCACGGCGTCGTGGTTCGCCTGCGTCCAGTTGTCCCCCTTGTCCTCGAAGGCGAACATGGACAGCGTCTGTCCCGCCATGAAGGCGACGGTCTTGCCGGCATCCATCGCGCTGCCGCCGCCGAAGGCGACGACGCCGTCATGGTCGCCGGACCGGAGGCGTTCGACGCCCCCGATAATGTCGGAACCCAGCGGGTTGGGGTGGATGCCGGAAAACATCGCGGCGCCGAGGCCGGCTCCCTCGAGGATGCCGAGCGCGTCCGCCGCCATGGCCGTGCCGGCGAGGCCCGGGTCCGTCACCAGCAGGGGGCGGGCGATCCCCAGCGAGCGGCAGGCATCGGCGAGTTCGGCGATTCTGCCCGCGCCGAAGCGGATCTCGGTGGGATAGGTCCAGTTGGCGCGAGGCGCTGCGGTCATGGTGCGTCCACTCCCCTGAGTCGGTGGATGGTTTGCCTCTTTGCGATCCGGGATGCAAGATGACGCCCCCGAAACGGATCCGCGCGGTGAGTTCCCCCCGACCGAGTCCCGTGATTTTCGATTGCGATCCGGGCAAGGACGATTGCCTCGCCCTGTTCCTTGCCCTGGCGCTGCCGGATGCGATCGATGTTCTCGGCATCACGACCGTGGCCGGGAACGTGCCGGTCGAGCACACCAGCCGCAACGCCCGGCGCATCGTCGAGGCGGCCGGGCGCGAGGACCTCCCGGTCTATCCCGGGTGCGGCCGCCCCCTCATGGGCAATCCGGTCACCGCCGAACACGTGCACGGTTCCGACGGGCTCGGGGGCTCGGGCCTGCCGGACCCGGAGCGGCCGGCGGAGGACTATCATGCCGTCGACGCCCTCGCGGGCTTTCTCGAGGGCGCCACGTCGCCGCTGGTGATCGCCGCCATCGGCCCGCTGACCAACATCGCCATGCTGCTGGCGTTGCGGCCGGACCTGGCGCCGGCGGTCGGCAGCCTGGTCGTGATGGGAGGCGCGAAGTCCGGCGGCAACGTGACCCGCAACGCCGAATTCAACATCTTCGCCGACCCGCATGCCGCGGCGATCGTGCTCCAGGCGGAATTGCCGGTCACCGTGGTTCCGCTCGACATCACGCGCACGCTGTGGCCGGCGGTCGAGTGGTTCGACTCCCTGGCGGGTCACGGGGAACCGGGGCGGGCGGTCGCCGCCATGTGGCGCGACGCGCCCGTGGCACTCCACGACGTCGCGGTGACCGGATTCCTGGCGTGGCCCGAGCTCTTCGAGACCGAGGCATGCTCGATCGGCGTCGTCTGGAACGACGAGGCGGCCCTGGGGCGGACCGTGTTCGAATCCGGCGGCGGCCACGCGCGCGTCGTCACCGGAATCGACAGGGCGCGCTTTCTCGACCAGGTGGCCGCGGCGATGGCGCTCTACCGCCGCTGACGTCTCTCTTCAGGCCACGCGGTCGGGCGGCTCGTGCCCTGCGAAGAAGGCATCGAGATTGTCGAGCGCGCGGAATCCCATGGCATCCCTGGTCGACATCGTGGCGCTTCCCAGGTGGGGCAGGAGAAAGACGTTGTCGAGCTCGCGGTAGCCCGGATGGATGTCGGGCTCGCCGTCGAAGACGTCGAGCCCCGCCGCGAAGAGCTTGCCCGACGCCAGGGCCGCGATCAGGGCCTCGTCGTCGACGACGTTGCCCCGCGCGGTGTTGACCACGATGGCGCCGTCGGGCAGCCGGGCGATGTTCTCGCGGTCGAGAATGCGCAGGGTCTCCGGAGTCGAGGGGCAGTGGATCGACAGGATGTCGCTGATCCCGAGAAGGTCTGCGAGGTCCGCGTGAAAGAGGGCTCCCTCCTCGTCCCCGGGCGCCAGCCGCGAGCGGTTGTGGTAGTGCACCTCCATGCCGAAGCCGGCGGCCCGCCGGGCCAGGGCCCGGCCGATGCGGCCCATGCCGAGGATGCCGAGCCTGCTGCCCGTGACGTGGACGCCGCGCATGGCGGTAGGCGCCCATGCGCCCCAGGTCTTGCGATAGATCATGTGCTGGCCTTCGTGGACCCGCCGGGCGGCGCCGAGGATGAGCAGCATGGCGATGTCCGCCGTCGCATCGGTGAGGACGTCCGGCGTGTTGGTGACGGCGATATCCCGCTCGCGGGCCGCGGCGATGTCGATGTGCTCGTAGCCGACGGAGAACGACGAGATGATCTTCACGCGACGGCCCAGGCCGCGGATCACCCCGGCGGTGACCCTGTCGGTCGGGCAGGGCAGCAGCGCGTCGGCCTCGCGGCAGCCCTCGATGACCTCGTCGGCCGACGGCAGGCGGTCGTCCTCGTTGAGAACGGGCCGGTAGTCGCGTTTCAGCCGTTCCTCGACGGCATCCGGAAGGCGGCGGGTCACGAAGACAATCGGTCGGGCGGTGTTGCGGGCGGTGCTTGACATGGTCGATCCTGGTCCTGAATAACGGGTGGTGCTGGCGGAGGATTCCCATAATGAATTCCCCCGGAGACCGCAAAGCATTCCTGGCCGCGATGTCGCTTGCCGCGCTCGTCGCCGCCGCTCCCGGGGCGGGAGCGGCCGACATCCTCCCTCACCATGCGATCTACGATCTGGGCATGCACTTCAAGTGGGGCGACGGGACGGACGTCGTCGCCTCGGGCATCGTCGGCTGGACGACGGAGGATCACTGCGAGACCTGGATGTTCGAGGAGGCCGTGCTCATCAGGTTCGACGACGGCGAGTCGTGGCAGTACTTGAGGGAGCTCGTGACCTTCGAGGCCAAGGACGGATCCTGGTTCCGCTTCCAGGACGAAACCAGGGATCCGGAGGGAGCCGAGCTCGCCTCCGGCGAGGCCGTGGCCGGAGAGACGGGCCGGATCGTCATCGAGGAGCCCGAGCCGCTTGCCGCGCCCTTGCCAGAGGGCACCCTGTTCCCCATGCAGTTCAAGATCGACGTCCTCGACAGGGCCGCGAACGGCGAGCGCTTCATGAGCCACGCCGTTTTCGACGGCAGCGACGCCGCCGCGACCAGCCGCTACGCGACCTTCGTCGAATCGAAGCAGGAAGACGGCGGCCAGGCGATCTGGAACGTCGCGATCTCGGCCTTTACCGACACCGGGAACACCGGCCCCGACCTCGAGATCAGGGCGCGCCTGCGCGACGACGGCGTCATCGATCAGATCAGCTTCGACGACAGCGAATCGGTCGTCACCCTGAGGCTCAAGGAACTGACGGAGCTTGCCGCGAGAGGCTGCTGAAGGCGAGGCGCCCTTCGATGTAGTCGCGGATGCCGCGCCAGTCCGCCGCCCTGAAATGGCAGTCGCGGGGCGGCTCGAGGAGTGCCGACAGCCTCGCGTTGGAGACGTAGTGGATGCGGACGACGTCCGGGGCCATTCGGGCGACGTCGCGGTGATGCGTCGGGGCGTCGTCGATGAAGAAGACCGGAGCGGACGTCCGCGACGCCAGACGGGCCACCGCCGGCGCCTTCGAGCCGTCGTTGGCGATCACCGGATAGGGCATGCCGTTGGTCAGAAGGGCATGCTCCCGGTCGTCGCGGAACTCGGGCCAGATGTTGGTGAGCACGACGATCTGCATGCGGCGGCTGAGACGGTCGAGGGATTCGACCGCCTGGTCGACGACGGCAAGGGTGCGCGTGTGGCGCTCGAAGAAGGAATAGACGAGCGCGCGGACGTCCGCGGGCTCGACGGCCTCGCCCGTCGCATCGTCGATGATGTTGCCGTTGAGCTGGAACGAGGCCCAGGAGAAGCTCCTGGCGTGGTCCCGGAGATGCCGCTCGAAGCCATCCATGAAGGCGAACAGGACCTCGTCGGCATCACTGATGAGCAGTGGACGGCCGGGATCGACCTCGACCGACGCGAGCCGGTCGCCGGGTCCGTCCACGCCGGACCTACTTCAGCCTGGTTTCCTTGAACTCGACGTGTTTCCTCGCCACGGGATCGTACTTGCGGAACGCGAGCTTTCCGGTCTGGGTGCGCGGGTTCTTCTTCGTCACGTAGTAGTAGCCCGTGTTGGCGGTGCTCTCGAGCTTGATGAGGATGGTCGTCGGCTTGGCCATGGCGCACCCGCTTGCGAAGTCGCCCGGACACTAGAAAAAGGCGCCCCGGGCTGTCAAGGTCCGGAGCGCTGCGAGCCGGTTGCCGGGCCGCGCCAGGTCGCCGAGGCCCGTGGCAGCGTCGAGCTGGTCGGGCTTGCGTGAGGCGGTCCGCGCAGAGCCCGGGAAAGCCGGGACCAAAGGGGCTTGCCTGCGGTGGGAGCCGACTCCCGTTACTCCGGCGCCGCCGCGGACGAACGGCGTTCTGGCCAGAGCGCAGGACGGGATCGGGTCACCAACCCGAGTTCGTGACGCGCCTGATCCCGCGCGTCCTCCGTGAGACCCCGGAACGCAGAGGCCCGCCCGCCCTTCCTGAAGCACGCTCTTCCCCGGCAGATGCGGGTCCGGGATCCGCCGGCGCCTCGTGGCAGGGTGTTGCCGGCAGCGCCACCTCGGGGGCATCAGCGCGTGGCCGGCCGGTCCCTGCGGAACTGGCGCCAGGCGGCGAAGAGCCCGTAGATGACGACGGTGCACACCATGGAGACGACGAAGCTGTGGGGGCCGAACTCGTCCATCGACATGCCGACCAGCAGCGGCCCGGCCATTCCCCCGACGCCGAAGAGCAGTGCGAAGACGGCGTTGGCCGCCACGAGGTCGACGGACCGGAATCGCTGCCCGAGCAGCGTGATGCCCACGGTGAAGACCGCTCCCATGGCGCCGCCCCACAGCACGATCACGGCCCACAGCAGGAGGCCGTCGGGCGACCACCAGGGCGCGGTGCCCGCGTGAATGAGCCAGGGCAGCGAGGACATCGTCAGCGCGATCACCATGACGCATGCGACCAGGAGCCAGCCCCGGTGCACCCGGTCGGCAAGCCAGCCGACCGGGTACTGGAAGAATATCGCGCCGACGGAGCCCACCCAGATGACGGCGTAGCCCGTCTGGCGGAACTCGTCGCCCAGGACGCTCATCGTGTAAAGGTGGGCGAAGGACTGCATGCCGCCTTCGAGGACGCCGAACATGGCCGACGACAGCAGCACGGTCGGCGCCGCCAGGAAGACGAGGAGGAGCTTGCGGGAACCCCGGTCCTCGCGCTCGTCCACGGCAAAGTGGAACGCGATCCTGCGGGTCGGCACGAGAAGCGCCGACGTCATGAGAACGGCGAGAAGGCCGCACAGGAAGGGCCAGGCGGTCTCCGGATCGAGAGTGGCGCCGACGATGGGACCGACGGCCCAGCCCGTCATGCCGACCGTGCTGTAGATCCCCAGCCAGCGCCCGCGCACCCTGTCCTCGAGGATGTGGTTGATCCACGTGTCGCCGGTTGTGAACAGCAGGGAATTGCCGATCCCGAGGATGAAGCGCAGCACACACCATGTGGCGTAGTCGCGGATGAACGGCATCACCAGCAGGGCCGCTCCGACAAGGGCGAGGCCCAGGCCGACCGAACGCAGGACGCCGAGCCACGGTATGATGCGGGTGGCGGCGAACGCCACGATCATGATCCCGGCGAACTGTATCGCGGCGCTGATGCTGATGGCGCTCTCGCTGTATCCCCTGTTGCTCAGGGATTCGGCGAGAATCGGCCAGAGAAGGGAGCTCGTCATGCTCACCACGGAGAGCGCGGCGATCAGCAGGATCAGGCATCGCGTCCTGTCGCGGTGCGACAGGACGGGCTCAGACGTGATCGATTCGCTGCCGGTCACGGACATAGTGCACAAAGGGGACGATCGACTGGGGACGGCCCGACCGTCGCTCCTCCCAGCGGCGCCGCGCCGTGGCGAGCGCGATCTCCGTGACGTCGATGATGGGCAGGCGGAACGACTCCTCCAGGGACCGCCAGGCAAGGTCCTCGAGCTCGCCGTCCCGCAACGGCTCTCCCGCCAGGCCCGTGGCGTCGAGGAGAAAGAAGCGCGTGTTGAATCTCTTCGGGGACACGGTGGGTGTGAGCGCCCTCATGACGTAGTCCATGGCGCCGAGGTCCGGAACCGCCTCCGCCTGCCGGCAGGCGTTCCAGAACGGCGTCGCCGGCAGGGCGTCGAGGACGCCGGGAGCGGCCGGGCGCGCCACAAGGTAGCCCGTTTCCTCGTGGGTCTCGCGCAGGGCGGCGAGCCCCAGGGCCCGCGGCTCCGCCTTCGGCGTGTCGCGCCGGATCAGGCGTTCGGCCGTTTCGGCGAGGCGGATGGTCTCCGGCAGCGGCGTCCGGTCCGAGGCGTCGACACGGCCGCCCGGAAAGACGTAGATGTCCGGCAGGAAGCTTGCCTTCCGGCGGCGGCCCATGAGAACCTCGCTCCGGCCGGCCCGGTCCCGCATCAGGATCACGCTGGCCGCATCGCGGGGGCGCGACGGCCGGCCGGACTCGCCCGCAGGCAAGGGAACACTGCGCATGTAAGGCGCCGGGACGCGGCTCTCAGCCGAGTACGTCTCTGCCCGATGGCGTCAGTCTGCAGACCAGCCAGTCCGGCTTGATCGGGTTGGTGATCCAGGGTTCGGCCCAGCCCTGGCGGATGCAGCTCCTGACGGTGCGGGGATCGATTTCCTGGCCCTTCTCGTCGAAGAGCGGCAGCTTGCCGCCCGGCTGATCCATTCCCCTCCGCAGCCAGCGCTTCTGCACGAGCGTGGGGCGGCCAATGCGATCATCGACGCAAACATCCTTGGCTAAGGCCATGATATCCCCCATGAAACGACCGTAAGAAAGGACCGTGCCCGATCACTATAGCACAGCTTGGGGCATCGCCAACGGCCCCTTGGAACGGCTTCTCTCTGCGATCGGAGATACTGCTTTCAGGGTATTGTATTTATTATGAATCGTTGACGAGTTCGAGCACCAGCGTTGCGGCGACGGTGTCGGCCTCCACCAGCCTTGCGGCGACCCTGTCTCCGGGGTGGAACCGGACGCCCCTGCCTGCGAGCTCCTGGCGCCCTTCATGGAACCGGAAGGGGCCGCCCCTGAGGGTGCGGGCGGGAACGAGGCCGTCGGCGCCGGTGCCCTCGAGCCGTACGAAGAGGCCGAAGCGGCCAAGGCCCGTGATGCGTCCGTTCATGACGGCGCCGCGGCGGGCGGCCAGCCACTCGACGACGTAATGGTCCATGGCGCTTCGCTCGGCTCCGGCGGCCCGGCGTTCCGTGACGGCGAGGTGATCGGCGAGGCGGACGAGCTCGTCCCTTCCGGGCGGCGCCTCGCCCAGCAGAATCCTGTGCACCGCGAGATCGGCGTAGCGGCGGATCGGCGAGGTGAAGTGGCAGTAGGATTCGAGCGCCAGGCCGAAGTGGCCGATGTTGACGGGATGGTAGGCGGCCAGGGACTGGCAGCGCAGCACGGTCTCCGTCACCGGGTCGGCGAAGTCGGCGCCGGCGGCCTCCTTGAGCACGCGGGCGAAATCCCGGGGCCTCGGCCGGGGACCGCCTCCAAGCGAGAGGCCGAGGGACCCCAGGTACTCCCTCAGGTTCCCGACCTTCTCGGGCGCCGGGCGGTCGTGAACGCGGAAGAGGGCGGGCTTCGATGTGCCGAGAAGTTCCCGTGCCGCCGCGACGTTCGCCGCGATCATCATCTCCTCGATGAGCCTGTGGCTGTCGAGGCGAGGTTTCAGGGTGACGGTGGCCACCGTGCCGTTCTCCCGAAGCGTCACCTTCTGTTCCGCCCGGTCGATGTCGAGAGCGCCTCTGCGGCGCCGCGCCCCCAGGAGCGCCCTGAACACGCCGTGAAGGTTGTCCATGAGGTCCCGGGGAAGCCGGCGCGTCCGACGCGACGGCGCGCCCCGAAGGTGGCCTTCGACCTCGTCGTAGGTGAGCCTCGCCGCCGAGCGCATGATGCCGCGCACGAACTCCCAGCGCCGGAGGACGCCGTCGCCGTCGATCCACAGGTGAACGGCCAGGCACGGCCTCACGGCCCCGGGCCGCAGGGAACACAGTTCGCCCGACAGCCGCCCGGGCAGCATGGGAACGACGCTTGCGGGGAAGTAGACGGAGGTGCCCCGCCTGCGGGCCTCGCGATCGAGTGCGCTGCCGGGGCGGACGTAGTGGGCGACATCGGCAATGGCGACGACGCCATGCCAGCCGTCGCCGGCGGTTTCGGCGAAGACGGCGTCGTCGTGATCGCGGGCGTCGTCATCGTCGATGGTGACCAGCGGAATGCCGGTGAGGTCGGCCCGTCCCGCGGCGTCCGTCACCCCGGCGGCACGCTCGGCTTCCTCCCGGACCGCAGCGGGGAACTCGGTCGGGACATCGTACGACACGATGGCCGCGAGGCTGATGGCGTCGGGATCGGACCAGGAACCGAAGGTGCGGACGACCCGGGCGCGGGGAGGGCCGAACCTTGAGGGGCGCAGGGGCTCGGCGAGGACGAGGTCGCCGTCGCGCAGACCGGCGCTCGCCGGGCGCTCGGCGCGGTACTCGCGGACCCTGCTTCTTCGCGTGTCGACGATGACACCGCCGCCGCGCCCCTTCCGGAAGACGCCCGTCACGAGGTCCGGTCCGGGTTCGAGGATGCGCCTGATCCGGCCATGGGCGCGGCCGCCGGCCTGCCGGCGGATGCTGACGACCGCCCGGTCGCCGGGTGCGGCCGCCGGACCCGAGGAGGAATCGATGACGATCACGGGGGCTTCGCCGTCGCCGGTCCACTCCACGGGACGGGCCGTGGCGTGGCCGTCCGCATCGATGCCGTCGACCTCGACGAGAAGATCGCGCCGGGAGCGGCCGCGGGGCGGCCTCATCCGGCCGCGGACTTGCGCGGCGTCCTGCGTTTGTGCCTGCCGGCCCCGGCGGGTTTCTTCTTCTTGCGCGCCAGCAGCTCGATCGCCGCCTCGAGGGTCACGTCGTCCGCCGCCGTGCCCTTGGGCAGGGTGGCGAAGGTGCGCTTGTGCCGGACGCAGGGCCCGTAGCGCCCCTTGACGATCTCGACGGCCTCCTTGTCGGCCGGATGCTCTCCCAGCGTCCTCAGGACGGACGCCGACGCCTTGCGGCCCTTCTCGGCGATCAGGGCGACGGCCCGGTTGAGACCGATCTCGAGGACATCGTCGTCATCGATGTTGACGTAGGCCCGGCCGTGCCTGAGGTACGGGCCGTAGCGTCCGACCCCCGCCTGGATGAGGGTCCCGGTTTCGGGATGGGCGCCGACGTCGCGGGGAAGGGCAAGGAGGCCCAGCGCCTTCTCGAGGGTGATCGCGGCGGCGGCCATGGTGCGCGGCACCGAGACGGTGCGCGAGTCGGGTCCGGCCTCGCCGCTTCGCACGTAGGGTCCGAACTTGCCGACCTGGAAGGTGACGGGCTGTCCTGTCGCCGGATCGTCTCCCAGATGGAGCGGCTCGTCCGCGGGGCCGCCGTCCCTGGCGAACGGATCCTTGGTGTAGCGGCATTCCGGCCAGCGCGTGCAGCCGATGAAGGGTCCGAACTTGCCCAGCCGGAGGTTGAGCCTGCCGGTCTCGCAGGACGGACAGGTCCGGGGATCGCGGTCGCCTTCGGCGGGGAAGATGTAGTGTTCCAGGACGGTCTCGATGGCCTCGACGATGTTCCTGATGTCGAGATCGCGGGTCGCCCTGATCACGCCGTCGAAGGCGTCCCAGAACTCGCGCAGCACCGCCTTCCAGTCGGCGTTGCCGCTGGAGATGCGGTCGAGGTCCCGCTCGAGGTTCGCCGTGAAGTCGTACTCCACGTAGGTGCGGAAGAAGGCCTCGAGAAAGGCGACGAGAAGGCGCCCGCGGTCCGCCGGGCGGAAGCGCCTGGCCTCGAGGGTGACGTACTCCTTGCTCTTGAGGACGTTGATGATCGGCGCATAGGTCGACGGACGGCCGATTCCGAGTTCCTCGAGGCGGCGCACGAGCGTCGCCTCGTTGAGGCGGGGAGGCGGCTCCGTGAAGTGCTGTTCGGGCCTGACCTCGCGGATCCCGAGCGGCTCGTCCCTGGAAAGCCGGGGCAGGCGTCTCTCGCCGCCGTCGTCCTCGTCGGATGCCTCGCGGTAGAGCTTCATGAAGCCGTCGAAGAGCATCACCGAACCGGAAGCGCGCAGCCCCGCATCCTCCCGGCCCGTCGTGGAGATGTCGACGGTGGTCTGATGGAACCTTGCGCTTTCCATCTGGCTGGCGAGGGCGCGCTTCCAGATGATGTCGTAGAGGCGCGCCTCGTCCTTTTCGAGATGGCGCGCCATGTCCTTCGGGGTGCGGCCGAAGTCCGTCGGCCGGATCGCCTCGTGGGCCTCCTGGGCGTTGCGCGCCTTCGTCCTGTATGTCCGCGGCTTCTCCGGCAGGTAGGACGCGCCGAACATTGCGCCGACGTGGCGGCGGGCTTCGCCGATTGCCGCCCGGGACATGACGACGCTGTCGGTGCGCATGTAGGTGATGAGGCCGGTGGCCTCGCCGCCGATGTCGCGGCCCTCGTAGAGGCGCTGGGCAAGGCTCATGGTTTTCTGCACGCCGAACTTGAGCCTGCGCGAGGCTTCCTGCTGCAGCGTGGACGTGGTGAAGGGCGCGGCCGGGCTGCGCCTCGTCTCCTTCTGCTCGATGTTCTCGACCGTGAAGGCGCCCTCGCGCACGACCCGTGCGGCATCGTTCGCGGCAGCCTCGTCGGCAAGGTCGAACTTGTCGAGCTTGCCGCCGCCGAGCCGGACCAGCCGTGCGGTCAGCGCGTCCCCGCCCCCTGTCGCGAGATCGGCGTCCACCGTCCAGTACTCCCGGGGCGTGAAGCGTTCGATCTCCGCTTCGCGCTCGCAGATCAGGCGCAGCGCCACGGACTGCACGCGCCCGGCGGACCGGCAGTCGCAGCCGGGCAGCTTCTGCCAGAGAACGGGCGAAAGCGTGAATCCTATGAGATAGTCGAGGGCGCGCCTGGCAAGCTGGGCGTTGACGAGGTCCATGTCGATGTCGCGCGGCGACGCCATGGCCTCGGTGACGGCTTCCCGGGTGATCTCGTTGAAGACCACGCGCTTGACCGCACGATCCCCGGTCGCCCCGTTGTCGTCGAGCCAGTTGCGGACATGCCAGGCGATGGCCTCGCCCTCGCGATCCGGGTCGGTGGCGAGAACGAGAGCCTCGGCCTTGCCGAGCGCCCTGGCGATCTCGCCAAGTGGTTTCAGGGCCTTGCTTCCGGTTTCGAAAGTCATGTCGAAATCGTCGTCGGGCCGCACGGAGCCGTTGCGGGACGGCAGGTCGCTGACATGACCGTAGCTTGCCAGCACGGTGTACCCCTCTCCGAGGTACTTGCCGATGGTCTTCGCCTTGGCGGGAGATTCAACGACTACGACCTGCATCGCGCGATTCCCGGGACTCCGTCCGCTACCCGTCGGGGACGGGCACGACTAAGTGGCACCGGCCGGCCAGTCCGTCAAGGAGGCCTGCCGATGACGGGTTCCCGGCCGCGGATCAGCCGGCGGATGTTGGCGTGGTGCCGGACGAACACCAGCAGAGACACCAGGGCGATCACCGCGGCGTACTGAGGGTCGCGGGTGAAGAACCAGACGAAGAACGGCACCGCGACCGCCTGGAAGAGGCCGCCGACGGACGATATGCGTGTCAGCGCCACCGCCGCCAGCCATGCCGCGACGGCGCACAGTCCGGCCGGCCACGACAGGGCGAAGGTCACCCCCAGGGACGTCGCCACGCCCTTGCCGCCGCGAAACCGGGACCACGGCGGGAACAGGTGTCCCAGAACGACGAACAGGGAGGCGACGATCGCGAGATCCGGACCGCCGGCATCTTCTGCGGCCAGCACCGCCGCCAGCCCCTTGCCGAAGTCGAGCAGCAGCGTCGCCGCGGCGGGAACCCTGCCGGCGATTCTGAGGACATTGGTGGCGCCGGTACCGCCCGAGCCGGCCGAGCGCAGGTCGCCGCGCCCGGCAAGGCGGGTGACGACCGGGCCGAACGGCACGGACCCGGCGAGCCAGGCCACAACCGCGCACAGGGCGTAGGGCCACAGGAAGGGCAGCGCGTCGAGGGTGAGCATGCGGCTGTCGAACATGAGGCGCCCCGCGTGTCACGGACGGTCGCAAAGGCACTCGAACACGGTGCGCCCGTTGACCACGGTGCGCACGACCCGCGCCCCGGCCGTGCGGCCGTGGAACGGAGAGTTCTTGGACTTGCTCTGAAAGGCCCTCGCGTCGATCGTCCAGCTCCGCGACGCGTCGATCAGCACGATGTCCGCGGGCCAGCCCGGCTTCAGCCTGCCGGCCTTGAGGCGCAGCAGGTCGGCCGGACGGCAGGTGACCAGCGCCAGCGCCTCGCCGAGGGCGAGCCGGCCGTTCGCCACGAGTTCCATGACGAGCGGCAGGATCGTCTCGAGCCCGACGATGCCGAAGGCCGCCTGCGCGAAGGGCTGGCGCTTGCTGTCCTGGTCGCGCGGTTCGTGGTTCGAGGTGATGGCGTCGATCACCCCGTCCTTGAGCGACTCCGCGAGGGCCTGGCGATCGTCCTCCGACCGCAGCGGCGGGCGCACCTTGGTGAAGGTGAGGTAGTCGCCGACGGCGTTCTCGTTGAGCACCAGGTAGTGCGGCGCGGTGTCCGCCGTGACCGGAAGGCCGCGCTCCTTGGCGTCGCGGACGAGCGTCACGCTCTCGGCGGTGGTGATGCCGGCGACGTGGAGGCGGCCGCCGGTCATCTCGACGAGGCGGATGTCGCGGGCGACCATGATCGACTCGCTCTGGGGCGGCATGCCCTGGAGGCCGAGCCGCGTCGCCGCCTCGCCGGCGTTCATGACGCCGCTGCCGGAAAGGTT
This sequence comes from Alphaproteobacteria bacterium, assembly GCA_963666905.2. GTDB lineage: Bacteria > Pseudomonadota > Alphaproteobacteria > SP197 > SP197 > SP197. The sequence continues at coordinate 860,904 of OY763008.1, forward strand.
GCTGTCCTCGGCATGGTGCATGATCAGGGCACCGAAGATCGTGCCGTAGGAGAGCGCGCGGCGCAGCACGTTGGCGTTCATGATCGGTCTGGGGCCGTCCGAAAACGCGAGCGCGCCGGCATCGGCGAGCAGCCCGATCTCCGTCAGCTGGCTTCCCTCGCGGCCTCTCGTGACGGCGGCGACGGGGTGGACCTTCACGAGCGACGTCTCGCGCGCCCGGCGCTCGATGAAGTGGACGAGAGCGACGTCGTCGATCGCCGGCCGGGTGGTGGGCATGCACGCCATCGTCGTGACGCCGCCGACGGCCGCGGACCGGCTGGCGCTGTGGATGGTCTCCTGGTGCTCGAAGCCGGGCTCGCGCAGGTGGGCGCGCAGGTCGACGAGCCCCGGCGCGGCGATCAGGCCCGAGGCGTCGACGACGGCACTGTCGTCGGGAACGGTGTCCGCGGTGACCTGCGGGCCGAGATCGGCGATCGTGTCGCCGTCGGTGAGGATGCCGCCGACGGCGTCGTATCCGCTCGCGGGGTCGATCAGCCGCGCGCCGAGATAGGCGGTGCGGCCCGCCCTGAGCTTCTTGACCGAGATGTCGGCGATCCGGCAGGTCACTGGTTGTGCTCGGGGTGGTCGAGGTTGCGGGTCAGGACCTCGAGGCAGGCCTGGCGAACGGCCACGCCCATTTCCACCTGGTCGAGGATCACGCTGCGGTTGATGTCGTCGGCGACCTCGCTGTCGATCTCGACGCCCCGGTTCATCGGGCCGGGATGCATGATCAGCGCGTCGGGCCTGGCGGCGGCGAGCTTCTCGTAGGTCAGCCCGTAGAAGTGGAAGTACTCGCGCTCGGAAGGCACGAAGCTGCCCTGCATGCGCTCGGTCTGCAGGCGCAGCATCATGACGATGTCGGCGTCCTTCAGCCCCTCGCGCATGTCGTGGTGGATCTCGACGCCGTAGCGCTCCGCCCTGACGGGCAGCAGGGTCGGCGCCGCGACGAGACGCACGCGCGCGCCCATGGTGCCGAGGAGCAGGATGTTGGAACGCGCGACCCTGCTGTGGGCGATGTCGCCGCAGATCGCGACGGTGAGGCCCGAGAGCCGTCCCAGACGCCGCCTGATGGTGAGCGCGTCGAGCAGGGCCTGGGTGGGGTGTTCGTGGCTGCCGTCCCCGGCGTTGACGACGGCGGCCTTGACGGCCCGGGCGAGGAGCTTGACGGCGCCGCTGTCGGGATGCCTCACGACGAGGATGTCGGGGTGCATCGCGTTGAGGGTGGCGGCCGTGTCGATCAGGGTCTCGCCCTTCTTGATGGCGCTGGTCGACGGGGCCATGTTGATGACATCCGCGCCGAGACGCTTGCCGGCGAGCTCGAACGACGTGCGGGTCCGCGTCGAGCTCTCGAAGAACATGTTGATCTGTGTGCGGCCCCGCAGCAGCTCCTGCTTCTTCTCGGCGCGCCGGTTGAGCGCCACGTAGCTGTCGGCGAGATCGAGAAGACCGTCTATGTCGCCCGGCGAGAGATCCTCGATGCCGAGCAGGTGGCGGTGAGGGAAGGAGGAGGGGCGGTGTTCAGGCGTCATGCTGAAAACGGGTACATAAACCACCTCGGCCACCCCGTCATCCCAAAACACCCTCCGCGGTGAATCGTTCCAGGGCGCCCAGGGCATCCCGCAGGATGACGCAAGCCGCCACGGCGTCCAGCCTCGCCGCCCGGCGCTCCCGGGACAGCCCCCGTCCGCCCAGGATCTCCTCCGCCTCGAAGGTGCTCAGACGCTCGTCCCACATCAGGACGGGAAGGGCCAGTCCGCGGTCGAGGTTGATTCCCGTCTGCCAGGCGGACCGCGCGCGCGGCCCCTCGCTGCCGTCCATGTTGAGGGGGAAGCCCAGGACGATGCCGGTGATGCCGCGCCCGGCGGCGAGGCGGCCGAGACGTTCGATATCGTCCGCCCAGCGGCCGCGGACCATGACCTCGACGGGGCCGGCGATCATCCGCGTGGCGTCGCTCGCGGCGATGCCGATCCGTCTTTTTCCCGGATCGAGTCCCAGAAGCGCGCCCGACGGCGACCACGCCAGGAACTCCCCGATCTCCCTGACGGGCTTGCCCGGAGTCGGCGCCGTTGCTAGGGTTCCCCCTTCGTGATCGCGCCCGGTCACGGCCATGCCCACGTGAAATCCGCACATCCGTCTCGAAGAACGAACCGCCCCATGAAGTTCGACAAGGACACTGTCGCCCGTGTCGCGCGGCTCGCGCGCATCGCGACGACGGACGAGGAGCGGGAAAGACTCAGCCGGGAGCTCTCGGCCATCCTCGAGTGGATCGACGCTCTCTCGGAAGTCGACACCGACGGTGTCGCGCCCATGACCAGCGTTGCCGCGATGGCGCTGAAGTCGCGCGGCGACGCCGTCACGGACGGCGGCATGGCCGGGAACATCACGGCCAACGCGCCGGCATCGGCCGGCGGCTGCTTCGTCGTGCCGAAGGTGGTGGAATGAGGACCGCCACGGGACTGACGATCAGCCACGCGCGGGATCTCCTCGCCCGCGGGGAGCTCTCGTCGCGCGAGCTCGTCGAGGCCCACCTTGCGGCCATGGAACGGCACCGCGGACTCAACGCCTTCATCACCGAGACCCCCGAACGGGCGCGCGATCTTGCCGAGGCGTCCGACAGGCGCCGCCGGAACGGCGAGGCCGGCCGGCTCGAAGGCATACCCGTTGCGGTCAAGGACCTGTTCTGCACCAAGGACATCCCGACGACGGCCGGATCCCGCATTCTCGAGGGATTCCGGCCCTTCTACGAATCCACCGTCACCGCGAACATGCTCCGCGAAGGCGCGGTGATGCTGGGCAAGACGAACCTCGACGAGTTTGCCATGGGTTCGTCCAACCTGACCAGCCATCACGGCCCGGTGGTCAATCCGTGGCGGGCCGGGGGCGATCCGAGGACCCGCGTTCCCGGCGGCTCCTCGGGGGGCTCCGCGGCGGCCGTCGCCGCGCGCATGGCCATGGGGGCCACGGGCACGGACACCGGGGGCTCCATCCGGCAGCCGGCCGCCTTCACCGGCACCGTCGGCCTCAAGCCGACCTACGGCCGGTGCTCGCGCTGGGGCATCATCGCCTTCGCCTCGTCCCTCGACCAGGCCGGGACGCTCACGAGAACGGTGCGCGACGCCGCCATCATGCTGGGCGCCATGGCGGGCCACGATCCGATGGACTCGACGTCGGCCGATGTCGCGGTCGCCGACTTCGAGGACGGCCTCGAGGACGGGGTCGAGGGCCTGACGATCGGCGTGCCGAAGGAGTACCGCGTCGACGGCATGCCGGCGGAGATCGACGCCCTCTGGCAACGGGGGATCGCCTGGCTCGAGGACCAGGGCGCATCCGTGCGCGAGGTGTCGCTCCCCCACACCGGCTATGCCCTGCCGGCCTACTACATCGTCGCGCCCGCCGAGGCGTCGTCCAATCTCGCCCGCTACGACGGTGTCCGCTACGGCCTCAGATGCGAGGCGGACGATCTGGCCACCATGTACGAGCGGACGCGCGCGGCGGGCTTCGGCGCCGAGGTCAAGAGGCGCATCCTCATCGGCACCTACGTGCTCTCCGAAGGCTATTTCGACGCCTACTACCTCAAGGCGCAGCGCGTGCGCACGCGCATCGCCGGAGATTTCGACGAGGCCTGGCGGTCCGTGGACGCCCTGCTGACGCCGACGACGCCGGCGGCGGCCTTCGCGGCCGACAGTCCGCCGGACGATCCTGTGTCGATGTACCTCAACGACGTCTTCACGGTGCCGGCGAGCCTTGCCGGACTGCCGGCGATATCCGTGCCGGCGGGATTCGACGCCGGCGGACTGCCGCTGGGACTGCAGGTCATCTCCCGGGCGTTCGACGAGGCCCGTGTGCTCAGGGTCGCGCGGGCCATCGAGCGTGCCGCCGCCGTCGACCCGGTACCGGAGGGCTTCTGACCGTGGCGGCGGACGGAACCTGGGAGACCGTGATCGGCCTCGAGGTGCATGCGCAGATCCTCTCCGCCTCGAAGCTCTTTTCCGGCGCCTCGGCCGCCTACGGCGGAGCGCCCAACGCCCAGGTCTCCGCCGTCGACGCCGGCATGCCGGGCATGCTGCCGGTGATCAACATGACGTGCATCGAACAGGCCGTGCGCAGCGGCCTTGCGATCGACGGCAGGATCAACCGGCGCTCCGTCTTCGACCGCAAGAACTACTTCTATCCGGACCTTCCCCAGGGCTACCAGATCTCGCAGTACAAGCAGCCGCTGGTTTCCGACGGCCACATCGACATCGAGCTCGACGACGGCTCGGTCAAGCGCATCCGGATCGAGCGCCTGCATGTCGAACAGGATGCGGGCAAGAGCCTGCACGACCGGGACCCCGGCCGCTCCCTCGTGGACCTCAACCGCTCCGGCGTCGGCCTCATGGAGATCGTCTCCCATCCGGACCTGGCTTCGGCCGGGGAGGCGGCCCTCTACGTCGGGGCCCTGAGAAGCATCCTGCGCTATGCCGGGACCTGCGACGGCAACATGCAGGAGGGCTCGCTTCGCGTCGACGCCAACGTCTCGGTGCGCCGCCCGGGGGAGGCGCTCGGCATCCGCTGCGAGATCAAGAACCTCAATTCGCTGAAGTTCCTGCAGCGCGCCATCGACCACGAGAGCCGGCGGCAGGTCGACATCCTGGAAGCGGGGGGCAGGGTCGTCCAGGAGACCCGGCTCTTCGATGTCCAGAGGAACGAGACCCGCGGCATGCGCAGCAAGGAGGACGCGCAGGACTACCGCTACTTTCCCGACCCGGACCTCCTGCCTCTCGAGCTCGACGCGGCGTGGGTCGACGCGATCGCGGCGTCGATGCCGGAGCTCCCCGGGGCGCGGCGGCAGCGCTTCATGTCCGAGCACGGACTCGACGCCTACGACGCCGGCGTTCTCGTGGCGGAAAGGGAGAACGCGGACTACTTCGAGGAAGTGGCCCGGGGGCGCGACAGCAAGCTTGCCGCCAACTGGGTGATGTCGGAGCTCTTCGGCCGCCTCAACCATGCGGGCATCGGCATCGCCGAAAGCCCCGTCGCCGCCGCCGCGCTCGGCGGCCTGATCGACCTGGTGGCGGACGGCACGATCTCGGGACGCATGGCCAAGGATGTCTTTGCCGAGATGTTCGAGAGCGGTGACGACGCGGCGTCGATCGTCGAGAAGAAGGGCCTCAGACAGGTCACCGACGAGGCCCGGATCGGGGTCATGGTCGACGACGTCCTCGCCGCCCATGTGGACAAGGTCGCCGAGTACCGCGCGGGCAGGACGAAGCTCTTCGGATTCTTCGTCGGCCAGGTCATGAAGGCTTCCGGCGGCAGGGCCAATCCGAAGGCGGTGAACGCAATTCTCAGAACAAGGCTCGATGCCTGACGGCGCCGGGCCCCGGGGAGGAGACGATGATCGAACTCTATACGGAGGCGACGCCCAACGGACGCAAGGCTTCCATCATGCTCGAGGAGGTCTCGCTGGCATACAACGTGCATCGCGTCGACATCGGTGCCGGCGACCAGTTCGCGCCCGACTTCCTGGCGATCAGTCCGAACAACAAGATTCCCGCCATCGTCGATCCCGACGGGCCCGGCGGTGAGCCGATCAGCATCTTCGAATCGGGCGCCATTCTCATCTATCTCGCCGAGAAGACGGGGCGGCTCATGCCCACCGACGATCGTGGGCGCTACACGGTGCTTCAGTGGCTCATGTTCCAGATGGGCGGCGTGGGCCCGATGTTCGGCCAGGCCAACCACTTCATCAAGTTCGCCAGCGAGGATGTGCCCTACGGCAAGACGCGCTACCGCAACGAGGTCATGCGCCTGCTCGGCGTCATGGACAGGCGCCTCGCCGGGGTCGAGTACCTGGCCGGCGACTATTCCATCGCCGATGTGGCGACCTGGCCCTGGGTGATGCGCACCGAGTGGTACGACACCGACTGGAGCCGTTTTCCCCATGCGCGGCGCTGGTTCGACGCCATCGCCTCGCGGGACGCCGTCGTCCGGGGCGTGGCGGTCCCGTGAGTCTCGCCGGGCGCGCGCCCGTCAGGCGCGTGCAGGCGGCACTCGAGGCCCTGGGAAGCCGGGCCCGGGTGATCGAACTGGCGGCGACGGCGCGCACCGCCGCCGACGCGGCCCGCGCCATCGGCTGTCCGCAGGGCGCCATCGTCAAGTCGCTGGTCTTCCTCGTCGATCAAGCGCCGGTCCTGGCGCTTGTCGCCGGCGACCGCCGGGCGCAACAGGAGGCGATTGCCGCAACGCTCGGCCTTGAGGGCCCCGCCGACCGGGCGGATGCGGACACCGTCAGGCGGGTGACGGGATTCTCGATCGGCGGTGTCGCCCCCGTCGGGCACGCGACACCCCTGCCGGTGGCGATCGATGCCAGCCTGTGGCGCTTCGACGTCGTCTACGCCGCCGCCGGCCATCCCCACTGTGTCTTCCCCGAGACGCCCGACGGCCTCGCGCGCATGACGGACGCCGCCACGAGCGACGACCTCGCCCTGGTTTCCTGAGTGCGCGGCGCCGGGTCCGGCGGTAGCATCGCCTCCCTCGCCCCCTTTCAAGGAGTGAATCCATGAGCACGACCGTCAGAATTCCGGGCCGCGACGTCGCCGGTCTCGAGCCCACGGACTACATCGCCCCCGAGGCCCTGAAGTCCGGCGAGCCCAACGAGCGGGGACGCAGTTTCTATGCCGACCAGACCGGCCAGCTCGATGCCGGGTACTGGGAGTGCGACGTCAACGAGCACGTCTTCGAGGCCTCGCCCTACGACGAGTTCGTCCACCTGCTCGAAGGACACCTCGAGGTCACGCACGACGACGGCAGCGTTGCCACCTACAGGGCCGGAGACAGCTTCGTCATGCCGCGCGGCTGCGCCTGCACGTGGAACGTCAGGGAGCCGCTGCGCAAGGTCTACGTCGTGCTCACGGCCGCCGACTACAGGGACGGGGGGGACTGAGAGCCCGTGGCCGCCGGCTGGGGATACGGGGAGGACGACGGCCCTCCCTGCTGGGGTTCGCTCGACCCGGGGTTTCACCTCTGCGCCCACGGCCGGGAGCAGTCCCCGGTCGACCTCGCGGGCGCCCGGGAGGCACAGCTTGCGCCGCCCGGGCTCGCCTATGGCCAGGCCCGTGTCACGGTCGAGGATACCGGCCGGACGATCCAGGTGAACCCCGAACCGGGCCACGGCCTCGTCCTCGACGGCGTGCGCTTCCATCTCCGGCAGTTCCATTTCCACCACGGCAGCGAGCATCTCGTCGACGGCCGGATGCTGCCGCTCGAGATGCATCTCGTGCACCGCGACGACGATGGCACGGTGCTGGTCGTCGGCGTCTTCTTCACGAGCGGTGCGGAGAACCGGACGCTGGCCCCGGTGTGGGACGGCTTCGGGCGGACCGCATGGCCGCCACTGACGCTCGACCTCGCGGCCCTTGTTCCGGACCGGCGGACGGCGTGGCGCTACCGGGGTTCTCTCACCACGCCACCCTGCAGCGAAGGCGTGACCTGGATCGTCCTGTGCGAGCCGCTCGCCATGTCGGCGCGGCAGATCGCCGCCTTCGGCCGCCTCTATCCCGCCAACCGCCGCCCCGTGCAGCCGCTCGGCGACCGCAGCCTCCTCATCGGCTGAGCCGCTCCGGTCAGGAGCAGCCGTGATAGCGGCGGAACCAGTCGACGAACCGCGGCAGGCCCTCGTCGATCGTCGTCGCGGGCTCGAATCCCAGGTCGCGGCGCGCGCTCTCGATGTCCGCGAAGGTCTCCTTCACGTCGCCGGGCTGCAGGGGGGCGAAGGCGATGTCGGCCCTGCGGCCGGTGGCCTCCTCGAGGACGCGTATGAAGCGCATCAGCGGTTCGCTGCGGTGATTGCCGAGGTTGTGGATCCTGTGGGGAGGCGACTCCGGGGGAGGCCTGTCGAGCGCCGCCAGGACGCCCGCCGTGACGTCGCCGATCCAGGTGAAGTCGCGGCGCATGTCGCCGTTGTTGTAGACCGTCAGCGGCCGCCCCTCGAAGAGCGCCCGCGTGAAGATGTAGGGGGCCATGTCCGGCCGGCCCCAGGGACCGTAGACGGTGAAGAAGCGCAGCCCCGTCGCCGGAATCCTGTAGAGGTGGCTGTAGCAGTGCGCCATCAGCTCGCCGGCCCGCTTGGTGGCGGCGTAGAGCGACGCCGGGTGGTCGGCACGGTGCCCGACGGAGAAGGGAACGGTGTCGTTGGTGCCGTAGACCGACGAGGAGCTGGCGTAGACGAGGTGCTTCAGGCGCGCGCTCGAGCGCGCCAGCTCGAGGACGTTGAGATGCCCCTCGACGTTCGACGCCGTGTAGGCGTGGGGCGCCTCGAGGGAATGCCGCACACCGGGCTGTGCGGCCAGGTGGACGATGCGGTCGACGGCCGGTTCACGGGCGCCGAGCGAGGCCACCGCCTGGCGGTCGCTGAGGTCGAGGGCAAGGAAGGCGAAGCCCGGCTCCTCCTCGAGCCGTGCCAGGCGCGCCCGCTTGAGCGCGACGTCGTAGTAGTCGCTGCAGTTGTCGAGGCCGATGACGCTCTCGCCGCGTTCCAGCAGGGCCTGCGCCACGTGGTAGCCGATGAACCCCGCGGCGCCGGTCACGAGCACGCTCACGGGCGCGGCCGTCCCGGCGGGAGCAGCCGGGCCAGCGTGCCCTGATCGACGTTGCCGCCGGAGACCACCGCGACGACGGTGCGGCCCTCGACGGCAACCTTGCCCGAGAGCGCCGATGCGAGGGCCGCGGCGCCGCCGGGCTCGGCGACGATCTTGAACACCTCCTGCGCCGTCGCCATGGCCTCGACGACCTCGGTCTCGGCGACCGCCGTGCCCGACGTCACGAGATCGCGGTTGATGCGGAAGGTGAGCTCTCCGGGCGTGCGTGCGAGCAGGGCGTCGCAGATCGAGGGTGGGGTATCCGTCACGGTCTCGCGCCGGCCGGAGGCAAGCGAGCGCAGCGTGTCGTCCCAGCCTTCGGGCTCGGCGGTGTGGATGGCGCAATCCGGGATCCGGTGCTTCAGCGCGATGGCCGAGCCGGCGGTCAGTCCGCCGCCGCCGCAGCAGATCACCACGGCGTCGGGAACGATGCCGCGTTCGCGGCACTCCTCGGCGATCTCCAGGCCGACGGTGCCCTGGCCGGCGATGATCATCGGGTGGTCGTAGGGAGGGACGACGGTCATGCCCCGGTCCAGCGCGATGGCCGCGGCGATCTCCTCGCGGGCGCCGCCGTGCCGGGGATAGGTCACGACCTCGGCCCCCCACGCGCGCGTGTTGGCGGTCTTGATGGCCGGCGCGTCCTGCGGCATGACGATGACGGCCCGCGCGGATTTCAGCCGGGCGGCGGCGGCCACACCCTGGGCGTGGTTGCCCGAGGAATAGGCCACCACACCGGACGCCAGGGCCTCCTCCCCGAGGGCGTCGATGCGGTTGAACGCGCCCCTGAACTTGAAGGAGCCGGTGAGCTGCAGGCACTCGGGCTTGACCAGGAGGCGCCCGCCGAGCCGCTCGTTGAGTAGCGGCGATTCGAGAAGGGGCGTGCGCAGGGCGCGGCCGGCCAGCCTCCGGGCGGCGGTCTCGATATCCCTGATCGTCGGCGGGTCGTGATCCATGGCCATGCGCGGCGCTGCTCGAAGCGCCGGCCACCATAGCGGGGCGAGGCGCACCGTCAATCGCCGGCCCTCCCGATCGTGTCACCCGACTTCAGCCGCATCGGCCTGATGCCGCGGCGTTCGCCTCTTGGTTGTCCGGCACGAGGGCTCTATGGCGAGCACCAGTTACGATTGGCACAGCCAGCAACTCACCGGGACGCCACGCCGTCAGGAGGCGACTTCACACCTGGCACACCTGAGCGAGGGGCTGGATTGACAAGCCGCGTCGGCGGCCTGTGGCGAAGAGGAAAAGCGCCGAGCCCACGGCAGTCAGGCGCACGACGGTTTCCGAAACCGCCCCGGCACGGCGGACAGTGGGCGCGAACGGTCGGGATCAGCGGCCCTTCCAGCGTGGCTTGCGCTTCTCGGCGAAGGCCCGCGGTCCCTCGATGGCGTCCTCGGAGGTCATCATCTTCTCGTAGACCGGGATGCCCGAGTTGCCGGCCTTGGTCTTCTGCATCGCCTCCTCCAGGGGGAGCGGCATGATCGCCGGCATGATGGCCTTGAGGCCCTGGAGCGCCAGGGGTGCGGATTCACCGAGCACGTCGGCAAGGTCGCGGGCCCGTTCCAGAAGGCGGTCGGCAGGGAGGACCTCGCTCACCAGGCCCCAGTGCTTCGCCTCGTCGGCGGTCATGTGGCGGCCGGTGAGGAAGAGCTCCATCGCGACGTTGTAGGGGATGCGCCGGGGAAGGCGCTGTATGGCGCCGGCGCTCGCCAGGAAGCCGCGCTGCATCTCCGGCAGCCAGAACTCCGCGTGCTCGGCGGCAAGGAGGATGTCGGTCGAGAGCGCCAGCTCGAAGCCGCCGCCGATGGCCGCCCCGTTGACCGCCCCGATGACGGGCTTGGTGAGGTCCCAGAACTCGGTGAGGCCGGCGAAGCCGCCCGGCAGGCTGTCGCTCTCGGCCTCTTCGAGGCTGCTGGCCGCGGCGACGGCCTTCAGGTCCCAGCCGGCCGAGAAGCAGCGCTCGCCGCTGCCGATGACGATTCCGACCATGAGACCGTCGTCGTCCTGAAGTGTACGAAAGGCCTCGTAGAGCGCCACCGAGGTCGCGTCATCGATGGCATTCACAGGCGGACGGTCGAGCGTGACCTCGAGGACCTTTCCGCGGCGTTCACTCCTGACGGCCATGGCGGGACTCCAGTTCCAGGGACTGCCTGACTAGCGGATCGAGGCGAGAAAATCGAGATGATGGCCCGGATCGCCGAACGAGGCGTTCATCGCCATCGCCCGCTTGAGATGATGGCCGACCGGGGCGTCCATGGTCATGCCGACACCGCCATGGAGCTGGACACCTTCCTCCGCCACGCGTCTGGCCGCCTCGCCCACGGCCACCTTCGCTACCGAAACCGCCTCTCTCCTCTGGCGGGGGGCGCGCGCGAGGCTGTCGGTCACCTCGAGAACCATCGACCAGGCGAGTTCGCAGTCCATGTAGAGATCCACCATGCGGTGCTGCAGCACCTGGAAGGTTCCGAGAGGCCGGTCGAACTGGCGGCGTGTCTTGAGATACTCCAGGGTGGTCTCGTGAACCCGCCACATCGAGCCGGCGGCGTCGGCGCAGAGAAAGGCGATGGCGTGGTCGGCGACGCGCTCGAGAATGGCAAGGCCCTCGCCCGGCTCTCCCAGGACCTGGTCGGCCCGGACGCGATCGAAGACGATCGAAGATGCGAGGTTCCCGTCATGGGTTCGCCAGGATGTCTGAAGGATGCCCGGCGTGTCGGCCGGAACGGCGAACAGGGTGATCCCGTCACGGTCTCTCCGTTGCCCCGACGTGCGTGCGGAGACGATGAGGAGACCGGCGCTGGTCCCGTGAAGCACGACATCCTTCACGCCGGAGAGCTCGAACCCGTCGCCCGAGGGCCGGGCCACGAGCGCGACGTCGTGAAGGTCGTAGCGGGCCTGGCGTTCGGTGATGGCGAGCGCCAGCTTCATGGTTCCATCTGCGACCTTGGGCAGAACGTCCGCCCTGAGCAGGTCAGAACCGCCGAAGAGGACGGCGTGGCCTCCCAGCACGACGCTGGCGAAGTAGGGGCCGGTAACGAGATGGCGCCCGAACCGTTCGGCGATCACCATGAGTTCGACGGCGCCGCCACCCAGTCCGCCGTGGCTTTCCGGGAAGGGGGCGGCCATGCACCCCAGGTCGACAAGCTGCTGCCAGTCCTCGTCGCGACAGGATTGAGGCAGCCGGAGCGCTGCCTGGCGTCGCTCGAAGGCGAAGATGTCGCCCAGCACCCGCTCGAGGCTTTCGGCAAAGGCCTGCTGATCGTCGGGGAAGGTGGCGCTCACGGCCGGCGCTCGGATTCGAGGCCGAGAACGCTCTTGGCGATGATGTTCTTCAGGACTTCGCTGGAGCCGCCCCAGATCGTCGTCTTGCGAAGGTTGTAGAACATCTTCCCGGCATGGCGGGCCGCCTCGGGCGGTGCGGGAACATTGCTGCTTGCGGGAAGCTCGTCGACATCAAGCCGGCCGTAGGGTCCCAGTGCCTCCACCATGAGTCCGATCACATCCTGCTGGATCTCGGTCCCCTTGATCTTGAGGAGTGACGCCTCGGCGCCCATGGCGTCGGGACCGCCCGGACCGAAGAGGAAGCGCCGTTCCGTCAGTTCCACCTGGCGAAGGGCGATATCGGCCCGCACCAGCTTCCTGGCGAACTCCGGGTTGTCGATCAGCCGGCCTTCACCCCACGGCTGGTCCGCGGCGATCGCCTTCAGGCGCTCCAGTGTCGCCATGGTGCGGCTGATCTCGGCCGACCCGAAGCGTTCGAGGCCAAGGATGTACTTGCCGATCGACCAGCCCCTGTTCTCCTCGCCCAGGCGGTTGGCGGCCGGGACCCTGACATCGTCGAAGAAGACCTGGTTCAGTTCATCGCCGCCCTCGAAGGTGTGGATCGGGCGCACATCGAGGCCGGGAGAGGCCATGTCGACGAGCAGAAGCGTGATGCCGTGCTGCTTTCTGCCGGAGGAATCCGTCCTGAAGAGGCCGAACATCCAGTTGGCCTCCTGGGCGTCGCTGGTCCAGATCTTGGAGCCGTTGATGACGTACGTGTCGCCGTCCCTCTCCGCCCGGCACTTCAGGGACGCGAGATCCGAACCGGCGTTCGGCTCCGAGTATCCCTGGCAGGGAATGATGTCGCCGTTGGCGATGCCCGGTAGGAACCGCGCCCTCTGGTCATCGGTGCCGAACTCGATGATTGCGGGCCCGAGCATGCCGGTGGCCAGCACGTTGAGCTGCGGAGCGTCGTTGAGCTGAAGCTCTCGTTCGAAGACATACTGCTGTTCGAAGGACCACCCCGTTCCACCGTGTTCCGCGGGCCACGACGGGCAACTCCAGCCCCTGGCGTGAAGAATCCGGGTCCATCGCGCGATATCGGTCCGCGTGAGGCCGGCATGTTCGCTGCGGACCTTTTCTCTCAGGTCGTCAGGCAGCGACTCACGTATGAAGGCGCGAATCTCCTCGCGGAACTGTTCGATGCCACTCACCGGTCCGGGACTCCCCATCATCTCCACTTCAAGGCGCATGATAGGAAGCGCTCATGGCGGCATCAAGAATTGACAGGGCGCCCGGACATTCGGGCAGGATCGACCGGCACCTTTGCTATGTAACGACTCTGGCGGTGGGGCACAGTTGACCGGTTCGTCCGGATTGGGTCCGGCCGGCATGGGTGGCGTTGTGGCGCGGATTGACTGGAACTCTGCGGCCTGAGGCGACCCCGCGTTATGGCCTCGTTGCAGAGTTCAGCGGCGTCGACGCGGAAGGATTGTCAGGCGGCAGCGGCCCAGGTGGTCGGATCGATGCCGTGTTTCTTGAGCATGGCGATCCAGCGTGGGGCGTTGCGTCTGACCATGAGGGCCTCGTGGTCGGTCTTGGGATCCCGGTAGACCTCGCCGGTGGCGAGCATGGTGTAGATGATGCGCAGCATTTTGTGGGCGGTGGCGACGGTGACCCTCTTGTAGCCGCGGCGCACGGTCAGCGCCTTGTGGTAGCCCTGGAACTGGCAGTCCTTGGTGCGGGCGGCGCCATGCGCATTCGACGAGGAGGGCGCGCAGGGCGCTGTTGCCCTTGCGAGCCCGTCCGGAGCGCCGCTTGCCGGCGCTTTCGTTGTTGCCGGGACACAGGCCCGCCCATGCGGTGCAGTGGCGCGACGAGGGGAAGACGGCGATGTCGGGGCCCGGTTCGATGACGATGGCCTGTGCCGAGACCCGGTCGATGCCGGGGATGGTGGTCGAAAGGTCGATCTGGCTGGCGCAGGCGGCGAGCTGCTCTTCGATGCAGGTGTCGTAGCTCTTGATCGTCTCGCCGGCGCTGATGAAGGTCCCGACGAGGTTCTTGAGGATGAACCCGGTGTGGGGTGTGAGCTTGGCACCCAGGGCGTCGTGGAGCGCTCCCAGGTGCTTGGCGACGTGGTTCGTCAGGGAGGCGAGGATGGTGTCGCGGTCACGGCCCTCGACAAGGCCGTCGAGGATGCGCAGGCCGTTGCTGCCGAACAGGTCCGAGAGCACGCCGCCGACACGGATGCCGGCGCTGTCGATGGTCTGGTGGATGCGGGCCCTCGTCCGCGAGCGTTCTCTGACCACCTGGCGGCGCTGGCGCGAGACCTTGCGCAGGCCGCGGAACTCGGCCGGGGGCACGAAGCTGGGCGTGCACAGGCCGAACTGGCAGATGCGGGCCAGCCCCATGCTGCCGGCGATGCCGGTCTTGCGTCCCTTGAGCTGCTTGACGTGCTGCGCATGGACCAGGATGGCCTCGATGCCCGCCTCCTCCAGGGCGTCGAAGACCACCTCCCAGTAGACGCCCGTGGCCTCCATCACCGCCGCGGTGACGTGGTGCTCCGTCAACCAGGCGGTGAGCTCGTCGAGGCCGCTGGGAAGGGCACAGAAGACCTCCGTGGCGCACGCGGCGTCGGTGCCGGGCCGCGCCATGCGCACGGTGGCGGTGATCTGCATCTTGTGAACGTCAAGCCCGGCGGCGTGGGCGTGAAGAACGTTGATCGTGCCGCTCTGCATCTCTACTCTTCGTGCTGGTGGTTGAGTGTCGGAAGCAGGGGCCAACGGATCGCAGACTCGACCCTCCATCACAGGGGGGGAGGTCATTTTGCTATTCGTCCTCGGTCGGGAACCGGGTACATCGCGGGGTTCGAAGGCCGATGGCCGGGAACAGTTTGGAGACGGGCTCTTCTCAAGAAGGCACCGCAAAACAGGCGTCCTCTTTCCTGCTTCCGCAGTCCATCATGCAGCCAACACGCACCCCCCCCCGTCGAACAACCGCGTTACATCGCCAGCGGGGCGTCCGGCCAACCCCGTTCATGACCGTTTGGCGCAGACGGGACACCTTCACCACACGGCGGAGCGGCGGTACTCGTATCCGGGGAGATCGGACATGGCGCCGCTGACTTGCGGACACGGTCTCCCGCGCATGGTCCTGGCCGATGCGGTCAGGCGAACTGCGGCCGGCGGCGAAACCGCGGTTAGCTGGCATCATTGTTACGTCTAACCATGTCAATCCGGGCGAACTCCCGGCCTGGGCCATTCGACAGGCCTCCGGAAGTCAGAGTGACACAGCAGCTCCGTTGCAAGCCGCTGCTTCGGGAACTGCACGAGCACGACTTGCAGCCCGGCCCTCCGGGCGCGCTTCATGACCGGCAGACAATCTGTGTCGCCAGTGACCAGGATGACTCGGTCGACTGACCGATCTGCGGCGTAGGAGGCGATGTCGAGGCCGAGCCGCATATCGACACCCTTCTGCTCGAAGCGCGGCTTGAAGTCGTTGTCGGACAGCGTGTCAGTGACGATCGGGATGCGTTTCGGTACGAACCCCCGGAACTTCAGCGTGCCGAGGCGAACTGCCAGCCAGGGCTTTGCCGCCAGCACCTTGAGCCATTCGTCCGAGCCATGGAAAACGGCGGGCTGGCCCGAGACCGGCAGTTTTGGATTTCCCCGATAGGGTGCGCAGTCGTAGTAGAGGATTCGGAGAAGGGTTTCATCCACGGCGACGCAGGCATGGGCAACGGTCTCGATGTAGTCCGGGTCGTAGTGCAAGCCGGCTTGCCGGACGAGTACCCGAAGATGACCACCGTCAATGAACACTGCTGCCTTCAACGAAGAGACCCCCCACAGGTTCGGCCCGTGGGGGGTCTGCGTATAGATGCCCGCCTACGGGCGTAGCGGATAGCTGCACCGGACTCTACGTGCCGTCGCCGCTTCGGTCAATCGGAGTTGATATGCGTCCGACAATCCGAGATGCACGTGTCGGTTCGAAGATGGCGTTCGCGGTTTCGCCATTCCGGTCGTGCCCCGACCCGGAGTCCAGCGCTCGACGAGCCTTGTAGGACCGGGGCTTCGAGGTTGTCCTGGTCAACCCGCCGTGGGCTCGCCGCTTCGCCGCAGAGCCATCCGGCCAGGATGGACACAGCGCCGGCCGACCTTGAGCCGGTGGCTCCTCCGCAGGCCTTCCTCAATCGGATCGAGGATCTTCTCGTGGTGTGCGCAAGGCACGTCGACGCACGGGCGATGCCCAGGCAGGTAGCCGGCGAGGGCGAGACGACCGCCCGGGCCATGGTGACCTGTCTCGCCGCGCTGGATGCCGTGACCGAGGAGGTGATCGCCTCCGATGCGGAGCAGGCCGGGCTGTTCCGCATCCTGACCTCGATCCCCGGCGTCAGTGCGGTCACGGCTGCTGCGCTGCTGTGCCGGATGCCCGATCTCGGTGGTCGGGCTGCTCATCGCCGATGATGAATTCATGGAATGTTCGGGAGAGGCGGTGATTTGCCATCCCGGGATGTCTTGGTCATGATGTGACATCATGACGTTCGGGTTTTTCGATCTCGACAACACGCGGCAAGGTCGGACCGGGATGAATCCGGCGCAAGAAGGTGGATCATGCCTGCCCAATTCACTGAGGTACTCAATCGTCTGAAGGAAGACGACTCGATCCTTGTATTGGCTGACGACGAGCAACTTTCCATAGGTTTCACGAAGGCCATGGAACGCAAGCCTGAGCGCCTGACGCCGAGAGGGATAACAGCACGTGTCGCTCATTTTGTTCACGCTCTTGAAGAGAAAGCGGAACGCTTGCAGAACGAACAGCACTTCCCCGATACCAGGAATCCCAACAGCTGCTTCCGCTTCAGGCAAGATGGGAAGGTGACAGCCGCCTTCCGGGACGACACGCCTGTCTGGTACTGGAAGAGGAAGAAACGGGACGGTCGCTGGAAGTTGTACAGGCTGGGTGTGTCTGTGGAAAAGGCCGATTGGCTGGATTCGATCGATGAAGAGGACGAAAACGATTCGGATGATGCAGCGACCAGGCTCGATCCTGAACGGCTGGCGCCAGGCGACTTGCTGGGCGTCGTGGCCTATTTCTTCCAAGCGTTGCGATCGGCATCCGAGAGACTGCGCAACGAACCGTATCTCCCCGACACGGCAGATCCCAACGGCGACTATCGTTTCAAACAAGGCGAAGACCTGATGGTCGCCTATCGGGCGGCCGTTCGTTCAGGCGAACAAGGCTTCGATCCCGCCTGGTTCTGGAAAAAGAAGCCGTGCGGTCGCTGGCGGCTCTTCAGGCTGACGGCTCACAGGGAATGGGACGACGCCCTGTCCATGCTGGATGATTTGTAGAGGGTCGTTTGCTGTGTAACATTTCCGGGATTCAGGCGAACTGCAGGGTCTCCCCGTTGGGGAGTTTTTCTTGAGGCACCGTATCGTTGGCGAAGTCTGGCGGTTCGGGCGCCCCGCTTTATGGCCCTGCGCCGGACTTCGCTCTGTGATGGGCGCTGTCTTGACCGTCTTGCGCGTCAGGCTGCGGTGGGCAGCCTGGTTATGTCAATCCCATATCCGTAGGCGGACCCGCTTTCGTCGGCAGTGCGATGCACAGGTGCCAGGCAAGCAGCGCTCACACGCGCCACCCTCGGAGAAGGTCCGTTACATCAGAACGCCGGGTGTGCCTGAAACGCCAGGATCATGGCCGTTTGAAGTCCTCGACGATCTGCGGCCCGCCGGCACCGAACACGGATCGGATGGAAACCAGCCGCAAGGCGATCCTGCCGTAACGCTCCATCCCGCTTGCATCGGCACGCCGGCCCTCGGACCTGGCGGGCGTCGCATCGGTTGGAGGCGTAGGCGACATCGATCCTGCGGTTGCCCCATCGCGAATGTCCCGACCTTGACCGCGCCAGGTGCCGCCGCTCCTTGCCGGTCGACGACGGTACGCAGCAGTTCGTATTCCCGCCGGCGGGCTGCATCGACTTTCGAAGCCTGCGGCCGCAGTCTTCCGTGACAAGTCCCGCCCGAAACCCGCTTCGTCCCGGGGACTCGGCGGTTTCGACACCGCACAAGGCAGGCGCAGGCGAGCCGGCCGCGAGTATGCTGCCGGCGAGCTGTTTTGTGATAGACCCCTTTAGCCCGCATCGCTCACCAAGGGGAGTGACAGCCTGATTTTCGGCGCCGGGCGCTGGCGAGGGCCACGCTGAGCGCGCTGTTGGTGAAGTCATGCAGTGTTGCGGGCCGATTGTCGGCTCATTTTGGCAGGCTGGCGGGGCCAAAGGCCGATTCGTGACGCTCCGGCGCCCGCCGTGGCGTGCGCCAGGCGTGTCTTTCCCGACGCCTTCGAGAGACGCTGTGAGCAGTCTGTGACGGGATGGTGCGGGACCTACCCCGGTGGCGCCTGGGCCGCGGCACGCAGGTTGACGACGGTGCGGGCGAACACGTCCTGCAAGGGGAAGGTCGAGGCCAGGGAGAGGCGGAACCGGCGCACCGTCTTTGTGACCCTGCCGGCAAGCTTGAGCAGCCGGGAACGGATGGTGTCGACCCGCCAGCGGGCACAGGCGGTGCCCTTCAGACCGACCCGGCGCACGATGTCGACGAGGGCGCCGGCGAAGGCCGAGAAGTACATGCGCAGCTGGTTGGCCAGCATGATGTGGGCCGAGGTGCGGTCGGAGAACAGCCACAGCTGCTGGTCCTTGATCCGGTTCTCCATGTCGCCCCGGGCGCAGTACCACCGCTCGTAGAGTTCCCGGGCGCCCACCTGCTTCCTGGAGATGTTCGTGACCACGTAGCGGGCATTCCTGCCGCGCAGTCCCGGCAGCCATTCCGCCTTGGCCACCACGCGGCGTTCGCAGGACCATGACGTGAGCGTGCGATACCGCAGCTCCCGGTACCGCCTGGAGGGCTTGCCCGACACCACACACCGCCGCCTCGACTTCTCGAGCGTCCTCGCGATCATGGCGTTCAGACGGGGATTCTGGGAGTATCCAAAGACATAGCCGACGCCATGCGCCTCGCACCAGACCATGATCTCGTCCGTGCCGAAGTCGGCGTCGCCACGGGCCACGATGCGAATCGAGGGCCATGCGCAACGGATCTGCGCCACGATCCGCGACAGCTCCTCGAGCGAGCCGTCCGCCGCCGCCCTGTCAGCGGAGCGCAAGCGGCAGCACAGGACGTGCTCGCCGCAGGTGATGAAGAGAGGCAGGAAGCAATGGTGATCATAGTAGCCATGGAAGAACTTGCCTTCCTGATCGCCGTGGATCGGATCGTCGGTGGCGTCGAGGTCCAGGACAATCTCCTCCGGCGCCTCGCCGTGGCTCTCCAGGAACAGGTCCACAAGAAGACGGTCGAGAAGCCCGTGGTTGGCCACGACCTTCTTGTAGCGATGGCTGCCGGCCTCGTCCGGCGTGCTGAGCTCCAGACGGTTGAGCGTGCTCGATGCCGCCAGCGCATGACCGCGGTCGCGCTCGCGGACCCTCCTCTCACCTTCCACATCGTCGATGCCGCAGGCCAGGGCCAGGGCGGGGTCGTCACGCATGCGGTCATGATCGTTGAGATCCTCGTAGCCCAGGGCCAGGCCGAAGATGCGTTGTCCCACCAGGGTCGTCACCTCGTGCTCGATGCGCCCGGGGTCGCGGTAGTCGACGAAGGCATCGGCGACACGCTGCGTCACGTTGAAGAGCATGTCGGCCTCCCGCAGCAGCAATGCGCCGCCGTCGGATGTCATGCGGCCGCCGTCGAAGCCGGCCACGATCCGGCGTCCTGCAAGGTCTTCAAACTCGAGTTGTTGTGATGTACAGTGTGTGGTCATGGGGATGGGCTCCTCGGTACATGTAAGTGTCGGAACTCACTCACATATATCACAGAATCCATCCCCATGACAAGAAATTGGTGAGCGATCCGGGTTAGAGGATCAGGAACGACTGCACGGAGACGACCATGTTCGAGAAGATCTGGAGCCTGCCCGTGGAGGCGCCGCACCACCAGGCGGCGAGCGCCGGGGCCCTGACGTTCGTCGGCGGGGCGGGCGACTTCGACGCCGCCGGCGCGATACGCCATCCAGGCGACCTCGAGGCGCAGGTGCGCGGCACGGTCGCCAACATCGCGTCGGCCCTCGAGACCGAGCACTGCGCGCTGGAGGACATCGTGCGCCTCAAGGCCTTCTATACGCACGAGCGCGGCGACTGGGACGTCATCGCCGCCCTGGCGAGGGAGCTCCCGGGAGACCCGCAGGCGGTGATCAGCACCGTGCCCGAGCCGTTCCAGCCCTTTGCCGGCCAGGTGGTCCAGGTGCAGGCGATCGCCTCGCGCGGCTGGCGCCGGGGCGGCGACGTCAGGGTCGTCGGGCGGCCTGTTCCGCAAGGAGTGAGGGAACGCCTGGCGCTGGACGAGGTGACCGCGGGCCTCAGGGCCGGCGAATTCATCGCGGTCGCCAACCGCACGGCCGCCGACGAGGCGGGGCGGATCGCGACGGACGATCCGGTGGCCCAGAGCCATGCCGTCATGGCCATGCACGAGGAGACCCTGGCGGCTCTCGGCGCGTCGCTGCAGGACAGCGTCAAGATGGAAGGCTACTACTTCGGAACGTCGCTCGAGGAGTGGGCGCCCCTGGCGCGGGCGCGGGCCAGCCACTTCCGCGAGCCCGGACCGCCGGCGACCGTGGTGCCGTGCCACCGCCTCGATCCGGAAGGCGCGCTCACCAAGATCGAGGTGATGGCGATGCGCGGCCGGCGCGGCAGCTTCGACAAGTACATTCCCAGGGACGACGTCTGGCCCGACAGGGTCTGGGACTGGCCCATTCCGCTTCCCTACCGCCAGGCGATCCGCCTCAAGGACACCATCTGGCTGGGTGGCCAGGTGCCGCACACGCCCTTCACCAACGACGGCGGGCGCGTCATGCCCGGCGACCTCGCCGCGCAGACGCGCTTCACCATGTCGTTCATCGAGGACCTGCTGCGGGGTTTCGGGCGGCGTCCGGCGGACCTCAAGCTCATGGTGTGCTACTACACCCGCGCAGGCGACGGCGACACCCGGGCCTTCCTGGAAACCGTCAGCGCCTGTGTCGGCGGCGCTCTGCCGCCCGTGACCCTGGTGCCCAAGCCGATGATGCATTCGCCCGAGAACACCGTCGAGATCTGGGGCGTCGCGCAGGCCTGAGCGGGCGCTCCCCTTGTTCCGCCGGTGTGCGGGGACTAATGTCCGCAACGTCCCACCGGGAAGGCGTACATGATGACCGACAGGTTGAGAGGTTCCTTCGTTGCCCTCGTCACGCTGTTTCGCGACGGCAAGGTCGACGAGAAGGGATACCGGGACTTCATCGACTGGCAGATCGGTCAGGGAACCCACGGCATCGTCGCCATGGGCACCACCGGCGAATCGCCGACGCTTACCCACGAGGAGGACATGATGGTCGTGCGCCTGGCGGTCGAGGCGGCCGCGGGCCGGGTCCCGGTGGTGGCGGGGACGGGTTCGAACTCCACCTGCGAATGCATCACGCTGACGCGCCACGCGCGCGAGGCCGGCGCCGACGCCGCGCTGATCGTCACCGGGTACTACAACAAGCCCACCCAGGAGGGTCTCTACCGGCATTTCGAGGCGGTCGATGCTGCCGTCGACATCCCGGTCATCGTCTACAACATTCCCGGGCGCACTGGCGTCGACATCGAGCCCGCGACGATGCAGCGCATCTTTGCGCTCAAGAACGTGATCGGCTGCAAGGAATCGACGGCGGCGGCGGACCGGGCGACGAAGCAGCGCTGGCTGTGCGGGCCGCAGTTCATCCAGATGTCCGGCGAGGATGCGGCGGTCCTCGGCCTCCTCGGCATGGGGGGCCACGGCTGCATCTCGGTCACCGCCAACGTCGCGCCGGCCCTGTGCGCCGAGATGCACAATGCCTGGCAGGCGGGCGATCACGAGCGCGCCAGGACCATCCAGGACAGGCTGATGCCTCTGCACCAGGCGCTCTTCAGCGAGACCAGCCCGGGCCCCGTCAAGTACGCGGTGAGCCTGCTCGGCTGGGGGGACGGCAGCGTCAGGCTGCCGCTCGCACCTCCCGCAGAGGCGACGAAGGCCCTCGTCGGGGATGCCATGAGGCATGCCGGAGTGCTTGCCTGAAACGGCGATGGCCAGGAGGAAGACCCCCACCTCAAGCACGGTTGCCCGCAACCGCAAGGCGCTCAGGGACTACTTCATCGAGGACCGGTTCGAGGCGGGGATCATCCTGACCGGCACCGAGACCAAGTCCCTGCGCCAGGGCCGGGTCAGCATCAACGGCGCCTTCGCGAAGGAGCGGGAGCGGGAAATCTGGCTCGAGGACTGCCATATCCCGACCTACGACCAGGCCGGCCGCGACAACCACGAACCGGTGAGGTCCCGCAAGCTCCTGTTGCACAGGCGCGAGATCGCGCGGCTTGCAGGCCTGGTAAGCCGCGCCGGCTACACGCTCGTTCCCCTGAGCATCTATTTCAACCGACGGGGTTTCGCCAAGGTCGAGCTCGGCCTGGGCAAGGGGCGGCATGTTCACGACAAACGGGCCGCCATCCGGGAACGCGAGTGGAAGAGACAGAAGGACCGCCTGTTGCGGGACCGCGGATGAGGCGGCCGTGAACTGGCTGCTCGCCGGCATCGCCGCCGCGCTGCTGTTCTGGGCCCTTGCGTGGATCGGCCTCAACGCCCGCGCCTCGACGGTCCTGCGCTGGGTGAAGTGGATCCTCGTCGCCGCCATCCTGGCCGGTGTCGCCGTCCTGGTGGCCACGGGCCAGTTGCGGCCGGCCCTGATGACCGGCCTCATGCTGGTGCCGCTGTTCCTTCGCTGGCGCCGCGGGCACGCCTTCCGTTCCGCAGGCCAGGGAACGGGGAGCCGCACCCGCTCGTCGATGAGCGTTGCCGAAGCGGCCGAGATTCTCGGCGTCAGCCCGGATGCCGACGAGAAGGCGGTCCGGCAGGCCTACCACCGCATGATGGCCGAGCATCACCCGGACAAGGGCGGCTCGGACTGGTATGCGCGGCAGATCAACGAGGCGCGGGACGTCCTGCTCGGCGCGCGCGGGGGACGGTGACGGCGCGCCGCCGTGCTCGTCCTCCCGGGGTCCCTGAGACATGCGCATCACGATGGTGGGAGCAGGCTACGTCGGACTGGTGTCGGGCGCCTGCTTTTCCGAGTTCGGGATCGATGTCACCTGCGTCGATTCCGACGAGGAGAAGATCGGCCGCCTGAAGGCAGGAGAGATTCCCATCTATGAGCCGGGTCTCACCCGCCTCGTCGCCCGCAACGCCGAAGCGGGCCGCCTGCAGTTCACCACCTCTCTCACGCCCGCCGCCCGCCGGGCGGACGCCTTCTTCATTGCCGTCGGCACCCCCGGCCACCGGGGCGACGGCACGGCCGACCTCAGTTTCGTCTTCCGCGCCGCCGAGGACGTTGCACGGGTGATGGAGCGCTATGCGGTCGTGGTGACCAAGTCGACCGTTCCCGTCGGCACAGGCCGCCGGGTCGAGGACATCATCAGGCGGCTTCGGCCCGATGCCGACTTCGACGTCGTGTCGAACCCGGAGTTCCTGCGGGAAGGCTCCGCGGTCGAGGACTTCCTGCGGCCCGACCGCATCGTGGTGGGCAGCGAAAGCGCGCGTGCGGCGCAGGTGATGGACGAGATCTACCGGCCCCTGTTCCTCAATCGCACGCCGGTTCTCCATACCACGCGGGAGACGGCCGAAGTCATCAAGTACGCCGCCAACAGCTTCCTCGCGACGAAGATCGCCTTCATCAACGAGGTGGCCGACTTCTGCGAGCGGACCGGCGCCAATGTCCAGGACGTGGCGCGCGGCATCGGTCTCGACGGCAGGATCGGCGAGAAGTACCTGCATCCCGGACCGGGGTACGGCGGCAGCTGCTTTCCCAAGGACACCAGGGCGCTCGCCGGACTCGCGCGGGAGGCCGCCGCGCCGCTGACGATCGTCGAAGCGGTGGTGTGCGCGAACGAGCGGCGCAAGCAGTCGATGGCGGAACGCATCGATGTCCTTCTCGGCCCCGGAGAGTCGCGGACCGCAGCGGTGCTCGGCCTCAGCTTCAAGCCCAACACGGACGACATCCGCGAGTCGCCCAGCCTGAGGATCGTGGCGGACCTGATGCGGCGCGGGATCCGCGTCAGGGCCTTCGATCCGGTGGCCATGGAGGCCGCTTCGCGGACGATCGACGGTCTTGTGACCTGCCGCGGCGCCTACGAGGCCGCCGCCGGCGCCGATGCCCTCGTCATCGCGACGGAATGGAACGAGTTCCGTTCACTCGATCTCGGCAGGATCCGGGCGGCATTGAGACGCCCTGTGCTGATCGACCTGCGCAACATGTACAGCGCCGCCGAGGTGGCCGGCGCGGGCTTGGAGTATCACGGTGTCGGTCTCGGCCACCTCGGGACGCCGCCCGGATCATGATCGATCCCGCGGTCTTTCGCGCCTATGACATTCGCGGCGTTGTCGGCTCCGGTCTCGATGCCGGCGGCGTCAGGTGGATCGGCCGCGTCTTTGTCGGCATGATCCGCGAGCGCGCAGGCGGGGAATCGCCGCTCGTCGTGACGGGTCACGACGGCAGGGAAAGCTCGCCGGCGCTCGAGAAGGCCTTCACCGACGGACTTCTCGAGGGAGGTGCCAGGGTCGTGCGCATCGGTCTCGGGCCGACGCCGATGCTCTACTTCGCGCGCCATCATCTCGACGCCGATGCCGCGGCCATGATCACCGGGTCGCACAACCCCTCCGACTACAACGGGCTCAAGCTGATGGCGGCCGGGGTGCCGTTCCACGGTGCCGACATCGCCGAGCTGGCGCGCCGCATCCTGGACCCGCAGGGCGGTCCCGGACCGGCCGCCGGCCATGGCCGGCATCTCGACCTTGCCCCCGCCTACGTCGCGCGGCTGCTCGAGGAGCCGTGCCCCGGCAGGGACCTCGTGGTGGTCTGGGACGCCGGCAACGGCGCCGCCGGACCGGTTCTGGGCGACCTTGTCGCCCGTCTGCCGGGCCGCCACGAGGTTCTCTTCGGCGATGTCGACGGCCGCTTTCCCAATCACCACCCCGATCCTTCCCGTCCCGAGAACCTCGAGGCCCTGGCCGATGCCGTCGTTGGCGGCCGCGCCGATCTCGGCATCGCCCTCGACGGCGACGGCGACCGGATCGGCGTGGTCGATTCGACCGGACGGGTGATCCCGGCGGACCGCCTCATGATGCTCTGGGCGGAAGACCTGCTGCGGGACCATCCCGGAGCGACGGTCATTGCCGACGTGAAGTCGTCGCAGAGCCTGTTCGACAGGATCCTCCACCTCGGGGGACGGCCCCTGATGTGGCGCACCGGACATTCGCTGATCAAGGAGAAGATGGCCGAGACGGGCTGCATGCTGGCCGGCGAGACAAGCGGCCACATCTTCTTCGCCGATCGCTATCCAGGCTACGACGACGCGCTCTACGCCGCGCTGCGCCTGCTCAGCATCCTCGCCCGCGAAGAGCGGAACCTGGCCGAGATCAACGATTCCCTGCCCGCCATGGCGGCGACCCGGGAGGTGCGCCTCGACTGCGCCGACAGCCGCAAGTTCGCCGTCGTCGAGGAGGTGCGCGACAGGCTCCGCCGCAGGGGCGCGCGGATGACCGAGATCGACGGCGTGAGGGTGCGGTGCGGATCCGGCTGGTGGCTGCTCAGGGCCTCCAACACCGAGCCGCTGCTGTCCGTGCGCTGCGAGGCTGCCGACGGGCCATCCCTCGATCCGGTCGTTCGCGATCTGAGGCGTTCTCTGGAGGCCAGCGGCATCGCGCTTGCCGGCCTGTAGTCGGCGTCACGGCCCCCCGACATAGTCGAGGACGTCCACGGCGCCCCGCCAGATCATGTCGCCGGACACCCAGACGAGCACCGCAAGGCCGAGATAGGCGATCCAGTTGTAGCGGTGAAGAAGGCGGGCGATGAAACTCGCGGTAAAGGCCATCAGCGCGATCGAGAGGACGAGACCGAAGACCAGGATTGCATGGTGGCCCTGGGCCGCGCCGCCGACGGCAAGCACGTTGTCCAGAGACATCGACACGTCCGCCACGACAATCAGCACCAGGGCCTGCCGCATGGTGGTCGCCCTTGCCTTGTGCGCCTTGTCGCCGGCAAATGTTGCGGGGTCCCTGGTCAGGCTGCCGCTGCGGATTTCCTGCCACATGCGCCAGCACACCCATACCAGGAGAAGTCCTCCGGCGAGCAGGATGCCCGTGATGCTCAGGAGTTCGACGATGATGACGGCAAAGGCGATGCGCAGCAGCGTGGCGGCCGCGATCCCGATGACGATGGCCCGGCGCCGCAGCGGAGGGGGAAGGCCGGCGACCGCCATGCCGATGACGATGGCATTGTCGCCGGACATGACGATGTCGATCAGTATGATGGAGACAAGGGCGGTAACCTGGGTAAGGTCTGTCGGATCGAAAATGTCCAGCACCCGCCCGGGCCCCGTTGGTTGCGGGCGCAAACATGTGGCAATTGGAGCGGCTTGCCAAGGGAGAACGTGCGATGGACACCACACCTGATCCGCTGACCGATGCGGTCGGCCGGCAGCGCTCGTCGGACGAGGTGCTGGCGGTGCACCCGGCGCGGCGCCTTGCCGCCACCTTCGAGCGGGAAATCGGGCCCCTCGAGGCCGGATCGCCGTTGCCGCCGGGCTGGACCCTGCTCTACTTTCTCGATGCTCCACCGACCTCCGTGATCGGTCGCGACGGGCGCACCTTCCCGGGGGACTTCATTCCCGATACGGGTTTGCCCCGCAGGATGTGGGCCGGCGGCTCCTTCACCTTCACGGGCGAACTGATCCTGGGCCGGCCGGCGACGTCGACGGTGACGATCAGGGACGTGGCGAGGAAGGAGGGCCGCTCCGGCGCGCTCTGCTTCATCACCACGGAGCACCGGGTCGAGCAGGACGGCAGGACCGCCGTCGTCGAGATGCGCGACCTCGTCTTTCGCGAGGCCGCGGACGCCCGGGCCGCACCCCGCCCCATGGAACCGCCGGGCCCCGCGGCATGGCGGCGCAGCGTGGCGGCCGATCCCGTTCTCCTCTTCCGTTTCTCCGCCCTGACGTTCAATGCCCACCGGATCCACTACGATATCGAGTACTGCCGCAGCGAGGAGGGCTATCCCGACCTCGTGGTGCACGGTCCCATGCAGGCGCTGCTGCTGCTCGACCTTGCCGAGCGGAAGCGTCCGGGATGCCGCATCCGGCATTTCCGCTATCGCGGGAAGGCGCCGGTCTTCGCGCCCGGCCCCTTCAGCGTCTGCGGCGCGCCCGAGGACAACGGCCGCCTGCGCCTGTGGATCGAGGACGAACGGGGCGGCCTCGCGACAACGGCGGAACTCGAACTCGAATGACACGGCCCGGCGACCTTTCCCTCATTCCGGCGCTGGATCTCGTCGAAGGATACCGCGGCGGGGCGTTCTCGCCGGTCGAGGCGGCCGAGGCCGTACTCGCCCGTCTCGACGAGGTGGACGGCAATCTCAACGCCTTCTGTCACCGCGACGACGAGGCTTTCATCGGCGCCGCACGGGCTTCCGAGAAACGCTGGCACGACGGCGAGCCGCTCGGTCCCCTCGACGGCGTGCCGGTCAGCGTCAAGGATGTCCTGAGGATCAGGGGTTGGCCGACCCGTCTCGGGTCGAAGTCCGTCGAGGCCCGCCAGGAGTGGACCGAGGACGCCCCCTCGGTGGCGCGCCTGCGCGAGACGGGCGCGCTTTTCATCGGAGTGACGACGACCCCCGAGATGGGCTGGAAGGGCGTCACGGACAGTCCGCTCCACGGTTCGACGCGCAATCCCTGGAACCTGCGGATGACTCCGGGCGGCTCGAGCGGTGGAGCGGCGGCGGCAGTGGCCTGCGGTGTCGGACCGCTTGCCCTTGGCACGGACGGTGGAGGATCCGTCCGCATACCGTCGTCGTTCTGCGGCATCGTCGGTCTGAAGCCGACGTTCGGCCGGGTGGCGGCCTGGCCTCCCGGCATCTACGGCACTCTTTCCCACGTCGGGCCGATGGCGCGCACGGTGCGTGATGCCGCACTCCTCCTCGACGTCATCGGCCGGCCCGATTCGCGGGATCCCTGGTCGCTCGCCGACGACGGTGTCGACCATCTCGCGGCGACCGCGTCTGCGGTCGCCGGACTGCGCGTCGCCTACAGCCCGGATCTCGGCCATGTCCGGGTCGATCCGGAGGTCGCCGGCCTCGTCTCGCAGGCGGTCCGGCGACTCCAGGACCTCGGCATGGAGGTCGAGCAGATCGATGTCGATGTGGCAAGACCCGAGGAGGCCTTTCGCGTCCTGTGGTACGCCGCCGCGGCGGCCGCGATTCGCACCGAAAGCCGCAACCGCCGCCGCTTTCTCGACTACGGGTTCACGCGGATCGCCGCCGAGGGCGAGCGGCTGAAGGCCGTCGATCTGGTCTGGGCCGAGCGCGCGCGGGAACGCTACGCCGCGGACATGGGCCTCATCTTCGAGCGCTTCGATCTTCTCGTGACGCCGACGCTGCCCATTCCGCCCTTCGAGGTCGGGCTCGAGGTGCCGGACGGGTGGCCGTGGGAGCGCTGGTACACGTGGACGCCCTTCACCTGGCCCTTCAATCTCACCCGCCAGCCGGCGCTGTCGGTGCCCTGCGGGTTCACCGGCGAGGGTCTGCCCGTGGGCCTGCAGTTCGTGGCACGGCGGCAGGCCGATCACCTCGTCCTCAACGCGGGAGCGGCCTTCCAGGCGGCGCATTCGACCCTCGAGCGGTGGCCTGGTGCGGGGCGGGCTGCGCCTTCTGGGGATTCAACTGTGGACTGATTGCCGTCTTCCCGTTTATTTTCATGGTTTCAGCCGCACAGAGGTTCGCCATGGCGCCTGAGTTCTTCGACCGTCCCGTCCGGCACTGGTGGTTCGCGGCAGTCGTTGTCCTTGTGCTTGCCGGCGCGGCGGAAGCCCGCGCCGGCAAGGTCACGACCTACTTCGTGATCGATGCGGCCAACGGCAACGTGCTCGCCCAGAGCCACCCGGACAAGCCGATGTATCCGGCCTCGCTCGCCAAGATGATGACACTCTACCTCGTGTTCGAGGCCCTCGAGGACGGAACGATCACGCCCGAGACGCCCTTCGGGTTTTCGCGCAAGGCCAGCGGCCAGCAGCCGTCCAAGCTCGGCATACCGCGCGGCCAGTCGATCGCCGCCGGCGATGCCATCCTGGCACTCATGATCAAGTCGGCCAACGACGTGGCGGTCGCGGTCGCGGAAGGCCTGGGAGACGGCGACGAGTGGCGATTCGCGGCGAAGATGACGAGAAAGGCGCGCGAACTCGGCATGCGCAACACAACCTTCACCAACGCCTCGGGTCTGCACCAGGAGGACATGCTTTCGACGGCGCGCGACATTGCCATCCTGGCACTTCGCCTGCAGCACGACTTCCCCGACTACTATCACCTGTTCTCGACGCCGCAGTTCACCTATGCCGGCACCACCTACAAGTCCCACAACAAGCTTCTGGGAAAGGTCGCGGGCGTGGACGGTCTGAAGACCGGATACACGAGCCGTGCCGGCTGGAACCTTGCCGCCTCCTCCCTCGTCGATGGCCGGCGCATCGTCGCCGTCGTCATGGGCGGCAGGGACAGGCACGCTCGGGACCGGCTCATGACCCGGCTCCTCCAGGAAGGCATCGTCACGGCCGAGGCCCGCAGCCGCGATGTTCCGCCGCCGGCCGCGCATCCGGGACGCGATGGCGGCCAGACGCGCCTTGCCATGTTCGACGGCGACCTCGACGCCGACGAGTTCGTCGCGGCCCTGGCCGATTCGCTCGGCCTCAATCCGCGGTCGACCGGGGTCGACCAGGGGAGCGCTGCCGACGATCAGTCCTGGGCCATCCAGGTGGGCGCCTACTCCCGCAAGGACAATGCCCTGCGCGCCGGCGAGAACGCCGGCCGGCTCCTCGAGACGCTCCTGGCCGGCGACGGATCGGCGGTCACGGCCGCCGTTGACAGCGGGGGAACCACGCTCTACCGGGTGAGGGTAATCTACCTGACCGAGGACCAGGCGAGGCGGGGTTGCGGCATCCTCATCGGCCACAGCCTGCCCTGTTCCGTTCTCCACATCGGCGGCTGACGGATTCCGTCACGAGGCCGTCAGCATGCGGCCGATGGCCTCGTTCAGCTTCTCGGGCGTGAAGGCGCAGCTGTCGCCCTCGAGCATCACCCGGTTTTCCGGCTCGAAACACAGTGCCGTGAGCGCCGCGGCATCCCCGCCGCCGAGACCGTGGTCGTCGAGCGACACCTTCAGTCCGACCTCCCGGATGAAGCGCCCGTAGGCGCCCGCCGCGGCGCGCTCCGGCTCGGCGCCGTCATGGCCGGGAAGGAGTGCCTCCGCGACGGCCGCGTAGGCCTCCGGCGCGGCGGCCGCCGATTCCTCCATGGTGGCGGCGAGCGCCAGTCCGACGGCGCGGCCGTGATGGACACGGGCGTGGTGTCCCAGGGCATGGCCGATGGCATGGGCCGCGGCGACGCCGGTGATGTCGAAGGCCATGCCCGCCAGGGTGGCCGCGATCTGCACGTGTCCGCGCGCCTTCAGGTCCCGAGGGCTGCGCACCGCCACGGGCAGCCATGCGCGGAGCGCACGGATGGCGCCCAGGGCGATGGCCGTCGACACCGGGTTGCGGCGGCGGCAGGTGGCCGATTCGATGGCGTGGACCATGGCGTCGATGCCGGTGGCCGCGGTGAGGTCCCGCGGCATGCCGGCCGTGAGAACGGGGTCGAGAACGGCGAGGTTGAAGCGCAGCCGGTTGCCCGAGGCCCAGAGCTTGCGGTCCCCTGTGCTGAACACCGACGTGCGTGTCACTTCCGAACCGGTGCCCGACGTGGTCGGCACGGCCACCTTCGGCAGACCGGAGGAGGGGAGGGGACGGTCTCCCAGGGCATAGCTCTCGGCCTCCCCGCCGTCGACGGCAAGGCATGCGGCAAGCTTCGCCGCGTCCATGGTCGATCCGCCGCCCATGGCCACGATGCAGCCTGCGTGCCGCGAGCGCGCCAGGGCGACGATGGCATCGATCGAGGATGCGGTCGGATCGCTGCGGATGCCGCTGAACACGTCGACCCCGTGACCCGATTCGGCGAGCGCGCGTTCGGCCCGCCCGGCGAGCCCGTTGCCGGCGAGGACCGGGTCCGCGACCAGAATCACCGGGACGCCCTTGCCGGCAAGGCGCGTCACGTCCCCTCCGATCTTCCCGACCCGGTTCTCGCCGAACGCCAGGCGGACCGGAGCCTCGAAACCGAATGGAGCTGTCATGGCGCGTCCTCATCGTCCGCCGGGGCGTCCGTTATGGAGGACAGGTGCGGAAGCGTCAAATGCTGCACTGCACAAAATGCCCCTTGACAACGCCTGCGGGAAACATCATTTGACATGATGTTGCAGTGCAACATGAGCGAACCCAGGAGACGAGACATGGCCAGCGCCAGGAACAGCAAGGCGGACGCGAAGGTACCCGGAATGGACGAGGTGATCGATACCGGGATCAGGGTTTCCGAGGACGTCGTGAAGACCGGCGGAGAGGCGACCCGCAAGGGCTTCGAGGCCATGGTCTCGATGGGGCGCGAGGCGTTCGACACCGCCGCCCGGGCCGGAGGCGACCATGCGGTCCTCGACCAGGTGACCGAGATGCGCCGGGCCAACTTCGAGGCGTTCGTGGAGGCCGGCGACACCTTCATGAAGGGTGTCGAGGGTCTCAACGGCCGCATGTTCGAGATCGCCCGCCGCCGGATTGTCGACGGCGCCGAGACGCACAAGGCGCTCCTTGGCGCCACCTCCTTCGGTGAGGCGGCCGAGATCCAGCAGGGTTTCATGCGCAAGGCCTTCGACAGCGCCGTGCGCGACGGCATGGACATGACGAACGCGTGGTTCCGGGTTGCCGCCGACAGCGGCCAGCCGATCGGCCGGCGCATCACCGATGCCTGGGCGAGGGCTGTCCAGCAGACCGCCTGACCCCGCCACCCTTTCCGATTCGAACAGGCACCCCCGGGGCGTCGCCCCGGGGGTGCCTGCTTTTTTGGGTGGCCGCCCGAGGTTTTGCACCGTCCCGATGAGGCGCTATCATCGCCCCGGACCACCAAGGCGTCACAGCCCCTGTTCGCATGCGTGCCATCCGCCTCATGAGTGACGACAAGGACCGGGATGACGGAAGGCCCGGCGTCGGCGTCGTGGCGCGCGTCCGGCCGAAGACGAAGAAGCCGTCGATGTACAAGGTGCTTCTTCTCAACGATGATTACACGCCCATGGAATTCGTCGTTCACGTGCTCATCAGGCTCTTCCACAAGACCTCCGAGGAGGCGGCGAGGATCATGCTTCACGTGCACCGCCACGGTGTCGGCATATGCGGCGTCTATCCCTTCGACGTCGCCGAGACCAAGGTGACCCAGGTCATCGACTACGCGCGCGCCAACGAGCATCCCTTGCAGGCGACGCTCGAGAAGGACTAAAGGCGGCCATGATCTCGGCCAATCTCGAAACGACGCTGCGCAATGCCCTGGAGTACGCCAACCAGCGGCGGCACGAGTACGCGACGCTCGAGCATCTCCTCCTGGCGCTGACGGACGACGAGGATGCCGTGGCGGTCCTCAAGGCGTGCAACGTCGACATCGACCGCGTCCGAAGCGAGATCGAGGACTTCGTCGACCACGAGCTCCAGAGCATCTCCGTCGAGGACTCCGTCGACGCCAGGCCG
The DNA here is from genome assembly GCA_963666905.2 of Alphaproteobacteria bacterium. Taxonomy (GTDB): domain Bacteria; phylum Pseudomonadota; class Alphaproteobacteria; order SP197; family SP197; genus SP197. Next base: position 893,533 of record OY763008.1, read on the forward strand.
ACCGCGGGATTCCAGAGGACGCTGAGGAGGGCCGTCGCCCACGTGCAGTCGTCGGGAGGCGGCGAGGTCACCGGCGCCAACATTCTCGTCGCCCTGTTCTCGGAGCGCGAGAGCCATGTCGTCTGGCTGTTGCAGAGCCAGGAGATGACGAGGCTCGATGCGGTGAGCTACATCAGTCACGGCGTCTCCAAGGTCCCGGGCAAGTCGGAATCGAAGCCCGTGCGCGGCGCCGAGGACGGCGAGGAAGCCGTCGCCGACGGTGACGACGCCCTCGAGGCGTACTGCGTGAACCTCAACGAAAAGGCGAGGGCGGGGAGGACCGACCCCCTGGTGGGACGCATACGGGAGGTCGAGCGCACGATTCAGGTGCTGTGCCGCAGGACCAAGAACAACCCGCTGTTCGTCGGCGATCCCGGAGTGGGCAAGACCGCCATCGCCGAGGGCCTCGCCCGCCGGATCACGGAGAACGAGGTTCCCGAGGTGCTCGCCGACTGCACGATCTGGGCGCTCGACATGGGCGCCCTGCTGGCCGGAACCCGCTACCGGGGGGACTTCGAGGAGCGGATGAAGTCCGTCATCGCGGCGCTCGAAAAGGATCCCGCGGCGATCATGTTCATCGACGAGATCCACACGGTGATCGGCGCGGGCGCCGCCTCGGGCGGTTCCCTCGACGCCTCGAACATGCTCAAGCCCGCGCTGCAGAGCGGCACTCTCAGGTGCATCGGCTCGACGACCTACAAGGAGTACCGCTCCTCCTTCGAGAAGGACCGCGCGCTGGCGCGGCGCTTCCAGAAGATCGACGTGGCGGAACCCTCGGTCGGCGATGCCGTGAAGATCCTCCAGGGCCTCAAGCCCTACTACGAGGCGTTTCACGCCATCCGCTACACCAGCAACGCCATCAGGACGGCGGTCGAGCTCTCGGACCGCTATCTCCACGACCGCAAGCTTCCCGACAAGGCCATCGACGTGATGGACGAGGTGGGAGCGGCCCAGATGCTGGTGCCGAAGAACCGCCGCCGCAAGAGCATCGGCGTGGCCGAGGTCGAGGCGGTGATCGCCCGCATGGCGCGCATTCCGCCGCGCAACGTGTCGCGCCGGGACAAGGCTTCGCTGGGAGAGCTCGCCGGCCGCCTGCGGGAGGTGGTGTTCGGCCAGGACGCGGCCATCGACGCGCTCGCCGATGCGATCAAGCTCTCCCGGGCCGGCCTGAGGGAACCCGAGAAGCCCGTCGGCAGCTATCTGTTCACCGGTCCGACCGGCGTCGGCAAGACCGAGGTGGCGCGGCGTCTCGCCGAGATTCTCGGCGTCGAGCTGGTGCGCTTCGACATGTCGGAGTACATGGAGCGGCACACCGTTTCACGCCTGATCGGCGCGCCTCCGGGGTATGTCGGCTTCGACCAGGGAGGCCTGCTCACCGATGCCGTGGACCAGAACCCCCACGTCGTCCTGCTGCTCGACGAGATCGAGAAGGCCCACCCCGACCTCTTCAACGTGCTCCTCCAGGTGATGGACTACGGCAAGCTCACCGATCACAACGGCAAGAAGGTCGACTTCCGCAACGTCGTTCTCATCATGACGACGAACGCCGGGGCAACGGAACTCGCGAAGTCGCCCATGGGATTCGCCAGGACACGGCGTGAAGGCGGCGATGCGGACGCCATCGAGCGGCTGTTCACGCCGGAGTTCCGCAACCGGCTCGACGCCACTGTGTCCTTCCGGCCGCTGTCGCGCGAAACCGTCGGCCATGTCGTCGACAAGTTCATCGGCGAGCTGCGGGCGCAGCTCGCAGAGCGCCGGGTGGCGATCGAGCTGTCGCCCCAGGCCCGGGACTGGCTCGCCCGTCACGGATACGACGAGACCTTCGGGGCCCGCCCGCTCGCGCGCGTCATCCAGGAGCACGTCAAGAAGCCGCTTGCCGACGAGCTGCTGTTCGGCGACCTCGTGGGCGGCGGGCACGTCCGCGTGATCGTGACCGGCGACGATACGCTCGACTTCGAGTGCAGGGTCCGGGATTTCCTCTCGGACAAGAAGAAGACCACCAGGCGCAGCCGCAAGAAGCCGGCGAAGATCTCCGGATAGCGCCCCGTCAACTCCGGCGGAACGGCGAGAGCTCGTGCTCGATGAAGTCCGCCTGCTCCCCGACGTGCTCTTTCTCCCGTTCGAAGATCCGGGCCACCGCCTCGTGCATGCCGGAGTGGGCGAACCAGTGGGCCGAGTGGGTCGGCACGGGCATGTAGCCCCTCTGGATCTTGTGGCCGCCCTGGGCGCCCGCCTCGACGCAGGCCAGGCGGCTGTCGATGGCGTGCTCGATCGCCTGGTAGTAGCAGCACTCGAAGTGCAGCATCCGATGGTCCTCGATGGCGCCCCAGTAGCGTCCGTAGAGCGTTGAGCCGGACATGATGTTGAGAGCGCCGGCGATCCAGCGGCCGTCCCTGCGGCCCATGACGAGGAGGACGCTGCGGCCCATGCGTTCGCCGAGCATCTCGAAGAACTCGCGGGTGAGGTAGGGGATGCCCCACTTGCGATCGCCGGTGTCGCGGTAGAACGCGTAGAAAGCGTCCCAGACGTCCGCTGTCAGCCCGTCCCCGGTCAGCCGGTGGATGGTGACGCCGCCGGCGGTCGCCTCCCTGCGCTCGCGGCGGATCGCCTTGCGCTTCCTCGACGACAGGCTGCCGAGGAAGTCGTCGAACGACCCGTACTCCCTGTTCCGCCAGTGGAACTGCAGGCCCGTGCGCCCCAGGAAACCGCTCCTGGCAAGCGAACGCAGTTCCCCGTCGGTCAGGAAGTTGACGTGGACCGAGGAGGCGCCGGCGTTCCGCGCCAGGCGGACGAAGGCCGACGCGAGTCCGCCCCGCAGGCCGTCCGCCGGACCTGCGCCCGTCAGCAGGCGGGGGCCGGTGACGGGCGAGAACGGCACGGCGACGAGGAGTTTCGGGTAGTAGCGTCCGCCTGCGCGTTCGAAGGCATCGGCGAGCCCCTGGTCGAAGACGAACTCTCCCATCGAATGGCTCTTGAGATAGGTCGGCGCCGCGGCGGCCAGCCGCCCGCCGGGGGTCTCGAGCAGGACATGGGCGCTCGCCCAGCCGGTGGCCGCCGTTGCCGAGCCGCTGTCCTCGAGGCAGGCCAGGAAGGCGTGCCTGACAAACGGATTGTCGTCACCGGCGCACCGGTCCCATTCACCCTGATCGACATCGTGTATGCTTGCGACACAGCGTGCGCTGAACGTGGCCTGGGTGCCCGTTTCCGTTCCTGCCGCCATCCCGGCGGCAAGTATGTCAGCCGGCACGTCCGCCGGCAATCGCTCCGTCCGCCGCAGCCTCAGGGCGGGGTTCGAGGCTGGCCTCCGGCCCGGCCGGGCGCTACAGTGCGCCCCGGCAGGGACGCCTGTCATCTTGCCGGGAGACACGGGTCTCCCCGGGGCGCCGGCGCACCCCGATCCGGGTCGATCTCTGCAGGAGTCCATGACCTCTTCCAGGACCACGAGGGACCGAAGCGATCTCGAGTTCGACGGTCGCTACAACATCGACGTCTCGAAGGTCGATGCCGGGGTCCTCGCCCGGATCACGAGGATGGCGTTCCGCAACCGCTGGCGCATGGCCGCGGGCATCGCCGCGGCGCTTGCCGCGGGGATCTTCCAGCTGTTCGTTCCGCGCTTTCTCGGCCGCGCGGTCGACGAGGCCCAGGGGCTGCTGGGGCCCGCGAGCGGCCGCGAGCTGGCGGTGGAGGCGCTGGTGACGACCGCCGCCCTCCTGATCGCGGCGAGTGTCCTGAGGGGCCTCTTCGCCATGGTGCAGAACTACCAGGGTCAGGCCGTCGGCCAGATCATCGGCTACGACCTTCGCATGGCCTACTTCCGCCAGTTGCAGCGGCTCAGCCTGTCGTGGCACGACCGTGTCCACACGGGCGAGCTGATGACGCGCGGCATTCTCGACATCGAGGGGGTGCGCCTGTGGATCGACACCGGGATCCTGCGCTGCGTCCTGCTCACCACCCTGGTCGCCGGCGGCGCGCTCCTTCTCGTCTCCATCGATGTCCTTCTCGGACTCCTGGCGCTGGGATTCGTTCCCGTGGTCGGGCTGATCGCCGGCGTGGCCCGGCTGCGCCTGCGCGACGCCTGGCTTGCCCTGCAGGAGGAGCTCGCCCAGCTCACCAAGGTCATGGAGGAGAATCTCGGCGGGATTCGCGTGGTGCGGGCGTTCGCCTCCAGGAGTTTCGAGCTGGCGCGCTACGACACCATCGCCACCAGGGCCCTGGCTCTTTCCCATCGCCGGATCGCCCTCTTCGTGCGCGGCAGCACGAGGATGACCTTCATCTTCTACAGCGCCATGGGGCTCGTTCTGTGGGTCGGCGGCGAGAAGGCGATGGCCGGGGAGATCACGGTGGGCCAGCTCGCGGAATGCCTCGCGTTCATGGCCATCCTGCAGATGCCGGTCCGCCAGATCGGCTGGATGATCAACTCCATCGCCAGGGCCTCGACCTGCGGCGGCAGGCTCTTCAATGTCCTGGATCTCGAAGCGAGCATCGCCGACAGGCCGGGCGCCCGGCCGCTCGCCGTCCGCGGGGGAGTCCTGCGGTTCGAAGGTGTCGACTTCGCCTACCCCGCATCGGCGCGCGATCGCCGGACGCTCAGCGGCATCGATTTCGAGGTCGGGCCGGGCCGAACCCTGGGCATCGTCGGGCCGCCGGGCAGCGGCAAGAGCACGGTCGGCCAGCTCGCGGGACGCTACTACGACGTCACCGGCGGGCGCATCACCATCGACGGCGTCGACATTCGCGACGTCACCCTCGCCAGCCTGCGCGCTGCGGTCAGCATCGTGCCGCAGCAGCCGTTCCTCTTCACGGCGAGCATCGCCCACAACGTCGCCTACGGCGATCCGTGGGCGGGACGGGCGGCCATCGAGCACTCCGCGGCCGCGGCCCATCTCCACGACTACATCAGGAAGCTGCCGACCGGGTACTCGACATTGGTGGGAGAACGCGGCGTTTCCCTGTCCGGCGGCCAGCGGCAGCGCCTCTCCATCGCCCGCGGGGTGCTGCCGCGAAGCGCCGTCATCGTGCTCGACGATTCGACGGCCGCGGTCGATGCGGCGACGGAACAGCGCATCCGCGAGGCGCTCGGCGAGTTGATGAGGGAGCGGGCGGTCATCATCGTCGCGCACCGCCTGCGCTCGCTCCTCCATGCCGACGAGATCATCTTTCTCGACGGCGGCAGGATCGTCGAGCGCGGGAGCCACGAATCGCTGCTGGCCCAGGGCGGCCGGTACCGCGCCCTCTTTGACCTCCAGGCGACCGCCGAGGCGAGGCGTCCGTGACCGCGGCAAGCTCCCGGAGGCGCCCGCTGGCGGTGGTCGGAGCGCAGGTGTCCCAGGACGAGGTGCTCTTCGGGCGGGCTTTCGACCGCTGGGTCATGATGCGCTTCTGGGCATACCTGAGGCCCTACCGGCCGCGCATCGTCCTCGCCATGGCCGCGGTCCTCCTCTTCATCGCCACCCAGCTCACGGTGCCGCTCGTCATTCGCTGGACCATCGACGATGCCCTCGCCGCCGGCGAGGGCGCGCGCCTCCTGCTGCTCGTCATCATGGGCGCCTTCTTCGCCGTCATCGTCATCAACTACATCTCCATGATCCTGCTGGAGAGCATCGTCGGCCGCATCGCCGAGAACATGCTGTTCGACCTGCGCAGGGCGATGTACGCCCATCTCCAGGTGGTCTCGCTGTCGTTCATGGACCGCACGGAAGTCGGCCGGCTGATGTCGCGCCTGCAGGGCGATGTCTACGCCCTCCAGGAGTTCTTCGAATCGTCCATTTTCGCCATCGGCGATCTCGTGCTCCTGGTCGGCATCATCGCCGTCCTGCTCATCCTCGACGTCCGCCTGGCCACCCTCACCCTCGCGGTTCTGCCGGTCCTGATTGCCGTGCGCATGGTCTGGCTGCCCCTGGCCCGCAAGGCGTTTCTGCGGGCCCGCGAGACCAGCAGCGCCGTCAACGCCGCGCTGGCGGAAAACGTCCACGGCATACGGGCGATCCAGGAGCTCGGCCGGGAGGACATCAATCTCGAACTCTTCGAGACCATGGCGGCGGACAACCTGGAATCCCACCTCAAGGCCTCGCGCTACGCCAACATCCTGATCCCCGTGGTCGACCTGCTCACCGGGCTGGCCATGGGCATCGTCATCGTCGTCGGCGGAAGCCTCGTGCTCGACGACGCGCTCGACATCGGCGTCATGGTGGCCTTCCTGTTCTACGTGCAGCGCTTCTTCGATCCCATCCGTTCGCTGTCGATCCAGTACAGCATCATGCAGCGCGCCATGGCGGCGGGGCAGCGCATCTTCGAGGTCCTCGACGTCGCCGTCGACGTGCGCGACAGGCCCGGTGCGGTCGAACTCGACGGCAGCAACGGCGCCGTCGAGTTCGACCGCGTCACCTTCGGCTACGTCGAGGACCAGCCGGTGCTCAAGGACGTGAGCTTCCGGGTGAAAGACGGCGAGACCGTCGCCCTGGTCGGGCCGACGGGCTCGGGCAAGACCAGCGCCATGGCCCTGGTTCACCGCTTCTACGATGTCTGGGACGGCGCCGTCAGGGTGGCCGGCCACGACGTCCGCGACGTCACCCAGCAGTCGCTGGGGCGCCAGGTCGCCATGGTCCTCCAGGAACCCTACCTCTTCACCGGATCGGTCTTCGAGAACATCCGCTACAACCGGACCGGCGCCACCAGAAGGGACGTCACCGAGGCGGCGACGGCGGTCGGCGCCCATGACTTCATTGTCGACCTTCCCCGGGGCTACGACACCCCGCTCGAGCAGGGCGCCGCGACGCTGTCGCTGGGCCAGCGCCAGCTGCTGAGCTTCGCGCGCGCGCTGGTGGCCGACGCCCGCATCCTGGTCCTCGACGAGGCGACGGCGAACGTCGACAGCTATACCGAACAGAAGATCCAGAAGGCGCTCGCCCGCCTGCTCGAGGGACGCACGGCGCTGGTGATCGCCCACCGCCTCACCACGGTCCGCGGCGCCGACCGGATCGTCGTTCTCCAGGACGGCTCGATCATCGAGGAGGGCAGCCACGACGAGCTCATGGCGCGGGACGGCCTCTACCGCGGCCTCTACAGCATGAACTACGCGAGCTTCGACGATCTCGCCGGAGATGACCTGGCGCGGATGACATCGACGGTCACGGGTACCTGACGACCGTCCGGCGGCGTCACAGCGGGCCGCCGGCGGCGATGTCCCGGATGTCGGTCAGGAGGTGGATGAGGGCCGGGCCCTCGGCCGCGAGCGCCTCGTCGAAGGCCGGGGCGAACTCCTCCGTGGCGGCAACCCGCCAGGAGCGGGCGCCGTAGGCCTCCCCGAGCGCCCGGAAGTCGGGACTGTTGAGCGCGACGGCGACGGTGTTGCCGGGACCGGCGTAGCGGTGCTGGTGCATCAGGATTGTGCCGTAGTGGCCGTTGTCGCAGACCACGACGATGACCTTGAGGCCGTGCTGGACGGCCGTCGACAGCTCCTGGCCGGTCATCATGAAGCCGCCGTCGCCGGTGAAGGCGACGACCCGGGCGCCGGGACGCGCGAACGCCGCGCCGACGGCCGCCGGGACGCCGTAGCCCATGGCTCCCGCCATCGGACCCGCCTGGCTGGAGGCGCGCCGGTAGCGCAGGTGCCGCTGCACCCATGTCGCGAAGTTGCCGGCGTCGTTGGTGACGACGTGATCCAGTGAGGCGAGGCGCCGGTCCACGTGGCGCACGACGCGGGTAAGGTCGACCGCGCCCCTGGCCACCGGCGCATCGGCCTGTGATTGTTCGAATGCGGCCCGCAGACCCGTCTGCCATGCCCGCCGCCGGGACGGTGCGGGGCCCAGCCGCGCGGCGAGGGCCTCGAGTCCCGCGCCGATATCCGAGGCAAGGCCGATACCGGGGCGCACGTCGAGGATGGTGGCGGGGTCGGGATGAATCATGACCAGCGGCTTGGGCGTGTCCCTCAGGTGGAAGTCGAGCGAGCTGATGGCGTCGAATCTCGAGCCCGCCAGAACCACGGCGTCGGCCTCCTCCCAGGCCCGCGCGAGATGGGGGGGACGCCCGGTGGAAAACGATCCGACATAGGCGGGATGATCGTTGGAGATGACATCCTGACAACGGAAGGCGGCGGCGACGGCGGCCGCCGAACGTTCGGCGAAGGCCTCGAGCTCCCGCGTCGCGCCCTGCGATCTCACCAGCTCCCCGGCAAGGACGAGGACGGCGGACGCCTCGCCGATCACCGATGCGGCGCGATCGAGCAGGGCGGGCTCCGCCCTTGCCGCCGGAGCCTGCAGAGGGTCCGGGATGCGGGACTCGCCGGCGTCGCCCTCCGTGACGTCCTCCCGCAGCACCACGACCACCGGTCCGGGACGGCCGGTCACGGCGGTCGCCAGTGCCCGCGCCGTCGCATCGGCGACGTCGGCGGACGAGCGGGGCTCGATCACCGCCTTCGCGAGAGTGCCGTAGAACGCGGAGTAGTCGATTTCCTGGAAGGCTTCGCGGCCGGCCTCGGCGGTCGGCACCTGGCCGACCAGGAGGACGACGGGGACGCTGTCCTGGTCGGCGGTGTGGATGCCGATGGCGGCATTGGCCGCCCCGGGACCGCGGCTGACCAGGGCGACGCCGGGCTTCGAGGAGATCTTGGCATAGCCGTTCGCCGCGAAGGCGGCCCCCGATTCGTGGCGGCTGGTGACGAGGCGGATGGTGTCGGCGTGGAGGCGCAACGATTCCAGGACCGCAAGGTAGCTTTCGCCGGGAACACAGAACGCCGTGTCGACACCGTGGGCGATCAGCGTCCTGACGAGGGCCTCTCCACCGGTCATCGCGTCACGCGATCTCGACGACGGCCTCGACCTCGGTCGCGACATTGAGCGGCAGGGCGGAGGCGCCGACGGCGGCCCGCGCGTGGTGCCCCCGGTCGCCGAACACCTCGACCATCAGGTCGCTGGCGCCGTTGATGACCTTCGGGTGATCGTGGAAATCCTTGCCCGCATTGACAAAACCGCCCAGCCGCACGATCCGCACCACCCGGTCGAGGTCGCCGTCGCAGGCCGCCTTGACCTGGGCGATGATGTTGAGGCCGCACAGGCGCGCCGCGGCGTACCCTTCCTCGACCGTGAAGTCCTCGCCGATCCTGCCCTGGTACTCGAGCCGCCCGCTGTCGAGCGTGATCTGGCCTGCCACGAAGACGAGGTTGCCAGATCGGGTCCACGGTACATAATTCGCCGCCGGAGCGGCTGCTTCGGGAAGCCTGATGCCGAGTTCGGCAAGCCGCGCTTCAATCCTTCCGGCCATTCCACCTCATCTCCCTTTTCGGGCCCGCACCCGACATAGGGAACTCGTCCGTTGCCGTCAACGCAGCCCGGAGGGCCGCATGAAGAAGGCGATGGCGGCGGCCCGGTCCCGCGCCGCGGCCGGCGTTCTCCTGGTGGCGGCCGGCGCCGTCGGCTACGGGCTGCTACCCGTGCCGCTCGGCATCCTGCGCGCCGAGGAGGTCGGTTCGGGCTCGTCGCTTCTCGTGCGCTTCGCAGTCGCCATCGCCGTCCTTGCCGCCTGGGTCGCCTGGCGGCGGCCGCCCCGGCAGCCTGCGACTGCCGCCCTTGCGGCGGGCGCGGGTCTCGGGGTGGCGACCATCGCTCTCTTCGAGGGCTATGCGAGGCTGCCGCCCTCCGTCACGATCCTCGTCTTCTACACCTACCCCGCCTTCACGCTCATCCTGGCGCGCCTGCTCTTCCGCGCGCCGCTGGAACGGCGGATGATCCTTGCGGTGGCGGCGGTCCTGGGCGCCGCCGGACTCATTCTCACGCCGGGCGGTCTCGGCGGCGCCCCCCTGGTGCCGGTCCTCGCCACCTTCGCCGCACCCCTGTGCTACGGCCTTTACCTTGCGTGCCTCGCCCGGGTGCCGGCCGCATCCGATACCGCATGGCGGACGTTGCTGGTGAGCCTGTCCGCGTTCGCGGTGACCGTCGCGTGGCATGGTGTGGCGGAGGCCGGGATGGCGTGGCCGGTCACGGCCGGGGGCTGGCTGGCGCTTGCCTATGTCGGATTCGGCACCGGCGTGGTGGCGACGTCGCTCGTGGTGGCCGGCACGGTGATGGCCGGGAGCAGCCGCTCGGCCGTCGCCGGTTCGAGCGAGCTCGTCACCGTGCTGCTGGTCGGCTGGCTCGCCTTCGCGGAGACGATCCGCGCGGAAGCGCTTGCGGGCGCCTGCCTGATCGTCGCCGCCATCGTCGTCAGCCTGCCGCGTGCCTCGCGGTGATGCGCTCGAAGACCGCCCGGAACATTGCCATGGTGAGGCGTCCGGTGTTCGTATTGAGCCGGGAACAGTGATAGCTGTCGACCAGGACGAGACCGGGGACGGGTTCGTGGACCGCACCATGGGCGAATCGGAAGGCCGACCGTCGCACGCCGAGGGCGTCGAGAACCGCCTGGTGGGCCACGCCACCGAGGGCGAGGATCGTGTCGAGGCGATCCATGGAGGCGATCTCGCGCGCGAGAAACGTGTTGCAGGCCTTCAGTTCGGCGCCCAGAGGCCGGTTCTGCGGCGGCACGCAGCGCACGGCGTTGGTGATCCTGCAGCCGACCAGCCGCAGGCCGTCGTCGGTGCGGGCCCGGTACGAGCCGGTGGCGAATCCCGTCTCGACCAGGGCCGGATAGAGGACGTCCCCGGCGCCGTCTCCGGTGAAGGGGCGACCGGACCTGTTGGCGCCCTTCAGGCCGGGAGCGAGCCCGACCACAAGCAGGCGGGCGTCCTGCGGTCCGAACGAGGGGACCGGAGCGTTGAACCAGCAGGGCTCCCTCATGCGCCAGTCGTTGCGGAACGCGCGGAGGCGCGGGCACAGCGGGCAGTCGCGTCCCGGGTCCGCCGCTTCGCCGGTTCCAGGATTGCGTGCCAAGGGCGATTCTCCCGTCTGCGTCGCCGGGCACCCTCGCAGTTCGTTCCGCCGCTGTCACCCTGCCTGACCCGGCGATGAAGGATCGCGGACCGTGACGAGCCTCCCCGGCGGCATCTTCATCGCGCTGGGCGCCAACCTCCCGTCGGAGTTCGGCGTTCCGCGCCGGACTCTCGAGGAGGGGCTTGCGCGCATCGGCGCCGCAGGCGTCGATGTCCTGCGGGTGTCCCCGTGGTACGGGACCATGCCGCTTCATGGCCTCGACCAGCCGCGCTACGTCAACGCCGTTGCGGAGGTCGGGACCGACCTCGCGCCGGCCGTCCTCCTGGCCCTGCTGCAGGACATCGAGCGGGCTCTGGGCCGCCGGCGGAGCGAACGCTGGGCCTCGCGAACCGCGGACCTCGACATCGTCGACTACAGGGGACTCGTGAGACCCTCTCCCTCTCCGGTCCTGCCCCATCCGGGCGCCCGCGAGCGGCTCTTCGTCCTGAAGCCTTTGAAGGATATCGCGCCCTCGTGGAGACATCCCGTCTCCGGCGAGGCGATCGACGATCTCCTGGAGGCGGTTCCCAGGGCGCCGGGCGATCTGGAGCGTCTTCCCTGAGACGGGAAAACACTTGTCTTTCAGGCGTATTGCTGGCATTGTCGTCAGACTTCAGCGACACGATTGCGGGGATCGGGAATGGCTCGCGTGACTGTGGAAGACTGCATCGAGCAGATCAGCAACCGGTTCGAGCTCGTTCTCCTGGCGGCCCAGCGCACGCGGGAGCTGGGCAAGGGGGCGCTCCCCGCCGTCGAGAAGGAGGACGACAAGAACTCCGTGATCGCCCTGCGGGAGATCGCCGACGACGAGATTCCGCTCGACGAACTGCGCCGCAAGCTGGTCTACGGCACCGGATCGCAGGACGACGAGAGCGCCGGCGACGTCGACAAGCTCGGCCTGTCGGCGGACGACCCCCTGGAGAGGGCGCTCGCCAGCCTCGACCTCAATGGCGATCAGCACAACGAGGCCTGGGGCGTGGGCGCCGCCGAAGACGGGCCCAGCCGCTAGGCGGAAGGCGCTTCCGGACGATGCTCCGGCAGTTCGAACTTGTCGAGAAGGTCCGCAGCTACGACGCCGCCGTCGACGAAGGCGCGCTGAACAGCGCCTACGTCTTTGCCATGATGAAGCACGGCTCCCAGAAGCGCGATTCGGGGGACCCGTACTTCTCCCATCCCGTCGAAGTGGCCGGCATCCTGGCGCGCATGAAGCTCGACTGTCCGTCGATCATCACGGGCCTGCTGCACGATACCGTCGAGGATACCGATACCACTCTCGACGAGATCTCCGAGAACTTCGGTCCCCAGATCGCCCGGCTGGTCGACGGTGTCACGAAGCTCTCGCGCATCGAGCACCAGACCGGCGAGGGCCGGCGGACGATGGACAACTACACCAAGCTGTTCCTCGCCATGTCGAGGGACCTGAGGGTCCTGCTGGTCAAGCTCGCCGACCGCCTCCACAACATGCGCACGCTCCACCACGTGGCCGCCGACGACAAGCGCGAGCGCATCGCGCGCGAGACCATGGAGATCTACGTGCCGATGGCCGAGCGCATCGGCATGCACTGGCTCAAGGAGGAGCTCGAGGAGCTCGCGTTCAGCCATCTCGATCCGGCGGCGCGGAACTCCATCGTCGAGCGGCTGCGCTACCTTGGCGCCGCTTCCAACCTGTCCGGCATCGAGGAGGAACTCAGGCAGGCCCTTGCGGAGGAGGGATTCGACGTCCTCGTGAAGGGACGGGTCAAGAGTCCCTACTCGATCTGGCGCAAGCTCAAGCGCAAGAACATCGCGTTCGACCAGCTGTCGGACATCGTCGCGTTCCGGGTCGTGGCCGCGGGCGTGCGCGACTGCTACGCGGTGCTCGGAGCGATTCACGGCAGGTGGAAAATGGTGCCCGGCCGCTTCAAGGACTACATATCGACGCCCAAGGCGAACGGCTACCGTTCGCTGCACACCACGGTCCATGGTCCCGAGGACAAGCGGCTCGAGATCCAGATCCGGACCCCGCGCATGGACCAGGTCGCCGAGTACGGGGTGGCGGCGCACTGGAGCTACGCCGCCGGAGAGGAGCGCGCGCCGGCGGAGGAGACCGCCAACCTCAGGTGGGTGCGTGAACTGCTCGATTCCATCGAGCACGCGGCGAGTCCGGACGAGTTCTTCAAGAACACCAGGATGCAGCTCTTCCCGGATCACGTGTACTGCTTCTCGCCGAAGGGGACCCTCTACGAGTTGCCGGTCGAGGCCACGCCGGTCGATTTCGCCTACGCGGTCCACACCGCGGTCGGGGATACCTGCATCGGCGCCAAGGTCAACGGCGTGGCCACGAGCCTCGACACCCATCTCAGGAACGGCGATCAGGTGGAGATCATGCGCTCCAGCACCGCATCGCCCGATCCCAGGTGGTTGTCGTTCGTGCGGACCGGCCGCGCATGGTCGCGCATCGAGCGCCACAGGAAAACGACGGAACGCGGCGAGAAGATCCGGCTCGGGAAGTCGATCGTGGAAACGGCCTGCGCCAAGCACGGCAAGGAACTGACGCCGGAACTGCTCGGCACGTTCCGCGAGGCGCTCGGCAAGCGCACCGAGAACGACCTTCTCCAGGCCGTCGGACATGGCGACATCGCCAGCAGCAGGATCGAAAATCTCGTCAACCCCGGGCGGCGCAGGGCCAGGGGCAGGGACAAGCGCCGCCGCACCGCGGCCGCAAGGCATCCCGTCTCGATCGCCGGACTGACGCCCGGAGTGGCCATCCACCATTCCGAGTGCTGCCATCCGCTCCCCGGAGACCGCATCGTCGGCATCCGGGAGCCCGGCAAGGGGGTTGCCATCCACACCATCGACTGCGATGTCCTCGAGGAGCACGAGGATTCGGACGACGACTGGCTCGACGTGCGCTGGTCGCCGGACGGCACGGCGCCGGACCACTATGTCGGACGCATCGCGATCGACGTCGTCAACGAACCGGGGTCGCTGGGGTCCGTCACGACGGTCATCGGCAACAACGACGCCAACATCACCAATCTGAAGATCAACGCCCGCACCAATGTTTTTTTCGGCATGGTGATTGACCTCGAGGTCCGCGATGTTCATCACCTCTCGTCCGTCGTCGCCGCCCTGCGGCTGATCGCCAACGTCATGGATGTTTCCCGCGTCCGGGGCTAGGACTCCGGACGGGACACCGCAAACCAGGAAGGCCCCGGCATGAATGGCATCCATCCGTTCCGCGCAGGAGCTTCCGGTCCGGAGCGCGCCCCATGATCCTCGGCCTGGGGACAGATGTCCTCGACATCCGCCGCATCGACAGGACGATCCGCCGCTTCGGCGCCAGGTTCACGCACCGGGTCTTCACCGCCCGCGAGCGGGCCCGGGCCGAAAGCCGCCCGAACGCCGCGGCGTCCCTGGCGATGCGCTTCGCCGCCAAGGAGGCCTGCGCCAAGGCGCTGGGAACGGGCATCGATCGCGCAGTGTTCTGGAGGGACATCGAGATCTGCAGCCCGGCATCCGGCCGCCCGGCCGTGCGCCTGGCCCGCGGCGCGCGCGCGCGCCTCGATGCCCTCGTTCCCGACGGCATGGTCTCCAGGATCGACCTTTCCATGTCCGACGAGCCTCCGGTGGCCATGGCCACCGTGATCATCTCGGCGGTGCCGGGGCCTCCCGGCCGATGAAGGCGGCGGTCGCCTCCCTGGTGACGCGCATCAGGGGCCTCTTCCGGGAGGACGGCGCGTCCGGCGGGTGGCTGTCCCTGGCGCTCGCCGTGCTGCTGCTGCCGTTCACCCTTCTCGGGCTGCTGCTGAGGCCTCTCGAGTGGCTTCTGCAGGTGATCTTCTCACCCGTCGAGCGCATCCTTCCCGCGGGCATGCGGGGCGATTCGGGCGTGATCGGCACCGCCAAGACCATCCTCTATGCGGTCGTCATCGCGCTCGCCGTGCGCACCCTGGCGTACGAACCCTTCAACATTCCCTCAGGATCCATGAAGCCGACCCTGCTCGTGGGGGACTATCTCTTCGTGTCCAAGTTTTCCTACGGATACAGCAAGTTCTCGCTGGGATTCGGCACCGATCTCGGATTTCTGAACGGGCGCCTGTTCGACGGCGAGCCCGAAAGGGGCGACGTCATCGTCTTCCGGCAGCCGACGAACACGTCGATCGACTTCATCAAGCGCCTGGTCGGACTGCCGGGCGATCGCATCCGGATGATCGACGGCGTCCTCCACATCAACGGCGAGGCCGTCGTTCTCGAGGAGAGGGCGGACTTCGAGGACCGGTCGTGCTCGTCCTCGAGACGGATCCCCAGCGCCACCGAGACGCTTCCAGGCGGCGTGCGCCACGGCGTTCTCGACCTCAGCGCCACCGGCCGGCTCGACAACACGCCCGAACATGTCGTTCCGGAGGGCCACTACTTCATGATGGGGGACAACCGGGACAGCTCGAACGACAGCCGGGTCATGAACCTCGTGGGTTTCGTGCCCAGGGAGAATCTCGTCGGCCGGGCGGAGTTCCTGTTCTTCTCGACGAACGGCTGCGGTTCGCTCTTCAACCCGCTGTCCTGGCCGTCGTCGATACGCTGGGACCGGCTGTTCCAGCCGATCCGATGACGCGGGTTCCCGACGAGCTCGAGACCGTTGTCAACCATTCCTTCTCGGACCGGGCGCTCCTCGAGCGGGCCGTCACCCACCGCAGCGTCACCGGCGAACGGGACCGCCACGGGTACCAGCGCCTGGAGTTTCTCGGCGACCATGTGCTGGGCGCCGTCGTCGCGGCCATGGTGTTCCGGCAGTACCCGCACGATACGGAAGGGAAACTGTCGCTGCGCTACAACCGCCTGGTATGCAACGCGACCCTGAGCGAAATCGCCCTCGAACTGGGGATCGACCGCCACATCGTCATGGGCGGCGGCGAGGCGCGAAGCGGCATGAGACGCAATCCCTCGATCCTGGCGGACGTCCTCGAGGCCCTGATCGGCGCCCTCTACATCGACGGCGGATTCGCCACGGCCGGCGCCTTCGTGCGCAGGGCCTGGGGCGCGCGCCTTGACTGCGGGGACGGACTCCGGCGGGACGGCAAGACGCGGCTCCAGGAGTGGGCGCAGGAGCGCGGCCTCCCGCTTCCGGACTACCGCCTCCTGGAGCAGACGGGTCCGTCCCACGCCCCGCTCTTCACGGTCGAGATGCGCGTCGAGGGTTTCGGGAGCGTGAGGGCCGAAGGCGCCTCGCGGCGCGCGGCGGAGCGCGAGGCCGCGGAGATGTTCCTCGGGGAGAGGGCCTGTTGACGGCGCCATCGCGGGAGCGGCGGCGATGCGGCCTCGTGGCGATCATAGGGCCGCCGAATGCCGGCAAGTCGACACTGATCAACGCGCTCGTCGGCGCCAAGGTGTCGATCGTCACCCACAAGGTCCAGACGACCCGCGGCAATGTCCGGGGCATCTGCAACAGGGGTGCGAGCCAGATCGTCCTCGTCGACACCCCGGGCATCTTCGAGCCCCGGGGGCGCCTCGAGCGCGCCCTTGTGAAGACCGCCTGGTCGGGCGCCGGTGACGCGGACGCGATGCTGCTGCTGATCGATGCCGGGCGCGGGCTCGACCGGAGCGTCATGCGCATCCTCGCCGCCGTCGAACGGCACGGGCGGCGCGTCACGGCCGTCGTCAACAAGATCGACACCGTGTCCAGGACGGCCCTGCTCCCCCTCGGCTCGGCGCTCGGCCGGCAGGACGCCGTCGACGGCATCTTCTACATTTCCGCGCTTCGCGGCGACGGCGTCGACGACGTGATCGCCTCCGTGGCCGGCAGCCTTCCCGTGCAGCCCTGGCTCTTCCCCGCCGACCAGATCAGCGATCTGCCGCTCAGCCGGCTGGCGGCGGAGATCACGCGGGAGAAGCTCTTCTTGAGAGTGCACCAGGAGCTCCCCTACGAGCTTTCGGTCGAAACCGAACTGTGGACGGAACTGCCGGAGGAGGGAGCGGTCAGGATCGACCAGGTGATCTACGTCGCGCGGCGGGGACACAAGCCCATTCTCCTGGGCCGCAACGGGAGGACGATCCGCGACGTCGGCAGCGCGGCGCGAAGCGAGCTCGAGGCGATCCTCGAGCAGCGGGTGCACCTCTTCCTCCACGTCAAGGTCCGCCCCCGGTGGCTCGCCGACCCGGCGCGCTACCGCGAGATCGGACTCGAGTATCCGGGCTGACGGCCGTGGAGTGGCACGACAGCGGGATCGTGCTCTCGCTGCGCCCCCATGGCGAGACCTCCGTCATCGCGACCCTGCTGACCTCGCGGTACGGCCGCCATGCCGGACTGGTGCACGGCGGCAGGGGCCGGGCGATGTCAGGCACGCTGCAGGTCGGCAACGCCGTCCGGGCGCACTGGCGCGCCCGGCTGCCCGAACATCTCGGCTCCTTCGTCATCGAATCCGAACGGGCGGTGGCGTCGGCGCTGTTCCCGGACCCCCTGCGCCTTGCCTGCCTGGCGAGCGCCTGCGCGCTCTGCGAGACGGCCCTGGCGGAACGCCATCCCTATCGGGCCCTCTACGATGCCACCGTGGCGCTCGGCGACCTGCTGGTGGAGGGGAGCAGCCACTGGGAGGCGGCCTACGTCCGCTGGGAGCTCGGCCTGCTGGACATCCTGGGATACGGCCTCGACATCGGCCGCTGCGCCGTCACGGGCGTCGGCGGGGACCTGGCGTGGGTGTCGCCGAGGACAGGGCGGGCGGTATCGGCCCGTGCCGGTGAACCCTGGAAGGAACGGCTTCTCGTCCTTCCTGGCTTCCTCGCCGGCGCGCCGCGCGCCGGACCGGACGACATCCGGGCCGGCCTGAAGCTCACAGGACACTTCCTCGAACGGCATCTCCTGAACCCGGGCGGGGCGGAGATGCCCGCGGCACGCGAGCGCCTTGTGGACATGCTGTTTCGGCGCGCGGCGACATAGGCTAACAATACGCCGCCATGAACGACCCCGAGAGCCCCGGGACCATCCAGCCCGTCGCCCTTGCCGATGCCCTCACGGAGCGCTACCTCGCCTATGCGATGTCGACGATCACGTCGCGGTCGCTGCCGGACGTGAGAGACGGCCTGAAGCCGGTCCATCGTCGAATTCTCTATGCCATGAGACAGTTGCGCCTGGATCCTCGGGAGGGATTCAAGAAATCCGCGCGCGTCGTCGGCGATGTCATCGGCAAGTACCATCCACACGGCGACCAGGCGATCTACGACGCCCTGGTGCGCCTGGCCCAGGGTTTCGCGGCGCGCTACCCGCTGGTCGACGGGCAGGGGAACTTCGGCAACATCGACGGCGACAACGCCGCGGCCATGCGCTACACCGAGGCGCGCCTGACCGAGGTCGCGGCGGCCCTGCTCCACGGGCTCGACGATGACGTCGTCGACTTCCGGGACACCTACGACGGATCGGAGTCCGAGCCGTCGGTCCTGCCGTCGCGCTTCCCCAACCTTCTCGCCAACGGCGCGAGCGGCATCGCCGTCGGCATGGCGACGAGCATTCCGCCGCACAACGTCGGCGAGCTCTGCGAGGCGCTGATCCACCTGGTGGACGCGCCGGGGGCCTCGGTCCGCACGTTGACGCGGTTCGTCAAGGGGCCGGACTTTCCCACCGGCGGAGAGCTGATCGACGGTCCCGAGGCGATCGCGGACGCCTACGCCAGCGGCAGGGGCGCGTTCCGGGTGAGGGCGCGCTGGCACGTCGAGGAGCAGGGCAGGGGCACCTGGAGGATCGTCGTCACCGAGATCCCCTACCAGGTCCAGAAGTCCCGGCTGATCGAGCGCATCGCCGAGCTCCTCGAGGCGCGCAAGCTCACCCTGCTCGACGGCGTGAGCGACGAATCGACCGAGGACATCCGCCTTGTCCTCCAGCCGAAGAACCGCTCCGTCGACGCCACGATCCTGATGGAATCCCTGTTTCGCGCCACCGATCTCGAGACCCGCTTTTCCCTCAACATGAACGTCCTCGATGCCGGCGGCGTCCCCCGCGTCATGGATCTCGGCGCCGTGCTGAACGCCTTCATCGACCACAGGCGCGAGGTCCTTGTGCGCCGGTCGCGGAACCGGCTCGGGGCCATCGCCCGCCGCCTGGAGATTCTCGAGGGCCACCTCGTCGTCTATCTCAACCTCGACGAGGTGATCCGCATCATCCGCGAGGAGGACGATCCCGCCGCCGCCCTCAAGGCGGTCCCCTGGCCGGCGGAGTCCCGGGGGGCGGCAATCCATCTCAACGACGTGCAGGTCGAGGCCATCCTCAACATGCGGCTGCGCTCGCTGCGCCGTCTCGAGGAGATGAAGATCGCCGGGGAACGGGCCTCCCTCGTCGCCGAGTCCGGCGACCTCGAACGCCTCCTCGGCGATCAGGGGCGCCAGGATACGGCGCTCAAGGAGGAGTTCCGGGATATCCGCGGGCGCTTCGGGGCGGCAGGCGGCGAGGGCGGGCGCCGCACGGCATGCGGCAGGCCGCCGGCGGTCACCGAGATCCCGCTGGACGCCACGGTGCCCAGGGAGGCCGTCACCGTGGTGCTGTCCTCGAGGGGCTGGATACGCGCCGCCAGGGGCCATGGCGACCAGGTCGGCGACCTGCGCTTCAAGGAAGGCGACCGCGAACAGTTCCGGCTGGAGGCATGGACGACGGACAGGCTGCTGATCTTCGCGACGGACGGGAAGTTCTTCACGCTGGGCTGCGACCGTCTTCCGGGGGGAAGGGGGTACGGCGACCCGCTGCGCCTGCTGCTCGATCTCGGCAACGATGTCGACGTCGTGGCGATGCTGGTGTTCAGGGGCGACCGCAGGTTTCTCGTCGCCTCCGCCCGGGGCAAGGGTTTCGTGGTCGCCGAAGAGCACCTCGACAGCCGCAAGCGCGGCGGCAAGCAGGTGCTGACCATGCCGGCCGGCGACGAGGCGGCGGTCCTGCGCGTCGTCGAGGGCGACCACGTGGCCGTCATCGGCGACAACCGCAGGCTGCTGGTCTTTCCCCTCGCCGAGGTGCCCGAGCAGCCCAGGGGGGCCGGCGTCATCCTCCAGCGCTACCGGGAGGGCGGCCTGTCGGATGCCAAGGTCTTCGAGGCCGGCGCCGGGCTGACATGGGTGTCGGGAAGCCGTACCAGGACCGAACGGCAACTCGAGCCGTGGATGGGCAGGCGCGGCCAGGCGGGGCGCAGCGCGCCTGCGGGGTTCGCCAGGAACAACCGCTTCGGTTGACACGTCCGGCGGCGCGTGGGGATACTCCGCCGTCTGGACAGCGGACCAGCGATGCCACAGCCCCACCATCGTCCCTCGGATATCTCCCTGCGCGTGGCCGCCCTCGAGCAGCTGCTCACCGAGCGGGGATACGTCGACCCGGATACCGTCGACCGTCTCGTGGAGCTCTACGAAACCCGGATCGGCCCCCATCACGGCGCCGGGATCGTCGCCAGGGCGTGGACCGATGCCGGGTTCCGGCAGCGCCTCCTGGAGAACGCCTCGCAGGCCATGGCGGAGCTCGGCATCTCCGGTTCCCAGGGCGAGAACATGGTGGTGGTCGAGAATACCGCCGCCGTCCACAACGTGGTCGTGTGCACGCTGTGTTCATGCTACCCGTGGCCTGTCCTGGGCCTGCCTCCCCGCTGGTACAAGAGCGAGCCCTACCGGGCGCGCGTGGTTCGCGAGCCCCGCGCGGTGCTCGCCGAGATGGGCTGCGGCGTGGCCGACGACATCGAGATCCGCGTCTGGGATTCCAGCGCCGACCTTCGCTACATGGTGCTGCCGCGGCGCCCCGGCGGCACCGCCGGGCTGACGGCCGGGGAGCTTGCCTCTCGGGTGACCCGCGACGGGATGATCGGCGTGGCGGCGGTCTGAGACAGCCGGGGCAGGGGAAGAGCCGTGGACGGAATCCATGATCTCGGCGGCATGATGGGATTCGGCCGCATCGAGCGCGACGACGACGAACCGCTCTTTCACGAATCGTGGGAGAGGCAGGCCTTCGGCGTCCTGCTGCAGGCCTCCGGCAGTGTCGGTTTCAGCGACGATCACCTGCGCTGCCACATCGAGCGCATACCGCCGCTCCACTACCTGCAGGCGAGCTACTACGAACGCTGGGTCCTCTCGCTCGAGGCCTTTCTCGAGGAGCGCGGCATCCTCTCGAGCGAGGACATCGCGCGCCGCATGGAAGCGATGGGGACGCCGTCGAGACCGGCCGGCGGACGCGGCGCCACGCTCGACGACATCGAGGCGGCGGTCGCCGAAGGCTCGTCCGGGCGGCGGGACGCGGGCCTGGCCGAGGCGCGGTTCCGGACCCGCGACAGGGTGCGCGTGCGCAACGATCACCCCGGGCATCACACGCGCGCCCCGCGCTACACGCGGGGCCGCGTCGGCGAAATCCTCGCCGACCACGGCGTCTTCGTCTTTCCCGACACCAATTCCCGGGATCTCGGCGAGTGCCCGGAGCACTGCTACACGGTGAGATTCAGCGCCAGGGAGCTCTGGGGGGAGGCCGCTCCTGCCCGGGACAGTCTCTGCGTCGATCTCTGGGATTCCTATCTCGAGCCTGCGTAAGTTCTATGTTTGCCGCCGGCTGTGGTGCATAATGCGCGGTCCAGGCGGATCGGATCCCGAGTCGCCCGTCGCAAACCTGAGGAGAGGCAGATGAACAGACGCAAGTTCCTTGCCGGAACCGGCGTGATGGCCGCGGGCGCGGCCGGAACCGTCGCCACGGCATTCCCGACCCCGGCGATTTCGCAGGGGCGCAAGAAACTCACCATGGTGACGTCCTGGGGACGGGGGCTCGCCGGGGTCCACGATGCCGCCCAGCGCTGTGCGGACAACATCACCGCCCTGTCCGACGGCATGATCGAAATCGACTTCAAGGCCGCCGGCGAACTCGTCGGCGCCTTCGAGTGCTTCGATGCCGTCTCGTCGGGCCAGGCCGACATCTACCATGCCGCCGACTACTACTTCGTCGGCCAGCATCCGGCCTTCGCCTTCTACACGTCCGTTCCCTTCGGCATGACGGCCGAGGAACTGCACAACTGGTACTACCACATGGGCGGCCGCGAGCTGCAGGACGACCTCACGTCGATCTTCAACCTGAAGACCTTCCTGGCGGGCAACACCGGTTCGCAGGCCGGCGGCTGGTTCCACAAGCAGATCAACGGTCCCGACGATTTCGAGGGCCTGCGCTTCCGCATGCCCGGCCTGGGCGGCAAGGCGCTGGGCGGACTCGGCGCGTCGGTCCAGAACATTCCCGGTGCCGAGGTCTACAACGCGCTCTCCAAGGGAGAGATCGACGGCACCGAGTGGATCGGTCCCTGGGCCGACGAGAAGGCCGGATTCTTCGAGATCACGAAGATCTACTACACGTCCGGCTTCCACGAGCCCGGCCCCGGTCTTTCCCTGGCGGTCAACAGGGAGGTCTTCGACGGCCTGTCCGCATCGCAGCAGAAGATCATCGAGTGCGCCGCCGGCGAGGCCAACGTCTGGAACCTCTCCCAGTTCCTCGCCAACAACTCCGCCGCGCTGCAGAGGCTCATCGCTTCGGGCGTGCAGACCTACACCTTCCCCGACAGTGTCTGGGACGCGTTCGGCGAGGCCTCCGCGGCGGTCTATGCGGCCAACATGGAAGATCCGCTGTTCAAGACGATCTACGATTCCTATCGGGATTCGCTCCAGAAGTCCGCGAGCTGGAACGCGCTTTCATCCGGCGCCTACGCTGCGCAGCGCAACCGGGTTCTCGGAATCTGACCGTGTATCGCGGCGCCCGCATCCCGGCGTGATGCGGGCGCCGTCGCTTGTGCGCGACTCATGCTGGACGCCATCCTCTGGCTCTTTCGTCATCTCGCTGACGGGGTTCTGAATCTCTTTCGCCTGGCGGCCGATCCCTCTGCGTGGCCGGATCCCTCCTCCGGCGAGGGCCTGGCGCGAATCGTCTACTACGGCGCCTCCCTCGAGTTCCTCTTCGTCGTCGTCGACATCGCCCTGATCGTCCTGGTGGCCGGCCTCGTGTGGCCGCGCCTGCTCTGGCGCGTCGTCAGGACCATCGAGGGACTCTCCAACGTCGTCGGCCGGACCGCGGCATGGGCGGCGCTCGTCATGGTCATCCAGCAGATCGTCATCATCGCCCTGCAGCGGGTGTTCCTGGTCTCGGAGATCACGATCGGGCCGTTCGGCGTGGTGTTCACCCGCGATCTGAGCTGGTTCAGCGAGGAACTGAAGCTCTACAACGCCATGATCGTCGCCCTGTGCGCGGCCTACACCTTCGTCCAGGGCGGGCATGTGCGGGTCGACCTCATCTACTCGGCGGTGTCGTTCCGCAGGAAGCGCATTCTCGACATGGTCGGTTCGGCCCTGTTCGTCCTGCCCTTCTCGGGCGTGGTCTGGCTGTTCGGCTGGTTCTTCCTGTGGCGGCACCTCATCACGCCGAAGGTCTCGGCGCTCGATACCCTGGAGATCCTCGACCGCAAGGCGATGCTGATCCGCTGGAACGTCGAGACCATCGGCTTTTCGCCCAACGGCTTCGACGCCTACTTTCTCTTCAAGGTGCTGCTGGTCTCGTTTGCGGCGCTGATGTTTCTCCAGGGCCTGGGCCACTTCTATCGTAGCCTCCTGGAGTTCCGCGAGGGCGAGGCCTCGGCGGACCGCTTCAAGGATCTCGACGAGGTGGCCGAGAGTCCGTCTGCCGCCACGGGGACGCCCGGCTGATGCTCGGTTTCGACGGCGTCGAGGTCGGACTCGTCATCACGCTGGTGTGCCTGTTCGCGGGCATCCTCTCGGGCTACCCCGTCGCCTTCGCCATCGGCGGCTCGGCGCTGGTGGCCTTCGCCGTCATTTCCCTTCTCAGCGAGGCGGGATGGCTCGTCAAGGAGGTGATCGACAGCCGCAGCGACGCCTATGCGGCCCTCGTCGACGCCGGTGTCGCGGACCACTCCATCACGCTCTTCCGCTATCCCGACCTGCCCACGCTGACCGTTCCCGTCTTCGAGAGCGGTGTCGACGGGGCGTTCTTCCGGATCCTGACCTTCATCGTCAACCGCATGAACGAGCGCGTTCTCGCCGGTCCCTCGATCGAGCTCCTGCTGGCGGTCGCGATGTTCATCCTCATGGGGATCTCGCTGGAGCGCTCGCGGATCGCCCAGGATCTCCTGACGTCGATGGCCCGGGTCTTCGGCGCCCTTCCGGGCGGCCTCGCGGTGTCGGTGGTCGTCGTCGGCGCCTTTCTCGCCGCCTCGACCGGCATTGTCGGCGCCACCGTCGTGACGATGGGCCTGCTGTCGCTCCCGACCATGCTGCGCAGCCGCTATTCCCCCGAACTCGCGACCGGCGTCATCTCCGCATCGGGCACGCTGGGCCAGATCATTCCGCCGTCGATCGTCATCGTGCTGCTGGGCACGCTTGCCGGGGACCTCTACGCCACGGCGCAGGAGGAGAGGGCGGTGACGGCCGGGTGCCGGGACGCCCTGACCTACCTGGGCGAGGCTGCGGTGGTCTCGGTCGGCACGCTCTTCAAGGCGGCGATCGTCCCCGGGCTTCTCCTGGCCTTCATCTACGCGCTCTACGTGTTCTGCTACGCGCTCTTCCGTCCCGGAAACGCGCCGCCTGTCCGGCTCGCGGCCGCCGGCCTGGTGGACCGCAGGTCATCGCTCAATCACCGGATGCTGTGGCTGGTGGCGGTCCCGGGCGTGGTGATCGCCCTGGCGGGCGGTCTGGTCGCCGCCGGCATCGCGGGCCCGCAGAGTGTGGACCGGCTGGCGCTGGTGGAAAGGCCCGAGGCGCCCGAGCTGAGGACGAACGTCTCCGAAACGTGCCGGGAAGCCATGATCGATCTTCATGGCCAGGAGAAATGGGACCGCTCCGTGAAAGTGTCTGCGGCCGCCGAGGCCGCCGGGTTCACGGTGCCGACCGACGAGGAGCTCGATGTTCTCGAGGCCGGGGCGGTGAAGTTCCTGCCCCCGGTCTCGGAAGGCCTGCTCACGGGCCTGGTGCTTCTCGCGCTGATCCTGTCGGCCGCCTGGGGGCTGGCGCCGTCGGCGTCCCCGCGGCCCCTATTGATCGGCGCCGCGGGCATCGCCGCGGCCCTGGCGGCCGACGCGTGGCTCGTGGCGCCCGAGATGAGCACAGGCACCGCGTGGCTCATCCTGGCGCTGCCCGTGCTGGCCGTGCTCTACGGCCTGCGCCACGCCCTGCCCCGGCTCGCCGCCGTCGACATCCTGCGGGTCGTCTTTCCGCCGCTCGTGCTGATCGTGGCCGTGCTGGGTTCGATCCTGGGCGGCGTCACGAGCCCGACGGCGGCCGCGGGTCTCGGCGCTTCGGGCGCGCTGATGCTGTCGGCCTACCGCCGCCTGACCGAACGCGAGGACCGCAGGGGCGGCCGGATCATCCTGATGTCGGCGTGGTCCGTCGTGATCTTCCTGCTGGTCGGCACCAGCTTCGATCTGAGGACCTCGATCGAGGTCGTCGGCTTCGAGAACTGGCTGGCGCTCGTCGTGGCCGTCGTCGCCTACCATGTCGCCTTCGGCGGGCTCGTCTACGCCTGCGTCGTTCTCTACCGCGAGAAGATCCTGCGCTCGGTGGTCCGCGACACGGCCAAGATCACCGCCATGGTGTTCGCCATCCTCATCGGATCGCAGATGCTCAATCTCGTGGTGATCTCCTTCGGCGGAGAGGAGCATATCCAGGAGTTCCTGAGATCGTTCGACGACGAGATGGTCGTTTTCCTGGTGGTCATGGTGGTGCTGTTCATCCTCGGGTTCGTGCTCGATTTTCTCGAGATCATCTACATCGTCATCCCCATCGTCGGTCCCGTCATCTATGGCGGCACCCTCGATCCCAAGTGGGTGACGATCATGATCGCCGTCAATCTCCAGACCTCGTTCCTGACGCCGCCCTTCGGGTTCGCCCTCTTCTACCTGCGGGGCGTCGCCCCTCCCGGCATCACCACGGGACAGATCTACCGGGGCGTGGCGCCCTTCGTCATCATCCAGATCGTCGGTCTGGGCCTGATGTGGCTCTTTCCGGAAATCACAACCTTTCTTCCGGAACTTCTTCCGGAAAACTGACCCATCCCTCGTCCATCAGGGCCTCGAGAGGACGGAACCTCGTCTTGTAGGACATCTTGTGACACCGGGCGATCCAGTATCCCAGGTAGACATGGTCGAGGCCGGTGCGGCGGGCGTGCTCGACATGCCAGAGGATGAGCCATGTGCCGGGACTGCGCGACGACAGCTCCGGATCGAAGAACTTGTAGACTCCGGACAGTCCGTCGGTGAGCCAGTCGGTGAGCGAGACCGCGGCGAGGGTGCCGTCGGGACGGCGCGCCTCGACGAGATGCGTGTCGACCGGCGTCTCGTCGACCAGCGCCCTCAGGTCGTCGTAGTCCATGGCCTCCATGTCGCCGCCGGCATGGCGCGCCTCCTGGTAGCGGCTGAAGAGGTCGAAGTGCTCGCTCGTCACCCGCGGCGGCGCGACGGTGACCTCGAGCGCGCCGTTCCGGCGCCAGATGCGCCTCTGGCTGCGTGACGGGGTGAACCCGGTGACGGGTATCCGCACCGCGACGCAGGCCTTGCAGCCGGTGCACACAGGGCGATAGGCGAACCTGCCCGAGCGGCGGAATCCCCACCCCGCCAGGGTTTCGAGGAACGCCTGCGGGTCGGGGCTGTCCGCGAGACTGGTCATGCCCAGCCGTTCCTGGCGCTCGGGCAGGTAGGGACATGCCCGCGGAGCGGTGAAGGAGAAGGCAACGAGTCTGGAGGCGTTCCGCCGGGGCCGGGTCATCCCGATTCCTGCCCTCACTTTCCGTCCGTCCTGAAGGATGGCATGTTGGCCCCCGAGGAGAAAGAGCGGCGAGGCCTGCGTTGGCGGACAGTCCCGTACCACTCATCGATATCGCGCCGTTCGACGCCGGCGGGAGCGATGCCGTCGCCGCGGCGGTTCGCGCCGCCTGCGAGACGATCGGCTTCTTCCTCATCACCGGTCACGGAGTCCCCGACGAGGTGATCGCCCGCGTCCGCCGCTCGTCCCGGGCCTTCTTCGATCTGCCGGAGAAGGACAGGAACCGGGTCGCGGAAACCGGTCCCTTGAAGGGCGGACTGATGCGTTTCGCCTGGCAGCAGGAAGCCCTTGCCGCCACCCTCGGCCACGAGGCGCCCGGCGACTTGAAGGAGGTCCTCGACTACGGTCCGGGGTTCTACGGGGATTCGTGGCCCGCCGAGCCCGGGGACCTCGAGCCCTCGTGGCATGTCTGCTACGGCGCGATGTGCGGTCTTGCGGGAACCGTCAGGCGGATCCTCGCCTCGGCTCTCGGTCTCGACAGCGGGTACTTCGAAAACCTCTTCGACGGCCACCTCTCGTCGCTGAGAGTCATCGACTACCCGGAACCGACCGGGCCCGCCCGCCCGGGCCAGCTGCGTGCGGGCGTGCACACGGACTACGGCGTCCTCACGATCCTCGCGACGGATGACGCTCCGGGCGGCCTGGAGGTCCGGACCCGGGCGGGGAGGTGGTGCGCCGTTCCGCACGTTCAGGGGGCCTTCACCGTCAATCTCGGCGACGCGATGATGCGCTGGACCGATGACCACTGGGTGTCGACACCCCACCGCGTGGTCAATCCCCCCGCGAACACGGGGCGGTCGACGAGGCGCCAGTCGATCGCCTTCTTCCACAACCTGCCGCGCGATACCGTCATCGAGTGCCTGCCGCCGTTCCGCAGGCAGGGCACGGAACCGAAGTACCCGCCGATCACCTATGGAGCCTATGCGGAACTGCGCTACCGCCAGGCCCATGGCGACGGCAAGCGTCTCAACCTGTGACCCTTGAAGGCAGACCGGACCATGCCACCGCATAGCGCCGAGTCGCTGGGCATCGATGTCGAGGCGATCGACCGCCGCCTGGCCGACAACTGGAGTCTTCCCACCCGTTTCTACCGGGACCCCCGGATCTTCGCCTTCGAACTCGACGCCATCTTCGCACGGCGATGGCAGTTCTTCTGTCCGGCCCACCGCCTGCAGGATCCCGGCAGCGTCGCCGTCAGGCGCGTCGGCCGCTACCCGATCGTCGTGACCCGCGATGCGGAAGGCCGCCTTCACGGCTTTCTCAATGTCTGCCGGCACCGTGGCTACACGGTCGTCGAACGGGACCGGTCCTCGTGCCTGCGCCTGGTCTGCCGATACCACGGCTGGTCCTACAATCTCGACGGCACGCTCGCCCATGCGCCCGGTGCGCAAGGGGAGGCGGGATTCCGCCCGCAGGAGCTCGGCCTGATGCCCGTGGCCGTGGACCGGTGGGGTGCGATGGTGCTGGTGCACCCCGACCCCGGCGCGATGCCCCTGCGCGAGACCTACCCGGTGATGTTCCGGACCGCCGACGACATCGGTTTCTCGATCGATCCGGCGGATTACAGGCCTTTCCGGGAGGTCGTCTACGACATCGCGACCAACTGGAAGCTGTGGTACGACAACGGCACCGAGTGCTACCACTGTGCGAAC
The DNA here is from genome assembly GCA_963666905.2 of Alphaproteobacteria bacterium. Lineage (GTDB taxonomy): Bacteria > Pseudomonadota > Alphaproteobacteria > SP197 > SP197 > SP197. Next base: position 921,905 of record OY763008.1, read on the forward strand.
ATCCACTCCGGCTCGTTCGGGAACGCCTTCGATGTCGCCCCGCAAGAGACGACGGTACGCCTTGCCGAATCCTTCACGTCGTACTCCTTCAGGGCCCGGCCGGACAAGGCGCGCCATGCCCTCACCGCGCGGAACTACATGTCGTTTCAACTCTTTCCGGGCATGACCTTCATCGTTCACGATGATTTCATGCACATGACCGGCATGACGCCGGTGGCCCCCGGCGTGACGCGGCACACCGCGTTCTACATGGGCAGGACCGGCGTGCCCGAGGAGCGCCTGGAACGCTGGTTCAGGATCTGGGACGACACCTACCGCGAGGACAACGAGGTCACCGCCGTTCAGTACGAGAACCTGGAGAGCGCGAGACAGGCCCACAACCGCTACGTCGCCGGTCGCGAGGCCGCGGCCCAGCACATCAACACCCTGGTGTGGAACGACTACAAGGCGGCCCTGGCCGCCTGACGGCCGGCCGGGCGCGCTTGTCGGCGGTGGCGCGTTCGGGTATCGGAGGGCGGCACGCGGGGCAGAAGGGAGAGGGAATCATGAGAGGCCGGAACACGGGAACGGGGCGGGTCTCCAGGCTGGCCATGGCGGTCCTGGCCGTTTCCTTCACGCAGGCCTTCGGGGGCGGAACCCACCCGGTCACGGGCGAAGCGCTGTCGGACGACCAGACCTTCACCTACCGCCTGCTCGACCAGTTCCCTACCCTCGATCCGCAGCTCAACCAGGACACGTCGGGCTTCCACGTCATCCGGGACCTCTTCGAGGGCCTGCTGAGCCAGGACGCGAGCGGCAACCTCGTGCCCGGGGTGGCGACGCACTTCGTCGCGTCGGACGACAACACGACCTACACCTTCGTCCTGCGCGGGGACGCCAGGTGGTCGAACGGCGATCCTGTGACCGCGCACGACTTCGTCTACGCGTGGCGGCGCGCGGTCGATCCGGCAACGGCCTCGCCCTACGGCTGGTATCTCGAACTCACCCGGATCGTGAACGCCGCCGACATCCTGGCCGGCGAGAAGGAGGCCGCCGATCTCGGCGTGCGCGCCGTCGACGACCACACCCTGGAGGTCAGGCTGCTCTCGCCCTTGCCCTACTTTCCGGCCATGACGACCTACGCGACGCTCTTTCCGGCCCACCGGGCGACCATCGAGACCCACGGCGCGAAGTGGACGGCGCCCGGGAACATGGTCTCCAACGGCGCCTATGTCCTCGAGGAGCTGGTGCTCAACGAGTATCACACGCGCCGGAAGAACCCGCTGTACTGGGGGGCCGGCGACGTGATCGTCGAGGAGGTGACGGGTCTCGTCATCAACGACGACAACCAGGCGCTCACCCGCTATCGCGCCGGCGAACTCGACCACCTGCAGCCGCTGCCCGCCGGGCAGTTCCCGGCGCTGAAGGAGGAGATGCCCGACGAGGCGAAGAGCGTCCCGCGCCTTTGTTCCTACTACTATTCCATCAACCATACCGACAGCGGCAATCCCGCGCTGCGGGACGTGCGCGTGCGCAGGGCGCTCGGCATGGCCATCGACCGCGAGGTGATCGTCGAGCGCCTTCTCAAGGGCGGCCAGTGGCCGGCCTACAACTTCACGCACCTCAAGACCGCCGGTTTCACGGTGCCCGAGATTCCCTACGCGGTGCTCTCCCAGGCCGAGCGCGACGAGGAGGCCGGCCGGCTCATGGAGGCCGCCGGGATCGAGGGGCTCGAACTCAAGCTGATCTACAACACCTCCGAGAGTCACAAGCAGATCGCCACCGTCATCAGCCAGATGTGGAAGCAGAAACTCGGTGTGACCACGGAACTGGCCAACTTCGAGTGGAAGACCTACCTCAACATTCGCGCCAACCAGGAATTCGACATCGCCCGGTCCGGCTGGTGCGGCGACTACAACGAGGCGTCGACCTTCCTCGACCTTCTCACCACGACCCATGGCGCGAACAGCGGCAGGTACTCGAACCCGGACGTCGACGAACTCATGGCGGCCTCGAAGACCGCGGGCGACCCGGGCGCCATCTATGCCGAGGTCGAGCAGATCCTGGCCCGGGACATGGCCATCATTCCGATCTACCACTATGCCAACACGTTCCTGCTCTCCAGCGACATGAAGGGCTGGCCCTACGACAACGTCGAGAACAACTGGTACTCGAAGAACCTCTATCGCGTCGCGGACTGAACGGGGTCCGTGACGCCGGATGATCTGGTATGTCGTCAAGCGTCTGGCCGTCGCCGTCCCGACGCTCCTCATCCTCATCGTCGTCTCCTATGTCCTGATGCACGTCGCGCCGGGCGGACCGTTCGACGCCGAGCGCACGCTGCCGCCCGAGGTGATGGCGAATCTCCAGCACAAGTACGGGCTCGACCGGCCGCTGGCCGTGCAGATCTGGCGCTACGTCGTCTCCGTCGTGACGCAGTTCGACTTCGGGCCCTCGTTCCAGTACACGGACCAGACGGTCAACGACGTGATCCGCCAGGGCTTTCCGGTGACGCTCACCTACGGCGCCTGGTCGTTCGTGGTGGCTGTCCTGGCCGGCGTCTCGCTGGGCATCGCGGCGGCCGTCCGCCACAACACCCTGCTCGACTACCTCTCGGTCGGTATCTCCATCGGCGCCCAGGTGCTGCCGAACTTCGTCCTGGCGCCGATCCTGACCCTGGTGTTCACGCTCTGGCTGGCCTGGCTTCCCGGCGGAGGCTGGCAGGGCGGGCACTGGCCCTACGTCATCCTGCCGGTCATCGCGCTCTCGACGTCGTTCATGGCCTCCATCGCGCGGATCACCCGCTCGTCCATGCTGGAGGCGCTGAACGCGGACTTCATCCGCACGGCCCGGGCCAAGGGCCTGCCGATGTCGCGAATCGTGCTTCGCCATGCGCTCAAGCCCACCATGCTGCCGGTGGTTTCCTATCTGGGACCGACGTTCGTCGGCATGATCACCGGCTCCGTCGTCATCGACGTCTTCTTCGCGACCGGGGGCATCGGCCAGTTCTTCGTCAACTCGGCGCTGAACCGCGACTACCCCGTGATCATGGGGATCACCATCCTGGCCGGCGCGCTCACCATCGTCTTCAACCTCGCGGTCGACCTGCTCTACGCGTGGCTGGACCCCCGTATACGGTACTGACGTGTCGCCGCTTCTCTTCGGCCGGCGCGCCGTCCGCGCCCTGACGGTCCCGGACGAGTCCGGCGGCCGTTCCCTCTGGCAGGACGCCCGCGACCGCTTCCTTCGCAACCACGCCGCCGTGGCGAGCCTCGCGGTCCTCGTTCTCCTTCTTCTCTTCGTGCTCTTCGGCGGCGTCTTCGCGGCCTGGTCCAACGAGGAGATCGACTGGTCCATGCTCGGCAACGTCGCGCAGCAGGGCGGACCCTCGTTCGCCAACGGCCACTACTTCGGGGTGGACGAGCTGGGGCGGGACCTCTTTGCGCGCACGGTGCAGGGGACAGGGGTTTCGCTGATGGTCGGCGTCCTGGGGGCGCTGGTCTCGATGGTGGTCGGCACTCTCTACGGGGCGGTGGCGGGCTACCTCGGCGGAGCGGTCGACAACATGATGATGCGAATCGTCGACGTGCTGATGGCGATTCCCTACATGTTCGTTCTGATCGTCTTCATGGTCGTGTTCGGCCGCTCGATCCTGATGCTTTTCGTGGGCATCGGTCTCATCAGCTGGCTCGACATGGCGCGCATCGCGCGCGGGCAGACACTGAGCATCAAGAACAGGGACTTCGTCGAAGCCGCCGTCGCGATCGGGGTGGGACCCGGCAGGATCATCCTGCGGCACATCATCCCCAACCTTCTGGGCGTGGTGGTGGTCTACGCGACGCTGCTCGTGCCGTCGATGATCATCTACGAGAGCTTCATCAGCTTCCTGGGGCTGGGCGTGCAGGAACCCGACACGAGCCTGGGCGCGCTGATCAGCGCCGGCGCCGGCCAGATGCAGTACGGCACGCTGTGGCAGCTCCTGTTCCCGCTCTTCTTCTTCGTCGTCACGCTCTTCGCCTTCTTTTTCGTCGGCGACGGGCTGCGCGACGCGCTCGACCCGAAGGACCGCTGAACCATGACCCTGCTGCGGGTGAGTGGCCTGACCGTCACCTTCCGGACCGGCGACGGCACGGTGAGCGCCGTGAACGGGGTCGATCTTGCCGCCGGGGCCGGCCAGGCGCTTGCCGTCGTCGGCGAGAGCGGTTCGGGCAAGAGCCAGATCATGCTCGCCATCATGGGTCTTCTCGCGGGGAACGGCACCGCCTCGGGTTCGGTGACGTTCGACGGCGCGGAGCTGCTGGGTCTCGGCGAGCGCGCGCTCAACCGGATACGCGCCCGCGAGATCGCGATGATCTTCCAGGACCCGATGACCGCGCTCAATCCCTACATGCGAATCTCGCACCAGATGACCGAGGTGCTGACGCTCCACAACGGCATGGGCCGGGACGAGGCGCGCGCCGAAGCGGTGCGCCTGCTCGATGCCATGGAGGTGCCCGGGGCGGGCACGCGGGTCGACATGTATCCCCACGAGTTTTCGGGCGGCATGCTCCAGCGGGTACTGATCGCGATGGCGCTGCTGTGCCGTCCGCGCCTTCTGATCGCCGACGAGCCGACGACGGCGCTCGACGCCACCGTCCGAGGCCAGATCATGAGGCTGCTGGGGGAGGTGAGATCGGGGTTCGGCACCGCCGTCATCCTCGTGACCCACGACGCCGGGCTCGTGGCGGGACACTGCGACGAGATGGTCGTGCTCTACGGCGGCCAGGTGATGGAAAGCGGTCCGGTCGCCCGCGTCTTCGCCGCGCCGCGCCATCCCTACACGCGGGGTCTGCTGGACGCCGTCCCGCGGCTCGATCGCGACGACCGGAGACTGCGCGCCATTCCGGGAGACCCGCTGAGCATGCACAGGCTTCCGGCCGGCTGCCCCTTTGCCGCGCGCTGCCCGAGGGCCGACGGACGGTGCCATCGCGAACGGCCGCCGGACACCCGTCCCGAGCCGGACCGGCGCGTCGCCTGCCATTGGCCGCTGGACGACGCGGCATGAACGCGCCGCTCCTCTCGGTGCGCGACCTTTCGGTCACCTATCGCGTGCGGTCCGGGGGAAGCCCGCCCTGGGTGCGGCCGCGCGAGCTTCAGGCCGTCCGGGGCATCGGCTTCGACCTCGCCCCGGCCGAGGCTCTCGGCATCGTCGGCGAGAGCGGGTCGGGCAAGTCCACCCTTGCCCGCGCCCTGATCGGTACGGTGCGCGCCTCGGGAGGGCAGGCGCTCTGGCAGGGCAGGGACCTGCTGGCGATGCGCCCCCGGGAGCGCCGTCCCCTGCGCCGCGACATGCAGATGATCTTTCAGAACCCGCTGGGCGCTCTGGACCCCCGGATGACGGCGGGCGAGATCGTCGCCGAACCTCTCGTGACCCACGAACCGGACCTGTCGCGGCGCGACGTCGGGTCCCGCGTGAAGGCGATGCTGGAGCGGGTGGGCCTGCTCCCCGAACACGTCAACCGCTACCCGCACGAGTTCTCCGGCGGCCAGTGCCAGCGCATCGGAATTGCGCGCTCCCTCATCGTTCGGCCCAAGCTGCTGATCTGCGACGAGCCGGTCTCGGCGCTCGACGTCAGCGTGCAGGCCCAGATCGTCAACCTGCTGCAGGACCTGCAACGCGACCTCGACCTCTCCCTGATCTTCATCTCCCATGATCTGAGCGTGGTGAAGCACATCGCGGACCGGATCCTGGTGTTCTATCTCGGCCGGGTCATGGAATACGGCGCGACGCACGCCCTGGTTCGCGCTCCGCGTCATCCCTACACCCGGGCCCTGGTCGCGGCGACGCCGGTCCCGGACCCGGCGGTCGAGCAGTGGCGGACGGCGCCGGCACTCGAGGGCGAACTGCCGTCGCCTCTTTCGCCGCCGTCGGGATGCGTGTTTCGCACGCGCTGCCCTGTCGCCCGCGACACCTGCGCCGGGGCCGTCCCGGCACTGCGCGAACTCGACGACGGCCGTTTCGCGGCCTGTCCCTTCGGATGAGGCCGGCCGGGAATGTGTTTCAGCGCGCCGTCGTCGGGTAGCGGTCGGGATCGGAATACATGCCGGGCTCGAACCACCACTCGCACTGGGCAAGGTTGAGGAGCAGGATCAGGGCGACGTAGGCAAGGCCGTAGGCGCCGAGCTGCATGGCCGTCGCCAGGTTCTGGCGCCATCCCTTCGAGTGCGCGAAGTGGGCGCCGAACAGCGTGCTGTAGGAGTTGCCGGCCTCGGCCACGGGATCGACGGCCGCCTCGGGCGCCTTGACCTTGTAGGCCTGCGGGGTCGTCGCCCGCGCCGCCGCCCGCAGCCGCGCCACCTCGTCCTTGCGGCGCTCCTCGTCCGTCCTGGCATCGTCGGCCATGGGTGGCGGTCTCCCCTGAGCGGAATCCGGGTCCGGATGCACCCTGAGGGCATGGCGCGTCCGCGCAACAGGACGCGGGGCGCCCTCGTCCCAAGCATGCAGGATGGCGGTGACGGCGGCAACCACGGGTCGCGGCGCCACCGGCATGGCCCGTCACCGGCGGCTCCACCCGGTCCGGGCCGCCGCCGCGCTCAGGTTGGCGACGGGGCCACAGGTCCGGCTGGTGCGATCACGGGCGCATCGGGCTATTGTCAACGATCCGCAGGGCGGTCCCTGCGCAGACGGAACATGGGAGGAAGTCCGGATGAAGATGGCTGCAACAATCGCACTCGCCGCCCTCTCGGTCCTCGCTGCGGCCCCCGCCGCGTCCGCGGGCGACACGGCGGCGGCAGAGATCGTCAACACCGAAGGAACGGTCATCGGCAAGGCCACGTTCGAGCAGACGGCCAGCGGGGTGCTTATCTCGGTCGAGGCGGCCGGACTGCCGCCCGGCGGCCACGGCATCCATCTCCACGCCGTCGGCGCCTGCGATCCCGACTTCAAGGCGGCGACGGGCCACATCAATCCGGACGGGGTCAAGCACGGCCTGCGCAACCCGGAAGGACCGGACAACGGCGATCTTCCCAACATCTTCGCCGCGGCCGACGGCTCTGCCCGGGCCGAGTTCTTCACCACCCGCGTCTCGGTGGCCGGCGGCGGCATGCCCGCGCTGCTCGACGGCGACGGCTCGGCGGTGATCATCCACGAGAACCCCGACGACCACATGTCCCAGCCCATCGGCGGCGCGGGAGGACGCATCGGCTGCGGCGTCATCGCGGGAATGTAGACGTACCGATCACCCGGGCGTGGCGGGAAGCCGCCAGCCGGGGAATTCTCTGCCGGTGGTGGTGCGTGACGTGAGCGCCAATCAGGTTATCTCCTGTCGCCGGCGTTTTCGGGAATGGGCGCGACCTGTTCCATGGACCGGCAGCTCCGGGCCGGCGAAGGTGCCGCAGGCGGCGGGTGCCAACCGCCCGCGCGAGTTGGTACGATCCGGCCGCAGACAGGGGAGACTCCCGCCATGACACAGCTTGGCCGGTTCTTTGCCCGCGAGGAGTACGAGGCCCGCTGGGCCGCCGTGGAGGCCGAGATGAGACGCCGGCAGCTCGAGGCGGCCGTCGTGTTCGGCCGCTCGGGCGGCACCAACGACCGCTGCGGCGACGTGCTCTACCTCACGAACTTCTTCTCGACCGCCTCCGGCCAGGGCTACGACAGCCCGATCTTCGAGGGCAGGTCGTTCAATTCGGTCCTGCTCCGGGCGGGCGAGATACCGGAGCTTCATGCCGACGAGCCCGGCCTGCGGGCCGAGCTCATCGCGACCGACCGGATCGTCTCGTCCAACACGCCGTTCCGCGATATCGCCCGGGCCGTGGAGGCCGCCGGGGTCGACGGGCCCGTTGGCCTCGTTGGCAGCGACGTGGTGCCGCTGCGCTACTGGAACGCGATGCGCGAGGAGGCGCCGGGAATCGACTGGAGCATCGAGGACGACCTCGTGCTTTCGGTCCGCCGCGTCAAGTCGGCCGCCGAACGCGATGCCCTGCGCATCGCGGGCGCCACGGCGAGCCGGGCGCTGAGCCGTTTCGTCGAGGGGCTCGTGATGGGCAGGTCGGAAACGGAAGCCGCGTCGGAAGCCGCCAGGGAAGTGGTGCGCTCGGGCGGAACGATCCACATGCTGCCCTGTTGCCACGGGGACCTCATCAACCAGTTCGTCGCCAACCCGATCGCCGCCTACACCTTTGATGCACCGAAGGAGGGCGATCTCGTGCGCGCCTGGGTCTACGGACCGATGTTCGAAGGCTACTACCAGGACCCTGGCCGCACCACGGTCTGCGGGCGCAGGCCACGCTCGGCCGAGCAGAAGGAGATGGTCGAGACCGGCGCGCGCATCGTCGAAGCGGTGATGGAGCAGATCAGGCCCGGCGCGCGCGTCATGGATGTCGCCCGCCACGGCCTCGAGCTCTCCCGCCAGTACGGCGCGGAATCGAACCAGATGGCGGAGAAATGGCCTCACTTCGGCCACGGCCTCGGCCTCTTCTTCGAGAAGCCCTATCTCGGCGTCGAGATGTGCGGCGCCGATGACGTCTTCGAGGAGGGCATGGCGCTCGGCGTCGAGGCCTTCTTCGGCCTGCCTGGTCTCGGCAGCGCCGGCTTCGAGCAGAACATGCTGGTGGTCGAGGACGGCATCGAACTGCTTTCCACGACGCCGATGCTCTGGTGGGACTGACCTGCGCCGCGAGGCCGCGGCGCACCAGCGCCTGGAAGGCCGACGTGCGCTCCTCCATCGCGGGTGAGAGCCGGCCTTTTCCCCGAGTCCCGTCGAGGCGGCTGCTGATCCGCTCGAGAGCCGGCCGGTGCCACGTTTCCGGGAGAAACCGCTGAACGGCGTGGTTTTGAAGGTCCTGTGGTCGATCTCCGGGGACACAACCGGCCGCATGCCTTGCGTGCGGATCGCTCTCGCGTACGGTGCTGCCCCGGCAGTCCGGCAAGTGTTGCATCCCCGTCGCATAACGGATGCAGAGACTCCCGGCGTCCCCGTCCCCTTCAGGGCGATGAGGCTCCCGAGGCAGCGGGTGGCTCGAGGACGCCGTCGGGCAAGGCCCGGGGCGTGAAATCAGAATCCTGGACGTTCAGACTTCAAGCCCCACTTCACGGGCGGGCACCTGCCCCCGGGAGTTTCGGGAACGGGAGCGGCGCCGGCGGCAGCACTGCGGGGTTCTGGCGGATGATCCACAAGGAACTTCACGGATGGCGTGGATGCGGCATGGGGTACATCCACAGCCCTGGCGCTCCGCCATGGATCGGCACCGCGAACTCCGCTACCACACGGCATCATCGAGGCGGCTTCCGGAGAGTGGCCATGCGGGCGAAGGAACGTGCACCGAAGTTCAGGGGCTGGCTGTCCACGGACGAGGACGAAGTCAGGCGCCGATGGTGGCGCGGGCGCACCGATATCGTCTCCGCCGAACCGTGCGCAAGCCATGCCGGTCCGTTCACGAACTATGCCGTCACCTCGTCGAGCGGGTCCGCCTACACGGTGGAACTGAGGAGCCTGACGGATCGCATCAACACCTGCGGTTGCCCGGATCACAGGACCAACGGGCTCGGCACCTGCAAGCATGTCGAAGGCGCGCTTCATCGCATCGGCCATGCCAGGCGCGCAGGCGCCGGCAGTCCGAGGATCGAGCTCTTTCTCGATGAGCGCGGAATGCGCTCCCTTCGGTGCCTCGTTCCCGATGGCGCTCCGGACGGCCTTGCCGGAGAGGCCAGGCGTCTGTGCGAGGCGCTCGATGCCGGATCCGAAGAGGCCTTGCGCGACCTCGAAGACCTTGCCGAGCGAAACTCCGGCGCGCTGCGTGTTTCGCGGCGGATCCCGGGCTGGTTCGAGGAGAGGCTCGCGAGGCAACGAAGGGACTGCGAACGGACCGAATTCGAGCGCCAGCTTGCCAGCGGCGAGCGCTCTCTCGATATGCTGAAGTTCTCGCTCTACGACTACCAGGTCGAGGGGGCGCTGCACCTTGCATTCAAGGAGCGTGCGCTGCTCGCCGATGAAATGGGTCTCGGCAAGACCGTGCAGGCCATCGCGGCCTGCGCCCTCCTTCGCGAACTGCGCGGCATTTCCCGGGTCCTCGTCATTTCCCCGGCTTCGCTGAAGGCGGAATGGGACGAACAGATCGCGAAGTTCACGGACCTTTCGGCGACCATCGTCAAGGGCAACCGCCTCGATCGCCGCAAGGCCTATGGCGCCGGTTCGTTCTTCACGCTGTGCAACTACGAGCAGATCGTCTCCGACGGTGACGAGCTGGCCGAGCATCTTGCTCCCGACGTGATCGTTCTCGACGAGGCGCAGCGCATCAAGAACTGGCAGACCAAGACGGCCAGCGCCGTCAAGAGGCTGAAGAGCCGCTATGCCTTCGTGCTGACGGGCACGCCGATCGAGAACAGGATCGATGAACTCTATTCGATCGTGCAGTTTCTCGATCCCGATCTGCTCGGTCCGCTGTTCCGCTTCAACCGGGATTTCTACGCCCTCGACGATCGCGGCCGCCCGGAAGGCTTTCGCAATCTCGAAGGCCTCTCCGAGAAGGTCTCGACCATCATGCTGCGCCGCCGCAAGGACGAGGTGGAAGACCAGCTTCCGGCGCGGACAGTCAAGACCTTCTTCGTGCCGATGACGGACGAACAGTGGCAGGTTCACGAGGATTTCGGCGGACTCGCCAGCCGACTGGCCGCGACCGCCCGCAAGAGGCCTCTCACGAACGAGGAATTCAAGAAGCTGCAGATTTACCTGGGCTGCATGCGCATGAGCTGCGACACGCTCCACATCCTCGATCGGGATCACGACGCCTGTCCGAAACTCGACGAGATCGTCAGGATCCTGGACGACCTTCTCGAGGATTCCGGGAGCAAGGTCGTCATCTTCTCGGAATGGGTGCGCATGCTCGATCTTGTCCGGGACCATGTGGGCAACCAGGGGATCGAGTTTGCGGTGCACACGGGCGGCCTGTCGCAGGACCGGCGCCGCGCCGAGATCCGGCGGTTCCGCCAGGACCCCGGGTGCCGGGTTCTGCTGACGTCCGACTCGGGCGGCGTCGGCCTCAACCTTCAGGTCGCCGACACGGTCATCAACATCGATCAGCCATGGAACCCTGCGCGGCTGGAGCAGCGGATTGCGCGCGTGTGGCGCAAGCACCAGACGCGAACGGTCAGGGTCTATCATCTGGTCGCCGAAGGCACGATCGAGCACAGGATGCTCGGACTGCTTTCCCTCAAGCAGGCACTGGCAGACGGTGTTCTCGACCGCCGTGGCGATCTTTCCAGCATCGCCCTGCCCAGCGGCCGCAACGCCTTCATCGAGCGCGTCAATGCCGTGCTCGGCATCGAAGCCGCGGACGGCACGCCCGGCAACGCCGATGACGCCGGGAAACCGGGGACATTGTACGAACGCCTTCGTGACCTTCTCCTCGCCCGGCACGGCAAGGCGTTGCGGAAGATTCTCGGCAGGAAGGAGGGTTCCGCATTCCTGGTGGTGATCGACCTTCCGGGCCCGGAGATCGCCACGCAAGAGGCGGAGCTTGCACGATGCGAGGACCTTGACGCCGCGACGGTCAGGATGATCGATCCGGCGACCCACGAACAGATGGACAAGCTGGCCCGCTCCGGGCTGATCACTGTCGAGCCGGGCAGCGCGGAGCAGATCTGGCCGGATGAGACGACGAGGGAAGACGACGAACGGCGCATCCGGTCCCGGCGGGCGCTTGAGCTTGTTTCCTCGGCCGAACGGAAGCTCAAGGCGGCGCGGTTGCTGGCCGGAGGCGAGCTCTTCGAGGAAGCACACCCGCCGGCCGTCGAGACCATGCTCCTTGCCACTCGCGCCATTGCGGCGCTGGACGGGGACCGGGAACCGGAGGATGAGGACGCGGCATACGCCTTTCTGGTGTTGCGTCAGACGGTGGCCGAAGAGTTCGATTCCTCCCGGCGCGCCATGGAAGTTCTCGGAGGAACCGCGCTCGACGACGACAGCCTCGTTGCGGTCGGCGCATTTCTCGAGGCGGCCACCGGCAGGCTCGACGGAGTACCGGGCCATCGGGCGTCTTGACGAAGAGTCCCAGGCGTAGTGCCGTGCCGCCGGCGACTGCCGCCCGGCGAGGTCGGGCGCGGGGACGTGGCCGGCCTGTATCCTGAGTTGCGAGACATGCCCTGCCAGGCAAATCGGGGGCCGGAGATCGGGGCCGGCTCTTCAACAGACGGACCGTTGCGCGTCCCACCGGCCCCCAATAGGCTCGCCGAGGCCATCGCGTGGAGCCGTCGATGATCCGGTTCAACGTCTTCTTGTCGTGCCACCACTTCTCAGATCCCAGAAGCCACGCGCAGCTCTACGCCGATCTGGTGGAGCAGGCGCGTCACGCCGAGGCGCTTGGCTACGACGGTCTCTCGGTGCCCGAGCACCACTTCGTCAACCTCCTGATGAATCCGGACCCGCTGCTGTTCGCGCTCCATGTCGTGAACGCCACGGAGCGGCTGCCGGTGACGACAGCGGTGGTGGTGCTGCCGTTCCACGACATGCGCCGCTTCGCCGGCCAGGCGATGCTGGCCGACATCCTCTCAGACGGCCGCATCGAGCTCGGAGTCGGCCGCGGCGCCTTCGCCTACGAGATGGAGCGCATGGGGATCGACCCCTCCGACACGCGTGCGAAGTTCGACGAATCGCTTGCCGTGCTCGAGGCGCTGTTCGACGGCGAGGATGTTTCCTGGCGGGGCGACTACTACGACTTCGGCCCCATCACCGCAATGCCGCGCTCGCCGCGCCGGCCGAAGATCTGGGTCGCCGCGCTGGGGCCCGAGGCGATCTACCACACCGCGCGCAGGGGCTACGACGTGCAGACCACACCGCTCAGGGGCGGTTACGCGCTGGCGATCAAGCAGATGGAGGCGTTCCATCGGGGGGCCGACGAGGCGCTGGCGCAGACCGGCCGGCGGCCCAGGATGTCGATGCTGCGTTCGGCCTACGTCGGGACCGACGAGGCCGATGTCCGGGCGAAGGCGAGGGTGGTCCACGAGTACGGCCTGCGCTTCACCAACGGGTTCGAGACGCCGGGCACGGTAACGGGGGGCGAGCTGGAGATCATCGAGCTCGACTACGGCTTCGAGGATGCCATGCGCCAGCTCATCGTCGGCACAACGAACGAGATCGTCGACAAGATCGGTTCCTACGTGGATCTCGGCATGGACGAGATCGCGCTCGACATGCACCTCGGCATCCCCTGCCACGCCGACGTGATGGCCTCGATGGAGCGTTTCGCCGCCGACGTGATACCGCAGTTCCGCGGCGGCCGGGCGGTTGCCGTATAGCAAGGGCCCGTCGGCTTCCGTCGCTCCGGGCTTCTCTGCGGCCCAGGAGGGAGAACAGGAGTTCAGGGATATCGCTTCTCCCGGAAACGGGGAGAGACCCGCCGGGACCTCCTTCGGGGGGCAAGGAAGAAGGAGAGGGCCATGGCCGCCATCGACGTCGACTGCAGCGTGACGGGCTCCGGCCCGCCCATCATCTTCGTTCACGGCATCGGCAGCCGGCGGTCGGGCTGGGACGATGTCGTCCGTCACCTGATGGACGACTTCACCTGCGTCGCTTACGACCTGCGCGGCCACGGTCGCTCACCGGTCCCGCCCGTGCCCTATTCGCTCGACGAGCTGGTCGAGGACCTGGAAGCCCTGCGCGCCAGGCTGGGCATCGAAAAGGCGCACATCGTCGGCCACTCGCTCGGCGGCATGATCGCGCCGGCCTACGCGCGCACCCATCCCGACAGGGTCATGACGCTGGGCCTGCTCTCGACCGCCGCGGGCCGCAGCCACGAGGACGCCGCCGCGGTGAAGGGCGTGATCGCGGCGATGGAAAGGAGAGGCATACGCGACCTCCTCGACACCCTTGTGGACCGCTGGTTCACCGACGGTGTCCTCGCAAGGAACCCCGACCTCGTCCGGGCCCGGCTCGACGAGGTGCTGGAGACCCCGGCGGAGGTCTTCCTCGCCGTCTTTCGCATCTACGCCTCGACGGAGATGGGCCCCTGGCTCCACCAGATCGGCGCCCCGTGCCTGGTGCTGACCGGCGCGCTCGACGCCGGCTGCAACCCCCGGCTGAACCGCCTCATCCACGAGCGGCTCCCGACCAGCGACCTGGTGATCCTCGAGGGATTCAAGCACGCGATTCTCAGAGAGGCCTCAGGCGAGGTTGCCGGCCACATCCGGCGCTTCATCGCCGAACAGAAGCGGTGAGCGGTATCGGCCGGCGTCCTGCCCGTTCGAGGTTCTCCCTGTAAACGTCTCACCTTTCTCGATCAACGGTCCTGTGGCTGGTTCATATCGGTGTTGTCGAGAAGACCGGACGCGCGACTGGAGACCCATTCGCGGTGCAGCCCGGTCCATTCCGGTGACGACGCTCCCAGGCTCGCGGCCTGCCGCGGGTGGACCAGCGGCAGCAGCCGCAGCCGGCGACGGCCTACCGTCGCTTCCCGCAGCCTGCCATACGCCTCTTCGGATCGGCCGTACGCGGCAAGGCTCGACCGGGTTCCGTGGTACCGCGCAAAGCGGCGCAAGGGTTCATCGCCCAGCGTGATCAGGACCTCCGGCGAGGCTTCCTCGATCTCGCAGACGATCTCGTCCCTTCTCTTGCGATCGACCAGTTTCTCCCAGTCGGCCGCCGACTTCGGCACCCTTGGCCAGCAGACTTCCGGAAGTTCCGGGTCTTCGTAGGCCCGTTCGATGGCCTTGGCCTGCCCGTCGTTCATGCAGCTGTGCGGCACCAGATCGCACAGCCATGCGTCCTTGCGGGTGATGCCGAGAGGCTCAAGGTAGAGTTCGTCGAGCGCCCGGCCGGACGGGCCGTTCAGAGTCTCGCCGGCCGGTTCCAGGCGCCCCGCCATCTCCGGAACCGCGACCCGGCGCACGACGTCCGGCGCGCCTTCGCCCGTCCAGAATATCTCCGGCTCGGACGCGACCGCCAGGGCACTGATCCGGGTCCTGCCGTCTGCGCCGATCCAGCGCGCATGGACCGCGCTCCCGTAGACCCCCAGGACGAACACCCTTCTGGGACCTCGCCCGGACTGCCGGACCACGGTGACGGGCTGTCCGAACGGGAAGACTCCGACTTGCGTCACGACTGGAACCTCCTTGTCATTCGCCACTACAGTGCTGGCGAGCATCGCCGACGGCGGTGCGGATGTCACGACAAAGCGGTTGAATGACAGACAGGATCACAAATGAAGACGAAGACGTTGTTGTCGAACGCGGAGTGCGCATTGGCGTAGACGTCGGCGGCACGTTTACCGATCTCGTCTGCTTCTCGGCGGACGAGGCGACGGGGCGGATCGCGGTACGGACGGCGAAGGCCGGCACGACGCCTCCCGACTTCGAAAAGGGCGTGCTCGACGTTCTCGACAAGGCGGCCATCGACGCCGCGGATGTCGACCTCCTGGTGCACGGGACAACCATCGTCATCAACGCGATCACCGAGCGCAGGGGCGTCAAGGTCGGCCTCATCACCACCGAGGGATTCCGCGACATTCTCGAGATCGCCCGGGGCAACCGCCCGGACTTCTTCAACCTCCACTACCGCAAGCCGCCCGCCTTCGTGCCGCGCCACCTGCGCCGGGAGATCCCGGAACGGATCTCCTGGCGCGGAGAGGTCATGCGCGCCCTCGATCTCTCCCCGCTGGACGCCATTCTCGACGACTTCCGCCGCGAAGAGGTGGCGGCGGTGGCCATCTGCCTGCTGCACGCCTACGCCAACCCGGACCACGAGGCCGCCCTGGAGACGGCGGTCCGGGAGGCCTGGCCCGGGGTCGCCGTGGTCGCCTCCCACCGCATCGCGCGCGAGTGGCGCGAGTACGAGCGCACAAGCTCGGCCGTTCTGAGCGCCTACGTGCAACCGGTGGTCGAGCGCTATCTCGACCGCCTGAAGCTCGCGCTCGACACCAGGGGGTTCGCCGGCGGCCTCTATCTCATGCAGTCGAACGGCGGCGTCGGCGCCCTCGAGGCGGCCAGGCGAACGCCGATCTCCATGGTGGAATCGGGGCCGGCGTCGGGCATCCAGGGGGCGGCGGAACTCGGCCGGCTGATCGGCGAGGAGAACGTGATCGCCCTCGATATCGGCGGAACGACGGCCAAGTGCGCCCTCATCGAGGGTTCGAGCGTCAGGATCATGACCGACTACTGGATCGAGCGCGACCGCACATCCGCCGGCTACCCCGTGATGGTGCCTGTCGTCGACCTCGTGGAGATCGGCAGCGGCGGCGGTTCGATCGCCCGGGTCGACGACTTCGGAAAGCTCCATGTCGGTCCGCGTTCGGCCGGCGCCTCTCCCGGACCCGCGGCCTACGGCAGGGCCGGCGGCCACGCCACGACCACCGACGCCAACCTCCTTCTGGGGCGCATCAACCCCTCCTTCTTCTGCGGCGGCGCTGTGGCCGCCGACATGGAGGCGGTCCGTTCCGCGATCGGCTCGCTGGCCTCGCGCCTGGCGATGACCATCGAGGAGGCCGCCCGCGGCATCGTCAGGATCGCCAACAACGACATGGTCAACGCCCTCAAGCTCGTGTCGGTCAATCGCGGCTTCGATCCCCGGGACTTCACGCTCGTCGCCTTCGGCGGAGGAGGCGGGCTGCACGCGTCGGCGCTGGCGCGCGAACTGGGGGTCCGGAAGGTCGTCGTGCCGCACCATGCCGCCGTCTTCTCGGCCTGGGGCATGATGATGTCCGACCTCAGGCGCGACCACGTGGTGACCCACCTTGCCGATCTTCACGGGCGCGAGGCGGCGGCCATCGAGGACCTGCTCGCCGCCACCGAACGCGCGGCCGGCGAAGACTTCATCCAGGACGGCGTGGAGGCCGGGCGCGTCGCCACCAGCCGCTTCGGCCGTTTCCGCTATCGCAACCAGGAGCACACCATCGAGATCCCTCTGGGCCCGGAACCGGTCACTCGGGAGCGCGTGGCCGCCATCGCCATGGCCTTTCACGAGGCCTACGAACGGGAGTACACCTACCGGATGGATGCGCCCGTCGAGATGGTGGGGATTCACGTGGTGGCGACCGTCGGCATCGGCCGCATCCCCGTCGCCCCGCGGCCTGCGCGGCCTTCGCCGGCCGACGCCGCGCGCAAGGAAACGAGGCGCGTCGACTTTGCGCCCGACGGCGTTCACGACGCGGCCATTCTCGACGGCGAGATGCTCGAGGCGGGCATGCGCCTTGCCGGGCCGGCCGTCATCGAGAGCAGCGGCACCACCGTCGTCATCCATCCAGGCGACACCGCCGGAATCGACGGCTACGGCAACGTCGTGATCCGGCCCGGAACCTGAGGGTCCGGCGGTGCACGACCCGATCACGCAGGAGATCATCCAGAATTCGCTGCAGGCGGCCGCCGACGAGATGTTCACGGCGATGCGCCGCACCGCGATGAGCTCGATCATCTACGAGGTGCTCGACATGGGGACCGGGATCACCGACGGCGCCGGCGAAATCGCCTCGTCGGGCGCGGGCATTCCGTCCTTCGTCGGCGTTCTCGACAAGGCGGTCAAGGTCATTGCCGCGAAGTTCGGACCGGCGCCGGGCGACGTCTTTGCGACCAACGACCCGTGGCACGGCGGCGTCACCCATCTCAACGACATCGTCGTCGCGATGCCGGTCTTCTCGGACGGGCGGCTGATCGCCTGGACGGCCACGATCGCCCACCACTCGGATGTCGGCGGCATGGCTCCCGGTTCCCTCTCGGGAGAGGCCACGGAGATCTTCCAGGAGGGCCTGAGGCTTCCGGCCGTAAGGCTCGTCTCGGGAGGCGAACCGATCGAGCCCGTCTTCAGGATCATCGAGGCCAACTCCCGCATGCCCGACATTCTCCGGGGCGATCTGTGGGCGGCCATCGCCTCGGTCCGCATCGGCTGCGCGCGCCTCGAGGCCCTCGCCTCGAAGTACGGAACGGCGGTCTTCGAGGCGGCGATGAAAAGCTTCATGGATCACGGCGAGGCGGTGGCGCGACGGGAACTTTCCCGCCTGCCGAAGGGAAGCTGGAGCCTCAGCGAGGAACAGGACGACGGCGCCGTCTTCAACGTCGCCATCACCGTCGACGACGAGGCCTTCACCGTCGACCTGCGTGACAATCCCGACCAGAGGCCCGACCCCTTCAACACCTGCCGCGACGGGGTCATGATAGCGGCGCAGATGCTGTTCAAGTCCCTGACCGACCCGGACTCGCCGGCCAATGCGGGGTCGTTCCGTCCCCTGCGCCTGCTGACCCGGCGAGGTTCGGTGTTCGATGCGCAGGCCCCGGCGGCGCTCGGCTTCTCCTACGAGACCGAACTCAGGATCTACGACGTCGTGTGGCGCTGCCTGGCGCCCCACATGCCGGAGCGTCTGGGAGCCGGTCACTTCGCCTCGGTCTGCGGGACCTTCATCGGAGGCAGGCATCCCGATACCGGCCGGCCGTTCACGATCGTCGAGCCGCAGGTCGGGGGATGGGGCGCTGCGCCCGGCGCGGACGGCAATTCGGCCATGTTCTCCACCGCCCACGGCGAGACCTACACGTGTCCCGCGGAGATCTCGGAGGCCCGCAACGGCCTCGTCGTCGAGCGCATGGCGCTCAACTGCGAACCCGGCGGAGAAGGCCGTTTCACGGGAGGGCGGGGCATTGTCGTCGATTACCGGCTGAGATCCGAAGACGGTTTCGTGACGGCGGGATTCACGCGATCGAGGTACCCGGCATGGGGTCTCGCCGGCGGCAGGGACGGTTCGCCCAACTACCTTGAGTTCTTCCCCTGCGGCGGCGCGCCGCAGAGGTTTGCCCTCGTCTCCGGGCTGCGGACCGGATGCGGCGACCGCCTTCGCATCGTCACCGGCAACGGCGGCGGTCTGGGCGCGCCGGAACTGCGGGAGCGGCACCTGGTTCACGAGGATGTCCGCAACGGCCTCATCCCGCCTGAGCGCGCCCGGGCGGTGTATCGCGTGTCATGAGCATCCATGCGCCGCTGAGGGTGATGTACCTGCGGCCCGTCGGCAACGACACGTTCAACAGGCTCTTCGCCGATACGCTGGCCGCCGTGCGGCTTCCCTGGACGGAGCTCCACGTCGCGTCCCTCAACCCGGACGACGGCGCTTTCGCGCACATCGAGTTCCGGGCGTACCAGGCATTCGTGATGGCGGGCATCGTGCGCGCGGCGCGATGGGCGGGCCGCAACGGCATCGATGCCCTGGCCGTCGGCTGCTTCTACGACACCGGGCTCGCCGAGGCCCGGGAGGTCTCCGGCGAGGCGCACGTGACGGCGCCCTGCGTGGCCTCCCTGGAGATCGCGTCGGGTCTTGCCAACCGCTTCGGGATCATCATCGGCCGGCAGAAGTGGGCCGACCAGATGGCGGCGACGGTGGCGTCCCACGGCATGGCTTCCCGGCTGAGCGGCCTCTATCCCACCGGACTCGGGGTCAACGATTTCCAGGCGGACCGGGAAGAGACGGCGGGACGCATCGTTGCCGCCGGGCGCGAAGCCGTCGACGGGGACCATGCGGAAGCGCTCATCCTGGGGTGCACGCTGGAACTCGGTTTCCATGACCGACTCTCCCGAATTCTCGGCGTTCCCGTCATCGATCCCGCGGTCGCCGCCTTCAAGCGGGCGGAGTACGCCGCGCTCCTCAAGCGCCAGGCCGGCCTTGTGCCAAGCAGGAAGTGGTCGTGCGAGGCGCCGCCGGAAGCGGAAATCCGGGATCTCGGTATCTTCGACGGGTGCGACGTGTTCGGCAGTCGCGTGGTCCTCGAGGCGTCATGACCCGGATCGACCCGGTGACATCGGCGGTCATCCAGGCGGGCTTCGAGGCGGCCGCCGACGAGATGTTCGCGGTGCTCAGGCGCACCGCGATGAGCCCCATCATCCACGAGGTCCTCGATGTCGGTACGGGCGTGACCGACGGCGAGGGCCGGCTGGTGAGTTCCGGGGCCGGCATACCCACCTTCGTCGGCGTGCTCGACAAGGCCGTCGCCCGGATCATCGAGGTCAACGGCCGGGACTCGATTGCCGAAGGCGACATGTTCATCACCAACGATCCGGCGTTCGGCGGAGTGACCCATCTCAACGATGTCGTCGTCGCCTCTCCGGTCTTTCACGACGGCGTCCTTCTCGCCTGGGCGGCATCGATCGCCCACTGGAGCGACGTCGGCGGCATGACGCCGGGTTCGATGTCGACCGGGGCGAGGGAGATCCATCAGGAGGGTCTGCGCCTTCCCGCCGTGCGCCTGTTCGGGGGTGCGGAGCCCGTTGAGGCGGTGTTCTCCATCATCGAGGCCAATACGCGCATGCCCGAGGTCACCGCCGGCGATCTCTGGGCCCAGATTGCGGCCGCGCGCCGCGCCTCGCAGCGCATTCGGGAGGTCGCCGCACGATACGGCCGCCGCGCCGTGGACCAGGCTCTCGACGCGCTCTTCGACGCCGACGAGGCCCGCGTCCGTTCCGGACTGGCCGACCTGCCGCCGGGGCGCCATGCCATCGGGGAACGGCAGGACGACGGGAGCTTGTGGCAGGCGGCAATCACCATCGGCGCAGGGCGATTCGCGGTCGATCTCACCGGGAATCCCGGCCAGATGGCGGCGCCCTTCAACACCAGCCGCGACGGATCGGTGATCGCCGCGCAGATGGTCCTCAAGGCACTGGCCGATCCCGGCCGCGCCGCCAGCGACGGTTCGTTCCGTCCTCTCGAGGTGATCACCGAGCCCGGGTCCGTGTTTCATGCGACGGGCACGGCGCCCCACGGCTACTACTTCGAGACGCGCATCCGTCTCTTCGACCTCCTCTGGCGCTGCCTGGCGGATGCTATGCCGGGGCGTCTGCCTGCGGGGCACTTCGGTTCGATCTGCGGCACGGTGATCGCCGGCGACCACCCCGATACGGGGCGCCGCTTCACCATGGTCGAACCGCAGATGGGGGGATGGGGCGCCAGCGCCCGTCATGACGGCCTGGATTGCATGTTTTCCGCGAGCCACGGCGACACCTACAACTGTCCGGTCGAGGTCTGCGAGGCCCGCTACGGCATCGAGGTCGGCTGGAAGCGGCTCAACGAGGATCCGGCCGGACGCGGGCTGCGGTCCGGGGGCAGGGGTCTCGAGGTGTGCTACCGCCTCCGGAGCAGGGCCGTCGTCGCCACCGGCATCAGCCGCCACCGGGTCCCCGTGTGGGGCCTCGGCGGGGGCGGCGAGGGCGGCACCAACGCCATGACCCTGATCCGCCGGGACGGCACGCGGGAAGTCCACGGCATGGCAAGCGGCCTCGAAGTCGATGCGGGCGACACCGTCCTCATCCGCACCGCCGACGGCGGCGGCTGGGGCCCGCGGCCTGTCCCGGACGGCTGAACCGGGATAGGATCGCCGGGCCGCTCTCTTCCCGGCTCCGGGAGTGCGCGTATCCCTCTTCGGGAAGGCGGGAACATCATGGGTGGACGGTTGTGGCTGACGGCCTGCTTGTTCTACATCGGGACCGCGTGGGGTCTCGTGCCGAGCCTGGCCAAGCTTGCGATGGTCGAGGGCGCCGATGTCCTCGCCGCGACCTTTCAGCAGTCCCTTGCCGGCGGCCTGCTGCTCGTTCTTCTCACCCTGATTCGAGGCAAGGCCTTTCGCCTGTCGTGGCACCACATCTGGTTCTACACGGTGTGCGGTTTCACCGGCACGACGATTCCGACAGCCATCGTCTTCGCGGCCTCCGCCGAGGTCGGCGCCGGCATGATCGCCATCATGATCGCGCTCGCACCGGTGCTGACCTACCTCGGCGCCCTCGTCTTCGGCGTCGAATCCGCCGACCGATGGCGCATGGCGGGTGTCGCGCTGGGATTCCTGGCGATCATCCTCATCGTCGTTCCCGATCTCGAGTTCGGTTCCGGCGCCCTGACCATATGGCTGCTGGCCGCACTCCTGATCCCGGTCTGCTACGGAGCCGAAAGCCTTATCATCACGCTGAAGAGACCGTCCGACGGCGATGCCGTGATGCTGGTGGCCGGCATGCTGCTGTCGAGTGCGGTGGTCCTCTTTCCGGTGGTCCTGCTGGCCGGCACGCTGGAGACGAGCGTGACGCGGATGGATTCCGCGGCCTGGGCTGTCGGCGCCATCGTCCTGATCAATGTCTCCTGCTACGTGATGTTTCTCTACCTGATCTCGGCCGCCGGCCCGGTCTTCGCCACGTTCGCGGGCTATCTCAACATGGCGGCCGGCGTCATGTGGGGAATCCTCCTCTGGCAGGAGAGTTTCACGCCGTGGATCTGGGGCGCCGTGTTCCTGCTCGCCGGCGCCATGTACCTGGTGCGGGAGCGGCCGCCGTCCCCGCTCCCGTAGACGGCCCTCCCTTGCCGGGACCGGCGCGGATTGCTACAAGGATCCGGTTCCGGACGATCGCATGAGCCGCAAGCGCACCTTCTCCAAACGCCAGTTGCGCGATGCACTCGGCATGTTTGCAACCGGTGTGACGATCATCACGTCATGCACACGCAGCGGCGAACTGCTCGGCATCACGGCGAATTCGTTCAACGCGGTGTCCCTCGATCCGCCGATGGTGCTTTTCAGCCTGTCCCGCGAGGCGCACAGTCTCAACAAGTTCGAGAGCTCGGACTTCTTCGCCGTCAACGTGCTTTCCGTGCGGCAGCGCAACCTCTCCGACAGGTTCGCCCGGGCCTCGGTCGACAAGTGGAAGGACGTCGACTACGAGACCGGCGTGACGCAGTGCCCCATGTTTCCCGGCTCGCTCGCCCGCTTCGAGTGCTACACCCGGTTCCACTATGACGGCGGCGACCACGTCATCTTCGTCGGCGAGGCGTTCAACATGATGCTTGGCGATCCGGCGCCACCGCTCCTCTACTACCAGGGCGGCTACCGGACGCTGAGCCCCGACGTCTCGGACGCGGAGTGGTCCTGAACGGTCAGCCTGCGATCCACTCGAGAGCGGCTTCCACGGCGTCGCCGATCGCCTGCGAGGTCCTGTCGGCCGGCGTGTCGAGCCAGCGGAAGGGCGGGGCTTCCTCCATGTAGGCCGCCTGGGAGAGTTCCAGCTGGATGGCGTGCACCCCGGTGTCCGGATCGCCGTAGCGGCGCGTGATGTAGCCACCCTTGAAGCGGCCGTTGACGGCGACGCCCGGCGACCCGTGACCGCCGACGGCGGCGACGGCGCGGGCCAGCAGATCGGGGTGGGCGCTCCTGCCGTCCGCGGTGCCGAAGTTGAAATCGGCAAGGCGGCCGTCGAAGAACCGCGGAACACGGGAGCGAATCGAATGGCCGTCCCAGAGCAGGATTCGCCGGTGCAGGCCCAGAAGCCTCTCGATCTCTCCGGCAAGGGCCCCATGCCAGGGTTCCCAGTAGCTCGTCCTGCGCCGCCCGATCTCGGCAGCATCCGGCTGCTGGCCGGGAAGGTGGATGGCCTCGTGATCGAACGTCGTCAGCGGGACGAGTTCCGTGGAATCGGCGCCGGGGTAGAGGGCCCGGTCGTCGGGCGCCCGGTTGAGATCGATGACGTAGCGCGAATGGGTCGCGGTCAGGACGGTGGCATCGAGACGCCCGGCGAAGCGATAGAGCCGGTCGACGTTCCAGTCGGTGTCGAGGAGATGCCGGGCCAGCGGCGTCATGGTGTCGGCGACAGCGGCGGGAAGCCATGTGCCGACATGGGGAAAGCTGAAGAGCAGGGGAGCACGGCCTCTCTCGAGGCGGAAAGTCTGCACGGTTCAGGATCCTTCGTTGCCGCTCTTGAGGACGAGGCGGTTGCCGGCGCCGGTGAACGGCCGGCCCGGGACGATAGCCACCGGCTCGTTGGCATTCCAGCGCTCCATCATGTTGCCGTAGTACGGAGAATAGGGATTTCCCGATTGCCCGGGCATGATGATGAAGTGCCCGGTCACCGGCTCGGCAAGGTCGATCACCGCACGCAGCGCCGGACCGTGGACGGATGTGAAGTCGCCGCTCCGGGAGCCGAAGGCATAGGCCGTGGCGGCGACGCTGTGGCGGTCCCCGCCCAGGGGAAGACGGAAGCCCGTCAGGTCGTCGAGGACCGGCACCAGGCCGAAGAGGGGATGGTCGAGGTCGAGGGCATGCACCTTTCCCCAGGTCCAGTCCTCCCGGTCCCCGCCGAACCGTTCCTCGAGAAAGACGGCTGCCCGGTCGAATGCCGGGGCCGCGAGGTCGCCGCAACTCCGGCTCTCGCCGGTCCCGGCGTCATCGCACCATCCATGAGGGTCGTCGTGCAGCAGGCCGAGGACGAACTCCGGCCGGTAGCGCCAGGCCGACCGGAAGAGGTCGCCGAGGTCGTCCTCGTAGATGGAACGGGTGAATTCCCGGTACCAGGCGTGAAAGACCGTCGGCGCCGCCGTTCGGGCATCCGTGGAGAGGTCCCAGGATTCGAGGAGTGTCCGGAGGCGGCGCCCCGCCTCGGTGCTAGGCGTGCCGGCGAGGGCGTACGGGAGGAAGGCTTCCGCCAGGCCGGAGCGGTCGTCGAGCTGGAGTCGGGCGAAGCTCGCGACGTCGTGGCGCGGCTGCGCTTCGAGGAGTGCGCGAATCCTTGAGGCGCGGTAGCCCGGGGCCCAGCGGTCACCGAGGAAGTGCGGATAGGTCTCGCCGACGAGGCGGTTGTTGGCGGCAACGAGGATTCCCGAGGGCGGATCGACGGCTCTCGGCAACTCGTGGAAGGGTATGCGTCCGGTCCAGTCGAAGCGTCCGTCGCTGCCTTCGACCGGCAGGCGGCCGTCGCCCGACCGCCGCACGGGCACGAAACCCGGTGCGATCAGACCCGTGGTTCCGTTCGTCTCGGCGAAGATGATGTTCTGCATCGGACCGGCATAGAGTCCGGCCATCCTGGCGAAGTCCTGCCAGTCGTCGGCCGTGTGCAGCTCGAGTGCGGCCTCCATGCTGCGGTCGTCGTCGTGGAGCACAGTCCATGCAAGGGCCATGAGCGTGTCGTCCTCCGTCGTTCCCGGAAGCCGGCGGACCAGTCCCGTGAGCACCGGTCCGTGACGGGTTTCGAGCATGGTGATCTCTTCGTCCGCGGCAAACCTGACGGCGATGGTCTCCTCGCGCACGGCGAACGGTTCCGAGCCTCCAGGCGCGAGGTAGCGCGATCGGTCGTAGGGATCCCGGCGCTCGATGAAGAGATCCTGGGTGTCCGGACCCGTGTTGCTCAGGCTCCAGGCAATCCGGCCGTTGGTGCCCACGACGACGAGCGGCATGCCCGGCAGCGTGGCGCCCGCCAGCGACAGTCCGGGCGCTTCGAGATGGGCCAGGTACCAGACCGACGGAATGGAGAAGCCAAGATGGGGGTCGTTGGCGACAAGAGGCGCGCCCGAGGCGGTGTGCCGGCCGCTCACGGCCCAGTTGTTGGAACCGTTGCCGCTTTCGGGCAGCAGGCGGGCGAGGAGCGTTGCCGCCGAGGCGAGGTCGATGCCGTCCACGGTGCCGACGACGGACGGGGTCCCGGGAGGTGAGGGGGGAAAGAAACTCGCCGCCTTCGCGGGTCCCAGGCGCTCGGCGATGGCGGCGTGAAGCGCTTCCTCCCGCCAGTTTCCGGCGAGCATCAGGGCCATGACCTTGAGCCAGGACACCGAATCGGCCGGATGCCAGGGTTCGGGTTCTCCGGCAAGGAGCACGGCGAGCTCGGGCGCGGCCGGACCCTCCCGGGTCGCCAGCCACGCATTGACGCCCGCCGCATAGGCCTCCAGCGTCGCCTGCGAACCCTCCGTCATGATGGCGAAGCTCGACCGCGATGCCCGGTGCAGGTCGAGCAGCCTGAGAAAGCGGTCGCGCTCGACGGCAAGGGACCCCAGGATTTCGGACATCCGGCCGGCGGCGCCGCGGCGCTGCATGTCCATCTGGAAGAACCGGTCCTGGGCGTGCACGAAGCCCAGGGCGAAGTAGGCGTCTTCGGGCGAGTGCGCGTGGATATGGGGAATCCCCCATTCATCGCGCAGGATCTCGACATCGGCCTCGATGCCGGCAACCTCCACGACGCCGTCGATCCGGGGAAGGGAGGTCCGCAGCCAGAAGACGAGAGCGGTTGCCGCAACCGCGAGGAGGACCATCAGGACAAGGACGAGCTTCGCTGCTCCGCGGACGATCCTCATGCCGGGGAACGGTCTCGCCGGAGATCCGACAGGATGGCGTCCCGGTGTTCGTCGAGCCTCGGCACGGCGCCACGGGTCGCCGGATCCGGGAAGGCCGGGAACTTGACGGGGTTGCCGGACATCCTGATGCGCCCGGCATCCGGGTCGTCGGCAGAGACGATCATGTTGCGGGCGAGGACCTGGGGATCGGCCATGACCTCGGCGACATTGTTGATGGCGCCGCAGGGCACGCGCGCCTCCTGGAGCAGGGCGAGCCAGTGTCCGGTGTCCTGCGTGCCGAGGACGGCCTCCATCCTCTCCTGGAGGTCGTCGGCGTTGTCCGCCCGTCTGGCATTGGTCGAGAAACGCGGGTCGTCCGCCAGCCCGTCGAGGCCGAGCACGGCCGTGAGGCGGCGAAACAGCGCATCGTTGCCGGCGGCGATGACGATGTGGCCGTCCCTGGTGGAGAAGGCGGCGAACGGGACGATCGAGGGATGGCGGGCCCCGAGGGGTCCGGGGATTTCGCCGGTGGCGCCATGGCGGGCGACCGCGTTCTCGAGGATCGCGACCTGGCAATCGAGCATCGCGACGTCGATCATCTGGCCGCCGCCGCCCCTCGAGCGGTGGTAGAGCGCCGAGCAGATGCCGACGGCCGTGAAGAGGGCGGCCGTGATGTCGCCCACGGAAGTGCCGACGCGCGTCGGCTTGCCGTCCGGGTGCCCCGTCAGGCTCATGATTCCCCCCATGGCCTGGACCACCATGTCGTAGGCCGGCCGGTTCCGGTAGGGACCGTCCTGGCCGAATCCCGAGACGGCGGCATAGATGAGCGACGGGTTCCTGTCGTGAAGGTCCTTCCAGCCGAAGCCGAGTCTGTCCATGACGCCGGGCCGGAAGTTCTCGACGAGGACGTCGGCCGTCTCGACGAGCGCGCGGAACACCTCGCGGTCGTTCGCATCCTTGAGATCGAGGACGATGCTCTCCTTGCCCCGGTTGACCGACGCGAAGTAGCCCGAAACCGATCCCATGAAGGGGCCTGTTCCCCGGGCCTCGTCCCCGCCGCCGGGCTGCTCGACCTTGATGACCCTGGCGCCAAGGTCCTGAAGCAGCATCGTGCAGTAGGGGCCCGCGAGGACCCGTGTCAGGTCGATGATCGTGATGCCGGCCAGCGGCCCGTCGGCCATCGCTTGCCACCCCTCTCCGGAAGCCGGGACAATCCCACAAACACGCCCCGCCCGTCCATCAGGGCCGGAGGCGGCGGGCGGTCTCCAGGGCGCGGTACGTCAGGATGCCGTCGCATCCGGCGCGCTTGAAGCAGGTCAGGGCTTCCGGCCAGACCTTGTCGGGATCGAGCCAGCCGTTGCGGCAGGCGCCCTCGATCATCGCGTACTCTCCCGACACCTGATAGGCGAAGGTCGGAACGCCGAACGTCTGCTTGACCCGGCGCACGATGTCGAGATACGGCATGCCCGGCTTGACCATGACCATGTCGGCGCCTTCGCCGAGGTCGAGCGCGACCTCGCGCAGCGCCTCGTCCGCGTTGGCGGGGTCCATCTGGTAGGTCCGCTTGTCGCCCTGACCCAGACTGGAGGCCGATCCCACGGCGTCGCGGAACGGACCGTAGAACCCCGAGGCATACTTGGCCGCGTAGGCCATGATCGGCACGCCGGTGAAGCCGTTGCCGTCGAGAGCCCGCCGGATCGCCCCGACACGGCCGTCCATCATGTCGCTGGGAGCGATGATGTCGCACCCGGCGGCGGCCTGGACCAGCGCCTGGCGGGTGAGGATGTCGACGGTTTCGTCATTCAGGATTTCGTCGCCCGACATCACCCCGTCGTGGCCGTGGGTCGTGTAGGGGTCGAGAGCGACGTCGACGAGAACGCCGAGGCCGTCGACGCGGGCCTTGAGGGCCGCGACCGCGCGGCATACCAGGTTGTCGGGATTCGTCGCTTCCCGGCCGTCCGGGCTCTTGATCCGGTCCGGAACGTGGGGGAAGACGGCGATCGCCGGAATGCCGAGGTCGCGGGCCTCGAGGGCCGCCTCGACGAGCAGGTCGATGCTCAGGCGGTCCACCCCCGGCATCGAATCCACGGCGTCGCGCAGGCCCTGTCCTTCCCGCACGAACACCGGCCAGACGAGGTCCGAAGCGGCAAGGGCGCTTTCGGCCACCAGCGAGCGCAGCCAGGGGAACCGCCTGAGGCGCCGCATCCGGGTCGCGGGAAATCCTGCGGACACATGTCCGGGACCGCTGGTCATGTCTCGATCCTCGCTTGCCCTTGCGTCCCAGATAGGGTCCATGCCGGCCGCCTGCAAGGCGCTCCGATCCGTGCGGCGACGTGGCTGGGCTCAGGGGGAGGGAACCCGAAGGCTCCTTCCCCCTTGCCCCTACCCCGGCAGGGCCGCTCCGCCGCCAGAATGGGTTGCCGCTGCCAGGATAGTCTCTTCGGGAACCGTTGCCGATACGCGCTCAGGGCACGCGAACGTTCCGTATGCGAGGATGAATTCCAATGCGATCTCCGGTCCTCCTCAATCAGGGCCCACGGAGATCCTTCCGTGGCGCTTTAGCGGTTGGTCACGCGGGTGCAAGCTGCCCATCAAATCCCGCGGGTCCGTCTCCTCCAGGGAACCTGGATGGCGGACCGGTAGCTCGCGACAGTGGTTCTCGTGCGGACGCCTGTCAAGGAGAAATCCGTTCAGCCTGCCGTGAAGGCCTGGATGCCGGTCTGGGCCCGTCCCAGGATCAGCGCGTGGATGTCGTGCGTACCCTCGTAGGTGTTGACCGCCTCGAGATTGAGCACGTGGCGTATCACGCCGTAGGCATCGCTCACGCCGTTGCCGCCGTGCATGTCCCGGGCGTTGCGGGCGATATCGAGAGCCTTGCCGCAGGAATTGCGCTTGATGATGGAAATCATCTCGGGCGTGGCCCTGCCTTCATCCTTGAGGCGGCCGACCCTCAGGCACGCCTGCAGCCCGACGGCGATCTCCGTCTGCATGTCGGCGAGCTTCTTCTGGATCAGCTGGTTGGCCGCGAGCGGCCGGCCGAACTGGGTCCGCTCGAGGGTGTAGGCGCGTGCCGCCTGCCAGCAGAAGGTGGCGGCTCCCAGGGCGCCCCAGGCGATGCCGTAGCGGGCGTTGTTGAGGCATCCGAACGGCCCCTTGAGGCCGCGGATGTCGGGGAAAGCGTTCTCTTCGGGGCAAAAGACGTCGTCCATGACGATCTCGCCGGTCGGGCTGGCGCGCAGGCTGAACTTGCCCTCGATCTTCGGCGTCGACAGTCCCGCCATGCCGCGTTCGAGCAGGAATCCCCTGATCCGGCCGTCGTCGTCCTTCGCCCAGATCACCATGACATCGGCGATGGGCGAGTTCGAGATCCACATCTTGGCGCCGCTGATGCGGTAACCGCCGTCGACCCTGGTCGCCCGGGTGGCCATGCTTCCCGGGTCCGAACCGTGATCCGGTTCGGTCAGGCCGAAGGCGCCGACCATCTCGCCACGGGCCAGCGGCGGCAGGAACTTCCTGCGCTGCTCCTCGGTCCCATAGGCGTGGATGGGATGCATCACGAGGCTGGACTGCACCGACGCCGTCGAACGGTAGGCGCTGTCGATCCTCTCGATCTCGAAGGCGATGAGGCCGTAGGCGACCTGGCTGATGCCGGCGCAGCCGTAGCCGTCGATCGTCGCCCCGAGCAGGCCGATCCTGCCCATCTCGGCGACGATCTCCCGGTCGCCGGTCTCGTCGCGGAAATCCCGCTGGACGCGCGCCGCCAGGTAGTCCTCGCAGAACTGCCGGGCGGACTCGCGGATCATCCGCTCGTCCTCGGTCAGCTGGTCGTCCAGCAGGAACGGATCGTCCCACTGAAACGTGCCGTGCTTCGCGGGTTGTCGAGGGCCATGGTTCACTGTTTTCATCCTCTTGCTGCCGTCTCCTGAACCGGTTCCGGAAACCATGTTCCGCGGCTGACCGTTACCGGCCCCACGCTTGAGGGTGTCTCGCAGCAGAACGCTGAGGCTGCCACGACGGCCGTTTGATGGCTGGATTGTCGCTCAAGGGAACGATCGATTCCAGTGTCGTGTATCTCCTTGAGTCGGCAAGCGACGGCATGGACACTCTCACCCGGCGGTATCGCGATGCGCCAGGGTGGCGGCGCTCACGGGGACCGAAACGCAGCGGATGAGGAACACTCTCAAGCGCTACCGGGCATGGGCCTCCCCGGCAGCGGGAAGAGCGGCAAGGGATGACATGGAGCCGAAGCCGCGGATGCGGTATGTGAGGTCCGCACCGCCACTCAACCGGATTGGCCGGTAAGGAGTCAATGCACTAACATGGATACTGGATCAGTCGATGGGACCGGTCATCCTGACGGGGAAGACATGATGGCGGGGCATACGGACGCGTTTCCAGACCTTGAACGAGAGCTCAGGTTTTGCCCGCTCGGCGTGGACTCGCCCGCAACACTGAGCAAGGAGCAGATTTCGCGCTACAACGACCAAGGTTTCCTGGCGCCGGTCGATGTCTTCAGCGATCGCGAGGCGGCAGACATACGAGAGTACGTCGACCGGCTGCTGGGCAGGGCGCTTGCCGCTGGCTGGACGGCGGGCGAACTGACCAACTGGCACCTCTATTGCCGAGGCGTCTACGATCTCGTCACCCATCCAAGCATTGTGAATGTCGTGGAGGATTTCCTGGGCGACACGGTCATTCTCCGGAATTGCCATTTCTTCATCAAGCTCCCCGGCGAAGGCCGGCGCGTGAGCTGGCATCAGGACGCCTCGTACTGGCCGTTGACACCGAGCAGGGTGATCTCGGTTTGGCTCGCCATTGACGATTCCTCTCTGGCGAACGGCGCGATGCAGGTCATTCCCCGCTCGCACCGGCGCTCCGGCATCCCCTTTCGCCGCAGCGCGCCGGAAGAACGCAATGTTCTCAGCCAGACCGTCGATAACCCCGAGCACTATGGCGATGCTCCGATTCCCCTGGAGCTCAAGGCCGGTCAGATTTCCCTGCACAGCGACTGGATCCTCCACGGATCGGAACCCAACCGGTCGGACCGTCGCCGTTGCGGTCTGGCGATGCGTTACCTGTCATGCGATGTCCGTGCGGCCAACGGCTGGAACAAGGATTCTGTCATTTGCCGGGGCGCGGACCCGTCGGGCCATTGGGCCAATCATCCAAGGCCTGCGCATGACTCGATCCCCGGGAAACAACAGGACCCGGAAAGGACAACGCGCTCGTTCACCCATGGCTGGACCGATCGCGGTGCGACGGTTTCGTGATGCACGCAGACCGGGACGAGCGTCGCTCCGCAACTGGCACGCAAGACGTTCCGCGACGCAGAAGCGGCGGGCGAGACGGCTTCGCGAAACACCGCAGGCGTGTGTCTCGCCCTACATCGTCCGTCGCATTCCGAGATTCGAGTTGTTGTCGGGGGAAGTCCTGGAAGAGATCGAGACACAGACGGATTGGCTCCTGGCGGAGATTGGCATCCGCATCGAGGGGGATCCGGACGCGTGCCGGTTGTTCAGGGAAGCGGGTGCCAGTGTTGATGGAGACCGCGTGCGGTTCGACCGTGGTCTGGCGCGGTCGCTTTGTGCATCAGCACCTTCAACCTTCACGATGCACGCGCGCAACCCGTCGCGCAACGTTGTCTTCGGAGGCGACAATGTCGTGATTGCCCCGGCCGACGGTGCACCCTTCGTCACGGACATCGGGCAGGGCCGCCGGTACGGCACGATCAGGGACCATCAGGACCTGACCAAACTGTTGCAGCACGCACCGGCACTTCACCATAACCCGGCGCTGATCTGCGAACCCGCCGACCTGCCGCTCAACAAGCGGCACCTCGACATCGTCTGTTCCCAGTTGCGGTACTCGGACAAGCCGATCATGGGGGCCGTCAGCACTCCGGAGCGCGGCGAAGACACGCTCGAACTGGCGCGCATTGTCTTCGGCGACGGCTTTCTGGACGACCATGCCGTAGTCCTGGCCGGCACAGCCGTGCAGTCGCCGCTGACTTTCAACGCGGAAACCACCGGCGCAATCAGGACCTACGCCAAGGCCAACCAGGCCAACATGATCACGCCCTTCATCATTGCCGGTGCCATGTCGCCAACCACGATGGCGGGCACCCTGGCGCAGGCCCATGCGGAAGCCATGGCCGGAATCGCCTTTTCCCAGCTCGTGCGAAGAGGCTCGCCCGCGCTCTACAGCGTCTTCGTGACCACCATGGACCTGAAGAGTGGCGCACCGACCTACGGCACGCCGGAATCCAGCCTCGCGAACTTCACGATCGTCCAGCTCGGGCGCCGTCTGGGGTTGCCGGTCCGCTGCGGCGGACATCTGACGGGCTCGAAACTGCTCGACGCACAGGCCATGGCGGAATCCGTCGCGTCGATGACCGCGCCGGTCATGGCGGGGGCACATTTCATTCACCAGTCTGCGGGCTGGCTGGAAGGCGGCCTGACGATAGGCTTCGAGAAGTTCATTGCCGACGCCGAGAAGTGTACATGCATCGCGAGGCTGCTGCAGGGCATGCACGTTGACGACAACACCCTTGCCGGCGATGCCTTCCGGGAGCTCGGCGACGAGTCCAGCTTCCTTGGCTGTGGCCATACGCTGCGCAATGCCGCGACGGCCAACATTCGGATGGAACTGCCGGATTCCGACAGTTTCGAAACGTGGACGGATCGAGGCGGCAAGGACACGCGCGAGCGGGCCCATACCCTGTGGACACGAATCCTGGAGACCTACGAGAAGCCGCCGCTCAACTCCACCGTCGACGAAGAGCTGACGGCGTATTGCACCAGAAGAAAGGCGTCGATGGATGACGCCTGGTACTAGCCCCACCGTCCAGCAACAAACGGGATGCCCGCCTTGACCAAGGATCTGCCAAAGCTGCAAATGTACATCGACGGCGCATTCGTCGAGCATGCTTCCGGTACGTATTTCAAAAGCTACGACCCCTTCACCGGCAAGCCCTGGTGTCTTGTTCCGCGCGGCACGGCTGACGATGCCGATCGTGCAGCCCGAGCGGCGCATCGCGCCTTCACCACCGGCGCGTGGCCCGGCCTCAACGCCAGCGAGCGCGGCGCCTTGCTGCGCAATCTCGCGGAACTCGTTGCCGAGAACGCCGACGATCTCGCCCGCCTCGAGGTAAGGGACAATGGCAAGCTGTTCAGCGAAATGGCGGGGCAACTGCGGTACGCCCCGAGCTTCTACCACTACTTCGCCGGACTGGCCGACAAGATCGAAGGATCGGTCATCCCGACCGACAAGGCAGCCTTCACCTACACGCGCCACGAGCCATTGGGTGTTTGTGCGGCCATCGTGCCCTGGAACTCACCGCTGCTGCTCACCGCCTGGAAGCTCGCGCCCGCTCTTGCCGCGGGCAACACCGTGGTCGTGAAGCCGTCCGAATACACCTCCGCCTCAACTCTCGAGTTCATCAAGCTCGTTGAACGCGCGGGTTTTCCCAAAGGCGTGGTCAACGTTGTAACGGGTTTGGGGCCGGAGGCCGGGCAGCCCCTGATCGATCATCCGTATGTGCGCAAGGTTTCCTTCACCGGATCCGAGAAGACGGGGGCGGGAATCTATTCGGATGCCGCCCGGGACATCAAGCGCGTGAGTCTGGAACTCGGCGGCAAGTCGCCGAACATCGTCTTTGCGGACGCCAACCTCGACAATGCTGTCAAGGGCGCCATCGCGGGAATCTTCGCGGCAAGCGGCCAGACCTGCGTGGCGGGATCCAGGCTTCTCGTCCAGGAGAGCATTCACGACGCGTTTGTGGACCGCCTCGTCGCCTTCGCAGGCCGTGCGAAACTGGGAAATCCGATGAACGCGGACACCAATGTGGGACCCGTCACCAACATGCCCCAATACGAAAAGGTGCTTGCCTACATCGATATAGCCAGGAACGAGGGCGTGGAAACCGTGCTCGGTGGCGGGAAGGCGACCCGGCCGGAATGCGGCGACGGCTGGTTCGTCGAGCCGACGATCTTCACAGGCGTGCGAAATGACATGCGCATTGCCCAGGAGGAGGTGTTCGGCCCTGTGTTGTCGGTCATTCCGTTCAGGGATGACGATGAAGCGGTGGCGATCGGCAATGACGTCGCATTCGGCCTGGCAGCGGGTGTGTGGACGGAGAACATGCGACGGGCCATCGTCATGGCGAACCGGCTGCAGGCCGGAACCGTCTGGGTCAACATGTACAGGGCCGTGAGCTACACCACGCCGTTCGGGGGATACAAGAAAAGCGGTTTGGGCAGGGAGCTCGGGCAAGAGGCGATCCGGGAGTACCTGCAGACCAAGAGCGTATGGATCTCCATGGCCGCAAGCATGGACAACCCGTTTGTCATCGGATAGCTCCGCCGGCGAACCTCGCGTTGCCACGGAGTGCAGGGACTGATTGTCTCTGCTTGCCGGGTTGTGCAGCGGGCCCAGCCAGTCGAAAGGTCGAGACATTGAAAGGCGTCGTGTTCCACGGAAACCGCGTCCTTGAACTGATGCACTTCCCGGACCCGGAGCCCGGCCCCGGCGATGTCGTGCTGGAGATCAGGGCCTCGGGCATGTGCGGAAGTGACCTGCATCTCTATCGCGCCGCCGAAGGCGCCAGGTCCCTGGGCCTCGACCTTGCGGACGGCCCGGTCATTGCCGGACATGAGCCCTGCGGCGTGATCGTTGCCCGGGGGACGGATGTTCCTGACGATCGCATGGCGCTGGGCGAACGCGTCATGTGCCATCACTACAGCGGATGCGGTCTGTGTTCCTCCTGCCGGTCCGGATGGCAGCAGCTCTGTTCCGAGGGCTTCGTGGTCTATGGCGCCACGGCGCATGGCGCCCATGCCCCCTACATGCGCGTGCCCGCGGACACCCTGGTTGTCCTGCCCGAAGCGCTCTCGTTCTCGGAAGGTGCAGCAATCTCCTGCGGGACCGGTACGGCCTTCAGAGCGCTCAAGCGCATGAACCTGACCGGCAGGGACACGATCGCTGTGTTCGGCCAAGGACCCGTCGGTCTCAGCGTTGTCCTGCTTGCGGCAGAGATGGGCGCGCGCGTCATCGCTGTGGAACTCTCCCGCGAAAGGCGGGAGATGGCCCGGATGTTCGGCGCCGCCGAAACGATCGATCCGGGCGCGATCGATCCGGTCGAGGCGGTCGGGGACTTGACCCGCGGTGAGGGAGCCAGCCTCGCGATCGACTGCAGCGGATCGCCGAAGGCACGGGTGCAGGCGGTCCGTTCGACCCGAACCTGGGGCACCACGTGCCTCGTCGGCGAAGGCGGGTCGATTACCCTTGACGTCTCGAAGGACATCATGCGCCGACAGTTGACCATCATGGGATCATGGACGTTCTCAAGCGTCGATCAGGGAGAATGCGCCCGCTACATCGCCGAGCGCGGCATCGATCTCGACCGCATCTTCACCCACAGGTTCTCCCTTGACGAGGCGGAGAACGCCTACCGGTTGTTCGACAGGCAGTCGACGGGAAAGGGTGTGTTCGAGTTCTAGCGACGATTCCGATTCCCGGGCCTTCGTCGGCGCGCGGGCGTGCCTGGATCCGGACTTCAGGACCCTGATTGGCGATCCGTCATCCGGCGCACTTCAGGTGCGGTGTCCTTCGTGTTCGTCGTGCCCGGTGCGACATCAGGACGGGCTGGATTCTCGCCAGAATTCACGTGGATCCGTGATCTTCCCGGTTATCGCCGACGCCGCCGCCGTCGCGGGCGATGCGAGATAGATGAAAGCGTCGGGGCTGCCCATGCGGCCCCTGAAGTTGCGGTTGGAAGTCGAAAGGCACGTTTCGCCGGCGCCAAGGACCCCGCTGCTCCCTCCGGGGCAGGCCCCGCAACCCGACGGGGTGATATGGGCGCCCGCCTCCAGCAGGGTTTCGACATAGCCTGCCCGTGTCGCGTCCAGCAACGTGCGGCTCGACGCCGGTGTCACCAGCAGGCGTGTGGTGGAAGCGACGGTACGGCCTTTCAGGATTCTTGCGGCGATCGCGATGTCTTCCAGCCGGGCATTGGTGCAGGAACCAAGAAACACCTGGTCAAGCGCCATTCCCTCAAGGTCTTCCACCGGGCTCACGTTCGCGGGACTGTGGGGCCTGGCCACTTGCGGGGAGATTGCCGAAACATCGATCTTGGCCTCGAAGGCGTAGCTGGCATCCTCATCTGGACCGAAGCAGGCCAGGGGGGTGTCGGTCCGCTGGTGAAGGTAATCCAGAACCTTCTCGTCGGCCTCGAACATCGCGAACTTGGCCCCCATCTCCACGCCCATGTTGGCCATGGTGAACCGGCTCGCGATACTCATGCGGTCAACAAGGTCTCCGGCAAACTCGATCGCCTTGTACTGCGCAAAATCGGCGCCGTGGCGGCCCAGCAGATACAGGATGAGGTCCTTCGACATCACGCCTGACCCGGGTGAACCGTCCAGGGAGAAGCGGATGGTTTCCGGCACCTGCATCCAGAGCTGCCCCGTCGCCAGAACGTAGCTCATTTCGGTGATGCCGAGACCCGTTCCGGCCGCGCCCATGACACCATAGGAGGTGCTGTGCGAATCCGTCCCGAACACGAGGTTCCCGGGCAGGACATCGCCCTTCTCGACCATGACCTGGTTGACGATCCCTTCATGACCGTAGAAGCACGAGATGCCTTTCTCGGCCGCGATCTTCCTCATCCAATTATGAGTACGGGCCGCTTCGGGATCGGGAGCCGGAAACCGCAACGTGCTGATCGAGGAGACCCTGTCCGGGTCCCAGAAGTCCTGCACCCCGGCTTCGGCCAGGCGCTCGACACAGGAGACCATGAATTCGATCAGGATGGCCCGGTCGGCCCTGGCGACGACCAGGTCTCCCGGGCTGGTCCTCGTCCGTCCGCTGGCCCTGGCCAGGATTTTCTCGGCCATGGTCTGGCCCGGTTCGAGCTCGTCAAATGATCGCGCGGCTATATCGGCGACAGGAGCCTTGCCCAGAACCTCCAGGATGCCGCCTTCGGCGAGGATCTTCCGTATGGTGTCCGGGAAGGCGGGGAACCGGAGCGTATGCCCGCTTGTTCTGTTCCGGACCACGCCGGCTTCCAGATCGATAGCGATCTCGTCGCCGTCGGAACAGGCAGACGCAATCCCCGGGCAGGGGATGCACGGCAGGCCCAGCGCGATTCCGTTGCGAAAGAAAATCCGTGCGAAAGATTCAGCGACGATGGCGGACGCGCCCAGGGATTTCATGTTGACGGTTGCCGGCTCCCTGCTGGAGCCGCAGCCCCAGTTCCGTCCTGCGACAATGATGTCACCGGGCTGGAACGTCTCGACGAATCTTCTGTGATCGGGAAGAATCCGGTTGCGCACTTCTTCCCAGTTCCGTCCGAAAGGATACGGCGCCATCTGGTCGGTATCGATATCGTCACCGAGCTTCCTCGCCCGGCCATGGATGACCGATGTCACGGCAAAGCCTCCGACGGACACTGTCGTCCCGGGGCTCTGTACCGGGACGACAGCATCGTGTCGGGACGCACGCGGACGATCAGGCGGCACCCTCGGCGAACCACCAGCGTTCCGGCGCCTTGTCGCCGTCCATGGGCCAGTTGCCGGCAATGCGTTCCGGCGTCCCGACCTTGTCGCTCACTCCCAGCAGCCAGTTGGCGAAGACCGGAACGACAACGCCGCCCTCGTCCCGGCAAATCTGTTGCATATCGCGATACATTTGCCGTCTCTTCGCATCATCGAGTTCTCCGCGTGCCGCAACCAACAACTCGTTGAACCTGTCGTGTTGCCAGTTCGTGTCGTTCCAGCTGGCATCGGCAGCATAGGCGGTCGAGAACATCCAGTCCGACGTCGGACGCCCGCCCCAGTAGCATACGCTGAACGGCTTCTGCATCCAGACATTCGACCAGTAACCGTCGATCGGTTCGCGCACGATCTCGAGCGTGATCCCGGCGACAGCGGCGCTCTCGCTGTAGACAAGCGCACTGTCCATGCCGCCGGCATAGATGTCTGCGGCATGCAACGGGATCGTGAGGCTGTCCAGACCCGCCTTTTTCAGGTGATGCCTGGCCTTGTCGGGATCGTACTCACGCAGGGGCAGATCGGCCGCAAAATAGCGCTGGCTTGCCCCGATCGGATGATCGTTTCCAAGATACCCATGGCCTCGCAGGATGATATCGAGGATGGCCTCTCGATCGACGGCATACTTCAGCGCCAGCCGCACGTCGTTGTTGTCGAATGGCGCCACGTCGGTGTGCATCGGGAACGTGAAATGCTTCGTTCCGCCGACTTCCTTCACGCCCAGACCGGGAATTTCTGTCAGCATATCGACTGTCTTGAGTTCCGGTTCCTCGATGGCGTCGACATCGCCGGTCTGAAGCGATGTCTCCCGCGCCGTCGTGTCACCGACGTTCAGTGTTTCGCACTCGTCGAAGTACGGGCGCCCTTCCTTGAAGTAGTTGGGATTGCGCGTGCCGGCCGAGCGAATTCCCGGTTGCCAGGCCGTCAGCGTGAAGGGGCCGGTACCGATGCCTGACTCCCAGCCGGCCGCATCGGTTCCGTCAGGAACGATGGTCAGATGGTAGTCGGCCATCAGGAAGGGAAAGTCCGCGCTGCCGCCCGAGAGGTTGAACACGACCTTGTCCTTGCCGTCCGCCTCGATGCTGTCGATGCTGGCGACGGCACCCGATCCGCCCGATGTCGAGTCCTCGCCGCGATGATGATTGATGGAAAAAATCACATCGTTCGCATCGAGGGATTTGCCGTTGTGGAACTCAACGCCGTTGCGCAGATTGAAGACCCATTTGGCGGCATCCGCCGAGGCTTCCCAACTTTCCGCGAGTTCCCCGACGATACTGCCATCCGGAGCCACTTCCGTCAGGTTGTTGCGGCAGCTCCAGGACGTCATGATGTTGTGTGTATCGAGCAGCGCCGCACCGTTGAGACTGTCCGACGTGGCGCCGCCGCGCACCGCCGAGCGGAATCGCCCGCCGCGCTTGGGCTCCAATGCCCTTGCCTCTTCCGCGAGAATGCCTGCCGGGATGGCCGCAGCCATGCCCATGGCCGTCGCCCGTCGGATGAAGTCACGCCGGTCGACGCGCCCCTCGGAGAAATTCCGCTTCAGATCGTCGAATGTTGTCATGGCCCAGTCCCCCGGTTTCTTCGGTTTCAACAACCCTATCCATCAATGCGGCGGCGTCAAGCTTCGATGCGGTGGCAGCGGTCAAGAGACGGACCCGTGGAGCTCGTTTTCCGTTTCCGATGAAGGGGTTGCGTTGTGTCCCGGCGCTACGGCTCCGCTGGCGGCGGCGGGTGCGCGGCCGGCCGCACCGGCTGGATGATCCGAAAGCCGGGTTTTCGCTGTCGGGCGGCAAACGCCTCGAGCACCGTACGCGGATTTCAGATGGCCGTTCGAGGTGTTTCGTGGTAGCATGAAACAGGTTCCGCCCGGAGGAGATCATGAACCGGACTGGTATCGAAACCGTCGATCCCGACGCGTCTGCCGACGCTGTGGGTGCGGTCCTCGAGCGCGACGGCTGCGTCATTGTCAGGGATGCCATCGATCATGGCACGATCGATCGCCTCCTCGATGACCTCGGGCCCTACATGAAGAGGAAACCGTGCGGCAACGGCGACTTCGTCGGCTACCGCACGAAGCGGCTCCATTCCCTGTTCGGCAAGTCCGAGGCTGTCGGAGATTTCATTCTCCACGACCGCGTCATGGAGATCATGGATCTCACTCTCCTGCCGTGGTGCGACAACTACCAGCTGAACTCGAACTCGATCACGGCGATCGGTCCCGGCGAGACGCCGCAGCCGCTTCACCGCGACGACCTTCTCTATCCCCTGGCCCATCCGTCGCGGCGCAACGCCACCACGACGGTGTTCTGGGCGCTGAGCGACTTCACGGAGGAGAACGGCGCGACGCGGCTCATCCCCGGCAGTCACAGGTGGGATGACGAGAGGGTGCCGCGCGACGAGGAGACGACCGGCGCGGTGATGACGAAGGGGTCGTTCTGCGCCTTTGTCGGCGGCATCTATCACGGCGGCGGCCGCAACCGGACCCGGGAGGCCTGGCGTGCCGGCATGTTCGCGGGCTATTGCCTTGGATGGCTGCGCCAGGAGCAGAACTGGTATCTTTCCGTGACGCCGGAGGAGGTGCGCGCCATGCCGGAGAGGCTGGCGCGCCTCCTCGGGTTCAGTCTCCACAAGCCGTTCCTCGGCTGGGTTCAGGATTTCCAGGACCCCTATGACGTCATTCGCGGCTACCGGGAGCTGACGTCGGGCGGCAGCGACCTCTATGCGGACGGCGCCACGAGACCGGTCGCCGGCGCCGATGTGCGGGTTGTCTGAAAGCGGTCAGTTGAGATCCGGGAAACCGGTGCGCACGAAGATCGTGTAACCCTCGTCGTCCGGATCGTCGAGGTCGCACAGCGGCGTCGAATCGAAGACGCCCGACCAGGCGCCGCGGCGCAGCGCGTCGTCCGGTGCGATCTCCATCGGCTTGACCGCGTGGTGGTCCTGTCCCGGGAACACGGGCGGATTGCTCACCCCGTTGTAGGAGAACTCGAGGAGGATGCGGTTCCAGGATGTCCGGTTCTCGCCGGAGGCATGGACCGTGTTGCCATGGAAGAAGAGGCCGTCGCCGGGCTCGAGTTCGATGGCGACGCATTCGAACCGTTCCAGCATGGCCTCTTCGCGCAGCGGGTGGACGTTGGCGTAGGCGTGCTCGTCGGGGATCCGGTCGACGCGGCCCATGCGGTGCGATCCCCTGAGCATGCTGAGGCAGCCGCTGTCGCGGGTTGCGCGCGTGACGGCGACGACGCAGGTCAGCATGTCGGGCATCAGGCAGCCGTCCTGGTACCAGCCGCCGAAGTCCTGGTGCCAGACCACCTGGCCGCTGCGCCGGCC
Source organism: Alphaproteobacteria bacterium (assembly GCA_963666905.2). Taxonomy (GTDB): domain Bacteria; phylum Pseudomonadota; class Alphaproteobacteria; order SP197; family SP197; genus SP197. The sequence goes on from OY763008.1 coordinate 962,764, forward strand.
GGGTTTCTGCACGATCTTCGAATGGTAGTGGTAGACGGGTTCGCCGATGAGTGCGGCCGCCCCCTCGACGATACGGGCCAGGCGCGTCGCCGTGCCCAGCCAGTCGTCCCCGTGGCGGACCCAGCCCAGATAGTCGTGCTGCGTCTTCTCGCTGCCGTCGTGGATCGTGGCGAGGCGCCCGCGGATGCCGGGGTCCTCTTCGATCGCCTGGCGAAGCGGTGCCAGTTCCGAACTCGAGAAGAAACCCGGTATCAGAAGATAGCCATCCCGGTGATATCGGGCCATGTCGTCCGGAGCGAGTGTCATCACCGAACCTCAAGGTGGAGAGGCATCTTGCACCGTTGGTGGAGCGCCGGCCAGCGTCTTCGCTCAAGGGTGATACCTGCCTTTCTCAGGAAGATCGCGGACGACCTCGGCGGTCGGCTCATGGATGGTGCGATGACATCGTCGCGGGCATAACGCGGCCACCCAGGGACCCGCTGCTCAAGGCCGCCGCACCCCTTGTCGGACCGCCGGGTGACGGGAGCCACACCGGACAGGCAGCAGGGCCTGACAGCCTCGCCGGCACAGAGGATCAAGCGCCTCTGCGACATGCGAAAATTGGGCTCGCGGCACCTACACTGCCAAACGGAACGTCATCGGCTATGAAGTGGGCAGATTTGTTCCAACGTCCTGATTTGACGCCATTGTCGGGCTGATGAGCGTGGTTTCAACCTGCCGGGTTCATGGGAACAGTGCGGTCGGGATTGACCTCCAGGAATTCGAAGGCGCGGCTGTGCAGCCCGGTCCGCCGGGTGACGATGGTCGCGCGTTCCTTGCCGGCGCCCGGCAGGCGGATGACGCTGGAGCTTTCGTCACCGGCGTCGCGCGCGGGCGGCGACCGCGACACGGTCATTGTCCTCGAAGAGCAGCGGCGCGAGGCACCGGCGCATGTGCCATTCCACGTACCGGCGGGCATGCAGAGGAACACATGGGCGCGGACATGATCCTCGGTGTAGACCCGGCCCGGCCGGATCCTGAGATCGCTCTTGGCGGCGCGGACGGCACGCTCCACGGTGGCGGGGCTCTTGCAGACCTTGACAGCGGCGTCGGGCGCGATGTCCGACACGACACAGATGCCGTCGAGACGGGCTTCCTGATCGATCCTCTCCTGACGGCAGCGCCAGGTGAAGGAGGTGTCTGTGACGGTATGTCGAAGTGCTTCTCGACCTCGCGGCCGACCCGGTGGCTGATCCTCGCCGCTCCTTACAAGGGTTCCGGCCCGGACCGATGCGGCGATTGCCTCCAGCACCCGTTCGGTGGTCCCCGAGCAGGTCCTCGTGCCTGCGCCGGCGGTCCTCGGCGAGGCGCGGGTCGAGGCACACCATGAGCCTCTCCCCGGGGAAGTCGGGGCCGGCGATCTCGGCCACCAGCGCATCCGGCGCAGGTCGGCCGTCTTAAGGGCCGAGATCCAGGCCAGACCCGCCGGCTCGAGGTCCTCGCGGATGCGGGACCGCGGTGATCATGCCGCGGTCGCCCACCGGGGCGACACGAACCATGCCGAAGCGCCGGCGGACTCTCTCGACCCGACAGGCCCGGGTCGCCGGACCCGCGCGGTGTTGCCGGCAAGCACCTTCATCGCAATGGGACACTCCGCTGAACTGCACAACAGGCAGAACGCGATCTGCTGCTTGCCGTCACGGTTGTGAGCGAAGGCGGCCAGCGGGCACATCCGGCCCTCAAGGCAGGAACTCGACACGTCGTAGAGGGTCAGGGTCGCATCCTCCAGGTGGCGCCGCGCCATGACCCGTTCGATCCACCGCTGGCGGGAGAGCAGCCAGGCGAGAATGTCGTCGCCGGTCACGGGGCCCGGGGAAAACACGGGCCCGACGCTGCCGGCTGTCATTCCGGTGGAGCAGGCGCTCGAAGCCGGGGCGGCGGCAGGTGCCGGGCACGGCCATGTCATGGCCGTGGGCCAGCGAGCGCTCGACGGTCACCAGATCGCCGAGGTCGCCGACGGCGACACCGCCCTTGAGCACGGTGCGAAGCCTTCGACGACATGGTCGGAGAGCATGAAGAGGTTGGCGATGGTCTTCTTGCGGATTCTGGAGGCCTGCCTGAGCAGCACGGCGGGCTTGCCGGCCTGGTTGGGCAGGCGTTCGATGTTGAAGGCCATGGGGCATCCGTTATGGGAACACTGTGCCGGTTTGCACACCCCCGATCACGACGATTGCACAACCAACTCAACGAGGTAAGTCACTTGAGAGCCGATGAAGTTCAGTCTAAAGTTCGTCTTCAGACGGTCACACCGGACCGTCCCCAGCATGAGGAGGGCAAGGCTCATGGACAAGATAATGGAGATAGCCGAGTTTCGTTCGCGTCTGGCGAACCGTGACATCAGCCGGCGCGGGGTCCACAAGGTCCTTGCGTCGCTCGGTGTTGCCGCCGTCACGCTGCCGATGGTTCAGGCCAGGGCCCAGGAAGCTGAAGATGCCGCGCTTGAAATGGATCCCGAGTTGACCGTTTTCACGTGGGCAGGCTACGACGATCCCGGACTGCTGGGCGGCTACATCGAGACGCACGGCATGTTGCCGTCATTTACATTCTGGGGCGAAGAGGAAGAGGGCTTCCAGAAGATGCGCGCCGGCTTCCGTCCCGACATTGCCGCGCCCTGCACCTACAGCCTGCGGCGCTGGTACGACGCCGGGCTGCTGAAGCCTCTTGACACCTCGCGACTCGAGCACTGGGACGACATCTTTCCCAGTCTGAAGAATGTGGAAGGCGGGGTTCTGGGCGGTCAACAGGTCTTCCTCCCGGTCGACTGGGGGAACAGCTCCGTGCTTTTCCGTCCCGATCTGGCGCCTGAGTACTCGGGTCCGGAAAACCATTCATGGATGATCCTGTTCGACGAGAAGTACGCTGGCCGGTTGGGCATCTACGATTCGGTCGACGGGGTCTTCGGCGTGGTTGGCGCCGTGATTGGCGCCGAGAATCCCTTCGACATGACCGATGAGGAGCTCGAACGGGCCACCGACCTGATGCGCAAGCAACGGGAAGTCCTGCGCTGGTACTGGACGGACGTTACGTCCATTGAACAGGGTCTTGCCACCGGTGAACTCGTTGCCTCCTATGCGTGGAACGAATCCGTGGTGGAACTCAGGAATCAGGGTATCCCGGTCGAGTACATGAATCCCAAGGAGGGAATTTACACGTGGGTCTGTGGCTCGGTGCATATCACGACCGGTGAAGGTTCGGACGAAAAGGTCTACGATTACCTCAACGCCGTTTCATCGCCAGAGGCCGGAGTGTACGAGATTTCCACGTTTGGCTACGGTCACGCGAACATGAAGGCCTTCGAGGCGGTCGATCAGGAGATACTGGACAATCTCGGCATCTCCGACCCCGTGGCGTTCATGGCCGACACCCGCTACTTCTCGGAGATTCCTCCGGCAACACGCGAGAAGTACATCGCGCTGTTTGACGAGATCAAGGCAGGCTTCTGAACCGTTCGCTTCCGTCGCGAGCAGACAGGCCGGCGCCATCTGCGCCCGCCTGTCTGCTCGCAGAAGGTCAACGAGCGGGTCCGCATGTCACCGTCGACGATGAGTCTGGCCTGCGCCCCGGTTGATGACCGCGACACGTGCTGGCCGGATGCCCGGGTTCTGTGGGCCTGTCCGCGCCCGACGTTGACCTTCTTCCACGTTGGGTTTTCCACCCGGCTGGGGATGCCACGTCCTCTCTCCTTCAACCCGCGGTTGCCGGAGGTGCGGCATCGCAGACTTCGAGTCTGCCATGGTGGACTCCCGGCGCGGCTATGCGCGAGGCGCCCGCCAATGCCCGGGTCCTCTTCGATCACCCGGGCGAAGCGGTGCCGGTTCCGAATTCGGGAAGAAACCCGGTAGCGGGAGATGGCCATCCCGGTGATATCGGGCCATAGGGGCTTCATGCGCCGTTGGTGGAGCGCCGGCCAGCGTCATCGCTCAAGGGTGATACCTGCCTTTTCACGGTCGAAGGTGCGGGACGTGACACCCGTGTTGCGCAGGGCCACCTTCCTGATCTTGCCGGTGGGAGTCTTGGGAAGGCTCTTTGCAACATCGATGTAACGCGGCACCATGAACCGGGCCATTCTCGGCTCGAGGAAACGCACGAGGCTCTCCGGATCGAGAGTGCGCCCGGGTTGCGGGATCACCGTCGCCATCACTTCGTCCTCGGTATGTTCGCTGGGCACGGGAAAGACCGCGCACTCAAGGACATCGGGGTAGAGGTTGATTTCGTTCTCCACCTCAAGGGAGGAAATGTTCTCGCCGCGCCTGCGAATGGAATCACTCATGCGGTCGACAAAGTAGTAGCGGCCGTCTGATGTCTTCATCATGGCGTCGCCCGAGTGCAGCCACAGGTTGGACCAGGCCCTCTCCGTCCATTCCGGGTGCCGCCAGTAGCCCGACATGAGGAGCCAGGGTTCCTTGCCGCGAATGACGAACTCGCCGACAGTGCCGTCCGCCACCTCCTCGTCGTTGGCATCGACGATCCGCGCCTCGTAGAACTCGTCCGCCAGTCTGCCGCAGGTCTTCCAGTCGGGATCGTTCCAGTCCATGCGGTGTGGCGCAGACACTTCCGTTGACCCGTAGGTGGTCTTGATCTTCATGTCGAATCGCCTGGCAAAGCTGCCGGCATCCGGAAACATCGGGACGACGAGTGCGCGTTCGATGGGGACGTCGCTGTCGCCGGGTTCCCGGGGCTGGCGCGCCAGGAAGTTCGCCATGGCCCCGAGAAAGAACGTGACCGTTGCCCCGAACCGTCTGGCATCGTTCCAGAAGCGTTCGACGCTGAATCGTTCCGTTACGACGGCCGCCGAGCCGGCGATCATCGACGAGTAGCACATGGCCCACTGCCCTGCGATGTGAAAGAGCGGCAGCGGTGCGTAGTAGACGTCGCCCGGTTCGAGTTCCATGAGTTCGAAGTTCCCGTGGGCATAGCCGTAGGCTTGGCGATGGGAAATCATGACCCCCTTGGAAGGCCCTGTGGTACCCGAGGTATACATCACCGCCTTGAGATCGTGGTGACGGGGGAGGTCCCCGGGCGGCATGTCGCTACCGCTGAAAAGAACCGGGAAGTCGAGCCGCTCGAGAGAGCTGAGGGCGCCGGGAACCTCCGGCGAGCCGCCCTCGGCATCGAAGACGATCAGGCGTTCGAGATGCCGCAGTTCCGCCGCCACCTCGGCGATCCGCTGGAGGTACTCCGCCGCCGCGATCATCGTCGAGGCGGCCGAGTCGTTGATGACATGCGCAAGAAGGCTGCCGCGGTAGGCGGTGTTGACCGGAACCTGGACGGCGCCGAGCTTGCCCAGTCCGAGCCAGACGGTGATGAATTCGACGACATTGGGCATCATCACCAGAACGGCGGCTTGCCGGCCGAGACCCAGCGATGCTGCTGCGTTGGCGAGGCGGTTGGATTCAAGGTCCGCCTCGCCGTAGGTCAACGTGCGCCTGTCGGCGAGGATGAAGGGGGCATCGGGCGCCGCCCGCGCGCGGCTTGCCAGGATTCTCCCCACGCTCTGTTCGTCACGCGGGTCTCGCTGCGGCATGCGCCTCACCCCATGGCGCGCCGGCGAACCGGATGGTCCCGGTTGGCCGGCGCCGGATCACGGTGTCAGAAGCCCGCCTTGATCTCGTCGTAAAGCTGGATGTACTTCTCGCGCGTTGCCGGAGGAATCTCGGAGAAGTACCGGCTTTTCGCCATGAAGGCGATCGGATCGGAGATGCCCAGGTTGTCGAGGGTTTGCTGGTCCACCGTGTCGAAGGCCTTCTGGTTGGAATGGCCGTAGCCGTTTTCCATGATCGTGTAGTTTCCGGCTTCGGGTGAGGAAACCGCATTCAGGTAGTCATAGGTCTTGTCGTCGGATCCCTCGCCGGTGGCGATGTGCACGAGTCCGCACACCCATGTGTAGATGCCTTCCTTCGGGTTCATGTACTCGATGGGGATACCCTGTTTCTTGAGCTTGACGACGGAGCTGTTCCACGCGTAGGACGCCACCAGCTCACCCGTTGCGAGTCCCTGCTCCACGGCCGTGATGTCGGTCCAGTACCAGCGCAGGACCTCCCGCTGCTTGCGCATCCACTCGGTGGCCTCGGCCAGTTCCTCGTCGGTCATGTCGAAGGGATTCTCGGCGCCGATGACGGCGCCCACCACGCCGAAGACTCCGTCCACCGAATCGTAGATGCCCAGGCGGCCGGCGTACTTCTCGTCGAACAGGATCTTCCAGGAATGGTTCTCCGCGCCGGCATACTCGGGCGCCAGGTCCGGACGGAACAGGACCGAACTGTTGCCCCAGTCGATGGGCACGAACACCTGGTTGCCCTCGAGGACGGCGCCCTCGACCGTCTTGAGGCTGGGGAAGATGTCGTCCCAGTGCTCGAGCCGGGAGGTATCCAGCGGTGCGAGGAGGCCGGCGTCATGCCAGCGCCGCAGGCTGTAGGTGCACGGCCAGGCGACGTCGGGCTTGAAGCCCGCGCGCATCTTCTGGAATCCCTCCTCCTCCTCGCCCCAGAACGTGAATGCGGGGGTTGCGTTGTGCTTTTCGATGTAGCTGGGATGCAGTTCGGGGATTTCGGTGGCCGCCCAGGTGAAGACCGTGAGATCGCTGTCCGTGTCGAGCTGTTCTTCTCCGGTTTCCGCGTCGTCCTGGGCGTAGCCGCCGGTGACGGGGACGGCGATCGTCGCGATGCCCGCCGAGGCCAGCACCCTGTTGATGTCGCGTCTCGAGATGTCGTGGTTGGCAAGCCGAGAACGGAATTCTTCAAGATCCATGATTCTGGTCATTGTCGTCCTCCTGGGGATGAGCCGGCGAGCGGTCCTTGACGCTACCAGTATCCTGTGACCTTTCCAAGGTGGACGGTGCAGGATCCGGGACATGCGATTCAGTTTCTACCTGCCGTGCTACTGGCCGGACCTCGCCTATCCGGCGCATCGCCTCTATCGCGACGCCGTCGAGGAGGGCGCCTTCGCGGAGACGCTGGGTTTCGACACGCTGTGCATTCCCGAGCACCATTTCGTCAACTACCTCACCCATCCCCAGCCCCTGCTGACGGCGGTCAAGGTGGCCTCGCGGACCCGCAGGATCAGGATCGTCACCTCCGTCCTGGTCCTTCCCTTCTACGACATGCGCCGCCTGGCCGGTGAAATCTGCCAGGCGGACTGCCTGATGGACGGCAGGCTGGAACTCGGCGTCGGACGCGGCGCCTTCGCCTACGAGTTCGGCAGGTTCGGCGTCCCCGAGGAGGAAAGCCGGGAACGCTTCGACGACGCGCTGGCCCTTCTCGAGGCACTCCTGAGCGGCCGTGAAACCGGCTGGAAGAGCCGGTGGTACGACTTCGAGCCGGTCTCCATCACGCCGCATCCCGTGCAGAGGCCGATCCCGGTCTGGATCGCGGCGCTCACCTACCAGGCGATCTATCACTCGGTGCTGCGCGGCTACCACATCCAGACGACGCCCCTGCGGGGTGGCGGCGAGACCGTGGCCATGCAGGCGAGGGCCTTTCACGATGCCCGCCGGGACGCCGCGGGCCGCTGCGACGGCCAGCGGTTTTCCATGCTGCGCATGCTCTACGTCGCGCGCGACGAGGCCGACCGCCGGGAGAAGGTCGCCATGGCCTGGGAGAACCACCGGCGGTTCTGCAATGTCCGGGACACGCCGGGCACGGTCAGGGACGGAGCGGTCGTGCCCGTGGACGTCGTCGAGTCGATGGACGACGTCGCCAGGGCCCTGCCCATCGGCACGTCAGCCGAGGTCGTCGACAAGCTGGCCGCCTACGACGGCCTCGACGTCATGGACCTGCTCCTCAACATGTCGTTCGGCGCCGGCCACGGCGATGTCATGGCGTCGATGGAGCGCTTCGCGCGTGACGTCATGCCCCACTTCCACAAGGCGCAGGCGCCATGAGCGGACTTCACGATGACGCCCTCGTCATCGACGGCCTCAACTTCTTCGGTGACGGCGATCCGGAGCCCCTCCGGCGCGGCTCGGTGACGGCGGTCAACATGACCGTCAGCCATTTCGAGACCGGCTTCGAGGAGGCGCTCGACGGCCTGGCGCGCTGGCGCGCCATTCTCAGGCGCGCGAACGGGAACTGGCGCCTGGTGGAGACCGCCGGCGACATCGAGACCTGCCACGGCGACGGTGTGACCGGCCTCGTCATGGGCTGGCAGAACCTCGCGCCGGTCGCCGACAGGCTCGACCGCCTGGTGCTGCTTCACGATCTCGGCCTGCGCGTCGCCCAGCTTACCTACAACTCCCGCAATCTCCTGGGAGACGGCTGTCTCGAGTCCGAGGACGCCGGCCTGACGCCTCTGGGACGGGATGCGGTGGCGCTGATGAACGAGCTCGGCATGGCGATCGATGTTTCCCACGTCGGCCAGCGGACCACCATAGAGGCCGCGCAAGCCTCCGTGCGGCCCGTGCTCGCGACCCATGCCAACGCCCGCTCGGTGACCCCGGCGCTGCGCAACAAGTCCGACGACGCCATCCGGGCGATCGCCGCCACGGGAGGCGTCGTGGGAGTCAGCATCTACGGCCCGATGTGCTGGGACGGCGATCCCGCGAGGCGCCCGTCGCTCGACGACTTCATGCGCCATCTCGAGCACGTGACGGCGCTCGTCGGTCCCCGGCACCTGGGTCTGGGCACGGACCTCCCGGCGGTCGCCGATCCGGCGGCGGTGCGCCACATCACGGACTTCACCCTGAACCGCTTCCCGGCCGCGATCGGCGCCTACGCGCAGGCCTTCGGCAACCGCATCGAGGACCGCTACCTGTCGGACTGCGCCAGCCACGCCGAGCTTTGCCGCATCACAGGGCGCCTCGTCGACGAGGGGTGGTCCCGGGAAGACATCCGCGGGGTCCTGGGCGGGAACTTCCTGAGAGCCTTTCGCTTGATCTGGGGGTAATCCGTCACCGGTGGCCGGCGCGTCAGGCCTGAAGCGTGCGGATGAGGCCGTCGAGCATGGGACCGGACACCGGCCGGGCGCGGACGAGATCGAACAGGCGGCGGCTGGCGGGCATCTCCTCGAGCAGGTCGAGGGGAGCCCTCAGGCCGTAGCAGGCCCACATGGCGAGGTGGAGGTCCAGCAGGCTGAAACGGTCGCCGAGGTGGTAGGGGCCGTTCGCCTCCAGCCAGTCCTCGAGCACCTGCCAGCGTTCCCGCGCCATCCCTTCGGAATGGACCCGGAACGCCTCGGTGTCGCTGTCCCTGAGCGACCAGCGCCGGGGGTAGTAGCAGTGCTTGAGGGCCGGCTGCACGTCGTTGGTGAAGTAGAAGAGCTTGGAGAGGAACACGCCGCGGAGCGGGTCGCCGGCGGCCGGCGCCATGGTCGCAAGGCCGTGCCTGTCCGCGAGCCAGAGCATGATGGCGGCGGCCTCGTGGAGGACGCTGCCGTCCGGTGTCACGAGGGCCGGCACGAAACCCGCCGGATTGATGGCGCGGAAGGCCTCGCTGCGGTGCTCGTCCGCGGCGATGTCGACCTCCCGGAGTTCGTAGGCGAGCGAGCACTCCTCCAGGAGCATCTGCGGCGCCAGGGCGCGCGTCACGTTGCCGCCGTAGAGGACGTACATCGGCCGGGTCACTCCCTCGGCGTCCAGGCGCCGAGCAGCTTGGGAAGGTCGCCGAAGCGCGCCACGAGACTGAACACCACGACGGCGAACAGGATGAACATGACCGCGACGGCGGCGATGATGGGCGTGTAGCCGGAGCGCAGGCTCGCCAGCAGCTGGACCGGCAGAGTGATGGTCGCGTGCTGCCCGAGAAAGTAGGAAATGATGTATTCGTTCATCGAGAGCACCATCACGAAGGCGTATCCGGCCACCATGTAGGGCATGATCATCGGGAAGATGATCGTCGTGAAGGTCCGTCGGGAGTCCGCACCCATGGTGCGCGCCGCCTCGAGCAGCTCCCGGTCGATGGATTCGAGGCCCAGGGAGATCATGACCAGAGGCAGTGTCACCAGGAACACGCCATGGCCGATCATGATGTTCCAGATCTGCCCGACATGGCCGATCGAGACCCAGAAGATCAGCATCCCGAGCGCGGTGATGACCGGGGGCAGCGCGAAGGGGACGATGCCGGCAAGGAACAGGGCCCTGGCGTAGAACACCTTGTGGCGCCACAGGAAGTATGCGGTGGGAAGCGCGATCGAGATGGCGATCAGGGCGGAGGTGAGGGCGATGGCGATGCTCGTCGAGAGCGCCTCGAGCCACTGGTTGGTCTCGAACACCGCCGGATACCACTGGAGCGACAGTCCCTTCGGCGGGAAGAACATGAGCTTCTTGGCGTTCAGCGAGATGCCCGCCACGATCAGCAGCGGCGCGGCGAGCATGCCGAACATCGCCACGAGAAAGAGAGTTTTCGCCCAGCGGGTGATCACGGGGTCCGTTGGGTCTGGTCGCCGCGTCTGACGCGCACGATGACGAGGCTGAGGATCAGCGTGACCGCCATGAAGAACATGGAGAGCGCGGCGGCGAAGGGGATGTTGCCGCGCGAAAGCGCCTGGCTGGAAATGAGCTGCGCCATCATCGTGTCCTCGGGACGGCCGAGCCACGTCGGAGTGACGAAGGCGCCCATGGTGAACACGAAGAGCAGGATGAAGGCCGCGAGAATCGTCCGGTCGAGGAGGGGGAGGACGACGGTCGTGAAGCTCCTGAAGGGCGAGGCGCCCATGGTCTGGGCGGCTTCCGTGAGCTCGCGGTCGAGCCTCGTGCACGCCGGATAGAGAATGAGCACGGCGAAGGGAATGTTGAAGAAACTCAGGCCGAAGAGGTTCGCGAGGTAGCCCGGATACCAGGAGCGCGCCCTCTCGATGAGCCCGAGCCACTCCATGAAGCTCGGGAGGCCGCTCGACCGGCTCATCACGACCGAAATCGAATAGGCGACGATCACTTCCGACAGGGTCAGCACGCACAGCAGGAAGACGAGGGCGATGACCTGGGGACGCCGCCGGAAGCGGCTGATGAAGTAGGTGAAGGGGACCGCGGCCATGACCGACAGCAGGCTCGCGAGGATGGAGAACTGGACCGACACCCAAAGGTGGGTGGTAAAGAGCGGCGAGAAGAAACGCGCGTAGTGGGTGAGTTCGAAACCGGGTTCGAAGGTCGACTGGGTGCGCGTCGCAAAGCTCACCACGAACATGATGGCGAACGGTATGAGGAAGAAGACGCCGATCATGACGGTCGGGTAGAGACTGAACGGAAAGCGCTTCAGCGGCAGGAGAAACTGCTCCCTGAAACCGGACCTCGCAGCCTCTGCCTCCTCCAGGGACACGGCCGTGTCGCTCATGTCCTGCATACCACGCAGCATTCCGGCGGCAGCTCGACCTTCACCTTCTCGCCCTTGGCCACGGCCGGCCTTTCCTTCGGCGTCGCCATGGCGACGATCTGCAGCCCGCTGCAGTCGACATAGGTCTCGACGCTGGCGCCCACGTCGCGGATGAAGGTGACGACGCCGTCGAGCTGGTTCCCGCCACCGCGGCTCGCAGGCCAGACGTGGACTTCTTCGGGCCGGATCGACACCATGACGCTGGCGCCCGCGCCGAGCCCGTCCGGCGCCTGCAGGATCCGCAGGCTGCTGTCGCCGATCTCCACTGCGTCGTGCTTGCCGAGACGGCCCCTGATGAGGTTGCTGGTGCCGATGAACTCGGCAACGAAGGCCGAGGCCGGGGCCCTGTAGATCTCGAGCGGCGGTCCCATCTGCTGGATGCGCGCCGTCGACATGACCACCACCTCGTCGGACATCGTCATCGCCTCGCGCTGGTCGTGGGTCACGACGATGGTGGTGATGGCAAGCCGTTCCTGGAGCATGCGCAGCTCGACCTGCATGTCTTCCCTGAGCTTGGCGTCGAGGGCGGACAGCGGCTCGTCGAGCAGGAAGAGCCTGGGTTCGAGGTTGAGCGCCCGGGCGATGGCGACGCGCTGCCTCTGGCCTCCGGAGAGCTGGGCGATGTTGCGGTCCGCGACGCCGGGCAGGCGCACGAGCTCCAGGAGTTCCTCCGCACGCCGCCGCCGTGAGGCCCTGTCGACGCCGCGAATCTTCTGGGAATAGGTGATGTTCTCGCCGACCGACAGGTGGGGAAAGAGAGCCAGCGACTGGAACACCATGCCGATGTTCCTCTCGTGCGTCGGCTTGCGGGTGAGGTCCTCGCCGTCGAGGACGATTCTCCCCGTCGTGGCCGTTTCCAGTCCGGCGATGAGGCGCAGCAGGGTGGTCTTGCCGCAGCCCGACGGGCCGAGAAACGAGACGAACTTCCCTTCGGGGATCGCCAGGTCGATTTCCGAAACGGCCGTGACGCTTCCGAAACGCTTGGAGACATTCTCGAGGACAAGACCACTCATGCGCATGCGTTCCCCGTGAGGAGGCGCCAAGAGTGACCGGATTCACCCGTCATGTAAACGCCGGGACCCGGTCACAAACCGGCCGCCGCGGCGTCGGCGGCTTCCAGGGTCCGGGAGATGTCGTCGTCGCCGAGCACCGCGGGCACGAACCAGGTGCCCCTGAGCGTCACGCGAACGCCGCGGTCCTGCAGGCCCTGGATGAAGCGCTCGCGCAGCGGCGTGTCGCAGGCCTTGTAGTCCCGGTAGTTGCGCAGCGGCGGCCTGTCCGTGAACACCGTGGAGAATATCGTCCCAAGGCCCTGAACATGAAGGGGAACGGCCCGCCTTCCGGCAATCTCCCTGAGACCCGCGATGAGAGTCAAGCCGTCCTCCTCGGCCTTGCGGAAGACAGCGCCGCGGTCGGCGGTGAGCATGTCGAGGGTGGCAAGGCCGGCGGCGATGCTCGAGGTGATCCCGTTGTAGGTGCCTCCGTGGACGGCGCCCCGCGTGACGCCCTCCATGATGTCGGCCCTGCCGGCGATGGCGGCGAGCGGGAAACCGCTGGCGATCGCCTTGGCGAAGACCGCGAGGTCGGGGGTGACGCCGTAGCGCTGCTGGGCGCCGCCCGGGGCCGCGCGGAAGCCGGTGATCACCTCGTCGAAGATGAGCACGATGCCGTTGTCGTCGCACAGGCGCCGCATGGCGGCAAGATAGCCTGGTTCCGGCTCGATGACGCCGCAGTTGCAGGCCACGGGCTCGAGGACGATGGCGGCGATGTCCCCGGCCTGGCCGGCGATCGTTGATTCGAGGGCCGCGATGTCGTTGAAGGGCTGGATGATCAGGTTGTCGCGGACGTTGTCCGGCTGACCGGTGCTCTGGGCAACGACGTCGGGGCGCTCGGCCGGTCCGGCCCGGTTGAGCTCCGGCGCCACGCTGGCGAAGATGTTGTCGGCCCAGCCGTGGTAGTGCCCCTCGAACTTCACCACCTTGTTGCGGCCGGTCCGGGCGCGCGCAAGGCGGATGGCGATCTGGTCCACCTGGGTGCCCGTGGTGTCGAAGCGGACCCGTTCGGCACAGGGGACGATCTCGGTCATGCGCCGCGCCAGCGCGATTTCGGCGGCGTGCACCGTGGTGAACGCCTGGCCCTGGGCGAGCGAGGCCCGGACCGCGTCGAGGACGGGTTGCGGGCTGTGGCCGAGGAATGCCGGGCCGTTGCCGATGACATAGTCGATGTAGCGGTTGCCGTCCGCGTCCCACAGGTAGGGTCCTTCACCCCGCTCGATGGCCAGCGGGACCGGAATGGGATGGTAGCGGAAGTTGCTCGACACACCCCCGGCGAGCACCGCGAGCGCTTCCTGGTAGCGCGCGATCGACGTGTCGTAGCGGCCCATGCTCCCCGTCCTCCTGTCCGGCCGCGACTCAAGCGGAGCCGGACGGTGGCGTCAATCCGGCAGCAACCGCTTGATCACGGCGCTCGCGGTCATGCAGACCCGCTCGCCGACGGCGACCTCGCACTCGACGAAGCTGAACTGCCGCGTGCGGCGCACGACGCGCGTCCGGGTCTCGAGGAACTCGCCGGTCTTCGCGCCCTGCACGAAGTTGTTGGTGGCGCTGACGGTGATGGCGCCTTCGGCGGGGTCGTGCCAGCGCGAATTCATGCACAGCGCCGCATCGGCCATCATCATCATGACGCCGCCGTGAACCCAGCCGTACTCGTTGCCGTGGCGTTCCTCGGCGAGAAGGCCGACCTCGACGCGCGCTTCGCCGGGCTCCCTCATCCAGTGAAGGGCGTTGGCGCGTTCGAAGGGGTCGGCCGGTTCGAAGCGCGCGAAGCGCTCGGGCGGGCCGCTTGTCGTGCTCATGATCCCGGTCCTTCCAGGCGGCGAGGGTGCCGGCCTTCCTTGCCGGAGTTACGCCCGGGCGGTCAAGGGGCAGGCGGGGGCGTTGGCGAAGGCTGCGCTTACGGGATAGGGTCGCGGTTCGTCAGTCAACGGCCGGGACCATGGCGCTGGATCCTCGAACCCTCGAGCAGCTGCTCGACACGCTCTCCCGCTTTGTCAACGAACGCCTGATTCCGGCCGAGGCCCGGGTGGACGCCACGAACGCCATTCCTGCGGAGATCGTCGACGGGATGAAGGAACTCGGGCTCTTCGGAATCACGATTCCCGAACGCTACGGCGGCCTCGGTCTCGACCCGGCAGAGGAGGTCGAGGTCGCCTGGACCGTCACCCATGCCGCGCCGGCCTTCCGCTCGGTCTTCGGGACCAACGTGGCGATCGGTTCGCAGGGTCTCGTCATCGACGGCACCGAGGCGCAGAAGGAGAGGTACCTGCCGCGCATGGCGGCAGGCGAGATCATCGCCTCCTTCGCGCTCACCGAGCCCGAGGCCGGATCCGACGCCGCCTCGCTGAAGACGAGTGCCCGGCGCGACGGCAACGGCTATGTCCTCAACGGCATCAAGCGTTTCATCACCAACGCGCCGGCGGCCGATACCTTTACGGTGATGGCCCGCACCGATCCCGCCTCGAGCGGCGCCGGCGGCATCTCCGCGTTCATCGTCGAGGCCTCGACAGAAGGAATCCGTCTCGGCCAGGCTTATGACAAGATGGGCCAGAAGGGTGCCGCCGTCTCGGATGTCTGGTTCGAGGACTGCCGCGTGCCGGCCGACGCCCTCATCGGCGGCGTCGAGGGCAGGGGCTTCCGGACGGCCATGAAGGTCCTGGATCGGGGCCGGCTCCACCTGGCGGCGACCTGCTGCGGGCTGGCGGACCGGCTGATCGCGGAGGCGTTGCGCCATGCCCGCGACCGCCGGCAGTTCGGCAGGCCCATCGCGGAGTTCCAGCTGGTCCAGGCGATGCTGGCCGACAGCCGCACCGAGCACGACGCCTGCTGGGCCTTCGTGCGTCACACGGCGCGGCTCGCGGCGGACGGGCAGCCGATCACCCGGCTCGCCGCCCAGGCCAAGCTCCTCGCCAGCGAGATGGTCTGGCGCGTTGCCGACCGGGCCGTGCAGGTCCACGGTGGCGCGGGCTACATCAACGACAGCGCGGTGGCGCGCCTCTACCGCGACGTCCGCCTCTACAGGCTCTACGAGGGGACGTCCGAGATCCAGAAACTCGTCATCGCCCGCCACATGCTGCGCGAGGCGGACGAGCGCCCATGAGCGGCGGGGCGATCGACTACGCGCGCGCCGGCGCCATCGCGAGGCGGGCCGCCGAGGCGCCGTCCGCGATCCTCGCGGGCGCCGCGCGATCCGGTTCCTTCCGTACCACGTTCAAGGCGGACGGCAGCCCGCAGACCACGGCCGACACCATGGCCGAGAGAATGGTGAGAACCGTGTTGCGGGAAGGCGGCTATCCCGAGAATGCGCCGGTTCTGGGCGAGGAGGAGGGAGAGGACGAGGGCCGCTCCGCGTGGCGCTGGGTCGTCGATCCCATCGACGGGACGACCGCGTTCAGCCGCGACATTCCCCTGTGGGGAACCATCGTCGCCCTTCAGGACACCGAATCGGGCTGCGTCGTCGCCGGTGCGATCTGCCTTCCCGCGCTCAAGGAGACCAGCTGGGCCTTCAGGGGCGGGGGCGCCTGGCGGGACGAAAGCCGCATCCACGTGTCGCAGGCCACGGAACTTGCCGGGGCGACCGTCGCTTCGGGGACGCTTTTCCAGTTTCGCCAAAGCGGCGTCGAGCACCTTCTTGCGCGACTGGCCGGCGAGGTCGCGGACCTTCGTATCTTCGGCGACGCCTTCTCCCACGCCGCCGCGGCGCGCGGCGCGCTCGACGCGGTGTTCGATCCCGATCTCTCGCTGTGGGACTTTGCCGCGTCGCGCATCCTTCTCGAGGAGGCGGGGGGCACGATGCTGGTCCGCGAGACGGGCAGGGGCAGGGGGCACGACGTCCTGCTGGGAGCGCCGGCGATCGTCGAGGCTCTCGCCGGGCTTCTCGAGTTCTGAGGGCCAGGCTGTGGAAAACAGGGAGAAAGAGACAACGATCCGCGAGGCCGTCGAGAAGGCGGTGCGCCGGGAACGTTCGGGGCGCTCGTCCCGCAAGAACCTCCTCCTGATCGTCGGCGTCCTTCTCGGGGCCCTGGTGCTGCGCGAAGCCGGCCTCATCGGCGGGACGGACGGCGGCGCGACGCTCCCCGAGGTCCAGGTCGCCGAAATCGCGGCGATGCTCCAGGAGGCGCCCCTTGTCACGCACCTCGGCAATTCCGGCGGCGAGACCGTCGTCATCGCTTTCCTGGACTATTCCGGCGGCCACAATCGGCGGATGGCCACCGAGATCGACGACTTCCTGGCGGCGAACGCGGCCGCGAGGATCGCCGTCGTCGAGCTCCCGGCCGCGGACGAGGTGTCCCTGGCCGCCGCGCGCCATGCGCTTGCCGCTTCCCTGCAGGGCGCCTGGCCTGCGTTCCACCGCGTCCTGATGGTCTCGACGCTCCCTCTCACGAACGACGGGTTCAGGGATCTCGGCGCCGCTCTGGGACTCGACCGGGATCGCCTTGCCGCCGATGCCGCCTCCGCAACAGTGGACGGCGCCCTCGCCCACAACCGGGCGCTCGCATCGGCTGCGGGGATCGACGGCACGCCGGCTTTCGTCATCGGCGATCAGCTGTTTGTCGGATTCATCGACGCGGCGAATCTCGCGGAGCTCGTGTCCCGCCTCCACACGCGGTGAGAGCCCGCTGGCCAGCCGCCGCCGATGGCGGCACAATCGTCGGGAGCTTGCGGATATCGAGGAGGCACCGGCCATGTTCCGTCCACGGATCACCGTCTTCCTGGCCCTGCTCGCCGCCGCGTGGCCGTCCGTCGCCGGCGCGGACGCGCTCTCGCGGGACGATGTCGAGGCCATCATCGAGCAGCACCTCGTCGACAATCCCGACATCGTGATCCGGGCACTGGAGGCCTGGGAGAGACAGCGCGAGGAGCGGGAACAGGAGGAGGCGCGACGGCTCATCCTTCGCCACACGAACGAGATCCATGACGACCCCGACACCCCGATCGGAGGGGATGCGGAAGGGGACATCGTGATTGTCGAGTTCTTCGACTACCGGTGCGGATTCTGCCGGCGCAGCGCGCCCGCCCTGTTCGCGGTACGCGACGCCGTTGCCGGCGTCAGGGTCGTCTACAAGGAGTTTCCGATCCTGGGCGAGGACTCCGTGCGCGCCGCCAGGGCCGCGCTCGCGGCGCGTGAACAGGGACTCTACGAGCCCTTTCACGAGTTCCTCATGACCGAGGCCGACGATTTCAGCCAGGCCGGCCTCATGGAGGCGGCCCGCGCCGTGGGTCTCGACGAGGAACGCCTTGCCGATGACATGGAGGATCCGGCGATCGATGCCTACCTCCAGCGGACACACGATCTTGCCGCAACCCTTGGAATCAACGCCACGCCGAGCTTCATCATCGACGGCGAACTCCATCTCGGTGCCCTGGGACTTGCGGATCTCGAGGCGATCATCGGTCGCGGTGTCCCCTGACCGGCCCGCGCGGACCGGAACGCCGCCGCCGCTTCCCGACGCCATCGCCGGCTGGTTCGCGCGCCGCGGCTGGCAGCCGCGGAGCTACCAGGTCGCCACGATCGAGGCCTTCGGCGACGGTGTCTCCTGTCTCGTGATCGCGCCGACCGGAGGCGGCAAGACCCTGGCCGGTTTCCTGCCGTCGCTGGTCGATCTCGTCCGTCGTGGCGGCGGGAAGGGGCTTCACACGCTCTATGTCGCGCCGCTCAAGGCCATCACCGTCGATGTCGAGCGCAATCTCGGCGCCCTCCTCGGCGACAGCGGCATCGCCGTCCGGCTCGAGAGCCGCACGGGCGATTCCCCGGCGTGGCGCCGCCGGAGGCAAAGGCTCGATCCTCCCGACATCCTTCTCACGACGCCGGAATCCCTGGCGCTGCTGGCGTCGTGGCCGGAGGCGCCCGGCATGTTCGCCGGACTGCGGTGCGTCGTCATCGACGAACTCCACGAGATGGCCGGGACCAAGCGCGGCGATCAGCTGGCGCTTGTCCTGACGCGCCTTGCGGCGCTGGCGCCGGCGCACCGCAGGATCGGTCTTTCGGCGACGGTGGCGGCCCCGTCCCGTCTCGCGGGCTACCTGGAGGCCGGAGGCGGTGTGCGCGTGATCGCGGTCTCCGGCGGGGCGGGGCCCGATATCGCCATTCTCGAGGCCAGCGGTCCGCTGCCCTGGTCCGGGCACAGCGCGCGGCATGCCCTGGACGATATCCATGCCGCCATCCGCGACGTCCGCACCGCCCTGGTGTTCGTCAACACCCGCAGCCAGGCCGAGGGTGTCTTCCAGGGTCTCTGGGAACGCAACCGTGACGGCCTGGCAATCGCCCTCCACCACGGCTCCCTGGCGCGCGACGCCAGGGTGCGGGTGGAGGACGCGATGGCCCGGGGAGCGCTGCGCGCCGTCGTCTGCACCTCGACGCTGGATCTCGGCGTGGACTGGGGCGCGGTGGACCTCGTCATACAGATCGGCGCGCCGAAGGGCATCGCGCGCATGCTGCAGCGAATCGGACGGGCGAACCACCGGATGGAAGAACCGAGCCGGGCGCTGCTCGTCCCCGCCAACCGGTTCGAGCTGCTGGAATGCCAGGCGGTGCTCGATGCCATCGGTGACGGTGTTCTCGACGGCTCGCCGCGCGCAGAGGGCGGTCTCGACGTCGTCGCCCAGCACATTCTGGCCACCGCCTCGGCCGCACCCTTCGATGCGGACCGGCTTTACCGCGAGGTCGTCAAGGCGCCCCCTTACGCCCGTCTTTCCCGGGCGCTTTTCGATCGCCTCGTCGACTACGTGGCGACCGGCGGTTACGCCCTCAGAGCCTACGACCGGTGGAGACGGCTCTATCCGGCCGGCGAGGGGCGCCTGCGCATCGCCAACGAGGAAACGGCGCGGCGTTTTCGCATGAATGCGGGAACCATCGTCGAGGACGCCAGGCTGACGGTCCGCATGTCGGGCGGCAGGACGATCGGCGAGATCGAGGAACATTTCATCCTCGGGCTGCGCCCGGGCGACACCTTCGCCTTCGCCGGCGAGATCTGGTCCCTCGTCGCCATCAGGGAGACCGATGCGATCGTCGTGCGGGCACGCTCCGGGGAGCCGCGCGTTCCGGTCTACGGCGGAGGCTCGTTTCCGCCGACGACCAATGTCGCCGACTACCTCAGGCGCATTCTCGCCGAGGAGCCGCGCCGCCGGAGCCTCCCCGGCGACGTCAGGGAGTGGCTTGCCCTGCAGGAAGAGCATTCGCTCCTTCCCGGGGCCGACGACCTCCTCGTCGAGACCTTTCCGCGCGCCGGCAGGTGGTTTCTCGTGTGCTATCCCTTCGAGGGCCGGCCGGCGCACCAGACCCTCGGCATGCTCGTGACACGGCGCATGGACGAGACCGCCCTTCGTCCTCTCGGCTTTGTCGCCAACGACTATGCGCTGGCGATCTGGAGCCTGGAACGCGTCGGGGATTTCGAGACCCTCGTCGATGGCGATCTCCTCAGCGACGATCTCGACGACTGGCTTGCCGAGTCGAGCCTCCTGAAGAAGACCTTCAGGAAGGTCGCCACCGTGGCCGGCCTGATCGAGCGCCAGCACCCCGGGCGGCGCAAGACGGGGCGGCAAGTCACGTTCAGCACGGACTTGCTCTACGATGTCCTGCGCCGTTATGAACCGGACCATGTCCTTCTCGATGCCGCCAGGAGGGAGGCGATGGAGACGCTGCTGGAGACCCGCCGCCTCGAGAGCATGCTGGAGCGGGTGAGGGGACGGATCCTGCAACGCGACCTTGCAGGAATCTCGCCGCTTTCCTTTCCGATCATGCTCGAGGTTGGACGCCATTTCGTCGGATCCGCCATGCTGGACGACCTGCTCGACGAGATCGGCGCGCCCGCATGATCGTCAACGGCGTGACACTCGAACCCGACGTGTCCGGTGCGCTCTGGTGGCCCGGCCGGCGTCTGCTGGCCGTGGCCGACCTGCACCTCGGCAAGGGGAGCGCCTACGCCCGGCACGGTTCCCTGCTGCCGCCCTGGGACAGCCATGCCACCTTGTCCCGTCTCGGCGAGGCCATCGCGAGGCGCCGGCCGTCGACGGTCGTCTGCCTCGGCGACAGCTTTCACGACGATGGCGCGCCATCGAGGCTCGATGGCGCCTGTCTCGACGAACTCGGAACCCTGGTCGACGGCCGCGAGTGGGTCTGGGTTGCGGGCAACCACGATCCGGAACCGCCGGAGGCCTTCGCCGGTCGCGCCGTGCCGGCGCTGACGCTGGGGCCTCTCACGTTCCGGCACGAACCCTCGGCGGGGTCCGGCGCGGGTGAAGTCTGCGGCCACCTCCACCCGTCGGCGACTGTCCGGTCGAGGGGAACGAGGATGCGCCGACGGTGCTTCGCGAGCGATGGAGCCCGGGCGCTTCTGCCGGCCTTCGGCGCCTATGCCGGCGGGCTCGATGTCCACGAGAGGGCGATTGCGGATCTCTTCGCGGGCGGCTTCGACGTCTGGATGATCGGTCGCGAGCGGGTCGGCCTTGTCGACCGGCGCCACTTGGTGCGGCCCGGGTATGCGGGCCGCAAGGACGAAAGGTTCGAGGCATGGCAAGCGTGATTCCGGGACCACCGGATCCCCCCAGGCGCCGGATCTTGCAGCGCCTGAGGAACTACTTCATCACGGGCATCATTGTCGTCGCGCCCATCGCGTTGACGATCTACCTTGTCACCCTGGTGGTGGGGTTCATCGACCAGAACATCCTTCCCCTTCTCGGGGAGAGATATCACCCGGACAACTACCTGCCCTTCGCGGTGCCCGGCATCGGTGTGGTGATCTTCGTTGTCGCCATCACCCTGATCGGCTGGCTTGCCACCGGACTGATCGGGCGCACGGTGGTCAGCGTCGGCGAGCGCCTGCTCGACCGCATGCCGATCGTCCGCTCGGTCTACTCGGTGTTCAAGCAGATCTTCGAGACGGTCTTCGCCCAGAGCTCGCGGGCCTTCCGCGATGTCGTGCTGATCTCCTATCCCCGCCAGGGGTGCTGGGCGATCGGCTTTGCCACGGGCACGACCAGGGGCGAGGTCGGCGACGCCATAGGGGACGAGGTGGTGAACGTCTTCCTGCCGACTACGCCGAACCCGACGTCGGGCTACCTCCTGTTCCTGCCCCGAAAGGACGTGATCTTCCTCGACATGACGGTCGAACAGGGCATCAAGCTGGTCATCTCCGGGGGCGTCGTGACGCCCGAATCGGCCACCGTCAGCCGGACTCCAGAAGCCTGACGGCGGCCTGCCGCTCGAACAGGTGGAGCAGGAGCCTCAGGGCCCTGCCGCGCTCGCCGGCCAGTTCCGGATCGCGCGCGAGGACCAGACGGGCATCGTCGCACGCCGCGTCGAGCAACCAGGACTGCTCCGGCAGTTCGGCGATCCTGAACCTTTGCGCGCCGCTCTGCCTTGCGCCGAGAAGCTCGCCGCCGCCCCTCAGCACCAGGTCCTGTTCGGCGATCTCGAAACCGTCGTCGCTCCTCCTGAGCATGTCGATGCGGGCGCGCGCCGCCTCCCCGAGCGGCGCGGCGTAGAGCAGCAGGCACGATGACGGCGCCGCGCCGCGTCCGACCCGTCCCCTCAGCTGGTGAAGCTGGGCAAGGCCGAAGCGTTCGGCGTGCTCGATCACCATGATCGTCGCCTCCGGCACGTCGAGACCGACCTCGATCACGGTCGTCGCCACCAGGACGGCGACATCCCCGGATGCGAACCGCTCCATGACCTCCTCCTTCTCCGCGGCGGGAAGGCGTCCGTGGACGAGAGCGGCGCGTGCGCCGAAGATGCGGACAAGGTGGCGCAGTCTCTGTTCGGCCGCGGCGATGCCGTCGTCCCCGTTCGCCTCCACCAGCGGGCAGATCCAGTAGGCGCGTTCCCCCTTGTGGACGGCCCGCACCAGCGCCGCGACCACGTCCTCGAGCCTTGCCAGCGGCAGGGCCCGGGTTTCGACCGCACGGCGTCCGGGCGGCCTGCCGTCGAGGCGCGTGACATCGAGGTCGCCGTACTCCGTCATCTGGAGGGTTCGCGGGATGGGCGTGGCCGTCATGACGAGAGTGTCGACATGCCGCCCCTTGGCGCCGAGCTGAAGGCGCTGGTGGACGCCGAAACGGTGCTGTTCGTCGACCACGACGAGGGCAAGATCGTGGAAGTCCACGCCTTCGGTGATGAGGGCATGGGTGCCCACGACCAGGCGGGCCTCGCCGCCGGCGATCCTGTCGAGCTTGTCCGCCCGCACACGACCCCGGTCGGCGCCGGTCAGGAGAAGCGCAGACGTGTCCGTTCCGGCGATGAGTTCCCGGATCGTGTGCCGGTGCTGGTGCGCGAGGAGTCCGGTGGGGGCGATGAGGGCGGCCTGGTGGCCGGCTTCCGCCGCGGTCAGCATCGCATGCAGCGCCACCAGCGTCTTGCCGCTTCCCACATCGCCCTGGAGGAGGCGAAGCATGCGGTGAGGCCTTGCCATGTCCTCGAGGATGTCCCGCACGGCGTTGTCCTGGGCGGGTGTCATGGCGAAGGCCAGAGCCGCCATCATTCCCGCTGCGAGTTCGCCGCTGCTCTTCACGGAGCGGCCGGACACCTGCCTGCGTGTCGCCCGCACGAGCGCCAGGGCGAGCTGTTCGGCCAGCAGCTCGTCGAATGCCAGGCGCTCGCTCGCATGCGTGCCCATGGCCGTGTCGCGGGGTCGATGCACCCGCTCGAGGGCCTCGTTCCAGGACGGCCATCCCCGGCGCTCCAGCCAGGCGCCGTCCTGCCATTCCGGGAGCGAGGGCGCCCGCGCCAGGGCCTGCGCGATGATCTTGCGCAGGGTCCTCGTCGTCAGTCCCTCGGTGAGAGGGTAGACGGGCTCCACCGGCGGAATGCCCGCGGCGCCCCCGGCGTGCGTGATGTGGTCGGGGTGCACCATCTGCAGCGCCTCGCCGTAGCGCTCGATCCTGCCGCTGACCAGCCGCCTGGCGCCGGGGGGAAGCTCGCGGTCGAGCCAGGGTTCCCGGGCGCGGAAGAAGACGAGGTCGAGACGCTCGCCGCAGTCGTCGCGGCAACCTATCCGCCAGGGCTGCCTGTTCGAGTGCGGACGCTGACGGTGCCCGACGGTGACGGCGACGGTCGCGATGCGGCCCGGTGCCGCGGCGGCAAGCGATGGCAGCGGGTTGCGGTCGATCACGCCCGACGGAAGGAGCCACAGAAGGTCCACGGCACGCGCGCCGGCCACCTTGCCGACGAGGGAAGCTGTCTGCGGGCCCACGCCTTCGAGCCTCGTCACCGGCTCGAACAGGGGATAGAGGATGTGGGGCCTCATGGGCGACGAGCATACAGCGCGCCCGGGAGCCGTGACATCGCACTTCTGGTCTTCGGGCTTGCCCTGGATGCGGTTCCGGCGTTGCAGCAGCCAGTCAATCGCCTGGTAGAGCTCGTCGACGCCGAAGGTGCGGGCCAGGGTCGAGGTGTGCCGCCACCCGGTGGCGGCCAGGTTGGTGTGGGGCCGGATGATGCGGCCGGCGACCATGGCGCGCGCCAGGTCGCGCTGGCGCGAGGGTCGCGACGAGATGAGGTTCTGGAAGCCGGGTTCGTGGAAGGCGCCCTTGACGGCGGCGACGGCCCCGTGGGGGCGCGACGCGAGGATCTCGATGCCGCCGGCGGCCTCGATGAAGGTCTCCCCTTCAGGTGCCCCTGGATGAGGGCGATGGCGACATCATCGAGATGGGAGTAGGTTGGCGAGAGTCCGCTTCTGGACCTTGCCGTCCTTGCGGGGCGATGACGGCGATGTGCATGCTCTGGGAGCCGGCATGCCTGCTGTCTACGTACGGCAAGTCATCCACTCCATGCCGGGGACGAGAACGCCTGTCAACAGCGCATGCATCCCGTGCCCGCGCCCGACCTGCCGACGTACGGCTCGCAGGTCCGCGCAACGCCTGCTGCCTGCATTTCGCAAAAGTATCGTGCCGCCAATCCGGGATTATGCCCCCACAGTCAATGACTTGAAGGCGAAGACACGCCAGATTGGCCCTCGAACTTCAGTTTGGCCGCATGGCTGCCGTCGAGATCAAGTCCGGCGCGACGGTCGCCTCCGACTGGTTCGATCCGCTCGACCGGGTGGCAAACATGCTGCCGGACATCCGCGCCGGGGCCGCCGTCTACGCAGGGCGGGCACGGCGGTGCCGACAGGACACGGAGGTGGTTCCGCTGGCGGCTCCGGGCGGAATGCCCGAGAGGCTGGACGGCCGCAAGGACACCTCAAGGGCTGGCGGATCAACCCGGTCCCAGAATCCGCCTGAGGACCTGGTAGTCCGCTTTCGTTCGCCGGAATTCGGGATGTTCGTGCCCGGTCCGTCGCGCGAATGAATCGAGAATATGGAAGGACCGCCGCATCAGCAGCTCGGCCTGCGGGAGCCGGCCGGTGTCGTGCAGCAGGGCAGCCAGGCTGTTCAGGCTAATGGCCACGGTCGGGTGCTGCCTGCCGAGGGCGGTCTCGTCGATCTCCAGGGCCCGCCGCATCAGCGGCTCCGCGTCCTCCGAGCGGCCGGCGTCATGGAGCAGCGTCGCGAGGTTGCCCAGGCAGGCCGCCACGGCCGGGTGTTGCCCGCCGAGGGCGGCCTCGTCGATCTCCAGGGCCTTTCGCACCAGCGGCTCGCAGAGATGGGTGCCGTTCACCAGCATCGCAAGGTTGTTCAGGCGAATCGCCACGGTCGGGTGCTGCCCGCCGAGGGCCGCTTCGTCGATCTCCAGGGCCCGCCGCATCAGCGGCTCGGCCTCTTCGGGCCGGCCCGTGTCATGGAGCAGGATCGCCAGGCTGTTCAGACATGCCGCCGCGGCCGGGTGCCACTTGCCGAAGGCCGCCTCGGTGATCGCCAGGGCCTGCCGCATCAGCGGCTCGGACCGACGGGGATCGTGCAGCAGAACAGCCAGATTGTTCAGGCGAATCGCCACGATCGGGTGCTGCTTGCCGAAGGCCGCCTTGGTGATCTCCAGCGCCCGCCGGGCCAGCGCCTCGGCCTCTTCGGGCCGGTTCGTGAGGTGCAGCAGTTGCGCCAGGTCGTTCGACGCCATTGCGACGAGTTTCGGACGTGCCAGTTCCGTTGCCTCGGCAAGCGCATGGCGCCGCTGTTCCTCGGTTTCGTTCCATCGTGCGAGATCCATCAGCACGTTGGCAATTGCCAGGCGTTGCGCGATCCGCTCCTCGGACCTGCCGACGCTCTCCAGAGAATCTTGCAGAAGAGCGAGTTTCGTCTCGGAGAACGTGCGCAGCGTCAGCCCTTTTCCTGTCTCCACCACCCGGTGCGCAAAAAACTCGAAACAGCCGCTGCGGTGCATCTCCCAGGCTGCGATCATCCCTTCGATTTCGGAGAGATAGTCGGTAGCGGGCGGAGTGCCCGCGACGATGCGGACGATCGACCGGCTGGCTCCGTCTCCCGCCAGGGGCGAGGCCGGGCGGCGGGCGAGGATCCTCGCCGTGTCGAGCGTGGCGGCCGCCCGCTGCCCTTCGTCGCCGGCTTCGCTCGCGTGGCCCGGGGCTTCCTGCGCATTCGCATCACCGGGTTTTGCACGCAATTGGCGACGCTTCTCTTCGCGGGTCTCGATGTCCGGGTAGAAAAAACTGAAAAATTCGAGCAGGGACGATATGCGCCGGCGGGCGCTGCCGGAGAGATTCATCGCGAGCCAGATGTCGAAGAATCCCTCACGGATCGTGTATAGGCGCGAACGTCCGTCTCGCGGATGCTTAACGGCGCGGATGTAGCGGGCATCGGAGAGGCGCTTGAGCAGCGACGAGGTTTCCTGCTGGCTCGTGCGCATTCGCAAAGCGATGGCGGCCGGGGTCTTTTCCAGATCGCGCATGCTCGCCAGGCATTCCAGCAACGCGCGCTGGCCGGGCGGCAGGTCGCGCAACCGGCCGCGGTAGAATGGCGAGATCCGGTCGGCCATCAGGTGGAACTGATCCTGCACGCCCGTGACCGACTCGTGGGCGGAGAGCTCGTAGAGCATCATTGTCAGGCGGGGGTTTCCCTGCGTCATGCGGTAGAGCGCCTGCAGTCGCGGGCGCATGTCCTGCAGGGATTCCGGATCGGCCGCGCGGCCGTCGCACTCGAGGTTCAGCCGGATGACGTCCACCGTCTCCTCTAAGCTCATAGCCTCCAGGATCCGGATTTCGAAGACATCAAAGAACGGTTGCTCGACGTCGGTGATCCCGTCGAAGTGGAGCGGCGCGGTGGCGATCAGCAGGCAGCCGTTGTCCGCCGTGAGGAATGCGCGCAGGGCGGCGACGTCGCTCCGGTTGCGGATCTGCCGGCCCAGCACCTCGCCCAGGTTCTCGAGCATGACGAGCAGGGTCCGGCCCCGCCTTCGGTTCTCGTCGCGGAATGCGGGTACCAGGATGCCGGCCACCCTGGCGTCGTCCTCTTCGGTCTGCACGGCGGCGAAGAGCTCGTCCCAGAGCGGCTCGTCTTCGAGGATTTCCTTCAATATTCCGCACATGCCGATCAGGAAGTCGGCGAAGGACAGCGTCCGGTTTGATTCTTCCGGAAATCGAATGACCACCACACTTGCGCCCAACGCTGCGTCCGACTGAACGGCCTCCTCGATGCACGAGAGCAGGTGGGTCTTGCCGGTCCCGCCCGGACCGATGAACAGCTGGTGGCTCTTCGACTTCCCGCCCACCGAACCGCGCAGGGATTCGATGGCGTTGTCGAGCAGGTGCCGGCGGGCGACGCTGGTGCGGCGCAGGCGTTCCGGGCTGGTCACCCCGGATCGGTAGAGGCCGATGTTCGACGGGAGGGCGGGCTCAGACATGGTTCTTCTCCCGCCACGCCCCCGGCATGCCGTCGGAGAAGTCGCAGACCTGCGCCCCGGCCCCGGCGACGTGGAAGTCGTTCCCGGGACCCGGCAGCAGCCGGCACCGATCTGTCGGGGCAAGGCTTGGGGGCAGGAGGGTGTCTCGGTCCCGCGCAGGGCCGCCCGATCCTCTGCTGTAATCGGATGCGGCGGAACCGGCGATCATCGCATCGGCATCCTGCGGGGTGATGCCGTTTGGCTCGATCGCCAGAGATCCTGTTGCGCCGAGAGCGCAACAGCGCGGCCCGGGCGAGCCGTCGCGGAACCCCGCCACCGAAGGGAACGCTCCGTCCTCTGGTCCCTCGAGGACACCATGTATCCGGTGCGGCGTGGTTCCCGCGGATCCACGGGTAACGAACCCAGACGTGCTTTCCACTGCCAAATCCCGATGTAAAGCAATATTGTTGTAGAGGTAGTTCTACAACATAATTGATGTATGTCAAAATCATTCTGAAAACATGTGCTGTGCGCACGACATGCGGTGGTCACCTCTCTGGGCGGTCGGTCAAGGCCGTGCGTCGTGACGACGGTGCATGCGGATGGGCCCCTCTCATCCAGCGGGGCTCGAGGACTTTCAGCCGGGCCGGCAAGTTGTCTCAAGAGAGCGGCGCTTGTCCGCTTCGCGGACCGCTGCTTCTTCGTATCGTGCTCCAGCTCCGCGAATGTCACCTGCTCGATCTTCCTTACGCAGGCGCTCCTTGCCCGGTTCAGGCAGTTGTCGCAGACTCGGGTTGTCCAGACCTTTCCGGAGGTTTCCGCCCATGACCATCCACGGCGTCGACCACATCAACATCCGCACCGTCGACCTCGACCGCTGCCGCGCTTTCTATTGCGGCGTTCTGGGCTTCGAGGAAGGCTGGCGTCCGTCGTTCGACAGTCCCGGCGCCTGGCTCTACGCCGGCGGCGAGCCGCTCATTCACGTCAGCCTGACCGACACGCCGCGCAACGGCCGGAGCGCGGTCGATCACGTAGCCTTCGCGGTGAAGGGGTTCGAGGCGGTGAAAACCCGTCTCGGCGATCGGGGAATCGCCTTCGAGACCTATGACGTGCCGGGCACGCCGATGAAACAGATTTTCATCGAGGACCCCGACGGCGTCTCGGTCGAGCTCAACTTCCGCGACGGCGCCTGACCGGCCGGGAAGGGCGGCGGCCCCTTTCGTACCATCAACCGGATCCTGCTGCCGCATATCTTCGGGATGGGATTGCCGCGTCAGGCGCAGGGGGGCTGTTTCCCTCCCGGCAGACGGCGTCGACCGACGAGGCACGCGTGGAAGAACCCTCTGCGACGATCAGAGCGATCCAGGCCCGCAACTATCGCAGCCTGCGGCACGTTGACTTCCGGTTCGAGGGCCATTTCTACGTCCTCGCCGGTCCCAGCGGCAGCGGCAAGAGCACGCCGCTGGACGCGATCGCGTTTCTGACCGACTGCGTGGAGCAGGGACTGGAACGGGCGGTGGGAAAGCGCACGAGAAACTTCCAGGATCTGGTGTGGGGCCGCGCGGCTTCCAGCCGGCGGCCGAGTTCTCGGTTAGGGATCAGGCTTGGCGCCACGAGCTGCGGTTCGGGGAAACCGGCGCGGGCGTGAGGGTGACCCACGAGAACGGTTGCCTTGCGCGCCTCACGCCCGAGGAGTTCTCGGCAAGCGCGAGATCCAGCTCGATTGTTCACACGTCCGGCCGCAAGCCGCTGCAGATTTTCCGCCGGGATCGGCACCGCAGCGTTACCTGGTTCCGCTGCGAGAACCAGGAGGAACTCGAAGCTGACCTCGGCCACCTGCGCAGCGAGAGCAGTGTGAAGTTCCTTTCGCTGCTTCACGGGTTCGCGCTCGACGGAAAAGGGGAAAGGGATTTCTGCGCCTCGATACGGATCACGGACGCGCTGAAGCGGGGCGGCGTGCAGCGCCTCCCTGCCCCGCGCGCTGGAGAAGCTGAAGTCGGTACCTGATGGTCAGACGAGCCGCTGGGGTGTCTCCGAAGGCACGTTGCGGCTGTTCGCCCTGACCGTGATCGCCCACCTTCGGGCGTCCCCCCTGGCCTACCTTCTGGAGGAATGGCATCCATCCGATGGCCATCGAATTGGCCTGTCAGGCGCTGTCGACGGTTTATGGCGCACAGGTCTTCATCGCCTCCCACTCGCCGATCCTGCTGCGCTGCGTCGAAACGGACCAGGTCCTGTGTTTCGGCCACGACCAGGAACGGGGCACGGTGATCGTTCGTGGCGACGAGCATCCGCGGTTGCGGGATTGGCAGGATTCGGCGGACGACAACGTGTTCTGGGCGGCTGACATCCTGTCGTGAAGGACCTGTGGATACTTGTGGCGGACGCCGATATCGAGGCGACGATGCGTGGCCTGCTGACCCAACCGCAGGCAGCACCGGGGATACGGAGCATCGAGTTCACGATCATGAGGCAACCCGGGGTGCCGCGGGCGGTATCAACGGCGCTCCGGTGGTGTTCGACAAGGCCGGGAGCGGAGACGAGGGGACGGACCGGCAGCGCATCCAGGACGCCGTGGAAGCTGATCTGCACCGCAACGGGTGGGAGAACAGGTCGAAGGCGATCGTGATCGAACCCGAGCAGGAGACGTGGGCAAGGTCCTCGGGTAGAACGAAGGGAGCGGCTGGGCCGGCACCACCCTTGGCCCGGCGACGAAGCCAGGCCGGCGAATCCGAAACAGGCTATGAAGCGAGCGATGAGAGGTAAATCGCAATCAAATTCGCTGACACCGACATCCGCGCAACCCTTGGCGAACTGCCACCACTCCCCACCGATGTGTCCGGCCGGCTCGTCCACACCGGAACGGATTCCGCTGACGAACCCGCAGTCTGGATCTGGGCAGTACTCCCCGACCAGACGGCCGATTTCGACACCCTGGTCGCCGTCGGGGATCTCGTCCTTGCCCGTGTGCGCGAGCAAAGCGAGAGTCCTCTCGGCGTCTATGTCGGCTTCGGAACCGCCGGCGATATGGATGATCCCAAATGAGTCTGCACGCCGACCTTCTCGAACAGGCCCGACACCTCGCTATCAAGGAGCCGCACCGTCGCGCTCACCAAGCTCTTTTTCACCGATTTGTGGACGATGCCACCCGTATCTTGATATCGCGCTCCCTTTCGCCAATCCATTTCCCGCGCTTTCCACCACCGGGACATGCGGTCGCTTTCCGAATCCCTTGCTCGCCCGGGTTCCCCGAGTGGGAAGACTGGGATGAAGACGGCCGTGCGAAGGCGGTGAGAACCTGAGTTTCCCCTCCGGTTTCGGGATGGAACGGCCACGGGCCCGGTTGCGGAAACGCTGGGGGCCTTTCCGGGACTCCATTTCGCTGCACCGTCTTCGCCACGGGGTGCGGATTTGCGGCCCCGGGATCGACAGTCTCCATCCCCGGACTGCGGACCTCGACGGTGTTCCGCGTCACGACGGCCGGTCCGCGTGTGGCGGCCGCTGCAGCGAAAACGGCGTCGGGCAGGTGGTCGCCGCGTCGCGCCTGTCTCCCATGCTTCGTGCGCACGTGAGGGCGTTGGCCGGCGTCCGGTCGACAATGCGATCCTCGAACAACCCGCCGGGGTGGTCATGAAACCGGCCGGCAATGCTGCTGCGCCCGCCCGGATCCGGACGGCCGATGCCGTTGAGCGCCTCCCGGATGGCGAGTCCGGAAACCAAGCGCCTCGTGGCTCGGGTCAAATGAGGATGGGCGCCAGGAGCGGGTTCAGGCCCGCAACGGATACGTTCCGGTGACCATTTCGATCCGCTGGCCAACAACTTCGACGGATCTCCGGACCAGCAGGCCGGCCAACAGAATGAGCACACCGGCGAGACTGGCCAGGGGACTCGTGGTGACGGCGGCGAAAGCAAGCCTGACGTTCAGGCGGGCGAGGTGTGTGCGGGTATCAGGGTCGAGCGGGGATGCCGCCGTCTCGACGGCACGTCGCGGAAACGGCATCAGCACGACGATCAGCGTTTTCAGAACGACCTGTCCGCAAGGTTGTGAAGGGCTTGCCGCCTCGTCTGCGGGACGCGGCAGTCGGCCGCCCACCGGTCGGCGTCGCAGCCGGCCCGCACCCTGAACGCGTGGGTAACGTGCGTCAGCCGCCAGCGGACAAGGCCGTACCCGACCAAGGCAGCGACGACCCAACCGATCTTGAACGGAACGGCTTCAGTGATCCGCACGATCCTCCACCGTCGAAACCTGCCGGCGCCGTTTCGAGCGCTCAGCATGGCCGTGACTCCCGGAAACGGAAACCGCAATGCAACCGCCAGAGATTTCCACGATCACGAGAGCGGCATCAGGCCCGTCTTCCTCTCGCAGCAGTGCGAATCCGCGGCATTCAGTTTTTTGGCGGGGCGCCACGACCATTCCTGCCGCGCCATCTGAGAGAGCGACGCCAGATGCCGCACGACTCCCATGTGATGCGGGGCCTCTGCCTTTCAGGCGGACACGCCCGAACGGCCGCTGACGGCTTCTCGCTGCGTCGAACGTGTCGCAAGGCGCGATTGATCCCGGTCTGACATCCCCGCCCGCCGGGAACCCTTGTCTTGAACCAGGCCGGCATTCTTCACCGGGCGATAGAACAGACCGCGTCGAGCGTCCGGCGAACCCGCGATTTCAGGGATGTCGCTCGTATCGATCCCTTCGTCCGTCATGTCGCTTGCCCGGCGCCCTCTTCATGGGGCCCCCTCCCGTGTGCGGCGGCCTTTCGGGCGCCGATGATCCGTCCGGGGCCGGGTGTGAGCCGCGATCACAACGGCACGCGCGACGGCGCCGATGGTTTGCCACCGCTCCCCGTCCGGATGCGACGCTTCCCGCGAGGCCGCCAAGGGATCGTCGAACACGGGTTGAGCCGTCCCGAAGCCTTTCTCCTGGCGCTGAGGAAACAGATCCCGGGTAGTGTCGGTGCATTTCGACGATTGTCCAGGGACTTGCCGGCTGGCCGTCGGCTCCGCTTCGCCGTTCCCCGGGAGTCACGATTTGCGGTGCAGGAAGGGGAGGATGAGGCAGACGGCCATGAAGCGCAGGAGCTGGTGGCCGGCGACGAAGGCGGGATCCATGCCCAGGGAGATCGCGAGAACCGTCATGATCTCGAATCCGCCCGGCGCGTAGGCCAGCAGGAGCTGGATGAAGGGCAGCGACGTGATCCGGGCGACGGGCCAGGCGATGGCGGCGGTGATGACGAGCGCCAGCAGGACGCTCTCGAGCCCGCTGCGGGTGTTTCTCCAGAGGCTGCCCGACGAGGCGCCGACAAAGCGTGTTCCGATCACCGAGCCGCTGACCACCAGCGCCGGCACCAGGAGTTCCACGGGGAACACGCCCCTGTCGAACCAGCCCGACAGGGAGAGGCCGGCCGAGAGCAGCATCGGCGCGAAGAAGGCGGGCGCCGGCAGGCGCAGCCTGGCGCCCACGGCAAACGCCGCGTAGCCGGCAAGCGCCAGCGCCACGGCGATGCGCAAGTCGAGGGGCTCGCCCCGGCGCAGTCCGGTCACCGTGCCCGTGTCCGAAACGAGGGCGAAGAGGCCGGGGACGATCAGCACCATCGCTGCGAGGCGAAGGACCTGGTGGATGGCGACGCGCCGGGTGTCGGCGCCGATCTCCATGGCGTGGAGAATGACGAAGCCCAGGGCGCCCGGCATGGCGCACATCCGTGCGGTCTTGCGGTCGAATCCGTGATGACGCCCCAGCCACCACGGTATCGCCACCAGCAGGAGGGCGATGCCGACGGCGAGGCCGGCGGCGGACACCGGCCAGTCCGGCAGCGCCTCGAGGGAGCGGCGGTCCACGGTGCCGCCGATCATGGTCCCGAGCAGGACGAAGGCGATGTTGCGCAGTGACGCCGGCAAGGCCACGGGAAGGGAGAAGAGGGCGGCCGCGGCGACCGCGACCATCGGACCGGCGAGCCAGCCGGCGGGCATGCCGGCGGCATCGAAGAGGACGCCGCCCAGGGTGCCGATGGCGAGCGTCAGTGCGCCCTCGCCGAGGCGGCGGGCGACGGTCATGGCGCACGCAGGCGCACCACCGAGAGCGCCACCCCGGCAACGGCCAGGACGAGGCCGGCGATGGCGGCCGGACTCATGGTCTCCCCGAGCATCAGCCACGCCAGCAGGGCGGTGATCGGCGGCACCAGGAAGAAGAGGCTGGTGATGCGCGAGGCGGCGTGACGCCGGATCATCACGGTCAGGAGCATCACCGAGATCAGCGAGAGGAAGACGACGACCCAGATGAGGGCGGCGACGAAACGGGTGCTCCAGGTCACTGACCACCCTTCGGCGAAGGCCAGCGGAACGAAGACGACGGTGGCCGTGACGAACTGGATGAAGAGGCCCGGCCATACCTCCATCTTCGGGCAGAAGCGTTTCTGGAAGAGCGTGCCGGCGGTAATGCCGATGAGCGCGATGCCGCACCAGATCATGCCCGACACGGTACCCAGACCGAGGGCGAGCTTGCGGTCGACGACGAGCAGCACGCCGGCCATCCCCAGGGCGAGGCCGAGCCACTGCAGGCGGTCGACGCGTTCACCGAGAAGGGGGCCGGCGATGAGGGTGACAAGGACGGGCTGCAGGGAAAGGACAAGGGCGGCGGTGCCCGCGCCGACGCCGCTGCCCATCGCCGCCCAGGCGCCTCCGAAGTAGATGCACTGCATCAGCAGGCCGAGAACCGCCAGGCGTGCGATGTCGCGGGCGGTCGAGGGCCAGGCCGGCCGGACGACGGCAAGCAGCGGCAGCATCACGACGGCCGCCAGCGCGAAGCGCATGGCGAGAAAGGTCGCGGTCCCGGCGTCCTGAAGCCCGGTCCTGGCGGCAATGAAGCCCGTGCTCCAGAGGACCACGAAGACGAGAGGAAGGACGGCGGTCACGCGGATGTCCCGGCGCTGCTGCGCGGAGCGCGTGAATGATCAGGATGCACAGCCGGTTCCCGTCAGACTGCCGTTGCCAACCCATCCCGCGGACGCTTGCCCCGGCTCCCCCGATGGATGGCCGCCACAGTAGCGCCAGTCGGCCCTGCGGTCAGCAATCCGATCCGGCGTTGCGCTGTCCCGGCGCCTGGCGGCACAATCGGCGCATGAAGGCAAGGACGAAGATCATGGAGTCGAGGGGAGGGTGTCTGTGCGGCGCGGTGAGGTTCGTGATCACAGGCCGCCTGCGCGAGGTGGTGGCCTGCCACTGCGGCCAGTGCCAGAAGGTTCACGGCACATTCGGCGCCTATACGGCATGCGCCCTGGACCGGCTGCGCTTCGAGAAGGATGCCGGCCTCGCGTGGTACGCCTCGTCGCAAAGGGCGACGAGAGGGTTCTGCAGGATCTGCGGATCGAGCCTCTTCTGGAGACCCGTCGGGCAAGGCACCGTTTCGGTGGCCGCCGGAGTCCTCGACGACGCCGGCGACCTGAAGCTCGCCCGGCACATCTTCACGGCCGACAAGCCGGACTGGTATGCCATCACCGACGGTCTCGAGGAGATCGAGCACTCGATGACGGGGATGTGAGGCATGGCGCTCGCCAGCCTCCCCATGTACGACCATGCCGAGCTCGAGGATGCGACCGACGGCTGGTGGCAGGGACTGGCCCGCGCCTTCCGCGCCCGGGGCCTTGCCGGGGTGCCGGCGGCGCTTGCGCGCGGCTCGCGCCACGACGACTGGTCCGCGCCGGATCTGCTGCTTTCCCAGACCTGCGGCTACCCCCTGGTCAACGCCTTCGCCGGCCGCCTTCGCCTCGTGGCGACGCCGGTCTACCTTGTTCCGCACTGCCGGGGCGCCTCCTACCGCAGCCTCGTCCTCGTGGCCGACGGCAGCAGCGTCGCGGCGCTCGAGGGACTGCGCGGTGCGCGCGCGGTCATCAACGCACGCGATTCGCATTCGGGCTTCAATGCCCTCAGGGCGGCCGTCGCGCCGCTCTCCCGCGGCGGCCGGTTCTTCGGCGTCGTCGTCGAATCGGGAAACCATCTCGAATCCCTTCTCATGGTGAAGCGGGGCGAGGCCGACGTCTGCGCCGTCGACTGCGTCAGCCATGCGCTCTGGCAGGACACCATGCCCGCGGCGGTCGCCGGTGTGAGGGTCCTGGCAACCACCGCGCACGCGCCGGGCCTGCCCTACGTCACCGCCGCAGGCCGCGGCGAAAGCGAGGTGGAGGCGCTGCGCCGGGGGCTTCTCGATGCGGTCGCGGACCCGGAGCTCGCCGCCGCGAGGCGGCGCCTGCGGATCGGTGGATTCGAGGTCCTGCCCCTTGCGGCCTACGACAGGATTCACGCCTTCGAACGCCTGGCGCGGCGCCACGGCTACGAGGATATCGCCTGAAGTCGCGGACCCGCTTGCGCAAGGCAGGGGTGTCAAACTATACAGTGCCCGCCGATAGGTCTTGGTTTTCAGGAGTCGACATCTGTGAAACGCGATGATGTCCGGCGTGCCAAAGCCGTCAAGCTGCCCCAGGGGTACAAGCCCGGGGAATCAGAACCTTTCATGAACGCGAAACAGCGCGAGTACTTCCGGCGCAAGCTGATCTTGTGGCGCGCCCAGCTCATCCACGATTCGTCGGAGACGATACGCCACCTCCAGGAGAACACGTTCTCCCAGCCGGATGTCGCCGACCGCGCCACGGCGGAGGTCGACAGGGCGATCGAACTGCGCACCCGCGACCGGGAGCGCAAGCTCATCTCCAAGATCGACGAGGCCTTGAGACGCATCGATGACGGCGCTTACGGCTATTGCGTGGAGACCGGCGAACCGATCAGCCTGCAGCGCCTCGAGGCACGCCCGATCGCGACTCTCAGCCTCGAGGCGCAGGAACGCCACGAACGGCGCGAACGCGTCCACAGGGACAACTGATGTGACAGATCGTTCCCAAATTGTTCTTGCCATGTGAGAACAAAACCCGTACACAACCGGTCGCCGCGTCGAGTCGGGCGCATGACATCAAGAGACCGGGAGTGGACGATGCAGCGAGGAACCGCAGTTCTCAAGGTGGTGGAAGGAACGGGCATGGAACGGAACAAGGCGCTCGAATCCGCGTTGAGCCAGATCGACCGGGCGTTCGGCAAGGGATCGATCATGCGCCTGGGGCAGGACGACCTGTCGGTCGAAACCGAGGTCGTCTCCTCGGGATCCCTGGGGCTCGATATCGCCCTTGGCATCGGAGGCCTGCCGCGGGGACGGATCGTCGAGATCTACGGCCCCGAGAGCTCGGGCAAGACGACGCTGGCGCTCCATGCCGTGGCCGAGGCGCAGAGGGCCGGAGGGGTGGCGACCTTCATCGACGCCGAGCACGCCCTCGATCCCGTCTATGCGCGCAAGCTCGGCGTCAACACCGACGATCTCCTGATCTCGCAGCCGGATGCCGGCGAGCAGGCGCTCGAGATTGCCGATACCCTCGTGCGGTCCGGCGCCGTGGACATCCTGGTGATCGACTCGGTGGCGGCGCTGGTGCCGAGGGCCGAGCTCGAGGGAGAGATGGGGGATACCCATGTCGGTCTGCAGGCGCGCCTGATGAGCCAGGCGCTGCGCAAGCTGACCTCCTCGATTTCCCGCTCCCGGTGCCTCGTCATCTTCATCAACCAGATCCGCATGAAGATCGGCGTGATGTTCGGCAGCCCGGAAACAACGACGGGCGGCAACGCGCTGAAGTTCTATGCGACCGTGCGTCTCGACATCCGCAGGATCGGCCAGATCAAGGACCGCGACGAGGTGATCGGCAACCAGACCCGGGTGAAGGTCGTCAAGAACAAGATGGCGCCGCCGTTCAGGATCGTCGAGTTCGACATCATGTACGGCGAAGGCGTGTCCAAGACGGGGGAGATCATCGATCTGGGCGTCAAGGCGGGTATCGTCGAGAAGTCGGGATCGTGGTACTCCTACAACGACCAGCGCATCGGCCAGGGGCGCGAGAACGCCAAGACGTTCCTGCACGACAACCCCGGTATCGCCGGCGCCATCGAGCACGAGGTGCGCGCCGGGGCGGGTCTTGTCGACGGCGACGCGCCCACCACATCCCAAGGCGAAGCGGAGGGCGGCTAGGGGCCGCTGCCCGAAGCCACGCCGCGACATGAGGTGACGGGAAGGCCATGACCGGCGTCAGCGAGGTCCGTTCGACGTTTCTCGACTTCTTCCGCGATCATGGCCATACCGCCGTGGCGTCGAGCCCGCTCGTTCCCCACAACGACCCGACGCTGCTGTTCACCACCGCCGGCATGGTGCAGTTCAAGAACGTCTTCACCGGCGTCGAGAAGCGCGCTTATGTCCGTGCGACGACCGCCCAGAAGTGCGTGCGTGCCGGCGGCAAGCACAACGATCTCGATGTCGTGGGCTACACCGCCCGCCACCACACCTTCTTCGAGATGCTCGGCAACTTCTCGTTCGGCGACTACTTCAAGGACCACGCCATCGAGCTTGCCTGGGACCTCACCACCAGGGTCTTCGGCCTGCCTGCCGACCGTCTGCTGATCACCGTGCACTCCTCGGACGAGGAGGCGGCCTCGCTGTGGCGCAGGATCGCGGGCGTTGCGGACGACCGCATCGTCAGGATCCCGACCTCGGACAACTTCTGGTCGATGGGCGAGACCGGTCCCTGCGGTCCGTGCTCCGAGATCTTCATCGACCAGGGCCCCGGGCTTGCGGGCGGTCCGCCCGGCAGTGCGGACGAGGACGGCGACCGCTTTCTCGAGTTCTGGAACCTGGTGTTCATGCAGTACGAGCAGGTCGCTCCCGGCGAGCGCGTCGACCTGCCCAGGCCGTCCGTCGACACCGGCATGGGCCTCGAGCGCATGGCGGCGATTCTCCAGGGCGTGAAGAGCAACTTCGATACCGACCTCTTCACGTCGATCATCCGTGCCGGCGAGGATTGCATCGGCGCCAGGGCGGTCGGCGATGCCCGGCCGTCGTTCAACGTGATTGCCGACCACCTGCGCGCCTCGAGCTTCCTGATGGCCGACGGCGTGCTCCCCTCCAACGAGGGGCGCGGCTATGTCCTGCGCCGGATCATGCGGCGCGCCATGCGCCACGTGCACATTCTCGGCGGCCGCGAGCCCGTCCTTCACCGTCTCGTGCCGGTGCTGGTCTCGGAGATGGGACAGGCATTCCCGGAACTGGTTCGCGCCCAGGCCCTGATCGGCGAAACTCTCAAGAGCGAGGAGGAGCGCTTCCGCACGATGCTTGCCAGGGGCACGCGCCTTCTTGCCCGGGAGACCGCGACGCTCGCCGGGGGAGCCGACCTGCCGGGCGAGGTCGCCTTCCGCCTCTACGACACCTACGGCTTTCCCCTCGATCTCACGGAGGATGCGCTGCGCCGGGAGGGCCGTGGCGTCGACCGCGCCGGCTTCGACGAGGCGATGGCGCGCCAGAGGGAGATGGCGCGCAAGGCCTGGGGCGGCACCGGCGACGAGGCCGCGGACCAGCTCTGGTTCGACCTTCACGAACGCTGCGGAACCACGGAGTTCCTGGGCTACGCCACGACCACCGGCGAAGGCCGGGTGCTGGTGCTGGTGCGCGGCGATGCCGAGGTCGCTTCGGCCGGTCCCGGAGAGGACATCGGAATCGTCCTCAACCAGACGCCCTTCTACGCGGAATCCGGCGGCCAGGTCGGCGACACCGGACGTCTCGAGGGCGCCGGCCTCGTCGTGGACATCGTCGATACCCAGAAACGTCCAGGCGGTCTCCATCTTCACCTCGGGCAGGTGAAGGAGGGCGTACTCTCGCCCGGCGCCGATGTCGTGCTTCATGTCGATGCGCTCCGGCGTGACCGTCTGCGCGCGAACCACTCGGCGACCCACCTTCTCCACGAGGCGCTGAGACGCAGCCTCGGCGACCACGTCACGCAGAAGGGCTCGCTCGTGGCGCCGTCGCGGTTGCGCTTCGACATCAGCCACCCGGCGGCGGTCGGCGACGATTCCCTTCGGGCCGTCGAGGAGGAGGTCAACCGGCAGATCAGGAAGAACAGCGAGGTCACCACCCGGATGATGACCCCCGACGAGGCGACCCGGGCCGGCGCCCTGGCGCTCTTCGGCGAACGCTACGGGGACGAGGTCCGCGTCGTCTCCATGGGCGGCGGCGCGAACGGCTTCTCGACGGAACTGTGCGGCGGCACCCACGTCGCGCGCACCGGCGATATCGGGCTCTTCAGGATCCTCTCGGAAGGCGCGATCGCCGCGGGCGTGCGCCGCATCGAGGCCCTGACGGGCGAGGCCGCGCTGGCATACCTCGGCGAACAGGACCTTCGCGTCCGCACACTGGCCGGCCACCTGAAGACGACGCCCGACGGCCTCGAGGAACGCGTGCTGCAGCTCGCCGCCGAGCGGCGGTCGATGGAACGGGAGCTTGCCGAGCTGCGTCTCCAGGCGGCGACGGCCGGCGGGTCGGGGTCGGTGGCCGGGGACGCCAGGGAGATCGCCGGCATCAAGGTCGTCGCCCGGATTCTCGACAACGTTCCGGGAAAGGAGCTGCGCAGCCTGGCCGACCGGATGCGCCGGCAGCTGGACTCGGGAATCGTCGTCCTCGTGGCGACCGACGCGGGCAAGGCCGCCATCGTCGCTTGCGTGACCGACGATCTCACGGAGCGCTTCAACGCCGTCGACTTCGTCAGGAGCGGCGTGGAGGTCCTCGGCGGCAAGGGAGGGGGAGGGCGCCCCGGCATGGCCCAGGGAGGCGGCCCCGACGCCGCCATGGCGGCCAGGGCCCTCGAACGCGTCGAACGGATGATCGCCGCCTGAGGCGCCGCGCTCAGGGAATCTCGTTCGCCAGCCCCCGGGGGATCAGCTTGTCCCGGTCGTAGAACGGCAGGGCGACGACCGTCCCCTCGTGGACGGCGCCATCTTTGAGCCGGAGGGTCACCGTGCGGCCGGCCCAGTCGTCCGCCTTGTCGAAGCGGACATAGGCGATGCCGCTCTCGAGGAAGGGCGACCAGGCGCCCGCCGTCACGATTCCGGTTTCGTCTCCCCGGTGCAGGACGACGGTACCGGCATGGGGCGTGATGCCGGACGCCGTCAGGCCGAAGAACCTCGGGGCCTTCGGCGCGCGCGCCAGCGCCGCCTTGCCGATGAAGTCGTCGTTCCGGTCGAGATCGACGAAGCGGCCGAGACCGGCGTCGAACGGCGTCATCGAGGGATCCATGTCCGTTCCGTTGTCCATGATGGCGGCCTCCATGCGCCGGATCCCCATGGAGTCGAGGCCGGAGAAGATGAGGCCGCCCGGCCGCCCCCTCTCCAGGATCAGCCGGAACATCGCCGGACCGTCGAAGTCGGGAGAAAGGGGATAGAGCTCGAAGCCCTTCTCGCCCGTCCAGCCGGTGCGCGAGACGAGGAACGGGTGAGAGCCGATCGTGGTCCTGTGGATCGAGAAGTAGCGGAAGGGATCGGCCGGGGGATCGTCCAGGATGGCGGGGAGGAGATCCAGGGAAGCCGGTCCCTGGATCTGCAGCACCCAGGATTCGGGATCGCGGATCGTGACGTCGAGACCGGCCGCATGGGCCTCGAGCCAGGGTTCGAACGCGCCGTCCGCCAGCACGTACCAGAAGCGGCTCTCGCCGAGCCTGAACAGGATGCCGTCCATCAGGATCCCGCCGTGGTGGTTGCAGGCGATGGCATAGGTTCCGCGCCCCTCGCGGAGTCCCGAGACGTCGCGGCAGAAGATTGTGCGCAAGAGGGTCATCGCGTCGCAGCCGGCGATCTCGATGGGGCGTTCCGGGACGTCGTAGAGCACCGCCTTGCGTCTGAGGTGCCAGTAGTCGCCGACCGGATCGCCGACCAGTCCCAGGGCGTAGAAGCGGCCGCTGTAGATTCCGAGAATCGCCTGGTCGGTGAGATAGGCCGGCATCCACGGCGACCTGGCAAAGCGCTTCGAACTGATGCGGACCACGTCGTGGGAGCTGGCATAGTTGTTGCTGGCGCTCATGGTGTGGAAACTCTCCCCTGACCGTGCCGGTGGCGCACCATCGGCAAACCGCCCGCGGATGTCCAGCACCGCGGGGCCGCTTGCCTGGCGGGCGATGCGGCCTACAATCGGCCCATGTTCTCGCTCCAGAAACTCGCGGTCTTCGCCGTTATCCTGGTCGCCCTGTGGCTTGCCTTCCGCGTCGTTCGCAACCTGGAACGACAGCACAGGGAACGCGAGCGCCTGGCCCGGCCCCGCCGGCGGGGATGGTTCCGTTTCGGCCGGACGAGGGCGGGCGGGGTCGACCTCCTGGAGTGCCCGGTCTGCGGCCACTGGATCGCGGCGGACAGACGAAGGGCGTGTGGCCGGGACGACTGTCCGCGCGCGCTTGACCCCCGCACATCGGCTCCATAGGTTCCTGACCTCTTGAGAGACTCCCCGGGAGTTTGACGAACGATGGGCACGACAGGCCGGGGTCTGCCGTTCCAGAACCTGATTGCCGAACTCCAGGCCTACTGGGCCCGCGAGGGCTGCGTGATCCTGCAGCCCTACGACATGGAGATGGGAGCCGGGACCTTTCACTGGGCCACCACGCTGAAGAGCTTGGGACCGGAACCCTGGAAGGCCGCCTATGTCCAGCCGTCCAGGCGTCCGACCGACGGCCGGTTCGGCGACAATCCCAACCGGCTTCAGCATTACTACCAGTTCCAGGTGCTCATGAAGCCGTCGCCGCCGGACTTCCAGGACCTTTACCTCGGGAGCCTCGAGGCGATCGGCATCGACTTCCTCGACCACGACATCCGCTTCGTCGAGGATGACTGGGAGAGCCCGACGCTCGGTGCCTGGGGTCTCGGCTGGGAGGTCTGGTGCGACGGCATGGAGATCACCCAGTTCACCTACTTCCAGCAGGTAGGCGGGTTCGACTGCCGGCCGGTTCCCGGCGAGCTGACCTACGGCCTCGAGCGCCTCGCCATGTACATCCAGGGCGTCGATCACTTCCGTGACATCGACTGGAACGGCAGGGGCGTCACCTACGGCGACGTCTACCTGAGGTCCGAACGCGAGCAGTCGCGCTACAACTTCGAGTTCGCCGACGTGGAGGCGCTGCAGCGCCACTTCGAGGATGCGCAGAATGCCTGCGGACGCCTTGTCGAAGCCGGCCTTGCCCTGCCGGCCTACGACCAGTGCGTCAGGGCGAGCCACACCTTCAACCTGCTCGATGCCCGCGGTGTCGTCAGCGTCACCGAGCGCGCCGCCTTCATCGGCAGGGTGCGCGCTCTGGCCAGGGCCTGCGCAGCGGCCTGGCTCGCATCCCCGGCCGGCGATTCCGGCGATGGCTGACTTCCTTCTCGAGATCCTTTCCGAGGAGATCCCCGCGGCGATGCAGCGCGCCGCCGTCCGTTCGCTGGGCAGAGGTCTGGCGGAGCGGCTCGCCGGCGACGGGCTGGAGGCCCGGGCCTCGACATCCCACGTCTCGCCGCGGCGCCTCGTCCTCCATCTCGAAGGCCTGCCGGAGCGCCAGCCGGACCTCGAGATGGAGCGCAAGGGGCCCAGACACGGCGCGCCGCAACAGGCGGTCGACGGTTTTGCCCGCTCGGCGGGAGTCGACGCTGGCGCTCTCGTCGAGAGAGCCACGAAGAAGGGCACGTTCTGGTTCGCGGTCTCGCGCCGGCGGGGGCGCGCGGCCATCGATGTCCTGGCGGCGGCCGTGCCCGAGGCCATGGCGGCGGTGGCCTGGCCGAAGTCGATGCGCTGGGGCTCGGGCGACGAACGCTGGGTGCGCCCCGTGGTGTCGATTCTCGCCCTCCTCGACGGCGAGGTGGTGCCCTTCCGCTTCGGCGCCGTCTCCTCGGGACGGACGACGAGGGGCCACCGCTTCCTCCACCCCCGGCCCTTCGAGGTCGCCGGCTACCGGGACTACCGGGAGCGCCTTCACGCCGCCTGCGTCGTCCCCGACCACGAGGAACGGCGGCGTCTCATCGACGGCGGGATGCGGGCGCGGGCCTCGGAACTCCGCCTGGCGGCAGACTGCCCGCCGAGACTTCTCGAGGAGCTCGCAGGCCTCGTCGAATGGCCCGTGGTGATGGCGGGTGGGTTCGATGCGGACATCATGGCGGTTCCCGAGGAGCTGCTCGTCACCGAGATGGTCAGCCACCAGCGTTACATTCCGCTGCGCGAATCCTCCGGCGCCCTCGCACCGCGCTTCCTGTTCGTCGCCAACATGGAGGGGCGCGACGGCGGCGACGCGATCCGGCGCGGCAACGAGCGCGTGCTGGCCGCGCGCCTTGCCGACGGCCGGCACTTCTGGGAACGGGATCGCGGCCGGACCCTCGAGAGCCGGGTCCGCGATCTCGCGCGGATGGTGTTCCATGCGCGCCTGGGAACGGTGGAGCAGCAGGCCCGGCGCCTCGAGGCGCTGGCGGTCCGGCTGGCGTCCCGGATCGATGGCTGCGACGCCGGACGCGCCGGTCGGGCCGGACGCCTTGCCAAGGCGGACCTCGTCAGCGCTACGGTCGGCGAGTTTCCCGAACTGCAGGGCGTCATGGGCGGTCATCTCGCCCGCGCGGACGGCGAGGCCGGGGAGGTCGCCGACGCCATCGCCGGACACTACAGGCCAAAGGGGCCGGCGGACCGCACGCCGCGGCAGCCCGTCACCGTCGCGGTGGCCCTGGCGGAGCGGCTCGACACGCTCACCGGCTTCTTCTCGGCCGGCGAAAGGCCGACGGGATCGCGCGATCCCTTCGCGCTGCGGCGCGCGGCGCTCGGCGTCCTCAGGCTCGTTCTCGAGAACGGCCTGCGCCTGGGGCTTCTCGAGGCCCTCGCCGCGGCGCGCGAGGGTTACGGCGGGGGCAGGGACTGCGCCGATGACGTTCTCGAGTTCCTGGCGGAGCGCCTCAAGGTGTACCTGCGCGAGCGC
The DNA here is from genome assembly GCA_963666905.2 of Alphaproteobacteria bacterium. Taxonomy (GTDB): domain Bacteria; phylum Pseudomonadota; class Alphaproteobacteria; order SP197; family SP197; genus SP197. Next base: position 1,006,676 of record OY763008.1, read on the forward strand.
GGCATAGGCCACGATCGCATCGATGCGGTGTTCTCCCTGGTCAGGGATGACGATCTTGTGCGTCTGCTGGGCCGCGTCGAGGCGCTGCACGCCTTTCTCGCGACGGCGGACGGCGAAGACCTTCTCGAGGCCTACCGGCGTGCCGCCAACATCGTGCGCATCGAGGAGGCGAAGGACGGCAGGCGCTTCGCCGGAGATGTGGACGCCCGCCTGCTGATCGCGGAGGAGGAGCGCGCGGTGGCTGCGGCCCTGGAGGAGAGTGCATCGGCGGCGGCCACCGCGCTCGGTGAGGAACGCTTCGGGGACGCCATGGAGGTGCTGGCGTCGCTGCGCCCCGATCTCGGTGCGTTCTTCGATCGCGTCACGGTCAACGCCGACGATCCGGAGCTGAGGGCCAACCGCCTCAACCTTCTCGGCGCGGTCCGTTCGACCATGGACCGGGTCGCGGACTTCTCGAGGATCGAGGGATGAGCGGCCTGCGCCACGTCTACGCCTTCGGGCCAGGCGCCGCCGACGGCGACGCGTCGATGAAGGCCCTTCTGGGAGGCAAGGGCGCCAATCTCGCGGAGATGGCGGGACTGGGACTCCCCGTGCCGCCGGGATTCACGATCACCACCGAAGCCTGCGCCGCCTTCCTCGCCGACGGCGCCGGGGGCCTTCCGGACGCCGTGAGGCGGGAGGCGGACACGGCGCTTTCAGGGATCGAGGCGCAGGTGGGGAGGCGCTTCGGCGCCGCGGACGACCCCCTCCTGGTGTCGGTGCGCTCCGGCGCGCCGGCGTCCATGCCCGGCATGATGGACACGGTGCTCAATCTCGGACTGAACGACGCGACGGTCGAGGGACTGGCCAGGGCGAGCGGCAGCGGCCGTTTCGCCTGGGACAGCTACCGCCGTTTCATCCAGATGTATTCCAGTGTCGTGCTGGGGTTCGAGCACGGCGATTTCGAGGATATTCTCGACGAGGTGAAGGCCGAGGAGGGTGTCGTCGAGGATGCGGCGCTTCCCGAGGAGGCGCTCCGCGAGATCGTGAGGCGCTACCGCCGGTACGTGGAGGAGGGGCACGGCGCCCCGTTTCCGCAGGATGTCTTCGGGCAGCTGTGGGGAGCGGTCGGCGCCGTCTTCCGTTCCTGGAACAACCAGCGGGCGATCGACTACCGAAGGATTCACGGTCTTCCCGACCGTCCCGGAACCGCGGTCAACATCCAGGCCATGGTCTTCGGCAACATGGGCGCCGATTGCGCCACCGGAGTGGCCTTCACACGCAATCCCGATACCGGCGTCAGAGAGCTTTTCGGCGAGTACCTCGCCAACGCCCAGGGCGAGGATGTCGTGGCCGGCACCCGTACGCCGTGGCCCGTCGCCTCGGCCGGCGACGGTACCTCCCTCGAGGAGACGATGCCCGCCGCGTGGGCCGAGCTCGTGGCGACCGTCGCCCTGCTCGAGCGGCACTACCGGGACATGCAGGACGTCGAGTTCACCATCGAACGGAACCGGCTCTTCATGCTCCAGACGCGCGCCGCCAAGCGCAGCGTGCAGGCGGCCCTCAAGGTCGCCGTCGACATGGCCGGGGAAGGCCTGATCACCAGGGAGGAGGCACTCACCAGGATCGAACCGGAGGATCTCGACCGCCTGCTCCATCCTGTGCCCGATCCCCGGGCGCCGCGGCAGGTCATCGCCCGTGGCCTCCCCGGTTCGCCGGGGGCCGCCTCGGGCATGGCGGTGTTCCACGCCGACGATGCCCAGGCCCTCGGCGCCGAGGGCCTCGGCGTCATCCTCGTGCGCCCCGAGACCAGTCCCGAAGACATTCACGGCATGCATGCCGCGCGGGGGATTCTCACCCGCCATGGCGGCCAGACGAGTCACGCCGCCCTGGTGGCGCGCGGCATGGGACGGCCGTGCGTGACGGGCGCCGGCACCGTCAGGGTCGATCCCGACCGGGACCTCTTCGTGGCCGGCGACATGACGATCCGCAAGGGCGACCTCATCACCATCGACGGGTCCACCGGGGAGGTGATCGCCGGCGAGATCCCGACCCGGGAGCCCGAGCTCTCCGGCGAGTTCACGACTCTCATGGCGTGGGCCGACGAGGCGAGGGCGCTGCAGATCCGGGCCAACGCAGAGACGCCGGCGGATGCGGCGCGGGCGCGGGAGTTCGGCGCCGAGGGAATCGGACTGTGCCGCACGGAGCACATGTTCTTCGAGGAATCCCGTATCGTCGCCATGCGCGAGATGATCATGGCCGAGGACGGCGAGGGCCGCCGCCGGCCGCTTGAGCGCATCCTGCCGATGCAGAAGGCGGACTACGCCGAACTCTTCCGCATCATGGCGGGATACCCGGTGACCGTGCGCCTTCTCGACCCGCCGCTGCACGAGTTCCTGCCCACGGGCACGCGGGAACTCGAGGAACTGGCCCGCCACATGGCGCGGGATGTGGAGCACGTGCGCCTGCGCGCAGGCTCGCTCAAGGAGCTCAATCCGATGCTGGGCCACCGCGGCTGCCGCCTCGGGATCTCCCATCCGGAAATCTACGATATGCAGGTGCGCGCCATACTCGAGGCGGCGGTCGAGGCGGAACGCGACGAGGGCAAGCCGGTCCTGCTCGAGATCATGGTGCCCCTGGTGGCGACGGCGCGGGAGCTCGAGATCATCCGTTCCCGCATCGAGAACACGGCGGACGATATCGCCGGGGAGAGCGGGCGGCGTCCCTCCTTCCTGGTGGGCACCATGATCGAGCTGCCGCGGGCGGCCCTTCGGGCCGGGGAGATCGCGAAGTCGGCCGACTTCTTCAGCTTCGGGACCAACGACCTCACGCAGACCGTGTTCGGCATCAGCCGCGACGACTCGGGGCGCTTTCTCGAACGCTACCGCGAGGAGGGCATCGTCGCCGCCGATCCCTTCGTCACCCTCGACGAGGACGGCGTGGGAGAACTCGTGATCATGGCCGCTCGAAGGGGGCGACTCGCGAGGGGTGATCTCAAGCTCGGCATCTGCGGCGAACACGGCGGCGACCCGGCCTCCATCGCCTTCTGCCACAGGGCGGGTCTCGACTACGTCTCGTGCTCGCCCTACAGGATTCCCATCGCCCGCCTCGCGGCAGCGCAGGCGGCCATCCAGAACAGTAAGGACTCACCATGAAGTATCGCGCACTCTCGTTCGACTGCTACGGCACCCTTGTGGACTGGGAACGGGGAATCGGCGAATGGATGGTGGCATGGGCCCGTTCCGGCGGGGTCGAGGCCACGGCTGATGATCTCGTCGGGCGGCTCTTCACGGCACAGTTCGCCGAGCAGCGGCGCGAGAGCTTTCTGCCCTACCGGACGGTGCTGCGGAACTCGCTGGCCAGCGTGGCCGAAGCCTGCGGCATTCCGGCCGGCGACGGGGACTGCGACGCCTTTGCCGCCGGCGCCGGCGCCTGGCCTCCCTTCGCCGACACGGTGGAGGCGCTCGGCCGCCTCGCCGGCCAGGGGCGCATGCTGTGCGTCATATCCAACATCGACCGCGATCTCTTCGCCCGGACGGCGGGCCTGCTCGAACGCGATTTCGACATCGTCATCACCGCCCAGGACGTCGAAAGCTACAAGCCCGCCGCGGGGCACTTCGACGCCCTGCTGAAAGAGCTCCGCGCGAGGGGCATCGACGAGAATGCCCTGCTCCACGTGGCCCACAGCCGCTTCCACGATATCGCGCCGGCCAACCGGCGGGGCTGGACGAGTTGCCGCGTGGAGCGTCACGGCGACGGCCTGGCACCGGTGGAGTCGATCGGCGAGGAGGGGACCTGGGCGGTCGCCGGCATGGCCGATGTGGTCGATCTTCTCGAGACGGTCGATCCCGTCTGACGCCCGGGTCAGCGCCTCTCCCCGAGATCGAGCCATTCGGGCCTTTCGGGCCTGAGCGCCACGGCGCCGGCGCGAATCTCCGCATCGCCGGCTTCCGCGAGGCGGTCCATGCGAACCAGGGCGATGCCCGCGCTCCCCCTGGCGCTTCTCATCTCCCCGATCTCGGCCGTGCCCGCCGTGAGCGGCGTCCCCGGCTCGGGCAGGGAGGCGCCTCCGGTCGCCGTCACGCGGAACAGCCGGCGCCTGACGGTGCCCCGGTAGCGTGTCCTCGCGGTGAGTTCCTGACCGACGTAGCATCCCTTCTCGAAATCGACGCCATTGAGCACGTCGAGATTGCTCTCGAGCGCGAAGGATTTTCCCACGAGAATGTCGCGCCCCCCCTCGGGAACGGCGAGCGCCATGCGCAGCGCCTCGTACTCCCCCGGCGATGCGCCGGGGACCTCGGGGAACGCGGAACGATCCGGGCGGTGAAGGGCGCGCACGCCCAGCGCCGCCAGCCGGGGGTCCACCATGATGATCATGTCGTTGTCGCGGCGCGTGTTGCCCGCGGCGCCGACGAGGCGCGCCGCCCTGGCGGCGCCGTCGCCGAGGAGGGCGCTCACCCGCCAGTCGTCGCTGGCGTCGCTGAGGGTGACCCTGGCACGCAGCCTGTAGAAGTCGAGGCGCGCCGCGAGTTCGCCGAGGCGATCCCGTGGCGTGTCGATCAGGAGGCCGCCGTGGCCGTCGTCGCAGATGATGAAGTCGAACAGGAACTTTCCCTGGGGCGTCAGCAACGCGGCATAGACCGACCGCGCGCGGTCGACCTTGTCGATGTCGTTGGTGACGATCCCCTGCAGGAACGTCCTTGCGTCGGGGCCGCCGGCGGCAAGGACGCCGCGATCCCCGAGCGACACGCGCCTGGTCTGTGCCGTCATGGTCCCCGCTCCACTCGTTCTTCCCCGAAGATGGCCCCGGCGGGACGGCTTCGCAACAACCGGATTCGCGCGAACGGGTCGGGTGACGGCGCAGCTGCGCTCGGCCTCGACCTGGAGACAGGCGCCGTTTCGGACGACAGGCGGCATGTGCGATCGTTTTCACGGCGTGGCTGCCGGACTGCCTTCCGTTCTTCCCCGAACGTGCCGCGGCCTCGATGAACCGCCCCTGCCGCAGATCCTCGACCGGCGTGGTCGTGGCTCGTGGCCCACGGACTCGATGCCCCGCTCTTCGTCGCCGACGGACGGCGTGAGGCGTCTTCGGGCGCCCGTGCTCGGACCGCCGCTCTTTCTCTACCCCGGGAGCGGCCGGCGCTCGTTCCCTCCCGGGGCCCGGGACGACGGGCGCCGAAGGCGCCGTGATCGAGGAGCGGGCCGTGTTCCTGCCGGGGGCCGTCCACGCGGTTCACGCAATCATCCGCCGGCGAAGACCTCGTCGATCTCGGTTCCATACACGTTGCGGGCTTCCGCACCGAAGCAGGCGAAGACGACCCGCTTGAGGGCGCTGCCGTCTTGCAGGTGATCCCGGGTCTCGGCGACGGCGATGCGCGTGGCGCGATCCAGGGGATAGCCGTAGATGCTGGTGCTGATCGCCGGGAATGCGATCGACTCGATCCTCTGCTCGGCAGCGATCCAGAAGCAGCGGCGATAGCATCGTGCCAGAAAAGCGGCCTCGTCCCGTCTGCCTCCGCGCCACACCGGACCCACGGCGTGGATCACGAAGCGCGCCGGCAGGTCGTAGGCGCCGGTGAGCCTGGCATCCCCGGTCTCGCAGCCGCCGAGGGTGCGGCATTCCTCGAGCAGACGTGGCCGTGCCGCGCGGTGAATGGCCATCAGAGCATTGTTGGCCGCGTTGACGGTAGCGTCGACCGCGGGTGTCGTGATGTCACCCTCGAAGACCTTGTATGACCGGGTTTCATCCCCGTGATCATAAAGTTATTCACATCGGTCGGGGGCGGGAAAGTGTGGACAACCACCACTAGTGTCCCAACGTTAATCCAATAGATTCAAGAAGTTATTTTGGAGCGGCGCTGTCATTGGAGGCGGCCTCAAGTTAAGTAGTTGTTCCAGTGGCATTTTTTCGAACGGGGTCAGGCTCAGGATCTGCAGGATTGTGTGAAGGCTGATGTCGAGCCCCAGGCGCTTGCGGATGATCGCCACCAGGACGTAGACGGAGATGGCGATCCAGATCTGATTTTTGACCGCATTTTCCGATGTGCCGAAGAACGACTTGATTCGCAGATGCTGCTTGATCCATTTGAAGAACAGTTCAACCTGCCAGCGTGACCGGTAGAGCTGTGCGATGGTCACAGGATCGAGGATGAAGTCGTTGGTCAGGAAGACCAGGGTCTTGCCTCGCTCCCTGTCGACGAACCTGATGCGGCGCAGGGTATCGGGATAGTCCTTCGATGTGGTGACGCCAGCGGGCCTGACCACCTGGTCACAGATGACACCGGTGGACCGGTCGACGGCCCGTGAGGACAGCCGCCGGAGTTTGGTGTTCTTCTTGGCCCGCAGCACGAAGTGGGCGCCGATCAGGTGCAGGACGTGAAGGCGGGCGAAGTCGAGATACGCGCGGTCCATGATGTAGAAGGCGCCCGGCTCCGGGGTCATCATGTCCAGGACGTTGACATCATGGAGTTTTCCATCGGTGATATGGATGAAGGCGGGGATGTTGCCCTGCAGGTCGAGGAGGGTGTGCAGCTTGACGGCGGCCTTGGTCTTGCGGAAGCGAGCCCATGGGAACAGGGACAGGCACAGGTCGATGGTGGAGGAATCCAGGGCGTAGACCGTGTTGTCGAGGTCGAGCCCGTGACTGTCATCGGCATGGAGCGTTCTGGCCTTGTGGATCAGGTGCTGTGCGAAAGCGGCCTGGAGCCGCCAGTCCCTGACCTGGTTGGCGTTGGCCAGGGTGTTGCGTGCGATGCCGCCCCGGATGCCCATGTGATAGAGCTTGCTGGACTGGGCCCGCAGGCAAGTTTCGATGTCGCGCAGGCTCGACCGGCAGGTCAGCTGGGCGAAGGCCATGCAGCGGAATTGGTCACCGCAGGAGAATGATTTGACTTTCCGGTTTCCACCGTATTGATCGACAAAATCGTTGAATTTGGGCCATGGCAAATGATCCATGACCTGGGCGAACACGAGCTTGCCAGCATACATGGCTGTTCCCTCGAGTGGGTCTGAATGGCCCGAGGGTGCTCCCGGCGTCAGGTCGAGTTCAAGTCGACGACTCCCAAAACCGGGGTTTATCGGCCTGTATACACTAAGTTACACAACATCAGACCCACAACGTTGGGACAGTAGTGGACAACCACGATTGTGGGAGAGCCGTCCGTTCTATGGTTCCAGAGAGATTCCGCTCCCCTGCGCGAGGGCGCACAGGGGAGCGGGGCGCGGAGATCTCACGATCCCCGCGGAGGTTGGTCGGACCGTACAGACCTTGGCTTTGTAGAGCCGTGATTGAGCTTGGTCGGCCAACCTCCCTTGGCGTCCCTCGCGTCCTGAATGGATGCCTGGGCTTGGACCGTATCATCACAAGGAGAGGAGCAAGGGACGATAGTCAAGGTAGTGGCAGGGATCGATGTCAGCAAGGCCAGTCTGGACATCTGTGCGGCGGGCCCGACGCTTCGCCGAGGCGCTGGGCCATCTGGCCAAGACCGACCGCGTCGATGCGTTGATGTTGGCCAGGCTCGGGACGGTGCTGGACGATCTTGAACCCGTGGCCCCTCAGGAAGCCTTCCTCAACCGCCTGGAGGACCTCCTGGTGGCGCGTGACAAGCACGTCGATTGAGGCAGGTGGCGGGTGAGGTGGACGGCGAGGGCGAGACCGTCACACGGGCCACGATGGCGGATCTCGACGAGCGCATTGCCGAACTGGATGCGGCGATCGAAGCGGTGATTCCGAACAGGCCGAGAGGTACCGCATCCTGACCTCGATCCCCGGTGTCGGTCCGCTGACCGCCGCAGCTCCGGTGTGCTGGATGCCCGAACTCGGCCGTCTCGAGGGTCGCCAGGCGGCGGCGCTGATCGGCGTGGCGCCGGTTGCCGACGACAGCGGCCAGCACCACGGCGCCCGGCACATCCGCGGCGGACGCCGAAGGCCACGCGATCTCCTGTTCATGGCCGCCACCACGGCGTCACGCTTCAACCAGGATCTCACAAGAGTGTTCGAACGCCTCAAGGCCGCCGGCAAGGCCCACAAGGTGGCGATCGTCGCCCTCATGCGCAAGCTCATCTCCTGCTGCGGGAGCAGCGCTGCCGGTCGCTCGAAGCACCGGCACGCTCGCCGGCGTGAAGGAGATCCCCTCATGGTCCTCACACCTGCAGAGAAGCAGCGCCGTTACCGGGAACGGCTCAAGGCCGGCATGCCTCCCGTCCGCTACCGCAAGCCCCGTGACCGGCGCTGGCGCGTTGCAGGAGCACTATCGGGACTGTCTCAAGCCTCTCTCGCATGGGACCTCCGGAGCATCAGTCGCGCCCGGTGTTCACGGCGATACCCGACAGCCCGACCGGCGTGCGGTCGGTCAACACGGCGACGAGCGGCAGGAGACGGCACCGTCTTCCTGTCCGCCAGCCGCTCAGTACTTGCGGGCGCCCGCCTCGGAGGCGGCGCGCGGGACCAGCGCCTTGACCAGGTTGGTCATCTCGAGCACGCCGACGGGCGTTCCCTGGCGCACCACGATATAGGAGTGGGAGGTGTCGCCGCCGGAGCGCGTGATCATGCTCTCCAGCGTGTCGTCGACGTCCACCTCGCCGTGCGCTTCGGCCGGGGGCACGTCGCCCTCCAGCGGGGTCATGATCGAGCGCACCCTGAGTACGCGGGCGCGGTTGATGTCGCTGACGAAGTCCTCGATGTAGGGATCGTTCGGGTTGAGCAGGATGTACTGCGGTTCGTCCTGCTGAACGATGTAGCCGTCCTTGAGGATGATCAGGCGGTCCGCGAGCTTGAGCGCCTCGTCGAGATCGTGCGTGATGAAGACGATGGTCTTGTGCAGTTCCTTCTGCAGTTCCAGCAGAAGGTCCTGCATGTCCGTGCGGATCAGCGGATCGAGGGCCGAGAACGCCTCGTCCATCAGCATGATCGGGGAGTTCGAGGTCAGCGCGCGCGCAATGCCGACACGCTGCTGCATGCCGCCGGAAAGCTGGTGCGGATAGTGGTTTTCGAAGCCGCTGAGGCCGACTCTTTCGAGCCACCTGCGCGCCTCCACCAGATAGTCCCGCTGGCGCACGCCGCGGACCTGGAGCGTCGTGCCGGCGTTCTCGGCCACGGTACGGTGAGGCAGTAGGGCGAACTTCTGGAACACCATGGACATGGCTTCGCGCCGCAGCGTGCGCAGCCGCTCCTCGCCGTAGGCCAGCACATCCTCGCCATCGACCTCGACCTGGCCCGAGGTCGGCTCGATCAGCCGGTTGAGGTGACGGATGAGCGTGCTCTTGCCCGAGCCCGAAAGGCCCATGACGACCGTGATGTCGCCCTCGTGCATGTCGATGTTGATGTCCTGCAGGCCGAGCACGTGGCCGTGCCGTTCCAGGAGGTCCGTCTTGCCGACGCCGGCCTGCACCTGCTCCAGCGCGGCCTGCGGGTCCTCTCCGAAGATCTTGTAGAGGCTGCGGATCGCAATCTTGACGTTATCGGCCACGCCGGAACCTCTCGGTCAGAACTTCTGGGCGGAGTTGACGCGGTCGAGCGCCGCCTTGGTCACGCGGTCCAGGATGATGGCCAGAAGCACGATACCCAGACCGGACACCAGGCCCACGCCGAGCTCGAGATTCCGGATGCCGCGCAGCACGAGCACGCCAAGGCCCGGCGCCGAAACCAGCGAGGCGATGACCACCATGGCCAGGCTCATCATGATCGTCTGGTTCACGCCCGCCATGATGTTGGGCAGCGCCAGCGGTATCTGCACCCCGAACAGCTTCTGCCGGTCGGTCATGCCGAAGGAATCGGCGGCCTCGATGACGTCCCTGTCCACCAGCCGGATACCGAGATCGGTGAGGCGGATCACCGGCACGATCGCGTAGAGAATGATCGCGATCCCGTAGAGCTTCGGTTCCGTCACCGAGAACAGGAAGATCAGCGGAATCAGGTAGACGAAGGGCGGCAGCGTCTGAAGCATGTCCAGCACCGGGATCGTCAGGCGCTGCATCCTGTCGCTTCGCGACATGGCGATGCCGATGGGCACTCCGAACAGCACGCACAGGAAAGCGCACACGAAGATGATCGCCAGGGTCTGCATGGCGAACCCGTAGTGATCGATGAATGCGAGGAAGGCCAGGCAGGCGGTCACGAAGCCGATCAGCCGGAGCGACCTGGTAGCCAGATACACCACGACCATGAGCAGCGGCAACATGATCCACCATGGCACGGCTTCGAAGGTCAGGAGCGCGAACTCGAGGATCCAGCTCAGCGGCTGGGTGATCGGGTCGAGCACGAAGCGAAGGGCGTCCTTGATCGCCAGGAACCCGCTCTCGACACCCTTCGTCGTGTCGCGCGACTGGGCGATCTGGCCGCAGGCCTCGTTCAGCGCGTCGAGGGAGGGAAACGGCAGGTCCCACCACGGCGTGTCCTTGCCGGCCCCGCCTTCGGCCAGCAGGTCGGCCATCGACAGCGGCGCGTCGCCTGTCTTGCCCTCATCGCACCACTCGCGCAGGCCGAGCCCGTCGAACAGGAAGTCATAGGTCGCCAAGACCGGTTACCTCCTCCCTGGCACCCGGGCCGGGACAACGCCGGGCCCGGGCCATGCTCCTCAGCAAGTCGGTCAAAGCCTCGCCGCCGGATGGGGTTCCGTCGGCGCCCGGCCCTACTTGATGAACTGCGACAGCTTCTCGCGTGCGCTGTCGTTGATCCACTGCGACCAGACCCCGGACTGCGTGGTCAGGAAGTAGACGGCGGCCTCCTCCGCCGAGGCGCTGTTGTCCTCCTGCCAGGCAAGGATGCCGCTCAGCAGGCCGACCTCGAAGCTGACGTTGCCCATCAACTCGGCGATCTCGGGTTCGCGCTCGGCCAGTGCCGCCGTCGCGACCGTGAGAACCGGCGCGGGCGGGAAATCGGACACGCCCGGACTGGCGTTGTCCTTGTTCTGGTTGGCCGAGTGGATGTCGGCGTCGATGTCGCCGAGCGCGACCTTGACCATCTGGTACTTGCCCAGCAGCGCGGTGGGCCCCCAGTAGTATCCGAACCAGGGCTCCTCGTCCTCGTAGGCCGCCGCGATCGATGTCGCCAGGGTCTCGCCGGAGCCGTGGTTGAAGACCTCGAAACCGGCCGCCTCGACGCCGAGCGCCTTGACCAGGTTGTCGTTGACAATCCGGCAGCCCCAGCCGTCCGGGCAGTTGTTGAAGCGGCCGCCGACCAGGTCGGGATTGGCGAGGACGCCTTCGATGGTGGCCAGTTCCGGATGCGCTTCGGCGACGTAGGCGGGAATCCACCAGCCTTCGAGACCGCCCGGCGCGATCACCTCGGTCAGGCGCGAAACCTTGCCCTCGGCTTCGAGCTTGGCGTAGACGTCGCCGGTCGAGTTCAGCCACAGCTCGGTCACGAGGTCGGGTTCGCCGTTTTCGGCCAGGGACGCGACCGAGGTGGTGGTCGCTGACGGCACTTTCTCGACCGTGCAGCCGTAGCCCTGCTCCATCAGGAACTTGGCGACCTCGGTGATGATCTGGGACGAGGCCCAGTTCATTTCGGTGATGGACACGTCCCCGCAATCGGCGGAGGCCGTTCCCGGAACGGCGAGACCGGCGCTGGCCGCGAAGGAGACCAGGCCGGCAGCGAGCAGTTTCTTCATGTTCGTCCTCCCGTTCGACAGCCCTCCGTCCCGACATGCCCGAACCGGGCCGCAACGGGAGGGAATGAGCGGTCCTTTCCGGCAGCATAGGCCAGCTGCCGGCGTCCTTCAACGAAACCTTCCGGAACAGCTTGGGCCGGTGGCGCCGCCGGGATTTTGCCGTTCGCCATGCGTGAGGATTGACGGCGGACGCCAATGCGGGGGTGCAATTGCGATGAGCCGCTCGACCCCGCGCCAATCCGTCAGGGATCAGGCAGTGCTCGCTCCAATGCCTTTTCGTGGCCAAGACCAAGGATCCAGGCCTCCTCCCTCTCGATGAGGTGGCGTTGATGCGGGTTGAGCCATGGAGCTGCGCCAAAGAGTGGCGCAAGCTTTCCGGCCGCATCAAGCCGTGCGAAGGCCTCCGCATTGACGCGTACCTGAGCGCTGTCCAGGATTTCACCCGGGTGTCGGCGCTTCCCGATCTCCTTGCTGAGCAACGAGGGATAGACCTCAGCGATCACGGCCTGCGCAATCGGCCGCCGCAGCCCGGTTTGCAGCGGCCAGACAGCCGCGCGGCCGGCGACGCGCGGGTGCTCGATCAACTGCTTGAGTGCGGGCAGGCCAAGCAGCACCTGGGAGCCTACCGAACCGGCATAGGCCAGCTGCCAAACGGTCTTTGCGCCCTTGGCGCATTGATCGGCGATGCGTCGCTCCGGCGGGTGGCTCTTGCGGCAGGTGCGCTCCGATTTCCGCACCGGGATGGAAGGAAATGCCCAGTGACCGGGGCGGCCCCAACACGGGCCGACGATTTCCGGAAAGGCGTCATTGATGTCCGTCGCGACCTCGTAGCGATTGTTCGCGTTGTCCGGCGCGTCCTCGATCCGCCTTGCCAGCCAGGCCCACAGCTCCATCGCCGATGCTTCGCCGGCAAGGCGCGTGGCCACGCCCTCGGGATAGCCGAAGGGAAAGTCAAACCCCGCCAGCACGCGGCGTCCGGCATCGAGTTCACATGCGATCAACCGAACGAGGCTGCGCAGGGCTTCGTGGCGGGAGCGTGCGTACCTTGGCGTGCAGACCGATACCGCCCCGTCACCGGTGCGGGCGACAGCCCACCAAATCGCGTCTTTGGCGGGCTTCCGGGAGCTTCGTCTGGACCGCGCCGACCAGTCGACGATGACGTGAGTATGGAAGAAAGGCATGCGCTGACAACACCATTCGACAAGATCCTGATGCCAGTTTCAGCTTCCGCACATGACATTTCATGGTGCGGACTGACGCGTTGAGGCACCTCTGCAACGTCGACGCCGCAACGGAGGCGGAACCACGGATGTGCCCGTGTTCCCGGCACTGCGCTTCGAGGGAAGGGGCTCCATTCAACGGCGATGCCCGGAACCGTTGCAGGATCGGCCCGTCGGCGCTCCTGCGGACGCAGTCTGACCGGCTTGCCGGGCGCTGAAACCCCGGGTCGTGACCGACGCTCTTCGGCGCCCGGGACCGCTCCATGCCGATCGCTACCGTGCGGTCCCGTCCCCGCGTTTCGGCTGCGTCGTTCTCGCGGCCCTCAGCCCGCTCGCCGGAGACGGTTTCCGTTGCTCCTTCCTGCATTCGACTGGATGTCGCGGGCGGAACGTCCCATCCTCCGGCGATAAGGTTCCTCCCCGGCGGGGCGCGACACGGCGCCGCTGTCACGCGCCCTTGCCGCACGCCGGATAGTTCGCACCTCGCCTTCAGGGTCGTGCCGGCAGCGGCGGCCGCTGAAGGCCGGCCGGGTTGGCCCGTTCGAAGGCGCGTGCGGCGCGCAGCACCAGGGCGTCGGCGCCGCGCGGTCCGACGATCTGGAGGCCCACCGGCCCGCCGTCCGCGGTGAAGCCGCAGGGCACGGAGACCGCGGGCTGGCCGGTGAGGTCGAAGAGGAACGTGGTCGCCATCCAGTCGGCGCCGCTTGAGCGGTCGCTCCCCTCCCAGCCTTCGGGAAAGGTGCGATCGGCGGTGAAGGGCGCGGCACCCAGGGTCGGCAGCACGACGAGATCGTGGCGCGAATGGAGCGCCTCGAGGCGCGCGGCGAGGTCGCGGCGCGCGGCCTCCGCCTTGAGGAACGCGAGAGCGTCCAGCCGCTCTCCGCGGGCGGCGGTGCCGAGCAGTGCCGGCTCGCTCAGCCTGGAACGGCGGCTTCCAAGGCTGCGCACCAGGGTGGCGGCAAGGATCTCGGAGAACCTGTCCGCGACCCAGCCCGGGTTGCCGATGTCGAGCCTGATCCGGGTCACGCGCGCGCCGAGGCCGGTGAACACGCGGCGGGCGGTATCGCCGACGATGCGGCGCACGGCGGGATCGACGCGGGCAAAGCCAAGGTCGGGCGTGAAGGCGATGCGCAGGTCCCCGACCCCGCGCTCGAGCCCGGCAAGGACGTCGGGAGCGGCCCCGGCGAGCGAGTAGCCGTCCCTCGGGTCGTATCCCGCCATCACGCTCAGGGCGATGGCGGCGTCACGCACCGTGCGGGCGAGCGGGCCGCAGTGCTCGATCATCATCATCGGGCTTGCGGGCCACACCGGCACCCGGCCGAAACTCGGCTTCAGTCCCACGATGTTGCAGAAACTCGCAGGCCCCCGGATGGAGCCGCCGGAATCCGTGCCGGTGGCGATCGCCACCATGCCTGCGGCGACCGCCGCGCCCGAGCCGCCGCTCGACCCGCAGGTGGTCCACGCCGGATTCCAGGGATTGCGCGTGATCCCGTGGAGCCTGCTGTCGGTGGTGCCTTTCCAGGCAAACTCCGGCGTGGTGGTCTTGCCCACGATGACGGCGCCGTGGGCCCGCAGGCGCTCGACCACGATCGCGTCCTCTTCCCAGGGCCCCTCGGGGTCGATGGCGAGCGAGCCGTTCAGGGTCGGCCAGCCTCGTGTCTCGGTGACGTCCTTGACGGCGACCGGCACGCCCTCGAGAAGGCCGCGCGGCTCTCCCTTCATCCATCGCCTCGTCGAGGACCGGGCCGCGCGCATCGCTCCTGCGGCGTCGACGAGCTGCCACGCGTTGAGGGTCGGCTCGTGAGCTTCGATGCGGCTGAGCACCTCCGTCAGCACCTCGTGCGGCGCGAAACGTCTCGCCTTGTAGCCGGACACGAGCGCTGCCGCGCTCCTGTAGACCAGATCCTCCGGCACCGCCCCTCCTCCTGCCGTCGAGCGCAAGCGGGAGCAGTATCGGGCAAGAGCGCCGTGTGCGGAAGGCGCCGTTTCTTCCGCGTCCGATCTTTCGATGGGTCGGGACAGGCTCCCTTGACCCGGCGAGGGGGGGCCTCTACGACATGACTTTTCCGCCGGTGCGCGATGAAGATCCTGTTTGTCGACGATTCCTTCGCCTTCGACGGCTACACGCCGCGCAACGACGCGATGGGCGGAGTCCAGAAGGGGCTCGTCTACCTGGCCGAGGCGCTGGCCAGGCGTGGCCACGACGTCCGGGTGCGCAACAGGTGCCGCCACAGCCTGGCGTTTCGCGGCGTCCGCTGGCAGAACCTCGACGAGGAGGCGCAAGACGGCGCCGAGCTGGCAGTGGCGCTGAGGCACCCGAGGCTTCTCGAAGCCGCGCCCGCCGGCGCCATGCGTGTGCTCTGGGTGGCCGACTGCCTTGACGGTCCTGCGCAAGGGACGCTTCCCGATGGCGTGGACTGCTTCGTGTTCATGGGCGAGCACCAACGCTCCACGTGGCAGACCGGCACCGAGCGGGCGGCGACCATTCCCCCGGGCATCGCGCCCGCCTACCTCGAGGCGGAGCCGCCGGCGGGATTCTGGCCGCCGCGCGCGGTCACCACGACACACCCGAGGGCCGGACTGCGCTGGCTTCTCGACCTGTGGCTCGAGAAGATCCGTCCCATGATCGACGGCGCCGAACTCCACATCTTTTCCGGCCTGCTGGCCCGTGCTGCGGCGGGCAAGACGGTGGACAACGACTTGAGGCCGCTGTGGCGCGACGTGGAGGCGGCTGCCGGCTCCGGCGTGATCGTGCGCCGGCCCCTGCCGGATGCGGACATGGCGCGGGAGTTCCGCCATGCCCGCGTCCATCTCCACCCCGGCTCCGTGCGGGAGGCCTACGCCGCCACGCTCGCCGAATCGCAGGCCGCCGGATGCCCCGGCGTGAGCTTCCGGCAGGGCGCTTCGACGGAGCGGATCCGCGACAGCCGGTCGGGTTTCCTGGTCCCCGACGATGCGGCGTTCGCCAACTGCGCCGTGCTCTGCCTCAAGGAGGACATCGTCTACAGGGGCCGCTCCAGGGACGCGTTCCAGTTGCAGCGGGACCGCTCCTGGGACGATGCCGCCGCCGGGTTCGAGGCTCTCGTCGACGGTTCGGCGTAACGGTGAAGCTGCTCTTCATCACCGCGACACGTCTGGGCGATGCCGTTCTCTCGACAGGACTCCTCGATCACCTCGTGTCGCGCGGCGGCGTCTCGGCCACCGTGGTCTGCGGCCCCGTGCCGGCCGAGATCTTCGAATGCGTGCCCGGTCTGGAACGCCTGATCGCGATGGAGAAGAGACCCGCAAACCTGCATTGGTGGGAACTTTGGCGCCAGACCATCGGAACTTTCTGGGATCTCGTCGTCGACCTGCGCGCCTCGCCGGTACCCTTCGTTCTGCTGAGGAAACGACGGCGAACGAAGTTCCGTGCCGGCAGCGGTCACCGCGTCGAGAGCCTTGGCAGATGGTTCGGATGCGGCCACGCGCCGTCCCCCAGGGTCTGGACGGCGGAACGGCACCGCCGGGAGGCGAGCGCGATTCTGCCGGGCAGGGGAGAGGTTCTCGCGCTGGCGCCCACGGCCCAGGGGAGAGCGAAGATCTGGCCGGCAGAGAACTACATCGCACTGGCCAGACGCCTGACGGGTCCCGGCGGCGCGCTTGCCGGAGCCCGCATCGTCATCGTCGGCGGACCGCGCGAAGAGGACAGGACAGGCCCCATCGTCGAGGCCCTTCCCGACGAGGCGACGGTCGATCTCACCGGCCGCGCGCATCTGCTCACGGTCGCGGAGGTCTTTCGCCGCTGCAGCATCGTGGTGGCGAATGACAGCGGGCTGATGCACATGGCCGCCGCCAGCGGCGTACCGACGGTCGGCCTCTTCGGCCCGAGTCCGGCCGAGAACTACGCGCCCTGGGGCGCCCGGACCGCCGTCGTCCGCTCGCCCTCCGGGAGCATGAAGGAGCTCGCCGTCGAGAGCGTCGACCGGTCGGTTCGCCGCCTGCTCGAAGGGGTCCGGGGGTCGAAGAACGGCGCATGAGGACACCCGTGAGGTCCGATCGGGAAGACCGCTTGCGATGGCCGGTGGGCGAGGCGACCGAAGACGACCTGACGGGCCTGCGTGCTGCCGGGGTATCGCTCGTCGCGTTCCGCCGCATCGGGCCTCACTTCGCAGTCGAGGCAAAGACAAATCCGAAGAAGGGCGGATAGTCGAGCCCGGCATCGGCGACGGAGAACGCGGCGCCGATCTCCCCGGGCTCGAGGTGTTCGACCCGGGCGAAGCCGAGTTCCTCCAGGAAACCGGGGACCTCGTGCGGCGGATAGCTGGTGACCCAGGGTTCGCCGCGCCTTGCGACGAAATCCGTCAGGCGCCCCTGCAGGTGCCGCCAGGGCGCGGGAGTGAAGGCGGGATCGGCGAGATAGTCGAACATGATCGACGATCCCGGGGCCATCGCGTGGACGATGGTCCCGAGAGTCCGGCGGATCGCCTCCTCGTCGAGATAGTAGGTGACGCCGAACCACGAAAAGAGCGCCGGACGCCCGGCGTCGAATCCGGAACGCTCCAGCGCATCCTTCAGGGTCTCGGCGGTCAGGTCGACGGCGACATAGGTGACTTCCCCCGGCTCTTCCAGTCCTGCCTTCCGCATGCGCCGGCGCTTGAGGTCCTGTGTGGCCGGAAGGTCGAGCTCCCAGACCCTGAGCGCGCCCGCAAGGTCGCGGCGGCGCATGGCAAAGGTCTCGTAACCCGCACCGATGATGACATACTGATCGATGCCGCCCGCCACCGCGTCGCGGACCCGGTCTTCGCCGAAGCGCGCCCGAAGGAGGACCTCCGGGCTGACGGGCTCCAGGCGCCCGAGAAGGCCGTCGATGACGATCCATCTCAGCAGGCGGCTCGATGCCACCGTGCGCCAGAAGGGTCCCAGCATGCCCATGGCAAGCTCGTCGCGGAAGACGGGATGCTGTGCGCGGCGCAGGTGAACGGCCCTGATGGCGGCGGCGAGTTCCGCCGTCTTGCTGGGGCGGACGATGGTGCGGGATCCCGCCATGATGCTCCCTCCGGGAATGGATGATTCGGAACGCTGCAAGCCGTTCCCGCCGAATCAGTAGCGGAGTTGTCCTGAACCCGGCAAGGGAAGAGCGGGTCCGGGATGCCTTGCGGACGAATCGACGACAGTTCCCAACCGGCATCCGCCGGAATCGCCCCATGCCGGAGAGACGGTCAGCGTCCCAGGGTGACGACGTCTCCGTCGCGGGCAAGGCGTGCGTGCGGACAAAGCCGCCTGAGAACGTTGTCCCGCTCTTCGAGTTCGTCGTCGTCGGTCCCGGGAGGATGATCCGTGACCATGAGCCTTCCGGCGCCGGACCGCCGGGCAAGGTCGGCGGCCCGGTGTTCGCCGCCGCTCGTCACGAGGAGATCGGCGCCGCGCGCGAGCGAGGCGAGTTCTTCCGGATCGTCATCGCCGCCGGCGGCCAGGATCCAGGCGAGAGACCAGCCATCGCCGGTCAAGCGGTAGGCCGTTCCGGGACTCGCTCCGCCGAGGGCGATGGTGGCGGCCTCGACGTCGGGTCCCAGACGGATCGTCTCGCCCGCCAGGAAGTCGTGAAAGGTCACCTCGGCCCGGAAGATGTCCGGTGTCGTCGGGAACACGGGATCGGACATCATTCTTGCCAGCTCCGACCTGACTTTGCCGCTGCCGCTGTGGAGAGTGAGACGGCTGCCGGGAGAATAGGCCGCGGCGAAGAAGGGAAGCCCGATCATCCTGAAGATCATCGTGCGGCTGAACAGGATATCGCCGTCGACGGGGCCACCGCCCGCGAGGTCCGCGCCGAGGTCGCGCAGCCCCGAGCCTGCATCGAGAATCAGGACCCGGCCGTTTGCGGCCACCTCGATGCACGACGAATGACCGCCGAAGCGCGCGCGGTCCGCGCCGGGCGAGGGGGCCGAACGCACGCCACGGAATCTCACGACGGCGCCCGGCGCCATCAGGAATCAGGGATGTGTGAGCGCCCCGATGACGTCATCGATGATCTCGTCGGCGCGCTCGTGGAGCTCGGCCTCGTTGAGAGGCTGGATGGGATGACGCACGTAGACCACCGCAGGCCTGAATCCGTGAAGATGCTGCCAGGAGTCCACACCGCTGCGAAACTCCTCGGACACCAGCGCCACCGCCGGTACGCCCCTTCGATCGATGTCCAGCATGTCCTGCAGACTGCACGACGTACAGGAGCCTCAATCGGCAAGGCCTTCTATGATGACATCGCACTCGCCGGTCACCTGCTCGATGACACCGGCAGGCGCCGGCTTCGTGTAGGTCGGCTTGGCGTAGCGGCCGCCGCGGATGCCCCGTTGCGACAACAGGACCTCGAGGCGGTCGAGAAGCTTGTCGCCCTGGCGCTTCCTGATGTCGAGCAGGCCTGCGGTGAGGCCCTCGAGCGAGCGGGGGCCGTCAACGCGCCGCCGCGCGGTTGCCGCCCCCGGGACCGTGGGGTCGAGAAGGACCGTGGTCATGACCTGACCTCCCTTGTGACGGGCTGGCTGCCACCCGGGCCGCTGGCCCATCCCTGGATGATAGTGGCAAAGAGTCCGGCATTGCTACCGGCGCGTGCGACGAGCAGGTCGCCCGGAGCGAACTTCGGAATGAGCTCTCCGGAAACCGGCGTCTCGGTCCAGAAGTTGTGAAGCAGGGTCCGGGGCCTCCGGGTGGCCTCGTTCAGGGCCTCCTCGAGTTTCTGCCGCGACCAGCCGGCCTGGCCGAAAGTCCGCCAGAACTCGCCGCCGAACACCAGCATCGCGCCCATGCCGCCACCGGCCGCACGCGGATGGATGATGCCGTTGAGCGAAAGGGCGAGGCTTTCCACGAGGCTCTCCGGCGTGCGGGATGTCTCCTCGTTCATGATGTGGGTTCCGCAGAAACCGAAGACCGTGACCGCCGAACGGCCTTCGCCCACGCCTCTCGAAACGGCAAGGGACTGCCAGGCCGGATCGCTTTCGTCCTCGGCGAAGCACAGTCCGTGCTTGCCCGGGTGGCCGAGAGTCGAGCGGTCGACACCGCCCGGCCTGGAGCCGCCGATGTTCATGGCGATGAGAAGGAGTGCCCGGGCGATGGTGGCGTTGGCGCGGTTGCCGTGGCCGAGCGCGTTGAAACCGCCGTTGAGGCCGATGCGGCGGGTCACCGGTCCGTTGACGACGACGGCGACCCCGGCGCCCATGGTCGTGGAAAGGAGGCCCTGCCAGGCGAAGTCCGGATCGAGGACCGCATCGAGGGCCGCCAGGACGACGGGAAAGTACTCCGGCCGGCATCCGGCCATGACGGCGTTGACCGCCGCCTGTTCCACGCTGCAGGGAGCGCCCGACGGCGGAATGGCGCCCAGCACGTCCCTTCCTGCCTCCCTCACATGGTCAAGCATGCGCAGGACGCGCGCGGGCGTCGGCGGGACCACGGGAAGCCCGTCGGTCCAGCCGCGCTCGAACATGACCTCGAAGGGATCTTCGGGAAACGGCAGGGTCACGGTTGCCGACCTCAGTCCCGTCTCACCGTGGCGCGCCAGCAACTCCTCGGCCCAGCCTGCTTCCGCGGAGCGCGAGCCGCATCCGGGGCGCTCCGCCGGCAGGTCGGCGCCCAGATCGCGAAGGCCGGTGATCTCGCGCCATTCCTGGCGCGCCCAGCCGGTGAGCCTCGCCGTCTCGATGTCGCCCTCGAAGCGGATGAGGGTCGGAACGATGGCGGTCCCGAGGCGGAAGGAGGCCTCGAGATCGCGGTCGTCGGTGACGCGCACGCCGGCCGGGAAGCCGGGGTTGTCCTGGCTGTAGACGGCGGACATGAGGCCACGGGCCTCGAGCTCGGCCACCAGCGGCGCGATCAGCCGGCAGGTCGGGCAGTCTTCCTTGACCACCAGGACGAGACCGTCGTGGGAGAGCTGTTTCGACATGGCTTTTCCGGATGCTGATCGATGTTACGCTTCGCTGTCTTCAACGCCTTGGGGGAACGCTACCATGACCGAAATCCAGCGCCTGCAGCCAGGTGAACTCTTCAGCGGCGCCGTCATTCATGGCGACACGGTCTGGCTCTCCGGAAAGGTCGCTTCGGACACGTCCGGCGGCGTCCAGGAGCAGACCCGTGACATCCTGGAACAGATCGACGCCACGCTGGAAGCCTGCGGCACGTCGAAGTCGAGACTGCTCAGCGTGCAGATCTGGCTTGCCGACATCGCCGACTGGCCTGCCATGAACGACGTCTACACGGCCTGGATCGATGGCGACAACAAGCCCTGCCGCGCCACCGTGGAGGCCGCCCTTGCCCGACCGGAGTTCCTGGTGGAGATCATGTGCGTCGCGGCCCGTTAGCGGGTCACCGGCACGCTGTCGAACCGCCGTCGACGGCGAGAAGGGCGCCCGTCATGAAGGGTTGCGAAGGATCGGCGAGAAAGCAGATCGCCTCGCCGATCTCGCGCGGCGACGCGATCCGCTTCATGGGCGAGAAGTCCTCGATTCTCCTGATCTCGCCGGGGTCCCCGCCGGCGCCGAGCATGTCGGTCATGACCGCGCCCGGGCACACGGCATTCACCCTGATATCGGGAGCAAGATCGTGGGCAAACGCCCGCGTCATGTTCACGACCGCGCCCTTCGAGGTGCAGTAGAGCGCGCTTTCCCTGTTGCCCGACAGGCCCGATTCGGATGCGGTCATGACGATCGCGCCCTGGTTGCCGCGCAGTTCCGGAATGGCGGCCTGACTGCAGAAGAAGCAACCCTTGACGTTGATGTCCATGAGCCAGGTGTAGGTCTCCTCGCTCACCTCCTCGATCGGCCCGCCACTCCAGACACCGGCGTTGTTGACCAGGATATCGAGGCCCCCGAGACCGTGGACAGCGGCGCCGACGACATCGTGGCAGGCGGATGCGGAAGCAAGGTCGCCCGGCGCGGCGGCGAGGCGCTCGCCGCCGAGAGCCGCAATGGCGGCCTCGACCTCGATCGGCCTGCGGCCGTTGATCGCCACCGTGGCGCCGCGGTCGAGGAAGGCGCGGGCGGCGGCAAAGCCGATTCCCCTTGTCGACCCTGTCACAAGAACGCGCCTGTTCTCGAGGCTCATCACGGTTCCTCCATGTGCTGCCGGTAGTCTTCGAGTTCGTGAACGTACCACTCGGCGTTCTCGCGGATGCCGGCGATGTCGTCCGCCGACAGATCGCGCAGCTTGCGTGCCGGAATGCCGCCCCACAGTTCGCCCGACCGCACCACCTTGTTGGGCGCCACGAGGGCGCCTGCCGCAACCTGGCTGCGGCGTTCGAGGCGGGCGCCGTCGAGAATGATGGCTCCGGATCCCACCAGGGTCTCGTCCTCGAGGGTGCAGGCGTGCAGGTGAACGGCGTGACCGACGGTGACGAGAGCACCGACGACGGTCGGCTGCGTGGTGGAGACATGGATGACGCAGCCGTCCTGGATGTTGCTTCCCTGTCCGATGCGGATCGGACCGTCGTCGCCGCGGATCACGGCGTTGAACCAGGCGCTCGAGCCCGCCTCCATCACGACATCGCCGATGACGGCGGCGCCGGGAAGGACAAGGGCGCTTTCGTCGATGCGCGGCCACGTGCCCCTGTAGGGCAGGACGGTGCTGCGTTCGAAGGCACATCGCCTGTATTGCTGCATGGCAGGACGCTCACCCGGGCGAGGACCCGAGTCTATCCCTCCTGCCGCTGCGGCAACAGGCGCGTGCGCATTGCCGGCCGCTGGCCGATGGCGCACTATCTCCCCTCACCTGGCGGATGCCTTCATGGCAGAACCGAACCTCGGGCAGCGCCTGCGACGGCCCCGCACCCTCCTGCGCCTGGCGGGGGCCTCCGTTCTGGCCGGGTTCGTGATGGTCTGGACCGGCTGGACGCCGTTCCTGCTGGCGGAATCGCTTGTGACGAACGTCTTCGAAACGGCGGCGAATGCGGCCGATCTCATCGTCCGGGTTCTGGAGGCGGGCCTCATGGGCGCCCTGATCGTGGTGCCCGCATGGATCCTTCTCCATGTCTTGAGGCGCTTGCGGAAGTAACGGGGGCGTGGTGGGCGCGGCTGGACTTGAACCAGCGACCCCTGCCGTGTGAAGACAGTGCTCTTCCACTGAGCTACGCGCCCGGGTGATCCGGGTGATAAGGCCTGCCCGAGTCGCCTGTCAAGCCGGACTGTTCCTGCCAGGGTTCCCGGGTTCCGGCGCAAGAAACGGGCGCGGTCCCGTTTCGCCGGGCGCTTCCGATCGGCAAGCCGCGGCAGGGAACGCTTCGGGGTTTTCTGATAACACGGGCGCCGCGACCCGTTGTCTTCCGTGCGGAGCAGCCATGACACGTCGGCTCCATTCAGGGATCTACGAAGACCTGCTGACCTCGGCCCTTGAGGCGGAAATCAGCGCCCGCACAGCCGAGGGCTGGCGGGTGGATGTCCGTCCGGCCGGCGCCGCCGTGCGTCCCGAGTTCCTGGCCCTCCACGTCTATCGACTCCTTCGCCGCGCTCTCGAAGGGGTTCCCGAGGGAGACAGCGCCCAGGCGGCCGGCCAGGTCGCCCTGGCGAATCGACTGGTCGAGGTGCTCGCGGAACACGGCGCGTTGGCCGAGGACAGGGTTGCCGACGCTGCCCGCCTGCTCCTGGAAGCCGTCGAGCACCGGATTCCGGGCGGTGATCCTTCGCCGATCACCCGCCCGACGCTCTCCCTTCGCCGGACCGGGCTTCTCGTCAACGGACGCCGGGACGTCCAGATCGCAAGCGAGATTGCACGGGAGATACCCAGCGCCGACCGCATCGATCTCCTGTGCGCGTTCGTGCGCCACTCGGGGTTGCGCCTGTTCCGCTCCGAACTCGAGGAACGGGTGCGGGAGGGCGCGCAGGTGCGCGTGATCGCAAGCGTCTACACAGGGTCGACCGAACGCCGGGCGCTGGACGCCCTTGTCGACCTCGGCGCGCGGGTGAAGGTTTCCTATGACGTCGCCCGGACGCGGCTCCATGCCAAGGCGTGGCTGTTCCACCGCCGCAGCGGTCTGCACACCGCCTACATCGGTTCGTCGAACCTCACCCACAGCGCCCAGATCGACGGCCTCGAATGGAACGTGCGCGTGAGCGCGGCCGAGAACCCCGACGTGATCGAGCGCTTCGAGGCAACCTTCGAACAGTACTGGCAGGAGCCGGAATTCGAGGACTACGAGCCCGCAAGCGACGCCGGGCGGCTCGACCGCGCTCTCTCTGGGCAGCGCGGCAGCGACGGCATCGCCCCGCTGTCCCTGCTGGTCGACGTCGCGCCGAAACCTCACCAGGCCGTCGCGCTCGAGGCCCTCGAGGCCGAACGCCTGCGCGGGCACCGCCGCAATCTCGTGGTCGCGGCGACGGGCACGGGCAAGACCTGGATCGCGGCATTCGATTTCAAGCGGCTGCGCGAGCAGGGTGCGGCTCGTTCCCTGCTCTTCGTCGCACATCGCGATGAGATCCTCCGTCAAAGCCAGCAGGTCTTCCAGATCGTCCTGCGGGAGCCCGGGTTCGGTGAGCGGCTGGTCGGCGGAGAGCGTCCGCGGTCCGGCCGCCACGTCTTCGCCTCGGTGCAGTCCCTTGCCAGGCGTGCCGGCGACATCGAGCCGGAAGGGTTCGATGTCGTCATCGTCGACGAGTTCCATCACGCGGCGGCGGCGAGCTACGAGCGGCTGCTGTCCCGCCTGGAGCCCGGGATCCTCCTCGGGCTCACCGCCACGCCGGAGCGGGCCGACGGCAGGTCGGTGCTCGAATGGTTCGACGGCCGCATCGCCTCGCAGACCCGGCTTTGGGATGCGCTCGATCAGGGCCTGCTCTGCCCGTTCCACTACTTCGGAATCAATGACGCGGCCGATCTGTCGGCCGTGCGTTTCGAGCGCGGACGGTATGTCCAGGGCGAGCTCGACAACGTCTTCACCGGGGATCACGTCCGGGCCGTCCGGATCCGCCAGGCTGTCGAGGAGTTCGTGACGGACCCGAACCGGATGAGGGCGCTGGGTTTCTGCGCGGGCATCGGTCACGCCCACTTCATGGCGCAGCGGTTCAACGCTTTCGGCTATCCGGCGGTGGCGCTCGATGCCGGCACTGCGAGGGACGATCGGCGCGCGGCGCTCGCCGGGCTTCGCCGCGGCGACCTTCGCGCCGTCTTCGCCGTCGATCTCTTCAACGAGGGGGTGGACCTGCCCGAGGTCGACACCGTGCTCATGCTGCGGCCGACCGAAAGCGCCACGGTGTTTCTCCAGCAGCTGGGACGGGGGTTGCGGTGGGCGAAAGGCAAGCGTGTCCTCACCGTCCTCGACTTCGTGGGCCAGGTTCGCCGGGAGTACCGCTACGAGACGCGCTATCGGGCTCTTCTGGGAGGCACCCGCCACCAGGTCCGGTGTGCCGTCGAGGAGGATTTTCCCTTCCTTCCAGCGGGATGCGCGCTCAAGTTCGACCGCATCGCCAGGCAGACCGTACTGGGCAACCTCAAAGAGGCGGTGCGCAACGCCCGCGGACGTCTGGCTGACGATCTTCGTGCTCTGGGTCCAGATGCGCGGCTCCGGAGCTTCATGGAGGGCGCCGGCGTCGAGCTCGAGGACCTCTACGCGCGTCCCGGCTCGGGACACTGCTTCAGCGAGCTCCGCCGGCGGGCAGGCTTCGCGCAGGGCGCAGTGGACGAGCCTCTCCTCAAGGCCGTCGGCCGGCTGATCCACGTGGATGACCCCGAGAGGATCGGGACGTGGCGAAACCTCCTGGCGGCGGATCGTCCCGGCGGGACCCCCGAGGGCCGCAGGCGCCGCCTGGAATGGATGCTGTTTGCCGTGCTGGGCGGCCACCGCCGGCCGGTCGACGAGGCCGAGCGGATCCTGGAAAGGGTTCGCGCGTCCACGGAGCTGCGCCGCGAGATCGGCGATCTCCTGGAGATCCTGGCGGACCGCGTCCGCACGGTCTCCCGGCCGCTCGATCCCGCCGGCGAGGTTCCCCTGGCAAGCCATGCCACCTACACCCTGGCGGAGATCGCCGCGGCGCACGGGCGCACCGACACGCGCGGTGCCCTGGTCTCTCCGCAGGGCGGGGTCCTCTGGAACGAGGCCACGAGGACGGACCTGCTCTTCGTCACGCTGGAGAAGTCGGACAGGGACTACTCTCCCGCGACGCGCTATGCCGACTACCCGCTGTCGCCCACCCTGTTCCACTGGGAGTCGCAGAACACCGCCTCGCCGGATACGCCGGCCGGGCGCCGCTACATCGAACAGCCGGTCCGGGGCACGAACGTCGTCCTCTTCGTGCGTGAGCGCAGGAGAGACGGCCGGGGCGAAACGCTTCCCTACCACTGCCTCGGCCGTGCCCGTTACCGCAGTCACGAGTCGGAACGGCCCATGAAGATCCTCTGGGAGCTCGAGCGCCCGATGCCCGGCTGGCTCTACCAGGCAGGAAGGGTCGTCGCCGGCTGAGGCATCGATGCGCGAACGCCCGACGGCGCCTGTTCTGCGAAGCGGGCGCGCTCGATTCCAACCCGGTCAAGGCGAACCCGTCCAGATCGACAACAGATCGGTTGACAACGAAATCGTTGAACAGGGAGATTTCCGTGATGTCGTCGAAGGGCTGTGCGGAACGGCGCGCAAGGAAACATCCATGAACCGTCGGGCAGACACCCATTGCCGGTCCATCGCCCCGCGGCGCCAAACATGAAAGAGAGCGCTTCAGCCTTTCGTGGTGCTCCTGACTGTCGAGCCCCCGCCGCAGCTCAGTACTTTCGCGGCAAGTCGTCGAGCGGCTTGTGTTCCGCATCCATCTCGGCGCGTTTCACAGCATCGATCACCACATCGGCGGCGGCGCCCATGCCGGGTTGTCTCCACCGGTTCGCGTTGCGCCTCGTGCTGGAACCGGCCGAACTTGCGCTGGAACTCAAGGGCGCTCACGGCAGCCTCCCCAGGTAACGCAGATCTGCCCACATCCGTATGAATCAGGGGCAGGTGAAGGGGGATCCTGCGCGACGTGTCCCGGTCGGCCGACCTCGAAGCAAACCGAAAGGCGGCATCGTCATGCACCGGACCCGACCCTCACTTGGGATCGTCTCCCCACAAGAGGCGGAGCGCGGCGGCGCTCGACCGCTGCGTGGCGCCATGCGCCGGGAGATACGGTGCCGGTCAGGCTGAAACCCGCGGCCGGCCGTCGCCTTCGGCGGGAGCGGGTCCGGCGATGGCGTAGAGCTGGAGCGGAGACGACTTGCCTTTCGGCTGCACCGGCGGCATGGCTTCGCTCTCGATACCGGCGGGCAGGGTCATCAGGGCGAGCGCCTCGGCCGACACGAGGAAGTCCCGGTCGAACTCGCGGCACATCTGCTCGATGCGCGCGGTGGTGTTGACCGTGTCTCCCAGCAGCACGATCTCGAGCTTGCTGTCGCCGATTTCGCCGGCCACGACCGGGCCCGCATGCAGGGCGGCCCGAAAGGCCGGCCTGACGCCGAAGCGACTCCGGTACTCGTCGGCCCGCTCGCAGAGACGGGCGCGAAGGCGGAACACGACCTCCATCGCACCGGTAAGGTCGCAGTCTCCTTCAAGACGCCAGGTGATGATCGCCTCGTCGCCGACGTACTGGTAGATCACGCCGCCGCTTCCCTGCAGGGCCGCGCTGACGTCGTAGACGAAGTGGTTCATCAGCCCGAGAAAGCGCGTCGCCCCGATGCTTTCGGCGATTGCGGTCGAGCCGATCAGATCGATGAACAGGAGCGCGCGCTGCTCCTCGCGCGGCCGGTGATAGCGGCCGAGCAGGAAGTTGTGGAACACACCCGGCCCGATGAGGCGGTTCAGGGTCAGGGCGACGACGACGGAGAACCCGACCGCCAGGGAGAACAGGACGACCCACCAGAAATCCGAGGCGGCGAACAGCTCTTCCCCGGCGGGTCCGAACCAGTGGCTCGAGAGCCGTGTCGCCAAGACGATCCACGCGCACCAGACCACGAACCTCACGGCAACGAAGACGGCAAAGGGCCGGCGCCGGAAACCGGCGCCCAGCGGGCTTGCCACGAAGAAGAGTTCGAAGACAAGGATCGGCAAGCCGATCACCGTGGCGGTGCCGACCGAGACCCAGGCGACGTACCACGAGAAAGCGCCGTTCAGGATCACGCCGAACAGCACGCTGACCGCGTAGGTGATCGGCAGAATCTTGCCCATCAAGCGCAGGTGAGAGCGAAAGATGTGCTGGTTCATCCCGTTCCGCCTCTGGGCTGCCGCAGACCGCCTCGACGACTCCGGCCGGCCGCCGATGGTCGAACGGAACCCGGCAGGCACGCACCCGGCAATCCTCCCGGATGCGCCTTTCGGGGTGTTGACGTGGCGGAGAGCGTCCCGGACTTCGAGGCCGCAGGCCGGGCGTTGCGCCTCAAGCCGGAGCGGTGTCGGAGAACGTGACGCCGCTGCGCTTGCCCGGCCGGGTCATCCCGTCTTGTTCGGGCGGTCCTATCTCAGCGAAGTGACGGTGGCGACGATGCGCCGGTCGTCGCGGACGAGATCGAATCCGCCGGGGCGCGGGACCACGGCGAGACAGGCATCGGTGATGTGGAAGACGCCGGCGAGGCACAGGCCGCCGTCATCGTCGATCCGGTAGGTGCCTGTCTCGGTGTCGCCGCGGCTCACCGAGACCGTGTCGCCGTCGGCCGCGAAGGCGGCGCTGTATGCCGGTTCGCCGAAGTGGAGCTGCAGCTCGCCCGTGAGCGTGCGTCCAGGCAGGATCGCCGAGACCACGGCTGCCGACAGCGGCTGGCGCTCCTTGGGCGCCTCGGAGGCCACCATCATCATGAAACGGTTGACGATCTCGTCCCTGTGGTTGACCTCGTAGAAGAGATCGCCGTCCTGAAAGACGCCGTAGCAGGTCGTGTTCTGCCCCTGCGAGAAGCAGACCTCGTCTCCCACGACGTCCCAGCCGCCCGACCATGTCTGTGCGATGTCGTTGCGGCCGGAGAACCCGCCGTCCGCGTCGTGGCTCTCGTCATACCAGTGGAAGAGCTGGGTATCGTCATCGTAGCGAAGCCCGAAGCGGACCGTGTCGCTGTGCATGGCGGCAAGATCCTCGCCGACGACGGCCACGACGTCCGCTGGCCGGTCCTCGAGATTGGAATCGCCGAAGAGTTCCAGCGTGATGGGCCGGGCGACCAGCATGACGATGGTTCCGCCGATGCCGAAGGCGGGGAGCAGGAGGGCGCCGAAGACATGCCACTTGTCCTGCATGGCGGCGCGAATCGACAGAAAGAGGCACGCGACGGCACAGATGCCGAAGGTGATGAGTACGAGTATTCCTATCCACATGGCCCCTACGCCTGTTCCCGGATGTCAGAGCAAACAGCTTTGAGAGACAAAACGCAATTCATGATCGCGTGCCGGCGCGAGTGAGCGAGACCTCCACGCCGTGGACGCAGGTGCTCTCGCCCATGTCCGATTTCTGCGGGACGTGCAGCACGTTGACGTTGGCGCCGTCGGGACCCGGCCACCGGCTCTTGTCGGCGAGCAGCGTCCCGGGCGGCACGATGTCGCTGACGCTGGCGACGAGTTCGAGCGAACCGGCGCTGTTCGCGAGTTCCACCCTGTCGCCGCAGGCAATGCCGCGGGCTCGTGCATCGTCGGGATGAATCGCCAGACCGGCCTCGCCCATGAGCTCGCGAATCCTGGGATCGTTGCCGTAGGAGGAGTTGAGAAGCCAGCGGCCGGCGGGACTGAGCAGGCGCAGGGCGTCCGCCGCCGGACGGGGATCGGCCACCGCCTCGGGGACGCGGGGATGGCCGTCGGCCTCGGCCCGCGCGCTGGCGATCTCGATCCTGCCCGACGGCGTGGCGAAGACGCCCTCGCGCCACAGCACCAGGGGTTCGTCGCTGCCGCGGACCCAGCCCTTGCGGCACAGCTCGGCCCACGTGATGCCGGTACCGTCGAGCACCTCGTCGATGAGTTCGCGGTCTTCCCGGTGAAGGTCGGCATCCATGAATCCCATGGCGCGGCCGAGGCGGCGGAAGATCTCCTGGTTCGGCAGGCTCTCGCCCATCGGCTCGGCGCACTTCACCTGGGCGCCGATGGTGAGATGGAAGTAGCTTGCGCAGACATCGTCGAACTCGAGAAAACTCGCC
This sequence comes from Alphaproteobacteria bacterium, assembly GCA_963666905.2. Lineage (GTDB taxonomy): Bacteria > Pseudomonadota > Alphaproteobacteria > SP197 > SP197 > SP197. The sequence continues at coordinate 1,036,551 of OY763008.1, forward strand.
GCCGGGAGCACGATGTCGGCATGACGCGCGGTGTCGGTCGGGAAGCAGTCGACGACGACGGTGAAGAGATCGTCTCGGGAGAGCGCCTCGCGCATCCGCCGCTGCGCCGGATTCGAGGCCAGCGGATTGCAGTTCCACACCATGTAGGCGCGGAAACGCTGCGGGTCGTTGAGCGCCTCGGGAACGTCCATCTGGCTGATGGAGGGAACCCCGCTGCCGGCGCCTGCCTGCGCGGGCGGCGCCCCCTTGCGGGCGACGATGCCGATGCTGTCGTTGAGGTAGTAGAAACCCGCGCCCGGCTTGCCGACGTTGCCCGTCAGGGCGGGAAGCATGGCGCAGGAGCGGAACACGTTGCCGCCCCGCACCTGGCGCTGCAGACCCTGGCCGAGCCACAGGAGGGAAGGACCTTCGGCATAGAGCCGCGCGGTCTCCTCGATGAGGCGGGCCGGCACGTCCGTGACGGCGGCGACCGATTCGGGGGTCGCCGCCTCGATCGCGGCCTCGACCTCTTCGTAGCCCAGCACGTGGTCGGCGATCCACGCATGATCGAGGAGGCCGTCGCGCCTTGCGACATGGCACAGTCCGAAGGCGAGCACGGCATCGCTGCCGGGGCGGACCTGCAGGTGAAGATCGGCCTCGCGCGCGGTCTCGTGACGCACGGGGTCGATGACGATCACCCTGGCGGGGCTTTCCTTGAGCCAGTGCTTGTGGGCGTGCGGCGCGCTGTGGGCCGGGTTGGCGCCCCAGACGACGATGACGGCGCTGTCGCGGGCGGTTCCGGGATCGAACCCCGTCACGCTGCTGCCGAAGACATAGTCGAGCGCTGCGTGTCCGGCATTGTTGCAGATCGTGTCCGGCACGGCCTCGGTCGCACCCAGGCGCCTGAAGAAGCGTTCGGGAAAGCCGTTGGCGATGGCCGAACAGGTGCCGGTGTAGTGGGTGTGGAGAATCGATCGGGGACCGTGATCCCGGGCGATCGAGGAAAGGCGTTCGGCGATCTCGCCGGTCGCCTCCTCCCAGCTGATGCGTTCGAAGGAACCCGAACCCTTAGCGCCGCTGCGCCGCATGGGGTGAAGGAGGCGCGCCTCCTCGTCGAGCCAGACGCCGTTGTAGGCGATGGCGCACTTGCCGCAGAGCGCGCCGCGGCTGACGGGATGGCCGGGGTCCCCGAGAACCCGCGTGATCCTGCCGTTCCGCCTGACGACGGCGATGCCGCAACCGTCGTAGCAATCGCGCGGGCAGCTGGTCCTGATGATGTCCCGTTCGGCCACCGTCTCCTCCCTCTTGCCATCATCGCCCCTGTCGGGGCCGGACACAAGAAGCCTTGCGGGACTTGACGCGGGCGCCGCTCGCGCCCATCACTCGCAACCGCAACAGCAAGGGGAGTGAAGAGCCTTGTCGCGCAACGATATCGAGGTCCGCCCGCTCGGACCCGTGATCGGCGCCGAGATTCTCGGTCTCGATCTCGCACGGGGTTTCGACGATGCCACCTGCCGCCTCGTCCGCAAGGCTCTTCTCGATCACCTCGTGATCTTCCTTCCCGGCCAGAAGATCGGTCCGGCCGAGCAACTCGCCTTCGCGAGGCACTTCGGCGACATCGAACCGCCCCATCCCGTCTTCGACCGGGTGGCCGGCGTGCCGGAGGTGACGGTCATCGAACAGAATGGCGACGGCAGCCTCTACAACGACGCCTGGCATACCGATGTCACCTTCCGCGACAAACCTGCCATGGCCTCCATCCTGCATTGCCAGATCGCTCCCGAGAGCGGCGGCGGGGATACCCTGTGGTCGAGCCTCCATGCCGCCTGGGAGGGCCTGACGCCGGTGGTGCGCACGATGATCGAGGACCTGACGGCGGTCCATGACTACTACCTCGCCTTCGGCAGTTCGGTCCTCGACGGCCGCGGCGGAATCGAGAAGCTCGCCAGGGACATCGTCGAGTTGCCGCCGGTCGAGCACCCGGTGGTGCGGACCCACCCGGAAACGGGACGCAAGGGCCTCTTCGTCAACCGGGCGTTCACCAAGGAGATCAGGGGCCTGGGCTCCGTCGAAAGCGCGCACATCCTGCGGATGCTGTGGGAGTGCGCCGAGCATCCGAACTACCAGGTTCGCCGCTCCTGGAAGCCCCACGACCTCGCGATGTGGGACAACCGCTGCACGATGCACCTTGCCTCGTCCGACTTTAGCGGGCACCGCCGGATGCATCGCATCACCATAGCGGGCGACCGGCCGTTCCACTGACCGGGTCCGGCGTTCCGGTGCCGCGCCGCGTGCAGGGGAGGCGGGGTGTGGCCGAGACCTTCGATCATGTCATCGCGGGCGGCGGGTCCGCAGGGTCGGTGCTTGCGGCGCGCCTGAGCGAGGATCCCTCCTGCCGTGTGCTGCTGCTCGAGGCGGGAGGAGGGAACCGGGACTTTCGTGTCACCATGCCCGCCGCCAACGCCCTGGCGTTCGGCAACAGCCGCTTCGACTGGCGCTATGCCACCGAACCGCAGGAGCAGCTCGCCGGCCGGCGGATCTACTGGCCCCGGGGCCGCGGTCTGGGCGGTTCGAGCGCCATCAACGGCATGATCTACATGCGCGGCAACGCCGGCGACTACGACCGCTGGCGGCAGCTCGGTCTCGATGGCTGGGCCTATGCCGACGTTCTGCCCTATTTCCGCCGCTCCGAGAGCAGGGAAGGCGGAGGCGACCGCTGGCGCGGCGGGTCCGGGCCGCTCCTGACGGGTCCCGCCGGCCGGCCGCTGGCGATCGACCGGGCCTTCATCGAGGCGTGCATCCAGACCGGCCTGCCCGCCAATCCCGATTTCAACGGCGCCGGCCAGGTCGGCGCCGGCATGCTTGACGTCACCGTGCGCGACGGCCGCCGCGCCAGCGTGTCGAGGTGCTATCTCGACGCCGCCGGCTCACGCCCCAATCTCACGGTCCGCACGCGGTGCCTCGTCACCAGGGTGCTGATCGAGGGAGACCGTGCGAGGGGCGTCGTCTACAGCCAGGGTTCCCGCTTGCGCGAGGTCCGGGCCGAGCGCGAGGTCCTTGTCTGCCAGGGGGCGATCGGTTCTCCTCAGCTTCTGATGCTGTCCGGGATCGGTCCGGCGGACGACCTTCGCCGCCACGGGATCGCGGTGGCGGTGGACAGCCCCGGGGTCGGACAGAACCTCCAGGACCATCTCAACATCCCCGTCCGCTTTCACTGCCGGCGGCCATCGGAAACCTCGGCGCGCTGGGCCAGGCCGCCGATGGCGGCATGGCTCGGCGCTTCGTGGTTCCTCAGCGGCGGCAGGAAGGGCCCGGGCGGCCACCCCTTCTGGTCGGCCGGCGCCTTTTCGCGCGGTGGGCCCGAGGCTCCCGAACTCCCGCGATTCCAGGTCTTCTTCACCCCGATGGTCATTTCCGAGGATGACCGCAACCGCATGAAGATCGCGCTGCCCGGCTTCCAGTTCGACGTCAACCAGATGCATCCGCGTTCCAGGGGCCACATCACGCTCAAAAGCGGCGATCCCCGCGACCATCCGCTGATCGAGCCGCGCTACCTGCAGGACGAGGCAGACCGGCGGGACTTTGTCGACGCGGTACGGTGGGCGCAGGACATCGCCTCCCGGCCCGCCCTCGAACCCTACAGGGGGGCGGCGATCGATCCCAGGGACGACGAGACCGGCGACGCGGAAGTCCTTGCCGCGGTCGCGCGCGGCGCCCAGTCCGGCTATCATCCCGCAGGGACCTGCAAGATGGGAGCCAAGGAGGATCCGCTGGCCGTGGTCGACAGGGACCTGAAGGTTCGGGGCATCGATGGCCTGCGGGTCGTCGACGCCTCGGTCATGCCGATTCTCGTCACGGGCAACACCAATGCGCCCACGGTCATGATCGCCGAGAAGGCCTCCGACAGCATCCGCGGCCGCGCGCCGATGGCGCGGGACGAGGCCGCGTAGAGCCGATGGCGTCCGCGATGTCCTTCCTCCTGAGACCCGATCCGTCGGACCCCCGCCTGACGCGTCAGGTCACGGGGGTCGACCAGGAGGGCCGGACCGTCGATCAGGCGGTCACCGTCGAGAAGCCGCTGACGCTCTTTCTCAACGGCCAGGAGATCGTCACGATGATGACGATCGGCGATCACCCGGAATGCCTCGCCGTGGGCTACCTGCTGAACCAGGGCATGCTGCGCGACACCGCGCAGATCACGGCCATCGATCATGACGAGGAGATCGAGACGGTCGTCGTGCGCACGCGGACGCCGACGGATTTCGAGGCGAGGCTGCGCCGCAAGACGCTGACGTCCGGGTGCGCCCAGGGAACCGTCTTCGGCGACCTCATGGACGAGATCGAGGCGGTGAGGCTCGACCCGGATGCGGTCCTGAGGACATCCTGGCTCCAGACGCTCTCGAGGGTGATCTCCACGACACCCAGCCTCTATCTCAAGGCGGGCGCGATCCACGGCTGCGTGCTCTGCGAGGGGGACCGGCCGCTGGTCTACATGGAGGACGTCGGTCGCCACAATGCGGTCGACAAGATTGCGGGCTACATGGCGCTCGAGGGGATTCCCTCAAGCGGCAAGTTGTTCTACACGACAGGGCGGCTGACCAGCGAGATGGTGATCAAGACCGCGAGAATGAACATCCCCGTTCTCGTCTCGCGTTCGGGATTCACGGCCTGGGGCGTGGCGCTTGCGCGCCAGGTTGACATGACCCTGGTGGGCCGCCTGAGGGGGAAGCGGTTCGTTGTCGCGGCGGGAGCCGGGCGCGTGCGCTGGGATGACGGGATGAGGCAGACGTGACGGGAATCGGCAGGACCATCGCGGGCACGGTGCTTGCGGGCGGCCTCGCCCGCCGCATGGGCGGCGGCGACAAGGGCATGCTGGAACTGGGCGGACGCAGCATTCTCGATCATGTCCTCGAGCGCCTGCGGCCCCAGGTCCGCCTGGTCGCGATCAATGCCAACGGCGATACCTCCCGCTTCGACCGCTGGGGCCTTCCGGTGGCGCCGGACATGCTTCCGGGCAATCCAGGACCCCTTGCCGGCATCCTCGCCGGCCTCGACTGGACCTTCGCCAATGTGCCGGGACTGTCCTGGGTCGTGACGGTGCCGACCGACACGCCCTTCCTGCCCCGCGACCTCGTGGCAAGGCTGCTCGATGCCGTGAAGGCCACCGGGGCCGACATGGCCTGCGCCGTCTCCGCCGGACGACGCCACCCCGTGATCGGCCTGTGGCCGCTTCGCCTGCGCAACGAGCTGCGCCAGGCCCTGATCAGGGAGGGGGTGCGCAAGGTGGATGTCTGGACCGGCCGGTACCGTGTCGCCGAAGCCCAATTCGATGCCGCCGGCGTCGATCCCTTCTTCAACGTCAACCATGCCGATGACCTTGCGGCGGCGCACGGGATGCTGGAGGCGGGCCGTTGAGCAGGCCCGGCGATGAGGTGGCGGAGCCGGCGGGCGGGCGCGACTTCATTCGCGCCATCGTGAGCGACGACGTTTCCGCCGGCCGCACGGCGGAGGTGGTCACGCGGTTCCCGCCGGAGCCCAATGGCTATCTCCACATCGGTCACGCCAAGTCCCTGTGCCTCAACTTCGGAGTCGGCCAGGAGTTCGGCGGACGCTGCCACCTGAGGTTCGACGACACCAACCCGACCCGGGAGGAACAGGAGTACATCGAGGCCATCCAGCGCGATGTCCGCTGGCTCGGCTTCGACTGGGGCGGGCATCTCTACTTCGCCTCGGATCACTTCGAACGCCTCTACGCATGGGCCGAGCATCTCATCGGGAACGGCGATGCCTATGTCGACGCGCAGTCCGTCGACGAGATGCGCGAAGCCCGGGGGTCGTGGCTCGAGGCGGGGCAGGAGAGCCCCTGGCGCGACCGTCCGGCGGAGGAGAGTCTCGACCTCTTCCGGCGCATGAGGGCCGGCGAGTTTCCGGACGGCGCCTGCGTGCTGCGCGCCAGGATCGACATGGCGTCCGGCAACATGAACATGCGCGATCCGGTGCTCTACCGCATCCTCCACGCCGCACACCCCCGGACCGGTGACGCCTGGTGCATCTATCCAACCTATGACTTCGCCCACGGCCAGTCGGACGCCATCGAGGGCGTCACCCATTCCCTGTGCACCCTCGAGTTCGAGGCGCACCGGCCGCTCTACGACTGGCTGATCGCGCGCCTGCCCGTGCCCTCGGTGCCGCGCCAGTACGAGTTCGCGAGGCTCAACCTCGCCTACACGGTGCTCTCCAAGCGGGCGCTCGTCACGCTGGTCCGCGATGGCCACGTGAGCGGCTGGGACGATCCGAGAATGCCGACTCTCATCGGCATGCGCCGCCGCGGCATACCGCCGCAGGCCATCCGCGACTTCATCGCGGGCGTCGGCGTGGCCAGGGCCGACAACCTGGTGGATCCGGCGATCCTGGAACACGCGGTCCGCGACGACCTCAACCGCCGGGCGCTGCGCAGGATGGCGGTCCTCAGGCCGCTGAGGGTCGTGATCGAGACCTGGCCGGAGGACGAGGTCGAGGAACTCGAGGCGGTCAACAACCCGGAAGACGCCGCGGCGGGTCACCGCCGGGTTCTGTTCTCGCGCGAGATCTACGTCGAGCGCGAGGACTTCATGGAGGATCCGCCGAAGAAGTTCTTCCGCCTCGCTCCGGGACGGGAGGTCCGCCTGCGCTACGCCTACCTCATCACCTGTACCGGCGTGGTCAGGGACGATGCCGGCCGGGTCGTCGAACTGCGCTGCCGCCATGATCCCGCCACCAGGGGAGGCAGTGCTCCGGACGGGCGCAAGGTGAGGGGCACGCTCCACTGGGTCTGCGCGGCGCATGCGGTCCGCGCCGAGGTGAGACTCTACGACCGTCTCTTCACCCGGGCCGATCCGCGGGTCGGCGACGATCTTTCCGCCGATCTCAATCCGCGGTCGCTGGAGGTGCTGGAGGACTGCCGGCTGGAGACCGCGGCGGCACAGGCCAAGACCGGCGAGGTCCTGCAGTTCGAGCGCCAGGGCTACTTCTGCCTCGATCCCGATTCGACCCCTCGCAGGCCGGTGTTCAACCGGACGGTCGGCCTGCGGGACAGCTGGGCGCGCATTCAGCGCAACCGGACCTGAGGCCTGCCACGGCCGGCGTCATGAACCGTCTCCAGGCCGTCCTCGCGGCGCTCCTCGATCCTGTCCACCAGCTCTTCTTCCATTCCCGCATGCTGCGCGCCTGGGGCCATTCCCGGGGCATGGACTACCACGAGTTCTGGGTGGCCGAGATGCGCCGCGCCGCGGCGCTGGTCGAGGCCATGGCGCGCTGCGGCATCCTTCCGCCGGACCGGCCGGCGGCCAGTCTCACCATCGGTGCGGGTCCCGCCGCCATCTTCGCGGCGGATGCCGGGCTGGCCTCGCGGTGCGCGTCGGCCGCCCGTGCCGCCGCGGCGCCTGCGCATGCACGCGGGATCGTCGCGGACATCGCCGAGGCCGAGCGTGAGTTCCACGCGGGCCTCCAGGCCTGGATGTCGGGACCCGAGGCCGGCGAGACCGCCTCCGTGGTGAAGCACCTGCGGCCCCGGGAGGACGGCGCCGGGAAGGCCGTGTGCGCCATCAACCGGGTTCTTCCCCACATGACGGCCGCCGTGAGCCAGATCTTCCTTCACAGCCTGCTGCTGGGCTGCGACGGCAGGCGAGAGGCGGCGAAGAGGGAGCTCGATGCGGCGGTGGCGATGATGTTCCGGGCCGAAGCGCTTCTCGAGCGCCTGCTCGACCTCGGAGGTCTGCCGGCGGAAAGCGGTCACGGCCGGATTCGCATCACCGGGGGCGCGAAGGCGACGGCCCTCGAGGCGCACGAGGAGATCATCGCCGCACTCGAACCGGCCCTCGCATCGCTCGACGGCCTCAGCGATCCCATGACCCACACCCTCTTCGACGGCATCCTTCTGGCCGAGCGCCGGGAGCGCGACGCCCTCATCGAACGCTCCTGACGCAACGTGCCCCGGATTGTCCGGAGCAGGGCTCACCACGGTGAGCCCTGCCACCGTTGCCGGATCCATGCGCCGTCAGCACGAAGCGGATGTCCATGCCCTGGAGGACGGCTTCCCGCGCGGCGTGCAGGACCTGACGCACGACGTCGGGGCTCGCATCGCCCGACGGCAATCCCGATCAAATCGTTGCAGAGCTCTCTCCCGCTACGGTTCTCTCCAGCATCGGAAGCATTTCGCGGACCGGATACGTTCTCTCGCGGACGCTGGCGGGATACACTGGGCTACAGCTTTGCAGCGCCTGTCGGCGCGATCGCGGACATGATGAGAGGTTCGCCATGATTCCGGGACGTTGGCTTGCAGCGGTGGCAGTTGCGGCAGTCCTGTCGGGTTGCGGCGGCGGGTCCGGCCAGGGGGTGAAGGCGCCGCCCGCCCAGCCCCCGCCCGATCACACCGTCGAGGACATTCTGAATCAGCGCATGGCGGCTTCCACCTATCCGGTTGTGACCAGCTTCGGAGGCGATGTCGCTGTCTGTCTGGCATTGGGATGCCCGACCATAGACGATATCCATATCGACGCCTCGGCAGACGCCGTGCGCCGTCCCGACCTCTCTGCGTTCGAACTCCTGGAGCCGCACCGGGGAATCGATCGGGCAACGAAGTCCTATCGCCAGGAGCGGTCGGATGATCCTGTGTCCCACCGCGCGTTCGGCGCCTGGACGGACCATGGCTTCTTCATCGTCGAGACCTCCCTGTCGGAGCGGGGCAAGGAGTTCACGTACCACACCTCCTGGTTCGCAGATGCGAGCGACACCGCCCCGGTGACCGCGGCGGGCGGCAGCGCAAGCTGGTCGGGGATCATGACCGGTGTGACGGACGGCTCGTCGGGCGATCGCGGCGCGTTCGTCCGCGGCGATGCGGTCCTGACGGTGAACGGCCTGGCGGCTCCAGGCGGTGCTTCCGTCGATGTCGAGTTCACAAACATCGCCCGAGAAGACGACGGAGCCGGGCTCGCCGACATGTTCTGGCGGGGATTGCCGCTCCAGGGAAGAAGCTTCGGAACGAACGACGTGCGGTTTCATGACGCCGACAGCGGATATGCCCGACGGGCCTCATTCGGCGCCCAGGCCGAGGGCAGCCTCTTCGGGCATGTCTACGGTCCCAACGGAGAGGATGTCGGGGGCCTGTTCCACCGGGACGACATTGCCGGCGCCTTCGCTGCGAAGCGCAACGAGTAGAGGCGGGCCGTGCTTCCGTCGGCTGGATCACGGCGCACTGTTCGCATCGATCGATGACTCCGGTGGCGTCGCGATCAGCAGGCACAAACCGCTCGACCGCAACAGCGGCATCATGTGAATCCCGCATGTCGATTGAGGTTGGGTGAGAGGAACAGGCCCGGTGATTCTCCAGCGGATGCCCGTTGCCGCCATGGCAGGAGCGGTGCTCGCTCTCGGCGGGTGCATGGGCAGGGCCGAAGCCGAGCCGCTGCCTCCGGTCGAGATTCCTGCGCTCACGGCAGAGCCCCAGCCGTTTCGCACGCAGACGTCGTTCACCGATGGCGTGCTCGGTGTCGGCGTCACGCTCCCCGACGGCCGGACCCGCGCCCTCGACAACGTCCGGAGTGTCGTGGATGATCCAATCCTGGGAGGGACACCATAATGGGCAAAGTCGATGCGCGCGCCCCGGTCGGGTGTCGAAGCGATGACGGCGCTCATGCGCTGTTTCAGCACCTGCGCCGGGGACTGCGGGCGTGGAATCCGTCGGCGCAGATGTCCGCGGCCTCTCGCCGATTGCGGCATGCGGTCTGGACGTGAAAGGCGGCATGCGGTGCCACGCTTCGCCGGCGTCGCCCCGAAGGAAGGCGGTGCGTGGCGGGATGTATCTGACAGAGAGGAACGAAAATGACTAAGCCTGTTTTCCGTCGTGGTCTCGACGAACCTTTCATCGACGCGCTCAACTCGGAATACGGGAAGTCGGGATGGTGGAAGCGAATTGTCGATGACAAGGACTTGTTCATAGCAATTCGAAATGGCTACCTGAACGTCTATTTCAACGGTGGAAGCGTTCTGGAACTAAGGCATGCCGGAGGAGAGCTGGTTGGCAAGACGCATTTCAAGCACCTTCTCAACCTGGCAACCGAAAGCAACGATGACTACATCAGGTTTTCCGGCGGTAAATTTTCTCCTGTCGAAATCGGCAAATCCTATCGGGACATCGCGTCGGATATTGAGGGCATAAAGAAGTCGATCAAACTCTATCAAGGCGATGAAAAGGCGGGTGTTCACCATATCATTCTCGACAACTGCAACGTGATTGACACCGAGATCGCGATACCTGGCGAGAACGCCCGCATCGACTTCGCCGCGCTGCAACGGTGCAAAGGCAGAATGAACATCGTGTTCTTTGAAGCGAAGACCTATTCGAGCCCGGACATTCGTTCTCAAAACCGCCCGGCAGTCCTTGAGCAGATCTGCCGCTACAATACGATGATTTGCGGGAGGCGTGAAGAACTGGAAGAGGCCTATCGGCAAGTTCTCCGCAATGTCCTGTGCCTGGAGGGTTGGAGAGACCGCCGCCATCCCGTACTTTCGGAAGCGGCCGCATGCGACCTGCATGTCGATCCAAAGATTCGTCTGGTGATTTTCGGTTTTGACGCTCCGCAAAGACGGGCCGCCGAGGACGGATCCAATGGCGCATTTCGCCGATTACGGCATTGTCTCGGCGAGGATCGCGTGCTGACCAGAGGGGACCCCAAGGGACTTCGGAGAGGCATAGAATCACCGGAGCAAGTGACCTGACGTGCCCGAACCCGTCATGGCTGGCGAAGAACGTTGCCTTCGGCTTCCGGGGCACGAAGGACCGCACCGGAACTCGGGCTTCGCACCCGGCGGTATGTTCCTGGCCCGGGATCGTCAAGCTGCGTTCGCTTTCGGGTCATTCAGGCCGGAGAACGGTGCGCCAGACACCTCGCTGTGACGCCATCGGACCAGGCCGACCGCGGCACTCTCGCTGTCCCGGGCGGCGAGACCTCGCCGACGGCGGCCTGCACGACGTGATGCCAGGCGGTCCGTCGCGGTGATAGGGTACGGTCGGGAGACCGGGGAAGGCGATGACGGTGTCGGCACGGACCGCGAGGACACTCGAGACGATGGCCGCCATGGCGGCGGACGGCAACGAGGCGTGGCTGACGCTGCCGCCGGACGCCTATTGCAACCCGGAGATCCATGCCCTCGAGATCGAGAGGATCTTCCGCGCGGGCTGGATCGCCATCGGCCGGGCCGACGAGGTCCGAAAGCCCGGCTCCTATGTCGCGCGGGAGGTCGTCGGCACGCCCGTGGCGATGGTGAGGGACCAGGCCGGGGTCCTGAGGGTCTTCGCCAACATCTGCCGCCACCGCTGGATGAAAGTGCTGGACGGGCGCGGCCGCAAGGCCGTCATCACCTGTCCCTATCACGCCTGGGTCTACGGTCTCGACGGCCGCCTGCGCGCCTCTCCCGGCATGGAGCGCCACCCCGCGTTCGAGGCCGCCAGCGAGCGCCTCGAGGAGCTTGCCTTCGAGATCTGGCAGGGCTTCGTCTACGTCAACCTCGACGGCCGCGCGCCGCCGCTTGCCGGGCGCCTCGAAAGCTTCGACAGGACCCTCGCCGGCTACCGGCTGGACACCTGGGTCACCGCCCGCACGCTCGAGTTCGGCGAGGTGCCCTGGGACTGGAAGGTGATGCAGGACAACGGCGAATGCTACCACCACGCGGGCCTCCATCCCGAGACCTTCCAGGTGGTCTTTCCCGGCGAGAGGACCGGGACGACCTGCGACGGCGACTGGATCTTCCAGTGGGCCCCCGCGCGCGAGGAGGAGCTCGAAACCCTGGCCAACGGCGAGAAGGTGATGCCGGGGTGCTTCTTCGAGCCGCTCGAGGGTCTGGACGACTTCCAGAGGACCAGTTTCCTGCTGTTCTACGTCCTGCCGAACTACCTGATCTACATGCAGCCCGACTGCGGACTGCAGATCCGCTTCCTTCCCGTCGCCGCCGGCCGCTCGGCGATGGAGGCCGATCTCCTTGTGCCGGAAAGCGCCATGGCGCTTCCCGACTTCGACGCGAGGCTCGAGCGCTTCGCCGCCTTCTTCCACCGGTTCAACGACGAGGACACGCCGGTCAACGCGGCAATCCAGAGGGCTTTGCAAAGCGGCCGGGCCCGGCCGGCGTTCCTGTCGCATCGCGAGGCGCACAACCGCCATGTCGCGTGGTGGGTGGCGCAGAAGCTCACGGCCGCGCGGACGTCCTGATTTCCGCCCGGCGGACGTGGAGGTCCACGCAGGACGGACGATCCCGGTCGTGATAGACCGTCTGGCGGGCAACGACCGGTGACGCTCCCCGGCCGAACGCCTCGCCGGTGTTGAGATTGCGGTCGTAGCGGTTGAAGTTGCTGGAGGAGACCTCGACGCGCAGCCGGTGACCGGGGCCGAGCGCGTAGCTTGTCGCCCACAGGTCGACCGAGAGTTCGTACACCTCGCCCGGTTCCATCAGTTCGGCCCGGTCGATCCCGTGACGGTAGCGGCAGCGCAGGATGCCGTCCTGGATGAGATTGGCGCTGCCGTCTCGCGCGACATCGACGAGGGCCACCGTGACGTCCGTGTCGCGGGCGCTGCTGGCGAAGAAGAGGCGCGCACCGAGAGGTCCGCTCAGCTCCAGGCCGCCGCCGAAGGGCTCGCTGGTGTAGACGAGGACGTCCCGCCGGCGCTCGACCTCGCGGCGGTCGCCCATCTGGCCGGCGAGGGACCAGCAGTCGAGGCCCAGGGTCTCGGCCACGGGATCGGCGGGATCGTAGTCGTAGCGGTCCGGCGTCTCGTCCGGCGGGGGCGATTCGTCCGAGAGACGCCCGTCGCCGTCGAGCGTGCCGGCAGCACCTGCGGAGCGCAGGTAGAACCGGGTCATCGCCGATTCGCGGGGCGGCCAGGTGTCGCTGTCGCGCCAGATGTCCTTGCCCATCACGTAGTAGCGCACGGCGCCCGCCGAACCGAAACCGTTGTCGAGACCCATCAGGTAGCGGTCGAAGAAACGGACGAACGTGTCCCACTTCGCGGCGGCGGTGTTGCTGCGGACCGGCAGGAGGCCCACCCTGCCGAGGCGGTCGGCGGTCCCCTCGTGATCCCACGGCCCGATGAAGAGGTGCTGGTTCCCGGCCTCCCGGTTGTTCCTTGCCATGGTGCGCCAGTCGGCGATGGTGGGGCCGAGATAGTTGTCGTACCAGCCGCCCCAGTGGAGGACCGGTATGCGGATGCTGCCGTAGCCTGGCAGCAGGCTGTGTTCGCTCCAGAATGCCGAGGGAAGCGGGTTCTCCATCAGCTCGTCGAAGTAGGGCGACGGGGCGCCCGCGGCATTCGCCATGTCGGCGAGGGGGAGGTGCCAGTAGTCGAGCTTCGAGAGATCCTGGTAGGTCTGCGAGGTCATGGAGATGGCCCATGTGCCGACCGTGTTGAGCTGCAGGCAGCCGTAGCGCATGGTCGCATGGTAGCGGTCCAGCGAAATGTCGCCCGGGGCGATGCAGACCAGGGCGGGATGGCCGCTGGTGGCGCCGGCATAGCTGGTGAAGCCGAAGTAGCTCTCTCCCCACATGCCGACCCGGCCGTCGCACCAGTCCTGGCCGGCGATCCAGTCGATGGTGTCGTGGCCGTCCGGGATCTCGACGGCGGCGAGATTGGGCTCGAAGCGTCCCTCGGAGGCCCACTTGCCGCGAACGTCCTGGATCACGGCCGCATAGCCCTGCCGCACCCAGTTGGCGGCCACCACCGGCATGAAGCAGTAGGGCTCCCTCTTGCCGTAGGGCATGCGCGTGAGGATCGCGGGGAAGGGGCCGTCGCCGGCGGGAAGGTAGACATCCGTGGCGAGCCTCGTGCCGTCGCGCATGGCGACCATGACGTCGCCGAGGACGCGCCCGGCTTCGGCGCGCCGGGGGAGTTCCGTGGGAATCGTCTCCCAGGCCGCCGTCTCGTGTTTGTCCTTCCAGGCCTGGAGGCCGTCCGTCCGGTTCATCGTCGTCTCCCGGGTGGGCGCGAAGCATTGTGACATACGCCCGGGCCGATGTAGAACGGCTGTCCCGGCAAGGACGCGGCGATGTACGAGATCGACCCACGAAGAGACGACCTCATCGAGGAGTTCCGGCGCAATCCCTTCGGGCCCCACAGCCCGGAACTCGACCTCCTGGCGAACCGCCTTCGCCTGATGCCCATGGCCGAGCGCTTCGTTCTCGTCGCCCTCCGCACCGGAGGGCCGTGGCATGTGGCGAGGATGCCCGCGAGGGGGGCGAGGATCGAGTGTCTCGAGGGTCACGGGTTCGAGGACTACGGCGATGCGTTGAGGGAGGTCTTCCGCCTGCGCTTCCAGGCGGTGACAGGCGTGGACCCGTGGGGAGGGTGAAGCGATGAAGACGATCGTCGGCTATGCGGACCGGTGGAGCGCGGCGCCGGGCGACACCCTTGAGTTCAAGGTCAGCACCTACGGCTCGGCCGAGTACCGCGCCACTCTCGTGCGCGTCGTGTGCGGTGACGACGACCCGGAGCGCGGCCTCTACCGGGAAGAGGAGATCGAGGCCCCCTTCAACGGCTCCTGGCCGGGCCGCAGCCAGGCCACGGCGGCGGGGTCCCACGTGGTGGTTCCCATGGCGCCGCCGCTGGGGCGCCTGGAGAGCCTGACCGTCGCCGCCTGGATCTTCCCGACCACGCCCGGCAGCGCAGAGCAGGGGATCGTGGCCCACTGGGACGCCGCGCTGTCGAAGGGCTTCGCACTCGTCATCACGGCGCACGGCGTCCCCGCATTCAGGACCGGCGACGGCCGGATCAGCGAGGTCCGCCTCGACGAGCCGCTCGAGCCCCGGCGCTGGACCCTCGTCTCGGGTTCGTTCGACCGTCGCAGCGGCGAGATCCGGATCCGCCGGTACCGAGCCGGCTCCGAGACCGAGGCCGGACTCGGAGCCGAGGCGTCCGCCACGGGATTCTTCGCGCCGGCGCACGCGTCCCTGCTGATGGCGGCGCTGCCCGCCTCCGGCGGAAGCGTGGGCAGCCACATGAACGGCAAGATCGACCGGCCGCGGATCAGCGCCCGCGCCCTGGCGGCCGGCGAGGTCGAGACTCTGGCGCTCTGCGACCTCCCCCGCGAGGAGGATGTGGACCTCGTGGCCGCCTGGGACTTCTCGAAGGATATCGGCCGCGCGCGCGTCACCGATACCGGCTTCGACGGCCTCCACGGGTGGACCGTCAATCTCCCCTCCCGGGGTGTCAAGGGCTTCAACTGGTCCGGCAGGGAGCAGAGCTGGCGCCATGCGCCCGGCGAGTACGGCGCCATCCACTTCCACGGCGACGACCTCTACGATGCGGGCTGGTCGACGGACTTCAGCTACACCGTTCCGCAGACGCTCAAGAGCGGCGTCTACGCCGCCCGGCTGAATGCCGGGGACGACGAATGGCATGTCACCTTCTTCGTGAGACCGCCCCGGGGACGGGCGACGGCACGGCTCGCCTTCCTCGCGTCGACGGCCACCTACATGGCCTACAGCAACTACCGCTGGCACATGAGCGAGCCCTATGCCGAGGTGGCAGAGACCTTCTGGACGACGCTGACGCCGTACGACGCCTTCCTGCAGGAGCACCGCGAGTTCGGGCTGTCGACCTACGATACCCACGAGGATGGCAGCGGCGTGCGCTATGCCTCGAGACTGCGGCCGGTCCTCAACATGGCGCCGAGGACGCCGTTGTGGAGCTTCAATGCCGACACCCACATCCTCGCCTGGCTCGAGGAGGAAGGCATCGCCTTCGACGTGGTCACCGACGAGGACCTGCACCGCGAGGGAAGGGAGCTCCTGGGGCCCTACGCCGCCGTCGTGACGGGAGCCCATCCCGAGTACTATACGACCGCGATGTGGGACGCCGTGCGCGGCTACCTCGCTCACGGCGGTCGCCTCGCCTACCTCGGCGGCAACGGTTTCGTGTGGCGCTGCGCGTTCTGCGACGAGTGGCCCGGCGCCCTGGAGCTGCGGCGCGCCGAGGACGGCATCCGCTACAGGGACGAGGAGCCCGGCGAGTACACCCTGGAGTTCACGGGCGAGCAGGGCGGCCTGTGGCGCCGCCTGGGCATGGCGCCCCAGGCGCTCGTGGGCGTGGGCACCGTCGCCACGGGGTTCGACCGGTCCGGACCCTACCGGCGGACTCCTCAGAGCCGCGATCCCAGGGCGGCCTTCATCTTCGAGGGGATCGGCGGCGACGAGCTGATCGGCACCTTCGGCATCCTCGGCGGCGGCGCCGGAGGATCGGAGATCGACGCCACGGATTCACGTCTCGGCACGCCCGTCCACGCCCTCGTCGTCGCCCGCTCGGAAGGCCATTCTCCCAACACCTGGCTTGTGCCCGACGAGACCGGCTTTCATCACAGCGCCATGGACGGTGTCCAGAATCCGCGCATCCGGGCCGACATGACGTTCTTCGAGACCCCGTCGGGCGGCGCCGTCTTCTCGACGGGGTCGATCGCCTGGAGCGCCAGCCTCCCTCACGACGGCTGGCGCAACAATGTCTCGCGCATCACCGGGAACGTGCTGCGGCGGTTCCTCGATCCCGAACCCTTCGCGATGCCGGCGCTTAACCGGCAATCATGTAGAACTTGCGCAGGGTCCGGGTGATCTCCCAGACGCACGGTGCGCCCTTGGGGATGAAGAAGGTGTCGCCGGCGGTGTAGGTCTGCGCCTTGCCGCTCTCGTCCGTCACGGTGACGGAGCCTTCCAGGACGGTCATCATCTCGTTGACGGGGTAGGCGTCGATCTCCTCCCGGCACGGCGCGCACTGCCACACGCCCACGAGGATGCCGGAGTCGTCGCTCGCATAGGCGTGGGAGATCAGTTCCGTGGTGTCCGCGGTGGTGAAGGCTTCCGCCGAAGCCAGGTGGGAAGGCACCATCCCCTGCGGCGGGTGGCCTTCGCGGTCGAGTCTGACGGGTCGTGGGGACATGGATCCTCGCGTGGTTGACGCCCCATCATGGGCCGGACCCGGCCGCCCCCGCAAGGTCAGCTGCGCCGGAAGACCCAGACGACGTAGAGGCTTCCTTCGCTCTGCGGGAAGGCGCGGAAGGGGGCGAGCGTCTCGACCCGGCGCCAGAGGCCCTCGTCCTCGATCGTCCGGGCCTCGTCCTCGAAGGCGCCCGCCTCGATCCCCTCGACGCGGATGCTCAGGACGAGGTGCCCGCCCGGCCGGGTGACGCCGAGAAGCTCGCGGAACCCGGAGGCCGGGGCATGGGTGATGCCGAAGGCGCCGGCCGACGCCACGGCGGCGAAGCGGCCCTCTTCGAGAGGAAGGCCGCCGCCGAGTTCGGCACGGTGGAAGGCGCCGTAGACCCGGCGCATGCGGGCGCGCCGGAGCATGCCTTCCGACAGATCGAGCGCCTCGAGATCGGGATAGCCGGCGAGCGCCAGCCACTCGCCGAGCAGCCCGGTGCCGGCGCCGGCATCGAGGACCGGACCGGCTCCGGCCGGCACGTGGCGCGCCGTGAGCGCGGTGACGAGGCCCGGCAGCCTGTAGTCGCCCCTCGCCATGTCGCCGTCGTAGTCCTCGGCCCACAGATCGTAGCTTTCCCGCAGCTCGGCCGCATCGCGGGGATGATAGATGCGCCTGAGAAGGATCCTCGCGCGTCGGTGGCATGGCTGTCCCGGCATCGAAGTTTGGTGAAGTACGGCAGCCGAACTGTACACCTTCCCTGTCCGCGATCTGAGAGGAGAGGTTCGAGATGACCAGGATCATGCCCGCAGACGAGTTCGCCGATGCGCTCTCCAGGAAGGCGCTGACGCGAAGGGACGTGGCAAGGACCCTGGCCGGGGTGGGCGTGGCCCCGGTGACGATGCCGGCTGACTCTACCTCTTCACCCGGAACGGCTGCGAGCTGCCCGAACTCCACCCCGCCTTCACGGAAAAGTACGGCCGCGACTCCGATGCCCCGTTCTGCGCCGACATCGCCTGCCCAGCGGCAGCACCGTCATCCGCGGGACGAACGACGATGCCGGCACCCGGTACTACGGGCCCTGATCGTGGGGCAATTCCTCCGTCGTCTTGCGCCCGTATCTCGCGCCGGAACATGCCGGCAACGAAAACCACACCCGGAAGATCCTCCGGGATCCCGACTACGCCAGCCGGTTGGCGCAGCCCGCCAGCCCCACCGCCGGCGCGTCAACGCAGCATGTAGAGCTGTGCCAGGGGCAGCTCGCTTGCCGGCTCGCAGGTTGCCAGAACATCGTCCACGAAGACTTCGAAGGTGTTCGGGTTGACCTTCACGTCGGGGCAGGCATCGTTGTGCAGCATGTGGGACTTGTTGAGCTTTCGCACTCCCTGCGCCGGCAGAACGGCCTTCGACAGCCCGAGCGTGCCGGCAATGTCCGCATCGACGGCGCGCTGGTTGACGAAACAGGCCGAAAGAGCCTTGCGGGCTTCGCCGAACGCTCCCCATTGCGGTCGCATCCTGACCGGCTCGCAGGTCATGAGCGAGGCGGCGCTGTCGCCCATCGCGGACCAGACGATGAAGCCTCCCTTGATGACGAGTTCCGGCTTGATGCCGAAGAATCCGGGCCGCCACAGGACGATGTCCGCGAGTTTGCCGTCTTCGAGCGATCCGACATAGGCATCGATACCGAATGTCCTCGCAGCGTTGATGGTGTATTTCGCGAGATAGCGGCGGATGCGCTCGTTGTCTCCACGTGCGGTCTTTTCACCGTCGAGACGGCCGCGCTGATCCTTCATCTTCGCCGCAAGCTGCCAGGTGCGGCAGATCACTTCCGCGATGCGCCCCATGCCCTGGCTGTCGGATCCCAGCATCGATATGGCGCCGATGTCGTGAAGGATGTCCTCGGCAGCCATGGTCTGCGCCCGGATCCGGCTTTCGGCGAAGGCGACGTCTTCGGGAACGGCCGGATTGAGGTGGTGGCACACCATCGTCATGTCGAGGTGCTCGTCGAAGGTATTGACGGTGAAGGGGTTCGTCGGGTTGGTCGACGACGGCAGGCAGTTCATTTCCCCGGTGACGCGGATGATGTCCGGTGCGTGGCCTCCGCCGGCTCCCTCGGCGTGATACATGTGGATGGTGCGGCCATTGATGGCTTCGAGCGTGTCCTCGAGGAAACCGCTCTCGCTGATCGTGTCGGTGTGGAGCTGTACCTGGAAGTCCAGTTCGTCCGCGACGTTCAGGCAGCAGTCGATCACCGCAGGCATCGCTCCCCAGTCCTCGTGTATCTTCAACCCGAGGCAGCCGGCGGACAGCTGGCCAAGGAGCGAGCGCGGCCTCGAGGAGTTTCCCCGGCCGAGAAAGGCGAAGTTGAGGGGCCACTGCTCGGCGGCCTGCAGCATTTTACCGACATTCCAGGCGCCGCCGCAGTCGATGCCGACCGTGATGGGCCCCAGCGACCCGCCGATCATGGTTGTCATGCCGGCCGAAATGGCATGCTCGCACAACTGCGCCGAATCGAAGTGCACATGCACGTCGATGCCGCCCGGCGTGGCGATCAGCCCCTCGGCGTCCCGGACCGTGGTCGAGGCGCCGCAAATGAGTCTCGTGTCGACACCGTCCATGACCGCCGGGTTGCCCGCCTTGCCGATACCCGCAATGACGCCGTTCCTGATGCCGATGTCGCCCTTGACCACTCCCAGAACGGGGTCGAGGACCACGACATTGCAGACCAGCATGTCGAGGGCGCCCGCGGAACTGTCGTAGCCCGCGGTAAGGCCCAGCCCGTCCCGCAGGGTCTTGCCCCCGCCGTGCAGGCACTCGTCTCCGGGAACGGCGTGATCGTGCTCGATCTCGGCCAGCAGCGACGTGTCCCCGAGACGGACCGCATCTCCGCGGGTGGGACCGAACATGGTGGCATAGTCCCTGCGGGTCATGGTGACCATGATTCATGCTCCCCTGAAACCGCGCGCCCGGGCGCGCCCGAGAGCTTGCGCCTTTCGCGACGGGTTGCGCGTGGAACCGTCGGTGAGCGCGTTGAGGCCCACGATCTCCCCGGTCCCGCCGAATGTCACGAGCTTCACCTCCTTGCTTTCTCCGGGCTCGAAGCGGACAGCGGTTCCGGCCGGGACATCGAGGTGCATGCCGAAGGCCTTTTCCCTATCGAAGTCCAGGGCGCGGTTGGTTTCGAAGAAGTGGTAGTGGCTGCCGACCTGTATCGGACGATCGCCGGTATTGGTCACGACGACGGCCGCCGTGCCGCGCCCGGCGTTGAGCTCGATGTCGCCTTCGGCCGCCAGGACTTCGCCGGGAACGCTCCGGGTTGCCGCAGCCGGCTCTTCCGCGCCCGGGCGAATCGGTTCATGAACCGTCACGAGCTTGGTGCCGTCCGGGAACATCGCTTCCACCTGGACGATCGGAACGAGATCGGCGACGCCGGGCATCACGTCGCCCGTGTCGAGGATCGTCGACCCGTAGCTCATCAGTTCGGCCACCGTGCATCCGTCGCGGGCTCTCTCGAGAAGCTCGTCGCAGATCAGCGCGACGGCTTCCGGATGATTGAGCTTCACGCCGCGCGCGCGCCTGCGCCGGGCAATCTCGGCCGCGGTGAAGATCGTCAGCCGTTCCATTTCCGTGGGTGTCAACAGCATCCGCGTCGCTCCTTTTCTCAGGCCTCGGCGCGCCTGATGTCCGGATCCACCACCTCGCCGCGCTCTCTGGCCAGTGCGGCCATGAGTCGCAGCACGACACACACGGCAAGCCGGGAGGTGGTCCCGCTCACATCGAAGATCGGGCACAGTTCCGACACCTCGATGACACTGACGCCGTCACGCCGCCCGAGCGCATTGGCGATACGCATCATTTCCCGGGATTCGAGCCCTCCCGGTTCGGTGGCGGTGACGCCCGGAGCGACGGATGCGTCCATGACGTTGAAATTGAAGCTCAGGTACCGCGCGTCGGTGCCGTTCCATACTGCGTTGGCCACTTCGTCCACGACGGTGTCGACTCCGCGTTCGAGAACCTCGAACATCGGATGAAAGCGCAGTCCCCTGTCGCGCGCCAGGTCGATCCAGTCCTTGGGATTGAGGGAGTTCCGCGCACCGACATGAGCGATGTTGCCGGCAGCGAGATTCGGCAGTTCGCTGATGCGGGCCAGAGCGCACGTGCTGACATCCCTTTCACCGGCCCACTGGTCGGCCAGGTCGAGGTGGGCGCCGAAATGCAGGTAGCCCATCGTCCCGTGCTCGCCGATGTGATCGGAAAGCGCCCTCGTTGCGGGGATGGAGATCGACCGGTCGCCGCCGCAGATGATCGGTGTCACGTCCGCGGCGAGGATCTCGCGCACCGCGTCGTAGATACGCTGCCGCGACAGCGCCGGATTCACTTTCGGCATCTGGATGTCGCCGCAGTCGGCGCTGCTGCCGTCGAGATCGACCTGGTACTCGAACCAGTACGGGAAGTACTCCTGCGATGCCAGGCGAAACTCCCTGGGCCCTTCGTCGGATCCGGGCTTGCCGACATTGCCCTCGTCGAAGGGAGCGCCGACGAACGCATAGCGGACACCCGCGGCGCGCAGCTGTTCCCGGTCGAGTGCGACGTGGTCGGAGCGCATGAACGTGATCTGTCCGGGCGCCCGGTAGTTGACCGCGTCGTCTCCTCCCATGGGCGAAAAGAGGTGCGCGTAGACTTTGGCTGGATTCATCGCTGGCGGTCCCCTGAATGGCCGAAGGAATCGATGGCGTCCTCAGGCAGGTGCGTCACGCAGAGGCGCCCTGTTCGCGCAGGGTCTTCGCGCGGCTGCCGAGGTAATGGTAGATCATGCAGCACGCGAGCTTGGTGCTCATCTGGCTGACGTCGAAGATGGGGCACAACTCGGAAATCTCGAGCACATCCGCGCCGTAGGTCCCTGCGATGCGGGCAAGCTGGATGGCCTCCCTGGCCTTGATTCCGAAACACTCGGGCGCCGTCGTTCCGGGCATGCAGCTTGCGTCGAGCGAATCGGTGTCCCATGAACAGTAGACCGCATCGGTTCCGTTCCAGGCGATGTCGAAGATCTCCTTCGTACACGCCTCCACGCCGCGTTCGACGACCTCCATCATGGGAATCATGCGCACGTCGTTGTCCGTGAAGAAGTCGTACCAGTCCTTCGGATTGAGACCGTTGCGCGAGCCCATGTGCGCCATGTTGGCGCCATCGCAGTTTTCGAGATCGAATGCGCGCGACGGACCGGAACAGTTGGTGTTGCGAATGCCTCCCCAGTCCGGCGCCGAGTCGAGGTGACAATCGATATGGAGGTAGCCGATCCTGCCCTTCCTGTGAAAATCCGACAGCGCCCTTGCGCCCGGGATGGGCGCGGAATGGTCGCCTCCACAGAAGATGACCTTCGCTCCTCCTTCCAGGCACTCGGTGATGTACTGGTGAATGAACTCGTGCGAACGGTCGTTGTTGCCGGCAACGATGGGCACGTCGCCGCAATCGACGGGCCTGAAGGTCTCCACCAGGTCGACATCGTACTCGAACATGTAGGGAAAGTACTGGGATGATGCCTCCCGCAGACCGGCCGGACCGGAAGACGTGCCTGAACGAACCATCTGACCCTGGTCCCAGGGGACGCCGAGAAAGCAGATCCGGGCTCCCATGGAACGGATGGCCTCCCGCTCGGGCGGACAATAGGGCGCTCCCATGAAGGTGGCGATTCCGGGGGACTTCAGCGTTCCGTTGTGCAGCCGCGGGGAAAGGATGTGGTCGTCCCGGCCCGTGTGCTCCTGCGGACCCCGGTGCTGATGCGGCACGAAGCTCCAGGCCATCGTTTCGCCTTGAGTCATTGTTTCCCCCATGTTCCCTGTCGGCCCGCCCGGTCGAGGGTGACCGCCGTCTTGGGCCACAGCACGGACCGCCCCGTTCGGGCCGCCGCCATCGTTGCAACGGCGGTGCGCCGCTGTCAACGAAACCGGCCGAATGCTCGGACGCCGGTCAACCGTGGTCCCTGTTGGGACTCTCCTCGCGCATCATGTGCATGATGCGCCGCTCGAGATCGCCGTAGCCCGGCAAGCCGATCACGGTCTCCTTGTCGGGGACCCGTTCTCCGGACTTGAACTGTGTCGTGAGGTTTTCCCGGATGCGTCCCGGATGCCGCGTCATGAAGAGAATCCGGTCGGCGAGGAAGATCGCTTCCTCGATGTCGTGCGTGACCAGCAGGACCGTGGTGCGCGACGACTCCATGATGCTCATGAGCAATTCCTGCATCGTCCAGCGCGTTTCCGCATCCAGGGCGCCGAAGGGCTCGTCCATGAGCAGCATCGCGGGCCTGTTGGCCAGTGTCCTGGCGATGGCGACACGCTGTTTCATGCCTCCGGAGAGCTGCGTCGGGTAGGCGTGGCGGAACTTTTCGAGCTGAACCAGGGAAACGAAGTGGTCCGCCCTGTCCTTGCGTTCCATCCTCGGAACGCCGTTGAGGCGCATGCCGTACTCGACGTTCTCCTGGACCGTCAGCCAGTCGAACGACGTGTAGGACTGGAAGACCATGCCGCGGTCCCCTCCGGGACCGTCGATCTGTCGTCCGTCGATCTTCAGCGTGCCGGCCGTCGGCGCCTCGAGACCCGCGACCATGCGCAGGACCGTCGACTTGCCGCATCCGGACGGGCCGAGCAGGACGCACAGCTCGTTGTCGACAACGTCGAACGACACGTCGACAACCGCTTCGATGGTTCCCTGCGAGGCGGAGGGGAACGACTTGGAGACATGCGATACCGAGAGCTTGACGCCCGGGGAGGGGTCGATAGTCCGGGTCATCCCGGCCACCGCCGCCTGGCCCGTCGACAGGGGACACCGGCCCGGCCGGCCGGGCGGGATCATCGGCCGGCCGGGTAACGGCGCCTTGGTATTGTCAGCCGCCGTAGCCGGATTCGTGGAGATCCGTCAGCAGTGAGCAGTCGGTCCCGGCCTGCGGATCGATGGTCTGCGACATCTGGCCGAACTTGATCCACCATTCGTTGGTCATGCGCCAATGGTCGGCGATCTGGCCGTTGACCTGTCCGAACGGCGGGTCGCCCGGCGCCGAACCGCAGAACCTGGCGGTTTCCATGAACGAATAGGGATAGAGCCCGCCGTCCGTGCCGGTGCCGTCCCTGCCGATCACCAGTTCCACGTCTTCCAGTGGCATCTTCATCCTGCGGGCGATGATCTCGTTGCCTTCGGACGGATTCTCGCGCCACCAGGCGATCGCGTCGTAGAGCGCCTGCATGGCCTTGAGGGCGACATCCCTGCGCTCGTCGATGAAGTTCGCATTCATGAAGAGCGCATCGGCTATCAGCGCATTCTGCAGCCAGAAGGGTTCCCGGGAATGCGCGGCAAGCCTGGTATCGGGCTTGGCTTCCAGGACCTGGGTTCCGAAGGGATCCCAGAACTCGGCCGCGGCCACGTCGCCGCCGATCATGGCCGACGCGGCGTCATCCATGATGAGGTTGACGTACTCGACCTGGTCGTAGGCGACGCCGTTCTGTTCCAGCCAGATGGCCATGTAGAGCTGCGCCAGCCCGCCTTCGAGGACCGCAACCTTCTTGCCGACGAGATCCGTCGCGTCGTCGATGCCGGGACCGACGACGATCTTGTCCGTCCCGTAGGAAATGTTGCCGTAGGCGACGAGCTTGACCGGGATTCCTTCCGCGGCGGCGATCGGGGCGAACTCGATCGTGCTCGACACGACATCGAGCTTTCCGGCCGCTGCCAGTGCGAATGTCTGGAACGGATCCTCGATCGCCTCGTAGCTGATATCCAGATCGGGCGCCAGCCCCGCTTCGTCGGCGATGAACCAGAAGCCGTAGCCGGGCCAGGTCAGGCCGGCGATTCTGACTTCCTCTGCCGCCTCGGCGCGGTCCGGCGACATTCCCCAGAGCAGCGCGCCCGCGAGCAGCACGTTCGCGACGAACTTCACCCTTGCGACAATCCTGGCTTTCATGTCGGCGCTCCCTAGCATGTCCGAAATCAGTGCTCTCGCTCGTCAAGATATGGAAACAGCCAGCGATGGGCAACCCGAAACAGGTAGTCGAACAGCAGCCCGAGCAAGCCGATGACAATGATGCTCGCCATGATCTTGTCGACGTGGAGGAAGCGCTTGGCACGCATCATGACCGCGCCGATTCCCGTGGTTGCAGCGACGATTTCCGCGATCACGAGGTAGGTCCAGCTGACGGCAAGCATCTGGCGCATGGCCACGACGATGTTCGGCATCGCGGCGGGCACGATCACGGTTCGCAGGATCTGCCACCGGTTTCCCCCCAGTGTCATCGAGGTCTCGATGAGCTCGGTGCGCACGGCCTTGACATGATCCATGATCAGCGTGATCAGGAACCACAGGACACCGATGAACAGGAGGGCGATCTTCTGCCCGTCGCCGGTGCCGAACCACATCAGCAGCAGCGGGATGAAGGAGGGCGCGGGCAGGTAGCGCCAGGCCGAGACCAGCGGGTTGACGAAGGCTTCGACGCGGCGGAACGATCCCATGAGGATGCCCAGCACGACGGCCACCAGGCAGGCCGCCGCGAAACTGAAGGCGATCCGGTAGATGCTGATCCCTATGTCGAGCAGGTACTCGCCGCTGGTGAGCAGGTTGCCGAGCGTGATCAGCACCACGTATGGCGACGGCATGAACATGGCATCGACCCACGCCAGGGAGACCGCGATCTCCCACAGCGCGAAGAAGATCAGCCATACTGCCACGCCCAGCAGGATCGCCGTGCCACGCGGGATCGTGGACTTGAATTCCAGCCAGCGTTGTCTGTACATGGGACGGGTTCGAATCAGCCCTGTCTTGCCGATGGACATGGGACGCCGGCTGAACGACAACGTGTCCGGCAGCCATGCGGCAATAGTGGTTCCGGGCGCGCGATGCGGTCAAGCCTGCAGATGCAGGCAGACGGTCACCCGAAGAGCGCCGTCGTGGCTTCGGTTTCATAGGGGATGCGCAGGATACCGTCCGCATCGGCATGGGGAGCCATCGCGTCGTGCATGGCGGCGAGGATCTCCTCCTCGGCGTGGAACCTCAGCGCGGCCCTGAAATGGGACATGGAGCGGACGTAGCCCAGGAACTCGCCGAAGGTGCGGTCCCAGGACCAGGCGAAGCTCCGCCGGGTCACATGGCGGGCGGCGGGGATCGAGTCGAGTTCTCCTTGTGTGTCGATGGTCCTGTATCCACGCCGGTATCCCGGCGAGACCGCTTCCAGCGCCGTTTCGAAGGTTTCGGCGACGGGAGACTCCCCGATCCTGTTGTTGTTGAGAATCGCCAGCATGCCGCCGGGGCGCAGCACGCGCCCGCATTCGGCATAGAACCGTTCGCGATCGAACCAGTGAACGGCCTGGCCCGCGGTGACAAGGTCGACCGCGCCTTCGGCCAGCGGAAGCGCTTCGGCGCGGGCGCCGAGCCAGTGAAGGTCGGGCGTTCTCCTCGCGGCCGCGGCCTCGAGCATGCCGCGGCCGGCCTCCACGCCGAAGACAAGGGCGCCGGGGAACGCCCGGCGCAGTTGCCGGGTCAGGATACCGGTGCCGCTCGCGACATCGGCGAGGCGGCGAACCGCGCCCGCGCTCGCGCCGAGCCAGTCGAGGCAGCAGGCGCTGTAGGACGGACGGTAGCGGTCGTAGTCCCGCGAGAGACCCTCGAAGACCTCACCGGTGTCCTTCCAGCGGTCGGCCCAAAGGTGTCCGCCGGTCATGGTCCGCAGCCGGTGAATCCCTTCCGCGTCTCAGGGACTCCCCGGCGCCGCGGGCTCCACCTTGGCGGCGCAGAACTTGAACTCCGGGATCTTGCCGAAGGGATCGAGGGCGGGGTTGGTCAGCATGTTCGCCGCGGCCTCCGCATAGCAGAAGGGAACGAACACCATGCCGGACTGCAGCCCCGAATCGATGCGGACCTTCGCCTCGATGGCGCCGCGCCGGGTCGAGATGCGCACGGCGTCTCCGGGCAGCAGGGCGAGCTGCCGCATGTCGCCGGGCGCCATCATCGCCACCGCCTCGGGTTCGAGGCTGTCGAGCACGGCGGCGCGGCGGGTCATGGCGCCGGTGTGCCAGTGTTCGAGCTGGCGCCCCGTCGTCAGGATCATCGGAAAGTCGTCGTCGGGAGTCTCGTCGGGGGGGATGATGTCCGCCGGCACCATGAGGCCGCGTCCGCTGCCTGTCGGGAAGGCGTCGCAGAAGACGATTGCCTGGCCCGGATCGTCTTCCGATTCGCACGGGTAGATCACGGCGTCCTCGCGGCTGACGCGTTCCCACGAGATGCCGGCGATGGATGGCATCGCGCGGCGCATTTCCTCGAAGATCTCGCCGACGCCGCCGTAGGCCCAGTCGAGGCCCAGGCCCCGGGCGATCGCCTGGATGATCTCCCAGTCCTGGCGCGCCTCGCCGGGAAGGGGCACGGCCCTGCGGCCGCGCTGGACCTGGCGGTTGGTGTTGGTGACCGTGCCGTCCTTTTCCGGCCAGGCGCTCGCCGGCAGCACCACATGGGCGTGCATCGCCGTCTCGGTGAGAAAGAGGTCCTGGACCACAAGGTGCTCAAGGCGCGCGAGGGCCTCCCGGGCATGGTGGACGTCGGGGTCCGACATCGCCGGGTTCTCGCCCATGATGTACATGCCCTTGAGGGTGCCGGCATGGATGGCGTCCATGATCTCGACCACGGTGAGGCCCGGCTCGCCGCTGAGCTCCGTTCCCCAGAACGCCGAAAACCGCTGCCTGTTGGCCTCCTCGCCCACCGGCGAGTAGTCGGGATAGCTCATCGGGATCAGCCCGGCGTCGGAGGCGCCCTGGACGTTGTTCTGGCCGCGCAGGGGATGGAGGCCCGTGCCCTCGCGCCCCGTGTGTCCGGTCATCAGGGCCAGCGAGATGAGGCAGCGGGCGTTGTCCGTGCCGTGAATGTGCTGGCTGATGCCCATGCCCCAGAAGATCATCGCCCGCTCGGCGCCGGCATAGGTCCTGGCCACCTCGCGCAGGGTGCCGGCGTCGACACCGGTGACCGGCGCCATCGCCTCGGGCGAGTAGGCGGCGAGATGCTCCCTCAAGGCCTCGAAACCATCGGTCATCGCCTCGACGTAGCGGGCGTCGTGGAGCCCTTCCTCGACGATGACGTGCATGACGGCGTTGAGCATCGCGACATCGGCGCCCGGCTTGAACTGCACCATGTGCGTGGCGTGCTTCCTGAGGGCCTGGCCGCGCGGGTCCATGACGATGAGGCGGGTGCCCCGTTTCACGGCATTCTTGAAGAAAGTCGTGGCAACTGGATGATTTTCCGAAGGGTTTGCGCCAATCACGATGATGCAGTCGGATTTCAGGGCTTCGGTGAAGGGAGCCGTCACCGCGCCGGAGCCGATGGTCTCGAGGAGCGCCGCCACGGAGCTTGCATGGCACAGCCTCGTGCAGTGATCGACGTTGTTGCTGCCGAAACCGGTGCGTACCAGCTTCTGGAAGAGGTAGGCCTCCTCGTTGGAACCCTTGGCCGAGCCGAACCCGGCAAGCGCCCGGCCGCCGTCGGCGTTCCTGATCGCCGCCAGGCCGCCGGCCGCGGCTTCGAGAGCCTCGTCCCAGTCCGCCTCGCGGAAATGGGTGAGGGGGTTGGAGGGATCCACCCATTCGTCGGCCCCCCTGGGGGCGCCGGCCCTGCGAATCAGCGGCCGTGTGAGGCGCTGGGGATCGTTGATGTAGTCGAAACCGAAGCGTCCCTTGACGCAGAGCCGGCCGTGGTTGGCCGGTCCTTCCTTGCCCTTCACCGCGACGATGCGGTCCCGGTCGACCCGGTAGGTGATCTGGCAGCCGACCCCGCAGTAGGGGCACACGCTGTCCACCTCCTTGGCCGGCGCCGGCCTGCCGATTCCGGCGGCGTCGACCAGGCTCTTCTCCATGAGGGCGCCGGTCGGACAGGACTGGACGCATTCGCCGCAGGCCACGCACGTCGATTCGC
This sequence comes from Alphaproteobacteria bacterium, assembly GCA_963666905.2. GTDB lineage: Bacteria > Pseudomonadota > Alphaproteobacteria > SP197 > SP197 > SP197. The sequence goes on from OY763008.1 coordinate 1,065,396, forward strand.
CCATGGGATCGTCGAAGTCGAAGACGATCTTCGAGGAGGCGCCGCGTCCGGCCATGCCGATGACGTCGTTGACCTGGATCTCGCGGCAGGCCCTGACGCACCGGTTGCAGTGGATGCAGGCGTCGAGACGGACCGCCATGGCGGGATGGGAGAGGTCCGCCGAAGGTTGGTGCCCGCGGCCGGGATAGCGGGAGCCCGGGACGCCGAGGCTGTGCGCCCAGTGCCACAGTTCCGAGGTCGTGGTGTGGGCCTCGCTCTCCGCCGGCTGGTCGGCGACCAGCAGTTCGAGGACGGTGGCTCTCGAGCGTTCCGCGCGCTCGCTGGCGGTGTGGACGACCATGCCGTCGTGCGGCTGGCGGATGCACGAGGCGCCCAGGGTCCGTTCGCCCTCGATCTCGACCATGCACAGCCGGCAGTTGCCGTCGGGACGGTAGTCCCGCATCTCGGTGTGACACAGGTGGGGAATGACATGGCCCCGGCGCCGGGCCACCTGCCAGATCGTCTCGCCGGGCCGGGCGGTGACCTCCCGGCCGTCCAGCGTGAAGGAGACGGTTTCGCTCACGCGACTTCCTCCTCGAAGTACTTCAGAACGGTCAGCACGGGGTTGGGTGCGGCCTGGCCCAGGCCGCAGATGGAGGCGTCCGCCATGGCGGCGGACAGTTCCTCGAGGAGCGGCCGGTCCCAGGTCCCGCGCGACATCAGCGCCACCGCCTTCTCGCAGCCGACCCTGCACGGCGTGCACTGGCCGCAGCTTTCGTCCTCGAAGAACTTCATGAGGCTGACGGCGGCCTCGCTCATGCTGTCCGCGTCGGAGAGGATGACGACGGCGGCCGAGCCGATGAATCCGCCGTGGGGCTGGATGGTGTCGAAATCGAGGGGAACGTCGCCGAGCGAGGCCGGCAGGATGCCGCCGGAGGCGCCTCCGGGAAGGTAGCCCTTGAAGGTGTGGCCTTCGGCCATGCCGCCGCAGTACTCGTCGATCAGCTCCCTGACCGTGATACCGGCCGGCGCCAGCTTGACGCCGGGCTCCCTGACGCGCCCGGAGACCGAGAAGCTTCGCAGGCCGGAGCGCCCGTGGCGGCCGTGGCCGGCGAACCAGTCGGCGCCGTTGGCGATGATTCCCGGCACCCAGTAGAGGGTCTCGACATTGTGGACGAGGGTGGGAAGGCCGAAGATTCCGGTCCTGGCCACGAACGGAGGACGATGGCGGGGCAGGCCCCGCTTGCCCTCGATCGATTCGATCATCGCCGATTCCTCGCCGCAGATGTAGGCGCCGGCGCCGCGCCTGAGATGAATCCTGGCGGCTCCCTCGATCCCGGCCTCGCCGAGCCTTGCGAGTTCCCTCTCCAGGGCGACGCGGATGCCGGGGTACTCGTCCCTGAGGTAGAAGTAGACATCGCGGGCCTCGACGGCCCAGGCGGCGATGAGCGTGCCCTCGAGGACCCGGTGAGGCTCCCGCTCGAGGTGGTGGCGGTCCTTGAAGGTCCCGACCTCGCCCTCGTCGGCATTGACCGCCATCAGCCTCGGCGCGCTCTCCATGCGCACGAATGTCCACTTGCGCCCCGCCGGAAATCCGGCGCCGCCCAGTCCGCGCAGGTTCGACGATTCCATGGTCGCGATGACGTCGTCCACGCTCATCCGGCCGGCGAGGGCATCTTTCAGGACCCGGTAGCCACCCCCGGCGAGGTAGGCCTCGAGGTCCTGGTAGTCCGGCACCCTGGGATCGAGGTCGCCGCCTGCGACGGCGGCCTCGATTCGCGCCCGGGTGGCATGGCCGATGTCGTTGAAATGCACCTTCGCCGCCGGCGCGCTGTCGCACCGGCCCATGCAGGGCGCCCTGACGACCCTGACGTCGGGGCCGAGCGCGCCGCCGAGGCCGCGCGCGAGTTCGTCGGCGCCGGCCATGGTGCAGGACAGGCTCTCGCACACCCTCACCGTGATCGGCGGCGGAGGCGTCTGTCCTTCCCGGACGAGGTCGAAGTGGTGATAGAAGCTCGCGACTTCCCAGGCTTCCGCCATGGGAATGGAGAGCACCTCGGCGAGAGCCCGCAGATGGCGGGCCGATATGTGGCGGTAGCGGTCCTGGACGAGGTGGAGGTACTCGATCAGCAGGTGGCGCTCCGGCGGCGCCTCGCCGAGGAGATCCCCGATCTCGGACACGGCCGACGGATCGGCCTGGCGGCCTCGGGCCGATGTTCTCGAGCGTCTCTTGCGCGCCCCTGGAGGACGCGGTCCGGCGGCGCCGCTGGAAGCCGTCATGAAGCTCCTCTTCGCAAGGCGGTGGGGCGCAGGAACATGCACCAGCACGTGCCGGCTGTCACCCCTTGTTCGCCGCCCTTCCGGTCTCGCCGGGCGGACGGGCGTCGGCGGGGTCGGGGAAGGGGAAGTGGCAGCTCGCCATGCGCCCGGGGGCGACTTCGCGGAACTCCGGAGCGGTGGTGAGGCACTTCTCCCTGGCGAACGGGCAGCGGGTGTGGAACTCGCACCCCGCCGGGCGGTTCATGAGCGAAGGGATCTCGCCCTCGAGCTCGAGCTTGTCGCGCCGCCTGTCGGGATCGGGTTCCGGCACCGCCGCAAGCAGGCCCAGGGTGTAGGGATGGGCGGGGCGGCGGAAGATGTCCGCCGTCGTGCCGGTTTCGACGAATCGCCCCAGATACATGATGGCGAGGCGGTCGCTGACATGGCGCACCACCGGCAGGTTGTGGGTGATGATGAGGTAAGAGAGCCCGAGTTCCCGCTGCAGGCGGTTCATGAGATTGAGAATCTCGCCCTGGACGGAGACATCGAGACCCGCCGTCGGCTCGTCGGCGATGATGAGCCGCGGTTCCAGCGCCAGGGCGCGGGCGACGCCCACACGCCGTGCCTGGCCGCCCGAGAGCTGGTGCGGGTAGGCGCCGAGAAAGCCCTCGTGAAGGCCCACGAGGTCGAGCAGGCGGCAGGCGTCGCGGTGGGTATCGCGTCCGGCGACATCGTGAATCCTTGAGGGTTCCGTGATGAGGTTGCGGACCGTCTTGCGCGGCGACAGGCTCGCCACCGGGTCCTGGAACATCATCGCGATGTTCCGCCGCACGGACCTGTAGCGGGTGTCGTCGAGGCCGACGAGGTCCTGGCCGTCGAAGGCGATGCTGCCCTCGGCGGCCTCGACGAGGCCGATCACGGCGCGTCCCAGGGTGGTCTTGCCCGAGCCGGATTCGCCCACCAGCCCGAAGGTCTCGCCCGCCCCGAGACGGAAGGAAACGTGCATCACGGCATCGATGTGGGGATCGTCGATCCCCTGCAGGAGCGTCTTGACGATGCCCGCCGTGCGGAAGCGCACGCGGAGCCGGTCGACCTCGAGGAGTTCAGGCATCGCGGATCCGGAAGCAGCGTGCCGCATGCCCGCCGCGGACCCCGTAGGGAGCCGGCGCGGAGGCGTCGCAGGGCGCGTAGCGCTCGGGACAGCGCGGCGCGAAAATGCAGCCCGACGGGAGATCGATGAGGTCGGGGACGCTTCCGGTGATGGTCGGAAGGTCCCGGCGCGCCTCCTCGATGCGCGCCGGATCGCACTCCAGCAGCATGCGCGTGTAGGGATGCCGGGCGCGGTGGAAAAGGTCGTGGACATCGCCCTGCTCGACCACCTCTCCGGCGTACATGACCACCACCTCGTCGCACAGCTCGGCGATCAGGCCGAGGTTGTGGGAGACGAACAGCATGGAACAGCCGAAGCGCGCGCACAGGTCCTTCATCAGGTGGATGATCTGGGCCTCGAGGGTGACGTCGAGAGCCGTCGTCGGCTCGTCGGCGATCAGCAGGGCGGGGTTCATCATCAGCGCCATGGCGATGCAGATGCGCTGGCGCATGCCGCCCGAGAACTGGTGGGGATAGTCGGCGAGCCGCCGTTCCGGGTCGGGAATGCCGACCTGGCCCAGCATGTCGGCCGCCAGGCGGCGCTTGTCGCGCTTCGTCATGTCGAGGCGGTAGAGGATGTCGGTCATCTGCGTCCCGATCGAGACCACCGGGTTGAGCGCCGTCATGGGATCCTGGAAGACCATGGAGATGCCCCGGCCGCGGACGTTGCGCAGTTCCCGGGAGCCCATGGCCAGCACGTCGCGTCCCTGGAAGACGACCGAGGATTCGCGCGCCACCACGGCGTTGGCCGCAAGCAGGCGCAGCACGCTGTTGATCAGGGTGGACTTTCCGCACCCCGATTCGCCGACGATCCCGACGACCCGGTTGTCCGGCACCGCAAGGTCGACGTGGCGCAGCGCGCGCACGGTCCCGCGGCCGGTCACGAAGTCGACCGAGAGATCGCGCACCTCGAGCACCGGCGCCGTCATCGTTCCTTCTTGAGCTTGGGATCGAGGACGTCGCGCAGCGCCTCTCCGAGGAAGGTGAACCCCAGCGTGGTGATGATGAGGGGGATGCCTCCCGCGATGACCAGCCAGGGCGTGTTGCGGATGAAGCCGTAGCCGTCGTTGAGGATCGAGCCCCATGACGGCGTCGGCGGCTTGACGCCGAGGCCGAGGAACGAGAGTCCGGCCTCGATGGTGATGACGACAGGGATGTCCATGCTGCACAGGATCAGGAGCGGCTGGACGATGTTGGGGACGAGATGGGAGAACATGATCCTCATGGTCCCCGCACCCAGCGACCGCTCGGCGAGAATGAACTCGGTGTTCTTGGTCGCCAGGGTCGACGCCCTGGCGATCCGGGCGTAACCCGGCGTCGTGGTGACGATGACCACGAAGATGATGGTCTCCAGGCTCGGTCCGACCACCGTGATGACCGCCAGCGCGAACATGATGACGGGAAAAGCCCGCACGGAATCGAAGAGCCACATCAGGGTGTTGTCGAGCCAGGACGGCCCGTAGCCCGCGAGCATGCCGAGGACGAGGCCCAGCAGGAGGGACGATCCCACGGAGACGAGGGCCACGTAGAGGGCGATCTGTCCGCCGTGAAGGATGCGGCTGAAGGTGTCGCGTCCCAGGTTGTCGGTGCCCAGCAGGTGTTCCCACGACGGGCCGGCCAGCCGCACCTTGACGTTGAGCGCCTTGTAGTCGTGCGGCGCCAGCACGTCCGCGCCGGCCGCCGAGACGATGATGAGGAGAACGAGCACGAGGCCGAAGCAGCCCAGCGGATCGCGCAGCAGCTGGCGCATCCATGCCAGGCGGGGCTCCCGGCGGACCGCGATGTCGGCTGTCGAGGCCATCGCCTTCAGAGGCCCTGCCGGATCCGCGGGTCGAGCCAGGCGGCGACCAGGTCCGAGATCAGCGTCGAGAGGGCGAAGAGCATCGTCGTGACGAGCACGCCGCCCATGACGATCGGGTAGTTGCGCGTGTTGACGGCGTCGACCACCATCTTGCCGATCCCGGGACGGGCGAAGATGATCTCCGCGAAGACGGCGCCCGAGATCAGGCTTCCCACGCCCACGCCCAGCAGCGCGACGGTGGGCAGGATGGCGAGCTTGAGGGCGTAGATGTAGGTGATGCGCCGGTCGGAGAGACCGTAGGCCCGCGCCATCCTGATGTGGTTCTCGCCCATCACCTCCAGCATCGACGTTCTCACGAACCTGGAGAGGTAGCCGACCCAGCCCAGGCCGACGGCCAGGCCCGGCAGCACGAGGTGGAGCAGCTGGTCCTCGATGTCACCGGCGTCGCCGGCGCCGATCGCCGGAAAGATCTTCAGCTCGACGGCGAACAGCAGGAGGGCGTAGAGGCCGATGATGAACGACGGGATGGCGATGCATCCCACCGAGAGAACGCCCGTGAGCTTGTCGGTGAAGCTGTTGCGGTGCACCGCCGAGTAGCAGCCCATCGGGATTCCAAGCAGGATCGCCCAGCCCAGCCCGACCATGGCGAGCGCGATGGTATGGGGCAGCTGCTCGCCGATCATGGTGCTGACGGGGCGTTTCGACCACACGTCGACGCCCAGATCGCCGGTCACGACGTTGCCGATGAACTTCACGTACTGCACGAGGAACGGCTGGTCCATGCCCATCAGGGCGCGGAACTCGGCGCGCATCTCCGGCGTCGCCCGCGGGCCCAGGGCGATCCCGGCGGGGTCGCCGGGCACGAGGTGGATCGCCGAGAGCAGCATCAGCATCGCCAGGCAGACGATGAGAACGGCGAGACCGAGGCGTTTGACGGTGTAGAGAAGCATCGCGTGCTATCCGGCTATGGATTGCCGGGGAAGTCAACCGCCGTGCTGCCGGTTTCAGTTGAGGTCGCGGGGAATGACCCGGTCCCAGGTCTTCGCGAAGACGCGCCGGCCGTTCTCGAACGCCTTGCAGTCGGCCTCGAACACCCAGGCGTCCCGGGTGCACCCCAGCGACGAACGGGTCTCGGTCCTGACGTCGAAACCCTGCCGCTCGCGGCGGAACCGCCAGGTGCAGGAGATCGTGATGCGCGCCGACTCCGGATCGCCCTCGGTGATGTCGAAGTGCTGTTCCGTGCAGGCGCCGAAGGTCCAGTCGGTCGCCGGGTCGCGCACGAGGCCCGCGTCGTTCGCCACCGAGCTGCGGACGTGTCCCGTGGTCTCGTCGCGCTCGCTGCGGCGGTGCCCGCCCGCAGGCTCGATGATCTCAAGGTCCCAGGGCGGCGCGCTTTCGGGCGGTTCGAACGGCGCGAGGGCGCCGTCGCCGTCCGACGGCGGCCGCCGGGGAAGGGTGAGCGCGCCTGCGGCAAGGGTCAGGGACACAGGTTCGGGCGACGGCCAGAACAGCGGCCACAGGCTGTTCGAGAGCGCGAGACGCAGGGTGTGGCCCGGCGCGAAGCTGTGGGCGATGTCGTTGAGCTGCAGGCGCACGCGGTAGCTCCGGCCGGGTTCGAGCGGCTCGGGATTCTCGTGGCTGTCGCGATGGGTGAGGTTCAGCGCGCCGTAGGTCACCCGGGTCGACGCACCGTCGGGAGCGACATCGCACAGTCTCGCCACGACGAAGGCGTTGGGCCTCGTCGAGGCGATCTCGAGATCGACGACAGGCGCTCCCATGATCTCGAGGCGCTCGTCGAGCGGGGCGCTGTCGAAGACGACGGAACAGCCGTCGTCGCCGCGCTGGTCGCCCGGCGCGTCGTGGCTGAGGCCGTACTGGCACCACTCGCCCTGGCCCGCCCCCATGGCGAGCGGCGAGCGGATGATCCGGGGCGACGCAAGAGTGCTCCCGTGAGCGAGCGCGCCGCCGTCGGCCAGGCCAAGTTCGAGGTTCCCGATCCTGGGCGAGGGCCAGGCCGCTTCGGCGACCCAGCGCCCCTGACGCTCCCGGCTCCACGTCGCCGGCGGATGGGAATCCTCCATCCAGACGCGGTACATCGGTTCGTCCATGATGCCGTTGTCGATGCCCTTCAGCCAGCGGTCCCACCAGCGCAGGGTCTCCTGCAGAAAGCCGATGCGCGGTCCGGGCAGGGCGAAGTGCGGGTACTTGTGCGCCCAGGGGCCCACCAGGCCCTTCCTCGGACAGGTCAGTCCGGCCAGCATGCGCGGCACGGCGTTGGAGTAGCCGTCGGCCCAGCCGCCCACGGCGTAGACCGCGGCGGTGATGTCGCCGTAGTTCTCGATCACCGATCCGTGCTTCCACTGCGCGTCGCGGCGCTGGTGGTGAAGCCACTTGACGAGCCAGGGATCGTTCGCCTCGAGGCGCGCCATCCACTCGTCGCGCCAGCTGTCGACGAGGTCCGGATCGGGCGGGCGCGTGTTCATGGCGAAGACGGTGGCCGCCCAGGCCATCGAATCGTTGATCATGATGCCGCCCATGTAGTGGATGTCGTCGCTGTAGCGGTCGTCTGTCGAGGCGATGGTGACGACGGCCTTGAGTTCCGGCGGGCGCCGGGCGGCGATCTGCAGGCCGTTGAAGCCGCCCCAGGAGATGCCGATCATGCCGCAGTGGCCGCTGCACCACGCCTGGCGCGCGATCCAGGCGAGAATCTCCAGTGCGTCGTCCTGCTCCGACTTCAGGTACTCGTCCTCGAGAATGCCGCCGGACTCGCCGGATCCGCGAATGTCGACGCGCACGGCGGCGTAGCCGTGGCCCGCATACCAGGGATGGGTGAGTTCGTCGCGTTCCCGAGTCCCTTCGCGCTTGCGGTAGGGAAGGTACTCGAGGATGGCCGGCACGGGGTCTTCGGCGGCGTCCCGGGGCAGCCAGATCCTCGCCGCCAGCCTGGTGCCGTCCGACAGGGGAATCCACGTGTTCTCGATGACCTCGACGGCGCGGGGAAACTCCGTCACGACCCTGATATCGTCCGCCATGGTCTTCCCCCCGTGCTGCGGCGCCGATGATGGTGCCCGGCGCCCCGCGGCGTCAACGGCCCGACGCCGCCTCGACCGCCGCGGCCTCTCCCTCCAGGGCCCCGGAGACCGCCAGCACCGCGGCCTCGACGAGGCGCGCGGCGGATTCCAGGCCGGCGGTCGTCTCGAGGGAGGCCTCGTCGAGATAGAGCCCCCGGTTGATCTCGATCTGGAGGGCGTGAACGCCCTGGCCCGGCCGGCCGTAGCGCCGGGTGATGTGGCCGCCCGGGTAGGGATCGTTGCGGTGGACGACGGCGCCCAGGGATTCGAGGGCTCCGGCCGTCGCGAGCGAGACGCCCGGAGCGCACGAAGACCCGAAGCGGTCGCCGAGCACGACGTCGGGCGTCCGCCCGCCGCCGCCACGGCAGGACGACGGCATGGAATGGCAGTCGATGAGACAGGCGGAACCGAAGAGGCCGAGCGTCGCGTCGAGCAGCGACGCGAGCGTGTCGTGGTAGGGCACGTAGGCGGTTGCGATGCGCCGTTCGGCCTCCCGGGCCGGCAGGCTCCCGGCGTAGATTTCCATGCCGCCCGAGACGACCCTCGGGATGATTCCAAGGCCCGCCCTGACCCGCGCGCTGTCGCGCCGGACCGGGCGCGCGAGAGGTCCGTCGAACATCGAGGGATCGAGTTCCGACGGCTCCCGGTTGACGTCGATCCAGGCCCGCGGGAAAAGCGCCTGGACCGTCGGAGCGCCGAGGGCCGGCACGCCGGCGATCAGCCTGTCGACATGGGCGTCCTCGGAACGCCGGATGGCGTGGCTGTCGAGCCTGGAAGAGGCGAGGAATCCCACTTCGTAGCTCCTGCCGCTGTGCGGCGAGGAGACGAGCACGGGCAGGGTCTGCCTTGCCGGGCGGGCGACCGCCACGGGGGACGGCGCGGCATTCGCAATTGCGCGGGTCACCGGAGCGGTTTAGGCTAGCGTCATGGCGATGTCACGTTTCGAGTTGAGAACGGGCCTGCCGGTCGCCCGGAGCGACCGGTCGGGGCATGAATCACGCTGATGGCGCGCATTCTCCTGGTGGCGCAGGACGATGTGCTTCGGGGGTACCTTACCAAGAGGCTGGCGCGCCAGGGACACGAGGTCATACGCTCGGCGAGCGGCCGCGACGCCATTGCGTGGCTCGTTCCCGGCGCCTTCGAGATTCTCATCGCAGAGGCGAGAATGGACGGCATCGACGGGCCCGAGTTCGCGCGGCGCGCGGTGGCCGCCGTGCCCGGCCTGAAGATCCTCTTCCTCGACGGTTTCGGGGTTCTCGCCCTTCGGGAGGGCATGCGGCCGGCTCTCGACGAGGAGTTCCTCCACCCCCGATTCCACCTCAACCGCCTCGTCGACGAGATCGACAACCTCTTCGCCGCGTGACGGGGGCAAGGGCATGAGCGGGGACGGGATGTTTTCGACCATCGAGGAGGCCATCGGGGAGATTGCCCGGGGCAGGCCCGTCGTCGTCGTGGACGACGAGCACCGCGAGAACGAGGGCGACCTCGTCATGGCGGCGGACAAGGTGACGCAGGCGACGGTCGGCTTCTTCGTGCGCCACACGGCGGGTGTCATCTGCGTGCCGATGGAGGGTGCGAGGCTTGACGAGCTGGAGTTGCCGCAGATGGTCAAGGACAACACCGAGCAGCACCGCACCGCCTTCACCGTCTCGGTCGACTACCGCTTCGGCACGACCACGGGCATCTCCGCCGGGGACCGCGCGCGCACCATCCGCGCCCTTGCCGGCGACGGCGGCAACCGGGCGGTGAACGCGGCGAGCTTCGCGCGTCCCGGACACATCTTTCCCCTGCGGGCGCGCGAAGGCGGCGTCCTGACGAGGGCGGGGCACACCGAGGCGGCGGTCGACCTCGTCCGCATGGCCGGCTGCTATCCCGCCGGGGTCATCTGCGAGATCGTCGACGGCAACGGCGCGATGATGCGCCTGCCGGACCTCGTGCCGTTCGCCCGCGAGCACGGCCTGGCGCTGGTGCAGATCGCCGACGTCATCGCCTACCGGCGGCGCACCGAACGCCATGTCGCCCTCATCGACCGGGCGCCCTTCGAAACCCGGCACGGCCGCTTCGAGGCCCTGGTCTACCGCTCCGGCATCGACGACACGGAGCACCTCGCCCTGGTGAAGGGCGACATCCGGCCGGGCAGCGAGGGCGTGCTCGTCCGGGTCCACGCGGCGAGCGCCATCGACGATGTCTTCGGTCCGGTGCGCGGCGACGGACGCGGCCTCGTCGACATCGCCCTGGAGCGTCTCGCCGGCGAACCGGCGGCCGTGTTCCTCTATCTCAGGGGCCAGGAGGGCTGGGGACTCGGCCTGGGACGCAAGCGCATCTACAGCGATCCCGACGCGGACCGCAACGACGTCCTTCACGGACTGGACTGGCGCCAGTACGGCACCGGCGCGCAGATTCTTCACGATCTCGGGCTGCGCAGCATCCGCATCCTGACCAACAACCCGGCGCCCTACCGGGCCATCGAGGGCCACGGGCTCACCATTCTCGACAAGGTCCCCTTCGTCGGCGTCCAGAGCGGTTCACCGCCTCTTTCCCGCAAGGCCTGAGCGCCCCCGTGCCCTCGACCCTGCGCCATGCCGTCAGGCGGATGCCGCCTTACGCCTCCGGCGAGCCTGCCGGGGACCTGATCCAGCTCGGGTTCAACGAGTCCGGGTTTCCTCCCAGTCCGGGAGCCCTCGAGGCCGCCCGCGCCGCCCTGGGCGAGGCGCGCAGCTACAGTGACGAGGACTACCGGGACCTCAGGCGCGCGCTGGCGCGCGCCACGGGCCTCGACGAGGCGTCGATCGTCTGCGGCGCGGGATCGATGGACATCATGGCCAATCTCGCCCGCTGCTGCCTCGAGCCCGGCCGCACCCTCGTGACCGGACGCTTCAGCTACAGCTTCCCCGTGACGCTCGCCGAGGCCGCCGGGGCCCGCACCGTCCTCGTCGACGAAGCGTCCTTCACCCACGATGTCGACGCCTTCCTCGCGGCGGTCACCGAAGAGACCGCCGTGGTCTACATCGCCAACCCCAACAATCCCACCGGCACGGCCGTGGGCCTCGACGCCATCAGGCGCCTTGCCGGCGGAGTGCCGGACCACGTGCTGCTGATGCTCGACGGCGCCTACGCCGACTACGCGGATCTCGACTCCGGCGAATCCCTGTTGGAGGAGGGGTTCAACGTCGCCGTCCTGCGCACCTTCTCCAAGATTCACGGACTGGCGGGCATGCGTGTCGGCTGGGCCGCCATGCGTCCCGAACTCGCCGAGGCCGTCGCCAGGGTGCGTCCGCCGGGCATCGTCGCCCGGCCGTGCCAGGCGGCGGCCATCGCCTCGCTCGCCGACCGGGAGCACCTGGCGGCGGTGCGGCGGCGGACCATCGAGTTGCGGGAGTGGTTCGCCGGGCGCCTCGCCGCCCTGGGCTTCGATTCGCCCGCCAGCGAGACCAACTTTCTCCTTGCGGGCCTGCCGCCGGACTGCGCCATGGACGGCGAAGAGCTCTACCGGCGGGTGAAGGCCCGGGGTATCGTGCTGCGGCGGCTCGCGGGTTTCGGCCTGCCGCGGCACCTGAGGATCACCATCGGTTCACCCGCCGACATGGAAGCGCTCGACCGCGTGCTGACGGGCCTCCACGATGCCGGCTGGTGACCGACACGCAAGGGAGGAAGCGCCGATGGCCGGACGCGACAAGGTCATCATCACCTGTGCCGTCACCGGCTCCATCCACACGCCGACGATGAGTCCCTGGCTTCCCGTCACGCCCGACGAGATCGCCGAGGCCTCGATCGGCGCCTGGGAGGCGGGAGCGTCGATCATCCATCTCCATGCCCGCAACGACGACGGCAGTCCGACCCCGGACCCGGACGTCTTCATGCGGTTCCTGCCGCGGATCAAGCAGTCGACGGACGCCGTCGTCAACATCTCGACGGGCGGCGGCCACGGCATGTCCCTCGACGAGCGTCTCGCCGGCGCCCTGAAGGCCAGCCCGGAAATGACGTCGCTCAACATGGGCTCCATGAACTTCGGCCTCTTTCCCATCCTCGAGAAGATCGACACCTTCCGCCACGAGTGGGAACGGCGCCATCTGGAGAACTCGCGCGACTTCATCTTTCGAAACACCTTCAAGGATATCGAATACATTCTTCAGGAACTCGGCGAAGGTCACGGGGTGCGCTTCGAATTCGAGTGCTACGACATCGGCCACCTCTACACGCTGGCGCACTTTCTCGACCGGGGACTCGTCAGGCCGCCGCTCTTCGTCCAGTCGATCTTCGGCATCCTCGGCGGTATCGGCGCCGACGAGGAAAACCTCATGCACGCCCGCAGGATCGCGGACAAGCTGTTCGGCGACGCCTACCGCTGGTCGGTGCTGGCGGCCGGACGCCACCAGATGGGCTTCGTCACCATGGCGGCGATGCTCGGCGGCAACGTGCGCGTCGGCCTCGAGGACAGCCTCTACATCGCCAAGGGGGAGCTGGCGCGCTCGAACAGGGACCAGGTCGCCAAGATACGCCGCATCGTCGAGGACCTGTCGCTCGAGGTCGCGACACCGGCCGAGGCCCGCGAGATGCTGGCGCTCAAGGGCGGCGACCTGGTGAACTTCTGAACGTCATGGCCAGCCAGTATTCCGACAGGGTCGTGGAAGGCATGCAGGCGCTCTATGGCAGGGGCTTCCTGTCGCCGGGCGGCGCCGAGGAAATGGTGGCGCTGCTCGACGGCGTGGCGCTGGCCGGGAAGAGAGTGCTCGACATCGGCTGCGGCCTCGGGGGTGCGGCCCTCATGCTGGCGGGGGATTTCGGCGCCCGCCACGTGACGTCGATCGACATTGCCGCCGACCTGGTGGCGCGCGCCGGGGCGGCGGTCCGCTCGGCCGGCCTCGACGGCCGGGTCGACGTCAGGCACGTCTCCGCGGGACGCCTGCCGTTCGACGATGCCGGCTTCGATGTCGTCTTCGCCAAGGATGTCGTCTGCCACATCCAGGACAAGGCGGCCGCCTTCGGCGAGGCGGCCCGCGTGCTGGCTCCCGGCGGACTGATCGTCTGCGCGGACTTCACCGTGCCCGAAGAGGGTCCGCTCGACCTCTTCGAGGCGTGGACCGGCGCCATGAGGGCCTACGGCCTCACCTTCCACTTCGAAGGTCTCGAGGTCTACCGGGAGGCCTTCCGCGGCGCCGGTTTCGGGCACGTCGCCGTGCGCGACGACACGGCCCGTTCGCTCGCTGCCGTCGAGCGCGAGGTGGCCTACGTCACCGGCGGCGAGGCAGGAGAGCTTCGGCAGGCGCTGGGCGAGGCGATGTTCGCCAGGCGCGTCGAGGCGAGCGTGAAGCGGCGCGACGCCCTCGCCGGAGGCGGAGTGCTCCACACCCACATGGTGGCAAACCGCCGGAATTCGGCCTGACAGGACGGACCCCGGCAGGCATACTCCACCGTCAAGCCCAACGGGGTGTGCCAACGTGGTTCTCCTGCGCCAGCTCCTCGATCCCCGGTCGTCGACGTACACCTACCTCGTCGCCTGTCCCGAAGGGCGCGAGGCGGTCCTGATCGATCCGGTCTTCGAGCAGGCCCGGCGCGACCGGGCGCTCGTCAAGGAGCTCGGCCTCACTCTCGTGGCGACGCTCGAGACCCACGTTCACGCTGATCACGTCACCGGCGCCTGGCTTCTCAGACGCTTCCTGGGCAGCCGCATCATGGTGGCGCGGGCCTGCGGGGCCGAAGGCGCGGACCGCCTCCTCGAGGACGGCGACGCGGTGGCCTTCGGAGAGCGCGCTCTCGAGGTCCGCGCGACGCCCGGGCACACGGCAGGCTGCCTGACCTTCGTGCTCGACGACCGTTCCGTCGCCTTCACCGGCGACTGCCTTCTGATCCGCGGCTGCGGCCGCGTCGACTTCCAGGGCGGCAGCGCCCGGCAACTCTACCGCTCGGTCCACGAGCGGATCTTCACGCTTCCCGGGTCGTGCCTGGTCGCGCCGGGACACGACTACCGCGGCCTCACCCTGAGCAGCGTCGGCGAGGAGCGCCGCCACAACCCCCGGCTCGGCGGCGCTCTCTCGTGCGGCGATTTCTGCGGCTACATGGAGAATCTCGCCCTGCCGCATCCAAGGCGCATGGCCGTCGCCGTGCCGGCCAACCTCGAGTGCGGCAGGCCCGACGGCGCCACGGTCATCGACGAGGTCCCGGACTGGGCGCCCCTCGAACTCAACTTCGCCGGCGTCTGGGAGGTTTCTCCCCGTTGGGTCGAGGACAATCTCGCGTCGATCCAGGTTCTCGATGTCCGCGAGGAGGAGGAGTACCACGGACCGCTGGGTCACATCCCCGGCGCCATCGCGATGCCGCTGGGCGAGCTGGCCGGGCGCGTGGCCGAACTCGATCCGGCGCGGCCGCTCGTCGCCGTCTGCCGCGCCGGCGGCCGTTCCGCCCAGGCCGTCAGCCTGTTGCGCAGCGAGGGCTTCAGGGAACTGGCCAACCTGCCGGGCGGCATGCTGAACTGGCGCGCGCTCGACCTCGCGACCACATGCGAATCGCAAGGATACGAGCGATGACGTCACGGCATCTCGATGCCCGTGACGTGGAGTCCTTCCGCGAGAAGGGATACCTCTTTCCGCTCGAGGCGATGGCGCGCGGCGAGGCGGAGGCGCTCCGCCGGGCGATCGAGCGCAGGCTCGATGACGCCCGGGACGTCCCGGACATCGTCCAGTACACCTTCAACGTGCCGCACCTGGTGATCCCCCAGATCCACGCCCTCGCGCGCGACAGCCGCGTCCTCGATCCGGTGGAATCGATCATGGGCGGCGACCTTCTCCTGTGGAATGCGGGCTTCTTCATCAAGGAGCCCCTGACCGGCGACTATGTCGGCTGGCACCAGGACCTGCGCTACTGGGGTCTCGACGACGAGTCGCGGGAACTGACGGCGTGGGTCGCGATCGGCGACGTCACCGGGGCCGGCGGCGCCATGAAGTTCATCCCGGGCTCCCACAGGCACGGCATCGTGGCGCACCGCGATACCTGGCTGGAGGCCAACCAGCTCTCCCGCGGCCAGGAGCTGGCCGTGGAGGTCGACGAGAGCGAGGCGGTCCGCGTGGAGCTGCGGGCCGGCCAGATGTCCCTGCACCACGGCAGCCTCTACCATGCCTCGGGCGCCAACCGGACGGAATCGCGGCGCATCGGCCTGGCGCTGCGCTTCGTCACGCCGCAGATGAGGCAGGTGGTCGGTGCCGTCGACTACGCGACGCTGGTGCGGGGCAGGGACCGCCACGGCCACTTCAGGCCGGAGCCGGAACCGGCGTTCGACCTCGAGCCTTCGAGGCTCGCCGCCATCGACGGCATGCTTCGCGACAAGAACGCGTTCTTCTATGCCGGTGCCGAGGAAAGGGCGCCATCGCTCGGAAATCGCCGGATTCGCGCGTCCCGAAACTGAAGCGCGTCGGTGCAGTCCCGAAAGCCGCGCCGCGGCCCTCAGCGGCCCCCGGCGAGCTGGCCGCCGCCGTCGATCGAAAGGAAGCTTCCGGTGATCCAGTCGCCGGCGGGCGAGAGCAGGTAGGCCACCATCCAGGCGATGTCCTCGGGCGTGCCGAAGCGCGGCACGGGAAAGCCGGAGACCCGGGCCCCGCCGCTGTCCGCGTCGTCGTACTGGCGCATGCCCTCGGTCATGACGGCGCCCGGACCGACGGCGTTGACGAGAATTCCGTGGCGGCCCCACTCGAGGGCCAGGGTGCGCGTGAGGTTGACCACGGCGGCCCGCGCGGCGGCGCCGTGGGCGAAGCGCTCCATGGCGCCGGTGTGAGCGAAGACGATGTTGACGATCCTCCCCGGCGTCCCGCTGTCGCGGTGCAGGCGGGCGAAGGCGCTGCACATCTGCCAGGTGCCCTGGACGTTGAGGTCCATGACCGCGCGGAATCCGTTGGCGGAGATGTCCTCGGCGCGGGCCGCGAACTGGCCACCGGCGTTGTTGACGAGATCGTCGGGAAGGCCCCGGTCCCTGCCGGCCGCCGCGAGGACCTCCCGGCAGGCGCTGTCGTCGCGGATGTTGAGCGTGTAGAAGGCGGCGTCGACGCCGTCGGCGCGCAGGCGGGAGACCGCCGCTTCGAGGACGTCCCGGCGCCGCGCAGCCAGCGTCACCCGGGCGCCGAGCGCCCCCAGCTCCCGGGCGCAGCCGAAGCCGATGCCGGTCCCTCCGCCGGTGACGAGGACATGGCGGCCGTCCAGGAGGCCGGAGCGGAAGATGCTCGATTCCGGCATGGCCTTCAGGCGAGGCGCTCGCGGTGCACGCCGCTTGCCAGGCGCTCGGCCGTTCCCTCGTAGTTCTTGCTCAGGAAGGTGCCGTCGCGCTGCCGGGCGGCCGCGTCGAGGTTGAGATTGCGGAAGTCGGGAACGGCGGCGCCGCTGTCGGCGATCGCCTGCAGCCGGGCCTTCATGCCCTGCTTCTTGACCGCCTGGTGCGGCTGCACGTCGTACATCAGGGCGATGTCTTCTTCCTCGGCCACGAGGCGGCCGGCATCGATCGCGGCCTGCATGAGCGAATCGCCGGCCAGGGTCCGGCTGATGAAGGTGTTCCAGCCGCCCGCTTCGTTGCCGGACGGCGCGCCGCCCGGCCAGGCGTCCGCCACCGTGATGTCCGTGGCCTCGCCCGTGGGGTCGGCGCAGACCTTGCAGCGGAACTGGTGGGTCCAGCCGTGGGGGCCGTACCAGAAGTCGAGGTAGTCCTCGTCGTGAACCCGCCCCTGGCGGTCGACCGCGCGGGTCGGTCCCGGGCACCCGTAGCCGCGGTAGCGGAAGAGCGAGAGATTGTCCTCTCCGTCACGGCCTCCCGGAAAGCCCGTCCGCTCCAGCATCTGCCGCGAACAGTCGAGATCGGCGAAGGTCCCGCAGGAAAAGGCCAGCGTGTAGCGCACCAGGCGGTCGACGCGGGAATCGAGGCGCCGCATGTTGTGCACGCCGGAGACGTCGCACGGCTTGCCGATGACGGCGAAAGGCTTGCCGAGGTCGAGGAGTTCCATGAAGCGGTCGAGGGGAGCCACGGGACCGTAGCGCGACCCGGCGGCCGCGAGCACGTCGTCGCGCGTGGCGGACGTGTGGCTCCTGGAGCGCATCGGGCGCTCCTCGTCCGCCCTGACGTGGCTGATGAAGTCGACCTCCCCGCTCTCGAGGAGCCACAGGGCGAGTGCCGTCAGCGCGCCGCCGGAGGAGCCCCTGTGGCGGATATCGGGATCGCCCGCGTGGCCCTTCCACACGCGGATCCACGGGCCGAAACAGGGGTCGATGCGGACTTGCGCGCCGTGCCTTGCGGGATCGGCCGGCTCGTCCAGGGTCATGCCGGGACAGGCCTCGAGGATCGCCTGCTCGGTCGCGGCGTCGAGCGCTTCCCGCAACGCCGGGCGGAGGCGCCCGGGAGGATCGACCCAGTCCATCTCGACGCGCCGCCGTCCGGCGATCGACTGGCACAGGCCGCAGCCCAGGCACAGCCCGTTCTCGACGATCTCCCTCAGCGAGGCCGGGTGACGCATGTCAGCTCCAGCCGGTGTAGGGCGCGAGACCGCGCTTGCGGATCTGGCCCGCCATGATGACCTTCTGGATCTCCGACGTTCCCTCCCAGATCCTCTCGAGGCGGATGTCGCGCGTCAACCGTTCCACGGGGTTCTCGCACATCGTGCCCCGGCCGCCGAAGATCTGCGCGGCGCGATCGACCACCCGGAACCCGGCTTCGGAGCAGAAGTACTTGATGGCGCTCGCCTTGGCGTGGGCGGTCCTGCGGTCGAGTCCGCCGTCGATCTCCTGGGCGGTGCGGTAGAGCATCGACTTGCCCGCCATGATGTCCGTCGCCATGTCCGCCAGCATGAACTCGATTCCCTGGAAGTCGATGATCGGCCGGCCGAACTGGCGGCGCTCGCGCGCCCACTCGAGCGCCAGCCCGGCGGCGCGGATGGCCATGCCGATGCTGCGCGCGGCGATGGCCAGCCGCGCCTCGACGAACCAGTCCTTGGTGAGCTCGAACCCCTGGCCCACCTCGCCCAGCATCTGCGTCGCGGGGACCTTCAGATCGACGATGTCGACCTCCGGGTGCCCGTGGCCCGAACGCTGGGAAAAGCGGGGCAGGCGGCGCACCGTGAAGCCCTCGCTCGCCCTGTCGACGAGGAACAGCGTGGGCCGGGCCGGATCGCCGTCCACCACGGTGGTCACCAGGTTGACGTCGGCGCTCTCGGCGTTGCTGGCAAAGCACTTCTCGCCGTTGATGACGTACTGGTTGCCCTCCAGCGTCGCCGACGTGCGGATGCCGCCGGCATCCGAACCGGCGGAGGGCTCCGAGGTGCAGAACGACGTCGAGATCTCGCCCCGGCACGCCGGCACGAGGTAGCGCTCGATCTGTTCGGGCGTGCCGTGGCGCAGGCACACCGGCGGCTGCCAGACGCGGCCCCACAGGCCGTTGGTCGCCGACCCGACCTCCTCGTTGACGATGCACTGCTGGACGACGGTCATCCCCTGGCCGCCGTGGAGCGGGTCGTGATTGACGGCGTTGAGCCGGTAATCGAGCACGCCCCGGCGGATCGCCGCCTCGCTGGCGTCGGGAAGCCCGTCGTTCTCGTCGAGCTCGATCTCGTGGGGCCACAGGTGCTCGCGGGCGAAGGCCGAAGCCCGCTCCCGGACATCGAGATCGGCCGCCGTCAGTGTCATGTCCATGGTCGTCACTCCCCTTGAATCGCGCCGGAAAACATCCGGGTGTCGAAATCCAGCGCGTCGTCGATCAGTTCGGCAAGGATCCCGGAATGGTGATCGAGGAGCTCGCGGCCGAGCTCCGCAGTGGCCTCGTCGGCGCGTCCGACGGCGCCGGAAGGGTTGAGGTCCTCGGCCTGCCAGGCGAAGCCGAGCCTGCCGGCCCCGCCGAAGCGCCGGTGGCGCGCCGCCAGGCCGGCCGCCGCCGATTCGAAGGCGCCGGCTTTCGCCATCGCCACCAGCCGCGGCTTGAGCACCAGCATCATGGCGGTCTCGAAGAGGCCTACGTGGTGGCCTCCCGGATCGAGTCCGTCGAGATGGCAGGGCAGGGGCCAGGTCATGTAGCTGGCGCGGACCACCAGCATGGCGTGGCGCGTTCTCATGCGCTGCGCGGCCAGGTCGACGATCTGCGGCTGCCCGCCGTGGGCGTTGACGATCACCAGCTTGAGGATCCCGGCGCCGGCAAGCCCGGCGCCGATCTCTGCGAGCATGGCGAGCAGGGTCTCCGCTTCGTGGCTGAGCGTGCCGGCAAACGAGGTGTGTTCGCTGCTCTCGCCGATGGCGAGCGAAGGCAGTTCGACGACGTCGCCCCCGGCCTCGACGCGGCCCAGGGCACGGGCCACGAGGCCCTCGGCGATCATGGTATCGGTGCCCAGGGGAAGATGGGGCCCGTGCTGCTCGGTGGCGCCCATCGGCAGGACCGCGACGCAGCGCTCGCCGGCAAGCCCCGCGAGTGCGGGCGACGTCAGGGCGTTCCAGGCGTGGATGCCGGCCATCTCAGCGGAGGACGAGGCGGACCGATCCGAGGCCCTCGACGGCGCATACGATGTCGTCCCCCCGTCCGACGGGAACCGCCTCGACGAGGGATCCGGTCAGCACGATCGATCCTTTCGCGAGGACCTTCCCGCGCCGGATCAGACCGTTGGCGAGCCAGGCGACGGCGTTGAAGGGATGGCCGAGGCTGTCGCCGCCGCGGCCCCGGCCCCTGAACGCGCCCGAGACCGTGGTGGTGGCCTTCAGCGAGGCGATGTCGACGTCCTGCCAGCGGGACGTGGCCTCGCCCAGGACGACCGCTTTCTGGTAGAAGTCGTCCGCCACGATCTCCGCCATGGTCCTCGAGCTGCCGTCGGCGTAGCGCAGCTCCGCGATCTCGATCGCCGCCATGCAGGCCGCCACGTGCCGTGCGACGGTCCGGCCGTCGTGGCCGCCCTGGCGGTCTTCCACGTCGCTGGCGATTCGGACGGCGATCTCGCATTCGGCCACGGGATTGTGGAACGCCGCCGCCTCCATCCGCGCGGGCGATGTGTGGACGTCGGCGGCGAGGACCGCGCCGCCGCCCGGTTCGTCGTGACCGAGCATCTCCTGCATCACCCGGGAGGTGCACCCGATCTTCCAGCCCGCCTGGCTCTCGCCGGCGGCGGCGCGGCGGCGTGCGATCTCGTCCTGGATGGCGTAGCCGTCCTCG
This sequence comes from Alphaproteobacteria bacterium, assembly GCA_963666905.2. Lineage (GTDB taxonomy): Bacteria > Pseudomonadota > Alphaproteobacteria > SP197 > SP197 > SP197. Next base: position 1,085,809 of record OY763008.1, read on the forward strand.
AGCGTGGCCGGGCGGATATCCGCGGGCAAGCGGTTGTAGGGGCCTGCCCCGTCGCGCGCCCGCATCAGGATCGCGGCGGCTCTGGAAACGGCGTCGGGAGTCATGCGGGAGCCTCCATGTGTCTGTGGATGCGGCGCGTCGCCGTCACGGTCAGCACCGACAGGATCAGCATGATCGCGGCGAGGCGGAAGAGCCATACCGAATGTCCCTGGTCCATCAGGAAGCCGAAGACCGGCGGGGCGATCAGGGAGCCGGCGTCCATGCCGAGCGTCATGAAGGCGAAGACCTTGCCGGTCTGCGACGGCGGCGTCACCTGGCGCACGATGAGGTCGCGGGACGGGGTGACGATGCCGGCGCCGAGGCCCGCGACGCCGATGAGGACGAAGATCGTCACGGTTCCGCCGGCGACGTCGCCCACGAGGAAGATCGACGTGGCGGCGATCATGAAACCGCAGGCGGCGGTCAGGCCGTGGCGCGAGGTGTTGTCGGCGATGAGGCCGCCGATGAGGATGCCGAGCGCCGAACAGCCGAAGAAGACGGTCAGCGCGAAGGTGCCGAGGGTTTCGCCGATGCCGTGGTGCTCGAAGAGCGAGGCGGGAAGGAAGCTGTCGAAGCCCCAGTAGGCAATGGTGGTCAGGAGGAAGAAAAGGAAGCACATCAGGATGGGCGGGGACATCAGGGTCCGCGATCCCGTTGCCGGTTCCTCCCGGGGGGCGCCGCCGTCGCCGCGGGCATCCCTGAGATGGCGGCCGTTCGCCAGCATCGCCAGGGCCACGGCGTATCCGGCCAGTCCCATGGCGACGAGAGCGCCGCGCCAGTCCCAGTAGAGGACGGCCAGACCGATGATCGCCGGGGTCAGGGCGAATCCGGCATAGCCCGCGAAGGTATGGACGCTGAAGGCCCGGCCGAGCCAGTTCCGGGGCACGGTGGCCGAGAGGATGGTGTAGCCGCAGGGATGGAAGACCGTGTTGCCGAGGCCCATGACGACGGCCCACACGAGGAGCTCCACGTAGGTCCGGGCGAGGGCGAAGCCGATGACGGAGGTGGAGAGCACGCAGAGGCCGACGACGAGGACGAAGCGTGCCGGAAGGCGGTCGGTGAGGATGCCCACGGGCACCACCGCCACCGCCGAGGCTATTGCCGTGGCGGCCATGACGATGCCGATCGCCGTGTAGTCGACATCGAAGGCGTCGACCCACAGGACGACCAGCGGTGGCGTCACCATGACGATGAGGTGATTGAAGAGATGGCCCAGGCTCACCAGGGCGACGACCTTCAGCGCCTGGCCGGACGCGGCGCTCATGCCGTTCTCCCCGGCGCGGCGCTCCTGCGTGACGACGGCAGGAGCTGGGCGATCAGGACGCCGGAGATGATGAGAAGGCCGCCGATGACATGCTCGGCCGTCGGCGGCTCGCCCTCGACGGTCCTGATGGCGACGACCACGACCGGGACGAGGTTCGAATAGATCGATGCGACGGTGACGCCGACGCGGCTCACGCCCCAGTGCCACGTGAAGAGCGAGAACGACGCCGGACCCGCTCCCAGGTAGAGGATGTAGGCGATGGAGACCCAGCTGAACTCGACGCGGACGTCGGCGACCCCCAGGGCGACGAGGAACGGCAGCGCGACGACCATCGTGAGAGCGCCGATCATGATCGTGACGGCGGTGATGCCCAGTTGCGAGAGGCCGCCGAGCCAGCGCTGGGCGCCTATGGAGTACCAGGTGAAGAGCGTGATGGCGCCGAGGATGAAGAGCTCGCCGCCGCGCAGGTCGCCGGCATCGCCGGAGGCCGAGCCCAGGGCGGCGAAGACGCCTCCGGCAACGGCGACGACGGCGCCGATGACGGTGGCAAGGGCAAGCGGCAGGCCGAAGCCGGCGCGAGCGACGAAGGCGGCGACGATGGGTGCGGCCGCCGCGACGATCGATGCGGGAACCGCTCCGGCGTACTTCACGCCGAGGGTCAGCATCACCGTCGACAGCGCGATGCCGGCCGATCCCAGCAGCAGGGCCGCCTTCCAGGGCATCCGGGCAAGCGGCCTCCCCCGCGCCTGCAGGGTATAGAACGTCATGAGGAATCCGGTGGCCGACAGCAGGCGAGCGGCGGTCAGGAAGTAGGGATCCCATCCGGCCAGCAGGATGTCGGTCACGAGGAAGTGCGTCCCCCACACCGAGGTCCCCAGCGCCAGCATGACGTTGCCGAGGACCTTCTCGGAAACCGTTGATTCGCCGGCCATCGGGGACGTTCCGGACGCCGCTCCGCTGTCAGTAGGGCGGCTGGGCGTGGCCGGCCGGGGAGAGGGTGAAGACCTCGTATCCGTCGTCCGTCACGGCGATCGTGTGCTCCCACTGCGCCGACAGGCTCTTGTCCCTCGTGACCGCGGTCCAGCCGTCGTCGAGGATGAGCGCCTCGGGGCGGCCGAGATTGAGCATCGGTTCGACGGTGAAGAACATGCCGGTCTCGAGGACGATGCCGGTGCCGGGCTCTCCGACATGAAGGACATTGGGCGCATCGTGAAAGACGCGGCCGATGCCGTGGCCGCAGAACTCGTAGACGACGGAACAGCGCTCGGCCTCCGCATAAGACTGGATCGCGTGGCCGATGTCGCCGAGGTGCGCGCCGGGCCTGACCTTGCGAATGCCGCGCCACATGCTCTCGTGGCAGACCTCGCACAGCCGGGAGGCCTTGCGGCGGACGTTGCCGACGAAGTACATGCGGCTCGTGTCGCCGTGCCAGCCGTCGAGCAGCACCGTGACGTCGATGTTCATGATGTCGCCGTCGCGCAGCACCCGCTCCTCGCTCGGAATGCCGTGGCAGATCACGTGGTTCAGCGACGTGCAGATCGACTTCGGGTAGCCCCGGTAGTTGAGCGGCGCGGGCACCGCGCCGTTCTCGAGGATGAAGTCGTGGCACAGCCGGTCCAGGGATTCCGTTGTCGCTCCGGGAACGACGTGGGGGGCGATCATGTCCAGCGTCCGCGCGGCGAGGCGGCCGGCTGCGCGCATCCCGTCCATGTCCCCGGCCGAGTGGATCACGACGCGGGATTCGCGTTGGCGGCGTTTGAGTTGCATCGCGCGGCTCCGGCCGAGGGGTCAGGCAAGGCGGATCGGCAGCTGGCGGTCGAGCGCGATCCCCTCGAGGGTCAATCTACACGAATAGGCGAATGTCTCAACGCCCCGCCCCGCCGCCTCGCGGAGGGCCTCCCCGAATCCGGGATCGATGTCGTCGGCAACTGTGAAGGCCTCGCAGTCGGCACGCTGGACGCACCAGATCACCACGGCGCGTGCGCCCCCTTCGGCGACGTCGGCAAGCTCCTCCATGTGCCGGCGGCCGCGCCTGGTGACGGCGTCGGGAAACTCCGCGAGCCTCTTCCGGCGAACGAGGTGGCAGTTCTTGACCTCGACGTAGCAGTCCGGCAGCGCCGCGTCCTGCAGCAGGAAGTCGACGCGCGAACGCTCGCCGTACGGGACCTCGCGGCGGATGTTCCGGTAGCCGGCGAGCGGGGCGACGGCTCCGCCGGCGATCGCCTCGGCGACAATCTCGTTCGGCCTTCCCGTGTGGCAGCCGACGAGGGTGCCTCCGGCGCGCACCAGCTCCCAGGACCAGGCGAGCTTGCGTCCCCGGCCGGCGGCCTCCCGCAGCCAGGTCGCCATGCCCGGATCGGCGATTCCCGTCATCGCCCCGGGATTGGCGCAATGCGCCGTCACGACGCTGCCGTCCTCGAGGCGATGATCGGAGAGAAAGCGCTTGTAGCGGCCGACGAGGGTCGCCGGCGTCAGCGGCACAGGAAACCTCACGGCCTATTCTCCGGCGTCCTTGCCGAGGAAGAAGACGTCGGCCTCGTCGGGGTCCGGCTTTCTCGGAAGCTCGCGGCGGAACTCCGTCTGGCTCGTGAACTCGAGTCTCGTCGTGCTGCCGTCGCGCGCCTCCTCGAGGCGGGCGAGAAGCTTGCTGGCAAGGGACCTCGCCCTCTCGTCGGCCTCCTGGAGCCGGGAGACCGTCGCCGTGTCGTAGGGAAAGGCGAAGACGCGCGGTTCGCGTCCGCCGGGCATCTCGAGCCACAGGTAGATCGCCTTGTCCTCGTGGATGTCCCAGGCGATCACCGTATGGTACGAGCGGAAGTCCTCGAAGAGCGCCGACGAGGCCGGCCTGGGCCGGCCGAGCAGCTCGCTCATCGCCCCGTAGCCCGCCGGAACGAGCAGGGCAAGAGCCGCCAGGGCCGCGATCTTGCGCCTCAGGCGTCCTCCCGAGGAGACGGCCACCAGGGCCGGGACGGAGGCGAGAACGAAGCAGGCGATGAAGGCGATGGCGACGAGCTGCACGGCTCACAGCCTCTCGCTGTCGAACAGCGTGGTGTAGAGGTTGTGGACGGTGTGCGGCAGCAGACCGCCCGCCTCGTTGAGGTTGAAGCGGTAGACGGTCTCTTCCTGGTCGACGCGGACCAGATCGACCTTGCCGAGGAGAATCTGGCGCGCCGGCTTCTCGATGTCGAGCTTGACGCTGACGATGACGTAGACCGGAACCGGCCAGATCTCGGTGTCGTTGCGGTACATGTGGACATTGACGACGTATTCGCCGTCCGGGACCCCCCGGCTGTAGGCCATCTCGTGGTTGGCCGCCGTGAGATCGTTCATGTAGCCCAGGTCGTCGCGCAGCAGATCGAAGATGGCGCCGCCCCGCTGCGACCAGCCCACGGCGCCGTCGCCCGGCGCGCGGACCCACAGGTCGACGTCGGCATCGATGTTCTCCGGCCACTTGATCTCGACGATCACGTTGCCCGGCGTCATCAGGTCCGAGACCTTCTTCTCCGGAGGATTGACGTGCGGCAGCAGCAGGATCACGAGGGCGACGAATCCGAGAAGGGCGAGCAGGATGACGTCGCGGAAGACGGTGGCCGCGGGGTCGTCGTCGAGCGGATCAAGCGCCTGCACGTTGTTCGCCCAGTTCGACGATCGTGTTGATGAGCCGCACCGTGCCCGTCGTCAGGAGCTGGTAGTTCGCCATCAGCCAGATGTTGAGAAGGCCGCCGACCAGGGTCGTCACGAGGGCTGTCGACATGCCGGCGATCAGCGCCGAGACCATCGGTCCCACGTTCTCGGTCTCCCCGGCCATCTCCGGATTGACGCCCGAGAGCGCGATGATGAAGCCGAGCACGGTGCCGATCAGGCCGAGGAAGACGAGGCTCGACGCAAGGTGGCGCACGATCGTGATGTTCTGCGAGAGTTCCAGGCGCAGCGCCTGCGCCAGGGTCTGCCGGCCCTGCGCATCCATGCCGGCGACCTTCGCGACGTGGCGCGCGGCGCGGCTCGTGCGGCTGCCGTCGACGTCGCGGGCAAGGTTGATCTCGCGGCTGGTCCAGACCACCCGCTGCAGGGCAAGGACGAGGCCGACGACGAAGACGGCGACGATGACGAAGACGAAGTTCGTCGAGTCGGCGTCGATGGCGCGCCCGACGAGCCCGTTGGCGCCGGCGGCCACGAGGAGGGCCAGCGCGATGATGTTGAGCAGGGCAAAGCGCAGCACCAGGCGCCAGGCATGGGGATCCCGGGTCCGGGCTCCGGCTTCCGCGGTGGTCATGAAGGCTCCGTCATGCAACGAACACCCCGGGACTATACCATCCCGGCGCCTCCGGCAGGCAACCCCGTCATGCGCAAGAGCCTTCAAGGAACACTGTCAAACAGCCTGCCAGGTAATGACGTCAACAATCCCTACAGCGTTGTTATACAACGATTATAACGGTCAATCAGGCTGTCAACCATGGTGCCGGGCAGGGCCTGGCCTGTTCACGTCGCCCGCGTCCGGGAGGGGCCGCTCCCCGACCTCGGGGTTCCCTTGCGTGTCGAAGGCACAGGCGCCAGATCGTAGCTGGTGCTTCGACCGCCGGCCGGGCCGCGCACGAGGATGCCGCGGTCGATCAGATCGCGGATGTCGCGGTTGGCCGTGTCCTGGGAACAACGGTTCATCCTCGCCCATTTCGACGACGTGAGCCTGCCCTCGAAGCCGTCCAGCAGCCGGTTCAGGATTTTCACCTGCCGCTTGTTCAACCCGCTGGAGGCATGGACTTCCCAGAAGCGGGATCTGCTCAGGACGGCGGCGAGAGTATGGCGGGCGCTTTCGATCGCACGCCCGAGGCACGCAAGAAACCAGACCTGCCAGCCGGTGATGTCGAGGCCGCCTTTCTGCGTTGCCTCCAGGATGTCGTAGTAGGCTTCGCGTTCCAGACGAATCTGGGCGGACATGCTGTAGAAGCGTTCCGGACTGTCTTCCGAGCGGGCCAGAGCCATGTCGCAGATCGCCCGCGCGATGCGCCCGTTGCCGTCTTCGAACGGATGGATGGTGACGAACCAGAGATGGGCCAGGCTGGCGGCAAGCACGGGTTCCATGGACCGCGCGGCCTCGAACCATTCGAGGAACGTCAACATTTCGTCGTCGAGGCGTGTCGCCGGAGGAGCGCTGTAGTGGACGCGCTGGCGGCCGACCGGCCCCGAGACAACCTGCATCGGTCCGTCCGCGTCGTCGCGCCATTCACCGACGTTGATCCGGCGCAAGCCGCTGCGTCCCGTCGGGAACAGGGCGGAGTGCCACGAGAACAGCCGATCTGCGGTCAGGGGCGCAGCGTAGTTCCCGGTGGCATCGAGGGTCATCTCGACGACGCCGTCGACGCGTTGCGATACCGGCAGGCCGCCCGCGTCGAGACCGAGGCGGCTTGCAAGGGACGAGCGCACCTGGTCGGGGGCGAGGATTTCGCCCTCGATCTCGCTGGTCTTCACGACGTCCTCGGTGAGCATGCGCAAGACAGCCTCGCTGCGCATCCCGAAACCCAGGGCTTCCATGCGGCCGAGCAGCTTCCCCTGGGCGTGGCGCGTATCCGCAAGGAGTCGACTGAGCCGGGCGTCATCCTGCCGGAACCGCGGCCATTCGGGACGTTGCCAGATGAACATGACATATACTCCGCACTGAGTGCGGTGAATATAGCGTTCAACCTCCGCATCGGCAAGTATCTCCGCATCGATTGCGGAGATACTTGCCCTGTTCTCCGCAACCATTCCGGAGCCGGTTCACCGGAGAGCTCAGCCTGCCGCACCATGCGAGTGACGCCGCCGACATGGCGTGGCTTCTCTCCAGGCCCCGCGGAACGATCCGCGACCAACTGAGCGGCCTTGGAGGCAAATCCCGCCTGCACCGCGGATGCCGGCGCTTCTAGTCTCCGTAGATGTAGGACGGCAGCCACAGTGCGAGCTGCGGAAAGATGAAGATCAGGACAAGGCCGATCAGCTGGATGACCATGAACTGCATCATGCCGTAGTAGATGTCCTTGAGATCCCACTCGGGCACGACGCCCTTGAGGAAGTAGGCGGAAAGCGCAACGGGCGGACTGAGCCAGGCGGTCTGCAGGTTGACGGCCACCAGGATGCCGAACCAGGTCAGGCTGATGCCCATCTTGTCCAGCGCCGGGATCAGGATCGGAATGATGATCAGAACGATGGGCACCCACTCGAGCGGCCATCCCAGCAGGAAGATCAGCGCCATGATGATGATGAGTATCAGCGTCGCCGAAAGCTCCCATGCGAGCAGCAGCTCGGTGAGCATGGTCGGGGTGCCGAGCCTGGAGAAGACGGCGCCGAAGAAATTGGATGCCGCGACCAGGAACATGATGAGGACGGTGATTTCCAGCGTCTTGACCAGCGCATCGAACAGCGACTTCAGCGATATCTTTCCGTAGGCGGCGGTCAGCACGAGGGCGCCGAACGCCCCGCATCCGGCCCCCTCGGCGGGTGTCGCCCAGCCGAAGAGTATCGAGCCCAGCGCAAAGGCCACCAGGGCCGAGGGCGGCACGAGGCCCATGAAGAACTCGTACCAGAGATCCGAGAAGAAGAATCCCGCGGGTCTGGTCCGGCGTATCGCGACGGCGCCAAGGTACATCAAGCCCATCCAGCCGAGCGGGATGACCGCCCAGGACAGCGGGAAGAGGCCCGACAGTTCTCCGGCAAGCGCCAGGACCACCAGGACGAAGAACATGCCGATGGACACCAGGACCGTGACCGCTTCGAGCCAGTAGTACGGCGACGTCCCGGGCTGCGCTTCCGGCGGAAGTATGGGCCCCAGGCTCGGGTCCAGCCAGCAGCGGAACAGCGCATAGGCGGCATAGAGGCCGGCCAGCAGGATGCCGGGGATGATCGCCGCCGCGAACAGGTCTGTGACGGGAACCTCGAGGACCGGCCCCATCACCACGAGCATGATCGACGGCGGAATGAGAATGCCCAGCGTGCCGCCGGCCGTGATCGTTCCCGCCGCGAGCCGCACGTCGTAGCCCGACCTGTTCATGGTCTTGGCCGCCATGATGCCGAGGATGGTGACCGATGCTCCGACGATCCCGGTGGCCGCGGCGAAGATCGTCGACACGAACATGACCGCCAGGTAGAGGGCGCCGCGCGTGCGCGACAGCATGAGCTGAACGGCGGCGAACAGCCTCTCCATGAGACCCGCCTGTTCCATGAGGATGCCCATGAAGACGAACAGCGGCACCGCGGCCAGGGTCTGCTCGAGCATGATGTTGTTGAACTGGAACGTCTGCAGGTAGAAGACCAGCTTGCCGCCGAAACCCCAGGCGCCGAACGTGAAGCCGAGAAAGACGAGGGTGAACGAGATCGGAAACCCGACGAAGATCGCGAACAGCATGACGCCGATCATGATCACCCCGATCCACTCGGGCGCGATTGCGGAAAGCCCCGTGCCGGAGATCGCGGTCGACCAGAATTCCCCCACCGGCACGGTCTGTGGCGCGAAGGTTCCCAGGAAGAGCACGGCCAGCAGGACGGCATAGACCGGCATGGCCGTCAGGAATCGGCGCTGTCGCGCCGGGCCCATGTCGTGGAGCGACTTGAGGAACTCGGAGACTCCCTGAAGGATCAGGAAGAAGGCGCCCAGCGGCATGGCCGTGCGCGCCGGCGCCAGCGGCGCCATCATCGTCGTGTCCATGGACCGCTCGCCGCTGATCCATGCGCCCGCCGTGTAGTCCGCCGACACCCAGAAGAAGAACAGCATGGCCGGGAAATAGAATGCCAGATAGAGAAGAGCGTCGACGGTCGCCTGGGTCCTGACCGGCCAGTGGCGATAGAGGAAGTCGGCGCGAATGTGGACGCCGCGCATCAGGGCATAGCCGGCTCCCAGCATGAACAGCGCGCCGGCGAACATCCGGCTTACTTCGTAGGCCCACAGGGTCGGCGCGACGAACAGCTTGCGCGCGACGACCTCGTAGACCATGGCGAAGATGACGGGGATGAGCAGCACGCAGGTGATGCGGCCGACCCAGAGATTCATGACGTCGATATGGCCCACCACCGTGCGCATCCACGGCGTCATGTCCTCGGGCGTCTGTCCGGGTTTCCCGGAACGCCGCTCGGCGATCATTTCATCCGTGGTGTCCAGGCTGCCGGAATCGGTCTTGTCGACCATCGCGCCGTTCCCTCCCTGACCGCGTGGTCCCTGCCCGCTGCCTGCCGCGGCACGGGGATGGGCGCGGCATCCGGCCGCGGTGGCGCCCCGCGGCCGGATGCCGTTTGAGAAAGGATTCTACTTCAGACTGTCCGCAAAGGCCTTGCCAAGGCTTGCGTTCGATGCCTGGGCTCCGGCCCAGAACGGAACGGCGATGGCGGCAAAGTCCTTCTGGCTCTGCCACACCTCGGCAAAGAAGGCGTTCTCCTCGGCGTTCCTTTCCAGACTCGCACGGGCAGCGTTCATGTAGGCGGGGAAGTAGTCGGCAGGGGTGTCGTGAAGGATCACGCCATGGTTGTCGACCAGGTCCTTCAACGCCTTTCCGTTTTCGTAGATCCGATACGACATTGCCTTTGAAAGCGAGGCGTTTGCCGCCACTTCCAGTGCCTTCTTCTGGTGGTCCGTCAACGAGTTGTAGACATCGCCATTGATGTAGAGATCGGCATTGACGACGACCTGGTGAAGACCCTGCAGGTAGTAGTGCTTGAGCACCTTCTGGAATCCGAACACGGAATCAGGCTTCGGGCAGCACCACTCCGCGGCATCGATGGTGCCCGCCTCGAGTGCCGGAAGGATGTCGCCGCCCCCCATGGCCACGGAGGCCACGCCGATGTCCTTGTAGGTCTGTCCGGGAATTCCCGGGGGCGTACGGAACCGGTACTTGCGGAAATCTTCCATCGAGTTGATCGGTTCCTTGAACCAGCCGAGGGCTTCGGGCCCCACCGGCTGCAGCATGAAGCCCTTGACGTTGACTCCCATCTCGTCCCAGAGACGGTCGTAGAGTTCCTTGCCGCCTCCGAACTGGAACCAGCTCAGGAAGGCGATGTTGTCGATTCCGACCCCGGCCCCGGCCACCGGCGAGCCGAACAGCATGGCGGCCGGATGCTTGCCGGACCAGTAGTGGGTCCACGCGAAGCCGCCCTCGATGAGACCCGCATCCACGGCGTCGAGCGTCTCCTTGACGCCCACGACGGCGCCCGCGGGAAGAACCTCGATGATCACTTCGCCGTTGGTCAGGGCGGCCACGTCCGCGCCGAAGTCGTTCAGCATGACGACTTCGTCGGCCGTGGCCGGAATCACGGACTGGACGCGGATCGTCGTCTGCGCGGCCGCGCAGGTCGCGCCGAGAACTGCGGCAAGCGAAGCGGCCGCAACCGCTGCTCCTGCCTTTCCTTTCATGTCGAACATTCAACTTCTCCCCAATGGTTGGTGCCTTCTATGCGTCCTGCGCCGGCCGCGAAGGCAAAGGGGCCGGTGCACACGCTTGCCCGGAGACGTCTCCGGCCGGTGTTCTGTCAGTGCTGTCGCGCGGTTCCGCCCGCGTCGGGCAGGAGGTGGTGCGGCCGTTCATGAGCGCGCGTCCTCGAGGATCATGGCGGAGGCCTTCTCGCCGATCATGATTGCGGGTGCATTCGTGTTGCCTGACACCAGGGTCGGCATGATCGATGCGTCAGCCACGCGAAGCCCGCCGACACCGTGAACGCTCAGGCGCGGGTTGACCACCGCCATCGGGTCGCGGCCCATCTTGCAGGTGCCGCACGGATGAAAGATCGTCGTCGCCGTGTTGCGCGCCCATTCGAGCGTGGCCTCGTCGTCGTCGAGCGGGACATCGTCGCCCGGGGCATGTTCTCCGGTAATCCGGGACCTCAGGGGCTCGCAGCGGCTGATCCGTCTGGCAATCCGTATGCCCTCGACGATGGTACGGCAGTCGTTCTCGGTCGCGAGGTAGTTGGGATGGATATCCGGATGATCGTGGATGCTCGACGTCTTCAGGCGAATCTCCCCCCGGCTCTCGGGACGCAGCTGGGTGACCGATGACGTGAAGGCGGAGAACCGGTGCGTTCCTCCGGTCAGGCTGTCGGCACTGAACGGCTGGATGTGAAACTGGATGTCGGGTGTGGCCAGGGCGGAAGCCGTCTTGAGGAAACCGCTTCCAAGACTGGCGGCCATGGACATCGGGCCGTCCCGCGCCAGAAGGTACCGCAAGGCGATCCCGGCCTGCCTCAAGAGGCTGGCAGTCTCGACGTTGACGGTCGACAGGTCGGTGCGAAACACGGGGCGTGCCTGCAGGTGGTCCTGGAGGTTCCTGCCGACACCGGCAAGCTCGCGTCCGACGCCGATCCCGTGGCGGTGAAGCTCTTCGCCCGCGCCGACACCCGAGAGCATGAGGATCTGGGGTGAGCCGATCGCGCCGGCGCACAGGACAACTTCGCGACGCGCCGTGATATCGAACCTCCTGTCTGCCGATACCACCTTGAGGCCCGATACGCGGCCATCGACGAACATCAGGCGCTCCACGAGGGTCTTGACGAAGACCTCGAGATTGCGCCGCTTCCTGGCGGGGCGCAGGTAGGCGACGGCGGTGCTGCACCGGCGTCCCCTCGCGGCCGTCTGCTGAAAGTAGCCCACACCTTCCTGATCGCCGTCATTGTAATCGGGGTTGCGGCAGTAGCCGGCCGCGACCGCGGCCTCGATCCACAGGTCGACGACCTCGCGCTTCACGCCCGACGGAGAGACGGCGAGTGGCCCCTGCCTGCCGCGAGCGTCGCCGGTTCCGTGTCGCGGTCCCTGCCAGCATTCGGCGCGCCGGAAGTACGGCAGGACATCGTCCCAGGACCAGCCCTCGTTTCCGAGCTGGCGCCAGTGGTCGTAGTCCTCGGCCTGGCCGCGGACATAGAGAAGGCCGTTGATCGAACTCGACCCTCCAAGCACCTTTCCCCGCGGCCAGGGAATCGACCGGCCGTTGAGACCCTGGTCGGGAGCCGTGCGATACCGCCAGTCGGTCCGGGGGTTGTCCATGGTCCTGAAGTAGCCGACCGGGATGTGGATCCACGGATTGCTGTCGCGCCCGCCCGCCTCGACGAGAGCGACGCGGTACCGGCCATCCTCCGTGAGGCGGTTGGCGAGGACGCAACCGGCGGAACCGGCTCCGACGATGACGAAATCGAATTCCATGCTTGATTATTGAGACCGGCAGTTTCATTTTCAGGGCTTCCAGCATAGTAGCCCGATCCGACAGCACAAGCCACGTTCGCTAGAGAGGCGGATCCTTGACCAACGCCGATGCACATGGGCGGCGCATTCCGACCAATCTCCGGATTCTGAGGATCATCGAGATCATCGCACGGAGCGACGAGGCGCTGACGCCGGCCGGGATCAACCGTGAGATCGACCTGCCGAAGGCGACCGTCCACAGGCTGTGCAGGACGCTGGAAGCCGAAGGCTACCTGGTGCGTGACGGCGGCAGCGGGAAACTCAGGCCGGCACGGCGTCTGCGTTCCCTGAGTTCCGGCCTTCTGCACGCGTCCAGCGCCCACATCGCGCGTCACCAGGTCCTGCTGGGGATCGCCGGAGAAGTCCGCGAGACGGTCAACTTCGTCGTGGCCGAAGAGCGGGGCATGCGCTACCTCGACCGCGTCGAGACCGAGTGGCCGTTCCGCATCCAGCTGCCGGTCGGCACCAACGTACCCTTCCACTGCACCGCCAGCGGCAAGGTGTTCATGGCCAGCCTGCCCGAACCGCAGTGCCGGGCCTTCGTCAACGCTCTCACACTGACCCGCCTGACGGCGAACACCCATGCCGAACCGTCGTCGCTTCTTGCCGACGTCAGGGAGATTCGCCGCAACGGTTATGCTCTCGACCGCGAAGAGTTCATCGAAGGCATGAACGCCGTCGCCGTGCCGGTCTTGAGCCCCGACGGCGCCTGGACGGCGGCCATCGCCATTCACGCTCCCGTGCAGCGGCTGTCCGTCGAGGCCGCGGTCGCCAGGGTCGACGTCCTCCGCGAGGGCGCCAGGGACCTTCAGAGGGCCCTTTTCGCTTAAGGCGTCCACGGGAGACCGACGGCCGTCCGTCCGGGTTCGGCGCCGCGACATGCTTCACGCACGCCTTCGAAGCCCGCTCGCTCATGCCGATCAACCGTTGCCGCGCGGTCAGGGGCACGGGCTCGCCCCTGGTGGCGCGGAAGCGGCCGCGGTTCCCTTGCGTGCGGGGGGCCTTGGTGGCATGACTTGGCGCGGCTTTCGGGAGGGCGCGGATGAGGGATGACGTGACAGCTGCCGTCGTGATCATCGGCAACGAGATTCTCTCCGGGCGCACCAGGGATTCCAACCTGTTCTTTCTCGCGGGCCGCTTCACCGAACTCGGCATCCGCCTCGAGGAGGCCAGGGTCGTCAGCGACGACGAGGACGAGATCGTGGCGGCGGTCAATGCCCTGCGCCGCCGCTACACCTACGTCTTCACGACCGGGGGGATCGGCCCGACCCACGACGACATCACTACGGACAGTGTGGCGCGGGCCTTCGGAGTGGGGGTCCATGTTCATCCCGAGGTCCGCAGGTCGCTCCTCGAGCATTTCGGCAGGGAGGGCCTCGAGGCCAATGAGGCGCGCATGCGCATGGCGCGCATCCCCGACGGGGCGACGCTCATCGACAACAAGGTCAGTGCAGCGCCGGGTTTCCAGATCGACAACGTCTTCGTGATGGCCGGCGTTCCCGGAATCGCCCGGGCGATGTTCGAGGCGGCGGTTCCCCGCCTGCGCCGCGGCCCTGTCATGCTTTCCCGCGCCGTCACGGTGCATTGCGGGGAAGGGAAGATCGCGACAGCGCTCGGCGAACTCCAGCAGGCCTATCCCGATGTCGACATGGGAAGCTACCCGTGGCGCCGCGACGGGGAGACGTTCGGAACGACCCTCGTGCTGCGCTCGACGCAACGCGAGCGCCTCGATGCGGCGTTCGCGCGCGTCTTCGAGGCCGCCGCCGAGGTTGGCGGCGAGCCGGTGGAGGACTTCTGACGGACTACAGGTCCTCCAGGATCGCCGATGCCATGGCGACGACCTGCGCCATGTGACCGTCGTCGCCGCCGTGGAGGGTCTCGACGACGCTGAACCACGCCACCACGGCCTCCTTGTCGGGACGGACCATGAGGAACTGTCCCGCATAGCCGCCGTGTCCGACCCAGGTGCCGTCGGTGAACATCTGGTTGCTGTAGCGCAGCCCCTGCCACGCATCCCGGAAGCAGGTTCCCCGCCGGCGGCGCGTCTCCTCGACGAAGGCGTTGTCCGCCTGCGCGAACAGCAGGCCATGGCGCGCCATGTCCCGTGCGGTCATGGCGCCGCCGCCGCTCAGGACGGGGACGAAGTCGCGGTCCAGCGAGACGAAGAAGGCGCCGTCCAGACGCGCCGCCTCGACATTGGCCGCCACGAGACGCCTGAGATCCGTGCCGCTGGCGCGTTCGGCGATCCAGCCGGCAAGGTCGCTGTTGGGCGAGGCGTAGCGGGTGTGGCTGCCGGCGGCGTCGGCGCGCTCGAGTGTGAGGGCGAAGGCGCGCACGCCCACTTCGTCGACGCCAGGCGGAGGCAGGCGCCAGCCCATGGCGACCTCCTCCTGGCCGTAGCCGCGCCGTTCGCCGGGTCCCGGCGGCGGATTCCACGGCGCGGCGTAGTCTTCGTCGAAGGCGAGATCGACGGCCATGTCGAGAACCTGCTGGACCGTCACGCCCCGGTAGCCGCTGCCGACCTCGGGAATCCATTCCTCGGCCTTCGAGCCGAGATCGATCAGGCCGTCCGCCACCAGGCGGCCGTAGATGAGGTTGAGATGGGTCTTTGTGATCGACTGCATGGAATGGAGAGTGTCGGGGCCGCAGTCGGCCGCATGGGCCTCGAAGAGGATCCCGTCGCCCTGAACGACGACCATGGCGCAAAAGGACGGCTGCCCGGTGAGCTCCCTGACATCCGGCCTCGAGGCGATGCGGGAGTCGGGGCGCTCTTCAAGCGGCAGCACGCTGCCCGAGCGCAGGACGAGGCCCCGGCGATTGAGCCTGTAGAGGTTGCGGAATCCCCGCCGCCGGTTCTCCGGCCGGTTCCACCAGGCGAGGTTGTCGCTGTCGACCTCGAGATCGGGATTGCGCATGGCGATGCTCAGTTGGCGAATTCGTGCTCGACCAGGGGAAGGAGCCGGACGGAGCCGGGGCCTTTCAGTTCCATAAGGTAACGCCGCTTCTCGCACGAGAGTTCCAGGCTGACGGCATCCCTTTCGGATCTGTACCTGAAAACCTTCCGGGGATCCGGGAAATGGCCGGCCGGGATTCGGATCCAGATCAGGCCGCCGTCCCGCTCGCGCAGGAGAAGGTGCAGATCGCTCCGGAACCTGGCAACCGGGATGGTCAGCCACCGGACCGGGTTGGTCTTGTTGATGCTGGAATAGCACGTGTTCCCGTGGGTGAGCGACCTGCCGCCGATGTGGGAGTTGACCGTTTCAATCGCGTCGCGCTTGCTCATCCCGCGCACCCTTGCCAAGTCATTCGGTTCGTCTCCTTCCGGCACCCGACAAGAGTAGGCCGTCCGAGGCTTTCGCGACAGCTTCTCAGAAAATGCCGGCGTCGAGGCCGGCGGCCATGAGGGTGCCGAGCTCGCGGGCCTCGTCGGCGAAGCTCTCCTGCCACGCGCCCTTCAGGACGAGCGGCTCGCTGACGGCGCGCCAGCCGAGACCTCCGGCGATGCTCTCGACGGCGCGCCTCGTGCCGGTGCCGTCGAGGCCGGCACGGATGTAGAGGGCGTAGGCGAGCCCCCGCGTCTCCTCGAGGCAGGGATAGTAGCAGCGGTCGAAGAAGTCCTTGAGGGCGCCCGACATGGTGCCGAGGTTCTCCGTGGTGCCCAGGACAAGGGCGCCGGCGGACTTCACGTCCCCGGGCATGGTGTCGAAGGGCGAGCGGGCGTCGACGGCGATCCCCCCGGCGCCCAGGGCGCTGGCGCCCGATGCCACCGAGTCGCGAAGGCGCTGCGTGTTCGGCGAGGGGACGTGACCGATGATGAGGAGAGTCCTTGAAGTCATGGTGAAGCCCTGCCAGCATGCGGCGGTAGCGTCAAGCCGCATGGAAGGCGATGCCGGTCACCGTCACGTCGCTGGAGGTTCTTCCCGAACGCCGCGTCGCCCTCGGCTTTGCCGATGGCACGAAGAGCAGCTTCCACTTCGTCTGGCTGCGCCAGCAGCATTTCAATCCGGCGACCGGCCGCGCCGGCGAAGACGCCGGCTCCTGCTTTCGCCTGCCGGACGATCCTGCGACGCTGCGGACCGACTCCTGCGATATCGAGGATGGCCGCCTCGTCATTCGCTGGGCCAACGACGGCGCGGTCACGCGCCACGACGTCGCCTGGCTGCGGCGACACGCCTACGACCGGGCCTCGCGCGCGGCCCGCAAGGCGCGCCTGAGGACCTGGACGGGGGAGGAGGCCGGGTCATTTCCCTGGTTCCGCTGGGACGATCTCGTCGGCGACGACGAGGCCCTCTTCGAGTTCCAGGTGAACCTGCGCGATCTCGGGTTCGCCCGCGTCAGAGGGGCGCCTCCCGGCGACAGCGAGGTGGCCCGCCTTGCGGAGAGGCTGGGGGCCCTGCGCAACTCGGACTTCGGGCCCGTCGCCACGATCGAGTCGCGTCCACCGGAAACTGCCGGACGCTACGCCAACCTGGGCGCCGGAGGCACGGTGCGCCTGGCGCCCCACACGGACGAGGGGTGGCGCTACGCCCCTCCCGGCATCAGCTTTCATCTCGGCCTCGAGACGGCGCCCGGCGAGGGCGGGGACTCCCTCCTGCACGACGGCCTGCTGGCCGCCCGGCGCCTCAGGGAGAGCGATCCCGCCGCCTTCGGTTTCCTCGTCCGCCACCCCTTCCGGTTTTCCGCCGAGCGCAATCCCCAGGAGCGCTACATCGCCCGCGGCCGCCTTATCGTCGCCGATGAGGACGGAGACATCGTCGGCATACGCTTCTCGGACCGCACCCTGGGCGTCCAGGACTTCGACGAGAGCATGATCGAGGAGGCCTACGGGGCGCTGCGCGCCTTCGCCGGGGAGCTCTACGCGGAGGATCTTGTCTACCGTCACAAGCTGCAGCCCGGCGAGTGCCACGCCTTCGACAACCACAGGGTGCTCCACGCGCGGACCGCGTTCGACCCGGCGGCCGGCCCGCGGCGCATTGCGCAGTGTTCGGTCGACAGGGAGGAGTTCCACAACACCTACCGCAGGCTGGCGGAACGACTCGGGCGCATGGAGGATGCGCGCCTTATCCTTCCCAACGGGGCCCTCGGGTGACGGCGTGATTTCGGGGCGCAGTGCGGACGTGGCGGAACCGGTAGACGCAGCGGACTTAAAATCCGTTTCCCGCAAGGGAGTAGGGGTTCGACTCCCCTCGTCCGCACCAATGCCCGCGGTCCCGCGCCATGGCTGAGGTATCGGCCTGGCGCGAAACCGGCGAGACGCTGGAGCGCCTGCATGAGCTGGCCCGGAACTCCCTTGGCCTGTGGGATCTTCCCCTGGACACGGCCGTGACCCTGATCAACGTCTCGGAGAACGTGACCTGGCGGCTCGACGGGCCGGCGGGGGAGAAGTGGATCCTGAGGGTCCACCGCGAGGGCTACCACTCGCGGGCCGGCATCCAGACCGAGCTCGACTGGCTTCATGCGCTGCAGGACGACATCGCGCTCGTCACGCCCCAGGCGATCGCCGGACGCGATGGAGCCGAGATCCAGGAAGGCGTCGTCGAGGGCCTGGAGCGCCCCAGGCAGATGGTGCTGTTCGCCTTCATCGAGGGCGTCGAGCCGCGGATGGACGACGATCTCGAGGGCCCGTTCCTCCGCCTCGGCGAAGTGAGCGCGAGGCTGCACCGCCACGCCATCGCCTGGCGGCGGCCGGCCTACTTCGAACGCCTCAACTGGGATGCGGCCGGCGTCTTCGGTCCGGCGCCCAACTGGGGCGACTGGCGCGACGGGCCGCTGGACGATACCCGGCAGACCGCCTTTCTCGAGCGCGTCGAACACGAAGTCCGCGGGCGCCTCGAGCGCTACGGCACCACGCCCGCGCGTTTCGGACTGGCGCACTGCGATCTGCGCCTGGGCAACCTCCTTCTCGTCGGCGACGACACGCGGGTGATCGACTTCGACGACTGCGGACTGGCGTGGTTTCTCTACGACCTGGCGTCGGCGCTGACCCTCATCGACGACCTGCCTGTGACGGGCGCGCTCGTCGAGGCGTGGCTCGACGGCTACCGGGCATGGCGCGACCTCGAACGCGACGACCTCGAGGCGATTCCCGTGCTGGTGCTGCTGCGCCGCTTCGCCATACTCGCCTGGTTCGGAAGCCATGCCGAGACCGAGCTCGCCCGGGAGAACTCCAGCGGGTTCGCCGCCGGCATGTGCGCCATGGGCGAGGCCTGGCTCACACAGGGCGCCGGTGACGGAGCCCTGCTTCCATGGCTGCCGCGCGATAGCAAAGGAGGAGGATCGACATGAACCGAAAGACGGGATTCCTGTTTCACGAACTCTACATGTGGCACGACACGGGACATGCGGCCCTGTGGTACCCCGCGGGCCTCAAGGTCCAGCCGGGCGAGCACGGGGAGAATCCCGAGACCAAGCGGCGCATGAGGAACCTCATGGACGTCGCCGGCGTCCTCGACCACCTCGTCGACATCCGTCCCCGGACGGCCACCGAGGAGGATATCCTCAGGGTCCACACGAAGGACTACCTTGCGAAGATCGTCGAGATGTCGGCCGGCCGCGGCGGCGACGCCGGAGAGGCCACACCCTTCGGGCACGGTAGCTACGAGATCGCCTGCCTGTCCGCGGGAGGCACGATGGCCATGGTCGACGCCGTCCTCTCGGGAAGCATCGACAACGGCTACGCCCTGGTGCGGCCGCCGGGGCACCACGCGGAACCCGATATCGGGCGCGGATTCTGCATCTTCGGCAACATCGGCGTGGCGGTCGAGCATGCCCGCCGGAACCACGGCATCGAACGTGCGGCCGTCATCGACTGGGACGTGCATCACGGCAACGGCACCGAGCGCATCTTCTATTCCGACCGGGATGTTCTCACCATCTCGATACACCAGGACAACTGGTATCCGGCCGATTCCGGGCACATTCACCATGTCGGCGAGGGCGAAGGGGAGGGCGCCAACATCAATGTTCCCCTGCCGCCGGGCTCGGGCCGGGAGGCCTACATCGGCGTCTTCGAGCGTGTCGTGGCGCCGGCGCTCAGGCGCTTCAGGCCGCAGTTGATCGTCATCGCCTCGGGTTTCGACGGATCGATCTACGATCCCCTGGGGCGCATGATGGTCACCAGTTCGACCTACCGGCGCCTGACCCGGATCATGCTGGATCTCGCCGACGAGCTGACCGGCGGCCAGCTCGTGCTGAGTCACGAGGGAGGGTACTCGGCGGCCTATGTTCCCTACTGCGGCCTTGCGGTGATGGAGGAGCTCTCCGGCCGCAAGGGCGACATCGACGATCCCTTCACGCTCTATGTCGACAACGCCGGCGGACAGCAGCTCTACCCGCACCAGGACGAGGTGATCCGCAGCGCGGCGGCGCTCGCCGAAGGCGTGCCCGCCGGCTGAGGTTCAGATGCCGGGACGCCGCTCGGGCCGGGTGTACCAGGGATCGGCGGCCTCGACGGCGGCGCCGATGCGGAAGACCGTCGGGTCGTCGTAGGTGCGCCCGACGATCTGCAGGCCGGTCGGCACGTTGTGGCGGTCGAGTCCGGACGGCACCGTGAGGACCGGGCAGCGGGACATGACGTTGAAGGGGTAGGTCATGACCCAGCCCAGCATCGGATCGACGTCCACGCCGTTGATCGCAAGGTCCTCGCTGGTCGAGTCGAAGTCGGCGCGCACGGCCGCCAGGGCGTTGGTCGGACACAGGAGCGCCTCGTAGGTCTCGAGCAGCGGCCCGAGGACGTCGTACATCTCGCCGGCGACCTTCTGCGCCTCGAGGAAATCTTCCCCGGTGGTGCGCATCCCGAAGTCGGCGAAGGCCACCGTGTAGGGCATCAGCTCGTTGCGGTGACGCCTCAGCGCCGGGGCGATGGAGTTGCCGAAGAGATGGCCGAGATAGTTCATGGCGGCGGTCAGAACCTCCCAGGTCCAGCCGATCTCGACCTCCTCGACCACCGCGCCGGCCTCCTTGAGGCGGTCGACGGCGTCCGCCGTGTTGCGCTCCACGTCCCGGTCGACCTCGCAGTAGCCGAGATCCATGGAGAGGGCCAGCCGCATGCCCTTCACGGGAGCCTGCTCCAGGGGCAGGCGCAGCCTCGGCCGCAGCGTCGCGATGTCGCGCGGATGGGGGCCGGCCATCGCGTTCTGCAGCAGGGCGCAGTCGGCGACGGATCGGGCCATCGGCCCCGAGTGGCAGTAGGTGTCGAGGTTGAAGACGTGCCCCTGCGGATTGCGTCCGTAGGGCGGCTTGTAACCGACCACGCCCGAGCAGCTCGACGGAATGCGTATAGAGCCGGCGATGTCGGATCCGGTGGCCAGTGGCGTGGCCCCCGAGGCGAGCGCCGCGCCGGAGCCGCCCGAGGAGCCGCCCGGCGTGAAGTCCGTGTTCCAGGGATTGCGGGTGACGCCCCAGAGCCTGGTGCGGCAGACGCCGGAGCAGGAGAACTCCGGGGTCGTCGTTCTCACGTGCATGATGGCGCCCGCGTTGAAACAGCGCTCGACGATGTAGGTCGTCTCCTCGGCAACGGCGTCGCGGAAGGCGATGGAGCCGGACGTCGCGGGCAGGCCCCTGATGGTCTCCTCGTCCTTGACGGCCAGCGGAAGGCCTTCCAGGGCGCGGGTGCGGCCGCCCCTGGCATAGCGGGCCTCGGCCCTGCAGGCCTTCTCCATCGCCTCGTCGAAGAAGGTCTGGCTGAAGGGGTTGAGGGGATCCGAGACGCTCTCGGCGCGGCCGATGACCGCCTCCATCAGCTCCACCGGCGACAGGGTCCGGTTCCTGAACATCGCAAGGGCCTCGACGGCGCCGAGGTAGTGAAGGTCGGATGAAGCCATGCGCGTTTCCCCCTGTTTCCGGCCGCGATGCTATCCCGTGACGGTTCGCCGCGCCATCATCGGCTCGACCAGCAGGCGCGCCGCGGCATCGACGATGGAGTCGGCGTCGAGGCCGTGGACACGGTAGAGATCGGGGATGTCGGCGCTCTGTCCGAAGGCGGTCACGCCGAGCGCGCCGATCCGGTGGCGCCTCACCCCCGCCATCCACGACAGGGTGGCGGGATGGGCGTCGCAGACCGTGACGAGGGCGGCACCCGGCGGAAGCCTCTCCAGGAGCCGTCCGGCGTGGCTCCCGGCCGGTGAGCGATGCCACCCCGCCATCAGCAGGTCCGGCGACGTCACCACGAGGAGCCCGGTCCCGGGGAGATCCCCGGCCAGCGCGGCCCTGGCGGCCATCGCTTCGGGCACCACGGCACCCATCGCGGCGATGGCGAGTTCGCTGTCCGCACCCGGTTCGTGGAGCCAGTAGCCGCCCGCCACGATGTCGGCTTCCAGCGCCGGCGGCATGTCGCGCTCGATCTGCTCCACCGGCCGCGTCGAGAGCCTGAGATAGAGCGAACCCCCGTCCTCGGCCTGCATGTGCCCGAACCCCCAGTGCATGACGGTCGCGAGCTCGTCGCCGAAGGCCGGCTCGAAGCTCACGAGGCCGGGCTGGCCGAGGCCGATCAGGGGCGTGACGACCGACTGGTGCGCGCCCCCTTCCGGGGCCAGCGACACGCCCGAAGGCGTGCCCACCAGCATGAAACGGCTGTCCTGGTAGCATGCGTGGTTCAGGGCATCGAGGCCGCGGCTGATGAAGGGATCGTAGAGCGTGCCGATGGGCAGGAGGCGCACGCCGAAGAGGCTGTGGGCGAGGCCCATGGCGGCGACGAGAAGGAAAAGGTTGTTCTCCGCGATCCCGAGTTCGATGTGCTGTCCGCCGTGGCTGATGTCCCAGGACTGGGCCGAGATCACCTTTTCGGCCTTGAACGTGTCGACGTGCTCGCGCCGGTCGAAGAGACCGCGCCGGTTGATCCACGGTCCCAGGCTGGTCGACACGGCGACATCGGGCGAGGCCGTGACGATCCGCCCGGCCAGCGCCCCGTCGCCGCGCCCGAGCTCGTTGAGAATGGAGCCGAACACCTGTTGGGTCGACGTCCGCTCCTCCCTCTTGAAGGCGAGCCTCGCGGGGAGCGGAACATCGGGTGCGCCGCGGCGGCGGGGAAACTCCTCGGCGAACGGCACCTGCTCGAGATAGGCCCTGAGTTCACCGGCCCTGTCCTCCATGCCGGCGAACGGCGCCCACTCGTCACCCTCGGCGATGCCGTTGTCCTCACGGAAGAGGGCCATCTGCGACGGGTTCATGAGGCCCGCGTGGTTGTCCTTGTGTCCGGCGAAGGGGAGGCCGTGGCCCTTGATCGTGTAGCAGATGAAGCAGACCGGCCGGTCGTCGCGGCCGGCCTCCGCGGCGAAGCCCTCCAGCAGGCTCTCGAGGTCGTGGCCGGCGAGATTGGTCATGAGGCGGTGAAGGTCCCCGTCGTCGAGGCCGTCGATGAGCGCGCGCTCGGCCGGTGACGCCGCGAACTCCCGCTCGAGGTGCTCGCGCCAGGCGGCGCCGCCCTTGAAGCACAGGGCCGAATAGAGGTCGTTGGGACAGTCGTCGATCCAGGCGCGCAGTCCGCCGCCGCCGGGTTCGCGGAAGGCGGCCTCGAGCCGCTTGCCGTACTTCAGGGTCACGACCTTCCAGCCGACGGCATCGAAGAATCCCCGGATCCTCTGGAACAGGCGGTCGGACACCACGCTGTCGAGGCTTTGCCGGTTGTAGTCCACGACCCACCAGACATTGCCGATGTTGTGTTTCCAGCTCTCCAGGAGAGCCTCCCAGACATTGCCCTCGTCGAGCTCCGCATCGCCGACGAGGGCCACCATCCGCCCGGGAGCCCGCTCCGGGGGCAGGAGATTCTTGAGGGCGAGATAGTCCTGGACGAGGGCGCTGAACGCCGTCATGGCGACGCCGAGCCCCACCGATCCCGTCGACAGGTCGACGTCGTCCCGGTCCTTGGTCCGCGATGGGTAGGCCTGCGCGCCGCCCAGGGCGCGGAACCGCTCGAGCTGGTCGAGGTCCTGGTGGCCGAGAAGGTACTGGATGGCGTGAAACACCGGACTGGCGTGGGGCTTGACCGCCACCCGGTCCTCGGGCCTGAGGATGTGGAAGTAGAGCGCGCTCATGATCTGCACGATCGAGGCGCAGGAGGCCTGGTGGCCGCCGACCTTCAGGCCGTCCGCGGAGGGGCGCACGTGGTTGGCGTGATGGATCGTCCAGCTGGCCAGCCAGAGGACTTTCTTCTGGAGCGCGTCGAGACAGGAGAGCTCATCGAGGTTCTGCATGACGGACCATAACCCGATCCGGTGCGGATTGCCGCAGGCTGTGCCAGAGTGGGACCGATGGGCATGCGGGATAGGCAGGCATGGAATGCTTCACCGACAGGGATGACGGGGCCGTCGGCATCGTCATCGTGACGAGGGACGCGCTGCCACGCTGGCTCGAAAGCGCCGGCGGACGCGAGAGGCGCTGGGTCGAGGCGCACGGCGAACCCTCAAGCCTCGTGATTCCGGGGGCCGACGGCGCGCCCGAACGCATTCTGGTGGTCACCGACGGAGCGGCCGGCCTCTTCACGCTGGCCGGCCTGCCGGGCACGCTGCCCGGTTCCATGACCTGCCGCCTCGAGGAGGCGCCGGGAGCCACGGAACTGGCGCTGGGCTGGGCGCTTGGCAGCTACGCCTTCGATCGCTACCGGTCGACGGGCAGGCGCCGGGCGCGGCTCGTCTTCCCTCCGGAAGCGGACCGCCGGCTGGTGGAGGCCGTGACGCGCGGCGTCACCCTGGGCCGCGACCTCGTCAACACGCCCGCCGAGGATCTCGGTCCGGCGGAGCTGGCGGCGTGCATCCGCGATCTTGCCGGACGCCACGGCGCGGCGTTCGGCGAAGTCGCCGGCGACGATCTCCTGGAGCGGAACTGGCCGTCTGTCCATGCGGTGGGCCGGGCAAGCACCCGGGCACCGCGCCTGCTCGAGCTCGCCTGGGGCGATCCGGCGGCCTGGAAGGTGACCCTCGTCGGCAAGGGGGTGTGCTTCGACTCCGGCGGCCTCGACATCAAGCCGTCGTCCGGCATGAGGCTCATGAAGAAGGACATGGGCGGCGCGGCGGCGGCGATCGCCCTGGCCTCCATGATCCTCGACCTCGAGTTGCCGCTTGCCCTGCGGCTTCTCGTTCCGGCGGTCGACAACGCCATAGCCGGCAACGCCTACCGTCCGCTCGACGTCTTCCGCACGAGAAAGGGGCTTGCCATCGAGATCGGCAACACCGATGCGGAGGGAAGGGTGATCCTGTGCGACGCCCTTGCGGAGGCTTGCGCCGGGAAGCCCGACCTGCTGGTCGACTTCGCGACGCTCACCGGCGCCGCGCGCGTCGCCCTCGGCACCGAGCTGCCGGCGCTCTTCTGCAACGACGATGCGCTCGCCGGCGAGATCGAGGAGCACTGCCGGCGCGTCGAGGATCCCGTGTGGCGGATGCCGCTGTGGCCCGGATACCGCTCGCACCTCGAGAGCAATGTGGCGGACCTCTCGACGACCGGAACGGAGGCCACCGGCGGCGCCATCACCGCGGCCCTCTTCCTCGAAAGGTTCGTCGACGCCGCCGTTCCCTGGGCCCATGTCGACCTGATGGGCTGGAACCAGCGCAGCCGGCCGGGCCGTCCGGCGGGAGGCGAGGTCATGGCGGCCCGGGGCCTCCTCGACCTCCTCAGGACGCGCGCGGCGGCCGCTCGCGCCGCTCCGGCGGGCTGATTGAGCAGGCGCACATCTGTCCGCAACGACACGGGGCTATGCCAATTGACCCGGACCGCCCCACAGCACCCTGAAATCCTGATGGAGGCACTGCGTGGTCAACAACCCTTGCACGACTCCGCCCTTCAGCCATGGACATGTTCTTGACCTCATGTTCCGCCAACACCATCCTGCCGCCATGAGTTGGCGGCTTCGGATTGTCGAGGAGTTCGAGCCCGAGTTGTCAGATCTGGCCCTGGAAGTGCGCAGGGCCGTCCTCGCACACATGTAACTCCTTCGCGAGTACGGCCCTCGGCTTGGACGTCCGGCGGGTGGCCTTTGCGTTCGATTCCGAGCGTCACGATCATCCAGAAGCTCGGGCTCGCCCTCGAAGAGGACAACAGGTACAATCCGCAGGATAGTCGCTCAGGGCGACCAACGTTCAAACGGCGTCTCGAGCCGCTTCGAGACAAGCCGGTGGTCTTCATCTTCGACGAGTGCCACCGATCGCAATTCGGGGAGAAGCACAGGGCTATCAGGGAGTCTTCCCCGAACTCCCGGCTCTTCGGCTTCACAGGCACTCCGATCTTCGAGGACAGGCAAATCGGGGGAGACGCCGGTTCCCTCCTGACCACCAAGGATCTCCTTTCAGGAAAAGCTTCACGCCTACACCGTCACCCACGCGATCGAGGATCGCAATGTCCTGCGCTTCCACGTCGACTACTACAAGCCCGAGGACATCCAGGCCTTCAAGCCGGGCCGGCCTTGACAAGCATGATGCCGCCACCGGAGACCGACGCTTCAACGCGTTGCTGGCCACGGCTTCAAGCAACGCAGCCATTCGAGAAGGGCAAGCGACAGAACTTCCTGTCGGATGAGCACATCGAGAAGATTGTCGACACCTGCCGGCGGCGCCCGGAGAGCATCGAGCGGCATGCCAGATGCGTGGAGATGGACGAGATCGAGAAGCAGATTCAGGGGTCGACGGCGAAACACAATGATTTTCTGAAAGAACTTGGACCTTTGCCGTTACCATAACCAGATTGGACAAGTGATCGGTCGATGGCCTTTCGTCCGGACGATAGACGGGATTGATCGCAGGCGTTCCACCGGCGGTCCGGCGTCCCGTCGACGACGAACGCGTTGGCGGCGCTATGCTCAGGCGCGCACGATGAGGGTCCGGGGCGAGCGCGTGGTGAGGATCTCGCAACCCTTCTCCGTCAGGACGGCGGTTTCGGAGATGAAGTAGTCGACGCAGTCCGTGTCGGTGAACCAGGAATGAAGGTGAAACGACATGCCCTGCTTCATCTCCAGCCCGGAATCGGGTGCCAGACTCGTGACCATGGAGCCCCCGGTCCAGCTCGGCGGGAAACCGATCCCCGTCAGGTAGCCGCAGTGATGACGCTCGTAGCCTTCGAGCCCCCGGCTCCGTGCGACATCCCGCCAGGCGGCATAGGCGTCCCCGGCCCGGGCGCCCGGCACGATCGCGGCGACGATCGCCTCCATGGCGTCGATGGCCATCCCGACGGAGCGTTCGACGCCGGCCGGAGCACTCCCCACGTAGACCAGCCGGCCCATGGGTGCCTGGTACTTGCGGAAGGCCGCGCCGATCTCCAGGAACACGGCGTCACCGTTGCGAAACGTCTCGCCTCGCCACGTCGTGTGCTCCTCTCCGAGCCTGGAGGTCGGCCGGATGAACGGTCCGAAACCCGGATACTCGCTACCCGCCAGGCACAGGGCGCGCTGGCATTCGCCGGCGACTTCATGATCGCTGGCGCCATGGCCAATGGCGTCGATGGCCGCCAGCGTCCCGGCATCCGCCGCCTCGGCGGCGCGGCGCGTGTAGGAGATCTCGAGCGGTGACTTGACCATTCGCAGGGTATCGACGAGGCCCGAGCCGTCGCTCCATGCGGCCGCCGGAGCGCCAGCCTTGATGCGGCTTGCCGTATGCGCGGTGAGAAACAGGGACCGTTCCTCGAGGGCGACCCGGCCGTCGCGAATTCCAAGCCGGGTCATCGCCTCGAGCACATGGTCCGCCGCCTCCTCGCCGTCGGCGTGGCCGTGGAACGTGGCGTTGGCGACCTGGTTTGCGACCGTGATCCGTTCCATGGCCCGGGCCACGAGGCGCAGTTCGCCGCCGCGCGGCACGACGAGGATGTGCGTCGCGAAGAATCCCCAGTGATCGAGACCGGTGAGGTAGTAGATGTTCTCCGGACTGGAGACGAGAAGGCCGTCCAGATCACGCGCCGACATCGCGTCGCGGAGCCTGTCAAGACGCTGGTCGAGTTCCTGGCGTGGAAAGGGCTGGTGAGCGGTCATGCCGGACTCCCGTGGATCGCTGGTCTGTCAGGTGACGACGTGGATGGCGCGTTCGACATCGCAGAGGCGCTCGCCTCCGCCCGTGGTGACGACGAAGGATTCGGAGATCGCGGCACCATGGCGCTCCAGCCACACGCCCGACTGGAAGTGGAAACACATGCCGGCCTCGAGGACGGTGTTGTCGCCGGGGCGCAGGCTGGCGGTCCGTTCCCCCCAGTCGGGCGGAAAGCCCAGACCGATGGAATAGCCCACGCGACTGTCCTTGCGATAGCCGTGACGCTTGAGCACGCCCTGCCACACGGCTTCCACGTCGGCACATGTCGCGCCGGGGCGGGCGGCCTCAAGCGCCGCGTCGCCGCCCTCCACGATCGCCGCCGCGAGGCTGGCGACGTCATGCGGCACCGCACCGATGTGCGCCGTGCGGGTCACAGGCGCATGGTAATGGCGGCGGGCCGCGGCCAGTTCCATGACCACAAGGCCCTCGTCGGGCAGGGCATCGGATGTCCAGGTAAGGTGCGGCGTCGCCGTACCTTCCCCGACCTGGATCAGCGGGCAGAGGCTGGTGTAGTCACCGTGCTTCCCGTCGAGACCGCTGATCTGCGCGTGATAGACGTCCGCGATGATGTCCTTCTGCCGCACGCCCGGACGAAGGCGCTCGAGCGCCCTTTCCATGACCCTTGTCGCGATTCTGCCGGCCTGGCGCATGTACGACAGTTCCGCGGGCGACTTGACCAGCCGCGCCCAGTTCACCAGCTCGCGATTGTCGGCGATCCGGGCGCCGTCCAGTCCGTCGACAAGATGCCGATGGGCCCTCGCCGTGTAGTAGTGGGCATCGAGCTCGACGCCGATGCGCGCGGAGCTCCAGCCGCGCTGCCTGATCAGTTCGCACAGTTCGTCGAAGGGATGGTGATCCGGGTGGTGAACCAGGGGTTCGGAAAACGCCACGATGTTGTCGCCGGGAAGATCCGTCGTCATGGCGGCGGACAGGGCGTCCTGGGCGCGGCCGAACCACACCGGGAACCGGTCATCGCGATGAAACAGCACAGCCTGCGGCGTATAGAACGACCAGCCGTCAAAGCCGGTCAGCCAGTGCATGTTCGCCGGATCCTGGCAGATCAGAAGATCGAATCCGGCCTCGTCCATGCGGTGACGGACCCTGGCGCGGCGACGCGCGTACTCCGATTCTTCGAAGGCGGCCGCTGTCATCAGGCCGTGGCGTATCCCGACGCCGCGTGGGGCGCCATGGCTCTTGCATGCGCGGCGATCGAACGCGCCGTGAAGCTGCCGTCCGGCGGCGTATCGCGGGTGAAGTGCCGGCAGGTGTCCTTGCCGCGCACCGGGATCGCGGACAGCGCCGGTCCGGCGGTCTGGCGCACGTGGGCGGGCAGGTAGCGGACCGCAAGGGCGATGCGCGGCGACGCGGTGCGGTTGACGCCGGACGCATGGGCGACAAGACAGTGGTGGAGCGACATCTCTCCAGCGTCGAGGATGACCGGGACAGCGCGCGATTCATCCATGTCGAGGACGATTTCCTGACCGCGGGTGAGGGCGCTTCGAGGAGAAAGCGTTTCCCGGTGGCGGAGCTTGTCGCGCGTGTGGGTGCCCGCCATGAACCGCATGCATCCGTTCTCCGGACGGGCGTCGGTCAGCGCGATCCATGCCGTGCAGATCTCGAAGGGCTCGAGATTCCAGTAGTTGGCGTCCTGGTGCCAGTTGATGTGCTGGCGTTCCCCGGGCGGTTTGCAGAAGAGATCGGCCGCCTGGAGGAGGATGTCCGCTCCGATGACCGATTCGACGCCGTCGAGCACGGCGTCATCCGTCGCAAGATCGAAGATCCAGTCGCAGAGCAGGTGCATCTTGATGCGCCAGGGATGCTGCAGACCCGCCGGTGGTTCCTCCAGGAGCCTCGCGATGCGCACGGCCGCCTCGCCGGCCCTCGCCCTGCCGACTGCATCCAGGGGAAAGGCGTAGCCGTCCCGTCTGTAGCGCCGCGCCGCGTCAGCCATGGTGCCGTTCCCACAGGATCGGCAGGAGGCCGCAGCGGTAGGGCCCGCCCTCGACGAGTCCCCACTGCGCTTCCAGGAAATCCGTCATGTCGCGGGTCCATGGCCCCCGCCGGCGATAGGTGGCGTCACCGTCGGCGAAGCGCATGGTGAGCCGCCTGATGGTGCGCTGCGGTGGCGTGGCGTCCGGTGCGCCGTGGACCGTGTGCGAATCGAAGACGAGGCAGTCCCCGGGCTCAAGCGCATAGTCGACCCGGTCGCCGTACTCGCTCCGCCGGGAAAAATCGGGAGTCCTCTCGTAGATGCCGCGAGGCTCGGCTTTCGGTCCGGTGCCCGCGAAACTCTCCGGCATGAAGTGCCTGTTCCACCTATGGGATCCCTTGAGAACCGTGACGCCTTCGCCCCGGGCGACCGGCTCGAGAGCCATCCACAGCACGCACCATGTGCCGTCAAGATCGAAGTACGGCGCATCGTGATGCCAGGGCGCCCGGTTGACGGCGCCGGCCCTGCGCACGAGCCAGTTGTCGGTCACGAGCATCACGCAAGGAACGTCCATGAGTTCGCCGGCGATCCGGGCGGCGGGCGATTCGAAGATGAAATCGCGCATCGCCGGTACCTGCTGCCAGACCCAGAAGTCCGTGCAGTACGTGCCGGGGTTCGTATCCGCCGAGTAGTCGACGAACATCGGCCCGGGGTTCGCCATGCCCTGGTCGATGGCGTCGCCGGCAACGTCCAGCCAGCAAGGGTCGAAAGCCTCGCGAAGACAGACGACTCCGTCGTCCCTGTAGGAGCCGCGCTGCTGCGGGGTCGTCAAGGACAAGTCGGGCATGCGTTTCTCAATCCGCGTCGAGCACGGCGCTGAGGAACATCCTCGTGCGCTCGTTCTGCGGATTGCCGATCAGCTGGTCCGGCGGTCCCTGTTCGGCAATCCTGCCTTCGTAGAAGAAGCAGACGCGATCCGAGATCTCGCGGGCAAATCCCATCTGGTGCGTCACGATGATCATGGTCAGCTCATGTTCCCTGGCGAGCTTGCGAATGACGTTGAGAACCTCGCCGATCACCTCCGGGTCAAGCGCCGAGGTGACTTCGTCGAAGAGCATGACCTTCGGCCGCATGGCAAGCGCCCGGGCGATGGCGACGCGTTGCTGCTGGCCGCCCGAGAGGCGCGACGGATGCTGGCCCGCCTTGTCGGCGATGCCCACCATGGTCAGGAGCTCCATGGAGCGCTCCCGCGCCTCGTCCTTGCCGAGACCCAGCGACTGTACGGGGGCTTCCATGCAGTTCTCGAGCACGGTCATGTGAGGAAAGAGATTGAAGTGCTGGAACACCATGCCGATGTCCGATCGCATCTTCCTGAGATGGGCGCCGCTGGCGGCGGCGAGGGTCCCTCCCTTTTCCATGTGGGTGAGCGGCTGCCCGTAGAGATAGATGACGCCGTCGTCGATGGGTTCGAGAGTCATCAGGACGCGCAGGACGGTGGTCTTGCCCGAGCCGGACGGTCCGATGATCGAGACGATCTCGTTGGCCGCGATGTCGAGATCAAGGGAGTTGAGCACGGTGAGGTCGCCGTAACGCTTGGACACCCGGGAGAACCGCACCGCGGGTGGATCGGTGTCCTTCAGCCGGAGAGGATGGCTGTTGCTGTCCATGACTCCGTCTCGTCCCGGTGGCCCGTCAGTCGACGCCGAGCGTGCGCCGTGTCCATGTTTCGAACCTTCTTAGACCGAATGCCGCCGGCAGGGAAATGGCGAGGAAGATGATGCCGACCAGGGTATAGGGTTCGAGAAAGCGGTAGGTTTCGGAACCGACGGCATTGGCGGTGTGAAGGAGCTCGGCGACCCCGATCACCGAGAGCATCGGCGTATCCTTGAAGATGCCGACAAGATAGTTCCCCATGCCCGGGATCGCGGGCGGCAGCGCCTGGGGAATGATGATCCTGAAGTAGCTCCTCCGTGTCGACAGGTTGAGAACCTTGCAGGCTTCCCATTGTCCCTTCGGAACGCTGTCGAGACCCGCCCGGTAGACTTCGGACAGGTACGAGGCGTAGTGCAGGCCGATGGCGATCATGCCGGCGGTCCAGGGAGAGAGCGTCACGCCCACCTGCGGTCCGACGTAGAAGACGAAGAAGATCTGCAGGACCAGCGGCGTGGAGCGGATGAACTCGACGCATTCGCGTACGGCGACCGTGAGAAGGGTGATGGACGTGCGCTGTCCCAACGCAAAGGCGAGTCCGACCACGAGGGCGATGGCGTAGCCGATCCCGGCGGCGAGCAGGGTGTTGCCGGTGGCCAGAAGGAGACGCGGCAGGATCTCGAAGGTGAAGTCCCATTTCCAGTCGAACATGGCCTATCCTCCCGGACTCCGGCCCATCTTGCGCGCCATGAACCTCTCCAGGGCCAGCATCGACGGCGATACCAGCAGCCGCGCCAGGAGGTAGTAGATGATGAGGGCCGTGCCGAACGCCTCGGCGGAAAGGAACGTCGAGCCGTTGATCTGGCGCGCCTCGAACATGAGGTCGGTCACGGAGATGAGCGCCACCAGCGCCGTTCCCTTGAGAAGCTCGATGAACAGGTTGCCCCAGGGCGGCAGCATGGCGAGCAGCGCCTGCGGCAGGATGATCCTCGTCATGCGCTTGTAGGGGGAGAGATTGAGCGCGATGGCGACTTCGTACTGACCGCGCGGAACCGAAATGATGGCGCCGCGGACCACCTCGGCTCCATAGGCGCCGAGATTCATGCCCACGGCAATGAAGCCCGCGGTGAACTTCTCCAGGGTGATGCCGAACAGCGGCAGCACGAAGAAGATCCAGAACAGCTGGATGAGAAGGGAGGTTCCCCGGAAGATCTCGATGTAGGTGGTGGCAACGGAGCGCACGAGGACCAGCCTCGACAGCTTCATCAGTCCCATCACGAGGGCGATGGCGACCGCCAGCAAGGCGGCGAGCACGGTCTGCTGGACGGTGACGATGGTCCCGTCGACGAAGCGCGGACCGTACTCCGCGAGAAAATCGAGGTAGCGCTCCATCAGGAGTGCGCGCCGGCTTCGGAATTCAGGGTCTCCCGGCCGGGAGACCCTGAATCAATCACGCCGCAACCGGACCGTCAGCGGTTGGCGCAGGCATACTCCGTTCTGCCGTCGCCGGGCAGCTGGGAGTCCGTGTAGCCGTACTCGGCCACGGAGGCCATCATCGCGTCCGAACCGACCCAGGACGCCAGCGCATCGTTGAATGCGGCGACGAAGTCGGCGTCCTCGTGGCGGAACGCTATTCCGACCCAGTTGAAGGTCCATTCCGGAAGGAGGGAGGGATCGGTGATGTCGATCTCGCCATCGCTCTCTGCGGCGAGCACACGCGCCGTGAAGAACGTCACGCCGCCGGCGTCGGCCCGGCCGGCGCGGACGGCAGCGAGGATCTCCGTGGGCCCGGGCACCTGCATGATGTTGGAGTCCTCGATTCCCTCCTTCTTGGCGACTTCGACGATGTTGTAGCCCGCTCCGGTGACGATCACCGCTCCCATATCGCGGATGTCGTGATAGGTCTGGATTCCCTTCGGGTTGCCTGCCGGGACGATGAAGGCATCGCCGAACACGCCGATCGGCTCGGAAAACGTCACGTTCTCGCAGCGGCTGGCGAGGATGTACATGCCGCCGGTGATGATGTCGAAACGATTGGCGTTGAGCCCGGGAATCAGGCCGCCCCAGTCCGTCACCACCGGTTCGACATTGGTGATTCCCATCTCGGTCAGGATGCCGGTGGCGATCGCGTTGACAAATCCCAGAGGCTCGTTGTCCTCGCCGGGATAGGCCCAGGGGACCTCGTTGGCGAAGCCGATGCGCACGGCTTCGCCGGCCATGGCCTTTTCGAGGAGCGTGTGCCCGTCCGCCCGGACCTCTGCCGACCAGGGCATCAGCACAAGGCTCGCGACGATCGCCGCCCACCACAACTTCATGAACTTCATGACCTGTGTCCTCCGTTGAGTCGCTTGAAGCGTGCGGTACTGTCGCACGAGGCTGTCACCGTCACAAGGAAGACGCCAGCCGTTGTCCCACCTTGCCGAGAAACTCGAGCCCTTCGGCCAGCTCGCCCAGCTCGATGTATTCGTCCGGCTTGTGGGCGCGCTCGATGCTGCCGGGCCCGAAGACGATGGTGGAGTACGCCTCTTCGCTGAAGTAGCCGGCGTCCGTTCCGAAGGAGACGACCTCCGTGCGATTGAGGCCGGTCAGGCCCCGGACGAAGTCGATCGCGTCGCCGGCGTGGCGGTCGTCGAGACCCGGAACACGGGCCTCGATGGTGGTCACGATATCGGCCTCGGGGCAGCGCACGCGCATGTCCGGAACAAGTTTCCGTTCACAGTAGCGGCGGATGTCATCGACGAAGTCCATCCCGTCATCTCCGGGAAGCATGCGGATTTCCCAGTCGAACTCGCACCATCCCGACGTGATGTTGCGGGCCGTTCCGCCGTTGATCCTGCCGACATTGAGTGTTCGAAACGGAGGATCGTAACGCGATTCCGGGACAGGACCGGCGGCGCACTTGCGGGCGTGTTCCTCGATGCGGTTGACAAGGCGCATGGCATAGGCGATCGCGCTGACGCCGTTGAAGGGGTTGCACGAATGGGCCTCGAGGCCCGTGACGACGGTATGGAGCTCGATGGCCCCCTTGTGGCCCGAGACGATCTTCATGCCGGTCGGCTCGCCGACGATGACGATGCCGGGGAGGAAATCCCTTTTCGCCATGTCCCGCAACAGCACGGGCATGCCGAACCCGCCGATCTCCTCGTCATAGGTGAAGGCGATGTGGATGGGCCGCACCAGGCCCATCGCCTGCCAGGCCGGGACCGATGCCAGGACGCAGGCAAGGAAGCCCTTCATGTCGACCGTGCCGCGGCCATGAAGGCGATCGCCGATCCGGGTTACGCGGAAAGGATCGGTCTTCCACTGCTGGCCATCGACGGGAACCACATCCATGTGGCCGCACAGCACGACGCCGCCGTCCCTGGCCGGCCCTATGGTGGCGAAGACGTTGGCCCGCTCTCCCGACACGTCGGAACTCAGCGAACATGGGATTCCCCGCGCCTCCAGAACGTCGCTGACGACGCCGACGATGTCGTGGTTGGGCCTTCCCGAAACGCTCGGGCACGCGACCAGGCGGCAAAGAATGTCGACGGCCGTATCGAGGTTCGCGTTCATCTGGCCTCGCCACCCCTCGTCCGCAAGGCGCGGAGGTTAAGCAGCGGACGCAATCGCTGTAAAGTCCGTTGCCGAGAGCGCGCGCTGGCGGAGACGGGTCGATGGCGTGGAACCTGTTGTTCATTTCGATGTTCGGCGAGCGGGATCAGTTCGACCCTGAGAACTACCGCAGCATCTGTTCCTCGGGCCTCGAGAAGGACTGGATCGTGACATGGCACGGCAGCGCCGCCGAACGGTCGGGCTTCTCGATGACGGCCGTCGACATCTGCCGCGGGGATGCGCTTCCCGGGGCCGGCCTGGTGGACTGCGCCATTCTCGGTGGAACGATGCATGTCATCGACGAGGAGCGCGAATGGCTCGGCAGGTTGAGGGACTGGCTCGCCGCCTACCGCGAGACAGCCCGGCCCCTGCTCGCGGTCTGCGGCGGCCACCAGCTCCTCTCCACGCGCTTCGGCGACGGCCGGCTCATCGGCCGCCGGTCGGGCACGCTGGCCGGTACCAGCGGCGTATGCCTCACGGAGCGCGGCAGATCGCATGCGCTGTTCGAAGGCCTTGGACCGACGGCGCGATTTCACTTTGCCAACTATCTCGACGTCGAACCGTCGCCGGCGCAGCGCGGGTGCGTGCTGGCTGTCGACGATGAAAGCGACGGTCTTGCCATCGATCACGGGGGCCACTGGTACAGCACGCAGTTTCATCCCGAGTCCCGCAAGGCGACATGGGCGTGCACCTACGACGCGTCGCACCCCGAATGGATCGATGCCTACGATGACGAGCATGACGGCGGCGCTGTCATCGACAACTTCCTGAAGCTCGCCGCGTCCGCGCTGATAGCGGCACAACGGGCCTGACCGGTCGAGGCGTCCCGTCGTCCGGCACGAGGATGAAGCATGCCGTGAAACCCGCGGCCTCGTGCAGATTGCCGTTCTTGCGGCATCCCTTGCCGGTGGGTTTGGAGAGGCCGGGCCGGATCAGAAGATACCGGTCAGGGAATCGATCCCGTCGTCAGACCATCGGGCGAAGCGGTCGTCGTCCCGGAGGCCGCTCACGCGGGTCCGGCGGGCTGATCGTTGGTGTGGCAGTGGACGCCGCCGCCGGCGGCCCATGAGTCCAGCATCTCGATGACATGGACGTCGCGGCCGGGGAAGTAGCTCTCGATCCTGCGGCGCGCGTCGTCGTCGGCGTGCGCGTCGCCGAAACCGTTGACGATCACGAAGCCGTTGCCGACGAGCCAGTTCATGTAGTTGGCGTCGAAGCGGACGCCGGCATGCTCGACCGTCGTCGAGACCGGATCGCGGATGACCGTCAATCCGGCGGCGGCGATGGTCTGCGCCGCGCGGTCGTAAACCTCGCCCGTCGTGGAGCCGGCGCACTGCGCGTCGCCCGAGCAGCGGGCGACGACGACCGTCTGCGGATCGATGAATCGCGCGAAGCCGTCGATATGGCCGTTGGTGAGGTCGCCTTGCGGGACACCCTCGACGAAGACGACCCGGCTCAGCCCGAAGTGCTTCAAGAGGTCGGCTTCGGCCTCGCCGCGGGAGTAGTCCCCGTTGCGCCGCGGGTCGCCGATCACGCTCCAGTTGAGGATGAGGGTGCCGGCACCGTTGAACTCGAGGTTGCCGCGTTCGTGGACGATGTCGACGGTCTCGGCCTGAACGCCGGCGATCCGGGCGACCTCGAGCGGCACCCGGTCGTCGTGGAAGTAGGGGATGTCCGCTCCGAAGGCGCCGCCCCAGGCGTCGAACCGCCAGTCCTGGAGGCGCGTCACGCCGTCTTCGACGATCCAGACCGGACCGTTGTCGCGCATCCAGGCGCTGTCGTTGGGAACCGCGTGCCAGTGGATGCCGGCATGGTCGGGATCGCCGCCCTCGCGGGCGATGGCCTCCCTGGCGCTCTCGAGAATCCGCTCCGTCGCGTGGAGGATGTGGAGCTTCTCGTAGCGCACGATGACGTTGGCCATGCGGGCGAACGATGTCTCGTAGGATCTCTCCCACGGTCCCGGCCACTGCATCCAGATCGCTTCCTGGGGCTCCCACTGCGCGGGAACGCGGCGCTCGGCAGCTGCTGCGGGCGCCGTCACGGTCGCGGCCGCAAGCAGCAGGAGACACAGGACCCGCGACCGGTCATGGCGGCGTCCGGGAGGCGTCACTGCACGGCGGCCTCGCTTTCTTCCCTGAGCCGCTCGGCGGTTTCCGCGATCGACTTCTTGCGCGCGGCGCAGGAGCAGCCGCCCCGGTCGGCCCACACCACCGGGTCGACGAACGGCCCGGACCAGATCCCCCGGCCCGCCTCGGCCGCCGCCATCTCGCGTTCCGCGTAGTCGCCGCCCAGGGTCTCGTCGCGCACCGCAAGGCCGGCGTCGATCATGAGCCCGCCGAGGTCGACGCCGTCGGCCGTGCAGCGTGCCATCGGTTCGGTGGTATCGGCGGTCTCGACGCAGACGACATGCCGCCCCTCGATCTGCTCCTCGAGGAAGAGGGCTGCCTCCCAGCCGCAGGACCAGACCTCGCCGTCGCCGCCGCAGCTCTGGGTGATCGTCGGGGCATGGACGCCGTAGAGGTCGATCCTCGCGTCGTCGAAGGCCAGGGTATCGCCGTCCATGACCATCGGCTCGCCCGCAAGATCACCGAAGGCCAGGGTGGGGACCAGGAGTGCTGCTGCAAGGATCGATCGTTTCACGGCATGGGACTCCTTCGCTGGAGACGGCATGAAGTATGCCCCGGCAAAGCGCCGTCCCTCAAGTGCGCGGCCGCCGCGAGAGGACGGCGACGATCTCCCCGGGTGGACCGCAGTACTCGAGAGCGCGCCCCGAGACGTCCGCCATGGTCTGTGCATGGGTCCGGTAGGCCGCGGGCATGTTCCTGTCGTGCCCGCCGAGCGAGCGCACGGGATAGCTCGCGACGATGACGGGAACGGCCGAAAGGCGGCGCACGAGGGTGGCCGCCGCGCCCGCCTCCTGGCGGTCGAGACAGGGCAGGGTCTTGAAGAGGAAGACGGCGTCCACCCCGTCCAGCGGGAGGGCGTCGCGGATGTCGGCCCACAGGGCGCGGCCCCGCCAGCCGCTGACCGCCAGGAACCGTTCCGTGGCCGCCACCATGCGCCGGTCGATCTCGACGGCGGTGTAGGCGACGGAGCGCTCGAGCCCCGAGAAGGGGAGGGAAAAGGCGTTCAGCCCGGCGGCGAGATCGAGGATGCTCCCTGGTATTCCGATGGTGTTCCAGAGGTTTCTATAGAACTCCCCCATGAATTCGAGGCGCTCGGCCGTGGAGCGGTGGAGACCCAGCACCGCCCGGCAAAGGGCGCTCCTGTCGCCGCCTGCCTCGAGATCGTCGAGAAGGCCGTCGAGGGCCCCGAGCCGGCCGGCATAGGCTCCGAACACCTGGTGGAGCTTGCGCTTCGCCGCCTTGAGGGCGTCGTTCGGCCGCCCGTGGCGCTCGAGGGCCCAGTCGGCGGTCCGCGCCAGGACGGCCGGTGCGAGATGACGGTAGCGGTTCGAGGCGGCAAGGCCGGCGAGCACGCGCTGCCGGGGTTCCGTCACGTCCCGTTCCCGGAGGAGCCGCAGGCGATCCCGTCTCTTTCCGGAAGCAGCGGGCCGAGCGCCAGGGAGTCCGTTTCCGGAGCGAAGTTCGAGGCCGCGGCGAGAAGCCGCGCCAGGCGCTCGGGATAGCCCGGAGGCCCCGGCGGGGCGTCGCGGTAGAGGCGGTGGACGAGCGCCAGCGCCGCGTCCTCGTCGAGTCCCGGCAGGCTCCACGCCTCCGTCGCAGAGCCGCCGCGCCGCAGGCCGACGAGGGGCCCGAACTGCGGGTCCCTGGCAAGCAGCAGGGTCGGCATCACGGTGTCGCGGCACTCGCGGGAGGTCCGGGCAAGACCGAGCGCGGCGAGCAGGCTCGAGGCGTCGCCCGGCCGGGGCAGGTCCGCGGGACGCCCGGGCCGCGCCCGGCCGGGCGTCCTGTCCCGCCACGAGAGCGCATGGCCGATGGCCGCGAGCGCCTGCCTCGTGCCGTTGAGGACGACGATGCCGTGGGCGCTCATCTCCCGGCCGGCCGTCATGAGGCCCGACATCGGCGAGTTGATGATGGCGGCGACGGGCTTGGAGGTGCGCCGGCGCGCCGCCACCAGGGCCTTGGCGTAGCCGCGTTCGACCGTCGGGTTCCACTGGAAATCGCCGCAGAAGCTCACCAGGGCGACGCCGGGGTCCTCCGCCATGGCGACGAAGTACGCCTCGAAGTCGTCCTCGTAGTTGGCGGCCGTGCCCCATGCGTCGAGGGGATTGAACGGTTCGAGGGCATGGTGGAGATGGGGCCGGATCCGCGCCCGGGTGCGGGCGCCGATCGTGGCGAGCGCAATTGCGCACTCGTCGGCAAGGTCGGTGAACATCTCGCGCTCGCCGCCCGAATCGAGCACCACGCCGAGACCGCCGCCGGCGGGCGGGCGCTCGTGGGCGAGCAGGGCGATGAGGTTGGCCATCTCGTCGAGGCTGCCGGCGCGCATGACGCCGTACCGCTCGAAGACCGCCTGGTAGGCGGCGTCGTTGCCGGTGTCGGCATCCGAGTGGATCCTCGCGAACCCGGCCGCCAGCCGCGTCCTGCCGACCTTCATCGCCACCACCGGAACACCCTTCGCCCCGGCGCGCGCCAGGGCGGCGGCAAAGCCTTCAGGATCGCGGGCCTCCTCGATGAACAGGGCGATCACCTTCGTGGACGGAAGGCCGAGCGCATAGTCCATGTAGTCGGCCATGGTGCCGTTGATCTCCTGACCGCAGGAGACGATGAGATTGCAGGCGTAGCGGAAGTCGTTGTTGCCGATCTCGCTGAACACGGTTCCCGAATGGGTGATGAAGCAGACGTTGCCGCCGGCGCGCAGCTTCTGCGAGGCATCGAAGATGGTAACGGGAATCCGCGCCGCAGAATGGATGTAGCCCATGCCGTTGCCGCCGCAGACGGGGAAGTCCGCCTCGCGGGCCATGGCCTTGAGGCGCTCCAGGAGGTCCCGGCCGTCCTCGCCGTCGAGGTAGCAGGTATCGAAGATCACCGCGCCGCCGGCGCCGCAGTCGATGGCGTCGCGCAGCTGCTGCTCGAGGCGGCTGCTGTTGACGCCGAGCACCGCAAGGTCCACCGGCTCCGGAAGGTCCTTCAGCGAAGCGTGGCAGGCCAGGCCCCGGAGCGTTCCGTAGCGCGGGTTGACCGGGTAGAGAGAGCCGGAGAAACCCGCGTTGACGAGCCCGGCGAGCATGCCGTGGCCGGCGCTTCCCTGCGTGGCCGAGGCGCCGACCACGGCGATCGAGGCGGGGCACAGCATGCGATGAAGGCGGTGAGGGGACATGGACCGTATCCTCGGTAAGGGTCTTGCGCCAGAATGGCCGACCGCCGCACTGTAGCGGCGCCTGCGAATTTCGGTAGGGGAGTCGACATGGCCTTTCCCATGCCGCCCGGGGCGCGCCGGTGGCAGCAGACGATGCGCTCCTTTGTCGATACGCACCTCGTGCCCCGCGAGGTCGAGGCCGAGATGAACGACGGGTTCATCGCCGCCGAGGCCCACGAGGCGATCTACCGCGCGACGGAGGAGATGGGTCTGCTCTATCCCTCCCTTCCCGATGCGGCGGGCGGCCGCCATCTCACGAAGTTCGAGATCGCGGTGATCCAGGAGGCGCTCGGCCGGGCCACCAACGGCCTCTGGGGCTGCTACCACGATCTCTCGCCGTTCCTCTGGCACACGGCCAACGATCACCAGATGAGGACCTTCATCCGGCCGCTCATCGACGGCCGGCGACGGGTCGCCTACGCCATCACCGAGCCTGGGACCGGGAGCGACGTCTCCGCCATCGAGGCCACCGCGCGGCGCGAGGGCAACGGCTACGTGCTCGACGGCGTCAAGATGCACGTCACCGGCGCCAACCTCTCGGACTGGATCATCTTCCAGGCGCGCCTCGAGGACGGCCGCCACGCGCTCTTCTGGGTGGACAGGCAAGCGCCCGGAGTCACGACCCTGAGGACGCCCGGCTACATGCACCGCTTCCGGGGCCATCACCTGCTGATGGAGTTCCGCGACGTCCACGTGACGGCCGACGACCTCATCGACCAGGACGGCGACGGGCTGGGCTGGACCTATGACTGGTTCCGCCAGGAGCGCATGAAGATCGCCGCGCGGTGCTGCGGCGCCGCGAGCCGGCTCATCGAAGAGGCCACGGCCTTCGCCCGCTCCCGGCAGCAGTTCGGCCGGCCGATCTGGGACAACCAGGCCATCCAGTTCCCGCTGGCCGACAGTCTCACCGAGCTGTGGGCCGGCAGGCTGATGACCTACGAGGTCGCCGGCGCCATGGACCGGGGAGAGGACATCAAGGTCCTCCATGCCAGGTGCGCCATGGCCAAGCTCTTCTGCTCGGAGTTCGCGCACCGCACGGCCGACCGCGCGGTACAGGTCTTCGGCGGCCGGGGCTACATGCGCGAGAACGTCGCCGAGCGCTTCTTCCGCGAGCTCAGGGTCGACCGCATCTGGGAGGGGACCAGCGAGATC
This sequence comes from Alphaproteobacteria bacterium, assembly GCA_963666905.2. Taxonomy (GTDB): domain Bacteria; phylum Pseudomonadota; class Alphaproteobacteria; order SP197; family SP197; genus SP197. The sequence goes on from OY763008.1 coordinate 1,126,944, forward strand.
CAGCGCATGATCGTCGCCGACGGCCTGCGCAAGCGGGGCCGGGAGCCGCTCACCGGGGTGAGCGAGACCGCGGGGGCGCTGGCATGGCGCGCCAGGCTGCGTCCCTTCATCGATTCCGAGCGCATTCCCCTGGAGCGGCAGGCCGAGGAGAACGGCGGCGAGATCCCCCGCGACGTCCAGGAGCGCCATCGCCGGGCGGCCCGCGACATGGGGCTGTGGCTGCCCAGCATCCCGAAGGAGGACGGAGGCGCCGGACTCAGCGCACCGGAACTGGTGGCTGTCCAGGAGGAGGTCGGGCGGGCGACCAACGGTCTCGGGTTCTTCTATCACGATGTCTCGCCGTTCCTCGTGCGGGCGGCCACGCCCTGGCAGAGGGAGACCTACGTCGCAGGTCTCCTCGAGGGGACGAGGAGCGAGTGCTACGCGATCACCGAAGAGGGCGCCGGCAGCGATGTCGACGCCATCGAGGCGACGGCGGCGCGAAGCGGCAACGGCTACCTGCTGAACGGCCGCAAGTGGCACGTCACCGGCTTCAACCGGGCCGACATCGTCATCTTCCAGGCCAAGCTCGAGGATGGCCGCCACGGACTGTTCTACGTCGACCGCGACGCCGCCGGCGTCACGGTCGAGCGCACGCCCGCCTACAGTCACACCTACCCTTCGCACCATCCGATCGTCCGCTTCGAATCGGTGACGGTGCCGGGTGGTGCCCTCATCGACGCCGGAGGCGACGGCAAGGAATGGACCTACGAGTGGTTCCGCCAGGAGCGCCTGGGCATCGCCGCGCGCTGCTGCGGCGCCGCGGGCCGGCTGATCGACGAGGGCCTGGCCTTCGCCGGGGAACGCCGGCAGTTCGGCCGGGCGATCATCGAGAACCAGGCGATCTCGTTCATGCTCGCCGACAGCCTCGTGGAGCTGTGGGCGGGCCGGCTGATGGTCCATCGCCTGGCGGGAGCGATCGATGCCGGGGAGGATGTCAAGGTGCAGCACGCGCTCGCTTCCATGGCCAAGCTCTACTGCTCCGAAATGGCGAACCGTGTCGCCGACCGTGTGGTCCAGATCTTCGGCGGCCGGGGCTACATGCGCGAGTACGCCGCCGAGCGCTTCTTCCGCGAGCTGCGCGTCGAGAGGATCTGGGAGGGCACCAGCGAGATCCAGCGCATGATCATAGCCAGGAGCCTCGTCAAGCGCGGCCAGGACGCCCTGATCGGCTGATCCGGTGGTCGCGCTTCCGCCTCTCATCGGTCACCGGGGCGCCGCGGCTGACGCTCCCGAAAACACGCTCGGCAGCCTGGCTCATGCCGCCGGGCAGGGGCTGACCTGGGTGGAGTTCGACGTCCGCCTGGCGCGCGACGATGTCCCGGTGCTCCTCCACGACCGCAGCCTTGCGCGGACCACGGGTGTCGACCGGCTGATCGACGACGTCCGCAGCGGCGAACTCGCCGCCATCGATGCGGGGAGCTGGCTCGATCCCTTCTGGTCCTCGGAGCGCGTGCCCACCCTCGTCCAGGCTGTCGACGCCTGCATCGTCCTGGGGCTTGTTCCCAACGTGGAGATCAAGGCCGAGCGCGGGGCGAACGCCACCCTGGTCCGCGCCGTCACGGCGATCCTGCGCACGAGGTGGCCCGCCGGCCGGCCGTTGCCGCTGCTGTCGAGCTTCAGCGTCGCCGCGCTCTATCATGCCCGCCTGGCGGGCTATCGCTGGCCGCTTGCCATGGTGACGGGCGGCAGGATGCCGCGCCTGTGGTCGTGGCACGCCGCCGTCCTGGGGTGCGCCAGCATCCACGTCGACGCCCCGCTGGCGACGCCGGAGCTCATCGCGCGGGTCCACCGCGCCGGGCGCAAGGTGGTCGTCTACACGGTCAACAGCCAGGCGGCGGCCGAGGCGCTGTGGGAGGCCGGAGTCGATTCGGTCATCAGCGACAACGCCGGGCTCGAGACCCCGCAGAAAGGAGTGAAGGCATGAGCGAACGATACGACCTTGTCATTGCCGGCGGGGAGGTGGTCACACCCTCGGGCCGGGCGCACGCTGACGTGGCGGCCAGCGGGGGACGGATCGCGGCCATCGGCGCGATCGACGGCGCGAACGCCGGCGAAGTGATCGACGCCAGGGGCCTCGTGGTGCTGCCGGGAATCATCGATACCCAGGTGCACTTCCGCGAACCGGGACACGAGCACAAGGAGGACCTCGCCCACGGCTCGAGGGCGGCCGTGGCCGGGGGCGTGACGGCCGTCTTCGAGATGCCCAACACCGACCCCTCGACCACCGACGCCGCGGCGCTCGAGGACAAGCTCGAGCGGGCGCGGGGCATGTGGTGCGACCACGCGTTCTTCGCCGGCGCGAACGACAGCAATCACCGCGACCTCGCGGACCTCGAGGCGCGGCCGGGCTGCTGCGGCGTGAAGATCTTCATGGGGAGCTCGACGGGAAGCCTGCTCGTCGCCGACGACGAGGCCCTGGCAAGGGTCCTGCGCTCGGGCAGGCGGCGGGTCGCCATCCACGCCGAGGACGAGTTCCGCCTCGCCGAGCGGCAGCCGCTCGCCCTCGAGGAGGGTCACTGGAGAGCCCATCCGCACTGGCGCGACGTCGAGACGGCGCTGCGGGCGACCCGCCGGATCGTCGCCCTGGCGCGCGATGCCGGGCGGCCGATCCACGTGCTCCACATCACGAGCGCCGAGGAGATCGACTTCCTGGCGACGGCCAAGGACATCGCGACCGTCGAACTGCTGCCCCAGCACCTCACGCTGGCGGCGCCGGACTGCTACGAGCGTCTCGGCGGCCTCGCCCAGGTCAACCCGCCGATCCGCGAGGAACGCCACCGCGCCGGGCTTTGGCGCGGAATCGAGCAGGGGATCGTCGACGTGGTGGGATCGGATCACGCGCCCCACACCCTCGAGGAGAAGCGGCAGCCCTATCCCTCGTCTCCCGGCGGCATGCCGGGCGTCGAGACCCTGCTGCCGATCATGCTCAACCACGTCGCCGAGGGCCGCCTGACCCTCCTGCGCCTCGTCGACCTCCTGTGCCACGGTCCCCAGAGGATCTACAGCATCCGCGGCAAGGGCCGCCTCGCGGTCGGCTACGACGCCGATTTCACCCTCGTCGACCTCGCCGCACGCAGGACGATCAGCAACGCGCAGCAGCACGCCAAGTGCGGCTGGACGGCCTACGACGGCATGGATGTGACCGGCTGGCCCATGGCGACCGTGATCCGCGGACACATCGCCATGCGCGACGGCGAGCTCGCCGCGGCGCCCCGCGGCAGGCCGGTCCGTTTCTGGGATACCTGAGCGCTCCGTCACGCGCTGGCGTGGATCTCCTCCTTGCGCCACGCGACGTACTCCCTCAGGCCGTCGGCGACGCCGTCGTCGATGGCGGGGGGCTGGTAGTCCCTCAGCATGCGCTTCCAGACGCCGTTGGCGCGTTGGGCGGTCTCCACCGAACCGGCGTCGCTCCAGTTCTCGAAGTTGCGCCAGTCGGAGACGAACGGCGCATGGAAGGCGGTCTCGTAGCGCTCCAGGGTGTGGCGCGCGCCGAAGTAGTGGCCGCCGGGCAGGACCTCCTCGATGGCGGCAAAGCCCAGGGCGTCGTCGTCGACCCTGATGCCTTCGAGGTAGACGGCCATCATCTGCAGCATCTCGGCATCGATGACGAGCTTCTCGAAGCTGCCGACGAGGCCGCCCTCGAGCCAGCCCGCGCCGTGGAAGAGGAAGTTGGCGTGGCCCATGATGGCCCCCCACAGGGACATCATGCTCTCCCAGGCGGCCTGCGCGTCGATCGCGTTCGAGGCGTTGGTGTTGCTCGAGCGGTAGGGCACCCTGTAGCGCCTCGTCAGCTGCCCGGTGGCCTGACAGGCCAGGGCATACTCGGGCGTCCCGAAGGCGGGCGCCCCGGTCTTCATGTCGACGTTGCTGGTGAAGCCGCCGTAGACCCCGGGTGCTCCGGGGTTGACGAGCTGGATGAGGGCGAGGCCGAAGAGCGCCTCGGCGTTCTGCTGCACCAGGGCCCCGGCAAGCGTCGCCGGGGCCATCGCGCCGCACAGCGTGAACGGCGTCACCACCACCGGCTGGCCGGCGCGCGCCAGCTCGATCAGGCCCTGGGCCATCGAACCGTCGAGCTGCCGCGGCGAGTTCGTGTTGATGTTGCCGACGATGCAGGGCGTCGAGCGGAGATCCTCCTCGTCGAGGCCCAGCGCGATCTTGGCCATCTCCAGGCCGTCGCGGGCCCGCTCGCGGCCGAGCAGGCTGCAGAACACGACCTTGTCGCCGTAGAGGTAGCCTGCGAGCCCCTGGTCGAGGTGCCGGGAGTCCGCGGGAAGGTCGAGGGGGGCGAAGGCCCCGCCGCCGAGAACGTGGATGATGTCGAACATCTGCTCGAGCCTGACGAAGTCGCAGAGCTCGGCGAAGGTGCCGGCCCGCCGGCCGCGGTCGAGGTCGCTGACGAAGGCCGGCCCGCCCACGGGCGTGAAGTTGATCGCGTTGCCGCCGACCTCGATGCTCCTTTGCGGGTTGCGGGCGCGAAGGGTGAACGAGGAGGGCGTGGTGGCGATCGCCTCCTCGACAAGCCCGGGCTCCATGCGGACCATCTGCGAGGCCTCGTCGGTGCGGGCGCCGGCGGCTTTGAGGATGCTGCGGGTCTCGCCGTCGAGAACCTTCATGCCGAGCTCCTCGAGGACCTTCAGCGAGGTCCGGTGGATCGCCTCGATCTCGTCGTCGCTCAAGGGCTCCACGGGAGGCCAGCGATTGCGCACCTGGCGCCAGGGCAGCAGGTGCATCGCCTTGCGCTCGTCCCCAAGCCCCCTGCGATTCCTCCGGCGACGGGCCATGGCCGCCTCCTTCGTGACCGATCCGCTCGAGGATACCGCGAATCATCGCCGTTCGTGTGGACAATCTGCATTGACAGGGCTCGGCCTTCGCCCTTTCCATTCCGGGCGGATGATCCCGGAGGACAGCGGACCGATGAGCGAACCGTCCCTTGAAAGCGTGCGCCTGGCGCGCGACACGCCGGGTATCGCCCAGCACGATGCCGAACCTCAGATCGACATCGTGCGCATGCGCGGCTACCGCCTCGGCCGGGTCCAGCGCATGCTCCGGGAGCGCGGGCTGGCCGGCGTGCTCCTTTACGATCCCGTCAACGTGCGCTACGCCAACGGCTCCAGCAACATGCAGGTGTGGATCCTGCACAACCAGCACCGCTACTGCTGGGTTCCCGGCGAAGGTCCCACGGTGCTGTTCGACTACCCGCCGGCGGTCCATCTGTCCGAACACCTCGAGACGATCCGCGAGGTTCGTCCGGCGCGGACATGGACATACTTCGGCGCCGGCGACGCCTACGGGGACCGGGTGAACCTGTGGGCCGACGAACTCGTCGACGTCATCCGCGAGACATCCGGCGAGTTCCACATGGCCGCCGACCACCTCGACCCTCTCGGCGCGCGGGCGCTCGAGGCGCGGGGGTGCACAATCGCCAACGGCCAGGAGGTCATGGAACGCGCCCGCTCGATCAAGTCCCGTGACGAGATCCAGGCCATGCTCGTCTCCATCTCGGTCTGCGAGGCGGGCATGGCGCGGATGTACGAGAACCTGCGCGCCGGAATCACCGAGAACCAGCTGTGGTCGCACCTCCACCAGGTGAACATCGCCATGGGCGGCGAGTGGATCGAGACGCGCCTGCTGGCCTCCGGCGGGAGAACCAATCCGTGGTTCCGGGAATGCAGCGACCGCATCATCCGGGCCGGCGAGCTGGTGGCGTTCGACACGGACCTCATCGGGCCCTTCGGATACTGCTCGGATATCAGCCGGACCTGGTTCTGCGGTCCCGGCCGGCCGACGTCGGAGCAGAAGCGCCTCTATGCCTATGCCCACGAGCAGGTCGAGGCCAACATCCGGGAAATGCGCGCCGGAAGGACGTTCCGGGAGATCGCCGAGTCCTCCTGGCGCGTGCCCAACGAATTCGTCGCCCGCCGCTACGGCTCCATGGCGCACGGCGTCGGCCTTGCCGACGAGTGGCCCGGCCTGACCTTCTCGGACAAGGCGGCGGCGGCGATGCCGGGTGTGCTCGAGGCGGGCATGACGATCTGCGTCGAAAGCTACATCGGCGCCGAGGACGGCAACGAGGGAGTCAAGCTCGAGGAGCAGATCCTGGTCACCGACAACGCTCCCCAGCGCCTGTCGACCTTTCCCTTCGAGCACGATCTCCTGGGCTGAGGGAGCGGACCATGAGCGAATCGGCCGACGGCATCCGCCTGGCGAGAAACACGCCCGGCATGGCGCAGCACGATGCCGAACCCCAGATCGACATCGTGCGCATGCGGGCGTGGCGCCTGGCCCGCATTCAGGAGCAGCTGCGCCGTCTCGATCTCGGCGGCATCATTCTCTACGACCCGGTCAACATCCGCTATGCCACCGGGTCCAGCAACATGCAGCTCTGGTTCACCCACAACCCGATCCGCTACTGCTTCGTGCCGGTGGAGGGCAGGGCGGTGCTGTTCGACTACGAGAAGTCGATGCACCTCTACAGGCACCTCGAGACCATCGGCGAGATCCGGCCGGCCCTGGGTTTCATCTACATGGTGGCCTCGGAGAACATCGAGACGCGCGTGGAGGCGTGGGCCCGCGACATCGATTCCGTCATGCGCGACCACGATGCGGGCCGCCGCATCGCCGCCGACCGGCTGGACTTCGAAGGCGCCAACGCCCTCCAGGCGATGGGATACGAGATCGCCAGCGGCACCCGGGTGACGGAACTGGCGCGCGTCATCAAGTCCCACGACGAGGTCCAGGCCATGCTGGTCTCGCTGTCCGTGTGCGAGGCGGCGATGGCACGGATGCGCGAGGAGCTGCGCCCGGGCATCAGCGAGATCGCCCTGTGGTCCCTTCTCCACCAGGTGAACATCGAGCTGGGCGGCGAGTGGATCGAGACCCGGCTGCTGGCGTCGGGAGGGCGGACCAACCCGTGGTTCCGCGAGGCGTCGAGCCGCCTTGTCCGCGCCGGGGAACTCGTCGGCCTCGACACCGACCTCGTCGGGCCCTTCGGCTACTGCGCCGACATCAGCCGCACGTGGTTCTGCGGTCCGGGCAGGCCCAGCGGCGAGCAGCGGAGACTCTACGCCCTGGCGCACGAGCAGGTTCACGCCAACATCGACATGCTGAAGCCCGGCATGAGCTTCGTCGAGGCGGCGGAGCGATCCTGGAAGGTGCCCGACGCCTTCCATGCCCGCAGGTACGGGATCGTGGCGCACGGTGTCGGACTGGTCGACGAGTACCCGTCGATTTCGTTCTCGGACACGCCGCAGAGGTCGTCGACCGGCATCATCGAACCCGGCATGACCCTGTGCGTCGAAAGCTACATCGGCGCCGAGGACGGCAACGAGGGGGTCAAGCTGGAGGAACAGGTCCTGATCACCGGCAGCGGCGCCGTGAAGCTCTCGACCTTCCCCTACGAGGAAGACCTGCTGGCCTGAGCGCGGTTGACCAGGACCTCCGTGAGGGCCGACGAGAGAACCAGCACGAATCCGCAAGCCTCCCTCCAGCCGAACGGCTCGCTGGTCCAGATGGCGGCGCTGACGACGCCGAACACGACCTCGGCCTGCAGGAGGATGCCGACCCTGGCGGGATCCAGCCACTTGCAGGCGTAGAGCTGGAGGAAGACCACCGGCACCAGGAAGCCGGCGGCGATCAGCAGGAACCAGGGGGCGAAGCCCGCGGCCGCCGTCAGCGGCGGCAGCGGGCCGAGACTTGCCAGGGGCAGCAGCATGACCGCAGTGGCGACGACGGCGCCGTAGAGGAAGAACGAGAGAACGTTCTCGAAGTGCCCGACCTCCTGGTGAAGACGGATCCGCGTGGAGCCCCAGGCCCAGATGATGCCCGAGCCGATGGCCATCCAGTCTCCGGCATTGCGGGGGACCGGCAGCGTGCCGTCTCCGCCGAGGAGGACGGCCAGACCGGCGAACCCGAGCCCCATGGCGGCGAACCTCGCCATCGTCAGCCGCTTCTTCAGGAGCCAGACCTCGAGGACCGTGCTCCAGGCCGGCGAGACGTAGAAGAGGATCAGGGCGCGGGCGATGTCGGTGAGCAGGAGGCTGTCGGCGTAGAGCGCGAAGGCGCCGCCGGCCATCAGGCCGGTGTGCCATTGGCGAAGACCGGTGCCGCGGCCCCGCCAGGCAAGCACGGCGGCGAAGGGAAGAAGCACCAGGGTCGGCGCGACGAACTGCCCGACCACCGTCGCGCCGGCCGGGAAACCGGCCGATTCGATCGCCCGCAGCGGGATCCAGAAGAGCCCCCATGCGGCGGCGGCCACGAGCAGGAGGGTGACGGGAAGCGCGCTCTTCACGGGAACGTCGGCGAAGGCCGGATGTCGCCGGCGGTCACAGAGGGAAGCGGACCGGTCGTCCTGCCTTGCGAAACACGCGACACGTGACCTAGTCTCCACGCCGTCCACGAACTCTTGCGAGGGAGCCATCCATGACCCGCTGGGACAAGTCCAGGATGCCGAGCCGCCACGTGTCGGTCGGTCCCACGAGCGCGCCGCACCGTGCCTTCTACTATGCCATGGGCATGAGCGATACCGAAGTGGGACAGCCGTTTGTCGGCGTGGCGACCACCTGGAACGAGGCGGCGCCGTGCAACATCACCCTGATGCGCCAGGCGCAGGCGGCCAAGAAGGGGGTCAAGGCGGGCGGAGGCACGCCGCGGGAGTTCACCACGATCACGGTGACCGACGGCATCGCCATGGGTCATGCGGGAATGAGATCATCGCTCGTGAGCCGCGAAGTCATTGCCGATTCCGTGGAGCTCACCATGCGCGGACACTGCTACGACGGTCTCGTGGGCCTGGCCGGTTGCGACAAGTCCCTGCCGGGCATGATGATGGCCATGGTCCGCCTCAACGTCCCTTCCGTCTTCCTCTACGGCGGCTCGATCCTCCCTGGACGCTACCGCAATCGCGACGTCACCATCATCGACGTCTTCGAGGGGGTCGGCGCCCATGCCTCGGGAAGCATGAGCGACGACGATCTCTCGGTTCTCGAGCATGTGGCCTGCCCGTCCGGCGGCTCGTGCGGCGGACAGTTCACGGCCAACACCATGGCGACCGTCTCCGAGGCGATCGGCCTTGCCCTGCCGAACTCGGCCATGACCCCGGCGCCGTTCGACAGCCGGGACATGTTCGCCGAGGCGTCGGGCCAGGCGGTGATGCGCCTGATCGCCGACAACATCAGGCCGCGCGACATCGTCACCAGGCAGGCGCTGGAGAACGCCGCCGTCGTCGTCGCGGCGACGGGCGGCTCGACCAATGCCGGACTGCACCTTCCGGCCATCGCCCACGAGGCCGGCATCGACTTCACCCTCGAGGACGTCTGCGACGTCTTCCGCCGCACGCCCTACATCGCCGACCTCAAGCCGGGCGGCAGGTATGTCGCCAAGGATCTCTACGGCATCGGGGGCATCCCGGTCCTCATCAGGACGCTGCTCGACGGCGGCTACCTCCACGGCGACGCGCTCACCGTGACCGGGCGCACCCTCGCCGAGAACCATGCCGACGTCGTCTTTCCCGACGACCAGGACGTGGTCCGCCGCATCACCGATCCCCTTTCCGGGACCGGCGGCGTGGTCGGCCTCAAGGGCAACCTCGCACCCGAAGGCGCGATCGTGAAGGTGGCGGGCCTGAAGCGGCTGCGGTTCAGGGGGCCGGCGCGCTGCTTCGACAACGAGGAGGCGTGTCTCGAAGCGGTGCTCGACGGCCGCTTCAGCGAAGGCGATGTCCTGGTCATTCGCTACGAGGGGCCGCGGGGCGGCCCCGGCATGCGCGAGATGCTGTCGACCACCAGCGCGCTCTACGGCCGGGGCATGGGCGAGAAGGTGGCGCTCATCACGGACGGCCGCTTTTCCGGGGCCACGCGCGGATTCTGCATCGGCCACGTGGGTCCCGAGGCCGCTACCGGCGGCCCGATCGGCCTCATCGAGGACGGCGACACGATCGTCATCGACGCCGCCGGGGGCACACTCGACGTGGAACTCGACGACAGCGAACTCGAGGCCCGCAGGAAGGCCTGGCAGCCCAGGGCGACCGACTACAACGCCGGCAGCATCTGGAAGTACGCGCAGACCGTCGGATCGGCTCGCTCAGGCGCCGTCACCCATCCGGGCGCCAGGGGGGAGACCCACGTCTTCGCCGACCTGTAGCGCCCCGGCCGCTCAGTCGTCCGGGTGTTCCGTTTCCCCGCTCGCGCGGGCCGACCTGACGGGCAGCGTGACGGTGAACTCGGTGAACGTGCCGGGTTCCGAGGCGGCCCTGATCGAGCCGCCGTGCTCGCGCACGATGTCGCTGGAGAGCGCCAGCCCCAGCCCGGTCCCCTTGTCCGTGGGCTTGGTGGTGAAGAACGGGTTGAAGATCTTCTCGATCACGTCGGCAGGGATGCCCGAGCCGTTGTCGCGAACGGTAACGACGACGTTGTCGTCGTGCCGCCGGGTCCCGATCGTGATCGTGGGCTCGAACTTCGACGACGGATCCTCGGCCTTCAGCGTGCGCCGGCGCTCGTCGGCCGCATAGCAGGCGTTGCCGATGAGATTGAGGAACACGCGTCCCACGTCCTGGGGAATGATGTCGACCTCGCCGATGTCCGGGTCGAAATCGTAGACGAGTTCGGCCTGGAACTCGGTATCCGTCGCCCTGGCGCTGTGATAGGCAAGGCGCGCGTGCTCGTCGACCAGCGGGTTGATGGCCGTCGGCTGGCGCTCGCCTGAGCCCCTGCCCATCATCAGCATGCTCTGCACGATGCTGTCCGCCCGCGTGCCGTGTTGCTGGATGAGCTTGGTGTTCTCGATCAGGTCATCGGTAATTTCCTTGACGATCGCCTTGCTTTCGCTTGATTTTTCGTCGTCGGACGTCTGTTCGAGAAGGCCTTCGAGCTCTTCCATCATCTCTTCGAGAAGCTCCGTCGAGCCCTCGGCGAAATTCTTGATGAAGTTGAGCGGATTGCGGATCTCGTGCGCCACGCCGGCGGTCAGCTCGCCCAGGGCGGCGAGCTTCTCGCGCATGACGATCTGGTCCTGGGCCTTCTCGAGATCGGTCAGGGCCGTTTCGATGAGCTCGTTCTTGGCCTGGAGCTCGTTGGCCATCTTCTCCACGAGGTTGAGGCGCTGGACCTCGAGGGCGTGCTGGCGGAAGACTTCCAGCGCCGAGGACATTTCGGCGATCTCGTCGTTGCCGCGGACCTCGATCTTCTCCTCGAGATCGCCCCGCGCCATGACCCGCATGCGTTCGGAAAGCTGTGACAGGCGCCTGACGAGCACGCGCCCGACGAAGAGCCAGGAGATCAGGATCGCGCCCACGATGCTGGCGGCGCTGAGCGCGATGAGCAGGTTTCGTCCCGTGAGGATGGCCTCTTCGGACGCCGTCGTCGCCTCCACCGCGCTCTTCTCGAACTCGCCGACCAGTTTCTCGACATTGTTGACGAGACTGATGGCGAAGGACTGGTTGAGCTCGAGATACTCCTGGAGACTCTGCTCCGCGTGGAGCTCTTCCGTGCGGATGTCGAAATAGCTGCCCTCGCCGGCGCCCAGCTTCGCCATCTCGTCGAACAGCCGCCACAGCTGCGCCGACAGTTCGCCTCGAGGCAGGGATTCGAGATTGTGGACGATGCTGCGCTGGACGGCCTCGAAACGCTCCTTGAGGGGCTCGAGCAGGGAGATGCTGGAGACCGAGAACACCGTGGCGAGAATCTCGAACGCCACCTTCGCGCCGGACTGGATTTCCGAGAGGGAACGGTAGCGCATGAACTCGCGGTCCGTGAAGCTGTCGTCCCGGACCGCCGGCGCGTCGCCGAGAGACCGGTAACCCGTCATGGCATAGAACAGCTGGTCGTCGATCGCCGGCGCGAGGTGAACGTTCATCTCCCTGTTGAGGTTCGCCAGGCGGTCGCGCAGGGCGATGCGCGAAGCCTCGAGGGCGAACCTCGTCCACATCAGGCCTTCGATGTCGCCGATGTTGGAGACCAGTGAGCGGCCCTGTTCGCGTATGGGCTCGAGACGCCCGGAATCGCCGTCGATCACCTCGAGCAGCCGCAGCTGCCTGTTGAACTGGTCGCGGCTTCCCTGGATGTCGAAACCGGCATAGGTCAGTTCCAGCTGGGTGGAGGCCGCCGCCAGCTTGGGCGCCGCCGCCGCGAGGGCGCCGCTCTGCTGGGCGATGCCGAAGGCGGCCGCGATGGCCGGAACCGTGCCCTCGCTGACCCGCCGCTGGGCATCCGCCACGCGGTCGAAGGAGTACCAGCCGACCATGCCGGCAACGATGGTCACGGCGACCGCTCCGGTGATGGCCGTGTAGAGCTGGATCGATATGCGCGACCGGAGCTGGTAGAGGCGCCTGAACAGGATCAGTTCTCCTTTCCGGCGACGGCGTCCTCGAGGACCCTGCGGTAGTTGCCGCCGGCATCGATGACCGTCAGGAAGACGGCGTCGGATCCCTGGTTGTCGTTGCCGAAGCGGATCTCGAAGCCGCCGAGGTCGATGATGTCCCCGCTCGCCATGGCGTCGAGGAAACAGGCGCGGTCGGGGTCCGCGCCGCAGCGATCGAGCACGTCGATGGCAAGGCGTCCCGCGAGATAGCCCTCGAGCGACACGAAGCCCGCCTCCACGCCGGGCGAGTGGGCCTCGAGAGCCCCGCGGTAGTCATCGAGGACACGGGGGCCGTCCGCGGTGCCGCCGGAGGAATGCGCGGGTTCGAGGGCGGCGTCCGTGACGGCGACGGGGCCGTGTTGGTCGAGGGGAGGGACGACCTGGGTCACGAAGATTCCCTCGCTGTCCGCTCCGAGTTCCTCGATGAGCGCATTGCTGCCGACGAACGAGATGGTCATGAAGAGCGGTCTGAAGCCGATCTTGTGCGCCCAGGCCACGAAGCTCGCCACGGGCTGATAGGCTCCCACCATCACCACGGCGTCCGGATCCGCGGATCTCAGGTCGAGAAGCCCCGTCTTGACGGCCTTCGTGTTGCGCGGATAGACGCCCCGGCCGACCATGGCGAGTCCGCGTTTTTCGAGGGCGATCCGCACTCCGTTCAGCCCCGCCTGTCCGAAGGAATCGTCCTGGTAGAAGACGCCGATCCGGTCGATGCCGAGCACGCCCGTCAGGAAGTCGACGATCTTTTCGGTTTCCTGGTAGTAGGAAGCCCTGAGGTTGACGACGTTGCCCAACGCGGGATCGCGCAGGAACGCTGCGCCGGTGAACGGCGCGACGTAGGGGACGCCGCGGGCGGCCGCGAGCGGAACCGCGGACCTCGATGTCGGGGTTCCCACGGCGCCGATCAGGGCAAAGACCCGCTCCTGGTCGATGAGCCGCTCGGTGTTGGCGATGGCGGCTTCCGGCTCGTAGGCGTCGTCGAGCGCCACGAGTTCGAGCATCCGTCCTCGAACCCCGCCATCGGCATTGGCTTCCCGGAACGCCGCCTCGATGCCCCGGCGCATCTCGATCCCGAGGTCTTCGGCCGGCCCGCTGAAGGCGGCGGACTGTCCGAAGCGCACGGTCGATTCGTCGACTCCCGTTTCCTGGGCCTGGGCAAACGCACAATGAAGGACGAGCACGGTCGCGACGATGGCGGGACGCACTAGCCGGGCGGTCATCGCTACCTCCGCTTGCGGAGCGTCAGGTAGTTCTTGTCCTCCTCGCGGCGGTAGCTGGCCTCGTCCACCAGCGACTTCACGAAATAGATGCCGAGACCGCCGATGCGGCGCTCCTCGAGGCTGGCGTCCGTGTCGGGTTCGGGGGCATCGCTCATGGGATCGAAGGCCCGTCCGTCGTCGCAGACCTCGATCATGACCGCCTCGTCGTCCGACTCGATCGTGATGGTCATGTCATGCACCAGCCCGTCGCCGTGCGCATAGTTGATGACGTTGGTGCACCACTCGTCCAGGATCAGCTTGATCTTGAACTCGAGGTCGGGCGCCCAGCCCTCGGCCTCGGAAATGCCCTCGATACCGGACTCGATCTTGCCGAGTTCCTCGATCACTGTCTTCAGGCTGATGCTCTCGTGTCGCGCCACCTTGAGCCTACCTCGTCCGGTAGAGGGTCAGACAGGTGATGTCGTCGAACTGCGGAGCGGTTCCCGAAAACTCCGTGACCGCCTCGAAGACGGCTGCGGTGGCATCCCTGGCGTTGGTCGGCGGAGAGACCTTGAAGAGATCGATCAGCCGCCTCAGTCCGAACTGCTCCTGAATCTCGTTTTCGGCCTCGGTGACGCCGTCGGTGTAGAAGACGGCCATGTCTCCGGGATTCAGAATGACGGTGTTCTGTTGGAAGGCGACGTCCGGAATGACGCCCAGGGCAATGTCCGCACGGGATCCGAAGAGGGTGGAACTGCCATCCGGATGGACGATGAGCGGGGGATTGTGCCCGGCATTGGAGTAGAGCAGGGCTCCCGTCGAAGGGTTGTAGCTGGCGAAGAACAGCGTCACGAACATCGAGGTCTCGTTGTTCTCGTTCAGCAGCAGGTTGACTTCGCTCAGGACTTCGGCCGGCTCCGACCTGCCGAGGGCCGCACCCTTGAGAAGGGTGCGGCTCGACATCATGAACAGCGCCGCCGGAACGCCCTTGCCCGAGACATCCGCGATCGCGACCCCGATCCTGTTATCGGGAAGGGTGATGATGTCGAAGAAATCGCCGCCGACGTCCCGCGCCGCCTCCATGTTGGCGAAGACCTGGTAGTCCTCCGTCTCCGGAAAGATGGTGGGAAGGATACCCTGCTGCATCGAGCGGCCGACACTGAGCTCGTTCTCGAGAGCCACCAGCTTGTCGCGGGACTGAAGCGCCTCGCGGAGCATCTCGAGGTGCCGCAGCGTGCGGTCGATCGTCACCCTGAGATCGTCGAAATCCAGGGGCTTGGTGACGAAGTCGAAGGCGCCGCGGTTCATCGCGGTGCGGATGTTCTTCATGTCGCCGTAGGCGGAGACGATCACGGCGCGAATGTTCGGATCGACCTTGGGGATCTGTTCGAGAAGCGTCAGGCCGTCCATCTCGGGCATGTTGATGTCCGAGAGCACCATCTCGATCCCGCAATCCTCGTTGAGCTTCTCGAGAGCCTCGACGCCGTTGCGGGCGAACACGAAGACGAACTGCCCCCTGCGGATCTCCCGCCGCATGCGCTGCAGCATCAGGCGCTCGAGATCCGGTTCGTCGTCGACGACCAGGATCTTGTGGGACTGGATCGCCGCCGTCCCCTCGTCGGGAGAACCGGCGCTCACGGGCGGCCGCTCTTCAGGCACCGGACGAGGAGCGGCCGCTCGTCAGCCCCGCGTCGCATCGAGCGCTTCCGCCTTCGAGCCGCAGATCTGTATGATCTTGTCGAAACCGGCGATGGTGAACACTTCCTGAATCGAGGACTGGAGCGAGAAGAGGGCCAGCCGGGCATCGCGTTTCCACAGGTTCTTGGCGATAACGAGAACGGCCCTCAGACCGGCGCTGTTGATGTAGCTCAGGTTCTCCAGGTCGACGATCACCTTGCTGTCGTCGTCCGTGATGGCCGCCTCCATGAGGTGCTGAAACTCGCTGACGGTGGCACTGTCGATACGTCCCGTGACAGTCGCGACAAGAACGTCGCTCTCCCGCTCTGTCCTGACCTGCATGTCACTTGGCTCCGTTCATTGCGTGCCGGGCCGGTATGGTGCCCGATGGAATGGTCGTGTTGACCGGGCAGGATACCGAGACCGCCTCCCGGCCCGCAGAAACGCAAAACTAGAATGCGAATGTTCTCCGTTCAAGCATCAATCGACGGCTTCCTGTGAGAGAATGCGCTCGAAATGCCCGCTCGCCAGTGTGGCCGACTCCCGGACCGACTCGAGGAGGGCGTCCGTGACGAGCCGCCCGCCCATCCGCTCCGCGAAGGCTCCGTCTGCAGGATTCAGGGTAAAGTCGTCGCCGACGGTCAGGCGCGCCATGCCCTGCAGGTTCCGCCACAGGACGGCCGTGACGGCAAGTTCGCCGGCGGCCGCCGGATCGAGGAGGCCGAGTTCGCCGGCACGCTCGAAGACGCGGGCCGTGTTCTCCGCGAGGACTCCGGGCTCGGCGCAGGCATGCCTGAGTTCCAGGTACTGCGCGATGAACTCGATATCGAGCAGGCCGCCCGCCATGTGCTTGATCGTCTTCTCCCTGCCGCGATTCTCCTGGCGGATGCGTTCACGCATCCCGGCGACGTCGCGCGCGAGCCCGGCCCCCTGCCTGGGCAGGGTGAGGACGGCGCGCCGGACCTCCAGGAAGGCGTCCCCGAGGGGCGAATCGGCGCACACCACGCGCGCCCTCGTCAGGGCCTGGTGTTCCCAGGTCCACGCGTTCTCCCGCTGGTAGGCCTCGAAGGATTGCAGGGAACAGGCAATCGGTCCCGCCTTGCCGGACGGGCGCAGCCGCATGTCGACCTCGTAGAGCCTGCCTTCGCGTGTCGGCACCGTGATCGCCGTGATCAGCCGTCGGCAAAGCCTGGCGTAGTACTGGCTGGCGGGCAGGGGCTTCCTGCCGTCGGAAACGGAATGGCCCGGTCCATGGTCGTAGAGGAACAGCAGGTCGAGATCCGAACTGATGGTCATCTCGCGGCTGCCGAGCTTCCCGAAGGCGACGACCGCGAAGGTGCCGCCCGGAATCCGGCCGTGCTCCTCCGCGAAGTCCCGTTCGACGCCTGGAAGCAGGGCGTTGATGCAGGCATCCGCGATGTCCGAAAGCGGTCCGGCCGCCTCCACCGGCGTGAGCATGCCCTGGAGGAGATGGACGCCGATCTGGAAGACCTTGTCGTTCGCCCAGCGCCTGACGGTATCGAGAAGGTCCTGGATGTCGTCCGCCCCGGCCGTCAGATCGCCCAGCTGCGCCGCCATCTCCGAGCGGTCGAGTTCGAGCGTGTAGAACAGGCGCACCAGTCCTCTCCTCGCGGTCTCGGCAACGTTGGGATCGAGTCCCTCCTCGTCGATCTCGAGGTCGGCGAACTCGCGGTTGAGCACGCTGTCGAGAAGCCGCGGATTGCGCGTCAGCCACCTGGCAAGCTGCGGAGAGGAGCCGAGGATCTCGCCAAGCAGGCCGAGGAGGTCCGGGCGGGCGGCCAGCAGGGAAATGAGCGCCGTGCCCGCGGGCAGCCGCGACAGGAACTCGTCGAACTTGAGCACCACCGCATCGGGGTCGCAGGCTTCCGCGAACACGGCGAGCGCAGACGGGGCAAGGCGCATCAGCTGCCCTGCGGCGTCCCCGCCGCGCAGGGCGGCGCTGCGTCCGGACGCCCAGGCATGGACGGTCTCCCAGATCCGCTCCCCCTCGCGGTAGCCCATGGCGGCGAGGCTCTCGAGCGTGGCGGGATCGGCCGCGCCGCCTTCGAACGTCATGGACGGCGGGGCGGACCCGGCCGTCCTCTCGTCGAACAGTCCGGCATAGTGCCGTTCCACAACGGCTGCGGTGTCGAAGACGGTGCGCTCCAGGTCGCGGGCGCTCCCCAGGCCCGCGAAGGCCGCGACGGTCGCGAGTCCCTCGTCGCTGTCGGGAAGGCTGTGGGTCTGCCTGTCGGCGATCATCTGCAGGCGGTGCTCCAGGGAGCGCAGGGTGCGGTAGGCCTGTTTCAACTCGAGGGCGGCGCCGTGGGCGACCTGGCCGGCAGCGACCAGGATGTCCAGGGACTCGCAGGTGCCGCGGGTCCTCAGCGACGTTTCCCGGCCTCCCCAGATGAGCTGTTGCGCCTGCACGAAGAACTCGATCTCGCGAATGCCGCCGCGCCCGAGCTTGACGTTCCTGCCGCGCACGGAGTCCTCGTTCCTGGAGCGCGCGGCATCGATCTGCTGCTTGATCGCGCGGATATCCTGCATGGCCGCGAAGTCGAGGTGACGCCGCCAGATGAAGGGATGGAGTTCCTCGAGAAAGGCCTCACCCCGCGCGGTGTCGCCGGCCACCGTGCGGGCCTTGATCATGGCCGCGCGCTCCCAGTTGCGCGCGGAGTCGCGGTAGTAGGCGGAGGCCGACACGGTCGAGACCGCCGGCGGCGTCGATGCGGGATCCGGGCGCAGCCTGAGGTCCGTCCGGAAGACGTAGCCGTGGGCCGTCTGCGCATCCATGATCCGGGTGAGATTCTGCGCGAACCGGGTCAGCATCCTCTGGAGATCCTCCTCGCCGGTCGAGGGAACGGCCCCGGGGTCGAACAGGATGATCAGATCGATGTCGCTGGAGTAGTTGAGCTCGAAGGCGCCGAGCTTGCCCATGCCGAGGACGAAGAGGCCGCATCCTTGTTCCGCGCGGTCGCGCGAGGGAAGGGCCAGCCGGCCCCTGTCGTCGAGGGCGAGGAGGAGATGGCGGCAGGCGGTCCTCAAGGCCGCCTCGGCGAATCGCGAAAGGCCGTCCGTCACCCGTTCGAGCGGCCAGGCCGCGGCGACGTCGGCGACGGCGGCCACCAAGTGGGCCCGCCGCTTGGCGTTGCGCAGGCGCGCCATGAGGTCCTTCTCGGACTCTCCCTCCACGGTGGGATCCGCAAGGGCCATGGCGTCGGCGAATGCCGCATCCGGTCCCTCCTCGACCAGGAGCCGGACACAGCCCGGATCGCGCACGGCGCAGCGTGCGAGGTAGGGGCTGTGGCGGAAGACGGGATCGAAGAGCGCCCCGGCCTCCCGGCGCAGGCCGGCGGCGAACGACGCGAGGCCCGGATCCCTGATCCTGGCCGCGGCTTCGAACCACCCCTGCCACAACCGGTCGGCGTCCCCGGAATCGTCACCCGGTCCCAGAAGTCCGGCCCAGGCCTCAGACATCATCTCGCCATTGCCCCGAAGGTCGCCCAGCCGGTCAAGTCTGTGGACGGACCGGGGTGAAGTCAAACGCCCGCGCGTGTCCTGAACAGGCGGCCGGGTCCCTCCCCGAGGGTATCGATCCCGATGAGCCCCAGCATGCGCCAGACGAGCGCCTGGTTGCTCGCGACCACCGGCAGGCCGGTTCTCCGCTCGATGGCCTCGATCACCTCGATGCTGCGCAGCGCGCTGCACGAAAGGAAGATGCCGTGCGCGTCCTCCCGCCGGATGTCCAGGGCCAGCGCGAGGATGTCGCGCGGCTCGACGCGCGCCATGTCGCGCCCCCTGGCGATGTTGAGACCCTGGATGTCGAGGACATCGAAGCCCCGCCGGACGAGGAAGTCCGCCTCCATGCGGTTCACCTCGTCGAGATAAGGCGTTCCCACCACGATTCTCTTCATGCCGAGGTGCCGCATGGCGTCGACCACGCATGTCACCAGCGAGATGGTCCGGGCCCCGGGCTGGGCCCTGGCGAGGGCCCTGGCGACCTCGTCCTCCCCGGCCGCGATGCTCCCCGACGTGCAGACGTAGGCGATGGCGTCGAGGTCCTCCGGCAGCAGGGCCGCGGCGTCGCTCAGCAGGCCCTCGACGGCCGCGAGATTGGCCACGTTGACGGGATCGACGAGGGGAACGCGGGTGCAGAAGACCCCGATGTCGCGCGGCACGATGAAGCGGATGTCGTCGTCGGCGGTCTCCTCGCTTCCGAGCAGAACGAAGCCCAGACGCCCCCGCCGGTGCCGCCCCTCGCCGAGGGAGAACGGCCGGGAACGGGAGGGGGGCCAGGCGTGCCGCATCGCGCCGTTCACTCGTCGAGCTCGCACCATACCGGGACATGGTCCGACGCCCTGGGCCATCCCCGGGGCTCGCGGTCGATCTCGCAGCGCCTGATGCGGTCGGCGGCGTGCGGCGACAGCAGGATGTGGTCGATGCGCACGCCGTGGTCTTTCTGCCAGGCACGGAGCTGGTAGTCCCAGAAGGTCCAGGCCGTCTGCCGCCGGTTCAGCGTCCTGAAGGCCTCCGTGTACCCCGACCACAGAAGTTCCCTGAACCGCGCGCGGGACTCCCCGCGGCACAGGGCGTCGTCGGCCCAGGCCGCGGGGTCGTGGACGTCGGCATCGGCTGGACAGACATTGTAGTCGCCCGCCAGCACCACGGCCTCCTCGTGCCCGAGCAGGCTGCGGGCGTGCGCCGCGAGGCGCGCCATCCAGCGGAGCTTGTAGTCGAACTTCTCTCCGGGAGCGGGGTTGCCGTTGGGAAGATAGATCGAGGCCGCGCGCACGCCGCCCGTGACGACCTCGATGTAGCGGGCCTCGCGGTCGTCGGGGTCTCCGGGGAGGCTGGAGGCCTCGATCTCGAGAGGGTACTTCGAGAGTGCCGCGACACCGTTGTAGGTCTTCTGGCCGGCGACGGCGCAGTTGTAGCCGAGATCGGAGAGTTCCCCGTAGGGGAAACCCTCGTCGACGGTCTTCAGCTCCTGGAGAAGGACGATGTCAGGGGACGACCCGGCGAGCCACTTGAGGACACTGGGCAGGCGCACCCTGATCGAGTTGACGTTCCACGTCGCGATCTTCATGGGCCACCGGCGACGGCTGTCAGATCGCGAAGGACGTGCCGCAGCCGCACGAGGATGTGGCGTTGGGGTTGTCGAGGGTGAAGTAGCTGCCCTCCAGGTTGCGGACGAACCGCAGCGTGGCGCCGTCGAGGTACTTGAGCGAAATGTCGTCGACGACGACCCGGGCGCCGTGGGCCAGGTACTCCACGTCCCCGTCCTCGGGACCTTCGTCGAGCCGGAAGTGGTACTGGAAGCCCGAGCAGCCGCCGCCGGTGACGACGATCCGCAGGCCCTCCGCGTTCTCGGCCGTCATGATTTCGGATATTCTGCCGGCGGCATCCGGCGTGACCGTGATTCCGGTCGGCTGCGGGGTCTGGTCCATGGTCGCCCATCTCGCCTGAAACGTGCCGAATCCTAGTGTTCACCCTCTTGTCCTGTCAATCCTGCGGGCGATGGAGTAACACCGGGGCCATGACCCGGGCCCCTTATGCCAGCCGCGCGGAAGAGAGCCGCGGCCGGCGCTTCGCGGAAGCGCCGAGCCGTCATCGCTCCGCGTTCCAGCGCGACCGGGACCGCATCCTTCACAGCCGGGCGTTCCGCCGCCTGATGCACAAGACCCAGGTTTTCGGGACCTGCGCCGGGGACCATCACCGGACGCGCCTGACCCATTCCCTGGAGGTCGCCCAGATCGCCCGCACGGTCGCCAGGGCCCTGGCGCTCGACGAGGATCTCGCCGAGGCCATCGCCCTTGCCCACGACCTCGGTCATGCGCCGTTCGGACACATCGGCGAGGACGCGCTCGACGAGGCGCTGGCCGGCTGGGGGGGATTCGATCACAACGTCCAGACATTCCGCATCCTCACGAGCCTGGAATCGCGCTATGCCGGATTCGACGGCCTCAACCTCACCTGGGAAACGCTGGAGGGCGTGGTCAAGCACAACGGTCCCTTCACGGCGGAGGTTCCGGCGGCGATCCGGGACTACAACCTGGTGCACGATCTCGAGACCGAATCCCTGCCCGGGCCCGAGGCCCAGGCGGCGGCGCTTGCCGACGACATCGCCTACCACGGCCACGATCTCGACGACGGCCTGAGAATGGGGCTTTTCACCCTCGGCGACCTTGCCGACGTGCCGGTCGCGGCGGAGGCGATCAGGGCCGTCGACGAGCGCTGGCCGGACGCCGAACACCACCGCAAGGTTCACGAGACCATGCGCCGGATCATCGACGCCCTGGTCGAGGACCTGATCGAGGCGTCGCTCGGCGCCTTCTCCCGGGTCCGGCCGCTGTCGGCCGACGACGTGCGCTGGCACGTCGCGCCCCTGATCGCCTTCAGCCCCCCCGCCGCCACCGCCTGCGCCGCCTTGAAGGATTGGCTCCACGGCAATATGTACTGCCACGAACGGGTCTGGCAGCAGAAGCGGACGGCCTTCAGGATCCTCAGCGAAGTGTTCGCCGCCTATCGCGATGATCCGGGGCACCTTCCCGCCGCGTGGCGGCGCCGCTGGGAAAGTCGTGACGAGGAGGGCCGCATGCGCCTGGTGGCGGATTACCTGGCCGGCATGACCGACCGTTTCGTGCGCGACGAGCATCGGCGTCTGGTGTGCCGACGGCCATGAATGTCCACGACGAGCTGGCCTCGCGAATCCGCGGAATCGTGCGCGCGCTGCAGGAAGACGGCATGCCCGGGAAAGCGTCGGACCTGGAACGCATCCAGGTGTCGGTGCCGCGCGAGGCCGGCCACGGCGACCTCGCCAGCAACGCGGCGCTGGTGCTGGCGAAAGGCGCGGGCATGGCGCCGCGCGATCTCGCAGGCCGCATCCGCGCCGCGCTCGAGGCGGATCCGGATGTCCGCGGCGTCGAGGTCGCCGGCGCGGGTTTCGTCAACATCACGCTCACCGACGGTTTCTGGCAGGCCTGGCTCGGCACCCTTCTCGAGAAGGGGCCGGGCGCCCTGCTGCCGGATCTCGGCGCCGGCCGCAGGGCCTGCGTCGAGTACGTCTCCGCCAATCCGACCGGTCCGCCCCATGTCGGCACCGCCAGGGGCGCGGTGTTCGGAGACGCCCTGGCATCGCTGCTCGAGGCCGTCGGCTGGGATGTGACCCGCGAGTACTACATCAACGATGCCGGGGCCCAGGTCGACGCCCTCGCCTGGTCGGCCTACGCCCGCTACCTCGAGGCGCTTGGCGAAACGGTCAACGAGGCGGCCCTGGAGTATCGCGGCGACTACCTCAAGGAGACGGGAAGGGCGCTGGCCGGTATTCACGGGACGGCGCTCAAGCATGCGGTCGGCGACGCCGTGCCCGGCGCCGCGCCGCTGCCGGAGCCGCTCGAGGCGGTCCGCTCGTTCGCCATTGCCCGGATGATGGACATCGTCCGCCACGATCTTGCCCTCATCGGCGTTCATCAGGACGTGTTCAGTTCGGAACGCGCCATGGTCGAATCCGGCGGCATCGAACGCTGCCTCGACAAGCTCGAAGCCAGGGGGCTCCTCTACACAGGCGTCCTCGAGCCCCCCAGGGGCAGGGAGCCCGAGGACTGGGAACCCGTGCCGCAGACCCTGTTCCGCTCGACCGCGTTCGGCGACGACGTCGACCGGCCGCTCAGGAAGTCCGACGGCTCGTGGAGCTATTTCGCTCCCGACATCGCCTACCACAACGGCAAGGTCGAGCGGGGCTACGACCTCATCATCAATGTCTTCGGGGCGGATCATGCCGGTTACGTCAAGCGCCTGAAGGCCGCGGTCGCGGCCCTTTCCGACGGCGGGGCCGAGTTCGACATCCTGCTGACCCAGCTCGTCCGCTTCGTCCGCGACGACGAGGCCGCGCGCATGTCGAAGCGCCAGGGGAACTACGTTACCATGCGCGAGTTCGCCGAAGCCGTCGGCAAGGATGTCGTGCGCTTCATCATGCTGACGAGACGCAACGACGTGCCGCTGGATTTCGATCCCGTCAGGGCCACGGAGCAGTCGAGGGACAATCCGGTGTTCTATGTCCACTACGCGCACGCGCGCATCTGCTCGGTCCTGCGCAGGGCGGGCGAGGCCGGCATCGACACCGGGAACCTTGCGGACGCCAGGCCGGAACGTCTTGTCGATGCCGCCGAAATCGCCCTCGTCAGGGTCCTGGCGGGCTGGCCCGCCATGGTGTCGGGCGCGGCGTTCGCCCACGAGCCCCACCGCATCGCCACCTGGCTCAACGGGCTCAGCGGCGAGTTTCACGCCCTGTGGAACAGGGGGCGGGACAACCCGGCGCTGCGCTTCATCGTTGAAGACGACGTCGAGCTGTCGCGCGCCAGGCTGGCGCTCATCGACGGCGTCCGCCAGGTGATCGCTTCCGGTCTCGGTCTTTTCGGTGTCGAAGCCAGGGAGGTCATGCACTGAGCAGCCGACGCGAACCCACGCTCTTCGGAGGCGCTGCCGAGCCCGGGCCGACGGAGCCGCCGGCCGCTTTCGAGGTGGACGAACCCCGGCCGGCGCCGGTGCCGCCGCGCCGCCGCGGGTGGCGCGCCGCCATCGCCGCCGTCGTCCTGCTCGTCGTGGGCGCCGCGGCTCTCTTCGCCTGGCTCGCCCTCGATACAGGGGAGCCGCGCGAGATCGTGGTCTTCCGCGCCGACCCGGAACCCTATCGCAAGGAGCCGGAGGATCCGGGCGTCGAGAACGTTCCCAACACCGGAATTCTCGTCCTGGAAGGCACCGCCACGACCGATCCCGGCGAGGAGTTCGAGGTGCTGATGCCGCCGCCCGAGGAGCCCCTGGTGTTCTCCGTGCCGGAGGCGGCCGGCGAACCGCCGGCCGACGTGTCCGGGGCGCCCGCGGAGGACACCGCCGCCGTCGGGGAGGCGGCGCCGGAGGATGCCTTCGCGGAAGCGGAGCTCCCGGTGGAGGACGGCGACGAGATCCTTGTCGCCGCAGCGCCGCTGGCCAGCGCGGACGAGGCTGCGGAACCCGAGGCGCTCTTCGACGCCGAACAGGTGTCGGCCCTGGTCGACGAGGCGCTCGAGCGTTCCGGACCGTCGCTTCCGCCGCTGCCGTCCGCCAAGCCGCCCGCGCCCGAGTCCGTCGGAGATTCGCCTGCCGAGCAGACGCTGTCGTTCTCCGATGTCGCCGCCGCGCTCGGTGTTGCGGAGACGACCACGAGGGCCCCGGCCCCCGCCGGCGGGGACGACGAGGACAGCCGCTACAGGGTGCGCATTGCCGCCTACGGCAGCCAGGCGCTGGCGACGGCGAACTGGGACCGGCTGCATCGCGAGCACAATGACCTCTTCGGCAACATGGAAGCGCTGATTTCCGAGGTCGTGGTGGGAGAGCAGAGCTTCTTCCGCCTCTACGTCGGCGAGTTCGCCACCAGGGGCGGGGCGGAGACCCTGTGCGCCTCCCTTGCCGAGCGCGCCGTCGAGTGCGTCGTCTCATCGTACTGAAGCGGCGATGGTCAAGGCGCTCGTCATCGACGTCGAGGGTCCGGTCATCACCGCCGACGAACGCTCCTTCCTGCGGGATGCCGATCCCCTGGGACTCATCCTCTTCGCCCGCAACGTCGTCGACCCGGAGCAGGTGCGCGCCCTGGCGGGCGGCTTTCGCGACGCGGTCGGGCGCATGGCGCCGGTCATGACCGACCAGGAAGGGGGCCGGGTCGCAAGGCTGCGGGAACCCCACTGGTGGCCGGGCGTCGCGGCTTCGAGACTCGGGCGCGCAGGCGAGCGGGCGGCATGGCTCGCCGCCCGCCTCATGGCCCACGACATGGCCGGTGCGGGCATCGACGTGACGTGCGCGCCGTGCCTCGACCTCGGCCTTGCGGGCATGCACGACGTCATCGGCGACCGTGCGTTTGCCAGCGACGCGGCCACCGTCAGCCGCACCGGCCAGGCCTTCGTCGACGGCCTTCTCGCCGGCGGCGTTGCGCCCGTGATCAAGCACATGCCGGGCCACGGCCGGGTGGGCCGTGATCCTCATGTGGCGCTGCCGCGCTGCGACGCCGATCTTGCCCTTCTCGCCGGCCACGACTTCGTGCCGTTCAGGGCGCTCCGGGCGAGTCCCTGGGGCATGGTCGCCCATGTCGTCTACAGCGCTGTCGACGGGGCGCGGCCGGCCTCCTGTTCGCCGCTCGTGATCGAGCGGATCATCCGCCGGACGCTGGCGTTCGACGGCGTCCTGCTGAGCGATGCCGTCGACATGTCGGCTCTCGACGGGCCCCACGAGGATCGGGCGAGGGCGTGCCTCGAGGCGGGCTGCGACGTGGTCGTGCACTGCAACCAGCCCCTTGACGTCCGGGAGCGGGTGGCCGCCGCCGTGCCCGAGCTCGCCGGCGATGCCGCAAGGCGGGTCGAGGCGGCCGCGGCGGCGCGCCCTGCGCCCGGGGCCCGGCTTGATCGCGCCCGTGCGCTCGCCGAGCTTCACGATCTCCTGGGGCCGCGATGATTCCGGAGTTCGCTGTCGGACACCTGGCGTGGCAGATCTCCGTCTGGATCCTGCCGGTGGTCACCGCCATCACGCTGCACGAGGCGGCCCACGGCTGGGTCGCCTGGAAGCTCGGCGACGACACCGCGCGGACCATGGGACGGGTGACGTTCAACCCGTTGAGGCACGTGGACCCCATGGGCACGATCATCCTGCCCGGCCTTCTCCTCCTGGTGCAGGCGCCCTTCCTGTTCGGCTACGCCCGTCCGGTCCCGGTGCGCTTCGATCGCCTGCGCCATCCCCGCCGGGACATGGTCTGGGTGGCGGCGGCGGGTCCCGGAATCAACCTTCTGATGGCCGTTGCCGCGGCGCTGGCCTTTCACCTCGTCGCCCTGTTTCCCGATTCGATGGCCCGCTGGATCGCGGAGAATCTCCGCAACGCCATCATCATCAACGTGGTGCTGGCCGTCTTCAACATGCTGCCGCTGCCGCCGCTCGATGGCGGAAGGGTCCTCGCCGGGCTGCTTCCTCCGCGCCTGGCCCGGCGCTTCGCGCGCATCGAGCGCTTCGGCATCGCCCTGCTGGTGGCGCTGATCGTCCTGCCGCCGCTCATCGGCGACCAGCTCGGAGCGGACCTCAACATCATCGCCCGCATCCTCCTGCCGCCGGTCGAATTCGCGATCCGAGCGGTCGCCACGCTCGCCATGCTCTGACGACAGTCTCCCGGTCAAAGCCTCCTGAGGACGAGGGAGGCGACCAGCGACATCAGGAAAAGGAACGAGGCGAGGGTCACGATGGTGGGGCCGGTGGGGGTATCGAGGTACCACGAGACGGCGAGACCGGCGATCACCGACGCCGCGCCAAGCAGGACCGCCCCGACCGCCATGGCTTCGGGCGTGCGCGAGAACGGTCGGGCGGTGGCGGCCGGGATGATCAGCATCGCCGTGATCAGCAGGGCGCCGACGACCTTGATCGAGACGGCGACGACGACCGCGAGGCTCACCATGAGCGCCATCGTCTCGCGTTCCGGAACGATGCCCGAACCACGCGCGAGGTCCGGGCTCAGCGTCGAGGTGAGAAGGGCGGACCATCTCCAGGCGACAAGGGCGAGGACGATCGCCGCACCGCTCCAGATGACGGCAAGATCGCCCCGCGAGACGGCGAGGATCTCGCCGAAGAGATAGGCCTCGATGTTCACCGGCCGGTCGGCGGCGAGGGCCACGGCAACGACGCCGCAGGCAAGGCCGGCCGGGGCCGCCACGCCGAGCAGCGTATCCATGGCGATGCCGCGGCCCGACAGCGCGGTGACCGAGACCGCCACCAGCATGGTCACCGCCAGGACGCCCGCGAACACCGATACCGCGAACAGCAGGGCCAGCGCCACGCCGAGAATCGCGGCATGCGCGGTCGCATCGCCGAAGTAGGCGATGCGGCGCCACACGACGAAACAGCCAAGCGGTCCCGACGCCAGCGCGACGCCGATCCCTGCGAGCGCCGCACGGACCACGAAGTCGTCAAGCATGGGTGCAGGGCAGAACGCTGAGGGTGCGGGTCTCTTTCGTCGCGAACATCGCAGCGTATTCCTGCGATGCGGCGATATCGTCCGGGGTTCCCTGGCACCAGACGATACCGTTGAGGGCAATCACGTGGTCCGCGGTCCTCATGACGATGTGGAGGTCGTGGCTGACGATGAGGACCCCGCAACTGTTCCGCTTGCGGACCGATTCGACGGTCCCGTAGAGCGATTCGATTCCCGGCTGGTCGAGTCCCTGTGCAGGCTCGTCGAGAATCAGGAGATCGGGTCCGGCGAGCAGGGCGCGCGCCATCACGACGCGCTGGAACTGTCCTCCCGAGAGCGCGGAGACCTGGTGTTCCGCGAGGTCCGCCACACCCACCTGCGCCAGGGCGCCGCCGATGTCGCCGCCGGCGCGGCGGGCTCCCAGGCGCAGGAACCGGCCGACCGTCATGGGAAGTGTGGGATCGGCATGCAGCCTCTGCGGCACGTAGCCGACCGTGAGGCCGGGGGCGCGTTCGATATCTCCGGTCGACGGCACCGAGCCGATCAGCGCACGAAGCAGCGTCGTCTTGCCGCCGCCGTTGGGGCCGACCACGGTGACGATCTCGTTGCGGCGGACGGCAAGGCCGACATCGTAGAGAACCAGCCGGCCGTTGCGGCGGACGGTGAGGCCGCGTGTCGCGATGAGCGGGGGCATGTCGGGATCCGTGCTTGGATGGAGCGCCGTTCGAACATAGGATGCCATGGAGTTCTTCGAGGTGTCACCGCATTCGCATCGAGGGAGACCCGCCGTGCGCCGATTAGTCGCCGCCGCCGTTTCCGCAACCCTTCTGACGGCGAATCCGGTCGCTGCCGCACCGGATGTCGTGACGGACATACCCGCGGTCCAGTCGCTCGTAGCCCGCGTCATGGAGGGAGTCGGTGAGCCCGAGTACATCATTTCGCCCGACGCTTCCCATCACCAGTTCGACCTGAAGCCGTCGCAGGCGCGGGCCATCGCAGGCGCGGATGTCGTCTTCTGGATCGGAGAGGCGCTTGAGCCCTGGCTCGGGGAGGTTCTTCACGATCTCGCCGATCAGGCTGTCATCGTCGAGCTCATGGACCTTCCCGGCATGCTTCTTCTCGGGTACCCGGAAGACGACGGGGACGAGGAGGATGCCCACCACGACGAGGACGGGCATGGCCATGCTCACGGTGAAGGGGGAATGGATCCCCATATCTGGTTCGATCCCGTCAACGGCCGGATCATTCTCCACGCCGTTGCCCGCGTGCTCTCCGGGATCGACCCGGACAGCGCCGCGGTCTACGCGGCCAATGCCGAGGCGGGCAGTGACGAACTCGACTCGCTGATCGCCGAGATCGAGGCTGTGCTGGTGCCGGCCAGGGGCAAGCCCTTCATGACGGCGCATGACAGCTACCGCTACTTCGAAAACCGCTTCGCAGTCGTGGCGGCCGGGTCGGTGGCGGGTGTGGACGCCGCGTCGCCCAGTCCCGAGAGGCTGCTGGCGGCGCAACGGATCATTGTCGAGGATGACGTGGTCTGCATCTTCATCGAACCTCTGACGGACGAACGCCTGGTTCATGTCGTGGCCGAGGGTGCCGATGTCCGCATGGGCGTGATCGACGTGGACGGAAGCCATCTGGAGACCGGCCCCGGCTTCTATCCCGCACTGATCCGGGGCATCGCACAGAGCCTGGCGGACTGCCTCGCCGAATCCTGAGGCAGCGGGACGGGAGGCCATGGAGAACGCGGAGGAGCGGTTTGAGGACGAATGGCCGCAGCGGCGTTCCGCATCCGATTCCGTCTTCCGGGTCGATGTCGCCGGGTACGAGGGACCGCTTGACGTCCTGCTGACCCTGGCGCGCCAGCAGAAGGTCGATCTGGCCCGCATCTCCATGGTGGCGCTTGCCGACCAGTACCTGGAGTTCGTGGCGCGCGCCCGCGACGTCCACCTTGCCCTCGCCGCGGACTATCTGGTCATGGCGGCCTGGCTTGCCTATCTCAAGTCCCGCCTGCTTCTGCCCCGTGCTGAGGAGGAGGAGCCGTCGCCGGAGCTCATGGCGGAGGCCCTGCAGTTTCACCTGCGCCGTCTCGAGGCCATGCGCGACAGCGCCAGGCGGCTGATGGCCCGCCCCCAGGTCGGCCGCGATGTCTTTCGCTGCGGCAATCCGCAGGGCCTTCCCGTCGAGGTCGTCCCCGAATGGCGCGAATCCCTCTGGCGCCTGCTCAGGGCCTACGGCGACGTTGCGCGCCGCAGCCGCAGGGGAGACTGGCGCCCGGAGGTGGTGGATGCCTACCCGGTCGAGGAGGCTCTCCGGCGTCTCGAGGCTCTGGTGAAGGATCTGCCGGACTGGCAGGACATGTTGAGCCTCCTGCCGGACTCGGTGAAGGGCGGCCTCTACTACCGCTCTCTCGTCAGCTCGACCCTGGTGGCGGGTCTTGAACTGACGCGCCAGGGCAAGGTCGAGTTGCGCCAGGCGGGAGCCCGGGGTGCGCTCGAAATGAGGAGACGCCGGTCATGACCGCACCGTCCGAGGGCATCAGGATCGTGGAGGCTCTCCTGTTCGCCTCGCCGCAGCCCGTCAGTGAGGAGGAGATCGCAGCCAGGCTTCCCGACGGCGCCGATGTCCAGGCCCACCTCGAGCAGCTTCACCTCGACTATAGCGGCCGCGGCGTCGAGCCCGTGCGGATCGCCGGCAAGTGGTCCTTCCGGACGGCCGGCGACCTCGCGCCGAAACTCGGTATCCGCATCGCGCGCAAACGGCGCCTTTCCAGAGCGGCGCTCGAGACGCTGGCCATCATCGCCTACCACCAGCCCGTCACGCGGGCGGAGATCGAGAACATCCGCGGCGTCGCTCTGTCCCGGGGGACGCTGGACCTGCTGCTGGAAATCGGCTGGATCCGCCCCTCGGGACGGCGCCGAACGCCGGGCCGCCCCGTGCTGTGGCGCACCACCGGGGAGTTTCTCGAGCACTTCGGCCTCGATTCTGCCGACGATCTTCCGGGCCGCGATGAGCTCCTGGCGGCAGGGCTGCTCGATGACAGGCCGGACCTGCCGGAAGTCGGCCGCCTCAAGGACCAGGAAGAAACCGAGTCCTGAACGACACGGCGTTCCCGGCGATCAAGGGATCGCCCGATGATGAAATTAATGTGAAAACAACGGCGTGTGGCATGCATGTCTGCCCATGGAAAGGTTTCCCGGCGCTCCTTCGGGATGGCGGCAAGGCGCCGGTGGACGGCGTGACCCGCACCGGTGAGCGGGAGAATGTCACAAAACTGTCATTTTTCTGCTGACGTACTACACTGCCCGATGCCCATCGTGGCGGGAGCAGACGATGCTCACAGTCAGCGAAGAAGTCTTCCTGCTTACACTCGACTACGATACGGGCAGGCCGAGCGCCCGGCTGCCGGACCGTCATCTCCACTCTGCGCTCAGCGGGGCCCTGCTGATGGACCTGGCGCTCGCCGACCGTATCGATACGGATCTCGAGGGGCTCTTCGTCGTCAATGCCGAGCCGGTCGGAGAAGCCGTGCTCGACCGTGCCCTGGCGAAGGTCGCGGCCGGCGGGGAGCACCGCTCCATCGACCACTGGGTGAACGTCTTTGCCGACGACTATCACGCCATCCGCTCGATGCTGATCGACCGGCTGGCCGAGCGGAAAATCGTCCTGCGCGGTCGCGACGGCATGCTGCTGGTCATGGGCACCCGGCGCTGCCGGGACGAAAACGGCCGGCCGCTCAGGGATGTGCGGGAGCGGCTCGCCGGCGAGCTGCTGAACGACGAGATCCCCGACCCTCGCGACGTCATGATCGTCAGCCTCGCCGAGGCCTGCGCGCTCTGGCAGAGCCTGCTCGACGAATGCGCCCGCGCCAGGCTTGCGCCCAGGATCGCCAGGATCGCCAGGATGGACCTGATCGGCCAGGCCGTGACCCGGGCCATCCATCGCCGGCCGGATGCGCCCTGGCCGCGTCCCGCCTGGTGGTAGTCCGCAGGCGGTGCGGCACGGCCGGAATCGCCTGGCGCAAAGTGACTTGAAACTAAGAACCGGTTGCAGTTAGGGTGCCGTGTTCGTTCCCAAGACGGGGTGCCGGATGCCCGGATTGTCCTTCGCCGGAGTCAGCCATTCCTGGGCCGGAGAGCAGGCTCTCGCGAATGTCGACCTCGACATCGCAGACGGCGAGATTCTTTGCCTGGTCGGCCCTTCGGGGTGCGGCAAGACCACCGCGCTTCACCTCGCGGCGGGCCTCGAACGCCTGCAGCAGGGCGAAATCAGGATCGGCGACGACGTCGTCGCGGGCAGCGGTGTCCACCGGCCTCCCGAGGAACGGAGCGTGGGTCTCGTCTTCCAGGAGTTCGCGCTCTTCCCCCACCTGTCGGTGGCCGGCAACATTGCCTTCGGCCTGAGCAAGCGAGAGGCCGGGCGCGCGGTCGGCGGCCTCCTCGCGATGGTGGGACTGGAGGGTTGCGAGCGGAAGTTTCCCCACATGCTCTCCGGCGGGGAGCAGCAGCGTGTCGCGCTCGCGCGCGCCCTGGCGCCGCGGCCGCGCATCCTTCTTCTCGACGAACCGTTCTCGGGCCTCGATGTCCGCCTGAGGGAATCGGTGAGGGACCAGACGCTGTCCATCCTCCGCGAGGTCGGCACCACGGCGCTGATCGTCACCCACGACGCCGAGGAGGCCATGTACCTGGGCGACCGGATCGCCGTGCTGCAGGAGGGCAGCCTGCTGCAGATCGGGACACCGGTGGAGGTCTACCGGCAGCCGGCGACGGCGTTCGTCGCCAGGTTCCTCGGCGACGTCAACTGGCTGCACGGCACGGCCGAGCCGGGAAGGGTGGTCTCTCCGGTGGGCGATGTCATCGTGGGAGGGTTCCGCCCCGGCGAACGGGTCGATGTCCTGATTCGCCCCGAAGGCCTTCATCTCACCGGCACCGGAAGCGGCCCCGGGGCGCGCGTCGTCGAGAGGCGCCATGTCGGGCATTCGACGCTGGTCACGCTGCGTCTCGAGAACGGTGAAACGGTGCGCGCCCGCATCCCCGGACAGACCGCCCCGGAACCCGGACGCGACGTCAGGATCCGTTTCGAGGACGACGCCGTCCTCGTCTACCCGTGCACCCATGTCGCGGAAGCCCTCAGCCGGCCGGCGTGAGGCCGATGGATCATTGCCCTGCCGGGCCAGTGAAGCTATATCTGCGGGCGACGGCGGGGTCCAGGCTGACTCCCCCGCATCATTGACAGGAGGGGAGACCCCCGATGGGTACCTTCAGTATCTGGCACTGGTTGATCGTACTGGTGATCGTCCTGCTGCTGTTCGGCCGCGGCAGGATCCCGAAACTTGCCGGCGACCTCGCCAAGGGGATCAAGGAGTTCAAGTCCGGGATGAAGGACGAGTCGGCACAGGCCGCCCGGGAGGCTTCCGAAGCCCCCCCGACCATCGAGGGAAACGTCGCGCCGGCCTCCTCCGAAGAGGAGAAGGACAAGACGGTCGCCTGATCCTGCATGAAGACAACAGGCCATGTTCGATCTTGGATGGTTCGAATTGGCGCTGGTCGGTGTCGTGTTGCTGGTTGTCGTCGGCCCCAAGGACCTGCCACGGGTTCTGCGCACCGTAGGCGTGTGGACCGGCAAGGCGCGGCGCCTGGCGCGGGACTTCCAGAGAACGCTTGACCAGTACGCCAGGGAAGCGGAACTCGACGATGTCAAGAAGGCCGTCGAGACCCCGCTGAAGGCCAGGAAGGCGATCGCGTCGGCGGTGGACCCCACCGGAGCGCTCAAGAAGGAACTCACCGAAACCGACCGGGAACTGCGCGCCAACCTGAAGGAAACGGGTGAAGCGGCTCCCGAAGCGAAGGAAGGATTGAAGACGCCAGCCGGTGCCGGCAGCGATACCTGAGACCGTCGTGATCAAGGATATCGACAACACCAAGCTGCCCCTGCTGGAGCACCTCATCGAATTGCGCAAGCGCCTGGTGCGCAGCGCCGCGGTCGTTCTCGTCGCCTTCCTGCCGTGCTTCTACTTCGCGCCGGCGATCTACAATTTCCTGGCCCTTCCCCTCTACGACGCCTACGGCCTGGCTCCCGTGGACACCGAGAGCGAGGGCGAGGAGACATGGATCGAGCGATTCTTCCACGATGCGTGGATGCTGTTCTCCGACGAGCCGGAACCGGTGGAGGGGGCCGGCAATGCCGGCGGCATTGCGGAAGGAGGCACCATCGACCGCAGCCAGGAGTCCGAGTATCCCCCGCGGTTCATCTTCACGAGCCCCCAGGAAGCCTTCCTCACCTACGTGAAGGTCGGCTTCTTCGTCTCGCTGTGCATCTCGCTGCCCTTTCTCTTCTACCAGCTCTGGGCCTTCGTGGCCCCCGGCCTCTACCGCAAGGAAAAGAAGCTGGTCCTGCCGTTCATGCTGGTCTTTCCGCTGCTGTTCGCGCTCGGCGCGGCCATGGTCTACTACGCGTTCTTTCCCGTTGCCCTGAAGTTCTTTCTCGGATTCCAGCAGACCGGCGACTTCGGCCAGCTGCCGATCGTCATGGAGGTGAGGGTGAGCGAGTACTTCTCGCTTCTCCTGAAACTCCTCTTCGCCTTCGGCATCAGCTTCCAGTTGCCCCTCGTCATGACGCTGGCGGCGCGCACCGGCATGGTGACCGCCGACGGGCTGAAGGAGAAGCGCAAGTACGCCATCGTGGCCGTCTTCGTCCTCGCGGCCGTGATCACGCCGCCCGATCCCTTCAGCCAGCTTGGCCTCGCCCTTCCCCTCATCCTGCTCTACGAGGTGTCGATCTGGTGCGCGCGGATCACCGAGCGGCGAAAGGCGGCGGCGCAAAGCGAAGACGGCGAAGAAGACGAGTTGCCCGAATCCGGCGGGGACGAACCGCCGGGCTACGAGGAAACGGACTTCAACCCGGCACGCTGAACGGTGATGCACCTTGAGGTAGGCCACCATGCATGACATCGCCTGGATACGCGCCAACCCGGAGGCCTTCGACCGGGCCTGCGCGCGGCGCGGACTCGACCGGCAGGCCGCACCGATTCTCGACATCGACCGGAACCTGCGCGCCGCGCGGACCGCGGTGCAGGATCTGCGGCACCGGCGCAAGGAACTCTCCCGCCTGATCAGCGGGGCGAAGCGCTCGGGCGCCGCCGCCGCCGAAGAGATCGCCGAGGTCGGCGTCATCAAGGAACGGATCGCGTCCCTGGAGACCGAGGAGCGCTGCCTCTCTCAGCGGCTCCAGGGCCTGCTCGAAGCCATTCCCAACGTGGTGGACGACGCCGTTCCCGACGGTTGCGACGACACCGCGAATGTCGAACTTTCCCGCTGGGGCGAGCGGCCGGACTTCGCTTTCGCTCCCCTCGATCACGTCGACCTCGGCGAGAGGCTAGGCGGCATGGACTTCGCCGGCGCCGCGCGCCTCTCGGGCGCCCGCTTCGTCGTCCTCACGGGAGACCTCGCGCGCCTCGAGAAGGCGCTCGCCATGTTCATGCTGGATACGCACACCCGGGAGTTCGGCTACCTCGAGGTCTCGGCGCCGCTCCTCGTGAGGCCGCAGACGGCCTACGGCACCGGCAATCTCCCCAAGTTCGCCGGCGACCTCTTCCGGACGACGGACGACCGCTATCTCATTCCCACGGCCGAAATGACCCTGACCAATCTCGTTCGCGAGACGATCGTGGAGGAGGAGTCCCTGCCTCGCCGCTACACGGCGCTGACACCCTGCTTCAGGTCCGAAGCCGGTGCCGCCGGGCGCGACACGAGGGGCATGCTGCGCCAGCACCAGTTCTGGAAGGTCGAACTGGTGTCGGTCACGACACCGGAGGCGTCCGACGAGGAGCACCGGCGCATGACCCGCTGCGCCGAAAACATCCTCGAGCGGCTGGAGCTGCCCTACCGCGTCGTCGATCTCGCGACCGGCGACATCGGGTTCTCCCAGCGCCGGACGTGGGACCTCGAGGTCTGGTTGCCGGGGCAGGGCGCCTACCGGGAGATCTCGAGCTGTTCGAACTGCGGCGCCTTCCAGGCGAGGCGCATGGCGGCCCGATACCGGACGGGGGATACGGGGACGATACGCCATGTGCACACGCTCAACGGGTCGGGTGTGGCCGTCGGCAGGGCGCTGATCGCGGTGCTGGAGAACGGCCAGAACGAGGACGGGAGCGTCACGGTGCCGCCGGTGCTGCGCCCCTACATGCACGGCATGGACCGCCTGCGCCCGGCCTGACGGGTGATGGAGACACCCCGCCAGCGGCTGCTTCGCGGACTTTCGCTCCAGGCGGTGCGTTCGCCGGAGGTCCTGCAGGCCATCGCCTCCGTTCCCCGGGACCTCTTCGTGCCTCCCGCGCTCAAGGCCTTCGCCTGGGAAGACACCGCGCTGCCGATCGACTGCGGCCAGACGATCAGTCAGCCGGCCGTCGTCGCGCTCATGACCGAGGCGCTCGAGCTTCGCCCCGGCCTGCGCGTCCTCGAAATCGGCACGGGAAGCGGCTATCAGACCGCCATCCTTGCGCGGATGGCCGGGGAGGTCTGGTCCGTCGAACGCCATGACGTCCTGCTGCGGCAGGCCACTTCGAGATTCGCCGGGCTCGGCCTCGACAACATCAGGACCCGCCTTGGCGACGGCTCGCTGGGCTGGCCCGGGGAACAGCCGTTCGACAGGATCATGGTGACGGCGGCGGCCGCCAGGATGCCGCAGAGGCTGATCGATCAGCTGGTTCCGGACGGCCTCATGGTGGTGCCGGTGGGCGAGACGGTCCACGACCAGAAGCTCTACCGCGTGGAGCGCTGCGACGGCGGCTGTCGATGCGAGGCCTTTCTCGACGTGCGCTTCGTCCCGCTCGTCGAGGGCGGGACCTGAGATGCCGTGGACGCGCTTCGCCGCAGCGGCGTGCGCTGCGCTCCTGGCGGCATCGTGCAGCCAGATGCCGGCGCCGGTGCGCGTCATCGAGACCTCCGCCCCGCCTCTTCCCGGAACGCCGCCGGCGACAAGGCTGACGGCGGAGCCCCCGCTTCCGGGATTCAAGCCGGAGGCGCCGCAGCCGACGGTACCGCAGCCCCGGGCACCGGCGGCCGTCCAGACGGCCGAGCGCTCCGCCGAGGACCTCATGGCGCGTATCGAGCGGATCCTTCTCGCCGATTCCGGCCAGCAGGTCGAGGCGGTGGCTCTCGAGACGGTCGCCTCGGACACAGGCCCCGTGACCGTCTACACCGTGCGCCCGGGCGACACGCTTCTCCAGGTCGCCGACAGCCTCGGCCTGAAGTCGCGGGACATTGCGGAGACCAACGGCCTCGTCAAGCCCTACCTCCTCGACGAGGGCCGGCAACTGACGGTGCCGCTGCCGGGCGCGCCTCTCGAATCCGCTCCCGCGCAAGAAGCGCCGCCGGAGCCGGCCATCGCCGAAGCGGAACCCGGGGACGACCTGCAGTTCATCTGGCCGGTTCGCGGTTCGGTGGTGTCCGTATTCGGTCCCAAGGATGGCGGACTCCACAACGACGGCATCAACATCGCCGCCGCCGCCGGGACACCGATCCTTGCGGCCGAGGACGGTGTCGTCTCCTATGTCGGCAACGAGATCAGGGGATACGGCAATCTGGTTCTTCTCAGGCACGCCGATGACTGGGTGACGGCCTATGCCCACAACGCCCGCAACCTCGTCGCGCGCGGCCAGATGGTTCTCAGGGGCGACGTGATCGCCAGCGTCGGGGCGAGCGGGGGAGTCTCGACTCCGCAGTCACACTTCGAACTGCGCCAGGGAACCACGGCGGTCGATCCGCTCAGACATCTCGTCGAGAGCTGAGCGGCGGCGGCGCTCCGAGGCGGCCCGCGAGGTCCTGGATGAACTGCCAGGCCACCCTGCCGGATCGGGCGCCGCGCGTGGCCTGCCACTCGATGGCGCGGGAACGCAGCTCGTCCGGGCCGATCTCGAGGGCGAGATGCGCGGCGTAGCCCTCGACCATGGCGAGGTAGGTCGGCTGGTCGCAGCCGTGAAAGCCGAGCCACAGGCCGAAACGGTCGGACAGCGAGACCTTCTCCTCGATCGCCTCGGCGGGATGGACCGCGGTCGAACGCTCGTTCTCCATGATGTCGCGGGGTGTCAGGTGCCGCCGGTTCGACGTCGCATAGAAGAGCACGTTGGCCGGCCGCCCCTCGAGACCGCCCTCGAGCACCGCCTTGAGGGACTTCAGGGTGCTGTCGCCGGCTTCGAACGAGAGATCGTCGCACATGAGGATGGCGCGCCGCCTGCACGACCGCAGCCGGCCGAGCAGATGATAGAGGCCCGAGATGTCTTCCCGGTGAATCTCGATGAGCGACAGGGCTCCCGGAACTTCGGCGTTGACAGCGGCGTGGACGGCCTTGACGAGGGTCGATTTGCCCATGCCTCTGGCGCCCCAGAGGAGCGCGTTGTTGGCCGGGTAGCCCCTGGCGAACTGTCTCGTGTTGTCGACCAGGATGTCGCGCACCAGGTCGATGCCCCGCAACAGTTCGAGAGGGACGTACTGGACGCTGTCGACCGCCTTGAGCGTGTTGCTCGCCGCCTGCCAGACAAACGCGTCGGCGCCCTCGAGATCCCAGGCTTCCCCCGGTTCGCGGCCTCCCGGGTCGGCGGCCTGGGCAAGGCGCTCCAGCGCCGCGGCGATGCGGGCAAGCTCGCTCGCGGCCGGGTCCACGGCCTTTGGCCGGCGTGATCCGGTCACGTGCCGCGGCACGGCCGATGAGGTCTGCTGTCGATCGAATCGCTCATCTTCGCCGGATCGAAGGTCTCCCCCGGGGGGCGCACGGCCACAGGAACCCCGGCCGTCGTCCTCACAGACCGCTTCAGGATGACGGTGCACTTCCCGGGTGATGATCATACCACCGGCGCCGTGAAACGGAACCCGTTGGAAGCCGCATCGTCCTGTTTGCAATCCACCATCGCGCGGCTATAGTCCGCCACCCTTGTATCGTGCGGGATATCGAGATGGTGATTACACAAGCCTTCGCCCAGGGCGAAGCGGCCGGCGGTGGGTTCGACCCCTTCTTCCTGATCCTGATGGTCGGCATGTTCGGCGTGTTCTGGTTCTTCGTGTTCCGGCCGCAGTCGAAGCGGGCCAAGGCGCACCAGGCCATGCTGAACGCGATCAAGCGGGGCGATCACGTGGTGACCAACGGGGGAATCATGGGACGCGTGACGCGTATCGAGGGCGACGGCGTCCTCGTCCTCGAGATCGCCGACGGCGTCAGGGTGAAGTGCCGTCATTCCATGATCTCCGAGACCATGGCCAAGCCGGAACCGCGGTCGGCGGTCCAGAACGACAGCGGCAAGGCAAACGATTCCAACGACAACTGATCTGCAGGTTCCATGCGGCACTTTCCGTCCTGGAAGATCTGGGTCGTCGCGCTGGTCTGCCTCCTCGGCCTGGTGTTTGCCGCGCCGAACCTGCTGCCCCGCGATACCGCCCGGGAGCTTCCCTCCTGGCTTCCCCACAAGCAGGTGAGCCTCGGCCTCGATCTTTCAGGCGGTGCGCACCTTGTGCTGCAGATCGACGAGGCCGCCTACCGGGAGGGCCGCCTGTCGTCCCTCGAGGGCACCGTCCGCAGGGTCCTGCGCGCCGAGAGGATCGGCGTGCGCGTCACCGGCGGCGGTGACGCGAGCAGGACGTTCGAGCTTCGCAGGGCCGAGGATGCCGACGCGGCGGCCATGGAGCTCGAGGGTCTCCTCGACGATTTCGAGATCGTCATCGAGCCGACCGGCCGGATCTCGGCGACACTCTCCGAGGAGGGACTCGAGGCGGGGCTGGGCGATGCCATCGAGCGCACGCTCGAGGTGCTGCGCGGCAGGATCGATCCGGAAGGCGTTCTCGAGCCCGTCATTACCCGCCAGGGACGGGACCGCATTCTCGTGCAGGTCCCGGGGGTCGACGACACCAGGGTGCTGCGCTCGAGACTGGGACAGACCGCGAAGCTCGCGTTTCATCTGATCGACCAGGACACCAGCCTCCAGGCCGCCGAGGCCGGCCAGCTTCCCGTGGGCTCGCTGCTCATGCCGAGCCGGGAACAGCCTGGCGTCAACCAGGTGGTGCGCGCGGAAATCCTGGTCAGCGGCGAGAGCCTCGAGAGCGCCGCGGCGACCTTCGACCAGGGCAGACCCGTGGTCGCCTTCAGCTTCGACGGCGTCGGTGCCGCCCGTTTCTGCGACGTCACCACGGAGAACGTCGGCCGGCTGCTGGCCATCGTCCTCGACGGGGTGGTGATCAGCGCGCCGCGGATCAACTCGCCGATCTGCCAGGGCAGCGGCATCATCACCGGCTCGTTCACGGTCCTGGAGACGCAGGAGCTGGCCCTCCTGCTGCGCGCCGGCGCGCTTCCCGTTCCTCTCACGGTGGTCGAGGAGCGCACCGTCGGGCCGACCCTGGGCGCCGATTCCATCGAGGCCGGCAAGATCGCGGCCGCCGTGAGCTTCGCCGCGGTGGTGATCTTCATGATCGCCTGCTACGGGCTGATGGGCCTCTTCGCCAACGTGGCGCTCATCGCCAACCTCGTCATGATCATGGGCATGCTGTCGCTGATGCAGGCGACGCTCACCCTTCCGGGCATCGCCGGCATCGTGCTCACGGTGGGCATGGCTGTGGATGCCAACGTGCTGATCTTCGAGCGCATCCGCGAGGAACTGCGCCACGGCCGCACCGTTCTCAACGCGGTGGAAGCCGGCTTCAAGCGCGCCATGACGACCATACTCGATGCCAACATCACCACCGCCGTGGCGGCGTTCCTGCTGTTCTTCCTGGGTTCGGGACCGGTCAGGGGGTTCGGCGCGACGCTCGCCATCGGCATCGTCACGTCGATGTTCACGGCGATGATGCTGACCCGCTTCCTGACACACCTGTGGCTTGCCCGGACCAGGCCCAGGACCCTGGCGCTCTGAGCGATGAAACGCCTTCGTCTCGTTCCCGCCGGACTCCGCATACGTTTCATGGCGCTGCACCGCGCCGCCGCCGCCGTCTCCGCCGTCCTGTTCGTCGTTTCCGCGATCCTGCTCGTCGTCTCGGGCCTCAACTTCGGCATCGACTTCAGGGGAGGGACGCTGATCGAGATCCAGACGCCCGAACCTGCGGACCTGTCCCGCCTGCGCTCGGAACTCAACGGCCTCGATGTCGGCAACATCTCCCTCCAGGAGTTCGGAGCGGCCAACGACGTGCTCATTCGCCTGCCCCTTCTCGAGGGCGATGAGACGGTTCAGCAGGCCGCCATCGACAGGATCCAGATCGCGCTGGGCAACATGTTCGACGAGATCGAGTACCGGCGTGTGGAGTTCGTCGGCCCGCAGGTGTCCGCGGAACTGATCGAAAAGGGCACCCAGGCCGTCCTGATCGCGATCGTCCTCATGATGATCTACATCTGGTTCCGCTTCGAATGGCAGTTCGGCGCGGGCGCGGTGCTGGCGCTGATCCACGATGTCGGGCTGACCATCGGCCTCTTCAGCCTGACGAACATCGAGTTCGACCTCCCCGTGGTCGCCGCGCTGCTCACCATCGTCGGCTATTCCATGAACGACACGGTCGTCGTCTACGACCGCATCCGCGAGAACCTGCGCAAGTACAAGCAGGAATCGATTGCCGGGGTCATCGACCGCTCCCTCAACGACACCCTGTCGCGGACCGTGATGACCAGCGTCACCACGATGCTGGCGCTGGCCGCCCTCTATCTCTTCGGGGGCGAGGTCATCGCGCCCTTCGTCCTGGCGATGATCTGGGGTGTCGTGATCGGGACGTATTCGTCCCTGTTCGTGGCCGCCCCCATCCTGCTCTACGTCAGGCCGGTGCGCCCGTCCGACGACCAGGGATGACCGCCTCCACCGGCGGCAAGGTCATTTCCGGCTATGGCGACGGCGGGTTCCGCTTCGGCGACGCACGCCACGCCGGCTCGCTGATCGTGCTTCCCGAACGGGTCGTGGGCTGGGCGGTGAGCGGGATGGCCGACGTCACGCCGGCAAGCCTCGATGCCGTCGTCGGGGCGTCCCCGCGCATCGACGTGCTCCTCCTGGGCTGTGGGACAACGGCAGCGCCGGTGGGCAGGGACGTCCTCGAACTCATGCGCCGTCACGGGATCGTGGTCGACGCCATGACCACGGGCGCGGCCTGCCGGACCTACAACATCCTGCTCGCCGAGGCGCGGCTCGTCGCCGCGGCCCTGATCGCCGTGTGAACCCGCCGCGGCCGGCGGGCGGTCACCCGGAGGCGGTGCCTCGAGGCAGGCCTCCGGGTGACGGCGGATCTCAGAAGTACCAGGGGTTCTGGGCGGACACCATGCAGAAGAGCATCGGGATCGACAGCATGGTGTTGGTTCGCGAGAACAGCATCGCCCGGCGCGCCGACGCCTTCTTGGTGTCGGCGTCGGCCTCGACGAGGCCGAGAGCCCGCTGCTGGCTGGGCCAGATGACGAACCAGACGTTGAACCACATGATGGCGCCGAGCCACATGCCGATGCCGATCGCGGCGCTGGCGCCCTCGTCGGCGAATCCCAAGGCGACGGCCTCGACGAAGTAGCCGTTGAGAAGCGCGAGGATCAGCCCGGTCACGATCGTCGCCATGGCGCCCCAGCGGAACCAGAAGAGGGCCGTGGGCGCGATGACCTTGCCGACGGCCGGTTTCTGGTCGTCGGGAATCTTCGGCATGCTGGGGATCTGGACGAAGTTGAAGTACCAGAGCAGGCCGATCCACATCACGCCGGAGAGGACATGAAGCCAGCGGAACAGGAAAGAAAGAAGTTCAGAACCTTCCATGAGTTCGGTCTCCTCAACACGCCTGGGGTCAGATTGAAAGCAGGACGATGGCGACGATGACCGTCAGGACGCATCCTGCGACGATCGTCGACGAGAGCGATTCGAGTATCTTGGCCATGGGCTTCTCACCACCGGTTGATGCAAGGGTCCGGATGACGGCCGGACCGGCCGCCTCCCGGGACTTATCTATGGCATCGTCCCATTGATGTCCACAACACCGGCCTCCCGGCTCTCCGAATGCGCAGGCCACCTGCGGGCGATGGATCCGGACCGCTACTTCTGCGCCCTGTTCGCGCCGCCGGCCGGGCGCGAGGCGCTCATCGCGCTCTATGCCTTCGACAGCGAACTCGACCGCATCCCGTTGCGGGTCAGCGAAGCGATGCCGGGCGCCATCCGTCTCCAGTGGTGGCGCGACACCGTCACCGGCGCCGGCGGGGCGGCCGGCCACCCGGTGGCGGCGGCCATGGCGCGGCAACGCTCGCGGTTCGACCCGGCCCTTCTCGACCGGCTGATCGAATCGCGGGAGCGCGAGGTCGGGGGAGCGCGGTTCGCGACCCTGGAAGAGCTCGCCGACCACCATGGCGAGTGTTCGGGAACGCTCGTGCACCAGGCGGCGGCCCTGCTTACGCCCCATGGCGCGCAGACGGCCGGCCCTGCCCGTGACGCCGGGATCGCCATCGGTCTCGTGCGCATGCTCCGCGCGCTCCCGGCGCGGCAGGGCGCGGGACTCCCCCGGGACCTTCTTGTCCGCCACCACCTCGAGGCGGCCGGTTTCGCGCGGGGCGTGCACGACCGGCGCACGGCGCTGGTCGTCGCGGGCGTCGCCACGCAGGCCTGTTTCCACCTTGCCAGGGCGCGAGCGAAGCGGCGGCGGGTCCCGAAGGAGGCGCTGGCGGCCTTCCTGCCACTTGCCTTCGCCGGGCGCGATCTCTCGACGTTGAAACACAATGACTACAATGTGTACGGCCGGAACTTTCAGCACAATGCAAGCGGTCGCCAGCTTGCCGTGCTCGCACGGGCCCTGATCAGGCGGTACTGACCGGCGCCCCCTGGAGGCCGAGCCATCGGGCGAGGTCGCGGCGCGCCGTCCGCACGATCGCTTCGCGCCGGGCCGTCTTGTGGAGGCCCGCGCCGGGTGGCGGGAA
The DNA here is from genome assembly GCA_963666905.2 of Alphaproteobacteria bacterium. GTDB lineage: Bacteria > Pseudomonadota > Alphaproteobacteria > SP197 > SP197 > SP197. The sequence goes on from OY763008.1 coordinate 1,170,087, forward strand.
GAGGCCGAAGTTGCAGTTCATCGGCTGGAAGGTCCGGGCATCGGCGCCGATGGTGACGTGGTTGAGCAGGGCGCCGAGCGCCGTCGTGGCGGGCGGCGGAACGATCGCCTTGCCGCGGTGCTCCATGACCGCGAAGCGGGCCGCGAGGAGTCCGATGGCGGTGCTCTCGACATAGCCTTCCACGCCGGTGATCTGCCCGGCGAACCTCAGGTGCGGCCGGACGCGCAGCCTGAGCGCGCCGTCGAGCAGGTCCGGACTGTTGATGAAGGTGTTGCGATGAAGGCCGCCGAGACGGGCAAAGCGCGCGTCCCGCAACCCGGGGATCGTCCGGAAGACCTCCACCTGGTCGCCGTGGCGCAGCTTCGTCTGGCACCCGACCATGTTGAAGAGGGTGCCGAGCGCATTGTCCTGCCTGAGCTGCACCACGGCATGGGGGCGCGCGCCGGAACGGGGATCGGTCAGGCCCACCGGCTTGAGCGGTCCGAATCTCAGCGTGTCGCGGCCCCGTTCCGCCATGACCTCGAGAGGCAGGCATCCCTCGAAGTACGGGGTATCCCGTTCCCAGTCCCTGAACGGCGCGATGTCCGCGCAACGCAGGCGGTCGACGAAGGCGTCGTACTCGTCCCGGGTCATCGGGCAGTTGATGTAGGCCGCTTCGCCGCCGGCCGGGCCTGCCTTGTCGTAGCGCGACTGGAACCAGGCGAGCGAGAAGTCGATGCTGTCGCGGTAGACCACCGGGGCGATGGCATCGAAGAAGGCCAGGGCCTCGGACCCGGTGGCGCCGCGGATGTCCTCGGCGAGGCCGGCGGAGGTGAGCGGCCCCGTGGCGACGATGGCAAGGCCGTTCCCCGGGGGAGGCAGGCACGCGACTTCCCCGCGGCGGACCGTGATCTTCGGCTCGCCGTCGACGGCGTCCTCCACGTGCCGCGAAAACGCCTCCCGGTCGACGGCAAGCGCGGCGCCGGCGGGGACCCTGTGGCGGTCCGCCGCCGCCATGACGAGCGAACCGGCCGAGCGCAGCTCTTCGTGAAGCAGGCCGACGGCGCTGTTCCCGGCATCGTCGGAGCGAAACGAGTTCGAGCAGACGAGCTCGGCAAGCGTTCCCGTCCTGTGGGCGTCGGTCGGCCGGCAGGGGCGCATCTCGTGCAGCACCACGTCGAGGCCCTGGCGCGCGGCCTGCCATGCGGCCTCGCAGCCGGCGAGTCCGCCGCCGATGACATGAAGGGCCATGAGTCGAAGACCTCGAGGAAGGGTCTGTGATAGACTTGTGACTTGCGCGAGACAAGCGCATGCGGCGCGGGAGCTGTCATGGCTGATGCGAGGATTCGGCGAACGCAGGGACATGACGGCGCCGCCGCGCAGGACCGGCCGCCGGTCCTGCCGCACGTTCTCGCGGAGATTGCCGGCGACGGGGAGGCGGACGCCCACAGCACCGGCGTGCTGCCGTTCCAGCACCTGAAGGGACTCGTCGGCGCGGCCATCCGCTCCGAGGAGCCTCTCGCGGACGACCAGCTGCAGCCGGCGAGCCTCGATCTGAGACTCGGCGGCAAGGCATGGCGCGTGAGGTCGTCGTTTCTGCCGGGGTCCCACTCGACGGTCGAGGCCAAGCTCGGGAAGACCGGCGGGTTCATGCACGAGATCGACCTCGAGAAGGGTGCGGTCCTCGAGCGCGGCTGCGTCTACATCATTCCGCTCCAGGAGGAGGTCCGCCTGAGGGCGCAGGACGAACTCACGGGTTTCGCCAATCCGAAGAGCTCGATCGGCAGGCTCGACGTCTTCACGCGCGTCATCACGGATCACGCCACGGAGTTCGACCGGGTGACTCCCGGATACAAGGGACGGCTCTTCGCGGAGGTCTCGCCGCGCACCTTCAGCGTCCTGGTGCGCCGCGGAAGCCGGCTCGCCCAGCTGCGCTTCCGGCGCGGCGCGCCGCCGCTGGGCGAGGACAGGCTGCGCGACCTTCACCGCGAGCACCACCTCGTGAGCACACCCGAAGCGCTGATCCGAGGCAACTCCGTCGCCGTGACTCTCGATCTCGAGGGCTCCGGGCCCGGCTCCGTCATTGGCTACCGGGCCCGGCGCAATGCGGGGATCGTCGATGTCGACCGCAAGGGCGGGCTCGACCCTGACGAGTTCTGGGAGCCGCTCCGCGCCGGCTCCGGCCTGATCCTCGATCCCGACGAGTTCTACATCCTGGCCACCCGCGAGCGCGTCAGCGTCCCGCCCGACCATGCCGCGGAGATGGCCGCCTACGACACTCTGGTGGGAGAGTTCCGCGTGCACTATGCCGGGTTCTTCGACCCGGGATTCGGCTGGAGCCCGGACGGCGCCGCCGGATCGAAGGCGGTGCTCGAGGTTCGCAGCCACGAGGTCCCGTTCCTGCTCGAACACGGCCAGGTCATGGGGCGCCTGCGCTACGAACGCCTGACCGAGCGGCCGGCCGCTCTCTACGGCGCGGATCTCGGCAGCCATTACCAGGGCCAGTCCCTGGCGCTCTCGAAGCACTTCATGCGCAAGGCGTGAATCCGCCGTGGCGAACGGATTGCGCCGGTCGCACGGATGGGCGTACGATTCGCGGCGGCGCCGCGTTGCGGGGAGGTCGGCATGACAGTTTCCACGTCAGGGCGCAATCGGGACTGGGCCTGGCATCCCGAGATACCGATGCGGACGGTCCCGCTGTTCGACTGGCCCTGGCGTCCGCTCGAGGCGCTGAAGTACCTGGTGTCCCTCGGATTCCTCGGAACGCAGATCGTGCCCTTCGGGATTCTCGCGATCGTGGTGTGGGAATTCACCCAGCCGCCCCTCGAGCGCTGCGCCGACCTCGAGGCGGGCTGGATCGCACAGATGTACCTGCGCAACCTCGCCCTGATGATTCTCGTCGCCGGCGGCCTGCACCTCTACTTCCACACGTTCCGGCGGCAGGGCGCCGAACGCAGGTTCGACAGCCGCGGCATGGCGCGCGGCGACAAGAGGTTCTTCACCGGAAACCAGGTCCGGGACAACATCTTCTGGTCCTGCGGCAGCGGCGTGGGACTGTGGACGGCCTACGAGGTCGTCATGGTCTGGGGATACGCCAACGGCTGGTTCCCGCATTTTCTCGTCTGGCACGAGAACCCGGTCCTGTTCTTCGCCTGGTTCTTCCTCGTTCCGGTCTGGTCCGCTGTGCACTTCTACGCGGTTCACCGGCTGCTGCACTGGAAGCCGCTCTTCGAGATCGCCCACGCGCTCCACCACCGCAACGTGACGGTCGGTCCGTGGTCAGGGCTGTCGATGCATCCGATCGAGCACATCCTCTATCTCTCCGGCGTCTTCATCCACGCCGTCGTGCCGTCGCATCCGATCCACGTCCTCTTTCACGGTCAGTTCAACACGCTGCAGGCGGCCACCTCCCACGCCGGTTTCGAGGCCATTGTCGTGCGCGGCAGGCCTGTGCACTACACCGGGAGCTTCTTCCACACGCTCCACCACCGCTACTACAACTGCAACTACGGCAACCAGCTGGTTCCCATGGACAAGTGGTTCGGCAGCTTCCACGACGGCACGCCGGAGTCCTGGGCTGCGCTGCGCCGGCGGATGGCCGCGCGCAAGGCGAGGGGAGCGAAACCGCTGGCGGCGGACTGAGCCTTCCTACTGCGCGGCGACGGTGACGTCGAGGCCGAGGCCCGCAAGTGCGGCAAGGTAGCGTCCCGTGTGGCTCGCGGGCACCGAGGCCACGGTTTCCGGGGTTCCCTCGGCGACGATCTCTCCGCCCCCGTCGCCGCCTTCGGGGCCAAGATCGATGATCCAGTCCGCGGTCTTCACGACCTCGAGGTTGTGCTCGATCACGACCACGGTGTTTCCCGCGTCGACAAGGGCATGCAGGACATCGAGAAGCCGGCGGACGTCCTCGAAGTGGAGGCCCGTGGTCGGTTCGTCGAGAATGTAGAGGGTGCGCCCCGTGGCGCGCCTCGAGAGTTCCTTGGCGAGCTTGACCCGCTGGGCCTCGCCACCGGACAGGGTGGTGGCCGGCTGTCCGATCTTGATGTAGCCCAGCCCGACGCGCATCAGCATGTCGAGCTTCGAGCGGATGGCCGGCACCGCCGTGAAGAAGGCGCATCCGTCCTCAACCGTCATGTCGAGAACATCGGCGATCGAGCATCCCCTGAAGGTCACCTCCAGGGTCTCCCGGTTGTAGCGGCTGCCCTGGCAGGCGTCGCACTGGACGTAGACGTCCGCCAGGAAGTGCATCTCGATACGGATCAGGCCGTCGCCCCGGCAGGCCTCGCAGCGCCCGCCCTCGACGTTGAAGCTGAAGCGGCCCGGCCGGTAGCCCCGCGCCTTCGATTCCGGCAGGCCGGCGAACCAGTCCCTGATGGGCGTGAAGGCGCCCGTGTAGGTTGCGGGATTGGAGCGCGGGGTGCGGCCGATGGGCGACTGGTCGATGTCCACGACCTTGTCGAGCCGGCCCGCCCCGTCGAGCTCCCGGTAGGGCCCCGGCACGGCGCGCAGGGTGCCGAACTGCCGGCTGAGCGCCATGTAGAGCGTTTCGTTGACGAGCGTCGACTTGCCGCTTCCGGAGACGCCGGTCACGCAGGTGAACGCCCCCAGGGGAAAGCGGGCGGTGACGGCCTTGAGGTTGTTGGCCGTGGCGCCCACGATGGTGAGATACTCGCCCCTTGCGGCCCTGCGGCGGTTGCCGGGAATGGCGATCTGACGCTCGCCGCTCATGTACCGGCCGGTCAGGCTCGACGGACAGGCCATGATGTCATGCGGCGTTCCCTGGGCGACGACGGTTCCGCCGTGGATGCCCGCGCCCGGCCCGAGGTCGATGACGTGGTCGGCGGCGCGGATCGCCTCCTCGTCGTGTTCGACCACGATCACCGTGTTGCCGAGGTCGCGCAGGTCGGTGAGGGTTTCCAGCAGCCTCCGGTTGTCCCTCTGGTGCAGCCCGATCGAGGGTTCGTCGAGGACGTAGAGCACGCCGGTCAGGCCGGAACCGATCTGGGAGGCCAGCCTGATCCGCTGGCCCTCGCCGCCGGAAAGGGTTCCCGACCGTCTCGACAGGGCGAGGTACTCGAGACCCACCCGGGAGAGGAAGTTGAGGCGCTCCCGGATCTCGTTGAGGATGCGCCGCGCGATCTCGGTCTGCTTGGCGCTGAGCGTGCCGGCGGCGTCCTCGAACCAGCGCCTGGCGTCGCCGATCGAGGACTCCGACACCTCGGCGATGTGGCGTCCGGCGATCTTCACGGCCAGTGCCTCGGGCTTGAGGCGATACCCCCCGCATGTCTCGCACGTGGTCTCGCCCTGGTAGCGCCCGAGTTCCTCGCGGACGTTGTCGCTGTCGGTTTCCTTGAGGCGGCGCTCGAGCCCCGGGATCAGCCCCCTGAACGGCGCGCTGAACTCCGTGAGGTCGTCGTCGTCGCCGAATTCTCCCACCCAGCTGATCCTCTCGCCGCGCGAGCCGTGGAGGAGCATGTCGCGCATGGCCTCCGGCAGCCGCCTCCATGGCGTCCGCAGCGATTCCCGGAAATGCGCGGCGACGCTGACGAGGACCCGGGTCGTGTAGAGGCTGCTGCTGCGGCTCCAGGGGGCGAGCGCGCCCTGGGCGAGCGAAAGGTCGCGGTCGGGAACGATGAGATCCGGATCGAAGACCATGCGGGTGCCGAGACCGCTGCACTCCGGGCAGGCGCCGAACGGGTTGTTGAAGGAGAAGAGCCTGGGCTCGATCTCCTCGATGGTGAAACCGGAGACCGGGCAGGCGAATCTCGAGGAGAAGATCGTCTCCTCGCCGCTGTCCGCATCCTCGACGAGGAGCAGGCCGTCGCCGAGCTCGAGCGCCGTCTCGATCGAATCGGCGAGCCGGCGCTCGAGTCCCTCCCGCTTGACCACGCGGTCGACCACCACCTCGATGGTGTGCTTGCGTTTCTTGTCGAGAGCGGGCGCGTCCTCGATCCGGTGGACCGTGCCGTCGATCCTGGCGCGCTGGAAGCCCGAGCGCAGCAGGTCGGCGAGCTCCTTGCGGTACTCTCCCTTTCGTCCGCGCACCACCGGTGCGAGCAGCATGAGGCGGGAGCGGTCGGGCATCTCCATGATCCGGTCGACCATCTGGCTCACCGACTGGCTCTCGATCGGCAGCCCGGTCGTCGGCGAATAGGGGATGCCGACGCGCGCCCACAGCAGGCGCATGTAGTCGTGGATCTCGGTCACCGTGCCGACCGTCGAGCGCGGATTCCTCGAGGTCGTCTTCTGTTCGATCGAGATCGCCGGAGAGAGCCCGTCGATGTGCTCGACGTCCGGCTTCTCCATCATCTCGAGGAACTGGCGGGCGTAGGCGCTGAGGCTTTCCACATAGCGCCGCTGGCCCTCGGCATAGATCGTGTCGAAGGCGAGCGACGACTTTCCCGAACCGCTCAGTCCGGTCATGACCACGAGCCTGTCGCGGGGGATCTCGACCGTGATGCCCTGGAGGTTGTGTTCCCGTGCGCCCTGGACGCGGATGCACTTCTGCATGCTGGATTCGCCCGAACTGGAATCCGCCATTATGGCGGCTTTCACCCCCTGACGGGAACATCGGGTTGTGGATGACCGCCATGCGCCCGCAGGGGCGCCGGCAGGCCCGGCCTCAACTCCTCCCCGGCGTCATGGCATTCGACGCCGGGGAGCAGGTGCGCTCGCATACGCCGTCGCGGGGCATGCTCCCGGCCGCGCCGCCTTGTGGACAGGGGCGATAGTCGTCATGCGCTCCCGCCGCCGTCCTGCTATGGTCCGGCGAACTGGATCCAGGCGGGGATGTCACATGGCTGGCAGCATCAACAAGGTCATTCTGGTCGGCAATCTCGGACGCGATCCCGAGTCGCGGCGCATGACGTCGGGAGACGCGGTCGTCAATCTTTCGCTGGCCACCAGCGAGAGCTGGAACGATCGCCAGACGGGCGAGAGGCGGGAAAAGACCGAGTGGCACCGGGTGGTCATGTTCGGGAAGCTCGCCGAGGTCGCCGAGCGCTATCTCAGGAAGGGCTCGAAGGTCTACGTCGAGGGACAGCTGCAGACACGCAAGTGGCAGGACCAGAGCGGTCAGGACCGCTACAGCACCGAAGTCGTGCTGCGGGGCTTCAACGGGACCATGGTCATGCTGGACGGCCGCGGCGGCGGCCCGGCGCCCGCCGAGGGCGGCTATCCGGCGCAGGGCAGACAGGAGGCCTACGGCGAGCCCGACTACTCGCCGGGCGGCGGCGATGATTCCGGGTTCGACGACGACATCCCGTTCTGAGCGGTCGCTGCGCCGGGAGGTTGCGTGACCGATCCGCTCCCGCCGGAGGAACCGGCGACCGTCCTCATCGAGGAAGAACTCCAGAAGAGTTACCTCGACTACGCCATGAGCGTGATCGTGGCGCGGGCGCTGCCCGACGTTCGCGACGGCCTCAAGCCGGTGCAGCGCCGCATCCTCTACGCCATGGGCGAGAGCGGCTACACCTCGGACAGGCCCTACCGCAAGTCGGCCCGCATCGTGGGCGACGTCATGGCCAAGTACCATCCCCACGGCGACAGCGCGATCTACGATGCCATGGTGCGGATGGCGCAGCCCTTTTCCATGCGATCGCTGCTGATCGACGGCCAGGGCAATTTCGGCTCCATGGATGCGGACCCGCCCGCGGCCATGCGCTACACGGAAGCGCGCCTTGCGAAGATCGCCGAAAGCCTTCTCGCCGATATCGAAAAGGACACCGTCGACTTCCGCGACAACTACGACGGCAGCGAGCGTGAGCCCGTCGTTCTCCCGGCCTGCTTCCCCAATCTCATCGTCAACGGCGGCAGCGGCATCGCCGTCGGCATGGCAACCAACATCCCGCCTCACAACCTCGGCGAGGTCATCGACGCCTGCTGCGCCTATGTCGACAATCCAGGAGTTTCCCCGGAAGACCTCATGCGGCACGTCAGGTGCCCCGACTTCCCGACCGGCGGCCGGATCATGGGCGAGACCGGTGTCCGCAGCGCCTACCTGACGGGCAGGGGACGGGTCGTGGTTCGGGCCCGCACGCACTTCGAGGAGGTCAGGAGGGAGAGGACGGCGATCGTCGTCACAGAGATCCCCTACCAGGTGAACAAGGCGCGCCTGATCGAGCGCATTTCCGAGCTTGTCGGCCGCAAGCAGGTGGAAGGAATCGCCGAACTGCGCGACGAGAGCGACCGGCACGGCGTGCGCGTGGTGATCGAGCTCAAGCGCGACGCCATAGCCGAGGTCGTTCTCAACCAGCTGTGGCGCCATACGCCGCTGCAGAGTTCGTTTGCGGTCAACATGCTGGCGCTCGACGAGAGCGGACGGCCCCGCCAGATGACCCTGCGCGACGTGATCGCGAGCTTCGTCGAGTTCCGCAAGGATGTCGTCACGCGCCGCATCCGCCACGAGCTTTCCAGGATGCAGGAACGCGCCCACCTGCTGATCGGCCTGGCGATCGCCGTCACGGAGGTCGACGAGGTGGTGGCCCTGATCCGCAACGCCGAGAACCCGGCCGCGGCACGGGAACAGCTGATGGCGCGAACATGGCGCGCCGAGGTGGTGGCGCCGGTGCTCGCCATCGTCGAGGGCGAGACCCCGGACGGGGCGCCGCCCCGCTACCACCGCCTCACGGAGGAGCAGGCGCGCGCCATTCTCGAATTGCGGCTGCAGCGGCTGACCGGCCTCGAGCGCGAGAGGATCATCGACGAACTGAAGACCCTAGCGGGCCAGATCGAGGGCCATCTCGCCATCCTCGGGTCGCGCGATCTCCTCCTGGACCTCATCCGCAGGGAGCTGCGCGACGTCCAGGAGAGCTTCGGCGACGAACGCCGGACGGAACTCGCCGAGGAGATCTTCGACTGGGACGACGAGGACCTGATCCAGCCGGAGGACATGGTCGTGACCGTCAGTCACAAGGGCTATGTCAAGCGCGTGCCCCTGGCGGTCTACCGGGCGCAGAAACGCGGCGGCAAGGGCCGCAGCGGCATGGCCACCCGCGTCGAGGACTTCGTCAGCCAGGTGTTCGTCGTCAACACCCATGCCTGGGTCCTGTTCTTCGCGACGTCGGGTATCGTCTACCGCCTCAAGACCTACCGCCTTCCCATGGCGACGCCGCAGGCCCGCGGCAAGGCCTTCGTCAACCTGCTGCCCCTTGATCCGCAGACGACCATATCGACGGTTCTGCCCATGCCGCTCGACGAGGAGACCTGGGGAGACCTTCATGTCGTCTTCGCCACGGCGCACGGCTCGGTGCGGCGCAACCGTCTCTCCGATTTCGCCAACATCCGCTCGTCGGGCCTGATCGCGATGAAGCTCGAAGACGACGAACGCCTGATCGGCGTCGAGACCTGCCGCGAGGACCAGGACATCCTGCTGTTCACCCGCCAGGGCATGGCGACCCGCTTCCCGGTCGGCGACGTCCGCCTCTTCGAGGGCCGTTCTTCGACCGGTGTGCGCGGCATCCGCCTCGGCGGGAATGACGAGGTGATCGGCATGACCGTTCTCGATCACATCGAGATCAGTCCCGACGTGCGGGACGCCTTCTTCCGGCGTGGGGGCCAGGAACGCCGCTCCGGGGAAGCGGAACCGGGGGATGCTCCCGATATCGCCGACAGCGTCTACGAGGCACTGAAAGGGCGCGAGCAGTTTCTGCTGACCGTTGCCGACGACGGCCTCGGCAAGCGCAGTTCGGCGTACGACTACCGGGTCACCGCGCGCGGCGGCAGCGGGATCCGCAACATGGCCCTCGACAGGGACGGCGGCGACAGGCAGGCCGAGGTCGTCGCGACCTTCCCGGTCGTCGACGGGGATGAGGTCGTCCTCATCGCCGACAGCGGCCAGCTGATTCGCAGTTCGGTCGGCGATATCCGCATGGCCCGGCGCCAGACCCGCGGCGTGAATGTCTTCCGAGTGGGCGAGGGCCGCCGGGTGGTGTCCGTGGCGCTTGTCAACGACGAGGATGGTGAGTGATGGAATCCGCAAGAACAGGCGTCTATCCGGGATCGTTCGATCCCGTTACCAACGGACATCTCGACATCATCTCCCGGGCGCGCAGGATGGTGGACCGCCTGATCGTCGGGGTCGCCGTCAACACCGGCAAGAACCCGTTGTTCGGATACGACGAGCGCGTCGACATGCTGCGCGCCGAGCTCGCCGGCCTTCCCGGGGGCGCGGGCCTGGCGGCGATCGAGGTCCGCCCGATCGAGGGGCTTCTGGTCAGCTTCGCCAAGGACTGCGGCGCCAGCCTGATCGTGCGCGGCCTGCGCGCGGTCAGCGACTTCGACTACGAGTTCCAGATGGCCGGAATGAACGCGCGCATGGAGCCCGCCGTCGAAACCGTCTTCCTGATGGCCTCCGAGCGGCACACCTTCATCTCCTCGCGCCTGGTCAAGGAGGTCGCCCTGCTCGGCGGCGATTTCACGAGTTTCGTCCCTGACAGGGTGCGCCGGCGTCTCGCCGAAACCATCGCGAGGACCTGACGGAGGGTCCATGCGGGTCGACGCGTTCGACTTCGATCTCCCGCAGGAGAGGATCGCGGTTCGTCCCGCGGAGCCCAGGGACTCGTCGCGCCTTCTGGTCGTCGGTCCGGGCGAATCGCGCCGGCACCGCATCTTCAGCGATCTGCCGGGTCTCCTTCGAGAGGGCGACATCCTCGTCGCCAACGATACCCGCGTCATCCCGGGCCGCATGGCGGGCGAGGTCGCAGGCGCCGGCGTCGAGGTCACCTTCGTCAGCCACGAGGGCGGCGGCCGCTGGGGCGTGCTGGCCCGTCCGGCCAGGAAGCTCAAATCCGGCGCCGCGGTCGCTCTTGCCGGCGGCCTTGCAGCACGGGTCGTCTCGAGAGGCGACGGGGGAGCCGTCGTCCTCGAGACCGGCGTGCCGCGGGACGCCTTCCTCGATCATCTCGCCCGGCACGGCGCCATGCCCATGCCTCCCTATCTGGGACGGTCCGCCGACCGTGCCGACCGCGACGACTACCAGACCGTCTTCGCCTCGCGCGAAGGCGCCGTGGCAGCACCCACCGCCGGCCTCCACTTTACCCCGCGGCTGCTCGAGGCTCTCGAGGCGGCCGGCATCGCACGCACGTGCCTGACCCTGCACGTGGGACCCGGAACGTTCCTGCCGGTGCGCTCCGGCGACACGGACGGCCACGTCATGCACGCGGAATGGGGCGAGATCACGCGCGAATCGGCGCAGTTGATCAACGCGCGCCGCAGGGCCGGCGGCCGGGTCTTCGCTGTCGGGACGACATCGGTGCGCCTGCTCGAGAGTGCGGCCGACGCAGGGGGGACCGTGCATCCCTTCAGGGGCGATACGGACCTCTTCATCACGCCCGGATACCGCTTCGGCGCCGTCGACGCCATGATCACGAACTTCCACCTGCCCCGTTCGACGCTCTTCATGCTGGTCTGCGCCTTCAAGGGAACGGACACCATGAAACGTGCCTACCGCGAGGCCATGGAAAGGCGCTACCGCTTCTACAGCTACGGCGATGCCTGCCTGCTGCTGCCCTGACGGCACGCGCCGTCTCCCGCCCTTGAAAAGGCGGCTGCGCTGCATGAGAAGCGGCGGTGGCCGAACATGGAGCGCGGGGCCGTGCTGACCTGGAGATGCGTTGCGAGCGATGGCAACGCGCGCTGCGGCGTGCTCGAGACGGCGCACGGACCGGTGCGCACTCCGGCGTTCATGCCCGTAGGCACGGCGGCAACGGTCAAGGGTCTGATGCCCCGGCAGCTGAGCGAAGCCGGCGTCGGCATGCTGCTGGGCAACACCTACCACCTGATGCTGCGGCCGGGCGCGGAGCGGATCCGGGATCTCGGCGGCCTGAGGGCCTTCATGAACTGGCCCGGACCGGTCCTCACGGACAGCGGAGGCTTCCAGATCTTCTCCCTGAAGGATCTCAGCAAGGTCACCGAGGACGGCGCCGTCTTTCGCAGCCACGTCGACGGCAGCCGTCATGAGCTGACACCGGAACGGGCGGTCGCGATCCAGCATCATCTCGATTCGACCGTCACCATGGTCCTTGACGAATGCACGGAGCATCCGGCCGGGCGCGAACGGGCCCGCCTGTCGATGGAACGTTCCATGCGCTGGGCGCAGCGGTCGAGGGAGGCCTTCCGGGAGCGCCGGGGCTACGGACTCTTCGGCATCGTCCAGGGCGGCGTTCACGACGACCTGCGCATCGGGAGCGCCGAGGCGCTGCGCTCGATCGGCTTCGACGGCTATGCGGTCGGCGGCCTTGCGGTCGGGGAGGGGCGGGAGGAGATGTTCCGGGTCCTCGAGTGCGTCGCGCCGCACCTGCCGGCCGCGAAACCCCGCTATCTCATGGGGGTCGGCCGCCCCGAGGACATCGTCGGCGCCGTGGCGCGCGGCATCGACATGTTCGACTGCGTGCTGCCGACCCGCTCGGGCCGCACGGGCCAGGCCTTCATCGGCGACGGCACCCTCAACATCCGCAACGCCCGCTATCGGGACGATCCCCGGCCTTTGGACCCCGTTTGCACCTGTCCGGTCTGCTCGGACCACACGCGAGCCTACCTTCACCACCTCTTCCGTTGCGGAGAGATGCTCGGTCCAATTCTCCTGTCCCTACACAATGTCACGTTTTACCAGAATCTTATGGCCACTATCCGCCTTGCCATCGAGGAAGGCCGCCTGTCCGCTCTGGTGAGCGCTCACACACGGGCGTAGCCGGGAAGTGCGAACTCCGCCTCGTCGTCGACGGTGGCGCCGTAGCTCGAGAAGAGGCGGAATCCCATGAGGGAACGCATCGTGTCGTCGAGAAGGGGCCAGGTCTCGGGCCGGATGGCCAGCGTGTGGTTCTGCAGCTGGCGGAACTGGGGTCCGCAGTAGGTGATGCTGATGCCGACCCGGCGCTCCCGGGAGGTGTTGGAACCGGAGCCGTGCCATGTCCGCGCATCCCATATCACGGCGCCGCCGGCGGGAACCTCCGCATCGACCGTCTCCCAGGCTCCGGCCGGATCGGGCTCGCGGCCGGAAAGATGACTGCCGGGTACCAGGCGCGTGCAGCCGTTCGCCGCCGTGAACTCCGTGACGGCCCACATCACGTTGATCACGACGGCCGGATTGACGGGCAGGGCCGCGGCGGCCGGCGGCCCGAAAGCGCGCAGCGAACGCGCGATGTCGCCGGGCCGGTTCGGCGGCTCGCCGGGAAGGGAAGGGCGCGGCAGCCACCACTGGTCGGTGTGGAGGGCCATGGCCGCATTGCCGGGATGGATGATGTGGGCGGTGTATCCCGACAGCAGGAAACGCTCGCCGAGCAGGTGGCGCGCCAGGGAAAGCGCCAGGGGATGGGTCGCGATGTGGTCGAGACCGCATTCGCCGGCAATGAGGAGGACCCACTGGTCGCCTTCGAGCTGCCATTCGCAGACGTCCGGCGAACGCCCCTGCGTGTCGGCCGGGTGCGCCGCGGTGCGCCCTATGGTGTCGCGGGCCTGTCGGAGCGCGTCGTCATGGAGGGCGTCGCGAACGAGGCAGTAGCCGAACCGGTCGAGGTCGTGCCGCAGGCCTGTCTCGTCCCAGACGTCGCGAAGCGTGCTGCCCATGGCGGCAAGCATCGGCCAATCTTCTGGCGGCGGCAAGGCCCCCGATGTCCTTGACCGTCGCCGTGCCCGTGCTTATGAAAGCCGGGCCGGCGTCCCGGAAGAGCCCGTAGCTCAGCTGGTAGAGCATCTGACTTTTAATCAGGCGGTCGAAGGTTCGAATCCTTCCGGGCTCACCAATGAACACCCGGGGGAGCGGGACATCGAGGATGCGCCGGACGAGGATTCTGTGGACCGGGCACCGCAAAATGCGCGGGCCACCGCCGAAGCCGCCCTGACAGTTGCGCCTGCCTGCCTCGGCGCCACCATTCACAATGCCCTGCAGTTGGCGAGCATCAAAGACCGTCTGCCATGACGGGCCGCTTGCCTGAACGCCGATGGTACCGACGCGCGGCGAGGCATCGAAGAGGCAAGTCTCGAGTCCACACGCTTGCCATGTAACGCAGCGGTGCCGGTGAAGGCCGAGCAACGCCGCTCCACGTGGCGGTGGGACTGCCATTGTCGAGAATTGCCGATCGCAGCCTGCCCGGTTCCCGGGACTTTCGGTGACGCCGGCGCTCTTCTGTGCGGAAGGAAGCCGGGGCTACCCGGACGAGGGTTCGCCCTTCACGCCATCCGCTTCGCGACGGGCGGCGCGTCCTCGGGAGCGGTCCCGCCGGGCCCGGGGGCGAACTGGCGTTCCATGTCGAGGCGCAGGGCAAGGGCGCTGCCGGCGGGGAGGGGCCCGATGTCCGCCCGGGTGATGGCGCCGCCCTGCCTGACCGCGCGGGTGAGCCTGACGTCGCGGGCAAGGCCGATCGGCAGGAGGCCGTGCTCGAGGGACGTGGCGGCGGGCACGAGCCTGCCCCACACGGTGTAGCCGCCCTCGCCGTCGAGAAGGGTGCCCGCCTCGAGATCGCGCTTGGCGACGGCGGCGACATCGGCCACGAAATCGCGGGCCGAGCCGGTGGGGCGGCCGCGGTGCGCCGCCATCAGGATGGAGGTGTTGAGCTCGAGACCGATGAGGTGGAAGGGCCGGTACATGGCGGCATGGCGCCCCGAGGCGGCGAGTCCGTACTGCCGGAAGCAGTCCGCCGCATAGCGGTTGGGCGCCTCGAACACCACGTACACTCCCCACCGCAGGTCCCCCGGCACCGCGCTGCCGTCGCGTTCGAGGGACGAGACCACCTCGACCATGCCCTTTGCGGGAAGCAGACCGCCCTCGTCCACGGGCCGCAGACGCTTCGCGAGGTCGTCGCGGCCGCAGGGCGGGAAGGCAAGGCCGTCCGCAGGAGGCGCCAGACCCGTGGCATTGGCGATGGCCGCCATCTCGATGGCCGACTTGGTGCCGTCGAGAAACGAGTTGAACATCCGGCTGTTCATACCCGCGGCCGCCGCCTCGCTCCCGGAGATGCCGTAATGCTCCCAGACGGTCCGCGGCGTCGAGGCGTGGTAGGACGGCAAGTACTTCGTGCCCTTGCCGGCCGCCACGACCTCGAAGCCGCTGATGCGCGCCCACTCGACGAGTTCGCAGACCAGGGCCGGCTGGTCTCCGTAGGCCATCGAGCAGACCACCCCGGCCTCCCTGGCCGCGCGGGCAAGGAGCGGACCCGCAAGGACGTCGGCCTCGACATTGACCATCACCACGTGGCGGCCGGCGGCGATCGCCGCCCGGGCGTGCGCCAGGCCGGCCGCGGCGTCGCCGGTCGCCTCGACGACGACCTCGACGCCGTCGCAGCCGACGACGTCGAGGGGATCGTCCGTGAACAGGGTCCCGGCGATCCTGGTATCGCTCCAGCCGGCGCCGCGGCAGGCGCTGACCGCCTTGTCGGGATCGAGATCGGCGATGGCGCGAAGCGCGATGGCGCCGCTCGAGGGCACCTGGCTCAGGAACATCGCGCCGAACTTGCCGGCGCCGATGAGTCCGGTGCCGACAGGCCGGACGGAGGACTCGTCGGCCAGGAACACGCCCGTCAGGTCCCGGACGCGAGGAGGCAGTCGTCGTCCAGCGGCTCGATGGCGCTGAAATCCCTGTGCGCCACCCAGGAAGGACGGGTGAAACGGCGGATGTGGTTGTCGACGTGGCACAGCGACAGGTAGACGATGCTGCGGTCCAGCGGCGAGATGTTCGGCGGACTGGCGTGAACCATTGTCGAAGCGAAGAGGAGAACGCTTCCGGCGGGTCCGGTCGGCGCGACGCAGCCGCCGGCCTCGGCAAGGCGGCCGACGGTCCCGCGATCGACGGTCCACAGGGGATAGCTTGTCGTCTCGAGGTCGTGTCCGGCCTCGAGGACACCGTGTCTGTGGCTCTTCGGAAGCAGCAGCAGAGGACCGTTGGCGGCCGTGACATCGTCGAGAAAGACCGCGATGTTCATGGCGCGGGGCTCCGGCATCCCGTCATCGCGATGCCAGGTGCCGAAATCCTGGTGCCACTGCCAGACCTCGCCGTCGAAGGCGGCCTTGGCATTCACCTTGTACTGGTGCATGTAGACCGGGCCGCCGACCAGCTGCATCACCGGTTCGATGAGGCGCGGATGGCGCCCCAGGCGCCGGAAGGCCTCGTGATAGGTATGGGCGGCGAAGGCCGTTCGCGCCACGCCGCTCGATTCCCGCCATACCTCCTCGCGTCGAAGGGCATAGACCTCGGCGGCCGCCTTCCTCAGGACGGCTACCTCGCCGGCCGTGAAGCGCGACGGCTGGAAGAGATAGCCCTCCTCGGCGAAGCGGTCGATGTCGTCACGGTTCAGTCGCAACGCCTGCCTCCAGAAGGAACATCGGGTCGCCGACATCGACAACGCCGATGCCTTCGTGCGCCCTGTATCCCAGGCGCTCCTGGACCGCTGCCGGCATCTCGCGCACACGCTCGATGGGCACCGTCAGGTAGGTGTTCTCCTCGGTGCGAAGCCAGCCGACGACCAGCCCGAAGAACATGCCGCGGCGCCATTCGTGCGTGGTCGTGTTGGCGCCGCCCCCGTGGATCGTCGAGCCGAGATAGAGCAGGGCGTCCCCGGCGTCCATTTCGGCGCGCTCGATCTCGTCGGCGCGCGCCTCCCGGCCGCGCTCCCAGCGATGGCTGCCGGGTACGACCCGGGTGCACCCGTTCTCCGGCGTGAACCGCGTCAGCGCGAACATCGCCTCGACCTGCAGGAGGTGCGGCGGCGTGAAGTAGGACCAGGCGTCCTGGTCGCGATGCAGCCACTGGGCGGTTTCCCCCGGGCCGATCTGGATCAGCTGGCCGGTGTTGAGGAGATAGTGCTCGCAGTAGGGGAGCAGCATCCTGTCAGCGATCCGGGTCATGAACGATTCCCCGAGCAGATCCCAGATGACCCTGGATCTGGCGGGCAGGCCGTCGATCCTGACGGTCCGGCTGCCGTAGAACTCGACGAAGAAATCCGATGGCGGATGGCGCAGGCCGGGTCCGATGCCTTCGATGGCGCGGTCGAGGTCGCGGTTGAGCTCCTCGAGCTGCGGCGGGGAGAGCGCGCCCGTGACGATGGCCGCACCGTCGGCCTCGAGCGCCTCGACGAAACTCGCGGTTCCGGAATCGGCGGCAATCCGCTTCAGGGATCCTGTCATTCCTGCGCTGCCTCCATACGCTGCCTGTACCAGTCGACGAATCGCGATGTCGCCCTTTCGCGCGTCGAGTACATTCCCGGCCGGTAGCGCCGGGAATTCACCCCGAGCTGGTTGTCGGAAATGATCTTCGTGTCCTCGACCGTGGTGACATCCCACATCCAGGTGAGTCGCTCGACGTCGTAGTCCTCGCCCTCCCGGGCGCCGCCGTCGACGAGCCAGGTGACGACGACGTCGGTGTGGGTGGCGCTGACCGGCGTGAAACGGAAGAGCGCGGCATGGTCGCCGGCAAGATAGACGTAGAAGAGCGGTCCGAAGATCATGATCGTCTCGCCACCGTCCCAGTCGGCGAGATCGCCCATCAGGGGCGCCACCGGCCGGCCGTCACGCGAGAGGGTCCTGTAGCCGTCTCTGATCGGCTGGCGGAAGGCGCCGTGGGGCTGCCGGGTGTCCACGGAGTCGCCCCAGACGCCCGTGCCGCGGGTGACGAAGCCCCGCGCCTCCCACGTTGCGGCCCAGTCCTCCACGACACGTGCGCGGGCCTCGGACTCGCGGTCGCCGTCCACGACATAGGCGTTGACCGACGTGTAGCCGGGATGCGCCGGCGCGCAGTGATAGCACTCCCGGAAATTCTCCACGGCGAGCTTCCAGTTGCCGGCCGTGGGGTAGCGCTTGCGCGCCGCGACCTTCGCGTCGGCGAGCCGGTGTCGCTCGATGTAGGGCTCGAGGTTCCGGGCCATGGTGTCGAACTCGATGACGTCCGGATCCCCGTCCCCTGCGAGGCAGATGAAGATGAGACCCTGGTAGATGACGGTCCTGCAGGCGTGCAGCGGCCAATCTTCCGGTCGAAAGGCTTCCGGCATGAGGCGCGCCCCGACGAGCCGGCCCTCGAGGTTCCAGGTCCATGCGTGGTAGGGGCAGGTCAGCGTGCGGACCCGGTCGCAGTCCTTGAGAACGATCCGGCTGCCCCGGTGGCGGCAGACATTGAAGAAGGCCCTGACCTGCCGGTCCCGGGCCCTCGTCAGGATGATCGACTCCCCGGCGATTTCATAGGCGATGACGCAGCCCGGCTCCGGCAGGGCCGAGACATGATCGACGAAGAGCCACTGCCGGGCGACGACCCGTTCCATGTCCTCCTCGAAGATCTCCGGATCGGTGTAGAAGGGCTGCTCCAGCGACATGCCCGGTGTCTGCCTGCCGAGCAGCTCGTCGAGCGGAAAATGTCCTCCCCGGGTCATTCCTCGGCCAGCCTCCCTCGACGCCCCGCATGCCGATTGTCGGTTCGAAGGGACGAAGCGGTCAAGCCTGTCCGCGCCGCAAGGCGCAGTTGGCGATCGAGCGCCTTCCCGCCCGGGGCCTGCCGGTCGGCGCGGTCCTTGCGCGCTTCCGTCCCGTCGCGGCACACGGCATAGTGACCGGTGCGGCGGGACAGGAAGACGAACCATGCGCGACACCGACACTGCGGGCGCAGACACCCCGGCCTACACGATGGGATACAGCGACGCGTTCCTGCAGCTTCTCCACCGCCGGAACGCGGAGACGGGCGCGCTTCACCTGCTTCCCCGCCTGAAGTCCGGCCTTCGCGTTCTCGACATCGGATGCGGTCCCGGAACGATATCGGTGGGGCTCGCCAGGGCGGTGGAGCCCGGGGAACTGCACGGCGTCGACATCGAGGAATCGCAGGTCGGGATCGCGCGGGCCGCCGCCGCGGCCGGCGGACACGACAATGCGTCATTCGGCACGGGCGACGCGACCGCTCTTCCCCATGAGGACGAGTCCTTCGACGTCGTCCACTACCACGCCGTGCTGATGCACATTCCCGATACCCGGGCGGCTCTGGCCGAGGCGAGACGGGTGCTCAGGCCGGGCGGGATTGTCTCCGCCCGGGAAATGATCGGCGACTCTTCGTTTGTCGAGCCGACGCTCGGCTGCCTGCAGGACGTATGGGCGACCTTCCTGAAGCTGCTGGAAGCCAACGCAGGCCATCCCCAGATGGGCAAGGAACTGAAAGGAAGCTTGCTCGAGGCCGGGTTCGTCGATCTCGAGACCGGCGCGTCGTTCGAGACCTTCGCGACGGCCGGGGACATCGCCTTCTTCCACGCGCTGGCGGCCGGCTGGTTCTTCGCGTCCGGCACTGTCGAGGCGGCGACGAAGCACGGGCTGACGACGCAGGAGCAATTCGACGGCTGGCGGCGCGCACTGGACGAGTGGACGGGCGTCCCCGGCGCGCTTGCGGCCCTGGCCTGGGGCGAAGCGATCGGGCGCAGGCCGTAGTCGACGGCAAGGGGGCCGGAGATCGTTCTCCGGCCCCGTCACCCGGTCGCGCCTTGGCAGCGGGCGATCACACGTCGAACAGCAACTCTTCCCACTTCTCCTCGAGCCAGTCACCCTTGTCCACGTAGACCTGGTAGTTGGGGATGATCGGGCGGATGGTGCTGGAAGCGCGGTTGAACGATTCGTCGGAAAGATCCGGCAGCATGCCCCGGGGCAGAACGGGCGCCGTCCACAGGTTGTCCGTGATCAGGGTCTGCGCCTCGGGCGAGACGGACCAGTTGATGAACTCGTAGCAGACATCGACCTTGTCGCTTCCCTGGGCGATGCACCACGAGCCGAAATCGATGATTCCGCCTTCCTTCGGGAAGGTCGAGAGCACCGGGAATCCGTCGAGGATCATCACCTGTGTCACGTCGTGGTAGTACTGGCCGGCCGTGAGCTCGCCGGACTGAAGCATG
This sequence comes from Alphaproteobacteria bacterium, assembly GCA_963666905.2. Classification (GTDB taxonomy): domain Bacteria; phylum Pseudomonadota; class Alphaproteobacteria; order SP197; family SP197; genus SP197. The sequence goes on from OY763008.1 coordinate 1,189,910, forward strand.
GCCTGGAACTGGCCCTCGTCGTTGAACCAGAGGCGCACGTTGTCCTTGAGCTCGGCGGCCTTCTCCATGCAGGCGATGAGGCCCTCGTCCGTATCCATGATCTCGTTGCCGCCGTGGAACACCGCGGCGACGATGTCGATGAGATAGCTCGACGAGATCTGCCGGGCCCATCCCAGTTCGCCTTCGAACTTCGGATCCCAGGCGTCCCCCCACGATGCCGGGGGCTCGGGCCATCTTTCGGTGTTGGTGACGAAGGTCGCATACCAGGCCAGCACCGGAGCGCCGACCGGCGTCTCCGACTCGTTGCGCAGAACGAGGTAATCCGGGACGTTCACGAGGTTCGGCACGTTGGCCTCCTCGAGGGGGATGAAGATCTCCGGAATCCGGCGCATCGAGCCCTGGGCCGCCATGGTGACGTCAACGGCCGGACTCCCCGCATCGATACTGCTCTTGAGCGTCACGAACCACTGGAAACCGCCCGGCTGGGAGATGGTCTCGACCTCGATGCCCGTCTCCTTGGTGAAGGCCGGGTAGGCGTACTGGGACAGCATGTCCTCGAAGTATCCGCCGTAGGACGACACCTTGATCGGCTCGTCGGCCCATGCGCGCCGAAGGACCGACGGCGCGGAGAGGATTCCTCCGGCCGCAGCCGTGCCCTTGAGGATGGTGCGACGGTTGATTGGATGGCTTTTCATGTCTGGCATAGACCTCCCGATAGCAGTGGGCGTATTAAGGCACGCCCGCTCGTGATCGGCAAGTCGTGCACCGCCTGGGAGGTGACCCGTTGCCGGAGTTCCTGGACCGCCGCCTCGATGCCGGCGAAATCGTTCTTCTCGACGGTGCGACGGGCACCGAGCTCGAGCGCCGGGGCGCCCGCATGAGTTCCGGCGCCTGGTGCGCGCTTGCCACCGAATCCGACCCAGGGGTCCTGCAGGCGATCCACGAGGACTACATCAGGGCGGGCGCCGACATCGTCACCGCCAACACCTTCTCCAATGCCCGTCACATGCTGGAGCAGCAGGGCGACGGGGACAGGGCGGCCGGGCTCACCCGCAAGGCCGTCGAACTTGCCCTGAGGGCCCGTGACAGGGCTGCCGGCGGACGCGACGTGGCGGTGGCCCTCTCGCTTTCCCACCAGATGCCGATGGTTGCGGGAGCGGCGCGCGACGACCCCTCCCTGCGCCCGCCGCCGGAGACCGTGCTCGCGAACTTTCGCGAAGTCGTTGCCGCCGGCGTCGCCGCCGGCGCCGAACTCATACTCCTGGAGATGATGTCGAGGCCGCTGCATATCGCGCCCGCGCTCAGGGCGGCCGAGGAAAGCGGCCTCGAGTACTGGTGCGGCCTGAGCGCGCGGTCCGCCGACGGGAGGATCGTGAGCTACGTCTGGGAGAGCTATCCCTTCGAGGAGAGCGTGAAGGCCGTGCTCGGCGGCCGGGCCCGGGCCGTCGGCGTCATGCATACCAACGTCGATGCGCTCGCACCGGCGCTCTCGATCCTGCGCCGCTCCTGGTCGGGACCCATGATGGCCTACCCCGATTCCGGTTTCTTCCGCATGCCCGAGTGGCAGTTCGTCGACATCATCGAGCCTGCGGAGCTTGCCGTCGAGGCGAGGCGCTGGATGGCTCTGGGCGCCCGCATTCTGGGGGGCTGCTGCGGACTGGGACCGCGCCACGTGCGGGCGCTCCGGGAAGGCCTGCGCCGGCAGGCCTTGCTTGCGTGAAGGCGGGCCCCATGACATACACCTTGGGGTGGGACAATCGGAGACCATGAGTGATGAACACTACCAGCAGACTTCACATGACCGCTCTGGCCGGCGTCCTTGGAGTGGCGGTCGTATCAGGGTCCGCCGCCGTCGCCGACGAGGTCAGGGTCGGAGTGCTTCTCGGGTACACGGGGCCGATCGAATCCCTCACCCCCGACATGGCGCAAGCCGCGGAACTCGCCCTCGAGGAGGCGACGGCTTCCGGCGCATTCCTCGGCGGCCGGTCGATCGTTCCTGTCAGGGGGGATTCGACCTGCGTCGACGCCGCCGCCGCGACCGCGGCCGCGGAACTCCTGGTCACCTCCGAATCCGTCGTGGCGATCATGGGGGCGGACTGCTCCGGCGTGACCATCGCGGTGACCAACAACGTCGCGGTGCCCAACGGGCTCCTGATCGTATCGCCCTCGGCGACATCCCCGGCGCTCACCACCATCGAGGACAACGGCCTCTTCTTCCGCACCGCGCCGTCCGACGCCCGTCAGGGCGAGGTGATCGCCGACATTCTCGGCGATCAGGGGATCGGCACCATCGCGGTGACCTACACCAACAACGACTACGGCAAGGGTCTCGCCGAGAGTTTCCAGACCGCCTACGAGGCGGTCGGCGGGAGCGTTGCCGCCTCGGTGCCTCACGAGGACGGCAAGGCGGACTATTCCGCTGAAGTCGCCAACCTGGCGGCGTCGGGCGCAGGACACCTTGCGGTTTTCGGATATGCCGACCAGGGCGGCAAGGGAATCATCCAGGCTTCGGTCGACACCGGAGCCTTCGAGAACTTCGTCATTGCCGACGGCATGATCGGCGATGCGGTGATCGCCGCACTCGGCGATGCCGCCGCGAACACGATCGGGACGCTGCCCGGTTCCGACTCCCCGGAGGCGGCGGAGTACGCGGCCTTTGCCGAGGAGAACGGCCGCAAGGGGGATTGCCCGTTCTGCGCCAATGCCTATGACGCCGCTGCGGTGATCGCCCTTGCCATCCAGGCTGCGGGATCGACCGACAGCGCGGCGGTCGTCGCCAGCGTTCTCGACGTCGCCAACGCGCCGGGCGAGGCCATCGGACCCGGCGAGCTCGCGAAGGGCCTCGCCATCCTGGCCGAAGGCGGCGAGATCGACTATGTCGGCGCCACCGGCGTCGAACTGACGGAGATCGGCGATTCCTTCGGTTCCTACAAGGAGCTGCGGATCGTCGATGGCGCCTTCGAAACGGTCGCCATTCGCTGACGTTCCGGGCAACCGGGGTCCGGTGAGGGACGATCGCCGGACCCCGCGCCCCTGCCGGCGCGGACCATGATCAGGATCCGTGCCCTGACACGGCATTTCGGCGGCCTGCGGGCCGTGGACGGGGTGTCGTTCGACATACGCCGGGGAACGATCACCGGACTCATCGGCCCCAACGGCGCGGGCAAGACCACGCTGTTCAACATCGTCGCCGGCCTCCTGCCCCCGACCTCCGGAGAGGTCCTGCTCGACGACGAGGTGATCACGGGCCTGAGATCCCACGAGCTGTTTCACCGCGGTCTCCTGAGAACCTTCCAGATCGCGCACGAGTTCCGGCACCTGACGGTCCGCGAGAATCTCATGATGGTGCCGGGCGGACAGTCGGGCGAAAACCTGCTCAAGGTGTGGTTCCACCCGTCGGCCGTGAAGCGCGAGGAGGCCGCCATCGGGCGGCGGGCGGGGGAAGTGATCGAGTTCCTCGGTCTCGACGCCGTTGCCGACGATCCGGCGGGCAACCTTTCCGGCGGCCAGAAGAAACTTCTCGAACTCGGCCGCACCATGATGGTGGACGCCAGGATCGTCTTCCTCGACGAGGTCGGGGCCGGGGTGAACAGGACTCTCCTGAGGTCCATCGGCGACGCCATCATCCGCCTCAACCGGGAGCAGGGCTATACCTTCTGCATGATCGAGCACGACATGGATCTTGTTTCCCGCCTGTGCGACCCGGTGGTGGTCATGGCGGAGGGAAAGGTCCTCGCCGAAGGCAGCGCCGCGGAGGTGACGTCGGACGAACGCGTGGTCGAGGCGTACCTGGGCCGCAGGGGCGTCGGGACCGCGTCGTGAAGTCGCTCGCCGGGGAGGACATGGTGGGCGGCTACGGGGGCGCCGATATCCTTCATGGCTGCACCATCCGGGTGGACGCCGGCGAGATCGTGGTCATCGTCGGTCCCAACGGCGCGGGCAAGTCGACCGCCATGAAGGCGATCTTCGGCATGATCGAACTGGGACGCGGCAGGATCACGCTCGACGGCCGGGACATGACCGGACTGTCGCTGCGCGAGAGGGTGCTCAGCGGCATGGCCTTCGTTCCCCAGAACGCCAATGTCTTCGCCGGGATGACCGTCGAGGAGAATCTCGAGATGGGCGCCTATCTGCGCCGCGACGGCATCGCCACGACCATGGGCCAGGTCTTCGAGCTCTTCCCGGTCCTCAGGGAGAGGCGCCGCCAGCTTGCCGGCGAGATGTCCGGCGGCCAGCGCCAGCAGGTCGCCGTGGGACGGGCCCTCATGACGCAGCCGGAAGTCCTGATGCTCGACGAGCCGACGGCCGGCGTCTCGCCGATCGTCATGGACGACCTCTTCGACCGCATCGCCGAGATCCGCGATTCGGGCGTCGCGGTGCTCATGGTCGAACAGAACGCGGCGCAGGCGCTCGCCATCGCCGACCGGGGCTATGTCCTCGTCACCGGCCGGAACCGCTTCTCGGACAGCGGCCGCGCGCTCCTCGCCAATCCCGAGGTCCGCCGGTCGTTTCTCGGGGGGTGACGATGGACGGCATCCTCAACGCCGGTGTTCTCCTCTGCAACTTCGTGGTGGTTCCGGGACTCGCGTACGGCTCGCAGCTTGCCCTGTGCGCGCTCGGCGTGACCATCATCTTCGGAATCCTGAGGTTCGCCAATTTCGCCCACGGCGACCTCATGGCCTTCGGCACCATGATCACGATCTTCGCGACCTGGCTGCTGCAGGACCTCGGCGTCACGGTGGCGCCCCTGCCGACGGCGCTCGTCGCCCTGCCGGCGGGTATCGCGGCGGCCGTCGCCCTGTGTCTTGCGACCGACCGCCTGGTCTACCGCTACTACAGGCGCAAGAAGAGCCCTGCGATCATGTTCGTGATCGCCTCCTTCGGCGTGATGCTGGTGATGAACGGTCTCGTGCGCATGATCATCGGCACCGGTGACCGCAGCTTCGGCGACGGCGCCCGCTTCCTGCTCAAGGTGCGGGAGTTCAGGGAGGCGACAGGCCTGCAGGAAGGCCTCGCCATCAAGGTGTCGCAGGGACTGACGGTCGCCGTGACGGTCATCCTGGTGGTACTGCTCTTCAGGTTCCTGCAGCGTTCGCGCACCGGCAAGGCGATGCGCGCATGGTCGGACAACGAGGATCTCGCCCTGCTTTCGGGCGTCAATCCGGAGCGTGTCGTCATGGTCGCCTGGCTGATCGCGGCGGCACTGGCGACGATCGCGGGAACGCTCTACGGCCTCGACAAGAGCTTCAAGCCCTACACCTACTTCCAGCTCCTGTTGCCGACCTTCGCCGCCGCCGTCGTCGGCGGCATCGGACATCCCGTCGGCGCCGTCGTCGGAGGGTATGTCGTGGCCTTCTCGGAGATCACGGTCACCTATGCCTACCGGAAGTTCCTCGCCTACCTCGTCCCCGGGGACTGGGTGGGGGAGGGCCTGGTCCAGCTCCTCGCGACCGAATACAAGTTTGCCGTCAGCTTCGTCATTCTCATCGTCGTTCTGCTGGTGCGCCCCACGGGAATCTTCCGGGGCAAGGTGATCGGCGCATGAGACCGGCGACTGCCCTGAGCCTGGCCGCCATGGCCGGCCTTCTTCTCCTGGTGGGCGTCGTCCAGTCCTGGGTCGTGGCCCTGTCGATTCTCAACCTCTGCCTTATCTCCTCTGTCATGGCGCTGGGCCTCAACATGCAGTGGGGCTACGCCGGCCTCTTCAACGTCGGCGTCATGGGGTTCGCGGCACTGGGCGGCATCGCCGCCGTCCTGGTGTCCGTGGCGCCCGTGGCGGAAGCCTGGCAGATCGCCGGCGGCGGTCTCCTGTGGAGCTTCGCCGCGGCGGCAGGCGTCATCGCCGCGGTCATCCTGGTCCGCCGCTCCATGGCGCCGGGACGGTGGCGCATGGCGGCGACCGCGATCGTGCTCCTGGCGGGATACGGCCTCATCCGCCTGTTCTTCGATCCGGCGGTGGACGCCATCGAGTCGGTGGATCCCACGAGGACGGGCTTTCTCGGCGGCCTCGGCCTGCCGATCCTTCTCGCGTGGCCGGCAGGGGGCCTTCTGGCGGCCGCAGCGGCGTGGCTGATCGCAAGGGTCGCCCTGGGGCTGAGAGCCGACTACCTCGCCATCGCCACGCTGGGAATCGCCGAGATCGTCATCGCCGTCATCAAGAACGAGGACTGGCTGACCCGCGGCGTGCGCAACGTCACGGGCCTGGACCGTCCCGTGCCCTACGAAATCGGCCTGCAGGACTCCGCCCGCTTCCAGGAACTCGCCTCGGCTCTGGGAATGGACCTCGCCGCCGCCTCCACCATCGCCGTCAAGCTCTGCTACGCCGGGCTCTTCGCCGCGGTGCTGGCGGTCCTGCTGCTGCTCGCCGAGAGGGCGCTCCACTCTCCCTGGGGCCGCATGATGCGCGCGATACGCGACAACGAGGTCGCCGCCTCGGCCTTGGGCAAGGACGTTACCGGGCGCCATCTCGAGATCTTCGTTCTCGGCGCCGCCGTGATCGGCATTGCCGGCGCCATGCTGACGACGCTGGAAGGCCAGTTCACGCCCGGCAGCTATCAGCCGCTGCGTTTCACGTTCCTGATCTGGGTCATGGTGATCGTCGGCGGGTCGGGCAACAACTGGGGCTCGACGCTCGGCGGCTTCCTCGTGTGGTTCATCTGGATCGAGGCCGAACCGGCCGGCCTCTGGCTGGCGGACACGCTGGCCGGCGTCGTCGGCGAGGAAAGCGCGGCCGCAGACTATCTCGTCGCCGGGGCCCCCTACATGCGGGTGTGCGTGATGGGCGCCATCCTGCTCCTCGTCCTGCGCTTCTTCCCCCGCGGTCTCATTCCGGCCTCCGCGGGCAGGCCGGCGCGGACTGTTTCCTGAGCATCCTTGTTTTCTTCTCATGACCATTTCGATCGATTGAGTATTCAAGCGCTGTACCGGATTCCGAGCAGTGCGCGGGCAGCGTTCCTGAAGCGCGCCTCGTGCGGCCTGCCGGTCTCAGCCGGTTGACGTCGTCGACGCATTTGAATTCCCGCCCCTGGGCGGCTTCAATGCGGTTTCGGCTTATCGGGGTACGAAGGAATGACGGCAGTATCGTCGCAGGCTCCGATTCCAGCGGGCCGTGCGCCACGCCCGTGGTGTCGATCCCCGGGGACGGGTTCCGGCGAAAGCGCGGCAAGCCGCGCCAAAAGCCGGATATCCTTCGCATGCGGCATTCCCGGGCAGTGCCATGCGGTCCGAGAGTCAAGATCTGGCCGGGCGCCGGATACGATCAATGAACGGGGGCGTGTCATATGACTGAACGGCCGATCGGAAGCGAGGCAGGCGCCCTGGGGCCTGACGAGGGACACCCGCCGGATGCCGGGGCCCCCGGCGACCTCGGGATGTCGCGCGAGCAGATGCTCGAACTTGGCCAGAAGGCCCTCGAGTTCGTCGTGCAGAGAATCGAGAGCCTGCCCGGAGAGAATGCCTGGGAGGGGGAGTTCCGGCAGGTGCTGGAAGAGCAGCTGATGGAGGAGCCGCCCGAGGCCGGCCAACCGGCCGCGGAGGTGGTCGAAAGGGCCGCGCGCGAGATCCTTCCGCTGACGTCGCGCCTCGACCACCCCCGCTTTTTCGGATTCATTCCCTCATCGGCCACGTGGCCCGGCGTCGTGGCCGACTTCATGGCCGCCGGGTACAACATCAACCAGTGCACGTGGCTGGTCGCGAGCGGTCCGAGCCAGCTGGAGCTGGTCGTCATCGACTGGTTCCGACGCTGGATCGGCTATCCGAAGGGCGCGGGCGGGCTCTTCACCAGCGGCGGTTCGGCGGCAAGCGTCGACGCCTTCGTCGCCGCGCGCGAAGCCGCCGGCCACCCCGAGCGGGCCACCGCCTACATGAGCGACCAGAGCCACAGCGTGCTTGTCCGCGCGGCGATGATCGTGGGCGTCCGGCGCGAGTGCATCCGCAAGATCCCGAGCGATGCCCACTTTCGCATGGACATCGATGCGCTCTCCCGCGCCGTGGCGGCTGACCGCGCCGCCGGCCTCAGCCCCATCGTGGTTGCCGCCAATGCCGGCGCACCGAACACGGGCGCCATCGACCGGCTCGAGGATCTGGCCGATTTCTGCGAGGCGGAAGGGATCTGGCTGCATGTCGACGCCGCCTATGGCGGCTTCGCAGTGGTGACGGAGCGGGGCAAGCGGCTCCTGGGCGGGATGGAGCGCGCCGATTCGGTCGGACTGGACGCGCACAAGTGGCTCTTCCAGCCCTACGAGGCGGGCTGCCTGATGGTGAAGGACGAGAGCACGCTCACGAACGCCTTTGCGGTCGGAGCCGACATCCTCCAGGACACGGTATGGGGGGCAAACCATCCCAATTTCTCGAATCTCGGCCTGCAGCTGAGCCGCTCGGTTCGCGCTCTCAAGGTCTGGATGTCGATCCGGACCTTCGGGATGGCCGCTTTCCGGCGTGCGATCGCCAGAGGGATGGAGCTGGCCGCTCAGGCGGAGGCGTACATCCGCGAGAGCGCGGTCCTGGAGGCCATGAACGTGGTGACGCTGGGGATCGTGTGCTTCCGCGTCAATCCGGCGAACGACGGGCTGGACGAGGAGGCTCTGGACAAGGTCAACAGGATCGTGCTCGCCCGCATGTTCTGGGACGACCCCGCGTTCATGTCGTCAACGCTGTTGCACGGCACGTTCGCCCTGAGGATGTGCATCATCAACCACACCACGTCCTGGGACGACGTGCGCGAAACCCTGGAGGCGGTCGAGCGCGTCGGGCGCGAGGCGCTGTCGCAACGCGAATCACGCCCGTGAGGACACGGTGTCCGATCGAGGGGGGGCCTCCCGTCGCCTTTCCCATGCCGCGGGCCCGCTTTGCGGCCGACACTCCATCCGGCGCCCTGGCGCAGGATTCGATCATGCCGCGCCGTGCGAGCCCGGCGAGCAAGCGCTGTATCGACCCGTAACCGCAAGGCTCCGGGGCCGGCTTCCCGCCCTGCGCCGCGTCAACTGGCCGGCGATTCAGTCAGGACGGATCATGGTCTGCTCCGGAGCGGAGAGCCTCTGCAGCAACCGGTCCATCTGCGTGTCGCTCACATCGGCCGACCGGTACCAGGAAAGCTCCGACGCGCTGACGATGCGCTGTCGGTCCGCCGGTGAATCGGGGATGAAGCCGATCCAGAGCTCGCTCATCTCGTCCGTGGTCTCCCACCCCCAGGTGACGGTGCCTGGTTCCGGTGCCGGGTTCTGCGGGTTGCCCGCCGAGTTGTCGTAGCGGATCCAGACATCGATGCGGCTGCCGGCCGGCACATGGACGGGCTCCCGGTAGGTGTAGGTGTTCTGCCAGCGGAAATCCCAGTCGGCGATACGGATGAGCGGCCGCCCGCCGCCATCGGGCAGGGTCGCGACCGCAATGAACTCGCGGCCGAGGAAGTGCATGTGCGGGGTCACGTCCGTCAGGGTCATGCCGGACGGGACGTTCATCGAGAAGTGCCGCCAGTAGTTCTCCTCGCCCGCAGGAATGCTGAGGTCCTGGGTGCCGATGACCACGCCGTCGACGTAGCGGGACACGGGCTCCCTGGCGAAGTAGAAGGCGACCTCGCTCTGGTCGGAGGTGGCCCTGCCGCTCAGGTGGTAGTGCATCTCCAGCACCAGGTCCCCGCCCTTCGGCAGCCACATGCCCAGCCCCTCGCCGAGGACATAGGGACCCGCGCCGGGTGTCCAGCCGCCGATGCCATAGGCGTTGTAGTCGAGGAACGCCCCGGTGCCGAAGACCGAGAACCCCTGTTCGTCGTCCCTGGCATCCTCCGCCCGGGCGCGCCCGCCGTAGTCCATCAGGTAGTTGGAGTGATGCACCACCCTGGCATCGCCGGGGCTGAAATCGAGGGCCGTGACCACCTTGTCCTCGCTCAGGCCGGTGGGGATGACGAAGTACCGGTAGATGTCGTCGCCGTCCGCCGGCACCGGGAAGGGCTCGGACATCTTCAGAACCAGGTCCGGCTCGCCGAGAGGCCACTTGGAGTCGGGGCGCAACGGGACCGGCATGGTGTCGTCCGGGTCGCCGAGCGGGGCGCCGCCGTCGGACCACGATGCGATGAGTGCGATCTGGTGGTCGCTGAGACGGCGACTGTCGCGGAACGCACCGAAACCGGGCTCCGCCCGCCACGGCGGCATGAGACGCACGTCGGTCATGAAGGCGGCCATCTGGTGCCAGCGTTTCGCATTGTCGTAGTCTTCGAGGGAGAAGGGCGCCACGCCCCCTTGCCTGTGGCATTCGACGCAGTTGGCCTCCAGCAGCGGCGCGATATGGCGGGTGTAGGTGATGTCCCCGAGCCCCGTGCCGTTCGCGCCCTTGCGGTCCCAGGCATGGTGGAAGCACCCGACCGCCTCCGTCTCGTAGGGCTCCGGCAGACTGCCTTCGGCCACCGCGGCCACAACGGTCTTGAGGTCGTGCGAGCCGATTCGCGTGCGAAGCCTGCCCACGGCGGCGAAGCGATCGTCGATGCGGCCCCGGTAGACGACCCGGTTGCCGGTCGAGATCACGAAGGACTCCGACGTCACGCGGGGTCCCAGGCGCAGGGCGAGATCGCCGGTGCTGTCCAGAATGACAGGGAACGCGACGGCGAAGTCGTCCACGAAGTCGGCGCCCTCCTGCCACGTGATGGCGGGATTCGACAGGACTCCGTAGAGCGCCACGCCCAGCCCGTCCGCCTCGGCATGCAGGGCGTTGAGCGCGGGCACATAGCGCGTGGCAACGGGGCAGGCGGTATCGAGGAACACCATGACCGCAGGCTGCACCTTCCCGGCCGACACGCCGATCCGGTGCTGGCGGCCTGCGACGTCGACGACACGAACGCCGATCAGGTCGACGGGATCGCCCGCTCCGGGAGCCGCGACGGCCGGGACCGGCCAGGCCGCGAGCAGGCAGCCCAGGGCAAGGAGAACGCGAAACCGGCGAGCGGCGGTGTTCATCATGGACCCAGTCCTTTCAGCAGCGTACGAAGCGCAAGATCGGCGGCGTGCGCGGGCGCGAGCCTCCCCGCGGCCACTTCCGACCAGGCGGCCCAGACCTGGGCATCGATGTTGACGACCACCCAGCTGCGCGGCACATCGGCGGCGATCGCGCCTTCGGCCTTGAGGTCGTCCACCAGGTGCGCGAGCCATTCCAGTTCCTCTTCGTAGCGCCTGCGCACGTCCTCGGCGTCGACGGCCTGGGACACCAGGAAGTGGTGGCGGTTGCCGAGCGGGACGACCGCTTCCAGCATGCGCGACAGCCGGTCCCCCGCCGAACGCGCGTCCTCGAGCGCTTCGGCTGTCGCGGCGTCGATCTCGTCCATGCACCGCCGGGAGGCGGCGGCAACGAGATCCGCGCGCGACGGGAAATGGCGGTGGAGACTGGCCCGGCCCACGCCTGCGCGCGTTGCCACCTCGGAGAGGGACGCATTCGGATTGTGCGCGAAGGTGTCGATGGCCGCATCGAGAATGGCCTGCCGCATCGGCGGTCTCAAGGGCCCCGCGCTCATGGTGTGCGCCGGTCTGCGCCGCGGGATTCGGCGGCCTGGCGCCTGCGGAACCGGACATGCAAGGCAGCGTCCTCCATCGGCAAGTACGAATCATGGTACATGAATGTCTCATTCGGGACAAGATAGATTCAACCACATGTCGCCGACGATGTCCGCAGGGAGGCTGGCGGGCTTCCGTGGATCCACCGTGCGGAGGCGGTGGAGAAAGCCGGGTGGGTCATCGCCAGGAGCCTCGACCGCAAGCCTCATGCAGGTCAGATACACCTGAACGGGACTCGGGTCGCCTCGGCATCGCGCGGTGACCGTGGGGTTGAACCCCTCCCGGCTGATCGCCTTCCGCCGCAAAATGGAGCCGGGATCCATTTCGCGACCTCGACGCACTGTCGGCCTGTTTGCGCACCGACCCGTACGGCGGATGGTTCAGCGGCTCAACGGGCTGGGCGCGAGCTGCTGCGGGGCGCTGCATCGACGGTGCTCCACGCGGACACATGCCCGCCCGTGGAGCCGACTCGGCAAGGCCGGTCAGGCGGCGGCGAGCGGCTCGACACTGAACCCGGGCATGGGGCTCGGATCCGGCCGGGGCTGGAGTACCGCCTCGGCTGGCAGTCCTTCTTGCTTGGCCTCGAGGCGCGCCGGTCGCGCACGGGGTGACGCTGAACGCGGCAAGCGGCAGGAAACCCGCTCCCGGTGGAGTCGGAGCAGGATCCGGGACACCGTCACTCCGGCGGCGGGGCGGGCTCCTCGACGGTTCCGGCGGTGATGGCGCAAAGCGTCCTGTGCACACTCTCGATGAGGGATGGCAGCTCGCCGGGGGGCAGGGTGTTGTGGCCGACATAGGCGCAGACGATCTCGGACGTCATCTCGAGAAGTTCTCCGCGCGTCACCGCGGACATGACCGAATCCCGCATGCTTGGAGGCCTCCCTCCCGGCCTTCGACTCTGGAGAGCCCGCTGAACCTATGCTATCCGGAGAGCGGGGTCACCACGTGGATTGCAGGAACCGCGCATGGATACCGGGATTGTCGCGCTGGCATCGGACCACGCGGGCGCCGCCCTCAAGGCCGCGCTGCTCGAGGCGCTGGACGCCTGGTCCATCGACGCCCTCGACCTTGGATGCGACGGCGCGGGACCGGTCGACTATCCCGATGTGGCGAGCCTCATGATCCGCTGCCTCGTCGCGGGCGGGGCGGCGCGCGGGGTGCTGGTGTGCGGCAGCGGCATCGGAATGGCCATGGCCGCCAACCGGCATCCGGCGGTTCGCGCGGCGCCATGCCACGACGTCACCTCGGCGAGGCTGGCGCGCCTCCACAATGACGCCAACGTGCTGGCTCTCGGGCAGAGGCTGGTCGGCGAGGAGACGGCGAGACAGTGCCTCGAGGCGTTCCTCGCGACCCGCTTCGAGGGAGGGCGCCACACGGCGCGTGTCGGCAAGTTGTCGAACGCAGAGCACCTGCGCTAGAAGGCGGACCCTGTCGGCCACCGGAACCGGAGCGACGTTCATGGCACAGCGCCAGTTCTTCACGCGCGACCTGCGCACGAGCGACCCGGAAGTGTTCGGCTCCCTGGAGGGCGAGCTGCGGCGCCAGCGCGAACAGATCGAGCTGATCGCCTCGGAAAACATCGTCTCCTCGGCCGTCCTCGAGGCCCAGGGCTCGGTGCTGACCAACAAGTACGCGGAAGGCTATCCGGGCCGCCGCTACTACGGCGGCTGCGAGCATGTCGACGTGGCCGAGAGCATCGCCATCGCGCGGGCCAGGGAGCTGTTCTCCTGCTCCTGGGCGAATGTCCAGCCGCATTCGGGCGCCCAGGCCAACGGCGCGGTCATGCTGGCACTGCTCAAGCCGGGCGACACGATCCTCGGCATGTCGCTTGCCCACGGTGGCCACCTGACGCACGGCGCCAGGCCGAATCTCTCGGGCAAGTGGTTCCATGCCGTCGGCTACGGCGTGTGCCGCGACACGGGCCTCATCGACTACGACCAGGTGGAAAGCCTGGCGCTCGAGCACAGGCCGGCCATGATCATCGCCGGAGGATCGGCCTACTCGAGAATCATCGACTTCGCCCGCTTCCGGGCGATCGCCGACCGGGTCGGCGCCTGGTTGATGGTCGACATGGCGCACTTCGCGGGCCTCGTGGCCGCGGGCGTCCATCCCGATCCCCTGCCGCACGCCCATGTCTGCACCACCACGACCCACAAGACCCTGAGAGGCCCCCGCGGAGGCATGATTCTCTCGGCCGACGAGGGGCTCGGCAAGAAGATCGACTCGGCGGTGTTCCCGGGTCTTCAGGGCGGACCGCTGATGCACGTCATCGCCGCCAAGGCGGTGATGCTCGGCGAGGCGCTGCAGCCCGAGTTCAGGGTCTATTCACAGGCTGTGGTCGACAATGCCCGCGCCCTCGCGCAGGCCCTCGTCGAGGGCGGCCTTGCCATCGTCTCCGGCGGCACGGACACCCACGTCATGCTTGTCGACCTGCGGCCGAAGGGGCTGACCGGCAACCGCGCCGAGAAGAGCCTCGATCGCGCGAGGATGACCTGCAACAAGAACGCCATTCCCTTCGATCCCGAGAAACCGGCCGTTGCGTCGGGAATCCGCCTGGGAACGCCGGCGGGCACGACGCGGGGCCTGGGAGTCGCCGAGTTCAGGGATCTCGCGCGGATGATCGTCGAGGTTCTCGATGCGCTCGCGGAGCATCCGGACGACAACGCCGTCGTTGAAGGGCGGGTTGCTGCGAGGGTGCTGGAGCTTTGCCGGCGCCATCCGGTCTACGAGGCCATCACACGGCGGGCCCACTCATGAAGTGTCCGAACCCGGACTGCCCGAGCGATGCCTCCCAGGTGAAGGATTCGAGGCCGGCGGAGAACTCTTCGGCCATACGCAGGCGCAGGGTCTGCAGAGCTTGCGGCACACGGTTCACGACATACGAGCGCGTCCAGCTGCGTGTCATGATGGTGAAGAAGAAGTCCGGCCAGCGTGTCCCCTTCGACCGCGACAAGCTCGCCATGTCCATCATCGTGGCGATGCGCAAGAGGCCCTTTTCGAAGGAGGATCTCGAACGGATCGTCGCCAAGGTCCAGCGCAGGCTCGAGGAGCGGGCCGAAAGCGAGATCAGGACCAGCGTCATCGGGGACATGGTGCTCGAGGAACTTGAGCAACTCGACCAAGTGGCCTTCGTGCGCTTCGCCTCCGTCTACCGCAATTTCGAGGACGTCAGGGACTTCGCGAGGTCGATCGAAGGCATTGGCAACTGACGAAGCGGCGGCGGATTCCGACCGCCATCACATGACGGCGGCCCTGGCGCTGTCACGGCGCAACCTGGGCAGCACCTGGCCGAATCCCTCGGTGGGATGCGTCCTTGTCCGCGGCGGCAGGGTGGTGGGCCGGGGCGTCACGGCGCCCGGCGGCAGGCCGCACGGCGAGGCCTCCGCGCTCGCCGCGGCCGGCGGGAGGGCGAAGGGCGCGACGGCCTATGTCACCCTCGAACCCTGTGCCCACCGCTGCGCAGACGCCCTCGCCGCCGCCGGGGTCCGGCGTGTCGTCGTGCCCCTGACCGATCCCGATCCGCGGACCGCCGGCAAGGGCCTGCGCCGGCTCGAGGACGCCGGAATCGAAGTCGACGTCGGGCTGATGGCCGACGAGGCCGGGGATCTTCATGCCGGCTTCCTGTCGAGGATCGTGCACGGACGCCCCCTGGTGACCCTCAAGGTTGCCGCGTCGCTCGACGGCAGGACCGCAAGCGCCTCCGGCGACAGCAGGTGGATCACCGGCCGGCCGGCGCGCCGCGCCGGTCACGGCCTGCGGGCGAGTCACGACGCCGTCCTTGTCGGACGCCGTACGGCCGACATCGACAATCCGCGCCTGACGTGCCGCCTGGAGGGCCTGGAGGGGCGCTCTCCGGTGCGCATCGTGGCCGACAGCGACCTTCGCCTCCCGCCGGACTCGCTCCTCGTGACCTCGGCGGGCGAGGTTCGGACATGGATCGTCTGCGGTGAAGGCGCCGATCGGGCGCGGGCGGCGCTCCTCGGGGACGCCGGCGTCGGCATCGTCGAGGTGGCCCGCGACGGGGACGGCCGCGTGGCGTGCCGCGACATGCTCGAGGCGCTTGCGGCGCGGGGCATCACGCGCCTGCTCGTCGAGGGCGGCGCCACCCTGGCGGCCGGGCTTGTCAGGGAAAACGCCATCGACAGGATTGCCTGGTTCCAGGCGCCCGTCGTCATCGGAGGCGACGGACTGGCCGCGCTGGCCGGACTCGGCGTCGGGAAGGTGTGCGGGGCCCCGTGCTGGCGGGTGCTTCACCGGCGCACGTGGCAGCGGGACGCGGTGACGTTCCTCGCCCGCAGGGACGCGCGATGTTCTCGGGCATCGTGACGGACTGCGGAGCCGTGCGCTCGCTGCGCCGGGTCGCGGACGGGCTGCGCCTCTCGATCTCGACGTCGTGGGATGTCGACCGCCTGGCGACCGGCGCCTCCATCGCCTGTTCCGGGGCCTGCCTGACACTGGTCGACAGGCAGGCGGGATGGTTCGCCGCCGACGTCTCCCCGGAAACACTGTCGCGCACGACGCTTGGAACCTGGACCGTCGGAACGGCCGTCAACCTCGAGCGGTCTCTGGCCATGGGCGACGAGATCGGCGGCCACCTGGTGTCGGGACACGTCGACGCCGTCGCGGACCTCGCCGCGCTGAGCGACGAGGGCAACGCCACCGTCATGACGTTCCGGGCTCCGCCAACGGTGGCGCCCTTCATTGCGGAAAAGGGCTCACTGGCTCTCGACGGGGTCTCGCTGACCGTCACCTTCGTCGAGGACGACGGCGCCGGCTGCCGCTTCGGCGTCAGCATCATCCCGCATACCAGGACCGTCACGAGCCTCGGCCGGCTGGCCGCAGGCGACCGCGTCAACCTGGAAATCGACATGTTCTCGCGCTACATCCAGCGCCTCCTGAACTCGCGCCACAGCCCGTGACCACCGGGGCCGCCCCATGACGACAGCACCGCACATCCTCATCCTCGAGGCCCGCTACTACGGGGAGATCACCGAAGCCCTGGCGCGCGGCGCCACCGCCGAGCTCGATGCCCGCGGCGCCACGTGGGAGCGCGTGGAGCTTTCCGGGGCCTTCGAGATTCCCGGCGGCCTGCGCATGGCGATCGCCACGAGCCGCTACGACGGCTACCTGGCGCTGGGATGCGTGATTCGCGGCGAGACCTCCCACTACGACCACATCTGCGCCGAGGTGGCGCGGGGCGTCAACGAGCTTGCCCTCCGCTACATGGCGCCCGTCGGCTTCGGCGTCCTCACGGTGGAGACCTTTGAGCAGGCGCTGGAACGCGCCGACCCCGAGCGCAGGAACAAGGGCAGGGAGGCGGCCATCGCCTGCATCAAGATGGTGGAGCTCGCCGCGACCCTGCGCGTGACGGGATGACGAAGAACGCCGGCGCGCGGCCGACCTCGACGGCCTCCCGCCTGGCGGCTGTCCAGGCGCTCTACGGGATCGACCGGGGCCAGCTCACGGTGGGCGAGGCCATCGCCGATGCGCGCGATCAGGGCGCGGTGCTCGACGAGAGCGGAAGGGCGGCGGCCATCGATGCGGACCTGATGGCGTCCATCGTCGCGGGCGCTGCAGGTGACGGGGAGTCGCTCGACCGGATGATCGATGGAGCCCTGTCGCAGGCATGGACGGCCCGCCGTCTCGAGACCCTGATGCGAATCATCCTGCGGGCCGGAACGAAGGAGCTCCTGGAGCGAAACGACGTGCCGGCGCGCGTGGTGATCAGCGACTATGTCGATGTCGCCCACGCCTTCTGGGAGCGCGGGGAACCGGGCATGGTGAACGCCGTCCTCGACCGCCTGGCGCATCATCTGCGCGCCGCGGAATTCTCCGGATGATCCGGTGGACGAGTTCGCCCTCATCAGCGACCTGATCGCCCCGCTGGTCCGCCACGCGGGGGCCAGGGGCCTCGCCGACGACGGCGCCCTCATCACCCCGGCGGCCGGCATGGACCTCGCGGTCACCAAGGACATGATGGTCGAGGGCGTTCACTTCCTGCCCGGCGATCCGCCGGACCTGGTGGCCCGCAAGCTCATGAGAACCAACCTTTCGGACCTTGCGGCGATGGGTGCCAGGCCGCTGGCCTGCCTTCTCGGTCTGGCGTCCGACGGCCGGCGCGACGAGACCTGGTATCGCGGGTTCCTCGACGGCCTGGCGCTGGACCAGGAGGCGTTCGGCCTCTGGCTTGCGGGAGGCGATACCGTGTCCGCGCCCGAAGGGCTCCTCACCCTGTCGCTGACCGCCTTCGGCGAGGTCCCGCCCGGCCGCTCGCCCGCCAGGACGCGGGCGCGGCCCGGAGACGTCGTGGCGGTGAGCGGCACCATCGGCGATGCCGCCCTGGGACTGCTCGTGCGCACCGGCGCGCTCGGCGGGCTGGGAAACGGGGCGGAATCCGAACTCGAGCGGCGCTACCTCCTCCCGGAGCCGAGAACCGGACTCGGGACGGCGCTTCTCGATCTCGTCCACGGCGCCATCGACGTGTCCGACGGCCTTGTCGCCGACGCCGCCCACCTCGCCCGCGCCTCGGACCTGGCCATCGATCTCGACCTTGCCGGGATTCCCCTGTCCAGGGCGGTTCGCCGTGCCCTTGACGCCGAGCCGGCACGGTGGGACACGGTCCTCACGGGTGGCGACGACTACGAGCTGCTGCTCACGATGTCGCCCGGCGACCTCGACCGGGCGCGGGCGGTCGCGGCGCACCACGATGTCGCCCTGACGGCCATTGGACGGTGCCGGGCGGGAGCCGGCGTCGTGCTCTTCGGCGAGAACGGCCCGATCCGGCCCCCGGCCGGTGGCGGATGGCGCCACGCGCCCTGATGGGGCATTGAAATCGGCGCCGTGACGCGGCTATAACCCCGCCGGCACCGCCTTCCCACGCCCGTCGAAACACGAGACCGAGAGGAGTTTCCGGACCATGGACCCGCTCTACTTTGCCATCGCCTGCGGCGTGGTGGCTGTTCTCTACGGCATCTGGGCCATCCGCAAGGTCATGGCGCAGAGCGCCGGAAATGCCAGGATGCAGGAGATCGCCGCGGCCGTGCAGGAGGGGGCGCAGGCCTATCTCAACCGGCAGTACCTGTCGGTCGCCGTCGTCGGCGTCGCCATCTTCGTGCTGCTGCTGGTCGCCCTGGGGACGAGCCAGGCCGTCGGCTTCGCCGTCGGCGCGATCCTCTCGGGCGCCGCCGGCTACACGGGCATGCTGGTGTCGGTGAGGGCCAACGTGCGCACGGCCGAGGCCGCCCGCGAGAGCCTCGAGAGGGCCCTGGGCGTGGCCGTCAGCGCCGGCACCGTCACCGGCATCCTCGTCGTCGGCCTCGGACTGCTCGGCGTCGCCGTCTATTACCTCGTCCTGCTCGATCTCGGAGTCGGGCAGCGCGAGATCGTCGAGGCCCTGGTGGCGCTGGGATTCGGGGGCTCCCTGATTTCCATCTTCGCGCGTCTGGGCGGGGGCATCTTCACCAAGGGCGCCGACGTCGGGGCCGACCTCGTCGGCAAGGTCGAGGCCGGCATTCCCGAGGACGATCCGCGCAATCCCGCGGTCATCGCCGACAATGTCGGCGACAACGTCGGCGACTGCGCCGGCATGGCAGCCGACCTTTTCGAGACCTACGCCGTGACCTTCGTGGCCACGATCCTGCTCGGCACCATCTTCTTCGACGGGGCCGTGGAGGCCGGCATGATGGTGTTCCCTCTCGTTCTGGGAGGCGCCTGCATCCTCGGCACGGTGATCGGCAGTTTCTTCATGAAGCTCGGATCGTCCCGCAACATCATGCGGGCGCTCTACAAGGGATTCATCGTCACCTCGGTGATCTCCGCGCTGCTGTTCATCCCCGTGACCGACTGGGTGGTCGGCCTGGAGAACGAATTCGCCGCCGGCGGTGCCACCTTCAGCGGCTGGGACATGTTCTTCTGCGGCATCCTGGGCCTCGTGATCACCGGCCTCCTCATCGTCATCACGGAGTACTACACCTCGACCGAGTACCGGCCCGTCAGGGTCATCGCGAAGGCTTCGACCACGGGCCACGGCACCAACATCATCCAGGGCCTCGCCCTGTCGATGGAGGCGACGGCCGCCCCGGTGATCGTCATCGCGGCCGGCATCGTCATCGGCTACCTGATGGCCGGCCTCTTCGGGATCGCCATTGCCGTGACCACCATGCTCGCGCTTGCCGGCGTCGTCGTGACGCTCGACGCCTACGGACCGGTGACGGACAACGCCGGCGGCATCGCCGAGATGGCGGAACTGCCGGAGGACGTGCGCAAGACGACCGATGCCCTCGATGCCGTGGGCAACACCACCAAGGCCGTGACGAAGGGCTATGCCATCGGTTCGGCGGGTCTGGCGGCGCTGGTGCTGTTCGCGGCCTATGTCGAGGACCTGGCCCACTATTTCCCGGACCTCGAGGTGACCTTCCGGCTGAGCGATCCCTACGTCGTGGTCGGCCTTTTCATCGGCGGCCTCCTGCCCTACCTCTTCGGGTCGCTGGCCATGCAGGCCGTCGGCCGCGCCGCCGGATCGGTCGTCGAGGAGGTGCGACGCCAGTTCCGCGAAATCGCCGGCATCATGGAAGGCACGGCCAAGCCGGACTACAGCCGGGCCGTCGACATGCTGACCCGCGCCGCGATCCGCGAGATGATCGTTCCCTCACTTCTGCCCGTCCTCGCGCCCATCGCCCTCTATCTCGTCATCTGGGCGATCGCGGGCCAGGTCGCGGCGTTCGCCTCGCTCGGGGCCATGCTGCTGGGCACCATCGTGACGGGCCTCTTCGTGGCCCTCTCGATGACTTCCGGCGGCGGCGCCTGGGACAACGCCAAGAAGTACATCGAGGACGGCCACCACGGAGGCAAGGGATCGGAGGCCCACCACGCCGCCGTCACCGGCGATACCGTGGGCGATCCCTACAAGGATACGGCGGGACCGGCCGTCAACCCGATGATCAAGATCATCAATATCGTGGCCCTGCTCCTGCTCGCAACGCTCGGCGGCTGGGCGTAAGCGCTCCGCTCAGGGAGCGGGGTCGGGCACCGGGCCGGTGGTGTCGAAGCGTCCGATGTTGCCCAGCAGCTGCTCGAGGAGGCCGAGTTCCCGGCCATGTGTCGGCGTACTGCGGGCGACGGGATCGATCGGCAGTCCGTCCTCGATCGTCAGCATGGCGAACTCCTCGACGACGCCTTCATCGTCGAAGGCGACCGCGACGACGGTCTGCGCATCCGTGTGCGGCAGGGAGAGGATCTGCGTGCTACGCTGCTGGCTGATGTAGAACCAGGTGTCTTCGCCGAACAGCGAACGCGACGAGGGCGTTCCCAGCAGCCGCACCACGTCGACCTGGCTGGCGACACCGGGCTCGATACTCGCCACCGCCTCGAGGTCGAGCACCTTGCCGTGGCGCGAGATGCGGGGTTCGCAGGCGGCAAGGCCGGCCGCGCACAGGGCGATGACGGCCGCGATGCGAAGGTTGGGGAACGTCATGGACAACACCGGCTCGCAGGCGCCTTCAGTTCACACGGATAGCACCCCGTGTCAATCCTGACGGGGGCCTCCGGGCGGGCGGTGCTGCGGCGCCTGTTCCTCCGTTCCCGCTTCACCGGGGCGACCCATGCCCTCCACGAGGTGGTCGTCGCGCAGGCCCGCGAGGCGAGCCTCTTCCGGCGCTACGCCGTACCCGATACGCTCGACGGCCGCTTCGAGTTCCTGATCCTCCATGTCCTTCTGGTGATGAGAAGGCTGCGCACCGCCGGAGCGGCCGGAAACGATGCCTCGCAGCAGCTGTTCGACCTCGTCTTCGCCGACCTCGACCGGGCCCTGCGCGAGGCCGGAGTCGGCGATCTCGGTGTCGGCTCGCGCATCCGCAGGATGGCCGAGGCCTTCTACGGCCGCGCCCGCGCCCTCGACGATGCGCTGCTGCCGCAGGCCGGCGACGACGCTCTTGCGGCCATGCTCTCGCGCAACGTCTACGGAACGGCCCCCGTCCCGGAAGCGACGGCCGGAGGACTTGCGGCCTACGTCAGGCGCCAGAGCCTCCACCTCGACTCCCTGGAGGACGGGCGCATTCTCGAGGGCCGCTTCGCCTTCGACGGCGGGGCGGACGCATAGGCATGCAGACTCCGGAATTCACCCGGCCCATCGGCGTGGAATCGCTCGGCGACGGCGCCACCAGGCGCACGACGATCCAGGCCTCCGGGGAAGAGTGCGCGGCGCTCGCCCGGCGCTTCGGCATCGCAGCCGTCGAGAGTCTCGAGGCCGGGGTTGCGCTGACGCGCCGCGGCCGTCAGGTCCGCGCGGTCTTCGATCTCGCGTGCCGCGTCGTGCAGACCTGCGTGGTAACGCTCGAACCGCTCCCCTCGTCACTGGAGGAATCGTTTTCCCTGGTGTTCGACCCCGATGTCCGGCGCAGCGGAGAGTTCGACGAACTGCCCGGCGTCTTCGACGACGATCCTCCCGAGCCGTTGCGGGACGAGACCATCGACGCCGGAGAGACGGCGGCCGGCCTCGTCGGCCTGATTCTCGACCCCTGGCCGCGCAAGCCCGGCGCCGAGGTCGACCCCCGCTACACGGCCGGCGGCGGGCTTGCGCCATCGCCGTTCGCAGCTCTCGAAACCCTGCGCAGACGGGACTGACCCCGAGGCTTCCCGCAGCCGCCCGAAGGGAAGCGGCCGACGCCGGGCAAAAGAGGACGGCCCTTTGCGGGCGGGCGGACAGTCACGGTTGCCCCACCCGGGAAAGGCGGATATAGAGGGCGTCAACCGTTCGAGTCGAGGACACGTGCCATGGCGGTCCCCAAGAAGAAGGTGTCCCGTTCCCGGCGCGACCAGCGCCGGTCCCACCACGCACTCCCTGCCGCCGCCCGGAACGAGTGCCCGCAGTGCGGCGAGAGCAAGAGACCGCACCACGTGTGCCCCTATTGCGGGTACTACCGCGATCGTCCGGTTACGGAACCACGCCAGGCCTTCTGACCTTCCTTCGATGAGCCGCACCCAGGTTCTTGCCCTCGACGCCATGGGAGGCGACCGCGCGCCGGGAATCGTGGTGGCCGGAGCCAACCTTGCGCGCAAGCGGTATCCCGACGCCCGGTTCCGCCTGTTCGGCCAGCCCGAAAAGATCGGAAAGATCCTGCGCCGCTTCCCGAAGCTCGCGGACGTCTCGGAGATCATGCCCGCCGATACCGTGATCGCGGCCGACATGAAGCCTTCCCTGGCGCTTCGCAGGGGCGCTCAGTCGAGCATGAAGCTGGCGCTCGACGACGTCAGGTCCGGCGGTGCCGCAGGCGTCGTCTCCGCCGGCAACACCGGCGCGTTGATGGCGATGGCCAAGGTCGTGCTGAGGACCCTGCCGGGCATTCGGCGACCCGCCATCGCCTCGACCTACCCCACGCAGCGCGGCCAGTCCGTGATGCTCGATCTCGGCGCCAATATCGACTGCGACGCGGGCGATCTCGTCCAGTTCGCGATCCTCGGAGCCGCCTTCGCGCGCAGTGTCCAGGGCCTCACGAAACCGTCCGTGGGCCTTCTCAACGTCGGCAGCGAGGAAGCCAAGGGCCGGGAGACCATCCGGGAGGCGGCCAACATTCTGCGCAGTTCCGATCTGCCGCTGACGTTTCACGGTTTCGTGGAAGGCAACGACATCACCGAAGGGACGGTCGATGTCGTCGTTGCGGACGGTTTCTCCGGCAACATCGCGCTCAAGACATTCGAGGGCACGGCCATGCTCTACAGCGGGTTCCTGAAGGACACCTTCCGGCGTTCGCTGTTCTCCAAGCTGGGCTACCTGCTGGCCAAACCGGCCCTCCATGCGCTCAGGAACCGCGTCGATCCCAGGCGCTACAACGGCGGCATGTTCCTCGGCCTCAACGGCGTGGCGGTCAAGAGCCACGGCGGCACCGATGCCAGGGGATTCGCCAATGCCATCGGCTTTGCCGTCGACATGATGACGCAGGGTTTCAACGAAAAGGTGATCCTGGACCTCAGAAATCTCGGGCCCGCGAACTCGGTGACCGCCGGGGCTGCAGCCAGGTGAGCATTCGCCGCTCGGTCATTTGCGGTACAGGTTCCTGTCTTCCGGAACGCTGCCTGACCAATCACGAGCTTGCCGGGCGACTCGACACCTCCGATGCGTGGATCCGCGAGCGCACCGGGATCCGCCAGAGGCACATCGCGGCGGACGGCGAATGCACCTCGGACCTCGCCACCGGGGCGGCGCGCGAGGCCCTCTCGGGAGCCGGCCTCGACGCCGCGCACATCGACTGTATCGTCGTCGCCACGGCAACGCCGGACTTCACCTTTCCCGCCACGGCAACCCAGGTTCAGGCCCGGCTCGGCATCACGCGGGGGTTTGCCCTCGACGTGCACGCCGTGTGCTCGGGCTTCGTCTACGCGCTGTCGGTCGCCGACAACTTCATCCGCCTGGGCCAGGCGGAGACGGCTCTCGTCATCGGCGCGGAGACCTTCTCGCGCATCCTCGACTGGAACGACAGGAGCACCTGCGTCCTGTTCGGCGACGGCGCCGGCGCGGTCGTCCTGCAGGCCGGCGCGAACGGCAGCGGCGAGCGCGGCGTTCTTTCGACCCACCTTCATTCCGACGGCCGCTACAAGGACATGCTCCATGTCGACGGCGGTCCGTCGACGACGCGTATGGTCGGCCATCTGCGCATGAACGGCCGGGAAGTGTTCCGCCATGCCGTCCGGAGAATGACCGAGGTGGTCGACGAGGCGCTCCAGGCCCACGGGCTGGACGGCTCTTCGGTGGACTGGCTGGTGCCGCATCAGGCCAACCGCAGGATCATCGACGCCACGGCAAGGAAGCTCGGTCTTGCGGCGGAGCGCGTGGTGGTGACCGTCGACCGCCACGCCAACACGTCCGCGGCCTCCATTCCGCTGGCTCTTGCCGAAGCCGCTGGAGATGGCAGACTTGGCCCGGGCGACCTGGTCCTCATCGAGGCCATGGGTGGAGGATTTACCTGGGGAGCCGCCCTGATCAGGTGGTAGGATGGCGTCCTGCCAACCGGTCGACAACCAGCGGGAGCGTGTCCATGACCAGAGGAGCCCTGACACGAGCCGAACTCGCCTCGGCTCTCAATCGCGAGGTCGGCCTCTCGTTCCGGGAGTCGGTCGATGCCGTGGAGTTCGTCATCGACGAGATCAGCCATGCCCTGGTGCGCGGCGAGCCGGTGAAGATCTCGACCTTCGGCAGCTTTCGCACCCGCGACAAGAAACCGAGGATCGGCCGCAACCTGAAGACGCTCGAGGAGGTCGAGATCAGCGGACGCCGGGTCCTGCTGTTCCGGCCGTCGCACACCCTCAGAAGGCGCGTCACCGACGGCGAGCCGGGGACCGCTTCCGGCGATGGCTGACGAGACTCCGCAAGGACGCTCCGACAAGTCGCCCGGGGCCTTCCGCACCATCGGCGAGGTCGCGCGCGAGGTGGGCGTGCCTCAGCATGTCCTGCGCTACTGGGAGGAGAAGTTCGCCAGGCTCGAGCCCTCCAGGAGTTCGGGCAACCGCCGGATCTACCGTCCTCAGGACGTCGAGCTCGTCAGGCAGATCAGGAGCCTGCTCCACGACAGGGGCTACACGACCGAGGCCGCCGTGCGCCTCCTCGACACAAGCCCGGCGGAGGCCACGACGGCGAGCCGCCTCGAATGCGTCATCGCCGAGCTCGAGGCGGTGAGGACGTTGCTCGCCGGGCGGAAGTGAGCTATGCCGGGATCACAAGTCGGAGCGTGGCGCAGCCTGGTAGCGCAACGGTCTGGGGGACCGTAGGTCGCAGGTTCAAATCCTGCCGCTCCGACCATCCCTGGGACGGGGGACGTGACACAAGGACCCGAACGAGACATCGATGTCCTCGACCGGCTGATCAAGGTCGCCGGCCGGCGAATCGTCGATGCCGGCTGCGGCGCCGGCGATCTGGCGCGGGCCCTCGTCGAGCGGGGCGCCGAGGTCGTCGCCCTCGAGCCGGAGCCCGGGCAGGCCGCGATCAACCGCGAACGGCTCGCCGGCGGCGCCATCGCGTTCCACCAGGCCGGCGCCGAGGCCATGCCGCTCGACGATTCATGCGCCGACGGCGTCATCTTCAGCAAGTCGCTTCACCATGTGCCGGTCGAACTGATGGCCAGAGCGCTCGGGGAGGCGTTGCGCGTGCTGAGACCCGGCGGATTCCTTCTCGTCATCGAACCCGAGACCCGCGGCAGCCACAGCGAGCTGATGAAGCCTTTCCACGACGAGACACGGGAACGGGAGGCGGCGCGCGAGGCCCTCGCGGAAGCCACCGCCGAAGCCTTCGACCGGTCCGAAGAGGTCCGCTACTTCAACCGCCGGGTCTACGACAGCTTCCCCGGCTTTGTCGACGAGGTGACGGGAAACGGCTACAACGCGATTCCCCGCGCCGCAGTCGACACGCCGGACGTCAGGGCGCGCTTCGAGGCGGGCCGCCGGGCGGGCGGCTATGCCTTCGACCAGCCGATGCGGGTCAACCTGCTCAGCGGTCGCCGATGAGCGATCCATGGCCGGCGGATGCCGTCCGCCAGGCCGTGCTGACGGTCCCGGAACGAACGCGGGCCGACAGGCTGACCATCGCTTCGGGCGTCTCCGGAGAGACGCTGATGGAGCGTGCCGGATCCGCCGTGGCCGACGAGGTGGCGCGCCGCTGGTCCGCGGGCGGCGCCGTGGTCCTGTGCGGTCCGGGCGGCAACGGGGGCGACGGTCTCGTGGCCGCCCGGAAACTGGCGGCCGCAGGCTGGAGCGTCACGGCCGCGGTCTTCCGCCCCGATCTCCTCGAGGGCGATTCCCTGGAGATGGCGAGGCGCTGGACGGGCGGTCTCGCAACTCCGGACCCGGCACTCCTCGAGGGAGCCGACGTCGTCGTCGATGCGGTCTACGGCGCGGGCCTCTCGCGGGACCTCGACGAGCGGACCCTCGCGCTGTTCCGCGAGGTCCGGGCGCCGGTGGTCGCCGTCGACATTCCCAGCGGCATCGACGGCGCCACGGGAGGCCTGAGGGGAGGCGCCCTGCCGGCATGCCGGACGGTCACCTTCAGCCGGCCGATGCCCGGGCACCTCCTGATGCCCGGACGCGCCTTCTGCGGCGACCTCACGGTCAGCGATATCGGAATCGCAGACGCCACCGTCGCCGCCATGGAACCCGCCATCATGCTCAACGGGCCCGGGCTTTGGCTCGATCGCTGGCCCTGGCCCCGCCTCGACGCCCACAAGCATGCCCGCGGACACCTCGTCGTCGCCGGAGGCGGTTTCGCGTCGAGCGGCGCCGCGCGTCTTGCCGCCGCGGCGGGTCTGCGGATCGGAGCCGGCCTCGTCACCTGCGCCATGCCGCGCCCGGCGCTGCCGGCCTACGCCGCTCAACAGACCGCCGTCATGAATGCACCCTATGCCGACGCCGCGGATTTTGCGGATCATCTGGCCGCCGGCAAGGTCTCCGCCGTGGTGCTCGGACCCGGTGCCGGCACCGGCCGCATGACCCGCCGCCTCGTCGCAGGCGCCCTGGAGACGGGAAAGCCCGCGGTGCTCGACGCCGACGCCCTGACGGCGTTCCAGGAGAACCCCGCCGAGCTGTTCGAGATCCTTCATCCCCGCTGCGTCCTCACCCCGCACGAGGGCGAGTTCAGGCGCCTCTTCAGCCGCGGCGGCGACCGCTTCCGGGATGTCGGCGGCGCTGCCCGGGAAGCCGGTTGCGTGGTCCTTCTCAAGGGCCCCGACACCGTGATCGCGGAGCCCCGGGGACGCTTCGTGGTGAATGCCGCCGACGCGCCCTTCCTCGCCACGGCAGGATCGGGAGACGTCCTCGCCGGAGCGGTCGGCGGCCTCCTTGCCCAGGGCGCGGAGACCCTCGACGCCGCGGCCATGGGCTGCTGGATCCACGGCGAAGCCGGGAGCAGGGCGGGTCCGGGCCTCGTCGCCGAGGATCTTCCCGCCCTCCTCGCGCCGCTCCTTCGCGAACTCTTCCGCAAGGCGCCACGGGCGCTTGCGGCACCTGCCGTTCACGGCTATTAGGTGCGCTTCGAACAGCAGGCTCTTGTCCCGATCCGCGCGGCGCGGGCGTGGTGGAACTGGTAGACACGCCAGATTTAGGTTCTGGTGACGCAAGTCATGGGGGTTCAAGTCCCTCCGCCCGCACCACGCCATCGCCGGGTCGGGGCCGGGTTCTTCTTCAGCAAGTGGCGCGCTCATGCAAGTAACCGAAACCCAGTCCGACGGCCTGAAACGCTCCTACCGGATCGTCATCGAGGCCGCCGAGATGACATCGCGCATCGATGCGCGGTTCGACGAGTTGAAGAGGAACTCGCGGCTCAAGGGTTTCCGTCCCGGGAAGGCTCCCATGAACCTCCTCAGGAAGCAGTTCGGCACGGCCGTCGTCCAGGAGGTGCTGCAGGACGCGGTGAAGAACTCCTCCGAGGCCGCCCTCGAGCAGCGGGAGATTCGCCAGGCCAGCCCCGCCATGGTCGAGGACCTCTCGTTCGACCAGGGGGACGACCTCGAGTACGTGCTGAACGTGGAGGTCATGCCCGACATCACGCCGGCGGACTTCGCCTCGCTGTCCGTCGAGCACCACGTCATCGGCGTCAGCGCCGAGGACGTGGACGGCATCGTCGACATGATCGCCCGACTCTGCGGCACGCGGGACGGCGTCGACGGGGAGAGCGGCGGCCTGGCCGACGGGGACATGGTCCTGCTCGATCTCGAGGTGACGGCCGGCGGGCAGGCGGTGGAGAGTCTCTCCGGCAAGGGATTCCAGTTCAGGATCGGAGACGGCGTCCTGCCCGACGAGGTGAGCGCCGCGCTGAAGGGACGATCGCCGGGAGAAACCCTCGAGGTCGGCGCGACCATCCCGGAGAACCTCCGGGGCGCGGGAGACGACGCCGGGGCCGAGGGACTCTACGGCATCCGGATCGCGGAGGCCTTCCGTCCCGTGCCCCACCCGCTCGACGACGGGCTTGCCGGCCTCCTGGAGGCGGAGAGTCTCGACGAGCTGCGCACCCTTGCCGAGGACGAGGCCCGGGACCGCTTCGGGAGCCTGAGCCGGGAGCGCGCCAAGCGGGCGCTGCTGGACCGTCTGGCGGAATCCCATTCCTTCGATGTTCCGCCGAGCTTTGTCGACAACGAGTTCCAGGCGATCTGGGCCCAGGTCGGGTCTTTCCTCGAGAAGGAAAAGAGCGGCGACGAGCTCCAGGCCGAACGCGAGGAGTACCGCGGAATTGCCGAGCGGCGGGTCCGGCTCGGCCTGCTTCTTTCGGAGATCGGCCGCAGCGCCGGCATCGAGGTCTCCCAGGCCGACATGCAGGCCGCGCTGGTCGGCCAGGCCTCGAGGTTTCCCGGCCGGGAGGCCCAGGTGGTGCGCTACTACCAGGAGAATCCCCAGGATCTGCGCCGCCTTGCCGCGCCGGCGCTCGAGGACCGCGTCGTCGGCCACGTCCTCGACCAGGTCGTTCTCGATGACAGGGAGGTCGACCTCGCCGCCTTCCTCGCCCTGGAAGGCGAGGAAGGGGAGGCCGGTCTCCAGCATCACCGCTCTCAGGTTGCCCTGACCCTCTTCCGCAATCGCTACAAAGGCGCCGGCGAAGACGAGGCGGGCGGCGAAGAGACCGCTCCATGAGGGACATCGGCGACATCTACAACAACACGCTCGTGCCGATGGTGGTCGAGCAGTCCGCCCGGGGAGAGCGTGCCTACGACATCTTCTCGCGCCTCTTGAAGGAGAGGATCATCTTTCTCACCGGGCCGGTGACCGATGCCGTCTCGAGTCTCGCCTGCGCCCAGCTCATCTGGCTCGAGGCGGAAAATCCCTCCAGGGACATCGCCCTCTACATCAACTCTCCGGGCGGCACCGTCACGGCCGGATTGGCGATGTACGATACGATGCAGTACATCCGGCCGGAGATCCAGACCCTGTGCATCGGTCAGGCGGCGTCGATGGGCGCCCTTCTGCTGTGCTCCGGCACCCGCGGCCGCCGCTCGGCCCTGCCCCATGCCCGCATCATGGTGCACCAGCCCTCGGGCGGCGTCAGGGGACAGGCTTCCGACATCGAGATCCACGCGCGGGAGATCATTCTCGTGCGCGAGAGGCTCAACGCCATCTTCGCCCGTCACAGCGGCCGAAGCCTGGAAGCGATCGAGGGGCGCATGGAGCGCGACACCTTCATGACACCCGACGAGGCCATGGAGTTCGGCCTCATCGACGATGTCGTCACCTCGCGCGCCGGAACCGATGATGCTGCGGCATGAGGAGCGCGCTTGCGCATCCGTCGCCGGCTGTGCTGACATGAGGTGTTGCCGTGCAATGAATGTCAGGCCGCGTGCCGGGGATGGTGCTCCATGACCAAGAAGGGCGATTCGAAGAACACGCTCTACTGTTCCTTCTGCGGCAAGAGCCAGCACGAGATACGCAAGCTGATCGCCGGTCCGACGGTGTTCGTCTGCGACGAATGCGTCGAGCTGTGCATGGACATCATCCGCGAGGAAACCAAGGGTTCGGTCGTCCGTTCGCCGAAGGGCGACGTTCCGACCCCGCGGGAAATCAACCGCATCCTGATGGAGTACGTCGTCGGGCAGGACACGGCCAAGCGCATCCTGTCGGTCGCCGTGCACAACCACTACAAGCGGCTGGGCAGCGGCGCGCGCAGCGAGCAGGTCGAGCTCGCCAAGTCGAACATCCTCCTCATCGGCCCCACCGGCAGCGGCAAGACGCTGTTCGCCCAGACGCTGGCCCGCATCACCGATGTTCCCTTCGCCATGGCTGACGCCACCAGCCTCACCGAGGCGGGCTACGTCGGCGAGGACGTCGAGAACATCATTCTCAAGCTGGTCCAGGCGGCCGACTACAACGTCGAGCGGGCGCAGCGCGGCATCGTCTTCATCGACGAGGTCGACAAGATCGCCCGCAAGTCGGAGAACCCCTCGATCACGCGCGACGTCTCCGGCGAGGGCGTGCAGCAGGCCCTCCTGAAGATCATGGAGGGCACGGTGGTGTCCGTGCCGCCCCAGGGCGGGCGCAAGCATCCTCTCCAGGAGTTCCTGCAGGTCGACACGACCAACATCCTCTTCATCTGCGGCGGCGCCTTCTCGGGCCTCGACAGGATCATCGTGGCGCGGGGCAAGCCGGCGGCCATGGGATTCGGCGCCGACGTACGGGCGCCGGAAGACCGCAATCTCGGCGCCATCCTCAGCGACGTCGAGCCCGGCGACCTGCTGAAGTACGGCCTCATTCCGGAGTTCGTCGGCCGGCTTCCCGTCATCGCGACCCTCGACGAACCGGACGAGGACACCCTCGTGAAGATCCTGTGCGAGCCGAAGAACGCCCTGGTGAAGCAGTACAGGAAGCTCTTCGAGATGGACGGCATCAGGCTGGACTTCACCGACGAGGCCCTGAGAACGGTGGCAAGAAAGGCGATTGCGCGCAAGACGGGGGCAAGAGGCCTGCGGTCCATCCTGGAAGCCATCCTCCTCGATACCATGTACGACCTTCCCGGCATGGAGAACGTCGAGAGCGTGATCGTCAACAGGGAAACCGTGGAGCGCGGCGCGCCGCCGATGCTCATCTATGCCGACCGCGAGGGCGAGGCGGCGCCGGTTTCGTGAGGCCGTTCCCTTGATACGGCGTTCCTGAAACACCAATTCCCTGTCAGGTCCAAGGCGGAGGTTGAATCCCGTGAGCGACGTCTATCCGGTGCTGCCGCTGCGCGACATCGTGGTCTTCCCCGGCATGGTGGTGCCGCTTTTCGTCGGGCGCCAGAAGTCGGTCCGCGCCCTGCAGGAGGTCATGGGCGGCGACAGGAAGATTCTTCTCGTCGCGCAAAAGGACGGCTCCAAGGACGACCCGGAACCGTCGGACCTCTACGAGGTCGGCACGGTCTCGACGGTGATGCAGCTCCTCAAGCTTCCCGACGACACCGTCAAGGTCCTCGTGGAGGGGTCGCACAGGGTATCGGTCGACTCGTTCGTGGTCGCCGAGGAGTGCACCAGGGCCGGAACGCGGCCCTTCGAGGAGACCGCCGGGGAAGACGAGGAACTGCAGGCGATGTCCCGCGCGGTGGTCTCGCTCTTCACCGAGTACGTCAAGCTTTCCAAGAAGATTCCACCCGAGGTGCTCGCCTCCCTCGAACAGGTCGAGGCGCCCGACAGGCTGGCCGATACCGTGGCGGCGCACCTGACGATCAAGATCGCCGACAAGCAGGAGCTCCTGGAATGCCAGTCGGTCCTGAGCCGCCTCGAGCGCGTCTACTCCCACATCGAGGGAGAGATTTCCGTGCGCAAGGTCGAAAAGCGCATACGCGGGCGGGTCAAGCAGCAGATGGAGAAGACCCAGCGGGAGTACTATCTCAACGAGCAGATGAAGGCGATCCAGAAGGAGCTCGGCGAAGGCGAGGACGGCCGTGACGAGGCCGGCGAGTACGAGAAGAGGATCAAGGCCACGAAGCTCTCCGCGGAGGCACGGGAAAAGGCGCTCGCGGAGGTCAAGAAGCTGCGCTCCATGAGTCCGATGTCCGCCGAGGCGACGGTGGTGCGCAACTATCTCGACTGGATACTGGGCATCCCCTGGAAGAAGCGCTCGAAGCTCAAGCGCGACATCCGCAACGCCGAGCAGATCCTCGATGCGGACCATTTCGGGCTCGAGAAGGTCAAGGAGAGGATCGTCGAGTACCTGGCCGTCCAGGCGCGCAGCCGCAAGCTCAAGGGCCCGATTCTCTGCCTCGTGGGTCCGCCGGGCGTCGGCAAGACGTCCCTGGGGCGCTCGGTGGCCCGTGCCACGGGGCGCAACTTCGTGCGCATGTCCCTGGGCGGGGTGCGCGACGAGGCGGAGATACGCGGCCATCGCCGCACCTACATCGGCTCGATGCCGGGCAAGGTCGTCCAGGGCATGAAGAAGGCGAAGACCTCCAATCCCCTGTTCCTGCTCGACGAGGTGGACAAGCTCGGCAGCGACTGGCGGGGCGACCCGAGTTCGGCCCTGCTCGAGGTCCTGGACCCGGAGCAGAACGTGGCGTTCAACGACCACTACCTGGAAGTCGACTACGACCTTTCCGACGTCATGTTCGTGACCACCGCCAACACGACGCGCATTCCCCAGGCGCTGCTCGACCGCATGGAGGTCATCCGGATCTCCGGCTACACCGAGGACGAGAAGATCCGCATCGCCCAGGATCACCTGATTCCCAAGCAGTACGAGGCCCACGGGCTCAAGGACGGCGAGTGGTCGATCAGCGAAGGGGCGCTGCGCGACCTCATCCGCTACTACACGCGCGAGGCCGGCGTGCGCAACCTCGAGAGGGAGATCGCCAACCTGCAGCGCAAGGCCATCAAGAAGCTCGTCGCGGGCGAGGCCGAGCGGGTAAGGGTGACGTCGAGGAACCTCGAGAAGTTCTCCGGCATCCGCCGCTTCCGCTACGGCGAACTCGAGAACGACGACATCGTCGGCATCACCAGCGGACTGGCCTACACCGATACCGGCGGCGAGCTTCTCTCCATCGAGGCCGTGGTGCTGCCGGGCAGCGGCAAGATGACGATCACCGGCAAGCTCGGCGACGTCATGCAGGAGTCGGTCCAGGCGGCGCGCAGCTTCCTGAGGGCCCGCTCACCCGGGTACGGCCTCAAGCCGACCATCTTCGAGAAGCGCGACATTCACGTCCATGTGCCGGAGGGCGCCACGCCGAAGGACGGTCCGTCGGCGGGCATCGCCATGTTCACTTCGATGCTCTCCGCGCTCACGGGCATTCCGGTGAGGCGGACCGTGGCCATGACCGGCGAAATCACCCTGCGCGGCCGTGTGCTGCCCATCGGCGGGCTCAAGGAGAAACTGCTGGCCGCCCACCGCAGCGGCATCGAGACCGTACTCATTCCGCGGGACAACGCGAAGGACCTGCGGGAGATCCCCGACAACGTCAAGCGCGGGTTGACGATCGTGCCCGTGTCGTCGGTCGACGAGGTGGCGCACGTCGCCCTTGCCGAGATGCCGGTACCGGTGGAATGGAGCGACGAGGAGGCCGACGCCGTGGATCCCATCCCGGCCGGGCATGTCGCCCCGGCCGGCGATCTGGTCAAGCACTGAAGCCGGTTCGCTCCTCGATCCCGGCGAAGAAGCCGTCCGCCTCGCCGAGGCGGGGAATGCCGCGGTTGCGGCCGCCGCAGGCCTCGGTTTTCTTGAGCACACATCCTCTCGAACCATGCGGGCTGTACGGGGATGCGTCTAGCGGACGCTGTCCGGAATGATCGTGCCGGCATAGTGCACCTCGCAGACGCGGTCGCGGCCCGCCGGCCGGAAGGTTTCCGTCACGCCCATGAAGTCGCGGAGGACGTGGTCTGCCTTCCCGCGCTCCGCGGTGAAGTCCCCGTCCCCGCCGCAGATGAACGCAGCGAAGACCGTCCCGTGGAAGGCGCCGCCTCCGGGGCGAAGCGTGCAGGCCTGCCGCCGCCCGACCCGGTTGACCCTCTGGTCGAGACGGCGGCCGCGTTCTCCCGCACGTTGACGTCGTCCCCGAAGGGTATCGCGTTCTCGACGGGGAACCGGCGCGCCGGATGGTGGGCAGTCGAAGGGTCGACGCCGCGTGCCCTGTCTGCGTTGCGGCCGGGCAGGCGCGGCACAATTGCAGGCGTCCGTCATTCCCGTTGTTGACGTCACCGGCCCTGCGCCTCTAGGTTCCCATGATTGCCAACTTGTCCGAACCTCGGGGATGGGAGATTGTTGATGACGAAGAATGATCTTGTGGCCGCCGTCAGTGAATCCACGGGGTTGAACAAGTCGGATGCGGGAAGGGCCGTCGACGCCGTGTTCGACAGCATCACCGAGGCGCTTGCCTGCGGCGACAGTGTGCGGCTGGTCGGTTTCGGGACCTTCATGGTCGTGCACCGCGCCGCGTCGAAGGGCCGCAACCCGCGCACCAACGAACCCATCGACATTCCGGCGCTGAACCTGCCGAAATTCAAGGCCGGCCGCTCCCTGAAAGACGCCGTCGCCTCCTGAGGCTGCTTCCGACAGGGCGGTTAGCTCAGCTGGAAGAGCGACTGGTTTACACCCAGTAGGCCGGCGGTTCGAGCCCGTCACCGCCCACCAGGATCCGGCCGGCGAGCTTGACAGGCGGCGCCATGATGCCTAGAGGTAGCGCTGCTTTCGGGGGTGTAGCTCAGCTGGTTAGAGTGCTGGCCTGTCACGCCAGAGGTCGCGGGTTCGAGTCCCGTCACTCCCGCCATTTCCCGACACCCTGCGGCCCGCAGGAGTCGCCGTGCGCAAGGGATGCTCATGACGGACTTCCTCCTTGAGTACCTGGCGATCCTGATTTTCCTGGGGCTGGCCATCGTTCTGGCGTGCGTCATGATCGGCGCCTCGTGGCTGGTCGCGCCGCAGAGACCGGATCCGGAGAAGCTCTCCGCCTACGAGTGCGGTTTCGATGCCTTCGAGAATGCCAGGGGCCGCTTCGACGTGCGCTTCTACCTTGTCGCCATCCTGTTCATCATCTTCGATTTGGAAGTCGCCTTCCTGTTTCCCTGGGCCGTATCGCTGTCCGAGATCGGCCTCTACGGGTTCTGGTCCATGGTGGTCTTCCTTGCCGTGCTGACCGTCGGTTTCGTCTACGAATGGCGCAGGGGGGCCCTGGAATGGGAGTAGAGGACGTGCTCCGGGAGACTCATGACCAGGATTCGCTGGTCCGCAGGCTCGGCGGCGAGGTCGAGGACAAGGGATTCGTGCTGTCCAATGTCGACCGCCTGGTGAACTGGGCGCGCACCGGCAGCCTGTGGCCGATGACCTTCGGTCTCGCCTGTTGCGGCGTCGAGATGATCCACGCCTACATGAGCCGCTACGATCTCGACCGCTTCGGCGTCATTCCCCGGGCCAGCCCGCGCCAGTCGGACGTGATGATCGTCGCCGGCACGCTGTGCAACAAGATGGCCCCGGCCCTGCGCAAGCTCTACGACCAGATGCCCGAACCGCGCTGGGTCATCTCCATGGGATCGTGCGCCAACGGCGGCGGATACTACCACTACTCCTATTCCGTCGTGCGGGGCTGCGACCGGATCGTCCCCGTCGACATCTACATCCCCGGATGCCCGCCCACCGCCGAGGCTCTCGTGTACGGTATCCTGCAGCTGCAGAAGAAGATCCGCCGTACCGGAACGATCAGGCGCTGAAGACAGCTTCGGAAGGGAGGGGGCATGGCCGAAGCGCTTATCGAAATCGCTGATCGCGCCCGCGCCCAGTTTCCGGGGTGCGCCGGAGACCTCCATTTCCACAGGGGCCAGGCGACGCTCCAGGCGGCGCCCGACGGCCTGATCGGACTCATGACATGGCTGCGCGACGACAGCGCCTGCGAGTTCCGCCAGCTCGTCGATGTCACGGCCGTCGACTTTCCCCAGGCCGAGCGACGCTTCCGGGTCATCTACAACCTGCTCAGCCTGCGTCAGAACATGCGCTTGAGGGTCGCGGCGGCCGTGGCCGAGGAGGAGGACGTTCCCTCCTGCTTTCCCGTCTTCAGCGCCGCCCTGTGGCTCGAGCGCGAGGTCTGGGACATGTACGGCATCCGCTTCGCCGGGCATCCCGACCTGCGCCGGATCCTGACCGACTACGGGTTCGAGGGCCATCCCCAGCGCAAGGACTTCCCCCTGACCGGCCATGTCGAGATGCGCTACGACGAGGATGCCAAGCGCGTGATCTACGAACCGGTCAGGCTGACCCAGGCGTTCCGCAACTTCGACAACCTCTCGCCGTGGGAAGGGTCTCCGGCGGTCCTGCGCGGCGACGGCAAGGCTCATGGCTGAAGTCGACATCCACACGACGACCATCAACTTCGGACCGCAGCATCCCGCCGCCCACGGAGTGCTGCGCCTGGTTCTCGAGATGGACGGAGAGGTGGTGGAGCGCGCCGACCCGCATATCGGCCTGCTCCATCGCGGCACCGAAAAGCTGATCGAGTACAAGACCTACCTCCAGGCCGTGCCCTATTTCGACCGTCTGGACTATGTCTCGCCGATGTGCCTGGAGCACGCCTACGCGCTCGCGGTGGAGACCCTGCTCGACATCGAGGTCCCGGAGCGCGGACAGTATGTCCGGGTGCTCTTTTCGGAGATCACGCGCCTGCTCAACCATCTCCTCAACGTCACGACGTTCGCCATGGATGTCGGCGCCCTCTCGCCGGCGCTGTGGGCCTTCGAGGAACGCGAGAAGCTCATGGAGTTCTACGAGCGGGCATCGGGCGCGCGCATGCATGCCGCCTACTTCCGGCCCGGCGGCGTCGCCAGGGATCTTCCCGCGGGCCTGGAGCAGGATATCGAACGCTATTGCGGCACCCTGCCGCGGGTGATCGGCGACATCGAACACCTCCTCAACGAGAACCGGATCTTCAGGCAGCGCACGGTCGACATCGGGATGATCTCGGCCGAGGACGCCATCGACTGGGGATTCTCGGGACCGATGCTGCGCTCGGCCGGCGTGCCCTGGGACCTGCGCAAGTCGCAGCCCTACGATGTCTACGACAGGATGGAGTTCGACGTGCCCGTCGGCACCACGGGCGACTGTTTCGAACGCTACATGTGCCGAATCGAGGAGATGAGGCAATCGCTGCGCATCATCCGGCAGTGCCTTGCCGACATGCCGACGGGTCCGGTCGGCAGCACCAGTCCCAAGATCGCGCCGCCGCCGCGCGCGGACATGAAGCGTTCGATGGAGGCGTTGATCCACCATTTCAAGCTGTTCAGCGAGGGTTATCACGTCCCTGAGGGAGAAACCTACAGGGCCGTCGAGGCGCCCAAGGGAGAGTTCGGCGTCTTCATCGTCTCCGATGGCAGCAACCGGCCGTACCGCTGCCGCATCCGGGCGCCCGGGTTCCTCCACCTCAGCGCCACCGATCACCTGTGCCGGGGTCACATGCTCGCGGATGCCGCGGCCATCGTGGGAAGCATGGACATCGTCTTCGGGGAGATCGACCGATGAGCCTGGCGCGGGGCCGCCCGAGCGTGCCGGACAAACAGCCTGCGGCCTTCGCCTTCGACGAGGGGAACCTCGAGACGGCGAGGACGGTCATTGCCCGCTACCCCGAGGGCCGGGCGGCCAGCGCCGTGATGCCGCTTCTCGACCTTGCCCAGCGCCAGGAGGGCTGGGTGTCCGTGGCCGCCATGGACACAGTGGCCGCCATGCTCGCCATGCCGCCCGTCAGGGTCTACGAGGTCGCGACGTTCTACACGATGTTCAATCTCGAGCCGGTCGGCGAGCACCTCGTGCAGGTCTGCACCACCACGCCGTGCATGTTGAGGGACAGCGACAGCATCGTGGAGGCCTGTCGCGGGCACCTCGGGATCGATTTCGGCGAGACCACCGCGGACGGCAGGTTCACCCTCAAGGAGGTGGAGTGCCTCGGCGCCTGCGTCAACGCGCCCATGGTCCAGATCAACGACGACTACTACGAGGACCTTGACGCGGCCCGGATGGTCGCCATTCTCGAGGCCCTGGGACGCGGCGAGACGCCGCGGCCCGGTCCGCAGTGCGGTCGCCGCTCCTCCGAGCCCGAATCCGGAGCGAGGACTCTCCAGGGGAGCGCGGCGCGATGCTGAACAACGCCGACCGCATCTTCACCAATCTCTACGGCTTCGACAGCCCGTCCCTCGACGCCGCGAAGCGGCGCGGCGACTGGGACGGCACCAGGGACCTTATCCTCAAGGGAGCGGACTGGATCATCGGCGAGATCAAGGCGTCCGAGCTGCGGGGCAGGGGAGGCGCCGGCTTCCCGTCCGGCCTCAAGTGGTCGTTCATGCCGAAACAGCGCCCCGAGGGACAGCCCGCCTTCCTGGTGGTCAATGCCGACGAGAGCGAGCCCGGGACCTGCAAGGATCGCGACATCATGCGCCACGATCCCCACAAGCTTGTCGAGGGCTGCCTTCTGGCGGGATACGCGATGCGGGCGACAGCGGCCTACATCTACATTCGCGGAGAATTCGTCAGGGAAGCCGCGATCCTGCAGGAGGCGATCGACGAGGCCTACGATGCGGGTCTCATCGGCCGCAACGCCTGCCGCTCCGGCTTCGACTTCGATGTCCATCTCCACCGCGGCGCCGGCGCCTACATCTGCGGCGAGGAGACGGCGCTGCTCGAAAGTCTCGAAGGCAAGAAGGGCATGCCGCGGCTCAAACCGCCGTTTCCCGCGATGGCCGGACTCTACGGCTGTCCCACGACCATCGCCAATGTCGAGACGGTGTCCGTCGCGCCGACCATCCTGCGGCGCGGCGCCGCATGGTTCGCCGGCCTCGGCCAGCCGGGAAACACGGGCACCAAGATCTTCTGCATATCGGGCCACGTGAACGAGCCGTGCAATGTCGAGGAGGAGATGGGCATACCCATGAGGGAGCTCATCGATCGCCATGCCGGCGGTGTCAGGGGCGGCTGGGACAACCTCCTGGCGGTCATACCGGGAGGCTCCTCCGTGCCTTGCCTGCCCAACTCCGTGTGCAGCGACATCCTGATGAACTTCGACAGTCTCAGGGATGCACGCTCGGGCCTCGGAACCGCGGCCGTCATCGTCATGGACCGCTCGACCGACATCGTCAGGGCCATCTGGCGCCTCTCGAAGTTCTATCATCACGAGAGCTGCGGCCAATGCACGCCGTGCCGCGAAGGAACCGGCTGGATGATGCGCGTCCTCGGCCGCATGATCGAGGGC
This sequence comes from Alphaproteobacteria bacterium, assembly GCA_963666905.2. GTDB lineage: Bacteria > Pseudomonadota > Alphaproteobacteria > SP197 > SP197 > SP197. Next base: position 1,229,087 of record OY763008.1, read on the forward strand.
AGGGCGGACGTCGCCGAGATCGATACGCTCTGGGAGGTCACAACCCAGATCGAGGGCCATACCATCTGCGCACTCGGCGATGCCGCGGCGTGGCCGATCCAGGGGCTGATCCGCCATTTCCGCCCCGAACTCGAGCGGCGCATCGAAGCCTGCCGCGCCAGGGCCCGCAGGGCGGCATGACGGACCATGTCTGACACGGTCAGGATCACCGTCGACGGCGTCGAGATCGAGGTCGACCGGCGCCTGAGCCTGCTCCAGGCCTGCGAGCTCGCGGGCGCCGAGATCCCCCGATTCTGCTTTCACGAACGGCTGTCGGTGGCCGGCAACTGCCGCATGTGCCTCGTCGAGGTGGAGAAGGCGCCGAAGCCCGTCGCCTCGTGCGCTCAGTCCCTGATGGACGGCATGGTGGTCTCGACCCGCAGCGCGAAAGCCACCAGGGCGCAGCGCGGCGCCATGGAGTTCCTGCTGCTCAACCATCCCCTCGACTGCCCGATCTGCGATCAGGGCGGCGAGTGCGACCTCCAGGACCAGGCTCTCGGCTACGGAAGCGGGGCCAGCCGCTTCACGGAACACAAGCGTTCGGTGCAGGAAAAGGACTTCGGTCCCCTGGTGAAGACCTACATGACGCGCTGCATCCACTGCACGCGTTGCGTACGCTTTCTCGACGAGGTCGCCGGCACCCCGGTCCTCGGCGCCACGGGGCGCGGCGAGGAGATGGAGATCACGGCCTACATCGAACAGGGCATCGCAAGCGAGCTGTCCGGCAACATCATCGATCTGTGCCCCGTGGGCGCGCTGACCTCCAAGCCCTATGCCTTTGTCGCCCGTCCCTGGGAGCTCGTGAGGACCGAATCGGTCGACGTCATGGACGCGGTGGGATGCAGTGTCCGCGTCGATTCCAGGGGCCGGGAAGTCCTGCGCGTGCTTCCGCGCCTCCACGACGACGTCAACGAGGAATGGATTTCCGACAAGACGCGCTTCGCGGTCGACGCGCTCACGCGAAAGCGGCTGGACCGGCCGTGGATACGCCGCGACGGCGTCCTCGAGGCCGCGTCGTGGAGCGAGGCGCTCGATGCGGTGGCCCGCCGCCTCGACGGCCGCGATGCCCTTCGGGTCGCCGCGGTCGCCGGCGACCAGGTGGACTGCGAGACGATGTACGCGATGAAGGCCCTGATGCGCCGGATCGGCGCGCCGCACCTCGACTGCCGCCAGGATTCCATGGCGGTCGACCCCGGCGTCAGGGCGTCCTGGCTCTTCAACAGCACCGTCGCCGGGATCGACGAGGCCGACGCGTGCCTGCTCATCGGGGCCGATCCGCGCCGGGAGGCGGCGGTCGTCAATGCGCGCCTGCGCAAGCGCTGGCTGGCCGGAGGATTCGCCGTGGCTTCGGTGGGTCCGCATTCCGATCTCACCTACCCGGTGACCCGTCTCGGTGACGGGCCGGACGCGCTTCGCCGGATCGAGGCGGGCGAGTCTCCTTTCGCGGAGGTCTCGAGACCGCTGGTCATCGTCGGCGCCGGAGCGCTTCGGCGCAGCGACGGCGGCGCGGTTCTCGGTTCCGCAGCCCGCATCGCCGAAGCGCTGGGAGCCGCCGGCGGCTCCTGGAACGGATTCGGCGTGCTCCACGGCGCGGCGTCCAGGGTCGGCGGCCTCGAGATCGGCTTCGTTCCCGGCGCCGGCGGCAGGACCACCGACGGAATCCTCGAGGGCGCGAAGGCCGGGGAAGTCGACACCGTGTTCCTTCTCGGCGCGGACGAGCTCGATCACGGAGCGCTCGGCGATGCATTCGTCGTCTACGTCGGGCACCATGGCGACAAGGGGGCGGCAGCGGCCGACGTGGTCCTGCCCGGGGCGGCCTGGACCGAGAAGGACGCCACCTATGTCAACCTCGAGGGGCGGCCGCAGCGCGCCTCCCGCGCCGTGTTTCCGCCGGGGGAGGCCCGCGAGGACTGGCGCATCCTGCGCGCCCTTTCGGGTCTGCTGGGAGAGCCGCTGCCCTTCGACGATCTCGAGGCGCTGCGCAGAGCCATGATCGGCGAGACGCCGCGCCTGGGCGCCATCGACTCCATCGAGCCCGCCCGCTGGGAAGCCTTCGGCGCGGACGGCGCGATGGACGACGGCCCCTTCGCGCCCGCGGTCGCCGACTTCTACCGCACCTGCGCCATCAGCCGGGCATCGGCGACCATGGCGCAGTGCGCGGAGGCCTTCGGCAACCCCGGGAGCAGGGCTGCGCCATGGCGATGATCGAAGCCTGGATCTGGCACTTCGTGCTCGTGGTGCTTGCCATCGCCGCGATCCTGGCGCCCGTTCTCGTCAGCGTCGCGTACCTGACTTATGCGGAGCGCAAGGTCATGGCGGGCATGCAGCTGCGCCGGGGACCCAATGTCGTGGGACCCTTCGGGCTTCTGCAGCCTCTCGCCGACGGCCTCAAGCTCTTCCTGAAGGAAACCATCGTCCCGACCGGCGCCAACCGGGTCCTCTTCGTCGTCGCTCCCATCGTCACTTTCGTGCTCGCCATGGTGGGATGGGCGGTGATCCCCTTCGGCGAGAGCGCATCCGGCGTCTGGGTCCTTGCCGACATCAATGTCGGAATCCTCTACCTCTTTGCCGTGTCGTCGCTGGGAGTCTACGGCATCATCATGGCCGGGTGGGCCTCCAATTCCAAGTACGCCTTCCTCGGGGCGCTGCGCTCGGCCGCGCAGATGGTGTCCTACGAGGTCTCCATCGGTTTCGTCCTGGTGGCCGTCCTCGTCTGCGTCGGCTCGCTGAACCTCACCGACGTGGTCCGCGCCCAGGCCGGCGGCTTCTGGTCGTGGTACGTGGTGCCCCTGTTCCCGCTGTTCGTGATCTTCTTCATCTCCGCGCTGGCGGAGACCAACCGGGCGCCGTTCGACCTTCCGGAAGCCGAATCGGAGCTCGTGTCGGGATACAACGTCGAGTACTCGGCGGTGACCTTCACGCTGTTCTTCCTCGGCGAATACGCGAACATGATCCTCCTGTCGGCGCTCGCCACCACGCTGTTTCTCGGCGGCTGGCTGCCTCCGTTCGAGTTCGCCCCCTTCACGTGGATTCCGGGTCCGCTGTGGTTCGCCGCCAAGATCTTCCTTGTCCTCTTCCTCTTTCTGTGGGTGAGGGCGACCTTCCCGAGGTACCGCTACGATCAGCTGATGCGCCTGGGCTGGAAGGTCTTCCTTCCCCTGTCGCTGGGCGCGGTGGTGGTGGTCGCCGGCGCCCTGCAGGTCTTCGGGTGGATGCCGCGATGAATGTCCTGGAGCGCACGGCCCGTACACTCCTGCTCGCCGAGCTCGTCTCGGGCATGTCGCGGACGTTCAGCTACCTCTTCCGCAGGCGCGCCACGCTCAACTATCCCTATGAGAAGGGACCGCTGTCTCCCCGCTTCCGCGGCGAACACGCGTTGCGTCGCTATCCCAACGGAGAGGAGCGCTGCATCGCCTGCAAGCTGTGCGAGGCCATCTGTCCGGCGCAGGCGATCACCATCGAGGCGGAGCCGCGAGAGGACGGCAGCCGGCGGACCACGCGCTACGACATCGACATGACCAAGTGCATCTACTGCGGATTCTGCGAGGAAGCCTGCCCGGTCGACGCGATCGTCGAGGGACCGAACTTCGAGTTCGCCACGGAGACCCGCGAGGAGCTGCTCTACGACAAGGAGAAGCTTCTCGAGAACGGGGACCGATGGGAGAGGGAAATCGCGGCCCGGCTCGCCGCCGATGCTCCCTACAGGTAACCGGCGCCATGATCCTCGAAACCCTCTCGTTCTATCTCTTCGCCGCGGTCCTCCTGGTCTCGGCCACCGTGGTGATCTCGGCGCGCAATCCCGTGCACTCCGTGCTCGCGCTGATTCTCGCCTTCTTCAACGCCGCGGCGCTCTTCGTCCTGATCGGCGCCGAGTTCCTCGCCATGATCCTGGTGGTCGTCTATGTCGGCGCCGTGGCCGTGCTCTTCCTGTTCGTCGTCATGATGCTCGACATCGATCCCGCCGAACTGCGCCGGGGCTTTCTGAACTACCTGCCGATCGGCGCCCTGGTGGGCCTGGTCCTGCTGGTCGAACTCGTGGTCGTCGCCGGCGCCTGGCAGTTCGGCTCCTCGGTGGCGGCCGAGCTGGCGGCTCCGCTGCCGCCGCCCGGGGACCGCAGCAACACGGCGGCACTCGGAGACCTGCTCTACACCCGCTACGCGCTTCTCTTCCAGGGCGCGGGAATCATCCTGCTCATCGCCATGATCGGCGCGATCGTCCTGACGCTTCGCCACCGCACGGTGAAACGGCAGAGAATTGCCGACCAGATCGCCCGGCGTCCCGACAAGGTGATCCGGATCCGCAAGGTCCGCCGGGGGGAGGGCGTGTGAGGTGACGGTCGGCCTCGAACACTATCTCGCGCTGGCGGCGATCCTCTTCACGCTGGGAATCCTCGGAATCTTTCTCAACCGCAAGAACGTGATCATCATCCTGATGTCCGTCGAGCTGATGCTGCTGGCCGTCAACATCAACCTCGTGGCGTTCTCCGCGGAGCTCGGCGACCTCGTCGGCCAGGTCTTCGCGATGTTCGTGCTGACCGTCGCCGCCGCAGAGGCGGCCATCGGCCTGGCCATCCTCGTGGTCTTCTTCCGCAACCGCGGTTCCATCGCGGTTGAGGACGTCAACATGATGAAGGGCTGAGACGGGCGTGCTTCACGCAGCTGCCATCGTTTTCCTGCCGCTGGCGGGCGCCGTGGCCTCCGGCCTGTTCGGCCGCCTGCTCGGGGACCGCGGCGCGCCACTCGTGACCTGCGTGCTCCTCGTGGCCTGCGCCGTGCTCGGCTGGATCGTCTTCTTCCAGGTCACCGGCGGCGGCGGGAGCTTCACGGTGCATCTCTTCACCTGGATCGACTCCGGCAGCTTCGAAGTCGGCTGGGCGCTCTACGTCGACCAGGTCACCGCCGTCATGCTGGTCGTGGTGACGACCGTGTCGGCCGTGGTCCACATCTATTCCCTGGGCTACATGGCGCACGACCCGCACCGGCCTCGGTTCTTTGCCTACCTCTCCCTCTTCACCTTCGCCATGCTGATGCTCGTGACCGCGGACAACTTCGTCCAGATGTTCTTCGGCTGGGAGGGCGTCGGCGTCTGCAGCTACCTGCTGATCGGATTCTGGTACAAGCGCCCAGGCGCCAATGCGGCGGCCATCAAGGCCTTCATCGTCAACCGGATCGGCGACTTCGGTTTCGCGCTCGGCATCATGGGCGTTTTCCTCGTCTTCGATACCGTCTCCTTCGATGCGGTGTTCGCGGCCGTGCCCGACATTGCCGGCACATCCATCGGCTTCCTGTCCGCCGAGGTCGACGCGCTGACGCTGCTCTGCCTGCTGCTCTTCGTCGGCGCGATGGGCAAGTCGGCCCAGGTGCCGCTTCACACCTGGCTGCCCGACGCCATGGAGGGTCCCACACCGGTGTCGGCGCTGATCCACGCAGCGACCATGGTGACGGCCGGCGTCTTCATGGTCGTGCGTCTTTCGCCGATGTTCGAGTACGCTCCCGCCGCGCTCGCCGTCGTCACGGTCGTCGGCGCCACCACGGCCATCTTCGCCGCCACCGTGGGCATCGCGCAGAACGACATCAAGAGGGTCATCGCCTATTCGACATGCAGCCAGCTGGGCTACATGTTCTTCGCCTGCGGCGTCGGCGCCTACCCGGTGGCGCTTTTCCACCTCTTCACCCATGCCTTCTTCAAGGCCCTGCTGTTCCTGGGTTCGGGCGCCGTCATCCACGCGGTCGCCGACGAACAGGACATGCGGCGCATGGGAGGGCTGTGGCGCAGGCTGCCGGTCACCTATGCCTACATGTGGATCGGCAGCCTGGCGCTCGCCGGCATTCCCGTCTTCGCGGGTTACTACTCCAAGGACCTGATCATCGAGTCCGCCTGGGTCGCGGAGGGGGCGGCGGGCGGCTACGCCTTCTGGGTCGGCGTCGGCGCGGCCTTCCTGACGGCGCTCTATTCCTGGCGGCTGATCATCATGACGTTCCACGGCACGCCGCGCATGGCCCGGGAGGTTTTCGAACGCGCCCACGAGGCGCCGCGCGTGATGTGGATGCCCCTGCTCGTTCTCGCGGCCGGCGCGATCGTCGGCGGATTCCCGTTCCTCGGCGGAATCATGGTCGATCACGGCGGACACGGGTTCTTCGGCTCATCGATCCTGATGCTGGGCGAGAACATCATCGAAAAGGCCCATGCGGAGACGCCACTGGCCGTTAAGGCGCTCATTCTCGTGGCCGCGGGCGGCGGCATCGCCGCCGCATGGTTCGCCTATGCCGCCCGCCCCTCCCTGCCCGGGCGGCTGGCCACCGGTTTCGCCCCGCTCCACCGCTTCCTCGTCAACAAGTGGTACTTCGACGAGATCTTCGAGGCGGTGCTCGTGAAGCCGGCCAAGCGGCTGGGGCTTGGCCTCTGGAAGGCGGGTGACGGCGACCTGATCGACGGTCTCGGCCCCGACGGCGTGGCCGGCGCGACGCTGAATCTCGCGCGCCGCGCCAAGGCCCTCCAGTCCGGCTACGTCTACCACTACGCCTTCGCCATGCTGATCGGCCTTGTCGTCCTGGCGAGCTGGTTCCTGTTCAGGATCTGGGGCTAGGAGGCGCCGTCATGTCGCAGTGGCCGCTTCTGTCCCTTGCCATCTTCCTTCCGCTCATCGGCGCGGCCTTCGTGTTTCTCACGCGCGGCGACAACGAGGAAGCGGTGGCGCGCAACACCCGCTACGTCGCCCTGTGGACCTCGTTCATCGTCCTTCTCGTCGTCGCTCTCATATGGATCAACTTCGACAGCCGCACGGCCGACTTCCAGTTCGTCGAGAGGGCGCCCTGGATCCCCGCCTTCGGAATCGAGTTCCATCTCGGCATCGACGGCATCTCGCTGTTCCTGATCGTGCTGACCGCATGTCTCGTGCCGGTCTGCATCCTCTGCTCCTGGGATGCCATCCGGGTGCGGGTGCGCGAGTACATGATCGCCTTCCTGGTCATGGAATCCTTCATCATCGGGGTCTTCTGCGCTCTCGATTTCGTCCTCTTCTACCTGTTCTTCGAGGCGATGCTGATCCCGATGTTCCTGATCATCGGGATCTGGGGCGGTCCCCGGCGCATCTACTCGGCGTTCAAGTTCTTTCTCTACACACTGGTCGGCTCCGTGCTGCTGCTCGTGGCGGTGCTGGCCATGTACTTCGAGGCCGGCACCACGAGCATCCCCGAACTCATGCGGGCGGGATTCGACGAGGAACTGCAGCGCTGGTTGTGGCTCGCCATGTTCGCCTCCTTCGCCGTCAAGGTGCCGATGTGGCCGCTTCACACCTGGCTGCCGGATGCCCATGTCGAGGCGCCGACGGCGGGCTCGGTCATCCTGGCGGGCATCCTCCTGAAGATGGGCGCCTACGGCTTCCTGCGCTTCTCCCTGCCGATGCTCCCGGACGCTTCCGTCTTCTTCACGCCGCTCATCTACACGCTCTCGATCATTGCCATCATCTACACATCCCTCGTCGCCCTGATGCAGGACGACATGAAGAAGCTCATCGCCTATTCGTCGGTGGCGCACATGGGCTTCGTCACGATCGGCATCTTCTCGATGAACCAGCAGGGGATCGAGGGCGGCATCTTCCAGATGCTCTCCCACGGCGTCGTATCCGCGGCACTCTTCCTTTGCGTCGGAGTCGTCTACGACAGGATGCACAGCCGCCTGATCGCGGCCTACGGCGGCCTGGTTCACCGCATGCCGCGATACGCCCTGGTCTTCATGGTGTTCATGCTGGCGTCCGTGGGACTGCCCGGAACATCCGGCTTCATCGGCGAGTTCCTGGTGCTCGTCGGCATCTTCCAGGCCAGCACCTGGGTCGCGGTTCTGGCCACGACGGGCATCGTCCTGGGAGCCGCCTACATGCTCTGGCTCTATCGCCGGGTCGTGTTCGGCGAACTCGTGAAGGCCGAGCTTAAGACCATCACGGACTGCAACAGGCGCGAACTCCTGTTCTTCGTGCCGATGATCGCGGCGGTCCTGGTCATGGGCCTGTGGCCCGACCCGCTGCTCGACGCCATGCATGTCTCCGTGGCCAACCTCGTGGAGCAGACGAGGGGCGCCGCGACCCTGGCGCTCGCCTCGGGAAGCGGTGGATGATGCACGAACTCGCGACCGCCGACCTCCTCGCGATCCTCCCGCTCCTGTGGCTGGCCGCGATCGGGATGGCGCTGCTGATGGGCGGCGTCTTTCTCGGGCGCGGCGCGCCGCGCGCCGTCTTCTGGGGCGCGGTCCTTGCCCTGCCGGTGGCGGGACTCCTGGTGGTCCTTGGTCCCGGGGAGGCCCGGCCCTTCGACGGTCTCCTGATCGTCGACGCGTTCTCCACCTTCATGGCGGTGCTGGTCGTCACCGGCGCCGGCCTCGCCACGGTCATGACCCGCGGCTACATGCGCCGGGAATCCATGGACCGCATCGAACTGCCGGTGCTGATCGTCCTCGCGACCCTCGGCATGTTGCTGATGGTCCAGGCCAACGACCTGATGTCGCTCTACGTGGGCCTGGAAATGCAGAGCCTGGCGCTCTACGTCTGCGCGGCCTTCCAGCGGGACAGGCTTCGCTCCGCGGAAGCGGGCCTGAAGTACTTCGTGCTCGGCGCCGTCGCGTCCGGGATGCTGCTCTACGGCTGTTCCATGGTCTACGGGTTTTCCGGCTCGACGTCCTTCGAGGGCATCGCCCGCTCGCTCGCCCGCGACGCCGGAACGACGGGCGTCCTCGTCGGCATGGTGTTCATCGCCGCCGGGCTCGCCTTCAAGGTCTCGGCCGTGCCGTTCCACATGTGGACGCCCGACGTCTACGAAGGCGCGCCCACGCCGGTGGCGGCATTCTTCTCGGTGGCGCCGAAGGTGGCGGCCATGGCGCTTCTGGTCAGGGTGCTCACGGGCCCCTTCATCGATCTCTTCGAGCACTGGCAGCAGATCGTCTTTCTCCTCGCCGTGGCCTCCATGGTCCTCGGCGCTCTCGGCGCCATCGGTCAGCGCAACATCAAGAGACTGATGGCCTACAGCTCCATCGGCCACATAGGCTTCGCTCTCGTCGGTCTCGCCGCGGGCACCGCGGAAGGCATTCACGGGATCGCGGTCTATCTCGCCATCTACCTCGTCATGGGGCTCGGGACCTGGGGCGCGATCCTCGCGATGCGCCGGGACGGCACCATGGCCGAGGAGATCGATGACCTTGCCGGCCTTTCGCGCACCCGTCCGGCCATGGCGCTCGCTCTGGGCGTCTTCATGTTCTCCATGGCGGGCATCCCGCCCCTGGCCGGCTTCTTCGGCAAGTTCTACGTCTTCATGGCCGCCGTGAACGCGGGTCTCTACACCCTCACCGTGATCGGCGTGCTCGCCAGCGTCGTCGGCGCCTTCTACTACGTGCGGATCGTCAAGCTGATGTACTTCGACGATCCCGCCGAGGCGTTCGACCGTCCCATGGGCCGGGATCTCGTGCCGGTCGTCTTCGTCACCGCGGTGGCGACCGCCGGGTTCTTCCTGTTTTCCGATCCGCTCCTCGACAGCGCAAGGCATGCCGCGGCGGCCCTGATCGGCGACGGCGGTCTGCGGCACGCCCTGGCCTTGCGATGACGCCGTTGCTGCCACCGCCGTTTCGCCTCGTCGACCTCGGCACGGTGACCAGCACGAACGACGTGGCGCTCGCCATGGCCCGGGACGGCGCCGCGGCATGGACCGTGGTGCGCGCCCGGGTCCAGACCCGGGGCCGGGGACGCGGCGGACGCAGCTTCAGTTCCCCGGACGGAAACTCCTACGTCTCGCTGATCCTGAGGCCGTCGTGTCCGCCCGCGGCGTTGCCCGGACTCGGTCTCGTGGCCGGCCTGGCCGTGGCCGACGCCATCCGCACCTTTGCGCCCCGGATTCCGCCGGTCCGCTGCAAGTGGCCCAACGACGTCCTTGTCGGCGGCGCCAAGGTGGCCGGAATCCTGGTCGAATCGCGCATCGGCGCCGCTTTGGAAGCCGTTGTCGCCGGTATCGGGATCAACCTCGTCAGCCATCCCGCCATCGACGGGCTGCGCGCCACCAGTCTTGCCGCCGAGGGCGCGCCCTCCACCGACCGTGACGAGCTGCTCACGGTTCTCGCCGATTGCCTCGAGGCCAGGATCCGGACCTGGGAGAACGGAGGCTTCCAGGCCCTCAGGCAGAGCTGGCTGGAAGGCGCTGCCGGGGTCGGCGAACCCGCCACGCTGATCGGGGAGCGCCCGGTCACGGGCCTCTTCGCCGGCGTGGCCGGCGACGGCGCGCTTCTCCTGGAAAGCGGCGGCGCGTTGCGCCGTTTCGTGAGCGGAAGCCTCGTTCTCGAGGGCCGCCCTTGAAACCGCTGCTCCTCGCCATCGACCAGGGCAACACCAACACGGTGTTCGCCGTGTTCCGGGAGTGCGAGCTCGAGGGGCAATGGCGGATCACCGCTGATGCGGAGCGGACCGCCGACGAGTACGCCGTCTTTCTCCACCAGCTCCTGTCGCTGGACGGCATCGCGACCGGCGACATCGGCGATGCGGTGATCGCCAGCGTCGCGCCCCGGGGGCTGCATGACCTCAAGCGCCTGTGCCGGCGCCACTACGCCTGCGACCCTCTCGTGGTGGGCGAGAACGCGGACCTCGGCATCGCGCTCAGGGTCGACACGCCCGAGGAGGTCGGCGCGGACCGCCTGGCCAACGCGATCGGCGCCTACGCGAAGTTCGGCGGCCCGCTGATCGTCGTGGACTTCGGCACCGCGACCACCTTCGATGTCATCGACGGGGACGGCGGTTTCGCCGGCGGCGTCTTCGCTCCGGGAATCAACCTCGCCCTCGATGCCATGCACAGGATCTCCGCGCGGCTTCCCAGGATCGGGGTCGACCGACCGCCCCGGGTGATCGGCACCAACACGATCGCCTGCATGCAGTCCGGCGCCTACTGGGGCTACGTCAGCCTCATCGAGGGCGTCGTGCGGAGGATCCGCGCGGAGTACGGCAAGCCGATGATGGTCGTGGCGACCGGAGGGCTCGCGCCGCTCTTCGATGCGGCCACGCAGAGCATCGACCGCTTCGATCCGGACATCACGGTCCGCGGCCTGCTGGAGGTCTGGCGGCGCACGCGGCTGGGCCCGTGACGTCCGGCCCGCACCCGCTCCACTTCCTGCCGCTGGGCGGGGCGGGCGAGATCGGCATGAACCTCAACCTCTACGAGTACGGCGGTTCATGGCTGATGTGCGATCTCGGCGTGACCTTCGCCGGCGACGAACTCCCCGGTATCGACCTCGTCATGCCCGACATCGCCTACATCGAGCGGCGCCGACGCAAGCTGCTGGGTCTCGTGCTGACCCATGCCCACGAGGATCATCTGGGCGCCGTGCCCTACCTGTGGCCGAGGCTGGGCTGCCCGGTGTTCGCGACGCCGTTCACCGCGGCGCTGCTCAGGGCCAAGCTCGACGAAGGCGCCGACGGCATCGAGGAGATGGAGATTACCGAACTGCCTCTGGGCGGGGAGGTGACTCTCGGTCCCTTCCGCATCGAGCTCGTGAGCCTCACGCATTCGATTCCCGAGCCGAACGCGCTCGTTGTCCACACCCCCGTCGGCAGCGTCATGCACACGGGCGACTGGAAGCTCGACCCCGAGCCGTTGATCTCTGGCCCGGTGGACGAGACCGCGATCGCCGAGCGGGGCGATGCCGGCATCCTCGCCATGGTGTGCGACTCCACCAACGTCTTCGAGCCCGGCCATTCCGGCTCGGAAGCCGACGTGCGCCGCAGCCTCATCGAGATCGTCGCGGCGAGGCGGGGGCGCGTGGCGATCACCACCTTTGCCAGCAACCTTGCCCGCCTGCTTTCGATTCATGCCGCGGCCCGGGCCAACGGCAGGGCGTGCGTGGCGCTGGGCCGTTCGATGCGCAGATTGATCCGCTGCGCCAGGGAAACGGGTTATCTTCCCGACGGCACTCGCTTTCTGAGCGACCGGGAGGCCCGGGGGCTCGCTCCCGACAGGGTCCTCTACATGCTGACCGGCAGCCAGGGAGAACCCAATGCCGCGCTCGCCAGGATCGCCGACGGCAACCATCCCGCGGTCACGCTCGAGGCCGGCGACAGCGTCATCTTCTCCTCGAAGATCATTCCGGGAAACGAGCGGGCGATCTTCGACCTGATCAACCGCCTGACCTCGCTGGACATCGAGACCGTGACGGAAAAGGAAGGTTTCGTGCACGTCTCAGGGCATCCCAACCGGGCCGAGCTCGAGCGGATGTACCGTCTGGTCAGGCCCGGGATCGCCATACCGGTGCACGGCGAGGCCCGCCACCTCAGGGAGCATGCCGGTCTTGCGCGCTCGTTCCAGGTCCCCTCGGTGCTCCAGGTCGGGAACGGCACGCTCGCCCGCCTCGCGCCGGGAAAGCCGCGCATCGTCGAGACGGTCGAGCACGGGCGTGTCGCCTGGACGGGGCGCACGACGGTCCCCGTCGACGGCGTCGTTGTCGGGGAGCGGCGCCAGATGATGTCCGCCGGCGTGGCCTTCGCCACGCTGGTGGTGGATGATGAAGGCGACCTTGCGGCCGATCCGGCGGTCACGCTGACCGGCATCGTCGAGGCCGGCGCCCGGCACCTCGAGGAGGAGATTTGCGATGACGTCGCCGACGCCTTCGAGGCCCTGGCGCTGGAGGACAGGATGAACGACGCGGCGGTCGCCGGCGCCGTGAGGAGGACCCTGCGCCCGGCGCTTGGAAGAAGCGCCGGCCGGCGTCCCTTGACGAAGGTCGGGATCATCCGCATCTGACGAAAGGCAACGGGATCAGGTCATGATCGGCAAACTCAATCATGTCGCCATCGCGGTTCCCGACCTGGCCGCGGCGGCAGCCCTCTACCGCGACAGTCTCGGCGCCGCGGTCTCAGGCGCGGTCGAGCAGCCCGAGCACGGCGTCACGACGGTCTTCGTCGATCTTCCCAACACCAGGATCGAACTGCTCGGCGTCCTCGGCGAGCGGTCCCCGATCGCCGCCTTCCTGGAGCGAAACCCGGCAGGCGGCATGCACCACGTCTGCTACGAGGTCGGGGACATCCGCCTGGCGCGCGACCGCATCGTCGCCGCCGGGGGACGGGTCATCGGAGACGGCGAGCCGAGGATCGGGGCCCACGGCAAGCCGGTGCTGTTTCTCCATCCCAAGGACTTCTGCGGTACGCTGATCGAGCTGGAAGAGGCCTGACCGGGATGTCCCTGTTCGGAGTCATCGTCGTCTTCGTGTGCGTGTGGTGGGTGCTGTTCTTCGCCGCCCTGCCGATGGGCGTGAGGCGCCCCGACCGGGTGGGCGAAGGCATGGATCCCGGCGCTCCGGCCCGTCCGATGCTCCTGAAGAAGGCTGTCTGGACCACCGTCGCGGCGGTGGTCCTCGTCGGCGGCGCGGCCCTCCTCGAGGAGGCCGGCGTGATCGCCGTCGGCGCATGGCTCTTCGGCCTGCCGTCATGACCCGCAGCTACTGCGCCTTCGCGCCCTCGGATCCCCTGCACGCGCCCTACCACGACGAGGAGTACGGCTTCCCCGTCGCGAGCGAGAGCGGCCTCTTCGAGCGGCTTGTCCTGGAGATCAACCAGGCGGGACTGTCGTGGGCGACCGTCCTGAGGAAACGGGCGGCGTTCACGCGCGCCTTCGAAGGCTTCGATGTCGATACCGTTGCCGGATGGGGGGAGGCCGAGATCGGGCGCCTTCTGGCTGACAGGGGCATCATCCGCAACCGCAGGAAGATCGAGGCCGCCCTCGTCAACGCCCGGAGGATCCGGGAGATGCGGAGCAGCCACGGCGGCTTTCACGCGTGGCTTTCGGCCCACCATCCCCTCGATCACGGGCAATGGACCCGGTTGTTCAGGAAGACCTTCGTCTTCACCGGACCGCTGATCGTCGAGGAGTTCCTGATGTCCACCGGGTGGCTTCCCGGCGCGCATTGCGAGGACTGTCCGGTCATGGAGCGGATCGTCGCATCCTCGCCCGCCTGGCTCCGCCATGGCCAGGGCGCGGCCCATGCCTTAGTGTGACGCCCGGGCAAGTCAGGTCATCCGCGTCATGCGCCTTTCCCGGTACTTCCTGCCGACTCTCAAGGAAACGCCCGCCGAGGCCAGCATCGTCTCGCACCGGCTGATGCTCCGCGCCGGCATGGTCCGCCAGGCGGGCGCCGGCATCTATTCCTGGCTGCCGCTCGGGTTCAGGGTGTTGCGCAGGATCGAGAGCATCGTGCACGAGGAGATGCACAAGGCCGGTGCCCAGGCCGTTCTCATGCCCACGATGCAGCTCGCCGACCTGTGGCGCGAAAGCGGCCGCTACGACGCCTACGGTCCCGAAATGCTGCGTATCAGGGACCGGCACGGACGCGACATGCTCTACGGTCCGACCAACGAGGAGCAGATCACCCAGATCGTGCGCGACGACATCCGCAGCTACCGGGACCTTCCGAAGAACCTCTACCACATCCAGTGGAAGTTCCGCGACGAGGTCCGGCCGCGTTTCGGGGTCATGAGAGGGCGCGAGTTCCTCATGAAGGACGGCTATTCCTTCGACCTGGATTTTGCTTCCGCCAAGCACGCCTACAACGTCATGTTCGTGGCCTATCTGAGGACCTACGCGCGCATGGGGCTCAAGGCCATTCCCATGCTGGCGGAATCGGGGCCGATCGGCGGCGACCTCTCCCACGAGTTCGTGATTCTCGCGGATACCGGCGAAACGCGGGTGTACGCCGACAGGCGCCTCCTCGACATGGATGCCGGCTCGAGCACCATCGACTACGAGGGCGATCTCGAACCGGTCTTCAGGGCCTGGACGTCGCTCTACGCGGCCACGGACGACAAGCACGATCCGGCGGCATGCCCGGTTCCGGACTCCGAACTTCTCGCCGCCCGCGGCATCGAGGTGGGCCACATCTTCTACTTCGGCACGAAGTACTCCCAGGCCATGGGAGCCACCGTCAGCATGCCGGACGGCGAACAGCGCCTGCTTCACGGCGGCTCCTACGGGATTGGCGTCTCGCGCCTCGCCGGCGCCATCATCGAGGCCTGCCACGACGACGCGGGCATCGTCTGGCCCGATTCCGTCGCCCCCTTCGATGTCGGACTCATCGATCTCAAGACGGGCGACGCCGCCTGCGAGGCCATGGCGGCGTCGGTCCAGGAGACGTTCGGGCGGGCGGGCCTCGAGATCCTCCACGACGACCGCAGCGAGAGGGCGGGAGTCAAGTTCGCCGACATGGATCTCATCGGCCTTCCCTGGCAGGTCGTCGTCGGGCCCCGGGGCGCCAGGGCCGGGACCGTCGAGCTCAAGAGGCGCGCCGGCGGGGAGCGCCACGAGGTTCCGGTGGACACCGCCGTGGCCCGGATTCTCGAATCACGGACGTGATAGGACGCTTCGAAAGCACGGTGGCGCTGCGCTACCTGAAGTCCCGCCGCCAGGAGGGCTTCGTTTCGGTCACCGCGGGCTTCTCGCTCGTCGGCATCTGTCTGGGCGTGGGCGCGCTCATCATCGTGATGGCGGTGATGAACGGATTCCGCCACGACCTGATCGGCCAGATCCTCGGTTTCAACGGCCACATCACGGTCGCCGCACCGGGCAACGACCTCGACCGCTACGAAAGGCTGGTGTCGAAGATCAGGGACCTCCCGGGCACCACGCTGGTGGCCCCTCTCGTCGAGGGCCAGGTCCTCGCCTCGTCGCGCTACGGCCATGCCGGCGTCATCGTCCGGGGCATCCGCGCGGAGGATCTTGCCGACAAGCACCTGATCGCCTCGAACATGGTGGCGGGCACCCTCGACGGCTTCGGAACCACACCCGGCATCGTTGCCGGTTCCAGGCTGCTGCAGCGCCTCGGCGCGAGTCCCGGCGCAAGCGTGACGCTGCTGTCCCCCAGGGGTGTGCCCACCGCGCTGGGCACCATGCCGCGGTCGGTCTCCTACCCGGTCACCGGCGTTTTCGAGGTCGGCATGTACGAGTTCGATTCCGGCATCGTCTTCATGCCCCTCGAGGAGGCGCAGAGCTATTTCCGCCGGGACGGCAGGGTGACCCAGATCGAGGTCATGACGGACGATCCGGAAGAGCCCGACGCGCTGACAGCCGGAATTCGCGGGATCATGGAGGCCGAGGGCGTCACGGGCGCCGTCGTGGCCAACTGGCAGCAGACCCACCGCCATCTCTACGGGGCGCTTCAGGTGGAACGCGATGTGATGTTTCTCATCCTGACGCTGATCATCCTCGTTGCGGCCTTCAACATCATTTCGAGTCTGATCCTGCTGGTGAAGGACAAGAACGGGGATATCGCCATCATGCGCACGATGGGCGCGACGCGGGGCAGCGTCATGAGGGTCTTCCTCCTGACCGGCGCGGCCATCGGCATCGCCGGGACGCTCGCCGGGTCCGTGATCGGCATCCTGTTCTGCCTTCACATCGAGGAAATCCGCCAGTTGATCCAGACCCTGATCGGCCTGGAGCTGTTCCCCGCCGAGGTCTACTTTCTCTCGCGCCTGCCGGCGAGACTCGACTGGCTGGAGGTGGCCACGATCGCGGCCATGGCGCTCGGCCTGACGTTCCTGGCCGCGCTCTACCCGGCC
This sequence comes from Alphaproteobacteria bacterium, assembly GCA_963666905.2. GTDB lineage: Bacteria > Pseudomonadota > Alphaproteobacteria > SP197 > SP197 > SP197. Next base: position 1,245,694 of record OY763008.1, read on the forward strand.
TGGCGCGCGGCGCGGATCGAGCCGGCGGAAGCCCTGCGCCGTGAGTGAACGCGTTCTTGAACTCAAGGGCGTGGGACGCACGTTCATCCAGGGCGGACAGTCCCTGGTGGCCCTGCGCGAGACGAGTCTCTCGCTCGCCGCGGGAGAAGCCGTGGCGCTGGTAGGGCCTTCGGGTGCGGGCAAGTCGACGCTCCTCACCATCGCCGGCCTGCTCGAACCGCCCGACGAGGGAGAGGTGACGATTCTCGGCACGGCCTGCAACGGACTGGGCGACCGGGAACGCACGGCGCTCAGACGCCGCCGTCTCGGATTCGTCTACCAGTTCCATCACCTGCTGCCCGAATTCACGGCGCTGGAGAACGTCGCGATGCCCCAGCTGATCGCCGGCGCGCGTCCGGCCGAGGCACGGCAGCGGGCCCGGGACCTTCTCGGTAGCCTGGGCCTCGCCGCGAGACTCGGCCACCGTCCGGCACAGTTGTCGGGCGGCGAACAGCAGAGGGTGGCTGTCGCCCGCGCTCTCGCCAACCGCCCGGCGATCCTGCTGGCGGACGAACCGACGGGCAATCTCGACCCCCGGACAGCGGAGGCCGTCATGGAACGCCTCCTCGCGGAGGCGCGCGGCAGGAATCTCGCCGCCCTGGTGGCCACCCACAACATGCATCTGGCCGCGCGGATGGACCGCATGATTCATCTGCTTCCGGGAAGTCCATCCACAGGCAGCGGGTGAGTCGCCGGTGCAGTTGTGGGAGTCTGGGGCATGGTGCCGGCCTTCGTTCACCTTCGTGTTCACACGCCCTTCTCGCTGCTCGAGGGTGCCGTGCGAATTCACGATCTTGTCGACCTGTGCCTCGCCAACGACATGCCGGCGATGGCGATTACCGACACCGGCAACATGTTCGGAGTCCTGGAGTTCGCCTCCGCCTGCGCCGCCCGCGGCGTGCAGCCCGTCATCGGCACCCTCCTTGCCGTGCGGCGGGACTCCTGCGAGCCCTGCCGCGATCCGCAATCGGCGGAACGCCTGGTGCTGCTGGCCCGTGACGAGGAGGGCTACGGCCATCTCCTCGGCCTTGTCAGCGAAGCCTGCCTGACGGCGGAATCGGGCGAGGTTCCGTCGCTGCCCCTCGACGGCCTCGAGGGGCGCTGCTCGGGTCTGATCTGCCTGACCGGCGGCGCCTCCGGTCCTCTGGGGCGCCGTCTCCTCGAGGGCGACGCCGAAGGCGCCCGGGCGCTGCTGTCACGCCTCGAGGGGCTGTTCGGCGGATGCCTCTACATCGAGATCCAGCGCCACGGCCTCGATGCGGAAAAGGCCAGCGAACCGGCCATGATCGATCTTGCCTACGATCGTGGCCTGCCGCTTGTCGCCACCAATGACGTCATGTTCGCCGACGTCTCCATGCACAAGGCCCACGATGCCCTGATGTGCATCGCGGGCGGCACCACCGTCAACCGTCCCGACCGCCGGCGCGTCACGCCTCAGCACGACTTCGCCTCGTCGGCCGACATGGCGGAACGCTTCCGCGATCTCCCCGAAGCGATCGCCAACACGGTGGTCGTCGCCAGGCGCTGCGCCGCCACCTCTCCGGCACGGGCCCCGATTCTTCCTCTCTTTCCCGTGGCCGACGGCGCCTCCGAGGAGGACGAACTGCGCCGCCAGGCCTCAGAGGGTCTCGAGCGGCGTCTGCGGAGAATCGACGGATGCGCTCGCGAATACCGCGAGCGGCTGGACTTCGAACTCGGCGTCATCATCGGCATGGGCTTCGCCGGCTACTTCCTCATCGTTGCCGAGTTCATCCAGTGGGCCAAGCGCAACGGCATTCCGGTGGGGCCGGGCCGCGGTTCGGGCGCCAGTTCGGTTGTCGCCTGGTCGCTCACCATCACCGACCTCGACCCGATCCGCTTCGGTCTCCTGTTCGAGCGATTCCTGAACCCGGAACGGGTGTCGATGCCGGATTTCGACATCGACTTCTGCCAGGAGCGCAGGGACGAAGTGATCGCCCATGTCCAGGAACGCTACGGGTCGGACAGGGTCGCGCAGATCATCACCTTCGGCACTCTCCAGGCGCGGGCCGTGGTGCGCGATGTCGGGCGCGTCCTGCAGATGGCCTACCACCAGGTCGACCGCCTGGCCAAGCTCATTCCCTACAACCCCGCCGCGCCGGTCGCCCTGAAACGCGCCGTGGAAGAGGAGGCGCCGCTGAAGGAGGCGATCGCGGATGACGCGACCCGGGAGCTCATCGAGACGGCGCTCAGGCTGGAAGGACTCTACCGCCACGCCAGCACCCATGCGGCGGGAGTCGTCATCGCCGACCGGCCGCTCCAGGAGCTGATACCGCTTTACCGCGATCCGCGGTCGGACGTGCCGGTCTCCCAGTTCCACATGAAGGACGTCGAAAAGGCAGGCCTCGTCAAGTTCGACTTTCTCGGACTGAAGACGCTGACCGTGCTCGAGTACACGGCGGAATTCCTGCGCCGGCGCGGCATCGAGGTCGACCTCGATCACCTGCCTCTCGACGACGCGGCCACCTTCGACATGCTGACCCGCGCCGAAACCGTCGGCGTGTTCCAGCTGGAAGGCCAGGGGATGCGCGATGCCCTGCTGCAGCTCAAGCCGGACTCCATCGAGGACATCATCGCCCTGGTGTCGCTCTACCGGCCCGGTCCGATGGACAACATCCCCCAGTTCTGCAACCGCAAGCACGGCCGCGAGGAGGTCGACTGCCTGCATCCCTCCCTGGAAGAGGTGCTCAGGGAAACCTACGGGGTCATCATCTACCAGGAACAGGTGATGCAGATCGCCCGGATCCTCGCGGGATACAGCCTCGGCGAGGCGGACCTGCTCCGACGCGCGATGGGAAAGAAGATCAAGGAGGAAATGGCCGCCCAGCGCGAACGCTTCGTCACCGGTGCGGTCGAGCGGGGTGTGGACCAGGGACGGGCCACGGAGATCTTCAATCTCGTCGACAAGTTCGCCGGCTACGGCTTCAACAAGAGCCATGCCGCAGCCTACGCCATCGTCGCCTACAAGACGGCCTGGCTGAAGGCGCATCACCCGGTCGAGTTCATTGCCGCGTCGATGACGCTCGACATGGGCAACACGGACAAGCTCAACGTGTTCCGCCAGGAGCTCGTCCGCCTCGGCATCGCTCTCCTGCCACCGGACATCAACCGCTCCCAAGCCGCCTTCAGCGTCGAACCGCAGGAGGGGGCCCGTGACGCGGTCCGCTATGCGCTTTCCGCCATCAGGAACGTCGGGAGCGCCGCGATGGAGGCGCTCGTTGCCGAGCGGGCGGGCAACGGCCCGTTCAGGAGCCTCTTCGAGTTCGCCACCCGTCTCGACAGCCGCGTCGTCAAGAAGCGCCAGCTCGAAATGCTGGCGGGCGCCGGCGCCTTCGACGAGATCGATGGCAACCGGGCGCGCGTTGTCGCCAACATCAACCAGATCGTCGAGTTCAGCGCCAACGTCGCCGACGAACGCGAGACCGGACAGCAGAGCCTGTTCGGCGGGGATGCGGCGAACCTCCATCCCGCAATCATCGAGGCGCCTGCGTGGATGGCGGCGGACAAGCTGATGGCGGAGGCCGACGCCCTGGGCTTTCACCTTTCTTCCCACCCCCTCGATCCCTACGCGCAATCCCTCGAGCGACTCGGTGTCCGCACATTCGCCGCCGCCGAACACGCGGTTCGCGAACACGCAGAGGAGACGGTCCGGCTCGCCGGCATTCCCGTGTCGAGGAGGGAGCGGACCAGCAGCAGGGGAAACCGCTACGCCTACCTGGAGCTCTCCGATCTTTCGGGACAGTACGAGATCGTCGTCTTCTCGGAGGTGCTCGCCCAGGCCGGCGGCAGGCTGGAGGGGCGCAAGCCGCTCTACATCGAGGCCGACGCGCGTCTCGAGGGCGAGAGCGTGCGCTTTTCGGCGCGAAGGATCGCCACCCTCGATGAAACGGTGACGCGCCTGTCGAGCGCGTTCATCGTGCGCCTCGACGACAGCGTCGCTGCGGGGCGGCTGCGCCAGGTGCTGGACCAGGCCGACGCCGGCCGGGGGCGCATCACGCTGTCCTACGCCGCCCGATCGGGAAAGCTGGTGGATATCGTGCTCCCCGGGCGCTTCGCCCTGTCGCCGGGTCTCAGGGCGGAAGTGGAGGCCCTTCCGGGTGTGCGCGCCGTGGAGGCGCCGTGACATTCGGGCGCAAGGCTTGAAGTCGCGGCCTCGAGGGGCTAGAAGCCGCCTTGTTTCTTCAACCCCGCACGCGGCCATGATTTCCGGTGCCGGCTCGTCCGGTTCGGTCCGCGGAGGCAGAACCGGAAGAGGAGTTCGGCCCATGACCATGCCGCAGTTCACCATGCGCCAGCTGCTAGAGGCCGGTGTCCATTTCGGCCACCAGGCGAGACGCTGGAACCCGAAGATGAAGCCCTACATCTTCGGTGAGCGCAACGATGTCCACATCATCGATCTCCAGCAGACCGTGCCGATGCTGCACCGCGCGCTGCAGCAGGTTCGCGACGTCGTCGCCCGGGGCGGCAGGGTGCTGTTCGTGGGCACCAAGCGCCAGGCGCAGGAGGCCGTCGCCGAGGCTGCGGTCCGCTGCGGCCAGTACCATGTCAACCACCGCTGGCTGGGGGGCATGCTGACGAACTGGAAGACCGTCTCGAACTCGATCAAGCGCCTTCGCGACCTCGAGGAACGCCTCGGCCAGGACACCGCCGGCTTCACCAAGAAGGAAATCCTGCGCATGACCCGGGAGCGCGACAAGCTCCAGCGCGCGCTTGGCGGCATCAAGGACATGGCCGGACTGCCCGATATCCTGCTGATCATCGATACCAACAAGGAGGATATCGCGATTTCCGAAGCCAGGAAGCTCAACATTCCCATCGTCGCCGTCGTCGACAGCAATTGCGATCCCGATGTCGTCGACGTGGTCGTGCCGGGCAACGACGACGCCATTCGCGCGATCTCGCTTTACTGCGACCTCTTTGCCCGTGCCGTCCTCGACGGCATCGAGGCCGAGCTCGCCGCCGGCGGCGAGGACCTCGGCTCCCGGGAAGAGGTCGAGGAGGGCGGACTCGGGACGGAACCGGCCGTCGCCGAGGACGAGCAGCAGGCGCCGCCGCCCGAGCCGGAAGAAACCACCGAGGAAGCACGATGACCGCAATCTCAGCGGCGCTGGTCAAGCAGCTGCGCGACCGCTCGGGCGCCGGAATGATGGACTGCAAGAAGGCCCTGACGGAAACGGCCGGCGACATGGAGGCCGCCGTCGACTGGCTGCGCACCAAGGGGCTGGCCGCGGCGGCCAAGAAAGCCGGCCGCGTGGCGGCCGAAGGCCTCGTCGCGACCGCCGTCTCGGCCGACGGCCTCAGGGGAGCCGTCGTCGAGGTCAATGCGGAGACGGACTTTGTCGCCCGCAACGACGGCTTCCAGGACTTCGTGCGTGGCGCGGCGAATCTCGCGCTTGCCGGTGACGGCGATGCCGCCGCTCTCGGGCGGATGCCATGGCACGGAACAGGCGAAAGCGTGAGCGACAGGCTCACGGCGCTGATCGCGACCATCGGCGAGAACCTGCGGGTGCGCCGGACGGCCTGTCTTTCGGTCGATTCCGGTCTCGTCGCAAGCTACGTCCACGCGGCGGCGGCCCCGGGAATGGGAAAGATCGCGGTGATCGTGGCCCTGGAATCGCGGGCCGACCCCGGCGAACTCGGGGAGCTCGGCCGGCAGCTCGCCATGCACATCGCCGCGAGCCGTCCGGAGGCCGTCACGGTGGACTCCCTGGATTCCGGACTGGTGGAAAGGGAGCGAGCCGTGCTGGCCGAGCAGGCGCGCGAATCCGGCAAACCCGAGGCCATCGTCGCGAAGATGGTCGAGGGACGTCTTGGCAAGTACTTCCGGGACGTCGTCCTCATGGAGCAGGTCTTCGTCATCGACGGAGAAAGCCGGGTCTCGGGCGTCCTCGAACGGGCGTCGGCGGATCTCGGCGCACCGCTCCGGGTCGCCGGGTTCGTCCGCTACGGTCTCGGCGAAGGCGTGGAGAAAGAGCAAAGCGACTTTGCCTCGGAGGTCGCCGCCACCGTGCGGGGAACCTGAGCGCCGCGCCGCCGGACGCTGGGCCATGGATGAGGCGCCGACATTCAGACGCGTCCTGGTCAAGGTTTCCGGCGAGGCGCTGATGGGAGACGCCGCCTATGGCGTCGACCCGCACAAGGCGGGGCGCATTGCCGCGGACATTGCCGAGGCGGTCGGACTTGGCGTCGGCGTCTCGGTGGTGATCGGCGGCGGCAACATCTTCCGCGGCGTGGCCGGCGCGGCCCAGGGCATGGACCGGGCGACGGCCGACTACATGGGCATGCTTGCCACGGTGATCAACGCGCTGGCGCTCGAGCACGCGCTGATCGGCGCGGGACTCGAGACGCGGGTTCTCTCGGCCATTCCCATGCCGACGATCTGCGAGCCCTATGCGCGGCCCCGGGCCATGGCCCACCTCGCGAAGGGCAGGGTCGTGATCTTCGCGGCGGGAACCGGGAGTCCCTATTTCACCACCGATACAGCGGCGGCCTTGAGAGCAGTGGAAATGGGGTGCGACGTTTTTCTCAAGGCGACTCAGGTCGACGGCGTCTATTCCGCGGACCCATGTGTCGACGGGGACGCCGTCCGCTATGACCGATTGAGCTACACCGACGTTCTCGTGAACAATCTCGCGGTGATGGACGCGGCGGCGATCTCGCTTGCCCGCGACAATCGCCTCCCGTGCCTGGTCTTCTCGCTTCATGAACAGGGGGCGCTGGCGCGTGTGCTCAAGGGCGAGGGACGGTTCACGGCCATCACGGTCGAAGAGGGAGGCGAACATGGCTGATGCACTGATGAAAGATCTCAAGCGCCGCATGAACGGCGCCGTGGAGGTTCTCCGCAGGGAGTTCGCCGGACTGCGCACGGGACGTGCGTCCGTCAGCCTTCTCGACCCCGTGATGGTGGACGCCTACGGCACCCGCATGCCGGTCAACCAGGTGGGCAGTGTCGGCGCTCCCGAGGCGCGGCTGCTGACGGTGCAGGTCTGGGACCGCTCTCTCGTCAAGGCCGTGGAGAAGGCGATCCGCGATTCCGATCTTGGCCTCAATCCCCAGAGCGACGGTCAGACGGTCCGTGTTCCCATTCCCCAGCTCAACGAGGAGCGGCGCGTCGAGATCACGCGCATTGCGGGCAAGTACGCGGAACAGGCCAGGATCGCGATCCGCAATGTCAGGCGGGACGGCGTCGAGACGCTCAAGCGGCAGGAACGGGAGGGCGAGGTCTCCCAGGATGAACAGCGCCGCGGCTCCGACGAGATCCAGGAACTCACGGATGCGGAAATCGCGAGGGTCGACGAGCTGCTCGAGGCCAAGCAGGCCGAAATCATGCAGGTCTGAGCGCCCATGGAAGCGGTTTCCGGTCACGGCGGGCGATCGCTGCGCCATGTCGCCGTCATCATGGACGGCAACGGACGCTGGGCACGGGAACGCCGGATACCGCGCGAGGCCGGTCACCGCGCCGGAGCGGAAGCGGTGCGGCGAACACTCGCCGCGTCCCTGGAACAGGGTGTTCCCTACCTCACCCTCTTCGCATTCTCCTCGGAGAACTGGCGGCGTCCCGAGCCGGAAGTCGACAACCTCATGGGCCTGCTTCGCCATCATCTGCGCCATGAGAAGACGAATCTCATCGAGAAGGGCGTCCGCATCACGTTCATCGGCGACCGCCGCGGCCTGGGCCATGACGTCTCGCGGCTCATGGCCGATGTCGAGCAGGATACCGCCGGCGGCGAGGCGCTGACCGCCACGGTCGCCTTCAACTACGGTGCCCGCAACGAGATCGTCCGGGCCGCGCGCGCCATGGTGGAGGAATGCATGACGGCGGGCCTGGAGCCGTGCTGCATCGACGAGCGGCGCTTCGCCGGGCGCCTCGACACGCATTCGCTTCCCGACCCCGATCTCATCATCAGGACCGGTGGCGAACGCCGCCTGAGCAATTTCCTCGCCTGGCAGGGAATCTACGCGGAACTGGTCTTCCTCGACGTCCTGTGGCCCGACTTCGGCGGGGAGCACCTGGCCTCGGCGATCAGCGAGTACCACCGCCGTGACAGACGGTACGGCAAGATCACGGCGTCCTGAGTCGCGCCGGGCGGAACTGGCCCTCAGGGCGCTCTCCGCCGCCGTCCTCGCAACGGTGGCGGTGGCGGTCACGTTGCTGGGCGGATGGTGGTTCGACGTGACGGTCCTCGTTATGGCGCTTGTCGTCCTTCATGAATGGCACCGCCTGACCTCCACGCCCGGCTTGCCCGCGTCCGCCGCGGCGCTTCTGGCCAGCTGGGTTGCGATCGCCTGGCAGGGACATCCGGTCATGGCGCTCTACGCCCTCGTCATGGGCATGATCGGCACGGCGCTCTTCAGCATGCTGCGGCGTCGCGAAGACCGCGCCCTGTGGGCCGCGGGCGGCACGGCCTACACCATCGTGCCCATGCTGGCCCTGATCTGGATGCGCGATGCCGAGGGCAGCGCCCTCGTGCTCATGTGGCTGTTCTTCGTCGTCTGGGCATGCGATACCGGGGCCTACTTCGCGGGACGCCATTTCGGCGGCGGTCTCCTCATGCCCTCCATCAGTCCTGCCAAGACCTGGTCCGGCGCAGCCGGCGGCCTCCTTGCCTCGGCCCTTGTCGGAACGCTCACGGCGGCCATGCTCCAGCTCACCTTCGAGCGCGCCCTGCTTCTTGCCCTTGTCGTTTCGGTCGCCGCCCAGTGCGGCGATCTTGTCCAGTCGGCGGTCAAGCGGCGCTGCGATGCCAAGGACAGCGGCCGCCTCGTTCCCGGCCACGGCGGTCTCATGGACCGCCTGGACTCCCTGGTCCTCGCCGTACCGGCCTTCGCGGCCGCCTGGACGCTCATGATGCTGCTGGCGAGCGATGGCTGAGCTCTGCGGACGCCGGAGCGTCTCCATACTCGGGGCCACTGGCTCGATCGGCGCATCGACGCTCGATCTCGTGCTGGGCGCGCCCGACAGCTTCCGCGTCGAGGCCCTGACGGCACACACGAACGTCGCGAAACTCGCTTCGATCGCCCGCGACACGGGTGCGCGGTTCGCCGCCATCGCCGATCCGCGGCTCTACGGGGAGCTTCGCGAGGAGCTGGCCGGCTGCGCCACCGAGGTCGCGGCGGGGCCGGAGGCTCTCGACGAGGCGGCGGCCCGCGACGCCGACTGGGTGATGGCGGCCATCGTCGGCGCCGCCGGCCTCTCTCCCACCCTGCAGGCCGTGCGGCGGGGCAAGGTGGTGGCGCTCGCCAACAAGGAAGCCCTTGTCTGTGCGGGAAGCCTCATGATGGACGAGGCCCGTGCGAGCGGATGCACGCTCCTGCCGGCGGATTCGGAACACAACGCCATCTTCCAGGTGCTGGACAGATCCAGGATCGGCACGGTCGAGATGATCTGGCTCACGGCATCCGGAGGTCCCTTCCGCACGGCGAGCCGGGCCGCGATGGCCTCCGCGACGCCGGAACAGGCCGTCGCGCATCCGAACTGGAGCATGGGGGCGAAGATCTCCGTCGATTCCGCCACCATGATGAACAAGGGACTCGAACTCATCGAGGCCAGTCACCTGTTCGCGGTCGGCGAGGGGAAGGTGGGCGTCGTCGTGCACCCGGAATCGATCGTCCACGGTCTCGTCGCCTATCATGACGGCTCCGTGCTGGCGGGACTGGCGGCGCCCGACATGCGCACGCCCATTGCCCACACCCTCGCCTGGCCCGAACGCATCCCGGCCCCGTCGCGGCGCCTCGACCTCGCAAAGCTCGGCCGGCTGACCTTCGAGGCGCCGGATCCCGGACGCTTTCCCGCGTTGCGCCTGGCACGCCAGGCCGCGGCGGCCGGCGGCTCGGCGCCCGCCGTCATGAACGCGGCCAACGAGGTTGCGGTCATGGCCTTCCTGGAAGGGAAGATCGGTTTCCTCGACATCGTCGCCGTGGTCGAGCAGACCCTCGCCAACGCCGCATCCACAGCGCCCGGCGACATCGAGACGCTGATCGAGGTCGACCGGCAGACGAGACTTCACGCCGGGGTAATGGTAGGTAAGGCGAGTTCGAGAGGATGACGGGACCCTTGCTCGATGTCGTGAACAGCGTGTGGCCATTCCTCGTCGTCATCACGGTCATCGTGTTCTTCCATGAACTCGGTCACTACTCGGTGGCGCGCCGGAACGGCGTGAGGGTCGAGGTGTTCTCGATCGGCTTCGGCAGGGAAATCGTGGGCTGGACCGACCGGGCGGGCACCCGCTGGAGGATCGCACTTGTTCCGCTGGGCGGTTACGTCAAGATGTTCGGACAGGCCTCCCGCGAGAGCGGCTGTCCGCTGACCGACGAGGAAAGCAGAATCTCGTTCGACAGCAAGACGGTGGGTCAGCGATTCGCCATCGTGCTCGCCGGCCCTCTGGCGAACTTCGTCCTTTCGATTCTGCTCTTTGCCGGGCTCTTTACCCTGGTCGGGCAGAACCAGACCCTGCCGCAGGCCAGCGAGATCATCGACGGCGGGGCGGCCGAGCGGGGCGGCATGCGTCCAGGGGACCTCATCCTCGCCATCGACGGCCGCGCCATCGACGATTTCCAGGATCTCCAGTTCATCGTCTCGACCAGTCCGGGAGTTCCGCTCGCATTCACGATCCTGCGCGACGGCGAGACGAACGAGCTCGTGATCGCGCCCGATACCGTCCTCGAGGACGACGGCTTCGGCAACCAGAGGCAGAGCGGACGACTGGGCATCGCCCTGACGGCCGGCAGCATCGTGGTCGAGCGCCTGGCGCCCCTCGACGCCCTGTGGGAAGGCGTCCGGGAAACCTGGGTCTGGATCACGCGAATCTTCGACTTCGTCGGCAAGATTTTCGAAGGCACGCAGAGCAGCAGGGACCTCGCGGGGCCGCTGGGCATCGCCCAGGTATCGTCCGGATTCGCGGAACTCGGCGTTGCGAGTCTCGTCCTTTTCATGGCCATCCTCTCGGTCAATCTCGGCCTGATCAACCTGTTTCCCTTACCGCTTCTCGACGGCGGCCACCTCATGTTCTATACAGTGGAGATCATCCGCGGGCGTCCATTGGGCGCACGCGCGCAGGATCTGTGCCAGATGGTCGGCCTTGCACTGGTCGGCACGCTGTTTGTGTTCGTGACGTTCAACGACCTTCTCCGCATGGGACTGTTCGAGACACTTCTCGGGATGGGATCGTGACAGCGCGGGAGGTTCGGAAGCGATGAGCGGATTGCGGCGTCTCCTTGCATTGGCATGCCTGCCTGCCGCCGTCCTTGCCGGCGAGCTGCGCGCGCAGACGCTGATCGAGGAGGTTGTCGTCACCGGCAACCAGCGGATCGAGGCCGAGACGGTGACGAGCTACATGACCATCCGTGCCGGAGACGCCTATGATGCCGATGACGTCGATGACTCGCTGAGGGCGCTCTTCGCCACGGGCTTCTTTTCCGATGTCACCGTGACCCGCGAGGGTTCGCGTCTCGTCGTCGAAGTCGTCGAAAACCCCATCATCAACAGGATCGCCTTCGAGGGCAACCAGCGGATCGACGCTGCCGATCTCGAGGCCGAGATCCAGCTGCGCCCGCGGACCGTCTACACGCGCATCAAGGTGCAGGAAGACGTCGCGAGGATTCTCGAACTCTACCGTCGCGTCGGCCGGTTCAATGCCTCCGCCGAGCCCAGGGTCATCCTTCAGGAACAGAATCGCATCGACCTCGTCTTCGAGATTTCCGAGGGTCGCCAGACCGTCGTCCGGGAGATCGTCTTCATCGGCAACGAGGGTTTCTCCGACGGCGCGCTGCGCGACGTGATCATCACCACGCAGAGCGCCTGGTACCGCTTCCTGACGACCGACGACACCTATGATCCGGACCGCATGGCCTTCGACGGGGAACTGTTGCGGCAGCACTATCTTTCCGAAGGCTATGCCGATTTCCGGGTTGTTTCGGCCACCGCCGAACTGGCGCCGGACGGCGAGGAGTTCTTCATCACCTTCACTCTCGACGAGGGGCCGCGCTACGAGTTCGGCGACATCAGCGTCACGAGCGGGTTGCCGGCTGTCGATCCTGCGCTCGTCGAGGACCTTGTCGGTGTTGCCGCCGGCGGCTGGTACGACGCCGGCGAGGTCGACGACGATATCGTCGATCTCACCCTGGAGCTCGGACGCCTGGGCCAGCCGTTCGTCGACGTCACACCGAGACTCACGAGACATGCCGAAAGCCTGACCATCGATGTCGAGTACCGCATCCTGCCGGGAGCGGCCATCTACGTCGAGCGCATCAACATCTTCGGAAATCTCCGCACCACCGATGCGGTCATCCGCAGGGAGTTCGAGTTTGCCGAGGGCGACGCCTACAATCCGGCCCTGGTCAAACGCACCGAGCGCAACATCCGGGCACTGAACTTCTTCGCTTCCGTCGAGGTTTCCAGCCGTGCCGGAAGTGCGCCGGACTCCACGATCATCGATGTGGAGGTGGAGGAGAAGGCGACGGGAGAGCTGTCGTTCGGTTTTGCGATTTCGAGTTCGGAAAACGCCCTTCTCGGCGTGTCCCTCGGTGAACGGAACCTTCTTGGCCGCGGACAGCGCCTCGCGCTCGACTTCTCGCTGTCGAATGTCCGTCAGAGCATCGACCTCAGTTTCACCGAGCCCCATTTTCTCGAACGCGACCTGAGCGCCGGATTCGACATCATCCGGCGCCGGCGCAACCTCGAGACCGAATCGTCGTTCACCAGGGAAGACATAGGCGGCGTCCTGAGGGCGGGCTATCCCCTGCTCGAGGATCTTCGTCAGCGTGTGTTCTATTCGCTCAAGGCGATCGAGGTGACGGATGTGACGGATAGCGCCTCCGCCCTCATCCGGGCCCAGGAGGGCAAGGCGACGGTGTCGGCTCTCGGGCAGCGCCTCGACTACGATCGCCGCAACGATGTCCTCAGACCGACTGAGGGCTATCTGATCTTCCAGGCGACCGATGTCGCGGGGCTTGGCGGCAACACGTCCTTCCTGCGCAACACCGCGGGATTCAGCTACTTCTACCCTCTGGATACCGACTGGACACTCAACCTGCGCGGAGACGGCGGCGCCATCTTCGGCCTGCGCGGCAAGGATGTACGACTGACGGACAGGTTTTTCCTGGGAGGATCCACCTTGAGGGGATTCGAGGTGTCGGGTGTCGGGCCTGTGGACACGACGACGCGGGATGCTCTCGGCGGGAACATCTACTGGAAGCTCATCGGTGAAATGGAGTTCCCGATCGGACTGCCCCGGGAACTGGGAGTTCTCGGCCGCACCTTCACCGACTGGGGCAGCCTGTTCGAAACCGACGACAACGATCCCTCGCTCGCCGACGACGCTTCGCCCCGGGCGTCGGCGGGCTTCGGCATCTCCTACTACTCGCCGCTGGGACCGATGCAGTTCGACTGGGCGAGAGCATTCCTCAAGGAAGAGTATGACAGGACGGAACTTTTCCGTTTCTCGATCGGGCTTGCGTTCTGATGCTGAATCGGTTGCTGCCGGCGCTTCTCGCCGTATGCCTCGTCGTTGGCGGGAACAGCCGGGCGGACGGCGGCGTCGCCGTTGCCATCATCGATTTCGAGCACATCCTCACGACATCCGATGCCGGAAAGGCCGCCATGTCGGTGCTCGGCGAGGAACGCAACCTGCTGGTTGAGGAAGCCGGCCGGCAGGAGAGCGAACTGCGCGAGCGCATGCAGGCTCTGGAGGAGAAGCGCAACCTGGTCAGCGAGGAGGTCTACACGGAGGACCGTCTCGAGCTTGAAGCCGACATCGCCGCATTTCAGGCCGGCATGCGGATCAGACAGGAGGATCTTGACCGGCGCCTTCGCGAGGCCACGGATGCGCTGCGCAAGGAACTCGTGCAGGTTCTCGGCGACCTGGTCACGGAAAGGGGCATCGACGTCGTTCTCGATCGCCATCAGTACATCATGGCCAACAACGGGCTTGATGTGACGGACGTCGTGCTTGCCAGACTGAACGACAGGGTTTCCAGAATCGCTGTCTCGGCGCCGTCGGACAACTGACCGCCGTGGACGATTTGCGTTTCTTCGCCCGAAAAGGTCCGTTGACCCTGGCCGCCATCGTCCGGGAGACGGGCGACAGTGTCGGGGAGCACGACTCCTCGCGCCTCTTCCGCGGCGTCGAACCGCTGGATCACGCCGGGGCCGAGGACATCAGTTTTCTCGACAACAGCAAGTACGTCGAGGCGTTCCAGCGAAGCCGTGCCGGCGCCTGCTTTGTCCGGACGCAGTTCCGCGACCGGGCGCCCCGCGGAATGATCCCGATCGTCAGCGACAACCCCTACCTTTCCTTCGCGCTGGCCCAGAGGATGTTCTATCCGCAGTCCGCACCCCGGCCCGGGGTGTCGGACGATGCCCGGCTCCACGCGCAGGCCCGCATCGGGAAGGGAGTGCGAATCGAATCCTTCGCGGTCGTCTGCGCGGGAGTCGAGATCGGCGACCGCTGCACGATCGGCGCCGGCAGCGTGCTCTACGAGAACGTGAGGATCGGCGACGACTGCCACGTGGGTCCCAACGCCACGCTCATGTGCTGCGTGATCGGCGACCGGGTCTGGATCGATGCCGGCGCCAGGCTCGGAACCCAGGGGTTCGGGCTGGCGCATTCCGCGTCGGGCATCGTGCGCATTCCCCATGTCGGACGCGTGCTCGTCGGCGACGACGTGGAGGTCGGGGCCAACACGACCATCGACCGGGGCACCATCGGCGACACTGTCATCGAGGCCGGGGTCAAGATTGATAACCAGGTCCAGATTGCCCATAACGTGACGGTCGGCCGTCATGCGATACTGGCGGGACAGACCGGTCTCGCGGGCAGCGCCGTGATCGGCGAACGCGCGATGCTCGGTGGCAGGTCGTCCGTGGCCAACCATGTCAGGGTCGGCAGGGGGGCCAGGATGGCCGGCACCTCATCGGCCGCATCGGATCTGGCGGAAGGCAAGACCTACCTGGGCACGCCGGCGATTCCGATCCGGGATTTCTGGCGCCTTCGCATCATGTTGCTGAGATGGTTGAGGCAGGAAAAGTCCCATGAATGAAGACGTTCAGGACAACGCGGCGGAGCGGACGCCGGCGGACGTCATCGATATCGAGCGCATCATGCAGCTCATTCCCCACCGCTATCCCTTCCTGATGATCGATCGCGTTGTCGACGTCGTGCGCAACCAGAGCGCCGTCGGCGTCAAGAACGTCTCCATCAACGAGCCCCAGTTCCAGGGTCATTTCGGCCGCCACCCCGTCATGCCCGGCGTCTACATCATAGAGGCCATGGCACAGTCCGCGGCCGTGCTCGTCGTCGAGACGCTTGGCAGGGAGTTCGAGGGCCGGCTGGTCTATTTCATGGGTATCGACAGGGCGAGATTCCGCAAGCCTGTGACTCCGGGCGATGTCATGAAGGTGCACGTCCACAAGGAAAGGAGACGCGGCATGATCTGGAAGTTCAGCGCGGTGGCCAGGGTGGACGGAACGGCGGTGGCCGAAGCCAGCTTCTCGGCCATGATTCTCGACGGCTGAACCGGCATGGCGGGCATCCATCCCACGGCGGTCGTCGAGGACGGCGCGCGCATCGCGGACGGCGTGGACGTCGGGCCCTACTGCATCGTCGGCGGTAGCGCCGACCTCGGTCCGGGCGTCGTGCTGACGTCCCATGTCGTGGTCGGCGGCCGCACCACGATCGGCGCGGGCTGCCGGGTCTTCCCCTTCGCCTCGCTGGGTCTTGCGCCCCAGGACCTCAAGTACGGCGGCGAACCTTCCGCGCTGGTGATCGGCGAGCGCAACACGATCCGCGAGTACGTCACCATGAACCCCGGCACCAGGGCCGGCGGCATGGAGACCCGGATCGGCGATGACTGCCTCTTCATGGTGGGATCCCATGTCGCCCATGACTGCCGGATCGGCAACGGCGTGATCCTGGCCAACAATGCCACGCTGGCCGGCCACGTCACGGTCGAGGACCGGGCGATCATCGGTGGCCTCTCGGCCGCGCAGCAGTTCGTCCGCATCGGGCGGAACGCGATCATCGGCGGCATGACGGGGATCGACAGGGATGTCGTCCCCTACGCCATGGTCCTGGGAGAGCGGGGAAGGCTCAGGGGGGCCAATGTCATCGGGCTGGAACGCCACGGATACTCCGATGACGAGATCCGGGAGGTGAGCGCCGCCATCAGAAGGCTGTTCCGGGACGAGGATGCGACCCTCGAGGATCGCAAGAAAGAGGTCAGGGCCCGGTTTTCCGATTCCACGCTCGTTCGCGACGTCCTCGAGTTCATGGAGGGAGGGAGCGACCCGGGCTTCTGCCGGTTTCGCTAGACGATGTCAGGCACGTTGGGAATCATCGCCGGTGGCGGCGAGTTGCCGGGCCTCCTCGCACGATGCGCCGGCGAACAGGGCAGAAAGGTCTTCATCGTGGCTCTCGAACACCAGGCCGACCCGGCCGTCGTGGAGCCGTTCGATCACCGCTGGGTCCGCCTCGGAGCCGCCGCAACGGCCATCGCCCACCTGCGGCGCGAGAACGTCGAGGACGTCGTTCTCGCCGGTCCGGTCAGAAGACCGTCCATGAGCGAACTGATGCCGGACCTGCGCGCCGCCAGGTTCCTTGCTTCGGGCGCGCTGTCGAAGGGCGATGACGGACTTCTTTCATCGATCATCCGCCTTCTCGAGGAGGAGGAGGGATTCAGGGTCGTCGGCGTTCCGGACGTTCTCGGCAGCCTCGCCGCACCGGAGGGGAACCTAACCATGCGTGCGCCCGACGACCGGGAGGAGGCCGACATCTCCCGCGGCAAGACGGTACTCGAGGCCCTCGATGCCCTGGATATCGGCCAGGCGGCGGCCGTGCAGCAGGGTGTCGTGCTCGGCCTCGAGGCGGTCGAGGGAACGGATGCGCTCATCAGGCGTGCCGGAGAGCTGCGCCGCCCGGGGCCGGGACCGGTCCTCGTCAAGTTCTCGAAGACGAACCAGGACCTGCGTGCCGATCAGCCGACCATCGGTCCGGCGACCGTCGAAGGATGCGCCGCCGCGGGGTTCAGCGGAATCGCCGTCGAGGCGAAGAGGTCCCTGATCGTGGGCCGCGATGAGGTGGTGGCGGCGGCCGAGCGCCACGGGCTGTTCCTGAAGGCCCTGTCCCGGTAGCCCGGCTGCCATGCCCCCCCCACTGGTGTTCCTCGTGGCGGGCGAGCCCTCGGGCGATTCGCTGGGAGCCGGACTGATGAGGGGACTCCTCGCCGAGAGCGCGGGCGCCGTCGAGTTCACCGGAGTGGGCGGCCCCGAAATGGAAGCCGAGGGCCTCGCCTCCCTCTTTCCCATGTCCGACATCGCGGTCATGGGAATCGCCGAGGTCGTACCCGCGCTCGCGCGGGTCCTGGGACGTCTGCGCCAGACGGTCCGCGCCGTCCGCGACGCCCGTCCCTCGGTTCTCGTCACGATCGATTCCCAGGCGTTTTCCAGGCGCCTGGCGCGGCGCCTCCATCCGGCGCCCTTTCCCGTCGTCCACTACGTTGCGCCGACGGTCTGGGCCTGGCGGCCGGGCAGGGCGAGGAAGCTCGCCGCGGTGACCGACAGGCTGCTTCTTCTCTTCCCCTTCGAGAAACCCTGGTGGGACAGGGTGGGACAGGACTCGGTCCATGTCGGCCATCCCGTCGCCGACATGCCGTTGCCGGACGGGATCGGGGCCCTGCGGTCTTCCCTCGTTGCGAAGGGAAAGGGGCCGCTGCTTGCCGTCCTGCCCGGCAGCCGCAGGAGCGAGGTCGCCCGTCACCTTCCGCTCTTTCGCGACGCGGTCGGCAAGATCGTGCGCGATCTGCCGCACCTTGTTCTTGTCATTCCGACCGTTGCGTCGGTCGCCGCCGACGTGCGCGAAGGAACGCGCTCCTGGCCGTGGCCGCTCGCCGTCGTGGAGGGCGGCGGCCGGCGGGCGGCGATGGCCGCCGCGGATGCGGCCCTTGCCGTCTCCGGCACCGTGGCCCTCGAGCTCGCCTCCGTGGGAACGCCGCACGTCATCGCCTACAGGGCCCACCCGCTGACGGCCGCCATCGTGCGCCGGCTGATCACCGTGGAACACGCCTCCCTCGTCAACCTTTCCGCCGGCGAGGAGGTCACGCCCGAGTTCCTCCAGGAAAGATGCCGCGCGGACCTCCTCCACGACGGCATCCGCAGGCTCCTTGTCGAACCGCCGGCCCGCAGCCGCCAGCAACGGCTGATGGCGGACGTCATGCAGGCGCTCCGCCACCCCCGGGGACCGTCGTCACGAGTTGCCGCGCGCAGCATTCTTGAAATGCTGTGAGCGGCCATCCATCCTTTGCGAATCGACCGCCCGCGGGAACCGCAGTGACAGCGACCGATCAGCTTCTCCGAAAACTTGCCCTGGGAGCGCGGCGGGATCTTCACGATGCCTTCACGATGCCTCCGGAGGCTTATGTTTCCAGAGAATTTTTCGACCTGGAGTCACGGCGCATCTTCGCCAGGGAGTGGCACTGTGCGGGACGGGCGGAAAGCATCCCGCAACCCGGCGATTTCCTGACCTGGACGATCGGCCGTCAACCGGTCGTCATCCTTCGCCAGCAGGACGGCAGCCTGCGTGCCTTCTCGAACGTGTGCCGCCACCGCATGATGAAACTGCTCGAGGGCAGCGGTCGGTGCCGGCGCATCGTCTGTCCCTACCACGCGTGGACCTACGGTCTCGACGGCCGCCTGCTCGAGGCCCGCCACATGGAGAGAACGCGCGGCTTCGACAAGGCCCGGGTCCGGCTGCCGGAGATACGTTGCGACGTCTGGCAGGGATGGATCTATGTCACCCTGGACCCGGATATCGACTCGCCGGCCGCGCGGCTGCTCCGGCTCGGGGACCTCGTCGCGGACTACGGCGCCGGCGGCTACGTCGAAGTGGACCGCCAGGACCACGTCTGGAAGACCAACTGGAAGCTGCTGACGGAAAACTTCATGGAAGGATACCACCTCCCGGTAACGCACCGGAAAACCGTCGGCGCCTATTTTCCGGTGGAGGACACGCGTTTCGGTGACGGCGCAGAGGGCGACGCCTTTACCTTCCAGTGGTTCACGAAGACATCCGATGCGCCGCTCGGCACGGCCCACCCGGCGAACACGAGACTTCAGGGAAGGGCGCGGCACACGTCGGTCCTGGGCACGGTCTTTCCCTGCCACATGTTCGTGCTGGCGCCGGACCACCTCTGGTACTTAAGTCTCCGGCCGCGTTCCCCCGGGGAAATCGATGTGCGCTACGGCCTGGCGCTGGCGCCGGAAGTCATGGATGACGCGTCCGCCCTCGACGCCCGGATCCTCGAGGCGAAGACCTTTCTCGATGCCACCAACGAGGAAGACCGCGTCGTCGTCGAGGGTCTCTGGGAGGGCGTACAGGCGCCGCTGGCCGAACCGGGGCCGCTGAGCTGGCTCGAGAAGGAGAATCTCGACTTCGCCCGCTACATCGCCAGGCGGGTCGGCGGCTGAAGACGGACTACCACTGGCCCGTGTTCGGCATCGAGAGCCAGGGCTCGCACGCCTCGAGGGCTTCGCCTTTCTGCAGGAGCTCGATCGAGATCCCGTCGGGAGAACGCACGAACGCCATCCTGCCGTCCCGCGGCGGCCGGTTGATGGTCACACCGCTCTCGGCAAGCCTGCCGCACAGGGCGTGGATGTCGTCGACCTCGTAGGCAAGGTGCCCGAAGTTGCGGCCGCCGCCATAGGCCTCCGGGTCCCAGTTCCAGGTCAGCTCGATCTGGGCGTCCGGGTTCTCCCTGGCGCCGAGGAAGACGAGCGTGTAGCGCCCCGCCTCGTTCTCCTGGCGGCCGACCTCGGTGAGGCCGAGCTTGTTGCAGTAGAAATCGAGCGATTCATCGAGGTCTGTCACGCGGACCATCGTATGCAGGTATTTCATGTTCTCTCGCCAAAAGTGATCAACGGTCTTCGATGGGAACGTACTCGCGCCTTGCACGGCCGGTGTAGACCTGCCGCGGACGACCGATCTTCTGATCGGGATCGACGAGCATCTCGCTCCACTGCGCAACCCAGCCGACGGTCCTCGCGACGGCGAAGACCGCTGTGAACAGATGCCTCGGGATGCCCATGGCGCGCAGGACGATGCCCGAATAGAAGTCCACGTTGGGATAGAGATTGCGCTCGACGAAGTAGGGATCGTCGAGGGCGATCTTCTCGAGCTCCAGGGCAATCTTCAGGTGCGGCTGGTCGCGCACGTCGAGTTCGTCGAGAACCCGGTGGCAAGCCTCGCGCATGATCTTGGCGCGCGGATCGTAGTTCTTGTAGACACGGTGGCCGAAACCCATGAGTCGGAAGGAATCGTCCTTGTCCTTCGCGCGCTCGAGGAAGTCGGGAATCCTGTCGGGCGTGTCGATGTCCTCCAGCATCCTCAGGACGGCCTCGTTGGCGCCGCCGTGCGCCGGACCCCACAGCGTCGCGATTCCGGAGGCGACGCTGGCAAAGGGATTGGCCCCGGACGAGCCGGTGAGCCTGACGGTCGATGTCGACGCGTTCTGCTCGTGGTCCGCATGCAGGATGAGGATGAGATCCATCGCCCGGGAGAACACCGGATTGACGACGTAGTCCTCGCAGGGCACGGCAAACATCATCTGCAGGAGGTTCTCGGCATAGTCGAGGTTGTTCCTGGGATACATGAAGGGCTGGCCGATCGACCACTTGTAGGCCATGGCGGCGATGGTCGGCATCTTGGCCACCAGCCGGTACGCCGAGACCATGCGTTCACGCGCGCAGTTCACGTTGGAGCTTTCGGCATAGAACGCCGACAGCGCCCCGACGACACCGACCATCAGGGCCATGGGGTGGGCGTCCCTGCGGAATCCCCGGAACAGGAAACTCACCTGCTCGTGCAGCATCGTGTGGTAGGTGATGTTCCTGCGGAACTCGGCGTACTGCACGGAGTCCGGGAGGTCGCCGAACAGGATGAGATGGCAGACCTCGAGGAAGTCGGAGTGGGCGGCGAGCTGCTCGATGGCATAGCCGCGATAGAGCAGCTCGCCTTCCTGGCCGTCCACGTAGGTGATGGTGGATTCGCAGCTTGCGGTCGCGGTGTAGCCGGGATCGTAGGTGAACATACCGGACTGGGAGTGAAGCGTCCGTACGTCGATCACGCTGGCGCCGCTGGTTCCCTTGAGAACGGGCAGCCTCGCGAGCCGTTCCCCGGAGGCCGATTCGACCAGGTCGACATGTCCGCCGGCCTGCGCACCGGCGGGCCTGGGGGTGGTCTGAACCGGCATGCTGGCCTTCCCTTCCGTCATCCGCCCTGCGCCGGGCGGAACGGCCCGAAGACTACCCCGAATCGCCCTTCCGGCGCAATGGAGGATGCCTTTTCGCCGCCCCGAGGATGTCGTCGAGGCGACCCAGACTCTCCTCGCGCCCCAGGAGAACGAGGACGTGAAACAGCGGAGGAGAGACCGTGCTTCCGGTCAGCGCCGCCCTCAGCGGCTGGGCGATCTCCCCGAGCTTGATGCCGTTGTCCGCGGCGAACGCGCGCACGCACTGCTCGAGCGGGGCCTCGTCCCAGCACCCGATCGCCGCCAGGGTCTCCGCGAGTTCCCCGAGGCGGAGAAGGTTCCCGTCATCCAGCACGCCCGCCGCCCTGTCGTCGACGGCAACCGGCCGCTCGTGAAAGAGGAAATGCGCGCTCTTGGCCAGTTCCACGACGGTCCTGGCCCGCTGCTTGAGGACGGGCATCGCGGCGGCGAGCCGGGCGCTCTCGCCGGGCGCAAGGTCCCTGCCCAGGGCGCGGGCGATCTGGCCGGCGCAGAGCCCGGCGAGGCGCTCGTCGTCGGCGATGCGGAGGTAGCGCTGGTTGAGCGACGTCAGTTTCCCGAGGTCGAAGCGGGCAGGGGAACGCCCCACCCCGGGCAGGTCGAACCAGCACACCGCCCGGTTCATCGGGATCACTTCCTCGTTGCCGTGACTCCAGCCGAGCCGCAGCAGGTAGTTGGTGACCGCCTCGGCGAGGTAGCCGGCATCGCGATAGTGGTCGACCCCGGCCGCGCCGTGCCGCTTGGCCAGCCGCGCGCCGTCGGCGCCGTGAATCAGGGGAATGTGGGCGAACCCGGGAGCCGTCCACCCGAGCGCTTCGTAGATCTGGATCTGGCGCGCCGCGTTGACGAGGTGTTCGTCTCCGCGGATGACGTGCGTGATCCCCATGTCGTGATCGTCCACGACCACCGAAAGCATGTAGGTCGGCGTGCCGTCCGATCTCAGGAGGACCATGTCGTCGAGCTGGCCGTTGGGGATGGCGACCTCGCCCTGGACATGGTCCAGGATGCGCGTCTGTCCGTCACGCGGCGCCCTCAGGCGGATGGACGGGGCGACGTCCGGAGGCGCCTCGGACGGATCGCGGTCGCGCCACGTCCCCTCGTAGCGGAAGACGCGGCCCTCGTCGTCCGCTTCCTTTCTTGCCTGCCGCAGCTCCCCGGCCGTCAGGTAGCAGCGATAGGCCCCGCCGCGCTCGAGGAGCGCGCCGGCCACCTCCCGGTGGCGGCGGGCGCGCGACGACTGGAAGACCGGCTCTCCGTCCCACTCGATTCCGAGCCATTCCAGCGCCTCGAAGATCGCGCGGGTGGAGCGGTCCGTGGAACGGACCCTGTCGGTGTCCTCGATGCGCAGACGGAACACACCCTCCCAGCGGCGTGCATAGAGCCAGTTGAAGAGGGCCGTGCGCGCGCCGCCGATGTGAAGGTCGCCCGTCGGCGACGGGGCGAAGCGGGTCACAACGGACATGACGGGATCAGTACCGGCGCACGAGGCCGATCAGGCGGCCCTGGATCCTCACGCGCGCCGACTCGTAGGTCCTGGTCTCGTAGAGGGGATTGGCGGACTCGAGCGCCGTGGTGCGGTCGCCGCGCCGGATACGCTTGAGCGTCGCCTCCGCATCGTCGACGAGCGCCACGACAATGGCGCCGTTTTCGGCCGTCTCGGCGTGCTCGACGATCACGGTATCGCCGTCGAGGATGGCCGCACCGGTCATTGAGTCTCCCTCGATCTCGAGGGCATAGCACGGCCTTGTCCCGACGATGTTCGCCGGAACCTCGACACTGCCGCTCGGATCGCGCAACGCCTCGATCGGCGTTCCCGCCGCGATCCTGCCGTGAAGCGGCAGAAGCACGCGGTTGTCGTTGGACGGGCTGCCGGACGGAGGAAGCGACCGGCTCGAGGCCTGCCTCCCGGGAGGGAGGCGAAGGATCTCGAGGGCGCGCGCGCGATAGGGCAGGCGGCGCAGGAAGCGGCGCTCCTCGAGCGCCTTGATCATGCGGTGAATGCCGGATTTCGACTTGATGCCCACGGCGTCCTTCATCTCCTCGAAGGAGGGCGAAATGCCGTCTCTGGCAAGACGGCTGTTGATGTAGAGAAGCAGTTCCTGCTGTTTGGGCGTCAGCATGCCGGCAACCTCCGGAAGACTCAGGTGTTGCGGTTTGTTCTAGTAAGGTTCGCCTTATGTGTCAAGCCGGATGATGGGAACGCGGCAGCCGGCGTCGACGGGCGCAGCGTGGGGCGGGCGCACCACGAGGCACGATGCCTTCGACAGCACCGCCAGCATGGAACTGTCCTGGCGCGGGAACGGCTCCGCCACGAGTTCGCCATCGCCGTTTCGCGTGAGCGCTGCGCGCAGGTAGTCCTGGCGGTCGTCGTTGGCCGGCAGACCCGTCGCCAGCCTGGCCGTCTCTTCGCCGGCCAGGCTCTCCTCGAGGCCCAGCATGCGATCGATGGCCGGTCGCAGGAAGAGATGGCCGCACACCAGTGTCGAGACCGGGTTGCCGGGGAAGCCCAGGACCGGGAGTCCGTCGAGAAGGCCGAAGGCCAGCGGCTTGCCGGGCCGCATAGCCACCTTCCAGAACTCCAGGGCCATGCCTTCCTGCGCCATGACCTTGCGCACCAGGTCGTGATCGCCCACGGACATGCCGCCGGTGACGACGAGCATGTCGCACCGGGAGGACCGCCGGACCATGCCGCGAATGGCGGCTTCGTCATCGGCGGCCAGGCCGAGCATGACGGGCTCGCCGCCGGCGCAGGCCACCAGCGCCGCCAGCACCAGGGAATTGGAACTGACGATCCTGCCCGCTCCCGGTTCCTCGCCCGGCATCACCAGCTCGTCGCCGGTCCCCATGATGGCGACGCGCGGGCGCCTCGTCACCTTCAGCCACAGGCAGTTCATCGCCGCGATCAGCCCGATTTCCCGGGGACCCAGCCGGCGGCCGGCCAGTCCCGCCGGCGCGCCCCGGGCGAAATCGAGGCCGGCGGGACGCACGTGGGCTCCCTGGCCGGCAGGGACGAGAAGCGTCACCCTGGCGCCATCCCTGGCGGCGTTCTCCTGGATGACGACGGCGTCGGCGCCCCTGGGCAGCGCTCCGCCGGTGAAGATGCGCGCGGCTTCACCGGGGCCCAGCGATCGTTCCAGAGGATGGCCGGCGGGGACCTCGCCGACGACATCGAGCACGGCCGGCGCCGTGCCGGCATCAGCGGACCTCAGCGCGTAGCCGTCCATGGACGACACGGCGACGGGCGGCTTGGTAACCTTCGAAAGGACATCCTGCGCCAGCACCCGTCCCGCGGCCTGCGGCAGCGCCAGGTCCTCGGCAGGCAGGACCGCGAGGGCCGCGAGGATGCGCGAGCGCGCCTCGTCAACCGTGATCATGACGCCAGCTGCCGGACCGTCCGCCGTGCTTTTCGAGCAGGCGGATCCCTTCGATAGCCATGCCCCTGTCGACGGCCTTGAGCATGTCGTAGACGGCAAGGGCGGCGGCCGAAACCGCAGTGAGGGCCTCCATCTCGACGCCCGTGCGGCCGGTCACCGCGCATGTCGCCCGTATCTCGATACCGGGAAGATCGCCGTCGAACTCGAGCGTGACGCTGACCGAGGCGAGTCCCACGGGATGGCAAAGCGGAACGATCTCGTGAGTCCTCTTCGCGGCCATGATGCCCGCGACGCGCGCCACGGCCAGGACATCGCCCTTCGGGGCCTCGCCGGCCATGACCACCTCCAGAGTGCGCCGCTCCATGCGCACGCTGCCCCGGGCGGTCGCCTCGCGCCTGCTCTCGGCCTTCTGCGAGACGTCGACCATGCGGGCCCGCCCCCTGTCGTCGAGGTGCGTCAGGCGGTCGCTCATGATTGCTTTCCTTGTCCAAGGAACTCCCGGGTCGCCGCGGCCACATCCTGCCGGCGCATGAGATGTTCGCCGGCGAGGAAGCGCCGGACGCCGGCATGGGTCATGGAAACGCAGTCCTCGTGGGACCGCAGACCGCTTTCGCAGACCACGTCCCGTTCCGCAGGAACCCGCGGAGCAAGATGCCGCGTTGTCTCGAGATCCACGTCCAGCGTCTTGAGGTTGCGGTTGTTGATCCCGATCAGGCCGGCGTCCAGCCGGAGCGCCCGCTCCAGCTCGGCCTCGTGGTGGATCTCGACGAGAACGTCCAGACCGTGATCTCCGGCAGAGGAGACGAGTTCTCCTGCAAGGCCGTCCCCGACAGCGGCGAGAATCACGAGGATGCAGTCGGCGCCCATCGCCCTCGCCTCGACGACCTGGTAGGGATCGATCATGAAGTCCTTGCGCAGGCAGGGCAGGCCGCTGGCCTGCCTGGCCGCGATCAGGTGTTCGTCGCGCCCCTGAAACCAGGGAGTGTCCGTCAGAACCGAGAGGCAGGCCGCCCCCGCGTCCCGGTAGGCCCTGGCGAGGGCCGCGGGCTCGAAATCCCGGCGTATGACGCCGGCGCTGGGCGACGCCTTCTTGATCTCCGCGATGAGGGCGAGTCCCGAAGCCGCCCGCCTCGCGAGGGACGCGGCAAAGCCCGCGGGGAGCGGGAGTCCGCGGATGCGCTCGTCGAGAACGGCGAGGCCGACCTCCCTCTTCATCCTCGCCACATGATCCTTCTTGTCGCGGCAGATACGCTCGAGAACATCGGACATGGCGGTCACGACCGGCCGCCGGTCAACGCGGCGAGGCGGGAGAGGCGTTCCTTCGCGGCGCCGCTGTCGATCGACGACGAGGCGAGGGCGGCGCCCTCCTCGAGACTGGCGGCGCGTTCCGCCACCACGAGGGCGGCCGCCGCGTTGAACAGCACGGTGTCGCGGAAAGCGCCCGGCCGCCCTTCGAGCAGCGCGCCGAGCGCGGCGGCGTTGTCCTGCGGCGAGCCGCCGGCGATTTCGCCGAAAGCCCGGGGCGGGAGAGAGGCATCCGCGGCCGCGACCGTCCTGTGCCGCACGGCGCCGCCCTCGACGACGGCGACATGATTGCCTCCGGCGAGTGTCAGCTCGTCGCAGCCGTCACCGCTGTGGACCACCCAGGCCCGGTCGGCGCCCAGTTCGACGAGCACGCGGGCGACGGGCTCGACCCATTGCGGCGCCGGCACACCCAGGAGGTAGCGCCGCACGCAGGCGGGGTTGGCGAGCGGGCCCAGCAGGTTGAAGATCGTGCGGACGCCGAGGTCCTGCCTGGTCGGCATCACGTGACGCATCGCCCGGTGGTAGAGCGGCGCCAGCATGAAGCCCAGTCCGATCTCGTCGATGGTCCGCTGGACCACGGGCGGCTCCGCGGCGAGGTCGACGCCCGATGCCGACAGGACGTCGGCCGCGCCCGAGCGCGAGGTTGCCGCCCGGTTGCCGTGCTTGGCCACGGTCACGCCGCATCCCGCGACGACGATGGCCGTCGCCGTCGAGATGTTGAGCGTGCCCTTGCCGTCACCGCCGGTCCCGACGATGTCCATGGCGCCTTCGGGCGCCGACATGCGCAGCATCTTCGCACGCATGGCGCGCGCCCCGCCGGTCAGTTCCGCCACGGTCTCGCCGCGGACCGCGAGCGCCATGAGGAAGGCGCCCATCTGCGAGGGCGTGGCTTCACCGGACATGATGGTGCCGAAGGCGTTCGCCGCATCGTCCGCCGCGAGCGGCTCTCCTCGCGCCAGCCGGGCGATCCAGGGTTTGAGTCCGTCCGCTGTTCCGCTCACAGGCCGCCTCCGTTCGCCACGAGATCGAGAAAGTTCTGCAGGATGGCGTGTCCGTTCTCCGATTCGATGCTTTCGGGATGAAACTGGACGCCGTGGATGGGCAGCTCCCTGTGGCGCACGCCCATGATCACCCCGTCGCTGGTCGCATTGACATCGAGGCATCGGGGCACGCTCCCGGGCAGCACCGTCAGGGAGTGGTAGCGCGTGGCGCGGAACGGCGAACGGATTCCGCGGAAGACGCCGCTACCGTCGTGCTCGATGTGCGACAGCTTGCCGTGCATGGGACGCGGAGCGCGGCCGATCGCGCCTCCGAAGGCCTGGCCGATCGACTGGTGCCCCAGGCAGACGCCGAGCAGGGGAAGGCGTTCGCGCGCCGCGCGCACCACGAGCTCGAGGCAGATCCCTGCCGTCGGCGGATCGCGGGGGCCGGGGGAGAGCACGACCCCGGCGGGCTTGAGGGCCATCACCCCTTCGACGGAAATGGCGTCGTTGCGATGGACCTCGGCCACAGCGCCGAGCTCGCCGAGATAGTGCAGCAGGTTGTAGGTGAAGCTGTCGTAGTTGTCGATCAGCACCAGCATGACAGTCGTCCGTCCTCGCGCCGCGAACCTATGCCAGAACCGCACATCCGGACAATGCCGCCGCAGGCTTCAGGAATTGGGACCGTTGCGGCTGGCGAACCTCACGGCTTCCTCGGCCGCTCTCAGGAGGGCCCTTGCCTTGTTGCAGCATTCCTCGTGCTCGGACTGCGGGTCGCTGTCGGTCACGATGCCGGCGCCCGCCTGGACGTGGAGGATTCCGTTGCGGATGATCGCCGTGCGCAACGCGATGCAGGTGTCCATGGAGCCGTTCGCCGAAAAGTAGCCGATCGCGCCCCCGTAGACGCCGCGGCGCTCCGCCTCGAGTTCATCGATGATCTCCATGGCGCGCACCTTGGGCGCGCCGCTGACGGTTCCCGCCGGGAATCCGGCGACCAGGGCGTCGATGGCATCGCGTCCATCGTCGAGCGCGCCCTCGACATTGGAACTGATATGCATGACGTGGCTGTAGCGTTCGATCCGGAAGCTCTCGGTGACCCTGACGCTGCCGGGCACGGCGACGCGGCCGACGTCGTTGCGGCCGAGATCGAGCAGCATCAGGTGTTCCGCGCGTTCCTTGGCATCGGCCAGCAGTTCGTCGGCGAGTTCCTGGTCCTCGGCGGCGTCCCGGCCCCTCCTCCTCGTGCCGGCGAGCGGCCTGATGGTCACCGTGCGGTCCCTGACCCTCACCAGGATCTCGGGGCTGGATCCGACAACGGCAAACTCGTCGAAGTTGAGATAGAACAGGAAGGGCGAGGGGTTGACCCTTCTCAGGGCCCGGTAGTAGGCGAAGGGCGACAGCGAGAACGGCATGTCGAAACGCTGCGACAGCACCACCTGGAAGGCGTCGCCGGCATCGATGTAGTCCTTGGCCTGTCTGACCATGTCGAGGAAACGGCCGTGGGGCGTATTGGGCGCGGCCGGAACAAGGGCATCGTCGGAAGCGGCGGCGCCGCCTCCATGGGGAAGCGGCCGGTCGAAGTCCGCGACGACGTCCGCAAGCCTCTCGCAGGCCCGCGCATGGGCCGCGCGGGCGCTGATCCCGTCCGTCGGCCAGACGGGCGTCACAATGGTCACCTCGTCGGCCACGTTGTCGAAGATGGCCATGATGGTCGGACGGATGAGCAGGCCGTCGGGCACATCGAGCGACCTCTGCGAGGTCGTCGGCAGGCGCTCCATGAGGCGGACCATCTCGTAGCCGGCATAGCCCACGAGCGCCGCGGCCATCGGCGGGAGGTGTCCGGGAAGCTCGATGGCGCACTCGCGGACCAGGCGCTTGAGGGAGGCAATCGCGCCGATGCCTTCCTCGACGAAGGCGTCCGGCTCGTAGCGCGCCCGGCGATTGATCCAGGCGCGGTTGTCGCGGCAGCGCCAGATGACGTCCGGACGCATGCCGATGATGGAGTAGCGTCCGCGGGAATCGCCTCCCTCGACGGATTCGAGCAGAAAGGAGTTGGCTTGCGGGCCGGCGATCTTGAGCATCGCCGACACCGGCGTTTCGAGATCGGCGACCAGCTGGACCCAGACGACCTGGGGCGCGCCGCTCGAATAGCGGGATTCGAACCGGGAGAACTCGGGTTCGTACGCCGCCATCTCAGAAGTACTGTTCGACCAGTCCCTGGTCGACGCTGACCGGGTACGCCTCGCGCAGGTGCGCCGAGAGGAGATCGGCGACATCCCTGACGACCCCCTGCCGCAGGCTTTCCCCGACACCGCTGTCCTGCGCGGACGCGGCGGAAAGATCGGCCGGAACGATGTCGACGAGGCGGGCCACCACCTGGGCGCTGCCGTCGGCCGAGCGGGTCACGACGACATCGCCGGGCCAGGCGGCGAACAGGGCCGACACCGTCGCGGCCGTGACATTGGCGATCCCCGGCCGCGAGCCGCGCATCAGGGGACCGGTCTCCTCGAAGAAGACTCCGGCGAAGCGGAAGGCGTCCTCGAGGCTGCCGGCCGAAACGGCGCCCGCCGCGAGTCTCTCGGCCTCGATCGCCGCCAGCTCGGCCCGCCGTTCCCGCTGCCAGTCCTCCACGGCTTCCCGGCGAACCTCGTCAAGGGTCCTGGCGCGCGCCGGCACGATGTCCGTGACCTCGACGACGAGCAGGCCGCCGTCCTCCGTTTCGAGAACCGTGGAGACAAGGCCCTCCTCGCCGCGGAAGACCTCGTCGAGGA
The DNA here is from genome assembly GCA_963666905.2 of Alphaproteobacteria bacterium. Classification (GTDB taxonomy): domain Bacteria; phylum Pseudomonadota; class Alphaproteobacteria; order SP197; family SP197; genus SP197. The sequence continues at coordinate 1,275,454 of OY763008.1, forward strand.
ATCCGGGGGTGGCGGGAATGACCTGGAGCGAGGCCGGGTCGGCCGGTGCGCCCGTCGACGACACGCGGTCGAGCAACCGCTCCTCGAGTCCCAGCGCCGAGGCGATGTCGCCTGTCGACGCGCCCGACGCGACGTGGTCGTCGAGGTCGCCGGCGAGATCGAACATCGCGTAGCGCGCTTCGGCCAGCCGCAGTTCCGCCTCCAGGGCCGCTCTGGCCTCCTCGAAAGGCGTGACGGAGCCAGCGGCCACCTCGTCGATGCCGTAGACCAGCCAGCCGCCGAGCGGCGATTGGAGAGGACCGGCGACCTCGCCTGCGGCGGCGTCGAAGACGGGTCCGCCGATCTCCTCGAGGAGATCCGTCCGTTCGAGCCACCTGGCCCCGGCCCCGTCGGCCGAGGCGTCGAATCCTCCGGCCACGGCCTCTTCGGCCGCCTCCCGCGTCTCGAAACGGACCTGGCGCACCAGGCGCCGTTCGGGCACGCGCCACCGTCCGGGCTGGCTGTCGTAGGCCGCCTGGACCTCTCCGGGAGCAACCGCGACGCTGTCCGCGATGTCTTCCGGGTAGACGAGGAGGAAGCGCGCCGAACGATACTCCGGAGCGCGGTAGGCGTCCTTTCTGCCGTCGAACCAGCGCTGGAGTTCGTCCCCGCCCGGTGACGGCGGCGGGACCAGCACCTCGTCGGGAACGACGCCGACAAGCGCGATCCTCTCTTCCAGCCGGTATCCGGCGATCCGGGAGAGCAGGCCGTCGGCCGGCGGCGGCGCCGCGACGAGGCCGCCGATCAGCTGGTTGCGCGCAAGGTCGCTTTCCAGCGCGGCAAGATAGGCCTCCTCGGTCAGGCCGTTCATCGAGAGAACGCCGGCGAACAGCGCCCTGTCGAAGGCGCCGTTCAGGTCGTGAAAGGCCTCGTTGCCGGCCACCGCCGCCTTGAGGGTGTCGCTGCCGATCGTGATGCCGAAGTCATCCGCCTGGATGGCAAGAAGGGTGTCGCCGACGAGCCGGTCAAGGGCCGTCCCGGCCTGAAGACGGGAAAGATCGGAGCCGGGATCGACCCGGATGCCGCTGTTCTGCAGGCCGCGAATCTGATTGCGGTAGGCCGTCTGGAGATCGCGGATATCGATGTCGGTCGACCCGACTGCGGCGACGGTGGTGTCTCCGCGGTCGATGAAGATGTCCCCCACGCCCCAGCCCACGAAGCTGAGCGCGACGATACACAGGAGCACCTTGACGGGCCAGGAGGAGGCGCTTTCGCGAAGTTTCGTCAGCATGAGGGCATCACGGTCCGGAAAGCGTCATTCTATGGATGCGCTCCGGGGGTGGCAATGCGGCGCGATCTGGTTGTCCCTGCCGGGGCAAGGGACTATTGAGGAACCCGACATGCGTTCTCTCGTCGTCGGCAACTGGAAGATGCACGGCCTGCTCGCCGATGCCTGCGAGCGGGCCCGCCGTCTCGGGGCGCACGCCTCGGGCGGAATGCCGTGCGACGTCCTGATCTGCCCTCCGTCGACGGTGCTCCATCCGGTGGCCCTGCTGCTCGCGGAGTCCGGGATCCGCCTCGGCGGCCAGGATTGCCACGAGGAGGAGAGCGGCGCCTACACCGGCGACATCGCGGCGCCGATGCTGGCGGACCTGGGCTGCAGCCACGTGCTGCTGGGTCATTCCGAGCGGCGCCGCCGCCACGGGGAATCCGATCGCACGGTCCGCAGCAAGGCGGCCGCAGCCCACAGGGCGGGCCTTGTCGCGATTGTCTGCGTCGGAGAGGGCGGGGAGGACAGACGGGCCGGCCGGGCCGCCGAGGTCGTGGCGGAGCAGGTGCGGAACGCGATTCCGGGCACCGCGTCGCCGGCCAACACCATCGTCGCCTGGGAGCCGGTGTGGGCCATCGGTACGGGCGAGAGCGCAACCCCGGAAGACGCCGCGGCGATGCACGGTGTCCTGAAGGGAGTCCTGGCCCAATGCGGGCGGACGGATGCCATGCGCCTTCTCTACGGCGGTTCCGTCAACGATGACAACGCCGGCGAGCTGCTCTCCATCGGGACCGTCGACGGCCTGCTGGTCGGCGGGGCCAGTCTCGATGCCGACCGGTTCTGGCGCATCGTCGAGGCCGGCACGGCGCGGTGACAAGACCTATGGCACTGACGCCCGCGCTGTGCTAAACGCTCGCGCCGTACCGCAAACACCCCTCCCGCGCCGTGCAGACCATCCTCCTCATCCTGCATGTCCTGTTCGCTCTTGCCATCGTCGCACTCGTCCTGCTCCAGCGCGGCGAGGGCGGCGGGCTCGGAATGGGCGGCGGCGGAAACATGCAGGGCCTGATGTCCGCCCGCGGGACGGCCAGCATGATGACCCGCGTCACGGCGATCGCCGCGACGCTGTTCTTCGTCTCCAGTCTCGCGCTGAGCGTGCTGGTCGCCAACCAGGGCGGCGGCGGATCGATTGTCGACGACATGGAGTTCGAGGCGCCGGCCGCCGGGGACCCGGTCGACAGCACGCCCTCCGTACCCACGTCCGAATGACGGCGGGGACGGCTTAAGGCAACGTTCTTCCACAGCCCCGTATCTCCGTTTCCCTCGCAGGGCTTCGTGCCGCCGGACCCTGTGGTACGTTCGCCGTCCATGACGCGGTACATCTTCGTGACGGGCGGCGTAGTGTCCTCCCTGGGCAAGGGCCTGACGACGGCCGCGCTCGGCGCCCTGCTGCAGTCCCGGGGGTACACGGTCCGGCTCCGCAAGTTCGATCCCTATCTCAATGTCGATCCGGGGACCATGAATCCCTATCAGCACGGCGAGGTTTTCGTCACCGACGACGGCGCCGAAACGGACCTCGACCTCGGGCACTACGAACGCTTCACCGGCGTGCCGGCGCGGCGCTCCGACACGGTGACGAGCGGGCGCGTCTACTCCGACGTCCTCATGCGGGAACGGCGCGGCGACTATCTCGGCGGCACGGTGCAGGTGATCCCGCATGTCACCAACGTCATCAAGGAGTACATCCGCGCCGACACGACGGGCGCCGACTTCGTTCTGTGCGAGGTCGGCGGCACGGTCGGCGACATCGAGGGCCTGCCGTTCTTCGAGGCCATGCGGCAGATGGTCCAGGAACTGCCGCACCGGCACTCGATCCTGATTCACCACACCCTGGTGCCGTACCTGAAGGCGTCGGGCGAGCTCAAGACCAAGCCGACACAGCACTCCGTCAAGGAGCTGAGGGCCATCGGCGTGCAGCCCGACATCCTGGTGTGCCGCTGCGAACGGGAGATCCCGGAGTCCGAACGCCGCAAGATCGCGCTCTTCTGCAACGTCCGGGAATCGGCCGTGGTGCCGGCGCTCGACGTCGACACCGTCTACCAGGTCCCGGTCTCCTACCACGAGGCGGGACTCGACCGGGAGGTCCTCGAGGCCTTCGGAATCGACGGATCGCCGCCCCCGGAGCTCGAATCCTGGCGCCGCATCGTGGCCGGAATCCGCAATCCCCAGGACGAGGTCACCATCGCGGTCGTCGGCAAGTACACCGGCCTCGCGGACGCCTACAAGTCCCTCAGCGAGGCGCTCGCCCACGGCGGCATCGCCAACCACGTGAAGGTCAATCTCAAGTGGATCGATTCGGAGGTGTTCGAGCGGGAGGACGCCGTCGCCTGGCTCGATTCCGTCAACGGCATCCTGGTCCCGGGAGGATTCGGAGAGCGCGGCACGGAAGGCAAGATCGCCGCCGTCACCTTCGCGCGGGAGCACCGGATACCCTATTTCGGGATCTGTTTCGGCATGCAGATGGCGGTCATCGAGATTTCGCGCAACAAGGCCGGCATCGACGGCGCGTCATCGACCGAGTTCGGCCCGGCGCGGCATCCGGTCGTCGGCCTTCTCACCGAATGGACCGACGGCGCCACCATCGAAAGGCGCAGGCGGGACGGCGATCTCGGAGGCACGATGCGTCTGGGCGCCTTCGACTGCGCCATCGCCAGGGACAGCAGGGCAGGGGAGATCTATTGCAGGAGCCTGGTCAGCGAGCGGCACCGCCACCGCTACGAGGTGAACATCAACTACCGCGACGTCCTGGAGCGCCACGGCATGGCCTTTTCCGGCCTCTCCCCGGACGGGCAGCTGCCGGAGATCATCGAGCTTGCCGACCATCCCTGGTTTGTCGGTGTCCAGTTCCATCCCGAGCTGAAATCGCGCCCCTTCGAACCCCACCCGCTCTTCGCCTCGTTCATCGAGGCGGCGGTGGCCCAGTCGCGGCTCATCTGACCCATGGTGAGCCAGCGCCATGTCCGTGCCGGTTGCGTGACTGTGGGCAACGACCTGCCCCTGGCGCTGATCTCGGGGCCGTGCCAGATCGAGGACCGCGACCATGCGCTCGCCACGGCCGAGCGCCTGGTGTCCATGACGGCGGCGCGCGCCATGGCCTTCATCTACAAGAGTTCCTTCGACAAGGCCAACAGGACGAGCCTCGGGGCCGCGCGCGGCGCCGGTCTCGAGGAGGGGCTGAGGATCCTCGAGGATGTCCGCGAGGCCTTCGGATGCCCCGTGCTGACCGACGTACACCAGCCGGACCAGTGCCGGGCGGCCGCCGATGCCGTCGATGTCCTCCAGATCCCGGCCTTTCTCTGCCGGCAGACGGACCTCCTGGTGGCCGCGGCGCGGACGGGACGGGCCGTCAACGTGAAGAAGGGGCAGTTCCTGGCGCCCTGGGACATGGTGCATGTCGTGAACAAGGTCGCGGCCTCGGGCAACCCCGCCGTGATGGTCACGGAGCGGGGTGCGAGCTTCGGCTACAACACCCTTGTCTGCGACATGCGCGCCCTGCCGCAACTGGCCGAAGACGGGACTCCGGTGGTCTTCGACGCCACCCATTCGGTGCAGCAGCCCGGTGGGCTGGGAGGTGCCAGCGGCGGGCACAGGGGTCATGTGCCGGTACTGGCGAGGGCGGCGGCGGCCGTCGGTGTCGCGGCGGTGTTCATGGAATCCCACGAGGACCCCGACAGGGCGCCCTCCGACGGACCCTGCATGATGGCGCTTGACGCCATGCCGGACCTGCTCGACCGTCTCCTGGCGCTCGACGCGATTGCCAAGGAGGCGCCATGACCGTTATCGCCGACATCCGCGGACGCGAGATTCTCGACAGCCGCGGCCATCCGGCGGTCGAGGTCGATGTCGTTCTCGAGAACGGCGTCACGGGCCGTGCCGCCGTGCCGTCGGGCGCCTCGACCGGATCCCACGAGGCCGTCGAACTCAGGGACGGTGATCCGCAGCGATATCGCGGCAGGGGCGTGCTCGGGGCGATCGGCTCGGTCGAGGGAGAGATCTTCGATGCCCTGGGGGGCATGGACGTGCGTGAGCAGAAGGACATCGACGACGCCCTCGTCGCTCTCGACGGAACGACGAACAAGGCAAGGCTCGGCGCCAACGCGACGCTCGGCGTCAGCCTCGCCGCGGCGCACGCCGCGGCTCTTGCCGGCGGCATGCCCCTGTGGCGTCATGTCGGCGGTCTTGCGGCCTCGCGGCTGCCGGTGCCGCAGATGAACGTGATCAATGGCGGAGCCCACGCCGACAACGCCCTCGATTTTCAGGAGTTCATGATCCTGCCCAGCGGATTCGCCTCGTTCTCCTCCGCATTGCGGGCCGGTTCGGAGATCTTCCAGCAGCTCAGGGAGACCCTTCACGCCCGCGGACACTCGACGAATGTCGGTGACGAAGGCGGATTCGCCCCTGAGATCGCGGATGCCCGCGAAGCGCTCGATTTCCTTGTGTCGGCCATCGACGGCGCCGGCTACCGGCCCGGGGAGGACGTCTTCCTGGCCCTCGATCCGGCGGCCAGCGAGCTTTTCAGCGATGGTCTCTACACCCTTCGCGGCACCGGCCAGTCCCTTGATTCCGGCGCAATGACAGATTTTTACGACGATCTTCTCAGATCATACCCGATCGCTTCGATCGAGGACGCCCTGGCGGAAGACGACTGGGACGGCTGGTCGGCGATGACGTCGGCCCTCGGCGACCGTGTCCAGCTGGTCGGCGACGATCTCTTCGCTACCAACCGCCTGCGCCTGGCGCGGGGCATGGAGGCCCGCGCCGCCAACGCGGTTCTCGTCAAGGTCAACCAGGCGGGCACCCTGAGCGAGGCCGTCGAGGTTGTCCGGCTGGCCCACGAGCGGGGATACGGCAGTGTCATGTCGCACCGTTCCGGGGAGACCGAGGACACCACCATTGCCGATCTCGCCGTCGGCCTGGGGTGCCGGCAAATCAAGACAGGCTCGCTCTCGCGCTCCGAGCGCACCGCCAAGTACAACAGGCTCCTGAGGATCGAGGAGGCGCTTGGAACGGCGGCGCTCTACGCCGGGGAGCCCGTCTGATTCTTGACTTTGGGGCGGGGGCCGTGGTGTAGTCGCCTCATGCGCGGCTTCCAGGCACGCTTCCGATCCTCGCTCCGCTCCTTCCCGTCGTTGCTGGGAATGTTTGCCGTCGTCTACTTCGGCTACCACGCCATCCACGGCGACAACGGTTTTTTGGCCATCCTGTCGCTGGAAGAGCAGATCGACCGGGCCGAGGCGGACCTCGAGGCCGTCCTCGCCGAGGAACGGCGCCTGCAGAACCATGTGACGCTTCTCAATCCGCCGGGCATCGACAGGGACATGCTGGATGAACAGGCACGCCGGATGCTCAATCTGGCTCATCCCGACGAGCTGGTCATCCTGAGAAGCGATCATGGCATGCCCGACTGACGGGACGGTTGCCGGTCACGCGCGCCCTTCCGGCAAGGAGGACAATCTGATGGTGTCTCCCGCGAGCGCCGATCCCGGATTGTTGACGGGATTCTATCGCAACATGCTCCTCGTGCGCCGATTCGAGGAGAAGGTCGGCCAGATGTACGGCATGGGGCTGATCGGAGGATTCTGTCACCTCTACATCGGTCAGGAAGCGGTGGTCGTCGGCATGAACGCGGCCATCAGGGCCGACGACGCCGTCATCACCAGCTACCGGTGCCATGCCCATGCGCTCGTGCGCGGCGTCACGCCGAAGGCCGTCATGGCGGAGCTGACCGGACGCTCGGGCGGCATCTCGAAGGGCAAGGGCGGTTCCATGCACATCTTCGACACCGCGCACGGGTTCTACGGCGGCCACGGCATCGTCGGCGCCCAGGTGCCGATCGGGGCCGGCGTGGCGTTCGCCCAGAAGTACAGGAACACGGACAACGTGACCCTGGTCTTCTTCGGCGAGGGCGCGGCCAACCAGGGGCAGGTCTACGAAACCTTCAACATGGCGAGTCTGTGGAAGCTGCCTTGCGTCTTCGTCGTCGAGAACAACCGCTATGCCATGGGGACGGCCGTCGGCCGCATCAAGGCGGGAACCGGGATCTTCCGCCGGGGCGAGGCCTTCGGCATTCCCGGCATCGAGGTCGACGGCATGGATGTCGAAACCGTCCATGAAGCCTCGAAGGACGTCGTGGCGCGCGTGCGCGGCGGCGGCGGTCCGGTCCTCGTCGAGATGCTGACCTACCGCTACCGGGGGCACTCGATGTCGGACCCCGTCAAGTACCGCACCCGCACCGAGGTCCAGAAGGTGCGCGAGGAGCAGGACGCCATCGACCAGGTCCGCGCGCGCCTCGTCGAGCGGGGAGTCGCCGACGACGCCGAGCTCCGAAGGATCGACAGGGACGTCAAGGAACAGGTCGCCGAGGCGGCGGAGTTCGCCCAGCAGAGTCCGGAACCGGACCCCGGCGAGCTGATGACGGACGTCCTGGTGGCGTCGGGAGACGGATGATGGCCGCGGTGACGGTCCGCCAGGCCCTTCGCGATGCCATGGCCGAAGAAATGCGGGCCGACGAGCGGGTGTTTCTGATCGGCGAGGAGGTGGCCGAGTACCAGGGCGCCTACAAGGTGAGCCAGGGCCTTCTCGAGGAGTTCGGCACCGCGAGGATCATCGACACGCCGATCACCGAACACGGCTTCGCGGGCCTTGCCATCGGCGCCGCCATGGCGGGCCTGAGGCCCATCACCGAGTTCATGACCTTCAACTTCGCCCTGCAGGCCATGGACCAGATCATCAATTCGGCCGCCAAGACGCTCTACATGTCCGGAGGACAGGTGAGCTGCCCGATCGTGTTCAGAGGCCCCAACGGCGCGGCGGCCCGGGTCGCCGCCCAGCACTCGCAGGATCTCGCATCGTGGTTTGCCCACGTTCCGGGGCTGAAAGTCGTCGCCCCGTTCTCGGCCGGGGATGCCAAGGGACTTCTCAAGTCGGCCATTCGTGACCCCAACCCCGTGATATTCCTGGAAAACGAGATTCTCTACGGCGCCACGTCCGATGTCCCCGACGGCGACTTCGCGCTGCCTCTCGGCGAGGCGGGCGTCGAGCGTTCCGGAGGGGATGTCACGGTCGTGGCCTATTCCATCATGGTGGCAAAGGCCCTCGAGGCCGCATCCTCCCTGGCCCGGGAGGGTATCGAGGCCGACGTCATCAACCTTCGCACGATCCGTCCGCTCGACACCCGGACCATTCTCGAATCGGTGTCGCGCACCGGTCGCCTTGTCATCGTGGAGGAGGGGTGGTCCTTTGCCGGCATCGGTGCGGAGGTGGCGGCGGCCGTCATCGCCGAAGGGTTCGATCTCCTCGACGCGCCGCCGCGGCGCGTGTCCGCGGCCGACGCGCCGCTGCCCTACGCCGCCAATCTCGAGGCCATGGCCCTGCCACGGCCCGACGACATCGCGGCGGCGGTGCGCGACGTGTGCTACACCGGGCTCTGAAGGGGAGCGGACCATGCCGATCCGGATCACCATGCCCCAGCTGTCTCCCACCATGGAGACAGGAACGCTGGCCCGCTGGATGGTGCGGGAAGGCGACGGCGTGTCGTCGGGCGACATCCTGGCCGAGATCGAGACCGACAAGGCCACCATGGAAGTGGAGTCGGTCGACGAAGGCAGGGTGGGCCGCCTCCTGGTGGCGGAAGGCACCGAGAACGTTCCCGTCAACCAGACCATCGCCCTGCTTCTCGAGGAGGGCGAGGACGAAGGCGCTCTCGACGCCGTGGCGCAGGGCGAAGGATCCGAACCTCCGGGAACCGCCGATCCGGCACCGGCGCGGCCCCGCGCCGAACCGCCGTCGCGGCGCGCCGCCAGCCCCCTGGCACGCAGCATGGCGCGGCAGGCGGGACTGTCTCTCGAGGACATCGCGGGCAGCGGCCCCGGCGGACGCATCATCAGGCGCGACATCGAGGCGGCCCTCGAGCGCGCACCGGCGCCGCCGGTTTCCGGCGCCGCGTTCGAGGAGGTGCGGATCACCGGCATGCGCCGGGTCATCGCCGAACGGCTTCAGGAAGCCAAGCGGACCATTCCCCATTTCTACCTGTCGCTGGACTGCGAGATCGACCGGCTGCTCGATGCGCGCCGCGACCTCAACAACGGCGGCCACAGGATCTCCGTCAACGACTTCGTCATCCGGGCCCTCGCCCTTGCCCTGCGCGACGTGCCGGACGCCAACGCGAAGTGGGCCGGCGACGTCATCCACCGCTACGCATCGGTCGATCTTGCCGTCGCCGTGGCCGTCGACGGCGGCCTCGTGACCCCGGTCATCCGCGATGCCGCCTCGCGCGGTCTGGCCGCGGTCTCGCTCGAGATGCGCGATCTCGCGGAGCGGGCGAGGCAGGGCAGGCTGGCGCCGGAGGAGTACCGCGGCGGCAGCTTCAGCCTCTCGAACCTCGGCATGTACGGCATCAGGGAGTTCGATGCCGTGATCAACCCGCCGCAGGCGGGGATCCTGGCCGTCGGCGCCGGTTATCCCCGGCCCGTTGCACGGGACGGAGCCCTGGCGGTTGCAACCCTGATGAGCTGCACGCTGTCGGCCGATCACCGGGTGATCGATGGCGCGGTCGGCGCGAAACTGCTCGGCGCATTCCGCACCTACATCGAGTCGCCGCTTTCACTGCTGATCTAGGAGTGCCGCTTATGTCCCTGTCACGACACGATCTTGTCGTCCTGGGCGGAGGACCGGGAGGGTACGTCGCGGCCATCCGCGCAGCGCAGCTCGGCATGTCCGTGGCGCTCGTCGAACGCGAGCACCTCGGCGGAATATGCCTCAACTGGGGTTGCATCCCCACGAAGGCGCTGCTGCGCACCGCGGAAGTGATGCGGCTGGCCCGCCATGCCGGGGATTTCGGACTCGAGGTCGCAGCGGTCGGCGTGAACGCGGCGGCGGTCGTCGGGCGAAGCCGCGCGGCCGCCGAGCGGCTCTCCGGGGGCATCCGGCACCTGTTGTCGAAGAACAGGGTGACGGTCGTCGAGAGCGAGGGACGCCTCGACGGTCCCGGCCGGGTCCGCGCCGGCGACGCCACGCTCGAGGCGGCGCACATCATCCTGGCCACCGGCGCCCGCGCCCGCGAGTTGCCGGGTGTCGTCGCCGACGGCACGGACGTCTGGAGCTACCGGGAGGCCATGGTCCCCGACGCCGTTCCCCGTTCGGTGATCGTCATCGGGTCCGGCGCCATCGGCGTCGAGTTCGCCAGTTTCTACCGCGACATGGGCGCGGAGGTCACCGTGATCGAGGTGGCCGAGCGCATTCTCCCCGCCGAGGACGAGGAGATCTCCGCCATGGCCCACCGCTCCTTCGAGCGCCAGGGCATGACCCTGTGTCCGGGAACGCGCGTGACGCGCATCGAGGCCGCCGGTTCCGCCACCGGCGTCACCGTCGGCGATGGCCCGGTCCTGTCCGCAGACCGCGTCATCCTTGCCGTCGGCGTCGTGGGCAACACGGAAAACCTCGGGCTCGACGGCACGGGCGTCGCCGTTGCCGACGGCCATGTCGAGGTCAACCGCTGGCTCGAGACCGGCGAGGCCGGCATCTCGGCGATCGGCGACCTCGCCGGTCCGCCGTGCCTTGCCCACAAGGCCAGCCACGAGGGCATCGTCGCCGTCGAGAGGATCGCCGGCCTCGATCACGTCGAACCGCTCGACCGCAACTCCATTGCGGCCTGCACCTACTGCCATCCGCAGATCGCCAGTATCGGCCATTCGGAAGCCGCGGCCCGCGACGCCGGCCACGAGGTCCGCGTCGGCCGCTTCCCCTTCCTCGGCAACGGCAAGGCCATCGCCATGGGAGATGATCAGGGAATGGTGAAGACGGTGTTCGACGCCGGAACCGGCGAGCTTCTCGGCGCCCACATGATCGGCGCCGAGGTCACGGAGCTGATCCACGGATTCGCCGTCGCCCGCGCGCTCGAAACCACCGAGGCGGAACTCATGCAGACGGTCTTTCCCCACCCGACACTCTCCGAGATGATGGGCGAGTCCGTGCTTGCGGCCTATGGCCGCGCCATTCACGTCTGAGGCCGTCGTGACCCGCGTCTCCGTCATCGATACCGCACGTCCCAGGCATCCCGAGAAGGCGTGGCGCGAACCGGCCGCGCCGTTGCGCAAGCCGCCCTGGATCAGGGCGAGGGCGCCAGGTTCCGCGGAGTACCACGCGACCCGCAGGCTCGTCCGCAAGGCGGGGCTGGCAACGGTGTGCGAGGAGGCGGCGTGCCCGAACATCGGGGAATGCTGGTCGCAGAAACACGTCACCGTCATGATTCTGGGCGATGTCTGCACGCGCGGGTGCACCTTCTGCAATGTCACGACGGGAAAGCCCGGAGCCGTCGACAGGGACGAGCCGCGGCGCCTGGCGGCGGCGGTCAGCGAGCTGGGCCTCAGCCACGTGGTCATCACGTCCGTCGACAGGGACGATCTCGCCGACGGCGGCGCGGGTCAGTTCGTCGCCTGCATCGAGCACCTGCGCGAGGCCTCGCCGCAGACCTCCATCGAGATCCTGACCCCGGATTTCCTGCGCAAGGCGGGCGCGGTCGAAAGGATCGTCGAAGCGCGCCCCGACGTCTTCAACCACAACCTCGAAACCGTGCCGCGGCTCTACCGGGAGGTCCGTCCCGGTTCGCGCTACTTTGCCTCGCTCAACCTGCTGTGGCGGGTCAGGACTCTCGACCCCGGCATCTTCACCAAGTCGGGATTGATGGTCGGCCTCGGCGAGACCAGGGAGGAGGTGCTCCAGGTCATGGACGACATGCGCCAGGCCGATGTCGATTTCCTGACGGTGGGGCAGTACCTGCAACCGACACTGCGGCATCACGCGGTCGACCGCTTCTGGACCCCGCGGGAGTTCGAGGAGCTGGCGGCGGTGGCACGCTCCAGGGGCTTCCTGATGGTGAGCGCCAGCCCGCTCACGCGGTCGTCGCACCACGCCGACCGCGACTTCAGGGAGATGCAGGCGCGGCGCCTGGCCTCCGGGCACTGATGGTCCGCCACCGGGAACGGCGGCAGGTGCCGTGGAACGCCGCCGACCTGTGCGACCTCGTCGCCGATGTCGAGCGCTACCCCGAGTTCCTGCCCTGGTGCGCGGCGGCGCGAATCCTCAGGAGGGAGGGCGACGTCTTCTGGGCCGACCTCGTCATCGGTTTCCGCCTCATCCGGGAGCGCTACGTGTCCGAGGTCACGGTGGTTCCGGGGCGCGAGATCCATGCCGCCTGCAGGACAGGCCCCTTCCGGTCGATGCAGAGCCGCTGGCGTTTCGTTCCCCTCGAGGACGGCGGATGCCGCGTCGAGTTCGACATCTCGTTCGAGTTCCGCTCACGCGTTCTCGAGAGAACCCTCGGCGTTCTCTACCACGAGGCGGTCCGCCGCCTGATGACCTCGTTCGAATCCCGCGCCCGCGAACTCTACGGCTCCGGCGCGAGGCATGTCTCGGCGAGCGCCAGCGCATCGCCCACCGAGGCCAGTCTGACCGCCGGCCGGCCGACATCGCCGTAGCGCCTGACCGCCGTCACGATCCCGCCGTCACAGACCGCGGCGAAGTGCACGAGACCCGCCGGCTTGGCCTGGCTGTCGCTTCCGGGGCCCGCCACGCCGGTCACGGCGACACCGAGGCAGGACGGATGGCGTGCGCCGATTCCCGCCGCCATGGCGCGTGCGACCTCCTCGCTGACGGCGCCATGCTCGGCGATGAGAGCGGGCGCCACGCCGAGCATCGCCGTCTTGGCTTCGTACGAATAGACGAGATAGCCGCGATCGAAGACCGCGGAAGAACCGGGAACGGCGGTGACCGCCGCCGCCACGAGTCCGCCGGTGCAGGATTCCGCCGTGATCAGCCTCTTCGAGCGCTGGCGGCAGGCCTCGATCAACCGCCCGGCGCAGGCGAGGATTCCGTCGTCAAACACCGGCCGCTCCCAGGAGCGCGGCCGCCCAGACACAGGCGCCGGCACAGGCGCCGGCGGCCACGTCGTCGAGCATGACGCCGCAGGGCCCGCCGAGGCGCTCGAGCATTCTCACAGGTCCGGGTTTCCAGATGTCGAAGAGCCGGAAGAGGACGAAGGCAAGCAGCCAGAGAACGGGCGACATCATCGCCGGAATGAGGGCGATCAGCTGCCCGCATGCCTCGTCGATGACGATGGAGCCATGGTCCCTGTCGGCGCCGGGGGGCAGGCGGGCGAGCACGCCTGTCGTGGCGAGGAGGCCCGCGGCCAGCACGACCAGCGCGGCCACGAGCACGCCCCACGGTCCGGCATGCCACATGACGAGGATGCCGGGCGGCATCGCCGCCAGCGACGCCCATGTCCCGGGAGCCGGGCGCAGCAGGCCGATACCGAAGAGCGTCGCCACCCACGCCGAGGCTCCGCGCATGTCGAGGCTGCCGCTCATGTCAGCGACGGGGCCGCTCGATCGTGACCGTGGCCGTGGCCGCGATTCCTTCCCCGCGGCCGGTAAAGCCGAGCCCGTCGGTGGATGTCACCTTGACGTTGACGCGCCGGACATCGGCGCCGAGAAGATCCGCGACCCTTGCCGTCATCTCCGGCTGGTGCGGCGCCAGCCGCGGTTTCTGGCATATCAGCGTGATGTCGGCGTGAAGCATGGCCGCCCCGTGACCCGCCATGGCGGCACAGGCCACCGCCACGAGGTCGCTCGAAGGGCGTCCCCGCCATCTGCTGTCGCCCACGGGAAAGTGGCGCCCCAGGTCGCCCTCGCCGAGCGCGCCGAAGATGGCGTCGACGAGCGCGTGCAGTCCGACATCCCCGTCGCTGTCGCCCTCGAGCGTCCTGTCGTGCTCGATGCGCACGCCGCAGAGCATGACATGGTCGCCGTCGACGAATGCGTGGGCGTCGAATCCCGAGCCCGCCGCAGTCTCCGTGCTCCGGGTCATGACGAAGTCCTCCTCGCGCGTGACCTTGATGTTGCCGACATCGCCGTCGATCGTCCGGACAGCCATGCCCTGCGCTTCGGCGACGGCCGCGTCATCGGTCAGTTCCTCACCCTGCGCCGCCTCGTGGGCCCGGAGGATGGGCCGGTAGGCGAACGCCTGGGGCGTCTGGGCGCGGGCCAGGCGCTCCCTGTCGACGGTTCCCGTCACGAGGGAGCCTTCGACGGTCTTGACCGTATCCGTCACGGGAACGACGGGTATGACGCCGCAGGCACCGCCCTCGAGGACCTGGATCAGCTCGCCGACGAGGCGTGCGCTGACGAACGGGCGAGCAGCGTCGTGGATCAGGACCGCAGCCGGACGGCGCCGTGCCAGGGCCTGCAGCCCGAGAAACACGGATGCCTGGCGCGTCGCGCCGCCGTCGACGGGTTCCGGCAGGCCGAGACCGGCCACGGCCTGGTCATAGAGCTCCCGGTGCCGGGGATCGATGACGGCCACCACGGGAGCGATCCGCTCGCACGCGGAGAAGCAGGCCAGCGACCAGCGTATCAGCGGCCGCCCCCGGAAGAGCCTGTACTGCTTGGGAACGGGTCCGCCGGCGCGCCGGCCCCCGCCGGCGGCGACGACCACGGCCGCGATGGTCTTCATCCTGACGCCCTTTCGCCGCCACCCTATCGCGTTCACCATCCTCCCGGAAGCCGATGCGGCTTTACCGGGAAGCGGGAATTGACGAGGATGAATCCATGACATTGTGGCATCACCTGATACCCTTTCTCCTGGTCCCGGCAGGCCTGCTCCCCTTCACCGCCTCCTGGCGCAGGGACGCGCGTTTCTGGCTTTCCTTCGGCCTCGCGGCCCTCGCAGCGACGGTATGGACCGCCGTCCAGTTCGCCACCTCCTGGAGCACCGGATTTGCGCCCGCACTCTGGCTCGTCGTGGCATCGTCGCTGGTGCTGTTCGTCATCCTCAGCCTGGTGGTCCCTGAGTTCTGGCGGCTTGGCGCCATTCTCGGCCCCTGGCTGCTGACGCTGTCCGTCGTGGCCCTGGCCTGGAACCAGGCCGAACCGGCAGGCCGGCTGCCCCAGGCTGCGGCGACGGGGTGGATTCTCGCGCACATCACCCTGACCGTGGCCACCTATGTCGTGCTGACGCTGGCCGCCGCAACCAGCCTTGCCGTCATGATCCAGGAACGCGCCCTCAGACGACGCCACGCCAGCAGGCTGGCCTCGTCGCTGCCCTCGCTCGCCGACTGCGAGCGCCTGGAGCACCGGTTGCTGGGCGCCGGCGCCGTCATTCTTGCAGCCGGCATCGCCACGGGCGTCGTCCTCACCCGCAGCCTCGAAGGCAGCTTCTTCGTTCTCGATCACAAGACCGTCTTCACCCTTGCAGCCTTCGCGGTCATTGCCTCGCTGCTGCTGGCGCATCGCGTCCGGGGAACGCGGGGGCGGCGTTCCGCTCGGCTGGTCCTCGTCGGCTACCTGCTGGTCACGCTCGCCTGGCCCGGCGTCAAGTTCGTGACCGACGTCCTTATCGGCTGACGGGACCTTGTCCGCCGCCGTCACAGCGGGTCCCTGCGCCCGGGTCCGCCACCGGCTGCAAGTTTCCGGGCCGGGATGTATCATGGCCGGCGCTAACGAAGGGAGACGCGCCGCAGTTCCATGAGCGTCGATTCAACCGGAAAGGCCGTCCCGTCCCGGATGGGAGCCATTGTCCCGGCCCTGTCGATCAGGCGGTTGCCCGGCTGGTTCCGAAAGCCCAACGGCCGCCTGTCGCGCGGGCGGATGGTGACAACGGCCCTGGCTGTCGCCGCGGTGGCGGCGGGA
This sequence comes from Alphaproteobacteria bacterium, assembly GCA_963666905.2. GTDB lineage: Bacteria > Pseudomonadota > Alphaproteobacteria > SP197 > SP197 > SP197. The sequence continues at coordinate 1,291,444 of OY763008.1, forward strand.
TTTGCCACCTACGGCGCGCTCGACGAGCCGTTCGGTCCCGGCCACAACGATCTCATCGTTCTGCTGAACATCGACCTGGCCCTCCTGCTGGGTCTGGGGTTCCTCGTCATCCGCCAGCTGACCAGGCTGTGGTCGAGGAGGCGGGGCGGCATCAGGGGATCAAGACTCGGGGGCAAGCTGGTCGGGGCGTTTTCCCTGGCGGCCGCCGTTCCGGCGGTCCTGATTGCGGTGTCGTCGGCGGTGTTCTTCAACATGGGCATCGGCGCCTGGTTCAGCGACACGGTGCAGACGGTCATCCGGGATTCCCGGACGGTGGCCGACGCCTACCACAACCAGCAGGCCTACAATGTCGCCCGCAGTGCGCTCGAACTGGCGCGCGCCGTGCGGGAAACGGAAAGAGCACCGGCCGACCGCCGGACCATCGAGGAGGTGCTGACGACGAGAGCCATCGAGCTGGGTCTCGCCGAGTGGGCCGTCCAGGACCAGAACGGCCGGGTCGTCCTGCAGGGACCGTTGAGTTTCAGCCTCGGTCTCACCAGCCTGTCCGATGACCAGAAGGCGCGTGCCGACAGCGGCAATGTCGTGCGCGTCGACAACGGGACCGGCGGGTGGCTGGGCATTCTCGTTGCCGTGAAACCGAAACAGGCCTGGCTGCTCGCAGGCCATCACACCGAATCCCGTCTCAGCGACGCGATCAGCCAGGTCAGCGATGCGTCCGGCACCTACATGATCCTCGAGAGCAACCGTACCAGGCTCCAGGTCACCTTCACCCTGTTCTACGTCGTCGCCGCCCTTCTCCTGCTGTTCGTGGCCGTCTGGTTCGCCCTGCAGCTTGCCTCCGGCCTGATCCAGTCCATCTCGACGCTCGCCTCGGTCGTCGATGAGTTTCGCGCCGGACAGTACTCGGTCCGCGTCCCCCACAAGGAGCGCAGCGATGAGTTCCACATCCTCGGCCAGGCCTTCAATGCCATGGCGGAGAAAATCGAGAAAACCACGGCAAGCCTCGAAGACGACAGAAATTTCATTGCAACGATCCTCCACCATGTGAGTGCGGGAGTGCTTGAGCTCGACGATCAGGGCATCGTCAGGCTGGCCAACCAGCGGGTCTACGCCCTGTTCGGCGCCTCGAGGGAGGAGCTCAGCGAGACGAAGCTCGTCGACAGGATGCCGGAAATCACGGATCTCCTCGACAAGGCGCAGGCCGGGTTCGAGGCATCCGGCAGCATCACCCTCGGCAGCGGCGCAGGCAAGCGGCGCCTGTTCGTGCGCATTGCCCGCGTGCCCGGCGGCTCGGCAGCCGGCGGGGCACGGTCCGGATACGTGGTGACCATCGACGACGTCACCCTGCTGGCGGTCGCCCAGCGACGGGCGGCGTGGAGCGACATGGCGCTGGGCGTGGCCCACGAGATCAAGGGACCCCTCACGCCCCTGCAGATGGCCACGGAGTACCTCAGGGACAACTTCCCTCCCGAGAACGCCGGCGCCAGAGGCAGGTTCCGCGAGTTGACGGATCTGATCGAGGGCCAGGTGACGCGCATCACGCACATCGTCGAGGCGTTCTACAGGTCGGGCAGGAGTCCGACGCCCATCATGACCCGCAACGATGCGACGGTGCTGGTCAGCAGGGTAGTCAGGCTGATGGAAATCTCCCATCCCGCCATTGCCTTCAGGTGCACCTACCCCGCAGAACCGGTGGTGCTGGAGTGCGATGCCTACGTGGTCGGCGGCGCCATCCTCAACATCGTCAGGAATGCGGTCGAAGCGCTGGAGGCGGCGGATGACGGCCCGGGCGCCGAGCCCGCCGTGGAGGTGGCGGTCACGGCCGGCGACGGATCATGCGTGATTCGCGTCGACGACAACGGGCCTGGCTTTCCTCCCGGTTCGACCCCGGAAAATCTCCTTGAGCCCCATGTGAGTCTCCACAAGTCCGGGGGCTGGGGGCTGGGGCTGGCGAATGTCGAGGCCGCGGTCCGCGAGCACGGCGGAAAGCTCGTCCTCGGGGATGCGCCGGGGGGAGGGGCCTCGGTCGTGATCTCGCTGCCGCGTGCCCGGGACGGTCGCGAGCAGGGCGAACCGCAGCCATGATGCACGACATTCTCATCGTCGACGACGAAGACGACATCCGGCGGACCATGTCCCTTGTCCTCGAGGGAGAGGGATACCGGGTCCGCGGCGCCTCCGACCCGGAGGCCGCGGACGCCGCCATGGCCGAGCAGCTGCCGTCCCTGCTGATCCTCGACATCTGGTTTCAGGGAAGCCGCCGCGACGGTGTCGACCTCCTGCAGCACTACGCCGCGCATTTTCCCTTCGTACCGGTTCTAATGATGAGCGGCCACGGCACCATCGAGACGGCCGTGCGCTGCACCAGGATCGGGGCCTACGACTTCATCGAAAAGCCGATGAAGAAGGACAAGCTGCTTCTCGCCGTCCGACGGGCGCTCGACGATGCGAGGCTTCGCCGGGAAAACGAGGAGCTGCGGCAGGCCGTGCGCTTTCGCGACGACCTCGTCGGCAGTTCTCCCGCGGCGGTCCAGCTGCGCGATGCCATCGAGCGTGTGGCAAGGACTGAAAGCCGGGTCCTGATTACCGGTCCGGCGGGTTCGGGCAAGGAGCTCGTCGCACGCCATATCCATCATCACTCGCCGCGCGCTTCCGGACCGTTCGTCACCGTCAACGCGGCCACCATGGAACCCGACGGCGTGGAGGAGGCGCTGTTCGGCAGCGAGAGAAACAGCGGCGCCGGCGCTCCCCGCATCACGGCGGGCATGTTCGAGCGCGCCCACCGGGGCACGCTGCTGCTCGACAACGTTCCCGACATGCCTCTGGAGACCCAGGCCAAGATCCTGCACGCCCTCCAGCACAAGGTCTTCCAGAGGAAGGGGGGGGAGACCTCCATGAGGGCCGACGTCAGGGTTCTTGCGTCGGCCAGCAGCGATATCGGCAGGGCCATCGACAACGGGCGCTTCCGCGAGGATCTCTTCTATCGCCTCAATGTCGTGTCGATCCGGGTGCCGCCGCTCTCCGAGCGGCGCGGCGACATCGTGCCGCTCTCGCGGCACTTCATCGAAGGCGCCGTTCTCCGTCAGGGACTGGGCCGCCGCACGCTGACGCGCGATGCCGAGGCGACCCTCCTGACGGCGGCCTGGCCCGGCAACGTCCGCCAGCTTCGCAACGTCATCGAATCGCTGCTGATCATGGCGCCGGACAACGAGGACGACACGATCACGGCGGCCATGCTGCCCGCCGAGGTGAATCTGACGAGTTCGGCGGGCAAGTTCACGGAAGCCGGCGACGACGTCATGTCGCTCCCGCTTCGCGAGGCCCGGGAAGCCTTCGAGCGAGCCTACCTCGATGCCCAGCTTGCGCGGTTCGGCAACAATGTCACGAGGGTTGCCAGGGAGGTCGGCATGGAGCGCTCCGCGCTGCACCGGAAACTGCGCTCCCTCGACATCGGCGTCGCCGAGCGGGACACAGGTTCCTGAGCGCGGGAGGGGATGGTACGGTCATGCGCGTCATCGTCTGCGGAGCCGGCCAGGTCGGCTACAACATCGCCAGACGCCTGGCGAGCGAGGCCAACGACGTCACCGTCGTCGACGTCGATCCATCCCGGATCCACAGGGTCACCGACACCATCGACGTCAAGGGTCTGGTGGGTTTCGCGTCGCACCCGCCGGTCCTGCAGCAGGCGGGCGCCCGGGACACCGACATGCTGATCGCGGTGACCTACGCCGACGAGGTCAACATGATCGCCTGCCAGATTGCCCACTCCATTTTCAAGATCCCCACCAGGATCGCGCGGGTCCGGCACCAGTCCTATCTCGATCCGTCCTGGAGCACTCTGTTCAGCCCCGACCACATGCCGATCAATGTCATCATTTCCCCGGAGGTCGAGGTGGGGCGCGCCATCATCAGGCGGCTGGAGGTGCCGGGCGCGCTGGATGTCGTCCCCATGGCCGGCGACCGCGTGCGCGCCATCTCCGTGCGCTGCCTTGCCGACTGTCCCGTGCTGGACACGCCGCTTGCGGAGCTCAGCGAGCTGTTTCCCAATCTCGACGTCTTCGTCGTCGTCATCGTCCGGGACGACGAGCTGATCATCCCGACCGGGACGACCGAGATGCGCGCGGGCGACGAAGTCTATTTCATCACCTCGACGGACCATACACAGCGTGCGATGTCGGTCTTCGGCCACGAGGAACCGGAGGCGCACAGGGTCATCATCCTGGGGGGAGGGAACATAGGCCTCTACATCGCCCGGGAGATGACGCGGCAGCATCCCGGCGTGCGCTGCACGGTGATCGAGGTCGACGAACGCCGCTCCCAGGAAGTCGCCGAACAGCTCCCCGGATGCATGGTTCTGGGGGGAGACGCCCTCGACCGGGCGATCCTGGAAGAGGCGGGAGTCGGAGAAACCGCGACGGTCGTCGCGGTTTCCAACGACGACGAGGTGAACATCCTCTCCTCCCTGCTGGCCAAGCGTCTCGGCGCCGGCTGGGCCATCACCCTCGTCAATTCGGAAAACTACGATCCCCTTGTCGGACAGCTGGGCGTGGACGCCATCGTCAATCCCCGGGGATCGACGGTCTCGACCATCCTCCAGCACGTTCGTCACGGGCCGATCCGCAGCGTCCACAGCATCCGCGAAGGCAACGGCGAGTTCATCGAGGCCGAAGCGCTGGAGACCGCGATCATCACGAGGAGCCGGATTCGCGACATCCACCTGCCGAAGGGAATCCTGATCGGCGCCGTCGTTCGCGGCGACAGGGTCATCATTCCCGACGGCGACACGCGCATCGAGGAGAAGGACCGGGTCGTCCTGTTCACCAGCACCAACCTCGTGAAGAAGGTGGAAAGGCTCTTCCAGGTGGGTATCGAGTTCTTCTAGCACCCGACGACGGAGACCTTCTGCAATGTCCCGAATCGCCTATGTCAACGGCCGCTACCTGCCGCACGGCAAGGCGCACGTCCACATCGATGACCGCGCCCACACCTTCGCCGACGGCGTCTACGAGGTCATCCTCGTGGTCCGCGGCCTCATGATCGATCTCGACGACCATCTCCGGCGGCTCGAACGGTCCCTGGACGAACTCTCGATACCCCGTCCCATGACGCGGCGCGCCCTTGGCCACGTTCTGAAGCGGACGATCCGCCTCAACAGGGTGGCGGACGGCATCGCCTATCTCCAGGTCAACCGCGGCACGGCGCCGCGCAATCATGTCTGGACCGAGGGCGCCCTCACGCCGAACGTGATATCGACGGCGCGCCGGCATGCCCTGCCGACGGACGCCGACTCCGTGGCCGGCGTCGACGTCGTCACCCTTCGCGACACGAGGTGGGAAAGGGTCGACATCAAGAGCGTTTCCCTGCTGCCCAACGTCCTGGCGCGCACGAAGGCGAGCCGCGAGGGAGCCTACGAAGCATGGCTCGTCGACGACGACGGCCATGTCACCGAATGCAGTGCCTCCAACGCGTGGATTGTCGACAGCGCCGGGCGCCTGGTGACCCGTCCGGCGGACTCGGGAATCCTCAGGGGCGTCACCCGGGAACGGGTGATGCGACTGGCCCGGGAGCTTTCCGTCGAGGTCGTCGAAAGGCCGTTCAGCGTGGAGGAGGCGAGGCACGCCCGGGAGGCCTTCCTCACCAGCACGCTCTCCTTCGTCAAGCCGGTCGCCCGGATCGACGGCAGCGTCGTCGGCAACGGCCACCCCGGGCGCACGACCACCCGATTGCTGCAGGCCTATCTCGACTTTGTCGCCGGGGTTTCATGATGGTCGATCCCGTGTAGTCTGTTCCTCCTATCAGGATCAGCCTGACGTCAAGCATCTCCGGAACCGCCTGCCATGCCGAAAGAACGACAACCTGGCCTGCAGGAAATCTTCCTCAACACCGTCCGCAAGTCGAAGGTGCAGGTGACCGTCTACCTGGTGAGCGGCGTAAAGCTCCAGGGGACCATCACCTGGTTCGACAGCTTCTGCCTCCTGCTGCGCCGCAACGGCCTTTCCCAGCTGGTCTACAAGCATGCGGTTTCGACGGTCATGCCCGAAAGGCCGCTGCAGCTGCACGAGATCGACGAACCGGACCAGGATCCGGATGACTGAAACCCCGCCGCCGGCGGCGTCGTCCACGCAAACCCTGGTCGTCTACCCGTCGCGCCGCGGGCGCCAGGAGGGAGCCCGCGACGACGACAGCGCTCTTGCCGAGGCCGTGAGCCTGGCCAGGGCGATCGATCTCCAGGTTCGGGGCGCATGCATCCTTCCCGTCAGACAGCCGCGCCCCTCGACGTTCCTGGGCCCCGGCCAGGTCGACGAGCTCCACGACGAGGTGCACGCATCGGCGATCGACCTCGTCTACGTCGACACGGCCCTCTCACCGGTCCAGCAGCGCAATCTCGAGCGCCGGCTTGAAGCCAAGGTCATCGACCGGACCGGGCTGATCCTCGACATCTTCGGCGCCCGGGCGGCCACGAGGGAAGGCGTCCTGCAGGTCGAGATGGCGGCCCTGGTCTACCAGAGAAGCCGGCTCGTGCGCAGCTGGACGCATCTCGAACGCCAGCGCGGCGGCCTGGGATTCGTCGGGGGGCCCGGCGAATCCCAGCTCGAGATCGACCGCCGCCTGATCGGGGAGCGCATCGCCAGGCTGCGCCGCGATCTCGACGGCATCGCCTCCATGCGGGGACAGCACCGCCACGCGCGGAAGAAGGTCCCCTGGCCGATCATCGCCCTGGTCGGATACACCAACGCCGGCAAGTCGACGCTGTTCAACAGGCTGACGGGGGCCCGCGTGTTTGCCGACGACCGCGTCTTTGCCACCCTCGATCCCACGATGCGGGCCCTCGACCTGGGGTCCGCCCGGCGCGCCATCCTCGCCGACACGGTCGGATTCGTTTCCAACCTTCCGAGCACGCTGGTCGCCGCCTTCAGAGCCACCCTCGAGGAGGTCACCGAGGCCTCGGTGATCCTCCATGTGCGCGATGCCAGTCATCCCGACGGCGGCGTCCAGGCCGACGACGTGATGGCCGTGCTCGGCGAGCTGGGCATCGATGAAGACGACCGCGCCTCGAGGATGCTGACCGTCTTCAACAAGATGGACCGTCTCGACGGCGACGCCGCGGCGAGAATCCGCGCGGCCGTGGCCCGCAGCGGCAGCGCGGCGGCGGTCTCGGCCGCGACGGGGGAGGGAACCGGCTCGCTCATCGAGCTCATTGCCCTGAAGGTCGGCGGCGCGCGGCCGGTCTTCGAGGTCGGCGTTCCGGTCAGCGACGGCGCCGCGCTCGGTTTCCTCTACAGACACGGAGAGATCATCGAAAGACTCGATCGCACGGGGGACATCATGCTCAAGGTCGCCCTGGATCCCAGGGACCACGGCCAGTTCCGCAAGCGCTTCGCAGGCATCCGCTGCACCAGGATTGCGGCCCACTGACTCCACGCGGCGCCTTTCACGGATGGCTCGCCGGATTCAACGGTTCGCGTGACGATGCCCGTCGGCCAGGACAGTCACCTTGCCGTCATCCGCCGCGGCCTGGTGGAGACCCCGCACCAGCGACGACAAGCCGGCAGTGCGCAGGGGCACGAAGGGTTTTGCGGTCTGCTTGCAGAGCGCCTTGGCCTTCAGACAGGCGCCGTGGCTGACGCAGTCGACGGGGCAGAGCACCACGTCCGCCTGGCTCAGGATACCGCCGAGCCGTCCGATGTTGTCGTTACCGCCGTCGTGGTGACTGAACCGTCCGTTCAGGCTCTCGACCACCGCGCGGAAGTGACCGACGGCGCCGGCCCTGCCGCCGATGTAGGCGATGCGGCGTCCTCGCAGGTCGATGGCGGGAACCCCCTCCGGCGGATGTGTGGCGCCGCCATCGACATCGGCCTTCAGCAGGGTCTCCAGGGCCGAACACTCGCTGCGGAACACCTCGACGTCGGTGATCGCATCCCCGTATGCCTGGCGAAGTTCCGACAGCTCCCGCTCCAGGCTGTCGCAACGGTGCCGCGCCCTGTCGCCGCTCTGCCGCGCGTCCTTGAGGTCCGCCTCCAGCGCAGCGTTCGCACGCTCGAGGGAGCGGAATGTCGCGCCGCTCTGGAGATCGCGGAGCCGGGTTTCGGTGGCGGCAAGAGCCGCATTGGCCGTTTCGGCCGCACGGAGCCGGCGCTCCACGCGGGCGTGCCGCTCCGCCGCCCGCCGATACTCGGCCGCCCGGGACGCCAGGCTCTTCTTGGTCGCGGTGAGCGCAGCCTCCAGTTCCGCGAGCCGCTTCGCATCCGCTCGATTGGCGGCACCCGTCAGATGCGAGAGCATGTGTACCTCGCCGAAGGCCCGGTACAGCAACCCGTCGGTGACCAGGGGATGCGTCGCCAGCGCCCAGTAGGGCCCCGGGATGTCACCCCGGGCGAGCGCGTCCGACCAGAACGCCTCCAGGGACACCCTGCATCGGGCGCTCTGGCTGGCGTGGATGGCGGTGCGGTACTTGGCGTCGAGCATCTTCTGCATCAACCGTGCAAGCCGTTCCGGCTCCTGCGCACAGCGCACGAAGTACTTGTGGACCTCGTACTCGCTGGCCTCCTCCAGGGAAACGTACCCGGCCCTGCGGCCTGTCCTGAGCAGATCGGCGTAGCTCAGACAGGTGCCGAGGATGCTGCAATGCAGGTTCGGCCCGACCTCCCACAGCTTGCGGCGCCCGCCCGCCGGCGCAGAGTTCGCCGGGGCACACTGCTCGCACATGGCCGTCCTGTCCGTCGCCGTGCGACCGGATTGTCCGATGCCGCAGGCGACTACTCGAAGACCGCCTCGGGATTGTCGAGGCTGTCGGAACCCTCGAAGTCGATCGCGGCGAGGCTGAGCGCCACGACCGCGCCGTCGATCGCGCCCGTCTGTGCCGCCAGCGCGTCGATTGCCGCCTGCACGCGCGCGTTGCCGGCTGTGTTGCCCTCGCCGATCTGCTGATCGTAGGCTTCGCCGGCCTCGGCCGCCCTCACGACCGCTCCCATCGCCGCCATGGTGGCGTCGAGATGCTCACGCAGCGCCGCGTCCGTCTCGGGCGAGACCGCGGCGACCAGGTCCGAGACGCTCGGGCCCTGTGTCAGCGAGCCGTCGATGCGCTCGTACGCGCCCAGATAGATGTTCCGGATGCCGAGTGCGTCGTAGTAGTGCGAGGCGTGGGTGTTGTCGCTGAAGCAATCGTGCTCCTCTTCCGGATCGTGCAGCAGCAGCCCGAGTTGCATGCGCTCTCCGGCGAGCTCGCCGTAGGAGAGACTCCCCATGCCGGTGAGGATGGTGGCAAGCCCCCGTGCCGCATCGCCGCCGACCAGCCCTTCGCGGGCCTCACCGCCGGGTGCCCACCGGGCCGTCATCCATGCCAGATCGTCGATCAGCAGTTCGGTGGCCGTCCGCAGATAGGCGGCGCGGCGGTCGCAGTTGCCCCGAGAGCAGTTGTCCTGGTCGAAATCGCTGGCCGGCCGCGTACCCGCGCCGGGGCCGGTGCCGTTCAGGTCCTGGCCCCAGAGGAGAAACTCGATGGCGTGGTAGCCGGTCGCCACGTTGGCCTCCACGCCGCCGAGTTCGTGCAGAGTGTCGGCCAGCAGATCCTTGGTGATCACGCTCGCGTCGACGGTCTCGCCCGAAAAGGTGAAGCTCGGGTTGGCGATGAGGTTGGCGCGATAGCCCGGGTTCTCTTCCGACTCCGTGCCGTAGCTCGCCGCGACGTAGTCGATGAGACCCTCGTCGAGGGGCCAGGCGTTCACCTTGCCCTCCCAGTCGTCAACGACAGCGTTGCCGAAACGGTACACTTCGCTCTGCTGGTAGGGGACGCGCGACGCCACCCAGGATTGCCGCGCCGCCGCGAGGCTTTCCTCGGTCGGGTTCGCGAGGAAGTCGTTCACCGCGCCCTGAAGATCGCGCGCGGCGATCAGGGAATCCTCGTAGATCGCGTGGGCGAGGTCGGCGTAGTGCGAAAGCACGTCGCGCTCCGAGGTCGTGGCAAGGGCGGACACCGGCAGTGTCGCGAGCACCATCGCGGCCATGATTGCTTTCATCGTTGGTCTCCTTGGGTCTTCAGGATCCCGGGAGCCGCCCGGGCCACGCCCGGCGCAGCCGATCGATCAGCCAGGAAAGGGATCCTGGGCATGCCGTCATCTTCCCGGGGACGGTTGTGTTGACATGGACTCATTCTGCAAATGATAATGATTAGCATTCCGAGTCGACGTCAACGACTTTTTTGAAGGGTCTGCATTGGAACCATCGCTACAGGGCCGCAACCGGCCGCAGAACCCTCGTCCGATCGGGATGGGCCTCGCGGCGGCTCTGGCGGCCGCCATCGCCGGCTCGTTCGCCCTGACGGCGGCGGAACCGGTGGAGGAGCAGGCGCGCATTGCAGCGGCGACCCGGCCCACCGGGGACTTTACCAGGCCCGAGCCGTACGAACTGCGCCCCGCAGGCGCGGCGACGGTGTTCAAGCGGCTGAACCGGGACGCGTTCTCGCATCCCTCCGCCAACATGCCCTTCAAGCGGGAACGGGACTTCCGGGTCGGCAACGGAATCTTCAGGAAGGTCTGGATCTCGGCGCCGGCGTCGACGAAATCCTCCGACGGGCTCGGCCCTCTGTTCAACGCGCGGGCCTGCCAGCGCTGTCACCTCAAGGACGGCCGCGGCCATCCGCCGGCCGCCGGCGAACGCGCCGAAACGATGATCCTGCGGCTCTCGATTCCACCGCAGACGGCGGCGGAGCGCTCGGCCTTGCGCGAGCACCGCCAGGCCACCGTTCCCGAGCCGACCTACGGCGGGCAGCTGCAGAACTTCTCCGTCCAGGGAATCCTGGCAGAGGGCGAGTTGACGATCGCCTACGAGGAGACACCGGTCACGCTGGCGAACGCAGAGACGGTCAGCCTGCGCGTGCCCGCCTACGGTATCTCGGGCCTCGGCCACGGACCGCTCCATCCCGAGGTCATGCTCTCACCCCGCGTCGCGCCCCCGGTCATCGGCATGGGCCTGCTCGAGGCCATTTCCGAGGCCGACATCCTTGCCGGTGCCGACCCGGAGGACCTCGACGGCGACGGTATCTCCGGACGGGCCAACATCGTGTGGAGCGATGAGTTCGCCATGCCCATGCTCGGGCGATTCGGCTGGAAAGCCGGTCAGCCCACCGTTTCCCAGCAGGCGGCGGCCGCCTTTCGCGGCGATGTCGGCATCTCGACCCCGCTCTACCCGGGGCCGCAAGGGGATTGCACCACCGCGCAGGAAACGTGCCGGAGGGCACCGCACGGCGGCGTCTCTGACGAGAACACGGTCGAGGCCGGCGCCGCGCTGTTCGAGCTGCTCACCTTCTACACGCGCAATCTCGGCGTGCCCGCACGGCGCGACGTGAGCGATGCGCAGGTGCTCGAGGGCAAACGGCTCTTCTACGCGGCAAACTGCATCGGCTGCCACCGGCCCAAGTTCGTGACCCGGCGGGACTCGATCGGCGAGGAGCAGTCCTTCCAGCTCATCTGGCCCTACACCGACATGCTGCTTCACGACATGGGCGACGGCCTTGCCGACGGCCGCCCCGAGGGCGAGGCATCGGGCCGCGAGTGGCGCACCGCCCCGCTTTGGGGAATCGGACTGACGCAGACCGTGAGCGGGCACACCTTCTTTCTGCACGACGGGCGCGCACGCAACCTCCTCGAAGCCATCCTCTGGCACGGCGGCGAGGCGGAGGCGGCAAGGGAACGCGTCGTCGCCATGACCCGCGAGGAGCGCGCGGCGCTGCTTGCCTTCATGCACTCCCTGTGACAAAGGGGCTCCACTCCATGTCCGGCCTGTCCCTGCCGCTTGCGCTGATCGGTCTGGTCTTTGCGCAGGCGGCATCCACCTCGCATGCCGCAGAGCTCGCACCGGAGGACTACGCCCGCGTCAACACCGCCCTGGTCCAGAAGCACGTGTTGCCGCGTTACGAACAGCTGGCGGCATCGACGGAAACATTCGCCGCGGCTGCAAAGGCGCTCTGTACCGGGAAGCGCGATTCTGCCCGCGAACGGGTGCGCGCCGGTTTTCACGACGCCATGGACGCATGGACGGGAGTCCGGCACCTGCGCTTCGGCCCGGCCGATGTCCTGATGCGCAGCTACCGTTTCTATTTCTGGCCGCAGGCACGCGCCAGGACGGCCGATGCCGTCGCCGAACTCGTCGCCGCCGGAGAAGAAGACGAGCGTCTCACCCGCATTGACAAAGCCACCGTGGCCGTCCAGGGCCTGCTGGCGGCGGAAGTTCTTCTCCACGACGACCGCTACCTCGGCGCGGACGCCAGGGGCTGCGGACTGCTCACCGCCGTCGCGGACAACATGCGCACCATGGCGGCAGGGATTCTTGCCGACTGGCGGGAAGGCGATGCCCCGTTCGCCCGCCTGATGGCGGCACCCGGGCCCGACAATCCGTACTTCGAGGACCATGCCGCCGGCACCCTGGCCCTCTTCCAGGGACTCTACGACAGCCTGCAGCTGATTCACGACGTGAACCTGAAACCGGTCATCGGCGAGAGCGTGCGGCAGGTTCGCCCCATGCTGGCGGAATCCCGCCTGAGCGGCCGCTCGGGAAGCAACATCGTCATCGCGATCGGCGCGCTGCAGGCCCTCTATCTCGGCGAGGGCGGTGCCGGCCTCGGCGGTCTCGCGGCCGTCGCGGACACCGGGCTCGACCGCCTGATGCGAAAGGCCTTCCGGCTCACGCTCGCCACGGCGCAGTCGATCGACGGTCCCGTGGAGCGGGCGGCGGCCGACCCCGCGCGGCGGCTGCCGGTCGAGACGCTCGCCAGGCAGGTGCAGGCGCTGAAACAGATCGTCAGAGACCGCCTTGGCCCCGCGCTCGGTCTCGCCGTCGGCTTCAATGCCCTCGATGGCGATTGATCGCCGAGCCGTGCTGCGGCTGCTCGCCGGGGCGGCGGTCCCGCCCCTTGCGTTCCGCGCAGGGACCGCCGCGTGCGGCGCACCGCTTTATCTGAGCGCCTGCGCCGACGCCTCCGGAGCGTACCGCGTCAGCGGGTTCTCCGTGGACGGCTCCTCGCTCCTGGACCTGTCTCTGCCGGGGCGGGGGCATTCCTTCGCCGTGCGCCCCTGCGGGCGCACGGCGGTGCATTTCGCAAGGCGCCCGGGCCGCTTCGCGCTCGTGCTGGACCTCGCGCGGGGCGCCATCGCGCACCGGGTTGAGGCGCCCGACGGGCGTCACTTCTACGGTCACGGCGTGTTCAGCCAGGACGGGCGGCTGCTTTACGCCACCGAGAACGACTTCAACGGCGTGCGCGGCGTGATCGGCATCTACGACGGCGATGACGGCTATCGGCGCGTCGGCGAGCTTTCATCCGGCGGTATCGGCCCGCACGAGATCGCGCTCCTCTCCGACGGCGAGACCCTTGTCGTCGCCAATGGAGGTGTCGCAACGCACCCGGATCTGCCTCGCGTCAAGCTCAACCTTCCGGCCATGACGCCATCGCTGTGCTTCGTGGACAGGCGAAGCGGCGCGCTCCGGCGAGAACTGACCCTCGATCCCGCCCTGCACCAGCTCGGTATTCGCCATCTGGCCGTGGGCCCGCACGATACGGTCGCAGTCGCCATGCAGTACGAGGGGCCGGCCCGGGACTGCCTCCCGCTGGTCGCCCTGCAGCACGGGGAAAGCCGCCTGCGCCTCCTGCAAGGATCGTGCGGCGTCCTTCGCGACATGAAGAACTACTGCGGCAGTGTCTGCTTCGATTCCGGCGGCCGGACCATCGCCGTCTCCGCTCCGCGCGGCAACCTCGTGACGTTCTGGGATGTCGGCAGCGGCCGGCACCTTGCGTCAGTACGAGTGAACGACGGCTGCGGCGTGGCGCCGGGAGCGCGGTGCGGAGAGTTTCTGGCCAGCAGCGGGCAGGGCGGGGTGGTCGCGATCAGCCCGCAATCGGGGCTGACGCGGCCGCTCGCCCTCGACGGTCCCGGGTTCGTCCGCTGGGACAATCATCTGGTCGCCGCGACAGGGCCGGAAGGCGCAGCCGATTCAGATTCATATTGACAATCATTCTCATTTGCGCCACGGTAGGAGCACACAGCGGGGTGTGCCATGTACGTGTGCGTCTGCAACGCCTATCGGGATACCGAGATCCGCGCCGTGGCGCAGGTCGGTGTGCGTTGCGTTCGGCAGGTGTACGAGGAACTCGGCCACGGGCCCCGTTGCGGGCGCTGCCTGAGCTTCGCCCAGAACCTGATCGACGGCATCCACGAGGACCGGCCCCGCGGCGAACAGGCGGCCGCTTCGTGATCTGCGCCCCGGACGGCGCGCTCCCTTCAGACCGCGAGGCGCGGGTACCCGCCCCGCCGATGTCTTTCTCGCCCGGGGGGGGGCGGGGGCCGGAGACTTGCCCGCCTTGCCCGCACGCGCCGCCTCAGTCCTCCTCCGGCTCGCTTTGAAGCTGGACGTAGTTCTCGAGGCCCATCCGCTTGATCAGCTCGTACTGCGTCTCCAGCCAGTCGATGTGCTCCTCCTCGCTCTTGAGGATCTCGCGCAGCAGATGCCGCGTCACGTAGTCCTCGACCCTCTCGCAATGAGCGATGCCCTCCCGCAAGGCGGGAAGGGCCATGTTCTCGAGGGCGAGATCGCAGTCGAGAATCTCCCTGACGTCCTCGCCGATCATGAGCCTGCCCAGATCCTGGAGGTTGGGCAGGCCTTCCAGAAACAGGATGCGCTCGATCAGCTCATCGGCGTGCTTCATCTCGTCGACGGACTCGCCGTACTCGTAACGCGCGAGCCTGGAGACGCCCCAGTTCCTGAGCATCCGTGAATGCAGGAAGTACTGGTTGATCGCGGTCAGCTCGTTCTTGAGAACTGCGTTGAGATGTTCGATGACCCCGGGATCGCCCTTCATCAGCTTCTCCATTCGTTCCAGCACGAACATCGCCCGCGGTATGCAGGCAATGTGCCGGACTTCCGTTTCTGCGCAGCCGCGAAACATGGCCCGACCGGTTCAGTGCCGGGACATTGACACGACGGGCGACGGGCCGCAAGAAAAACATCTCCCGGCATCGGGAAAAATCACAAAATTTCAATTTACGTGTTTTTGCGAATCATTTTCTTTATCATTGACATTGGGAATGATTTTCATTGACTTTCGGGTGTTCGCGGTCACGGCATGCGCCGACTCCTCCCGTCGCCTGTTCGACCGGTTGCTGAATACAGCGGCGCCGATTCTCCTGAATGCCCGGCGCGCTCACCGCTCCTGTCTCTTTGCCTCCATCCACAGTTCGTGGAGCTCGCCGGCCGTGCAGTCGGCGAGATTCCTCTCCCGGCCGGCCAGCTTTTCCTCGATGAAACGGAAGCGCGTCTCGAATTTCCGGGCGCTGTGCCCGAGCGCGCTTTCCGGGTTCACTTCGAGGTGCCGGGCAAGGTTGACGACGGAGAAGAGAACGTCGCCGAGTTCATCCTCGAGGCGTTCGGACGCACCGTTCCCGAGTTCGGCGGAAAGCTCGTCGATCTCGTCCCTGACATCCCGAAGGGCGGCGGCGGCCGATTCGAGGCCGAAGCCCACCGTGGCGACCCTCTTCTGGATCTTCCATGCGCGGATGAGGGCAGGGAGGTTGCCGGCGATTCCATCGAGTGCCGAGGGCAGGCGGCGCGCCCGGCGCTCGTTGTCCTTGTGCCCGTCCCACGACACCGGCCCTTCGTCCGCCGGGCCGAAGACATGGGGGTGCCGCCGCCTCATCTTGTCCGAGATGGCGTCGACCACGTCGTCGAAATCGAAGAGGTCCCGCTCCGAGGCCATCCTGGCGTGGAACACCACGTGGAAAAGAAGGTCGCCGAGTTCCTCCTTCAGCAGGGGCCAGTCCTGCTGAAGGGCGGCCTCGGCGACCTCGTAGGCTTCCTCGATCGTCAGGGGAGCGATCGAGCGGAAGGTCTGCTCCCGGTCCCACGGACAACCCGACTGCGGATCCCGCAGCCGCGCCATGATGTCGAGAAGACGTCCGATCCGGTTGCCGTCCATGCCGAGCCGTTCAGACCCAGGCGAACCTCTGCATGTAGAACTGCCAGCCGCTCGGCCTGATCGATGGCACGAGATCGTCCCGGTGGATGATGCCGACGGGCTCGTGGGTGATCCAAACGTATCCGCCGGTATCCTCCATGATGTCCTGCATGCGCAGGTAGATCTCGTTCCTCGTCTTCACGTCGGTCTCGGCCAGGCCCTTGAGGAAGAGCTCGTCGAACTCGGCGTCCTTCCAGCGCTCCCAGTTCCACACGCCCACCTGGGCCTCGACATACCACTGGGTCATCTGGCTGGGGTCCGGTGCGTCGCCGTAGCGCATGATCCACAGCTGGAGATCCTTCCAGGCGTCGCCGGACGACTCCAGGCCCAGTTCCCAGAAAGGTCCCGGATCCAGCGGAATGACATCGAGCTCGATGCCGACATCCGCGAGATTGGCCTGGATCACCGTCGCCGCTGCGATTCGATCGGTCCTGTTGATCGTCTTGAGCTCGAGCTGCAGGCCTTCCGCGCCGGCCTCGGCCACGAGCGCGCGCGCCTCGTCGGGATCGTAGGAGTAGTTGCTCGCCGTGCGGTGGCCGACGACTCCGGGTGGAACGATGCCGTGGGACTTCGGCGCGACTCCCGCGTAGGCCGCCGCAAGGATGGTGTCGACATCGACGGCGCGCTGGATGGCCTTGCGCACGCGGATGTCCTGGAGCTTGGGATGCTCCGTGTTGATGCCCATCCAGGTCCACAGGAGACCGGGGACGGCCTTGAGCGTGGTGTTGTCGGGCACGCCGCCCTCCTGGTAGCGCGCCAGCGTGTCGGTGCTGATATGCGTGAAGTCGACATCGCCCGCCTCGTAGGCGATCTCGGCCGTCTTCTCGTCCTCGATGATGGTGAAACGCACCGTGTTGATGGCCGGCGGCGTCCCGGTCCAGAACGGGTTGGCCTCAAGCTCGTAGAACTGCTTGGGCGACCATTCCTTGACCCGGTAGGGGCCGATGTAGAAGTTGAAGATGCCATCGTACTTGCCGCCGGCGGCCTCGACGGCCTTGCGGCAGATGATGTTGCCGGTTCCCGAAGCCAGCCAGGTGTACCAGACCGGCGCGAAGGGCTGGTTGAGATGGATGATTCCCGAATGCGTGCCGGTCACCTCCACGTGGTCGAGCGTCGCCGCCTTGTCCTTCCACTCCGAATCCTTGATTCGCTCCAGGGAGAACCTGACATCCTCGGCATCAAGTTCGCTGATCACTTCGTGGGTCGTGCCGTCGCGCCAGTGGATTCCCGGCTTGAGAGCGAAGACGATCGTCTGGGCATCCACCTGTTCGATGCTCTCGACGAATTCGCTGGGCGACCATGACCAGTCGTCTCCCTCGTTGAAGGTCGCCAGCTGCGCCAAGCAGGCATACTGCAGGACGATTTCCATGCCGCCCACCATGTAGCCGGGGTCGGTCGACACGATGGTGCGGTTCGTCCGCATGTTGAGGACGCGATCGGGCGTGACCGAGGCGTTCGCAGGCGCCATCCAGGAGCGGACCATGGCCGCTGCCGACATGGCGGCCGACGCCCCGACGAAGGTGCGTCTGCTGAGGTTCAACTTTGTCATCCGGTGTACCCCCTCTACGGTTCTGTGCCGATAGTACATCCCATCATGACGCAAGACCAACCCGCAGCCGCAGGCGAACCGGCGCGGGGCAGGGGCATGATCTGAAACGAAACATGAAAATATGAGGACAATATGATGGAAAGATTGAGAATTGGTGTGATCGGACTCGGCTGGTTCGGTGAAATTCACTGCGAAACGATCACCGGCATACCCGACATCCGGCTCGAGGCGCTGTGCACGCGTCGCCCGGACCGGCTGGCGGCGATGGCCCGGAAGTTCCAGGTCGGCAAGACATTCACGGACTACAACGACATGCTGGCCGATCCCGACATCGACGCCGTGTCGGTGGTGACGCAATGGCAGCAGCACGTGGAACCGGCCTGCGCCGCGCTCGATGCCGGCAAGCACGTCTTTGTCGAGAAGCCGATGGCCTCGACGCTTGCGGAGTGCCGCCGGATCCTCCAGGCGGAGAAGAACGCACGCGGCATTCTCCAGGTGGGCCATGTCTGTCGTTTCAACCCGCGCTACCGCATGGCCAAGCAGGCCATCGACGAGGGGCGAATCGGCAGGATCGTCGCCATGAGCTCGCGCCGCAACATTCCCCTGGCATGGACGCACGAGATCGTCAGGAAGATCGGTCCCGTTGTCGGTGACGGCGTGCACGACACCGATATCATGCTCTGGCTCACCGGAGAGCGCATCGTGTCGGCCTATTGCCAGACCGTGAGCGTCCGGGGGCTGGAGAATCCCGACGTCGGCCAGACCATGTACAGGTTTGCCGGCGGCGCCACGGCGACCATGGAAACGGCCATGTGCATGCCGCAGCAAACTCCCTTCGACATCGACGAACGGCTGGCGATCATCGGTACCGAGGGCATCATTCACGTCCAGGACACGTTTCCCAGTCTGGCGATCGTCGACGGAACGAAACTCCACAGCCCCGACACGACCTACTGGCCGATGTTCGATGGCCTCAGGGGCGGCGCCCTGCGTGACGAGTTGAGCTACTTCGCGTCCTGCGCGCGCGCCGGCAGGAAACCCGGGATCGGAAAGGCCGAGGACGCGGCCGCGGCTGTGGCGGCGACGCTGGCGGCCGAGCGTTCGGCGCGCACGGGCACGGTCGTCGAGGTGGAAGCCTGATTATCGCATAAGGTATATTATGGAACATTTCTGCCGTTGCTCTGCCGGGCGCTCGACGATCAGGACCGGATCGCGGGCACGGCTGGAGAAATCTCTCGCGCATGAGCGTGCAGCGCGCCTGGCCGAGCCCGTAGAGCGCTCGACGATCCGGGAAGGCACGATGCCGGCGGCCACGACCACCGCGCCGCCCGTCGTCCAGGTCTTCATCGACGGCGTCTTCCGCGTCAGATTCCGCCCGTGCGGCGCTTCAGGAAGGCCGCCGCGCTGCCGATGGCCGCCACGGCCTCCGGCACGTCGGGCGCCATGTGGTGCCAGACATGGGGCGTCCCTTCCTCCGCCAGTTCAAGCACGGGCGGGTTTCCGGCGTCCTCCAGGGCCTTCGCCAGGCGCATGGCGTCGTGGTAGAGCAACTCGCTGCGGCTGGCCTGGATCAGGAAGGCCGGCAGTCCGGAAAAGTCGCCATGTATCGGCGAGGCCAGCGGGTTCCGGCGGTCCGCATCGCCCAGGAAGCCTTCGACAAACACCTCCAGCTCCTCGGGCAGCAGAAAGGCGTCCCGGCCGGGATCGCCCTCGCGCCACGTCCCTTCGCCTTCCATGTCGGTCCATGGAGATATGGCGACACAGCAACCGGGCAAGGCCATGCCGCGCTCGCGTGCGGCCTGCGCGACGATGAAGACGAGACCGCCGCCGGCGGAATCGCCGGCGAAACCGGTGCGCGCCGGATCGGGATCCGCCTCGGCAAAACCGCGCCATGCCGCGATGCAGTCCTCGACCGGCACGGGGAAGCGGTGCTCCGGCGCGAGCCTGTAGAGCGGGAACCAGATCGGGCATCCGGCCCCCGCAGCCAGGCGGGTGACGATCATCTCGTGGCTCTTCTGCGATCCGATGCAGTAGCCACCGCCGTGGAAGTAGACGATGGCGCGCGTCATGTCGGCCCCGGGCGGCACATAGCGCAAACCGGCCACGCCTCCGAACCCGGCATCCTCGCGCACCACCTCCGGCAGGGCGGGAAACGCCTCGTTGAGGCTGTCGTAGGACTCGCGCCGTTCCCGCCACGTCGCTTCGGCCGGGAGCGACCCCTCGCCGAGCATCGCCAGACAGGTCTTCATCGCGTCGCTGAGCATCGCGCTTCACTCCGTGTGCCTGCGGACGAAGGCGCCGATGCGCCCGATCGCGGCGCCGGCCTCGTCCGCCAGCGGCACGAAATGGTGCCACACGTGCGGGGCGCCCTCCTCGATCTCCAGCGTCACGTCGACCCCGGCGCTGCGGGCCCTTTCGGCAAGCAGCGTGGAGTCCGTCAACAGAATCTCGGCTGTCCCGACCTGGATCAGCAGGGGCGGCAGACCGCCGGGATCGGCGAACATGGGCGACGCCAGCGCTGTCCGCGCATCCCTTCCCGCCATGTAGTCGCGCGCCATGCGGTGCAGCATGCCGGCCGTCAGCACGGGGTCCGCCGCATCGTCCGCGGCAGCCCATCCGGTTTCGCCGGTAAGGTCCGTCCACGGCGAGATGGGAATGGCGCAGGCGGGCAGCGAATCGCCAGCGTCGCGCAGCGCCAGCAGGCACGCCAGGGCCAGCCCGCCGCCGGCCGAATCGCCCGAAACCGCGATCCGGCCCGGTTCGATACCCCGGTCCACGAGGGCGCGCAAGCCGGCGACCGCGTCGTCGACGGCGGCGGGAAACACGTGCTCGGGCGCCAGCCGGTAATCCAGGGCATAGACGGGACATCCCGCCGCGAGAGCGATGCGCGAGGTGATGGCGTGATGCGTGACGATCCCGCCGAGCACATAGCCGCCGCCATGAAGGAAGTACACCGCGCGGCTGTCGTCGGCGCCCGCGCCCGCGAAGCGCACGGCCGGCACGCCGCCGAGCGCGGCCGCCTCGCCCGGCGCCGCCGGATCGGCCGGAAACTCCCTGCCGAGCTCCTCATAGTCCCGGCGCATCTGCTCGAGGTCCGGCTCCGGAAGCCGGGCCGCCTTCGTCTTCTCTTCCTCGAGGCGGGCGAGAACCCGCCGCATTCCCGGACTGGGCATGATGAAACCTCCCCGCGGCCCCTTCTCGGCCGGACGCCTCGACTATGACACGCCCGGAGCGCCGGACCAAAGCCGCGGCTGACCCGACGTCAGGCGGCGAAAAGAGGTTCCAGGCAATCTCCCGAAGGTCCCCGCCGGGACCGCTGCAACAACCGGAATGCCCTGCCTGGCGCAAAGGGCGACGCTGCGGGACTCACTTCCCCTACATGGCGACCGCGATCAGCGTGGCCAGGCCCCAGATCAGGGCCTTCAGGTGGGTCGACTGGCCGAGGGAGCCGTACCAGTAGTAGAACCACTGGCCGCCGATCAGGAACGACGCCCACACTCCCGTAAACGCCGCCGCGCCGGCCAGGGCAACGTCCCGCGCCGTGCCGTGATCGACCGCGCCGAAGAAGGCCAGCGCAAGGCCCGCCGCGCCGGCCCACAGCAGCAGCGATGCGACGCACTCGGCGAACACCGCCAGGGCGAAGAGAATGCGGACGGTTCTCGCACCGGTGACGGCGCGATGGCCGACCCTGTCCCGCACCTCGGGCCATTCCTCGAGGGCTTCGAGAGCGAGGACGCGCGCGACATCGTCACGGTTGATCGACGGATGGAAGATGTTGTCGAGGGCGCCCAGGGTGAGCCAGGCCGCCGGCAGGGCAACGACGAATGCCTGGACGAGAACGAGGATCCCGGAGTCCATGGGCGGCCTCAGCCGGCCGCCGCGTCATGACGCGGCGCCCTCCCCTGAGCCTCGCTGTCAAGGCGCCCGGGTTCGGAGCGGGACGATCGGGAACGGGGAGCCGTCCCGCCGACAGGCGGCCACCCGGTCATCGAGGCCGGCATCGATCGTCTCCTTGGCCTAACAGGAAACGTTGGGGCGCACGGCGCGGGCCGCAAAGCCGAATCTGCTGCTCCTTCCGGCCACGGTGCCGCGCGGACAATCAATGTATCAGCGTGTGGCCCTGGTGAACAATCTGAAGAAGTTGTCGCTGGTCGTTTCGGCCAGTTTCTCCGGCGGGATGCCGTGGAGCCCGGCGACGCATTCGGCCGTATGGACGACGAAGCCGGGTTCGTTGCGCTTGCCGCGTCTGGGCACCGGAGCGAGGTAGGGCGCATCGGTCTCGACGAGCAGACGCTCCAGGGGAACGTCGGCGACGATCTCGCGCAGCCCGCCGGCATTCCTGAATGTGACGATGCCCGAGACCGAAATGAAGAGGCCGAGCGCAAGGCTGCGCATCGCGAGTTCCCGCGTGGCGCTGAAGCAATGGATGAGTCCCGGGAAGGCGCCTCCCCTCGCCGCCTCGTCCTCCAGGATGGCCATGGTCTCGTCGTCCGCCTCGCGCGTGTGGACGATGAGCGGCAGACCGGTCCGGCGCGATGCCCTGACGTGTTCCCTGAAGCTCGCCTTCTGGAGGTCGCGGGGACTGTGATCGTAATGGTAGTCGAGACCGGTCTCCCCGATGCCGATGACCTCGGGCGCTTCGGCCAGCGCGGCGATCTCGGCCGCCGGCCGCACCCCCTCCTCCCGGACGTTGTGGGGATGGACGCCGACGGAGCAGTAGATGCCGTCGTAGCGCCTGGCGATGGCATGGACCTCCCCGAACCGGCTGATGCGCGTGGAGATCGTCTGCATGACGCCCACGCCGGCATCCCGTGCCCGCCCGACGACGGCGTCGAGTTCGTCCGCGAACTCGGGAAAGTCGAGATGGCAGTGGCTGTCGACGAGCATCACGCCCCGCTGTCCGCACGGCGCGGGAAGACGGCGAAAGGTTCGGGCAGGCGCGTGCCCGGGCGAAGGGCATGGCGGGCGTCGACCGCGGAAAAGTCCCGCCGGCCGGGCGGCACGGCCAGCTGGTCGAGAAGCCGCGCCGACGAATCGGGCATCACCGGCTGCGTCAGCAGGGCCAGCACGCGGATGACCTCGGCGAGACCGTAGAGGACCGCTTCCATGCGCGCGGGGTCCGTGCGCCGCAGTTTCCAGGGAGCCTCGGCATCGATGTGGCGGTTGGCCGCACCGACCACCGCCCAGATCTCCTGGAGCATGAGGTGAAAGGCCTGGACCTCGACGTGGCGGCGGACCCGGGGCAACAGGCCGTAGGCCGCGGCCAGAAGGTCCCTGTCCGCCGGCGCCGGGCTTCCCGCTTCGGGCACCCTGCCCCCGCAGTTGCGGGCAATCATCTTGAGCACCCGCTGCGCCAGGTTGCCGTAGTCGTTGGCAAGGTCGTGATTGCAGCGGTGGAGGGCGCCTCTGTGGGAGAAGTCGCCGTCGTTGCCGAAGCTCACCTCGCGCATGAGCGTGTAGCGCACCTGGTCGAGACCGTAGCGGGCGACGATCTGGGAAGGCACGATGACGTTGCCCAGGGACTTGGAGATCTTCTGTCCCTCGCTGGTCCACCAGCCGTGGGCGAAGACGCGCCGCGGCACGTCGATACCGGCGGCCATGAGGAAGGCCGGCCAGTAGACCGCGTGGAACCGCAGGATGTCCTTGCCGACCATGTGGAAGGCCGGCCACCAGGTCGAGAAGGCCTCGCCGTCCCGGGCGGGATAGCCGGCGGCCGTGATGTAGTTGGCCAGGGCGTCGATCCAGACATACATCACGTGGTCCGGATCGCCGGGCACCGGAATGCCCCACGAGAACCCGGTGCGCGAGATCGAGAGATCGCGAAGCCCGCGCTCCACGAAACTGCGGACCTCGTTGCGGCGCATCTCGGGAAGGATGAAGTCCGGGCGCTCCTCGTAGAGTTCGAGCAGGCGGTCCTGCCACGCGGACAGCCTGAAGAAGTAGCTCGGTTCCTTGACCCAGTCCACCGGAGCTCCCGACGGCGCGAACCTCCGGCCCTCGCCGTCGACGGCGACTTCATCCTCGGTATAGAACGCCTCGTCGCGCACGGCGTACCAGCCCTCGTAGTGGCCGAGGTAGATCTCGCCGGCCTCCTCGAGGCGTCTCCAGAGGGCCTGGACCGAGCGGACGTGGCGTTCCTCGGTGGTGCGAATGAAGTCGTCGTTGGTGAAATTCCATTCTTTCGCAAGGTTGCGGAAGTTCTCGGAGACCTGGTCGCAGAATGTCAGCGGGTCGGTGCCGGCCTCGAGCGCCGCCTTCTCGACCTTTTGTCCGTGTTCGTCGGTGCCGGTCAGGAACTTCACCTCGTAGCCGTCCAGACGCATGAACCGGGCCATCACGTCACAGGCCAGCGTGGTGTAGGCATGGCCGATGTGCGGGTTGTCGTTGACGTAGTAGATCGGCGTCGTGATGTAGAACGTGTTGCGCATGCGGCAAGCGATCCCCGGTAATCCCGATTATCAGGTCCTGGCAGCCGCTTCCAGTGCACCGAAGACGGACAGGACGGCCTGTTTGCGGTCGAGGTTGAGTGCCTGGACCACCTGGCGATGTCGGCCGATCTTTTCCCATACGCTCACCCAGCGATCAAGATCGGGGCCTGCGGCGAGCCGTGCCAGAATGTCCGCTTCCCCGGCGAGCACCGCCGGCCCCCGCGCCCGTCCCGTCGAGGCCGAGGCGGCGATGCGCGAACACCAGCCGGCGAGAAAGTCGAACGCCAGGTTCCACAGCTCCATGGCGTCCTTCGCGGCAAGCCGGTCGGCGAGGCGGTGAAGGGCGGCGGGCTCGATTCC
This sequence comes from Alphaproteobacteria bacterium, assembly GCA_963666905.2. Classification (GTDB taxonomy): domain Bacteria; phylum Pseudomonadota; class Alphaproteobacteria; order SP197; family SP197; genus SP197. Next base: position 1,315,781 of record OY763008.1, read on the forward strand.
CGGCGCCCCTGCGATCAGCGCCGTGATTTCGCGGTAGAGGTCCAGCCCGCCTGCATCGGCGAGCAGAAGCGCCCGTCCCGGACTCCCCCCCGAAAGGATGGCCAGGGGCTCCCTGTCGTCTTCGGAAAGCGCCGGAAGATACTGTTCGAGAAGCAGGATCACCTGTTCGCTCTTCAGGGGCGTGAGCCAGATCCTGCGACAGCGCGAACGGATGGTCGGCAACAGGACCGAAGGCTGATGCGAACAGAGCAGCACGACGGACCGCCCGGGCGGCTCCTCGACCATCTTCAGCGCCGCATTGGCGGCACTCTCGTTCATCCTGTCGGCCTGATCGATGACGGCGACACGCCAGCCGTCGTTGCCGGCCGCCCGGGCAAGGAAAGGTCCCATCCGCCGCACGTCCTCGACGACGATTCGGCTGGTCTGGCCCTTCGACGTGGGCTCGATCACCAGGAGGTCCCCGTGGGACCGCGCGGAGACCCAGTGGGAGGCGGGATCGTCGGCGCCGGCTTCGAGCGTCGCCGGCGGGTCCCCGAAAAGATCCCCCTCCGCCCCGCAGAGGAGGTAGCGTGCCAGCCTGTAGGCAAGCGTGGCCTTGCCGATGCCCGCCCTGCCCCCGACGATCCAGGCGCCGCTGATCTCGCCCTCGGCGGCAAGGCCCGCGAGGCGGCGCTCCGCATCGCCGTGGCCGACGAGGTCCAGGTTGGCCCATGGCGCCGGCGCCGCCGTTGCCGGGTACGCCGGGTGCTTGCGGATGTCGAGCGGATCGTCCCCTGTCACGGTGGCCATCGGCGGGAGACCTCCCCGGCCAGGCACCCGGCGACATCCTCCTCGCTGCCGGATGCGTCCACCACCACGATGCGCTCCGGGTCGCCGCGCGCGATCTCGAGATAGGCCTCGCGCAGCCTTTCGTGGAACGCGCGCCCCATGCGCTCGTAGCGGTCGCCGCCGCCGCGCGACGCCGCTCTCTCGAGACCCTGCCCGGCGGGCAGGTCGAGCACGAACGTGAGGTCCGGAAGCGGTGTTGCCACCGCCAGGCCGGCGATCTCCTCGACGAGATCGAGGCCCGCGCCCTGGACCAGACCCTGATAGGCCCGTGTGGAATCGGTGAAGCGGTCCGAGACCACCCAGCGGCCGGTCTCGAGGGCGGGACCGACGGTTTCCAGCACATGCGTGCGCCGCGCCGCGAAATGCAGGAGAACCTCGGTCACGGGATCCCAGCGATCCGGTTCGCCGTCGACGAGCAGCGCGCGGATCGACTCGGCCCCGGGGGCGCCCCCCGGTTCCCGCGTCGCCACGACCTGCGTACCGAAAGCGCCTTCGATCCAGGATGCGAGACGGCGGACCTGCGTCGACTTGCCCGTCCCCTCCCCGCCTTCGAGCGTGATGAACCGGCCCCTCCTCAAGATTCGCCGTCTGCCCCGAAGAGAAACTGGCCGAGCACCGCTCCCACCTTCCCGAAGGCCGTGGCCTCCTCGACATCCGCGCCCGCCACAAGAGGCCGTTCGACCGGCTCGAGACCGGGCACCTCGATCACCAGCCTCGCAATCTCCTGTCCCCTGCGGACCGGCGCCGGCACGGGACCCTCGTAGATGATGCGGGCTTCGAGGGAGGACCGCGCCTCGCGCGGCAGCGTCACCACGAGGTCCTCGGCGAGGACCAGGGGCACGGTGTCGGCCTCGCCCAGCCAGACTCGCGCGCTGCCGGCCTCGAGTCCGGCACCGAGCAGGCGATAGGCATCGAAGTCCCTGAAGGCCCATTCGATGATGGCGCGGGTCTCCCTCGTGCGGTCACGGGAACTTGCGAAGCCGTTGACGGCCAGGATCAGCCTGCGCTCTCCCTGGGTCGCCGAGGCCGCGAGGCCGTAGCCGGCGTCCCTGGTGTAGCCGGTCTTCAGGCCGTCCGCCCCGATTCCGGCGCCCAGAAGCGGATTGCGATTGTTCTGCGCGATATCGCTGTAGGTGAAACTCGTTTCCGCATAGTAATGATAATACTGAGGAAAATCCTCGATCGTCTTGCGCGCGAGAATGGAGAGGTCCCTCACCGTCGTCACGTGTCCGCTCTCGGGCCAGCCGGAAGAGTTGAGAAACCGGGTGTTGACCATGCCGAGTTCACGGGCCCTTTTCGTCATGAGCTCGGCGAAGGCGCTTTCGGAGCCTGCGAGCCCCTCGGCGACGACGATCGAGGCATCGTTCCCCGACTGGACCGCGATGCCCCGGATCAGGTCCTCGATCGTGACGTGCGAACCGACCTCGACAAACATCTTGGAGCCGCCCTTCCTCCAGGCCTTCTCGCTCACCTCGAAGGTGTCGTCGAGAGCCAGGGTGCCGGAGGCAAGCTTCTCGAACAGCAGGTAGATGGTCATCATCTTGGTCATCGACGAGGGAAAGGTTTCCTGGTCGGCATTCCTCTCGTAGAGCACGGTGCCGCTCGCCTCGTCGATGAGAATGGCTTCGCGCGCCGTGAGTTCGAACGCCGCCACGGGCGCCCCTGCGAGACCGAGCACGACGACGGGGATGAGAAGGAATCGCCGGTTCATGATTCTCTGGAGGAGTCCGACTCCCTGCGACCTGCCGCAAGTGTAGCATCCGCCACCGGCGGCGCCACCCGCCGTCCCCGCTATCCCGCCGTCACCACGAAGGCTTCGCGGTAGCCCAGGTCCATCACCCGTTCGAGCACGCGCGTGGCCTGGCTCCTGTGGATGAACGGTCCGACGCGCACGCGGTAGAAGATCCTGTCGTCGACCACGGCGCGCACGACGTGGATATCGCCCGACCCGACAAGCGAGTTGCTCACCACGAAGGCGTTGGCGGCATCCCTGAAAGCGCCGGCCTGGACGAAGAGCCCGTCGCCCGGGTCCTCGCTCGTGAAGTCGATGGCGGGCGCCGCGGCCGGGGCATCGGGAGGCTCGCGGCCGAGCTCCGCCGGGGTCATGCCGCTTTCGGCATCGACGACCTGGACCCTGACGCGCGCCGTTCCCTGCTCCTCGAAGCCGAGCCGCTCTGCGGCACGTCGCGACACGTCGATGATGCGCCCCGCCACGAAGGGGCCGCGATCGTTGACCCTGAGGACGACGTGCGTGTCGTTTTCGAGGTTCGTCACGCGGACATAGACGGGCATCGGCAGCGTCTTGTGAGCGGCCGTCATGTCGTACATGTCGTAGGTTTCGCCGTTGGCGGTCAGCTGGCCGTGGAACGGATCGCCGTACCAGGAGGCAATCCCCTCCTCGTCATAGAAGGGATTCTCCGCCGGGTGGTACCACATGCCGTTGATCTGGTACGGCTGCCCCACCTTGTAGTACCCGCCGGGCGCTTTCTTCACCAGAGCCGAGACGAGCTGCACCTCGGCGCAGGCGGACAGCGCCAGTACCGCCGGAAGCACCAGGAGCAGATGCCGCAGGCTCCTCATCGCGAGGCCAGGGCGTCGGCGATCCTGACGACGGACATCGCGAAGTAGTCCGAACGATTCCATTTCAGGATCGCCCGATAGTTGTCGAACACCAGCCAGGCGGGTCCGTCGACGCCTGCCGGCAGGACCAGCGACGCGCCGTTCCCGGGTCCCGCCTCGGGGGCGGCGCCGTCCCAGGCGACACCCAGGTCGAGCCAGTCGGCAAGGGGCATCACCGTTCCCGCAAGGGAACGGTCGAAACCCTCCGCAAGCAGCGCCCTGGCGCCCCAGGGGGTATCCCGCCGCCACCCGGACGCCGCGAGGTAGCGGGAAATGGAGGCGAAGACGTCGCCGCGGTTGGTCCAGATGTCCCTGCGCCCGTCGAGGTCCCAGTCCGCAGCGAAGCGCCGGAAGCTCGAGGGCATGAACTGGCTCTGGCCCATGGCGCCGGCCCAGGATCCCTTCATGTCGTCGCGCCGGACATGACCCTCGTCGAGGATGAGCAGGGCATCCATGAGCTCTTCCCTGAAGAATGCGCTGCGCCGTGCGTCGAAGGCCAGCGTGGCCGTGGCGGCGATGACGTCGAAGCCCCCGGTATAGCTTCCGAAACGCGTCTCCACGGCCCAGATCGCGACGATGTACTCGGGCTCGAAGCCGTAGTGATCGGCGATGGCGACGAGCAGGGGCTCGTGACGGGCATACTTCCCGCGGGCCCTTTCGATCAGGCTGTCGGGCACGCGGGTCGCCATGTAGTCGGCAAACGTCACCGTCGTCTCCGGCTGCCGCCGGTCGAGTTCGATCACCCTGGCGTCGGGCTGCAGTCCCCCGAGCGCCTCCTCGAGAGTCGCCCGGCTGATTCCCCGTTCCATCGCCTCGTTCCTGATCCCTGCCAGAAAGTCGTCCCAGGACTGCGCGCGGGCTTCGCAAGACGCTGCAAGCAGGGCCACGGCCAGCGCCGCGGGGAGCAGGCGCAGGCGTCTCGCGGCGGGATCACGCGGCACTGCGCCGTTCCTCGCGCGGCGGCCGTCCGAAGAGTTCCCGGTAGCGCCGGCTGAAATGGGAGGCGGACACGAAACCCGCCGCCAGCGCCGTCGACAGGATGGAGGTCGATCCCTGCATGAGCATCATGCGGGCATGGTGCAGGCGCAGCTCGCGGTAGTAGCGCGAGGGCGCGCGGCCGAGGTGCCTGACGAACAGGCGTTCGAGCTGGCGCGTCGAGAGACCCACGCCGGCGGCGATCTCGGGGATGGTCAGCGGCTCCTCGAGATTGGATTCCATCTCGGAGATGGCGGCCAGCACCTTGGCGTCGTTGACCCCGGTGCGCGACTTGAGCGCCATGCGCTGGTGATCGCCCGCTTCCCTGATCCTCTCGTGAATGAACTGCTCGGAAACCCGTCCGGCCAGCTCCGCGCCCTTGTCGAGCGTGATCAGATGGAGCATGAGATCAAGGGCCGCGGTCCCGCCCGAGCACGTGATCCTCATGCGATCGATCTCGAACAGGTCGTCGGAAACGTCGATGTCCGGGTGCTCCTCGGAGAAGCTGTCGAAATCCTCCCAGTGGATGGTGCAGCGATGGCCGCGGATGAGGCCGGCGCGCGCCAGGATATGCGTGCCCGTGCACAGGCTTCCCATGACGCAGCCCTGGCGCGCCAGCTTGCGCAGCCAGGCCATGACGGGGCGGTCGTCAAAGAGATGGGCGTCGATGCCCGAACAGACGAACAGCGTGTCGCAGGCGGCCACATCCGCCATGGCGTGGTGGGCGACGATCTCCAGGCCGTTGCTGGCCCGCACCGGCAGGCCGTCCCGGGAGACGATTCTCCAGCGGTAGTGCTCGACGCCGCTCATGCGGTTGGCCGATCGCAGCGGCTCCACCGCGGCCGTGAAGGCCATCATCGAGAAATCGGGGATCAGGAGAAATGTGAAGGTCCTGACGCTCACCGTCCTCTTCCCTGCCCTGCCGTCCGGAACGGATTGCGACATTACCATGTCGCAATCTGCCGGATGTCAATGCCGTTCATCCGGAGACTCCTCACTCCCCGGTATCGATCCGGACGTGGGCGGGCGACGTCCTGCCGCCGCGGATCTCGCCGAAGTAGACGGTCATGTGCGGATAGGGGATCTCGATTCCGGCCCTGTCGAACTCGAGCTTGAGCAGCCTCAGGTACTCCCGGCGCACACCCCACTGGAAGCCGGCCCGGGTTCGCACCCTGAAGCGCAGGGTCACCGAGGAATCGCCGAGCGCATTGACGCCCAGGACCTCGAGTTCTCCCGTCAGGCGCTGCGCCAGGTCCGGATCGCCGCGCGCTTCCTGATCGACCCTGCGCACCACCCCGATGACCTTGTCGGTGTTCTCCTGGTAGGCCACTCCCACATCGATCACCGCGTAGCCGTGGCCGCGCATCATGTTGGTGACCGACGAGATGTCGCCGAAGGGGACGGTGTGGACGTAGCCGTCGAGGTCGCGCAGCTGCACGGTCCGCACCGTGATGTTCTCGACCCCGCCCATCTTGCCGCCCGCCTCGATCCAGTCGCCCACCATGAACTGGTTCTCGAAGAGGATGAACGCTCCCGTGATGATGTCCTTGATGAGCGACTGGGCGCCGAATCCGACGGCGAGTCCGATCACGCCGGCTCCGGCGAGCAGAGGTGTGACGTCCAGCCCCAGTTCGCCGAGAACCATCATGAAGGCCACGCTCCCGATGACCACCAGAAGGATGTTGCGCGCCAGGGGCAGCAGCGTGAGAACGCGGGGGTTCAACCGGGCGCCGTCGCTGCGGCGCAGCTGCCCGGCGATGATCCCGTCGCCGATTTCCCAGGCGATCACGGCGATGACGAACACGACGACGACGGCAATCAGCCTGCCGAGGAGATCGAGGCCGTCCGGCGACAGGATGATCCTCGCCGCCTCGATGCCCCAGCCCTCGAGGGCGACGACGGCCGCGGCGATCCAGATCACGGCGTTGAGCAGGCCGCCGACGAGGAACAGGTAGCGGTTGCTGCGCCGCTCGAGATCCGGAAACCTCTCGCGCAGGTCCGCGCCGATGCGGAAGAGTCCCGCCAGGCCGCGCCTCGCCGCCGCGCTCAGCAGCGCGCCGCCCAGCGCCGCGAGGGCGGTCAGGGCAAGACCGTTCAGGAGGAAGGAGGCGCCCCGTCGGGCTTCGAAGACCCAGACGACGAAGGTGACGGTCACCGCGAGTATCGCCACGACATGCCAGACATCGGCCAGGCGCCTGAGGACGAAGTGCCTCCGCGTACCGGACTGGCCGGCGATCCTGCCGGCGATTCCCTGGCGGTTCTGGAGAATGACGGCGACCGCCATGACGGCCAGGATGAGGCCGACGATCCGCAGCAGCGATTCGACGCTGGCCGCGGGAGCGCCCATTGTCGCCAGGAGGTCGGTGGCAAGGAAACCGACGATGCCGGCCGCCGAGAAGCGGTTGAGCCAGACGACGAGGTAGGCCGCCTCGCGGTCGGCAAGGGGCACCAGCCGCATGGCGGGGCGAAGCGGGGACAGCACGACGCGGATCACGACCAGGACGATGCCCGTCAGACCGACGATGGCGGCGGCGGTCAGCACCACCGACGCGGTGCGCGGCGCCGGTGCGAGCAGCAGCGTGGCGACCCAGGCCGCGAGAAGGAAGGCGGCGACGGGAGCGATTCCCAGCACGAGACGCACGGCACAGTCGAACAGCCGTTCCGGCCAGCGGCCGCCATCACCGTCGTCCAGCCGCCGCCGAAGGCCCGCCGTGAGGCGGCGGATCGCGAGCCATGCGAGGAGACCCGACACCAGGGCGACGCCGCCCTGCCACGCCGTCTCGTTCCAGGCCGCGCCTGCATCCATCTCCCCGACGATCCAGCGGGCAAACTCCCGGCCGTCGTCGAGTGTGCCCAGCAGAGCGGTCATGCGCTTCTCGAGATCGCCGAGCGCGAGGAAGGCGTGCCTCTCCTCCCCGGCCCCGCCATCGGGCGCCATCGCCCTGAGGGCGTCGATCAGTTCCCGGCGCGCTTCCGGATCCTCGAGAACGGAGGCGAGGTCGGAGAGGGTTTCCCCGTCCTGTGCCGCAACCGCGGGCGCCAGCAGCACCAGCAGCGCCAGCATCCCCGCACGCCAGGACTTCCGCATGAGATTGACCATGATGAACTTCCCCGGATCTCGGGCTCGACGGCAGTGTACCCGCGAAGGCGCATTGCAGTAACGCCCTCCCCTTCACAGGACCCGCCAATGCCGCTAAACATCCGCACGGCAGACCCATCACGTGGCGGGGACCATCCCATGGCCGAGATCATCGCCGACTGGCAGCGTGCCGGCACCGAACACCTGAACACCTACAGGCGGATCATGCGTCTGACGGCGTGGTCGACGGTTTTCCTTGTCGTCCTGCTCGCGGTGCTCGCTGTCATGCTCCTTTGAAGATCGTCTCGGGCGGCCAGACGGGGGCCGACCGGGCGGCCCTCGACGCCGCGCTCGAGAACGGCCGCGAGGCCGGTGGCTGGTGCCCCCGCGGCCGCCTTGCCGAGGATGGACCGATCGACGGCCGCTATCCTCTCGAGGAGACGCCGAAGACGCTCTACAGGCAGCGTACGCTCTGGAACGTGCGCGACAGCGACGGCACCCTGATCGTCGCCCGCAGACCCCTTTCCGGCGGGACCCTGCTCACCGAGCGCCTTGCGGTTGAACTGGAGAAACCCTGCCTTGTCGCTCACCCCGACGACGGTGGCGAGACCGTCGCCCTGGTGGGGGCATGGGTCCGGCGGCACGGAATCGAGGTGCTCAATGTCGCGGGCCCCCGGCAGAGTTCCACCCCGTCCTCCTACGCCGACACCAGGCGCGTGCTCGACCCCATCCTTGCCGGCGCTCATTCGTCGCGGAGCAGCCGCAGGTAGACATCGTGCCGCCCGGCGGCGATCTCGCCGCGGCCCACAGCTTCCCGCACGGCGCACGCGGGTTCGTGATCGTGGGTGCAGTCACGGAAGCGGCACGCCCGGCGGCGCCCCTCGAACTCCGGAAACAGCGACGCCAGTTCCTCCCGGGGGATGCCGCCGAGGGCCAGCGAGCGGATGCCGGGCGTGTCGATCAGGCGGGCGCCGCCGATCCTGTAGAGCGAGGAGCGCGATGTCCTGTGCCGCCCCTGGCGGCGCCTGCCGCCGAGGCCGCCGACCTCCGCGAGAGCGGATCCCGCAAGGGCGTTGACAAGGGACGACTTGCCGACGCCGCTGTGTCCGGCCAGCACGATCGTGCGTCCCCTGATCCGCCGCGCCAGGCGCTCGAGTCCCTCTCCCGTTCGCGAGGAGACCTCGAGGACGTGCACGCCCATGGCCCGGTAGTCCCCCAGGTCGGGGATCCCGACCCCGAGATCGATCTTGGTGAGCGCCACGGCAACCCCGATGCCGCCCTTCTGGGCCACGACCATGAAGCGATCGATGAGCCGGGGATGAAACGGCGGATGCGCCACGGCGGCAACGACGAGGACGAGATCGACGTTCGCCGCCAGCACCTGTTCCCGGGCAGAGCCTGGCGACCGGCGGCTGGCGTCGTGGCGCCACCTCGCGAGCACGCCGCACCTGGGCAACACCGCATCGACCCTCGGCGGATCGCCCGGCTGTCCCGCTTCCTCGATCCGGACCCTGTCGCCGACCACGGGATAGGGCTCCATGCCCGGCCGCGGCGCGCAACGGCGGAGCCGTCCACCGACGTCCACGGTCACGAGAATGCCGTGCACCTCGATGACCCGGCCGAGGGTCATGGCATAGGGGACCGGCCCGGACCGGCACTCATCGCGTCAACGGCTTGTACCTGATGCGCCGCGGCTGCGCGTCGCCAAGCCGCCGGCGGCGGTCTTCCTCGTAGGCCTCGTAGTTGCCCTCGAACCATTCGACGTGGCTGTCGCCCTCGAACGCCAGGATGTGGGTCGCCAGGCGATCGAGAAACCAGCGGTCATGGCTGATGATGAGGGCGCACCCGGCGAAGGCCATCAACGCCTCCTCGAGCGCCCGAAGGGTCTCGACATCGAGATCGTTGGACGGCTCGTCGAGGAAGAGGACATTGGCCCCGGAGGTCAGCATGCGCGCGAGATGGACGCGGTTGCGCTCCCCGCCCGAGAGCATGCCGACCTTCCTTTGCTGGTCGCGCCCCCTGAATCCGAAGGCGCCGACATAGGCCCGGCTGGAGACCTCGGTCCTGCCCATCTCGATGACCTCGGCGCCGCCGGTGATCTCCTCCCAGACCGTGGCCTCGTCATCGAGGTCGCTGCGGCTCTGGTCGACATAGCCCGCCACCACGGTCTCGCCGATCGAGATGCGTCCCCGTGTCGGCTCGTCGCGGCCGGTGAGCAGCCTGAAGAGGGTGGACTTGCCGGCCCCGTTGGGCCCGATGATGCCGACGATTCCCGCCTGCGGCAGCGTGAACTCGAGGTCCTCGAACAGGAGGCGGCCGGCGTAGGCCTTCGACAGGTTCGCGACCCGGATCACGTGGTCGCCAAGCCGCGGACCGGGAGGGATGGCGATCCGGCCGCGAGCCGGCCCCTCCCTTCTTTCCTGGCTTTCCGCAACCAGGGCCTCGTAGGCGGCAAGGCGGGCCTTTCCCTTGGAGCGGCGCGCCTGGGGAGACGAGCGCACCCATTCGAGCTCCCGCTCGAGGGTCTTGCGGCGCGCCTCCTCTTCCCTGCCCTCCCGCGAGAGGCGTTCGCGCTTCTGTGTCAGCCACCCGGAGTAGTTGCCCTCCCAGGGGATGCCCTCGCCGCGGTCGAGTTCGAGGATCCAGCCCGTCACGTTCTCCAGGAAGTAGCGGTCGTGGGTGACGGTCACCACGGTGCCCTCGTAGGCGGCCAGATGATGCTCGAGCCAGGCCACGCTTTCGGCGTCGAGGTGGTTGGTCGGCTCGTCGAGCAGCAGGAGGTCGGGCTTGCCGAGCAGCAGGCGGCAAAGGGCAACGCGCCGTTTCTCGCCGCCCGACAGGGTGCGGACATCGGCGTCGACGGGCGGCAGGCGAAGGGCGTCCATGGCGATCTCGAGGGTCCTTTCGAGGTCCCAGCCGCCCACCGCGTCGATCTGTTGCTGGATCTCTCCCTGTTCCTCGATCAGGGCGTTCATCTCGTCATCGTCGAGGGGTTCGGCGAAGCGCGCCGAGACCTCGTTGAAGCGGTCGAGCAGCGCCTTTGTCTGCGTCATGGCATCCATGACGTTGCCCAGGACATCCTTGTCCGGATCGAGTTCGGGCTCCTGGGGCAGGTACCCGACGGTGGCGCCCGAGGCCGCCCAGGCCTCGCCCTGGAAATCCGTCTCCAGACCGGCCATGACCCTGAGAAGCGTGGACTTCCCGGCGCCGTTGGACCCCAGGACGCCGATCTTCGCCCCCGGCAGGAACGACAGCCAGATATTGTTGAGAACGGTTCTGCCGCCGGGCCAGGTCTTGGTCAGGCCCTTCATGACGTAGATGTACTGGTACGACACCGCGGCACTGCCCCCCTCAAGCGATGACTCACGCCCGGCGGCGTTTGTAGCCGAGCCTCCCGGCAACGGCAATGCGGGGGTCCGGGTTCCGCCGGGAGCCGTCGCGGCCTATGGTGGGAGGCGTGCATACCCTGTGCCGCAGCTGCGGCCATAGGCCGCCTCCCCGTCTCGAGGCCTGCGATTCCTGCGGGTCGGACCGCGTCGTGCGCCACGCGGAGCTTCACGGCCTCGCCATCGCCCATCTCGACTGCGACGCCTTCTATGCCACCATCGAGAAACGGGACCGCCCGGAACTGCGTGACAGGCCGGTGATCGTCGGCGGGCGTCACCGGGGCGTCGTCGCCGCCTGCTGCTATCTCGCGCGCTCCCATGGCGTCCATTCGGCGATGCCCATGTTCAAGGCGCTGAAGCTCTGCCCGCAGGCAACGGTGATACCCCCCGACATGAAGAAGTATGCCGGGGTCGGACACAGTGTCCTCACCATGATGAAAGACCTCACGCCACTGGTCGAATCGCTCTCGATCGACGAGGCCTTCATGGACCTTTCCGGCACCGAGACCCTGCACCGCGGCACGCCCGCCGAAATCCTTGCAAGGCTCGCCAGGCGGGTCGAGACGGAACTCTCGATCACCGTTTCGATCGGGCTGAGCTACAACAAGTTCCTCGCCAAGATCGCTTCGGACCTCGACAAGCCCCGGGGGTTCGCCGTCATCGGGCGCCGCGAAGCGAAGGACTTTCTCGCGGACAAGCCGGTCCGCCTGCTGTGGGGCGTCGGCGAGGCGACCCGCAAGCGCCTCGCCCGCGACGGCATCACACTGATCGGAGACCTCGCCCGGCTCGACGAAACGGCGCTTACGGCGCGCTACGGCAAGATGGGGCGGCGCTTCTACCTGTGCAGCCGGGGCGAGGACGACCGCAAGGTCGAACCGGAAAGCGAGACCCGCAGCATTTCCTCGGAGACGACCTTCGACCGCGACATCAGCGAGTTCCGGAGACTGCGCACGATCCTCTGGCAACTATCGGAAAACGTTGCGCAGCGCATGAAAAAAGCGGACCTCGCGTGCGCGGGCGTGACCCTGAAGCTGAAGACCGCGGAGTTCCGGATCATCACCAGAAACTGCCGCCTGCAGCACGCCACGCAGTCGGCCGAGGAACTGTTCCTCGCCGCCGAGATTCTTCTCGGCCGCGAGGCGGACGGCCGTACCTTCCGCCTGATCGGCGTCGGCGCCCATGATCTTGTCGATGCCGGCGCGGTCCGGTTCGGCGACCTCTTCACCCACGCCGAGCGGCGAACCGCCGACAGGGTCGACACGGCACTCGACGAAATCCGCGGCAGGTTCGGCAGGGACGCGCTCGTCAAGGGCCGGGCCTTCGGCGAAATCCTCCGCCGCCAGGGACCCTCCAAGGACGAGCCGTAGGCTGCCAACGTCGTCAGCGCCGGATTTCCCCATCTCGATGCCGCGGCAACCCCCACGCAACGGGAGCGCACCGCGCACGACGTGCGGAGCAAGCCGCAGATCGATGCCGGCGTCGCCAGGAAAGCCGGCTCCGAGCATCCCTGACGGTAATCCGCTCCCGGAAACGGTTCACCCGGGTCCTGCCGCCGGTATCGCGGACCGCTTCCGTCACCGGCGCCATTCCCGCCGGCACGGCCCGCCTCCAGCGTATCGAGCACGCCCGGAGCGAACGGTGTTGCACCGGAGGCTCTGAGTCCGGTCGCCGAGGCTCCGGGAGCCGACCTCCGGATGCAGGGCGATATCGCCGTACCAGGCGCGGGCGTGCTGCCCGCTGTTGTCGGAATCGGTCATCACGGCGATCCCCCTGAGGTGATCCACCTGGCGGCCGAACAGGCGCCGGAAGTCCTCGCGCAGATTGCGGCGGTAGCTGCGCCACTGCCCCGCGAAGGCGGGTCCGGATTCGACGGCGACCATGCGAACGCGGGAGCTGAAAGGGTTGTTCCACTCCCTTCCCGCAGGAACGCCTGCCGTCCACACGTACGAGATGGCGATCGGCATGCTCAGCAGGCCCTCGCCCGGTGCAACGACATACAGTCGGGCCGCAAAGTCGTCGCCGGTCTTGACCCGCTCGTCCGCGATGTCGAGCGGCGCCTCGATCCGCCATCGCCATTCGAGCACCGGTTTGCCGGCGATGTCGATCCTGCGCTCGAGGTAAAGACTCGATGCCGAAGCGTCGCTGCTGGCTTCCAGCACGGTCCCGCCGTCCAGCTCGACGATGCGATAGCCGGTCTCCTTCTCGAAATGACGCAGCGCCCACCCTTCGGTGTCGCCTGCCGAAAACCGGCCCAGCACCAGAGGCTCGGCCCGCAGCGGGAGGGCCAAGAACAGCACGAATGCGACGAGGGCCGGGCGCAGGGCCATGACCGAACTTCCATACCGCAGTCGCCTGGCATCGTCACCAACCCCCGTACCGGACGCCCCGCCGGAGAATGACGGCATCTGGCGAGAAGCTGCGGCCATCGTCCCTGACACCGGATCGATGTCGCGGCGGGACCCGCGCAGGCCGCCCGGGACGGGATGCTCCCGCAGCTCCCCGGGGGCCTGCCCTGCGGGCTGGACCGGCCGGGACAGGCGACGGCGCCCGCCACCTCAAGGGACATCCCGGCGCGGCCGCACGGTGCCGGCGTGAAGATCCTGCGGCCGCTCTCGCAGACGTTGCCGTCCCCCGGGCGCCCGCGGGGGAGCGGAAGGCCTCACCGACGGGGAGTTCTGCTGCCAGGCACCGTATCGTCCACGAAACCTGGCGCCTCGGGCGTCCCGCTTCGTGATCCGCCGGCGGCACCCGCAGTCGAAGCGCGCATTGCGTTCGTTATCAACGATGCATAGGGTGTCAAGCCTCGCAAGTTTCCACCGAGGGTGCGGTGGCCTGACCATGAAGAGCAAGCAGACCTGCAGGCGGGCGCGCGAGGTGGCCCGAGCGACCGGCGCGCCGCGGGAGCGGCAAGGCCGGCATGCGGATGCCCCGGCTCAATGACGAGCGGGGCCCGCCCAGGCGATCATCGATACCTCGGCCGTCCTCATGGTGCTACGTTCAGGTGCGCAGGAATCCGGGGACGGACGATGACGGCTGGACCACCATGATCGCCGACGAACGCGTTGCGCCGGACGGCGCGGGCTTGTGCATCAGCGCTTTGCATGACGGCGGCAACCGGCCGCCGACGCGGTGCCGGGGGGTAACAGCGTCCCGGGTCGGCATCCTGAACGCATGCGATGACAGTCTCATCGGCGACGAAGTTCGCGCCGACACCATCCTCGCAGCGCTTGAGACCGGGCGCCCGGAAGACAGCTTCCCCGGGGCCGAACCCGCCATGCTGCGCCATGCCGGCACGCTCGCACGCGAGCCGGCTGCTGTGACCGAAGACGCCGAAGCGCATCGATACAGGAACGGGGAACAGGCAGGCTGACATGGGCTACGCCGCGCACAAGGAGATCGACGTCTGCGCCATCCCGGTCATCGACATCGGCCCCCTGCGCGATGGTTCGGGCGAGGCAGACGTCGCCCGTGCTGTCTATGAAGCGAGCCGCGACGTGGGCTTCCTCTACGTCGGCAACCACGGAATCGATGGTGACCTGATCGCCGAAGCGCATGCGGCAGGGCTGGCGTTCTTCCGGCAGGACGACGAGACCAAACGCCGGGTCTCGGTCAACCGGGACCATCGCGGCTTCCTCGGACCCGCCGCGTCGAAAATGTATGACGGCGCCAGGACGGACCTCAAGGAGAGCTTTATCTGGGGACACGACTTCGTGGAATCCGAGCGCGAGAAGCCGCTCCAGGGCGCCAACCAGTGGCCGGCCTCGAGACCGGAACTGCGGCCTGTGCTGGAACGCTACTTCTCGCAAGCGCACGCCGTGGCTCATCACATCATGCGCGCCTGCGCCCTTGGCCTCGGTCTGCCGCACGACGCGTTCCTCAGGACCGTGGCGAAACCGTTGAGCCGCGCCTCGCTGACCTACTATCCGCCGCAACCCGAGGCGTTGGGGCCCGATGTCTTCGGCGTGGCTCCCCATACCGACTTCGGAGTGCTGACGGTGTTGTGCCAGGACGGGGTCGGAGGTCTCCAGGTGCAGGACTACGCCGGCGACTGGGTGCCCGCGCACCCCATTCCCGGGACCCTGGTGGTCAATGTCGGCGATCTCCTGGCGCGCTGGAGCAACGGAAAGTTCCGCTCGACACCCCACAGGGTGATCAACCGTTCCGACCGCGAGCGGCTCTCCCTGGTCCTGGCCTTCGACCCCGATTTCGACACCCTGATCGACCCGTCGATCGCATGCGGGCCCGGAGAGCGGCCACGTGAGGCTCCGATCTCGTGCGGCGATTACCTCGTGTGGCGTTTCGGCAAGGCGTTCGCCTATCGCAACGAAGGGGCCGGCTGACGGGTTCGCGAGGGCAGGCGGTGGCGCCGTTCATCGGCCGCGCGCACGACTCTGATGTCGTAGCCGGTGAAGATGCCGTTCGGCGCGAGCGGCCGCCGGACTGGTCTCGCCCGGCGTCGATCGCGGCCGGCTGCCCTTCGCCAGCAACCCGGGTGACAGGAGTTTTGCCGCGCGTCGTGATCGGCGGTATCCTGTTCGCGTCCTCGGGGGGATGAGCAAGCGCCCGGGACCGGAACCAGACCAGGGGAGTCACCATGACCACATTGAACGACCTGAAGCGTGTGGCGCTTGACGGCCGCATCAACCGCCGCGATTTCATCCAGCAGGCGACCGCGCTCGGCGTGACGGCCGCCGCGGCCGCCACGCTCGCCGACAACGCCGCGCTGGCGGAAACGCCGCAGCGGGGCGGCACGTTCCGCGTCGCGGTGGACGACGGCAACACCACCGACAGCCTGGATCCGGCGACCTACGAGTCGACCTTCCAGATTTTCCTGCCGCGGATGATCACCAGCAACCTGACCGAGATCACGTCCGACAACGAGTTGGGCCCGGATGCCGCCGAAAGCTGGGATGCGACGCCGGACGCCAAGACCTGGACCTTCAAGCTGCGCAAGGGCGTGGAATTCCACAACGGCAAGAGCTTCACGGCCGACGACGCGGTGGCCTCGCTCAACCATCACCGCGGCGAGAATTCGACCTCGGGCGGCTCGGCGTTGCTCTCGACCGTCACCGACATCAGGGCCCAGGACGCCCACACGGTGCAAATCGATCTCGAGGTCGGCAACGCCGACCTGCCCTTCATCATGACCGACTACCATTTCGTCATGTTCCCGTCCGACGGCGAGGGCAGCATCGACTGGAGCGGAGCCGGCCTGGGCGGCTACGTGCTGGAGAAGTTCGAGCCCGGCATCGTGGCCATCGGTTCGAGGAACCCCAACTACTTCAAGGAGGGCAAGGCGAACTTCGACGCCGTCGAGATCTATCAGGTAACCGACGTGATCGCGCGCGAGGCAGGTGTACAGACCGGCCAGTTCGACGCCATGATCGAGGCCGACCCGAAGACCGTGGATTTCCTCGCCCAGAACGAGAACGTGGTCGTCGAGGAGATCGCGACCGGCCAGCACGCCAGCATGCCGATGCACACGGACGTAGCGCCGTTCGACGATGTCAACGTGCGTCTGGCCCTCAAGTACGCCCTCGACCGCGAGGGCGCGCTGGACGTCGTGCTGCGCGGTCACGGCACGGTCGGCAACGACCACCCCATCTCCCCGACGTTGCCGTACCACGATCCTTCGATCGAGCAGCGGGTGTACGACCCCGACAAGGCCAAGTGGCATCTCCAGCAGGCCGGCATGGACAGCCTCGCCGTCGACTTCTCGACCTCGGAGGTACCGTTCGTCGGCGGCGTCGATTTCTCGGTCTTCTACCAGGAATCGGCCAAGGCCGCGGGCATCGACGTCAACGTCGTTCGCGAGGCGGAAGACGGCTACTGGTCGAACGTCTGGCTCGTCAAGCCTTTCAGCCTGTGCGGCTGGGGCCCGCGCCCGACGCCCGACATGATCTTCTCGCTGGGCTACTACGGCCCCGCACCCTGGAACGACGCGCACTGGCAGAACGGGCGCTTCGACGAGCTGCTGCTCCAGGCTCGTGCCGAGCTCGACGACAATCTCCGCGCGGAGATGTACTCGGAGATGCAGCGGCTCGTGCGTGACGACGGCGGCACGATCGTGCCGTTCTTCCGCAACTACATCTGGGCCACCGCGCCCCACGTGCGGCACACCGCGGGCGTGTCGGGCGAGTGGTCGCTCGACGGAAACCGCGCACCGGAGCGCTGGTGGTTCGCCGAAGGCTCCGTCTGATCGTTCCCGGTACGATGGAAGGGCCCGGCATTCGCCGGGCCTTTCCCGCCTGCGCCTGAAGCCCGGGGGCCGTCCCGGCTCCGAAGCGCCGCTCATCGGACGGCGAGCCAGGGCGCGAGACTGCTCCGGACGGTGGTCGAGGGTCCGTTCGCGCCTCAGCCGAACCCCGCCGCGGCCGGAGCGCCCGGACCGGTCCATCGCGAGTGCGCCCTGGACGGAAGGAAGGAAAGGCTGTCCCGGAGCCCGGCGTGGACGCGCCGTGCTTACCTCCAGTCGATCTGCACCATCCCGTCGACAACCCGGCAGGCGTAGGCCCTGATCGGCCGCGTCGCCGGACGGCCGGTGGCCTTGCCGGTGCGGATGTCGAAACACCCCTGGTGCAGCGGGCATTCGATCCGGAAACCGTCGAGATAGCCGTCGCACAGGTCTGCGCCGCCATGGCTGCAGCGGGCCGACGTGACGTGGATTCCGTCCGGCGTGTCGTAGACGGCCAGACGTCGACCGTCCAGAAGCGCGGGCGTCACGTCTGCGCGATCGAGACGGGCGACGGCGATCAGGTCGCGCCAGCGGTCATCCGGCATCGGTGCCCATGAGGTCGCCCAGGCGCGCGGATCGGCCTGTGATCTGGTCGACGATGCCCCGGTGAACGCCAAGATAGCCGCCGGGTTCGACGTGCAGGCGCCCCTTCAGTTTCCCGTGAAGCGCGGGCAGGGCATGAAACGGAACCGAGGGGGCGAAGTGGTGTTCCGCATGGAACGGCATGTTCCATGCCAGGAAGCGCCAGGGCCAGGACACCAGGGTGGTGCGCGTGTTGGTCGTCATGTCGCGCACATTGGGCCTGCCGACGTGTTCCGTCATGCGGATGAAACGCATGACGGGTTCGCCCAGAAAAACCGGCAGCCACCAGAACCAGAGCGGTTCCCACCAGTCGAAGACGACCATGGCCGCGGCAACGGCGAGATAGAGGGCGACGAACAGGCGCGCCTCGGCGACGACCGCCCTTCGCTCCTCCGGCGGAACGAAGCGCTTCTCGGCTGCGCTCAGGCGTCCCCATGCGTGGTTGAGGAGGCCGCCGAGCATGCCGCGCCAGTAGGGCACGGACGACAGGTAGGCAAGGTGCCCCCATACGGAACCGGACAGCGCAATCAACTCGGGATCGCGACCCACGATCTGGGTGTGCGTGTGGTGATCGCAATGTTCGTAGCGAAAGAAGACGGGCGGGACGCAAATCCAGAAGCCGCACCACGCCGCGATCCACTCGTTGATCCGCCGCGTGCGGAACGCGGTGAAGTGCGTGCACTCGTGCTGCAGCGGGAAGTGATGAACCAGAACCACCCCGTGGACGAACATCGCGGGAACGAGCCACCAGGTGCCGAGCGCCGTCCACACCAGCAGGGCCGTGGAGGCCAGCACGCCGTACCATAGCGGCAGACGGGTCAGGGCCGGGAGATCGGAGCGCCGCATCAGCGCCTTGAGCTCCCGCCGCGGGAGCGGCGCCGCGCCGTGAAACGCCTGGGTCTGGGGAGTGAGAACGCCGTCGCCCAAGGTCCCGTCCTAGCCTGGCTTTCCCGCAACGCTCACGGTGCGCCGAACCCGAAGCGAGGCGTCATCTTGCATCGACGCAGGCGATGGCCTCGACCCTTGCCCCACACCATGCGGGCTATCCTTCGTGACACTTTCTGCCGCAGGCCGTACGAACTGGGCGTCGCCCGGCCTCTTCAGGTGTCGGGCATCCAGGCCAGACTCCCGGGGCCGGATGTCGAACGCGGTCCCGACGTCCTGCGAACCGGCGACCATGACGAAGTGATCGCCTTCGGCGGCGGCGGAGCCAATGAGACTCATGCCTTCGGTCATGGCGGTCCCTTCCCGATAGCGGCGACCTGGAGGCTGCCGAGTCAACCAGACCGCTGTGGTCCCTGCTTGCCGTCGTTGGGGATACTGGTGATCTGGAGGCTGCGGAGTCAACCCGGCGCTCAACGACACGCCGACAACAAGCGCGGATCGTGGGCCTGCCCCGAATGACTCGGCGGAGCAGGGCCCGTTCACGATGTTCGCGAGGCGGCCGGCCGCGCCTTCCGTCCGAACGGCGCCGAGGCCGGCACGGTCTGCCAGCAGGGGCGGCGCGGCGCTCGACGTCTGCGACAAGTTCGGCTGTCCGTCCAGGGACGGACCGCAGGCTTGCGACGCCGTCAGGACAGATGTGTCGTCAGTGCGCCGCGCAGTAACCGGACATGCTTGATCTCGATGCCGCAGCAACTCCTTGCCCCTGCACACAGGCCTCGATACAGGCCCTGGCCCGCCCCTTCACCGGCCGCGGCAGGCAGCGGCATCGTCCATGCGCCCGGCTTCTGGATGGACGCACACCTGGCGCGCACGACGTCGAGCGCGCCGATCGGCGAATGGACGAGGCAAACCACATCGCCACCCAGCGACATCACCCCGGCGATGGTCCCAGCGAAGAACAGCCGAGCCGGAGCATCGACTCGCGCTGCCCCGCCCTGGCCGACATCAAGGCTCGAACCATGAATTTCCCGCGGATCGTGGCGCCCCACCGAGCGGACCGTCCCCGTCCATCGGCCGCGTATCGGCGACACGGTAGCCGGCCGTAAAGGGATCGTCGGCCTCGAGGACGCAGTCGCACATGCCCGGCCGCTCATGCCAGTCACCACGGCCTCGTCGGGCCCGACCCTGACGAGATCCGTGATTTGCGAAGAGAAGGCGGAGCCGATCAGGGAACGGCAGAGGAACGGCTGGCCATCGGAAATCCGCCCGCGCGCATGCAGGGCCGATGGTCCCTTACCGCACGGACAACGGTCGATTCGACCCGGCGAGACGACCACCGCGTTCCCGGAATGAAGGTTGCCTTGCTCACGCACGGCCGGAGACCCGAAGAGGGTCTGCTTGATGCCGGCGAACTCCGGATGGCTGACCGGAATCTGCTCGGCCGCGGCCCGCTTGACCGCCTGGCCCACCCCGCAGAGCGCCCGCCCCTCGAACGGCACCGCTTCGAAACCGAAGTGGGCTGCATCCACCAGCACATGGGTCATGCCGCCGAAGGCCACGTCGACCGGCAGCGGCGCGTGACCCGGAACCTCGATCACGCGGTCGAGGCGGGAGACGAAGGCCGGCCGGGGCTTCGAGGGTGAAGCCAGTGACCGGTTCCGTGACGGGCACCATGCCGGTTTTCAGCAGGACCGTCGCCACGCTCACGGTGTTGCCGCCGGACATGGCGGGGTACTCCTCGCTCTCGGCGATGACGTAGCCGGCAACGGCTTCCGGGTGCTCCGAGGCAACGATGACATTCACGCTTCTGACGACACTGCCGCGCGGCTCGTTCAGAAAGAACAAGCGGATATCGTCGTGGTGCCGGCGCAGGTACTTCATCTTGCGGAACACCGGTCCGGCAGGCCGGATGTGACGACCGTCTCGCCCTCGCAATGACAATCGCAGGCCGTGAAGCGGGCCTTCAAACGGACCCGCCGGCCGAGCTCTCCGGGCATCGTGCTGATCATGTCAGGTTCGGAGCGGCGGGCTGTCCCGACTACCTCACGTCGTCAGGCAGTTCCCGCTCGCGGCGGGCGACGAAATCACGCAATTCCTCGTCGAGCGGGGGCGGCGGCACGCCGGTCCGCATCCAGGCCGCCTCCCAGTGCTCGAAACCGTCGTGGTTCATCAGTTCGGGCATCATGAAGGCCCGCTCGAAGTTGTCGGGCGTGTGTTTCGCGCCGAGGAAATGTCCGCCGGCCTCGACCTCGCCGATCGCCTCGAGGGCGGCTTCGAGTTCGCCGAAGTCAACGCCCTGGCCAAGCCTGCAGAACATCTCCATCTGTTCGGCGTCGAGCACGAACCTCGCATAGCTCCGGGTCAACGCTCCTTCCATGTAGCCGGTCGTCGATGGAACCAAGCCGGCGCCGGCCGTCATCACGCCGTACATGCGCTGCAGCGCCAGGACAGACGGTAGTGGCGGGCCATCCGGCCGACCAGCATGTTCATGTGGCAGGGCGCGCCGGACTTCATGGAAACCGTCGCCAGCCACTGGCCGCAGACGGCGGACCCGTTGCGAGAAGGCGATTCCGGCCAGTGCCTCGGCATTGATCTGCACCAGCGAACCGGCGGTGCTCGCCGGCGTGCTGGCGCCGCCGAGCACGAAAGCATCCATGTTTCGCTGCAAGAGTTTTGTGAGCGTCCAGGATGATGTTTCCTTTGTTTGTCCACATGCGGTCCGGGGTTTCAGCATCCCGGTGTCTGCGCCCTGTGGCCGGTGAGACGTGCAGCCCGCGATCCCGCAAGCATAGAGCTGCTTTTCATTGATGATGGTAACGTGACCTGACGAGAGGACGCCGGGCGGCACGGTGACGACGTCCAGCGGTAACGTTACCACGATCAAGTGACTTCCAGGTGTCATGCGTCCCGTCCGTAGCCGCGCGGCGGCTCGATCGCCTCGAGGGCCTCGATGTCGGCCTCGACGACGATCTGCAGGCGCTCACCGTAGGCCGTGTCGCGTAGGGAGTCCGGGAGCCTGTCAAGGCAGTCTCGATAGTGCTCCTGCAACGCGCCGAGTTCGGCCACAGCGTCGCGCCACCGTTGGGCACGGGAGCGCCGGTCACGGGGCTTGCGGTAGCGGACGGGAAGATTGCCGGCCTTGAGTCGTTCCCGATAACGGCGCTGCTTCTCGGCAGGTGTGAGGGCCATGAGGGAGTCTCCTTCACGCCGGCGAGCGTGCCGGTGCTTCGGGCAACCAGCAGCGCTGCTCCCGCAGCAGGACGTTCGCCAGCACGATGAGCTTGCGCATGAGGGCGACGATCGCGACCTTGTGGGCCTTGCCGGCAGCCTTGAGGCGCTGGAACACGCTTGCCAGATCCGCGTTGAAGCGTGACGCCGAGGTTGCCGCCATGAACAGGAGATCGCGTGGCCTCCGGCGCCCGCCGCGGATGTGCCGGGCGCCGTGGTGCTGGCCGCTGTCGTCGGCAACCGGCGCCACCCCGATCAGCGCTGCCGCCTGGCGACCCTCGAGACTGCCGAGTTCGGGCATCCAGCACAGAAGACCTGCGGCGGTCACCGGACCGACACCGGGGATCGAGGTCAGGATGCGGTATCTCTCGGCCTGTTCGGGTTCACCGGCGATCACCGCTTCGATGGCCGCATCCAGTTCGGCAATCCGCTCGTCGAGATCGGCGACCGTGGCCCGTGTGAGGGTCTCGCCATCACCGTCCACCTCGCCCGCCACCTGCCGCAGCATGGTCCGTGCGTCGACATGCGTGGCACGCACCACCAGGAGATCCTCCAGGCGGTTGAGGAAGGCCTCCTGAGGAGCCACCGGCTCAAGATCGTCCAGCACCGTCCCCAGCCTGGCCAGCATCAACGCGTCGACGCGGTCGGTCTTGGCCAGATGGCCCAGCGCCTCGGCGAAACGTCGTGCCCGCAACGGGTTGATCACGACGACCTCGAAGCCCCGGTCATGAAGGCACTGGTGAACCCTGCGGTGATAGCGGCCCGTCGCCTCCATCACCACCCGGCTCACATGGAGACCACGAAGCCACGCACCCAGCGCCCGCCAGCTCGTACCATCATTTGCAAAACGACGCGTCTGGCCCGCCGCGCAGATGTCCAGACTGGCCTTGCTGACATCGATCCCTGCCACTACCTTAACCCGCATCGCTCACCAAGGGGAGTGACAGCCTGATTTTCGGCGCCGGGCGCTGGCGAGGGCCACGCTGAGCGCGCTGTTGGTGAAGTCATGCAGTGTTGCGGGCCGATTGTCGGCTCATTTTGGCAGGCTGGCGGGGCCAAAGGCCGATTCGTGACGCTCCGGCGCCCGCCGTGGCGTGCGCCAGGCGTGTCTTTCCCGACGCCTTCGAGAGACGCTGTGAGCAGTCTGTGACGGGATGGTGCGGGACCTACCCCGGTGGCGCCTGGGCCGCGGCACGCAGGTTGACGACGGTGCGGGCGAACACGTCCTGCAAGGGGAAGGTCGAGGCCAGGGAGAGGCGGAACCGGCGCACCGTCTTTGTGACCCTGCCGGCAAGCTTGAGCAGCCGGGAACGGATGGTGTCGACCCGCCAGCGGGCACAGGCGGTGCCCTTCAGACCGACCCGGCGCACGATGTCGACGAGGGCGCCGGCGAAGGCCGAGAAGTACATGCGCAGCTGGTTGGCCAGCATGATGTGGGCCGAGGTGCGGTCGGAGAACAGCCACAGCTGCTGGTCCTTGATCCGGTTCTCCATGTCGCCCCGGGCGCAGTACCACCGCTCGTAGAGTTCCCGGGCGCCCACCTGCTTCCTGGAGATGTTCGTGACCACGTAGCGGGCATTCCTGCCGCGCAGTCCCGGCAGCCATTCCGCCTTGGCCACCACGCGGCGTTCGCAGGACCATGACGTGAGCGTGCGATACCGCAGCTCCCGGTACCGCCTGGAGGGCTTGCCCGACACCACACACCGCCGCCTCGACTTCTCGAGCGTCCTCGCGATCATGGCGTTCAGACGGGGATTCTGGGAGTATCCAAAGACATAGCCGACGCCATGCGCCTCGCACCAGACCATGATCTCGTCCGTGCCGAAGTCGGCGTCGCCACGGGCCACGATGCGAATCGAGGGCCATGCGCAACGGATCTGCGCCACGATCCGCGACAGCTCCTCGAGCGAGCCGTCCGCCGCCGCCCTGTCAGCGGAGCGCAAGCGGCAGCACAGGACGTGCTCGCCGCAGGTGATGAAGAGAGGCAGGAAGCAATGGTGATCATAGTAGCCATGGAAGAACTTGCCTTCCTGATCGCCGTGGATCGGATCGTCGGTGGCGTCGAGGTCCAGGACAATCTCCTCCGGCGCCTCGCCGTGGCTCTCCAGGAACAGGTCCACAAGAAGACGGTCGAGAAGCCCGTGGTTGGCCACGACCTTCTTGTAGCGATGGCTGCCGGCCTCGTCCGGCGTGCTGAGCTCCAGACGGTTGAGCGTGCTCGATGCCGCCAGCGCATGACCGCGGTCGCGCTCGCGGACCCTCCTCTCACCTTCCACATCGTCGATGCCGCAGGCCAGGGCCAGGGCGGGGTCGTCACGCATGCGGTCATGATCGTTGAGATCCTCGTAGCCCAGGGCCAGGCCGAAGATGCGTTGTCCCACCAGGGTCGTCACCTCGTGCTCGATGCGCCCGGGGTCGCGGTAGTCGACGAAGGCATCGGCGACACGCTGCGTCACGTTGAAGAGCATGTCGGCCTCCCGCAGCAGCAATGCGCCGCCGTCGGATGTCATGCGGCCGCCGTCGAAGCCGGCCACGATCCGGCGTCCTGCAAGGTCTTCAAACTCGAGTTGTTGTGATGTACAGTGTGTGGTCATGGGGATGGGCTCCTCGGTACATGTAAGTGTCGGAACTCACTCACATATATCACAGAATCCATCCCCATGACAAGAGATTGGTGAGCGATCCGGGTTAACCATCGTCCCTTGCTCCTCTCCTTGTGATGATACGGTCCAAGCCCAGGCATCCATTCAGGACGCGAGGGACGCCAAGGGAGGTCGGCCGACCAAGCTTTCCTACGGCTCCATAAAGCCAAGGAGTAAACGGTCCGACCGACCTCCGCGGAGGTTGTACGACCCCCGCACCCCGCTCCCCTGTGCGCCCTCGCGCAGGGGAGCGGAATCTCTCCGGAACCATAGACCGGACAGCTCTCGAGCAACCGTGGTTGTCCACACTTTCCCGCCCCCAACCGCTGTGGATAACCTTATGTTCACGGAGATGAAACCCGGTCATACAAGGGGGTATGGCGCATGTCCTGGTCGGCAGACGCATAGACCATGGCCGCATCGAGCATGGTCCGGTCCCGCACCAGCGACGAGTTGCAGTTGGCGATGGACGTCATGACGGCGTTGCTCTCGACGAACTCGGCACCGAACGGGATCTTCGCCATGGCGACGGTGTCCTCGGCGCGCTCGGATGGATCGATACCGATCTCAACCGGGCCGACGTCGAGTCGCACCCCGACCGAGACCTCGTGATGGCCGAACCACCCGGTGGGCCATGTCGGCGATCCGCTCGAAGCGGCGGATGTCGTCGTCTGGCTGGCCAGCGAGGAGGCGCGTTTCGTCACCGGTCAGGTGATCACGACCGACGGCGGGCGCCATGAGCGCCTCTCTTTGCCCTCGATCATGAACGGTTCCCGACACGGGCCTCCGGCGACGCGATCACGTCCCGGGATTCTCCGCTTCGCACCGAACGAGTGCCGATCAGTCGGCGAGCGCCTGCGCGAGGTCGTCCTGGATGTCCGCGGTATCCTCCAGACCGACATGCAGGCGCACCAGGCCTTCCGTGATTCCGAGATGCGCCCGTTCTTCCGCAGACAGCTTGGAATGCGTCGTGGTGGCCGGGTGCGTGACGAGACTCTTCGAATCGCCGAGATTGTTGGAGATGTCGACGAGCTTCAGGGCGTTGAGGAACCTGAAGGCGCGCTGCCGGCCGCCCTCGAGATCGAAGGCGATGATGCTGCCTCCTCCGCTCATCAGGCGCCGGGCGAGTTCCGCCTGCGGGTGGGTCGGGTGCCAGGGATAGAGCATGCGCCGGATGCCCTGCCGCGAATCCAGCCAGCCGGCGATGGCTTCGGCGCTTGCCGAGTGGCGCGCGACCCTGAGGTCGAGGGTTTCCAGCCCCTTCAGCAGCACCCACGCATTGAAGGGGGACAATGCGGGACCGGTGTGCTTGAGGAAGGCGAACAGCGGCCCGTCCACGAATGCCGACGGTCCCAGCACCGCGCCGCCGAGGCAACGGCCCTGCCCGTCGATGTGCTTCGTGGCGGAATAGACGACGATGTCGGCGCCGAGTTCCAGCGGCTTCTGCAGCAGGGGCGAGGCGAAGACATTGTCGACCACGACCGTCGCTCCCGCCTCGTGCGCCAGCGAGCAGACTTCGGGAAGATCGATGATCTCGAGCGCAGGATTCGAGGGCGTTTCCAGAAAGACGGCCCTGGCGCCGTCCTTGAGAGCGTCGCGCCACTGGCCGATATCGGTGCCGTCCACCAGGCGCGTCTCTATACCGAAGGGCGGCAGGATCTTTGCGACGACATGAAGGCAGGAACCGAACAGCGCGCGCGAGGCCACGAGCCTGTCGCCCGCCCTGAGGATCGAGGCGAGTGCTGCGAAGACCGCCGCCATGCCCGAGGACGTGGCGCGGCACGCTTGAGCCCCCTCGAGCAGGCGCAGGCGTTCCTCGAACATGGAGACCGTGGGGTTCCCATAGCGGGAATAGATGTAGCGCGGGTTCTCGTCGGCGAAGGCCGCCGCCGCTTCCTCGGCCGTGTCGTAGACATAGCCGGAGGTCAGGTAGAGAGCTTCGCTGGTCTCGCTGTGGGGACTGCGGTTCAACCCGCCGCGCACCAGTTGCGTCGTGGGGCCCCAGGCCGTCGCTGTGTCTTCCATGATCCGATCCCTTCAGCCGGACCCGCGTCATGGATCCGGCCCGAAGATCGATCGGCCGCAACCTTTTAGCGGGTTGTTTTCCGTGGCCGCAAGCCGGTTGGCACAAATCACCACGTCAGGCAAAGCTGGAAGGACGGGGCCCGCAAGTCAAGCAGAAAAGAGCGCCGGACGTGATTGTCCGGCGCTCTCCCCTCATGCCTTGCGGCGCTGTCGTCAGGCCGCCTGCCTGGAAGCCTCGATCTGGCGCGGGTCCTGGCCCGTGGAGATCTTGATCGTGCGCGGCTTCAGCGCTTCGGGCACTTCACGCACGAGGTCGACGTGGAGCAGGCCGTTCTCCAGGCTGGCCCCGGAGACATGGACATGGTCGGCCAGCTGGAAGGCGCGCCTGAAGCTCCGGGCCGCGATGCCGCGGTGCAGGTACGTGCGCTCGTTGTCACCTTCGCCGGACGTCGATCCGGACACCGTGACGGTCGAGTCCCTGACCTCGATCGCGAGATCGTTTTCGCCGAAACCCGCGACGGCCATCGTGATGCGGTAGTCGTTCTCGCCCTTCTTCTCGATGTTGTAGGGCGGGTAGCCCTCGTCACCGGAGCGGGCGCTGGCTTCGAGCATGTTCATCATGCGGTCGAAACCGACAGTCGAACGGAACAGGGGAGAGAAGTCGAATCGGGTCATCGTACATATCCTCCGTTGAGCGGTATGTCAGTGATGCGGATCCCCCGAAGGCGGATCCCCGTACCCCGGCCCCGCTTCCGATAGCGGCAAGGGGGCCGGCGCACACAACCCATATGGGGTCGCCCGATGCGAATTCAAGATCACTCCTGGCGCCAGGGCAGGCCTCTGACTTTCCAGCCACCGATGTGTCCGCGTTGCATCGCGGCATCCTTGTCGCCTTCGAATCCCTCCGCCACGTTGTAGCAGGGACCGTAGCCCAGCGAGGTCATGGCCACTGCGGCATGCATGGAACGCACGCCGGAGCGGCAGAGGAAGTAGACGGCCCTCCCCTTCTGCAGCCCCTGTTCGAGACACTGGCCGGCGAACTCGGGGTTGGGTCTGCCGTCGGGCCACAGCTGCCACTGGACAAATCGCGCCTCCCGGCCGAGAGCGGAGAGGTCCGGGACCCCGACGAAGCGCCATTCGGGCTCCGTTCGCACATCGATGAGCAGGGCGTGGCGGTCGCGCTCGAGGGCGGCAAAGGCATCTTGCGGCCGGACGTCTCCGGCATAAGGTTCATGGACCATGGCGACGTTCCTCCGTGCTGCGCCGGCGGCCCGCAAGAATGCGGCAAGCAGCGCCTGTGCGCCAGCCGTCAGCGGAGGCTTGCGCAACACCGCCAAGCTGGTGCCAAATGGCCGCTTCGTGTTGTCCGGGAGAGTCGCGAACCGTGGCCGTCACGCTTGATCTTCTGGCCCTGGGGGGTGACGGAATCGGTCCGGAGGTGACCGAATGCGCTCTGAGGGTCGTCGAGGAGGCCTGCGACGGCGACATCCGCGTCGAGGTGACCCGGGATCTTCTGCACGGCGCCGCCTACGAGGCCACGGGAACCTTCCTCAAGGACGAGACCCTCGAGCGGGCGAAGGAGGCGGATGCCGTCCTCGTCGGCGCCACCGGCGGGCCGCAGTGGGACGATGTCCGCGTGCCGGGCGACGCCAACATGCAGGACGGCCTCATGCGGCTGAGGATGGAACTCGACGCCTATGCCGGCCTGCGTCCGGCGAAGGCCGTCGCCTGTCTCGAACCGCTGACGCCGTACCGCGCCGGTCTGACGCGAGGGGCCGACATTCTCGTTCTGCGCGAGATGTGCGGCGGCAGTTTCTTCGCGGCTCACAGGGGAATCGAGCGTCCCCGGGAAGGAGTCCGGCGCGGCTTCGACCTCGGAACCTACGACGAGCACCAGATCGCGCGCTTCGCACGCGTCGCCTTCCGTCTTGCGAGGCGCCGCAGAAAGCACCTCGTCAATGCCGACAAGTCCAACGTCATGGAGATGCACGTGCTGTGGCGCGAAGTGGCTCGCGAGGTCGCCCTCGACCATCCCGATGTGGCCTTCGAGTGTCTCTACGCGGACAACGCAAGCTACCAGATCGCGTGCGATCCCCGGCGCTTCGATGTGATCATGGCCGACAATCTCTTCGGCGACATCCTGAGCGACCAGGCCGGAGCCGTCGTCGCCGGCCTCGGCATGCTGCCGTCGGCCTGCCTTGCCGGTCTGCCCGGGGAGGGCGAACGGGTCAGCGGTATCTTCGAACCGGTGCACGGCTCGGCGCCCGACATCGCCGGCCTCGGCGTCGCCAACCCGATCGGCGCCATTCTCTCCGCGGCCATGATGTTCGACTATGCGTTCGGCCGCCCGGACATCGCCGGCAGGATCGAGAGCGCCGTGGAGGCGGCGCTCGGCGGCGGCGCGCGCTCGGCGGATCTCGGCGGCAACCTTGGCAGCCGCGCGATGACCGACGCCATCCTGGCCGAACTCGCGGCCCGCTGAGGTGACGCGGACCATGGACAACGTCATGACATGCGGCGAAGCAACCATCCGGCTTCTCGGCCGTTACGGTATCCGGCAGGTGTTCGGCATTCCCGGAGTCCATACCCTGGATTTCTGCCGGGGCCTCGATGTCGGCGAGGTGCGTCACGTGCAGTGCCGCAACGAGCAGGGCGCCGGGTTCATGGCGGAAGGCGTCGCGCGCGCCACCGGCCGGCCCGGGGTCGCCCTGGTGATCTCGGGGCCGGGTGTGACCAACGCCGCCACGGCGGTGGGCCAGGCCTGGGCCGACTCCCTGCCGCTCCTGCTGCTCTCGGCGGAAGCCTCCAGCGAGACCATCGGCAAGGGCTGGGGGGTGCTCCACGAGATCACCGAACAGAAGGAGGTCACGAAACCCCTCACGGCGCTCAGCGCGACGGCAAGGCGGGCCTCGGACGTGCCGGAGCTGCTGGCCCAGGCCTTCTCGATCTTCGCCGGCGAACGGCCCCGGCCGGTCCACATCTCGATTCCGATCGACGTCCTGGCACGGGAGGTCCGGGACGACTGGATGCCGGTGCCCCTGCCCCGGCGCCCGCGCCCCGGCGCCGGCCTGGCGGAGGACGCCGCGGCCATGCTCAAGCAGAGCGAGCGGCCCGTCGTCATGGTCGGCGGAGGCGCCGCCGGCGCGGCGGGAGACCTCCGGCACGTGGCCGAGACCCTGGGGGCCGCGGTCATCGCCAGCACCGCCGGCAAGGGCATCGTCCCCGACGATCACCCCTTGAGCCTCTCCGGGAGCACCGTGCGTCCGGAGATCAGGGACTACCTGGCGCGCGCCGACACCGTTCTTGCCGTCGGCACCGAGCTCTCCGAGACGGACAGTTTCGTGGAGCGTCTCGGCATCACGGGCCGGCTCATCCGCATCGACATCGATCCGCGCAAGATGAACGACCTCTATCCGGCCGACCTTGCCATCGTCGCCGATGCCGCGCCCGCCGTCGCCGCCCTGGCCTCTCTGCTCGACGGCCACGACGGAGCCGCCACCGCCAGACGTACCCGCCGGGAGGTCAAGCACCTGAGGGAGACCGTGCTCGCCCGGCTGACACCGTCGGAGGAACAGCACGTCCGCCTCCTCGAGTGCCTGCGCGACTGCGTCCCGGACGATACGGTCTTCGCCGGCGACGCCTGTCAGCTGGTCTACACCGGCGCCTTCGCCTTCCCCGTCCGCGGACCGCGGCGGTGGTTCTACCCGGCCGGCTACTGCGCCCTCGGCTCGGCGCTGCCCAACGCGATCGGCGCCCTGCACGCCATGCCGGGTCACCCGGTGGTTGCCCTGGCCGGAGACGGCGGGTTCATGTTCACCATGCCGGAGCTGATGGTGGCGAGCGACCTCGGCCTGCCGCTCCCGGTCGTCATCTGGGAAAACGGCGGCCTCAAGCAGATCCAGGACGATCTCGACAGCCGCAACATCCACCGCGTGGGCGTCGAGGGCCGCAACCCCGACTTCCCGGCGCTCGCCCGTGCCTGCCGCTGCCATGGCGTCCGCCCGCAGAACGCGGCGGCCTTCCGCGATGCCGTCCGCGCCGCCCTCGGGGCCGACCGGCCCACCGTCATCGCGGTCAGGGAAGGCGCACGCTGGCTTCTTGGCGGGCCGCAGAGGACGGCGGCATGAGCGCGATCGCCTTCAGTTCGGCGACCGAACTCGCCGGCATGGTGCGGCGCCGGGAGATCGGCGCCCTCGAGCTGCTCGATCTCTACCTGGAGAGGGTCGACCGCCATAACCCGCTGATCAACGCCGTGATCTGGCAGGACCGCGACGGCGCCCGCGACGCGGCCAGGGCCGCCGATGAGAGAACCGCCGCCGGCGCCGAGCTGCCGCCGCTCCACGGCGTGCCGATGACGATCAAGGAGAGCTTCGATGTCGCCGGCGCCCCCACGACATGGGGCAACCCGTCGCTGGCCGGCAACATCGCGGCGCGCGACAGCGTGGCGGTCGGGCGCCTCAGACAAGCCGGCGTGTCCCTGTTCGGGAAGACCAACGTTCCCCTCTTCCTTGCCGACTGGCAGAGCTTCAACGAGATCCACGGCGTCACCTGCAATCCCTGGGACCCGGAGCGTTCTCCGGGCGGATCCTCGGGAGGCTCCGCCGCCGCCCTTGCCGCCGGACTCACGGGCATCGAGACCGGCAGCGACATCGGAGCGTCGATCCGCAATCCGGCCCACTACTGCGGCGTCTTCGGACACAAGCCGAGTTTCCGGCTCTGTCCGCCGCGGGGCCAGTCGCTGCCAGGGGTTCTCACCGGAGCGGACATGGCGGTCATCGGCCCCCTGGCGCGCTCGGCGGACGATCTCGAAACGCTCCTCGACGTCCTGGCGGGTCCCGACATCCCGGATGCCGCGGGCTACCGCCTCGAACTCCCCGGACCGCGCCGGGAGGACTTCGCCGGCCTCAGGGTCGCGGTCATGCTCGAGAGCGGGATCAGCGACGTGGACGACTGCTACCGCGACCTGCTGCAGGACATCGTGGACCGGATCGCGGCGTCGGGCGCCGTGGTCAGCGACCGGGTACGGCCCGACATCGACATGGCGGCGCTCCACGAGACCTACATCCTGCTGCTGCGCGCCGCGACGAGCCCCGTCCAGCCGGAGGACAGGCTCGAGGAGTTCCGCGAGGCGGCCCGGCGTCTCGAACCGGGCGACCGCACCTACTACGCCCTGATGGCGCGCGGTGTCACCCTGTCGCACCGGGAATGGCTCGAGCTCAACAACAGGCGCGAGCACTTCCGCTGGGCGTGGCACCGGTTCTTCCGAGACTGGGACGTGCTGCTCTGCCCGGTCGCCGCCTCCACCGCCTTCCGCCACGACCATGCGGGAGAGCGCCATCACCGCACGATCCCCGTCAACGGACGCGAGGTTCCGACCACCGACCAGATGTTCTGGGCGGGACTCAACCTCGTGGCCTATCTCCCCGGAACGGTGGCGCCCGCCGGCCTCGCCCGCAACGGCCTCCCCGGCGGCGTCCAGATCGTCGGTCCCTATCTCGGCGACCTGACGTGCATCCACGTGGCCCGGCTGATCGAACGCCGTTTCGGCGGCTTCCGGCCGCCCCCCGCCTTCGGATAGCGCCGGCATGGCTGGAGAAGGCCTGCGTGTTCTCGTTATGGCGGAGAACCCGGAGTCCGTGCTCTCGGCGCTCGAGCGCCGGTTTCCGGGACATGCCGTCATGGCGATCGATTCCTACGGCGCGCTCCCGGAGGCGGCGCGCTTCGACGCCGAGGTCGCCTACACCGAGCGCTTCTCCCCTGCACGCTTCCCCCGGGAGGCGCTGCTCGGCCAGCCGTCGCTGAAGTTCGTCCACGCATCGGGGGTGGGAATCAATCACCTCGTGCCCTGGGATCCGGCCCGGATCGATGTCTGCAACGCCGCCGGCGTCCAGGACGAGGCCATGGCCCAGTTCGCCGTGGCGCGGCTGATCGCGATGACCTGCAACTTCTTCCGCTACCACGACCAGCAGAAGCAACGGATCTGGAAGCCGCTCGATGCGCGGCGCTCCACCGGCGGCACCCTGACGGTGGTGGGGCTGGGGAGGATCGGCCAGGCCTGCGCCCGGGTGGCGGAGGCGTTCGGCATGACCGTGCACGGCGTGCGCGCGCGGCCCCGCCCCGTGCCCGGCGTCTCGCGGGTCGTCGGGCCCGACGCCATGGACCAGGTCCTGCCGGAATCCGACTACGTCATCATCGTCACGCCGCTCACCGACGCCACCCGGGGTCTCATCGGCCGCAAGGCCATCGCCGCCATGAAGCCGGGCGTGATGATCCACAACATGTCCCGTGGGGGTGTCGTCGACGAGGCGGCGCTCATGGACGCCCTCGAGAGCGGCCATGTCGTCGGCGCCTCGCTCGATGTCACCGAGACCGAGCCCCTGCCGGCGGAGCATCCGCTCTGGAGCATGGAGAACGTCCACATCACGCCCCACAGCGGCATCGTGATGACCGCGGACGACTACATCAGGGCCGCCATCGACGTGTTTCTCGACAATTTCGGACGCTACCTGCGGGGCGAGGCGCTCGACAATGTCGTCGATCCCGCCCGCGGCTACTGAGGCGGCACAATGAAACGGGACCTCGAAGGACGCACGGCACTCGTCACGGGCGGCGGCAGCGGCCAGGGCCGGGCGATCGCGCTCGCCCTCGCCGAGCGGGGAGCCGACATCGCCTTCGGTTCGTTCGTGGCCGGCCACGCAGACATGGCCGCCTGGGAAGAGACCACCTATCCGACCGCAGAGCAGATGGCCGAGGTCGCCTCGGCCATCGAGCAGCACGGTGTAGGCGCCTGCGGCCGGCACCTCGACGTCGCGTGCCAGGAGAGCTGCCGCAGCATGATCGAGGCGGTCCACGAGAAGTTCGGCCGCATCGACATTCTCGCCTGTGTGGCCGGAATCTGTGCGCAGATTTCCCTTCCCGATCACGACGAGGACGCATGGCGGAAGATGATCGACGTCAATCTCACCGGCACCTGGCGCATGGTCCGCCACTGCCTCGGGCCGATGATCGACCGCGGCTGGGGGCGCATCGTCATCATCGCTTCCACAGCAGCCAACGTCGGGGCGGCGAACTACGGCGCCTACTGCGCGTCGAAGGCCGGCCTGCTGGGACTGATGCGCTGCGCGGCCATCGAGGGTGCGGCCGGCGGCGTGACCTGCAACGCCATCAATCCGGGTTTCGTCGACACGGGCATGGTCGAGGTCAACTTCTCGCGGCTCGCCCGCATCAGGGGCATCACGATCGAGGAGGCCTATGCCGAGGCCGCGTCGGGTTCGCCCATGAAGCGCATTCTCCAGGCCGACGAGATCGCCGGACTCGCGGCCTTCCTGTGTACCGACGCCGCGGGCGGCATCACCATGGAGGACATCACCGTTTCGGCAGGAAGCCTGTGGTAGGTCAGGCGCCGAACCACGCCAGGGCGATCCGGCGGTAGAGGTCGCACGCCCTTTCCACGTCCCGGACCGCGACATGCTCGTCGGTCCGCCCGCTCATGCCGAGTTCGCCCGGACCGATGATGACCATGGGAAGGCCGAAGGCCGGCGACAGAACCGCCGCGTCGCTGTAGTAGGAGGCGCCGCCCGGGCCCGCCTGCCCGCCCACCGCATCGAGGCAGATCCTCGCGAAGGGATGGTCCGCAGGCGTCTCGACGGGCGGCTTGTCGTCGATCGGCTCGATGTCGAGATCGCCGCCGAGACGCCCGGCGAGCATGGCGACGATGGCCTGCGTCTCCATCCCGGGCAGGGTGCGGATGTCGATCTCCGCCTCGCAGCGGTCCGGCGTGAGGTTGACCACCGTACCGCCGGCAATGCGGCCCACGGAGACGGTGGGCCGACCCAGCAGCGGATGTTCTCCAGCATGGAAATCGAGATTCCGCAGGGCCGCCAGCGCCTCCATCATGCGCTCGATGGCGCTCCGGCCGGGGCCGCCGGAAGGATGGCCCGATCGCCCGTGAGCGACCAGGCGCAGCCACAGGGCGCCCTTCTCCGCCAGCAGGACGTCCATGGACGAAGGCTCGCTGACCAGCAGGGCGCCCGCGCCCTCCAGCGCTGCGGTTGCCGCCAGCCGCCGGGCGCCGAGGCAGTTCGAGCTTTCTCCGGCGGTCAGGGCGAGGACGAGGTCGCCGGCCAGGCCACCCGGTTCCCTGCCCAGCTCCTCGGCGGCCACGATCATGGCCGCCATGCCGCTCTTCATGTCGGCGGCACCCCGCCCGTAGAGCGCGCCGTCGACGATCTCCGCACCGAAGGGATCGCGGGTCCAGGTCTCCCTGCCGAGGGGAACGGTGTCGAAGTGGGCCGAGAAGACGATCGCCGGCCGCTCTGCCCTCCCCCTGACCCTCGCCACCACGTTGGCGCGCCCGGGCGCGAACTCGTCGAGCACGGACTCGAGACCCGCGCCTCGCAGCCGCCCGTGCACGAGCGAGGCGATCGCGGTCTCCCTTCCCGGAGGATCCCGCGTGTCCTGCCGGACAAGCTCACCAAGCAGATCGATGACGTCGGACATCGGGCGATGATATTCGCAAGCCACGCGAGGAAAAGCGGCAAGTTTCGGATCCGTCCATGCGCAACCGGCATCGCGATACGCCAGGGACGGAGGGAAGGGACGCTGCGATGAAGCCGCTCTCAGCACTTCATGACCCGTACATGGCCCTTGCCGCCGTATTCGAGCATGCGGCGGTCACGGGTCACCAGGGTGTATCCGGATGCCCGCGCGGTGGCGGTGAGAATGCGATCCACAGGATCGGCGGGCGGCGAACCCGGCAGGGAACAGGACGCGACAAGCACCGAAGGCGGCATCCCGGCAAGCGTGACCCCCGGAAGAGCGCAGAAACGGTCGAACCAGATTTCGGGGTTCATCGACAGTGCGATTCTGTTCCTGGCCGCAAGCATCGCGATTTCCCATGCGGTCACGGGGGAAACGACGAGCTCCAGGTCGGGCCTGCCCCGTTTCGCCAGAGTACTCAAGGCGGGTTCGCGGATCGGATCGCCGTGCGCCATCCAGATCACCGCGCAGGTATCAAGCAGGAACACGAGCCTGGCCGACTACTGCGTCGTGTCCCATCGCGCGTCCACGGGCTCCGTCAGATCGACCCCAGGATTGATCGTCACGGTGCCTTCCATCGCTCCGTGGATGCGTGAGAAATCGAACCTCTCCGCATCGCCACGCGGCTTGACGGCGCCGGACTTGCGGAAGACCAGCCTCAGGCCGGCCATGTCGACATCGGCCGACACGTACCCTGCCCGCAGCCAGGCATGGGTGATGACGCTGTTGGAAGGGTTGTTCGACCACCAGGGCCGGTGCTTGAAGGCCGACGACGGCAATCGGCTGCCGATGACGTCCTCGATCTCGGAGAAAGTCATGGGAACGTCCGTGTCACCATGTTCCTGCAGATACGTTTCAAGGGGCGCGTACTTCGACATGCATTTCCCTTCTTTTTCAGGCGCATAAGAATATATTTTGAAAACCGTTCCAGCCCATGCGGCACGGCGGTCGATGGCAAACTCCGATAGTTACTAATGACCATACTACAGTAACTGTGTCAAGAGTGACGGGCGCTTTCGGGAAGAACGCAAGGCAGTCGCGCGTGCGCGCGTCACACCCTTTTCGGCCCGCCGCGGCAGATTCGATCCACCCGCATTCCCGGAGATCGAGAGGATGCACCTGGAAGCCACAGGCGTTCGCGCCGATCCGGCTTCATCGGCGCTGTATCGATATCGCCACGCTGTCTGGCGGCGCGTCGGCAGCACGACGCCCCTGACAGCATGGGAACCGAGGATGTACGCTGGCGCCGAACCGGGAGATTGGGAACCATGGCACGCGATCCGCGCTACGACATCCTGTTCGAACCCATCCGGATCGGGCCGGTCACGGCGCCGAACCGGTTCTACCAGGTGCCGCACTGTTCGGGCATGGGATTCGCCATGCCGCAGACGCTTGCCGCCATGCGCGAGATCAAGGCCGAAGGCGGCTGGGGTGTCGTGTGCACCGAGTACTGCTCCGTCGACCCATCGTCGGACGATCACCCGCATGCCTATTGCACGCTGTGGGACGACGGCGACGTGCGCAACCACGCGGCGATGGTCGAGGCCGTGCACCGGCACGGTTCCCTGGCGGGCGTCGAGCTGTGGCACGGAGGCTACTCTTCCGGCAACGGCCTGACACGCGCCCTTCCCTTCGCACCGATGTCGATGCCGGTCTGGCACGGCGTCACGCAGACCAGGGCCATGGACAGGGCCGACATCCGGGAATTCCGCCGCATGCACCGCCAGTCGGCATTGAGGGCCCGCGAGGCCGGATTCGACCTCGTCTATGTCTACGCCGCGCACGGCTACCTCCCCGCCCAGTTCCTCTCGCCGGTGCAGAACCAGCGCACGGACGAGTACGGCGGAAGCTTCGAGAACCGCGCCCGATTGATCAGGGAGCTGCTCGAGGACACCCGCGAGGCCGTCGGCGAGACCTGCGGCGTGGTCATCCGCTTCGCGGTCGACAATCTCGACGTCGACATGGGAATCACCTGCGATGGAGACGGCCGCGCCCTCGTCGAGCATCTCGCCGAACTGCCGGATCTCTGGGATGTCAACATCGCGAACTTCCCCGCGGACGCCAGGACCGCGCGTTTCGCCGACGAGGGCGCCCAGGAGGACTACATCGCGTTCGTCAAGCAGGTGACGACGAAGCCGGTGCTGACCGTGGGACGCTACACGTCACCCGACCGCATGGTGTCGATCATCAACGGCGGTCTCGTCGACATCATCGGCGCCGCCAGGCCTTCCATCGCGGACCCGTTCCTGCCGGCGAAGATCCGCGAAGGCCGCATGGACGACATCCGCGAGTGCATCGGCTGCAACATCTGCATCATGAGCAACGGCATCGGGGTTCCGCTGCGGTGCACGCAGAATCCGACCATGGGCGAAGAGTGGCGCCGGGGATGGCACCCGGAAGTCATTCCTTCCGGATCAGGCGGCGGCAAGGTCCTGATCGTGGGCGCCGGTCCCGCCGGCCTCGAGGCGGCCCTGACGGCCGGCCGCCGGGGGTACCAGGTCGCGCTCGCCGAAGCCACGAGAGACCTGGGAGGCCGGTCGGCGCGGGAAGCCTCCCTGCCCGGCCTCTCGACCTTCGCCCGCGTCAGGGACTGGCGGCTGGGCCAGATCGCCAAGCTTCCCAACGTGGAGATCTACCGGGAGAGCCGCCTCGATGCCGATCAGGTGCTGGAGTTCGGCTTCGAGCACGTGTGCGTCGCCACCGGATCGCGCTGGCGGCGCGACGGGACCGGGCGTTCCAGCTTCAGGGCCTTCGAGGGCCATGCGCACGAGAGGGTCTTCACGCCCGACGACGTGATGGAGTCCGGGTCCGTCGAGGGACCGGCGCTGGTCTACGACGACGACCATTTCTACATGGGCGGCGTCGTGGCCGAGGCCCTCAGGGCACGCGGACTCGATGTCGTCTTCGCGACCAGCGCCAGCGCCGTCTCGCCGTTCTGTCAGAGCACGCTCGACCAGGGACGCATCCAGGCCCGCCTCGTCGAGACGGGAATCCGCATCGAGACCGACCGGACCCTCGGATCCTTCGACGGCAACGCTGCGGAACTCGAATGCGTCCACGGCGGAAAGGCCCTTGCGGTCCCATGCCGGAGCGTCGTGGTCGTGACCTCCCGGCAACCCGAGGACGCTCTGTGGTCCGCACTCGCGGCGCAAACCCAAGCATGCGCCGATGCCGGCATCGCCAGCCTCAAGCGGATCGGAGACTGCGAGGCGCCCCATACGATCGCCGCGGCGGTCCATGCCGGCCACCTCTACGGCCGCACCCTGGAGAGCGGCGACAGCGTGCTGCGCGACCGGATCGTCGTCTGAACCCCGCTCCGCCGGATGAGCGAGAGAGGCGAAGCGGCGACCCGGCGCCTTCCTGCGACCGGTCGCGGTCATGGACTGGGAAAGCCGTCACCTACTGCTGTCGAACACGCCGGAAGAGACCCTGGCACGCATGAGATATGGCCCGGTCTCAGCTTGCGGCTTACGCGAGGCGGCTGCATCGTGAGCAGAAAGAGGAGTCGAGCCTCGATGAAAGGAACCGCCTCGTTCGAGCGCACATGTTCCCGCCGGCTCACCATGCGGACGGCGCGGTGACGCCGGGCGCGTTCATCGCCAAGTGGCAGGCGTCGGAGTTGAAGGAGCGCTCGGCGTCGCAGGAGCACTTCATCGACCTGTGCAGGTTGCTCGATGAGCCGACGCCAGCGGAAGCCGACCCGACCGGCGAGCAGTACTGCTTCGAGCGCGGTGTTCGGAAAGACACCGGCGGCGATGGCTGGGCCGATGTGTGGAAGCGCGGTTGTTTCGCCTGGGAGTACAAGGGCAAGCACGCCGACCTTGGCGAGGCGTTCAACCAACTGCGGCAGTACGCGCTCGCTCTGGAGAACCCGCCGCTCCTGATCGTCTCCGACATGGCGCGGTTCCGCGTCCGCACCAACTGGACGAACAGCGTGAGCGTGACGCACGAGTTCATGCTCGATGATCTCGCCGACGGCGCGGCCCGCGACATCCTCAAGTGGGCGATGTCGGACCCGGAACGGCTCCGGCCCGGCGAGACGCGGCAGACGGTGACGGAGCGAGCGGCGGCGACCTTCGCCGAGCTTGCGCAGGGTCTGCGGGACCGGGGCCACGATCCGCAGAAAGTTGCGCACTTCGTCAACCGGCTCGTGTTCTGCATGTTTGCCGAGGATGTGGGTCTGCTGTCCGACAACATGTTCACCCGCATGCTGGAACAGGCGCGCAAGCGGCCCGAGGAGTTCGCGGACCTCGCCCGTGACCTGTTCGGTGCGATGGCCGTCGGGGGCCGCGTCGGATTCGAGTCCGTGGCATGGTTCAACGGCGGGCTGTTCGACGATGACACTGCATTGCCGCTCGACCGGGAGGGGATCGAGACGGCACTGAGGGCGGCAGCGCTCGACTGGTCGCAGATCGACCCGTCGATCCTCGGCACCCTGTTCGAGCGCGGCCTCGACCCCGACAAGCGCTCGCAACTCGGGGCACACTACACCGACCGTGACAAGATCATGCGCATCATCGAGCCGGTGATCGTCCAGCCCCTGCTCGCGGAGTGGGAGACAGCGAAGGCCGGGATCGCGGCCTTGCTCGAGCGCGCAGACGCAACGAAGTCGCAGGCGGCACGGACGCGACTCAGGCAGCGAGCCGGCCAGGCGCGTCGCGCTTTCCTCGAACGGCTTCAACGGTTCGTTGTGCTCGATCCTGCCTGCGGTTCAGGGAACTTCCTCTATCTGGCGCTGCACGCTCTCAAGGATATCGAGCACCGTGTCCAGCTTGAAGCGGAGACGCTTGGTCTCGCACGGGACTTCCCCGGCGTCGGCCCGGCGAACGTCAAGGGCATCGAGATCAACGCTTACGCCGCTGAGCTCGCGCGCGTGTCGGTGTGGATCGGCGAAATCCAGTGGATGCGGCGCAACGGGTTCGGTACTGCGACCGATCCGGTTCTTCACCCACTCGATACCATCGAATGCCGTGATGCGATCCTCGCGCCCGATGGGAGCGCGTCCGACTGGCCGCAAGCCGATGTTGTGATCGGCAATCCGCCGTTCCTCGGCGGCAAGCTGCTGATCGGCGGGCTGGGTGAGGATTACGTCACGAGAATGTTCGCGGCGTGGAAGGGCCGCGTACCTCGCGAGTCCGATCTCGTCTGCTACTGGTTCGTGAAGGCGGGCGAGCAAATCGCGTCGCACAAGGCGGCGCGTGCCGGCCTTGTCGCCACGAACTCCATTCGCGGCGGCGCGAACCGCAGGGCCTTGCAGACGGCGACCGCAGGACGGCCGATCTTCGATGCCTGGTCGGATGAGCCCTGGGTGATCGACGGCGCGGCAGTGAGGGTGTCGCTCATCTGCTTCTCTGGCGCTGATGACAGGCAAAGGCCGGAGATGCGGATGGACGGAGAACCCGTCGACGCAATCCATTCCGACCTCACGGCCAGGCGCGGTACAACCGGACTCGACCTGACCAGGGCGACGCGCATTTCGGAGAACGTCGGTGTTGCTTTCATGGGAGACACGAAGAGCGGCCCGTTCGACATTCCAGGCGAGCTCGCCCGGGAGTGGTTGCGTCTGCCGGCCAATCCGAACGGCCGGCCCAATGCCGACGTTCTCAGGCCCTGGGTCAACGGCATGGACTTGACCCGCCGGCCGGCGGGGAAGTGGATCGTGGATTTCGGGTGGGAGATGACGGAAGCCGATGCCGCGTTCTACGAAGCGCCCTTCGCGCACGTCAGGGAACATGTCTGGCCGATGCGGCAGCGGAACCGGGACAAGAGAATCAGGGAGCAGTGGTGGAGACATGAACGTCCTCGCCCGGAGATGTGGCAAGCCTTGGAGGGCAAGTCTCGCTGCATCGCGACGCCGCGCGTTGCCAAGCACCGGCTGTTCGTCTGGCACGACACTCGCGTCCTGCCCGACAGCCAGGTGATCGTAGTCGCCCGAGACGACGATGTGACCTTCGGCATCCTGCACAGCCGGTTCCATGAGGCATGGTCGCTGAGGCTCGGCACCAGTCTGGAGGACCGTCCCCGCTACACGCCCACCACCACCTTCGAGACGTTCCCCTTCCCGGATGGCCTGTCGCCAGACATCCCCGCCGCCGACTATGCGGATGATCCCCGTGCCGCGGCCATCGCTGAGGCCGCGCGGCGGTTGGTGGAGCTTCGGCACCGCTGGCTCAACCCGCCGGAATGGGTGGCGTGGGTGGACGAGCCGGTGCCGGGTTATCCCAGGCGTATGGTCGTCCGCGACGAGGCGGCGGCGACGCAACTCAGGGCCCGCACGTTGACGAACCTTTACAATACCCGACCGCAGTGGCTCGCCGACGCACACACTGCGCTCGATACCGCCGTTGCAGCGGCCTACGGTTGGAATGCGGAAGTTACCGAAGACGATGCATTGCGGGACCTGATGGCGCGAAATCTGTCGGCACACCAACCGTCAGGTTAGGCCGGACAACAACCATGCGGGGCTCCCGGATGAAGCTGCCCGCTATCGGAACCAGAATTGATGTTCCGAAACTCCATCCGTCGGCGCACTGTGATCGGGCTACCATGGAAAAGTGGCACGGCAACCAGCGGGGCCGGGTGATTGAGCTGGTTGAGTCCGGCGACTGCGACCATCCCGACAATCCGCTGCTCTGCCTGGAGATTGTTGGAGAAGGCGGCCCATTGTACGCATGGTTCCTTGCCAGTGACATCGATTCCGGGACGATTTCCGATCCGGAATTCTCGCTGTCCGTGGATGCGATGGTTTCAGGGCACCGCCCGCAAACGCCAGACGATCCGAGCCGGCTGTACGACGGATACGTCCTGATCTTCTTTCCCGAGGACTGTTCGTGGCATCTGTGGAAGCGCTTCCGGGAGCCTCTTGCCGATTAAAAAGAGGATGTTGGCGCAATGCTTTTTCATCAATATCCTTCCTTGAGTCTCGGTCGGGCTGTGGCTACCATGGAGCGGTCATGAGCATTGAGAAGTCTTGGCCCGATGATACCTTCGTGTGGGAAGACGAGAATCAGGAACACTATTGCGGCTCGCATTGGGAAGTATTTTTCGACAGCCCCGACGAAATCTTGCAATCGCTGCCCGAGATCATCCCGGACCTGGTGCACCTGCCAACATTCGGCGGATTCTACACGGGCCCGCGCGAAAGTCCCGCCGGCCGGGCAACGGGTGCCCAGCTCTGTTGGCCCAATATCCATCAGGGCTTCGTTGTGACTTTGCGTGTGACGGAAGGCTCCATCGAATTCATGAACATGTCCCCTTTTCAAACCTCTGGAATACAGGTTGATGTTGAGGTCAGACACGTTCACGTCTGGGCGAGTGGAGCGGAGGCGCGGATCGAAGGTGTCTGGGGAGAATCGCCGATCGCGTTCCACGATTACGCCTATATCGGCAACCGGACTTGGTACGAAGCCGGAAAACGGTGCGAGTTCATTCTGACGGGGATTGCCTGCAGGGCCGGGCCGCCGAAAGTCGATAAGCTGCCGTTGGCTTCCGATTCCCGCCTGGCGGAGTGGCAGAGAACCTGGGCCGAACTCACGGAAGAACAAGCCACTTTCATCGGCTTGGAGGGCTCCAGGATCTTTTTTCTCTCACGGACGGGGATCGTGATGACTACTGGTTTCGCGGACCGGCGGTGAGATGACGACCTTCGACGATTGGCTCGGGCAATACGGTCGCCCTTGCGTACTTCGGAGATGATGTTCGTGTCGATCAGGAAAGTCATGGGGTGGCGTCACGTCCGAAATCGCGCGGACGTTCGAGATCGATCCCTTCGAGAGGGGCTGATGCCAGCAGCGCCTTGAGTCCTCCGGAGCGCGGCGTGGCGATCTTCTCGCGCAAAATGGCGCGTGTCTCAGTCTCGCGCTCGGGATCGACCAGGGCCGCGGCGACGTCCCTCACGAGCGTAGCGTCTTCTTTCCGGACCTGGATCTCGACACGCACGAAGCCCTGCCGCTGGCGGCGCTTGCGCCACCGGGTGACAGGAGACGGACCGGTGTCGGCCATGGCATTCTCCATTTCCGGAAAGCTGAGCGGCTGCAAGACCGGTCGTCTTGCGAAACGGTCGCAACCTTCAGGCCCGCAATCGGGCGGTTGGCACCCGTGTGCGAACAGCGGGGATTTTCCGGTTCGCCCCGGAATCCAGAGGACCGCCAGCCCGGCATACTGTCCCAGGGGCGACCCTCGCCGCGGACGTCAAAGACCTGACGCCATGAGGCGGTGATGGGCGAGAATGCCGGTGCGCAGGATTGCCCTCCCCCAGCAGCAGGGGCCGGGAGTCGGCACCGTGCCGGTTCGCTTTGCCGCCCCGATCGGTTCGAGGCGCTGCAACGGGTCGCCCCTCATTCCTCCCCGGCCTTCGCAAGCGGTATCCGACGCCGCGCTGGTTGAGGACCCACCTGGGGTCGGCGGCGCTGTCGCCGGGCCTGCCGCGGATCTGCTTGGCGAAGGCGCGCACGCGGCGCGGCAGCGCACCCAGCCGCCCGGCGTCGAACAGGAAGATACGCAGGATCTCGCATCCGGTTACGGTGATCGCCATCGCG
Source organism: Alphaproteobacteria bacterium (assembly GCA_963666905.2). Lineage (GTDB taxonomy): Bacteria > Pseudomonadota > Alphaproteobacteria > SP197 > SP197 > SP197. The sequence continues at coordinate 1,359,340 of OY763008.1, forward strand.
CGCCCGTAGTCGATGGCGAGCGCGCCGGGGACGAACGGTTCGCACTCCTCTCGGCAGTGCAGCGTGTCGCCGGTCCGCGAGAACGGTTCGATGGTGCGGGCGCACGAGCCCGCTTTGAGCGGAGATGACGACGATGCGCCAACGCGGTGGCGATGCCGGCCGCTTCGGGCTTCAGCTTTCCTCCGGCCCGGGCATGCGGTAGCCGAGGCCGCGCTCGCCGGCGCGGATGGGGACTGCCGGCGGGAACGGCTTGACGATGCAGGCCGCGAGGTCGTCCACCCGCAGCGGCCCCGGCAGGCCGTGGAAGTGTTCGAACAGCCGCGCCCTCCCGGGCCAGGCTCGACACGGAACTCGGCCGCGGTCCGTCGCTGTCGGACGGCCTGATCGCTACGCCGTACGTGGGGTCGGGCGGGAACTGCAGCAACGCCGTTACGCAGATGTCAGCTACCAGGCGATCATGGGCAGGTTGGTGAGGCTTTCGTTCGCGTCGCGGCCGACGATGAAATTCTCCTCGATGCCGGCTGTTCCCAGCCCGGGCCGCGTCAGGAAGTACTCGACGCCCATCGTCATGCCGGCCTCGATCCTGGCATCGCCGCCGGCGAGGCTGATGAAGGGCGGCTCCCAGTACAGGCCCGTGCCGTGGGCGATGGACGAGAAGGCCTGCACGCCGTCTTCACCGCCGCCGGCGTCCGCGACCGCGGCGCGGCCCGCCGCCGCGATGTCGTCGCCCGTGGCGCCGGGACGCACCGCGGCCGACACCGCCTCGACGATGGAGGCGCAGTCCTCGATGAGCCGCCGCTGTGCCTCCGAGGGGCGGGATCCCGCCACCGCGGTGCGTCCGTGGTCGAACCAGTAGCCTTGGAATGTCGTATCCATCCAGCCGCGCACGAGATCGCCCTGCCGGGGCGCGTCCGCGCTGCGGCCCAGCAGCGGATCGCGGCACCAGAAGCCGATGGTGTCGCCGTGGTTCACCGAAATGTAGGAACCGCCGTTTCCTCTCCGGCAGAGTTCGCGCAGCGCCTCGGCAACCGCGTCGCGTTCGCTCCTGCCGCGGACCAGTTCCTTCATCAGGATGTCGAGGGCCGCCGCTCCGTTGGCGCCGCCCTCGCGCATGCAGTCGAGTTCCCTGGCGCTCTTGATGCGGCGCAGCGACAGCACGAGGTCGTCGTCCTCGCGCCAGCGCAGCCCGGGTGTCCGCTCGAAGAGCTCGCGGCCGTAGGCATAGGGGAGCACCGTCGTGCCGGTGAACGCCACCTCGGCGTCGATCCGCCGCTGCCCGAGCCGGCGGACGACCCCGCCGACGACATCCAGATGGCGCGAAATGCGGTCGGTGGCGACGAGGCCGTCGCGCACATCGCCCGCCTCGGCGACGAGTTCGGGAGTTTCGCCGGCCTCCAGGATCACCGCGTAGTAGCCCCACGCGCGGCGCTCCGCGGTGTCGGGGGCGGCCTCCGGAGCGTAGTAGTTGGTGAGCCAGAGAACGTCCCCTGCCCGGTCCTGGCTCTGCATCGAGCGGCCCCAGACCACCGCCGCCCCGAAGCCCCGCCGCTCCATCTCGGCATGGACGCGCGTCCAGCGCTCCTCGTACTCCTCCCGGGGGAAGGTGAGGCCGGTCATCTCCCGTTCAGTCCCGCGCCTGCATGCGGTCGACCCGTTTGAGCCAGGCGACGATGAGAGGCAGGAACCAGGGATCGCCGCTGTAGAACGGCCTGGTGGTGAACGGCCGGTCGGTCAGGGGTGTCCGGTGATCGGGATCGCCGAGGATCCGCAACGCCGTCTTGTGTCCAAGATAGGTTCCCATCGGCACGCCCGACGCACACCAGCCCATGGCGTAGTGGATGCCGTCGTCGAGGCCGTTGTGCGGCAGGAAGTCGAAGGGGAACGCCACCTGGCCGCTCCAGCAGTGGGTCAGCCTCGTGCCCTCGAGGGCCGGCACCATGCGCAGCATCTCCGCGTGGAGCTGCCGGGCCTTGATCTTCAGCGACGCCTTCGTCTCTCCGGTGGTGCCGCCGAACAGCAGGCGCGTTCCGTCTTCCGTGGGCCTCAGCCACAGCGGCGAGTTGCGGTTCTCGATCATGGGCCGTCCGCTGGGCAGGACCTTCGCCAAGAGCGCAGGGTCCAGGGCCTCGGTCACGACATTGAAGGCGGAGACCGGAACGATGCGGCGGCGGTGCCAGGGCAGCGCTTTGGGAGTGTAGCCGTTGGTCGCCACCATCACGTCCCGCGCACGCACCCGACCCCGGGGCGTGGCGACGACAAAATCCTCTCCCTCGCGGTCGATCCCGGTCACCGGGCAGTAGCCGATGATCCTGGCCCCCTGGCCGCGGGCACGGTCGAGAAGGCCCTGGTGATAGAGGCCGGCGTGGATGACGCCGTTGCCGTGGAGCACCTGCCCGCCGTGATAGAGCGTGCTCGCCACCTCCTCGCCGAGCCGTTCGGGCGGCAGCATGTCGGCCTCGACCGGAACGCCGTCCGCCGCCATCATCTCGAGGTCGCGTTCGAGCTTCTCGTAGACCTTCCGGGACGGAGCGGCGATGAAACGGCCGGTATTCCTGTAGAAACAGGCTATTTGCTCGTCCTGTATGAGACTCGCTGCGAAGTCGTGGGCCGTGGCGGCCTCGCGGGCGATACTGCCGGCGGCCTCCCGGCCAATGCGCCTGACCATGTCGCCGTACTTGAACCACACCGTGCGCCCCAGATACCCGGAATTGCGGGTGCTGGCGCCATGGCCGGCAGCCTCGGCATCGAGCACGAGGACGTCGCGGCCGCCTCTTGCCAGGGTCGCCGCCGCCGACAGCCCGACGTTGCCCGACCCGATCACCACCACGTCCGCGGTTCCGGGCGGCACGCTGTCGTCGACATCCGGGCGCGGCGCCAGGTCCCACCAGTAGGAGGCCTCCCTGAAGTCGTCGGAGAAAATGTCGTCCATGCGCCGGTTCTCCCGCTGCGTTGACCGCTTGCGCTGATGCGGCCCCTGACGTTTTATTCCCGGTCACAGCCGAAACACGGAGAGAGGACGCCATGCTCGCCGGGAGAATGATGGATCGGCCCCTGCTGATCATCGACATTCTGCGCCATGCTGCCGAAGCATTCCCTGTCTCGCAAATCGTTTCGCGGACCGTGGAAGGCCCGCTCCACCGCTACGGCTACGAGGATGCGTACCTGAGAACGGCGCGCCTCGCCCACGCCCTCGACCGCCTGGGAATTGTCCAGGGTGACCGTGTCGCGACCGTCGCCTGGAACACCTACCGGCACTTCGAGCTCTACTACGGCGTCTCGGGCATCGGCGCGGTCTGCCACACGATCAATCCCCGCCTCTTCGAGAACCAGTTCGAATACATCGTCAATCACGCCGACGACCGCGCCATGTTCATCGACCTCAACCTGGTGCCGCTGGTCGAGAGGATGGCCGGCCGTATCCCGGGCGTGCGGCACTACGTGATCATGACCGACCGCGGCCACATGCCACAGACATCGCTTCCCGATGCGCTGTGCTACGAGGATCTCCTGGAGGGCATGCCCGACACCTACCCGTGGCCGCAGCTCGACGAGAACGCCGCCGCGGCCATGTGCTACACCTCGGGCACGACCGGCAACCCGAAGGGCTCGCTCTACAGCCACCGTTCCACCGTCCTCCATGCGCTGGGGATCCTTGCGCCCGGCATTCTCCCCTACAGCCGCAGTGCCGCGGTCATGCCGGTGGTGCCCATGTTCCACGTCCAGGCCTGGGGGCAGCCCTATGCCGCGCCGGTCTGCGGGGCGAGCCTCGTGCTCCCCGGGGTGAAACTCGACGGCGAGAGCCTCTTCGGGATCATGGAGAGCGAGGGCGTGACGATGACGTTCGGCGTCCCGACCATCTGGCTCGGCCTGCTGGCCTACCTGCGCCAGTCCGGGAACCGGCTCACCACGCTGCGGCACCTCGTGACAGGCGGGGCCGCCGCCCCGGTCGCGATGATCAAGGCCTGCGAAGAGGAGTTCGGCATCGAAGTCCTCCAGGGCTGGGGCATGACCGAAACCAGCCCGGTCTGCGCCTGCGGGGCCGCCGGAACGGCCCTCGATGCCGCCACGGGCGACGACCGCCACGCCCTCAAGCTGCGCCAGCAGCGTCTTTTCGGGGTCGAGCTGCGCCTCGTTGACGACGAGGGGCAGCCTCTTCCGGAGGACGGCAGCACCCCGGGCGAGCTGCAGTGCCGGGGACCGTGGATCATCGACAGCTACTACGACGACGACGACGCCACCGCCGCCGCCTTCACCGACGACGGCTGGTTCCGGACGGGCGACGTCGCCACGATGGACAGCGAGAGCATGCTGCAGATCACCGACAGGACGAAGGACATGATCAAGTCCGGCGGCGAATGGATCAGCTCGATCGACCTCGAGAACGAGGTGATGAGCCACCCCGCCGTCGCCGAGGCGGCCGCCATCGCCATGGCGCACCCGCGATGGCAGGAACGCCCGATGCTGGTCATCGTCCTCCATCCGGAACGGCATGCGGATGCCGGGAGCATCCGCGAGCACCTCCGGGAGCGCGTCGCGCGATGGTGGATGCCCGACGACATCGTCTTCGTGGACGAACTGCCCCATACGGCCACCGGCAAGGTCTCGAAGCTCCAGCTGCGCGAACGCTTCCGCGACCATGTCCTGCCGACTGCATGACCTCATACCCGGGGACGACAGCGATGGTGAATGACCCGGACCGCTCGCCGGAGCGACTCCTCGAACGCGTCGCCGCGTTCATGGACAGGCATATCTATCCCGCGGAGGCCCTCTACAGGGAACAGGTCCGGGAGTTCGGCTGGACCGAAGCCCCGCCCGTGATCGAGGATCTCAAGCGGCAAGCGCGTGCCGACGGCCTCTGGAACCTCTTCCTGCCCGACAGCGAGCGCGGATTCGGCCTCTCGAACCGGGACTATGCGCCGCTGTGCGAGCTGATGGGACGCAGCCCCATCGCGCCCGAGGCCTTCAACTGCTCGGCGCCGGACACCGGCAACATGGAGGTCCTCGAACGCTACGGCAGCGAGGAACACAAGAAGGAATGGCTCGAGCCCCTCCTCGCCGGCGAGATCCGCTCCGCCTTCGCGATGACCGAGCCCGACGTCGCCTCCTCCGACGCCACCAACATCCGCACCAGCATCGAGAGGCACGGCAACGGCTACAGGATCAGCGGCCGCAAGTGGTTCATCTCGGGCGCCGGCGATCCCCGGTGCCGTCTTCTCATCGTCATGGGCAAGACCGATCCCGGAGCCGAGCGCCACAGGCAGCAGTCCATGATTCTGGTACCCCTGGACACCCCGGGTGTCCGGGTCGTGCGCCCGATGACGGTGTTCGGCAACGACCATGCGCCGCACGGCCACATGGAAATCGTCTTCGACGACGTCAAGGTGCCCGCGTCCAACCTGCTGCTCGGCGAAGGGCGCGGCTTCGAGATCGCCCAGGGGCGCCTCGGTCCGGGGCGCATCCACCACTCGATGCGCCTCATCGGGCTATCCGAGAGATGCCTTGAGGTCATGTGCCGCAGGGTCAAGGAACGGGTGGCCTTCGGACGGCCGCTGGCCAGCCGCGATACGATCCGAGCCGACATCGCCGACAGCAGGATCGAGATCGACATGGCCCGCCTGCTGGTGCTGCACGCCGCCGAGATGATGGACCGCGTCGGCAACAAGGCCGCGCGAAGCGAGATCTCGGCGATCAAGGTGGTCGCTCCCAATCTCGCGCAGCGCGTGGCGGACCGCGCCATCCAGGCGCACGGCGCCATGGGGATCAGCCAGGACACGTTCCTCGCCGACGCCTGGATGTATGCCCGCACCGTCCGCTTCGCCGACGGGCCCGACGAGGTCCACCGGGGCGTGATCTCGAAGATGGAACTGGCGAAACATCCCGGCTGACTCCACGGGGTTGAATGGATGCGCCAGCCTCGTCTAGCGTCCCGAGGAGCAGGATGATCGGCGGAGGAAGCATGTCACTGGTCGGCTATGAAACTCACGGGACGGTTGCCGTACTGACCGTCGACAATCCTCCGGTCAATGCCATGAGTCCGGGCGTTCCGCGCGGCATCTGCGAGGGCGTGGCCCGCGCCGGGGACGACACCGGTGTCAAGGCCATCGTGCTGAGGGGTGCCGGACGCGGCTTCATCGCCGGCGCGGACATCCGCTACTTCTCGCGTCCCTGGCCCGAAGGCGAGGAGAACTTCTCCAACGTGATCCGGGCATTCGAGGCCAGCGCCAAACCGGTCGTCGCCGCGATCCACGGCCACGCCCTTGGCGGCGGTCTCGAGATCGCCATGGCATGCCACTACCGCGTAGCCGCACCCGGAACCCGGCTCGGCCAGCCCGAGGTCAGGCTCGGTTTTCCGCCCGGCGCCGGCGGCACCCAGAGGCTGCCCCGGCTCGCGGGCGTGGCGCAAGCGCTCGAGATGATCGTCGGCGGCAATCCCGTCGAGGCTGCGAAGGCGGTTGCGCTCGGCATCGCCGACAGCCTGATCGAGGGCGACCTCCTCGAAGGAGCGCTCGCCTTCGCCGAGGCCAGGGGAGCGTCCGCGGATCCCCACCGGCGGACACGGGACATGGAGGTCGCCCTCGAGGATCGGGGGATCTTCGATGCCATGCGCCGCAAGATCGCGAGGCGCGCCCGCGGCATGCGTGCGCCCTACGCCTGTATCGAGTGCGTCGAGGCCGCGGTGGACCTCGACTTCGACGCCGGTCTCGCCGAGGAGCGGCGCATCTTCGAGGAGTGCGTGGCTTCCGATGAATCGAAGGCGCTGCGCCACGTCTTCTTCGCCGAGCGCGCCGCCGGCAAGGTGCCCGGCATCGGCAGGGACGTGAAACCCCGCACCATCGGCTCCGCCGGCGTCGTCGGCGCCGGCACCATGGGCGGCGGGATCGCCATGAACTTCGCCAATGCCGGCATTCCCGTGACGGTCGTCGAGAGGAACCGGGAAGCGCTCGAGCGGGGCATCGAGACGATCCGGAGGAACTACGCCGTCACGGTCTCCCGGGGCCGGCTGGACCAGGAGGCCATGGACCGCTGCATGGCCCTGATCACGCCTTCCGTCGACATGGGCGACCTCGGGCATGCCGACATGATCGTCGAGGCCGTGTTCGAGGAGATGGCGGTGAAGAAGACGGTGTTCGCGGACATCGACCGCGTCGCGAGGCCCGGCGCCATTCTCGCCTCCAACACCTCCTATCTCAACATCGACGAGATCGCCGCGACCGTTCCCGCACGGCACGGCCATGTCCTGGGCACCCATTTCTTCAGCCCGGCCAATGTCATGCGGCTTCTCGAGGTGGTCCGCGCGGCCAACGCGTCCACCGAGACACTCGCCTCGGTCATGGCCGTCGCACGGAAGATGAAGAAGCTGCCGATCGTTGCCGGCGTCTGCCACGGCTTCATCGGCAACCGCATGCTCGAGGGCTACTTCGGCGAAGCTTCGCTGATGGTCGAGGAAGGCATCGCGCCGGCGCGCATCGACCGGGTGATGTTCGATTTCGGCATGGCGATGGGACCGCTCGCCGTCATGGACCTTGCCGGTCTCGACATCGGCTGGAGCAAGCGCAGGGACGCCGGCAGCGGCGTTGCCGCAGACAAGCGCGGTTCGTGGATCGCCAACCGCCTCTGCGAGATGGGCCGCTTCGGACAGAAGACGGGCCGCGGCTACTACATCTACGAAGAGGGAAGCCGCACCGGCACCCCGGATCCGGAGATCGCCGGACTTCAGGAACGCGCCGCCCGTCATTTCGGCCTGGAGCCGGCGGACCTTTCCGACGGCGACATTCTCGCACGGTGCCTCTATCCCCTCGTCAACATCGGTGCGGCCATCCTCGCGGAAGGCCACGCCCTCAGAGCGAGCGACATCGACCTCGTCTACATCAACGGCTACGGCTTTCCGGCATGGCGCGGAGGACCGATGCACTGGGCCCGCACCGAGGGTCTCGACAGGATCCACGAGACCGTCTGCCGGTACCACGGGGACCTCGGCTTCGCCCACTGGACACCCACGCCCCTGCTCGCCGAACTGGCCAGGGAGGGCAGGACCTTCGAAGACCACGACAGGGAGCACAGCCATGCGTGAAGCCGTCATCGTTTCCACCGCCCGCACCCCGATCGGCAAGGCCTACCGGGGCGCCTTCAACAACACCCACGGCGCCACGCTCACCGGCCATGCCATCCGCCACGCCGTCTGCCGCGCCGGTCTCGAGGGCGGGGACGTCGAGGATGTCGTCATCGGATGCGGCCTTCCCGAGGGGGCGACGGGACACAACATGGCGCGGCTGTCCGCCGTCCGCGCCGGCCTTCCCGTGACAACCGCCGCCGTCACGATCAACCGCTTCTGCAGTTCGGGCCTCCAGGCCATTTCCAGCGCGGCCCAGAGGATCGTCGTCGACGGCGTCGACGTCGCGGTGGCCGGCGGCGCCGAGCAGATCAGCCTCGTCCAGAACGAGCACATGAATCACCACCGCGCCCGGGAGGACTGGCTGGAGGAGCACAAGCCCGAGCTGTGGATGCCGATGATCGAGACCGCCGACATCGTCGCCGAGCGCTACGGCATCGACCGGGAGCGCCAGGACGAGTATGCGCTGCAGAGTCAGCAGCGCACGGCGGAGGGCCAGCGCGCGGGGCGTTTCGACGACGAGATCGTGCCGCTCGTCACGGTCAAGCTCGTCAGGGACAGGGAATCCGGCGAGGTGTCCGAACAGGAGGTCACGCTGGCGAAGGACGAGGGAAACCGTCCCGAGACCACGCTCGAGGGCCTTGCCGGCCTGGCGCCCGTCATGGGCGAGGACCGGTTCATCACCGCCGGCAACGCCAGCCAGCTCTCGGACGGCGCCTCCGCCGCTGTCCTCATGGAACGGCGCCACGCCGAGAAGCGGGGCCTCGAGCCCCTGGGACTCTACCGCGGCATGGCCGCGGCCGGCTGCGAACCGGACGAAATGGGCATCGCTCCGGTCTTTGCCGTCCCCCGCCTGCTGCAGCGGCACGGTCTCGGCGTCGACGACATCGACCTGTGGGAACTCAACGAGGCCTTCGCGGTCCAGGTGATCTACTGCCGCGACCGGCTCGGCATCGACAACGAGCGGCTCAACGTCGACGGCGGCTCGATCTCGATCGGCCACCCTTACGGCATGTCGGGCGCGCGCATGACCGGTCACGCGCTGATCGAGGGCCGGCGCCGGGGTGCGCGGCATGTCGTGGTCACCATGTGCATCGGCGGCGGCCAGGGCATGGCCGGGCTGTTCGAAATCTGCTGAGCGGCAATGGCCGGCGACGATCCGGAGACCATGGAGGTCCGCCCGGAGGAGACGCTCGATCTTTCCCGCCTGGAACCCTGGCTGCGCGAGCGCCTCGACGGCGCGCGGGGTTCCCTTGAGATTCGCCAGTTCGGCGGCGGCCATGCCAACCTGACCTATCTCCTCTCCTTCCGCGAACAGGAGTACGTGCTGCGGCGCCCGCCGCTTGGCCCCGTCGCTCCGTCGGCCCACGACATGCGCCGCGAGCACCGCATCCTGTCGCGGCTGTGGAGGGCCTGGGACCTGGCGCCCAGGAGCTTCGTCCTGTGCACCGACCCGGCGGTCCTCGGCGCCGACTTCCACGTCCTGGAACGCCGCCACGGGTTCGTCCTGCGCGCCACCAACCCGCACGTCACCGACGGCAGGCCCGAGCTCTGCCGGCGGATCGGCATGATGGTGGCCGGAGTCCTTGCGGGCTTCCACGCCGTCGACGCCGAAGCCGTGGGCCTCGGGGACCTCGGCAGGCCCGAGGGGTTCGTCGCCCGCCAGGTGGAGGGGTGGTCCAGGCGCTGGGAGGCCGCCGTCGACGAGGCCGCTCCCGACGCCTCGGCGCTGCTTCGCTGGATTCGCGGGAGACTGCCGCCGCAGGGCGCCGTGACGCTCATTCACAACGATTTCAAGCTCGACAACATCCTGGTGTCGCGCGAGGACCCGGCCCGCGCGGTCGCCCTCCTCGACTGGGACATGTGCACCAGGGGCGATCCCCTTCTCGATCTTGCCAACCTCGTCAGCTACTGGTCGCAAGACACCGACAGCGAGACCTGGCGGGAAGCGGTGTGGATGCCGACGGCGAAGCCCGGATTCCCCCGCCGCGCCGAACTGGTCGGCCGCTACGCCGAGCTCACCGGTTTCGACGTCTCGGGCCTCGCCTGGTACGAGGTCTTCGTCAACTTCAAGATCGCCGTCATTCTCCAGCAGATCTACATCCGCTGGCTCAGGGGACAGACCAGCGACGAGCGCTTCGCCACCCTGGGACGCAGGGTCCAGGCGCTGATCGTCAAGTGCGACGAGCTCGCCGCCCGCGCGTGAAAGAGGCCGTCCCGCGGCACATCCCGCCACCGTGACCGCGAAGCGAGCGAACCTCGCGCACCCGGGTCGCGTCCCGCACCGGGGCTGTCCTCAAAGTCCTGGCCGACGAACGCCGCATCGGCGGATCTAGCTTCCGAAAAGCCTTCTCAATCCGAAGCATTGGCGATTCTTCTCGAGGAACTTTTGATGATAGTCCTCGGCGTCCCAGAAGGCGCCGGCATCAACGATTTCCGTAGCGATCCTGCGGTTGGCGCCCAGTGCGGACTGCAGCTCGCCCCGCGACCTCAGGGCCGCGCCGCGCTGTTCGGCGTCGTGCACGAAAATGGCCGAGCGATACTGCGTCCCGATGTCCGGGCCCTGGCGGTTGAGCGTGGTCGGATCGTGCATCGCCCAGAAATGCCTGAGAAGGTCCTCGTAGGCGATGACTTCCGGATCGAAGGTCACGAGGACCGCCTCGGCATGACCCGTGCTGCCGGTGCAGACGTCGTGGTAGGTCGGGTCCGGGACATGGCCGCCGGTGTAGCCGACGCGGGCGTCGAGAACGCCCTCGAGATTCCTGAACTCCTCCTCGGGACCCCAGAAGCAGCCGGCGGCGAAGGTCGCTCTGGATTCGGCCATGGCAAGGATACCCCTCGTGCTGCGGTGGGCCGACAGTCTACAGCCCGGCGACGATTGTCGCACCACCGTCGACGACGATCGTCTGTCCCGTGATGTAGCGGCCGGCCCCCGCCGCCAGGAAGACGGCGGTCCCGGCGATATCCTCCGGCTCCCCGATGCGCCTCAGGGGGTAGTGCGCCTCCGTCTTCGCGAGGATGTCGGGATTCTCCCACAGCGCCCTGGCGAAGTCCGTCCTCACGAGCCCCGGCGCGATGGTGTTGATGCGGATGTTGTGCTCGCCCCAGGTGATGGCGAGGTTGCGCGCCATGGCCATGAGGGCCGCCTTGGAGATGCCGTAGGTGCCGATGTCGTCGGTTCCCTTGAGGCCGGCGATCGACGACACGAAGATGATCGTGCCGTCCCTGCGTTCGGCCATCTGCGGCAGCACGAGGCGGGCGAGCCACAGGTTGGCCTTCACGTTGCAGGTGATGATCTTCTCGAAAGCCGTCTCGCCGATCGACGTCATCGGTCCGTAGTGGGGATTGACCGCGGCGTTGCCCACGAGGCAGTCGATCCTCCCGAACGTCTCCATGGACGTCGCGACGAGATGCTCGAGTTGCTCGGTGTGGCTGACATTGCAGGCCACGGCCTCGGCCTCGCCGCCTGACGACCTGATGGTGTCGACGACCTCCCGGCAGGCCTCGATCTTGCGGCTCGAGACCACCACCCGCGCACCGGCTCCGGCCATGGCAAGGGCGACGGCCCGGCCGATCCCTCTGGATCCTCCGGTGACGACCGCCACCTTTCCGGCGAGATCGAACAGTCCCATGGGCCCCTCCCCCGATCGTTGCGCAACGTGTCGGCGGCATACTAGATTGCCGACCATGTCGAGGGCCAGCCACGGGGACGCCGTTCGATGCAGATGACCTTCACAGCCGAGGACGAGAGGTTCCGCGAAGAGGTGCGGGACTTCATCGAGGAGGAGTGCGATCCCAACGCGCGTGACCGGGTGCGCAGGGGACTGGGTGTCGGCAAGGACGAATACCTCGACTGGCACAGGAAACTCGCCGGCAAGGGGTGGTCCTGCCCCCACTGGCCGGTCGAGCACGGCGGTTGCGACTGGACGCCCGTGCGCCACTACATTTTCGAACGGGAGACCGGCGAGGCCTGCTGTCCGCCGCCGGTGCCGTTCGGCCCGGAGATGGTGGCGCCGGTTGTCTGGACGTTCGGCAACGAGGAGCAGAAGCGGCAGCACCTGCCGCCGATTCTCGCCGGCGACATCTGGTGGGCCCAGGGGTACTCGGAACCCAACTCGGGCTCCGACCTTGCAAGCCTGAGGACCGCGGCGAGGACCGACGGCGACCACTATGTCGTCAACGGGACCAAGACCTGGACCACGCTGGCGCACTATGCCGACTGGATCTTCCTGCTGGTCCGGACATCGAGCGCCGGCAAGAAGCAGGAAGGCATCTCCTTCCTGCTCGTCGACATGCGCTCGCCCGGCATCTCCGTCTACCCGATCATCACGATGGAGGGCGGCCACGAGGTGAACCAGGTGGTCTTCGAGGATGTCCGCGTTCCCGTCGCCAACCGGATCGGCGAGGAGAACAGGGGCTGGACCTACGCCAAGTTCCTGCTCGGCTACGAACGCTTCAACATGGCCGGCATACCCGAAGCCAGGCGCCAGATGCGGCGGCTGCGCCACATGGCGGCCGACCAGGGTCTCGACGGCGATCCCAGGTTCCGCAGCAGGATGGCGGACGCCGAAATTCAGATCATGGCCCTTGAGGCGACCATGCTGCGTCTCCTCGCATCGGCCGCAGCCGGCAAGGACCCTGGATCCGAGGCCTCCTACATCAAGATTCGCGGGACCGAGATCGACCAGTTGATGACCGAGCTCGCGATGGAGGCCGTCGGGCCCTATGTCCTTCCCTTCGAACCGCGCGCCTTCGAGGACGGCTGGAACGAGGAGCCGCCGGGTCCCGATTACGCAGCGCCGGTCGCGCCCGGCTACTTCAACACCCGCAAGGTCACCATCTACGGCGGGTCGAACGAGATCCAGAAGAACATCATCGCCAAGCACGTGCTGGGCCTCTGAAGGAACGTTGTCGGCATGCTCGATCTGGAACTGAACGAGGAGCAGCAGCTCCTGCGGGACAGCGTCGACCGCTTCGTCGACCGCGAGTACGATTTCGAGCGGCATCGCAGGTCGGTCGCCGAAGAAGCCGGATTCAGCCGCGCCGCGTGGCGGCAGTTCGCCGAACTCGGGTGGCTCGGTATCGGTCTCGAGGCGGGCTTCGGCGGCGCCAGGGACGTCGCGATCCTGATGGAGGCCTTCGGCCGGGGACTCGTGGTCGAACCCTTCCTTGCCTCGGTCGTCATGGCGTCCCGGGCGGTCGACATCGCCGGCAGCGATGCGCAGAAGGCGGACATCATCGGCCCGGCGATGGCCGGCGACCTCCTGCTCTCGTTCGCCTGCGCGGAGCCCCGCTCCCGCTTCGACATCGCCCACGTCGCCACCCGCGCCGCGCGCTCCTCCGGCGGCTGGGTCGTCAACGGCCGCAAGGGCCTCGTCCTCAACGGCGACAGCGCGGACAAGGTCGTCGTCGTTGCCCGGACGTCCGGCGACGAGCGCGACCGGGACGGCCTGTCGCTGTTCGTCGTGGATTCCCCCTCCGATGGCGTCACGATACGCGGCTACGCCACCAACGACAGCCGGCGCGCCGCCGAGATCGAGTTCGCCGGTGCCGCCGGCGCCCTCATCGGCGGCGAAGGAGAGGCCTATCCGGTGATCGCCGAGGTGATCGACCGCGCGGCGGCCGCCGTCTCGGCGGAATCCCTGGGACTCATGTCCCGACTCAACGACCTGACCGTCGCCTATTCGAAGACGCGCGAACAGTTCGGCCAGCCGATCGGCCGCTTCCAGGTCCTGCAGCACCGCATGGTCGACATGTTCGTGGCGCTCGAGGAATCCCGCTCGATGACCACGGTCTACATGGCCGACGTCGATTCCGCGGACGTGGACGTCCGCCGTAAGGCGGTCTCCGCGATGAAGGTGCAGTGCGACAAGGCCGGACGCCGGGTGGGCCAGGAAGCCATCCAGCTTCACGGCGGCATCGCCATGACCGACGACTACTCCGCGGGTCACTATTTCAAGCGGCTGAGCGTCATCCACCGCCTGTTCGGCGACCTGGACTGGCACCTCGACCGCTTCGCCGCCCTCACCGGCCGCCAGTAACGGGGGCATGACGGCAAGGACTGTCGTGTTTGCAGGGTGTTCCGGTCACTCGAGGACCCTCAGCCCGACGTCACCGGGACTCTCGCGCTCTGCCGGTGCGCCGCATCGTCGATGAGGCGCGCCGGCGCTGATGACCTTCGTCCCCGGCTGCCCGGTCACCATGACATGGGTGTTCCCCTCCCAGGCGGCGGATCGGTTGCGGGACTCCCTCATCGACAGCCGCGCGTTCGCGCCCTCACCGTGACCGGTCGAGGTCGTCAGCGTCAGCGGCTTCGCGCGGATGAGCGGCCGCAAATCTGCACCAGTCTGGAAGCGCCGCCCATCGCGATCGACCCGGCATCCACATCACGGGTTTCGGGGGCCGGCTCCGGCTCTTGCCCACGAGCACGGCCTGTCCGTTCATGATGCCGTGTATCGCGAGCTCGCGCTTCGTATGCGGCTGCCGCTCGCCACACTGGATCGTGCGTTCGCCGCCGCCGGGAGTCCGGACATCATGGATTGACCTGCGCACCGCGATAAGGCCCTGAATTCATCGGTCACCCGGCCCCGAGTGCCTTCCATGATGTCAGGGTGCCAGCGCATGGGCGATGGCCTTGAAGGAGCGCTCCATGTCGTCGAAGAACTTCGGGTTGGCCGGTTCCGGATGACTCGAGTGCCTCGCGCACACCACCCCGGCAACCGGGTCGACGAACAGCATCTGGCCGTGGATACCGATGCCGAAGAACGGCCGGTGGGGATTCTTGAGATCGGTGTACCACTTTGAGCGGTAGTGGCAGCCCGGCATGAACTCGGCGAAGGTGCCGCGGTCCCAGACCTCCGCATCGCCGTTCTCCCGAAAATCCCTGATCCACGTCTCCGGGATGATGCGCCTGCCGTTCATGACGCCGTTCTGGAGATGCAGCTGGCCGAAACGGGCCAGATCGCGAGTCGTGACGCAGAGCCCGCCGTCCGTCTGCGGAGCGCCGAGACGGTCGAGGGTGACGTAGGCGTCCGTGCCGGCGCCCATCGGCTGCCAGATCTCGCGGCCCAGAAGCGTGGCGAAGTCGCTTCCCGACACGCGCTCGAGGATCCAGCCGAGAAGATCGGTGTTGGTCGACACGTAGTGAAAGACGACCCCGTGTTCTCCCGCCGGCCGCATGGTGCCGATGTAGTCGCGCAGGTTGTCGGGCGCGCCCTCGATCGCCGGCCGCCAGCCGCAGGCGGCGTCGAGACAGGCCATGTCGCTCTGGGGATTGTCGTAGTCCTCGTCGTAGTCCATGCCGACCGTCATGTCGAGCACGTGGCGGACGCGCGCGCCGTCGTAGGCCGATCCCTTGACCTCCGGGATGATGTCGGTGACGAGATCGTCCGCAGAGAGAAGCCCGCGTTCCACCAGGATGCCGGTGAGGGAGCCGGTGAAGGACTTGGTGACCGACATGAGAAGGTGCGGCTCGTGGGCCGCAACGCCGGCGGCATAGCGTTCGGCCACGACGACGCCCTGGCACAGCACGACAAGCCCGTCCATGAAGCCGTTGGCGATCTCGCCGGCCACGGTGAGGGTGGCGCCCTCCATGTCCTCGAACTCGATGTCGTCGAGCCAGACGGCCTCGTGCTGCAACGGCTGGACCGGTCCGTCTCCGCGCCAGACATTGGCTGTGGGAAGCATCCTCCGCATGTTGCGAAAGGCCCACCGGTTGAACGGTCCCTTCTGCATGTTGGCGAGAATCACCTGTTCGTCCGGCGCCGCCGGAAAGGTGCGCATCAACCGCGTGGCATCGTTCATGGCCCGTGTCCTTCCCTTCGGCCGCCGAGCGAACGATGCCGGTGGCCGCGCACAATATCAACCGGCCGGTGCGGCAGTCCGCCCTATCGGTGCATAGCCGGAAACGGCGCCGTACCGGGACGGTGGCGCGCTCGGGTTTCCGGATCACTCATGAGGATTGTCGCTTACCTGAATGAGAAGTTTTCCGAAATTCTCTCCGGTGAAGAGCCGGTTGAAGGCAGCGGGCGCGTTCTCGAGGCCCTCCACGATGTCCTCGCGCCAGGTGAGCCGGCCATCGGCGATCCATCCGGCCAGCGTCCTTCGCGCCTCGTCGTGGCGGCCGGCGAAATCCGTGACGAGAAAGCCCTCGACCCTGATGCGCCGCACGATGTGCCACCACAGCGTGTCCGGAGCCATGTCCGCTTCCACGGCGTTGTAGCCGGAGATCGTCCCGCAGACGGCCATGCGCCCGTGCACGTTGAGACGCATCATCGCCGCCCGGGCGATGGCGCCGCCGACGTTCTCGAAGTTGATGTCGATGCCGTCCGGGCAGGCCTCGCCGATGGCGCGGTCGAGGTCGCCGGCGGTGCGGTGGTTGAAGCAGCTGTCGTAGCCGCAGGCCTCGAGGCACCAGGCGACCTTGGCGTCGCTGCCCGCGCAGCCCGCGGCACGGCAGCCCAGGATCTTCGCAATCTGTCCGACCGTGGCGCCGACGGCGCCCGAGGCTGCGGAGACGAAGACGGTCTCGCCGGCGGCGGGACGCCCGACATCGACGAGCCCGTGGTAGGCCGTCAATCCCGGCATGCCGAGGACGCCGAGCGCCGTGGAGACCGGCCCGAGGGCCGGATCCACCTTCCTCAGGTGTCGTCCCGGGGCGACGACATGGGACTGCCAGCCGCCGTAGGTCTCGACGATGTCGCCGGGCGCCAGGCCGTCATGACGGGACGCCAGCACCACGCCGACATTGCCGCCGACCATGACGCCGCCAAGGGCGACGGGCTCCTCGTAGGACTCCGCGTCGTCCATCATCCCGCGCATGTAGGGATCGAGGGAAAGAAAGATCGTTCGCGACAGCACGTCGCCCGGCCCGGGTTCGCGGACGGGCTCGCTGACGATCCGGAAGTCGTCCGCGGCCGGCAGGCCGACCGGGCGGCGTTCGAGAATCACCTTGCAGTTCCGCATGGCCGCAGCCCTCTCCTTGTCCTGTCCCACCATAGCAGCTTCTTGTCCGCGTTCCGCTTCCATGCCATAGGAAACGGTGATCGGAAGAGGGGTATCGCCATGCCGGGCAAGGTTGTCGCCATCGCACGCCGTGCGTCGTCGCGGGCATCCATGGAAGAACTCGAGGCCATCGGTGTCAGCGTCGATGCCGGCGTGGACGGCGACCTCAGGGGCGGACCGGGCGAACGCCAGGTCACGATCCTCACCAGGGAGGGCTGGCAGGCCGCCTGCGACGACGTGGGAGAGGCCCTGCCGTGGACCACGAGGCGCTCCAACATCCTGATCGAGAACCTTCGGGTCGAAGGCAAGCTCGGCCGCACCGTCCGCATCGGCGACCTCACGCTGGCCATCACCGGAGAGTGCGATCCCTGCAGCCGCATGGAGGAGCAGCAAGCGGGGTTGCGCCAGGCCCTCGCCGTCGACTGGAGGGGCGGCGTGACCTGCCGCGTCCTGACGGGCGGTTCCATCCGCGTGGGCGACCCGGTAGAGTTGTCTTGACCGGACAGGAGGATTTCGCCATGCCAGCGCTGATCGAAGGAAATCCGGCTCTCGTCATCGTCGACATCATGGGAACGGGCCGTGCGGAAGACGACGACGGCGGCATCCCCTCGATGGGAGGCGAGGAGGAACGCGTGGACCGCGTGATCCCGCTCATCGAGACCGCCCGGGCCAACAACATTCCGGTCATCTACATCATCGAGGTCCACCGCCCGGACCACATCGACTTCGGACGCGAACTCGACGGCGAAGAGAGCGTGCACTGCGTCGAGGGCCACCCGGGAACGCGCATCCATGTGCGCCTGCCCTATCGCGAGGGCGTCGACTACCTGATCCCCAAGCGGCGGTACTCGGCCTTCTTCGGTACCGATTTCGAGATCCTTCTGAAAGGACTCAAGGTCGACACGCTGTTCCTCGTCGGCGGGCTGACGGATGTGTGCGTCCACTACACCTTCGTCGACGCGCACCAGCACGACTACCACGCGCGGGTGATCGAGGACTGTGTCGGCGGCTCCAGCCTGGAGGCGCACGCCGCCTCCCTGAGGGCAATGGAGTACCTCCAGCACGGTGCCCGGTGCACCAGCGAGGCCGTGATCGCCGCCTTCAACGAGAGGGAACGCCGGGCCGCCTGAGTCCGCACCGGGCCGCGCGATGGCGCAGCGTTTTCCGGCGCTCTTCTCGCCGCTCGAGGTCGGGGCAAGGACCTTTCGCAACCGCATCTTCTCGACGGGCCACATGACCTGTCTTCTCGGGCCGGACATGCTGCCGGACGAGCGATTCATCGCCTATCACGAGGCGCGGGCCAGGGGCGGCGCCGGACTCATCATCACCGAGGCGGCGAGGGTTCACGAGAGCGGAGGCACCCGGAACCTCGACGCCTCCAGCGACGCGTGCATCGAACCCTACCGGCGCACGGCGCGGGCGGTGCAGGCCCACGGCTGCATGATCTTCGGCCAGCTCGGCCATTCCGGCGCCTATGGCGTGACCACAGCCGACGGCAGCCACGGCGTCGCCCTTGCTCCCTCG
This sequence comes from Alphaproteobacteria bacterium, assembly GCA_963666905.2. Classification (GTDB taxonomy): domain Bacteria; phylum Pseudomonadota; class Alphaproteobacteria; order SP197; family SP197; genus SP197. Next base: position 1,377,977 of record OY763008.1, read on the forward strand.
CAGGTCAGGAGCCAGCGTTCCCACAGGATCGCCCGGGCCATGTCCACGGCGATGATCCGCGACCATGTGGCGGCCTACGGCGCGGCCGCCGGCCGCATGGCATCGGCGGGGCTCGACGGTGTCGAGATTCTCGCCAGTCACAGCCTGCTTCCCGCCCAGTTTCTCAACCCCTGCATGAACAGGCGCACGGACCTCTACGGCGGATCCCTGGAAAACCGCATGCGCTTCCTGCGCGAGGTCATCGCCTGCGTGCGCGACCATGCCGGAGCAGGCCTCGTCGTCGGGATGCGCATTTCCGGCGACGAGATGCAGCCCGGCGGCAACGATGCCGACGAGCTGCTCGAGGTGTGCCGACTCATCGGCAGCGAGGGCGGGCTCGACTACGTCAACGTGATCGCAGGCTCCATGATCGGCCTTCAGGGTTCGATCCATGTCGTGCCGCCGATGAACATCGCGACCGGGTACCTGGCGCCGCTTGCGGATACGGTCAGGAAGCTCGTCCCCATCCCGGTCTTCGTCGCCGGCAGGATCAACCAGCCCCACGATGCGGAGCGGATCGTCGCCACGGGCCAGGCCGACATGGTCGGCATGACCCGGGCCCAGATCGCCGATCCGGAGCTTGCCAACAAGGCCCGCGAGGGACGCAGCGACGACATCCGCGCCTGCATCGCCTGCAACCAGGCCTGCATCGGCCACATGCAGGCCGGCCACGGAATCTCCTGCATCCAGCATCCGGAAACCGGCCGCGAGCGTCTCTACGCCACGAAGGCGCCGGCCGCCAGACCGCGCGCCGTCATGGTGGCCGGGGGAGGCCCCGCCGGCATGAAGGCGGCCGCCGTCGCCGCCGAGCGCGGACACAGGGTGGTCCTGCTCGAATCGTCCGGACGCCTCGGCGGCCAGGCGCTTCTGGCCCAGGAACTTCCCGGCCGCGGCGAGTTCGGCGGCCTCGTCCCCAATCTCGCGCGGGAAATGGAGCGCTTCGGCGTCGAGGTCCGGCGCAACTGCCGGGCCACGCGCCGCACGGTCGAGGAGGAAGGTGTCGACGCGGTCATCGTCGCGACGGGCGCCCTGCCCCGGTTGCCCGCGATCGAGGGGAGCGAGGAGGCCCACGTGGTCGACGCCTGGCAGGTGATCCGCGGCGAGGCCGACGTCGGTTCGCGCGTCGTCATCGCCGACTGGCGCTGCGACTGGACGGGACTGGGCCTCGCGGAGCGGCTGGCCCGTTCCGGGCGCCGGGTGACGCTGGCGGTGAACGGGACGATGGCGGGACAGACGATCCAGATGTATGTCCGCGACCGCTGGGCCGGAGACCTTCACCGGCTCGGCGTGGAAGTCATCCCCTACGCGCGCCTCGCCGGTGCCGATTCGTCGGGCGCGTGGCTGCAGCACGTCACCTCGGGCGAACCGATCCTCATCGAGGACGTCGACACGGTCGTGGCGGCACTCGGCCACCGGCCGCAGACCGCTCTCGCCGACGCCCTCGAGGACTGGGGCGGGACGGTCCTGATGGCCGGCGACTGTCTCGCGCCGCGCACCTGCGAGGAAGCCGTTTTCGAAGGCCTCAAGGCCGGGGTCGCGGTCTAGTCCCCTGCCCGCCACGGCGCGAACCAGGCAAGCCCCTCGACGGTGCCGCCCGCCGGAGAGTACTCGGCGCCGACCCAGCCGTCGTATCCCGAGCGATCGATGAGTTCGAAGACGTGGGCATAGTTGATTTCGCCGGAGCCGGGTTCGTGCCGTCCGGGATTGTCGGAGACCTGGAGATGGGCGATCAGGGGCAATTGCTCCGTGAAATGCCGGGTGAGATCGCCTTGCGCGACCTGGCAGTGATAGAAGTCGAACTGGATCCTGACGTTTTCCCTCGCGACCGCCTCGACGATGCGCCGGGCCTGCTCCTGGCGCGAGAGGATGTAGCCTGGAACGTCGCGTTCGTTGATCGGTTCGACGAGCAGCGTGAGGCCGGACCCTGCCGCCATACCCGACGCCTCCTCGAGGTTTCGCATCAGCACCTCTTCGCACGCCTCGAGCGCGGTTCCGGCCGGCCGGATTCCCGACATGACGTGAAGATGCCCCGCGCCTGTGACGGCGGCGTGGTCGAGAGCCTCACCGAGGGCGCCCCGGAAGTCATCTTCGGACCCCGGGAGCGCCGCCAGCCCCGCCTCGCCTCCGGGAACGTTGACGAGCACCAGCTCGAGACCGCTCCTGTCCAGAGCCGCCTTCATGCTTGCGGCCGGCGTCCCCTCTGGGTCCTGGATCTCGACCGCCCGGAAGCCCGCCCTGCGTGCCGCATCGAAGCGCTCGACAAGCGGCAGCTCGGTGAACATGGTGGAAAGATTGGCCGCGAAGCGGGGCATGGAGGTCTTCCGTTCAAAGCCTTGCGACACTATTCGCCGCCGGCTTTGCTGTGAAGCCGACGGCCCGCGGCGGCGCGGCGGGTTGGACACCCCGGCGGTGATCCTGTAACGGAGATTCACCCTGCCCGGGAGAAGCGGTTTGACCAGCCGGCGCATCGCCTTCGTGGCCTCGGAGACTCCCAAGGCGCAGCAGGCCCTTGGCGAGCTGGCCGCCCGCTACGCGTCCGGGCCTGCCGACGACGCCGACATCATCGTCGCCCTGGGCGGCGACGGGTTCATGCTGGAAACGCTGCATCGCTGTCTCGACCGGAACGTGGCGGTCTACGGCATGAACCGGGGGTCGGTCGGGTTCCTGATGAACGCCTTCCATGATGAGGGCCTGTGCGAACGCCTGGAGGCGGCCATCGAGACGGTCTTGAGGCCGCTTCGCATGACGGTGAGCGACGACAGCGGCAGACGCCACGAGGCCGTCGCCATCAACGAGGTGGCGCTCTTTCGCGAGACCCACCAGACCGCGAAAATCCGCATCCGCGTCGACGGCGTCGTGCGCATGGACCAATTGATGTGCGACGGGGTCATGGTCGCCACCGCCGCGGGCAGCACCGCCTACAACCTCTCGGCCCACGGTCCGATCCTGCCCATCGGTTCGCGGACACTGGCGCTCACGCCGATCAGCGCCTTCAGGCCGCGGCGCTGGCGAGGCGCCATTCTTCCCGATCACTCCAGAGTCGGCTTCGACGTCCTCGACCACGACAAGCGTCCGGTCAGCGCCGTGGCGGACTCGACCGAGGTCCGCGACGTCATTCACGTCGAGGTGGCGCCGGAGGAACACCGCTCGGTGCGCCTGCTGTTCGATCCGGAGCACGATCTCGAGGAGCGCATTCTCAAGGAGCAGTTCGCATCATGACCAACGACGATCCGGGCGTGCATCTCCTGCCCTGCGACATCTCGGCCTTCAAGGCGGGGAACACCGGTATCGATCACGTCACCACCTTCGAAAGCGGCGTCGCCGGACCGCACGTGATGATCAACGCCCTCACCCACGGCAACGAGCTCTGCGGCGCCCACGCGCTGAAGTTCCTGTTCGAGAACGACGTCAGACCCGTCCGCGGCAGGCTCACGCTCGGGTTTGCCAACGTCGCCGCCTACGAGGCTTTCGATGCCTCGAATCCGTATGCCTCGCGGTTCGTGGACGAGGACTTGAACCGCGTGTGGGACGACGAAACGCTTGACGGCCCCCGGAACAGCGCGGAACTCGCCCGCGCCCGGGCGATCAGGCCTCTCCTCGAGACGGTCGATCACCTGCTCGACATCCATTCGGTCGACCTGCCGCAGCCCGCCATGCTCCTCGCGGGACAGAGGACGAAGGGCCGCACGCTTGCGGCGGCCATCGGCAGCCCGGCGCATGTCGTCATGGATGCGGGCCATGCCGCCGGCAGGAGGATGCGCGATTTCGCCGGTTTCGATGATCCCGCAAGTCCCCGGTCGGCCTGCCTGGTGGAGTGCGGCTACCACTTCCTCGAGGATGCCGCCGCGATCGCCGTCGAGACCTCGCTGAGGTTCCTGGGGCACTTTGCCATGGCGCCCGACCGCTTCCTTCAGCCGCCTGTCGACGAACCCCAGATCGTCATCGAGGTCACCGGACCCGTCACCATTCGCACCGACGACTTCAGGTTCGCCCGGACGTTCCAGGGATTCGAGGTGGTCGGGGACGCCGGCACCCTGATCGGCCACGACGGTCCGCGCGAGGTCCGCACGCCCTATCCGGACTGCGTCATGGTGATGCCCGCCCGCGTCCCGCTGAAGGGAAAGACCGCGGTCCGCCTCGGCAGGATCGTCTAGCCGCCGCCCTTCTGGTAGAGACGTTCGAAACGCGCCAGGAAGTCGGCGGCCTCGCGGCGTTCGAGCCCGGCGAAGGCGATCCTCACCCGGCAGCGCTGCAGCACCAGGCTGGCAAGGACGCGCGGCGAGGCGGCTTGCGCGCTGATGACGACGCCCCGTCCCGGCGTGCCGATCGCGATGCCGTCGTCGCGCATCTCGTGAGCGCAGTTGCCGGCCAGAAGCGGCAGGAGGCGAAGGAACTCCGGCAGGGTGATCGCCATGTCCTTGGTCACCACCGCCGTCATCCTCCGGCCACAGGGGGCCAGGCGGCAAGGGTGTCGCCGTCGCTGAGGACCCTTGCGTCACGGGCGCCGGGCGGCACGAAGAGGCCGTTCACGAGCACGAGGTGGCACATCTTCCGGGGCACCCTGCAGGAATCCAGCACCTCGCCGATGGTCGTGCCCTCCTCGAGTTCGAGAGGCACGGCATTCTGCACCGCGCCGTCGGGCAACCAGGGCGCAAGGGAGGCAAAGAGCTTGAAGGTGATCTGCACGGCGGTCCGTCACGGCCATCTCGTGACAGTCTGCAAATTCCGCGCCGGCCGGCAAGCCGTTGCGTCCGCATTGTCCGGCAGGCGGAAATCGTCTAGTTTTCCGGGTCGTACCGGCCATCCATGGAGGCTGCAATGGGACTCGTGACGGACGTGATCCTGCCTATCGCCCTGGCGTTCATCATGTTTTCCCTGGGCCTGGGCCTCACCGTCGACGACTTCCGGCGGGTTGTCGTGCGGCCGAAGGACTTTCTCGTCGGCGCCGCCTCGCAGGTGATCCTGCTGCCGGTCGTGGCCTTCGCTCTCGTCAGTCTGTGGCCGCTGTCGCCGGAACTCGCGCTTGGCGTGATGATCATCGCCGCGGCGCCCGGCGGCGTGACCTCCAATCTCCTGACATCGTACGCCCGCGGCGACGTCGCGCTCTCGATCTCGTTGACGGCGATCATCAGCCTTGTCAGCGTCATCACCATTCCGCTCGTGGTGGTGATGTCCTACGGCCACCTCTTCGGCGCGCAGGTCGACGGGGATGTGTCTCTCGCCGAAACCGCCTTCAGCGTCTTCGTGATCGTCACCGTGCCGGTTCTCGTCGGCCTCCTGGTGCGCAGGCTCTTCTCCCCGCTGGCGACAAACGTGGAGCCGTGGGCGCGGAGGATCTCCACGGTGCTGTTCGTCCTGGTGCTTGCCGGCGCGATCATCCAGCAGCAGGACAACATCGTTCCCTACTTTGCCGATGCCGGCCTCGTCACGCTGGTTCTCAACGTCGTCATGATGGCGCTGGCCTACGGCATCGCCGGCTTCTTCGCGTCCGGCAGGCCGCAGAAGGTCGCGATCTCGATCGAGTGCGGCCTGCAGAACGGCACCCTCGCGATCGCCGTGGCCGTCCTGCTGTTCGGCGCCAGCCCGGTGGTCATTCCGGCGGCGACCTACAGCCTCATCATGTTCGCGACCTCGCTGCTCTTCATCGCCTTCCTGAGGAGGTCCACCGCATAGCTTGACGTGGATGGGTGGCCGAGCGGTTGAAGGCACCGGTCTTGAAAACCGGCAGGCGTCCTGCGTCTCGTGGGTTCGAATCCCACCCCATCCGCCATACCCCCTCCCCGGCAGAACCCGCGAAGACCCCGAGTTTTCGAGGCTTTTCGTGGACTTCAAAGCTTGTCGGTCCCGTGTGATATCCCGTGTTGCCCCACAGCGATGTGGGGCTGGAACCAAAGGGCGACGATTTTGATGCCGACGCCAACAAGGCGGCATGGGCATCAATGCACAACTGGTTGTCCCCGAGTCCGAACCGGCCGTTTTCTGCCAGGCACACGGCATCTTGGCCTCCGGAGCGATGTCGACGTGCTGGTCGAGCTCGCGCCTGGTCGCGCACCCGGGCTGTCGGGCGTGGCAGACATGGAGGTCGAGCTGTCGCCCCTGCTCGGCGGGACACTCCGGAGGATCCGGGTCGGTACCCCCCGACATGGCGCAAGGATGGCGACACATGCTGGACGGGATCCGGCCTGACGGGACGCCCCCGGCGTTCGTCTCCGCACCCGCCGGATCCCGAGTTCCGCTTGCGGCCACCTTGCAGACGCGAGGAAACGGGAGAATCATGGGAGCCGCTTGCGAGGGGAGGCGATCTTGGCCGAGGTGGTGCATCGGATCATCGGGGACAGCGGAGATATCCCCAACAATCCCGAACTTCCCCTGATCCTCTACAAGGATGCGCTGACGTTCACGACGGACGATCCCGACGATGATGTCCAGCGTACCTTCCATGCCAACGGCTGGGGCAACGGTTGGCGGGGTCAGGCGATCTTTTCCTATCATCACTATCACGCCGAAGCCCACGAGGTGGTGGGAATCGCCAAGGGCCGTGCGGTCATCCAGTTCGGCGGACCCGGCGGTCCCGTCTTTGCGGTCAAGGCAGGCGATGTGGCGCTCATTCCCGCCGGAGTCGGCCACTGTCGACTCGACGACGAACCGGGCCTGTCCGTGGTCGGCGCCTATCCGCCCGGTCAGAGCCCCGACCTCAGGCGCGAGGGGGAGGCTGCCGGGGACGCCGTGCGCGAGGCCGTGCGGAACGTCGCGTTGCCCGTGACCGATCCCGTGACCGGCGCCGACGGCGCAGTGCTTGATCTCTGGCTGAAAGTCGTCGACCGCTGACTCCCGGTGACGCGTCCGACCGTGGCCGGACTCGCACGGCTCCAGGGCTGGAACACGCCGGATTCCCGGCCCCGCCTTGCGAGTGCCGCGCCGAGCCATCCTTCCGGGGGGACAGCCGCCGCCGGGAAGCGCACCATTCGTCGCTGGAGCGGACAGCACGATTGCCGCGAATCCCCGTGAGGGAAACATCCGGGAGGCGCCCTTCGGTGCGCCCGAATCCCGTCCCGAGGGATTTTGTGCGCCGCGCGGCGCGTCATACTGGTCGCAATCAACAACGGGGTTACGAATGACTGTCACCGCCGGGCGGCCGGTCATCAAGCATCCCGTTGCGCTCCCGGGATTCGAGGTAGCGCAGGCAACGGTTTGCGAGGAGGCGATCCAGGCCTATGAGCGAGACGGCGTCGTCCGGCTCCGGAACGTTTACTCCCGCGACTGGGTGGACCTATTGGCCGAAGGCATGGATATCTCGGTGGCGAACGCGGACGACAACGCCCTTTCGATCAGCATCGCAGCACCGGGCGAGCCCGGTTTCTTCTACTACGACACCTTCATGTGGCGGCGTATCGAGCAGTTCCGGAGATTCTGCCTGGAGTCGCATGCTCCCGACATTGCCATGCAGGTCATGCGCTCGAGGACGCTGATCTTCTACTTCGATTTCATGCTGCTGAAGGAGCCGGGCACCAGCCGCAAGACGCCATGGCACTATGACGAAGCCTACTGGCCGGTCTCCGGCGAACAGATCTGCAACCAGTGGATCGCCATTGACCGAATCCCGGTCGAGACCGCGCTGCGTTTCGTTCGCGGCTCCCACCTGATGCGCGACCAACGCTATCGCTCGGTCCACTTCGATCCGAACGACGCCTATGCCCGACCTGAAGACCTGCCCGTGCCACCCGACTGGGACTGCATCGATGGGGACCACGAGATCGTCTGCGCTCCGATGGATCCCGGTGACTGCCTCGTCTTTCACAGCAGGACCCACCACTGCGCGCCCGGCAACCTCGCCACCGCGAACCGCCGCCGTGCGCTCGCGACCCACTGGATCGGCGACGACATCACCTACAACGACAAACCCATCGAAACCGACCCGCCTCAGCGGGGCGAGGGCCTCGTTCACGGCGGCTCCATGGAGTGTGCGCTCTTTCCGCGGGTGCGGTGACGCAGCCTCCTGACGGCGGGGCTTCAGACCGGACAGGCCCCCTACTGTTGCGGGAGTACATGACGTCCCGGGGCTTGTCGGCACGACGGACTGACGTCAACGGCATCATCGATGCGCGACCACACGCCCCTGACCTTCGGGGTCGCCTCCGGCCCGAGCGATCCCGCACGCACGCTCCAAGCGCCGTTCCACGGTGCAGCGGCGTCGGTCGGCCGACGGGAAACCACCGAAGCGCCTTGCGTCCCCATGCCGTCGCGGCACAACGATTCGGTCCGCGCCGGGAATCGCCCATGGTGGCCGAATCCGGCGATGGCTCGCCGATCGGGGATGCCGGTGATGCTTGAGCGACATGCGGTGCAGGTTCGTCTGCTTCTCGACACGCTGACGGACATCGCCAACGAAGCCGTGTCCGCCTCTGCAGGGACATGCCGGGGCTGTCCGTCGATATCGACATGACCTGTCTGCCGGCAGCGGACGATCTCACCCTCATCAAGGGGATGCCCCGACCGCACGGGGGCACGCCCGGTGCCGTCCCAAACAGATGAACGCGGTGGCCCGCGTACCCGGGCGGTCCCTTGCGGCAGGGACCGCCCGGATGAACGGGATCAGAGGCCGAGGCGGGCGACCGTCTCGTTGCTCGGGACGCCGTCGGCCGTCCAGCCGCGGACCTCGTAGTACTCCGGAAGCATGGTCGCAAGATCGTTGATCTTGCCCTCGGCGGGACCGGTCTTCGCCGCGTCCTTCAGGAGGCGCGGCGGCAGGTTGTCGTCCGCGCCCGTGAAGCCGGCGGCGATGTTGAACTGGCGCTCGAGGTTCCAGATCCTCTCGCCGGTCTCCAGCAGCCGATCCGCGGTCCACTCGCCCTCGCAGGCCGCATCCACCTGGGGAGCGAAGTCCTCGAGCGTCCATGCGAAGGTCGTGAAGACGCACATGCCCGTGGAATCGACCGCCGCGGTCGCGTCCTGGAAAGCCCGCACGAGGCCGGCCTTGCCGTCGGAGACGAGCGGATCGGTCTTCTCGGGGATGCCGAGGATCTCGGACGCCACCGTGTAGCTGCGCAGGTGACAGGCGCCCCGGTTGGAGGTCGCGTAGGTCAGGCCCATGCCCTGGATGCCCCGGCTGTCGTAGGCGGGGAACTCCTGGCCCTTGACGGACATCGAGAGCTCCGGCCTGCCGTGCTTCTCGCACAGCAGCCTGGAACCCAGGCCGATCTCCGCACCGAAGCCCTCGCCCTTGCCGGTGAGCTCGGCGAGCGTGCAGAGCGCCTCGGCGCTGCCGAACTTGACCTCGATACCGCCTGTCTCGGCCGTGGAGATGACGCCCTCCTCGAAGAGCTCCATCGCGGCGCCGACAGTGGCGCCGAACGAGATGGGATCGATACCCTGCTCGTTGCAGATGAAGTTGGCGAAGGTGAGCGCCTCGAGGTCGCCCACGCCGGTGGCGGCGCCGAGCGCCCATGCCGCCTCGTACTCGAGACCGCCGGAGATGATCTGGTACTCCGGCCTCTCGGCGACCGAGAAGTGGGTCCGGTCGATCTCGGAGACGCGGCCGCAGGCGATCGTGCAGCCGAAGCACGCGGCATTGGTGACAAGGTTCTTCTTGCCGTCCGTCTCGCGGACCTCGGCCATGGCTTCGGCGCTGATGTTGCCGGCGCCCTCGAACTGCACATCCCGGTGGTTGCGGGTGGGCAGGGCGCCGACCTCGTTGATGACGTTCATCAGGACCTGGGTTCCCATGGCGGGCAGGCCCTGGCCGGTGACCGGGTTGTCGGCAAGGACCTTCTTGGCGGCATTGGCCGCTTCGACGAAGCGTTTCGGATCCTTGACGGAAACACCCCTGGTGCCGCGGATCGCCACCGCCTTGAGGTTCTTCGATCCCATCACCGCGCCCACGCCGGAACGGCCGGCCGCGCGATGCATGTCGTTGACGACACAGGCGAACTTGACGCCCTTTTCGCCGGAGACTCCGATCGACGCCACGCGGATCAGCGGATCGCCGTGCTTCTCCTTGATGGCCTCCTCGGTATCCCAGACCGACGTTCCCCAGTGGTCCGAGGCATCGACAAGGCTGGCATCGCCATCCTGCACGAGGAGGTAGACCGGATTCGGCGACTTCCCTTCGAAGATGATCATGTCCCAGCCGGCATTCTTCATCTCGTTGCCGAAGAAACCGCCGGAATTCGAGCATGCGATGGCGCCTGTCAGGGCGCCCTTGGTCACCACGGAGTAGCGTCCCGCCGTGGAGGCGCAGGTGCCTGTCAGGGGCCCCGTGGTCATGATGAGCTTGTTGTGCGGCGACATCGGATCGACCTTGGGATCGATCTCCTCGGTGAGGTACTTCGTCGCCAGACCGCGCTGGCCGAGATAGGCCTGCGCCCATTTCATGTTCAGAGGCTCACTCTTGCAGGCGCCTTCGCTCAGGTTGACCCGCAGTACTTGTCCTGCCCATGCCATTTGCGTTCCCTCCTCAAGCCTGCGCCGCGGAATCGGCCACGGCGGCCGAGGCGCGCATCCTGTCGAGACCGGTCCAGTTCGCGTCGACATAGGTGATGGCATCGGTCGGGCACGCCGTCGCGCACTCGGGATCGCCGCCACACAGGTCGCACTTGATCACCTTGCCGGTGGACTGGTTGTAGTTGATGGTGCCGAACGGGCACGCGATCGTGCAGACCTTGCATCCGACGCACAGCGAATCGCTCACCACCTTGGCGCCGGTGTCCCTGTCGACCGAGATGGCGTTGGTCGGGCAGGCCTCGGCGCACCAGGCTTCGTCGCACTGGGTGCAGGTGTAGGGCACGAACCGCCCCTTCGCCTCGAAGTTGAAGACCTTGATCCTGGACTTCGAGGGGTTGAAGACCCCCTCGTTGTCAAGCGAACAGGCCAGTTCGCACTGCAGACAGCCCGTGCACTTGTTGGGATCGATCAAAAGAGATTTCTGCATGAACCCTGCCTCCCTTGAGCCGGCACCTCATTGTCCGCCGATGTTACCGCCCCGCCCGATTTTTGCAAACCTATTCATGAAGTTGCGATTGAGAACCATTCCTATTTCAACGTCGTCTCCGGCGGCCGGCGGGAACCAGGGGACGGGTGTCGATGCCGGTGCCGCGGACCGTGCCGTCGGGGGACCGGCCGAACGCCTCGAGAGTCTCGAGAAGGGCGGCGGCGGTCTCGTGATCGGGCGCCATTCTCGTCATCAGCAACGGCGCCTTGCCGCGCTCCATGGCCACCGCGTTGCAGGCATCGGGACAGTGGGTGAGACAGACGATCTCGTGGATGCGCTCCTTCTGGGACGGCGCGGCGATGGCCTTCGCGAGGTCGAAGAGGCGCCTGCCCGGCGGAACCGCCTCGTCGTCCATGACGTCCATGGCTCTCCAGCGGCAGGTCACACAGATTCTCAAGTTCGCCGCCCGGGCGCGTCTGCCGCCTGGTTCCCGCATAGCCCCTTCCCCGCCACCTCAATCGGCCGGTTTTGACACAACTCGAGGGACTGCGATAGTTGTCTTCAGGGCAGGCCTGAGAGGGAAGCGGCATGACGAGACGTGCTGTCGTGGCGATGATGGAACACGAAACCAACACCTTCTCGCCCGTTCCCACCCCGCTTTCCCGGTTCGGTTCGCCGGATGTTCCCACCGGCGCCGAGGTCTATCGGCGCTTCAAGGGGACGGGCACCGGAATCGGCGCGTTTCTCGATGTCGCCGACGCGGCGGGGATGGAGATCGTCACGCCGATTGCCGGCAATGCGGCACCCTCGGGCCCGGTCGAGGCCGGCGCCTACGGCGTCCTGTGCGATGCCGTCTGCGAGGCGGTCCGTGCCGGCTGCGACGTGTGCTTTCTCGATCTCCACGGCGCCATGGTCGCGGAGTCGACCGATGACGGCGAAGGCACCCTGCTCCAGCGGATCCGCGGGATCGCACCCGACCTGCCGATCGCCGTCAGTCTCGATCTCCATGCCAACATCACCACCGAGATCGTCGCCAACTCCACCGTGCTCGTCGGCTACAAGACCTACCCGCACCTCGACATGTACGAGGCGGGCGCCCATGCCGGCGCGATCATGGTGCGCGCTCTCGATGGCGAGGTGAATCCCGTGATGGCCTGGGGACAGCGGCCGATCCTCGCCCAGACCCTGCGCATGGGGCACGACGACGAGCCGATGGGACCGATGCTCGCGATGGCGCGGGAGGCCGAGGACGGGGGCCTGCTCGCGGCAAGCGTCTTCGGCGGATTTCCTCTGGCGGACTTCGCCGATGCCGGCCTTTCCGTCGTGACGGTGGCCGACGGCGACCGCGGCGCGGCCGAGGCGGCCGCCGAACGCCTTCTGTCGCAGGCCTGGAAACGCAGGGAGGACTGGCTCTTCGAGGCCGAACCGCTGGCCGCCACGATCGGGCGCGCAGGCGACCTCGAGGAGGGCCCGGTCATCCTCCTCGACCATGCGGACAACGCCGCATCGGGCGGCACCCAGGACACCGTCGCGGTTCTCGCGGAGGTGATCCGCCAGGGCCTCGAGGACGTCGCCATGTTCGCCATCTGCGATCCCGGGGCGGTCGAGGCCATGGCCGCCGCCGGCGTCGGCAACGACGTCACCCTCGATCTGGGCGGCAAGGTCGACATGCCGGAAATCGGCCGCAGGGGCGAACCTCTGCGGGTGACCGGCAGGGTGCGCGCGCTCACCGACGGCGACTTCGTCGTCACGGTGCCGATGGGGCGGGGAACGACGATGTCGATGGGCCGCGCCGGGGTGCTCGAGACCGGCCAGGTCCAGGTGGCCGTGATCTCGAATCACACGGAGCCCTTCGATCCCGGGTGTTTCCGCAGCCTCGGCATCGAACCCGCCCGCAAGCGCTACCTCATCCTCAAGTCGAGGATCCACTACCGCGCGGGCTTCCGCGAACTTGCCGCCGCGGAACTTCCCTGCAACGGCGTCGGCGTGACGAGCAGCGACAACGGCCTCTTCACCTTCCGCAAGGTAAGAAGACCGATCTTTCCCCTCGACCCCGGCTGCCCCGAGAGGCCGAACTACGCCTGAGCGGCAGTGCCGGGGTCCGGCACCCGCCCCCTGTCCGACGGGTTCGCAATGTCCGCGTGACCGGCTGGCCGGTTCCAGGTTTCCCGCCATCCCCTGAGTTGCCTTCATGGAGCCCCACAACCGCCTGGCGTATGTTCCGGCGGGTTGCTTCCCCGGAGTCGGGGCGCCGACCTCGTGCAGGCGCGCGCGTTCCTTCGCCGACAGGCTTGCCGACGTGTTTCTGGACATTGGCCGCCTGCCTCGAGAGGGGCGCGTCGCCAGCCAGCCCCTCTGAGTGTCTGGCGGCGGCGGGCGGCAGATATCCGGCCCGGCGTCCCTTGCCGGGCGGCCTTCGTCAACAAGGGGCCCGAGGCGGTACTGAAGCGTGCGGCGGGCCGTCTGCCCTTCCAGTTCATCCTGGTTCTGCTGGACGGCGATGCCTTCGGAGTGGGCAGACACCGCCGCTTCAATGGCCTTCAGCTTCCGCTCTGGTACGGGCTTTGCCATGTCGCCGTGTTCTGCGCATGGACGATAAGCGCAATCCATGCGCAGCCTGGCGGATCACCGAAGGCGAAAGCCCGTTGCGTCCGGAGTACTTCCGGGAAAAGTCCGCCGGCCGCCATGCGCCCGACCGTGATCCGGCCCCGCATCGCGGATCATTCGCCGCACCGCCCGGCATCTGCGGCACCGGACGCCAGGCTGCCGGCGGAGATGCCCCCTTGCCTTCAGTCGGCAGCGTCGAGTGCGGCGACCACGTTCTCCGGAGTCATCGGCATGTCGACCCAGGTGCCGACGGCGTTGTAGACCGCCTGGGCAATGGCGGGGCCGGCCGCCGCCGCGGGCGCCTCGCCCGCGCTGCGCGCGCCGAAAGGACCGACGGGATCATACGATTCGCCGTAGATGACCTCGTCCCTCAGGGGGAAGTCGGCGGCCCTCAGGAGCTTGTAGTCCAGCAGGTTGGCGTTGCGGATCCGTCCCTCGTCGTCGAACGAGAGGGCTTCGTAGATCGCGAAGCCGGCGCCGCAGATCGCCCCGCCGATCATCTGGTTCTTCATCACCTGCGGGTTCATGATCGTCCCGCTGTCCTGGGTGGCAAGGAAGTCGAGAAGGCGGATCTCGCCGGTTTCCGTGTCGACCTCGACATCGGCGAAGTGCGCCGCGAAGTGCCGCGCGAAGGTGCTCGCCGGAGGCATCGGACCGGCAGGACGGCCGGTGATCGACGAGGCCTGCCCGAGCGCATCGGCGCCGCGGAAGTGGTTGAGCGCTTCCTCGACGGTGATGCGGATGTTCCGCTTGCCCGGATCCGTCGAGACGATGACGCCGTCGATCACGTCGAGCTCGTCGGGCGGGGAATCGAAGAACTCGCGCGCGGCGATCTCGAGCAGCTGGCGCTTGGCATCCCTGGCGGCGGCCCGCGTGGCCCAGCCCACGCGATACATGGTGTTGCTGGCCAGGGAGCCGTGACTCCAGGGACAGGAATCGGTGTCGCCCGTCTCGATCTCCACCTTGTCGAACGGGATGCCGAGCTCCTCGGCAGCCACCTGGGCCTGGGTGGTCTCGCTGCCCTGCCCCTGGCGGCCGACGGCGCAGTGCACCTTGGCGCTGCCGTCCGGGTTGATGCGGACGACGGCCGAGACGTTGCCCTCGAACTCGACGCCGCAGACATGGGCGCCCGTGCCGACGCCCACGGCGCGGCGCCTGGGGCCGTCCACGGCATAGGGCTGGCCCCAGCCCTTCCACTTCCCGGACCAGCCGAAGGCTTCAGCCCCCTTGCGCAGGATCTCGTCGGTGGAGCCGCTGGAGAGATGGAAGAGCCGGGGCCACTCCTTCCTCGTCTCCTCGGGAATGCCCTCGAGGTAGGCCTCGAGCGATCCCTTCATGTACTGCCGGCTGTGCTGCATGCGCAGCCGCTCTCCCGCCTTGATCTGGTTCTTCAGGCGGAACTCGACGGGATCCATGCCGAGCCGGATGGCGCACATGTCGGCGACGCGCTCGACGCACGAGCCCAGGGTCACGTCGCCGACCGCGCGCATGCAGCCGGCCGTGAGCAGGTTGGTGTTGACGCCATGGATGGCGTAGTGCCCGTGCTCGGCCCGCCCCCAGTTGTCGACGCAGAAGAAGCCGACGTCGTCCTTGAAGCCGTAACCGCCGTTGTCGATGATGTGGTCGAACTGCGCCAGCGTCAGGGTGCCGTCGTTGCGGCAGCCCATGCGGCCCCGGGAGATCTCGATGTGGCGCCGCTTGACCGTCGCCATGCATTCCTCGTTGGAGAGCTCGATCTTGACCGGCCGGCGGACCTTGCGGGCCAGCACCGCGGTGATGAGCATGAAGTTCGCGCTCCACCAGTTGCCGAACGAGCTTCCAGAAGGCAGGGCGATCACGCGGATGCGGCTGAGCGGAATGCCGAAGGCCTCGTGCAGGCCGTCCCGCAGCTCCGAAGGCGTCTGGGACGATGTCCATAAGGTCAGGCGATCGCCGCTCCACTCCGCGATGCAGGCATTGCGTCCCAGGGGCGCCATCTGCTGGCTGGCGAAACGGATCTCGCAGTCGACGACGAAATCCGCATCCTCCTCGCCCGTCGCGACATCGCCCCACTCGACGACATAGGGGTCGCGCACGTTCCCTTCCTCGCGGATGAGCGGCGCATCCGGCTGCATCGCCTCTTCCGGATCGAAGACCGCGGGCAGCTCCTCCCAGGCGACGTCGATGAGCTCGAGCGCCTCCTCGGCGATGTCCTCCCTCAGCGCCGCGACCGCCGCCACGTCATCGCCGTGGAAGCGGGCGATGCCGTCGAGAACCCTGCCCCGGTAGTTGAACCAGGCGTTCTCCCAGACGTTCTGCGGCGAATCGTTGTGGGTGACGACGCCGAGCACGCCGGGAAGCGCCTCGGCCCTGCTGGTGTCGATGTCGACGATGCGCGCATGGGCGTGGGGGCTCCTGAGGATCTTTCCGTGCACCATGCCCTGGACCTCCATGTCCACGGCGTACTTGAGCGATCCCGTCACCTTCTCCCTGGCGTCCTTCACAGGAATGCCCTTGCCGGCGATCCTGAAGGCGGAACGGTGTTCGGCTGCTGTCGTCATCCGGATCTCCCCTCGTCACCCGGCCGTCCTTTCCCCAGTTTTTGCGCCGCATTGAGAACCGACTTCACAATGTAGGGATAAGCACCGCACCGGCATATGTTTCCACTCATGGCGATCGCAGCCTCCTCCGCGGTCGGATCGGAATTCTCCTCCAGGAACGCCTTGGCCGCCATGATGAATCCCGGCGTGCAGAAGGCGCACTGGAACCCTTGTTCCTCGATGAAGGCCTCCTGGATGGGATGGAGGTTGTCCTCGTTGCCGAGGCCCTCGATGGTCAGGACGTCCCGGCCTTCGGCCTGCATGGCAAGGACAAGGCAGGAGGTGACCGGCTCGCCGTCCATGATCACCGTGCAGGACCCGCACTCGCCCTCGCTGCACGACACGCGGACCCCGTGAAGACCGAGTTCCCGCCGCAACATGTCGGAAAGGCACTCGTGGGGCCGGGCCTCGACATCGAACGTCCGGCCATTGACGGTCAAGCGGATCATGCCCCCTCCCCTCGGGTTCGCGACAGGACATCGCGAAGCGCCCGGCGCGTCAGGACCCCGCACATTCGCCGCCGGTAGGACGCCCCGGCACGCACATCCGATATCGGCTGCGCGGCCTCCTCGGCCAAGGCGCCCGCCTCATCGATCGCCTCGGCGAGGTCGTCGGCGGCGGTGCGGCCGGCCAGCAGTTCCTCGCCTTTCCTCACCCGGACAGGCACGGGCGCCACCGAACCCAGGGCGATGCGCGCATCCGTGATGACTCCCTCGGCCACCGTGACCGAAACCGCCGAACTCACGAGGGCGATATCGACCACGGTGCGCGCCACCCTCCTGTAGCTCGCCGCGCGCCGGGCCGCGGGCAGCGGAACCACGATGGCCGTCAGCAGGGCCTCGCCATCGAGCACGGTCCGGTTGACGCCCGTGAAGAACTCCTCCATCGGCACATCGCCTTGTCCTTCGAAGGTACGGATGACGGCCTTCGCGTCGAGGGCGACGAACAGCGGCGAGAGATCCGCGCCGGGCGAGGCGTTGCACATGTTGCCGCCGACCGTGGCGATGGTGCGCGTCTGCTTGGTGCACATCAGGCGGGCAGTGGCCGGAACCCCGGTCTGGTGGCGGTCGAGCAACGCGGCATGATCGAGGGCGTCGAGAGATGCCAGCGCCCCGATGCGGATCGCGCCGGAACGCTCATCGATGCCGGCGAGCCCGTCGAGTCCCGTAAGGTCGATGCACTGCGCGATCTCCACCTCGCCGCGGCGCCACTGGAGCATGAGGTCCGTTCCGCCGGCCCAGTAACGGGCCGCCGGACCGTGCTCGGCCTTCATCTCGAGAGCTTCGGCAACGCTTGCGGGGCGAAGATAGCCGAACGGCTTTCTCATCGCCCCGGCCCGCGGACGGATCCTCTCATTTCAAGGAAACCTCCTCACCCGAACCCAACACAGAGCATTAGCGCACAACTCGCGGGCCCCTTCAACCGAGGCCGGGCGGCATTGAAAGGATCGCGCGATTGCTGATAGTGTGTCGGCGGGGTCAGGGTGACAGGTGCTATGAAAAAGGTTGCTGTTGCCCGTGCGGGGCGCAATTCGGCTTCGCTATTCGAACTGCGCGCCGTGCTCACCGGCAGGAGCACGCTGCTGCTCGGTCTCGGCGGCGCGGCGGCGTTCTTCCTGATCTGGGAAATCGGCCACTACATCACCCCTGAGGAGAGCCAGAGGTTCCTGCCGGCGCCCCAGGAAGTGCTCGCCGCCCTGTGGATGCTGATCGTCGACAAGGACTACGTTTCCGACATTCTCAAGAGTTGCTTCCGCATCTTCGCCAGCTTCTTTGCCGCCTGCCTGATCGCCGTTCCCCTCGGTATCGCGATGGGCTGCTTCACGAGGCTGCGGGCGCTCCTCAACCCCACCATCTCGGCCTTCCGCTATCTGCCCGCCGCATCCTTCATTCCCCTGCTCCTGGTCTGGTTCGGCCCCACGGACACGCAGAAGCTCGCCCTCCTCGTGCTCGGGGTCATCTTCTTCCTCGTGGCGCTCATTCTCGACAACACGCGGGCCGTCCAGCCCGAACTCGTCGAGGCGGCCCTCACCATGGGCGCCGGCCGCCGCCGGGTGGTGATGGAGGTCGTCGTGCCCGCCGTGGCACCCGCGGTGGTGGATTCCATGCGCAACATGATCGCCGTGGGCTGGACCTATCTCGTGATCGCCGAGATCGTCGCGGCGTCCGACGGAATCGGCGCCGTCATGATGCGCGCGGGCCGCTTCCTCAAGGTCGACATCATCATGGCGGGCATCCTCACCATCGGCTTCCTCGGAGTCCTCACCGACATCCTGTTCCGCATCGCGGCGCGCCGGGCCTTCCCGTGGAACAGGGAACGCGGCGGCTGAGGCGCCGATGACGACCGCGGCCCGTCAGGAGGCGCAGGGGTCCGAAGCCGGCGCGCAGCCGGCGATCGAGGCAAGGGGCGTCACGCGGCAGTACGTCGGCGGCACCTTCACGGCGGTCGACGATGTCTCCATGACGCTCAGGGAGAACGAGATCGTCTGCTTCATCGGACCGTCCGGGTGCGGCAAGACGACCATGCTGCGGATGATCGCCGGTCTCGAGTATCCCACCCGGGGAGACCTCTCGATCTTCGGCCGGCCCATCACCGGCCCGGGCCCCGACCGCGGCATGATCTTCCAGGCCTACACCTCCTTCCCCTGGCTGACGGCGCGCAGGAACATCGAGTACGGCATGAGGATCATGGGCGTGCCGCGCGCCGAGAGGAGCCGCCGCGTCCAGGAGTTCCTCAAGCTCGTCCACCTCGAGGGTTTCGGCGATTCCTACCCCGCAAGCCTCTCGGGCGGCATGAAGCAGCGGGTCGCGATCGCCCGCACCCTCGCGCAGAACCCCGGCGTGCTCCTCATGGACGAACCCTTCGGCGCCCTCGACGCCCAGGTTCGCTGGGAAATGCAGGAAATGATGATCGAGATCATCGAGCGCGAGAACACGACGGTGGTGACCGTCACCCACGACATCCAGGAGGCCATCTACCTCTCGGACCGGATCATCTTCTTCACGAAGTCCCCGGGACGCATCAAGGCGGACATTCCGGTGGCGTTCAAGGAGGGACGGCGCATTCCGCGCAAGGAGGACATGCTGGCGCTGCCCGGCTATGTCGAACTTGAGCGCGAACTCTTCGCGATGATGCGCGAGGAGATTCAGCAACAGTCCTGAGACAACCGTTTCGGGACAGACAGGAAGGGAGGACCTTCAACATGTACCGACGAGCAGGACACGTGATCGCGGGCGGAATCCTGGCCGCCCTCCTCGTGACGGGGGGCGCGCCGCGCGCCGCCGAAGACGTCACCGTCACCCTCATTCCGGTCTCGGTCTACGGGCCCTGGTTCATCGTCCAGGACAAGGAGATGGCCAGCGACATCAATCTCGAGGTCCAGATCATCGAGGACATCACGGCGCGCAACGCCGGTCTGTCGACCGGTCACCTCCAGTGCATGATGACGACGATGGACTCCACCGTCGTCGCCCATGCCGCGGGCATCCCGGTCAAGCACGTCGCCGTGCCCCTCATGTCGTACGGACTCGACGAGATGGTGGTCGCCGCCGACATCGGCTCGGTCGAGGACTTCGCGGGCCGCGCCTACGCCGCCGACTACGGCTTTCTCAACCACATGTGGATGCTGCTGACGCTCAAGCGCGCGGGCCTGCCCTTCGATGCCGTCGAGCACAAGATCATGCTGCCCCAGGATGCGACCGCCTCCTTCGTCAGCGGCGCCCTCGACATCGACGTCAACTTCATCCCGTTCTCCACGCAGTCGCTGGAACGCGAGGATTCCTACCTCTTCAAGAGCAGCCGCACGGACCGCACCTGGGAGCGCGGCCTGATCTCCGACTCCATCGCCTGCAACACGGCCTGGATGGCCGAGAAACCGGATGTCGCCACAGAGCTGCTGCGCTCCTGGTTCGAGGCCGTCAACTGGTGGAAGGAGAATCCGGCCGAAGGCAACGAGATCGTCGCCCGCGGGCTGGACTGGCCGGTCGAGGACGTCGAGATCACGCAGCAGGGAACCGTGATGCTCAACATCAACCAGAATCTCGGTGCCATCGGCGCCGAGGGCGGTGTCCCGATGTGCGCCAGCATCCCCGAGGGCGCCCCGGCGGCGCCGGACGAGCCGAGCAACTGGGGCCAGATGTTCGGCGGCGAGGATTGCGAGGCCGGCTATCTGAATTCGACCTGGGACATCTTCGCCTCGGTCTACCACGAGGCCGGCGTCACCGATAACACGCCGGCGGCCGGGGACGGCATCGACAACGGCATCCTCATGTCGCTTGCCGCCGACGGCTACGCGGAAACCTACAGCTCGAACAAGTGGGTTGGCCGCTCCGGCATGTAGCTACCCCTGCCCTGCCCTCCGGCCGGAGGGCAGGGCATCCCGCCTGGCAGCACGGTGAGGAGGTTGAGACGTGGCTGATCCTCTCAAGATCGATTCCCACGCCCACATCTACGAGACCCGCGAGATCGGCCATTCCGAGAAGACGGGCTACGAGGTCTGGGAGTACGGCGAACTCGCCGGGGTGAGAACGAGCGCCCTCGACGGCACGGTCGAGGAGTTGCTGGACTCCATGGCTTCGGCGGGGATTTCGCGGGCCGCCATCGTCAATCTCTACACCACCGGGGAGATCCGTTCCCGGGCCGTTGCCGCCCTCGAACCCGGGCTGACCACGGACCGGCGCCGGAAGGCCGTCGCCGAGATCGAGGGACGCATGGCCGAGGAAATGCGGCAGTTCAACGTGTGGGCCTGCGGTATCGGACGCCGGCACCCGGAACTCGCGATCTTCATCGCCACCGATCCCCTGCTGGCGCCCGATGAGGCCGGCGCCGCCCTGGTGCGGGAACTCCACGAATCCCACGGCGCCCATGGCGTCAAGCTCCACGGTCCGGCGCAGGGGTGCATGATGTCGGACCGGCGCCTGTGGGCGGCCTTCAGGGCCTGCGAGGAACTCGGCATGCCGATCATCGCCCACGCCGGTCCCGACAGGCAGGGCATCGGCTACTCGGATCCACCGGCCTTCGTGGACATGCTCAGGGACTTTCCCCGCCTGCGGGTGGTGGTCGCCCATCTCGGCGGCGCCTCCTGGCGCCAGACCCTGGAGGTGGCGGAGGCCTTTCCCAACGCCTTCTTCGACTGCTGCGAGATCATCGACTGGACGGGGAGCCCCAACGGCCCCGACGAGACGGAACTTGCCCGGCTCATCAGGCAGATCGGCCCCCACCGCGTCATGATGGGTTCCGACTATCCCTGGTACGATCTCGACAACACCGTCGATCGCGTCATGGCCCTGCCGCTGCTCTCCGGGGAAGAAAAGGAAGGCATCCTCGGCGCCAACGCCCGTTCCATCCTCGGTCTGTGACGTCCGTCGGCAACACTTTCGCACCGGGAAACGATCCACCGTCGCGCCGGAACCGCCTGCGTCCTCCGCGAAGACGATGGCGGTGGTGGCTGCCCGCGGCAACGGCCACGTGCGCGCAAAGGACAACAGGACCCGGACAAGCCGATGATCGCGGCGGGCTTTCCGGTGCGCTGGCCTGTTTCATTGGAGCCAGAAATGGCTCTGGCGACGAAACCGCGTCAGTCCCTCACGCACCGGCAAGGGCGCGCCGTTGCGGCTGGCCGGGCCGCCGCCTGCGGAACCTTGTCACCTGGCGCGCCATCGCGCGCGCTGAATCGCCCGAGGCTTGCTCTCCTTGCGTCAAGCTGTGCGTCTTCGGGATCCCAGGTCAAGGTCCCGTCAAAGTACCCGCGATGGTATTCCCGATACTCCGAATCCGGGTCCTCGAATGCATGCAGGAACTCGCTGTAACCCCAGGCGCCACCGGTGCCGGAGACGAGATACGGACAGCGCCTGCCGTCGCGCGCCGGCTGGATCTTTCCTATCCGGATCCTGTGTGTCCAGGAATCGCCGTAACCGTACAGATAGATGAACTCCGGCCTGCCGCGCAGGAAATTGATGACGTCGAGAAGATCTGCTTCGAGCCCGTCGCCGTATTCATCCGGACTCCATGCCGTCGGTTCCGTGTACCGAAGCGTGACGCTGAGTCGAACGATTTCGAATTTCTTCTGTTCTCACATTCTCCCGACCGGGTGAACCGTCCCGGCCGATGTACGAGTGCGTGGTCTCCCAGGTTGCGGCATGATCCTGTCAGCTTCGACAAGGGAGTCAAAGACGCAGGTGCCGGGTCTGGCGCTTCGCCAGCGGAAGCGTGAACGCTCTCTGCTGCAGTGTCGTGGACCGGGCCAGCGGGGCGCCGCGTCCGTTCGGCAGTTCCGGAAACCCGTTCGTGTCCGCGTACGCGGGATTGCGTCGCATCGGCGATTGTTTCCGGACATCGGGGCCCGTACCGGCAAGGCGCTCCGCCCCGAGACCTGCGGCCCTCTCAACGTGCCGGCATGGTTCGGCACTTCAGCTCATGACGCGGTCCCGGTGGCCGAGCTTGCCCTCCACCACCATGGTGCCGATGACGTCGAGAATGACCCTGCAGGCCAGCTGCGAGGTGTTGTCGTTGACGTCGTAGGGCGGGGAGACCTCCACCACCTCCATTCCGCACAGGCCCTCGCGGGCGATCAGGCGCACCATCTCGAGGGCCTCGCGGGGCGTGAAGCCACCGGGTTCGGGGGTGCCGGTCCCGGGCGCGAAGCCGGGGTCGATGGAATCGATGTCGAACGAGAGGTAGACCGCGCTCGCCCCCTTCCAGGCCAGCTCCAGAGCGACCTGCGCCGCCTTCCTGGGGCCGAGTTCCTCGACATCGGTCATCGTCAGCACGCTGGTGCCCCGTTCGCGGGCGATCTCGGAACCGCGGCGCGAGCCGTACCAGCCGCCGATGCCGATCTGCACCAGGTTCTTCGGCGGACAGTTCGCCAGGCCGACATCGTGCATGTGGGTGTGGGCATGGTGCGATTCGGCCCGCTCGACGCTCTCGTGGGCATTCGAGGTCCAGTACCACGGCGTCGTGTGCATCCGCTCGTCCATGTCGATATCGGCCATGTCGATGTGCCGGTCGAAGTGGATGATGCCGACATTGCCGTCGATATGGGGCGCGATGCCGCGGACATTGGGATACCCCAGGCTGTGGTCGCCGCCGCACAGGATGGGAAACGCCCCCGACGTGAAGACGTGGGAAACGGCCTTCGAGACCTGGTCGAAGGTCTTTTCGATGTTGCCGGGAATGACGAAGATGTCGCCCGCGTCGCACAGATCCAGCTCCTCGGGAAGATCGATGCCGCCGTCGACGCTGTAGCCGTCGTAGACGGCTGAGATCCGCCTGACGGCCTGGGGACCGAAACGGGTCCCCGGGCGGTAGGTGGTGCCGGTATCGAACGGGACGCCGACGAAGGCCGCCTCGTAGTCGCCGACCCGCCGGATATCCTCGCAGTAGGGCGCCTTCATGAAGGTGTTGATGCCGGCAAAGGCCGGCAGATGACCGCGGCTGAAGAGCGAGATCGTCCTGTCGTTGATCGAATCCGCCGCCTCGAGACCAAGCTCGAGACTGCGGGCGATCTCCTCGTCCTGCTTCGACTGCGAAATCCGCGACAGGCGATGAAGGTTGCGCGTTCCCCGAAAGGTATTGTCGTCCCTGCCAGTCATCCCTTGTTCCCCGCTCCCGTTGGCCGTTCGAGATCGCACCGCGGACATGCCCGCGGATCCTGCCGACGATAATGCCGGACTCCCGGAAATCAATCAATGGCCGTGAACGTCATGATGACGTTCCCATGCTATCCAGTCTGGCATGAGCACAACCCCCAGGGATCGGGGCCGGCGCGTTCCGCAGAGCCTTTCTCCTTCGCCTTCGTGGTGGTGCAATCGACAACCGGAAACAAGCGCGGCCTCACGGAGAGAAAATCATCACTGGAGCCGATGCATGGACGTCCCGGGCCGCCAGCCGGCAAGGCGGCTTCATCTTCCAAACACGCGGCAAAGTCCGCAGCTTGTGAATTGTCTGAAGCTGAGCAGGCATGATCGCCTTCGCCCAGGTATCGATGCCCACGCGCAAAAAATCCGGCGGCTACAAGACCAGAGCGTCAGGAGAAACCCAGGTTGCCGCCCGTAAATCACATGCACTTCAGGAAAGCTTGCGCGGCATCGTCAGGGTGCTGGCCGTACCGGCAGTGACGTTTGACTTGCTTCAATATCTGCCCGATATTGAGGCGCAACGTTGCGGAGACATGGGTCATGAGTCGGGACATATACTAAGTACCACTTCAAGCTGGGGCACAGAATCGTTCATACCGGTATCACGAACGATCTTGAGCGCCGGGAAAACGAGCATAAACGGAGTTACGGCGATAGCGGCCATATCCTCAAGGTTGGCCGCGCAACGACCAGAGACGCCGCTCTGGCGTGGGAACGCGAACAGGCCGCAAGAGGCCGTCCTACCCGGCGTCGGTGATCAAAGATGTGCGAGGGTGTACCTGTCGCGCTCTATCTGCAATGATTGTCCTTGTTGACAGGCATCGTTGCCTTTGCAATTCCAGTCGTCATTGCCCTTGCGGGACTCCATGTTTCTCGGCGATTTTCCAATCGGATGGACAGCATCTCGACAGGATCAAGGCATTGGAGGACAACAACCCCGAACTGTCAGAATGACATTGCATTAATCTCGGATGCTCGCAATCAGTATCCGCTGACACCACCATGGTTGGAAGATTGCCCTGGCCCCATGTGCCATCTGCGGCACACGGCGAGTTGTACCGGAGTTGAATGCCACAGTCTGCTGGATGTTGTGATTGAACCGAAGGCCATCCGGACGGATGTGCCGGGAAGGATCGATGAAGCGACGGACTTGGTGCGGTAGCCTGTCTGCGAGTGTTCAACGGAGCAGGAGCGAACCTGAGCGCCAGCATCATGTGTACGGCAGCGCCAACGTCATGTTTTCGCTCCCGCTACACGATCAGAGCCTTGTGCTACTGGTGGAATCGGTATTCCTGATCCGGGACGGCATGTGCACATCCCACGCACGCGGATCGCTGACAGGTACTCTTGTCGTGTCCGGGACCATCATCGGTCCGCACGGCAAGGCGGCGGCACGAAGCGAGAGCGTTTTCGTCAGCGCCGGTTGAAGACAACCGCCTGGACGATCCCGGGAAGATGGTGGGCGCGGCTGGACTTGAACCAGCGACCCCTACGATGTCAACGTAGTGCTCTTCCACTGAGCTACGCGCCCCTCGGGCTGACTTGATAGACAACCGGCCGGCGCCTTGCAACCACCGTTTCAGGTCAGTCCGCGCTGCGCCTTGATGCGGTCGTGGGCGGCGTTGATCTCGGCCATCTTCCGGTTGGCGACCTCGATGAACTCCTCCGGCAGTCCCTGGGCGATGACGCTGTCGGGATGATTCTCGCGCAGCAGCCTGCGGTAGGCGGCCTTCACCTCCGCGTCGCTGGCCCCGGAGGTAAGACCCAGCACCTCGTAGGGATCGCTGCCGGCGGCGGTGGGTGTGAACATGTCCTCCAGGCGTTTCACGTCGGCCTGCGAGAATCCGAAGATGCGCCCGATATCGATGATCATGGCGCGCTCGGAGGGATGATAGGTGCCGTCGACGTGGGCGATCATCAGCAGGGCGCCGAGCAGGTCCTCCAGCACCGCCACCCTGCCGTGGAGCAGGGTGGCGATCTGCCGGGCGTAGCTCTCGTAGCCGTCGGCGCTCGCCTTGGCCTCGTCGAAGATGCGCGCGACGTGAGCCGTGCCTCCCTCGGGGATGGGAACGACGCGCTTGAGCGCCTCGACCTCGTCGCGCGTCACGCGGCCGTCGGCCTTGGCGAGCTTCGCCGCAAGCGCGATCACGGCAACGGTGAAGGCAAGCTGCAGGCTCTCGGTGTCCGGAGCATCCTGGCGGGTGCCGGCAGGGCGGCGGGACGCCACCGTCCGGTCGATGATATGGCCGGCCGCCATACCCATCAGGGCGCCCAGCGGCCCGCCCAGCGCGAAGAATCCGACGGTGCCGCCGATGATCTTTCCCCAGACGCCCATCCCGGCCGCTACCGGTGCCCGTTCCGGGCATGGACCGAACCCGAGTCGAGCCACGCGGCCAGCGGATTGGCCCCGGCCCACCGCCGGGCGTAGCCGCCCAGGGTGTCGAAGCGGACGCCCTCGTGTTCCCGGAAGAAGGCGATCAGGCGATCGAGCATCATCAGCCGGTGGCCGCGCCCGATGACCTGGGGATGCATGGTGAGATTGTAGATGCCGCCGGGAACGTGGCCGTGCGCCCAGGCAAACTCCTGGCGCCAGATCTCCTCGACGTGGGAGGCGGGTTTGAGGCCCGAGCCCGTGTTGTCGAGTTCGAAATAGGGAAAGTCGTCGAGCGTCCAGGTGACGGGAAGCTCGACGATGTCGAGATGGCGCCCGAAGACGTAAGGCCCGTCGGCCGGCGCCTTGTCGCCGCTCCTCATGTAGTAGGGGGTGTAGTCGTCCCCCATCAGGCTCGAATCGTAGGCAAAGCCGAACTCGAGGAGGAGCTCCGCCGTGCGCTCGCTGAAATCCCAGGCCGGCGAGCGGTAGCCCCGGGGACGCACGCCGCAGGCCCTGTCGAGGGCCTCGAAGCCGAGCTCGAGATTGCGGCGTTCTCCCTCTTCGTCGAAGTCCGCAGGGTTCTCGTGGACCCAGCCGTGATGCGCGATCTCGTGACCGGCGTCGTGGATCCGGCGCACCAGGTCCGGATAGGCAAGGGCGGTGTGTCCGGGAATGCAGAAGGTTCCCGGCACGGCGTGGCGGCCGAGCAGGTCGAGAATGCGCGGGATGGCGACGGCGCCGAACTCTCCGCGGGAAATCTCTGAAGGGTTGCTCGAGCGGTAGGAACCGATCCACACCGACATGGCATCGAAGTCGAAGGTCAGGCAACAGGTCAGGCGGGCCTCGTCCATGGTCTGCCCTCAACCGCCGTCGATCGGCGGCATCACGACGAGACGGTCGCCTTCGGCGAGCCTGTGTTCCCGCCGCGAGTCGGCGCGCACGACCCTGTCGTTCACCAGCGTCATCGCCGGCGCCTCCCCGAAGTGCTCGAGACGGCCCAGGGCGTCCTCGAGCGTGGCGTCCTCGCCGAGGTCCCACACGCCCCTGCCGTCGCTGCCGATACCCGGCGCCGGGCGGCCCGTGTAGGCGGCGAGTCTCACGGAGATTCTCATGCCAGACCGAGACGCACGAGGGTCTGCCCGCGCGGTTCGCCGTTCTCGTCCCAGCCTCTCGTCTCGTAGTAGTCGGGAAGCATGTCGTCGAGCCTGGCCACCAGGCCCTTGGCCGACCCGCCGGGCGCGGGTTCGAGGAGCATGCGCCGGGGCAGCGTGTCGTCGCTCCGCCCCAGACCGGCCGCGACGTTGAACAGGCGCTCGAGATTCCAGATCCGCTCGCCGGTCTCGCGCAGGCGCTCCGCGGTCCACCGCGAGGGGAGCGCGCCATCCAGCATGGCGGCGATCTGGTCGACGGAGACGGCGGCCGCCGTGAAGGCGCAGATGCCCGACGAATCGAACACCGCGGCGCGCTCGTCCTGGCTCGTCCGGACGATCTCGACCTTGCCCTCGAGCTCGGTCGTCCGGAAGTCGGAGGCGAACGGACTGGCGCGCAGGTGGCACGCCCCCCGGTTCGACGTCGCGTAGGCGAGCGCCATGCCCTGCATGGCGCGCGGGTCGTATCCGGGAAACTCCTGGCCCTTGACCGTCATGGAAAACTCCGGGTGGCCGTACTTCCGGCACAGGCGCCAGGCGCCGAGGCCGACCTCGGCCCCGAATCCCTCCCCGGCCGCGCACTCCTCCACCATTCTCACAAGGCCCTCGGCGGAACCGAACGAGAGATCCACGCCGGTCTCGTCGATGGTGACCGCACCTGTCTCGAAAAGCTCCATCGCGGCCGCAAGCGCGCCGCCGAAGGAGATCGTGTCCATGCCGTGCTCGTTGCACACGAAATTCGCGAAGGTGACGGCGTCGATGTCGTCGACGCCGGTCATGGCGCCGAGGGCAAAGACGTTCTCGTACTCGAGGCCGCCCGAGGCCGTGTGATACCGGGGCTTGTCCCTGATCGAGAAATGGTCGGGATCGATCTCGGCGATGCGGCCGCAGGCGATCGTGCAGGCGAAGCACGCCTTGTTGGTGACGAGGTTGACCGTGCCGTTGGCGCCGTGAGGCTTCTGCGAGGCGGCCGCGTTCAGCCGCTCGGTGCCCTCGAACTGGACATCCCTCTCGTTGCGGGTCGGCAGGCTCCCGTAGCCGTGCGTCATGTCGAGCATGGCGTGGGTCCCGTAGCGGGCGAGCCGTTCCCTGGACGGATGGGGCTGCAGGCTCTTCTTCGCCGCGCCCACGGCCGCCATGAAGGCGGGGGGATCGTCCACCCGGACCCCGGCGGTACCGTGCGCCGCGATCGCCTTCAGATTCTTCGACCCCATCACGGCGCCCACCCCGGAACGGCCGGCGGCGCGGTGGAGGTCGTTGACGATGCAGGCGAAGCGGACAAGCGCCTCGCCGGCCCGGCCGATCGAGGCGATCTTCACTGCGGGGTCCTGGAGTTCGGCCCTGATCGCGGGCTCTGTCTCCCAGACCGAACGTCCCCAGAGATGGCCCGCGTCCTTCAGGACCGCCTCGCCGTCCCTGATCGAGAGGTAGACGGGCGTCGGCGACGCGCCCTCGATGATCACCATGTCCCAGCCGGCAAGCTTGATCTCGGCGCCGACCTTGCCGCCGGAGTTGGAACAGGCGATGGCGTTGGTCAGCGCTCCCTTGGTGACGACGGAGTAGCGCCCGGCGGTCGGCGCCATGGTGCCGGTCAGAGGTCCGGTGGCGATGATGAGGACGTTGCCCGGATCGAGCGGATCGGCGCCGGGATCCATCGATTCCATCAGGTACTTCGACGCCAGCCCCCGCTGCCCGAGAAACTGCTCGGCCCAGTCGAGGTTCAGGGGTTCGCCCGCACAGCGGCCTTCCGTGAGATTGACCCGCAGGATGCGGCCTGCCCAACCCATGGTCCCGGTCTCCCCGACAAAGCGCCACGATAGCGTCATTCCCGGCACGCCGCCAATGATGCGCGAGCGGACGATCGGTCGGTTCGCACAGGGTGATGAAGCTGTTCGCTGAAACCGTCCGGCGGCACTCAGCCCATCTTTAACATTGAGTGCAAAAAGCGAAGCAAAGTCAGTGGGGTAAGATTCGGAGTGGCACTACAAGTGGGATCTTTCGGCTGACAAGCCGCTCATCGGGCTCGGCCGGGATGGGGCGTCAGACGACGGTCTTGCGGACGTTGCGCGGCGGCGGGGCGATGCCCATGGCATGATAGAGGACGGCCTGCTGGTCGTCGGCCAGTGCCGTCTTGCGCACGTGCAGGGTCCTGCCGTCCTGGCGGGTGAAGGTGGTGGTGGTGCGCTGCAGGGGCTGGAGGGCATGGCGGATGGAGGTCCAGTTGTCCGACGCGCCGGCCCGCTTCATGCGCGAGCGCAGGAGCTGCACGGCCTGGTAGGCAAGCACGGAGATGAAGAGGTGGCCGTCGGCACGGCGCTGCTTGTGGTGGAAGATGGGGCGCAGGCCGAGTTCGGACTTGAGCGAGCGGAACACGGCCTCGACGTCGGTGAGGGTGACGTAGGTGTGCCACAGGGTCTCGGCATCGAGCTCGAGGATGTTGGAGCGCAGGCAGTAGACCCCCGGGTGGCTCATCATGGATCCCTCGGCCGGCTTGAGGGTCCAGGAGATGGCGACGGCCTTGCTGCCGCCGTCATCGGGGGTGACGGTGACCTCGTAGTGCCGGGCGACACGGCGGTTGGCCTTCTCGAGGCGCCCGATGCGGCGCTGGACGTGGTCGAGACCTTTGCGGGTACGGGGCCTGGAGAGACCTTCGTGGAGCTCCCTGAGGCCCTCCTGGAAGCGTCGCTGGAAGCGCTCCAGGATGCCCCGTTCCTTCGTCTCCCGGGCCTTCGAGTGACAGCGCAGGAGAACCTCCCGGTAGGGCGTGCCGTCGTCTTCCTCGCCGTCGGCCTCTTCCGTGTAGACATCCACCGTCTGCCGGGACGAGGTCGTCACCCTGGTGATCTCCCTGGCGCTGTCGAAGACCCGGGCGGCGTCGCGGGAGACCACGAGATAGCGGTAGCCCTCCTGGCGCAGCCAGGCGAGGTTGGCCTTCGTGGCGATGCCGCGGTCCATGACGACCACACCCCCCTCGGGCGCCCCCAGGGAGGCCAGCATCGCGCCCAGCGTATGAGCCTCGGTGACGTTGCCGGCAAAGACGCTCGAGCGGCGGACAAAGCCCGAGCCGTCGAGAACCAGGCCCAGGGTCAACAGGGGCGCATCCGTGCGTCCCTCCTTCGAATGACCCCGCCTGGCCTTGGGCTGTGCCGAGGCCTGGCCCTCAAAGAAGGTGTTGGTGAGATCGTAAAGGGTGATCGTCGGCGTCAGGCCGAAGAGGCCCTCCACCGTGCCGAAGACATGGTCCTCGATCTCTTCCCGGTGGGCGAGAAGCCTGTCCGAGGCCCGGTAGAGCGCCATGTCGCTGACGCTGCCGAAGTCGAAGCCCAGCATCTCGCCTGCCGCACTCGTGGTCCGCAGCCAGCGGTTGGTCTCGCGTTCCGAGCCCGGGTGCGCCATGCGGGCGATGATGGATCCCAGGGCACAGCAGCGCTGGCGCCGGTTGAAGCCCAGCTCGTCGAGGAGGGCGCCGAGGCCCAGCATCTCCAGGGCCTGCCATGCGGCATGCTCGACGCCGATGGTGCGCCCGTCCATGTCGCAGGCGGATCCGACATCGACGGTCTCCCAGTCCTCCCCGGCCGTTTCCCCGCCCTGGCGCTCCAGCAGGCGCGCGGCGATGCGCCGGGCCTCGGCCTCGATCTCGGCAGGCAGAGGCTCCAGGGAGAGTGACGGCTGGCCCTTGAGCAACTCCTCGATGCGTTCGCACAACAAAGGCCAGGCCTGGCGCTCGATGGCGAAGTGCCGGCCCAGGTTGAGCAGGGTCCTCTGGCGCACCTTGCCGTTCTCGCGGCGGTTCTCGACGAGGCGCTGCGAGAGCCGGGCGGAGCCGTCCCTTGCGGTGCCTGTCCTGGTGGCGCGGATGAACATGTACGGCACTGTAGGGCCCCGGAGGAGCGGCGCAAGACCGCATCGCAAAAAGATGGCACTACAACGGTCATCCGGGCATCACCCCGGATCGGTCGCGTGTGCCAACTCGTTGTTATCACACGTCATTCATGAAACGCCGTCGGCACCATGACACGCAAAATCCGCCAAATCACCCCTTGCAGGTGGGGAAAACGTTAAAGATGGGTCAGGGCGTCCCGAGCCGAGCCGGTCTCAACGCGAATCTCGACGGGCCGCGGTCTATCGGCCCCGGGGAATGCCGGAGTGCCAGGAGACAGCCCTCATGAGGCAGCTGCTGCGAAACGCTGCCCGCCTTCGGGCAGGCGCCGCAGGGCGGGCCCGGCTCGCAGTCCTTTCGTGGTCGCCAGGGTGTCTTCGGACGGTCGGCACAGTCGGCATGTCATGAACGGGCCCGGAGTGTTGCAGTGCCGGATCGCATGAACCGGACAGGTCCGCCGGTTGGCGCAACGTTCGATGCCGCCGACGACATGCCCCGCTACCCGGGTTCTGCGGCGGTTCGGTCAGACCCTCAAGGATCCGTGACCGTGACCGACGCCTCCCCGGCCGATGCCATGAACCTCTTGTCGAAGGTCACCATGGCCTCGCATCGTGCGGCGGCGCCCAGGTGCAGGGCGTCGGCGAAATCCATGCCCTTTTCCGCACGGCCGCGGGCTTCGGCGGTCAGAACGGGCGCCTGCACGGAAACACCCGGGAGCCCGGCAAAAGCGCGCAGTGCCGCCGCGACCTCCTGCGCGTCGAAGCCGCAGACACTCCGCAGCACCCGTTCGCACTCGAGCAGGACCGTCGTACCGACGAAGACATTTCCCCCGTCGATCGCGGTCTTCGCCCCGGCGGCCTGCAGTGGGTCATCGCCGGTCAGGTACCGAACGACGATGATGGCGCCGCTTCGCCTCCGCCAGGACTGCCGCTTCCATCTCAGCCGGGGACCTTGGCGTGCCGTCGCAGGCAAGACGTGCGAAAACGTCTTGCGGGCGTGTCTGTGCGAAGGCCGGTACGGGTCTCAGCAGCACGCCGTCGGGCGCGTTCCCGCCACCCAGCGCAGCGCCCGGCGGATCGCCTTGGGCAGCACGACCTGCCCCTTTGTCGAAACGGTGGCGAGGTGTTCGGGCGCCGGCACCATGATTCCCCTGCGCAAATCGGAAGCAGGATAACCGTACACCAAGCGCAAATGGCAAACGCGGCGGGCCGGTGTTCGTTGCACACGCGGTCCGCCCAGCGACGCGGGGCCGTGCGGCAGCCTCGAGAGTATCGCGAGCGCCGCATCTGCCAGCGCAGCCGGAACGGCTCCCGGCGTCCACTGCGTGCTGACCCCGTTCGGAGGGGCTGGTACCGTGCACGACTCCATAGGCAAGGAACGTTCGGACATGGGTGGAAGGCTTGAAGGCAGGAAGGCGATCGTCACGGGCGCATCGAGGGGTATCGGTGCGGCGATTGTCGAGCGCTTCGCAGCGGAAGGCGCAAGGGTCCTCGCGACGGCCCGCCAGCCTTCGGCGCCCGCGGTGTTCAGCGATTGCGAGTCCGTTCGCTGGGTCGCCGGCGACGTCTCCTCGAGCGGCCATGCCCGTGCGATGGCCAAGCTTGCCCGTGATTGGCTGGGAGGGCTCGACATCCTTGTCAACAACGCCGCCATGCAGGTCGAGAAGACGGTTGTCGAGACCACCGAGGAAGAGTGGGACACGATCTTCGCGGTCAATGTCCGCAGCGTCTTCCTGTTCAGCCGCGAGGCGATCGGCATCATGGAGGAGAGCGGCGGCGGCTCGATCGTCAACATCGGCAGCTACGACGGCTTCGTGGCCGATCCGGGACTCGCGGCCTATTGCGCGACGAAGGGCGCGGTGCACGCCCTCTCGCGCGCCATCGCCGTCGACCACGGAGCGAACGGCGTGCGCTGCAACGTCATCTGTCCGGGATGGATCAAGACGGACATGATGGATGCCTATCTCGCCAGCGTTCCCGACCCGGAGGAAGCCGCGAAGGCCCTGGATGCCAACCAGCCGGTCGGGCGGATCGGACGGCCGGCCGACATCGCCGGTCTGGCCCTGTGGCTGGCGAGCGACGAATCGGCCTTCGCCACCGGCCAGCTCTTCGTGTGCGACGGCGGGCTCACCGCGAAGGCCCCTCAGCCCTGAGGAGAGGGCATGATCCTCGAAATCTGGTCGGATCCGTCGTGTCCATGGTGCTGGATCGGCAAGCGCCGCCTCGAGAAGGCACTCGCCGGCGTTGCGCAAGGCGCGCGGCCCGCGATCGTGTGGCGCGCCTTCCTGCTCAACCCGGATCTCCCCGAGGACGGCATGGAGCGCAACGCCTATCTTGCGCGGAAGTTCGGTTCCGCCAGGATCGTCGGGACCTTCCTCGACAGAATTGCCGGAGCGGGCCTCGAGGAAGGCCTCCCCCTGGCCTTCGAATCCATCTCGAGAACGCCCAGTACCCGGCTGGCGCAGCGCATCGTCGTGCGCTCGCGCGAGGCGGGCCTGCAGGACGACGTGGTCGAGGCGCTCTTCAGGGCCTACTTCACCCGGGGGCAGAACATCGGCGAGATGCGGACCCTGGTCGACGTCGTCTGCGATGCCGGGATCGACCGCGCCAGGGCGCTCTCCTGGCTCGAGGACGGTTCCGTGGACGACCCGGTCCTCGCCGACCTCCGGCGCGCGGCGGCGCTCGGCATCCGGAGCATCCCCTACTTCGTCTTCGATCGCCGCTACGCTGTCGCAGGCGCGCAGTCACCCGAGTCGCTGCAGCTCCTGCTCGGCCTCGCCGGCGATCGAGGCCAGTGTTGAGGCCAGGAGCTCCGCACCCTCGAGGCGGTCGCTGACACGGTCCCAGTTGCGCGTGACCACCAGCTTCTGGTCGGGACGCAGTCTCGCGGTGCCCGCGCCTTGCGCCAGCCAGGCCACCAGGCCCCCGGGGTTGGCAAACCCCCGCTCGTGGAACGAGACGAGGGCGCCGCGGAACCCGGCATCGAGCCTGGTGATTCCGGCCTTGCGGCAATGGCCCTTGATGGCGACGATCCTCAGCAGGTTGTCCGCCTCCTCCGGGAGGGGACCGAAGCGGTCGCAGAGCTCCTCCCTCATGTCCTGGATGTCGCGCTCGTCGTCGAGGGCGGCGATTCGCCTGTAGAGCACGAGCCTGACGTCGAGGTCGCTCACCCAGGAGTCCGGAATGAGCACGGCCGAGCCGATTCCCACTTCCGGCGACCAGGAGCGGTTCTCCCGGACCACCCTGCCCTCCCGCTCGGCGCGCGCCTTCTCCACGGCTTCCTCGAGCATCTTCTGGTAGAGCTCGACGCCGACCTCCCGGATGTGGCCGGACTGGTCCCGGCCCAGGAGGTTGCCCGCACCCCTTATCTCGAGATCGTGGCTCGCCAGGGAAAATCCCGCGCCAAGGGAATCGAGTTGCGACAGGGCCTTGAGCCGGCGTTGCGCGTTCTTTCCGAGCTCCCTGCCCTCCTCGTAGGTGATGTAGGCGTAGGCGCGCACGCGGGAGCGGCCGATGCGGCCGCGCAGCTGGTGGAGCTGCGCCAGCCCGAAGCGGTCCGCCCGGTGGACGATCATGGTGTTGGCGTTGGGAACGTCGAGGCCCGACTGGATGATCGAGGTGCAGACCAGGACGTCGACCCGGCCGTCATAGAAGGCCGTCATGATTCGCTCGAGGCTTTCGGCGTCCATGCGGCCGTGAGCGACCGCCACCCGCGCTCCCGGAACGAGGTTCTCGAGATGCCCGAGCATGCCCTTGAGGTCGGCGATCCTGGGGCAGACGACGTAGGTCTGGCCGCCGCGCAGGCGCTCGCGCCGGACCGCCTCCTTGACCGTGACCGAATCGTAGCGGCCCACGAAGGTCTTGATGGCGAGCCGGTCGACCGGCGGCGTGACGATCAGGCTGAGGTCGCGAACGCCGCTCAGGGCCATCTGGAGGGTTCTTGGAATGGGTGTCGCGGTCAGGGTCAGGACATGAACGCTGGCCTTCAGCTGCTTGAGGCGCTCCTTCTGCTTCACCCCGAACTGCTGCTCCTCGTCGATCACGAGAAGCCCGAGACCGGAAAACGCGACGTTGCTGGAGAGAAGGGCGTGGGTGCCGATCACGATGTCGACGCGGCCGGCGGCAAGGTCCTTCAGGGTCTCCCGCGCCTCGGCGGGCGCCACCAGGCGCGAGAGCTGCGCGATGTGGACGGGCAGATGGCGGAATCTCTCCAGGAAGGTCTCGTGGTGCTGACGCGCCAGCAGCGTCGTCGGCGCGACGACCGCCACCTGGTGGCCCGCCAGGACCGCCGCCAGGGCGGCCCGCAGGGCCACTTCCGTCTTGCCGAATCCGACGTCGCCACAGACCAGCCGATCCATGGCGCGCCCGGAGCCCAGGTCGTCGATGACCTCGGCAATGGCCTTCTCCTGGTCCCCGGTTTCCTGGAACGGGAAGCGGGAACAGAACTCCCTGTAGAGATCCTGTTCGATCTCGACACGCGGACCGCGCTCCATGAGGCGTTCGGAGGCCACCTTGAGAAGGTCTCCGGCGATGTCCTCGATCCGGCGGGCAAGCCGCGCCTGCCGCGCCTGCCAGGAGGCGCTGCCGAGGCGGTCCAGCTGGACCCTGGCCTCCTGGGAGCCGTAGTGCGACAGGGTGTCGATGTTTTCCACGGGCACCAGCAGCGCATCGCCGCCGGCGTAGAGAATGCGCAGGCAGTCATGGGGCGCTCCACCGAGGGTGACCGTGTGGAGTCCCTCGAACATGCCGATGCCGTGATCGATGTGCACGACATGGTCGCCCTCGGCCACCTGCGAGACCTCGAGGAGGAAGCGCTCCGCGTCCTTTCGCGAACGCTGCCGCCTGGGCCGCGTGTAGCGCTTGCCGAGAATGTCCCTCTCGGCGATGAGGCAGAGGTCTCCGGCGGTGAAGCCGCACTCGAGATCGAGCACGGCGACCGCCACCGACGAAGGGGGCGCCTCGCGCCAGCCCTCGTCGCCGATCCTGACGATGTCGCCGACGCCATGCCTTTCGAGGGTTTCCGCGAGGCTGTCGCGGGTCGCCGCGGAGAGCGCCGCGACGATCACGCGGCGCCCGCGCGCCCTCTCGCCGGCGATGTGTCCGGCCAGCGCTTCGAAGAGCTGGAGACGGACGTCCAGCCGCTCGCGCTGGAAGTCGCGGGGCTCCACGCCGCCCGCGCTCACCACGCGGGCCGGATGCGCTTCGGGCCGCCCGCTTCCCGCCGTCATCCTGATGGCCGTGCGGCCGGCCGCCATCGCCTCCCAGTCCTCCATCGCGAGGTGGAGACGGTCCGGCGGGACGGCGCGATAGGGAGGCTCGTCCGCCCTGCGGCCCTCCTGACGGTGCGCGTAGTGATCGTCGATGGTGTCGAGGTGGGCGCGCATCGCCAGGTCGACATCCTCCGCGAACACCAGGATCCAGTCGTCCTTCAGCCAGGCGTCGAGCGAAACGAGGCGCTCGTGGAACAGTGCGAGCCAGTGCTCCATGCCCGGCGATCGTTGCCCCGCGGCCACCGATTCGTAAAGCGGATCGTCGACCGAGCCGATGCCGAAGAGTTCGCGCCATCCCTCCCGGAAACGCTCGATGGCCGCGGCATCGAGCGGCGCCTCGCTGGCCGGATCGATGACGACGCGGTCGAGGTCTCCGGTCGAGCGCTGGGTCAGCGGATCGAAGGTGCGCAGGCCGGTGATCTCGTCGCCGAAGAAGTCGATCCTGATGGGCGCTTCCATCGCCGGCGCATGGATGTCCAGGATGTCGCCCCTCACCGAGCAGTCGCCCGGCTCCATGACGACGCCCGTGCGCGTGTAGCCCATGGCCGTGAGCGAGCGCACGAGCGCCACCGGATCGCGCTCGTCGCCCCGCGAGAGGTGGAGACGCCGCCCCTCCCAGGCCTCGGGCGACGGTACGCGCTGAAGCAGACAGCGCGCCGTGGTCAGCACCGTCCGGCCCGCGGCGGACCGGCAGGCCCCGTCGGCGAGGTCGCCGAGGAAGGTCAGGCGTTCGCCGGCCACGGCCGGATTCGGGGAGACCCGGTCGTAGGGCAGGCAGTCCCAGGCGGGGAACAGCCTCGTCGAGGCGCCGGCGCCGAGGAACTCCAGGAGGCCCGCGAGCCGGCGGGCGTGTTCCTCGTCGGGAAGCACGACGAGGATGTCGCGGTCGGGACAGTGCCGGCGCAGGTGCGTCACGAAGACGCCGTCGACCCCTTCCGGGGCGTCGCAGACGACGTTCGCGGCCCCGAAGTCCAGGGACTTCACGACCCGGCGGAAGGGCGCCTCAGCGTGCATGGAACAGACGAATTCTCGTGATCATGTGCTCGTGGCCTCCGGCAGGGCCCCCGGCCTGGCCCGTGATCCACGCGTGAAGCAGCGGATCGGGATACCCCAGGAGTTCCTCGAACTCGCCCAGTTCCCTTTCGTTCATGCCGTCGAGGGCATGGTCGGCAAAGCGTCCCAGCAGCAGGTCCATCTCCCGGGTACCCCGCCGGCCCGCGCGGTAGCGCAGCCGCCTGAGACGAGCGACACGATCTTCCTCCATGCGACACATGCCCGGGGTTGCCGTGGACGACGGGCCGTCCTGATACCGTGCCTGAAGCGTGATGTCACGCTCCCGGGCGCATTGTATGCCCGGGGTCCACGAGGCCCGACATTTTCTCCCTCCTGCTCGAGCAGGCGACGAGGCCCGAAGGCGCGAACAAAGTCTTGATCCGCCACCTTCAGGTCATGAGTCCGGTCACGGTTTGCAATTCGCCAAACAGAGCTGTCAAGAAACAGGCAGTGCTCGCTGGCAATTGTCAAATCGATTGCAGAGAACTGCGGCTGGTGCCAGGAATTCGGCCGCAAACGCCCTTGAGCGCGCCTGCCTGTCATTGTGCAGAGACCCCAGGATGCCCATACGCGGTTCCCTGCGGCCAACGAACTCACCAAGCGCACGAGCCTTCAGAAAGCGCGTGCCACTGCCATGGCTTCCCGACACCGTCACGCACGCCGGTCTTGTCGCTGCCACAATTCCTTCAATCCGGCGGCTGGGCGACGTCCGTTCTTCGTGGAAAACTGCAAGTGGACCTTCGGACTCAAACTGAAATGGACCTTGGCCAGGTTCAAGCATGTTACGGACCGACTGCGCCAATTCACATCCTTGCTTCCATGGTTCCTGAACGTGCGAAACCGGAATGTGATCTCTGATTTCATTCCAACGGTTTTGGTTGCCAACCGAACCGGGATCTTCCACAGCATCTACAAGCCAGTCACCCAGCCGTGGAAGCGAATGCACGTCCGCAGCCGCCAGCGCTTCTTCTCTTATGGAAGGCTCGATACGCTCCCAGAACGCAATAATTGCTTCGCTAACGGTATCTTCGACATCAAATGGATCGACTCCGCACATGGCGGCCACCCGACTGAATTCCCGCTCTTCGGGATCGAGGTCGTTGATGGCCGCCCACGCTTCAGACAATTGAAAACCTTCTTCTCTGTCCAGTCGCCTCAGCACGAAATCGATGAGCCGCTGAAATTCAAGCCGTAACTCTTCTGGTTCGACGCAGGTGTCCACTTCCTCAACAAATGAGATCGAGGCATGGGCAGGCTCCCGGCGTTTGGCAACCAGGTGAATTCGTCCCGATGACGGCGCAATTGCCAGTTTAGGCAGCAGAAAGCCGTTTCCGGCATGTGCCAGATTATGCCGTTCCTCGAATCCCGGTTTCTGTCTCTGCGTATCCGCCGGTTCGTGCCAGAGCGCAGTGCCGCAAGTTCGATCAGCATGCCGTTCCATCCCGAGGAAGCCATAGTGATCGGGACAGACCGCACTGTTCGGGCCGAACAGCCGGCGAACAGGTCGATCGTCCACCGTGGGCTCGCCTGCTCGGCCGCCAGGTCCGGGACCAGAGGCGCCTGCTGTCTGCACGGAGAAGGGCTGCCTGCCAGGGGTCGTCTTCGACTGCGCGGACAGGGACTGCGAAGCGAGCCTGTGGACGGCGCTGGAGCGACGGGCGCCGCCCGGTAGTCCCGGTATGCAGTCTGCGGCGCGGCCGCTCGCATCAGGCACCTTGCAGAAGGACTCGCGACGTGACGCCATACCGTTTGCCGGTATCCCCGGGAATCCAGAGGCGACAGGCGAAGACACAAGCATGATAGCCACCGCTGCCCGGCCGCGAAGACGCGTCGTATCGACCGTTGCGATTGCGACCGGCAGGCCGGGTTGTCTCCCCGGACGTGGTGCAGGAACTCCGGCTCCGCTAGTCGCCGCCAGGAGTCGGGTGGCGGGCCGGATTTCCGGCACGTGTTTCGGTTCCTGACGGCGTTCGCTGCGCAACTGCCCCGGGCGCCCTTCGCGCCGTTCGCACTTCCGGGCGCGTGACAGATGCCCGGACGGCCTTGCGCAGAGCACGCGCAGCATCGTTATCGCGTTGCCGGCCGGACACCGGAGGTGCTGAAGCGCGGCCGGGTCCTCGTCACCGCCGCTATCCAGGACCGCCGGAAGAAGTCGAGGCGGCGCGTCTGTCGAAGATCGTCCTCACGCGGCCGGGACTGCCCGGACCGGGGTTCCGGCGAACCGCCTCCTCGACAACGCAACGTTCCCGCCTGCGGCATCGCGGGGGCGTGACGGACGCCCGCCGCCTGGCAGGGAGTTCCTCGAACTCACCACGCTCCCCCTGGATGTCCGTCTCGGCCTCAACCACGAGGCCACATGCACACAGAAGACGGACGGCCAATGCAAACGTTGCCGAACAAAGACCGGCAGCCCGTCCCGAAACACTTCTCGAAGCGCCATGTCACGGCTCCCGGGCGCACTGCCCATGAGGCCCGACATCCCCTATCTCCTGTTCGAGCCGATGACGACGGGGCAGTCGGCGCCGTCCGCCCGGTGGCGGATGACGCATTCGGCGATCCGGGGGCCGTAGGTCTCCCAGACCCAGTCGCGCCAGCCTCCCGTCGCGTCGGCAAGCGGGAGAAGGTCGAACTGCTGCTCGACGAGGAGGCCCAGGGCGAAGAGGAGCGGACAGGCGAGCGCCGCGGCGGCCAGCAGGATCCGGCGGTGGCGGCGCCCCTCGGCGGTGCGGGCGCGGTGGAAATCCGCGACGTGGAGCCTGACGGCGGCTTCCAGGGCGCCGAGGCTGTCGCTGACGCCGTCCCCGGGAACGGGCATGCCGTTGTCCATGGTCCGTCCGCTCACCGGGTCCCCTCCTTCCTCAGCACGAAGGGGTTGGGATCGGCGTGGGCGCGCGCGTCCCGGCGCATCCAGTAGCGCGCGTGGCGCAGGTGGATCGCGTCCCTGGGGATCCCCTTGCCGGCGGTGACGACGTACTGCTCGTCGCCGGCCAGCGTCATCAGCGCGTCCGGCGTGACCACCCGCTCGCGCACCAGCGAGGTGCCGCTGGAGACCTGCCAGCGGGCGCTTGCCGGAAGCAGGCGCGTCGCCTCCACCGAGCCGGCATGGCTGACCGACGGGCTCTCGTAGGTCGCCGTGCCGATCGCCCGCGACAGCTCCTCGGCGCCGGCGGCGTCGGTGCGCGGGAATCCCAGCACCTGGACGATCTCGGCGAGGTCGATCAGGGTCCGCCGCGCGCCCTTGCCCCAGGTCTGGTCGAGTGCCGAGATCGACTGGGCGAAGCACCAGAAGTGGACGCCCTTGCCGGCCGCGAGGTTGTAGGCGTCCATCACCGGCTTGAGGTATCCCAGCCGCGGCATCTCGTCGATGATCAGCAGCAGGTCCCGGGCGAAGGCGTGGCGGTTCGCCAGGGCGTTGGGGATGGTGATCCACAGGCGCAGCCAGCCCCTCGCGGCGTCGACGAGATCGTCGGGGACGACCACGAAGATGTCGGTGTCGCCCGCGGCGATCGCCGCCGGGTCGAAGTCCGAGCGGCCGGTCTGCCGGGCAAGCTCGGGAAAGTTGAGGAAGGCGAGCTGGTTGGCGATGGTCGAGAACTGGCTTCCCGCCTCGTCCTTGCCGACCTCCGCCTGGCGGTCCACGGCCTGGTGGGCGAGGCCGCCGCAGAAGCGCGACGACTCCCGGACGCGGCCGATGAAGGCCTCCCTCTCCCCGGAGGTCTGCGCCACGAGATCGCGCACCCGCGCCAGGGTGCGCTCGCCCGGTGGCTCGCGAAAGCGCACCCAGGCGATGTAGCCCGCGATGATGTCCCGCGCCGAGGCGTAGAAGTGGACGGCGCTGGCATGGGTCTCGTTGGCCGGCGGCGTCGTCAGGGCGTCGAGCAGCGCGCCGATGTCGCGCACCGCGAGGTCCTCGTCATCGCGGATGAAGTCGAGCGGGTTGAAGGCCAGCCCGGCGACCTGCGGCAGCCAGGCCTGCGGGAAGTTGCGGGCGTGCTGTGCGACCATCCCGAAGGGATCCACGAGGCGGACCCGCCGGCCGAGCTGGCGCCGCCGCCTTGCGACGATGCAGAAGGTCTCGCCCCGGGGGTCGATGGTGACGGTCGAGCCGCCGTGGCCGCGTTCTTCGGGATTGAGAAGATTGAGGGCGATGGTCGCGCCCTTGCCCGTCCTCGGCGGCGCCAGGGTGACGGCCGAGCCCTCCAGGGGCCAGGCGACGAGGTCCGCCCGCGCGGTCTCGCCGAGAAGGAGGCCCCGGCCGCGGGTCAGGCGGCGGACGATCCCGGGCGCAAGCAGCCGGGCATCGCCGTGGAGCGTCGAGACGGCGCGCCGCCTGCGGCGCCGGACGAGGCGGTCGAGAGCCTCGACGGGCGAGGCGAGAAACAGCAGGACGGCCGTCAGCGAGCCCCCCAGGGAGACCAGCGCCAGGGCAAGGCCCGGGGACCCGGCGGCGCCACCGGCCAGGAGCGCGCCGGCCGAGACCGCGAGCGACTCCAGGGCGACCGACGCGGCGCCGGCGTGAAGGCCGGCGGCGCGCGCTCCGCTGCGGCCCCAGGACGCGACGAGGGAGGCCGACGCCGCCGCGGCGACGACGGCCAGCCGCAGCGTGTCCCCGGCCCAGCCGGCCGCGGCGAGCCACGAGGCGGCGAGGACCAGCGGCAGGCCGTGGCGAAGGAGCCCGCTCACCGCGGCCCCGGACGCACCGGCCTCAGGCCGAAGAGGCGGGAGACGCCGCCGGCGGCGATCGCCGTCACCCGGTCGGCGCCGTCGGCGGCGGCGCCGGACTGGCCGCCGATCCACTGCAGGACCGCCTGCGGCAGGGTGTCGATCAGCCGGAAGGCGCTGTTCATCAGGACCCAGGCGATCATCGTGTAGAGCACCAGCATGGCGAGAAACCCCGCCGGATCGGCGAGCCCGGACGCCTGGGCCCTCATGAGCTGGGGCGCCCACAGCCCGTTGAGCACCTCCATGGCGGCGAGGAAGACCAGGGTGCCGAGCACGAGGCCGAAGACCATCAGGACCGGTCGAAGGACGAGCGAGGCCAGCAGGAGCCAGCCCTGTCTCGCGGCGCCGGTCAGCAGTCCCCCGTGAGCGTCCCGCGAGATGTGCGCGGCGGCGAAGACCGTCACCGCCAGCACCGCCTCCACCACCGCCAGCAGCCAGGCGAGGATGCCGAAGAGGAAGCGGATGAACGGCAGCACGGGAAGCACGTACGCGAGGATCACGCCGGCGACCAGCAGGACGCCGAGGAACAGCGTCACGAAGCCGTCGGCCACGCTCCACACGGCCTCGAAGACGTCCAGCGCCGAGCCGATGACCGGGACGCCCTCGAGGAGATTGGAGCCCGCCGCGGCGCCGGTGAGGACGCCGATCGCCGAAAACGCGGCGGCGATGAGGTCGTGTCCGAAGACGGCGAGGTCGACCACCGGGTTGTCGCCGGAGGCGACGATGGTGGCCTCGAAGCGGACGATGTCGAGCAGGCCGGAGACGATCTCGCCGGGTCCGGCGCCTCCTCCGGCCACGCCGCCGCCGGTCGCCGCCGAGGCGATGACCGGGCGCATGGACGAGCGCCCCAGCCATGCCAGGAGGCTCTCCACCGCCGCCGCGGCCGGCGGCGACCACGCGTCGAGGACCTCGCCTGGAAGGGCGACCCGGGGGACGTTGCGCGCCGCCGCCTGGAAGCGTCCGGCCTGCCAGGCCAGCATGTTGAAGGCGCTGCCCGCCCACAGCCAGCTGTGCGGCCCGCCGCGGGCCTCGCCGAGCGCCGCCATGGCCTCGTCGTGGCGTCCCGCGGCCTCCTCCATCGCCCGCGCCATGGCCTCCCTGTAGCGTTCCGCCAGGCCGGCGCGGGCCAGCCACGGATCGGCCTCCGGCAGGGGCCGGCCGTAGACCGGGGAGCCGGGGACGAAGCGCGCGCCGATCTCGGCGGCGAGCGCGCGGATGGCGGGGAGCAGGGCCTCGAAGGCGAGACGGTGCGCCTCGGCCATGGCGGCGACCGCTTCGCCGGCGGCGGCGCTGTCCTGGAGCGGCGCCAGGGCGCCGATGCCGGCGGGCGGATCCGCTCCCGGGGCGGCCGCGTGGACTCCGTAGACGATGACGCCGCACAGGTCGTCGGGCATGTCGGCGCCGGTGCCGGCATAGCGGCGGCGGATCCCGTTGCCCGATGCGTCCGTCTCCACCGCCACGAGGACGGCGCCCCCCGCGTTGGCGACATGACGGCAGGTCTCGGCGACGAGCGCCCGGGCGATGGCCGCGCGGCGCAGGTGCTCGCCCGCCTCCGGGCGGACCGGGCGCGCCGCGGAGAACTCCTCCCCGAAGGGCTGCCACACGGCGTTGGCGAAGTCGCCGCCGAGCCTGGCCAGGGAGAGCACGATGTGCTGCGCGCCGTTGAGACCTCCCGCCAGCGGCGCCATCAACGCCACCGCCGCGACGATGCGCACGATCTGCCAGCCGCCGAACCCCCAGCGGCCCTGTCTGGCCGTGTCGACGGTGCCGGCGACGCACTGGTAGACCAGGAGGACGCCGGCGAGCACCAGGATGCCGGTGTTGTAGATCCACATCATGTCGGCGAGCATGCTGGCGCCCTCGAGATCGAGGAACGCCAGCAGGGCGCGGGTCTCGCCGTCCTCGGCGGCGAAGAGGCCGGGATCCATCGTTCCCGCCGCCGCCGCGCCGGCCAGCAGGGCCGCCAGCGCGGGCGCCGCGACGACGGCCGGGAGCCAGCGCCCGGGGCCGCGGCGGGGCCCGGGGAGGAAGAGGAGGCGAAGGAGCGCCACGGGTCTCAGTTGATCGCCGATTGCGGGGTGGCGAGCCCCTCGCGGCGGCGCATGGCCTCGGCCTCGGAGGCGACGAGGACCGCCGCCAGGGCCGCCTGGCGCTCCTCCAGAAGATAGCGCTCCCAGTCGACCATCAGGCCGACCGCGAGCAGGCCCGCGATCTCGCGCAGCAGCCCCTCCGCCGTCATCTCCTGGAGCTCGAGGAACCACGCCGGATCGTCGAAGCGCGAGCTCGCCAGGATGGAGAGAAGCTCGAGGCGCGACAGCGGTCCCTCCCCCCGGGCGCCGCCGCTGAAGGCCGCCGCCCAGGCGCCGAGCTCGACCGCCGGTGTCCTCAGGGCGCGCGAGCGGGAGAAGACGTCGGCCGCCAGCGCCGTCCTGGCGTCGGCGGCGCGGGCGAGGAGCACGCGGCGGCGCTCCGCCGGCGTGGTCGCCGAGGCGAGAGCGGGAGGATCCTGGACGACCGGCGAGGCGAGATTGCGCGCCAGCTCGACCGCCGCCTCGAGGGCATGGTCGTCGGCGAAGGTCGCCGTGTCGAAGAGCGTGCCCGGCCGGACATCGGCGCCGTGCCGGCGCTCGTCGCCGGCGCAGGCCGCCTGTCCGC
The DNA here is from genome assembly GCA_963666905.2 of Alphaproteobacteria bacterium. Lineage (GTDB taxonomy): Bacteria > Pseudomonadota > Alphaproteobacteria > SP197 > SP197 > SP197. The sequence continues at coordinate 1,422,864 of OY763008.1, forward strand.
TCAGCGCTTCGCTGCAGTAGGTGCCGGTCAGGCGGGCGAAGCGGGCCTCGCCGTCGGCGATCGCCCCGCCGGGATCGAAGAATCGAAGGTCCCCGGCGATGCGTCCGCTCTCGATGGCCGCGGCGCGGCGCACGGCGCCGGCCTCGCCGGCGCGGGCGGCCTCGAGGCCCGTCACGCCGGTCACGGCGCGGCAGGCGTTCATCGAGGGGCGCCTGGCGCGCAGCGCCTCGCTCTCCTCGACCTCGCGGGCGATGCGGGCCTGCAGCCGCGTCTGGGCGTCCAGCGCTTCCCAGTGCGCGCGGGCGCTCTGCGCCTCGTAGCCCGCGAGCTGGCCGGTCTGCAGCCGGAGCGCCTCGATGACGGCGCGCTCCATCTCCTCGACCTGGCCGATGACGCGGTTCGCCTCGGCGATGTCGTTGTCCGTGGGATCGCACTTTCGCTTGCCGCCGAAGAGGGCGTGGGCGTCTCCCGCAGCGAGGACGAGAAGCAGGATCGCGAGTGCGGCGCGGCCCATCTCAGCCGCCCCCGCCGGCCGGGCGGAAGGCCCCGCGCGGCAGCGGCCGCCGAAGGGCCTCCCGGTAGGCGCGCGCCGCCGCCTCGCAGATCGCCGCCGTCCCGAGGTCCATGATCCCGGCGATGGCGTCCGCGGGATCGAAGAAGATGTCGTAGGGCCGGTAGGAGAGAAGGGCGTGGCCGCAGGCGAAGTCGACGATGGAGGGCGGCTCGGCGATGCCCGAGGCCGGATCACGGATGACCTCGACCTCCGCGGCCGCCCCCCTCATGGCATGGCCGACGAGCGCCTGCTCCACGGCCGGATCGCAGGCCGGGTCCGCCGCCCGCGCCTCGGCGGCGGCCAGCAGCGCCAGAAGCGCCAGGCATCGGTACGGCAGTCTTCGACGAGGGGTCATGGCATCCTCCGGGGGGTTCCGTCGCGGACGATCTCCGCGGCGAGGCTGTCGACGACGGCGCGCTCGGAGCGCGCTTCGCCGAGCTCCAGGCGATCGGCGGTCTCGGCGGCGACGCGGCGCCGGGCGCTGCCGCCGGGAAAGGCGCGCGCCAGGCGGCGGCGCGCCTCGCGCTGTCCCAGGCTCCGGGCCACGCGGTCGCGCAAGCCCGCGTCAACGGGGCTGGTGGTGAGCGCCCACAGCTCGAGCGGTCCCGGCGAGTTGACCACGAGCTGCTCGAGGCGGCCGCCGGCGTCGGCGGCAAGCAGCAGGGCGGGCGATCCGTCGGCCGCCGGTCCGGTGAGCTGGTGGCGCACCGCCTCGCGGAGCGTGTCGGTGAGCTGGAAGATCGACGAGAGGGTCTCGATCTCGCTCCTCTTGCCGCCGGCGCCGAGGACCCAGATGCGGTTCGCCAGTTCGACGAGGGCCGGCGGGAAGTCCTCCACCCTCTGGGAGGCGAGCGTCACGGTGACGCGCAGCTTGCGCGCCTCGCGGACATCCCGCTCGACCTGGGCCAGCACCGCCGGGACGTGCGCCACCCGGTGAAACTCGTCGAAGCAGAGCCTCTTGGGGGCCTCGCGGACCGCCTTGAGCCTGGCGGCGTGCCAGGCCCGCCGCGCGGGCGCGAAGGAGGCCGCGGGCTCGGCGGAGATCCACCAGTCGCGGGTGAGTGCATGGCGGGCCAGGAGGTAGACGGCCGCCGTCTGGCGGTCCGCCTCGTCGGACCCCGACGGCGCCACCTCGGCGAGATCGACCGCGGCGACGCGCAGGGCGCCCAGGTCGAAGGCCGTGGGATGGAAGAGGATCGGCCACGCCTCGGCGAGCCCGGCGACGATCCTCGAGAAGGCGTCGATGACGGGTTCCCCGGTGGCGGCGACGCTGGCGCCGGCGGCGAGCTCGGCGATCGCCGGCTGGCGGACCGCGGCGAGCAGGTCGGTCATCACCGGCACCGCGTAGCGCTGGGCGCGCCGGGCGGCCGCGGTGTCGCCGCGCTCGAGAAGGGCGTCGGCGACGTCCCACCACAGGGGCTCCGCCGGGAGGCGCGGGCCAAGCCGCGCGAGGGCATCGTCGACCTCGGCGTCGCGGCCGCGCGAGTAGGCGCGGGGTTCGGCGCCGGCGACCCGGTCGTCGCGCAGGCGGTAGGCCGCGGCGATCACCGGCGCGACGATCTCGCGCAGGCCGTCGGGCACGCCCGCCGCGCCCGCCGGCGTGAGCATCAGTCCCAGCAGGTTGACGAGGAAGGCCCGCTCGGCCGGCAGGGGCTCCCGGCACCCGGGCTGGGTGTCGAAGGGGTTGATGGCATGGTCCGCCGACATGGCGAGACGGAAGACCCCCGCCTCGTGGCGCCGCCCGGGGGGCAGGGCCTCGCGGACGAGCGAGACGAGGCCCGCCGACGACGGCCCGATGTCGATGACCGCGTTCATCGGCAGGGTCTCGTGGGCGCCGTGGAGGGCGAACGCCAGGGCCAGGGTGTTCATCAGCACCGACTTGCCGCGTCCCGGCATGCCGTAGATGAGGTCGAAGCCGTAGTCGCCGCCGCTGTCGAAGGAGAACGGCAGCAGGCGGCCGTCGGGCGACCGGAAGAGGTGGTCGACGCGAGAACCGGGAAGCGCCGCCGGCCGGCAGACCGGCAGCAGGGCGAGGGCTTCGCCGAGCGGCGCCAGTGCCGGCGCGGCGGTGCCGCCGCAGGCGAATCCCGGCACCGTGCCGGCAAACGCCTCGAGGAGGTCGCCGACCAGCGGCGTGGCGACCGGTTCCCCCCAGCCCTCGAACACCTGCTGCAGGCGGGAGCGGCGCCGCGCCAGCTCGCCGGCGTCCGCCTCCCGCGCCGTCCAGGTGAGCACCGTCAGGCGCAGGCGCACGACCGCGCCGCCGTCGGCGCGGTGCGCCGCGAGCTCCCCGAGGGCGTGACCGAAGGCGCGGCTGTCGTCCGACGAGAAGGCGGTGAAGGACGCGGCCACGCGGGCGGCGCGTACGGCCGGCGAGTCGAGTCCGCCGCCCTCGAGAAGCAGCGAGAAGCGCAGCGGCAGTCCGGCCCCGGCGATGCCGCGCACGAGGTCGCGGAACGGCCGGGAGCGCCGCGGACCGAGGATCATGTCGAGGGCCGCATAGCGCCTGGCGCCGATGGCGAGGCCCCCCTGCCCGGTCTCGGGCTCGGCCGTCAGCAGCTGCGGGGCCAGCGGCGGGGCGGGGCCCCCTTGCGCCGGCGGCGTTACCGGGCGCCAGCCGGGAGCGGCGGCCTCGGGCCCGTTGACGAACCTGCGGATGAGGCGGCCGGCGGCGGCGGACGGCATGACGCGGACCACGAGGCCCGCCTCGCCCGCCGCGTCAGCGAACGAGGCGACCATGGCCTCGTGGCGCGCCACCAGGGAGCGATAGGGCGCTTCGGCACACTGCGCCTCGCCGGGCCGCGCCGGCCAGTCCTTCAGGAGATCGCGGAAGTGCCTGCGGTCGCGCGCCGCCTCGGCGCGGGAGAGCAGGGACGGCCGGGTCCAGCAGGCCACGACGAGGATCTCGCCGGCGGCGAACCTGCCGTGGTGGCGGACGCGCTCCTCCAGGAGATCGTCGAGATCGAGCCCGCGCTCGCGCGCCGCCCGTTCCTGGGGGGCGACCGCCCGCGCCACCGGCGCCGGGCCGGGCGCCCGCTCGAGGACCGCGTGAAGGGCGTGGCCCGGGCGTGCGAGCCAGGCGTTCCAGCGCCCCGAGGCGATTGCGACGAAGCGCTCGAGCTCCTCGCCGCCCATGAGCGAACGGCTGCCGTCGATCCGCACGAGGGTCGCCAGCGAGCCGTCGCGCGCCACCAGCGCGCCCGGATCCCCTTCGAGAAGGGCCGTCGGCATCATGAAGGATTCCAGCGACTTGCGTCTCGCGATCCAGGCAAGGGCCTGGGCGTCGTCGAACAGCGATACCACCGGGTCAGTCCAGCTGCGGCCGGGTGAGCGTCACCCCCGACGGGGCGCCGAAGGTCTCGCCGATGGCGTTGATGACCGCCGGCGCGGCGATCAGGGCGGCGCCGATCAGCAGGGCGGCGATGCCGGCGCCGATGGTCGTCGCCTGGGGATGGTCGACGTGGCGCTTGAGCCTGACGAGGCCGACGCCGGCGATCACCACGCCGAGGATGTAGAAGGTGATCGAGATGAAGGCCGGCACCCGGTCGAGATCGGCGGCCGCCGCGCTCGCCATTTCACCGAGGCTGAGCGCGAAGGCGCGCGCCGGCAGCATCGCCAGCAGGGCCGGCAGGACGGGACTGTTCATGGACGGTCGTCTCCTGTTCACGAGATGTCGAGAATGCGAATGCCCAGAGAGGTCTGCAGGGCGCCGACGAGGGCCGCCATGTGCCAGGCGGCAACTCCGCCGAGGAGGTGCATGGCGGCGGCGCCGGCCGTGGCCCCCGGCACGCCGTCGGCGGCGGCGCGCAGCACGAAGAGGCCCCGTATGACGGCGGCCAGGCCGATGAAGGCGACGACGGTGAAGACCGCGTCGAGCAGCGGCAGAAGATCGGGAGCGCCGCCGCCGTAGCCCAGCACCGAGGCGTGGCGGGCGCTGCCGAAGAGGCTCTCGCCGGCGCCGTCGAGCCAGGCGGGAAGGGCCATGAGGACCGCCGCCGCGAGGAACGACAGGACCGTGCCCGCGGCCGGCGGCGGCGCGGGCGAACCGTGGCGCACCAGGCGCAGGGCGCCCGCGAGAAAGAGCCCGAGGCCCAGCAGCCGGCAGAGGACGCCGGCGAGTGTGAGCAGGTGGGGCTCGACGTCCGCCACCAGGGCGACGAGGGCGACGCCAAGGTCAGTCGTCTCCAACGTCAATCCCCTCCACGCGATCGAGCAGCACCACCGCGACCTCGGTGTCGCGCGCAAGCGAGACCGTCGCCCGCTGCGGCGCGTGCTCGAGCAGGACATCCGCGACGGCCCCGGCGGACCCGGCGAGCCCCTCGCGCAGCGCCCGGTCCCCGGCCGTCTCGGCGATCACCACGTCGCCGTCGATGCTGACCGTGGTGCGCGGCGCCGACGAGGCCGTGAGCCAGCGTTCGGCGAAGGCGGCGGCCGCCGGCAGGAGGACCCGTTCGAACCAGTGGCTCTCGACGTCTCCGGGAACGGCGAAGCAGGCACAGTCGAGACCGACGCCCCAGGCGTCGACATCCCGCGTGCGCCCCCGGTGGCGCAGCCGCGTCAGGCGCAGGGCGAGGCGCTCGCCGAACCGCTCGAAGGAGCCCGTGACGAGGGCGCCGGCGAGCGGCGGCTCGAGGATCTCGATCACCACCGGGCCGGGAAGGTCGGAGCGGATGCCGTAGAGGATGCGCCCGTAGAGGGCGGTCCCGGGCGCCAGGCCTGCCGCGGCCGGCGGCCGGCTTCCGCTGCCGGCGCCCGGTTCGCCGCGGGGCGCGGGGTAGGCGAGCGTCACGATGGCCGGCGCCCGGTTCCAGCGTTCGAGCAGCGCCTCGACGAGGCCGGCGGGCAGGACCGGCCCGACCGCGGCGAGGCCTTCGTAGGTGGTGACGGCCGGCCGCGGCGCCAGGGTCTCCTGCGCCGCCGCGGGTTCCGGCGGCGGCGCGGGTTCCGCCGGCGGCCCCGCCGAGCCGTAGAAGTAGGGAAGGAAGGTCCTGCCGCCGTCGACGGCCTCCTCGAGCCGCAGGCGCTCGTGCCCCTCCAGGGTCGCGCGGTAGGCGGGATCGGGGTTGTCGTCGGGATCGAGCGACACGGCCGAGTTGTCGGGCATGCCCTGGGAGCGGGCGTCGCCCGCGGCGAGGGCAAGGGCGAGCGCCAGCCCGGCGGCGGCGGCGGACGCCCTCATTCGAAGGCCTCCGCCTCACGGAAGGTGAGGCGCACCTCGCGTCCGTCCACGGCGGCCAGGGCGTGCGGCGTCTCCGGCAGGCGCCAGGCCCAGCGGCCGTCGGCGCTGCGCTCGGCCGCCCAGGGCGCCGGCGAGAGGAGCGGGGCGCGCGTCACGACGAGGAGGTCGCCGTCGTGGAGCCAGGCCCCGTCTCCCGGGGCGCCGCCGGCCAGGACGAGCCGGGCCGCCCCCTCGGGCGGCAGGCCCGCCAGCAGGTCGAGCAGCACCGGATCGCCGGCATGGAAGGTGCGGGGGGCCGCCGCCGACGCCGGATCGGCGTTGGGTCCGCTGGCGGCCATGCGGACGTCGACGTGAAAGTCCACCACGCCGCTTCCCGCCACGAGCGCCAGGGTCACCGGGCGGGCGAGACCGTGGAGCTTGACGACCGCGTTGCCGTGGAGGAGGCGCTCCGCCGGCGCGAGGTAGAGGATGTGGCGGGCGCCCTCGGCCCGTTCGCCCGCCGCCGGCAGGAAGCGGCCGTCGACCAGCACCTCCTCGATGGGCCACGGCTCGCCCGTCGCGTCGACGAAGGAAAGCGCCGTGGTGTAGCCCCGCTCCAGCAGGATCTCGGGCGGGACCGCCGCCGTGCCCGGCTCGAGCCGCAGCCTCGAGCGCCGCGCCTGCGGACGGGCGCCGGCGCCTTGCGCGACCGCGCCCTCGGTGGCCGCGAGCAGGCGGCCCAGCATCACGATCTGCTCGCGCGTGAACGGCAGCTCCTCGCGCGCCAGGCGCGCGGCCTCGTCGTCGGAGAGGGCGTGCGCCGCCCACGGGCCGTCCGCGGCCGCCGGCGCAGCGGCGGCAAGGAGCGCCGCGAGGAGGACGGGCGCCGGGCGCGCCGTCATGCCGGCCGCCTCGTCGCGATCAGCTGCTCGATGCCGATGCCGCGCGCCCGCTCCGACAGCGGCACCCGCATCACCAGGACGCGGGCGACGAGGTCCTGGCTCGCCCGGCGGTCGCCCGCCTGGAAGGTCACGAGCAGGGGGAACTCGATGGTCCACACCGCCTGGCCTGCGCGCAGGGAGGTGGCGGTGATGACCGGCGCGCCCCGGGCGACCGCGGAGGCGACCTGCAGGTTGCTCCTCAGCCGGTCGAGAAAGAGGCTCTCCTCGAGCCCGGCGACGAACGAGTCGTAGCCACGATCGGTGAAGTGCTCGCGCATGGCGGCAAGGCGCATGCGCCAGTCGTGGTGGCCCAGCGTGAACGCCTCGGTCACCGCCGAGACGGTCCAGTTCCTCAGCGCCGCGTCCGACATGATCGGTTCGTCCAGCGGCGTCATCTCGATGATGCGCCCGTCCGGCGTCGCCGCCACGGCGATGTAGACCGTCGAATGGAAGAGGATGTAGCCGGCAAGGGCGACCGCCTCGGCGACGGCGATGAAGGCGAGCCACGCCGCCAGGCGCCGCCACGCGTGGTGCTGGTCGCGCTGGAAGGCGAAGAGTCCCGCGGCCCGCCGCACCGCCCGCGCGCGCGCATTCACCATGGCCCGAGCCAGGAGAGGGGATCGTCGATGGCGCCCTCGCGGGTCGCGAGGCCGTCCGGCAGCGCCCGCACGGTGAACGGCACCGCCCGTCCGCCGAGCGCGGCGAAGAGCCTGTTGTTGGCCGCGATCCGCCGGCGGGCCTCCTCGTCGCCGGAGGCCGCGCCGCCGGCGAACCAGGCCTCGAGGGGATCGGCGGCGGCCACCACCGCGAGCGCCATGCGCGCCGAGGCCTCCCCGAGGAGGGCCACCGGGACGACATGGAGGACGAGGCCGCCGGCCAGCGACTGCGCGGCGAAACGCGCCACGGCGGCCCGCGACCACGGGCAGGCGGGATCGGCGAAGACGACGACGTCGGGCCCTTCGCGCCCTGTGCGAAAGGCCGCGGCCTCCAGCGCGGCGCCGAAGGCCTCCCGGGCCTCCTCCCCCGCCGCCGCGCCGCCCAGTCCGCTGGCGGCGATCTGGGCAGCGGTGACGGGACGCCCGGCGGCGTCGTGGAGGAGGCCGACGACGCCGTGGCCCTCTTCCGTCACGTAGAGGGGCCAGCCGCCGCCGGCGGCCGGCTCGACCCAGTAGCCCTCGAGGCCCGCGACCATGCCCAGGGGATGAAGCGTCGCGCCGGCGCCGCGCAGCTCGTCGACGAGGCCGGAGGCGCGGGCCTCGGCGGCGGCGAGCATCGCCAGGAGGAGGACGAGGCGCCTCACGGCCCGTCTCCGGCCGGGCGGTGGAGAACGACGAGCGCGCGGCCGTCGCCCGAGAGTTCGCCCACGGGCGCCTCGGGCAGGTGCGAGAGCGCGGCCAGGAGGGCGCCGACGGCGTCGCCGAAGGAGCCGTCGAACGCCCGCGCGCGATCGAGGCGCCAGCGGCGGTCGGTGAGGACGAGGACCGCCACCCCGGCCCGCGCGCCCCAGCGTTCGAGGACGTCGCCCAGCATCTCGCCGTCGTCGACCCCCCAGGCGCCGGCGGCGGAGGGACCGCCGGCGGCCGGCCCGGGAGCGCCCGGCGGGCCCGCGGCGCGGTCGGCGGCGGCAATGCCGGCGGCGGCCTCGGCGGGCGGGACGTAGTGGAAGGAGGCGGCGGCGGGAGTGACCGCCGGCCCGCCCGGCAGGGCGAGCGCCAGGGCCGCCGCGCCGGCGAGCGTGACGCCCCTCCCGCGGCGCGGCCGTCTCATCCGAAGTCCGTGAAGCGCCGCGAGCGCCAGGGCTGAAGGGCGCGGCGGCGGCCGGCGAGTCGCCGCCGCAGCGCCCGCAGCGCCGCTTCCAGCCGGTAGCCCCGCGCCTCGGCCAGGCCGAAGGCGGCGAGCGCGGCGAGCGCCGCAAGCGTGGTCGCCGGCGACGGCCAGAGGATCCACGCGGCGAAGAGCGCCGCAAGCCTGGCATCGATTCGATAGAAACGCACCGGACGGGCGCTGTCGCGCCAGGCGGTGTCGTGCATGGCCCCTTCCCTTCGTCATCGGATCCCGTCCCTTCCCTCCATGGCCCGCGCCCTCTTCAGCGCCGCCCTGTCGATGAGGCCCCTCTCGAAGGCCCTGGCCGCGCCGGCGGCGAGGCTGCTGCCCGCGGCGGCGAGCGCCTGGCGGATGAAGGCCGGCCACAGCGCCGGCGGATTCGAGATCAGCCGCTCCCTGAGGCCTTCGGGGAAGACCAGCCACTCCCTGACCGCCTGCCTGCCGCCGCCCGGCCGGGGCCAGAGCACCTGGGTGACGACGAGGTTGAGGACCTCGGCCAGAGCCACGGCGCGTTCCTCCCTCTCCTGCGGGTCGAACTCCGCGACGAGGCGGCGGATGGTCGCCGCCACGCCGACGGTGTGGGCCGTCGAATAGACGGCGATCCCGGTATCGGCCGCCCTCACAAGCGCCTCCACGGTCTCCCGGTCGCGGGCCTCTCCCAGCACGACAGCCGCCGGGCGCCGGCGCAGCGAGGCCCTGAGGCCCTCGGCGAAGCTCGGCACGTGGCGCGGCACCTCGGAGGACGACATCAGGGCGCCCGGGGCGCCGATGCGGTCGAACACGAACTCGATGGGGGCCTCGTAGGACTGCACCCGCCCCTTGCCGTTCTCGAGGAGATGGCGCGTCCCGGCGGCGAGCAGCGTCGACTTGCCGCTGCCGGGAACGCCGGTGACGAGGGTGAGGCCCGAGGTCCTCTCCCACGCCTCGCGGATGGCGGGCTCGACGGCGAGCTCGTCGAACGCGGGCACGCGGTCCGGCAGGACGCGCATGGAGAGGTTGATCCCGAAGCCGCCCGCCACGTGGACCGCCGCGAGGTTGCAGCGGAAGCGGCGCCCCTCCTTGAGGGCGTGGCCGATGGCGTGGGAACAGTCGATCGTGCGGCCCGAGCGCAGCTGCGCCTCGGCCGTCGCCCCGAAGACGGCGCCGGCCAGCCGCGCCATCGCCACGCTGTCGAGCGGCGCCGCGGTCGCCCGTCGCAGCCTGCCGTCGATCTCGACCATGGCCGGAGAGCCGGTCTGGAAGGCGATGTCGGAGGCCCCGAGGCCGGCGGCCCAGGCGAGAAAGGCGTCGGCCTCGCCGACCGGAAAGGCATGGGCGGCCGGCGGCCACATCCCGCTCACGGCAGCCTCCACAGGTCGGGCCGCAGGACGAAGGCCGCGGGCGCGGCGATGACGAGGCGGCTCTCGTCGACGCGCATGACGCCGCCGCCGCCGGAGACCGCGGTGCGCTCCCTCGCCAGCAGCGGCCGCGAGACCATGCGCTCGCGGTGGAGGCGGTGCCACAGGACGAGACCCTCGAAGAAACCCGTCAGGCGGTCGAGGTCGGCGGCGAAGACGCGGTCGGCGAGCATGCGGCCCTGCTCCCGGCCCCGCTCCCGCCAGGACCGCCAGAGGCGTTCCTCCTCCTCGTCGCGCGGATCGAAGAGGGACGCGGGCCTTTGCGCCCCGGCCCACCGGCGCACCAGGAAGTCGCGCCAGTCGGGCGGACCCGGGACGATGGCCCCGGGGCGGACGATTCTGAGGTGGCGCGCGGCGCTGGCCGCCTCCCGGCGGCCGCGGTCGACGCGGAAGGCCTGCCTCGTCTCGGCGATCACCGGCGGCTGCACGGTGAACCCGCCCTCGCGGATCATCAGCTCGCCGAAGCGGAAGACCCGCGCGAGGCGGGGCGCGAAGCGCTCGACGATCGCGTCGATCTCCCGGCCGCGCTCCGCCAGGCCCTCCTGGGTGCCGTAGCCGACCACCGCAGTCCTCATCGCCCTGCGGCGCAGCTCTGCGGACAGCTCGGCGGCGCCGGAGACGTGCGTCCCGGGCGCTTCCGGCGGGGATCCCTGGGCGGCCGCCGCAAGGACGAGGAGGCACAGGGCGAGGATGGCGCTCCTCGCCATCAGGCGCCGCCTCCCTCGAGTCTCTCGAGGCGGATCTCCCGCGCTTGGGCATCGACCGTGAGCCGCGCGGCATCGCCGGCCTGCAGGCCGGCGTCGCGCAGCACGAGGACGAGCGGCGCCGCGTCGGCCTGCAGGGTCACCATGAGCGGGACCGGGTGCGGCCTGCCGGCCTCGACGAAGCCGTATCCCGCCCGCCGGGCGAGACGGGCGGCGGCGGTCTCCAGCGGACCGATCCAGTCGATGGTGATCTCCTCCATGAGCTCGGGCGGGACCGCGCGCGGCGGCGCGGGCGCGGGCTCGGCGGCGGCCGCCAGGAGGCCCAGCGCCGCCTCGGCGCGGGAGACGGCCTCGACGAGCCGCGCGATCGCGGGATCCTCCGCGCCGGGCGCCTCCCTGGTCTCCCGCACCGCGTCGCACCCGGCGAGCGCCAGCAGGGCGAGGGCCGCCGCCTGGACGCAGCGCATCACCGCGCCTCCTCGACGACGAGGTGGCGGTTCGCCTCGAAGGCGGTGGCGACCAGCGTCCTGCGGGTCGCCGGGTCGGCAAGCAGCGCATCCACCGCCTCGAGGAAGCTTCCCTGGAAGCGGGCGTCCGCGGCGGGGGCGTAGTCGTGGCCGGCCTTCCAGTCGAGGGACCAGCCGGCCTCGCCGGCCCAGGCCTCGAGGACCCCCTTCAAGGTGCGGTGGCGGCTCCGGTCGACGTCCCAGGCCCCCGGCGGAAGGTGCCACTCGCGGTCCCAGTAGCGGTAGAAGACGATGTCCCGGCCGCGCCAGGTCCAGCGGTAGCCGCTCTCCGCGGCGACCCGGTCGAGAAGATCCCCGAGCGGGCCTTCGTGGACGAGGGCCAGCGGCGGCGCCGGCGGCAGCGCCATGGCGCTCCCGGCCGAGCGCGCCGGCCGCTCCTCGACGACCACCTCCCGCCCGATCGCCCGGGCGATGCGCCCGGCGAGATCGCCGAACGCCAGCGGCCGGGCGGCGGCGAACGCCACCACCTCGTCGCCCGCGCGCGGCGGTCCGGCCTCCACGGCCGGTCCCAGCTGTGTGGCCTCGAGGACGCTCGTGAGCGCCTCTCCGGCCGCGCCCTCCATCGCGAGGAAGACGGCCAGCGCGCCGGCGGCGAGTCCGGGCGCAAGGGGCGTGTACCCCGCCCGGAAGCGCCGGCGGCGGCGGCGCTGCAGGCACAGGCGGTGGAGCATGGCCAGCGGGGCGCCGACGGCCAGCGCCCAGGCGAGGCCCAGCGGTCCCAGCACCCAGCCCAGGCCCGCGAGCAGCCCGGCGTCTCCGGGCAGCAGGGGCCAGCGGCGGCCGAACGCCACCCAGGCGGCGACGGCGGCCGCGAAGGCGGCCAGCCCGAAGGCGGCGCCGGCGAGACCGAGCCACCATCCGGGCGAGCCGCCGTCGTGGACGAGAACGCCGCCCGCGACCAGGGCGGCCACGGCCTCGGGCGGGATCTCGAAGCGCGTGAGGTCGTGCCAGGCGATGACGCCCAGCGGCGCCGAGACGGCAAGAAGGGTGACGAGGTCCGATGGGTTCAAGGCTCGATCCTTGCGAAGGTTGCGGGAAGTGCGGCGCACAGCGGCCGCAGCGGCGAGACGGCGCAGAGCTCGCCCGGCAGGGCGAGCGCCGCGAGGCCCCGCGCGCGGCGCAGTGCATTGAGCCGGTGGAGATGGTCCTGGGCCTCGAGGATGCGGGCGAGCACGAGGACGTCGTCCTCGAGGCGCCCCTTCAGCGCCAGGGCCTCACCGAGATCGAGGCGCTGCCCGTCGGCGGCCGCCGCGGCGGCCGCGCAGGCCAGGCCCGCAGCCAGGGCGAGAGGCCTCAGCATCCGCTGCAGCTGCCGACGGTGAGGCGGGAGATCCCCGCCCGTTCGGCCTCGATGGCGCCGTCGACGGCGACGTGGCGGGCGTCGATCGCGGTGGCCGCCAGGGAGTCCGCGGTCATCGAGCGTGCCGCCACGGTGGTCGCGGTGAGCGTGCCGACCGTCACCGCTCCGGAGACCGCCGCCTGGCCGGAGGTGCCGATGGCGCCGGCGCTGACGGCGCCGGAGGCGACGAGGCTGCCGGCGCGAAGCGCGCCGGAAGCCTCCAGGGTGGCGGTCTCGACGACGCCCGTCACCACGGCGGCCTCGACGTTCAGGGAACCCGCGAAGCGGCCGCGGCCGGCGACCTCGACGGCCTCGCCGACGACGAGCGCGCCCACCACCTCGAGGTCGCCGCCGATGGTGAGGCTGTCCTCGACGGCGAGCGCCCGGGCCTCGACCGTCCCCGCATTGGTGATGGCGTGGCCCGCCATGTCGAGATCCGCCTCCATGCGGTTGATTTCCGGGAAGCCCGCCACCTCGATGCGCCAGAGCTGGTCGCCGAAGACCGTCCGGCGGTCGATCCGCGCGAACGCGGCCAGCGCCCGCGGACGCGGATCGCCCGCGAAGGCGCCCTGGAAGCCGGAGACGTCGACGTCGACCGCGGGCCCCTCGAGGCGGCGTCCCCCAGGCGCCACCGTCCCCAGCCGCCAGGCGCCGCCCGCGCCGGAGGCCGCGGCGCGCCATGGCCAGGCGGCGTCGCCGGCGGCCACGCTCTGGGTGACGACGAGGTCGACGATGCCGGCCGCCGGCCGGTCGAAGAGGATGCGCCGGCCGCGGCCCATGGCGTCGGCCGGCGGCGTGTCCGGCGCCAGGTGGCCCGCGGCCTCGAGGGCGGCGAGGGTGATCTCGCCCGTGGCCGGGCCGGCGAGAACGTCCGCGAAGCGGTCGGTGACGTGATCGTGGGCGGCGCGCATCAGGAGCGCGATGCCGGCGGCGGCGCGGCGTTCCCGGGCCTCGGCGAGGTTGCGCTCGATGACGCCGGCGAGGCCGGCCGCCAGGACGCCGAGAAGGCTCAGGGCCAGCAGGCTGCCGAAGAGGGTCAGGCCGCCGGCCCGCCGCCGCGCGATCCGCCGCATCGTCAGCAGCCCTCGCAGACGTCGACCGCCAGGGCGCCGGTCACCGCGAGCGCGGGTCCGTAGAGTCCGCCCGCCGCCAGGCGGTCGGCGGTGGCGCCCGAGCCCAGGACGAGGCGTCCGGCGGCCGCGTCGCGAAAGGCGGCCCCGCCGCCGGCCGTGAGGCCGGATCCGGCGGCGAGGCCCTGCGCGAAGAGCGTCCGCGAGGCGAGGCCGGCCGACTGCAGTCCGCCGCGCACCGCGGCCCCGGCCGCCCGGACGGCCCCGAGGGCCCGCAGCGTGCCGACCGCGAGCTCCCGGCGCACCACGAGGCCCGGGGCCTCCAGCGTGCCGGCCGTGAAGGCCGCCCCGCCGGCGAGCGTGGCGGCGCCGGCGCTGCCGGAGACGCTGGCGCTGCCGGCGACGCCCGCGCCGCGCCCGGTGAACCCGGCGGCGTCGAGGCGGACCGCGCCGCCGATATCGAAGGAGCCGGCATCGAGCGGGCTGTCCATGCGGTTGAGCCAGGGCCGGCCGGGCTGGGGCCGGCGGTGGAGGATCTCGTTGCGCCACGCCAGGGCATGGTCGGCGGTCGCCATGAGGGCGCCGGCCGCCAGCGGCCTCCCCAGCACCGCCTCGATCGCCGGACGGTGGCGCGCCATGGGGGCTGACGGCGAGGCCGCGTCGTCGAGCCGCCTGAGGCCCCCCGCCAGGGCGCCCGCCCGGACCTGCGCCGCCGCCGCCGCGCCCTCGAGGACCGCAAAGGCCATCGCCACGCCGTGGCCGTCGTCGATCACCCCGAGCGCGATGCGCCCGTCCGCCCTGAGACCCGGAGGGACCGCGCCCATGGCGGCGAGGCCGGCGGCGGAGAGGCCGGCGCCGCCGCGGGCGACGGCGTCCCGCCAGTCGCCCTCCTGGGCCGCGCGGTGGGCGGCCAGGAACCAGGCGGCAAGGAGGCGCCCTTCGGCCTCGTGGCGCTCCGCGAGCGCGTCGGCGGCGCGCCGCTGCCGGTCGACGGCAAGCACCGCGAAGGCGAGCGAGAGCAGCAGGAGGACGCCGAAGAGGAGGGCGCCGCCCCGCGTCCGGCGGCGCCCCATGGCGTGGAGACAAGTCATTCGAAGGTGAAGGTGATGTCGTTGTCGGCGCCGTTGACGCAGCCCGCGGTCACCGACGCCGAGGTGAGCGGGCTGGCGAGCGCCGTGCCGTTGATCGAGACCTGCCAGAGCCCGGAGGTGCCCCCTCCCTGGCCGACGTAGGGATCGAGCAGCGACGCGCAGGCGGCGTTCTGCAGGTCCTCGAAGAGGATGTTGAAGCGCGCGCCGGCGCCCGTCACCTGGATCGCCGCGCCGAAGGGATGGCGGATCCCGGTCACCACGGGAATGGCGTTGCCGTTGCCGTCGGTGCCGCCTCCGGTGGAGATCCGCGCCGAACCGGGTATCGCGCCGCGGATGTCGAGGGCCGGGACGAGCGACCCCGCGGGATAGGCCGACTCGCCGAGGTAGATCTGCTGCACGGCGACCTGCAGGCGCGTCAGCAGGGCCTGGGCGTCGTTGCGGTCCTGGGTCTCCTGGGCGGTGTTGTAGAGGTTCACCGCGCCGATGACCGCGGCGGAGAAGAGGGTCAGTCCCATCAGGACGCCGAAGAGGGTGAGCCCCCGGCTGCGGCGGCGGACGAGACGGGAACGCAGTGTGGTCATGGCTTCCTCGGCAGGGGTGGTCACAGGCGTCCGCTGCCGGCGCGCCCGGCAACGTCCATCACGGCGAACAGGGACTGGATCCCGCCGCCGGCGATCGCCGTGGCGACGAGCAGGAGAAAGGCGTTGACGAGGGCGGTCCTGGCCTTCAGGAGGGACTCGCTGCGGCGTATCCAGCGCTCGACGAAGCGCCCCAGCCTGGCTTCCCAGTCGGGGATGCCGTCGAGGGCGGCCACTACCGGGACGATCGAGGGGTCCGGAAAGCCGTGGCCGGCGGCGATCATGGCCGCGCCGAGCCCGTGGCCCTGGGCCATGAGGGCCTGGATGGCGCCGATGCGGTGGCGCGTGTAGGGCGAAGCCGACCGCTTGAGGTCCTCGAAGGTGCGGCTGTTGAGGTCGACCCCGGCCTTCAGGTACTCCAGCAACACGAAGAGGAAGGCCGAGCCGACCACGGTGCGGTAGAGCGAGAACGGCGCCAGGGAATCGAGGACGGTGCGCAGCGGTCCGGTCCACGCCAGGGTGGCGGCGGCGAGCACGGCGCCGAGGCCGGCGACGATCCCGGCGAAGAGCAGCGGCCAGGCGTGGAGCCACAGCGAGACGTCGCGGAAGAGCGCGGCGGTCGGCGGCCACCTCTCCGGAGGAACCAGCGTCGTGAGCACCGGCATGAAGTAGCCGCCCGCTCCCCAGAGCATCACGGCCAGCGTCGCGAAGAGCAGCGCCGGCACGGCGAGCGCCGCCTGGACGGCTCTCATCTGGCGCTCCTGGAGATCGGCGACGCGGCGCGCGCCGTCGAAGAGGTGGCGCGCGTCGACCCGCCCGTAGGCGGCGAGGATCATGGCTTCCGACGGCGGCACCCACAGCCGGATCTCCTCCGCGAAGCGGCCCCGCAGGAGGGCGCGGCGCCAGTGTCCGAGCACGAGGGCCTCGATCCTGCCGCCGCGCTCCTCGGCGACGCCCTTCGTGACGGCAAGGGCGCCCTCGAGGGAAAAGCCGCTCGCCAGGAGGTCCGCGGTCGTCGCGTAGATGTCGACGCGCGCCCGGCGCGGGACGGCGTGGCCGCCGACGAGCCGGCGCCACGGCAGGCGGCCCATCAGCGCCCTCCCCGCGCCAGGGCGTCGAAGGGGTCGACGCGGCCGGCGAGGACGAGTTCGCGGATCCTGACGCCGATGGGAACACCCCCCAGCGCCGTCGTCCAGTGCTCCCAGGCGCCGATGGGATCGCCGGCGGCCACCTTCGAGAGGTAGCCCGAGTCGGGGAGGATGGTCTCGGCCACCACCTTGCGGCCGGTGTAGCCCCGCCAGGCGCGCTGCGCGATGGCCGGAGCATCCCGGGCGAGGCAGTCCGGGCAGCCGGCGCGGTTGCGGAAGCGCAGCCGGCCGGTGTCGCCGAGCCTTTCGGCGAGCCAGCCGGGCATGCTCCGGTCCCCGGGTGCGGCGAGCGCGCAGGCGCCGCACAGGAGGGGCACCAGGGTCTGCTTCATCAGCAGGCGGATGTTGCCGGGCTTCACCAGGGCCGGCGCCTCGACGCCCATGTCGAGCAGGCGGAAGAGGATGGCGTTGGCCGTGGCGACGTGGATGGTCGTCCACACCTGGTGGCCCGTGTCGACGGCGGCCAGCACCTGGCGCGCGGCGTCGGCGTCGCGGATTTCCGAGACCATGCCCGAGGACGGGTGGACCCGGCAGAAGTGCATCAGCGCGCGGCGGAAGTGGAGCTCGCGCTCCGCGCCCGAGCCGCTCGTGGGCACGGCGATCTGCAGCGCGCCGGGAATGCGGTACTCGACCGGATCCTCCAGCGTCACCAGATTGAGCTCGCCCCGGTGCTCGGCCATCTGGCACGCGAGGTTGACGGCGAGCGTCGTCGACTTGCCGTCGCCCGTGCTGCCGCCCAGGAAGACGCCGCCGTGGCGCGCCATGCGGACCTCGGCGAAGACCGCCGCCTCCTCGGGCGTGAAGCCGAGGTCCTCCAGGGTCGTCCCCTCGTCGAGCTGGTCGCGGTAGAACAGGCGGCAGAACATGTGGTCGCCGTCGGGATCGTGGGGGCCGCGCTGGCAGCGCAGCCCGCTCACCGACGGCGGCAGCGGCACGCCGCCGCCGGCGCGGATCGAGAACCCCTGGAACTCGCCCCTCTGGTAGGAGGTCTGGGCCGAGCCGTCGTCCTTGGCGTGGAAGAGGAAGCCCATCAGGTGCCGGCCCTCGTCGGCGCACAGGGGATGGCCCAGCGGCAGCCTGGCGTCGTTGACGATGGCCCACAGCCGGCACTGGGTGCCGTCGTGGGCGAAGACGACATCCGACGCCCGCGCCGCCGCGGCCTCGCGGAAGATCGCCAGGAGCCGCGCCTTCAGGGCGTCCGAGGCCGGCGCGGCCGGCTTCGCAGGCCCGGCCCAGGCCCGGGCGACGTCCTCCAGCGAGCCCGCCTCGCGGCGCAGCCTGCGCGGGACGCGGTGGCGCTGCCTGAGGCGCTCGATCTCGCGCTTCAGGTCGCGGTCGTCCTCGTAGCCCCGGGCGATCAGGCAGCGGCCGTCGCGCCACACGGCGGCGATCTGCCCGAGGCGGCGGTGGCCGGCGAGGAACGGCACAGGGCCCTCGGGCGTGCGCTGTTCGGGGAGCAGGCGCTCGAGGAGCGAGGGCGGACGGCGGGTGGGCATCGCGGGGACATATGAGGAACGTTCCCCGCCGCGACAAGGTCCGGCGCTATCCCGTTCCCTGCCCTGCCGAATCCCCCGCGGACGGGGCCGTCCATGAACGCCGCAGAACGGCGGGCCACCCCCCGAACCCGCGGCCGGCGCCTGGGGAGACCTTCACCCCGACCCATCCTCATCGCCCGCCGCGGCCGGGGAGCGCGCTCGAGGCGACCCGGAGACGCGCAACGGCGGCTCCGGCATGCGGAAGGACGGCATGGCCCGTGCCGTACAGGCGGCTGTCGGCGGCCGCTCCTCGACATCGCGGTCAGGACGTTCGAATGCCTGCGGCGCCTTCCATGTTGCCGATGCATGCAAGCCGCGGCCGCCACACGGGACCGAGCCTCCGCTTGCGGGTGTGGACAGCCGAACGGCGCAGGCCAATGCGTCCGACCGCTGCCGGAGCCGGGCGGATGCGGATGCTCCACGCGACAGTCCGGGGCCCGTATCGCGTACCTCCGCCCGCCCCTCCCGCACCTTGCTGCAGGAACACTTCCGGCTCGGAGTTGCGATCCGGCGGCGGCCGCCTGGACGCATCCGCGCTCTCCCTTTCGCGGCTGCGCGGCGCTTGCCCCGTCCTTCCCGACCTTGCCTTCGTGCTCCTGCCGGACACTCCCGCGAGCGCAGAGATGCGCCCGTCGAGCGCTTCGTCGTCTGCGCCCCGCCTGTTGGGAGTGCGCAGGATTTCGGGCCGATCGACCTGGCGCGTTCCGCTCCGCACGGTCGCCGGACCGCCCCATGGCGTTCCTTCTCACCGCATGTTTCGAACCATGTCGACAGTTGTCGGGCGGGATTCGCGCCCACCGGGGCCGCGCGCCTTCCCGCGGCGGACCGCGAGGACAGGACTATCGGCGGGAAAGATCCAGGGCCGCCTGAACGCGAGGAGGTGCAAACTCGAACCCGGCGCGCGACGGTTCCATGAAGGTGATTGCCTCATAAAAATCGTCCAGCGCCACGAATGTGCCGTTGGCTTCGGCCCATGCTCTCATGCGCTGGTTCGTGGAATTCGCCCATGACAGGATCTCCACTCGCCAGCCGCGCCTGTGCATCCTTTCCAGCGTGCTGTGAAATCCCGAACCCTCAAGATAGCCGGCACCGTCACCGGTCAGCAACACCACTATTCCCGGGTCTCCGTTGTAATCCAGGGCGTCTTCCAGCATCCTTAGCTGGAGCACACGGTCAGGCATCTCCTGCTCGCCACGGTCGGGAGCTCCGCGATCAAACAGACGTACCTCTATGCCCTTTCCTTCCATGCGATTCCACAATTGGCGCAGCTCCGGTGGAACCGAGCCGACCGCTATCGCCTTTTCCACCGGACGGTCGGCGTGAGCCAGTCGCAACGTATTCTCGAAGTGGATCCGCACACGATATCGCGCACCCGGCCCCTCGCCACGCTCCTCGGCAATACGTTGCGCCTCGTGGAATATGTTCGAATTGTCCCAGTAAATAAATACGCGGTCCATTTCAATCTCGACAAGATCTGGGGAAACCGCTGCGAGCGGGATTGGCGGTGAACACTCTGCACTCCATGCGGTTGCAAGTCAAACGGCAATCAAAGGCCGATCATCAGAAGGTTACTGGCTCCTGGCAAGGGCGGCATGGTAGCGCCTTGCTCGCCGAAGTGTCGACCCCGATCGATGCCACGGGGTCATCGAGAAGCCGCTCCAGCGACACCCGGGCCTCACGCCGCAATGCAGGAGCGGCCCGGTCGCGCGATCCTCCCCGGCCTCGTCAAAAACGGCGCGTACCCTGCAGCCACCGGACTTTTCAGAGTGCCTCCCGAGGACATGAGGGCCTCGCACACCATCACCCGGGCGGTTCCGGTGTCCGCCGAACCGTGGCGCCCGGCGACACCCGCGTCAACGAGTCCGGCCCGATGACGGCCGTTGCGGCCTTGCCGAAGACGCTCTCGATGTCGGGGGCCGCGCCGCCTGCCCGGGCGGGAACCGCGTCGACGACGTCGCCCGCCAGCGCATCGGCACGGCGCCGTCACCCCGCCGGGCACGGGGGCGCCGACATGGTGCGTCGGGCGCCCCACATGGACATGAGCCGACATCGGCTGCCCCGAGCGCATAATCGCGGCCACACGTCGGAATGTGTACCGGCAGGAACCTTGCGGATCCTCTTGAGCGGCACTTGATGCATCAGTTGTCCGTCCCCTCTGAGGATGTCTTCTTGACCGCCCGATGGCCGCCTGCGACCATCGGGCGGTCAGAGCCGAACGGGGTGGCACGCGCGAGATGACCTTGACCGAGGAAGGCAATGCGGAGAGCACCGAACCTCCGGCCCATGTCGATGTCCGCATCGCGGTGGAAAACTTCGGCCCCATCGAAAAGGCCGAGATCGACCTTCGGCCGCTGACGATTTTCGTCGGCGCAAGCAACACCGGCAAGACCTTTTTTTCGGTGCTGGTGTATTCGCTGCACAACACACTGGAAGGTTTCTCGCGCATTCCCGTCGTAGAGCGCCAGATTGATAGCTTGATCGAATTCGGAGTAAGAAGTTTTTGGGGCGGCATCTTCGCTTCGGACGAGCAAAGGGCAGAGGTTTTCGAAGCGGCAGGGGACGTCGTCGACAAGCTGAGCCAGGAGGATCGACCGTTCAGATTTTCCGATCTGCCCACCCGGCTCCAGAAAATAGCGAGGGAGACACTTCTTTCGACTGATGGGGTGGTGGAGGAATTGGTCCGTGACCTCCGGCGCTGTTTCGACCTCGCATCCGCTTCAGGACTGATTCGAGCACGGGAGGGAATCGACCGGACGAAGGTCTCCCTGAGGATGCGCGAGAACAACCAGGACCTGTGGAGGTTCGACGCGGCGGTCTCCGCCTCCGGCCTCGAGGCCGGAGGGGAGATCGAGGACATGGATCTTGTGCCGGCGCGGGGGGCGGATTCGGAAACCGGCCGCCGCCTGGAGCAGATCAGAATCAGTTACGAAACCGGCGACTTCCATAAAACGATCGCGGCGCTTGCCAATCTCGTTGCACTTGACAGCAGACAGGTGCACTACCTGCCGGCGGCGAGAAGCGGCATCATGCAGAGCCATCGTGTCATCGCGAGTTCCGCCATGGCGCTTGCTACCCGCACAGGGCTGGAGCGCAGTTCGCAACTTTCCGCCATTCCCGGACCGTTGGCCGACTTCATGCGGCGTCTCATCGACCGGAAGGATGGATTTCACCGGACGTCGAGGAGTTCCGACATTGTCCGGGAAATCGCGGGCGAACTGGAAAACGGCATGCTGGGAGGGGAGATCCTTGTCGAGCGGCAGTCGCCGGACGGATATCCGGAGTTCCGCTACCGGCCGCGGAACGCGACACGGAGCATGGGCCTTGGCGAGGTCTCGTCCATGGTGGCCGAGACGGCGCCGATGGTCCTGTTCTTGCGTGACGGCGTGGCCCCGGGCGACACGCTGATTGTCGAGGAGCCTGAAGCGCACCTCCATCCGGCCGCCCAGACCGAAGTGGCGTCCGCATTGGCCCGACTGGTCAATGCAGGCGTGCGGGTGGTGGTCACCACGCACAGCGACTGGCTTCTCAAGGAGTTCGGCAACCTGATCCGGGAAGGCGAGTTCAGCGAGAAGAACGGCCGCGCCGTGGGCGAACCTGCGGCTCAGGGCCGGCTGCGGCCCGAAGATGTCGGAGTATGGCTCTTTCGGAAGGGAGAAACCGGCGGCGGATCGACGGTGGACAAGATTCCGTTCGACCGTGTAGAGGGAATAGAGCCGTCGGAGTACGAGGATGTCGCCCAGGCGCTCTACAACCGCTCGGCCGAGTTGCAGGACCGGCTCGCGGAAGCTGACGCCGGAGGCGTCCCTGAGTGAAGAAGCTCCTTGCCTGTATCAGCGCGAGCATAGGCCCGGACAACCTTTGTAAGTCCTGCTCGCGGGATGGGTGCCGAGTGTACCTTGAAGGTCTCCCCGACGAGCGCATCATCGTCGACGTCGACAAGGCCTTCGCGGCGCATGGGCGGCAAGGCAGGCACTGCGACTTCGTTGTCTTCATGCTCGAGGATGGCCGCAAGCTCCTCGCCGTGCCGATCGAACTCAAGAGCGGCAGGGTGGATGTGTCGCAGGCCGTGGAGCAGCTACAGGCGGGCGCGAAGTTCGCAGAGGAGTTTTTACCGAAACGATCCGAGGTCGGGTGCAGATTGGTCCTTTTTCACGGGTGCGGAATGAATCGCATTGATCGTTCCAGGCTCAATCGCAAAAAAATCCGGTTTCGCGGAATGGATCTCACGGTCAAGACCATGCGTTGCTGCAGCCCCGAAAATCTCGCGAAAGCTCTGAAACCTTGAGCGGCTGCCGAGACCGGAACCGTCCGGTGCCCCCAGCGATCGTGCCCATGAGCCGATCATGAGCACGCAGCGATGCGGAGCGCCCCGGCCGAGTTCCCGTTCGCTTTGGCCGTGCGGCGCGTTCGGAGCGATCTGCAGCCGGCACAAACGAAACGATCGACTCGGGAGGCGAACGCCGTGTCCGGGATCGTTGCGGGACCCACCTTCCCAAGCCGCTTCAGCGTGGCGAAGCCGACGAACACTTCGTCATCACCAGGCACGACCACCCGATGGCCGAGTTGGTCTCGTTCCGCCCGCGTGACACCGCCAGGGTGTGATCCGCTATCGAAGCCCTGAAGGCGATCAAGGAAACCCGTATCCTGGGCGGATTGTCGGTGCGCCACATCGTCGAGGAGGCGCCCCGCCCTGACGGCCTTCAAGCCTGCTCGACGATGACCCGCAGGCCTGCGAGAGCGCACATGGCGCCGGATCCGCCACCTGCGACACCGGAACCCGTCCGGCAGGCCGGTCCTCGAACTCGCGGTCGCGGACCGCGCCGACGTTCCCGTGACCGGCGATACCGGAATGACGGCGCCTGGGGAGACATTCATCCGTCGCCCGCCGCGGCCGAGGATT
Organism: Alphaproteobacteria bacterium; assembly: GCA_963666905.2. Taxonomy (GTDB): domain Bacteria; phylum Pseudomonadota; class Alphaproteobacteria; order SP197; family SP197; genus SP197. The sequence goes on from OY763008.1 coordinate 1,445,629, forward strand.
GGCTGACGCCCGGCGGGAGCGCGGACGAGGCGACCCGAAGGACGGCATGCCCGCGCCGTGCAGGCGCCGGCCGCTCTTCGACATCGCGGTCGGGACGTTCGAATGCCTGCGGCGCCTTCCATGTTGCCGATGCATGCGCGCCGCGGCCGCCACACGAGATCGAGCCTCCGCTTGCGGGTGTGGACAGCCGAACGCCGGGACCGGTGGCGGTCCTCCGGGGCATCCGGCATTCCGACAACGCGTCTTCCAGTAACGTGCGCTCCCTCACAGAGGGTCGGCTTCATGAAACTGGGGATTTCAGGCTTCTCTCAAGAAACATCACCGTCCCCCCGCAGAAACCTGTCGCTTCGCGGCTCCCGTTTCTCCGTTCCAGGATGTTCTTCAGCCGGCACTTTCAGGGCCGGGATGTCGCCTGCGCTCCATCGCCTGCTTCAACTCAAGAGCAAATCGCCTCTCTTGCGGCATGAGCGCCATCGCCCGTCTGTACGCGGCCTCCACGTCCGCAAGCGGAGCACGAAGCCAATCCAGGGTGCGCGCCAATTCCCTCCATGCCCAGCCATGACGAACCGTGGATGCTTCCATTTGCACGACGCGCTCCAACAATGCCCGAGCTTCCATCAGAAGCTGCCTGTTCGTCTCTTCCTGCCCGTTGCGATAAGCGTCACCTGCCAGTCTCATTTTTGTCTGCGCAAACTCCAGCGAGGCTCTGGCATCCCGAAACACCCCTTCGCCGGCGCGTTCGAAGTATTGATGTGCCTTGCGGGAGTCTCCCAGCCGCCGCGCCAGTATTGCCGTCTCAATTGATTCCCGCCCCACCGGTGGCGGCCGTTCAGCATCGAGCCAGCCTCGCGCGCGGCCTTTGTCTCCCGCCTCGATGAGGGCCTCGATCATCGTGTTGGCGACCTGCGTGCGATCATGAGCCGGTCCGTGACGTTCAAACTCTCTGAAAATGGACTCAGCCTGCTCTATCCTGTCATCTTCAATTCTCGCCCTGATGACCGCCGCCGCAAGAATTGCCGATCCCCTGTTCCCGGCCCAGGCTGCTTCCACCCGTCGAACCGCTTCTTCCCGGCGTCCCAATGCCCTGAGATATGCCGCATCGCGCATCGCCGACAAGGCCGCATATTCCGGATGTGCCGGCAAGGTCGCCCTGAAGTAACTGCGTCCCCTGTCGAAGTCGAACACCGGTGACGGGGATCCGTTCTGCTTCATTGCCTGAAACACCTTGGGCACTCCCGAAAGCCTCCCTTCTGCGAGTTTCATGTCTTTGAGGAACTCTCCAATCCTGCGGTTTCTCGCCGGAACCGGCGGTACCTGTCCGCTATCGACCAGGTGCTGGAGCTCCACACCATGAACGGGGCCAGGGTAACTGATGATCTCGATACGGTCCGGATGCAGATAGATCTTGACCGGTTCAGGCTGGTCCTCACCATAACCGCGATGGTAGACCGCGTTCACCAATGTCTCCCGCAATGCCGCAATGGGATAACTGACCCAACCGCGAACCCTCGGCACGAAATCCTGTTTTTGATAGTGATAGGCGGAAAGGTTCTCCAGGTAGTTCAGGCAGGCCCGCACCTGATCCGGCAGCGGTCCCGAGAAGACATGTTCCTCCTGCACATCCCCCGTCGCACCGGCCGCGAAATGCGCGACCTCAATTTTAGCACCTCTGAACCATGAGCCCGGATCATCCGTAAAGAACAACAAGGCGATGTTCTTGGGAATGTCGTGCCCATTCCGGCGGTGGAGAATACGCAGACGCCGATAGACTTCCCCGGGATCATTCTCTTCCAGGAGGCCGCTGCCTACATCATGCAAGTACTCCCTTACTTTCGATTCCTTCAGGTCCTGTATCGTGGCTTCCGGCGGGCCGGCACGTTCGTCCCAGGGAACTCGTGCAGTTTGCTCCAGCAGATTCGTGATGAGATGGCCTCTTGTTTCGGCGTCGACTGTTTCAGAACCGATCCTGACCCAGAATCGGGGCGGTTGTCCCCTGCGGCCGGTCGGGGCGCGGTGAGGCCGCGCGTCGCTTGCCGGCATCCAGATCACCAGGATCAGGCGTCCGTCGACCGTTTCCGGGGAAAAGACAGGCTGGCATGGCGGATCGATCTGCCTGCAGTGGCCGCGTATCCCCTTTTGTGCATCTTCGAGAACCCCGGACGAGAGTCCTTTTGGCGGAAGGACGGCGCGACCTTCGTTTTCCGCAACACCAATGACGATGTATCCGCCATTCAGATTGTGCAGATCGTTGGCATAGGCACAAATCGTCCTTATGACCTGTGCACCGACGGTGTCGGGATTCCAGGCCGCCTTGAACTCGACTCTTTCGCTTTCAACGCCACGATTGTGGAGAAGGTCGCCAAGGTTGATCGGCAGATAGGAACCCATGGGACAGTCTCCAAGTGACGGAAATACACCCGGCACGTCACAGGGATGCGAAAGACATTGCGGGCGCATCCACACCTGATACTAAAAATGAAGAAATGTTGTGTCAATGGCCAAAAGTCAAAACACCGGCCCCGGGTGACGTTGGGGATCCCGGCACTTTTGCAGACCTGGGCAGCAGCCGCGCCATCTACAGGACCTTGTAGCGCCTCGTCGCATCGGCCGAGGCCTGCACGATCCCGTGCAGGGGAACGAGCTGACAGGAGGCGTGAACGTACCCGAATACCGCGCTGTCACCTGCCGGGGGGCCTTGCGGTGCCGGTCGCGTTGCCGGCGAAGAAGAGTTGCCGGGCTGGCGTGCCACTTGCGCCGGCGGGCAGTGACGGGAGGGTTCAGTAGTCGAGGACGCCCGTGAGCACCGGGCGCACCTTGCCGCCGACCCGGATCGAATCCCCGATGTCGAGATAGAGCCGCGAGGGGCGCCCGATCTCCATGCCCTGCTCCACCACCACCGGCCCGCTCCTCCCGAGCGAGCGCAGATACGCCGCAAGCGCCGTGTTCGCGCTCCCCGTCGCCGCATCCTCCCGGAATCCGTTGCTGACGAAGAACATGCGGGCGGCGAAACCGGCATCGCTCTCCTGCGAGAAGGCGAACAGGCACAAAGGGCCTCCCGCCGCGACCTCCCGGTACACCGCTGGATCGATGACGATCCGCCGCAGGGTCTCCGGCGTCCGCAGGCCGATCAGCACGAACCACGGGCCGATCGTCGCAAACCGGACCGGGTAGCGGGAATCCAGGTCGGCCTCCTCGAGCCCGATGAGCGCCGCTGCGGTGCCCGCGTCAAGCGACTCCCCCATGGCCACCGGCGGAGGCCGCATCCAGGCGATGCCGTCCGCCCCGAAGGTCACCGGGACACGGCCCGCCGCAAGCCCCAGGACTCCCGGTCACGGCCCAGCACCCAGGCGGTACCCAGCGTCGGGTGCCCCGCGAAGGGCAGTTCCGCATCCGGGGTGAAGATGCGCACGCTCGCCTCGCCGGAGCGCTCGTCCGTGACGAATGTCGTCTCCGAGAAGTTCATCTCCCGCGCGATGGCCTTCATCTCGTCCGCATCGAGGTGGGCGCAGCCGCGCACGACAGCCAACTGGTTCCCGGCAAGCGGCCTCTCCGCGAACACGTCGACGATGGAGCATTCCATGCCCGGCCGCGCCTCGGCGTTCACGGCAACGGTCCTCCCGCGAGGCAGGAGCCGCCAGCGGCACCCCCGGGAACCGCGAACGTGCCGCCCTCGAATTCACAGCCAGCGGCACCCGGAGTCTCCGGTGACCGGGAAATGATCTCCACACCGTTCACAGGCCGCTCCGGCAAGCAGGTACCCTCGGCAGTGACGTGGCGCTGGCGCACTTCTGCTGTCCCACCAACGCGGAGATCGAGGCCGTGAGGGAGAGCGGCGTCGTGCCCTGTTCGCTGACGGCGTCTCCTCTAGGCCCGCCTGCCGCTCTCGCGGGGCGGCGACTGGTACTTGCATGCCAAGCAACGGCCAATCATTCCTCAGAACATCAACTGTGCGATAGGGCACATTCCAATCGTCGATGCCTTGCAGAGAGCTGGTGTTGAGAATCCGAGCTATCATCTTGGAACAGTGGGGGAGAAAGGAAACACCGACGCGCAGGACAGCGATGTTTCGCGGCGCGAGCAGGTGAGCATGAACGCGCTATACGATACAGCGAAGGGATGCACGGTCCGGATTGAATGCTGGAAGAACCAGGCCGGAGGTTCGCCGAGAGCTGTAGTCGGTCAGGTATCCCGCCGGGTGACATGACCGGTGTTCCTGTCGAGACCGATATCCGAAAGGAGAGACTCTCTTTGCGAATCCTGAATGAACCCCAGATTGTAGAGATGCCAGATCAGTGCGATGTCGGTGACACGAATACGCTCCACAAGCCGGCGCACATGTTCGATTTCTTCCAGATCACCGCTTTCAGCAAACGACTCCATCAGCAGGCGTCGTGGCATCAACAGCCATGCGGCGAAGGCATTCGCGCGCTGTTCTATGGCGGGGCTTGCCCAGGGACCGCTGATGTGAGCGAGCCTGCGCGCCCTGCCCTGGTCGTGCAAAATGTGACAAAGTTCGTGCGCGACGGTGAAGCGCCGGCTGTTTTCCTTTCTGTTGTAGATGCTGTTTGTGTTCACGACTATGACGGGCTTCAGTTCTTCTCCCGCGAGGGCCACGCCCCGAACTGAATCGGTCTCCAGTTCCAGGTCGGTGACCTCAATACCGAAACGTCGGCAAAGGCTGCCGATCGAAACATGGTCTCCGGAAAACACGTCGAAGCCGGAGTCTTCCAGCTCGTCGAGAAGGCTGTCGGCCAGCTGATAGCCGTTCTGCCAGGGTTTGCCCACCAAGGCGGCATTTTCAACCAGATCCTGAAGCAGGCTGTCCGCAGCCCCGTCGGTGGCGCGTACGAGCAGATCCCGCAGGGCAGTGACGTCAGCCTCGGAGATATCGACATCCATGCCGCCGAACATGGCCATTGCCGGAGACCTGGAGACGACAAAGGGAGCCCAGTCATGCCTGACGGGGTCAAGCAGTTCGCGTCGGTTCACGTCCGCAAACACGCTTTGTACGCGACCGAAGAGCGCCTCGGGCATATCGGCCCGCTGGTACTGATTGGTTTCCAGTGCGGAAAGACGTTCGATCTTGGCCGTTAAATCACGATAGTCCGCTTCGAAAGTATCGTCGTCCAGGACGGGCGGGTTGTCACGTGTCCAACGAAGCATCTCCCACAACGGAAGTGCCACGTCGCTTACCGGGAGATAGACCCGGCCGGGTTCCGAAACGAATACGAAACCATCCGGAGCAAAGGGAGACGACACGCCGGTCCACGATATCTCGATGTCGTCCGAAAAGCGGCGAAGAACTATGTCCGGGAAGAGGCCGCCCACCGCCGCGGCGGCAATGGCATGGCGAAAATACCACTGCTGGGCGGCTTCGAAGGATCCTTCTCCGGCAGGAGAAGCCATCGCCTGTTCGCAGGCGGCGGCGGCAGCTTCCGAGGAATGCTCGCGCCACGTGAAATGCTCCTCATGGAAAAGGGCAATCCAATTGTCTGCAAACCAGTGAAGCAATGGACCGAGAAACCAGCAGAGGTCGTCCTGGCGGTGAATCCCGACGCTGTGCGCCATGAGATTGCGGTTCGCGACGGTCAGCGCCAGCCTTCCCATCGACCAGCCGTGGGAAGCGGGCAGGCGCCCGGCAGGCTCGCGAACGGAAAGCCATTGTAAGCGGATGTGGAACCGGGCCGGAGAGCCGAATTCGGCAGCGCTATCGGTCATCTCGACGCAAGGCCCATTGCCGGTCGCGGTTCGGATCGATGGATTGCTGGCGACGCAAATTGCGCCTGATTTCCACGGGCGTCGCTTGCCGCGTTGCGATCAGCCGGCAGCGGACGTCCATTGGCACTTGCTTCCAAGGAACGGGGTAGCCATGCCAGGTCCCGTCGTTTGTTTCCTGGGCGCAAAACGCGATCCCGCGTTCAGCCGCATATCTCTTGCGGCCGTGCAAGACGCTGTTGGTCAAGAGGCGCTGTGCCACGGTGCGTGACCACCCGCGCCACGCCTCCGGCTCGACGCCACCGAAATTCCGTCCATCGACCACATGGGTAAAATCGGGACAGATCGAACCGGCGGCTCCGCCTGGAGTCCAGCGTTTGTGCTTCTTGCTGCCGACGTAATCCAAAGGAAGACTTTCCCCCAGGCTGAAGCCTTGCCGTCGACCCGATCGGACATACCGGCCACCTTCGGGGCGCGTGCGTGATTGCGCAACTTCTATCATCGCGCGCCGTTCTGAGTCTATACGCCGGCGTGGTTCGCGGCGGCATGGAGGGCACAGACGCGGTAGAAGCCGGTCAGTGCGCGCCGGCATTCGGAACGCCGTCATGCGCACCTTGCGTGGTGGCCGCACCATAGTCGAGCGCGTTTGCACCTGCATCCGGCCCGTTCCGGCGAATGGTCGCGGCGCGGCACCTTCATTCCTCGTCCGGGCCAGCCATCCGGTATCCGACACCGCTCTCGCTGAAGATCCGCCCGGGGTTGGCCGCGTCGTCGCCGAGCTTGCGCCGCAGGCTACACACGTAGATGCGCAGAGAATTGGGATTGGCGCCTTGCTTCCCGCTCCACACCCCGCGCACAAGCGCGTCGTGGGGCCTGACGCGTCCGGCGTCGAGCGCGAGCACGCGCAGGAACTCGAACCCGGTGGCGGTGAGCTCGACCGGCGCGGCGCCGATCGAAGTCGATGGCGAGGTCGCCGAGCACGATTGGCCCGGGTACCTCGCGGCGGCGGACCACGGCGCCGACCCGCGCCACCAGCTCGATGCGCGAGAACCGCTTGACGACGTGGATCATACAGTGCTCGCCAGAGAACCCCTGACTTTGGCGACGGAGGAGCGAGCGGCGCGTCGCTGAAGCTTCTCACGCTGATGGCGAGGAATGGTCTGGGAGCCGTCGCCTGAAACATGCGGCGTCCGGGATGCGATCAAGTCCGGCAGCTACTGGATTCCGGAGTTCAGCACGATGATGTTCCTGGGAACATCATCGTACATCAGCTTCCGGGGGGCGTCCTTGAGATGGTCCAGCAGCACCTGATGCGCTTCGCACCAGGACTTGAGCCTCTTGTCCATCTTCCCTGTCCCGTTGGATTTGCCGTGCCCTCGCAGGGTCCCCGGAGCACGACGGGGCCGCCAACACGAGACGGCACTATGTGAGGGGCATGGCAGCGGCCAGGGTCGCGGCATCGACGAACCGACAAAGGACGGATTGCCATGTCCCCCGGCGTGCCTTCCACCCGAGCCGCGCGATTGCACAGGCCGTGCCGTGCGCCACGGACGCCGGACTCCCCGTCCCTCACCCGCCAGCCCGTTCCAGACCCGCGGTCAGCCGCGTGCCGGTCGCTTCGGCGTAGCGTGGCGAAGGACGGCGATACCCGGCCACCCTCCAGCCGCGCGACCGCCGACTGCGTCGTGCCGAGCCGTTGAGCAAGCTTCGCCGCCGTACGGGCGCGCACCAGCGCTTCGGGCAGCGCATACTCCTCCCGGAACTCCGGGTCTTCCATGAAGCGCTCCTTGAGCGCCTTCAGCTTCGTCGTCGCGTCACCTGCCCCATCCGCTCCCTTGCCGTCGCCAACGCGCGGAGCGGCGTCTTGCGCGACTTCTTCACGAACACGTGCAGCACCACCACCCGCTGTCCCGCCGCTGCTGATCGTCTCCGACATGGCGCGGTTCCGCATCCGTACCAACCGGACGAACTGCGCCAGCGTGACGCATGAATTCGCGCTCGACAATCTGGCCGACGCCGCGAGGCGACACGCCGGCTGTCTGGCGAGGTCGGTTCGCCAGCTCATCGCCACCGTTGAGGATCTGGCGGCCTGCGACATCGGCTTCCGCTCGCTCACCGGGGAGATCGACACCACGACGCCCGGCGGGCGTCTCGTCTTACACGTCTTCGGTGCCCCGGCCGAGTTCGAGCGCGACCTCTACCGCGAGAGGACCCGTGCCGGACTTGATGCGGCACGGGCCCGGGGGCCGATGACGCCATAGCGCTGCTCCGGGATCCATCCGTCTCCGCGGGCGACGTCGCCCGCCACGTCGGCGTCTCGCGTGCGACACTCTGCAAGTACTGCCCCGGCGGCGGAGCGACCGGGGCGGCGCCATGAAGCGGACTGTCTACATCGAAACGTCGGTCGTCAGCTATCTGACGTCGCGACCCGCGCGGGATCCGGTCATCGCGGCGAATCAGGCGATCACGCGAATGGTGGGCCCGTGCCGCTGACAGATTCGAGTTCTTTGCGTCGCAGCTCGAGGTTGCCGAAGCGGGCGCGGGCGATTCCGGCGGCGCCCGGGATCGCCTGGCGGTCCTCGACGCCATGACGCTTCTCGGGTCAACGGCCGCGGCTCTCGCGCGACTGCTTATCGAAGGTGGTGCCGTTCCTCAACGCTCCGCTGACGATGCCGTGCATATCGCCATCGCCGCAGCGAGCGGCGTCGACTTCCCGGTGACGTGGAACTTCCGGCACATCGCCAATGCCGCATTGCGCGCCCGGATCAAGCGGGTGTGACTCGAGGCCGGCTGAGAGCCGCCGATCATATGCACACCGAATGAACTCATGGAGGCGCCTGATGTCGACACGACCGACCGACCCGATCGTCGCAGAGATCCGGGCCGTGCGCGCATCGCACGCGGCCCGCTTCAACTACGATATCGATGCGATTTTCCGGGACATACAGGAGATGGAGAAAGCGTCCGGGCGCAGCTTCGTGCAGTTGCGGCCGCTTCGAGACGCGGCGGCGACCGGGCCCGGCCAGGCACCTGGCAAGCGTGGTGTGTACGCTGCGGAGTCCGTTGGGGAGTAGCGCGGCGGGCGCCGTCGGCCATGGTGTGCCTGAGAGTCGGGGGACAGACCGCATGACATCGGCCCCAGCATCCGCTCCAGGATCGCCAGAATCTCCGGATTGCAGATTTCCCGCGCACGGCCTGCGACCAGACCACCAGGCCGTGGGTGCGCCTCGTCCTGAAGTCGAGCCATCCGCCGGCGCCGTCGGGCACCCGGCTTATTCAGGATCCGGTCGCAGCGTGCTTCACCGATAAGCCTGCCGATGACGATGCAGCCGTCCCGGTCGAGAGTCTCGGCGACGCTGTCGGCCGAAGTGCCTGCGGGGACGCGCTCGATGCGCGGTCCCGTCATCACGAGCCCTCCCGGTCGACCGTCGCCATGCCGACACCGGGACCGCGCGCCATATGGCGGCTTCCACGAGCCGGGAGCGGCTGTCGGCGCGCCGGGCCGGAACCCGGCATCGGCGCCGTCATCATTCCATCGAACAGGGGCGGCGGCGCCGTGCGGGCATGCGTTCCCTTGTTCTGCGGCCGTCTCACCGCCCGGTCCGCTGTCCGGCCACGAAGTTTGCGGGCGACGGCACGGTCTCGCCCCGAGGCCGCATAGGCATTGATAGGAGCGCCGGCATTGATTACGGTCCGTCGCCGTGGGGAGTGTGGCCGGCCGGACAGTACTGACGCCAGGGCAACGGCTTGCGTCGCGGTTCCCGTCTCCTCAACGAGATATCCCGGGGGTCGTTTTCGGTTTGGGTCACTGGCCGCGGCGAGCGAGGTGCCGAGGTGAGAACGCGAATGGATCGTGCACTGTCGGCGTCTGCCGGCAGGATGCTCAAGTCACGGGCGGAATTCACGGCAACGATGAGCGTTGCAATCTGCCTTCTCCTCGTTGCCGCATGCGGCGGCGGAGGCGGGTCCGGTCCCGTTCAGGACCCCACTTCTCCTCCCCCGACATCCTCCAGCCCGGCGGACTTTCTCGCTACGGCGCGCTTCACCACGCACCAGCCCGTCGTGCTGGAGCAGATCGGCGCCCATCATGCCTACGCCCTGGGCCTGACGGGCAAGGGCGTCAGGATCGGAATCGACGACACGATCGTCGACTACACGCAGACCGCGGAGTTCGGCCGGCGAGTGAAGCTGCGCGACGCGGACGGAGCGGTCCTTGCCTACAGCCGTCCGGATGGAGACGACTACTTCAGCGATGTCGATAACTGCCGGTTGGCCCGGACATGCGACATCTGGTCGGGCGACAGCGCCGGAGACCCTGAAGCGGTCAACGACTGGGTGCGCCGCATCGTCAGCGAAAACGGGTGGCCCACCCGGGACGATTCCGTGTTCATCCGCGACGACCACTACAGCAAGTTCGATGCGCTCGAGCGCCTGTTTCGATGGAAGGAGGTGCCAACGCCCTACGGTGCGATTGGCAGCCACGGAACCATTGTGGCGTCGGTCGCGGCCGGAAAGAACCTCGGTGTTGCACCCGAAGCAACCATCATCCCGATTGCACAGAATCTCACGGACGACCAGAGAGCGGACGCCTGGGTCGACGCTACGGTACGATACGCGATCAGCCGGCTCCCTGCGGCAGACCGCAGGCGCCTGGACAGTCAGCTCGCAAGCAGCCAGCGGAACGACTACGCCAAGTTCGACATTATCAACCGATCCCATGGAAGAGCCATCTTCGATCCGGATTTGATCTCCAGCGCGGTTGATTCAGAACTGCAATGGTATCGGCGATACTTGCCGAGATACCTCGATGCCACATTGCAGGTCGACAGACCCGATGCAGAGAAGACCATTCTCGTCTATTCCGCCGGCAATGAAGGACAACGTTGGTCCGGTCTGGGCGCGGACTATCCATTCTATGTCCCGGAGCTACGCGGGCATTCCTTGTCGGTCGTCGCGACGAACCCCGGAACAGGTGTCATTGCAGACTATTCCAACCGGTGCGGTCCCGTGCCGGGCGACTGGAATGCCAGGCTGCACGGGCCGCACTACTGCCTTGCCGCTCCGGGTACGGTCCGGGGTCTCGTTCCCGACGCGAACAATCCCGGGAACGGGAGCGCCGGGGACGGATTGCCCGGCACCAGTTTCGCCGCCCCCCTCGTCTCGGGCGCGCTTGCGCTGATGATGGAGCACTTCCGGGGAACGCGCGGCAACACCCGGATCGTCAAGCGCATGCTCGACACGGCGGACCGCAGCGGGCGCTATGCCGACCTCGAGACATACGGCGCCGGACATCTGGACCTCGAGGCCGCGCTGTCTCCCGTCGGCTCGCTGAACGCGGGGCAGACGGCACAGGCGCTCAGCCGCACCGCGCTTGAGGTTCCCGCGGCGTTCGGCTCTGTCACGGGGCGCCTCGGCGGCCTCGAGCTCGCCGCGTTCGACCAGCAGGACTTTCCGTTCTGGATCCCTCTTTCGTCGGTGATGTCCACTCACACAACCGGACGCTCCGCGATTCCCGGGTTCGACGGGGCCGAACGCACCGTTGAACCCGCGGTGGGCCTCGATGTCCTCGCACTTCGCTGGACGCCGGTGAGAGATGCCGCAAACGGCCGGTTGCCCACGGACGGCGCATGGATCGCGGGCTTCGGCCCGACGTCCGCAAGCTTCGCCCGCCGGCCGGGTCGCGGCGGTTGGGGGTACGGTCTGGGCTTCAGCGGAGACGGGTACCTGGGCACACGCACCTCCGGCGCATTCGGTTCGCACATCCGCTCCGGCATGCTCTGGACCTCCCGCGGCGTGCAGCGCGAGCTCGGGAAGGGCTGGGAACTGGAGGCCATGGGCACACTGGCGCTCGGCATGCCCTCCTACGAGAAGGACGCCATCTTCCAGGCGAGTCCGTCCGTGCTTTCCGCACTTTCGGTGCGGCTCGGCAAGGGAGGCTCGCGGTTCACGGTCGAGCAGCCGCTGCGAGCCGAGTCGGGGACGGGAACGTTCCGCGTCGAGAACGGCAGGATCGAGAATGGACGCAGGCTCCATGACGAATACCGCATTCCGCTGCGGCCCGATGCGCGGGAGGTGCGGTTGACCCTGCGCCATGAACGGCGCGCGGCGGGCGGACGGGTCGCCATCGAGCTCGGCGGTGCGATGAACGCCGGCCACGTTCCGGGCGAACGCGAATCGAACATCGGATTCGCCTACCGGCTTGTCTGGTGACCGCGTGGCCCGCACCCGCCTCCTGGCATTCGCCTGCGCTGCCGTGCTGGGGGCCTCGTGCACGGGTCAACCGCCCTTGCCGGTTCCGGAAAACCCGGACTCCCCGATCGTGCAGGACGGCGTCGTCTACACGCCTGTGAGCGCCGGTCCCCGGGGATGCATGCTCTACAGCGTCCGGATTCCGGGGGGACAGGCGCCGGCGGCCCTGGTGTACCGGCGCGTCGACGGAACATTCAGCCACGACCGGCCGGACCGGTGTGTCGAGGCGGCGGGGACAAGATAGGACGCTCGCGAAGCTCAACGGACCCGGAGCCGCGAGTTGATCCTCGCGCCTCCCGCGATGCGGGAGCTTGGAAACGCGTCGTCCTCCTGGCCGGGCCGGGGCGCGGCAACCTGCGGATGACCGTGCCCCCGCCGCAGGCGTCGGTCGCCGGCGACAAACAGGGTCCGCACGCGCGGAACGCCCATCGGCCAGTGAACCCATACTCCGCAAAGAATCACCCCGGCCGCGTGCCCAAGGCAGAGACGGTACCGGAGTTTCCATACCCGGATATGATCTCGCCGCCGGATGACAAGCAGCAACTCTGTCGCTCGAACGTTTCGCCCGCCATGTCGAATGGCGGAAGGGGACCGGGCGCGCCATCGGACTCCACGCCATCGACATGCAGCCTTCCGAGGCCCTGCACACCCCTTTGCAGATCCTGGGGGTCGTACTCCGGAACCGCATCCACGCCGTCCTCGAGGAGACCCTGCACAAGCGCTGGTTCGACGACGACGGGTTCCTGCCGGTCGAGAACCTCAACAAGGCCCATGCCCGTGTGAAAGAACCCGACGCCCGAGGACACGCCGGATCCGCCGTCGACCTCACTCGCGTGGCAGGCCTTATCCCGAAGGACGCCTGCCCGCCAGTTCAAGTTCCCTTCAATTCTTAGAAAGCGCGAGAATTACGAATCCCGTCAATGACTTTGCGCCACATTTGGCAAATGGTCCTTGCCACTGCAATCCACCACCGGGTCGAGCCGCCTTTCATGGCATCCTTACTCTTACCGGCCGACAGAACATTGCTCCCTCCAACTTCACCAAAACTTGTACCGGTGTTGTCTTCCGGGTATGAAACGCTTCGTCGCATCGGGATTTCAGCGCTGTCGGCAGGCTGCCTAAAGTCGTAAAGACGCGAGCGCAGTGTCTGAAAGGGGGTTCGCCTACCTTTCGTCATGGCGCGGTTCCGCACTATCTCAGCATCAGACCAACGCCGAGCTTGAAGGACACGTCCCTCTTCAATCCAGTAGTGCGATCGGCAGGGAAGCTGCCAGTTTCCAACGGAGGGATACATCGACACCGATTCGCCATTCAGCGTGATCGCCCAGTGCTTCGGGCTGAGACGGAGTACGACTTTCTGTCCACAACCGCAGGCGCATTTGTGCGCGGTTGTCCAGTAAGTGAAGCTGACATAGAGAATGCCCTCCTCTATGTCTTCGGGAATCGTCTCAGTGATCTGAAGTCTCAGTTTCATTGCATCGGATCGTGCCTGGGATCGTACAGCGCCCACATACTTGATGTCATGTGCATGCGGCTGCGACGGTACCCATATGCATCCCTGTAGAACCCGATACCCTGCTTCCATGCGATCACCGCGAGGGCGGCGTTAAGGCTGTTCATTTCCCCCGTCTGGATGTTCTGGGCGTAAAGATCGTCGTCAAGCGCAACGTCGCCGCCGGGCGCGAACGTGGCGAGTTCTGAACGCTTTTCAGCGCTTTGCTCGGATTGGCAGCGAACAACCCTCAAGCTGGCGGTGAGCGGCCCGTCATTACCTTGGAGATCAATGCCGCAGTCGATAAAGTTCACCCCTACGTCGGCAAGACCAGTCAGGACTTCACGTCTTGCTGGGCCATTGTCGATCGCAACGAATACCATCGACTTTCCATTGAGGTACGTCAAATTCCCTTTGTTGATAGCATACGGATGCCCCCGTATGTTGCGATTGGTTCGTCTGGCATAGAGGGCGGCGAGATACTCCGCCTTGTTCGTCCTTTCCTCCACGGTCCGCCTCTCGACAACTCCGGGCCAACGAAGTTGAGTGTGAACGCTCACATGGTCCGGATCGTAGATGTCGATCTGCCGCACGTTGGACTTCGAGATGAGGTCGACGATATGGGCACCGGTGCCTCCTGCTCCGACTACGGCGATGTTCTCCTTGGCGAGGAGCGCGTTGAGATGGCCCACGCGCGCTCGGTTGAGTCCAGTCTCATGGTCCACCAGGTGATTGGCATCCCTCACCGCAATCGCGCCTGGACCCGTCGCACGCCAATGGGCGACAGCCTCTCTTGCAATCAGCCGGACGTAGGTCACCATCTTCTGGCCGTAAGTCGGGTACGGCTCGGGTCCGCGCCGGGACATGACGCAAATGCTGGTGGCCCCGTTTGACCAGGTATTCCCGGTTTGATCGATCATTAGCCGATCCATAGGCCGGCCGTCACGGTGATGAGGGACTTCATCTGCGATCCACGCGACCGTGTGGTCGTTCGGAGGCGCAATATCTCCGCCATTCCGGACCAGATGGCAGATCAATGAGCCGTGACCGACGCCGCCACCGGAGAGTCGGTAGGGGATGGGTCCGACAGTCAGGGTGTCGTCCTCAACGCAACAGTCGAAGCCTGCCTGCAGCACCTCTGCAAGCTCGGTCTCATGATTTGTCGGTGTAGGAGACATCAATCGTCATCCCGCGAGCCACTTCAAGAACCATTCCGGGACGCAGCTCGCGTGGTTCCCTTCTGTCAGCGTACTTGTAGTCGACCTCCCATTCGATCTGGTCGCTCCGCACGACATCGGGGAAGGCGCGCTCTATCAGGTCCTCGAAGCCTATCTGCCGCGGCAAGGGGACCACCGTCCCGTTCAGAACCACCTTGACTCCGTTGTCATCATCCATCGTCTCGCTCCTTTTTGCCGTTAACCGACATAGGTCAGCTCAGATTGACGAGCCAAACGACCACCACTCAGCCCGAGCTGTCGCACAGTCCAGTCTGCCATCATTTTCCAGTGGCTGGCCTCATGCTCCGGCACCCGCGGTCCTATCGTGACATACAAACCGGAGAGGGTCTGTCCCGCACCGACTTTGACCGGGCGCGTGACATAGGCGCGGAGGCGGCCGCCCGCAGCCGAGAAATTGAGCATTGGAGACACAGCGCCACTCTTATCGCCAGCATAGTGGACAATTCGAACCTCATCTTCCGATTCGTAGTCAGCGCCCTTGTATCCCACTTCGAGTTTCATGCGTTCTCTGTGGAGTTTTTCTGCCTTATCATTTTCTCTTGCCGCAATAGCTTCTTCAATTTCCTTCTGGAGCTCTTCATAGCGATTCTTGTTCTTGGCAAGCTCCGCATCGCTGGCGTACTCGACTTCCAGAATGTCGAAACCATCGCCAGCGAGGCCCTTCTTGCTCCATACCGTGGTAATGGCAATGCCATGGCCATTCGCACCATAGGCCCGCCAAAGATCGAGCCGATCAAGCGCTTCGTCCTCGATCTCCTTGGCGCCGCAATAGATGAAGGCGGTGTCCGGGAACACCAGGCGGGTTCCTCCACTGCCAGTGCCGCCGCTTGCGGCACGGGGGTCGTGCAGGTACTCGGTCGGGTCGTTCATCCCATACCGACTGTACAGCCGCAACGACAATTCCTTCGGACCGAAGAAGGTGGGACTGGCCTCCTGTTTCAGTACTTCATGTCTCCATCCGTCCAGAATCGCTGCCGCGGCAGCTTGAGATGCGAAATGCGTCATGGCAACTCGGTCAGGGTCTTTCGATGGCATCTACTGTTGCCCTCCTTCTTGTGGCACCGGCCCTTCGATCCATGGCGTGAATGCACGTCCAACGTCTGCTTCTCCCATTCGGTGCCTCAATCCTGTGGGAGTCCCGACGGACCTTGATATCTTATCGAGCATGCGTGATTTCAATGCCCTGATCCTCTGGGTTGTCGCCAGGAACATGGTTGCCGTCGACATCGAGAACTTCCATTCTTCTGGGCTCAGCCCTTCTCCGGCAGCGCCGCCATGTACTGCTCCACCTACAGCTCAATGGCGTGTTCCACGCATCGCTCGCCAATAGTGTGTGCATGAGGTCAGGTACTGTGATATATGCCAATCATTCCAAACGGTTAACGGGTCGACTAAGGACCCGACTCCATGGCCACAGAGTGTACACTGCACGACCTTGAGTTTGAAGCTTGGGACGACACCGGGTCACCGATGGTTCCGGCAACGACCGGAACGCATCCTGTGCGCCTCCAACAGCGATGACGTCGCCCAAGCCGTCATCGCATCGGATCCCCGCATCCAGCTTCTGCATGAGAGGCCCTCTCTCCGGCACCGAGGATTGCTGCCTCATGAACGGGAGGCTTGCCGGATCAGGCCCTGATCCCGGCGGCCTGTCGGCGGTTTTCCGTGCCCGTCGCCTTGGGGCGGCTCAGCCCTGCAGCTGCCACCGCAGGGCGATGTGGAGGCCGATGTCGGGGGCGGCCCGATGGACGGGTGTATGTCCCGTTTGTGAGAGGTTCAGGCCATGGCGCTGGCATGGCGCTCCCAGAAGTCGTCGAAGCGGTTGCTTTCGACGGCGCAACGCAGGGCGATGATGGCGTTGGCGCCGGCAACGGTCCAGCGCATGCCGCCCTGTTTGAGGCGGCTGGCGACGATGTTCTTGCAGCCTCCCTCGACCACGCCACTGGCGACGCACAGGCCCATGGCGCGGAACGTCGGGTAAGCCATGCGGTGGCGGTTGTTGGAGAAGTACTCGACGTTCCTGCGGGCCTCTTCGCAGGACTCGGCGTGGCTCTTGAGGGCGGCGATCACGTCTGTGACACGGCCCTGGTCGAGTTCGTCGCGGCGGGCCTTGCCCCACTGTGCGCCGAGCTCGCTGCCGGGTCCGTAGACGGCCTTGGCGACATCGAAGACATGCTGCTTGGCGTGCCACACATCCACGATCTGGATGGCGTCCGGCGCATGCTCGTCGGCGAAGTTCCAGATCCATCCGGCAGCGTCGCCGAGAATCACCCGGCGCTGAGCGGTGTCGAAGCCGCGGCGTTCGGCCTCGCGCAGGATGCGCCGGGCAAAGGGGGCGAGCTCCTTGTCGGTGTCGCGGGTGGCGATGGTCTCGATGGCAGCGTTCCAGGTGGCGGAGCCGGGATCGCGCACATGGTGTCCCTGCTTGTCGCGTCTCTCGGCCGACCAGACGACGGCGAGCTTGGCCTCGCGGGTGCGGGCGGAGCCGTCCGCCTGCTTGCCGGGGCGGCCCTCGACCTCGGTCTTGCGCGCCGGCACGCCGGTGCCGTCGAGGCCGAGATAGAGGGTGGGGGCATCACAGGGCTCGGGCTCGACGACACGGGCCTCGTCGGCGGCGATCCGGCGGCCCAGCGCCTCGGCGTGGCGCTCCACGGTCTTCGCGCAGACCGCCACACCGGCGAGGTCGCGCATCAGGTCGCTGGAGCCCGCAAAGCTGACCCGGGCGGCGGCCAGAGCGACCATGCGCGCCGCCGCCGGCGACAGGACGGTGTCCGCCATGCCCAGGGCGCGGTCCCGGGGACTGAAGCCGTGACCGCAGCCGTCGCAGTGATACCAGGCGCGCTCCAGCGTCAGATCGCCCAGGGCGGTGGTGAAGGTCTTCGCCCGACGCCCGGCAAGGCGCGCCTCGCCGCCGCAGGCGCAACCCAGGCGGGGGTCCCTGCCGTCGCCATGGTCGGCATTGAGCCGGCCGGCCACGGCCCTTGCCATGATCTGCAACGCCGCCCGCCGGGCGGCGGTCTCGAAGGCCTGGAAGTCCGCAAGGCCGCCGACGCCGATCAGGCGCTCGGCCTCGGCGTCGGCCTCGCGGCGACAGGCCGGTTCGAGCGTTGCGGCGAAGGCTTTTTTTTAGCGCCCTTGGCCTCCTCGAGATGCACATCGCACATCCGGGTGCTGACCTCGACCAGCGCGCGCGTGAGCGTCCGGCAGCGCTGATACTCGGCGACCTGGGCCCTGACGTCCTCGACCGCCTCGTCGGGAATGACGCGGGTCTGTGTCTTGCCCTCGACGGCCCAGGTCAGGGTCCAGACGGGCCCGTGGCCGCGCGCCCCTTGCCGGGCGCAGTGGCAGTTGGGCTTGCCACACTTGCGGAACCGCTGGGCCAGGGTGCCCGGCCTCATGGGGCCGAGCCCGGCCAGCTGTGCCTGGATCGCGCTGCGTTGTTCCATGAGATCGGACAGCGTGAGGGGTGACGCCATGGGATGGCCTCCAGTCTGTGCGTCATATATGCCGACAGACATTATACGCAAAACCACCCACAACCATACACCTCCTCAACATCTCACAATCGCGACGTACACCCCCGATGGACGCCGTCGTCCTCGGTGACCGCAACGTCGAGCGTCAGGCGCTCGCCCAGCCGCAGCGTGCCGCCCATGCCGAGGACGACCGCCGCGTCCGAGAGCGCGGCCAGGTCCGAGGCGCCGTAGGGCGAGGAGCGGGCGTCGGCCTGCACCGTGAAGCGCAGGTCCTCCAGCGCCCGCCAGGTCACGCCGAAGCCTGCGAAGGCGATGAAGCGGCCGCCTGCGACAAGGCCCTCCGGGGCCTCGCCGGCGAGCGCGCCCAGCGTCGCCGCCCAGAGCCAGCGGCGCGAGGCGGCGGACCCCGGCAGCGCGCCCGAGGTCTCCGCCCACGCCGACGCCGAGAACCCTCCCGAGCCGGCGAGCGAGTCCGGATCCCCGGTCGGCAGCTTCACCACCGCGCGCAGCGCCATGCCGTCGTTCGCCAGCGGCGGCGACGGCAGGGCGTAGCCCACCCCGAGGCTCGCGTCCCCCAGGGGCGAGGACCTCGCGGCCGACTCCTGCGCGGGCGCCCGCGCCGTCGGCATACGCGAGCGACAGCCGGTCGCGCGGCGCCGTGTCCCGCCCGCCCTGGGGCAGGCCGAAGACGTCGTGCCAGCCCTCGATGAAGCCGTCGAAAACGCCCCCGCCATGCGCCACCGCCGGGACCTCGAGAAGGTACTCCCAGCCCTCCCCCAGCCCCCGCCGCAGCGACAGCGCCTGGCGGTACGTCTCCCCATCCATCTCGATCCACTCCTCCCCGGCGTGGCCGGCGCGCATGTGCGAGGCCACGTCGAGGGAGGCGACCACCTCCGTCGCGCCCTCCGCCATGACCCGGGCTCCCCACGAGGCCGGCACCCCGTAGAGCAGGTGGAACGGGTTGAGGTTCACCAGGCGCAGGGGCACGGCGCGGGGCTCCTCTGCGGCCGCCGCCGGCAGCAGGACCAAGAGGGCGAGCGCGCACACGAGGCCGCGTCGGCGAAGCCCGGCGGAAGCCGTCACGGCACGCCCGTCGGAACCGGCGCACGAAGCGCAGTTCGTCCCGAGTCCGGTCGTAGCCGTAGAGCTGCGCGTTGGTCTCCCGGATCTCGTGCGCCATCGAGAGCCGGGGGCTGAACCCCTCGACCGTCCAGGCGCGGTTGAGCGCCGAGAGCTGCAGCCGCAGGGTGCGGTCCTTGCGCGCGGCGCCGCGCCGAACGTACGGCCGCGACCCGGTCCCGTAGCCGGTCCAGGTGGAGACGATCGAGACGTTCTCGACAAGGCGCCGGACCCGGGCTCGTCAACAGGGCCTGCGTCGAGGTCGCGGCGATGCGCGACAGCGGGGTCACGTTCCGTCTCGAGGACGGGTGCATGCCGAATGTCCCTGCCGGACACCGGGCGCGGCTTGCCGGCGTCCTTGCGGCGGGTCGGGCACATCGACGGTTATGTCCACGCCGTGGCGATCCGCCAGGGGGTCTCGCGGAGCCGGCCCGGCGTGCACGTCAGCGGCGGGAAGTTGGCGAGGCGGCAGGCGATAGCGCGTCCTTGGCGCCGGGCCGGCGCTCGATCACGCCGACCGCGGCATTGATGCGTCTGCGGCTGCCGGCGAAGCGGTTCCGGCCCTCGAGGCAGGCGTCGGCGGCGGCGAGGACCGCGCGCAGGCGGGCCTCCCGATGGCGTCCGTCGTCGGGTCCGGCTCGTTGACGCAGGTGTTGCCGGGTCCGGCCTCGTCCTGCGTGCAGCCGGCCGGGCACCGGAACCGCCAGAGCGATGTCCCTGTCGGCCTCCAGGTCCCCGGCGAGGCCCCTGAACAGGTCGTTGGCTGCAGGGTGCGCCTGGTTGTTGACGAAGCCGGGGAGGATCGCCCTTGCCGGCGGACACTCGCCGCAGCACTGGCAGCCGTCCTCGACGACAAGGCGCCGTCCGGACCCGGGCGCATCGTCCGCACCCTCGATCACGGGATCGGCAATCTCCGGGAGGAACAGCCGCCTGTTGCCGCACGAGGACGTCCACTCGTGAAAACCCGGCTCAACCGTAACGGCAGGGCTTCCTCGAGGCGCCTGGATGGAGGCCGCCGCCTGTCGGCAGATGTTTGATGGCCCACCTCCGTGGGAGGCCGGAGGCGGGCGGTCGTGCCAGGCTGTCCTGCCTCGCTTCCGGTGTCCTTCGACCGTTTCCCGGGCGGACGGCGCTCCTCGGGGGTCGCCCGCTTCATCCGCGTTCCGGCCCGGCGGGCGCAGCGTCACGAACGATCCGGGCCGGTCGACTGATCCATGCGGCCGCAGAGGTCATTGCCCTGGCGGAGAGACCGGAGCCATGGAAAGCATCAAGGTCTGGGTCACGCCGGTGATCCCGGTCGCGGGCCCTGGCGCCATCCGCAGTAAGCTCGAGGGACTGGACGGCGACGCGCAAGGACCTGGCGTCACTGCCGGTACGGATGGCGGGGCTTTGAAGGGCTGTTCGAGGGCTTCACGAAGCGGGAAGCATGAGACGCGGCCTTGCGGCGGAGTTGGCCAGCCCGGGTGGCAGGCCGGGCTCTGCAAGGTCCGGCCGTGGGAGAGCGATGACAAAGCCCGGTGAACCGGCTCCAGCGCCGGCGGGGCCGGCCCGTCGGGACGCCCCTCCCGGAGCCGGTCCCCGACGCCCGGGAACGTCATGCGGGCAATCCTCAGCGACCCCGGACAAGCGCGATGACGACCGGGATGCTCAAGCCCGGCCGCCGGGTCACTCCCGAAGGTCACCGGGCTCGACCGCATCTCGGGCGGCCGGGTCTGGAGAGCGGACCTCGGAACAGATGCCTTCTGCAGATGGCACTGTCCACACCATGCTCGCCATTGCTTCAATCGCCCGCCGCGCATCTCCCGCGAGAAGCTCCGGAACAGTGGCTTCCTGGTCGACAACCCGTTCAATCATCTTTATGGGAGAGCGGAAGTGCGCAAGCGAGTTCCCGAGGCTGGCAAGCTCGCGATAGGAGCGCCGCGCCGGTTCCGACACCATGCCCCAGTGGTGAGCCCTTTCCAGCAGTTCTTCAAACGGGGCATTCTTGGCATCCTCCCAGCCCGCTGCGTAGAGTTGCGCAGCCAGTTCCCTCTCGACGAAAGCCTGACAAAGCAGCACCACCGCCGCGTACGAGCCGTCGATGTAGCACCGTCTGATCTCGTGAAAGCAGACCAAGGACTCATCGCCTCCGCGGAAGCGGGTCTACCCCTGCCCCTGCAAGTCCGGCAACATGTACATGTCCAGCAAGCTTCGCGCGCAACTCTCGGCTCTTCACATCGTCCGCCTCCAGCCACACCGTCAAATCCTGCTTGTCCATCGCTCATTGCTCCACTACACCGGCGCCAACAACGCCACTGGACGGTAGGCACCGACAACGTTAGTGTTTTACTATAACGTTGTCGTTTTTGCCACGTTGTACTGAGGATCCCGACCGACATGCCCATCACGCCAGAGCAGTGCCGCATGGCACGGGCAGGCTTGGACTGGAGTCAGCTGGAGTTGGCGCGCCGGGCGGGTGTGTCGCCGGCGACCATCGCGGCGTTCGAGAACCAAAATCGGACGCCCTTGGCCCGGACGGTCAGGGACCTGGAGACCGCGCTGTCGAATGCCGGTGTGGAGTTCGTCAACGGCGGCGCCGCCATGGCCAGGGATCTCAGGTAATGAACGGTGCAGAAAGCACGCCGGGTGGGCTTCCGTTGAAGGAGGCTTTCCCCGTTGCGGTAGATGAGCTTGCGTTGGACAGCAGCAATCCGCGTCTGGCAGGTGCCGACGATGACACATCGGACGAGGGCATCATTGCCCGCCTCTATCGTTCCGACGATCTGAGCGAGCTTCTGCAGTCCATTGCGACCAATGGGTATCTGGACATAGAACCGCTCATTGTTGTCCTGCAGGACGGCAGGCTCACGGTCGTGGAGGGAAACCGACGTCTTTCGGCCATTCGTCTCTTCCGGGAGCCGGACCTCGCGGATCGTGTGAGTCAGGCGCAGCGAGTACGAATCTCGCTTCCGGATTTTCCTGAGGAACACCGGTCCACCCTAGATCGCGTTTCCGTCTATCGCGTGGAGAACAGAGCGGACGCGCGATCGTTCGTCGGCTTCAAGCACATCAACGGCGCCGCGAAGTGGACCTCCTACGCGAAGGCCAAGTTCGCTGCAGACTGGTATCGCGACGAAGGTGTGTCGCTGTCGCAGATTGCCGATCGCATCGGAGACAAGCACGCCACGATCAAGCGCATGGTCAATGCAATCTATGTTCTTGAGCAGGCGCAGGCGAAAGGCGTGTTCAGCATCGACGATCGGATGGCGCCGAAGTTCAACTTTTCCCACCTCTACACGGCGTTGTCGCGCGGGCAGTACATGGCGTTTCTCGGCCTAGGTGAGGCATGGGCGACCTATGATCCGGCACCCAATCCAATTCCTCAAGAGCGGTCGAGTCAGCTGACCGAGGTTCTGAGGTGGCTGTACGGCTCGAAGGAGGACGATGTCAATCCGGTTGTAGAGTCGCAGAACCCCGACATCAAGCACTTGGGTGAAGTCCTCACCAACGCCGAAGGACTCAATGTATTACGAGTTAAAGGATCACTCGCCGACGCCCATGCAAGCATTCAACCTGCGGAAAGCAGGTTCTCCGAGGCATTGCTGAAAGCTCGGGACAACCTTCGGGACGCTTCCAACAGCCTACGTGGATTCAACGGACGGGACATCTCGCTCTTGAACATCGCGGAGGACGTCAGGGAAACAGCCCTGACGATGCACGACCGGATGAAGAAGAAGGTGCGTGATGCTGCTGTGGGCGATGATTGATGCCCCCGATCTACTTTCCGTCCGATGAGTTCGTCGGGCGGCCTCGACCTGACCTCGACCGCGCGGCCGACTACCTGGAACTGAGGGCCGCTCTGTCGCGGACCGGGCAATCCTTCAGTAGTGACATCGTCGATGTGCTGGAACAGGCTAGCGAAGACGAGTACCCGAATGTCGATGACGAGATCACAACTCGGGAAGAGGTGGCAAATGGGGCGGTAAACCGCATAGGGTCTCGATGGCGCGTTCTTGAGGAGGCCTATCCGTTTGAATTCGACACGGGCGGCGACACTGTAACGTTCACCGGACAGCAATTGAATCTGGGGCGTACCGCCTACCTTGTATCGCTCCTGTTATCAAATCTGCGAGCTGTTTCGCCATTGCTCCAGGATCCTGGTGTGCATCCGTGTCCGGCGGAAGTGAGTTCTTTTCGCCAGCACTTCCAATACTTTGCAACAGCGGCGATCGCCGCTGAGGTGCAGGGACCGGCATGGTCCTTCGGGTCCCCTCGTCCGGACGGGTCCGGGTTCCTGCCGAAGCTCTCCCAGATCTGGGAGATTTTGAAGGATGGTGCTGTCGAGCCGCAGCCAGGGGCACCCGAACGTCCACAGGACGACGGTGTGGACGTGTTCGCGTGGCGCGAGCACGTTGACGGTCTTCCCGGGTTCCTGCTTGTTGCCGCTCAGGTCGCTACAGGAGGGAACTGGAAGGACAAGTCTATCAAGAACCAAGTGGCGGACGTGTTCCGGAGCCGATGGTTCCACCCGGAGCCCGTTACTGCCATGGTTCCGTACCACGTGATCCCGTTCGCTCGTCCCGACGTCAAGTTTCGGGACGATGTTCGAGTGGTGGGCAATCTGCTGCACCGGTTGCGTGTGCCGCGGCGGGTTCTCGAGGCGGGCGAGCTGGTCAAACGTGACAACGTGACGGTCGAGGCGTTCGACCGTCTAGGCGCCGCTGCGGCGTGTGTGGAAACCTACATGCAGCGCGTGAGGGCGGCATGAGGCACCGCTTCCATGCCCTCTGCCCCTACTTCGCGATGTTCCCGGAGACATTCGTCGAGAAGCATCTGGCGGCCACCAAGTTCGAAGGCGTTGTCTTCGATCCGTTCTGCGGCCGAGGGACGACCGTCTTCACAAGCCTCGTCCGTGACCGAGACGCGGCCGGGTGCGACGTCCATCCGGTTGCTGTCTGCGTGTCCGGGGCGAAGAGCGATCCACCGGACCAATCCGACGTTCGGCGACGGTTGGACCAACTGGAAGAGGAGAGCGTCTCGTTCCGGCATGAAGATGACGATGGGGGGCTTGAGGAGTTCTTCAGCCTGTGTTTCGACCCTGCCACATACGATCAGGTGCAGTTCCTGCGACACAACCTCGACTGGCACGATGATCGCACCGATCGTTTCATCGCTGCGCTTTGTCTCGGAGCGCTCCACGGCGAATCCCACCGAAGTCCAAACTGCTTCAGCAACCGGATGCCGAGGACCATCAGCACGAAGCCGACCTACTCCGTGAAATGGTGGAAGGCGAACGGATGCCGGCCACCGGCAAGAGACGTCTTTGAAATCCTTCGCCACATGACTGATTACCGCTTCTGGACACCTCCGCCTGGGAGGCGTGGGCGGATAGCGCTGTCGGATGCCAGGAATGCCAGCCGGGCCTTTCCTCAACTGGTCGGAACGGTGACGGACGTCATCACATCGCCACCCTACCTCGACACTACGAACTACAGGGAAGACCAGTGGCTGCGGCTGTGGTTTCTGGGCGGAGATGCTGTTGTCGACTACTCGGGCGGTGACGGGCGGCACCATTCGGTTGGCAAGTACTGGACCTTTCTTACGGAGGCCTGGGCCGGGGTGGGGCCGCTTCTGGCTGACGATGCACGTATTGTGGTGCGGATAGGCGGTCGCAAGCTCGAAAGGGACAAGATCGGAGAAGCGCTCAGCCAGTCGCTTGAGACAGGGTTCGGGCGCGCTGTTCATCTGGTATGCGACGTCTCGTCAGAGGTGCGTCACACCCAGGCCAGTGCATTTCGCGGCGCCACCCCTGCACCTGCGATCGAGCACGATTTCTGCTTCCTTGTCGGCTAAGTGTGGGGTCGCGAGCCTCAACGTCCGGCGTACCTACCCGTCTCAATGCTGCATCGCTTCCCGTGTCTGCACCAGGCGAGACAGGACATGCCGCGAAAGGCGCGCCTGATCATCATGGCACGTTGCGGCGTCGATGCTTCGCCGCGGAGACGGAGACCGTCGGCCGCAACCGGACGTGAAGCCAGCCCTGATGACGCTGTGCCGTTCCCAATCAGTGGACCGGGCCGAGCACCTGCGGCGGAACGATTGGCTCGACAGGCTTCCGGAAACGACGCAGTCGATCCCGCCCGCTCTGCGGCCGGCGCACCGGGAATCGGCCCGGCATGGGGCGGAGCAGATGGGGGGCAGTTCCATGTAGCATTCGCACCGGTGGCGGCAGAACCTCCCTCGACGGCGGGGCGGCGGGTTTCCGTGTACGGCTCAGCCCTGCAGCTGCCACCGCAGGGCGATGTGGAGGCCGATGTCGGGGGCGGCCCGATGGACGCCGTCGTCCTCGGTGACCGCAACGTCGAGCATCAGGCGCTCGCCCAGCCGCAGCGTGCCGCCCATGCCGAGGACGACCGCCGCGTCCGAGAGCGCGGCCAGGTCCGAGGCGCCGTAGGGCGAGGAGCGGGCGTCGGCCTGCACCGTGAAGCGCAGGTCCTCCAGCGCCCGCCAGGTCACGCCGAAGCCTGCGAAGGCGATGAAGCGGCCGCCTGCGACAAGGCCCTCCGGGGCCTCGCCGGCGAGCGCGCCCAGCGTCGCCGCCCAGAGCCAGCGGCGCGAGGCGGCGGACCCCGGCAGCGCGCCCGAGGTCTCCGCCCACGCCGACGCCGAGAACCCTCCCGAGCCGGCGAGCGAGTCCGGATCCCCGGTCGGCAGCTTCACCACCGCGCGCAGCGCCATGCCGTCGTTCGCCAGCGGCGGCGACGGCAGGGCGTAGCCCACCCCGAGGCTCGCGTCCCCCAGGGCGAGGACCTCGCGGCCGACTCCTGCGCGGGCGCCCGCGCCGTCGGCATACGCGAGCGACAGCCGGTCGCGCGGCGCCGTGTCCCGCCCGCCCTGGGGCAGGCCGAAGACGTCGTGCCAGCCCTCGATGAAGCCGTCGAAGACGCCCCCGCCATGCGCCACCGCCGGGACCTCGAGAAGGTACTCCCAGCCCTCCCCCAGCCCCCGCCGCAGCGACAGCGCCTGGCGGTACGTCTCCCCGTCCATCTCGATCCACTCCTGCCCGGCGTGGCCGGCGCGCATGTGCGAGGCCACGTCGAGGGAGGCGACCACCTCCGTCGCGCCCTCCGCCATGACCCGGGCTCCCCACGAGGCCGGCACCCCGTAGAGCAGGTGGAACGGGTTGAGGTTCACCAGGCGCAGGGGCACGGCGCGGGGCTCCCCGGCGGCCGCCGCCGGCAGCAGCACCAAGAGGGCGAGCGCGCACACGAGGCCGCGTCGGCGAAGCCCGGCGGAAGCCGTCACGGCACGCCCGTCGGAACTGGCGCACGAAGCGCAGTTCGTCCCGAGTCCGGTCGTAGCCGTAGAGCTGCGCGTTGGTCTCCCGGATCTCGTGCGCCATCGAGAGCCGGGGGCTGAACCCCTCGACCGTCGAGGCGCGGTTGAGCGCCGAGAGCTGCAGCCGCAGGGTGCGGTCCTTGCGCGCGGCGCCGCGCCGAACGTACGGCCGCGACCCGGTCCCGTAGCCGGTCCAGGTGGAGACGATCGAGACGTTCTCGACAAGGCGCCGGACTCGGGCTCGTCAACAGGGCCTGCGTCGAGGTCGCGGCGATGCGCGACAGCGGGGTCACGTTCCGTCTCGAGGACGGGTGCATGCCGAACCTGCCGCCCGCAGTCCCGCCCTTTCGATCACATGCGGGCGAGCGCAGTGAATGTGTTCCAGGGTGCACCATGGATACCGTGGTCGTCGCGATGGAAGGCTTCTTCGCCCGACTCAAGCGTACATTCACGTCTCGCGCAAGTACCTGTCGAAGGGGTGTGCGGAACGGGGCACCCGATAGTCGCGTCCCGGCTTTTCCATGTCGCCGGGTGCGTCCGCCTCATGTTCGGCAACACCTGTCCAGGCAGCCCTTCTCGCGCTCCTCACGCAACATCGTCATCGGATTCTCTGCAGAACGGGTCACTTCCACGCAGGAATGCCAAGCCGGTTTCCCATCGTCACGACCGAAACGCCAAAATGCTCTGCAAGCCCTTCGACTGTCCTGGTCCCGTTCTCGATGGCTTCGACGACCGCTTCCACCGGCATCGGCAGATCATTCGCGAATTCGTTTGCTTCCGTTTCCTGCCTTGCCGTGAAAGTACTGTGCTGCGGCGGGCGCACCCCACCCGCGGCGCCTTCGAGGCGCTGCAGAAGACGGTTTGCTTGTTGCCCTGGCAACCGTGCGGCGGCGATCCGTCCGATTGTCTACCCCTGGCGAAGAACGGTTGGCTCCATGGACGGCGTTGCCGGCTTCCAGGGCTGAGACCGTCAGGCGGCCCGGGGCCTCAGGGCGTCCCAGTTGACCCGCAGGGCTCCCTCCCGGGATGCCGAACCTGCCGAGCTGGCGCAGCCAGCGCACGGCGTTTCGGTTGACCGGAAGGGCCTCGTAGTCGGTGCCGGGACCGCGATACGGCGTGGCGTCGCGCACCATGACGTAGAGGGTCCGGGCCATCTTGTGGGCGGTGGCGACGACGGCCCGCTTGTAGCCGGGGAACTGGCAGCGGCTGGTGCGGGTTGCGGCATGGGCGGCCTCGACCAGGGTGGCCCGCAGGTGCTTCGAGCCCTTGCGGCTTCCCCCGGAGCGCCGCTTGCCGGCGCTCTCGTTGTTGCCGAGCGACAGGCCGGCCCAGGCGGTGAAGGCGTGGGCCGAGCCGAAGACGCTCATGTCGGGACCTGTCTCGGCGAGGATCGAGGCCGCGGCGACGGCATCGACGCCGGGCATGGTCTGCAGGATGTCGAGGGCCCTGCGGTACGGAGCGAGGCCCTCGATGAGAGCGCTCTCGACGACCGCGATGCGCTTGTTGACTGTCGGATACCCCGAAGAACTTGCGGTCTTTGTCCACCTCCATCGGCGTCAGCGCCGCCGTCACGTTGACGTAGCCGCCGCCGATGGCCGTGTGGGTGAGCGTTGCCGTGCCGTCCACGTCGTCGTCGTCCGCGCTCGCCGACACGGGCCTCGTCTGCCATTCGTTCCAGTTCGTCATCGTGAAAGTCATCGGCGTGCCGATGACGTGCGCCAGGTTGGTGTCCCCGGTCTTCGCCATCGTCACCGTCACGTCGGCGCTCGGCTGGGTGTTGAGCTTGATCCTGTAGTACGCCCAGCCGCTCGCCTCAGGCACCTTCAGGACGTCCGCCGGCGAGATCGTCATCCCGCACTCGTTCTCCGCCTCAATGGCGGTCAGCGCCGCGCGCGCCCCGGTGTACTGGCCGCCGCTGGCGGTATGGGTGAAGACGGCGCGCCCGTTGTCGTCGTCCGTATCGTCCGCCGACGCCAGCGTCACCGTCTGCGCCGTGTTCCAATCCGTCGTCGTGAAGGTCAGCGTGCTCTGATCACCGCCGGCGACGGAGTCCGTGTCCGCCGTCAGGTTCGTGTCGCCGCCGGACTTCCGCGCCACCGTCACTGTCACCGACGCGGTCGGCAGGCTCTTCAGCTTCACCGTGTAGGTCGCCGTAGCGCCCTCCGGCACCCGCACCTCGGTCTTCGAGAGCACCAGAGCGACCTCGTCGTCCGCCTCGGTGGCCGTCAGTTCCTTGCTCACGCTGCCATAGTCGGCGCCGCTCGCGGTGTGCACGAACACCGCGGTTCCGTGCAGGGCGTCCGTGTCGTCGTCCGCCTGCAGGAACACGTACAGCGGCGTGTCCCAGGTCTGTGGCGAGAAGTAGAGGGACGCCCCGGTCTTCACCGACAGGTCGGTATCCTGCTGACCGGAGGATTTCCGAGCCACCGTCACCAGGACGGTACCGCTCGGCTTGGTCGCCAGCTTCACCGTATAGGCCGCCGTGCCGCCCTCCGGCACCGTCACGCTCGCCTTCGAGAGCACCAGGCCCGGGACGTTCTGGGCGTGGAGAGGGGGCGTGGAAGAGCAAGGGCGCCAGCACGGCAAGGACCGGCACGATGGCCAGCGAACCGGCGTGCAGCAGAGGTGTCTTGCAGCGTCGGGCAGGAATTGCCCCGTGACGTCCCCTGTCTCTCATGCTCCTCCAGATGATTGTGCATGCCAGATACACCAAATGTGCAAGTATCTTGCACCAGGAAGACAGTCCGTGCGGCGCGCTGGTCCCCGCAAGCGGACGCGGCGGGCGGCATCGGCGCCCCGATACTCCGGTGCATTGCGTGCCGGGCCCTGACGTCCCGGCGCAAGCCGACGTCGGGGGCGCTGTCGTCCCCGGTGACCGCGGCGAGCACCAGGCGCTCGTTGAGCCGCAGCGTGTGCCGAGGGAACGGGCGTCGACCTGCACCGCGAAGCGCAGGTTCTCCGGCGTCCGCCAGGTCACGCCCAAGCCTTCGAGGGCGATGAAGCGGCCGCAAGCCCTTCCGGGGTCTTGCCGGCCGTCGACGCCGGGAAGCCTCCCGAGCCGGTGAGCGAGCCTGCATCTCCGATCGAGACTGGCCCGGCCGCGCCGGCGAAGTCCCTGGCGGGGCCCGTCGCGGGGCGCCCTTCGATCAGAACCGTCGCACAAAGCGCATCTCGCCGGAGGTTCTCCGGAAGCCGTAGAGCGGGGCGTTGGTGTCCCGGATCTCGTGGGCGACCGAGAACTGGGGGCTGAACCGCTCGACCGTCCAGACGCGGTTGAACGCCGAGAGCTGCAGCCGCAGGGTGCGATCCTTGCGCGCGGAGCCGTCTTCCACGTACGGCCACCACCCGGTCCTGTAGCCGGTCCAGGTCAGGTTGGCGTCGGCGCCCACGGTGAACCCGGCCGGCAGCAGGACGCTGACCCCGGCGGTGGCGGCGCTCGCGCACAATCCTGGGATGTTCCCGCCCGAACTCGAAACAGTGCGCTGCAGCGCGGGCGCGTACATCTGTTGCGGGGCCGTCCAGGCGTTCACGCTCCTCGACTTCGCCTGGAGAGACAGATACATGTGAATCGAGGCCGCCAGGCCATACACGCCGAACCGGAACGAGCGATGAACCCGTCCGGCCCGCGCGAGGCAACGGCCGTCCGGCGTGAACTGGAAACCCGGATCGAGGCGAAGCGGAGAGAGCCGGTCGAGCGAAATGCCGGCGACATGCACAAGATCGGGCGTGCCCTCAGATCCATTGTCGGATTCCGAGCTGGCACAGGCAGTTTCCGCAAGGAGGCAGTTTCATTGGCCGGTTTCTTCCCGCAAGATCGATGCCGACATGACCCAGGCCACTGCTGTCCCGAAGTGCAGTGTGCGCACTCTTCTTCCATGATCGGCGTAGCGTTCGGACAGTTCTGGGGAGTGGGTGGAGATAGGAGTTGCCGACCCCGTATGAGTAGACCAGATGGCTCCGCTGCCTGTTGGCTGGAAAGGGAATCCCTGCGAGATCGATTCTTCCGCCGTGGTGCGGGACCATGAGATAGTCGAGATGACCATTGCATAGCCAAAGGTCTCGGGAAGCATCTCCAGGCAACAAGACCTTTCGATCGTTCCGCACGACTGAGAGGACGAGCCCGCTGTCGTTCCGATTCTTCGTCTTCCCGAGAGGCCGAAAGAGTGTGATGCCTGTCTGCGGTGAAGCGATGGCCCGAACCTTGCTTGACCACCAATAGATGTCTGCGCCGCTCGCCCTGAGCGTGGCGAGAAACCGGGAATGTACAGCTCCAAGGGCGCCGGCCTCATCCTGAATCGGCAGGATCCACGGTAGCTTCAACGCTCGCCGGTCGCGCAACGCCGATGACCAGTGATCCCAATCCCAGTGCGACAGCACAATTGGCGGTCGGGCTGTCATGCAGAACTGACACAATGGTTCGGGGAAGCTGCGCCAGTTGCCGACCGCCGATCCGCCGAGATCGAAGTAGAGAACCGGCACGCCGTGCGAAAGCAATGCGGTCGCCGCGCCCTGGCCGACGTCATAGATGGCAACCGCATCGACAGGTGCAATCCGGTTCAGGATTTCTTCGATGCGGGATTTAGGGGTTTCTTCGATGCCCCGCCATCCCGCCAGCTCGCTGAGCATCTCGCTCTCGTCGGAGTTCACCGGCCGCACATGGCCGACGCCGCGTTCGCTCGGATCCTGGAACAGGTTGTGAAACTGCTCGGCGACGGCGCCCTTGTTCGGATCGCGAAGTTCGAGGTGGTACCATTCATCGAGCTCGCCGACGTCCCTTGCGCCACCGAGGCAGTCGGACGGGATTGCGATGATGGAAATCCACCGATCCGCCTCTTCGAAGCCAGGATCCGACAGATGGTCGGCACGACCCCTGTTGTCGTCGAGCCACTCCGCGTCGATACAGTCGAGCAGGACCAGCGAGGGTGCCTCCCCGGTGTCGTCAATCGGCTCAGTCTGGTCCACACGGGCGTAGACCGGTCTGGGCTCCGGCGCGTCAGCGGGCAGGCCGGACTTGTACCTGAAGAACATGGTCACTCCTGCATTCTTGGCGGAACCGCCGTGGTGACGGAGACTCGGTCAAGCGCACCTCGTTCGAGGCCACCGTGGAGACCGCTGTCGGGCAGCGGTGTCTGGCTGCACCATTAAGCGTCCCTGCATTCGAGTCGTGAAGAATCTGGCAGCGGACGTCGTCGAAATTACCTGCGTGCGGCGGCGTTCGCTCTCTCCAGCTTCCTGACCAGGTCGATGACGTCGCCGGGTGCCGGTGTGTGCCGAAAGTCCGACGGCCCGACGCCGACAGCGTTGCCGACAGCGTCGAAGTACGCTTGCAGGTCTTCCAGAAACTGCGTCAACGCCTCTTCGCTCTGGGCGCCGAGCGCAGTCGAATTGATATGCACCTCCAGGTCGCTGTGCGCGATGATCTTGTCCCGTGCGGGCTTCAGGGACTCACCATGCTCCCGGAGACTTGTATTGAGACGCTCGATGTCAGGCGTGAGGCGGTCGCTGTCCCGCATCAATTCGGTGAACCGCTGGGTGGAGAGGTTGGCGTTGGGGAACGACTCGGCCGGACCAGTCAAGCGGCAGATCAGAAGAATCGTGTATTCGTGCATCATCATGTAGAGGTCGTCGAAGAACACGACGGCCGAGTCCTTCAGAATCCGTTCGGTCTCGGGGCCGGAGGCGAACAGGTCGTTGAACGTGTTGATCGTCTGCCGCAGCCAGATCGCCTGGTCGCGCAGCTTGAAGAATTCGTCCCGAAGCGCGTCGTTCGTCATCAGCGTCTCCGTTTGAGCCCTGGCCGATAGCATCAGGGGCGGGCGTACGCTGCCTGACCGGGAAGGCAGGGATGCAAAGCCTCACCCGGCTCGGGAAAGCTATCAAGGCCATACCAGCCCGCCATGCGAGTGACTGCCGGTTCTCATCCAAGCCTCCCAGTGCCATCCAAGGCAGCCGCCTGGTGTCACCAATGCAGCGACCCTGGAGTGAAGCTGCGCGATCACGTTCCGCCGGCGAGGCCCGCGGGACGGCCCTCTCGGAATAGCCTCACCGAAGCGCAGTCCGCCCGACGTGCGGCAGTTGTCGCGGGCCTCGGAAGCGAGTATGAGGATCCGGTCATGCAGTACAGGCCGTCGAGCAAGGTGCTTTTTGTCTCGATTTGTTCGCTGACCAAGGCGGGCGGGGGACACGACGAATACGAGGCGGATGAGGCCATCGCCTCGGAATTGACGCCGCGTCTCGCCAGGAAGCTGCTTTGGCGACGCGAACGGGTCCGCCGGCTGTCGGCGGAGACCGCGGACGTGACATGGCAGGGCGTGGCGCTGCCGGAACTGGAATACAACCGCCGGCTGGTCCGGGGTCCCGACTTCGGCGGCGATTGCCGGGCGCGCTACCGGCCCGCCGTGGAGCGCTACGAAGGGCGCTTCTTCCTCGGGCTGGGACCGGACAGGGCGGCCGTGCTCCGGGCCTCGCCGCATCACCTGCTTCTGCTTTCCGGGCTCTACGGCGTCCTGCGGCCGTTCGAGCCGATTCAGCTGTACAGTTGCCCCCTTGCCTCCAGGGTGGCGCAGCTTTGGCGCGACGATGGCGTGCTCACGGAGGTTCTGAGCAGCTACGTCGTGGAACGGTCCATCGAGCGGATCATCGACCTCACCGCGGTCGACGCGTACCGCAGTCTCGTCGATTGGGAGGAAGTGTCGGGATTGGGTGCACAGGTCCTGCATTGCTTCCACGTTATGGGTGCGGGCGACTACGCCCTGATCCCGTTCGGACAGGCGTTGCGCGGCCGGCTGCTCGGAATGCCGGAAGGCGATCTTCTCGCCCTGGCGCCGGAATGTCGCATGGACGGCATCGTGTTCAGGGCGCTGCCGTCGCCAGGCACCGGGTTTCCGGACGAAGCGGCGGCTATCGCGGCATCGCAGGCTGAAGAGGATATGGTGGAGGCCCACGCGATCGAGTCGGTCGGCGAGGTGCTTGGCGGCGGCAATCCCGAATTGTCGGAGAGCAGCGGCGATGGGAGGTGGCGGTTTGCTGCGTTGTCGGGGTTCCGGAAGAATGTCTGGCGCCAGCCAAGCCTGTTCGAGCGGGTGGCGAACGCGATCGTGGAAATCTGCGAGGATCCGATGACGCCACGCGGAAACACGATCAAGCGCCTGACAGGCGACATGCAAGGATACTGGCGGTACAGGCTGGGCGACTTCCGGCTCGTGTACCGGCCGGACGTTGATCGTCTGACGGTCTACTGCTACCGGCTGGCGCCACGGGGCGGCGCCTACGATTGATGGAGCGGGCAGAACAGGGGGGCATGCGCCGGATCCTGGCGCTTACCCGCCGCATCCGGACCGGCCGCTTTCGGCATGCACGACTGCCGGTCCCGATTCCCGGAACCGGGATACGGAAACCTGCGAGGCGGTAGAACACTGCCTACGCAAGTCGGTGGAGGCATGCTTCCGACGAGCGGGAAGGCTGTGGGGCTGCCATGAGCGACCTGTCGACGATGACGCTGCGGCGCCTCCCGGGATTGCGTGCCGGGATCATGGAAGAGATCCGGCGGCGCGGCGTTGCCCGGAACGAAAACAATCCGACGGCGAACCTCGCCGAGTTCCTGTTTTGCGATGCTCTCGATTGGCAAGGGGCGCCGAATTCGCAAAAAGGGATACCCGGCCAGCGGCGGCATGCGGTTTCAGATCAAGGGACGGCGCCTGCATCCGAGCAACACGTCCCGGCAGTTGTCCGCGATAAGGGATCTCGATGGATTCGATACGCTGGCGGGCGTTCTGTCGGACAAGCATTACCGCGTGGCACGCGCGGCGTTGATTCCCTGTATGGGAGCGGAGCGGGTTCGTCCCGCACACGAACAGCAACAAGTTCATGCTGACCGACGACATATGGGAGGACGCACGGGCGATGGACGCGACCATGAAGCTGCGCGCTGTCGAGGCGGAGAGTCGATGTTCGCCGGCTTCGGTGGAAACGGGTGTCTGTCGCATCTGCGGGTCCGACGGTCGAGGGGCCGGGTTCCCGCAGGGCCGCCTGTTGAAGCGGTGCCGGTTGGCCGGCTCGACATGCCGCCGGCATCAACTCTTCGCCTCCCGCTTCTTGCCGTCGAAGAGGAAGCCGAAGGGGCATTTGCGCCGCCGCGCCGGAGACGAACAGCGACCGCCGGCCGCCTGCGTCGTGCCGCAGTGAGCCGGCCTCGCATGGTCAGGAACGGAGACCACCGTTCGCCGAAAGGCGTAAATCACTTCCCGGCCAATCGGCGGGAACGTGATTCGGTCGGGCCATCGACAGCGCCTCGATTCGAGGTTGCGGGCAGGCAGGGAACGGCTGGTACGCGGAGACCGATTGTGCCGGCATGACGACGGCGAGCCGGGCGCCGCATGATTGTTGCCGGTGTCCACCTCGTCGGCAAGGAGAGCCGGTTCAACACGCTCATCCTCGACCCGCCGGCGGGAACGGGCGATCCCGCAGACCTCGGCGGACACCGGTTCTGCGAGACCGTCGTCCGAGGCGACTGTCGGCGTCATCTGCGGCCCGACGAGGAGGTGCGCAGAAAGGAAATCGCACGCCGGTATGCGGCGCCTGACCCGATGCACGGTATCCGCTGCGACGATCACGGGGGTTCCCGGCGACTGCACCTGAACGTTCGTGCGGGATCACCGCTCGCTCGTCGAGTCGCATCTCGACGGCGACACGCCTCAACTCGAGGCCCCGGTCCGGGAGGTGATGCAAGGCTCGCCGTCGCGGAGACGATCCCCGACGCTGAAGGTCGAGCGGTCCTGGAGACCGGAGAGTGCGCCCCGGGCCGGAGAGGTGATCCACCTCCCAGGGGCGTGTCGGCAACGGGGTGCTGTCTCCGGAGGCGGCGCCGACGTTGCTGTCCGGCGCCAGACCCGAAGCCCGGGTCGAAGCTCCGGCGTTGCCGGTTCCGGATCCCGTCCAGGAAGCGCCCCCGTTGACCGCGACCGCCTCCGGGATGTCGGACGCGAGCCCGACCGCCCCCATGACCACGGACATGCTGCACGGGCCATTCAATGACTACCGCTCCTTCGCCGAGGCAATTGGCCGCCCTTTGCTCTCCGACGGCGGAGTGGCGCCACCCGGCAGGTGGCAATTGCGCCGGGACGTGGCCCTCCGTTCGTGGGTTGGAATTCAGCCTTGTCGCGTACGGGAAACCGGACCGACGAAGGCGAGTTGCTTGCCGGGGCCGGACAGCACGTCTTGCGGAGGCATGGGGGCCGCGATCTGGTAGTCCCCTGTCATCACCTGCCGGAGAGTCTGCAGGACGGAGAACTCGCAGCTCGCTACACCGGAAGCAGGGCACGCGTATACGTTTTCAGGCATGCCCGCCTTCGATCGCGGGAGCGGATTGCTCGGTCGCTGTCGCTAGGGACAACTCTTTCTGGATCCGGAGAATTGTTCTCACTGTCGAGCACACCTTGCGAGCCATTCTCGGGGTTTCGGCATAGTGACTGGCATGGGCAATGTAATCGCGCAACTCGACGATTGCGTTGAAATCATGTTTCAGGCTGGTCGCGCTTCCGGCAATCAGCCGATTCTTTCGCATGATTGTGGCCTTGTCCGCCAGTTGGCTGAACGCGATCTCGCTGACGAAGCCATCCGCCGCCCTGGCCCCGTCGATCGCCTTCTCGATTTTC
Source organism: Alphaproteobacteria bacterium (assembly GCA_963666905.2). Classification (GTDB taxonomy): domain Bacteria; phylum Pseudomonadota; class Alphaproteobacteria; order SP197; family SP197; genus SP197. Next base: position 1,481,888 of record OY763008.1, read on the forward strand.
CTGCGCCGGTCTTCGCCAAGCGCTTCGAGCCAGCCTGCGCCATTGTCGGTATCCCATTCCTGCTCAATCCGGTCAGCCATCGTCATTTCCAGACGGGTGATCAGGGTGAACAATGCGGCGCGAACCGGAAGCTGTTGCAGGTCCGACAGGCTCACCAGACCGGCGACCTGATCGCCCGAGACGACAAGCCGGGTAGGCCGCTCGTCGGCCCTCCTGACGAAGTCGACAATGCTTGCGTCCGCGCCGATCACGATATCCTCGGAGAAGACTTGGAAATCGTCACCGATCGCCTGTCGAGGGGCTTTCTTGGTGAACCATCGCGCCGCCTCGTAGAGACCCAGGATGCGTTCCTTCCCGTCCATGACCGGCAGATAGCTGAACTTCTTCGTGTTCCGGTCCGCGACGTCACCGGCGATCTCGTCACGCCGGCATGTCTGCAGATCCGCCGGCGGCGTCATGATCATGTCCACGGTGAGGCTCCCCTGCACCCGGGCGAGCGCATCGGGTGCCGTGTCGCCAGGACTTACCCAGCGAGCCGTCATGGTTCTCCTGCCTGGTCATGAGTCGTCATGCGCTTGCAACTCCCGCAGCACTCGTCCGCCTTCGAAGCCTGGACTGCCAGTAACCTCCCCGGTGCACTCATGGCAAGACGCCCCTCACTCACTCCGCACGTCAGCAACCAAGTGCACTCCCTGACCGTCGCCAACACGTAGACCGGCGCAGACTCAGGGACACGTCCGGGATTGCCGGCCGGACAACGTCTCGAGCCAATCTCAAGGATCGTGCCGCGAGATCTCCATGGACATCAAGACCGCCGGCGCGGACGGCAGTTCCCGTGACAGTCGGCTCCTTCGCCGCCGCGAGCCAGGCATGGAGCTTCGCGCGGGGCGTTTCCCCGGAAAATCGACGACGTTCCGCCGGAAAGCCATCGACGCAGCGCCCGGACCGGATCATTGCGGAGACGGCATCCTCGATTTCGCCGCCGGACTCGTTCTCAGGCCAAGGCCGGATGCCGGTCCGGGACGCGCTGCCGCAAACGAACCCGTGCGGCGCCGGATCCCCGAACCCGATGTCCGGACACGCTCGCCGCAGCCGGCCGGTTACCGATGTCCACCGCCTCCCCGGATCGTCGTTCGCATCCACGACCTGCCGACCGGGTGACTTGAGTTCCGGTCCGATCGCCCCGCGAGCAGCCTTCCCTGTCGTTGGGCGCGTGGCCGGCGGGGACCGGGCTGGGCGCGGTCACCGTCGCCGCGTCGGTCGCGATGGGGTTGCTGGGCCCCGCCGCGATCGCGGTCTCGGCGGCCGTCTTGAGCCTGCCGGTCTGGATTGCGTGGTTGTGGCTGGCGCGGCGCGGCTGAAGGCGCATGGCGGCGGGTGTCGCGAACCGTGCGGACCAAAACCTCGTCGCTCGTTCGCCCGTTTTCCGTCCGCTGAGGATTGGGACAAGGACCCCGCCGCGCGGACCAGCGCGCCGCTGACCTGCGGCCCGAGGTCGTCCTCCCCTCCTGTGAGCCGGGCAGCCCAGGCGATCGAGAGACCCGAACCGGATCCGTCAGAACTGGCGCACGAAGCGCAGCTCGCCCCGAGTGCGGTCGTAGCCGTGAAGCTGCGCCGTGCTCTCCCGCTTCTCGTTTACCACCACCATCTCCGGGCTGAAGCCGTACACAGTGAAGGCCCGGTTGTGCACAGAGGCGCGCAGGCTGCGGGTCCGGTCCTCCCGGGACGACCCGTCGGAGATGAACGGAAACCAGTTGCCTTCGTAGTCCGTCCACCGGAACTCGCCGCTGCCGCCCACTGTGAAACCCAATGGCAGGCTCACCAATACCCCCGCTCCAAGCCAGCGGCTACTGTTCCGCTCGCGCTCGAGTTTCGGCCGGGCACTTTCATAGCCTCCTGAAAGATCCGCACGAACTGTCGCCGTGACAGTCCAGCTGCCCCGCAGCGATACATCCAGAACAGGACCGTCAAGATGGCTCCGCGTCCGGTAGCGCCGGTCGTGCCACGACGCCTGGCCCGACATCGTCACTCGCGGACTCACACGGTGCCCAGCCTCGAACCTCACTCCCATGTCGCGGTGATCCGGAACCGTTCCCAGCCAGCGCTGGCGCACGCTCGCCAAGGCGCTCGCCTCCGTCCCATCCTCCAGGAGCCAGCGTGGACCCACGTGGCCCGCAAGAAAGAACTGGTCGAACCGCGAGCCCTCGTACTCCCGGCGCGCCGCCTCCGCGCCGGCACGAAGCCGGAGATTCTCCCCGATCGCAACCTGATATTCGGCGCCGCCCCACACCGAGGCACCCAGTCCCGACGTGGTCAGCTCCTCCGCATCCCGCTGGAAGGGAAGGTTGAAGATATAGATCGTCCGCTCGTCCGAGGTGCCCCCGATGTTGCTGTCCGGCGCAAGCGCCATGCCCAGGTTGAAACTCCACCGACCGCGCGACCGGATCTCGTCCAGGAAACGCCGGACATTGTCCGCCACCGTTTCCGGCACGTCTCCGGCCAGCACCGCCTCGAAGTGATGACGCGCCAGTTCGTCCTCGCCCTTGAGGAAGAACGCCCGCGCGAGTTCCAGCCGGACCCGCACAAGACCCGGCGCTTCCACCAGCATGGCGTGGAAGGCGGCAATCGCCTCGTCCAGAAGCGCTTCGCGCGTCTCCTCCTCAAGGCCCGGTCCCTGCGATGCCCCACGCGCCGCCACGCCGTAAAGGAACAGGGTGTTTGCCTCCATGCCGCCATTCTCAAGCAGCGGCACCAGCACCGCCAGCGCGTCCGCAAACCGCCCGGCGTCGATCAGCGCGCGAGCCTCGTCGATGCTCCCGACGCCGGCACTGTCTTGGCTTTCCGGCAGCGCAGGTTCGCTCTCCTCGCCCCAGGACGGGGCGGCAAGCAAGAAGCAGGTGCAAAGGGCGATCAGGCGGAAGAGCGGAACCATCGGCATCGTCACTCCTTGCATGGCACCGGATGATCGGAAAGAGGGAGGGGCGCTTTCGATTTCCATTCCATCAAAACGCACAGACGCAGACGCCGCCTATCTGCGGAACAATCCCGTCCCTCCGAACAGGCTGTCAGTCCCCCATCTTCGTCGCCCCGAATGAGCCGATCACGCTGCCGTTGTTGAAGCCGCCGGTGAACTCGCCGGCCACACCGGACGGGAGCGGAATATTGCCATTGGCATCGAATGAACTGTCGCCGTAGAACCTGCCGCTCCAGGAGCCACCCCTAGTGGTCCCGGAGAACACACCAGTGTCAGCGGTGATGTTCTGAATACCAACAGTGAAGTCATCAGCATCTGCCGTTCCCCTCAACAGCTCGAGGCTCCACGCAGCGTCGATCACTTCGTCACCATCCATGAAATTCTTGATCGTACCTGTGATCGAGCCATGTTTGCTTGCGGCGACATCAGCCCCGCTAAAGTTCGCCACGAGCTCGGCGTCCGCGGTGAAGCGACCCGCAGCCATGACCGCACCATCGCCCCCGGCGGCAAACGCACGCTTGGTGTAGAGCCCCGCTGCGCCACCCTTGTACGTCGCGGAACCTTCCAAGGTACTAGTGGTTCCATACGGTTGTTGGCCCCGAATGAAGGTGTCCACCATGTAAACCGTGCCGTCACCGGACTCGTCCGTCTGGACCCAGTAGCCGAAGTCGAGATAGTCGGCGTCCTCCAGGGCGCCAGCCACCGTCGCATCCTTCGAGTCCGCCGTGAACGTCCAGGTGCCTCCAAATGTGCTCAGCTTGCCGTCCGCACCGGACGCGAGGCTGCAACCCGAGGCACAAGCGAAGGTGCCGGCCACACCGTCGAACGTGCCCTTTATCTTCGGCTGACTCTCGTTGACGTCCGTGGTGTCGGCATCGTCCACGAAATTGTTGGTCTGGTTCTTGCGGGTCAGGCCGTGGGGGAGATCAAACAGCGAACGCGTGTCGTCGGTGACGCTTGTCGCCAGGGTGATCACGGTCGGCTTGTTCGCGTCGTCCTCGTTGTTGGTCTGCCCTGCGGCGACCGAGACCACACCCGCCCACGTCCTGTAGGCCCACCCGGTGGGAGCCGCCGGGGCGTCACCAGCGCGTGAACTGCTGTCGCTGGTGGCATAGTACGTGTTGTACTTGGCCACTCTCGCCTTCTCGATGTTCGTGTAGACGACAACCGAGTCAGTCACCTTGGCGGCCGACTTCTCCCAGACGCTTTCCGCAAAGCCCGTGATGTTCCCCACCGGCCAGGTCGCCTTCGCGTAGGTGTTGTTACCGTCGGCGTCCTCGTCCGTCACCATGCCGCCATCGACTTCGTTGTTGGTGGTGTTGTCAACCGTGAGTGGCAGGGTCCCCGGCTCCCCGATCGCCGCCACCATCGCCTTGAGGTCGTACGTCGGCGGCTGCATGGCAGCGTACGTGCTGCTGGCCGTGACCGCGGCGGCATGTGCCTCCACGGCGTCGTCATACGCCTTCTGGGCGGCCGCAAGCTGCGCCTGGGTGGAGTTCTGGTCGGCCTTCGCCGCGTCCAGAGCCTTCTTGGCCTCGTCCATGGCCATCTTCTTCTCGGCCACGCACGCCGCGTGCGAGGTCGCGTCCGTTCCGGGGCACGCCGACGGTAGCGGCGTCGGATCCACGGGATCGGTCCCTCCGGAGGTGGTGCCACCACCACCGCCGCAGGCGGACACCGCAAGGGCTACCGCCGCGAGCGCCGCGATGGGCAGAAACGCTTTTTCTCTCATTTAACCGGTTCTCCAATGAGCAAGACTAAAGTAAGGAGGCCGGGACACCTTTACGGTAAGCCCGGCCCCCTTGGGGTCTGGCAATTGCCAGAAAGCGCTAGTTTTTCGTCGCGCCGAACGAACCGATCACGTCACCGTTGTTGAACCCGCCGGTGAACTCACCCGCGACCCCGGACGGAAGCATGGACTGATTCCCGATGGTTTGGTCGTCGGCATCGATAGCGACCGCACCGTAGAACGTGCCGCTCCAACCCGTGCCCGCAATCGCGCCGGCGTTTGAGATGGTAGCCTTATCAAGCTTCAAGCTCCACGCAGCATCAATCACCTCGCCGCCGTCCATGAAGTTCTTGATCGTGCCGGTGATCGAGTTACGCAGGTTTACGGCGACATCATCCCCGGCAAAGTTCGCCACGAGCTCGGCGTCCGCGGTGAAGCGACCCGCAGCCATGACCGCGCCGTCACCCCCGGCAGCGAACGCACGCTTGGTGTAGAGCCCCGCTGCGCCGCCCTTGTAGGTGGCAGAACCTTCTAGAGCGGTAACATTAACGGCGCTCGCGCTCGAAGGAGTCTGACCCCGAATGAAGGTGTCCACCATGTAAACCGTGCCGTCACCGGACTCGTCCGTCTGGACCCAGTAGCCGAAGTCGAGATAGTCGGCGTCCTCCAGGGCGCCAGCCACCGTCGCATCCTTCGAGTCCGCCGTGAACGTCCAGGTGCCTCCAAATGTGCTCAGCTTGCCGTCCGCACCGGACGCGAGGCTGCAACCCGAGGCACAAGCGAAGGTGCCGGCCACACCGTCGAACGTGCCCTTTATCTTCGGCTGACTCTCGTTGACGTCCGTGGTGTCGGCATCGTCCACGAAATTGTTGGTCTGGTTCTTGCGGGTCAGGCCGTGGGGGAGATCAAACAGCGAACGCGTGTCGTCGGTGACGCTTGTCGCCAGGGTGATCACGGTCGGCTTGTTCGCGTCGTCCTCGTTGTTGGTCTGCCCTGCGGCGACCGAGACCACACCCGCCCACGTCCTGTAGGCCCACCCGGTGGGAGCCGCCGGGGCGTCACCAGCGCGTGAACTGCTGCCGCTGGTGGCATAGTACGTGTTGTACTTGGCCACTCTCGCCTTCTCGATGTTCGTGTAGACGACAACCGAGTCAGTCACCTTGGCGGCCGACTTCTCCCAGACGCTTTCCGCAAAGCCCGTGATGTTCCCCACCGGCCAGGTCGCCTTCGCGTAGGTGTTGTTACCGTCGGCGTCCTCGTCCGTCACCATGCCGCCATCGACTTCGTTGTTGGTGGTGTTGTCAACCGTGAGTGGCAGGGTCCCCGGCTCCCCGATCGCCGCCACCATCGCCTTGAGGTCGTACGTCGGCGGCTGCATGGCAGCGTACGTGCTGCTGGCCGTGACCGCGGCGGCATGTGCCTCCACGGCGTCGTCATACGCCTTCTGGGCGGCCGCAAGCTGCGCCTGGGTGGAGTTCTGGTCGGCCTTCGCCGCGTCCAGAGCCTTCTTGGCCTCGTCCATGGCCATCTTCTTCTCGGCCACGCACGCCGCGTGCGAGGTCGCGTCCGTTCCGGGGCACGCCGACGGTAGCGGCGTCGGATCCACGGGATCGGTCCCTCCGGAGGTGGTGCCACCACCACCGCCGCAGGCGGACACCGCAAGGGCTACCGCCGCGAGCGCCGCGATGGGCAGAAACGCTCTCTTCTTCTCTGTCATCTCTCGAGGCTCTCCTCTTGACTAAGAGGCCTCCGCGAGGCCTCGCAGGTGAAACACTACCAGCCGCAGCGTACACCGCGACTCCGGCTGCGTCCATGGACCGGGATATCAACACATCGTTCCCGAACTGTCCACTACCGATTCTCACAATAATATAGCGCCCGTTCCCAACATGGAAGCCACCCCTGGGGACGGCCGCACCGGACGCGGAATCCCGCCATGCCCGTCCACCCGCGACGCCCCCTCGCCGCCGATGCGCTCCCGACCTTCGTCAGAAAAGCGCCGCCAGCTTCATGGTAGGGCCATCTACGTCATGCTGCGCGATGCCAAGCCGTATCACGTCGGCACCGAAAACTACGAGGCCCTGCTTCAACCGCAACGCCGCGCGCTGGCTGCGCCAGCTCGGCAGGTTCGGCATCCTCCGGAAGGACCAGGAAGGAACCTTGCGGGTCAACTGGGGCGCTCCGAGGCCCCAAGCCGCCTGACGGCCCGCCCTTGCAGCCGACAACGCCTACCAAACCGTTCTTCGCCAGAGATAGACAATCGGCCAGATCGACGCTGCACGGTGGTTGCCAAGGCAACAAACAACTCGTCTTCTCTGGCGCCTCATGGGCGCCACAAGTGGGGTGCGCCCACCGCAGCACAGTGCTTTACACGGCAAAGCGTCGACGACTTTTGAATAGGCCTGCAGGTCAAACACGTAGTGCAAAAACGTTCGCCAATATCTTGAATACAAAGTAAGGAGGCCGGGACACCTTTACGGTAAGCCCGGCCCCCTTGGGGTCTGGCAATTGCCAGAAAGCGCTAGTTTTTCGTCGCGCCGAACGAACCGATCACGTCACCGTTGTTGAACCCGCCGGTGAACTCACCCGCGACCCCGGACGGAAGCATGGACTGATTCCCGATGGTTTGGTCGTCGGCATCGATAGCGACCGCACCGTAGAACGTGCCGCTCCAACCCGTGCCCGCAATCGCGCCGGCGTTTGAGATGGTAGCCTTATCAAGCTTCAAGCTCCACGCAGCATCAATCACCTCGCCGCCGTCCATGAAGTTCTTGATCGTGCCGGTGATCGAGTTACGCAGGTTTACGGCGACATCATCCCCGGCAAAGTTCGCCACGAGCTCGGCGTCCGCGGTGAAGCGACCCGCAGCCATGACCGCGCCGTCACCCCCGGCAGCGAACGCACGCTTGGTGTAGAGCCCCGCTGCGCCGCCCTTGTAGGTGGCAGAACCTTCTAGAGCGGTAACATTAACGGCGCTCGCGCTCGAAGGAGTCTGACCCCGAATGAAGGTGTCCACCATGTAAACCGTGCCGTCACCGGACTCGTCCGTCTGGACCCAGTAGCCGAAGTCGAGATAGTCGGCGTCCTCCAGGGCGCCAGCCACCGTCGCATCCTTCGAGTCCGCCGTGAACGTCCAGGTGCCTCCAAATGTGCTCAGCTTGCCGTCCGCACCGGACGCGAGGCTGCAACCCGAGGCACAAGCGAAGGTGCCGGCCACACCGTCGAACGTGCCCTTTATCTTCGGCTGACTCTCGTTGACGTCCGTGGTGTCGGCATCGTCCACGAAATTGTTGGTCTGGTTCTTGCGGGTCAGGCCGTGGGGGAGATCAAACAGCGAACGCGTGTCGTCGGTGACGCTTGTCGCCAGGGTGATCACGGTCGGCTTGTTCGCGTCGTCCTCGTTGTTGGTCTGCCCTGCGGCGACCGAGACCACACCCGCCCACGTCCTGTAGGCCCACCCGGTGGGAGCCGCCGGGGCGTCACCAGCGCGTGAACTGCTGTCGCTGGTGGCATAGTACGTGTTGTACTTGGCCACTCTCGCCTTCTCGATGTTCGTGTAGACGACAACCGAGTCAGTCACCTTGGCGGCCGACTTCTCCCAGACGCTTTCCGCAAAGCCCGTGATGTTCCCCACCGGCCAGGTCGCCTTCGCGTAGGTGTTGTTACCGTCGGCGTCCTCGTCCGTCACCATGCCGCCATCGACTTCGTTGTTGGTGGTGTTGTCAACCGTGAGTGGCAGGGTCCCCGGCTCCCCGATCGCCGCCACCATCGCCTTGAGGTCGTACGTCGGCGGCTGCATGGCAGCGTACGTGCTGCTGGCCGTGACCGCGGCGGCATGTGCCTCCACGGCGTCGTCATACGCCTTCTGGGCGGCCGCAAGCTGCGCCTGGGTGGAGTTCTGGTCGGCCTTCGCCGCGTCCAGAGCCTTCTTGGCCTCGTCCATGGCCATCTTCTTCTCGGCCACGCACGCCGCGTGCGAGGTCGCGTCCGTTCCGGGGCACGCCGACGGTAGCGGCGTCGGATCCACGGGATCGGTCCCTCCGGAGGTGGTGCCACCACCACCGCCGCAGGCGGACACCGCAAGGGCTACCGCCGCGAGCGCCGCGATGGGCAGAAACGCTCTCTTCTTCTCTGTCATCTCTCGAGGCTCTCCTCTTGACTAAGAGGCCTCCGCGAGGCCTCGCAGGTGAAACACTACCAGCCGCAAGCGTACACCGCGACTCCGGCTGCGTCCATGGACCGGGATATCAACACATCGTTCCCGAACTGTCCACTACCGATTCTCACAATAATATAGCGCCCGTTCCCAACATGGAAACCACCCCTGTGGATGGTGAAACCCACCGCCGCGACGACTCCCCCGCCGCCGCGGGGCGACAGGACCGCTTCCGGCCCCGTCCGGACCCTTGCCGCGCCGCACCGCGGCCATCCCCGGAGATCCGCCCGGCACCCTCCATGCCGTGCCGCAGGACCGGCAGTTCCCGGCACCGCGGACACATGCGCCGGAGACCGCGCCCGGAATCTCAACGGGGGGCGGGTTGCCGTGGCCGGCCCTTCGGGCAGGGGCGCGGAGAGCGCCGCGCTCCCGAGCCTCGCCGGACAAGGCGCGCGCCGGCTTCATGGTGGCCGCAGGTGATCGCACCCCCGGCCCTGCGCCAGGGCCGCATCCCGGGACGCCGCCGGCCTTCCCTGCGCCCGGAAACCTCCCGCACGCTCCCCCGCCGGCGGAAACACCCCCTGCCCCCACCTCTGCGGATCGCGGGCGCCCGGTCCCGGCGATGACGAAATCCACCGCCGCCCGCGGCGCTTCCCGGCTGCCGGCGCCGCCGGGCACGGCCTGCCGGCAGCGGCGATGCCGCCGGCCGGCGCCGTGGCCCCCTGCGATCGTCCGCGCCGGGGCCTCCCCGCGGCCCGGCGGGCGTCGCGACGGGCCCGTCCGCGAGACCGGCGGGAGGACGTCTGCCAGGCCCGCCGCCAGGGCGGGGAAGGAACGCGAAGGGTGCCTCGGCGCTGCGCCGGCCGGCGGCTTCGGCGGGCGCCTCCCCGGCCTCGATCCTGCGGTCGGGATGCGGATGAGGCAGGCGTAGGGGTCCGCGGTCGTCAGCGGGCCGATGCCGCAGATCCTCGAGTTCGATGGCGGGGCCGCCCGCCGGCGGGCGGATGCCCCGGCGCAGCCCGCCGCCGCCGCGGCGCGTGCGCGTCACCGGAGGCGTCCCGGTGCGGCTTGAGTCCGCCGTGGAAGGGCGGCGTGCATCACCGGGATCCCGCATGCCTGCGATGACGGGGCGCCGGCCCGCGTCTCCCCGAGGCCCCGGCGACCGCGGCGCGCGTCCCGGAACCGGTCTCGACCTGCGAGCGCGGGAGCTCGCCCGGGGCGGGACCCCCGCGCCGCGCGAAACCGGATCGACGGCCGTCCTCAGGCGCCGGGCGCGGTCCCGCCCGTCCGCGGAGAATTCAGCCGGCGCCCCGGCGGGGCCGATCCAGCGGTCGACGAAGCGCTCCGTCCACTCCTGCGACGAGCGCCTCATGAAGCGGCGCCTCGCGGACCTGCCCGTCGATGCCTTGAGCCCCCGGGAATCGCGCGCGAGGCTCCCGAGCCCGGCGCCGGGGTGGCACTGCGCGCCGCAGGCGTGACCGCCGATGCGGACCGGGCGGGCAGCACCGTCGCGCCCTCGTGACGCGCCCGGCGGAAGGGCCGCGCCTCGCCGAAGAGGCCGCGGTCCTGCGCCGCCGGCCCGGGCGCGCAGCGGCCGCCCGGCAGAGGGCGGCGGCCTCGCCGCCGCAGGCCCCCGCCGGCAGCCCGTGCGCAGGCCGGGGAACGGGACGCGCCGGTCGACCGCCCCGCGGATGCAGGCCGTCTCCAGGGCGTGCCGCCGGGGGTGGCGGCGCGGCTCTCCCCGGACGCCGGGCGCAGCGGCCGGCGAACGGACTGTCCGCGCACTCCCTGACGGACGGGTGCAGGGACTCTTTCACGCCGCAGGTCCTGCGGCAGGCACGCGAACGTCACGGACGCAGGCGGCATCGCTGCGGATGCGGCGCCGCCGAGGCGGGGTGCGCGACGGCCGCGCAGCCGGGTCGCAAGGAGGCCGGCATCGGCGTTCCGAACGGGCGCGTTGCGCGCCGCGTGCGGCAACCAGGACACAACGGCGCCGGGCCTGCCTTTGCCGGACCGCGAGTCCGCCATGGGGGTTCGTGGTCCGAAACGCGGGGACGGCCCGGCTTCGTCACGAATCCCGAACCGGACGGTGCGGGAGGATCGGCGGCGGGCCTTCGCGGGCCCTTCGGCTTCGTGCCGAAGTCCGTCCGTTGCCTCGTGGACCGCGGGCATGGTCCGGCCGAGCCGGGCCGGTCCACGTTCGCCGCGTCGAACCACGGCGGGATGCGTGCATGGCCGGCGGCGCATGCGGACGTGTTTGCGCCGGCTCCCGCGCCCTTTGCGGACAGGTGGCGGCGGCGGCGCGGAAGGGATGCACCCCGCCCGGCCGCACGCGCGCCGGCTGCAGGACGATGAACTCGCGCATCCGGCCGGCGCACCGTACCGGAACGCGGGCTTCGGACGCCCTGCGTGCGGCGGGTCCATGCCTTCTTGCGCGGGGCCGCGCGCCTCCCCTTCCCCCTGCGCTCGCGCCGCCGCGGATGCGCCCGGTCGAGGCGATGTCCGCATGACCGGGACGGCGGCCCGCGGTGTCGAGCCCGCCCGTCGCGGGCGCGAACGCGTGCCGCCCGTTCCGGAATCGGAGCAGGCGCCATGCCCGTGCCTCGGGGCCGTCGCCCCCGGGCGGGAGCCCCGCGGTCTGCAAGCCCCCCGGCCACCGCCGATGGTCGAGGCGCCCGCGCGGCGGCAGAGGAACTCGGCGGTTCGGGTCGCCGACGGCATTGCAGGCGGCCTTCCTGCGGAACGCCGCATGACGCGCGGTGCGCAAGGAGGCGTCATTCGATATGCGAAAGATGGAGGGTCCGCGATGCCCGGGGCGTCCCGGGTGAGCGGGCGCACCGGCTCGTCGGGAGACGGCCGGCACAGGGGAAGTCGCGCATCGTCCGGGAGAGGCTGCGGGCGGCTTCGCCATCCGGCCCCGTCGGCGTCGACCGGAGAGTCCGGCATCCTCCACGAGCGCGCACGAAAGCTGGAAACCGGGGTCGGCTCCTTGTCGTCATCGATGTCGAAGGCGAGGCCCGCGGGCAGGACCTCATCGCCCGTCTGGCGGCCGGGGTCCAGCCCGTTCGCGCAAGCTGGCCGCGCGAAACCGGTATCGGGTGTCCTGAACGTCTCGCCGGGGACAACGGGCTGCGATCTGGCGGATGCGGTCCATGAAGCGCCCGGCATCCGCATTCCCATCCCTCTTTGCGCGACTGCGGGAACCCGCCGCGATGAAGGACCGTGATCACGCCGCCACACAGGACGTTGCGCAGGTGCGACGTGAGTTTCTCGGGCCTTGCGCAGACAACGGTCCCGTGCACGACCGGACACGTCTCGAGGAGGGTCCCGGCGACGAAGGCGCCATGGAGACCCTCGCCGAAGCTGCCGGCGACGGGGTGTTCGCGCCGCGGGCCCGGCGCGGCTTTGCGCCCCGCCGGGAGACGATGTCCGCGACCGCATCGCGGAGGCGCCCGACGTCCCGGTTCGCGACGCTTGTCCCGAAGCCGCCGGAAACGGCCACGGCTTCCCGCTGCAACTGCCGGGGGGCCGGCACGTTCCCGTCCGCAGCCGCCTGTGCGGCAGGGATCGGGGAGGACTGCGACGAATACACCGCCCGGGCGGCCGGGTCGACGCGGGCGGCAAACGCCCCGCCTCGTTGGTGAACCTTGGCCGTGGCGCCGCTCTCCCCGCTGGCGCGCGGAAGCCGCCTGGCCGCCGATGGCCGGATCGCGCGCCGGGGTGCCGTCCCCTGCCTGAAGCGAATTCCCGTCGGTTCGCGGGGGACGGTCACCCAGGTTCGCCCGCCGCCCGAAAACCGCATCGCCTCCGGTCGGTGGTGTGCGCCGGAGAACCGATCGATCAGGTCGTCCCGGACCTGGCTGCTTGAAAGGAACCCACGGTTCCAGAGGTGGCAGGCCGCGGTCCTCGCGCCGACCCCGTACCTCTCCATGACATGCTCGAAACTCTCCGGTTCGGCATACGAGTCGAGACAATGGGCATCCTTGCGCAACGCTTCACCGGGAAGAAGAAACTCGGCGGCAAATGCTCCTGCCCTGCGCCGAGCCCGGGGTTGAGCGAACGCTGTCGATGCGGCTGCGATCGTGTCTTGCCGGTACGGATCCATGAGAAGGTGGCCCAGGGCCCGGACCGCCTCAAGTCTTTTCCCCCATGGGGTGGAGGTTCGGGGGGTCCGGTTGATGACGGCGGCGGCGCCGCAACCTCGTCGCGATCCGGCGGGCATTCGTTCCCGAGTACAGGCGGCCCCCGAATCGACGACCCTGATTCCGAGCTTGCCCAACTGTTCCTCGACAACGCCGATTGGCCGACCGCTCAACCCGAGATGATCCCGAAGACCCTGTGCAGCCAGAAAGCCGGATGCTTCGGGAGCGGATGCCGGACTTGATCCCACACCGTATCCGAAATGCCGGGTGGAAGATCCCGCAGCACCTGAGTGACCGCACTGCCGCCCGGATCGGCTCCGTCAGCGGGTAGCCCAGGCTCGTCGCGCAATCCGGCATCGTCCCGGGCATTCGTGCGTTCGCGAAAGACTTGCCGCAGCTATCCCGGTGCAGGCTTGCAACGTTTCAGAAAAAGTCGGCACCGTCTCATTCAGCGGATCGTCCTGGCAGGCCCATGGATACACGTCCCCGACGCCACACTCCCGAAGCCATCGCGCAACACTAGGAAACGAACTCGGCGAGAACCTGCTTTCCTTCAGGCCAGGCGACGACATGGCGGCCACGTCCCGAGAGGAACCCTGGCGCGGCATGATCGGCGAACGATGCCGGGGCCCATTCCATGAAGAGCCGTTCATCACCCCGGATCAGGGAGAGATTCGGCAAGTACGCTCCGTCGGCTCCCGCCCGGAGAAAGTGCCGCGGCCACCAATGCTCGCGCGCGTCGAGCCGGTCGTCTTCGCTGAGTCCGGCAGGCGCCGGCGCACAACTGTCGTGCCGAGAGAAGCATGTAGAGGAAAACAGGGAAGGCGTTCCCCGAATTCAGGAAATGTCCAGGAACGCACGAACCAGTCCGCAATCGGCGCCAGCGGCACATCGACACCGCCGCGGACGGAATCCGATCCATCCGGGAGATGGCGGCAGATGTTCTCTCCGTCGACCCATAGCGAGAGCCGGGCCCACGCTGCGAATTCGCCACGAAATCCGCGTTCCCGGGACGGTTCCCGTGGTTCGATACCGACTGCAAGGCTGTTTCGGTTTCCGATCAGCATCGTCATCCAGGCCTCATTGCCGGCTTGTTGCATTCCGGCCGGGTAATGATCCCGGCGTCCCTGAACTGTCGTAAAACCCTGCCCGGAACGCAACCTGCCGGGTAACCACGGTCTTCGGCTGGACCGCCCGCAACCCGTGTCATCCCGGCGGTGAAAACCTCAAGGCCCGGTTCACCGCGGCGAACCGCCAAACGCCTGGATGTCGGCGGTCGAGGCCGGCAACGGCTGAGTGCGTTCCGCAAGCGTCATCCCTTTCGGGCATGGCGTCTTGTCCGGCCGCCAGGCAGGCGGCCCCGCCTCCGTCGTTTCGACCTTGTGCGCCGGATTTGCGAATTGAGGCATCGCCCGCGCCGGGTACAGGTTGGCTCCCGCACGGCACGGCCGATGTGGCTGCTTGCGAGGTCGATTCCTCGACAGACGTTCTGATCCGTGCCCGTTTGCTCTGAAACTTCCGCTGCACTTCAAGAACGGCATTCGTTTCTTGCTTTGATCTCCTGGCGGCGCTGGTACGGCAGGCCAAGGTTCCACCATCCAGGTTTGCTCGACCGGGACTGCAAGGCAAACAGACCTTCGGTCAGGCAGAAGAACGCCAATTGCTCGAGTACACTTGTCGGCCGCCACCATCGCCGTGGCTCTGCCGGTTTCACTTCGCCTGGCCGCACGATCGTCTGTTCCCCTCGCTTCCGGCTTCTCGAAGCGCCGCCGCAGCGCTTCTTCCATTGAAAGCTCCCGGATCGCGGGCGCCCGCATCCGGCGATGACGGAATCGACCACCGCTCGCAGCGGCTGCCGGCGCCGTCGAACACGGCCTGGCGGCAGACGTCTTCCTGGCGATCCGCGCCGTTGCTCCGGGCGATCATGCGCGGCGACAGCGCCAGGGACCCCCGCACCGCGATCCTGCGGTCGGCGGCGTGGAGGCGCATGCCGCCGATGAAGAAGCGGCGGCCGCTGTCCCGAAGGTCGATCCCGGCGCGCCCAGGGATGGGTGGACGAGGCGATGACGCGGGCCCGCGCCTCCTTCAGCCTCTGCCGGACCTCCCCGACAGAGGCGCACACCCTGGAGTTGGTCCCGACCTGCGAGCGCAGCAGCCCGGGCCAGGATCCCCGCGCCGGGGTCCGCAACCACGTCGCGCGACCGGGGATCGACGATCGTCAGCTCTTCTTCGACGCCAAGCGTGATCCCGCCCGTCCGCAGAGAATTCAGGCGGCGCCGCGCCGGGCCCCGGCGGGGCCGATCCAGCGGTCGACGAAGCGCTCCGTCCACTCCTCGATGAGCGCTTCGTGAAGCGGCGCCTCGCGGACCTGCTCGTCGAGGCCTTGAGCGCCCTCGACGTGAAGCAGGGAATCGCGCCCGATGCGCTCGCGCGTGAGGCTCTCGAGCCTGGCGTCGGGGTGGAACTGCGTGCCGTAGGCGTGATCGCCGATGCGGAAGGCCTGGACCGGGAAGTTCTCGCCCCGGGCGAGCAGCACCGCCTCCCCGGGCAGCACCGTCACGCCCTCGTAGTGCGCCTGGTAGAAGTGCCGCGCCTCACCGAAGAGGCCGCGGCCCTCCGCCGTCGGCTCGACCGCGTAGAAGCCGAGCTCGCAGCGGCCGTCGGCCCGGGCGGCGACCTCGCCGCCGTAGGCCCCCGCCAGCAGCTGGCAGCCCATGCAGATGCCGAGGAACGGGACGCGCCGGTCGACCGCCTCGCGGATGTAGGTCATCTCCAGGCCGACCCAGGGCGGGTCGTCGGGGGTGGCGACGTGACCCTCCTCGCTGCCTCCCGCCATCAGCGCGGCATAGCCGTCGATCGCCGGCAGCTCGTCGCCGAAGGGCGGGCAGACGTGGTCGATCCCGTAGCCCCGGCGGCGGACCGCGTCGGCCACCCGGCAGTCGGTCCATGCCGGGTTGTGAATGATGTAGAGAACCTTGTCGCTCACGGGCTCGAGTCTCCGCCGGATGGCGAGGCGGGGTGCCGGTCCGCCGAGAGGCGCGCCAGGGCCTCCTCGAGGCGCGTGCGCGTGCTCACAGCCGTGTCGCGCCGCTCGCGCTGCACCTCGATGACGTCCTCCGGCGCGTTGGCGAGGAACTTCTCGTTGCCGAGCCGGCGTTCGCAGCCCGCGATGTCGGCGGCCGTCCTGTCGATCTCCTTCTTCAGCCTCGCGGCCTCCGCCCGGAAGTCGACGATGCCCTCGAGCGGCAGGACGAGGGAGGCGCCGTCGATCACCGCCTCCACGGACCCCTCCGGGACGGTGTCGCTGCAGGCGATGGAATCGAGCCGCGCCAGGCGGACGATGAGGGTGCGGTGGCGCTCGAGCCTCGCGGCCGCGGCGGCATCGGCGTTGCGCAGCCGCGCCGCCAGGCGGCTGCCGGCGGGGACGTTCAGTTCCGCCCGCACGGTCCTGATGAGCGTGACGAGGCGGACCACCCAGTCCATCTCGCGCGATGCTTCCGCGTCGACCAGCTCGGCGCCGCAGCGCGGCCAGGGTGCGGTGATCAGCGGCCCGTCGCGGCCCTCGTCGAGCTCCTTCCACAGGGCCTCGGTGACGAAGGGCATGATGGGGTGGAGGATGAGGAGAAGCCGGTCGAGCGCCCAGCCCGCGGCGTTCCTCGTCTCGGCCGCGGCACGGGCGTCGTCGCCCGCGAGGATCGGCTTGGTGAACTCGAGGTACCAGTCGCAGAAGACGTTCCAGATCGAGTGGTAGACCGCGTGCGCGGCCTCGTCGAAGCGGTAGGAGTCGAGAGCCTCGTCGACCCGCAGGCGAAGTGCCGCCACCTCGCCGGCGATCCAGCGGTTCGCCGTCTCGCGGCACGACGCCGGATCGAAGGCCGCCGGGGGCCTGCAACCGTTCATCCGGCAGTAGCGCGCCGCGTTCCACAGCTTGGTGGAGAAGTTGCGGTACCCCTCGACGCGCTTTTCCGAGAGCTTGATGTCCCTGCCCGGCGCGGCCATGGCGGCGAGCGTGAATCTCAGGGCGTCCGCGCCGTAGCGGTCCATCAGCTCGAGGGGATCGATGACGTTGCCCTTCGACTTCGACATCTTGGCGCCCGCCGAATCGCGCACCAGAGCATGGATGTAGACGGTGTGGAAGGGCACGTCGCCCATGAAGTGAAGCCCCATCATCATCATCCGGGCGACCCAGAAGAAGATGATGTCCAGACCCGTGACAAGGACGTCGGTCGGGTAGTAGCGCTCCAGTTCCGGGGTCTCGTCGGGCCAGCCCAGGGTGGAGAACGGCCACAGCGCCGAGGAGAACCAGGTATCGAGGACGTCCGGGTCGCGCGCCAGCTCGACGGCTTCGCCGTAGTGGCTGCGGGCCGCGCCTTGCGCCTCCTCCTCGCTCTCGGCCACGAAGATCTCGCCGTCGGGCCCGTACCATGCCGGAATGCGGTGACCCCACCACAGCTGGCGCGAGATGCACCAGGGCTGGATGTTGCGCATCCACTGGAAGTAGGTCCTCGTCCAGTTCTCCGGAAAGAACCTGGTCCTGCCCTCCTCCACCGCCCTGATCGCCGGCTCGGCCAGGGTCGCGGCGTCGGCGTACCACTGCTCCGTGAGGAAGGGCTCCACGGGCACGTTGCTGCGGTCGCCGTAGGGCACCTGGTGGACGTGGTCCTCGACGCGCTCGACGAGGCCCAGCGCCTCCATGTCGGCGACGACCCTGCGGCGCGCCTCGAAGCGGTCGAGCCCCCGGTAGGCCGGCGGCACGTTGTCGTTGAGCCGCGCCCGGCTGTCGAGAATGCCGATCATCTCCAGGCCGTGGCGCCGGCCGACCTCGAAGTCGTTGAAGTCGTGCGCCGGCGTGATCTTCACCGCGCCGCTTCCCTGCTCGGGATCCGCCCAGGCGTCGGCGACGATCGGGATCCGCCGGCCGGCCAGCGGCAGGATCGCGTGGCGCCCCGCCAGGGCGGCCCAGCGGCCGTCGTCGGGATGAACGGCGACGCCGCTGTCGCCGAGCATGGTCTCCGGACGCGTGGTGGCGACGGTGACGTGAAGACCGTCGGACCCCTCGATCGGATAGCGGAAGTACCACAGGTGGCCGCGCGTCTCCCGGGGCTGGACCTCGAGGTCGGAGATCGCGGTCTCGAGGCCCGGGTCCCAGTTGACGAGCCTCATGTCCTTGTAGATCAGGCCCTTGCGGTAGAGCTCGACGAAGACCTTGACGACCGCGCGCGACAGGCCCTCGTCCATGGTGAAGCGTTCCCGGGACCAGTCGGCCGACGCGCCGAGCCGGCGCAGCTGCCGGTTGATGAGCCCTCCCGATTCCTCCTTCCACGTCCACACCTCGTCGACGAAGGCGGCGCGGCCGATGTCGCGTCTGGCGACCCCCCTCCCGGCGAGCCGCTGCTCGACGACCATCTGCGTGGCGATGCCCGCGTGATCGGTGCCCGGCTGCCAGAGGGCGTCGCGGCCCCGCATGCGTTCGTGACGGATCAGGATGTCCTGCAGCGTGTTGTTGAGGGCATGGCCCATGTGCAGGCTGCCGGTGACGTTCGGCGGGGGAATGACGATCGTGTAGGGCCGCGCGTTGCCGCGGCTGCCGATGGCGAACGAGCCGCCGGCCTCCCACTCGTCGTAGAGGCGCTGTTCCGTCGATGTCGCGTGGTAGGTCTTGTCCATCATGGCATTCCGTCGCTTCGCCGGCGTTGGCGCGCTGCGGCCGTCAGGTCTCCGTGGCGCCGGCCCGCCGCATCATCTCGCGCACCTCGCGCTCGACGATGCGTTCGACGATGCCCGGAAGGTGCTCGTCGAGCCAGCTCCTCAGCACGGGCTCGAGGTGCTCCATGACCATGGCCTCGATCACCTCGGCCCGGCCCGGCGGGGCGGGCGGATGCCGGCGCGAGGCCTCCACGAGCGATCGCACCTGCCCTTCCACCGCCTCGCGCGCCCGCTCGGAGACCAGGCCGCCGGCCGCCGCCGGCTCACCGGCCGGCGACTCGGGGGACGCCCCTTCCCTGTCGACCATGCTCCTGATGGTTTCCAGGATGCGCGTCATCGACTGTTCCTGTTCGGCCATGGGATCCCCGTTCTCAGGCTTCAGTCGCCGCCGGCATCGAGGCCGATATGGAGCGTGTCGTCGCCGTAGCCCCACACGGCGGTCCTCGCACGCTCGAGATGCGCTTCGACATCGTAGATCGCGACCGGGAGGCCGAGGCGGCCGGCGCTCAGCCGGCCGACGGCCGCCTGAAGCGTGTAGGCCGCAGCCACCTGCGAGGTGCGGGCGCGGGCGAGGTTGATCTCGCTGGCGAAGAGGGCCTGCTCGGCATCGAGGACGTCAAGCACCGTGCGAGAGCCGGCCCTCAACTCGTTCTCGGCGCCGGCGAGCGCGATCCCGTTGGCGGCCACTTCCTCCTCGAAGGCCTGGATCCTGGATCGCGCGACCGAGAGCGCATGCCAGGCCATCACGGCGTTCGTCTCGACCTGGCGGCGCACCTGGCCGGACTGCAGCCCGAGGGCGGACGCCTGCTGGCGCGCCTGGCGCACCTTGGACCATCTCCCCCCGCCCTGATAGAGGGGAATGACGATCCTGGCCTCGATGCGGAAATCGTCCTGCCAGGGGTGTTCGAAGCCCGAATCCTTGCGCTGCAGGTACTCGGCCACGACATCGACCGTGGGCAGAAGGTCGGCGGCCGCCACGTCCGCGGCCTCCCACGCCGCCCTTTCTTCCGAGATGGCCTTGAGGACCGCCGGGTGTTCCGCCGCGGCAAGTGCCGCCGCCTCGGACGCGTCGCGCGGCAGGTCTCCCGGAATGGCGGGCTCGAGGAGCGTGCCGGGCGCCGCGCCGACGGCCAGACGGAAGCGGGCCGCCGCTGACCGCATCTCTCCCCGGGCGTCATCGCGCTCGGCGCGCGCGCCGGCGAGACGCGCGCTGGCCTGAGCGACATCCGTCTGCGTGAAGATGCTGACGCGATAGCCATCCTCGGTGGCTTCGAGATGCTGCGCCAGCCGCTGCTCGTTGCTGATCGTGCGCTCGACGATGGTGCGCGAGAGCATGACGTCGAGGTAGCTGCGGGCCACGTCGAGCAGGACCTCCTGCTCGACGACGGCAAGGGACGCCCTCTCCTGGTCGATCAGGTGGCGAGTCTGGCCGAGCCCCGGGTCGAGCGCGGCGTTGAAGAGCCTCTGCCTGACCGAGAGCGTCCACGTCCCGGGCCGCGAGGAGCCAACGGCCTCCCCCGACCTCAGGCCCATCCGGCCTTCCACCGAGGCCGACGGCCTCGCGGACGCGATCGCCTGGGACATCAGCTCGTCGACGGAGCGAAGCTGGGCACGGGCGGCCTCAAGTCTCGGATTCCCCTCGTAGGCCATGGCCATGGCGTCCTCGAGCGTCTGAGCCGCGGAGCCGCCAGACATCATGACCGACACGGCGAGAATCAGGAGTTTAAAGCTGGAACCGGGTTTCACGTCGGAAGCTCTCAAGACGGGGGATCGAGGCATCGAAGAGGATTCTCCGGCTGATCGCCCCGTCGGCGCCGCGGCGCATCATGACGGCCCTGCCGATGCCGCCGCAGTCGAGCACGGTCACCAGCCGGCCGCCGGGGGCGAGCTGGTCCGTGACCTGCGCCGGGATCTCGCCGCACTCGCCCTCGACGACGATGACGTCGTAGGGCGCCTGCGCCGGCCAGCCGCGGGCCATGTCGCCGCAGACCACCACGCCGTTGTAGATCTCGAGCGCCGAGAGGATGGCCTCGGCGCGGGCCACCATCTCCCCGTCGTCGTCGAGGCCCACGACCGCGGCCGCGAGGCGCGCCGCCACGGCGACCCCGTAGCCCGTGGCGCAGCCGATGACGAGCACCGCGTCGTCCGGGCGGATGGCGGCGGCCTGGAGGAGCCGCGCGAACACCAGGGGTTCGATGAGGAAACGGTCGTCCCGGATGCGGATGTCCCCGTCGACATAGGCGACCGCCTGCAGGGGCTCCGGCACGAAGATCTCGCGCGGCACCTCGCGAAGGGCCTCGAGAAGTCCTTCGTCGCTCACCTTGACGGTCCGGATCTGGCTCTCCACCATGGCGCGGCGAGCACCCGCATGATCGACCATTGCCCCCGTCGCCCTCTCCGGTCTCCGCAATTGACAGCCGTAGCGTTCTGGCCGAACAGTATAGGGGAAGAACGGCGCGCCGAGAAAGGGCTGCGTTGCGGGCGGGGGCGGCCCTGTTCCCTTCAGGTTCCAGGCCAGGTGGCAGAGTGGTGATGCACCGGACTGCAAATCCGTTTACACCGGTTCGATTCCGGTCCTGGCCTCCATCGACCCGTTACGCACCTTTCGGTGCTGAAAACAAACGCTTTTTCTCCCACAGGAAAACGCCGGGGAACAGCTTCGTGTCGCTGTTTACTTCCCCGGCTGCAACTGCAATCGGGAGACCGGCATGCCCAGGATGACCCTGACCCCGTCCCGCATCGCGGCATTGAAGCCCCGCGCAAGCGCCTACGACATCCGCGACGGCAAGCTCCCCGGCTTCGGCGTTCGCATCATGCCCAGCGGGGCCAAGCACTATTTTATCCACAGCCAGAACCGGGGGAAACGGGTCTGGCAGACCGTCGGTGACGCCAACGCGCTTGATGTCGATGAAGCCCTCTCGCGCGCCACGGCCATGCAGGCCGCTCTTCGACGTGGCGCGGAGACGCCTTCACCCGACGGTGACGCCCTCTTCGAGACTGCCGCCCGGACCGCGTTCAGGCGCCACGAGCGCCTCTGGAAGGCGGGAACGTTCGATGTCAACTCCTCGTACCTCGACAACCAGATCCTGCCGCGCTTCCGAGGTTGCCGGATCGACCACGCGGACGTCGGGCGCTGGTTCGCTTCGCGCGACGCCAGCGGCAGCCGACCGTTCCCTGCCGGTTCTCTCCGTCGTCATGCGCGAGGCGGAACGCATGGGCCTTCGCCCGGAAGGATCCAACCCCTGCCGCGGCATCCGGCGAAACCGCCGCAAGGGACGCGAACGGTTCCTTATCCGAAGAGCGGCGCAGGTGCATGAAAAATTACTTATGATTCAGATTCTTAGGCATACGGGCCGCAGCCCGGTGTCGCACGCTGGCGGATTGAACGGCGCGGCAGGCGAAGGTATGATTGGGATTATGCCGAAGCATTGGGAAACAGCCGCGCCGCCGCCCGACATTCCGGGTTTCCCGAAGGATTGGCGTGACCAGATAAAGGCGGACCTCGCGGGCCAGCTTGCGGCCGGAGGCACGCTCTACGGCGTCCGGTCGGACGGCGCTTATGTCGCGCGCACTAGGGACGGCGACCGGGTACTCAGGATCACCGAACAGGAGTCAGCCTGACCCGATACCCTCCCTCGGTCATGCCCACGCTCTTCGTCGTTGCCGGCCCGAACGGGTGCGGCAAGTCCACGCTGACGCGCATGAGCGGCTTCAGCGGGATCGACATCATCGACCCCGATGCGATTGCGCGCGATTTGGGATTCGGCAGCCCCGGAAGGGCGGCGCGCGAGGCACTGCGCCGGCGGAGCGATGCGCGCGGTGCAGGGCGGCACGCGTCTGGCCGTGCACCGGCTCGGGGCCTTCAAGGGACGCTTCCGCACCGAGCGCGACCACATGCCGTCGCACCACCGTGAAGCTCTCGAGCTGCGTGTGCCGGACCTTGGAAGCTGGCTCCTGTCAAAGGCCTCCCAGAGCGGTCCGGCCGTGCTCGGATGGGCCCAGGGCTGCATGGACGCATGGGACTTCCCGGAGCCGTCGTTCCGCACCATCCGCGGTGTCGTGAGCCTCGCCGACAAGCACCCCAGGGAGCTGGTGAACGCGGCCTGCGAGGACGCCATCCTCGAAGCCAACACGAGCTACGTCAGGGACTGGCTCGGCAAGGCACGCAAGGCCGAAGCCAGGGTGCCGCCTGCGGAATCTCACGATGGTAGCCACCGATTCTCACGCATGGTAGCCGCCTGATCTCACCATGGTAGCCACCCCCTGGAGCGAACGTTTTCGTTCGACCCGAGGAGCTGTCCTGTCGTCTGGATTGTCGCGATCAATCCAGGGAGTGCGGGGCGATCCCGGCGCGTATTGCGGATCACGGACGCCAAGGGCGAACGGCTGGCGCTGCGCTCGCGGCCGGCCTCGGCCAACCTCGCCGAGACCGCCGCGTTCATGGACGGGGAGAAGCGCATCCTGGTGTTCTCCATGGCCGGCGGCACGGGCAGGAGCTACCACGCCGACCTCTCCTGCGGGAACACCGAGCACCGCATCCACTACCTGCTGGAGCCGGGCTGGCGCGCCGACCAGGCGATCCAGGGGTTGGGCAGGACCCACCGGACGCACCAGGCCAGCGCCCCGCTGTTCCGGCCCGTGACCACGGACGTGAAGGGCGAGCGGCGCTTCATCGCCACTATCGCCCGCCGGCTCGACTCGCTCGGCGCGATCACCCGTGGGCAGCGGGATTCGCAGACCGCCATGGGCGGCAGCGACGCGGCGCTGTTCCGCGAGAGCGACAATCTGGAGAGCGCCTATGCCAAGGCGGCCCTCAGACAGTTCTATGGCGCCCTCTGGCGCGGCAGCATCGAGGGCTGGAACCTGGAGCGCTTCGAGAAGGCCACCGGGCTCAAGCTCACCTGGGAGGGCAATCTCAAGGAAGACCTGCCGCCCATGCCCCGGTTCCTCAACCGGCTATTGGCATTGCCCATCGCCGAGCAGAACCAGCTCTTCGCCGAGCTGGAGAGCCGCATCGCCTCCAATATCGAGCAGGCGATCGAGGCCGGCAGCTACGAAGTGGGCGTCGAGACCGTCACAGCGGACTCGCTCGCGATCGCCGGCCGGGAGACGCTCTACGAGCATCCCGGCACCGGCGCGGCCACCGAGCTGGTCGAGATCGTCCGCCGCGACAGGCTGGTCCCGCTCACGGCGGAATCGGCGCTGGAGATCGGCGAAGGCGATCCGGGTCCGGACGGCAAGCCGCGCCTCGCGGTCAACGCCCGCTCCAAGCGAGCCGCCGTCGTCCTGCCGGCCGCCTCGCGTATGCTCGACGACGGCGGGGTGTGGGAACGGGTCCGGCTGATCCGGCCCGCGACTGCCGAGACCATCGCCCGGGCCGAGCTCGACGCCTCCAACTGGCGCCGCGCCGACGAAGCCGGATGGCGGCGGGTCTGGGACGCCGAGATCGCCGGGCTGCCGTCGCACCGGGAGTCCCGCTTCTGGCTCGCCACCGGCCTGCTGCTGCCGGTCTGGGACCGCCTGCCCGAGGAGAACATGCGGGTGAGGCGGCTCACCTCGGATGACGGCACCGCCCTCATCGGGCGCGTGCTCGACGCCGAACAGGTGCGGGCCGTGCGCCAGAGCTTCGGCCTGGACGGCGGCCCCGCCATGACCGGCGCGGAGGCCTTCGAGGCGGTGATGGGACGCGGCAACGCGCTCGCGCTCGCCAACGGCTGGCGGCTCGCCCGCCGCCGCCTGATGGGCGCCGACCGCATCGAGATCGAGGGGCCGGCCGACACCGACATGGACGCGCTGAAGCGCATGGGCTGCACGGTGGAGATCGTCTCCTTCCGCGCCCGGATATTCGCGCCGAATGCGGACACGCTGAAGCGCATCCTCGACCGCTGGCCGCTCGCCGCCTGACGATCCCCAACAACAGGCTCGCGCCGCCGCCCACCGCAATACATGTTGCCGGCCGGGCGGCGGCCGTACCCCGCACCCGAAGGAGAGCATCCATGACCGCGCAGACCCTGCCCGACGAACCCGACTTCTGTTTCGTGCCGGCCTACGACGTCGAGACCGACGTGCAGCAGATCCGGATCGTCATCGAAGGCATGGCCGGCCATGTGCCCACGGCCCTGATCGCGCTGAACCTCGACGATGCCCTGAACATCTGCGACAAGCTCAACCGCCGCCTCGGCTACGACCGCGAGGCCTGGACCGCCATGGCGGCCCGGTCCATGCAAGCCGAGGGCGACGATCCCGAGGGCAGCGCCTGGCACTGAGCTTGCCCCGCCCGCCTGAGGGGATGCTGGAACGGCCTTGCGATTGTCCGCAAAATGCTTATGTCTTCGGACGAGGAGACACTCGCCAATGTCCGTCGCCGAAGCCATCCGCACCGATCTCCGCAGGCTGCCGAGAGGCCGGCCCTTCACGACCTCGCGCTTCGCCGCCCACGGTCCGCGCGGCGCCGTCGACCGCGCTCTCTCCCGCATCGTGGAGGAGGGCGGGATCGAGCGCCTCGCCCGGGGTGTCTTCGTCCGCCCCAGGGAGAACCGCTATGTCGGCAGCGTCCTTCCGGGCATTGCCGACATCGTCCGGACCATTGCCCGGGACAACGGCGAGACCGTACAGGTCCACGGTGCCGAGGCCCTCCGGCGCTTCGGCCTCAGCACCCAGGCGCCGATCGTGCCGGTGTTCCACACCAGCGCGTCCAGCCGCACGATCCGCATCGGCAACGTCACCGTCAGGATGATCCACACCTCCAACCGCCGCCGGCTCCAGTTCGCCGGCGAACCCGCCGGCCTTGCGCTGGCGGCGCTCTGGTATCTCGGCAAGGACGACGCGACGCCGGAGGCGGTCGCGCGGATCGAGTCCGCGATCGGCCCGGACGCGTTCGCGAAACTGCGCTCGGCCGACATGCCGGCCTGGATGGCCCACGCGCTCGACACCGGGGCGGCCGCCCGTGGCTGACGCCTTCCTGTCGCTGCCCGCCGCCGACCGGCGCGACATTCTCGAGACCGCCGACGCGCGGTCGGGGCGGCCGGCCGTCATCCTGGAGAAGGACGTCTGGATCTGCCGGGCGCTCCAGGTGCTGTTTTCCATCCCGGACCCGCACCCGATGGCGTTCAAGGGCGGCACGTCGCTCTCGAAGGTCTACCGGATCGTCGACCGGTTTTCCGAGGACGTGGACATCGCCCTCGATTACCGCGCCTTCGCGGACGGGTTCGATCCCTTCGCACCGGGCGTCAGCCGGTCCGCGATCCGCCGGTTCGGCGACGGTCTCAAGTCGCGCGTGGAACGCTACACCCGCGCCGTGGTCGCTCCCGCCCTGGAGGCCGCGGCCGGCGATCTGCCGGCGTCGGGCCAGCCCGCCGTCCGCATCGACGAGGGCGGCGAACGGGTCCGCCTCGCCTATCCTTCGGTCGTGGAAAACCCGCTCGGCTATCTCGCAAGCGAGGTGCTGCTGGAGTTCGGCGGGCGCAACGTCATCGATCCGAACGAGCGCCACGAGCTCGTTCCAGACCTCGCCGCGCTCACCGACGGTCTCGAATATCCGAAGGCGGCGGTGACGGTGCTGTCCCCGGCGCGCACCTTCTGGGAGAAGGCCACGCTGATCCATGTCGAGTGCCACCGGGGCCGGCTCGCCGCCGGCCCCCACAGGCTCTCGCGCCACTGGTTCGACCTGGCCTGCCTTGCCCGGCAGGACGCGGGCCGGGCGGCGCTTGCCGACCGCGCGCTGCTCGAAGACGTCGTCCGCCACAAGACGGTCTTCTTCAATGCAAGCTACGCCAACTATGGCGACTGCCTGGACGGCCGGCTCCAGCTCGTCCCGGACGATGACGGACTCGCCAGCCTGCGGTCCGACTACGACGCCATGCGCCGGGCCGGCATCGTCGGCGCCGACGCGCCGGGGTTCGACACCCTGATCGAACGGCTCCGCGCCCTGGCGGTCGAGATCAACCGGCCGGACTGACCACCTGACCACCGCACCCCTGCTCCGCCGCCGGCCCGCCGCCGGCTTGTCGGAGCCGTCGGTCGCCCGGTTTCTACTGCCCGCCCTGCTCCGCAGCCGGCCCATCGTCGGCCTCGGTCAGCCGCGCCGCGCGAGCCATAGCCAGGCGATCCACACCGGCAGGCTGAGCAGCGCCGCCCCGACGGCGATCGCCACCGGGCCGAGCAACCCGGCAACCGCCGCGGCCCACACGGTGGCTGCACCGAGGACGATCCCGGCCAACCAGGCACCGCGGCGGTAGCCCAGACGCCGGAGCCGGCGGCAGCCCAGCGCGAGCGGAAGACCGCAGGGGACGGTGACGCCAAGCGCCGCCATCGCCTCCCCGGCATCCGCGAACGCAACCGCCGACGGCCCCAAGCGCAGCGCCGCCTGCGCCACCACCCCGGCCGGCAGCCAGACCAGCGCCAGCGGCCAGAACCCGTGCCGCGCGATCGATCCCCGCCCGTCCATGCCGCAACCGATGCCCCGTCCATCCTCGCGGTGCAAGCCGGGCCGGTCCGTCCGTGCGGGAGAGGTGGAGAGAAGCCGGTCGAGGGCGAAGCCGCTGAAGAAGAGGCAGCGGGGGATCGCAACCGGGAGGACGGGGACATGGCGACAATGACCTATGCGGGGATCGGGGCGCGGGCGACGCCGGGGGCCGTGCTGTCGGACATGACGAAGATGGCGGCGTGGCTGGCGCGCACCGGATGGCACTTGAACACCGGCGGCGCGAAGGGAGCGGACTCCGCGTTCGCCGAAGGGGCGCCGTCCGGATTGCGGACCCTGTTCCTGCCATCGCGGTAGGGAACCGGGTTGCCCCGGTCCCCCCGCACGGATCCGGACGGGCGCTGTTCGCATCCGGCTCCTCCCTCAGGTCCTGACGACGAGCCGTTGGTATGGCCACGGGTGGCGGATGCTGACCTTGGGCCAGCGGGCGATGGTGAGGGGCTTGATGTCCTTCCATTCGGTTCGGTCCCTTTGGGATCGACGCCGGAGGGCACTTGAACGAAGGCCGCTTCGCGGCAGTGAGTGGTTGATCTCCTGAGGTGATGTTGTTGATCGCCGGATGAGTGCGGCTTCATCGCGGTAGCTTTCTCCCTGGTGCTCCGGCTGATCGGAGTCCTTTCAACCAGGGAGTTGCTGATGACACTCACAACGACGAGCGGCGGGACTCCGGCCCGCCGGAAGATGATCGAGACGATGGACATGAAGGGTCTGTCGGCGAACACGCAGGATACCTGTCTTTCCAGCGTCAGCATGCTGGCGCGGTTCTACGGTCGCCCGCCCCGGAGTTTGTCGGTCGAGGAGGTTGACGCTTGGGTGCTTGGGCGGATTGACGCGGGGTGTTCTCCGCGCACGACCAATGTCGATGTGGCGGCCCTGCGTCTGTTCTACGTCGACACGATGGGTCAGCCGGAGAAGGCCGGGGGTCTTCATGGCCGACGGGTTCCCGACCAGCTTCCGCGGTCCATTCCGGAAGCCGACGTCTGTCGCCTGATCGACGGCATCAACGACCTGCGCTACCGCACCGCGACCCTTCTCGCCTACGGCTGCGCCCTGCGCATCTCGGAGGTCGTGGCGCTGAAGATCGACGATGTCAGGAGCGACGACGGGCTGCTCCACATCGCCTGCGGCAAGGGCGGCCATGAGCGCATGGCCCATCTCCCCGACACGGTCCTCGACTCGCTCGGATGCTACTGGAAGAACACCGTGCCTCATCCCGAAAGCCGGCTGTTCTACGGCGCCGGCCCGGAGCGGCCGATGACCGCCAAGAGCCCGCGCACGGCCTTCAACAGGAGCCGCGATCGAGTGGGTCTCGATCGCGGCATTACGTTCCACTGCTTGAGGCATGCCATCGCCACACATCTTTACGAACGCGGGGCACAGATCAGCGTGGTCCAGGACTATCTCGGGCACAAGTCGCCCAAGGCGACAAGGGTCTACGCCCGCGCCACGAACGTCATGTACCGCACACTCGACCATCCGGTCAAAGAGATGGCTCACGCTTGTTGAACGAGCGTGGGCAAGACGCCCGGCGTGGCAGATATCTTCCGCCACGCCGGGCCCGCATACCGTGAGCGTCATCGCCTCGACGCCGTCGCGCTGAAGGTCATGACGTGCATCGAGCAGTGCCGCACGCCGGCGCTGGGCGGCACGCTGTATCGTTGCGGCGACTGCGGCCATCTCCATGCCGTCTGGAAGTCCTGCGGCAACCGTCACTGCCCGACCTGCCAGGGCGCCGCGGCGCACGCCTGGATGGAAAGGCAGGCCGCCTGCATCCTGCCGGCCCCCTGCTTCCACATCGTCTTCACACTGCCGCCGTTGGTGGCCCGCATCGCCCTGCAGAACCGCAAGGTGGTCCTCGACATCCTGTTCCGCAGCGCCGCCGAGACCCTGCAGGTCATCGGCGCCGATCCCCGGCGCTTCGGCGCCAGGATCGGCGGCACCGCGGTTGTGCACACCTGGAACCAGAAGCTGCAGTGGCATCCTCACGTGCACTGCGTCGTGCCCCACGGCGGCTTCGACGTCGCAAGCGGCGCATGGAAGACCGGAAGCTCCCGCTTCTTCGCCCCCGTCAAGGTGCTGGCGAGCTCCTTCCGAAGGCGCTTCCTCATGCATCGCCTGCCGAAGGGCTTCCACCGCATCCGACACTTCGGCATCCTCGCCAACAGCTGCCGCAGCACGACACTGGAGGCCGTGCCGCAGGCCGACCGGCGTGACGCCCCCGAGGAGCGCGACGAGCCCGAGGCCGCCGCCGGCCCCGCTTGTCCCAGGTGCGCAAAAGCGACCGTGCCCGTCGCCACTCTCGACCAGAACATCTCCAGCGAGGACCTCGCCCGAACCATGGAGCGCATCAGAATGCGCGGACCTCCATGACCATGGCGCCGAACCGCAGGACCCCGATCGGCGACCCCCGGATCGCCACAGGACCGCTCGTGCCCGCCTCGCCGAACCGCACGACAAGCCCCGACGGCACCCCGACGCCATGCCCGAACGGGCTGTCGGCGTTCGATCCGGTGGCCCAGTCCGCACCTGCAACGCCCGCCGACGCGCCGTAGCAGGCAAAGCCTCCACCAGCGGCAGCAACCCCAACGTCACTTTCTGCAAGGTGCGAAACCGTGCCAGCGCGGCTCCGTTCAAGCCCGCCTAGTGACGGCGCTACGGCCGTCACTAACCAGAATCTTGTAGAAAGTTTATGGCAATCCGTCATAAACTGGCGATAATGGCCAGAGAGCCCGGCCGGCGGTGTTTATGCAGGTCGCGGATAAACCATGTAGAAGCGGCGGAATGGACCCACGCGTAAATCCCTATGCGCCCGGCGCGGGAACGCCGCCCCCGGAGCTGGCGGGACGCGACGCCGTTCTCGCCGATGCCCGTCTCGCGATCCAGCGCAACAAGGCCGGTCGGTCGGCCCGCAGCTTCATGTTCGTGGGGCTGCGCGGCGTCGGCAAGACGGTCCTGCTGAACGAAGTCCAGACCATGGCCGAGGAAGAGGGCGCGCTGACGGACTTCATCGAGGTCGCCAACAACGAGCCCCTGTCGACAACGATCATTGCCACCCTGCGCGCGATCCTGCTGAAGCTCGATCGCATCAAGGGTGTCAGCGAGCACGTCAAGAGAAGTCTGCGGGTTCTGAAGAGTTTCGTCGGCGCGGTGAAGGTGACGGTCGAGGACGTCGAATTCGCCATCGACATCGACGGCGAACGGGGCCGGGTAGGAGGGGTCGTTACCGATCCCCTCCCCCCGCAGACCCGGACGAGCTCGCACTAGAGCATCCGGTTCCTCGCATGGCGGTTTCGCTCAAGAGACGTAGATGGAGCGCATGACCTTGGTGTATGGCAACGGGTGGTGGCGGAGGAGGATGCTCATCTTGTCCCAGCTCAACCGACCGTCACGGTGACGCCGACCGAGCCAGCGTCGCCAGCTTCTGACAACCGCGTCCCTGAAGCGGGACAGGAGTTTGCCGTTGCCCGTCAGACCGTAGTAGTTGCAGTGGCCCCGGATCACGCTGGCGAGGTGCCGTTGCTGATCCTCAAGCGGCCTGTGGCGGTGGTGCTTGCACCACTGCCAGACCGCCTTGACGGCCCGTCTGTAGCGACTTCTGGCGGTGAACTGCCGCACGACCATCCGGCCCCTCCGTGATGTGCCCCACCGATGGGTGAAGCCGAGGAAGTCGAAGTGGTCCTGCGCGTCGTGACCGCCGCCGCGTCCGGGTCGGAAGTCCACGAAGCGCGTCTTGGTGGCATGGAGCACAAGCCCATGCTTCGCAAGACGCTTGCCCAGAACGGCGAGCACCCGCTCCCCGTCCCGGCGATCCTTGAAGGCAATGACAAAGTCATCGGCAAAGCGTACCAGCCGGCAGGCCCCGACCTTTCAACCAGACACTCTTGACTCCGGCTGTTTCAGCATATCGAGTTCTCGCATCATTCGGTAGTTTTCGACGAAAGTGAGGAGGATTTTGTAGCCCTGCCACAGTTTCTCTGTTCCCGGCAGGGGCTGGCGCTTTCTGGGAATGAAGCCTGCCATGCGTGCCACCTCGATGGCGAAGGCTTCGATGGTCGGTTCGCTGTCGGGAGGCGCACGTTGTTTGCGCTGCCTGCCGGCCTTGTAGATGTTCAGGACGGTGATCTCGTCGCGGTGGACGACGCGGCTTGCCGGCGTCTCGGGCTCGCTTCGGGCGAGGCGCTCGACGGTCATGACGCGGCATGCGGTGATGGCGTCGAAGGCCAGGCACTTCCGCAGGTCGTCGGCCTGGTCGAGGCGGCGGTCCTCGATCCGTGTGCCGACCTTGAGGGCCCTGAAGTACTCTTCGATGAGCCAGCGCCTCTCGTAGAAGGAGACGGTCTTCAGGGCATCGGCGGCACAGGCGTCGCCTTCGCTGGTGAGCAGCATCCAGTCGAGGGGCTCCCGGTCCGCCGGCGGAGCGGGTTCCGTGACGTGCACGGCCATCATGGAGAGCGGTGGCGTCGCCCTGGGCTTCCTGCCCGGCGGGGCAAGGTCGACCCGTGCGGCGCGGACCTCGAGGCGAACGCCCGTGCGCGCCTGGCGGCGGCGTGGTCCTCCGCAGGCTGCGATGTCGATCCGCTTGGTGGCGAGGCACGGCTCATCGGCCATGTGCTCCCACAGCTCCCGCGGCCCCGTTGCGGTGACCACACGGCGCCGTGTCGAGCGGCTGGCGCGCACCAGAAGACCGACCGTGTGCCCGGCGCCCTTCTCCAGCAGGTCCCAGGCGTCGCCTTCACGGTCACAGATCACCAGCACCCGTGTCGAGGGACAGGCCGCGGCCAGCTCCGCCGCCCTGTCGTAGCCGTCCAGCCAGCGCCGGCTCTCCCTGTCGTCTGGCTCGAGACCCGGCGGCACGCGGAAGCCGGCGTCGAGATGGAACAGGCCCAGCGCACAGCCGCCTTCGGTGAAGGCGACCCCGGCATGGGCCGCCATGCCAAGGGTGCCCGAACCGCCGCCGCCGATGTCGACAAGATCCTCGGTCGCCTCCAGGCCGTCGTACTCGAGGAACGTCGTGTCCTGAACGGCAAGGATCAGGCGCTGCAGGCGGCAGCGCTCCACCATCGCCTCCTGATGCCCCTCGAGGATATGATCCATCGTCACCTTCGGGTTCGACAACAGGCGCCAGGCCGCCCTCTGCTCCGCCTCGCCGGGGAAGATCACCGGCAGGACCTCTCCGGGACGATCGTTCCACGCGCGGCCCATGGTGACAATGCGCTCGCGGATGCGCGCGTCGCTGTGGCCGTTGCGGCCGTACTCGCGGCGCGCCCAGTCGGTCTCGCCGTCGCCGGCCAGGGGCTGAGCCTGGCCCATGAGACGCTCGGGCTCGCGGCACAGCACCTGCCGCCAGTCGGGCGCCAGGGGCTTCATCCACACGCTGCGCTGCGGGCCTGGACCGTCGGCCCCGGGAGGCGTGCCCGATGTCGCTTCCGCACAGCGCTGCCAGCCCGCCGCCCGGTAGCTCGTGCCGGCGTGCCCGGGACCGACGTAGGTGTAGGCCAGAAGCGGCGCCACGCCGTACTTCGCGTGCCAGTCCCCGGCCAGCCGTGCGCAGGCCAGGGCCAGGGCATGGGAGGCCAGTCCCTTGACCGTCACCGAAGGCAGCACCAGGAAGCGGTCGTTGTTCACCACCTCGCCGAGATGGGCGTCGCGGGCCCCCTGGGACCAGCCGATGAAGCGGTCGCGCGCCTTCTGGTGCCAGCCGGCCGCCGAGAACACCAGGCCGCCGAGGCGGCCGTGGACAGACGAGGTGATCCAGTAGCTCATGCGGGCCCCGGGACAGCGCGCCTCGCCCTCGGGATGCCAGGTCGCCATCATCGCGCGCACAAGGCGCCTGTCCCCGCCGTCGGCCACCGGCTCCACGGCGACATCGCCGAGGTCCTCAAGGGCACACTCCAGCGGCTTGTCGGGATAGTCCCGCTCCACGATGCCGGTGTTGAGGGCATGAGGCCTTGGTGCGGGGAGGACGAGGTCGAGCGACGAGGCGAGACCGGGCAGGGCCGCGCGCGCCGAGGCGAGGCACAGGGCGCCCTTCGCGTTGCGCCAGTCCTCGCGCTCGCACAATCCCCGCGCCAGGGACGACCGCGTGCTGCCTTCGGCAGCCGACGCCGCCTTCAGCCAATCAACCGTCGTCGCAGCCAGTTGTCGAGAGCCGATCCTCATGGGCCATGATGTACGGCCTCATGAACAAGGAGTTAACTGTGTCCGAATGAAAGGGTGTAGAGACCTCGCGCCGGAGGAGTATGATCCAGGCGGTGCGGGAGAAACTCGACTGTCGAGACCGCGAGACGAAGCGGCAGCCGTCAGCGCCGCTTGAGGACAAGTCGCGTGTCGCCCTCGCGCTCAGTTGACATTTGGAGGTGTTCCGCGAGGCCGTCCAAACATAGCGAGCAGGGCGTACGGCGGTGTCGTAGTTTCTGGCGAGTTCTGCAAAGCTAACATCGCACCACACCGATTCCCGAAATGACAAGATTCCATCGCGTCTGACAAAACGCCAAGGGAAATCGCGAGTAGTCAGAGGCTCAAGGCCGTCTCAGAGAGACTGGTTGCGACCGATCGTCCTTACCACGCCACTCTCAGAGTCAGGATGACCGGCATGATCGAACGAAGGTGCGAGACCAACCGCCATTGGCTTACACAAGTCGTGGCAGAGCCGTTTTGGATTACGAGGGTGGCTGCGTAGGGCAACTCGCACGTATCAGCCAACACACGAGAACACACCAAGAGGCGACTGTCAGCACGACAGCTACGCGGTTCGCGAGACAATTGGCTCTCTTCTGTGTGAGCCACGGGTCTTTCACCGTGCCCAGCGGTCGTTTGTCCTGCTCATGGTGGCGACCGTCGATCTCCCCATAGTCCCTTATGTGGCAGAACTTCATACCGTACCAGTAGGCTTGAACAATCAATACAGCGCCACTGAGAGCTGCTGTTCCACGAAGACCCCGAGCAATCTCGATCCCAAGAATGTTCAGAGTGCTGGGATCTACATCAGCGAGACCGGAAAGAACAATCAGGCTGGACAGCACTATTGTGTTTCGTCGGCTCAACCTGACGCCGTCCGGCTCATGAAAATCCCACTGTTTGCCGGGACGCTTGCGGGTGCGCTTTAGCCCTATGGTCAAGAAAAGGCACTCATCACCCATCCAAGCTGGCCACTTCCACCTCATCTTAATCGCTCGGCGAACTTGGTGAAGCTCCCAGCGGGTCGTGGCCGCCTTGGGGATCACCGATATCGACGCAACATGACGCGCCGGGATCGACCCGACGCAGAACCTCACAGCTGTCCTTTAGTCGAACGACCCACGGATGGGTTGCGTATGTCGGTTGACCGCGACTTTCCCCTGGTGACAATTCGAACCACCACTGCTCCTGACCGTTGAAGTTGACCCACCAAACATCTACTGCCGTGTACATGTGATTCTTGAACCTGATTTCGATCTTCTTGTCCGATAGCAATGATCGCATCATTGTACCTCCTCTGACGTTGACCTCGCATTCCGAACTTGCGGCTTCACCGTATGACTATCAGTTGCGATTCTTGGTTTCCCGCCTCGAATGTAGCCGACTGACATATCCGCGTTTCTTGCGACGAATTTTTCCCAGAGTTGAAAGTCGCCGAAGTCGACTAGGCCCCCCTGGACAAAGACGATCGGCCGTGCCCGAAGGCGACATCGCCAAACAGGTGACGACTGCGACCGCTATCAGAAGAAATCGTTGGGACACCTACTCTCCCCCATCGAGAGAGCGTACTCGTGTGGATGCGTATTCTCACCCAACGTAGCCGGGCATTCTCACCATGGTAGCCACCCCGGAGCGGAGCGACGCGATGACGTTGATGGTGGCCTTGATCCTCTGCTTCTGGTGGTCCGTGCGATAGCACCCCGAAGGGTCATGTGCAAGGCGGTCGGGCATGGCGCGCCCGCGACGCGTGACCTCCACGCGTCGTAGCGGCGCGGGCGCGCCATGCTTGCCCTCGGCTGGTCGTGTGAGCGCCATGGTTGTTCCGGAGCGCAGCGACGCCGGCGCCGCGCCCTGCGCGGCGCTCCCTCGGCCTTCCCTGCGGTGCTGCGGGCGATGGCGGCGCCAGGACCGACGCCGTGCCCGAGCGTCGGTAACGTTACCATGGTTTAATGGAGTGGCGAGGATCATGTATCACGTCCGTAGCCGCGCGGCGGTTCGATCTCCTTGAGGGCCTCGATGTCGACGTCGGCGATGATCTGCAGGCGTTCTCCATAGGGGGTGTCGAGGCAGTCGCGCCAGTGCTCCTGCAGCGTGCGCAGTTCGCTCACCGCGTCGCGCCAGCGTTGCGGGCGCGAGCGCCGGTCCCGGGGCTTTCGGGTGATGACGGGACGGTGTCCGGCCTTGAGCCGTTCCCGGTAACGACGCTGCTTCTCGGCGGGGGTCAGGGCCACAGGCGTTCTCCTCACATCAGGGGTGGCGTGTGGCCGCCGGCTCACGGGCGGCGGGGTTGCGCATGGACTCGCCGTGGAGTTCGAAGCGGATGGCGCCATGCACCAGACGATCGAGGATGGCGTCGGCGACGGAGGGATCCTTGAGCTGGCGATGCCAGTCGGCCACCGGCAACTGCGAGGTGACGATCACCGAGCGGCGTGCGAAGCGGTCGTCGAGGATCTCGAGGATGTCGCGTGCCCGCGCGGCATCGATGGGCGCCAGGGCCCAGTCGTCGAGTAATGTTGTGCTCAACATTATGAATAGGCTCTTATCGGTCGCGTCAACAGGCGTGAAATAGCCGATGTTGGGATGTTTTGGCCGAGACTGCGATGCCCTTTTAGGGGTTCCGTTTACTTCCCCAAGTGCAACAATTTCACGATAGAAGAACGACATAAGTTGTCGATGCGGTGAGTTCGACCACGCTTGACATCGCTTCTATCATTTGACATCGCTTCTATCATGATGTATTCGCGCCGTAATTGGAGAGAGAACGCGTTGGAGTTTCAGTGCGGGTTACGCGTAGGTGATCTCTTTGGTCGCCACACCGGTTCGATTCCGGTCCTGGCCTCCATTGCCCCCGTTACCGGCCGGTTGCCGGCGATGGCGCAGAAGTACTGCCCCTTGCGGACGAGGCGGTGGCTGCGCCGGGCGTAGAGCACACCGTCCACAGGCGACGTCACGGCGGTGCGCCGGCCTTGTTCCGGATCGAGGATCTCGGCAAACGGCTCTCCGGCCGCAAGCTCCGCGCCCAGGCCCTTGAGGTAGATCACGATGCCGCCCCGGCCGGCGAAGAGGCGCCGCAGCCCGTCCGCCGAACGCGCCTCGCAGAGCGGCGCCGGCAGCGGTCCCGGCTCGCCGCCGATCAGCCCCCGCCGCTGCAGCCAGCGGAAGAGACCCGCGGCGGCGGGTTCCGTGAAGGCATCGTCGACGTCCCTCTGGCCGCGCAGCTCGAGAACGACGGCCAGGCAGCCCGGCGCCAGCGCGAAGCGCCGTGCCAGTCCCTGCCACAGCAGGGCATGGGCGGACTTGAAGGTCATCATGGCGTTGCCGCGGTCGACGATCACCACCTCGCTCGCCATGTCGCGGGCCAGATCCGCGGCATCCGGCCAGCCGGACTCGGTGACGAACATGTGCGGCAGCGCCTCCCAGGCGGTGTGGAGATCGAGAACGAAGTCGCAGTCGACGGAGAGCCGCAGGAGCGTCGCCTTCAGCACGTCGTCCTCGCGCAGGTCGCGCCGGCGGGCCAGCACGTCGAGCGCCGCGGCCCTCGCCATCGCCACGTTGGCGTCGGGATCGCCGCCCAGGCGGCCGTCGAGCCCGGCGGCCACGTCGTCGAGGAGATCGGGAAATCCCCGGTTGTAGTTGCGGTTCGTGTCGAGGTCGTGGCGGCCCAGCGCCTCCATCATGACCTGCTGGGCGAGGCCGATGGGGTTGGCGAAGGGGACCACGACGATCTCGCCGGTGACGAGCCCCGCCCGGTCGGCTTGCGCGAGGCGTGCGACGAGGTGGTCGAGGACGACGATGCCCGGAAGTTCCTGGGCATGGAGCGCTGCGTGGAGATAGGCCCTGGGCCTCGCGCCGGCGGCGCCGAAGCGGTGCACGACCAGCCGCCTGGAGGTTCCCGGACCTGCCGCGGGGAGGAGGACGGTATCCCGGCGATGCGCCACGATGCGCCCTACCAGTCGTGGGCCGGAGGGTTGCGGGGCGGCAGCGGCACATGTCCGGAGACGACCGCGAAGGACTGGCCGGGACGCACCAGGCGGCTCGGCCGGCGGCCGTAGAGGACTCCGCTTGCCCGGCTCGCCACCGGCGTCAGGGCCTTGGCGCCGTCGGCCTCGGCGGGATCGACGATGTCGGCGACGACGTCCCCGGCCTCGACCGCGTCGCCCGGGGCCACGCGGTAGCTGACGACGCCGGCGACCGGCGCCACCAGGTTGTCGGACCCGGCAAGCGGCGTCGGCCGGCACGTCAGGTCCGGAGGCGGGCCCGGGTCGCCGTCGACGAAGCCGTGGCGCTGCAGGAAACGCCACAGCGCGGCGGCGTCCCGCCCGGCAAGCTCGAGGCCGACATCCGACTGCCCCCTGAGCTCGAGCGTCGTGGTGAAGGGGGCGTCGCCGATCGCGCAGTCGGGGAACTCCCTCTTCAGGTGCCGGAAGACGGCGCCCGCGGCGTCCTCGAAGGCCGTGCCCGAGCCTGCGTCGTGGAGCAGGACGGTGCGGCACCCGAGCTCGGCCGCAAGATCCGCGTAGCGCGGCCAGACGGTCTCGGGGAAGTAGATGTAGGGAATGCCCTCTCCATGGCAGTGGAGATCGAAGATGAAGTCGCTCTCCAGCGAGAGCGCGAGCAGCGCCTTGCGCAGCGTGTTGGCCTCGCCGCGGGCGGGCCAGGCGCCGAGCGCCTCGTTCATCGCCCGGCGGATGAGCGCAAGATTGGCCTTGCCGTCCCGGCCGAGCCGGCCGGCGACCCTGCGGGCCACCTCGGGCCCGAGGTCCGGGTACCAGCGGTTGAAGTTGCCGTCGCCGTCGAGGTCGAAGCGGCCGAGGTGGTAGTTCATGATCCGGTTGGCCAGCCCCACCGGATTGGCAAGGGGGACGACGACGAACTCCGCCGCAAGCCCTCCCCGGCGGTCGGCCTCCTCGAGCAGCCCGAGCATGCGGTGGAGCACCAGGGCGCCCGGCAGCTCGTCGGCATGGAGCGCCGCCTGGAAGTAAAGCCGGGGGGCGCCGGCCGGGCCGAAGCGGTGAACGGTGAGGAAACGCTCGCTGCCCGGCCCCGGAGGCATCAGCGGCACCTTCTCCCGGCGGTGCGTCATGGCAGCCGCAACCGCGGCGTCAGCCGCCCGTGACGCTCATGTGGCGGCTGACGGACGGGACCTTCGTGCGCCTGTCGATGACGAAATCGTGGCCCTTGGGCTTGCGGGAGATCGCCTCGAGGATGGCGGCCTCGAGGGGGCCGTCGCTCTCCGAGGCGCGCAGCGGCCTCTTGAGGTCCGCGGCGTCCTCCTGGCCCAGGCACATGTAGAGCGTGCCGGTGCAGGTCAGGCGCACGCGGTTGCAGGATTCGCAGAAGTTGTGGGTCATCGGCGTGATGAATCCCAGCCTGCCGCCGGTCTCGGCCACGCGCACGTAGCGCGCCGGCCCCCCGGTGCGGTGATCGACGGTCTCGAGGGTCCAGCGCCGCGCGAGGTCCGCCCGCACCAGCGAGAGCGGCAGGTACTGTTCGGTCCGGTCGCCGTCGATGTCGCCCATGGGCATGGTCTCGATGAGCGTGAGATCGTACCCGCGCTCGCCGCACCAGCGGATCATGCGGTCGAACTCGTCCTCGTTGACGCCCTTCATCGCCACGGCATTGATCTTGATGGCAAGGCCCGCGCTTTCGGCGGCCGAGATGCCGTCCATCACCTTCTCCCAGCGGCCCCAGCGCGTGATGGCGCGGAACTTGTCGGGATCGAGCGTGTCGAGAGAGACGTTGACGCGCCGCACACCGGCATCGAAGAGGGCCCCGGCGTGGCGGGCAAGCTGGCTTGCGTTGGTCGTCACCGTCAATTCCTCGAGGCCGCCGCCGAGATGGCGCCCGAGGTCGCGGAACAGCTGCATCACGCCCTTGCGCACGAGGGGCTCGCCGCCGGTGATGCGGATCTTGCGCGTCCCGAGGCGCACGAACGCGCTGGCGAGCCTGTCGAGCTCCTCGAGCGTGAGAAGGTCCTTCTTCGGCAGGAACGTCATGTCCTCCGACATGCAGTAGACGCAACGGAAATCGCATCGGTCGGTGACCGAGATCCGGATGTAGCTGATTTCCCGCCCGAATGGATCGACAAGCGCCGTCATGATGGTCTTCGCCGCGACTGGTGTACCGCTGCCCC
Source organism: Alphaproteobacteria bacterium (assembly GCA_963666905.2). Classification (GTDB taxonomy): domain Bacteria; phylum Pseudomonadota; class Alphaproteobacteria; order SP197; family SP197; genus SP197. The sequence continues at coordinate 1,521,387 of OY763008.1, forward strand.
GATCCTAGTCCCCGGGGCGTCCGCTGGCAATGCGGGAGCCTTCGCATTCTATCCGGGACCCTGTGCCCAGGGGTCGAAAGAGGCCTGTGGTGCCGGCTTTGCGGTCCCAACCCGGGCTTCGCCACCGCACCGTTGGCGGGATGGATGAACCCCCGGTCCGTCGAGACGCATCGCGCGGCATGGTCCGGCGTCCGCTCATCCGAGGTGGAACCCGGCGCGCCGACGCGGGAGCTTCCTGCGGCCGCCGCTCTCGCGGAACCGGCGGACAAGGTTGACATCGCCCGGCACCGTAACCACGCCCCCGGCGACCGCGTCCGGCCCGATCCCGGGAAGTGCCCCACCGCCGCGGTGAAGCGAGGAGAAGGAGGACAGTGGCACGACGTCGGATACGCGGGGAGGGAAAGCATGAGTGGTGAAGCACATTGCCAGCGGTTACGAAGGCAGGTATCCGCGGCGCGCAACGATGTCCCGGAGAAGCCGCAGGGAGATCGTTAAGTGAAGAGCACGATTTGGCTGTCCTACGACCTGGGGCGAAGGAATGCGGTTCGAGCGTGGCGGTCCTGAAGAGTTACGAATTCGAGGACAACCTTCCGGACTACCTGAAGGCGGATATCGCAGAAGCGGTAGCGCTGAATCGACGGTCCCGCATCTACGTGATTTTCAGGGACAGGGATAGCGATCGACTGCGAGGCCGGCACCTGGTCGGAAGGCTCCGCCGTGGACCGGTTTCGGCGACGAGCCGGAACAGGAGCTCGACGAAGATTGATGGCCGGCGCAGGAAGGGTGCCGGTTGACACCGGATTCTTCTTCGCGCTTTTCAATGAGCGGGACCGGCACCACGCATCTGCCCGCAAGATGGAAGAGTGGCTCGATGCGGCGCCGATTCTTGTGCCATGGTCTATTGGGTATGAAACCCTGAACACCCGTCTTGTGCGCCGGCCGGTGAGTCTGGCGAGGTTTGGCGCGATCGCCCGGTCGGCAGGGACGGTGTTGCTCGATGACACGCCATACCGGGCCGGGTCGCTCTCGGCGTTGCTCATGCGACACTCGGTTGCAGGTCCGCCCAGCCTGGTCGATGCCGTTCTCTGCAACATTATCGAGGATGTGAATGTCCCGATATCGGCCATGTTGACATTCAACGACCGGAACTTGTGCTGCGGCAAGCCAAATGACCAAGCCCTGCAGAGCTTGGCCTGGAAGTGAGTGGTCCCGTTCCAGGCGTGCTCCTCCCGGTTTGCCGTGAAAGTACTCTGGCGCGGTAGGCACACTCCACCTGTGGCACCCTTGAGGCGCGGCTGAAGGCTGACTGTTCGCTGCCCCGGCAACCGTGCGGCGGCGGTCTCACCGGTCGTCTGCCCCTGGCAAAGGACAGTCGGTTCCACAGATCGCGTTGCTGGCTGCAAGGGCCGTGCCCATTGATGGCAGCCGGACCATGAATGCTCAATCGGCCGCGAGGGTGTACCCGCCGCGCCAGAGTGTTTTCATGGCTTGAGGTGAAGAACGAAACGCTCTTCATGACCATTTGGTGTGGAAGCTGGCAGGGTCATACCACACCCTGGACGGCCACTCACTTCCAGGTCCAGCTCCGGTATTACCGGGAAAGCCGCTGCGAGGCGGTGCTCCTCTCAGCCTGACGCAACGAGGCGTGTCTTTGCTGCGGGCAACTGGTTGATCTGCCGATAAAACTCGGTTTCTGTGATCTCTGTCGCCCAGTCCAGTCGAACAGAAAGATGGTATTTCACAGGCTGCGGTCCCTGGCCTTGCGCCCGGCGCACGAGAATCGATCGCAGTCCTGACAGGTGGTTCAAGTCCCGCACGTACGCCCTCAACGGGCTCTTCAGCGTGGCGTAATGCCTTTCCAGCCTGTCAAACAGATCGAGAAACTCGATTTCGCCGTCCATATCAAGGAGCTTGTTCAGTATCTCATACTGTCTTTGCGCCAAGGCGCGCTTGCGCGTGGAACGCAACCGTCCATACATTTGCCCCATAACATCGCGGAACAAGATTCGTTGAACATGGGCTCTGATGTCCCTCAGCAGTCTCCGGCACTGCAAGGATACTCCCCTGAGCCCGAACTTGATGAACGGTGTCAGGTCGAAATCCCGCGGCCGCACCTCGCTCAGGCTGGCCAGGTAAGCGTCTTTTTCATCGTAATAATAGTTGGACATTGCGATAAAAAGCGTATCTTTCAAATGGGCGCGCCTGAGAACAACGGCTTCAAGCGCGCGTGCCGTTCGGCCGTTGCCATCGTGGAACGGGTGCATGGCGCCCACGTGACAATGCAGCGCCAACGCCTGGACCAGAGGGTCGTGTTCCCGGAACTCCCCGTTCAGCGCCCCTATCAAGCGTCGAATGGCGTCACCGCATTCCGCCCCGCCTTCGGCGCCGCGGTGCCGGGGGCGACCGAAACTGACGTCGTGGCCATCGCCGCGAAACTCCCCCGGTGGACAATGATCGTCGTCACAGCCGGTTACAATGCGTCTGTGGAGCTCTTTGACAAAGCTCTCGTCGATTGGCTTTCCATGCGGGAGGTTTTCTATCCGGCGGTACGCGTTGATGGCTGCCCTGGCTTGCCGTTGCGAGCGGCTGAAATGTTCATCGGCAGCATCGACCGCAACTGCCTCTTCGAACTCGCGCTCGGTGAAGTCGGCCCCTTCGATTCGCGAGGTGCCGGCAACTTCGCGCTTGAGCTCCATTTCCCGGAGGTTGTCAGCCCAGGATCGCTGAAACGGAATGCTGGCAAGAGACAGGATCGACGCTTTCGCCTCCGTCAGCTCCCTGACGATGGCCATCGGGTCATACCGTATCCAATGACCGGGGATGGCATACTGTATTGTCATGGTTGCTCCATAGCACGTTTCATTTCTGGATACACGAGAGATATTGTGCTCTAAGATGTTGTTATAGAGCCATAATACTTTAGTCCTGCAGAGACTGTTTCGGCGTCGTTTCAGGGTTGTTTCCGGAGTCCCCGCCGCATGCTTGCCCGCACGCCGGACCATTCGAAGTCCCGTCGAGGGGGCTGCCGGTCCGCTCGCGGGCCGTCTGGCGCCGCGTTTCCAGGAGACACATCCTTTCATCCCTCTTGCATGCGGGTCGCTCGCGCAGACGGCACGGCCCCGGAAGGCTGCGGGATCGCGGTGGCCGCCGCAGGGATCCCATGGCGCGTGCCTGCCGCCGCACCGAACCGTGACGCCACCGTGCGGAAAGGCCTTGCCGGTCGGGACCGGGACCGGCCCTCCTGCGGCGCGATGAGGACCTTGAGGACGCGGGGGCTCGAGGGCGCCGTCGAGCGGACCGCGCGGATGACCCCGCCCCCGAGGATCGCGCACACGGCAACGCAGGTCTCGGGGAAGGGCCCGGTTGCGCCCGCCACATCGCCCCGAGGGGATCGTCGCTGCGGCCGCGCCCTCGAGGAGCGCCTCGCCCTGCGCGGCGTCGAGGACCCGTGCGGTGCCGGGATGGCTGCCCCGCGACGGCCGTGTCGGTTCCGGCCGGCCTGCGGCGGACGCCGGAATCCGCGGACCTTCAGGCGCTTGCCGCAGTCCGGGGAGCGGCACGGGGACTCCCGGGGCGGCGGAAGTTCTGGACAGTTCCTCGCAATGTGTCACATGCTGGCGCCGCTCGTTGCGAGCGCTGTCCCGGGACTGGGAGGGTCATGGCACTCTTCATCGCCAAGCGGCTGCTGATGATGATCGCGACCATGTTCGTGACCTCCGTCCTGGTCTTCTCGCTGCTCGAGTTCACGCCCGGTAACGTCGCCAGCAAGACCCTGGGACCCTACGCCACGGCGGCGCAGAAGGAGATCCTCTACAAGAAGCTGCAGCTCGACGATTCCCTCGTCGTGCGCTACGTGCGCTGGGTGTCGGTGCTCAGCGGGATCTCCAGGGACCCGGTCTACGACCCGGACCTCAAGCTGGGCTACAAGGATCCCAGGGGCGACCAGTACTTCGGCAACTTCGGATGGTCCCTGAAGTACCGGCTTCCGGTGAACGACGTCATGTGGCGGCGCCTGGGCAACACGATGATCCTCGCCGGCATCGCCTTTGCCATCATCGTGCCGCTGTCGCTTGTCTTCGGCATCCTCTCGGGCATGCGCGAGGGGAGCGCGCTCGACCGCTCGCTCTCCTACACCGGCATCACGCTCACCTCGATACCGGAATTCGCCTCGGCGACGTTCCTGCTCGTCATCTTCGTGCTGATGCTGGGGTGGCTGCCCGGCACCTCCCACATGCAGAGCTTCGAGCCCTGGTCGTGGGCCTCGCAGATGGTCCTGCCGGTCCTCGTGCTGGTGCTCTACGACTTCGGGTACGTCGCCCGCATGGTCCGCGGCTCCATGGTGGAGGTGATGACGCGGCCCTACATCCGCACGGCGATCCTCAAGGGGCTGCCCTATCGCCAGGTGATCCTCAAGCACGCCCTGCGCAACGCCCTGATCGCGCCGTTCACGGTGATTCTCCTGCAGATTCCCTTCCTGATCACCGGCGTCGTCGTCACCGAGACCGTCTTCAGCTATCCCGGCTTCGGCAAGATGCTGCTCGAGGCCGCGCTCTTCGGCGACACGGCGATGATCGAGGCCGCGACGCTCATCGCCGTCTTCATCGCGGTGATGACCCAGCTGATCGGAGACGTCGGCTACATGTACATCAACCCGCGCATCCGCTTCATCTGACGGGCCCGCCATGACCGACGCCACGAGCCAGGCACCGCCACCCGCCGCGACGAGCGCCGAGCAGCCGGACAGGGTCGGCTGGGCGAAGTTCTTCTACTCGGTCGGGCTGCTGCGCGAATCGCCGGCGGCCATGATAGGCGTCGGCCTCGTCCTCTTCTGGGTCCTCGTCGCCGTCTTCGCCGACGTCATCACGGTCTGGGGGCCCAACGAGCACGACTACTCGGCGATTTCCGTGCCGCCGTTCACGGTCGACGGCCACTGGCTGGGCACCGACATCTCGGGGCGCGACATCTGGTCGCGGCTGGCCCACGGCGCCCGCGCCACGCTCACGGTGGCGCCGGCCGCCATCTTCGTGTGCTACCTCGTCGGCATCACCATGGGCATGCTGGCGGGCTACTACGGCGGCTGGGTCGACAGCCTGCTGATCAGCCGCATCAGCGACATCATCCTGTCGTTCCCCCTCATCATCCTCTTCATCATCATCATCACCGTGTTCGGCGCCTCGGCGCTCAACATCATCGTGGCGGTGACGCTGGCCTCGTCTCCGGGCATCGGGCGGATCGTGCGCGGCCTGACCCTCGACCTGCGCAACCTGGAGTACGTCTCGGCGGCGCAGATCCGCGGCGAGAAGAGCCTCTACATCATGGCGGTCGAGCTGCTGCCCAACGCCCGCGGACCGCTGATCGTCGACGCCTGCCTGCGCATGGGCTACACGGTCATCACCATCGGCATCCTGGGCTTCCTCGGCCTCGGCCTGCCGCCGCCCGATCCCGACTGGGGCGGCATGGTCTCCGAATCGCGGACCATGGCGACGGTCCCCGGAATGGCCTACATGCCGATCATTCCGTCCATCGCCGTCTCGAGCCTGGTCATCGGCTTCAATCTCCTGGCCGACGGCCTGCGCGAAATCTCGACGAGGGACTGACGTCATGGCGGCCACCGGCGACGACTACGTTCTCGAGATCGAGAACATCGGCATCTCCTACTTCACGCGGGTCGGCGAGATCCCCGCGGTGCCCGACTTCTCGCTGCGGTTGAAGAGGGGGGAATCCTACGGCCTCGTGGGCGAATCGGGCTGCGGCAAGACCACCGTCGCCATGGCGATCATGAACTACCTGGGCGGCAACGGCGGCATCGTCCGGGGCCGCATCAGGTTCGAGGGCCGCGACATGGCCGGGATGTCGCCCGAGGAGCTGCGGAACATCCGGGGATCCAAGATCTCCATGGTCTACCAGGAGCCGATGAGCGCCCTCAACCCGAGCCTGACCATCGGCACCCAGATCAAGGAGGTGCTCGTCGTCCACGAGGGCGTCTCCGACGGCGAGGCGCGGGACCGTTCCATCGAGATGCTGCGCGACGTCAACATGCCCGACCCCGAAAAGGTGATGACGCGCTACCCCCACCAGATCTCCGGCGGACAGCAGCAGCGGGTCGTCATCGCCATGGCGATGCTGTCCAACCCGTCGCTGCTGCTGCTCGACGAGCCCACCACCGCGCTCGACGTCACCGTGGAGGCCACGGTCATCGACCTCATCGTCCAGCTGAGGGAGAAGTTCAACACGACCCTGCTCTACATCAGCCACAACCTCGGGCTGATCGTGAAGGTCTGCGACCGCGTGGGCGTGATGTACTCGGGCTCCATGGTCGAGGAGGGGACGATCCGGGAGGTCTTCAAGGAAACCAGGCACCCCTACACCTTCGGCCTCTTCGACTGCATCCCGACGCTGGGCGTCGACAAGCACGCCCGCACCCTGCAGCCCATTCCGGGCCAGGTGTCGCTGCCCCACGAGCGGCCGCCCGGCTGCTCCTTCGGGCCGCGCTGCGGCTACTTCCGCAGCGGCACCTGCGATACCGGCGACATCGCGCTCGAGGCGGTGGAAGGCGGCAGCAGTCATCAGGCGCGGTGCCTGCGCATCGACGAGATCGAGCACGTCCCGTCGACCGCCGTCAGCGAGGTCGCCGGCGGCGGGGCCGACACGGTTCTCGACATCGCCGGCATGAGCAAGTTCTACGAGATCGCCGACGTCTCGCTGGCCTCGATCTTCAGCGGCCAGAGCCGCCACTACGTGAAGGCCAACGAGAAGCTCAACTTCAATGCCCAGCGCGGCCGCACCGTCGCCATCGTCGGCGAGTCGGGGTGCGGCAAGTCCACCTTCGCCAAGGTGCTGACGGGCCTCGAGACCATCACCGACGGCGAAATCCGCTTCGAGGGCCGCGACATCGGCGCCATCCCCGTCCAGAAGCGCGACCAGGACCTCATCCGCGCCCTCCAGATGGTGTTCCAGAACCCCGACGGCACGCTCAATCCGAGCCATTCGGTGGGCCACTGCATCGGCCGCGTCATCAGGAAGTTCGGCATCGAGAAGGACGCCAGGGGAATCCGCGAGCGGGTCGGCGACATGCTCGATGTCGTGCGCCTGCCCCGGGCCTTCACGACGCGCAAGCCGCGGCAGCTCTCGGGAGGCCAGAAGCAGCGGATCGCCGTCGCCCGCGCCTTTGCCGGCAATCCCTCCATGGTGATCGCCGACGAGCCCGTCTCGGCGCTCGACGTCTCGGTGCAGGCCGCCGTCATCAACCTCCTCAACGACGTCCAGAAGCGCTACAACACGACCCTTCTGTTCATCAGCCACGACCTTTCGGTGGTGCGCTTCATCTCCGACGAGGTCGTCGTCATGTATCTCGGCCAGATCATGGAGGCGGGCTCGTCCGAGAAGATCTTCATGCCGCCCTACCATCCCTACACCGAAGCGCTCCTGTCGGCCGTGCCGATCCCCGATCCCGACATCGTCCAGAAGCGCATTCGCCTCGAGGGCGAGATGCCGTCGGCTCTCGATCCCCCGACCGGCTGCCGCTTCGCCTCGCGATGCCCGCGCTATCTCGGCAGGATCTGCGAGGAGGAGGAGCCGCCGGACCAGGACGTCGGCGGCGGCCACGCCATCAAGTGCCACATTCCGATCGGCGAGCTCTCGAAGGTCGAACCGATCTTCAATACCAGGGACAACGCGGCCTGACCGCGACCCTCCCGGAGAGTCCCGCCGACACGTGCACGCCATGAAGTATTCGATCTGGAACCTGATGCGCCAGGCGCGGCGCGACCACCGGCAGTGGCCGAAGGCCTGGCGCAGCCCGGAGCCCAGGGAGGCCTACGACGTCATCGTCATCGGCGGCGGCGGACACGGCCTTGCCACCGCCTACTACCTTGCCAGGGAACACGGCATCACGCGCGTCGCCGTCCTCGAGAAAGGCTGGATCGGCGGCGGCAACACGGGACGCAACACGACCATCGTGCGTTCGAACTACCTGTGGGACGAGAGCGCCCATCTCTACGAGCACTCCCTCAAGCTGTTCGAGACCCTCTCGCAGGACCTCAACTTCAACGTCATGTTCTCGGCCCGGGGGGTGATCAACCTGGCGCACAACGAGCACGACCTCAAGGAGCTGCGCCGCCGGGGACACGCCTGCAGGCTCAACGGCATCGACTACGAGATGGTGACGCCGCGGCAGATCAAGGAGATCGCGCCGATCATCAACATCTCGCGGTCGATCCGCTACCCGGTGCTCGGCGGCGCCATGCAGCGCCGGGCCGGCAACGCCCGGCACGACGCCGTGGCGTGGGGCTACGCCAGGCGCGCCGACGAGCTCGGCGTCGACATCATCCAGAACTGCGAGGTGACGGGCATCGACGTCGCCGGCGGCAGGGTCACCGGCGTCCAGACCACCAGGGGGCCGATCAGGGCGCCGAAGATCGGCGCCGTGCCCGCCGGCCATGCCTCCGTCATCGCCGCCATGGCGGGACTGAGGCTGCCCGTCGAGAGCCATGCCCTCCAGGCCATGGTCTCCGAGCCCGTCAAGCCGGTGCTCGACACCGTCATCATGTCGAACACGGTGCACGTCTACATCAGCCAGTCGGACAAGGGAGAACTGGTGCTGGGCGCCGGTATCGACGGCTTCAACAGCTACAGCCAGAAGGGAGGCCTCAACGTCATCGAGCATCAGCTCGAGGGCCTGTGCGAGCTCTATCCCATCGTCCGGCGCCTGCGCATCATGAGGACCTGGGGAGGCATCGTCGACATCTGCCCCGACGCCAGTCCGATCATCTCGAAGACGCCCCTCGAGGGGTTCTACATCAACTGCGGCTGGGGCACCGGCGGCTTCAAGGCGACGCCGGGATCGGGCTGGGTGTTCGCCCACACCATCGCCCAGGACCGGCCCCACCGGCTCAACGAGGCGTTCGATCTCGGGCGCTTCGAGAGCGGCCTGCTCATCGACGAGCACGGCGCCGCCGCCGTGGCCCACTAGACGGAGGCGGACCTTGCTGCTGATCCCCTGCCCCTGGTGCGGCGAACGCATCCACGCCGAGTTCACCTGCGGCGGCGAGGCCCACATCGTGCGCCCCGATCCCGACACGGCCAGCGATGCCGACTGGGCGGACTATCTCTTCATGCGCCGGAACCCGAAGGGCGTCCATCACGAACGCTGGTTCCACGCCCATGGCTGCCGCCGCTGGTTCCACGTGGCGCGCGACACCGTGGACCACCGCATTCTCGCGGTCTACGGCATCACCGGGAAACCTCCCGGGGACGCCGCCTGATGCAGGCCTGGCGCAACAGCTCGGGCGGCCTCATCGATCGCGGCCGCCGGCTTGCCTTCACCTTCGACGGCAGGAGGTTCACCGGCCATCCCGGCGATACCCTGGCGTCTGCCCTGCTCGCCAACGGCGTCCATCTCGTGGGACGGAGCTTCAAGTACCACAGGCCGCGCGGCATCGTCGCCGCCGGCGTCGAGGAGCCCAACGCGCTGGTCGGCCTCGGCGAAGGGCCTGCGGCGGAACCCAACACGAGGGCCACGACCGTCGAGCTCTTCGACCGTCTCGCCGCCTCGAGCCAGAACTGCTGGCCGGACGTCGCCTTCGACATCGGCGCGGTCAACAGCCTCGTGGCGAAGTTCATCCCGGCGGGGTTCTACTACAAGACCTTCATGTGGCCGCCGAAGGCCTGGATGTTCTACGAGCGTTTCATCCGGCGCGCCGCCGGGCTGGGCACGGCGCCGCAGGAAGCCGACCGCGACGCCTACGAGAAGCGCCATGCCCACTGCGACGTCCTGGTCGTGGGCGCCGGTCCCGCCGGGCTCCAGGCGGCGCTGAGCGCCGGCCGCTCCGGGGCGCGGGTGATCCTTGCCGACGAACAGGCCCGCCCCGGCGGCTCGCTGCTCTGCGGGAGCGCCGCGATCGGCGGCGGCGCGGCCCCCTCCTGGTGCGAGGCGGTGGCCGGCGAGCTCGCGAGCCTGCCGGAGGTCACACACCTGCAGCGCACCACGATCGCGGGCTACTACGACCACAACTTCCTGGTGGGCCTCGAGCGCGTCAGCGACCATCTGCCCGAAGCCGACCGCGCGATGCCGCGCCAGCGCCTGTGGAAGATCCGCGCGAGCCAGGTGGTGCTCGCCACCGGCGCGATCGAGCGCCCCCTCGTCTTCCCGGACAACGACCGGCCGGGGGTGATGCTTGCCGGCGCGGTGCGCGCGTACGCCAACCGCTTCGCGGTGCGCTGCGGAGCCAGGGCCGTGGTCTTCACCAACAACGACAGCGCCTATCGCGCCGCCATCGACGCCAGCATGGCCGGCGTGCACGTCACGGCGATCGTCGACCGGCGCGCCGAGCCCCGGGGCGGCCTCGTGGACGAGGCACGCTCGCGCGGCATCGACGTCATGGCCGAATGCGTCGTCTCCCGCGTCCACGGCAGGCGCAGGGTCCGCGGCGTGGAGATCGCCCGTCTCGGGGACGGCGCCTCGCCGGCAGGTTCGCGCGAATGCGATCTCGTCATGATGTCGGGCGGCTGGAATCCCGCCGTTCACCTTGCCTCGCAGTCGGGGCGGCGCCTGGCCTGGGACGACGCCCTGGCGACCTTCGTTCCCGGCGACGCGGTGGACGGCCAGACCTGCGCCGGGGCCGCGGCGGGAACGTTCGGGCTGCCCGAGTGCCTCGCCGAAGGCGCACTCGCCGGCGCCGGCGCGGCGTCGGCGGCCGGCTTCCCCGCGGAACCGGCCGCGATGCCGGAGATCGATGCGCAGACCGGCGACGGCGCCCTCGGCGTCGAGCCGCTGTGGTCGCTGCCCCTTGCCGAGAAGGCCGGCAAGGCCTTCCACGATTTCCAGAACGACGTGACCGAAGCCGACGCGGCCCTGGCCTTGCGGGAGAACTACGCCTCGGTGGAGCACTTCAAGCGCTACACGACGACCGGCATGGGGACCGACCAGGGCAAGACCTCGGGCGTCAACGGCCTCGCCATCCTGGCCTCGCTTCGCGGCGAGGCGATCCCGGCCGTCGGCCACACGACCTTCCGGCCGTTCTACACCCCGGTCACCATCGCCGCGCTGGCCGGCATCGACACCGGCGGCGAGCTTTACGATCCGGTGCGCCGGACGCCGGTCCACGCCTGGCACGAGAAGAACGGCGCGCACTTCGAGGACGTCGGCCAGTGGAAGCGCCCCTACTGCTACGTCCGCGGCGGTGAAACGGTCCACGAGGCGGTCCAGCGCGAGACGCGGGCGGCGCGCACGTCGGTGGGCATCCTCGACGCCTCGACCCTGGGCAAGATCGACATCCAGGGCCCGGATGCGGCGGCCTTCCTCGACCGCATCTACACCAACACCTTTTCGACCCTGAAGACGGGGCGCTGCCGCTACGGCCTGATGTGCCGCGACGACGGCATGGTGTTCGACGACGGCGTGACGGCGCGCATCGCCGACGACCGCTTCCTGATGAGCACGACGACCGGCGGCGCCGCGACGGTCCTCAACTGGCTCGAGGAATGGCTGCAGACGGAGTGGACGGACCTCGAGGTCTACTGCACCTCGCTCACCACGCACTGGGCGGCGATCGCCGTCGCCGGCCCGAAGAGCCGGGCCCTCGTCTCGGAGCTCACCACGGCCGACCTCGGGGCGGACGCCTTCCCGTTCATGGCATGGCGGGACGCGGAGATCGCGGGCATCGCCGGGCGCATCTTCCGGATCAGCTTTTCCGGCGAGACCGGATTCGAGCTCCAGGTGCCGGCGAGCTACGGCCTGGCGCTCTGGCAGGACCTGATGACCGCCGGCGAGAAGTACGCCATCACGCCCTACGGCACGGAGGCGATGCACGTGCTGCGGGCGGAGAAGGGCTTCATCATCGCCGGTCAGGACACCGACGGCACGACCACGCCCCATGATCTGGGCATGAGCTGGATCGTCTCGAAGAAGAAGAAGGACTTTCTCGGCAGGCGCGGCCTTGAGCGGCCGGACACCCTGCGCGGCGACCGCAAGCAGCTGGTCGGCCTCCTCACCCTGGATCCCGACGAGGTCATCCCCGAGGGCGCCCACATCTCGCCCGAGCCCTCCAGGGCGCCGCCGGTGCCCATGGAGGGATGGGTGTCGTCGAGCTACATGAGTCCCAATTGCGGCCGCTCGATCGCCCTGGCCCTCGTCAGGCGGGGCCACGAACGGCTCGGCGAGGAGGTGGCGATTCCCCTGGAGAACAGGACCGCCAGGGCACGGATCGTCAAGCCGGTGTTCTTCGACGAGGAAGGAGCGAGGCTGCGTGGCTGACAACTGGCAACGGCAAAGCCCCCTCGCCCACCGCGGCCTCGCGGCCCACGGCGGCGAGGCCGTGGCGGAGGCCGCACTGGTGATGGCCGAACGGCGCTTCCTGGCGAAGGTCACGGTGCGCGGCAAGGCAGACAGCGATGCCGCCGGGGCGGCGCTCGGCGCCTCCCTTCCCTCGGCGCCCAACACGGTCGACAGCCGGGCGGGGCTCGACGTCCTGTGGCTCGGTCCGGACGAGTGGCTCGTCATCGGCCCGCCCGGGAGCGAACACGCGCTTGTCCGCGCGCTCGAGGATGCTCTTCGCGACGCCGCGATCGTCGATGTCACCGAGGGCCGCACCACCCTTCGTCTTCGCGGCCCCCTGGTGCGGGACATTCTCGCCACGGGCTGTCCGCTGGATCTCCACCCCCGCCGCTTCGCCAGCGGCCGCTGCGCCCAGAGCACCCTGGGCCGTTCCGCCGTCATCCTGCACCAGACGGCCGACGACCCGGTGTTCGACATCCACGTCGAGCGAAGCCAGGCCGACTACCTCTGGACCTGGCTCGAGACGGCGGGCCGGCCCTACGGCGTCGCCGTCGAGGCCGAACCGGAGCCGCAGGACTGGCACCCGCCGTCGCCCGGCGCCTGACAGTGCATGGCCACCTTTGCCGCCATCGACTTCGAAACCGCCGACCAGGGGCGCGACAGCGCCTGCGCGGTCGGCGCCGTGATGGTGAGGGAGGGCCGCGTCGCCGACCGGTACCATCAGCTCATCCGGCCGCCGCGCAGCAGTTTCGCCTTCACGCACATCCACGGCCTGACCTTCGACGACGTCCGCCACAGCCCGGCCTTCGGCGACATGTGGCCCGATCTTCGGGCGTTCATGGAGGACGCCGGGTTCCTCGTCGCCCACAACGCCGGGTTCGACAGGAGCGTCCTCGAGGCATGCTGCGCCGCAGCCGACGTCGCGCCGCCGGAGCAGGCGTTCCGCTGCACCGTGCAGATGGCCCGGGCGGCGTGGAACCTGTCGTCGGCGAGTCTCCCGTCCGTCTGCAGGCACCTGGGAATACCCCTCGATCACCACGACGCGCTTTCCGACGCCGAGGCCTGCGCGAGGATCGCCATCGAGGCCCTGGGAGAGGAGGCGCGCGGGCGACCCTGACGCCTGCGACAACGCCGACGTGCCGGGAACATCGGTGTCCTGCCGTTCCCTGAAAGCCGCCCGAATGGCGCCGGCAGCGGCGAAACCGCAAGGCCCCGGTTCGCGCCCCGCGACGGCTTCATCGTGGCTTGCGCACGCCTGTGGGAGGGATGGATTTTCGCGACTACTCGCCGAGCACCTTCCCGACGATGTCGTGGAGACATTCACGGTCCTTGCCGCAAAGGCGAACGGGACAGTGCGGCCGGTCCACGGACCGGAGGACCTTATCCGGCGGGCACGCGCGCGAACGGCCCGCGCAACGACGATGCCGAGTGTGTCCCGCCTCTCGGGACGCCACTTCGACGCGATCAGGGCCGACAGGTCGGGATTCGTGACAGGGCAAGGCACCCTGTGCCGGTGGCCGGCGGGTCCGGCAATGCGCCTGTGCGGACATCTTGCACCGGGAAGGACCGACGGTCTTCCCAGGCTTGCGGAGAGCCGGGTGTTTCTTCAATTGGCCGACGGGTAAACTTGCAATTGGCCGATGTCCGATCCGGTTTTCTACCCCCGGTCCATAGAGCGCCGGCTGGCGGAAGCGCTCGAGGATTCGCCGGTTGTGCTGATACATGGCCCACGCCAGTACACCAAGAACCGCGCAAGCCACCTCCGACGGCTGGACGAGTACGCCGAAGACGTGACGTGGATGGAGACACTGGTCCGGCTGGCCCCGGCGGGCATCGACGACAGGAGCCGCGAGGAGCTCCTGCGCACCGCCACCGGGACGGCGCAATGACTGTTCCGGCGCCCGACTCCATGACCTCGCGGGGCATGACCGGCAGATAGCGGGGCAACCGGGAACGAAGGGCTCCGGCCAGCGATGCGGGATCTCCACGCCCCGGGGCCTGCCGGACTCGAGCAACGCGGTCCTCCCGATCCTTGTTGCTTCGTGCTCGCAAGGCAGACCGGGAACCGCGAACTCGAACGGCAGGCCGACGGTGGTTTCTACAAGGGCTCCCCGGTCAAGGCCAACCGGGAAGGACGTGTGTCCTCATCGATGCGATGGCGTGCTCCGAAGAGTCGCCCCGTCCCCTGGTGATCGTGGAATGCGCAATTCCCCTGTTCAATCGACAATGCCGCCCGCCGGGGTAGGATTGTCGTCCTGTCCCTGACTCCCGCGAGGTCACCCATCCATGCCAGCCCGCCTTCCCGATTCCGTTCTGGTCGACCGCCGGGAACATGTGGCGACGGTCACGGTCAACCGGCCGCACAAGCTCAACGCGATCGACACGGCGACCGCGCGGGGACTGTCGGACGCCTTCGACATGCTGTCGGCCGACGACGGTCTGCGGGTCGTGGTCCTGCGTGGCGCCGGCGACCGCGCCTTCGGTGTCGGCGCCGACATCAGCGAGTTCGGCGAGCGCCGCAGCACCCCGGACGAGGCCGAGGCCTACGAGGCGGCCTGGGGCACGGGCCTCGCGAACTGCCGCCATCCGGTGATCGCGATGATCAAGGGCTACTGCATCGGCGGGAGCATGGGGCTGCTGCCCGACACGGACCTGCGCATCGCCGGCGAATCCGCGCGCTTCGCCATCCCCGCCGGACGGCTCGGAATCACCTACGGCCACGACGACATCGCCAGGCTCAAGCGCCTCGTGAGCCACGCCCATGCCCTGGAGATCCTTCTCGAGGCCTCGCAGTTCGACGCCGCACGCGCGCTTCAGATCGGCCTCGTCAGCCGTGTGGTGGCCGACGACAGGGTGGAAACGGAGACCTATGCCGCCGCCCGGCGCATCGCCGCGAACGCCCCGCTCTCGGCCCGCTGGCACAAGAAGTTCGCCCGCCGCCTTCTCGAGCCCGGACCGCCGAGCGAGAAGGAGCGGCGGGAGGCGATGGCCTGCTTCGCCACCGAAGACTACGCCATCGGCCGCGCGGCCTTCGCCGCGAAGACCGCGCCGCAGTTCCGGGGGCGCTGACCTGTGAACACCGGATACGGACCGCTCGACGGCATCCGGGTGGTCGATTTCACCCATGTCATGGCCGGGCCCACGTGCACCCTGATGCTCGCCGACATGGGCGCGGACGTCATCAAGATCGAACGCGTCCCCTTCGCCGAAGATCCCTCCCACAACGCCGACGATCCCTACAGCATCAACGGCGTCTCCGCGTCCTACATGATCGTCAACCGCAACAAGCGCGGCCTGCCGCTCGACCTCAAGCAGCCGGGCGGCGTCGCCGTCGCGCGGCGCCTCATCGCCAGCGCGGATGTCGTCGTCGAGAACTTCCGCCCCGGCGTCCTCGACCGCCTCGGCGTGGGCTACGAGGATGCGCGCCGCCTCAATCCGGCGATCATCTACGGCGCGGTGAGCGGATTCGGCAGGACCGGCCCCTACGGCAGGCGGCCGGGCTACGACCTGATGGCCCAGGCGATGTCCGGCATCATGAGCGTGACCGGCGAGGCCCCCGGCCGCCCGCCGGTCAAGCCCGGCGTGCCGCTGACCGACATCACCGCCGGCATCCTGCTCGCCATGGGCATCTCGGCGGCGCTCAGGCACCGCGAGGCGACGGGAGAGGGCCAGATGGTCGACACCTCCCTGTTCGAAGCCGGCATCGTCCAGACCTACTGGCACTCCTGCCTCGCCTTCGCCACCGGCGAGGCGCCGCAGCCGCTGGGCTCCGGGCACCCCCTGGTGGCGCCCTACCAGGCGATCCGCACGAAGGACGGATACATCACCGTCAGCGCCGGCGGCTGGATGTGGCCGAAGTTCTGCGCACTGGTCGATCCTTCCCTCGAGCACGACCCCCGCTTCGACAGCAACCGCAAGCGCATGGCGAACGTCGCCGAGCTCGAAGAGGTCCTCAACGAGCGCATGTCGGTCAGGACCACCGCCGAATGGATCGCAGCACTCGAGGAGGCCGGCATGCCGAGCGGCCCGATCAACACGATCCCCGAAATGCACCGCGATCCCCAGGCGCTTGCCCGCGACATGGTGGTCACGCAGCAGCACCCCGTGGCCGGAGAGGTCCGCACGCTGGGTCTTCCCGTGAAGTTCTCCCGGACGCCGGGCGGCCCGGCGCGGCCCGCCACCGTCTACGGCCAGTACACCCGCGAGATCCTGCGCGAAATCGGCTGCGGCGACGGCGAGATCGACGATCTCATCGAGGCCGGGATCACCGCGGACGGCGGCTGAACCCACCCGCCGGGCCCGGGGCCGCGCTCATCCTTGCCCGCCCGCACCCGCGCCGCTATGGTCCGGACCATGATGGATATCCTCGAGTTCCGGCGCAACGAAGCGGCCGTCACGATACGGCCCCGCGGCGGATCCGCTGCACAGAACACCCGGGCGCGCCCAAGGCGATCCGGTGGAGGACTGCCGGCGATCCTGTGCGCGGTGGCGACCCTCGTCCTTGCCGCGGCGCCGTGGCCGGCGGCTGCGCACCAGAGCGCGGGAATGAGCCCGCGGACGGCCGTCGTGTCGACCTTCCCCCAGGAGATGGCGGTTCTGCAGGCCCGGATCGAGGACGCGCAGTCGCAGTCGATCAACGGCGTGGAGTTCGTCACGGGCAGGCTCGAGGGCCGCGAGGTCGTGCTCTTCCTGTGCGGCATCAGCATGGTCAACACGGCGATGACGACGCAGCTCGCCCTCGACCACTTCGCCGTCGACAGCATCGTCTTTTCCGGCATCGCCGGCGGCGTCGACCCGGGCCTCGACATCGGCGACGTGGTGGTCGCCGAGCGCTGGGGGCAGTACCTCGAATCGGTGTTCGCGCGGGAGACCGGGGACGGCT
Organism: Alphaproteobacteria bacterium; assembly: GCA_963666905.2. Lineage (GTDB taxonomy): Bacteria > Pseudomonadota > Alphaproteobacteria > SP197 > SP197 > SP197. Next base: position 1,538,543 of record OY763008.1, read on the forward strand.
GGGAGGCGCTCTCCTTCTTCGAGTACCCTTACGGGAACTTCGGCATGATGTTCCCGCGCGCGCTGACCGTCACCGGCAAGGCCGGATCCGAGACCCGTTTCTGGTTCCCGGTGGACGAGACGCTGCTCGCCCATGCCAGGCGGGCGGGCGCCGGCGTCGCGCTCGAGCGCTGCACCGCCGAGGACAGGTGCCTCGAGCAGACGCCCAGGGTCGTTGTCGGCGGCTCGGGCGTCTCGGGCGGCGCCTTCATCGACAATGCCGGGTTCCGCGAGTACGTCTTCGGAGTCTTCGGGGCCCGCCTCCTCGACATGGAGAGTGCCGCCGTCGCCCATGTCGCCTGGGCGAACGGCGTTCCCTTCATCGCCGTTCGCAGCCTGGCGGACCTCGCCGGCGGCAGCGGGCAGGCCAACCAGCTGGAGGTCTTCTTCGATCTCGCTGCCGAAAACGCCGCCCGCGTCGTCAGGGCCCTGCTGCGCGAGATGACGGACGGCTGAAGCCGCGTGTGAAAGGGGAGGCGGCCGGGCTTCAGGCGGTGATGTCGCCGATGACGCGCGCCCTCGCCCGCACGGCGTTGCCGGGCAGGTAGGAGAGCGGCAAGTCTTCCATGTCGACGGTCTGCAGGGTGGCGGGATCGGCGCCGCCGGCGACGGCGCGTTCCCCGGCGACCGTTCTGGCGCGCTCGAGCAGGACCTCCCGCGGCAGGCCGGTGAACACCTGGTCGCATTCGCCCGAGACCTGGGCCATGGCGGCCCCCACGGCGTTGGCGACCTCGCCGTGCCCGACCCGGATCACCTCGCAGGCGCCCTCGAGGCCGTCGGGCACCAGGAAGGCGCCGCCGCCGACGGCGAGAACCGGCACCGCCCCGGCCCGCGTCTTGATGCGGTCGACCGCATCGGCAAGCCTGCGGTGGACGACCGCCAGCAGGGCGCGGGCGGCGGCGCGATCGAGGGCTCCAAGGCGCGCCGGGCAGCCCAGCTCCACGAGACCGGCGCGCACCGCAAGGTCGCTCGCCGTCAGCGTCCGCCCTCCGAAGATCCAGGCCTTCGAGCGGATCTCGTGGCCCGTGCTCCGCGGCCCGACGGTCCCCGCCTCGAGGTCGGCGAGCGAGCCGCCGCCAAGGCCGATGGAGACGAGATCGGGCATGCGGAACAGGGTCTTCACGCCGCCGGTGTCGACGGCGTTGTTGGCCTGGCGCGGGAAGCCGGCCTGGAGCATGCCGACATCGCTCGTCGTGCCGCCGACGTCGATGACGACGGCATCGGACCTGCCTGAGAGGAAGGCCGCGCCCCGCATCGAGTTGGTCGGTCCCGACGCGAGGCTGAAGACGGGGTAGCGCTGCGCCTCGCCGGCGCGAAGGACCGTGCCGTCGTTCTGCGTGATGTAGAGCCGCGCATCGAGGGCGCATTCGGCCATGGCCTCCCGCATGGCCGCCGCGAAGCGTTCCGCGAGGGGTCTCAGGCCGGCGTTGAGAAGCGCGGCGTTCTCGCGCGCCAGCAGGCCGATCCTGCCGATCCTGTGGGAAAGCGTGACGCGGCAGCGGGAGCAGACCCTGGCCACGATCTCCGCGGCCCGCTCCTCGCAAGAGGCGTTGAGCGGGGAAAAGACCGAGGCGATCGCGACGCCGCCGATGCCGGCGGCCGCGATTCGCCCGGCGGCGGCGGCGATCCCTTCCTCGTCGAGAGCCGCAAGCGGGCGGCCGTCGACCTCGTGGCCGCCGCGGACCTGGAAGACGGGTCCCCTGACGGCGGACGCGAGGCGCTCCGGCCAGTCGCAGAACGGGCCGAGCGAGCGGCTTGCCGGAAGACCGATGCGCAGCGCGGCCACGGGCTCGAGGCCGCGGCCCTCGACGACGGCGTTGGTGAACTGCGTGGTTCCCACCATCACCGCCTCGACGGACCCCGGCGGCAGCGCCGCCCGCGCCAGCGCTTCGGCGACGGCGCGGCGGATCCCCGTCATGAGGTCGGTGGTCGTCGCGGTCTTGGCCTTGGCCACGATCCCCGCGCCGTCGATGACGACGGCATCCGTGTTGGTCCCCCCGACGTCGACCCCGATGCGTCTCACGAGACCCGCTCCGTTGGCAGCCGCCACTGTCGCCGCGGATTCCGGGAACCGCAAGGGCGAACCTTGTCCGCGCCGCGCCGTTCCGCCACACTGCCGGCGGCACGACGGACCGGAGATCATGACATCCGCCCTCGAGAAGACCTCGACGATCGACGCGATCACGCCCGGCTTCGACAGCATCCCGCTCATCGACTTCGCGCCCTTCCTCGGCGGCGAGGCCGCCGGACGCAGACGCGTGGCGGACGCCATCGGCCGGGCCTGCCGCCACACCGGCTTCTTCTACATCGTCAACCACGGGATTTCCGGAGCGTGCGTCGATGCGTTGATCCGCCAGACATACCGCTTCTTCCGCCAGCCCCTCGAGGACAAGATGAGGGTCGACATCGACCGCATCCAGCGCCACAGGGGATACGTGCCCCAGGGGGCGCTCTATGCCGACGTCAACGCCCACCCGGACGTCCAGGAGGGCTACGAGGTCTCCCTCGAGCTCCCCGCGGACGATCCCGACTACCTTGCCGGCAACATCATGCTCGGCCCCAACGTGTGGCCCGGCAACCTGCCGGGTTTCCGCGAGGCGGTCTACGGCTACTACGAGGCGGTGCTGGGACTGGGCCGGGAGCTCCTGCGCGCCTTCGAGCTCACGCTCGGCCTCGGGGACGGCTGGTTCGCCGACAAGACCGACAGGCCGATGGGCCAGCTGCGCCTGATCCACTACCCCTCGCAGGACGGTCCGGTCGACCCCGGGCGCATCGGCATCGGCGCCCATACCGACTACGAGTGCTTCACCCTCCTCCTCCAGGACGACGTCGGCGGCCTGCAGGTCGGCAACCGCGCCGGCCATTGGATCCACGCGACGCCGGTTCCCGGCAGCATCGTCGTCAACATCGGCGACATGCTGATGCGCTGGACCAACGGCGAGTTCGTCTCGACACCCCACCGCGTGATCAACAGGTCAGGCCGCGAACGGCTCTCCTTCCCGTTCTTCTTCGGCGCCAACCACGACTGCGTCGTCAGCCCCCTCGAACGCTTCGTCGGCGCCGGGCGGCCGCCGCTCTATCCTCCCACGCGCTGCGGCTGGTGGACCGAACGGATGATCACGGACGTCTACGAGTACCGCAGGGCGTGGCGCGGGAGGCTGCCCGATCCCGAGCTCGGACCTACCAGAAGAGGTGCGGCACCGGCGTGATCTCCTCGAGGCCGTCGGCGGTGATGATGAAGTTGGTCTCGAAGACCGCGGTCCCGGCGGCGTCGCCGCTGAAGAATCCCTCGACGCTGGCGACCATGTTCTCCTCGAAGATCTCGTCGTCGCCGCACAGCCTGGGCTCGATGTAGGGAGCTTCCCACATGCAGCCGTTGCTGTGGCCGTAGTAGGGCCAGCTCGTCTTCAGCGCCTCCGAGTAGTAGCCGCTCGCCTTCGAGAGTTCATCGCCGAGCTCGCCCACGGCGCGCACTTTCACCCCCGGCCTGATGGCATCCATCAGGCGGTGCATGACGTCGACGAGGCTTTCCACCAGGTGCTTCTGTTCGGCCGACGGCCTCGAGCCGCAGACGGCGGTGCGCCCGGGATCGAGCCAGTACCCCTTGAGGACCGGCCCGTAGATGAAGCCGTGCACGATGTCGCCCGGGGACGGGGCCGTCGTCGAGAAGCCGACAAGGGGATCGCTCTCGAGGTACTGGCTGGTGTCGCCGTGGGAGATGGCGATGCGGTGCCACGAGCCGCCGCCCTCGAGGATCGTCGCGCCGGCGGCCGCGGCGGCCGCGGATTCGCTCCTGCCCGCGATCAGCGCCTCCATCAGCCTCGTCTCGGCCAGCGTCACGAGCTCGCCCGCCTCCCGGAAGAGGTCGAGTTCGCGCGGACTCTTGATGCGGCGCACGTCGCGGACGAGGTCGTCGGCCGGCACCCAGTCGATCCCGGGGGTCGCGGCCTTGAGCTGCTCCCAGTACTTCATCGGCAGGCAGTCCGTGTTGACGATCGCCACGCGGCCCTCGACGCCGCGGGCCGCGAGCGTGTCGGCAACGCCCCTGATCGGATCGTAGAGGCCCTGGAAGCGGTCGGTGGCCAGCGTATCCCAGCGCGCCTCCGATTCGTCGGTGACCAGCTCCGGCGCCTCGCCGTGGCCGAGGATGACCGCACTGTATGAGCGGCCGTTCCACAGCACCGTGTCCGGCTCCTGTCCGGAATGGGTCGAGAAGAAGTTGGTCAGCCAGATCACGTCGCCGGCGCGCTCGTAGACTCCGGAGGTCTTGCCCCAGACCACCGCGGTCTCGAAGCCGGCGGCCCTCATGGCCGCGTGGGTCCTCTCCCAGCGCGCCTCGTATTCCTCGAGGGGAAAGGGCCTGCGATCGCTCGTCGCGCCGAGGGTTGCCAGGCGGCGCTCCCGCGCCTCGTTGCTGCCGATGGTCATCGTCCGGTTCCTCCCTGTCTGTCCGGTTGCCCGCCGCACTGTGCCCTGTGGCGCAGCAGATGATCGGCAAGCACGCAGGCCATCATCGCCTCGCCGACGGGAACGGCGCGGATCCCCACGCAGGGATCGTGCCGGCCCGTGACGCGCACGGTGGTGTCGTTGCCGTCACGGTCGACCGTGCGGCGTTCGTGAAGGATGGAGCTGGTGGGCTTGACGGCGAAGCGCACGACGACATCCTCGCCGGTCGAGATGCCGCCGAGGACGCCGCCCGCCCGGTTGGAAAGGAATCGCGGTCCGTCGCCGCCGGCCTCCATTTCGTCGGCCGCCGTCGCCCCGGGCTCGGCGGCCAGGGCGAAGCCGTCGCCGATCTCGACGCCCTTGACGGCGTTGATCGACATCATGGCGGCGGCCAGGTCGGCGTCGAGCTTGCCGTAGACCGGGCTCCCGAGTCCCACCGGAACACCGCAGGCACGAACCTCGATGACCGCGCCGGCCGAGGATCCCGCCTTGCGGACCTCGTCGAGATGCTCGCCCCAGCGGCCGGCCATGGCGCTGTCGGGGCACCAGAAGGGATTGCGGCCGGTCTCGTCCCAGTCCCAGGCCGCCCTGTCGACGGCCAGGCCGCCGATCTGCACGACCGCGCCGCGGACGGTGACGCCACCGCCCAGCACCTTGCGCGCGACCGCGCCGGCGGCGACGCGCATCGCCGTCTCCCGGGCGCTCGCCCGGCCGCTTCCGCGCCAGTCGCGGATGCCGTACTTCATGTCGTAGGTGTAGTCGGCGTGTCCGGGCCGCCACTTCGCCGCGATCGCATGGTAGTCCCGGGAGCGCTGGTCGACGTTGTGGACGATCATGGCCAGCGGCGCGCCGGTCGTCAGGCCCTCGAACCATCCCGAGACGATCGAGACGCGGTCGGGTTCCCGGCGCTGGGTCGTGAAGCGCGAGGTTCCCGGCCTGCGGCGGTCCATCCAGACCTGGATCTCTTCCTCGGCGATCGGCAGGCGCGGCGGCACGCCGTCCACCACGCAGCCGATCTGGGAACCGTGGCTTTCTCCCCACGTGGTGACCCGGAAGGCCTGTCCGAAGCTGTTCGAGGCCATGGTCAGCCGGCGACGGCGATGTCCGGCGCCCCGGGATTCTTCATGCCCACGATGTGATAGCCGCAGTCGACATGGTGGACCTCGCCCGTCACCGCCGTCGACAGGTCGCTGACGAGGTAGAGGGCCGCGCCGCCGACCTCGTCGATGGTCACGTTCCTTTCCAGCGGCGCGTTGAGCTCGTTCCACTTGAGAATGTAGTGGAAATCGCCGATGCCGGAGGACGCCAGGGTCTTGATGGGCCCGGCAGAGATCGCGTTCACGCGCACCGCCTTCTCGCCGAAGTCGGCCGCGAGGTAGCGCACGCTCGCCTCGAGCGCGGCCTTGGCCACGCCCATGACGTTGTAGTGGGGCATCCAGCGCTCGGCGCCGTGGTAGGTGAGCGTCACCATGCTTCCGCCGGCGGGCATCAGCTCGGCGCAGCGCCTGGCGACCGCGGTGAAGCTGTAGCAGGAGACGTCCATCGTGCGCAGGAAGTTGTCGCGCGAGGTCTGCGCATAGCGGCCCTTGAGCTGCTCCTTGTCGGAGAAGGCGATGGCGTGGACCAGGAAATCCAGCGACCCCCACGCCGACGCAACCGTGCCGAAGACGCCGTCCATGCTCGCATCGTCCGTGACGTCGCAGTCGAGCAGCAGCGCCGCTCCAGCGCGCTCCGCGAGCGGCCGCACGCGACGCTCGAAGAGGGCGCCCTGGTAGGTGAAGCCGAGTTCGGCACCCTGCGCCGCGAGCGCGCGCGCGATTCCCCAGGCGATCGACCGTTCGTTGGCGACACCCATGATCAGTCCGCGCTTTCCGGCGAGAAGTGAACCGGCATTGGTCATGTCAGCCTGCAATCCTTCTGTGACTTTCCCGTCGGGAAAGCGCCCCTCGATGGCGGCGATCCTACACAACTTCAGGGAACCGGGCCAACGCGTCCCCGGCCGCGGACCCGAAGACGGCACGGCTCGTGAAGCGACGCGCCGGGCAATCCCTCTGCGGTCACCCCGGCGGGTCTGCGAGGAGCATCGAAGCGATCGATTCGCCGGAACCCTCCTCCTTCAGGGCGCCGGCCGCGTCACGACCCGACGATGGCCCACGAACCGTCGGGCTGGCGGCAGGCCGTGCCGTAGGCGGACTGCTGTTCGCCGCCGACCGTGACGGTGGTCTGGTACTCCCGGCAGTAGTTGCCGTACTGGTCCTGGCCGTCGCGGACCGGCGTGAAGCTGCCGTGGTTGCCCGATTCCGGATTGTTCCAGGTGACCGTGCCGCCGATCGGCTGCTGGTGAGCCACGTCCTGCGCCTGCCGCGCATACGCTTCGTCCGCCCGGTCGAGCGATGCGCCGATCTCGTTGCCGAGATACATGCCGAGGATCGCCCCGGCGGCGGTGGCGACGATCTGTCCGGAACCGCCGCCGACCTGGGAGCCGGCAAAGGCGCCGCCCACGGCGCCGAGCAGGGTCCCGGCGGTCTCCTTTTCGCCTGTCGTGCCGGAGCAGGCCTGGAGAAGGAGTGATGAGGCGATCAGCGCCCCGGCGATTCTGGTGACGGACATGGCGTCTTCCCCGGACAAGGTTGAAACGGGACGGGAGATTGGCAACCATCTTCCCCGAATTGCCCTGCGACGTGAAGCACAATCATCGGCCGCACGACATGACAGCCCCCGAGTGCCCCTTTGCCATGTTCGCCCGCTGGTACGGCGATGCGGCGCGATGCGGTCTCAAGGAACCGTCGGCCATGGCCCTGGCGACGGCCGACGGCGACGGCCAGCCTTCCGCGCGCATGGTCCTCCTCAAGGGCCACGGAACGGACGGGTTCGTCTTCTACACCAATCTCGAGAGCCGCAAGGGCGAGGAGCTTCTGGCGAATCCGAAGGCCGCGCTGTGCTTCCACTGGATGCCGATCGAGCGTCAGGTGCGCGTCCAGGGCAGGGTCGAGAAGGTTGCCGGCGCCGAGGCCGACGCCTACTTCGCCGGCCGGCCTAGGGACAGCCAGATCGGCGCCTGGGCCAGCGCCCAGTCACGGCCGATGACGACTCCCCTGGACCTCGAGAAGAACGTTGCCCGCATGGCGCTGAAGTTCCACGTGGGCCGCATTCCCCGTCCCGCGTTCTGGTCGGGGTTCCGCATCGTCCCCCACCTCATGGAGTTCTGGGAGGGAAAGCCCTTTCGTCTCCACGAACGCACCCTCTACACGCGCACCGCCGATGACGCCGCCTGGGAGGTGGCGCGCCTCTTTCCCTGAAAGCAGATCGACCCTGATCAGGCGTGGTCATGGCTCGCTCTACACGAGCATCCAGCGACTCATGGGAACCGGCTCATGACCTGGACCGAAGAGGACAGTCCGCTTCTGCCGCGACGGAAGGGAACCGTGGTCTGCCGGCACTTCGCGCAGGGAGTGAGGAAGTTCGCCTGAGGGTTGAACCCTCTGCGTTCCGCGTGGCGGGATGGAGTGCTGCTTGTAGGAAGCCGTGCCGGGAAGCTTGTTCGCGGTCGTCCTGACGGAAGGGCAGGAGGCGGGCGCACAGCGTCTGCGCGAGGCCTACTCGTCGGCGCAAGTCTATGAACTTGAAGATAACGTCTTCATTATCGCGGGCGACTCCCTCAGCGGCGCGGTAGCGAAGGCGGCTGCCCTGACCAAGGAACAGGCCGAGGAGGGTATTCGCGGGGTCGTGTTCAAGCTGAACGGCTCCTATACCGGTTACACGCGGCAATCGCTCTGGGAGTGGCTGGAGAACGCCGAGGGCGATGCATGATCGCGCCCAAGGATCCGAACGCTCCTTCTCCGGATCGATTCATGGAGCGGGACGTCACCGACCTGCGGGTTACTGTCGGAAGGTTCGAGGAACGAATCAACGGCATCAGGGACAACATGGTGACCAGGGAGCAGCTGGCCAACAGTCGACTTGAAACGGCTCGGTGGGCAGTTGCCCTCCTGGTTCCGATCATCGCAGCTGCCTTGGGCGCGCTCGCGATCCTGTTCAGCGGCATCGTCAGTGTTGCGGCCGGGAGTTGGACCGCCCCCCGGCATTTTCCGATACCCTGTCTGCAAGCCTCGCGGCCCACAGGCGTCGTCGGATGTCCTGATCTTCACCCACACGTCTTCATCGAACCCGGCCTTGCCCGGCTGATAGCTGGAGGGGCGGATCGTGACGACGGGGTATCGTCCATCGTCAGGCTCCGCAGGCAATGGTACAGCGGCATGCCGCGGCGCGCGCCATGGAAGAATCGCGGTGCGTGTCGTACATTCCTGCAGGTGAGGCATCAACATGTGAAAGGCAGTCATGACGATCAGGAAGATCCTGGTGGCCGCTTCGGGGACCGAGGAGGGCGTGGGCGCCGTCGAGACGGCGCTTCTCGTGGGCCGGCGCCTCGACGCCCATGTCGAGGCGGTCAACGTCCGCCGCAACCCTCGCGACGCCGTCGCCTTCATGACCGAGGGAATGACGGGCGCCGTCATCGAGGAGATCATCTCGACGGCCGAGGAGGACATCAGCCAGCGCACGGACTTCGCCGCCGACACGCTGCGTGACCTCGCCGCAAAGTTCGGCGTGACCGTCGCCGTGCGGCCGCCGCGCCACGGCTTCTGCGTCACCTATGTCCAGGAGGAGGGACGGGAGGACGACATCATTGCCGAGCGCGGGCGCCTGTGCGACCTGGTGGTCGCGCCGCGGCCGACGGCGGAGGGCGACGCCAAGGAGGAGGTCGTCGCCGAATCCGTGCTCATGGAGTCCGGCAGCGGTCTCCTGCTCGTCCCGCCGGGCCACGCGGGCGACCTTGTCGGCAACGCCGCCATCGCATGGAACGGAAGCGCGGAGGCGGCCCGCGCCGTGCACCGGGCGCTGCCCCTGCTCGAGGAGGCGGACGAGGTCGTCATCATGGCGCCCGAGGAATCCTCGATGCGCGGACCCGGCCCCGACCTGCTGACGGACTACCTCTCGCACCGCGACATCCGCTGCCACGTCCACAACCTGCCCACGAACTGGACCAACATCGGCTACACGCTGCTCGAGATCGCCCACGACGAGGAAGCGCGCTTCATCGTCATGGGCGCCTTCAGCCAGGGCAAGATCCGCCAGCTGATCCTCGGGGGCGCGACGCGCTTCATGCTCAACCATGCCGACGTGCCGGTGCTGTTCACCCACTGAGTCCGGCATGTGAAGACGGTCATCGTCACAGGCGCAAGCCGCGGCATCGGGCACCAGACGGTCATCCGCTTCGTCGAGGAGGGCTGGCGCGTCATCAGCTGCTCGCGCGACGACATCCCCGAGGACCGGCGGGTGGAGGATTCGCCGCACCGCCACTTTCCGGCGGACCTTTCCGACGAGGCCAGCATCCGTTCGTTCATCGAACGGACGACGGCCTTCATCGGCGGCGGCCCCGTCCACGCCCTCGTCAACAACGCCGGCGTGTCGCCCAAGACCAGTTTCGCCGAGCGCCTCGGCACCCTCAACGGCACCCTCGACCACTGGCGCGAGGTCTTCGACACCAACTTCTTCGCGCCCCTGATCCTGGCGCGGGGATTCGCCGGCGGCCTGCATCGCGGCGGCGGCGCCGTCGTCAACGTCACCTCGATCGCCGGCCACCGGGTCCATCCCTTCGCCGGAAGCGCCTACGCCTGCTCCAAGGCGGCGCTCTCGGCGCTGACCCGCGAGATGGCGTCGGAGTTCGCCCACCTCGAGGTCAGGGTCAACGCCGTCTCGCCGGGAGAGATCGAGACGGCGATACTGTCGCCGGAGGCAGAGGATCTCGTCCCGAGGATACCGCTGGGGCGCATGGGCACCTCCGGCGAGGTCGCCGGCACGATCTTCTGGCTGTGTTCCGACGACGCCGCCTTCGTCACCGGGACCGAGGTCATGATCACCGGCGGCCAGCACCTCGTGTAGCCGCCGGTCAGGGCGCCTGGCCGAGCAGGCCGGCGAGGTGCTCCCGGCAGACGTCGCCGAAGGCCCGGCTCATCCGCGTGGCCCGGGAGTCCCCCAGCCGGGCGAGGCCCATGTGCATCCGCCGCCGGGGGGAGGCCACCGGAACGCAGGCGACGGCGGCGCCGTCGAGCGTGCGGTTGCCCGGCGCGCGGGTGTGCAGAAGGCTGTAGCCGTAGCCGTTGGCGACGAGGCCGCGGACCATCTCGAAGGAGCGCGTCTCGTAGGCGATCCGCGGCTCGAGGCCCGCTTCGGAGAAGATCGAGAGGAAGTAGCTGCGGCTGTCCGGCAGCCCGAGAAGGACCAGCGGCTCCCCGTCGAGATCGTCGAGGGCAAGCTGCGGCGCGCGGGCGAGCCTGTGGTCCTCCGGCAGCAGGGCGTGGAGCGGCACCGCCACGAGGGGCTCGAAGGCGACCTCCTTGTCGAGCCTGAGGTCGAAGGTGAGCGCGACCTCGAAGCGGCCGGCCGTCAGTCCGTCCTGCAGGGCCCTGAGATCATCCTCGTGGGGCCTGATGCGGATGAGCGGGTGGCGTCCCGCCAGGACGCGCAGCAGCCCCGGCAGGACGAGCGGCGCGAAGGTGACGAAACAGCCGACGTCGAGGTCGCCGGCGAGGCCCTCGGCGAGGCCGTGGGCCTCCTGCGTGAGGTCCTCGGCCTGGCGCAGGAGAGCGCCCGCCGCCACGTTCAGCCGGCGCCCGGCCGGGGTGAGCGCCAGGCCCCTGGCGTGCTGCCTCACGAACAGCCGGACACCGAAGACGTTCTCGAGATGGGCGACCGCCGCGGAGACCGAGGGCTGCGAGACATGGCAGGCCCGGGCCCCGCCGGAGATGCTCCCGGCGGCGGCCGCCGCGGTGAAGTATGCGAGTTGCCTGAGCGTGTAGCGTATCAATGATTTCTATGCAATGTGTCGACAGATAATGTTTTGCCGGCGGCCGGGATCCTGTCAACCTCGACCGCAGCGAACAGGGGGAGATGCGCAATGCTGATGACAGGCGATGCCTACCGCGAATCGCTGCGCGACGGACGCGAGGTCTACATCGGCGGGGAGCGCGTGGCCAGCGTCCCGGACCACCCGGCGTTCAGACCGATCGTCGACGTCCGCGCCCGGGTCTACGACATGGCCCACGAAGAGCGCTTTGCCGGGACCCTGACCTTCCGCAAGGACGGCGAGGTGTTCGCCACCGCCTGGCAGCCGCCCTACACCCGGGAGGACTGGCAGAAGAAGCGCGACTGGATCGACATGGTGATGAAGGAAATCGGCGGCGTCGTCACCCGTATCGGCGACGAGACCGTCGGCGAGCTCTGGTCGCTGGCCGACGGCAAGGACGTCCTCAACCAGGTCGACAGCTCGTGGGCCGAGAACATCGACCGGCACATCGCCAACGTGCTGGGCAACGACGTCTTCCACGTCTCGGCCAACACAGATCCCAAGGGGGACCGCTCGAAGGCGCCCCAGGACCAGGACCCGGACATGCTGCTCCACGTCGTCAGGGAAACCGACGAGGGCATCATCGTCAGGGGTGCGAAGTACGAGACGGCCGCGGCCTATGCCCACCAGGCCTTCGTCAAGCCGACGATCGCCAACTGGGGCGACGCCAAGCTCTCCGAATACGCGCTCGGCTTCATCTGCCCGATGAACGCCCCCAACCTCAAGCACATCTGCCGCACGGGCTTTGCCGGCGTCAAGCCGGTCGCCGACTACCCGCTGTCCAACGGCTTCGACGAGGTCGACACGCTGCTCGTCTTCGACAACGTCCTGGTGCCGTGGGAGAACATCCTGTTCTACCGCCATACCCAGGCGGCGGTCTTCATTCGCGCGGCGCTGCACCGCTACAGCGCCTACATGTTCGTGCTGCGCATCCTCCACATGGCCGACCTGATGATCGGCACGGCCATGTTCAACGTCCGCCAGACCGGGCTCGACCGCCAGCAGGCGGTCATGGAGAAGCTCTCCCAGCTCGCCTGCTACCGGGAAGGCATCAACGCCCACCTCACGGCGGCGATCGCGGAGGCCAAGGTGAGCCCCGCCGGCTACCTGATGCCGAATCCGTCCCTGCTCTTCACCGGCCGGGTGCTGGCCTGCACGCAGCTGCCCGCAATGATGCACCTGACCCGCGAGCTCACGGGCGGGCAGATCTGCGTCACGCCCGACAGCCCGGCCTTCGCGGCCGAGGAGACCCGCGCGTGGATGGAGAAGTACTACAGCGTCAACGACAACTGGCAGGCCGAGGACCGGCGCCGGCTGCTCGCCTTCGGGCGCGACCTCGTCAACTCGGACTACGCCGGGCACAAGGCGACCTTCCAGCTGTTCGCCCAGTCGCCCCCGTTCGCCCACCTCGCGGCGGTCTACCGGAACTTCGACTTCAACGGCCCCATGGAGTTCGTCAAGTCGGCGGCCGGGCTTTCCGACCGCGTCATGACGCGCTAGGCATCACGGGTTGCCCCGGCCTCGAGGTCCGTGGGCTGCGCCCGGGCCCGGACGACCGGTGAAGGCGGAGCCGCATCAAGGCGGGCGGGTCGACCCGCGACGCCGGCACTGCGACTCCCGTCCCCGTTTCCGAGCCTGATCGGCCTGCCCGCGGTTCGCCGGAACCCGATCAACCCGCAAAGACTCAAACAGGCGAGTCCCCGCGAGCACAAGGCCCGGCGCGGCGCGCCCGAAAAGCTCTTTCGGCGAACCTGGACCGCCGCCCGCTCTCGGGCAACAACGCTTCCCTCGCAACCGGCGAGTCTGCGCGCACCGGTACCCGCCCGACGCGGACCGCCGTCTTGCCGCCTTCCTGCAGGCCGTTGCGGGATCGCCCCGAGAGGTCCCGCATGCCGCGCCGCACGGGCCCGTCGGGCGAAGCGTCCGCGGTCGCGCGCGTCGTGGACCGGTTGCAACACGCGCAAGGCGAAGCCGGCCGGATCCTCCGGGTCCGCAAGCGCGACCGTCTCCCTGTGGACGTCGGGACCAGCCTGTGCGCTATACTCGGCCACGACCTGCCCGCCTCGATGCGGCCGTGCCTTCACCGCTCGCCCGACCGCGAGCGCACACCATGGACCTCGAGGCCGGGGCAGGTCAGTCCATGATGGCCGGAACTCCCCGGGCATCGCAGGAGGAGAGCACATGGCGCACCGGCGTTTCAGGACGTTCAACACGCGGGAGATGTACCCGGAGCAGACGCTCGACAACGATCTGTGCATGGTGGTCAGGGCGGGCAACCACGTCTTCATGCGCGGCCAGACGGGATTCGATCTCGACGGCACGTTCCACGGCATCGGCGATCCCGCGCAGCAGGCGGACATGGCCATGTCCTGCGTCCAGCGGCTGCTCGAGGAGGCCGGCAGCCGGCTCGAGCACATCTGCAAGATCACGATCTACCTCACCGACCCGCGCTACCGGGAGCCGGTCTACAATGTCGTCGGCCGCTGGTTGAAGGGGGTCCATCCGGTGTCGACGGGCCTCGTCGTCCAGGCGCTCGCCAAGCCCGAGATGCTGATGGAGATCGATGTCGACGCCGTCATCCCGGACGACGAGGCATGACCTTCTCCCTGACGGCCCGCTGCGCCGCCAGCGGCATGTTCGGCATCGTGGTGACGTCGTCGAGTCCGGCCGTTGCCGCCCGCTGCGCCTGGGTGCGCGGCAACACCGGCGCGGTGGCCAGCCAGAACGTCACCGATCCCGGACTCGGGCTGATGGGCCTCGATCTCCTCGGCCAGGGCTACGGCGCCGCGCGCGCCATGGAGATTCTCGTCGCGGCGAAGGCCCACGCGGAGTTCCGCCAGCTCGCGATCATCGACACCCTGGGCCACACGGCGCACCACTCCGGCCCGCGCACCCTGGGAACGCATGCGGTCGCCGAGGGCCGCAACGCCGTCGCGGCGGGCAACCTGCTCGACAACGCCGGCATCCCGCAGGCCATGGTCGACGCCTTCGCCGCCGCGGACGGCCACCTCGCCGAACGCCTGCTCGCCGGCGTCGAGGCGGGCCTCGCGGCCGGCGGCGAAGCCGGGCCGGTGCGCTCGGTGGGCCTCAAGGTCTGCCACCTCCACAGGTGGCCGGTCTGCGATCTCAGGGTCGACTGGCACGGCGAGCCCATCGCCGAGCTGCGCCGCGTCTGGGACGTCTACGGACCGCAGATGGACGACTACGTCATGAGGGCGCTCGACCCGGCGCAAACACCGAGCTACGGCGTGCCCGGCGATCCCTGAAGAAGGGAAGCGTCAGCCCTTCCAGTGCCCCTCGCGCACCAGGTCGTCCTGGGTGGCCACGATGGCGCCCCTCAGCACCTCGACGAAGTGGTCGATCTGCGACTCGTTCATGATGAGCGGCGGCGAGATGACGTTGAGGTGGCCCAGCGGGCGCACGATGACGCCGTTGGCCTGGGCGTGTTCCGCGATGCGCTCGCCGACGTTCGTCTCCGGCGGCAGCAACTCCTTGGTCTCCTTGTCGGCGACGTTCTCCACGCCGAGCATGAAGCACTTGCCGCGCACCTCCCCCACCAGCGGAAGGTCATTGAGTTCGCCCAGCCGCTTCTCGAAGTAGGGACCCACCTTGCGGACATGGCCCGGGATGTCCTCGCGTTCCATGATCTCGATGTTCTTGAGGCCGGCCGCGCAGCACACCGGGTGGCCCGAGTAGGTGAAGCCGGTGGTGAAGATGGCGCCCTCGGCCTGGGGCGTCGAAAGGACGTCGTAGACCTCGTCGGAGACGATCGTCGCCGAGAGCGGCTGGTAGCCGGAACTGATGCCCTTGGCCGAGGTGATGATGTCCGGGACGATCCCGAAGACCGCCTCGGAGGCGAAGAAGTGGCCGAGCCGGCCGAAGCCCGTCACCACCTCGTCGGAGATGGTGAGGATCTCGTTGGCGCGGCAGACCTCCTGGATGCGCCGGTGATAGCCGTCCGGCGGCACGATGACGCCCCCTGCCCCCATGATCGGCTCGGCGATGAAGGCGCCGATGTTCTCGGCCCCGACCTCCTCGACGCGCCGCTCGAAGTCCTCGACCAGCCAGTCGCAGAACTCCGCCTCGCTCATCCCGTCGGGGCGCCGGTAGGTGTAGGGACAGGCGACGTGGACGACCATCTCGTCGGCCTGGTCGAAGCCGATCTTGTCGTAGGCGATGCCGGTGAGCGCCGCCGCCATGTAGGTCATGCCGTGATAGGCGTCGACCCTGGAGATGATCTTCTTCTTGTTCGGCCGGCCGCGGTTGTTCCAGTAGAAGTGGACGAAGCGGACCGCCGTGTCGTTGGCCATCGAACCGCCGGTGCCGAAGAACATGTGGTTGAGCGTTCCCGGGGTGAGCTCGGCGATCCTGGCGCCGAGAAGGCCTGCCGGCGGCGTCGAGAGGTGATGGAACGGCGAATAGTAGGGGATGGCGCGCACCTGTTCGGCGATCGCCTCGACCATCTCCTCGCGTCCGTAGCCGATGTTGACGCACCACAGGCCGCCGATGCCGTCGATGTACCTGTTGCCGTGGCTGTCATAGACGTGGATGCCGTCGGCCTCCGCCATGATCTCGGAGCCCCTCTCGTCCCACTGGGAGAAGTCGGTCCACGGGTGGATGACGTGGTCGTGGTCCTTTTGCCAGAGCTCGGCGGCGTCGTACCTGGTGTTTCTCAGCATGGTCCCTGTCCCCTGTCCGCATGACATCGTTCGAAACCTCTATAGCGCAAACCAAGGCAGACGCGAAACCGGCGCCCGTCAGCCCGCACCGCTTGCGAACACCCCGATCCGGCGGCGGAAGCGGGCGACGAGAAGCACCAGCGCGGCGCTCGTCGCCACCGCGAGACCCGCCCAGATTCCCTCGCCGCCCCAGCCGAACCAGAAGCCGAAGGCCGCGGCGCAGGGAAGGCCCATCCCCCAGCTCGTGGCGAGGCTGTAGAGCATCGGCACCGTCGTGTCCTTGAGGCCCTGGAGGACGCCGCGCGCGGTGATCTGCACGGCGTCGCTGAGCATGAAGACGGCGGCGACCGCGAGCAGGCTCGCGGCGAGTCCCAGCGACGCCGCATTGTCCGGGTCCCCCGCATCGAGGATGAGAGCGGAAATCTCCTCGCCGGCGAACCAGAAGGCGAGGAGCGGAACCGTCACGGTCGCCCCGGAGAGCGCCATGGAGGCCCACCCGGCGCGCGCCGCCGCCGCCGGATCGCGGGCGCCGGCGGCATGGCCCACACGCACCGCGCCCGCCTGCGCGAAACCCACCGGAATCATGAAGACGACGACGTAGCACTGCGCGGTCACGGCGTGGGCCGCGAGCATTTCGGTCGAGATCACGCCCATCATCAGGGTGGTGACGAAGAAGAGGCCCATCTCGGCGATTTCCGTGACGGCGATGGGCCCTCCCAGGCGCGCGATCTCGCCCATGACGCGGCGGTCGACGCGCCAGAACGACTCGAGCAGGCGATAGCGGCGGAACCGCCGGTCGCGGAGAACGAAGACGAGGAGGGCCGCGAACATGGCCCAGTTGACGATGGCGCTGGCGACCCCGGCCCCGACGAGGCCCAGGTCGGGGGCCCCGAGCCTGCCGAACATCAACGCGTAGTCGAGCACGGCGTTGAGCGCGATGGCGTGAGCCGTGACCACCAGGATGGCCCGCGGCCGCACGTGCGCCGTCAGGAACTCGCTCAGGACCACGAACCACAGGGACGGCAGGAGGCCCCAGATCATGGCTCTCAGATAGGCCTGGCTCATCGCGGCGATCGCCGGGTCCTGGCCGAGGGCGACGAGAACCGGGGCGGCGTTCCAGCCCGCGATCATGATCGGCACGGCCAGCGGCAGGCAGAGCCAGGCGGCGTTGCGCGCCGCCGGCCTGACGGCGTGGTCGCGGCGGGCGCCGAGATGCTGTGCCATGACCGGCGTCGCGCCGGTCAGCACGCCGATGGCGAAGGCCACCATGACCCAGTAGAAGTCGCGCGCCAGGCTGCCGGCGGCGATCGTCTCCGTGCCGATGCGGCCCATCATGACGACATCCGTCAGCATGATCGCCATGTGGGCGAGGTGCGTCAGGGTGAGCGGAACGGCGAGGCGGACGATGGCCCCCGATTCACGCCACCACGGCGCGCGCCCGCGCCGAAGCTTCCGGATGATGCCGCCGGCCCGGCCCCTTGCCGTCAACGCCCGGTGCGGCGGCCGCCCCCCGGTCCGGCATCACGGCCGGCGGTCCTGCCGTCGAGCGATGCGAGCTCCTCCGTGATCCTCGCGATATCGCGGTCGAGCCAGGCGATGAAGCCCGGATCCTCGCCCTCCATGTGGCGGCGCAGGTTGACGAGACGCGCCCGCTCACCGCGCAGGGCGTCACCGAGACCCTCGGCGAGGTGCTGCTGTCCCTGCTCGTCCAGCAGGGTGAGAAAGCGCATCTTCAGCGCCACCATGAGCTTGGCGTTGGCGCCGGCCATCCTGACGGGAGCAGTCATCAGGCGCCGCAGCTCGTCCCTGCCACGGGACGTCAGCGAGACGTCCGCGAGGGCCTCGTCGCCGCCGCGCGCGGCGATGTCGACGAGACCCTCGAAGCGCAGGAGTTCGATGGAGGACGACATGACGTCGACCGGCGACGCACCGTAGCTCGTGGTGAAGAGGCGCACCATGGTGGCAAGGCCCGAATAGCTGACCGGCCCCTGCCGGGCGAGGATCCCCAGGGCCGCGAGGCGCAGTCCCTCGACAGGTATCAGTGCGCGGTCACGCTGCATGGGGCGAGTCTATCCCGCATCGTCCGGCGGAACGACCACCGAATCGGGCCGGCGCCGAAGCGCGGGCTTGACGGACGATTCCAGTCATTGGACAAGATGCCCCGCACAACGAACGGGAGTCGATCCATGCACATCTGTGCGCTTGGCGAGCGCCCGCCGCTCGGTGAGGTCCCCGACAGGATGCATGCCTTTGCCGTGCGCCAGGACCGCTTCGGCGAGCCGAAGGACGCATGGCGCCACGAGATCATCGATGTCCCGCAGATCGGACCCGACGAGGTTCTCGTCTACAACATGGCCACCGGCATCAACTACAACAACGTCTGGGCGGCGCTGGGCTACCCGATCGACGTCATCGCCGTGCGCCAGAAGGGGGGAGAGCCGGAAGACTTTCACGCCGGAGGTTCCGACTGTTCGGGCATCGTCTGGAAGGTCGGCTCCGAAGTCGCCAACGTCAAGCCGGGCGACGAGGTGGTCGTTCATTCCGGGTGGTGGCCGGCGGACGATCCGTGGGTGCTCTCCGGCCGCGATCCCATGCTCGCCGAGACGACGCGCATCTGGGGGTACCAGACCAACTACGGGAGCTACTGCCAGTTCGCCAAGGCGCAGGCCCACCAGTGCCAGCCCAAGCCGAGGCACCTGTCGTGGGAGGAGGCGGGCTGCTACCTGCTGTGCGCCTCGACAGCCTACCGCATGCTGGCCGGCTGGCCGCCCAACACGGTCGGCGACGGCGACGTGGTCCTGGTCTGGGGAGCGGCCGGCGGCCTCGGCAGCTATGCCATGCAGATCACCCGCGCGCTGGGCGGCCGCGCGGTCGCCGTGGTTTCCGGCGAGGACAAGCGCCAGTTCTGCCTCGACAACGGCGCCGTGGGCGTCATCAACCGCAACGACTTCGACCACTGGGGTCCGATGCCCGACACCTCGAGCCCGGCCTACGGGGCGTGGGTCAAGGGCGCGCGCGCCTTCGGCAAGGCGATCTGGGAGGCCGTGGGCGAGCGCGTCAGTCCGCAGATCGTCTTCGAGCACCCGGGAGAGGCGACCCTGCCGACCAGCGGCCTCGTCGCCGCGACCGGCGGCATGGTGGTGATCTGCGCGGGCACCACGGGCTACAACATCACCATGGACCTGCGATACCACTGGATGCGCCAGAAGCGCCTCCAGGGCAGCCATCTCTCGAACGACGAGCAGGCGGCGGCGGTCAACCAGCTGATGATCGACCGCCGGATCGATCCCTGCCTGTCGGCGACCTTCACGTTCGACGAGATCGGTCATGCCCACCAGCTGATGCGCGACAACGCCCATCCGCACGGCAACATGGCCTGCCTCGTCAACGCCACCGCGGCCGGTCAGGGGCGTTCCGCCTGATCTTTCAAGGAGCGGCTTCGGCCAGGCGTCCGGCGACGGCCGGCATCACGTCGGCGTCGAGATTGGCGAAGGCCAGACGGATGTAGTCCTCCTGGCCGGGTCCGAACCAGCTGCCCGGGAGCGCCAGGAGGCCCTGGCCGGTGGCCAGCGCCCGGGCGACGTCGCGTGCGCTTGTGCCCGCGAAGGGATGGCGGACGTAGGCAAAGTAGGCGCCGGCGCTCACCAGGTCCCAGCCCAGATCGTTGCGGGTGAAGGCGCGGCGCAGCGCCGCGGACCGTTCGACCATGACCGCCGCGTTGTCCCGGCGCCAGCGGCCGAGATGGCGGATGCCGTAGAGGGCCGCCTCCTGGCCGAGATGGGGCGGCGAGATCTGCACGCAGTCGCTCACCTTCTCAAGCGCGCCATGCAGGCGCCCGCCCGCCGCCACCGCGCCGACCCGGTAGCCCGTCAGGCAGTAGACCTTCGAGAAGCTGTAGAGATGGACGAAGGTCCCGCGCCAGGAGGGATCCAGGAAGAGGTCGTGGGGGCGCTCGCCTTCGGCGAGAAAGTCCCGGTAGGTCTCGTCGACGACGAGAGCGCAGCCGGCCCCGGCGGCGACCTCGAAGAAGGCGCGGATCACGTCGGGCGGATAGACCGCCCCGGTCGGGTTGTTCGGCGTGACGAGGACGATGGCCCTCGTGCGCTCGTTGACGAGCTCCAGGGCTTCCCCGGGATCGGGTACGCCGTTCCGGTCGGGACGGAAGGCGAGCGGCACCACGCCGATGCCGAGCATGCGGGCCGTCATCTCGTGGTTGAAGTACCAGGGCGCGGGCAGGACGATGTGATCGCCCTCGCCCGCCAGCGCCACCATGGTGTTGAAGAACGCCTGGTTGCAGCCGGCCGTGATCATCACGTCGGCGGCCTGCGCCTCGCCGCCGTAGACGAGGTTGATGTCGCCGGCGAGCGCCTCCCTCAGGGCCGGCAGCCCGAAGATATCGGTGTAGCGCGCCGTCGCCCCGTCCCTAGCGCGCTCCGCGACCCAGGCGAGAAGATCGTCGGGCGGCGGCGATCCCGGCACCGCCTGGCAGACATCGAGGAGCGGCCGGTCCGCGGGGGGATCGAGACCCTCGACCCATGTCCATGCCTCGGGAATCGGCGGCGCCTGGACCGCATCGACCCGCCAGTTGGTCCGGTACATCCCTCACTGCCCCCGTCGCGCGAAGCGGCCCCATGATTGCGCCGCCGCCGGCGCAGTCAAGACAAGGACGGGCGGCGACAGTGACCCTGGTTTGACAGTCTCAATCCCGGTGTGCTGGACTCGAACCTGCCGGTCCGCCCATCCCGGGTGGACGTTTCGATGCGGCCGGGTGCGCCTGCGGCTTTCCCGGCAACGAGGGGAGGATGCGGATGGATACCAAGAAGTTTGTCGAGGCGTGGCGCCGCGGAACGATGTCGCGGCGCACCTTCGAGAGCGGCCTGGCGGCCGCGGGCCTCGGGCTCGTGACCGTGCCCGCCGTGCGCCGACCCGCACACGCCGCGGGCGAGGTGCTGTATTTCGGCTGGTCCGGATACGAGTCCGAAGGATTCCACACCGCCTACACCGAGAAGTACGGCGGCTCGCCGGATGCGACCTTCTGGGCCACCGAAGACGAGGCGTTCCAGAAGATGCGCCAGGGATTCACGCCGGACGTCATGCACCCCTGCACCTATGAACTGATCAAGTGGCGCGAGGGGGGCGTCATCATGCCGCTCGACCCCGACCGGCTGGAGTGGCTGCCCGACATGTTCGAGAGCCTTTCCGACATCGAGGGTTCGGTGCACGAAGGCGAGCGCTACTTCATGCCGATGGACTGGGGCAACTCGACCGTGCTCTACCGCACGGACATCATCGCGCCCGAACATGCCGGCGAGAACCTGAGCTGGGCGATCATCTACGAGGACTGGTACAAGGGCCGCATCGCGACCTACGACTCGACCGCGAACGTCTCCATCGCCGGCCTGCTGACGGGCTACGACAACATCTTCAGCATGACCGACGAGCAGCTCGCCGAAATCCGTCCGCTGCTCGAGAAGCAGCGCGAGAACCTGCGCTTCTACTGGGGCGACAAGACGGAGATCGACCAGGCCCTTGCGGCGGGCGAACTGGTCGCGGCCTACGGCTGGAACGACTCCTACGTGCAGCTGCGGGCACAAGGCGTGCCGATCGCGCTCGGCATTCCCAAGGAAGGCATCTTCACCTGGTGCTGCGGGCTCACGATCCATCCCGAGAACAAGGACCTCGACGCCTCCTACGACCTCGTCAACGCGATGACGAGCCCGGAAGCCGGCGCCTACGAGATCGAGAACTGGGGCTTCGGGCACGCCAACAGGAAGGCTTTCGATCTTGTCGACGCCGCCGTGCTCGAGGATCTCGGGCTCAGCACGCCCAGCGCCCTGCTCGACAACGGCATCTACTTCGCCCCCATCGCGGGCGAAATCGAGCAGAAGTACGTGCGCCTGCTCGACGAGGTGAAGGCGGGCTTCTGAACCGGCCGATCCGGGGTATTCGCGACCGGGCCGGAGCGCTGGCGTTCCGGCCCGGTTCGCCGCGCGGCGAACGCGCCCACCAGGTCGCGCATGCGGAAGACGCCCGCGACCTCGCCGTGCCCGGCGCCGAAGAAGCGGCCCTCGATCGTTCCGCCCGCATCGGCCAGGACGCCCTCGCGTGACAGGGCAACGCCCTGCCATTCGATGTCGAGGGGCTGCCAGGCGTTGCCGTAGACGTCGGTGATGCCGGTGAACCGGACGTCCGCCACGTTGCCGCCGAAATCGAACGTCACGGCCGCGGTCCCCATGACGCTTTCCCACACCGGTCCCGAACCGGAATCGACCGGGCGGGCCACCATCGCTCCGGTCCAGGTCGCGGACCCGGACGCCGCCTCCGGCTCCGCCGCGCCGGCGGCGACCGCCTGCACGGCCAGGCTGGAGAGCGGCCCCTCACGGCGAAGAAGGCGTGGCCCAGCCAGCCGCTCAACACCGTGCTCTCGGCCTTGGCATTCGACGCCTTGAACTCGACCAGCCGCACACCCCCGGCCTCTGCGACCGGCCAGCTGCCCGAGCGGTCGATCAGCGAACCGATGTCCCCGATCGGGAGCGTGTCCTCGTACGGGTCCCCGGCGACGCAGGCGGCCCCGGCACAGTCGATAAGGCACCACGACCAGTTCGAAACTCCCGCCGCCGGGCACGATCACCGTGCCGCCGCACCCGGTGACATCATCAAGGAGGCAATGCATGTCGGCAGCGTCGAGCAGTGCCTCGAGGGACGCCGTGTCGACCGGTCCGGTCGCATCGCCGCCGGCAGGGCTCTGCGGAAGGCTTGCGGCGGCGCAGCCGGACAGCAGCATCGCAGTCGCAAGGACCGGGGCCAGGGTGTTCGAAGACGTGCGCATCGGGTTCTCCCGGCGGCCCGCGCCGGCCTGCAGGACTCCCGTGGCCGGGCGAAGGACCCGGCCGCGGGAGCGGCATCCATTCAAGGCGGACTTGCCCGGCACTTGTTGATCGGCTGCGCGGGGGATTCGAGGTGCGGGAGACGCGGCATGGTTTCCGGTGTCCCTGGCGGATAGGATGGCAGACATGTCGACGGAACGGATCGACCGCGCCGGGCTGTGCTCGCTTCGCGAACAGGAGGATGCCGAGTTCGTGCGCCGGCGGCCGCGCTCGCGCGAGCTGCTGGAGCGCGGCCGCGCCTCCATGCCGGGCGGGGTGCCGATGTCCTGGATGGCGGGTCTCTACGAGCACGCGGCGATCTTTCCCGTGGCGGGCGACGGGGCCTGGTTCGAGGACGTCGACGGCCATCGCTATCTGGACATGAACCAGGTCGACATCGCCGGCTTCATCGGTTTCGCCCCGGCACCGGTCACCGAGGCGCTGAGCGTGCGGGCGGCGCGGGGCTCTTCCTTCCTGCTCCCCACCGAGGACGGCATCGCCGTGGCCGAGAACCTCGCCGGGCGCGTGGGCCTGCCCTTCTGGCAGTTCACGGGCGCCGCTTCCAACTCGAACGCGGAGGCGGTCCGCCTGGCGCGCGCCGCCACGGGGCGCGAACGCGTGCTCATGTTCGAGGGGAAGTACCACGGCGACATCGAGGACGTCCTGGGGCGAAACGACGGCGACGACCCGATGGCCAACGCGCCCCGGGGCGAGGTGACGATTCCGTTCAACGACCTCGCCGCGCTCGAGACGGCGCTCGCGGCAGGCGACATCGCCTGCGTCCTGGGCGAACCCGCGCTGACCAACTTCAACCTCATCTTTCCCGACGAGGATTTCTGGACGCAAGCCCGGGCGATCATCCGCTCGGCCGGCGCCCTTCTGGTCATCGACGAGGCCCACACCCATTCGTTTGCCTATGGCGGGCTGACGAACGCGTGGCAACTGTCACCCGACATCGTCACGCTGGGCAAGGGGCTGGGAAGCGGCGTTCCCTTCGCCGCCTACGGAATGACCGGGGAACTCGCCGGCGTGCTGGAACGGAACTCGAAGCCCCCCTCGCCGATGGAAAGCGGCGGTCCGGCCATTGTCACCGGCGGCACCACCTACGCGAGCGCGCTGGTGCTCGCGGCGGCGCGCGCCGCCCTGGAGCAGTGCCTGACGCCCGAGGGATACGCCCGCGTCGACGCCCTCGGCAGAAGGCTCGCCGAAGGCCTCGAGACGATCTTCGCGCGGCGCGGACTCGCCTGGCGGGCCCCGCAGATCGGCGGCCGCTCGGGATGGGTGCTCGCGGCGGACCTGCCGCGCGATACCGCCGAATCCGCGGCGGCGATGGACATCGACTTCTCCAACACCCGGCGCGTGTTCATGGCCAACCGGGGGATCTGGGAGGCGCTCGATACGGCAGGCCCGGCGTGCTCCTTCGCGCACGAGGAGGCCGACGTCGATCACTATCTCGAGGTGGCCGAGGCGTTCGTCGAGATCACCACGGTCCCGGCCTAGACCACCTGCGGGGAGCGCTTCCGCGCTCGTGACCGGAAAGGCACTCCACCCCTGCATGCCGCCTTCTGGACGATCTTCTCCTCCAGTGCGGCAACGCCGGGCGGTCGTGCCGGACCGACCGGTTCGGACATGTCCATCCGCCGGACCGGAGACGCCCGGTGCGTCCCTGCCCGCACGCGTCGGCAGAGGCCGGGCAGGCGCTCGTCCCCAACCATGCAGCGTCCCGCTACAGCGCCCGGAAGAGCCCCTCCGGCGCGACATGGGGCAGGAGCGCCGGAGGGTGCCATCGGCATGGCAGAACGGACCATTGGGACGAAGGCCGTGCCGGCACGTTCCGCAAATCTCGATTCGAGCGATGATTCAGGGCACAGGGCCATGCCCATTGGCCGGTGCATACTGCTGGCACCCGGAACTCACCATTGCCGCAGCATCAAGCCCGGTTGCCAGCAGGGTGAATGACCGGCTGTCCTTCGGAGGAAAGCCATGATCGAGCATCTGAAGCTCACGAACGTGGGTCCAGCACCGGAAATGGATCTCGATTTCGCTTCCCGCCTGAACCTGTTCACCGGCGACAACGGACTCGGTAAGAGCTTTCTTCTGGACGTAGTGTGGAGGGCGCTGACCCGGCGATGGCCGCGCGAGGTCAATC
This sequence comes from Alphaproteobacteria bacterium, assembly GCA_963666905.2. GTDB lineage: Bacteria > Pseudomonadota > Alphaproteobacteria > SP197 > SP197 > SP197. Next base: position 1,563,625 of record OY763008.1, read on the forward strand.
GACGCATGGCGTCTGGCTATCCGGCCCGGCCCCGTGACCCGGAGAGCGAAGCGACCATCGGCTTTCGCGTTCGGGGCCAGAGCAGAGCCGTGAATTGGGCAGCGTCATTTTCCCGCAAGGACCAGACCTGGCTGGGCAATCCGGGACGCCCCGCGCTTCCCGGTATCGTCGTCTACGCGCATGCCGATGGGTCGTTTTCCGTCTGGGATCCCGCGCGCAACTACTGGTCACGGCCCGGTGACGGCAGCCTCAAGGAACGCCGGGCTGCCTATGTGTTCACCGAGACCGAGGTATGGGACGGACTCCGGGACACGGTGGACGGACGTCCGGTTCCTGTATGCAACGGGCTGCTGTACGACTGGTCCAGGTGGATTCAGGCCAACGACGAGAATGCCGGCGCGATGGCATCGACCCTGTCGGCGCTGTCTCCGGGACCCGGGCCGGACGAGAAGATCGTTCCTGGACCGCCCATGCGGGTTTCGGTCGAGGACGCGCGAGACATCCCGTCCATCGTGACGGACTACGCCGGGCATGTGCCGATCAACCACGCGTCGGCGAGCCTGCGCCGGATGATCGCGCTCGCCTACATGCTGACCTGGACCTGGAACGAGCACCGGATAGCGTCGAAGCTGCGTGGCGACGGGTTCTCCCGGCAGATGGTGATGCTGTTCGATGAGGTGGAGAGTCACCTGCATCCCCGGTGGCAGCGATCGATACTCAAGGCCTTGAGGAACATCGGATCCGTATTCGAAAGCGGCGTGGACCTTCAATTGGCTGTCTCTACGCACTCGCCCCTGGTGCTCGCCTCGGCGGAGCCGTGGTTCGACCCCGACCGCGATGCGTGGTTCGATCTGGACGTGGACGGTAAGCCGCGCCGGGCGCAGATCCATCGGCGAACCTATACGCCGCACGGCACCGCGGGCTCGTGGCTCACGAGCGAGGCTTTCGGCCTCGCCACCGACCGCAGTCTCGAGGCGGAGCACGCGGTGTTGTGCGCGCGCAAGGTTCTGCGGCAGCCGGATCCTCCACTCGAGGAGGTGATGGCGGTCCACGGGCAACTGTGCGAAACCTTGCCCCACATCGACCGGTTCTGGGTGCGCTGGAACGCGTTCGTGGAACGCAGGGGCGGCACGCCATGATGCGTGTGATTCCGGCATCGGAACCCCCATCATTCGACAGCAGTGTGCGACAACCGGGACTGCGCGCACTGCGGTCCTTGGCCGCGCGGGAATTCGGCGGTGCGATGGACGCGGTCCCGGCCGGCAGATTCCCGCCTTGCTGGCGTGAATCGCTGGGCGACCTGCTTGAAGCCTGTCAACCTGTGCCTCTGTGCTGCTGCGGTACGGGAGCGCCAAGCGTTGATCGCGTGGTCGCGAAATCCACCGCGTGGGACCAGGCCTACGAGTGGAGGAACTACCGGTTGGCGTGTTCGCTGATGAACGCCCGCAAAGGTCAGGTCGCCTCCGTTCTGGACCCGTTCGAGGTCGGGAACGGATGGTTCGTTCTCGAATTGGTGGCCTTCCAGGTGTTGCCGGATCCCGGGTTGCCCGACCCGACCGCCACCAGGGTAAACGAAACGATCGACCGCTTGCGGCTCAACGATGAAGAATGCTGCGGCGCCCGCGCCGAGTACGCGCAGGAATACTGGTGTGCGAACATCACAATCGACTATGTGCGCAGGCATGCCCCTTTCGTCGAGAGCGAACTGCGCCGCCAGAACAGGTTGAATGCAACCGACAGGCATCTCTGCTGAAACGCCCCACTGTTGAGTTCAACCAGCCGGGTTGTTGCCTCGCCGACCGCAGCAATCCACGCGCCTGATACCGTGCTCCCGGCCAAGGGATCCTGTCGGCCGAAAGTGTTCGTTGTCGAAAAGCTGTATGCTGGACGGGAATGATGCGAGGGCGAACGCATGACGACCGCAAGACGCATGTTCACGGGCGGCCGCGTCTTCACCTCGGACCCGGCGAACCCCTGGGCGGAGGCCGTCGTCGTCGACGGCGAGCGCATCGTCTTCGTGGGCGATGACGCGGCCGCGGCGGCCGCGGCCGGCGACGGGGCGGAGCGCATCGGGGTCGACGGCGGTCTCGTCATGCCCGGTTTCGTCGACGGCCACGTGCACGTCACGCTGACGGGCTCCTCCATGCTCAAGGCCTACCTTCGCGACGCCGGCAGCGTCGAGGAGATCCAGCGCCGGGTGAAGGCGTGGGCGGACGAGAACCCGGACGAACCGCGGGTACTGGGGACCGACTGGATACACTCGGTGCTTCCGGACAACCGGCCCACCAAGGAGATGCTGGATGCGGTCGTGCCCGACCGGCCGGTGTATCTCGAGGCCTTCGACTTCCACTCCTGCTGGGTCAACTCCGCGGCGCTCGAGGAACTCAGCATCGACGACGACACGCCGGATCCCGTCGGCGGGACGATCGCCCGCGATCCCGAAACCGGCGAAGCCACCGGTCACCTGCTGGAAAGCGCCAGTTTCGAGCTGGTGCAGCCGCTTCTCGCGAAGGTCGACGACCACGTCAGGGACGGATACGTCTCCACCGCGTTCGAGGCCTTCGCGCGGGCAGGGATCACCACCGTGGTCGAGATGGCGCTCGAGGAGGAGGCCCTCGAGTCGATCGCCAGGCTGCGGGCGGCCGGCAAGCTGACCGTGCGGGTCGTGGCGCACATGATCATCTGGCGCAAGGGCAACACCGCAGAGGAACTCGGACTGGTGAAGAGGGCCGCGGAGCTGGCCCGGGAGTATCGGGGAGACCTGCTCCGTGTCGGCGGCGTCAAGATCATCGCGGACGGCTCGATCGATGCCTGCACCGCCGCGCTCAGCCAGCCCTACGTCAACGGGTCGAGCGCCGATCCGATCTGGGATCCCGAGGCGCTCGAGCCGGTCGTCGAGGCGGCTGACGCCGCAGGGCTGCAGATCGCCGTTCACGCCGTGGGCGACCAGGCGATCCGGAACACCGTCGACGCCATGGAAAGGGCCATGCGGATCAATGGAACGTCCGGCAGGCGCCATCGGATCGAGCACCTCGAGTACGCCCGCGGCGAGGACATCGAGCGCATGGGCAGGCTCGGGATCACCGCGTCGATGCAGCCGGTTCACATGGACCCGGCCTACCTGCAGAACTGGATCGCGATGATCGGTCCGCAACGCGCGAACCACGGTTTCGCCTGGCCCCTGCACGTCGCGGCCGGATCGGTCCTTGCATTCGGCACGGACGCGCCGACCACCCCGCACTGGTCGCTGCCCAACATGTACATCGCGTCGACCCGCAGGTCGCCCGTGGACGACTCCCTGCCGGCCCATCGACCCGACTGGGCGCTGCCGCTCGAGACGGCCATCGTGCACGGCACCCGCGACTCGGCCTGGGCCGCGTGGCTCGACCATGCCACCGGCGCGCTCAGGCCCGGGTTCGCCGCGGACATCGTCGTGCTCGACCATGATGTCCTTGCACAGGGACCGGCCTCGCTGCTGGAGACAAACGTGCGGCTGACGATGATGAACGGCGAGATCGTCCATTCGCTCTAGCCGCCAGTCGGGACGGGACGGCGGCCGCTTCCGTGCGTTGCGCATGCCGGTGAAACAACGTTCCGCTCCGGCTGACGTGACAGGCTGAAGCGGGGCGCCGATGCCGAACGCCCCTCCCCCGCCGCTGCGGCCGCCGATGTTCGCCCTGCTGGCGACGCTGTTCGTCCTCTTCTGGTCGACCGGCTTCGTCGCGGCGAAGTTCGGCTTCCCCTATGCCGAGCCCTTCACCTTTCTGGGCACGCGTTTCGCCATCGCAAGCGTGCTTCTGCTGGGGCTCTGCCTTGCCGTGCGCGCCAGGTGGCCGCGGCGCCTGCGCGACTGGGGTCACATGGCGGTCACCGGGCTGCTCGTGGGAAGCGTCTACCTGATCGGCGTCTACTACGGCGTCTATCTGGGGGTGTCCATCGGCATCATGGCGCTGATCGTCGGTCTGCAGCCGCTGATCACCGGCGCGCTGGCAGGCAGGGTTCTGGACGAACCGGTGAGTCGGCGTCAATGGGCCGGCCTCGTCCTGGGATTCGGCGGCCTGGGCCTGGTCGTGGCGGAGAAGGTCGCTCTGGGCGAGGCGGTCTGGTTCGGCTATGCGCTCGGCCTGATGGCGCTCGCGGCGATCACGGCCGGCATTCTCTACCAGAAGAGGTTCTGCGCGGACTTCGACCTGCGCACCCTGGTTGCCGTGCAGAACGTCATCGGCTGCGTGCTGATTCTCGCCCTCGCGGTCATGTTCGAAACCATGGAGGTCTCGTGGACCGGGGAATTCCTGTTCGCGCTCGTCTGGTCGGCGGTGGTTCTCTCGGTCGTCGCCATGATGGTCTTCTACACTCTCGTGGCCCGTGGTGCGGCCACCAGGGTCACCAGCCTGATCTATCTCAGCCCGCCCACCACGGCGGCGATGGGCTGGCTGGTCTTCGGCGAGACCCTGGCCGCACTTGCCGTGGCCGGCATGGCGGTCGCCATGGTCGGCGTGGCGATGGTTTCGAGCGGGAATCGCTGACAACCGGTGTGCGACCCCGCCGGGTTGGATTAGTGTCGAGCAAGCGGACACCGGAGGTCACGAGCCCATGACAGGCCACACGGACGACTTCGCCATCACGCTGGGCGTCGAGGAAGAGTTCTTTCTCGTCGATCCCGGCAGCCGCGATCTGCTGGCCGATCCGGATCCGGCCATCTTCGAAGCCTGCGAGAAGGCCGCGGGGCCGCACAGGGTGGTGCGCGAGGCCCTGCGGACCCAGATCGAGACCAACACGAAGGTCTGCTCCTCCGTGGCGGAACTGCGCGCGGCGCTCGTCGAGACCCGGCGCATCGTCATCGAGGCGGCGCAACCGCACGGCGCCGCCATTCTCGCCTCCTCGACCCATCCCTTCGCGTCGTGGGCGGACCAGGGCGTCACGCCGAAGGAGCGCTACGGATCGTTCTCGGACATCTACCAGGGAATGCTGCAGAGGCTCCTCATCGGCGGCATGCACATCCACGCCGGTTTCGGCGACGGCGACGAACGCATCCGGGTGATGTCGGCGATGCGCCGCTACCTGCCGCTGTTCCTGGCGCTCACCGCGTCCTCGCCTTTCAGCGACGGGCACGATACGGGTTTCAAGTCCTGGCGGCTGGCCATCTTCGGCGGCATGCCGCGCACCGGCATCCCTTCCCCGCTGTGGTCGCGGTACGAGTACGACAGGCTCCTGGCGCAGTACCGGACGATGAACTTCATCAGCGACGGCAGCGAACTGTGGTGGGATGTCCGCCCCTCGCAGGCCTATCCGACCATCGAACTGAGGATCTGCGACGTCTGCACCCTGATCGACGATGCCGTGGCCGTGGCCGCGCTCTTCGCCTCGCTCGTCCGCCGGCTGATGCGGCTCAACCGCGAGGGCGCCCTTCCCCGCGAGCCCCTGAGCGAACTGATCTCGGAAGACCGCTGGCTTGCCCAGCGCTACGGCGTTCTCGCCTTCCTGGGCAACAGCGAGGGCGGACGCGGACGCATCGACATTGCCGACATGGCATCCAGGCTGATCGAGGACGTGGAAAGCGACGCCCGGGCGCTCGGTTGCGAGAACGAGATCCGCCATGCCGCCACCATCATTGCCCGGGGCAACAGCGCCGACCGGCAGGCCGATCTCTTTCGCCTGCGCCGGCTCGAAGGCGACAGCGAGGCCGACGCCTTCCGCGCCGTGGTCGACCAGGTGCTCGCCGAGACCCGCGAGGGGGTCGGCTGAAAACAGCGGCGGGCCAAGGCCATGACCGGGATCCGAGCGTGGCGCCTCACGCAACCCTCATCCGGGCTTCCGGAAACATCTTGATCGGCATTCTGCCGTCATGTGCGCTTGCGGCCTGTTCGACACTCGTCGAGGGCGCTGTACGAGTATCCGGTCAGCGTCACGGTCCGGCTCGTTGCGAAAAGCTTCACATGGGGTACATGCTCGCACCTTCGTGAGAGTGAGCCGATACGGCGGGATTAAGGCGCCGTTCCCGGCAGGCTGGTGTCGTTCAGGCGCCGGGCGCGCCGGGGCCATCAGCGCCGGGGACCTGCGGCCATGACCTCATCGAGGGTCGCCGCCTCCAGCAGCGCACATCCCCAGGCGTCGAGCTCGTCCGTCGTGGCCCCGGCGACGCGCGAGCGCACCGCCTCCGGCACATCTCCGAAGCGCCGCTCCATCAGCTGCAGCAGCAGCCTTGCCTGACCCATGGTCAGACCCTCGGCCAGACCCCTGGTGAGGCCCTCTTCAATCCATGCTTGCGCCATCGTGCCCATCAGCATCTCTCATCGTTCCGGCTGCGTGCGCCGCAGAGAGGTCTCCATCGCCGCCGGCGCCAGATCCGCCACCTCGGCGAGGTAGCGCAGAATAACACGTTCCATGACGCCGCCGGCAACCAGCGCCGCGCCGATCAGGTCGAGATCGTCGGGTCCCATGTCCGTGGTCGTCGCCACGGCCAGCGTCACCAGCGCCGAGCGCACCTCCGGATCATTGCTCAGACGCTCCGGCGCGATCCTGCCCAGATCGTGCAGCGTGTAGGCAAAGTCCCGCACGTACGGCGCCAGGACCTCCGGCGCGTCGATCATCGCCGCCACCGACAGCGGCACCCGCCATGCCTGGCGGCCGTGGTAGAAGACCAGAGGCACGATCGGCTTCAGGCGGCCCGCGCCTTGCGCGAGGTCGCGCCGCCAGATGTTCACCATGTATCCCGGCAACTGCAGGGGCGTCGTCCCGTCGACCCGGCTTTTGTGCTCGGCGAGGGCGTACACGTGGAAGGGCTCGCCGCCGGCAAGGCGCACCTCGAAGAGCGCGTCGCACTGCGAGCGCGCTCCCTCGTCGTCGATGAAGGTGCCCTCGACGTGCCGCGGCGCGGAGACGATCGCCCGGAAGAGCGTGTCGTGGGGCTGTGACGGCAACGACATGGGACGGGGCCCTTTGGCGGCGGAACGAACGTGGAACTTGCGGCGCCTGCGATCCCGCGTGCAACTCCTTTGCTGTTTTGCGCCGCCAGCGGACGGGAGCGTGGGAGAACCCCGGAGGATGCCGTGGCGGGCCGGGTGCCCGGGCCGCTGCCTCGCCATCACCGCCTGCAACGTCATGTCCGTCGAGCGCCGACTCGCGGCAGGCGGACAACACACCATCACACGCCTGGCAAGGACCGGCCTTCCGTCACCCGACATCAAGCCGGACCCGGAGAGCGCGTCGTGACCGCGGGGGAAGCGGAACGCAATGCTTTCTTCGACGGACGCTGGGCGCGGATTGAAGCCGAGGCCGAGCAGGCGCGTGAATGCGAACCCGGCAGGCAGGATTGCGATGCCGTTCTTGCCGTGATTTCGGAAGCACGCCACAGCCGGATTCGTCTGCTGGAAGAGCAGCGTGCAACGGCAAGGATCGACGGGTCATGCGCCACCGCCCGGCTGTTCCGGACCTCCCGGCCCCCGGTTGCCTGATATCCCGCCCGGGATGCCCCCGCACCAGGGACTCGAGGCGAACTCCGGCCGTGACGGTGCTTGACGAGGTTCGGGCGATGCTGTGGGATGACCCTGCGGCATCTTCGGGAGGGCGATACGCGATGGGGCAGAGCGGCCGGCGGTTTGTCGTTCTGGTCGAGTTCCGGCTGAAACCCGGCGCCCGCGAGGCCTTTCTCGAAGCCGTCCTGGCCAATGCCGCCGCCTCGGTGAGAGACGAGCCGGGGTGTTCCCGCTTCGACGTCCTGACGGACCACGGCGAGACCCGCGACAGCGTCGTCCTCTACGAGATCTACGAGAACCCCGAGGCGTTCGAGGCCCATCGCCGGACACCGCACTTCGCGGCCTTCGACGAGGCGACCGCCGGCCTGGTGGAGGGCCGCAACCTGCGGCTCCTCGATGTCAGCGAGAACGCGGCCTGAGAGACCGCCAGGGAGGATCCATGGACGCAGCGACACTCAAGGGGCTGGCCGCCACGAGAACGCTCAAGCTCGGACACTACGTCGGCGAGTTCGTGACCCCCGGCATCGGACATATCCTGAAGAATGCCGGATGCGAGTTCGTGTTCCTCGACATGGAACATTCCGGCATGGGATTCGAGACGCTCGCCGGCGCCCTGCGCTACTTCGAGACGGCAGGGCTGCCGGTGGTCGTGCGGCCGGCGGCCAAGACCTACGAACATATCGCCCGCGCGCTCGATGCCGGCGCCGAGGGGCTGGTGCCGCCGATGATCGGCAGCGCCGGGGAGTGCCGCCGCATCCTCGACTGCATGAAGTACGTGCCGGACGGTTCGCGCGGCGTCGCCCTGGGCATCGCCCACGACAACTACACGGGTGGCGACGTCACGGAGAAGCTTCGGGCCGCCAACGCGCGCACCAGTCTCTTCGCCCTCATCGAGACCCGCGAGGGCATTGAGAACGTCGACGAGATCGCCGCCCTCGACGGCGTCGACTGCCTGTGGATCGGGCACTTCGACCTCTCCTCGTCGCTGGGCATCCCTGGCCGGTTCGACCATCCCGACTTCGCCGGCGCCGTTGAGACCGTCATTGCCGCCGCCCGGGCGCATGGCAAGGCGCTCGGGCGCATGTCGATGAGCATCGCGGAATCGGCCGCCCTTGCCCGCCAGGGATTCGGGATGATCTGCTATTCCGGCGACGTCTGGCTGCTCGGGGCGGCGGTGAAGGCCGGACTCGAGAGCATCCGGGCGCAGGCCGCATCATGACCATGCGATGACCGGGCGTGACGAGGAGAAGACGATGCCGCGTTTCCGCGTTGCGCTGAGCAGCGATTTCCTCAGGCCGGACGGACGGCCTGCCTACCCGATGTTCGATCTCGGCCCGCTCGAGGACGATCCCGATATCGAGTTTTTCCATGCGCCCATCGTCGACAATGTCGTTCCGGCGGACGCGCTTGCGGACACCGATGTCCTGATCCTTCTTGCGGCCCGCTTCACGAAGGACAGCGTGCCGGCCGGAGACCGGCTGTCCATGGTCGCGCGTTTCGGTGTGGGCTACGACAACGTCGATGTCGAAAGCTGTACCGACAACGACATCGCCGTGGTGATCACGCCCGACGGCATACGGCGGCCGGTCGCGGTGTCGGTCCTGACCTTCGTCCTGGCGCTCTCCGGCCGGCTGTTCACCAAGGACCGCCTGACCCGCGCCGGCCCGGACGGCTGGGCGCAGCGCAGCGATCACATGGGGGTGGGGCTCGTCGGACGGACCCTGGGTCAGCTCGGGATCGGCAACATCGGCGCCGAGGTCTTCCGCATGGCCCGGCCGCTGGACATGACCTTCATCGCCCACGACCCCTACGCGGACCCGGCCGTTGCGGCGGCCCTGGGCGTCGAGCTCGTCCCGCTCGAGGACCTCTTCCGCCGTTCCGACTTTCTCTCGGTCAGCTGCCCGCTCAACGACGAGACCCGCGGCATCGTCAGCGCTGCGCTCATCGGCCTCATGAAGCCGACCGCCTTTCTCATCAACACCGCGCGGGGACCGGTGGTCGACCAGGCCGCACTCACCGGCGCGCTCAAGAAGGGGGCCATCGCCGGCGCCGGGCTCGACGTCTTCGAGGAGGAGCCGACGGCGGCCGGCGAGGCGCTCGCCGAGCTCGACAACGTGATCCTCACTCCGCATTCGCTGTGCTGGACCGACCAGTGCTTCGCCGGGAACGGCGCCGCCGACATCGCCGCCGCGCTTGCCGTCAAGCGGGGCGAGGAACCGGCAGGAATCGTCAACCGCGGGATCACGGGCCATGAACGGTGGCGGCGGCGTCTCGCGGAGTACAGGACGCAGTTCGGCGGCTGACGGCGCCGATGCGTGGGCGCTCCGGTGTCTTTGCGGGGCGCATCCGATGTCCCGAGTTGCAGACGAGGAGGTAACAAATCATGCAATCGAGTTCAGGCAGCCGCCTCAGGGGCGCCGCCTGCAGTCTGGCCATCCTGATGATGACAGGGTCCGCCTTCGCCGACAGCGCGGCGGACCGGGCGGTGGAGGCGGCGAAGCAGTATGCCGGCGAAACGCTCAACATCACGTGGGAGGCGGGGCTGCAGGCCCTCGATCCGCTCAACCATTCCGGACCGATCTGGGAGGAGTTGACCGGGGTCAAGATCAACGTCGTCGAGATTCCTATCAACGAGCTCTTCACCAAGACGATCGCCGAGCACCGCGCGGGAACCGGGGCCTACGACATGCTCAATGTCGTTCCGGCCTGGATGCCCGACATGGTCGAGGCCGGCGTCCTCGAGCCGCTCGACGACTATGTGGACAGGTACGGATACCGCGAGGAACTCGAGGATATCGCGCCGACCTATCGCGACAACCAGATGACCTACGACGGCCAGATCTACGGCCTGCCCGACGACGGCGACGTGTTCCTGCTCTACTACCGGACCGACCTCTTCGGCGACGAGGCCAACCAGGCGGCGTTCGCGGAAGCCTACGGCTACGATCTGGCACCCCCGAAGACCTGGGACGAGTTCTACGACATCTCCAAGTTCTTCACGGACATGGGTGGCGGCGAGCTCTACGGCTCGGCGCTGATCCTCTCGCCCGGCCTCGTGCACTATCTCTACGAGATGCGCCTGCGCACCGCCGGCGGCACGTTCTTCGATCCGGAATCCATGGACGCCCGGATCAACAGCGACATCGCGGTCGCCGTTCTGGAAGACATGGTGCGCCAGCTCGACAACATGCCCCCCGGCGCCGCGGGATGGGGACCGATCGAGGTCCTGAACAGCTGGCTTGCCGGTCAGCTGGCGATGCAGATCTGGTGGCCGCCGCCGGGGCGCTGGTCCGCCGGCTACGGCGTCGAAACGGAGGCGCTTTCCTGGCTCCCCGAATCGACCATCGCGGGCAACGTGGGCTATGCGCTGCCGCCCGGCGGGCATCCCGAACTCGCGGCCGGCTTCGCGCTCTGCGTGTCGTCCAAGTCCGAGAACAAGGAGCTCGCCTACCTGTTCGCCCAGTGGCTCAACAGCCGGGATTTCAGCATTTCCCGCGTCACCCTGCCGTTCGCCCTGCGTGACCCCTTCCGTACCTCCCACTTCAACAGCGAGGAGTACAAGGGGCTGTGGCCCGCCGCCGGGGACTACCTCGCGGCGCTCCAGCAAGGCGCCGAGACGGGACTGCTCGATCTTTCGATCATCGACACCTTCGCCTACGAGGAGTCGCTGACGCGCGCCGTCGTGGCAGCACTGTCCGGTCAGGACGCCCGCGAGGTCCTCGACCAGGCGGCCGAGGAGTGGAACGAGATCACCGAGGAGATCGGCGTCGACGATCAGCGCGAGGCTTACATGATCTGGAGCAGCAAGCCTGGCGCCTATCCCAACTAGCTTGACGGGGATGGACGTCCGGGGCGCCTCGCGGCGTCCCGGACGTCCTTCATCGACCGGATAACGTCTGCGCGATGGATGCTCGCTCCGGCGCCGTCCAGGCAAGCGCCTTCGATCTCTTTGCCGACAGGCACTTCCGCTGGCTGATCATCTGGCCCGCGATCGTCGTCCTGCTCCTGGTGGGACTCTTCCCGGTGATCTATTCGCTGATCGTCAGCTTCCAGAAGATCACCCGGCGCGTCACCGACACCTCGTTTCACGGATTCTACAACTACGAGCGCCTGCTGGGTGACGAGCGCTTCTGGGACTCGGTGCTCACCACCGCGACCATCACCGCCATCGCCCTGCCGCTGCAGCTGGTTCTCGGACTGCTGCTGGCCCGGCTGTTCCTCGACCGCTTTCCCGGACGCCAGGTCCTGATCGCCGTGCTCCTGCTTCCCGCGGTCATCGCGCCCTTCGTGTCCGGCGCCATGTGGCGCCTGATGTTCGACAACATCTTCGGCTCGGTGAACGAGATCCTGCGCTTTCTCGCCGGAGGCAGCTTCGACCTGATCTGGCACGTCAACAGCAATCCGGTGATCGTCTTCAGCGCCATCCTCATCGCAGAGGTCTGGCAGTGGACGCCCTTCATGTTCCTGATCCTCCTCGCGGCATGGACCAACGTGGACCGCTCCCAGATCGAGTCGGCCGAGATCGACGGCGCGTCCGGATGGAGGATCTTCCGCTACATCGTGCTGCCCGCCATCCGTCCCGTGATCATCGTCGCGCTGACGATCCGCGGCCTCGATCTCGTGCGCCTCTTCGATGTGGTTTGGGGGTTGACGCGCGGCGGTCCGGGCAACATGACCGAGACGATCACGATCTACGCCTATATCAAGGGCTTCGAGATGTTCAACATCAGCCTTACGGCCGCATTCACGTTCACCGTCATCATCGCGCTGTCGCTGCTGATGATGGTGCTGCTCAAGAAGGTTGCGATCACGGCATGAGGAAGGAACTCGCCTGGTACCGGCGCCGCGACCGCTGGACGGTCCTGTCGCGGATGCTCGCGGCGGTCCTCATCGCCGTCGCCTTCGCGTTTCCGATCTACTGGCTCTTCATCATGGCCTTCAAGACACCCGAGGAGGTGTTTGCCTCGCCGCCCGTCTGGTGGCCGTCGACCTTCAGCCTCGAGAACTTCGCCGTCCTCTTCCGCGACGGCGACGTGGTCGCCATCTGGAACAGCCTCGTCATCGCCGGATGCTCGACGGTCGTCGCCATGATTCTCGGGACGATCGCGGCCTACAGCATCGCGCGCTACCGGACCGGGGGCGACAATCTCGCCATCTGGATCATCTCGCAGCGCATGATCCCTCCCATCGCCATCGCCTTCCCGGTCTTCCTGCTCTACGCGATCGTCGGCCTCGTCGACACCTATCTCGGGCTCATCGTCCTCTACACGGCCTTCAACCTCCCCTACGTGATCTGGATGATGCGCGGCTACGTCGAGGACGTGCCGACCGAACTCGAGGAGAGCGCGCTGGTCGACGGCCTGAGCCGCTGGCAGATGCTGCGCAAGGTGGTGTTTCCCATGGTCCGCACCGGGCTTTTCGCGACCGCGGTCTTCACCTTCATCTTCGCCTGGAACGAGTTTCTCTTCGCTCTGATCCTGACGCGCACGGAGGTGACGACCTTCCCCGTGCAGCTCAGCCACTACTTCGGACAGCAGCAGCTGTTCTGGGCGAAGATCGGGGCGATGTCGGTCCTGGGCACCATACCCGTCTTCCTGACGGTGGCGATGGCACAGCGCCTGCTCGTGCGCGGGATTTCACTGGGAGCGGTCAAGGGGTGACATGAGCGATCTCGTCCTGCGCGATGTGCACAAGTACTACGGCGACGTCCATGCCGTCAGAGGCGTCAGCCTGACCGTCGCCGAGGGCGCCTTCACCGTGCTCGTCGGCCCGTCCGGCTGCGGCAAGTCGACGATGCTGCGCATGATCGCCGGCCTCGAGGAGATCGATTCGGGGGAGATCGCGATCGGCGGCCGGGTCGTCAACGGTCTGCGTCCCAAGGACCGCAACATCGCGATGGTCTTCCAGAACTACGCGCTCTATCCCTACCTCAGCGTCTTCGACAACATCGCCTTCGGCCTGAGGGCGAGGAAGGTCGCGGAAGCCGACGTGGCACGACGGGTCGGGCGCGCCGCCGACATGCTCGGGATCTCCGAACTCACGGAACGCTACCCGCGACAGCTTTCCGGCGGACAGCGGCAGCGCGTGGCCATCGGACGGGCCGTGGTGCGCGATGCCGGTCTCTTCCTCTTCGACGAGCCCCTGTCGAACCTCGATGCCCAGCTGCGCGACGAAATGCGCGCCGAACTCAAGCGTCTCCACCAGGAGATCGGCAAGACGATGATCTACGTCACCCACGACCAGATCGAGGCGATGACGCTGGCCGACCGGATCGTTCTCCTCAACGAGGGACGGGTCGAGCAGCAGGGCCGGCCGCTCGATCTCTTCGAGCGGCCGCACACGCGCTTCGTGGCCGGATTTCTCGGCTCGCCGCAGATGAACTTCATCGCCGCGACGGTGACGGCGCAAGGCCTGCGCCTCGACGAGGCGAACGTCCTCGAACCCGCCCGCGCCCCCGCCGGCGTCGCCGACGGCCGCGAGGTCCTCCTCGGCCTGCGGCCGGAACACTTCGCCCGGGACCGCGGCGAGGCAAGACCGGGCTTCCGGCCGCTCGATGTCGTCATCGACCTTGTCCAGCCCACCGGCACCCGGACCTACGTCCAGTTCCGCCTCGGCGGGACCGAGGTGACGGCCGAGCTCGACGCCCACGACGTGGAGCAGCCCGGGCGCCCGGTGCGGCTCCTGGTGAACATGAACCGCGCCATCATGATCGATCCGGGAACGGGCGCGGTCCTCGCGCCGGACAACCCGCACGGAGGATGAGGGTCATGAACAGCGAGCAAACCAGACTTGTCATGCTCTTCGGCACCGGGGAGGCGCCCGGGGAACAGCGCCTGCTGACGGCGGGACCGCTGGAGGCCGTGCTCGACCAGGGAGCGCTGCGCAACATCTCCTTCGCCGGACACGAGGCCATCCGGGGCATCGCCTACGTCCTGCGCGACCGCAACTGGGCGACCCCGATCCCGGAGGTCCTCGATCTCGCCGTCGAGGAGGAGCGGGACGGCTTCCGCGTGACCTATCGCGGCCGGCACCGGACGGCCGATGCGCGCTTCGCTTACTCAGCCGTCATCGAGGGCTCGGCGCAGGGGCGGCTGAGTTTCTCGGTCGAGGCGGTGCCCGAATCCGACTGGGTGACCAACCGGACCGGTTTTGTCGTGCTCCATCCCGTCGACGGCGTCGCCGGCGAAGCGGTCTCGGTTCTCCATACCGATGGCGGGACCGAGGACGCCCGGTTCCCCGATCTCATCAGCCCGTCGCAGCCGTTCTTCGACATCCGGGCCATGACCCACAAGGTCGCGGAGACGCTCAAGGTCACCTGCACCATGGAGGGCGACGCCTTCGAGGCGGAGGATCAGCGCAACTGGACCGACGCGTCCTACAAGACCTACGTGCGGCCGCTGTCGAAGCCGCGTCCCTACGCCATGAAGGCCGGCGTGAAGGACCGCCAGGCGGTCCGCCTGTCGTTCGAGGGCGAGCCGGCCCGCGACTCCGGGGACACCGATGCGGTCACGGTCACCCTCGGGGCCGCCGGAGTCCGGACCATGCCCGTCATGGCGCTTGCCCTCGATCCCGACCAGGCGGACCAGGCGCTGGGAACCGCCGACACGGTGCGCCTCCTCGCGGCGGGCGCGCTCTTCTGTCACCACGATCCCTCGCGCGGGCACGGGGCCGCGGACATTCTCGGCATGGCGCGCCTCTGCGAGGCCGTGGGCGCCGATCCCGTGCTCGAGGCCGTGCTGCCCCTGCAGCGGCCCGACGGCTCCTTCAGCGGCGATGTCGATCTTCTGGACAGGGAGGTCCGCGACCTTGCCGAATGCGCGGGTTCCGTCGCCTTCACCCACGTTTCGGCCTCTCCGCTGGCCTATCACAAGAGCTATCAGCCCAACGAGACCTGGCCCGACGCGCCGCCTCTGGAAACGGTCTGCGACCGCCTCAGGCGGGCCTTCCCGAAGGCGGCGATCGGCGGCGGCATGCACAGCTACTTCACGGAGCTCAACCGCAAGCCGCCACCCGCCGGTGCCATCGACTTCATCACCCACACCACGTGCCCCATGGTCCATGCGGGCGACGACGCAAGCGTCATGGAAAGCCTCGAGGCCCTGCCCTCGGTCATGCGATCGGCCATGGCCATGGCGCCGGGAAAGCCCTACTGGATCGGCCCCTCGGCGATCGGCATGCGCTTCAACCCCTACGGCGCGGCGCCGATGGAGAACCCCGACAACCGCCGCGTCGCGATGGCGCGCGTCGACCCGCGCCAGCGCGGACTGTTCAATGCCGCGTGGATGATCGGCTATGCGGCCCCGGCGGCGGCGCACGGGCTCGCCGGCCTGTGCCTCGCCGCACCCACCGGACCCTTCGGCCTGGTGTACGCGCCCCAGCCCTGGCAACAGCCCTGGTTCGACGACGAGGGCGGGCAGCCGCTGCTCTACCCCGCCTTTCACGTCTTCCGCGATCTTGCCCGCCATGCCGGGCGCAGGGTCGTCGAAGCGCGTTCGTCGGCGCCGTCGATGGTCCAGGCCCTCGCGTTCGAAGGCGAGGAAGGAACGGTGCTGTGGCTCGCCAACCTCACCCCGGCGAGCCGGCGCGTGGCCCTCCGCGGGTTCGCGAACCCGAAGCCCACGGCCTGCCATGGCGACACGTCGACATTCACCGCGCTCGCCCGCGACCCGGACGCCATGGCGCCCGCGAACGGACGCCCGGCCGATCCTTCCACCCTCGAACTCGCGCCCTACGGCGTCTGCCGCCTCACCGCTTGAGACCGCCCCCCGTCTCCCCGCAACGCCTGCCAGTGGGCGGCGGGATGCTCGCTGACCATCAGGACGCCCCGGTCGCAGCCCCCAGCCGATCTCGATACGATGTCCTTGCGGAGGGTCGTGCGGGCGCGATCTTCGACGATCCTCTCCGTCTCCTCCCCGTCCGCCCACGGGCCGAAGAACCAGTCGAGGCGTGCGCTCGGGCCGTTCGGGAAGGAACGGGAAGACGACGATGTTGGATCCGGGATTCACCTGGAAGGCGGCATTCGCCGTGGTTCTCCACCGCCACCTTCCGGTTGCACGCCGGACGGGCCTCGCCGCGCCGGTGGAAGCGAAGTTCGTCGGGCCTTGGAACGAAGACGGCGAGTTCGTCCCTGACTCCCGGCAACAGCCGGTCGAAGGCCGGCGCCCGTGAATCGGCGTTCGCCGGGACGAGCTTGCCGACCTCGTCGACCGCCACCGGCCGGTGTCGAACCCCGGAACCTCGCGGGCGCGGAGCGCAGCGCGCCGTCGAGGCCGTAGGCCCGGGCATGGCAGGGATTCGCCCCTGCTCCGCAGCAGGCGACGGCCGCGATGCCGGCAGACGTTGAAGAACGCCCTGAGCACGCCGTCCCGGCCGCGGACGACGGCGGTCTCCCTGGCATGGATGTCCCGGTCCACACAGCAGCGGGAGGGCAGTGTCGGGGTCACCGGTCCATCAACGCACCCCGGCTGCTTCATGACGCGACTGCGGATCGTGCCGCTCCCGGCATCAGGGGTTCTCCAGGGCCCCGCCGCTTGTCATCACCTTTTTCAGGGCTGCGTCCCGGGAATGCCCTGTCGGTCAGGACGGGCGGGTGACCTCGAGGCCCCCTGCGAGGTGCTCGCCCGAGTCGACCACGAGCGTCTGGCCGGTGACGGCGCGCGCGCCCGTGAGAAACCAGACTGCCGCCTCGGCGACATCCTCGGCCGCTACCATGCGGCCGAGCGGAAGTGCGTCCTCCAGCCTCGCGCGGAAGGCGCGGTAGCGTTCCTCCCCGATACCGCGCCTCGACCAGCGCGTGTCGACATAGCCCGGACACAGGGCGTTGACGCGGATCTCGGGCGCAAGGGCGCGCGCCAGGGAAAGGGTGAGCGTGTTGAGCGCCGCCTTCGAGGCGGCGTAGGCGGGACTGCTTCCGGCACCGGTCATCGCGGACAGCGACGACATGGTGACGATGGAGCCGCCGCCGGAAGCCCGCATCAGGTCCGCGGACGCCCTGGCGAGCTGCCAGCAGGCGATCAGGTTGACGCTGAAGATGCGCTCGAAATCGGCACGGTCGAGAGCCCCGAGGTCTCCCGGCGCGACGAACTTGGTGGTGCCGGCGTTGCTCACCACGCCGTCGAGCCGTCCCCAGCGTCCGCCGGCCGCCGCGGCGAGGCTGCGGCACACTCCGTCGTCGGCCACATCGCCCCTGACGACCACCGGATCCCCGCCCGCCTCGCGGCACAGCGCCTCGGTCTCCGCCATGGCTTCGCTGCTGGAGGTGTAGTTGAGGACGACGCCCCACCCCCGGCGCGCCAGTGCCAGCGCGACCGCGCGGCCGATGCCGGTGGCCGACCCGGTCACGATCGCCGCATGGGAAACGCTGTCCGGCATGATCCCCCCGCAATCGCTCTCCAGCAGCCCATGATGCGGTCCCGGAACCCGTCCGGACAACCCCCGGAGACAACCGTCGCTGCAGGAGGCCACCACGCCGACGCCCGCAGTGCCGGATCGGATCCGTCCCTGGCGGCGCTACCGGCGTCCCGGGCCGGGAGGGCGAACGATGCCCGGACTGATCCGTCGTCTTTCAGATGACGATGTGCAGTCCACCGACTCCGAGTTCCAGGCGACGGCGAGCATCCATTCCGTGAACGCGCCCGGACGCCAGCGTCCCCGGTCCTTCACGGATGATGTCGCAGCGGCATCGTTGAGATGCCGGTGAATGCGGTCGCCGGGGCGAAGCCCACGGTTACGACGCCGGATACCCGGACCTGCCACCAGTACCGATCGTTGCAGCGCGGCAGTTCGTCGGTCTGCGGTTCCTGCCGGATCGCACCTGCGGGCGCGATGCGGGCCGTGACAGTGGTTCGAGGTCCGCCCATGCTGCGGGCACACGCAATCCGGAAGGAGGGGATTCGATGCTTTCGGGAAGAACGGTGGTAGTTGCGCTTGCGATAGCAGTTGCCGGGTACGTGTCCGGGCCCCTGAAGGCCGTTGCCGAGGAGAGCGGCAGCTTCCGCATGCTCGTGAGCCTCGTGCACGACTACAACACGATCGACCAGGCCGGCACGAAGATCACCGCCGGAAGGGCGGCGGGGACCGTCACGCTGCTTGCGAGCGACGGTGCAGAATTCCCCGGGAATGCAAACCAACTCGCAAGATGCGTGGTCCACGCGACGGTCTCGCAGGCCGACTCCGACCTCCGGGCGGCATGCACGGTCACCGACCGCTCCGGCGACAGCTGGTTCGTGATGGCGAAGAGAAGCGCCGGCGACATCGGGGAAGGCGAAAGCGGCGACGGCCGCTGGGAGATGACGGGCGGCACCGGCAGGTACGCCGGCGTCAGCGGCAGCTGCTCCTACACGACGGAGTACCTGCCGGAGAACTTCGTCGTCTCTTCGGGGGACTGCACCTGGCAGAAGTAGCGGAAAGACAGACAGTCCCGTCGACGCGCACCCTTGGCCGCCGCGGCACGACCGGTCTGCCGTGCCAGTGTGCCGAGGGCACGGCCTTGTCGATGATGGCGAGGAACTTGCGGAACTCGACGGACCGGTGACGGCGGTAGCACTTGCCGATGACTTCGCCGGTGGCGACGTCGAGGGCGGCGATGAGCGACGTGGTGCCGTTGCGCCGGTAGTCGTGGGTGCGCCGCTCGGGGAGGCCCGGGGAGAGGGTCAGCATCGGCTGTGTGCGGTCCGGCGCCTGGATCTGCGACTTCTCGTCGACGCACAGCACCACGGCGCGTTCGGCTCGATGAACAGGGGGTCTTTCGACAGCTTGAAGGTGTCGTCGCGATGGGGCTGGAGGGCGAAGGCCCGCCAGATGCGGCCCACCGTCGCCGAACTCAGGCCACTCTTCTTCGCCATGGAGCGCGTGCTCCAGTGGGTCGCACCGCGCGGCATCGTCTCCAGGGTGAGCGTGATCACCCGTTCCACATCTTCGTCAGAGACCGTCCTCGGCGCCCCCGGCCGCGGCTCGTCGAGCAGCCCGTCACAGCCCTTCTCGAGAAAGCGCCGGCGCCACTTGCCGACCGTCACCCGTGTCGTGCCCAGCCTCTCGGCCACCGCCTGGTCGCTCTCCCCCTCGGCGCAGGCCAGCACGATACGGGCCCGCATCGCCAGGGCCTGGGCCGTCTTGCGACGCCTCACCCAACGCTGCAACGCCTGACGCTCGTCGTCGCAGAGTTCCGGTACTTCCCGTGTATGATGATTGGCCATGACATGATCCCCTCGAACCGGTGAACCGGTACATCATGCCATGATCAGCATTTACTGTATAGTAATTTCTGATACAGAACACTAGGGAGGTCTCGCCTGTTCCGTTGAGCCTTGCAGGGCGGCATGCCCGAGCGGGAGGAACAGGCGCATCGGATCGTCGGTAAGCGGGACGAAGCCGAACCCCTCATAGAATCGCTTCGCGTCGTCGTTCGCTGCGTCCACGATCAGGGCGTGCATCGCCACGGTCTCGCTGGCGGCGACGACGCGCTTGACCGCATCGGCGAGCAGCATGCGCCCCAGCCCCTGCGCCGACCGGTCCACCGCCAGCCGGCCGATCAGGGCGCAGGGGACCGGATGACGCGGCAGCTTGCGCGAGAGATCTTCGGGAAGCGAGGACAGATCGACCGACATGGCGCTCAGGGTATAGAAGCCCAGAACGGTCTCGGCATCGCCGGCGGTGCAAACGAAGATCCTCGCGATCCGGCGCCGGAGGTCCTGACCGGCCTGCCGTGCCAGATAGCGGTCGAGTTCGGGAAGGCCGCAGGAAAAAGCCGTCCGGTCGTGCCATCTTTCCAGCGGCCCAATGACCGGCGCATCGGGACCGGTCAACGCGAAACGACGCGCCGGGCGTGCTCCTCCAGGGCTGCGCTGAGCCGGTCGTTGAGCGGGGGCGGATCGGCCAGGGCATCGAAAAAGCGCGTCGCGTCCTCGCGGGCGAGCGCCACGGTCTCGTGCCTCTCGATGGTCTTCTCGGCGGTTTCCAGAGCGCTGGACACGATGAAGGCGCTCACGGTCTTGCCCTCGACAGAGGCGGCGCGTTCGATCCTCCGCTTCGCGGCTTGGCTGAGCCGCAGGTTGATGCGCTCGCTATGGGCCGTGTTCGTGGAGGCCATGGTGCCAATCTCCTTCCGTGGCAATTTGTACGTCGTTTCAGTGCCTACCTCAAGTTCGAAGGGGCACCTTGGGCTGACGCCAGCGACTTGGGGAGGCAGCCAGGACCCTCAGGCCCGCAATCTGCCTGTCGGCAGCCGTGGACGGATAGCGGAGCTTTGCGCTTTGCCGGCTAGCCCGGATTGTGCATACTAACTTATTGACGTCATGAAGAACTCTCTTTAACCTGTTGTTATCGAAATGACACAGTGTATCCCGGCAAAGGTCTCCTGTCCAACCCCGCACGGCGCCAGGCCAGGGCGCATCGAAGCCGACTTCTCCGGCGGCACCATCACCTCCCATGCCGGCCTCCTGCTCGCCGGCCGTGCCGGGAGATCCCTATCGCCTGGCACATCATGGTCATGACCCTGCTCGGCCGTCAGGTCCCCGACTGCGATCCCGAACTGATGTTCGCCGATCACGAACTCGCCTTCCTGCGCGACTATGCCCGCCAGCACGGCCTTGCGGCACCGCAACTCCTCGGCGACGCCGTGGCCCTGGTGGCCCACCTCGGCGGCTATCGCGACCGCACCCATGATCCCGACCCCGGTCATCAGATCATGTGGCATGGACAAACACGCATGACCAGCGCTTCGCTGGGCCACCAGATCGGGTTCGAAACCGGGTTCAGGGAAGGCCGCAAACACGCACTGCGGCAGAAAACATAACTCGTTGCTACGTCAATACATGACTACTCGGCAGAGCTAGTCCGCGTCGGAAGCTGTTCTGAAGTTGACGTAGACCCAGACATCGGTATCGGCTTCATTGCGAATGAAATCCGAAACAAAGTCGCGAAGCCGGATCCTGGTATCCAGGTCTACTTTGTTCTCCAGGACGGCCCAGACCCAGACGGCGAATTCGTCGCCGGAATCCGTGCCGGTCTCGACCCGCCAGTCAGCGACAGGCGTGGGAAGATCCTGGAGCTCCGAGAGTGCAGATCTGATTTCTGCGTTGGCTGTCTGCATGTCGCTGTTCCGGTTTGTACTTCGGACCGGAGATTGATGAGCGGCCTTGAAGGAACAGCAATCCAAGGCTTGAGTATGGGCCGCCGACCGGTAGCTTTCAATTGGTCGCCCCCGGAAGCGGCGGTCCATGCGGGACGAGGGCCCCGCGGCTGAAGAGGATACCGGCGCATCCTGCGCCTGCAGTCCCGAGGCCTGACCCGGCTCCGGAACATTCCACGAGTGATGGACGGCAAACCTCCGCTCCGGCCACGGCGCGGATGCACAGGGCCGTCTTTCGGTCATGCACGATGCCCGGGAAGCGGGAGGAGCGCCGGCGACATCGGCTGACACCTCGGCGGTGACCACAAGCCTCCCGAAGTTCCAGGCTCCATTTCACAGCCGGGCGAATCCGTGTGGAGCGTCGCCCGGGAGATCCGTTCCGCGCCGGATGTCGACCGTGTCGCGTACACCTGGCGTCAGGCGGTTTCCGGCACGTACCAGCTCTCGCCGCGCGCCGTCGCGACGTACTCGGGCCACCTGAAACCCACGGGCGGCTGGAAGTCGGCCGGCAGCAGTGGTGCGACCCACGACGAGCCGCCGATCCCGCCTCCGGTGCGCTCGTCGAACTCGTCGCGGGCCCTCTTCAGGAGTTCCGGCCGTGTCAGGAGGTCGACGACGGTGGCCCCGATCACCTTCGAGGCGCACTCGATCGTCGGATCGATGGTCGGCGAATAGCCGCCCAGGGCGTTCCAGGACCAGCCCGGGTACTCGTAGCCTGCGGGCGCCTTCAGGGTGCACCGGCCGATGATCAGCCGCACCGTGGGCGCATGCCAGGTCCAGTCGACGTAGTCGTCCGAGGTGTAGTTGAGCTGCCAGGGCGGAAGAATGCCGCGCAGCTGCGCCTCGCCCGTCTCGGGAGGACAAAGGTCGATCATCTCCGCAAGGATCGGGGCGTCCATCGGCTCGAGACCGAGGCCGGACTGCAGCTCCCGGCAGAACGCCAGCGCCTCCTCGCCCCAGCGGGGACCGCCGACCAGCTCGAGGTTGGCGTAGGCGATGCGAGCCATCGCGTGGTTCGGCAGGCCGACCCTTGTCTTCGTGACCCAGTGCTTCTCCAGGCGGCAGTGCGTGACCGCAGCGACATGCTCGGCGTTGTTGTCGAGGACCTCGGCGATGCGCCGCTGCATCTCCAGTGTCGGGGAGCGCCAGGAATACTGGATCTGGCTGAAGCGCGGCGCCAGGTTGTCGCTGGTCGCATCGCCGGTGGCCAGCAGCGCCTCGTTGAGCGTCCACGTGCCGGTATGCGGCAGCATTGCCTCCTTCGTGTACTTGGTGGTCGTGTACATCAGGCAGAGCGCATCGTTGGCCCCGGGCGCGCGGGCGACCGTGTGCGCGCTCGCGTTGTCCATCGAGCCCATGCCCTTCCAGGTTTCCGGCGAGTCGCAGACGAAGCTGTAGACACGGCTCCAGTAGCTGCCGCAGTGGGTGTCCAGGATGCAGGTGTTGGTCCTCAGCGATCCGAACGAGGGATGGAACGCGATCGCCGCGTCCATGTCGTCGTAGTAGCCCTTCGCCGCGTGGACGGGCTTGGAGCCGAAGACCTTCTCGGCGGGTTCGCCCATGAACTTCAGCCTGCCCGGGATACCGTGGCGTTCCATCGCATGCTTGGCCGCGAGGATGCCTCCCAGCGCCGCAATGCCGAGCGCGGAATGCGGATCGGTATGGCCGGCGGCGGCGTGGTGGGTGGAGTCGCGCAGCTTGCGGTAGGGGACGCGGTCCTGGTTGTTGCCGGGAACGGCGTCGTACTCGGCGTAGGAGCCGATCGTCGGACCGTCGCCGCCTGACCACGTGGCGCAGAATGCCGTCGGCATGCCGCCCGAGCCCTCCTCGACGTCGAATCCTTCCCGGCGGAGTCGATCGACGTACCAGGCCGCCGACCTGTACTCGCGCCAGGCCGGCTCGTGATAGTCCCAGATCGTGGTGTGCCAGTCCGACAGCGACCGGCGGTTGCCGTCGACCCAGTCGATCGCGGACTGTTTCCCGGCGGGTATGCCCATCGCCCTTTCCTCCTCCGGTCCGGCCGCAACGGCTGTCAATGCCGCGTGCTTGCGGACCGGAGCTTACCCGGGTTGCCGGGACCTTGCAGCCTCAGGAGACTGTCGCGGACGGCGACGCCGGCATGGAGGCGAACCGCTCAGCGCCGCGAGAAACGATCGAGCACGTTGGCGACAATCCTCTCGGTGAACGGATCGCGCAGTTCGAGCGCGCGGGGCCATTCGGTCGAACCGCCGTTGAACACCTCGCCCGCGCCGCGGGAAAACGTCGCGATCATGCCCGCGCCGCGTCCTTCGAGATCGAGGTGGTGGGCCGGCAGCAAGTCGCCGAGCGCTTTCATGGTCTCCTGCATTTCACTGATCGGCCCGTTGAGCGGCACCTCGCCGTCGAACCGGTCCTCCTCGCCGCGAACCGCGGGCGCCATGGCGAGAATCTCGAGCGATTCCGGGGCGCCGTCCTCGTGGGTGGGATAGGGAAGGCCGCGCCGGAAGGTGTATTCCACGGCATCGAGTTCGAAGGTCGCGAGGTTGACCGGCGTGCCGCCGAGAAGGTCACCGTAGTAGAGGTCGGTGCCCTCGAACGCCCAGTGGTCCGGCCGGTACACCGTGAAACCGCCCGACGAACGCGGCGCCGCGACACCGTAGCGGTTGTAGACCCCGGCCATGCCGGTCAACCCCATCGTCGCCGCCGCCGGGCGGTCGATCAGGGTGCAGTCCCACACCGTCGTCGTGCGGCGGGGGTCCACGCCGCTCACGGGGTCGGCGTCGGGGACCCGGTAGCAGTACTGCGTGGAGCCGTCGTCGGACAGACGGACCTGCCACAGGAAGTTCCCGCCGAAACGCGCGAGCCCGCCGCCGGCGTCCACGAAGGCATCGACGCGGTCGCGCATGTCCCAGGTCCAGTACTCGTCATGCCCGACGATGACCAGCGCCTCATGGCCGTCGAGGCAATGCCGGTCGAAATGAAGGTCGTGCTGCGTGAGATAGTCGAGGCTGTAGCCATTGCGCTCGGCCCAGACGGCGAACGGGCGTTCATAGGTCGCCCAGAACGAATCGGCGTGATGGCGGCAGTAGTCGTGAAGGCGCGCCCACTCGTAGGAAGGATAGCGCGGCTGCCAGCCGATGGGCGGATCGAAGCTGTGGGATTCACGCGGCGCTTCCGCGGGCTTGCGCAGGAATCCGCGGCCCAGAGGGCGTTGCGTCGACAGCACCGGCGAGGCGACATCCCTGCGCGGGTCGTTGCCGAGGCCGCGATAGTGATTGGCGCCTCCCCAGTCGTTGTAGGCGATCAGGGTGCTCGTCGTGAGCACGAAGGCGATCCCCTTCCTGTCCCGGGACGGGTTGCGCACGACGAAGAAGGCGTCGGATTCGAAAAGGTCCTGCCCGTCCTCGATCCGCAGGACGACGATGTAGAGCCCCGTCCGCCAGTGCTCCTCCACCGGCACCTCAAGGGCCACGGGCCAGCCGCAACCGCCGGCATAGGCATCGTCGGGAACGGGATGGCGGACGCCGGGAAGGGTACTGCGCTCGAACACGCATTCCGGGGCGGCGCCGTCGCGGAAGATCTTGAGCGAATAGGACGCGCGCGTGGCGCTTGTATGGAGTCTCACCACTTCGCCGGCCCGGTAGGACATGCGATCGGTGTATCCCCAGACTTCGAGCGCCTCGTCGGCATCGGACTGGGTCGGCGACGGCCAGCCCGGCATCGACCAGGCATACGGTGGAGCGCGCCGCGGCGAGGCGTTGCCGGCACCCGATTCTTTCATGGCTCTTTCTCCCCGGGCCGGTTGAGGGATCCATCCCCGGCATTCCCGTCAAGGAGGTGACAGGATACCCGGTGATCGCGCCCGATGCGATGCGAAGCGGGCTTGTCCCGGCGGCACAGGGACCACGCACGGGGACACCGCGTGTGAAACCGGCAGCCCTCCGGCGGGGAGGACGGACTCGGAGTCATGCCTTCAAGCGGGTGGTGAACCTGCTTTCTCGAGGGATCGGCGACCGGCGTCGCCGCCACCAGAGCCTGGGTGTAGGGATGGCGGGGCCGGGAGAAGATGCTCGCACGGGGCCCCTCCTCCACGATCTCGCCCAGATAGAGGACGGCGATACGGTCACAGACATGCTCGACCACCGCGAGGCTGTGCGAAATCAGCATGTACGTCAGCGCATGCCGTTCCTGCAGGCGCATGAGAAGATTGAGGATCTGCGCCTGGACCGACACGTCGAGCGAGGATGTCGGCTCGTCGAGAAGAAGAAGCCTGGGGTTGAGGGCAAGAGCGCGCGCAAGGACGACTCTCTGGGCCTGGCCGCCGCTGAGCTCGTGGGGATAGCGAGTCATGAAGTCATGATCGAGCCCGGTATCGGCCAGCAGCGACGAGACACGCTCCCCGCGTTCCCTGCGATCAAGCCGTGTATGGGTGACGAGCGGCTCGCCGACGATGGCGCGAACGGTCATGCGCGGATTGAGCGACGCAAGCGGGTTCTGGAACACGAGCTGGATGTCCCTGCGCCAGGAACGCAGGGCCGGCCCGCGCAGGGACAGCACGTCGCGGCCGTCGAACCGGACGCTGCCGCCGCTCGCCGGGACGAATCGCGCGATGGCCCGGGCAAGAGTCGACTTTCCGCACCCCGATTCGCCGACGATTCCCAGGGTCTCTCCGCGCCGCAACCGAAGGCTGACACTCTCGAGAACGCGCACCGAGCCGCGCCGGTATCCGAGAATCCGGGGACCGGTGCTGTAGTCGACCGCGAGATCCCGCACGTCGAGCAGAATGTCGGGTTCCGATGTCACGATCCGCCGTAGAGGTGGCACGCGGTGCGGTGACGGGGCGACACGAACCGTTCCGGCGGCTCCGAGACACGGCATGGCCCAAAGGATGACCCGCAGCGCTCCGCGAAGGCGCATCCGCGTATCCGGGAAGCATCGGTGGGGACCGATCCGGGAATGACGACGAGCGGCGTACCGTGGGCCTGTTCGCCCGGCCGGGCCGCGAGCAGCCCTTGCGTGTACGGGTGAAGCGGCCTGTGGAAGATGTCTGCCGGATCGCCTTCCTCGACAATTCTGCCCATGTAGAGCACCGCGATCCGGTCGCAGGTCTGCGCGACGACACCGAGGTCGTGGGTGATGACGATCAGGGTCAGGCCGCGCGTCCTGCGCAGGCGATCGAGCAAGGCCAGCACCTGGGCCTGAATGGTGACATCGAGCGCCGTGGTCGCTTCATCGGCTATCACGAGGTCGGGATCGGCCGCCAGCGCCATGGCCAGCATGGCCCGTTGCTGCATGCCGCCGGAGAGTTCGTGGGGATAGCGGCCGAGCACGTCATCGGGATCCGGGAGCTCCAGCTCTCCGAGCAATGCGGCCGCGCGGCGGCGGGCGCTGCGTCCTGCGGCGGCGCCGTGCCGCCGCAGGACGGCGGTGATCTGGCTGCCGATCGTGAACAGGGGATTGAGCGCGGCGCCGGGATCCTGGAACACCATGGCGATACGCCGGCCGCGCAGATCGCTCCACGCGGCCCTTCCGCCGGCGACAAGATCGGTGCCCCGGTAGACGATGCGTCCGCCGTCGATCGAACCCGGCCGCGGCACCAGTCCCATGATGGCATGGGCCGTCATGGATTTGCCGCATCCCGACTCGCCGACGATTCCGTAAGCCGTCCCCTCCTCGATCCCGAAGCTGATGTTCCGCACAACCTCCCGGCGTCCCCGAGGTGTCGGGAATCCGACACGCAGACCGTCCACCCTGAGGAACGTCCCGCTCATGCCGTGTGCATCGTCCGCGCACGGGGATTCGTGGCGACATGAACCGCATCGCCTGCAAGATTGAAGGCCATGATCGTCACGAAGAGCGCCAGGCCCGGAATGGTCGGAACCCACCAGTGGCCTGTCTGCACGTAGATCCGGCCCTCCGCGATCATGGCGCCCCAGTCGGCGGTGGGCTGGGGGACGCCGAGGCCGACGAATCCGAGCGCCGTCACGGTCAGGATCGCCGCTCCAAGGTCGAGTGTGGCCTGGACGCAGACCGGCGTCATGACATTGGGCAGGATGTGACGGACGATCACCACCGGATGGCGGACACCGATCCCGCGGGCGGCGCTGACATAGGCGCGCTCGCGCAGCGAGACGGCCTGCCCGCGCGCAATGCGCGCATACCACGGCCACCAGGTGATCGCGATCGCGAGGATCGCGTTGTGCAGGCTGGGCTGCAGGACGACGGCGACCGTCATGGCCAGCAGCAGGGGCGGAAAGGCGAGGAAGACATCGGTGACGCGCATGATCGCATCGTCGAGCCAGCCCCCGACATAGCCGGCCACTGCGCCGAGCATGGTGCCTGCGACGACTCCGATCAGGACGATCGCGACGCCCGAGACGAGGGCGGTGCGCGCACCGAACAGGACCCGGGACAGGACATCGCGGCCCAGTTCGTCCGTCCCGAAGGGATGATCCAACGACGGCGGCAGAAGCTTGTCCTCGATACTCGTGGCGCCACGGCCCTGATCGGCATAGGGCGTCACCACCGGCGCGGCGGCCGCAAGCAGGGCGATCAGGGCAAGCACCGCGAACGCCGCGGTCGCGAGGCGGTCGCGAAGGAAATGCCATGCGACCGATCCCGGCGGCGGACCGGAGAACACGGCGGCAACCTGCCGCAGACGGGTGCCGGCAGGCGGTTCAGCCACTGTCCGCCTCGCCGAGGCGAATGCGCGGATCGAGACCCGCCTGGAGCAGATCCACCAGCAGATTGATCACGATGTAGATCACGGTCACGACCAGGGTGACGGCGAACAGGACGGGAATGTCGTCGTTGAGAATCGCATCGAGCATGTAGCTGCCAAGTCCCGGCCACTTGAAGATGCTTTCGATCAGCACCGCGCCGGTGATCGAGAACGCGAAGACCAGACCCAGCACGGTCAATGTCGGTACGATGGCGTTCTTCAGCGCCAGCCGGAACAGGATCTCGCGCTCGCGAAGCCCCGCCGAGCGCGCGGCGGCGATGTAGGTTTCGGAAAGAACGTCGAGCATCGACGCCCTGGTCATGCGAAGCGCGAGACTGACCGGAAATGTCGCGAGCACGGCGACCGGAAGGATCGCGTGCAGCACGGCGTCGCGCCACGCGATCCAGTTCCCGGTGACCGCAGCATCGATCAGGTGGAAGCCGGTGACGGTCGTGACCGGATGCAGGAAGGTGACGGTCTGACTCAGGCGTCCCCCGATCGGCAGCAGACCGAGCCACAGGAAGAAGACCAGCTGCAAAAGCAAGGCAAGCCAGAACGCCGGCATGGAAACCCCGAGGATCGACACGACCCTGATCGCGCGATCGAAGGCGCTCCCGAACCTGGCCGCCGCCAGGACACCCGCCGGCACGCCGATGACGAGGGCCAGAAGGGTCGCAAGGACCACGAGTTCCATGGTGGCGGGCAGACGCCTTGCGAGATCTTCGATGATCGGTTGCTTGGTCCGGTACGAGTAGCCGAACTCCCCGTTGACCGCATTGGAGACGTAGCGCACGAACTGCATGGGCAGGGGGTCGTCGAGTCCCAGGTCGGCCCGCACCGCGGCGACCGCCTCGGCGCTGGCGCGGGCGCCGAGATAGAGACGCGCGGGGTCGCCGGGGATGACATGGGCGATGGCGAAGGTGACGGTCAGCGCCCCGAGCATCACGAACAGGGCCAGCACCAGCCGGCGCAGGACATACCGCATACCGCTCATGGCCACGGCTCCGGGACGGTTTCGAGGGCCCTCAACATGTCCTTAATCGACAGCGGCGCAGCGCAACGCAACCGGCCATCGCCTTGGCCGGTGAGGCGGTTCGGACGGTCTTCCCCTCGGCGCGATCTCATGGCAGGAATCGGAACATGCGACAGTTCGGTATCCGGACAGCAGGCGCCGCCATGTCGTCCCGGCAGGCGCGCTGCCGATCGCTTTCGGGACGATGACAAAGGGAGGGTGATCATGAAGAGGGCAATCCATACGGTTCTTGCTGCAGCGCTGGTCGCGTCCGCGGGACTGTCGCCGGACCGCGAACTGCTTGCAGCCGAGATTTCCGAGAACATAGCCTTTCAGGCGGTGCCGGGCGAACTGCCCTCGCTCGACCCACCCTACATGCTGAGCTTCGACACCATGCTCGGCTTCAATGTCTACGAAACGCTCACCCGCTGGACCGAGGACCGGGGGATCGTCGGCGTTCTGGCAACCTCGTGGGAGTCGAATGCCGACGGCACCGAGTGGACATTCACGCTGCGCGACGACGTCACGTTTCACGACGGGTCAGCGTTCACGGCCGCCGACGTGAAGGCGTCTCTCGATCGCAACATCGCCGTCGGCATGGTCGCCTACGACTTCATCGGGATCGAGTCGATCGAGGTCGTCGACGATCACACCGTCCGGTTCATCGCCAGCGAACCGCGCAACGTGCCGCTGATCGTCTCGGCACAGTACGGCATGTTCATCTACAAGGCCGAGGCGGCGGATCAGCCTCCCGAATGGTGGGCCGAAGGCAACGACGCCGGCACCGGACCCTACGTCGTGGCGGGCTTCGAGCCGGGAACCCGCGCCGTGCTCGACTACTATCCGGACTACTGGGGCGGCTGGGCCGAGGGCCAGTTCACCAAGGTCGTCTACCTCATCGTCGAGGATCCCACCGTCCGCGATCAGCTCATCCGTTCGGGCGAGGTCGACCTGACGAGCAATCTGCCCTTCGATTCGATCGACAGCCTCGAAAGCGTCGACGACATCGTGGTCCTTCCCTACCTGCCGCTTTCGCAGCTCATCTTCGCGTTCGACCTCAGCAATGCGCCGCTCGACAACCCGGCGGTCCGCCGGGCCCTTGCGACATCCTTCCCCTATGAGGATGTGCACCAGGGGGTCTTTCTCGGTCACGGCCGAATCAGCGCGGGTTCCGGGCCCACGGCCCTGTGGAAGCCGCCATCCGACTTTCCCGTGCGCCGCCAGGATCTCGCCGCTGCAAGGGCCATGCTCGAGGAAGCCGGGTTCGCGGATGGCATCGAACTCGACCTCGCGGTATCGGCCGGTTCGAAGGAAGTGGCCGAGGCGGTGCGCCTGTGGCAGGCCGCGCTTGCCGAGGTCGGCGTGACGCTCAACATCCGCCAGCTGTCCGGCGGCGCCTTCTGGGACAGCGCCTTCAACCCCGCCAACGAGGACTACGACGTCTTCGTGGTCGCCGCGTCGGGGGACGTGCCGTCGCCCTACGCCTGGCTCATCATCTTCACGAGTTCGCCCTACGGGTGGTTCCCGGCCATCGGCTACACCAATCCGCAGTTCGACAGCCTGGTCTTCGAGGCCTGGGGGCAGGAGGCCACCGATACCGCCGCGGCCGAGGAGACGTGGGTTGCGGCGCAGCGCATCCTTCACGACGAGGCGGTGTCGATATTCGCCATGGACGCTCCTGTCGTCGTCGCTCACGGCACGGACATCGAGGGTCTCGTCATGGTCCCGCCCTATTCATCGATCGTGTTCTGGTACGAGTTGACGCGCCGGCCGTAGACTGCCCGGACAACGGCCTGCGGCGGCATCCCGACCGGGACGACGCCGCAGGTCTCACCCGTGCCGGAGCGAAGAACGGCCGGTGAGGCGGTGACGGGGGCCTGATCGCGTCCGTGAGAACATCGTGCTCGCGGACGATGTTCCCAGACGGCGGTCTGTGATGGCGCGGCACCGGGCAGCAGGCCGGTCGAGCGGAGCCCGGCATTCTCGCAGCGAATCCCTCGTTCGCCGGAATCCGGGTGCCGCGCCTTATCCTGATCGACCGTCCCGAAGCGGGGCACCGACAAAGCCTCGCCCCGATCCCGCTCACCCTGCGCCGGGATACGGCCGTTCACGGGGGTCTCCCCCGGCTCCCTTCGCACGCCGGTTGCCCTGGCCCACGATCGGTGGCATTCCTGCCTTGCCGGACAGGCAGGGAGACCGGGACATGGCGGATGACGGCAGACCGCGCCTTGCGGTCGGGCATGTGACCCTCGAGGTGGAGGATGTCGGCTCCGCCTGCAGCTTCTTCGTTGCCCACGGCATGCGCGACATCTTCCGCGGCGACGGTTTCGGCGTCCTCGAACTGCGCGGCGGCACCCACCTGGTGGTCAGCCGGGCGAAGGACGCCGTGACACCGGGAACGGACGCTCCCTTCGACCTCATGGTCGACGACATCGATGCCGCGCACGGGGAGTTCGTGGCCGCCGGCGTCGGCGCCACCGCCGTTACCCGCGGGCGCATCCATGACACGTTCCACATCGACGGTCCCGGGGGATACCGCTTCGCCGTGACCTCGTCGCACGCGGGCGACCGGGCGGTCTGAACCCGGTCTAGAGACGCCGGCAGACGAGAAACCAGCCGTCGGGTTCCAGGCTCTCGAAGAAGCGGTCGCGCTCCATCTCGACCAGGGCCAGGGCGCCGCAGCCGAAGAGACGATCGAGCATGGCCCTGAAGCCGCCGGTCTCCCAGATGTCGACGTGGATGGAGAACGACATCAGTCCGCCCTGGCGCAGCAGGCGCACCAGTTCGTCGAACGGTTCCGGCCCCACGTGGCCGTGGGTGAATGTTCCCGACGACACCATGGCATCGTAACAGCGGTCCGGCAGGTCGATCGGCTTTGTCAGGTCCGCCTGGATCAGATGGCGGTAGATCCCGCGCGCCCGGGCCTTCTCCAGCATCGGCACGGTAAGGTCGATACCGTCGAGATTCTTCAGGCCGCGCTCGTGAAGAGGCGCGGAGGCGAGTCCGGTCCCGCAGCCGACATCGAGAACCTCGGCCGCATCGTCCGAAAGATGGCCGAGAAGACGCTCCGCCACGAGCCCGGGCGAACAGTATCCCAGGCCGTCCACCATGTGGCCTTCGTAGTCGTCGGCCCAGAGACGATAGAAGGCCTCGGCCTCCTCGGCCCCCTCGAGGCCATAGGCGCCGCTGATGAACGCATCGGCGGCAAGATCGACAGCCCTGGACATGGTCCCTTCCCTCCCCGGTGGCGGCCGGATTGCCCGAACGCCAGCCAATTTCGGCGACAACATGGTTGTATATCAAGCAATTACGTCGCCTGACTGCGGCGAGTCGTGCGACATTCCGATGCCGGAGTGCGACTGCACGACTCTCTCGTCCGTGCCGGTACGCATCCGAGCTCCCTGGCGCATGGCCTGCCCATCCCCGGAGTTTCTGCAACGGAACGCCAGCCTGCTTCCCTGTTCCGGATCGCCCGAATCACGGATTGTCGGGCGGTGGCCCAAAAGTCTCGGCATAGAGACGTTCGATCCACTCCGCCTCCCCGTTCGTCAGTTCCCTGAACTCTCCCTCTTGCGCCCGCCGTGACAGGCGCCCGCCATTTTGATGCAGGAACCGGAACAGCAGGCCGGCGGTGCGATCAGGCATATCGACGATCACCTGAAGGTGTCCCGTGAACCTGTCATAGCGCCGGAGAAAATCCGTTTCGTCCGGCAGGTCTTCTTCGATCGTCCGGCGCACGCATTCGAACAGGAAACCGGCATGCGCGGTGGCGTCAAAAAAGCGGTAGAAGTCCGCCGTGTCGTTGAGCACCCGGACATTCCCGCACTGCGTCGCTTCCCACTCTATGAGCGGCAGGAGCCGCCGCGAGTAATCCTCCAGAATCGCGCCATACGCGTCGATCCTGTCCAGGATCGCGGCGGATATCGGAAACACGACCCTCGGCGGGCTGAAGCCACGCTGCGCCAGGACGTGATGAATGAGATAGCGATGGATGCGCCCGTTCCCGTCGTCGAACGGATGGATGTAGACAAAGCCGAAGGCCAGCACGGCAGCAGCGACGACAGGATCAAGCACGGTTGCCGGACCCCGGCCAAAGGCGACCATGCCTTCGATCAGGGACGCCAGATCCTCGGGGCGCGCGCTGACATGGCTGGGAAGCGGCACGCCCGTCTCCCGGTCGTGCTCGCCGACAAATCCGCCTTCGGTACGCAATCCAAGACGCACGAATCGGGCATCTCCGATCACGATCCTCTGAAGCCGGAGCAGGTCCTCGAGATCGATGGGTTGCCGGCCGGCCTCACCGATGGCCCGGCCCCAGCGCTGAATGCGGTTCTGCGGCGGACGTTCTCCTTCAATCGCGTAACTCGACTTCGAATCCTTCAGAAGCAGGAAAGCGGCCGTGCGGGCCAGCATGTCTGCCGGTATCCTGGAGATGACCGTCCGCGCCCGCGCTGCGAGATCGAGGGTCACGAACTCCTCGAGCGCTTGAGTGCGCCGGACGAGCGGACAGAACTGCGGGGTGCCCGGCAGGTTGTTTCTGACGCGATGCCGCGCGGAATTCTCGCCGGGAACTGCCCACTGCTGCTCCGGATTGACGGCCGGGACATAGTTGCCCTGTGTGGTGTCGGGAAGGTTCAGACGCTGCCCGGTAAGCCACTCGTAGAGAAACCAGAGGCGCCGCGCATAGCTGCCTGTGGGCGTGGCCCGGACGATTGCTTCGATCCCGGCTGCCTCCACCGTGAGGAAGAGGCGCTTGAGAACGGCAAGGTCGAGCCCCTCGTACTTCAGGGCGAAGGTCAGATGCGCTTGCAGTGTGGGGCGCGGCGCATGGCGGGGGGTGAGCAAACGCCAGCCTCCCTCCTCGAGGGTCCTGTGCCGCTCTCCCGTAGCGGACAAGGTCCTCGGCAGGGGAACCTGCAGACCGCAGGCATCTATCAGGGCGGCATAGCCGGCCGGCGTCGCCCGTTCCGGCAACCGCCTGTCCCGAAAGACCGTGACTGGCTCTGAAAAGCGATGTTTCAGCACGACATCCATGAATCTCGATGCCAGTTTCTTGAATAGCGAAGACACATGGCCGAGCTCCTGAAATTCTACAATACGACATGAAAAAAAGTTACTCAACGACCCTTTGGTGAAATATACTTCCAATGCAGCGCCATTCGCGACCTTCTTCGTATGCTCACTATCACCACATGCCCTCCGGCGCGCCTTCGAAGATGAAGTCGTTCAGGAAGATGCGCCGGCCGAACAGGTTGCGCTCGACCTCGGTCAATGCGGCTTCCTCGCAGATGTCGTCCCAACCGTCCCGGATGACACTGATCTGCCGGGCGATGAGGTTTTTCGCCGCTTTCTCGCCGAGATGGAAGCTGGGCGCGGCCTCGAGGCAGGCCGCAAGCGTGCTCATCCGGTTGTCTCCCGCGATCAGCATCGCCTGGCTGGCCACATTGCCGGATCGGTTCTGCGGGCAGATGTCATAGGCAGGCGTCAGAGCCAGGTGTTCGCCGTCCCAGAAGGCCGCATGGTTGCGCGCGTGATCGTCGGTGTTGCCGCACAGGACGTTGAACACGAGCCGTCCGTAAAGCTCGTGCAGTGTCGCCTTCGGTGAGGTGAAGCGGTGCCGGACGATTTCTGCGAGGTCTTCATAGCTGGCGTAGCGCGCCATCATCTCATCGAGACCGAACAGCGTCAGTGCCGAGACCATCGCCTTGCGCGCCCAGCCGTCTTTCTTCCTTGCGCGGTCGAAACGCTCGACCAGCAGCACATCCCTGCCGGCGACGCGCTTAAGGCGCACGGAGGCGACTTCAAGCCCCGCCCTGGCCGCAAGGCGCATGGCGACATACTCCGCCTTCACCACGCTGTAGGTATCGGCCGAAGACGAGAACTTGGCGATCAGCTTTGTATCGCCGTCCTGGATCATTGCCTTCGGGCGCGCGCCGCCGAGCGACGTACCGTGGAACAGCGCCAGATCGAGGTCGGGCGTCAGCGGCACGCCATTCTCGACTTTCTCGGCCGCGTTCTGCAGCTCCTCTCCTGGAATGAGCCACTAGACACAGGCCAAGGGGTTCGAACCGCTGAGTGCAAGGGATCGCACTACAAGCTTAGAAAGGGCGCGATTACCAGGGCGGGGTCGCGCCCGAAGAAAGACCCGCCCATTGGCACCGCCCGGGCGGATGGGCTGGAGCCAAGTGAGCAGCCATACGCTACGTCGCCGTCACCGAGAAGGACCTTCGCAGCGCTTGCAGGGATCCGGTTTCCGGAGATGTCGGAATGCTTGTTCGACCGCTGACTGCTTCGATGGCATCGTTCCCAACGCTATCGAAACGGTGCGCTGTTGCTGTCCACCGCCATGATGTGGCCGACAATGGCGCATTGGGCCTCGCGGTCGGGACCGGCGCCGGCGTTCAGGCATTCGCATCTCTCGCGGGCGGGTTTTCTCTGTCGCAGAGGCTCGTGGCCAACCCGCAAGCGGGGCCCCTTGGCAAGTACCTGTTGCCGAAGGAGGAGTTCTGGCAGAAGGGTCCGCAGCATCATGCCGCCTGTCGGAAGCAGTCTCGAGATTCCCTGTTGTGGAGATAGTCGACATGGACCAACCGATCGTCTTCGGCGCCGCCTACAGCGTCTATGTGCGAACGGTGCGCCTGACGCTGGAGGAGAAGAACGTCCCTTATCGTCTCGTCGAGGTCGATGTGTTCGGCGACGAAGGACTCCCGCCGGACTACAGTGTACGCCATCCGTTCGGGCGCATCCCGGCGTTCGAGCACGATGGCTTCCGGCTCTACGAGACGGATGCGATTGTCCGCTACGTCGACGAGGTGTTCGCCGGTCCGTCGCTGGTCCCGGACACGCCGAGACGCCGGGCGCGCATGACGCAGGCGATGCGTGTTCTCGACTGCTACGCCTATCCCAGCATGGTCTGGGGCGTGTATGTCGAGGAGGTCGACGCGCCCCGGGAGGGCCGCCGGACGGAACCCGCCAGGCTCGGCGAGGCGATCGAACGTTCGCGCACCTGCCTCGAGGCACTGGACCAGTTGTCGGACGGCGGTCCGTACATCGCGGGCTCCGAGCTGTGCCTCGCCGACCTGCTGGCCGCGCCGATGTTTGCCTGCTTTGAGATGGCGCAGCAGGGACGACGGCTGCTGGGCGAACACCCGCGGCTGGTCTCGTGGCTGGAGCGCATGCAGGTCCGGCCAAGCATGACCCGGACCCGTTGGCCGACCGATGAGGCCGGCTCCTGAGGCCCCGACAACGATCGTTCGGACGATCCCCAGCCCCCCGAGCGCCCTCGCCCGTCGGGGTTCGCATGGTGACCGCGCGGCGCTCCTGTTGCTTCCCTCGAGGGACGGTTCTACCGTGCTGACGTGCTGAATCCGACAGCATCGGTTTATCACACCCGTATCGGAGTCGTCCCCCTCCACCGCCTGCCGGGTCAGGCGGCGGCCTTGGCGACGGCCCTTTCCGCCATGACCGTGACGAGATGGGCGCGGTAGTCGGGCGAGGCGTGGATGTCGTTGTTCAGGCCGTCCTGCGAGACGGGGATGCCAGTCAGTGCGGCCGGCGAGAAGTCCCGTGCCAGGGCCTCCTCCATGGCGGCGACGCGGAAGACCGAGGAACCGGCGCCGGTCACGGCGACGCGCACGCCGCTCGCGGTTTCGGCGACGAAGACCCCGACGATGGCGTAGCGCGAGGCCGGATTGGGAAACTTCATGTAGGCGGCGCGGCGCGGCACGGGAAACCTGACGGCGGTCACGATCTCCCCCTCCTCGAGGGCGGTCTCGAAGAGATCGACGAAGAACGCGTCGGCGGCGATCTCCCGCCGGTCGGTGACGACCGTGGCGCCCAGGCCCACCAGGGCGGCGGGGTAGTCCGCCGCGGGGTCCGCGTTGGCGATCGAGCCGCCGAGCGTGCCGCGGTTCCTCACCTGGAAGTCGCCGATCCTGCCGGCCAGATCCGAGAGGGCGGCGATCCCGCCGCTCATGCGCGCGACATCGGCGTGGCGCACGCCCGCGCCGATCCTCACCACCCCTGCGTCGCGTCCAAGGTCCTTCAGTTCCGCGATGCCGCCCAGATCGATGAGATCGGACGGCGCGGCAAGGCGCATCTTCAGGGCCGGAACGAGCGAATGGCCGCCGGCGAGCCAGCCCGGTTCCTCGCATTGGTCCCACAGGGCAAGCGCTTCGCCGACCGATGCGGCGCTGTGGTAGCGGAAGGCGTACAGCGCTCAGCCCCCCTCGTCCGCCATGCGGTCCGCGGCGGCGGCGATCGACTTGACGATGTTGTGATAGCCCGTGCAGCGGCACAGGTTGCCTTCGAGATGCTCGCGGATCTCGCGCTCCGTGGGACGGGGATTGTGCCGGAGCAGATCGAGGGCGCTCATGATCATGCCCGGCGTGCAGAATCCGCACTGCAGGCCGTGGTTCTCGTGGAAGGCCTGCTGCATCGGGTGAAGCCTGCTGCCGTCGGCCAGCCCCTCGATCGTCGTCACCTCGCGCCCGGCGGCCTGGACCGCGAGGATCGTGCAGGACTTCACGGACTCGCCGTCGAGGTGGACGACGCAGGCGCCGCACTGGCTGGTGTCGCATCCGACATGGGTTCCGGTGAGCCGCAGGGTCTCCCTGAGGAAGGCGACGAGCAGGGTGCGCTCCTCGCAGGCACCGTGCCTGGCCTGCCCGTTCACCGTCATCGACACCTCGATCGACATGGCGCTCCCCTTCGCTCCCGGGCGTCAACCGCTACTGGAGAAACGCCGCGACGACGCCCAGGGCCGCCAGCCCCAGGCCCGCGAATCCGAAGAGCAGCCGTTCGACGGTCGCCGGCGGCACGCGGGCTGCGGGTTCGTGCGGTGCTTCCATGACGGTCTCCTCCATCTCTGCGGCATCCCCGGTCGACAGCAATTCGTCGATGGCGCCGAAAAACTGGCCGGCGAGCTTGCGGGAGGTGCCTTCGATCAGGCGCCCTCCCACCTGGGCGAGCTTGCCGCCCACCGTGGCGGTGGCCGCATAGCGCAGCACGGTGGCCGCGCCGTCGGCTTCCAGCGTCACCCTGGCGCGGCCGCTGGCGAATCCCGCCGCGCCGCCCGTGCCCTCGCCGGCGATGACACAGGCCGAGGGCGGATCGAGTTCGCAGAGTTCGACGCTGCCGGAGAAGACCGCCCGGACCGGACCGACCTTCGTCTTCACCTTCGCCGTGAACCTTTCGTGCGACTCCCGCTCGATGGCCTGGCAACCGGGAATGGCTCGCGCCAGCACCTCCGGGTCCTGCAGCGCCCGCCAGACCTCCTCGCGCGGCGCCGAGATACGGTGTTCCCCGGAAAGTTCCATCGGCCCCCTCCCCTTGCGTTCAGCCGCCGCGCACCAGGTGGACGACCAGCACCACGGCGAGAACAAGGACGATCACCAGCGACGCGGTGCCGGCGGCCGGATCGCGCGCGAGGACGCCTCCCGGCCCGCCGAGGCGCAGGGCCACGCCCACGGTCCCGGAGACAAGCCCGGAGGCGATGGCGCGCAACGGCCGGGCGGCTCCCGAAATCGCTGCCTCGGCCCGCCGTGCCAGCCTGGGCAGAAGCCAACGGTAGCACCACTCGATATCGATGTTGACCCCCGGAAGCTCCGGCGGATAGAGCCGGTAGAGCTTGAGCAGCGTGAAGGCCAGCGCGGAGAAGAACAGCAGCTGGCACTGGGTCACGACATGGGCCCAGGTGTAGGGGACGTAGTCCACCGGAAACGGCAGCATGGAATAGAGCAGGTCCGGGTAGACGCCGTTGAAGATGCACACGCAGGCGGCGATGGCCATGGCCACGAGCATGGCCCGGGGGGCTTCCCTGGGCCTCAGGCCCGAATCGTGCGCGAAGAAGGCGAAGAAGGGGATCTTGATGCCGGCATGATGGAAGACGCCCGCCGAGGCGAAGAGCAGGGCCAGCCAGATCCATTCGTGGCCTTCCTCGAGGGCCGCCACCATGATCATGGACTTGGAGACGAAGCCCGAGAACAGCGGGAACGCGGAGATCGAGGCGGCGCCGACGATGCACAGGCCCGTGGTCGCCGGCATGGTGCGGTAGAGGCCTCCGAGCTCCGATCCTCCCATGCGCCCGGTGCGGTAGAGCACCGCCCCCATGGACATGAAGAGCAGGCCCTTGAAGAGGACGTCGTTGAAGGCGTGGCTGACGGCGCCGTTGATCGCGAGTTCCGTGCCGATGCCGATGCCCACCACCATGAAGCCGAGCTGGTTGATCATGCTGTACGCGAGCACGCGCCGGAGGTCGTTCTCGATCACCGCGTAGAAGATCGGGAACATGGTCATCAGCGCGCCGATCCAGATCAGTTCCTCGGTCCCCGGGAAGAGCCGCGCCAGGGCGTAGATGCCGACCTTGGTGGTGAAGGCGCTCATCAGCACGGCGCCGGTCTCGGTTGCCTCCGGATAGGCGTCGGTGATCCAGCCGTGCAGCAGGGGAAAGCCGCACTTGATGCCGAGCGCCAGGAAGACGAGCCAGGCCGCCGTGCCCCCGAGCTCCATCGCCGCGAGGGAGAGGTCCCCGCCGGCATGGGCCAGGACGGCGATGCCGGCGAGCAGCAGGAGGCCCGACGTCACCTGCACCGCGAGGTAGCGCAGCGTCGCCCTGAGCGCGCCCGGCGTGCGGCGCGCCAGGATCAGGGCCGAGGAGGTGAGCGCCAGCCCCTCCCAGAACAGGAAGAGGGTGACGAGGTCGCCGGCCAGGACCGCGCCCAGGGCGCAACCGGCATAGGCCAGGGCCGTGCTCTGCTGGAGGCGGTCCGACATGTGGAGGCTGTAGACGGCCGCGATCAGGGCGGCGAGATGGAACAGCCAGGCAAAGAGCAGCGAGAGCCTGTCGACGGTCACGATGACGAGCTCGAAGCCCGCCAGGGAAGCCGCGACATGGGCGGCCGGGTCGAGGAACCAGAGATTGACGGCCCCGGCGAGCGGTGTCGCCACGAGCACCACGGCGCGCAGCCTGCCGCCCGTCAGCGCCACGAGCGCGGCGCCGGCGAAGAAGACGAGGAACGGCGCGACGCTAGTCATCGTAGTGATCGTCTCCGCGCATGATGAGCTTGCGCAGCTCGCGCGCCGCGAGAACGAGGATCACGCAGGCGACGAGACCGTAGACGGCGTAGAACCCCGGCAGGGCCTCCCAGGGATGATCGACATGGCGGTGCACCACGAAGTCGGCGGCAAAGGCGACGATGCAGACCGCGTAGAGCGTCCGGATGATCAGCCTGACGGCGCCGGGCCTGTCGAGAAAACGGGGTTTTTCGTCGGTCATCCGGGAACCTCCGGCAAGAGGAAGACCTGTTCGAGCCAGACGGTCACGACATCCGGGAAGAAGAAGAGGACGAGGCAACCCAGCGAGGTGAACGCGATGGCCGCAAGGCAGGTGGGCGGGGCTTCCCTCAGGCCGCCCGCGCCCTGCCCGGGCGGGGGCCGCAGAAAGGCGCGGACCGGAATGGGAAGAAGGTAGCCGATGTTGAGCAGCGTGCTCAGGCCGAGCACGAGGACGAGCAGCGTCTGGCCGGCCGCCAGGGACCCCTCGAAGAGCAGCCACTTGCTCCACAGGCCGCCGAACGGCGGCAGGCCGATGATGCTGAGGCTGGCGAGGGTGAACGCCGCCATGGTGACGGGCATGGCGCGGCCGATCCCGTCGAGCTCGGAGACCGCCTGCTTGTGCGCCGCGACCAGGATGGCGCCGGCGCAGAAGAAGAGCGTGATCTTGCCGAAGGCGTGCGTCACGATGTGGAGGCCGCCCGCCAGAAAGCCCGCCTGGCCGGCCAGCAGGGCCGCCAGCACGATGTAGGCCAGCTGGCTCACCGTCGAGTAGGCCAGCCGGGCCTTGAGATTGTCGCGGGTCATGGCGACGAGCGAGGCCGCGAGGATCGTGAACGCGGCGGCCCACTGGAGGACGTCGAGGATCGCCAGATCGCGCAGCAGGTCGAAGCCGAAGACGAACCAGGACACCTTGAGGATCGTGAAGACGCCCGCCTTCACCACGGCCACGGCGTGAAGCAGCGCGCTCACCGGCGTGGGCGCGACCATGGCGGCGGGCAGCCAGCGGTGGAACGGCATGAGCGCCGCCTTGCCGATGCCGAAGACGTAGAGGACGAGCAGAAGACCGGCGAGCGCGTCGCTGACGCGGCCCTCGAGAATGCCGCCTGGAACGAAGTCGAGGGTGCCGGCGAACGACCAGGTCAGGACGATGGCGATCAGCTGCAGGCCGATCGAGGTGCCGAGCAGGATGCCGAGATAGGTGCGTCCGGCCTGCCTGGCCCTGGACGTTCCGGCGTGGGTGACGAGCGGGAAGGTCGAGAGCGTCAGCGCCTCGTAGAACAGGAAGAGGGTGATGAGGTTGCCGGCGAAGGCCACGCCGATCGCCGAGGCGATGGCGACGGCGAAGAAGGCGTAGAAGCGCGTCTGGTGGACTTCGTGGTGGGCGCGCATGTAGCCGATCGCGTAGACCGTGGTGACGACCCACAGGCCGCTCGCCAGGAGGGCGAACACGACGCCCAGCGGCTCGACGACGAGCTTGAGGGCGAGACCGGCGACCGGCTCTCCCAGGACGATGGCCGTGCCGTCGCCGGTCGATGCGATGGCGGCCACCACCAGGAAGAGCAGCGCACCGGCGGCAAGGCTCAGGAACTCCCGCAGGTTCGGCCAGCGGTGCGCCAGCAGCACCAGGCCGGCGGCGGCAAGCGGGATGGCGATGGCCAGGGCCGCCATCATGGCGCGACCCCGAGGACGCCCGCGGCCTCTCCCGCCACACCGACCGTGAGGCCGGTGGCAAGGCCGAAGACGATGCACAGCGCGGTCAGGACAACCGTCGGCGCGAGCAGCGTGGCTGGCGCCTCGGCGACCGCGTCGCCGCCCGGCGGCGGTTCCGTGAAGTAGGCGGCCTCGACGACCCTCCAGATGTAGATGACGGCGATCAGGGACGAGGCGACGATGACGACGGCCACCGGCCACAGCCCCGCCTCGATCGCGCCCGTGACGAGGTACCACTTGGAGATGAACCCGACCGTCGCCGGCACGCCGATCATCGACAGTCCCGCGGCGACGAAGCAGCCCATGGTGACGGGCATGCGCCGGCCCAGCCCCCTGAAGCTCGCCATGTCGGCCTTGCCAAGGCGGAAGATGACGCAGGCCATGACCAGGAACAGCGCGCCCTTCATCAGTCCGTGGTTGAAGACATGGATGATCGCGGCGACCAGGCCATCGTGGTTGCCATAGCCGATGGCGGCCGCGATGTAGCCCACCTGGGCGACGCTGGAATAGGCGAGCATGCGCCTGAGATCGTCCTGCCAGACCGCGACGATGGAGCCGAAGACGGCGCCGGCGAGGCCCAGGGGCACCAGGACCCAGTCGATCTTCATGACGTCGAAGGAGAAGTCGGCCCCGAAGACGCTGTAGACGAAGCGGATGAGGATGTAGGCGCCGATCTTCGTTGCCGTCGCGCCGAAGAAAGCGGAAACCAGCGAGGGCGCGTAGGTGTAGGCGTTGGGCATCCACGCGTGCGCCGGGAAGATCGCGAACTTGATTCCGGCGCCGACGAGGATGAAGGCGAGCGCCGCCTGGACGGGGGCGGTGTCGGCGGCCCCGGCGAGCCTCGTTGCCATGTCGCCCATGTTGAGCGTGCCGGTCATCATGTAGGCGAGCCCGACGCCGATCAGGATGAAGGTGGCGCCGATGGTCCCGAGGATGAGGTAGTTGAAGGCCGCCCGCGTCGCCCGCCGGTCGACGCCCATGGCCACCAGGGCGTAGCTCGCCAGCGAGGAGATCTCGAGAAAGACATAGAGATTGAAGACATCGCCGGTGATCGCGATGCCGAGCATGCCGGCCAGCGCCAGGAGCGCGACCGTCAGGAAGAGGTGGCGGGCGCGATGCACGACCTCGACGTCGATGCCGAGCCTGACCGCGGGCATGATGACCGCCGCCATGCCCGAGACCAGCACCAGCACCAGGGCGTTGAGCGGATCGATGACGTACTCGATGCCGAGCACCGGGGGCCAGCCGCCCATGGTGTAGTGAATCGGGCCGCCGGCGAGGACGCGCGCGAGGAGCGCAATGGCGATCGCGAAGGTGATCCACGCCACCGCCACCGCGAACGGCCAGGCGAGGCGCGGCCGTCCCAGCAGGGCGCACAGCGGCGCGCCGATGAGCGGAACGGCGACCTGCAGCGCCGGCAGCTGGTCGACGAGCGTCATCGGCGTCCGCTCTCGTCCACCCGCGCCATCTCGTCTTCCTCGATGGAACCGTAGGATTCGCGTATGCGCACGATGAGGGCGAGCGCCAGCGCCATCGTCGCGACCGAGACCACGATGGCGGTGAGGATGAGAACGTGGGGAAGCGGGTTGGAGTAGAGTTCCGCATCCTCGTCGACGATGGGCGCGGTGCCCTCGCGGACCCAGGCCACCGAGATGTAGAACAGGAAGACGGCGGTCTGGAAGATGTTGAGGCCCACCACCTTCTTGATGAGATTGTGGCGCGTCATGACGATGTAGAGCCCGATCATCAGCAGGACGATCGCGCCCCACTGCACCGCATGCGCGTCCACGGCCGCGAGGATGTCCATCAGCGTTCCCTGCGCTCCGCGAAGGCGAAGAAGATCGCGGTCAGGACCCCGGCGACCGTGATGCCGACCCCGAGCTCGATGACGATGATGCCGAGATGCTGCCCGGACACGGGGGAGCGGCTGTCGAAGACGCCGTAGTCGAGGTACGCCCCGCCCAGCGCCATGGCGGCGAAGCCGGTGGCGGCATAGAGGATCAGCCCGAAGCAGACCATGGCGGTCACCACGGACATGGGGAGCGCCGCCGAGGCCCTCCTGATGCCGAAGACGATGGTGTAGACGATGATTCCCGTGGCGAAGATGACACCGGCCTGGAAGCCGCCGCCCGGTCCGTAGTCGCCGTGCATCTGGACGTAGAGCGCGAAGAGCAGGATGAACGGCACCAGGATCTTCACGATCACCCGCACGATGATGAACTCGCTCACGGGTCGCCGCCCCGCCAGCGCCTCAGCAGCGCGATCACGCAGATTCCGGCGGTGAAGATCACGGCCACCTCGCCCAGCGTGTCGTAGCCCCGGTAGCTCGCCAGGACGGCGGTCACCATGTTGGGCACGCCGGTGCTGGCCGGCCCCTCGGCGATGTAGCGGTCGCCGACATGGAGGTGGACGGGCGCGTTGGGATCGCCCAGCGCCGGCATCTCGAAGGTGGCGGCGACGAGGGCCGTTCCCGTGGCCAGCGCCACCGTCAGCGCGAGGAGGCGTTCCCGGACCTTGCCATGGGCGGGCGCCTCGTCCCGGGACGTGAGCGAAATCGCCGCGAGCAGGAGGGTGAGCGTGATGCCGGCGCCGACCGCGGCCTCCGTGAAGG
Organism: Alphaproteobacteria bacterium; assembly: GCA_963666905.2. Taxonomy (GTDB): domain Bacteria; phylum Pseudomonadota; class Alphaproteobacteria; order SP197; family SP197; genus SP197. Next base: position 1,608,316 of record OY763008.1, read on the forward strand.
CGACGTCCACGGCGTGCAGCAGCGTGAAGACGACCGCCATGATGAAGCTGTAGGCGCCGGTGAGAATGGCGACGGCGAGCAGGCTGGTGAGCCTGGTGAGCGCCAGCGCCAGGGCGATCAGCAGCGCGACGAGAAGGACGATGTCGAGGCCGCCCGTCACGGGTCGGACCCCTTGTCCCTCTCCGCCTCCGGCGAGACGCCTCCCAGCAGGGCCGAGTGCGCCACGGCGTGGCTTGCAGTGGGCGCCGTCAGGAAGAGGACGACGCCGATGATCGCGAGCTTCGCCGTGGCAAGGCCGAACTCCGTCTGCAGCGCCAGGCCGACAAGCACCAGGGCCGCGCCGCCGGTATCGGCGAGGCCTGCCGCGTGGAGCCGCGTGAAGAGGTCGGGCAGGCGGAGCATGCCGAGCGCGCTCGTCACCAGCAGCAGGCCGCCGGCGACAAGGGCGATCCAGCTCGCGATGTCGAGCGCCGTGCTCACGGCTCCTCGCCGAGATGGCCGAACCTGAAGTACTTCAGCGCCGCGAGGGTGCCCACGAAGTTGAGCAGGGCGTAGGCGAGCGAGAGATCGAGAAAGTCCGGGCGTCCCGTCAGGTAGCCGACCACGGCGATCAGGAGAACCGTCATGGTGCCGTGGACGTTGACGGCGAGGATGCGGTCATAGGGAGTCGGGCCCCTGATGGCGCGCACCAGGGTGAGCGCCATCGCCACCACCAGGCATGCCGTCGCCGCCACGAACATCAGCGATGCCCTTCCATCGCGGCGACGCGGCGGTCCATCTCGCCCCTGCCGAGGTCCTCGAGTCCCTGTCTCGAAAGGGCATGGACATGAATGCGGTCCGTCTCGACGGACAGCGACACCGTGCCCGGCGTGAGCGTGATCGAATTGGCGAAGGCGACCAGGCCGACCGCGGTCTTCTGGTGGGCCTCCACCCACCCGGAGGCCGGATCGAGCTTCATCGCCGGCGACAGGATGACCGCGGCGACGCGGACATTGCTGACGGCGACCTGCCATGCCAGCCACGGCAGGTAGCGGACCAGCCCGGCCGCGAGCTGGACCGGCACGCCTTCCTCGTCGACCGCCCCCATGCGCCAGGCGATGACCGCCACCAGACCCGAAGCGACGGCGCCCGAGATCAGCAGGAACGGATCGAAGTGTCCGCTGACGACGAGCCACATCGCCGCGAGCAGGACAAGAAGAACGATCAGGCGGCCCAACACCAACTCCTTCATCCGTGCGTCGTCCCGCTCCCTTGACTATGCCAAGCGATGCCCCGGAACAAGCGCGGCGATGCGGACATCAACATCCGCCCGCGGTAGCATTCCCCGCCCCCCGCGAAAGGCCCGCCTCCTTGACCGCCACTGGCCCGCTCCCCCTGCGCCTGCTCCTGTGGACCGTCCTCGGCTGCCTCGCCGCCGCGCCGGTTCACGCCTCCGGTCAGGACATCGCCTTCGCCAGGGACGCCGTGGAGATCGTCACGCAGGACGGGCGCTCCCATACCTTCCGCGTCGATCTGGCCGTCACGCCGCGCCAGCGCGCCCACGGCCTGATGTTCCGCCGGAGCATGGCCGCAGACGAGGGCATGCTCTTCCTCTTCGACCGCGAGCGGCAGCGCAGCTTCTGGATGAAGAACACCTTCCTGGCGCTCGACATGATCTTCCTCGACCGCAGCGGCGTCATCGTCCGCATCGCCCGCGACACCGTGCCGCTCGACGAGACCTCCATCCGCTCGCGGGTGCCGGCCTTCGCCGTGCTCGAGGTCCTCGCCGGCACCGCCCGCAGGCTCGGCCTCCAGGTGGGCGACCGGGTCCGTCACAGGGGATTGACCGGGGACGAGGATCCCTGACGGGCGCAGCGGCCGCAGGCATGCCCATCTTCCGCAGACCGGGGCCGCAACGCCTGCATGAGCATCGGTTCCGGGGTCCGCAACGGTTCCCCGGCCGGCCGGAACCTTGCGGATGATCTCCATCCCCGGGTCCTGTCCGGTGGACTGGATCGCGATCGGGCGGACACACTGCCTCTCCTGCGTGATCGCCGGTCACGGGACGCGCCGGTGTCCCGTCCGGCAGCGATCCACCGCCTGGAGGGGCCGCAACGGCGCGCCGGTCCCCGTCACCAGGCCAGGGCCGTGCACTCCCGCCTGGGATCGGCGCCGGCGATGCGGTCGCCGGTCCCTTCGTCGATGGCGATGGCGCACACGCCGCCGGCGCGCCAGCCCAGGTCCGGCCAGGGCTCGATCACATGTCCCCTGGCCTCCAGGCTCCCGGCATGGCGCATGCAGCCCGGCTCCAGCCTCAGAACGCCCGGCTTGTGGACATGGGGCCAGAACGAGCCCGGGAAGCTCTCGCTGGCGAACCGCGGCGCCTCGATCGCGGCCTGCGGGTCCATGCCGTGGACGGCGTGGTTGAGGAAAACCTGCAGCATGGCCTGGACCTGCACGTCGCCGCCGGGCGTGCCGAACAGGAAGGCGAGCCTGCCGTTCTTCCTGGCGAGCGCCGGGTTGGGCGTCAGCCGGGGCCGCTTCCACGGTTCGATGACGCTGGGGTGACGGCTGTCGATCCAGTTCTGGTCGCCGCGCGTGCTCACCGCGAACCCCAGGCCTGGAATGATCCCGGCCGTGCTGTAGCCGTCGGAGGGCGTGGCCGAGAAACCGTTGCCCGCCGAATCGACCACGCACAGGTAGGTGGTGTCCCTGTGCGTGGTGCCTGCCCGCGCGTTGCCTGCCGCCTCCCGGACCCAGGGCATGTCCGGCCGTCCCAGGCGCGTTTCGCCGGCCTGCGGCAGGTCCGGGCAGGCCCGGTCCCTGTCGGCTTCCCTGACGCGTTCCGCGGCGAACGCGTCGCACAGAAGATCGTCGAGCGGCACGTCGACGAACTCGGGATCGCCGAAATAGGCCTCGCGGTCGGCAAATCCCAACTTCATCAATTCCGTCACTTGATGGATGTAACCTTCGGAATTCGCGCCGACACCATCGAGGCCGAGATGGGCGAACAGGTTGGCCGCCTCCAGCAGCAGCGGTCCCTGGCACCAGGGACCGCAACTGTAGATTTCCCAGGGACCGAAGCGCACCCGCTCGGGCTCCTCATGGCCCGAACGGAAGTCCGCCAGATCCCGCGCGGTCATCAGGCCGCCCTCGTCCTCGAAGTGCGCGACGATCTCGCAGGCGATGGCGCCGCAGTGAAACTCGTCGCGCACCGCCTCGATTCCCGCCTCGCGGCCGCCGGTGGCCCGGGCCTCGGCCTCCATCAGCCGGGCGAAGGTGCGGCCGAGGTCGGCCTGGACGAACGATTCGCCCACGCGCGGCGGTCTGCCGCGGGCCAGGAACACGGACCGCGAACTCTCCCAGGACGCGTAGAGGCCCTCGTCTTCGGCCACGGTCTCGGCGAGCAGGCGGTGCGTCGCGAAACCGCCGGAAGCCAGCTCCAGCGCCGCCTCGGCCACATCGCCGAACCCCAGGGTGCCGTAGCGCCGCAGCGCCTGGCACCAGGCGTCGATGGCGGCGGGCGTCACGCAGCGCAGGACGCCCGCCGGCAGATCGCCGCCGTGACGGTCGACGAAGTAGCGGGCCGAGGCGGCCCTGGGCCATCGGCCGAGGCCCGATACCGTCACCACCTCGTCGGTCCCGGCGATGTAGAGGATCATCGGCGCGACGCCGGCCGAGCCCACGATGTCCGGCTGAAGGACACCCAGGGCCAGGCCCGCCGCGACACCCGCATCGATCGCGTTGCCGCCCCGGTCGAGGATGCGCGAGGCCGCCAGCGACGCCAGCCAGTGGTTCGTGGAGACCGCCCAGTGGCGGCCGCGAACCGGCGGACGATGCGACCTCGTCACCGGCTCAGGCCGCCTGCAGCCGGCACGGCACGAGCGCTTCCTTCCCGTCGAAGCCCATGGCCGCGCATCACGCCTCGGCGCCGCGCCCGGGGACATCGTCCGCGCACTCGGGCATGGGCGCCGAAGAAGGGGCCGAACGGCGGGGCGCGCCACATCCGCGTGCCGCCTGACGATCAGGGGGCGGCCCTTCGGTGCGGCACGGGGGACCGGCGTCGATCTTGGCATCCCGGCCGCCGTCCAGCACCGGCAGACAACCGGGGGCCGCCGCGTCGTCCGCCCGGCAGCCGACACCGTGGCCCCGCCGGTCCCGAGTGAACACGGTCCCCTCATCGATCCCGGTATCGATGAGGGCGCCTGCGGCCGCCTGATCGGCCATGCACCGCGCCTCCCCTTTCCGTCTTCAGCCTAGAGTGGATCACGGCGCAGAGAAACCGTTCCGCGACTCCGCCCGATCGCATCAAGGCGCCTTGCATGACGAGGAAAAGACTCTTTCATCCCGGCCCGCCCGGAACCGGCATGTCCCTCGCGTTGCGGCGCCGCCACCGGGACGGCTTCGCGAGTCCCTGCGCATCGAGACCCCGGGACTTCACGGGGAACCCCGTCTCTCGTTCCAGTGCGCGGCTTGCGGGCTCGCCGACGGGAAGAATCGCGCGAACGCCTTTCAGAAAGAAACGTGCAATGCAGTCACGCGATGGTCTTGAACAAGCGTGATCGTCACAGCATGCTGACCGGTGCCAATTGCGAGCCGGGGGGCAATCCGACATGGAGCTTGCCATCCGCGAGGCCAAGGCGCGCCTCTCCGAACTGGTCGCAGCGGCCGGCGCGTGATCACCACCAGGCACGGCCGGCCCGTCGTCGAACTCGTGCGTTGCGACCGGCGTGGCGGGATCGACTTCGACAAGCCGGGGACCGAAGGCGACGCGGACGGCTGGCCGGAGGAGTTCGGCGATCCCGCTTTCAGCCGCCGCGCACTCTGCCTCCAGGACGGGTAGCGCGACCACCGATGCGTATCCTTCTCGATACGTCGTACCTGTTTGACCTCGTGGACCGGCCGGGGACGTTGCCGGACCAGGAGCATCGGATCCTGGCCGCGCGCGGGACGGAGTTCCATGTGAGTGCGGTCTCGATCTGGGAAGTGCGGCTCAGGCACGGCTCCCGGCACCCGCCGGGTGAGCGCAAGTCCCGCTTGTGTCCCGATGATGTCCTCGCCGTTCTGCAAGACCAGGACGTGACGTATCTGCCGATGACCGTGCGCCACGCGCATTTCCCATTCCAGGGAAGAAAGGGCAGCATGAACGTGGCGTTGTTCGATAAAGTCGCATGAATGACCAACCAGACCGCCGCGGCTGCCGGCATCGCGGGATGACGGACCCGCAGACAGGCAGGCGGGCGATGCGGCTCGACCCGCCGCAAGGGCGGATCGCCGGCGGGGCTTGCGAACCTCGCATCGCCGACGACGTGTCGCGGCGTGCGGCGGGGCACGAGGTCCGCGGACCCGGGCCATCGGGCAGCGGAACGCAACACAGGAAGAGGATCCCGGACCCATGATGCTCACACCTGCCGAAGTCGACCGGCTGATGCTGCATACCGCCGCGGAGCTGGCGCGCAAGCGCAGGGCGCGCGGGCTGCGCCTGAATCACCCCGAGGCCGTCGCCATCATTTCGGACGAGATCCAGGAGGCGGCGCGCGACGGCCGCACCCTTGCCGAGGTCACGGGCTTCGCCTCGACGATCCTCACCACCGACGACGTGATCGCCGGAGTGGCCGACATGATCGGCCTGGTGTGTGTCGATGCCCAGTTCGACGACGGGCTGAAGACGGTGACGGTCTGGCAGCCCGTCAGGCCCGGAACCGGGGAGCCGGCGGCGGCGCGCCGGGCCGGGGAGATCCTCGTCGGCGACGGCGACATCACGATCAATGCCGCCGGCGCCGGCGCCGCCGTCGTCGTTCTCAACACCGGCGACCGGCCGGTCCACGTGGCGAGCCATTTCCATTTCTTCGAGGCGAACCGGGAGCTCGAGTTCGACCGGGAAGCCGCCTTCGGCATGCGCCTCGATCTTCCCGCCGGCGCCACCGCCCGCTTCGACCCTGGCGAGCACCGCGAGGTCGCGCTCACGGCCATCGCCGGAAGCGGCGACATCACCGGCCTCAACCGCCTCACCGAGGGCAACGTCCACGATCCCGGCGTCCGGGCGCGCGCCCTCGAACGCGCCCGCCGGCTGGGCTTCCGGGGAGCCTGACCATGGCGGTGATGACGCGCGAGCGCTACGCGGCGATGTTCGGACCGACGACAGGCGACCGCATCCGTCTGGGCGACACGAGCCTGCTCGCCATGGTCGAGGACGACCTCGGGACCTACGGCGAGGAAGGGATCACCGGTGTCGGCAAGAGCCTGAGGGCCGGGGCCGGCATCGACGGCGGGCGCCGCCTCGACGAGGGCGCCCTCGAGCTCGTCTTCTGCAACGTCGTCGTGATGTGCCCCGCCGGCGGCATCTTCAAGGGGGACATCGGCGTCAGGCACGGGCGCATCGCGGCCATCGGCAAGGCCGGCAACCCGGCGGTGATGGCGGGCGTGTCGCCGGACATGGTCATCGGCCCGGGAACCAAGCACGTCAACGGCCAGGGACTGATCGCGACGCCGGGAGGCATCGACGTCCACGCCCACTACCTGCAGCCCGGCGAGGTCCGGCACGCCCTCTCGTCGGGGCTCACGACGATGATCGGGGGCGGGTTCCCGGGGTGCTGGTCGATCGACAGCGGCGGGCACTGGGCCAACGCCCGCATGCTCAAGGCGACGGAAGGATTCCCGATGAACTTCGGCCTCTTCTCCCGCGGCGGCGCCAGCCGGCCCGAGGCCGTCGAGGAGCAGATCGCCTCCGGCGTGATCGGCGTCAAGATCCACGAGGACCTCGGCGCCATGCCCGCGGTGATCGACACCTGCCTCGAGGTCGCGGACCGGCTGGATTTCCAGGTCCAGCTGCACACCGATTCGATGAACGAATCCGGATTCTACGAGACGACGATGGAGGCCATCGGCGGCCGCACCATCCACATGTACCACACCGAGGGCGCCGGCGGCGGGCACGCGCCGGACATCATCCGGTGCAACGGCGAGGCCCACTGCCTGCCGTCGTCCACCACGCCCACCAACCCGTTCACGCTCAACGCCTTCGGCGAGCACATGGACATGATGATGCTCTGCCACACGCTCCGCGGGGACATCCCCGAGGACGTCGCCTTCGCGGAGAGCAGGCTGCGTCCCCAGTCCATGGCGGCCGAGGATGTCCTGCACGACATGGGAGCCATTTCCATGGCCGGTTCGGACGCCGAGGGCATGGGCCGGGTGATGGACGTGATCGCCGGAATGTGGCGGCTGGCATCGGCGATGAAGGACCGCAGGGGGCCGCTGGCCGGAGAACCCCACGGCGGCGCCGACAACGCCCGGATCCTGCGCTATCTCGCCAAGTACACGATCAATCCGGCCATCACCTTCGGCATCGCCGAGCACGTCGGCAGCATCGAGGTCGGCAAGATCGCCGACATCGTGCTGTGGCGCCCGGAGTTCTTCGGGGTCAAGGCTTCTCATGTGTTCAAGGGCGGAATCGAGGTGTGGAGTCCGCTCGGCAACGCCGCGGCGTCGCTGTCGATGACGGAGCCCGTCATCTTTCGCGAGAACTGGCCCGCGTGCGGCGGGGCGCCCGATCTCGTCTCCTTCCTGTTCGTCCACCCCCGGGCCATCGACGACGGGCTCGACCGCCGGCTCTCCCTGGGCAAGCCGCTGCTGCCGCTCAAGGGCACGCGCGCCCTCTCCAAGGCCGACATGGTGAGGAACGACGCCCTGCCGGCCATCACGGTCGATCCCCGGACCTTCGAGGTCCGCGCCGACGGCGCGCTGCTCGACGTGCCGGCGGTGCGGGAGGTCGCCCTCGGGCGGCGCTACTTCCTGATCTGAGACGGGGACAAATTCCTGCTGGATTCGCCGGGCGAAGTCGGGCATAGGCAGCCGGCCTTGCGCAATGGAACCGGACGATGATCGCAGCCGTGCTCGCCGTATGGGCCCTGATCGCCGGCATCGCCGCGCTGATGGCCGGAAACGCGCTGCAGGGATCGCTTCTGGGCCTGCGCGCGCCCGGGGCGGGCTTCCCGGACCTCGTGACCGGCGTCGTCATGTCGAGCTACTACGCGGGCTTCGTGCTCGGCGGCTTCATCGCCCCCCTCCTCATCAGGCGGGTCGGCCATATCAGGGTGTTCGCGGCGCTGGCCTCGCTGGCCTCGGTCTCCGCGCTGCTGCACGCGGCCTTCATCGATCCGGCCGTCTGGGCGGCGCTGCGCGTGCTGACCGGATTCTGCGTCATCGGCCTCATGATCGTCGCCGAAAGCTGGCTCAACGACCGCTCGACGAACGAGACGCGCGGCCAGCTGCTCTCGGTCTACATGATCGCCATGAGCGGCTCCATGGCGGCGGGGCCCCTGCTCCTCAACGTCGCCAGCCCCGAGGGCTACGAGCTCTTCATCGCCGCCTCGGTGCTCGTCTCCCTTGCCGTCCTGCCGGTCTCGCTCACCACCTATGCGGCGCCCGGGTTCGAGAATCCCGACCGCCTCGGCCTCAAGGAACTGGCCCGGAGTTCGCCGCTGGGCGTCGCCGGATGCTTCGTCAACGGCGCCACGTCCGGCGCCCTGGTGTGGCTGGCGGCCCTCTACAGCAGCACCCTCGGCCTGACGGTCGAGCAGGCCTCCCTCTTCATCTCGGCATCCATCGTCGGCGGTATCGTCCTGATCTGGCCGATCGGCCGGCTGAGCGACCGCTTCGACCGCAGGAAGATCCTCACGATCGTCGCCTTCGCCGGGGGCTCCTGCGCCCTGGCGGCCGCCCTGTTCGCCGGTCCGGGACCCCTCGTCCAGATCGCCGCCGTCGCCCTCGTGGGGTGCTTCACGACCCCCCTCTACTCGCTGTCGATCGCCCACACCAACGACCGGCTGAGACCCGAGCAGATGGTCGCGGCCTCGAGCGGCCTGCTGCTCGCCGCCGGCATCGGCGGCATGATCGGTCCGGCGGCGGCCGGCGCGATGATGCAGGTGGCCGGCCCGTCGGGCTACTTCTGGTTCCCCGGCCTTGTCATGCTGCTGCTCGGCTGCTTCGCCCTCTTCCGGATGACGAGGCGCGCCACCGTTCCGGCCTCCGAGCGGAGCGGATTCGTGACCGTGCTGCGGACATCCCCTGTCCTCACCGACGCCGCCCTGCGCGATCACATGGACCGCGACCTCGGCCGCATGGCCGGGAGGTAGTCCCCGCGGCCCGGGGGATCCGGTTCGCGGCCGTTGTTTCACCGCGGGAGATGCCGTACACCCTTGGCGCCGCCGGCCGCGCCGGGGCACGTCCTTGAGGGAGATGGCGTGCATGCCTCTTTCGACCCGGCAGGAGAATCTGCGGCGCGCCCTGGCCCCCCGGAGTATCTGCTTCGTCGGCGGCGCCTTTCTCGAGCCCGCCGTTCTCGCGGCGCGGCGGCTGGGATTCGACGGCGCCGTGAGCATCGTCAACCCCTCCAGGGACGAGATCGCCGGCCTCGCCTGCCTCGATTCGGTCGACGACCTCGAGGAGGCGCCCGACATCGTCTTCCTTGCGGTCAACCGGCAGGCGACCAACGCGCTCCTGCCCCGGCTCGAGGCCATGGGCGCCGCGGGAGCCGTCTGCTACGCCGCCGGCTATGCCGAGGTCGGCGGCGACGGGCCGGCCCTCGAGCGGGAACTCGGGCGAAAGGCCGGCGACCTCGCCGTCATCGGCCCGAACTGCTACGGGTTCAACAACTACGTCACCGGCGCCCTCCTCATGGCCACACCCACCCTCGGGGAGAGGACCGCGAAGGGCTGCGCCTTCATCGGGCAGAGCGGCAACATCTGCATCAACATCGCCAACGGCAGGCGCGGTTCGCCGCTGACCCACGTCATCTCGTGCGGCAACCAGACGGTGCTCGATTTCGCCGACTACATCGAGGTCCTTGTCGACGATCCGGCGGTCACCTCGTTCGCCCTCTTCATGGAATCGCTGCCGGACGTCGCCGCCTTCAGCCGCGCCGCCGGCCGGGCCCTCGAGGCCGGCAAGCCCATCATCGTGCTCAAGTCGGGAGTCTCGCGGACGGGGGCGAGGATGGCCCTGAGCCACACCGCCTCGCTCGCTGGCGACGACAGCCTCTACCAGGCGCTCTTCGACCGCTTCAACGTCATCCGCGTGGAGACGCCCGAGGATCTCGTCGAGACGGCGAAGGTGGTGACGGTGACCGGTGTCCCGCACGGCCGCCGTCTCGCGGTCTTCACCTGTTCGGGCGGCGATGCGGAGTGCGTCGCCGACCTCGTGGAGCCGCTGGAGATCGACATCCCGCCGCTCGATGACGGCCAGCGCGACGAGATCGCGGCCTTCATGCAGCCCTTCACCACCATCGCCAACCCCCTCGACTACAACACCTCCAACTGGGGCCGCCGGGACATCCTGGAGCGGATCTTTCCCGTGGCGCTGCGCGGGGAGGTCGACGCCGCCCTCCTGGTGGTCGACACCATCGCCGACGCGGAGCTTCCACCGGGTGCGACGGGAACCGGGGCCGAGGCCGCGATGCTGGCCTTCAGGGACGCCGCCCGGCGCCACGGCGTGCCGGGCGTCATCACCTCGTCGCTGCCGGACAACATTTCGCTCGCCTTTCGCGCCAGGCTGCACGGCGACGGCATCGCCATGGCCCACGGCATCCGGGCCGGCACCCTCGCCCTGGCGCGGACCTGCCTGTGGGGCGAGCGGCGGCGCCTCGGAACGGCAGGCCCGGCGCTGCCTCCCGCCGCGCCGGCCGGCGGCGCGGCAAGGATTCTCGACGAGCGCGAAAGCAAGCGGCGTCTCGCCGCGGCGGGCATCCCGGTCCCCCGGGGCGAGGCCACCACCGCGGCGACGGCGGCCGCGGCCGCGCGGCGGACCGGATTCCCGGTGGCCCTCAAGGCGCTGTCGGCGGACATCGCCCACAAGACCGAGGCGGGCGGCGTCGCGCTCGGCCTCGGGGACGAGGCTCAGGTCGAACGCGCCGCGCGGCGAATCGCCGCCGCCACCGGCGTCGACCGCCTGCTCGTGGAGGCCATGGTCGAGGGCCACGTCGCCGAGATGATCGTCGGCGTCACCCGCGACGACGCCTTCGGCCCGGTGCTCGTCATCGGCGCTGGCGGCACCCTCGCCGAGGTCATCCGGGATTCGGTGAATCTCCTCGTTCCGGCCGCCGAAGAGGACGTACGGGGCGCCATCGGCCGCCTGAAGGTCGCGCGGCTGCTCGACGGCTACCGGGGCGCCCCGCGCGGCGACCGCGAGGCCCTCGTCGCCGCGGTCATGACGATTGCGCGGCTGGCCGGGGCCGCGGGCGGCAGCCTGGTGGAGCTAGACCTCAATCCGCTCCTGGTCATGCCCGAGGGCGCAGGCGTGGTCGCCGCCGATGCATGGATGAGAACGATCGACAATGGAGAGGATCATGAGTGACGTCGTGAGGACCTGCCGGCGGGGCAGGGTTCTGGAAATCACCATCGACAATCCGCCCGCCAACGCCATCGGCCGCAAGGTCACGGCGGGCCTGTCCGCCGCGTTCGCGACCCTGCGCGACGATCCCGGCCTCCTCGTCGGCATCGTCACCGGCGCCGGCGAAAAATTCTTCTCCCCAGGCTGGGACCTCAAGGAGGCCGCCGGCGAGTTCGACGCCCTCGAGGCCGGCGAGACCGCCGGGGACGAGCACGGCCATGCGGTCGACGGCGGCTTCGCCGGGATCACCGAGATGTGGGACCTCTACAAGCCGGTCATCGCCGCCATCAACGGCTACGCCGTGGGCGGCGGATGGGAAATCGCGCTGGCAAGCGACATCCAGTACGCGGTCCCCCACGCCACCTTCTTCATTCCCGACGTTCACATGGGGTTCATCGCCGACGCCGGCGCCATCCAGATCCTGCCGCGGCGCCTGCCCCATTCCGTCGCCATGGACATCCTGCTCACCGGCCGCCGCATGGGCGCCGAGGAGGCGCTGCGCTGGGGCCTCGTCAACGAGATCGTCGAACCGGAGCGGCTGATGGCGCGCGCCCGCGAGACCGCCGACCACCTCGCCGAGGGCGGACCGCTGGCGCTCCAGGCCACCAAGGAAGCCGTCCGCCATGCCATGCACATGTCGATCCCCGACTGCTTCGCGGCGCTGCGCGGCGGCGCCCTGCCGGTCTACGCGCGCATGCTCGGCAGCGAGGATGCCAGGGAGGGCCCGCGCGCCTTCGCCGAAAAGCGCAAGCCGCGCTTCAGGGGCCGGTAGCACAAGACATGTGTCAGTAACCCGAACCGGCAACGGCTGTTGCGAAGCACTCAACTCTCCCGGCGCCCTGTTGCCAAGCGCGCCCCGCATCGGCCACAATGCACGTCCCGCCCATTGCTCAGCGGCCACCCTTCACCGGCGCCGACACTGCGGCGTTCCCGGGTTTGGACAGGACAGCCAATCGGGACATGGACCACGGCACCCGGACAAGTGGTTGGCGCGCAGGCAAGGAAAAGACCCGATATATGGAACATCACGATGGTTCATCTGAGCAGTTTCAGCGCGGTCCGCTATCGCGGCATTGATGGCGTATCCCTGTGCAACCTGAAGGACATCAACCTGATCACCGGCGCCAACGGCACCGGCAAGACATCACTGATTGAGGCAATGTGGCTGTTTACAGGCCGTTACAACCCGCACCTCTTGTGGAATGCCAATGTCCAGCGCCTCCGTTCTACGGCGATGAATCCAATTTCCCGGCTGACGGACGGCGAGTTGGAACTTCATGGAGTGGAAGGCACACAATGTCATAGATTACGCCACACCTTTGAAAGGATAAACGGCACATATCCGGCCAAAACAGGCTGCGGTGATGTGCAGATTGATGTCAAGACCATGCCGCCAGTTGCAGGACTCATCCGTACTTACCTTGACGACAAGCCGATGGGAGAAAGTGCCCCGGTCATCCATATGACCCCGCACGGCTCAGTGCTTCTTCCTCCGGGCGAAAATCCTGCGGGGCGTTCTTCCTGCATCATCGAGAGTGCAGGGTTTCAGCATGAAACGACCGCAGAATATCTTCAGCGGTATTCGGACCTTGTGAGAGACGGCCAAAAGAAGGAACTGGTCAGGGCCATTGGAATGGTCGCAGATCATGCCAGCGACATCGAGATGCTGGCCGATGAAAACGGCAATTCGTATCTGGCGGTAGCAACCGGCACCGGACGGCCAAGGCCTCTTCACGATCTCGGCGGTGGCGCCGTCAAGCTGGTCAGAATGATTCTCAGTTTTTCTGCCGCACGCAATGGAATGTTGCTGTTTGACGAACTGGAAAACGGCATTCATCACACACTGCACCGTCAGCTCTGGAAGAAAGCACAAGCGTGGGCGAATCAGTGGAAGGTGCAGTTTGTGGCAACTACACATAATGCCGAAATGATCGACGCCGCCATTGATGTTTTCGGAAACAGCCCCGAGGCACTTGCAATCCACAAACTCATTCATGACAAACAATCAGGACGCACGAATGTCGCGACTTATACTGGGGAGGCGCTCTCGGGGATCCAGAACCTCAATCTGGAGGTCAGATAGTGGCGCCCGGATCCGGCACCGGAAAGCAGTATGTCGATTCAGATCGACTCCTGCTGGTAGAGGGCAAGGATGAGACCAACTTGCTGAACGCATTGATCAGGGAATGTACGGACAACGGAGCACCGCCGATCCAGGTCATCGAAGCCGGCGGCCGTGACCAGTTTGCCGCAAACCTGCGCACGATCGGCATCAGTCTGAAGGCGCGGCCCACATTCCGGTCCATAGGCGTTATCCGGGACGCCGATGACAATCCGAAAGGGGCGTTTCAGAGCGTCTGTGCACACCTGCAGAACGCCGGATACGCTGCCCCACCGTCTCACGGGACCTTCTCGAATACGTCACCATCGGTAGGGGTGTTTATCGTGCCCGGCGGCGACAGATGTGGCGCGATCGAGACGCTGTGCCGGTGTTCTGTCATGGACACAGCGGCTGCCCGATGCGTCGAGCAGTATCTGCAGTGCCTCGAAACGCACAACGCCATGGCTTCTGCCAACAGCGACAAGAGCTTTGTACATGCCTACCTGGCTTCCACTCGCAATCCGGTAGCAAGAGTTGGAGAAGGCGCTCAGGGCGGCGTGTGGAACTTCAGTTCTCCGGCATTCCGGGAGATCCGCAATTTCGTGTGCAGCCTCATTTGATTGCAACGACATTTGCGAGAACTTTCTGACCGAAACGGCATGATTGGCAGGCGATGACGGCATTGTTGACGTGGTGGAACGAGTGCCCCGCTTGTCAGCCTGCATCGCCAGCAGCAAGGATTATCTCGTGGCACCCCGCGTTTCCATCAGCGACACGAACCACCTTGCCACCCGCGTGTTCTCCCGTGTCCCGGCTCAACTGGTGCGCACGAAGGTCTCGCGGCCGCCGCTGACGTTGAGGATCGCCCCGGTAACGTAGGCCGCCTCGCCGGAGCACAGCCACAGCGCGGCGCGCGCGATGTCGTCGACATCGCCGATCCTGCCGAGGGGCACGGCGCGCTTGCCGAGCTCGACGACCTCGTCCTGGCCCATGCCGTCGTCCCAGATCTCGGTCCTGATGAGACCGGGACGGATGCAGCACACGCGGATGCCCTCCCCGGCCACCTCCTTGGCCAGGCCGAGGGTGAAGGAATCGAGGCCGCCCTTGGTGCCGGCGTAGACGACGTCGCCCGGCAGGCCGCCGTAGACGCCGGAAATCGACGAGATGTTGACGATGACGCCGCCGGAACCGCCGCGGGCCGTCGACATGCGGCGTATCGCCTCGCGGCAGGCGATCGCCGGGCCGAGGAGGTTGGTGTCGATGATCCGGCGGATGGTTTCGGCGTCGTGGTCCGCCACGGGAGCCTCGACGGAGATGCCGGCGTTGTTGACGAGAACGGCCGGAGGTCCGAGCAGGCGGTCCGTCTCGGCGAAGAGGAACTCGACGTCCCGGGGATCCGAGACGTCGGCCCGGATGGCCTCGGCGCGCCGGCCGCCGGCGCGGACCTCGCCGGCGACCGCCGCCGCGCGGTCCGCGGACGCCGCATAGTTCACCGCGACGTCATAGCCCCGCTCGCCGGCGAGGCGGGCGATTCCGGCGCCGATCCCGCGGCTTGCGCCGGTGACGACCATGACCGGCGAGGCGCCCATCAGACGGCCTCGCGGCGCAGCGACTGGGCCATGCAGTGGACTCCGCCGCCGCCGCGCGTGAAGCAGTCGACATCGGGATCGTAGACCGAGAAGCCGAGCGCCCTCAGGCGCGCCACGAGATCCCTGGCGTGCGCCGGCGCAATGACCCTGTCGTTGCCCAGGGACACGACGTTGCAGGCCAGCGCCATCGTGTCCTGGTAGTTCACCGGGACGATCTCGATGTTCTTGGCCTTCAGCCAGTCGACGACATCCGGTTCGGTGGTGTCGAGGCAGACCGCGCACAGCTTGTCGGCCAGCATGCAGACCATCAGGTCGATGTGGACATAGTGCTCGGCGATCGGCGTGACGCGGACCTCCCAGCCCTCCTTCTCGAACCAGCGCCTGACCTGGTGCGCCGACTGCTCCTGGGTGCGCTCGCCGCACCAGCCGATGAGGACCGATCCCGGTTCGATGATGTCGAAGTCGCCGCCCTCGAAGGAGCCGGCGGTCACCATGTCGAAGATCGGGATCCCCTTGTCCATGTAGAAGCGGACGACCGGACCGTACTCGCCGCGGCGCCACCACTGGGCCATCTGCGCGACCACCGCGCCGTAGGGCGTCATGAAGGACGAATCGCGCGCGAAGACCTGGTAGGGAAGCTCCTCGTCCGACTCCAGCCAGTGCACCGTGACGCCGGCCTCCTCGTAGGCATCGACCATTTCGCGGTGCTGCTTCATGGCGAGCTGGTGATCGAAGCGGTCGCCGCGCTTGAGCGTCGCCCGCGAGATGGAACTCGTGGGGAGCCAGCGGAAGTTGTCGGCCGGCCCCAGCAGGACGTCGGTGAGGACTCCGTACTCGGAGTTGCATCCCCAGTCGGTGAGAACGGGCGTGTCGCCGTCCCCGCGGCGGCGACGAAGCGGATTGGCGGTCATTGCAGGAGCGGTCCCGTGGATGGATGGCCCGCGGGAGGCCCCTCGCCTTCCCGCGGGCCGGAGGTTACCATTCGCCTTTCGCGCACTGCAAGGAGTTCCCCCAATGGCTGCCGGCAATCTCACGCAGGGCCAGGCCCTGATGCAGCTCGTGAAGGCCTACGGCATCGACACGGTCTTCGGCATGCCGGGGGTGCATACCCTGGAGTACTACCGCGGCATCGCCGATGCCGGCATGCGCCACGTCCTCTTCCGCCACGAGCAGGGAGGCGGCTTCATGGCCGACGGCCACGCGCGGATCTCCGGCAGGCCGGCCGTGTGCTGCGTCATCACCGGTCCCGGCGTCACCAACATCGCGACGGCCGTCGGCAACGCCTACGCCGACAGCCAGCCCATGCTGGTGATCGCCAGCACCAACGGCTCCGCCGATCTCGGCGCCGGACGCGGCCGCCTCCACGAGATCTCCGATCAGCTGGCGGCGATCCGGCCGCTGACGGCGCAGGCCCGGACCATCCTCGACGGGCGGCAGATTCCGGGGGCGATCGCCTGCGCCTTCGACACCTTCAGCGCCGGCCGGCCCCGCCCCTGCTACATCGAGCTTCCCATCGACAGGATCGGCGAGACGGCGGACTTCGCGGTGAAGACTTCGCCGATCGCCGGCCCGGCACCGCCGGACGGGGCCTCCGTCGAGCGCGCGGCGGCGCTCGCCCGGGACGCGCACAGGCCCGTGATCATCGCCGGCGGCGGCGCGCTCGACCATGGCGCGGCGCTGCAGCGCCTCGCCGAACGCCTCGGCGCCGCGGTCATCCTCACCATTGCCGCCAAGGGCGCCATTCCCGAGGACCACCCGCTCAACTGCGGTGCCTGCCTCAGCCGGCCCGTCGCCCACGACCTCGTGGAGAACGCCGACCTCGTCATCGCCGTCGGCACCGAGCTCTCCGAAACCGACATCTGGAAGGAGTCGGACTTCCTGGAATTCAAGGGCAGGCTGGTGCGCATCGACGTCGATCCCGCCTGCCTGACGAGGGACTACGTGCCGGACGCGGCACTCCTGGGCGACGCGGGCCTCGCCATGGCCATGCTCGCCGACGCGCTTCCCGAACGCGGACTCCCGCCGGGGTTCGCCGGATCCGGCACCGTGGCCGGCCTGCGCCGCCACGTGAGGGAAGGCCTCCTGCGGCAACCGCGCGCGCCGCGCTTCGCCCGCGTGCTCGACGCCATGCGCGAGGCCATTCCCGAAGACGGCTGGCTCGTCACCGATGCCACGCAGATCGCCTACTTCGCCAACGAGTACTGGCGGACCTCGCATCCGCGCAGCTACACCCACCCCAACGGGTACTGCACCCTGGGCTCGGCCATGCCCTCGGCGATCGGCGCGAAGCTCGGCTCACCGGCGCGCAAGGGCGTCGCCCTCGCGGGCGATGCCGGCTTCCTCTTCACCGCGACGGAACTGGCGACCGCCGTCGACGAGGGCGTGAGCCTGCCCGTCGTCGTCTGGAACAACGACGGTCTGGGCCAGATACGCGACGGCATGGTGGAACGCGACATCGCGCCGACGGGTGTCACCCCCGGACGCAACCCCGACTTTCCGGCCCTCGCGCGGGCCCTCGGCGCCCACGCCGCAAGGCCGGACTCCCTGGCCGGCCTGACGGGGGCGATCCGCGAGGCGTTCGATGCTGGAGGGCCGACGCTCATCGAAGTCCGCGAGGACGCGGACTTCATCGCCTGACGGTCAGGTCGCGTAGTCGGGATCGCTGCGGTCGAGGACGCGGCGCACGGCGTTCCAGGCGGAATCGTCGGCCATGAAATCGGAATCGTTGGCCACGTCGGCGGTCCTCTTCAGCGTCTCCTGGTCGGGAACGATGATCTCCTGGCCCGAGGCGAGGACATCGACCTGGACCTTGCAGGCAACCTCGAGGTTGTAGAGCAGGGAGAACGCCTGCGAGGGCGTCGCCCCGCAGGTCAGCAGACCGTGGTTCTCGAGGATGCAGGCGTTCCTGCTTCCCAGATCCGCCACCAGCCTGTCGCACTCCTCCTGCCCGGCCGTCTGGATATCCCAGGGGTGCCAGGCGACGCGGTCCTGGAAGAACATGGCCTGCTGCGTGATCGGCAGCAGGCCGCACTTCATGCACGAGACGGCCATGCCGGCCCGGGTATGGGTGTGAAGCACCCAGTTGGTGTCCTCGCGCGCCTTGAGAATGGCGTGGTGGATCGCATGGCCCGCCTCGTTCACCGGCCAGTCGCCGCGCACGAGGTTGCCGTCGTAGTCGACGACGATCAGGCTCGACGCCGTGATCTCCTCGAACAGCAGGCCGTAGGGATTGATGAGATAGCGGCCCGGCTCGTCCGGCAGGCGGGCCGAGATGTGCGTGTAGATGAGGTCGGTCCATCCGTAGCGGACGAACGCGCGGTAGAGCGCCGCGAGTTCGCAGCGCGTGTCCCATTCCCGGGGACTGATCTCGGCGGGGCGAAGGCGGGTTACGACAGCCATGGCACAATCTCCCTGAAGTGGCCGCCCCGGCGCAAGGCCCGAAGGGCCGGCGAGGCGCTCGAGCGCGGCGAAGGGCTCACGCCGGCCCCTTGCGGCGCGGCGGTCCGTCCGGCCTTCGGATTGCCAGACGGCGGGCGAGGTTGTCAATGCCGCCGGCGATTCCCTGCGGCAGCAGGACGACGACGGCGGCAAGGATGAGGCCGAGCCCGATGTTGCGGTAGTCGGCGAGAAACTCCTCCTTCAGCGTCTCGTCGACCAGCATGAGGAGGGTGGCGCCGATGAGCGGGCCCCACGGCCGCCCCAGCCCGCCGACCACCATCATCGACAGCAGGAAGAGGAGCAGGGACAACTGGAGGACGTTGGGTCCGATGACGCGGAACACCCCCGCATAGGCGCTGCCGGCGAGGCCCGTGAAGAACGCCGAGAAGACGAACACCAGGAGCTGGTACTTGAAGCGGCTCACGCCGCGCGACATGGCGTAGCCGGGATTGTCCCTCAAGGCGCGGAAGGCCAGCCCCATGGGGCTGCGGATGATGAGGAAGGCGAAGGCCGTCGCCAGCGCCAGGATGGCGAGGGTGAGGCCGTAGTTGCCGAGGTGGAAATCGCGCCCGAACCAGTCGCGGAAGCCGTAGTCGCCGTAGCGCCCGAGCCCCTTCCAGCCCTCGGTGAGGCTGCGGCACACCGTGCCCTCGTAGTAGATGCACTCCGTGTCGGTGACGATGAGCAGGAAGAGGATGTAGGCGATCGCAAGGGTGAGCAGGGCGACGTAGGCGCCCGTCAGCCGCAGGCAGGCCAGGCCGACGATGCTGCCGAAGGCCACGGCGAGCAGGCCGGAGACGGGAAGCGCCAGCCACAGGCTCCAGTCGAGGTAGAGCCCCATCATCGCCGTCGTGTACCCGCCGACGGCGAAGATCGCCATCTGCGCCAGCGAGAAGATGCCGGCGACGCCGAACACGAGGTTCCACTGCGAGACCACCGTCGCCCAGATGAAGAGCACGGTCATGGTGGTGATCCAGAACCGCTGGACATCGAACGCCGGCACGGCGGCCAGCGCCGCGAGGACGGCAAGCCCGATCGCGAGGTCGCGCCTCCAGCCGGTCACAGCCGCGTGACCTGCCGTTTGCCGAAGACGCCGTAGGGCCGCCAGATCAGGGCGGCGATGACGATCAGCAGCATGAGCGGCAGCGCATAGCGCACGCCGAGGAAGAACTGCACGCCGGCCTCGAAGAGTCCCATCATGAAGGCGGCGTAGAGGGCGCCCAGGACATTCCCGAGTCCGGCGATGACGCAGATGATGAAGGCCTTCAGCATCGGATCGAAGCCGACCTGGGGCGACAGGGTCGTGATCGAGGACAGCAGCACGCCCGAGAGCGCCGCCAGCAGTCCGGCGATCGCCAGGACCTGGGCGAAGACCCGCCCGATCGGCACCCCCATCAATAGCGCCGCGTCGCGGTTCTGCGCCGTGGCGCGGATGGCGCGGCCGCCGCGCGTCTTCGCCAGGAAGAGCGCCATCAGGGTCATGACCGCCACCGAGACGACGACGATCAGCACGTTCTGCCAGGGGACCCAGACGTCCATGATGCGAAAGCCGCCCTGGAGGGCGAACGGCTGGGCCAGCGGATAGCCGCCGAACACCTTGAGGATGCCGTTCTCCAGCGCGATCGCGAGGCCGAAGGTGACGATGAAGATGTTGTTCTCGAAGGCCTCGTTGCGGAACATGAAGCGCGCGGCGCAGTGGTAGACGAGGGCGCCCATGGCCGCGCCCGCGGCCATGGCGACCAGCAGGGCGACGGGCATCGGCAGGCCCCAGTGGGTGATCGCCTGGTAGGAGAAGTAGCCGCCGATCGCGATGAGCACGCCGTGGGCCATGTTGAGCATGCGCAGCGCCCCCCAGACCAGGGAGAGGCCGATCGTGCCCACCGCGTACATGGCGCCCAGGGTCAGGCCGCTGACGACGATCTGGATGAAGATCTCCATGGTCCGTCAGCCGCCCAGGTAGGTCTCGAGGATTTCCGGACGGCCGAGCAGTTCGCCCGGAAGGCCGGACCAGATCATCCGTCCGTCGTCGAGAAGATGGACCTCGTCGGCAATCTCGGTGGCGCGCGCGGCGCTTTCCTCGACGAGGAGAATGGTCCGCCCGTCGGCCTTGAGGTCCCCGAGAAGGCCGTAGATCTGCTCGATCACGATGGGCGCCAGGCCCAGCGACGGCTCGTCGACGAGCAGGATGCGTCCGCCGGCCATCAGGCCGCGGCCGATCGCCAGCATGCGCCTCTCGCCGCCCGAGAGCGTGCTCGCCGTCTGCTCGCGCCGCTCGGCAAGCCGCGGGAGAAGGTCGTAGACCTCCGCGAGCCGCCGCAGGATGTCCGCGCGGCCCCGCCTGAGGTAGGCGCCCATCAGGAGGTTGTCGCCGATCGACATGTCCGGGAACGGCAGGTCGCCCTGGGGGATGTGGACGACCCCGTCGGCGACGATGCGGTCGGCGCGCTTGCCGTCGATGCGTTCTCCGGCGAGGCGGATGGCGCCCGAATCGAGGCCCACGAGGCCCGAGATGCAGCGCAGCAGGGTCGTCTTGCCATGCCCGTTGGGCCCGATCACCATGACGACGGAGCCTTCCGCGACCTCGAGCGAGATGCCCTTGAGCACCGTCTGGCTGCTGTAGCCGGCGACGATCTCCTCGAGCGCGAGGAGCCGCTCAGCCACCGCCCGCACCCCCGGCCATGGCGGCGCCGAGGCGCCTGGCCATGCCCTCCCCGAGGTAGACCTCGATGACCCGCTCGTCCCGCGTCAGGCCCCGGGGCGAGCCCTCGTAGATGCTCTCGCCGTGGTGCATGATGAGGACGCGGTCCGAGAGCTGGACCAGGAAGCGCATGACGTGCTCGATGAGGATGATGGTCACGCCCTGGCGGCGCAGGCCGAGCACGATCTCCATCATGCGGTCGATCTCGCCGGGATTGAGGCCGCCCACCGGCTCGTCCATCAGCAGGAGCCGCGGCCCGGTCGCCATGGCGCTCGCCATCATCAGCAGCTTGCGCTGGAACACCGGCAGGTCGCGCACCGTCTCGTCCGCCCTCTCGGCCATGCCGACGAGCTCGAGCGCCCTCTCGGCGCCGGCCACGGTCTCCCGTTCGAGCGCGAAGCGCGGCCAGCGGCGGTTGTGGCGGCCGAAATGGGCGGCCACCAGGACGTTCTCGCGCACGCTCAGCGTGTCGAAGCCGGCGTTGAACTGGAAGGTCCGGGCGATGCCCCTGTGACAGATGGCCTCCGGCGCGAGGCGCTCGATGGCGTCGCCGGCCAGCGCGATCGAGCCCTCGTCCGCCGGGTTGAGACCCGAGACGACCTCGAAGAGGGTCGTCTTGCCCGCGCCATTGGGACCGCCGATGCCGAGCACCTCCCCCGCGGCGACATCGAAACTCAGGGACTTCACCGCCGCCAGCGCCCCGAAGTACTTCGAGACGCCGCGGCAGCGCAGCAGCGGAACGGTCTGCGACGTCATCTTGACCCGGGCCGGGACCTCCGCGCCGGGGCGGGCGCCGCTCAGCCGAGCCAGGGAGGCGTGGCGAAATCGGTGACGGCGTAGGGGCTCGGCCCCACCATCACCGGCGTGTGCATGTGGTCCTGCACCTGGAGGAACTGGTGCGGCATGCCCAGCGAGGGATCGCTGGTCTGGGCCGGGTAGGTCATCGCGCCGTTCTCGACGAAATGGTAGGCGCCGCAGATCCCGCGGTAGACGAGCCGCCGCATCTGGTCGGCCACCCGGCGGTTCTGCTCCTCCCCGTCGTAAGGGGCGCCGGCTCCCCCGGCGACCGCCGCGGCGATGGCCCACAGATGGCAGGAATCGTAGGTCTGCACTCCGGACGCCGGGCTGGACGAATCGCCGAACTTCGCCCGGTAGCGGGAGACGAAGTCGTTGCCCCGGTCATCCTGCAGGTTGGCGATGACCGTGGCGTAGAGCACGCCGTTGACGGCCTCGCCGCCGATCTCGCGGAACTGGGCAAGGGACGGGCCGTACTGCATGTAGACGAGGCTCGGCGTCGGGCTGGGAGCGAACTGGAGCATGAAGTTGGCGAGATCGGCCGGGGCGTAGTGCGTGATGCAGATGACGCCGGGAGGATCGTCGCGCAGCTTGGCAAGCGTCGGTCCCCACTCGGAAATCGGGATCTGCACGGTGTCGTAGAAGCTGATCTCGAAGCCGTACTTCGCGGCATTGTCGCGCACCGAGTTGCCGATCACGATCGAGTAGTTCTGGGCGCCGGCGACGATCGCGATCCTGTTGCTGGAGGGCGCCCACTGGCCGCTGTCCCTGAGGTCCGCGAGGTACTTCAGCAGGCCCTCGCCGTACCAGTATTCCGACGGGTCGGACTGGAAGCAGCCGAAGAACCGCTCGCTGTCGGAGTTGTAGCGTTCGTGGTGGATCAGCGACGTGTTGGTGTGGGTGTAGACGATGCCGGCGTCGGCGATGACGTCGTACTCCGCCTCCAGCGTCGCCAGGTTGTAGCCGCAGAGGATGGCATGGGCGTTCTCGCGGTCGATCAGCCGCTGGAAGGCCTGGATCACGGTGTCGGGGCCGCCTTCCCTCGTGTCGACGAAGTGGGGCTCGACGGGACGGCCGAGGATGCCGCCCATGGCGTTGATCTCCTCGGCGGCCATCTCCAGGCCGTTCTTGAACTCCAGGCCGTCGGCCGCGCCCCAGCCAGAGAGCATGGTGCCCTGGCCGACGGGGATGGGGTCGCCCTCGGCGGCGCGGCCCTGGTTGATCCCTGCGAGAACGCCCGCCGACGCCGCGGCGACGCCGAGGCCCGTGGCGGCCGATCCGGCCAGGAACGATCGACGGGAAGAAGGAACGTTGCTGTGACCGGTCATTGTCTTTACCTCTCCTTCAAGGACGGATGCGGATCGTGTCGATGCGCGGTCATGGTCGCGACGGCGCCGGAGGCTGTCAAGGAGGCGGGCCGCGGGAGATTGCCATGATACGGTGAAGCGGGTTTGATGGCGGCAGGCAGACGCCCGGGCTGAGGAGGCACCATGACCCGCGATCCGCGTTACGACATCCTGTTCGAACCCGTGAAGATCGGCCCGGTGACGGCGAGGAACCGCTTCTACCAGGTGCCCCACTGCAACGGCATGGGACGCGCCCATCCCACGGCCATGGCGGTGATGCGGGGGATCAAGGCCGAAGGCGGATGGGCCGTGGTCTGCACCGAGCAGTGCGACATCCACGTCACCACCGACACGGAGCGCGAGGTCCGCCTGTGGGACGACCGCGACATACCCTATCTCGCGCGCATGGCGGACGAGGTGCACCGCCACGGCTCGCTCGCCGGCCTCGAACTCACCCACATGGGCTACTACACCGCCAACTACGCCGGGCGCGAGATCCCGATGGCGCCGACGGCAAGGCCGGTCCACGGCATCGAGCCGTTCCATGCCCGGACCATGGACAGGACCGACATCGCCAACTACCGGCGCTGGCACCGCAACGCCGCCTTGAGGGCGAGGAAGGCGGGTTTCGACATCGTCTACGTCTATGCCGGGCACAGCCTGTCGCTGTGCATGCACTTCCTGTCGGCCCGCCACAACCGGCGCACCGACGAGTACGGCGGTTCCGTCGAGAACCGCGCCCGCCTGCTCCGCGAGGTCATCGAGGACACCGGGGACGCGGTCGGCGACACCTGCGGCGTGGCCGTGCGCCTGGCGGTCAACGAACTCGCCGGGCCGAAGGGCATCACGCCCGGGGAGGACGGCCGCGCCGTTCTCGAGATGCTCGGCGAGCTGCCGGACCTCTGGGACGTCAACGTCAGCGAATGGGAGAACGACAGCGAGACCTCGCGCTTCAAGGACGAGGGCTTCCAGGAGGAGCACATCTCGTTCGTCAAGTCGCTGACCTCGAAACCGGTCGTCGGCGTCGGCCGCTACACCAGCCCCGACCGCATGGTCTCGCTCGTGAGGAACGGGATCCTCGACATGATCGGCGCCGCCCGGCCGTCGATCGCCGATCCCTTCCTGCCGAAGAAGATCGAGGAAGGGCGGATGGAGGACATCCGCGAGTGCATCGGCTGCAACATGTGCGTGGGCGTGGCCAACCAGCCGAGCTACCTGCGCTGCACGCAGAACCCGACGCAGGGCGAGGAATGGCGCCGGGGATGGCACCCCGAGACGCTGCCGCCGAAGGATTCGGACGACAGCATTCTCGTCGTCGGCGCCGGGCCGGCGGGTCTCGAGGCGGCCCGGGCCCTGGGAGAGCGCGGCTACCGGGTCCTGCTGGCCGAGGCCGGCCTGGAACCGGGAGGACGCGTGGCGAGGGAAGCCCGCCTGCCCGGCCTCGCCGCGTGGGCCCGCGTCCGCGACTGGCGCATGACCCGGCTCCACAAGCTTCCCAACGTGGAGATCTTCATGGATTCGCGGATGACCGCCGAAAGCGTGCGCGAGACCGGCGCCGGCCTCGTCGCCGTGGCGACGGGCGCGCTGTGGCGGCGCGACGGCAGCGGCCGCCACCACGACTTCCCGCTCGACACCGCCGCCGGGACCGTCTTCACGCCCGACGACGTGATGGCGGGCGCAAGGCTCGAAGGCCCCGTGGTGGTCTTCGACGACGACCACTACTACATGGGCGGCGTGATCGCCGAGCAGCTGGTCCGCGACGGCCACGAGGTGAGCCTCGTGACGCCGGAGGACTCGGTCTCGGCATGGACCGCCGTCACCCTCGAGCACGGCCGCATCCAGACCCGCATGCGCGAGCTCGGCATCACCCGCCACCTCGCCCACGCGCTCGCGCAGATCGAGGCCGGGCGTGTCAGGATCGACGACGTCTATACCGGCCAGAGCACGTGGATTCCCTGCCGCAGCCTCGTCATGGTGACCGCGCAGGATCCGCTCGACGGCCTCTTCCACGATCTCGAGGCCGATGACGGGGCCAACCGGCGGGCGGGCATCCGGCGGGTGACGCGGATCGGCGACTGCTACGGTCCCGGACCGATCGCCGCCGCCGTCTTCGGCGGCTACCGCTACGCCCGCGAACTCGGAGAGGCGATCGGCGACGACGTTCCCTGGAAGCGCGAGAACGTCGAGCTCTCCGCGGAGATCTGAACGCCGATACGAGCCTGGCGAGCGACGGACAGGAGATCCGCCGTCCTGCCCCTTCCCGGGAAGGGACATGCGGCCCTCCGCGATGGCCGGCCGATTGAATCCGGACAGTCGCGGAAGACATCACGATGACCGGAACGCCTTCCATGACGCGCTGCTCAACCCGCCCCCGCCGAACGCGGCGCCGAGACGGGCCGCGCGCCGTTGTCGCGGGCGCATCGGCGGATGAGCCGCCCGGTCCGCATCACGACCGTGCGTCCTTTCCGGAGCGACGGCCATGATCGAGACCGCCCGCGACGCGGGGGCCGGCGCGTCGTGCTCGACATCGAGCGCCCGGACCGGCTGGCGCGCTTCGCGCGCGCCCCCGGCCAGCACCTGGATGTGACAGTATCGTCATCCCCCGCATCGGGGACCGCGACCACGCGGCCCGCACGTGTGCGGCCGCCAAGTACCCGCCGCCGGGCATGCGCGGCTTCCCGGACGCAAGGAGCGCCGCCCGCGATGCCCCCGCCGACGGCTGGTTCGGGGCGGAGGGCCGGCGGCACTCGCGGACCTCGGGGCGATCCTGGCGCTCGACACGGTGGACGGCGTGTTCGTCGGACCCCGCACTGTCACCGCTGCCGCTTCGGCGCCGAAGACCGCCGCCGGCCGGCTTCGGTTCACCACGGCCGTCGAACACGAGCTCCCTCTCGCCGTCGTTCCGCGGTTCATGCAGGCGCAGCACGTCGAGGAAATCGGCACCCACCCGAAGAACCGCGAATTCGCCGGGCCGGCGCGAGCCTGCGGCAGGGCGTTCTCGCAACCTGACAGCCTGGACGAACCCACCGGATGCATGCGGCAGGCATGGAAGACCAGGGGCCGACTCTCGCGCGCATCGACGGGTTCGCGGGCCGGGTCCAGACCGCGGCCGTGCGCCGCAACGAACCGGCGATCATCCGGCGGCGCGGGACAGCCGGTCCTCGAGAGGATCGCCGGACTTCACGAGGACATCGAGGCGCACCGCGGCGCGACTGAACGCGGTGTAGAGGATACGCTGCATGCGTGCCTGGTCCCGGCTGCCGGACTCGACGTCGACGGCGATGACCGCCGGCGCCTGGCCGCCCTTGAAGCGGAAGACGCTCTCGAGATAGAGCTGGCCCGGCGTGAAGACCTGGTGGCCGTCGGGATCGTAGGTGCCGTCGAACCTCTTGAGCGTGTGGTTGCCCACGCGCCTGCGGTCGCCGAGGCACGTGCCGGCGATGCCCTTCATCGAGAGAATCACGATGTCTTCGGGCTCGAATCCCATGGCGAGAAGATCGGATACCGTCCTCGACACGAGCTTGACCTGCTCACGATCGTCTTCATAGGAGTGGACAGCCACTCCCAGG
This sequence comes from Alphaproteobacteria bacterium, assembly GCA_963666905.2. GTDB lineage: Bacteria > Pseudomonadota > Alphaproteobacteria > SP197 > SP197 > SP197. Next base: position 1,635,219 of record OY763008.1, read on the forward strand.
CCCGGCAGGTCGTTCGCCTGCTCGAAGGCGAACGGCAGGGCCTTGCGCATGAAGCGGGCGATCGACTCCGGCGAGCGGTGGTTGAACCGCGCATTGAATCCGACGAAGCCCGCCAGCGTGACGGGCGCATTCATGCGGAGGTCCTGATCCGGGTCCTCGAGCCAGACGATGTCGGCGCCGTCCCGCGCGAAGAGCATCAGGATTTCGAACCATTCGGGCCTGAAGTCCTGGCCCTCGTCGACGATGATAATGTCGAACAGCCACGCCTGCGGGATCGTGGCCGCCGTCACCTGCTCCTGGATCCGCTCCCAGAACGCATCGTCGTAGCGGCCTTTGCCGCTGAAGTCCGGCTCCTGCCCGATGTCCGTCAGGAACCGGTTGCACAGGCCGTGCCAGGTCTCGACAAGACCGCCCTCGCCGACGGACGCCCTCATCCTTTCCATCAGCTGCCTGTTGAAACAGACGAGCAGCGGCCTTTTCGAAGCCTCCAGGGCCCGGTGGTAGAACTGTCCGGCGATCAGCGTCTTGCCGCACCCTGCCGCGCCGCGGACACGCAGGCGCAGGGGCGTCATCTCGATGCCGGCGACGAGTTCGGACAGCCTGCCGCCCAGCCTCGCGAAGCGGGTCTCGCCCTTGCGGACGTGCGCATGGACGTCCGGCACGACATCGCAGGAATCGCGGAGGAAGGCATCGACACCGGCGCGCCGCGACGGATTGTCGATCCCCGGTCCCAGGATGCCGGCGATCCTGCGGGCAAGGCGCCGGTCGTCGGCCGCGTCGACAAGGCGCGAGGCATCGAGGCCGACCGCGTTGAGGGACCGCACCCTGTGATCGGGACAGTAGACGAGGTAGTCCACGGCCAGCCTCGGCTCCCGCTCGCGATTTTCGGAAAACTTCTGCCGGATGTTGTCGACGGACCGCCGGACCTGGGTGAACGGGTCCTTCGAGGGCCCCGCCCTGTAGTGCTTGCGAAGACCCCCGCCGGTCTCGTCGAGACGGCCGTTCTTCTGCTCGATGACCAGCAGTTCGCCGGCACGGTTGAGCACCACGAAATCGGCCTCGCCCCACAGGGTGCGCCCCCTGTAGTCGCGGGTCCAGTGCACCGAGTGAAAGACCGTGTAGTCGGGACCCAGTTCGCGCCTGAGCCGCTCGAGGGTCTCGAGTTCCGGCGCCTGGCAGCCTGCCAGGGCCAGGCGGGAGATGTCGCCGGGAACGATGTAGGCCACGGGCGTGCCCGACGGTTCAGGCGGAGCCCGTGTCCGCCTTCTTCACCCAGCCGCCGCCGGCATTCTGCTGCCAGTAGGTCAGGGCGTGGCCGGCATCCCTGCGCGCCTTCCAGCGCTTCCGCGCCTCGGCGACGGCTGAAGCATCGCGGCCGTCGAACATGTCGATGACGCGCTCGAACTCGGCCAGCCGGCCGCTGTCGGCGTTGTCGACGAGGACGAGAAGGGCGGCGCCATTGGCATTGTCGTCGCTCTGGGAGAGCCAGATCGGCTGGCGCCCGGCGTCGCCCGTGCGGCCGTCGCAGCCGTGCGGCAGGAAACTCGTGTCGTCGTAGGTCCACAGGACGGTGTCGAGGTGCTCGGCGCGTTCCCGCGAACCGGTGACCACCAGCGTTCTCATGCCACTGGCGTACGCCTTCTCGAGGAGCCTGGGGAGCGCGTCCTCGAGGGGCGAACGCTGCAGGTGGTAGAAGCCGACCGCCGTCATGCTTCCCGGTTGTCGGCGACGAAGCGGTCGAGGAGGCGGACCCCGAAGCCGCTGGCGCCCTTCGGCCCCAGCGCCTCGTCGCCGTGGTTCCAGGCCGTTCCCGCGATGTCGAGGTGGGCCCACGGCGTCTCCCCGACGAACCTCTGGAGCAGCACCGCCCCCGCCGTGGAGCCGGCGTCGCGCTTCTTGCCGACATTCTTCATGTCGGCGATGTCCGAGTTGATGTCCTTGTCATAGCGCTCGCCAAGCGGCATGCGCCACAGCTCCTCGCCCGTGGCCTCGCCCGCGGCCAGAAGTGCGGCCGCCAGACCGTCGTCGTTGCTGAAGAGACCCGCCTTGTAGCTCCCCAGGGCGACGATGATCGCGCCGGTGAGCGTCGCCAGGTCGATCACCTGGTCGGGCCGGATGGCGTCCACGGTCCAGGTGAGGGCGTCGGCGAGCACGAGGCGGCCCTCGGCGTCGGTGTTGATCACCTCGATGGTCTGGCCCGACATGGTCCTCACCACGTCGCCCGGCCGCTGGGCGTTGTGGGACGGCATGTTCTCGACGCAGCCGATGACGCCCGCGACATTGGCCCTGGCCTTCCGCGCGGCGAGCGCGTGCATGAGTCCGGTCACGCAGCCCGCACCCGCCATGTCGAACTTCATCTCCTCCATGCCGGCGCCGGGCTTGAGCGAGATCCCGCCGGTATCGAAGCACACCCCCTTGCCGACCACGGCCAGCCACGGATCGTCGTCGCCCGCGCCCTTCCAGCGCATGGCCACGAGCTGGCTCTCGCGCTCGCTCCCCTGGCCGACGCCGAGCAGGGCGCCCATCCCGAGGTCCGCCATCGCCTCCTCGCCGAGCACCTCGACTTCGACGCCGAGGTCGCGCAAGGCCGTCGCCCGGCGCGCGAACTCCGCCGGATAGAGCGTGTTGGCGGGTTCGCTGACGAGGTCGCGGGTCAGGAAGACCCCCTCGGCAAGGGAGGCGAGCCGCGCCGCCTTGGCCTCGCATTCCGCGACGGCGTCGGTGACGACGGTCACCTTGCCGAGCGTCGCCTTCGCCTCCTCCTTGATGTCCGTGCGGTAGGTGTCGAAGCGGTAGCTGCGCAGGGCCATGCCGTGGACGAACTCGCAGACATCGAGGGGATGGCCCGCCGGTATGGCGACGTGGCGCGCGCCGAGCCTGTCGAGGTGGCGCCAGGCGCCGCCGCCGAGGTTCTGGCGGTCCAGCGGGGTGAACGCCGAGTAGTCGCCGGTGCCGACGACGACGATGTGATCGGCGCCCAGATCCGGGGGCGCCAGGAGGTCGAGGAACTGTCCCCTGGCGCCGCTGAAGCGGGCCGAGACCTCCATGGCGCGGCGGACGGCGCCGGCGGCGGCGCGATCGATGTCCTCGGCCGACGGAAAGAGCCTGCCGCCGTCCTGGGTGGCGACCAGGATGGTGTCGGCGTCCCCGGGAACGGTCGGGGCGAATTCGATCTGCATCTGGGGTTCACTCCGGCGGTCAGGGACGGGACTCTAGTCATTGCGCCCCGCGTATGAAAGGCGCATCGTCGCCAGTCCAGCGGATGATCCAGGCCGGATCGCGAGGTTCCCGGACGCGAAGGGGGAGCTCGCCCTTGACGTGCTGGAAGGCCAGGCCACGCCGTCGGTCCGGACCGCCACCGGTCGACATTGTTTCCCAGTACAATCATGTTGAATTGCCAAGATGACCGAAAAATGTCAGGATTGGCGTATGATACACTGGATCAGTGTCAGCAACTACCAATCCATACGGGATGAGATCACGCTGGATTTTCGCGTCCCGGGGACGACGCCCGACAAGGCGTGGTTGCGCCGCCCCACCTCGCAGCGCGGTTGCCGCGTTCCGACGGTCATCGCGCTCGTCGGCCCCAACGGGGCCGGAAAGACGGCATGGTTGCGGGCCCTGGCGGATACCATGCGCTTTGCGGTGCATTCCTATGGCAATCCGCCGGGCGTCACCGGGAACTTTCCCGCCTTCGCATCCGACGCGGCCTTCACGAAGCCCACGCGGATCGAGGTCGAATTCGATGCCCCCTGGTGGGCTGCCGCTCCCGACGAGCCTAACCGCGTGTTTCGCTACACCCTGGAGCTCCGGCGCGGGACGCCCGGCGCCCATCCTGACGCGGTGGGCTACGAAGCGCTTCGCGACTTCCCGCGGGGCAGGCCGCGGCGCCTGATGGAGCGCCGGCCCCATCGACGGGTCCATGTCGCCAGGGACCTTTCGATCAAGCCGGGCGACGATCGCCTGGCCTCCATACCCGCCAATGCCTCCGTCCTGTCGACCCTTTCCCGGATGGGGGTCGGCAAAGTCCCGGAGATCGTCGACAGTCTCAGTCGGGTGCAGACGAGCGTTTCGGCACTCGATACCGGGACGGTGATCAACCACTTCCGCGACAATCCCCAAGTCAAGGAGCGGATCTCGGACAGACTCGGCCGTTTCGATCTCGGGATCGAAGGCATGGAGGTGGAACGGGGGTCTGACGGCACGTGGCGCATGGCATTTTCCCACTCCGGTCTCGCCCCGACGCTCCCTTTCGAGCTGGAGTCCGCCGGGACGCGTCACGTCGTGCATGTCTTGCCGTCTCTCGATCATGCGCTCGAAACGGGCGGCCCGGCGCTCGTGGATGCGCTGGACAACGATCTCCACGCCGATCTGGTGAATGAGATCCTCGGCTGGTTCCGGCGGGAAGACACCAATCCCGGCAACGCACAGCTGATCTGTTCCCTCCACGGCCTTTCCGCCCTCGACGAACTGGACAAGGAGGAACTGGTCGTTGTCGAAAAGGACCGGTCGGGCGCGACCCGGGCCTTCAGCGCGCGAGAGGTTCAGGGCGTGCGCAGGACCGGCAGTCTTCGAAAGATCTATCGCAGCGGTGCGCTCGGCGGGCTGCCCTCCTTCGGCTGAGCCGTGGCGCGGCGCCGACCGGTTCCCCGGCGCAGGCGCATCTTCGCCGAGGGCGACGGCGGCCGCGCCCCTGCGCGGTGGTTGAAGGCTCTTTGCGACAGGCAGGGGCTCCACCTTTATCTCGATATCGTTGCCGCCGGCGGTGGGGACGCCCGAGACATCGTCGAATTCGCCGTCGACCGCGGGCAACGACAAACAGTTTCCAAGGGGCGCGACCCGGAGACGGTCGAAGGCCGCGGGGACATGCACCTGGTCCATCTCGTCGCGAATCTCGAAGGCCCGCTGTTCCGGCTTCACCACGGCTGCGAGGCGCAGTTCGTCGCGGCGGCCGAGGCGAAAAGGCGCCTGCACAGGATAGGGCCGGAGTCCCGCAAGCCCATGGCGGCCCGGGGAGCGGCACGGCGATTTCGGCTGGAAGACCTTCGGCGCGCTGCGGCGCATCCTTCATTCGCCGGCCTCGTGCTCCCGCGTCAGTTCGCCGGTTTCACGACGGGTGCTGCCCGGGAAGCACAACCACGCCGGCGATGCCGTCCGGCCGAGGTTCGGCAAGCGTTGCGGCACCGCTGCGATCCTGACCGGGATCGTCCCGCCGCGCGGCGGGGGTGGCGCGGGCCTCCTGCGAGGGTGTAGGACTCCGGGCGACGTCGCTCACGACAAGGCCGATGCTCCGCAGGCACGCCCTCTACATCCTCACCCAGCTGGCGCTCACGGCCGCGACGATCGCCGTGGTCCTGGTGGGCGTGATCTGGCTTACCCAGTCCCTGCGATTCCTCGACTTCATCATCAACCGCGGCCTGTCCGTGCTGAGTTTCGTCAAGATCACCGTCCTCCTGCTGCCGTCGATCATGCCGGCCATCCTGCCGGTCGCGGTGCTGTGCGCGGTGATCTACACCTTCAACCGCCTCACGGTCGACCGCGAGCTCGTCGTCCTGCGTTCGGCGGGCATCGGCCCCTGGGGGCTGGCGGCTCCGGTGGTCGCGCTCGGCGTCGCCGCCACGCTTGCCGGCTATGTCCTGACGCTGTGGCTGTCGCCGGCCGGATTCCGGGCGTTCAAGGACGAGCAGGCGGCACTGAGGGAAGACTTCCACCATCTTCTGCTGCGCAAGGGCACCTTCAACAGCCTGATTCCCGGATTCACGGTCTACTACCGGGAGGAGGGCGAGGACGGCGGCTTTCGCGGCATCCTCATCCAGGACAACCGCATCGAGGACCGCAAGATCACGATGATGTCGCAATCGGGCCTGCTGGTGCGCGACGGGGGGCGCTTCCAGCTCGTTCTCGGCAACGGCACGCGCCAGGAAATCACCGGCGCGGACCGGCACCTGCGCATGCTCTATTTCGACAGCTACGCCATCGATCTCACCGATCTCGCCGGCGGCCCGCCCTCGCGCAAAAGGGAACCCAAGGAGCGATACCTTTCCGAGCTGGTCAGCGGGCCGTTCACCGCGGTCGACGGCGGCAGGCCCGGAAGGTTCCTGGCGGAGGCCCACCGGCGGCTCACCCTGCCGCTGGCCTCTCTCGTCATGGCGCTCATCGGCTTCGCCAGCATGACCGCCGGCGAGTTCGACCGCCGGCACCAGTGGCCCAGGCTGCTGGCCGGCCTCCTCCTGGGACTCCTCTACCTCGGCGTCTCGTTCTCGCTGTCGAGCCTGGCGGTGAAGGACCCGGCGGTGCTGGTCCCCCTCTACCTGCTGCCGGTCGCAGCCTGCTGGTTTTCGGTCCGGATCATGCGCCTGCACCGGCTCGGATCCGGGTCGTGGTTCGCCGGAGCCGGCGGAGACGGGGGCTGAAGGCGCCATGCGATTGTCCTTCGTCCTCTCGAGGTACATCGCCCGCCGCTTCCTCCTGTCGGTCATGGTGGTCCTCGTCATCCTGACCGCGGTGACGTTCCTGATCGATGTCGTCAACCTCGGCGGCCGCGCCGCGGACCGGGACGAGGCCGGCTTCGCCCTCGTGGTCGAGATGGCTCTCCTGCGCGTTCCCTATTTCGCGGAGAAGATCCTGCCCTTCGCCACGCTGTTCGGAACCATGCTGACGTACGTCTGGCTGACCCGCTCCCACGAACTCGTGGTCATGCGCGCCTCGGGAATCTCGGTGTGGCAGTTTCTCCTTCCGGCCCTGGCCATCACGGTCGCCGTCGGGATCGGCACCGTCACCGTCTTCAATCCGCTGGCGTCGGCCATGGCCTTCCGTTTCGAGCAGCTGGAGAATCGCCATGTGCGCAGCCAGGCCAACGTCCTTGCCGTCACACCCGGCAACATGTGGATCCGGGAGGGACATTCCTCGCGCCAGTCGGTCATCCACGCCCAAAGGGTCGCGGCGCACGGCAACGATCTCGAGGACGTCATCATCCTGGTCTTCGACAGGGACGATCTCTTCGTCGAGCGCTACGACGCGCGGCGCGCCACGCTTGGCGAGGGTCACTGGATCCTGGAGGACGTGGTGGTCAGCCGGCCGGACATGTCCCTGGAGACGAAAACCGTTCTCGAAGTGCCGACCCGGCTGACCATCGACCGGATCCAGACGGCCTTCGCCTCGCCCGAGACGATCTCGTTCTGGGACATCTCGGAGTTCATCGAGACCATGGAGCAGTCCGGTTTCGCCGTGCTGCCGCATCGCGTCCACTGGCACGCCACCCTTGCGACGCCCCTGTTCCTGGCGTCCATGGTGCTGGTGGCGGCGACCTTTTCGCTACGCCTGACGCGCCAGGGGAATCTCGGCCTCTTCGTCGTCGCCGGCCTGGGATTCGGGTTTCTCGCCTACGTCGTCTCGGACATCTTCATGGCCTACGGCATGTCGGGTATCCTGCCCGTGGCCCTCGCCGTGTGGGCGCCGGTTGCCATCTTTACCGCCATCGGGAGTTCCATGCTTCTCCACACCGAAGACGGGTGATGTCCCTGCGCCCCGCCTGCCTTGCCGTTCTCCTCCTCGTGCTGGTGGCAGGCGGCGTCCGGGCCGGCGTCCATACGGCGGAACCGGTGCTGCTGCGCGCCGACGAGGTCCGGCACGACGACCGCGCCGGCGTGACGACGGCCCGGGGCTCGGTCGAATTCGCCTCCGGCGGCTATGTCCTCAGGGCCGACCGGGTCGTCTACGACCACCTTGCCGATCACGTGTCGGCCGCCGGAAACGTCATTCTCGTGGATGCGGAAGGCCAGACCATCCATTCCGACCACGTCGAGATCACCGGAGACATGCGCGAGGGCGTCATCGAGGGTTTCCGCATGCTGCTCTCCGACGGCGCGCGCATCGCCGCGATTCGCGCGGAACGCACCGCCGGAGGAAGCACCGTCGCGGAACGGGCGGTCTACAGCCCGTGCTCCGTGTGCCCGGACGATTCCGAACGTCCGCCGCTGTGGCAGCTCAAGGCGAGACGGATCATCCACGACCGGGAGACCCGGGACGTGACCTATCGCGACGTCGTCCTCGAGATCTTCGGCATTCCCGTCGCCTATTCGCCCTTCGTGCGCCACCCGGATCCGACCGTCACCCGCCGCAGCGGCTTCCTGGCGCCCGACATCGGTTCGAGCAGCACGCTCGGCAGCTTCGTGTCGGTCCCCTACTACCTCGATTTGGCACCCTGGCGCGGCGTCACCATCGAGCCGATCATCACCGGCAAGGAAGGGGTGATTCTCACCGGCGAGTTCCGGGAGCGCATGGAAGCCGGCGCCATCACTGTCGACGGCTCGGTCACCCGCGCCAGGGCGCGCCACCACGACGGCGTGCTCAAGGACGGACGAGAGACGCGCTGGCATGTCGACGCCAGCGGACTGTGGAACGACGGCGCGGACCTGCTGCTCGGGGCCGACATCCACCGCGCCTCGGATGACACCTACCTCTCGCGCTACGGCTTCAGCGACGACGACACCCTGGTCTCGGATGTCTTTGTCGAGCACTTCGACGACCGCACCTACACCGCCGCATCCGCGTGGCTCTACCAGGGCCTGAGACCTTCCGACGATCCGGGGAACATCCCGCTCGTCGCACCGCTCGTCACCTACAGCTACCGGACGCCTCCTTCGTCCATCGGCGCCTCCGCGAGCGTCGACGCCGGTCTTCTCGCTCTCTCCAGGAGCGGGGGCCGGGACAGCAGGCGGCTGTCGGGCACGGTGGCCTGGCAGGCCCCGATCGTGACCCCAGGCGGCCAGGTCTACACCGCGCGGCTCTCCCTGAGAGGCGACGCCTATCACACCTCCGGCATCCCCCCGGGCGACCGCACGGCGGCGGGATGGACCGGCAGGGCGATTCCCGAGGGCGTTCTCGAGTGGCGGCTCCCCCTCGTCAGGACGACCGCCGCCGGCCACCAGTTCATCGAGCCGCTGGTGATGGCCGCGTGGAGTCCCAACGGCGGCAACGACGACGGCATCCCCAACGAGGACGGCCAGGATTTCGAGTTCGACGAGATGAACCTGTTCAGCACCAACCGGTTTTCGGGGCTCGACCGGGTCGAGGGCGGGCTGAGGCTGAACTACGGGCTGAGACTGGGCGACCATTCCCTCGGCGGCGGGCGCAACGAGCTCCTCGTCGGCCAGTCCTGGCGCAAGCGTGACGATGCGACGTTCGACGAGAACCAGGGATTCGAGGGCCGGTTCTCCGACTATGTCGGCCGCCTGCTGGTCAATCCCCACGAAACCGTCAACCTGCTCTACCGTTTCCGCGTCTCCAGCGATTTCAGCAACCTCTACCGCTCGGAGTTCGCCTCGAGGTTCGGGACGGCGCAGGCCAACGCGGAGTTCGCCTATGTGCGCCTCGGCGGCGAGACGGATTCCCTCGTCGGTTCGACGGGCACGCGCCAGCAGGTTGCCGGCCGGGGCCAGCTGACGATAGGCGGCTACTGGACCCTGGAGGGCGCCTGGCGTTCGGACCTGGAAGGGGGAGAGACCGTCGTCTTCAACGGCGCCCTCACCTACAGGGACGAGTGCATCGAGATCTCCCTGCGGGGCGAGCGGCGGTCCACCGACTATACGGACTACGAACCGAAGAACGTGATCGGCATCAAGGTGCGCCTGCTCACGCTCGGCTGACGGCGGGCGCGAGCGACGCCGCCTTGATTCCGGGTGCGGATTCCAGCACCGTTCCGATCTGTGCAGAGAGCATGTCCATGAAGCGAACCTCACGCCTTGTCGCGCGCATTCCGGCGGTCCTGGCCGTCGCACTGGGTCTCGCGCTGGCCGCGCCGGCGGCCGCGCAGCAGTCGCTTGGCATCGCGGTTGTCGTCAATGACGAAGCCATCACGCACAAGGAGGTCGTCGAGCGCCTGGCGCTCGTCCTGGTTCTCTCCGGCCTCGAGGATACGGCCGAGAACCGCCGGCAGCTGCTGCCCCAGGTGGTCGGCATCCTCATCAACGAGAAGCTGCAGGTCCAGGAGGGCGCCCGCAGGGGCCTGGCGGACTTTCGCATCGACAGGAACGGGGTCTACCCCGTCGTGGAGCAGTCCCTCGGGCTCCCCGCGGGCCAGCTCGTCCGCTTCATGGACGAGAACGGCCTCAGCCTCAGGACACTCGACAACCAGCTCACCGCCGAGATCGTCTGGGGCGAGCTCGTGCGCTACCGGCAGAGTCTGAGGCCGGTCCACGACGAGGACGTGAAGGACGAGCTCCGCAGGATGCGCAGCGCGGCTCACGAGTCCGCGTACCGGCTCGCCGAGATCTTCCTGGGCGTGGACAGTCCGTCCGCCGAGTCCGGTGTCCGGGAGGACATGAACCGCCTCGTCGAGGCCCTGCGCTCCGGGGCGCGTTTCAGCGCGCTCGCCCGGCAATTCTCCCAGAGCGCCAGTTCGCGCGACGGCGGCGACCTGGGGTGGATCGTGGAGAGCCAGCTTGCGGACGAACTCGCTGCCGTCGTCCCCTCCCTCGGGGTCGGCGGCCTCTCGCCGCCGGTGAGGATGCCGGGCGGGTTCGTCATCGTTCTGCTGCTCGATGTCCGTTCCGGATTCAGCCTGCGCGACGAGGATGTCGAGGTCACGATCCGCCAGGTGTCCTTCCCGGCCGCCGGGGACGGGGACATCGCTTCCGTCGCCGGTCTCGCAGCTTCCGTCACCTCGTGCGACGGCCTCGGGAACCTCGTTGCCGGCGACCGCCGCCCGCGGGTCGGCGATCCGGTCACGGTCAGGCTTGCCGATCTCCAGAAGGCCGTGCGCGACGAGGTCGCAGGCCTCGAAACCGGACGCGCCGGCGAGCCCGCCGCGACCGGCGACGGCGTGCGCTTCATCGTCCTTTGCGAGCGTGTCGAGCACGGCCTGCCGACGGTGGAGGACGCGCGCAGCAACCTGCTGGCGCGCCAGGCCGACGTCGTTGCGCGCGGCTACCTCCGCGACCTGCGGCGCCGGGCCTTCGTGGACATCCGAATCTGACGTCTTGAACGGCCTCGACGATCTCCCCGGCCTGAAGGATGTGGCCGATGCCTTCGGTCTGAGGGCCCGGCGCTCGCTGGGCCAGAACTTTCTCTTCGACGAGAACGTGCTCGACCGCATCGCGCGCTGCGCCGGCGATCTCGAGGGCGCCGCGGTGGTCGAGATCGGACCGGGCCCGGGCGGCCTGACGCGCGCGCTGCTGAGGGCGGGCGCAGGGAAGGTTCTCGCCCTGGAAACGGACCCGCGATGCTGCGCCGCCCTTTCCGGCCTCGCCGACGCCGCCGGCGGGCGTCTCGAGGTCCTGGAAACCGACGCCCTCGAGGCCGACCTCGCCGCCATCGTGCCCCGGGGCGCGGTGGTCGTCGGCAACCTGCCGTTCAACAGCGCCACGGAGCTTCTCATGCGCCTGCTCGGCCAGCGTAGGCTCGTCGACCGCATGGTCCTGATGTTCCAGAAGGAGGTCGCGCAGCGCATCGCGGCAGGACCGGGTTCGCGCCGGTTCGGACGTCTGAGCATCCTCGTCCAGTGGCTGTGCCGTGTCGAACGGTGCTTCGACCTCGCGCCGGCCACCTTCGTCCCTGCGCCGAAGGTCGAGGCATCCCTGCTGCGGATCACGCCTCTGGCCGAACCCCTCTGGCCGGCCCGCGAGGAGACCCTCAGGATGCTCGTGACCGCGGCCTTCGGCCAGCGGCGCAAGGTGCTCCGCAACTCGCTCGCCCGGGTCTGCGGCGACCCGGAGGACCTGCTTCGCGCCGCCGGCGTGCCACCCGGGGAGCGTGCCGAGAACGTCTCCGTGGCCGCGTGGTGCGCGCTTGCGCGGGAACACGCCTCGCGCACCGGGAGCGCCTGACCGCCGTGCCGCGCTGTGCTACCCATGACGGGGACGGGCGGGATCGGACAGCCGTGGCGTGCCGAAGGACGCATCTCCAGTGAACCGGTCGCCGGAACGCTCCGCGGACGGGCGCGTGACCCCGATGATGGCGCAGTACTGGCGGATCAAGAAGGAGCACGCCTCCGCGCTCCTGTTCTACCGCATGGGCGACTTCTACGAGCTGTTCTTCGACGATGCCGTCAAGGCGGCGGGCGCGCTCGACATCGCCCTGACGACGCGCGGCCGCCATCTGGGCGAGGACATACCGATGTGCGGGGTGCCCGTGGTGTCCGCCGACGGCTACCTCGAACGGCTGATTCACGAGGGATTCCGCGTGGCGGTCTGCGAGCAGGTCGAGGATCCCGCCGATGCGAGGAAGAGGGGAGGCAACGCCGTCGTGCAGCGCGATGTCGTGCGTATCGTCACCCCGGGAACGCTGACCGAGGACTCCCTTCTCGACGCCCGCTCCACCAACCACATCGCGGCGCTTGCCCGCGCCCGCGGCGCTCTTGCCGTCGCCTGGATCGAGATGTCGACAGGCGCATTTGCCGTCGAGGGCAGCGCGTCCGTGGACCTCGTTGCCCTTCTCGAGCGGGTGGCGCCGGCCGAACTCGTGGTGTCCGAGGCGCTCCTCTCGGACCCGGGGTTCAGGGAAGTCCTCGCGCCCTTCGGCGACCGTCTCGTGCCCGAGCCTGACAGCCGCTTCGACAGTCGCGCCGGGGAACGGCGCTTGAGGGAAGTCTATGGCGTCGCCTCGCTGGACTCCTTCGGCGCCTTCGAGCGCGCCGAGCTCTCCGCCATGGGTGGCCTCGTCGCCTACGTCGAGCTCACCCAGATGGGCCGCCTCCCGAGGCTCGGACCGCCGGCGCGCCGCACCGCCGGGCAGTCGATGCAGATCGACCAGGCGACCCGGCGCAATCTCGAGCTCATGCAGACCCTCGACGGAAGCCGCCGCGGAAGCCTCCTCGGGATCATGGACCGCACCGTGACGGGCGCCGGCGCACGCCTGCTCGGCCAGCGGCTGACCGCGCCGCTGACCGGAATCCCGGCGATCGCCGAACGCCAGGACTCCGTCGGCGCCCTTGTCGACGACCGGCCGCTTGGCGGCCGTCTCAGGGAGATCCTCGCCCGCACCCCCGATCTCGAGCGGGCCCTGGCGCGCCTCGCCCTGGCGCGGGGCGGCCCCCGCGACCTCGCGGCGGTGCGGGACGGCCTCGCCGCATGCGCCGACCTTGCCGGCGAGCTCGACCGCCACCGGGACCTGCCGGAGGAACTGTCCCGCGCCCGCGGGGCGCTGTCGGCCGCTCCCGGAATTGCCGGGCACCTGCTCGACCTTCTCGTCGACAGCCCGCCGGCCGTCGCCCGCGACGGCGGCTTCGTGCGGCCCGGCACCTGCGGCGAGCTCGACGAGGCGCGAACCCTGCGCGACGACAGCCGGCAGCACGTCGCGGCGCTGCAGGGCGCCTACCGCGACACCACCGGCGTGGGCACGCTGAAGATTCGCCACAACAACGTCCTGGGCTACTACATCGAGGTGCCCCGGAACCACGCCGGCAAGCTGGACCCGGCCACGTTCATCCATCGCCAGACCATGGCGAGCGCGATGCGCTACTCGACCGTCGAGCTCGGCGAGCTCGAAACCGCGATCGCCCGGGCCGCCGACCGCGCGGTGGCCCTCGAGCTCGACCTCTTCCAGGAGGCGTCCGCAAGGGTCTGCGCCGAGGCCACGGCCATCGCCGGGGCGGCCGGCGCGGCGGCCGTCATCGACGTGACCGCGGCGCTCGCGGCACTCGCCGACGAACGCCGCTACTGCCGTCCGGTGGTCACATCCGGTCTCGACTTCACGATCGAACACGGGCGGCATCCCGTGGTCGAAATGCTCGCCGCGGCGCACGACGGCGGGGAGTTCGTGGCCAACGGCTGCCGGCTCGAGGACGACGCCAGGCTGTGGCTCCTGACCGGTCCCAACATGGCGGGCAAATCGACCTTCCTGCGCCAGAACGCGCTGATCGCGGTCATGGCGCAGATGGGGAGCTTCGTGCCCGCGGCCTCGGCGACGATCGGCGTCGTCGACCGCCTGTTCAGCCGCGTCGGCGCGGCCGACGACCTCGCCCGCGGGCGCTCGACATTCATGGTCGAGATGGTGGAAACCGCGGCGATCCTCAACCAGGCCTCCGCGCACTCGCTCGTGATTCTCGACGAGATCGGCCGCGGCACCGCGACGTTCGACGGGCTGTCCATCGCCTGGGCGGTGCTCGAGAACCTTCACGAGGTCAACCGCTGCCGCGCCCTCTTCGCCACCCACTACCACGAGCTCGCGGCGCTCGCCGGCACTCTCGAGGCGCTCAAGCCCCACGCCATGCGGGTCAAGGAATGGCAGAACGACATCGTCTTTCTCTACGAGGTCGGCGCCGGCGCCGCCAGCCGCAGCTACGGCATCCACGTCGCCCGTCTCGCGGGCCTGCCGGAGGCCGTCGTCCGGAGGGCCGGGGAGGTGCTCGACATCATCGAGGCGGGCGACGGCGCAAGCGCCGTGGCCCGCCTCGTCGACGATCTGCCGCTCTTCGAGGCGGCGGCCAGGAGGTCGGCCGAAGTTGCGCGGCCGTCCGCACTCAGACAGGCTGTCGACGAGGTCCTGCCCGATCACCTCACGCCCCGGGAGGCCCTCGATCTCGTCTACCGTCTCAAGGACCTGGCAGAGAGCTCCGATGACTGATTCGCCGCGCCGCGTCCCTGCGGTCAACCGGACCGGCCTGCGCCGCGCCCTCGCGGCGCTGGAGCCCGGCCGCGACGAGGCCCGCCTGGCTGTGCTCCGCGGCACCCTCGAGGAAGGCCGACACCGGATCCGCGACAGGCTGGGCTGCGGCGCTCCGGGCATCGAACTCGTCACGGCGATGAGCCGGCTGCTCGACGTCACGGTCAGGGAACTGCTCCGTCACCTCGACCGCGCCGCGCCGGCCGGGGAGGCGGACCGCGCCATGGCCCTCGTCGCCGTGGGCGGCTACGGGCGCGGCGAGCTCGCCCCGTTCTCGGATCTCGACCTGCTCTTTCTGCTCACGGGTCCGGTGACGCCGCGCCAGGAGGCCCTCATCGGCAAGGTGCTCTACACCCTGTGGGATCTCGGCCTCAAGGTCGGCCACGCCACCCGCACGCTCGACGATGCCATCTGTTCGGCCCGCGACGACATGACCATCCGCACCGCGGTGCTCGAGGCGCGCTTCCTGTGGGGAGACAGGAATCTCTTCCGCAGGTTCGTCCGCCGTTTCGACAGCGCCGTGATCGCCGGCAGCGGCCGGGACTTCGTCCGCGCCAAGCTCGAGGAGCGTGACCTCAGACACCTCAAGATGGGGGATTCCCGCTATGTCCTGGAACCCAACGTCAAGGAAGGCAAGGGCGGACTGAGGGACCTCCACGTACTGTTCTGGATCGCCAGGTACCTCCATCGCATCTCCCGCATCGAGGATCTCGTCGGGGCCGGCGTCCTGACCCGCGCCGAGTTCGCCCGCTTCAGGCGCGCCGCCGACTTCCTCAATCGCGTGCGGTGCCACCTGCACTTCCTCGCCGGCCGGGCCGAGGAGCGGCTCTCCTTCGACCTGCAGAGCGAGATCGCCCGCCACATGGGATTCTCCGACGGACGAAGCCAACGCGCCGTCGAGCGCTTCATGAAGCGCTACTTCCTTGCCACCAGGGAGGTCGGCGGCCTCTCGCGCATCGTCGCCGCGGTGATCGCCGGGGACCACGGGAGCGCGCGGGACCGGCCGCGCTTTGCCTCCGATGCCGAGGAGGTCGAGGGCTTTCCGGTGGCCGACGGGATGATCTCGATCCGCAACCGCCAGCACTTCGAGACCGTGCCCGGAGATCTCCTGCGCATGTTCCATGTCTCGCAGAAGGAGAGGATCGACATCCATCCCCGGGCGCTGTGGCTGATGAACCAGAACCTCGCCAGGGTCGACAACGCCGTGCGCGAGGACCGCACGGCCAACAGCCGTTTCATGGACATCCTGACGTCCCGGGACGACCCGCTCGACACCCTCCAGGCGATGAACGAAGCGGGGGTCATGGGCCGCTTCCTGCCCGACTTCGGCCGCGTCGTCGCGCAGATGCAGCACGACATGTACCATGTCTACACGGTCGACGAGCACTCGATCCGGGCGATCGGCATCCTCTCGGCCATCGAACGCGGCGAGATCGCCGACGAGTTGCCGCTGGCGACCGGCATCTTCCCGCTGATCACCGAACGCCGGGTCCTCTACCTTGCGGTGCTGCTCCACGACATCGCCAAGGGCCGCGGCGGCGACCACTCCGTCCTCGGCGCCGGGGTCGCCGACCGTCTCGCGCCCCGCCTCGGGTTCAGCGCCGAGGAGACGGAGACCGTGTCGTGGCTGGTGCGCCATCACCTTCTCATGTCCAACACGGCCTTCCGCCGCGATCTCGAGGAACCCCGCACCATCGACGACTTCGCCGGAACCGTGCAGTCGATCGAGCGGCTGCGGCTGCTCCTCGTCCTCACGGTCGCCGACATCCGCGCCGTGGGCCCGAGGGTGTGGAACAACTGGAAGGGCGAGCTCCTCAGGGAACTCTACTATCGTGCCGAGGAGGTGATCACGGGCGGTCACGGCGCCGCCATCGCCAAGACGGCGCGGGTCGAGGCGCGGATCGGCGTCCTCAGGAAGGCGCTGGCAGACTGGCCGCCGGAGGCGGTGGACGACCATGTCGGACGCCTCGTGGCGCCCTACTGGCTCGCCTTCGACAGCGCCACCCACCGGCGCCACGCCGACATGATGCGCCGGGGCGGCACGGGACGCGTGACGGTGGCGACCGAGGTCGACGACGCCCGTGCGATCACCGAGGTGACCGTCTTCGCGCCGGACCGGCCCGGACTGTTCTCACGCATCGCCGGCGCCATCGCCGTGGCCGGCGCCAGCATCGTCGATGCCCGCATCTTCACGACCCTGGACGGCATGGCGCTCGACGCCTTCCGGGTGCAGGACGAACGGCACGCGGCGTTCCGGGACCCGCGCCGGCTCGAACGTCTGCGCGCAACCATCCGCAGGACGCTGGACGGCGACCTCGACCTCGACCGCGAGATCGCCAGGCGCCGCGGCAGCTGGCTCGGCGGTCCCGTGCTGCCGGTGCTGCCGCGGATCATGGTCAACAACAAGGTGTCGACGCGGCACACCCTCGTCGAGGTGACCGCGCGCGACCGGCGCGGCCTCCTCGCCGATCTCGCCCACGCCCTTTCCGACCTCGAGCTGTCGATCGTCACGGCGCGTGTCGCGACCTTCGGCGAGCGCGCCGTCGACGCCTTCTACCTGTGTGACCGCTCCGGGGACAAGGTCACCGGCGGGGCGGCGATCGACGGCCTCAAGAACCACCTCATCCGGACCATCGAGAGCGGGGAACCCGCGCCGGGCGCGATGCCTTGACGGCGCGTCCGGATGCGGCCCCGCCACCGGGGGGATACTGGCACCGGCGCATCTGGAGAACCGCCCTTCCCATCATGGTGTCCAACCTCGCCCTGCCCGTGGTCGGCATGGTCGACACCGCCATGGCGGGACACCTGCCCGGCCCCGAGTACCTCGGCGGCGTGGGCGTTGCGGCGCTGATCTTCAGTTTCACGTTCTGGACCTTCGGCTTCCTGCGCCTCTCGACCACCGGCTACACCGCCCGGATGTTCGGCCGCGGCGATCACGGCGAACTGAAGGCCATCGTCGTCCGCGCCGCCGTGCTGGCCGCGCTCATCGCGCTTGCCCTCATCGTCCTCCAGGAGCCGATCCGCTGGATCGCCCTGGGTCTCGTCGAGGCCGGTCCGGAGGTATCGCACCAGGCCGGGCTCTACTTCGGGGTGCGGATCTGGGCAGCGCCGGCGGTGATGGGCAACTTCATCGTCCTGGGCGCGCTGATCGGCCTGCAGAAAACCGGCTGGGCCCTCTTCGTCCAGGCCGTCATCACCGTGCTCAACGTCGCCCTCGACGTGCTCTTCGTCCCCGTCCTCGGGTGGGGTGTCCCGGGTCTGGCGGCGGCGACGGCCGTTGCCGAATACGCCGGCCTGGCGGCGGGTCTGGGCGTGCTCGTCACCCGGCTGCCCGGCGGGCGCGCCGCCTGGCCGTTCGCCGCCGCCTGGAAGCTGCGCCCCTACGGGCCGCTGCTGGCGCTGAACCGCGACCTCCTGATCCGCACCCTCGTGCTCAACGTGGCGTTCGCGGTCTTCGTCAGCCTCTCGGCGCGCATCTCCGACATGACGCTGGCCGCCAACGAGGTCCTGCTGATGCTGCTGACCCTCGTCGCCTTCCTGCTCGACGGCTTCGCCAATGCCTGTGAGGCCATCGTCGGCGAGGCCTGCGGCCGCCGGGACCGCCGCATGATCGAGGCGGCCGTGCGGACGACCTTCATCTGGTCGGGCCTCGTCGCCTTGCTGGCCGGGGTGGCGTTCGCGCTGGCCGGCGATCCGCTGATCCGACTCCTGACCGACATCGAGGCGGTCCGGGAGAAGGCCTCGGCCTATCTGCCCTACATGGTCGTCATGCCGGTCATCGCCGTGTGGTCGTTCCAGCTCGACGGCATCTTCATCGGCGCCGCCCGGGGACGGGACCTCAGGAACGCGATGCTGCTGGCGGTCGCCCTCTACGGTCCCGCGATCCTCGTGCTCCACGCGCATCTCGGCAACGACGGCCTGTGGATCGGCCTTGCCGTCCTCTTCGCCGCCAGGGCGATTGCCCTCCTCGTCCGCTACCCCCGCCTTGTGCGCGAATCCGGCATGAAACCGCCGGCGGGTCCGTGATAGCCTCGGCCGCGTCATGACCGCCGCACTGCCTGTCGTCGGCATCCCCTGCGATGTCCGCACCATCGACATCCACCCGTTTCACGCCGCGGGCGAGAAGTACATCGACGCCGTCGCCCACGGCGCCCGGGCGATTCCGGTGCTGATCCCCTGCTTCGGCAGGGGCGGCGATCTCGAGCCCCTCGAAACCCTCCTGTGCGTCGACGACATTCTCGGTTCCGTGGACGGCATCTTCCTCCCGGGAAGCCCGAGCGACGTCCAGCCGCACCTCTACGGCGGCGACGGACCCCGGGACTTCACCCTGCTGGATCCCCAGCGCGACAGCCTCACGCTCCCGCTGATCCGCCGCGCCGTCGACCTCGGCCTGCCGCTTCTGGCGGTCTGCCGCGGCCTCCAGGAACTCAACGTCGCCCTGGGCGGCAGCCTTCACCTGGTTCTCGAGGAGGTCGCCGGACTCATCCCCCACCGCGTCGGCAAGTCGCGGCCCCGCGACGAGCAGTACCGGCCCCTGCACACCGTCTGCGCCGTGCCGGGGGGCGTGCTTCGCGCCGTCACCGGCCTCGACGAGTTCCGCGTCAACTCGGTTCACGGCCAGGGCATCGACCGCCTCGCCGACGGACTCAGGGTCGAGGCCACCGCGCCCGACGGGCTGATCGAGGCGGCAAGCGTCAGGGGCGCGCCCCGCCTGCAACTCGGCGTGCAGTGGCATCCCGAGTGGCGCTTCCGGCAGCGCTCCTTCGACCATGCCCTCTTCGCCGCCTTCGGCGCGGCGCTGAGGGCCGCCGCTTCGGGCCGGCGGCGGGACGCCTGAGCCATGGCCGCGCGGACACTGCCTGCGGACTGGTACACCTGCGCCGACGTCGCCGCACGGGAACGCGAGGCGATCTTCGCCAGGAACTGGGCGCTCTTCGGCCCCGAACACGAGCTTGCCCGTCCCGGGTCCTTCGCCGCGCAGACCGTCAACGGCTGGCCCGTCGTCGTCCTCAAGGACCGCGAGGGGACCTTGAGGGCGTTTCACAACCACTGCCGCCATCGCGGCGCCGCCCTGCTCCCGACCGGCGGCGGCCCGTGCCCTGCGCGCCTCGTGTGCCCCTATCACGGCTGGACCTACGATCTCGACGGCAGACTCGCCCTGGCGCCGCGCTTCGGCGAGGAACTCGACCGCGACGCGATGGCGCTCCTCCCGGTGCGCGTGGCGGCCTGGCGCGGCTGCATCTTCATCGCCATCGATGCCGAAGCGCCGCCGTTCGATGCGTGGCTGGGGTCCCTGCCCTCGCTGTGCGCTCCGTGGCCCGCGACGTCCGGGCTGAGTTACCGCGGCAGCTTCGCGGTGGAGGGCCGCGCCAACTGGAAGACCTACTGCGACAACACCGTCGAAGGCTATCACCTGCCCTTCGTCCACACCCGCCTCGCGCGTTCCGTCGAGGGGGGATCGGTGGACATCCGCAGCCACGACGACGATCGTCTCGTCGTCTTCAACGTCTCCTACCGCGGCGACGGCGCGGACCTCAGGGGCAGCGGCGGCATCTGGTTCTGGCGCTACCCGGGTTTCCAGGCGGTGCTGGGTCCCACGGGCTTCAAGGCCGAGCGCATCGAGCCCCTGGGAGCGGGGGCGCTGCGCTCCACCAGCTGGGCCTGGTATGCGCCCTCGCTGACGCCGGAGGCCGTCGACGACAGCTTCGCCTGGGCCGAATCCATCGTGAAGGAGGATCTCGTCATCTGCGAGAGCGTGCAGCGCAACCTCGAGGCGGGAGCCTGGCGCCACGGCGTCCTCTCACCGGCCATGGAGCGCTTCACGGAAGCCTTCCAGGACCTCGTGCGCCGTGATCTCGTCTCCTGAGCCGCCCCTTCAAGCGCGCCTGAAGACGAGGACGTGATTGTTCGACGGCATCTCGACCGCGCTCTCGAACCCGAGGCCGTGGCGGTGGGCGGCGGCGGCGATGTCGTTGACGTCCCGGACGCCCCAGGCGGCATTCTGCTGGCGCAGCATGGCATCGAAGCTCCTGTTGCTCCGGGCCCCGTGCTCGCCGTTGAAGGTGAAAGGCCCGTAGATCAGCAGCCACCCGCCGGCGCAAAGCAGGCGGCCGGCGCCCCGGGCGAGGCCCTCCATCGTCCCGCGGGCCGTGCAGTGGAGCATGTTGACGCAGAGCACGACACCGACGGGACGGCGGACCGCCTCCCACCAGGCGTCGGCGAGAACGTCGAGGGCAAGCGGGCTGAGGACATTCTCCATCCCGGCCGTCCACGCCGTCTCGCTCGTCCGCATGCCCTCGTCAGGGTCGCTGGGCTGCCAGACGACATCGGGAAGCTCGGCGGCGAAGCGCGCCACATGCTGCCCCGGGCCGCTGGCGATCTCGAGCACGGTTCCGGCGTCCTGGCAGTGGCGCCGCAGCACGTCGAGAATCGGGCCGGCATTGCGCTCCGCCGCGGGCGCATGGAGGCGCGCGTCGGGATCCGGCGCCCCGAGTCCGGGATAGAAGGGACGGCTCACAGTCCCCTCGCCCGGTTGATGGACGCCAGAAGCGCGCCCGAGATCTCACCGGTGACCTCGATGCCCGCCGCCGCCTGCCAGGCGCGCACGGCCTTCCTGGTCATCGGGCCGACGAGCCCGTCGACCGGTCCCGGGTCGTAGCCGAGCCGGCGCAGTCCGTCCTGAACCGCCCTTGTGTAGCTTCTCAGCAGACCCCCGCGCTCGAGCCGCTTCTCGGCGGAGGCGCCGCCCCCAGCCACCTCGGCAAGCATCCTGTCGACGAGGGCGGCACTCACCTCGCCCGTCACCGCAAGGCCGAACTCCTCCTGGAAGGTCCTGACGGCCCGCTCGGTGTTGCCGCCGGCGACGCCGTCGGCGGGTCCCGGATCGTAGCCCAGCGCCTCGAGCGCCTCCTGGGCGGCCATGATGCGGTCCTCGTCGGCGCCGGCAGGCGTAATCGCCGCGCAGGCCAGCAGCGCGACGGTGACGAGCAGGAGCGCCGCACGCGGCCGCGCGTCAGGCACCGACGGCTTCCGGGGCGCGGCCGACGATCCGCGCGTAGATCTCCGCATCGGTCGCCCCCTCGCTGGCGACGAGCAGGACCTCCGAGGAGGAGTCGAGGCCGGCGGCCTCCCGCGCCGGCGGGTCGGCCAGCACCGCAAGGAGACCCGCCAGGCCCGCCGCGCCGGATTCCCCGGCGACAACGGGATTCGTCGCGTCATCGGCAAGCATCCTCATGGCCTCCGGCGAGAACCGGTCGGCGATCGCCGCGAAGGCGTCCGCGCCGTCCTCGAGTATGTCCCAGGCCAGCGGCGACGCCTTGCCGGCGGACAGGCAGGCCATGACGGTCTCGAGGGATCCGGCGGCGTCGGCGAGCCGTCCGTTGACGGCGCTCTGATAGAGACAGTCCGCCGCGTGGGGCTCGACGACCACCGCGAACGGCCGGCCGTCGCCCAGGTCTTCCCACAGGGGCGCGATGGCGGCGGCGGCGAGGCCGCCGACTCCGGCCTGAACGAAGAGATGGCTCGGCGTCCGCCCCGCCATCTGCTCCACGGCCTCGTCCATGATCACCGTGTAGCCCTGCATGACCCAGGCGGGGATCTCCTCGTAGCCCGGCCATGACGTATCCGACACCACGACCCAGCCCCGACGGGCGGCATCCTCGGCGGCCCTGTCTACCGAATCGTCGTAGGTCCCCGCGACCCGGACGATCCGGGCGCCAAAACCGGCGATCGCCTCCTCGCGCCCCCGGCTGACGTGCTCATGGAGGTAGACGACCGAGCGGGCGCCGGCGAGTCCGGCACCCCAGGCCACGGCGCGGCCGTGGTTGCCGTCCGTCGCGCAGCACACGGTGACTCCGCCGGCGGCCTCCCGCGCCCGCCCCGCCATGATGTGCTCCATTGACCACCCGGTATCCCGCGCCAGCACCTTGAGGACACCGTAGGCGCCGCCCAGGGCCTTGAAGCTCTTCAGGCCGAAGCGGTGGCCTTCGTGCTTGATCCTCACGGCCCCGAGGCCGAGCTTGCGTGCGAGCCCGGGGAGGGGGACAAGCGGCGTCGGCGCATATCCGGGCCAGCGGGCAATGACCTCCCGCGCCTCGCTTCGGCTCGCCCGGCAGATGACGCGCTCCTGGCGCGGCCCATAGGCCCCGCCCCGCCCGGAAAGGTGGAATCGCAGGTCGTCCATGGCCCGAGCCTACCCCAAAACTCCCGGCGGCGGCAGACGGGACGCAAGCCCCTTGCCGACGGCCTGTCCTGTTGCCATGTCGCCGGAGCGCACAAGGTGCAAAGATCGAGGGGCGTGTTCCGCGCCATCCTTCAACAGCGCTGCCGCGCGGGTGAGCGCCGGCACCCGGCCCGGGCGTCGCGCGCGCGATCAAGGTTGCAAGGCGCGCTGGCATCGCCTATACACTTCGTTGTCCGGCGTGCCGGACTATGGCGATAAACGCCGCTCGGAATAGACGTTGCGGACGCGGGGGCAGTACCCGCCGCCTCCACCATCATCCCCTTGTGGGGGCGAATCAGGATCGACGTGCGTGGTAAAGGTTCGGTTTTCGCCCGGCATGATACCGCCGTTATCGGGTCAAACATACAAACGCCAACGACAACGAGGCGTTCGCTGTCGCCGCTTGAGCGAAAAGCGCGGTCTGGAGGGCACCGGGCAACAGAAGCCCTCCACCTTCGCATTCCAGGGTGCCTGATGAGCGAATCCATCCACTACAGGCTGCTGATCGACCAGGCGATGCGCGGCGTCGTCGCGCGCGCCCTCGAGATCACGGCGCGCAACGGCCTGCCCGGCGATCATCACTTCTACATCACTTTCCGCACCGACCATCCCGGCGTGCAGATGGCAAAGGGCCTCAAGGCGCGCTACCCGGAGGACATCACGATCGTGATCCAGAACCAGTTCTGGAACCTCAAGGTCGAGGACGACGGCTTCTCGATCGGACTGTCGTTCGACCGGACGCCTCATGAACTCGTCGTGCCCTGGACGGCCATCACGGCTTTCGCGGATCCGAGCGTGAAGTTCGGACTGACCTTCGCGGCGGCCAATGCCGACGGCGACGGGGAGGAAAAACCCGAAGACGCGGCCGCCGCCGCACAGGGGCGCGACGGAACCGTTGTCTCTCTCGACGCCTTCCGCAAGAAGTAGGGCGGCCTTCCCTGTTATTGCGACTCGTTCGCAAGATGGCCGGTTTGTGCTATTGAGGTCCTCGTTCAGGCCGGGATCCCTTCATGTCCGAGTACCGAACCGAGACCGACTCCATCGGCGAGATCAGCGTTCCCCGCGACCGCTACTGGGGAGCGCAGACGCAGCGTTCTCTCGGCAACTTCCCGATCGGCGGGCCGTCGGAACGGATGCCCGATCCCCTGATCCGGGCCTTCGGATACGTCAAGAAGGCCGCAGCCGCCGTCAACGAATCGGCGGGCAGGCTCGATCCCGGGCTGGCGCAGGCGATTCGCCAGGCCGCCGACGAGGTGATCGACGGTGCGCTCGCCGATCATTTTCCCCTGGTCGTCTGGCAGACCGGGTCGGGCACCCAGACGAACATGAACGTCAACGAGGTCATCGCCAACCGCGCGATCGAACGCCTCGGCGGCGAGCCCGGCTCCAGGTCTCCGGTCCATCCCAACGATCACGTGAACATGAGCCAGTCGTCCAACGACGGCTTTCCCACGGCGATGCACATCGCCGTGGCCATCGAGGTCGAAACGTCCCTCCTGCCGTCCCTGGAACGCCTCCACGGCGCCCTCGACGCCCGGGCGCGGGCCTTCGATGACATCGTCAAGATCGGCCGCACCCACTTCCAGGATGCGACTCCGCTGACACTCGGCCAGGAGTTCTCGGGCTACGCCAGGCAGGTGGAGCTCGGTCTCGAACGGATCCGGGACACGATGCCGAGGCTCTTGAGCCTCGCCATGGGAGGGACCGCCGTCGGCACCGGTCTCAACAGTCCCGCGGGCTTCGACAGCGCGTTCGCCGCCGAGGTCGCCGGTCTCACCGGAATCCCCTTCGTCACGGCGGACAACAAGTTCGAGGCCCTGGCGAGCCACGACGCCATGGTCGAGGTCTCCGGCGCGCTCAATGTCGTCGCCGTGAGCCTCAACAAGATCGCGAACGACATCCGGATGCTGGCTTCGGGTCCGCGCAGCGGCATCGGCGAAATCGTGCTGCCGGCCAACGAACCGGGAAGCTCCATCATGCCCGGCAAGGTCAACCCGACGCAGTGCGAGGCGCTCACCATGGTCTGCGCCGAGGTCATGGGCAATCACACGGCCGTGACCGTCGCCGGCGCCCAGGGACACTTCGAGCTCAATGTCTTCAAGCCCGTGATCGTCTTCAACGTGCTGCGTTCGGTCCGTCTTCTCGGGGACGCCGCGGCGAGCTTCACGGAGCGTTGCGTTGCCGGAATCGAGGCCGACAGGCCGCGCATCGAGGAGATGATGCAGCGCTCGCTGATGCTCGTCACCGCCCTCAACCCCCACATCGGCTACGACAACGCGGCGCGCATCGCGAAGACGGCACACGCCGAGGGCACCACGCTGAAGGCGGCCGCGGTGTCTCTCGGGCTGGTCAGCGCCGAGGACTTCGATTCCTGGGTCAGGCCCGCCGACATGGTTCGACCGTCGGGCACGTGAGCCTGCAGGCGGCCAGACACCGGCTCTCCGTCAAGGGAGGGCCGCTCCTCCTCGCGGCCGTCGTGGCGGTGGCGGGACTCGTCTCGCTCCCGGTCCTTGCCGTGGTCTCCAGCCTCTTCGACGGCACCGGGGAGATCTGGCGGGGGATCATCGACCGGGTTCTCACGGTCTACGCCGTCAACACGGCCGTGCTGCTCGCCGGCGTTGCCGTGGTCGCAGGCTCGATCGGCGTCGCAACGGCCTGGCTCGTCACGATGTGCGAGTTTCCCGGGCGAAGGGTGATGGAATGGGCGCTGCTGCTCCCCTTCGCCGCGCCGGCCTACGTGCTCGCCTATGTCTATACCGATCTCCTCGAGTTCGCCGGGCCGCTGCAGACGGGGCTCAGGGAGCTGACCGGCTGGGGGCGCCATGACTACTGGTTTCCCGAGATACGCTCCACGCCGGGGGCGGTCGCCATGCTGTCGCTGGTGCTCTATCCCTACGTCTATCTCCTTTCCCGGGCCTCCTTCCTCACCCAGTCGGTCCAGGCGCTCGGGGTCGCCCGGACCCTGGGATGCGGATCCTGGGGCGCCTTCCTGCGCATCGCCGTCCCGATGGCGCGGCCGGGGATCGCCGCCGGCCTGGCGCTTGCCCTCATGGAAACCCTCGCCGACTTCGGAACCGTCGAGTACTTCGGGGTCCAGACGTTCACCACCGGCATCTACCGGACATGGTTCATCCGGGGATCGCCCGAGACGGCGGCACAGCTTGCCAACATCCTGCTCTTCTTCGTCCTCGCCGTCCTCGTGCTCGAGAAGCTGTCGAGGGGCCGAGCCCGCTTTGCCGCGAACACCGGCCGCTTCCAGGTCCTGCCGCGCTTCAGGCTCGAAGGCGCGAGGGCCTGGGGAACCGCCGCACTCGTGGCCCTTCCCGTCATTCTCGGCTTCCTGGTTCCGGCCGCCGCGCTGCTGCACCTGTCGATCAGGGGAGGCGATTCGCTCTCCGGCGCGGCGTTCCTGGGATATGCGGGCAATTCGATCATGGCCGCGACCTTCGCCGCCGTCCTGACGGTCGCCGCCGCCCTGGTCCTGAGCTACGGAGGCCGCATGGCGTCCGGGCCGCTGCCCGCCGTGGCCTCGAGGATCGCCTCGATGGGATACGCGATCCCGGGATCGGTGATCGCCGTGGGCGTGCTCATCCCGCTGGCCTGGTTCGACAACCGCCTCGACGCCTTCGCGGAGGCGCGCTTCGGGATCTCGACGGGGCTTCTGCTGACCGGCGGCATTGCGGCGCTGCTGTTCGCCTATGTCGTGAGATTTCTCGCGGTGGCCTACAACAGCGCCGATGCGGGCCTCTCGAGGGTGACGCACACGCTCGACGGCGCCTCGAGATCGCTGGGCCGCGGACCTTGGTCGACGCTGACCCTCATCCACGCCCCCCTGCTGCGGGGGAGCCTGATGACGGCGGGCCTTTTCGTCTTCGTCGACGTCCTCAAGGAACTGCCTGCCACGCTCCTGGTGCGGCCGTTCAACTTCGAGACGCTTGCCACGCGAACCTGGAGGCTTGCGGCCGACGAACGCCTTGCCGAGGCATCGACCGCGGCCCTTGCCATCGTGGTGGCCGGACTCCTGCCGGTCATCCTCCTGTCGGGCGGGATCGCGAGGTCGAGGCCCGGCTCCCCGCGATCCCGCCCGTGACAGGCAAGGAGACTACTTCCAGCCGTTGTCCTCCATGATCGAAAGCGCCAGCGACCGGTTGGCTCCGATGACTTGCGCGTCGACATCGTCGGCCGCGAATTCCCCGTAGAGATCGTCGAGCACGCCGGCATGGGCGATGCTCTCGACCACCGGCCACTCGTTGTTGCCCTCGGCGAACGCCCGCTGGGCCGCGTCGCTCGCCAGGAACTCGAGGAAGGCGATCGCATGGTCCAGATTCGGCGCATGGGCGGCCACGCCGGCGCCGGAGATGTTGACGTGAACGCCGCGGTCGTCCTGGTTCGGCAGGATGGGCCGGATGGCCTGCGCGACCTCGCGGTTTGCCGGATCGTCCGAACGTGCCAGACGCGCCAGGTAGTAAGTGTTGGCCACAGCGATGTCGCACTCGCCGGCGGCCACGGCGCGAATCTGTCCGGTATCGTTGGACTCGGGCTCGCGGGCCATGTTGGCCACCAGTCCCTGGACCCACCGGGCCGTCGCGTCCTCGCCGTTCGCGGCAATCAGGGACCCCACGAGGGACTGGTTGTAGACGTTGCCCGAGGAGCGGATGCAGATCATGCCGGCAAAGCGCGGATCGGCAAGATCCTCGTAGCGTTCGAGTCCGGCGGTATCGACGTCCGCGCGCGCCATGATGATCCGTGCCCGCATGGTGAAGGCGAACCATCGGCCCTCCGGATGACGCAGGCGGGCGGGAACACGGGACTCGAGGACCAGTGAGCGGACTGGCTGAAGAAGGCCGTCCGCGACCGCGGACATGAGGTTTCCGGCATCGGCGGTCAGGAAGACGTCGGCGGGACTGTTCTCGCCCTCGATCTTCATGCGCTCCATCAAGGCTCCGGCCTTGTCCTCGATCACGTTGACGGTGATGCCGGTGGCCTCGCGGAAGGCCTCGTAGAGCGCGATGTCGGTATCGTAATGACGCGCCGTGTAGAGATTGACCTCGTCCCCGGCGAACGCAGGGGCAGAGGTCGCCAGCAGGGCCGCAGCGGCCAGCGACGCAAACAGGTGTCTCGGGATCATTCCAGGTCTCCACTGATTATTGCGAATGAATATCACTATCACTCGCAAACGATCCCCGCGCAACCCCTGAATCTCCTCGCTCCCGAATCTCCTCTAGGGGTCCTGCAGCACGCGCAGAATGCTGCCGTGGTTTCCTTCCTCCTGCGCATCGCCGCCGCCCGACAGCATGTCGAGAAGCCCGCCCGAGGAGGGAAGGACATCCTCCTCGTCCGCCACCGGGTCGGCCGCCGCGTCGCCGCCGCCCGCGAGAATGGGGAGCACGGACGGCTCGTCCCCGATTTCCGGAACGGCCGCGGTCCCGGCACTTTCCGGTTCCGGTTCCGCCACCTCCGGCGCCGTCTCGACGGCCACGGGTTCCGGCACCGCTGCCGTGACGAGGTGATCCTCCAGCAGGCGGGTATCGACGACGACGTCCGCCCCGTCGATCGGCCCGTTCACCGCAAGGGCGATGACCGGGAGACCGGGCCTGCCGGTGAGCAGCACCGAACCGGCAAGGTCCAGCCACCACCGGGAAAGGTCGGCATCGAGATCGAGATCGGCCTCGGCGCCGTTGAAGATGACAGAGAGGTTGTCGGAGCGGACGACGCCGCTGTCGATGACGAAGGCCCCGTCCGCCGCCACGATTCCGGTCGTGCCGCTGCTGGTGGCTTCGGCAAGCCGGTCCGCGACCGCAGCCCCGCCTGCCGGGGAGGCAAGGAGCGGCGTGATCGCCTGGAAATCGAGGCCCCGGACCGCGCCGCGCCTCACGGACCATGATCCCTCGCCCTCGAGGTTGCCGAGAAGATCGGCCCCGTCCAGGCCCGCGGTCCTCCCCCTTACGCCCAGGTGAAGGCGGCCGGAGAGCCCTTGGCCGCCGGTAACGGCCCGCATCATCGATTCGAGATCGCCGTTGGCAAGGGCGATGTCGAACTCCGTCTCGAGGGGAACACCGGTGCGGACCGTTGCCCGGGCCCGTACCTGCCCACCGAAGAGTTCACCGGACGGCACCCCCAGTTCGAGAACACCGCCGCCGGACGCCACCTCGACGACCGCGTCCTCGATCGTCGCGGGGCCGACATGGAGACGGTCCGCCGCGAGTTCGAGGCGGCCGTCCACCCGATCGAGAATGCCGAGCGGCAGGTCGCCGTTGCCGTGCGCCGGAATCCCGTTTTCGGAGTCCAGCAGCAGTCCGGCCAGGGCATCGGCGACAACCGTTTCTCCCTCGAGGCGGATGGCGGCAAGCGGCCGCCCGCCGGCCGGGGCATAGGCGATGCTGCCCCTCAAAGAGGACGGACCGATATGCGCCCGGGAAAGCGACGCGTTCCACGCGTCGACCGTGCCGCTCACCTCGACGGCGATGTCGAGCGCTCCATCGAGCCCGGCGTGGTTCGAAAGGCCCAGATCCTCGGCGAGACCGGCGAGATCCTCGTGTCTGAGGGTGAAGGTGCCGCCGGCAAGGCGGTCTCCCTGGATCGAGCCGTTGCCCGCGAGCGTCATCCCCGACACGGCGGCCTCAAGGGCGAACCCGGCATCCTGTCGCGTGCCCAGGATGTCGGCGCTCGCCGAAAAGGCCATCCCCTGCCCGCCCGGCATGGTCAGACCCAGGGCCGCACCGGCGAGCGCGACATCCTCGCCCGTCACGGCAATCGTCCCGTCGAACGACGGATCTTCGCGACGCCCGGTCAACATGCCGTCAAGGACGATACTCGCGACCCGGGTCCGCAACGCGCCGCCGACATCGATTCCGGACGGCGTGCCGCGCAGGGACCCGGTCAGGGCTGTCTCGCCGAAGGGGCGCAGATCGAACGGCGGCTCGAGGCCCGCTTCGCGGACCAGCCGGCCGGCATCCCTTGTCGAGACTTCGTAGTCCAGCGAGAAGGTCCCGCTTGCCGGCTCGATGGCGCCGGTCATCGAGACCGCCGCGCCGGCAACATTCCCGGCTTCGAACTTCCTGACCTCGATCTCGCCGCCGTCGAGGGACCCGTCGACGATGACATTGCTGGCAACGAGACCGTCATGGACCAGTGTCCCGATCTCGCTCCTGACATCGAGATCCAGACCCGTCCAGGTG
This sequence comes from Alphaproteobacteria bacterium, assembly GCA_963666905.2. Taxonomy (GTDB): domain Bacteria; phylum Pseudomonadota; class Alphaproteobacteria; order SP197; family SP197; genus SP197. The sequence goes on from OY763008.1 coordinate 1,665,219, forward strand.
CCGTCGAAGCCGGCAGCGGGCCGATAGGCATCGAGCACGAGTTCGTCGATCACGAGGTCGGTGACAACCCTCGGCCTTGCGGCAAGGCTCGAGATGACACGCCCCGTCACGTGCATCGAATCGAGGGTGAGATCCATCGCGGAAAGAACGATGGTCTCCGGCGTGGCCTGCCAGTCGGCCGTGAACCGTGCCCGGCGGAGCCGGTCCCTCGGCACGGAGCCGGTATCGAGACCAAGCCATGCGAGCGTTGTCCGCACATCGCTCGACTCCATGGTGACGGGTCCGCGAAAGACGGGCACCCCGCCGTCGAGGAGGAGTTCCCCGGCAAGCGAGATGCCCGTGTTGCCGGGAACCACCGCCGCCGCCCTGCCGATCGTCACCCTGTCGGCGGCGGCCCGGGCCTCCATGACGAACTGCCTGACCGTCTCTCCCCGGAAGAGCGCGTGATCGACCGAGAGATCGACGGCGATTTCGCGGTCGCGCAGCCAGGCTTCTCCCGCCAGGGAATCGCCTGCGGCCATGATCGCGGGCACCAGGCGATCGAGGTCGAGCCGGCTGGCGGTGGCGGTGCCCGCGAGACGGCCGGGGGTTATCTCGACATCCCCGATCACGGAGGAGTCACCCAGCGCCACGGCGATGTCGTCCAGGAGCGCGGACGTCCCGGAGAGGTCCACCACGGCATCGAAAGACACCGGCAGGGACGCGAGTTCGTCCGCTGCGCCGATACCCGGCAGGAGGTCGAGGCGGGGGAACTCGACGCCGAACGTTCCCTGGAAGCGGGCGTCCTCACGCCAGTCCCTGACGGTCCCCGACGCTCTCAGGACGGAGCCGTTCCGCGTCTTCGCGGTCACGCTGGCGGCAAGATCGGGACGGGACAGCCGGCCGATCGCGCCGTTGACCCGCCATGCGCCGTCCCCCTTTCGAAAACTGCCGTCCATCTCGAAGGGGCCGTCGGGTCCCTTGGCCTCGATGATGAGATCGAACCTGTCGATGGCCTGATCACCGAAGGGTCCGCCGTACCAGACGAGCGTGCCGTTCACGATTTCGAGAGAATCGACGCGCACGGCGAGCGGCGCCGCCGTGTCCCCGGCGCCGCCGCTCCACGAGCCTGCCGTCCCGTCGCCGCCGACGGCGATCGTCGGATCGACGATCCTGATCCTGTCGATGGCAAGATCGAGAGTCAGCACCGAGGCCGGCGAGACCACCGCGCGGACCTCGGGCAGGCGCAGCCAGGACTGCCCCCTGGTGCCGACGGTAACGTCGGCGAGGGCGATCGTGAGGTCGGGCAGGAGGGTCAGGCGCATGCCGCCCGAGACGGCGACGCTACGGCCGGTCAGCACCTCGAGCTGGTTTTCGATCTCGGCCCGGTACCTTTCGAGATCGAGTGTCAGGAGCCAGACGGCGGCGGCGGCGAGCGCCACCAGGACAAGACCGGCGACTGTCAGGACGAGCGTGCGCAAACCCCTACTCTCCCCATCCCGGAGCCAGGTGGCGCGGTCCGGGCCGATCCTGAATCAGGCGCCTCGCCCCGGTGATGATGCACACGGTCATGGCAACTCCATGGCACGCCTGCCGGCCGGCGGGAGAACCGATCCTGTCCACATGCTCATGGTCGCCATCGCCGCCATGTGTGCTAGAAAACCGGTCGCCATGCAAGAGACCGCTGTGGAGCCACCGGCGCTGCTGTCGACGCTCAACACCCGGCAGCGAGAGGCAGCGGAAGCCCTCGACGGGCCCGTGCTCGTGCTTGCCGGGGCCGGCACCGGCAAGACCCGCGTGCTGACCGTGCGCCTCGCCCGGCTCATCGAGACCCGGAAGGCCTTTCCGGGCCAGATCCTCGCGGTGACGTTCACCAACAAGGCGGCGCGGGAGATGCAGGACCGGGTCGCCGGACACCTGGGGCAATCCACGTCCGGACTGTGGATCGGCACGTTCCACCGGATCGGCGCGCGCATGCTGCGGCGCCATGCCGAGTTCGGCGGTCTCGGACAGGACTTCACCATCATCGACACCGACGACCAGGTGCGTCTGGCCCGCGACATCATCCGTGCGGCCGACATCGACGAGAGACGCTGGCCGCCGCGCGCGCTCGCCGTCCTCGTGCAGCGCTGGAAGGACAAGGGGTGGTCTCCCGACAGGCTCCCTCCCGGCGAAGCCGCAGCCTTCGCCCACGGCCGCGGCGCACGCCTCTACCGCGACTACCAGGAGAGGCTGGAAGCCCTCAACGCCGCCGATTTCGGCGATCTCCTTCTCAAGCCCTACCTGATCATGCTCGATCAAGAGGATGTGCTCGAGGACTACCACCGGCGCTTCCGCTACATTCTCGTCGACGAGTATCAGGACACCAACGCGATCCAGTACCTGTGGCTGAGGCTGCTCGCCCGGGGTTCCGGCAACATCTGCTGCGTCGGCGACGACGACCAGTCGATCTACGGCTGGCGGGGCGCGGAGGTCGGCAACATCCTCAAGTTCGAGGACGACTTTCCCGGCGCCACGGTCATTCGTCTCGAGCGCAACTACCGTTCGACGCCGAGGATCCTGGCGTCGGCCTCGGCGCTTATCGCCCACAACCGGGGGCGCCTGGGAAAGACGCTGTGGACTCCCTCCGGGGAGGCCGCAGGCGACGGAGATCCCATCCAGGTCGTCGGCGTGTGGAACGACGAGGAGGAGGCGCGGGCCGTGGGCGCCATGGTCGAGGACCTGCAGCGGGACGGGCATGCGCTCAACGAGATGGCGGTGCTGGTGCGCGCCGGCCACCAGACCCGCAGTTTCGAGGAGCGCTTCCTGACCATCGGCGTTCCCTACCGCATCGTCGGCGGCCTGAGATTCTACGAGCGCCGCGAGATACGCGATGCCTGCGCCTACCTTCGCCTCGTTCGCCAGGATGCCGACGACCTCGCCTTCGAGCGGATCATCAATCTTCCCAGGCGCGGCATGGGCGCAAAGTCCCTCCAGTCCCTTCACGACCTCGCCCGCTCGCTGGGGACCGGTCTCCTGGGCGCCTCCAGGGAGGCCGTGGCGCAGAACATGCTGCCGGCCGCCCGCCGCCGCCAGTTGCGCATCTTCCTCGAATCGATCGAGCGCTGGCGGGCCGAGGCGAGCCGCGTGCCGCCGTCGGATCTCGCCGCCATGGTGCTCGACGAATCGGGCTACACAGACATGTGGCAGAAGGACAAGTCCATCCACGCCCCGGGGAGACTCGAGAACCTGAAGGAACTCGTCGTCGCCCTGGCCGACTTCGAGACGCTCGGGGAGTTTCTCGACCACGTGAGCCTCGTCATGGACGGCGAAGAGAACGCCACGGATGACATGGTGAGCGTCATGACGCTCCACAGCGCCAAGGGCCTCGAGTTCGACACCGTCGTGCTGCCGGGCTGGGAAGAGGGGATCTTCCCCCACCAGCGCTCCCTCGAGGAAAGCGGGTCCAAGGCCCTGGAGGAGGAGCGGCGCCTCGCCTATGTCGGGCTGACGCGCGCCCGCAGGCGCGTCGCCGTGCTGTTTGCCGCCTGCCGCCGCCTTCACGGCCGCACCGTCTTCAACATTCCCTCGAGATTCGTGGACGAACTGCCCGCCGAACACGTCGCCAGGGACGAGTCCCCCCTCATCGGGTACCGCGACATGGCTGCCGTGGCGGGTGCCGTCGAGCGCCGCCACCGGCTTGCGGACCGCTCAGGGCCTCCCCGCATCGTCACGCAGACCGATCACGGCGACTCTCCGCCGGGTCCCGGCGCACGGGTGTTTCACGAGAAGTTCGGCTACGGCCATGTGAGGACCGCCGACGGCGAGAAGCTCGACATCGCCTTCGACAAGGCCGGCGACAAGAAGGTGATGGCCTCCTTCGTCAGGCGCGCCTGATGTGGCAGCTCGAGGCCGAAATCACCGGGGACGACCTTCCCGAAGGACTCGAACCGCTGGCCCTCTCGGTCTTCGGCACCAGCCTCCAGGCCCTCTTCGCGAGCCGCCGGGAGGCCGAGGAGGCGCGCCGCATGATCGCCCCCCGCGCCGGCATCGTCACCCGCCTCGAACGGAAGGACTGGCTTGCCGACAACCGGGGCTCGTTCACGCCCCTTCGCATCGGTCCCTTCGTCGTTCTTCCCGGTGGACACCCCGCTCCGGCAGACCTGCTCCCCGTCCGCATGGAGGCCGGCGCCGGTTTCGGCACCGGCGAACATGCCAGCACCAGGGGGTGCCTCGAATCACTCGCCGCACTCGAAGCCGCTCCGCGAAGCGTCGTCGACATGGGCTGCGGTTCCGCCATCCTCTCGATCGCCGCGGCCCGCCTGTGGGACTGCGGGGTCCTCGCCGTCGACAACGATCCCCTCGCGGTCGCCTTCGCCCGCCGGCAGATCCGTGCCAACGGTCTCGCCGCGAGGATCCGTCTCGTCCAGGGCGAGGGTTTCGGCGCCGTTCGACCCGATATCCACGATCTCGTCGTCGCCAACATCCTGTGCCGGCCCCTCGTCGCCATGGCGCCCCGCGTCACCGCCGAGACGGTCATCCTCTCCGGCTTCCTCGAAACCGATGCGCGGCATGTCCTCGAGGCCTACCGCCTCCGGGGATTCGGGCTCCATCGCACCCTCGCCATCGACGGCTGGACGACGCTCACGCTCGTTCGTCCTCGAGTCTCGCCTTGAGATAGGACAACAGGGGGTAGAGACCCGCAAACAGGGCTATGAGGAAGCCCCAGTGCCCCTCCCTCCAGCCGCCCCGGCGCGCGTAGCACTTGTAGAAGCGGCTGAAGACCCTGAGAACATTGCGCGCAAGCGTCCCGGTCTCTCCTGTCTCCCGCAGGTCCAGCGCATGCGCCGTCGAGTACCTGTCGAGCCTTGCCAGCATGTCCGAGATGTCCCTGTCCACGTAGTGCACCATCCGTTCCTTCAGGAAGCGCCGTTCCCCCTCCATCTGCACGCTCGGATGGACCCTTTGCCCCCCCCCACCGCTTCGTTCCGGCACTGAACAGCACCGCTTTTGCGGACACTCCGATGTAGGCGCCCCATCCATGCCTCACCAGCCTGGATCCCACGTGGTTGTCGAAGGGCACGAGATAGTGGGCAGGCATCGTCGCACCGACGAGCACCCGCCTGATCTCTTCCGCCAGGGCAGGTGTGACCCGCTCGTCCGCATCGACCTCAAGCACCCACCCCTCCTCGACGCGATCGATGCCGGCGTGACGCCGCGGTCCCTCGGGACCCTCCCATGCCCCCACCACCACATGGCCGGTGAAGCGCCGCGCAATCTCTTCGGAGCGGTCCGTACAACGGTCCAGCACGACAACAATGGCATCGCAGAAGCCCAGTGTCGAAAGGCAGGCCTCGAGGTTGTCTTCCTCGTTGTGCGCGACGACGACGGCGGTCAGTTTGCGCACGATGTCATGACCTCTCGAGGATGACATTTCTGTTCGGTGTGCGCTCCACTTCCCGATAACCCCTGCCGCCCGCCGTCGTCATCCAGTCGCGTTCCCAGTTCTCTTTCCAGGAATGCTCGGCAACGATCAGGCGGGGAAGAAGATGACCGGGAGCCTCCTCCAGGAACGGCCCGAGCACCCTGTCCTCGAAACCTTCCACATCCACCTTGATGGCATCGATCTTCTCGAGCCGTTCCTCCGCCACGATATCCATCAGGGGCCTCATTTCCACGTCCAGCGATCCACCTTCCGAGATGCGCGAACTGCCGAGATTGCGCGCGCCCTCCATCATCAACGCAGCACCGACCCGGTCGCCCACGACACATCCATGGATACTCGGCCGCGCCACGTCATTGACGGCAACGTTGTACTCCAGTCGCCCCCGCATCACCGGATGCGGCTCGACAGCGACAACCCTGCCCCCGCGCGCGGCGACGCGAAGGGAGTAGAACCCGCAGTTCGCTCCGATATCGACAAAGACGAACCCGGGTTCCACGGCGCCGAGAACGGTCGCGACTTCCCGCGGTTCGAAGGAATCCGGACGCAGGAGAAGCCGGGATTCGGATACGTTGCCCCAGGGATAGAGCCTCCAGCGCAGACCGTAGCGGACCACGTCCGAGATCTCCCCGACCAGCCTCTTCTCGACCCACCGCATCCTCCCGAACGCGCGCCTGCCCAGCCATCCTCCCTTGTAGACCGCGTTCATGAAGCGATGGAGCCTCTCCCTCATGACTCCGGGCGCATGTCTCCCGAAACGGCTCTCGGTATCCAGGAGGCCGCCCTCCGCCGTTACGAGGCCGTTGGCAGGGACCGAGGCCGGCACGCAGCGTTCCGGATCCTCGTGAACCCGCAGCCCGGCAGCAGTCGCCGGGTCGGCCTTGTCTTTCCGGCTCATGGGGCCGTTTCCATGTCGATCAATTCGATGCGCTCACCGTAGCGGCGGAAATCAGCCGGGTTGAACGTCAGCAATCTCCGCTCGCCATGAGCCAGCATGGTGGCCGCAATGTTCGCGTCATGGATCTGCCGTCCCGCGACAGGCACATCGCCGCACAGCTTCATCAGCATCTCGGTCACTCCCGGGCCATCCTCCAGAATCTCGAATGCCGCCCTGAGAGCGTCGACATGGGCCAGGGCCGCGCCCGTGGCAATCGGCGGCGACCACACCTGTGGACGGGTGACCGTTGCCAGATACTCCCGAAGAACCTGCCGGCTGATGCGAAGCGCCTCTCCGCTCATGCCGGCCTGCCGCATCCGCCGGCGTGCGAGCGAATGTCCGGGAGCCGCTTCGAAGCGCGCCCGGACAAGAACATTCGTGTCGACGAACATCCGGTGGTTTACTCGTTCGGTTCGGCTTGCCCCTGCGGGCCACCGGTCAGACGCCCGTACTCGTCGTAAATCTGCTCCCGGCTGACCACAAACCCTGGTGGCCAGGAACCGCCGGGGATCGCAGGCCACACCTGGTCGAGGTCGAACTTTCTTCCTGACGGCACAGTCTCGCCACGCTTCGGCGGATCTCCCACGCGTTCGAACACCAGGGTTTCCGATTCGAGATCCACGGCACGCGTCTTCCATCCAGCCGCCTGCCAGGCCAGCGCGTGACTGTGCCCTGTGCCGCGCTTCTGGTTCGACCACCAGGGACGGTAGAGTCGAGCGGAATCCGGCAACACGAAGCCGATAATGGCCTCCAACTCCGCAAATGACACCTGCCAGTCCGAACCGGCCATCGCTGTCAGGTGGCGATACAGCGCAGAGTACTTGCCGCGCGCGGCGGCATCCCGAACGAGCCGATCGTGTGCCGAAGCCATCGCCTCTACTCTCACCAGAATAGTTAGTTCTGTCTGACTTGATCATGAGTGTGAGACGGAATCTGTCAACCGTCAACTGTTTGCGATGGCGCCGAGTTCGTCCCCAAGGTCGATGTGGTGGAGACGCCCGGGTACCCGGCCGCCAACGACTCCGAGTGCCGGCAGGCGGTCTGCGTCAGGATCGAACGGCACTCTTGCAACCGGCGCATGTTCAATCGGCTTGCATGCGCTGCTCGACTGCCGTCACCCGGTGCTGGAGATTCGCGTCTCGATGATGCAGCCAAGTCTTGTCCAGCGTGTGTTGTCGGAAAACCCCTGGACGGCGATGGCGATGGCCTTGTGCTGACCCACGAGGACAACGAGCCTGCGGCCGCGGGTGACGCCCGTGTAGAGGAGATTGCGGCGAAGCATGGCGTAGTGCTGGGTGAGGAAGGGGATGACGACGACCGGGTACTCGGAGCCCTGACTCTTGTGAATCGTCGTGGCGTAGGCGGGAACGAGGGTATCGAGATCCGCCGGACCGTACTCCACCTGGCGCCCGTCGAAGATGACGGTGAGGGTGTTGTCCTCGGGATCGAGCCCGTCGATGAATCCGATATCGCCGTTGTAGACCTCCCTGTCGTAGTCGTTCTCGATCTGCATGACCTTGTCGCCGACGGCGTAACTCCTGCCGAACTGTTCGATGCGGCGTGTCGAGGGATTGAGAACGTTCTGAAGCTCGACGTTCAGCGACGTGGCGCCGACGGCGCCACGGTTCATCGGGCAGAGAACCTGAATGTCGCGGACCGGATCCACACCGAAGCGATCGGGGATGCGGCTGCGGACAAGCTCCCTGATGCGTGTGACGGCCGTGTCGGGATCGCCCGCGGGAACGAAATAGAAGTCGCTCTCCCCTGCAGGGCGGGAAAGATCGGGCATCCTTCCCTGGTTGACCTCGTGGGCCGCGACCACGATGCGGCTCCTCGACGCCTGGCGGAAAACTTCCGTGAGCCTTGTCACGGGAACGGCCCCGCTTGCGATCATGTCGGCAAGGACCTGGCCCGGACCGACCGACGGCAGCTGATCGACATCGCCCACCACGAGAAGTGCGGCCTCGCGGGGCAGCGCCAGGAGAAGCGCATGCATCAGCGGCACGTCGACCATGGACACCTCGTCGACGACAAGAAGATCGCATTCGAGAGGGTTGTCGCCGTTGCGCCTGAAACCGCCGTTCCTCGGATCGACCTCGAGGAGGCGATGAATGGTCTTCGCCTCCATGCCGGTTGCCTCCTGCATGCGCTTGGCAGCCCTTCCGGTGGGCGCCGCCAGAAGGATCCCCGTTCCCTTGGCCGAGAGGATGCCCAGAATGGCGTTGACGATCGTGGTCTTGCCGACGCCCGGTCCCCCGGTGATCACCATCACCTTCGACGCAAGGGTCTTTCGCACGGCCCTCTTCTGGCTGTCGGCGAGTTGGAGGCCGATGCGCCGCTCTATCCACGGGATGGCCTTGTCGGCATCGATGGCGGGCCAGGGCAGGCGATGGCCGAGGAGGTTCCGGAGATTCCGGGCGATGGCGGCCTCGGCATGGTAGAGGCCCGCATGGAAGACGAGGTCCGTCTCCCGGACCCTGTCGGCGATCACCTTCCCCTCGGTCAGTTCCAGTTCGAGCGCTTCGCTGACAAGGACATCCGGCACCTCGAGAAGTTCCGCTGTCAGCGTCGTCAGTTCCGCGAGCGGGAGACCGCAGTGGCCCTCTCCTGCCGCCACCGATAGCCCGTAGGCAACTCCCGCACGCACCCTCACCATGGCGTGAGGCTCGATGCCCAGCCTGGCGGCAATCGTGTCGGCAGTCCTGAAGCCGATGCCCCAGATGTCATGGGCAAGGCGGTAGGGGTTCTCCGACATGATGCGCAAGGCTTCCGCACCGTAGGTCCTGTGAATGCGGATCGCCCGCGCGGTGCCGACACCGTGGCTGTGGAGAAAGATCATGATTTCCCGCACAGCCTTCTGTTCCGCCCAGGCGCTGACGATGCTCTCGGCGCGTTTCGGACCGATGCCGGGAACATCCCGAAGACGCTCGGGCTCCATCTCGATGACATCGAACATCCTGTCGCCGAAGGCGCGAACCAGCTTTCGGGCAAAGGCGGCGCCGATCCCCCTCACCATGCCCGAGGAGAAGTACTTCTCGATGCCTTCGGTGGACGTCGGGGCGGAGATCTTCATGTAGCGGGCGCGAAACTGCCGGCCGAAACTCCTGTCGTTCTCCCAGGACCCTTCGGCGGTCAGCCATTCGCCCGGCGACACGGAAGCGGCCCTGCCGACGATGGTGGCCAGCTCCCGCATGCCGCGCACCCGTACCCGCAGGACGCAAAATCCGCTCTCTTCATTGTGAAAGGTGACGCGCTCCACGGCGCCGGCGAGCACTTCCCTGTCCGCCTTGCGCTGTTGCGGGGCCGGATCGCGACCGTGCGATCCATGGCCATCATCGCCCGACGGCGTGGCGCGCGGATCAGGCCCGGCCACGGAAGGAGGCCCCGATGAACAGTTGGTCACCGTGAGGCCGGAAAGCCTCCCATCCCACGACCGGATCGTATCCCCTGTCGCGCAGGAACTCCGCGAGACCCCTTGCGCTGTCGCCGCAGCGGGCAAGATGCCCGTCCACCATTTCGACGAAGATCGCCGGTTGAAACCGCTCGAGTGTCTCCCTGGCGCCCGTCAGCATCCGCAGTTCGTACCCCTCGATGTCCAGCTTGACAAAGTCCGTCCTCGCGATCGCGTGCGTCCGCACGACCTCGTCAAGTGACCTGATTTCGACCGTTTCCGCGATCGCGGGACGCGCATCCGTCTCTTGTTCGCCGATGTAGCTCAATCCGAACCCGACGCTGCCCGAGTCCTTCAGCGGCACATGGAGTTCACGGGTTCCCGGAACATCGCCCAGTCCGAAGGGGTGGACGGTGACGTTCGTCAGTCTCTTGAGCCGGACCACGCGCCGCAGCAGCGAGAGGGCGTAGCCCCCCGGTTCGAAGGCGTGGACGTGACCTCCCGGAACCATTGCGGAGAAGAGTTTGGTGAACTGTCCGGCGTGGGCGCCGACATCCATCACGACGCCTTCCGCCGGAATGTGGCCGCGAAACCGCCGCGACACTTTCCTGTGGTGCTGCCGGGTCAGGGCTTTCCACAGGTGGGCCAGCCAGGTCAGTCTCTGCCTTGGCGTGAGTGAAGTCACGTGATGTTCCCGCACCGGCCCCGTTGTGTCATGACAAGTATCGTGGTTGCCACAGGAGTCCCGTGCGGCTGTTCCGGCGGTCCTGCGGACGGTTCGTCGTGTTGCCAAGACTTCCGCACGGCCCGTATCCTCTCGAGAAACGCCAGGACAGCACCATGACCCGATCCGTTGTTGATGGTCCAGCCCGCTACGAGGGCGACTTTCGACTGGCCGAGCTTCTCGCGGCAGAGAAGACGGGAAAGTCCGTCAGCGACGTGCGGGACATCATCGCCGGCGTGCTGGCGGCGCCGGACGACGTGGACGCGGCGATGTGGCGCCGGCTGGTGTCCGACAAGGCAGGAGATGAACTTGCCGGTCAACTCGAGGCCCTCAAGGAATGTCTGGCAGAAAGGCGCGACTATGGCCTTGGCGGTCCGCCACCTGCTCCGGCATGGCGCCTGAAGGCCTTGAGGCGTGAACTCGAGAGGACCGGTCTCGACGGCTTGGTCGTGCCTCACGCGGACGAGCACCAGGGCGAAATGCTGCCCCTGCAAGGCGAGCGTCTCGCCTGGCTGACGGGTTTCGGCGGCTCGGCGGGGGTCGCGGTGGTGCTGCGGGAGAAGGCCGCGATCTTTGTCGACGGGCGATACACGCTCCAGGTCCGGGTCCAGGTGAACGGCGACGACTTCTCTTTCCATCATCTCGCCGCAGAGCCACCCGCGACGTGGATCGCGCAGAACCTCGCCGGTGGCCGGCTGGGTTACGATCCGTGGCTGCATGACGACCGGGATGTCGAGACCCTCGCAAAGGCCGCCCTCGAAGCCGGTGGCGAACTCGTGCCATGCACGCGCAATCCCCTTGATTCGACCTGGACCAACCAGCCCCCTCCTCCCCTGTCTCCCGTCCTTCCCCATGGTCCCGCCTTCGCCGGCGAAGCGGCCGTCTCGAAGATCACGAGAGTCGCCGCTTCGCTGTGCGAACAGGACTGCGATGCCGCCATCCTCTCCGATCCGACGTCGATCGCCTGGCTTCTCAACATCAGGGGTGGCGACCTTCCGGGGACGCCGGTCTGCCTGGGATTTGCCGTCGTCACGCGGGACGCAGACGTCACCCTCTATGCGGACACGAGGAAGTTCACGCGCGATGCGCTCGACTGGCTGCCCGGCAGCGTCACCGTCCAGCCGTCTGCGGCGCTCGCGGACGGTCTCGGGACGGTGTCCGCGGACGGCCGGCGTGTCATCGTCGACCGGCTGACCGGGGCATCATGGCTCTCGGGGCGTATCAGGGAGGCAGGCGGCGAAGCGGTGCTGGCCTCCGATCCCTGCGCCCTGCCGAAAGCGATCAAGAATGCCGTCGAAGTGGAGGGAATGAGAAACTGCCACGTGCGCGACGGCGCCGCGCTCACCACCTTCCTCGCGTGGCTCGACCGGTCGATCCGGCCTGGCAGCAACATCGAGGTCGACGAACTCGTCGCCGAGAACAAGCTCGCCGAGTGCCGCAGCAGGGTCGAGGGCTATCGGGGATTCAGTTTCGAGACCATTTCGGGATTCGGGCCGAACGGCGCCCTGGTCCACTACCGTTCCAGCCCCGAGACCAACCGGCGCTTCGAACCGGGTTCGCTCTACCTCGTCGATTCCGGTGGCCAGTACCCGGACGGCACGACGGACGTGACCCGCACGATCGCCATCGGCGAGCCCGACGATGAACAGAAACGCCACTTCACGGCCGTGCTCAAGGGCCACATCGCGATCGCCACCGCGAGATTTCCGAAGGGAACCACCGGTGCCGCCATCGACACGCTGGCGCGTGCGGCGCTCTGGCAGCTGGGCGTCGACTACGATCACGGTACCGGCCATGGTGTCGGCAGCCATCTCGGGGTCCACGAAGGTCCCCAGTCCATCTCCGTGAGAGGCTCCACCCGGCTCGAGCCCGGCATGATCATCTCGAACGAGCCCGGCTACTACCGTAGCGACGCGTGGGGGATCCGGATCGAGAATCTCGTGGTCGTGGAGGAGGACGACCGGCCCGGCGAAAGGCCCATGCTCAGATTCTCCACACTCACCAGGGCTCCCATCGACAGGCGCCTTGTCGTGGCGGCAGATCTCAGCGACGGGGAAGCGGACTGGCTCGATGCCTACCACGCCGATGTCCGCCGGACCCTGACTCCGCTCATCGACGCCGAAACGGCGGCCTGGCTCGCTCACGCCACGCGGCCCATCCGCGAGGGCGCGTGATACCGGTCATACGAGGCGCCCTGCTCCAGGTGCGTCCGGAAGCACTGCCGGAGGAATCATGACCTCATCGCTCCTCGCCACGCCCGCGGGCAAGCCAAGGGCCCGCGCCCTGGGAATCCCCTTCGACGGCCGTCCGGGAGGCAACAATGCCATCACCGACGTTCCCGGCGTCGAGGTCGGTTACTGCACGCTGATTCGCGGTGCGGGCGGCCCGCTGGTCGTCGGCCAGGGTCCCGTGCGCACGGGCGTGACCGCGATCATCCCTCGGGGCCGCACAAGGGCCCAGCTGCCGGTCTGGACCGGCCACTTCAGCCTCAACGGCAACGGCGAACTCACGGGAAGCTGGTGGATCCACGAGGTCGGACACAGCGACGGACCGATCACCATCACCAACACCCACTCATGCGGCATGGCCCGCGATGCCACCATCGAGTGGATGAACCGCAACGTCGAGGCCTACGGCGACGGTCCCGACTGGGGGCTTCCGGTCGCGGGCGAGACCTGGGACGGCTGGCTGAACGACATCAACGGCTTCCATGTCACGAAGGAGCATGTCTTCGAGGCCATCGATTCCGCCACGGACGGCGCAATCGAGGAAGGCAGCGTGGGCGGCGGCACCGGGATGATGCTCTACGGACACAAGGGGGGATCGGGAACCGCATCCCGTCAGGTGGAGTACGAGGGCGAGACCTACACCGTCGGGGCATTCGTCCAGGCGAACTTCGGCCTGCGCTCCCAACTGCTGATAGCCGGCATCCCCATGGCCGAACACCTGCCCGGCCCCGAACCCTATGGCGAGGACCGCGGTTCGATCATAGCCGTGGTCGCGACCGACGCGCCGTTTGTGTCGCATCAGCTCAAGCGCCTGGCGCGCCGGGTCTCGCTGGCTGTCGGCCGCGGCGGCTCCGTCTCCGGCCACGGTTCGGGAGACATCTTCCTTGCCTTCTCGACCGCCGGTGCCGAGGATCTCGAAGCCGACACGCCCTATCTCGCCGTCACCCTCATCCCCGACCACAGGATCGACCCCTTCTTCGAAGCCGTCATCCAGGCTGTGGACGAGGCAATCATGAACGTTCTCTCGGTGAGCGAGGACATGGTCGGGATCGACGGTCACAGGGCGACCGCGCTCGACCGGGACAAGGTCACGGCAGTCCTGAAGACCTACGGCCGCTACCGCGAGCCTCCGGGACTGTGACCCGCTTGCCCGGGCGCCGCCGGGTGTGACAGAGTTCGGGAAATCGGATTGACAAGGGAGACATCGATCATGGGCCGGATGATCAGCTTTTCGCGTCCCGACGGCGGCAGCACGCAGGGCTACCTGGCCCAGGCCGGTGGAGACAGGCCCGGCGTCATCGTCATCCAGGAATGGTGGGGCCTCAACGACCAGATCTGCGGGGTTGCGGACCGCCTCGCCCGCAACGGCTACAACGCCCTTGCGCCCGATCTCTATCAGGGGCGCGTCACGCAGAATCCGGACGAGGCAGGCCACATGATGGAAGGTCTCGACTTTCCGGGCGCCACGCACCAGGACCTTCGCGGCGCCACGCAGCACATGACGTCGCTGTCCGGCGGCCGGGTCGCGGTCATGGGTTTCTGCATGGGCGGGGCCCTCACCATCGCGTCGGCCGTCCATGTTCCCGAATGCGATGTCGCCGTCTGTTTCTACGGTATTCCGCCCAAGGAGTTCGCCGATGCCTCCGCCATCGGGATTCCGTTCCAGGGCCACTTCGCCATCCAGGACGACTGGTGCACGCCCGAGGCCGTGGATGCCCTCGAGGAGGACCTCAAGGCCGGCGGCGTCTCATACGACCTCCATCGCTACGACGCCGAGCACGCCTTCTTCAACGAGGTGAGCGACGCCTACGATGTCGCGAGCGCCCGCACATCCTGGGAGCGCATGTCGGAGTTTCTCTCGGCGAACCTCTGACAACTCGCCAGCCGAAGGGGATTGTCAGTACCCGGTTCCTGCGATCGGACGCCAGCGTTGATCCGCCTGGCATCCGGAGTTCGCGCCACACCCGCTGGTCCCCGAACAAGGGCCGGGAGATGTAGTCTTGAAAATCATCGTCGTAAATCTTGAGCGTTCACGAGACCGCCGACAGAGAATCACGACTTCCCTCGAGTCACTGGGTCTCGACTACCAGCTGCATACTGCCGTTGATGGCAAGAATCTTCCGGAAGAATACGACCACCTGATCGATCGAAAGGGGTCGCACCGCGACGGAATGCCCATTCGGATGGGCTCAATTGCCAACTGGATAAGCCAGCGCCAGGTGTTCCAGGATCTCGTCGACAATGGACCTGACGTCATCACCGTTCTGGAGGATGACGCGGTACTGACACCCGAGTTGCCGTCAGTGCTGCATTCACTCGAGAGCCGATCCAGCGCTTTCGAAATCGTGTTTCTCCACTTCGGTCCTGACAGACCTTTCATGCCGTTCCACAACCTGCCCTCAGGACACCGACTCGGATGCGTTCGCTGGTCGCACTTCGGAACGCAGGGCTACACCATCACCCGCAAGGCTGCGAGTGTGTTCCTCCAACGGTATCTGTTGGTCCGCACTGGCATCGATCGCGCCCTTGCGGCTTACTGGCGTCATGGACTGAGAACGTACTGTGTACGACCGCCTGTCGTATCCCACCATGCCTATGCCGACGGGAATCGCTCCCAGATATGGAGTGCACCGATCATCAAGCCATCCGACCCCTTCTGGCGTCTTCGCCGGGGATGGTTCTATGGCAGGGAAGGGTTTCTCAAACGCGCGGCACTGTCCCGGATTGTGCTGAAAACCCACGGACTGGCCGATGGCCTTGCCTACTTGATGAAACCACACCGTTCAGTATAGGATCAAAGGTGTTTGGCCACCAGGGCGCGCGGGGTCTTGACACGGCGGTACCCCTCCTTGCTGGCGATGCGTCTGGCAATTTGACTGGTGAAGCCAGCTTGCGGCCTCGGCGACGCAGACATCGTCGCTCAGGCGTCTCTCCAGATGCTCCTGTATGTGGGGTTTGATGGCATGGAGACCGAGCGAAGGGTCCGCGATGCTTGTGATCCAGGTCGTGCTACCGATGACAAGGAGTCGAACGTGGCTGCGCGGAAAGGAAAGACCTGCCACGAGCGTCGTTCGGACTCCGCTTGTGGCGGGTCCAGCCGAATGAAGCAACGCACGGCGTGTGCCATAGCGGGATTCGTCAGCCGTCCCCACGCCCACTTCACGCGCCTTGCTACGGCATGTCGGCAGGCAGGGCTGGCACGTCGTCTCCACCTTGGTCGCCACTGTCTCTATCCCGAGGGACACCGAAGGCGTCTCCGCCCCATGGTGCCACGTCGCCCCGACCAAGGCAGGAGCAAGGCGCCCAGGCTGCCCAAGCGTGCCGACACTGCCCGCTGTGTACCGAATCGGATGCCAAGCTGTTTCGCCAGCGGACGGGAGACGGGCATGGTGAATGACCTCCACCAACTGAAACCCCTGCCATGACTTGGTCCGATGACTTCGCAGATGCGCACGAGCGCCATTGGCAAGACGCCGAGCAGCTCTTCGGGCAGCCACGCTGGGCCAACGCCGATCACCTCTACGGGTTGAGCGCCGAATGCGGTCTCAAGGCCGTGCTTGAAACCGAGAAGCAACCAATTGAAGGTCAATACAGGAAGCACGTGGACAGACTCTGGCGGCAGTTCGAATCATTCGTCGACGGACGGACAACGGCTCCGTACTTGTCCAAGCTTCCGGGCGGAGCGCCCTTCCAGGACTGGTCTGTTGACCAGCGCTACGCCCACCAACGTCATTTCGGCAGGACACAGGTCGAACCGCATCGCGACGCGGCACGGAAGATTCGTGATATGGTCCAACACGCGATCCAGAGCGGCCGGCCATGACGGACAGATTCATCTCCTTCGACGACGTGGAAAACCGTATCAAGCACGTACTCCGGGAGATCGGAGATGAAGCAGTGCCTGACGGGGTTAAGAGCATGTATCTGGTGCGAGACCTGTCCGGCAAGGTGCGCCTGTCGGTATCGGAAGCCTTGGAAGAAGACGAAAAATGCCGAGGCAGGTTGCAATGTCTTGCTGATGCCTTCAGCGAGGTTCTGGGCGCGCACGGTTACCTTCCGGAAGATGGCGTGCTGTATGTGGGTGACGCCTTGCTGGAAACGCTTGCCGTCACGGCGCAAGAAATCCATCCCCGCGTATTCCTGGCCGACCGGCTTGTGACAGGACGTGACTGGTGGACAGTCGGCAGTTCGAGCGGAGGCCAGAAGGCCGCCCGCATCACGTTGTACTCGGTCAAGGGCGGTGTCGGGCGCAGCACGACCGCAGCGGTGCTGGCATGGCATTTGGCGCGCCGGGGAGAAAGGGTGCTGGTGATCGACATGGACCTGGAATCCCCAGGCCTGTCGTCGGCCATGCTGGAGCCGGAGCGTCGGCCGAAGTTTGGCGTGACTGACTGGTTTGTGGAAGACCTGGTCGGGCAAGGAGACTGCGTGGTTCAGGATATGCTCGCGGTTCCGGGCTGGGCGCAGGACTTCGATGGCGATGTCCGTGTAGCGCCCGCGCACGGCCATGACCCTGGTGAGTACTTCGCGAAGCTCGGGCGCGTTTACATGGACACGGCTGGAGAGCCCTGGACCCAACGCCTGGAGCGCCTGTTGGGCAAGCTGGAGGCAACGTTTGGGCCGACGGTCGTGTTGCTGGAAAGTCGCAGTGGTCTGCACGATATCGCGGCGGCCACGGTCACCGATCTGGACGCCGAGGTCCTGTTGTTCTTCACCGATGCCGAGAGCGCATGGACCGACTACGCCATTCTTTTCCGGCACTGGAACCAGCGTGAATTGGCGCGGCACATCAGAGAGCGTCTTTCGGTCGTATCGGCATTGACTCCCGCACCCGACAGAGAGGCATACATGGAACGGTTCCGGCCGCAGGCATGGGACCTGTTTCGGGACCACTTGTACGACGCAGTGGAAGTAGTGGAAAATCCCGGCGACGCTTTTTCTTTCGACCTGTACGAGGAAGACGCGCCACACAGCCCGATGGAGATTGGTTGGACGCTCGGTCTCGCCGCCGGCACGTCGCTGCGGGAGATGGATGAGGAAACCGTGAAGTCGGCCTATGGGAAGTTTCTGGAGTCCTTTGACAAACGTGTCTATACTGGCGGCGCCGGGGACACGATGTGACCAGTACGCTCGACACTCAAAACGCGCGCGATGCGCTCGCCCTTCTGCCGGAGGGGAGCCAACATGGAGAGGAGGGACCCGCTCCGGAGCAGGTGTACCTGCCGCCTTCTCACCTGAAGGCGCTGGACCCCGACAGTATGCTGGTCACCGGCATGCGCGGTGCCGGAAAGACTTTTTGGTGGGAGGCGATTCAGAACCCCGCCATCCGCCAGTTGATCGAGCAGACAACCAGACAGTCGACGTTAAGCGAACGCACTGAGGTGCGCACGGGGTTTGGCGTTAGACCTGAACCGCATCAGTATCCGGACAAGGATGTGCTCAAGAACCTGTTAAGCACCAACTTCGAGCCAAGAACCATCTGGCGGGCCGTTCAGGCTTGGCAAGTTGCAGAGCATCACCATCCGATCCGGCGAACAGAGACATGGCAGGATCGCGCGACCTATGTAGATAGCAACCCAGAGGAGATCGCCAGCCTTTTTCAGGAGCGTGATCGTGAATTCTCTCAAGGGAACGTTTATCTTCTGCTGCTCTTCGATGCACTGGATCGCTGTTCCGACAACTGGAAGGACATGTATCGGCTGATTCGCGGCCTTATGCAGACGGCGCTCGACATGCGGTCATACCAACGACTTCGTGTCAAAATGTTCCTGCGATCCGATCAGAACGACGAATCGCAGATAGCTGACTTCCCGGACGCATCGAAAGTCCTTTCTTCCGCGGTTGAATTGAGTTGGCCGGCTCCCGAGCTGTACGGCCTGCTCTGGCACAGTCTCGTCAATGGACAGCACGGAGAGGAGTTCCGAAAATTTCTTTCTGACGAGAGTTGGGAGACGGTTGAACTCAAGGACACACGACTGTTTCCGGTGTCGCGGCTTCTGATTTCGAAGAGTGATGTTCAAAGAGGAAGGTTTCACTGCATCTCCGGACCGTACATGGGACGCAATCGCAGAAGAGGGTTCCCTTACACCTGGATCCCGAACCATCTGGGCGATACCGAGGGGAGGGTAAGTCCTCGTTCGTTTCTCCAAGCACTGCGGACGGCCGCTTCGGATACTGCGGAGCGATATCCGGACCATGAACACGCTCTGCATTTCGACAGTATCAAGCGTGGCGTCCAGGAGGCGTCGAAAACGAGGGTGAGGGAACTCAAGGAAGATTACCCATGGGTGGATCGGGTTCTGGGGCCCCTTGACGGAATGACAGTTCCTTGCAAGTTCGATGAGATAAACGAGCGCTGGAAAGAACACCACGTTCTCGGTCGTCTGACCGAAGACATCGACCAAGATGCAGTGAAGCTGCCTCCCCGGCATATTGAAGAAGGTGCCAACGGCGTTCGTTTGGACCTTGAGTCGTTGGGTGTGTTTCTCCGTCTGCGCGATGGCCGGGTCAACATCCCAGATGTCTTCAGGGTCGGGTATGGCCTGGGCAGGAAGGGCGGGGTAAAGGTGGCCCGGTGAACATCTTGTGAACTGCTTCACCGCCGGAATGCCGGGGGCGAACCTTCTCGGCAACGGCGGCGTGTTTGCCGGCGCCGTCAGCGAGATTCAACGGCGGCATCGACGAGGCGGTCGATGTCTTCGGGCTTCGTGTTGAAGGAGGTGACGAGACGGACAGTGCCGGTCGTGCCGGATTGCGGCTGGATGGGATAGAAGCCGAAGCCTGTGGCCTGCAGGCGCTCGAAGAGGGCAAGGGGCATCGACAGGAACACTTCGTTGACCTCGACGGGATGGACGAGGGTGACACCCTCGACCGGGGCGAGGCCCTCGGCGAGGCGCCGGGCCTGGGCGTTCGCGTGACCGGCCCAGCGCAGCCAGTTGCCGTTGTCGAGATAGGCCTCGAGCTGGGCGGAGAAGAAGCGCATCTTGCTGTAGAGCTGGCCCGCCCGCTTGTGCAAGCGCCGCAGGGTCGGCAGATCCTCCCGCAGCCTGCCGAAGAGGACGACGGCCTCCGCCGCCATGCAGCCGTTCTTGGTGGCGCCGAACGAGAGGATGTCGACACCGGCCCTCCAGGTGATGTCGGCGGGGCTGCACCTCAGGGCGGCGACGGCGTTGGCAAATCTCGCGCCGTCCATGTGGAAGGCCAGTCCGTGCTTGCCGGCGACACGGCCGAGGGCCTCGAGGTCGGCGGGCGCATAGAGCGTGCCGCATTCGCTCGCCTGGGTGGCAGAAAGCACCGAGGGCCTGGGATGGTGCACATCGTCGGGGTCGAACGCCGAGGCGGCCTCGTCGACGGACTGCGCCGACAGTCGGCCATGATCGACCTCGAGGTCGACGAGCTTGGCGCCGCCGGTGAAGAACTCCGGGCCGTTGGCCTCGTCCACCACGATGTGCGCTTCGCTCGAGCAGTAGATGGCGCCCCACGGAGGCGACACCAGGGCAAGGGCGAGTTCGTTGGCGATCGATCCGGTTCCCACCGGCATCACCGACACGTCCGTCTCGAAGATCTCCGAAAAACGCCTGTCGAGGTCCCTCGAGATCGCATCCGCGCCATAGGAGGCGGCGCCGCCCTCGTTGCATCGCGCCAGGGCCTCGAGGATCTCGGGCGCCGCCCCGGAGGCGTTGTCGCTGCCGAAATGAGGAGACGTCATCGCCGAGGACCGCCACCGGAGGATTCCGGCGCCCCGGGGAAGACCGGCAGGTCATCGGTGATCTCATGCCACTGCGCCATGAACGCCTGGTAGAAGTGGGCGCGCGGCCGGATTCCCGGATCCTCCTCGAGGATACCGAGGGGAACGACGGCAAATCTGCCTTCCTTGTCGATACGCGGCATCTTCGATCCGCATATCTCGCAGAACACCTGGGTGAAACAGCGCGAGCCCGGAAGATGATAGCTCTTCAGGTGCTCCTCCCCCCGAACGTAGCGCATGCTCGACAACGGCACGCGACCGTTCGATGCGTGTGCGGCGGCACGCGCCCGCCGACAGCGGCTGCAGTGGCAGTTATAGGCATCCTCGAAGGGGCCTGTCACGTGAAACTCTATGGCCCTGCACATGCAAAGGCCCCGCACGACTCCCTCGGGAGCTTCCTCCAGCGGCTCCTCCTCGATACTGACGTAGCCGGTCTCGACCGGATAGTCGCGATGCCGAGGAAGATCGCCCGTCACCTCGAACCACGGCGCGCCGTGGGGGATGAAGATGTTGCAGTCCGATATGCGCCCGCGATCGTGGCAGCCGCCGGGTGCGACAAACGTGCCGTGGGTGTCGCCGGAGTACGGGGTCACCGACCCGCAGATTCCGCAGAATGTGCGAGTCAGGATCTCGGAGGACCGGTAGCCGACGACCGACTCCGTGTCCCCCCTCCAGCGGATCTGGTCAGGCTCGACAAACCAGTATGTGCCAAAGGCGGTGCCGTGGGCCTTGCGGCACAGCTTGCAGTGGCAGTTGAAGGCCTGGAAAGGCTGCCCAACGAGATCCCAGGAGGCCGCGCCGCAGAGGCATTGACCGGGGTTCATGGCATCCGACTCCTTGAGTTCACAGGGTCCAGGTTTCGGTAAAGGGTCTCACTTCGACCTCATTGCTCCAGGCGGACCTCGGCTGCTGGTGAACCAGCCAGTAGGTCAGCGCCACGCCATCGGGGCTCGCCAGGGCATCCTTATCGTCACCCCGCATCTGCCGCATCACCGGCACATCGAGGTCGCAGTCGATCCGCACATGGACGACATGCACCCCGTCCTTCGCATAGGCCCTGGCCAGGGACTGGGAGAGCGCCCTCAGTCCGAACTTGCCGATGGCGTAGAGGGGAAAGGCGGCCGATCCCCTCAGGGCCGCCGTCGCGCTCGAGAAGAGCACGGTGCCGCGTCCCCTCTCCCGCATGGCGGGAATCACGGAACGCGCGGCGGCGAAAGCGCCCAAGACCTCGGTCCGGAAGGTCTCCTCGAGCTCGGCGTACGTCATGGCAAGGGGCTCGCATTGCGCGAAACGGTCACGGACGTTGTAGATGAGGACGTCCACCTCGCCGAGGTCGCCGGCGAGAGCGGCAAGTGCCTCCTCGACGGTCTCCGGCTGGCGAACATCGGCTGCACGGTGACAGACCCTTGCCAGAGGATTCGCGGTGAGGGCGCCCTCTGCCGCCGCATCCGCGCCACTCCTGGTGCGCGACACGAGACCGATACTGAATCCCTCCTTCGCGAACCTCGCGGCAAGCGCCCGTCCCAGACCTTCGCCCGCACCCACGATCACGCATACCTTTCCGGTCATCCCGATCCCCTTGACGCTGCCGGGCGGCACCCTTCTATTCTCCACCCAGAAGCACTTCGATGCGCCGGAGAAGTTCGTCCTGCTCCTGTTCGAGACGCCCGGCCTCGGCACTGTCGACGCCACTCTCCACATCGAGCGATTCGAGTTCCCGGGCGAGCTCCCGTTCGCGCCGAAGAACTTCACGCAACTCCGCTTCATCGACAGCCCGGGCTTCCCTGGCATCCTGGAGTCTCTGCAGTGTCCGCGCCTGCCTGGAATTGAGTTCGGCAAGACGCAATGCCGCTTGGGCACGCTCTCCTTCGAGGACTACGGCCTCGGCATCGAGACGCGCCGCCTCGCCCTCGAGGACGCGCGCACGGAGCCGGGCCCGGTCGAGATCGTCGCGCAGCTCATCGAGACAGGCGTCGTAGTAGCCCTGGAGCGTGTTGTCGAAGAGCACGAAGAGATCGACCTCGCGATCGGCGCCGGCACACGGGTCTCCCTGCGGCGATGTGACACAGGCCGACAGCAGCGTCGCCACAACCGCGGTCGGGAGGAACGTGCGCTTCATACCGCCGGCTTCACGATGTCATCCGGAGCGCCGGCGATCATCGCGACCATGGCGTCCTCAATGGCTCTCAGATTTGCAATGTCCCGCGCTTGGGCATTCTTCGCCGCCTCGAGCGCCGCCGTGTCGTAACCGGCGCTGCGATACTTTGCGATGCTCCTCTCCATGCTCGAAAGGCGTTCTTGCGTGACGTCGATCATCGAACGGACACTTTCACGGTCCAGAGCAATCTCCTCGAGGGCGCTCTCGTACGCCACCGCCTCAACGAGCCCGGCCTCGTACTTGTCCTCGAGGCGCGCCACCTCCTGCTTCTGGTAGGCCAGAGCGGCCCGGGCAGTCATGACATTCTGCCTGGAACTTTCCGTCAGTTCGCCGGCAACGGCGATATCCTCGTTGAGCGCCTCCTGCGATGCGTAGAAACCCGCATGGTCACGGGTGAGGTACGAGCCACCCACATAACCCGCGACTCCCCCTGCCGCGGCACCGACCAGCGCGCTGTCCGTGTCACCACCTGCAATCAGGCCGACAATGCCGCCGAGCAGCGCGCCCGCAGCGGCAGAAGCGATGCGCGCTTCCGCATAGTCGTCATAGCGTTCCGCCTGCTCCCGCAGCGCTGACTGCTCGGGAGAGGCGCCGTTATCGTCGAGAACCCGCTCGATGTCCGTGAAGATGTTCGCGGTGCTGCCATCCGGGTTGGTGACACACCCTGCGGCAAGGGCCACCAACGCAACACACACAATTGCCTTGATCCAAGCCATGCCGATCTCCCTCCCTGGTACGCCCGCTTGACGCCGACCCGCAACGAACGTAACGGATGCCACTATCAGGGCAGCGAGGCAAGGGAAATGACCGGGACCGGCCACGTCTCCTGGAACGGCATTCGCAGGACCGAACGGTCGGGAAGGTACTCAAGCAGCACTCTGCGGGCATCACGCGGGGGCACCGCTGGCAAGGTGCTCTCTGACGACTGAAGGACAGGCTATCCGACTCTGGCATGCACCTGCTTCCACTGTCAGCGGCCCAGCGGACCGCGCGGAAAGTGGATCAAACGGCGCTTTGCGCCTGCCTCAGAGCTCTGCGTTGTTTCCAGGGTGCTGATTAAACCGAAGTTCCAGCGCCGATCAAGCGCAAGTGGTTGATATGAGTGACATTCGATAGGCTTCAGTGGCGCGTTACTGGGTACGTCATGGCTTCACGCCCAGGAGTTTGAACACCTTCTTCTGGAGTTGCGTGGGCCGCGTGGTGATCTGGAAGGGTTCGGCGCCCGGCAGGCGGGGTGCGACGGTGTTGCGGGTGATGGTGGCGAGATCGCCGAGGAGAGTGCGGAAGCTGTGCACCGGATCGCCGTCGGGCGTTGTCTTCGTTGCCGCCTTGGCCCGGGCGCTCGCCGAGGCCTGTGCCGGCGCCACCACGGACGGCCGCCGGACCTCGGCGCCTTGCGTGTCCTCGTCGTCGAACAGCACGGGCTTGAGTTTCCGGCGCATGTGCCATTCCACGTAGTACGCGAGCATGCACAGGAAGACGTGGGCGCGGACCCGGGGTGCGGTGCGGTGGAAGACGGGACGGACCTTGAGGTCCACGGTCTTCAGGCTGCGGAAGGCCCGTTCCACCGAGCTCAGCCGCTTGTAGGCGCGCACCGTGCCGGGGCCGTCGATCTCGCTCTCCGGCAGGCTGGTGCGGATCACATAGAGGCCGTCGAGCCTGGCCTCGGCGGCGATGGCGGCCTCATCGCGCTCATACGTGAAGACACCGTCGTCATCGATGGACCACGTGAAGTGCTTCGCCACCTTGTACTTGCCGATGACCTTGCCGACCCGCTCGCCGATCCTGTCGGCACCCGTGAGACGGCGCTTGTCGCGCCGCGTCGCCGCGGCAATCGGTTCGAGCAGGGCCTCGGTGGCCTCGAGCAGCTCCTGGCGCTTGCGGGCACGGTCCTCGGCCAGCAGCGGATTGCGGCATACCATGAGGCGCTCGCCCGGGTAGGCGTCGCTGGCGATCTCCACCAGGTCTCTCTCGTCGAAGAGCGACATCTCCACCTCGCCGGCCTCCACCAGTGAACGGATGGCCGGTCCCCTCAAGGCGCTGACCCAGTCCAGGCCCGCAGGCTTCACCTCCTCGCGGATCCGCGCCTCGGTCAGCATCCCCCGGTCCCCCACCAGAACGACCCTCGACAGAGAGAAGCGTTCCCGCAGCGCGGCGATCTGCGAGGCCACGGTGGCCGGATCCGCCGTGTTGCCGGGGAAGACCTCCACCGATACCGGACAGCCGTCCCGGTCGCACAGCAGGCCGAACTCGATCTGCAGCTTGCCCTTCTTCCCGTCCCGGGAATGACCGCGCCGGGCCAGCGGACACCTCGTCCCCTCCATCCACACCGAGGTGAGATCGTAAAGCACCAGGCAGCCCTCCCCGAGGTGGCGCTTCGCCAGACCCCGCTCGATCCTCTCCTGGCGCTCGAGGAGCCAGTCCATGGCGCCGTAGAGGTCGTCCTCGTCGAGCGCCGCATCGAGGATCTCGCCCAGGGTGCTGAGCGCCGTGGCCTCGGCCAGGCCCCTGGCCGTGGCGAGCTTCGAGGCGGGCTCGAGGATCCTCGCCGCGATCATGGCCAGCACCTGGTTGCGCCGTGGCGAGGGCTTCGGATCGATCAGCCTGTCGAGGCCCAGCTTCTTCACGGTTCCCAGCACCGCGGCGACGTGGCCGTGGGGCAGGGAACGGACGATGTCGAAGGCCTCGTCGAGGCGCCGCACGGCGGTGCCTCCCTTGAGCAGGATGCGCAGTCCCTCGACGAGGGCGGAGGGCCACCTGGAGAGGTTGGCGAGGGTGCGCTTCTTGACCTTGCCGTCTTCGCGATAGGATTCGCGCAACAGGATGGCGGGCGGGGATGAGCGGTTGGGGACGGCTTCGATGTACATGGCTACTGACTATAGGCACCACGCCTCCATATGTCAAGCACTATCTACATCAATACATGGGTACACTACAACGACCGGACAAGCGGACAAGCCAAGTCGAATCAACGACTTGACCCGAATATCAGCTGGAAATCAGGGGGAACTTCGGATTAAACAACGCAGGGCTCTCACCAGGTTCAGAAAGAGGCGGCCCTCATCCGCAAGCATGACGTCGACAGCTCCCAGTTGCCGGGGAAGAGCGGCGTCGAGATGGGCACGGAATCGGTATGGCCGTCCACCCCGAGGACCCAGGGAACATCCTCGCCGATCAGCTCCAGGATGAGCCCGGCGATCCCCTGCAGGCCCTCCCGCCCCACCGCGAGATGCCGGCGCTGCCGCTCTCGAAGAGCGCGCCCGACTGGATGATGAAGCGGTCGCCCACCACCTTGATGTCCTGCCGGCCGCCGAGGTGGTCGTGCAGTTTCTCGAGAAAGCAGCTGCACAACCGGCCGAGCTCCTGGACCTTGGCGGCGACCTGCACCTGGTCGCGGGCCGCAGCGAGAATTCGTTGCCGGCCTCGCCGACATGGACCGTCGTGAGCTTGCGCCCGAGAACGGTCGCCACCTGGTCGGCCTTGATGCTGTGGGTCTTGGCCTCATAGAGCGGCTGGAAACGGTCCTGGCGGCCGTTGTCGATGGTGGCCAGAAAGCCGCGGGAACCCGGCTTTGAAGTACGGATTGGTGTGAGGTCCTTGCAGCGACGGCTCAACTCTCCCGAAGAGCCCATGTTTCCCGGATGGCGCGGGCCAATCGCGTGCTCAATGTCCTGTCACCCCGGACGCGACAACCCTGTCGTGTCCCGATGGTCGCGACTCCTGACTCCGATTGCGGGGTTGCCTGCCGAGGCCAGCGGAGATGTCCAAACTCCACGGGCCGCAACGGGAAAGATCTTCGAAACTCCGTACACTCCCTCGCATTTCAATCCGACCGTCCACCCTTGCGATGAAGGGTCGACCTTGCAGTCTCGCTGGATCGCTATCCTGGATGCATGTCACACAGGTGCTGTTTCCATGAGAGCCGGATGGTCCGCAACGATCGGTTCCAGCCCCATCTCATCTCGCAGGACGGTAACCGTCTCCTTGATGCGGTAATCGCAGAAGAGCGTTTCGGTGCCAGCCATAGTACCCAGTTCGAAAAACTTGTTGCCGGGCG
Organism: Alphaproteobacteria bacterium; assembly: GCA_963666905.2. Lineage (GTDB taxonomy): Bacteria > Pseudomonadota > Alphaproteobacteria > SP197 > SP197 > SP197. The sequence continues at coordinate 1,691,862 of OY763008.1, forward strand.
AACCGCCAGCACAGGCGTTGAAGAACGCACAAGTCTTCCGGCAAGCGCCGTATCCGTCGATGATGTCGCTCATGTACTGCACGAACGCCGGATTGGCGAACGCGTCCAGGTAGGCGTTGTCGTGCACGTTGCCGAAGATGAATCGTTGACCATTGCCCATGTCCGCGCCGTGAAGCTCGGGCGAGAATGTCGAGAAGTCACCGTCGTGTCCGACGGTGATGATACGGAAAGGCGCGGTTTGCTGGGTCTTCCTCATGCGTGGTCGTTGGTCGCTTTTCGTGACAAACTGATCGTATGCGCGCACCTCGCGAATGCTGAGTCGTCCTGACACGTGGCGTCTGTAGCACTCACGCATGAACGCACGAAACTGACGGCGGGTGCGGCTGGCATGGTCCAGCGTGGTGCCCCGGTTGTCGCCCTCGAATTCTTCCACGTTAAATCCGATGCTGGTCATGCCTTGACCAGCGAGCATTTCGAAGTAATCAAGAGCCGCCTCGAAATTGTCCAGGAACTCCCTGGTAACCACGGCAATTACGTGAAACGACACATCGTTCGCCGTCAGGCACTCGATACCCTTCATGACCGATTTGTGAGTGCCCTTTCCGGAGCGCGTTTTCCGGTTGACGTCGTGGATGTTTTCGGGCCCGTCGATGCTGATGCCGACCCGCGTGTTGATCGACTTGAAGAAGTCGCACCAACTGTCAGTCACAAGAACGGCATTGGACTGGAAGTTGTGGGTCACAACCACGCTCCCGCAGTGCTTCCGCACCAGGGCGTCAGCCTCGCGATACCAGTCCTGCGGCATTACCAGCGGTTCGCCCGCGTGCCAGATGATTGAAAGCTTGTCAGCGACCAGACCTGACTCCATCGCCCGCATGATCGCCTTCTCGGTGGTCTCCAGTTGCATCCTGGCCTTGTTCGCGCGATCGGGCAGATAACAGTAGCGACAATCAAGATTGCAGAAAGGCGTCGGTTGCATGACCAAAAGGTCAATCGGACCCAAACTATGCGGCGGTGGACGTCGTCGCTTGTCCGGCCGTGCCGAACGGTGAGGAGTCCGTTGTCGTCGCGTCGTCGAATTCATGGTTTTCTGATCGGTCACACCATCCATTTGCATCAGTCGCTCCAGTCCTCCCGTTTCTACTGCAGCGAATTGCCGCCCCAGTCGCTCCAATCGCCCCAGTCGCCCCAGTCGTCCCAGTTGGTCCAGTCGCTCCAGTCGTCCCAATTGGTCCAGTCGTCCCAGTCGCCCCAGTTGTCCCAGTCGCCCCAGTCGTCCCAGTTGTCCCAGTCGCTCCAGTCGTCCCAATTGGTCCAGTCGCCCCAGTCGTCCCAATTGGTCCAGTCGCCCCAGTCGTCCCAATTGGTCCAGTCGTCCCAGTCGTCCCAATTGGTCCAGTCGCCCCAGTCGTCCCAATTGGTCCAGTCGTCCCAGTCGTCCCAATTGGTCCAGTCGTCCCAGTCGTCCCAATTGGTCCAGTCGTCCCAGTCGCCCCAGTTGTCCCAGTCGCTCCAGTCGTCCCAATTGGTCCAGTCGTCCCAGTCGCCCCAGTTGTCCCAGTCGCTCCAGTCGTCCCAATTGGTCCAGTCGTCCCAGTCGCCCCAGTTGTCCCAGTCGCTCCAGTCGTCCCAATTGGTCCAGTCGTCCCAGTCGCCCCAGTTGTCCCAGTCGCTCCAGTCGTCCCAATTGGTCCAGTCGTCCCAGTTGTACCAGTCGTCCCAGTTGTACCAGTCGTCCCAGTTGTACCAGTCGTCCCAGTTGTACCACTGGGCAACATCTGTCGACGAAGCGCCTCCGTCGCGAAGCAGACGTGCGATATCATCGGCCTCGTGCGCGTCGACGATGTCGTGCAGGGCGGAAATCGCGCTATCCCCCGGCGAATTGGTCGATGCGTCGGCACTCAGTGGAAGGCCGATTGCAAGACAGGCTGCCGAGAGTGAGACGCCAAGGTAGGCGCATTGCTTCAGATAGGCAGAAACAGAGAGCTTTCCTGCCTTGACCAAATCGGAGAGATTGGCGACGACATCCCTTTCAACCATGGAGGAATCCCTCCCACGCTGGTTGGCCTGTTCATTCCGAGTGGTCCGGTACCGATGGGGAAACCGGATTCTGATCGATCTGGACAACCGATGTTAGTCGGTTGTTCCAGAGAATGAAAGAGGCCGCCGCGCAAACCCTTTTTCGGTGTCTTCGCCTGGGTGACGCCGTCTTGTGAGAGTGTGCGGCCATCGTTCTTGGCGCCGGGTCGGCGCCGCGATGGTCTCGATCGGGACCGCTGTGGCGAACCCGGCTTGATGTCCCGGCATCCGCGACGAATCGCCGGCCCGAGGAATCATGTCCTGCGGGCTGGATCAGCCGGCGCAGGGCGGCGCCCGCCATGAGTTCCGGCTTCCTCTCCTGCACGCCGGCAAGGGCGCCGGGTTGATCGTGCTCCCCGAAACCGCAGACCCTTGTCGAAGCGGCTGTTGGTCCGCACGGGGCCTCGTGTCCACGACAGACCGCAGCGCGGCGTGGGCGTGAAGATCCTGCGGCCGGTCTCAAGGGACGCACGGACCATCCTGCTTGCAGACCGCTGCGACAGGTTGCACGGCCTTGGCACATGAACTCCCGGGCAGCTGATTGAGGGCGTTGCCGTGGGGGGCCCAGAGGGCGCTTGCATATGGGTCACAGTGCAGACGCATCACCCGGCATGGACGATGATCGGCCGCGAAGGCCGGGCCCTTCCTTCTACAGGCAGCGGGTGTCGACCGGGGGCGCGCCTTCAGCGGACCACTGCCATGGTTCGGGCCGGCGCAGAAGTCTTCGCAGCGGCGGACCAGTCCCGGGCTTTCCCCGATGGGCCGCGGGAACATCGTCTCGAGGACCTTGCCGTGGCAGCCTTTGAACGCCGACACCGCCGCCGTCAGGGTCTCGCGCAGTGCGATGATCACCACCGGGAGCAGGCCCTTGTCCTATCTCCAGGGCGATGAGGTCCTTGGGGAAGCGGTCGGCTCGAGAAGCGCAGGATTACGCAAAGCCGCTCCTCGGCGCTGCGATGCCCGCGCCAGCCGCATTGCCCTGACGGGATCGTCGTCGCGGCCATGGCCGCGGCGTCCGTCAGGAAAAGGCGCACTGCGCCGGCATGATGTTCCGGTGATCTCCGGCCGGGATACGCCTCGCGGCTGGAAAGAAGCGTTGGCCCCATTGAGGCGGCGACGCAGACCCCGGACATCGGCGCCCCTGGCGAGGGCTTGAGCCTGCTCGAAGTCGCCGATCGCCAGGAAGGCATCGTCGGGGCGGCCGGCTGTGGCGTGGAACCGGCGGTTTTCTGAAAAACCCATCTCCGGCGGGCTCCGGTTGTTCGAGCACCTCCCGGGCCGGGGGCGACAGTCCCTCCCCTTGCACACGGCTGCGGTGACGGGACAGTTCAAGGGCCCGGCCGTACGACCTCTCCAGAAACACTGCCGACGAGGGGATCCTCGATTGCCCTCAGGTTCGCTGCATTCCTCCTCCGGCCTGGGCTTGCCTCGTCGGACACCGATGCATCGCACCCCGCGTCATTCCAGCAGACGGCTTTCTCCCCGACTCGATCGACGCGCAGCTTCAATCTCCATGCTCGCCCCGGCGACGCCGAAAGACCCTCAAAAAGCCGTCATCGCGGGCCGGTCCCGTCATTCGAGAACCAGGCGAAGTATCCCGGGCGTCGTCATGGCCGGGTTGGCTGCATAGGCGGCAATGTCACTCTGAAAGTCGCGGGCCAGAGGAACGAGGCCCGACCGGCCGGAGAGCTCGAGTTCCTGGACGAGAACATCAAGTGCTTCATCGAGCTCACCTGCCTCATACTCGGTAGCGGTGGTGACCATGTTTCTCTCGTAGCTCACGAAGTTGAGAGCAAATCTCTTCCTGTCGTTGTCGAGGCCGGCCTGCAGCTTCTCCCGTCTGCGGATCAGCCTCTCCAGTTCGCTCGCGTCAATGATTCCCCGGCCGTCCTCCGCCTCCTCTATGGCCTTGTCGAAGGCTTCGATGGCATTGGTGGCAAGCGCGACTTGGTTCTTGTCCTCGCGAAGGAACTGGACAAGGACAGCGCCACCCATGATGAGCGCCTTGAGGGTCTTGAGGCGGTTGGCGGCGCGCTCCCGGATCTCCTCGGTCGCCTTCAGGCGTGCAGCCTCGAGTCGCGTGCGCTTGGCGTACTCGAGCTCGTCGGCGATAAGCGAGTCGAGCAGATCCGTCAGGCTCTCGTCGGCGTCCGCACCGCCGCCCCGGGCGAAACGGTCGAACCAGGCGGCGCTCAACGCATTCGACCTGCCGGTCGATACCGCAAGATGGATGCCGATCACGAAACGGGCGCCGAAGGTATCGAGGGCCACCGGCTTGCCGTCCGAGGGCCCGTAGGCCGGAAACTCCTGGCGGGCGCCGCTTGAGAGTTCCGCGGCGCGGGAGAGAATGGAGCCGCCCCTCGTCACCACGCCGCCCGGCTGGCCGTGAAACCGGCCCAGGGCATTCATGTGGAAGGGCTCCAGCATGAGTTCCTCGACGCCGCCATAGACATCGTGAAGGCCCGCGGGATTGCCGGCGAGGAGGCCGACGGGCCGAAGGGTTCCGCGCGCCGACTCGGCGCCCTGGTGCCAGGCATAGTCCCGCATGGCGCCCTCGATCGGGAATGTACGCTGATTGAAGACGGACTCCTCGACGTTCGCACCGCCGCGAACCGCGTACTCCCACTCCTCCTCGGTGGGCAGCCGGAGATATCCCGGCACACCCTCTTCCCCCGGCAGGGCTCCGGGCGCCTCCTGTCTCAACCACTCGGTCATGCCCCGCGCCGCATCGACGGCATCGAACCAGGAGAGACCCGACGCGGGCACCCTGCCGCGCATGGTCGGCCGGGAGCAATCGCCGTCGAGCGCGGCAAGCTGGTCCCGCGTCAGCTCGTAGCGGCCGATGTAGTAATGGGCCATGCCATCTGCGGGATCGCTGAAACCGCCCCGGATGAAGGCGCGCCTGAGATAGTCGATCCAGCCGGCCCCGGTCCCGGCGAGTCCCAGCTGTACCGCCCGGTCGCTGGTCCTGTCGCCGCCGGGGACCGGAGTATCGATGCGCTGGAAGGCCATCGCTGCGCCGCAGGGCAGCGGCAGGATGAGATCGGCGCCTCCGGCCGGGTCCCAGAAGCGCTCGTCCCAGGTGATCTGCGCCGCCTGCGAGGCCGACGAGAGGATGGCGGCAACAGCACATGCCAGAACGATGGAACGCACGTCCCGTCTCCTCAGGTTTCCCGGAACACCCGTCCCGGATCGGCGCGGGACGCCTCGCGGGCGGCAAGGAACGCCGCCGCCGCCGCGATGACGATCACCAGCAGCGCCATGCGCAGTGCCTCGGACAGGGGAAGGAGAAATGCCGTGTTGTCCGGAAGGTCGCCACCGAAGAGCCTCGAGGCGAGGATGGCGCCGGCAACGACGATCCCGGCGCTCCCCGCCAGTGCGAGCATCGCCGTGACGAGCGCGACGCACACCGGATAGAGGGCAAGCCGCGCCGGAGGCATGCCGAGCATGGCGAGGATGGCAAGCGCCTGGCGGCGCGCGCGGACCATGGACCAGAAACTCGCCGTCAGGGCGGCCAGAAGACCAAGTGTGGCCGCCGCGATAATGAGGTCGAGGGCGAGACCGAGCCGCCGCTCGAGATCGAGCGTCGCGCTTACCTCGGCGGCATCCGACGATGCCTCGACGCCGAAGTGCGCCTCGAGGCGGTTTTCCAGCGCGGCGACGGAGACGAGGTCGGCGGCATAGAGGCGCATGTTCTCGGCAAGGCCGGCACGTCCGCCGAGGGACCGGCCGTCTTCGACCCCGAGACGGGGAAGTGCGTAGCCGTCATAGAACGCCTCGATGTCCTCCATGAGTTCGGGCGTCATCAGCACGCCCTCCCCGGCGAGCGTTCCCCGGGGCAGGACCGCGGCGACATCGAGAACCAGATCCAGCACGGTCACCGGGTTCTCGCCGCGGCGGGCCACGGCCTCGAGGCGCGCGCCCGCCTCGAGGCCCAGGCGCCGGGCGAGGCCGTCGCTGACGGCAACCTCGCCGTAGCCGACGACCGGACCGCCCGCAAGCCATGGGTCGCCCTCGCCTGTCGCGACCAGCGTGGCCCGTCGTATGGTGCCCCCGCCCTCGGCCCGGACCATGAGCCGGCGGGCGATCGAGCGCGACGAGGGGACGACGAAGCCGGTCTCGCGCCAGCCGGCGACGTCCTCGACGTCGCCGGCCGAGAAGCCGTGATCGCCCGAAATCGCGACGCGCAGGATATCGGGCCTGGAGGTCAGGTCGTCGATGAGGGCATCGACGACGCCCGCCTTGATGCCGGCGAGGATGGCAAGGGGCGCGACGATGCCGACGATGGCGGCAATGTTGCACAAGCCGACGATGCGGTCGTGCCAGAGGTCGGCCAGTGCGAGACGAAGGAGCGTCATGGCCGGCGCTCCACGACGCTGACCCAGCGAACGTCCGTCATGCGGTCCCCGGAATCAGGCCGGATCGCCACGGTTTCGACGCCGGTGCGCTGCATCAGGGCCATGTTGTGGGTCGACAGGATGACGCCCGCACCCTCGCGGGACGCCGCAGCCAGCAGAAGATCGATGACGTTCGCCGCCGTTCCCGGATCGAGGGCCGAGGTCGGTTCGTCGGCGATCACGAAATCCGGCCTGTGGGCGAGGGCCCGCAGGATCGCGGCGCGCTGGCGCTGGCCGATGGAGAGGCTGGCCGGTCTTTCGTCGAGGACGGCATCGAGCCCCAGCTGCTCCGCCAGCCTGACGATGCGGTCGCCGTCCCGGCGGCCGGCCACCTCCTGGGCCAGCGCGGCGTTGGTCCGCACCGTCGCGAATCCGAGGAGCCCGCCGGTCTGGGCGACGAAGCCCAGATGACGCCCCCTGGCAGCGGCCACGTCGCGGAGCCGTCGCCGGCGCCAGAGGGCGGCGATGTCGATCGACTCCAGGAGGAACTCGCCGCCCGGATCGGGGCCGGCGGCGAGCGCCAGGAGCTCCAGCATCGCTGTCTTGCCGGAACCGCTCTCGCCGACGAGCGCCACGACCTCCCCTCTTGCCGCCTCGAAGCGGGGGATGCGCAGCTCGAACACCCGGGAGGAGCCTTCGAACGTGCGTGACACACCCTTCAAGACAAGGCGCATCGCCACCCGCCGGTCAGGGCAGGGCTCCGAACGGCATGGCGTAGACGTGCTCCCCGTCGGGCGCATTCTCGTAGAGCGGCACCCAGAGATCGGGGTCGTCATGCCAGCGCTCGTAGAGCAGGAAGCGGCCTCTCAGGTCGTCGATGATCTGGCGCCGTCCCGTCCCCATGTTCTCCCAGCGGTCCTCGGTGATTTCCATGACCCGGCTCTGGTAGGGAAGCCCCTCGAGAAACTCGCCGAAGGCGCTGCCGAGGGTGTCGAACTCGGTGTTGAAGAGCATGGTCGGATCGGTGGCCATCCTGGCGACCGATCCCTGGAGCTGGCTGAAGAACTCGCCGGAGGTACCGGAGCCTTGCGTGCTTTCGCCGATCTCGAGCACCGCCGCAAGCACGTCGCGCAGGGAGGAAAGCTGGTTCTTGGTGACCAGAAGGCGGGGTGCGACCGCCACCTTGCGGGAGTCCTCGAGGGCGCGGTCGGCGATCCATGCCTCGAAAACGTCCGGGGCCCGGGCATCCTGTGTCTCCCCGAGATAGGCGAGCTCCATGGCGAGGCCCAGGACATCGAGTTCCGCCCCTTGCGGCAGTTCACCGCTCTCGTCCGGCCCGGGAACCTCGGTCAGGGCGCCTTCGAGATTGGCTTCGACCTGGGACATCACGCGGCCGATGGTGGTTCCGATCTGGTCGCCGAACTCGTCGCGCCCCCCGGTCACGGGATAGTAGAAGACGTGGCCGAAGGCTGCGGCCAGTTCCCGGTACTGGGCCGCAGCATACTCGTGATTGGCGATGCCGTCGGGACTCAGCAGGTGAATCACAATGATGCCGATCCCGGCCTCGTGCGCCATCGCCCGAAGGGCCGCGGCGGTGATGTCGCTTTCGGCGTTGGGATCGCCGGACGGCTTGGGCCCGGCGTCGGTGACGACGATGACGAGCTTCCTGACGAACGGCCGGCCGCCGGGCGTCCAGTCCGTCGTCTCGATGGCATGGCGGACCGCCGCGAAGCTGTCCTCGTTGTAGCCGGGACTGGAGACGGCAGCGACCTCCATCCCGGCGAGCGCCTCGAGAGGTGCCGAGGATGCGGCCTCGCGATCGAGCGGCGCGAAGACGCGGACACGGTAGCCGAGTCCGTCGACCGCCTCCGGATTGTCGCGGAAGCCAATGATTCCGAAATGAACCCGGTCGCCGATGGCGCTCCCCTTGATCCGTGACACCGACATCCGCACGACCTCGAGCGTCTCCTCGATGAAGGGTTCCATGGACTGGGTCGAATCGAGCGCGATGACGATACCGGCATCGGATTCCCTCAGGAGCTCCTCTGCCGTCCGCCCGTCGTCCGGCGGTGCCTCCCTGAGCGAGACGGAGGCGACCCGCATCTTCAGGAAGAGTTCCGCTGTCATGGGATGGAAATCCTCCGTGAACTCGAGGATCGGAAGAATGTAGAACGTGTCGGGATCGTTGATGTCGATGTAGACATCGGGTTCGACGGACACCACGCCGGAACCCTCCGGCGGATGGCCGCCCTCGACCGCCTCCCGGTAGCCGCGGGCCATGGTCACGGCGCGTTCGTGGTAGAGAAGACGGTCCAGGGACGCGAGGTCGCCGAAGAGAAGCTGACGCTCCCTCCCCGCGGGATTGGCAAAGGCGGCGACGACGTTGTGACGCCACGCAATCACGGCGTCCTCGGAAACCCAGCCTTGCGCAGGCATGTTGGCGGCGCCGCCGACGTTGAGCCACTCACCCTCGCGGGCGAAGACATAGAGCGGCTGGAAGGCCGGATAGAGACCGAGCTCCCGACCCTGCGGCCCGTCCCGCCAGGAGGTTCCCGGCCGCGTGAGAACCCTCTGGAAGACCGTGCTGGTACCCTCGACCAGCAGCGGGCGCCCGGCCTGGGCCCCGACGTCCGGCGCAACGAAGAGAAGAGCCAGCGCGGCAAGAAGGCGGGTCATCGTCATCGGCAAAACGCGGGAAGCCATGGCGTTCACTGTTCCGCACAATAGGTCTGGATGGCGTCGTTCTGCATGAAATCGTTCGGATCGAGACGCCCGCAGACATCAGCAAGCAGACCGACGGCTTCTCCGGCGCCGGCCTCGATGGCTTGCGCATAGTAGCGCGCGGCTATCTCGATCGCAGGCCCTTCGAAGGGCGAGGCGTCCGCCTCGTGATGGGCGGGATCGTACCATCGTCCCATGACCACGAGAGCCCGGGGAGTCTGCCCGATAAGGCGTTCGACCACGCCGAGGCGCGCCTCCGGCGACACCTCCCCTCCCCCCGAACAGCGGCGCACCCATTCGAGCAGGACGTCCGGCTCCGCGCCGCCCGCGGCGGCGGCCTCGTCGCTGCAGGCGATGACCGTCCCTGCCTCGCCGGTCGCCTCGAGTGAGCCGTCGTCAGGGAGGATGTCGTCCCTCAACGCGTAGAGCGCCACGGCGATGGCCAGGACCACAAGCACCAGCAGGACGACGAGAACGGTCCCGCGGCCGGAGCGGGAACCGCCCGGCCGGGACGGCGCCTCGGGAGGCGCCACCGGCAAAGGTGAAGGTTGCGACGCAGTCGCCGCCACGGGAATGTCGGGACTTGCGGGCGCCTCGCCCCTGCGGCTGAGGCCACCGGGTGTCGCCTCGGCCGGCGGCGGCAGGACATTGCCTGGCCAGACCACGGATCCGGCGCTCCCGCCCTCGAAGGAGATCTCGAGGTTGTCGAACTCGGCGACCCGGCCGACAATCTCCGGACCGAGGGCCGCCTGGTTGCCGGTGGCATCGAGCGGTCCGAGAACCGCCTCGGCGGACTGCCAGCCGGCGGAACCCAGGTAGCGGCCGTCGTAGGCACGCCGGATCGTCAGCCGCCCCGTCCCCGTCGAGGAGCCCTGCGGCAGGACAAGAAGGGCATGGCCTCCCAGCGGATAGCGGGGATCCGGCCTGATCGAGAATGTCATGGCGCCGCGCGGTTGTCGGCGAGACCGTCGAGGATCCCGCCGAGACGCTGGTTCTGCACCTGATTCACGGTCTGGCCATCCACGTTTCGAGCGTTCTCCTCGAAGGTATGGTAGAGCGCGAAGGTCCAGTCCACAAAGCGGTCCTCGGTCCCGATACGGGAGAGTCCCTCCAGATCCGGGAGTCCGTCACGGTCGGGGCGTCCGGAGAAGACGGGGCGAACCTTGCCGTCGTCCAGGGTCACGACGGGACGCTGGTCCTCGGGGAGCGCCTCCATGGCGAGACTGGCGACAAAGGCGTTGATGGTCTCCGCGGCGACGATCGCCGCGGGTCCGGCACGCCTGTCCGAATGCAGCGAGAAGTTCCATCTCCCCAGGGCCTCGCGGATCCGTCCCCCGAGATCGAGACGCCGCGAGGCCTCGACGAGTTCGCCGACCAGCTCGCTTGCGTTTCTCTCCGTGAGCCTGAACAGCTTGCGCCACTCCTGCCGGGCGATGTTGTCGTGCAGACTCTCGGTCCACGCGGTCAGGGCGCTGTCCGCCTGGAAGTCCTCCATCGTCAACCTGCGGACCTTCGCATCGGCCCCGGCAGCAGGCACGCTCTCGCGGCTGGGCCGTCCGCCCGGGCGCGGTCTTCCGCCCGGACGCGGCCGCACGGACGCACTCTCGCCGGCCGGCTGACGGCTGGCCGGGCCGGCGTCGGCCACGATGTAGACATCCTGGGGAACACGGGCGATATGGTCCTCCACGATGGCAGGATCGATCAGCAGGGACTCCAGGAGCTCGCCCCAGCGGTTCTCGTCGAAACAGTCGTGCAACCCGTCGATGACGTCGTTCGCCTTCTCCCTCTTCTCCTCCAGCCTCTTGTCGACGTCCGTCGAGACATGGAACTGGCGAAGCGAGCGCTCGAGACCGTCGATCTGCAGATCGAGCTGATCGCCGACCTGATCATGCTTGGTCCGCTGGCGGCAGACCTTTTCCAGGGAATCGGCAAGGCGGCTCACCCCGCCGTCGTCGATGGCCATGGCCGCCTCCCAGGCCGCTTCGGCATCCGCGAAGTGCCGCCGGACCAGATCGGCTTCGATCGCACCCCTGCGCAGTTTCTCCAGTCTCTCCCGCATGTCCTCGCGAATGCCGGCCTCACGGCCGTCGGCGCCGTAGGCGATCACCGCCGCCTCGTAGGTCGGGTTTCTCAGCCAGTAGGTGTTCCGGAAGGGCTGTCCGGGCACCCACTCGTTGACCCAGGCGTTGGGCAGCCTGCCGAAGGGTTCCACCATGGAATTCTGGATGCGGCGCGAGAACCTGGTCGCAGGGTCGTCGCCCGATCCGCCGGTTTCAACGAGCAGGGTGTCGAACTTCGTCAGCACGAAGAACAGGATGCACCGGGCGTGCACCCGCTGCGCGGCCGTCGCCCCGTGGGTCTCGGCGACCCATTTTTCCACGAGGCCCGGGAGATCCCTGGCCTCCATGTTGCCTTCGCCCACGCACAGGATCATCGAGGTCATTTCCTGTTCGGCGACGTAGCGGTCGAAGAGATACGCCACCTTGCCGCGAAGGAAGAGCTGCGCCATGGGCGCCTCTCCGCGCACGAGGTACTCCGCGAGGTCGTAGGAGAATCGGTTGCGCGCCCCCGGAAAATCGAGGAGGTCGGTCTCCTCCATGAAATCCCAGGGTTTCTCCGCCATGGGCACGATCATCTCGGCGACAAGGGCCGTCAGTTCGCCCCGCCGGATGCGAATCGCGGCGCCGGCGGCGGAGCGGACCTCGACCGGCGCGAGGTTCGCCGCGGCTTCACCGTCGAGTTCCTTGAGCGTCTGGACATCGATGATCGAGACCTCCCTCGGCGTCAGGGCGTCCAGCGGCACGAAGGCGTCCCTTTCGCCGCCGAGAGCCTCGAGGTGCGAGGCGAGCGTGCGGAAGAGGTCCGTCAACGGCTGATGGCGGCCCCAGAGAACGGCGAGAAGGTCCGCTCTCGTCTCCACATCGAGCCTCGATGCCAGCTCGGCCGCGCGGTCCCAGTAGGTCCTCAGCGACGCGAAGTACGCCAGGCGGCCGAACTGGGTCGTGACGTAGTCCTGGATGTCCCACATCTCCTCGACAGGAAGCGGATCGGACCCGCGGGAGCTTCCGGCCTTCGCCTCGGCGGCGGCAAGGAGCCTGTCCACCTCTTCGGCTTCGGGAGGCGGTTCCGAACCGTCCCCGTCGCTGGCGAACGCGTTGACGAGCACCTTGACGATATCGGCCTGGGAAAGAAGGCGGACCTTCACGGGGAATCCCCGGGGCGCCTCCACTCTGGCCGTGGTGAAGCGGGTGACGAGGCCGGTCGACTCTCCCTGACCCTCCGGGTTGATCTCGTCGAGGTACTTCAGGGGTCGTTCCGCACCGTCGAACGCCGCCACGAGGTCCTTTCCGGCGGGACGGCCGAGCACGGAGATCAGGTAGGACTTTCCGGCCTGGCTCGGCCCGTAGACCCCGACGCACATGTTGCGCCCGGCAGCTGCCGCAAGCTTGCGGGCGCGGAACCGCGCCCGCCGGAACTCGCGGTTGAGCGCCGGCCCTTCCACGCCGACGGTCTCCCGGTTGGCGTCGTCGCCGATCCAGGCGCTCGCCCGTTCGGCCAGTTCGGCCACCCGCTGACAGCGCTCGCCGAGAGCCCGGGATTCCTCGTTCCTCGTGTCCATCGCCTTCCCTATCAGGTTACGGCACCCGGATGACACCGGTATCGAGCCAGTAGTGCTCCTCCGGCCCGAGGGTCTGCAGGACGAGACGCACGTCGTCGCGGTGGCAGGCATCGCCCTCCCCGTCCTCGACATAGTCCACCACGAAGGCCTCCTTGGCGGCCTCCCGGCGCAGATTGTGCTCCGGGTTGTCGGGATCGGCATAGGAGTCGCGCTGCTTGAGGGTCACCTTCAGGGGCAGCGGACGTCTCAGCACGCTCTCGTTGGCGACATCCAGCAGATACAGCGGTGTCGTCGTCCAGTCCGGATCCGCAAGCTGGCGGAAGCCGATGTGGACGGGATTGTAGACCGGAAGTTCCGCCTCCTCCTCGCCGCCGGCCGCCGGCCGGCCGGTGTCCTCGAAGATGACGTCCTTCTCGAAGATCTGGCCGCTCGACTGCATCACGCCGACGAAGCGGGCCGTCGAGCGCATCTGCAGCCTCTCGGTCGCGAGGCGGAAGTTGGCGATACGGCTGGCGCTCAGGGCGCAGAGCATGCCGCCCACCGCCACCGTGGTCTTGGGATCGCCGACCTCGTTGGTGACCGGATCGCGAAACGGGTACCATTCCCCGACGCGGTAGCGGTGCATCGACACCAGCCGGTCCGGCGGCACGATCATCATCTCGCGTATCAGGGCGCGGACTGCGGGAAGCCTCGACGGCCGCCCGGTCAGCAGCATGATGTCGACGCCGAGATGGTCGATCACCCTGCCCATGTCCTGGAGCGCCTTCTGAAGCACGGTGCGAGCGCAGGCATCGATCTCCCGGCGCTCGACGGTGAAGGCGAGGCCGCCGAGGCGCCACCCCGACGCTCCGGCCCTTGCGGCCGGCTCCTCGAGATAGGCCAGCAGGTCCTCCGGTATGCCGAGAGTGCTCTGTGCGTCCTCGTCCTCCCGGCACCCCAGGACCCCGGCAACCTGGACTTCGAAGGATTCGGATTCGGAGATCCTCTCGCTGTGATTGAGGGCGGCAACGGCAAGCGGTGTCAGGACCCGCAGCGAGAACAGCCGGCGTCTCTGGCGTGTCTGCTGGTCCATGCCGCCGACATCGCCGCCGAAGAGCTCCCGCAACCGCTCGCGGACATGGCGGCCGCCGGCGCTCTCGATGGAACGGGCGATGCGGTCGAGGACGACCACGGCGGCGACCTCGCGGATGACGTCGTCACCGGCGATGCGGAAGCCCTCGCGGAACACCTGCCGCGGGATGATCAGCCTGTCATCCTCGCCGAAGTAGGTGGTGACCATGAGATCGGTGGTTCCACCGCCGATATCGATGCACGCGACACGCAGGGAATCGCGCAGCGGACCTCCCTCCTCGAGGGCCCTCCTGCGGCCCCTGAGCGCCATGTAGTCGCCGATGCGGCCCTCGAACTTGCGCGTGATCTCGGTGTAGAGCCAGACGAGCTGGGTGCAGCTCGCCTCGTCCCAGTCGACGATCAGCCGCGGCCTGGTGCAGGTGCTGGCCGCATCCTCCTTCATGTCCCGGATCGACCAGATGAGCCGTATCGCGCCCTCGGCGCGGGACCGGATGATGGCCTGCTCCTGCATCGGCGTCGCCGAGGGCAGGGTGAGAATGACCGAACGCAGGCGCCGCGGCACCGCGGAGCGGGCGCGGCGCGCCCTCGACGCCGGGTCGTTGATCTGGACCAGCGCGTGGCTGATCAGCTCGCCGACAAGGAACCCGAAAAGCGCGGAACGCGAAAAGCGTGGCCTGACCGCGAGGTCCACCCGGGCATCCTTCCTGTCGAGAAGGCGGTCGGCGATGTCGCGGCGGACCTGTTCGATGACGTCGCCGTTGTCGTTGAGGTAGCGGCACGCCGAGCGCGCGATGCGCGGCATGTTCTGCGCATCGTGGTGATTCTGGAATCGCCATTCGCTTGCCGCCGGCAGGAGATCCCACAGATATCGCTTGGGCGACGAAAGGCCCGAGGCGGTTTCGGTGCCCTGCGCCTCGCGCACCATCCGGCTGGCCTCCGGTCCGGTGCGCACGATGCTCGGCCACTGGAAGGCCATGCCGTATCCCGAGCGCCGGGCGATGTGCTCGCGGCCGAACTCCGCCGCGGCGAACTCCACCCGGCTGTCGATGAGGCCGGTCGAATGGAACTCGGGCCTCGTCAGGTCCCGGATCTCGAGCCTGATGGAATTCGAGAGGTCGACCGACGTCTGGCCCACGGCGCTCTCGATCAGAATGCCGCAGGTCCGGCTGTTGCCGATGTCGAGCACCAGGTCGACATCCAGCGGCGCGTGGCGGGCCTCGGCCGACACGACGTCCACGAGCTTGAAGCGGGGAACGCCGACGGCGCGGTCGATGAACGCCAGAAGCGTCATGAACCGGGCAAGATGTTCGAACCTGTAGGGAAAGTCCTCGGGCCGCAGCGGCCGCGTCCCGACCCTCGCCTTCCTGAACTCGATGAAGGTCTCCTCGAGCCACTCGCTCACCCACGACTGCATGTCGACCCTGGTGCCGAGCGCCTCGTCCTCCTGGACGAAGGTCAGGAACGGCGTGACGTGATCGGGATCGCTGACGAAGCGGAACTCCCTTTCGTCCTCGCTGTCCTTCTTCTCCGGGGCAAGGCAGCGGCCCCCGGACTGCGCGGACACGAGCGTCGTGTCGAAGGCGATCTGCACGCGGTGGCTGTGGCCCGATGCGGGATCGCGTTCGGCGAGTTCGATCACGCGCAGGCGCGACCAGCCGAAGGGACCGTCATCGTACCTCTCCCGCCGATCCTCCCCGAGCCCCGGGCGCACGCGCAGCACCGGCACGGGGATCCACTTGCCGAGAAAGGGTTCGAGCCCCTGCACGGCCCTGAAGCCGTAGTCGACATCGTCCGACCGCGCCTCGGCGTGGATCGCCTCGTTGCGCTCCTCGTCCTCGAAGAGCGGAATGAAATCGCAGCTCGCCTCCTCTCCCCGTTGATCGCAGATGCGCTCGATGAAGCGGCGCGAACGGAACGCGACGGCATCGAGGTCGAACCCGAAATCCAGCATCTGCACGCCGCTGAAGGGAACGAGCGTCACCTCGTCCCCCCAGTCCGGAACCGGACGCAGAATCGATTCCGTCTCCCTCATCGACTGCCTCCAGTCACGAACCCGGCAATCCCGCGCCCATTGTCCACATCGACCGGCCGGAAGTGAACCGATTCCTTGCGCCCTCATCCGGGCGCGGGCAAGCGGCGCGCGCCACGGCGGGACCGACACCCCTGCCGGCAGGGGGCCGCTCATCCGGCGAAGGAGGGGCATCCATGGACGAGAGTGCCGCCACGTGCCTTACGGCGCGACGCGGTTGGTGATGCGCACGTAACTCTGTCCACCGCCACGTCCGGGCTGCCGGCTGTGGCACGCGGCCTCGCCGTCGGGCAGCCGTTCGCAATCCATGACGCGCCGGTAGATGTAGGAATCATCGTTGCAGTGGACGTCGTCGCGATCGCTGATGCGCAGACGGCCGTCGTCCAGGAACGCAGCCCGGGTATCCTCCCGGCACTCGCTGCCGTCCGACATCACGAGCACCTGCTCGCCACGGCCGTTGGCGTCGAAACACATCTCCCACGTCTCGACGACGCTGATCTCCCCCGTGGTGACATCCCGAACCTCGTAATCGGACGCCAGGCCCCAGCACCCTTCAAGCACGGCGATGTCCTCCTCCTCCCATTTCTCCGCATCGAGTGTGTCGGGATCGGCAGGCGGCTCCAGGCTGGCGGCCTGTTGGGACGGCGGCAGAAGAGGCGGCGGCTCGAGGCCGGCTGTCTGTTGCGGCGGGGGCGGCAGCGCCACGCAGCCGCCGCCAAGGGCGAGCTCGCGCTCGAGCATGGCGACGCGGTCCTCCAGGGCGCTCCGCCGGTCCTCCTCCGCACGGACCGCCGGCGCAAGGGACCGGGGACACAGGTCGAGAACGGACGTCCCGGGAAGGCGCAGCGCGCAGGGGGCGACGAGGAGCCAGAACGTCCAGGCCAGGAGCGCCGCCAGAAGAAGCCAGCCGCACCACCACAGCACGTCGCGGAACGTCCGCGGTTCGCGGACCTCGGCCGCCGCCGGGGCCGCCGCCGCCGATTGCGGAGGTCTGCGCGGCAGGAACTGCCGGACGATCCCCAGGGGCGCCTTGTCGACCTCCCGGCTGTGGGCCCATGTCACCAGAACCGGCTGATCGCCGATGACCCAGATCGCCCCGGCGGTCGGCACCTCGACTGCATGGCGCAGCGCCTCGGCAAGGTTGCGGTCCGACGCCTCGATGGCGTCCGCAAGCTGAAGGATGTCGGCGGTGAGCCCGCCGAGCCGCGCGCGGACCGCCTCGCCCTCCGCCGCCTCGAGTTCGTCCAGGCGCCGGACGCTGCCGGTGGCCTGGGCGTACCAGTCGGTGGCCACGCCGTCGGGCGTCGGCGACGGTTCGCAGAACAGCAGGGCATGGGCCGGCGAAAGCCTCGCCGCAAGAGTGTGCGTGACGAGGGCGTGGTTGCGTTGCGACGCCGAGCCCAGAGGACGAAGCCCCTCGGCGAAGGTCCGGGTGATCAGCGTCTCAGGCACCGGTCAGCCGCCGGACTCAATGCGGGCGCAGGATATGGATGCGTTCCCCCGTCTCATAGCGTGAACCGGGTTGCCCAGACTTCCTCGTTCTCGTTCTTGGCGACCACGCCCTGGTGCACCGTCTCCTCGCCCTCGACGATGATCGTGAGCGTGAAGGGGATCCGGGAATCCCTCGGCTCGCCCCTCAGGCTGTAAAACTTGACCTCGACACGGTATCGGCCCGCCTCTGGCCTCTCCGGGAACACGATGTTCTCCACCGGAGAGGCCATGGCGGTATGGGCATTGGCATTGGCGTCGACATCGAGTTCGCCGCCACACCCTTCGCGGTCTCCATGGAAGATCTCCTCCCCGGTAGGGCAGGTGACGTGGAGGTCGAGGTCGGCCTTGCCGGACCAGGACAGGATGACGTTGACCGCACCGATCGCGCCACCTTCCTCGACGACCGTTTGGGAGGGGTCGGAAGGCTCGGGCGGCGGCTCGAGGCCGGCGGTCTGCTGCGGCGGGGGCGGCAGCGCCACGCAGCCGCCGCCAAGGGCGAGTTCGCGCTCGAGCATGGCGACGCGGTCCTCCAGGGCGCTCCGCCGGTCCTCCTCCGCACGGACCGCCGGCGCAAGGGACCGGGGACACAGGTCGAGAACGGACGTCCCGGGAAGACGCAGCGCGCAGGGGGCGACGAGGAGCCAGAACGCCCAGGCCAGGAGCGCCGCCAGAAGAAGCCAGCCGCACCACCACAGCACGTCTCGGAACGTCCGCGGTTCGCGGACCTCGGCCACCGCCGGGGCCGAGGTCAGGGCCGCCGCCGATTGCGGAGGTCTGCGCGGCAGGAACTGCCGGACGATCCCCAGGGGCGCCTTGTCGACCTCCCGGCTGTGGGCCCATGTCACCAGGACCGGCTGATCGCCGACGACCCAGATCGCCCCGGCGGTCGGCACCTCGACTGCATGGCGCAGCGCCTCGGCAAGGTTGCGGTCCGACGCCTCGATGGCGTCCGCAAGCTGAAGGATGTCGGCGGTGAGCCCGCCGAGCCGCGCGCGGACCGCCTCGCCCTCCGCCGCCTCGAGCTCGTCCAGGCGCCGGACGCTCCCTGTGGCCTGGGCGTACCAGTCGGTGGCCACGCCGTCGGGCGTCGGCGACGGTTCGCAGAACAGCAGGGCATGGGCCGGCGAAAGCCTCGCCGCAAGGGTGTGCGTGACGAGGGCGTGGTTGCGCTGCGCCGCCGAGCCCAGAGGACGAAGCCCCTCGGCGAAGGTCCGGGTGATCAGCGTCTCGGCCACAGGTCAGCCGCCGGACTCAATGCGTGAAGCTGAACCAGACATCGTCCCTGCCGAGACCGCGGTGGGTCCCTGTGAACACGTGGCTCTCGCCATTGGAAATCACCCGCACCCGGAAAGGATGGCTGCCCGTGTTGCGCGTCCTGTCGATCCCGATGTTGTTCTCGTAGCTCTCGCCGATGAACACGCGGATACGGTACTCGCCGGGTGGCGCTTGCGGACCGAAGCGGACGTTTTCGACCGGGTTCTCCATGATGTGGAGGACACCCGAACCATAGCCGTTGGCGTCGACATCGAGGACGCCGCCGCCGCAACCCGTTCCGCGGACGCCGGCCGTCCCGCCGCCGGGGCAGTGCACCTGCAGATCGAGATCCGACCTGTCGTCCCATATGAGCGTCACGGTCAGCGTCTCGCTCACCTCCCCGTTTTCGGCCTCGAGGCGTTCGTCGAACTCCGATTGTTCCGGACTCCCTTCGTCCGGGGCGCCGGTCTCTTCCGGCGTCTCCTCGAGGGGAGGCGCCGTCTCCGCGGGATCCTCCGGCGGAGGCGGCGCTTCACCGTCTTCCGGCGGCGTCTGCGCGACGTCCCCGGAGTCGTGTGTCAACTCTCCGGCAAGCGGGGCCGCCGGCCTTGACGGCGGACAGTCCGGCAACCCGGCAATCTCGCGTTCGAGCCGCTCGATACGGTCCTGGAGCACCCGCGTCCGGGCCGATTCGCGTTCCAGGCCGGCGGACACCGCGTCCAGGGCCTGCGGACAGGCTTCCAGCAGGCCCCTGACGCCGCAGCTCCCCAGCAGAAGGTAGGCCACCACGAGGGCCGCTGCGGCAAGCCCCAGTACGCCGGCAACCGCCGGCAATGCCCCGCCTGGACCGCTCCTGGACCGCACCGGGCTTTCCCGTCAGATCCCGCCGCCCGGGACTTCCGCGTCCGCGGGTGCGGCTTGGGACGCCCGAACGCACGGTTCGTAGCTGCGTTGAGACTCGACACCCGCGTCCTCGAGGAACCCGACGATCTCCGTCGAGGCCAGCGCGAAATTGAGCGTCCTGCCGGAACGCTCCTCCAGACGCGTGAAGGTGTTGATTCCCACGACCTGTCCGCAGGCATCCACCAGGGGACCGCCGGAATTGCCGCTGGAAATGCTCGCCGTGTGTATCACCGCGCGAACGGACGACAGGAAGCTCTGCTCCACGTTGACGATGCCCTCCGTCACCGCGACATCGGGAATGGCCGCGGGGTCACCCTCGACCAGCCGCAGGAAGCTCTCGTCCGTCTCGAGAATCATGCCCGGGTAGCCCGCCGCAATCACGTTCTGCAGCCTCAGGGTCTCGCCCGAATCCCTGATGACGAAATAGGGTGAACCGGCACCCTCGACCTCGAGCAGCGCAAAGTCGGCGGCCGCGGTCTCGAGCGGGCCCTTTCTGCGGACGATCCGCGCCACGTGCGGGGAACCCAGACGCTTGTTCACGACATAGATGGTCCCCTCGCTCTCGACGACGTGATCGTTGGTCAGCAGGAGGTCGGGCCCCACAAAGAACCCGGTGCCGAGCCCTGCGTCCACGCTGTCCACGAGAACCAGGGCGGTGCGGTCCTCGATCAGCTGGAGCAGTGACGCGGGATCGTCCATCGCCGCGGCCGTTTCGCCCTGGCGGGACTGCTCCGGCGCGACGACACGTTCGGGGATGGGCGGCAGCAGATCGCCGGGGGCAAGGTCGCCCGGGAGCACGAAGTCCCCTTCAGGTGTGCATACCGCCCCCGCGATCGCCGCCTCGAGCTCCTCGGCCCGGCTTTGCAGCGTCGCATTGACTTCCCTGGCGATCTGGAGGGCTTCCTCGTCCTCGAGAATGGCCGACTCCGTCACCGGCGGCATGATCCGGGTTCCCGGAAGCAGGAGCCAGGCGAGCGCGGCGGCGGTCACGAGCAGCAACAGGCCCAGCGGTATCCAGCGCCATCCATCGCCGCGTCCGCGGCGGGCCGCCGGCGGTGGCGGAGGATCGCCGCCGCCGCCCTCCCCTCCGGCGGACGGCGCCCTGGTCTGCGCCTCGATGGCATGACGCGGTCTTTCGTCCTGCGCCGATACCGGGGGTGCCTGCGAGATCGGCAGGTGGCGCGCCATGGTCGCCTGGAAGTGGCGGCTGCGCGCCTCGTCGGACCGGTTCGCCTCGGCCGGCACCATGCCCCAGCCCAGCAGGACCGGCTCCCCGCCCACGACCCGGACGTCATCGGGATCGAGGACGTGAAGCGCCCCGCCGACAAGGGCCCCGAACGCGGGATCCCGGCGGCCTTTCGCCAGGTCGGCCAGGCGCACGCGAAGCCTGGAGAGTGCGGCAGCGCGGCTGTCGTCGTCGAGGTCGGAGAGCTTTCTGGCCTCGCCGGGATAGGACGAGTACCAGGACACCGTCGCCGGCGCCTTGTCGTTGCCGAAACTCAGCATGGGCTCGGCGAGAACGCCCGTGCTTTCCGGACTGGCGATCCCGGAGAGAGCCTGCATGAGGACGTCATGGCGGTCCAGAACCGGCGTTCCGGCGACCTCCACGAGCGACCCGGGTTCAACCGTCACCTTGGTCAGGAAGTACCTCGCCATGTCCTCTTTCTCCCCGTCACGGCTCGCGCTTCAATGGCCGAAAGGCCGATCCTGCCACGAGATGGCCGGGAGAATGAAGGCTCTTCCCCCGGCCGGATCCTACTGCCGCGGGAGGAGCTCGAGCGTGCCGAGAATCTCCCCGGTTTCCCGGTCCACCGTGATGACGGCCTGGGAACCGGACGGCAGGTCGAGCAGCATGACGAGCGTCGCGGCATCCGACGAGACGGACATGACCCGGGCACCCGGCGGCAGGGCCACGGCCACGTCCCGGAACCCGTCTCCTCCGGAGGTCCCGCCGACGCGGTCGAGGATGCCGATGACGAGGAGCCCCGTCAGCAGCACGATGGCGGCGCCCAGACCGATGACGACGGTTTTGATCATGGTGTGGGAACGTTCCATGCTGGTTCCCTCGCGGAATTCAGGCTCCGGGGTCGGCCTCATGGACGTCTACGAACATGTCGTTGCCGGTGACGAGGCGGGCCGGAGACTCGATCGGGTCCTCGCGGACGCCATCCCGGGGCTGTCGCGAACACGGATCCGGACCCTGCTCGAAGCGGGATGGCTGCGCGTGGAGGCGCGGACGGTAAAGGAGGCGTCCCGGAGGGTCAATCCCGGCGAGCGGCTCGTCCTGAGGGTTCCGGGTCCAAGGCCCGCGGCCCTGGAGGCCGAGGCCATTCCGCTGTCGGTCGTCTTCGAGGACCACCACCTGCTGGTGATCGACAAGCCGGCCGGTCTGGTGGTTCATCCCTCGGCCGGCCACCCCGGAGGTACCCTCGTCAACGCGCTGATCGCCCATTGCGGGGATAGTCTTTCCGGGATCGGCGGCGAGACCCGGCCGGGCATCGTTCACCGTCTCGACAAGGATACCAGCGGGCTGATGATGGTCGCCAAGACCGACGAGGCCCATGTCCGGCTCTCCGCCGCGCTCGCCGCCCGCAGGGTCTCGCGCAGATATCTCGGCGTGGTCAGGGGCAGGGTCGATCCGCCGTCGGGAGAGATCACCGGCGCCATCGGCCGCGACCCGCGCCACAGGAAGCGGATGGCCGTCGTCGCAACGGGGGGCAAGGCCGCGCTGACGCGCTACCGCACGGAAGAGGGCCTCGGACCGGACGCGACCCTGGTGTCGTGTTCGCTGGCCACGGGCAGAACGCACCAGATACGCGTGCACATGGCGTCCATCGGCCATCCGGTCCTCGGCGACGCCCTCTACGGCGGACGCCGCATTCACGCTGCAGATTCCGTCCGCGCGGCCGTGGCGGCGCTCTCCAGGCAGGCGCTCCACGCCGCGGCGCTCGCCTTCCGTCACCCTGCCACGAACGCGCCCCACGAGTTCCATTCCCGGGTGCCGCCCGACATCCGGGCGCTCATCGAGACCCTTCGCGGCACGGCCTGAGACCGGAGGGGCGGCGGTCTCGATGCCATCCTCCCCGCGCGCGGCAGGCCTCGATATCCACAGGGTGCAGATCACGGCGGGCGTGATGGCGAACTCGTTGAGGAAGCGCACAACGGCCGGCCGCTGCCGGCTCCGGACCCGCACATGGCTTGCCAGGTCCTCGACCCGTACCCCGCAGCACGTCACGGGGATTGCACATTCGTGTGGCTGGATGGTCGAGAGCATCCACGAGGCCGCTGTGCTGTCCGCGCCGTTCGCGTCCGACGAACGTCGGCGTCCTTCAACGCCTCGCCGGTCCGATGCAAACGCGGATCGATGTGCCGGGGGCACGCTGAAGCATCGGGCCTTGCGTCGCAGGCGAGATCGTAGGCGTCGCGCGCGGCAATCGCGCCTGAGGCATGCATTCGCCTCGCAACCTCGGCATACGGGATCCGGGCGCTCGACTGTCCATGGTCGGGGGGAATCACGTTCCGACAATGGGGACATGGCGTTCCGGAATTCATGTTTCAACACACGCTCAGGTAAGAAGCGGTGTCGGGCGCCTTGACTCCCGGGAGGGCCGGTGAAAGCATCAGCCACCGGTTGTTCTCGGCAAGACAGGTGCGGAATGGTCAGCCTTCCGGAGAGTTCGCCGACGACAGGGTCTCGGCGAAGAGAGATTCCGTGGGCAGAGCGTTCCGTCAACATACTTGGCCCGTTGGTCATGATCGTGGTGCTCGGCCTGATCATGACCTTTGCCGACCCGCGCTTCTTCCGTTTGCAGAACCTGATGATCATCCTGCAGGACGCGTCCATCTTCATGGTCCTGGCCATGGGCATGACGCTGGTGATCACCGGCCGTGGAATCGACCTGTCGATCGGCTCGATAGCGGCGCTCTCTGCGGTCATCATGGCCATGCTGATCAAGGACGCCGGGCTCAACGTCTTCCTCGGCATGGCCGTCGCCATCCTGGTGGGGATCACCTGCGGACTGGTGAATGGATTCGTCATCACCAAGTTGCGTGTGCCCGACCTGATCGCGACGCTGTCGACCGATCTCGTCTTCCGCGGACTGGCGCTCGTCCTTGCCGCCGGCGTCGTGCTGTCGAGATTTCCCGACCCGCTGACATGGATCGGCCGGGGACGCATCTTCGAATTGTTACCGATCGCCGCCGTGATCGGGGTGATCGCGATCGCCGCCGGCTTCGTTCTCTACCGCTACACGCCCCTGGGCCGCTACGCCGTGGCCATCGGCGGCAACACCGAAGCCGCGGTCCTCACGGGCATCGATGTCCACCGGCACAAGATCTACCAGTACATGCTTCTGGGCGGTCTCGCCGGTCTCGCCGGCATCCTGCTCACCGGCCGTCTCAACGCGATCCAGGCCACAGCCGGCATGGGTCTGACCCTTCACACGATCGCTGCCGTCGTCGTCGGCGGGACGTCGCTCTTCGGCGGCCGGGGGTCCATGACGGGCACACTGGTCGGGGTGCTGCTGCTGTCCATGGTGGTCAACGCCCTGGTCATGCTGCGGCTGGACTTCTTCTGGCAGCAGGTCGCGGCAGGCCTGATCATCATTACTTCCGTTGCCTTCTATGCAGCCCTGCAGGATCCGGGCAGGGGAGGTCTTTCCGGGCTGTTCAGACGCGTACGCGGCGGGCGCTCCTGACCGCCGCATCATCAACGAAACAGAACTGTGCACGACATGGGGAGAATCATCATGCAACCGAAAACCCTTCTCGCAAGCGTTGCGGGACTGGCCCTTTGCGCCGGTTTCACCGTTGCCGCCGAGGCGCGTGAGATCCCGGCGCTGGCTGACCTCGAAGGTTCCGGTGAGGAAGGTTACTGGGAGTACTACGAAGTCACCGACGAGGACAATCTGGCCACGTTCCAGGCCATCGTCGGCGAACCCGGCGAGGCGATGGCGAACCCGCCGGAGGAACCGGTCAAGATCGCCTTCATCTATCCAAGCCAGGACGTGTCGGACTTCTGGCTGCGCAACTACCAGGCGATGATGAAACGCCTCGAGGAGATCGGCCTTCCCGCCGTTGACACGCAGTATGCCTCGGATGTCGGCGATCACGTCATCCAGGCGACCTACACGGACCAGGTCGAGCAGGAGGATTTCGACTACGTCGTCTTCGGCCCGACCGAGCTGCGGGTGCAGCAGGACAACATCAAGCGGCTCATCGACAAGCCGGACACCGAAGTGATCGTCTGGAACTTCACGGTGGTGCCGCAGGACTGGGGCAGCATGCAGCCGCTGGCCTATCTGAGCTTCTCGCACCTCGCCGGGGCCCTGATCATGTGTGACTATGTCCTCGAGAATCTCGGCACCGAGGGCACCATGGCGCTGGTGCGCGGCATTCCCGGCGCCATCGACGATCAGCGTTCGGGCGGGTTCAAGGAGTGCGTCACCAGCCAGAGCAACTGGGAAGTCGCCTACGAGCACTACGGCGATTTCGAGCGTGAGCGCGGCTACACCGGAACGCAGCAGATCCTGCAGGCCTATCCGGAAGTCGAACTCATCCACAACGCCAACACCGCAATGGCGATGGGCTCGATCTCCGCGGTGCAGGAGGCCGGCAGCGACGTCAAGGTGACGGCGTGGGGCGGCACCGGCGACGAGCTCGAGGCACTGCGCCACGGCGAGCTCTGGGCGACTCCGATGCGGATGAGCGACGATGTGGGCGTTGCGACCGCGGAGGTCGTGCGTGCGCACGTGGAAGGCCGTACCGACGACATCCCGCTGGTCATTCTCGGCCGGATCACCATCGTGAGCGGCGAGACGGGAGCCGATGTCGTGGACGCGATGGAGCGCGAGGCTTTCCGGTACACCGGTATCGGTACCCTGGAGCGGTAAGACGCTTCGATCGATGAACCAGCCGTCCCCTTCCGTTCGGAGTGACGCGCCACTGCTGGAAATGCATTCGATCTCGAAGCATTTCGGCGGTGTCATGGCGGTTGCCGACGTCAGCCTGCACCTGCAGGCAGGCGAGGCGCTCGCCATCGTCGGCGACAATGGCGCCGGGAAGTCGACCCTCATCAAGGTCCTGACCGGAGTCCATGAACTCGACGCGGGCGAAATCCGGATGGAGGGGCGGCCGGTTTCGATCACGAACAAACGGCAATCGCGGCAGATCGGCATCGAGGCCGTCTACCAGGACCTGGGCCTGGTCGACAGCCTCGATGCCGCGGGCAATGTGTTCCTGGGCCA
Organism: Alphaproteobacteria bacterium; assembly: GCA_963666905.2. Classification (GTDB taxonomy): domain Bacteria; phylum Pseudomonadota; class Alphaproteobacteria; order SP197; family SP197; genus SP197. The sequence goes on from OY763008.1 coordinate 1,717,611, forward strand.
CGAACTCAAGCGCCGGTTCCTCGGCCTCTCCTTCCTTGACAACACCCGCATGGCCACGGAGGCGGCGCGGGTGCTCAAGCAACAGGTGGGCATCGAGCTCGAAGACATCCACGTCGCCACCCATCACCTCTCCGGCGGCCAGCGTCAGGCGGTGGCGATCGCCCGGGCGATCTATGCCACCGATCTCAAGATCCTCGTCATGGACGAGCCGACCGCGGCGCTGGGCGCCGAAGAGACCCGCAACACCATCATGCTGATGCAGAAGCTCAAGCAGCAGGGAATCGCGCTCATTGTCATCAGCCACAATCTCGATCACGTCTTCCAGGTCGCCGACCGGATCATGGTGATGCGCGGCGGTCGCGCCGTCGCCACACTGGACCGCAGCACGGCGACCAAGCAGGACGTCCTGGCCCACATCGTCGATGCGGTGGATACGCAGGCCGCCTGACGGCCGGCGCGACGCACACCTTTCCCGGTTCGAACACCTGCGCAAAGGCGGCTCCGGCAGAGCTTGACGATCGTCTGCGCGTGTTCGCTCCGGCGCCCGCGTGCGCAGGCACGTCCTCGTCGATGGTGACGATCTGCCTGTTGGCATCATGGCTGCAGGAGAGCCGTGCTCCGAAAGGCGAACGTCCGGTCGCCGGTTCCCCGCAGGCCCGCTCGTCTCAAAGACCGGTTGAGCGCGGATCACCGGCACCGCTGAATCCCGGTGAGGTCAGCGCGATCGTGACGGCGCGCCGGCCGGGACTCGGCTCTCGAGAGCGGGGATGTTCCGGCTCCGCGGAGTCATCGCCGGCACGCATGCGTTTCGGTGCTGCCCCGGACTCCCGGGCGTCGAGCTCCCGGAGGCTCATGCCGTTACCGAGGGCATCGATGTCGCGGCGTTTCGTTCGGTCTCGATAGCGCTCGATGACGGGCCGGATCGCGGCGAGCCGCCGGAACTGCCGGCACCGGGAGCGTATGCCCTTCCACTTCGGATTCCGGACTACCTGATCCATGGACCGGCGCAGGCGGCGGCGCTCTGCCGTTGGGGGGTTCTCATGGACGTCCCCAGCCAGCCCGCTGCGCTCCTTCGCGTGTTGGCGCAGGATCGTCCCGACGAACTCGAGGAAGCGTTCGTCGAGGCGCGCGCACGCGGACCGTCCTGGCGGGAGGCTGTCGACAGGGGCGCCCGGCGGTTGCCCCGGGACGCGAAGATGGCGCTCGGAGACCACACATCGCACAGTGGTCACCATGTCGCCCGCCCCGGACGGATCGCCTTCCTGGCCGGTGGAGTAGTGTGACGAGCGAGTCGGTCGACACGTCGACAACCGGGAAGAGCGCGTGAAGGGCCTCCGCGACATGATGGGCGGCGGGCTTCCGGACGGTCGGGGCCCCGGTCGTCATGCATGAACCGTCGATGAGCAAGTTCGGCGTAGCCGCGCAACGGATGCCGGCACTTGAACTGAGCGACCATGCGCGCCGCGTCGCCAGGCTCGAATCTCACGCGCCTTGCATCATCGGCGAGAACGGCCGGGCCAATCTGAAATGCGACGCCGGCTGCTGTTTCATCGTGGATACCACGGAGAGCTTCGCACCGCGCGTCGGCGCGGTCACGCAGCGGCGGCACGCGGGCGGTTGCGGCGCGTCCTCCAGTGAGCGGGCGGGCCGGCCTCCATCTCGAAAGCACGAGCGACACGAAGGACCGGGCAGGCTGGGCAACGGCGCTGGATCCGGTCGACCGGGAGCAGGGTATCGACGACCAGGCTTTCTTCCGTGCTCGCGCGGGGCGACTGCCGGAGGCCGCGCATGGAGCTTCTGTAATCCGGGCGACCGTCGACTCCCCGGCCTGAGCTTCGGGAACCGGCCGACGCTGGTTCTCGTGAAGGGCGGCGGCGAATGGAAGAGAACGACGGACCTGTGCAACGCCCGCGCGGCCGTCGTCCCGGGCACGGCGCATCGTCCGGCGACGGGACGAGCCTGAGGCCGCCGGCGTCCCTGAAGGCCGCGCCCGGTCCGGTCGAGGCGGGTCATGCCGAGGTTCGACGAGGAGTGCGGAACACGGCGTGCGAGAACATCCACGGGATCCGCCTGCACGGACAGGCGGTGTTGGCGCGTCATCTCTGTGGTGACGATGGCCCTTGGGAGCGCGGCGGGACGCGCCTGCGGGGCGTCACACCGACACTCCTGACGATGGTGGCGAAGACAAGATGCGGGGAGCGGGCCGCCTGAGCGATGACGCTGCGCCGATGAGCGGATACCGGCGGGTCAGTCGACCCGGCGGCGGCGTGCCGGCCCGTTGAAACGGCACCGCAGGGCGTCCAGGCGTTGCCGGGGCCGAAGTGGATGGCGAACGGGGAACATGCCGCGTTGAAGGGGCCGCAACGACCAGGCGAAATCAGTTCCAGTGAAAATCGATGACCGGCCGCTCGATATGCCTTGCTCTTTGCCTCAAGGCGGCAATTCTCGAGGCAAGCGCCGGAATCTGCTTTTCGTGTGTTTCAACAAAAATATAGTCGATGCGTTCCAGCAGGCCGGGCCGGCTCAACAACGCCTCCAGCAGATCCACCTCGGCGCCCTCGACATCGATTTTCAACACTCCGATGTCCGCGTCCAGGTCCGCAAGGTACCGGATAAAATCCAGTTGCCGGACGTCTACCCCCCCCCCCGAACCACGTTCGTCTTGGCGGGAACGACGGTGCTCGATACCGAGTAACGAGCGGGATCGTCTGCGAACCCCGGATGTCTGAAGAGCGTTACGCAGCCATTCGCCGTGCCGGCCGCACGATTCTCGATGACGACGTTGTCGAGATTCGCCGTGTTCCGGACAAGCGCCGCCACAGTCCATGGATCCGGTTCGAAGGCAACGACCCTGCCGGCCGTCCGAGCCATTTTCCTGGTGTAAACACCGAGGTGGGCTCCCAGATCGATGCATGTCTTGCCCCGGGTCCGGTGAAGCGCCGCCTCGAACCGTGCCGGGGCCGTCTTCCTGAGGAACTTGCGGCGGTACCTTGCCCCCACCTTTCCCGGCAGGCGCCCGAGCAACCGGTAGACTGGCAGCCTGTTCACAGCAGCTCTCCCGCGTTCCGCAACAACACGCATGACATTACTGCATTTCGATGCAATGCACCACGAACGCGGTCGTGCGAAGGTCACTGCGCCCTGCGGTGCTTCGCGCCCGCTGAATCTCGACGCCACGACAACACCTGGCCGGCGATTTCTGTTTTTTTGCCGCTGATGCATGGCACATCAGGTGCAGCGCGGAACAACACGGTTTTCGCAAGGTCCACGAAAGGGGCGACCGGCAAGGGTTTCCCGCGGCCGTGGGGCACAACCTGTCGGACCCCTGGCCTGTTCCGGCGAATGCCACCTCGAGCGATCCTTCTCCCGGGACGGGCCGGTACGGCTTCGGCGTCCTTCAGGACGAGAGGGGAAACGAAAACCGGCACGGCACGCCCGAAGCGTTCGTGCCGCAGCCGTCCTGCGGGATCCGCGGCGGCATCGGGGACGCGGACGAGGCTCCATGGAGCGTCGAACGGCCGGATGGGCGGGTTGACCGCACCTCAACGGAATTCGCCGTGCCCCGCGCAGTGGAATGGGGCGGGGACTTGCCCTTCGTGATGGCAATGTCATGTCATGAAGGGTGGAGCCGACCGCATGGACCCGATGTATGTTCTGGAATCCGCCGGCGAAAGCGCCTATGTTCCGAAGTCACCGGCCGTTCGGCAGCACCGGACCACGACACCATGGCATATGCGAACCTTCCGGCCCTGACGCCCGACAGCAGCCTGTCCTCCTATCTTCGGGAGATCAGGAAGTTCCCGATGCTGGAGGCCGACCAGGAGTTCGAGCTCGCCAAGCGCTGGCGCGACGGCGGCGACGTCGACGCAGCGCACCAGCTCGTCACCAGCCACCTGCGCCTGGTGGCCAAGATCGCGATCGGCTACCGGGGCTACGGCCTGCCCCTGGCGGAGCTCATCTCCGAAGGCAACGTCGGCCTCATGCAGGCCGTCAAGCGGTTCGATCCCGACAGGGGTTTCCGCCTTGCGACCTACGCCATGTGGTGGATCCGCGCCGCCATCCAGGAGTACATCCTTCACTCCTGGTCGCTGGTGAAGATCGGCACGACGGCGGCCCAGAAGAAGCTCTTCTTCAACCTCAGGAAGCTCAAGCGGCAACTCCAGGCGATCGAGGACGGCGACCTCCCCCAGGAGACGGTGACGGAGATCGCCAGCCGGCTCGACGTGCCGGAACAGGACGTCGTTTCCATGAACCGGCGCCTCGCCGGTGGCGACCAGTCGCTCAACGCGCCCCTTCAGCCGGGAGGCGACGGCGAATGGATGGACTGGCTCGTCGACGATCAGCAGAACCAGGAGGAGTTCCTCGGAGAGAGCGAGGAACTGGAATCGCGCCGCGAGCTCCTCTCGGAGGCGATGGAGGATCTCAACGCCAGGGAACGCCACATCCTCGTGGAGCGGCGCCTGTCGGACGATCCCAAGACTCTCGAGGATCTCTCCAAGGAGTACGGCATCAGCCGCGAACGGGTGCGCCAGATCGAGGTGAGGGCCTTCGAGAAGGTCCAGAAGGCCGTCAGGAACGCGGCGTCGGAGCGGCTGCGCATCGCCTCCGCGTGAGGCCGGCCTTCAGTCCTCGAAGGGATCCGTCACGAGGATGGTGTCCTCCCTCTTCGGACTCGTCGACAGAAGGGCCACAGGCGCCTCGATCAGCTCCTCGATCCGGCGGACGTACTTGATGCATGTCGCCGGCAACTCGGCCCAGGAGCGTGCGCCGCGGGTGCTTTCGCGCCACCCGTCGAGGGTCTCGTAGCAGGGTTCCAGGCCGGCCTGCTGCGCGGCGGACGCAGGGAGGTGATCGAGAATCCTGCCCTTCGAACGATAGCCGACGCAGACCTCGAGCCTCTCCATGCCGTCGAGGACATCGAGCTTGGTGAGGGCGATCCCCCGGATGCCGCCGACCTTGACGGCCTGGCGGACCATGACCGCATCGAACCAGCCGCAGCGCCTCGGCCGTCCCGTCACGGTGCCGAATTCACGGCCCCGCTCGCCGAGCCGCCGGCCGGTCTCGTTGTCCTGTTCGCTCGGGAACGGTCCCGCCCCGACCCGCGTGGTATAGGCCTTGGTGATCCCGAGGACGTAGTGCAGCGCCCCCGGGCCGATGCCGGATCCAACCGCGGCGGCGGCGGCCACGGTGTTGGACGAGGTGACGTAGGGGTAGGTCCCGTGGTCGATGTCGAGAAAGTGGCCCTGGGCGCCCTCGAACAGGATGCGCCTTCCCTGCCGCCGGTGCCTCTCCAGGTCCAGCCAGGTCGGACGCGAGAAGGCGAGAAGGCGGTCCGAGACGCGATCGAGACGGGCGAGCAGGTCGCCGCCGTCGATATCCGCCATGCCCAGAGCGCGGCGCAGCGCATTGTGATGGGCGATCTGGGCCGCCAGCCTGGATTCGAGGATGTCCCGGTCGGCGAGGTCGCAGACGCGGATGCCCCGGCGGGCCGCCCTGTCCTCGTACGCGGGCCCGATGCCCCGCCCTGTGGTGCCGATGGCGGATGCGCCTCCGGTGGCCTCGCGGGCGCGGTCGAGTTCGCCGTGAAACGGCAGGATGAGGTTGGCGCTCTCCGAGACCTGCAGGTTGTCGGGCGTCACGGTGACGCCCTGCTCCCCGACGCGCCCGATCTCCTCGAAGAACGCCCAGGGATCGATGACGACCCCGTTGCCGATGACGGAAAGCTTGTCCGGACGGACGACCCCCGACGGCAGCAGGGAGAGCTTGAAGACGTGGTTGCCGACCTCCAGCGTGTGTCCGGCATTGTGGCCGCCCTGGAAGCGCACCACGATATCGGCCCGTTCCGACAGCCAGTCGACGATTTTCCCCTTGCCCTCGTCGCCCCACTGGGAGCCGACGACCACGACGTTCGCCATCCGCTCTGCCCTCCGGATTCAGGGCGTCACGCGAGTCTTCTAGGAACCGGCGCCGCCCGCCGCGAACTGCCCCGGCGGGATCTGGAAGCCGATGTAGAGCGTGTGACCGGCGACGTCCGACATGCGCGCGTAGCCGAACTCCTGGACAACGCGGTCCGTGACCTCGACCTCGGCCGCGGTGTCGGGAAAGCGGACCTCCGTCTCGACGATTCGCTTGGCAACGATCTCGCCGGCGGGATTCCCGAGGGCCACGAACACGGGCATGGAAGCGTCGCCGCCCGCCGCCGCCGGCCCCTTCGAGACCTTCAGGGTGAACTCCAGGGTGACGCGGACCAGGTTCTGTCCCGGCAGGAAGGCGCAGGACCATGCCGGGGAACCGAATCTCGACCTGAAGGCGATGTCGTCACCGCCGCTCCCCTCTCCCGCAGCCCGCAGCGTGATGCGCGACGCGTCCGCGACCAGCAGCACCTCCGGACAGGTTGCGGCGACCGGAACCGGCTCGCCGGCACAGGCCGCAAGGACGAGGAGCAGCCCCGCCAGGCAAGGACGGGCGGAGCGCAATGGCTTCGCCATCATGGAAGCGCGCTGTGCGACCCGTCGCAGTAAGGCCGGTTGCCGGTCCGCTTGCAGGCGCACAGCCAGGCCTTTCCCGTCTTCTCGGGCGTGAAGGTCACAGGCATGAACCCCGTTCCCTTGTGGGAGCCGTCGCAGTACGGTTGCTTGCCGCTGCGTCCGCAGCTGCACCAGAACTGCTTCTCTCCGGCCTTGAGGTCCACCTCGTACGGGCTCCTGGCGGCGATCACTGCGCCTTCGCTCATGCCTTGTCCTTCCCTTGGGCGACATGATGAACTAGGGTGTAAGATAATGTTGAAACCTCGTGCGAACAAGCAGGACGGCACGATCATGGACATACTTCTCGCCAGTCCAAGAGGGTGCTGCGCCGGAGTCGACAGGGCCATCGCCATCGTCGAGCGGGCCCTGGAACTCCACGGCTCCCCGGTGTACGTGCGCCACGAAATCGTCCACAACCGGCATGTGGTGGAATCGCTGAAAGCCAGGGGCGCCGTCTTCGTCGACGACCTCGACGAGATCGCCGGCATCGACAGGCCCGTGGTGTTTTCGGCGCACGGCGCCCCGAAGTCCGTCCCGGCGGAAGCCTCCCGGCGGGGCCTCACGTTCTACGACGCGACCTGCCCCCTGGTCTCGAAGGTCCACATCGAGGCCGCGAAGCACTACGGCGCCGGCCGCAGGATCATCCTTGTCGGCCATGCCGGACACCCGGAGGTCATCGGCACGCTGGGTCAGCTTCCCGAAGGCAGCATCCTGCTCATCGAGACGCTCGAGGAGGCCGAAACCGTGGAACCGGGGGATTGCTCGGAGCTCGCCTACATCACGCAGACGACGCTCTCGGTCGACGAGACGGCCGACATCGTCGGTGTGCTCAAGAGACGGTTTCCCGGGATCCAGGGACCCCATCGCCAGGATATCTGCTATGCGACGACCAATCGGCAGGCCGCCGTGCGCGCCATCGCGCCGCGCTGCGACCTCCTGCTCGTCATCGGGTCGCAGAACTCGTCGAATTCCCGGCGTCTCGTCGAAGTGGCGCTGAGGTCCGGCGCCCACCGCGCCCGCCTGCTCGAGCATGCCGGCGATCTCGGGACCGTGGATTTCGACGGTGTTGCGACGCTGGGCATCACGGCCGGCGCCTCGGCGCCCGAGTACCTGATCCAGGAGGTCATCGCCGCACTGCGCCGCGATTTCGAGGTGACCGTCGAGGACGTCGTAACAGTGGATGAGGACGTGCAGTTCTCGCTTCCCAGGGTCCTGTCTGCCTGACGAGCAGGGGCTCATGGCCGTCTACACCGATGTCGCCATCGAGGAACTCGCGGAGTTTCTCGAGGATTACGAACTCGGTGCCGTCCTCTCCATGAAGGGGATCGCCGAGGGTGTCGAGAACAGCAACTACTTCGTCCTCACCGAAACCGGTTCGTTCATTCTCACGCTCTACGAGAAGAGGGTGAAGGCCGAGGATCTGCCCTTCTTTCTCGAACTGATGGAGCACCTGGCCGCCCGGGAGGTGCCCTGTCCCACGCCGATCAGGGACCGGCACCGGCAGACGCTGAAGGAACTCAACGGCAGGCCCGCCGCCCTCATCAGCTTCCTGCGGGGAGTCTCGCCGACCAGGGTCGGCAACCGCCACTGCGGCGAGGTCGGCAGGGCGCTCGCCAGCGTGCACATCAGGGGCAAGGGGCTCGCCCTCGAGCGCCGCAACGCCCTGGGGCTGGCGTCGTGGCGCGGGCTCGCCTCCCAGTGCCGCGCGCGGGCCGACGAGGTGGCGCCCGGACTGGCTGACGAAATCGCCAGAGAAATCGATACCCTGGAGGGCTGCTGGCCGACGGACCTTCCTGCGGGAGTCATCCACGCCGACCTCTTTCGCGACAACGTCTTCTTCCAGCGCGAACGGCTGACGGGCCTCATCGACTTCTACTTCGCCTGCAACGACCTCCTGGCCTACGACGTCGCCGTCAGCATCAACGCCTGGTGCTTCGACGGCGAGGGCCGCATCGACCGCGATCGCGCGGCAGCCCTCCTCCATGCCTACCGGCAACGCCGCCCCCTCCTCGAGGAGGAGGCCGCCGCCCTTCCCCTGCTGGCCCGCGGCGCGGCGCTGCGCTTCCTGCTGACCCGTCTCTTCGACTGGCTCCACCCGGTGGGAGGCGCCATCGTCACCCCGAAGGATCCCAGGGAGTTCCTCGCCATCATGCGCTTTCACCGCGACAATCCGGCGGTCCTGGCGCGTTGCCTCGCCGAGCCGTGACGGGAACCGGCGGGGCGGTCGTCATCTACACCGACGGCGCCTGCTCCGGGAATCCCGGCCCGGGCGGATGGGGCGCGGTGCTGGAATGGCGAGGACACACCCGGGAGATCTGCGGCGGCGAAAGCCACACGACCAACAACCGGATGGAGCTCACGGCCGCCATCCGCGCCCTCGAGGCGCTCAAGCGTCCCTCGTGCGTGATCCTCCACACCGACAGCAAGTACCTCAGGAGCGGCGTCACCTCCTGGATCCGCCGCTGGAAGACCAATGGCTGGCGGACCGCCGGGAAGAGCCCGGTGAAGAACGTCGACCTCTGGCGCGCACTCGATTCCCTGGCCGGCCGCCACACGATCGACTGGCGCTGGGTGAAGGGCCATGCCGGCAACGCGGGCAACGAGCGGGCCGACAGACTCTCGCGCGAGGGGCTCTCCGGCACGGTCAGGAGCTGAGGCCTCGCGATGGAACAGACGAAGGGCGCGGGCGACGAGAACTTCCCGGTCGCCTCGTGGCTTCTCCCCCGCAGGACGAGGAGGCACGTCCTCGTCTTCTACGATCTCGCGCGTTCGGCCGACGACATCGCCGACAGCCCGGACCTCGCTCCCGGCGAGAAGATCCGGCGCCTCGATCTCCTGGCAGGCGCCCTTGTCGATCCGGCCTGCGACGACCCCGCGCTCTTGCGCGCGCGGCGCCTGCGGGAGAGTCTCGCGCAGACGGCCGTGTCGCCCCGCCACAGCCTCGATCTCCTCGAGGCCTTCCGGCAGGACGCCCGGGTCTCGCGCTATCACGCCTGGGACGATCTCATCGGCTACTGCAACCTGTCGGCGGCGCCGGTCGGCCGCTACCTCCTCGACCTTCACGGCGAGACGCAAGAGGCCCGCGGCGCCTCGGACGCCCTGTGCAATGCCCTCCAGGTGCTCAACCACCTGCAGGACTGCCAGCAGGATTACCGGATTCTCGACAGGGTCTACCTGCCCCTCGAGTGGTTTTCGCTTGCCGGAACCGGCGTCGACGCCCTCGACCGGGAGCGCTCGGACCCCAGCCATGCGCAGGATCCTCGATATGTGCCTCGACGCCACCGGCGACCTGCTTGCCGCGGCCGCGCCTTTGGCGAAGCTGCTGCGCGGCACCCGCCTGTCCGCCGAGGCCGCCGTGATCGTTGCCGTCGCCAACAGGTTGAGGGACGAGCTCGCGAGGCGCGATCCTCTCGCCGGACGGGTCGTTCTCTCGCGCGTGCAGTATGCCGCCTGTTTTCTGAAGGGAATCGCCGGAACCTCCTGACCCGCAGCTCAGCGGGCAAGCGATGCCAGGGCGGCCCGCTCGCCGGAGAGCACGGCGCCTTCGATCGTCGCGGGAAGCCCGGTATCGGTCCAGTCGCCGGCGAGGAAGACATTGGCAAGCGGCGTGCGGGCTCCAGGCCTGGCCTTCAGGGTGTCGGGATCCTGGGAGAGCGTGGCCCGCTTCTCCTTGATGACACGCCAGGGGGGAAGGTCCGCGGGGTCGAAATCCAGCGCCGAGGCCACGTCCCGCCAGCAGTCCCGCGCAAGGCCCTCGGCGGACCGCGGCATCATCGGGTTGGCCGCGCTCACGGTGACCGACAGCACGCGCTCCCTGGCGAAGATCCACTGCGCCGTCCCGCCGACGAGACCGAGGAAACCGCCGTCCGGGACGAGGCGGGGAGGCTGCGCCGGGAGGTAGTGGACATTGACGATCCCCTGGCTCGCCAGGGGGACGTCGAGGCCGGGAACGAGGTCGCCCGCCGGCGCGGGCGGAACGGCGAGAATGACGCGGTCGCCCCGTTCGAGGTCGACGGACCCGGAGGAAAGGACGAGACGGCGCGCCTCCCCCCGCGCGGCATCGAGCCGCTGCAGGCGGTCGTTGAACCTGACGGCGACGCCGTGCCCGCGCAGCACGTCGAGGGCGGGATCGATGAAGGTCTCCGCCAGGGAACGCTCGGCAAGGCGGGGCCGGCAGAAGGCCTCGCCCCTGAGGAAGGTGCCGGCGAGAACCCGCCACAGCGGCCGGGCGGCGGCGTGGCGGATCGGGGTGTTGAGGACGGCCACCGCCAGGGGCTCCCAGAATCGCTCGACGCACGCGCCGCGCTCCCCCACGCAACCGCCGACCGTCCGGCCGGCACCGGCGGCCGCAAGAAGGAGGCCGGCGGCGTAACCGGACACTCCCGTTCCCGGCACCCGGCGCCGCGGGTCGAGGATCCACCACGGCCAGCGCCCCGCACCGGGTTCGAGCGTCCAGCGGGTGCCGTCGCCGAGATCGACGAACGGGAAAAGCGCCCGGGAAGGCCCCGTCAGGCGATTCTCGGCGCCGATGGCGGCAAGATACCTCATGGCGTGGACGTTGCCGCTGAGAAGGAGATGGTTGCCGTTGTCGATGGTGCGCCCGAGCCCGGCATCGACAAACGACCGGCAGCGCCCGCCGGCCCGCGGAGCCGACTCGTGAACGATCACCCCGTGCCCCCCGCCGGCCAGCGTCAGCGCGGCGCTGAGGCCCGCCAGGCCGGCGCCGACGATGTGGGTGGCGGTCACGCCGCGATGCCCGTCAGAAGGTTCCGTACCGGAGGACGAGCCAAAGGCGGCGGCCCCGGGTCTGCCTGACCGCAACGCGGCGCTCCTCCCAGCCGCGCCGCTCGAGAAGGGCGAGGATGTCGCTGTAGACCTTCAGCATCGCCACCAGCGGACGCAGCCGGCGGTGCCCGATGTCCTCCAGGCATCGCTCCGCCTCCAGGAAGTAGCCGCGGGCGAGCACGGCGAGTTCCGTGCACGCGGCGGGAAACCCCGGGTCGCGGAGCACCTCGCCCGGCGCCGCGGCCCCGACGCCGTGCCGCGCCAGGACGTCGCGCGGCACGTAGCAGCGCCCGTTCCCGGCGTCCTCGTCGACGTCGCGCAGGATGTTGGTGAGCTGGAAGGCGTTGCCCATGACCCATGCCAGCCGGGACCCGGGAGCCGCCTCGATGCTGAAGATGTGGATCACGAGCATGCCGACCGCTCCGGCCACCCTGCGGCAGTAGGCGAGAAGATCGTCGAGCCGGTCCATCCCGACTTCGCTGCCGATATCCGTTTCCATGCCGTCGATGATGGCCTGGAACTCCTCCTCGGGAAGATCGAAGCGCGGAATCACCTCGGCCAGCGCCCGCGCCCTCAGCGACACCGGGCGCCCGGCATAGAGGTCCGAGATCTCACGGCGCCAGGCGCCGAGGGCCTGCCTCTTGGCCTCGGGGTCCGCCTCTCCATCGGCGATGTCGTCGACCTCCCGGCAGAAGGCATAGACCGCGAACATGGCCCGCCGCCGCTCCCGCGGGATGATTCTGAAGGTCCACAAGAACGAGGTTCCCGCCCGCCTGACCACGCCCTCAACGTGGCGCCAGGACTCGTCCCGGCGTCTCATGGCCCTCCCCCCGGCGGGACGGTCACGAGACTCCTTGCAGCGGCTCTCCCAGCGCGGGCCCCTCGATCCCGAGGCCATGGAAAACCGTCGAGACGATGCCGGCCGCGTCGAGACCCGCCAGGCGCACCTGCTCGGCGGGCGCATCGTGGTCGAAAAAGGCGTCCGGCATGACCATCGGCCTGAAGACCAGCCCCGAATCGAAGCGGCCCGCGGCCGCCAGCACATGCATGACCTGGGTGGCAAATCCGCCGACCGAGCCCTCCTCGACCGTGACCATCATCTCGTGCTCGGCCGCCAGGCGCCGCACCAGGTCGTCGTCGACGGGCTTGGCAAAGCGCGCATCGGCCACGGTTGTCGACAATTCCCCGGCCTCCAGCCTTTCGGCGGCCTCGAGGGCGGCCTCCAGCCTCGCGCCGTAGGAGAGAATCGCGATGCGCGTTCCCTCGCGGACGATCCTGCCCCGTCCGGGTTCGAGGGGATCGGGATCCTCGGGCACGGTCACCCCGACGCCGCTGCCGCGGGGATAGCGGAAGGCGCTCGGCCGGTCGTCGATGGCCACCGCGGTCGCGACCATGCGCGCCAGCTCGGCCTCGTCAGACGGCGCCATCACGACCATGCCCGGCAGGCAGGACATGTAGGCGATGTCGAAGGCTCCGCAGTGGGTCTGTCCGTCGGCGCCGACGTAGCCCGCCCGGTCCATGGCGAAGCGGACCGGAAGATTCTGGATCGCGACGTCGTGGACGATCTGGTCGAAGGCCCGCTGCAGGAACGTCGAATAGATCGCGGCGAACGGCACCATGCCCTCCGCCGCCAGGCCGGCCGCGAAGGTGACGGCATGCTGCTCCGCCAGCCCGACATCGAACGTGCGCTCCGGGAAGACATCGGCGAAACGGTCGAGACCCGTCCCCGACGGCATCGCCGCGGTGATGGCCACGATCCTGTCGTCGCGGCGCGCCTGGGCGATCAGGCTGTCGGCGAACACCCGGGTCCACGACGGCCTGTTGGAGCCGCCGCCTGCGATCGTGCCCGTCCTGACATCGAACTTGCCGACGCCGTGGTACTTGTCGTCCGACTCTTCCGCCGGCGAGTAGCCCTTGCCCTTGCGCGTCACGACGTGCACCAGGATCGGCCCCTCGGCCCCGTCGTCCCGCACGTTGCGCAGCACGGGCACGAGGTGTTCGAGATTGTGGCCGTCGACCGGGCCGATATAGAAGAAACCGAGTTCCTCGAACAGCGTTCCGCCGGTCAGGAGGCCGCGGACATAGCTTTCCGCGCGCTGCGCGGAGGTCATGATCGGCCGCGGGAACCGCTCCGAGAGGTGGCGTCCGATGTCGCGCAGGGTGCGGTAGGACTTCGAGGAGATGAGGCGCGAGAGGTAGGCGGACAGCGCGCCGACCGGAGGAGCGATCGACATGTCGTTGTCGTTGAGCACGACGATCAGCTTGTTGGCCATCGCCCCGGCGTTGTTGAAGCCCTCGAAGGCCATGCCGCCGGTCATGGCGCCGTCGCCGATCACCGCCACCACGCGGTTCGACCTCGCCTGGAGGTCCCGCGCCACGGAGAAGCCCAGCGCCGCAGACACCGACGTCGAGGCGTGGGCTGCGCCGAACGGGTCGTAGACGCTCTCCGAGCGCTTGGTGAACCCCGACAGGCCCCCGCCCTTGCGCAGCGTGCGGATGCGGTCGCGGCGGCCGGTCAGGATCTTGTGCGGGTAGGCCTGGTGGCCGACATCCCAGACGATACGGTCCTCGGGCGTATTGAAGAGGTAGTGGAGCGCGACGGTCAGTTCCACGACCCCGAGACCCGCGCCGAGATGACCGCCTGTCGCCGAAACCGCGTCGATGGTCTCGATCCGCAGTTCGTCGGCCAGCTGCCGCAGGCGTCCGACCTCAAGCTTGCGGAGATCCTCCAGATCCTTGATCGTGTCGAGCAACGGCGTCTGCGTCACGCTTGGGCCTCCTCAGCGGGTGCCGAACGTCATCCCAGCTGGTCCAGCATGGTCTCGGCGCTCGTGGAGCCGAATCCCTCCTCGTCGACGTTGATCCGGCGCACCACGCCGTCGTCCACGAGGATCGAGAAGCGCTTGCCCCTCATGCCGAAGGCGATGCCGGAAAGATCGAGCTCGAGGCCGAGGGCCTTGCTGTAGTCCGCGCTTCCGTCGGCCAGCATGAGGACCCTGTCGCCGACGTCCTGGTCCCGGCCCCAGGCGTCCATGACGAAGGCGTCGTTGACCGCCATGCAGGCGATGGTGTCGACGCCCCTGGCCCTGATGGCGTCGGCGTGCTTCACGAAACCGGGCAGGTGCTTGGCCGAACAGGTGGGCGTGAAGGCTCCGGGAACCGAGAAGAGAACGACCTTGCGACCAGCGAAGAGATCATCGGACGACACCTGGGCAGGGCCGTTGTCCGTCATCTTGTGGAGTGTGCCCGAAGGCATCCTGTCACCGACCTTGATCGCCATGATTCGCTCCGTTCGCGGTTTGGGAAGGGTTGCGCGTACTCGTTCGACCGCCAGATATGAACCAGAGAGGGCCCGGGCTCAAGCCCGAAGTTGGCTGGCAATGCCCGCTCCAGCGTCTATGCTGTGGCCGTTCCGGCCCGGATCCGGGAAAGGTGGTGAGGATTGATGGACAACCACAATCGACTGGAAGGCCGCTGCCTGATCGCCATGCCGACGATCGGTGATCCGCGCTTCGATCGTTCGGTCATCTACATGTGCGCCCATTCCGACCAGGGCGCGATGGGACTGGTGGTCAACAAGCCGCTGGACGAAGTCTCGCTGGGCGACGTCGTCCAGCAGCTCGGAATCGAGCCCGGCGAGGGCGGCCGCTCGATCCGCGTCCATTTCGGCGGCCCCGTCGAGACGGGCCGCGGGTTCGTCCTTCACACGGACGACTACGTCCGCGACGGAACCCTGCAGATCGCCGGCGGCATCGCCCTGACGGCTACCGTCGAGGTCCTCAAGGCCATGGTGGATGGCGCCGGTCCCGAGAGCAGCCTCCTGGCGCTGGGATACGCCGGCTGGGCGCCCGGCCAGCTCGACGCCGAGATCCAGCACAACGGCTGGCTGGTCTGCGACGCCGACAGGAACCTGGTGTTCGACGGCGACCTTGACAACAAGTGGCGCCAGGCCCTCACCCGGCTGGGAATCGATCCGGCGATGCTGTCAACCGATGTCGGCGGCGCCGGCAAGCCGAACTGACGCACCGGCGCCGCGGGAGGCGCGCCACTCCGGTTCGACGAGAGCGAACAGCAGGTGATCGCGCCACTGGCCGTCGATCTTCAGGTAGCCGCGGGCGATCCCCTCGAGGCTGAATCCCCGTGACACGAGGAGCCGGCGGCTTGCCTCGTTCGTCGGCAGGCAGGCGGCCTCGAGGCGATGCAGGTCGAGTTCGCCGAAGGCGTGGTCCATGACGGTCTCGACCGCCTCGCCCATGTAGCCCTGGCGGGCGTAGTTGCGGCCGATCCAGTAGCCGAGCGTGCCCGACCGCGCGGCCCCCCGGCGGATGTCCGAGACCGTGACGCCGCCCATGAACGCCCCGTCGCTCTTGCGGACGAGGGCGAGGCTCAGGGCCGTTCCCGCCCCGCGGTCGCGCGCCTGGATCTTCAGGCGCCTCGTGAACGCGCTGCGGGACAGGGCGTTGCGCGCCCACGTCGGCTCCCAAGGCTGCAGGAACTCCCGGCTCTCGTGGCGCACCCTGGCCCACTGCGGCCAGTCGTCGGCGACCGGGGGACGCAGCACCAGCCTGGACGACCGCAGGAGGAACGGCTGCTGCCGCGAAGGGGGTTTCCTGAAGAGGCCGCCGAACACGGGGGTCAGCCGCCCCGCGCCAGGCCCGCCACCACCCTCGAATACTGGCCGATCCCGTTCGCCGGGCCGATGGACGCCACCGTCGGCGAGGCGCCGCCGATGAGGGTCTCGGCGCAACGCCTGACGTCGGCGGCGGTGACGGCGCCGAACCTGCCGACGATCTCCTCTTCGGGAATGGTGCGCCCGTAGACCAGAATCTGGCGCGCCAGGGCCTCGCATCGCGCCGACATGCTCTCCCGCGACATCAGGAGTCCGGCCTTGATCTGCGTGCGGGCGCGCTCGATCTCGTCGTCCTCGAGGCCCTCGGCCGACCGCACGGCCTCGGCGACCACGAGGTCGGCGACCTCGCCTGCGTCCTCCTTCGCGCAGCCGGCGTAGATGCCGAAGAGCCCGCTGTCGCAGAATGCCGAATGGAAGGAGAAGATGCTGTAGGCGAGCCCGCGGTTCTCTCGGACCTCCTGGAAGAGGCGTGACGACATGCCGCCGCCAAGGGCGCTGCTGTAGAGCTGGACGGGGTAGTAGAGCTCGTGGTCGAAACCGAACCCCGGGCTGCCGATGATCAGGTGGAGCTGTTCGCAGTCCTCCTCCCGCTCCACCGCGCCGCCGGCATAGACGGCGGCTTCCATGACGTGGCCGTTCGATCGCGGGAGGCCCCCCAAGCGCTCCTCCGCCAGGCGCACGATCCCGTCGTGGTCGACCGCCCCGGCGGCGGCGAGAACCATGCTGCCCGCCGTGTAGTACTCGGCCATGTGACCGATGAGGGTCTCGCGCGTCATGGCGGAGAGGCTGCCGGGGGTGCCGAGAATGGAGCGGCCCATGGGCTGGTCCGGGAAGGCGCGTTCCTGGAAGAGATCGAAGACGAGGTCGTCGGGCGTGTCGAAGACCTGGGCGATCTCCTGTTCCACGACCCAGCGCTCCTTGTCGAGCTCCTCCGTGTCGAACACCGAGTGCTGGAGGATGTCGGCCAGGATATCGACGGCGAGTCCCACGTCGCCGCCCAGGACCCGTGCCCAGTAGACCGTGTTCTCGCGCGACGTGTAGGCGTTGACGTGCCCGCCGACGTCCTCGATCTCCTGGGCGATCATGCGCGCATTGCGCCGCTTCGTGCCCTTGAACGCCATGTGCTCCAGGAGATGCGATATGCCGTGCAGCCGTTCGGGCTCGTCGCGCGCCCCGACGTCGACCCAGATCCCCACCGTGGCGGAGGCGACGCCGTCGACCCTGTCGGTGACGACCCTCAGGCCGTTGGCGAGCCTCGTGACGTCGAGACTCAAGAAATCGTCCCCGGGGCCTGCCGTCCGGTCAACCGTCCGCCTCCGAGTTGCTGCTGACGTAAGCCTGCACGACGCCAAGATCGTTTGGCAAGACCGTCATGTTCTCGGGCAGTCCCGACACCCGCGACAGCGCCTCGGGCGCCTTCGGGTAGCGGCCGATCGCCGAATGCACGGCTTCGGGAAACTTGGCCGGGTGCGCCTGGGCATGCGTGACAACCGTCACCTCGGGGGCGATTGCGACCCTGCGCGCCGCGGCGGTGCCGCAAGCCGTGTGGGGATCGATGACGAGACCGCATTCGCGCTCCACCTTCATGATCTCGCGGCGGATTCCGTCGTCGTCGAGCCGGTGGCTCGAGATGACGGAGCGCGCCCGGCTGAGCGCTCGCGCGGTCACGTCGAACGTCCCGAGTCCGGGCAGGCGCGCCATGAGGCGCTCGACCGAGCGCCCGTCGCGGTAGAGTTCGAAGAGCAGCCGCTCGAAGTTGCTCGAGACTTGGATGTCCATGCTCGGCGAGAGCGTCGCCGTGACGGCGGCGGGCGTGTAGTGCCCGGTCTCGAAGAAGCGGTGAAGGATGTCGTTGGCGTTGGTGGCCACCACCAGGCGCTCGACGGGCAGTCCCATCCTGATGGCGCACCAGGCGGCGAGGCAGGCGCCGAAGTTGGCCGAGGGAATGGAGAACGCGATCCTGCGGTCCGGCGCGCCGAGACGCACGGCCGACGCGACGCAATAGGCAGCCTGGGCCACGATCCGCGCCCAGTTGATGGAGTTGACCGCCGTCAGCCTGCGGCTCGCGGCGAAGGCGGCGTCGTTGAACATCGCCTTCACCATCGCCTGGCAGTCGTCGAAGGTGCCCTCGATAGCAAGGCAGTGGACGTTGCGCGCCACCACGGTGGTCATCTGGCGCCGCTGGACGTCGCTCACCCGGTTCTTCGGAAACAGGATGAAGATATCCATGTTTCGGCGCCCGGCGCACCCGGCGATGGCCGCCGACCCGGTGTCGCCCGAGGTCGCCCCGAGGATGGTGACGCGCTCCTCCTGTTCCTCGAGCGCCCGGTCCATGAGGCGGCCCAGCATCTGCAGGGCGAGATCCTTGAAGGCGAAGGTCGGGCCGTGGAAGAGCTCCAGCAGCCAGTCGTTGTCCGCCGTCTGCACCAGGGGCGCGACGGCGGGATGGTCGAAGCCGCCGTAGGCGTCCCGTGCCATCTCCCGCAGGCTGTCGCGGTCGATCCAGCCGTCGACGAAGGGATGGATGACACGCGCGGCGATCTCCGCATAAGGCTGACCCCGCATCGACCGGAAGTCGTCCGCCCCGAACTGCGGCCACTCCTTCGGCATCCACAGGCCGCCGTCGGGCGCCAGGCCCCCGAGCAGGATATCGCCGAAGGACGCCTCCCCGGCCCCTCCCCTGGTGGAGACATAGGTCATGGCCCGGTGCGCCCCCTCCTCCCCGACGGGCCGCCGGCGGTCATCGGGCGCGATAGCGGGAGTTGTGGGACAGGCGCGGACGTTCGCTGCGCGCCACGTCGCAGTGCACGTCCAGCAGCGCCGAGAAGTCCTGTCCGCCGTAGCCGCGCACGCGGGCGACGTTGTAGGCCTCGCGGGCCGCCGCCGCCATGGGCATCGGCAGCTTCAGGCCGTTGGCAGACTCCAGCACGAGGGAAAGATCCTTGTGGGCAAGGTCGATGGTGAACCCCGGGGAGGTGTCGTCGCAGAGCACCTTGACCGGCCAGGCCATCTGGATCTGCCCGTTGACCGCCGAGGTGCCGCAGATCACGTCGAGCGTGCTGTCGAGGTCGAGTCCGAACTTCTCCGCGAGCACCAGCGCCTCGGCATTGATCTGGCATGACGCCGTGGAGATGAAGTTGTTGACGAGCTTCGTGCGCGTGCCGCAGCCCGTCTCGCCGCAGTGATGGATGTCGGTCCCCATGACCTCGAGCATCGGCCTGACGCGCTCGAGGTCCCCGGCCGCACCCCCCACCATGAAGAGCAACTCGCCCCTGTCCGCGTGATCGGCGAGGCGTCCGACCGGCGCATCGAGAAAGGCGATTCCCTTGTCGCGGCAGAGCGCGGCGACACGGTCCGTGGTGCCGGGATCGACCGTGCTCATGTCAATCAGCAGGGCGTCCTTCCGCACCCCGTCGAGCACCCCGGCGACCACGTCGAGGACGCTCGCGGGACCGGGAAGCATGGTGATGACGACATCCGAGTGCCAGGCCACCTCCGCCGGCGAGTCCGCCCGGCGGGCGCCCAGTCCCTCCAGAACGGCGACCGGATCCTCGGCGATGTCGTGGACGACGAGGTCGAATCCCTTGCGCGCGAGGTTCGACGCCATCGGCCGCCCCATGCGGCCCAGCCCGATGAATCCCACTCGTTCCATGAACCCGCTCCTCATCGTCGCGCCGACGGACCATACAGCGCCCGGTGGCGGCGCTCCAGTCGCCCCGCGCGAAGATCCCCCGCGTCGTCATCGGGCGCGTTCGCTCCGGCCCCGGTCCTGCGCATGCGGCGCCGTCACCGGAACCCGAGCGGCCGCGGACGACCAACCGAAACCCGGGGCCATGGCGCGGACCGGCCCGTCAGGGGCGCTCCATGTCCTCGAGCACCAGCTGGTTGAAGCGGTGGTGGAGACGGTCCCAGAAGGGCGAATAGTAGTGCTGGCGCCAGACCGGGCTGCGGCGGGCCGACTGGACGGCCTCGATCATCACCCTGTCTTCGCCGTGGACGACGTCGAAGAGCTGCTGCACGAGCCTCTCCTGGGACGCGAAGGCGGGGTCCTCGAGGGCTTCCGGAGCGTAGAACCGCAGGTGCTGCAGCTCGGTTTTCCCGGGACCCGCCGGAACGGCGATGTTGACCTTGGCGAAGGCGTCGAGCAGGGGAACGTTGAGATTGGGATAGAGCGTCGTGAAGTACCCCCGCTGCGGCGCTTCCCGGATGTCGTGCCCGGCGCTCGGAAGATGGATCGGATCGTAGGTCTCGCCCGAATCGCTGCGCGAGTGGGCGAAGGCGACGAGCGCGCCCTGAAGGGTCAGCTCGAAGCGCGGCCGGCCGTCCGCGCCGACCCGGGGGACCTCCGGCGAGGTCCGGTAAAGCTCGTGGGTGAAGGCCTCGTGGAGGAGATTGATCGACGCGTTTTCCTGGTAGGTCTTCCAGTTGGCGCGCACTGTGCGCCGCTCGATGAGCGGCTGTCCCCGCCCGTCCCGCGCGGGCACCAGGCGGTCGACGGCATAGTCGCCGCCGACAAGGGCGCGCCAGGGCGCCAGCCAGTCGTCGACGGCGGTGGCGGAGCCGTCGAGATTGACGAGGAGAACACCCGCCCGCTCCTCCGCCCGGACCCGTGCCAGAGCGCCGTCGTGGCGGCCGAGCGCCTCGGGGCCCGCATCCCTGCGCCCGTCCCAGTAGGGCGCCGCCGCCAGGCGCCCCTCGAGATCGTAGACGAGGCCGTGATAGGGCGTCTCGATCGCCTCGAGACCTCTCGATGGCGCCAGAACCGCCAGGCATCCGTCATAGGGGACGATGTTGTGGAAGACGCGCAGGCGTCCGTCGCGCCCCCTGACCGCGACGAGCGGCTGATCGAAGAGATCGAACGGCCGCACGTCGCCGGCGTCGGGAAGTTCGCAGGCGAAGAGGACCGCGGTCCAGTTCCGCGCGAAGACCCGCTCGATCTCGAGGGCGTACCAGGCCTCGCTCGTGAACGCCTGCGCGGGAAGGGTGAGCGCCTCCCCGATCGGCGCCATCACGGACTCCCGTTCGCTCCGGCTCATCACTTCGAGAAGACGCTCATCCATCGCCTGTTACCCCGCTTTCGTCGAGAATCTCCCTCGCCGCGTCCTCGGCCGTGGCGACCGCGCCCTCCATCTGGCCGATGAAGCGCTGCGCGTACTCCGCCCCCGCCCAGCGGATCCGGCCCACGGCCGGACGCAGCGCCGGGCCGTAGGCGGTCCAGCACCCGGTGGCAAGGAAACTGTTGCAACCCCTGCTCCACGGTTCCGCCGCCCAGTCGACGGCGTGGAACCCGACGGCGTCCCGGGCGGCCGGCCCCAGCAGGGTGGCAAGATCGCCAAGCACGGCAGCACGGCGTTCCGCAGCCGGCAGGGCGGCGATCTCGCGGGAGCGGGCGATGGAGGCCAGGCCGCCGAGACAGGCAAGATCGCCCTCGTCGCCTTCGTCCCAGGCGACGGCATTCTCCGACGAGACGGCCCTCGAGCCTCTCGCCTCGCGCCAGAAGGGCGCCGCATAGAGCGCCGCGAACGCCACCTTGCCCCGGATGGGCATGCGCTGCGTCAGGTAGTCCCGCCGCGCCGGCATGGGAGGGTCGTAGGCGAGCCGTCCGGCGAGCACCGGCGGCAGGGCGGCGACGGCGTGGCGGGCCCTCACCTCTGCCCCCGCCGAATGGGCCGTCACCCCGCCGGCGTCCCGGCACAGGCGATGGACCGGCGAGTTCAGGCGGACCCGCTCCCCGAGATCCCTGCCGAGGCGGTCCGTGAGGGCATGGGCGCCGCCCGCGAAGAGCTCGCTGTCGTGGGCCGGGCCGTCGAGACCCATGATCGAGGCCAGCCCTCCGTTCGACTTCAGGTAGGTGAAGGCGTGCAGCAGGGAGCACTCGGCGGGATCGGGGAGGAAGCCGATCAGGATCCCGCCAAGGGTCCGGGCGGCGCTCCCTTCGATCTCGCGGTCGAGCCAGGTCGCCAGGGTCTCGCGGTCCCAGGAGGCGGCCTCGGCGGCGCGCCACGGCGCCTCCAGCGGCACGCCGTCGGCGAGACCGTCGATGCGGCGGACGGCCGCCAGGAGGCCGTCGTCCACCACGCCCTCCCCGCGGAAGGCCGCGGACGCCCGCACCCCGATCCCGAGTTCCCGGGCCAGCGTCTTGATGCGGTCCTGCCCCGGTCCCGTCCAGCGGCCGCCGAGCTGGATCGCGCGGCCGCCGTGATCCATGCCGAAGATACGTCCCCCGGTCCGCCCCCGGGCTTCCAGGACCACCACGGACTGCCCGCCTTCCACCAGCCGTCGGGCGGCCACGAGCCCCGCCAGGCCGGCGCCGACGATCACGGTGTCGCAGACCGTCACGGGCGCGCGACCCGCGGGCCGGCCCCGGTCCGCTCGACGATCAGGCCGTAGGTCTCCGTGCGCCGGTGGGCGGCGAAATTGAAGACGGTGTCGCGGCCGTATCTGCCCGCATCGAGATCGCAGTCGTGGGCGACGAGCTCGTCCGCGGCGGTGCGGCACATGGCGACGATCTCTCCGGAGGGCGCGATGATCGCCGACTGCGCGATCATGTCGTAGCCCTCCTCGCGTCCCGCCTTGGCCACGCCGACAACCCAGCAGGCGTTCTGGTAGGCGCCCGCCTGCATCACGAGGTGGTTGTGGAACGGCGCCAGCGCCGCGGCCTCGGGCGGCTCTCCATCCAGGCCCACCGGCGTGTTGTAGCCGAGCACGATCATGTCGGCGCCCTGGAGAGCCATGACCCTGTAGGTCTCGGGCCAGCGCCGGTCGTTGCAGATGCACATGCCGATCAGGCCGCCGAAGGCGGGAAAGACCGGAAAGCCGAGGTTGCCGACCTCGAAGTAGCGCTTCTCGAGGTGCTGGCCGGGGTTGTCCGAGATCGGTTCGGCCGTCCCCGGCAGGTGGACCTTGCGGTACTTGCCGACGATCACGCCCGAGCCGTCGACGAGAATCGACGTGTTGTAGCGGTGGACGCCGCCGTCCTCCCGGGCGCGTTCCGCATAGCCGAGGTGAAAGGCGATCCCCAGCTTGCGCGCCTCGTCGAAGAGGCGCCCGGTTTCGGCGCCCGGCATCTCGTCCTCGAACCAGGCGTCGATCTCGTCCTCGTCCTCGATCAGCCAGCGCGGGAAGAAGGTCGTCAGCGCGAGTTCCGGGAAGACCACCAGGTCGCAGCCCGCTTCCCCGGCCTGCCGCATCAGCGCGATCAGGCGGTCGACGACCTCGCGCCGGCTGTCGCGGCGCGCCACGGGACCCATCTGCGCGGCTCCCACCCTGACGATGCGGCTCATGACGGACCTCCGGTTGCCGGTGGCGGATCGGGGCGTCCGCAGGGAAGGAAGCGGCCCCTCCCGCAGTCTGCCAGCACCCTTCCCCCGTCGACAACGACCTCGCCCCGCGAGATCACCGTGACCGGCCAGCCCTCGACCTCGAAACCCTCGTAGGGCGTGTAGTCGAGGGATTCGTGCAGCATGTCCACGCCGATCCTGACCCGCTTCCCGGGATCCCAGATCGCAAGATCGGCGTCGGAACCCACGGCGATCGTCCCCTTGCGCGGGTAGAGCCCGTAGATCCTCGCCGCGTTGGTGGCCGAGACCGCCACGAACCTGTGGATGTCGATGCGCCCCCCGTTGACGCCTTCGGAAAAGACCAGCGGCAGGCGGGCCTCGATCCCGGGGACGCCGGGCGGGACGTGCCGGAAATGGGGATCGGCGCCGGCGGCCTTCTTGCCCGACGCGCTCTCGAACATGAAGGAACAGTGATCCGAGGACACCACCTGGAAGACGCCATCGGCGATGCCGCGCCACAGGCGCTGCTGGTTGTCCGCGTCCCTGGGCGGCGGCGAGCACAGGTACTTCGCACCCTCCCAGCCGGGCCTGGCGATGTCGCCGGCGGTGAGGAAGAGGTACTGCGGGCAGGTCTCCCCGTAGACCGCCCGGCCGCGGCGCTGCGCCCGGCGGATCTCCTCCATGGCCCCGGCCGCCGAGACGTGAACGATGAGAACCGGCGCGCCGGCGACCTCGCCCAGCGCGATGGCGCGGTGCGTGGCCTCCCGCTCCACCGGTTCCGGCGCCATCGCCGGAAAGCTCTCCAGGGAGACGGCGTCGGCGGCCTCGAGGCGGGCCGCGAGGTGGTGGATGCAGTGGTGGTTCTCGGCGTGGACCATCACCATGGCGCCGTGCCGCCTGGCGGTGTCCAGCGTCGCCAGGATCTCGCGGTCGTCGAGCGCCATGCCGTCGTAGGTCATGTAGACCTTGTAGGACGTGTAGCCGTCCTCGATGAGCGCCGGCACCTCCTGGCCGAGGACCCCGCTGCCGGGATCGACGAGAATGACGTGGAAGGCGTAGTCGACGAGCGCCTTTCCCGCAGCCCTGGCGTGGTACGCCCGGACCGAGGACCGCAGGCTGCGGCCCCGCTCCTGCTGGACGAAGGGAATGACTGTGGTCGTGCCGCCGCATGCGGCGGCCAGCGTGTCGGTGGCGAAGTCGCCCGAGCCGGAGACGCCGGCGATCGGCGGCTCGTCGATGTGGACATGGCTGTCGATGCCGCCCGGCAGCACGAGCCTTCCTCCCGCGTCGATGGTCCGCCCGGCGCCGGTGAGCCGCGCGGCAAGCGCGGCGATGCGGCCGTCGAGGATGCCGATGTCGCACACCGTCCTGTCGGCCGCCGTCACCACCTCGCCGTTGCTGATCACGAGATCGAATCGCGCCATCGTCCCTCCACCGTCCGGACCGCCTGCCGCACCGGAACCCGATGATAGCCGATCATCCGCGACCGGGACCTTCTCCTGTGCCGGGCGGCAAGGCAGTGGCCGGATTGCCGTTGCGAGCCTCGCCATCGGCAGGCGCCGCACGAACCCTGCTGCATGATGCCTGAAGCAGGCACACTTGCCGCAGCGCCGTCCTGTTACAGGCCGGTGATCGCTGGTTGTCGGCGTTCAGACTGCCTTAGAGGCCGGATGTGGCTACTTGACAAACTCACAGACTAAGCGTCACATATGACCTCTTGGGTACGAAAATCACTGCAAGAAGCCGAATTCTGCTGATTGGAGGGTACTTGAACACATCCCGACAAATCGAAGCCGAGATCGGCTCGCGTCTGGCTCGACTGCGACTGTCCCGCAACGTGACACAGTCCATGCTGGCCAGGGACGCCGGGATCGGTCTGCGGACCCTGGGACGTCTCGAGGCCGGCGAACCATCGACTCTCGACACATTCCTGCGTGTCGCCCTGGCTCTGGATCTGGGCGACGCCATCCTCGGCGCGATACCCGCCGGCGGGATCCACCCGATCGAGCGCGTCTCGCAGAGCGGTTCCGAGCGTCGGCGCGCACGTCCACGGCCATCGGGCGATCAGGGCCCGGCCTGGACATGGGGCGACGACCCGAATGACTGACGCGAACGTCATTCTCTGGGGACGACGCATCGGAGCCGTGTCCTGGGACGAGACGCGCGCCGTCGGTATCTTCCAGTACGATCCGGCTTTCGTCGGTGCCGGCATCGAGGTCGCGCCCCTGACGATGACCGCCCGGGAGGCCCCCTACGAGTTCCCGGCGCTCAGCAGGGAAACCTTCAGAGGCCTGCCGGGGATGCTTGCGGACGCCTTGCCCGACAGGTTCGGCAACCGGCTCATCGACACATGGCTGGAGCGTACCGGCCGTAGCCCCGAGACCTTCAACCCGGTCGACCGACTCTGTTACATCGGCCGTCGCGGCATCGGCGCTCTCGAGTTCGAGCCGGCCCTTCGGCGGCGGACAAGGGCAAGGGCACTGGAAGTCGCCCGACTGGTCGACCTGGCCGGCCAGGTGCTTGAAGAACGTGGACATCTTGCCGGTCGGCTGGACGACGAGAACGATGACAAGGCGCTTGAGGACATTCTCGCCGTCGGCACGTCGGCAGGCGGCGCGCGCGCGAAGGCCGTCCTCGCCTGGAACCCGGAAACCGGCGAGTTCCGATCCGGGCAGCTCGACGCCGACGAGGGCTTCGAGCACTGGCTCCTGAAATTCGACGGCGTCCCGAACAGCGGGACGGGCGCGCTGGCCGATCCGCAAGGCTACGGCAAGATCGAGTACGCCTATGCCGGCATGGCGCGCGCGGCCGGCATCTCGATGTCGCCGTGCCGGCTTCACCTGGAGGGCGGCCGCAGCCATTTCATGACCAGGCGGTTCGACCGGGACAACGCCGGCCGCAAGATCCACATGCAGTCGCTAGGGGCGATGCGGCACTTCGATTTCAACGACCCGTCGGGCTATTCCTACGAACAGGCCGTCATGACGATCCGGGACCTTGGCCTCGGCATGGGCGCCGTCGAGGAGCAGTTCCGGCGGGCGGTGTTCAACGTCGTGGCGCGCAACCAGGACGACCACGTGAAGAACATTTCCTTCCTGATGGACCGGCGAGGACGATGGTCGCTGTCTCCGGCCTACGATCTCGCCTATGCCTACAACCCGGCGGGTCTGTGGACCCGCGAGCACCAGATGAGTCTCGCCGGCCGCCGGGACGGCTTCGAGCGCGACGACATCGTCGACTTCGCCAGCGCCGTCGGCCTGAAGAAGCGCAGGGCGCTGGAAGTACTGGACGACGTGGGCGCTTCCGTTCTCGACTGGGACCTGCATGCCGGGGCGGCGGGAGTCGCCCCGCGCGATGCGGCGCGCATCGGCAAGACCTTCAGATCGGCCCTGATGCCGGCCCGGTAGAACATCCCTGTTCGCAGCCCGGACGTGCCGCATTCACCGGGGCTGAGCTCCGGTGTCCCCGCGTCCTGCCGTGCGCCCACAGGGAAGACGAAACAGCTTTCAAGCGGCTGTCACCGAGTCCGAAGCAAGACGCCTCCCTTATCTTGAGATCTGCAGACCGGTACATCAAGATGCCGCCCATGCGCACCATCTTGAGCATCGACCTGGATGTCGAGCAGCTCCTGCGACAAGAAATGCGGCGCACCGACAGAAGCATGAAGGCCGTTGTCAACGGTGCGTTGCGTGTGGGCCTCGGGATACGGGGTAAACCGCCCCGGACAACTCCCTGCAGGGTGGAATCTCATGCATTCGGTTTCAGAGCGGACATCGATATCAATCGACTCGTCGACAAAATGGAAGCAGACGACTTCGCCCGTTGATCGTTCCGGACGTCAATCACCTGCTGCCAGCCCACAATTCCCTTTCCCGTCAGCACGGAACCGACAGCGTCGGTCTGCCGTGGGTGGCGGTCCCCGATTTCATCGCATTACGAACAATCCGATGATACTCGACAATCCCCTCGATGTGGGTGGTGCCTGCACACGCGTCCGCTCGTGGCCCGCCAATCTTCAGACTGCACCTGTTCACCCCGCATTCCGTCATGCGGGCTTTCTTCTTCATCTCCATGACGCGGCAGGATCGGGACTCTGACGACAGGACCATCGACCACCAGGGCGAACTTCACGCGATGCCGAGATGGCCCGTTTCCCTGACTGCTTCAGTCCATCCTCTCATCGTCTTCACTGTGGTGCCGCCCGCCCGTTCCGGAAACCCTCGGCCGCACCCGGCACTCGAGCCAGCTTGATGCCCTTGCTTGCCGTACATTGACAACAACTGCTACACTGCATACTGTTATGCGCACTCAAGGCAGCGGACAGCCCCATCAGGTGGCTCATCCATCAAGATTGATGTAATCACGAAACAAAGTGTCGCGCCGATACATATTCTGTTTCTCCGTTTGCGCACCATGAAGTCTCTTTGCGGAAAACACATCGATGAACTGTTAAAGTACAATACGTTGCAGATTATGGCTCGGTACTATTTCCCAACTTCGGGGATGAATCATGCACTGTTTCACCGACTTCAAGAACTTCACCCAGGCGAAGATCGACCTTTTCAAACCGTTGACCGTGCTGCTGGGACGAAATGGCTCGGGAAAGACCAACCTGATCGAGGGAATGGAACTGTTTGCCGCCCTGGCCCGCGGGACGCCGTTCAATGAAATCACCGATATTGATCGCGGCGGTGCATTCGAGGTCCGTGGCGGCTTGCGATCATGCATTCGCTTCGGCGGGAGTGATCTTGAATTGCGATTCAACAAGGCCACTGTCAATTTTGAGCGGAAAAAACAGCCTATCGACTACTCTATCAGAATCTCGCCATGGGGAAAGAATGATATCAGATTATCGGCCGAAAGATTGCAGATTGGAGAGCGAATCCTGTTCGATGCCGCGAACGCCGGTGGAGAGCTGATGGAAGTTCGGTACAACAACTTCTCCCCCGGCAGGAACCCCGTTTGCCAGATATCAGCATCCCGTTCGGCCCTTTCCCGCTATGAGGAAATTATCAGAAACAGCCAGGCAAGCGCGCCCAAGTTGCGGGCGTCGACAAATCTCGTTAAGACGGTGCGGAACTACTTGCGAAATTCGTACATATTCGATCCACAACCCAAGGCGATGCGAGAATACGCACGTGCCGAGTCGAATCCTCTGTTGCTGCGCGGGGGCTCCAACCTTTCGGCGGTTCTTCATACCCTGGGTGAGGGGGATGACGAACAAAAATCAGCATTGCAACGCATAACGGATGCCATTCGACAGATATCGGAAGAACCGTTCATGAAAATCGACTTTGCAGTCACTTCCCTTGGCGACGTGATGGTTGGATTTGTTCCGGATGGACAGTCTGGCACGAACGGCAACAGTTTGATTGATGCCAGGCTGCTGTCCGATGGTACATTGCGAATGCTCGCTATTGTCACCGCTCTGGAAACAGTTCCCAGTTTTTCGCGCATTGTCATCGAAGAGTTTGATAACGGCCTTCATCCCAGCCGCGCCAGTCTGCTGGTCCAGACACTGTCCGAAGCGGCCGAACGTCGCCAATTGAATGTATTCGTGACGACGCATAATCCGGCTTTCATGGATGCACTGGACGAATCACAGTTGGCCGGCGTCTTGATTTGTCACAGCGACGATACTGCAGGAGGATCGAAAGCAACCATGCTTGCAGACCTTGACATCGCCGGAACATTTGGGCTTCGTGGTGGATTGGGTGATTATGTGGCGCGTGGTATGCTCGAGAAACACCTTGCTTCGGATTTTGCGGAAGCACGCTCAAGGCAGGCGCGAGAGTGGCTTGCGTCTCTGACATGAACGTCGCGGCAGTTCTCGATACATCGTGGTTGCTCGAACTCTATCGAGTGCCGGGTTGTTTTTGTGAAGCGCGAACCGAAGAGGTTCGTGCAAGGACCACAGCGTTGATCGAGGACAGACACGAATAGTTTGTAACTGTGCCTGTCCTGTTTGAAGTCGCGAGCCATATCAACCGTGCCCGTGATGGTGTCCGCAGGCGCTCTCTTTCTGAAACACTTTTTCGCGACATCAAGAGCTCCATTGAGCAGGAAGGCCCCTGGACGGTCGCTGCCATGCAGCGCGGGGTGCTGTTTCGCTCACAAGACCTCATCTGTCTGGCGGAGAGGTTCTTGCGATTGTCCGGTCCCAATTACTCCTTCGCCGATATCTCGATCATGGACCTTGCGGAACAACTGTGTCGGACAAACCGTGCGGTCGTGATTTTAACTTATGACAGTCAGCTCGCTGCTTACTCCGATTCAATTCCTTGAGGTCGCTTGCTTCTGCAGTCCCGGGAGGCTTTGTGGACCTGTGCCCACCAGTGTCGAGCGTGACGGCATCATTCGCCTCGCCGGCAACTGTGTCCGTGATGAGCCGTGTCAGTCCCGTGGCGGGCCGAAGGTGGCATCGGGCGTCCACCAGAGGGGAACCCTGATCGCCTCGTCGGTCAGCGGGCCCTTGCCTTCGGCGACGGCTCTGGCGGTGCCGTAGCCGGACTGGGCGTAGCGGACGATGCCGATGCCGGCGTCCGTGGTCATCGCGGCCTCGATGCGCAGGGCGGACTCCTCGCTGCCGTCGGCGATGATGGTGGCGCCGGTGTGGTGCGAGACCCCCATGGTGCCGTTGGCCTGGATGGAGACGAGATCGGCCATGGCCGCGGTGTTGAGCAGCGCATTGAGAAACGGCCAGTCGGCGATGGCGTCCGACCCGTCCTCCATGGCCTCGGTCTCCATGGCGGGATTGGCGATGGCGCCGGCATCGAGATTGTCGCGCGAGAAGGCGACCGGTCCCTCGAGGGCCTCGCAGGCCACGAGCCTGTTCACCTCCACGGCGAACGCCTTGCGCTGGCCGAATCCCATGAAGCAGACCCTGGCGGGCAGCCCCTCCCGGGGCAGATGCTTCCTGGCGAGAGGGATCCAGCGCTGGACGACGGGGCACTGCGGAAACATCGAGAGCGCCAGATCGTCGAGGCGGTCGCGGTCCCGGGCCGAGCCCGAGATGCAGGTCCAGCGGAACGGTCCCCTGCCGAGTTCGAAGAGGCGGGGACGCCAGTAGGCGGAGACGAACCCCGGATAGCGGAAGGCCTCCTCGCGCGAAAGGCCGGCGTCGGCGGCTTCCTTCCTGACAAAGGTGCCGAACTCGAAGACCTCGCTGCCGCCGTCTGCAAACCGGTTCATGGCCCTCACCAGGCGCTTCGTCGATTCCCGGGCATGCTCGAGGTAGGCCTCTCTCGACTGCGCCAGCGTGGCGGCGGCGCGCTGCGGCGAGAGGCCCGAGGGAATGACGGCGAAGGGATCGTGAAACGGGCACATCTCGGTGACGATGTCGGGATACCAGTCCCTGGCGAGCGCCGCCTCGCAGACGTCGACCATGTTGGCGCACAGCGCGATGGCGCGCGCTTCCCCGCGGCCGGCGGCCTCGCCGGCAAGGGCGATCGCGTGATCGAGGTCCCGCGCCTCGCAGTCGGCCCAGCCCTCCGCGAGGCGTGCCGCGACCACCTCGGGCCGCACCTCGACGGTGACCGAGACGCCGCCTGCCATGGTCATCGCCCGGGGCTGGGAGCGGCCCATGCCGCCCAGGCCCGCGGTGAGGAGGATCCTCCCCTTGAGGTCGCCCTGCCAGTTCTTCTCGGCGATGCAGACCAGGGTCTCGAAGGTGCCCTCCACCACCCCCTGGCTGCCGATGTACTCCCAGGGACCGGCGGTGTAGGACGAGAAGGTCGTGAGGTTCCGGTCCATGAGGCCGTAGAACGTCGGCCAGTCCGCCTGGATGACGTTGGAAAGCGCCATCACCACGCGCGGCGCAAGACGGTGGGTGCGGAAAACCGCGACCGGCATGCCGGCCTGGATGGCGAGGGTCTCGTCGTCCTCCAGGTTGCGCAGCGCATGGACGATCGCGTGATAGCTTTCCCAGTTGCGGGCGGCCTTGGCGATGCCGCCGTAGACGACGAGGCGCGACGGATCCTCCGCGTTCTCGAGGGTGTTCTCCAGCATTCGCAGCAGCGATTCCTGCTTCCATCCCTTGCACCGCAGACGCTTGCCCCGCGCTGCGACGACCCGTTCGACGATGCCGCCCGTCATCTGTTCCTCCCCCCGCCGGCGATTGCCCCGGAGGCGCAATTCGGGTATGTCACCCGCCGATGCCCACGGTGCCTTTCCCTCGATACGGCGATCATCCGCACCGTCGGCGGTCCGGTCAATGGACGGTATGCGGGCGGGGCGGCAGGCCTTGAACGGAGTGATGATCGGGCCGGGCGGCAACACCCTCGGCGACTGGCGGCATATCTGGAAGGGTGCCGGCTTCCGACTCGACGGCACGGCGGCGGCGCGGATCGACGCGGGCGCGCAGGCGGTCGAGGCCATCGTCGCGAGGGGCGAACCGGTCTACGGAATCAACACAGGATTCGGCAAGCTCGCTTCCGCGCGCATCGGCAAGGGCGATCTGGCGCGCCTCCAGGAGAACCTCATTGTCTCCCACTCGGCCGGTGTCGGCGACTGGCTCGAGGACGACGTCGTCCGCCTCGTCGTCGCCCTCAAGGTCGCCAGCCTCGCCCACGGCGCCTCGGGCGTCCGCCGTTCGACGATCGAGATGATGACAAGGGTCGTCGGCGAGGGGCTCGTGCCCGCCGTCCCGGCCCAGGGCTCCGTCGGCGCGTCGGGCGACCTCGCGCCTCTGGCCCACCTCGCCGCGGCGCTGATGGGCAGGGGCTCGTTCCTGGTCGACGGCGCCGCGCGTCCGGCGGCAGAGGTGCTGGCGCAGCGGGGCATCGAACCCCTGACGCTACGGGCCAAGGAGGGTCTCGCGTTCATCAACGGGACCCAGGTCTCCACCGCCCTTGCCCTCAAGGGCCTCTTCATGATCGAGGAGGCCTTTCTCGCCTCGCTCGTCACAGGCGCCCTGTCACTCGAGGGCATCAGGGGGACGGCCGTGCCCTTCGACCGGCGCATTCACGCGCTTCGCCCCCATCCGGGTCAGAAGGACACGGCCGCCGCGCTCGGCCGCCTGCTCGCGGATTCCCGCCTCGAGACCTCCGGCGGCACGGCCACGCGGGTCCAGGATCCCTACAGTTTCCGCTGCATGCCCCAGGTGCTCGGCGCCTGTCTCGACGCCATGCGCCACAGCGCCCGCATCCTCGGGATCGAGGCGCAGAGCGTCTCCGACAACCCCGTCATCCTCGACGGCGCCGACGTGCTGTCGGGCGGCAACTTCCACGCCGAGCCCGTGGCCTTCGCGGCCGATCACCTGGCGCTTGCGGCGGTCGAGACGGCCTCGATCTCCGAGCGCCGCACCGCGCTTCTTCTCGACGCTTCGTTCTCCGGCCTCCCGCCCTTCCTCGCCACCGATCCGGGCCTCGATTCCGGCCTGATGATCGCGCAGGTCACCGCCGCCGCCCTGGTCGCGGAAGCCAGGCAGATGGCCCATCCGGCCGCTGTCGACTCCATCCCCACGTCGGCCGGACAGGAGGACCATGTCGCCATGGCGACCCATGGCGCGAGGCGCCTGCTGGCGATGGCCCGCAATCTCGAGGCGGTCGTCGCCATCGAGCTGATGGCGGCGGGCGAGGCCTGCGACTGCCATGCCCCGCTCGCCTCCTCGCTGCCGCTCCAGCAGGCGCGCAATGCCCTGCGCGAACGCGTCCCGCCTCTGGACGGCGACCGCTGGCTCAAGCCCGACATCGACGCCGCGGTGCGTCTCGTCGCCTCCGGCGCCCTCGTCGATGCGGTCGGGCGGGAGCTGCTCCCCGCCCTCTAGCGGACCTTG
Source organism: Alphaproteobacteria bacterium (assembly GCA_963666905.2). Taxonomy (GTDB): domain Bacteria; phylum Pseudomonadota; class Alphaproteobacteria; order SP197; family SP197; genus SP197. Next base: position 1,750,608 of record OY763008.1, read on the forward strand.
GCTGGCTGACACCTCCCGCCCCCTCGCCGGAGCGCTGCACACCCGCCGGAATTTTGTAAAACAATTTTGACATGCATCAGTTCCGCAGTATGATGCACCATACAACGATTCTGGTGTATATTCGGGCAGACTGGCCAGGGGAACCGTCCGCGAGATCAACGCCCGTCCGTCGACCCCTGGATACGGAGAGACATTCCTGGCGGATCACATGCCCTGCACGGACAGATCGGCGCGAGCGTCCCGGGACGCGAGCGCGCTATCCTGGCGCAGGAGCCGGAGCACGCGCTGCCGGACCTCGACACCGCACTCACGCCGATCAAGCGCAGGCGGATACCCGACCAGCCGATGCGGTGTCTCGGGAACGGGGTCTGCGGCTTCCCGCGCAGCGTGCTGAAGTCGTGGTGGAGGACGTATCATGACTGAGTCCGCCCGTTCGTCGAGTGTCGGCCTTTACCGCTCCGGGGTGACCGGCCCGGAGCGCCTGCGCCGCACCACCGTCGCACGCCGGCACCTGCTCGACAGCACCATCGAATGCCTGCGCCGCTCGGTGGACAGGAAGTCGAAGAGCCACCGGCTGTTCATCGGCCCGACAGGGGTCGGCAAGACGCATCTGGCCATCAGCCTGGCGATCGCCGCGGCCGAAGCCGGGCGGCGCGTCTACTACGGCACGCTCACGGGGCTCATCGACTCCCTCACCGAAGCCAGGGCCGCAGGCAACCTGGCACGCCGGCTGCGTGTGCTCATCCATCCGCCTCTCCTCGTGGTCGATGAGATCGGCTACCTGCCGGTCAGTCAGGACGGCGCCGTGCTCTTCTTCCAGCTCATCAACGCCAGGCACGAGAGAGCATCCACCGTGCTGACGTCCAACAAGGGCTTCGAGGAGTAGGGTGGCGTCCTCGGCGACGAGGTGATGGCCGCGGCGCTGATCGACCGGCTGGTCCACCACTGCCACATCGTCAACATCCGCGGGAACAGGTATCGCATGCGCGATCACCAGAACCTGCTGCAGACCGGCGCCGGAAGAAGGACGGATCATGACCGCCGCCACCGACAACGACTTCGGCGCGAGCCGCCCGCTATGGACAACTGGCCCGCCGCCGCCAGACTCCTGGTGGTCGCTGCGGCGGGCCAGTTATCCATAGCTGCACCGAGCCGGGGGGAACGAACTCACGCCCGAGGTGTCGGATTTTCGTTTGCCATTGACAGTCCGGGCAGCGAAGCCGGATCTCCCCCGGCAGCCGGCCGCCGTGGGCGAGCCCGGAACAGGGACAGCGCAAGAGTCTCATGAGAGGGGAAATCCTGTTCGGCAGGCAGCGGCCGTGTTTCAATAGGATCGGCATGGCTCCGCCGGACGAGATGTGCCCCGCCGACATTGCCGTCGCGGTTCCACGGACATGAGGAGTGGAGAGTGTCTGCACCTGCGTGCCTGTCACGGGATGAATTCGAGGATGCCGCGCACGAACCGGGAAACGACGGCGCAGCACACAAGGCGCGCCTGCCGCCGAAGCAGGTCGTTCGTGTCTGTCAAGGCGTCGCGCGGCTGCTTGTGCGTGCAAGGATGCGCGACCTTCTCCTGGCGAAACTCCGGTCCGGCGAGATCCGTCTCCCTGAGGTGAAGGCTGTTGCGTGATGATCAGGGACGAGGACATCCGCCGCCGGCTTCGCCTGGGTGAGGACAGCAGGTGGGGATTCAAGCGGATCGAGTTCAGCGGCAACACACCGACCAGCCCGCGCAGAAGCGGCCTCGCGGATGAACTGGGCGCGCTCGCCAATGCCGATGGCGGCATTGTGCTGTGCGGGGTGACCGACGACGGAACGATCCAGGGCATGTCGCGGGAGCAGATGGCCGCTCTGGACCGCCTGCTGGCGGAGATCGGCACGGACGCCCTCGAGCCGCCATTGCGCATCGGCGTCCATCACAGGGAACTGGATGGCAAGGCATTCGTGCTGGTGGCCGTGCCGCGCGGCGAAGCCCTGCATGAACGGGGTGGGCAGGCATTCATTCGGGTTGGCGCAACCAGGCGGCGCCTCCGGAGGGCCGAGAGCCCGAGGTCGGCGCAGAACCGCTGTCTCCGGTTCGACAGGCAGGCCGTGCCCGGGACCGGCTTCGAGACGCTTGGCGAACACCTGTGGGAGCCGCTGCTCAGCGTGGCGGGCGCGGCGGACCCGAGGCGTGGATTGCTGAATCTCCGCCTGCTGACGCAGGATGAAACCGGCGTGGATCGGGCCACCGTGGCCGGCGTCCTGCTCTGTGCCCCTTCACCGCAGGACTGGTTGCCGCAAGCAGCCATCACGGCGACGCATTATCGCGGAACGGATCGTGCCTCGGGCCAGCTGGACGCGCAGGAGATCGCTGGTCCGCTTCCCGTACAGATCGCCGACGCAGTCCGGTTCGTTGTCCGGAACATGCGCGTTTCCGCGCGCAAGGCTCCGGAACGGGAGGACGTTTCCCAGTACAGCAAGGCCGCCGTGTTCGAAGCGGTGGTCAACGCGGTCGCGCACCGCGATTACTCCATGTCTTCGCGGAGGATCCGGCTTTCCATGTTCAAGGACCGCCTGGAGATCGATTCGCCCGGTCAGCTGCCCAACGGCATGACCATCGACGGCATGGAGGCCAGTCAAGCCACCCGCAACGAGGTCATCGCCTCCGTGTTCGGCCGGATTCCCGTCGCCGACGTGGCAGGCTCGGCTCATCGCAGATACCTGATGGAACGCCGGGGGGACGGCGTGTCGATCATCCGCACGGAAACCGAAGAAGCCACCGGTGTGCCGCCGGAATACGGGATCGTCGATGATTCGAGTCTGGTGCTGCGAATCCCTGCTGCCACGCTGGAGCTTGTTCGCGCCGACGCAACAATCACGGTGCATTCCGCAGGCGAGCCTCTCGCCGGCATCGAGGTCCTCGCGCTCTTTCCCAACAAGACCTGGGTGCGGGCGGTCACCGACGAGGCCGGAAATGCGGCCCTGGACCTCTACACGACGCATCTGCCGATGACGATCCATGCCGCCGGGCCCGGGTACGCCGCCGGACTGGAACGAGCGTGGACGCCCAATCGGGGTGGTCTGTTGCTCGAACTCGAACCGCTCGAATCCGGCGGCTCCGTGATTTTCGCCCAGGGCACGGGGCCTTTCAACCAGACACTCTTGACTCCGGCTGTTTCAGCATATCGAGTTCTCGCATCATTCGGTAGTTTTCGACGAAAGTGAGGAGGATTTTGTAGCCCTGCCACAGTTTCTCTGTTCCCGGCAGGGGCTGGCGCTTTCTGGGAATGAAGCCTGCCATGCGTGCCACCTCGATGGCGAAGGCTTCGATGGTCGGTTCGCTGTCGGGAGGCGCGCGCTGTTTGCGCTGCTTGCCGGCCTTGTAGATGTTCAGGACCGTGATCTCGTCGCGGTGGACGATGCGGCTTGCCGGCGTCTCGGGCTGGCTGCGGGCGAGGCGCTCGATGGTCATGACGCGGCATGCGGTGATGGCGTCGAAGGCCAGGCACTTCCTCAAATCGTCGGCCTGGTCGAGGCGGCGGTCCTCGATCCGTGTGCCGACCTTGAGGGCCCTGAAGTACTCTTCGATGAGCCAGCGCCTCTCGTAGAAGGAGACGGTCTTGAGGGCATCGGCGGCACAGGCGTCGCCTTCGCTGGTGAGCAGCATCCAGTCGAGGGGATCGCGGCCTGCCGGCGGAGCGGGTTCCGTGACGTGCACGGCCATCATGGAGAGCGGTGGTGTCGCCCTGGGCTTCCTGCCCGGCGGGGCAAGGTCGACCCGTGCGGCGCGGACCTCGAGGCGAACGCCCGTGCGCGCCTGGCGGCGGCGTGGTCCTCCGCAGGCTGCGATGTCGATCCGCTTCACGGCGAGGCACGGCTCGTCGGCCATGTGCTCCCACAGCTCCCGCGGCCCCGTTGCGGTGACCACACGGCGCCGTGTCGAGCGGCTGGCGCGCACCAGAAGACCGACCGTGTGCCCGGCGCCCTTCTCCAGCAGGTCCCAGGCGTCGCCTTCACGGTCACAGATCACCAGCACCCGTGTCGAGGGACAGGCCGCGGCCAGCTCCGCCGCCCTGTCGTAGCCGTCCAGCCAGCGGCGGCTCTCCCTGTCGTCTGGCTCGAGACCCGGCGGCACGCGGAAGCCGGCGTCGAGATGGAACAGGCCCAGGGCACAGCCGCCTTCGGTGAAGGCGACCCCGGCATGGGCCGCCATGCCGAGGGTGCCCGAACCGCCGCCGCCGATGTCGACGAGATCCTCGGTCGCCTCCAGGCCGTCGTACTCGAGGAACGTCGTGTCCTGAACGGCAAGGATCAGGCGCTGCAGGCGGCAGCGCTCCACCATCGCCTCCCGGTGCCCCTCGAGGATATGATCCATCGTCACCTTCGGGTTCGACAACAGGCGGTAGGCCGCCCTCTGCTCCGCCTCGCCGGGGAAGATCACCGGCAGGACCTCTCCGGGACGATCGTTCCACGCGCGGCCCATGGTGACAAGGCGCTCGCGGATGCGCGCGTCGCTGTGGCCGCTGCGGCCGTACTCGCGGCGTGCCCAGTCGGTCTCGCCGTCGCCGGCCAGGGGCTGAGCCTGGCCCATGAGACGCTCGGGCTCGCGGCACAGCACCTGCCGCCAGTCGGGCGCCAGGGGCTTCATCCACACGCTGCGCCGCACGCCCGGGCCGTCGGCCCCGGGAGGCGTGCCCGATGTCGCTTCCGCACAGCGCTGCCAGCCCGCCGCCCGGTAGCTCGTGCCGGCGTGCCCGGGACCCACATAGGTGTAGGCCAGAACCGGCGTTGTGCCGTACTTCGCGTGCCAGTCCGCGGCCAGCCGTGCGCAGGCCAGGGCCAGGGCATGGGAGGCCAGTCCCTTGACCGTCACCGAAGGCAGCACCAGGAAGCGGTCGTTGTTCACCACGAAGCGGTCGTTGTTCACCACCTCTCCGAGATGGGCGTCGCGGGCCCCCTGGGACCAGCCGATGAAGCGGTCGCGCGCCTTCTGGTGCCAGCCGGCGGCACAGAACACCAGGCCGCCGAGGCGGCCGTGGACAGACGAGGTGATCCAGTAGCTCACCCGGGCCCCGGGACAGCGCGCCTCGCCCTCGGGATGCCAGGTCGCCATCATCGCGCGCGCAAGGCGCTTGTCCTCGCCGTCGGCCACCGGCTCCACGGTGACCTCGCCGAGGTCCTTCAGGGCACACGCCAGCGGCTTGTCGGGATAGTCCCGCTCGACGGTGCCGGTGTTGAGGGCATGAGGCCGCGGGGCGGGAAGGACGAGATCGAGCGACGAGGCGAGACCGGGCAGGGCCGCACGCGCCGAGGCAAGGCACAGGGCGCCCTTCGCATTGCGCCAGTCCTCGCGCTCGCACAAGCCCCGCGCCAGGGACGAGCGCGTGCTGCCGTCGGCCTTGACCGCCGCCTTCAGCCAGTCAATCGTCGCCGCCGCCAGATGTCGAGTGCCGATCCTCATGGGCCATGATGTACGGCCTCATGAACAAGGAGTCAACCGTGTCCTGATGAAAGGCACGGGGCACCTTCCCGGCCTGCACGGACGGCTGAACCCGATACGCGATACTTCCGACCGGACCTATCTGTACGCCGACAACATCGCCATCGACGAGGGACGCCGGCAACCGGTGCCCTTCCGCCCCGGCAAGCCGATGCGGCTGACGGACGCCCATGGCGCGGAACTGTCGATGACCGTCGTGGACATCCTCGGCCGCTGCGTCTTGATCGAGTACCGGCCGTTCAAGCCGTGAAAGCTGCCGGCGCTTCGCGCCATGAGCGGACGGCCATGGGTCCCGGCTGCCCCTTCATGCAGACCGTATCGGTCCGCTGGCGCATGTGCCGGCTCGCGAATGCGTTGCTGGCAGGATCGGGATTGCAAACGCCATGCACCGAAGGCCGAGGTGGAGGTCGCCACTCCCGGACGGCTCATCGTACCGCGCGGACCGGCTGCGGCAACGGTACCGGCCGGGTGGCTCGGCAAGGCGCCCAATCACATTGTCCGCAAGACCATGCAGGGGGCGCGACACCGTTCAAACCGCGCCCGGCAGCTGTCACCTGGTGCCGGGCGCCTGTTGGCTGCGCGCCGGGGTCGCCGCGCAGGGATTCGATCTCGGCACGGACGATCGCGGAACGTGGACCGTCAAGCCGGCCGATCCAGACGCCGGACGTCACCTGTGTCTGCCATGGCTGGTGGCTTTTCAGGAGCGCGGACGCCGGCAAGCACGCTCTCACGAGCTCCACCGGGGGCACGAACGACGCCGGGACCAAGCGCCGGCGGCGTTCGGCGGACGCCTTGCCGGCGAGAACGCCATCACGCATCCGGCCGGCGCCGTCCTTCCCGAGCGGAACGACGGATGGAGCGCCGCACGCCGATACATGGCGCCGGCGGTCCCGTGAGCGGCAGTCCCTTGCGCCTGCCGTGATGAGCCCGGCATGCCGGACACCGGGTGTCTGCAGCACGCGGCGGGACACGATCCTCCATCCGGTGTCTTGAAGGCGGATCCGCTGCTACGGCTGACGGGGCAACGTTCCGGCGGCGGTGCGCGCGCGTCGCCGGGGCGGCGACGGACGGGTTCGACGCCCGGGCATGTGTGGTGCCGGGCGCGCTCTGCGCCTGAACGGCACCGGCCTGCCGGGAACGGCGCCTTGTGTCCGCCGCCGGGGTCCGGGCCGGAACACCGCCGTTTCGGCGATCGGGCGTCCGAAGACCCCGGCCTGTCGGCTCGCCCCCGCGAAGGGGACGCCGTTGCGGCCCGGCTCACGGCCGGTCCGGATGGCGGATGTGGTCGGCGGCCTTCTCGGCCACCATGATGGTGGGCGCGTTGGTGTTGCCGCTCGGAAGGAACGGCATGACCGACGAATCGACGACGCGCAGGCCCTCGAGGCCGCGGACCTTGAGCGCCGGGTCGACCACGGCCATGGCGTCGGCGCCCATCCTGCAGGTGCCGACCGGGTGATAGTCGGTCTTTGCGCTGCGGCGGGCGTAGGCGGCGATGTCGGCGTCGCTCGTGACCCCGGGGCCCGGCAGGCGCTCGGCGAGGATGAAGGGCCGCAGCGCCTCCTGGGCCAGGATCGCGCGCGCGAGCCTGAAGCCGGCAAGGGACATCTCGCGGTCGCGGGGCTCGGCCCAGTAGTTCGGATCGATCGCCGGCGGCGTGAGCGGATCGGCGTCCCGCAGTGTGACCGTGCCCCGCGACAGGGGCCTCAGGAACGCCGTGTTGAGGGTGACGCCGGCGTTGTCGAGACGGGCCAGGCCATGCTCGAGGCCCGCGCCGAGCACGAAGTGCATCTGCAGGTCGGGCGATGACGCGCCGGGGTCGGCGTACCAGAAGGCGCCGGCGTCGATCAGCGTCGAGGCGAGCGGGCCCCGGCGGAAGAGCCCGTAGCGGACGAGGGCCGGCAGGAGGCGCTGCGGCCGGGCGAGCCTGTCGTGGCTGTCGTCGCCGCGGCATTCGCTGACCACGTAGACGTCCATGTGGTCCTGCAGGTTGCGCCCCACGCCGGGAAGGTCGTGGACCACGTCGATGCCCAGCGCCCTGAGCTCGTCGCCGCGGCCGATGCCCGAGAGCATCAGCAGCCTCGGGGAGCCGATGGCCCCGGCGCAGACCAGGACCTCCCGCGCCGCCCGCACGGACTTGGGTGCGCCGCGGCGGCGGTAGTCGACGCCGGCCGCGCGCCCGTTCTCGACGACGACGCGCGTGACGAGCGCGCCGGTCTCCACGGCGAGGTTGGGCCGGCCCGTGGCGGGCCGCAGGAAGGCGGCCGCGGCACTGCACCGGCGGGCCTTGCGCACGGTCACCTGGTAGTAGCCGCAGCCCTCCTGGACGGCGCCGTTGAAGTCGGCGTTGAAGGGCAGCCCCGCCTGCTGCGCCGCGCGCAGGAACGCCGCCGAGACCGGCAGCGTCGAGGCGGGGTCGCTCACCCCCAGGGGCCCTCCCTGGCCGTGGAACCCGTCGCGGAGGCGCTCGTTGTCCTCCGAGCGCCTGAAGTAGGGCAGCACGTCGGCCCAGGACCAGCCCGGGCAGCCGGCGGCGGCCCAGGCGTCGTAGTCCGCCGCGTTGCCCCTGGCGTAGATCATGGCGTTGATGGAGCTGCCGCCCCCCAGGACGCGGCCCTGGGGGTACCACATCTGCCGGCCGTCGATGGCGCCCTGGGGGACCGTGGAGTAGCCCCAGGTGTGGGAGCCTGCGGTGAGCCTCGCGAAACCCGCCGGCACGTGGATGTAGGGGTGGCGGTCGGCGGCGCCCGCCTCGAGCAGCAGGACCGAGACGTCCGGGTCCTCCGAGAGCCGGCCCGCGAGGCAGCAGCCCGCGGGCCCGCCGCCGACGATCACGTAGTCGGGCGCCTGCGCTCTCACAGGCGCCTTTCGGTTGCGGGATCGAAGAGAACCGCCTTCGTCATGTCGACCGCGAACCTGTGGCGCTCTCCGGCCCTCGCGGCGGTCTCGGCGCGCAGCCTGGCGACCGCCTCGCGGCCGCCCAGGCGGATCATCGCCAGGGTGTCGGCGCCGGTGGGCTGCGTCACCTCGACGTGGGCCTCGAGGGCGTGGCGACCGTCGCCGTCCGCCGGGGAATCGTCGATGCTCTCGGGCCTCAGGCCCAGGATCACCTCGCGGCCGGCGAAGGCCCGGGCGGCGCCGGAAGGTTCGTGGAGAGGAAGGCAGGTGGTGGAGCCGTCCGCGCGCGTCAGGCTGGCGACCAGCCCCTGGCCTGCCCGCTCGAGCCGCGCGGGCAGGAGGTTCATCGAGGGCGAGCCCATGAAGTCGGCCACGAAGACGTTGGCCGGCCTGCCGTAGATCTCGGCCGGCGTGCCGACCTGCTGCAGCACGCCGTCCTTGAGCACCGCGATGACGGTGGCAAGCGTCATCGCCTCGATCTGGTCGTGGGTCACGTAGACGATCGTGGTCCCCAGGCGGCGGTGCAGCTTCTGGATCTCCGTGCGCATCTCGACGCGCAGCTTGGCGTCGAGGTTGGAGAGCGGCTCGTCGAAGAGGAAGATCTTGGGGTCGCGCACCAGCGCGCGCCCCATGGCGACGCGCTGGCGCTGGCCGCCGGACAGCTGGCCGGGCTTGCGCCTGAGCAGATCCTCGATCTGCAGGAGCCGGGCCACCTTCTCCACGGCCTCGCGCCGCCTGGCCCTGGGCACCCCGCGCATCTCCATGCCGAAGGACATGTTCGCGAACACGTCCATGTTGGGATAGAGCGCGTAGGACTGGAAGACCATGGCGATGTCGCGCTTCGAGGGCTGGAGCTCGTTGACCCGCACGCCGTCGATCAGGATCTCCCCCGAGGTGACGCTCTCCAGGCCCGCGATGGCGTTGAGCAGCGTCGACTTGCCGCTTCCCGACGGCCCGACCAGCACCAGGAAGCCGCCGCGCGGCACGGCGATGTCGATGCCCTTGAGCACCTCGAGAGAACCGAAGCGCTTTTCCAGGCCGTTGATCACCAGGAACGCCATCGCCCTATCCCTTGACGGCGCCGGCCATGAGGCCGCGCACGAAGTAGCGGCCGGCGACGATGTAGACCAGCAGCGTGGGCACCGCCGCCAGGATCGCCCCGGCGAAGTGCACGTTGTACTCCTTCACGCCGGTCGACGAACTGACCAGGTTGTTGAGCGCCACCGTCATCGGCTGGGAATCGAAGTCGCTGAACGAGGCGCCGAAGAGGAAGTCGTTCCAGATGTTGGTGAACTGCCAGATCACCGTGACCACGACGATGGGCCCCGAGCTCGGCAGCAGGATGCGGGTGAAGATGCGCAGGAAGCCGGCGCCGTCGATCTGCGCCGCCTTCACGAGGTCGTCCGGGAACGCCGCGTAGTAGTTGCGGAAGAACAGCGTGGTGAAGCCCAGGCCGTAGACCACGTGCACCAGGACAAGCCCCCAGGTGGTGCCGGCGATGCCGAGGACGCTCAGCACGCGGGCCATGGGAATGAGCACGATCTGGAAGGGGATGAAGCAGGCGAACAGCATCAGGGCGAAGACCAGGGTATCGCCGCGGAAACGCCACTTGGTGAGCACGTAGCCGTTGAGAGCGCCCAGCAGGGTGGAGATGATCACCGCCGGCACCACCATGACGATGGAGTTCAGGAAGTACGGCGCCAGTCCGGTCGGCTGGACGCCGATCTGCGCCTGGTTCCAGGCCTTGAGCCAGGGTGCCGCGGTCGCGAGTTCGGGCAGCGCCAGCATGTTGCCGCCGCGGATCTCGTCGAGCTCCTTGAAGGAGTTGACCATCATGACGTAGAGCGGCAGCAGGTAGTAGACGACGAAGACCAGCAGCGCGGCGTAGACCAGCGCCCGCATCGCCCGGTCCGCGCGAAACGCGTTCGCACTAGCGGCCATCGCGGGGCTCCCGCAGTTCCGCGTAGAGATAGGGAACGATGACCGCCGCGACCATCATCAGCATGATGACCGCGGACCCCGCGCCTATGCCCATCTGGTTGCGCGTGAAGGTGTAGGAATACATGAAGGTCGCCGGCATCTCCGTCGCCCGGCCCGGACCGCCGCCCGTCAGCGCCACCACGAGGTCGTAGGACTTGATGGCCATGTGGGCGAGGACGACGAAGGCCGAAAGGAACGCCGGCCGCAGCTGCGGAATGACGATGCGTGTGTAGAGCCTCAAGCCCGACGCGCCGTCGACCTCGGCCGCCCTGATGATCTCGTTGTCGATTCCCCTGAGGCCCGCCAGGAAAATCGCCATGACGAATCCCGAGGTCTGCCAGACCGCGGCGATCACGATGGTGTAGATCGCCATCTGGCGGTTCTTGATCCAGTCGAACTCGAAGCTCTCCCAGCCCCAGGCCTGCAGCGTCTGCTCGAGCCCGATGCCGGGATCGAGGAACCACTTCCACGCCGTGCCCGTGACGATGAAGCTGAGCGCCATGGGGTAGAGGTAGAGCGGCCTCAACATTCCCTCGCCGCGTATCTTCTGGTCGAGGAGGATGGCGAGCACCAGGCCGATCGCGGTGCAGATGGCGATGTAGAAGCCGCCGAAGATCAGCAGGTTCTCCACCGCCGTCGACCAGTGGCGCAGGCCGAAGAGCTTCTCGTAGTTCTCGAATCCGACGAGGTTGAACTTCGGGAGAATCCGCGAGCCGGAGAACGACAGGTAGACGGTGAAGACGATGAAGCCGTAGACGAAGAGGACGATCGCCGCGAAGCTCGGCGCGAGCACCAGCCGCGGCAGGGCCTGCTGCGCCAGCCCGCGAAGGTCCGGGCCGGCTCTGGCTGCGCCGGACACGCCGTCCTGTCCCGGTTTCCTGGGCGTTGCGGCCCGCACCGGCAGGACCGGAGCGGGCCGCCTCCCCTTCGCTACATGGCCGCTTCGACGGCGTTCACCAGCTCTTCCGCGGCGGTCGCCGAATCGTACTCGCCGTTGAAGTGGGCGGTGACGACGTCGTAGATGGCGTTCTTCACCGACGCAGGATTCGCGTGGCCATGGGCCGTCGAGCCGTAGAGCGTGCCGTTGGCATTGGCCTCGGCCAGGTCCTTCATCCCCTTCTTGCCGCAGTCGTCGAAGGCCTCGTCCGAGACGTCGGTGCGCGCGGGCACCGAGCCCTTGACCACGTTGAAGGCCGACTGGAACGAGGTCGACATGATGGCGGACGCCAGCTTCTCCTGCGCGGGACGGCGCTCCTCGCCGACGGCGAACATCGCGAACTGGTCGGAGTTGAAGGTCACCGTTCCCTGCGTGCCGGGATGGCGGAAGCAGACGAAGTCCACGCCGGGCGTCTTGCCGGCATTCAGGAACTCTCCCTTGGCCCAGTCGCCCATCATCTGCATGCCGGCCTGGCCCTCGATGACCATGGCGGTGGCGAGGTTCCAGTCGCGGCCCGAGAAGTTCTCGTCGACATGGGAGCGCAGCACCGCCATGCGGTCGAACGCCTCCTTCATGGTGTCCGAGCCGAGCGCCTCGGGATCGAGGTCGATCATGGCCTTCTGGTAGAATTCGGGCCCGCCCGTGGACATCAGGACGCCGTCGAAGATCGTGGCCTCCTGCCAGGCCTGTCCGCCGTGGGCAAGCGCCACGTAGCCCGCGTCGCCGATCGCCGCGAGGCTGTCCACGAGCTCGTCCCAGGTGGTGGGGACGGCGAGGCCGAGCTCGTCCAGGATCCCCTTGTTCGCCCACACCCAGTTGGTCGAGTGCACGTTGACCGGGGCCGAGATCCACTTGCCGTCGTGCTTGGCGAAACGCTGCAGCGCCGTCGGCACCACGTCGTCCCATCCCTCCGCCGCGGCGACGGCGTTGAGGTCGGCGAGCACGCCCTCGGCGGCCCAGTCCTGGATGTCGAAGCCCAGCATCTGCACGGCGGTCGGCGGATTGCCGGCGGTGACGCGCGCGCGCAGCACGGTCATCGCCTCCGAGCCGCCCCCGCCGGCGACCGGCATGTCCTGCCAGGTGACGCCCTGGCCTTCGAGGTCCTCCTTGAGGACATTGAGGGCGGCAGCCTCGCCGCCCGAGGTCCACCAGTGCAGGACCTCAACCTCCTCGGCCCGGGCGTCGGGCGCCAGCCCGGCCGCAAGGACCATCGCGGCGCCGGCGACGCCCGCACTTCGTAACGATCTGAGTATCATGTCGGATCTCCCCTGGGTTGTCGTGATCCCGCTGTTGACGGCCGATTCCATCGGCCTTGCCGTACAATCCTCCGCGAGCGGGTCGGTTTCGCGGGGTCGGCCGGACCGCCGGCATCCGCGACGCGCGGCAGGTCCGGACGATCCGTTTGTCCCATTGCCATTGTCGTGCCGGTCCCTGCCGGCTGACAAGGGCCGGACTCCCCCGAAGGGTTGCCCGGCCGTCGCCCGTGGCGGGGGTTCGGGCGGGCCGTGCGGAGCCCTTGCCTCACGACCGGCGCTCCTTGAGGGCAAGGCCCATGGGCTCGGGCCGAAAGAGGCGCGCCTCCATCTGCGTCGCGTCGCGGGCGACACGCAGGGGAAAGTCGGAGCGGGCCAGCACGTCTCGTTCCAGGTCGATGCCGGGGGCGACCTCGACGACCTCCGGTCCGCCGTCGCCCAGGCGCAGGACGCAGCGCTCGGTGACGTAGAGAACATCCTGTCCGCTCGCCCTGGCGCGCCGGCCGCTGAACGTGACGTGCTCGACCTCCTCCACCAGCTTTCTCGCCTTCCCCTCGGATTCGACCCTGAGCGCGCCGCCTGCGATGCCGAGCCTGGCGCCCGCGGTGAAATGGCCGGCGAAGACGATGCGCGGCGCGTTGGCGGTGGTATCCACGAAGCCGCCGGCTCCGGCGGTGACATGAGGCCGGGCCGCCAGCCTGGAGACGTTGACGTTGCCCTCCCGGTCGATCTGCAGGAACGACAGGAGCGAGGCATCGAAGCCGCCGCCCTGCAGGTAGGTGAACTGATGCGGCGAGGGAATGATGGCCTCGGCGTTGGCCGCGCACCCGAAGGCGAACCCCAGCAGGGGAACGCCGCCGACCGCTCCCTGCTCCAGGATCCAGGTGACGGCGCCGTGCTGGCCCTCCTCCAGCAGGATGCGGGGAACGTTGGCCGAGATGCCGAAGCCGACGGTGACCGCCATGCCGTCGCCGAGCTCCAGGGCGGCGCGGCGGGCGATCACCTTCTCCGGCCCGAAGTCGAGGACCGGGAAGTCGCCCAGGGGCCTCGCCGTCTGCCCGCAGATGGCCGGATCGAACACGGTCTGCGTGGTCTGCCACTGGTCCGGCTCGACGACGACATGGTCCACCAGCACGCCGGGCACGTGAACGGCCATGGGCCCGAGCGTGCCGGCGCCGACGCGCCGCTTGACCTGGGCGATGACGATGCCGCCGTTGTTGCGGGCCGCCAGCGCCTGGTCCAGGGCGCCGAGACAGGCGCCCTCCTGCTCCCAGGAGATGTTGCCGCGGTCGTCGGCGCTGGTACCGCGGATGATGGCGACGTCGGGCACGATCGCCGGAAAGTAGAGCCAGGTGTCGCCGTCGAACGAGACGCGGCGCACGATCGGCCGGGCCGCGGCTGCCGCGTTCATGGCGCAGCCCTGCAGTTGCGGATCGACGAAGGTGCCGAGCCCGACCCTGGTGAGAACGCCCGGACGCCTGGCCGCGGCCTCGCGGGTCATGTCGAAGAGGATGCCGCTGGGAACGTTGTAGGCGGGGACCTCGTCGTCCTCGATGAGGCGCCAGATGTCCGGCGTCGGCAGGGACGACGGGCCGGAGGGATAGGAACCGGCGACCACGCGGGCAAGGAGGCCCGGCCTTGCGAGATGGTCGATCCCCTTGATGCCGTACATGTCGCCTGCGGCGATGGGGTGCAGCATCGTCAGTCCGCGCGGACGGCCGACGGCCCCGAACCTCTCCCCGATGGCGAGCAGCACCCGGTCGGGGCAGCCGAGACCGCTGGAGGAGCTCACCGTGACGACGGCGCCGTCGGGAACCAGCGCCGCCGCCTCGTCGGCCGTGATCTCGCCTCGCGGTGCCGTGGCGCGGGCGCGGCAAGGGGCGGCGGTCATCGGTCCGCGCCCTCCCTCGGCGCAGGGCCGCACGTGCCGCGCACCACCAGGGACGGCGTCAGGATGTTCTCCCCGGCCGGTTCCCCGGGACCGGACATGCGGCGCAGCAGCGCCGCGGCGGAACGCCGTCCCAGCTCCTTCGGGTACACCGCGACGGTGGTCAGCGGCGGCAGCGTGTGCCGGGCGCCGGCCACGTCGTCGAAGCCGACGACGCTGAAGTCGCGGCCGACCCCGAGACCCGCCTCGTTGAGAGCGTCCAGCACGCCGAATGCGACCACGTCGCTGAAGCACAGGGCGGCCGTGGGCGGGCGGTCGAGGGCGACAACGGTTCGCAGCGCCTCGACGCCGCCGCCGCGATTGAGCGCCGAGGGCACGATCAGGCCGGGATCCACGGCGATGCCGGCCGCTTCGAGCGCCGCCCTGTAGCCGCCGACGCGCTCTGTGGTGACATCGGTCGCCTCGCTGCCGCCGAGAAAGGCGATGCGCCGGTGGCCGAGCGCCAGCAGCCGCTCGGCGGCCACGCGCGCGCCCAGCGCGTTGTCGGGGACGACCGCGCCCAGCCGGGCGCCGGGCAGCCGGCGCATGACCTGGACCACCGGCACGTTCCAGCCGGCCAGGACCGCCGCGTCGCCGGCGCCGGTGCCCATGGCGGGACACAGGACGAAGCCGGCCGCGCCGGTTTCGCGCATCGCCTCCATGACCCGGCGCTGGCGTGCCGGGTCCTCGCCGGTGTTGGCCATCAGGGTGACGTAGCCGGCGGCCTCGAGCGCCTCCTCCAGTCCGACCGCCAGCTCCGCAAAGAACGGGTTGGTCAGATCGTTGATGACCATGGCGACCAGATTGCTGGTCTGGCGCCGCAGATTGGCCGCACTCCGGTTGTAGACGTAGCCCAGGCGCTCGATGGCCGCCTCGACGAGCTCTCTGGTCTCGCGCCTGACCAGCGGGCTGTTGCGCAGCACGAGCGAGACGGTGGACCGCGACACGCCGGCCGCGCGGCCGAGATCGGTCACCGTGACCCGCCGGCGTGCCCGGCCGAACTCCTTCGCCCCGGTGTTCATGGGTCGTTCAATGGCCCTCCGGTGGCCGGAATCTCATCGAAACCCTCGATTGGAACGATCCAAATCACGCCAAGGGTGCGGTTGTCAAGCGCAAGATGCGTCCGGCCGAACGGATGCCCGGTATGGAGAAGCACTCCCGGCAAGGCCGGCAGCACCCGATGACCCGGCTCGAGCCGCTCTCGGCGTCCCTGGATGGAGCAGCTTCCCAGGTCGGACATCGCCCTCGTTCAGAGCTGCCGATACCTGGAAAGCGAGGAACACGCCAGCGGTGGGGACCGACGAGCGATCAGGATCAGTCAAGAGCAATCCTGTCAACCATTCCGTAGTCAACAAGTTCGTTGACAACAAACTCGATGGGGCTTAAGCTGCGATGGACTCGTTGACCACAAGGGATGAGGCATGAGGTGTTCCACAGGCCGCTGGGTAAGCGGCGGCGACTTCTTCGGCCGCGAAAGAGAATTGAGCCTCCTGGAAACGCGAATCCAGGATGGCAACCACGTCCTGCTGACCGGACAGCGCCGCATGGGCAAGACCAGTATCGCTCAAGAACTGGGCCGAAGGCTTGAGGAACAAGGCTGGGTATTCGCTTTCGCCGATGTGGAAGCTGCGACTTGCGCCGAAGACGCAGTAACAGAGATCGCGCGGTCGATACACCCGATTCGCTCGCGCCTGGCGCGAGGACCGGGCGAGTACCTGCGTTCATTCCTGGGCAGCATCGAAGAGGTTGGCGTGCGCGGGTCCGGCGTCAGATACCGCGCTCTGCTGAATGCCGGCAACTGGCGCCGTCATGGTGACGAGCTCATTCGCACCTGCGCCCGGCACGAACGGCCGATCTTCCTGGTTGTCGACGAACTGCCGATCTTTCTGAAGCGGATGCTTGGAAGACAGGATGGCGCCAGACAGGTCGATGAATTCCTGAGCTGGCTGCGCCAAGCCCTTCAGTCCCGGCCGAATCACGCCCCGGCCGTCATGGTCTCCGGCAGTATCGGACTCATGCCTCTGGCAACCCGTCTCGGCATGACCGACCGAATCAGCTACCTTGAGCCTGTTCGCCTGGGGCCGTGGGACCGCAAGACAAGTATCGCTTGTGTCGAACGCCTTGCCGCGAGTTACAACCTTGCAATCGACAATGATGTTCCCGGCGCCATCTTCGACGCGCTTGGAATCGGCATTCCCCACCACGTCCAGTCCTTCTTTGCGCGCCTGAAAGACTTTGCCCTGATGCAGGCGCGAGAGCGGGTTACGGCACGTGACGTAGGCGACGTCTATCGCACTGCGCTGCTCGGACCTTCCGGACAGAATGATCTCATCCACTACGAGACACGCCTCAGGGATGCACTGGACGACGAAAGCCATTCCCTCGCGATGGAGATCCTCGCCGAAGCGGCGCTCCATGATGTATTCACGATGGAGGCACGGCACACCCTGGAACAACTGTACACCCCTTTGCGGGACGACACCCCCGCCCGGATTGCCGAAGCGCTCGACGTCCTTGAGCACGACGGATATCTCGAACCATTGACTGGCGGTCACCGGTTTCAGTCGCAGTTGCTGAAGGACTGGTGGGCGGCGCGCTTTCGCGACCACTACACGCCTCTCAGCGAACGTTCCGCGAACCGCAAGTCGAAGGGTTGACCATGACTGAACGACGCACCGTGCACTTTCGCAAGTTCAATCCCGGCCTGCTTCAGTCCGACAACGACGTGACCGGTCAATTCGTGGTGCGTCATCCCGAACTCGACACCGTTCTGCAAGTACTGCGAGACAACATCGAATCTCCGTCATGTCAGCATGTTCTCATCATCGCACCCCGCGGCCGCGGCAAGACAATGATGCTGGCGCGGGTGTCGGCCGAACTCCGCATGGACAGCGATCTGGCCAACAGTCTCCTGCCGGTGCAGTTCATGGAAGAAAGTCATGAAGTGTTATCTCCGGCCGACTTCTGGCTGGAAGCACTGTTCTATCTTTCTCTTGAAATTGCGACAAGCAATCCGGAACTCTCGAAAGAACTGCGGGAAGCACACGCCGACCTGAAGTCCCGCTGGCGCGAACGGGACCTGGTGGACCGTGTCCGTGCAACGATACTGGAAGCGGCGGACATGCTCGACAAGCAGCTTGTTCTCATGGTCGAAAATCTTCAGGACATCAGTGGAGCTACAGATGACGATTTCGACTGGTGCCTGCGTCACATGTTGCAGTCGGAATCCCGGATCATGTTGCTCGCCACCGCTACAAGCCGTTTCGGGGCGCTGGTCGACGCGAGACAGGCTTTCTTCGAATTGTTTCGAACAATTTGCCTGGAACCCCTGGACACCGAGTCTTGCAAACGCCTGTGGCATGCACTCAGTGGGAACGAAAGAAGCGAGCAGCAGATTCGTCCGGTACAGATCCTGACGGGCGGCAACCCGCGCCTGATCGTCATTGTTGCCCAGTTTGCAGGGCATCGGTCACTTCGGCAGTTGATGAATGAGCTGGTGATGCTTGTCGACGACCACACCGAGTACTTTCGCAGTCACCTGGAGGGACTGGCCAAGACTGAGCGTCGAGTCTACCTCGCGGTGATCGATCTTTGGCAACCTTCGCGGACTTCAGAGATAGCCGAACGTGCCGCAATGGACGTCCGCACCGTATCGACAATGCTAGGGCGCCTCGTCAACCGGGGAGCGATCTCCGTCGAGGGCGAGGGGAGGAAGAGGCGCTACACCGCAACGGAGCGACTCTACTGCATTTACTACAAGCTGCGACGCGAACGGGACGAAGCAGCCGTCGTGGCCAACCTGATCCGCTTCATGAGTGCCTTCTACAGCGAAGATGAGTTCATGACGATGTCACGGAGTTTGAATGACGAAGCATCCAAATCCCTGGCAATTCGCAAGGGTATCGAGCGGGCAGTCGCAGAGGAACCGAAGCTCAGCGGAATTCTCTCCGGCAAGGTACGCTCGCGCGATGAGCTCAAGCCCGGCCAAGCTGGAGCAGCGGACGAGGCAGGTGCCAGACGAGTCTTCGTCGAAGCAGTGACGGCCTTCGAGGATGGAAGATTCCACCGGACGATCGAAATACTGGACAGCTTCGCAAATCCCCGTCATTCCGACTTCCTTCCTGCTCAGGAATCCGTGATTTGTGGAGCGCTTCTTCTCAAGGCGCGTGCGTACCTGGAACTGGATATGCGCGACGCGGAAATTGCAACCTGTGACGAGGTTGTCGAGCGTTTCGGGGGCAGCAGCGCGCCGGACGTGCAGGGGCAGGTCGCCAAGGCTCTGGTCTGCAAGGGGATCGCCCAGGGTCAGGCCGGCGAGCCCGAACGTGAAATTGCAACCTATGACGAGGTTGTCGAGCGTTTCGGGGACAGCAGCGCGCCGGACGTGCAGGAGCTGGTCGCCAGGGCTCTGGTCTGGAAGGGGATCACCCAGGGTCAGGCCGGCGAACCCGAACGTGCGGTTGCAACCTGTGACGAGGTTGTCGAGCGTTTCGGGGGCAGCGGCGCGCCGGACGTGCAGGAGCGGGTCGCCAGGGCATTGCTTCTGAGAGGGTGGAAGGAAATCGAAATTGGCCGCACGAATGCTGCGCTGGACACGTGTGACGAACTGGACAAGAGACTCGCTTCTCAGGTTTTCGATGAAGTGGAGGCGTTCAGGCTGCATGCGAAGTCCGTGCGTATTCACTCACTGTTGTCGTGTCGGGATCTGACATCCGCCAAGGATACGTTCGGCTCGGCATACTCCATGCTCGATCTAGACAACGACGCGGCTGTGAACCTGGTGCTGAAGTTGGTGATCGACTTGGCCGCCGGTGGCGTTTCGGAGCAGGAACTGGTTGGTATGCTCGTCGAGGACAGCACGAAGTCCGCAAGGCTGGCGCCCCTCGTCATTGCCCTGCGCCGGCGTGTCGGCGAAGTGGTCAACGCACCGGTTGAAGTGCTCGAAGTCGCAGGGGACATCGACCGGCGCATTGATGAGGAAAAAGTCCACTAGTGTCCCAACGTTAATCCAATAGATTCAAGAAGTTATTTTGGAGCGGCGCTGTCATTGGAGGCGGCCTCAAGTTAAGTAGTTGTTCCAGTGGCATTTTTTCGAACGGGGTCAGGCTCAGGATCTGCAGGATTGTGTGAAGGCTGATGTCGAGCCCCAGGCGCTTGCGGATGATCGCCACCAGGACGTAGACGGAGATGGCGATCCAGATCTGATTTTTGACCGCATTTTCCGATGTGCCGAAGAACGACTTGATTCGCAGATGCTGCTTGATCCATTTGAAGAACAGTTCAACCTGCCAGCGTGACCGGTAGAGCTGTGCGATGGTCACAGGATCGAGGATGAAGTCGTTGGTCAGGAAGACCAGGGTCTTGCCTCGCTCCCTGTCGACGAACCTGATGCGGCGCAGGGTATCGGGATAGTCCTTCGATGTGGTGACGCCAGCGGGCCTGACCACCTGGTCACAGATGACACCGGTGGACCGGTCGACGGCCCGTGAGGACAGCCGCCGGAGTTTGGTGTTCTTCTTGGCCCGCAGCACGAAGTGGGCGCCGATCAGGTGCAGGACGTGAAGGCGGGCGAAGTCGAGATACGCGCGGTCCATGATGTAGAAGGCGCCCGGCTCCGGGGTCATCATGTCCAGGACGTTGACATCATGGAGTTTTCCATCGGTGATATGGATGAAGGCGGGGATGTTGCCCTGCAGGTCGAGGAGGGTGTGCAGCTTGACGGCGGCCTTGGTCTTGCGGAAGCGAGCCCATGGGAACAGGGACAGGCACAGGTCGATGGTGGAGGAATCCAGGGCGTAGACCGTGTTGTCGAGGTCGAGCCCGTGACTGTCATCGGCATGGAGCGTTCTGGCCTTGTGGATCAGGTGCTGTGCGAAAGCGGCCTGGAGCCGCCAGTCCCTGACCTGGTTGGCGTTGGCCAGGGTGTTGCGTGCGATGCCGCCCCGGATGCCCATGTGATAGAGCTTGCTGGACTGGGCCCGCAGGCAAGTTTCGATGTCGCGCAGGCTCGACCGGCAGGTCAGCTGGGCGAAGGCCATGCAGCGGAATTGGTCACCGCAGGAGAATGATTTGACTTTCCGGTTTCCACCGTATTGATCGACAAAATCGTTGAATTTGGGCCATGGCAAATGATCCATGACCTGGGCGAACACGAGCTTGCCGGCATACATGGCTGTTCCCTCGAGTGGGTCTGAATGGCCCGAGGGTGCTCCCGGCGTCAGGTCGAGTTCAAGTCGACGACTCCCAAAACCGGGGTTTATCGGCCTGTATACACTAAGTTACACAACATCAGACCCACAACGTTGGGACAGTAGTGGAAAAAGTCAAGACTGGGGCTGCGTTATCCCACAGTGATTCCCCGGAAAGGCTGCTGCACCTTGCGGCGACCCCCTGATTGTCCCGTCGATCATGACGGCCAGCATGCAGGAAACGCGATTGCGATATCGCCTGCAGGCTACAAGCTCGAGAGGAAACCTCTCTCGGACAAACTGTTCCGCCGAACCCTTGCCACGAGATGACTTCACGATCCTGAGCTGTCTGCCATAGAAGCCCATGCGCTTGAAGAAGCGACTCATGAACACCGAATGCTGCTCGTCCTCACAAAGCAGGACAAGCCTTGTTGTCCTCTTCACCTCTCCCATCCCCTTGCAACGATCTCCGACAGTTTCAGGGAATCCTGTTCTCTGGGACTGGCATCCGAAACATGTGTCAACTTCGTGACGCCGGACACTTCGCGTGAAAACGAAATACCATGGGCATACCCGAGAAAATCGATCAGTTCAGGATGATGGGAACATATAATACCAAACCAACTAAATGTTGACTCTTGCGAATCAATCGCATTTGTATTGCCTGTGTTGGGTGTGATCGGTGTGGTGATCCTCTATTCTGTAGTTGTAGAGAAAACAGAAGGAGGTCCCATGTCGGCGAAAATCGCTGTGACGCGCACCGACCACACCCCTGAAAGCCTACGCAAGCTGGCGTTGTCGCACAAGTATCGAGATTGCCGGAACCGTCTGCGGGCGCTGGCGTTGATGATGGAGGACACCTTGTCCCGGGGCGAGATAGCGCGGCGTGTCGGAGTTGATGTTCAGACCCTGCGCGACTGGGTTGTGCGCTATGACGAAGCGGGCGTTGACGGCTTGCGTGACGCGGCCCGCCCGGGCCGTCCGCCGAAGTTGGACACCTGTCAGGAGGCGCAGCTCGTGGCCTGGATGGATGCCGGCCCGGACCCTGAGGCCGGCGAGCCGTGCTGCTGGACGGTCGACATCCGGCACTGGATCAAGTGCCGCTTTGACATGGACTTCACCGTGGAGGGTGTGCGCCGGATGATCCGCCGTCTTGACTTCCGGCATGTGTCTCCACGACCGATCCATCCCCGGGCAAGGCCTGAAGATCAGGAGAACTTCCGTCAGAACTTCCGGGAGTTGGCGATGGCCGCCCTTCCTGACGGCGTGTCCGGCGAGGACGTTCTGGTGTTCTTCCGGGACGAGGCCCGCATTGGCCAGAAAGGCATGCTCTCACGGGTCTGGGAACGCAAGGGCACACGCCCGCGCATACCGCGGGACCACCGCTATGGCTACGTCTATCTGTTCTCGGCCGCCTGTCCCGAGACCGGAGGCGCGGTCGGACATGTCCGCGACAAGGCCAACACCGACTCCGCAGCTTCCGTGGCCGCGTACGGGTCGTGGAACCTGCCCTCGGGTCACGGTCTTGCGGCGGGTGAGATCAGGGTCGCGCCGGGTGCGTCCGAGGAGCTTGGCAACGTTGTGGTTTCGTGCCCGGCGGGCGGTGCCGCCTGCGTGGTAACGGTCGCCGCCGACGGAACGGCGAGCTATGACCGGACGGGCGGGACACCTTCCGTGACGAGATGGGGTTACTGTCAATTGGGACCGAAAAGTTCTCATGTTCTGTGATCCAAAAAGTTCCCACTGGGGGCGTGGGGTCGTCCCCCAAGCTCGGTGCCGGGGTGTTGGACTCGGTATAGCTGTGGGTAACTGGCTTGGCGACGCGACCGCCCACGAGTCTGGCGGCGACAAGCCAGTTATCCACAGCGGGCGGCGCGCACCGAAGCGGTTCCTGTCATCGCCGGCGATCACGATCCGTCCTTCTTGCGGCGCCGATCGGAGCGGGAGCCGGCCTGCAGCAGGTTCTGGTGATCCCGCATGCAGTATGAGTTCCCGCGGATGTTGACGATGTGGCAGGTGCGGCGGCCGAGTAGGAGGGGTCGTTACCGAGCCCCTCCCCTCGCAGACCCGAGCGTGCGCGATTGACGCACTCGGTTCCTCGCATGGCAGATTTGCTCAAGCGGGCGATGTGTCGGCACTCCTGGTCCGAGCGGGAGGCAGGGGGAACTGCCGAAGGAGAACGGTCATTCAATCCCAGTTGATGTAGCCCTTGCGGCTGCGGTGGCTGGAGAGTGTCCTATATTTTGTGTAAGTGAGTGCCATGGGTCCTATAACTTGTAGAGGAGGACCTGCGATGACGACACTGAGATCCGAACTTTTGGACGAGCTGCTGGCCGATTATGAGACGCCGGAAGACCTTCTGGGCGATGAGGGGCTTTTCAAGCAGCTGAAGAAGGCGCTTCTGGAGCGGGCGCTGGGCGCCGAGCTGAGCGACCACCTGGGCTACGAGAGGGGCGATCCGGCGGGCCGCGGCAGTGGCAACAGCCGCAACGGCCATTCGGGCAAGACGGTGCTGACCGAGGACGGCGCGGTCGAGCTGGCGGTGCCGCGCGACCGCAACGGCACCTTCGAGCCAGCGATCGTGCCGAAGGGTGAGCGCCGTCTCGACGGCTTCGACGACCGCATCCTGTCGCTCTATGCGCGCGGCATGACGGTGCGCGAGATCCAGGGCCACCTGCACGAGCTCTACAGTGTCGAGGTGTCGCCGGGCCTGATCAGCCGGGTGACCGACGCGGTGATCGAGGATGTCCGCGAGTGGCAGAACCGGCCGCTGGACGGGGTCTATCCGGTGGTGTTTTTCGACGCGCTCCGGGTCAAGATCCGCGACGAGGGGCTGGTCAGGAACAAGGCGGTCTATCTGGCGCTGGCGATCACCTGCCAGGGCGAGAAGGAGGTGCCGGGGCTGTGGACCGAACAGACCGAGGGCGCCAGGTTCTGGCTCAAGGTGATGAACGAGCTCAGGACCCGCGGCGTCGGCGACATCCTGATCGCGGTGGTCGACGGGCTGACCGGCTTCCCCGACGCGATCGCCGCGGTGTTCCCGCAGGCCACGGTCCAGACCTGCATCGTGGGGTATGTCCGATTGTCTGTGTAAGCGGCACCATGGGCGTTGCGCTTTCCGGCCTCAGCGCGCTGAGGCCGGAAAGCGATCTTCGAACAGAATGGCA
This sequence comes from Alphaproteobacteria bacterium, assembly GCA_963666905.2. Taxonomy (GTDB): domain Bacteria; phylum Pseudomonadota; class Alphaproteobacteria; order SP197; family SP197; genus SP197. Next base: position 1,774,437 of record OY763008.1, read on the forward strand.
AACTGCCCCATCGCGGCGGTCCACTCAACGGGTCTTCGCCAGTGGACGCCGGCGTTGCGGATCGCCAGGAACAGGAGCTTCGTCGCCGCTTCGTCGCTGGGGAAGCTGCCGCGCGCGATGATCGGCAAATCCTCAGCCGAACGCCCCAAGTTTCATGACACGGGGTGGCTCAGTACCGTCGAGACCATGAGGGTTTAGGTTGAAAGGCGCCTCGCGCCACGACCCCAGCTCGTGCAGCCCCGGGGTCGGGAGTTTTGCGAACGTCTCGTTACGACTACCAACTGATATGGCCGCGGAACATCAGGCCGTGCCCGGGACCGTCATCGTTGGCGGCCTCGTACCGGGTTCCTTCAATACTCACGCTCCCGTGTGCCGACAGCTGCCAGCGCGCGCCCATGCGCCACGCCCGTGCGCCGTCGCCAGCGAGGAGTCCGAGCCCCGCATAGGGCGTCACCACGCCCATGCCCGGCGCCGCGCCGAGACCGTAGCCGATCTCCGCGTTCAGGCGCGCCTGGTTGTCCGGTGACACTCCGGCAGTGACGCCATTCTCCCACAACTGGTTTACACCGCTGCCCGTCTGGCCCCACGCGGGCTGCACGACCAGCGCAAGACCCTGGCCCGACCCGTCCGGTGCGATCCGCAGCAGACCGCTAACGCCCGTCTCCTCGTAGTCGCCGCCGTGGCTGAGCAGGGTCCGGACCCGACCCTCGACGGTCAGTCCCGCCGACTCGTCGGAATAGCGCAAGGCGCCCCCTGCCTCGACGCCGGTGCCGGTCTCGCCGTCGCCGCCGTCATTGCGCACGCCGAGCTCGAGCGACGGGGTGAACGTCGCGCCCGAGTCGAGCTTCTGCACATGGGCTCCTTCAAGGATCAGCCGCTGTCGGCTGACGCTCAAGGACGTGCTCGCAAGGCTTCCGCCGTCGATATCGGCCGACGTGAAGGCCACCTCGCCCTTCAGGTTCAGGGTCGTGGTGCCACCCCCGATCAGCTCGTCGCTGGACATCAGCGGCCCGTTCACGCCTGCCGCCACCATCCGCTGCGTCAGGTCTCTCGCTTGCGTGTCCGCCGACCCGTCGTCGACCTCCACCTCGCCCGAGCCATAGCCGGCCATGGCCCACAGGTTCATGCCGCCCTGCATCTGCCAACCCACGTAGGGGTTGACGCTGGTCAGGCTCGTCGTGAGCTCGCCTGACGCGTCGGAGGCCGTGTAATCCACCGTCCCCCGCGCCTGCGACACCGCCAGGCCCGCCAGCATGTCCGCGCCTAGCCGGGTGTCGATCCCGAGGTTGGCACTGGTCACGCTGCCGTCGTAGTCCAGGGTGCGCGGGTTGCCGCCGGAGATGCTGCGCCAGTCCCCGCTGCCCCAGAACGTCAGGTTGCCGAAGAGGCCGCTGCCTCCGTTGCCCGCCGCGTTGAGCGTCGTGGTGAATGACGAGTTTGCCAGCAGCCGGCCGAGGTCGAACGTGCCGTTCCCCAGCGCGTCCGCGTTTGCCTGTAGGGCCTCGGAGAGCGTGGTGGCGCCGCCGAAGCTGAGCGCCGCTGCCGACGCCGTGTCGGAGGTTGCCCGCTCGATGCGGCCCGAGACCGCATCGACCGTGCTCGCGGTCATGGCCCGCATCACCTGCGGCAGCACGGACTTGACGACCGTGTTGCCGCCCGCGTCGACCGCCTCCGGCGCACGCCCGTAGAAGCCGGACCCGACGACGAACTTGATCGTGGCTTGCGGTCCAACCCGGGCGGTGAACTCGCGAGCGAAGCCCGTTTTCGGGATATCGGCGCTGTCGCTCGGATCAGTGGGATCATCGAAGTGGTACTCCACGAAGCCCCCTTCCAGGCTGCTCTTCGCGGCCTCAATGACCTGCGGCAGAATGAACTCACCGGTCACGGCGTCACGGACTGTCGGTGTCAGAGGCCGATTCTCGTATCGATCCGGGAACGCGCCATGGAACAAGATGATGTTGCTGGTGAGATCCAACGCGTAGAGGTACACCGAGCCATGCCTCCAGGGTCCGTTCGGATCCCGGAAGGCGACCTTGGTCTTCGCCACATCGACCAGAGTGCCGGTCTCCAGGATGTCGACCATGTAATCGCCCGCCTGCGTGACGAAGGCCTTCAGGGTCTCCTGGTCCACTACTTCCGCCGCCGTCACCGCTGGGTCGCCGTAATCGATTTGTTCTGCGGCCAAGTGGGTTGCGTCGAGATCGAATCCCGCAAGCAGAACGAACGGAGTGCTGAATCCGGGCTGGGCAGAAACGGTCGCGTAGCCAGAGGCCCCGGGGACGCCTGGTACATCGAACAGGCCGCCGTCCCCGGCCCAGGCTGCAGTGAAGGCTGCCTGGACCGCAGCGGGGTCGGCCAGGGCGGCAGGGTCGATGCCCAACGCTTGAAGGATCGCTCCGTATACTCCGCGCTCAAGTAGCCTGCCCGCGAGCGCCATGGACTTCGCGTGCTCGTAGATCCGGCCGTCGGGCGTCAGAGTCACGAGATAGGTGCTGCCGGAACGCCAGGGGCTCCCCTCCTGCCTCAGCAGGCATGCGATGTAGAACGTCTCTTCCGGGGTCTCTGCTCCTGCGCGAAACCGATCTCTCACAGCCAGCGCGAACTCCCTCAGACTTGCGCTTCCGGTTTCCACCTGCTGCGCGGTCACGTCCGGCGGCGCGACGGAAGTCACGCCAGCGGGAAGCGTGCACGCGTCCTGCGACTGCGCCAAAGCGAGGTGCGTGTTGGAAAGGATGCCGGCCAAAACGAGAAGTCCGACACAGAGAGCCTTGGATATCACGGTCAGCGGTTCGGTCTTCATCTTGAGGATCCCTTCTGCTCGGAACCTTAGCCTCCACGGTTTCCCCGCGTGGCCCCAGCGGGAAGAAGAAAAAATGGCAAGTCTAAAATCTTGAACGCTCACCTGCGTTCCCGTCAAGCCGCGGCAGCGGGTCTCCGCCAAGGGAGCCCGATTTCCGTGCCCGTCTGGATGTCCTGCAACAGCCGGTGCGGGCTCGGCCCCAGCATGCGCGAGGCCGGATTCGGAACCCGCCCAGGCGTCAAATTGCCGCCGCCCTCTGCCGACCGGCCCCGCAAGGCCAAACCCGGTACTTCGGCCACCAGGTCGCCAGGTCGGCTCCCGCACCGTGAGGTGTTAGCGACCGGTCAGGAAGTGCAGTTGTTTGCTGAACACCGGCGGCTGCGGGGGTCGGATTGGGAGCGGCGCCGCATGAGGCAGGGCTGTCGTTTAGCGGATCGGGCGGTCATCGGTTTCGAGCGGTTCGCCGACGCGGTCACGCATGAGCATGTCGTTCGATCCCTGCCCGTCGAGGGCGGGGCGCAGGCGGACGATTCTGGTGTCGCTTCGGCTGAGACCGCGCGCGGCGTCATCGCCGTTTCGGGTGGCGTCGTAGGCACAGAAGATGCGGCGTGGGTTCCAGGCCTCGATCCATCTGGGGATGCTGGCGGAGACGGCGCCGGTGGAGACCACGGCGCATCCCCTGCGTTTTGCCGGGACGAGCTGGAGGGAGAGGATCGACAGGACATCGAGGGCGTTGGCGGCCAGGATGACGGAGGCGGGCCAGTCGGGCTCCCACGATATCCAGAAGCCGCCGCGCGCGGCTGGGACGGTCTCGATGCCGGTCGCCACGCCGGCGGCGTTTCGGGCGATGAACAGGGGATTGCCGAGACGGTCGGCATGGACCAGGCCGAGGTCGCGGCACAGCCCGACGGGCGCGTCCCCGAGGCCGCGCCGCTCGACGAGGTATCGCCGGAGGGCGGGCCAGCGGGGGTCCTGGTCCGGCGGCGGGGCCTGACGGCGACCGTCCGGGAGCGGTTAGCGGCGCGCCGGTTCGGCGAGGAAGTCTAGGGCGGCCCGCGGGGAGCATCCGAGCGCATGGATCACGAGCTCGACGGCCCCGGCTCCGAGGGGACAGGCCCGCAGGATCTCGGCCCGCGCCCGCCGCTCGCGGGGGCGGGAACGATGCATGGCTACGCCGGCGGCGTCCCGGGGTCGGCCGCGCCGGCGGTTGCGTTCGGCCGAGCGCCGCTTCTGGCGTTCCTCGGCCTCCTTGCGGCGGTAGGAGTCGCCGTCGATGGCGACGATCTCGGCGTTGTGGACGAGGCGGTCGACCAGGGCCACGACACAGCTGGCGTTGGGGATGAAGGGTCGCGTACTGCATGCAACAAGGCCTTCACGATGCGGGTCTCTCCGAAGAAGGCCTGGAGGAGCGCCTTGCCGCAAACTCCCGTCTTCGTGACCGGTTCGACGGAGAGAGGAAGAACATTGCAAACCGGTCAACCACGACCCGTTTCGCCCAGGAACGACGGATCGGGCTCACACGCATTCAGCGGGACTGGCGGTCCCGGGTGAAGCAGCAGGAAGCCGCCCTGCGCGACAACCGGTGTTCGCCTGTGCTGCTTCATCGCCTGGCCCAGGTCTGTTTCGACGAATTCATCGATGTGGAAGGCAGGACTCCCCGGGAGCGACTGGAGGGCCTGCTTGGCAATGATGAAAGCCTGATCGGTGCCGTCCTGCAGGCTTTCCGTGACGCCGTGAGGCGAAGCGATGCCCCCGATGACGCGCAGATCCTGCGCCTCGGCGCCCGGAGTGAAACCCACCCGCTGGCGCTCCCGATCATGGCCGGGCTGGAGCAGGCGGCGCCCGGAGACGTCCTTGCCGGGAAGGCACGGATGCGACTGGCCCTGGCCATTCTCTACGCCGGGCCGAAACCCCATGGCGCCGAGCGGCCGCCGGGCTGGCTTCCGGCCTTGCTGAAATCCAGTCCGGAGGTCGTTGCCGATATCCTGGTGCGATCGGTGCGCTCGAGGATGAGGCGCGGCGAGGACTTTCAGGAGAACGTCTGCGGCCTGGCGCAATCGGCGACGTACGCCGCCGCCGCCAGGCTTGCGGCCCTGCCGTTGCTGATGGCGTTGCCGGTGCGCTCATCCGCCCGGCAACTCACGGGTCTGGGCATTCTGCTCCAGGCGGCCCTTCTTCATTGCGAGAGGACGGTGTTCCTGGAGCTGATCGACAGGAAGCTCGCCTGCCGGAGCATGGGCACCGGTCAGCGCGTCTACTGGCTTGCAGCCGGGCTGCTCGCCGCACCGCAGAAGTACTGTGAGAAGCTCGAATCGCATGTCGCCGGCACCCGGCGCGGCCTGCGCCACCTTGCGGCGTTCCTGGCGGGAAACGACTTTCCGGCGGCGTTGATCGAACGCTTCGAAGTCCCTGTGACGGGAGTCCTGATCCGGTTGATCGGAAGTTCCGTCAGACCGTCGATGTACAGTGAGCGGAGCGTAGCGGTTCTCCGGTTCGTCGACAGGCTGGCCGCAATCCCGACTGTTGACGCCACTGGGGTTCTGGAGGAACTGGCATCCGACCACAACCTTCGCCCGAGGCGCTCGTTTCTCGTCGATGCGGCCTACCGGCAAAACACCCTGCGGCGCGAGGCCGGCTTCCGTTACAGCGACGCCGGGCGGGTGGTCGAAACGCTCGAAAACCGCCGGCCCGCGAACGCGGCCGACCTGGCCGCGCTGACAACCGAGGTGTTGACCGGCATTGCCAGGGCTGTTTGCGATGGCGATGCATCCGGCTGGCGGACGTACTGGAACCTCGACCGGCACGGTCGTGCTCTGGAGCCTGGAGCGGAACATGCCTGTCGCGATCACCTCGCGAGCGAGTTGAGACGCCATATGAATTCCCTGGGCATCGACGTTCAGGCCGAAAGCCGCCATGCCGGTGACGCACGGGCGGATGTTCGGGTGTCCCATGGCGGCTTCAGCGTTCCGGTAGAGGTCAAGAGAAGCTGCCATAGCCATCTTTGGAGCGCCGTCAGGAACCGGCTCATCGCCAGGTACGTCCGGGATCCGGGTGCGGCCGGATACGGGATCTATGTGGTGTTCTGGTTCGGCGATACGGAGCAATGCCGGCCGACACCCGGGCAGGGGCCGCCGCCGAAGAGCGCTTGCGAGCTCGAGAGGCGATTGCGCGATACGCTTTGCGCCGACGAGCGGCTCAGGATCTCGATTTGCGTGATCGACGTGACCGGTTCGCCATGGAACAAGCACGCACCGTGATGTCCGGACGATGGCGAGAAAACGGTTGGGTGGTGCGGCGGCGGCGGAGCGAAGAGGGCCCCTTTGGCCTGTGGCGACAGAATGTCCGGGACGTTCGTCTCCGCAGAGGGCCGGCACGGCGCCGCGTACCGCACGTCGGCGAAGAACGGGGTCCATTACCGGACCGGGCGGCATCCGCGGCCGATCGTCTCCAACCGCCAGGCGAGGATCGATCGTACCCTGGCTTCCCCTTGTCCTGCCGCGGGAGGACCGCATGGTCGGGCTCGCGACCGCGCCGGTCTTGCCGGCGGGCGGTGACGACGGGTTGCGCCCGGGAACCGGCAAGCGGAGGCGCCGCAGGCACCGGCAGGTTGAAACTCCCCGGATTGTGGATAGAGTCGGGGGGATCGGATACATGATCCCGCCGTGGCGCGGGAGTTCCTTCAACGAGGCCCACTTTTCCGATTTCGAACGCATGACGCATACCGAAACCCCCACCGCTTACGCGGACGGATGGGACAGAGGCCGCAAGGTCGATCCGCAGCAGTCGGCGAACTACATCGCGCACACCACGATCGGGGACCCCCTGGCCGACGCTATGGTCGCCGAGATCGAGCCGCTCGACCGCGAGGAGCAGACGCGGCTGATCAGGCTCGGCATGCACGATCACGCCGGGAACGCGCTGCGCGACGCGCCGGCTGCGGTCCGGGACTTCTTCGCGCACTGCGCCGAACCGCCGGAATGGCTCGACCTCTCCTCCTTCCTTCCCGGCTGCCGCATGTTCCACCGCAACACGCGGCTGGTGCTCGCCGGCATGGTGGGGGGCGTCCTGGTCGAGGGATTCACCACCAACATCTCCAAGTCTTTCTTCCTGACCGGGAGGCTGCGCGACCAGGGTGTCAGGCGCCTCAAGCAGAACAACCGCCATATGCTGGAGATCTTCATGCCCGGCGGCATGGAAACGCACGCGGACGGATGGACCCACTCCGTGCGGGTGAGGATCGTCCACGCGAAGATCCGGCAGCTGCTCTCCAGGTCCCAGGAGTGGGACAGGGAAGAACTCGGCACGCCGATCTGCGCAGCCCACACGGGGTTCGCGATCGCCGCCTTCTCCGCGAGGCTGCTGATGCACCTCAAGAGCCTCGGGGCGTCCTTCAGCGAGGAGGAAGGCAGGAGCTTCATGGCGGTGTGGCGCTATTCGGGCTACCTGATGGGCGTGCCGGAAACCATCCTCTTTCGCGACGAGAAGGACGCGCTCGAAGTCTTCCGGATCGGCCGCATCTGCGAGCCTCCGCCGTCAATGGAATCGATCGTGCTCGCGTCGTCCCTGATCAACACTGCGCCGATCTTCGCCGGCCTCGACGACAGGGACGAGCGCAGGAAGCTCGCCGTTCACGTCGCACAGATCTCGCGCGCCCTGATCGGCGACGAGCTCGCGGACGAACTGAAGTACCCCGGACACCGGACATTCGGAACCTTGTGGAAGTTCCGCATGGCGAACCGGATCGAGCGGATGATCGAACGGCTGAGGCCCGGCCGCGGCCGTGTGAGCACGAATCTCTCCACAATTCTCGACGTGTCGATGTTCGACGAGGGGGGAATCAGCTACCGGATGCCCGACCATGTCTACGCGGAGCGATCGTCGCAATGGTAGGGATCTCCTCGGGATGACCGGCGCCGCCCTCGAGCGCTTCGCCGGCACGATCCTGCGCCACCGCTGGCCGGTCCTCGCGGCCGCCGCTGCGGCCATGTTCGCCATGACGGCAGGAGCCGGCTTCATCGGCGTCACCAACGACTACCGCAGCCTGTTCGACGAGGACAATCCGCAGCTCGCGGCGCTGAACACGCTGGAAGCGACCTACGGCGCCTCCAACAGGGCGCTCATCGCCGTTGCACCCCGGCAGGGCTCCGTGTTCACGCCCGAAACACTCGGGGCCGTCGAGGAACTGACCGCGGCGGCGTGGTTGGCGCCCCATTCCACCAGGGTGGATTCGCTCACCAACTATTCCCACAGCCGGGCCGCCGGCGACGAACTGATCGTCGGGCCGCTGGTCGAGGACGCCGGCGCGCTCACCGGCGCCGGCCTGGAGCGGGTGCGGGAAGTCGCGCTGAACGCGGCCGAGACCGCCGGACGCCTGGTCTCTGCCGACGGCACGGTGGCGGGGCTCGTGATCGACTTCGCCCTGCCGGACGACGCCGATGCCGCCGTGGTCGAAATCACCGACTATCTCGACGGCGTTCTCGACGAGGCCCGCGCCGGCCACCCGGACATCGCCTACTACCTGACCGGCGACGTGCCGCTGAACCGGGCCTTCGCCGACGCCACGAGGGACGACCTCGAAACCCTGATTCCGATCGTCTTCGCCGTCATCACCCTGGCGGCGGCCGTGCTTCTGCGCTCCGTCCTGGGAACGGCGGCGATCGTCGCCGTGCTGATGTTCACGGTCAACACCACGGTGGGTCTCGCAGGCTGGCTGGGAACGGTCTTCAACCCCGCCAACTCCGGCGTGCCCATCATCGTGATGACGGTGGCGGTCGCCCACTCGGTCCACATCGTCTCGACGGCGCTTGCCGGCATGGGCAGGGGTCTGGACCGCCACGCGGCGATCGCGGAATCGATCCGGGTCAACGCCTGGCCGGTCTTCCTGACGTCGCTCACCACGGCGATCGGCTTTCTCAGCCTCAACGCCTCCGACTCGCCGCCCTTCCGCGTGCTGGGGAACCTCGTCGCCTTCGGCGTCCTCTGCGCGCTGGTCTACTCGCTCACCCTCCTGCCGGCGCTGCTCTCCGTCCTGCCGATGCGGCCGCGCGCGGCCCGCGCCGGGCAGCCCGTCTTCTTCGAGCGCTTCGGCGGGTTCGTCGTGCGGCGCCGCGGCGTCCTGCTCTGGTCCTGCGGCATCATCGCCGTCGTCCTGGTCACCGGCGTCCCGCGCCTGGAGCTCACCGACAACTGGACCCGGTACCTGAGCGAGCGCTACGAGTTCCGCCAGGACACGGACTTCGTCATCGACAACCTCACCGGCGTCGAGACGCTGGAGTACTCGCTCGATTCGGGCACCGAGGGCGGCATCACCGAACCCGCCTACCTGCGCCAGGTCGAGGCCTTCGCCGAGTGGTTCCGCAGCCAGCCCGAAGTGTCCCACGTCGAGGCCTTCCCCGACATCATGAAGCGGCTGAACATGAACATGCACGGCGACGATGCGGACTTCTACCGCGTGCCCGACGATCCTGGTCTGTCCGCGCAGTTCCTGCTGCTCTACGAACTCTCCCTTCCCTTCGGCAGGGACCTCAACAACCGGATCGACGTCGGCAAGACGGCGACCCGCATGACGGTGGTGATGCGCAGCCTCACCTCCCAGGCGCAGCGCGAGCTGGACGCGCGCGCCCAGGCGTGGCTGCGGACCAACGCCCCCGGCCTGGCGACCGAGGCCTCTGGCGTGAGCATCGTCTTCGCCCATCTCTCCCAGCGCAACATCGAGAGCATGCTGACGGGCACGATCACGGCGATGGCCCTCATCTCCCTGATCCTGGTGGTCGTCTTCAGAAGCCTGCGGGTCGGCCTGCTCAGCCTCGTGCCGAATTTCATACCCGCGGCGATGAGCCTCGGCCTGTGGGGCTTCATGGTCGGCCGCGTCGGTCTCGCCGGTTCGGTGATGACCGCGATCGCCTTCGGAATCGTCGTCGACGACACGATTCACTTCCTGAGCAAGTACCTCAAGGCAAGGCGCGAAGGCCACGACGCCCCCGAGGCGGTGCGTTCCGCCTTCCGCACCGTCGGCCACGCCCTGTGGACCACCACCACCGTGCTCGGGCTGGGATTCCTGGTGTTCGCCTCGTCCGGGTTCGAGGTCAGCTGGGCGCTCGGCCTCCTGGTCACGCTGACGATCGTCTTCGCGCTCCTCGCGGACTTCCTGCTTCTGCCGCCCCTGCTGATGGCGCTCGACCGGGGCGACCCCGGTTCGCGTGCGGCCCGGCCGGACCGCGGTACCGGCGTCGCATGACGGGGAGCGCCGGAAAGCGGGCCTGGATGCAGTTCCGGAGATTCTGAAACGTCTCTGCGTGCCCGCACCGCAAAGCGGTCAGGATCCCCGGTTCGGCCGGACGCCGTTCCGGAGACCTTGCCCGCGGGGTGGCGTTCGATGCCGCGGACCGGCATTGTCGGCGATGCCGGGAACAGTTGCTGATCGGGGACACGCATGGTCGAGGACGCGCCGGGCAGGCACCTCTTCAGTTTCGGTATCATCACGGACACCCACGTCAACCAGTGCGAGGACGAGACCAACTCCCCGTTCGAGTCCGGGCGCCTCTCCAACCGGCGCATGCGCCATGTGATCCGGGAGCTCAACCGCCGCGACCTTGCCTTCGTCGTCCATGTCGGGGACATCGTCCACCCGGTCCCGGCCATCCCCGGGCTCTACGAGGAGGCCGCGGCGCGCTTCCACGAGGTCTTCGGCGAATTGCGCCATCCCTCCTACCTGACACCCGGCAACCACGACGTCGGCGACAAGCCGAACGACTGGGCTCCCGCGGCCCTGGTGCACGAGGACCACCTCGCGCTGTGGGAGCGCCACTTCGGAGCGCTCTTCCAGGCTTTCGATCACGGAGGCTGCCACTTCGTGGTCCTCAACGCCCAGGTCATCAACTCCGGGATGGCCGAGGAGGAGCGGCAGCGCGCCTGGCTCGAGGCCGACCTCGCGGCCAGCGACGGCAGGCGCATCTTCATCTTCATCCACTACCCGCCCTGCCTCATGGAGGCCGACGAGGAGGAGAACTACGACAACATCGGCGAGCCGGGACGCTCCTGGCTCCTCGGGCTGATGGAGCGGCATGGCGTCGAGGCCCTCTTCGCCGGCCACGTCCACAACTTCTGGTTCCTGCGGCTCGGCGGGACCGACTGCTACCTCCTGCCGTCGACGGCCTTCGTGCGCCTCGACTACTCGGAAATGCTCAGGGGCGAGCCGGGAGAGGAGACCGAGTTCGGCCGCAACGACAGGCCGAAACTCGGCTACGCGGTCTGCCACGTCCACGAGGACTGCCACCTTCTCGAGATGGCGCGCTCCTGGGGGAAGACCGCGGACGCCGGTTCGGAGCCCGCGGCCGGCCCGCGCCTTGCCGCCCTTCACCCGCGGCAGAACCTTCACGGCGGCTTCGGCTTCGACATGCGCCACAACTGGATGGAGGTCGTCGAGATCCCGCCGACGGGCGGTCTCGACGAGTTCGACCGCAAGGTCGTGCGCAACGACTACGCGCTGATGGCGCTCTGGGAGATGGCCGTGCGGCGTGTTCGCGTGCCGGTGCGCGATCTCATGGCCCGGGACAACGTCGCGCGCATGGAGGTACTGCGCTCCCACGGCCTCTCGTTCACGCTGATGTCCTTCGGCGCGCCGACCGCGCGGCAGGCGGCCAGGCTCGAGGAGCACGCGGATGTCTTCAGCGCCTGGGACGTCGCGGTCAACCGCGACGCCCTCGACCGCGATCTGGCCGCCGTCGCCGGACACGCTCGAGGCACAGGCCTGCCCCTCTTCCTCTCCCGCCTGCGCTCCATCGACGAGCAGCGCGCCGAGGCCGGCAAGTACTATCACTCGATCAACCAGGGGTTCCTCGCCTCCGACGAGGACGAGCTCTTCGACATCGCGGCGCGGCCCCCGCTCGACGGCGTCATCGCCGGGATCGTCTTCCGCCTCGCCCTCGACATGCCGGTCTGGGACACCGTCGAGCGTGCGAGCCTGCTGGCGGGCAGGCTCGGGCTCGAGGCCCGCATCCACATGCGCATGGCCGGTGTCAACCCGGCCCGGTCGGTCATGGACGACGCGCTCGTCGCCTCCCGCCTGGCCGAGGCCGTGGCCGCCGCCGCCGCTTTCGGCAACGCGACCGTCTTCGCCGACACGTTCACCGATTTCGATCGCGGCTACTTTCCCCGCGCGGGTGTCCTCGACCGGCTCTGCAATCCCCGGCCGGGATTCCACGTCGTGCGCCACATGCATGCCGCCCTCGCCATGGCCGGGGAGCGGATCGAGCCGGCGGGCGCGGCTGAAGCGCGGATCATCCGCATGACGGCCGACGGCCGCCCGCTTGCCCTCGTCCTGCCCCATGCCGACGGATCACCCGTGTCCCTCCCCTGGGACGGCGGCGAGGCCACGCTCGTCGATCTTGTCAGCGGCTCGCTGACGCCGCTCGCCGCCGCCGCCAAGCACCGCATCGCCAGCCCCGCCGCAGCGCCTCAACTCGTGATGGTTGGCACCTTGCCGTAACCGGCACCCGGATTGGTCCGCTGTTGTTGGGCGGAATTCGCGCCCGCAAGGAGGGCGCGCTATGCCACGGTGCACCGTTGCCGAGGCCGTAGCGCTCGGCATCGTACAGAACACACCGAGCGAACGGTACGGGCCGCGTCTCGATTGCCTGGAAGTCGTCAACGACCCCCTCGCCCTTCAGCCGCCCGACCTGAGCCTCAACCTCCGTCGCGACCGTTTCATGGAGTTCCCTTATCATTGTCACGGCCGCATCCAGCCGGGCAACGCAGACCCGGCCATTGACCTTGATAAGGGCGCGCACCTAGGTGCGAGGCCTATGGTACTCTGCGATCTTGGCCCGAGTATCTTCGACGGCATCTGCTCCAATGCTGTGGCCACTGGCCCTGCCCGTCACCTTGTCCGACAAAGTCAACAGTCGGTACGGGCCCTCTCCCTTGGCTCCCCCGAGCGTGTTGTGGTAGCTGGTCTTGCTGCACCTTCGGAAGTCCCGACTGCCGCACTCGCCTGACCCTGGCCTGGCAATCGATCGCTCGTTGGCGCTGCCTCCGAACATAGATCCATGATGCCCAAATTGGCTTCGGAACTCCGGGCAGCACCCGGGCACCGATGCAAACGGCGGCCCCGCCTCAGGATCAGGCAGATCGCCGTGCTTCGGACAACAACCACTCAGAACTGAACATCACCGGCGCCTTCCCTGGATTCGAGAACAGCCGGAACACGGCTGTAGTGTTCGATCCATGCTCGGATCGCCGGCGAGATCCACCCGGCAACCTCCAGAATCCGCTCATGGTCTTCAACGAGATTCCGCCCGAATATCGGTTCATGATGAGCAATCCGGTTGCGCAACGTCCGCAAGGCGTTCAACGGCCGGTGAGCCTGCCTGCGAGTCAGCGGTGCGCGATGCGGAAAGGCGCCGCGTAGCGCCGGGCGCCAGAGCGTCATCTCGTAGTTGGTCCTGCGCCCTGCGGCCGCACGGCCTCCGGGACCCAGCAACGAGACCCAGAATCCGAACGACAACGCCGCCACGACCCGGTGCAAATCGTCGCCATGCCCGTCTCGCGCCACTTCGGCCCTGGCGTCCCCGATCCGCTCCAGGGCACCCCTATCCAAACCCGCACGGCCGTTGTCGTACCAGGCCTCGCCGTATCGTTCGCCAAGCCTTCGGTTCATGGCGTTGCGCAGCGCGACCTCCAGGACCTGCAGCGGTCCGTAGAAGGCGGCGCTGACTGCGGTGTTCCAGACATGGAGCCGGACCGCTCCTTCCCGGTTTTCCCGGGCGGCATCGACATATGTGCCGAGGCGCCCGCGCGATAGGAGTACCTCGATATCGTCGAGAACTTCGTCCGTGTAGCAGAAGTCGTTGACGTCCTGCCCCCGGTCCGTCATATTCATTGCGTACACCCCGGACCCGCCTCTGCCACCCGGTATGCGCCCGGGGTTCCTGTTTCAATCCCCAAGGACATTGCGGATCCCTCGACCGTCCGATGTCAGGTTCCCTGCGCGCGATGCTGCCCGTCAAGTCCCCTACGTGTGCATGGGATGGAACCGCGTACCCGCTCCGTCGCCGTTGGTGATCAGGCGCGAACCGAAGAAGATGTCGTCCCTCGTCTAGCGCGCGGTGGACTCGTCACTGCATCGAAGGCGTTCCCGCTTCTGGCGAGCCCGGACATGCGCGAGTTCAAACGGTGCCAGCGGCTCGTCGGGCAGGTTGTTGATGTGGTCCGACACCTCTTCGAGGACGCCGGCTGAGGGCATTGCCTCCCGGACCCAGTAAGCGGACAGGTCCGATGCGGCGATCACGACAATCTGGTCGAGTTCGGCGACGGCGAGCGGCCCACGGTGCCCCCCTTCCACGCCAGGAACTACGTTGCGCTTGTTCTCCATCCAGATTTCGCGCAGTGCGGCAGCGGCGATCAGCCGGTCGTCGGCGTAGTCATCCCGCACCCGCAGCCATACGCCGACTCTCTTCTGCGGAACGCCGACCACCCTGTCGGAGGCAGCCTGCTGAAAACCACACCACGAGGTCCAGTGGCCACCGGATTTGATGTCGAAGGCGGTCGGGCCGAAGTCGAACAGACTGACGGCGCCGAGCGACTTGCAGAGACCGTTGTAGCCGGGGCGTATCTCGATGGCGCCAGAATGCACGATGCCGCGTAGTCCATCCAGGGAAGTAGCGTGCCACCGATGGCCCGAGAGGACCGCCCAAAGAGCGTCGGGTACATTGTGTTCGCGGTTGGTACCGTAGTTGTCCATGGGCCCACGAGGAACAAGGCTCATTTGAGCATTTGATGACCGGTTGATACTCGTCGTTCCGCCAACAGTCGCCTCCGGCGTCGTCGAAGCCGGCTGCCGCACCGCCATCGGCGTCCGCCTCAAGCGCGCCGGCATGCACTGGACCGTCGCCGGAGCCAACGCCATCATCGCCCTGAGATGCACCAGGCTCTCCGGCAGACTCGAGGACTTCTACGAACACCGCGCAACCGCATCATGAACCCGATCTCAAAATCCTGACGTGCACCCATCGTGATCGGTGCATGGCGCCGGATCGACGACCGGCAGACCGCCCCGACGCGCCGGAGGCGGAAGTTCGCGAACGCAACCTGCTGCTCCGGATCAAGCTTGCGCTCCGGCACCGTTGCCACAGGTCGCTTCAGGCCCGATGTTCCGACCCGCGGCCGGCACAGGACCCGGAACCGGCGGAGCGCTCCTGGTCACGGGGACGTTTCGTCAGGCGCCCGTGTCCGGCTCTCCGTAGCCGCCGCCCGAAGGGGTCCGCAGCACGAAGACGTCGCCCGGGGCGACCTGCGCGCCGTCCTGTCCGGCAAGTTCCCTTGTCGAGCCGTCGGCGCGCTCGATCCAGTTCCGCCCGGGTTCGCCCGGAGCGCCGCCCGCCATGCCGTAGGGCGGCACGAGGCGCCGGTTCGAGAGGATGACGAGTTCCATGTCGTCGAGGAACCTGATGCGCCGCTCGGCGCCGTCGCCTCCCCGGAAGGCGCCGGCGCCTCCCGATCCCCCGCGGATGGAGAAGCTCTCCAGCAGCACGGGGTAGCGCCACTCGAGCACCTCGGGATCGGTCAGGCGCGTATTGGTCATGTGGGTATGGACGGCGGCGGTGCCGGCGAAGCCCGGACCGGCCCCCGATCCCCCGCACACGGTCTCGTAGTACTGGTAGCGGTCGTTGCCGAAGATGACGTTGTTCATCGTGCCCTGGCTTGCGGCCATGACCCCGAGCGCCCCGAAGAGGGTGTCGGTGATGACCTGGCTCGTCTCCGTGTTGCCGGCGACGACGGCCGCGGGGTACTCGGGCGCCAGCATCGAGCCCTTCGGGATGACGATCCTGATCGGCTTGAGACAGCCCTCGTTGAGCGGGATCGCGTCGTCGATCAGCGTGCGGAAGACATAGAGCACGGCGGACCGGCAGACCGCCGGCGGCGCGTTGAAGTTGCTGTCCCGCTGGGGACTGGTGCCGGTGAAGTCGACGGTCGCCTCCCGCCTGCGCCGGTCGATCGACACCTTCACGCGAATCACCCCGCCCTCGTCGAGGGGGCAGGTGAAGGCGCCGTCCCGGAGACGGTCGATGACCCTGCGGACCTGTTCCTCGGCGTTGTCCTGGACGTGGCGCATGTAGGCGTGCACCACGTCGAGGCCGAACTGGCCGATCATCCGGCGGGTCTCGTCGATGCCGCGCTGTCCCGCCGCAATCTGCGCCTTGAGATCCGCGATGTTGGTGTCCGGCTGCCGGGCGGGCCACCGCCCGGTGGCGAGGTGGTCGCGAAGCTCCCGTTCGAGAAAGACGCCGCGGTCGACGACCTTGAAGTTGTCGAAGAGGATGCCCTCCTCCTCGACGGTCCTGCTGTCGGGCGGCGTCGAGCCCGGCGTGCGCCCGCCGATGTCGGCGTGGTGGCCGCGGCTCGCCACGACGAAGACGATGTCGCCGCCGGCCCCGTCGAAGACCGGGGTGATCACCGTCACGTCGGGAAGGTGCGTGCCTCCGTTGTAGGGGGCGTTGACGACATAGACGTCGCCGGGCGCGATCGCGCCCCGGTTCTGCCCGAGAATCGTGCGCACCGATTCACCCATCGACCCGAGATGCACGGGGATGTGCGGCGCGTTGGCCACGAGGCCGCCGGCGGCGTCGAAGATGGCGCACGAGAAATCCAGACGCTCCTTGATGTTGACCGACCAGGCCGTGTTGGCGAGCGTCACACCCATCTGCTCGGCGATCGACATGAAGAGGTTGTTGAAGATCTCGAGCATGACCGGATCGCACGTGGTGCCGACCGCCGCGGTTCTCTCGAGAGCCGTGACGCGCTCGATAACGAGGTGCTGCCGCGCGCTCACGCGCGCCTGCCAGCCGGGCTCGACGACCGTCGTTGCCGTCGTCTCGCCGATGATCGCGGGGCCGTCGATCGTGTGTCCCGGCTCGAGCGCCTCCCGGTCGAACACCGGCACCCGGCGCTCCCTTCCCGCCATGAACGCCGCCACGGTCTCGAGGACGGGCGGGGCGCCCGACGCCGTCACCCCGGCTTCGACCTCGCCGGCGGCCACCATCGCGCCGGACGCCTCGACGGCGGCGGCCTCGACGACGAGGCCCCTGCCCGGCACGATGAAGCCGTAGGTCCTGCGGTGGGTCTCCTCGAAGCGCCGGCGCATCTCTTCGGGCGTGCCGTGGTCGATGGCATGGGGCGTATCGCTCCCCTCGTAGCGCACGTGGACGCGCCGGCTGACGGTGATGCGCTCTTCGGCAACCGACTGGGCGCGAAGCTCCCCGCGGGCCTCGCCGGCCATCGCCTCGAGGCCCGCATCAAGCTCGGGCACGAGGGAATCATCGAGGAGGGCTTCCACAGCGCGCTGTCTCAGGGCGCGGATGTCGGCGAGTCCCATGCCGTAGGCCGACAGCACGCCCGCGTGGGGATGGACGAGGATCGTCGTCATGCCGAGCGCGTCGGCCACCAGGCAGGCATGCTGGCCGCCCGCACCGCCGAAACAGTTGAGCACGTGGCGCGTGACGTCGTGGCCGCGCTTCACCGAGACCGTCTTGATCGCGTTCGCCATGTTCTCGACCGCGATTCTGAGGAAGCCTTCCGCCACCTCGACGGGACGGCGCTCGTCGCCGGTCGCGGCGCGGATGTCGGCGGCGAGTGCCGTGAACTTCGCGGTCACCACCGCGGCATCCAGCGGCGCATCCTGGTCCGGACCGAAGACCTTCGGAAAGATCCCGGGCTGGAGCTTTCCCAGCATCACGTTGCAGTCCGTCACCGAGAGCGGCCCGCCGCGTCCGTAGCTTGCCGGGCCGGGATCGGCGCCGGCGGATTCGGGGCCGACCCGGTAGCGCGCGCCGTCGAAGGTGCAGAGCGATCCGCCGCCCGCCGCCACCGTGTGGATCAGCATCATCGGAGCGCGCATGCGCACGCCCGCGACCCTGGTTTCGAAGGACCGTTCGAAAGCTCCGTCATAGTGCGCCACGTCGGTCGACGTGCCGCCCATGTCGAAGGAGATGATGCGTTCGAAACCTGCCGAGGAGGCGGTCTCGACGGCCCCGACGATGCCGCCTGCCGGGCCGCTCAGGATCGCGTCCTTGCCCTGGAACAGCCTGGCATCGGTAAGGCCGCCGCTGGATTGCATGAACATCAGCCGCGTGCCGCCGAGCTCGGCGGCCACCCGGTCGACATAGCGCCTCAGAAGCGGCGAGAGATAAGCGTCGACCACGGTGGTGTCGCCCCGGCTCACGATCTTCATGAGCGGACTCGTCCCGTGGCTGGTCGAGACCTGCGTGAAGCCGGCCTCGGCCGCAAGCCGCGCCGCCTCGGCCTCGTGCCCTGGATAGCGGTATCCGTGCATGAAGACGATCGCCGCCGATCTCAGGCCCCTGGCCGAAGCCTCCCGGAGATCCCGCCGGAGGGCTCCGGCATCGAGCGCCTCGAGTACCGTGCCGTCCGCCATCACGCGTTCGTCGGCCTCGATCACGGAATCGTAGAGGAGCTCGGGCAGGTCGATCCTGCGCGCGAAGAGGTGCGGTCTCGTCTGGTAGCCGATCCTCAGGGCATCGCGGAAGCCCCTCGTGGTGACGAGCAGGGTCGCTTCGCCGCGGCGTTCGAGGAGCGCATTGGTGGCGACCGTCGTCCCCATCTTGACGACCTCGATCTCCTCTGCGGGTATCGCACGGGAGGCCTCGAGGCCCATGAGGTCCCTGATTCCCTGGATCGCGGCGTCGGGATAATGCGCCGGGTTCTCGGAGAGGAGCTTGGCCGCCAGGTGGCGGCCGTCGGGCGTGCGGCCGATGACGTCGGTAAAGGTCCCGCCGCGATCGATCCAGAACTGCCACCGGGACCCGGCTCCGGCCATGAAACGCTCCGCTTCGAGGGCGCGCGACCATAGCAAGGGGGGTGAAAGGGAGCCATGGCGAATCGGGTGGCCTGTGGCGCGCCGCGGCGCCTTGTGCCATATGGTCGTCACCCGCAGCGGAGGCCCCGCCGGCATCCGCTGCGACGGGCAAGGGGGAGACCATGGGGGACAGGGCCGACCTGCTCGCGATCGGCGACGTTCATCTGGGAACGCGGTGCACCGGCATTCCGCAGGGCGTGTTCGACCTCGGCGTCGCGCCGGACGAGTTGACGCCCGCCGCCTCGCTGGAGCGCTGCGTCGACCTCGCGCTCGACAGGGACGTCGCCGCGGTGCTCTTCGCCGGCGATGTCGTCGAAAGCACCAATTCCCGCTTCGAGGCCATGGTGCCCCTCGAAGCCTGTGTCCGGCGCCTCATCGAGGCCGGAGTCGCGGTGATCGCGGTGGCCGGCAATCACGATGTCGAGGCCCTCCCGCGGCTCGCCCGTCTCGTCGAGGGCTTCGACCTTCTCGGCGCCGGAGGCACATGGGAGACCCGGGTGGTCTCCAGGGACCGGGATCCCCTGGTGGAGATCATCGGCTGGTCGTTCGGCGAACGCCTTGTCCGCCAGAGTCCCGTCGCCGGCCTTCTGGCCGCGCCTGTGGAGCGGTCCGCGCCGGATATCCCCTGCATCGGCCTCCTTCACGCCGACCTCGGCGCCTCCGGCGGAACCTACGCACCCGTCAGGCAGGCGGAACTCGACGACGCCGGTTGCGACGCCTGGCTGCTCGGCCACATCCACAGGCCGTCCCTGGAGGACCGGCGTTCGGGATACCTCGGATCGCTGGCGAGCCTCGATCCCACGGAGACCGGCCCCCACGGTCCGTGGCTCGTCCGCATCGGCGACGACGGCCGTCTCGCCATGGAACAGGTTCCGCTGTCACCCGTGCGCCGGGAACACGTCACGCTTGCGGTGGACGGTCTGGCGCATGCAGAGGACGTCGCCGACCGGCTGCTCGCCGAAGCCGAGAGCCAGCAGCGGCGGATCGCTTCCGGGGGGCCGTTGCCGCGGGCGCTCGGACTGCGGGTCAGGCTCGTCGGTTCGAGCCCGTGCCACGACGACATCGTGGCGCGCATCGCCGGCGGAGACTGGCGGGATCTCGTGCGCATGGTCGACGGAACGGCGGTCTTCTTCAGCGCTGTCGTCGCCGACATCTCGCCGCTCATCGACCTCCGGAGCATCGCCAGGGGCGACGATCCGGCCGCCCTGCTTGCCCGGCGCCTGATCATCCTCGAGGACAACGGCGAGGACGCCGGCGCACTCCTCGAAGAAGCGCGGATGACCAT
The DNA here is from genome assembly GCA_963666905.2 of Alphaproteobacteria bacterium. GTDB lineage: Bacteria > Pseudomonadota > Alphaproteobacteria > SP197 > SP197 > SP197. Next base: position 1,794,393 of record OY763008.1, read on the forward strand.
GAAAGGTCTCGCCTCCGAGGCCCACTGGTCCCCTGTCGACGAGCACCGCAGCGCCACCGATCCGCTCTCGGACGACGCCCTCCGGGAGGTGCTTCTCGACGCCGGCCGGACGGCGCTTCACGCCATGCTGGATACCGACGAGCGGGAGCGGCGATCATGAGGCTCAGGCGTCTCGCGATCGACCGTCTCCCGGGGATCAATTCACCCTTCGCCATCGCGCCGGGCAGCGACGACGTTCACGTCGTCTTCGGTCCCAACGCCATCGGCAAGTCGAGCATCTGCCGGGCCGTCGAGGCTCTCTACTGGAGCGATCGCGGGCCCCGGACGAGAACCCTCGTGGCCGGCGAGTTCGACATCGAGGGCGCCGCCTGGCGCGCCGAACGGGACGGTCCGCACGTCAGGTGGATGAGCGCGGACGAGCAGGGTCCGCCCTCGGCCCTGCCGGCCCCCCATACCCATCACTGCTTCTTCCTGCGCCTGAGGGATCTCATCGATCCCGCCCGCGACGGCACGCGCGACATCGCGTCCGAGATCCGCCGCCAGATGTCCGGCGGCGTCGACATCGACGCCATCCAGAAACGGCATTTCGCCGATCCCGGCAGGCATCCCGGCCGGCGCGCCCGGAATGCGTTCAACGAGGCGGCGAGGAAGGTCGAGACCGCCGAGGGCGCACAGCTGACCCTGCAGCGGCGCATGGATCGGCTGGAGGCGCTCGAGGCGGAGCGCCATGCGGCGGTGGAAGGGGAACGGCGCCTGCCGTCCGTCCGCGAGGCGCTCCGCCTCGCAGACCTTGAGCAGGCGCACGCCGAAGTCAGGGAGGAGATCGGCAGAAGGCCGGAATCGCTTGGCGGGCTCACGGGCGACGAGGCCTCGACGGTCAAGGAACTCCAGGCACGCATGGACGCCTTGCGGGAGCGGATACGCGACCTCGAGGCCGAGCGCCAGGCCGCGCTCGAGGCGAAGGAGGGCTCACGCCTCGAGGAGGTCGTTGCGCCGGCCGACCTTTCCACCTGGCGGCAGTGGGCCGACGAGCTCGGGAGAACCGAACTCGAGCTCAAGGACGCCCGCAGGTCCCTTGCGGCCCTCGCCCGCAAGGCGGACCGGTCTCTTCAGGCCGTCGGCAGCGAAGCGGAGGCCGACGGCAACCTCGATCTCGGAAACCACGAGGACATCTTCCGGTTCCTGCGGGACGCCGAGAGGCATCGCCTCCGCAGGGACGCCCTCGAGGCGAGGATCCGGCTCCTCGACAACGTGCAACCCGAATCGGCGCCTCCCGGCGAGACGGAGGTCCTCAAGGCCGAAATCGAGCTGCTGCGCAGGTGGCTGAGATCCGCCGGCACGGAATCCACGGGGTACCGGTGGCTCGCCGTGACCGCAGGCGTGATCGCGGTTGCCGGAGGCGCGGCGCTTGCGGCGGGACTGCCGGAGGGCGGCTACGCCGCCGCCGCGGGTCTGGGCATGCTGGTTCCGGCGGCGGTGCTGCTCGTCGGTCCCGCCGCCGGCAGGCGCCGGTCCATCGAGAGGGAGTTCCGGAACCGGCGCTTCGACCGGCCGGATGCCGGCGACATCGGCGAGGCCGAAGCGAGGCTCGGGAGGCTGGAGGGCGCGGTCGCCGCCATCGAATCCCGCAAGCTGCGCATTCGCGACCGGGATGTGGACCGCCAGCACCTTCGCAGCGATCTCGAGCGCCTCGCCGCAGCGGAACCGCCGATCGAGGAGAGAAGAGCGGCGCTCCTGCAAGCGCTGGACCTCGACGGCCTGCGTTCCGACATCGAGATGGTCGACATGGCAATGGCCCTCATCCAGCTCAGGGAGGCACGCGTGGAGCAGCACGGCGCCGAGGGCGCCGTCCGGCACCTCGAGAAGCGGCAGGCGGATCTCCTGGCCGGGCTGGGCGTGGCGTTCCGGAACCTCGCCGAGCGCGCTCCCGAGGATGCGGCCGGCGCCACGGCGCTCCTTGGAGACCTGTCGGACCGCAGCGCGCAGCTGACGAAGGCCCTGGAGGACGAGACCCGCACCGCCTCCGAGCTCGAGAGAGACACGGCCGACCGCGCCGCCGTCGCCCGCGACATGGCGAAGATCTACGAACGGGCCGGCCTCAAGGAGGGCGATCTTTCCGGCCTCGCCGCCCTGCTGGAGCAGCTGCCTGCCCACAGGGAGGCACTCTCCCGCGCGGACGACCTGCAGCACCGGATCGGGCTCGTCCGCGACGGGCTGACGACGGCTGGCGAGGAGGATCTGGCCGGAGGCAATCCCTTCGAGCTGCGGCAGCTCGAGGCGAGACTCGCGCCGATGGCCCTCAGGGCCGAGGAACTGCGCGACGCCATCGCCGACATCAGGCACCGCATTGACGACGCCCGGCGGGCCGGCGCCCTCCAGAACCTGATTGCCGACAGGGAGGACAGCAGGACGGCGCTCGAGGAGGAGCGGTCGAGATCGCTTCGCGCCCTGGCGGGCAGGTTCCTGCTCGACCAGGTGGAGCAGGAGTTCGAGAGAAACCGCAGGCCCCGGGTTCTCGAGCGGGCCCGCCTTCATTTTCTCGACTTCACGCACCACGGCTACGAGTTGGTTCTTTCCAGGGACCGGGACCAGCCGCGACTGGTGGCGATCGATCTCGCCCTCGGCAGGCAGCGCGAGCTCGAGGAGCTCTCGGACGGAACGCGCGCCCAGCTGTTGCTGGCGGCCCGCCTCGCCTTCGCGGAAGACGTCGAGAGGGGCACGGCGATGCCCCTCTTCCTCGACGAGGCTCTGGACCAGAGCGATCCGGCCAGGTTCGATGCGATCGCGCGCAGCCTCGGGCGGATCGCCGGCAGGGAGAAGAGGCAGATCTTCTATCTCACGAGCGATCCCGCCGACGCGGAACGGTTCCACCGGGCGGTCGAGCCTGGAACCTGCGGCGTGGGCGAGATCGACCTGGGGCACGTTCGCGGGAGGACGACCGAGCCGCCGGCTGCGCCGCCGCCCCTGCCGACCGTTCCGGATCCCGACGGCCTCACCGCCGAGGACTACGCCGCCCTTCTGGGCGTGCCTCCCTTCTCACCGGCGGACGGCTGGAGGACGCAGCATCTCTACTATGTCCTCCCCGACGACCTGCCGCTGCTTCACTCCCTCCTGACCCAGGGCATCCGCCAGGCAGGGCAATGGCGGGGCGTCTCGGATTCGCCCCTTGGCGCCGGCCTCGGATCCGCCGCGACGGCGAAGGCATGGGTCGATGCCCGGGTCGATCTTCTCGAGGTCTTCTGCGAGGCGTGGAACATCGGACGCGACCGGCCCGTGGGCCGCGACGCCGTCACGGAAAGCGGCGCCGTCTCCGGGCGCTATCTCGAGCCCGTCATCGCGATGGCGGTCGAACTTGGCGGCAGTCCCCTGCACCTCCTCGACGCGCTGCGCTCGAGGAACAGTCCCGAGCTCGCGAATTTCCGCAAGAAGAGCGCCGACAGCCTGGAGGCATGGCTGCGCGACAACGGCTACCTCGACGACAGGCCCCTCCTCGACGAGGAGTCGCTCCGCCTTCACGCCCTGGCGAGCCCCCCGGCGGGCCGCCTCCCGGAGGGAAGCGCCCATGCCTGCCTGCACCGCTGGTGGAACTGGGCCCTCGCTCCGCCGCCTTCGGGAACGCCCATGATCTGAAGTCCGTCCTCCACCAACAAGGCATTGGTGTTCAAGACCGAGGCAGCACCCGTCTATGCTGTGGAAACACGTGATCCGGATGTCGAGAGCCCGCGCGATGACGTCCTTGATCCAGATCCGCTCGTTCCCGAAGGCGCCGCCGCCGACCAGAACGGGAAAGACCGTCGGGACGCCCCTCGGCAAGGCAGCCGCGAGGAGGAGGCACGCGAAGTCCCGCCAAGTGGGTAAAGGAGCCCGGGGAGGTTCTCGAATGGGCGGACCCAACTAGCTATGAAGGGAATTCGTGAGGCGGCATGAGGGAGAAAAGAGGAGCGATATGGCTGACGTTCTCGAGACATCGGGCCAAAACGGAGATTGGCTAATGCTGCGCGAGGGCTTCAAACACGAGTTCTCAGACGATCAATGGATCGCAGCCAAGGATGAGGCACGGCAGGCCATGATCGCTGTAGCGAGATCGGAGAGCTTGATCGCCTATTCAGATCTGGTTCGAGAGATTCAGACCTGCGTTCTTGAGCCAAATGGCGCTCCGCTAGCTCACATGCTTGGGGAAATCTCGTCGGAAGAGGACGAAGAAGGCCGGGGATTGCTCACTGTCGTGGTAGTGCACAAGACGGGCGATTTGAGACCGGGACCTGGATTCTTCCGTCTGGCTCGGTCACGTGGACGGCATGTTGTAGATGAGGAGCAATTTTGGATCGAGGAGTTGCGCAATGTCTACGATGCTTGGTCCACATAGGGAGACGCGAGAAAGCAACGCACGAGTCTTCGTCACAACACGCGGTGGCGTCATTCCCCGCCTGACAGCGAGAGACTGGAAGGGACATGAACGCAACTCGTGAGGGTCAAGAAGTCCACTTGTTTGTCGATGATACCGGGAGTCGTCAGCCAGATCACGTTCCGGCCGAGGAAAGGCATGATGGGATGGACTGCTTCGGCTTGGGCGGTGTGCTGATCGACAAGGAAGATTTGCACCGGGTTTGGGATGCCCATCAAGAATTCTGTAACGCGTGGGGAATCACTTATCCATTGCACTCATACGAAATTCGCGGCGGTCGGGGCAGTTTCTCATGGCTGAAGAATCCCGAGCGGGCGGTGGAGTTCTTGCCTGAGCTTGAGGAGTTTCTGGTCAGTCTTCCGGTGATGGGAATCGCAGCCATCATCCATCGTCCCGCGTACGTGGCGCGCTATGCCGAACGGTATGGAAATCGTCCCTGGCGCATGGACAAGACAGCATTCTCGATTCTGATCGAGCGATCGGCCAAGTATGCCCGCTTGAAGGGACGACGGCTCCGGGTGTTCTTCGAAAGATCGGGCAAGCAAGAGGATCGAGACATTGTTGCTTTCATGAAGGGGCTCAAGGCGGAGGGCATGCCGTTCGATGGCGACAATGCAGCCCCCTATCGTGGCCTAGAAGCTGGTGAGTTCAGGGAGCTGGTGCTTGGGGAGCCGAAAGGCCGCACGAAGAAAACGCCCATGCTCCAGATTGCCGATCTCTATCTCTACCCCATGGCCAAGGCTGGGTACGATACAGGCTACAAGCCGTACCTTGCCTTGATGAGGGCTGGCCGCCTGATCGACGCGGTCCTGTCATCCGAGGATCGGCCGCTGCTTGGGATCAAGTACAGTTGCTTTAACGGCTTGGAAGGCCACAAACAAACATAGGGCCCGGTTGCCCGAGCCCTATGCCGGCCAGCTTGGCCGACCCCGGAGCGTAATGCTCTAATGTGCGGAGTATGGCACTGTTAATCGAAGGCGTCAAGAACGGCGGTGGACCGAAGGCTAGTCGTGCGCCGTGTGGCAGAGCCATGGCGTGTTGCGCGCGACGATCATCAACCATGCCAAGGGGTGAGATCCCCGCTGATGCTTCCCGTGATCCGCGCCGCGGCGTTCTGGATGGAATCCCGCGCCAGATGCGCGTAGCGCGCGGTCATCTGGACCTGCGTGTGACCGAGTAGCTTGCCGATCATCGTGGGACTCTCGCCCAGAGCCGTCGCCCTCGAAGCGGGTCTGAATCGTTTGTGGAAAACATATATTTAGAGATTTTCTCTCAATGTCCTATGCGGGTAGCCGTTCCCACAGAATCAAGGTAACGCATTGATTTTTCGTGAATGAAAGGGCTGCCAAGGAATGTATCCCGTATCTCACCACGACCCTCCGAGGGAGGTGTGCGATACAGAGCCCTTGACGACAGAGCAACCGTACCTCTCTACCTGAGGCGTGTGTGCTGGTTCCTTTCTGGGTCCTCGCCGGAAGATGACGGTGCCCCGTGAGAGGGTGCGGCACGCACCGGGCCCTGTGTGAGGCCATGCCCGCAACGGGTGACGCCGCCTTCGAGCGAGAGCCTCTCGAGCGTGTTGAACCCGGAGGCGGTCCGAAAGAGAAAGCCGGTTTCGCCCGCGATGGTGCGGACATGGATCCTGCCGCAGTTCCTGAAGGGCGAGCGTTTCGAACGAGCCGATCCGCCATTGGCCCTTGAGTGCCGGCAGCGTCCTGAGACGACCAGGTGCCGACGAACCGCCTCGGGAAAGTCCTCGCGGAACCCGAAGGTGGCTCCGAACCCTGGTCGGCGCGACCCGGCTCGGGAGACGGGGATCAGGCCAGCCCTTCCCTCGTCACGTCGTCGAGCGCCGCCTGGATGCTCTGCCGCAGGGTGTCCTCGATGATCGCGATTTCCTTCTCGCCGATGATCAGCGGCGGCGACAGGACCGCCATGTGGCCCAGCGGCCGCACGACGAGGCCGCGCTTCTGGGCATGGCGCGCCACGCGACCGCCGAAGTCGGCCTCCTCGCCGAAAAGCTCGCGCGTCCGGCGGTCGCGGACGAACTCGATCCCCTGCATGAAATGGCTGCCGCGGACCTCGCCCACGACATCGAGGTCCTCGAGGCGGCCGAGCGCCTCCCCGAACTTCGGCCCGTGGGTGCGGACATGGCCGCACAGATCCTCGTTCTCCATGATCGCGATGTTGGCGAGCGCCGCCGCGCAGGCCGCCGGGTGGCTCGAATAGGTCATGCCGTGGAGGAACACCGCACCGGGCGCGGAGATCACGTCGTAGATCTCCTCGCAGAGAATCGTCGCCGACAGGGGCTGATAACCGGAGGTGAGGCCCTTGGCCGAGGTGATGATGTCGGGCATGACGCCGAAGACATCCTCGGACGAGAAGAAGTGTCCGAGCCGCCCGAAGGCCGTCACGACCTCGTCGGAGATGTACATGATGCCGTAGCGCGAGCAGACCTCGCGGGTGCGGCGGTGGTAGCCGTCGGGCGGCACGATCACGCCCCCTGCCCCCATGATCGGCTCGGCGATGAACCCGGCGATGTTCTCTGCCCCGATCTCCTCGATGGCCTCGACCATCTCGTCAATGAGAAAATCGAGAAACTCGCCGACAGACATGCCGTCGGGACGCCGGTAGGGATAGGGGGACGACAGGAAGTGCACAAGCTCCTCCGCCGAGTTCCACCCCTGGCGGTAGGCGGGCGTGGTCATGGCGACGGCAAGGTGCGTCGAACCGTGATAGGCGCCGACCCTCGAGAGGATCTTGCGCCGTGACGGTTCGCCCGTGCGGTTGAAGTAGTGGTGCAGGATGCGCACCGCGCTGTCGTTGGCGACCGACCCGGAGTTGCCGAAGTAGACGTGGTTGAGCGAGCCCGGCGCCAGCGACGCCACCTTGTGGGACAGACGGGCGCCTTCGGGATGCGTCAGGTTGTAGAAGGTCGAATAGAAGTCGAGCTTGCCGAGCTGTGCCGCCACGGCGTCGATGATTTCCCGACGGCCATGACCGACATTGACGCACCACAGGCCGCCGATGCCGTCGAGCATGCGGTTGCCGTCCGCATCGTAGACATAGGAGCCGTCGGCCTCGGCGATGACGGTGCGGGCCCCGTCCTTCTTCAGTCCGTCGAGGTTGGCGAACGAATGAACGAGATGGGCATCGAGCGCAAGGATCTCGTCGGTCAGGTTCTGGCTGTCAAAGCTTTCCATGGCGCGGGCCTCCTCATCTGCTCCGGGTCCGGGATCATACGCCCGGCGGTCCGGCAACGACAATCCCGGCTTCCCTGTCGAGACGACCCCGTTCCGTAAGCGCGGCCGGTCCTCGCCTCCCGCGCGACGCCGCGGTTCGCGAGAACTGCTCCACAGCCGGAGGTGGCCTCCCCTCACCCGCACATGGCTGTTCAGCTGTCATGCCCCGTCCGCGAGTCCGGGATCACGCTACATCTCGCCCGAACGGCCATCGCCGTCGGAAACCGCTGACCGGCACAGGGATCTTGACAGCACCATATTCCAACAGTATTGTTGCCAACGATTTCGTTGGAGGTTTGAAATGCCCCTGAGGAAGGCTGGAGCGAACTGGGTCCAGGGCGACAGGTTCTTCGATCGCGAGGCGGACCTCGCGGCGCTCGACGAGCGCGTGCGGGATGGAACCCATACCCTGGTGACCGCACAGCGCCGGATGGGAAAGACGAGCCTGGTCCGGGAGCTGCTTGCGGCGCCTGAACGAGCAGGGAGACTTCGAAACCGTCTTCGTCGACGTCGAGGGCGCCCAAACCGCGTCCGACGCGATCGCACGAGATCGGGACCGGTTCGATCCCCGTGCAGGGAGCCTGGCGCCGGATCGTGGCCCGCTTCGACAACCTCCTGCGCGGGATCGGCGATCGGATCGGCGAGTTGAGCGCCGCCCACATTCGGGTGAAGCTGCGCGCCGGGATCAATGCCGGGAACTGGCAGCGGAAGGGCGACGAGGTATTCGCGGCCCTGGCGAGGAACGACCGGCCGGTGGTCCTCGCGATCGACGAACTGCCGATTCTTGTCGACCGGCTGCTCAAGGGCGAAGGTGAGACCATCGAACCCGAGGGAGTACGGGCGGCAGACGCGTTTCTGAGCTGGCTGCGAAAGAACGGGCAGGAGCATCGGGACCGTGTGATCCTGGTCCTTTCCGGCAGCGTGAGCCTCGAGCCCATCCTTCGGCGGGCCGGCCTGAGCGCCCAGGCCAACATCTATTCCGCATACGATCTGAAGCCATGGGACGGGGAGACCGCGGCCGCCTGCCTCGGCGCGCTGGCGCAAGCCTATGATCTCGATCTTCCCGCCGCCGTCCGCAACGACATGTGCAGCCGGCTGCGGTGCCCGATACCCCACCATGTGCAACTGTTCTTCGACTGTCTGCACGAGTATCTACGCCGCGACCGCCGGAACGCGGCCACCCTGGATGACGTGGAAGGCGCTTACCGGGAAGACATGCTCGGCGTCCGGGATCAGACAGACCTCGACCACTACGAGACCCGCCTTAAGTCCACGCTCGGGAACCGCGGATACCGGATCGCCCTCAAACTGCTGACCGAGGCGGCGGTTGGCGGAGGATTGCTGCGCGACGACGCCGTCGGCCTGTACCGCGAGTTTTTCGAGGAGGGGAACGCGATCACGGTGGAGGAAGTGCTTCGCCAGCTCGAACACGACGGCTACTTGGAGCGGGGAGACGAGGGCCTCGGGTTCGTCTCGGGCCTGCTCGAGGACTGGTGGCACGCCAGGCACGGCCGGCACTTCGTGCCCATCGCCCGGCGCCGGGCATGAATGGAGGAAGGTTCGGTGGCCACGACAGCGAGAAAGTACAATCCCGGATTCCTGAGCGATGACGAACTGGTGAAATCGTTCTGCGTTCGCACGGCGGAGTTCGATTCGGCGGTCGAGATGCTGCGCGAGTGCGACGGGGCCGCCAGTCCGCACCGGATCGTGATCGGCCCACGCGGCAGCGGAAAGACCATACTGCTGCTCCGGATCGCCGCCGAGATCCGCAGGGACGACGACCTCTCGCGCCGGTTCCATCCGGTCGTTTTCGCCGAGGAGAGCTACGAAGTTTCCACGGCCGGCGAGTTCTGGCTGGAATGCCTGTCCCGGCTGGCGGAGCGGGCGCCGGCGGAAGAGGACGCCTGCGAGCTCCGGCGCACCTTCGAGGATCTGCGGACGATCCGTGACGACCGGATGCTCGCAGACCGCTGCCTGGGCGCCCTGCTGGACTTCGCGGACCACAAGAGACGGCGGCTCGTGCTGGTGGTCGAGAACCTGAACATGATGTTCGGGGAGATGGCTGACGGAGACGCGGGATGGCGGCTGCGCCAGACGCTTCAGACGGAGTCGCGGATACTTCTTCTGGCGAGCGCTACCAGCCGTTTCGACGAGATCGACAACCCCGACCGGGCGCTCTACGACCTCTTCCGGGTGGTCCCCCTGCGTCCTCTCGGCGGGGAAGAGTGCGCCGTTCTCTGGGAGAAGGTATCCGGTCGCCGCCGCGATCTGGACAACATGCGCGCACTGGAAATCCTGACCGGAGGCAGCCCCCGGCTGATCGCCATCATGGCCCGTTTCGGAGCCCGTCTGTCGTTCCGGGAACTGATGGAGGAATTGCTCGACCTGATCGACGACCACACGGAGTACTTCAAGAGCCATCTCAATGCGCTGCCGGCACAGGAGCGGCGTGTCTATCTCGCGCTCGCCGTACTCTGGAAGCCGGCGACGACGCGCGAGGTGGCGGACCGCGCCCGGCTCGACACCAGCAAGTGCAGTGCCCAGCTGAATCGCCTGATCGAGCGGGGCGTCGTCGAGGTTGCAGGCGGCGGAGCCCGGCGCAAGCAGTACTACCTGACCGAGAGGCTCTACAACATCTACTACCTGATGCGGCGCTCTCGCGGGCCCGAGCCGGTGGTCGGAGCGCTGGTCCGTTTCATGGAGGCTTTCTATTCGCCTCGCGAACTGACCGACTTCGGCATCCGCCTCGCTGGCGAAAGCACGCTCGACGAGCCGGCGAATCCGCTCCACCGGCTCGCGCTCGCGCACCTGATGGAGTCGCCGATGCTTGTGGCGTACAGGGACGAGTTGCAGGCGGGCATTCCCGTTGGCATGCACCTGATGAAGGCGACGGGCGTGGAGGCCCCCGAAGGGCAGGAAACCGCAAGGGCCCTCCTGGAGGAAGCCGCTGCGCTCCATCGCGAGGGCCGGTCCGGGGACGCTCTCGCAAGGTGCGAGGAAACGATACGTCGATTCGGGCAAGCGGATGTTCCGGGAGGTCCCGATGCGATCGCAGGCGCCCTTGTTCTCAAGGGAGACATACTTGCCGGATTGATCTCAACCGATCAGGTGTGGGATCTGTTTGCCGAAACAATCCGCAGGGCCCGCGGCGGCGGCGTCACCGGCATGTTCTCGGTGCTGTTCGCCGACCGGGAAACCGGATTGGTGCGGGCTCCGGGAGCGCTTGCCGTCTACGACGAAGTGCTCCGTCGTTTCGGCGGAGGCGATTCCCCCGTCCCGAAGGAATGGATTGCGAAGGCCCTGATCAGCAAGGGGCTCGTGCTGCTTGCCCTCGATCGAACCGACGAGGCGCTGGCTGCCCTCGATGAGGCGACGGCGCGGTTCGGTCACAGCGACGTTCCTTCGCTCGCGGAGGCCGCCGTCGGCGCATCTTGGATGAAGGGACTCCTGCTCTTCTCGCGTGGACGCACGGACGAAGCGTTGGCCGCGCTTGACGAGGCGGTACCGCGACTTCGGCAAAGCGATTCGTCCGATGACGACGCGCTGCTTGCCACCGCCTGCTCTGTTCAGGGATTCGCGCTCGTCGCGGCAGGCCGGAGCGAGGAGGCGCTGGCCACCTGGGACGAGGCCCTCGGGTTCTTCGACAAGACCGACGTTGCGGTGCTGTCCGAGATGGCGGCAGCCGTCCTGGCCCAGAAGGCGGTCACCCTCGCCGGTCTCGACCGGCTGGAGGAGGCGCTGGACGCCTGGGACGGAGTGCTGCTGCGCCACGAGACGATCGACTCGCCGGCACTTCCCGAAGTCGCCGCGACAGCCCTCGTCAACAAGGGGCACATGCTCGGCAGGCTGAACAGGACCGGAGAGGCGCTCGCTGTCTACGACGACTTCATGCGACGGTACGGGAAGGACGATGCGCCGGCTCTTCTCGGGTTGTCCGCGGACGCTCTCTTCGGCAAGGAAGACCTGCTTGAGATGTCCAATCGCGACGACGAGGCGTCGACTGTCTGCGATGAGATTGTCCACAGATTCGCAGAAAGCGAAACCCCGCCACTTGCCGAAAGGGCGGCCAGGGCCCTGCTGAAAAAAGGAGCTCTGCTGAGCCAACGAGGCCGGGAGGAGGATGCCCTCGTCGCCTACGATGATGTCGTGAGACGATTCGGAGACCATCGCGATCCGGCTATTGCCGGCTGTGTCTCGGCGGCGCTGATCAAGAAGGGCTTTGCGCTCTATTGGCTGAACCGATCGGCCGAAGCGCTTCGCACATTCGAGGAAACAGTACGGCAGGTCGGCGGCAACGATTCATCCGACCCCCAAGGCGTGTTCGCGTTCGCACATGTCGGCCGAGGGCTCGCTCTGTGCAATCTGGATCGACCGCAAGACGCGCTGAACTCCTTCGCAGAAGCCGCGCGCCTGTTCGCGCAAAGCGAACACGAATGGCTTCGCGGGAAGGCAAGCCACGCATTGATCGACAAGGCCGCCTTGGAACTGAAGTGTGAGCGGTACGCCGCTGCGATCGAGACCGCCGGCCGGGCGCTCGACCCTGGCCTGAACCCGACCGGGGAGGACCAGGTTCGAGCATATCTGTTCAGGGCGACCGCAGCCGCGGCTAACGGCGATCGACCCGCGTGCGGGCAGGATATCGAAACCGCCCTGGCGATCCTGCCGGAACTCGGCTCGCTCCCCAGAGAAGCCCTGGACGGGTTGATGCTTCTGAGCGTCAGGCTGAGCCCGGAGGAGGTGCATGCACTGGTCCAGGCTTCGCCCGCGGCCGGTTTACTGTTGCCTCTGACGACTGCGTTGGAATGGGAATCCGGCAGAATACCGCGGGTCGCACGTGAGGTGGAAGAGGTCGCACGCGACATCCAGAAGGAGTTGGCGAGCATGAGAGGCGGCACACCCGCCGCGCCTTCGGGCGCGAAGTCGCCCGATGCGGGATCGGGTGCGGGCTGAAGCTGAATCGGGGACGGTGTTCGCCTCGCGTTTCTTCGACTGATCCACTCGTTCGTCCGCCATCCATCGGCATCCCGCAAATGGGACCGGACGAGTGGATCGAATCGTTGCCGCATTCGGCATGCCGCCCGCCGGTCGATCTGTTCAAGGACATCGCGGACCCGGCTGGCCGGGACCTGAACGCCGCGGCCGAAGCGGTATTCACTTCCTGTGTGCGCAACGGCATCGGCGCAAGTCGTCCGGTGCCTCAGGAACGACGTGTCCCGGATTGCCGGCGGGCGAGGGCCCCGTCACGGCTGACTGTCGCGAGTTGATCGGCCATGCCGATGCAGGACTCCGCGAGATGCCGTTGCCTTCGCACCTGCGCCTGACGCCCATGCGTTGGCACGCAAATGGCATCGTCGATCCGGGCGTGCGCTATCCTGGCGACGAATCCGTTGCAGGGAAGGCGCCTGTGCCTTCGACGGGACGGCAAGCGGGTGGATGCCCCGATGCCCCGGGGGCCGGTCGTTTTTCCGTGACAAGCCCACGCGCGCATCCGCATCCTGTCGACGGGGATGACAGGAGGGGCGCATGAACGACGCCGAACAGGTGCTGCAGCACGGATACCCGGTGCAGGAGGTCCCGTTCTCGCGCGAGGAGTATCGAGGGCGGCTCGAGCGCATCCGCAAGGTGATGGCGCGCGAATCCGTCGACATGCTCTACCTGACCTCGCCCGAAGCCATCTGCTACGTCAGCGGCTACGGATCGGCCTGGTACCAGGCCGAGGGGTATCTGCCCTGGAGCGGCGTGGCGGTCCATGTCGACCACGACGACTTCATCTTCTTCGAGGCGGGCGGCCATGTCGCCCTCGTGCGCTGCTACACGGTTGCCGGCGATGTCCGTCTCTATGACGGTCCGCAGGATGCCGATGCCGCCTTCGCCTTCGTCGCCGGCGAGTTGGCGTCATCGGGCTGGACCGGCGGTACCGCGGGTCTCGAGATGGGGAGCTACCGGCCCAACCGGCGGGTGAGCGAGCGCTGCCAGGCTGCGCTTGAGGCCAGGGGCTGCGCCGTGGTGGACGGCACCGGGATTGTCCGCGAGGTGCGCGGATACAAGTCACCCGCCGAAATGGCCTGCGTCGAGAAAGCCGCCCGCATCGCCGACATCGGTCTCGAGGCGGCGCGCGAGACGCTGCGAGAGGGTATCACCGAGCTTGAGCTCTGGGGTGAGGTCACGGCCGCCATGACCCGCGCCGGCGGCGAGAACCAGGCGATTCCCATGCTGGTGACCTCCGGCCTGAAGGCCGTCACCGGACACGGCCTGGCCTCACGCAAGCAGATTGCAGCGGGCGAGGTCGTCTTCCTTGATGTGTGCGGCGTCTTCAACCGCTACCACGTCGACCAGGCGCGCAGCTTCTCGATCGGCGAACCGCATCCCGACGCGGTGGAGAGGATCAACCTCTCGGCCGGGGTCTACAAGGCTCTCGAGGACATCCTGAGGCCGAACCTTCCGGTCCGCGAACTCAACGACACCATCGTGCGTTACTACAAGGAAGTCGGGATCTACGAGAACCGCGGCTGGATCGGCGGCTATGAGCTCGGCATCGCCTTCCCGCCCGACTGGGTCGGCGACTTCCACTACGACGCCGACACGCTCCACGACGACGGCCAGGTCTTCGCGCCCGGCCGCGTGGTGAACCACGAGAGCCAGTTCTACCTGCCGCACCTCGAAGGCTATTCGATCCTGATCGACACGATGGCCTTCACCGAGACCCGGGCCCGCTGGCTGAGCCGCATCCAGCACGAACTGATCGTCGTCTAGCGATCCACGGCGAAGAGAGCCGGCGACAACTGGCCGGAGTTCCGTTTTCGTCGGCGGCCGGCCCGGCAAACGCACGCAATCACACGCCCGGCGGTTCGGCAACGGCGATCCCGGACGCACGGACGATGTGATGGCCGTCGGTCATCGCAGAAGGTCCCGGCTCGGGCACGGAACCACTGCCGAGAACCACAGGAGACGCCTGACGGGAGTCGGCTCCAGTACGGAGCACGGCGCCGGTCTGGCAGGACGGCAGCATGGTTGCTCGGAATGACTCGCATGCCGGGCAGGCACTCGGTATCGGGCATCGACGACGTTGACCCGGTCCGTCCCGGACAGGGGTCCAACCGGACTTGTTCTTGTGGGGAGGCGGGATAGGCGTCCCCGTTCTGGTGAAGCGCCTACCGCAGCAGGCGCACAGGCAGATGTATCGCTGACCGTCCGGCCTGGTTCGGCGAGGTATCACAAGCGCCCGCCGACGGGCGGGCCCTGTGGAACAAGCTCCACGGCGAAGCGGGGAATCGAAGCTCTGCCTGGTCGCCCGAACACCCTGGATGCAGGCCTCCTGGATCACCGCCGTGAGAGCCCTCCCGGCCGTCCGCCGGGGCTCCGGGAAGCCGGGGAAGGTGCTTCCCTTCCTCAACTTCGGAATCTTCAGCTCGACACGTGCCCGCGCGGGTCTCCCACAACCGGTCGCGGGTGCTGCGCTGGTTGATCCGTTCCGGCGTGCGCTCGCCATGCGCGGCGCCCGTCCGCGAAGGGGTCGAAACCGTCGCCGAAGGCGCGGTAGTCGAGGGTGACGTCCACATCCTCGGAGAACCGGTCGATGACGCCGTAGACCTTCGAGAGCGACGTGCCGCCCTTGAACGCCATCGGATGGGCGTCCGGCATGGAGAAGAGGGCGTCGAGGACCCAGCAGACCCAGATATCCTTCTCCAGGATGACCGGCGAGCGCCGGTGGCGGGCCGCCGCGGTACGGAGGATATCGGCGCGCTCGCGGGCGCCGAGGGAGAGGAACGGCTCAGCCATGCGCCACCTCCCTGTCGGCGGCGGCGAAGGCCGCCGCCATCCAGGCCGGCATGGCGGCGGAGCGCAGCCTGGCGAACCCGTCCGGGCCGAGCGCGGCTTCGATCACGGCGACGGTCTCCGGCGTCACGTTGTTCCGGCCGAGATACCACAGCGCGGAGAGCGCGGCGCCCGCCGGCTCCCCGGCGAATTGCAGCCGCCGGCGGTTAGACGTGTGGACCAGCCGAACCGGGACGCCGGCGACCCGGACGGTGCGGGTCGAGGCGCTGGTGTGGAACACAGGCGCGGTCGGCACCTGGGTGCTGAGCCCGAAGCGCCGGGCGGCTTCGGCGCCGTGGATCTGGACCGTCTCGCCGTTGCCGCGCGCGATGGTCTCGACGACCTCGTGGAGGTCGGGAACGACGGCGCCGACGAACCGGCTGGTTCTCGGGCGGACGAAGACGCCGTGGGCCATGCGCAGGATCGCGTCCTCCGCGGCGATGCGCGACAGCGTGCGGTCGACGGCGCCGCGAGGACCCAGCTTCGCGAAACGGGCGCCGGTGAACGGCTTGCCCTTCGGCAGTCTGGCGACGGCGGCGCGAACGGCCCTGGCGGTGGACATGGCGTGGCTCTCTGTTGTCCAATAAAGTAGCGACAGTTTGGACAAACTTCAAGCGGCGGCGGCGGAGCCGGCCGCGCGTTCAGTGCTCGGTGGGATCGCCGGGCTCCGGGGTTTCGGCCCGGCGGCAAGTCCTGGAGCTGGTGGTCCGGCATCGGTTGCCAGGAACCCACCAGATCGTTCCTGTGTGTCTCCAGCCCCTCAAGCGTGGGAACAGCAAGGCTGCGGTGTTCGCATTTCCGCCGCGGAACATCGAGCAGGACGGCCGCCCGAGGCCGCGCTTCGGCGTCGCGATACAGATCGTTCGCATCGTAAAGGTCGCGCGGTCGCCGAGGGTACGCACCTTTTCGGCGAATGCTTCCTCATGGGCGTAGCACACACCCTCCGCCGGCGCATCGCCGTATTCGCGGAAGATGACGCGCTCCACCGGCGGCAGGACGAGCCTGATGCGCGGGAGACCACCGCAGCGACAGGCGATCGGCCCCCGCCAGCTCAGCCTGCCCTGACAGGACACCGTGCCGCGGGGATTTTCTAAGACGTCGAACTCCTGCAGTTCTTCGGGAAGCTCGATGCCGGCGTGTTCGTAGACCCGCTCTGCGACGTCGCGGAGGCGAACCGGTTCGGGACATCCTGCCTGCCGATGCCCGGAATCCGGCGTTCCACGATGTGCGGCCGGAACCTTCGTCCTGGGTGATACCGGTTCCCGCAGAGGGCCCGTCTGAACGGAGCACCCTTGCAGGATGGGGACCGGCGGGCGACACGGGAACAAGTCTCTAAAGTCACCGGTCCAGGCTGATTCAAGATCCTATTTTGAATCAGCCTGGACCGGTGCTGTGCTGCGTCATGATCGCGCGCGACCTCGCCCCGAGGCTGACGGAGGCGCGCGGACCTGGCCGTCCATCACGCTCACCGGTCCCCGGCAGAGCGGAAAGACGACATTGTGCCGTGCCCTGTTTCCGCAGCATCCCTATGAAACCCTGGAAGCTCCGGACGTGCGCGCCTTCGCGACCGAAGATCCCCGCGCTTTCCTGGCGCAGTTTGCAGAAGGCGCCGTTCTCGACGAAGTCCACAGAGCGCCCGACCTGCTCTCCTACCTGCAAGGCGTCATCGACGAAGACCCGGCGCCAGGCCGCTGGGTCCTCACGGGCTCGCAAAACCTCTCGCTGCCCGAGTCGGTCAGCCAGTCGCTCGCCGGGCGAACGGCGGTGTACAACCTGCTCCCGCTGACACGGGGCGAGACGATACGGTTTCCCGGGCATCCCGAGACTCTCGAAGAGACTCTCCTGACCGGATCCTACCCTCGCATACTCGATGAAGGGCACAGGGCTTCGGACTGGCTGCGGTCCTATGTCGCCACCTACATCGAGCGCGATGTGCGGATGATCAGCAACGTGGGCGATCTCGCGACCTTTCAGCGTTTCGCAGCCCTTTGCGCGGGCCGGACAGCGCAGCTGCTCAACTACTCGTCGCTCGCCGGCGATTGCGGCATTTCGCAGCCGACGGCAAAAACCTGGCTCGGCATCCTTGAAACCAGCTTTATCGCTTTCCGCCTGCCGGCCCTTCATGCGAATCTTCGCAAGCGCCTGGTGAGAATGCCGAAGCTCCACTTCTACGATACCGGGCTCGTCTGCTGGCTGCTGGGCATCCGCACCCCCGGGCAGCTGCGCGCACATCCGCTTCGCGGTCCGATCTTCGAAACCTGGGTGGTCTCGGAGATCGCCAAGCATCGGGCCAACCGGGGCGACACCGGTGGACTGTCGTTCTACCGGGACCGCAACGGCGTGGAGGCCGATCTCATCGTCGAAAACCCGATCGGCGCTGCGATCGTGGAAGCCAGGTCCTCCCAGACGCCTTCGTCCGCTCTCTTCGACGGCGCCAACCGTGTTCGCAGACTCCTCGACCGATCGGCCCGCCGATACTCGGCCGTGGTTGCCTACGGCGGCAATCAAGCCCAGCACCGGGGAACGGACAGGCTGATTCCCTGGAGAGAACTGCACGAGTTCGACTGGGAAGCACCGGACTGACCGCCGGAGCCGATGTGACTGCGCCGTTCCCAATCTGCATTCGGCTCGATCGCTCAGGGACTGCCTTCATCCGGCACACGTGTCGATTCCATGGGAGGCTGCCGTCGCGCCGGGTGGTCGACCGTTTTCACAGGGTCCTGAACGCGCATGGCCGCGCGGCGGGCGGTCACCCGGTTGCTGCACGCGGACCATACGTCGCAGGGATGGGGTCATCCATACCGCGGCCGATCGAATCACCGGCACCGTCGACGGAAAGCCGTTGCTCCATGACAGCCAGGTCGCCATCCCGCTTGCAGTGATGACGGCCGGGCGCAATGAACTCCGCTTGGGACGCCAGGGAGATGCACGAGGTGAGCGAACGCCTCGGCCACGTTGCGATCATCGACGTCAATCCGCGCCGGGACAAGGATCTCAAGAATGAGCTTGAACGGGAGGCCCGGGCCCAGCGTGCGGCCTGACACGTCGATGCCGAAAGCGTGCGCTTCGGGACCCGCAGCGGCGTCGAGAGGACCAACGGACGCCTCAAGGACGAGTTCGGCGGACGCCATGTACGCGTGCGGGAGCCCACGAAGGTCGCCTGCCGCCTCATGTTCGGCCTGCTTGCCCTGGCCGCCGACCAGGTGATGCGCCTCGCCGCCCCGCAGGGCGGCTCCCGTCAAACCGGACCGGGATCACGCCGCCCTTTCGCAAGGGGCGGCGCGGAGAGGCTCGTCCCGAAATCCACGATGTCGCCAGTTTGTTCGCAATCATCCGCCCGGAACAGCGGGAATTCCCGGATTGCCGCTTCCACGGTGCGCCTGCTCGCGACCGATCCCGGAAGCCAACCTCGTCGGCCCTCAAGCTCAGGAATTTTGCAAGAGGCTCCGGAGACCATCGCCGAACAGGGCAGGCCCTTGACCAACTCCAGCAAGGCGACGTGATCCGCCTCCTCGTAGTCGTAGCGGTAGCGGCGCTGCGACTTGCGCACGCTATGCAGATAGGGCGGATCGCTGTAGACCAGCTTGTCACCCTCGACGGGGAAGTCGGCCAAGAAGCGGTGGCAGCATGAGCTGGCCCTCGTGACGCGGAACGTGGGGGACTTCGCCCGCTTCGGCGTTCAGCTGCTCAATCCATGGCGCCCGGCTGAAGATTCCTGAATTGGAACATTCGCGTTTGCCGGAGTTCACGCAGGCATGGCGTGCCGCCGACCGGGCGTTGAGACGCCGGTTGAACGCTGTCACAGTGCGGGGCCGTTTCGGGAGGCGTTCGATGTTCAATCTCGCGAGCAATCTGGAAAGCGCCGCTGCGCAGTTTCCGGAGCGGGAAGCCGTCGTCTTCGGCGACCGGCGGCTGACCTATCGCGAGATGGACGAGGAGGCGAGCCGGGTGGCTTCGGGGCTGCTGGCCGCCGGCATCCGGCAGGGGGACCATGTGGCCCTTGTCTGTCCCAACGTGCCCGAGTTCGTGTCGTGCTACTTCGGCATTCTCAAGATCGGCGCCGTGGTCGTGTGCGTGAGCACGCTCCTGAGGGAGCGGGAGATCGCCTTCCAGCTCGAGCATTCCGATGCCGTCGCCATGATCGCCTACGGCGGCCGCGACATGACCATCGGCGGGGAGGCGATGAAGGCCTTCGCGGCCGTCGCCTCCTGCCGCCAGGCCTGGATCATTGCGGGCGGGAGCCCCGGGTCCTACCGGGACCTCGTCAAAGGCGGGTGCAAGGATGTTGCGGGCGTGCTGACTTCAGGCGAGGACACCGCCGTCATTCTCTACACCTCGGGAACGACGGGCCGGCCCAAGGGTGCCGAACTCAGCCACGCCAACATCATCATGAACGTGGCGGCCCTCGCCCGCCTGCGGCCCATCGATCCCGACGGCGGCAGGACGCTGATCGCGCTGCCGCTCTTTCATGTCATGGCGCAGACCTGCGCCATGCATCTTGCCCTCTACAACATGATGACGATCGTGCTCGTCCGGCGTTTCGACGCCGGCGAGGTGATCCGCCTCGTTCTCAGGGAGAACATCACGGGCCTGCACGGCGTTCCCACCATGTACCGGGCCATCCTCGACTGCAGCGACGTCACCGCCGAGGAGAAGAGGAGGTTCGCAAGGCAGCTCGAGGGGTTCGCCGCCGGCGGCGCCTCGCTCTCCCCGGAACTGCAGAAGGAATGCATGGATACCTTCCGCGTGGCGATGTCCAACGGCTACGGCGCCACGGAGACCTCGCCGGCCTCTTGCTTCCACCAGACCGGCGAGGACATTCCCCTGGGATCCATCGGCACGGCCGCCTGGGGCGTCCGGCTGAAGATCGTCGATGAACGGGGCGGCGAGGTGCCGCGGGGCGACGTCGGCGAACTCCTGGTGCGCGGCCACTGCGTCATGAAGGGGTACTACAAGGACCCGCAAGCCACGGACGAGGTGATCCGCGACGGCTGGTACCACTCCGGCGACCTCGCGCGCATGGACGACAACGGCCATGTCTTCATCGTCGGCCGCAAGAAGGAGATGATCATCCGCGGCGGCTTCAACGTCTATCCGGTCGAGGTCGAGGGCGTCCTCCTGGAACATCCGGCGATCGCCGAGGCCGCCGTCGTCGGCGTTCCCCATCCCACCCACGGCGAGGAGGTGAAGGCCTTCGTCACCCTGCGGCAGGGGTGCGCGCTTGAAGAGGCGGAGGCGATCGCCTGGGCACGACGGCAGATGGCCGCCCACAAGTATCCCCGCGTCATCGAGTTCCGGGAGGAGCTGCCGCTCGGTCCGACGGGGAAGATTCTCAAGCGGGCGCTGGGTTGACATCGCCCCTACCATCGACGCGCAGGGAAGGATGACGGGCATGGCGCAGACAACGGACTACATCGTGATCGGCGCCGGGTCTTCCGGCTGCGTGATCGCCAACCGCCTGAGCGAGGATCCCGGGACGACGGTGAAGGTCGTCGAGGCCGGTCCGGCCGACCGCAGCCTGTGGCTGCTGCGCATGCCGGCGGCGGCCTGGATCATCATCAACGGACACCGCTACAACTGGCGTTACTTTTCCGAGCCGGAACCCTACATGGACAACCGGCGCCTGCTCTATCCGCGCGGCAAGGTGCTGGGCGGTTCGTCGTCCATCAACGGCATGGTCTATCTGAGGGGCAACCCGCTCGACTACGACGGCTGGGCGACCAACCAGCTGCACAACTGGTCGTTCGCGCATTGCCTCCCCTACTTCAGGAAGATGGAGAAGACCGACCGCGGCGACGACTCGTTCCGCGGCCGGGACGGTCCGCTCGAGATCACGGTGGGCGGCCAGAGCAGCCCGCTCTACGAGGCCTACGTCGAAGCCGGCCAGCAGGCGGGCTACCCCTTCACCGAGGATGTGAACGGCTACCGTCAGGAAGGGGTGTTCTACATGGAGCGCACGGTGCTCGGCGGCATCCGCAACAGCACCGCCCGCGCCTACCTCCATCCCGCGCTCGCCCGTCCCAACCTCTCGGTCATGACCGGCGCCACGACCAGCCGCATCCTCTTCGAGGGGACGCGGGCGACCGGCATCGAGGTGATCCGCGGCGGCAGGGCGACGGTGCTGAGGGCGGAACGGGGCGTCATCCTCTCGGCCGGCGTCTTCAACTCGCCGCAGATCCTTCTGCGGTCGGGTGTCGGCAACGCCGACGACCTCAAGGCGCTGGGGATCGACGTCGTCCGCCACCTGCCGGGAGTCGGCCGCAACCTGCAGGACCATCTCGACTGGGCGATCCAGTGGCAGTGCACGAAGCCGGTCTCCCACTACGCCGCGACGACGCCGGTCGGCCAGGTCCGGGCCGGCCTCCAGTGGTTTCTGGCGAAGACGGGGCCCGCCGCCTCGAACCTCTTCGAGGCCGGCGGCTACTTTCGCAGCCGCCCGGGGATCGAGTATCCCAACATCCAGCATCACTTCGTTGCCGTCGCCATGAACTACGACGGCACGATGCCCCACAAGGGGCACGGCTTCCAGGTGCACATCAGCCAGATGCGTCCGACCAGCCGCGGCACCGTCGGCCTGCGCTCGGCCGATCCCTTCGCTCCCCCGGTGATCCGCTTCAATCACCTGCAGACCGGGAACGACCGCCAGGAGTTCCGCGAAGCGCTGGAGCTCACCCGCGAGATCGTCGCCCAGAAGGCGCTTGACCCCTACCGGGGCAGGGAAGTCACGCCGGGCGCCGATGTCACGTCGAACGACGATGTCGACGCCTTCGCCCGCGCCGCCGGCGAGACCGAGCACCATCCCTCCTCCACCTGCCGCATGGGCTACGACGACGAGGCCGTGGTCGACCGCGACACCCGCGTCCACGGTTTCGACAATCTCCATGTGGTCGACGCGTCGATCATGCCCTGCGTCGTCACCGCCAATCTCAACGCGACCTGCATCATGCTGGGCGAGAAGGCCGCCGACCTCATCGCCGGCCGCGAGCCCCTGCCGCCCGAGTACACGCCCTTCCACCGGGCCCCCGACTGGCAGACCGCCCAGCGCTGACCACCGGGCCGCCGCTTGGCCCGGAACGGCAGTATCCGACCCTTGATCTCCCGTACTCCCGGGCGAGGCGAAAATCGCCTGACGGCCATGCTCGCGGTGCGTGCCGAAGCGTGTCGGTGGCGCAAGATCGAGAAGCACTTCGCGGTCACCCTTGACGAACTCCCCTCGCAGCCGCCGCCGGGAGACGATCTCGCGCGAGCCCTGCCGTCGACGTCATCGGGGGCCCGACAACTGCCCTTCGCAGGTACTTTGCTCCACGCCCGCCGGGACGGTCGCTGCGCCCGGCTTGACGCCGACGCAGTGGGCGTCGACGA
Source organism: Alphaproteobacteria bacterium (assembly GCA_963666905.2). Taxonomy (GTDB): domain Bacteria; phylum Pseudomonadota; class Alphaproteobacteria; order SP197; family SP197; genus SP197. The sequence goes on from OY763008.1 coordinate 1,817,217, forward strand.
TTCGAAGATGCGGGTCCGGCCGACCGCCTGCGGGCAGGAGCCGGCTTATGCGGCGGTCCAGCGTCGCCAGGCATCCCGACCGCGCACGCGCAAGCCACGGGAGGTAGGCATCGGTCACTTGACGATGCCCCGTGATCTGGACGCCCGAAGAGAAAGCGGCCGACACGCAATCGACGTCATCGGAGCAGAATTCGTGGCCGTCCATCGAGGTAATGTCCGTCGGCAATGAAACCGCCGCAATCGGCGAAACCGCGTCTGAAGTGAATGCAGGGTTGGAAGAAAGCCGGACAAACCCGAACCGGCTCACCGGGCAGGTCGCCCAGCCCGGTGAGTTCTATCCTTGCGAATCATGTGCGGACGGTGCGGTGATGGACGCGCGACGACCATGCAAGGATGAACAGGAGCACCAAAGCTCGTTACTCGTGCCGCTTGACACGGCCAAGAGTGAGGACAGTGCCGTCGCGAGAGACATCGAACACGGAAAATCCCTTTCGCCTGCGTGGGACCGCGCCTGCCGGCCGCCGGGTGAGTCGGAGCGCTATCGGCCTGAGACGAATATCGATCCGGACTTCGCGTCCGGAAAGACTGTCCCCGAATCACTCCGGATCCCGCACCTCGTCGCTCGAACGGGTCTGGGCAAGGATGTGCCGCGCAGCCTCCTCGATCGAGGGCGGTGCGGCCGTATCCCTGAAATCCGCCAGATGCCGGTAGATGGCGCAAGCTGCTCGGTGGAATCCATCGGGCAGGCCTGCCGCCGCAAAGGTTTCCGCGATCTCCTCCATCTCGGCCTTGAACCGCCACGCTTTCGGTGCGCTGCTCCGCAGGGCGTCGGCCGACATCTCCGGCATCCCGGGAAGGGAGAGGCTCCACTCGCGCTGAAGGGCGGCATCGACACTCTCGTGGATGGCCAGGGTGCGTATGGCGACCAGGAGTGCCGCCGACCCCTTCGTGTAGGCGGCATAGGCCATCTTGAGGGCCGAGGCCGCTCCCGGAGGACCGTCGAGGACAATCGCGTCGAGCGGTCCCGCCTCGAGGAGACCGGCGACATCCTTGGCCGCTTCTCCCGAGAGGTAGAGGCGCGTGGTGCCGGGAGCGTGAGCCGGAGGACCTATGATTCCGCCATCCACGAAATCCGCACCGGCGGCCTCGACCACGTCCTGAATCTCCCGGCTCGTCGCGGGCGAGACGGCGTTCGCGTCCACGTAGACACCCTGGTAGCCCAGCCCGGCCACGGACCGGGCAAGCTCTGCCGCGGCGTGGGGTGGACACACGCTCACGATGACGCCGCTCCGGGACACCAGGGCGTCAAGGGTTCCCGCATCGGCAAGGCCCGCCTTTTCGGCGCGTCCGCGCGTGTCGCTGCTTCGGCCTTCCGAAGCCCACAGGACCGTCATGCCATTCCGCAAGAGCGATTCCCCGACCGAGGACCCCATCTCGCCGGGATGGAGAAGGCCGATGCAACGATCCATGGATGACCTCCCTGTCTCGCGGTGCGGCCCGACCATAGCAGACGGTTTTTCCCGACGCCAAAACGCTTCATCCGGCACCTGTGCGGATTGTTCGCCGCAATTGACCCGCCGAGAGACGCTTCAATCTTGACCTGCCCGCCCCGAGAATGTCAGCGTCGTTCCGGTGCCGGAAGAGCCAACTGGGTAATCCGGTGATGTCCAGATGCGTCCAATGTCGAGGAGAGTCCAACCACTCCACCCCATGCAAGCCGTCAGGATGTCGACACTCCGTATCACGCGACAGAACCAGAGCCGCCAGAACTCTTGCCAGTCGTGCTCCGCTACTTGACTGCTGGAAAATCGAACCGAAGACGGGTATCTTCCGTCCCGGCGGGCATGGGGCACCGGAGTTCCACCCGACGAGAGCGCGCTACGGGCATTCGTCGTCACATCGCAGCGCCTTCACAGAGAGACGCCTGCTGACGCGCCGACCGTAGCGGCAAGCGTTGGCCGACAACTTGGAGGCTATGAACAGACCAGACATGTCAAGTCAAATTGAACACATGCGCATCAGGGGTTTCCGGTCTCTACGGGAGGTCGAGGTTGTCCTGCGACCAGGCGCTTCGGTTCTCATCGGTGCGAACGGCTCCGGGAAATCGAACATCGTCCGGTTCTTCGAGATGGTCAGCTGGATGATTGCGGCCGGAAGACTGGAGGAATTTGTCCAGCGACAGGGTGGTGCCGATGACCAGTTGTTTGGTGGAAGTAAAGTCAGCCCTCTCATGGAAGCGGAGTTGGCGATACAAACCGCGGTTGGGCGAAACGACTATTGTTTCGCGCTTGCATATGCCCATCCCGACAGGCTCATCTTTACCGGCGAGAAGTTTCGCTTCAGCCGGAATGATCTTGGCACGGAGGCACGTTGGCATCATCTCGGAAGCGGGCACTCCGAGGCCAGGATTTCGGAAGAGAACAGCAAGACAGCCCGCGTAGTGTCGCATCTGCTGCGACGATGTGCTGTGTACCAGTTTCATGATACCTCCGATGATTCAAGACTCAAGAAGCGCTGGGAAGTCGAAGACAACGCATATCTGAGATCTCATGGCGGCAACTTGGCCGCAATCCTGTTGCGCTTGAGACGCGAAGAACCGCAGCGACTCGAATTGATTTGTGACTATATTCGACGGGCATTGCCGGTGTTTGAGAGCTTCGAACTGGAGGAAAGCTATGAAAAAGTCATGTTGCGGTGGAACGCAGCCGGAATGGACAAGTCCATCGGGGCTCATTTGACGTCGGATGGATCACTCCGATTTTTTGCTCTTGTTACTCTGCTGAACCTTCCATCCGGAATGCTCCCTGATGTCGTTCTCTTGGACGAGCCGGAGCTGGGGCTGCATCCCGCGGCTGTAGGTCTGATCGGTGACATGATCAAGGTGTGTGCCGAAGAACGGCAGATCGTAGTCGCAACTCAGTCTCCTTTGCTTGTAGACGCATTCGATATCGCGGAGATTCTCGTTGTGGAGATGCAGACCGGAGAAACCTGTATTCGTCAATGCACGGAAGAACAGTACAAGGAGTGGTTGAACGACTTCACGACGGGTGAGCTTTGGCAGAAGAACGTCCTCGGAGGCCGCCCGTGATACGACTGGCCGTTTCGGTGGAAGGACAAACCGAGGAAGCTTTCGTGAAGGACGTCGTGGCAGAACATTTGCTGCGAAACAATGTCGCGCCTCATCCGATCCTGCTCGGTAAAGCACGAACCGGCAGACGGAATGGCGGCAATGTAAGTATCCAGCGGCTCGTGTCGGAGATGGTCAGTTTGCACCACAACTTCGATGCCGTGACATCCTTGGTTGACTTCTATGGCTTTCGTGATCGAGAAGGACAAACCGTCAGCGAACTGGAGGAGCACGTGCTCCGGGAGATTCAACTGAAAACCCCGAACGCGAGATGCATCTTTCCCTATGTGCAGCAGTATGAGTTCGAGGGGTTGTTGTTTTCCGATGCAGAAGCCTTTGAAGCGACCGGTCGAGCGACGGAGCGGAACATCGAAAGTCTCCGGACGGTTCGCGCGCAGTTTGCAACACCGGAAGACATTAACGATGATCCCAACAGCACTCCTGGCAAGAGGATCGCTCGTATCTTATCGGGATATCGAAAGCCCCTCCATGGGCCTCTGGTCGCCCGGCGAATAGGTCTGACGAGAATCCGAGAGGAGTGCCCGCGATTCGATGAATGGCTGACGCGCCTGGAGGGATTGGCGTAGCAGGCTGTCAGAATTTCTTGAAGGTCTTCGCAGTTGCCACGGAACACGAATGCCGGACAGCGCCTGAATACAGTTCTGGCCGGAGGCCATGAGGCATCTGCGGCACCATGTCGCAGGTTCGATATCGCATCGCCTGCGGAGCGGTGAATCAGGTGTACATCATGCAGCCCCTTCAACGGCGCAACGGTACGCATGCAATGGCGTTGGCACCCGACAGAGGGCCTTATCTTATCAGGAAGGAGAAGGCCGGTGTGATGCCCCATAGGGCGTTTCCTTCCTCATGGCACCGCTCAATTTAGCAGGTGACAGCGGATCTCGTTGCGGTCTCGCCGTCGATCCCTATGATCCCCCCTTGGCCACACCCTGAAACCCGATGCGTGAGGAACGGACCACCATGACCGAACGACCGACCGCCGAGGAGATCGAGGCGCTCCGCGACATCGACACCCCGACGATCTGCAACCTCCTCGAGATGGTCGTGCCCGGCAGGCGCGGCCACGGTTTCACGGTCCGCCACCTTCACTGCATGTTCCCCGGCATGAAGCCCGTCGTCGGCTTCGCCAAGACGGCGACGATCCGGGCGAAGGAGCCCGGACCCGGAACGGCTGAGCAGGCCCGTGAGCGGTGCGCCGACTACTTCGACTACCTCGACGACGGCGACGGCCCGAAGATGAGCGTGGTCCAGGACATCGACGAGAGGCCCGGATACGGCGCCTTCTTCGGCGAGGTGTTCAGCACGATCCACAGGACGCTGGGGTGCCGCGGGCTCGTGACCAACGGCAGCGTGCGCGACATCGATCAGCTGGCTCCGGATTTCCAGGTGCTGGCCGGGCTGGTGGCGCCGTCCCACGCTTTTGTGCACCCCGTCCAGTGGAGCTGCGAGGTCAACGTCGAGGGCATGGTGGTCCAGGACGGCGATCTCATCCATGCCGACAGGCACGGCGCGGTCGTCGTCCCCCTGGAGGCCGTCCGGGGCGTCCTCGACAGTCTCGACCTGATGGTCCGGCGCGAGGCGGTGATTCTCGAGGCCGCAAGACGTCCCGGAGCGACCGTCGACGACATCAAGCGCGCCTGGAACGCCGCCGCCTCGATCGACGAGTAGCCATCTCCCGGCGAAAGGCGCAACGCTCAGGGAGTCTCCGCTCGTTGACTGACGATCTCGATGAGGGCCCTGTGCGGACACCGTCGAACGGCGTCGTGACCCGTTCCGGCCCACATGGCATCGGCCGGATGGCTTCCCCATTCCCCTGATGTGCGACCATAGACGAGCCGTCCTCAGCGCTCCCGCAGGAGGGTAACCGGCAGGCTGCCCGGTCCCCTGCCCCGCCCTTGCGGGCAGGTGACGTGGGCGACATCATCCGCGAACCGGGCGAACGCCCTGCCAGGGAACGGATCCCGCAGCATGACGCAAGCTACCGGAGTTGCCGTGCGCGAGGCCGTGGAGGAGGACTTCACGGACATCGCCGCCATCTACTCCTGGCATGTCCTCCATGGCCTGGCGTCGTTCGAGACGGCACCGCCGGACGCCGGCACGCTGATCGGCCGCTGGCGGCAGATCCGTCGGCAGGGACTCCCGTGGCTGGTGGCAGGAATGGACTCCGGAATCGAGGGCTACGCCTACGCGGCGCTCTACCGGCCGCGGCCCGCCTACCGCTACACGGTGGAGAACTCCGTCTACGTGCGCCGCGGGAGCATGAGGAAGGGGACAGGCCGCAGATTGATGCTGGCTCTCGTCGAGCGGTGCACGGATCAGGGCTACCGGCAGATGATCGCGGTCATCGGGGATTCCGGCAACCGGGCCTCGATCGGTTTCCACGAGGCGCTCGGGTTCCGCCACGCCGGCACCCTCACCGCCATCGGCTACAAGCACGACCGATGGGTGGACAGCGTTCTGATGACCCTTCCGCTGGGCGACGGCGACACCTCGCCTCCGGGCGTAGGGAGTTGAAGGCCGCGGACCGACGTCCTTGCGAAGGGCCGCCTGAAGACGTCCACTCTGAAAACTTGGCTCAACTGTAAAGGTAGACCTTGTTCAAGATGTCCAGAGGCCTTGCTTTCCACGAGGTGCCGAGGCTAAGCTAGCGACCGCATTGTTGGAAAGCAACAACGTAGCGTGATTGATTAGTGCTATATGGACTCCTCACTACGCTAGGATAAGCGATCACAATGACCACAGCACGTCTGAGTGACTGGGAGGTGGAAGGGTTGAGACTCTCCGCGTTCCTCGTGGACGCTCCCACTCCCTCCCATACAGAATATTGGGAGACCCTTGTTGGTGTTGCGCCAAACGAAAGATTGAATCGGCCAGCGCAACATCTTACCAAAGAGGAGGGGCCATTTCTTGACGGCTGGCTAAGCATGGAGGCCGTGCCAAATAGAATCGATTGGCGATGGGGGATTAACCCGCGAAGTATAACGCGTTCATTACCATCGATCGGCCCGTACGCTGAACTTGAGCCGAAGTTTGCTAAGCTGATGGAGAATTGGGCCGCTTTGTGCCCGAACGCCCATCGATTTGCCTATGGTGCGGCTCTGCTGTTGCCCGCAGAAAGTTTGAGTCAAGCACATCTGACCCTCGATGAAATGTTGCAACTTAATGTTGATGTAGAAGGTACTTCTGACTTTCAATATCGCATCAATAGAAGACGTCGTGCCAATTGCCTCAATAGAGAGCTGATGATCAATCGTCTGTCAACATGGTCAGCGGGAGAGATAGCAGTAATAAATGTTGACGTGTCTTCAAGCACGACGCCCAAGGTTTCAAATGTGGTCGGCGGCGCTGTGTGTCGGCTGGAACTAGACATCAATACTGCTCCTGAGTTTCAGGAAATATTTTCCGGCGATGAAGCCACTCTTGTTTTCGCGGAAATGATTGAATTGGCCCACGAGATAGCTTTGCACGGTGACGTCCCATGATCGAGAACATAGTTTCGAGCGGGCGGGTCGCCGAGCTTCTACATCAACACCAAGCGGAACGAGCCGCCGGGGATCGTAACAAGGATAGTTCCAGCTGCTACGTGTTCATTATGGGTAGCAGCACAGATCGTAACGTCACCCTGCGAAAGACTAGGCTCGGCGGTTGCAACTCATTTGTGTCGTCAACCGACGCAGAGTTCTTGGAGTCAGGCTCTGACTTGTCAAGAGTTCATTACCAGTCTTTCAGCAAAGCTGCGTCTAGCGCCTCAGAGGGGTCGGACCGAGCACGTCCGTTGCTCTACAGGTTAGGGCAAGCAGTTCTGCATGATGATGATCTGTTCGCCAGCGATAGAGTTCTCCATGGCATACTTAATGCTGACACATTGGCCCAATTCAGTGAATGGTTGATACAAGGACCCATGGAAACTCAGTCTTGGTTGCGCTTAGCTCGGGAAGCGTTCAAGAGTACACTTGGGCGCTCCACTACCGGGAAGATAAGCCCTCGAGCACTAGTAGATCTATTGACGACCGAGTATGAACAGGATCAGTCTTGGGTGGAATCGGTAAGCGAGATTCTCAACGAACGTCTTCCCGTCCTTTCTCTGTCGCGAATTTTGCGGGTATGGCACTTCAGCGAACGAGAGATGGAAGATATTTTGGATGTGGACGAGGGTGCAGTTGATGAATGGCAGCAGGAGACTATACCGAATTCAATGGCGCAATCCATCTCAGAGTTGGCCGCTGCCACCGACTTGTTGATTCACCACATCAAGCGTGATCGAATTGCAGCCGTGGTGCGTAGACCCATACGATGCTTGGATGGGCAATCCTTAGTGGCTTTGTTGAGTGAAGAGGGTACGGGGTCGGTCTTGCGAGCATGTCGTGATATGTTTGACTTCAATAGTGCAAATGGCTGATCCGGTGCTGCACGAACAACTCAAGGACAATTTTGTCTGGTGGCGGCTGGCGAAATTGGAGTGGTGTGATCCACTGGATCCCGATTACTCCAAGTCCAAAGGCGGCCGGTGGAATCCTCCGGGCACCATTCGCACCCTATACCTTAATGAAGATCGAAAAACAGCACGATGCAATTTGAGAGCGTTCATTGAAGCTTGGCCCTACGAGCCAGAGGACCTGCGAGATGACACCGGGCCTGTGTTGATTGGCTGTCAGCTACCTCGGAATCAGGTAGTGTGCGACATGCATTCAAGTGCCGGTCTACGGGCGGCAGGACTGCCGTTAAGTTATCCGCTTGATTCTCACGGCAATACCGTACCGCGCTCGACTTGTCAGGCGATCGGCGTAAGGGTGAAGAGACAGGGAACAAGGGGGATTTACACGCGCTCTGCACAGTCAACAAGCATTCATGATCGAGAACTTGCTTGGTTTCCTGCAACTTTGCGGAGTATCGCTCGACCTGTCAGTAGAGAGCCGTATGGAGCGTGGTATTGGGGTGGGTAAGCGCGCGCGGGCTCTGATGGTGTTGTGATCGGATTGTTTTCTGGGCATCTGGCGGCGGCTTGTGGGTTTCAGGATCTGAGCCGGTGGCGCAGGATGTCGTTCCAGTCCTTGGCGCCGACTGGTCTCAGTCTGATGACGCGTGGACCGACGGGAGCGAGGCGTCGTGCGGCCTGATCGCCTGCGGTATCGGCGTCGTATGTACAGACGATGCGTACCGGCTTCCAGTGCTCGGTCCATGGCGGGACGGTGGTGGCGAGGCCTGCGGTGGAGACGAGGACGGCGCTGCCTTCAGGGGCTCCCGTGGCTAGTCGCAGGATCGGCCACGGGAATCGAGGGCTACGCCTACGCGGCGCTCTACCGGCCGCGGCCCGCCTACCGCTACACGGTGGAGAACTCCGTCTACGTGCGCCGCGGGAGCATGAGGAAGGGGACAGGCCGCAGATTGATGCTGGCTCTCGTCGAGCGGTGCACGGATCAGGGCTACCGGCAGATGATCGCGGTCATCGGGGATTCCGGCAACCGGGCCTCGATCGGTTTCCACGAGGCGCTCGGGTTCCGCCACGCCGGCACCCTCACCGCCATCGGCTACAAGCACGACCGATGGGTGGACAGCGTTCTGATGACCCTTCCGCTGGGCGACGGCGACACCTCGCCCCCGGGTGGCGGCCACCATGCGGGTCGCTGAAGACGCCGGACCGTCCTTGAATCGAAAGGCCTGCGCAGCCGGGAACGACGACAGCGACAGCTCAGGGTCCTTCAATGCGCATGGCTCCCCGATCCCCTCGGGACGGTGTCCGCCCCTGGCAGGGGCGGACACCGGTGACGGAATCGGCGATCAGGGCTCGCTCATGCCGGACTGACCGGGAGCCGGACGCCAGGGGAGCTCCAGGGAGGCGGCGCCGGAGACGGTAACGGCGGGTGGGCGCACCGCGATGCTCTCGACGACCACCGCTCCGGGAAGCGTGCTCCCTTCCCTCACCCACCAGACCTCGGCACCATCGGTGATGCCGGCGCGCAGCAGGCCCGGGGTGCCGAGGATGGAGAACCAGCCGTAGTCGGGCGGCGGCTCCGTTGCCGCCTCGGGCGGGGACCCGAAGAGCGCCAGGAGATCGCGTTGCGTCACCATCGGTTCGATCGCGGCGGGCGGCTCGAGGAGACCGCGGAGGCGGTCCTCGTTCTCGAGGATCGTGGCCACGAGCTCCTGGCGCTCGCGGCAGAGCGTCAGGAGTTCCGTCTCGACGGCAAGGGCCGGCAGGATGTCGTCGCCGGAGACCGCCGTCGCGAGCCTGGTGCGCAGCAGGTCGCGGGCGCACTCCCCCATGGCCGGACCGTCCGGTTCCGGGGCCTGCGCGGCAAGGGAGGAGGCGCCGAGCAGGACCGCCGAAACCAGCAAGCCCATCCAGGAGGCCCGGCCGGCGGCCGCAGTGACCGACGGCAGGGGCTCAGCCATAGGCGCCGCCGCCGCCGACATCGCCGGGACCGCCGCCGCCCGGACCGCCGCACCCGCAGCCATTGCCGCCACTCGATCCGTCATTGCCTCCGGCGGGTCCGCCGGGGCCCCGGCCGTCCCTGTCGCCGGGAGATCCGATGTGGCCGCCGATGGGCGCCAGGGCGGCCTGATCGCGCAGGCCCGCGGGGACGTCGTTGATCGAATCGTAGTCGGCAATACCGTCGCCGTCGGTGTCGAAGCCGAGTTCGCGGCCACGACCCGAGTTACGTGAGTCGCGCCTGCAGTTGTCGCGGGTCGTGTGCCAGGCGCCGGTCGAGATCACCCGGACGACCGGCTCCTCATCGAAGGGAGACTGCGTCGAACGCAAGTGAACGGTGCGGGATTGCGTGAGGGTGCCCGTCTGCGGAGGCGTGCAGGACACCGTGCGCGTCTCGGTGCGGCTCGATGTCCGGCTGTCGGAGGAAGGGACATCGGTATCGGAGTTCCGCCTGCAATTGTTGCGGGTCGTGTGCCAGGAGCCGGTCGCGGCCACCTGGACGACCGGCTCGTCGTCCCAGGGGAACTGTGTCGAGCGCAGATGAATGGTGCGGGACTGAGTCCGGGAGCCCGTCTGCGGCGGTGTGCAGGATACCGTGCGTCTCTGGGTGCGGCTCGAGGTCCGGATATCGGCGGAGGGAACCTCGGGGTCGGGATCCTGCCAGCAGCTCGTCGAGACGAACTCGGGTTCGCCCCAGACCGTGCCCTGGGCGGTGACGGTCCTGGAGCGGCGGTAGATGTCCTCGCCGGTGATCACCCGGTTGTGCGGATCGCCGGCATCGAAGGTGCAGGCCAGGCGGTAGGTTTCCCAGATGGTGGAATCCGCCTCGCAGGCGTCGCCGAGGAGCCGCCACGGACCCGGGCGGGCGGCGTCCACGTGATCGCCCCTGCCGTTGACGTCCTGCTCGATGTCGCGGCCGAAGGTCCTGCCCGGACCATGGCTGCCGGCGGGACAGGCCCGTGTCTCGATCTCGCGAGCGACAGTGGTCCTCACGTTGCCGAAAGGATCCTGTAGCGGACCGGCGAGCGCGACGCGCCCGACGGGAAGCCCCGTCATGCAGGACGGGAGATCGACGGTCCCGCGGCCCAGGCCACCCGTGGCCCTCGATCCGTCGAGCCAGTGGAGCGGCGCCGGCCGGGGCGTTGCCAGGGAGAGGAGATGGGGTGCGAGGCGAACGCTGCGCTGATCGCGGCCCACGCCCTTGAGATGGTCCCGGGCGGCGTAGACGAGCAGGACGTTATCGCAGTAGCGGGCGGCGAGACCGCGCCGTGTCCACGCGTCACGCCAGCCGGACGCCGCCGGAGGCGTGCCGCCGGTCCACACCGTGGCGTTGTTCGACTCGTGGAGCACATGCTGTTCGAGGCGATGCCACGCCGCCTCGATGGCGTGGGCGTGGGCGAGCGCTTCCTGGTTGACGATCTCCCCTGGCGTCGCCGCCAGGACCTGGTGGGCCGGCAGGACGAGCGAGGCGGCAAGGGCAAGGATCCGGAGCGGACCGCTCGCGGTGTCAGACAGATCCATCGGCATTCTCCTTGGTGTCATGGGAAAGCGGCGCGCTGATCCTCCGGACGGCCTCCTCGAGAAGGCGACGGGGCGTGAGCTCGCGGCCGTCGATCCGCCATTCGGATCCTCCGGCCTGCACGAGCCTGGTGACTTCGAGACCGTCGATACCGGCAAGGGCGGCGTGGGCGCGGGAGAGCGGACCGGGACCCGCCAGCACCACGCTCCAGGGCTCCCCGGAGGCACGGCGGAAGGCGAGGCTGGTCGCCCACGGACCGGCGCTCCGGTCGATCTCCTCCCTCAGGGCAAGGAAGGAGGGACCGGGCGTGCCGCTCCACTCCACGAGGACGGGCGCGAGTTCGACGAGGGACCACGCGGTGGTGCCGACCACGGACGAGAGCTGCCACGCCCTTGCGGCCTGCTCCTCCATGAGACGCCGCGAGATCTCCGGATCGTGGCCGGCCTTGAGCGACCACTGGACCACCATCACGGGCCGGTGGCGGAACTGCGGCCACTCGTCGAGGATTCCCGGATCCTGCAGGGATGCCGTGCACTCGATCCGGTCGGTGCGCCATGCCGGCATGACCGCGGGCCGGGCCGTCAGGGCGTGATCGCAGGCCTCGATCAGGGCGGCTCCGGCAATCTGCACCTCGACCTCGGCGGGCGGCACCGGGGCGGCGGCGGCAACCTCCTCATCGGCGATGAATCCCTTCAGTGCCTGCCAGTGGAACCCGCCGGCAGCGGCGACCGCCAGGACCGAGGCGGCCACCGCCACGGTCGCGATCCTCGCGATGCGTCTCGGCCGCGGCGCCGCCACCAGCTCCATCCCGTCCGTCACCGGGAGGAGTCCGGCATCGATCGGCGTCGCGTCGGCGATGCCGAGGGCGCTCATGGCATGGACGGCCGCTCCTGCTTCGCGGGCCCTGGCGACGGCTTCGAGGGCCGAACGGCGGCCGCTCACCACCTCGTCGCCGTCCACCGGAAACTCTCCGCCCTCGCGGCGAACGACCGCGACCGCGCTGCCGTCGTCGCTCTGGAGGACGGCGATCCAGTCGGCAGTGCCGAGGTGTGCGGCAAGGGCAGCCGCAAGGGAGACCGCCCCCTCCCCGTCGTCCGCCTCGGCGAAACCGGTCTGACGGCCGACGCGAACGACGAGGGGGCAGTGGAAGCGGCGCGCTGACCGGGCTTCGCTCGCGCGATGGCTGCGGGGACGCCACAGAAGACCCGCCGCCCAGGATTTGCCGGCGATGTCCAGCACGCTCACAGGTCTTCTCCGGAGCTCTCGACGACGCCGAGCGGCTCGCCGGCGGAAGCCGTGACCAGAAGCACCTGTTCGCTCTTGGCGGCGTCCGTCGTCCGGCCGCCGGAGGGAAAGGGGATCTCGGCCCGGAAGGTGCCCTCGCGGCTCACGACGGCGTTGCGGTCGCGGAAGCCGGTGACCACCAGGGTCTCTCCGCGTGCCACCTTCTGGGTGACCTGGACGGCGCGGCTGCCGTAGGCCGGGAGCTGGATCTTCTGGCTGGCGCTCTCGAACACGGTGAACGCGGGCCTGTCCTGGAGGCTGGCGAAGAGGCGCACGAGGACCTCGTCGGGCGAGACGATCTGGGCGACGAAGGTCATGGCGAAGCCGCTGCTCACGGTGCCCGGCACGAGATTGGTGGAACGCGTGCCATCGACGACGGAAGTGCGGATCTCGGCGAGATAGGATTCGGAGAAGAGTTCGAAGAACTGGGCGGGCTGGGCGTTCAGCGTCGGCACCGTCGCCGACAGCACCCGCGCCGCGGACCCCGCCTGGTGGAGGGCGGCGATCGCGGACGCCAGGGAATCCGTTCCCGGAGCCGGCCGCACGATGCCGGCGAAGTCGGAGCCGAGCTCGAGGCCGGCGGCGCTCCCGAAGAGGCGCTCGAGGGTGCCCTCGATGCCGATGTCGAAGTCGCTCTGCTGCCGGTAACGCACCTGGTAGACGTCGACCGTCAGGGTCACCGGCCTCAGCACGGTGCGGTTGAGCCAGGAGAAGTAGCGGCGCGCCCTGTCGATCTCCCGCGGCAGGCCGGCGACCACCACCGAGGCCGCCGCGGGCGAGACCGCGACCCTCGTGGAGGGATCGAGCTGTGCCGCCAGCTGCGCCTCGATTTCCGGCCAGGGGTTGTAGGTGGTCTGCGTGACGAGCGCCTGGCGGGCGAGGTTGCTGGAGCCGCCGCCGCCGCGGGCCTCGCTGGTCGCGGTCGAGCCCTCGACGCTCTGGACGCCGGCCAGGGCGTTGAGGCGGAACGCCACCGAGCGCTGCCGCGTGACGGTGACGGCGCCGTCCTCGTAAGCCCAGACGTAGCCCCTCGAGGCGCACCAGGCGTCCAGCAGGCGATCCAGCGCACCGGTCCAGATGCCGCCTTCTGGAAGTGCTGCGCCTGCGGGCGCCAGGGCCGCCGGCGGCGGCGCATCCGGCGGACGTTCGCCGGAGAACCTGACGCCAAGCCCGGTCGCCGCCTCGATGCCCGCCGCCAGCTCCCGGTCGTCCTCCACGCCGGCAAGGGAGAGTGTCACCGCATCGTCGGTGCGAAGATGGAGCGGAAGTTCCGCCGCCTCCTCCTCGCGGCGCTCGAAGCCGGTGTAGGGCCGGCCGCTTTCGAGACGCAGCACGGCGAAGCGGTCGCCCCCGCTCCCGGCCCCGGCGATTCCCGAGGCGACCTCGCCGGTGAGTTCGAGCGCCCCCTCGAGAGGCTCCGCCGCACAGGCCGCCAACCCCGCCAGCAGCGCCAGCAGGACCGCCGGCCTCAAGGTCTCGCCTCCGCGGCCAGCGGCCGCAGCGGGGCGACGACGAGCCTCACGTCGTCGGTGACCGTCCAGGAGCAGGCCTCCCGGATCGCCTCGTGTTCCGCCGCGCTCGAGTTGGCGATCATCCACGCGCGGACCGTGTCGACGGTCTTCAGGCGCGGCGACGTGCCGTTACGCATGCGGTTGACGAACGAGGGATTGCCGGTGGCGGCGTAGCCGAGCTCCGAGGTCTTGATGCCGGTGACGGCAAGGAACGCCTCCACCTCGTCGAGGAAGGCCCGGCCCAGGGGATCGTAGCCCATGAAGGACAGGATCTTGTCGGCGGTGCGAAGCGAAGGGGAACGCCCCTTCACGAGATCGGCAACGAAGCAGGGATCGCCCAGCGACCGCGCTCCGAAGTCTGCCGGACTGAGGCCGTGGCGGGAGATGTATGCCTCGACGGTCCAGCAGAAGGCTTTATCGAGCTTGATCATGCGGGAACATATGAAGAACATTCCTCGACGGAGCAACCACTGTCCGCTATCGCATTTCCTGAACGGCCCTCCTTCAGCGGACAGGCGGTGCGCCCCGGCGCGGCCCGCGGACCGCAACCCGGTCCGTGTCGGGAGGCCGCGGCCGTCGCCGCGCCGGATACCGGTGCGCCAGGGGACTGTTGCAAATCGGCCACACTCGTGTCCGGGATGCAACAACCCGTCTTGATGAAGGACGGCAATGCGCCGTAGTTTTCCGTCAGCCGATGGCGGGCGACCCGTCAGCGGCTCTTTGTCAGGATCCTGAACACAGAAGGAAATTCACCATGAAGAAGACTCTCTTGGGAACCACCGCGCTCGTGGCGGCCGCCGTTGTCGTCAGCGGTGCACACGCCGAGGAGATGGCGGCCGAACCCATCTCGCTCTCCGTCGGCGGCAACTCGCACTGGGGCATCGCCGTCTCCGACAATGACGCGGCGACCGAAAACGACGACATCGCCATCTCGGCTGATGTCGAGATCAATTTCAAGGGTAGCACCGTGCTCGACAGCGGCCTTGAAGTCGGTGTGCGCATGGAACTCGAGGGCGAGACCGCAAGCGATCAGATGGACGAGACCTACGCTTACATCTCGGGTTCGTTCGGTACGATTCGTATCGGCAACGACGACGCGGCATCGGCGCAGATGAGTACCGGCGCACCCTATGCCACGTGGTTCTACGGCCTCAACACGCCGTACTGGTCCGGTTCCATCAGCAGCGGTAGCTGGTTGAGCACGCTTGCAGGTATCGACATCGGCGACTCCGCATCTCTCATGTACTTCTCGCCGAGGTTCAACGGCTTCCAGTTCGGTCTCTCCTATGCACCGGAAGCTGGTGCGGAAGTCCGAGGAGGCCACGGCACGGCAGACCAGAGCGAAGGCAACGATGCCATGTCCATCGGTGCCAACTACAGCGGATCATTCGGCGATGCTGGCGTCTACATGACGGCCGGCTACATGGTCAACGACAAGACCGACGGCACCACAGTCAACGACACCTCTGTCGGTCTCCAGGTCTCCATGGCCGATGTCTCGGTCGGCGGTTCCTACCGAACGACGGACATGGACGATGGCAGCGATGACAAGGTGCAGTTCGATGCCGGCGTCAGCTACAGCATGGGCGCGCTGACGGTCAGCGCGAACATCGGCAGCGTACAGCAGGACGGTATGCACGATACCGACATGGCCCGCCTGCTCGCCAACTACAACCTCGGCCCGGGCATCAATCTCGCCGGTGCCCTCGGCCAGGATTCGAACATGGCCGATGAGGACACAACTTTCGCCGGTGTTGCTCTCGGCATCAGCTTCTGAAGTCTCTGTCGAGACCGGTTGACGGGAGCGGCCCTCGCGGCCGCTCCCTTCTTTTTGCGACGGCTTCCATGGGTGACATCGTCTGGCTCGCAAGCTTCCCGAAGTCCGGGAACACATGGATGCGGGCTTTCCTGTACAATCTCTTCAGCAACCGCGAGCGCTCGTTCGACGTCAACCGGATGACGGGCGAGATCTTCCAGAGCGACGGTGCGCTGATGTGGTACCAGATGATCGACCCACGTCCACTCGCCGAATGGTCGGCCGAGGATCTGGCGTGCATGCGGCCGAGGGTCGACGAGCTGATCGCGCAGGTGCAGGAAGGCACCCTCTTCTGCAAAACGCACAACGCGCTGATGACGATACACAAGCATCCCACCATCAACCTCTCTGTGACCTCGGGCGCGATCTACATCGTCAGGAATCCCCTCGACACCGTCCTGTCGTTCGCCGACTTCCTCGGGCTCAGTATCGACCAAGCGATCGATTTCATGGCGACCCGCGACCATGAGACGCCCCACGATCCGGCGATGAACAACGTCGGGATCATTCTGGGGAGTTGGTCGCAGCACGTCGAGAGCTGGACCGGAAACCCCAATCCCCGCCTTCATGTCGTGCGCTACGAGGACATGCTGGACCACCCATCGAGAACATTCGGGGCGACGGCGCGGTTCCTGGGCTTGAAGCCGTCGCGGCAGAGACTCCTGCAGGCGATCAGGAACTCCTCGTTCAAGGCCCTGAGGAGCCAGGAGGACCAGAAGGGCTTCAAGGAGAAATCGCCAGCCCAGGAGAAGTTCTTCCGCCGGGGCACCGCCGGACAGTGGCGGGAGGAACTCACGCCTGAGCAGGTGGAGCGGGTCTGTTCCCATCACCGCGTCCAGATGGAACGTTTCGGCTACCTTCCCCCGGAGTACGCAGGGACTTGACCGGCTGCCTGTCTGCGGCGATTCCCTTATCGAACCCTTCACACTGGAGTCCATGCGGCTCATCTATAGCGAGCCGCCCGTGGGACATTTCGTCGACGGAGCGGGGGCGGTCCGGGAGGCGGGTACCTTGTAACAACAGAGAACAAGCGCCTGACATAACCTGGCGTGCGCCGAACCTGCCGCTCGCCCTACTCTATGCTGCTTGCCTCATTGCTGGCAGGTCGGTTAAGCACTGTCGCGTTTCGAGACTTGCCCGGCATGCACTTGCGTCCCGGCCAGAAAGCTTGCGGATCCGCTCAGGCGGACCACCTCGTCTCCGGACTGCCCCGACAAAGTCGTCACCTCCTTGATCCACTCCACCCGCCTCCGGCTGTGGCGGCGGGTGCCGGATTGTGTTCGCGCCCGCCCAACCTTTTGGATCCTCGTCACCTTGCGTGGTTTACGTCGGCTGAGTGTTGCGTGACCGGGGAAATGGTGTCAATCTTCTGTCCAGATGCTGATTACAGATGCGTTCCTGGTGAGCAACTGGTGGGGAAACACGTCATGCAAACTGTCAAAACCGTGTGCGCTGCCGCTTTCCTGCTCGCGGCTGGGATCACGTTTCCGGAAGTCACCAAGGCAGGTGAAGGTGATTGCTCCATACTTCCGGAAGACGTCGCTATTGAATGTCTAGACACTGCCGATCTCACAGATGTCCAGGCCTCTTTCTGCGGTATCTGGGGAGAAGGCAAATGGGGCAAAGTGATTTCGCATTGCCTGGCAATTGAGAAAATCGAGCCTGGGGGCGCTGCCGAGATAGTCTATGCGTATGGAGCGCATCCTCGTGGCTACTATGAGAGCGGCTTTGTCCGCGCAAAGGCTGTAATCAAGGACGATGCACTCAAATCAAAGTTGCCGTGGGGAGCATTTGTCAAGTATCAGTTGAACGACGATACACTTCGCGGTGAGTACTTTGATTCAGGTTCCCGATCCTATGTTACCCTGAGTCGCTTCGAAAACTGATCAATCTGGCAGTGTCCGCCGGCGTTGATCCTGGATCCGGGAGTTTGGTGAAGCGCAGACCGGGGAGTTCTCCGCCTGTCTGCGGCGTTTCCCCTGTCGACCCCTCGCACCGGCGCTCTTGAGGTTCGTCGGCGGCGAGACGTCCGCGACTGTTCCCCTGCAGACCTGCTGCGCCTTGCGTCACTGTCGATTTCGCAGGAAGCCACCTCGCCGAGCCCGTTTCAGTTCGCCCGTGGTCATCCCCGGCCTGGTTTACCGCTGCCGCGCCTGCCCGTTCGCCTCGCATCGTTACTAGGCTGATCCGCGAGATTCAGGGCATCCTGCTGTCCGGCGGGCGAGTAAGCGGCAAGGTGCCTGGCGAATTCCGTCGCTCGCAGAACTGGATCGGCGGCACGCGGCCGGGCAACGCCCACTTCGTGCCGCCGCCTGCGGCCGTCCCGGATTGCATGGCAGCGCTCGAGAGATTCTTCCACGGCGATGACGGGATGCCCTTTCTCATCCCGGCGGGACCGGCGCATGTCCAGTTCGAGACCATCCATCCCTTCCTGGATGGCAACGGTCGTATCGGACGGCTGCTCATCGTCCTCCTGCTCTGCAACGCGGGCGTGCTGCGCCAGCCTCTCCTCTACCTCAGCCTCTACTTCAAGCAGCACCGCAGCGATTACTGCGACCTGCTCAATCGCGTGCGCCGCACCGCAGACTGGGAGGAATGGCTCGTCTTCATTCCTCGAAGGCGTACGGGTCATGGAGACATTCACGTCAGGCCATACCGCTATCGAGCGGAACACGGGCCGCCGTGCCGGCTCGACCGTGCGTGTGCATGACGCCTGAAGGTACGGCCGACCCTTTCGCTCCCCATGCGAGTATGCGCACCGGGCTTTCCTTCCCGGCCGCCTGCGCGATGCAGCCCCTCGCCGATCAAGGCATCGTGCGCGAGCTCACGGGCAGATCGCGCAACAGGCTGTTCGCCTACGACCGCCACCTCTCCACCCTCGCCGAAGGGACCCAGGTCGGAGAACATGTCTGGGCACCGCGATGACCAGCTCGGCAGCGACCAGGACGGCGGCATGCAAGCGCCTTTCACCCGCTTGCATCTGATCGGTGATGTCCGTCTTGAGTTCGGCCAGTCCCGTCTTCATCGCCAACATATCCCGGTCAGCGGCTCGCTCAGCGTGCAGAATCCGGAACACTTGAACACAGTGCCGGTTCGGCCTGGTCATCTTTCAGGACGATGTAATGCTGTTCCGGACCGATGCCCGGCAGACGGTCGTTCAGAAAACTTCACGCAACACGACGATCATGCGCTTCGCGACGCCTCCAGGTCGAACAGCGGGATATCCATCGAGCGGGCGACATCGTTCATCCGCCGGTCGTAGCTCGCGAGCGAGACCCCCTGCCCGTGTTCGGCCAGCCAGGCACAAGACGCAAGATGCAGGGCGTCGAGCGTGCGTGGCGCGCCGGGGCCGGGAAAGGCGCCCAGCGACCGTGCCAGCACCGACGGGGAAAGCTCCAGCATCGCGACACGTCCGGTCAGCCAGCGTGCCGCCTCGCCATGGGACTCCGCAAGCCCGCGCGCATGCAGCGGGGTCCATATCTCGTACTCCAGCAGCCGGCTGGAAAACAGCGTCTCGTCCCAGAGCGAAGCGGGCGGCTGTCGGTTTTCGGCAAGAAGATGCGCGAGCGCGACGGACGAATCGAGGTAGATCACCGGTCGCGCCGGCTCTCGTCCAGATCGGCCAGGACTTCTTCCAGCGTGGCGACCGGCCTGGGCTTGGGCGGCGGTCCCGAGGCGGTCAGCCTCGGCGGCGTCAGCACGCCGGACCGCACCGCTTCCGCCAGGAAGGCGTCGGCGAGGATCGGGCTCCGGGTCTCCCGGAGCGGTCCGAGTTCTGCCACCACCTGATCCCGGTCGGTCACCAGGATGGTCTCGCCGGACGATGCAAGCCGGACGTATTCGCTCAGCTTGCTGTTCAGAACCTTGATGCCGACCGATCTCATGCCACAAAGGTAGCAACCGATTGCTACTCCGTCAACAAGGCTCGCATCCCAGTGCCCTGGCGCTATGCACGACAATCTTGTCCTGAACGGGTTGGGGGTCAGGCTGCTCGCCGATCCCGGAAGTCGTCGAGCCAGCGATACAGCCTGAATCTCACAATCGTACACCCAAATGGAGGGTCCTGTCGGCGCAACCACCTCGCAGGCGCACAGGGCGCAGGCGTAGGCCATCAGAGCGGTAGTGCGGTCGATGCCTTCGATCAGGAAGTCGACATCGGCCTCCGGTATGGAGCGGGCAAGCCGGTCGGCCACATGTCGGCAACAGGGTGTTGTTTTCTGATTACTCCGGCTCCCTTTTCCCGGATTGTTGTACGCTCTGCCGGTTTTTTCGGCGGACCGCGCCTGTTGTTTCCAGGCAGGGATTTTGCGGTAGCGGGATGAGCGGCATCAAGGCGTTCGGCGCGGGGGTGTCGCGACGGCGCTGGTGGTGTTCCCGGAGGCCGACGTTTCGGCGCCGGCGTTGGGCTCACGACCACCAGGGGTCGGGGGGCTTTCCGCCGATGAGGCCGTGGATGCCGCGCCGTTGGAGGATGTCACTCCAGTCCTTGGCGCCGTCGTGACGCACCCGCCGCATTCCCTTGTGTTCGACCGTCAACCGGCGTGCGTCGGCGTCGAAGCCGCATGCCAGGGAGACGATGTCGAGGGTCCGCAGCCATCGCGGCAGGCGGCGGCGGACGTCTGCCGTGGAGGCGTACATGGTGACCGCACCGCCGGCGCCCAGGGAGAGGGTGCCGATGGCGCTTTCGGCGATGAACAGGGCGATCTCCGGCTTGCCGGGGCATGACTGGACGGGGTGACTCTGGACTTGGCTTCACGCCCGACTACACAATCGCGGACCCGTTGTGTATGCTTTGGCCAAGAGTTCAGCCCGTTTGAACGCACCACCGCGTGGCAAGCGCTTCACGCCTCGTCAATGTCAAACGTCCCATACTCTGAGGATCAATGGCCATGACATCAGACATAGAGCCCTTCTTGAAGGAGTTCTTTCGACAGGTAAGCGACCAGCCGCTAGGTCCAGACGACAGCCGCTACATTCCAATTTACGAGGATCCCTGTTCTTCCGGGGACGATCCCGTGGACCTCATGGCTCGTGCTATCGAGTGGACGCCCGGTGAGAGCGTACAGCTTCTGTCCGGGTTTCGTGGTGCCGGCAAAAGCACGGAACTTGCTCGTCTAAGGCGCCGCTTGGAGGATCGGGGATACACAGTATTTCTTTGTGACATTGAAGACTACATCAACCTGTCCGTACCAGTCGACATCAGCGACTTTCTGATGGCAATATCCGGAGCATTTAGCGATGCTATCGCTGTCTCTGGCCTTGCCGCCAGTCAGCCGTCCATTCAAACCTACTGGGGGCGACTTTCGAGTTTCCTCAAGAGGATAAAATTTGAAGATGTATCAGCTGCGATTGATGTCGATGCGGGCCCGGTATCTATCCAAGCCAATCTAAAGAACGATCCGTCGTTCAAAGATCGTTTACAGCAACATATGTCAGGGCACATTGGTGCATTGGTCAAGGATGTCAGGGACTACCTGCAATGTTGCGTAACTCATCTGCGTGCAAACGAAGATTCCCCCCACGAAGTGGTGTTGCTTGTCGATTCAATCGAGCATTTTCGTGGCACCCTTGTAAACGCCTCCGACGTGCAGGGTTCTGTTGAAACCCTGTTCGTGAGTCACGCGGAAAAACTTCATTTGCCTCACATACATGTTGTCTACACCGTGCCACCCTATCTCAAGGTCCGGTACAACAATCTTGGTGCGCTGTATTCGCCAGGTGGTGTACATGTCTTGCCAGCCCTAAAGCTAGACGATGCGGGTTACGACGCGATGAAGAGAGTTGCGGTGGCGAGAGGAGACTGGCAAAGACTACTAGGCTGCCGTTCGTTACTGGATAGACTTATTGGATATTCAGGTGGACACCTTCGCGACTTGCTCCGCCTCCTGGCGGAAGTTATTCGACGAGCGAACAGCCTGCCGGTAACCGAGGAGACCGTTACGGCGGCAATTGACCAGCTGCGGACCGAATTCCTTCCAATCGCCGATGATGATGCGCAATGGCTGGCGGAGATTTCTCGAACCCATCAGACGGCGCTGCCGAGTACTGAACAGCTGCCGGTATTGGCGAGGTTCCTGGATACACACTTGACACTGTGTTACCGGAACGGCGAGGAGTGGTACGACGTGCACCCGTTGATATCTGAATACGTAGCCAATCAGGTGAACACTCACACCAGGCGGGAGTAGCCGAACGTGTTGTGCGACCAAGTGGATTGCTTCGTGCGATGGTGACCGGCGATGTTGGACACAGCGGCGATACCTCGGACCTTGGCCCGGCCAATGAAGAAGCATGGCGCCAACTCCGCCGCCAGTTCGAGCTGGTAGAAGGTTTTTGGCTGGGCTTTGTGTTTTGCAGAACGCGCAATGTGGCGGAGGTGCTGGAGCGTCGTACCCGCCAAGTTCTGCGGTCGCGAGTTCAACGCATGAGAGTCATAGCACCGAAATCGCCACACGGGC
Organism: Alphaproteobacteria bacterium; assembly: GCA_963666905.2. Classification (GTDB taxonomy): domain Bacteria; phylum Pseudomonadota; class Alphaproteobacteria; order SP197; family SP197; genus SP197. The sequence continues at coordinate 1,839,383 of OY763008.1, forward strand.
TTGGTTCGGTGTTGTGGCACCTGTTGAAAGAGGAGAGCATGCCAAGTCAGTGTATTTGGCTCAAGGCGGTGCATTTTGAACATACCGGAGGCAGCGGAGGGAATCACATCACGTGGGGGCAGGCTTGGGAGAAGTTTTTGCTCAGAGCCAATGAGCACCGAGAGCGAATACGACGTGTTGTACCTGGGGCCTTGATTATTGCTGCGGACGCGGAGATTAAGACCCGAATTCGGGATGCCGCACCTGATTTGTGGTCGATTCGCTCTCTGGTATTGGACTTGCATCCAAGCCGTCCTGCGGAGCGTCACCAGCCGAGCGAGATACCCGGTTACAGCGAAATGGAGTGGAACGAAAACCAAGCGCTTACGGCAGAGAGATCCGCAAGATTGGAGTTCCTGTCTTCAGAAGTTGCACGGGTTGCCCGCAAGATTGAGGCAGAGGATGGGCATAATCCGCACGGGCTGGTGCAGTTGCGCTTGCTGCTGGCAGAGGAGTTGCTACAGCAAGGTAGGGCAAGAGAAGCGGCGGTTGTCGCACAGGAAAATGTCAATCTTTTGAGAAGTCGTGGTGAGGTTGGGACGTTGATGGCTGAAGCGTTGTTTTCTTCGAGTTCTGCTGCGTTGGCTGAGGGTGATGTTGCAGTTTCCCGGGAACAGTTGAAAGAGATGATCGGTATCTACCGCGAGGCAGTGGCGGATCATGGTCGAACGCCTCAGACCCTTCGTGATCTGTCGATCGGTTTGGTCAGATGGGGCGAAGTGCTCAAGGTGCCTGGGGAGTTGACCGCGGCAACAGAGGCGCATGAAGAGGCTCTTACCCTTCGGCGGGAGCTTGTTGAGGCGTACGGCGAGACGCCGCAGTCGCTGCGTGACCTGTCGGTCAGCCTGGGACGGATGGGCGATGTCAGGCGCGAGGCTACAGACCTGGCCGCCGCGACGGAAGCATATGAGGAGGCTCTCGCCCTTCGGCGCCGGCTTGTGGAGGTGTACGGCGAGACGCCGCAGTCGCTGCGTGACCTCTCGATCAGTCTGGGACGGATGGGCGATGTCAGGCGCGAGGCTGGAGACCTGACTGCCGCGACGGAGGCGCATGATGAGGCTCTCGCCCTCGATCGCCGGCTTGTGGAGGTGTACGGCGAGAACGCGGATTCCAGCGTGAATTGACGGATGCTTCACGCCGTTGCGCCGCCTCTCCCGGAACTGGTTCCGGAGTTGTCTTGCTAGCGTAACGATCGACGCCATCCTCTCTCAGCGAATGCTCTTCCAGGCTTAACTCCCAGAGAACCCGCGACCTTGCCTCTCCCGGCCGGCAACCGACGGGCTGAACCTTCGATACGGTTCGATAATGTTGCCAGCGGTGCAACACGCGTTGCGTGATTCACCGCCAGCGAGACCGGGAAGAACCACGGCGACGGGACCCCACCGGCCCGTTCCCGCTACGCCTTCGGCGAAACTCCGGCCGCCAGCCGTGGATCTTGCGGCCGACATGGCGAACTTCCTGACCGTATCCTCGTCCACGAACCTCAGCACCTCGCCGTACGCAAGAAGTATCATGCCTTCTGCAACGTCGATCCTCCCGGACAGGGCGAGGCCGTAGAACAGCGGCAAGTCGCAACCCTCGTCGAGGCCGCCGCCGCCTGCGGCCGTCCCGGATTGCATGGCAGCGCTCGAGAGATTCTTCCACGGCGATGACGGGATGCCCTTTCTCATCCCGGCGGGACCGGCGCATGTCCAGTTCGAGACCATCCATCCCTTCCTGGATGGCAACGGTCGTATCGGACGGCTGCTCATCGTCCTCCTGCTCTGCAACGCGGGCGTGCTGCGCCAGCCTCTCCTCTACCTCAGCCTCTACTTCAAGCAGCACCGCAGCGATTACTGCGACCTGCTCAATCGCGTGCGCCGCACCGCAGACTGGGAGGAATGGCTCGTCTTCATTCCTCGAAGGCGTACGGGTCATGGAGACATTCACGTCAGGCCATACCGCTATCGAGCGGAACACGGGCCGCCGTGCCGGCTCGACCGTGCGTGTGCATGACGCCTGAAGGTACGGCCGACCCTTTCGCTCCCCATGCGAGTATGCGCACCGGGCTTTCCTTCCCGGCCGCCTGCGCGATGCAGCCCCTCGCCGATCAAGGCATCGTGCGCGAGCTCACGGGCAGATCGCGCAACAGGCTGTTCGCCTACGACCGCCACCTCTCCACCCTCGCCGAAGGGACCCAGGTCGGAGAACATGTCTGGGCACCGCGATGACCAGCTCGGCAGCGACCAGGACGGCGGCATGCAAGCGCCTTTCACCCGCTTGCATCTGATCGGTGATATCCGTCTTGAGTTCGGCCAGTCCCGTCTTCATCGCCAACATATCCCGGCCAGCGGCTCGCTCAGCGTCGCCGGCGGCGGTTCGCGCTTGTTCGCGATCCAAGCCCACGGATTGACACTGGCTGAAGGATCACAGGTTGAAGCCGTCATTCAACACGGATGATCCCTCCACGGACGGAAGGCAGATTCCGGCATCATGCCGCGCGCTGCGGCCTGGACTGCGCCAAACTCCGGCATGTCGCCTCGACCCGCCGGAGAGCGACGTTGGCGATTTCAGGGCGGCCCCGCCGGGAGTCAGCGGAACGGCAGCGGCCTTTCCCTTCGATAGAACAGCCGCATCACGATCGCCGACACAGCGAAGCACACCACGAGGAAAGGACCGGCAGGGAGGTCGGCAGCAGCCGATATCGATATCGCCGCGACAACGGCTGCCCCACCGCTGGCGAAGGCGCGCCATTGGACATAGCCCCGGTCGGCGCGGGCGGCGAGAGCCGGAAGGATGAGGCTGGCGAACACGACATAGACTCCGACCAACTGCATCGAGGCCGTGACGACCAGGGCGAACAGGACGAAGAAACCGGCGCCTGCACGAAGGCCGGGCACGAGCAGCCAGAACAGGGCGAAGAGGCCGTAAATCGGCAGGAACGCCGCGATATCGCCCCAGGACACAAAGAGGATCTGGCCGGACAGCACGTGGCGAAGCGCCTCGCCGCCGTGGGGGTCGTTGGCAAGCGCCAACAGGGCCACCGAAGCGGCGACGATGAAGCTGCCGCCGATCACCGCCTCCTGTTCGTCCGGCGACTTGCGCTCGACCCAGCGGAAGAACAGCGCGATGGCGACGCCGGCCGTGAAAGCCGCCCCCTGCTTCACGATCCAAGACGGTTCGTCCAGCCAGAGGTCGAGCAGAATGATGGCGAGCCCGACAACCTGGGCGGTAGCGAGATCGATGAACACGATGCCGCGCCTGAGAACCTCGATACCCAGCGGCGCATGGGCCGCCGTGACCAGCAAGCCAACGACAAGGCCCGGCGCCAGGATGTCGATCAGGTCAGGATCGATCCTTGGCCTCCTCGAGCAGGGCCAGCGTCCTGTCGAACAAGGAGAAGAGGTCATCCACCTCCGGACTGCCGCCAACCGTGAAGGGTAGCTCCACCACCGGGATGCCGGTCTTCCCGGACAGCCACTCCGAGGCGTCTTCGGGCTCGTGAGGCGCGCGGAGAATGGCCCTGGCTCCGCTGTTCCGCGCCTGCTCGAGAACCTCGACGAGATGCGATGCGGACGGCGGAACTCCCGAAACTCGCTCCAGGGCAGCAACCCGTTCCAGCCCTGCCCAGCGCAGCAGATAGGTCCAGGCCTTGTGATAAACAAACACCTTCATGCCACGCAGTTCCGCCGCGCGCTCCTGCCAGCCGGCCACGGCGTCGGCCCAGCGGGCCTGGAAGGATGCCAGGCGCTGCCGATAGGCCTCCGCACGCTCCGGATCGACCCGCTCCAGCCGTTCCGTCAGCACCTCGGCAAGAATGGCCATGTTGCGCGGGTCCAGATGGACATGCGGATTCCCGCTCGGGTGGATGTCTCCCAGGCTGCGGTCCACGACTTCCGGCCGTTCCAGCACCTCGACATGGTCCGCCGCCATGATGTGCCCCGGCTGGCCAGGCTGCACGATCCGTCCGGCACCCCTTTCCAGAAGCACCGGCAACCAGCCGACTTCGAGTTCCGCGCCGGAACAGAACAGTATCTTCGCGCGGCGCACCTTTGCGATCAGGCTGGGACGGGCACGTACGTAGTGAGCGTCCTGCCGGCCGTGGGTCGCTGAATGCACGATGACATCCTCACCACCGATTTCCTCAGCAAGCGCCGCCCATTCAGGTTCGCAGGCGAGAATCCGAACTTCTGCGTCTGCCGTCGCCGGCGACAGCAATGCGACCGCGAGCGCGGCCGCCAGCGCCATTCGTTTCATCATCACTCTCGAGGCTCAAAAGCTGTGGGCGCCGTGGGCGCCGAGGCTCATGACGTAATGAAGGATGAACTGGTCATCGTGTGTCGCGCCGAAGGATTCGCGGTTGTACTGGAACCGGAAGCGCCCGAACTCGCTGTTGGTCCAGTCCAGCATGGCGCTGATCGTCGAGATGTCGTCTTCCAACTCCGCATCGTTCGGAGGCGAGAGCTGCGCATAGCGGAGGCCGGCCCGCCACTGGGGCAGGAACTTGTACACCGCCTGCGCATACCAGCCATTGGCATCGCCGTTCAGGTGCTCGGTGTCAAAGTGCGTTTCGCAGACTTCGTGATGGTGTTCTGTACCGTCCACCTCCGACTCCTCGCATTCCAGCTCTTCCAGCGTGTAGTCACCCGCCTCGATGCGGCGGAAGTACTCGCCCTGAAGGATCAGCTCGCTGTCCCGCGCATTACCCGTCGGCGCCCAGGTGTAGCGGAGATCGACGCCCAAGAGCCGCGTGTCGCCCGTGAACGTCCCTTCGGAGAAGAAGGCATCATGGGCATGCTCCTCATCGTCATCGTGATGTCCGCCCTCGCCGTTATGACCGTTTCCAGCGTGTTCGTCGTGCTCCTCATCATGCCCGTGCTCGTCGCCATGCGCATGCGCGCCGCCGCTTCGGCCATGGGCTGCGCCGTCGAGGATGTAAGCCCCGAGCCGCAGCGCCGAATCGCGGCCGACATCGCCGCCAATGCGCGCATAGGCGGACCAGGCTTCGCGGCCGGACTCGGAGCCGCCGAAGGGCGTGTCGCCGCCGCGGAAAAGGCCGCCGCCGACCTCCTTGTAGAGGTCGCCCGGAAGCACGACGGACAACTCCAGCCCGTCATCGTTGTAGGCGCCGTCCAGGAATGCACGGTAGGGCAGCGGGCGGTCGGCGAAATCGTCGCCATGGGCGTGATGTTCGTTCAGGTAGCCGAAGGTCCAGAGCGCCCGGCCCGCCTTGAGCCGCGTACCGTCAGGCAGACCCGAACCGGCCAGGGTCTGGACATAGGCCTCCTCAAGCTCGAGCTCTGTCTCGCTGCCATGGGCACCAAGGCCGAGCGTGAGAGCTCCACGGAACTTGTCGTCGACATTGCCTGACATCGTCACTTCGCTGTGGCCGAGCGAGAAGCCCTTTTCCGGGCGCTCGGACTCATGGCCGAGCTGAAAGCCGGGAAGTCCCACCTCATTCTCGGAAAGGTCCGCGAACATGGCGTTGAGGACGACGCCGATCGCCGGATTGAAGCTGTTGTCGGCGACGGGCCGCGGGGCCGGAGCGTCCTGTTGCTCGTCCGCCTGGCCCTGGGCTTCCATGGCGGCGAGTTGCGCCTCCAGCGCCGCGATGCGCGTTTCGTAGTCCTCCTTCAGCGCGTCGATCTGCTGGGCCAGTTCCTCCGCCGTGGGCGCCGTCCCGAACTCCTGCGCCTGGGCGCTTGTGGTGGCGAAAGAGACCGCGATTCCGATCGCAGCGGCCCGCCAGATTGCGGTGAACTTGGGCATCAATGTTCCTCCGAGCGTGAACTTCCGTGCATGCGCCAAAGATGTTGAGTACGGATGTCTCCGTGCCTGCTGATGCAACGTTATAACATTACGTACCATCGAGTCAAGATTCATTCCCCACGGAGACCTTGGCGCTGTGGCGATGTTGGTGCCGTGCGGCATGAGTCCAACCCGCGCGGCCCCTTTGATGCCTCCCCACCAGCCCTTGAACCGGCGTCGGCCGGCCGGATTGGCGGTGCGGCCGCGGATTTCGGGCGCTGTTGAGGTCCGGCGTCGGTGTCCAGACGTGCGGAAGCCGGACGGGTGTAGCGTCCTTGATCAGCCGGTGTCGGGCGGGGCTCCCGTGCGCACGAGGCTGCGCATCAGGTGAGGCTGCCGTTCCTCGACGCTGGCGCAAGCCAGCGCCACCATGACGGCCAGGACGAAGTTGACCCGGGCTGTCATCCGGCTCAAGCCGCGGATGTGGTGGTGCTCGAAGCCGAAGCTTTGATCGAGACGGACGTTGATCCTCTCGAGCGCCGAGCGTGAGCGGTAGCAGCGCTGCCAGGTGAGCGAGCTGCGCGGCCTCGGGGTGAAGATGCGGCGGTCGGTCTCGAGGGGAACGCGGACGATGCGGCCGTAGCCGTTTGTCTGACAGTCGTCGGCGGCCGTGCAGGACGTCCGGCCCTGGCAGGTGAAGCCGTAGGTCGCTACGGGACACCGATACTTCAGCGTTCCCCTGTCGGCCCCGAAGCCGTGGAAGACGAGACCGTGCTCGATGCCGGTATCGGGACAGATGCAGCGGACCTCGCCGCGTTCCGTGTGGACGATGGTGTCGGCCTTGTCCGCGTGGAGGGGCCGGGCTCGGCCTTCTCGTCGCGCCACATCTCACGTGTGTCGATGATCGGACGGATCTGCCAGGTGTCCCACAAGGCTTTCTTGAGAGGCCCGCTGTCGTAGCCCCGGTCGGCGCTCAGTTCCTTGCAGCGCAAGGCCAGGTCAGGACTTTCCTCGAACATCTCCGGCAGCATCGCCTCAAGGGTCTTCACCTCCGAGACCGAGGCTTTCGTCACCGCCGCCACCACGGGGGTCTCATACTGGGTAGGTGAAGGGAGTAGCCGAACCAGCTCTTGACCTTGGTCCAGACCTTGCCCTCGGCGGTCACGCCTTTGGTCTCGTGCTTGCCCCAGTCCGCGTCCTTGTACGAGGTCTCGCCTGTTGTCGAAGAGACCGTTCCCGTCGACTTGCTCGGGATCGCGGTGCCGTCGCAGCCCAGATGGGCGCCGAAGCCGGGAAGGAGGTCCATCAGGCGGTGACGCAGTTCGACGATCATCTGCGAAAACAGCCCCTCTTCCTCCTCGATGCTGAGCAGGGAGGCGACGAAGCGCGAGACGTTTCAGCTCAAGGGGATCGACGAGCGTGGCGGAGGACGGATGACCTGGATCACCTTGCTGTACGGATCCTGCACGAGTTTGCACCTGCCCCGCGTCGGCACCGGATGGAAGCCGCAGGCATCCAGCAGGGCCGGGCAGTACGCGCTCGCCCTGGAGAACCCGCCGTTGCCGATCGTCTCGGACATGGCGCGGTTCCGCATCCGCACCAACTGGACCAACTGCATCAGCGCCACACACGAGTTCACGCTCGATGAGCTCGCGGATGGCGCAACCCGCGACAAGCTCAAGTGGGCGATGTCGGATCCGGAGCGGCTGCGGCCCGGGGAGACGCGGCAGGCGGTGACGGAACGCGCGGCAGCGACCTTCGCGGAGCCTGCCCAGGGCTTGCGCGACCGTGACTGCGACCCGCAGGCGGTGGCGCATTTCGTGAACCTGCTGGTGTTCTGCATGTTCGCCGAGGATGTGGGCCTGCTACCCGCAAACATGTTCACCCGGATGCTGGAACGGACCCGGAGCGATCCTGACAGGTTCGTGGAATACGCTTCGCGGCTCTTCGGCGCGATGGCCACCGGCGGCGACGTCGGTTTCGAGGCGGTGGCATGGTTCAACGGCGGGCTGTTCGACGATGACGCGGCGCTGCCTCTCCATGAGCGTGCCGGAATCGGCCGCGCAACTACCGCTCACATCTGCCAGTCCGCAGGATACCGGCCGGGCGTGGCCTATGCGGCGTCCACCATCTGCTCGAAGGATGCCTGGCCGATGACATGGTTGTTGTGGAGGGTGGCCAGGATCAGGCGTTCGGAGACGTGAAAGTGCCGGGCCGCGGCGTGGATGTCGTCCTCTCCCGGCTCCTCGGTATCGATGTACGCCTGAAGGTCGGCGAACGGGCACAGGAACGCCTGCGCGAAGGCCCGCTGGAACTTCTGGCGTCCTGACTTCGCGGCGGACAACGGGCCAAGCGCGTCGTTGCCTGACCAGATGATATCGCCGAGGCTCCGGCTGAGTTCGAATCGCCGCGAGTGGGACCAGGGCGAGCCGGCTGGCACGGTCGGCGTCGTCGCGCAGGCGCAGAGCGTAGGGAATGTCGAAGCCCGCCCCTCGCCTGGTTTTCAGGCGATCGACATTGATGCCGACAATCTCGCTGAGGCGGGTGTTGCGCAGTGGTCCCGGCGGCACGCCCAGCCGACGGCGCAGGCTGTCGGCGGCATTGACGGCGAGCAACCAGGGCGGCTGCAGCGATGACCGGTCTATCCGAACATCGTCGACCGCAAACGGCGCACGCACGATGACACTCGAGAGTTCGGTGGCTTCGATGCAGCCGTCGAGCACGGCGGATGCGCGCGCGCCCTGGTGGGCGAGCGCCGCCTCCTGGAGAGGTTCGGCGCCGTAGCGGTCCGTGCGCGCTTCGAGGCCGCCGACCAGGTCCTCGGGGGCATCGTCGGGATCGAAGCCGAGCATGGCTTCAAGGGTGCGCCAGGCGGCGACCCCGGGATCGGCGCGCTCCGAACACAATCGCCGGTACTGGGCGTCGAGACCATCGCAGTTGGTGCCGATGTGCGTCAGGACATCGTGGAGGAACCTGTCGATGGCCTCTTCGACAGTCGAGGAGGGAATGTAGTCGAGGCGAGGCGGCGCGACGAACTTCAGGGAAGGCTGAAGGTTGCCGGCATCGGCGTGTACGGCGATGCCGAACGCGAGCCCTCACCCCAGATCGAGACATTCGGCCAATGGTATCCACCCCCGACGGACGAAAGGTGGTGGGCAAGGCGCCACTCGGCGTCGAGGTCGCGATGGGGAGGAGGCTCCGAACGAATGCGCCACCAGTTGTCGACGAACCAGAATGCGAGCGGGACGGGCGGCACCTCGAGACAGTTGTCGGGCTCATGGCTGCCCCTGCGAACCAGCCGGGTGAGATAGGACTCGCCGAGACGAATGGAGAGTCTGCCCGGTCCGGACCTTTCATCCGGACACGGTTGACTCCTTGTTCATGAGGCCGTACATCATGGCCCATGAGGATCGGCACTCGACATCTGGCGGCGGCGACGATTGACTGGCTGAAGGCGGCGGTCAAGGCCGACGGCAGCACGCGCTCGTCCCTGGCGCGGGGCTTGTGCGAGCGCGAGGACTGGCGCAACCCCAAGGGCGCCCTGTGCCTTGCCTCGGCGCGTGCGGCCCTGCCCGGTCTGGCTTCGGCGCTCGATCTGACTCTTCCGGCACCGCGGCCTCATGCCCTCAACACCGGCATCGTGGAGCGGGACTATCCCGACAAGCCGCTGGAGTGTGCCCTGAAGGACCTCGGCGAGGTGACCGTGGAGCCGGTGGCCGACGGCGCGGACAAGCGCCGTGCGCGCTCGATGATGGCGACCTGGCATCCCGAGGGCGAGGCCCGCTGTCCCGGGGCCCGGGTGAGCTACTGGATCACCTCGTCTGTCCACGGCCGCCTCGGCGGCCTGGTGTTCTCGGCGGCCGGCTGGCACCAGAAGGCGCGCGACCGCTTCATCGGCTGGTCCCAGGGGGCCCGCGACGCCCATCTCGGCGAGGTGGTGAACAACGACCGCTTCCTGGTGCTGCCTTCGGTGACGGTCAAGGGACTGGCCTCCCATGCCCTGGCCCTGGCCTGCGCACGGCTGGCCACGGATTGGCACGCGAAGTACGGCACAACGCCGGTTCTGGCCTACACCTATGTGGGTCCCGGGCACGCCGGCACGAGCTACCGGGCGGCGGGCTGGCAGCGCTGTGCGGAAGCGACATCGGGCACGCCTCCCGGGGCCGACGGCCCGGGCGTGCGGCGCAGCGTGTGGATGAAGCCCCTGGCGCCCGACTGGCGGCAGGTGCTGTGCCGCGAGCCCGAGCGTGTCATGGGCCAGGCTCAGCCCCTGGCCGGCGACGGCGAGACCGACTGGGCGCGCCGCGAGTACGGCCGCAGCAGCCACAGCGACGCGCGCATCCGCGAGCGCATTGTCACCATGGGCCGCGCGTGGAACGATCGTCCCGGAGAGGTCCTGCCGGTGATCTTCCCCGGCGAGGCGGAGCAGAGGGCGGCCTGGCGCCTGTTGTCGAACCCGAAGGTGACGATGGATCACATCCTCGAGGGGCATCAGGAGGCGATGGTGGAGCGCTGCCGCCCGCAGCGCCTGATCCTTGCCGTCCAGGACACGACGTTCCTTGACTACAACGGCCTGGAGGCGACCGAGGATCTCGTCGACATCGGCGGCGGCGGTTCGGGCACCCTCGGCATGGCGGCCCATGCCGGGGTCGCCTTCACCGAAGGCGGCTGTGCCCTGGGCCTGTTCCATCTCGATGCCGGCTTCCGCGTGCCGCCGGGTCTCGAGCCAGACGACAGGGAGAGCCGCCGCTGGCTGGACGGCTACGACAGGGCGGCGGAGCTGGCCGCGGCCTGTCCCGCGACACGGGTGCTGGTGATCTGCGACCGTGAAGGCGACGCCTGGGACCTGCTGGAGAAGGGCGCCTCGCACGAGGTCGGTCTGCTGGTCCGCGCCAGCCGCTCGACACGGCGCCGCGTGGTCACCGCAACGGGGCCGCGGGAGCTGTGGGAGCACATGGCCGACGAGCCGTGCCTTGCCGTGAAGCGGATCGACATCGCAGCCTGCGGAGGCCCGCGACGCCGCAAGGCGCGCAAGGGCGTCCGCCTCGAGGTCCGCGCCGCCATGGTCGACCTTGTGCCGCCGGGCAGGAAGCCTCGGGCGACGCCGCCGCTGTCGATGATGGCCGTGCACGTCACGGAACCCGCTCCGCCGGCGGAGCGGGAGCCCCTCGACTGGATGCTGCTCACCAGCGAAGGCGACGCATGTGCCGCCGATGCCCTGAAGACCGTCTCCTTCTACGAGAGGCGCTGGCTCATCGAAGAGTACTTCAGGGCCCTCAAGGTCGGCACACGGATCGAGGACCGCCGCCTCGACCAGGCCGACGACCTGCGGAAGTGCCTGGCCTTCGACGCCATCACCGCATGCCGCGTCATGACCGTCGAGCGCCTCGCCCGAAGCGAGCCCGAGACGCCGGCAAGCCGCGTCGTCCACCGCGACGAGATCACCGTCCTGAACATCTACAAGGCCGGCAGGCAGCGCAAACAACGTGCGCCTCCCGACAGCGAACCGACCATCGAAGCCTTCGCCATCGAGGTGGCACGCATGGCAGGCTTCATTCCCAGAAAGCGCCAGCCCCTGCCGGGAACAGAGAAACTGTGGCAGGGCTACAAAATCCTCCTCACTTTCGTCGAAAACTACCGAATGATGCGAGAACTCGATATGCTGAAACAGCCGGAGTCAAGAGTGTCTGGTTGAAAGGGTCCGGACGGGTCGCACGCGGCAGACATCTCGATGAGAATCTGGAGCTCGGCCATTATCGGAGCCGGCAGGAGTCGCTTGCGGAACGGTCCTCCGGCGTACCGTGTTCGGCAGCCCGGCCGGAAAACCGGTTGAACACCGCACGCGCGATGGTCCCTGTGTCAAGAACTGGGTAGCCGTGGAACTCTGCGGTGTCGCGATTGGTCTGGCGGGCCTCGAAGATCCAGACGTCGTCGGCCACGGTCCAGAAGATGCGCCCGGTGTGTCCGATGAGGCCGGCGCGGATGCCGCGCCTGACAAGTGCTGGGATCTCGTCCATCCTCGTGGGGTCGATGTCAGCAGCGCCCCTGTATCCGCTGAACGGCGGAAGATCGTACAAGTGGTGGTGCAGCTTGTGCTTCGAACTTCCCCGATACCGCGCGGTGTCCAGCATTGCCGCGCACGAGGTCCTCGCCCGGTTCTTTCAGGAGGCGCCGTTTCTGGTTGTCGGACTTGCGCCGGTGCATTGCCCGGCGGCGTGGCGGCGGCACGATCGAACCCTCCATGGGTGGAACAGTTTGCGCAAGGGAGGCGGTACGGGCAAGCGTATCCTCCTTGCAAGGGCGGTTTACCGGCGTCCGGCTCTGAAGCGGCCGCACCCTGCACACTCCCGCAGGGGCGTTTCAGGAGCGGGCGAAGTTCGCGCTACCCGGCGTTATCGGGCCATCTGTCTCCGGCCTTGATGTCGGACCAACTTCGCAGGGACGCCGCGAAGCGATTGCCCATCGTCCCCCGATCCTCGACGACGGCCGCGAAACTCTCGAAGTCGATGCAGTCCATCTTCTGCTTTGTCTTCGGGAGAACGTGGATCACCTCGATATCGGGGAGCGCGGATGGGATCTCGATGCGGTCGATGCACTCGTACACGCCTTGCGGAGAACGGTAGATCCTGTCTTCGAGCTCCGCGGGCAGGGTCATCAGGTCCAGCGCGGCGACGTCCTTGAGAAGGTGGAAGTACTTGCGGCGCGCCTGGAGGCTCTTCGCCTTCGCCATCGACCTGATGTCGCAGAGCAATGCGGCCATGCCTCTCTCAACCGCCCGCTTAAGGTAATCCTCCTGGACATCCCGAAGCGAGCCCATGTCGGTCTTCAGTTCGACCAGGAAGGCATGCCGGCGGTCGCGGAACACGTAATCGTTCGGTGAAGGCGTGACGCCCTGTTTTTTGTTGTGACGACGTTGCCGTAACGGTCATGCGAGCTTCGGGTGCTCGGGCTTGAGGATCGGCCGGGTGTCAGCGGTTGAGTGTGCGCTTCCAGTCCTTGCGCAGCGGGATGAGCCAGATGTCCTTCCTGGGTTTGGCCCATTCATTCCTGGTGTCGTACTTGCCGCGTCCCAGGGTGGTGCCGACCCGGGTCCATCCGGAGGCCTGGTACACGGTTCCGGTGAAGCGCGGGGTCTCGACGAAGGTCTCCATGAGCACCGGCGTGATGCGGTAGCGGTCGTGCCAGTCCTGCGGCAGCCGGCGCCGGACCTGGGCGAGGATGTGGGAGGCGAGGTTGGGGATGGTGACCCAGGGCATGATGAGGAACCTGGAGTTGTCGACGACGCGCGGCAGGTTGCGCTCGCGGGCTTGCGGCGACCAGCCGATGAAGGCGTCGCGGGCGCGGTCTTCCAGGCGGCGGCCTGGAAGCCGAGCATGGCCAGCGGCCGGCCGTCACGGTCGGTGACGGCGTAGCGCATCTGGGCGCCGACGAGGGGCGTGTAGCCGAGGTAGTGCCAGCGGGCGACGAAGGCGTTCCACAGGCGGCTGGCCTCGCCGCCGGCCCCGGTGACCTGCGAGAGACGGATCGGGCGCACCGCGTCCAGCGTCCGCGGCATGGGCATCTGCGGCGGCTCCGTCTCGGGACCGGGCAGCGGATCGCGCAGCCGCCGCGGCGCGCGGCGCGGCGGCGGCAGCGTGATGATGCCGTCGCGGTGCATGCTCAGCATGGTCAGGCGCGCCATCATGTCCCTGAACCTGCCGTCGGACCCGACCCAGCCGATGGCGCGGCAGAAGGCGCGCGCCAGTGCGGCCCGGGTGTGCTGCGGGGAGCTCTCGATCAGGGAGCGGTGTCGACAGGAGGGACTCGAATGGGCCGATACTTCCGACAAAGGCTCCGTGAAGAGTGCCTGCGTCGACCGCAAGGCCATGCTAATCGTCAGCTGGAGAATCGTCCTGGAGCGACTGCTGTACGCAGCCAGCACGTCAGGGCATGACACCGTCAAGAACGATATCCTCCAATTGCAGGGGCTGACGGGCCGGATGGATTCAGCAGCGTTCCTGCCCCTCCGCGCTGATGAGGTCACGAATCAGGAGACTGCCCGCCGCTTGATCAACTACGTTGAACTGATCGACGACATCATCAATGAACTCGTACACGCCGGGGCCGCCGATACTGAAGGATTGAGAGTGAGCAACACTTATCACTACGCTGGCAAGTTTCTTAACATTCACGCAGACGGTAGATTCGAGTCATGGCTTGGGATCGACCTCAGAGCATGGCGTGATGAGGGTATATCCCCTTTGTGGTGGAGATTCCGCACAAACACAGGTGTTGCGCGCAGACACTTCGAGAGACTCCCCGAACTCTACAGCGATGTGAGGACTCGTGACGACGGGCTATATGTTCCCATCCGCCTCAAGACCGGTGTCGAGAGAGTTAGGGTCATTGGCGACACCGTCGCGCAGATGAAGCGAATCGCTGACCAGGTGTTGAAGACAGTCCCGAATCAAAATCCCGCCCTATGCTGAAAGAATAAGGCAGTTCATTTCAGTTAACGCAAACATTGCCTCAAGGTTCATTTCGACAAAATATGTTTTGCACAAAAATTCTATTAACTGAGATGTGTCGAGTAGAAGTGGCTCAGCCTCACCTAAGCATCACAGTTGACAAAACACTAGAGGCATTGAAGTCGGAGATTCGACGAGGCAAGGGGGATTACCATGGAATCTGACAATGGAGGCCCATTCGAGTTGGTCGCTTGTCGCTTGAGGCAGCACCTTGAGGAGTCGGGCCGTGGCAGGGCTCGAGAGCAAATGGAGGCGACACTTCCAGCGGAACAGGTATCGAATATTGATGCCGTACTTAACTCAACGAGAGTCAGCCATAGGGATGTGCTCGTAGTTCAACTTGCCTACAAGCCAACTTCAAGCGGCTGCAATGATCTGACAGTCAGGCATTCCGGGGGCCAGGACCGTGGGTCAAAAGCTTGGGAGCTTTTTGTCGCAACAACACATTCGAAGTGTTCAAGACGCATATCAAAATATCGGCAAGAATAGCAAAAATCTTAAGCGAGGAAATTTTCCGGTGTTCGACTCATTCTTGCAATGGGCGTCGACAGACACGAATGTGACCAACTACGGGGTCCGGTCGACCTAGGACGAACGCGAGGTCGTGCCGGAGACTACGAACACGACGTCTTCACTCGCGGCGTGCTTCAGTCACTACTGACAATGGGGTGGTGGCGTAGCGTTATTCGCACACAACACCTGATCGCGCTGGTGCGGATGATGCACACTGTGCTGCTTGATAGGGCGAGAGGTTGAGAGTCAGGGCCGCGACCACTCTCGTCCGCTCCTCATCCCCGCTTGCAAGTAGGTCGACTAGGTCCTCTTGGTCGGGTTGGCCTAGCACAACCCGGTACAGCAGCCGCTGGCGTCGCAGACGATGAAACCTGGCGACGTCACGACTCTGTGGTAGGCTGAATGCATAGCGTTCGATTGCTGCATTCTGAAGTAGCCACCATGGGCTGAGACCTGCATCATCGCTATGGCTCATTCGAGCGTGCTGTTCAAGATGGCACCAGGGCGATCCGCCGGCGCGCGCCGTGTCGGCAAGCGCACAAGGGCCAACCAGCCGGGCTAGCGGGCGGCGAACGGCTAGTCCGCCGAACCGTGAAATCCGACCTTCACGCTGTTCTAGGTCAACCGGGTTAGACGGAAGATCCCAATGAACAATCTTCTGGCACCAGTTGTGGAAGTCCAATCCTTCTTGGCCGACCGAAGTCGTCGCCAAGAGGTGCGGCCAGAATGGTGCATTGAATGCTTGGCGCAGTTCATGCGAGCGCGCAGGTCGGGTGTTATCGTCACCTGCCAAGGGGTCCTCGCCGGAATCGGTGCCTCCGAAAGGAACTGCGGCATGACAACGAACGCGAACGCCGCTCGGACCAGCGGGGAGATCCTTGAAGACGAACCAACCAGCTGTGGCGCCGAGCGCGTCGTGAAGGTCACTAAGTAGGGCGTGCGGAGGGACGCGAGTCCGCGCAAGCCAGAATTGCTCGTCGAGCAGACTCTCAAGACCGCCATCAATCACGGCTGCTTGTAGGGCAGCGGTAGGCTTGTCAGCTCTCAGTCGACGCCAGAACACGGGGTTGTCGAGATAGTTTCGGAGCCGAACCCAGCAGAATCGGGTGAGTGTGGCGAGTCCAGCGGAATCGAGTGCACTGTTGTAATGACGAAGCCATGCTCGTCCGGCGACGATTCCTGGACCACCTAGCGCCATAGAGGCCAGATCGTCGAGCTCACGCTTACTGATCCACTCGAGTGGCTGAACCTCAGCGCATCTGTCGAGCAAGGTAGAAACGACGCCTTCGTCGTCAGAGAGAACTCTCCAAGCGGATAGATTGTCATCAAATGTACCATTCGTCTTCTCGATCGCGGCTAGTACCTGCCAGAGTGGCTTGCGACGAGCAGACTCTGCTCTCCGAGGCGGCCGGTGTGCGATTCCGAGTTGCTTCAATCGAATGACTAGCTGCCGCTTGACGGTCGCGTGCGCCTGCGCTCTTGTGGCGTGGTGCCCCTTCAATGGATCCGTTGCTTCGATGAGGAATTTGGACGGGTGAAATAGTGTAAGCGTTGAGGCGCCATTCGCCCTGGCCTGGAGTTTCCGGCGTTTCCACGCCTTGTTGTACGAATCGCCCTCCTTGCGAGCATAACGACTCTCGACCTCAAGACTCACCAGCCCGGCGACACTCTGTGGTGTTGCTCGAAAGCGGCTGAACATCAAGAGCTTGGGCGACGGTGCGCCGCGCCAAGCGCCACCAAGCGGCCACCATTCCAGCGATGGCGCCACCCACGGCAGGGCCAACTGGTCGAGCGGCAACACCTTGAGCAGCGCTCGCAACTTGGAACTGCCCCATCCATCCCTGGGTCTCCGCCCCCGTCTCGTCCGCCTGATCGCCGGCACGGAATGATGTGGCTCGAACTCTACGCCCTTGGAAATCCTGTATCGGCTACCTAGTGCTTGGGCAGGAAGAGGAACTGAAAGCCAGTAGGGGACGGCCGCAATACGAAACTTCGGCGACACCGCACTGGCGAAGTGTCGGAAAACTCTCAAGTCAACCGACTCGACGGTGTGCTCAGGGAGGCGCGTTCCCGATCCATGGTCGTAGCCATTTCCATGACGTTCGGTACGCGCAATCAACGGACGTAGCTTTGCCTCGATTTGTGTGCGAACGTCTTTCGCCGTCTCGATAAGGGAGCTGTCAAGTGGCTGGCCGGAAGTCTCGCCGATGCGGCGCAGAATCGAGCCAAAATGGCGAAATAGGCTTTCAGTATTGTTTCGTACCGCTGGCCCTCCAAGAAACTCGATGATGCTAAACAACTCCTCATGAGGCTGTGCTCCGCCGGAAATCTCCCAACTTTCACTGAACAGCCGATAGGGTGTTGCCGAGAGGAGCAGAACCGCAGGCCGGCGACCATTCTCGCCATTGAGCAGTGCTCGCGCCAATCGGTCTTCCTTGGCGGGAGCGAGCAATTCCCGGTAGCGTTGAAACTCGTCGAAAACGACGAGGTCGGGCGGCCGCGCGAGGAGGCATGCTTCGGCGAGGGAGCGACGCAGCCGGGAAAGAACCCCGAGCCAGTTCTCAGGCTGCTCCGCAGCTTCGACGATACGCTTACGTGCGTTATGGCCAAATTCCAAGACGAGCTTGCTTCGATAGGCACTGACAAACCTGATTGAGACCTTCATCGCCCTCGGGCAGGCACGATAGACGGCCTTCTCCCAACCCGATTTGGCACGTTGTCGCAGCAGGCCTTCGGGTAGTTCTTCGAGAATTCCCCGGTAGCAACGATGGAGCAGCCAGGAGACAAAAGCTCTCTCTCCTGCCTTGCCGGTCTGAGGCCGTGCGGTGAGCGGTGCAAACGAAGTAGTTGGCGAGAACGGATGAAGGCGCAACGCTATGTTCGGTCTTTCCGATGGGGTTAGTGCCAACCTGTCAACTCGGGAGACCGCTTGGCTGGGATCGACCAAGAAGTCGACTAACCTTCTAGC
Organism: Alphaproteobacteria bacterium; assembly: GCA_963666905.2. Lineage (GTDB taxonomy): Bacteria > Pseudomonadota > Alphaproteobacteria > SP197 > SP197 > SP197. Next base: position 1,857,137 of record OY763008.1, read on the forward strand.
GTTTTGATCAGAGACCTTGGTGTTGCTCGTCACGTAGTAGATGGTAAATCTCTTGGAGCCGCCCCCTGAGAGCTTGCGAATCACCTCGCGTGCGACCACAGTCTTGCCGAGTCCGACTTCATCTGCGACAAGGAATCGCTTTTTCCCCTTCCCTTGGAGCTGGTCGACCGCTGCGTCAACGGTCGCTTGCTGAAACGGGAATGGTCTCATGGCGCCGACCTGTCGATCAAAACATCGCGTGCCGCACGCCATATTGCCCGCAACTTTTCGAGCGCCTCACGATCCTCATTGGTGAGTGTGTGATGATGCTCTAGAATTGCGGCGACGTAGGCCTCGAACCGCGCGTCGGCACGACGAAACAACGCCGGCTCACGAGCCCAAGAAGTGAGAATATCCTCAAGTGTGAACGTCTCGAGGTCGAGTTGGCTGCGGAATGGTCTCGGATCGTCGTTGTCGAGGGTCTCCCAAGGGCGGGGATCCGGCGGATCAACATCGCCACTGAGCATGGTGCGCATCCATGCAAAAAGGCCACGAGGTCCAAGAAATCGCCCGATGGCAGCACGGTCTCGCTCAGGAGCAATGGGCGGCTCGACCGAAACTCGCTGGAGCCAACCGCAGCTTTCGTGATCGAGACAAAGTCTTAGCTGGACGAAGTCTGTTTGGTACGCAAACGGGATTTCGCCGAGATCGAGTACACGAGAACTTGCGGGCCAGCTATGCAAAGTGGAAGTCGCAAGTCCGGCTTCAAGTCGGATCCCGGATTCATCGAGCGATGGCGGCGCGCTGGCGTGCAGCACGAACCGTTCACAGGTACGTTGGATTGTGAGAGGCCAATGTGCGGCTAGGCGGCAACGGCAGCGATTCAGAAGTTCGACCGCATCTTCCTCGGCCGCTGGCGGTTTCTCCTCCAATAGCTCCCGGGGAATGGGCGTCGTTGAGCCGACCAGGGCGTCGATGTCGCTGGTGAACCGCGGGCCACCCGAAAAACGAACGATCGCCTCTGCGTTGCGACCTGACCACGCACGGTCGGTTGCGTTTGCGCTACCGGTGACAACGAGTAGGCGGTCCTTCTGCCAGAACGCAAATAGCTTGGCATGAAGGCTCACTGGCGGCGGTTCCGCCTCACCGTCATCAATCGCTGCGCCACCACGCCCCGTTGTGGGGTCAGAAACGACGCCTCCATCCAATGCGGGGGGTTCATTGCTCTCGGCGAGGGGCGGTGCCAGCGCAAGGATCCGGAACGCTCGAAGCATGCGCTTAGCATTAAGGCCAAGTCCCCTGACGGCCTGGAGGGTCGTGACCAGAGTCCGATCGGTTGCGGCTTCACCCCAGTTGGCCATTTCCTTCACGTAAGCATTGTCAAGGAAAGGACTCAGAACAACAAACCGGTCTGTTGGTCCGTTTGGCGGTGGCGAAGCGGGCGTAGAGCCAGCTTGGTGCAATTTCAAACTGTTGATGCGGATATCATCGGGAGCGCTCCAGACGATCCCGTCAAGATCACGGGCAATGACATCAGGGGGGAACGCGGAAAGCTGAGCGAGCTCAGCCAGTTGGCGACCTACAGTGATAATGTCGGCTAACGCACGCGCTCCTTTTCGACGTCGTGTCACACCGTCAATCACTAGTCCTAAGTCGAGATCACGACTATGGGTAAGGTTTCGGCTTCCAATCCAGAGCCGCCAACTCCGCTCTCCGGAAGGACCTTCATAGCCGATCAGCGCAAGTTTGGGGTGCCAACTCTGCTTGCTCTCGTCATAGTCTTGTTCGACAACGAATTGATCCAGCACACCAACGATCTTGGGCAACGTCGTAGGCCGTTGCAGCCGGCCACGTTGCACGATTACTCGAAGGCATTCACGCATCCGCTCTACGCTCTCGGCAAAGTCTGCTGCATTTCCAGTGCCGGTGTCGTTGTTGCGGCCGGTCATTGCGAGCAGGGCTGCGCCGATTGCGACCGGATCGGCAGAATAGGCAGTCAGGAACGCAACACGGACGCACCAGCCTCGATCAGGCCTTAGTTGATCGAGATAAGGCTGACCGGCAAATCCTTTCGACATTCAGCGCACGCCTTCTAGGTCACGAAGCAAGCGCTTCACATTATTCCACCGATAGTGAAGTGGCTCGGCAATGCCATGCCCTTCATTGTCCCATTCGGCGCGGCGGTCGATCCCGTCCAGGGTCCGTGACAACCGCGCTCGACGACCCTTTCGCGATTCTTCGGAGCGGCGATACGCCGGCTCTATCTCCATCGGATCCTCGACTCCGCGGCGTATCCAGCTGAGTGTTTCACTGAGGGCATCGGAGATTGGGGTCGAGAGGACACCAATGTCTGCTTCGAAACTGCTCCAATCGAGCTTCGCCGCCTCGGCACTCCAGTTGGCGACAACACCAGTGAGCGCGGCTCGCTGGAAGTCGGAGCACTCGCGACCGTCAGCTTCGTCCTTTAGCGTTTCAACTTGCGCTGCATATATGGCCCTGCCTATGGCGGCAAGTGCCGCCGCGTGGCCCGCACGCCGCAGCGCGGCCTGTTCGTGTTGTGCGCTGCCGATAACTTCGGTGCTCCAGGCATGATCTACCGCATCGAGTGGCTTGCCAACCAAAAGTGCAAGGAGGGAAGGTCTCCCTGGCGCCGACGGGGATTCAACGGATCGCAATCGTTTCGCGAGATAGGTTTGTTCGCGCCGAAGAAGATCGAAGGATAGAGTTCCGTCGCCGTGCCAGTTGCGAGGCGGCTCGGGACAAGCGGCAAAGGGCCAGTCCTGCTGGTCGATCGGCAAGTTGTCATCGTCGGTCAGTCTCCCGGCAGTCGGTACGGCGAGGAGGCTCTCGACACGCTTGCGCGACCAGCGGCCACGCAAATCCGATTGTCGCAGCAGGCCCCAAGCCTGGAGGGCTGACCAGTAGATGTAGCTCGGTGGTTGGTCCAAGGGTTCAGGATAGACTTGTCCCCCAATGACACCGCGCTGCCCGAGAAGGCGTCTGGTCAGCTTGCGCTCACCGTTTACGATTGCTTGATTCGCAGCGCGCTGGTGGGATCGCGAGTTGCGCGCATCGGCATAGATCCACGAGACGAACAAGACATATCTGAGCCGTGTGTGCAGTACTGAAGTGCCCGGGAAGAAGCGATCAGCATACCGCTGATGAAGGGCGAGGAAGCCGATCTCGTCACGTACCCCCGCTTGGTCGGCGTGCATGAAGCGTCGTGCGTCGCGCAGTGCCTGCTTCGACAGATAGGTGATTCCAAAGGACGCCACGAACTCTCTCCTGCCTTGACGGGCGCAGTCAGCGGTGAAGTCGACTCGGCCCTCAGACGCGAGCCCGCAGCGGAATCCAACAGGAGTCCATAGGGAGCATGATCAGCCTTGATCGTCGACTTCGATGACGATGTTGAGGTCTTGGATGTGCGTATCGGTGAAGTAGAGAGTGACCGCTCGATCGGCGAGGGTCAACTCCAATTCACTGCCTTCCAGCGCGAGGAATCTGTCTTTCATCTCGCTCCTCGAAGCGTTGGCGTACATGAACATCGCTGCATGGTTTGGGCATAGTGCAAGGTAGTTCTGATGGTAGTGTCGCTCCAAATCCGAGAGGAACTCCACCGCCTCTAAGTAATAGCTGCCATCGGCAAGTTTGAACGGCAGAGCGTCCATGCATGCCTGGCAGATGGTCACACCATCGTCGTTGGTGTACTGGTCCCGAAGATAAGGGCTGGACTTCTCTCTCTTGATCGCGTCGCGGTTGACTGAAACAGCCCTTGGGCGCCTTTCAGTGGTGCGCCGCGGGGCATTGCCGGCTTCCTCACGAACCGCCTTGGCTCTGCGTTCCTTGTTGCGGGGCTCTGTCCTCGGCAGGTCAACGGGCTCTTCGTGCTCGGCAAGGATTCTCTGGCGGGTTTCGGGCGGCAGCTCTGCGAATCGCCTTCCATCGGTGAGAGCGTTCTCGTCGGGAAATCCGAGCTCCTCGGCGATTTCCCGGGTCCGCCGGAGTTGTTCGGCACGTTTTTCAGTCTCTGCACCGAACTGAATGGCGTCGAGCCAGGGCCAGCCGGAATCGAACGGAAAACCGTCCGGCAATAGGTCTCTCAGCGCCTCCGGCGGCCGGACGAATTCTTTGCCTTGTTGAGGAATCCAAGCCGCGTCTCGCAATTGGTAGACTAACTGCGAGTCGGCTTGGCGTGGAAAATTGGATTGGTTGTAACGGAAAGTCGCCTTCAGAATGTGCTCATGCTTTGACCTGGCGCAGAGGGTATTCCAGACTAGGCGCGATAGAGCCAGAGTCGGCCGTTCGAGCAAGGCTGTGAGGCCGGGAATAGCGGAGTCGTGGTCGATCCCGGTTTGAGTCCACATTGAGCCCGGGGCGCGATGCAAGTAAGCACTGTTGGGATTGTCGGCGCAACTGACTGCTGCGATCTCAAGGCGGTCGGCAACGCCGCACGCCTGAGCGAAGGAGACAAATTCCGGGAGCATGTCGAAGGTTTGGTAGCCACTAGACAAGGGCGCCTTGCTCGCTTCTTCGCCGAGCGGCTCGTAATAGTGTTTCAAGCCGGTTTCGAGATAAGGAGTGTCGAGGTACACGTCGGCTGGACAGGACCAGGCCCCGTCTGCGCTTTGGAGTATGAGATAGTCACGGAAGAGGCTTCTTGCGCTCCTTTCCTTTTCGACTAGTGCGATAAAGCGCCTCAGGTCCGATGCGTGGGTCTTCCAGGATGGTGCAGTAGAGGGATCTGTGTACCTCTGTCGGAGAATGGCCTCGACCTGTTGAAACTCTCCGATCTCCCGAACACCGATGCCATCCAGGAATGCTCTTGCGCCGTTTCGCTCTGTTCTGGTTCCGCCACCCGTGTAAGTCTCTTCTTCAACGCGCGGATGGATATGGTCGTCGCGAGTCTCCGCGGTCGGGTAGTAGCATTCGCTCCCTATTCCGTACTCGCCGTTCGAGAGCCTCACGATGCAGATGTCGTCGAACTGATCGAGATCGTCCTCGAGTTCGCGATGGAACAGGGCGTATAGAGCGCGGTGCCAGGCGGCCGGTTTCTGGCGGATCCAGTCAAGGAACGACCGGTCGGGCTCTTGCCGCCAAGTGTAGCTCGAAGTGTAGGATGAGAAGCAGAGCCGTCGCTTGGAGCATCGGTTGTCCAATGTCTCCACCAACTGTTCGACGCCCCATTGCTCAATTTCCAGATCACGCAGGAACCGGTCGACGTTGCTATTCCTTTGTGTCGCAGCGACAGCCCATTCGCGCGGGTCGTCGTCGGTATCAACAAGGAAATGGATATCGTTGCGATCGAGCAGAGCCTTCAATCCGGCCTCCGCCTGGAGCAATCGATTGGCCGGTGCATGGCCGCCGGCATGTTTGGGGGTCAGCGGCTCTCGATTCATCGCGTCGACGACGGAGTCGCGTATCAGCGCATACGAGGCAGGAATCTCGTCGTGACTGTTCGGCAGGATGGCCAGAAACTCGCGGTCGAGGAGGCCAAAATCGCGGATCGCGAATAGAGTCCGCGCCGCAAGCCTCGCGAGTTGCTGGAACAGCGGCTCGTTTGAGAGCGTGTCCTTGATGCTGGAGCGGCTGAGCTCCGGGATGAATGGCGCGTGGAGATGGAAGCGCAGGTTGGAGGTTTCCTTGGCGGCAGTGAAGTAGACCGCAACCCGTCCACGGTTCGCCGCTGCAATCCGAAACTGACTGGCGAACGGGGCGCATGGCCCCAAATGGGCTTCCTCAGTCCGAGGCTCTAGCTCGAAGGCAATGGCAACGCGCTGGCGCTCAAGTCCTTCAACCGGTTCGGTGAATCGGAGAAAGTGAGCGCTTTCGGTCGGTCTACGGTCGATTTCCCGTAGAATCTCTATGTGGTGATCTGAATGAAGAATTCGGAGCAGACGTCCTTCTAGTCCATCATCCACCCGCCACTGGATCTCCTCGATGTATGAAAGGAACAGGAGGGTGTTGTCGGATATCTCCTCGAGACCATCCCGAATCTCGGAAAAGGCTAGGTCTCGCGACTTTTTTTCGGAATTGAAGGGAAATTCGAATCGCGTGCGCTCACCGAGTTCTGGCTGTGATGGGATTTCCGAGGGGAGCACCATTTCGGAAATCGCAAATGAATGGCTTGGTGACCAGATGTGCGGGGTGTCCGTGTAGGGGAACACGGCTTTGAAGCCGATACCAAAACGTCCAATCTGCTCGTCGTCGTCGGCGCTAGTGCCTTCGCCAATATCGGTAATGCCCCTTACATCCTTCTCGTCGAATGTCCGTCCATTGTGCTCGAAGACCAGTGCGTCCGAGGAAAGGATGAAGACGGCCTCCGATGCCTGGGTGTCTTCGGCGTTCTGAAGCAGCTCGTAGATGAAATGCGCGGTGTCAGGGTACAGGTCCTCTACGATCCGCCGAATGCCGGCATGGTTTCTAAGGACGCGAGCCAGGTCCTCTCTGTCTCTGCGAACCCGCTCAATCACGCTCATGATGCGGTTCTCCGGGATATCTTGAGGACCCCCTCGACGACAAGGGTGGCGTGAATGTCGGCACTGTCCGCCAGTCTCTGCAGAGTTTCGGCTCGCCGCTCATAGTCGAAGTTGGCGCGCGCCAACTCTCCCTGCTTCATTCGGCGGATCTTCTCGTTGGTTGCACTTTCGATCTGGTCCTCCAGCAACTTGCAGCGGGCCTGGTGACTGACTGTGAGGCTTTGCTCGCGGTGCTGAACAAGGTCGCGATTTTCGGCGATGTGATTTGCTCGGGCTGCGCGCCACAGATTGTGATGCCTCTCGTCAAGCGCGTCTATCGCGGCAGCGCTGGGCGGAGTACTGGCAGCAGAATCAGCGGCTCTCTCCAGCAGCGACATCACAGCGCCATCAAGCTTCGGATCCGAGGCGACAGCCACGAGAGAGTCGTCGGGTCTGGCGCCGACTTTGCGCCATTGGTAGACAGCGAACGTATAGTCGCGTGGTGGGACTGCCTCGCTCGCTACGGTCAGATTGACTTGCACGGCGTCTGAGCGTTCAAGATGTCGGGCCGCTTGGCGGATGAGAGGATGGAGAACGTTGAGAAAGTCGGCCTTACGCTCTGCGGCAGCGGTTGCCTGGTCGAACGTGACAGGTAGCAACGGCTCGGCGCCCCTCAGCCACCTCTCCCACTGCCGGGCCACAGGATCGGTCGAGCGAGGCAGCCGGCGGAAGTCGTCGAGCAGCTTGGCTCGCATTTGCTGGCCTAGCCTCAGCGTCTTGAGCGGCCTGTCGCCCAAGAGAAACTCGCCAGTGGTATCGGAAATGCTGGAGAGATAGCGGGAGACGCAACGCTGAAGGGCTTTGGGGGCTAGCCAGAAACTCTCGGCCTCCGCGATCTCCTCGCGCCAGGACTGGTTGGGGACAGTTAGGCCGAACAGTTCTGCCTGCTTCTCTTCCAGTGCGATCTCTTCCTGGACTTGGCGGATCTTGTTGTCGCCGAGTTGCTGTAGCCGCTCGGCGCGCTGTTCCGGCGTCAGCGTGAAGCTCTCGGCGATGTTGTGTATCTCCCGCGTGATCTCACCGAGGATTTCCTCGCTGCCGCCGACCGCATGGTGGAACACGCCGATGCGCATCAAGCAGCGTCTATAGATGTCGGCGTCGACCGTACCCGGCGTGACAAGGTTGACGATCGCCACACTTTCGCTCTGCTGTCCGTAGCGGTCGATGCGGCCGATGCGCTGCTCAATGCGCATGGGGTTCCACGGCAGATCGTAGTTGATCAGCAGGTCACAAAATTGAAAGTCGAGACCTTCACCGCCCACCTCCGAGGAGAGCAGCACGTCCAGCGCCTCCGGGTCGTCCTTGAGCAAAGCGAAACGGCGGCGCAATTCTGAGCGTTCTTCGTCCGGGACGCCGCCATGGACGACGCCGAAACGCAATCCGGCGTCCGCGACATGTCGTGCGATGTAGGCCAGCGTGTGCCTGAAGGTGCTGAAGGCGAGTGCCTTGTTGTTGGCCATGCGATCCTTGTCTCGCAGGACCTTGATGAGAGCCTCGACCTTGGGGTCATGGGGATCGAGTCCCTCGGCCTGGTCGATGAGGGCTTCGATGTCGGCCCTGATCTCTGCAAGGAACTCGGGATCGAGGGGGGCGTCGCCATCGGACTCTTCGGTTGCCTCGAGGCTGTCGAGCTTGCCAGACAGCATGTCGCGCAGGAGCGGGGCGAGGCCGTAGAGGCAGCTCGCTGTCTGGCGGCGGAGCGTGGTCATCATGAACTTGACATTCTGCTGACCATGGGTGCGCTCTAGGATGCGACTCACTACGCCGAGCAGGTCGTCATGAAGACGGCGCTGGTCCGGCGTGAATTCGACGGTGAGTGTCTCGGGCTGCCGGGTCGTGAACTCACCAATATCCCGTCGGCGGGTCCGGTTGATCATTGGGCTGAAGGTGTAGAGCTCCTCAAGCGACCGGATGAGGCCTACGCGGTCCGTGTCATCGATCTGGTGTTCAGCCAACTGGTCGTAGATGTCTTGAAATGGGGGGGCCTCGCGCAGGAACAGCCGACCCCATTCGGTTTGCGCTGCCTCTGCTAGGCAGGCACGAGCATCATCCCGCCAGCCTTGCTCAGCGGCGCGGCAATGGCCCACGGCGGCGTTAATGAAGCGGTTGGGGGCCGCCATCTGCTCGAAGCTTGTCCGATCAATGACAAGATCAGGGCGCAGGACGTTGAGCAAGGTGAACAGATCATGACTTCCCAGCTGTACCGGGGTGGCCGTGAGAAAGATGGCGGCTTGGGCATTGTCGCAGAAATAGCGCACGGCCTGGTGTAGGTATGTGTCGGCGTTGCGGATGTGATGCGCCTCGTCGACAATCACTAGGTCGAACCTAGGCGGCGGATCGAGGAAGAGTAGACCCTCGTCTGATCGCGAACCCCTTCTTTCCCTGCCGAGTAGGAGGTCAGAATCGAACAGTGAGAACGGGGCGATTACTCTCGAGTATCGGTCCGGCCACTCACCCTCAAGATGCGTTTCTCGCAAGCAGTGACGTAGAGTTCGACCGTCAAGTGCCTCGAAATGCTCGTCGAAGCGTTTCATCTCCAGCAACCACTTGCGCTCAGATACCAATGCCTTGGGGCAGATTACGAGCACCGACGAGATGTCCATTCGGGCCCGCAACTCCCTGACAATGAGTCCGGCTTCAATGGTCTTGCCGACGCCGACCTCATCGGCGATCAGCAGGCGCGGACGGTCGGCGCGGATCAGTCTCAGTACGGGTCGATACTGATAGGGCACGAATTGGATGCGACCCGACCGGAGGGAGTACAGGTTGGCTGTGGACGGCGCGAGTAGATGGAGGCACGTGAGGAAGGCACGTAGCCCGTCTGCGTCGAGCAGCGACGGAATGACGCTCGATTCGAAGGGTTGGAGTTGGCTCTCGTAGTAGATGGCTGGGCGATCACCTTGGAAGACCTGGTAGCGAGTCTCGGTGCCGCCGGACATTACTTTGATGATCGGCAATGCGCTCTCTGGACTAGATCCCAGCGCGACGAGATCCCCCACCTTGAACGTAGTCACCGAACTCTGACGAGCACCGTCGTCGTGATTGGGCTTGATCGCCTCGTCGAGTTGCACGCTGGTGTCCGATGGAGATGCTAATTCGGAAAGGGCATCCCGCTTGGCTGCCTCGACAGCCGATATGGAAGCCGGCGTAGCCTCAAGCATGTCAAAAACTCGCGCCAGGGTGTCGGCATCTCTGTAGATGTCCTGGGGCAGCACCGGAGCCGAGGAGAGGTGGGCCCATCGGTTACGCACGGTTTGCAACTCCCTGATCCACGTTCGCCCCTCCCGCGGAAGGGGGAGCGCTTGCGACAACTCGTACCAATTCTTGTCGAAGAGGCGTAGCAGGGCAGCGAAATCCAACTGCTGCAGGGAGGTGAGGCCGCGCTCGTTGACCGCTCTCTGCTGCTGGAAGCTCAGGCGGTCGACGACATTCGTTTCCCACCAGTCCTCTCCGAAGGTTGGTAGGTGAATCGAAAGGAACGCGGAAAGCTCGGCAGTGGCAGTGCGAATCAACTCATGCATGAAACGGGCTTTCGATGTTTGCTGGTGAGGATGTCGAGACTAGGTGTATCGCTTGACTGCTGGAAGCCCCATGACGATCCGACGCAAGATGCGAGCCAAGAACCCTAGCATCGGATCGACGCAGTGCACTTGCTCTGCGAGGCAGGCCGAATGGCGCCGACATGAGTCGATTTGGCCTCGAGCACAAGGTGGCTTAGGAAACCCGCCTCCACAACATCAGCCTACGCCTGCCGAAAGTGCTCGCGGAAGCTGAGCGGCAATCGTGACGGTGAGGAGGAGGGCATCCAAGCCTAGCCCGAAGTTCCCCCTGATTTCCAGCTGATATTCGGGCCAAGTCGTTGATTCGACTTGGCTTGTCTGCTTGTCCGGTTGTTGTAGTGTACCCATGTATTAATGTAGATAGTGTTTGACATGTGTATGCGCTATGCCTATGGTCAGTAGCCATGTACATCGAAGCCGTCCCCAACCGCTCTTCCCCGCCCGCCATCCTGCTCCGCGAATCCTATCGCGAAGACGGCAAGGTCAAGAAGCGCACCCTCGCCAACCTCACCAAGTGGCCGGCCGCTCTCGTCGAGGGACTGCGCATCCTGCTCAAGGGAGGCACCGCCGTGCGGCGCCTCGACGAGGCCTTCGACATCGTCCGCTCCCTGCCCCACGGCCACATCGCCGCGGTGCTGGGAACCGTGAAGAAGCTGGGCCTCGACAGGCTGGTCGATCCGAAGCCCTCGCCACGGCGCAGCCAGGTGCTGGCCATGATCGCGGCGAGGATCCTCGAGCCCGCCTCGAAGCTCGCCACGGCGGTCAGCACCCTGGGCGAGATCCTCGATGCGGCGCTCGACGAGGACGACCTCTACGGCGCCATGGACTGGCTCCTCGAGCGCCAGGAGAGGATCGAGCGGGGTCTGGCGAAGCGCCACCTCGGGGAGGGCTGCCTGGTGCTTTACGATCTCACCTCGGTGTGGATGGAGGGGACGAGGTGTCCCCTGGCCCGGCGCGGTCATTCCCGGGACGGGAAGAAGGGCAAGCTGCAGATCGAGTTCGGCCTGCTGTGCAACCGGGACGGCTGTCCGGTGTCGGTGGAGGTCTTCCCCGGCAACACGGCGGATCCGGCCACCGTGGCCTCGCAGATCGCCGCGCTGCGGGAGCGCTTCTCGCTGTCGAAGGTGGTTCTGGTGGGGGACCGGGGGATGCTGACCGAGGCGCGGATCGCGAGGAGGTGAAGCCTGCGGGCCTGGACTGGGTCAGCGCCCTGAGGGGACCGGCCATCCGTTCACTGGTGGAGGCCGGCGAGGTGGAGATGTCGCTCTTCGACGAGAGGGACCTGGTGGAGATCGCCAGCGACGCCTACCCGGGCGAGCGCCTCATGGTGTGCCGCAATCCGCTGCTGGCCGAGGACCGTGCCCGCAAGCGCCAGGAGCTGCTCGAGGCCACCGAGGCCCTGCTCGAACCGATTGCCGCGGCGACGCGGCGCGACAAGCGCCGTCTCACGGGTGCCGACAGGATCGGCGAGCGGGTCGGCAAGGTCGTCGGCAAGTACAAGGTGGCGAAGCACTTCACGTGGTCCATCGACGACGAGGGTATCTTCACCTGGCAGCGCGATGAGGCCGCCATCGCCGCCGAGGCCAGGCTCGACGGTCTCTATGTGATCCGCACCAGCCTGCCGGAGAGCGAGCTCGACGGTCCCGACACGGTGCGCGCCTACAAGCGGCTGAGCTCGGTGGAACGGGCCTTCCGCAGCCTGAAGACCGTGGATCTCAAGGTCCGCCCCGTCTTCCACCGCACCGGGCCCCGGGTCCGCGCCCACGTCTTCCTGTGCATGCTGGCCTGGTACGTGGAGTGGCACATGCGCCGGAAACTCAAGCCCGTGCTGTTCGACGACGAGGACACGCAAGGCGCCGAGGCCCGGCGGCCGTCCGTGGTGGCGTCGGCACAGGCCTCGGCGAGCGCCCGGGCCAAGGCGGCTACGAAGACAACGCCCCAGGGCGATCCGGTGCACAGCTTCCGCACTCTCCTCGGCGATCTCGCCACCATCACCCGCAACACCGTCGCACCCCGCCTGCCGGGCGCCGAACCCTTCCAGGTCACCACGCGGCCCACGCAACTCCAGAAGAAGGCGTTCGAACTCCTGGGCGTGCGCCTGGTGCGTTCCCAGTAGCGACGCACTCGATTCTTTCGAACATCAATGCATTCAACGTCTTACGCTTGAGCAGGGCTGGAACTTCGGACTAGCAAGGGCCAACTGCCCGTCGCAGGCATCCACGCAGCGGCGCCCGCACGAGGCACGTGCGATCGTGTCCCTCGCGGCGTGCAGACACCCGGCACGGTTCAGGCCCGGTCGACGACGACGCCGGAGGGAATGCCCGCTGCCGCCGCGCGACACTCAGTCCCCGGCGATGAGGACGATGGAGCGGTCCTGCCAGCTGAGCCAGACCCTCCTGTCGCGGCGGGCCTCCTCGTGGCGGTCGAGATCGAGGTTCGGGACCGAGACCACCAGGGGCTTTTCCAGCCCGTCGACCTTCACGTAGTAGTGACTCCTGTCGCCCAGGTAGGCCGTGGTGTCGACGATGCCCTCGACGGTGTTCCCGCCGGACGGCCTCTCGTCGGACATGGCGATCTTTTCCGGGCGAACGGCCGCAATGCACCGCTGGCCGGCCGTGAGCGGCGACGACCTTGCCGGGACGTCGAGAGTGCCGGCCGGTCCGGCGTCGATCCTGACCCTGTCGTCGGCCGTCCCGAGCACGCGGGCATCGAGGAAGTTCATGGTGCCGATGAACTCCGCGACCTCGCGATTGCGGGGCGCCTCGTAGAGGCGTCCCGGAGAGTCGATCTGGAGGTAGCGTCCCATCGACATGACGGCGACCCGGTCGGACATCGTCAGCGCCTCCTCCTGGTCATGGGTCACGAACACGAACGTGATTCCCACGGAACGCTGCAGCTCCCTGAGTTCCAGCTGCATGTTTTCCCTGAGCTTCTTGTCGAGAGCTCCCAGCGGCTCGTCGAGCAGGAGGACCTTGGGCTGCCTGACGAGCGCGCGCGCCAGGGCGACGCGCTGGCGTTCGCCGCCGGAGAGCTCGTGGGAGGAGCGGTCCTGATAGCCGGGCAGCTTGATGAGCTCGAGCATCTCCTCGACGCGCGCGCTCACCTGGGCCCGGGGGAGCTTCTCCTGCAGCAGTCCGTAGCCGATGTTCTGCCTGACCGTGAGGTGCGGGAAGATGGCGTAGTTCTGGAAGACGATGTTGACGGGCCGGTGATTGGGCGGGACCGCCGACATGGCCTGGCCGTCGATGTAGATCTCTCCGGACGTCGGGAACTCGAAACCGGCGAGAATGCGAAGCAGCGTGGTCTTGCCGCAGCCGGACGGCCCCAGCAGGGAAAAGAACTCCCCGCGGGCGATGTCGATGCTCACCCGGTCGACGGCGCGAACCTTGCCGAAGTGCTTGCTGACGTCCTGGATCGATATGAAGGAACGGTCGTCCATCTGGCGGAGCTCCACAGGCCGGATTCAGCGGTCAGGAAAGAAGGCCGCCGGTCATCGGTCCCGGCGCGTGTCGGCCATCACGTGCCTGTCGCCGGAGCGCCGCAGGAACTCGGCGGTGACGATCAGCGCGATGGACGCCATGAAGATGATGGCGCCGAGCGCCAGGACACTGGGCAGGGTCTGCGGAAAGCGGACCTGTGTCCAGATGAACACCGGCAGGGTGACCTGGTTGCCTCCAAGGAAGAAGGCGAAGAGGAACTCGTCGAACGACGCCGTGAACGTGAGCAGCAGCGATGCGCAGATCGCGGGCAGGATGAGCGGGAACGTCACGCGCCAGAATGTCATGAATCCGCTCATGCCCAGGTCCCGCGACGCCTCCTCGATGTTCTTGCTGAAACCCTCGAGGCGCGCCATCACGACGAGGGTCGCGAAGGGAACGGTGGTCACGACATGGGCGACCCCGACCGTCCACAGGGACAGGGGCATACCCACGGCAAGGGCGAGTACGAGAAGGCCGACCGCCAGGATGATTCCCGGCATCACCATGGGAATCAGGATGAAGCCGATGGCCATGCCCCTTCCGGGCATCCGGTAGCGGGTCAGCGCCTTCGCCGCGAAGGTCGCAAGGGTGGTCGTCACGAAGGCGACGGGCACGGCCACCTTGAGACTGTTGACGAGCGCGTTCAGCAGGCCGGAGTGGTCCGCGAGCGCGGCGTACCACTTGAACGTGAAGTCCTTGAGCGGCAGCACCATCTGTATGCTGTCGTTGAAGGAGAAGACCGGCAGCATCGCCGAAGGGATGTAGAGAAACGCCAGGTAGATGATGACGTAGACGACAAGCCAGTCGAAGCGGCGCCTGCCGTGCGCCCGCGGCCGATGGCTGGCCGCGGTGGTCTCCATGTCCTTCGCGCGGACGGTCCCGAGCCGGGCGAACCAGATGAAGGTGCACACGATGGCGGTGATGGTGATCATCATGATGATGGTCAGCGCCGCTCCCAGGGGCCAGTTGTTGGCCGCGCCGAACTGTGCGGCGACGATCTGGCCGATCATCACGCCCCTGGGACCTCCGACCATCATGGGCGTGATGTAGTCGCCGACCGTGGGGATGAACTCGATGACGGCCGCGGCGATGACGCCCGGCATGGACAGCGGCAGGGTGATCCGGAAGAAACGCCTGACGGGCCCGTCACCCAGGTCCGCGGCGGCCTCGAGAAGCGAACGGTCGATCTTCTGCAGCGAGACATAGATCGGGAGAATTGCGAACGCCGCCCAGGCGTGCGCCAGGGTCAGCACGACGGCGAACCGGCTGTAAAGCAGGTACTCCAGCGGCTCCTCGATGAAACCGAGCCCTTCCAGGGTGCCGTTGATGACGCCGTTGTTGCCCAGCATGATCTTCCAGGCCAGGACCCGGAGCAGATAGCTGGTCACGAAGGGTATGTTGATCAGGATGAGCCACGTCATCTTGTTCCTGGTCACCCGGAACGCCAGGAAATAGGCGACCGGATAGGCCAGGACGATGGTGATGGCGGTCACCGTCGCGGACATCCTGATCGAACGCAGGAGGAGCTTGCCGTAGATCCACTTGTCGACGAACGCCTCGTAGTTCGCCAGCGTGAAGGTCCGGTCGATATGGACGTAGGTCTGCGACCAGAAGCTGTAGGTGACGAGCGTGAAGATCGGCAGCGCCAGAAGACAGATCATCGTGAGGATCGTCGGCGACAGCAGCACGTAGCCGCGCAGCCACTCGAAGCGCAGGTAGCACGCCTTTGCCCGGGAGACCCAGTGCCACTGGGCGCCGGCGGCAGTCGTTGCGGGAGGAACACCCATCAGCTTCGCCTTCCTGCGCCGCCTCCCCGGGTCGCCGTCACGTCCATCCTACCATTCGCGCCGGGTCTGCCACCGGTAGCGGGCGAGCTGCGCGCGCACGCCGAGCCAGAGAAGCGGCTTCGGGGGCAGGCGGGCGGGACCCGACAGGGACCTGACGTCGCGGATCAGGTCGGACTCGCCGCCCAGCGCATGTTCGGCCAGCAGGCTGCCGGAAATCGTGCCGCGCGCCAGACCGACTCCGCAGTAGCCCAGGGACACGAACACTCCAGGTTCGAGGCGGCCGAAGTGCGAAGACCAGTCCCGCGTCATGCAGAAGACGCCGGCCCAGGTGTGCTCGAAATCAATCCCGGCGAGCATCGGGAAACGATCGGCGACACCCTTGCGGTGTGCGGCCAGAAGGCTGCGCCGCAGGCCCGGCCCGAGCCGGAAATCGCCCATCTGGAAGGTGCCGAATCGCGCCAGGATCCGGTTCGAACGCGTCCGGCGCAGCGTCGCGGTGCCGGTGATTCCCCAGTGCGGCTCGCCGCTCATGGCAGCGGTCTCGTCGTCGTCGAGAGGCCGCGAAAGGCTGGCGCAGGCGATCATGGGGAACACCCGGCCTTTCAGCAGACCGAGCCTGGTGATGAACGCGTTCGTCGTCAGCAACACGTTCGGGGCGCTCACCGAACCCTCGGAACAGGAGACGGACACCGTCTTTCCGGGACGGACATCCAGCACTGGAGAGTCCTCGAAGATCTCGACATTGCCGGGCAGGCATTCCGCGAGCCCGCGGCACATGGCCGCCGGATTGACCGTCACCGTGCGCGGCGTGAGGACCGCCGCGTGATAGTGGCGCGTTCCGATGACGTTGGCGAGCGCCTCCCTGTCCAGCCACTCGTACCCCTCGCCGATATCGTCCAGCATGCGGGCCGTGGCCCTGAGGCCGCCTTCCCTCGATTCGTCGACCACGGCCGTCAGGTGCCCGTCGGGCGCCCACTCGCACTCGATGGCGTGTTCGCGGACCAGGGACTCCAGCCGGGACAGGCCCGCGATCGCCAGCCGTGAAACACGCAGATTGGCGTCCCTGTCGAACTGCTCGGTGAGGTGCGGCGTATCGATGATGAAGCCGGCGTTGCGGCCGGACGATCCGTATCCGATGCGGAACTCCTCGAGCAGGACAATGCGTCTGTCCGGAAGGAGTTCCGCCAGGCGGCGTGCCGCCGCAAGGCCCGTCACTCCCGCGCCGACCACCACCCAGTCAGCCGACTGCCGCCCTTCAAGGCGGGTCGCGGGCCGGGGCGGCGGCAGGATCGCGTACCAGCCGGGAGCGTCGTGAAGGTCGGTCCGCAGCGGGGCCTTGTCCGGCATCGGCGACGGTCCTTCGTTGATCCGCCGGTGCGCCTTCAATCGGACGTGAACGGCAGGTGGCGCAGGCTGACGGCGCTGTTGCGCGGCGCGACCGCCACGTACCGCGCCATGTTGTGCATGGAGGCGTCCCCGCCCATGCCGTACTCGGCGTCATAGCCGTAGAGGTGATCGTCGTCGTCTTCCGTGCCGGCACCGCCGAGGTTGCCGGCAAGGAACAGCACCCGGGTCTGGGGCTGATCGGGATCGATCCTGTTGTAGGGATGCCAGTTTCCCATGACCCTCGTCCCGTGGCGCCGCTGCGCCGCGTCGAGATAGGCGGCAAGCGGTTCGACGCCGCCGGCGCGCACGATCATGTTCGGCTCGTCCTTGAGGACCTCGAATGTCTCGTAGCCCCGTGTCGCCCTTCTCATCATCTCGAAGTCCGAAACCACCGCGTAGCGCATCGGCAGACCCGGAACGCCGCGCTTGAACTCGGCGAACGAATAGACCGGGATCTCGGTGCCGTCGGGAAGCCTGCCGTTGAGCACGCCGTCGACCTCCCCGGGAGTGATCTTGGCGGCGTACTGTCCGGTGAAGCCTTCCGGACTCGAGCGGTACGTGCTGGACCGGTACACCCTCTCGAAGCGCTCCGCGGACGCGAAGATTCCTCCTCCGTGGACCGCCACGACGACATGGTTGCCCTGCGGCGTCGTGACGACGCTCTCCTCGGAGTTCGAGGTAAACCAGGTGTTCCAGATGATGTTGTCGTAGCGCGCATGCGCCCGCGCGTGAAGCAACTGCGGCATGGACGCGACGAACCCGTCGTCTCCGGCATGTTCCAGCGCCCGCCTCAGGGCATCGGGAACATGGGTCTCGAAGATGATCTCGGCTTCCATCCGGACGTCGTTCATGATAGCATCGTCCTTGCGTTCGACGGGCGGTGTTCGAACTTCTCTTCCTCCGGGGAGCGACGGATTCGCCGGGCCCCCGACGACCGCCGTCAGGGGGCCTGCAGCAACCCCGCGGCGTGGAACCGGCGGGGTTGCTGCCGCGGTGCGCTCAGTCGAGACCGGCCTGGGCCTCGTGCCACATCTCGATCAGGCGGGCATCCTTCTCCGGCGGCACTTCGTCGAAGAAGACCCCCTTCGAAAGCAGGGCCACGGGATCGTCGAGACCCTTCTCGCGGAGAATCTCGTCGTCGATCAGGTCGTAGGTGTTGATGTTCGCGTGACCGTAACCGTAGGTGTCGAACAGCGACCGCCCTCCCACCGGGTCGAGCATGGCGTTGATGTAGTCGTAGGCCTGATCCTCGGACCCCTCGCCGTCGCTGCTCAGACACAGTCCGCACATCCACGGCATCACGGGATCGACGACCACGACCGGAATTCCCTCTTCCTTCATTCGCCGCGAGGCGCTGCCGTAGATGTAGGAGATGCCGACATCGCCGGCGACCCATGCCTGCTCGAGCTGCGTGCTGTCGGTCCACACGAAGCGGGCGTTCTCGAGCATCTTCCTGAAGATTTCCGGCGCCATCGCCATCTCCTCTTCAGTCGGATCCAGGGGATTGGCCCAGCGTCCGATCACACCGGCGACCAGGGTATTGACGCCCATCTGCGACGTCAGGGAGGTCTTGCCCTTCATGCGCGGGTCGACGAAGAGGTCGAAGGTCGGCGTCTCGACATCGATGACCTCGGGGTTGTAGGCAACCGTCGAGTATCCCCAGTCCCAGGGGCAGAAGAAGTACTCTCCCTCGATGCGGACACCCTTGACCTCCAGCAGCTCGGGAATGATCTCGGGCCAGCGGGCGATCCGGTCGGTCTCGAGGGCCTTGATCAGGCCGGCGTCGCGGAACTTCTTGACCGAGGCCGTGCAGGGATGCACGAGGTCCACCCTGAAACCGGCGCGCATCTTCTGGAACGCATCTTCCGTCTCGGAGAAGAAGGTCACTTCCGGCTGTCCGCCGTACTTCGCGTTGTACTCGGGGTGAAAGGATTCGTACTCGTAGCCGTTCCACTCCAGGATGCTGAGATCGACCTCGGCGCTCGCCTTCCTGGAGACGAGCGGCATGGCCGCCACGCCGATGCCGACGGATGCGAGGACGCCTGCCGCCTGCCGGCGGGACAGCGTTCCCTGACGCAACATCTCGGCGAGTTCATGCGGTTTCATGATTTCCTCCCTGTCTTGCCGATGAATCGTCCACGGAACCCGTGGCGCACCGCAGCATCGCATGTTCATCCGGTGTTGACAAAAGCGCGTCCGGCCCGCATCCCCGCCTCCGCAAAGCGCCCTGGCTGCCCCGGCCGAAGCGACAAAGGCCGGATGGAACTCTCACCCATTGCGATCATGTGCCATCCACGACGCACCGGCGGATGCGGGCCTAACCCCGGTTCGGTGTCAGCCGCTTGTAGTGCAGGTGCTGGTAGATCGAGATCTCGGCCGTCATCACGCCGGGCATGGGACGGATCTCGCTGTCGACGATGGCCAGGAGCTCGGATTCGTCGCGGCAGGCGATCTCCGAGAAGATGTCGAACCGGCCGGCGCAGATCGCGACATAGGTGATGTGGGAAAGGCCCGAGAGGCCGTCGGCGACCTCGCGCGCCGAATGACCGCCGCCGACGCGCACGGCGACCCAGGCCACGGTTCCGTAGGCAAGGCTCATCGGGTTGACGATGGCGATCACGCTCACCACACCGGCGGCCGTCATGTCGTTGAACCGCTTGCGGACCTGCGATTCGGAGATGCAGAGCCGGTCGGCGACGGCCTGCAGCGGCATGCGTCCGTCGTCCGACAGTGCCTGCACGATCCTGCGGTTGACCGCGGACAGCGGCCGGGGGACCACGCCGGTCTCCGAGGCCGACTTGCGCCGCGCGGCCTCGAAGCTCGCGAGCTGATAGTGGAGCGAGAGGTAGGGAAAGCTCTCGATGGTCCGGATACCGCCGAGCGTGCCGACCTCGTTCTCGATCACGGCCTGCAGCTCGCCGCGGTCGCGGCAGATCAGCTCGGCGAAGAGACCGTAACGGCCCGTGGAGACGACGACGTAGTCGATGGCCGGAATGGAGAGCAGCCTCGCGGCCGTCCCGGAGGCCGGCGCCGCGGGATCGGTGGTCAGGCCCAGCAGGGCCGAGCTGTGATATCCCAGCGCACGCGGATCGGTGACCGCGGCAATCTGGATGATGCCCGAATCGATCAGGTTCCTGACACGCGTGCGGATGGTCCTTTCGGTGAGGTCCGTCGCGCGCGCGATGCCGGCGAAGGACCGGCGGCCGTCCTCCTGAAGCTGCTCGACGATGCGCCGGTCGGCGGGGTCGAGTTCGGCGGCCTGCCGGAGGAACGCACCGGGCGCCGTTCCGTGCGGCATGGCGCGCCGCCTAGCGTGCGATCAGCCTGACCGAGCGCCGGAAGACCTCGCTGTCGGCCTCGGCGAGGCGGTCGAGTTCTCCGAAGTGGTTTTCGCCGGGAACGTCATGGCGTTCCATGATGCGCGCCGCCGTGCGATGGCGTTCGCAGTAGGCGTCCGACTGGCGGGTGAACTCGGGCGTCTCGTTACCGCCGGCAACGACGAGCTGGGGCGCGTCGGTGGCCGGCTCCATGAACAGCGGACTTTCGCGCCGCGCCTCCGCGACATCCATCCGCGGTCCCTCGTTGATCGAGGTGTGGACCAGGGGCTCCAGTTCGAAGATGCCGGAAACGGGAATGCCGGCCCGGACCACGTCCCTCGGCATGGCGGGATCGAAGGACGGCCAGTCCGTCGCCATCATCATGGCGGTCAGGTGTCCGCCGGCCGAGTGGCCCATCACCGCGAGGCGGCCGCGGTCGAACCCGAGATCGCCGGCGTTGTGCCACAGCCAGCCGACGGCGCGGCGCACCTGCGGCGCGATGTCGCCGATGCGGCAGTCGGGTGTGAGCGTGTAGTTGATGAGCGCGACGTTGACGCCGGCGGCCACGAACGGCTCGGCGACGAAGCTGTACATGTCCTTGTCGCCGCGTTGCCAGTAGCCGCCGTGGATGTAGACCAGCAACGGCCCGCCTTCGGCCCCCCGGAAGAGGTCGAGCTTCTCGCGCACGGCGGGGCCGTAGGCGAGGTCGATCCGGACGTCGCCCGTGCCGCGAAAGGCGGCGCTGCGCTCGGCCCAGCGCGCCACCACCGCTTCGAAATCGGGTTCCTTGCTGCGCAGCTCGTACTGGTGCTCGAGCTCGGCGGCATCCATGCCCCGGTACAACGGCATCGTGCTCCCCCTTTCTTCGGATCCGCATGGCACCTTGAACGAAACTAGTCGTTGACGCAATACGATTCGGCGAATTACGGTAACTCGGGATGACAAAGACGCGAAATACGGAAGGAACATGACCATGATGGTCGGATTGCTGCAGGAAGCGGAACTGAGGGAGGGCGTCGGCGTCGCCCAGCGCTACTGGGAGATGATCGAGGAGGTGGCGCTTGCCGACAGGCTGGGCTTTTCCTGCTGGGGCACCTCCGAGCAGCACTTCAGCCCGCCGCGCTTTGCCGTCGCGGCGCCCGAGGTGCTCTACGGCGCGGTCGCCCAGCATACCGAGACCATCAAGCTGCGCATCATGTGCGCGGTCCTGCTGGCCTGGAACCACCCGATCCTCGTGGCCGAGCGGCTGGCCACCCTCGACATCGTGTCGAAGGGCCGCGCGGAGCTGGCGACGGCGCGCTCGAACAACCTCCACACGCTCGAAGCCTTCGGCGTCGACCCCGCCACGACCCGGGAACAGTGGGCCGACTCCATAGAGGTGATCGTCAAGGCGTTCTGCGACGACATGCTGGAGCACGACGGCCCGGTCTGGAAGATTCCCCCGCGCGAGATCGTGCCCAAGCCGGTGCAGAAGCCCCATCCGCCGCTCTCGGTGGCGGCATCCAGCGTGCAGTCCCATGTCGCCGCCGGCGAACGCGGGATCGGCGCGCTCTGCTTCGAGAGCTATTTCGGCTTCCCGTATCTCCAGGACTGCATCGACGGCTATCGCGCCGGCCTCGCCAGGGGCACCCGGATGGCGCCCCGCCGGACCGAGCACATGGGGCTCTACGTCGCCACGGCCTACTGCGCCGAAACCCGCGAGGAAGCCTGCCGGATCGCCCACGATGTCGCCATGGGCTACTACCAGTTCCTGGTCGACATCTACGTGCCCCTCGGCAGGCAGCAGTCCTACGAGTATCTCGACGACAAGCTCCAGCGGCTGGTCGACCACCGGGACGACTTCGACTACCTGCTCACCGAGACGCCCTCGATCATGATCGGCACGCCGGAGGACTTCGTCGAGCGCATCGAGCGCCTCGAGGCCATGGGCATCGACGAGATCCTCATGAGGATCGACGGCGTGGCGCATGAGGACATCATGCGGAGCTTCGAGCTGATCGGCCGCGAGGTGATCCCGCGCGTCTCGGCCGGCGTCAAGGCGGCCTGACCGCAGGGCGCACCCCCTGCCGCCCGACCCCTCGATCATTGGAGGCCGGGAGAAGAGCCGTACCGGCGCCGGTCAGGACGTCCCGCCGGCATCCGGAACCGACTCCAGGACCGCGTGGAGCGGCACCGGGCGGATGGGCAGGCGCGGCCGGTTGAATCCCGCCTCCTCGATCGGACAACCCGTCTCGGCGGCGATCAGGCGGGCGAGCGGCCAGCCGCAGACGCGTCCCTGGCAGGGACCCATTCCCGCCCGGGTCCAGAGCTTGGCGCCGTAGGCGTCCGCCACGCCGCGGGCGATCTCTGCCCTGATCTCCCCGGCCGTGACGTCCTCGCAGCGGCAGACGATCGTGTCGTCGGTCATGAGGCAGGCGAGGTCCGCCCGGGGCGCGAACCGGCGGTTGAGGCGGCCGGCGAACCTGCGCGCGCGGCGCAGGCGCCCCAGGAGCCTGCGCCGCTCCGCGCGCGTCGTCTCCCCCCGGAGCCACTCGGCCGCGCCGAGACCCGCGATACGGCCCGAAAGCGCCGCCGGGAGCGCGCCCGCCACGCCGCACACCTCGCCGGCGGCGAAGACGCCGGCACGGTCCGTGGCGCCCGACGCCTCGTCGGCGGCGCAGTGCCAGCCTCCGGCGGCCTCGTCGAAGCGAAGCCCGCAGCCCAGCACGCAGGCAAGGTCGATCTGGGGCTGGAAGCCGTAGCCGACGAGGAGGGAGTCGATGTCCGCAACGGTGCGCACGTGTCCGGCATCCGGACGGCCCGAGGCATCCAGCGGCGCCACGTCGACCGCCTCGACACGCGTCCTTCCGCGCGCCGCCACGACCACCTCGCCGAAACGGAACCGGGGACGCGCCGCCAGGACCGGACGCAGCAGGCGCAGGGCCTCCGCCCACCTCTGCGGATGAGGAACCAGGGGCCGCAGGCAGTCGAGGGGGGAGGACTGCGCCTCGACGATCTCGACGATGCTTCCGCCCGCCCCGAGAACGGCGCCGGCCACGGAAAGGAGGAACGGACCGCTTCCCGCCAGCAGGCTGCGGCGGCCGGGCGCCATGCCGGAGGTCTTGGCGAGGCGCTGTGCGGCGCCCGGCGTCATGACGCCGGGCAGTGTCCAGCCGGGAAAGGCTGCCGTGCGGTCATGCGCTCCGCTCGCCACGACAAGGGCCCGCGCCCCGACCGACAGCGCACCGGCGCGGTCCCGCGCATGGAGCGTGAACCGGTCGAAGACGCCCCACACCTCGGTGCCCCCGAGCATCGTGACGCCCGCGGCCGCGGCCCTCTCGGCGGCCGCCCTCCCCTCGACGACCTGCGCCGTTGTCTCGAAGACCGAGTCGGGCCGCGACGGCTGCATGTGGTACTGGCCGCCCGGGCGGTCGAAGGCGTCCACGACGACGGCCCCGAGCCCCCTCTCGGCGGCCGCCTCGGCCGCGGCAAGGCCCGCCGGTCCGGCGCCGACCACGGCGACGTCCGTCGTCAGGACGCGGGTCATCGCAGGGCGGTGTCGACCGCCATGCCGTCCCGTGCCTCGACGAGGCAGGTGCGCACGTGCGGCTCGCCGTCGATCGTCGCCAGGCACTCGAAGCAGATCCCCATGCCGCAGAAGATCCCGCGCGGCTCCTCACGGCGGACGCTGCGCCTGACGGCGACGTGCCCGGCGGCAGCAAGCGCCGCCGCGACGGACATTCCGGCGGGAACCCGGCGCGGTTCGCCATCGACGGTGATGGTGACGACCCTCACGGGACGTTCCCGCCGAAGCGGTCCGGCGCATAGATCGACGCGTCGAACTCGGGTTCTCCGCCCGCCACCATTGCGGCGATCAGCCGGGCGATGGCGGGCGCCCTCACGAATCCCGTGCCGCAGTCCCCGGCAGCGATCCACAGACCCTCGGGCCCTGCCGGACCGACGAGGAAGCGGCCGTCCGGGGTGACCGCCTCGTGGCGGACCCAGGAGCGCAGGAGATTGGCATGCGCAAGGCCCGGAAACAGGTCGAGCAGCATCCTCGTGGAGTTCCGCACGAAGGGCGCATCGACCTCGCCGGCATGGTCCTGCGCTCCGTCCGCCGCGAGGCCGCCCTCGAGGACCGTGTTGAACAGCACCTGGCCGCTTCTGGCCTGCTGGATCTGGGTGTAGCCCGCCTCGACCCCGCCGGCGCCCTCGCAGGCGCCGACCACGCGGCGGATGACGGGCGGCATGCGGACCGTCGCAAGGCACTGGGCCTTGCGCGGCCGGATCGCGAGGCGAAGGCCGAGCGTCGCGGCAAGCCGCGCGGTCCAGGGGCCCGCCGCCAGCACGACATGCCCGGCGGTCAGCGTCTCGCCGCCGGCGACGACGCCGGTCACCCTGCCGCCCCGCTCGACGAGCGTCTCGACGCGGCATCCGGCCTTCAGGCGGGCGCCGCGGCCGCGGGCCCGGTCGAGCAGCGCGCGAACCGCGAGAAACGGGTTGACCACGGCGTCGCCGGGCGACCAGGTCGCCGCGGCCACCGGACCCGCGAGCAGCGGCTCCACCTCGCGAATCCCGGCCGGATCGAGGAGCTCCACGTCGAGACCCGCCGCCCGCTCGGCCGCGATCCATGTCCGCGCGACGCCGAGATCCTCCCCGCGGAGGATGAAGCGAAGCTGTCCGCAGCCGTCGTACTCGAAGCCGCCGGCGTCGTCGGCCAGTTCGCGCCAGGCGCGGCACGCCCGGATCAGAAGCGGCAGTTCGGCGCTGTCGATCATGTGGGTGCCGATACAGGCGAGGCTGGCGCCCGAGACCGCTCCGCCGGGCACACCCTGCTCCACCACCGTCACGTCGTGACCGCATCCGGCGAGTTCCGCGGCCACCGCGGCGCCGACGACGCCGGCGCCGACAACGAGGACGTCCGCCGCCGCGCTCAAACGGACCGGGGGCGGAACCCGGGCGGCGCCGCCCGCCAGAACCGGTCCGCCACCATCGCCTCAGCCGGCTCGCCGGCGACGTCGAGACCCGCTTCCGTCACCGCCTTCGCTGCATCCCGCGCATGCACGGGGTCGGGACAGCCAAGACCGTGACGCGCCGTGGCGCCGCCCGAGGAGAGCGCGCGAATGTCCTCGAGCTGACGGGCATGGTCGGCGCGGTCCATGTCGGGACGCGCGTCCAGGCAGGCGGCGACGGCCGCCTGCGGATCGGCGAAGGCCCGGGTCCATCCGGCAAGCACCGCGTCGACGACGTCCTGGACGAATTCACCGTGCCGCTCGACGAGGTCGCGCCGCGCGACGAGACCGTCCTTGATGAGCCCGATTCCCTGGTCCGACGCCCTGAGGAGCCGCACGCCCGCGAGGCCGCCAAGAGCGGCCGCGAGGTGGCGGACTTCGTTGTAGACCGTCATCTGGGCACAATCGGCCTTGCCGTCGAGAAACGCGGCCACGGTATCTGCGACGGGAACGCGGTCCACCCCGGCGATGTCGAGACCCGCCCTCGCGATCATCCAGACCAGCTCGAGATCCTCGTTGCCGGGCCACACGGCGACCCGGCGGCCGGCGAGGTCCCGCACCGATTCGATCCCGCTGTCCCGGCGGACGGCATAGACGACCGGAGTCCGCTGCTGGATGGTGAGCAGCCAGACCAGGTCCGACGGCGCCCGCGATTCCATGACGTGCGCCGGACTGGCGACGGCGAATTCGCAGTCGCCCCGCAGCACGGCTTCGGTCGGCACGGTCGCAAGATCGGCCGGCTGGCAGACGATGGCGCCGTCGCCCTCCCGTTGCGCCAGCAGGTAGCCGGCGAACTGGGCCTGCGGAAACCAGAGCAGGCGGATGCGCGCCTGCATCGGATCAGGGGCTCCCCCGGCCGGGGCCGGCGCGGCGACCTACATCGCGCATGCGACCGACTTGACCTCCGCCGGAACCGCCTCCCAGAAGCGATTGGTGAAGCCGTCCTCGAGATCGATGGACGAATCGATCACTCCCGCGCCGAGGATCACGTTCTGGGACGTCTCCCAGTCGGCCAGTATCGACTTGCCGAACGCGCCTTCGAGGGTCGGACCGGCGCAGATGAGATCGCCCATCGCCTCGATCTGGGCGATCTGGCTTTCGAGGGTGAGCTCCTCGTTGTACTTGAGGACGATCCGGGCCGCCGCTTCGGGATCGGCGAGCGCGTCCTGCCATCCGCGCATGGTGGCCTCGACCACCGCCTGGACGACCTCCGGCTTCTCGTCGATGACGGCTTCGGTCGTGAAGAGTCCGCCCGAGACCAGCGCCACGCCGTAGCCTTCCGGATCGAGCAGCACCAGGTCGTCGCGGGAATAGCCGTTGTCGTAGACCTGGAGAAGCTCGTTGAAGCGCGTGACCTGCATCACGTCGTATTCGCCGTTGAGCCACGAGATGATGTCGAAGCCCTGGGAAATGATCTGGACCTCGTCCTGGCTCACGCCGGCGGCGTTCAGCATGGCGAGAAACTCGTGCTCGTCGCCGCCGAACCACAGTCCCACGCTGCGGCCGGGCATGTCCTCGACACGTTCGATGCCGCTCGCCTTGCGCGCCACGTAGGTCGTCGCGCTCTTCTGTCCGAACTGCATGACCATCACCAGCGGCACGCCGTTCGAGCGCGCGGCGATGATCTGGTTCGGGTGGCCCAGGCCGAACGTGTCCGCGCCCTGGGCGACGGTCACGGCGGGCTTGATGTCCGGTCCGGCGGGAAGCAGTTCGAGTTCGACGCCGGCATCGGCGTAGTAGCCCTTGTCCATGGCCACGATCGGGCCTGCGAACTGGCCCTGCATGACCCACTCGAGACGCATGGTCTCCTCGGCCTTCGACGATGCCGCAACGCCTGCCCCGACAACGACCGCCAGGGCGGCTGTCAGAACGGATTTGAAGGTTTTCATGACCTCATTCCTCCTCAGGTTGCCGTCAGGCATGACGCACGTGCCAGCCTTCGGAATGCGGACCCTGTCCTCCAGCCCGCAGGTCCGGGGCCGGCATCATACCAGCTTACCGGTCCCCGCGCATGGAACTGTGCCAGGGGATCATCCTCCTCTCCAGCCAGGCGATCAGCGAAAAGAACAGGATGCCGATCAGTGCCGACAGCAGCATCGCGGCCCACAGGCGCGGCATGTTGAGAGTCCGGTAGGTGGTCATGATCACGAAGCCCAGACCCTTGTCGGCCTGCACGAACTCGGCCACGATCGCGCCGATGACCGAGAAGGTGACGTTGAGCTTCAGCCCGACGAAGATGTAGGGCAGTGCGCCGGGAAGGCGCATCTTGAAGAAGCTCTGCCAGCCGCTGGCCGCCGAGACGTGGAACACGTCCATGATCACCCGGTCGTAGGACTGCAGGCCCTTCATCATGTTGAGCGCCAGCGGAAAGAAGGAGAGGAAGGCGGTCACGGCGATCTTCGACTGGATGCCGTGCCCGAACCACAGGATGATGATGGGCGCGATGGCGACCACCGGGATGGTGTTGGCGGCGATGATGTAGGGCATCAGGCCACGCGCCAGAAGCCTGGAATAGGCGAACGCCGTGCCGAGGAAGGCGCCGAGCACCGAGCCGATGACGAACCCCGTGATCGCCTCGAAGAAGGTGACGGCGCCGTTGAAGACGAGGGTGCCGGGATTGGCGACGACGGCGGCCCAGATCCGCGTCGGCGCCGGCACGATGTAGGTGGGGATAGCGAAGGCGTGGCACGCCGCCTCCCACAGGCCGACCATGGCGACAGCGGCGACCAGCGGCGGCCCGGCGGCGCCCGCCAGCCTGCCGGGCCTCGGACCGCCCGTGCCGTCAGGCACCGTAGCCCTCCTCGAGTTCGCGTCCGCCCAGGCGCACCAGTTCGGCGAATCCCGGCGAATCGCGCACCGCAAGCGTGCGCGGCCTTTCGAGGTCGATTTCGATCGTGCGGGCGATCCGGCCGGGCCTCGGGGTCATCACCACGACCCTGTCGGACAGGAACACGGCCTCGCGAATGGAATGGGTGACGAAGACGACGGTGATGCCGGTCTCCTCGAAGATGCGCACCAGCTCGAGGTTCATCCGGTCGCGCGTGATCTGGTCGAGCGCGCCGAACGGCTCGTCCATCAGCATCACGTGCGGCGCGGTCGACAGGGCGCGGGCGATGGAAGCTCGCTGCCGCATGCCGCCCGACAGCTGCGAGGGCCAGACCGTCTCGAAACCCTCGAGGCCGACGAGGGTCAGCAGGCGCCTGGCCTCGGCCTCCCGCTCCCGGCGGACGGTTCCCTGGAGTTCCAGCGGAAGGGCGACGTTCTCCAGCACGTTGCGCCAGTCGAGCAGCGCAGGTTCCTGGAAGACGAACCCGATCCTTCGCGCGCGCCGCGCGTCGGACGGGGGCCGCCCCTCGACCGTCACGTGTCCGCCGGTCGGCGCCACGAGGTCGGCGGCAACCCTCAGGAGGGTGCTCTTGCCGCAGCCCGAGGGACCGATCAGCGACGTGAAGCTCCCCTCCTCGACCTTGACGGAAATGTCCTTCAGCGCCTCCACCTCGGTGCGCTGCCCGGCAACCTGATAGGTCACCGACACGTTCTCGAAGTCCACCAGCGCCATGCCGTCAGCCGTCATCGGCAAGGTCCCAGAGGACCTCCGCGAGGACCCGGCCGCCGGCCGCGACATGCTCCGGCTCGGTCCATTCGCTCTCGTTGTGACTGATGCCCTCGCGGCAGGGGATGAAGATCATGCCGCTGTCGCAGTGGTAGTGGAGCTGCCGGGCGTCGTGACCGGCGGCCGATGGCATGGAGCGCCACGGCAGTCGCAGGCGTTCCGAAGCGGCGGCGATCGCCGTGCGGAGGGTTTCCGGGAACTCGAGCGAAGGGGAGTGCACGGTCTCGCGAACCTCCACGCCGCAGGCGCCCCGGGCGGCCTCGCAGCATTCCGCGACGGCATCGCCCAGACGGACGAGCACGGCGTTGTCGGGGTGGCGAAGATCGATGGAAAAGAAGACCTCGCCGGCGATCACCGAGGGAGCGTTGGGCGTCACGCGCACCATGCCCACGGTGAACATGACGTCCTCGGGTTCCGCGGTGAGCCGATGAAGCCTGTCGATCATGACGGCGGCGGCCAGCACGGCGTCCCTGCGCCTGGCGCGGGGCGTCGTGCCGGCGTGCGCCGCCTCCCCCGTCACCCGCACGCGGAACCGCCGGCTTCCCTGGATTCCGGTGACCGCGCCGATGGTGTCGCCTTCCCGCTCCAGGACGGGTCCCTGCTCGATATGGGCTTCGACGTAGCCGTGGACCGGAAAGCCCAGCGGCCGGCGGGGGACATCGGGTTCGGCCTCGAGCACCCGTGCCAGGGCCTCGGCGACACTGGTGCCGTCAGGATCCTCCACCGCGAGGATCCGGCCGAGCGCCGTCCTTCCGGTGAACGCCTCCGAACCCATCATTCCGGGGGCGAAGCGGGAGCCCTCCTCGTTGGTCCAGGCGACCGCCTCGATAGCGCGCCGGGGCCTCGGGCCCGCCGAGGCGAAGGCGCACAGCACCTCGAGAGCGGCGACGACGCCGAAGGCGCCGTCGAACCTGCCGCCGGTCGGCTGGGAATCGATATGCGATCCCGAGAGGACCGGCGGGGCGTCGTTCTCCCGGCCCTCGAGGCGGAAGAAGAGATTGCCGACCGGATCGTTGAAGACCTTGAGTCCGGCTTCGCGGGCCCAGGACACAAGTTCCCTTCGGGCATCGATCTCCTCGGGCGAAAGCGCCTGGCGGTTGACGCCGCCGGCCGGTGTCGCACCGAACTGCGCCAGGCGCATGAGCCGCCGCCACAGGCGCGCGGTATCGACAAGGTCCGACGGCCGGCCGGCGGTCACCGGACCCTCATGATCTGGTTCGGATCGGCGCGCGGGTCCCTCTTTCCCCAGCGGCCCGCCTCGACGGCGCCCAGGAAGTCCGACAGCAGCCGGTTGAAGAATTCGGGTTCCTCGAGGTTGACGGTGTGTCCGCTCTTCGGGAGCACCGCCAGTCCGCTGGCGGGGATGGTGCGCTTGAGAAAGAGGCCGGGCTGCAGGCAGTGATCGTCCTCGTCTCCCGCCACGACGAGCACCGGAACGTCCAGGCGTGCGAGGTCCTCCTCGAGATCGAAGAGCGAGGGACGCCGGGCCTGGACCCCGCGCATGGTGTTGGCGGCGCCCCGCGGCGAATGGCGGGCGAGCCTCTCGGCGAAGAGACGCCAGCCGGCCGGGTCCTTCGCCTGGAACTGGACCCTGGAGGCGCCCTCGGCATAGACCGCCGCAAACGCTTCCGTGTCGTGCCCGAAGCCCGCGGCCACCTCCTCGGAGATGCCCCGGAAATACGTTTCGTGGGCCTTTTCCGCGCCGTAGCCGGTCCCGGCGGCAACCAGCGAACGCACCCTGCCGGGGCACGCCATCGCGGCGTGCAGCACCGCGAAGCCGCCCATCGAGAGTCCGACCAGGTGGGCGCTTTCCAGGTCGCAGGCGTCGAGCACGGCGAAGATGTCCCGCGCCGCGCGCGCCTGGGAGTAGGCCTCGACCGAGGGGGGAACGTCGGACGGCGGATAGCCGCGGGCCGCGAAGGTGACGCACCGGTGGCGCCTGGAAAAGGCGTGGACCTGGGGTTCCCAGCTCCAGTGGTTGCCGCCGAACTCGTGCACGAACACGATCGGCGTTCCCGAGCCTTCGCTCTCGAAATAGAGCCTGACACCGTCGTCGCAGTCCGCATAAGCCATGGCGGCGGCCTTCAGATGATCGAGTGGCGCGAAGAGATCCCGCCGTCCACGGTGACGACGGTACCCGACGTGTAGCCGGAACGGTCGGAGGCCAGGAAGACGATGAGGTCGGCCACCTCGCCGACCGTGGCGGGACGCCCGAGAGGGTAGGTCGCCATCAGCTCGCCATAACGGGATTCGTCACCCAGCCGGTCCTTCGCCCGCTGCCTGAGCATCCTGTGGATGCGCTCCGTGTCGACCGGTCCGGGATTGACTCCGACGACGCGGATACCGTCGTCGAGGCTGCTGCCGCCCATGGCCCGGGTGAAGGCCATGAGGCCGGCGTTGCCCGTGGTGCCCGCCACATAGGCCGGATCGTAGACTTCCCCGGCATTGCCGATGTTGTTGATGATGACACCGCCCCCGCGGGCGCGCATCCGTGCGTAGACCAGGCGCGTCAGGTTGATGTAGCCGAAGACCTTGAGCTCCCAGCCGTCGCGCCAGGCCTTCTCGCCGACGCTGTCGAGGCGTCCCGCGGGAATGGCGCCGGCATTGTTGACCAGGATGTCGACGTCGCCCGCCTCGTCGCACAGGGCCTCGGCGGCGCCGGCTGCCGTGAGGTCCGTGACGTGGACCGCGACGTCCACGCCCGCCTCGCCGCGAAGACGCCCGGCGATGGCGTGGAGCCTTTCACCGTTGCGCGCGGCAAGGTGCAGGTTGACGCCCTCCGACGCGAAGGCGCCGGCCAGCCCCTCGCCGATCCCCTGCGACGCGCCGGTGACCAGGGCCCTGCGGCCCTCAAGTCCAAGTTCCACGGTCCCTCCCTCCCGGTGCTGCGGGTTCAGAACATCTCCGGCGCAGCCGGCGCATCCCTGCTCCGCTCCAGGGCTTCCCCGATCAGATCGCAGAAGGTCCCGATCCAGGCCTCGGGCACCGTCGTGCTGACCTTGACGAAGCGGTCTCCGTACACCTGCGAGTGATAGCGTCCCTGGCGCACGAGGATATCCCGTTCGAGACAGAACGCACAGAACCGGCCGGGTTCGCCTCCGGCGCGACTGATGTCGATGGCGACGAAATTGGCCTGTGAGGGATAGACGAGGATCTCCACGCCGTCGATTCCGGCGATCGCCTGGCTGATCAGCGCCTGGTTGGCCCGCTGCCGGCGCTGGATGCCGGGGAACCATTCCTCCTTGTGCCTCAGTCCTGCCAGGGCGGCGCGCTGCGCGAGAAACGAGGAGCCCAGATTGTTGGGCGGCGCCGCGGCCAGGGTCTCGATCATCGCGGGCGCCGCGACCACGGCGCCCAGCCTCAGGCCGGCAAGCCCGAGCCACTTGGAGAAGCTGTACGTGGTGATCGTCCCTTCCGGATAGTGGAGCGCCGCCAGGGTGTGCCGGTCGGCGAAGTGGCGGTAGGTGCAGTCGTGAACGAGGATCGCACCGGCATCACGGGCAATGGCGGCGATCTTCGCGATTTCCTCCGGCGTGTGAACGGAGCCCAGGGGGTTGTTGGGATCGACGAGGTAGATCAGGCGCGCTCTCTCGGTCACCGCCTCGCGCAGCTGCCGCGAAGCGAGGCGATAGCCCGCGCCGCGGTCGTAGACCGGAATCTCCACGACACGTGCTCCCCGGCTCGCCGCGAAGCGCCGGGGCCAGATCCAGCCCGGATCGGTCACGATCAGCTCGTCGCCCGCTCCCAGCAGCGTATGGCAGGCATGGTAGAGACCCTCGATCGCGCCATCGGTCGCGATGACGGAGAACCCGTCTTCGAGGCCCAGGTCCCGGAGGATGGCGAGGCGCAGCTCCTCGAGACCCAGCGGCGGGGCGTAGCCGTGGCACTCGCCGCTGTCGATACACTCGATCATGGCGGCGCGGACCGCCGGGTGCGGTGCGAGGTGGTTGGTGTTCTGGCCGAGCCACATGAGGCCCTGCCGCGAGACCAGCGCATCGAAGTGCCGGTTTCGCTGTTCCAGCAGGCTGGGGCTCCTTCCGGTCATGGCGCACCTCCAAACCCGGCGCACGGCCGGATCCGCACCGCCACGTGCCAGGCACGGAATCATTCGCCGCTTCCCGGTCAGGGGGCAAGGAGTTTCTGGCCGCAGCCGACGGACGGACCATGAATCCCGGAGCCAATGCCCGGAGCACAGCCTGCGAGGCGAAGGACCGACTCTTCCATACCGCCACCGCGCTGCCGGAAAACGTACGGAAACTTACTGCGGAATTGTCAACGAGGACCGAAGATCAGCTTCGAACCTTTCGGCCTCGGACAATCGGGCAGCAACGGCACACCACCTTTTTCAATTGTGTCCCGGCGACGCCTGTAATCGCCGACGTTCTTTTCGAAGCGGATCGCTTTCGGCAGAGCACCGAGTTGACCGGCGGGCTTCAGGTTGCACTCCCAGTCAGCCCTCTGCACCACATGGTTGTCCGGACAGACAGCCGCCAGCACCCACGTATCGATGCTCTTCGATGGTGTGCAAAGCACAACCCCCTGCGGGCAGGCGGCCTCACCCAGCCAACCCAGAATCACGGCCTGAAGCGCGTTCGTCGTGGCGCTTGCCGGCGGACACGGCCGATCACATGGCAGGTCGTCACGAGGTGCATCACGGATACTGGCGCGCCAATATGTCGTATGCGCCACATCGGCGTCCACCTGAACGATCAACACGTCATGATGTTCCAGAACCGAGCATCCTGATATCGCGCCGCCTCCTTCCCGTACGGCCTGCCGTGCCCAGCGATACACCCCGGCCCAGCCGTGTCCTGTCGAACCAAAGGCGCGCGATCCCTCCGGCTGCAATGTCTGAAACTCAAGCTCGACATCCGGAAACACCGCGGACAAGATGGCTTCAAGTGCGATCGCATCGGTCGGACCCTCCACCGCTGCGGCTATGCGCACGGGATCAGACATCGGGCATGCCCCCAAGATGCCCCATGACCCAGAGCCGCGAGAGAGACCAGCCCTTCTCCGCCTTCTTCAGGAGATTGTCGTTGATTTCAATACGACGAACGGTTGTCCGGCCCGATCGGGTACGGGATACCGTGAACAGGCGCACGCGGTCATCCGTCAGAGGGAGACCATCGAGTATCAGTGGGTTGTGAGTGGTCAGCAGCACCTGGCGCTCCACGTCGGAAGACAGGTACCACTCACACAATTTGCCTACCAGCGCACGCGCCATTCTGGGATTGAGCCCGTGATCGGCATTGTCCACGGAACACAGCCGCGGGCTTCTGCGGTGCCCCGAAAGGACGGCGAGGAACAGGGCGAACAGGGCCCCTTCCGATACGTCGTAACCCGTCAGGACATTGCGCCCTTCACGCATGAAGCGATCCTTGAATCTGACAACCCGCTTCGACGACGCAGCAGCCGGAGAAAGCGGCATTCGATCCGACTGAGTGGAGCCGAATCCCTGGGCCCAATCAATCAGTTCCAGCACATCGTTGCAGATTTGTCGGCTCCGCCTGTCCCGAACTCTCTGGCGAAGCAATTCGGATGTGGCTCCTGCCATATTGCCGCCGGACAGGCCCAGCGGATCGCGGGGCTGCCCTTCGGTAGCAACACCCCGAAGCACCGCCGCTGTCGGAGTATAGATGACGTAATTCTGCAATAATTCGAGGAGGTCTCGGCCGTTGGAGGAGGGCGACTCGGCGGCCTTCAGCGCCGCCAGCCCTCTTAATGGATCCACTTTGCCGGCCAGCCGGGGAGATCGGCCGAGAATTCTCTCGCTATCGACTTCCCAGTTTTCCGTCTTGTAGCGCCACGCGGGATCAGGATCCTTCAACGGGTTATGCAGCGAAACCTCGTACATTTCCGCATGGCCATGGCCGCCGAAAAAAAGGTGCGGCGGAACACGATAGCCCTTCCTTGCGGGAAAGGCCGTCTTGTACAGCGCAGGGAGGCCCGGCCGGACGCCACGGGACAGCAATGCCTGGTCGTCCACCCGTCCGTTGGCGGCGCAGGCAAGAATACCCAGTGCCTCCAGAAGATTGCTCTTGCCACTGCCATTGGGTCCAACGAAGACGTTCACCACCCCGAGGGGAACCGTTACATTCTCCAGGCTCTTGAACGTCTTCACCGTGAGCGATTCTAGCATGTTCTCGAACCTCGATCCTCCTCGGACTTATCCCCGGCGGACCTTAACGTCAAGAAGACGCCGGGAGAGCGAAGAAACACTCGCCTGCCCGCAAAGAACTTTCAATCCATGATCTCTATCATGACCCAGGCTTGCCTTGGCGAACGACCGATCGATGGCGCCATCCGGGGGCCGACGGCGGCCTTGCCGGTCGTCCTTCGTGTTCAGGCAGGCGTCGCGGAAGGCCCGGTCCATGGAGAACCGGTTGTCGCCGCCTGTTCCCCTTGCGGAAACACCGAGACGATCTTCAGGCGGCATCTCCGGGCACGCACGATGTTCGGCACTCCGCGCGCCACTTCAGGCCAGGTCTGCTCCTGGCCGCAATCCGCCAGATCACGCGACCAACCCTCCGTCCGCCACCCTGATCCCCGAGGCAGAAACGTGGCTTGTCCGGTGCCGGCACCCGCATCGTGATTCTGTCAGGCCGGGCACCGGCTCGCCGACCCGACGCGCGCAACGTAAGGTTCCCGGGCCCTTCAAGGGGACGGGTCCGCCGACGACATTCTCGCCACCATCAAGCGCTTTCGCCTTCGGATCAAGCGGAACCCATGACACAAGCCCTAGATTCAGGAGCCCGGAGTATCGTTTCAAACACTATGAAACGATTCCCTGGCAGAATGGGAATCG
Organism: Alphaproteobacteria bacterium; assembly: GCA_963666905.2. Taxonomy (GTDB): domain Bacteria; phylum Pseudomonadota; class Alphaproteobacteria; order SP197; family SP197; genus SP197. The sequence continues at coordinate 1,892,572 of OY763008.1, forward strand.
TCTTGTATATCACTGACATAATCGGTTCACAGAGCCGGGAAAGTCGTTTCCCGCCGCTTGTCGCCCAAGCCATACTCCATTGCGGCTCGTCCTGGCACCGGGCTCGAGGACGTGCGGCACAGCGTGTGACATCCTCAAGATTGCCAGTTTCACCGATCCCTTCCGGCTGACCAGACCGGGCGGGAAGCAGGTTCCACACCGGGCCCGCGGTGGCTTCTACGTCCCAGCTTGCTGGCCTCGGCCCGCCCGGGGTCGGCAAGACACATCTGGCCATCAGTCTGGCGGTCGCCGAGGCTGGACGGCGCGTCTACTACGGCACGCTCACGGGGCTCATCGGACGCCAGCACGTGGCGCTGATGCTGTATGCCAGCCGCCGGCTCGGCAGCGAGGAAGCCCACCGCGTCGGCCTTGTCGGCGTGCTCGTGCCGCGCGCGGAAATCAGGGGCGCGGCGCCTGCCGTGCGCGAGACCCGGGCGATCCAGCGCGCAGGACCCGCCGAACGCGTCGAGGCGGTCCTGGAGCACGAGTTGGAGGTGCAGAAGCGTCTGAGCGCGACCGACGATTTCCGGGAGGGGGCCGCCGCACTCAACGAACACCGGCCGGCAAGGTTCCGGGGGCGTTGATGGCGGCCTACAGGCCGATCGCCGACACCACGGCACGCATCTTCGCCGACCCGCAAGCGGTCAACGCGGCCGACGACGGCTGGAAGGATACGCTCTGGCGGGCTCTCGCCGATACCGGCGGACCAGACCTGTGCGCGTGGGCGAGTCATCATGCATCAGCACCCGCCGCTCATCGCCGGGACCACCGTGAAGTCGGGTGGCGGGCACACCACGCAGGCGCCGCGGGCCGGGCGATGTTCGGGCCGGTCCCGTCGAACCTGATGTTGCCGTAGACGGGTCTGCATCTGCGGCGCGCTCGAAGGCGTCCGCGAAGATGAGGACCTCAGCAGCGGCCCGGCAAGGAAGCGCGTAGCCGTACTCGACAGCCGAGCCGAACACGTCGTCCCGGCGGGAGGGCGTCGGCGCCCCTTTGGACCTTGTCCTTCCACCGCGGCTACGGAACGATATCGCCCGGTCCCGCGATCCATCCCGGCCACCACCTGCTCCCGGCATGACGGCGGGGACGATGCGGGTTATTTTCGTCGGACACCTTGCTGACATGATCGCGGGGAGCGATGGTAGCGAAGGGTTCGCCGTGTTTCCCCGGGACTGCGTTGGACGCCGGACCGGGACCTGTTGCCCCAACACGTGGACGGCACGGAGATTCGACATTGCCTTTGTCAGGGACCGCGCACGCAACCGCCACGGAACGGAATGCTCGAACGTCTTGAACTGAAGAATGTCGGTCCGGCACCGGAGATGGTGCTGGACCTGCGCCCCCGGTTGAATCTGATCACCGGCGACAACGGGCTCGGCAAGAGCTTTCTGCTGGATGTAGCCTGGTGGGCCTTGACGCGCAGATGGCCCCGCGACCTCAATCAGCGTCTGACCTCCGGCTATCCGGCGCGCCCGACGGACATCGCGAGGCCGGCGGCACTGCGTTTCCGGTTGACGACCGATGCCGGCAACACGGGGACTTACGAGAGCACGTATTCCGTCCAGGACCAGGGCTGGACCGGACGGCCCGGGAGGCCATGGAGTCCCGGACTGGTCATCCACGCGCACGCCGACGGCGGATTCTCCGTTTGGGATCCCGCGCGAAACTACTGGAAGCGAAGGGGAGACATCGACTTTCAGGACCGACTGCCGGGGTACGTGTTTTCCCCCCAGGAGGTCTGGACCGGCCTTGTCGTGGAAGTCGAAGGCCGGGCGATGACGGTCTGCAAGGGCCTCCTCGACGACTGGTCAAGCTGGATCCGGGAGAAGGGGGAGAATGCGCGCGGCATGTCGCAGGTCATCGGTGCGCTGGCGGATCGGGACGAGCCCTGGGAGGTCGGGCCGGTCCTGCGCCTCGCGGTCGACGACGCGCAGGACATTCCCTCGATCCGAACCGGGTATTGCGACGCGGTTCCCATCGTGCATGCATCATCGGCGGTCCGCCGGATCGCCGGATTGGCCTACATGCTCGTATGGTCCTGGAGCGAGCATGTGCGCGTTGCGACGCAGTTCGGCCTGAACATCGCCAGGCAGGTCATTCTGCTCCTCGACGAAGTCGACGCGCACCTTCATCCCCGGTGGCAGCGAACCATCGTGCCCGCCATTCTCGGAGTCATGAATCACCTGACCGATCGCGCCCCGGAGGTGCAGCTCATGGCCACAACCCACTCGCCGCTCGTGCTCGCCTCGGCCGAACCGCATTTCGACAGGGAGCGTGATGGACTGTTTCACCTGAATCTGCGCGACGGCCGAGTGCAACTCGGCATCCTGGAATGGGCGGCACAGGGAGACGCGCTCAACTGGCTGGTTTCGGACGCCTTCGGGCTTCGACAGGCGCGGTCGATCGACGCCGAACGCGCCATCGAGGCGGCCCAGGCCTACATGCGCGGCGATGCGCACCAAAATCCGGAGAATCTCAGGGGATTCGATCAGATTCAAGAAGAACTCCAGCGCGTGCTGGCCGGGCACGATCCGTTCTGGCCGCGCTGGATCGTACGCACGGAGCGTCAGAGCGGCGAACAATGATCCGTTTTAAGTGCGTTCCGGAGCCGGCGGACTTCGGCAAGAAGGCGAATGTGCCCGGCAATAAGTGGCTCGCCACCCATCCGCGCGCCAGGCGCCCGAAGGACTTCTGGACACCCTTCAAGGACGAGCTCGCAAAGGGCTTCCGGATGCTCTGCGCCTACTCGGCGATGTACGAGCCGGTCGGGACCGTGGACCACTTCACAAGCTGGCATGAGGACCGGTCGAAAGCCTATGAGTGGGAGAACTACCGCTATTGCGCAGCGTGGATCAATGCGAGCAAGCAGAATGTACCGGCAGGCGATCTGCTCGATCCGTTCGATGTGAAGAACGGCTGGTTCGAGCTGCTTCTGCCGTCGTTGCAGCTGCGGGTCTCGCAGACAGTTCCCGCCAAGCTTCGTGAGCGCGCCGAGCATGCGCTGGACAGACTGCACCTGCGCAACGACGAGCGAATCATGCGTCAGCGCCGCGAGTGGTATCGCATGTATCAATGCGGCGAGCTTTCACTGGCGGGCCTCAAAGGCAAGGCGCCGCTGGTCGCGGCCGCTATCAAGCGGGAACAGGCCGCGACAGGGAGGCCTTGCTGAATTCGCGGCGAAACGGCCCTCAAAGCAAGGTGATGGCGGCGCACGTCGAAAACGGGCTCAGCTGTCGCCGGTACCGGGGCGCGGCGTGCCGGTCGTCGTGGACGGCCGCCGGAGAGGGTGCGCTTGCCGTGCACCCCGGCGCCTCGCCCGTCTTGGATTGGCGCGGCGGCTGGGCTATAGGAGTGGCTTCCCCGGCGGGCAGAGCGGAAGGTTGCCATGGCACTCTTTGACGATCGCAAGAAGGACGAGGAAAACAAGTTCGCCCACGATCAGGACTTCCGGTTCAAGGTGCAGGCGCGGCGCAACCGGCTGCTCGGCCTGTGGCTCGCCGGCGAGATGGGGCGGACCGGCGAGAGCGCCGAGGCCTACGCGCGCGAGGTCATCGAGTCCGATTTCGAACGTCCCGGCGACGACGACGTGATCGCGAAGGCGATGGCGGACATCCGCGAGGCGGGGCTCGACATCGACGAGCACAAGCTGAAGGCGCGCCTGAACGCCCTCACGAAGGAAGCCGAAAGCCAGGTGAAGGCGGAGTAGCCGCGCCCTCAGCCGAGCGCGCGGGCGATGACCGCCGAGGCGTGCCGGGTGTAGAAGGCGTAATCGAAGATGCGATCGAGATCCCGGGCGCCGAGGTGCTCGCCGATCCCGGCGTCGCCCGCAAGCCTCTCCCTGAAGCCGCCGCCGGCCTGCCATGCCGCCAGCGCGTGGCGCTGGACGAGGCGGTAGGCGTCTTCCCGGCTCAGGCCCTTCTGCGTGAGGGCAAGGAGCACGCGCTGGCTGAAGACCAGCCCCCCGAGCTTCTCGAGATTGGCCCTCATGGTGTCGCCGTGGACGACGAGACCGTCGACGACGCCCGCGAGGCGGTCGAGGGCGAAGTCGAGCGTCACCGTGGCGTCGGGGGCGATGTTGCGCTCCACCGAGGAATGCGAGATGTCGCGCTCGTGCCACAGGGCGACGTTCTCCAGCGCCGGGTGAACGGCCGAGCGGACGAGACGCGCCAGGCCCGTGAGGTTCTCCGAGAGGACGGGGTTCTTCTTGTGGGGCATCGCCGAACTTCCCTTCTGCCCCGCGCCGAAGGCCTCCTCGGCTTCCCCGACCTCGGTGCGCTGGAGATGGCGGATCTCCACCGCAAGGCGCTCGACCGACGAGGCGACGACCGCCAGGGCGGCGAAGAAGGCGGCGTGGCGGTCGCGCGGGATGACCTGCGTGGAGACCGGCTCGACAGCAAGGCCGAGACGCGCCGCGACATGGGCCTCGACGGCGGGATCGACCGTCGCGAAGGTCCCCACCGGCCCGGAGACGGCGCAGGTGGCGATCTCCCCGCGGGCGGTCACGAGGCGCCGCCGGGCGCGGCGGAACTCCGCGTGGTGGCCGGCGAGCTTGAGCCCGAAGGTGGTCGGCTCGGCGTGGATCCCGTGGCTGCGGCCCACGCACAGCGTCGCCGCGTGTTCGCGGGCGCGCCGCGCGAGGACGTCGAGCAGGCGGTCGGTGTCCTCGATCAGAAGGTCCGCGGCGTCCTTCAGCTGCACGGCGAGCGCCGTGTCGAGCACGTCCGAGGAGGTCATGCCCTGGTGCAGCCAGCGGGCCTCCTCGCCCACGTGCTCGGCGACATTCGTGAGGAAGGCGATGACGTCGTGGCGCGTCTCGCGCTCGATCTCGTCGATCCGCCGGGCGTCGAAACCGCCGCGCTGCCGCAGCGCGGCGGCGGTTCCGGCGGGCACGGTTCCGGCCGCCTCCATGGCCTCGGCGGCCAGCGTCTCGATCTCGAGCATGATGCGCAGGCGGTTGTCCGGCTCCCAGACGGCCGCCATGCTGGGACGGGTGTAGCGCGGAATCACGTGGCGGCCCTCCCTGCCCTCGAGCGCCGCCGCGGCCGCGCCGCGGTGGCGGCCGCAGGACGTTCCGGAAGGGTGACGACGGCGCCGAGGTTCGGATAGGACGCGGTCCTGTGGGGAATCGCCATGGCGTCGACGAAGTGTTCCTGGAAGCGGGGTTCGACGGCGGTCTCGATCTTCTCGATCCGGCGCACCTGGCCCTCGAGCTCCTTCCTCAGGCTGCCGTTGAGCAGCGCGATGCGCGCTCCCGTTCCCGCGGCGTTGCCGGCGGAACCGGTCCTCTCGATGGCGCAGTCCGGGATCATGCCGAGCAGCATGGCATGACGGGTGTCGATATGGCTGCCGAAGGCGCCGGCGAGCGTGATGCGCTCGATCGCCGCCGTCCCCATGTGGTCCATGAGCAGCCGGATGCCGGCGTAGAGCGCGCCCTTGGCAAGCTGGATCTGGCGAACGTCGTTCTGCGTCACGACCACCGGCGAGGGACCGTCGTGGAGGACGTAGGCGAACGTGCGCTCCCGGGCGACGACCCTCGGCGTGCGCGCGGCCATGGCGCCGTCGATGACGCCGTCGCTCGAGAGCAGGCCGGCAAGGTACATCTCGGCGAGGAGCTCGATGATTCCCGAGCCGCAGATCCCCGTCGGCTCGGTGCGGAACTGCGCGTCGTCCGACCAGCGCTCGTCGCCGATCACCCGGAACCGCGGCTCGAGGGTGTCGGGATCGATCCTCACCCGCTCGATGGCGCCGGGCGCGGCGCGCTGGCCCGCGCTGATCTGCGCCCCCTCGAAGGCGGGGCCGGTGGGCGAGGAGGCGGCGAGGAGACGGCGGCGGTTGCCCAAGATGATCTCGGCATTGGTCCCGACATCGACGATGAGGGTCATGGCGTCGCCGCTGTAGGGCATTTCGCTCAGCAGGACTCCCGCGGCATCGGCCCCGACGTGGCCGGCGATGCAGGGAAGGACGTAGATGCGGCTGCCGGGGTTGAGATCGAGATCGATGTCGGAGGCGAGCATGATGGTCGCATCGTCGGTGGCAAGCGCGAAGGGCGCGAAGCCCAGCGGCGTGGGATCGAGACCCAGGACGAGGTGGTGCATCACGGGGTTGCCGGCGATCGTGACCTCGAGGATATCGCGCAGCTCGACACCCGCCTGCCCCGCGGTTTCCCGGGCGAGCTCGTTGAGGGCCCGGCGCACGACGGCGGTCATGGCCTCGGCGCCGCCCTCGTTCATCATGGCGTAGGAGACGCGGCTCATCAGGTCCTCGCCGAATCGGATCTGCGGATTCATCCTGCCGGCCGAGGCCAGCACGTCGCCGGTCGCGAGGTCGCACAGGTGCATGGCGATCGTCGTCGAGCCGATGTCCACGGCAAGGCCGTAGATCCGGTCGTGGAAACCCGGACGGATGTCGATCAGGCGCTTGCCCCGCCGCACCATGACCGTGGTGCGGTAGCCGCCGTCCTCGAGTGTGCGGTGCAGCTTCCTCAGGACATGGGCGTCGACACCGGCCACCGTCACGTTCCAGGTCTCCTTGAGCGCCTGCTCGAGGCGGCGCAGGTGCGAGGCCGGATCGTGCATGTCGGGTTCGCGAATCTCGACGTACATCGCGCGGACCACCGGGTCGACCTCGACGGCCCGGGCATCGGCGCGCTTGCGGACGATCTGGCGGTGGACCTGGCTCTCCTCGGGGACGTCGACCACCAGGTCGCCACCGATCCTCGCCTGGCAGGACAGGCGCCTGTTCTCCCTGAGAAGCCCGGTGCCGCGCTGGTGCAGCTCGGCATCGGTGAGCGGCGTGAGATGGTCCGCGGAGGAGACGATCCCGTGCTTGGCGAAATCGCCTTCGCCGATTCGCACCTGGCAGCGCGTGCAGATGCCGCGCCCGCCGCACACCGAATCGAGGTCGACCCCAAGATCCCGGGCCGCCTGGAGGAGCTGGGTGCCGCGGCGGACCCGCCCTCTCAGGCCCGAGGGCGTGAAGACGACGAGCGGATCGTCAGCCACGGCGCCTGCGTCCCTCGCGGCGCCTGGCTCTCGCCTCGGCGATGGAGTCGCCCGCCGCGCCGGCGCCCGAGTTGAGGGAGATCCAGGTGCGGCAGTTGCGGTCCACGCCCATCATCACGTCGCCGGCGCGGATCGCGGTCATGATCTCCGCCTCCAGCGGGTTGGTGATGGCCGAGGTCATGCCGCTGGCCATGGCCATGGTGAGGAAGGCGGCGTTGAGGGCGGGACGCGCGGGCAGGCCGAACGAGATGTTCGAGGCGCCGCAGGTGGTGTTGACCTTCAGCTCCTCGCGCAGGCGCCGGATGATGCTGAAGCTGGTCCTGCCGGCCTCGCCGATCGCGCCGATCGGCATGACCAGGGGATCGACCACGACGTCGGCGGGCGGGATGCCGTGGTCCTGGGCGCGCTCGACGATCTTTCGAGCGACGTTGAAGCGCTCGTCGGGATCCTCGGAGATTCCGGTCTCGTCGTTCGAGATCGCCACCACCGCGGCGCCGTGCCTGGCCACCAGGGGAAGCACGCTCTCGAGCCGTTCCTCCTCGCCGGTCACCGAATTGACCAGCGGCTTGCCGACATAGGCCTCGAGCCCCTTCTCGAGGGCGGCGACGATGGAGCTGTCGATGGAAAGCGGAACATCGGTGAGCGACTGCACGAGCCTGATGCAGTCATGGAGGATCTGCGGTTCGTCGGCCATCGGCACGCCGGCGTTGACGTCGAGCATGTGGGCGCCGGCCGCTACCTGGGCGAGCGTATCCGATTCGACGCGGCTGTAGTCGCCGTCCGCCATCTCCGCGGCGAGGCGCTTGCGGCCGGTGGGATTGATTCGCTCGCCGATCACGGTGAACGGGCGGTCGAAGCCGATGACGATGGTCTTCGATGCGGAACTGATCACGGTTTCGGTCATGCCTTGATCCTGGTCTGCCTGTGCATGTAGTCGGGAATGACGGGACGGACCCGGTGGGGAGTCCGCCGCTCGAGGACGCCTGACTCCTCGATGATCTCGGCGACGCTTTCTTCCTGACGATAGGCCATCAGGTGGACTCCGGAAACGCCGTCGATCCCGCGGATCCGCTGGATGAGCTCGACGGCAAGCCTCTTGCCCTCGGTTTTCTGCCTGGCCGCGCCCTCGAGCCTGGCGACGACGCTGTCCGGGATGTGGACTCCCGGCACGTGGGCGCGAATCCACCGCGCCGCCCGCGCCGAGGCGAGGGGGCCGACGCCGACAAGGATGAAGCACCTCTCGTGGAGGCCGAGCTCGCGCACCCGCTCCATGTAGCGCTCGAGGCGGGGGATGTCGAAGCAGTACTGTGTCTGGACGAACTGGGCGCCGGCTTCGATCTTGCGCAGCAGGCGCAAGGGGCGGTAGTCGAACGGCGGTGCGAACGGGTTGGCGGCGGCGCCGAGAAAGAGCTCCGGCGGGCGATCGAGCCTGCGGCCCGACGCCAGGGTGGACTCGTCGCGCATGGCGCGGATGATGCCCAGGGTTCCCATGCAGTCGAGATCGAAGACCGGCCGGGCCTCCGGCTGATCGCCGCATTCGACACCGTCGCCGGTGAGGCAGAGCACGTTGGCGACACCCATGGCGGCGGCGGCGAGCACGTCGCCCTGGATCGCGATGCGGTTGCGGTCGCGCGCCGATATCTGCATGACCGGCGCGTAGCCGACCCGGGTCAGGAGGGCGCACACGCCGAGGCTCGACATGTGGCAGTTGGCGCCCGAACCGTCGGTGGCGTTGATCGCGTCGACCCAGCCGTCGAAGATGCGGGCGCGGTCGAAGACGTCCATCGGATCGGCGGAATCGGGTGGCGAGAGTTCCGCGGTGACGGCGAACTCCCCCGCCTTGAGGATCCGCTCGAGGCGGCCGCGCGAGGAATGCCCGGGCAGCGGCTGGAGCGGCGCCCCGGGATCGATCGGACCCGCCTCGGCCGCGGCAGGCGCGATCACGGACCCTCCCCACCGGCGCGCAGGACGCCGAGCCACGACGAGCGCCCTTTCAGCCTGTGGTCGATCGGCGGCAGCAGGTCGATGGCCTTGCCCATGTTGCGGCTGCCTTCGAACGCCTTTACCCAGACGCAGGTCATCGACGGCAGGATCTCGCAGGAGCCGTCGGCGCGGACTCCGCCGCAGGGACCGTTCCTCAGGTTCTTCGGGCAGTTCATCGGGCACGACATGCCGGTCGAGGACAGTACGCAGGCGCCGCACATGCGGCAGTCGAACATGGTCGTCTTGACCGCCCGCTCGACCGCCGCGACGGGCCGTTCGAGCCTGGCCTCGCCGACCAGGCGGGCCAGGGGATCGAGGACCGGGAGGAAGCGCTCGAAGACGCCGTAGAGCCGCAACAGACCGCGGGAATGGCGCACGGACCAGTCTCTGACAGACTGCATGGGCAGGGACCCCGGAAAGGTGCGGCCGTCAGCCGCCTGGATTGTAGTCGGTCAGGGTGCGGGCAATCGCCCGCTCGCCCCGCGGCGCCATCAGGTGGGCGCCGGCGATTCCCTTGATCTCCCGGAACTGCTCGATGAGCTCGGCGCAGATCCTGCGGCCCTCGGCCTTCTCGTCGTCGGCGCCCTCGACGCGGCGGATGATGTGTTCCGGCACGTGAACGCCAAAGAGATTCTTCGTCATCCAGCGGGCGGAGCGCGCGGAGATGATGGGGCCGACACCGACGATGAACCACGCCTTGCCCGGGATGCCGTGATCGTCGAGAGCCGCCATGTAGCGCTTGAGGACATCGATATCGTAGGCGAACTGCGTCTGGAAGAAGTCGGCGCCCGCCGCGATCTTGCCCTCGAGGCCCCCGGTGCTGAATCCGGGCTGCGGATCGCGCGGCGTATCGGCGGCGCCGATCAGCAGTCTGGGAGGGGGATCGATCGTGCGTCCGGACGGGAACGCGCCCTCGTCGCGCAGCTGCCGCGCCATCGCCATCAACCCGCGGCTGTCGGTGTCCTCCACCGCCTTCGCATCGGGCTGATCGCCATTGGCGATACCATCGCCGTGCAGACACAGGATCGAGTGGATGCCGAGGGCCGACGCACCGATCATGTCGCCCTGGATGGCGAGGCGGTTGCGGTCGCGCACCGTGAACTGGAGGACGGGCTCGATGCCGTTGGCGGCGAGAACCGCCGCACAGGCCAGCGCCGACATGTGCGCGCGGGCGCCCGCGCCATCGGTGACATTGACGGCATCGACGAGGCCCTTGAGGCAGCCCGCCTTCTCCATGACCGACGCCGCGTCGGCGGCATCGGGCGGTGTCGTCTCGGCGGTGAGCACGAAGTGCCCCGCGCGCAGCCGCGCCTCGAGGCGTCCGCCCGATCTCATGGCCGTGATCCGGGTGCGAGACCGCCGGCCCGGACATGGGCGTGGAGAACCTCGTCGGTGAATGTCGCGTCGAGCGCCGCGGCGGCCCTGGAGACCTCCGCCTCGAGATCGTCGCCGCAGGCGGCGGGCTCCCCCCGCCGCCACTGCTCGAGATAGGCATCGGTGCCGTGGAGCTTCGCCAGCATGGCCGCCTGGTCGATCGCCTTCTCGAAGCGCTCGGGAAGGACGCGCTTGGCCGTGCGGCGCCCTGCCCGGGCGATCACCTGGGCGGGAATGTCCCGCCAGTAGACGATGGTGAGCGCCGCCGCCATCAGCCGGGGACCGTCGCCGCTTGCTGGGCATCGGCCAGCAGTTCCGCGAGAGCGCCGTAGCCGGTGTGGCGGACCTCGAAGGCCAGGCCGAGCCGCCTCGCCGCGGCACGCGCCTTCGCGCCGGTCTCCTCGTCCCGGGTCTGGGCCAGCCAGACCAGCCTCTTGTAGTTCCCGAAGTACAGGGGCTGGAGTTCAGGATGCCGGTCGATGCCGAGGCCCTTGATGATCAGGGTCTCGAAATGGCGTGCGAGATAGTCGGTAAGGTAGAAGGTGCCGGGCTCCTCGTCGTGAAGGGCCGCGAACGTCTCGGGCCCGGCATAGAACTGGTAGCAGTGGGGGCCGTCGATCCGCGTGACGCCTTCCTCGTCGAGCACCGCGTCGAGCTCGCCGCCCGTGCCGCAATCGCCGTAGGCGACGAAGATGTGGTCGAACGAACCCCGAGCCTCCCGGATCCTGCGGCGTACGCCCCCCGGGATCAGTTCCGGACGGTTGTGCCACTCCGCGGGCAGGCAGCGGATCTCGATCGCGTCCCAGCCGTTGACACGGACGAGTGTCGTGATTTCCCGGGCAAGCGCTCCGCAGGCGATGACGAGACTGCGGCCTACCATGGCAAGGTTCAGGCGGCCGCGCCGGCCTGGCGGTGTTCCGCGACCATGGTCTTGGCCGTCTCGACCGCAACGGCGGCATCGCGGCAGTAGGCGTCGGCGCCGACACTCTTGGCGAAGGCCTCGTTGAGCGGCGCGCCGCCGACGAGCACCATGTAGTCCTCGCGCAGGCCGCGCTCCTTGAGCGTGTCGATCACCACCTTCATGTAGGGCATGGTCGTGGTGAGCAGGGCCGACATGCCGAGGAAGTCCGGCCGGTGCTCGTCGAGGGCGGAAAGATAGGAATCGGCGTCGTTGTTGATGCCGATGTCGAAGACGTCGAAGCCCGCGCCCTCGAGCATCATGCCCACGAGGTTCTTGCCGATGTCGTGGATGTCGCCCTTGACCGTGCCGATGACGATGGAGCCGAGCTTCGGAGCGCCGGTCTCGGCGAGCAGCGGGCGCAGGATGGACATGCCCGCCTTCATCGAGTTGGCGGCGAGCAGCACCTCCGGCACGAAGAGGATGCCGTCGCGAAAATCGATGCCGACAATCCGCATGCCCTCGACGAGGGCTTCCGTCAGGACCTTGTAGGGCGCCCAGCCGCGTCCAAGGAGGATGTTGGTGCCTTCGACGACCTCGTCGGCGAGTCCGTCGTAGAGATCCTCGTGCATCTGCTGAACGAGTTCGTCGTTCTCGAGGGTGCTGAGATCAAGATCGTCCTCGACATCGGTCATCGGCGGGCATCCCCAATGATCGGGCGGAAGGTGCACACGTAAGCCCCTCCATGACGCATGGTGTTGCGCATCTCCGACATCAGCTATCGCGAATGCGACATCCCCGGCCCAATTCTCCCCGCATCCGCCGGCGTTCCGGGGCGCTTCCCCGAGGCCCCGCAAGGGGCTCCGGAGCAAGGCCGGGTCAACGGCCGTCCTCCTTCAGCCTCTCGGCGGCATCGAGATCCACGGAGACGAGCTGCGAGACGCCCGGTTCGCCCATGGTGACGCCGTAGAGGCGGTGCATGCGCGCCATGGTGATGCGGTGGTGCGTGATGATGAGGAAGCGCGTGGCGCCGGCGGCGGCGAACTCGTCGAGCATGTCGCAGAAGCGCGTGACATTGGCGTCGTCGAGCGGCGCATCGACCTCGTCGAGCACGCATACCGGCGAGGGGTTGGTGAGGAAGAGGGCGAAGATGAGGGCGAGCGCCGCCATCGCCTGTTCGCCGCCCGACAGCAGGGACAGCGTCTGCAGCTTCTTGCCCGACGGGTTGGCCTCGATCTCGAGGCCGGCCTCGAGGGGATCGTCCGAGTCCACGAGGGTCAGCCGCGCGTGGCCGCCGAACAGCCGTCGGTGCAGGGCCTGGAAATGCGCGTCGATCGCATGGAAGGCGTCGAGCAGGCGCTGGCGCCCCTCGCGGTTGAGTTCGCCGATGGCCCTGCGCAACCGGGAGATCGCCTTCTCGAGATCCTCCTTCTCGGAGGTCATCACGGCGATCTCCTTGTCGACCTCCTCGAGTTCGATCCCGGCGCGCAGGTTGACGGGGCCGATGGTGTCGCGCTCGCGAACGGCCCTGTCGTAGCGCCGCTGCAGCTCGTCGGCATCGGCAAGCGAGGCGGAATCGTCGACGAGATCCCGCAGGTCGTCCGGGGTGGTCTCCAGGCGTTCCCGGACCTGCAGCGCGATGTCCCCGGCACGCTGCTGCCAGCCGGCGAGGACGCCCTCGCGCCTGACACGTTCCTCGCGCTTGTCCTGGAGCGCGGCCTCGTGGCTGCGAAGGGCGCGGCTGCGCTCGTCGAGAAGGGCTTCGGCCGCCGCCAGGCGGTCCGAGGCCTCGCGCCGCCCGGCGGCGCCCTCCTCGATCTTCCCGGCAAGCTCGCTCATCTGCCGGGCGATGTGCCCGGGCCTTCGTTCCAGGTCGCGCAGCCGCGACTCGAGGGAGACCCGGCGCTCCTCCTGGCTGGCGATCTGCGCCTGCGCCTGCGCAATCCGCTGCTCCCAGGTCCGCCGCTCGCGGCCGATGGCCTCGATGCGCTGCATCCGGTGGTGTTTCTCCTGGTTCAGCCTGTCGAGATTGCGCTGGCGGTCGAGGTGCCCGCCGCGGCAGATCTCGAGCTCGCGCCTGAGTCCGTCGAGCCCGGCGCCGGCCCCGTCTTCGGGAAGTGACGCGAGCTCCTGCCGGGCCGCATCGAGAACGCTCTCGAGTTCGCCCCGCTCGCGGTCGAGGCGTCCGGCAATGCGGACGAGATGGTCGCGGCGCTCTTCGAGTGTCTGGCGGGCTCCCCGGGCGGCTGCCGTCTCGTGGCGCGCCGCGGCCAGGAGGTCGCCGTGGCGGTTGACGCTGCGTCTCGCCCCTTCCTCGCTGTCGCGGGCCGCTTTCGCGGCGTCCTCCGCGGCGGCGCGGTCGGCCGCAGCCGCCTGCAGGACCTCTTCGGCCGCCTCGAGCTCACCGGCGAGGGTCTCGAGGCGGGCGCGTTGCGCCAGGCGGATCGCGGCGCCGGAACGGGATCCCCTGGCGAAGTAGCCGTCCCAGCGCCAGAGATTGCCGCCCGGGCTGACCAGGCGCTCGCCGGGCTGAAGCCCGCGGGCCATCGCGTCGCCCTCGGCGTCGCCGACGACGCCGGTGCGCTGCAGCCGCCGTTCGAGCTCCGGAGGACCGCTGACATGACGCGACAGGGGTTCGGCGCCGGGCGGCAGGGAAGGACTGTCACCGCCTCCCGGAACGAGCGCCCACCCCCTCTCGCCGTCCGTGCCGAGAGGGGCGTCGAGATCGTCGCCGAGGGCGGCGCCGAGAGCCTGCTCGTAGCCCGCGGCCACCTCGAGGCGATCGAGCACGGGCGCCTCGTCGCCGCGCTCGTGACTCCAGGCCTGTGCCGCAAGGGCCTCCCGTTCGGTCCGCAGGGACTCGACCCCGCCGCCGGCCTCCCGGACGGCAAGGCGCGCCTCCTCCTCGCGGCGACGTGCCTCCCCGTTGGCCGCCTCGAAGCGTTCGAAGGCGCTTCGCTCGCGGGCGAGAGCCTCGCCCGCGGAGGTCTCGGCCTCGAGCCGCCGGTCCACCTCGGCCACTGCCTCGTCGGCCGGCGGAAGGGCGGCGCGTTCGCGTTCGTTGGCGGCGGCGTCCTCGGCCAGCACCGCAAGGCGCGACCCGCACTCGTCGATCCTCTCTCCCAGCGTCCGCCGCCCGGCCTCGAGCGATGCCGCCTCCCTGGTCTTCTCGAGGACACTCGCCTCGAGTTCGCCGACCCGGGCGCGCGCCTCTTCGGCAGCCTCCCGCGCCTTCGCGATGGCCGCGGCGTCGTTCTCCTCGCCGAGGCGAAGACCGTCGAGTTCCTCGGCAAGCTCACCCAGCGACCGCCGGGCATCGCCCTCGAGCTCGTTCTCCCGCGCGAGGTCGCGCCCGAGATGCTCGAGTCCCGCCCGAGTCTGCTGGAGTTCGTTCGCGACACGCTCGTCCTCCATGCGCAGGACGTCGCGGGCGACCTCGAGCCTGTGGAGCGCCCTGTCGGCATCCTGGAGGGACTGCCTCAGCGGCGGCACCGCCTCGTCCGCCTCGGCGGCAAGCCGCGTGGCTTCGGCGACGGTGCGCGTGGCGTCGTTCACCTCGTCCTCGATGGACGCGAGATCGTCCGCAGCGGCGTCCTGTCCGGCGGTGGCGTCCAGCCAGAGGCGCAGGCGCCAGCGCATCTCGGCGTCCCTGATGCGCCGCCCGAGGTTGCGGTAGCGCTGCGCCTGGCGTTCCTGGCGCCTGAGGTTCGCGTGCCGGGCTTCGAGGTTCTCGATGACGGAGAGCAGCTGTTCGAGGTTTCTCTCGGCGGCGCCGAGCCTGAGCTCCGCCTCGTGGCGCCTCGACTGGAGGCCGGCGATGCCCGCGGCCTCCTCGAGGAGATGGCGCCTGGCGGCCGGCTTGCGGCGGATGAGATCGGCGACCTGCCCCTGGTTGACGAGCGCCGAACTCGCGGTGCCCGAGGCGATGTCGGCAAAGAAGTTGCGGACGTCGCGGGCGCGCGCGTCCTGGCCGTTGATGAGGTAGGCCGAACCGCCGCCGCGTTCGATCCTGCGAGAGACCTGGATCTCGTCGTGATCGTTCCAGGCCGACGGAGCGTCGCGGTCGGGGTTGCCGAGGGCAAGCATCACCTCGGCGACGTTGCGCGCCGGACGCAGCTCGGTGCCGGCGAAAATGACATCCTCCATGGCGCCGCCGCGCACCCTCGAGGGCGACGCCTCGCCCATGATCCAGCGCAGCGCCTCGAGGAGGTTCGACTTGCCGCAGCCGTTGGGCCCGACGATCCCGGTCAGTCCCGGTTCGATCAGGAACTCGGTCGGATCGACGAACGACTTGAAGCCGGCGAGGCGCAGCCGCGTGAAGTGCACGTCCGGGACCTCAGATGCCGGCCTCGATCTCGCGCATCATCTCGTCGAGCGCCGCGAACCCGGGATTGCCGGCAATCACCGTGCCGTTGATGACGAGTGTCGGGGTCGACCTGACATCGTGGGTCGACTGCGCCTCCATCATCCCCTGAAGGATGCGCTCGATGGTCGCCTCGTCGCTCATGCAGCCGTCGACCGCGGCGGGATCTCCGCCCGCCGATTCCACGACGAGACGCAGTTCCTCGATCGGGTCGGCGGCGGAGAGCCACCGCTCCTGGGTGCGGAAGAGGATGTCGAGATAACCGAAGAATGTCTCCCTGCCGCCGCACCGGGCCAGCGCCGAGACGGCGAGCGCAAGGCGGTCGAGGGGGTAGTCCCGGAACACCAGACGCGCCCGCCCGGTCTCGATGTAGTGGGTCTTCAGATCGGGAAGCGTGACATTGTGGAAGCGGGCGCAGTGGCTGCAGGTCATGGAGGCGTACTCGATGATCTCGATGGGCGCACCCGGATCGCCCAGGACCATCTCGTCCCAGCCGTCGTCGGCCCGCGCGCCGAAGCCCGCCAGCGGCAGGGCCGCGGCCAGCCCCAGAACGTCCCGTCGATTGAGCACGATGGCGATCCTCCAGAATCCGTCCCCACCTTACGCCAGGGGCCATGGCCGTCTCAAGGCGCAGGTGGGCCTCCGCCGCAATCACGGGGTGCGCGGGCCGCTGCTGCCATTCTGATGGCAGCTGCCGCGGCCGGCCCCTCTCCACAGCCGCCGACGGAGCGGCAACTCCTGTACCCCTGCCCGGGAGCGTTGTTGAAAACGGACGAATATGATATGGTTCGCGGCCATGAACTGACCGTACGGTGGCAATCGAGTTCCCCGTCAGACGCATGCCGGACATTTGCAGAACAAAGCGAACCGGCGTGCCAGGTCCACCGCACCCCGAACCGATCACCGCCCAAAACCCTGACGTGAAGTGTCCTCCGTGGAGCGTGTCGGGGGGCCAGGAGACACTCGATTCCGCGGCGCCTGTCGGGAGCACGCTGCAGGCGACATGCCAAGGTGTCGGGTTCGTGGCCCGCCTGACCCGGACGACGGCGAAATCTGGCATGGATATCCCGAAGCCTGGGACAGGATGGACATGGCACTAAAGAAGCGGTGGCGGGAGGAAGGCCGG
The DNA here is from genome assembly GCA_963666905.2 of Alphaproteobacteria bacterium. GTDB lineage: Bacteria > Pseudomonadota > Alphaproteobacteria > SP197 > SP197 > SP197. Next base: position 1,909,356 of record OY763008.1, read on the forward strand.
ACCCAGCGCAGGTATCTGCGCACATGTTCTACCCGCCGCAAGGTTCGGGACGCATTCGGAGGGCGCCATGTCGGCGGCTGAACCCACGTTCAGGACGTTCGGCAGGAAGGGCGATTTTGCTCTGGAACTTCGCCATTTGCCGGATTCGACCATCGGGCCGGAACCGGAAGACTGCATGGGCTCGTGGGGTGAATGGCGCCTTTGGGTTGCCGGCGTCAATCTTTGCGAGCTTCGATTCAACACGTGTGATGGACCGGTGGAAGTTCGCGAGATTCGCTGGTTTCTCGCACCCTTGTTCAAATGGATAGTTGAAAGCTGGATGCCTCTCCTTCACGAAACGCGTTTGCCGCAGGGCGGTCGCATGGGAGGCAGTGGACCGCGCTCGGCGCGCTCGGCATACCTTGCGATTCATGAAAGCGCCGGCGATGACCTGGATCGATTTTCCCCCTGGCAGGGCTGGGCCGGCCGACATTCGCTGCGCGCGGCCTCCAACGGAGGCATCCTGCCCGACGTGTTCGTCCAGCGCATGGGCGATGACCTGGAGTTCTCCTGGGGTGACCGGATACAACCGGGTGCGGATGCGGCAACATTTGTGGTGGAGGATGGAGTGGCGCGGGCATCGGCAAACGTCGTCGCCGAATGTCTGCATGCTTCGATTGACTAGTTCCTTGAACAACAGGCGGCGAATTCCGCGCAGTGGGTGAATGAGCTCCGTGCGTGTTGGGAAACAAGGCGAACTCCTGCCGGTATCCCGGCGCTGGCCTGGTATCTTGACGGTGCCCCCGAACCCGGGCCGCTGACCGAAACGCTCATGACAGCTCTGGAGCGCCTGAAGCGGCCGCTTTCTCCGGCAAACAGGCTCTGGTGGGGGGATCTGTCACCCGAAGTGGCAATGTTCGGAACCTTGTCTGCGAACATCTCGCAAGAAGCGGCCGCCAAGTTGTTGGCCGAATGCTTTGAGGCGTACACCGATGAAGAGGAACCGGAAAGCCTGTCGGACCTTGTGTCGGACGTCCCGGCGTGGGCGACGTCCTCACCGTGGCACAACGGGTATTCGCTGAGGGCTTACATCGAATAGTCACAATCCGCCCGGTTAGGCGGCCTTGGACTTCTTCAGCCTCACGTTGCGCATGAGGGCCGCCCGGACATCCTCGGGCGTTGCGTCGACACTCACGTCTTCTTCGAGTTCGGCCTTGCTAGGCTGATAGCTGGAAGGCCGAACGGTGACGATGGGCTTGTCATCCATTCTGATGCTCTCCACTCGCAGCTAGGTCCATCCTCACGGTATCTGTTCCAACGGAACCTTTTTCAGAGCGGCCACATTGAAGTAGTTCTGATGTTGTTGTTCGTCATTGATGAACCACACGCAATGTGCGTCACTGTCGCTATCGATTTCTGTGACGGTCATGTAAGGTCCGCCAGATTTCAACTGCACTACATCACCGATCACTATATCCGACATAGTGCGTCTTCCTTCCGATCACAGGGCGGGAATGATCTTGATAGCGGCAATGACGGCCGCAATGACGGTGCCTGCGATGATCACCAACCGCCACTTCAGCCGGTCTGACAGCGCCGATATTGCGGCCTCTAGCTGATCCTTGGTGACCAAATCGCGGTGCGCACCTGCGATTGCAGATTCAATCGCGATTGCGATGGCTTCAGCATGGTTGCGGTCTATGCCGACACCTTCGAGTCTGCGAGAGACCGTCAACGTATCGACACGTGAATCAACTCGAGTATCGATGGCGGCCATGAGTCATCCGTACAACAGTCCAGTAGCGCGTAGTATACAGCCCACCAGCATCGCGCATCATATGCGATACTGATCTTGCAAGAGACTCTTGAAACTCTTGCGCTGTCCGTGTTCCAGGCTCGCCAACGGCGGCCGGCTGCGGGTTTGGTCGCGGGCTGGCGCCGTCCCGGACGCCGGATCGGCGCCCCGACGGGCCTGATCGGGACCGGCGAGGCGGATCCGGCGCGATTCCCCGGCACCCGGGACGCGGGTCTCCCACGGGACTTCGGCCCGCGGGATCCCGTCCTGCGGGCTGGTTCGGCGGGGCGGATCGAGGGTCAGCCGGCGCCGACAAGGGAGCGCATGAGCTCCGGCCTCTTTTCCCGCACGCCGGCAAGAGCCAGAGCCATCATGACCACCAGGGCGAGATTGACCTGCAGGGTCATCCTGGCGAGGCCGCGGATGAAGTGCTCCTCGAAGTCATAGACCCGGTCGAGGGCTGTGCGGGCCTTGGTACCGCGTCTCCGGGATGGGCTGGGACTGCCGTGCGGCGTGGGCGTGAAGATCCTGCGGTCGGTCTCCAGGGACACACGGGCCATCCATGAACGGCAGCAGGCAGCGGACGCGGTGGAAGGAACATGATCGGGAGCGCGCCGGAACGCGGCGTGTCGGGGACGGAGAACGGCTCTGGACCATCAGGTTCAGGCACAGCCATGACCGCAGGCTATGAGATGCCGGCGTTTGCGAGGGACCGCGAACTCGATGTGGCTGACAGCGCATTGCTGGTCCGATCTGCCGCCCATCAGATGACAGGGCGGGTTCTGGATGATCCGGGCTGCGGGGTCCAGCATCGGTCGAGGCGCCTTCCCGAGCGGATTCTGTCGGATGATGCCGGCGCCAGGATCCCCGATGACGCGACGTGCACACGTCATTCAAGGGAACGCACCGGAACGCTCACCGGCGTCACGCTTCGCAGACGAGGGCGTAGACTTCCACCAGGGCGGACCGTCCCCTGACCGCCATCTCGCCCGCCGGTTCGGTGGTGAAGGCGTTGCCGGTGTCGCGGGCGGTCTCGGCGCTGATGACGATGGCCACCTCGGCGTCCGGCGCCACCTTCCTGCCCAGCTGCTCGAGGCGCTGGGCGACGTTGACCGTATCTCCTATCACCGTGTAGTTGAGCCTCTCCCGGCTGCCGATGTTGGCGGCCGTGGCCTCGCCCGAATGGATGCCGATGCGCATGCGCACCGGCGCAAGGGAGGCGTCCCTGCGGAGACGGTTGTCCTCTTCCACGCGCCTGCGGATGGCAAGGGCGGCGCTGCAGGCGTGGACGGCGCGGTTCTTCTGCTTCTCCGGCGCTCCCCAGAAGGCCATCACGCTGTCGCCGATGAACTTGTCGACTGTGCCTTCGCACGCCTCGATCTCCTCCGTCAGGATCGAGAAGTGGTGATTGAGGAACTGCGTGGTCTCACGGGCGCTCATGCCTTCCGAAGCCGTCGAGTAGCCGACGATGTCGGTGAACATGACGGTGACGTTGCGCCGCTCCGATTCCAGGCCGGACATGTCGCCGTGGCGGACGATCTGGCTGACGAGGGGCCGCGGAACATAGGCCTGGAACCACTTCAGGGCGCCCCTCATGGCGTTGAAGGCCTGAGACTGGTGGTCGAGTTCGATCACGTGGCTCGGCGGCAGGTCGGCGATGTCGTCGAGGTTCATGCGGCCGACGTCCTGCGCGGCCGAAGACAGCCGCCTGATGGGTCTTGCCAGGCGCCGGCCGACGACGATGGCCACGGCGAGCGACACGAGGACGGCGGCGAGACCCGCCAGAATGGAGTTGAGGATGCGGTCGACCTCGTCGGAGATGTAGCCGGTCCGGAAGTAGGCGCCGGCAAGGAGCGGTTGCTCGGTATAGCCGGTGATCTCCCGGTAGACGAAGACGACATCGTCATCCCCGACCGTCACCGTGTGACCCCGCAGCGGCACCTCGAGCGGGATAGCCGTCGGCCGCCTCGTTTCCGGGTCCCACATGTTCGCCAGCACGGGGTCGGGGAACGAGGCCAGCGCGGGAAGGGGATTGTCCTTCGACAGGCCGGGAAAGTCGCTCGAAGAAAGCAGGCTGTGCGCCAGGACGCGATCCTCGCCCAGAAGGGTGAAGACCGTGCTGCTGAGGTCTTCGGTTCCGTCACGCAACCGTTCCGACAGGCCACGGGTGCTGATCGCGGAAACCAGGATGCCCATGAACCCGCCGCCGCGCCACAGGGGCCGCTGCAGCATGAGGATCGTGCGATCGTAATCGGGCCGCCACACCGGCGGCACCCAGCGCGGCCCGCCGTTCGAACGCGCGTGAGCGAGCGCCTCGAGGATGTCCGGATCCTTGCCGAGGCCGGGCCAGTTGACCCTGACGGGGTTGTCCAGGCGATCGACGACCACCGTCCTGCCGTCGGGATGGACGAAGACGACGCCGCCGATGGCCGGATCGCCGGCCATGGCTCCGATCAGCAATGCTTCGAGGCCGGGGGTGTCGTGGACATCGATGCGCCCGGTTTCCAGCACGCGCGCAACGAACTCCGTCTGGATCCGGGCCGACGAGAGATGGGCGTCGATCTCGCGCGCGATGAGCGAAATCCCGAGCTCCGCCTCCCGGCGCAGCAGGTCGAACGTGTTGCGGGCGCCGCCGCTGACGGTGATGCCGAGCACGACGAGAAGAGACACCGCGATGAGGGAGCCGAAGCAGATGGAAAGCGTGGAGGACATCGAGAGGCGCCAGCGCAAGGGCCCTGCCGACGATTCCTGCCGTATCCCGTCGCTCATGAAGCCAGCGTCTCCCTGTCGCGGCGCAGCGAAGCGTAGCAATCATCGTCACGACGCGCGAGGAAACCGGGGAACGCCCGGGGCGTCTGCGGGCCTTCCCCGAGCGGCATCCGCCTCGACCTGCCCGACGGGGTGGCGGCCGCGCCGCCCGGATCAGCCGGCGTCGCGTCATCGTGGTTTGCGCGCTGCGCCGGGAGTGCGTTCATCCCCAGCGGCCGGCGATCGCGGGCCGCCTCGAGGACGCATCGGTGGTAATCAGGCAGGGACACGAACCACCGGGAACAGCCATGCCTGCCCTCACCCAGTCGCTGGCTTTCTACTTCGAGCGGCGGATGGCCCGCATCTTCCTCCTCGGCGTCATCAGCGGGTTCCCGTGGGTGCTGATCGGCAGCAGCCTCAATCTCTGGCTCCAGGAGGACGGGCTCTCGCGCAGCACGATCGGCTGGGCGGGCCTCATCTTCGGCGTCTATGCCTTCAACTTTCTCTGGGCGCCGCTCGTCGACCGCGTCAGGGTCCCGTGGCTCACCGGAATGATCGGCCATCGCCGCGCCTGGATCGTCGTGCTGCAGGCCGTGATTCTGGGATGCCTCCTCCTGTGGAGCCGGATCGATCCCGTCGCCGATCTTGGCGGAGTCGTCGCGATCGGTCTCGTCATCGCCATCGCATCGGCCACCCAGGACATCACCATCGACGCCCTGAGAATCGAGCAGATCGGCAGGACGGAAGGCGAGTCGATGGCGGCGGGCGCGGCGACGGCCGTCGTCGGCTGGTGGACGGGCTACAAGATCGGCGGCATCGTGGCGCTGGAAACCGCCACGTTCTTCGAGACGCGGGGCGTCGCGGACTACTGGCAGGCCACCTTCCTCGTCCTCGGGATTCTCGTCATCGCCTGCAACATCGGGCTGATGTTCGTGCGCGAGGCGGATTCGCGGGAGCGCATGGCCGCCCAGGCGGACGACGAGGCGCACATCGCCGGCCACGTCCGCGTTTCGGGGCCCCTGGGCCGGATGGCGGCCTGGCTCGGCGCCACCGTGGCCGGCCCCCTGATGAGCTTCTTCAGGCAGAACGGTCTCGCCATCGCCGCCGCCGTCCTGGGATTCATCTTCCTCTTCAAGATCGGCGAGGCGTTCATGGGGCGCATGTCGCTGGTGTTCTACAAGGAGATCGGATTCACCAAGTCCGATATCGCGCTCTATTCGAAGGGGCTGGGCTGGATCACCACGGTGGGATTCTCCATCCTCGGCGGGCTCTTCGCGATCCGCATCGGCCTCGTCAAGGCGATGTTCGTCTCCGGGGCCGCCATGGCGGTCACCAATCTCCTGTTCGCCCTGCTGGCCTGGGAAGGCAAGTCCGAGGCGCTCTTCGCGATCGCCGTCGTCATGGACGATCTCACCAGCGCCTTCGCGACCGTGACCTTCGTCGCCTTCATCTCCATGCTGGTCGACCGGACCTACACGGCCACGCAGTATGCGCTGATGGCCTCCATCGGCACCGCGGGGAGAACCATCTTCGCCGCCTCCTCGGGCGAGCTCGTGGACTGGCTCAACGGGGACTGGGGCACGTTCTTCGTCATCACGACGCTGATGGTGCTCCCTTCCCTTGTCTGCCTCTGGGCGATCCGCTCCAGGCTTGCCGCCATGCTCGCCGGAGCAAGGGTGCGGCTCTTCGGCAAGGACGCCGCAGAGGGCGCCTGACACGCTCGCCGGGAGCCGTTCCCGATGCGCCGCGCGCCTTGGCGGTGAGCGTGACGTCAGGAGACCTGCTGCCGGTCTCGGCGCCGGTCGCCGTCGAACCGCGCACCGGACATCCGCTCGACCGCAGGCCCCTCCCGCACGATACCTGACCGCGACGCTCGTGCGGGACGTCTCGAATCCGGGCGCGGGAAGATCGCGGCGCTGCGTCGCCGAGGATGACCTGCGGCTCACCTGCGGGGCTGGATCCGCAGCGTCCCGAGATGGGCGTCGATACGTTCCGTCACCTGCCTGCGTTGCGGCAGATGATTCTTCTCCTGGTCCCAGATGTCATGGAAACGCTCCACCGTCCGCAATGCGGTGTCGAGCACCGGCTTTTCGGGAAGACCGGCCCTGCCTGCAAGACAGGACAGTTCATCGAGCGTGTAGCCGTCGAAGCGTTTCGTTCTTGCAAACCTGAGCGCCGCTTCCCCGTCCTCGATACAGGGAATGGTCGAGACCAGATCATAAGCGGGCGACAGCGAGGGCGTCCGTTTGTCCGGATAGATCAGCGACCAGTTCTTCAGATGCATGTCGGCGTTGCCGGTCAAGGTGCAGAAGGTCAGGCGCCTGATGAACTCCTCGATGCCGGCCTCGCCGACCTCCGCTCCAAGCACGGTCGCGATGTTGCGGTAGCTCGCCTTGCCATACTTGTTCTCGGGGTAGACACCGAAGACCTGCGCGAAGTCTTCCGTGTGAACCGGGCGGTCCGGTGTGCGGTCAAAGCGCTTGATCGCAAGGGCCTGTCCCTTGAGATCGCCGATGCCGTTCGGCAGGTTTGCGACCGCCTCGACATCGATGAGTCGAATCTCCGGCACGTCGATGCCGACCAGTCGCGCCAGGGCAAGAAGCGCGTACTCGTTCTCGGGCAAGCCCTCGAATCTCGGGGACGGCAGCTTGACGATCCATGAGCCGCCAACTCCGGATGCCGGTATCGTCAGGCCCTTGCCGGCCCGCTCGCCATGGACCGCCGAGAACTTCAGCTGCATGCCTGCGAGCGAAAAGCGCAGCGCCTTCGCGTCTTCCTCCCCGGCGTCTTCGGCACTTCCTCCCCCGGGGCCGGACGGCCATTGCCCGCCATCCGCGGGCTCGACCGTGACCGCGCCTGGAAGGTCGCGACCCAGGACCCGGAGCAGATGGAACTCGCGCTCCTGATTGACCCCGGCAAGGCGCGCGAGACATTCCCGCAGATGTCCCTCGGGCAGAAGGTTCGAAAAGAAGGGCAGCAGGCGCTTCTGCCTGACCGCAAATCCGGTTATCAGCTGCCCGTACTCGTCCTTGAACCGCAGTCCGAGAGTGGGCCGGTTTTCGTCGGCGACGTATTCATCCGTGAAGCTGAAGAGCGTGCGGTCGCCGCCGACATGGGTCAGCGTGCCGATCGCCTTGCCGTGGAGACACACATCGAGGACGGAGACGTCAGCCATCCCCGTTCCGCCCGTCATCGAGGCGGTAAGCCGGCCGCGGCGACGGCGGCCCGGTATCGGCGTGAACAAGCCTGCTGCACAGATTCTCCGCTGCGCGTGCCGCTCCCCGCAGCGCCTGAAGCTGCTCTTCAGGGATTCCCGCCGAGTGGCGGAGCGTCCCTGGAAGCCCTGTCCCCACATGGTTCCTGCAGGCCCGTTCCACCCTGCGGATAGCCTTGCCGGTATCCCGCAGCGCTTCCAGTGCCTCGCCGGCGTTGCGCAGGTTCCTCAGGGTGTGGAAGCTGTCCTGGAGTGTCTTCAGTTCCTTCAGTTCGCCGAGACCGGGATAGGCGATGCCGAGATTCCGGACAGCATCCAGGAGACGGCCGAGTTCCCTGATTGCCGGCCTTGCCGCGACGGTGGGGACGGCACCGCGCACGATACCGTCCACCGCGGGAACGGCCTTGCGCGGGACCAGCCTGAGCTCGAGATCCAGCGCCCGCGCCAGTTCGGTCAGGCTCGACAGGCGGATATCGGCTCCGCCGCTCTCGATCCTGGAGATATGGCTTTGCGGCACGCCTGCGCGTTCGCCCAGGGCCCGCTGGCTGAGACCCTTGACCGCTCTCGCGTCCCTGAGCGTGTCGACAATGTTCTGCGTTGCGTACATCATTGATAGGCCAATATGCATTAACCTTCTTAAGTTATATAGATATACATATCTATTTCAAGGACCGTGCTCTCGATTGATCTGCTGAAGCAGATCAATCCCGGGTTCAGCACGGATTTGACGAAGCACCTCGCGTACGTGGACGCCACACGCCCCGCCGCCGATCGAAATCGCGATGACCCTTTCGTCGAACCCGTCCATTCGGATCCGGTTCTCGCAAACAGACCTCGCATCGACGAAAGCGCCGGCACCCGACCACGAGCCTCCCGAGGCTCTGCCACCAGGCCCCTTGGCGTACCTGCGGCAGGATCCCGGAGTTGAATGCCCGGCGCCGGTTTGCGGCGGGATCGATCGTCTCCGTCGCAGGGTTGCCGCGAGGACGGACCCGGAAGGTCCGGCATGGATACCGGTATCCGTCCCGGGCCCGCCGGCAGGAGGCGGGCGCCCGTCGTGCCCGGAGGACAAGGGGCCCTGGGGCCCCCGCCCTCCTGGAATCCGGGCCTCAGAAGCCGGCGCGGATCTCGTCGAAGATCTGGATGTGCCGTTGCTTCAGATCGACCGGCACGAACTGGTAGGTGTGCGAGCCGGCAAGGGATTCCTCTGGCGTCTCGAGGCCGTTGCGCGCCAGCGTCTCGGGCGAGACCAGCGCATAGGAGTTGCGGTTGGCGGCGCCGAGCGCATAGCCCTCGATCATGAACTTCCCCGCCTCCGGCGAACTGTTGGCGTTGATGAAGTCGTAGACCAGCTCCTCGTCGGTGCCCTCCCGGTTGGCGCGGGAAAGGCCGCAGACATAGGAGATGAGACCCTCCCTGGGCTGCGCCCACCTGAAGGGAATGCCCGATTCGATGAGGGGCGGAATCGCCGCCGACCAGGCGTAGGACAGCACCACCTCGCCGGAGGTGATCCCCTGAAGCGCCGTCGTCTGCTCGTTCCAGTAGAAGCGGACGAGATCGCGCTGCGTGCGCATGAGGTCCTCGACCCTCTCGAGGTCCTCGCCGTCGGGCACGTAGGGGTTGTCCATGATGCCCGCGGCAAGCGCCGCGACCGGGATCACCGCATCGGTGGAATCCCAGATCGCCATCCTGCCCTTGTAGGCCTCGTCGAAGAAGAGCGACCAGGACTCGGTTTCCGGCGTGATGTCCGTGAGGTCGGTGCGATAGACGAAGGACGTGAACCCGTAGTAGGTCGGCGTGTAGTAGCGTTCGCCCTCGTGGAAGGCGGCGGCGGGACTGCGGATCGATTCGAAGGCGTCCCCGAGATAGGTCAGGCGCGACTCGTCGAGCGGCTGCAGGCCGACACGCATCCAGTTCGGCATGACGTCGATGCAGGGACAGACGACGTCCGCCTCGAAGCCCGCGCGCAGCTTCTCGATAGCCTCGTACTCGTCGCCGTAGAAGCTGGTCGACGGTTCGCCCCACTTCTCGGCGAAGGCGGGAAAGAGTTCCGGCACCTCGAAGCCGCCCCAGGTGAAATACGTCAGATCGCTTCCCTCCTCGGCCCGAACGGGGCGCGAAAGGACCGGCATGGCCACGCCGACGACGCCGGCGGCCGCGGCGGTGCTCGCGATCTCGCGGCGGCTTGCCTTGCCCTGGAAGATACGATCGATGGTGCGTACGAGATTCATGGCTTCCTCCCTGATCCTGATTTCCCGCCGATCATAGACCCTGTCCGCGAGCCTTGCAGCCGGCGGGTAGCCATTTTCCCGTGGCGGCTTGATCCCGAAGCGGCCACCGCCGATGTAGGTCGCAACGCGTGAAGAACATCGATGTTGGGACAAGGATGGTCGCGAGCATCGCGGAACTGACGTCGGCGGCCACTTCGGTGGCGTACTATGCCCGCGACGGGCTGGTCGCAGAGGATGATCCCGACCACCGCCTCGCCAGCAGCTGGCACGGCCGGGCCGCGGCCGGCCTGGGCCTCGCCGGACCGGTGGAGGCCGAACCCTTCGGGTCCGTGCTCCGTGGTCACGTGCCCGGGACCGGCCTGCGCCTGGGTGCGGTGCGCCAGGGCGTTCACCGGCATCGTCCGGGGATCGATCTCGTGCTCTCCGCTCCCAAGTCGGTCGCCCTCGAGGCGCTGCTCGAGGGCGACGACAGGGTGATCGATGCCCATCGGCGGGCGGTGGACGAGACGCTCGACTGGATCGAGGGCCGGTTGCTGGAGACGCGGGCCTTCGACCCGCAGACCGGCAGGAGGCCGCGGACGGAGGCCGACGGCATGATCGCCGCCACCTTCCGCCACGCCGTCAGCCGCAACCGGGATCCCCAGGTCCACACCCACTGCGTGATCGCCAACATGACGAGGACGGCGGCCGCGGCGTGGCGGCCCGTGGATCCGACCTCGCTGCGCCGCAACCGCCTTCTCATCGGAGCCGTCTACCGCAACGCCCTGGCGGCCGCCCTGCACGACCTCGGTTTCGCGCTGGCGCCGACGATGATCGGGCGCGTGCCGGGTTTCGAGATCGCCGGCTACGATCAGGCGTTCCTCGACGCCTTCTCGAGCAGGCGGCGGGACATCCTGCGGCATCTCGACCGACTGGGGATCCCGCGCACGCCGCGGGCCACGGGTCTCGCCGCGCTGGTCACGAGGCGGCCCAAGAGCGACCGGCCTCTCGCCGCCCTGATGCCCGAATGGAAGGCGCGGGCCCGGGACCTCGGGCTCGCCCGCGCGGCGGTCCCCGCCACCGGCCGGCAACCTCCCGATGCGCCGATGCCGGACCGCTCGATGACGCGGATCGTCTGCCATGCCGTGGAGTACCTGGAGAGCCGGGCCTCCGCCTTCTCCCGCAGCGAGCTCGTGGCCGTCGCTCTCGGTCACGCTCCGGGGCGGCACTCCCCGGCCGCGGCGGGGGCGGCGGTCGCCGCTCTCCTGCGGGACGGGCACCTCGTCGCGACCCGGATGCGCGGTGCGGACCGCGCCTTCACCACGCCGGCGGTCCTGGAGGCCGAGGCGCGGCTGGCGGCATGGGCGGGCCTCGAGACCGGCATCGCCCTCGCGGGCCGGGAGGCCCTTGCCGAAAGTGCGCGTTCCCTCGACGCGAGGAGCCGCGAGGCGCTGACGGCGCTGGCCTTCACCCGGCGCCACGCCGCGGCCCTCAGGCTCGCGCCGGACGAAAGCCGCTTCCCTCTCCTGCGCCGCCTCGCGGATCTCGCGCGCGGGCGGCCCCTTGCGGGACTCGCCGCGACGCCCGCGGACGCCAGGGACCTCGAGCGAAACGCGGGGATTCCGTCGACGACCTTTCGCGCGTTCCTGGAGAGCCGCGCGGACATGCCCGCCGGGGGCCTCCTGGTGGTGGACGGAGCCTCCCGCCTGCCGGCGATCGAGCTGGCGGCCCTTGCCGCGCGGCAGCGCGCCGCCCGTGTCGTTCTCGTCGCCGACACAGGTCCCGCAACCAGCCCCGGTCCGCCCCAGGGTCTTCGCCTGATGGAGGACGCCGGCATGCCCGTCGCCGACGGCGCGGCACCCCTGGACCTCATGGAGACCGTGCGCCTGATTCACCCCCTCGCAGCGGCGGCCGGGGCAAAGCCGGTGATCGAGGTCGACCACGACCGCCTCGCGGACGAGGCCGCCCGCATCTGGCATGCGCTCCCGGGGGAAGCGAGGGCTGCGACCGCGATCCTCGCCGCCACGCCGGAACTGACCTCGGACATCCACGACGCCCTGGGCGGTCTCGATGGCGGGCGCGCCCGGATCACGATCGACCGGCTGGTCGACCGCCGCATGACCCGCCCCCAGCTCGCCGACGCGGCGAACTACCACGAAGGCGATGTCATCCTCTTCAGGCGCGACGTCCACGGCTGCCGCCGCGGCGCCCTGACGACCGTTACCGGCGCCGAAGGGGGCATGGTCCAGCACCGCGATGCCGCCGGGCGCCTCCACGCCCTGCGCCCCTCCGCCGGCACCTTCCGCAACCTGGCCCTCCATGACACGGCCGCCTTCAGCCTTGCCGCCGGCGACCGCGTGCGCCTGCCGCTGCGGGCGGGCTCCGCACGCCGCGCCGCCGTCGTCAGCGCCGTGGCGCCAGGCGAGGTTCACCTGCTCCTTGCCCGCGGCCGCACCCTGCGCCTCGAACCCGGCGACCGTCGTGCGAGGTTCCTCGAACCCGAATGGAGCGTGCCGGGCCGCCGCCACAGGAGCGCGATCGTCGTGCTCGATTCGGGAGAGCCGGCGGGCCAGGGCCCCTTCGCCGACAGGACCGTCCGCGCCTGCGGGGACTGCATCGTCATCACCGACAACCGCGACGATCCGGCCCTCGCGCAGGTCCTTGGCCACGACGTGGCGGCGGCGCCAGGGGAGCGCCCGCTTCTCCGCGGTTCCGGCGACGACCGCGCCCGGCACGCGCGGACCGTCGCCCGGATTGAGGCCCACATCCGCTACTGGCCCGAAATCCGTTTCGCCGGCGGGCCCCGCCTGCTGGAAGCCTGGCGCAGCCATGCCGGGCGCCTCCTCGAGGAGGGTCGCGCCGTGGCGGCGGGCGACGCCGTCCGCTGTCTCGAGAATCTCTGCCGGCGCGACCGCACCCTCGCTCTTCCCGGCGCGGTCCGCCGCAACCCGCGCCCCGCCATCGCCCCCCGGCGCGCGCCCGGGATCCGCCCCCGCAGGGAAGGCACGGGAATCTCCCCGTAGGGACAGCTGGAACCGGGCGGTTCCGCGCGGCGGAGCGCGCGATCCGGGCCCGCTCCCGACGGTCGCCGGTCATCGTTGCCGGCGGTGCCGCAGGGCGCGCCGGAACACGATCTCGGGCGCGCCGGTCCTGTGGACACTACCCATTGAATTCAGGGGCCGCAGACTGTAAGGGAAAGGCAGATTCCTGATGTCCGCTCCAACCTTTGCCGGATCCATGCCATGGCTCGTCGCAGGTGTGTTCACAAAGGCCGGGAAAAGGACCTCTTCGAAGGACCCGGTCCGGGCCTTCTCGTTCAGCACTTCAAGGATGCCGCATGGGTCCGCCGGTCGAGGAAGGTCGGCGTGATCGACGGCAAGGGGGTGCTCAACAACCGCATCAGCGAGTACCTGATGACCCGCCTCACCGAGATCCGCGTGCCGACGAACTTCGTGCGCCGCCTCAACATGAGGGAACAGCTCATCCACGAGGTCGAGGAACTGCCCGTCGAGGTCATGGTCCGCAACATCGCCGCCGGCGAGTTCGCCGAGAAGTTCTCGCTCAAGGAAGGCAGTGCGCTGCCGCGCTCCATCATCGAGTTCCACCAGCGCTCCGAGGAGCTCGCCGATCCCCTCGTCAGCGAGGAGCACATGACGGCCTTCGGCTGGGCGTCGCTCCACGACATCGACGACATGGTCAACCTGTCGCTGAGGATCAACGACTTCATGACGGGCCTCTTCACCGGCGTCGGAATCCGGCTCGTCGATTTCCGCCTGACCTACGGCCGCCTCTACCACGAGGACGACGTGCATCTCGTGGTCGCCGACGAGATCAGCCCCGACAGCTGCCGCCTGTGGGACATGAAGACGAACGAGCCCCTGGACAAGGACCGCTTCGCCAAGGATCTCGACAACGTCGTCGGCGGCTACCGCGAGGTCGCCACGCGTCTTGGCATCCTCACGGAGCTCAACAACCGCGCAGAGGCGCCGGGGCCCCGGCGTTGAAGGTCCGGGTTCACGTCACCTTCAGGAACGGCATTCACGATCCCGAGGGCAGGGCCATCCACCGTGCCCTCGAGACGCTGGGATTCTCCGGCGTGAGGGACGCGCGGCAGGGCAAGGTCATCGATCTCGAGCTCGACGAGGCGGACGCGGAGCGGGCGCGGCGGGAGGTCGACGAGATGTGCCGCCGGCTTCTCGCCAACCCGGTGATCGAAGACTACACGATCGATCTGGGCTGATGACCCTGCAAACGGGAGCGCCGGACCGGTGAAGGCGGCGCTCGTCATGTTTCCCGGGACCAACCGCGAGGACGACATGCGCGGCGCCCTCGAAGGGGCCGGTGCCACGGTCGTGGACGTCTGGCATCGCGACAGCGAGATCCCGTCCTGCGATCTCGTCGTGCTGCCCGGCGGCTTCTCCTACGGCGACTACCTGCGGTGCGGCGCGATGGCGGCGCGCTCGCCGGTCGTGCGAAGCGTCGTCGAGGCGGCCCGCAGCGGCCGCCCCGTGCTCGGGGTCTGCAACGGCTTCCAGATCCTGATCGAAACGGGCCTGCTGCCCGGGGCGCTGCTCAGGAACGCCGGCCTCGCGTTCGTGTGCCGGGAGGTCAGCCTGCGTCTCGAGAGGCGCTGCCCGCCGCTGACCGGCCATCTCGCGAAGGGCGACGTCATCCGCGTTCCCGTGGCCCACGGCGAGGGCAACTACTTCGCCGATGCCGATACCCTCGCCAGGCTCGAGGACGGCGACCGAATCGCCTTCCGCTACGTCAGGGGGGCCGACGGGCGGGGCAACCCCAACGGCAGCACGGACGATATCGCCGGCATCGTCAATCCCGCCGGCAACGTGCTGGGCATGATGCCCCATCCCGAGGACGCGACCGGGCCCCGCCACATGAGCAGCGATGCGGCGCCCCTCTTCCGCGGCCTCGTCGAGAGCCTCGGATGACAGTCGGCCTCCCGCAGGTCGCCGCCGGGCACGGCTTCACCGCCGGGGAGTACGCGCGGGTCCTGGATCTGATCGGGCGCGAGCCCAACCTCACCGAACTCGGCATCTTCTCGGCCATGTGGAACGAGCACTGCTCCTACAAGTCGAGCCGCCGCTGGCTGAAGACCCTCGCCTCGAACCAGCCCTGGGTGATCTGCGGACCGGGAGAGAACGCCGGCGTCGTCGATATAGGCGGCGGCCTGGCCGCCGTCTTCAAGATGGAAAGCCACAACCATCCCAGCTTCATCGAGCCCCACCAGGGCGCGGCCACCGGGGTCGGCGGCATCATGCGCGACGTCTTCACCATGGGAGCGCGTCCCGTCGCCAATCTCGACGTGCTGCGCTTCGGCAGTCCGCGCCATCCCCGCACGCGCCACCTCGTCTCCGGCGTGGTGAGCGGCATCGGCGGCTACGGCAACTGCACAGGTGTGCCGACGGTGGGCGGCCAGACGACCTTCCACGCCAGTTGCAACGGCAACAACCTCGTCAACGCCATGTGCGTCGGCATCGCCCCGGCCGACCGCATCTTCTACGCCGCGGCCAGCGTTCCGGGCGCTCCGGTGATCTACGTCGGCGCCAGGACCGGGCGCGACGGCATCCACGGCGCAAGCATGGCGTCGGCAGGCTTTGCGGCCGATACCGAGGACAAGCGCCCCACGGTGCAGGTCGGAGATCCGTTCACGGAGAAGCTTCTCCTCGAGGCCTGCCTCGAACTGATGGCCACCGACTCGATCATCGCCATCCAGGACATGGGAGCGGCAGGCCTCACCTGTTCGTCGGTCGAGATGGCGGCCAAGGGCGGCACCGGCATCGATCTCGATCTCGACGCCGTGCCGCGCCGCGAGACCGGCATGACGGCCTACGAGCTGATGCTCTCCGAAAGCCAGGAGCGCATGCTCATGGTGATCAGGCCCGGGGCCGAGGCGAGAACGCGGGCGATCTTCGACAGGTGGGAGCTCGATTGCGCGGTCGTGGGCTCGATCACCACGACCGGACGCCTGGTGGTGAGGATGAACGGCCGCGTCGAGGCGGACCTCGCCATCGGCCCGCTCGCCGACGAGGCGCCGGTCTACGACCGCCCCTGGACCCTGCCGCCGGGCCGGGCCGGGATCGGCCACCCGGAGGCGCCGGTCACCACGGGCGAGGCATTGCTGGCCCTTGCCGGGTCCCCCGACCTCGCTTCGCGACGGTGGATCTGGGAACAGTACGATCACCTGGTGAGGGGGCGGACGGTGGAGCGTCCGGGCGGCGATGCCGCGGTGGTCGCGGTCGACGGCAGGCGCGGTCTCGCCATGACCGCCGACTGCACCCCGCGCTACTGCGAGGCCGATCCGGTGGAGGGCGGACGCCAGGCGATGGCCGAGGCGTGGCGCAATCTCGTCGCCGCCGGCGCGCGGCCGCTGGCCGTCACCGACTGCCTCAACTTCGGCAACCCGGAGTCACCGGCCGTCATGGGGACCTTCGTCGGCTCCGTGAAGGGCATCGCCGAGGCCAGCCGCGTCCTGGCGATGCCGGTCGTCTCCGGCAATGTCTCCTTCTACAACGAGACCGACGGCCGCGCCGTGCAACCGGCGCCGACCATCGGCGCCATCGGTCTCGTCGACGACCTCGACCGCAGGGCGGTCGTCGGCTTCGGCGGGTCCGGCCAGACCATCGCCGTCCTCGGCGCCACCCGGGGCCACCTGGGGTCGAGCCTGTGGCTGAGGGAGGTCGCCGGCCGGGAAGACGGCCCCCCTCCCCCGGTCGACCTCGACATGGAACGGCGGACCGGCGAGCTCGTCCTGCGCCTCGTCGGCGAGCACGGGCTCGCGTCGTGTCACGACGTCTCGGACGGAGGACTCCTCGTGGCTCTGGCGGAGATGGCCCTCGCCTCGGGCACGGGGTTCACGGTGAACCGGCCGGAACGCGGCATGCCGCCGCAGGCCTTCTGGTTCGGCGAGGACCAGGGACGCTACGTCATCGCCTTCGACGGCGCCGCCGATGCCTTCGGCGAGGCCGCCCGGGACGCCGGAGTCCCCTTTGCGCTCCTCGGCCGCACGGGCGGGCGCATGTTGACAGTCGACGGCGACAGGCCCATATCGCTTGATGAACTGCGCACCGTCCACGAGCGCTGGCTGCCTGACCTGATGGCCGGCACAGGGGAGATTGGCTGATGGCGATGAGCGCGGCCGAGATCGAAGCCCTCATCCTCGAGGCTTTTCCCGATGCCCGCGTCGAGATCGAGGATCTGCGCGGCGACGGCGACCACTACGCCGCGACCGTCGTCAGCAACGCATTCACCGGCAAGAGCAGGGTGCAGCAGCACCAGCTTGTCTACAGGGCGCTGAAGGGAAGAATGGGCGGCGAGCTGCATGCCCTGGCGCTCACCACCCGCACACCGGGCGCCAGCGCCGGATGAGGGAGACCGACACCATGGACTTGAGCGACAGCACCAGGCAGCAGATCGACGAGGAATTGAAGGACAACGACGTGGTTCTCTTCATGAAGGGAACGCCCGTGTTCCCGATGTGCGGCTTCTCCGCAGCATCGGTGCAGATCCTTTCCCACCTCGGTGTGCGCTTCAAGGGCGTCAACGTGCTCGAGGCGCCCGAGATCAGGGACGGCATCAAGGCGTACAGCGACTGGCCGACCATCCCGCAGCTCTATGTCAAGGGCGAGTTCCTCGGCGGATGCGACATCATGAAGGAGATGTACGTCAGCGGCGAGCTCCAGGAGCATCTCGTCGACAAGGGAATCGACGTCGACCCGCGGGTGTGACCCCTTGAAGACCGTCGATCCCGGCGTGATTCGCGACTATCACGCCCATGTGAGCTACGACGAGGGGACGCGCGAGACCGCCCTGATGCTGCGCGAGGAGATCGGCAACCGGTTCGATGTCGCGCTCGGGCGCATGAGGGACGGGCCGGTGGGCCCCCACCCGAAGGCGATGGTCATGGTCGAGTTCGGCCGCAACGAGTTCGCCCGCCTGGTCCCCTGGCTGACGCTCAACCACCAGGGCCTCAGCATCCTCATCCATCCCAACACGGGGCATGCCCGGGAAGATCACCTGGACAATGCCCTGTGGATCAACGAACGCCTCGAGCTCGACCTCGACGGCGAGGCCTGACGCTCACGCCTTGGAGTAGAACTCCACCACGAGGTTCGGTTCCATGGTGACCGGGTACGGCACCTCGGCAAACGCAGGAACCCGATGATAGATCCCGCGCATCCGGTCGATATCGACCTCTAGGTACTCCGGGACGTCGCGGTCTCCGGACACCACGGCCTCGAGCACGAGCGGGAGGTCGCGCGACGCCTCCTTGACCTCGACGACGTCCTCGGGCGCGACGCGGTAGCTCGGAATGTTGACCTTGCGGCCGTTGACCAGGATGTGTCCGTGGTTGACGAACTGGCGGGCCGCGAACACCGTCGGCACGAACTTCATGCGGTAGACCACCATGTCGAGGCGGCGCTCGAGCAGGCCGATCATGTTCTCGATGGTGTCGCCCTTGCGCTTGTAGGCTTCCTCGTAGACCCGGCGGAACTGCCTTTCGGTGATGTTGCCGTAGTAGCCCTTGAGCTTCTGCTTGGCGGCAAGCTGGACACCGTAGTCCGTCGGCCTGCGCCGCCTCGACTGGCCGTGCTCGCCCGGTGCATAGAGCCGGTTGGTCAGGAACCTCTTGGGCCGCCCCCAGAGGTTCTCGCCGTTGCGGCGGCAGATCTTGTACTTCGACGACAGGCGCTTGGTCATCCGGCAATCTTCTTCAAGGGAGCGAATTCCCGTCCCGGACGGGGCGAGGGCGCCTTGTAGTCAAGCGCCGGGCGCTTGTCAAACCGGACGCTCAATCGCGCGGGCGCGCGGCGGCGAGGGAGCTTATCACGCCCCTGAGGGTCCGCACCTCCTGTTCGACGAGGCCGGCGCGCAGGAAGATGTTGCGCAGGTTGCGCACCGTCACCGGCCGCTGTTCCCGGTTGCGCAGGAAGCCCGAGGCGTCGAGTTCGCCGACGAGATGGCCGAAGAATCCCTCGAGCTCGGCGACGGTGGCCGGCGCCTCGCCGGTCCGCTCCGCCTCCGTTTCGACGCTCTCCCCGCAGAGGAACCACTCGTAGGCGAGGACGAGCACAGCCTGGGCAAGGTTGATCGACGCCTGGCCGGCCGCGGTGGGAATCCTCACGAGGGCTCCGGCGAGGGCCGCCTCGTCGTTGTCGAGGCCGGAGCGCTCGGGACCGAAGAGAATCCCGCAGCCCGCCGCCGCCGTGCGGCACGCCTGCGCCACATCGCGGGGCGCGACGACCGGCTTGCGCATGTCGCGCATCCGCGCCGTCGTCGCCCAGAGATGGTTGAGGTCGCCCGCCGCGTCCGCGATCGTGGCGTGAAGGCTCGCCCGCTCGAGGATGCCGCGCCCTCCGGCGGCCATCGCCGCCGCCGCCTCGCTGGGCCAGCCGTCGCGCGGCGCGACGATTCGCAGGTCGCCGAGACCGAAGTTCGCCATGGCCCGGGCGGCCGCGCCGATGTTCTCGCCGAGCTGCGGGCGAACGAGAATGACCGCCGGCGGCGTCATTGCGCCGGCGCGTTCTCGCGCAGGAGCTTGTAGGTGAGGGAATCGACCAGCGCCTGGAACGAGGCGTCGATGATGTTGGCGGACACGCCCACCGTGCTCCAGTGCACGCCGCTGTCGTCGGTGCTCTCGATGACGACCCGCGTCACCGCGCCGGTGCCCGCCTTCGGCGAGAGAATCCTCACCTTGTAGTCCACCAGCCGCCAGCCTCCCAGATAGCCGGCATAGCGGCCGAGGTCCTTGGTGAGCGCATGGTTCAGGGCGTCGACGGGACCGTTGCCCTCGGCGACCGAGAGCAGCCTCTGGCCGTCGATGACGAGCTTGACGGTCGCCTCCGAGCTCGTCACGAGCTTGCCGAGCGCGTTGTGGCGCCGCTCCACGAGGACCCGGAAGCTCTCGACCTCGAAGTAGGTGGCGACGGTGCCGAGCACGCGCCGCGCCAGCAGCTCGAAGCTCGCTTCCGCGCCGTCGAAGGTGTAGCCCTCGAACTCGCGCGCCTTGACCTCGGCGACGAGGCGGTCGAGCCTTGGGTGGTCCGCGTCGACGTCGATGCCGGCCTCGGCGAGGCGGGCGACGACGTTGGAGCGCCCCGACTGTCCGGAGATCACGACGTGCCGGCGGTTGCCGACGCGCTCGGGCGGAACGTGCTCGTAGGTCCGGGGATCCTTCATCACCGCGGAGACATGGAGGCCGCCCTTGTGGGCGAAGGCCGCATCGCCGACATAGGGCGCGTGGCGGTCCGGGGGATTGTTGAGGATCTCGTCGAGCATGTGGGAGGTCCGGGTCAGAAGCCGCAGGTCCTCGTCGCGGATACCGGTCTCGTAGCCCGACTTGAGGTGAAGCGTCGGGATCAGCGACACCAGGTTGGCGTTGCCGCAGCGCTCGCCGAGCCCGTTGAGCGTGCCCTGGACCTGGCGGGCGCCGGCCTCCACCGCCACGAGGCTGTTGGCGACGGCGTTCCCGGTATCGTCATGGGCATGGATGCCGATGCGCCCGCCGCCGGTTCTCGAGGCCACGGCATCGACGATCCTTCCCACCTCGCCCGGCAGGGTGCCGCCGTTGGTGTCGCAGAGCACGGCCCAGCTGGCGCCCGCCTCGAGTGCCGCCTCGACGCAGGCCAGCGCAAACCCGGGATCCGCCTTGTAGCCGTCGAAGAAGTGCTCGGCGTCGAACATGGCCTCGCCGCCCCGGGCCACGACATGCGCCATCGAATCGGCGATCATCGCGATGTTCTCCTCGCGGGAGATCTCGAGGGCGAGCGTCACGTGGAAATCCCAGGCCTTGCCGACGAGGCAGACCGCCGGCGTTCCCGGCGCCAGCACCCCCTGGAGCCCGGGGTCGTTCTCGACACTGCGCCCCGCGCGCCGGGTCATGCCGAAGGCGGTGAAGGTCGCGCGGGAAAGCGCCGGGGGCGAGGCGAAGAAGGCGTCGTCCACCGGGTTGGCTCCCGGAAAGCCGCCCTCGATGTAGTCGACGCCGAGGAAGTCGAGGGCCCTGGCGATCTGCACCTTGTCGGCCCGGGAAAAGGCGACTCCTTGAGTCTGCGCGCCGTCGCGCAGGGTGGTATCGAAGAGCCGGACGCGCTCGCCCATCAGGTCCGCCTCCACGTCGTGCCGGCGGGTCCGTCCATGAGTTCGATGCCCTGCTTGCTCAGCGCGTCGCGGATGCGGTCCGCCTCGCCGTAGTCCCCCTGCCGGCGGGCGTCCCCGCGCCGGGCGATCGCCGCCTCGACGGCGGCGTCGGCACCGCCCTGCAGCCACTCGGCCGGCGTGGCCCGCAGCAGCCCCAGCAACGCGCCGGCGCCGCGCAGGGCGCCGGCCGCCTCCGCCTCTCCGCGAAAGACCCGGTCCGCCAGGGCGTGCATCTCGGAGAGGGCACGGGGCGTGTTGAGGTCGTCCTCGAGCGCCTCGACGACCGCGGGGCAGTCCCGCGTGCCGGCGGCGTGTGCCCTGCCGAGGGCGCCGTAGAGGCGGTCGAGCCCGGCCTTCGCCTGGCGCAGGAGGTCGAAGGTGAAGTCCAGCGGCTTGCGATAGTGGGTGCCCAGAAGGACGAGACGCAGGACCTCGCCCGGCCAGTCCGCCAGGAGGTCGCGCACGGTGTGGAAGTTGCCGAGCGACTTCGCCATCTTCTCGCCGTCGACCGTCAGGGTGCCGTTGTGCATCCAGATGCGGGCGAAGCCTGAATCCGGCGCCGCCGCGCAGGTCTGCGCGATCTCGTTCTCGTGGTGGGGAAAGATGAGATCGCGGCCGCCGCCGTGGATGTCGAAATCGGCGCCCAGGTGCGCCGCGCTCATGGCGGAGCACTCCAGGTGCCAGCCCGGCCGTCCGAAGCCCCAGGGGCTCTCCCAGCCGGGCAGCCCGCCGTGCGAGGGCTTCCAGAGCACGAAATCGGCGGCATCGCGCTTGTAGGGCGCCACGTCGACACGCGCGCCGGCGACGATCTCGTCGCGGCTGTTGCCCGAGAGCCTGCCGTACTCCGGCCAGGACGGCACATCGAAGAGGACGTGGCCGTCGGCCTCGTAGGCGTGCCCCCTCTCGATCAGTCTGGTGATCAGGCCGATCATCTCGCCGACATGGTCCGTGGCGCAGGGCTCCAGCGTGGGCTCGAGGCATCCCAGATCCCGGGCGTCGCCGCGGAACTCCCCGATCGTCGCCGCCGTCAGCTCGCCGATCGGGATGCCCCGTGCCGCGGCCGCCGCGTTGATCTTGTCGTCGATGTCCGTGATGTTGCGGACATAGGTCACGTGGCCGGCGCCGAAACGGCGGCGCAGGATGCGGAAGAGGACGTCGAAGACCACGAGCGGGCGGGCGTTGCCCAGATGGATCCTGTCGTAGACCGTCGGCCCGCAGACATAGAAGCCCACGCGTCCGGCCTGCACGGGGTCGAGCGTCTCCTTGCGCCGCGACAGCGTGTTGTGAATGGTGATCGTCATGGACCGGTCCCCGGCCGGAATGCCCCGTCGAGACCGCCATCCCGCCGCGCTCTCTATATACAACCGCCTCCGGTAATGGCAAACCGCGGGCAGGGTTCGGCATGTGCCGCGAATCGACCGCCGGAATCGGGTGCGACGCGGCGGCGGACAAAGGAGGCTCCGGCGACCGGGGGCCGGCGCTCTTCCGCGTGGCCCCCGCGAGCTGCGGCACGGCCGGGACGCACGGCGCCGAAGTCGGCTGTCCCATGCGGCTGCCCATCGACCCGCAGAACGTCTTCTTGACGGGCCAGAGCAGCGGCGGACTGCGGGGCCTTGCCTCAGGCGCCGCGGAACCGGTTGGTGATGGGGTAGCGGCGGTCGCGGCCGAAGGCCCTCGGCGTGATCCTGACGCCTGGCGGAGCCTGGCGGCGCTTGTACTCGGCGCGCATCAGCAGGCCCCAGACGCGTTCGACGAGGGCCGGGTCGTGGCCCGCGCGCGCGATCTCGGCAAAGGGCATCTCCTGTTCGACGAGGCGGCCGAGGATGTCGTCGAGGACGTCGTAGGGGGGCAGGCTGTCCTCGTCCTTCTGGTTCGCCCGCAGTTCCGCGGTCGGCGCCTTGTCGATGATGTTCTGCGGGATGACCGGTCCCGCCGGACCCTCGAGGCCCTCCCCGTGGTGGGCGTTGCGCCACCGGGCGAGCCTGTAGACATCGGTCTTGTAGACGTCCTTGAGCACCGAGTAGCCGCCGCACATGTCGCCGTAGAGCGTCGCGTAGCCCACAGACATCTCCGACTTGTTGCCGGTCGAGAGCACCATGTGGCCGAACTTGTTGGAGAGCGCCATCAGCACCATTCCGCGGCTGCGCGCCTGGACATTCTCCTCCGCCTCGTTGGCCTCCCTGCCCTCGAAGAGGGAGCCGAGCATGCCGTCGAAGGCGCCGACGGCCGGGCCGATGGAGACCGTGTCGAGCCGCGTGCCGAGAAGGCGGGCGCAGTCCCGGGCATCGTCGAGGCTGCTGCGGCTCGTGTAGCGCGACGGCATCATGACGCACCACACCCTGTCCGCGCCGAGGGCATCGCCGGCCACGGCCGCCGACAGCGCCGAATCGATGCCGCCTGAAAGCCCGATCAGGACACCCGGAAAGCCGTTCTTGGCGACGTAGTCGGCAAGGCCGGTGACAAGCGCCCGGTAGACCGTCTCCTCGCGCGGCAGCTCCGGGGCGATCGCGCCCTCTCCGCAACTCCAGCCGCCGGACGCCTGCCGCCACGTCGTGACGGCAAGCGACGGCGCCCAGGACGGGAGCTGGGCCTTCAGGCTCCAGTCGGCGCCGAGGACGAAGGAGGCGCCGTCGAAGACGAGCTCGTCCTGGCCGCCCACCTGGTTGACATAGATGAGCGGCAGCCGGCACTCGGTAACCCGGGCCACCGCCTGGTTCATCCGTCTGGGGACATTCTCGAGATCGAAGGGCGAGCCGTTGAGGACGACGAGGATGTCCGCTCCGTTCTCCTCGAGGCACTCGGTGACCTCCGCGGTCCACATGTCCTCGCAGACCATGACGCCGAGCAGGCAGTCGCGAAACGGGATCGGGCCCGGCAGGGGACCGGCGTCGAAGACGCGCTTCTCGTCGAAGACTCCGTAGTTGGGCAGGTCGTGCTTGAGCCTGACGTGCCGAACCTCGCCCCGGTCGAGCAGGAGGGCGGCGTTGAAGAGCATCGAGGACTCCACGTGGCTGGCGCCGAGGAGCACGGCGGGACCGCCGTCCGCGGTCTCGCGCGCGACGCTCTTCACGGCGGCCAGGACATCGTCCTGGAACGCCGGGCGCCTGACGAGATCCTCGGGCGGATAGCCGTCGATCACGAGCTCGGAGGCGACCACCAGGTCCGCGCCACGCGCCGCGGCGCTGCGGCGGGCGGCCAGGACCTTCCGCGCGTTGCCATGGACGTCGCCCACGACCGGGGCGAGCTGGGCAAGGGCGATGGTCAGGCCGTCAGGCATCCCGCTGCGGCCCCGGCGATCCGCGCATGAGAAACTCGCGCCCGACCTTGACCCGGGGCCGGCCGCCGTAGGCCACGATGTCGGCGGTGGCATAGGTCTCGCTCCAGCGGTCGGGGAGATAGCTTCCCGTGCCGATCACGTCCACCGGAGCCGCGGCCACGGCCATGACCTTGCACTTGGCCGGATCGAACCCCGAGGAGGCAACGATCCGTACCTTCGGAAATCCCGCGTTGTCGAGCTGCTCGCGCAGGTGCCAGATGGCCGCGGCAGAGACGCCGGCGCCGATCAGGTAGCGCAGTTCGGTCTCGGAGCGGAAGCCGCGGATCGCATCGGGCCGGTTGCGCTCGAGCACGGCGTAGCTGCGCGGCGGATCGAGGCCCTCGACGAAGCGCCCGCCGCCGGTGTCGATGCGCAGCGACAGCTCGCCCGAGGCGGCGAGATCGGGGAACCGCCGGCAGACCGCGAGCGCATCGGTGATCTCGTGCCCGAAGTAGTCGACGAGCACGGTCATCGGCAGGTCCGGGTGAACCGTGCGGAACATCTCCGCGGCCCGCACCGTGCTGCCGGCATAGCCGATGAGGCCATGCGGCATGGTGCCGAAGCCCCGCTCGTTGCCGAAGTAGTGGCTGGTGGCGTCGGTGGCGTTGCCGATGAAGCCCCGCGCCCCGGCCTTGCGCCGCGCGCGGGCCGAGCCGACCGAGGCGGCATAGGCCATCAGCTCGGCCATTTCGGTCCCGGCGCAGTGGCGCGCGTCCATGGCGAGAAAGTCCGTTCGCGGCATGTCGGCGCACATCGTGTAGGCGTTGTAGGCGGCGACGCAGGCCGGGCCGAGCTTCTGCAGGAACAGGGTCTCGAGGTCGACGAGATTCTCGAAGGAGCCGGAGACGAAGGCGATGGGTTCGCCGGCGCCGATCCACTGGCCCTCCTCGAACTGGAGCTCGATGTCGAAGACCTGGCCCCTGGCCCCGGCGACCGAGCGCAGCCACTCGACCATAAGCCGCGGGGCGCACACGACGGGCCGCCGCATGAAGACGGCGTAGGTGACCTCGCAGTCGCCGAAGGAGGCGACGGCCTTCCTCGTGCGGTTGAGGTAGGCGTCGGTCCACAGACCGATCTCCCGGTCGCGCGTTTCCCGGCCCCGGTCAGCGGGAGGCATCGGCGACGACCCCTTGAACCAGGGGAGCGCGGCGGCGGCTACCGTGCGGCGCGGGCCCTGACCGTCTGCTCACGTTCGGTCCTCAGCTGCTCCGCAATGAGAAACGCGAGTTCGAGCGCCTGGGTGGCATTGAGTCTCGGGTCGCAGTGCGTGTGATAGCGGTCGGACAGGTCGTCATCGGTGATCGCCTGGGCGCCCCCGAGGCACTCCGTGACGTCGCGTCCCGTCATCTCGAAGTGCACGCCGCCGGCGTAGGTGCCCTCGGCCCGGTGGATGGCGAACACGTCCCTCACCTCCGTGAGGATCATTTCGAAGGGGCGTGTCTTGTAGCCGGTCGCCGCCTTGATCGTGTTGCCGTGCATGGGATCGCAGGACCAGACCACGGCCCTCCCCTCGGCCTCGACGGCGCGGATCAGCCCCGGCAGGTGGTCCGCGGCCTTGCCGGCCCCCATCCTGGTGATCAGCGTGATGCGTCCAGGATCGTTGTCCGGGTTCAGGATGTCGAGAAGGCGAACGAGATCGTCGGTGTCGAGCGAGGGGCCGCACTTGATGCCGAGCGGATTGTTGATTCCGCGCAGGAACTCGACGTGGGCATGGTCCGGCTGGCGGGTGCGGTCGCCGACCCAGAGCATGTGGGCCGACGTGTCGTACCACGCGCCGGTCGTCGAATCGACGCGCGTCATCGATTCCTCGTAGGGCAGCAGCAGGGCCTCGTGCGAGGTGTAGAACTCGGTCTCGCGCATCTGCGGCGTGGTGTCCGACGACAGGCCGCAGGCGTGCATGAACGACAGCGCCTCCTGGATGCGCCCGGCAAGTTCGCTGTAGCGGTGGCCCTGGGGGCTGTCGGCGACGAAGGAGTTGTTCCAGCTCGACACGCGCTGGAGATCGGCGAACCCGCCCTGGGCGAAGGCGCGCAGCAGATTGAGCGTCGACGCCGCCTGGTGGTAGGCCTGGAGAATGCGCCCGGGATCGGGCCTGCGCGCCTCGTCCGAGAAATCGATGCCGTTGATGATGTCGCCCCTGTAGCTCGGCAGCACGCGGCCGTCCTGGGTTTCCGTCGGCGCCGAGCGCGGCTTGGCGAACTGACCGGCCATGCGTCCCACCTTCACGATCGGCAGGGCGGCGCCGAAGGTCAGGACCACCGCCATCTGCAGCAGCACCCTGAAGGTGTCGCGGATGTTGTCGGGATGGAACTCGGCGAAACTCTCGGCGCAGTCGCCGCCCTGGAGAAGGAAGGCCTCCCCTCTCGAGGTCCGCGCGAGGGCCTGCCTGAGCGAACGAGCCTCGCCGGCGAACACCAGAGGCGGAAAGCCGTGCAGCTGCTCTTCCACGCTGCCGAGTTCGAACCTGTCGGGATAGTCGGGGACCTGCTTCGCGGGCAGGTCGCGCCAGGTCGATGGAGTCCATTTCGCGTTCATGGCGTCCTCGCAACGCGCTTCGGGGACCTGCCGCGGGACGGCAGGACGGATCGTGGCCGGAATGCGCCGTCTCTATACGCCCGGGAATGCCCCGTCAAACGCGGCCGGGCGCCGCGTCCCGGACACGATTCGTCCGATGGCGAAGCCTCATGCCTGGGACTGGCCCGTCCGGCGATGCCTCTCCGGCTCGGCGGGAGGCGGCGCGAGCCGGAAGGCCTGGTCGAGGGTGCGCTGCACCAGGTTCCTGACGTACCAGGACGAAAGCGCTTCCGACGCCGGTCCCTCGGGTTCGTAGACCGAATTGCCCGGAGCCGCCATGGCGACGTCCGCTCAGTCGTCCGCCGCGCCGCGGGGCAGGACGAAGATCTGTCCGGGATAGATCAGGTCGGGATCCGCAATCTGGCCGCGGTTGGCTTCGTAGATCGTGGTGTAGAGAATGCCCCGGCCGTAGGTCTTCCGGGCGATCACCCAGAGATTGTTGCCGGGCTGGATCACCACCAGCGATTCGGCGGCCGTGGGCATGACGAAATCCGCCTTCACGAACGGCGTCTCGAGACGCGCCACCACGACGCCTTCGTCGTCGATCTCGTCGACCCGCACCACGTGGGTGCCTGAACCGACATGCTCCTCGAGGCCCGTCCGCCATTGTCCGTCCTCGGCTTCCACCTGGGCGGCAAGTTCGTTGTCCACATAGACCCGGACCGTGGAGCCGTCTGTCGCCCGGCCGCCGACCGTCACCTCGCCTTCGCTGTCGTAGGTGACGCTCTCGAGGGTCAGTTCGCCGCCGCCGGAGAGGCCGACACCCTCTTCGGGCTCCTGGATGACCTCGACATCCCCGGAATCCTCGTCGCTCATCACGACCGCGAAGACGTCCCCGTCTTCCTCCGGCGATTCGGCCGGAGCGGCGATCGAGACGACGACCACCTCCCCGGAAACGAGCACGATGCCGTCGGCATCTCTCGAGCGGACCCGGATCTCGTGAGCGCCGGGTCCCAGGGGCGTGTCGAGAACGATCACCCAGCTGCCGTCGCCGCCGGACACGGTCCGGCCGATCACCGTGTCGCCGGCGATGACCTCGACCGTCACGTCGGGCGCCGCGGTTCCGGCAATCACCGCATGGCCGGACTGTTCCACCCGCACCACGTCGAACCGCGGAACGATGATCGGCGCCGCCTCCTCGCTCGCGGCCGGCGGTGACTCTTCGACGGCAGAGGCGGTTTGCCCTGCGGCGGCCGCGTCGCTGCCGGCCTCCTCCTGCCCTTCCGGGGACTCGCTCGCGCCGGCGGCGTCCTCGGCGCCCGGTGCCGCAGGATCCTCGGCCGTCCCCGCTTCCGCTTCCTCCACCGGCTCCGCGGTCCCGGCCTCGCCTTCGCCGGCGTCTGCAGACTCGGAAGACTCACCGTCGACTGCCGCCGTGTCACCGTCTTCAGTCGCATCCGCCGGTTCCGTCGGCGCCGCCGCGTCCGCGGTCGTATCAAGTGCCGGCTCCGGAACCTCGCCGTCGACCATCTCCGCAGCCTCGCCGCCATCATCGGCCGCATCCGCCGGCTCGGCGACCCCTGTCCCGTCTGCGACAGCATCTGTCGCCGCGACGGCAGCCTCGGGGACCTCTGCGTCGACCGTTTCCGTCACCTCGCCGCCATCATCGGGCGCTTCCGCCGGCACGGCGTCATCGTCGGCTGTCTGCGACGGCACCGCCGCTTCCTCCGCGGCCGTTTCCGACGCCTCGTCGCCGTCTTCAGCCGTATCCGATGCCGTCGCCTCGTCCGCGGCCGCCGGTGCGGCGGTCCCTGCAGCGTCTTCGACAGCGCCCGTCGCCGCGACGGAGGGCTCGGGAGCCTCATCTTCGGCCGTTTCCGTCACCTCGCCGCCATCATCGGGCGCTTCCGCCGTCACGTCGGCCGCCGTCTCCTGAACCTGCGCGTCGACCGTCCCGCTGCCGTCCTCGGCCGGCGTCCCGGCCGTCTCCTCCTGCGGACCGGCGACGTCGGAGGCTGCATCGGACGTTTCCGCCTCCGGCTGCACCTCCTCTTCGACGCCGGCCGCCTCTTCGGGAGGCTGGCCGCGACGGTCGTCGTCACGCATCACGAGGTAGAGCAGGAGAACCAGTGCAGCCAGGACGGCGGCCACGGCGGCGAGCATTTTCATGGTGCGATTCCCAGGCCCGGAGAGTGAACGACATGTCCTGAGCAGACGCGGGGCCGGAAGGCTCCGGAGCGACGGGCGCCTTGTACCACGAAAACGACGCCATGATCGACCGTTCGCGTTGAGCCCGCGTCCCGCTCCGGGATCGCCGTCGCGCCCTGGCGGCGGCGATGAACGGCGCTCATCCTTTTTCAGGCGCCTGCCGCCGGCAGGCTGGCGCGCCGCCTGCCGCCGGCGCTATGTTGCAGCGCAACATCACGCGGAGACCAGCCGATGGCCACCATCAGGGTGAAGAACCCTCTCGTCGAACTCGAGGGCGACGAGATGACCCGGATCATCTGGGGCTTCATCAGGGAGCGCCTGATCCTTCCCTGGCTCGACATCACGCTCGAAACCTACGATCTCGGGATCGAATCCCGGGACGCCACGGACGACAGGATCACCGTCGAAGCGGCCCACGCCATCCGCCGCCACGGCGTCGGCGTGAAGTGCGCCACCATCACGCCCGACGAGGCCCGGGTCGAGGAGTTCGGCCTCAAGAAGATGTGGCTCTCGCCCAACGGCACGATCCGCAACATCCTCGGCGGCACCGTGTTCCGCCAGCCGATCATCTGTTCCAACGTGCCGCGCCTCGTGCCGGGCTGGACGAAGCCCATCGTCATCGGCCGCCACGCCTTCGGCGACCAGTACCGGGCGACGGACTTCGTCGTGCCGGGACCGGGCCGGCTCAGCGTGCGCTTCGAACCCGCCGACGGCGGCGAGGCGATCGAACGGACGGTCCACGATTTCCCCGGGGGCGGGATCGCGCTCTCGATGTACAACCACGACGACTCGATCCGCGGCTTCGCCCGGGCCTGCATGAACTACGGACTGAGCCTCGGCTGGCCCGTGTACCTGTCGACCAAGAACACCATCCTCAAGGCCTACGACGGGCGCTTCAAGGACCTCTTCCAGGAGGTCTTCGACAGCGAGTTCGCCGGGCGCTTCGCCGAGCGGGGCATCGCCTACGAGCACCGGCTCATCGACGACATGGTGGCCGTCGCCCTGAAGTGGGAAGGCGGTTTCGTGTGGGCCTGCAAGAACTACGACGGTGACGTCCAGTCGGACACCGTCGCCCAGGGTTTCGGCTCCCTTGGCCTGATGACCTCGGTCCTGATGACGCCCGACGGCGCCACGGTGGAGGCCGAGGCGGCGCACGGCACGGTGACGCGGCACTACCGCCAGCACCAGCAGGGCCGGGAGACCTCGACCAATCCCGTCGCCTCGATCTTCGCCTGGACCCGCGGCCTCAAGGCCCGCGGCGACTTCGACGGAACGCCGGACGTCGCCGAGTTCGCGGACATCCTCGAGGACGTCTGCATCGGCACCGTCGAAGACGGTCACATGACGAAGGACCTGGCGCTCCTCGTCGGCCCCGACCAGCCGTGGCTGACCACCAAGCGGTTCCTCCTGAAGCTCGAGGAGGGCCTGCGCGCGCGCCTCGGCGGCGACTGAAGGGGCTTCCGCATCTTGCGTTGAACGTCACCGGCATTCGTGGAACATTTCCAGGGCCGGGCTTGACCCGAAGAAAGATACATCAGGAGGAACAGATCATGACACGACTCGATCCCGCCAAGCTGGACATCAACCGCATCACCGACGGGATACGCGGCGGCAAGTACAACCGCCGCCAGGCCAACGCCATCCTCGGCGCCTTCGGCATCTCCACGGTGATGGTGCCGATGACGGCATTCGGGCAGGGCGACGAGGTTGCCGCGGAAAGCTGCGGCGACAGCAACACCCCGCTGACCTTCACATGGTCGGGCTACGACGAGGTTAGCTTCCACCAGCAGTACATCGACAAGTACGGCTGCGCCTCGAACTTCTCGTTCTGGGCCGACGAGGAGGAGGCCTTCGCCAAGATGCGCGCCGGCTTCTCGCCGGACGTCATGGCGCCCTGCACCTACAAGCTTCGCCAGTGGTACGACGCCGGCCTGCTGGGAAACATCGACACCAGCCTGCTCAGCAACTGGGACGACATCCTGCCGTCGCTCAAGAATGTGGGCGACTCGATCATCGACGACAAGCGCATCTTCGTACCGATGGACTGGGGCCAGACGTCGGTGACCTTCCGCACCGACCTGGCGCCCGAGTATGTCGACGAGGAGAACCATTCCTGGGGCATCCTCTGGGATCCGAAGTACACCGGACGCCTCTCCATGATCGACAGCCTGATCGACGGCGTCGCCGTCGCCGGGATCTACGCGGGTCTGGAGAACCCCTACGACCTCTCCGATCCCGCCGACATGGACCTGGTCGCCAACCTGCTGCGCGAACAGCTGCCGCTGCTGCGCTACTACGCCCAGAGCATGACGGATGTCGAGCAGTCCCTGGCCTCCGGTGAACTGGTCGCCGCCGCCACCTGGAACAGCACCATCGTGGCGCTGAGTGCGCAGGGCCTGCCCGTCGCCTTCATGAAGCCCAAGGAAGGGGCGATGACGTGGGTGTGCGGCCTTTCCCGCAGCACGATGAACGACGAACAGGGCGACGAGATGATCCTGAAGGCCCACGAGATCATCGACTCGTACCTCTCGCCGGAAGCGGGCGCCTTCGAGATCGTCTCCTTCGGCTACGGTCACGCCAATGCCAAGGCCTACGGGATGGTGTCGGCGGAGCAGCTCTCCGAACGCGGCCTCTCCAAGAATCCCGACGACCTGCTGTCGACGGGCATCTTCCAGATCGCCATGACTCCCGAAGACCAGATCCAGATCATGTTCGAGGACGTCAAGGCCGGCCTGTGACGGCCCCGCCGGTCCATCGACCTGCCGGAAGGGCCGGGGCCGTCACCCCGGCCCTTCCCCGTTCAGGGATCCGGCATCGCGAAGGATGCGCCGCGCCGCGGGCGTCCAGGCGCCGTCCGCCTCGTGGAGGACGAGGCCCGGAAGGAGCCGCAGCGGCCTTCGCGAACCCCTGGTGGCGCTGACGAGGATGCGCCGCGCCGGCGAGCCGCCGGCGCGCGGAAAGAGCGGCTTCACGTCCACGGCGCCGGCGAACCCCGCCAGCGCCGAGAGGATCTCCTCGAGGCGTTCGGGCCTGTGGACGAGGACGAGCGTGCCTCCGCAGCGCAGCAGCCGCAGGCAGGAACGCAGCCAGTCGCCGAGCGCCATCGTCTCGACCATGGCGGCAGCGCGGAGCGGGTCCCCGGACGGTCTCGACGTCCGGGGATCGAGGTGGGGCGGGTTGGTCATGACGACATCGAAGGAATGACCGTCGCCGCGCCACGATGCGAGATCGCCCTCGACCACGGCGATGCGGTCCGCAAGGCCGTTCATGGCGACGTTGCGCCGCGCCTGTTCCACGAGGCCGGAATCGCGTTCTAGTCCGGTGATGCGCGCCCGCGGCGAACGCGCCGCCAGGCACAGCATGGCGCCGCCGGAACCGCAACCGGCGTCGAGAACGCCGGCGCCGTCGGCCACCGCTGCGGCCAGCAGGACGGTGTCGGTGGTCGGCTTGAGACCCTTCGCCGAAGCGGCGAGGGTCACCCGCCCGTCCAGGAGCGCCTCAACCGGTTCCGGCATCGATGCCCGCGTCCCGCAACAGCCGCGCCGCCGCGTCGGCGTCCTCGTCGAGGACGAGAAGACGCCGCTGGATCGCCATGATGCCGCCCTCGAGCGCGCTCGTGTGCTGATCGAAGACATCGTGTTCGATCCCGGCGTCGCCGAGCAGGGCCCGGGCCCAGGACAGGGTCACGATATCGTTGGTGCGCAGCACTTCCCTCATGAGACGCTCCCGGGCCAGCCGTTTCCGGCACTTTATCGGTTCCCGCCTTGTTGATACCATAGGCACGATCGGCGGACGGCTTCCGGCGATGGTGATGCTGTCCGCCAAGACGGAGTCCGACGTGTCCGTGGCCCTCCCGCACCGCGAAACCACCGAGCGTTCCTTCGATGACCTGAGGCACGTGGTCTCGCGCGATCTCGAGGCGGTCGACGGAGTCATCGTCGAACTCCTCGACAACCCGGTCGTGCTCATCCCGGAGATCGCCGGGCGCCTGGTCTCGTCGGGCGGCAAGCGCATCCGTCCGACGCTCACCCTGCTGGCCGCCAGGATGTTCGGCTACCAGGGCGACCGCCACATCAACCTGGCGGCCTGCGTCGAGTTCATCCACACGGCCACGCTGCTGCACGACGACGTCATCGACGACAGCGCGCTGCGGCGGGGCGAGGCGACGGCCAACGCGCTGTGGGGCAACAAGCCCTCGGTGCTGGTCGGCGACTTCCTGCTGAGCCGCGCCTTCCGCCTCATGGTCGAGGACGGATCCCTCGAGATCCTGCGCATCCTGACCGATGCCTCGGCGGTGATCGCCGAGGGAGAGATCCGCCAGCTCAGGATCGCCAACGACCTCGCAACGTCGTTCGAGGACTACATGGACGTCATCCAGGCCAAGACGGCCACCCTCTTCGCCACCGCCTGCGAGGTCGGCGCCGTGATCGCGGACCGGGACGAAGAGGCCCGCAGCGCCCTGCGGCTCTACGGACTGCGTCTCGGCACGGCGTTCCAGCTCGTCGACGACGTTCTCGACTATTCGGCGCTGCAGCAGAATCTCGGCAAGACCATCGGCGACGACTTTCGCGAGGGCAAGATCACCCTGCCGGTGGTCCTCGCGCTGGCGCGCGGAACGCCCGGGGAACGCCGTTTCTGGGAACGCACCCTCGAAAGGGCCGAGCAGGACGATGGCGATCTCGAGCACGCCATGGACCTGCTGTCCCGCCACAACGCCCTGCAGGCCACGATGGAGGAATCGCACCGCCAGAGCGGCCTTGCCGCGGCCGCGATCGGCGGCCTGCCGGACAACGAGTACCGGGACACTCTTCTCGAGATGGTGGACTTCTGCGTCAACCGGCAGTTCTGACCGGCGCCTCCATGACCGGGCCCGCAACCTGCCGTCTTGG
Organism: Alphaproteobacteria bacterium; assembly: GCA_963666905.2. GTDB lineage: Bacteria > Pseudomonadota > Alphaproteobacteria > SP197 > SP197 > SP197. Next base: position 1,943,383 of record OY763008.1, read on the forward strand.
CGTGGACGTCGGCGGAACCTTCACGGATCTCGTGCTCCACGACGCCGAAGGCGCGCTTCACATCACCAAGGTCCTGTCGACTCCAGACGATCCCTCGAAGGGGGTGCTTGGCGCCCTCGAGGCCATGGCCGGACGCCTGGACGTGACGACCGGGACGCTGCTCTCGCGCTGCGAGGCCTTCGTGCACGGCTCGACCATCGCCACCAACACGATGCTCGAGGGCAAGGGCGCGCGCACGGGCCTCCTCGTTACCGAGGGTTTCCGGGACAGCCTTGAGATCAGGCGCGGCATGCGCGAGGACATGTGGGATCACCGCACGCCCTACGCCCCGGTGCTGGTGCCCCGCCACCTGCGCATCGGCATTCCCGAGCGCATAGATCGCGACGGCGCGATCTGCACCGCGCTCGACGGCGAGGCTGTTCGCACCGCCGCCTCGCTTCTTGCCGGCGAGGAGGTCGAGGCCGTGGCGGTGTGCTTTCTCAACAGCTACGTCGAGCCCCGCCATGAACGCGAGGCGGGCCGCATTCTCGAGCGCCGTTTTCCCGATCGGGTCTCCCTGTCGAGCAGCATCGCCCCGGTCATGGGCGAGTACGAGAGGTCGTCGACCGCGGTCATCAACGCCTGCCTCGCGCCGCGGGTGGTCCCCTATCTCGTCAGGCTCTCGCAGGACCTCGCGGCGCGGGGCCTCGCCCACCCCCTTCTCCTCGTCCAGAGCAACGGGGGTGCGGCCTCCGTCGCCCAGATGCGCGAGCGTCCGGTCGGTCTTCTTCTCTCGGGTCCCGCGGCGTGCGTCGGCGCCCTCGATCTCGTGGCCGGCCAGACCGGCCACGACAATCTCATTTCCATGGAGATCGGCGGCACCAGCTGCGATGTCGCGATGATGAAGGACGGCGAGGTGGCGCTCAGCGACGACGTGATGATCGCGGGCTACCATGTGGCGGCCCCGGCGGTCGACGTCCACACGGTCGGCGCCGGCGGCGGCACGATCGCGACGGTGGATGCAGGAGGCATGATCAGGCTCGGGCCGGAAGGCGCCGGGGCGCACCCCGGACCGGCCTGCTACGGCCTCGGCGGGACGCGGCCGACCGTGACGGACGCCCTGGTCGTGCTCGGCCGTCTGGATGCGGCGGGCTTCGCCGGCGGCGCGGTGGCGCTCGATCCCGAGCGCGCCCGCGGCGCCCTTGCCGCCCACGTCGCGGATCCGCTGGGGATCACGGTGGAGGAGGCCGCCGCGGGCCTGGTGCACATCCTCGAACAGGATCTCCTCCACGCGGTCGAGCGCATCAGCATCGAGAAGGGATACGATCCGGCGGCCTCGATTCTGGTGGCGGCCGGCGGCGCCGGTCCGATGCACGGGTCGGCCGTGGCCCGCCTTCTCGGGTGCCGCACCGTCTACGTCCCGCGCCAGGCCGGCGCCTTCTGCGCGCTGGGCATGCTCAACAGCGACATCCGGTACGATCATGGCCAGGCCCTGGTCGCGGACCTCGACGGCATCGGCAGCGGTGCCGTCGACACCCGCTACCGCGCCCTCGAGGAGGAGGTGACGGGGCTTCTCGCCTCGGAGGGGTTCCGCTGCGAGCGGGCCGTGACGGCCCGCGAGATGAGCCTGAGGTACCGCGGCCAGCAGTGGTCCGTCCGGGTGGCCGCCCCCCGCTTCGACCGCGACGTCCTGCGCCGCGCCTTCGAGGCGTCGCACCAGCGGATGTACGGCCATATCCAGCCCGGGGGAGACCTCGAGATCACGGCGCTCCATGTCGTGGGACGGGGTCTCGTTCCCCGCATCGTTCCCGGACCGGACCGGCGGACAGCGGGGCGGCCGGAACCCCGCGAACGCCGTCGGGTCTTCGCCGGATCCGGCCACGGCTTTGTCGACGTTCCCGTCTTCCATGCCGGCGCCCTCGCCGCCGGCATGGAGTTCGAGGGGCCGTTGCTCATCGAGGAAGACACGACCACGATCTACGCCGGTCCCGGCGACGGCGTGGCGATCGACGGCTTCGGCAACACCGTCATCCATACCGGAGGCCGCGATGAGACCGCATGATCCCGTCAGGCTGACGCTCACCCAGAAGCGCCTCGACCACATCGCGCGGCAGATGGGCTGGGTCATGACCCGGACGGCGCGCAGTCCGATCTTCAGCCAGAGTCACGACTTCTCCTGCTTCCTCGGCGACGCCGAGGGCGTCCTCGTCAGCCAGGCCGACGGCATCCCGATCCATACCGGCGGGGGCGGCCTGGCGCTGCGATCGCTGATCGCCGCGTTCGGCGATGCAATCGCCGAGGAGGACGTCTTCCTGCTCAACGACCCCTACGTCGCCGGCGGCAATCACCTTCCCGACTGGGTGATCGCGCGGCCGGTCTTCCACGGCGGCCGGCGCGTCGGCTTTGCCTGCAACCGCGCGCACCAGTCGGACATCGGCGGCGGCGCCGCCGGAACCTACAACCCCGAGGCCACCGAGATCTGGCACGAGGGGCTGCGCATACCGCCCCTCAGGCTTGTCGAGAAGGGGCAGACGCGCCGGGATGTCTGGGACCTCCTGCTCCTCAACTCCCGCACGCCCGATCTTCTCGACGGCGACCTCAGAGCGATGCTGGGGTCGACCCGCATCGGCATGGAGCGTCTTGAGGGGCTTGTCGCCGACATGGGCGGCGACGAGGCGATGGCCGCTTTCGAGGGCATCCTCGATCACGGCGACCGCATGCTGAGATCGTGCATCGCGCGGCTTCCCGACGGCACCTGGCATGGAGAGGACGCCACCGACGACGACTGTTTCGAGGCCCTGCGCACCGACATCAAGGTGGCCCTGGAGGTGCGCGGCGAGCGGATCACCGTGGACTTCACCGGTTGCGGTCCCCAGATCCGCGGCTTCAAGAACAGCTCCGTCGCCAACACGATGTCGGCGGCCTTCATGGCGCTCGCCTCGTTCTTCCCCGAGGACCTGCCGCGCAACGAGGGGACGTTCCGTTCGGTCCGCCTCGTCATGCCGGAGGGATCGATCGTCAATCCGCGGCCGCCGGCGCCGATGACCATGAACACGGTCTTCGTCGCCCATCACATCATCCACGCCATCTGGCGGGCCCTGGGCGAAGCCCGGCCGGATCTCGCCTGCGCCGGCTGGGGACGCAGCGTCCACCCGATCTCCGCAGGCCGCGACTTCATCATGTACCACTGGCATGCCATGCCCGGCGGCGGAGCCCTCGAGGGGCGGGACGGTTTCGGGCAGATCGGCCACCTGATCTCCCTGGGCGGCCTGACGATCCCCAACCTGGAGGACTACGAACAGCTCTATCCGGTGCGCTACCTCAAGCACGAGCTGCGCTGCGACGGCGGCGGCCCCGGCTACCATCGCGGCGGCTGCGGGGTGGAGTACCATGTCGAGGCCCGCGAGGCCTCCACCTGGCACTTCCGCAGCGAGGGTCTCGGCCGGCCGAGCGGACACGGCGCCTCCGGCGGCGGCGCCGGCGCCGGCGGCGAGATGACGGTGAGGGAGGCGGACGGCACCCTTCACCATCCCTTCGCCTATGGCAGCCGGGCCTACGGTCCGTCCCGCTACCATGCCCTGTCGCCCGGCGGCGGCGGATGGGGCGATCCCCTGACGAGGCCCGCGGAATGGGTGGCGCGGGACGTCCGCGACGGTCTCGTCAGCGTCGCGGGCGCCGCGAGGGACTACGGTGTCGTCGTGGACGGACGCGGCGAGGTCGATCGTGCCGCCACGCGGGCCCTGAGACCCGGCGGCGCTGTTGCGGCGTGACTCTCCCGCCGCTATAAGGCCGACCCTGCGGAGTGTAGCTCAGCCTGGTAGAGCACTGTCTTCGGGAGGCAGGGGCCGGAGGTTCAAATCCTCCCACTCCGACCATCGTTTCCGCATCAGCTGATCCGATCCCGCCCCCGATGTTCCGTGCGTATCGCCGTGCCGGCCGGAAGTGCGGACCGGACCCGGCACCGGACCGCCCCCTGTCCTGCCTCGGCGGCACGGTCCGCTTGAATTCATCCACCATGCCGTGCACAGCATCGGCGTCGGCAAGGATCTCCGGACGGGTCAGGTTCGGCCTTTGGACTGTCCCGATCACGCTCCCGAAAGCCCGCGCGAAGACATGTCGCCGCGCAGCCGGCCATGACCCCGGCGGCCGCAGCCGTCACCCGGCTTTCCCGAGCATGCTCGGTGTTTCCGATATCGCGACAACCGGCCAGGAAAGCCGCGACACGCCCGGCACCCTTCGGCCCAGCGGCAGCGCACCCCCTTGCGTGGCTGTCCGACAGCATCCAACTCCAGGTCCCCAAGCATACACGGTGAGCCTCGGATCGAACCGTGTTGAGCCGTCCATCACGGCATATCGGAAACTGCCACATGTTTTCACGGGAGCTGTATCGCCGAAGCATGGCTGCATTGGTGCGAGAACAGGATCACGGACCCGCGGGGAGGTGGCGGATTGCCCGAACTCCCTGGGCCTCTGACGGTGTGGCATTGGCCATCCCGGTCCCATCACCGCAGGCTTGCCATTCGTACTCCGGCTTCATAGTCTGCAACATGCGTCACGTGACGCAGCAGGGCCTGCCAGGCGATCAGGCTGAATGGACCACACTGCGATGCTACCTTCGGGAGGATACAAGTGAAGAAACCGGCCAAGAGACGCAATCTGCCGGCCCCCGTTCGAACAATGACAAGCGTCGCCTCATGTCGAACCCTGATCCGGAATACATTGCGCAGCTACGAGAGGACATAACGTACCAGGGAAGTTCCAAGCATAAGAAAAATCCCCACCTCTTTGGCCTCACGCCATTCCAGGGAGATCGAGGCGACGCGACGCTATGCGACCGTGATGCCAATTTTCAGCTTGCGAACCATGAATCAATACCTCAAATTATTCAGCGAGCGCTGCATGCCGGATTGGTGGGAGAACACGGTATCATCTGGGCAGTTGCGGACAACGGATGGATTTACGAGGCTAGACTTACAAACATCGCACAGACAGAGTATCACGGGTATCCAGTGCGGAGTACGGAGCCGATAGCGGAGTTGGTGTACGAGCGGTTCAGAGATTGGGCTCAAGAAAATGGCAATCAAATGGCACGCCATGCGGCTCGACAATGCAAGACGCTCTATGGATTCAGATAATGGATGACTTCGATATCGACGTCCGCGCCGGTAGCGACGCATCCTGGGACGTGCCGCAGGATGTATCATTGCGTCTGGGTGCTGTCTGTTTCACGGAACTGGTCCGAAGCGGCGACAATTCTCCCGACGATTATCTGAAGGCTCCGCCAATCCAGTTGGCGTTCTGGATCGTTGACAACTGGTGGCGGCTGCGTTGGGAGCCGATCGTATCCGACCGCATGGATCCGGATTGGCGTTTGGCTCACGAACTCTCAGCCATCGGCGGCGGATACATATGGCCAAGGCTGAGTATCTGGAGTGAAGATGATCGTGTCGGCCTTGCGTGTCGCAGTGATCCCCTCAGCATGAATTTTGCATTGAGGTTTACGACGGATGCCCTTGGATTCGTAAATGCTGACCGGTTTGAACCAGTGGTCGACAGGTTCCTGGCCAGGGCCGTCGATTCGAATTCCAGCGACAAGGCGGCCCTCGGCGCCCACTTCCGGGCGTTGCAGAAAGAACGGGCAGATGGCGAAATGGCGACATGGCGCCGATTGGAAGCGAAGCTGGGATATGACGTCGACAACGCCCCTGAGGAACTGATCGACACACTGTTGAGCTATGTGAAGGATTACGGGCTTTGCGGTGTCGAGGAAGCCGTTGTGGCCAGCCAGGGACATGCGGCAGCCGACGCACTGGAGGAAGAAATCGAGATCGCGAGAAACTCAAGGGTAGTGTGCGATCTGCATGATGCCGTCGGTGCCGCAGGGTACGTGCAGCGTGATTCCGGCAAGCCAATATGGGAGGTCGCGGAAGATGCAGCGGCAGCGGTGCGCCGGAGCATGGGCACCGAAGAAGGCCCCTTGATAAACAAGCGTCTGTCGGAATTGCTGAAGACGTCCAAGGAGCACTTTCGCGGCAAGAAGTCGAAGTCGACACAGCGTCGTTACGGCCTTCGTCTGCGGGACGGAGATGGAGAGAGGAACCTTGTGGCCCTGAATGCTCGCTGGTCGCAAGGACGCCGTTTCGAGTTGTGCCGCGCCCTGGGCGATGCGATCTGGTCGCAGAACGACGCCCTGGGACCTATCACGAGGACAAGGACCGGGCGTCAGAAGTTCCAGAGGGCCTTTGCGCAAGGCTTGCTGTGCCCTTGCGGCGATTTGCTGGCTTACATCAATACGGAACAGCCTTCCGAGGATGATGTATCGGCAGCCGCACGCCACTTTCATGTTTCGGAAAGACTGATTCAATCGGTGCTTGTAAACAAGGGCGTGATCGGAAGGCAGGAATTCAACGAGATGGTCGAGGCCGCATAGTACCATTGGCGTGATGCGTTGATGTCGCGGCGGGCAGGTTTGCGAGGCAAGGGATCGGACAGGGCTGCCGCTGATGCGCAGCCCTGCCCCGAGGTGCCCGCTTCCGCCGCCAGGTGAGGCAGAGGATCATGCGTGTGCCTCGAGACCTGTGTTCACCGGCACCCGCCAGTTCTGCGACCACCACGCATCCCCTGACCCCGATGCCCGTCTGCGCTTGCGCCCCGTCGAACCGCGCGCTATCGACAGGCGGAGATGAGCGAACGGGTACAGACCATGATCAACGATCCGCTCTCGGCGCTGCCGAAGATCGCCGCCGGCAGGGGCATCGAGGTCTGGGACCGGGACGGCAAGCGCTACATCGACGCCTCCGGCGGTCCGGCGGCCTTCAGCATCGGTCACGGCAATCCCGAGGTGAACGAGGCGATCAGGAGGCAGCTCGACGACATCGCCTTCGGCTACCGCTTCCATTTTCGCAGCGACGCGGCCGAGGAACTCTCGGAGATCATCGCCCGCAGGGCGGGCGGCGACCTTCGCCACGTGATCTTCACCACGGGCGGCTCGGAGGCGGTCGAGAGCTGTCTCAAGCTCGCCCTGCAGTATCACAGCGCCCGCGGCGAGATGTCGCGGCGGCGATTCATCAGCCGGGAACGGTCGTGGCACGGCAACACCCTCGGAGCGCTCTCCGTCTCCGGGTTCCACCACCGCCAGCGGCCCTACGCCGGATCCCTTCTCGAGGTGAGCCGGCTGTCGGCCGTCAACACCTACCGGCCGCCGGCGGGCGTCGAACCCTCCCGTGTCGCGGAACACTGCGCCGGGGAACTCGAGGAGGAGATCGAGCGGCTCGGCGCCTCGAACGTGGCCGCCTTCATCTTCGAACCCGTTGTCGGCGCCGCCGGCGGCGCCGTACCGGCGCCCGACGGCTACGCGCGGCGCATTCGCGAGATCTGCGACCGCCACGGCGTCCTGATGATCGCCGACGAGGTGATGTGCGGCGTCGGCCGCTGCGGCACCTGGCGGGCCCTCGAGCACGACGGCGTCGAGCCGGACATCATGTCCATCGCCAAGGGCTTGAGCGGCGGCTACCTGCCGCTCGGCGCCGCCGTCTTTTCCGGCCGCGTGGCCGAGCCGATCTACGAGGTCGACGGCCTGCCGATCACGGGCCACACCTTCACCGCCCACACCACATGCTGCGCCGCCGCCGTGGCGGTGCAGAGGATCATCGAGCGCGACGACCTCGTGGCGCGGGTGGCCGAGAACGGCCTGCGGCTGAGAGCGAGGCTCGAGGAGGAGCTCGGCCAGCACCCCCACGTCGGGGACATCCGCGGCCGCGGATTCTTCCAGGGCCTCGAACTCGTCGAGGACCGCGAGACCGCGGAGCCCTTCGCTCCCGAGGCGCGCATGTACCACCGCGTCATGAAGGCGGGCTTCGACAACGGTCTCATCGTCTACCCCACCGGCGGCAACGTGGACGGCATCCGGGGCGACCAGATCATCGTCTCGCCCCCGTACAACGCCACCCCGGGCGAGCTTGACGAGATCGTCGGGCTGCTCGTCGTCACCATCGACCAGGCGCTCGCTTCCTGGCGGCCATGAGACACGCGCTCCTGGCGGCGGCCCTCGCCCTCGCCGCGGCGCCCGCCGGAGCGTCCGGGGACGGCTGGCGCCACGCCTGGCCCGACACCGACTTCTCGAACCTCGGCATCGACCTCGCCGACATCGTCGCGGGCGGCCCGCCCAAAGACGGGATCCCGGCCATCGACGACCCGCAGTTCACGGCCGCCGCCGGGTACGACGAGCTGCCCGGCATCGAGCCGGTGATCAGCGCCGTCGTCGACGGCGACGCCCGTGCCTGGCCGCTGCGCATCCTGATGTGGCACGAGATCGTCAACGACACGGTCGGCGGCAAGGCGCTGGCGGTCACCTGGTGCCCGCTCTGCAACACGGGGATCGTCTTCGAACGGGAGGTCGACGGCGCTCTCCTCGATTTCGGCGTGAGCGGCCTGCTCCGCCACTCCGACCTCATCATGTACGACCGGCAGACCGAGAGCTGGTGGCAGCAGTTCACCGGCCGGGCGATCGTCGGCGCCATGACCGGCACGGAGCTCGCCGTCTGGCCCTCGCGCCTGGAATCCTTCGAGCGCTTCCGCGAGCGGCACCCCGACGGCCGGGTCCAGGTGCCGGGCGGCGGTCACAGGCGCCCATACGGCACCAACGCCTATGCCGGCTACGACAGCCGCGAGCGGCCCTACGGGCTCTTCGACGGCGCCCTGCCCGACGGCATCGCGCCGCTTGCCCGCGTCGTGCGCGTGGACGGCAGGGCGTGGTCCCTCGACCTCCTGCGCCGGCTGCGCCGGATCGAGGAGGACGGCCTCGTCATCACCTGGGAGCCCGGGCAGGCCTCGGCTCTCGATGCGCGCACGATCGCCGCCGGGTTCGATGTCGGCAACGTCACCGTCAGCCGCATGACCGAGGCGGGGCCGGTCGATGCCGCCTACACGGTCGACTTCGCCTTCGCCTTCCACGCGTTCTTCCCCGAGGCCGTGATCAGGACGGACTGAAGGCCCCTCGCCTCACTCTCCCCGGAAGAGGACGAGGACGCCGGTGTAGGCATAGAGGCGGTCGAAGGAGATTTCACCGTTGCCGAAGAACCCGGCCAGGGGAACCTCGCCCAGGGTCCGCGCGATGATCTCCATCTCCCGGTTGCCCTTGCCGAACATGTTCGGCCCGCGGGCAAGGCAGCTGAAATAGAGCCCGCCCAGGGGGCGGGGAACCCTCGCCTTCAGCTGCGCGGCCATGGCCTTGAGGTCCGCCTCGGCGGCATCGCGGTCACGCACGCAGAACATCAGGGCGTCCCCCTGGCGGACATGCTCGCCGATGACGATCGAGTCGCTGGCGGGATCGATTCCGACGAGGTTGCGCACCAGGAAGGCGCCGGTATCCGATCCGGCGACCGGCAAGGCCACGTGGAGGGTTCCGGCGGTGACGCGCCGGCCTTGCTCCAGAGCCTCCGCGCATGCCGCCTTGAGGACGTCGAGCGCCGGCCTGCCGTCCAGCTCGAGGACGCTCTGCCCCTCCACGCCGGTCACCTCGTGACGGCCGTCGAGCAGCGAGCAGCCCTGGGTGAGGGCCGTGGCGACGTGCGCTCCCTGCAGCAGCACCCCCGAAAGGTCGCCGCCGGCTGGTCCGCCGGCCCAGGCGGCGTGGTCCCGGCGCGACGACGTCAGCCCGCCGGCGAGGAACCCTCCCGTCTCCCGCGCGAGGCGCGCCACGTCCGCCGTCAGCGTGGCGCACCGCGGGTCCCCGTGAACGATGCCGAAGGCGCCCTGCGCGCCCGGACCGAGGTCGCGCCAGGCCGCGACGGCCTCGTCGACCGTGGAGAAAAGGGTGCGCCCGGTGTTGCCCAGCCGGCAGGTCATGGCGGCGACCGCCGGCCTGTCGAAGTACTCCGCGGACGACGAACACACGCCGATGCCGACGGTCCCGCACCAGTTGGCGAGACCCGTCGCCGCGGAAAGGAAGGCGACGACGTCCCGGAAGTGCCCGGCGACGTGATCGGTGACGTAGACGAATCCCAGGTCGTCGTCATCGCAATCGCCGAGCTGGGCCGCCACCTGCCGCACGGCCTCCTGCCACGTCGGCGCCGCCGCGTGGCCGCAGGCGAAAGGCGAAACGGGCCGTGTCATGGCTCACCATAGACCGGGCGGCGGCCGCGAGATAGATATTGAAGGAGGTGGTGCCATGACGCAGACTTCCCGCCCCGTGGGCGAAAACGGTCGCCCTCGGAGGCAGACTGGGGAGTTCGGCGAGGGCATGGCGACAGGCGTCCGTGGCAGGGCCCGAAAGAGGCAGAGGATCCGGCAGGTCCTGTCGTGGCTCGTTCCCCACGGCATCCTGGCGGTCTTCAGCCTGGTGATCCTGCTGCCCCTTCTCTGGCTCCTGCGCGTCGCCCTCACCGACAAGTCGACGGCCTACAGGATTCCCCCCGAATGGGGCCGGGCCAGCTTCGAGAACTTCATCGAGATCTTCACCGGCTATCCCTTCTTCACCTACTTCCTCAACAGCACCCTGGTGGCGCTCGGGGCGACGGCCATCGCCCTGCCGCTGGCGGTGGCCATCGCCTATTCGTTCGCCCGCTACAACACCGGCGGTCTGCCGCTGCGCCTCTTTGTCCTGTCGAGCCAGATGCTGCCTCCGGTCATCCTCGTCCTCCCCCTGTTCACCCTGTTCCTCAAGGCCTCCCTGATCAACACGCTGCCGGGCCTCATCCTGGCCCACATGACGCTCTGCCTGCCCTTCCTGGCGTGGCTGCTCGTGGCCTTCTTCCAGGGCGAGGTGGCGATCCTGGAGCAGGCGGCGCGCACCGACGGCGCGACGCGCCTGCAGGCCCTCCTGCGCATCACGCTCCCGGTGGCGGCCCCCGGCATCCTCGCCGCCGGTCTGCTGGCCTTCCTGCTGAGCTGGAACGAGTTCCTCTACGCCCTCATCCTGAGCGGGCCGCATACCAACACCCTGCCCGTCGGCCTGTCGTCGTTCCAGACCCATCGCGGCGTCGACATCGCCCTGCTCTCGGCGGCGACGATCTGCGCGATCCTGCCGGTCTTTCTTCTGTTGCCCTTCCTGAGGCGCTACCTCATCAAGGGCCTTTCACTGGGCGCGCTGAAGTGACGGCGGGCCCGCAACTCCATGACCAGAATCAAGGGAGGTGGATCATGAGACTGTTTCTTTCGGTGATTGCGGCGCTGGCGCTCGCCACGGGCGCGGCGCAGGCGCAGACCATCCGTATCCTCATGGAGACGGTTCCGGATACCCGCTACATCCAGGAGCTGCTGCCGCAGTTCGAGGAGGAGACGGGAATCGATGTCGAGATCGAGGCGATCAGCTACATCGACATGCATTCCAAGCTGGTACCCCAGCTGATTGCTCCCCAGGGCAGCTACGATGTCATCGTCGTCGACTTCTACTGGGTGGGCGAGTTCACCAAGGCCGGCTGGCTGATGCCGCTCGACGATCTCGTCGAACGCGACGGCGTCGATGTCGACGTCTATGTGCCGAAGCTGATGGACCTCGTCGGACGGGTCGACGGCGTCCTCTACATGCTGCCCTTCTACAACTACTCCATGGCGCTCATCTATCGCCAGGACCTCCTCGAGGATCCCGACGAGCAGGCGGCGTTCAGGGAAGCCTACGGCATGGACCTCAAGGTCCCCGAGACCTGGGACGAGTACTGGAAGCAGGTCGAGTTCTTCACCCGCGACACCGACGGCGACGGCACCCGCGACTTCTACGGCACCGTCATCCAGGGCCAGCGCGGCGACTGCATCTCGATGCAGTGGGCGAACTACCTCTATTCCCAGGGCGGGCTCTACCACGACGAGAACTGGGAGCCCCTGCTCGACAGCCCCGAGGCCGTCAGGGCCATGGAGTACTACCGGGAGGCCGTCGAGAGGTTCAGCCCCGCCGGCTCCGAGGCCTATTGCTTCGACGAGGCCTTCAACGTGATGGCGCAGGGCCGGGCCTACAGCTTCGTTACCTTCAACATCCTCTATGCCGGTTTCGAGGATCCCGAATCCTCCCAGGTCGCCGGCAAGGTCGGGATCGCGCCCAATCCGGGCGGCGGCCTCAACGGCGGATGGGGCTGGGCCATCCCCAACTCCAGCCCGGACAAGGAAGCGGCCTGGACCTTCATCAAGTGGGCCGAGGCTGCCGAAACGGCCAAGGAGAGGGCCATACTCGGCGGCGCGCCGACCCAGGCGCCGATCTTCTCGGACGCGGATGTCGTGGCCGCGCGGCCCTACTACCCCGTGCTGGGCGAGATCCTGGCCGGCACCAAGGACTTCCCGGTCTTCACCTACACGACGCAGTTCGTCGAGCAGGTCGGCCTGGAGCTCAACCTGGCGGCCACCGGAGAGAAGCCGGTCGCCGAGGCGATGGCCGCGGCCCAGGAGAAGCTGCGAGCCCTGCTCGTGAAGGACGGCAAGATCGAGGAGTAGTCTTCAGGGACGTCCCGTCATGTCCGCCGGAACCGTCGACGGACTGACGCTGGCGCAAAGGGACCGGCGCTTCGGGCTTGCGCTCACGGCGCCCGGTCTCCTTGCGCTTCTTCTCGTCATCACCTTTCCGCTGTTCTTCACCCTCTACACGAGCCTCTACGACTACACGCTTCTCACGCCCAACTACGACACCTTCGTCGGCGTGGAGAACTACCGGGAGGCGCTCGACGAGGAGTACCTTCCAGGGTCGCTGTGGGTCACCGCCAAGTTCGTCCTGGCATCGGTCGCCATCGAGTTCGTCATCGGTTTCGCCATCGCCCTGTCGCTGCACGCGACGCGGCGCTTCAAGACGATCTACTATCTCATCCTTCTGGCGCCCTTGCTGATCAACCCGGTTGTCGTCGGGCTTCTGTGGCGCATGCTGCTTCACTCCGAACTCGGCATCGTCAACTACGCCATCGGACTCATCGGCATTCCGCCCGTCAGCTGGCTCGGCGACGCGGACGTCGCCTTCTGGACCGTTGTTCTCACCGACATCTGGCACCAGGTCTCGTTCATGGCGATCCTGCTGCTCGCAGGGCTTGCGGCATTGCCGAGGGAACCCTACGAGGCCGCGCGCATGGACGGCGCCTCGGTGGTCAGCCGCTTCATCCACATCACGCTGCCCCTCATGCGGCCGGTGATCGCCGTGGCGCTTCTCCTGAGGCTGATCTTCGCCATCAAGACCTTCGACATCGTCTTCATCATGACCAAGGGCGGTCCCGGCACGGCGACCGACCTCATCAGCTACTTCATCTACCGCGCGGCCTTCTTCGGCCTCGACATCGGACGCGCATCGGCCATGGCGGCGGGCCTTCTCGTCATCATCCTGCTGCTGACGGTCTACCTCTACCGCTACATGAGTTCGCTGAGATAGGAGGACACGCGCGTGGCCAACATCGTTCTCGAGGGTCTCACCAAGGTCTACGGCCAGGACATTCTCGCGGTCGACCACATCGATCTCGAGATCAGGGAAGGCGAGTTCATGGTCCTGCTCGGACCGTCGGGCTGCGGCAAGTCGACGACGCTGCGGATGATCGCCGGTCTCGAGGAGGTGTCGTCGGGGACCGTCAGCATCGACGGCGAGATCATCAACGATGTGGATCCCGCGGAGCGCAATCTGGCCGTCGTGTTCCAGAACTACGCGCTCTATCCGCACATGACGGTGGAGCGCAACCTCTCCTTCGGACTGAAGCTTCGCAAGACCCCGCCCGACGTCATCGAACGGCGTATCCGCGAGACCTCCGCCATGCTCCGGATCGACGATGTCCTGGGCCGGCGCCCCCGGCAGCTCTCCGGCGGCCAGCAGCAGAGGGTCGCGCTGGGCCGCGCCCTCGTGCGCGACCCCGAGGCCTTCCTCCTCGACGAGCCGCTGTCCAATCTCGACGCCAAGCTGCGCGCCGCCATGCGCACCGAGCTCATCAAGATTCACAGGATGCTGGGCAAGACCGTCGTTCACGTGACCCACGACCAGGTCGAGGCCATGACCATGGGAGAGCGGATCTGCATCATGAACGAGGGTCGCATCGTCCAGGTCGGCCCGCCCCTGGAGGTCTACCGCCACCCGGCCGACACCTTCGTGGCAGGCTTCCTCGCAAGCCCGCCGATGAACCTCCTCAAGGGGCGCCTCGCCGGCCACCACGGCGTCAACGAGGTCGACCTCTCGTCGGTCAGCCTGCCGGTCTTGCGCGACCGCCAGGCGCCTCTGAGGCGCCATGCCGGCTCCGATGTCGTCGTCGGCATCCGGCCGGAGGACGTGTATGCGGAGCCGCCCGAACCGGAGCACATCAGGGTCGACGCGAACGTGGTCGCGGTCGAGGTTCTCGGTCCGGAAGTCGTCCTCGTGGCGGGGCTGGGCGCCCAAGAGATCTCGGTGAGGCTCGGGCCGTCGTTCTCCGCCGTCCCGGGCGCCCGCATCCCGCTCTACATCGATCTCGAACAGACCTCTTTCTTCGATGCCGGCAGCGGCCTTGCCATCCTCCACGGCGGCGACGCGGCGCCCCCGCGCCGCGAGTTCTCCAGCTACATGAAGGAGGGATGACGCGGGCGGCGCGTCCCTGTGCCACGGACTGAAAACGCCGAGCCGAGTTCCCCGCCCCGGCGGTCAGCCGACACGAACCAGATGCGGCTGTCGGGAGGGGTCACGGCTGCAGGGTCCGGAGCCTGTCGCGCAGATCGTCGATGAAACGGGCGAAGTTCATGTGCCGCACGATGTCGCCGGCGTACTCGATCCCGCCCAGACTGGGCTGAACACCGGCATCGCGCATGGCCTGGACGAGGCGCTGCTTGTACCGGTCGCGACTGCATTCGAGATCGGGCTCGTCGCAACCGTGGCCGAACACTGCTCTGAAGGCCGCGCCGTCGAGCAGGAGCCAGCGCTCGATGTGAGGATCGGGGATGGCCTGGATCAGGGGCGTCGGTGCCTGCAGGCGTCGAAACTCCCTCGTCCGCGCGTTCAGCCCCTTGCAGTTCGCGTCAGTGGCAATGACGATCAGATCGGGAGCAGGACCTTCCTGGCGCTCGAGGTCGCGCAGATAGCGCTTGAACTCCGACACTACTCTGCCGTGACCGCCTACAGCGTTGCGCCAGTCGAGCCGGATGCCCAGCCCGCTCTCAGCGGCGAGCCTCACGATCACAGCTTCGACGACCTGACGGTGGGCAAAATCTTCCACGAACAGTGCGATTTCAGGCATCGAAGTCGCCGCGCAGGATGCGCCGGGAGACTGGAAGGGCATCTTCGCGATCATCGAGCGCTTGGTCGATGCCACACCCGCGCCCCAGCGGCCCCCACGCGGAAAAGCGCTCGATCCGGGTCTCCCGTCCGGCTCGCTGCGCCACGAACAGCGATTCGTCCGGCAAGAGATCACACAGGACCGGAGAATGCGTCGTGACGATGTGCTGGGCCTCCCCGGAGGCGGCTCGCGTCTTCAGCATCTCGGCGATCAGCGCGATGCGGCGCGGATGCACGCCGTTTTCCGGTTCCTCGAAACCGACAAGGGATGGAGTGTCGCCAGCACCGGCGAGTGCCAGGAGACCGAGAAGGCGAAGCGTACCCTCGGACAGGACCCTCGCAGGAATGGCGACCTCGCCTTCCCTCAGGCGTAGCTCGACCTCTCCCAGATCGTTCACGTCCACCTCGATGGCATCGATGTCGGGCATCAGGGCATGCAAAGCCCTTTCGACCGCCTCAAACTGGCGCGGTTCCAGCGCCTGAAGCGTTCGCAGAAAGGCCGCGAGATCCTCGCCCATCAGTCCGATGTGGCGGACCTCCTTGAGGGGATTCGCCAACCGCATCCGTTCACGCGGTTCGAAATAGAAGAACAGCCAGCTCTCCAGTTCGCGGAAGGCCGCCACCAGGTGGGGATAGTGCGGCGCGTAATGCGGCATCGAGAGAATGGTGTGATCGAGATAGCGATCAAGGTAGATCGGGTGGGCCTGCCCTCCCAGCGCAGATGAAACTTCTCGCCCTGCCGTTCGATGAAGGGTTTGCGCTTGCCGGTCGGGACACCGTCACGGTTGAGGGCGGCGAGATACTCGTCGGTCACCCGCAGGAGGCCGGACCCCGGCAGCATTTCTATTTCGATTCGGTAGCGTAGATCGCGCTCCCGCACACCTGTCGCCGGACCGCTTCTGCCTGCCGATGCTTCACCGCTCGGTCGGCGCATCTCCCGTATCCGGCGATTGACGGACTCCACAACCGCTGCCGACAGGCGGAGATCGGCTTCGATGGTGAAGGCCAGACGTTCCTGCTCGACCAGGCCCCTGATCCCCTCTGCGCCGAGAGTGAAGGCCTCGATCGGCTTGCCGCGGTTGGGCGGGTCGAACGCCTCCTTGAGGGTGCGGCTGGTTCCGAGCTTCGACAGGAGTTGCAGCGCATAGAGGAAATTGCTCTTCCCGGCGGCGTTCGGCCCGAACAGGACGGCCAGGGAGGGAAGCCGAACCTCCACGTGATGTGTATCCGCTTCGGCATGTCCTTCCTCGCCGGCCCCCGCAGACTGGCGCGGTATCGGCCCGAACGCGGGGCCTGAAGAAACTCCCCTGCCGCCTTGATCGACACCGTACAGGACGCGGATGACCGCCGTACTCCCGCGGACCGGCGGCTCCGTTGCCGTCGACCATACCGCCGATCCGGCCGTGCTGCGGCGGCCGCCGGATGTGGAGGTTCGCTTTCGCGATGCTCAGGCGGAGGGAAGCGCGCCGATGCGGGGGTAGAGGGTGGCCAGGCGGTCGTAGAGCTCGCGGTAGAGGGCGTAGGCGTCCCGGTAGGTCGCCGAGCGCTGCGGATCGGGTTCGAAGACGCGGTCGGTGTCGACCCAGGTGGTGATGGCCGACCAGTCGTCGATGAGCCCGACGCCCATGCCGGCCACGAAGGCCGCGCCCAGGCAGGATCCCGGATGGTTGAGCAGCCGCTCGATCGGCCGCTCGAGGACATCGGCGGTGATCTGCACCCAAAGATCGCTGCGCGCGCCGCCGTCGCAGGCCATCACGCGGGCGACGTCGAGCTCCATGGCGGCGAAGACCTCCGCGTGATGGCGGAAGCCGAAGGCGACCGATTCGAGGGCGGCGCGCCAGACATGGGGAAGGCCGTGGTGAAGGCCCAGTCCCGTAAGGGTGCCCCGCGCATGGGGATCGTGAAGCGGGGTCTTTTCGCCCAGGAAGTAGGGAAGCAGGAGAACGCCGCCCGCCCCCGCCGGAAGGCCGGCCGCCGCGTCGTCGAGGACGGCATGGACCCCGCGTCCCCGGCGGCGCGCCTCGGCGGCTTGCGTTCCGGCGAAGTGCCGGGCGATCCAGTTGAGAACGCTGCCGCTCGCGGCCATGCAGCCGTTGGTGAAGTAGAGACCCGGGACGATGTGATAGTCGATGAACATGCGCGGGTCCGTCACCGGCGCGCTCGACGAGAGCATGATGTCGCCCGCCCCGCCGTACTTGACGACCATGTCGCCGTCGCGCGAGGCGCCGGCCACGAATGCCGAGGCGATGTGATCGGCGCAGCCGGCGACCACCGGCGTGCCGGCGGCGAGCCCCGTCGCCTGCGACGCCTCCGGCGTCACCGTGCCGACGACCTCGTGGGAGGCGTGAAGCGGCGGAACGTCGCCGGTTCCCAGGCCGCCGTGGGCGAGCAGGCCCTCGTCGAGGGTGCCTCGCGCCAGGTCGAGGAAGCCCGCCTCGAGCGCCCAGTTCCTCTCGACGGTGGCGACGCCGCAGAGCTTCGCCGTGATGTAGCTGTAGGAGCCCAGCACGGTGCGGCACCGCTCCCGGCAGCGGGGCTCGTTCTTCTCCAGCCAGCGCAGCTTCGGCGCGAGAAGCTGCTGGTTGATGCCGCCGCCGGTGAGCGCGAAGAACGCCTCCGCGCTCCAGGCCGCCTTCATGGCCTCGATCTCCTCGACGGCGCGGGCATCGTTCTGCTGGATCGAGGGGCGCAGCACCTCGCCCGCGCCGTCGAGAAGGATGAGGGTCGGCACCATGCCGGTCACCCCGACGCCGGCGATCTCCCCGGCCGCCGCGCCGCTCCCGGCGAGCAGTTCCGGCACGATGGCGCGGACATTGGACCACCACAGGTGTGGATCCTCTTCCGCCCAGCCGGGGTGACGCGAGACGAGTTCGCTGGGCCGCGAGGCCGTGGCGGCGACCGTCCCGCTCCGGTCGATGAGGATGCCGATGGTCGATGTCGTGCCGATATCGAGGCCGAGCAGGAGGCTCATGACGACCGCAGTTTCCCGACGATCTCCATGAAGCGGGCGACGCGGTCCGGGTCGACCGCGTTCCACGTGTCGCCGTCGACCTTGAAGTGCGTGCCGACGATGCAGCCGTCGGCGACAGAGAGGATGCCTGCGATGTTGCCGTCGTTGCACCCGGTGTTGGCGAAGACGGGCGTCCCTTCCACCGCCTCGGCGACGCGCGCGAGTTCCGACCGGTCGACCGGCTGGCCGGTCATCGGACCCGAGACCAGGACGGCGTCGGCGAGGGAGGAAAAGACCGCGCTGCGCGCCCGCGCCTCGATGGCGCGGGAGCCCACCGGCGAGGCGAACTCGGCGTTGACATTGAACAGGAGCCTGAGGTCGTCCCGCCCCAGGTCGTGGCGCATCCTCAGGGCGCGGGCCGCGTCGGGGCGCCACAGCCCCATGTCCGAATCGTAGACGCCGGTGAAGATCTCGCGGGCGAAGCGGGCGCCGGTGGCGACGGCGATGGCGACCGTTGCCACGGGATCCCACAGGTAGTTGACGCCGAAGGGGACCGTCACGATGCCCTTGACCGCCTCCACCACGGCGGTCATGGCGGCAAGGGAGGAGGGCGACGCCTCGAGCAGGTAGGGACGGTCGCCCTCGTTGCCGAACATGACGGCGTCGACCCCGCCCGCCTGCAGCGCCTCGAGGTCGCGGGCCACGTGATCGATGATGGCGTCCATGCCGCCGGCCGCGTCGTACAGAGGCGCGCCCGGCAGGGGCGGCAGGTGCGCCATCGCGATCACCGGCTTGTCGCTTCCAAGGCAGTCCCTGATCCAGTCCATGCGCAAGCTCCCTGGCTCAGTCCGTCAGGACGCCGCCGCTGGCGTTGATCGCCTCCCCGGTGAGGAAGGCGGAGAGATCGCTTGCCAGGAAGACGACGATTGCGGCGACATCCTCCGGTTCCTCGAGGCGGCCCAGCGGCGTCGCGGCGATGTACTCCTCGCGCACGGCCTCCGGCGGCATGCCGCGAAGCCGGCCCTCCCAGACGATTTCCCGGTCCTGCATCGAGGTCCTGACGTAGCCGGGACACACGGCGTTGACGCGGATGCCGCGGGCGCCGACCTCGCGCGCCAGGGACTGCGTGAAACCGACGACGGCGAACTTGCTCGCGGCATAGTGGGCAAGATAGGGAGCGCCGGTCTTGGCGGCCAGGGAGGCGGTGTTGACGATGACGCCCCTGGTGTCCGTCGCGAGAAAATGCCGGACGGCCTCCCGGTTGGCGAGGAAGACGCCCTTGGCATTGACCGCCATGTTGGCGTCCCACTCCTCCTCGGTCAGGTCCGTGACGGCATTCATGGTCGAGACGCCGGCGTTGGCGGCGACGACGTCGAGTCCGCCCATCCAGTCGGCGGCCTCGCGGAAGACCCGTTCCGTCGCCGAGGCGTCGGTGACATCGAGCGCGAAGGCCCGCGCTCCGGGCCCGAGCCCGGCCGCCGCCTCGCCCGCGAGTCCGCCGTCGATGTCGGTGACGGCGACCGTGGAGCCCGCGTCGTGGAACGCCCGGACGATGGCAAGACCGATCCCCCGGGCGCCTCCGGTGACAAGGGCGCGCCGTCCCTCCAGCAATCCGCCGTGCGTCATCTCTCCTCCCGCTCCCGAGCAGCTTGCGCGCACTATAGCCGCTCCCGCCCGGCCGGCGGAACCTCCGGGGCGGTTTGACCGGACACGGGGTCACGCTGCAAGATGCGGTGTCCGGGCAACCATGCCTTCAGCGCGAGGAACAGACATGTCCTGCGATGTCGTCATATCGGCGGATGCCCACGTGGGCGAGCCGGATGCCATGCGCGCCTACCTGCCGGAACGGTACCACGACCAGCTGCCGCGCCTCGAAAGCGACGTGAACGGCGACTTCAAGGTGACGCTCGGCGGCGACGACCTGCGGAACTCGCGGGCCCGGACGCTCAGCCCGACCGATCTGATGAAGGAGTTCCGCACGGATCCCAGCCAGGGCACGGACATGGACCGCCGCCTTGCAGACATGGCCCTCGAGGGCGTCGACGCAGCGGTCCTCTTTCCCAACATCGGCCTCTCGATTTCCCGGGGCAACAGCCCGGCCGATTTCCAGCACGCCTGGGCGCGGGCCTGGAACGACTTCGTCCGCGAGGTCTTCGCCCCCTGGAAGCACCGCCTCAGGCCCGCGGCCATGATCGCCGTCGACGACATCGACGAGATGATGAAGGAAGCCCGGCGCTCGATCGAGCTGGGGTTCTGCACGCTCTTTCTGCCCGCCAACGTCCCCTGGCGCCCCTACCGCATGCAGGCCTACGAGCCCCTGTGGTCGCTCGCGGAGGAAGCCGGCATTCCACTCAACTTCCACGTGTTCAGCGGCAACCTCGCCCTCCATGCCGACTTCGTCGATCTCGGCGCGATGGACGAGGCCCGCTTCGGCGCCTACGGCGCGGTCAGGGACGAGGACTCGGACGGGCCGGAACTGCTCAACTCCACCGTGCTGGGCATGGCGGCCGGCATGGCGCCCATCGTCGAACTGACGGGCTCGGGCGTCCTCGAGAGACATCCGGACTTGAGGATCGTGATCACCGAGTCGGAATGCGGCTGGCTGGCCTGGGTGCTCCATGCCATGGACCAGATGCAGAGACAGCGGCATCTCGGCATGAAGAAGCTCGCTCTGAAACCCAGCGAGTACTTCCTGCGCCAGGGCGCCATCACCATCACCGACGATCCCGTGGCGCTCAACAACGTCGGCTTCACCGGCACGGACATCCTCATGTGGGGCAACGACTATCCCCATGACGAAGGCTCCTTCCCGGAAAGCGCGCCGGTCATCGGCAGGATCCGCGAGACCCTCGGTGCGCAGGCCGCGCACCATGTCCTGTGCGGCCACGCGGCCGAACTCTACGGCTTCGATCTCGAGAAGCTCCGGGACAACCGGGACGAGGTCATGCGCCACGCCGCGTGAGCCCGTCGCGCGACGCGGCGGCGTTCACGAGGGATCGTGAAGCGGCAGCCCGCGCGCCAGCCAGCCCGACATCCCTTCGCCGATGTCGCGGACGTCGAGGAATCCGTTGCGCTCGAGAATGCCGGCGGCTCTTGCCGAGCGCACGCCGGCGGCGCATATCACGGCGACGGCCCGCGTAAGGTCGCCGTCGACGGCCTCGAGGACCCGGCGGACAAAGACGTCCGCCGGGACCGTCCCGACCGGGATGCCGACGGCGCCTTGCGCGAGGCCCGTCGTCTGCCACTCGCCCGGAGTCCGGACATCGACGATGGTGAGCGCGCCTTCGCCCGCCAGGACCCAGGCCGCGTCCGCCGCGATCCGGTTGCCGTCGGCCCATGCCGGCTGAAGGACGAGGAGACCCAGGGCGCAACCCAGGATCCGGAGCATCGTTGTCCCGTGACGGAAAGCCCGGGACGAGCCGCCGAGGGGGCCCCGCGTCATCCGCCGGACCGCACGATCCGCATGAAGTTGTCGTAAACGGTGCGGGCGCTGCGGTTGAACTCCGGCATGGCCTGCGCCGCATCCCTCTCGAGGCGGGGGAGCGCCCCTGCCCCGAGGCTGTTCTCGAGGGCGCGTTCGTAGGCGGGAACCTTCGCCCACTGGGGAACCGTCTCGGCAGTGATCTCGATATGGTACTGGAAGCTGAAGGCGCGGGCGCCGTAGCCCAGCGCCTGGACCGGGCAGACATCCGAGCGGGCGAGGACATCGGCGCCTTCGGGCACGCGCCGGACCTCCGCGCCGTGCCACTGCAGCGAGCGGTGGGTCGCGGGCAGGCCCGCGAGAACCGGACACTCCAGGCCCGCCGGCTCGAGCTCGATCTCGAGGACGCCGATTTCCGGCACCCCGGCCGGTCCGACCTCGCCTCCGAGCGCCTGGGCGAGCAGCTGGTGCCCGAGGCAGAAGCCGAGAAACGGCATTGTCCTCTCGACGACGGCCTCGCGAATGGCCGCCCTCTCCGTTTCGAGCCAGGGATGGATCTCGTCCTCCCACACGTCCATCGGCCCGCCCATCACCCAGAGGACGTCGAAGCCGGCAAGGTCCGGTATCTCCTCCCCCTCGTCGAGTTCGACCGCCGTCCAGGCGATGCCGTCCTCCTCGAGGAAGTCCCGGAAGACACCGGGATGTTCGATGGCGATGTGCTGGAACACCAGCACGCGTGGCTTGGTCATGGCGTCTCGTTCCACGGTGAACCGGCTTTTCGGCTGTAGCGGGCCTCGCCGTCGAGGATCTGCCGGCTGACCCGCAGCCAGTTGCCGCGGCCGGTCTCCACGCCCTTGCCGATGCCGTTCCTCTCCCAGCGCTTGCGGACACCCGCGTCCCAGTTGAGGAACAGCTGGTCCTCGTGGATGGTCCAGGCGGATTCCGGATCGACCTCGGCGGCATACTCGCCCACGGAGAGGGCAAAGGCGCACCAGCCGCCGAACTGCGGCGCATAGGCCTCGGGGTCCGCGGCGAAGAGATCGCGGTGTTCCGCCGAGGCGAAGAGCCAGGTCGCGCCCTGCCAGTCATGGGAAATCGCGGGCGACCCCTCGACGGCGCGATTCTCCGTGAAGTAGGCGACGGTGTCCCAGCCGCCGATGGCGATGCCGTCCGGCGTGGCGTTGAACGTGGTCGCCGTGTCGGCCGCGGCCCGGCCGGCCAAGACGAGGACGATGACGGCAAGCAGGACACGCACCAAGCGCATCGTCGTCATGGAAGGCCCCGTTCGGTTGCGAAGGCAGTGTAGCAGATCATCCGTCGCGACGGATGCCGCCGACGACAGCCCCGTGAAGCGGGTTGAAGCCGATGCGGTAGGCGAGCGCGTTCGGGTGATCGATGTTCCAGATTGCGAGATCCGCCCGCTTGCCCGCAGCGAGCGTGCCGCGGTCGCCCGACAGGCCGAGCGCCCGCGCCGCCTCCCGCGTCACGCCGGCAAGCGCCTCTTCGGGGGTCATGCCGAAGAGGGTCGTGGCCATGCTGAGCATCAGCAGCAGCGAGGTGACGGGCGAACTGCCCGGATTGCTGTCCGTGGAGACCGCCATCGCCAGGCCGTGACGGCGCATGAGTTCCACGGGCGGCATCGTCTGCGCCCGCAGGAAGTAGGCCGCCCCGGGGAGCAGCACGGCCACGCATCCGGCCCCCGCCATCGCCGTGGCGCCCTCCTCGTCGAGGTGCTCGAGGTGATCGCACGAGAGCGCGCCGTGGCGCGCCGCGAGTTCCGCGCCGCCCGAATGCGACAGCTGCTCGGCGTGGAGCTTGACGGGAAGGCGGAAGTCCGCGGCGCGGGCGAAGACCCGGTCGGTCTCCTCCGGCGAGAAGGCGATGGTCTCGCAGAAGGCGTCGACGGCATCGGCCAGACGCTCGGCCGCGACCCTCGGCATCACGGTCCCGCAGAGGAAGTCGATGTAGGCGCCGCTCCTGCCCTCGTACTCGGGCGGCAGGGCGTGCGCCCCCAGGAACGTCGTGACCACCGTGACCGGGCGCAGCTCGCCGAGCCGCCGCGCCGCCCGGAGCATGGCGCATTCGGTCTCGAGATCGAGTCCGTAGCCCGACTTCACCTCGATGGTGGTGACCCCCTCGGCGAGCAGGGGATCGAGTCTCGCAAGCGCCGATGCCACCAGGTCTTCCGGGCCCGACGCGCGGGTGGCGCGCACCGTGGAGAGGATGCCGTGTCCGGCCTTCAGCATGGCCTCGTAGCTCGCACCGGCGAGCCGCGCCTCGTACTCGTCCGCCCGGTCGCCGCCGTGGACGAGATGGGTGTGGCAGTCGATGAGGCCGGGGGTCACCCAGCGCCCGTCGAGACGGCGGACCTCGCGCGCAAGGCTTCCTGGAGGACCGGGGAGATCGCCTCGCGGTCCGCAGTAGACAATCCGCCCGTCGCAGACGCCAAGCGCGCCGTCATCGACGATGCCATAGGGACCTCGGCGCTCCTCCATGGTCGCAAGGCGCACGTCGAGCATGAGCGCATCCCACATCGGTCCTCTCCCTTGTCCCCGGTACACGGACCTGCCGTTCACCTCCCGGCAAGGCTTGCGGCGGCGACCGCGAGAACGATTATTGCTGAACCGCCCGCCGGGAGTCCCGCGCCATGCCCAAGACACGCTATCACGCCCCGTCCGCGCTGCTTCCCGGCGGCTGGGCCCGGGACGTCCTGGTCACGGTCGGCGGCGACGGCCTGATCACGTCGCTGGCGTGCGATACCGCCCCGCCGCCCGGGGCCGTGCGCATGCCGGGGGCCATGCTTCCCGGCATGGCCAACCTCCACAGCCACGCCTTCCAGCGCGCCATGGCGGGCCTCGGGGAGGAGGCGGCCCGCTGCGGCCAGGACAGCTTCTGGACGTGGCGCGAGACGATGTACCGCTTTCTCGAGCGCCTCCGCCCCCGCGACGTCGCCGCTGTCGCCTCGCAGCTCTATCTCGAGATGCTCAAGGCCGGCTACACCGCGGTGGGCGAGTTCCACTACCTCCATCACCAGGCGGACGGCACCCCGTACGACGACCCCGCCGAGATGTCCTGGCGCATCCTCGAGGCTGCCGGGAGGACCGGGATCGCGATGACGCTGCTTCCCGTGCTCTACTCCTGCGGCGGATTCGGCGGCCGGCCGCCGTCGCCGGGGCAGCGCCGTTTCGTCCTCGACGCGGAAGGCTACGCGCGCTTGTGGGAAACCCTGCGCGCCGGCACCGCCGCGCGCCTCGGCATCGCGCCGCATTCGTTGCGCGCCGTGACACGGGAAGGCCTCGGGGAGGCGCTAGCCGCGGTCGAGGGCATGGACCCGGACGCTCCCGTCCACATCCACATCGCCGAGCAGATCCGCGAGGTCGAGGACTGCCGGACCTGGTCGCGGGCGCGGCCCGTCGAGTGGCTGCTCGGACACTTCCCGGTCGACGAGAGCTGGTGCCTGGTGCACGCGACCCATGTCACTGCAGGAGAAATCGCGGCAGTGGCGCGGCGGGGCGCGGTGGCGGGCCTGTGTCCGACGACGGAGGCCAACCTCGGCGACGGCATGTTTCCCCTCTCAAGCTTCCTCGCGAGCCGCGGCGTCTTCGGCATCGGCTCCGACAGCCACGTCTCGACGAGCCCCGTCGAGGAGCTGCGCTGGCTCGAGTACGTCCAGCGCCTGCGCCGCCGGCGCCGGTGCGTGGTGAGCGCCCCCGATCGCCGGCACGCCGGCGAGGCCCTGTGGCGCGCCGCCCTGGAAGGGGGAAGACGGGCGCTTGCACAGCCTGTCGGCAGACTCGAGGCCGGCTGCCGGGCCGACTTCATCGTCCTCGACCCCGATCATCCCTCCCTCGCCGGGCGCCGGGACGGCCGCCTCGTCGACAGCTTCATCTTTGCCGCCGGAGGCAGCCCGGTCAGGGATGTCGTCGTCGGGGGACGCCACGTCATCGCCGGCGGCCGCCATGCCCTCGAGGACGGGATCGCGGGGGAGTACCGTGCGGCGCTCGACCGCCTGCTGGCGTGACGGGAAACAAGGGGGGAACCATGGCACGACGGACACGACCGAGGAGAGAGCGCCGCGCCCGGGACGCCATCGCGCAGTCTCCCTGGCGCGAGGTCGCCAACCGCTTTGCGCCCCTCGAGGCGGTCTCCCGGGACGAACTCGCCTTCATCCAGGACCGTTCGCTCACGGTCCTCGAGGAGATCGGCATCGAGTTCCTCCATGACAGGGCGCTGGAGATCCTCTCCGGCGCCGGCGCCGACGTCGACCGCGCGACGAAGCGTGTGCGCTTCCCGCGGGGCCTCGTCGAATCGGCCGTCGCCCGCGCCCCCGGCCGGTTCGCGCTCCATGCCAGGAATCCCGCGCGCTCGATCACCATCGGCGGCAACCGGATCGCCTTCTGCCCGGTGGCAAGCCCGCCCTTCGCCCACGGTCTCGGGCGCGGCCGCCGCGAGGGAAACTTCGCCGACTACTGCGATTTCCTGCGCCTGGGTCAGAGCCTCGACTGCCTGCATTTCTTCGGCGGCTATCCCGTCGAACCGACGGACCTGCCGGCGGCAAGCCGCCACCTCGACTGTCTTTCCGCATTCGTGACCCTCACCGACAGGGCCTGGCACGCCTATTCGCTGGGGGCAGGGAGAATCGACGATGCCCTCTCCATCATCGCCATCGCCCGCGGCAGGAGCCGCGAGGAGCTGAAGTCCGAGCCCAGCATCGTCACCGTCGTCAACGCGAACTCGCCGTTGAGGTTCGACACGCCGATGCTCGACGGCATGATGACCATGGCGACGTTCAACCAGCCCGTCATCGTCACGCCGTTTACCCTTGCCGGCGCCATGGCGCCGGCGACGGTGGCCGGCGCCGTCACCCAGCAGAACGCCGAGGCTCTTGCCGGAATGACCCTTGTCCAGCTCGTCAACCCGGGGGCGCCGGTGGTCTACGGCGGCTTCACCAGCAACGTCGACATGAAGACCGGCGCACCCGCCTTCGGCACCCCGGAGTACGCCCGGGCGACCATGATCGGGGGCCAGCTTGCGCGTCTCAACGGCGTCCCCTACCGCTCGAGCAACGCCAATGCCTCGACATCGGTGGATGCCCAGGCCGCTTGGGAAAGCCAGTTCTCCCTGTGGAGCGCGGTCATGAGCCACGCCAACATCGTGCTTCACGGCGCCGGCTGGCTCGAGGGAGGACTCGTGGCGAGCTTCGAGAAGATGGTGATCGATGCGGATACCATCCAGATGATGGCGGCGATCCTGGAGCCGGTCGTGGTCGATGACGAGGCAATCGGCATCCCGGCCATGGAGGAGGTCGGACCGGGAGGTCACTTCTTCGGCGTCGGGCACACGCTCGAGCGCTACGAGACCGCCTTCCATGCGCCGATGGTCTCGGACTGGACGAACTTCGAGAGCTGGCGGCAGGCCGGCGGCCTCGATGCCGCGCAGCGGGCTTGCGGAATCGCCCGGCGGCTCATCGACGACGCTGAGCCACCGCCGCTCGATCCCGCGATCGCCGAGGAGCTCGGCGCCTTCGTCGCGCGCCGCAAGGAGGAGATCCGCGCGGCGCGATGACTTGCGCCACCGGCGGCCATGCTCCCATAGTGCGGGCCGCGCCGGCTTGACCTGACAGGAGCGCACCATGGCACGACGGACCGGGGCGCGCCGCAGAGGCGCTTCGAGACCGCGCACGGCGACACCACGGCAGCTTCCCTGGCGCGAGATCCGCACGCCGTTTCCGCCGGTCGACGTGCTCTCGGCGGACCAGCTCGAACATGTCCACAACGCCTCTCTGGACGTGCTCGAGAACCTCGGGATGGAAGTTCTCGGCGACGAGGCCCGCAGGCTCTACCGCGAGGCGGGCGCCGACGTCGACGACAGCGCCATGCGCGTGCGCTTCGACCGGGATCTCGTGCTCGAGGCGATCTCGACGATTCCCCGCGAGTTCACGCTCCACAGCAGGGTCGAGGAGCGCAATGTCACCCTCGGCGGCAACAGGATCGTCACCGCGGCGGTCTCGAGCCCGCCCAATGTCTCCGATCTCGACAACGGCCGGCGTCCCGGCACCTTCGAGGATTTCCGCAACCTCGTGCGCCTGGCGGCCAGCCTCAACTGCATCCACTTCTTCGCCGGCTACCCGGTGGAGCCCGTCGACCTCCCGGTGCCGACCCGGCACCTCGACTGCTACATGACCTTCATCGCCGAGACCGACCGGGCCTGGCGGACCTATGCCCTCGGCGCCGAACGCAGCCGGGACGGCATCGAGATGAACCGGATCGCCCGCGGGATCTCCATGGACGAGATGATCGCCAGGCCGGGCCTCATCACCCTCATCAACACCAATTCGCCGCTGCGCCTCGACGAACCGATGAGTCAGGGCTTGGCGGAGATGGCCCGCGCCGGCCAGGCGGTCTCGATCACGCCCTTCACGCTGCAGGGCGCCATGGCGCCGTCGACCCTCTCCGGCGCCCTCGTCCAGCAGAACGCCGAGGCGCTGGCCGGACTGGCGCTGGTGCAGATCGTCCGGCCCGGCAACCCCTCCGTCTACGGCGGCTTCACGAGTAACGTCGACATGAAGTCGGGCGCTCCGGCCTTCGGCACACCGGAGTACGTCAAGGCGACGCTCGCCAGCGGACAGCTCGCGCGCCGCTACGGCATTCCCTTCAGGACCAGCAATGTCAGCGCCTCCAATGCCGTCGACGCCCAGGCGGCCTGGGAGAGCGGCATGTCCCTGTGGGCCGCCGTGCTGGCCCACGGCAACTTCATCCACCACGGCGCCGGGTGGATGGAGGGCGGGCTCGTGGCGAGCTTCGAGAAGATGATCGTCGATGCCGAGATGCTCCAGGGAATGTTCGAGACCCTGTCGCCGAGCGTCGTCAACGACGCCGAAATCGGCATCGAGGCGATGGCGGAGGTCGGTCCCGGCGGCCACTTCTTCGGCGTCGGCCACACCCTCGAGCGCTACCAGGATGCCTTCTACGCGCCGATCCTCTCCGACTGGCGCAACTACGAGACCTGGGTCGAGGCGGGAAGCCCCGATGCCGCGGTCCGGGCCAACAGGATC
Source organism: Alphaproteobacteria bacterium (assembly GCA_963666905.2). Classification (GTDB taxonomy): domain Bacteria; phylum Pseudomonadota; class Alphaproteobacteria; order SP197; family SP197; genus SP197. The sequence continues at coordinate 1,971,977 of OY763008.1, forward strand.
TGGAAACAGCTTCTCGAGGACTACGAGGCGCCGCCGCTCGATCCGGCGATCCGCGAGGAGCTCGAGGCCTTCGTCGCCCACCGCAAGGCCGAAGGCGGCGTCCACGACAACTAGCCCGGATCGCTCACCAATCTCTTGTCATGGGGATGGATTCTGTGATATATGTGAGTGAGTTCCGACACTTACATGTACCGAGGAGCCCATCCCCATGACCACACACTGTACATCACAACAACTCGAGTTTGAAGACCTTGCAGGACGCCGGATCGTGGCCGGCTTCGACGGCGGCCGCATGACATCCGACGGCGGCGCATTGCTGCTGCGGGAGGCCGACATGCTCTTCAACGTGACGCAGCGTGTCGCCGATGCCTTCGTCGACTACCGCGACCCCGGGCGCATCGAGCACGAGGTGACGACCCTGGTGGGACAACGCATCTTCGGCCTGGCCCTGGGCTACGAGGATCTCAACGATCATGACCGCATGCGTGACGACCCCGCCCTGGCCCTGGCCTGCGGCATCGACGATGTGGAAGGTGAGAGGAGGGTCCGCGAGCGCGACCGCGGTCATGCGCTGGCGGCATCGAGCACGCTCAACCGTCTGGAGCTCAGCACGCCGGACGAGGCCGGCAGCCATCGCTACAAGAAGGTCGTGGCCAACCACGGGCTTCTCGACCGTCTTCTTGTGGACCTGTTCCTGGAGAGCCACGGCGAGGCGCCGGAGGAGATTGTCCTGGACCTCGACGCCACCGACGATCCGATCCACGGCGATCAGGAAGGCAAGTTCTTCCATGGCTACTATGATCACCATTGCTTCCTGCCTCTCTTCATCACCTGCGGCGAGCACGTCCTGTGCTGCCGCTTGCGCTCCGCTGACAGGGCGGCGGCGGACGGCTCGCTCGAGGAGCTGTCGCGGATCGTGGCGCAGATCCGTTGCGCATGGCCCTCGATTCGCATCGTGGCCCGTGGCGACGCCGACTTCGGCACGGACGAGATCATGGTCTGGTGCGAGGCGCATGGCGTCGGCTATGTCTTTGGATACTCCCAGAATCCCCGTCTGAACGCCATGATCGCGAGGACGCTCGAGAAGTCGAGGCGGCGGTGTGTGGTGTCGGGCAAGCCCTCCAGGCGGTACCGGGAGCTGCGGTATCGCACGCTCACGTCATGGTCCTGCGAACGCCGCGTGGTGGCCAAGGCGGAATGGCTGCCGGGACTGCGCGGCAGGAATGCCCGCTACGTGGTCACGAACATCTCCAGGAAGCAGGTGGGCGCCCGGGAACTCTACGAGCGGTGGTACTGCGCCCGGGGCGACATGGAGAACCGGATCAAGGACCAGCAGCTGTGGCTGTTCTCCGACCGCACCTCGGCCCACATCATGCTGGCCAACCAGCTGCGCATGTACTTCTCGGCCTTCGCCGGCGCCCTCGTCGACATCGTGCGCCGGGTCGGTCTGAAGGGCACCGCCTGTGCCCGCTGGCGGGTCGACACCATCCGTTCCCGGCTGCTCAAGCTTGCCGGCAGGGTCACAAAGACGGTGCGCCGGTTCCGCCTCTCCCTGGCCTCGACCTTCCCCTTGCAGGACGTGTTCGCCCGCACCGTCGTCAACCTGCGTGCCGCGGCCCAGGCGCCACCGGGGTAGGTCCCGCACCATCCCGTCACAGACTGCTCACAGCGTCTCTCGAAGGCGTCGGGAAAGACACGCCTGGCGCACGCCACGGCGGGCGCCGGAGCGTCACGAATCGGCCTTTGGCCCCGCCAGCCTGCCAAAATGAGCCGACAATCGGCCCGCAACACTGCATGACTTCACCAACAGCGCGCTCAGCGTGGCCCTCGCCAGCGCCCGGCGCCGAAAATCAGGCTGTCACTCCCCTTGGTGAGCGATGCGGGCTAGGCTTCCCGCCGGCACCGGTGCATCGACCACAGGGGTTCTTCGCAATCCTGCCTCCCGGAGCAGCGCAGGCGCTTTGCGCCGTCCGCCCGCCCCGCCGGCGTTGCTGAAGGCTGCGCAAAAGACCGGATCATGGCGCAATTGCGCGACGGGGCGCTCAACCTCGCAGACCGCCTCGACGGACGGATCGCCGCAGAGCGACAGGACGCACGCTCCGCGGATTCGGCACAGGGAGTGTCGATGCGCCGGAACAGGCCGCTACGGCATGGCGGCGATACCGCGCACGATCCGGCGCACCTTCTCCATCGCCGTCGCAAGGACGGCGGCCATCGCCTCGACCCGGATCGGGCCGGGCGCACGGCCGGCCGCCTCGTTCACCACCACCGCGAGATGCGCATAGGCGATGCCGGCTTCCCGCGCGAGCGCGGCTTCCGGCATCCCCGTCATCCCGACCACGTCGCATCCGTCGCGTTCCAGGCGATCGATCTCGGCCGCACTTTCGAACCTCGGGCCCTGGGCGCAGGCGTAGGTTCCTCCCGCGGTGACGGTGACCCCCGCCTTCGCCGCGGAGCACGCCAGCGCGTCGGCCAGCGCGACGTCGTAGGGAGCCGTGAAGTCGACGTGAACCGGCGCATCAAGACCGTCCTCGAAGAAGGTATGTCCCCGTCCCCACGTGTAGTCGACGATCTGATCCGGGATCACGAGCGTTCCCGGCACGAGACCGGGACGGATCCCGCCCACCGCGGCCACCGCCACGATGCGATCGCAGCCGGCGGCCGCGAGCGCGCAGATGTTCGCCCGGTAGTTGATGCGGTGAGGCGGAATGCGCGAGGGCGTGCCATGGCGGTGCAGGAAGGCGACCCCGCCTCCTTCGAGAACGCCTTCGAGAACCGGGCCGGAAGGCATGCCCCAGGCCGTCTTCTCTTCCCGGCGTGCGCGGACTTCGAGCCCCTCGAACTCGAGGAACCCGGTGCCGCCGATGATTCCGAGTCGTCTTCCCATGGACGCAGATCTCCCCACGCTATCGGCCCGCGGCAGGGATCGAAACATGGAGACGCGACAGCGCGACGGATACGCCGCCGGCGAGCGTGGCGTGATCTCCAAGCTGCGTCTTGCGGACCGAGACGGGCCGGGGGCTGCACTGCGGCACGAAGCGGGTGATACGTCCGAGGAGCTCGTCGCGTGAACCGATCGAGCCGCCGATGACGATGACGGAAGGGTCGACCAGCACGGCGACCGCCGCGGCGGCGCGGGCGATCTCGACCGCGACCTCGTCGAGTGTCCTGACCGCGGCCGCGTCCCCGTCATTGGCGGCGTCGAAGACGCCCGGCACGTCCGCTGTGCGGCCCGACAGCGACCGGTATCGCTCGATGATCGCGCCTGTCGCGGCCGCCCGCTCCAGCGCCCCTGCCCTGTGGTCCGGGGCCTCGAACGGATCGGACCCGAAGGGAAGAAATCCGATCTCTCCGGCGCCGCCGGAACTGCCGCGCAGGAGCGTTCCGCCGACGATGAGTCCGGCGCCGATTCCCGTGCCGACCGAGATGAAGGCCAGGCTGCCATCCACGCCGTGGTCTCCCAGCCAGTGTTCCCCGAGCGCCGCAAGATTGACGTCGTTCTCGACAAGCACCTCGAGTCCCAGGCGCTGCCCGAGCGAACCGGCAAGGTCGAACCGGTCGAGTCCGGCAAGATTGGGCGCATGGCGGATGACCCCGCTCCCGGGATCGGGAACACCGGGAACGCCGACAACAGCGACATGCGGATCCACCGCCAGGTCCGATGCCGTCCGGCGGATCATGCGGGCAATCTGCCCGGCGACGCCGTCGCCACCCTCCTGGAGCGTCGGCTCGGCGTGCTCCACCAGGACCTTGCCGGCCAGATCGCACAGGGCGACCCGCACCTTGGTGCCGCCCAGGTCGACGGCGGCGACAGTCGCGGCTGACGGAGAAATCTCGAAGGCGGCCGCCTGCCCATCTCCGGTCTGCCCGACGGTTCGCACCAGGCCCTGCGCCTCGAGAGTCGCAACGATTCCGGAGACCGTCCGAATCGAAATCCCGGTCATCTTCGCAACGCCTGCCCGGGAGACGGGTCCACCGCTGGCGATGGCCTGAACGACGGCGCTTCGGGACTTCATCGACTGGTTGGCCTCGGCCCGCCTTCTGCTTCGCTCGACTGCCAAACAGGGAGGAATTCACGGCGGGAGTCAACCATCCTGGAGGTTCACCGCCGCGCTCCCGTTGCCGGTCATCCGGCTGCCGCCTCACCCGAGGAGCCGTTCGGGCGCCTCGCGCCGGGCATTGCGCTTTCAGGAATTCGATTTCCCGAGCCTTTCCGGGTTCATCAGCTTCCAGCGAACGGCCGGCAGTTCAGCAGCGTCGAGCAGGCAGAGCGGGAAGGCTGCAACGCCGCCGGTCAACCGCGAGGCGATGTCGCCATGCAGGTGGCAACGCGTGCAGAATCCGGCTGGACTTGAACAAGAGAGTCCGAAGGCCTTGAACGTGCGCGTCCGGTTGACCTGAACGGGGAGGAGGTATTCGGTCTCGGCCGAGGTTCCCGATCGCGGCGGACGCGTGGTCTCCGGCGCCCGGTTCGCTGTCGCGATGGCGGGTGCGGGCTTTCGCGGCGCCCACCGGCTCGCTTTGCGGTCTTGTCATCAACGGCAGGGTGGCGTCGCCGGGCCGGCCCTCTGCCCTTGCGCTCGTCTCGTTCATCCATCACGAGGGGCGGATCATGGACAAGCCACGGGATACCGTTCGCCCTGGAGAGGGCCGGAAGCTGAACCGGCGTGCGATCGCGCAGATCACGGGCGTCGGCCTTGGCGCGGTCAACCATGTGCCGGGCCGCGGCGCAACGGCTGGAGCCGCAGGCCCTGCAGGCGACCTGCCGCCGCCGTGAGCCCCGGGTGACGCGGACGTTGCTGTGGCAGGAGCATTGCGACGAGGCCGAAGCGCAGCGCCGGACGGCCTGCTCGCGCAGCCAGTTCTACAGCCGCCTCAAGGCGCTCACGCGCGGCCCGGCCGGCGATGCCGGGATGCACTTCGACTACGAGCCCGGCGGGATCCCCTGCAGCGACTTCTCCGGCAAGACCCGGGACGGGGAACGGCTGGCTGATCTGCGATGATGGTCCCGGGACCATCATCGCAGAACGTGTTCGGCGGGGTGCCAGAAGAGACCCTGCGCCTTCACGTGACGCAGAGGGCTCATCGGACTGTCGAGTGGACAGTCGTCGGGAATCCGCCGAGCAATCGATACGACGGGTTGGCAACGACCAGTGGCGGCGCGCGATGCCGGCAAGGCCCTTGTGGCCACAGGGCAAAGCGTTCGGATCGCTGTTCCCGGCGTCAGTTTCGCGAACGCGGCGGCTTCGCTCAACATGGCCGGGCCGGAACTGCGGGCGGTTGACACGGGCTCCCGCTCCTTGACCATGGGCCCCCTCGACGGCGACCGGGAGAAAGAACCCTGACCTTCATCATCCCGCCGGGCGAACCCGTGGGCCTTGCCGTGGACGGCGGGACCGGTCTCTTTCCCGTGGGCCGCGTCTTCTGCATCGGGCGCAACTATGCCGACCATGCGGTCGAGATGGGCGGCGACCCGGAGCGGGAGGAGCCGTTCTTCTTCACCAAGCCGGCCTCGGCGATCGTCCCGGGAGGAGGACCGCTTCCCTATCCTCCCGCGACCGCCAGCCTGCACCACGAGGTCGAACTCGTCGTGGCCCTCGCTGCGGGAGGCCGTGACCTCTCCCGGGCAGCGGCCCGCGAGGCCGTCTTCGGCCATGCGGTGGGCATCGATCTGACGCGCCGCGACCTCCAGGACATCGCCAAGAGGTCGGGGAGGCCCTGGGACATGGCCAAGGGCTTCGATGCCTCCGGTCCGGTGGGCACCCTCGTGCCGGCGGCGCGCGGGGAACCGCCCGGGGAGGCCTCGATCACGCTCGACGTGAACGGGAAGCGGCGCCAGTCGGGCACCCTCGGCCGGATGATCTGGAAACCCGACGAGGCGCTTGCCTGGCTCTCCGCCCTGGTGGAACTCAAGGCCGGCGACCTCGTCTTCACCGGCACGCCCGCCGGTGTCGGCGCGGTCCTGCCCGGCGACCGCCTCGCCGCCCGGATCACCGGGCTTCCGGCGCTGCACTGCACGATCGTGTGAGGACCTTCTGCAGCCGACCCGCGATCCCCGGACGGCCCTCGCAGCCAGGCGGTCGCCGACGACATGGAGGCCTGCTCGAGACCGGGACGGCTCGAGCCGCAGCGGCGCACGGCCTTTGACAGATATCGGGATTCGTTCAACAATCTTCAATAATCAACAAAATCACAAGCAATGGGGGGAACCATGGATACTTCTTCGAGAAACACCGGACACCCGGCGCCCTTGTGGAAGCCCGGTCGCCGCGAGTTCCTGGGCGCGCTTGCCTCGGCGGGCGTCGTCACCACCACCGTGCCCCTGGTCCGCCGCAGCCATGCGGCGGACGATCATCCGCTGGTCTTTACCTGGGACGGCTACAACGAGCCGGCCCTTCACGCGCCCTACACGCAAAAGCACGGGCGTTCTCCGGAGTTTTCCCTGTTCGGGGGCCTTGACGAGGCCTTCGCAAAGCACCTGTCGGGCTTCGTGCCGGACATCACCACACCCGGCGCGGAATCCATCGAGCGCTGGCGCGACGCCGGCATCATCGTGCCGGTCGACACCTCGAGACTGGGCAACTGGCCCGATCTCTTCGACGGCCTCAAGCTGCAGAAACCCGCGCATGAGGACGGCCTGCAGTGGGCGGTGCCCTTTGCCTGGGGCGGGTCGGCGATCGTCTACCGCACGGATCTGGCGCCCGAGTACGCCGACAATCCGACCTGGGACATCCTCTGGGATCCCAAGTACGAGGGCCGGCTGGCGATGCGGGACGATTCGACCGACAGCGTGGTGGCGGCCGCCATCGTCGCGGGCGTCGAGGACCCGTTCAACATGAGCGACGACGACATCGCCAGGGTCCGCGAACTGCTGACCGAGCAGCGTCCGCTTCTGCGCTACTACTGGAGCGACCCGACGTCGCTGGAGCAGTCGATGGCGGCGGGCGAGGTTGTCGCCTCCTATGGCTGGACGAGCACGATGTCCATTCTCAGGGACCAGGGAGTTCCGGTCGATTTCATGGTGCCCAGGGAGGGCATGATCGTATGGATCGACTTCCTGTCCCTGTGCGACGGCGGTACCGGGCCGGAGGGCAGGAAGTACGACATCATCGACGCCATGATCTCGCCCGAGAGCGGCGCATTCCTGCTGGGAGAGTGGGCGGTCGCCTCCCCCAACCGGAAAGCCTACGAGCTCGTCGATCTGGAGATGGTGCGTGACCTGGGCCTCGACAACGCCGATGCCATCACCGATGCCGGTGTCCTGCTGATCCCGTTCTCCATCGAAAGCCAGCCGAAGGTCGTCAACATGTTCGACGAGGTGAAGTCGGGCTTCTGACACAGCCCGTGATGTCTGGAAGGCGCTCCGTTTTCGCGAGCGCCTTCCCTTCACCGCGACACGGGCCGGAGGCAGCCGCGGCGCCGGCCGGATACCGCATTCATGGCGCCCCCCCTTGCCCCTGAGCGTTCGCGCGACGGCAAGGCGCGGACCGGGCCCTCGGGAAAGGCGGCCGGCGGGCTTGCCGCCGGATATCGCGTTGACTCGATCCTCCGTTCCGCGCAAGGACTCCGTCCGGCGCCCCGGGAACGGCCCCGCAGGGGTCGACCGGAACAGGAAGACGAGAGGACAGGGACGATGCCGGTGGACGAACAGGTCGTCGAGGACATGGAGGGGACTCCGGGACTGGACCGGCGCGCGACCGTCAAGGGGATGGCGGCGGCAACGGCCGTGGCGGCGATGGGTGCATCGGGGGCACAGGCGGCGCCGTCGCGCGGCGGCCACCTCGCATTCGGGATCGGCGCCGGGTCGACCACCGACAGTCTCGATCCCGGTCACGCGGAACAGTCCTTCACGCAGATTCTCCTGCACGCGTACAACAGCTACCTGGTGGAGATCACCCCGGCCGGCAACGTCAGGGGCGAGCTCGCGGAGTTCTGGGAACCGTCCGCGGCGGCCGATTCCTGGACGTTCCGGCTGAGGAAGGGTGTCGAGTTCCACAACGGCAAGACGGTCGACGCCCGGGACGTGGTGGCCTCGCTCAATCACCACCGGGGAGAGGACGCGACGTCGGCCGGGGCGACGATCCTCTCGGCCGTGACGGATGTCCGCGCCGACGGCAACGATACCGTCGTCATCGACCTCGCCGGCGGAAACTCGGACTTTCCGGTCCAGCTCTCCCAGTACACGTTTCCGATCCAGCCCGACGCGGACGGCAGGATCGACTGGCGAAGCGGCATCGGCTGCGGCGGTTACGTGCTCCGGGAGTTCGAGCCGGGACTGCGCGCGGCGCTCGAACGCCATCCGAACTTCTGGAAAAGCGGCCGCGCATGGTTCGACAGCGTCGAGATGCTGACCATCGCCGACGTGGCGGCCCGAACGAACGCCCTGCTGTCCGGCTCCATCGACCTGATGGACCGTTGCGACACCAGGACGATCGGGCATCTCGAGGACAACGACACGGTGCGCGTCAAGCGCGTCACGGGTTCGCAGCACTACGTCTACCCGATGCGGACCGACACGGCGCCGTTCACCGACAACAACGTGCGCCTGGCGCTCAAGCATGCGCTCGACCGCGAGAAATTCGTCGAGCTCGTCCTCAACGGATACGGATCGCCGGGCAACGATCACCCGATCGCGCCGACAAACCGGTTCTACGCCCGCGATCTTCCGCAGCGGACCTACGATCCCGACAAGGCCAGGTTCCACCTGAAGGAGGCGGGTCTCACGGACCTCGACGTCAACCTCTCGGTCTCCGACGCGGCGTTCGCCGGTTGCATCGACGGCGCGGTTCTCTATGCCGAGACGGCCGCCGCCGCGGACGCCGGCATCGCCATCGACGTCGAACGGGTACCGGCGGACGGCTACTGGGCACACACCTGGATGCAGAAGGCCTGGGCGGCATCGTACTGGGGCGGCCGGCCCAGCGAGGACTGGATGTTCACGATGGCCTATGCCCGGGATGCCGCGTGGAACGAGACGTTCTGGGATCACCCGCACTTCGAGAACCTTCTGGTGAGCGCGAGGAGCGAACTCGACGAGAACAGGCGGCGGGACATGTACGTCGAAATGCAGACCATCATGTGCAACGAGGGCGGCGCCGTGATCCCGTGCTTCTCGGACTACGTCTTTGCCGCCGGCCGGGACCTCGGTCACGACGCCATCGCCGGGAACTTCGACATGGACGGCTTCCGTATCCTGGAGCGATGGTGGAAGGCCTGACCGCCGCCACGCCGCCATCGAGCGCCGTTGACGAACGCGAAGGGGCGGCATGCGAGCCGCGATCGGCGCGATACTCCCTTCGAGGCAGTCCGAATCGGCCCCGTCACGTCGAACAACAAGTTTCTGTCAGACCCCGCGCTCGACCGGACTGGGCACGATGGCGCCCCGTCAGAGCGCGAAGCCGCGGGAGATGACAGTGTCTTCACTTCCGATGGCGTTCCCTGCGGCTGCGGCCCCGACAGTGACGTATCGACGGATTGCACCATGAGCGGCGTGATCGCCTCAGGGGCGACTGCGGTGCCGGACGCGGTCGACAGGCACTTGCCGGAAATCGGTGCCCCGGTCGGCGAACGCGGCTTCAGGACCTGGCGCCGTTCGTCCGGCGGCTCCTGCGAGGGCCGTGATCAGGTGCCGGAGGCCTGGAAGATGCTCTCGATGGAGGTGTCGAGCATGGCGTCGAACTCGCCGTCGCTGTGGGTGACGAGGAGGCCCTCGGCGAGCGCCCGCGAGAAGCTGGCGACGACGCCGCGGTTGAGCGCCAGGCGCCGGTTGGCCTCCTCGCGGCTGTACCCGCCCGAGAGCGCCACCACCTTCAGCACCTTCGGGTGATCGACGAGGGGGCGATAGAAACCGTCCTCCTCGGGGAGGGTGAGCTTGAACATCACCTGCTCGCCGTCGCCGAGTTCTTCGAGGCCGGCAAGCAGGCATTCCCTGAGGAGTTCTTCCGCGGCGGCCTTTTGCGGGCTGCTGATGTCGACCTCCGGCTCGAGGATGGGAAGCAGGCCCGCCGCGAGAATCTGCCGGCCTGCAGCGAACTGCTGCGCCACCACCGCCTGGACGCCTTGCGCGTCGGCAAGGCGGATGACCGAGCGCATCTTGGTGCCGAAGACGCCGTTGGCGAGCGCCCGCCCGAGCAGCCCTTCGAGGCCGGCCAGGGGCTTCATCACCCTGGCTCCGTCCTCCTCGGCCTCGAGGCCCCTGTCGACCTTGAGGAAGGGCACGATGGCCTTGTCCTCCCAGAGATAGCGGGCGGTGGGCTTGCCGGCGACCGTCCGCTCCATGGTGTTCTCGAAGAGGATGGCGCCGAGAATGCGGCGGCCGTCGAAGGCCGGACTGGCGATGATCCGCGTGCGCATCTCGTGGACGATCGCGAACATCTCCTCTTCGTCCGCCCAGGCGTCCCGGCCGATGCCGTAGAGCCCGAGGGCGCCGGGCGTGCTCCCGCCGCTCTGGTCGAGGGCCGCGAGGAATCCCGGTCCACTGGCGATCCTGGCGCGCTGTTCGCTCTTCATGGCGGGTCCGTCGTCCATCCGGACTCCATCAATACCCCCGCCGCGGCGCTATCGTGAAGGGGCGGCCTGTGGAATTCAGGCGCGCGAGAAGCGCGTGCGGAATCCCCTGGAACCGCTGCCGCTCTTCGGGAAGGGACCTTCCTCGAGGTAGCGTTCGTGGCAGCGCTTCAGCGCCACGGGATCGAGCGTCACGCCGAGTCCCGGCGCCGTGGGAACCGGCACGGCGCCGTTCTTCGGCACCGGCGTTCCCTCGTTGACGACATCGTCGCCGTACCAGCGGAACAGCGTCTGGCTCGGCTCGCGGACATGCTCCATGGCGGCCGAGACCTGCAGGTAGGCGGCGCTGGCGACGCCGGTTTCCCCGCTGTGGAAGCGAAAGCCGACATCGAAGCGCTCGCAGGCGCGGATGAACTCGACCGTGCGGCCGATGCCGCCGAGCTCGACGAGGTTGGTGACAAGCGTGTCCGGAGCGCCCAGGCGCACGGCCTGCGGCAGGTCGAGGACATGGGTCGAGAAGTTCGCGCGGGTGAAGGGGCGCAGTCTCGCCATCTCTTCGTAGGTCTCGGCCGGATCCTCGTAGTAGTGGATGACGTAGTCGTCGAAACGCCGCATCGCCTCGCGCGCCGTCTGGACCGTCCAGCCGCCGTTGGCATCGAGCTTGAGCGGCCTCTCGCCGATCGCCTCGCGGATGAGAGCCACCATCCGCACCTCCTCGTCGAGACCGACCGTCGCCACCTTGCCCTCGAAACTGGTGGCGCCGTGCTCGTCGATCATGCGCGCGCAGTAGCCGGCGACCTCCTCGGGCGTCTGCTCGCCTTCTTCGCTGACGCCCGGAAGGCGGAAACCGAAGTACTCGGAGAGTTCGATCTCGGTCCTCGCCGCACCGCCGAGCAGGACATGGAGCGGCACCCCTTCGCCGCGGGCCCGGGCATCCCACATGGCCATCTCGATGCCGCCGAAGGCGCGCATGGCTCCCTGGACATCGCCCCAGGGGGTATAGCGGTTGCCGGGAAGGCACAGGCGTTCGGCGGTTCCCGTCTCGCGGACATCGACGCCGGCAAGCGCCTCTCCCATGGCCATGACGGCGGCGGCGCGGTCGCCGTCGGCGACCTCGCCCAGGCCGGTGATCCCCTCGTCGGTCGAGACCTCGACGATCGTCTTGGTGAGCGACCTCACGGACCCGTGGCTGAAGACATAGGGCGCGGTGAAGGGAATGTTGACCGGAGTCGCGCGGACGGCGGCGATCCTCATCGCCTCACCTTCCCTCGGGGCGCGTCGTGTCCTGGGAGACCCTCACCAGCTGCTTGCCGAAGTTGTGCCCTTCCATGAGGCCGGCAAAGGCCGCCGGGGCGTTCTCGAGGCCCTCGACGATGTCCTCGCGGTAGCGGATCTGCCCGGACCCCACCCAGCGCGCCAGGCGCTCGAGGCCCTCCCGGTAGCGGTCGCGCCAGTCGAACACGAGAAGGCCCTTCAGCGTGGCGCGCTTGACCAGGAAATGGCGCAGGTTGCGCGGCCCGGTGGCTTCCCCGGTATCGTTGTACTGGGCGATCTGGCCGCAGATCGCGACCCGGGCGCCCAGCGCGAGGTTCTCGATGGCGGCATCGGTGATCGGACCGCCGACATTGTCGAAGTAGCAGTCGATCCCCCGGGGACAGGCCTCGCGCAGGGCCGCGGCCATGTCGCCGGTCGTGCGGTGGTTGATGGCGGCGTCGAATCCCAGTTCGCCGGTGATCCAGTCGCACTTCTCCCGGGACCCCGCGATGCCGACGACGCGGCAGCCGCCGATGCGCGCGATCTGGCCGACCACGCTGCCGACCGCGCCCGAGGCGGCGTTGACGACAAGGGTGTCGCCGGGACGCGGCGCCAGGACCTCGAGGGTCCCGAAGTAGGCGGTGAGGCCCGGCATGCCGAGAACGCCCAGCGCGGTCGATATCGGCGCCAGGCCGGGATCGAGCCTTCTGAGACCCCGCCCGTCGGCGATCCCGTGGGTCTGCCAGCCGATGTGCGCCGTGACGCAATCGCCGGCGGCGAAGCCGGCGCATTCGGACGCGACGACGACGCCGGCGGCCTCGCCGATCATCACCTCGCCGATTCTCTGGGGTTCGGCATAGGACGGGCCGGGACGCAGGCGGCCCCGCATGTAGGGGTCCACCGAGAGGTAGATGCTGCGCACGAGGACCTCGCCCGGACCGGGCCGGGCAACCGGCCGCTCAACGAGGTCGAAGTGGCCGGCGTGGGGAGCGCCGTGGGGATAGTCCTTGAGGACGAGGGCACGGTTAAGGTCGGTCATGACGGCTGGTTCTCCCCTGTTGCCGGCGCCGGTGGTCCCGAAGGGGCCCCGCCGGTCACCGTGCGGTAGTGGCCCAGGAAGCCCACGAGCGCCTCGTCGCGCAGCCTCGCCAGCTCCGCCATGGAGCGGTCTCCCTGCAGCCTGAGGCAGCCCTGGACCATCGTCTCGGTGAGTTCGGGCGTGATGGGCGGCGACGGCAGACGGGTCCAGGCATCCGCCACCGACGGATCGAAGTGCTCGAGGAAGTGGCGCATGCCGCCCTCGCCGCCCGCCATGTGGAACAGCAGGCAGTAGCCCATCACCGCCAGGCGCGGGCCGAATCCGTGAACGATCGAATCGTCGATCTGCTCGGGTGTGGCCTCGCCGGCGGCGATCATGTGGAGGATCTCGTTCCAGATCGCCTGCTGGAGCCTGTCGGCGATATGCCCGGGGACCTCGCGGTCCATCTTCAGGGGATGCTTGCCCGCGGCGCGGTAGAAGGCGCAGGCCCAGTCGACGGCCCCGGGATCGCTGCGCCGGCCGCCGACCACCTCGACGAGCGGCATGAGGTACGGCGGATTGAAGGGATGGCCGAGCACCATGCGCGACGCGTTGCGCGATGTCGCCTGGATATCGCTCATCAGGAGGCCGGAGGTCGACGAGGCGATGACCACGTCGTTGGCAAGCGCTTCGTCGAGGCGCCGGTAGAGCGCCTGCTTGAGGCCGATGCGCTCCGGAGCGCTCTCCTGCACGAAGCCGGCATCCGCGACCGCGTCCTCGAGACGGGTGGTGAAGCCCACCGTCTCCGGCGAGGCGGAACCCTCGATGCCCATCGCCTCGAGAGCGGGCCAGGCCGCCTCGATGGCGCGGCGCATCGCCGCCTCGGCTCCGGGATCGGGGTCGTGGACGACGACGTCGTAGCCCGAGGCCAGGAACCCCGCGGCCCAGCCGGACCCGATCAGGCCGCCGCCGATGCATGCGACGCGCCGGACCTCGCGGGGTTCCGGGCGGTCAGCCGGCATGCCCCTCTCCCTCGCCCAGCGCGTTGGCTCTCTCGCGCAGGGTGTACTTCTGGATCTTGCCGGTCGCGGTCTTGGGCAAGGGACCGAAGATCACGGTGCGCGGCACCTTGAAGCGCGCCATGTTGTCGCGGCAGAAGGCGATGATGTCGTCCGCCGTCACCTCGTCTCCGGTTCCGGGCTTGAGGGTGACGAAGGCGCACGGCGATTCGCCCCACGTCTCGTCCTTGCGGGCCACGACCGCGGCCTCGAGGACGCCGGGGTGCCGGAAGAGGGCGTTTTCCACCTCGATGGAACTGATGTTCTCGCCGCCCGAGATGATGATGTCCTTGGAGCGGTCCCTGACCTCGATGTAGCCGTCGCCGTGCATGACCCCGAGATCGCCGCTGTGGAACCAGCCACCGGCCAGGTCCCTGGCGGTCTGCTGCGGATTGTCGAGGTATCCCTTCATGACGGTGTTGCCGCGCAGCATGATCTCGCCGATGGTCTCGCCGTCCGCCGGCACCGGCTCGAGGGTCTCGGGGTCGGCGACCATGGAGCCGGCGACCGTGGGGTGGCGCAGACCCTGGCGGGACATCCGCGTGGCGCGGTCCTCCACGTCCATGGCCATCCAGTCGTCCTGGTAGGGCGAGATCAGCGCCGGCCCGTAGGTCTCCGTGAGGCCGTAGAGGTGGATGACCCGGAAGCCGAGATCCTCCATGCCGGCGATGACGGCGCTCGGCGGGGCGGCGCCGCCGGTGGCGATGGTGACCGTCCGGGAGAACGTCCTGCGATGTTCGGCCGGGGCGTTGAGGATCATGTTGAGGACGATGGGGGCGCCCGCCATGTTGGTGACCCCGTGCTCGGCGACAAGACGGAAAATCTCCCTCGTGTCGACCTTGCGAAGCAGCACGTGGGTGCCGGCAAAGGCGGTGACTCCCCAGGCGTGGCACCAGCCGTTGCAGTGGAACATGGGCAGGGTCCACAGGTTCACGGTCTCGCCCGAGAAGCCGAGAATCATGCCGTTGCCCACGGCGTTGAGGTAGGCGCCGCGGTGGTGGTAGACGACGCCCTTGGGATTGCCCGTGGTGCCCGAGGTGTAGTTGAGCGAGATCGCGTTCCATTCGTCCGCCGGCAGCAGCGGCATCTCGTCGGCGCGGCCTCCGGCGAGGAAGGCCTCGTAGGCCGCATCGCCGAAGCCCGGATCGTTGTCTGTTGCCGGGTCGTCGATGGCGATGACATGGACCGGCTCCGCGTGAAGGCGAAGCGCCTCCTGGACGACTTCAGTGAACTCCCTGTCGGCGATCAGCACCCGGGTTGCGGCATGGCCGAGCATGTAGGCGACCGAGGCGGCGTCGAGACGGAAGTTGAGGGCGTTGAGGACGGCCCCCGCCATGGGCACGGCAAAGTGGGCCTCGAGGATCTCCGGCCCGTTCTGCGCCATGATCGCGACGCTCTCGCCGGGTGCCACCCCGTGGCGGCGAAGCGCGCTGGCGAGGCGCCGGCAGCGTTCGAGCATCGCCGAATAGCTCGTGCGCCTCCGGCCGTAGATCCATGCCGTCCTCGCCGGGTGCGCCGCAGCCGAGCGCTCGAGGAAATCGATCGGCGTCAGCGGCTGGTAGTTGGCAGCATTGGCATCGAGGCCCGTCTCGAACCGGCCCCTGCGGTCGTCGCGTGTCACGGGGGAGTCACCGTCGGTCTTGCACGGCATCACTCTTTGCCGCCTGCCCGCGCTTGCGTCAATGGCCGGGAGGGCGCGGCCTGCGGTTCCCCTGCCGACGATTCCGACTACACTGGGTCCGGGATGAAGCAGGCAGCGTCGATCCTTGCGGCCGATCCGGCCCGGGAGCCCGGCTCGTGAACGCGGGCGTGCGCGGCATCCTGTGCATGGTGGCGGGAAGCGCCCTGATCGTCTTCAACGACGTGATCGTCAAGTCCCTGACCGACACCTACCCGGTCGGCCAGGCGATGTTCGTGCGCGCCTTCTTCGTCATCCCGCCCATCCTCCTCTTCGCCCTCTACGAGGGCCGTCTCGCCAACCTCAGGGTCCACAACGTGAAGGGCCAGGCGCTGCGCTCGGTCATTGTCGTGACCGGGATGTTCCTCTTCCTCACGGCGATCAGCCTGATGCCGATCGCCGACGCGCTTGCCATCGCCTTCGGCGCGCCCCTCCTGGCCACCGCGCTCGCCGTGCCCCTGCTCGGGGAGAAGGTCGGGTGGCGGCGCTGGTCGGCGGTCATCGTCGGTCTCGGCGGCGTCATCCTTGTGCTCAGGCCGACCGGCGAGGGCATCGCGCTCGCCGCCCTCCTGCCCCTGGGCAGCGCGGTCACGCTGGCCCTGCGCGACATTCTCACGCGCAAGCTCTCGGTGTCGGATTCCTCGTCGTCCATCCTGATGTTCACGACCGCCGCGGTGATGGCGGTATCGCTTGCCTCGTCGCTTGCCGATCCCGTCTTCGGCTGGACCTCTGCGGCCTGGCAGCCCATGGGATGGCGGCCCATCGCGATGCTGGGGGTCGCGGGCTTCCTGCTGGCGGGCGCCCAGTACGCCATGATCGAGGCCGTCCGGCTTGCCGAGATCGGGCTCGTCGCGCCGTTCAAGTACACCAGCATGGTCTGGGCGGTGCTGACCGGCTACCTTGTCTTCGGCACGGTGCCGGATGCCTGGATCATCTCGGGATCGATCCTCGTCATCTCGAGCGGCCTCTACATGCTTCACCGGGAGGCCACCCTGAAGAAGGATCGGCGAACGGTTCCCCAGCGTCCGGAAACCACGCTGCCCCAGCATGCGGCCGGAAGCCGCCGGGGCTGAAAGGAGCGCGGATGGGACAGTGTGACGGCAGGAAGGCCCTCGTGACCGGCGGCGCCTCGGGCATCGGAAGAGCCGCATCGCGCCTGCTGGTCGAAGCGGGCGCTGACGTGATGCTTGCGGACATCGATGATGCGGGCGCCGGGGAGGCCGCCACGGAAATCGGAGAAGGGGCGTTCGCCACCGTCCTCGACGTCCGTTCCGAAGCGTCCTGGCAGGCCGCCGTCGAGACCACCCTCGAATCGCTGGGGGGCTGGGACGTCCTGGTGAACTCGGCCGGAATCCTGCGCCGGGGGACGATCGAAACGACCTCCATGGAGACATGGATGGAGGTGCTCGACGTCAATCTCAAGGGGACATGGCTGGGCTGCAGGGCGGCGGTCCGCCACATGCGGGGCTCCGGCGGCTCCATCGTCAATCTCTCGTCGGTCTCCGGGATCGTCGGCGACAAGGATCTGTGCGCCTACGATGCGAGCAAGGGCGGTGTGAGGCTTCTCACCAAGGCGATCGCGGACTACTGCACGCGCCACGGTCTCGGCGTGCGCTGCAATTCCGTCCATCCGGGCGTCATCGAGACGCCTATGGTCGCCAACTACATCGCCGGGGCCGAGGATCCGGCGGCCGAGCGCGCCCTGTGGGACAGCTACACGCCCCCCGGCGTCACAGGCCGGCCGGAGGATGTCGGCCGCCTGATCGTTTTCCTCGCAAGCGACGATTCGCGGCTCGTCGACGGCAGCGAACTGGTGATCGATGGCGGGGGAACGGTGGAATGACGCCGAGGCTGCGCCACAAGACGGCGATCGTCACCGGCGGCGCCTCGGGCCTGGGGCGCCAGAGCGCCGTCCGCATGGCCGAGGAAGGGGCGCTCGTCTGCGTTGCCGACATCGACGGCGAGGGCGGCGCGGAGACCCTCGAACTGATGGGAGGACGCGGCTTCTTCCACCACCTGGACGTCACGCGGGACGACTCGTGGAGCGCTGCCGTCGCCGAAACGCTGCGGCGCTTCGGCAAGCTGCAGATCCTGGTCAACAGCGCCGGGATCGGCGTCTCCCGCGACAACATTCTGGAATGCGACGTGGACCGCTGGGAGCGGCTCATGGCCGTCAATCTCCACGGCACCTTCATGGGCTGCCGGCACGCGGTGACCCACATGAAGCGGGCCGGGGGCGGCTCCATCGTCAACCTCTCCTCTGTCCTGGGCATCCGGGGGTCGGCCGACGCGATGTCCTACTGCGCCAGCAAGGGCGCGGTGAGGCTGCTGACCAAGTCGATCGCCGTGCACTGCGGCCGCGAGGGCTACAACATTCGCTGCAACGCCATCTGCCCCGGCTACATCGCCACGCCGCTGGGGCTCTCCGTGCGGGAGTCCCTGGGCGAGAAGGAGTTCGAGCGCCTCGTCGCCAAGCACGCCGTGGGAAGAATGGGCGATGCCGACGATGTCGCCCACATGGTGGTCTATCTCGCCAGCGACGAATCGACCTTCGTGACGGGCGCCGAGATGGTCGTCGACGGCGGCTACACCGCGGGTTGACCGTGAGCGATCTCCATGCGGCGGGGGCGGCCGACGCCTGGCACGCGATCGAGGACGAGGCGCGCTCGATGGCGCGCCGCATCTGGCAGGAACCGGAACTCGGCATGATGGAGTACCAGGCGGAAGCGGCGCTGTCGGCCTGGCTCGACGGCCACGGATTCCGCGTGGAGCGGGGCTCCTGCGGTCTGCCCACGGCGTTCAGGGCGACATGGTCCAGGGGCGAGGGCCCGGTGCTCGGATTCCTCGCGGAGTACGACGCCCTGCCCGGACAGGGCAACCGTCTCGAGCCGCTCAGGGCGCCGGACGGCAGGAAGGCAGGCCATGCCTGCGGCCACAACCTGATTGCCGCCGCCGGCGCCGGCGGCGCGATCGCCGCGCGCCATGCCATGGAGGAGCTCGGTCTCGGCGGCACGATCGTCTGCCTCGGAACGCCCGCCGAGGAGATCCTCTGGGGGAAGATCGCGATGCTGCGGCACGGCGCCTTCGAGGGCATCGACATCCTGTTCGCCAACCACGCCGACTACCAGAACGGCGCCGTGTCGCGGCCATGCCTTTCCTGCGTGTCGATCGAGCTCCTCTTCGAGGGGACCGCATCCCACGGCGGGTCGAGGCGCTCGCAGAACGCGCTGGACGCCGCCGAGCTCTTCGTCCAGTCCATGGAGCGCCTGCGCGCCCACCAGTTCCCCGATGCGGTCATCGGCCATGTCCTGCGCTTCGCGGGCTACATGCCCTCGATCACGCCCGACGAGACGCGCCTCTGGCTCACCGTGCGCCACGAGGTCTTCGAGAGGGCCGAAGAGGTCACCCGCCGCATCCTGCCGATCGCCCGCGATGCGGCCCGCCACACCGGAACCACCGTCCGCGAGATGCTGGTCTCCGCCTCCAGGGGTTATCTCGCGAACCACACGCTGGGCGAGCTCCTCCTCTCCCGCATGAAGGAGATCGGGCCGCCGGTGCGTGACGACGGGGACATCGCCTACATGAAGGCGCTCTGCGAGGCGTGCAGTCCGGGTAAGGACTTCGCCTGGGACGGCGGCGTCGCCTTCCACACGCAGGGCTGCGATCCCTATGGCCAGGACGACGGCGAGGCGAGCTGGAGGATCCCGCTGGCGCGGGCCAACTGGTCGGTGCCCGAGGGCGTGCTGCTCCACAACTGGGCGATGACCGCGGCCTCGGGCCACGAAAGCCAGTTCAGCGGCGCTTCCTTCGCCGGAAAGGCGATGACGATGACGGCGCTCGACCTGCTCGGCGAGCCTCGTCTCGTGCGCGAGGCCCGGGAAGAGCTCGCCGGACGAATCGACGGGCGGACCCTCACGGAACCGCGCTGCGGCGGCTTCGAGGTCATGGCAACGCGTCCGGAGACCTTCTGGGATGGCAGCTGGATCGGCAGCGACCGGTTCGACCCGTGACCCTGCTGGCACTGGACGCCGAACCGCTCCCGGTCCGCATCGTTACCGGGTTCCTCGGGAGCGGCAAGACGACCCTGCTTCGCCGCCTGCTCGTCCATCCGGATTTCGCGGATACCGCGGTCATCGTCAACGAGTTCGGCGAGATCGGCCTCGATCACGTGCTTGTCGAGCGTAGCGAGGAGACGACGCTCCTCCTCGACAACGGCTGCCTGTGCTGCGCCCTGAGGAGCGATCTCGTCACCACGCTCCTCGATCTTCTCGACCGCTCGGAACGCCGCGAGATACCGGCCTTCCGCCGCGTCGTCATCGAGACCTCGGGTCTCGCGGACCCGGTGCCCCTGCTGCAGACCTTCCTCGCCGATCCCCTGCGGCTGTCCCGCTTCGGCGCCGCCGGCATGGTGACCTGCCTCGATGCGGTGAACGGGGCGGGGTCCCTCGAACGCCATCGCGAAGCCCGCCGGCAGCTTGCCCTTGCCGATACCGTCGTCGTCACCAAGGGCGATCTTGCGGATGCCGGGACGGCCGCCGGCGAGGCGAGGCGGCACAACGCGCGCGCCCGCGTCCTGCAGGTTCTCCACGGCGAGGCCGATCCCGAGGTCCTGCTCTGCGACCCGGGACTGGCGATGGCGCCTCCGGCCGACGACGATACCGCCCACGGGCCCGTCGTGTCGCTGGCCGTGACGGCGGGAGGCGCGACCGACTGGTGCCGTCTCCACGCGGCCATCGACGGCCTGGTGGAGCACCACGGGGACCGCCTGCTGCGCCTCAAGGGCCTGCTGCGGGTCCGGGGCCACGACGGACCGGTCGCTGTCGACGGCGTCCAGCACCTCTTCCACAGACCCCGCGTTCTGGAGAGGTGGCCTCCCGGCATCACCTCTTCGGTTCTCGTCGCCATTGCCGAAGGGGCATCCGCCGACGACCTCGAACGCTGGATCGGGACCGCCCTGCCGCTCGACTGGTCGAGGGTGCGGCGAGGACCGGAGGAGTTCCCGCCGGCGTTGACAAGCGCGGCGGCGGCAAGGGAAGGTGCGCGCCGATGACCATGGAGGATGATCATGACGCGTTTCAGGCAGGTTCTCGCGGGCGCCGCGGGTTGTCTCCTTCTCGGGGCAGCGGCGCTTGCGCCACAGGATGCCGCCGCCGAAGGGCAGCTCAACGTCTACAACTGGGGGGACTACATCAATCCCGAGGTGCTGACGCGGTTCACCGAGGACACCGGGATCGAGGTGACCCTGGACACCTACGGCACCAACGAGGAGATGCTCGCCAAGATCCAGGCCGGCGCCACCGGCTACGACATCGTGTTTCCGTCCGTCCACATGCGCGACATCATGCAGAAGCTCGGCCTTCTCCATGACGCGAAGGTGAACACCCTCGAGGGCTTCGGGAACATCGATCCGGTCGCCATGCGTTCCAGCGTCGACCCGGAGAGTTCCTACTGCCTGCCTTACGCCTTCGGCGCCGTGGGGATCTTCTTCAACCGCGAGGAGGCCGGCGACATCACGTCGTGGGAGGACTTCTTCGCCCTGCCCGATCAGGGAAAGAAGATCACGATGCTCGACGATCTGCGCGAGACCATCGGCGTCGCCCTGATCATGAACGGCTACTCGGTCAACTCGACGGATTCCGACGAACTCGCGGTGGCCGAGGAATGGCTGCTGGAACGCACGGACAAGATCTCGGCGTTCTCCTATGACATCGTGCCCCTGGTGCAGGCTGGCGACATCGCGGCCGCCCACTGGTACGTCGGCGCTACCATCTACACCCTCGAGGAACCCGACAGGCTCGGCTTCGTCATCCCCGAGGAGGGTGCCACGATGTACCAGGAGGACATCTGCGTGCTCGCCAGCGCCCCCAACAAGGAGAGTGCGATCCGCTTCTTCGAGTTCTACATGCAGCCCGAGATCGCGGCGCTCAACACCCTCCAGCAGGTCAACGGCACCGCCAATGTGCCGGCGCGCGACCTCCTGCCGGCGGAGCTCAAGGAGAACCCGAACACGAATCCGCCGCCGGAGGTCATGGCCAGGCTGCAGATCTTCGAAGATCTCGGCAACGATCTTCGCAAGTTCAACCGCGTCTGGACCCGGGTTCGCACGGCTCAGTAACCGTTCCTCGCTTCCACAACCGAAGACCCGCCCGGCGGCCGGTGCCACGCGCGCCATGACCGCCGGGCGGTTCATTCCGGTCGCCGAGCTCTGCGGCGCCGTCAAGCGCTTCCACACGCCCGAGGGCGGAGCGGTCACGGCGCTCGACGACGTCTCCCTGGAGGTCCGTGCCGGCGAGTTCGTGACCCTGCTGGGCCCGTCGGGGTGCGGCAAGACGACCCTGCTGCGCTGCATCAGCGGTTTCGAGGAGCTCGATTCGGGACGGTTGCTGATCGACGGCGTGTCGATGACCGGGGTGCCGGCGCATCGCCGGCCGGTGAACACCGTGTTCCAGAGCTATGCGCTCTTCCCCCACCTCGTGGTCGACGACAACGTCGGCTACGGGCTCGACGTCACCGGGGTTCCGCGCGACGAACGCAACACCAGGGTGAGGGAGGCGCTCGACCGGGTCGGCCTCGGCGGATTCGAGCGGCGCCGGCCTCACCAGCTGTCGGGCGGCCAGCGCCAGCGCGTGGCGCTGGCCCGCGCCATCATCAACCGGCCCAAGCTGCTGCTCCTCGACGAGCCTTTGTCGGCGCTCGACCGCAACCTTCGCCACTCGATGCAGCTCGAGCTCAAGACCCTGCAGCACGATCTGGGCATCTGCTTCCTCTTCGTCACCCACGACCAGGAAGAGGCGCTGACGATGTCGGACCGGATCGTGGTGCTCAACCAGGGCAGGATCGAGCAGACCGGCACGCCGGAGAGCCTCTACCGTCAGCCGGGCACCCGGTTCGTGGCGGAGTTCATCGGCGACGGGGCGCTCTTCGCCGGGACCGTCGAGGATGCCGCCGATCCCCACCTCGTGACCGCTCAAGGGCTGAAGTTCGCGGCACCCCGCGGGACGCCGTCAGGCTCGCGGATGTCCCTGCTGCTGCGGCCCGAACAGCTGCTGCCGGCGCCTCCGGAAAACGATTCCGCTCTGGGAACCGTGGAAGCCGTCCTCGAGCAGGTCGTCTTCATCGGGGCGACGCGGCAGATCGTCTGCCGCGCCGGCGACGGCACCGCGGTGACGATGTCGCGCCCTGCCGCAGAGAACTCCGGGTCGCGGCCCGGGGAACGGATCCGCCTCGCGTACCGGCGCGACGACCTTCATCTCATCGGCGAGTCGGGGCATGGCGCTACGGGCTGACAAGCGCCGGCTTCTCGTCCTTCTCTCGCCGGCAACCCTGTTTCTCGGAACCTGCTTCCTCGGTCCGCTCGTCGTCATGGTCATCATCAGTTTCCTCGAACCCGGCCTCTACGGCGGCTTCGAGTGGAACTTCTACCACTGGAACTACGGGCGCATTCTCGGCTGGGCCGACGGCGAGTGGGAGGATTTCGACTGGGTCTACGCCTCGATCTTCCTGAGATCGGCGCGCCTTGCGCTCACCAACGTCGTCATCACGCTGCTGATCTGCTATCCGGCGGCGCTGTGGGTCAGGGGGCTGCCGCGGCGCTGGCGCCTGCTGGTCGTCTTCCTGATCACCCTCCCCTTCTTCGTCAGCCTGGTGGTGCGCCTCTTCGCCTGGGTCCTCATCCTGCGGCCGACCGGTTTCCTCAACGCCAGCCTCATCGGCCTGGGTCTCGTCTCGGAACCCATCGACATCATCTTCACCGAGACCGCGGTCCTGGTCGGCATGGCCTACATCCTGCTGCCGTTCATGTTCCTCCCGGTCTACGCGTCGGTGGAGAAGCTCGATCCCAGCCTCGTCGAGGCGTCGTCGGACCTGGGCGCAAGCCCGTGGCAGACCTTCTGGCGGGTCACGGTCCGCCTGTCGCTGCCGGGAATCGCCGCGGGAGCGGTGCTCGTCTTCATTCCGAGCCTCGGCAACTTCATCGTCCCGGACCTCCTGGGCGGCGCCAAGGTCCTGATGATCGGCAATCTCGTCGAACAGCAGTTCCTTTCGGCGCGCAACTGGCCGTTCGGTTCGGCGTTGTCGGTCATGATCATGGCGGTGATGTTCCTGCTCATCCTGGTCTACCTCAGGCGCATCGCGCTGATCGAGAGGCGGTCGTGACGGGCGGCTGGCGCAGGCGTCTCCTCGGCGGCTGGGGTATCGCCTTCCTGATCTTCGTCTATGCGCCGATCGTCATGATCGTCGTCTTCTCGTTCAATTCCAATCCGATCAACATGATGATCTGGTCGGGATTCACGTTCGACTGGTACTGGACGATCTTCGGCTACCCGACGGAACTCAACGAGCAGACGCTCTACGTCGAGTCGACGGACCAGCTCCTGGCGGCGGTGCAGAACAGCCTCGTCGTCGCCGCCGTCACCACCGGGTTCGCGACCGTTCTGGGCACCATGACGGCCCTGGCGCTCTACCGCTACCGGTTCCGCGCCCAGCGATTCTACCAGGGGCTGCTCTACATGCCGATGGTGATGCCGGACATCGTGCTCGGAATCGCGCTGCTCGTCTTCTTCGTCAACATCGGCATGTCGCTGGGCCTCGTCTCGATCATGATCGGCCACTCGACCTTCCTGGTGTCTTATGTCTTCGTCGTCGTCAGCGCCCGCCTCGCCGGCATGGACACGTCCCTCGAGGAGGCCTCGGCGGATCTCGGCGCGAACGAGTGGGTCACCTTCCGGCGGGTCACCCTCCCCCACATCCTGCCGGGCGTGATCGGCGGAGCGCTCCTGGCGTTCATCATCTCGATGGACGATCTCGTCATCACGTACTTCATCGCCGGCGTCGATTCCACCACGCTGCCGGTCTTCATCTACGGCATGCTGCGCCGCGGCGTGAAACCGGAGATCAACGCCATCGCCACGCTGATGCTGATGTTCTCGATCTTCGTGGCATCGCTGGGACTGTGGCTGCGCAGCCGCCGGTAGGGGCCGCGCAAGACACCCGTTTGCCTTCCGGCCAGGGTGGAGAGGCCGTCGCCTCTATGGCGTTTCGGGTGTTCGACGGCGCCAGTCGGAACCTCTGCCCCGTTGCGAGTCGAGTAGACGCCGGAACTGCCATTGACACGAAATTCGTGTTTTACTAAGTTCGTGTCATGAAGAACGTCACAGTCACGTTATCCGAAGAAGTCGCGGCATGGTTGAGGATCCGCGCCGCCGAGAACGGGCGCAGTGTCTCCAGGTGGCTCGCCGAGTTGCTGGAAGACATGCGGCGTGGGGAAGCCGAGTACGATCTCGCCATGGAGCGGTATCTGGCCAGGAAACCACGCAAGCTGGTTTGGATCGATGGCCGCAGGCCGACTCGCGACGAATTGCATGACCGCTCTGGTCTTCGTTGACACCAACATCCTCGTCTACCGACAGGATAGCTCGGACCTTGCGAAGCAATCCCGTGCACATGACTGGATTGCGTATCTCGCGCGCCACCGCGCCGCTCGTATCAGCTTCCAGGTGCTTCAGGAACTTTATGCGACGCTCACGCGCAAGCTGAACCCCGCGTTCGACACCGGACAGGCGCAGAGCATCGTGCGTGAACTCGGAGTATGGCGTCCGGTGGTTCTCGATCTCACCATCCTGGAACGGGGCTGGCTGCTGCAGGAACGGTACCTCCTTTCATGGTGGGATGCGCTCATTGTCGCGGCGGCGCAGTCTTGCGCCTGCTCGGCGTTGCTCACTGAGGATTTGCAGCATGACCAGATGTTCGGAGACGTTCGAGTCATCAACCCGTTCGCAGTGCCGGACCTGACGCCAGAGGACGTTTTGGCGACGCTGTCAGCGTAGAGCGGATTGCACGCCGTTGTGGTCCGGCCCTGCTGTTCCATGAGGTTGTCTCGCCATCGTCCATCCACACCGGTGGCAGCGGACACCCGTTCGTGTTCGCCGGTGCCGGTGGGCGCAGGCAGGCGCCATGGAGAACAGCAAAGCGTGGACTCTGTCGGCGACTTTTGAGTACGCCTGGATACAAGGTGCGCGAACAGGCCGACAGATAACTCACGGGACAAAGGGCTGTCGTCACACCACCACCGGTGGCTGGACGACCACCTTGCCGGAAGCCGCCGGCATCAACCGCCAGGACGGACAGGCAAGCATCGCGACGCCTGTTCCGGCAGACCGGGGGAGGAACATCCATGACGAAACCCAGAGCGCGCGACCTTCTCGCCTTCCCGGGCGAGACCGGGCCCCTCAACGCCATCACCGACGTGCCCGGGGTCGAGGTCGGCTTCACCACGAGGATCGAGGAGGAGGGTCCCGTACGCACCGGCGTGACGGCCATCCTGCCCCTGGGCAGGAACGCGCAGCCGCAGCCGGTATGGGCGGGACTCCACGCTCTCAACGGCAACGGCGAGATGACGGGCAGCCACTGGGTCCGCGACGGCGGATACCTCGTGGGCCCCGTCTCGATCACCAACACCCACAGTGTCGGCATGGTCCACCACGCCGCCGTGCGCTGGATGATCCGGACCTACGGCGAGGCCTGGCAGCGGGAGCACCTGTGGGCGATGCCGGTCGTCGCCGAGACCTACGACGGCGTGCTCAACGACATCAACGGCCAGCATGTCACCGAGGCCGACGCGCTGGCCGCCTTCGACGGCGCGGCGCCGGGACCGGTGGCCGAGGGCAACGTCGGCGGCGGCACGGGCATGATCGCCTACGAGTTCAAGGGCGGCACAGGCACGTCCTCGCGGCGCCTCGAGATCGACGGCCGGACCTTCCATGTCGCCGCCCTCGTCCAGGCCAACCACGGCACGAGGCCGTGGTTCACCGTCCTGGGACGGCGGCTCGGCGAGGCCATGTCCGCGGACCGGCTGTTCGAGCGGGAGCAGGGCTCGATCATCGTCATCCTCGCCACCGACATCCCCATGGCGCCCCGCCAGCTCGAGAAGCTCGCCCGCCGCGCCGCCATCGGCATCGGCAGGGGCGGCACGCCCGGCGGCAACAATTCCGGGGACATCTTCCTTGCCTTCAGCACGGCCAACCGCGGCACGCTGCCCCAGTTCGCCGGACCCTGGCGCACCATGACCGTGATCAACGACGAGCTCGCCGACCCGCTCTACCTTGCCGCCGTCGAGGCGATCGAGGAGGCCGTGCTCAACGCCATGCTGGCCGCCGAAGACATGACCACCGTCAGGCCTGCGGGCCTGGTCTGCCGCGCCCTCGACGCCGGCGAACTCGTCCGCCTGATGGCCCCGCCCGCCTAAGGCTGGTGCGGGAAGTAGTCCTGGCAGTCGCCGTCCCGCCAGACATCCGCCGTGGCGCAGTGGAGGCCGCCGCCGAAGGGGTAGGCGTTGCGGAAGGGGACGGGCACGACCTCGAATCCAAGGCGGTCGAGCTGGTCCATCTGGTGGACTTCCGTGGCCTCGACGCAGACGGTTCCCGGATCGAGAACCAGGACGTTCATGGAGAGCCAGACACTCGAGTAGCACAGCGGCGGCGGGCTGTTGTGCGCCGGCCGCGCCGCGTCGACGATCTCCCAGCCGTTGCGGTGGAAGATCTCCCGCTGCTCGTCCGGCAGGCGGCGCTCGGGGTTGTTGATGACGAGACCTTCCCTCAAGGGCGTGAAGGTCGCGTCGATGTGGATGGGATAGGGATCGCCCGGGAAGTTGAGCGCGTGCACCCGGTGATCGGGAAAATGCCGGCGCAGCCACTCGATTCCGGCGAGATTGGTCGTGAAGCCGTGCTGGACGAAGAGGTCCCTGCCGAAGCGCAGGACATCGGCCGCATCGAAGAGCGGCTCGGCCTCCGTGGTGACGAAATCCCGCGCCGCAACCATCTCGAGCCGCTCGGCGATCGTGATGTCGTCGGAGAGGTAGTCCGCCTTGTAGGAGGCGTCCGTCAGGCGCGGCTTGGGCGCCGCCTCGTGGCGCATCTGCGGGTCCTCCTTCCAGAACCGCGTCAGCAGCGGACGGTAGCAGAGGTACTCGAACCACCGGGACCGGTAGGACATGGTCGCCTCGAGCATCTCGGAGCCGACGGTGAGGATGACGTCGCGGGGCGGCTGGCAGCCGAACATCGATCCCGTCGACCAGTCGGGGGTGGCGATCGGCTGGTTGAAATCGATGGCATCGGGCCGATCCACCCTCACGCCCCTCGTCTCCAGCATGGCGGCGAAGGCGTCGAGTTCGGCGTTGGCCCGCGCCACAGACTCTTCGGAACGCGGGCCGTGCACGCCGCGCATGTCGCTGTCCACGGGTATCTTGGGGTCGCTCGCCGGCTCCGGCGGCGGTATGCAGCAGCCGTCGGCGCGCCCGACGACGACATGGCGCAGCGGGTCCCACTCGTTCCAGCTGTTGACGATCCTTGCCATCCCGATCATCCCTTCGCTCGTGCGCGCCTTATGCCAGAAGGCCGACTCGCCGCGCAATGGCCGTTCACGCCGGTTTGTAGCTCTCCGGCTTGAAGCGCAGCCAGAAGCGGGTCAGCGGACCCGGGTCGCGGCCCTCGTGATCGAGGCGGTCCTTGCGCTCGATCGCTGCGCGCACGAGGTGGCCGCCGATCCAGCGGAACGGTTCCCGCGGGAACGCCCGGTCCGGCGTTCTCACCAGCGCGGATCGGGTCCATGCGTCGTTCCTCTCCTGGACGAGCGAGGCAAGGATGTGGCTTCCCACCCGTGACGGCACCACGCCGGCGCCCGAGTAGCCGCAGCCGAAGACGATGTCGGGCGCGCCGGCGAGGCGCCCGAAGACGGGAAGGCCGTTGCCGGTCCGGTCGATGGGCCCGCTCCAGGTGCCCTCGATGGCGACATCCCTCAGGCGCGGGTGATAGGCCGCCATGATGTTCCTGAGCTCGTCGACGCTGCGGCGCGTGCCGTCAAGGCAGCTGTCCAGGCGGTCCCCGAAGGGGAGCCTGCCGCCCGACTTGGTGACGACGACCCGGCCGTCCGCCGTCGGCCGGCAGGATTCGATGAAGGTGCGGGAATCGGTGAATCCAGGAGCGTCGCGAAAGCCGATGTCCTCGAGGAGTTCGGGGACAGGCACCGTCATGATGGCGTCCGTGAACATCACCATGACGGCCTGCCGCAGTTCCGGTATCGAGAGCGACCAGCCATAGAGCGCCAGCACCACCTTGCGCGCGGTGACGGTGCCGCCGCCGGTGACGACGCGGGGCGGGACGGAGCGCTCGAGGCGCACCATGGCC
This sequence comes from Alphaproteobacteria bacterium, assembly GCA_963666905.2. Classification (GTDB taxonomy): domain Bacteria; phylum Pseudomonadota; class Alphaproteobacteria; order SP197; family SP197; genus SP197. The sequence continues at coordinate 2,000,669 of OY763008.1, forward strand.
GTCTCCTCGAAGATCCGCACGCCCAGGGACAGCGCCTCGCTTCTGAGCGCGCGCACGAGGTGTCCCGGATGGACGAGGGCGCTTGCCGTGTCGATGACGCCGGCGCTGAGGGCGTCGCTGCCGGTCATCGCGCGGACCTCGTCCCTGCCCAGCAGGCGGAAGCTGTGGATCTGGTAGGACTCCATCAGCTCCATCATCGCGTCCCAGTGCCCCGACTGGCGTTCGCAGGTGGCGGTCCACAGCGTGTGGCTGGCGTTCACCGCGATATCGTGGCGGGAGCGCGCAGCGAGCGCGCGTATGTCGCCGATGGCCTCGATGGACGCCTTGCCGATGCGCAGGGCTTCCCCCGTGTCGCTCGCCTGCTCGAGGGCGGGAACCTGTAGCCACATGGGAAGGGCGAAGCCGGCGTTGGCGCCGCTGCCGCCGGCGCCGCAGACGTCCCGCTCGACGATGGCGACATCGAGTGACGGATCGCGCGACTTCAGCTCGATGGCGGTCCACAGCCCCGTGTAGCCGCCGCCGACGATGGCCACGTCGACCCCGAGATCCCCGTCGAGCGGCGTGACGGCGGCGTCCGCATCGGCCGCCAGCGCCTGCTCCAGCCAGACGCTTCTCACGATGCCTTCTCCCGTGCACGCCGCGGCGGTTCGACGGACAGGGGCCCCGGCGGCGCCGTCGTCGGATGGGGCGCATGATCGGCGAGGTGTTCCCGCCTCCGAGCGAGTTCGTCTTGGCCACTCATGCCCAGCGCGGTCACCAGCCGCTCGGCCGCGGCAAGCCAGCGTTCGTAGTAGTCGCTGCCGTCCGCCTCGCCCCGCGCGGCGATCTCGTCGATCAGGAGTTCCTGGAATTCGCGCCATGCGTAGCGCCCGTCCCCGTGCATCGCCGTGACGATGGCGAAGATCCGCGCCTGCCAGGGTTCGTCGAAGGGGCGTTCGTCCATGAGGGTGTCTCCCGGCGGATCAGGCGTTCCGGGCGCGCAACGGAACGTCCGCCGTCGTCGCCTTCGCGGGAATGCGTGGAAGCGAGAGGTCGCCGCCGGGGAACCCGAACGGGCCGGGGTGGTCCATGTTGGCGCGGTCCTCCTCGCAGCCGGAACCTGCCGACCTCTCCTTTACTCCATTCCACGCTCCGAGGGCAGGCCGAAGCGTTGCGATTCGGCACTCCGGACGTTCTTTCATGTGGTCATTCGCGCGGCGAGCGCCCGCTCTGCCCGAAGCGAAGTGCCGCCCGGCCATGGGGTGGATGAGTGCCTCGCGGACATCCGATCATCGTTCCGCAGCGCCGTCCCGGTCGCGCGAGCCGGCTCCGGCATGCAGTCCCGTGGAGCACGGATCCCCTGCCCTGCCCGGGCGGCGGATACCCGCCGCCGCACCGCAACGGCGGGAGCGGCTGTGGTAGGTTGACGGCCGCTCGAACGGAGAAAAAGGCGATGTGGCTGGTCGGCGGGCAAGTGTTCGACGTGGAGTCCGGCGGGTTCCGCAGGGGCGACATCAGGGTGGTGGACGGAAGGATCGCCGCGATCGGGCGCCATGACGCAAGCCGGCCCGCCGTGGACATGGAGGACCGCTGGCTCCTGCCCGGCTTTATCGACAATCACGTCCACATCACCCTCGATACATCGGTGGCCGCCGGCAACAACATCTGGCGCGACTCGCGGCCAGGAACCATCGCCCTCCACGCCGCCTGGAATGCGGGAAGGCTCCTGCGCTGCGGCATCACGACGGCCCGCGACGTCGGGGGCTGGGACTACCACGAGATCGCCGTCAGGGAAGCGATCGATGTGGGCAGGATCGCCGGACCCCGGCTCTTCTGCTCCGGCAGGATCCTTTCCGTCACCAGTGCAACGACGCCCTACTACCCGGGCATGTACGAGGAGGTCGACGGCGCGGACGAGGTGCGCAAGGGGGCGCGAAAGCAGTTCGCCAACGGGGCCGATATCATCAAGATCCTGGCGTCCGGCGCCGTCAACTCCAGCCGCTACGAGAAGGCCGACGCGATCCAGATGCGGCCCGACGAGATTGCCGCGGCGGTCGACATCGCGACCGACAACCACGCCCATGTCGCCGCCCACGCCCACGCCGCCGAGGCCATCCGCAACGCGGTGGCCGGAGGCTGCCGGAGCATCGAGCACGGCACCTACGCGACGGACGAATGCCGGCGTCTCATGGCGGAACGCGGAACGTTTCTCGTGCCCACGTTCTGCACCGCCCATGCCTTCCTGAAGGACCCGGGCTTCGCCGGGCGCGCGCTTCCCCATGTCCTGGAGCGCTACCGCGAACTGGGCGCGCTGCGCCGCAAGCAGCTGCGGCGGGCGCGCGAGGCGGGCGTCAGGATCGCCATGGGAACGGACGTGGGCACGCCGGGCAACCACTGCGGCGAGAACATGCAGGAGGTCGTGCTCATGGTCGAGGAATGCGGCTTCTCCCCGGTCGAGGCCATCCGCTCGGCCACCGTCACCGGGGCCGAGCTGCTCGGTCTCGACGACAGCCTCGGTGCGCTCAAGGAAGGGATGGCGGCGGACATCATCGCGGTACCGCGGGACCCCCTGGAAGACATCCATGCCCTCATGGAGGTCGCCTTCGTCATGAAGGCCGGAGCGGTCGCCCGCGATGACCGCAGCTGACCCGGCGCGTCAGCCGTTCAGGTCGCAGCCGAGAAAGGTCCGCCCCTGGATGCGGGCGGCCTCGAGCACGGAGAAGGAGCCGGCCGCGGGATCGATCACGAAGTCGCCGGCATCGCTCACCGCGGCCATGAGCCGCCCCTGGAGGTCCACGGGCTTGGCGTGGGGGTGCTCGCGCTGGGAGGCCTTCTCCTGGACGACATCGGGAATGTTGCGCACCCGCCACACCCCCTTGGCCTTGCGCGGATGCTTCTGCAGCACGATGCAGTACTCCGCCCGCCGCCGGGTGCGGTAGCCCATGCCGAACGTGGTCTTGTCCCATGTCACGAGGTCGACGATTTCGAGATCCGTGCCGTCCAGCCACGGGTGAACGCCCTCGCACAGGTGGAACTTGTCCACCCACAGGAAGAGGTGGCCCGAGGGCACAAGTGCCCGGTCGATGGCGCGCACGAACTCGCCGATCGTCTCCCCGTCCATCTGTTCGAGGGCCGCGCGCCGCATCGCGCGCCGGTGTCCCTCGTTGCCGTAGGCGAGCTTGTCCAGCACGCCCCGGTACTGCGGATCGAGGAACGCCACCGGAAACGAGGCCGGCGGAAGGAGGGAGAGGAAATCCCGGCCGTCCATCTTCAGCCGGGTATCGGGCTGGAGGATGTCGGGGAGATCGATGGCGGGGGGCTGTGCCGCCCGATCGTTCCGTTCTTTCGGCAGGGTGTCGAAGAGATCGCTCAAGCGTCGGTCCCGGCATGCACGACGCTACGCTATCACAACCCCGTCCTCAACGAACCGGGGCCCCGCCAGCCGTTGGATGTCCTGTCCACAGGAGGTATCATTCGGACCCGGCGAAAGCCGGTCGAACCTTATCCTTGCCACTCGGGAGAAATCCGCATGTCACCGTTCAACCGTTCCCCGGGACTGAGCCGGCGCAAGGCGCTCGAATCCCTGTCGGCCCTCGGAGTCGTGGCGACCGTCCTGCCGGCGACGGCCCGGGCCCAGGACACCGAACATCCCACCTTCTTCGGCTGGGCCGGCTACGACGACGAGAACCTGTTTCCCGCGTACGTCGAACAGCACGGCAGCGCTCCGGAGTTTTCCTTCTGGGGCGACGAGGAAGAAGGCCTGGCGAAGGTCCGCGCCGGGTTCACGCCCGATGTCGTCTTCCCGTGCAACTACAAGATCCAGAAGTGGGTCGACGCGGGTGTCCTGGAACCCATCGACCTTTCCATGCTGAGCCACTGGCCGGATGTCCTGCAGAGCCTCCACGACGTTCCAGGCAGCACGATCGGCGACGACCGCTACTGGGTGCCGATCGACTGGGGCCTCACCTCGGTGACCTACCGCACCGATCTCGCGCCGGAGTATGTCGGCAACGAATCGTGGGAAATCCTCTGGGATCCCAAGTACAAGGGCCAGACTGCGGTGTTCGACAGTCTTGTCGACGGCGTGGTCATCGCCGGCATCGTTGCGGGCCTCGAGAATCCCTTCGACTATTCGACACAGGAATCGCTGGATGCGATACGCCCCAGGCTGAAGTCGCTCACCGAGAACCTGAGGTTCTATTCCAACGATCCGACGACTCTCGAACAGGGTCTCGCCAGCGGTGAACTCGTTGCCGCAACCACCTGGAACGAATCGGTGGTGCGCCTGACCCAGCAGGGACTGCCCGTCGCCTTCATGAACCCGAAGGAAGGTGCGATGACCTGGGTATGCGGCCTCTCGATCGTCAAGGATGCGCCGAACCGCGAGAGGGCCCACGAGATCATCGACGCCTTCCTCGATCCGCGCTCCCGTGTCTACGAGATGGAGGCCTTCGGCTACGGCGCGGCAACGGTCAGCGCGTTCGAGATGATCGACGAAGCGACGCTCACGGCGCTCGGCCTTTCCAAGAATCCCGAGGAGATACTCTCCGCCGGCATCTATCAGCAGCCCATCGGCGGCGAGGCCGAGCTGCAGGCCCTGTTCGAGGAGGTCAAGAGCGGCTTCTGAGGCGAGTCTTCAGCGGCACGCGGTCGGGCAGACCATGACGGGACGCGATCCGCGCTACGACATCCTGTTCGAGCCGGTGCGGATCGGTCCCGTCACGGCGCCCAACCGTTTCTACCAGGTGCCCCACTGCACGGGCTTCGGCTACGCCTTCCCGAATGCCCTGATCGGCCATCGAAGGGTCAAGGCCGAAGGAGGCTGGGGCGTGGTCTCCACGGAGATGTGCGAGATTCACCCCAGTTCCGACGTCATGCCCTACATCGAGACGCGGATCTGGGACGACAGCGACATCGCGCATCACGCCCGGATGACCGAAGCCGTGCACGAGCACGGCGCGCTCGCCGCCATCGAGCTGGCGCACGGCGGCATTGTCGCGCAGAACCTCTACAGCCGGGTGCCGCCGATGGGTCCGGCGTCCCTTGCCAATCCCGAACCCCATGTCCCGACCCAGTCGAAACGCATGTCCGGAAGCGACATCGCCGACCTGCGCCGCTGGCACAGACAGGCCGCCGAACGTGCCGTGAAGGCCGGATTCGACCTCGTCTACGTCTACGCCTCCCACAACATGGGCATTCCCGGCCACTTCATCTCCCGGCGCTACAACGACCGCACGGACGAGTACGGAGGAAGCCTGGAGAACCGGACCCGCCTCCTCAGGGAACTGATCGAGGACACGAAGGAGGCCGTCGGCGACCGCTGCGGCGTGGTCGTGCGTCTCGGCGTCGAGGATTTCATCGGCAGCGACGGCATCACCCCCGACGAAGCCCGGGACGTCATTGCCATGCTCGCGGAACTTCCCGACCTGTGGGACGTCAACGTCAACGACTGGCCGATGGATTCCTCGACGTCCCGATTCGAGGGCGAGGGTTTCCAGGAGCCCTTCATCTCGTTCGTCAAGAGCGTCACGACGCGGCCGGTCGTCGGCGTGGGCCGCTTCACCTCGCCGGACACCATGGTCTCCCAGATCAGGCGCGGGATCATCGACATGATCGGCGCCGCGCGGCCGTCGATTGCCGACCCCTTCCTCCCGAAGAAGATCGCCGAAGGACGTGTCGAGGACATCCGCGAATGCATCGGCTGCAACATCTGCGTCTCCGGCGATATCTACCACGTTCCCATGCGGTGCACGCAGAATCCGACTGTCGGAGAGGAGTGGCGCAGGGACTGGCACCCGGAGCGGTTTGCGCCGGGGGGATCGGACTCCCACGTGCTTGTCGTCGGCGCGGGACCGTCGGGACTCGAATGCGCCCTCACCCTGGCGCGGCGCGGCTACGGCGTCACGCTTGCCGAGGCGCGCGGCACGCTCGGCGGGCGTGTCGCAGACGAAAGCGCGCTTCCCGGTCTTTCGGCCTGGGGCCGCGTGCGGGATCACCGCCAGCACCAGCTGCGGCAGATGGCGAATGTCGCGATCTACCCGTCGAGCAGGCTCGAGGCATCCGATGTGCGGGACTTCGGCATTTCCCGGGTGGTGGTCGCCACAGGCTCCATCTGGCGCCGGGACGGCATCGGACCATCGAACCACGCGCCCGTTCCGGGGCACGACCGGACAGGGGTGCTGACCCCCGACGATCTCCATGCGGGCAAGCGCCCGCAAGGGGCCGTCCTGGTCTTCGACGACGATCATTTCTATCTCGGCGGCGTGATCGCCGAGCTGCTTCGCGCCGAGGGATGCGACGTGACGCTGGTCACCCCCAATCCGATGGTGTCCGCCTTCACCGCCAACACGCTGGAGCAGCCGCGCATCCAGGCGCACCTGATCGAATCGGGAATCCGGATCGAGACGGCGCTCAACCTCGCGGCCATCCACGGGGACCACGTGCTGACGGCCTGCGCCTATACCGGGCGCCAGGCGGACCCGATCGCCTGCGACCATGTCGTTTTCGTCACATCGCGCCTGCCGGAGGAAGGCCTCTGGCTTGCCCTCGACGGCGACCGGGACAGCCTGCGCGAGGCCGGCATCGCGTCGCTCGACAGGATCGGCGACTGCGTGGCGCCGTCGACCATCGCGGCGGCGGTCCATGCCGGCCACACGCTGGCGCGGGGATTCGACGGCGGGGAAGCGCCGTTCCGCCGCGAGCATGTCGTCGTGGGAGGCCCGGCGTCGTGACGGCCCTCCCCTCGGGCGAACGCGGCGCCTTCACCGCCGATCATCTCGACTCGCCGACCCTGCCGTCGCGCTACTACACCGATGACGACATCCACAGGCGCGAACTGGAGCGGATCCACTACCGGTCCTGGTGCTATGCCGGTCATGTCGGCGACCTCGCCCGACCCCGCGACTACTTTACCGACACGATCGCCGGCCAGCCCGTCGTCGTCCTGCGCGACGGCGGCGGCGAGATCCGGGCGTTCTTCAACGTGTGCCAGCACCGGGGTCACGAACTCCTCAAGGGGCGCGGCAGCCTCGGGCCCGGCATCACCTGTCCCTACCACGCCTGGTTCTACGACCTGTCCGGCGCCCTGCGCGGCGCCCCGCACACCGACACGCTGGCGCGATTCGACAAGAGCCGCTTCGGTCTGCGCGCCCTGCCTCTTGCCATCTCGGCCGGCCTGATCTTCGTCAACCTCGATCCGGGATGCGATCCGTTCGAAACGGGAATGGAGGGGTTCGAGGAGACGGTCACGGGCCATCTGCCGGACATCGCGAGCTTCGTTGCGGTCGAGCGGCTGCACTACAGCATCGGCGCCAACTGGAAGGTCGTGGTCGACAACTTCGCCGAGGCCTACCACATTCCGGTCGCCCATCCCGAACTCGCCAGGGTCCTCGACGAGGCGCTCGACGAGTTCCGGGAGGAGGAGCGCTATTCCTGTTTCCTCTACCGCAGCAGGGCCGGCTTCGAGGGTCTCGATATCGAGGCCGGCCAGCCCTACGTCGCCTGGATGGCCTGGCCGCATCTCAACATGCTGAGCCTGCCCGGCTCGAAGAACCTGATCGTGCTGCGCATGCTCCCGGACGGTCCGCAGAGCTGTGCCGAACGTGTCGACATCCTGGCGCCGCCGGGACCGGTGGACCCCAATCTCCAGGCGGTCAGGTCGCTCTTCATCGACCATTTCAACAGGCAGGACATCGAGATCGTCGAGAGTGTCCAGCGCGGCCTTGCGAGCCTGGGCTACGATCAGGGCCGCTATGTCTGCGATCCCGGCGATTCCTGGTTCTCCGAGGTCCCGCTTCACACCTTCCACATGCAGGTGCTGGAAGCCCTCGAGGGCGACGGCTGACATCGATCTATTCAGGCAAGGGGCAACCCCTGCCCGGCCGCGATTTCGGGAGGGAGCAGTCTCCGCGTCCTCCGGCGGCCCTGGGGCCACCGGAGGATACGGTGCGGTCTCGCTTTCATTGGCTCCGCGAGTAGGACTCGAACCTACGACCCAGTGGTTAACAGCCACTTGCTCTACCAACTGAGCTATCGCGGATCGGTGTCGTGTGATTCCTTAGGCGAAACCGGCGGCGGCGTCAATGCGAACGGCGGCGGTTGGAATTGCGGGAGCCGGAGCCGTAAGGTTCCCCGGCCACGCAACCGGATCGACCCATGAACGGCGCCGACCTCATCGCCCGCATCCTCAGGAAGGAAGGAATCGAGATCCTTCCGGCCTTTCCCCACAGCGACCTCATCGATTCCGCCGCCAGGGTCGGCATCCGGCCGCTCATCGTGCGCCAGGAGCGCCAGGCCCTTCACATCGCCGACGGATACGCCCGCGCGACCGGCGGCACGAAGATCGCCTGCACCACCGTGCAGTACGGGCCCGGCTCCGAAAACGCCTTCGGCGCCGTCGCGCAGTGCTTCGCCGACAACGTCCCGGTGCTGCACATGCCCACCGGCTACCCTCGGGCCGACATGGCCGTCGACTGCAACTTCTCCGCGGCGCGGAACATGCGGCACGTCTCCAAGCGGTGCGCCGTGGTGGCGGACGTCGAGCGCATTCCCCGGATGATGGAGAACGCCTTCGCCATGCTGAGAAACGGGCGGCCGGGACCGGTGGTTCTCGAGGTGCCGACGGACGTCGCGGAGGCTCCGGCCGATCCGGCGCTCGCCGACAGCTACCGCGTGCAGCGGCGCTCGCGGCCCGTCGCCGGCGACGACGAGATCCGCGAGGTCCTCGGGCGCCTCGCCGCGGCGGACTTCCCTGTCATCGTGGCCGGCCAGGGCATCCTCTACGGCGGCGCCTCGGGCGCGCTCCTGAGACTTGCCGAAGCCACCGGGGTTCCCGTCATGACGACGCTCAACGGCAAGAGCGCCTTTCCGGAAGACCACCCGCTGGCCCTGGGGTGCGCGGGCAAGTCGAGACGCGGCGAGGCCGTGGCCGCCCTGGTGCGCGCCGACCTCATCCTCGGTCTCGCCACGAGCTTCACCCGCTCGGAATACATCACGCCGTTCCCGGTCGAGGGCCGGCGGTACATCCAGCTGACGAACTGGGAAGGCGACATCTCCGGGGACTATCCCATCGATCTCGGGATCATCGGCGACGCCGGAGCGACCCTGGAGCGCATGGTTGAGATCGCCGGCGAGGAGGCGGACGGCGGACGGCGCCGGCACGCCGACGAGGTGGCCGCGGAGCGCCGCGTCTTCATGGACGCCTGGCGGCCCCTCCTCCTGTCGGACGAGAAGCCGGTCAATCCCTACCGTGTCATTCACGACATCATGACGACCGTCGACCGGAGGCGGACCATCGTCACCCATGACGCCGGCTCGCCGCGCGACCAGACGACCGCCTTCTACGAGGCCCTGTGTCCGCACGGCTACATCGGCTGGGGCAAGACGACGCAGCTCGGCCTCGGTCTCGGCATCGTCCAGGGGGCGCGGCTGGCGCGGCCCGACTGTCACTGCATCAACATCATGGGCGACGCCGCGATCGGCATGGTGGGGATGGAGATGGAGACGGCCGTGCGCAACCGCATCGGCACCACGACGGTGGTACTCAGGAACGGGGTGATGGGAGGGTACGTCGACTACCACCCGGTGGCGGCGAGAGAGTACGGAATCCACGAACTCGGCGGCGACTATGCCGGCGTGGCCTGCGCCCTGGGCGCCCATGGCGAGCGCGTGGAGGACGCCGGGGCCTTCGTTCCGGCGCTGAAGCGGGCGCTTGCCTGCAACGACGCAGGACAGCCCGCTCTCATCGAGGTGATCAGCGCCGACGAGCGGCGCGTCGCCTGCGATGCCCTGCCCTGGCAATGAGGGACTATGACTACATCATCGCAGGCGGCGGAACCGCGGGCTGCGTTCTCGCCGCGCGCCTGACGGAGGACCCCTCCCTTCGCGTTCTCGTCGTGGAGGCGGGCACGGCGCGCCGGACCCTGATGCACCGCGTGCCCGCCGGGGTGCTGGAGCTCTACCGGTCGGCGAGGTTTCACTGGGACTACCGCTCCGAAGCGGAAGCGGGCGCCGCCGGCCGGAGCTTCGAATACAGGATGGGCAAGGGGCTGGGCGGTTCGTCGTCGATCAACGCCCTGCTGTGGGTGCGGGGGGCGCCGGCCGTCTTCGATCACTGGGCCGACCGGGGCGCCGCCGGCTGGTCGTGGCGCGACATCGAACCGCTCTACCGGCGCATCGAGCGGTTCAGCGATGCCTGCGATCCCCACATGGGTACGAAAGGGCCGATCTCGGTCACCCGGGGCGACCCGCAGTCGTCGGTGTTCAACGAGGCCTTCCTCGAGGCCGGCTCGCAGGCGGGGTTCGCGGTCAACGGCAACTACAACGGGCCGCACCAGGAGGGGATCACGGTCCTCCACCGCAACACCGGGAACGGCGAGAGAAGCGATGTCTTCACGGAGTACCTGAAGCCCGCACTCGCCCGCCCCAATCTCACCGTTCGCTGCGACACCCAGGTGGACCGCCTGGTCGTGGACGGCGGCAGGGTCGCCGGCGTCGCCGTCAGGGACCGGGGACGGCACGAGATCGTCCATGCCTCGAGAGAGGTCCTGCTGTGCGCAGGGGCCCTGGGCTCGCCGCAACTGCTGATGCTCTCGGGCATCGGCGATCCCGCGGCGCTCGCTCCCCACGGCATCGGGGTGCGCCACGAGCTGGCGGGCGTGGGCGGCAATCTCCACACCCATCCGACGGTCCGCTGCGGCTACACCACGGCAAGGCCCGACGGGCTGGCGGCGTGGACTCGCCCGCCCCGCAAGTGGCTCGCCGGGGCGCGGTGGCTGCTCGACCATTCGGGCGTCGCCGCCACCAACCACATGGAGGTCGGCGCATTCTTCAGCTCCGGCGCCGATGTGGCCTGGCCCGACATCCAGATGACCTTCACGCCGATGCTTGTCGGCCAGACCTATGCCGACGCGCTCCGGGAAGGATTCGGCGTCTACGCCGAGCTTGTCGGCATCAGGAGCAGGGGCAGCGTCCGGCTCCGCTCGGCCGATCCCGACGCGCGGCCGCTCTTCGACTTCAACTTTCTTGCCGAGGAGCGCGACCGCGAGACCTTTCGCACGGGCACCGCGATCATCCGCGAGATCGTCGCCCGGCCGGCCTTCGATGCCCTGAAGGACCGCGAGTTCGAGCCCGGACCGCAGGTGGCGTCGACCGGCGGCATCGACCGGTGGGTCGCCGAGAGCCTCTCCATCACCCACCACCTCGCGGGCACCTGCCGCATGGGACGCGCCGACGATCCCCTGGCCGTCGTCGGCCCGGACCTCAGGCTCCACGGCCTCGACGGGCTGCGCATCGCCGACAACTCGATCATGCCGCACGTCACCAACGGCAACACCCACGCGCCGGCGATCATGATCGGCGAGAAGGCGAGCGATCTCATCCTCGGCGACCGCAACTCATGACGTCCCTCGAGCGGCGCCTGGCCTCGGTGGCGCGGATGGAGGAGAGCGCGGCGCGGCGCGTTCCGCGCTTCGCCTTCAGCTACATGCAGGGCGGCATCGACCGGGAAGTCTGCCTGGCGGCCAACCGCCGGGCGATCCAGGAGGTGCGCCTCGTTCCCCGCGCGCTGCTTGCCGGGGATCTCGAACCCGATCCTGGTTGCGACCTCATCGGGCGGTCGTGGCCGGTCCCCTTCGCTCCCGCGCCGCTCGGCCTTTCCGGGCTGATCTGGCCCGGCGCCTCCCGGCTCATCGCCGAGGCGGCCGTGCGCCGGAGCATGCCGGTGGCCCTCAGCAGTTTCGCGACCTCGAGCGTCGAGGAGATCGGCGCCGTCGCCGGGACGAACCTGTGGTTCCAGCTCTACTGCACGGCCGATCCCGCCATCGAGAACGACATCATCGACCGCGCCGAGGCGGCGGGCGCCGGCGTGCTGATCATCACCGTCGACGTGCCGACGCGCACGCGCCGGGAACGGGACATCGAGAGCGGACTTTCGGTGCCGCCGCGCTTCGCCCTGCGGACCCTGATGGACATCGCCGCACGGCCCGCCTGGGCGCTCGCCGTGGCGCGCGCGGGCATTCCGCGTTTCGGGACGCTCGAGCGCTACCTGCCGAAGGGCCTTTCCTGGGAGGAGAGGGGGCGCCGGCTCTCGGCCATGGTCGACGGCAGGGTGACGACGGCGAAGCTCGAGAGGCTGAGGGCGCGCTGGAAGGGGCCGATGATCGTCAAGGGCATCCTTGCCGCCGCCGACGCGCTGAAGGCCCGGGAGATCGGCATCGATGCCGTCGTCGTCTCCAACCACGGCGGCCGCCAGTTCGATGCGGCGCCCCCCGCGGCGCACGTGCTCCCCGGGATCCGCCGGGCGGTGGGAGACGACTATCCCCTGCTCGCCGACGGCGGCGTCAGGAGCGGCATCGACATCGCGCGCATGCTCGCCTGCGGCGCCGACTTCGTGCTCATGGGGCGGACATTCGCCTGCGCCGTCGCGGCGGCCGGAACCGCCGGCGTCGACCATGCCATCGCCATCCTCAGGGCCGACCTGCGCCAGGCCATGGTCCAGGCGGGCGTGACCCGTCCCGCCGACCTGCGGAAGCAACGGCTCACCTCTTGTCCGCCGTCAACATCGACTCCCGCCACGTGAGCCTCGCGGCGCAGGGCCGAATCAGGCAGCAACGGCTCACCAACACCCGGCGATCGTCTGCCCTGCTCAGTCGAAGCCGGGCTTCGGCCCGATCACCGGTATCCGGCCGGACATCCCGTCGCACTTCGGTGGGAGGACAGGAAAGGACCGGCTGCATCTCAACGCCGCTACGCGACCACGCGTCAGTCCGGCGCCCAGTAGAGTCGGTTGTCCGGAGGGTCGCGCAGCAAGCTCACCATGCAGGCGAGTGCAGCTGGACCTCGGCCGGTCGAATGCGGCGAGGAACGGTGCTGGACACTCCGGCATGGCTCCCTCAGGCAGTCCCTGCCTGCGCCACCCGTTTTCAAGCAGTTTCCGCCGCTGTTCCACCGATCGGCGCCGGAGTTTCATGGTCGAACAGAATCTTCATGCCCGGACCGGTGTCCTGAAGTAGTCCACTTCATGCTGGAGCACGGCCGAAACCTGCCACTGCCTGACCTCGGGATACCATTCCAGGAAGTCCTTCACGGTCGCGCCGCTTTCCAGGTTCTCGAAGAGGGCGTACACCGGAACCCGTGTCCCGGCGAAGGCCCACGCCCCGCTGATCTTTCGAGGATGGCGTTCCACCGCCGGGCATGTCGTCCAGTCGGTCATTTTCCTCCAGTCTTCGTTCTCCTCGGCGAGGCGGCGCACCGTCTGTTCCAACACTCCAACCCTGCCGCAATTGTCGAGACCGGGACCAATGGACTGCCGTCGGGTTCACCGCCGGGCCTGGCAGGTTGTTTCTCGCCCCGAACATAGCGCGCGACGTGCCGACTGACAGGCGGAATCAATGTTCGGCGCTCCCCTCGCAACCGCGCACCTCCATGTCGCAAGGCGCAGAGAATCAATCAAGTCGGCATCCTGGCGTGATGCTGGAACCGGTGCCGGAGCGCAGGTGCTCAGCCCCTGAAGCAGTTCTCGTTGTGCCAGACGAGGGCCGCCCGGTCGGGTTTCACGGCGACATGTCCGGGCACGAAGACGGTCCTGCCATGCAGCACGTAGTAGTCGCGGCCGTTGCCGTAGTTGTCCCTGATGTGCCCGCTCACCTCGAGGCGGTGTTCGGGCGTCACGGTCACGTAGCCATCGTCGAAGAGCTTGTGGAGATCCCGGCGCAGCAGCAGTCCGTTGCGCGCCTCGTGGGCCCCGCCCTGGCCGTAGGGGCGGATGTGCGCGGCATCGAGGACCGGCAGCGTCCTCTCCCTCGTCACCGCGCAACGCCTCTCGTAGACATCCGTGATCACGGCGCGGAAGGCGCCCTGTCCCAGGCGGGGCGGGACGAGCCGGGGAGGACCGAAGTGGTTGTCCTGGCCGACCCTTTCGAAGACGGCATCCCACAGCCTGCGGCCCTCGGCGGATGCGGTGTCGTAGGCCTTCCCGGACACGATGACGGGAGCAAAGTCTTGCGGCACGGGTATCCACTCATCCTCCTCGAGAAAGAAGGGCTGGGTGAGGATCCGGCAGCCGATCTCGAAGTCCCCATTCGCGGGCAGATCGGCCTTCAGTTCCAGGATGCGGTGGCGCAACGCCTCCCCGTTGGCCTCGCGGAAGGCCTCCCAGGCAAGGGAAAGCGGCATGGCGCCGGAATGGGCGAAGATGCCGCCGCCGGCGATGGCGTTCCGCGGCGCCTTCAGCTTGAAGAGGATGAGTTCGCCGGGCTGGAGCGCGCGGAACCTCCTTGCCACCGGCCGCCAGAAGTTCACTTCCGCGAGATCCGGCCGCCGGCGCAGCGTCTCGAACCAGCCGTCGTCCGTCACGGCGACCATGTTCTTGATCGTAGCCGGGTCCGGGGCCGCGCCTCAAGGGCCGAGGGAGGCCTGCGCCTCGGCAAGGAGCCAGTCCCTGAAGGCGCGGATGGCGGGTTCTTCGCTGCGGCTTGGCCGGTTCACCACGTAGGTCTGCGTCCCCGTCGGCAGGCGCAGGTCGAAGGGTTCGACCAGCAGCCCGGAACGCAGGTCGGCCTCGACGAGAAGCGAGGTCGTCAGCACGACGCCATGGGCCTCGACGGCGGCCTTGAGCGCATGGCCGTGGACGGTGAACGTCAGTCCGCGGCCGCTGTCGACGGTGTCGACGCCCGCGGCCTCGAGCCAGTCGTCCCACGTCGGCCACTCGCCCTTGTGGCTCGGCCAGTCGAGGTGAATCAGCGTGTGATGGCGAAGGTCCGCAGGCTCGCGAATGGGGTGCTCGCCGGAGAGCAGGGAGTGATGGCACACCGGCAGCACCTCCTCGGCAAAGAGGCTGCGGGCGGCCAGTCCCTGGTAGCTGCCGCCGCCCCACCTGATGCCGATGTCGAAGTCCTCGCGGTCGAAGTCGACGAGGCGGTCCGAGGCGTCGATCAGGACGTCGAGGTCAGGAAAGCGCTCGCGAAAGCGGGCGAGCCGCGGCACCAGCCAGTTACCGGCGAACGTCGTCTCCGAGGTCACCCTCAGCAGGGGACCGCCGCGGCTCGCCCGCATGCGCCGCACGCCCTCGGCGACATGGTCGAAGCCGCGGCGAAGTTCCGCAAGGCCGGCCGTCGCATCCGCCGTCGGCACGATGGCTCGGCCCCTGCGTTCGAAGAGCGCCACGCCGAGTTCCCTCTCGAGCCGGCGCACCTGGTGACTGACGGCGGCCGGCGTGACGTGGAGCTCCCGGGCCGCCTGCGAGAGGCTCCCGTGACGGCCCGCCGCTTCGAGGGCACGCAGGGCATTGAGCGAGGGCAGGCGATTCCACATTTTAGTTTCTCTTGAATGAAGCCGCGATTCTTCTCTCTTGAACATGGCCATGGATGGAACAAGATCAAGGCGCGAGGGACCGTCACGGGACGGTCCACAGGAACCGGGACATCAAGAAATGTTTGACAGAATCCGCAAGCGCATGATCAGGAAGCGCGTCCTGGAGCAGGTCTCCGGCCTCGACCTTCACCTGCGCGACGACATCGGCATGGGCCACCTCGGCCGCAGGCAGGAGCCCGTCCTGCTGATGGCACGCGGTCCGTTCAGCCGCTACACTTGGTGACATGGCGACGGCACTGCAACCGGTTTCCTCGCGGCTCGGCCGCGTCGACAGGGTCTGGACGGCATCCGTCCTCGTTCTCCTTGCCGTCCTCGCCTTCGACGGGGAACTCTTCCTCGCGTCGATCGAGTTCCTGGGCACGAGCTGGCTGTGGACCCTCCCGTTCGTGCTCGTGTCCAGCCTGCTCGCGGCATCGATCGCCGCCACGGCGCTCGACCGGCCCCTCGGCAACGCCCTGCGCCGCCGCGCCAGGGAAGCCGTGCTGATCGCCGGCGTCCTGGGCGCCCTGTCGCCGTTCTGCTCGGTGTCCGTGGTGCCGCTGGTGGCCGGGCTGCTCGCCGCCGGCGTGCCGCTCGCGCCCGTCATGGCCTTCTGGGTCGGCTCACCGCTGATCGATCCGGAGATGTTCGTGCTCACCGCGGGGATCATCGATCTTCCCTTCGCGCTGGTGCGCACCGTCACCGCCATTCTGTCCGGTCTCGCCGCGGGCTTCGCGACACTGGCACTCTGCCGCTTCGCCTGGGTGCGTTCGCCCCTGAAGCCCGGCGTCCCGTTCGCCGAACTCGGGACGGTCTACGGAACCGGTTGCGATGCCGACACCGAGCGGCCGGTCATGCTGCGGTTCTGGCGCGATCCCGAACGGCGGAGCCGCTTTGCCGCCCAGGCCCGCGCCATCGGCTTCTTCATGGTGAAATGGCTCACTCTCGCCTTCATCATCGAGAGCCTGCTGCTGGCCTGGGTACCTCCGCAGACCGCGGCCCGCTTTCTGGGCTCGCCCGACTGGTGGACCGTGCCGGCGGCCGCCTTCATCGGCATGCCCACCTATCTCAACGGCTATGCGGCGGTGCCGGTCATCGACGGCCTGCTGCAGCTCGGCATGGAGACCGGTGCGGCCATCGCCTTCCTCATCGGCGGCGAGATCACCAGCCTGCCGACGGCCATGGCGGTGTTCGTCGTCGTCCGCCGCAAGGTCTTCGCTCTCTATCTCGCCCTCGGCCTGGGGTGCGCCATCGCCATGGGCTGGCTCGTGCAGGCCGCCCCGGCGCTCGTCTGAAGGCGCGTCAGCGCCCGCGGCCGCCGACGATGGCGTCCAGCGACAGGGGACCGGCGCCCCGCGTCAGCGGAATGAGAAGCAGCAGGATCCAGAACGCGCGCTGATCGAGGATCCTGGCATCCGGCACGTTGTCGAACCAGGCGCCGATCGTGGCCGCACCGACGCCGTGGCCGGCGACATCGACGATGCTCATCACGACGATGAAGCCGATCATCGCCAGGCTGGCGGCGCGCGTGAAGAGGCCCAGGACAACGAGGGCCGGAAGCAGGAACTCGGCCCACATGCCGGCCACGACCACGAGCCAGGCGAGGAAACCCAGCTGCGAGGGATCGTAGCCCACGGCCTCCATCTGGACGGGAAGGATCTGGACATAGGCGCCGGCCGACGGCGAGACGATGCCGCCGATGCCGTCGCCGAGCTTGGTCATGGCCGACGACCAGAAGAACGTCGCCAGGGTGGCGAGGAACACGAGGCGCGCCAGTGTCGCGAGCACATGCCCCTCGAGCAGGCGGCCGAGGGGGCCGACGATCCGGTCCTCGAGAGAGTGAAGCATGGTCATGTCAGCCTTCCCCTTGCTGTCGCGTGACGATCGTCCTGACGACGCCCGCCTCCAGAATGACGCCCAGAGCGGCGCCGGCGTCGAACCGGGAGTCCCCGGCGGCGGCCGAGCGCAGCGCCCGCCCGAGCGCCTCGCCCCGCCCGAGCGAATCCAGCAGGTCGGCGCCGCCCGGCGGCAGCCGGCGCACGAGGACTTCGCCTGCGGGGCGCGAGACCAGGGCATCCTCGGCGCCGGGCCCGACGGCGGAACGGTCGCCGGTGGCGTTGTAGCGCCATATCGACCACACGGGATAGGCCGAGCGAACGACCGCACACGAGGCCCTCAGCGTCATGCGAACGGTCTCCAGCGTCTCCTCCCCGAGACCCTGGAGGACGAGGGGGTCGGCACTGGCGTCGTCGGCGGCATGAAAGGACGTCGTGCGGGCGAACTCGAGGCGCGCCACGTCGCCGAGCCAGGGGAGCCGCGCCGCCGGTTCGAAGCCGTCGATGAAGGAGGCGAAGCGGTCTCCGTAGACGATGATGCAGGGCGAAAAGGGGGGATGGGCGCGCACGAAGGCGGCCGCCATGGCGCGGAAGAACACCTCTCCGACCACCCGGCGGGTGGCGGGGAACCCCTCGCCGAGCGCATCGACGAGTGATGTCACGACGTTGTTGCGGTAGATGTCGAAGCGGCGGCCCGCGGGCCGGCCTGCGGGACCCGCGAGGCCTGCGGGAAGCGGCAGGGCGGGATCGAGCAGCGCCCTCGAGAACCCGGCCTGGCTCTCAGGCATCGATGCGCTCGCCTGTCAGGATCCCCCGGACGCGCCCGGCTTCGGCGGCAAGGCAGGACCACGGCGGAATGTCGTTGTCCCGTTCGATCAGGACGGGAAACGGGCCGCGGCGCCGCGTGAGGTCCCGCAAGAGAGCGAGAACCTCGTCGGCCACGGGGCTGTCGTGCGCATCGATGAGCAGGAGGGAACCGTCGTCGTCGCGGTCGGCGTGGTGCCCGGCGAGATGGACTTCCCCGACCTCGGCCAGCGGGAAGTCGTCGATGTAGTCCCCGGCGTCGAAGCCGAGGTTCACCGCCGAGACGTGGACGTTGTTGAGGTCGAGCAGCAGGCCGCAGCCGGTCTTCCGGGCGAGGGACGCCAGGAACACGGTCTCGCTCATGGTGCTTCGGGTGAACGCGAGGTAGTTCGACGGGTTCTCGACGAGGATCCGGCGGCGCAGCCTCTCCTGGACCTCGTCGACGTGGTCGCACACCGTTGCAAGCGTGGTCTCATCGCAGGGCAGTGGCAGAAGGTCATTGAAGCAGCTGGCGCCGTGGCGCGACCACGCCAGGTGCTCGGACACCATGGCCGGCTCGAGCCAGGACACCAGACGGGCAAGGCGGGCGAGATGATCGCGGTCCAGCGGCCCTTCGGACCCGATCGACAGGCCGACACCGTGGCAGGATACCGGGAACCGTTCGGCGATGCGGCGTAGCGCGGCGATCCTCGGACCGCCGTCCGCCATGTAGTTCTCGGCGTGAATCTCAAGCCAAGCAACCTCTCCGGGCGACGAGAGGACGTCCTCGAGGTGCCCGAGCTTGAAGCCGACGCCGACATCCCGGGGGAGTCCCTGCCCGGTTTCCGCGTCGGCCCGTGTCCCGGCTGAATTCCGGGACACGGGCGTCACGGGACTCAGCCGGGAAGGTCGCGGTCCAGCGGTTCCAGGGATCCCATGCGGCCTTCGGGAAGCTCCATGGTGACGCAGGTTCCTGCGGGCACGAGGGACCAGGCGTTGCCCTGGTAGTCGACCGTGGAGGTGCCGCCGCAGGACGTCCCCTCACCGGCCGCGCAGTGGTTCTCGCCTGCAAGCGCCACGCCGTAGCACTTCTCGTTCTCGTCGGCGGACACCGGACCGCTGCCGGAGACCGCCAGCGCGGCCGCCACGGCACTGGCCACCGCCAGACCCCTCATCGCCTTGTTGTCCATGCTTCTCGTCCTTTCGCGGTTCAGGAATTGCACTGAAAGAATAGACGTCCCCGCGCGCCCTGCCAACAGACCGCGCCTGAAGGGACCCGTGTCGTTGGTCAGGCGGCTCCCTGCAGGCGGGCGCGCTCCCGTGCCTGGAAGATGCAGAAGATCTTGCGCACCGTCCCCTTGCTGTCCCACTGGTAGATCATGCCCTTGGGCACCATGAAGGTGTCGCCGGCGCGGTAGGTCTCGGCATGGCCGCTGCCGTCGGTGATCGTCACCTCGCCTTCCAGGATGTGCATGAGCTCGTTGCGGGGGAACGGCGCCGGCCTGGTGTGCATCTCGCTCGTCTGCCAGACGCCGGTGATCATCTGCCCCGTCGCATCCTGGAAGAGGATTTTGATGCCCTGCTCCGGCACCTCGCCGACATAGCGGGAGGTATCCTGTTCGCCCACGGGATCGAGCGCCACCGAGGGATCGATGCGGCGCAGCACCTTGTCCTTGTCCGCGAGTTCCTCTCCCGAGGCGTCCTCGAAGATAACCCAGAACTTCAGCACGTCCCCGGTCTGCTTCCAGGAAAGCGGCGTTCCCTTCGCGAGGACGAAGCTCTCGCCCGCCCTGATCGTGTCCGTCGCGCCGTTGTCGTGCTCGATGGTGATGGAGCCCTGGAGCACCATCATGAACTCGTTGACGTCGTAGGGGCCGGGCTTCGACACCATGGGCGTGCAGTGCCAGATCCCCGAGGTCAGCTGGCCGGTATCGTCCGTGAAGTAGACGTGGCCGCTCTGCACCGGCGTACCGGAGAGCAGTCCCTCGGGAGGGATCTCCTCCCACGGCTCGAGGCCTTCGCCCTCGTGGTAGCGGATGGATTTCAGATCGCTCATCGTCCTCTCTCCCCTTCTGTCGTGATGGTGGTCAATGGATGAAAGGTGATCAGTCCGTCGCGCGCGAACTGCTCCGGCAGCGCTGTCTCCCAGGCGATGTAGCGCCGCTTCGCCGCTTCGGGATCGTCCAGGATCTCGAAGGGGGCGGCACCCCGATCGTCCATCGCCATGAGGGCGCCGGCGCGCCCCGAAGCCACGGGGAGCCCCGCCGCCGTCCAGGCGTCGAGCCCCCCTTCGACAACGCTCGCCTCGATGCCGAGGCCGGCAAGGTCGGCGGCGGCGAGGTCCGCCAGATCGCCGCCCTCGTCGTCCATCAGGGCGAGCGGCCGGTCCGCAAGACGGCCGGCGACGTCCGCAAGACGCGATCTCAAGGCCCACAGGGCGCCTTGGGCGTGGCAGGCGATGAAGCGCTCGGACGATGCCAGATCGAGGATCGCGAAACCGCCTTCGGCCGCTTCGGCGGGCGCGATGCGCGGCGCCGCTGTCATTGCGGGGCGGGACGCGCCGGCGGCGGCCGTCGGAAACGGTCCGTCGAAGACATGGACGTCGCGCAATCCCATCTGCCTGAGCCAGTGGCCGGTGATCCGCGACCTCGTTCCGCAGTCGTCGGCGAGCACGATGCGGGCATCGCGCACCGCCACCCAGTTGTCGGTCTCCTGGACCAGCTGCGTTCCCTCGATCCCCCGCCATCCGGCCAGGGGGCGGGCGGCCCGCTCCTCCGGCGGCCGGACGTCGAAGAGATAGAGCGTTCTTTGCGGATCCTCCCTCCACGCCTCGAGCGTGGCGGCATCGAGCGTGCCCACTCCGGTCCGCCGTGCGAGGTCCCGGCAGCGCTCCCTCGACCATGCCAGCGCCTCTGAGCTCGCCTCGCCGGGGCGCCGCGATGCGCCGCGCTCGAGGGGGTATCCCGCCCACTCCCAGCCGATGGTGCCGTTCTGGAGGGAATAGACCGGATTGCGCACGCCCGTGTTCCGCAGTGTCTGGGCGCCGATGATCGAACGCGTCCTGCCGGCGCAGTTGACGACGATCGTGGCCGATGCGGATCCGGCGAGGTCCGTGACGTGGCGGGGGAGCTCGCTGTTGGGACAGCTGATGCCGCCGGTAATGCTGAATTCCCGGTACTCCACCCAGGGCCGTCCGTCGACGATGACGAGGTCCTCGCCGTCATCGATCCTCCGCCTCACCTCGCCGGCATCGAGCGCCGGCGTGGCGCAGGCGGCCTCGACGATCTCGCCGAAGAGCTTGGAGGGGACGTTGGTTCCCTCGAAGAGCTCGCCGCCTTCGGCGCGCCACGCCGCGGCGCCGCCCTCGTGAAGGGCGAGGTTGACGTAGCCCATGGCCTCGAGGACTCCGGCGGCGCGTGCGCTCAGTCCCTCGCCGCCGTCGGTCAGCACCACCAGGGCGGCCTTGCGCGGCACGAGGGCCTCGATCTTCAGTTCCAGGCGCGACAGCGGAACGTTGCTCGCGACAAGGATGTGCCCCCGGGCGAAGGCGCCCGATTCGCGCACGTCGACGAGCGCGGTCTCCCCGCCGGCCGCGATGAGCCGGCGAAGCTCGCCCGTAGCGATGGCCGCCGCCACGGTCGCCTCAGTCGAAGCTGCGGTACTCGCCGCTGGCCTCGTCGAACATCAGGCGTCCCCTGAGGTGGGCGAACCCGAGACCGTAGAGATGGAGGTGCATGTTGTGGACACCCTCCTCCATGTGGATCGAATGGAAATCGTCCGGCATGAGGCATACCCCGGCATGCTTCTTCACCTCGATCTCGCGGACGAGCTTGAGAGGCGCCTCGCCCGCCGGTCCGCCGTCGCCCTCCCAGATCCGGTTGAGCTCGATGCCCCTGATGCCGACGACGACGGCCCAGGTCGTGTGGTTGTGGGGCGGCGTCCAGACCGCGCGGTTGGCGACCTCGATGTAGAGTTCGAAACGGCCGTCCTCGTCGCGCGAGAGGACATCGAAGACCTCGCCGCTGCCGCCCCCGGGAACCGGAAAATCCTCCTCCGGGAAGAGTTCCGAACGCGCCGCAAGGCCGATCATGAGATCGCGGATCCTCTCCAGGGAGCGGCGCGTAACTCCCTCTTCGGCCTCGACGCCGCGCACCCTGGCAAGGGTGTCGGCAATGGCCTCGTTGCGCTCGTTCTCCCGGGACATCGCGTTGCCTCTTCCCCGTCGTGATCCCGGCCCACACTATCGCGCCCTGCGGCCGCGCGGCAACAGGACGCCGCGGTGCGGCGTTCTCAGGCCGGCGTCGGCGACGAGATCGGCGACGACGTCGAACACAAGGTCCGCCCAGCGCCGGGCGTCCTCCTCGCGCGACACGAGATCCTGTCGCACCTCGAACTGCAGGTAGGCGAGGCCGCGGGAGATCGCGTGCTCGGGCACCGTGAAGTCCTCGTCGACGTCGAGGCCGTAGGGAGAGTTGTCGCCGGTGATGATGCCGCCCGTGGCGCTCATGCGCTCGAGGACCGGTGCCGCCATCCTGTCGCCGCGCTCCCGGCACACCGTGAACATTTCCGGCCGCCGGTCCTCGCCGCGCATGCGGGGCGTCATCGTGTGGACCGCGATCAGGACCGGCGCCACGCCGTTGTCCGCGAACCCGTCGAGGACCTCGCGGATGGCGTCGTGGTAGGGCCGGTGGACCGCGAGCGTGCGCGCCCTCCTCGCCTCCCCGGTGAGGCCCCTGTTGCCGGGAATGGCGATGGTGTCGCTGGTCTCGGCGAAGGCGGCCGGGTCTTCGGGAGAGCGGTTGCAGTCCGCGACGAGGCGCGAATAGCCGGCCAGGAGCGCCGGCGCATCGAGGCGCTGCGCGAGGCGCCGGGCGATCCACGCGGCGCCGATGTCCCAGGCGATGTGCTCGAGGCGGTGCGCATCCGCCAGGCCAAGGGCGCCCAGAGCCAAAGGCATCGCCGCCGACGCGTGGTCGCAGACGACGAGGCAGGGCGCCGAACCCCACGGGTTGCAGCGTTCGAAGGGCGGCGGATCGCCGGGAGCCAGCACTGTCACCAGCCGGCGAAGGCCGAGACCTCGTCGTCGCTGACGCGGCCGTTCGTCACGTCGTCGATCGCCTGGCCCAGGACCTCCAGGGCCTCCTCGACCTCCGCCCGGGTGAGCGTCAGCGGCGGCGTCAGCTCGGGCACGTTGGAATGCAGGCCCACGTAGGTCACGAAGACCCCGAGCTGGTAGCAGCGCAGGACGACCTTGGCGGCCTCCCCGGTGGCCGGTTCCCTGGTCCCGCGGTCCCTCACCAGCTCGATGCCGATGGCAAGACCCCGGCCGCGCACGTCGCCGATCAGCTCGTGGCGCGCCTTCAGCGCCTGCAGGCCCTCCATGAACTCGCGGCCGCGCGCCGCGGCGTTCTCCATCAGCCGGTCGCGTTCGATGATCTGCAGCACGCGGCGCGCGACGTTCGCCGAGACCGCGTTGCCCGTGGTCGTGATGAGGGCGAAGGCCTCGCGGAAATCCATGACGCAGGCAGGCGCCACGACGGCGGAGACGGGGATACCGCTGCCGAGCCCCTTGCCGAAGGTGACGATGTCGGGACGGAATCCTTCCGCCTGGTAGCAGTGCCAGCACCCCGGCCGGCCGAGCCCCACCTTGACCTCGTCGCTGACGACGAGGATGCCGTGCCGGCGGCACCGTTCGGCAAGGGCCCGCAGAAATCCCGGCGGCGGCACCAGCATCCCGCCGTCGGACTGGAGAGGCTCGATGAAGATGGCGCCGATGTCGCCGGGCGGCGCACACGAGGAAAAAAGATAGTCGACGTGATCGAGGACATGGCGGGCCGGATCGCCGGCCATCGGCCGGTAGGTGTCGGGGTAGGGAATCTGCAGCAGACCGGTCAGCGGCAGGCTGTGGGCCTGGGACGGGTGGCTCGAGACGGACATCGAGCCCGAGATCCCGCCGTGGTAGGCGCCGAAGAAGCTCATGAAGCGGCGTCGGCCGGTGGCGGCGGCCACGGCGCGCATCACCGTGTCGTTGGCGTCCGAACCGCTGTGGCCGAGCCAGACCCGGTGGTCGTCGGCCTCGGG
Organism: Alphaproteobacteria bacterium; assembly: GCA_963666905.2. Taxonomy (GTDB): domain Bacteria; phylum Pseudomonadota; class Alphaproteobacteria; order SP197; family SP197; genus SP197. The sequence goes on from OY763008.1 coordinate 2,024,695, forward strand.
CACGATGGCAAGGAGGTCCTCGGCGAGCGCCACCGCGGCCTCGGAGGCGCCGAACATCGACGAGGCACCGGCGCATTCCTCGAGGCCCTGCCTCGCCGCCTCCAGAACCTCGGCGTGGCCGTATCCCAGCAGTGCGGCGCCGGCCGTGGCGGAGAGATCGAGGACCTCCCGGCCGTCTTCCTCGACCAGCCGGTGGCCCCGCGCATGGCGGATGGTGAGCGGCGCGGTCCTCAGCTTGCCGATGCCGGCGAGCGCCCGGCGATCCCTTTCGAGAAGCGAATTGGCCATGGAAGGCCTCCCTACCTCACCGTCTCCTTCGTGCCGATCAATCCTTCCGGGCGGACGAGGAGGAGGACGATCACGAGGGTGAGTGTGATCGATTCGCGGAACGGCAGCCAGTCCTCCGGGAGGAAGGCGCGCAGGAAGACCTCGATGAAGGCCAGCGCGAAGCCTCCGACGACGGCGCCGGCGAGGCTGCCCAGGCCGCCGAGGACCACGGCGATGAAGGCCTTGAGGACGGGGAGGAACCCCATGAGCGGATCGACGGAGCCGCGCTGGGCCAGCCACAGCACGCCGGCCACGCCGGCGAGCAGGCCCGAGATCCCGAAGGCCGTGGCGACGACGGCGTTCGCATTGATCCCCATGAGGCGGGTGACCGGGAAATCGCGCGCCGCCGCCCGCATGGCGATGCCGAGAATGGAGCGCTTGAGGAACGCCGTCAGGCCGAGAAGGAGGAGCGCCGTGGCGCCGATCGACATCAGCTGGATCACGCCGATCGCCAGTCCCCCGAAATCGACCGCGCCGATCATCCAGGAGGGCACCGGGATGGCCCGGGGCCGCGCCGAGATCAGGTTCTGGAAGAGCATGTGGAGGATCGTGCTGAGCGCCAGGCTGGTGAGCAGCATGGTCGCCGTGTTGGCGTCGCGCACCGGGCGGAAGGCGACCCGTTCCATCGCCACCGCGGCGAGGGTCGCGCAGGCGATGCCCAGAGCCACGGCAAGCGGCAGGCCGAGACCGGCGCCGATGGCGAAGAACATCGTGTAGCCCGTCAGGGTCATCAGGTCGCCGTGGGCGAAGTTGATCAGCCCCAGCACGCTGAACACCATCGCAAGGCCGAGCGCGAGGAGGGCGTAGGTGCCGCCGAGCGCCAGGGCGTTGACCAGCTGCTGGACGACGATGTCCATCAGTCCCTGCGCATATAGGCGCGCTCGACGTCGCCCGAGGCGAGGAGCTGCGCCGCCGGTCCCGAGAGGGCGACCCTGCCGGTCGCCAGAACGTAGCCCCGGTCCGCGATCTCGAGCGCGAGGTCGACATTCTGCTCGACGAGCAGAATGGTGGCGCCGCCCGCCCTCAGGCCGGCGATCAGTTCGAAGATGGTGTCCACGACCTGGGGAGCGAGACCCAGCGACGGCTCGTCGAGCAGCACGATCCGCGGCGCCGACATCATGGCCCTGGCGATGGCGAGCATCTGCTGCTCGCCGCCCGACAGGGTGCCCGCCATCTGGTCCTGGCGCTCGTCGAGCACGGGAAACCGCGCCAGCATGCCGGCGAGGATGGTCGCGGCATCGCCCGTCCCGCGCCTCGTCGCTCCGCCGATCGCAAGATTCTCGCGCACCGTCAGGTTGGCGAAGACGCGCCGCCCTTCCGGGCACAGCGTCATGCCGCTCCTGACGATACGCTCGGGCGCGTGCCCGCCGATGTTCCTGCCGTCAAGGAGCACCCGCCCGGCGGCAGGCGGCACCAGTCCCATGACGGCGTTCAGGAAGGAACTCTTCCCGGCGCCGTTGGCGCCGAGAAGAGTCACGATTTCGCCCTTGCCGACCTCGAGGCCCGCCCCACGGACAGCCTCGATGGCGCCGTAGCGGACCTCCAGTCCCCTGACTTCGAGGAGCGGCTCCGGGCTCCCGCTCACGGAGCCGGGATGACCGACGGATCGGGCGAGAAGTCACCGACATGGAGGCGCTCGCCTCCGGAGACCATGTTGAGCGCGACGACACGCACCGGCACGCGGTTCTGGTCCTTGTAGGTGATCGTGCCCGTGGCAACCTCGACGTTCTCGAGATTGTCCCAGGCATCGCGAATCGCCGGACCGTCGGTGGACCCGGCCGCCTCGATGGCGGCGGCGATGACCATCATCAGGTCATAGCCCGTGGCGGTGAAGATGGTGTCGTTGGGGGTGCCGTACTTCTCCTCGTAGGCCATCTCGTAGGCTGCGAGGGGACTCCCCGGGGAGGCGAATCCCGCGTTGGAGAACACCACCCCTTCGGCCACCTCGCCGAGCCCGAACGTGGTCGGGGAATCGATGCCGTCGCTGCCGAGCACCGGGGTATCGATCCCCGCGGCGCGCAGCTGCTTGATGAAGGCCGGGAAGTCGGGTTCGTAGGCCGAGGTCTGAATGACGTCCGGCTGCGGATCGAGACCGCCGATGTTGGTCACCTCGGCGGAGAAGTCCTGCTGACCCATCGTGTACTCGCCGACGGCGACGACGGTGCCGCCCATCGCCTCGAAGGCCTCGCCGAAGTACTCGGGCAGCTTCTCCGTGTACGGCGTGTCGCGCGACAGCAGGATGTAGGCGTTCTCGTGGCCCTGTTCGCGCGCGTACTGCGCCAGGACCGCACCCTGCAGGTTGTCGGCCGTGTAGTTGGAGAACATGTAGGGGCCGACGGCCGCCGGCAATGTCGGTGTCGAGGCGCACGAGCTCGCCGAGGGAATCTCCGCGGCCTGGGCGATGACGCCCGAGGCGACTGCGGGATCGACGTCGCACGAGACGATCATGGCGGCAACGCCCTCGTCGACGAGCTCCTGGGCCACGGTGGACGCCTGCGCCGTGTCGGAACGCGTGTCCTTGACGACGAGGTCGACCTGCATGCCCATGATGCCGCCGGCGGCGTTGATCTGCTCGATGGCAAGCTGCACCCCCATCAGCGACGGCTGGTCGTAGGGCGCGAGGTAGCCGGTGAACCCCCCGGCGTAGCCGATCCTCATCTCGTGGGAATCGGCGAGCGCGGCCCCTGCGTAGGCCACCATGCCGGCGGTCAGGACGGCCGCCGAACGCTGGATCGATGACGTGTTGTTCAAGGTCTGCTCTCCTTACGGGTTGATGGCGTGGCGGCCGAACGCTCCCGTGTGCGCCGGCGGCCCAGATAGGCCTCGATCACGACCGGGTCGGACTGCACCTCCTCCGGCGTTCCCTCGGCAATGACCTGTCCCTTGTTTAGCACGACCACCCGGTCGCACAATCTCATGATGAGTCCCAGATCGTGGTCGACCACCAGGAGGCCGGTGCCGCGGCCCTGCCGCAGCCTGGCCAGGATGGCGAGCAGTTCGTCGGACTCCCTCTCGTTCATCCCGGCGGCCGGTTCGTCGAGCAGCAGGTAGCGCGGCTCGAGCGCCAGCGCCCGGGCGATTTCCAGGCGCCGCTGGAGACCGTAGGCCAGGGTTCCGGCGCGGCGTGCGCCATAGCCGGCCAGACCGAGCTCGCCGAGGAGTGCGGCGCTGCGTGCGTTCATGTCCGCCGGACCGGAGCGCCGGCCGCCGGCGGCAAGGGCGGCCTTGACGTTCTCCAGCGACGTCAGCTGCGAGAACAGGCGAATGCTCTGGAAGGTCCGTCCGACACCGCGGCGGGCGATCAGGTGGGTCGGCGTACCGGTGATGTCGGCGCCGTCGAGCGCGATGCTTCCGCCGTCGCATTCCAGGGCGCCCGAGATGCAGCCCAGCAGCGTCGTCTTGCCGGAGCCGTTGGGCCCGATGAGCCCGACGATCTCGCCTGGTTTCAGCGAGAGGCTGGCCCCGTCGACGGCGCGAAGGCCGCCGAAGACCCGTGTGACCTCCCGGACTTCGAGACTGCCTTCGGAGGCCACCCGCTGCGGCGGCCCGGGCGCGGCGGACGCCGCCGCCCGCTTGCGGGCGGGTAACACGATGTCCTCGATCTCGCGGGTGCCGAAGAGGCCGTTGCGGCGCCAGAACAGGACGCCGAGAATGGCGAGGGAAAGGCCGATGTCCGTCAGGCCGAAGACCGTCGGCTCGTCGAACCAGGAGGCGTTGATGCGCTCCTCGGCGGTGCGCAGCACCTCGATGAGGATGGTGACCGCGACGGCGCCGACGACGGCGCCGGAGACGCTCGTCATGCCGCCGACGATCAGCATCACGAGCACAGCGAAGGTGATCTGGAAATAGAACTCCCTGGGCGAATAGACGCCGAGGTAGTGGGCGAGCAGGACGCCCGCAAGCGCCGCGACGGCGGCGCTGATCGTCCAGGCGAGGAGACGCCGGCCGTTCACGTTGACGCCGACGGCGCGAGCCGCCGGTTCGTCCTCGCGCGCCGCCCGCAACTCGAGGCCCGGCAGGGAATCCCGGAAGACGCGGCACGCCAGGAGGGTGGCGCCGGCGAAGGCGAGGGCGAGCGGGATGTCGATGGTCCGCGGCACGCCGATCAGCGCCTGGCTGCCACGGGTGAAGTCCCTGGCGCCGACGAGGACGCCGTAGACGATGATGAGGAGTCCGAGCGTGGCGATCGCCGCCGACGCTCCGCCGAGCCGGGAGATGGGTATGCCGACCAGGAAGCCGAAGAGGGTCACCGCGACCACGGCAATGGCGCCCGCGGCGAAGACGGGCAGCTCGAGGCCGGCGATCCAGGGCGGCAGATCGGCAAGGAAGACGGCCTTCTGCTGGACCGGAATGGTGAGAACGCCGGTGATGTGGGCCGCCAGGCCCATGAACGCCGCGTGACCGAAACTGAGGATGCCCGAATTGCCGGTGAACGCGCTGAAGGCCAGCACGGCGACGGTCAGGATGAGGTAGTGCGTGACGGTGCCCTGCGGCGCCGAACCCGTGGTCTGCCAGAGCACCAGGCACACCAGGGCGATGGGAACGAAGAGCAGCGCACTGCCGGTGAGCGGCTCCCGCGCGCCCATCGAAAGGGACTTCAGCGTTGCCAACACGGGCTCCCTGGCCGCCGCTTGCGGGAGGCGACCTTAGGGAGGCGCTGCCGCGGGCGTCAAGCGACGTTGACCGCCGCCCAAGGGGTTGCGACAGTGCGCCCGGCAATCGCGGCGCACGGAGAACCGATGACGCGGGGCGAACTGATCCTGCTGGTCTGGAACGATCTGGCGGGCCTGTCGCGCACCAGGGGACTTCCTGTGTCGCAGTACGACAGGCGCCGCGCCAGCGGGCTCGGCTGGGCGCTCGCCGGCCAGTCGCTCACACCCTTCGAGGATATCGCTCCCAACCCCTGGGGTCCGATGGACGAGGTCCGCCAGGTCCCCGACGACGACACCCGGAGGCGCATCGTGCTCAGGCGGGACTGGCCGGCGCTGCACCTGGTGCTGTGCAACAGCCTCCACGGTAACGGCACCCCCTGGGAGTGCTGCACCCGCAGCTTCCTGGCGCGCACCCTCGCCGATTTCCGGGAGGAGACCGGTCTCGAACTGCGCTTCGCCTACGAGAACGAGTTCCTGCTCCGCGACGACACCCTGCCGTGGGCGGCGCCGTTCTCCGTCGACTCCATCCGCCGGGCGGCACCGTTCGTCGATCTGTGCACCGAGGCGCTCCTCGACGCCGACGTCGGCCTCGAGACATTCGAGCCAGAGTACGGTGTCGCCCAGTACGAGGTGAGCTGCGGTCCCGCTCCCGGTCTCGCGGGCGCCGACCGTGTCGTCGTCACCAGGGAGACCGTGCGCGAGGCCGCCCGGCAATGCGGCGCCGTCGCGAGCTTCTCTCCGAAGCCGTCGCCGGAGGGTGTCGGCAACGGTTGCCACCTTCACCTCAGCCTGTGGGACGGGGAGGGCCGTCCGGCGACCGCGGACCCTCGGGGACCCGGCGGGCTCGGCCCGGTCGCCGCCCGATTTGTCGCCGGCGTCCGGCACCACCTCGCGGCGCTGACGGCCATCACGGCCCCCAGCCCCGTCTCCTTCCTCAGGCTCGGGCCGCATCACTGGAGCTGCGGCTACGATGCCGTCGGCGTCCAGAACCGCGAGGCGGCGATCAGGATCTGTCCGCCGCCTGACGGCGAGCCCGCGGCCTTCAACATCGAGGTCCGCTCGACCGATGCGACCGCGAGCCCCTACCTTGCCATCGGCGCCATCGTGCGCGCCGGTCTCGAAGGCATCCGCGCCGCCATGCCGCCGCCCGCCATGGTCGACCGCGACCCTGCGGACATGAGCGAGGCGGAGCTTCGGGCGCAAGGCATTGCGGCGCTGCCGGCGTCGCTCGACGCCGCCCTCGACGCCTTCGCAGCCGACGCGGGCGCGGCCGGCTGGTTCACGCCGACCATGACCGGGGCCTACACGGCCCTCAAGCGTCTCGAGGCCTCCTACGGCGCCACGATGAGCGCCGCGGACCTGTGCGCGAGGTATGCCCGTGCCTACTGAACGCGTCGCGCCCGACCTGCCGCTCGTCGACCACCACTGCCACGGCGTCGTTCCCGGCGACCTCGACCGCGAAGCCTTCGAGGCACTGATGAGCGAGAGCTACCGCCCGGCGCCGCCGGGCACCTCGCAGTTCGACAAGCCGCTCGGCCTCATGATCCGCGGCCACTGCGCGCCGCTGCTCGACCTCGAGCCGTTTGCCTCTGGCGAGGCCTATGTCGAGCGCCGCCTGGACCTCGGGGCCGGGGAGGTCAACCGCCGCCTGCTCGCCGCCTGCGGTCTCGAGCGCCTCATCGTCGACACCGGACACAGGAGCGAGTCGATCGCCGACGTCCCCGCCATGGCTGACCTTGCCGCGAGGCCGGCCCACGAGGTCGTCAGGATCGAGGCGGTCGCCGAGGAGGTGGCGCGCAGCGGCACCGATGCCGCGCGCTTCCCCCAGGCGTTCTCGGAGACCCTGGCCGCGCGCGCCGGGGGAGCCGTGGGTCTCAAGACCATCGCCGCCTATCGCACGACCTTCGTGATCGACCAGACGCCGCCCACCGCCGCCGAGGTGGAGGAGGCGGCGGGCACCTGGTTCCGGGAGATCGACGCGCGCGGGACGGTGCGCCTGGAGAGCCCCGACCTGGTGCGCTTCGGCCTGTGGTCGGGCGCCGAGCTCGCCCGCGACCGGGCCCTCCCCCTGCAGATCCACGTCGGCTTCGGCGATCCCGACATCACCATGCATGCCTGCGACCCGACGCACTTCACGGAGTTCCTGCGCGCCATGGAGGACTGGGAGGTCGACTGCACGCTGCTTCACAACTACCCGTTCCAGCGCGAGGCGGCCTGGCTCGCCGAGATCTTTCGCAACGTCTACTACGACGTCGGCGTGATCCTCAACTTCGCCGGCCCCCAGGCCGCCAGCATCATGGGCGAGGCCCTGGAGATGGGGCCCTTCTTCAAGCAGCTCTACAGTTCGGACGCCTTCGGCCTGGCCGAGCTCCATTATCTCGGCCAGCTCCAGTTCCGCCGCACGCTCGCCGGACATCTCGACCGCTGGATCGGAGACGGCATGTGCACCCTCGCCGACGCCGACCGCATCGTCGAGATGATCGCCGCCGGCAACGCCACGAGAATCTACGGCGGGATCGGCGATTCCGCCTGACCCGCAACGCCCGGTATCCCAAGACACCGATACCGCCTAAAACCGCGGCCACCTTCCGGTCTCCGACATGCCGATCGCCCAGCCTTCGCTCCTGCTGCGCCTGTTCCTCCTGATGATGGTCGCACTCCCCGCGTCCGTCTTCCTCGTCCTGCTGCGCGTTGCCACCGAGGGAGGGGTTCCCTTCCTTGGTTTCGTGTTCTGGCAGTGCCTCGCCGGGGCGGCGATGGCCGGGGCCGCCCTTCTTGCAAGGCGGCAGTCCGTGCCGCTGACCGTGCCTCACCTGCGCTACTACGCGGTGTCGGCGCTTCTCGGGCTCGTGATCCCCTATGCCGCCATGACCCTGGCCTCGCCCAACCTGCCTGTCGGTGTCTTGAGTCTCGCAATGGCGATCGAGCCGGCGCTTACCTACCTGGTCGCGCTCGTTCTGCTGATCGAGAGGTACCGCTGGATTCGCTTTATCGGACTCCTGATCGGCGTCGCCGGCCTGATGCTCACGGTGTTGCCGGAAACCAGCCTGCCGTCGCGCGCCATGGTTCCCTGGGTCGCGGTCGCGCTCGCCGTCCCCGTCGGCTGGGCGCTCTGGGCCAACTGGATGGCCCGCGACTGGCCGCCCGAGACAGACTCGCTGGCGATCTCGTTTGCCATGATGGCCGGGAGCGCGGCGATGCTGCTGTTGCCCGTCGCCTGGCTGGACCAGCTCTGGTGGTTCGATGCCGATCGCCTGCACCTGTGGTGGCTCGTCCCGCTCTTCGGTGCGCTGAACGTCTGGCTCTGGCTTGCCTCGTTCGAGACGATCCGCATCGCAGGGCCCGTGTTCTACGCCACCTGGACCTTTGCTGCCACGCCGATGATCATCGGCGCGGGCATCGTCGCCTTCGGCGAGCGGCACAGCGCATGGATCTGGACGGCCTTCGCCCTCCTCCTCCTGAGCCTGTGCCTCGTCAACGCCAGGAACGTGCAGGCGTCGTCCACGGCACGCACGTCCAGGACTTGACGCACGACGGATACCGCAGGCCCCTCCCTGGAACCGGGCGCATCGTCCGCACCACGCTTCGGTGCGGATCCGGTTTCGGGACTCCCGCTCCCGCGGCAAGCACACGGATCGGATGCCGTCAGGCGGTCGGATCCCTCGGGACATGGCGGACCGCGCGCCGGATCGCGAAACCGGTCAGGATGGCGGCGAGGCCGCCGACGAGGCAGAGAAGCCCCACGTTCTGCCAGGAGCGCGCCGTCCTCGTGACCGCCTCGCGAATCTCGCCGTAGGTGACGACGGTGCTGTCGCTGTGGGGATCGTGTTCGATCAGGCCCCAGACCGGTATGGGGTCGTCCCCCGACCCTGCGTCGTCCCGCTCGACGAGGACCTCGATGTCCCGGTAGATGCCCAGGCGGTCGCGCACCTCGAGGTACATGGGGTAGACGGAGAGGTAGACGTAGGTTTCGGGCCGGTCCCTGAAGCTGATGAGGACGGCCTGGGTCCCGTCGTAGACGTAGTTCAGCCTGATGGCGTTGGCAAAGCCCTTCTTCCAGACCAGTTCGTCCTCTGCGGGCACATCAATGTTGTTGGTGAGCCAGAGAACCGCGCCGCCCACCGCGGCGACCAACCCCAGGGCATAGAGCCAGCCAGCCAGCAAGCGCAGCATGTCACGACTCTTCCGGCACGTGGAAGAACTCGAGGTAGCCCATGCCCTGGGTCAGCGCCGCCCAGTCGGCGGAGCCGAAGGTGAGCATCGCCAGGCCGGACGTGGGATACTTGCGCTGGAGCCGGTCCATGGCGTCGCCGCTGGCGCCCAGGGCCAAGTGGCGCGCCGTCAACTGCAGCACCGGATCGTGGCCGACCACCATGATCCGCGGAAACCCGGCAGGCGTCCGCCGCAGCAGGGCGACGAGGACCGCGGCGTCGCCGTGATAGAGAGCCTCCTCGAAACGGACATCGGGGCTGCCCAGGACGGGACGCACGATCTCGAGGGTCTGCCGGGTGCGAAGCGCGGTCGAGCACAGGACGAGGTCGCAGCCCAGGGACCGTTCCTCGAGCCACTCGGCCAGCAGGGCGGCGCGGCGGCGCCCCCGGTTGCGCAGAGGGCGGTCGTGGTCGCTGACCGTGACGTCCGCCCAACTGGATTTGGCATGGCGGAGCAGGTAGAGTGTGGTCGTCACGGCGCACCCCTTGTCGAACCCGGCTGAGGCCCGCGATCCGGTCCGGGCAGCACATCCCTCTCAACCAGGGCCAGCATACCATGGTCAGCCAGGAACTGGAGTCCGAACCGCTGTCGCGGCGCGCCCGCGCCGAGGCGCCGGTCCTGCCGCGGGACCGCTACATCAACCGCGAATTGAGCTGGCTGGCCTTCAACGAGAGGGTTCTCGAGGAGGCCCGCAACACCCGTCATCCGCTGCTCGAGCGGCTGCGCTTCCTGTCGATTTCCGCCAGCAACCTCGACGAGTTCCAGATGGTGCGGGTGGCGGGACTCAAGGCCCAGGTCGACGCCGGGGTCACCACGCCGGGCATCGACGGGTCGAGTCCGGTGCGCCAGCTCGAGGCGATCAAGACGCGTTCGAAGACGCTGATCGACGGGCAGTACGCGGTCTGGAGTGCTCTGAGGGAGTTGCTCGCCGCCGAGGGCATCTCGGTCGTCGACGAGGGCGACCTGACCGACGAGGACCGGGAATGGCTCACCGGACGCTTCGACCGGGAAGTCCTGCCGCTGCTGACGCCGATGGCGATCGATCCCGCCCATCCCTTCCCCTTCATTCCCAACTTCGGTTTCGGCCTGGCGCTGAAGCTTCTGCCGGAACGCCGCGACGAGCCGGTCCACGCCATCATCCGCCTGCCGCAGCAGACCGACCGCTTCATCCGCCTTCCCTCGGCCGAGGGCGTGCGCTTCCTGCCTCTCGAACAGGCCGTGCGCATGCATCTCAAGGGGCTGTTCCCCGGCTTCACCCTGCTCGAGACCGGGTTCTTCCGCGTCGTGCGCGACAGCGAGATCGACATCGACGAGGAGTCGGAAGACCTCGTGCGGCATTTCGAGAGGGCGCTGAAGCGACGCCGCCGCGGCAGCGTGATCGACCTCGTGGTCGATGCGACGATGCCCGTGGAGCTCCTCAACCTCCTGACCGGCCGCCTCGATGTCGATCCCGGGGACGTCACCGTCGTCGGCGGCGAGCTTGGTCTGAGCGAACTCTCCCAGCTGATCGTCGATTCGCGGCCCGACCTTCTTTTCGAGCCCTATTCGGCGCGCTTTCCCGAGAGGATCCGGGATTTCGGCGGTAACTGCTTCGATGCCATCCGGGCCAAGGACATCCTCGTCCATCACCCCTACGAGAGCTTCGACGTGGTCGTCCAGTTCCTCCAGCAGGCCGCGCGCGACCCCGCCGTGGTGGCGATCAAGCAGACGCTCTACAGGACGAGCGAGGGCTCGCCCATCGTCAACGCGCTCATCGAGGCCGCCGAGGCCGGCAAGTCGGTGACCGCGGTCGTCGAACTGAAGGCGCGTTTCGACGAGGAGGCGAACATCCGCTGGGCGCGGGACCTCGAGCGCGCCGGCGCGCAGATCGTCTACGGCATCGTCGATCTGAAGACCCATGCGAAGATCTCGCTCGTCGTGCGCCGCGAGTACTCGACACTCGTGAGCTATGTCCACTTCGGCACCGGCAACTACCACCCGATCACCGCGAAGATCTACACCGATCTCTCCCTGTTCACGGCGTCGCCGGTCCTGTGCCGCGACGCCAACAGGATCTTCAACTTCCTGACCGGCTACATCCGCCCGCGCAACCTGGAGACCGTCGCCATGTCGCCGCGCAACATGCGCGAGCGGCTGTGCGAGCTGATCGAGCGCGAGACGGCCAACGCCCTTGCCGGCAAGCCCGCGGCCATCTGGGCCAAGATGAACGCCATCGTCGACGCGGAGCTCATCGACAGCCTCTACCGGGCGTCGGCCACCGGCGTCGAGGTCGACCTCGTGGTGCGCGGCATCTGCTGCCTGCGGCCGGGTGTGCCCGGCCTCTCGGACAACATCCGCGTGAAGAGTCTCGTCGGGCGCTTCCTCGAGCACAGCCGCATCTACTGCTTCGCCGACGGCGAGTCGCTGCCCTCGCCTGCCACCCGGGTCTTCCTGTCGTCGGCGGACTGGATGCCGCGCAACATCGACTACCGTGTCGAGACCCTCGTTCCGATCCTCAATGCGACGGTCCACCGGCAGATCCTCGACCAGATCATGGTGGCCAACCTGCGCGACATCGAACAGTCGTGGACCCTCGGCAGCGATGGCACCTACACGCGGCTGCCCCACGCCGGCAACGCCTTCTCCGCCCATCGTTTCTTCATGACCAATCCCAGCCTCTCGGGCCGGGGAAGCGCGCTGCAGAAGCAGATCCAGCGGGGCAACGTGACGGCCTTCGCTGCGGAATGAGCGATCCGGAATCCGCGGCGCCGGCCATGCGGACCGGCGTCATCGACATCGGCTCGAACTCGATACGCCTCGTCGTCTTCGACGGCCTGAACCGGGCGCCCCTTCCCATCATCAACCACAAGGCGGTCGTCGGCCTGGGCACCGATGTCGAACGCCACGGCCACCTCGGCGCGGAAGCCGGCCGGCACGCCCTCGAGGTCGTCGATGCCCTGGTGCGCATCGCCCGCAGCGTCCCGGTCGCGGATCTCGCCCTCTACGCCACGGCGGCGGTGCGGGACGCGGCGAACGGGGCCGATCTGTGCCGCGCCATCGAGAGCGGCACCGGCTGCGGCGTGACGATCCTCACCGGCAACGAGGAGGCGCGGCTGTCGGCATCGGGCGTCATCTCCGCGCTCCCCGGGCTGACCGGGGTCGTCGGCGACCTCGGCGGAGGCAGTCTCGAACTCGTCGCGCTGCGCGACGGGGCCATCGTCGAGCGCTCGACCCTCGGCGTCGGTCCCTTGCGGATGAGGGAACGGTGGGGCGCGGCCCCCGCAAGCGCCGAGAATCCGATCGCCGAGGCCTTCGAGCAGGTCCCGTGGCTCGGCGCCTGGAGACGCCAGCCCTTTCACGCCGTGGGAGGATCGTGGCGGGCGATCGCCCGCCTCCACATGGAGCAGCACGACCACCCCTTGAGGATCGTCCACGGCTACGCCATGACGAGGGGCGAGACGCGCGAGTTCGCGAGGGTGCTGGAGAACCTGAGCCACGAGACGATCTCGAGAATCCGCGCGGTCTCGAAGCGGCGTGCCGCGACCCTTCCCTGGGGAGCCCGGGTGCTCGATCACGCGATGCGCCGTCTCAAGCCCGCGGCCGTCGTCTTTTCGGCCCACGGCCTGCGCGAGGGGCACCACTACACCATGCTCGACCCGCTGACCCGGGCCGAGGACCCCCTGCTCGCCGCGTGCCGCGAGCTCGCCTCCCGGCACCGCCGCTTCGCCGACTGCTCGGCCGCGCTGGGGCAGTGGCTGAAACCCGTCTCGGCGCGCTTCTCGCACGCCGGCGAGCGGCTGGTCCGCGCCGCCTCGATCCTCGCGGACACCGGCTGGCGGGAACACCCGGAGTACCGCGCCCAGCGCTCGCTTTCCCGGATCCTGCACATGCCCTGGTCGGTGCTCGATCACACCGAGCGGGCGTGGCTGTCGCTGGCGCTCTACGCGCGCTACGGCGGCTCGTCGGGCGCCGACGAGGCCGGGATATGCCACCGCCTGCTCGAGCCGGAGACCGCCGCGGAGGCCGTGGTCATGGGCAGGATGCTGCGCCTCGCCTTCGCGCTCAGCGCCGGACGCGGCGACGTCCTCGCCTCCACCCCGCTGACCTTCGACGGCCGCGGCTTCCACCTGGAGATCGGGCACGACGCCGCGCTCGCCTCCCCGGAGCGCATCGAGCGCCTCGCCGCCGCCGCCGGCCGCGCGCTCGACGCCCCCTTCACCATGACCCGCCACGCCGCCGGCGAGACATCCCCTCCGCTGCCGATGGCAGCCATCGGCACCCGCACAGGGCCCTGATTCCCGGCCTTCGTTCACCAGTCACGGCAAGGCTTGCAGCAATGGACAACTCGCCCGATACCTCGCTTGAGCAGGGTGGCCATCGGATCGACAGGCCGGCCCTCGACCGGTTGCGTGATCGATTCTGCGCCCTCTGCCCGGACTTCAAAAGCTTCATCAATCCCGGAACGGGATGGGCCAGGGATGAGAAAGCCTTCAAAACGGAGGCTTCGGAGCGGGTCCGGGCCGCCCTTGAGGAAGGCGGAGACAATCAAGCTCTCGGAAAAGCCGTCTACGAGATACTGAAGACCGCATCCAGCCCGTTCGTGCGATGGCAGACGGAGGACAGCATCGCCAAGCAGGATTCCGGGCTGCTCCGCGAACTTCATGTGGTTATCGGGCGACTGGTACGGTCCGACCAGGCGCCGGAGGAGGCCCTGTCAGAGGCGCTCGATGCGCTCAGCGCCCTGAAAGCGCGAGGCGCTGCGTCTCTGACCTATGGAGAGCGCCTCAACATCGTGTTTTCCGCGCGGTCCATGGTGCGACCTCACGAAGCGGCTCCCGTCAAGATCCGACGTATCAACGAAGCCTGGGACAAGCTCACGGGAGAGAAGCTGTTCGTCAAAGCCAAGGCCGACGCGATACTGGATTATCGTCGATTCGCAGGAGTCTTCTCTGAACTCTTCCGAGTCATGCGCGACGAATGGCAGTGGCAGCCGCAGGACTGGCTGGACGTGCAGGGATTCCTCTGGATCGTCCTCGACGAGACCGCCATCGAGCCGCCTGATGGAGACCCTTCCCCCGACACGGTCGAAAGCCGAGAAAAGCCCATGCCGATATCCCCCGTGAACCTCATCCTCTACGGCCCACCCGGCACCGGCAAGACGTATTCTGCCGCCGAGGAGGCCGTCAGGCTCTGCGGCGAGACCGTGCCCGAGGAGCGCGAGACCCTGATGCGGACTTACCAAGCTCTCCTCGAGGCGGGACGCATCGAGTTCGTCACCTTTCACCAGTCGATGTCCTACGAGGACTTCGTGGAAGGCCGCCAACCGACGACCGAATCGGACGAAGACGGCGACACCCCGTCCGCCGGATTTCGTTTGGAAACCGTACCCGGCATTTTCCGGCGCATCGCGAAACGTGCCGAGACAGGGCGGGGCGACGCGATCACCGTCGCAGACCGCCAGGTGTTCAAGATGTCGATCGGCGAGGCAAGCAACGCCGACGACGCGTCTCTCTTCGAAGAAGCCGTCGCTGGCGGCTACGCGCTGCTCGGATACGAAGACATCGATTGGAGCGACGCCAGGTACGTCGATCGGGAAGCGATCATCGAGGCCTGCAAGTCCAGGGGCCACACCGATGTCAATGCCCTGTCCGGACGGGTCCAGATGCCGTTCATCTTCCGCAACTGGGTGCGCAAGGGAGACATCGTGATCGTGTCGAAAGGCAACTCGTTGTTCCGGGCAATCGGTGAATTCATCGGCGACTACGAGTACCACCCCCGGCCAGAGGATCACTACGCCCACCGGCGCGCCGTGCGGTGGCACTGGGTGGAACGGGAGGGCGCGCCCGTTAGAGAGATCTACACGCGACGCTTCACGCGGAAGACGATCTACGCGCTGTTTCCCAAAGAGCTCAAAGTCCCCGCGCTCGAGCGCTACCTCAACAGTCAATACGCGGACAGCACTGCCAAGCCGGAACCCTTCGTTCTGATCATAGACGAGATCAATCGCGCCAACATCTCGAAGGTCTTCGGAGAGCTGATCACGCTCATCGAACCGGACAAGCGCCTGGGCCAGCCGAACGCGCTGACGGTCCGCCTGCCCTATTCCGGCATCGCCTTCGGCGTACCCTCGAACCTGCACCTCCTGGGCACGATGAACACCGCCGACCGATCGATCGCTCTGCTCGATACGGCGCTGCGCCGGCGCTTCACCTTCCGTGAGATGATGCCCGATCCATCCCTGCTGGCCGACGCTGCCGAGACATGCGGGCTCGACCTGCCGCGGATCCTTGCCTCGATCAACGAGCGGATCGAATACCTCTACGACCGCGAACACCAGATCGGACATGCCTATTTCATGGATTGCGCATCGCGCCCCGAATTGGACGCTGTCATGCGGGACAAGGTGATCCCGCTGCTGGCCGAGTACTTCTTCGAGGATTGGGAGAAAATCGCCGCCGTACTGGGCGACGCAGCCTCGGATGATGGATCGGGCTTCCTCAAACGCTACTCGCTCAAGGCGCCCCCGGGGCTCGAAGACGGCGACGCCCAGCCCCGCTTCCGCTGGGAGGTCCGCTCAAGCGAAGAAGGCTTCGATTACGCGCGGCTGACCGAGGAATGATCCGCCGTACCGTCCGCGAATGGGGGCGCATCGGCTATGGCCCCGGCGAAGCCGAGATTCCCGAGCCCCACGCGGACCGGATCGCGGCCGAGGCGCGGGCTTCCGACTTCTCGGGACGCGGCGGCGAAGGTGTGCTGGAACACGGCCGAAAGGGGCTGCGCGCCCGTGGCGTGGTGGGGGTCATCGCCACGCCCGATTGCCAGCTCGAGATTCTGCCGAAGATTGAAAGCGCGGGCGAAAGCCAAGTGGATGATGCCACGCTGCGCAGTCGACTGATCCACATGCTGGCCGTTGCAAGGGACATCCGCATCGATGCCAGAGCCATGACAAAGCTCGGCTGGCAACGCGACACGATCCTGGAGCTGCTGATCCGGCTCTTCTGCGGCAGGCTCACCGACGCAGTGCGTCAGGGCATGCCGCAGCAGTATACCGAACAGGAAGACGACCTCCCTGCCCTGCGCGGGCGCCTCGATGTGACGCGGCAATTCTCGACCCTTGCAGTTTCGCCGCAGAAGCTGGCCTGCCGGTTCGACGCACGCACACCCGACATTGCTCTCAATCAGGTCATGCGGGCGACGGTTTCCAAACTCTCCCGCCTCGCCCGGGCACCGGACAACAGGCGCGCCCTGCGGGCACTGAGCTTCGCCTACGCGGACATTTCTGAGGTGTCCCCGGGCGCCTTGCGCTGGGACCTCATCGTGCTTGACCGCACGAACACGCGATGGCGAGAGCTCCTGACTCTTGCGCGCCTCTTTCTGGGCGACCGCCACCAGCGCACGAGCACCGGCACCACAGATGGTATCGCCCTTCTGTTCGAGATGAACGTCCTCTTCGAGGAATATGTGGCGCGGCTCGTAGACCGCGCGCTCGCGAACACCGACCTGCGTGTTGCGACGCAAGGCGGGCACCACGACTGCCTCTTCGAGGGAGAGACAGGGAGGTTCCGGACACGTCCCGATTTGATCGTTTGTCGGGGCGACCACGCCGTCCTCATTATCGACACGAAGTGGAAGCGCATGACGCCGCGGATCGAGGATCCCAAGCAGGGAGTCAGCCAAGCCGACGTCTACCAGTTGATGGCCTACGGCCGGCTCTACGACTGTCCCCATGTCGTGCTGCTCTACCCCCATCACGGTGGGCTGCGGCATGACCCAATCCGGAAGCGGTATTCGATCGCAGAACCGAATGCGCCGGAGACCCTGTTAGTGGCAACGCTCGACGTCACCGAATCACGCTGCAAGCAAGAGACCGCCCTCGGGGATCTGATTCTGGATCGTCTGATCGCCGCCTGAGTGTCGTTCGGCACGGCCATGCGATACCGAGCAGCAGGCCGGGCCGGTGCGGCGTTTGATGTTCACGCCTCCTGGAAGACCGCACCTCCGATCCGGATCTGACATGCGGTGCAAACAGCGCTACATTCTGCGGCATCCCCAGGAAGCGGACATGCTGAACCTCTATACCGAATCAGGCACCCCGGCCCGTCAGGCCAGGACAACCCGGATTCGCCACGACGATCGACTGGCAAGCCTGATCGACCGTGCCGCGCTTGCGCTGGGCGTGGACAAATCGGTGTTCCTGCGTGTCGCGATCGAGCGCGAGGCCAGGCGTGTGCTCGACCGGCAGTCCCGGCATACTCTGACACCGGAGGACGCCGGGAGATTCGCCGAGGCCCTCGACACCCCGCCTGCCCCGACCCCGCGCGCACTTGAGGCTGCCCGAAACTACCGCGCGCACGGTTGTTCATGCCGACTGAGCATCCGGCCCGGAGCGACCGCACCGATTTCGACAGCAGCGTCCGCCACCGGAACATCTGTATGGGGCTCGGCCTCGGCAAACGGAAGAAGGATGGCGTGACCCGTGCGGCCCGGCTCGGTTGACGGTGGTGATTCGAAGGACGGCGAGGACGATTTCCTGCGGGCCGTGGCCGTCTACCAGGCGCTCTGCGCTCCTGTCGGCAAGGGACCGGGAAGCGCTTCCCGTCCGGAACCTGCCTGCGTGCCCGGAAGTTGGTGACGGAGCGTTCTCCCGGTTCCTGTGACAGCCGGAGCCGATCAATGAGGATAACCTGGATGGGCCGAGAACCCGTCCGCTACTCGCCGAGCCATGCGTCGAAGCGTGACTTGATGCGGTCATGAAGGCTGGCGTACCACTCGGCGTCCTTCAGGATCGCGGTCCTGAAGTTCGACGGACTGGTCGGCAGGTGGGGCCGCATGTCCACGCCGGTTTCGGCGTGCGTCGCCACGAGCTTCATCGACGACCGGCGCGCCGGTCCGTAGGAGATGTAGCTGGACTGGTCCGCGAGGGGGCGCGTGCCGGTGGCGAAGCGGATGAACTCGAGAGCGTCGCCGAGGCGCGGCGTGCCTCTGGGAACGCCCCATGTTCCAAGCTCGTAGAGCTGGGCGTCCCAGATGATCTCGATGGGATGGCCATGAATGACCGCCGCATCGAAGAGGCGTCCGTTGTACTGCGATGCGATCGCGGCCTTGCCCGAGAGAAGAAGCTCCACGGGCTCGTCCGTGGAGGTCCACCAGATCACGTGGTCGCGGATCTGGTCGAGCCTCTCGAAGGCGAGCCGAAGGCCGCGCTCGGTGCTCAGCAACCCGTAGAGGTCCTCGCGCGGCACCCCGTAGGACGCGAGCGACCATTCGAGATTCGCTTCGGGAACCCTCTGGAGCGCCCTCTTTCCCGGGAACCGCTGCAGGTCGAACAGATCGGCGATACGCGTCGGCCGCTCCCCGGGAAAGGCGTCGCGGTTGTAGGCCGCCACCATGGCATAGACGATCTGCGAAACCCCGCACTCGGTCAGCGCGCCGTCGACGAAATCCCGGTGGGCCGGGACGCCGTCGAGCCCGGGCTGGAGCATCGAATGATCGATAGGCTCCAGCAGTCCCAGGCGGCAGGCGGCGCGGTTGTCGGCCATGGTCATGTCCACGACGTCCCAGGCGATGTCGCCGGCGTCCAGCTGCCGGCGAAGCTCGGCGAGCCCGCCGTCGTAGCGCTCGATCCTGATCCGGATACCCGTTGCCTGCGTGAACGGTTCGAAGTAGGCCATGACCTGGCTGCGTTCATAGGACCCGCCCCAGGTCGCCACCGTGATGACCCGCTCCTGTTCTTCGGACGCCGCCTGCGACCCCGCCCCGGCGAGGCACAAGGCGGCGATCAGCAGCGCGGCCAGACGGCCCGCCGGCCGTGGAACGGGGTTGTCCTTCGCGGTTGTCATGGCTGCGGCCGGGCGCCTAGGCGCCGGCGTTCTCCTCCCTGCGGATGTCGTTCGTGGTGTCGAGATAGGCCTTGACGATGGCCGCCTCGAACACGACGCCCAGCATGCGGCCTGCGCCGCCATGCTCGACCACCGGGATGCTCTCCCCGACGAAGTCGCCCATCTGTTCCATCGCGTGCCAGATCGTCGTCTCCTCGGTGAGGATCAGGGCTTCCGGTTTGGCGAGCTGCGCCGCCGTGGCCTGCTCCCCGGGAACACCGGCGTCCCCGCATGCCACGATCCCTTCGAGCGTTACCGTGCCGAGATAGACGCCGTTGCGATCGACCACGTATCCCTCATGCCTGCGCGCCTCCAGCAGGCGCGCTCTCGCCTCGCCCAGCGGTGTCCCGGGCGCCAGCGCGGTGTAGTCCTGGCTGATGTAGCGTTCGATCGGGCTGCGGTCGAGGACCGCCCTGTCCCGGCCCTCCGCGAGGTCGAAGCCCCGCATCCGGAGCTGCACGTCGAACAGGGAGCGGCCGAAGATGCGGTACGAGACCAGGTTCGAGAAGACGACGCTGACCATCGCGGCCGTCGCCAGGTCGTAGTTGCGGGTCAGTTCGAAGACGATCAGGATCGTCGTCAGCGGCGCCCCGATGACCGCGCTCGTCACGGCGACCATGCCGCAGACGGCATAGACCGCGATCTCCGAACGCAGTTCGCCGAACACCAGTTCCGCACCGTTCCCCGCCAGCGCCCCGAAGAGGACGCCGATCAGCAGGGCCGGGCTGAACACTCCGCCCGCGAACCCGAACCCGATGCAAAGCGCGGTCGCCAGAATCTTCGCGACGAGAAGGAGCAGCAGCTCCGGGGATGCGAAGGCGTGGTCGATGACCGCGAACCTCAGCGTCTCCTTGCCGATGCCGAGGATGTCGGGGATCCAGATGGCGGCGAGCCCGAGGAGCGCCCCGGCCAGCATCGGCTTGAGGTAGTCCGGGAGGGGCACCTTCCGGGCCAGCCGGGCGGACAGGAGGATGGCGCGCATGTAGAGCACGGCGACCAGGGCGCCGCATACCCCGATGACGACGAAGCCGATGAACTCCTGGGCGGAGCTCGTGGCGATGGTCTCGACGCGGAACAGCGGCGGGCGCTCGAACACGACATTGGCGACCACGTAGCCGATCGTCGCGGCGACCGTGATCGGCGCGAACGCCCTCAGCGAATAGTGACGCAGGATCACTTCGTGGGCAAAGACGATGCCTGCGATGGGGGCGTTGAAGGCGGTCGAGATCGCGGCGGCGACGCCGCAGCCCACGCCGACCGTCGCCATCCACCGGGTGTTTCGGCCGGCGCCCGAAATCAGCGATCCCAGGGTCGCGCCGAGATGCACGAGCGGACCGTACTGACCGACCGAGGCTCCGGCCCCGAGGGACACCACGCTGGCCGCCGCGGAGAGAAAACCGGCGCGCGCGGGCATGCGGGGCTCCAGGCTCTGAACGGCGCGGATGACATCGGGCGGTCCGTGGGGACGCCGCTCCGGAATCGAGCGGTGAATGAGGCCGACGATCAGTCCGCCTGCCGCCGGCACGCACACCGTGGCGACCAGCAGCCACTCGGCGTTGTCCGTCATGAAGCGGCTGCGGGGCGAGATGAGAAGGAGCTCGTTCAGGGCGGCCACCAGTTCCACGAAACCGATCGCAGCCAGGGCCGCGAGTGCGCCGGTCACTATTCCGAGAACGGCGATCGACACGATCCGTGTCAGGGTATGCCTCGGCGTATGCATCGATCGCTCGCTTCGATCCGTGGGCAGTGCGCCTCACCTTGTGGCCATGACGAGCATACCGCCGGGATTCGCGGCGTCCACCGGAGGCGGCCGTGACCCCCGACATGGAACCGTCGACGGTCTCACTTGCCGGTCCCCTGGCCCGCTGCGGCCGGGTCCCCTCCACCGTCCGGGCCCGGACCCGTTTGCGGGTTCTGTCCGGATCGCACTTCGTGGCGATCCGATCATTTCCGACGAGTCCGCCGCCACGCTTGGGAATCCGCACCGCGACGAGAACCGTGTCGACACCGCCGGCACTGGCCGGGAACACAGCGGGTTCGGAACCCGCCATCATGCCGATGCGTTCCTGCGAAAGCAGGATGACATCCGTTTGGATGCTGGCGGCAAGGGTGCCTGTTTCCCGGTGATCTGTCCGAACCTCCGGAGTCATCCCGAATCGATAAGGACGGACGCATCGGTGACCCCTGCCCTCGTCTGCGGGGCCTTCATGCAGGAGGCTGGCGGCCGTACAGGGACAGAGATCGGCAAGGCGGGTCAGCTCGAGGGTCGATACGGACCGGCTGCCGGCTTCGAGCCGGGTGACGGCGGTGCGGGCAAGCCCGAGCGTCTGCGCTGCGGCGTGCCGGCTGAGGCCGCGGGCCTCGCGCGCCGTGCGCAGCCGTGATCCCGGATCCCTCGCATCCATGGTGTCGTCTCCTCCCCGCCGGGACAGCGGCGTCGAGGCGATCTCGCAACATCGAACATCCATGCATGCCGTGCCGCGTACGCATGCGGTCTCGGCATGTCGAGGGCCGGTGGAACTCGGGAGGAACGCAATGATCGCAGGACACGGCGCAAGGAGCGACCGACCGGATGGAAACCATGGGCATCGTCTCTACCGCACCCGCGGCATGCCTTGAAGAACCGGGACCGGTGCCCCGGGACAGGGTGGCGTCGCGTCAGTCGCGTCCCGACCAGGAACCGTCGCGGACCATGTCGTCGGCCACCTCCCGGATGGCCCGCTCCATGATCGAGACCATGTCGTCGACCTGCGCGCGGCTGATGATGATCGGCGGCGAGAAGACGCAAAGGTGCCACATCGGCCGCAGGATCAGACCGTACTCCTGGCACTTGTCGTCGATCTTCTTGCCGACGCCGAGGTTCTCGTCGAACGCCTTCTTCGTGGCCTTGCTCTCGACGCACTCGATGCAGCCCATGAGCCCGACGCCGCGGACGTCGCCGACCATCGGCAGGTCCGACAGCGACCGCAGGCGCTCCTGGAAGTAGTCCCCCGTGCGGCGGGCGTGACCCATGATGTCGTCGCGCTCCATGATCTCGATGTTCTTGAGCGCGGCAGCCATGGCGACGGGGTGGCCGGAATAGGTGAACCCCATGGAGAACGTGGGAGACTCCCCGCCCCGCTCGATGACGTCCTGGTGGAGCTTCTCGGAAATCGCCGTGAGGCCGGCCGGAATGTATCCCGACGTGAACCCCTTGGCCGCGGTGATGATGTCGGGAACGATGTCGAACACAGGCTCCGAGGAGAAGAAGTGCCCCATGCGTCCGAATCCGGTCACCACCTCGTCGGAGACGTAGAGGATGCCGTACTTGCGGCAGGTCTCGAGGCAGGCCTTCTGGTAGCCGGCCGGCGGCACGATCACGCCGCCGGACGCCAAGACCGGCTCGGCGATGAAGGCGGCGACGTTCTCCGGGCCGATCTCGTTGATCCTGGTCTCCATCTCCTCGATCAGGTAGTCCCTGAACGCGTCGTCGCTCATACCCTCCGGCTTGCGGTAGGGATTGGGCGAGGACAGGTGCGTGATCCACTCCGTGACCACCTCCATGCGCGTGTCGTTGCCCGGCTTGCCGCACAGCGAGTCGGCGAGATAGGTGCTGCCGTGATAGGCGTCGTCGCGCGTGAGGATGGTCTTCCTCGAAGGCTCTCCGACCACGTTCCAGTAGTAGTGGACGAAGCGGATCGCCGCGTCGTTGGCCGTCGAGCCGCCGGTCGAATAGAAGAACCGGTTGAGGTCCCCCGGCGTGAGGGTCGCGAGCTTCGCCGAGAGTTCCGCGTGCGGCGGCGTCGCCATGGACCAGGGCGAGTAGTAGACCATGCTGCGGACCTGGTCCGAGATGGCCTGCGCCATTTCCTCGTTGCCGTAGCCGAGCTGCACCGCCCACATGCCTCCGATGCCGTCGATGTAGCGGTTGCCGACGCCGTCATAGACGTAGATTCCCTCGGAATCCGCCAGGATCATGTGGTCCTGACGCCCGAACTCGTGCCACGGATGCATGGTGTGCGCCTTGTCCTTGGCCATCAGGGCCTCGACATCGACCTGGAAGTTGCGTCTCATCTGCTGGGACTCCTGCGTTGCGTGACCTGCCGGCGCCGGGAACCCTGCCACGCGTCGATGCACGGCTCCCCTGTCCGCCCGTATGGCGGCGGCGGGCAGGATACACACCCCACCGTGCGGTGGACAAGCTTGACGGCGGGCGGATATGAACCCGCCATGGACGAGAAGGGGCGGCCGATGAGGACGAGGGCGGTGGCGACGGTCGAGGTCGACAACGACTTCGCGCGGGTCACGAGATGGAGTTTCGCGCCGGGCGCGGAGACCGGCTGGCACGTCCACGCCATGGACTATGTGGTGGTGCCCCTGACGAACGGCAGGCTGCGCCTCGAGACGCCCGACGGCGATCACCATGCCGATCTCGTCGAGGGCCGCGCCTATGCCCGCAAGGCCGGAGTCGAGCACAACGTCGTCAATGCCAACGACCATGATTTCGTCTTCGTCGAGGTGGAGATCAGGAGCGGCGCGGCGCACGCCCTTGATCGCCGTTCTCCGGCCCCATAGAGTGCCGGCCGTCCTTCGGAATCGGTTCATGGCCTTCCACGACAGCCTCGTCTCCCTCGTGGGCAACACGCCTCTCCTGCGTCTCAAGGGGCCGTCGGAGAAGACCGGTTGCGATATCCTGGCGAAGTGCGAGTTCCTCAATCCCGGTCAGTCGGTGAAGGACCGTGCCGCCCTGTGGATCATCCGGGACGCCGAGGCGAAGGGTGCGCTTCGGCCCGGCGGCGTGATCGTCGAGGGCACGGCCGGCAACACCGGCATCGGACTGTGCACCGTCGGCAACGCCCTGGGCTACCGCTGCGTCATCGTCATGCCGGAGACCCAGAGCAAGGAGAAGAAGGATGTCCTGCGTTCGCTGGGCGCCGATCTCCGCCTGACTCCCGCCAAGCCCTACCGGGATCCCGCGAACTACATCAGGACCTCGGAACGCATCGCACTGGAACTCGCCGCAAGCGAGCCCAGGGGCGCGGTCTGGGCCAACCAGTTCGACAACGTCGCCAACCGCCAGGCCCATGTCGAGACCACCGGTCCCGAGATCTGGCGGCAGACGGACGGCAAGGTGGACGCCTTCGTCTCGTCCGTCGGCACGGGAGGAACCATCGCCGGCGTCGGCATCTTTCTCAAGGAACGCAGGCCCGACATCGTCATCGGCCTGGCGGATCCCTTCGGATCGTGCATGCACAGCTGGATCCAGACCGGCGAACTCGTCTCGGAGGGGAGCTCCATCTCCGAGGGCATCGGCCAGGGACGCGTCACGAGGAACCTCGAGGATGCGCCGATCGACGTGTCGGTCCAGGTGAGCGATGTCGAGATGCTCGAGGTGATCTTCGACCTCCTCCTCGCCGAAGGCCTGTGCATCGGCGGCTCGACGGGCATCAATGTCGCCGGCGCCATGAAGATCGCGCGCCAGCTCGGGCCGGGCCATACCGTCGTGACCGTGCTCTGCGACTTCGGCACGCGCTACCAGAGCAAGATCTTCAATCCCGCCTTCCTCAAGGAACGCAATCTGCCGCCACCGCCGTGGATGGCCTGACATGGAACTCCTGTTTCGCGACGACGCCTACCTGAAGAGCTGCCAGGCCGCGGTCGCGTGGGCCGGACACGGCCGGCTGCGCCTCGACAGGACGGTCTTCTACCCCAACGGCGGCGGACAGCCCGGAGACACGGGCCACCTCGAACTCGCGGACGGCACGAGGATCGCGATCGCCGACACGGTGAAGGGCAGCGGGCCCGACGATGTCGTCCATGTCACCGCTGCCGACGCGACGCTCCCCGGACCGGGCACTCGGGTGACGGCGCGGATCGACTGGGACCGCCGCTACCGGCACATGCGCATGCACACCGCACTCCATGCGCTGTGCGCCATCGTCGACGCCGAGATCACCGGCGCGGCGGTCGGCCAGCAGAAGAGCCGCATCGATCTCAACTGGCCCGACCCGGACATGACCAAGGACGACATCACGGCACGGCTCGCGGCGATAGCCGAGGCGGACCACCCCGTCCTTTCCCGCTGGATCTCGGACGAGGAACTCGACCGCCGGCCCGAGCTCATTCGCACCATGACCGTGAAGCCTCCGCGCGGGACGGGCATGGTCAGACTGCTGGAGATCGAGGGCCTCGATCTCCAGCCGTGCGGCGGGACCCATGTCATGCGGACCTCGGAACTTGCCGGCATCACGGTGGCCAAGGTGGAGAACAAGGGCCGGCACAATCGCCGCATCAACGTGGTCTTCGGCGGTTGACCGGCGCTCCCTCCCTCATCGGCACCGCGGCCCTGGCGCGCCTTCTCGACGCGCCGGACGTGCGCGTCGTCGACGGTTCCTGGTACCTGCCGGCGGACGGCCGCGACCCGCGGGCCGAGTACCGCGAGCGCCACATCCCCGGCGCGGTGTTCTTCGATATCGACGAGATCGCCGACCACTCGGTCGACCTCCCCCACATGCTGCCCCCGCCGGCCGGGTTTTCCAGCAGGGTGCGCGCCCTGGGCCTCGGCGACGGCATCAGGATCGTGGTCTACGACGGCGGCAACATGATGGCCGCCGCGAGGGTGTGGTGGATGTTCCGCGCCTTCGGCCATGCCGACGTCCAGGTTCTCGACGGCGGACTCGCGAGGTGGATGGCCGAGGGCCGTCCGGTCGACGACGATCCGGTGAGCCCCCGCGAGCGCCACTTCACGCCGCGCATGAACACGTTCCTCGTGCGCGATCTCGCCCAGATGACGGCCAACCTCGCCGGCGGCCGGGAACAGGTGGTCGACGCCCGCAGCCGGGGACGCTTCACCGGCCAGGAACCGGAGTTCCGGGCGGGACTGCGCTCGGGCCACATTCCCGGCAGCCGGAACCTTCCCTTCACGTCGCTCATTGCCCACGACGGCACGGTGATGGAGGCGGACGCCATCCTCGGGGCCTTCCGCGCCGCCGGCGTCGATCCCTCCCGGCCGATCGTCACCACCTGCGGCTCGGGCATCAGCGCCTGTTTCCTGGCGCTTGCCCTCGAGTGCGCCGGGATTTCGAACGTCGCCGTCTACGACGGCTCGTGGACGGAGTGGGGCGGCGCCGCGGACACGCCCGTGGCGACGGGACCGGACTGAGGTGACCCGGGCCTTCGGACGCGACGCTCACCGCACGCTCGAAACGGTGATCACGTATCTCGAGATGACCGCGCGGCCGACGCGGCCCCCGCGGCCGGCGCCGGCGGGCAGGCTTGCCATCCTGCGCGCCGAACAGCCGCCGCGTTCCTTCTATCTGTGGCTCTACCGCAGCGTCGGCAGGGACTGGAACTGGACCGACCGCCTGGTCTGGCCCGATGAGGAATTGCTGCGGGTGATCCACCATGCGGACGTCGAGATCGTCGTGTTGTGGGTGGGCGGCGTCCCGGCGGGCTTCGCCGAAATGGACTTCCGCCACAAGGGGTTTGCCGAACTCCAGCTCTTCGGTTTTCTGCCGGAGTTCATCGGCCGCGGATACGGCGGCTACTTCCTCGACCGGGTCATCGATGCCATGTGGCGGCCGGGAATCCGCAAGGTGCTCGTCGACACCAACGTTCGCGACCACCCGCGTGCCCTGGCGATGTACCAGAAGGCGGGGTTCAGGGTGGCCAGGCGCGAGGAGGCCTGGCTCATTCCGGAGTCCCGTTTCCAGGGGGCATACGACATCCCGGCATCGAATGTCGCCCTGTTTCAGGACGCCGGGGAGGACGGGGACGGATGAAGGACGACACCCTCGCAGTGACCGCCGGCCGCGACCCGCACGGCAACCACGGGATCGTCAATCCGCCGGTCTACCATGCCTCCACCGTGCTGTTCGAGTCGCTCGAGGCCCTGCGCGGCGGCGACGGCAGGGATCCGCGGCAGATCGTCTACGGACGCAACGGCACGCCGACGACCCATGCGCTGCAGGATGCCTACTGCGCACTCGAGGGAGGCGACATGGCCGTGGCCACCGGCTCCGGCAAGGCGGCGATCGTTACCGCCCTGCTGGCCTGCCTGGAAGCGGGCGATCATGTCCTGATCTCCGATTCCTCCTATCTGCCGACCCGGACCTTCGCCCTTGGAATCCTGCGCAAGTTCGGCGTCGAGGCGAGTTTCTACGACCCGCGGATCGGCGAGGGGATTGCCGCGCTCTTTCGCCCCCGGACACGGGCGGTCTACACGGAAAGCCCGGGGTCGCTCACTTTCGAGGTCCAGGATCTGCCGGCGATCTCGCGGGTCGCCCGCGAACGGGGCGCCGTGGTGATCAACGACAACACCTGGTCGGGAGGCTACTTTCTCAAGCCCTTCGATCTGGGCGCCGATATCGTCGTCCAGGCGGGAACCAAGTACATCGTCGGCCACTCCGACGCCATGTGCGGACTTGTCGCGGCGAAGGGAGACTGGTGCCAGCGCGTGCGGCGCACCTTCCTTGCGCTCGGCAACTGCATAG
Organism: Alphaproteobacteria bacterium; assembly: GCA_963666905.2. Lineage (GTDB taxonomy): Bacteria > Pseudomonadota > Alphaproteobacteria > SP197 > SP197 > SP197. Next base: position 2,052,214 of record OY763008.1, read on the forward strand.
GTCCCGATGACGCCTACCTGGCCCAGCGCGGCATCCGGACGATCGCCGTCAGGCTGCGCCGCCATCACGAGACCGGCCTTCGCCTGGCCCGCTGGCTCGAGACCCGTCCCGAGGTGAGGCGGGTGCTGCATCCCGCCCTCGAATCCGATCCCGGTCACACGCTCTTCAAACGCGACTTCACCGGGGCCAGCGGCCTCTTCGGCGTGCTCGTCGAGCCGACGCCGGACAGCGCCCTTGCCGCCATGCTCGACGGACTCGAACTGTTCGGCATGGGGTGGTCCTGGGGCGGCTACGAAAGCCTCCTGGTGCCCGTGGATCCGGCGCCGTCGCGGACCGCCGTTCCCTGGACCGGGAACGGCCGGCTGCTGCGCCTGCATGCCGGGCTCGAGGACGCCGACGATCTCATCGGCGATCTCGAGGCCGCGTTCGAGCGGCGCAGGCGGGCGCTCTGAAGGGACCCCTTCATTCCTCCAGGGTGGGGCCCGCACCCCTCACCCTGGTCTGGCGCATGTAGCGGCGGAACCTGTCCGCATCGTAGCCCGAGCCGCGGTGAAGCAGGCACCGGTTGTCCCAGATCAGGAGGTCCCCCGGCTGCCAGCGATGGACGTAGACGTGCTCGTCGGCCGTGATCCCGGCGACGAGGTCGTCGAGAAGCGCCCTGCCGGCGGAGAACGGCCACCCCTCGATCTCGCGGGCGTGAGACCCGACATAGAGGTTCCTTGCGCCGCTCGCGGGGTTGCGGCGAACGAGGCGCTGCCGGACCGGCGGCACAGACGCGGCGTGCGAGGGCGCCACGGGCGCGACCTTCGAGCGGGAGTAGACGTAGTCGTGGATGACGACCAGCGGCTCCAGGCGCTCCCTGAAGGAGGGCTCGAGGCGGTCCCAGGCGGTCCGCTGGCTGGCGAACAGGGTCTCTCCGCCTTCGTCGGGGGTGATGTAGGCGCAGGTGATCGAGACGTATGTCGGTACCGCGCGGAACGACGAGTCCGAGTGCCACATGGTGTTGCCGGACTGGAAGAGCGTGTTCTCGTGGTCGTTGCCGAGCACCGTGCCGTCGGGGCGGACGTTGCCCACCGTGCCGAACCAGCCGACCCTGCCCTGCCGCCCCAGAAGGACGTGATCCTCCTCGGGTTCGCCGAGCCTGCGGGTGAGTTCCAGGTGATCGTCGTCGCCCGATGCGCCGCCGGGGATGTAGACGAGGGAGTGGCTGTCGATCAGCCCGCGCAGCAGGCCGATGTCGAGACCGGCCACCGACTCGACGTCGAGGCGCACGCCGAACTCGCCGTGGAGCGGCGTCATGTCCAGGTCTCGTCCATGGGATAGGTGTCGAGCCTCTCGTGGCCGGTCTCGGTGACGAGGACCTGCTGCTCGAGCTTGACGGCCTCGCGGCCGCCCTCGGCTCCGATCAGGGATTCGACGCACAGCACCATGCCCGGATGGATGATCCCGTCGTAGCCGCGCTCGTCGAAATCCTGAGGGTGAACGACCGCCGGAAACTCGTCGCACAGCCCCACGCCATGGGCGATGACGCCGTAGCGGCTGGCCACGAACTCGTCGGGTATGGGCCACGCCGTCTCGGCCCATTCGCGGAACGACAGGCCCGGCCTGAGCAGCTCCCTGTTGAACTCCAGCTGTTCGAGAGCGGCCATGAAGAGCCGGCGCTGCTCGTTGGTGGGCCGTGCATCGCACACCCAGGCCCGCGAAATGTCGGAGCAGTAGCCGTAGGGACCGACGAGATCGGTGTCGAAACTCACCATGTCGCCCTTTTCGATGACGCGCATCGAGCACTCGCGCATCCAGGGATTGGTCCTGGGACCCGAGGACAGCAGGCGCGTTTCGATCCACTCGCCGCCCTCGGCGATGTTCGCCTCGTGGAGCCTGGCCCACAGCGCGTTCTCGGTGATGCCCGGCCGCATGAACTCGCGCATCGCCCGGATCCCCTTCTGCGAGGCCTCGATGGCGCAGCGCATCAGGGTGATCTCCTCGGGCGACTTGATCTTCCTCGCCTCTTCCATCAGCGAGAATCCGTCGTGAATCTCGAGATTCTCGTTGAGCAGCGCGTGGTAGGCGTCCGCGCCCATGCGGTCGACGCCGAGCCGCCTGTTGCCGCCGCCGTGCCGGCGCACCAGGTCGGCGATTTCCCCGGCGAACTCGCGGGCATGTTCGGGAGCGCGGCTGCCCGAGGAGAAGTAGGTCGCCGCCCGCGCCGGGCGGCGCTCGCCGATCCCCGGATAGCCGTCGGCAAGGTGGGTACCGTGGCCGAACTCGAAGAGGATCGCGGGACCGCCCGTCGCCACGAAGCAGTAGCGGACCTCGTTGTGGAGGCACCACACCTGCATGTTTGTGGCGTCGATGGCATAGCGCACGTTCAGCTGGTCGAAGAGCAGGACGCCGGCGAGATCGCTCGCTTCGAGCTGGCGCTGGATGTTGCCGAGACGGTAGCGGCGCACCTCGTCGAGATCGACCGGAGCCTCGCTTCCCTCCATGGCGCCGTGCTGGACGGCCTGGCCGGTGGATACGCGTGATGTCGTCATGGCGCACCGATCCCCTGCTTGAAGGACGGATCAGCGTAGGGCCATTCGCCGGACCTTGTCATCACGCGCAACCGGCGGCGAAGGAGATGGCGCGCCCTCCAGGATTCGAACCCGGGACCTACGGCTTAGAAGGCCGTCGCTCTATCCAGCTGAGCTAAGGGCGCGCAGGCAACCGTCATCCGGGTCTCTCCCAGCGGAAGTTGTCGGCGTAGGACTTCGGGACGATCTTTCTCGCGCGGCGTTCGCTGACCCGGTAGCTGATGCCATGGCGTTGCGCATAGGCCACGGCCTCGTCCCGGGAGTCGAACCACAGCCGCACCTGGTCGGCCATCATGTCCGCCGATCCCGTCCAGCCCGTCAGGGGGTCGACCGGCCTTGCCGACGACGCCGCGTACTCGAGAACCCAGCGCCGCGTCCCGGCGCGCCCGGACTGCATGGCCGTCCTGGCGGGACAATAGATCCTTGCGCCCATCACGCCTCCGCTGCCTTCAGGCTTGGTCGGGGCGGCTGGATTTGAACCAGCGGCCCCCTGCTCCCAAAGCAGGTGCGCTACCGGACTGCGCCACGCCCCGATCCCCGCGTGTTGTGGCCTCCGGCGCCGTCCGCGTCAAGGGTCTGTCCCGGCCACGGTCTGTTCCGCGATGTCGCGGACCACGGCCCTGAGGGCTCCCTCGGGCGAGGCCTCAGCGCCCGCCTGGCGGAAGACGCGCCGCTGGCGGTCCGCCGACGTGCCCCTGGCCACGATGGTGCGGGCATGGCCGACCTCCGCCACGCAGTCGAGGGCCTCCGCATCCTCGCGGACAAGGACCAGAAGTTCCTCGAGAAGGTCGCCATAGGCCACCAGCTGGCGCTTGCCGAAATCCACCAGCTCGCTTCTCGTGCCGAAGCGCTGCGCCAGCCAGCGGTTTTCCGCGATCAGGATGTTGGGATACTCCCGCCAGGACTGGTTGGCGAGGCGCAGGCGGTTGAGCATGCGCACGATGCACTGGAAGAGGGCCGCCGCGGCGAGGGCGTCCTCGATGTCCGGACAGACATCGCAGATGCGCATCTCGAGGGTGGGATAGCGGGCGCTGGGACGCAGGTCCCACCAGATCTTGGTGCCGTCTTCCAGCAGGCCGGAGGTCGTCATGTGCCTGACCAGGCGCTCGTACTCGGACCAGCTCTGCAGCCTGTCGGGCAGGCCGGTGCGCGGCAGGCCGCCGAAGACGGTGAGACGGTAGGAATCGAGGCCGGTGTCGCGGCCCTGCCAGAACGGCGACGAGGTCGTCAGGCACAGCAGATGGGGAAGGAAGTACTTCGCCTGGTTCATCAGGTCGATGCGCGCTTCCTCGTCGGCGATTCCGACATGGACGTGCATGCCGCAGATCAGCAGCCTCCTCGCCACCGCCTGGTGGTCCCGGGCCAGTCCCTCGTAGCGCTCCTTGTGGGTGTAGTCCTGCTCGCGCCAGTCGCCGAAGGGGTGTGTCGAACAGGCGACGGGCACCAGGCCGTGGCGGCGGGCGACGCGCGCCACGCCCCGCCTCAGCCGGGCGAGCTCGCCGCGCACCTCGCCGATCCTGCGGCACACCCGCGTGCCGATCTCGATCTGGGCGCGCAGGAACTCCGTGGTCACCTGCTCGCCGAGCTCCTCGACGCATTCGCTGACCAGGGTCGCGGGCACGTCTCCCGCGAGTTCGCCGCTGCCGGCATGGACGAGGAGATACTCCTCCTCCACGCCGATCGTGAAGTCCGTGTCGCCAGGCGTCATCCGGCGCTCTCCTCTGCGAAGCCCCTTGTCGCAATGGGCGTCCCGCGGCGCGTTGTCAATCCACGGGGGCGATTGACCCTGGCCGGATTTCTGCCTACGGTCGCCGCCTGTTCCGGTGCCCGCGTCCCCTTCGTCTAGTGGCCCAGGACATCGGCCTCTCACGCCGAAAACAGGGGTTCGAGTCCCCTAGGGGACGCCAGTTCCGGCAGCCGCTCCAGCGTCGGGCGTGGGGACACGGGGAGAGCCTGGACCATGGAGCCGACGTTCGAGGACAGGCTGGACGCCCTCCACCGCACCGTCGTGAAGCACGCCGCGGCATGGGAGCGCGACCGGCGCTATCCCGCCGATGCGCTCCGCGAGGCCGGCAGGCTGGGCCTCGCCGGGATGCTGACGCCCGAGGCCTCGGGCGGCCTGGGCCTCGGCCTTCGCGGCACGCTTGAGGCGGCCTCGAAGCTGGCCGCCGCGGACTTCGGATTCGCCTTCGCCCTCAAGGTGCATGGCAATGTCGCGGCCGGCCTCGCGACTTCCGGCCGCGGCGATCTCGTGGAGCGCTACCTCGGCGACCTGCTCGAGGCCCGCACGATCGGCGCCTTCCTGCTCACCGAACCCGGCGCCGGCAGCGATGCCGCGGCGATCGCCACCCGGGCCCGCGAGGACGGCGGCGACTGGATCATCGACGGCGAGAAGGCCTGGGTGACGAACGGCGTGGCCGCAGGTCTCCTCAAGGTCTATGCGCAGACCGACGAGTCCGCCGGCTGGCGCGGAATCGCGGAGTTCCTCGTCGAGGCGGGATCCGAGGGCGTCGAGAGGAGCGGACCCTGGCACCTGCTCGGAGGCCACGCGGCCGGGATCTGCGGCATCACGCTGCGGTCGGTGCGGGTCGACCGCTCGGCGATGGTCCTCCCGCCGGGCGAAGCCTTCAAGGGCGCGATGCGGGGCATCAACATCGCCCGGGCCGGGGTGGCCGCCATGTGCTGCGGCATGATGGAGGCCTCGCTCCGCCACGCCCTCGATGCGGTGACCTCCCGCAGGGTCTTCGGCGGGACCGTGGGCGATTTCCAGGGCATCCAGTGGATGCTTGCCGACGCGGCCACGGACCTCCAGGCGTCGCGCCTCCTGACGCGCGACGCCGTCGACCTCCTCGAGAGAGGCGACGACGCCATGATCGCCTGCGCCCACGCCAAGAAGTTCGCAACGCGTGCGGCGTGGAAGGCCGTCAACGATTGCGCCCAGGTGATGGGCGCCCGCGGCATTCGCGTCGATGACGGTCATCCCCTGGCGCGCCACATCGCCTCGGCGCGCCTGGCGCAATGGCTCGACGGCACCACCGAGATCCAGAACGTCGTCATCGCCCGCGATCTCCTGGGACGGTCCGGCAGGCGCTGATGCACGGCGCCTCCTGGCTCGGCACGGTGCGCGACCTCTCCGCGGCCTGGGATCTGGACTCGAGGCTCGCCGGGGCCTCGTTCATGGACAAGGCCTACCGCGACTGCCTCGAATCGCATGTCTTCCGCATGCGAAGGAACACGACCCGTGCCGGACGCGCCAACGGACGCGGCCGGATCATCGGCCTCCACCCCCTCCTCCTTCGGCCCGGACGCGAGAGCGACCGCGACGAGACCTTCATCCACGAGTGCGCCCATGTCCTCGCCGACCTCTTCACGGGCCGGGACTGCGCTCACGGGCCGGCGTGGCGCAAGACGATGGCGGCGCTGGGCGCGGTCCCGAAGACCGGCCACGAGTTTCCCTACCTGTCGCGCGAGGCGGTGGCCAGGTACCTGTGGGTCTGCACATCCTGCGGCGCGGAGTTCTTTTTCATCACGCGCCCCCGCATCAGGATCGAGGACCGTCGCTGCGGCCGGTGCGGTCCCGCAGGCGGCGTCCTGGAGTGGCGCGACATCGCCCGCCGGTAGCCGCTCCGCGGCATCTGTGCCACAGTAACGACCGCAGACAACCCGTACCGTCGCAGGAGAGTGGCACGATGAAGAGGAGACAGTTCATCCGGGCGACCGCCGCGGCCGCGCTCGGCGCCGCAACTGCGCCCCTGGCCGCCCCGGCAGTCGCCCAGGGAACCCGGCAATGGACCATGGTGACCGCCTGGCCGAGGAACCTCCCCGGACCCGGCGTCGCCGCACAGATGCTGGCCGACAGGATCACGGCGCTCAGCGGCGGCGGCCTCACCGTCGAACTCCATTCCGCAGGCGAACTGGTGCCGGGCCGCGGCGTGTTCGATGCCGTGTCGGAGGGAACGGCCGATCTCTACCATGCCGTTCCAGCCTACTGGGGCTCGAAGTCGAAGGGTATCCTGCTCTTCGGGTCGCAGCCCTTCGGTCTTCGCGCCGACGAGCAGGTCGGCTGGCTCGCGCATGGCGGCGGCCAGGCCCTCTATGACGAGATCTACGCCCGCTTCAATCTCAAGCCCTTCCTGTGCGGCAATTCCGGGCCGCAGTGGGCCGGGTGGTTCCACAACGAGATCACCTCCATCGACGACCTGCGCGGGTTACGCTACCGCACCACCGGCCTTGCCTCCGAGATGTGCGCGCGGATCGGCATGGCGGTCCAGGCCATGGGCGGCAGGGACATGTTCCAGGCGATGCAGTCCGGCGCCCTCGACGCCGGCGAGTTCGTCGGACCGTGGACCGACTCGGCGCTCGGCTTCTACCAGATCGCGAAGCACTACTACTGGCCCGGTGTCGGGGAACCGTCGTCGGCCGAGGAGTGCGTCATCAACCTCGATTCCTACCACGAGCTCGAACCCGGCCTGCAGCTGGCCGTCGAGGCCGCGTGCAAGTCGCTCTACAACGACGTCTGGACCGAGTACCTCACGAAGCACGCCCTGGCGCTCGGGACCCTCGTGGCCGAACACGGGGTGATGACGCGGATGCTGCCCGAAAGCGTGATCGTCGCGATGGGCAACGCCGCCGGAGAGGTCATGGCCGAACTGCGCGACGATTCGGACGAACTGGTCAGGCGCATCGTCGAGAGCTTCCTTGCCTACAGGCGGAGCGTGGCGGGTTACATGGTCCACGCCGACAACGCGCAGATGAACGCGCGCGCTCTCGACTATACCTACTGACCTTCGCGGCCGGGCGGCGCCCGGCCGCCGTCGCGAGGCGCCATGGAAGCTCTCGCCGACCTTCTGGACCGGATCAACAGGGCGACGGGCCGCGCCGCGCGGTGGTTCGTCGTGGCCATGGTGGCCCTGCAGTTCGTCATCGTCCTGCTGCGCTACGTCTTCGGCATCAGCTTCATCTTTCTCGACGAGGGCGTCCTCTATCTTCACTGCATGATCTTCATGCTCGGAGCGGGATACACGCTCCTCGTCGACGGCCATGTCCGCGTCGACATCTTCTATTCCCGCTGGTCTGCCCGCGGCCGGGCGCGCCTCAACGGCCTCGGGGCGGCGTTCGCCCTGCTGCCCGGTGCCGCCGCCATCGCCTGGTTCTCGCTGCCGTTCGTGTCGAACAGCTGGAAGAACCTCGACGGCGCGATCTCCGTGGGCGGCATCCCGGCGACCTTCCTGCTGAAATCCCTGATTCCCGCCTTTTGCCTCCTGCTCCTTCTCCAGGGCCTGTCGGGCCTCCTGCGCGACGTCGTCAGACTGCGTAGCGGGGGCGCGGCGACGAGGGCGAGATGAACGTCGCGGAGCACCTCGACCTCCTCATGGTCGCCGCCCTGTGCGGCGCGATCCTGCTGGGCTACCCGGTGACCTTCACGCTCTTCGGCGTGGCGTTCGCCTTCGCCCTCGCCGGCTGGCTGACCGGCGCGTTCGACAGCGGCCTGCTCGGCGCCCTGGCGCAGCGGATCTACGGCATCATGACCAACACGGTGCTGATCGCCATCCCGATGTTCGTCTTCATGGGCGCCGTTCTCGAGAAGAGCCGTATCGCCGAAGACCTGCTGACGAGGATGGGCGCCCTGTTCGGACCGGTGCGCGGCGGCCTTGCAGTCTCGGTCGTCGTGGTCGGCGCCCTGCTCGCCGCCTCGACGGGAATCGTCGGCGCCACGGTCGTCGCGATCGGTCTGATCGCCCTGCCGACGATGCTCCGCGCCGGCTACGACACGAGACTGGCGGCGGGGACCGTGACCACCGCCGGCACGCTGGGACAGATCATCCCGCCGTCGACGCTGCTCATCATTCTCTCCGACGTGGTGTCCAACGCCTACCAGCAGGCGCAGTTCGCCCAGGGCAAGTTCTCGGTCTCCACCATCAGCGTCGGCCAGACCTTTGCCGCCGCTCTCCTTCCCGGACTGGTGCTCGTGGCGCTCTACATCGTCTTCATCCTCGCCGCGGCCTTCCTGAGGCCGTCGGCGGCCCCGCCGCTCGCCGAGCCGCGGGGCTCGGCGCGGGACGTCCTGAAGGTGCTCCTGCCGCCGATCCTGCTCATCGTCGCCGTGCTGGGATCCATTCTCGGCGGCATCGCGACCCCCACCGAGGCAGCCTCGGTCGGCGCGGTCGGCGCCGTCCTGCTGGCGGCCTTCCGCTTCGGCGACGCGCGGCTCAGGCGGTGGATTCTCGCCGCGGGGGCGGCGCTCGCGGCCCTCGTTCTCCTCGCCGGGCTGGCGCCCGTGCGCCTGCAGCGGCATGACCTGGACGTATCGGACTGGATCATCGGCGCTCTGGGCGTCGTCCTTGCCGCCGTCGCCCTTCCCGTCCTCGCGCGCTCCCTCCTCGTCACCGGCCGCTCCGGCAGGCTCGGAGACGCGGCGACGGGCACCCTGACGATCAGCGCCATGATCTTCGGCACCATCATCGGCGCCAGCGTCTTCGCCCTGGTGTTCCGCGGACTCGGCGGCGACGCCCGCATCGAGCAGCTCCTGTCGCTCATGCCGGGAGGAGCCGACGGCGCCCTCGTCTTCGTCATGATCCTGATCTTCTTCCTCGGCTTCATCCTCGACTTTGTCGAGATCTCGGTGATCCTCCTTCCCATCGTCCTGCCGGCGCTCATTGTCATGGGGCACGATCCGGTATGGCTGTCCGTCCTGATCGCGATCAACCTCCAGACGAGCTTCCTGACGCCGCCCTTCGGATTCTCCCTGTTCTACCTGCGCGGCGCCGCGCCGCCGGAAGTCACCACGGGTGCGATCTACGGCGGCGTCCTTCCCTTCATCGGCCTTCAGGCTCTCGGTGTCGCGGCGGTCTGGTTCGTGCCGTCCCTGGCCACCGCCCTGCCGGCATGGCTCTTCTGACGGCGGGGTCGATCCCCTGGCGGACGATACCGGACCGTGACGCGGCAACACCCGGCGCGGGACCATGATGACGGGCGGCCTTCGAACGCCTGGCCCCCAGAGCCGCGGGATCCGGACCTGATCACCTCCTGCCTCGCGGGCGGTGGCCTCGCCGTCCCGCAGGAACGGAACCTCGTCAAGACCCGACGTCGGCACCGGCGCGGTTCATGGCTCTTCCCGGACAGAGGGTACGGCAATCGGGACGCTCGCGCCGGGTTCCGGAAGAAAGCCGCAGGGCCGGTCCACGTCCCGGCCGGTACAGGGAATCCCGTGTGAGGCATGCTGACGACGAAAGGCATCGCGGTCTCCGGTCGTTCCGTCCTTGACGATTGCCCTTGATCTTCGCGACTGCGGGCGGACATCCTGCGCGAGGCCAATGCAACAGGGGGCCTTCATGCGACACGCGCCCAATGCGCCGGTTCTGGCACCCAGGGGCCCGGAACTCCACACCAGGGGCTGGCCCCAGGAAACCGCCTACCGCCTGCTGATGAACAACCTCGAGGTCGCCGAGGACTGGCGCAGACTGATCGTCTACGGCGGCCGGGGCAAGGCTGCGCGCGACTGGGAGTCCTACTACCGGATCGTCGAGATGCTCGAGACCCTCGAGGGCGACGAGACCCTGATCGTCCAGTCGGGCAAGCCCGTCGCCATCTGGCGGACCCACGAGTGGGCGCCGCGCGTCCTGATCTCCAACGCCATGCTCGTGCCCCACTGGAGCACCCTGGAGCACTTCAACGAACTCGAGGCCAGGGGGCTCATGATGTACGGCCAGATGACGGCCGGATCATGGTGCAACATCGGCTCCCAGGGCATCGTCCAGGGAACCTACGAGACCTTCGCCACGCTCGCCAGGATGAAGTTCGGCGGCACCCTCGAGGGCCGGATGACCATCACCGGGGGCCTCGGCATGTTCAGCGGCATCATGCCCCACTGCATCACGCTCAACGGCGGCGTCAGCATCGGTGTCGAGATCGATCCCGACAGGATTGCCCGGCGCCTCGACCTGGGGTTTGTCCACGAGGTGGCCCGGGACGCGGAAGACGCCCTCAACCGGGCGAGGACCTGCGCGGCGAAGGGAGAGGCCCGCGCGATCGCGCTGCGGGGCAACATGTCCGAGGTGCTCAACGGCTACCTGGAACGGGACGTCGCCTTCGACATCGTGACGGACCAGACATCGGCGCACGACATGCTGGAAGGCTACGTGCCGGGCGGCATGACGCTCGCCGAGGCGCTGGACCTGCGCCACTCGGATCCGGCCCGCTACATCGAACTGGCCCGCGACACCGCGGTCCGCCAGGTCCGCGCGATGGTGGAGTACCAGCGCCGCGGGGCCATGGTGTTCGACTACGGCAACAACATCCGCCAGGAGGCCTACAACCACGGCTACAAGGACGCCTTCGCCTTCCCGGGGTTCGTGGAGGCGTTCATCCGCCCGCTCTTCTGCGTGGGACGCGGTCCGTTCCGCTGGATCTGCCTCTCGGGAGAGGAGAGCGATCTGCGCAAGAGCGAACAGGCGGCCCTCGAGGAGTTCGCCGACGACGAGGTGTTTTCCAACTGGGTGCGCCTGGCCTCGAAGCATCAGCCGATCGAGGGGCTGCCGGCGAGACTGGGCTATCTCGGGTACGGCCAGCGGGCCCGGTTCGGCAGGATCCTGAACGACATGGTGCGCTCGGGCGAGCTCGCCGGACCCGTCGCCATGAGCCGCGACCACCTCGATACCGGTTCCGTGGCCTCGCCGAACCGGGAAACCGAGGGCATGGCGGACGGCAGCGACGCGGTCGCCGACTGGCCGATCCTCAATGCCCTGCTCAACACCGCCTGCGGCGCCACCACCGTGGCGGTCCACAACGGCGGCGGAGTCGGCATCGGCTACGCGACCCACGCCGGCCTGGTGGTGCTCGCCGACGGCACCGATCTCGCCGAGCGCAAGATCGAACGCTGCCTGACGGTGGATCCCGGCATGGGAATCGTGCGCCATGCCGATGCCGGCTACGAGCTGGCGAAGGATGCCGCGCGCCGGCACGAACTGCGCATGCCCATGCTCGGCGCCTGAGCACGCGCGCCGGCCTCGTCGTTCGCAACGTGCGCGAGGCGGCGACCTCCCGGGCCGGCGCTGGCCGAGACGGCCGTCATCGCCGATGCGGCGCTCGCGGCGCACGACGGCAGGATCGTGGCCCCGGGGCCGGAGCGCGAGGTCATGGCCGGAATCGAGCCGACTCCCAATGCCGAGATCGCCGAGGCGGGCCGGCGCGTCATGGTGCCGGGGCTGGCGGACCCCCACACCCGCCTGCTCTTCGCCGGCAGCCGCGAGGACGAGTTCGCCATTCGGTCGGGCGGCGGGCTCTACCGCACGGTCCGCGAAACGCGCCGCGCCCGGGGGGCCATTTTGCGCACCGCCGGCGCATGCTCTCGATGATGACGCGCCAGAGCTCGACGACCGTGGAGATCAAGAGCGGATACGGACTGTCGACCGGCTCCGAGGTCGCCACGCCGCAATGCATCGAATCCCTGACCTGCGATGTCCCGTCCACCGTCGTCGCGACGTTCCCGGGAGCGCACGCCATTCCGCAGGAACATGCGGACGACCCCGACGGCTATGTCGATCTCGTCGTCAGCGAGATGCTGCCGGCGGTTCGCGACGCGTGGCTCGCCGGCGACTGCGACATCTTCTGCGAGGAGGGCGTCCTCGAAGCGGCCGCGGCCCTCGGATTCCGGCTCAAGGTCCACGGCAACGAACTCGGGCACTCCGGCGGCGTGGGACTGGCCGCGTCGCCGGGAGCGGTATCGGTCGACCACTGCAACTTCCTCACCGACGCGGACATCGCGGATCTCCTCGCGGCCCCGACGATAGCCGTGTGCCTTCCCGCCTCGCCCCGCAATACGCCGACGCCGGCATTCCTCTCGCGCGGGCCACGGACTTCAGTCCCACGTCCCCGGTCTCGTCGATGTTCCTGGCGTGCCTCGGGATGAAGCTCGGCCCGGTCGAGGCGTTCAATGCCTCGACCATCAACGCCGCTCACGCCATCGGCCCGGGACACGCGGCCGGAAGCCTCGAGGTGGGCAAGGCCTGCGACCTCCATCTCCTCGATGCCGATGATTTCCGGCACATTCCCTTCAACGCGGGACGCGACCTCGTCGATCCCGTCATCAGGAACGGGCGGATCATGGGCGGCAAGAGGCTGGAAGCCCACCGCTTGCGCTGAGTCGCCGCGCATGTCGACAGGCGAGTTCCGCCCGGCCCTCCGGGCCGTCGGCGGCGTCACAGCAGGGCCGCCTCGAAGGGCATGTCCGAGAGAAGTTCGCTGCCGTTGGCGGTGACGAGAATCTGCTGCTCGAGCTTGACGCCCTCGCGGCCGCCCGGCCGACCGGCGTAGCTTTCGATGCAGAACACCATGCCCGGTTCGACGACGCCCTCGTGCCCGCGCTCGGCGTGCCACGAGGCATGGAGGACGATGGGATACTCGTTGACGAGGCCGACGCCGTGGGCGACCGCGGGAATCTGGTAGTCGCTGAACGGCGACCGCAGCGACAGGGCTCCTTCGGCAAGCTCTGCGAAGGTCACGCCCGGGCGGAACAGCGCCTGGTTGTGCATGACCTGCTCGAAGGCGAGCCCGTAGAGAGTCTTCTGCTCTCCGGTCGGCGCCTTGCCGCCGGCGATCCAGCTGCGGGAGATGTCGGCGGAATAGCCGTGCGGGCCGACGAGATCGGAATCGAGGCTGATCATGTCGCCGGCCTCGACGCGCCGCATCGAGGCCTCCTGGTACCAGGGATTGGTGCGCGGTCCCGAGCTCAGGAGCCTCGTCTCGATCCATTCGCCGCCGCTGGCGATGTTGGTCTCGTGGAGGATCGACCAGATGGCGTTTTCGGTCATGCCGGGCCGCGTGGCCTCGATCATGCGCGCGATGCCCCGCTGGCAGACCGCCACCGCATCGCGAAGCGCATCGATCTCCTCGGGCGTCTTGATGCGGCGTGCCCGCTGGGCGACCTCCTGGCCGTCCACGATGACGTGACCCGCCGCCTCCATGAGATGCGCTCCCGCCGGATCGAGGCGGTCGAAGGCGATGCGCCGGCTGCCGCCGCCGTGCCTCCTCGCCAGATCGGCGATCTCTCCGGCCCAGCGGCGGGCCTTCTCGCCGACGCGCGGACCCGAAACGCTGAAGTACCACGGAACCGCCGGGCGCACCTGCGAGACGGCCACGCAGCCCTCGGAGAGGTGACCGCAGCCGTTGAACTCGAAGAGCACCACAGGCCCCTCCACCGGCACGAAGACGTAGCGGCACGGGTTGTGGAGCGTGTAGACCTGCATGTTCGACGTTCCGGTGGCGTAGCGTATGTTCGTCGGGTCGTAGAACACGCCCGCGCCGCAGTCGGCCCGGGCGAGCTCGGCCCGCAGCCGCGCCAGGCGCCCCCGGTCCATGCGCTCGCACCAACGCCGCCCGCGCTCCGGCACAAGGTCCCCGCTCATGATCGCATCCTCCCGCTCCAGGGCATGATGGTAACCCGGCCGCGGCCGCAGGGAAGAACCGGCCGTTTGCCGCCCCCGCCTCCCGGGACTATCAAGACTGCGGGACGCTGACTGAACGGGTGGCCATGGAGACCGTCGAAACTGTTGTCGTCGGCGCCGGCGTCGTCGGGCTTGCCGTCGCGCGCGAACTGGCGCTGTCGGGACGCGAGGTCCTGGTGCTCGAGGCCGCGGAGGCCATCGGCACCGGCATGTCGTCGCGCAACAGCGAGGTGATCCATGCCGGCATCTACTACCCTGCGGGCAGCCGCAAGGCGCGTCTTTGCGTGGCCGGCAGGCGCCTGCTCTACGACTACTGCCGTACGCACAAGGTGCCGTTCAGCAACTGCGGCAAGCTCATCGTCGCCGTATCGGACGCCGAGCTCGGCACGCTGCGGACCCTCTTGGAGAAGGCGAAGACCAACGGCGTCGATGACCTCGTGCTCCTTGAGGCCGACGCGGTTGCGCGCCTCGAGCCGGAACTCGCGGCGGTGGCCGCGCTCCTCTCCCCGTCGACGGGCATCGTGGACAGCCATGCCCTGATGCTGGCCCTCCTGGGAGACGCTCAATCCCTGGGCGCCATGCTCGCCCTGGGCTGCCCCGTCGAGCGGGTCGCCGTTGCCGGTCGATCGTTCGTGCTCGAGGTGTCCGGCGCCGATCCGATGACGCTTGCCGCGTGCGCCCTGGTGAACGCCTCGGGGCTCGGCGCCCAGGACCTCGCACGCGCGACGGCGGGCCTCGACGGCCGCCATGTTCCCCCGCTCCATCTCGCCAAGGGAAACTACTTCACGCTCTCCGGGCGTTCGCCCTTCTCCCGGCTGATCTACCCGGTCCCCGTCGTTGGCGGATTGGGGGTCCACGTCACGCTCGACCTCGCCGGCCGTTGCCGCTTCGGACCCGATGTCGAGTGGGTGGAGGCGATCGGCTTCGACGTCGATCCGGGACGGGCGGATTCCTTCGAGGCGGCCGTGCGCCGCTACTGGCCCGCCCTGCCCGGCGGCGCCCTCCATCCCGACACCAGCGGCATCCGGCCCAAGCTGACGCCGGCCGGCGACGCGGACTTCATGATCGAGGGCCCGCGCGAGCACGGGATCGAGGGACTCGTCAACCTCTTCGGCATCGAGTCGCCGGGATTGACAGCCTCCCTCGCCATCGCAAGTCTTGTCGCCGGAATGCTGGCGTCCGCAGGGAGAACCCGGGGATGATCGATCTGTACACGTGGCCCACGCCCAACGGCCACAAGGTCCACATCATGCTGGAGGAGACCGGACTTCCCTACCGCGTCATCCCTGTCGACATCGGCCGCGGCGACCAGTTCGATCCACAGTTCCTCGCCATCAGCCCCAACAACAAGATGCCCGCCATGGTCGACCACGACGGTCCCGGGGGCGAGCCGATCAGCCTCTTCGAATCCGGCGCCATGCTGATCTACCTCGCCGAGAAGACGGGCTCCTTCATGCCCGCCGATCCCCGCGGCAGGGCCCTTGTCCTGCAGTGGCTGATGTTCCAGATGGGAGGCATCGGTCCGATGCTGGGCCAGTGCCACCATTTCCGCGCCTATGCGCCCGAGCCGATCGACTACGCCATCGAACGCTACACCAACGAGGCGCGCCGCCTCTACGGCGTTCTCGACAGGCGCCTCGGGGAGGCGGACTACATGGCGGGCGACTACTCGATCGCCGACATGGCCACCTACCCCTGGACCCGTTCCATCGACCGCCAGGGCGTCGAGCCTGCGGACTTTCCCAATGTCGTCCGCTGGCAGCACGCCCTCGAGGAGCGCCCGGCCGTGCAGCGGGGCTGCGCCGTCCTGAGCGAGAACCAGCGCCAGGGCGGCATGACGGACGAGGAGCGGGACATCCTCTTCGGCAGCGCCCAGTACCGACGCCGCTAGCGGGCCCCGCAGGCATGGGCACGCCATCGCAGCGCCACGGGGAGCTCCTCGCGATCCTCGGCGAGGACGGCCTGCGCCAGGCCCTGGCGCCCATCGAGGAGCCGTCGGGCCTTCCCGGCGCCGCCTACTGGTCCGGCGAGTGGTTCGCCCTGGAGAACGCGAGGATCTTCTCCCGCCACTGGGTGTTCGCCTGCGCCGAGGCCGAGATCGCCCGTGCGGGCTGCCAGAAACCCGTCGCGGTCGCCGGCGCGGACCTTCTCCTCGTGAGGGACCGCGCGATGAGGGTGCGCGCGTTCCACAATGTCTGCCGGCACCGGGGCACGAGGCTCGTCGCCGCGCCCTGCAGCGGACCGGTGATCACGTGCCCCTACCACGCGTGGACCTACCGCCTGGACGGCTCGCTCAAGACGCGGCCCCACTTCCTCGGAGCGGATCGCCACGAGGAGGTGTCCGCGGAGTCCGGCCTCGGTCTGGGCGAGGTCCGCTGCGCCTCGTGGAACGGATGCGTCTTCGTCAACCTCGACGGCGGCGCGAGGCCGCTGGACGCCTGGCTGGCGCCGATGGTCGAGAGGGCCCGCGCCTTCGATCTTTCGCTCATCCGCTGGATCGGCAAGGAGGAGTTCCGGGTGCGCAGCAACTGGAAGCTCGTTCTCGAGAACTGGATGGAAGGCTATCACGTCTTCGCGGCCCACCCGCGCCTGCTCGATCACGCGCCGATGTCCGTGCGCTCGTCGGGGGCGTGGTCGGACGACGTGTTCCACAACGGCTACGTCGCGCCAAGGGCGACGCCGGGGCGGGGCGAGGGCGCTCTGCCCACCTTCCCCGGACTCGACGACGAGCACAGGCGCAGCGGCCTGTGGTTCACATGCTTCCCGAGTTTTTCGGTGGAGATCTACGCCGACCAGTTCGTCGTCTTCGCGGTATGGCCCCTGGCGCCGGACGAGACGCTCGAGGAGTTCCATTTCTTCGTCGTCGGCGATGCCGCGGCGCGGGACGGCCGCCATGCCGAAGGACGCGAACAGCTGGTCGCCATGTGGCGGGATCTCAACGGCGAGGACATCCGGCTCGTCGAGGAACTGCAGGCCGGACGCCGCTCTCCTGCCTTCGAGGGCTCGTGGATGTCGCCTGCCTGGGAGGTCCCCGCCCATCAGTTCTGCTCCAGGATCGTCGACGCCATGGCCTGAACGCCGATGCGCTTCCCGAACCTCTTCCGCCCCCTCGACATCCGGGGGCGCCGGATCCGCAACCGCCTGTTCTTTCCCCCGCACGGCACGTCGCTCGCCAGCAACGGCAAGGTATCCGACGACCTGATCGCCTACCACGTGGCGCGCGCCAGGGGCGGCGTCGGCATGATCGTTCTCGAGGGCATGTCCATGCACGACAGCTTCGAGGTGCCGGCGCACTACATCCTTGCCGGCCGCAGCGACTGCGTGCCGGGATTTCGCCGCCTCGCGGCGGCCGTCCACCGCGAGGGGGCGGCGCTCCTGGGCCAGCTCTTTCATCCCGGAGCGGCGATGCGCACGTCGCCCGACGGGACGAGGCTGCCGGCGCTGGCCGCCTCGACCCACCTGCTGGAACGCTACAGTCTCGTCTCCACGCCGGCCCCGGCGGAGTTTCTCGAGGACCTGGCCGGCGGCTACGCCCGGGCCGCATTCCACATGGTCGAGGGCGGCTTCGACGGGGTCGAGATTCTCGCCAGCATGGGCTACCTCGTCGCCCAGTTCCTCAATCCAGCCACCAACCGGCGCCAGGACCGCTATGGCGGGAGCCGCAGGAACCGGATCCGCCTTCTTGCGGACATTCTTCGGTCGGTGCGCGCGGCCATCGGCGACGAACCCCTTGTCGGCGTGCGCATCGGCATGGGCGAGCCGACGGCCGAGGCCATCGACGAGGAGGAGATTGCCGGGATCTGCGGCGCCCTCGAAGCCCGGGGCCTCATCGACTACGTCAGTGTGATCGGAGGCAACGTCACCACGGCGCGGGGCTGGATCGAAGTCTTCCCCCACATGGCCATACCGCCCGCCCATGTGGCCGGCCACGCCGCCCGGCTCAGGCGCCGCCTCGACATCCCCGTCCTCCTGGCGGGCCGCGTCAACCAGCCGCAGACGGCCGAACGCCTGCTCGAGGACGGCTGCGCCGACATGATCGGCGCGGCCCGGGCGATGATCGCCGACCCCTTCTTCGCCAGAAAGGCCGAAGCCGGAGACATCGAGGACATCCGCGCCTGCATCGCGTGCAACCAGGCCTGTGTCGGACACAGGCTCAGGTACTTTCCGGTGTCCTGCATCCAGCACCCCGAAACAGGGCGGGAGCGCCGCTTCACCCACGTGAAAGGGCGCGCCGCCTCCCGGCTGTCGGTCATCGTCGCCGGCGGCGGGCCGGGAGGCATGAAGGCGGCGGCAACCGCGGGCGAGCGCGGGCACGACGTCACGCTCCACGAATCGGGAGCGGAGCTCGGCGGACAGGTCCTTGCCGCCCGCGCCCTGCCGGGCCGCGAGGAGTTCGGCGGGCTGATCACCAACCTCGCCCGGGAGCTCCGGCAGGCCGGCGTTCGCGTGATTCTGGGCTCGACGGTCACCGCGGACCTCGTTCGCAAGCAGGCGCCCGATGCCGTCATCGTCGCCACGGGCGGGCTCCCGTGGCGGCCCCGGATCCCGGGCGACGACGAGGGCCACGTCGTCACCGCCGGCGACGTCGTGTCCGGAAGGACCAATGTCGGAAACGCCGTGGTCGTTGCCGATTCGAGAAACGACTGGGTCGGCCCGGGCATCGCGGAAAGGCTCGCCCGCGACGGCTGCCACGTACGCCTGGCGGTGACCGGCGCCGTTCCCGGCGAGAGCCTTACCGACACCGTGCGCGACCACCGGATCGGGGTCCTCCACGGCCTCGGCGTTGAGATCGTCACCTTCGCCCGGCTGGCGGGCATCGGCGGCGACACGGTCTTCCTGCAGCATACCGTCACCGACGCGGTGATCGAGATCGAGTCCGTGGACACCGTCGTGACCGCGCATCCCATGGCCAGCGACACCGCGCTTGCCCGCGCCCTCGACGGCTGGCGGGGCGAGGTTCGCGTCATCGGCGATGCCCTCTCCCCGCGCACCGCCGAGGAAGCCGTCTTCGAGGGCCTTGAGGCCGCCATGACTCTCGGCGCATGACCGCCCGGCTGCGATCAAGGGAACCGGACCAGCGCATCAGGCGAAGGCCGCGGGAGGCCTCCGTCACGAACACCGGCACCGTACGGCGACGATGCGACCTACAGGAGCTTGATCAGGGCGACGATCAGGCCGCCCTGGGCGATCATCGCCCCGAGCATCCATTTCAGGAGGTCGGATTTTGCCTTCTCGATGCCGGCATCGACCCTCGCGATGTCGGCCCTGGTCTCCTGCCGCAGCGTCTCGGCGCCGGCCTCGAGCCTCGTGATGTCGGCCCTGGTCTCCTGCCGCAGCGTCTCGATGCCGGCCTCGAGCCTCGCGATGTCGGCCCTGGTCTCCTGCCGCAGCGTCTCGATGCCGGCCTCGACCTTGGCGATGTCGGCTTCGAGCTTCGCGATGTCGGCCTTGGTCGCAAGATTGGTGTTGAGGAGGGCGACATGTTCCTCGGCCAGGGTCTCGGCCTGCTGCACGGTGAAGCCGGACTCGGTCAGCCGCTTGACGAAGCGGTGGGTGTCGAAGGCGATGGCCCCGGTCATGCCCGGATCATAGATGAGGCCGCGGCCGCCGGACAAGGTCCTCCACACCGCAGGCGCGCGCTGGGCATGACGCGAGTTCGCGGCCGGATCGAACGAAGGCGCCGCGTTTCACGATGTGCGGGACACGTCATCGACGAGTGTCTGGACGACCCGGCGATTGACGGGGGCGATTCTCGAGAGGGCTCCGTGTCCTGAGCCGCCGGTCAGGATCGCATGCGGCCGCCGTTGGCATCCCACAGGGGCCGGCCGAGAACGCTGGCGGGACAGAACTCGCCGTTGATCTCGATGGTGACGCGCGTGCCTCCGGCCGCGAGGTCCGGCGGCACATAGCCCATGGCGACGGAGACGTTCGAGTTGTGGGCAAAGCCACCGGAGGACACGTAGCCGATGGCCTCGCCGTCCCGCAGGATGGCCTCGTCCGCCGACACGTCGATATCCCCGGTCTCGACCGTCATTGTCACGAGCTTTCTCGAAGGTCCCCGCTCTCTCTCCCGAAGAGCGGCCGCCTTGCCGACAAAGTCCTTCTTCCAGTCGATGAAGGTATCGAGCCCGCTTTCGGCCGCCGTGAAATCCGGGCGGTAGTCGAGGCCCCACACGCCCCAGGACTTCTCCAGGCGCAGGCTCATCAGCGCCCGGGCGCCGTACCAGCGCAGCCCGAAGTCGCCGCCGGCGGCCTCGATTCCCTCGGCCAGGCGCAGCAGGTACTGCGGCGCCGTGTAGATCTCGTACCCGAGCTCGCCGGAAAACGAGATCCTGTTGAGCAATACCGGCACGCCGGCGACGAACGTCTGCCGCGTATCGCGGAACCCGAGGGCCTCCGCCGAAACGTCGTCGCGGGTGATGGCCGCCAGAAGGTCGCGCGAGGACGGCCCTGACAGGGCGATGCCGTGGAGCTCCTGGGAGATGTTGCGATAGGCGACGCCCGTATCCGGCAGCCACGCCTCGAACCAGCGCCGGTGGGCCTCCTGCATGGCCCCCGAACCGATGACGATGAAGCGGTCATCGGCAAGGCAGGCCACGGTAAGGTCGCCGCAGAGCCTGCCCGCCGGTGTAAGCATCGGCGTCAGCGCCAGGCGCCCCGGGCCGGGGATGCGTCCGGCGAGCAGACGGTCGAGCGCCGCCCGCGCCCCGGAGCCGCGGAACTCGTGCTTGGCAAAATTGGCGATTTCGAGCGCACCCGCCGCGGTGCGCACCGCCTCCACCTCCCCGGCGACACGGGCATGCGCCCGCGAACGCCGGAAGGTCGGCTCCTCGTGGGCATCGGCGGGGCCGTCGGCGAACCACAGGGCATGCTCGAGACCGAAGGTCTGCTCCCACACCGCACCCTTCGCGGTGAGCCTGTCGTAGAGCGCCGTCGTCATCTGGCGGCGCCCCTTGGGCAGGGTCTCGTTGGGGAAGGTCATGACAAACCGGCGCTCGTAGTTCTCGGCGCTCTTGACGGTGCCCCAGTCGGGCGTCGCGAACTCGCCGAAGCGGGCGATGTCCATCGCCCAGACGTCGATCGAGGGCTCGCCCGAGATCATCCACTCGGCCATGGCGAGGCCGACGCCGCCGGCCTGGCAGAACCCCGCCATCACGCCGACGGCGACCCAGTAGTTCCGCAGGCCCGGCACGGGGCCGATCATCGGGTTGCCGTCCGGACCGAATGTGAAGGGGCCGTTGACGATGTTCCTGATTCCGGCGCGGCCCAGCGCCGGAATGCGCTCGAAACCGAGTTCCAGCCGGTCGGCAATGTGATCGAGCTGCGGCTGCAGGAGTTCGTGACCGAAATCCGCGGGCGTTCCACCGACCGACCAGGGCGTGGCGCGGGGCTCGTAGGTGCCGAGCAGCAGGCCGTTGCCTTCCTGGCGGAAGTACATGTTGCCCTCGTAGTCGATGCCGGCAGGCAGGCGTTCCCCGCGTCCGGCGACCTCCGGGATGTCCTCCGTGATGAGGTAGTGATGCTCCATCGGCTGGACAGGAAGATGAAGACCGGCCAATTGTCCCACCTCGCGCGCCCACAGGCCCGCGGCATTGACGACATGCTCGGCGTGAACGCCGCCCGCTTCGGTCACCACGTCCCAGGTGCCGTCGCCGCGTTGCCGGGTGTCGACGACGGGCGTTCGGGTACGGAAGTCCGCACCGAGCGCACGCGCGGCCTTCGCATAGGCATGGGTGACCCCGGAGGGATCGATGTCGCCGTCGAGCGGATCCCACAGGGCCGCGATGTAGCGCGATGGATCGATCAGGGGATGGCGCCGCGCCGCCTCCTCGACACTGATGAACTCCTGGTCGAGGCCCATGTAGCGCGCCTTCGAACGTTCCCTCTTCAGGTAGTCGTGCCAGGTCTCGTTGGAGGCGAGATAGAAGCCGCCGGTCTTGTGAAGTCCGACCGACTGGCCGGAAAGCTCCTCGAGCTCGGCGTAGAGATTGATGGTGTAGCCCTGGAGCCGCGAGATGTTGGGATCCGACGAGATCGTGTGAATCTGGCCGGCCGCGTGCCAGGACGATCCCGACGTGAGTTCGCTGCGCTCGAGCAGGAGCACGTCCTTCCAGCCGTGCCTGGCGAGATGGAAGAGGATGGAGCAACCGACGACACCGCCGCCGACGATCACCACCTGCGCATGGTCCTGCAAGGGATCACTCCCGTTCGTCACGCGCAACACAATGTCAGCGGGACCGCCGGCGGTCCATCCCCGGAAGGCCGCGGATGAAGAGGATGACGTGGACGAGCCGCGGTCCGATCGGCATGACCATGCGGGCGTTGTCCATGCCTTCGCCGCGCATCCCGGCCGCCTCGACGGGGTCGCGGGCGATGCGGAACACGCCGGCCGCAGGAGGGGCTGCCGTTTCCACGGACGGGCAGGGATGCTATGGCAGCGCGCCTCCAGACGAGCCCGCACCGTGGTCGACATCATAGAAGAAAGAGCCGGCGACCGGTCCGCGGTCGAGGCCATCGCGCGCCTGTCGCTCGGCGACCGGCTGACCGACAGCCCGGCGGCGAGGATGCGCCAGGGCACCGAACCCGTCCCGGACCTGTGCCTGGTGGCGCTCGACGGCGGCCGGCCCGTGGCCACCATCCGTTACTGGCCGGTCCTCATCGGCGCCGGCACCAGGGCTCTGCAGCTTGGGCCGGTGGCCGTGCATCCCGACCACCGGGGCCGCGGGATCAGCCGCGCGCTGATCCGCGCGAGCCTCGCACGGGCGGCGGCCATGGGACACCGCATCGTCGTCCTGATCGGCGACGGCGCCCTCTACCGGCGCTACGGGTTCGAACCGGCGCTTGCCCGGCATGTCACGCTGGCGGAAACCCGGGACCGGGACCGGCTGCACATCCTGGGCCTCGTCCCCGATGCCCTCAGCGGTCTCGAGGGGGCGGTTCGCCCCGATACCATTCCCGCCCTGCGCTGACGCCCCCCGTCACAGGTCACCGGCCAGGGTCCGCACGAGGCCGCGGAGTTCCACCTGCCGCTCCCGCCTGAGACGCTCGGCGGCAAGGATGGCCTCCAGTCCGTCAAGACTTGCGCCAAGATCCCGGTTGACGATCACATAGTCGAAGGATTGCCACTGGGCGAGTTCGTTCGCCGCATCGGCCAGGCGCCGGCGCATGACATCGGGTTCGTCGGCGCCGCGCGCGACGAGGCGGCGCCTGAGTTCCGCCGCCGACGGCGGAAGAACGAAGACGAGGACGACATCGTGACCCATCGAGGCGCGCAGCTGGCGCGCGCCCTGGCAATCGACATCCGCGACGATGTCACGTCCCGCCTCGAGCGCCGCCTCGACAGGGCCCCTGGGAGTACCGTAGGCATTGCCGAACACCGTCGCATGCTCCAGCAGTTCGCGCCGTTCGACCATTTCCGCAAACCGCCCGCGATCGACATAGTGCATGTCCCGCCCGTCCCTCTCGCCGGGTCTCGGGGGCCGGGTGGTGACCGACACGGAGAATTCGAGAGTACCGTCGCGCTCCATCAGCCGGCGCAGGAGGGTCGTCTTGCCAGCGGCCGACGGCGCCGAGAGCACCAGCATCAGGCCGCGCCTCGCCGATGCCGGCACGGGACTACTCCACGTTCTGCGCCTGCTCGCGCAGGCGGTCGACGGCGACCTTGAGATCGAGACCGGCGGCGGTGAGAGCGGCCGACTGCGACTTGGAGCACAGGGTGTTGGCCTCGCGCAGCATCTCCTGGGCGAGGAAGCCCAGCCTGCGCCCGGGACAGCCATCGCCCGCGAGCAGGTCGCGGGCGGCCGAGGCGTGCGCCCTGAGGCGATCGATCTCCTCGCGGACATCGGCGCGTGAGGCCATCAGTGCGACTTCCTGGGCGAGGCGCTCCCGATCGAGGACATCGCCGGCGGCAAGGTCCCGGACTTTTTCGGCAAGCGCCCGGTGGATCCGCCCGGGCTCCCCGTGCGCCTCCCGTCCCGCCGTCTCGACGTGGCCGTCGATGTCGTCGAGGAGGCGGCCGATGATTCTCTCCAGATCGGCCCCTTCCCGCAGGCGCTCCGCGGCGAGCCTCTCGAGAACGCCGCCGAGTCCGGCGGCAAGGTCATCGTAGACGCCTGCCGTCCCGGCGCCCGCGCCGCGGGGCGACGATATCACCCCGGACGCCGTCAGCAGGGTCGCGAACGCCGGGGCATCGAGCGCGCCGGTCCTCTTCTCCACGAGGGTCGCCAGGCGATCGAGAAGCCCGTGGTCGACGGTGACCTGGCGGCTGTCGTCGAACTCGAGGGAAAGGGTGAGCTGCAGGTGACCCCGCGACATCAGCCGCGCCGCGTGCTCCCGCGCAACGGCCTCGAGCCGTTCCAGACCGGACGGCACCCTGCAGCGAATCTCCAGTCCCCTGCCGTTGACGCTGCGCGCGCTCCAGACCCAGGCGCAGGTCGCGTCCCCTCCCTCGACGCTGGCGATACCCGTCATGCTGTGAAACGCCACGCACCCGCTCCGGTGGAGAACCGCGGCAGGTGATACCATGGCGATTCGACCTGTGTCACCCTGCGGTCCATGAGCGAAGCGCCCTCGTCCATCCTGATCACCGGAGCCAGCAGCGGCATCGGCGCGGAGCTTGCGAAGATCTACGCCGTTCGGGAAACGACCCTCTTCCTGGGCGGCCGCGATCGCCGGCGGCTCTCGACCGTGGCCGGCCGCTGCCGCGAGGCCGGCGCCCGGTGCCACGCCGAATCCGTCGACGTCACGGACCGCGGCGCCATGGAGGACTGGGTCCTTGCCTGCGACCGCAGCCGGCCGCTCGACCTCGTGATCGCCAATGCGGGCGTTTCCGCCGGTTCGGGCTTTGCAGGCGAAACCGCCGAGCAGGCGCGGCGGGTGTTCGGCGTCAATGTCGACGGCGTCTTCAACACGGTGCTCCCGGCGATCCCGCCGATGGTCGGGCGCGGCCGGGGCCACATCGCCGTGATGTCCTCCCTGGCGGGCTTCAGGGGATTCCCCGGCGCGCCCGCCTACTGTTCGAGCAAGGCGGCCCTGCGCGTCTGGGGCGAGGGACAGCGGGTCTGGCTCCGCCGGCACGGCGTCAGACTCTCGGTCATCTGTCCGGGATTCGTACTGACGCCGATGAGCCGCGACAACCCCTATGCCATGCCGTTCCTGATGGACGCGCCGAAGGCGGCGCGCATCATCCGCAAGGGACTGGCGGCGAATCGCGGACGCATCGCCTTCCCCTGGCAGACCACCCTGCTCGCCCTCCTCCTCGCCTCGCTGCCGCCGGCGCTGGTCGACAGGCTGCTGGTCCGCATGCCGTCGAAGCCTTCCGGGCCGGACACTGCCGCCTGACGCCGACGGCCGGGCTTGCGGCCGCGCCCTCCTCCTCCCGTCTGTATTCCCGGATTCCATGGACGGGGAAACGGGTCAGCGCGAGTCGCGAAGCTTCCGGTAGCGGGCAACGTTGCGGTTGTGCTCGGCGAGGGTTTCGGCGAAGGCGTGGCCGCCCTCGCCGTCGGCGACGAAGTAGAAATCACGGGTATCGAGAGGATCGAGAACCGCCTCGAGAGCCGCACGCCCCGGGTTGGCGATGGCCCCTGGCGGCAGGCCGGCATGCAGGTAGGTGTTGTAGGGGTCCTGGAACTTCCAGTCCGACCGCAGCAGCGCCCTTCCGAGCGGCCGCAGGCCCTTCGTGAGGGCATAGATGACCGTGGGGTCCGACTGCAGCCGCATGCCCGCATCGAGGCGATTGATGAGGACGCCGGCGACATGCCGGCGCTCGTCGGCGCGCCCGGTCTCCTTCTCGACGATGGAGGCAAGGATGACCGCCTCTTCGGGAGAAGCGAGCGGCAGCCCCTCCGCGCGCTGCGCCCAGAGCTCGGCAACGAGCCGGGTCATGGCGTCCGCCATGCGCCGGACGACGGCCTGGCGCGTGGTTCCCCGCCCGAAGTGATAGGTCTCGGGAAGCAGAGTGCCCTCGGGGGGAGGATCCCCGATGGCGCCCTCCAGCGCTTCCTCCGCGGCAAGGATCGCCAGCACCTCGGCGCTCGTCACCCCCTCGGGCACGGTGAGGGCATGGACGAGTGCGTCGCCCCGGGCAAGGCGCGCGATCACGCTGTCGATCCGCTCGCCCGGTTCGAAGACGTACTCTCCGGCCTTGAGCAGATGGGTTTCACCCCGCCACCTGGTATACAGCAGGAAGAAAAGGGCGCTCGAGACGATCCCCCTGCGCTCGAGGTCCCGGGCGATGACGGAGGCGCTCGTGCCGTCGGCGATGACGAGGGTCGCGGGCTCGGCAAGCGGTCCGGGCCTTGCGAGTTCCACCCTCACCCACACCGCCAGGGCGGCAAGGACGATGACGGCGAGGGCAAGAATGCTGGCAAGCAGCCCCGCGGTCCGGCCCACGGCGGGACCTCAGTGGCACTTGCCGATGATCAGCGAGGCGTTGGTGCCGCCGAATCCGAACGAGTTGGATAGCGCCCGCCGCACCGGACGTTCCCTGGCCGTGTGGGGCACGAGATCGATGCCGGCGCCGCACTCCACGGGTTCCTCGAGATTGAGCGTGGGCGGCACGAGATCGTTCTGCACCGCAAGGATGGTGTAGATCGCCTCGACGCTGCCCGCGGCGCCAAGCAGGTGACCGATGGACGACTTGGTCGAAGACATGCTGATTCCCGACACGGCGTCGCCGAAGAGGCGCCTGACGGCGCCGATCTCGATCTCGTCGCCGACGGGGGTCGAGGTGCCGTGGGCGTTGACATAGTCGATATCCGCGGGGGTCAGGGCCGCATCCTTGAGGGCCGCCGCCATGGAGCGGTACCCGCCGTCGCCGTCGGGCGGTGGCGCAGTGATGTGGTGGGCGTCCCCGGAGAGGCCGTAGCCCAGGATCTCCCCGTAGATCCTCGCGCCGCGCCGCCGCGCGTGCCCGTACTCCTCGAGCACGACGACACCCGCACCCTCGCCGATGACAAAGCCGTCCCTGCCCTTGTCCCAGGGTCTCGAGGCCCGCTCCGGCTCGTCGTTGTACTGCGTCGAGAGCGCGCGCGACGCGGCGAAGCCCGCCACGCCGAGGGGGCAGACCGCCGCCTCCGAGCCGCCGGCGACCATGACGTCGGCGTTGCCCAGCGCGATGAGGCGCGTGGCGTCGCCTATGGCGTGGGCTCCGGTGGAGCAGGCCGTGACGACCGAGTGATTCGGGCCGCGGAAACCGAAGCGGATGGAGACATGGCCCGAGGCGAGATTGATAAGCGCCGAGGGAATGAAGAAGGGGCTGATCCTGCGGGGCCCCCTGTCCCGCAGCAGCAGCGCGGCGTCCTCGATGGTCTTCAGGCCGCCGATTCCCGATCCGATGAGGACGCCCGTGCGCAGCTGTTCGCTGTCGTCCCCGGTGGCCCAGTCCGCGTCCTCGACGGCCTGCTGGGCGGCGGCGATCGCATAGATGATGAAATCATCCATGCGCCGCTGTTCCTTGGCGTCGATGTAGCGGTCGGCGTCGAACTCGCCGGCGCCAGCGCCGCGCGGCGGCTGTCCGGCGATCTTCGACGGCAGGTCGTCCACCGGAAAGCTCGCGATCCGGCGTATGCCGGACCGTCCCGAGGTGATCGCCTTCCAGTTGTGAACAACGCCGCTCCCCAGGGGGGTCACCATGCCGAGCCCGGTCACGACGACCCGGCGCGGCCGGTGCGAGGCTGTCATGGCGTCGCTCTCGCCTTACTCGCTCGCCGTCCCGGATGCCTTCTGCTCGATGTAACAGATCGCATCCTTGACGGTGACGATCTTTTCGGCGGCGTCATCGGGAATCGTGACGTCGAAGGCTTCCTCGAACGCCATCACGAGCTCGACCGTATCGAGACTGTCGGCGCCCAGGTCATCGATGAAGCTGGCGCCGTCGAGAACCTTGTCCTCTTCCACCCCGAGATGTTCCGTCACGATTGATCTTACCCGCTCCGCTATCTCGCTCATGATCGAGCCGCCTCCGGTATTGTGTTGAAAATCAAAGCCATTCTGCCGTCCCGGGCGTGCCCGGCCTGCTCGGGCCGAGCCCCGGAAGGGCCTCCATGTAGCATACATGCCGCGTGCTGTGGTAGGCCAAAATTGTCACGGCATCGCCATGCCGCCGTTGACGTGAAGCGTCTGGCCGGTGACATAGGCCGCCTCGTCGCTGGCAAGGTAGCCGACCGCCGCGGCGACCTCGGCGGCCAGGCCCAGGCGGCCCGCGGGAATGCGTCCCAGGAGGGACTCCCTGAGCTTGTCCGGCAGCCCGTCGGTCATCGCGGTCTCGATGAATCCGGGCGCCACGCAGTTCACCGTGATGCCGCGCTGGGCCACCTCCTGGGCCAGCGCCCTGGACATGCCGATGATGCCGGCCTTGGCGGCGGCGTAGTTGGCCTGCCCGGGATTGCCGGTCACGCCGACGATGGACGTGATGCCCACGATTCTGCCGTGGCGCCTGCGGACCATGCCGCGCAGCAGCGTCTGGACGATGCGGAACCCGGACGAGAGGTTGACGTCGATGACGCGCTGCCAGTCCTCGTCGGAGAGCCTCAGGGCCAGCGAATCGGCTGTGATTCCCGCGTTGTTGACAACGATGTCGACATGACCCAGGGCCTCCTCGGACGCCTTCGCGAGGCCCCGGTCGGCCTCGGCGCGGCCCAGGTCCGCCACCTCCACCTCCACGCGTTCGCCGAGTTCCCCGGCGAGGCTCGCCAGCGCCTCGCGCCGGCGGCCGGCGAGCATGACCCGGGCGCCCTGGGCATGAAGCTGCCGGGCGATGGCGCCTCCGATACCCCCCGAGGCTCCGGTCACGAGCGCCGTCCTTCCCGCAAGATCAAACATCGCCTTCTCCCGTTGTCCGCTGGTTCAAAGGGTGCCGAGAAACGCCTCGACGTCCGCGGGCGTTTCCACCGCGACCGTCCCGATGTCGCGGTCGATGCGGCGCATCAGCCCGGTGAGCGCCCTGCCGGTGCCGATCTCGGCCGCCGTCTCGATACCGCGGTCGCCGAGCCCGGTCATGCCTTCGCGCCAGCGCACGGTGGCCGTAACCTGCTCGACGAGCAGCCGGCGCAGGGAATGCGGTTCGTTCTCGGGGCGTGCCTGGACGTTGGTGATCACCGGAACGGCCGGCACCGCGAAGGCGACGCTCTCCAGCGCCTCGGCCATGCGGCGCCCCGCCGGCTCCATGAGGGGGCAGTGAAACGGGGCGCTGACCTGGAGCGGCACGATTCTCCTCGCGCCGCGCTCGCGCGCCAGCGTGGAGGCGGTCCCGACCGCGCCGGCGGCGCCGGACACCACGACCTGGCCCGGGGCGTTGTCGTTGCCGATGGCGCAGACGCCGTGTGCCGACGCCTCGTCGACAATTCCGCTCACCTCCCCGAGGTCCAGTCCGAGCACCGCCGCCATAGCTCCCTCGCCGACAGGGACCGCCTCCTGCATGGCGCGCGCCCTCAGGTCCAGCAGCCTCGCAGCGTCGGCCAGGGGCAGCACTCCGGAGGCGACGAGCGCCGAGTACTCGCCGAGCGAGTGACCGGCGGCCATGGAGCAGAGCGCGTCGACCGGTCTGCCGCTCTCCTTGATGAGAACCCCGAGCACGGCCATGGAGGCCGCCATCAGCGCGGGCTGGGCATTCCGGGTCATCGTCAGTTCATCGTGGGGGCCCTCGCGCATCAGGCGCGACAGGTTGCGTCCGAGGGCGTCGTCGACCTCCTCGAGAACCTCGCGCGCGGCGCCGAAGGCGTCCGCGAGGGCCGCCCCCATGCCGGGCTGCTGGCTTCCCTGCCCCGGAAACATGAAGAGTCTCGACATGTCGGTCCCCGTCAGGTGTGTCGTCGCCGTACACAACGATTGCCGTCGCGGGCTTGTCAAGGTTCCGCGCCGCGAAAGCGCTTGCATCCGGCAGCCCGTTCCCTATAGTGCGCCACCCCGTCGGCGAGGTGACGTCATTGACGGCTCCAGTTGTCGCGACCGGCTCATCGCCGGGGACGTCCGTTACACGTGTGAGAGCAACGACGCGAGCAGAAGGTTCGATGCCTTTCTACGAGAGCATATTCATCGTTCGCCCGGACGCCTCGCCCCAGCAGGTCGAGAACCTGGCGGGCGAGATGGAGAACCTGGTCCAGCAAGGGGGCGGGCAGGTACCCAAGACCGAGATCTGGGGACTGAAATCGCTGGCCTACCGCATCAAGAAGAACCGCAAGGGACACTACGTCTTCATGAACGTCGATGCATCGGTGGACACGCTCGGCCAGCTCGAACACTCCCTGCGCTTCAACGAGGACATCCTGCGCTTCATGACGGTCCGTGTCGACCGGCTCGACCCCGAGGTATCGCCGATGATGCGCAACAAGTCGAGCCGCGACGACCGCTCGATCAGGCGGAACGCAGCAGGCGACGGGGCCCAGGCCGCCAGCCCGGAGGCCGCGTGATGGCGCCCGTCGCCCGCCGCCCCTACTGGCGCCGCCGCAAGTCCTGCCCGTTCTCCGGACCCAACGCGCCGGCCATCGACTACAAGGACGTGAAGCTGCTTCAGCGCTACATTTCCGAACGCGGCAAGATCGTTCCGTCGCGCATCACCGCGGTTTCGGCAAAGAAACAGCGTGAACTCGCAAGGGCGATCAAGCGCGCCCGCTATCTCGCGCTGTTGCCGTACATCGCCCGGTAAACCTGCCTCCCTTCCCGTTCGTGAACGGCAAGGCCACAGCGCTGACGCCATTCGTTCCCCTGGTGGCGATGGTCGCGGCCCTTGCCAGCGGCCTTCTCTTCGTCTTCGGCCTGACGTCGTCGTTCTGGGGGCTCTTCGTGACCCTCTGTTCGCCGCTGCCGATCTATCTCGCCGGCCTGGGATGGGGCTCCCTGGCTTCGGGCTTCGCCGGGGTGCTTGCCGTGACCGGTGTGCTGATGTTCGTCGATCCGGTGATGACGAGCATCTACAGCGTGGGTTTCGTCATCCCGGCCTTCATCCTCTCCCACCTCGCCATCCAGCCTGCGGGCGGCAGCGGCGACGATCCGCGCTGGCGCTCCTCGTCCGGGCTGGCGACGGCGTTCCTGGTGGTCGGCATGCTCGAGGTGACCCTGCTCACCGCCGCCGCGGCGCTGAGCGCGGAGGGCCTCGCGGGAAGCGTGCGCGGCAATCTCGCGGTCGTCGCGGGCTGGCTCGACAGCGGAACCGGGGATGCCGCCGGCGCGGTGGCGGAACTCGTCGACTTCTGGGACTCCCTGGCCCTCGGCAGCCTTGTCGGCGGAATCATGCTCGCCCACGCCGTCATGGGCGCCCTGGCCCAGGGGTTGCTGGTCAGCCTGGCGAGACCCTGGAGGCCCTCGCCCGCGTTCTGGCAGCTGCGACTGCCTGCCTGGCCTTCCGTCGCCGCGATCGTTCTTGCGGCCGCGGCCTTCGGCATCGACCAGGCGGCGGGGGACCGGGAAGCGCTTCCCGCCTTCCTGGTGTACCTCATGAGCGGTCTGGTACTGGTCCTCGGCACCGGATTCCTGCTACAGGGTCTTGCAGTCCTGCATGCGCTGACCCGGGGGATGGGAATGCAGCCCGTGATCCTCATGGGAAGCTATGCGGTCGTTCTCCTGTTCCAGCCGTTCGGCGTCATGGTCTTCGCCGCCGTCGGGTTCGCCGAGTGCTGGGCGGGATTCCGTGAACGGTTCGGCGTCGCCGACGACGCCTGAGAAGGAGATTTGGGATGGACATCGTTCTCCTCGAACGTATCGACAAGCTCGGGAACATGGGCGACGTGGTCTCCGTCAAGCCCGGTTACGCGCGCAACTTCCTCCTGCCCCAGGGCAAGGCGCTGCGGGCCACGCGGGACAACATCCGGCGTTTCGAGGCCGAGCGCGCCGAACGCGAGGAGCGCAACCAGCAGCGGCGCGGCGCGGCCAGCGAGCTCAAGGAGCGGATGGAACGGGTCCACGTGACACTGATCCGCCAGGCCGCGGACAACCTGCAGCTCTACGGTTCCGTGAAGGCGCGGGACATCGCCGACGAGCTCGCCGCCAAGGGTTTCGAGGTCGACCGGCGCAATGTCGTGCTGGAGCGCCCCATCAAGACGCTGGGCCTGTTCGAGGTGACCACGATGCTCCATCCGGAAGTCTCGGTGACCGTCGTCGCCAACGTCGCCCGCACCCTCGACGAGGCCATGATCCAGGAGGCCACGGGCAAGGCCTTCAGCCGCGAGGAGGAGGCGGACGACGACGGTGACGAGGATGCCCCCGCGCCCGAAACGGAAACGCAGGACACGGCGGTCGACGCCGACACCGGGGAGGTGGCCGGCGGCGGGGCGGAGAACTCCTGACACGGCGACGGCGTTCTGCCTCGTTCCCTGAACGAGCGGAGGAGACATGATCATTTCCGGGCTTCTCAGGCGCCTCGTGACGGTCGGCCACCTGAGAATCATCGACGCCGGCGGCCGTGTTCACGACTTCGGCCGTGCAGGAGAAGAGCCGTCCGTCACCGTGCGCTTCCACGATCCCGCGCTCGTGCGCCGGATCGCCTTCAATCCGAGCCTCGCCGTCGGCGAGGCCTACATGGACGGATCCCTCACCGTCGAGGACGGCACGATCGTCGATTTCTGGGAAGTGATCGGACGCAACTACAAGCACCTGGGACGCGACGACGCCGCGGCGCGCGTGGCCGCCTGGTTGCGGCGCACCCTGCTGGGGCCGCTGCAGCAGTACAACCCGGTGGGCCGCGCCCGGCGGAACGTCGCCCACCACTACGACCTCTCCGACGATCTCTTCGATCTCTTTCTCGATTCCGACCGCCAGTACTCCTGCGCCTACTTCACCACGCCGAACAGTACCCTCGAACAGGCCCAGGCCGACAAGAAGCGGCACATCGCCTCGAAGCTTCTGCTGGCCCCCGGCATGAAGGTCCTCGACATCGGTTCGGGCTGGGGCGGCATGGGCCTCTACCTCGCCGAAATCGCCGGCGCGGACGTCACCGGCGTCACCCTGTCGAAGGAGCAGCACGAGGTCTCCAACCGGCGGGCCCGCGAGAAGGGCCTGCAGGACCGTGTCCGCTTCCTCCTGAAGGACTACCGCGAGCTCGACGACAGCTTCGACCGCATCGTGTCGGTCGGCATGTTCGAACATGTCGGACTGCGCCACTACCCGGAGTTCTTCAACAAGGTCCGCGACCTGCTGAAGGACAACGGCGTCATGCTGCTGCACTCGATCGGCTGGACCGCGGAACCGAGCAACACCAACCCCTGGATCCGCAAGTACATCTTCCCGGGAGGCTACACGCCGTCGCTCTCGGAGGTGCTCGCGGCGGTCGAGCGCACCGGGCTCTTCGCGACCGACATCGAGATCCTCAAGACCCACTATGCGGAGACGCTCAGGCACTGGTACCGGCGGTTCAACGACAACCGCGACAGGGTCCGGGACCTCTACGACGAACGCTTCTGCCGGATGTGGGAGTTCTATCTCCTGGGGAGCGAGTCCTCCTTCCGCCACAGCAATCACATGGTGTTCCAGCTGCAGCTCTCCAGGGAGCGCCATGCGACGCCGGAAACCCGCGACTACATGACCGACTGGGAACACGCCCACGCCTGAATACCGGAGGATGCCCACAGGGCCCTCCCCAACGGACGCGGACCGGGGCTGTTCGCGGCCCGTGGCATGCCTTAAGGATGGTGCTCTCCAGCCATCCCACCTGCGATGACCGACGCCAGTCTCAGCGAGCCCGCTCCGGGGGTTGACACCGAGTACCGCCAGCCGCCGGCCAACGAGCAGGCCGAGCAGGCGCTGCTCGGCGCGATTCTCGTCAGGAACGACATCCTCGACGACATCGAGCAGATTCTCGGCAGCGACGCCTTCTTCATCCCGGTCCACCAGCGGATCTTCGAGGCCATCCGGCACATCGTCGACAAGGGCCAGGTCGCGACACCCATCACGCTCAAGGCCTATTTCAGCGACGACGACGCGCTGGCCGGCGTCGGCGGCGAGGGCTACCTCGCGCGGCTCGCCGCCAGCACGGCGACGATCATCAATTCCGCCGACTTCGCCCGGCAGATCCACGAACACCACATCCGCCGGCAACTCATCGAGATCGGCGAGACGATGGTGAACGAGGCCTACGAGTTCATCCTCGAGCGCGACTCGGCCGACCAGCTCGAGGACGCGGAGAGGGCGCTTTTCGACCTCGCCGAGACCGGCAGCCACAGGCAGGGGTACCGCTCCTTCGGCAACCTGACGGTTCCGACCCTGGAGATGATGGAGGCCGCGCTGCGCCGCTCCTCGGGCCTTGCCGGACAGTCCACGGGCCTGAGGAACCTCGACGAACAGATCGGCGGCCTGGCGCGCACCGACCTCCTGGTCCTCGCGGCGCGTCCCGGCATGGGCAAGACGTCGCTTGCCACCTCCATTGCCGTCAATGTCGCCGGCCGGAATCTCCGGGAGGCCGCCGAGGAGGGCCGTCAGCCGGAACGGGTCGCCGTTTCGTCCCTGGAGATGTCGGCCGAACAGATGGTGACGAGGATCCTGGCGCTGGAGACGCACATTCCCTCGCAGATGATCCGCAGGGGCGACATCCGCACCGAGGACTACGAGTCCCTCTTCATGGCCGCGCAGCGCCTGAAGGACCTGCCGCTGGCGATCGACGACACGCCCGCCGTCACCATCGCCCAGTTGCGCGGGCGCGCCCGGCGGATGAAGCGCCAGGCCGGAGGACTCTCGCTCGTGATCGTCGACTACCTTCAGCTCGTGCGGACCTCGGGACGGTCGCGCCCCGAGAACCGGGTCCAGGAGGTCTCCGAGATCACCCAGGGACTGAAGGCCCTCGCCAAGGAACTCGACGTCCCCGTCATCGCCTGCTCCCAGCTCTCCCGGGCCGTCGAGCAGCGCGAGGACAAGCGGCCGCTCCTCTCGGATCTCCGGGAGTCGGGCTCCATCGAGCAGGACGCCGACATCGTCATGTTTCTCTACCGCCCCGAGTACTATCTTCGACAGCCGCAGCGCAAGGATGACGAGGACGAGGAGACGCCGGGATACCGCAAGCGCCTGGAGAAATGGGAGTCGGAGATGGAGCGGGTCCGTGGCGTGACGGAAGTCATCGTCGCCAAGAACCGCCATGGACCGACGGGGGACCTCGAGCTTCACTTCGACGCGGGAACCACGAAGTTCAGCGATCTCGAGACCCGTTACAGTGCCGATGACGGCCGCCATTGAAACGCCGGCCGCCTGCCTGTCCGTCGACCTCGATGCCCTCGTCCGGAACTGGAAGGACCTGAAGGCGCGAGCCGCCGGCGCCGAGTGCGCCGCCATGGTCAAGGCCGACGCCTACGGCCTCGGCGCCGGCCCTGTCTCCCGGGCCCTCCACCGGGCGGGATGCCGGCGCTTCTTCACCGCCAACCCCGAAGGCGCCGCCGTCCTTCGTTCCGGCATGCCGGACGCCTCGATCTATGTTCTCAACGGTCTCCTTGGCGAACCCGGCGACTACGTCCGCCACGATCTCGTGCCGGTGCTCAACGACCTCGGCCAGATCGCCTCTTGGTCCGCCATGGCGAGGCGCCTGGAACGGCGGCTGCCGGCCGTCGTGCATGTCGACACCGGCATGTCGAGGCTGGGCCTGCCCGCCCCGGAGACGGCGAGACTCGCGGCGGCGCCGGGCATCCTCGCTCCCCTCGACCTCCACTTCGTGATGAGCCACCTGGCAGCGGCCGACGCGCCGCAGCACGAGGCGAACCGGCGCCAGCTCGAGAGTTTCGAAGGCGTGCTCGCCGCCCTGCCGGAAACCGCAGCCAGCCTCGCCAACTCGTCGGGCGTGTTCCTGGGTCCGGCCTGGCACTTCGATCTCGTGCGGCCGGGTTACGCGGTCTACGGCGGCAACCCGACGCCGGGACAGCCCAATCCCATGGAGCCGGTGATCCGCCTCGCCGCCCGCATCGTCCAGGTGCGCGAAGTGCCGTCCGGCACGCCCGTGGGCTATGGCGCGGGCCACATGACGGCGCGCGCGACGCGCCTTGCCACGCTGCCGGTCGGTTACGCGGACGGCTACCCGCGCGCGCTCGGGGGGCGGGCCACGGCGTGGATCGGCGATGCCGAGGTGCCGGTGGCCGGGCGCGTTTCCATGGACCTCCTGACACTGGACATCGGCTCCGTCCCGGAGGAAAAGGCGCGCCTGGGAACGTGGGTCGATCTCGTCAGGGGGCGCGACATGCTGGATGACCTCGCATCGAGGGCGGGCACCATCGGCTACGAGCTGCTCACATCGCTGGGACCGCGCTGGCATCGCGAGTACCTCCGCCGGGGCCCGTCTTGAACCCGCTCGCCGCCATCGGCCGGGCCTTCCTTGCCCTGCTCTGCGGCACGGGCCGCCTGGTTCTCTTCGCCGCGCGGGGTCTCTACTGCTGTCTCACGCCGCCGTGGCACGCCGGCGTGATTGCGCGCCAGATCTTCGACATCGGCTACTGTTCCCTGCCCGTGGTCGGCCTCACCGCCATCTTCACCGGGATGGTGCTGGCCCTGCAGAGCTACACGGGGTTCCAGCGGTTCGAGGCGGAAAGCGCGATCCCCGGAATCGTCATCCTGTCGATCACCCGCGAACTCGGTCCCGTGCTCGCGGGGCTGATGGTCGCCGGCCGGGTCGGCGCGGCCATCGCCGCCGAGATCGGCACGATGCGCGTGACCGAACAGATCGACGCCCTCGTGACCCTGTCGACATCGCCCGAGCGCTACCTTGTCGCCCCGCGCCTCATCGCCGCGGTGCTGACGCTGCCCCTGCTCGTTCTGGTGGCCGACATCATCGGCGTGATGGGTGGCTACCTCGTCTCCATCCACAAGCTCGGCTTCGGTCCGGCCGCCTACCTTGCCAACACCTTCGACATCCTCGAGCCGATGGACGTGGTGTCCGGCCTCGTCAAGGCCGCCGTGTTCGGATTTCTCGTCGCTCTGTGCGGCTGTTTCCACGGCTGGCATTCGGGACGGGGCGCCCAGGGGGTCGGCCGCGCCACCACCCACGCCGTGGTCCAGGGATCCATCCTGATCCTGACCTTCAACTACATCGTGACGGAGATCTTCTTTTCGCGATGACGGGGCAGAACGCCATGATCCGCGTTCGCGGGCTCTCGAAGAGCTTCGGCGCCAGGGCCGTGCTCGACGGCGTCACCTTCGATGTCGCGCGGGGCGAATCCTTCGTCATCATCGGCGGTTCGGGCAGCGGAAAGTCCGTGACCCTCAAGTGCATTCTCGGGCTGATCCATCCCGACGCGGGACGGATCGAGATCGAAGGCGCCGATACCTCCGGACTCGCCGGCCGGGAGCGCGACGAGTTCATGAAGAGGTTCGGCGTGCTCTTCCAGGGGGGAGCCCTCTTCGACAGCCTCACGGTCTGGGAGAACGTCGCCTTCCGGCAGCTCCGGCAACGGTCCGCCGGCCGCCGCGAGGCGCGCGAGGCCGCGCTCGAGACCCTGGGCCTCGTCGGCCTCGGCGCCGGCGATGCCGATCTCCACCCGGCCGAACTGTCGGGCGGCATGATGAAGCGGGTCGCCCTCGCGCGGGCCATCGCGATGCGGCCCGACATCGTCTTCTTCGACGAGCCGACCACCGGTCTGGATCCCATCATGGCCGATGTCATCAACGAACTCATCGTCTCGGTCAGCGAGCGGCTCGGCATCACGACGGTCTCGATCACCCACGACATGGCAAGCGCCCGCCGTATCGCCGACCGTATCGCCCTGCTTCACGGCGGACGGCTGCTGTGGACCGGGCCTGTCGCGGCCATCGACGCGAGCGGCGACGCCCATGTCGAGCAGTTCGTCAACGGCAGGGCCGAGGGCCCCATCGTCATGGAGGTGCACCGGCCATGAGGCCGCGGCGCTGGACAGGCCGCGGCCGGCCGTGCGAAGAGGGGCGCGATCCGCACACGCATGCACCCGGCCCGCGGGGGCCAGGGAGGACAGTCTGTTCATGGCGACGGTGAGGATGATCCCGGGGCCCGGGTCCGCGGTATCGTGAACGGCCTGCCGGTCACCATTCCCGATCTCGTCATCCTGGCCGTCGTCCTGGCGTCCGGGCTTCTCGCCTGCTTCCGCGGCGCGGTGCGCGAGTTCCTCTTCCTCGCGACATGGGGCGGCGCCGGTCTGGCGGCGGTCTATCTCTACGACCACACCCATCCCCTCGTGTCGCAGTGGACCGGGGGCGATCCGCTGGTCGCGGCGATCGCCAACTCGGCCGGGCTCTTCGTCGTTGCCCTCACGGTCTTCAGCCTCCTGTCGTCGGCCGTGACCAGGCGGACCGCATCGTCGGGCTTCAGCACCCTCGACAGGTCGCTGGGCTTCGTGTTCGGCCTGGCGCGGGGCGTCCTCGTCGTCTGCCTCGTCTACCTGGTCTACGGCCTGCTGACGCCCGAGGGCGAGGAAAAACCCGAGTGGATCCGGGAGGCCCGGCTGACGCCGGTGATCAGCCAGGGCGCGCTCCTGATCGTCGGCCTCGTTCCCGAGGAGTGGGGACTGGCCGGCGGGGACTTCGCCCTCGATGCCCGCGATGCCGTCGCGGCCGACGCGCTTCGCTCCTACAGCGACCTCATCGATCCCCAGACGCCGCCCGACGACACTGGCACCGGCAACGACGAGGGTTACAATGAGGAGGATCGTTCAGCGCTTGAATCCATCATCGCTGGTGAAGAATGAGCGGAGTCCGACCGGTTTGACGCGCTACGTACCGCAGCGGCCCTTCGACGACGACAGGCTGCACGAGGAGTGCGGCGTCTTCGGCATCTTCGGCAACGAGGACGCGGCGGCCCACACCGCACTGGGTCTTCATGCCCTGCAGCACCGCGGCCAGGAGTCCGCGGGCATCGTCGCCTTCGACGGTTCGCAGTTCCACGTCCATCGCAATCTCGGCCTCGTCTCGGACGTCTTCTCGAACCGCGCCAGCATCGGCACGCTCACGGGCCACGCGGCCATCGGCCACAACCGCTATGCCACCACCGGCGACACCGTGCTGCGCAACGTGCAGCCGATCTTCGTGGAGACCGACCGCGGCGGACTCGCCATCGCCCACAACGGCAATCTCACCAATGCCCACCAGCTGCGCAGGGAGCTCATCGGCCGCGGCGCCATCTTCCAGTCGACCTCG
Source organism: Alphaproteobacteria bacterium (assembly GCA_963666905.2). Lineage (GTDB taxonomy): Bacteria > Pseudomonadota > Alphaproteobacteria > SP197 > SP197 > SP197. The sequence goes on from OY763008.1 coordinate 2,091,293, forward strand.
GACACCGAGATCATCGTCCATCTCGTGGCCCTCTCGAAGCTCGGCGGCATCCCCGACCGTCTCGTCGATGCCCTCAAGCAGGTCGTGGGGGCCTACTCGCTGGTCGCGATCACCGACGACGCCATGATCGGCGTCAGGGATGCCCTCGGCGTGCGCCCCCTCGTCCTCGGCCGGCTGGGCACGGCCCATGTCCTCGCCTCGGAAACCTGTGCGCTCGACATCATGGGCGCCGTCTTCCTGCGCGATGTCGAGCCCGGCGAGCTCGTCGTGATCGACGGCTCGGGCCTGCGCTCCTACCGACCGTTTCCCGCGGTCGACAGCCGCTTCTGCCTCTTCGAGTACGTCTACTTCTCCAGGCCCGACAGCCGCGTCGAGGGGCGCTCGGCCTATGCGGTGCGCAAGAGGACCGGCGCCGAACTGGCAAGGGAGTGCCCGGTCGACGCCGACATCGTGGTGCCCATCCCCGATTCCGGAACCCCGGCGGGCGTGGGATACGCGGAGCAATCGGGCGTGCGGCTCTCCATGGGCATCATCCGCAACCACTATGTCGGCCGGACCTTCATCCAGTCCGGCCAGAGCATCCGCGACATCGGCGTCAAGCTGAAGCACAATGCCAATCGCGAGGAGCTCTCGGGCAAGCGGGTGGTCCTTGTCGACGACTCCATCGTGCGCGGAACGACATCGACCAAGATCGTCTCCATGGTGCGAGACGCCGGCGCGACGGAAGTCCACATGCGCATCGCCAGTCCGCAGATCACCCATTCCTGTTTCTACGGCGTCGACACGCCTTCGCGCAGCGAGCTCCTGGCGTCGCACCGCGGCGTCGACGAGATGGCGGCGTTCATCGGCGTCGACAGCCTGGCCTTCGTGACCGTCGACGGCCTCTACCGCGCCGCCGGCATGGCCGGGGGCCGCAACGCCGCGCGGCCGCAGTACTGCGACGCCTGCCTCACCGGCGACTATCCGCTGCGCCTGATCGACAGGGAAAGCGGCTTCCAGTCCCGCCAGCTCTCGTTCCACTACGACACCCTGTAACATGGGCGGCAGGCTGCAGGGCCGGCTTGCCCTCGTGACCGGCGCCTCCCGGGGTCTCGGCGCGGCCGTCGCCAGGGCTTTCGCCGCCGAGGGCGCGAGGCTCGTCCTGGTGGCAAGGACCACCGGCGGCCTCGAGGAGATCGACGACGCGATCCGCCTCGACGGCGGACTGCGTCCGGTCCTCGTGCCGCTCGATGTCGCCGACGGCGAGGGCATCGACCGGCTGGGAGGAGCGCTCCACGAGCGCTACGGGCGGCTCGACATCCTGGTGGGCAACGCCGCGGTCATGGCGGGCCTGGCTCCCGCCCACCACATCGCGCCGAAGGACTGGCAACAGGCTCTCGAGGTCAACCTCACGGCCAACTGGCGCCTCATCCGGGCCATGGATCCGCTCCTGCGGCAGTCGGCGGCCGGGCGCGCCATCTTCGTCACCTCGGGCGCCGCGGCGGCCCGTCCCCCGTACTGGGCCTCGATGGCCGCCACCAAGGCCGCGCTCGAGGCTCTGGTGGCGTGCTGGGCCGGCGAGCTTTCCAGGACGCACGTGAGGGCGAATCTCGTCGATCCCGGGATCCTGCGGACCGCGATGCGGACCCGGGCGTTTCCCGGCGAGAACCCGGCCGCGCAGGCCGCGCCGGAGAGCGTCACCGAGGCGTTCGTCACCCTCGCCCTGCCGTCGTGGACGCGCAACGGCGAGAGATTCACCGCCCGGACGCTGACGGACTGAAGCCGGTCAGCCGGGCGCAAAGGGGTTGCGGGTCGACTTCAGACGCAGCCTGAGGGGAATGCCGGCGAGGCCGAAGTCCTCCCTGATCCGGTTGACGAGGTAGCGCCTGTAGGAGTCCGGAATGCCGGCCAGCCTCGTGCCGAACAGGGCGAACGTCGGCGGCGCGGTCCGGATCTGGGTGACGTAGCGCAGCCTGGCGCGGCCGCCGCGCACCACCGGCGGCGGATGCGCCGCCACCGCGTCGGCGAGCCAGTCGTTGAGTTCGGCGGTGGCAAGCCTTCGCGTCCAGCGCTCGTGGACGGCGAGCACCTCGGGCAGCAGTCGCGTCACGCCCGACCCGGCAAGCGCGCTCAGGGTGACCATCGGTGCGCCGCGCACCTGCGGCAGCAGCTCGGCGAAGCGCCGTTCGAGTTCCCGCTTCAGGGCCGCGCGGCCGCGAACCAGGTCCCACTTGTTGATGGCCAGCACCAGGCCGCGGCCCTCGCGTTCGACCCGGTCGACGATGGCAAGGTCCTGGTGGTCGAAGGCCTGCCCGGCCTCGAGCATCGCGACCACGACGTGGGCCTCGCGGATGGCATGGAAGCTGTCGGCGACCGACAGCTTCTCGAGCCTCCCGGACACCCGCGAGCGGCGGCGAATGCCCGCCGTATCCACCAGTTCGAGATCGCGGCCGCGGAACGTCCAGCGGGCGGCGACGGCGTCGCGCGTCAGACCCGGTTCCGGTCCGGTGATCACGCGTTCCCTGCCGAGCAGGCGGTTGACCAGCGTCGACTTGCCGACGTTGGGCCGGCCGACGATGGCAAGGCGCAGCGGCCCGCTCGCGTCGGCGCCGTCGACGGCGGAATCCGGTCCCGCGTGCGGGACAAGGGCGTCGTGAAGGGCGCTCATGCCGTCGCCGTGCTCGGCGGAGACGGCCACCGGATCGCCGAAGCCCAGCGACCAGGCCTCCCAGGCGCCGGCCATGGACGATCCGGACTCGGCCTTGTTGGCGACGACGATCACGGGTCGCGACACGCGGCGCAACTCTCGGGCGAAATGCCGGTCGCCGGCCGTCACGCCGAGGCGCGCGTCGACGACGAACAGCAGGACATCCGCCGCCTCGAGCGCCTCCTCGGTCTGCCGGCGCATGCGCGCCTCGATGGAAGCGGGGTCCGCGTCCTCGAGGCCGGCCGTGTCGATCACGCGGAAGGTCAGGGGGCCGATCCTGCCCTCGCCTTCCCGGCGGTCCCGCGTCACTCCGGGACGCGGGTCGACCAGCGCCAGGCGCCGGCCGGTCAGGCGGTTGAAAAGCGTGGACTTGCCGACATTCGGCCGGCCGACGATGGCGACCGTGAGCGACACCGCTCAGCGCAGCACCGTCATGGTCCCCGAGGCCCCGACGAGGTAGATCCTGCCGTCCGCGACGACCGGCGCCAGGGGCAACCCGCGGTCCATCGCCCGCATCTCGACGACACTCCCGGTGTCCGGCGCCAGAACGGCGAGCTCGCCATGGCTTCCCGCCAGCAGCAGGCGCCCGCCGGCCAGCACCGGTCCGGACCACAGGATCGCCCCCTCCTTCTCGGAAGGATCCTCGTAGCGCGGAAGCGCCGCGATCCAGCGCACGCGGCCGTCGTCACGCAGCAGGCAGACGACCCGTCCGTCGACCGTCACCACCCACAGGTGGTCGCCGGCAACCCAGGGGGTCTGGGTGGCCGACACGTCCTGCTCCCATATCCTCACCCCGCGGACGAGATCGATGGCGGCGAGGCTTCCGCCGTAACTGGCGACGAACACGAGGTCGCGATCGATCACGGCGCTGCCGTTGATGTCGCTGAGGATCGCGGCGACACCGGTCTGCCCCGCCTGGGCGAGCGAATCGCTCCACACCTCCCGGCCGTTCTCCGCCCGCAGGGTCACAACCTCTCCCGAGGTGTAGGTGACGATCACGAACGAACCGGCAATGCTCGGGGACCCGCCCCCCATGAGCGATGCGGTTTCCGGGAAGCCCTGGTGGGTCCACAGCAGATTCCCGGTGGCGGCATCGAGGGCAAGGAGCCTGTTGTCCGGCGTCACGACGAAGATACGCCCCTGGGCCGCCGCCGGCGGCGTGCGCAGGGGCGGACCGGCGGCGACCCGCCACAGCACGCTGCCGTCCGCCGGATCGAGGGCCAGGACCTCGCCATTGCCCGTGGTGGCGAACAGGAGACCGCCATCGTGGGCAAGACCGCCGCCCCATCCGTCATCCTCCTCGGCCGCGACGTCGGTCTGCCAGATCGGGCCGCCGTCGCCGGCGTCGAACGCCGAGACCAGGGTCCCGGAATCGATCGTGAACACCCTGCCCGCCGCAACGACCGGTGTTCCGACCAGCCGCCGCGACCCGCTCTGTCCGCTGCCGATCCGCTGCGACCAGGCTCCCGCCAGGGGCCCGGGAGCCGCCAGCTGATGCATCGCCTTGTCGGGGCCGCCGCCGAACTGCGGCCATTCGGCATTGGTTTCGGGCGGCGGCAGCACGACCGGCAGGCCGGCGATGTCCGGATCGCTTTCGAGGCCGTCACCGAGCTCGAGGATGGAGATGCGCTCGCCTGGAAGCGGCGGCGGCGGCGCTTCGCCGAACCAGTCGTTCCCGCAGCCGCCCAGCAGCAGGCCCATCGCCATCAGGCATGCCCGGCGCATGGTCAGGAGCCGCCCGTGATCAGGGCGACAAGCTCCCCGGCGCGTCCCGCCAGGCTCGCCGGCGCGTCGGCGGACCCGGCAATCTCCCGGAAGTTCGCCAGCGCGGCCTCGGTGTCGCCCGTGTCGAGGTGATGCAGGCCCTGGAGCTCCAGGGCGAGAAGGCGCCATTGCCCGCCGAGCAGGGGGAGAAGCCGCGCCTCGACGTCGCCAGGCTCCCCGCGATCGACGGCCAGCATGGCCGCATAGAGCGCCGAGAGCTGCCGCCAGGAGTCGGCGACGCCGTCCATGGCGGCGAGCTCGTCGTAGCGCCGCAGGGCGGCGTCGCGTTCGCCGGCCTCGGCGAGAAGCGCGGCTTCGCGCATGCCGGCCAGCCAGGGGTAGGCGCCGTGGCCCCCGGCAGCGAGGGCGTTGAAGGACGCGATGGCCGCGCCTGCGTCACCGGATTCCGCCAGGCGGCTCGCCTGCCAGTAGTGGTGGCCGTCATCGGCCAGGCGCGACGCCTGGAACTCCTTCCAGCCCGTGTAGCCCGCCACGGCCGCGGCCACGACGACGACGGCCGCGATGGCCTGTCGCCCCCAGGCCCGCCACAGTCTGAGCCATCGTTCTCTCTGGAGGTCTTCCTCGACCTCGCGAATCAACTGGTCGCCGGCATTGGCCACGAACGTCATCCTCAAGGGGTCGCATCCAATCTAGCCACGGGCCGGTCCCCCGGCAACCTTGCGTCACGGCCGCCGTCCCTTAAGCTTCCCCTCATGACGGGACCCGCACGCTACCGGGAGTTCTGGCCCTTCTACGTGCGCGAACACCTCGATCCGGTGACGCGCCGGCTCCACTTCGTCGGCACCGCCGGGGTCTTCGCATGCGCCGTGTCCGCGCTCGCGACCGGCGAGCCCTGGCTGCTCGCCGGCATGCCGCTGGCCGGCTACGGCTTCGCCTGGGCCGCACACGCCTTCGTGGAACGCAATCGCCCCGCGACGTTCACCCATCCGCTGTGGAGTCTGGCCGGCGATTTCCACATGTTCTTCCTGATGCTCGCCGGCCGCATGGCGGCGGAGGTGGAACGGCACAGGGACGGCCCGTCGCTCGCTTCGGTCGGCGGCCGTTGACCACTCCCGGTGCCGGCATGGCGCTGATGGTCCTCGCCATGTGCCTCATGGCCTCCATGGACGCGACCGCCAAGTGGCTGGTCCGGGACTACGGCATCGCGCAGATCCTCTTCGTCCGCTTCTCGGTGTTCCTCGTCATCGCCCTGGCCCTCGCCTGGCGGAGGGGCTGGCTCGCCACGCTCCGCTCGAAACGGCCGCACCTGCAGGTCCTGCGCAGTCTCGTCATGCTGGCCGAGATCTACGTCTTCGTCTGGGCCTTCAGCCTGCTGCCCCTGGCCGACGTTCACGCCATCGCCGCGGTCTCGCCGCTGATCGCCGTTCTCCTCGCCGCGGTGCTGCTCGGGGAAAGGGTCGGCTGGCATCGCTGGCTGGCGGTGGCGGGCGGATTTGCCGGCGTCCTGGTGATCATGCGGCCGGGAAGCGGCGTCATGGGACCGGCCGCGCTGATCGCCCTCCTGGCGGCGTTCCTGTGGGCCCTGCTCCAGGTTCTGATCCGCCGGGTCGGTCTCGACGACAGCGTCGAGACGACGGCGCTGTGGTCGGCCGCCGTCGCGGTTCTCGTCCTCGCCTTCGCCCAGCCCTTCGTGTGGCAGCCGGTGGCGGCGGCGGACTGGCCTCTCCTCGTGACCGTGGGGCTCCTGGGCACGGCGGGACACCTGGTGCTGTTCCGGGCGCTGCAGATCGCGCCGGCCTCCCTGCTGCAGCCCTTCGGCTACACCCTCGTGGTCTGGGCGACGGTCATGGGCTACCTGCTGTTCGGCGACTTTCCCGATGCCTGGACCATCGCCGGCATCGCCGTCGTCGCGGCCTGCGGCCTCTTCGCCTTCAGCCGCGAGCGCGCATCCCGGTCAGCGCATTGACGAGAACGGCAAGGATGACGATCGAGCCGCCGACGAGCCCCGCGAGGGTCGGCGTCTCCCCGAGAAGCAGCCAGACCCAGACGGGACCGAGGATGACCTCGGTCAGGGCCAGGACCATCAGTTCGGCCGCCGGCACGTAGCGCGCGCCCGCCGCAAGGAGCACCAGCGACAGGGCGACCTGGAAGACCCCCATGTAGCAGCACAGGAGCAAGTCCCGCGCCGAGAGGGCGAGACTGTCGACGAAGACGGCCGAGACGAGGCCGATCACCACCGACGCCATCAGGACGCCGGCCACCATGTCGCCGTCCCTGCCGCCGCGCAGCGCGACGCCGAACGCGGCAAAGGTGATCGAGGCGCCCAGCGCCAGGAGGTTGCCGGCAAGGCGTCCCTCGCCGGCACCCTCCCACATCATGACGGCGACACCCGCCATGGCGGCGCTCATGGCCAGCCATGTCGCCCTTCTCACCGGTTCGCGAAGCGCCACCCAGGCGATGAGGGCCGCGAAGAAGGGCTGGGAACTGATGATGAAGAAGACGCTCGCGGCGCGCGTGTGAAAGAAGGCCGAGATGTAGAGGAGGTTGCTGACGGCAAGGAAGAAACCGGTGGCCACGGCCGCCTTCCAGCTCGTCCTCACGACACTCGCCAGGCGGCGGCGATGCTTGGCCACGAGGAGCGCCGAGAGCGCCAGCATGGCCACCACGGAGCGGAAGAACTGAACCTGCCAGAAGCCCGCCGCCTCCATCGAACCGATGATCACGCCGGACTGGCTGATGAACACGCCGCCCGCGACGACGAGGAAGACACCCTTGAGGTACTGCGGATGCCGCCTGATCCGGTTCACGGCGGCGGACGGGAGACGGCGGGCGGCTTCACTCCCATTCGATGGTTCCCGGCGGCTTCGAGGTGATGTCCAGGGTCACGCGGTTGACGCCCTTGACCTCGTTGACGATCCGGCTGGCCACATGTCCCAGGAAGGCGTGATCGAAGGCGAAGGTATCGGCCGTCATGCCGTCGGTCGAGGTGACCGCGCGCAGGGCGATCACGTGCTCGTAGGTCCGGTCATCGCCCATCACACCCACCGTGCGCACGGGAAGCAGAACGGCGAAGGCCTGCCAGATGGCGCCGTAAAGGCCCTCGTTGCGCAGCTCCTCGATGAAGATGGCGTCGGCCCTCTGCAGGATCGCGACCCGTTCCGGCGTGACCTCGCCGGGAATGCGGATCGCCAGTCCGGGGCCGGGAAACGGGTGGCGGTCGATCAGGGAGTCCGGCAGTCCGAGCTCGCGCCCCAGTTCGCGCACCTCGTCCTTGAAGAGCTCGCGCAGCGGCTCGACGAGGCCGAGATTCATGCGTTCGGGCAGACCGCCGACATTGTGGTGGGACTTGATGGTGGTCGAGGGGCCGCCGTGGAAGGACACCGACTCGATGACATCGGGATAGAGCGTGCCCTGGCCGAGGAAATCGGCGCCGCCCAGCGCGGCTGCCTCCTCCTCGAAGACGTCGATGAAGGCGGCGCCGATGACCTTGCGCTTGGTTTCCGGGGACGTGACGCCCTTGAGCCTCTCCAGGAAGAGCGCCGAGGCGTCGCGGACCACCAGCGGCATGTCGTAGTGGCCGCGGAACAGGGTCTCGACCTCGCGCGCCTCGTCGAGGCGCAGCAGACCGTGGTCGACGAAGACGCAGGCCAGCTGATCGCCGATCGCCTCGTGGAGCAGGACGGCGGTCACCGAGCTGTCGACACCGCCCGAAAGGCCGAGGAGGACCCGGCCCCGTCCAACCCTCGCGCGGATGCCCTCGACGGCCCGCTCGCGAAAGGCCTTCATCGACCAGTCGCCCGCAAGGCCCGCGACACGGTTGACGAAGTTGCCGATCAGCCGCGCTCCGTCCGGGGTGTGGATCACCTCCGGGTGGAACTGGACGCCGTAGATCCCGCGCTCGTCGTCGGCGATGGCGGCGAACGGCGAGGCCGCAGAGGTCGCGACGACGCGGAATCCCCCGGGCACCGCCGTGATCCTGTCGCCATGGGACATCCAGACCTGGTGCCTCTCGCCCGGCGACCACAGGCCCTCGAAGAGGCGGCAGGGCGCCTGGATGTCGATGAAGGCCCGTCCGAACTCGCGGGCCCCGGAGATCTCGACCGTGCCGCCGAACTGGGCGCAGATGGTCTGCTCGCCGTAGCAGATTCCCAGCACGGGCACCCGCAGGCCGAACACCTCCGGCGGCGCGGCGGGCGCCTCCTCCCATGTCGTCGAGGCGGGACCGCCCGACAGGATGACCGCCCGGGGCGCGAAGGAGCGGATGGTCCCGGCCGGCACGTTGAACGGCACGATCTCGCAGTAGACCCCCGCCTCTCGGACCCGGCGCGCGATCAGCTGCGTCAGCTGGGACCCGAAGTCGAGGATCAGCACCCCGCCGGTGTGCGCGGCCACGCCGTCGCTACCGCTCGGCCTGGTAGTTGGGCGCATCGCGCGTCACGGCGACGTCGTGGACGTGGCTTTCCCGCCTGCCGGCGGCGGTGATCCTGACGAAGCTGCAGTTCGTGCGCATGGAGGGGATGTCGGGATTGCCCGTGTATCCCATGGACGACCGCAGCCCGCCGGCGAGCTGGTGAACGATGTGATGCACGGGGCCCTTGTAGGCGACCCGTCCCTCGATCCCCTCGGGCACCATCTTGACGACGTTCGAGATGTCTTCCTGGAAGTACCGGTCGGCCGACCCCCGCGCCATGGCGCCCAGCGAACCCATGCCGCGGTAGTGCTTGTAGGAGCGGCCGTTGAAGAGGAAGACCTCGCCCGGGCTTTCGTCCGTTCCGGCGAGCAGCGAGCCGATCATGGCGACATCGGCGCCCGCCGCGATCGCCTTGGCAAGGTCGCCGGAGTACCTGATGCCGCCGTCGGCGATCACCGGCGTGCCGCTGAGCGCCGCTTCCCCGGCCACGTCCTGGATGGCGGTCAGCTGGGGGACCCCGACGCCGGCCACCACCCGGGTCGTGCAGATCGAGCCCGGACCGATTCCCACCTTGACGGCATCCGCGCCCTGCTCGATGAGCGCGCGCGCGCCGTCGGCCGTGGCCACGTTGCCGGCAATCACCTGGGTCTCGTTCGACAGCTTCTTGATCGCCGCGACGGTGTCGATGACTCCGCGTGAATGGCCGTGGGCGGTATCGACGATGACGGCGTCGACACCCGCATCGACGAGCGCCTCGGCCCTCTCGATGCCCGGCCGGCCGGCGCCCGTGGCCGCTCCGCAGCGCAGCCGGCCCTGCGCGTCCTTGCAGGCGTCGGGATGGGCCGCCGCCTTGTCGATGTCCTTGACGGTGATCAGTCCCCTGAGACGGCGGTCGCCGTCGATCACCAGGAGCTTCTCGATGCGGTGCCGGTGAAGCAGTTTCTTGGCCTCGTCCGGCGTCACGCTCTCGCGTACCGTCACCAGGTTTTCCGCGGTCATGAGGTCGCGGACGGGCTGCTCCATGACACGGGCGAAACGGACATCCCGGTTGGTGAGGATTCCGACCAGGCGGTCGTTGCCCGGCTCGACCACCGGGACGCCCGATATCCTGTTGGCCTCCATGAGATCGAGCGCCGCGCGCAGCGGCGCATCGGGACCGATGGTCAGCGGATTGACCACCATGCCCGATTCGAACTTCTTGACCCGGCGCACCTCGTCGGACTGGCGCTCCACGGGCATGTTCTTGTGGACGATGCCCATGCCGCCGTTGCGGGCCATGGCTATCGCCATGGGCGCTTCGGTCACCGTGTCCATGGCGGCGGAAAGGAGGGGAATGCGCAGCTCGATCGTCCGCGTCAGGCGCGTGACGGTGTTCACGGAACCGGGAAGCACCTGCGAGAAGGCAGGCACGAGGGAGACATCGTCGAAGGTGAGCGCTTCCCTGATCGTCATGCACCACTCCACGTCGCTGAAGTGGCGCGGATCGTTACCACGAAGACCCGCCGCATCCAAGCCGCGAGGACACCGTGCGGTGTGCACAACACCTGCGGTCACGGCCGGCGGCGCGGGGCGCCGCCGGCCGGCGGTCCGTCAGAAGCCCGCCTTGACTTCCTCGTACATGCTCTGGAGTTCCGGTTCGTTCTGGATGGTCGCCTGGAAGATGCCGGAGGCGATGTAGCCCTCGACATCATCGGGCGGCAGGCCGCGCATCGAGAGCTCATCCGAAGAGAAGGCCTGGTAGGTCTTGCTGTTGGAATGCCCCATGCCGTAGCTGCGCACCCAGAAATCGCCGGTGGACGGCGCCAGGAACGCATCGATGAGATCGTAGGCCCGGTCCAGCTTCGCCGGGTCGGCGAACGACATCAGCGAGATGCCGCAGGTCCAGGTCATCGGCCCTTCCTTCGGGTTCATGAACGCCACCGGGACATCCTGCTGCAGGAGGTTGAGCGGCGTCGAGTTCCACGAGGCCGCCGCCACCAGCTCTCCGGACGCCAGGGCCTGTTCCCAGCTCGTGGTGTCGTTGGTGTAGTAGCGCAGCAACGGCCTCTGCTCGACCATGAGCTGCTTGGTGACCTCGACTTCCTCGGGCGTCATGTCGAAGGGATCGGCGGCGCCCGAATAGATCGCCGCCACCATGACGCCGTCGATCAGGCTGTCGATCATGGAGAGCCGTCCGGCATACTTGGGATCCCACAGAATGCCCCAGGTATGGGTCTCGGGATCGATGTACTCCGGCGCCAGATCGGTCCTGAAGGTGACCGAGGTGAGACCCCACCAGGCGCAGACCATCAACTGCTGGCCGTCGATCATCATGTCGGGAACCGTCTTGAGCACCGGAAGCACATCGTCCCAGTGGGCGAGCCGGCTGGTGTCGATGGGCTGCAGGAAGCCGAAGTCGTTCCACTTGCGCACCTTGTAGGAGCAGGGCATGGAGACGTCGGCGCGGAAGCCCGCGATCATCTTGGCCTCCGCTTCCTCCTCGTCGCCCCACAGCGAGAAGTTGGGGGACGCACCGTGCTTGTCGATGTATTCCTGGTGCATCTCCGGAACCTCGTAGCCGCCCCAGGTGAAGCACGTGGGATGCTCGTCGCCCTGCGCCCGGGCCGCGGCCAGCGGCGCCACAGTCATGCCGAGGCCCACCGACGCCAGTCCGGCCTTGAACTCGCGGCGGGAGAGATCCCCCGTCTTCATCCTGTCGACAAACCGTTCAACGTCACGTCTGGATTCCATTTTTGACCTGCCTCTCCACTTGCGTTGCCGGGTCCCCGGCGGACGGCCGGGTCCCACATCGGGATCACTCTACCGGCCCTGCGGGCGGCAGACAACGCGCCCGCCGGAACCGCGTGGCGACCACATAGATTTCCCGCGAATCCGGGCGGCTGGCCGCCGGCTTGACGTGATGGATTCGTTCGAAGTCGCGCTTGAGCGCCGCCAGCAGGACCGCCTCGGTGCCGCCGCGGAGAACCTTGGCGACGAAGGCGCCGCCGGGCGCCAGCAGCAGGGCCGCGCAGGCGTGCGCCGCCTCGGCGAGCGCCATGGTGCGCACGTGATCGGTCGACCGGTGGCCGGTCGCCGGCGAGGCCATGTCCGAGAGCACGAGATCGGCCGGTCCGCCGAGGGCCTCGCGAACCCGCTCCACGGTCCGCTCCTCGCGGACGTCGCCCGGCAGGACGGTGACGCCGTCGACCGGCTCCATCTCCCTGAGGTCGACCGCCACCACCGGCGCGCCGCCGACGCCGCGCGCGGCGACCTGGGACCAGCCGCCGGGCGCCGCGCCGAGATCGACCACGCGCGCGCCCCTGCGCAGCAGGCCGAAGCGCTCGTCGATCTGGATGAGCTTGTAGGCGGCCCGCGAGCGGTATCCCTCCTCGCGCGCGCCGGACGCATAGATGTCGTTGATCTGCCGCTCGAGCCAGCGCGACGACGCGGCGCTACGCCCCTTCGCCTTGCGCAGCACCTGCCTGAGCCTGCGGCCCCGCGGTCCGCTCGCGCGTCTCATCTCGCCTCCCTGCGGGAGAACGTCGCAGGTGCATCCTGTTGACACGCAGGCATCCGCCGCCCATACCGTGCGGAGCGGCGCGCGGGTGGGGGATAGTTTAACGGTAGAACCTTCGGCTCTGACCCGAATAGTCCTGGTTCGAATCCAGGTCCCCCAGCCACCTCCTCCCGGAAACCGCCGGCGCTCAGTGATCGACGCCGGCCCAGACCTTCCTCTTGCAGGCGTAGTAGAAGCCGGTCAGCACCAGGAGGAAGAGAATGACCTTGAGGCCCATGCCCTTGCGCTCCTCGAGGCTCGGCTCGGCGGTCCAGGCCAGGAAGGCCGTGATGTCCCTCGCGATCTCGTCGACGGTCAGCTCCCGGCCGTCGGCGTCGCTGATGAGACCGTCGTAGAGCGGCGGGGCCATGGCGATCCGGCCGCCGGCGAAATAGGGATTGTGATAGAGGCCGCCGTCGTCCGGTCCGCCCTCGTTGTAGCCCGGGTCGGCGAGCAGCGACGCGACGTAGTTGGCGCCGTCGACACGGGCCTTCACCATCAGCGAGAGATCGGGGGGCAGCGCCCCGTTGTTGAGCGCACGGGCCTCGGTGTCGTTGCGGTAGGGTGCGGGAATCCGGTCCGGAAGGCGCGCCGGAACGGTTGTGGGATCGCCCCACTCGTCGGGCGGGCCCGCCACCTCGTAGGACGCCGCCAGGGCACCGGCCTCGTCCTCGCTGAGACCGATCGCCACCAGGTCGCGGAAGCGCACGTAGTCGAGACTGTGGCAGCTGTTGCACTGGCTGGTGAACACCTCCAGCCCGCGGCGCAGCTGCTCCCGGTCGTAGGTGCCGAAGATGCCCTCCCAGGACCACTCGAACTGCCGCGGCGAAACCTCCGGCGAGGCCGCCCCGGCGGGCAGCGCGAGGACGGCGAGGAGGACGGCGGGAATGAGGCGCTTCATCGTCGGTCTCCCCTCGGGTCCTTCTCGCCCAGCACCGCCCTGGCGATGCTGTCGGGCAACGGTCGGGGCCGTTCGAACCAGCCGATCAGGGGCAGGAGGATCAGGAAGTGGAGGAAGTACCAGGCGGTGGCGATGCGGCCGATGACGATCCACGCGCCTTCCGGCGGATTGGCTCCCACCACGCCCAGCACGACGATGTCGATCACCAGGATCCAGAAGAACCACTTGAACACCGGCCGGAAGACGGCCGAGCGCACCCGCGAGGTGTCGAGCCAGGGCAGCAGGAAGAGGATGGCGATCGACAGCACCATGGCGACGGCGCCGCCCAGCTTCGACGGGATGGCGCGCAGGATCGCGTAGAACGGCAGGAAGTACCATTCCGGGACGATGTGCGCAGGAGTCTTCAGCGGATCCGCCGGAATGTAGTTGTCCGGGTGGCCGAGATAGTTGGGCGCGTAGAACAGGAAGACGGAGAAGACGACGAGGAAGACGCCGGCGCCGAAGGCGTCCTTGACCGTGTAGTAGGGGTGGAAGCGGATGAAGTCCTGGGGCCCGGTGTAGTCGATTCCCAGGGGATTGCCCGACTTGTGCTGGTGCAGCGCCCAAAGGTGGAGCGCCACGAGGCCGACGAGCACGAAGGGGAGCAGGAAGTGGAGGGCGTAGAAGCGCACGAGCGTCGGGTTGTCGACGGAGAACCCGCCCCAGACCCAGCCGACGAGCGGCTCGCCGATGACCGGCAGCGCGGACAACAGGTTGGTGATCACGGTCGCCGCCCAGTAGCTCATCTGCCCCCAGGGAAGGACGTAGCCCATGAAGGCGGTCGCCATCATGACGAGGAGGATCACCAGGCCGATCCACCACAGCACCTCGCGCGGCGCCTTGTAGGATCCGTAGTAGAGACCCCGGAAGACATGGAGATAGACGACGATGAAGAAGAAGGAGGCGCCGTTGGCGTGGGCATAGCGGATCAGCCAGCCGTAGTCGACGTCGCGCATGATGCGCTCGACGCTGTCGAAGGCCATGTCCGCGTGCGGCGTGTAGTGCATCGCCAGCACGATGCCGGTGACGATCTGCAACACCAGCGCCAGCCCGGCCAGCGAACCGAAGTTCCACATGTAGTTGAGGTTGCGGGGCGCCGGGTAGTCGATGAGGTGGTGGTTGGTCCAGCTGAGGACCGGCAGGCGCCTGTCGAACCAGCGCACGAAACCGTTGTTCATGAAATCCGCCATCTTTGTCGAGCCCCGGTCAGCCGATGACGACGGTCGTGTCGTCGGTGAAGACGTAGTCGGGAACGGCAAGATTCTCCGGCGCCGGTCCCTTGCGGATGCGGCCCGAGGTGTCGTAATGGGAACCGTGGCACGGGCAGAACCATCCCTGGTACTCCCCCTGGTTGCCGAGCGGCACGCAGCCCAGGTGGGTGCACACGCCGACCATGATGAGCCACTCGGGGCGGCTGGCCCGGTCCTCGTCCGCCTGCGGGTCCTTGAGGTCCTCCATGGGGACATCGCGGGCGGCCGCGATCTCCGCCGCCGTGCGGTGGCGTATGAACACCGGCTTGCCCCGCCAGTTCACCGTGATCTGCTGGCCTTCGGCGATCGGCGCGAGGTCGACCTCGATGGACGCCAGCGCCAGGACATCGGCGGCCGGCCTCCACTGGGCGATCAGCGGCCAGGCGGCGAGGCCGGCTCCCACCGCGGTCACCGCGCCGGTCGCAACGTAGAGGAAGTCGCGCCGATCCACCTCGTGCGCGTCGAGAGAGTGATCCGCCATGGCAGAAAGCCCTTGCTGTGTCGTTCCGGCAGCCCGGCACCCTGAGGCGCGCCATGAATATACCGCGGCCGAAAGCCGTGCAAGGGTGGCTGTGCATGGCGGCCGGGCCGCGCTAAGGGGAAGCCCATGACAGCGGACTTCAGCGATCTTGCCGGTTCGCCCGCCCTGCGCGGGGCGGCCGCGGAGTGGTTCGGCGGCCTGCGCGACCGCCTCGTCGGGATCTTCGAGACCATCGAGGCGGAGGCCGGCGGCGGCGCCCGCTTCGAGCGCAGCACCTGGACCAGGGACGGCGGCGGCGGCGTCATGGCCATCATGCGCGGCCGGGTCTTCGAGAAGGTGGGCGTCAACGTCTCCACCGTCTGGGGCGAGCTCGACGAAGCGTTCCGCACAGAGGTTCCGGGAACCGCGCCGGACAACGGCCGCTTCTGGGCCTCGGGAATCTCGCTGGTCGCCCACATGCGCTCGCCGCGCGTTCCCGGCGCCCACATGAACACGCGCCACATCGCCACCGCCGGCAGGGCCTGGTTCGGCGGCGGCGGCGACCTCAACCCGCCCCTGCCCGTGGAGGCCGACACGCGCGACTTTCACGGCGCCCTGGAAGCCTGCTGCGGCCGCCATGCCTGTGCCGACTACGAGGCCTTCAGCCGGTGGGCCGACGACTACTTCACGATTCCCCACCGCTCCGCGCGGCGCGGCGCCGGCGGCATCTTCTACGACGCGGTCGACGCCGACGGGGCGTCGTTCGCCTTCACCCGGGATGTCGGGGAGACCTTCGCCGCCATCTTCCCCGCGCTGGTCCGCCGCCGTGTGGGCGAGCCCTGGAGCGAGGAGGAGCGGCGCCGGCAGCTCGCATGGCGCGGCCGCTACGCGGAGTTCAACCTGCTCTACGACCGTGGGACCCGCTTCGGCCTGATGACCGGCGCCAACCCCGACGCCGTGCTGATGTCGCTGCCCCCGGTCGCGACCTGGACCTGAGAGACGCTCACCCGTTCTCGACGAGGCGGCGCAGCCGGTCGACGGCCTCGTCGAACCCGGCGTTCATCGTGATCGCATCGAAGAACCGTCCGCCGCCGTCCATCAGGTAGACTGCGGCCGTGTGGTCCATGGTGTAGCCGCCGTCCTCGAGGTCGATCCTGGCGTAGTAGAGCCGGTAGCCCTTCGCCATCCGCTCGAGTTCCGAGGCGGTACCGACCAGCCCGACGATGCGCGGCGAGAAGTAGCCCACGTACTCCGCCATCCGCCCGGGCGTATCCCTGGCGGGATCGACGGTCACGAAGTAGGGATCGATCGCCTGGGCGTCGTCCCCCAGGGCCTCGAGCCACGAGGCCACCTCGAAGAGCGTCGCCGGACAGACATCGGGACAATGGGTGAACCCGAAGACGATCAGCGACCTGCGGCCGACAAGGTCCCGCTCGGTCACCCGCCGCCCGTCGTGGGCCGTCATGGAGAAGGGCCCGCCGATGTCGACGCCGTCCCTGTCGCCCGCGCGCTCCTCGAGGACGACGACGCCCAGCGCCGTCGCCGCCACGATGGCGGCGGCAAGGACCGCGAGGGCGGCATGACGCCACCTCACGGTTCGCCCGCCCGCCGGCGCACCGGAAAGGCGACCTCCACCTCGCCCGCCCGCTCGAAGACGAGGGTGACGGCAAGGCGCGCGCCGTCGGCGGCGCTCTGCCCGAGGCCCGTGAACATGATGTGTGGGCCGCCGGGCGCCAGCACCAGGGGATCGCCGGCGGTGACGGCGAGACCGTCCCCGACGGGGCGCATCCTGACGATGCCGTCGTCGCCGGCGACGGTGAGGTGGAGCTCGGCCGCCGCCGCGAAGTCCGCCGTCACGGAGATCAGGCGGTCCGCCCCGCCGGTGACGGTGGCGTATCCGGCGGCAACGTCCACGCCCGGCGGCGGCGCGGCGATCCAGGCGTCCCCGACGGCGATTCCCGTCCCGTCGTCCGCCGCCGCGCCGAGGGTCCACGAGACGAGGACGGCGGCCGCCCGCAGGCCGCCACCGGTCACGCGACCTCCGCGGCGGCGGCGCGGACTCTCTTGAGGCAATCCTCGCGCCCGGGCCTGAAATCCTCGCCGCGCCACCAGGTCTCGACGTCCTTGAGGATCGCGCTCACGCGCGGCCCGGGACGCACGCCGGCGCCCACCACGTCGGCGCCGCGCAGCGGAAAGCGCGGATCGTTCCACCGGGCGGCCGTCTCCAGCATCGCCCTCCAGCGCCCGGCCCGGCCCGGCCGGTCGGCGGCCCAGGCGAGAAGGACGAGGTCGCGGAAGATCCCGGCGCCGAGATCGTAGAGGGCCTGACGCTGCCGCGACGGCGGCCAGTCCGCCTCCGGAACGACCTCGGGCGGGGCGAGGCGGGAGAGCCTGCGGCGCACCGCCTTCGAGAAGCGAAGACGCCGCGCCGCGGCCGCACCCTGCGACGGCACCAGCGCGGCGAGGCGGCGGTGGGGGTCGCGGTCGTCGAATCCCGTCAGGACCGCAAGGGTGCCGAGGTCGCCTGCCTCGGGCAGGACGGCGCCGAGGACGCCGGCCGTGTCCATCAGCCGCAGCGACGGGAGGGGGTCCGGAGCGCCCAGAAGCTTGACCAGTTCGGCCTGGATGCGCTCGGCGGCAAGGCGGTCCAGGGACTCCCGCGCCGCCGCGCAGGCGGCGAGCGCCTCGCCGTCCGGCTCGCCTTCGCCGTAGTGGGCAAGAAAGCGGAAGAAGCGCAGCACCCTCAGGGCATCCTCCCTCACCCGCGCCGCCGCATCGCCGACGAACCTGATGCGGCGGCGCTCGAGATCCCCCAGGCCCCCGAAGTAGTCGAAGACCTCGCCCTGCGGCGTCATGCTCATGGCATTGACGGTGAAGTCCCGGCGCGCCGCATCGGCATGCCAGTCGCCGGTGAACGCGACGTCCGCGCGGCGCCCGTCGGTCCTGACGTCCACGCGTAGCGTGGTCACCTCGAATCCCCGGCCGTGGAGAACCGCTGTCACGGTGCCGTGGCGCAGCCCCGTCGGCACCACCCCGATCCCGCGGCACTCGAGCAGGCGCGTGACCACATCGGGCGGATCCGGCGTGGCAATGTCGATGTCGCGGACGGCGCGGCCGAGCAGCATGTCGCGTACGCAGCCGCCCACGAAGCGGACGTCCGCGCCGTCCTGCGCCAGGGCCTCGATCACCCGCCGGACGCCGGACGTGTCGAGGAGGATCCGCGCCTCCCTACTCCGCGACATAGCCGGGCACCACGACGCCGTCCTCGAGGCGTGCCGGGACGTACTCGCCGCCGGGATCCGGACCGACGAGGCCGAAGACGGCGAGCACGAGGATGAGCGCAGCGAGCGTGCCGAGGACGATGAAGGTCCACGGCGCGTCGCGCCAGCCGGGCAGCGTGCCCTCGGCCTTGCGCAGCGCCGCCTCCCGCGCCATGCGGTACCAGACGACATAGGCGGCAAGCGGCACGGCGACGAGAACCAGCGGCAGGAGGTATCTGATCATCTCTGCCTCTTGAGAACTTCGACGAGATTGACGACGATCGTCGCCGTCGCGCCCCAGATCGTCCGCGGGCCGTAGGCGAAGACGTGGTAGAACCGTTCCCGGCCCTGCCAGACCATGCTCTGCCGGCCGCGGTTCGCCGGATCGAGAAGGAAGGACAGCGGCACCTCGAAGACGCTCTCGATCTCGTGGCCGTCGGGCTTCAGCGCAAGCGGCGGCGTCACGAGGCCGACGAAGGGCGCAATCGAGTAGCCGGATCCCGCCCTTTGCGTGTCGAGCCTGGCGACCATCGTCACCCTCTCCGGCTCGAGGGCGATTTCCTCGCGGGCTTCCCGCAGCGCGGCGCCGGGCTCGTCCTCGCCCTCCTCGATCCGCCCGCCGGGGAAGCTGACCTCTCCGGCATGGCGCACGACCCTGCGCGACCGCTGGCCGAAGATCACGGTGATGCCGCCGGGACGGTCGACCAGGGGGACGAGGACCGCGGCGGCGCGCCTCGGCGGTCCCTCGGCCCAGTCGCTGTGCGGCGCCTCGAGGAGCGGCGGCGGCATGCGCCCGAGGGCCTCGAGCACCTCAGCCGTCGTCATCGCCGGTCCAGCCGAGGACGAAGAAGCATCCGCAGGACTCGATTCCCATGACATCCCCGCCCTCCTGCCGCACGATCCGCCCGTGGTTCACGAGATCATAGTAGACGGGCCGGGCGATGAGGGCCTCGAGACCGTCGCGCACGGCGACATAGGGTGACGGCTGGCCCGTCCGCGGGTCAACCTCGACACGCAGCGGATGTTCGGGACCCGCCGTCACGCGATCGTCGACATTGGTGCGGAAATGGACCTTCCTTTCGGCGCCGGCGCCCTCGATACTCGACTCGACGGCGACGAACGGGGCATCATCGACCCTGATGCGGCGCTTTTCCACCGGAGTCCTCAGATAGTATTCGCCATCGCCTTCACGACACAGGATACCGGCGAACAGCCTGACCAGCGCCATTCTCCGGATGGGGCGGCCCTCGTGGTACCAGGTGCCGTCGCGCGCGATCCTGATGTCGATGTCGCCGGTCGTCACGCGCCGCGCGGCGGCGCCGGCCCTGCCCTCTTCTGGGGGCATCTGCGAAGTCCCCGGATTGCACCTGGGCCATTGTAGACCACCGCACCGACGCCAGGGAGAGACGACGACGTGATCCACGAAAGAGCGCCCGACGATGCCGCGGACCTCGCCGCCGAGATCGAGCGCACCGGCGCCCGCCTCGCCGAGGTGCGCTCCGCGATCGGCCGTGTCATCTTCGGCCAGGAGACGGTCATCGACCAGTCCCTCGTCACCCTGCTCTCGGGCGGACATGCCCTGCTGATCGGCGTGCCGGGCGTCGGCAAGACGAGGCTCGTCGAGACCATCGGGACGGTCACCGGCCTCGACACCAAGCGCGTGCAGTGCACCCCCGACCTCATGCCCGCCGACATCCTGGGATCGGAGGTTCTCGAGGAATCGGACAGCGGCCTGAGGGAGTTCCGCTTCATCGCCGGGCCCGTGTTCTGCAGTTTCCTGATGGCCGACGAGATCAACCGCGCCAGTCCCCGCACCCAGTCCGCGCTCCTCCAGGCGATGCAGGAACACGCCGTCACCGTCGCCGGCACCCGGCGCGCCCTGCCGAGGCCCTTTCACGTGTTCGCCACCCAGAACCCCCTTGAGCTCGAGGGCACCTACCCGCTTCCCGAGGCCCAGCTGGATCGCTTCCTCATGCAGATCGACGTCGACTATCCCGGCCGCGACGCCGAACGCGAGATGCTGGTGGTCACCACCGGCCTCAACGACGAGAAGCCCTCCCGGGTGCTCACCGGCGGCGAACTGATCGCCGCCCAGGAGCTGGTGCGGCGCATTCCCGTGGGCAGGAGCGTCGTCGAGGCGATCCTCGATCTCGTGCGTTCGGGGCGGCCCGGCGCCGACGACGGGTCGTCCGGGATCTTCTGGGGCCCGGGTCCCAGGGCCAGCCAGTCGCTGATGCTGGCGGCGAGGGCCCGCGCCCTCCTCGACCGCCGCCTGGCGCCGTCGGTCGACGACGTGCGCGAGCTCGCGGGACCCGTGCTGCGCCACCGCATGCAGCTCACCTTCGCGGCGCGCGCCGACGGGGTGACGGTGGACCAGGTCATCGCCGGGCTGACCGCCCCCTTCGAATGATCGCCGGCGGCCCAGGACATGGCCGCTGAATCGGTCACCGGCTTTCGCAGGCGCGCCGAGCAGCTCGTCGCCCACCTGCCGCCCCTGCTCGTCGAGGCCCGCCAGGTGGCGGCCGTCGTCGCCCAGGGAGTCCACGGCCGCCGGCGCGTCGGCCCCGGCGAGACCTTCTGGCAGTTCCGCCGCTACGAGCGGGGCGACGCCGCGACCATGATCGACTGGCGCGCCTCGGCCCGCTCCACGAGGCTCTACGTGCGGGAAACGGAATGGGCCGCGGCGGAGAGCGTGTGGCTGTGGGCCGACACCTCCGCATCCATGCGATTCGCCTCCCCGGCCGCCGGGTCCACCAAGCTCGAGCGCGCCCGGCTGATCGTCATGGCGCTGGCCGTCCTGCTCGTGCGCGGCGGCGAGAACATCGCCCTGCTCGGCGTCGACAGGCGGCCCGGAAGCGGCAGCACGGCGCTCACCCGCGCCGCCACCCGGCTGCTCAGGGACGGGGCCGGCGACGGCCTGCCGCCGCCGGAGGCCCTGCCGCGCCATGCCCGCCTCGTCCTGGTGGGCGACTTCCTCGAGCCGGTGGACAGGATCGCCGCCGCGATCCGCCACTACTCCGGTCTCGGCGTGGCCGGCCATCTCATCCGGATCATCGACCCGGCCGAGGAGAGCTTTCCCTACCGGGGGCGGATCCTGTTCGACGGTCCGGAACGGGAGGGCACGATGCTGGCCAGCCGGTCCGAGGCGCTGCGCGGCGGCTACACCCGGCGCCTCGAAGCCCACCGGGAGGCCGTCTCGAACCTCGCGCGCCGCGCCGGCTGGAGCGTGACGGTCCATCGCACCGACCGGCCGCCCCAGACCGCGCTCCTGCCGCTCTACATCGACCTCGGCGGCCACACGGCCTGACCATGGCGCTCTTCGGGCCGCTTGCCTTCGCTGTTCCCTGGGCTCTCGCGGCTCTCGCCGTGCTGCCCCTGCTGTGGTGGCTGCTCAGGGCGGTGCCGCCGAGGCCGAGCCGCGTGTCGTTTCCCGCCATCCGCTTTCTCTTCGGGCTGGAAACCCGCCGCCGGGCGGCGGAGACGACGCCGCTTTGGCTGATCGTCCTGAGGATGTCGCTGGTGTCGCTGCTCATTCTCGCCGTCGCCCATCCGCTCGTCACCAGCGCGCAGCGCACGCTGGCGCCGGGCGACATGCTCGTCGTGATCGACAACGGCTGGGCGGCCGGCCGCGACTGGCACAGGAGGACGGCCGCCCTCGAGGATCTCATCGACCGCGCGGAGCGCCAGGACCGGCTCGTGGTCCTGCTGGAGACCGCGCCGCCGCCGGACGCATCGCCCGTGCGGCATTCCGGGCTCCTGACGCCCGGCGAGGCCGCCGGGGTCGCCGGCGCGCTGCAGCCCCGGCCGTGGCCGGCCGACCGCGAGGCGGCGTCCCGGGCGCTTGCGGACCTCGGGACCGTCGGCAACGTCTTCTGGCTGACGGACGGCCTTGCCGGACGCGGCGACGGCGCCCTCCTCGACGCCCTGGCGGACGCGGGCGACGTCACGGTGATGACGGCGGACGCGCCGGGAGCCCTCGTGCTGCTCGAGCCGCGGGTCGAGAACGGCGGGCTGCTGGTCGAGGCCCTGCGCGGCGGGACGACGGGCGCCCGCCGGGCCTGGGCCGTCGCGGAGGATGCCGCAGGCGCTCTCGTGGCGCGTCTTGCGCTCGACTTCGAGGACGGGTCGGGGCGCGCCGAAACTGCCCTCGCGCTCCCGGCGGAGGTGCGCAACACCATCGCGCGCCTCGCCATCGAGGGCGAGCCGACGGCCGCCGCCGTGGTTCTCCTCGACCGGCGCTGGAAGCGTCCTCCGGTGGGACTCTTCGCTGGCGGCGACATCGAGGTCCGTCACTCGCTTCTCTCGCCGGGCTACTTCGCCGGCCGGGCCCTCGAGGAGACCGCCGAGGTGAGGCAGGAGACCCTGGGACGGCTGCTCGACCGGCCGCCGGCCGTGATCGTGCTGGCGGACATCGGCATCGTCGCCGCCACCGAAAGGCCCCGTCTCGAGGAGTGGCTCGCCGACGGAGGCGTCCTCGTGCGCTTCGCCGGCCCGACCTTCTCCCGAGAAAGCGACGATCTCCTGCCGGTCGCCCTTCGCGGCCGCGACCGCGCCCTCGGCGGGGCCATGAGCTGGACCCGTCCCCAGAGGGTGGCCCCGTTCGAGGCCTCCTCTCCGTTCTTCGCCCTCGAGACGCCGGCCGATGTCCTCGTCGACCGCCAGGTGCTCGCCGAACCGTCGCTCGACCTCGCGGCGAAGACCTGGGCGACATTGGAGGACGGAACGCCCCTCGTGACGGCCGAGCGGCGCGGCGAGGGCTGGCTCGTCCTGGTCCACACCTCCGCCAACACGCAGTGGACCAACCTTCCCCTCTCGGGCCTCTTCGCCGCCATGATGAAGCGCCTCGTGCTGCTGGCCGAGGGCGCCGATGCCGGCCTCGCCGAGGTGCTCCTCGCGCCGCTTGCCACGCTCGACGGATTCGGCGTCCCCGGGCCACCCCCGCGCGCGGCGACGGCCGTCGAAGGCGGCGACCTCGACAGCGTCGCGCCCTCTCCCGCCACGCCTCCGGGCCTCTACGGCACGGCGCAGATCAGGCGCGCGGTGAACCTCGGCCCCCGCCTCGGGGCGCCCGAGGCGCTCGATCTTCCCCGCGGCGTCCGGACGGCCGGGCTCGACGGCGGCGGCGACCTCGACCTGCGTCCTTTCCTCCTCGGACTCGCGGTGCTTCTCGCCGCCGCCGAGCTTTGGGCCAGCATGGTGCTCAGGGGCCTCGTTCCAGGCCTGCGGCCGGCCGTCTGGATCCTCGCCCTCCTCCTCCCGGCCGTCCCCGGCGAGGCCCGCGCCGGGGACGCGCCCGACGGCGTTCCCGGCGCCCTTCTCGAGGTCCGCTTCGCCTACGTGGAGACCGGCGATCCCCGCGTGGACAGGACGTCGAAGGCCGGGCTCAGCGGCCTCGGCGAGGTCCTCAGATCGCGCACGTCCATCGAACCCGGCGACCCGGTCCCGCTTTCCCTGGAATCCGGCGAACTCATCTTCCATCCCCTGATCTACTGGCCGATCACGCCCGAACAGCCGCCGCCCTCGGCCGCCGATCGGGCGCGGCTCGACGGCTATCTCGCCACGGGGGGCATCCTCGTGGTCGACACCCGCGACGCCGACCGCGAGCTCGCCGGAGTCTCCGGCGTCGGTCCCAATGCCGCGCGCCTGCCCGAGATGCTGCGTGGCCTCAACATCCCGGCGCTGATCAGGGTGGCGCCGGGTCACGCGCTGACCCAGTCCTACTACCTGCTGTCCGACTTTCCGGGGCGCTGGAGCGGCGGCTCGACCTGGGTGGAGCGCCACCCGGGCGGCCTCAACGACGGCGTCTCGTCGATCATCATCGGGAGCAACGACTGGGCCGGCGCCTGGGCCCTCAACAACCGGCACCAGCCCCTCCATCCCGTGGTCCCCGGCGGCGAGCGGCAGCGGGAGATGGCCTTCCGCTTCGGCGTCAACCTGGCGATGTACGCCCTGACGGGCAACTACAAGGCCGATGCCGTGCACCTGCCCACCATCCTCGAACGGCTGGGCCAGTGAACGTCGTCACCGACATCGTCCTGGCACCCCTGCTGCCCGTGCCCCTGGTGGCGGCCGCCGGCGCCGTCCTCGGCGGACTGCTGCTTGTCGGGCTGCTGCGGCGCCTGCCGGGCTGGCCTTGGCGCGCCGTCGTCCTCGCCACCCTGGTGGTGGCGCTTCTCAACCCGTCGCTGGTCTCCGAAGAGCGGGAGGCTCTCGACGACCTCGCGCTGATCGTCGTCGACCGCTCGGCGAGCCAGACGATCGGCGGCCGGCCGGAGGCGACCGGCGGCGTCGTCGCCGTTCTCGAGGAGCGCCTGTCGCGCCTGGCCGGTCTCGAGGTGCGCACCGTCGAGAGCGGGGACGGCGCGCCCGGCACCCGTCTCTTCGACGCGGTGCGCCGGGCGCTTGCGGACACCGGCGGCGATTCCCTGTCCGCCGTCATCCTGGTGACCGACGGAGCGGTCCACGATGTCCCCGATTCGCTGGCCCGGGCGGGATTCGACGCGCCGCTCCACGTCCTGCTGAGCGGCACGAGGGACGAAAGGGACAGGAGGCTCGAGGTCGTCGCGGCGCCGCGCTACGGCGTCGTCGACAAGCCGCTTGCCATTGCCTTGAGGGTGCATGACAGCGCCCCGTCCGCCGCGCCGGTCCCGGTGACGGTGACGACGTCCGGCGGTGCCGACGCCGTCCACCACGTCGAGCCCGGCGAGCTGAGGGAGATTCGCGTGGTGCCGGACCGGGCCGGGCTGACCGTCGTCGAGCTCTCCGCCGAGGCCGTGGCGGACGAGATCACGACGATCAACAACCGCGCCGTCCTCGCCGTCAACGGGGTGCGCGAGAACCTGAAGATCCTCCTGGTCTCCGGCGAGGCCCACACCGGCGAGAGGGTCTGGCGCAACACCCTGAAATCCGACCCGTCGGTCGAACTCGTCCACTTCACCATCCTGCGGCCGCCCGAGAAGCAGGATTCGACGCCGCTGCGCGAACTGGCGCTGATCGCCTTCCCGGTGAACGAGCTGTTCGAGGCGAGACTCGCCGACTTCGATCTCATCGTCTTCGACCGCTACCGCAAGAGGGGCATCATTCCCGAACCGCTGCTGGAGAACATCGCCGACTTCGTGAGGCAGGGCGGGGCGATGATGGTGGCCGCCGGTCCGGACTTCTCGACGCCGCTGGGCCTTCATGCCTCCGTGCTAGGCGAGCTGATGCCGGTCCGGCCCACCGGAGAGGTCCACGTGGAACCGTTTCACGTCCTTCCCGCGGAGGCTGGACTGCGCCATCCCGTCACCGCGGACCTCGCCGGCATCGACGCCGGGGTTCCGCCCTGGGGACGGTGGTTCCGCCACGTCGAGGCGACCGGAACGGGTGGAGACGTCCTGCTCAGGGGTGTCGGCGAGGCGCCGCTGCTCGTCGTCTCGAGGGTCGGCGACGGCCGCGTCGCCGTGCTTCTGTCCGATCACATCTGGCTGTGGTCGCGCGGTTTCGAGGGCGGGGGCCCGAGTGTCGAACTGCTGCGCCGCGTCCTCCACTGGCTGATGAAGGAGCCCGATCTCGAGGAAGACGCGATCACGGCCACAGCCAGCGGCGAGAGCATCGCGATCACCAGCCGAAGCATGGAGGACGGCCCGCGCGACGTCACGGTCACCTCGCCGTCCGGCGAGGTCCGGAACGTCACCCTCGAGGCGCGTTCTCCCGGGCGCGCGGCAGCGGTCATCACCGCCGGCGAGGCCGGACTGTTCCGCGTCGCCGACGGCGGGACCGGGACGTGGGCGAGCGTCGGCAGCCACAATCCCCTGGAGTGGCGCGATCCCAGGTCGACGGCGGCGAACCTCGAGTCCCTGGTCCGGGAGAGCGGCGGACGGCTGTCGTGGATCGCCCACGATCCCCTGCCGACGGTGCGCCGGGTGACCGCCGGCCGCGACCTCAGCGGGCCGGGCTGGATCGGCCTCCTCGACCGCGACCGCAGCGTCGTGCTCGGCATCGACGTGCTCTCCCTCGTCCCGCCATGGCTCCTCCTTGTCCTCTTCGTCGGCGGACTTGCCGCGGCCTGGCGTGCCGAGGGACGATGACGGGGCATCCCACGGCAAGGGGAGAGACCATCATGCGGGTGACCTTCGATCTGGGCGGCAAGCGCGTCCTGGTGACCGGCGGCGCATCGGGCATCGGCCTCGGCGCGGCAAGGGCCTTCGCACGCTGCGGCGCCAGCGTTGCCGTGAACGACCTCGCGTCCTCGGACAAGCTCGCCCCGGCCGTCGCCGGCCTCAGGGCGGACGGCGTGACGGCGTATCCCGCGCCGGGCGACGTCGGCGACCGCGACGATGCCCCGCGCATGGTCCGCCGGGCGATCGCCGACCTCGGCGGGCTCGACTACCTGGTGAACAATGCCGCCACGCCGGGAACGGCGCTGCCGATTCCGCCGGAGGACTTCGAACGCCAGGACGAGGCGTTCTGGTCCCTGCTTCTCAATGTCAACCTGGTGGGTCCCTACCGCTGCACGCGGGAGGCGGCCCCGGCGCTGCGGGCCGCGGGCGGCGCCATCGTCAACACGGCCTCGATCTCCGCCCACGGTGGCGGCGGCTCGAGCTCGGTCTACTGCGCCACCAAGGCGGGACTCGTGAACCTCACCAAGGAGTGGGCGCGGGCGCTCGCGCCTGAGGTCAGGGTCAACGCCATCGCCCCCGGCATGGTGAACTCCGACTGGATGTGCCGCTTCCCGGGCGCCGAGGTCGAGGCCCGGGAGAAGGTGCCGCTGGGGCGTGTCGGCGAGCCCGAGGACTACGGCGACGCCATCGTGTTCCTTGCCGCCGGCGCCGGCTATGTCACCGGCCAGACGCTCAATGTCGACGGCGGGCTGACCGCCTGAACAAGCATAAGGAGAAACGGCAGTGAAACTCGTGCACTTCGGAGAGCCCGGCAGCGAGCGCCCGGGACTGATCGATGCCGGCGGGACCCTCAGGGACCTGTCCGGCCACCTCGACGCCATCGACGGCGGCGCGCTCGGGCCGGCGGCGCTGGACCGCCTCAACGCGCTCGACGGCGGGTCGCTCGACGCGGTCCCGGACCCCGGGCGCCTCGGGGCTCCGGTCCGCGGCATCGGCAAGATCGTCTGCATCGGCCTGAACTACGCCGACCACGCCGCGGAAGCGGGGCTGGAGAAGCCGGCGGAACCCATCGTCTTCTTCAAGCCGACGTCATCGCTCAACGGCCCCTGCGACCCGGTCCGCCTGCTGCGCGGCAGCCGGCACTGCGACTGGGAGGTGGAGCTCGCCGCCGTCATCGGCACGCACGCCCGCTATGTCCCCGAATCCCGGGCGCTCGACCACGTCGCCGGATACTGCGTCGCCAACGACGTCTCGGAGCGCAGGTTCCAGGCCAGGGGCAGCGGCCAGTGGGTGCTGGGCAAGTCCGGCGACACCTGGTGTCCGCTTGGACCGTGGCTCGTCACCGCCGACGAGATCGCGGATCCCCAGGGCCTGCGGCTCTGGCTCGATGTCAACGGCGAGCGGATGCAGGACGGCCGTACGGCCGACATGATCTTTCCCGTCGCCCACCTCGTCCACTTTGTGAGCTCGTTCATGTCGCTCGATCCCGGCGACGTCATCCTCACGGGCACGCCCGCGGGCGTCGGCATGGGCCGCAAGCCGCCGCGGTATCTCGAGGCCGGCGACCGCCTCCATCTCGGGATCGGGGGCCTCGGGGAACAGCGCTGCGACATCGTCGCGGCGCTGTGACGCTCAGCCGCGCAGGCGCTCGTTGTCGGGATCGAAGGGCGATTCCTGCGTGACCGTGGCCGGGAACGTGCGGCCGAGAATGTCGATGGCCAGCTCGGTCCCGGGCTCGCCGAGGTCCGGTCTCACCATGGCCAGCGCCAGGGACCGGCCGATCCTGTAGCCGTAGC
Organism: Alphaproteobacteria bacterium; assembly: GCA_963666905.2. GTDB lineage: Bacteria > Pseudomonadota > Alphaproteobacteria > SP197 > SP197 > SP197. The sequence continues at coordinate 2,119,455 of OY763008.1, forward strand.
CGCCCGAGGTCGCCCTGCCGACCGGCACGCCGTCCTTGCGCAGGGGATTGTTGCCCAGCGCGTCGGCGTCGGTGACGCCGTCGACGACCAGGGTGACGAAGCGGTTGGCGAATCCGCGCTCCTGCCACTCCACGAGGCCGGCGCGTCCCTTGAAGTCGCCCTTGTTGAGGCGCACGAAACGGTGCAGCCCGCTTTCCAGCGCGGCGTACTCGATCGACAGCTCCTGGCCCACCATGCGGTAGGACTTCTCGATGCGCATCGCCTCCATGGCCCTGATGCCGAAGGGCTTGAGGCCAAGATCGGCGCCCGCGGCCGCGAGGGCGTCGAAGATGTGGTTCTGGTACTCGATGGGGTGGTGCAGTTCCCATCCCAGTTCGCCGACGAAGTTCACGCGCAGCGCCAGGGCCGGCGCCAGGCCGACGTCCATCCAGCGGCCCGAGAGCCAGGGGAAGCCCTCGCCGGAGAGGTCGTCCCGTGTCACCCCGCGGAGCAGCTCCCGCGAGCGCGGACCGGCCACCACCAGGACGCCCATCTGGTTGGTCAGATCGGTGAAGGCGACCGAGCCGTCGGCCGGCATGTGGCCGGTGAGCCAGTCGTGGTCGAGACGCTGCAGGGCGCCCGCGGACACGAGGTAGAAGCTGTCGTCCGCCTCGCGCAAGACGGTGAACTCCGAATGCACGCCGCCGCGGTTGGTGAGCGAATGGACGAGCCCCACCCGGCCGATGCGCCGGGGCAGCCGGTTGGCGATCATGCTCTCGAGGAACTCCTCGGCGCCGGGACCCCGGATGCGGCACTTGGCGAAGGCCGTCATGTCCAGGAGGCCGACGTTGTTCGTGACGTTCCTCACCTCCTCGCCGACGGGCTCGAACCACCGCGAGCGGCGGAACGACCAGTGATCCTCCTGCGGCATGCCCGCCGGGGCGAACCAGTTGGCCCTCTCCCAGCCGAACTTCTGGCCGAACACCGCGCCCATCTCCTTGAGGCGGTCGTGGCACGGCGCCTGGCGAAGCGGCCGCGCGGCGGGCCGTTCCTCGTCGGGATAGTGGGTGGTGAAGACGTTGGCGTAGGCCTCCTCGTTCTTGGCGACGAGATAGGACTTCGTGGCGTAGGCGCCGAAGCGGCGCGGATCGACGCCGAGCATGTCGATGGTGGGCTCGCCGTCGACGATCCACTCGGCGAGCTGCCAGCCCGCGCCGCCGGCCGCGGTGATGCCGAAGCTGTGGCCCTCGTTGAGCCAGAAGTTGGGAAGGCCCCAGGCGGGTCCGATGATCGGCGAGCCGTCGGGCGTGTAGCAGATGGCGCCGTTGTAGACCTGTTTGACGCCGACCTCCCCGAAGGCCGGCACCCGGTTGATGGCCGCCTCGATGTGCGGCGTCAGGCGGTCGAGGTCCTCCTGGAAGAGCTCGTACTCCGCGTCGTCGGAAGGGCCGTCGACGTAGCAGGCCGGCGCGCCGCGCTCGTAGGGCCCGAGGATCAGGCCGCCGCGCTCTTCGCGCATGTACCAGGAGCCGTCGGATTCCCGCAGCACGCCGAGCTCCGGCAGGCCGTCGTCCCTGCGCCGGCGGATCGCAGGATGGGGTTCGGTCACGATGTACTGGTGCTCGACCGGAATGACCGGCACGTCGAGGCCGACCATGGCGCCGACGCGGCGCGCGAAGCTTCCCGAGGCGCTGACGACGTGCTCGCAGACGATGTCGCCCTTGTCCGTCGTCACCCGCCACTCTCCCGATTCCGTCCGGGCGATGGCGTCGACGCAGCAGTTGCGCTCGATGGCGGCGCCGCGGCTGCGCGCGCCGGCGGCAAGCGCCTGGGTGAGGTCGGCGGGCTGGATGTAGCCGTCCTCGGGGTGCTGGATCGCGCCGACGAGACCGTCGGTGTTGCACAGCGGCCAGATGTCGCCGACTTCGGCGGGCGTGAGGAAGCGCACCTCGACGCCGATGGTCTCGGCGACGCCCGCGTACTGGTGGTACTCGTCCATGCGGTCGCGGTTCATCGCCAGGCGGATGTTGGAAACCTTGCGGAAACCCACATCCATACCGGTCTCCTCCTGGAGCTCCTGGTAGAAGCGCACGGAGTACTTGTGCACCTGGCCGACCGAGTAGCTCATGTTGAAGAGCGGCAGGAGGCCGGCGGCATGCCAGGTCGAACCGGAGGTCAGTTCCCTGCGCTCGACAAGGACGACGTCGCTCCAGCCCTTGCGCGCGAGGTGGTAGAGCGTGCCGGCGCCGACGACACCGCCGCCGATCACGACCACACGGGCATGGGACTTCATCGTGGTGCTCCCCGATCCTCGGCCGGCGCCATGCCCTTGGCGGCCAGCTCGGCGATGGCTTCCGGCGTCTTCTCGAGATGCGCGAGACCCATGCCGCGCAGCACGTGATCGGCCTTGGTGAACTGGATCCCGGTGTAGGTGGTGAGTTCCACGCGGTTGCCCCACGGATCGAGGAAGTCGGTGAAGCGGCCGGGCAACAGCTCCACGCCTATTTCCTTCAACCGCTCGATGGCGGCCTGCTTGTCGTCGACGGCGATGCCGAAGTGGCGCCCCTCGTCCGGCCCCTGGCGCCGTCCCGCCATGAAGTTGATGAACTGGTCGCCGAAGTAGACGAAGGCCGCCTCCCCGGACTGCCGGGAGACCTCGAAGTCGAGAAACCCGCGGTAGAACGCCAGGGCCTCGGCGATGTCGCCGACCTCCAGCGCGATGTGGTTGATGCCGACCGGCCGCGCGCGCTTCATCGCCCTTCTTCCCCTTGTCTTCATCTCTTCCCTTGTGCCCTGCCGCCCCGCCGCGGGCAAGGGTCAACGCTTCCCCGATCCCGTTCTTCCCGTATGCGACAGGTCTATGGCGCATTCCGGGCAGGTCGGGCATCATGACCGGTGGCATAAGCCTGCGGACACCGTCCGCTCAGCCTGGAATGGGGCCGTCATGAACGAGACTCGCCGGCGCGGGGGGCGCCGGGAAAGGGGCGGCAGCGGCGCGCGCCGGGCCCAGCGCAGCCAGCGTTTCAGCACCGAGCCGCTGCCCTACATCCGGCGCAACATCCCCGTCTTCGACGTGCTTTCCGAGGAAGGCCTCGAGATCGTCGAGAACAACGCCGAGACGATTCTCGAGGAGGTGGGGATCGCCATCAAGGACGATCCCGAAACCGTCGCCCTGTGGAGGGACGCCGGCGCCGACGTCGCCGCCGACGGCGAGACCCTCCACCTGCCCCGGGGCCTGGCGCGTACGATCCTGTCGACCGCGCCGTCGTCGTTCGTGCAGCACGCGCGCAATCCCGAAAGGAACGTCAGGATCGGCGACGGCAGCACGGTGTTCGCGCCGGTCTACGGGCCGCCCTTCATCCACAACCTCGACGACGGACGGCGCTACGCCACCATCGAGGACTTCCGCAACTTCGTGAAGCTCGCCTACCTCACCCCGGCCATGCACCACTCGGGCGGAACGGTCTGCGAGCCGGTCGACGTGCCCGTGAACAAGCGGCACCTCGACATGGCGCACGCCCACCTGCGGTTCTCCGACAAGCCCTTCATGGGCTCGGTGACGGCGCCGGAGCGCGCCCGGGACACGATCGAGCTCGCGCGGATCGTGCTCGGGGAGGAGACCGTCGACAGCCGCTGCTGCATCATCAACCTGATCAACGCCAACTCGCCGATGACCTTCGACGGCACGATGCTCGGCGCGCTGAAGGTCTACGCGGCGGCCGGCCAGGCCTGCGTCGTGTCGCCCTTCATCCTCTCGGGCGCGATGAGCCCGGTCACCGTGGCCGGCACGGTGGCGCAGATCCTCGCCGAGGCGCTCGTCGGCATGGCGACGACCCAGCTCGTTCGCAAGGGCGCGCCCGTGGTGTTCGGCACCTTCGGAAGCTCGATCTCGATGCAGTCCGGCGCGCCGACCTTCGGGACGCCCGAGCCGGCGCTGGTGCTGTTCGCGTCGGCCCAGCTGGCGCGGCGCCTGGGCGTCCCGTTCCGCTCCGGCGGTTCGCTGTGCGGCTCCAAGGTGCCGGACGCCCAGGCCGCCTACGAGAGTGCCCAGACCCTGCTGCCGACGCTTATGGGGGGCGTCAACTTCGTCCTCCACGCCGCAGGCTGGCTCGAGGGCGGCCTCGCGTCGGGCTACGAGAAGTTCGTCATGGACGCCGACCAGATCGGCATGATGCAGGTGCTCGCCCGGGGGATCGACCTCTCCGAGAACGGCCAGGCGATGGAGGCGATCCGCGACGTCGGTCCGGGCCAGCACTTCCTGGGCTGCGCTCACACGCAGGCCAACTTCCAGAGCGCGTTCTACCGCTCGACCATCGCCGACAACAACAGCTACGAGCAGTGGCAGGCCGAGGGAGGCCTCGACGCCGCGCGTCGCGCCAACGCCCTGTGGAAGGAGATGCTCGCCGGATACGAGGCGCCGCCCATGGATCCGGGAATCGAGGAGGCCCTCGACGACTGCATCGCGAGGAAGAAGAGCGCCGTGCCGGACGCCTTCACCTGAGGCTCACGGCGCCCGCTTGAGGCGGTGCATCAGGCTGGAGGTGTCCCAGCGCCGGCCTCCGAGGCGCTGGACCTCGGCATAGAACTGGTCGACCAGCGCCGCCACCGGCAGGAGGGCGCCGTTGCGCGACGCTTCCGCGAGAGCGATGGCGAGGTCCTTGCGCATCCAGTCCACGGCAAAGCCGAAGTCGTACTCGTCCCGCAGCATCGTGTGGCCGCGGTTGACCATCTGCCAGGACCCGGCCGCACCCTTGGAGATCACCTCGATCACCGTTTCGCCGTCGAGCCCGGCGCGCTCGGCGAAGTTGAGGCCCTCGGCAAGGCCCTGCACCAGTCCGGCGATGCAGATCTGGTTGGCCATCTTGCAGAGCTGTCCTGCGCCGACATCGCCCATCCGGGTGACCGCCTTGCCGTAGCATTCCATGACCGGCCGCGCGCGCTCGAAGTCCTCCTCGGAGCCCCCCGCCATGATGGTGAGCTGGCCCGTCTCGGCCCCCGCCTGGCCGCCGGAGACCGGGGCGTCGACGAAGCGGACTCCGTGGGCGCCGAGCGCCGCCGCCATCTCCCTGGCGACATCCGCCGAGGCGGTCGTGTGATCGACGAAGAGCGCGCCCGGCCGCATGCCGTGGACGGCGCCCCCGGCGGCGCAGACCACCTCGCGCACGCTGCTGTCGTCGCCGACGCAGGCGAAGACGATGTCGCATCCCCGGGCGGCCTCCGCCGGCGTCGGCGCGCTCGTCCCGCCGTGCTGCGCCGTCCAGCCTTCGGCCTTGGCGGGCGTGCGGTTGAAGACCGTCACCTCGTGGCCGGCTGCGGCCAGGTGGCCGGCCATCGGATACCCCATGACACCCAGACCCATGAACGCGACTTTCACGGCCTCTTCTCCCCTGCCGGCGGACCCCGGCCCTTCTACTCCGGCGACACGCCTCTTGCCAGCGGTCGCGCGTCCACTATTCTCCCGGCGCCATCTCCTCAGGGTGAAGCCACGATGATGCAGATGATCTCGATCACGGCCCTCTTCGGCGCCCTCGGCCTCTTCGGCCTGCTGATCGCCGCCACGTCGCAGGCGGCGTCGACCCAGTACATGGGTCTGGGCCTTCTCGGCCTGGCCTGGTTCCTCATGATCCGCTACCACGGCCGCCGCCTCGAGTCGGCGGCGCGGCGCTCCGCGACGCGTTCGTGACACGGACCTGCCACGGTCGCCGTGGCACAAGGCGGCCCATGAAGACGATCCTCGTGGCCCTCGCCCTCGTCCTTTCCGCGCCCGCAGCCGCAGACGGGTCCCTCCTCGAAGACGGTGAGGAGGAGGTGGAGCGCCTGCTCTCCCTGCTGGAGACCCTCGTCGAATCCATCCCCCTCTACGGCATGCCCGAAGTGCTCGACAACGGCGACATCATCCTGCGCCGCATCCAGCCCGACGACGACGCGGCCCAGCCCCCCGCCGACAGCGACGGCAAGGACATCTGAAGCAGGCCCCGCCGGGAGGACGGGAACTCCGGTCGGGCCGGATTCGGATGCCGTCGTGCCGCCCGGCAATCACCGAAACCAGGAACGTCGCGACCGGGTTGGGGTGCCAGTGGCTGTTGCTGCGCCGTCCCTGGCGAGAGCGCCTGATCGAAGCCCTGGGCCAGGGAACGCGGCGGGTCCTCAGGGATAGGGACCGCCCGTGGCGTTGTTTCCGCCGTCGACCGGCATGTTGGCGCCGGTGACGTAGCTGGCGAGGTCGCTTGCCAGGAAGAGGACGCAGTTGGCCACTTCGTCGGGTGTCGCGAGCCTGCGCACCGGGATGCCGACGGCCAGCTCTTCGGGCGTGCTTCCGGATTCCTTGAGCATGTCGTCGACCATCCGGGTGTGGACTTCGCCGGGACACACGGAGTTCACGCGGATGTTCTCCCCGGCGTGGTCGAGGGCCATGCAGCGCGTCATCTGCACGACCGCCCCCTTGCTCACGCAGTAGGCGAGGTAGCCGGCCTCGCCGTTGAGCCCCCATTCCGAGGCGATGTTGACGATGCGTCCGCCCCCCTGGGATCGCATCCGGCGCACGGCGGCGCGGCTGATCATGAAGAGCGACGTGACGTTGACCTCCATCGTCTCGCGCCATTGCGCGTCCGTCGTCTCGACGGCGTCGCCGGCATGAAGAATGCCCGCGTTGTTGACCAGGACGTCCAGCGACCCGAAGCGTTCGACCGTGGCCGAAACGAGCCTTTCGCCCGCACCTTCGTCGCGAATGTCGAGGCCGGCGAACCCGGCCCGGGCGCCGCCCGCTTCCAGGTCCGCGACCACGGCCCTGCCGCGCTCCTCGTTGCGTCCGGTGACCATCACCGATGCCCCGGCCCGGGCAAATGCGCGCGCGCAGGCCTCTCCTATGCCGGTTGTCGAACCCGTGACCAGCGCGGCCTTGCCCGAGAGATCCATGGTTGTGCGCCCCCTTGTCGCTCGTGATGGTGCGGTCGTCGGCGCCTGGCGGTCAAGCAGGGCGGCGGGCCGGACTCGACCGCCCGATCACCCGTCGCCGGGCTTCCAAGTCCACTCCATGCTCATGCGCAACATCGGTGTTACTCCGGCAGGCTGTCACCGCCGGAGGCGATCATGGCGAAGTCGATCGGCCGGTTCCTGTCGAGTTCGCGGTCCACGGGGGCCATCGGGTACTTCAGTCCGCTGGCGCAGTTGAAGAGGACCACGCGCTCGGTGGGACAGACGAGGCCCTGGTCGAGGGCGCGGCGCCAGGCGGCGAAGGTCGCGGCGCCCTCGGGACACAGGAGCAGCCCGTCGTCCCGGGCCACGCGGTCGCGGGCATCGAGGATGTCGCCGTCGCCGACGGCCATGGCGAATCCGCCGGATTCGCGGAGCGCGCGGAGAATGAGGAAATCGCCGATGGCCGCGGGCACCCTGATCCCCGCCGCCACGGTACGGGCGTCCTCCCAGAGGGGGGCATGCTCCTCGCCTCGTTCCCACGCCCTGACGATGGGGGCGCAGCCCTCGGCCTGGACGGCCACCATGCGCGGCAGGGAACCTGTGATCCAGCCCATCTCGGCGAGCTCCGCGAAGGCCTTCCACATGCCGATGAGCCCGGTGCCGCCGCCGGTGGGATAGAAGATGACGTCGGGCAGCGACCAGCCCCACTGCTCGGCAAGCTCGAGGCCCATCGTCTTCTTGCCCTCGATCCGGTAGGGCTCCCTGAGGGTGGAGAGGTCGAACCAGCCGACTTCATCCTTGCCCTTGCCGACGATCTTCCCGCAGTCGTTGATAAGCCCGTTGACCCGCCAGACCTCGCCGCCGAGCTGGCGGATCTCGCGAAGGTTGATGTCCGGCGTATCCGAGGGACAGAGCACCGTCGCCCTCAGGCCGGCGCGGCGGGCGTAGGCCGCCATGGCGGCGCCCGCGTTGCCGTTCGTCGGAATGGCAAGGTGGCGAAGCGCGAATCCGCGGGCCATCGACACCGCAAGGGCAAGGCCCCGCGCCTTGAACGAACCGGCCGGCAGACGTCCCTCGTCCTTCACGACGACGCGGCCCGGCGCGGCAGGCGTGCCGGCGAGCGAGCGCTCCAGGGGCACCAGCGGCGTCATCACCTCGCCCAGGGAAATCCTGTTCTCCGGCGCCTCCACCGGGAGGAAGGGGTGGTAGCGCCAGAACCCCGGATCCGCCGAATTCCCGATGGCGGCCGCGCTCACCTCGCGGGCCAGCCGCCCGAGGTCGTAGCGCACCAGGAGCGGCCACCCCTGGCGGGACAGTCCGTGGACGACGCCCGCATCGTGGCGCTCTCCCGTCATCGAGCACTCAAGGTGACTGACGAAGATCCCCGGCGATGTCATGGCGCCACTCCAACAGGTCGCTCCCGGCCGGTCAACTCGCCGGCTTTCCCTGAAGGCCGGTCTTGTGTAGAGACCGGGGTGCTTCTGGAGGAGGCAACGATGGCGGCCCTCGAACTCCATCCCCTCGCCCGCACCTTCGCGGCCGAGGTCCGGGGCGTCGATCTCGCTTCGGGCATCGACGAGGCGACGCTGGAGGCCCTGGCGTTCGCCTTCGTCGACCACAAGGTGCTCCTCCTGCGCGACCAGCACATGACGGCGGAGACCTTCGCCGCCTTCGCCCGGGCCTGGGGCCGGCCGAGGATCGACGGCTTCGCCGAACGCAACGTCGCGGGCTACGAAGACATGTCGACCGTCGGCAACGTGGGCGCAGTCAACGAACGGGAGGAGTACCGCAACGGCGCCTCGTTCTGGCACACCGACTGCGCCGCCGAACCCGATCCGGACGCCACCACCATGCTGTGGTGCCTCGAGGCCCCGGCGGAAGGCGGCGAGACGCTCGTCGCCGACATGGAGGCGGCCTGGGAGGCCCTCGATCGGGAGACCCGGCAGGCCATCGATACCCTCGTCGCGGTCCACATGTACTCGGGAACGGGAGAGGTCCTCGGCGGACGCGAGGACTGGGAGCACCCCCTGCAGCCGGTCAGCGAGGAGACCGCGCGGCGCCTGCCCCCTGCGACGAGACGTCCGGTGGCCCGCCCCCACACGGTGACCGGGCGCAGGTCGCTCTATTCGCCGGCGGGCTCCATGGTCGCCATCGACGGCATGGAGCCGGAGGACGCCCACCGCCTGATGCGCCGGCTCAAGCTGCACGCCATCGCCGGGGAGTTCCGCTACACGCACCGCTACAGGCCCGGCGACCTGCTGATGTGGGACAACACCCGCACGCTCCACAGCGCCCGGCCCATCGGCGCGCCCGATCATCCGTCGAACCGCCGCCTTCTCTACCGCATCGTGCCGCTGGGCCTGCCGCGGCCCCTTGCGGCCCCGCTCCGGCAGCCGGCGCCGGCGTGACCTTGCCGCGGGCCCGTGGTATCAGGCGCCCATGCTCGCATTTTCCGGAGTGACCGTGCGCCTGGGCGGCGCCACCATCCTCGACGGCGCCACGGCAACGCTTCCGCCGTCGAGTCGGGTCGGGCTGATCGGCCGCAACGGCGCCGGCAAGTCCACCCTGATGAAGGTGGTCGCCGGACTTGTCGAGGCGGACGCCGGCACCGTCAGCAGCGGACGCGGCGCCACGATCGGCTACCTCGCCCAGGACGTCGCCGGGGGATGCGACACGCCCGCCGAGCGGGTCCTGGCGGCAGATGCCGAACGCGCCCGTCTCCTCGAGGAGGAGGCCTCGGCCGGAGACGGCCAGAGACTGGGCGAGATCCACGAGCGCCTCCACGCCATCGACGCCTACAGCGCGCCCGCCCGGGCGGCGCGGATCCTCGCGGGCCTCGGCTTCGACGAGGCGGCCCGGAAGCGGGCCGTCGACAGCTTCTCGGGCGGCTGGCGCATGCGCGTCGCCCTGGCCGCGCTGCTCTTCTCCCGTCCCGACGTGCTGCTGCTGGACGAGCCGAGCAACTACCTCGACCTCGAGGCCGCACTGTGGCTGGAATCGTTCCTCAGGACCTGCCAGGGGACCCTGCTGGTCATCAGCCACGAGCGGGACCTGCTCAACGGTGTGTGCGACCACATCCTGCATCTCGAGGGCGGCCGGGTGACGCTCTACAGCGGCAACTACGACGCCTTCGAGAAGCAGCGGCGCGATAAGCTCGACCAGATCGAGGCCATGCGCGCCCGCCAGGAGCGGCAGAGGTCCCGCCTCCAGGCCTACGTCGACCGCTGGCGCTACAAGGTCCATACGGCGCGCCAGGCGCAAAGCAGGCTGAAGGCGCTGGCGCGCATGGAACCCGTGGCCGCGGCCATCCAGGACGCGTCGCTCGCCTTCGACTTTCCCGACCCCCGGACCCTCAAGCCGCCCATGATCGTGCTCGACGGCGCGTCGGTGGGCTACGCGCGAGGCGTTCCGGTGCTCTCCGGCCTCGAGCTGCGCATCGACCCCGACGAGCGGCTGGCGTTCCTCGGACGCAACGGCAACGGCAAGACGACGCTGGCGCGCCTGCTGAGCGGCAGGCTCGCCGTCATGTCGGGCTCGATGACCGCCGCGCCGGGCCTGCGGGTGGGCTACTTCGCCCAGCACCAGGTCGAGGAGCTCGATCCGGCCCTGAGCCCCCTCGTCCACATGACGAGGCTGCTCGGCGATGCCGAGCCCAGGGTCGTGCGCGCCCACCTCGGGCGCTTCGGGTTTTCCGGGGACAAGGTGATGCTCGAGGTCCGCCATCTTTCGGGCGGCGAGCGGGCGCGCCTCGCCCTGGCGCTGATCACCCGGGAGGCGCCGCACCTGCTGATCCTCGACGAGCCCACCGATCACCTCGACGTCGACGCCCGGGAATCGCTGGTGCAGGCGCTCAGCGGGTTCCGCGGCGCGGTCATCGTCATCAGCCACGACCGGCACCTCGTCGAGCTGACCGCCGACAGGCTCATCCTCGTCGCCGACGGCCAGGCCTCGGAGTTCGGCGGCAGCCTCGACGACTACCGCGACCTCGTGCTCGGACGGCGCGGCCGCGAGCGCGCCGGAACTCAGGCGCCGAAGCCGGGGCGCAGGGACGAGCGCCGCCGGTCGGCGCGCCTGCGGGAGGCGACGAGGGACCTGCGAAAGGCCGTGGCCACGGCCGAGACCGAGGTCGCGGAGCTCACCCGCTCGAGGAACGACATCGACCGTGTCCTCTTCGACCCGTCCAGCCATTCCGGTCCGGACGCATCCCTGACGGTGACCGAGCTCATGACACGGCGCCGGACCATCGAAAAGGCCCTCCACGAGGCCGAGGCGCGGTGGCTCGAGGCGAGCGCCTCGCTGGAATCGGCGAGCGCTACCACCACCTGATGCGGGCGTCGGTGAGAAGCTCGCAGCCGGCGCGCGTCACGACCACGGTTTCCTCGAAATCGCCCACGTAGCCCATGTGACGCACGCTGCGCTCGACGCACAGCACCATGTTCTCCTCGAGCGGCGTGTGGTCGCTCTCCACGAGCCACGGGGAATCCCAGCCCAGCCCGATGCCGTGGCCGAAGCCCCGGAAGGCGCCCTCGAAGGCGAACCCCAGGCTCTCGAGCTTCTCCCGGCCGGCACGGGCGACTTCGGAGGCCGTCACCCCCGGACGTATCCTCGCCATGGCCGCCTGGACCGCGAGCATCGGCGCTTCGAAGACGCGCACCTGCTCGGCGGTGGCATGGCCGACCGGCCTCGAGCGGGCATGATCGAAGTAGTAGCCGTCGACGGCCCCGGAGATGCCGACGTGGAACCAGTCGCCGTCCTCGAGAACCTCGTCGGACCCCCAGGTCGGAAAGCTGCTCGCCACCAGGGTGGGACTGTTGCCTCCCCGCCCCGACGACATGAAGGAGTTGTAGAGAATGCCGCCCGCGGTCACGAGGACGTTCATGCCCGCGGCGACCACCTCGCCGTGGGTGGCGCCCGGCACCGCCCGCTCGAGCATCGCCTCGGTGGCGCGGCTGCCGACTTCCGAGGCACGGCGCAGCATCGCGATCTCGCCCGGGGACTTCACCATGCGCAGGCGCCCCATCAGCTCGTCGGCCGGGACCCAGGAGACGCCCGGGAGGGCCTGCGCGAACTTGCCGTGGACACTCCACGGCAGGGTATCGGATCCGGCCACGCCGATCCTTCCCTTCGCCAGTCCGGCCTTGCCGAAGGCGTCGATCACCGCCGCGACCACGTCTCCGGTCATCACGGCCCCGTCGATCGCCATCTCCGTGTCGCGGCTCGGCGCGTCGTCGGCCACCAGGACCGCCTCGCCGCCGGCCGGCAGGACCACGAAGGCGTGGGCCCGCGCCGTCCATTCGCCCTCGACGTCGGGAATGAAGGGAAAGCGCGTGTAGTAGTTCGTCAGGTACTTGACATCGGCATAGCGGTCGGTGGTTCCGCCGCCGCGGGAGCAGACCAGGAGGCCGTCGAGGCGGGCGCCGGCGACGGCGCGGGCGAGCCTGCGGCGGCGTTCGGCGAACTCGGAGCGGGAAATGGTCATGAGCGCGCGTCCCTGATCGCCCGCCACACCTTCAGCGGTGTCGCGGGCATGTCGATGTGGTCGATGCCCAGCGGCGCCAGGGCATCGATGAGGGCGTTGATCACCGCGGGCGGAGCGCCGATGGCTCCCGATTCGCCGTTGCCCTTGACCCCGAGCGGGTTGCGCGTGGTCGGCACCGCGATCCGGTCGGTCTCGATCCCCGGGAGATCGCCGGCCCGGGGCAGCCGGTAGTCCATGAACGACCCGCTCACAAGCTGGCCGGACTCCTTCTCGTAGACCGCGTCCTCGGCGAGCGCCTGGCCGATCCCCTGCGCCACGCCGCCGTGCACCTGGCCGTCGACCAGCAGCGGATTGATGACGACCCCGACATCGTCGACGGCGACATAGCGCGTCAGCTCGATCGCGCCGGTCTCGGGATCGACCTCGAGCTCGCAGACATGGGTGCCGTTGGGATAGGTCGGACCCTCGCGGGGCTTGAAGCTGCCGATCACCTGGAAGCCTATGTCCTCGTCCGGCGGCAGCGCCATGGCATCGTGGGCGCGCACGGCCACGTCGGTGAACGTCATACCGCGGTCGGTGCCGTCGATACGGTAGGCCCCGTCCTCGAAGACGATGTCCGCAGGGGCCGCCTCGAGGAAGCAGGCGGCGAGGCGCCGCCCCTTCTCGATCGCGCGCTCCACCGTGATCCGGCACGCGCTTCCGGCGACCGCGGCGAAGTTGGAGCCGCCGTTCCCCGAACCGTAGGCGACGAGGTCGTTGTCTCCCTGGAGGATGCGGATCCGCCCGGCATCGATCCCGAGCCCGTCACAGATGATCTGCGTGTAGGCCGTCTCGTGACCCTGGCCGTTGCTCTGGGTGCCGACCTTGGCGACGACATGGCCGGTCCGGTCGACGCTGAGGTCGACCATGTCGGGACCGATGCCGCCGCAGCGGTCGAAGACGCTCGTGACCCCGAAGCCGCGCAGCAGGCCGCGGCGCCGGGACTCCTCCCGCCGCGCGGCGAAACCCTCCCGGTCCGCATGCTCGAGCGCCATGTCGAGGTGGCGCTCGAACTCGCCGCAGTCATAGACGAAGCCGATGCCGGTGTCCCATGGGAAGTCCTCCCGGCGAACGAAGTTTCTCCGGCGCAGCCCGACGGCATCGACGCCGAACTGCCGGGCCGCCTTGTCGAGCAGGCGCTCGACGAGGAAGGCGGTTTCCGGCCGGCCGGCGCCCCGGTAGGCGTCGATCGGCACCGTGTTCGTCACGACACCCCGAACGCGGGTGTGAATGGCGGGAATCCGGTAGGCCATGGACTGTATGGCGGTCGCCGCGAGCGTCGCCACGAAGGGCATGAACTGCGACACGTAGGCCCCGAAATTGGCGACGACGTCGACCTCGAGGCCGGTGATCTTCAGGTCCCGGTCGAACGCCATCCGGCCCGTCATGACCCTGTCGCGGCCCTGCAGGTCGCTGACGAAGCTCTCGCTGCGCGAGGACGTCCACTTGACCGGCCTGCCGAGCCGCTGAGCGGCGACGAGCACCAGGACGTACTCGTGGAAGAGGAAGTTCTTCATGCCGAAGGCGCCGCCCACGTCGCCGGTCAGCACCCGCACCTGGCTGCGCGGCACCTTGAGAACGCCGTCGGCGAGGGGGGCCGCCAGCTTGTGCGCTCCCTGCGAGCAGGCGTGAAGCGTGTAGCGTCCGCTGCCGGCGTCGAACTCGCCGATCGCCGCCCGCGGCTCCAGGGGAGCGACGACGACCCGGTTGTTGACCACGCGAAGGTCGACGACGCGGTCCGCCGAGGCAAGCGCGGCCTCGACCGCCGAGGCGCTGCCGACCTCCCAGTCGAGCACGACGTTTCCGGGCGCCTCGTTCCAGATCTGCGGCGCATCGCAGGCCAGCGCCTCGGCCGTGCCGATGGCGGCATCGAGGGGACGGTAGTCGACCTCGATGCTCTCGCCCGCATCGCGCGCCGCCGAGGCGCTTTCCGCGACCACGAAGGCGACCGGCTCGCCGACATGGCGCACCCTGGGCCCTGCGAGAACCGGACGGGGAACGGGCGCCACGGGAGTCCCGTCCCGGCTGACGACCCCTGCCGTGAACGGCATGGCCCCGATATCCGAGGCCTCGAGATCGGCGGCCGTCAGCACGAGATGAACGCCTGGATGGCGGCGCGCCGCAGCGCAGCCGAGACGGACGATGTCGGCATGGGCGTGCGGCGAGCGCAACGCGAAGCCCCACAGCTGGCCGGCCAGGTTCACATCGTCCGCATAGCGGCCCAGCCCCCTGACGAGCCGGGAATCCTCTGTCCTGGGAACGGGCTGGCCGATTCCGAACTGCATGGGAGCATCCATCCGGTCGGACGCCACCGTACACCGTCTCACCGCCACCCTCGATACCCCGGGGAGCGCGGTCAGCCGGATTCCCCGCCTGCCGGCCGGCGGAGCAGCCAGGAGAACAGGAGAACGGCGAGAAGGGCCCCGGCGACCTGGGCCGCGATGAAGGCCGGCATGTGGGCCGGAGAGATGCCCGAAAAGGTATCCGTCAGGCTTCGCGCGACGGTCACGGCCGGGTTCGCGAACGACGTGGAGGAGGTGTACCAGTAGCCCCCGGCGATCGCCAGTCCGACGGCATAGGGCACGGCCTCCGGCCGCCACCGCAGGCAGCCCAGGATGGTGGCGACGAGGCTGAAGGTGGCGACGAGCTCGCCGGTCCACTGGCCCGTCCCGGTCCTCTCCCGGGTCGATGCGAAGAGCAGAGGCTGATCGAACATGACGTGGGCGAGCATGGCGCCGGCAAGGGCGCCGGCGACCTGGACCACGATGTAGGCGGCCGCATCGCGCGGGGCGATCTCGCGGCGCACGGCAAACGCCAGGGTCACCGCCGGATTGAAGTGGGCGCCCGACACGGGCCCGTAGATCATGATCAGCACGACCAGCATCGCCGCCGTGGCGATCGTGTTGCCCAGAAGGGCGACACCGACGTTGTCGGGCGACAGCGTCTCGGCCATGATGCCCGAACCGATGACCGTCGCCAGAAGGAAGGCCGTGCCGACGAACTCGGCAGCAAGGCGGCGTCCGGGGTCCACCATCCGTCGATACTCCGCAGGGGTTGCCGATCCTGCAACGATTGGTTGAAGGTTGTGTGACAGGGCGGCGTCGTGCAACCGCCGAAGGGGATGACACGGCCATGAGCGACTTCGACCCCTGCTATCTCGGGGCCCGCGAGGCGCTGCACCTCTTCAGGCGCCGCGAGCTCTCGCCCGTGGAGCTGCTCGAGGCCCAGATCGAGCGCGCCGGGAAGGTCGAGGGCTCCGTCAACGCCCTGGCCTGCACCTTCTTCGACGAGGCACGCGAGGCGGCCCGCCGCGCCGAGGCGCGATATGCGCGCAGCGACGGCCGCCCGCGCCGGCTCGAGGGTCTCACCCTCGCCGTCAAGGAAGACACGGCCGTCTTCGGAAAACCCAGGACCTTCGGCTCCCTCGTCTTCGAGGACAACGTGGCCGATCACACCAATCCCACCGTCGAGAGCCTCCTCGACGAGGGGGCGATCGTCCACGCGCTCACCACCTGCCCGGAGTTCGTCTGGCCGTGGACCTGCACCTCGCGCCTCCACGGGGTCACCCGCAACCCGTGGAACACGGCGGTCACCTGCGGCGCCTCCTCCGGCGGGTCCGCCGCGGCCCTGGCCGCGGGAACGACCACGCTTGCCACCGGTTCCGACAGCGCCGGCAGCATCAGGATGCCGGCGGCGATGTGCGGCGTCGCCGGCTACAAGCCGCCCTACGGCCGCAACCCCGGGAGCCCCGAGGTGGCGATGGATCCGTTCTTCCACGTCGGGCCGATGACGAGGAGCGCCGGCGACGCCGCGATCATGCAGAACGCGGTCTCCTCGGGCCGCCATGGCCCGAGGGACCATGCCCACGTGCCGGCGCCGGCACGCCTGAGCGAACGGCCCGGCGGCATCGCCGGCCTCAGGATCGCCTGGTCACCGGATCTCGGCTGCTACGCGGTCTCGCACGCCGTGCGGGAGAACACCCTGGGCGTGCTCGAGGCGTGCCGGGCGGCGGGCGCCCGGGTCGAGGAGATCGCGACCCCGTGGGCCGCCGATATCGTCGCCGTCTACGGCGCCTGGGGCGGCATGATCTACGCCGACGAGTTCAGCGATGCCGTGCGCCGCCATCCCGGGCTGGTCTGCGACTACACGAGGACCTTCGCCCGGGAGAACGAGGGCTTCACGCCGCGCATGTTCCATGCCTGCATGAAGGCCATCGGCGGCGCCTGGACGGCATTCATGCCGGATCTTGGACGCTTCGACGCCTTCATCTGTCCGACGGTCGGCACGACCGCCATCCCCGCCGAGTGCAGGGACTGGGAGGAGCCCGTCGAGGTGGACGGCGCGGCCCATGACATCCACGAGGTCGTCATGACCCCGGTGTTCAACGCCTTCAGCCGCCTTCCCGTCCTTGCCGTGCCCTCGGGCCGCGCCCCGGACGGCGTGCCCACCGGCATCCAGATCGTCGGCAATCCCCACGACGAGGCCGCCGTGTTCCGCGTTGCGCAGGCGATCGAGGCCTTCGGGCCGCTCTACTACGACAGGTCCACGCGCCCGGCGCTTGCCCCGGCGTGATCCTGCGCCGCCAGCAGGGCCGCCGCGTCGTGCTGGCACATCACCAGGTGACCCCGGCCGATCTCCCGGCGCGGCGCCGGCTCGCTGTCGCATGTTCCCTCGATGACAAGGGGACAGCGCATGCGGAAGGGACAGGGAGGGTCGTGGAGCATGACGTTGCTGCGCAGGCCGGCCTCGGTCTCGCGGCGGCCGATGACCTCCTCGAGCCACCCCTGGCGGAGCGCAGGCACCGAGTTGAGGAGAAGCTGCGTGTAGGGATGGTGCGGCGGGGAGAACACGTCGCCGGCGGGTCCCGCATCGACGATCCGCCCGGCGTACATCACCGCGACCCGGTCGGCGATCGAGGCGACGGTCGAAAGATCGTGGCTGATGAAGACATAGGCGACGCGGTGGGTCTCCCTGAGTTCCTTCATCAGGTCGAGCACGCGCGCCGCGACCACCGTGTCGAGGGCCGACAGCACCTCGTCGCACAGGATGACATCCGGCTCCGCGGCAAAGGCCCGCGCGATGGCGACCCGCTGGCGCTCGCCGCCGGAGAGTTCGGCGGGGAAGCGGCCGGCGTAGTCGGGATCGAGGCCGACCATCTCGAGCAGCTCGGCGATGCGGTCGTACTTCGCCGAACCCGACATGCCGAAGTAGAGCTCGAGCGGCCGCCCGATGGCGTCGTCGATGCGCCGTTCCGGGTTGAGCGACTGGTCGGGGCTCTGGAAGATGATCTGGATGCGCCTCAGCTGGTCCCGCGTTCTCCTGCGCGCCCTGGCGGCGAGCGTCCCGCCGTCGAGGGTGATCCGCGAGCCGGCCAGCGGGGGATGGAGGCCGGCCATGACGCGCGCCAGGGTCGACTTGCCGCTACCCGATTCCCCCACCAGGGCCAGGACTTCCCGGGGCCAGACGTCGAACCCGATGTCGTGGAGCACGAACTGCTCCCTGTCGACGGTCCCGAGGAGGGGCCGCCGCGCGTAGGTGGCATCGGTCGCGCGGACCGTCATCACCGGGTCCGAGCCGCTCCTGACGTCCCGGCCGGATCCGGCGGCGCCGGCGGAAGGCCTGGGCTTCACCGCACCGAGCAGGGTCCTGGTGTAGTCCTCCCGGGCGTTCGCGAGAATACCCGAGGTCGGCCCTTCCTCGACGATGTGCCCCTGGTTCATCACCATGATCCTGTCGGCGACCTGGGCGACCACGGCGAGATCGTGGCTGACGTAGACCGATGCGGTGCCGAGTTCGCGGTTGACGTCCTTGATGGCCTTCAGCACCTCGATCTGCGTGGTGACGTCGAGTGCCGTCGTCGGTTCGTCGAGCACCAGGAGGCGCGGCCGGCAGGCCAGCGCCATCGCCATCATGATGCGCTGCTGCTGCCCGCCGGAGGTCTGGTGCGGATAGCGCCGGGCGATGGCCTCCGGGTGGGGAAGGTCGAGGAGATCGAGCAGATCGATCGCCCGCCGCACGGCCTCCGCGCCCTCGGCCACGGCGTGCAGCTGCAGGCTCTCGGTGATCTGCTCGCCGACGGGAATCGAGGGATTGAGCGATGCCTGCGCGCTCTGGGCGACGTAGGCGACGTCCCTGCCCCGCACCTCCCGCTTGTCCGCCACCGACATGGCGAGGACGTCGCGGTCCTGGAGAAAGACGCGGCCGTTGCGGAAGCGGGTGCCGGGCCGGGCGTAGCCCAGGGCGGCCAGGGCGACCGTGGTCTTGCCCGCCCCCGATTCGCCGATCAGCGCCACCACCTCGCCTGGATGGACGTCGACGTTGCAGCGGTGGACCGTCTCGATCCACACGCCCGCGGGCGTGCGGCCCTCGACGACGAGATCCTCGATTCTCAGGAGCGCCGTCATCCGGTGAGCTCGTCCGAGATCGCCCGTCCCGACGCGGCGCCCAGCCAGTCGACGATCAGGTTGACGCCCACGGTGAGGATGGCGATGGCGAACGCGGGAAGCAGCACGGCCAGGTAGGTGCCGGTCTGCAGGGCGTTGAGATTCTCGCGCACCATCGAGCCCCAGTCGGCATCGGGGGGCTGGATGCCCAGACCGAGGAAGCTCAGGCTCGACAGGAAGAGGATCGAATAGGTCAGGCGCAGGCCGAACTCGACCGCCAGGGGGCGGACCGTCGAGGGCCAGATCTCGCGCACCAGGATCGACACCAGGCTCTCGCCCCTGGCGCGCGCCACCTCGACGAACTCCAGGGCCGCCACGTTCATCGCGATCGCCCGCCCGACGCGGGCCACCCTGGAGGCGTGCAGCACGGCGATCACGCAGATCAGAACGGGAAGGCTCGAGGACAGCGACGCGATGACGATGAGCGCCAGCAGCAGCGGCGGGAACGAGAGCATCATGTCCGCCAGCCAGAGCATGACGTCGTCGTAACGCCCCCGGATCTCGGCGGCGGAGAACCCTGCGGCCATGCCGATGAGGAACCCGAGCACGGTGGCCGCCAGCGCCACGCCCACCGTGAGGCGGGCGCCGTGGAGAAGGCGCGAGACAAGGTCGCGGCCCAGCGTGTCGGTCCCCAGGACCGTGGTCACGCCCGGCGCCTCGAAGTGGGTGTCGGAGACGATGGCGCCGACATCGTGGGGCGCCAGCCACGGCCCGAACACGGCGAGGAAGAGACCGGCCGCGGCGATCGCGATGCCGGCCCAGGCCCAGCCGTCGGGCCGCGGCCGCGCCCGCCTCGTGCGCCGGCGTCCCCTTGCGACGCTCACCTGGCGTACCTCAGGCGCGGGTTGGCCATGATGGCGGCAAGGTCGGCGGCGATGTTGAGCGCGACGTAGAAGCCGCAGAACACCAGGGCCGCCACCTGGATGAGCGGGAGGTCGCGGAAGATGACGGAATCCACCATCAGCCGTCCCAGGCCGGGATAGGTGAAGATGACCTCGACGATCACCACGCCGCTCACCAGGTAGGCGAGGTTGAGCGCCACGACATTGACGATCGGCCCCAGCGCATTGGGGATGGCGTGGCGCACGATGATGCGCGACTTGGGCGCCCCCTTGAGCAGCGCCATCTCGATGTAGGGCTGCTTGAGAACGTCGAGAACCGCGGCCCGCGTCATGCGGATGATGTGGGCGAGGATGGAAAGGACCAGCGTCAGCATCGGCAGGAAGGTCTGCCCGAGCGTCGCCGGGACGTCGCTCCAGCGGGGGCGGTGGACGACCGAGGGGAACCAGCCGAGCTCGCGTGCGAAGATGATGATCAGCACGATGGCGATGACGAAGTCCGGGATCGAGATGAAGAACACGGTGGTCGACGTCGTGGTGCGGTCGAAGGTGCTCTCGGGCCAGGCGGCCGAGAGCAGGCCGAGGAGAAGGGAAAGGGGAAGGGCGATGACCGCGGCATAGAGCGCCAGGTTTATGGTGTTGACGATTCTCGTGCCGACGACCCGCTCCACCGGTATGCCGTTGGCCAGCGACGTGCCGAGGTCGCCGGCAAGCAGCGCGCCGAGCCAGTCGAAGTAGCGTTGCCAGGGCGGAACGTTGAGACCGAGCTTCTCACGCAGCGCGGCCACCGTCTCGGGCGTCGCGGCCTGCCCCAGAATCGCCTGGGCGACATCGCCCGGCAGGATCTCGGTGCCGAGGAAGACGAGAACAGTGATCGCGAGCAGGGTGAGAAGGCCGAGCAGCAAGCGGCGGACGACGAGCTTGAACACGGGCGTTCAGCCGGGCCGGCGCCAGGGCGTCGTGCGCGGCCACGCCCTGAGCACGGCCTGCACCACCGTGGCAAGCGGGATGGCGAAGAAGACGCCCCACAGACCCCACAGGCCTCCGAAGACCAGGATGGCGACGATGATCGCCACGGGATGGAGGTTGACCACCTCGCTGAACAGCAGCGGGGCGAGGACGTTGCCGTCAAGCGCCTGGATGATGCCGTAGGCGATCACGGCGTAGGCCATGTCCCACGTCATGCCGTACTGCAGGAAGGCGACGACGGCGACAGGCACCGTCACGGCCGCCGCCCCGACGTAGGGGATGAGCACGGAGAACCCGGTGATCACGGCGAGCAGGATGGAAAAGTCCAGGCCGAGCAGGGCGAAGACGACGTAGGTCACCACGCCGACGATGAGGATCTCCCACACCTTGCCGCGCATGTAGTTGTAGACCTGGGCCGTGACCTCGGTCCACACCGCGCTGGTCAGTTCCCGGTCGCGCGGCAGGAACGTCACCAGCCAGGCCATGATCTTGGCCTTGTCCTTGACCATGAAGAAGACCAGCAGCAGGACGAGGATGAGATAGACGATCGCGGTGAGCAGCCCGACCACCGAGGCGCCGGCGAACGACGGCACGGTGGAGACCGCCGAGACGATGGCCGAACCGATCTCGCCGATGAAGCCGCTGATCTGCTCCTCGCTGATCATGTCAGGGTAGCGTTCGGGCAGGGCCAGCAGGTGGCGCTGGAGCTCCTGGGTCATGTCCGGAACCTGGGCGACGAACTCGCCGATCTGGCGGACCAGCACGGGCAGCAGTCCGAGCAGGAACAGCAGCGCCGCCAGGAAGAATCCGATGAATGCGATGTTGACCGCCACGATGCGGCTCAGTCCCTTGCGCACCATCCACTGCACCGGTCCGTCGAGCATGAAGGCGATGATGAACGCGGCGATCACCGGTGCGAGCATGTCGGCGAAGACCACGATTCCCACCAGCGCCATCAGCAGGATGACGGTGAGAATCAGGACCTGCCGGTCGGAAAAGGTCTCGTGAAACCAGTCGCGAATGAGCTTCATGAACGTCCTTGTGCCGGTTCGGCGCGCCATCGCGACAATAGGCGGTGGCCCATGGTGGAACAAGCGCCGCCCTCGACCGGGAGCGGGACCCCGCTCCCCGCGGAACCTCTCGACGGGCGCAGACCCCTGCGCAACGGGGGCCGCACGCCGGACCGGGAAGGCGTCAGGCGGTATCCTGTCCGGCTCAATTCGGGTACGCTCGGGCGCGCCGGGTGTTCCGGCGGACATTCCAAGGACGGGAGGACACAAAGGTGACAGGCAAGGACATCCTCACGAGGGAGTTTCTCAAGGGGAAGGTTTCGCGGCGCGACTTCCAGAACGGCCTCGTGGGCTTCGGGCTCTCCGCGGCCGCCGCGACCGCGTTCATCGACCGGACAATCCGCGAGGCGCGGGCCGCCACGCCGGTCAAGGGCGGAAGCCTCAGGGCGGCCTTCACCTCGAGCAGCGCCGGGGACACCCTCGATCCGGTGCTGATCGTCGGCGGCGCCGACATCGGAAGGGCAGGACTGCTCTACAACAGGCTCATCGACTACGTCCCCGGCGAAGGCCTTGTCGGCAACCTCGGCACCGCCTGGGAGGCCAACGGCGAGGCGACCCGCTGGACCGTGGAACTCAAGGACGGCGTGGAGTTCCACAACGGCAAGACGCTGACCGCCGCCGATGTCGCCTATTCCTTCAACCGCCACCTCGATCCCGACGGCGGCTCCCCGGCCAACGCCTACCTGGCCGACGTCGATTCGATCACCGCGGACGGCGACCGCCACGTCGTCTTCAACATGAAGGTGCCGAACGCCGACATCCCCTATCTCCTGACGGAGTATCACTTCACGGCGCAGCCGGAAGGCTCGGACGCCGCGAGCTACGTCGCGGGAGAGGCGATCGGCACGGGTCCGTGGATGGTGCGCGAGTTCGAACCCGGCATCGTCGCGGTCTTCGAGCGCAATCCGAACTATCACCGTTCGGGCCTGCCCCATATCGACGAGATCGAGAGCTTCGGCATTCCGGACATCTCGACGCGGGTCAATGCGCTGCTGTCGGACGAGGCCGACGTCATCATCGGGCTCGATCCCCAGCTGGTCGCAACGGTCGAGGAGGCCGACAATGCCGAGGTCCTCAACCAGCCCGGCGGCGCCCACCCGACCTATCCGATGCGGGCCGACACGGCGCCCTACTCGGACAACAACGTGCGCCTTGCCCTCAAGCACGCGATCGACCGCGAGCGCATGCTGCAGCTGGGCTGGGGCGGTCTCGGCACGGTCGGCCGCGACCATCCGGTCCCGCAGCACGACCCGTTCTTCGCCGACGACGTCGAGGCCCTGCCGCGCGATCCGGACAAGGCCGCCTACTACCTCAAGCAGGCCGGCATGGAGAACGCGACGTTCGAGCTGAACGCCTCGGACGCCAACTTCGGCGGCACCAACGCCAGCGTCATCATGGCGGAACTGATGAACGAGGCGGGCGTCAACGTCGCGGTGAAGAAGGTGCCGGCGGACGGCTACTGGAGCGCCGTGTGGATGCAGGTGCCGTGGTGCGGGTCGAGCTGGTACGGCCGCCCGACCGCCGACCAGATGCTCTCGATCGCCTACATCTCCGGCGGTTCGTGGAACGAGAGCTACTGGTCCCACGAGCGCTTCGACAGCCTCGTCCTGGAGGCCCGCAAGACGGTCGACGAGAACCTGCGCATGGAACTCTACCGGGAATGCCAGCTCATCATGCGCGACGAGGGGGCGACGATCACCCCGGTGTTCACCAACTGGCTCGACGCCCACGCCACCCGGGTGAAGAACCTCAAGGGCCATCCCCACGGGTTCGGCGGCTGGATGTACTGGGAGGACGTCTGGCTCGACGACGCCACCTCCTGACCGCAGGGGCTTTACGGTGCGGGGCGCGCGCCGTGCGGCACGCGCCCCGCACCAGATGTGACCGCGGGGGATCACCCGCGTCCGGCGGCCCCGGCCGGTCCCCGCGGGCTTCGAGGCTGACTTCGTCACATTTCAGGTGACGGTGGAGGTCCGCCGTCGCCGGACACGCCGCAAAGCGGCGGGACAGGCGCCGCTGCCGCAGCCGATCCTGAGGCGGGCCGGGGGAGCGCAAGGCGCAGGCGGTGTCCGGCCCGGGCGACGGCCTTCGGCGGGAACACGTGCGTCATGGCCGCCGAAGGGAGGTCCCGCGCCTGTCCCGCAAGACCGCCTGGCCGGGACCGGCATCTCCGGGACGGGCGAACATGTCTTCGCGGCGGCGACCTCCCTGAGGGCGGTGCCGAGGAGCATGCCTCAAGGCAATCCGGCATGGATTGAACTGCGCGCCTCGCACGACAGGCTTCGGCGGCCGGGCGATTCCCCTGCGTGACGGCGGGAACCGCCCCGGCCGGCGTCGGCTCAGATCAGATCACGGGGAATCGTGCGCTTCATGCGGGTCTCATGGAAGATCTCTTCGCCCTCCCTTGCCGTCACGCGCGCCTCGACATGGAAGTTCCCGGCGTCGCAGGCCACCGTCGTCACCGCCTCGATCGATGTCTTCCACGACCCTCTCGACAGTCCGATCGTCCAGCGTGATTCACCCCGGCTGGTGAGGGGCCGGCCCTCGCGGACGGACTGGCGTTCGGTTCCCGACTGCTCGACCGTCATGCCGTGGCTGCCGATCCGGTAGGCGCCGTCGTCCTTTTCCACCACGAGGCTCGTGGTGTCGGACTCAAGATCCGTGACGAAGCGCCGCGAACGGCTGAACGGCCGAAGCCATGCGAGGTCCGCCGGTTCGGGAATCTCAGCCTCCGGGAATTCCGCAAGGACGGAATCCTCCTTTCCGCCGCCGCGCAGCGGCAGGACGAGTTCGCTCGCCGAACAGTCGATCTCGAGACGCGCCATCTCCGGCGCAGGCCACAGCAGCGGCCAGCTGCCGCAGGAAAGCGCCAGACGCAGACGGTGACCGGCGGGGACGATGCCGGCCATGGCGTTCATGCGAAGGACGACGTCGACCGCCTCGCCGGGGACCAGGGCCTCGGGCGTCTCGTGGCCGTTCCTGTGGGCGAGATTGAGACAGCCCCAGGTGAGCAGTGCCGAAGACCCGTCGGGCGCGACGCTGACGAGGCGCGCCGCCAGGACGGCAAGGGGCCTGTCGGACGCTACGCGCGCCTCGAGGCGGGGTACCCCGACGATCGCCAGATCCTCGTCGACACCGGGGCCCCAGAAGATCCGCGAGCGGGCATCGTCCAGGCGCTGGTCCCCGGGCAGTTCGGGACCGATGCCGTGCGGGTTCCACTCGCCGGTCATCATGCCCACGGTCAGCGGCGTCGCCACGGTGACCCGACCCAGCGCCGGAGCGGTTCCGAACCGTCCCGAGGACTCCAGGGCGAACGACCGCTCCGGGATGTCCGTCGACGGCCACGAGCGCTCGGCGATCCACCTGCCGGAACGCCGGGGATGGTGACTGGCCGGAGGCGCCGGATCCTGAAGCCACAGGCGCACCATCGGTTCCCTGTCGATGCCGTTGTCGATGCCCTTGAGCCAGCGGTCCCACCAGCGCAGGCAATCCTGGAGAAATCCGATGGCCGGACCCGGCACGCCGAGGTGCGGGTAGCCGTGCGCCCACGGCCCGACGAGGCAGCGGCGGGGAACCCGGAGGCCCGCCATCAGCCTGAGAGCGGTGTTGGTGTAGCCGTCGGACCACCCGGTGACCGCGTAGACGGGACAGCGTATCGCGCTCCAGTCCTCGCACACGGACCCGTGCTTCCAGTAGTCGTCGCGGCGCTGGTGGGCGAGCCACTCGGCGGTGAAGAAGGGCAGGTTCCCGAGGCGCTCGCGCCACATGGCGCGCCAGGCCTCGCCGACGATCGCCGGATCGGGAGGCCGCGCGGCGTAGGCCAGGGCCTGGCCTCCCCAGGCGAGGTTGTTGCGCAGCAGGCATCCCGACATGTAGTGGACGTCGTCGGCGTAGCGGTCGTCCGTCGAGCACAGGGTGACGACGGCCCGCAGTTCGGCGGGACGGCGATAAGCCGTCTGCAGGGCGCTGAAACCGCCCCACGAGATGCCGATCATGCCGCAGGCGCCGGTGCACCAGTCCTGCGCGGCGATCCACGCCAGGGTCTCCAGCATGTCGTCCTGCTCGCGGGCCACGTACTCGTCCATGGGAAGGCCTTCGGAGTTGCCCGATCCCCGCGTGTCCAGGCGAATGGCGGCATAGCCGTGGCCGGCGAACCAGGGATGGATCAATTCGTCGCGCGGCAGCGTGAAGTCCCGGTGGCGATAGGGGATGTACTCGATGACGGCCGGAACGGGACGGGTCCTGGCATCCTCGGGCAGCCAGATGCGCGCCGCCAGCCGGACCCCGTCCGACATCGGGATCCACTGGTGCTCAATGACCTTGACGGCCCGGGGAAAGTCCCGGCGGACAGCAAGGCCCTCAGCTTCAGCAACGAGGTTGACCATGCCCAACGATCCTCCCTGCTACACGCCGCGCCTGGCCTCTTCATGGCGCGCACCCTGTTGGCAGGAGACCCGGAACATCGGAACTCCGGTCGACAGGGCCGCGGCAGACCGGATGCGGCGCCGCCCGGTAGCATTGTGCGGCAACCGTACACCCGCCGCCACGGCCTTGCCCCGGCCGATATGTTCCGCACCGCAACATGATGACATCAATTCCGGGACGCCGGTCGGTGCCGGCGTTCCAGCCGGCACCCGTTGCGGCATGCCGGCGCAACTCCGCGCGAAACCTGCGGTATCGGTGTCCTCGGCAAGCGGTGGCAACCCCGAGATTCCTGGTATCATGGTCCGATTGACGCACCGCCCGTCGAAGGGCTTCCGAGCGAACAGGAGGCGTCTTCATGGGCACCGGCATCACCGTCCGC
This sequence comes from Alphaproteobacteria bacterium, assembly GCA_963666905.2. GTDB lineage: Bacteria > Pseudomonadota > Alphaproteobacteria > SP197 > SP197 > SP197. Next base: position 2,145,992 of record OY763008.1, read on the forward strand.
AACATCGATCCCGGCGACAAGTCCTGGCTCAGGCGCGAAGCCCGGCAGGCCGGCGTGTCGACGGAGGAACTTGTCCGCCGACTGATCCACGAGAAGCGCATGAAGTCCGAGCGCCGTCCGAAACCGTCCGAAGCCTTCGCGCGGCATTTCGGGGACAAGCACGGCGTCGAGCTTCCACTCCCGGTCCGTTACGACTACAAGCCGTTGTCGTTCTCCGGCAAGAGCGAGGAGTGATCGCTCCGCTCACGTGGCTGGTCGGCACAAACGCAGTACTTGGTTGCCTTGTGGACACTCGGCACACCCTCCAAGGCCAATTCCGGAGTCGCTGGCGCATGACCGGGTTCCGCTTCATCCATTCCTCTGACCTGCACCTCGGGCGACGGTTCGGAAACTACCCCGAGGATATTCGCGGTCGCATGGTGGAAGCTCGCCACGCCGCGATCGACAGCCTGTCGTCCGCCGCCCATGACCATGGGGCCCGCCATGTACTGATTGCTGGCGATCTCTTCGACACCGAAACGCCGTCCGATCGGGTCTGGCGGCAAGCGCTCGCCGCGATGGCCGCGGCGGACAACATCGATTGGTGGGTCATCCCGGGCAACCACGACAGCCTCGCCGCCGAGGCGCTCTGGGATCCCATCCGCGCGCACCGTCCAGACAACATGCATCTTTGCGATATTGCCGAGCCTGTCGAAATCGCACCCGGCGTCATGCTTCTTCCCTCACCGGTGCCGAGTCGGTTTCCGGGGCGCGACGCGACGGATTGGATGCCGGGCTGTGATACCCCCGATGGTTCTCTGCGAATCGGTCTCGCGCATGGCGGTATCGTGACATTCGGAACCGAGGACGACGGCGCGGAAACAATCCCGCCCGACCGCGCAACCTCTGGTGGCCTCGACTATCTTGCTCTCGGTGACTGGCACGGCTTCATGCGTGTCGGAGACCGGACGTTCTATTCTGGTTCACCCGAGCGCGACCGTTTCAAGCACCAGGGGCGGGGCCTTTGTCTGGCCGTAACGATCCCTGGCCCAGGAGCCGTGCCCGAGGTTGCCGAGATCGTGACCGGCCGGTTCGGTTGGTACGACATCCCCATGCCACTCACACCAGTTCAGGACGCCTGCAATGTCCTGGCCAACGCGCTGCCCGAGAGTGGGTCCGGGCGTCGTGACACGCTCGTCCGGGTTCGGGTGTCCGGATGGATACGCCTTCCCCAGCGAATGGAGTTGGCCCGGGCTACCGAGGGCGTCGCGCCCGAATTTGGGTATTTCGAGTTGAACGACGACGAACTGGCAACCGAGTACGAGCCCGAGGATCTCGACGACATCGCTCCGGGTGGCGCCCTCCGCATGGCCGCGGAGGTCCTGCATGGCGACGCTGAAAACGCCGCTTTGAGCGCGCAGGATCGCGCCATCGCGGCGGCGGCGCTCCGTCGGCTTTACGGCTACGTGACGGCAGACGCGCTGTGAAGCTGCGAACGATCCGCCTGGAGAATGTCCGACGCTTCGTCGATCCTGTCGAGATCAGAGGCATCGGCGACGGATTGAACGTGTTCTCGGCACCCAACGAGCATGGCAAGTCGACCGTCTTCGACGCGTTGCAGGCGGTTTTCTTCAAGCCGAGGAAATCGTGGGACAGGGAAATCCGGAGCCTCGCGCCTCACGTCGGCGGCGATCCATCCGTCGCTGTCGAGATCGAACTCGACGACGGCATCTATCGGATCGAGAAACGCTGGAGCCACCGGCGCAATGGCGATGCGCGGATCAAGACGGCCGGCCGGCTGATCGGACAGGCCGATGAAGCCGAGGCCTGGATCGTCGAAACCCTGAAGGCGCCCCGGGACGGCGGTCCAGCGGGACTGCTCTGGGTCCGCCAGGGGCTCACCGGGCTCGACGACGGCGATGCAGCGCAACTCGCCCGTCGCGATCTGCTGACGTCGGTCGCGGGGGAGGTTGAGGCGATGACCGGCGGTAGGCGCATGGATGCCGCCCGGGAACGCTGCCGCCGCGAGCGCGACCGATACCTGACTGGTACAGGCCGCGCAAAGACTGACGGTCCTCTCAAGCACTGGCAGGACGAAGTTGCCACGCTTCGTTCCGAGCGCGAGGAACTCGCCATGAAATCGGAACAGCTGCGTACCGAACTGGATCGTCGCCGCGACCTTCGGAGGAAACTGACGGATCTCGAGGACCCGGAAGAAGAAGCGCGCCGCAAGGAACGACTGGACAACGCACAGACCGTGCATGCCGATGCCTCCCGCCATGCCGAATCGCTGAATAAGGCAAAGAGCCATGAGCACACGAAACGCGTCGAGGCAGGACGTGCCGAAGATCGTTTGAAGACCTTGGAGAAGGATCTCTCCGAGATGGCCGAGGCCGCCTCAGCGCATCGGGCCGCGAGGACCGAGGCGCAACAGGCGACAGAACGACTGCGTCTTGCCGACGTCGCGATGTCAAAAGCGGCGGACGTCCACAAGTCCGCGTTCGCTCGTGCCGAAACCGCCGGCGACGTGTTGCAGCGCTCGCTACTGGCCGAAACCGCCGCCGCGACGGCTCGACACCGCGAAGAGCTGACCGGGAAGATCGAACGCGCGGAAGAACTGCGGCGGCGCGCCGAGCAGGCATCAGCCGACGCCAGGACCGAGCTATCGGACTCGGTGCTTGAGGATCTCGACAGGCTGGATGAATCGGTGCGCGTCCTTCGAAGTGCACGCGATCTCGAGGCCGGCGCGGTCGTCATGACTTATGCGTCCGGCCGTCAGGATGGCGTCTCCATGGATGGAAGACCGCTTCCGGACGGCGAACGGTTGTCGATCCCGGACGGTGCGCGGTTGGATATCGAGGGCGTCGGCCGACTCAATATTCACCCTGGGCGACGTCCGGATGGAAAAACCCTTGCCGAGGCGGAGGCGGAACTGGCGCGGGCACTGGAGGCCGCCGGTGCAACCACCATTATGGACGCGCGCGCATCCGCCCGCCGGAGACGCGATGCCGAACTCCGTCGACGCAATGCGCAAGCGGATCTTTCCCAATTGGCGCCCGATGGAATCGAAGCGTTGCGAGACGGGCTCTCGAAGCTCCCGCAACCGATCGCCGACGAAGACGATCTTCCGACCGCCGAGGAAGCGCGGCAAGAGGACGAGGCCTCGAGGCGAGTCCTGGCGGATGCTCTTGGAGACCATGAAGCAGCGCGCGCCGCACACGGACGGGCGCAAACGGTGGCCGCGCAGGCTGCCGCAGCCGCCGAAGGCGCCGATACGCGCCTGGCGCGTGCGACGGCAGCCATTTCGGGCATCGACGAACCGGAAGCGGAGAGAATTGTTCGCCATGAGACCCTTTCGCGTCTTCGCATCGAATTGAGCAATGCCGTCCGCCGGCGCGAAGAGATCGAGGCGGCGGGGCCAGACCTGGAAGACGCTGCCACTGCCCTCGAAAGAGCGCGCTCGATCATCGAGCGCGCCGGAGAAGAGCGGCAGCGCATTCGCGTTGAGCTCGGGAAGCTCGACACTTCGATCGGTATTCAGGCCGGCGAAGCCGTTGACGAGCAGCTGGCCGACGTCGACGTGCGTCTCGAAGCTGCCCGGACCGCGCTCGATGGTGTGGGATTCGAGGTTGCTGTCCTGAAGAAGCTCGGTGCGGCGTTGGAGAAAGCCCAAGCGTCGGCGCGGGACCGCTACATCGAACCCGTAATGAAGGAACTCGTTCCGCTCCTGCGGCTATTCTGGCCGGAGGCGGAACTCCGCTTCGACCCGGAAACCCTCCTGCCCACGGCCCTGGTGCGGGCTACGGAGGAGAGTTTCGATATCCTGTCGGGCGGTACGAAGGAACAGGTCGCGCTGCTCGTCCGTCTCTCCTTCGCCCGCATGCTGGCAAAGGCGGGCACGCCTGCGCCCATCATCCTCGACGACGCCATCGTCTACACGGACGACGATCGCATCGAGCGGATGTTCGATGCGTTGACGCGCCAGGCCCACGATCTACAGATCGTCGTCTTCTCCTGCCGCCAGAAAGCGTTTCGCGATCTTGGCGGCCGCGCCCTCGATATCGTGCCCGCAACGCTCGCGAGAGACGACCGTTGAGGCGGCGACTTCATCTGCAAACCTGACTCGATCGGGGCAGGCGTCGGTCGATGGCCCCGCATCCTGATCGAATTGCGACCAGCAAAGCCGGCAACATTGTCGACGCGCGGACTCTTTCAAGGAACGACCGGTCATGCCATGCGCCGTCGCATGTGCGGGGTCATTTCGACCGCGGCGGCGGATCCGGGTTGTCAGCGGTCTTCGAAGGACGGGGGGTCGATGTCGACGGCCTGGTGGGCGAGGCAGTCCCCGGGCTCGACCCGGCCGATGGCGCGAAGGCAGATCACCAGGCCCGATGCGGCGAAGCGGACGATCAGGGGCTCGCGCTCGGGATGCTCGAGGCTGTGGATCCGCCCGACCCGGGCTCCGGCCTCGGCCTCGTCCCCGAGGCGCACGTCGGGAACGAAGACGCCGTAGTCCGGCGAGAAGGCGAAGAGGTCGGGCGACGCGCTCGTCATCAGGCGCATCGGTCCCGTGGTGCGGACCGCGTGGCCGGGAAGCACGCCGGCGGCGGCCAGCAGGTTCCTCACGCCCCGCTCGACGAGCGCCAGGCACTGGGGATCCACGACGCCGCACCCGCCGAATTCCCCGCCCAGATCGATGCAGCCCCGGCGCACGGCGGCGCCCGAGGCCGTGCGCGAGGAGTCGCCGCCGTGCCAGAACTGGCCAAAAGACCCGCCGAAGGCGCGCATGAGATCGAGCGCCCGCCGGTCCCGGGTCCCGTCGCCGGTCATCGTCGCCGCCACGAAGGGAAGGTAGGCCAGCGACGCGCCGCCCGAGTGGAGATCGACGAAGATGTCGGCCATCGGCATCGCCACCTCCTCGAGCCAGGCGGCGATCTCGTGGGTGGGCCCGAGATCCGGGCTGGCGGGGAAGGACCTGTTGAGATTGGCCCGGTCGAACGGCGAGACCCTGACACCGGCGCGCGCCGCCGGCAGGTTGGCCGAGGGGAGCACGATGACGCGTCCCCGGACGTCTTCCGCGCGAAGGTCGCGAATCAGGGCGCCAAGCGCGATCTGGCCCTCGTACTCGTCGCCGTGGTTGCCGGCCATCAGCAGGACCGTGGGGCCCTCGCCCCCGGCGATCACGGCCACGGGTATCGGGATCACGCCATAGGCCGAGCGCGTCACCGAGTGCGGCAGGTGGAGGCGCCCCACCTGCTTGCCGGGACGCTCGAAGTCGACGGACGTCGTGATACCGGTTGCGAACACGGACATGACGGTTCAGGTTCCCCCGCACAGGCGGCCGGACGATCTGAAGACCATCATGCAGTGTTTCCACCCGAAGTCGATCCGTGCCGCGGTACCGGCGCTGATCGCCGCCGTGTTCCTCGGCGCGGCTCCGGGTGCGGCCGACATGCCGCTGAAACACGCGCTCTCGATGCACGGCGACGAGGCCTTTCCCGACGGTCCCCCGGCCGCCTTCCCCTGGGTCAATCCCCATGCGCCCAGGGGCGGAGCGCTTCGCCTCGCGGTCATCGGCACCTTCGACAGCATGAACCCCTACATCATCCGCGGCGTGCCGGCGCGCGGGCTCGACCTCGTCTACCAGTCGCTTCTCTACCGCAGTTGGGACGAACCGTTCACGCTCTATCCGCAGCTCGCCAGAGCCGTCGAACTCGCGGACGACCGCAGCCGGATCGTCTTCCACCTCGATCCGCGCGCCCGCTTCCACGACGGCACGGCGGTCACCGCCGACGACGTGATCTTCACCTTCGACATCCTGCTCAGGGAGGGCCGCCCCCACACCCGGACCTACTACGCTGGCGTGACCGGCACCGAGAGGCTCTCCGATCTCGCGGTGGCCTTCGACATCGAGGGCGGCAACTGGGAGCTGCCGATGATTCTGGGCCTCATGCCGGTCCTCTCCAGGCGCCATTTCGAGACGGTGCCCTTCACCGAGACAAGCCTCGAGACGCCGCTGGGAACCGGTCCCTACCGCGTCGAGCATATCGACCCCGGACACCGAGTCGTCTACAGGCGCGATCCCGGCTACTGGGGTGCGGAGCTGCCGCAGACGGTCGGCCGCTACAACTTCGACACCGTGGAATACACCTGGTACCGGGATTCGAACGTCGCGCACCAGGCCTTCCTGGCGGGCGATGCGAACCTCGCCTTCGAGGACGACGGCAGGCGCTGGGTGACCGGCTACACCGGCCCGGCCGTGGACGACGGCCGCATCGTCCTGGCGTCCCTGGAACACCGCCGCCCCTCGGGGCTCAGCGCCGTCGTCTGGAACCACAGGAGGCCGCCCTTCGACGACGTCCGGGTCAGGGAGGCGCTCGGCCTGGCCTTCGATTTCGACTGGATCAACAGGAACCTCCTTCACGGCCAGTACCGGCGTACCGCCGGCCTGTTCGACAACTCCGAACTCGCGCCCTCGGGCCCGGTCACACAAGGGGAGCGGGCACTGCTCGAACCGTTCCGCGACGACCTTCCGCCCGAGCTCTTCGAGCGGCCCTGGAGGGAGCCCGGGGGCAGCCTGCGCCAGCGCCTCAAGGCGGCGGCGGACCTGCTCGACGAGGCCGGCTACGCGCTGGAAGACGGCACTCTCGTCCGGGAGGACACCGGCGAACCCCTCGCCTTCGAGCTTCTCCACAACAACCCGGCCGACGAGCGGATCTTCCTTGCCTGGTTCGCCAACCTCGAGCGTCTCGGCATCCGTCCCCGCCTGCGCACCGCCGATGCGGCCCAGCACCGCAACCGGATCACGAGGTTCGACTTCGACGCCCTCGTCTGGCGCTGGGGCGTGTCGCTGTCGCCGGGCAACGAGCAGTGGATCTACTGGGGCAGCGAGGCCGCCGATGCCCAGGGAAGCCGGAACTACGCCGGCCTCGGCAGCCCGGTCCTCGATGCCGTCATCGCGGCGCTCTCCGACGCGCGCACCGCGGACGAGCTGCGCGCCGCGGCGCGCGCCCTCGATCGCGTGCTGATGTGGGGACGTCACGTCCTCGCCCTCTACCACCGGACCGAGGACCACGTGGCCTACTGGTCGTCCCTGAAGAGGCCGCCGCGGTCTGTGCTCTACGGGACCGACATCTGGGCGTGGTGGCATGAACCGGCGTAGCCGCCGATGACCGTGAGGTCTTCCGGAGCGTCGGCGAGACCGCCGGCGCAGAACCTGCGGGAACACGTGGTCCGGACGCTGAACCTCGGCGGTCCGGTCATCATCATGCGCTGCGGCCTCCTCCTGATGATGACGGTGGACACCATCATGACGGGCCATGCCGGCGGCAACGAGCTCGCCTACCTCGCCATCGGCTTCGCTCCCCACATCACGATGATGGTGATCGGCTTCGGATTGCTGGCGGGCACCGTCATCCTCGTGGCCCAGGCCGACGGCGCGGGCCGCAAGGCGGACTGCGGCACCATCCTGTGGATCGGCATGGCCAACGGGTTGGTGCTGGGGCTCATCTGGGCCGTGCTGCTCTTCCAGGGAGAGTTCATCCTCTCGCTGTTCGGCCAGGGCGAGGATCTCGCCGCCGGCGGCGGGGCCGTCATGGCGATGTTCTCCTGGGGCATGCCCGGCATGTTCCTGTTCACCGCGTGCTCCATGTTCCTCGAGGGGGTCGGACGCACCAAGCCCGGCATGGTCGTGATGATCATCGCCAACCTCGCCAACGCCTTCCTCAACTGGCTGCTGATCGACGGCAACCTCGGTTTCGAGGCCGGCGGCGCCACGGGCGCGGTGCTGGCGACGAGCCTCACCCGCTGGCTCATGTTCATCTGTATCTTCGGCTACATCCTGTGGATGGCGGACAAGCACGTCTACGGGCTGTTCCGCCCGCTGAAGGGTCTCGGCAGCCTGGAGAAACGCTTCCTCAGACTCGGCACGCCGATGGGCCTCTCGTACGCCTTCGAGACCTCGGCCTTCATGGTCATCACCATGATGGCGGGCCATCTCGGCGCCGCCCACGTGGCGGGATTCCAGGCCGCCATGAACGTCAACGCGTTCTGCTTCATGGTGGCGATCGGCATGTCGACCGCCACCGCGGTGCGTGTCGGCAACGCCGTGGGCCGGCGGGACAGGCCGGCCATGGCCATGGCCGGCTGGGTCGGGGTCGGGCTGATCTTCGTGCTCATGCTGCCCCTTGCCGCGACCGTCGCCCTGATTCCCGAGACGCTGGCATCGATCTACACCGACGATCCCGCCATCGTCCCGATCATCGTGGCCGCCCTCTTCGTGGCCGCCTTCCTTATCGCCGTCGACGGCCTGCAGGCCGTGCTTGTCGGTGCGCTCAGGGGTGCGGCGGACGTCTGGCCCGCCTCCTGGATCGGACTCATCTCCTTCTGGGGCGTGATGGCGCCCATGGCGTGGTTCATGGGCCACTACCTGGGACTGGAGGTCCCCGGCCTCATGTGGGGAGAGGTGCTGGGCATCGCGCTGGCCACGGCTCTCCTGGGCTGGCGATTCCGGATCGTCTCCGGACGCGATGTCAGGCCCTACACCTGAGCGCGTCCATGGACCCGGCCCTCCTTGCCACCGGCGTGGTCACAGGGTTCCTCGTCGCCGTGCCCGTGGGACCCGTCGCCGTTCTCACGATCCAGCGCACGCTCTTTCACGGCAGGGCCGTGGGCTGCAGCACGGGCCTCGGGGCGGCGCTCGCCGACACGCTGTTCGGCGCCCTCGCGGTCTTTTCGGTCACGGCGGTCGAGGTCTTCCTCGCCGAAAACAGGACGCTCATCCAGGGCCTCGGGGGCGCCGTCCTGATCGCCTTCGGGGTCTCGGCGATCCTGAGGCGCAATGCGACGGTGAAGGCCGCCGCCGATACCGGGGCGCCGGTGGATCACGAGACCCTGCTCCATGCCTTCGGCACGGCCTTCGTCATCACGATCCTCAATCCCGTGACCTTTCTCGCCTTCGTCTCCCTCTTTGCCGCCATCCACGTCCTCGAGGCCGTCGCCGGCCTGCTCGATTCGTGGGTCGTGATCAGCGGCGTGTTCGCCGGCGCCGCGGCCTGGTGGCTGTCGCTGTCATCGATTGCGGCGCGCGTGAGCCGGCATCTCACGGGCAGGAGCCTGGCATGGATGAACCTGGCGTCGGGCAGCGCCGTCCTGGTGTTCGGCCTCTACGCCGTCGCCGGCCTCGTGATCTGAGTCCCCTTCCCGTCCACAGCCGCGGCGACGCGGCGGCGCAGCTCGGGGAGGACCTCGCGCGCGAACCAGGGATTCCTCTTCAGCCACGCCGTGTTGCGCCACGACGGGTGCGGCAGCGGCATGAACCCCGGAAGGTGATCGCGCCATGCCGCCACGGTTTCGGTGAGCGATGCCCGGCCGGCACGCGGCAGATAGCGCGCCTGGGCATAGCGGCCCACGAGAAGGGTGAAGCGGATCCCGGGGAGCCCGCCAAGGATCCGCTCGTGCCACAGCGGCGCGCATTCCGGCCGCGGGGGCCGGTCGCCGCCCCGCGCGTCCCGTCCGGGATAGCACAGTCCCATCGGCACGATGGCGATGCGCTCCTCATCGTAGAACGTCGCGCGGTCGAGGCCCATCCACGCTCTGAGCCGGTCGCCGCTGGCATCGTCCCAGGGCATGCCGCTGGCATGGACGCGTGTGCCGGGGGCCTGCCCGATGATCAGCAGGCGCGCACTCTCCCGGGCGCGCACCACGGGGCGCGGCCCAAGAGGCAGGGACCCGGCACAGACGCGGCAGGATCTCACGTCTTCCAGGAGGGCATCGAGAGTGCCGACCATGGCGCTCCCCTTGCCACCCCCGCTCCCGCCTTGCAAGGTGCGCCGGCGTGATCGATGACGGAATCCGGCGCCGGGGAACAATGCCATGAGCCGAACGGGAGAAGTGAACTGGCGCGCCATGAAGGGGCTGCTCTTCGACAAGGACGGAACCCTGGTGGACTTCGCGGCCACGTGGGTACCGGCCTTCCGCGAGGCCGCCCGGCGGACGGCCGAAGCCGCCGGGCGGCCCGACGCCGCCTCGCGCCTGCTCGCCGAAGCGGGATACGACGAGGCTTCCGGATCCTTCGAGGCCGGCTCCATGCTCGCCAGCGGCACCAACCGGGAGATCGTCGCCTGCTGGAGCGCCGCTCTCGGCGACGCCGCACCCCGCGACATGGAGAGGCGCATCATCGAGGCCTTCACCGAGGCCTCCCGCGACGGTCTCGTCGCGGCGGCCGACATGCCCCGCCTCTTCGGCTGGCTCGCGAACCGCGGCTACCGCCTGGGCATCGCCACCAACGACGACACCGCACTGGCGGAACTCGCCGCGCGGCAGCTCGGAATACGCGATCGCCTGTGCTTCGTGTGCGGCTCCGACGGCAGCTTCGGCGGCAAGCCCGGCGCCGGCATGGGCCTTGCCTTCTGCGCCCTCACAGGACTCGATCCGGGCGAGGTGGCCATGGTCGGCGACAGCGCCGCCGATGCCGGCATGGCGCGGGCCGCCGGTCTCGGCGGCGCCATCGGCGTCCTCACGGGCGTGGCGGCGCGGGAGGAGCTCGAACCCTGGTTCGACGTCGTGCTCGGCAGCATCGGCGATCTTCCCGACCTCCTCGACGGCCGGCCATCGGCTTGAATTCCGTCCGGCGAACCGCCACCATGGCGCGGTTCAACGCGATCAAGAGGTCCCCATGAAAACGCGTGCTGCCGTGGCCCATGAGGCCGGTGCGCCCCTGTCGATCGAGGAAGTCGAGCTCGAAGGCCCCCGCGAAGGCGAGGTTCTCGTCGAGGTCAGGGCCACGGGCATCTGCCACACGGATGCCTTCACGCTCTCGGGCGCCGATCCCGAGGGGATCTTCCCCTCGATCCTCGGCCACGAGGGCGCTGGCGTCGTCGTCGATACCGGCCCGGGTGTCACGACCCTGGCGAAGGGCGATCACGTCATCCCCCTCTACACGCCCGAGTGCCGGCAGTGCGAGTACTGCACCTCGGGCAAGACCAATCTCTGCCAGGCCATCAGGGTGACGCAGGGCCAGGGCCTGATGCCGGACGGCACGAGCCGGTTCTCGCTGGGCGGCGAAAAGCTCTTCCACTACATGGGGACGTCGACCTTCGCGAACCACACGGTGGTCCCCGAGATCGCGCTGGCCAAGGTCCGCGAGGACGCCCCCTTCGACAAGATCTGCTACATCGGGTGCGGGGTCACGACCGGGATCGGCGCCGTCGTCAACACGGCCAGGGTCGAGCCGGGCAGCAACTGCGTGGTGTTCGGTCTCGGCGGCATCGGCCTCAACGTCATCCAGGGACTGCGCCTCGTGGGCGCGGACATGATCGTCGGGGTCGACATCAATCCGGCCCGCGACAAGCTCGGCCGCGCGTTCGGCATGACCCACTTCGTCAACCCGAAGGAGGTCGAGGGCGATCTCGTGCCCTATCTCGTCGACCTGACGAAGGGTGGCGCCGACTACAGCTTCGAGTGCATCGGCAACGTCGACACCATGCGCCAGGCGCTCGAGTGCGCCCACAAGGGCTGGGGCGAATCGGTCATCATCGGCGTCGCGCCGGCCGGCGCCGAGATCTCGACGCGCCCGTTCCAGCTGGTCACCGGACGGGTCTGGCGGGGCACGGCCTTCGGCGGCGCCAAGGGGCGCACCGACGTCCCGAAGATCGTCGACTGGTACATGGACGGAAAGATCAACATCGACGACATGATCACCCACACCATGCCGCTCGGCGACATCAACCGGGCCTTCGACCTGATGCACGAGGGCAAGTCGATCCGCAGCGTCGTGGTCTACTGAACCGTGGTCGAGACAGTCTCGCTCAGCCGCTGCCACGGCGGGACGCAGGGATTCTACCGCCATGAATCCCGCGAGATCGGCCTTGCCATGCGCTTTTCGGTCTTCGTTCCGCCGGCGGCGGCGTCCGGCAGGGTGCCGATCCTCCTTTGGCTGTCGGGCCTGACCTGCACGGAGGAGAACTTCACCGTCAAGGCGGGCGCCCAGCGGCTGGCCTCGGTCCACGGCTTTCTCGTCGTCGCCCCGGACACCAGTCCCCGGGAGACGGGCATCGCCGGAGAGGACGACGACTGGGCGTTCGGCACCGGAGCGGGATTCTACCTCGACGCCACCGTCGAGCCCTGGTCGCGCCACTACCGCATGGAAAGCTACCTGACGCGCGAGCTTCCCGAGGTGATCGCCGGCGCCTTTCCGGGCGACCCGGGACGCACGGGCATCCTGGGACACTCCATGGGGGGCCACGGCGCGCTCTCGCTGGCCCTGAAGAATCCCGGCATGTACCGCTCGGTCTCGGCGCTGGCGCCGATGAACTCGCTTGCCGGGTGCGAGATGGGCGTCAACGCGCTGCGCCGCTATCTCGGAGACGACCGGGAGGCCTGGCGGCGCTACGACGTCGTCGACCTGATCCGCTCCGGCCACCGCTGCCCTCCCATTCTCGCCGACCAGGGGACCGAAGACGAGTTCCTGCCCAACCTGCTGCCCGGGGCGCTTCGGGACGCCTGCAAGGACGCCGGCCAACCGCTGACGCTCAACATGCGGGATGGCTACGACCACAGTTACTGGTTCATCCAGAGCTTCCTGGCGGATCATTTCGAGCACCACGCGGGCAGCCTGAAGGGCTGAATGTCGCAGGGAGAGGGGCCAGGCGGCGCGGACGTGGTGGCGCGTCTGCGCAGCGAGGGAAAGCGTGTCGGCCACATCGCCATCCCCGACCTCGACGCCAGCCTGAGGGAACGCCGCCTGGCGCTCGCCGACATCGAATCCTTCCTTGCCGACGGCGGCACCTTCGTCAACGTGCTTCACCGGTGGGACAGCGCGGAGAGGGTGACCGGCGCCGGTCCGTTCGTCGGAGAGGCCCTTCTGGTCGACTGGTCGAGCGTGCGCGACTGGCCCTTCGAGCGCGACGCCTTCCTGGTGCTCGCCGACTTCGGCGGACCGTCCCGGGAGTTGAGCCCGCGCGAAGTCCTCAAGGCGCAGGTCGCCCGCGCCGCGAAGTCCGGCTTCAGGGTGTCGGCCGCCCTCGAGTTCGAGTTTCACGTGCTCAACGAGAGCGCGGACTCCCTGCGCGCCAAGGGATTCGAATCCTTCGATCTCTTCGCCGCCGACAACCGCTGCTGGAGCACCCAGTCCGCCGCCCGCTACGGCGACTATGTCTCGTCCCTCGAAGCCGTGATCCTCGAGGCGGGAATCGGCCTCTTCGGCCTGGGTCTCGAGCTGGGTCCGGGATGCTTCGAGGCGACGCTGCGGGCAACCGATCCCCTGAAGGCCGCGGACGACGCCGTCCTCTTCAAGACGCTCACCAGGGCGCACGCGCGGCTCAACGACAGGACGGCAAGCTTCATGGCGCAGCTCGGCGCCGGGTTTCCGGGGCTGTCGGGGCACGTGCATCTCTCGCTCGCCGACGGCACGACCGGCGCGCCGCTGTTCCACGACGCCGGCGACAGCGAATCGATGAGCGCCACCATGCGCCACGCGCTGGCCGGGATCGTCGAGCTCGCACCGGACCTCATGGCGCTCTACGCCCACACCGTCAACGCCTACAGGCGCATCGCGCCCGGCAACTGGGCCCCGAGGACGGCTTCCTGGGCGGTCCAGAACTACGCCGCCGCCGTGCGCGCCGTGCCCGCGCCCGAGGCCCGGGCGCGCCTCGAGTTCCGCCTGCCCGCCGCCGACACCAACCCCTATCTCGCCATCGCCACGGCGCTGGGCGCCGCGCTCCACGGCATCGAGAAGCGGACACCGCTGCCGCCGCCCCTGGAGGGCGGCGGGCCCGACGAGACGCCCGCCGGCGCGCCGCCGCTGCCGCGCAGCCTCGCGGAGGCGAGCGAGCGTCTCGCCGCCAGCGACGCCGCGCGCGCCATGTTCGGACAGGCGTTCATCGACCACTTCGTGGCCACGCGCATGCACGAGGACGCATCGCTGCGCCGCCACGTCAGCGCCGGCGAGCGCCGGCGCTACATCGAGGTCGTCTGACGACGAGGGAGAGACCATGACCAGGGACATCGACCGCCACATTCGCGCGCCGGGACGGGACGAGCTCGTCAGGCAGGTGCGCTCGAAGATCGATGAGCTGGGAATCCGCTTCATCTACTACCAGTACATCTCGATCACCGGGCGCATCATGGGCAAGGCGGTGCCGGCCCCGCACTGGGAAACCATGGCCATGAAGGGGATCCAGACATGGTACGGCGGTCTGACCAACGTGCTGCCCGACCGCGCCGGAAACCTCCTCGGATTCCCGCCCAACGCCCACGAGCTGGTCGCCGTTCCCGACCCCGAGACCTTCTGCCAGCTGCCCTGGAACAAGGCCGCCGCCCGGGTCTACTGCACGGTGTTCCGGGGGCGCGAGGAGGAGACCGGTCCGGGTGCGGCCATGGAAGAGGACTGCCGCGGAAACCTCAGGCGCATCCACGGCCGCTTCATGGAGGAGCACGGCGGCCTTCACCTGCGCCACGGCTGCGAGCCGGAAATGGCCTGGCTCAAGCGCGGCAGCGACGGCCGCCCCGACGGCGGGCCGACCAAGCCGCTGGCCTACCACATCGACCAGTTCGAGGAGCTGTCGCGCGTCTACGGGAAGGTCGTCGCCTACGGCCAGGCGATGGGTCTCGACATGATCCAGGGCGACCACGAGGACGCTCCGGGCCAGCTCGAGATCAACTTCATGTTCGACGATGCGCTGCGCACCTGCGACAGGCTGACGACCTACCGGCAGATCTGCGCCCAGGTCGCCCGCGAGGAGGGACTCATCGCCTGCTTCATGTCCAAGCCGTTCATGGGCATGTCGGCCAACGGCTGCCATCACAACATGTCGCTGTGGCAAGGCGGAGAGGACGAACCGGTGTGTCACGCGGACGATCCGCGGCCGGGGGTCGAAGGCGTCTATCTCCACCGCAAGGGCGGCGCCAACGTCTTCCTGCGGGACGAGGGCGACTGGATGCCGGCGCCGCTAGGCCTTCACGCCATCGGCGGGGTCATGGAGCACCTCCCCGCCCTCACCGCGATCGGCTCCTCCACGGTGAACTCCTACCGGCGCATGCTCGATCTTGGCCTGTGGGCGCCGATCTATGCGGACTGGGGCTACCAGAACCGCACGACGGCGCTCCGGGTGTCCGCACCCGGGCGCTTCGAGTACAGGGCCGTCGACTCCATGGTCAATCCCTACCTGATGGCCGCGGCCCTGCTCAGGGCGATGGACGACGGCATCGCCCGGAAGCTCGATCCGGGCCAACCCGAACAGCGCAACATCTACGAAGCCATGGACGCGGGCAAGATCGTCCGCCGCCTGCCGCGCTACTTCGGCGAGGCGCTCGATGCGCTGGAGGCCGACGATGTCGTACGCTCCGGTCTGCCGGGCCGCCTGTGGGAGGTCTATGATGAGTACAAGCGCGACGAATGGGACCGGTTCAACGCCGAAGTCAGCGACTGGGACATCAACATGTATCTGGACTGCCTGCCATGAAGGAGTTTGAACTCAAGGCCGAAGAGATTGCGGCCTTCGGCCGGGACGGCTTCGTCCTGGTCGAGAACATCATCGACGACGAGACCGCCGAGAGGCTCAAGGAGCGCTTCACGCGGATGTTCCGCGGCGAGTTCGACACCAGTGTGCGGCCCGACGAGGTCAACTGGCAGGAGGGCGCCAGCGACCCCACCCTGACACGCCAGATCTGCAACGGCTGGAAGGGCGACAGGACGGTCGCCGAAACGGTGCTGCGGGAGGATATCGGCAGGGCATGCGCGACACTGGGCGGGTGGCCCGGTGCCAGGGTCAAGGTCGACAACGTGCTCTGGAAACCCGTCGGCACGCGACCGCTGGGCATGCACCAGGACTGCGCCTACCTCGACTGGATCGATCCCAACGAGATGATCAGCTGCTGGATCGCTCTCGACGACACCTCGGCAGAGGCCGGCACCATGGAGCTGGTCCGGGGCTCCCACCGCTGGGCGCGGTCCCGGCCCATCGAGCAGTTCCACGGGCCCGGCGACTACACCAGGGAGATGCGCGCGGCCGCCGCGGCGGAAGGGATCGACGAGCCGGAGATCGTGCCCGTGGTCGTGGCGAAGGGTTCGGGATCGTTCCATCACGGCAACACCTGGCACGGCTCCAACGCCAACGGCGGCACCGCTGCCAGGCGTTCCCTGGTCGTGCACTGCCTGTCGTCGCAAGCCTGCTTCGTTCCGTCGAACATCGCCTCCGGCACGGGCCCGATCTACGGCCGCTACATGCGCCGCGACGGCAGCACCGCGATGGACGACAACGACTTTCCGGTTCTCTGGAGCCGCAGCGGCGACCGTTCGGCCTGGATCGACGGCTTCCTCGCGCGGCCCTGACGAGTCAGGGGACGCGCCGCCGGCCGTTCGACGCCGCCGGCAGGTCGACCGTGAAACAGGCGCCCCGGGGCCTGTCGGGATCGTCGCCGAGGTTGCGCGCGGAGACCTCGCCGCCGAAGGCGCGGACGATCTGGCGCGAGATCGTCAGGCCGACTCCGGCATGCCCCTCCTTCATCTGCGGGTCCCTGCGCATGGTCAGCCATTCGAAAATCTCTTCCTCGTCGCCCCTGGGAATGCCCGGACCCTGATCGGCGACGGTCAGCTCGACCCTGTCGCCCGAGCGGCGGCAGTCCACCGTGATCTCCCCGTCCTGCGGCGAGAAGGAGGCGGCATTGGACATGAGGTTGACGATGACCTGGACCAGCCGGTCCTCGTGCCCGTCGACATGGCAGCTCCCCCCGGGCTGGGCTCCGGCAAGCCCGGGACCGTGCTTCACGGTCACCCCGCTGCCCGCATTCCAGGCATCGGGATCGGCGTACATCCGGACCAGTCCGGCAAGGTCGACGCTCGTCGTCGGCGTCCTCACCAGCATGTCCTCGAGATCAGACAGGTTGGCCAGCTCGTCGGCGAGCCTCTCGATCCTGCCGGATTCGTCCATGGCGAGGTTGAACATGGCCTCCCCGTCGGCCGGACCGGATCGCCCAAGGACCATGAGAGCGCCGAGCAGGCTGTGCAGGGCATTCCTGATTTCATGCGCGGAGTTCCGGGCGATCCCCTTGCCGTCCTCGACCCGCTGCTCGAGGGTCCCCGTCATCCTGATCAGCGCCCCGGCGAGGCGGCCCATCTCGTCCTTTCGCCCCCGGAGATCGGGAATGAGCCCGGAACCCCATCGCCCCCGCTCCACGTTGGCCGCCGCCACGGAGAGGACCTCGAGCGGCCTGGTGATGATCCGGGCCAGCCACAGGGACGCCAGGACCGTCAGCAGGGAGGCGACGAGGAGCAGCAGCATGACCGCTTCCTGGCGGCGCAGGACATCGAGCTCGTGGCCCGCGAGATCCGATGACAGGAGCACGACGCCGACGGCGGTCTGGTAGAGGTCCTTCCTGACGGGTACCGCGACAACGAAACGCACCTGGTTGACGCCGGTCCGGTAGACGGCCCAGGCGTCGCCGCCCTGCGCCGCCCTGCGAACGAGCGTCTCCGGATCGTCCGGCACTCGTTTGTCGTGGCCGTACTGCGGGATCGCCAGCCAGTCGTCGAGAATGCCCCGCCACCAGGGGAAGTCCCAGGATCCATCCGCCTCCTCGGTCTCCAGCGAGGAGTCCTCGGCGCCGCCCAGGCTTTCCATCGTCCTCAGGTCGAAGACGAGTTCGAACTCCACGCCGCTCTCGATGGGCAGGAGTCCCTGCTGATCCCACCATTCCTGCAGCTTGCCGCGCGCGTCCAGGGGCGACATGGGGTTCGGCGGCCACTCGACTCCCAGCTGCGACGTCGGGTGCATGGCGATCTCGCCGCCCGACAGGGTCATTCTGGTGGAGTTGATGCTCTTCAGCGCTTCCATGACCGCCGAGAAACGGATCATGTTCGCGACCAGATGCCCCTGAGCGACGAGGGATTCCGTCCTCGACGTGATGAGGCCCGGACGCAGGTCGTAGAGCATGTAGACGGCGGCCAGGAAAAGGGCGAGGGGCACCAGGTTGATGGCCAGGATCTTCCTGACGAGCATGCGCGCGCGCCCCCCGGACGCTCAGGCGCCGGGGTCGAGACAGTAGCGGTAGCCTGCGCCGTTGCGGGTCTGGATGCCGTCGAAGGAGGGATCGACGTCGCGGATCTTCCTGCGGATTCTCTTCATGTGGCTGTCGATCGCCCGCTCGCTGACATCGTGGTCGATCCGCCCGGCCACGGCGAGAAGCTGGTCGCGCGACTTCACGCGACCGGGCGATGCCGCCATCTCGGCGAGGATCGTGAACTCGGTGACGGTGATCGCCACCTCGCGGCCCTTCCAGGTGCAGGCGAGACCGGGCATGTCGAGGACAAGGTCGCCGGCGACGATCCGCTCCGCCGCATCCGCCTCCTCCGGCTCCTCGCGGCGCAGGTCGGGCCGCGGGAAGAGCTCCCTCCTCACCCGCGCCAGCATCACCCTGGGATCGCTCCCCTTCCTGATGTAGTCCGCGGCACCGGCCTCGAGCCCCCTCGCCTCGTCCGCCTCCTTGACGGCGACCGCCGTCATGAAGATGACGCGCTGCTCCGGGTGCTCGCGGCCGATGATCTCCTGGACCCTCCAGCCGTCGAAGCGGCCGCCGAGATCGATGTCGAGGAGGATGAGATCGGCCTTCAGCTCCGGCAGGGCGTTGATGAGGTCGGTGCCGCTGGAGAAGGTGTGGACGTCGTAGCCTTCCGCGCGGAAGAGCGCACCGTAGCTCACGCGAATGTTCTCCCGGTCATCCAGGAGCGCGATCGTCTTCATCGGGGCCTCCGGGTCTCTCGTCCGCCGCCGGAACGGTGTGGCAGGCGGATGGCAGAAATATGGCAGGTCCCGGCGTGCGGGTCATCCGGCGGCGTGTCCTCCCGGGACAGGCCGGTCCTCAAAGGCGAGGACGCGGCGGCGAGGTTCACACACAGGCAATTGACCCGTGGCCCTTGCCTTGCCAACGTGTGCTGACCTTCAATGGGTCGATGGGTCGAGGAGCCCTGCCCCGCCGAACGGGAGTCCCGGCAGTTTTCCATGAATCACGGACCTTCACGCCGTACCGCGGGCATCGCAGACATGTTCGCGGCCGTTCCCGCCAGCACCCTCGAGAATCTCGGGACCGCCGAACTCTATCAGCGGGCCGTCGCTGCAGGAGAGGCCGACATCGCCGAGGGAGGCCCGCTGGTGGTGCGGACCGGTGCCCATACCGGCCGCTCGGCCCGCGACAAGTACATCGTCGAGGACGACGCCACGCGTGACGCGGTCAACTGGGGCTCCTTCAACGGGCGCCTTGCGGGCGAGTGCTTCCAGGTCCTCAAGACAAGGATGCTCGACCACTACCGGGGACGCGGCGCCTTCGTCCAGGACCTTCACGCCGGCGCCGATCCCGACTACCGGCTGAAGGTCCGCATCGTCACCGAGCAGGCCTGGCACAGCCTCTTCTCCCGCCACATGCTGATCGTCCCCTCGCCTGACGAGAGGCGCGGCTTCGAGCCGGAGTTCACCGTCATCCAGGCCCCCGGGTTCCTTGCCGATCCGGCGGTCGACGGCTGCCGCTCGTCCACCGTGATCGCCATCGACTTCGGCGAGCGCCTCGTCCTGATCGCCGGCACCGGCTATGCCGGCGAGATCAAGAAGTCCGTCTTCTCGGTTCTCAACTACCTGCTGCCGCACCGGGACGTGCTGCCCATGCACTGCTCGGTCAACGAGGGGAGGAACGGCGACTCCGCCGTGTTCTTCGGCCTGTCCGGAACCGGAAAGACGACGCTGTCGGCCGACCCGGAGCGCATTCTCGTGGGCGACGACGAACATGGCTGGAGCGACAACGGCCTCTTCAACTTCGAGGGCGGATGCTACGCCAAGGTCATTCGCCTGTCGGAATCGGCCGAACCGGAAATCCACGCCGCGGCCGGGCGCTTCGGCACGCTGCTGGAGAACGTCGTCATGGACCCCGGGACCCGCCGGGTCGACTTCGACGACGGCACGCTGACGGAGAACACGCGGGCCTCCTATCCCCTCGACTACATTCCCGGCGCCTCGACGAGCGGACGGACCGGCCATCCCACCAACCTCATCCTGCTGACGGCCGATGCCAGCGGCGTCATGCCGCCGGTCGCCAGGCTCACCGCCGAGCAGGCGACCTACCACTTCCTCTCGGGCTACACGTCCAAGATCGCCGGGACGGAACAGGGTGTGGGCAAGGAGCCCGAGGCGACATTCTCGCCGTGCTTCGGCGCCCCCTTCATGCCGCTGAAGCCCACCGTCTACGGACGCCTTCTCGCCGACAGGATCCGCAGGCACGAGGTGAACTGCTGGCTCGTCAACACGGGCTGGTCGGGAGGCCGCTACGGCGAAGGAGAGCGCCTCCCCATCCACCACACGCGCGCCATGCTGAACGCGGCTCTCGACGGCTCGCTCGCCGGCGCCTCCTTTCGCGAGGACCCCAA
This sequence comes from Alphaproteobacteria bacterium, assembly GCA_963666905.2. GTDB lineage: Bacteria > Pseudomonadota > Alphaproteobacteria > SP197 > SP197 > SP197. Next base: position 2,166,378 of record OY763008.1, read on the forward strand.
CTTCGGGTTTGCCGTTCCCACATCCTGCCCCGGCGTTCCCTCAGGTCTGCTCGATCCGCGGGGCACCTGGGCGGACGCAGGGGCCTACGACAGCACCGCCCGCGAACTCGCGGCGCGGTTCGCGGAGCATTTCACGGCCTTCAGGGACGACGTCGCGCGGGAGGTGGTTCGCGCCGGGCCGCGCATCGCCTGAAGGGCGGATCAGCGGCGCCGCGAATTGAGGTGTTTGAGCGCCTCGCGCCTGGAGAGGGGGGACAGCCGGTCTGCATTGTCCTCCACCCATGCCACGACGATGTCGCCTTCCCTCTTCGAATACTCCCTGAGCGCCCAGCCGATCGCCTTGCGCAGGAAGAACTCCTTCGAGTCGACCGACGCCGTGATGGCGGCGAACAGCAGATCCCGATCCGTCCTCTCCTTGCGCCCCAGCTGGGCGAGGATGGCGGTGCGCCGCTTCCACAGGTTGTCGTCGACGGCCCAGCGCCGCATGGCGCGCGTGGCGGGTCCGGTGTGGTCGTCGAGCATGGCGCCCATGCCGCGCGAGGCGATGACGTCGACGTAGTCCCACCAGGCGCCGGTCACCACCAGCTCCTCGACGAGGGGCAGGACCCCGGGAACGAGCCACGCCCGGTGGCTGCGGTGGAGGAGAACCTCGATCGCGGCGTATCTTTCTTCCCGCCGTTCCGCCCGGCGCCAGAGGCCGAGGATCGTGTCGCGCCAGGCACCCGCACCGGCAAGGGTATGATTGCGGACGAGGGTGCGGACGATCTCCCTGGTGCGCGGCATCGGCACGCCGTGATACGGCATGGCGGATTTCATGTAGCGCTGCTGGTCGACGGCGCGCCGCGGATCGCCGGCGCGCTCGAACTCCAGGATCACGGCGTCGCGGAACTCCCGGCTCAATGCGCGCCGTTCCAGTCCGCCGCCACGCCGATGTCCACGGTCAGCGGCACAGAGAGGCTGGCCGCCCCTTCCATGACCCCGCGCACGCACGCGGCCGTCGCCTCGACCTCGGCCTCGGGCACCTCGAAGAGCAGTTCGTCGTGCACCTGCAGGAGCATCCTCGCTTCGAGCCCCGCGGCTTGCAGGGCCGCCGGAATGCGGATCATGGCCCGCTTGATGATATCCGCCGCCGTGCCCTGGAGCGGCGCGTTGATGGCGGCGCGCTCGCTGTAGGCGCGCATGGTGGGTTTCGGGTCCCTGATGCCGGGAACATGGCACTTCCTTGCGAAGAGCGTCGTCACGTAGCCCGACTTGCGGGCCCCCTCGATCGTGCGGTCCATGTAGGCGCGAATGCCGGGGTAGCGCGTGAAGTAGGCATCGATGTAGGCCTTCGCCTCGTCGCGCCCGATCCCCAGCTGGCGTGCCAGGCCGAAGGCGCTGATGCCGTAGATGATGCCGAAATTGATGGCCTTGGCGTTGCGCCGGGTCTGGGGGTCCATCGTCTCCAGGGGCACGGAGAAGACCTGGCTTGCGGTCATGGCGTGGATGTCGAGCCCCTCGTGGAAGGCCTGCTTGAGGGTGTCGATGCCGGCGATATGGGCGAGCAGTCTCAATTCGATCTGCGAATAGTCCGCCGAGAGCAGGCGCATGCCCGGCTCCGCGATGAACGCCTTGCGGATGCGCCGCCCCTCCTCCGTGCGCACGGGGATGTTCTGCAGGTTGGGATCGGTGGAGGCGAGGCGTCCGGTGGGTGCGGCCGCCATGGAGAACGAGGTGTGCACCCGTCCCGTGCGCGGGTTGATCTGCTTGACGAGGGTATCGGTGTAGGTGCTCTTGAGCTTCGAGAGCTTGCGCCAGTCGAGCACCCGGGCGGGAAGGTCGTGCCCCTGCTGCGCCAGGGACTCGAGGACGTCCGCGCCCGTCGACCTGGAGCGCTGGCGGCCCGTCCCGGCGACCTCGAGGCCCATCTCGTCGAACAGGATCTCGCCGAGCTGCTTGGGCGAGCCGATGGTGAAGGGCCGTCCGGCAAGCTCGTGGATGTCCCGTTCGAGATCCACGATGCCCCGGCCGAACTCGCCCGAGAGCTGCTCGAGTTCCGCGCGGTCGACCCTGATGCCGGCGCGTTCCATCGCCGCGAGGACGGGAATGAGCGGGCGCTCGATGGTCTCGTAGACCCGCGTGACGCGTTCCGGCGCCAGGCGGGGCTTGAGCTCGTGCCACAGGGCAAGGGCGACGTCGGCATCCTCGGCGGCGTAATCGCGGGCGCTCTCCAGCGGAACGAGGTCGAAGGTCACCTGCGACTTGCCGCTGCCCGCCACTTCCTTGAACGAGATCACCTTGCGCTTGAAGTGCTCCTCGGCGAGGTGGTCGATGGAGTGGCTGCGCCGGGCACCCCCGTCGAGGCAGTACGACAGGAGCATGGTGTCGTCCACCGGCGCCACCGGCATGCCGGCGCGCTCGAGGATATGCCTGTCGTACTTGATGTTGTGCCCGATCTTCAGGACTGCGGGATCCGCGAGCAGCGGGGCAAGGACGGCCCTCGCCTCGTCCAGGGAGACCTGTTCCGGCGCCTCGACGAGCGGTTCCGGAGACACGTGTGCAAGCGGGATGTAGCAGCCGGTGCCGGGCCGTATCGACATGGAGATGCCGACGAGGTCGGCCGTCATCTCGTCGAGCCCCGTGGTCTCGGTGTCGATGGCGACGACGCCGGCCTTGCGCGCCTCGTCGACCCGGCGGGCGAGCGTCCCGGCGTCGACGACCAGTTCGTAGTCCCTTTCGCCGCTGGCGGCTGCGCGCCGGTCCAGCCAGCTCTCCACCCGGCTGGTGAGGGTGCGGAAGTCCTGGGCGCGAAGGAACTCGAGCAGCACCTGCGGCTCGGGCTCCCGCCTCGCCAGCGTCTCCAGGCCGTCGTCCAGCGGCACGTGCCTGTCCAGGGTGACGAGGCGCAGGGACATCCGCGCGTCATCGGCGTGCTCCATCAGCCTCTGGCGCCGCTTGGGCTGCCTGATCTCGTGGGCGCGCCCGAGCAGGGTCTCCAGGTCGCCGTACTCCCCGAGGAGCTGGGCGGCCGTCTTGGGACCGATGCCGGGCACGCCCGGGACGTTGTCCACGGAATCTCCGGCAAGGGCCTGGACCTCGACCACCTTGTCCGGCGCCACCCCGAACTTCTCGAAGACCTCCGCCTCGCCGATCGTCCTCGACCTCACCCCGTCGAGCATGTCGACGCTGCCGGACACCAGCTGCATGAGATCCTTGTCCGACGAGACGATGGTCGCCCGGGCGCCCGCCTCGCTGGCGAGCCTGGCGTAGGTCGCGATGATGTCGTCGGCCTCGTAGCCCTCCTTCTCGACGACCGGAAGGTTGAAGGCCCGCGCCGCCTCCCTGATCAGCGGAAACTGCGGGACGAGCTCCTCGGGCGTTTCGGGCCGATGGGCCTTGTAGAGCGGGTAGATGTCGTTGCGGAAGCTCCTGCCGCTATGGTCGAAGACGCAGGCAACATGATCGGCGTCCGTCTCGTCGATCACCTTCATGATCATGGCGCAGAAGCCGCGCACCGCGTTGACCGGCGTCCCGTCGGGCCGGTTCATCGGCGGCAGCGCGTGGAACGCGCGGAAGATGAACCCCGAAGCGTCGATCAGGAAGACGTGTCCCGGAGCCGCCATGGCGCAGGATCAGCCGGACGGGTCAGGGTCGGCGGTGGTCCCGCCCCGGAATCCCCGCCACACGAAACGCCGGTCGCAGTAGCCGCAATCGACGGCGCCATGGGCCGACAGGTCGTAGTAGACACCGGGATGGCCCAGGACCCCGCCGCCGTCGCAGTAGACCTTGGGGCTGTCGGTCTCGACGATCTCCGGTGGTTCGACGGTCATGGGTCCCTCGTCTGCCTGGTCCGCCTATAGTGCACCAGCACCGGCCCGCCAGGCAATCGCGGGCCGGCGCGCGGGAGGATCCGGCCATGCAGGTCCACGCACAGCGAGCCGGCTGGCGCGAGGTGATGACGCGCCGCCACCTTCCCCGCCTGCTCGTGCTGTGCCTGGCGATCTGGCTGCACGCCGCCAACATGCTGCTTGCGGCGACCACACTGCCCGAGGCGGTGGCGGACATCGGCGGCCTGGAGCTCATCAGCTGGGCCTTCGCCCTCTATCTCATGGGTTCGATCGTGGCGGCGAGCGCGGCGAGCGCCTTCGTGGCGCGCCACGGGCTGCGCCGCACCATGGTGGCGGCGACCGTGCTCTATTCGGCGGGCTGCGCCCTGTGCGCCGCCGCACCCTTCATGCCGGTCCTGCTGGCGGGCCGCACGGTCCAGGGATTGGGCGGCGGCGCACTCGTGGCACTGGTCTTCATCGCCCAGAACCGCTTCTTTCCGAACAGGCTGGTGCCCCGCATCGTCGCCTGCCTGTCGGTGGTGTGGATGACGGCCGCGCTCTGCGGGCCGCTCATCGGCGGCGCCTTCGCCACCGCCGGCCTCTGGCGTTTCGCCTTCTGGGCCTTCGTGCTGCAGGGCCTGCTGCTCGCCGCGGCCATCAGGCCCCTGCTCGCCCGCGCCGGCCCCGACGTGACCCTCGAGGAAAGGCCGGTCCCCGTCGCCCGCCTGGCGCTCGTCGCCGGCGCCATCCTCGCTATCTCGTCTGCCGGCGTGGCCGACGGACTGGCCGCCGCCGGCGCGCTCTTCGTCCTGGGCTGCCTCTTCCTTTGGCTCTTCGCCACACGCGATTCGGCGGCGCCACGGCGCAAGCGCCTGCTGCCCGCCCATGCGCTCGAGACAGGTCACGCGGTGGGCTGCGGAATCGCCCTGACGATGATGCTCTGTCTTTGCATGATGTCGTTCACCGTCTACGGCCCGATCCTGCTGATCCGCCTCTATGGCCTCACGCCGCTCGAGGCGGGACTGGTCGTGCTGACCGAGTCGCTCGGCTGGACCGCCGGGGCCCTGCTTCTGGCGGGCTTCGCGCCGGCGCACGAGAGCAGGCTGATAAGGCTGGGCGGCGCCATGCTGCTGGCGGGCATCGCCACGCAGGCCTGGTTCCTGCCCCACGGGCCGCTCTGGATCGTCGTCGTCTCGGCCTTCCTCGGCCATGCCGGCTTCGGCACGATCTGGGGCTATGTCATCAGGATCGTCGTCGCGAGTTCCGACGAGGAGGACAGGGAGCGGTCCGGCGCCATGCTGTCGAGCGCCCAGCAGACCGCCTTCGCCCTCGGCGCCGCGCTCACCGGGATCATCGCCGGCGCCATCGGCTTCGAGCGGATGACCCAGCCAGAGGAGTTCCGGACTGCGGCCTTCTGGCTCTTCGCCGCATTCGTCCCCCCGGCCCTGCTCGGCAACCTCCTCGCCTGGCGCTTCGGCGCCCTCGCCCGCAAACCGTGACGGAACAGACCGCCGGAAGAAGTCGCGCATCAGGTTGAATGCCGCTGTCGCCGCGGAGCGTCATTCCCGGTGGAGCTCCTCCGAAGGATCCTCTTCATGCCGAGATCGGCACTGCAACTCCGATTGTGACCGGGTACCCGGGTACTGGGTCACAGAGCAAGCCTGCGCCCGAATGTCGCGATGCCAGTGATTGCCCAAGGGATTCGAGAGAAGCACGGAAAGGTCTCTGGCTTGGACACAACCGGTTGCTTGCCGGTTCCTGATATGGCGGGAGGCACGCGGTGCACATGACGCCTGTTGCAATGCCGACCGCAGGAGGCTACATTGTGTTGCCAAGAAAACCCATCGGACTGACGCTCAGACAGGGAGATACGGGGTCCGATTATTGTGACCCCAGGGACGCCTCGCGTGTCCCTGTATCTGCTGCGTAACCTACCCTGGATTCAGGTGAGCGGCAGGTCTCCCAGAGATCGTCAATCAAACTTGGTCCTTGGAGATGTAAAGAATGCCGATGTCAGTGTGAGCCGGTGGCGGTACATCTTCTATTTCGCGCATTGGCATAATCCGGCCGATCTCCGTTGGCGGGAAGCTCAAACCGTAGGCAACTGCCATTCTCCCGAGATTTTGAAGGGGCTCCGGAGTTTCCATTGTATCTGGTACTGACAGTTCGAGCCGGCGAATACCATCGTTGCAAACATTTTCCTTCAGCCAAGGGTCAAGCGATTCTACGATACACTTGTGCAAGCGATTGGCTGCGCCACCACCGGCGAGAAAAACCGGAACATTGTTCCCGGGTTTCCAGTTGTCGGCGCGAGGATTGCGGCGTACCTTCGTGTTCCAAACAATAGCGTGAAGCATGCGACAGCATTGCTCGGCGAACTGGTCTTCTGTCTTTCCCTCACTGAGGAACCAGTGGAACGATTCGACACCGAGTGGCCGGACAAGCGCGTCCATGAAAGCATAGAGATTACTGCTGTTGGACTCTTGACTCAAAAGAAACATGCATGCGTCGAGTGTCAGAGCCCCGACATCGACAAGGAAATAGAGACCCGGCGCACCGCGGATTGACTTGGCGAAGCCCGTCACCTCCGCCGCTGCCTCGGGCAGGACGGCGACGCCCAGCGCTTCGGCAGCTTCCTCCGAGGCTCCGGCCTCTCTGATGTGTAGATCGTCAAGAAAGCGCTGCACCGACTTGACGGTAACAGGATTGTCGATCCTGGCGAGTTGCAGGGCGGCAGCACCAATCCGTCGATACGGTCCAACCAGATTCGGGTCGTCGTAGGTCGCCGTAGGCATCCCAAGGTTGACGAACCACCTGGGACTGCGTCCACGAAAGAGATCACGCCGGTTCTGAAGGAGCCAACCTCTTGCGTAGCGGATCACGAATGCAAGATAGGCAGCACCAGCTTGGGCCCGATTGACTTCGAAGGGAACTGTGCAGTTGGAGACTTTCTTGTCGCTACGCCCTTGAATAAGTCCCTGCTTCAGGGAGTTCAGTTCCTTCGCGCCGTCTTCCGGCCACGGGAGGAAGCCACCGTCTTCGCGTAGCCAGAGCAAGGTCCGCCAGAGATATGGTCCTTCGCGGCTGCGACATGCCTTGGGCGCGGGAATGGCGATCGTTGGCGTCCCAGGCTCAAAAGGCAATCGAACAATCAACTTGGTGGAGCTGGTACCAAAGTCGAGCCCTAGAACAACGAACAGATCCTCGCCAGCAACATCCAGAGGACCACTTCCGGCGTTGAGCAGCCCCTCGAGAGACGATCTGTCGAAGTCGGAGACGGACAAAGGTGACGGTTCGCGAACTGCTGCTTCGCTTGGGAAATCCCAGTACTCGAACTTCGGCTTCTTCACATTCGGAGCTGCCCCGGACCTCAGCCTTCTAGGCTCGACCCCCAGGGCCACATTCCGATACTCGTGTTCTTCGTCCGCCATGACGGTCCGCGTCTGAATGGCGGATACCGCCTCTTTGTTCGCCTTGGACGATCCCGGAGACGTGACGGATTCCTGCTTCCGGCGCCAAGGTGGGCGTGCTTCGGACCTTTGGCTTTCGATAGCTTCTCGAACCTGTTTCTCCAAGGCGTCGCGCAGACCATGCAGTCGGTCCTTCGTCGATGGCGAGAGTGCCTCTCCCAGCGTCGATCCGGAGCGCGATGTCTCCGATCGGTTTCTTTTCAAGAGTCTACCTCCTCACTTGACTATGGCTCCTCTACTTGAAGGAACAGACAGCAGACGTCAGCCTGCTCCGGTGTCATCGTACGTTGCGTATCGATTTCACTCTCTCGCTGCCGCCGGGCTCCGCTCAGTTTTTCGATTCGCGCTTGCAGAGCGGTTGCGAGATTCCTCAAGTTCCTCGCCCTTCGGGTATCGTCAATGGCTTCCGCAAACAGCCGTTTCTCATACAACGTCTGCTGCTGCTCTTGCAAGTTCGAAATCTTGTTCTCGAAGTGCCGGACAAGTGACCGGCGCCGGATTGCAACACGGTCCTCGACTTCCGCTTTAGCTTGAGCAACGAACTCGTCAAACTGCCGATCGAGTTCCGGTTGAACCACGTTCTGGAACGTCTTGCTCGCGGCGGCCAACCCACCGTGCATTGAAGCATTCAGGATGAGTCTCCCACGCTCCGCTGCGGTGCCAATCATGCTTTCGACAATGTCGCTGCTCACAGGCTCGCCGGTCGAAGCTTCTGCTCCGGCGTACCCGATCCGGGCATTAGTCATCAATCCCGCTGCGACACTGCCGCTCGACCAGTGGCGCGCCGCCAAGACATACAAGCCCGGTGTACATTCAACGGGCAGATCCGCCAGTCTCACTCGAGCTGCCACCGCCTGTGGATGACGGGTGGTCTCGTCGTCGAGGTCGCGTTCTGCGGCAAACCGAACCAGTGGGTGCAACTGCGAAACGAGTTCGACTCCCTTTTCCTTCTGAACCACAGAGGAAGTGAAGCGGAATCGCTGTTGCGCCCTACCGCTCAGGAGACGTGTCCTTCCTTTCACACTAGGACGGGCAAGATAGGCTTGAAAGGCGGCAACAGCTTCCTGTGAAAGCTCGATCCGGTAGGTGTCAGACCCGACCGGGCTTGGCTCGATGACGCTGCCCGGGAAATCCCGCAGAACGCGGTCACGCACATAGATCAGAACATCGTCGGCGCTCAGCCAGCGGTGCCGGTCCCGGCTCTCCGTGATGCGCTCAAGGATGTAGTCTCCGTGCCGCACCAGGGATCCAGCTTCCGCCTCAAGCTGGTTCTCCACTTGCCGCCGGTATTCCAACGCCTGGGCGGTCTGGTCGATCACTTCGTCTTTTTGACGATCTGTCAGCCTCGGATCCATCAGCTTCATCGCCATTTCGCGAATGGGTTCGCCGAGGACTGCTTCCATCTCCCCCAGTGCATGTCGTCCGATCTGAAGGCGTTCATAGAGCCTGTCGTAGATGCGCCTGTCAATCGTGCCGTCGTAGATCAGGTTGAGGATCGTCACCTTGTCTCTCTGCTGGCCCAGCCGGTCCACCCGGCCGATACGCTGCTCCAGGCGCATCGGATTCCAAGGCAAATCATAGTTCACGACGATCGAGCTGAACTGCAGGTCCACGCCTTCGCTGCCGACCTCGGAAGAGAGCAGCACGCGGATACTTTCGGTGTTCTCGAACCGCGCAAGGATCTCGGCACGTGGCCGATTGACGCTGCCATGCAGGAGTTCGGTTCCGATACCCTCTTGGCGAAGTCGGTCTTGCAGGTAGCGCAGGGTCGGCTTGAAGCTCGAAAACACGATGATCTTCGCGCCGGCTTCGGTCTTCCAGAGATGCCGCAACTCGCTTATCAGACGCCGGTACTTCGTATCGCTCCCGGCCAGGTGTGTCGTCATGTCGAGGTCGCGGGCACGCTCTGCGATCCGTGTGACAAGAGGCCGCTCTTCGTGCAGGCGATCATGCAGGTCCTCGTCGGACTCCTCAAGGTCCTCGTCATCTGCATTGTCCACCATTCCGGCCCAGTAGGCGGACGCTGCCGCCAGGCTCGAAGTCAGGAGACGCTGTGGCGTGGACAGCAGGAAGAACTCGTTTGCATCCCGGACCCGGGCGTAGTCGCTGACAACTTCCGAAATGACTTCGTAGAAATGACGCTCGTCGGCGCTCATCTCAAGGACAGGGGCACTGGGTTCGCGGACTGCGCGAAACTCCTCGACATCGCGACGCCGGGTTCGGGTCACGTAGTTGGCGAGTTGATTGACCCGCTCAAGGCGAGCCGCCACTTCGGATCGCTTGGATCGCTCCAGGTTCGTTCCGGTCAGTTCTCGCCGTATCTGGGCGAGTGCCTTGCTATTTCGCAGAATCTCGTGTTCCTGTGCTTCGTCCAAATGCTCCAGGATTTCGTTGACCGTTGCGCCGCCACGCAGCACGAGGTCGCGAGCGGCAATGATCGGCGCGTTGGCTGCGATCAGATCGTTCAGCGTGCCCTCGAACTCGAAAGTGTCCGGATCGACCATCACAAGCAGTGAATGCAGATCGCGGTTACGAAGATGGATCGGCGTCGCTGACAGGAACAATCGGTGGCTTGCGACGGAGTTGGCAAGGTTGCCGAAGCGATTGAGCAACGTCCGGGGATTGCGCATGTGATGCGCTTCGTCGACGATCAAGAGGTCGATCAAGGGTTCTCCGTCGCTCTCTTCGTCGAGGAACCGCGCGAGGTCGCTTCGGACGGAATCAATTCCATTTCTTTTTTCCGATCCATCATCGTCCCATCCACGCGGTGGGCGCAGTGCTTGCATGCTGCAGATCAGGGCATATCCGCGTCCGGTTTCGCGCGCCCGCTTCAGCGACCCGAGAAGCCCCCGCGCATCCGAGATCTGAGCCTCGACACCGAAACGCCTGGCCAGCTCGTCTTGCCACTTCTGACAGAGCGTCTTTGGACAGACCACCAACAGCCGATTGCACTCGAGACGAGCCCGAAGCTCGGTCCAGACCAGGCCAGCTTCAATCGTCTTGCCAAGGCCGACTTCGTCCGCGATCAGCATGGCGTCGGTCGGTGAACTCATCAGCTTTATGACTGGCTTGAACTGGTAGGCATAGAAATCTGTCTCAGTCGCCTCCATGCTGTAGACAACATCGCTGAGTCTTCCGGTCACACGAAGTCTGGTAAGGGTGCGCCGCAGCCAATCCGGTGCCACGAACCGGCCGTCGGCGAGACGGTCATCAAGTTTGTCGGGTGCCAGGGGGACGGGCTCAAGCGCGGAGTGAGGCAACCATTTCACTTGGCCGTCCGCGAACCTCACGTCGACCATCCGCGCGCCAGCCGCAACTCTCTCGCCGTCCAACAGCATACCGGCACGTGTGGGATCATGTTTCAGGCGGACGAACGTGCCGGGAGCGATAGTCATTGGAGTCTTCACTTCAGTGCGACGGAATGCACTGGAGCGTCCACGGTCAACGCCGCCTTCGACAACTGCGTGGACGACGACTGGAACGGAAAGCCCTATGCATCTGACGCACATAGGCATTTCGCGCTGCGAGTTCCACCGCCGCGGTCTTTGCAGTCTCGACGTTCGGGTCGACCACCATCGTTTCCTGTCGTGATTCACTCCCCCGAGGATGCACAATCACCACCATGCCCAGCAAGGGAGTACCGCGATCCAGTCACGATACAGACGATCCAGGTCCGCCCTTGGGAGCAGTGCCACCGGATCACATCCGCTGTCGACCCAAGGGACCGGAGCCGGGCGGCGGAAGGGGAGGCCGCCCGAGGGCCTCCCCTTCCGGCTACCGCTCTTGCCCGGCGGAGTCCGTCTTCTCGTTCGGGCCGAATTCGAGCCGCACGAGGAAGATGAGAAGAAGCAGGGCGCCCAGGGCGAACACGATGTCGCCGGGCACGCGCAGCCACACCAGCGTTTCCATCAACGGAGAGTGCAGCAGCTCGGGCAGGCGTGCGTGCCAGTAGCTCTGGTCGAAGGAGACGAGCGCCTGGACGATGCCCTGGGGCAGCAGCGAACCGAACACCATCAGCGCCAGGCCGCCGTTGAAGAGCCAGAACACCCAGCGCAGCGTCCGGTCGGACCAGGCCGCGGCGCGGGGCAGGTCGCGGCGGCACAGGAGCAGGAGGCCGATCCCCAGCAGGCCGTAGACGCCGAAGAGCGCCGCATGGCCGTGTGTCGGGGTGGTCAGCAGGCCCTGCAGGTAGTAGAGCGCCAGCGGTGGGTTGATCAGGAAGCCGAGCACGCCGGCGCCCACGAGATTCCAGAACGCCACCGCGAGAAAGAACATCAGCGGCAGGTGGTAGCGCCGCACCCAGGGAGCCTGCCTCTCGGCGCGCCAGTGGTCGTGGGCCTCGAAGGCGATGAGCGCCAGGGGCACGACCTCGAGGGCCGAGAACACCGCACCCAGGGCGAGCACCGCTTCCGGCGTCCCCGAGAAGTAGAGGTGGTGGAACGTGCCGAGCACGCCGCCGCCCAGGAAGATCATGGCGGAGAACATGACGTAGACGGCGGCGGTCGAGGCGCGCAGCAGGCGCATGTGCACGAACACCCAAGCCACCCAGGCGGTCGCGAACACCTCGAAGACGCCCTCGACCCACAGGTGCACGACCCACCATCGCCAGTACTCCGCGATCGTCAGGTGGGTGTCGCGGTCGTAGAGGAACCCGGCTCCGAACAGCAGGCCGATGCCGGCCGAGGAGAGCAGCAGGAGGATCACGAGGTGCCTGTCGGCCCCGGCACGCCGGATCGCCGGGACGAGGCAGCGCATCATCAGCACGAGCCAGATGAGCAGCCCGGCAAAGATGAGAAACTGCCAGAAGCGCCCCATGTCGAGGTACTCGTACCCCTGGTGGCCGAACCAGTACACCATCTCCGGATCCGTCATCCGGCCGGTCAGCGTCAGCCACTCGCCGGCCAGCGAGCCGACGACGGCCACCACCAGCGCGCCCCACAGGGCGTCGACGCCGAGGCGCTGGTACGGCGGTTCGGAGCCTGAGATCATCGGCGCGAGGTAGAGCCCGGCGCCCAGCCAGGCCGTGGCGATCCAGAGCACGGCAAGCTGCACGTGCCAGGTCCGGGTCAGCGCATAGGGCAAGATGTCGGCGAGCGGGATGCCGTAGAAGTCGTGGCCCTCGACGGCGTAGTGCGCGGTCACGGCGCCGAGCGTGATCTGGAGCCCGAGCAGGAGCACGACGATCCAGAAGTACTTGGCCACACCGCGCATCGACGCGGTCGGGTTGCCCGCGGCGATCGGGTTGCCTTCCGGATAGCCCTCCGGCGGTTCGGTGTCTTTTTGCCACTCCTCCCGCTCCCTGAGGAAGAACCAGCACAGCGCGCCGATGCCCGCGAGCAGCAGGACGACCGAGACGAAGGTCCACACGAAGGTGGAGGCGCTCGGCCGGTTGCCCACCAGCGGCTCGTGGGGCCAGTTGTTGGTGTAGGTGACGGTATCGTCGGGACGCAGGGTCGATGCCGCCCAGGCGGTCCACCACCACCACGAGACGAGGGCGCGGACGTCCTCGTCCGGCGCCTCGCCGAGCGGCGCGTTGGGAATGGCGTACGCCTCGCGCAGGGCCTCGGCCTCGGGCCCGTCCCCGGTGCCGCCCAGGAGCGCGGTATAGTGCGCGGTCACCGCGTCGATCGCCGCGGCCCGTTCGCCGGAGATCGCGATGCGCCCCGTCGCCGGATCGTAGGTGTTGTCCCGGATGCGCGCCGCGAAGGCGGCGATCCTGGCGGCGCGTTCCGGTTCCGAGAGGGCATCGAAGTCGCCGTCGGCGTCCAGGACGGCCATCGCCTCGCGATGCAGTACGTCGGCTGTCCAGTCGGGAGCGAGATAGGCCCCGTGTCCCCAGACCGAGCCCAGCTCCATGCCGCCGAGGCGGCGCCACACGTCCCGTCCGCGGTGGATGTCGTCGCTGGTGAAGAGCACCGAGGACTCCGCGCCGTCAACGACGACGACCTCCGACGGCAGGGGCGGCGCCTCGCGGAAGGCCCTGCTTCCGACAAGAAGCAGAATTCCGAACATCACGACCATGAGAACCGCGAACATCGCCCACAGACGGGGCATGGTGAAGAATTCCCGGTAGTTCATGAGAGCCTCCGCATCAGCACGACCGCTGCCGCCGCAACCGCGGGGTGCCGGATGGAGGACGCGAACCCCGCGACGTCGGCGACGTCGTGAACCTCCGTTGCGACAACCGCATGGCGGGGACCGCCACCGGTATCGCGAGTTCGGAGCTTCACCGCCAGCATACAGGACCGGCGGGCGCTTGTAACGGGCGAGCCCGGAGCCGGACGCCATGCGGCGCCCGCGAACTTGCGCGGGCGCCGGGCAGGCGGTAAAGCGCCCCTGCCCCCGGCCGGAGCGTTCCATGTGCGGGAGAATCCATGTCTGAACCGTATCGCGCGGACATCCCGAGCCCGATCGGCGACGTCGCGATGGTGATCGCGGACGAGTCGCTCGAGGTGCTCGACTTCGTCGACGGCAACGGCAGGCTCGAGGGCCTTCTTGCCAGACGCTACCCCGCAGGCCTGCGGCGCAGCGATTCGGATCCTTCGGGCATCGCCGGGAAGATCGCGGCCTACTTCGAGGGCGAGCTCGGGACCATCGACGGCATCGGCGCCCGCCCCCGCGGAACGCCCTTCCAGCAGACTGTCTGGAAGGCGTTGCGCACCATTCCCCGCGGCTCGACGCTGACCTACGGCGAGCTCGCCCGCAGGATCGGCCAGCCGAAGGCCTTCCAGGCGGTGGGCCAGGCCAATGGCCGCAACCCGGTGTCGATCGTCGTGCCCTGCCATCGCGTCATCGGCGCCGGCGGCGCGATGACCGGCTACGGCGGCGGCATCGAGCGCAAGGTGTGGCTGCTGCGCCACGAAGGCGCGCTGATGGCCTGACGCCTCAGACCGGGTCGCCCTCGACGCTGCGCGCGAGGTCGTCCACGCGGGCCCTCACGCCCGGCATGTGCGGATTGTGCCGCAGGGCCTCGCGGAACCAGTGAAGCGCCGATTCCGCATCGTCGAGGGCCACGTGGATCAGTCCGAGGCCCGACAGCGCCCCGAAGTGGCGGGGCTCGAGTTCGAGAACCTTCATGCAGTCGGCCAGCGAGGCGTCGAAGCGCCCCATGAGGTAGAGGACGGTCGCGCGCTTGTTCCAGCCCTCGGCGACATCCGGGGCCGTTTCCACGATCCGGTCGAACGCCGCCGCGGCCTCCTGCAGGTTGCCGTTGCGCATCAGGAACATGCCGTAGCGCATCAGGGCATCGAGCTCCGCGTCCCCGGTCTCGAGCCAGACGGACCAGATGAGGGTCTCGATCTCGCGCGCCGCGGCGAGGTCGTCGGCGGCGTGCAGCCGCTCGAAGAGGAGGTCGAGACGGGGATCGTCCTGCGAAGCGGCGAGCGGGCCTGTGCCCGCGATCACGAGGGCCGCAAGCGCCGCGGCAAGGAGTCGCGCCGGCCTCACCGCGAGGCGCCCCTGAGCGCCGCCGGTTCCGGCCCGCCGGTGGCCCAGTCGAGCAGCTCCACCGGGTGCACCACCGGCAGGTCCGTGCCCCTGGCGATCTGGACCATGCAGCCGATGTTGCCGGCCGCGACGGCGCCGGCGCCGGTCGATTCGATGTGGGCGCACTTGCGGGCGAGGAGGCGCGCGGAAAGGTCGTCCTGCAGGAGGTTGTAGGTGCCGGCGGAACCGCAGCAGATGTGTCCCTCCGGAATGCCCGTCACGGTGAAGCCGGCCCGGCGCAGCAGCGCCGCCGGACCGTCGGTGATGCGCTGGCCGTGCTGCAGTGAGCACGCGGAATGGTAGGCGATCGCCGGCGCGGCGAGCGCGGCGGCGCACCCTTCCGGGAGCCGGTCGACGACCTCGGTGACGTCGCGCGCCTTCCCGGCAAGGGTGCGGGCGCGATCCGCCCAGGCGGGATCGTCGCCAAGCAGGCTGCCGTAGTCCTTCAGGTGCGTGCCGCATCCGGAGGCGTTGCTGACCACGGCGTCGACCGGACCGGCCGATTCGAAGGCCGCGATGTTGGCGCGCGCCAACTCCCTCGCCTTCCCGGTGCGGCCCATGTGGTGCTCGAGCGCGCCGCAGCAGCGGCTTCCCGGCGCCACGACCACCTCGCACCCCAGGCGGGTGAGGAGTCCGACGGTCGCCTCGTTGATCTGCGGCGCGAGCACCTTCTGGGCGCATCCCGTGAGCAGCGCCACCCTCATCCGCCGCTCCCCGCGGGCGCGATGGACGCGCGGCAGGTCGCTCCACGACGGCGGCGGCAGGGCGCGCGGGGCCATCCGCACCAGGCCTCGCAGGCTGCGGGGCATCGCCCAGGCCAGGGGGCGGGCGAGAAGGGCGCCGACGAGAGCGAGGCGGAAACGCCAAGGAACGGGCAGCACCCAGGCAAGGAAGCGGCGCTTCGCCCGGGTCGCGGCGCCGCGCGGGAAGGTGGCCTCGATGCGCTCCCGGGCATGGTCGACGAGGTGCCGGTAGTTCACGCCCGACGGGCAGGTCGTCATGCACGACAGGCAGCTCAGGCAACGGTCGACATGGCGGACCGTGGCCTGATCGGGCGCCGCGCCGCTCTCCAGCATGCCCTTGATCAGGTAGATCCGGCCGCGCGGACTGTCGCGTTCATCGCCCAGGAGCAGGTAGGTCGGACAGGTGGCCAGGCACATCCCGCAGTGGACGCAGGTCCTCAGGATGCGTTCCGCCTCGCGGACCTGCGGTTCCGCCAGCCTGACGAGATCGATGTTCGCGTGCATGGGTTCAGCAATCCCGCGCCATGCGCCCGGGATTGAGGATTCCGGCGGGATCGAAGCCTTCCCTGATGCGCCGCGAGAGGACCTCGCGTCCGCGGGTTTGCGGGTGGAAGACAGATACGGCGTCCTTGAGATCCTGCGGCGCCCGCACCAGCGTCGCATGGCCGCCGGCTCCTGCAGCGGTCTCCCTGATCGCGTTGGCGGTGGCGGCCGAAGGGGCGAAGGAGCACCACACGAGGCCCCCGCCCCAGTCGAGCCAGCCCGCGGCACCGAGCGCCTCCACCGCCCCGAGGACCTCGCCGCCGGAGGCCGGAGGGACCGACAGGCGCATGACGGCCTCGTCGGGCCCGACGAGGGCCGCGACGTCGCGCAGCTCCTTCCAGAACCGCCGGGAGTTCGTGCCGTGGAGTTCCTCCACCTCGCCGTACTCTGACAGCAGCGAGGTCACGGTTTCCGTGCGGGCAAGCACCGAGGCCGGTGGCCCCTCGATCCTCACCGCCGTCACCGCGCCGCCGGCCGCCGACACGTATCCCACGGCCGAGCGCGAGGCCGCGGCGCGGGGGAGATGCGCGGCGCCGGTGACCTCGTGGGGCGACGACAGGACCTCGCCCATCGCCCGGCAGGCGTCGGCGGCCGCGAGGCCGGCCACGAGGACGGTGCGCGTCTTCTCCGCGGCGGGCAGGACCTTGACCGACAGCCGGGTGAGGATCGCGAGGGTCCCCCACGAGCCGCACAAGAGCTTCGTCAGGTCGTAGCCGGTGACGTTCTTGACGACCCTGCCGCCGGCGCGGATCGCCTCGCCGCGCCCGGTGACCGCCTCGACACCGAGCGCATGGTCGCGCGCCGCCCCCGCGCTCACCCGCCGGGGGCCGGAGAGGTTGCCGGCGAGGATGCCGCCCATGGTCGCGCGGGCCGCGGGCGCGCCGAACAGCGGTCCGAGGTCCGGCGGCTCGAAGGCCAGCTGCTGGCGGGCCTCCCCGAGGTGGACCTCGATCTCGGCGACCGGCGTGCCCGCCTCGACGGTGAGCACCAGCTCCTCCGGCTGGTAGTCGACCACGCCCGCGCGCGCCGACATGTCGACGACGTGGTCCGCCGGCACGGCATGGCCGAAACCGCGCAGGGTCGCGGCGCCGACGATCTCGAGCGGCACGTTCCCGCCCGCCGCCCAGGCCACCAGGCCGGCGAGCTCGCGGTCATCGGCCGGACGATAGGTCCCGGGGGTCATGGACCGTCAGAACCGCGGCAGATCGGGAAACGGGACGCGGCCCCGGTGAACATGCATGTGCCCGAGTTCCGCGCAGCGGTGGAGCACGGGGAAGACCTTGCCCGGATTGAGCAGGCCGTCGGGATCGAAGGCGCACTTGACGCGCTGCTGCTGCTTCAGGTCGAGGTCGGTGAACATCGTCCCCATCAGGTCGCGTTTCTCGACACCGATGCCGTGCTCGCCGCTCAACACGCCGCCGACCTCCACGCACAGGGTCAGGATGTCCGCGGCAAGCGCCTCGGCTTTCTCCAGGTCCCCGGGCTTGCCCATGTCGTACATGATCAGGGGGTGGAGATTCCCGTCGCCGGCATGAAAGACGTTGACGACGCCCAGACCGTGGCGCTGCGAGAGGTGCTCCATGCGCGTCAGCACATCCGACAGCCGGCCCCTCGGGATGGTGCCGTCGATGCAGTAGTAGTCGGGCGACATCTTGCCCACCGCCGGAAAGGCGGACTTGCGCCCGAGCCAGAAGCGCGCGCGCTCGTCCTCGCTGGCCGCGCGGCGGACGGTCTTTGCCCCCAGCTCCCTCGCGATGCCCTCGACCCTCGAGGCGAGTTCCCCGGTCTCCTCGCCGGGGCCGTCGAGTTCGCAGATCAGCAGCGCCTCGACGTCCAGCGGGTAGCCGGCCCTGCAGAAGTCCTCGGTGGCGTGGACCGCCGCGCGGTCCATCATCTCGAACCCCGCCGGGATGATGCCGGAGGCGATGACGCGCGAGACGCAGTCGCCGGCGCGCGCCAGGTCGTCGAAGCCCAGGAGCAGGGTGACGACCGATGCGGGCTTCGGCAGGATGCGGACCGTGACCTCGGTAATGACCCCCAGCAGTCCCTCCGAGCCGGTGACGATGCCCAGGAGGTCGTAGCCGTCCGCATCGAGGTGCTTGCCGCCGATACTGACGATCTCGCCGGACATCAGGACGATCTCCAGCCCGAGCAGGTTGTTGGTGGTGACCCCGTACTTCAGGCAGTGCACCCCGCCGGAATTCTCGGCGACGTTGCCGCCGATCGAGCAGGCCAGCTGGCTCGAGGGATCGGGGGCATAGTAGAACCCGCGGTGATCCACCGCCTGCGAGATGGCGAGGTTGGTGACCCCGGGCTGGGCCGTCACCGTGCGGTTGTCGTAGTCGATGTCGAGGATGCGGTTGAACTTGCCGAGGCCGAGAAGAAGGCCGTCCCTCAAGGGGAGGGCGCCGCCCGACAGGCCCGTTCCAGAGCCGCGCGGCACGACCTTGACGCCCGAATCGCGGCACAGGGCGAGGACCCGGGCAACCTCCGCCGTCGTCTCCGGGAGGGCGACGGCAAGCGGCAGTTCACGGTAGGCCGACAGGCCGTCGCATTCGTAGACCCTCAGCCCCGGCTCGTCCGTGACGATGTTGTCGGCGGGCAGGATCGCGGCGAGTTCGGCAAGAAAGGCGTCGCGGGAAGCCAGCACCCCGGCGTCGGGCTGCGGCATCGCCAGCGTCACGACCGGTCCCCACGGACTCCCGGATGGCGCGCCGGCGTCGGTTCAGCCCTGGCGCGCCTTGAAGCGGGGATTCTGCTTGTTGATGACGTAGACACGGCCCTTCCGGCGCACGGTGCGGCATTTGGCGTGGCGCTTCTTCATCGAGCGCAGGGAATTCACGATCTTCATGGCAAGGGCCCCATCATGAGGGCCTCGCGACGGGCCCCTGATCACGTGGCGCGGACCATAGCGGAGGCGTCGCGACCCGTCAAACCGTCATCGCCGGCCGATGGCGACGATCTCGAGGTCGAGGTCGCCGGCGGGACGCCGCCAGGTCACGATGTCGCCGACGCAGGCGCCGAGCAGGGCCCGGGCTAGTGGACTGACCCAGCTGACGAGGCCCTCGCCGATGTCCGCCTGGTCCTCGCCGACGATCCGCCAGGAGGAGGAGGCGCCGTCCTCGTCGAGCACCTCGACCCGGGCCCCGAAGGCCACGCGGTCCCCGGGCCCGCCGGCGGGGTCCACGACAACGGCGTGCGAAATCCGTCCTTCCACGTAGCGAAGGTCGCGCATGAGGCCGGCGAGCCTGCTCCTGCGCATGAGGCTTTCGGGCTCGCCGCGCAGGCGGTGGAGGTCCGCCCTCAGGCCGTCGAGCCGCCGCTCGAGCATCTCCATGCCCTCGGGCGTGACGTAGTTGGGCACCGGCTCCTGGGGAAGGTCGGGGAGCGTGTCGACGACATCCTCGCCGTCGGGTTCGCGGACGAAGGCGCGGCTCACGGCTCAGAAGCGGTCCGGGCGGAAGGCCGCCAGGTCGAGCCCCGGATCGCGGCCCGCCACGAGATCGGCCGTCACCCCGCCGCTGCGCGCCGCCAGGGTGAGACCGAGGTGCTGATGGCCGAAATTGAACCACACGTTGGCCAGCCCCGGCGCCGCGCCGAGGGCCGGAAGATAGTCGGGCATGGTCGGCCTGCGCCCCATCCACCGCGTCACCTTCGTGCCGGGCGCCGGATCGAAGGAGCGCAGGACGCCGCGGCCCCGTTCGACGAGGACATCGGCGCGCCTCATGTCCGGCGGAGCGTCGAGCCCCGCCATCTCGACGCTGCCGGCAAACCGCAGGCCTTCGTCCATCTGGTTCAATCCGAAGCCGAACTCACCGTGGATCAGCGGCATGCGCAGCCCGGAATCGCAGCCGTGGTAGACGCTGTGGTAGCCGCGCTCGGTGTCGAGAAGCACCTTCAGCCCCATCATCGCGGCGACGCGGTGCGACCATGCGCCCGCCGAGACGACGAGACGGTCGATCGTGCGCTCTCCGGCCGTGGTCTCGAGCGCCGTCGCGCGGCCGCCCGACGTGCGGACCGCCGTCACTTCCGCTTTCTCGACGAGACCGCCAGCTTGCCTGAAGCTCCCGGCAAGCGCCATCGTCAGCCTGTAGGGATTGACCGTGTGGTTTATGCGCGGATGGAAGGTGGCGGCCTTCACGCGCCCGGAGAGCCCGGGTTCCATCTGGCGCACCTCGGCGCCCGAGAGTTCCGAGAGCTCCGCCCCGAGCTCGCCGAGAAGCCTCCTCTCCCCGGCGGCGGCGGCGTGGGCCTGCTCGCTCTCGTAGATGGTGGCGAGCCCGCGCCTCTCGATCAGCGCCTCGCCGTCCGTTCCCGCCGCGAGACGGTCCCAGGAGGCCACCGCGCCGTCGAGCAGGGCATGGAAGGCCCTCGCGTTCTCCAGGCGCCGGTGCGCTCCGGCGCTCTTCAGGAAGACGAGGAGCCAGGGCACCAGCGCCGGCAGGTAGCTCCAGCGGATGGTGAGGCCGCGGCGGCGGTCGAGCAGCATCCTCGGGATGTCGCGGACCACCCGGGAGGACGGCAGGGGCAGCGCCGAACTCGTGTCGCAGATCATGCCGGCGTTGCCGAAGGAGCAGTTCTCCCCGGGTCCGTCGCGGTCGATGACCGTCACGTCGTGCCCGTCGCGCACGAGGGTGAGCCCGGTCGCCATGCCGACGACGCCGGCGCCGATGACAGTCACATGGGAACGCACCACAGTATCCTCCCCTCGCGATCGCGGATCAGCCGCCGATGACGGCCTGGCTCCCGCTCATGCCGCCGTCGACCGTCAGCACGACGCCGCTGACGAAGCGCGCCCGCGGGCTGGCGGGAAAGGCGATGGCCGCGGCGATGTCGCCGGACTCCGGGAGGGAACCTCCGGGCATGTCCGGTATCAGCTCGCGCCACCTTTCGCTGTCGCCCAGGAGTTTCCCGGCGTGGTGTCTCAAGGCCATGATGCCGCGCTCGTTCTCCATGTCTCCGGGGTTGTCGCCCACCACCCGGATGCCGTCGTCGAGACTGGTTCCGCCGAGCGCCCTCGTCAAGGTAACCAGCGCGCCGTTGGCGGTCACGCCGGCGGCGTAGCCCGACGGCTTCCGGTTCGCCCGCGGTGCCGATGTTGTTGACGATGACGCCGCGGCCCCGTGTCTTCATCTCGGCGTACATGGCGCGCATCATGTTGATGTAGCCGAAGAGCTTGAGGTCCCAGGCCTGCCGCCAGGCCGCCTCGTCGAACTCGAGAAGCATGCCCAGGGGAATGGCGCCGGCGCAGGCACGCGCCAGCCGTAGCACCTCCTGACCCCGCGAAAGGTCGGCGACGTGGAGCTTCGCGTCCTGGCCGGCGAACACGCGGGCGGTGGCATAGCCGCCGGTGATGACAACCTCCTTGCCCGCCGGGCCCAGGTCCATCTCTTCGGCCCTACTCTCCTGCCCTGGCCATGCGGTCCGTGGCCGAGACGAGTTCGTGGATGTTGCCGGCCTCGAGGGCCGTGTGGCCGATGTCGGGCACCGGGCGGAACTCGGCCTCGGGCCAGGCCCTGTGAAGGTCCCACGCGGTCCTGGCGGACGTGCAGATGTCGTAGCGTCCCTGGACGATCACCCCGGGGATCGATGCCAGCATGCGCGCTCCGGCAAGTAGCTCCCCGTCGTGGGGGAAGAAGCCGCGGTTGACGAAGTAGTGGCACTCGATGCGTGCGAGCGCCCGGGCGAAGTCGTCGCGCACGAACCCCTCCTCGCGCTCCGGATTGCGGTGGAGCGAAAGGATCGACCCTTCCCAGACGCTCCAGGCGCGGGTCGCCTCGCGCTCGGCCTGCGGGATTGGGGCGAGGAACTCCTCCCAGGCGTCGGGAAAGATGTGGCTGGCGCCGTCCTGGTAGAGCCACAGGAGTTCCGAGCGGCGCAGCGTGAAGATTCCGTAGAGGACGAGGCCGCTCACCCGCTGCGGATGGGTCTGGGCATAGGCGAGGCCCAGCGCGTTTCCCCAGGAACCGCCGAAGACGAGCCAGCGCCCGATGCCGAGATGCTCCCTCAAGGCCTCGATGTCGGCCACGCCGTGCCACGTCGTGTTGGCGTCCAGCGAGGCCCATGGGGTCGAGCGGCCGCAGCCGCGCTGGTCGAACAGCACGGCATCGAGAAGGATAACCGCGCGGGCTACGCCTATCCCCCTACTGGGGGGAGCACACCATGATCCTGAGGGCCGGAGACCGCACGCCCCTTCAGCCCGGCATGAGCTTCCACTTCATGAACAGCCTGTGGATGGACGGCTGGGGTTTCGAAACGACCGAGAGAATTGTCATCACCGACGACGGCGGCCGTGCGCGAACGGCCGGGGCCATGTATGGTGCGCGGGCGCCAGGGGGAGCCGCTCCACGTGACACTCGATCCGGTCGATCAGGCCGTCATCGGCCAGGGCCTCGTCGCCGCGGCCCGCGAGATGGGGTCCAAGCTCGTGCGTTCGGCCTATTCGACGGTGGTCAGGGAGGCGGCCGACGCCTCGGCGGGGCTGATGGACCGCCACGGCAGGATCGTCGCCCAGGCGGAGATGATCCCGATGCAGCTGGGCTCGATGGCGGCGACCTGGCGGGCCTGCGCCCGGCACCATCCTCCCGAGGAGCTGCGCGACGGCGACTTCTACCTGTCGAACGACCCCTACGAGGGCGGCCAGCACCTTCCCGACGTCTTCATCTTCCAGCCGGTGTTCGCCGGCGGCCGCCTCATCGGCTTCGCGGCATCGGTCGCCCACCACCTCGAGATGGGCGGCAGCGCCGCGGGAATCGTGGCCGACGCGACCGACATCTTCCAGGAGGGCCTGCGGCTGCCGCCCTCTCTCTGGAATCTCGAACGCCACTGGCATGGCGGCCCGCTGCAGCGCCTCATCGCCGCCAACATCCGGGTGCCCGAACTGACCATCGGGGACTTCAATGCCCAGTTCGCGGCCAACGGCGTGGGCGCGGGGCGCCTGAAGGACCTCGCTGCAAAGTACGGCGCCGATGCCGTGGAAGCCGCCATGGCGGGGCTGATCGACTACTCGGAGCGGCGCATGCGGGCGGCCATCGCCGCCGTTCCCGACGGGACGTGGCACGGCGAGGACGCCGTGGACGACGACGGTCTCGGCGACGAACCGCTGCCGGTGCGGGTCGCCCTCACCGTGGCGGGCGACGCCGTCCACGCGGATTTCACCGGCACGGCGCCGCAGGTGGCGCGCAATCTCAACAGCCCGCTCTCGTCGACCTCGTCGGCCACCTTCACGCCTCTCAAGGCGGTGCTCACCAGCCCCGACATCCCCTTCAACCACGGCATGACGCGCCCGCTGAGCCTTCACGTCCCCTACGGGTCCCTGCTCAACCCGAAGCCGCCCGCTCCGGTGCACGCGCGCATGGAGGCCTGCTACCGGGTCTACAACGCCGTCATGAAGGCGCTGGCCGGGGCCGTCCCGGAATGCGTCATCGCCTGCGGCTACGACACGACGACGGCGCTCACCATGACCCGCTTCGACGGCCGCCGCTACCGCGTCGTCACCGAGGTGCTCGGCGGCGGCTACGGCGCTTCCGCCGCGAGCGACGGCGAGAGCGCCCTGGGCGGGCCCCTGGCCAACTGCACCAACACGCCGGTGGAGGCGCTTGATCTCGACTATTCCTTCTTCCGCATGCACGAGTACTCGCTGCGCACCGACAGCGGCGGCGCCGGCCGCCACCGGGGCGGGCTGGGCTACACGCGGGTCTACGAGATCCTCGAACCGGGGAGCACGCTGACGCTCTACGCCGACCGTTTCCGCCTCGCCCCGGAGGGCCTCTTCGGCGGGCACGAGGGCGAGCGCGCGAACTGCAGCATCGAGCGCGGCGGACGCCGTCTCCAGGTGGCCAGCAAGGGCATCACGCCGCTCGAGGTCGGCGACATCGTCACCATCCGCACCGGAGGCGGCGCCGGCTACGGTCCCCCGGAGCAACGGCACCGGGGCCTCGTCGCCGACGACGTCGCCGACGGTTTCATCAGCCTCGCCACCGCCGCCCGGGACCACGGCTGGCCGTGCGAGGCGCGCTGAAGGAGACTCTCAATGGCCCTCGATCCAGTGGACTACGCGGTCATCAGCCAGGGCATCATCGCGGCGGCCCGGGAAATGGGCGCCAAGCTGATCCGCAGCGCCTACTCGACGATCGTCAGGGAGGCACAGGACGCCTCGGCGGCGCTGCTCGACCGCGAGGGCAACGTCGTCGCGCAGGCGGAGCTCATTCCCATGCAGCTCGGTCCCATGAAGATGACCTTCGTTCCCTGCGCCGCGACGCATCCCGTCGAATCGCTTCGGCCCGGCGACTTCTACATCACCAACGATCCCTTCAACGGCGGCCAGCACCTGCCGGACGTCTTCATCTTCTCGCCGGTCTTCTTCGAGGGCGAGGTCATCGGCTTCGGCGCCTCCGTGGCGCACCATCTCGATCTCGGCGGCGGGGCGCCGGGACTCAACGCCGACGCGTCCGACATCTACCAGGAGGGGCTGCAGATCCCGCCATCGTGCTACAACATGGAGCGCGACTGGAACGGCGGACCGTTCGAGCGCCTGGTGGCGGCGAACATCCGCGTGCCGCAGCTCACCATCGGCGACTTCAACGCGCAGTTCGCCGCCAACGCGATCGGCGGCCTGCGCCTCGGGCAGCTCGCCTCGAAGTTCGGCCGGGAGGCGCTGCTGGAGGCCATGGCGGAGCTCCTGGACTACTCCGAGCGGCGCGTCAGGGCCTCGATCGCCGCCATTCCGGACGGCTTCTACGAGGGCGAGGACGCCGTGGACGACGACGGTCTGGACGACGAGCCGCTGCCGGTGAAGGCCCAGGTCAGGATCGAGGGCGATTCGCTCGACATCTCCTTCGAGGGCAGCGCGCCCCAGGTGGCGCGCAATCTCAACTGCCCGTTCTCGTCGACCGTCTCTGCGGCGCTGGCCTGCGTGAAGTCGGTGCTGACGAGTGCCGACGTCCCCTTCAACGAGGGGGTCAAGCGTCCCTTCCGGATCTCCGCACCCTACGGCTCGCTGCTCAATCCGAAACCGCCCGCGCCGGTGCGGGCGCGCATGGAGCCCGCCTACCGGGTCTTCAACGCCGTCATGAAGGCGCTGGCCAGGGCCGCTCCCGAGAAGGTGATCGCCTGCGGTTTCGACACCACGGCGGTCTTCGCGCTGTCGCACCTCGGCCAGGACGGCTACCGGGTCTACGTCGAGATCTTCGGCGGCGGCTACGGCGCCTCCGCCGGCGCCGATGGCTGCGACGCCATCGACAGCCCGCTGTCGAACTGCTCGAACACGCCGGTCGAGGCCCTCGACATGGAGTACGACTACTTCCGCGTCGTCGACTACGCCCTGCTGCCCGGTTCCGCCGGAGCGGGGCGCCGCCGCGGCGGCCTGGGCTTCACCCGGGCCTACGAGATCACCAGGGACGACGTCATCTTCGCGATCTACGCGGACCGCTTCCGCATTGCTCCGGCCGGTCTCTTTGGCGGCCGCGAGGGCGCGCCGGGGCGCTGCGACGTGCTGCGCGACGGCAAACTCCTCCCGGTCGCCTCCAAGGCGGGCATGACGCTGAAGAAGGGCGACATCCTTGCCATCCATACCGGCGGGGGCGGCGGATACGGCGATCCTTCGGAGCGTCCGCGGGACGCCATCGCGGCCGACCTCGCCGAGGGCCTCGCCACGCGGCAGAGCATCGCCAGGGACTATCCGGCCGCCGCCCTCATCTGAAGGATACCGTCCCTTGCCCGATTCGAGCCGCCGCATCGAACGCCGACTGGCCGGCATGCCGCCCGTGGCCGGGCGCATCGCCACGACCACCTGCTACATGTGCGCCTGCCGCTGCGGGATACGCGTGCACCTCGACGGCGACGAGCCGGTCTACATCGACGGCCTGCGCGAACACCCCGTCAACCGCGGCGTGCTGTGCGCCAAGGGCGCCGCGGGCCTGATGAACCACCGTTCGCCGGCCCGCCTGACGAGCCCCCTGCGGAGGACGGGCAGGCGCGGCGAAAACCGCTTCGAGGCCATTTCCTGGGACGAGGCGCTCGATCTCGCGGTCTCGTGGCTCGAGCCGATCCGGCGCGAGGATCCCCGCAAGCTGGCGTTCTTTACCGGACGCGACCAGAGCCAGGCGCTGACCGGCTGGTGGGCCTCCCGCTTCGGGACGCCGAACTTCGCCGCCCACGGCGGCTTCTGTTCCGTCAACATGGCGGCGGCCGGCCTCTACACCACCGGTGGCTCGTTCTGGGAGTTCGGCGAGCCGGACTGGGCTCACACCGAGTACCTCGTTCTTTTCGGGGTCGCCGAGGACCACGCCAGCAATCCGCTCAAGATCGGCCTCGCCCGCCTGAAGGAGCGGGGCGTGAAGGTGCTGTCGGTCAATCCCGTGAGAACCGGCTATTCGGCCGTCGCCGACGAGTGGCTGGGGATCACGCCGGGGACCGACGGCCTCTTCGTGCTGGCTCTCTGCCACGAGCTCATGCGGACCGGGCGCGTCGATCTCGACTACCTCGTGCGCTACACCAACGCGCCGGAGCTCATAATCGAGGCCCCGGGCCTGCCCGAGGACGGCACCATCGCCCGCGATCCGGCCGGCGCCCCGCTCGTCGCCGACCGCGACAGCGGCCGCGCGGTGCCCCGCGGCACGGGCCGCCCCCGGCTCAAGGGCGAGGTTCTTCTCGACTCCGGCCTGAAGGCCCGGCCGGCGTTCGAGCTGCTGGCGAGGCGCTGCCTCGACAGGCGCTACAGCCCCGAGGAGGCGGCCGGGACGACCGGCATTCCGGCGGCGGCGATCCGCCGCGTGGCGCGCGAGCTCGCCGCGGCGGCCTTCGACAGGGAGGTGACGCTGGACGTTCCCTGGACCGACTCGAGCGGCGAGCGCCACGAGAGCATGGTCGGACGGCCGGTCAGCATGCACGCCATGCGCGGCATCTCGGCCCACGGCAACGGCTTCCAGACCTGCCGCGCCATCCACGTCCTGCAAATCCTTCTCGGCAGCGTCGACACGCCGGGCGGACACCGCTACCGGCCGCCCTACCCCCGCCACATGCCCTGCCCGCCCAGACCGGCGGGCAGGCCGGACGAGATCGCCCCCGGGCAACCCCTGCCGGGCATGCCGCTGGGTTTCCCGGGAGGGCCCGAGGATCTCCTGGTCGAGAGCGACGGAACGCCGGTGAGAATCGACAAGGCGTTCTCGTGGGAAGCGCCGCTCGCCATCCACGGCATGATGCACACCGTCATCGCCAATGCCTGGGCGCAGGATCCCTATCCGATCGACACGCTGTTCCTGTTCATGGCCAACATGGCCTGGAACTCGTCCATGAACACCACCGGCACGCTTGCAATGCTGAGCGACACCGATCCCGCGACCGGCGACTACCGGATCCCCCACATCATCTATGCCGACGCCTACCAGTCCGAGATGGTGGCCTATGCCGACCTCGTGCTGCCGGACACGACCTACCTTGAACGCTGGGACTGCATGTCGCTGCTCGACAGGCCGATCAGCGACCCCGACGCGCCGGCCGACGCCATACGCCAGCCGGTCGTCACGCCCGGACGCGACGTCCGGCCGTTCCAGGACGTGCTGCTGGATCTGGGCCACCGTCTGGGACTTCCCGGCATGGCGAACGGCGACGGCTCGCCGTGCTTTCCCGGCGGCTATGCCGACTACCTGGTCAACCACCTGCGCAAGCCGCAGACCGGCTTGCTGGCCGGCTGGCGCGGCGCGGACGGCACCGAGACTGGCAAGGGCGCCGTCAATCCGGGACAGCTCGACGCCTACATCGCCCACGGCTGCCACTGGCGCCACGAACTCGCCGAAAGCCACCGCTACTACAAGTTCGCCAACGCCGGCTACCTCGCCCAGGCCGTGGCGCTCGGCCTGATCGACCACGACTCGCCGATCGTGCTCGAGGTCTACAGCGAGACGCTGCAGAAGTTCCGCCTCGCCGCCCGCGGCCACGGCTCCCTGAAGCCGCCGGAACGGGACCGCGCAAGGCTGGAATCGTCCTTCGACCCCCTGCCCTTCTGGATCTCTCCGGTCGACGACGGAAACGGCCGCTACCCGCTTCACGCGGTGACCCAGCGGCCGATGGCGATGTACCACGCCTGGGGCTCCCAGAACGCCTGGCTGAGGCAGATCCACGGCCTCAACCGGCTCCACGTCGGACGGGAGGTGGCCCAACGGGAAGGACTGGCCGATGACGACTGGGCCTGGGTCGAGAGCCGTCACGGCCGTATCAGGGCCCAGGTCCGGGTGAGCGACGGCGTCAATCCGAAGACCGTCTGGACATGGAACGCCATCGGCAAGCGCGCCGGCGCCTGGTCGCTCCACCCCGGCGCCACGGAGGCGACCCGGGGTTTTCTCCTCAACCACCTGATCGCGGACCTCCTGCCCGAACAGGCCGACGGCACCCGCCATGCCAACGCCGACCCGGTCACCGGCCAGGCCGCGTGGTACGACCTCACCGTGAGGGTGACGCGCGACGACGACCAGCGGCCGCCGCGCGAGGCCGCCTTCCCCCCGCTTGCCGCCGGCGCCCGCACCGCCGGGAGCACCCCGTGACCTCGCTGCCGAAGACCGTCGAGCGCCGGCTCGGCCTCGTCATCGATCTCGACGTCTGCGTCGGCTGCCACGCCTGCGCCGTCGCCTGCAAGTCGTGGAACTCCACCGGCGCGTTCTCTCCCCTGGGCGACACGGACGCCTACGGTCCGGAACCTTCCGGCACCTGGCTCAACCGCATCCACACCTTCGAGATCGACGACGGCAAGGGAGGATTCACGCTTCACTTCCCGCGATCGTGCCTTCACTGCGACAACGCGCCGTGCGTCCCAGTCTGCCCGACCGGCGCCTCCTACAAGCGCGCGGCGGACGGCATCGTCCTGGTGGACGAGGATCTTTGCATCGGCTGCGGCCTGTGCGCCTGGGCCTGTCCCTACGGCGCCCGCGAACTCGATGACGACGAAGGGGTGATGAAGAAGTGCACCCTGTGCGCCGACCGGATCGACAATCGCAACCTCGACGAGGCCGACCGGATACCGGCCTGCGTGCGCACGTGTCCGACGTCGGCGCGAAGCTTCGGGGATCTCTCCGATCCCGCCTCCGAGGTCTCTCAACTGGTGGAAAGGCGTGGGGGCGTGGCGCTGATGCCCGAAAGCGGTGCCGCTCCGGTCAACCGCTACCTGCCGCCGCGCTCGCGCCATGCCGTCGAGGCAGACGAGCCCGTGGAAGAGGGAACAGGCGGCTTTCTGGGATGGCTCGACCGCATGCTGACGGACTGATCCCCTGAGACCCGCCGTCTCCATCGTCCTCTTCACCGTTCTCTCCGGCACCGGGTTCGGGGCGCTCGCCTGGCTGGGGCTCTTCTCGGCCGTCGGAGGAATCCCGCCCTCGGCCACGGTCGGCGCGGGCGCCTTCGCGCTCGCAGCCGCCGTCATCGGCCTGGTGAGCTCGCTCTTTCACCTGCGCCGCCCCGAACGGGCCTGGCGGGCGCTCTCGCAGTGGCGCTCGTCCTGGCTCTCCCGCGAGGGCGTGGCCGCCCTCGCCACCTTCGTCCCGGCCGTCGTCTTCCTCGGCTTCGAGGCGTTCCTCGAAACGCCTCCCGAGGCGCCGGTCATCGCCGGTCTGGCGACCGCGGTCCTCGCGCTGGCGACGATCTGGTCGACCGCAATGATCTACCGGTCGCTCGCCACCGTGCCCGCGTGGTCGTCACCGTGGACGGTGCCGGGATTCCTCGTGATGGGGCTGTCGGGCGGCGGCCTCGTCATCTGCGCCGCGGCGCTTCTCGCCGAAGGCCGGACGCCGCCTCTTCTTCCGGCGCTCACCGCGGCGGCGCTGGCGCTGTGCGCGATCGTCAAGCTCGGCGCCTGGAGGGCTCTCCCACGTGGCGGGAGCGCCGATGCGGCGTCGGCCCTCGGGCTCGGCGGCCGTGCGACGGGCGTGCGCGTTCTCGAGCTGCCCTCGACGAACGAGACCTGGCTGCAGCGGGAAATGGTGTTCGCCATCGCCCGCCGCCACGCCCGCAAGCTGCGCCGCCTCGCCGTTCTTGCGGGCTTCGCCGCACCATTTCTTCTCGTCCTCGCGGGCTCGGCCGCCGGCGGCGTGGCGGGAGCCCTGATCGCCGTGCTGGCCGTTGCCGCCAACCTCGCCGGCACCATGGTCGAACGCTGGCTCTTCTTTGCCGAGGCCCGCCACAAGGTCTCCCTCTACTTCGGGGAGGAGCGCGTCTGAAGCCCGTTTCACGGCGCAGCGGCCCTGTGGCAGGATTCCGGCCATGCGACAAGGGAGGAACAAGCAATGGACCGCAACCGTCTCTTTGACCTCGTGCACGCCTCGAGGTACGACCGGCGCGCCTTCAACCGCCATCTCGCCTCGCTCGGGCTCATTCCGGTGGCCCTGCCGCTCGCGCGGCGCAGCGCCTTCGCTGCCGGCGAGATGACCTACTTCACCTGGGCGGGATACGAGATACCGGAGCTTCACCCGTCCTACATCGAGACCTACGGCGGCTCTCCGGATGTCACGTTCTTCGCCGACGAGGAGGAGGCGCTCCAGAAGCTTCGCAACGGCTTCGCCGTGGACGTCGTCCACCCGTGCAGCACCGCGGTCCAGCGCTGGTTCGACGCCGGCGTCATCCGCACGATCGATCCGTCGAGACTTGCGCACTGGGAGAACCTCATTCCGGCGCTGAGGGACGTGCCGGGCTCGACGGTCGACGGCGAGCCGATCTTCGTCGCCAACGACTGGGGCAGCCACTCGATCGCCTATCGCAGCGACCTCGTGGACCCGGCCTACGCGGAAGAGAATTCCTGGTGGATGCTTCTCGACGAAGCCCACGCGGGGCGCCTCTCGATGTGGGATTCGGTCGACGCCGCGGTCGCCTTCGCCGCCGTCATTCTCGGCATCCGCGATACCGTCAACGTCAGCGACGAGGACATCGGGCGGATGAAGGAGATCCTGCTGCGCCAGAAACAGCTGCTGCGGAGCTACTGGACCGTCGAGACGGACGCCGAGGCCATGCTCGCCTCCGGCGAGGTCGTCGCCTCCTACTTCTGGAGCGGACCCGTCTATCGCCTGCAGGAGGCCGGCGTGCCGGTCGAGTACCTCCTAGACCCGAAGGGCGGCCTGATTTCCTGGAGCTGCGGCCTGGTGATGTCGGCCACCGGCCAGGGCGACGAAGAGGCGGCGTACGACTTCATCAACGCGTGGAACTCTCCGGACGCCGGCAAGTTCCTCATCGAGGTCTACGGCTACGGGCACGCCAACCGCCTCACCTACGACATCGTCGATCCGGCCGTCCTCGCATCCATGGGGCTCGAAGGCGACGTCAGCGAGTTTCTCGAAAGCGCGACGCCATGGCAGTCCTGGCCGCCCGACGTGCTGGCGAAGTACGTGGCGATGTACGACGACGTGAAGCTGGCCGAGTGACCCGTCAGGGAGGTGCCGCGGCGAACGCCCCCTCGTGACGCACCGCCAGGGCCACCTGGCGGTGGAAGTGGATGGTCCCCCGGTCCCAGTGGGGGGCCATGCGGCCGCCGTCGTAGGCGTCGCAGGCGCGCCCTTCCTGGAGGCGGCGGCAGATGCCCTCGTCCTCGGCGTTGAGGCGGGCCCAGTCGTCGTAGAGGCGTCCCCGGGCGGCATCGTGGTCCGCGGCATCCGCCGCCTCGCCGACGTAGTAGAACCACATGTGCATGACGGTCCGGTCGTGGGCCTTCGGCTCGAAGAGCACGGCCTGGACGCTCTCGGGATAGACGTTGACGGCGAAGTTCGGGAAGAGCACCGCGTAGCGGGTGCTTTGCGCCAGCGCCGGCGTCAGTCCCCGCTGGACCGGAAGCTCGAGGCCCTCGCCCTCGTCGGCGATGCCGTTGCCGGAGAAGGCGTAGCCGTTGAGGAGGTGGCGTCCGCCGGTCCACATGGACTGGCGGGTCTGCCCGCTCATCGCGTCATGGAGCGCCGGATGCACGAGGAAGACATGGTAGAAGTCGCAGTAGTTCTCCACGGCGAGCTTCCAGTTGCAGGCGAACGGCACGGCCATGGTCCGCTGCGAGCGGCGGAACTGAGCGATGTCGTAGCCTGCGAAGTGCTCCTCGACGGGGCCGATGAAGCTCTCGAAGGGCTCCGCCGCGCCATCGAGATTGACGAACACCCAGTCGTGCCAGGTGCGGCTTGGCACCTCGAAGAGGCGGACGTCGGCGTCGGCCGGCCCCGTCTGGTGGCGCCCGTGACCGTGGTAGTGGGGACGGCCCTTCAAGGCTCCGTCGAGGGAGTAGGACCAGGCGTGGTAGGGGCAGGTCAGGGTCACCGCGGCGCACCGCCGCTCGGTCACGAGCCTCGCGCCGCGATGGGGGCAGACATTGTGGAAGACGCGGACCGCCCCGTCGGAGCCGCGCACGATCACCACCGGGTGGCCGGCCACCTCGACCGGCAGCACGTCGCCCGAGTCCGGCACCGCGCTCGCCGGCGCCGCGAACACCCACGAGCGGGGAAACAGACGCGTCCGCTCCAGGTCGTGGAAGCCCGGGTCCGTGAAGGCGGCGTTGGGCAGGCCCCTCGCCTCCTCCGTCTCCCGCGAGAGCCTCGCCAGCACCTCGTCCGATACGCTCGCCATCCGCGGATCCGTCATGGCCATGCCTCCATCCGCGCCTATGGTAGCGCCCGCCGACCAGCCGGGAAAGCGGCCGAAGCGGTTCATGCGGAAACATCCGATGTCAGAGCAGGAGTTCGACCGGCTGGGCTGCATGCCGGCCCGAGTTCGCTTAGGAGCGTTGCGGCTGGTGGCTACATGTCGGTCCAAGGATCGGGAATTCTCCGGTCGACAGAAGGGTCCCGGACCTTCCGGGACCCCATTTTTCTTCTACCACGCGCGTTCACGGAAGTTCAGCCAGTCCGCCGACCCGGGACGGATGATCCCGAAAGCACGGTCGGGCTGGCTCGGGAGAACGACGATCGGGACGCTCCTTGACCACACTCAGTTCCGGAGGTCTGCGCCGCGCTTCACCGTGCGCGGAATCCGGTGAAGGTCGCTGCCGACATGGAGACACCGGATCCCGTCCCGGCTCGTCGACAAGGAGCAGCGCGGTCCCGGCCCTCTCAAGGTATCGACGCTGGCCTGCGGCTGGCCGAAGGCGCGCACTTGCAGGCGATAGAGGGCAATCGCTTTTCGGCCGGCGAACTCGCCATATTCGAAATGTTCGAACGTGAAGGGTGGACGCCCGAGGACCGTCATGCGCACATTGCAGGCTGGCTCGGAAACCGCACGCGCATCACCACGGCGGAATGAGCGATTGGCAATACTGCTATCCGCCGGATTTCGCCGTACTCCGTAACAGGCTTGACATCCGCGATGGCCCGGCGCTGGAAGCGGATGATGGTTTCTGTCGAGCGCTCGTCGGGGTGCTTGATCGAGAGTTGAGAGATCCTACCGGCCAAAACTGCAACGCACGACCACACAGCCCGCCGGCCACTTCCTAGACCGTCCATGGATTGACGGTCTTCAATCCCGCCACTTCGAACGGCGCGGTGTCGCGCGTCGCCACCATCATGCCGTTGGCTGCAGCCGTCGCCGCAATGTACCCGTCGGACACCGGAATCTTCCGTCCCTCGGAACGTGCCTTCGCCATCAGCTCGGCATAGGCCTGCGAGGCCGCAAGATCGAAGGACAGAATTCGCCCGGTGAACATGGGCAACACCTGCGTCTCCACGTCATCGTGCAGCCGGTTCCGGCGGCGACCGACCGGCAGCGAACGCACCCCGAAGCGCAGTTCGGCAACGACAATGGTGGATAGATACAGCGTTTCCAGCGCCTGTGAATCGAGCCATTCGGCGACACGCGGCTCCGGAGCCAAGCGAAGCGGCTCCGATACCACGTTGGTGTCAATCAGAATCATTCCAGATCGATCGGCCGTGCAGGAGCGGTATCGCGTTGCACGAAGCCTGCAAACTCGTCATCCGTCAATCCGGCGCGCCGGCCGATGGCTGTTAGCAGTGTCCCCAACGCGGCCCGTCCTTCCGGCAGGACTGTTTCCTCCAGGATGGCGCGCACCTCGGCTTCAGTGCTCCGGCCCTTCAAAGCCGCCCGCACACGCAGAGCGCGATGCACCCTGTCGGGCAGGTTGCGGACAGTCAGCATAGCCATGGTCGAGCACCCTTCATGCATGCAGTGTAGAGATATGCATGCAGAAACGCAATCGTGCCCACCGTAACGGTGGCCGATGCGCCAGGGAACACGGAAATCGAGCACCAGTCGTGCTTGTCGCAGTCGTCTACGCCGTCGGCCGCGAAACAGCTCGTCGTGGCATTGCCTCCGTCCACTCGTGACACCCTGAACGATCGCGACTGCGAAGCTGTTGAGCAAGGCACGGACAGCGCAGGACCCCACGACGCCCGATCCTTCTTCACATCGAGTGCAACCGGCGAACCTCGAGGCAGGAGGGTCGTCTGGCGGCTGCCTGCCGGGTCCCCGTCCACGAATTCCTCGACCCGTTGGCCCACCAGCCCCCTGTAGAGGCTCATGAGGACACCGTCTTGGAAGAAGTAGTACCGGCAGGGTTCGATACCCCAGGTCGTGACGTGCCCGCAGACACCGCCCTCGTCGTCGTCGCTTCACCGGCCTTTGTGGTGAGCGCCGTTCCACGCGGTCGTCAGGGTGAAGTCGGGCGCGTTGACGGCACGGTAGAGGGTGACGTTGCCATGTATGTCCTCTCTTGTCCGATGCGCAGGCCCGAACCAATCGGAGACATCCGTATCAGGCTTCGCATTGCCTGCCATATCTTGCCATATGGCCATAATTTAAATATATACTATAGTGTTATTTCTATAAATAGCACTGGACAAACTGTATAAAATTGCCTCATAGTGGTACAAAGACATGGAGGCGAACATGCCCATCGATCCAAACCGGTTGACGGAACTCCGCAAGCGCAAGAGGCTGAGCCGGGCGCAACTGGCGGAGAGGTCA
Source organism: Alphaproteobacteria bacterium (assembly GCA_963666905.2). Classification (GTDB taxonomy): domain Bacteria; phylum Pseudomonadota; class Alphaproteobacteria; order SP197; family SP197; genus SP197. Next base: position 2,201,352 of record OY763008.1, read on the forward strand.
AGGATCTCCCTGCGGCAGATCGCGCGTCTGGAGAGCGGCGCCGCCGCTCAGAGCAAGGCGCGCGACCGCACGATTAACGAACTCGCCAGAACGCTCGGTGTGGACCCGGACGTCCTGACCGGCGAGATGCCGATGCCGCCAGCAAGCGTATCCCCGCATCGCGAAGGCGGCAGATCGAGACAGGTGAGCGCGCAGCTCCGACCGGAAGTGAGCCTCGCCTACACGCTGCTCAAGAAGAGATACGGCGTCAATCTGACGACGCTCGTCAACGCCGCGCCGCTCATGTTCGTGTTGCTCGCTGAAAGCAGCTTCGCTTGGCGCCGCGAGAAGCTGAAGGAGGCCGAGGATGCGGCGGGCCGCCTTCGGGGCTTTGAATCGGTATACCCGGCGTTTCAGATAGCAACCATACACACCGATAACGGTACCATGATCGAGCAAGAGTCGATCGAGAATCGCGACCTGTTTGGAGAGATCGTTCGTAGTTATTCGCGGGAAACCCTTCTGCTCGACGGCGTGGACGACAGCAATCCATTCGCCGAATATCTGCGCGATCTCGCAGCGAAGATCGCCAACCGGGACGTCGTCGAGATTTATGGTTTCCTGTACGACCAAGGCACGCTGAAGAGATTTCCCGAGTTCGCGATCTGCAACGGTGACGTGGATGAATTCACCGGCGCAGACAAACGGCTCAATTTCTTTCTTCGGATAGGAATGTTGCGTGTCGATCACATGCCTGAAGAGCTTTTGGCCGACGGCGCTGTCGACAGACGTCGGGAATGGCTTGAGGAGCGGCTCGATGAGCAGCTCAAAGAGCTTTCGGTCAAGGATAAGAAATTCTGGAAAGATCTACTGTCCGGCGACCTCGCGTCCAGGGAAGCTGAAGGAGAGGGGGCAACACCATGAGCACGCTCGTCCTTTCGCGCCATGCCGAGACGCGCATGCGGCAACGCGGCCTGCGGTCTTCCGATCTGGACATCATTTTGCGTTGCGGTTCCGAAATTGATGGTGATGTCTTTCTCAGCGACAAGGATGTGACGCGTGAGATACAACATCTGAGCGGCGAGATTCGGCACCTGACACAGTTGCCCAGCTCGTTCGCCGACAACGATCGCGAGATTCACTGCCGCAAGCGCCAGATCCGTGATTTGGAACGCCTCAGGGGTTGGAAGCTCGGACTCGAGAACGGCACCGCAATCACCTGTTACCGTCCCAATCGGCGGAACCGGAAACGACTGTTCCAGAGGGGACGGGGAAACGCATGACTGCCTGCCGACACCGCCCATGGCCCATGGCGGTAGGGAATGCGGAAATCGAGCGCCGGACGCCTGTCCGATCCTTACTTCAAGTGCAAGCGGCAAACCCCGAGGGCGGGGAGGGTCGTCTGGCGACTGCCTGTCGCGTCCCCGTCCACGAATTCCTCGGCCCGCTGGACCAGCCCCTTGTAGAGGCTCATGAGGACGCCGTCCTGGTAAAAATAGTACCGGCAGGGTTCGATGCCCCAGGCCGTGACGTGCCAGCAGACACCGCCGTCGTCGTCGACGCTCCACCGGCCCTGGTGGTGAACGCCGTTCCACGCGGTCGTCAGGGTGAAGTCGGGGGCGTAGTAGACCGCACCGCCGGGCTCGAGGATCGCGGTCCGGTCCCAAACGAAGGCCACCGTCTCCTCCGGCTCGAAGAGATCCTTGGCGAAATGCGGATCGATTTCCTCGGCGGAATCAGGCGGCTCGACGCCCGCCTGCAGGTAGTCCAGCGTGTTGCCCTCCTGGAGCTCAGGCGCCGGCCCCGTTTCGCCCTGGTAGACGTAGCTGACGATATCGCCGTTGTGATAGTAGGCCTCACAAGGGAGCTCGCCCCAGTCATAGACGTGCCAGCACAGCTCGCCGGCCCCGGTGAGCGACCATGTGCCGGTGTCGCGCACCCCGTCCCACAGGGTCTGGAGCGTGCCGTCGTCGGCATAGTAGGCCCCGCCGTTCGGCTCCCAGACCTGAGTCTTGCCGACGAGATAGGTCCGCAGTTCGCCACGGGTGAAGGGCGTTGCGTCGTCCCGAAGCACGTAGTCGTCTTCCTGGGCCACCGACGGCAAGGCGGCGCCGAGACACAGGGCGCCGGCCAGCACCGTGCGACGGAGTCCCTGCCATGGTGTCATGGTTCCTGCTCCCTTCAACGGTCTTCGAGGGACGCCGGCTTTCGGACGCGACCCGGGCAGACCGTATCCGTCACTGCTGGGCGAGTTGCGTGCCTGCGGCATTGTCGTCGTGGCCCTGTGCCAGACCGTAACTTTCCGGTGGCCATGCCAGGCAGCGGCCCTCGGTATCGCCCGTCAGGAAGCCGCCCGCGCCACCTTCCGGGCCGCCCCAGCGGTCGGACTGACCGTTGTCGCGGTAGTTGAAGAAGAGATACTCGGTCTCGAGGTCGTAGCCCATCGCGACGGCTTCCCCGGTCAGCCGGCCGTTCTCGTCGACCCAGGCGACTCCATTGGCGTCGAGGAAGTAGTCGTCGGCCATCACGCCCTCAAGAAACCTGTTGCACCTGTCGCCGTGCCCGAAGTCGCGGTTGTCGAGCGTCCGGCCGACGCGCGCGTTGCAATCGGTCCGAATCTGGTTGAGGCCGTAGAACGACGACTCCATGTAGGGCGAACCGTCCCACTCGATGAGCCGGCCGTTCTCGTCGGTCGCGAAGTGGCCGCCAGCGAAGTGCAGCATCAGCCACCAGCCGTCGGCTTCCTCGGCAGCGACTGTCCTGATGTAGTCCCGGTACCACTCGACGTAGTAGCCGTATGTGTCCCAGGGCCAGTCGGTCACCCCGGTCAGGGACTGGCAATCGTAGTCGTCGTGGGCGCAGTCTCCACCACGCGAGCCCTCGACGTTGTAGTAGGCCCAGCAGATGGTCGACTGGCCGAGATCCGAGTTGGTGTAGCGGTGCTTCAGGTCATAGAGGTGCGCGTGGATCGTGGGATAGCGGATGCTGTCGAGCAGCTCACGCGACGGCTCGAGGGAGAGCAGGCCCTTCTGCGAATCGATGATCAGCGTCATCTCGCCGTTGACCATGGGATCGCCGTTGGGCACCCAGCCGGCTTCCTGGCTGTTGGGCGCACCACACACCGGAAAGCTGTAGGTCAGGAGATCTCCGTGACCGACTCCGGGAGCCGCACAGACCGCCGCGAGCGCCAGCACCGAAGGCAAGGCAGCCCGATACGCCGTAGTCCCTGCAGGCATGTCGGCACTCCCTGTCGGGTTCCGCGCCCATTGTGACAATCCGGAACCGACCGGTCCAGCCGCTTCCCGGCAGAGGCCTCACCGGCCGCGGGCTGAATTGTCCGGACGCATTGCCTGGTCCGCCGGATGATGGTATCTGTCGGGTATCCGTCGGGGTGCTCCAAGAGAGCTGAGAGATCCTGAGTGATCGACCCGTGGAACCTGATCCGGATCATGCCGGCGTAGGAAACGGAAAGAGCCCCCGGGTTTTCATCCGCCGCAAGCCGCCCGATCCGGATGGCACGTGGAGGATTCGATGTGGCCACCATACCCGTCGCGCTGACCATCGCCGGCTCCGACAGCGGCGCCGGAGCCGGAATCCAGGCGGACCTCAAGACGATCGCCTCCTTCGGCGTCTACGGCACCAGCGTGATCACGGCGGTCACCGCGCAGAACACCGTGGCCGTCACCGCCGTGGCGGAAATCGACCCCGGCGTCGTGGCCGCGCAGATGCGGGCGGTATTCGGCGACTTCGGGGTCGATGCGATCAAGATCGGCATGCTGTCGTCGCCGGAGATCACCCGGACCGTGGCCCGCGAACTTGCCGGATCGGCCGCACCGGTGGTCCTCGATCCGGTCATGGTGGCGAAGTCGGGAAATGCGCTGCTTCGTGACGAGGCCATCTCGGCGCTGGTGGAGGAACTCGTGCCCCTTGCCACCTTACTGACGCCGAACCTCCCCGAGGCGGCGCGCCTCCTTAGGACTCCGGCCGCCACGACCATGGACGGGATGCGCGAGCAGGGCGAGGCCCTGCTCGATCTCGGGCCATCGGCGGTTCTCGTTAAGGGCGGGCACGCGCCCGGTGCCGAATGCCGCGACATCCTCGTCACCCGCGACGGCGAACCGAGGGTCTTTTCCGCTTCGCGCATTGCCACGCGGAACACGCACGGGACGGGGTGCACGCTCTCCGCGGCGATCGCCGCGGGACTCGCGAGGGGCAGGACGCTACCCGAGGCGGCGGCCGAGGCGCATGCCTACCTCAACCATGCCATCCGTGCCGCGGACCAGCTTGACCTGGGTTCCGGACACGGGCCCGTTCACCACTTCTACTGGACACCGGGACATGACGGTTGACGTCCGGATTCACGGCGCGGGCGTAGCCGGACTCTGCGTGGCCACCGCGATCGTCGAGCGGGGCGGCAGCGTGGCGCTCCGGGACAGGCATCCCGAACCCGGGGCGCATGCCTGCTCATGGTGGGCCGGCGGCATGCTGGCGCCCGACTGCGAGGGCGAGACGGCGGAGGAGACCGTGGTCAGGCTCGGGCGGGAGGCAGCCGCGTGGTGGCGGGCGCGGACCGACGTCGTGACCTCCAACGGCACCCTGGTGCTGGCGCCGGCGCGGGATGCGAGCGAACTGCGGCGGTTCGCCCGCCGGACACGCAATCACCGGAGCCTCGACGGCGACGCGCTCGACGCGCTCGAGCCCGATCTGGCCGGCAGGTTCCGGCACGGACTGTTCTTCCAGGACGAAGCCCATCTCGCACCCCGCGCCGCGCTTCGCGCCCTTGCGCGGCGCCTGCGCGATCACGGAGTGGAAGTGGAACCGGCGGACGACGGCCCTCCGTGGCCGGTGCCGGAAGGAGTCATTTCGATCGACTGCCGCGGGCTGGCGGCCCGCGACGTTCTGGGGGAGCTTCGCGGGGTCAAGGGCGAGATGCTCCTGCTCCGCTGCCCGGACATTCGCCTCCACCGGCCGGTCCGCCTTCTGCATCCCCGCATTCCCCTCTACGTGGTGCCCCGCGGCGACGATGTCTACATGCTCGGCGCCACCATGATCGAGGCGAGCGAGAGGGGACGCATCACGGCCCGTTCGCTCCTCGAGTTGCTGTCCGCCGCCTACGCGCTCCACCCGGCCTTCGGAGAAGCCGAAGTGCTGGAAATCGGTGTCGACGCGCGCCCCGCATTTCCCGACAATTGTCCGCGCATCCTGCGCGACGGCTGCGGTCTCCACGTGAACGGGCTCTACCGACACGGATTCCTGCTGGCGCCGGCCCTGTCGCGCATGGTGGCGGACCTGGTGTTCGAAGGCGATGTTCCGGAGTTGATGGATGCGACTGTATCTCAACGGTGAGGCCGTCGAGGTCGAGGCCGGCACCCTTGCCGGCCTCCTCGAGGAACGCGGCCTCGGCGATCGCCTGGTCGCCACCGCCATCAACGAGGTCTTCGTGGCGGCAGCGAGCCGGGAGACGCAGGAACTCAAGGACGGCGACCGGGTCGAGGTTGTCGCGCCGATGCAGGGGGGATGATGAAGAAGGACTTCTACGGCACCGCGCTCGCCACGCCGCTCATGCTGGGGACGGCACAGTATCCCTCCCCTGCGGTGCTCGCGGACGCATTTCGCGAATCGGACGCGTCCGTCGCCACGGTGTCCCTGCGCCGCGAGGGCGGCGGCGGGGCGGGCGGGGCCTTCTGGGACCTCATCCGCGATCTGGGCGTCCACATGCTTCCCAACACCGCGGGCTGCCACACGGTGAAGGAGGCGGTGACGACGGCGCACATGGCCCGGGAGGTCTTCGCGACACCCTGGATCAAGCTCGAGGTCATCGGCAACACCGACACGCTGCAGCCGGACATCTTCGCCCTCGTCGAGGCGGCAGGGATCCTCGCCGACGACGGATTCGAGGTCTTCCCCTATACGACGGAGGACCTCGTGACGGCAGACCGACTCGTCGAGGCGGGCTGCAGGGTCCTGATGCCCTGGGCCGCACCCATCGGTTCCGGTCTGGGTCCGGTCAACGAGTACGGCCTTCGCAGCCTGCGCGCCCACTTCCCCGACATCGCCCTCGTCGTGGACGCGGGCCTGGGCCTGCCGTCACACGCGGCCAGGGTGATGGAGATGGGCTACGACGCGGTTCTCATCAATTCCGCGGTAGCCCGGGCCGGGGATCCGGTAGCGATGGCGGGCGCCTTCGCCAAGGCGGTCGAGGCCGGGGCCACCGCCGCGGCCGCCGACCCGATGGACGCGCGAGACATGGCGGCACCTTCGACGCCGGTCATCGGAAAGGCCTTCCTGGCATGACTCTCGACAGGTTCTACCCGATATTCGACGATGCGGACTGGCTCCGCCGCACGCTGCCGCTGGGCGTCAAGCTGGTCCAGCTCAGGATCAAGGATCGCCCCGAAGACGAGGTACGCCGGCAGGTCGTACGATCGAAGGAGCTTTGCGCCCGGCACGGCGCGGTCCTCATCGTCAACGACTACTGGCAAGCCGCCATCGATGCCGGCTGCGACTTCGTCCACCTCGGGCAGGAGGACCTCGATACGGCGGACATCGCCGCGATCCGCAAGGCGGGCCTGAGGCTCGGTGTGAGCACCCATGACCATGCCGAGCTCGAGCGCGGCCTGGCGCTGGATCCCGACTACGTGGCGCTCGGCCCGGTGTACCCGACGATCCTCAAGGCCATGAAGTGGAAGGAACAGGGGCTCGAGAGGGTGACGCAGTGGAAGCGGCGGATCGGATCCCGTCCACTCGTGGCGATCGGCGGCATGACCGTCGAGCGCGCCGCAGGCGTTCTCGCGGCCGGCGCCGACATCGTCTCGGTGGTCACCGACATCACTCTCCATGCGGACCCGGAATCCCGGGTGACGGCATGGCTCGACGCGACCCGCTGACAAGGAAAGGACGACTTGGATGACGACAGACCCGACGGCGATACCTTGTCCGCGCGGCTCGAATTCCGGCGCCATGATCGATCCGGACTACGGCAAGGCCTTCGGCCTGTGGCGGGCCCGCGCCGGGGATGCCTGGACCGCCTACACCCGCCATCCCTTCGTCGAGAGCCTCGGCGACGGCTCCCTGCCCCACCGGGCGTTCCTCAACTACCTCAAGCAGGACTACCTCTTCCTGGTGAACTTCGCCCGGGCCTGGGCGCTTGCGGTGGCGAAGTCGCAGGGCATGCGCGAGATGAGGTCGGCCGCGGCGGCCGTCGACGGGCTCGTGAACCGCGAGATGGCGCTCCATATCGAGACGTGCGCCGCGGCGGGCATTTCCGAGGACGAACTCTTCGCCGTGCGCGAGGCTCCGCAGAACCTGACCTACACGAGGTTCGTCCTCGAGAAGGGCTATTCCGGAGACTACCTCGACCTCATGGCGGCCCTTGCGCCCTGCGGCATGGGCTACGGCGAGATCGGCCGGCGCCTGGCGGTGGAAGCCACCTCCTCCGTCTACCAGGAATGGATCGACACCTACGGGAACGAGGCCTACCAGGACGGCTGCCGCGAGTCCGGCGCGCTGATCGACGAAGCCCTCGAGAACCGCCTGGGGCCCCTCTACGCCGAGACCCCGCGCTGGAACGATCTCTGCCACACCTTCGAGATGGCCACCCGCCTCGAGGCGGCATTCTGGGAGGTCGGCGCATGAGGCGCCGCTGATCACCGCCAAAGGGCCGGATCCCTGCCCTCGAGAATCGGCCGAAAGGTATCGGAGCCGACCGGCTTCGGGGGTCTGAACACTCCGGCATCGAGCCCGGGGAGACGGTCTCACGCCTGAAGTCCCGAATGTGCGTTTGCCATTGACCCACGGGCGTCTGCGGCGCATCGCCCCTTCCCGGCGATGCTTGCGTCCGTCTGCGCGCCGGCCGCGGCCATGCCGGACTTCCATCCCCGTCCGGACGAGTCCCGCCCCTGGAGAACGTCATGAACCGCAACCTGCCGAACATCCTGCTGATACAGGCCGACCAGATGAAACCCCAGGTGCTGCCCGCGTACGGCGGTCCGGCGGCGATGCCGCATCTGGACCGCCTCTGCGGAGAAGGCGTGGTCTTCGAGAACGCCTACTGCAACTTTCCGCTGTGCGCGCCGTCGCGCTTCTCGATGCTCCCCGGGATGCTGCCCAGCCGGGTGCGGGCCTTCGACAATGCAGCAGAGTTCCCGGCTGCGACGCCCACCATGGCGCATTACCTGCGGCTTGCCGGCTATCGAACGGCGCTCGCCGGCAAGCAGCACTTCGTCGGGCCGGACATGCTGCACGGCTTCCACGAACGCCTCGTGCCGGAGCTTTACCCGACCGACTTCTAATGGACACCGGACTGGGACGTACCGAGCACGGAGTGGGGCAACGATTCGGGCAGCGTGATCCGGTCGGGTGTTTCCAGGCGCAGCATGCAGATGGACCATGACGAGGCGGTGCTCTCCAGGGCCGCGGCATGGCTGAGGGACCATTCGCGGCGGGACGAGCGGCAACCCTTCTTCCTCGCGGTCTCCTTCACGCATCCGCACGAGCCCTATCTCGCCAGGCCCGAGCACTGGGAGCGCTATCGCCACGAGGACATCCCGATGCCCGCAACACCACTCCTGCCGGAGTCCGGGCGCGACCTCCACAGCCGGCGCCTGCTCGCGATTTACGGCCTGCTGAAAGGCGACGTCGCAGACGCCCACGTGAGAACGTCGCGCCATGCCTATCTCGCCAATTGCTCCTGGGTCGACGACATGACCGGGACGCTCATCGACACGCTGGAGACGGCAGGGTTCACGAATGACACCGTGATCCTGTTCACCTCGGATCACGGGGACATGCTCGGCGAGCGGGGACTGTGGTTCAAGAGACACTTCTTCGACCACGCCGCGAGGGTGCCCCTCATCCTCCATGCGCCCCTCGGTTTGCCGCCGCGCGCCGGTCCGAACCCGTCTCCCTGGTGGACCTGCTGCCGACGCTTTGCGGCCTTGCGGGGATCGACCTCGCGGAACGGGCGCCGCGCCGTCCGGACGGCGTGAACCTGCTCGCGCCGTGCGATAGCGCAGACCGCGAGAGGCCGGTTTTCGCGGAGATCACCTCCGAGGGTGTGCCGGCGCCGATGTTCATGGTGCGCCACGGCCGCTTCAAGCTCGTGACCGGTGGTGGAGCACCCGACCTGCTGTTCGACCTCGAGGCCGACCCGGAAGAACGCAACGACCTCGTCGCCGGTCCCGGCAGCGCGCAGACGCTCGCCGCACTCCGCCGCCTCGCCGAAGAGACCTGGGACACGGCGGTGCTGGAGGCGGAGATCCGCGCCAGCCAGCGCGAGCGCCGCCTCGTACAGGCCGCCCATGAAAACAACCCCGCGCCGCTCTGGGACGCGCTCGAGTCGGACCCGGTCCGGGTCTCCTGCCTGCGCTCGCCGGACGACTACCACGACTGGGCCTGGCGCGGCACCGGGTGGTAAAGTCTCTGGGAGCGCGCGGCCGGAGGCGGACATGCCAGTATCACCGGACGGTGCCGGATATGCGTCTGCAGGCGCGGTCCGCCAGGACCGGTCGTCTACCTGCCGGGGATCTCCACACGACGGGAAGGAAAGTGGGAGCCGAGATCTCTCCCGGTGAGCGGCAGAAGCGCGCGTCCGATCGAAGCGACCGCAACTCGGCATTGAAGTTTTCGGAGACCCTGCCCCGGAGGTCAACTGCATGGAGTTGCGGTAACAGGCGACGCCATTCCAGGACGTCCGAAGGACTGGCACGAACAGATCAAGGCAGATCTTGCCGCGCAGATCGAGGCTGGAGCGACGCTTTACGGCATCCGGTCGGACGGCATGTACATCGCATGGACCAGGGACGGAGACCGGATCCTCCGGCGACCTTCGCACAAGCCCGCCTGACGCGGCCGGATGGCGTCCGAACAAGACTGGCGACAGGCGTTGGAGACTGTTGAGCTCAAGCCACCCTTCCTGTCCAATCGAACTGCGCTCCCAATGCTCGAAGCATGATGAACGTGTTTTGCCGAGGAACTTTGAACTCATCGCAGACATCCGGAAGTTTCACGTCCCTTCTGGCCCCCGGAGCAGGCTGCTCGTTCGTCACAACGGTTGCGCCACGCGCCAGCGCGCAGGCGACGAGCCAGCCATCCGCACCTGTCGCAAACTTCGCCTTTGCATGGTCGAAGTAGTTCGGATGGTGTTGAACCCAGATCATGATTTCCGTATAGATGCGCGCAATCTCATCTGTATCCACCTGGAGGAAGAGTTCTTCCGGAACATCATTCTTCACCCATAAAAACAGATCCTCGTCGCTGCGACCGACGAGCAGCTCGTTTCGCACCCTGTCGACGCTGAAAACCCGACCCTCTGCGTGATAGTGAAGGAGGCTTTTCCAGAATCCCGGGCACAAGTCGAACGCGCAGAACATATTCCTTGCAGAGATGAGGACGTCGGAATCCACAAGGTATCAGGAGAGCAGGATCCCCAGTCTACTGGCGTAGTTCTGGAACGTTCCGCCTCGCAGGCCCGTCAGTTCATAGGCTTCCCTGAAACCGATTTCGCCGCCCATCGCCGCTCCCATCACATGAGTCGCGAAAAGTCGGCCAACACGCGCATTCTGGTTGTTGTAGAAGTCGCCTCCGGATGTTGTCGCACGGGACCGCTGTTCCCGGTTGACGTAGTGCTCGTAGAATTCGAAAAAACTTCGGCGCTCGATGAGCTTGAGATCCATGGCCCGGCGGGCGGCGACCACCGGGCTCACCTTGAACGACCGCCCAAGAACTTCGAAGGGCCGCTGTTCCAGCCTGATCTCCATCCAACGCTGCCCCAGTTCCCGCGATGGGACCAGGAATTCGGCTGCCGCCCGGTTGCACCAGTCTTCCACGTCCGAGCCGGCAGGAAGCAGGTTCTCGAAACCGGACAGCCCGCCTTCTCCGAGCCAGATGTGCGCCAGCTCGTGAGCCAGCGTGAACATCTGGGCGGACTTCGCATCCGCGCCGTTCACGAAAATCAACGGTGCGTAACGGTCGGTGAGCGCGAACCCGCGGAACTCCGCCACACTCAACCGGCGGTGTGCGTTGTTGCCGACGATGCCGTTGATCACGGCCATCACGCCGAGCCCCTCGATCATGCTGCGCAGTTCGTTCACGGCATCCTGCCAACTGCGCACTCCCGCCGCCCATCCGTCATCGAGGCCAATGCTGCGCCGCATCTCGCGACGCGCGTGCTGGCCGCGCGCCTTGCCGACGGCCGGCAGCCGTCATCGAGGCCAATGCTGCGCCGCATCTCGCGACCCACTGCGCCGGCATCGTCGGCAAGACGGGCGCTTGCCGCGAAGTCCAATGGTTCTGCCTCATTCTCCATGAGGTGCTCACGCAGCCACGCCTGTCGTCGCTGCATGGCGTATAGCGTGTCGATCAGATCCGGACTCGCCTGGGTCGTTGTTGTGTCCGCGACAGTGCGGAAGTCGGTAATCGGGAGGCGTTCGTCCGGAGGCTCGCGCAGAAACAGGTAGCCGACGGGTACACGGACGGCGCGGGCGAACGCTTCCAGTTGCTTCAAGGTCGGCTGAATCCTGCCATTCTCCCATTCCGGCAGCTTCCTGAGCTTCGCTGCGAGGTCCTCCTAGGCGATTCCGGCGCGCTTGCGCGCCCAACGCAGAAGCTCCGGATTGACGGAGACACGGGTCATGCCGCGGCCTCAATCGCTTCTTCGGCGTCGGCGGGGCGGATCTCGCCGGACATCGGTCCGGGGAGGAGCAGTTCGCGAGTCCGGGCGAGTGCGTGTGATTCACGGGCGTTGACGATCACTCCAACGTGCTGATCGAGCCGGCCGTCTGCGCCTTCCCGGCGGAAGACATTGATGGATGTCTCGGGATTGCCAGACGGGGAGAAGAATACATCGCCGGGCATGATCCTGTTGAGCACGGGGTGGGCATGGTCCAGCACGCCTTTGGGCGAGGCGTGCCTGGCCTCGATCGTCAGCATGGCGTTGCCGATGGCCGGCTCCATGTTGCCGCGCAGCTTGTCCGCTGCGGCCCGGAACCGGGCTTCGAACCCGAGATCGGCGCCGTTACCGCCCGATTGCTTCGCCATGTGATCCTTGATGGTCGTTCTCCGGCAGAGACGCAGTTTGCCCAATCGGTTCCATCGGTGCCACATGGAGTCCGCACGGCACCATTCAGGCAGATGAAGTTCCGGCGTAGCCGACATCGCCCGATCGATCAACACGATGGCGGGCCATGCGGTCGGGCTCGGCGGTGCCGGAGTCCGCTACAGTCAGCAGTCCTTCGGCAAAGTACCGATGCCCGCTTTCATGGGTTGGGCGCTCTCCACACGACGGGGAAGCGTTCGCAGTCGAGTCTTGCGCCGTCGGCGAGGTCGGGGAGGACGGTGGGGACCGAGATCTCTCCCGGTGAGCGGCGGAAGCGGGCGTCGTCGCCGGTCCAGCGCGTCGAGAGGGCGCGACGGCGCTGACGACCGAAGTTGCCCGGCGCGACGTGGACGATCATGCCGTGGAAGAACAGGGCGTCGCCCGGATCCATGGGGTGGCGCGCGATGTCTTAGCGGTCGCGGCAGGCCTCGATGTCCGGCAGATCGGGCAGCCCGAGCCCCTCGCAGGCGCTGCCGTCGCCGAAGTGGCGGGGGTTGTGGGCCGGCCAGAGATGGGAGCCGCGCACGAACTCGACCGCGACGGCTTCGTCGACGGGATCGAGCGGCAGCCACAGGGAACACACCCGGCGGCCGCTCACCGCCCAGTAGGGCTGGTCCTGATGCCACGGCGAGACCTTCGCGGTTCCCGGCTCCTTCACCAGGAGGTGATCGTCGAAGTAGTTGACCCTGGTCGCGCCGGCCAGACGCGCCGCGGGCGATTCGCGCACGAAGCGCATGAAGCGGGGCAGGCGAAGGGCGAGTTCCACGTCGCCGAAGAAGCGGCCCTCGCCGGCGTACTCGGCGGCATGGGGACCAGGATAGGCCATGACCCCCTCGACCGCCTCGCGCAGGAAGGCGAGCCACGATTCGTCGAAGGCTTGCCTGAGCACGACCACGCCGTCCCGCTCGAAGGCGGTGCGCAACGCGGCGGTCACCGGCAGCCTCCGCCGGCGGCCGGAGGAAGGGGGAGCACCTGCTCGACGCGGAACGGCAGGCCGTCGGCGGGGCCGGCATCGAGGGCGCGGGCGGCGCTGTGTCCGGAGAAGACGGCCTCCGAGATGAGGCCGGGGACGCGGCAGTCGCCGACAGTGACGAGGTCGCGGACCCCCGCGCATGCCTGGCGACGGTGTCATCGGGCTCGCGCATGGCGACGGGGACGACGCTGGCCGCCTCCCGGTCATGCGCCGGTTCGCCGAACATTCCGGCAAGGGTGACAAAGCCCTCGTGGATCACGGCGAGATTGCGGTTGAGAAGCACCTCCACGCCGCGGTCCACGAGGCGCCGGTGGATGTCCGCCTGGTCGATGACGAAGCGGCTCCACGGCGAGACCATCGCCCCCGGCACGACGATGAGGACCCGGTGCCCTTCCCGGGCGAGGTGTTCGGCGAGGGCGCCGCCCGGAACGTGGGCATCGTCGTCGAAGACCACCACCGGCGAGAGCATCCGCGCGCCGGCAAGAACGTCGTCGGGGGTGCGGACAAGATAGCGGTCTTGTCCCTCGATCGCCCCAGTGTCGGTGCGCCCCACTCCGTCGGCCCGCCACCTCGATCCGGTGGCCAGGATGACGTGGCCGGGGCCCCACTCGTCGACCTCGTCGGCGCCGAGCCTGCTGTCGCGGTAGACCTCGACGTTCGCCATGGCCGCGATCTGCCCGATCCGCCAGTCCCGCACCCGCGCCCACTCGGCAAATCCCGGCAGGCGCGCCACGCGGCCCCCCAGTTCGTCCGACGCCTCGGCAAGGGTCACCTGGTAGCGCCCGCCGTCCTTGCCGCCTCGAGTCCGGCGGGTCCGGCGCCGACGACGAGGACCCGCGAGGCGCTGCCCCGCGGAGGCACCGTCCCGGGATGCCATCCCCGGCGCCACTCCTCGGACATGGCGGGATTCCGGGTGCAGCGGATGGGGACCGACATCATGTTGGAGGCCAGGCACACATTTCAGCCGATGCACTCGCGGATGTCCTCGAGGCGGCCCTCCTCGATCTTCCTGGGCAGGAAGGGATCGGCGATCGAGGGTCTCGCGGCGCCGATGAAATCGACGACGCCTCGCCTCACCATCGCCGCCATCGTGTCGCGGCTGGTGAACCGGCAGACGCCGACGACGGGCTTGCTGGTCAGGGTCTTGACGAACGCCACGGAGGCCTCCTGCCAGCCCTCGCCGCGGAAGCGGGAGGTCTGCATGTCGTTCGCGTTGCCCACGTTGACGTCCCGCAGGTCGGGCACCTCGGCCAGGGTCTCGACGACGACGCGGCACTGCTCGTCGCCGAGGACGGCCGGTGCGCCGTTTTTCCTCGACGCCGAAGCGCAGGGCGACGGCGCAGCGGCCGGCGGCCTCGTCCATCACCGCCTCGCGGGTCTCGCGCAACAGGTGCAGGCGGTTGTCGAAGCTGCCGCCGTATTCGTCCGTGCGCCGGTTGATCCGCGGCGACAGGAAGTCCGTGAACACCGTGATGCCGTGACCGGCATAGACGTAGACGAGATCGTAGCCGGCCTCGAGGGCGCGTCTGACGCCCTGCCGGTGCCACAGGCGGATGTTGCGGAAGTCCTGGGGGCGGCATGGGCCTCGGGGACGGCCCCATGGGCGGGATGCGGCTCCAGGCGTTGTGCGAGGTGAGCCCGGCATGGGCCAGCTCGCAGCCCGCAAGCGCGCCGTGGCGGTGGACGGCCTCGGTCATCATGGCATGCGCGCGGACATCTCCGTCCGTCCACAGCCTGGTGCCCTGGGCGGGGTCGATATCAATCGACGGATGGATCGAGCACCACTCGGTGTTCACCACCGCCCAGCCGCCCTGGGCCTTCATGCCGCGCATGGCGGCCTGTCCGTGGGGCGACTGGATTCCGGCGCCGTTGCAGTGGAGCACCTGGTAGAAGCGGTTGCGCGCGACAACGGGTCCGATGCGGACCGGCTAGAAGAGGATGTCGAAGCGGGGATCGCGCCATGGACAGACGGATCAGCGTCGCTTCCAGACCGGCTTGCGCTTCTCCTGGAAGGCGCGGGGCCTCTCCTGGCGGTCCTCGCCGGGAATCATGATCTCCACCGTGCGGTACTGCCGCGCATTCACCTTGTTGAGCGCGTCCCGGAACTTCTTGTCCTCGGCGTCGCGCACGATTTCCTTCGTCGCGGCCTGGGCCAGGGGCGGACCGTCGGCGCGCGCCCGGGCCTCGTCCACCAGGCCGTCGGCCGGCACCAAGCGGTTGACGAGGCCCCAGCGATGGGCCTCGGCGGCATCGAACCAGCGGCCGGTGAGCAGGAGCTCCATGGCGATGTGGTAGGGAATGCGCTTGGGCAGGGCGATGCAGGCCGCCGGCGCGTAGGTGCCGACGGCGATCTCCGGCAGCGCGAAGGTCGCGTGCTCGACGGCGATGAGGATGTCGGCATCGAGGGCGGCCTCGAGCCCGCCGCCGCAGCAGATCCCGTTGACCGCGCTCGCTGATGACGGACTTCTTGAGGTCCTGCATGCCGCCGAAGCCGCCCGTTGCGTAGTCCTCCTCGAGGACCTGGAGTTCGGCCGAGGCCGCCTTGAGGTCCCAGCTGGCGCTGAAGAACCTGTCGCCGCCACCCGTGAGGACGGCGACCCTCAGTCGTGCATCGTCCCGGAAGGCGAGGAAGACCTCGCCCATCCTGCGGCTCGTGGCATTGTCGATGGCGTTGGCCGGCGGCCGGTCGAGGACGCCTCCGTCGCGCCGGACCGCGGCACCCCTGTCCATGCCGTCGTCGAGCGGAGAACCCGCTTCGTCCCCTGGCCGACCCAAGCGCCAATGCCGACGCATTGCAACACCGGCGGAGACCTTTCTTGACAACGGATGCGGCCCGGCCTTCCTTTCGCGGATGTCGGCGTCCCACCCGCACTGGCTCGATCCCCTCCTGGCGCCCCGGTCGATCGCCCTCGTGGGCGGCTCGCCGCGCCCGGGCACGGTCGGCAACCTGATGCTCAAGTCCCTCGTCGAGGGCCGCTTCCCCGGCACGCTGACGGTCGTCAACCCGAAGTACACGGCCGTCGAGGACATCGATGCCGTCGCCACCCTCGCCGAGCTTCCCGAGCCGGCCGATCTTGCCGTGCTGTCGGTCGCGGCCCACCGCATGGAGCGGGTCATGGCCGAGGCGATCCGCGCCGGCGTTCGTGCCGCCGTCGTCTTCGACGCCTGCCTCCTCGACGGCGACGGGCCGCCCCGCCTCCTCGAGCGCCTCGGGGCGATGGCGCGGGAGGCCGGGCTGCCGGTCTGCGGCGGCAACGGCATGGGCTTCTACAACTACGACAGCCGCACCTTCGCGAGCTTCCAGGAGCCGCTCGACGCGCCGCCGGGCCACATCGCCGCCGTCTGCCACTCCGGCTCGGTATTCGGCATCCTTGCCAACGAGGCGGGGCGCTTCCGCTTCAACCTGCTGGCCTCGCCCGGCCAGGAGATCAACGGGACCTTGGCCGACTACATGGACTGGGCCCTCGATCAGCCGACCACGCGCGTGCTGGCGCTCTTCGTCGAGGCGGTGCGCGATCCTGAAAGCTTCGTGGCGGCGCTGACGAGGGCGCTTGACGAGGGCGTCCCTGTGGTCGTCGCCAAGGTCGGGCGGACCCCGGAAAGCGCCCGCCTCGCCGAGACCCATTCCGGCGCCATGGTGGGCGACGACACGGCCTTCGACGCGCTCTGCCGGCGCCATGGCGTGCTGCGCGCGGACGATCTCGACGACCTCATGGCGACCGCCCAGATCCTCGCCGCCGGCAAGACCGTCGGCGAGGGCGGCTTTGCCGCCATCCTCGATTCCGGCGGTCTGCGCGAGCAATTGATGGACATGGCGCACGACCTCGGCGTTCCCTTCGCGCCACTCTCGCAGGCCACGACCGAGGCGCTAAAGGCCACCCTCGACATCGGCCTCGAGGCGGTCAATCCCCTGGACGCCGCGGGACGCTTCAACGAGAACCTCGGCGGCGCCATCAGCACCTGCGCCGCCATCCTCGAACGCGATCCGGGCGTAGCCATTCTCGCTCACGAGTACTACCGCACCGACAGGCACGGCGGCCTCCCGGAGATCGGCGAGGCGATCCTGCGTCTCGGCGCCGCCTCGGCGAAGCCCTACGTCGTCTCTTACGCCCTGGGTGCCGCGAACAACGCCGCCTTCGCCAACGACATGCAGGACAGCGGCATCCCGGTAATCAACGGCACGGGGCCCCTTCTCAAGGCGGTGCGCCACGCCTTCGCCTGGCGCGACTTCCTCGGACGCGACGACACGCCGCCCGAGGCGCCGCGCGACGATGCCGTCGGGCGCTGGAGGGAGCGGCTGGGCGCCGGCGCGGCGCTTGCGGAACCGGTGGTCCTCGAGATGCTGCGCGACTTCGGCATCGACACCGCGGCGAGCCTGCTCGTCCATTCCACCGACGAGGCGGCCGCGGCCGCCCGCGCCACCGGTTACCCCGTGGCCCTCAAGACCGCGGTCCCGGGCCTCGTCCACAAGACGGACGCCGGCGGCGTCCACCTCGGCATCGCCGACGAGTCGGCGCTTCGCGCCGCCGCGCGCTCACTCGAGGCGTTCGGGCCGGCGATGTCCGTGGCCGGGATGGTGCCGGGCGGCGTCGAGGTCGCCTTCGGCATGGCGAGGGACCCGCACTGGGGGCCTGTGGTGATGGTGGGCGCCGGCGGCACGCTCGTGGAGCTTCTCGACGACCGCGCCGCGGCCCTGGCGCCGTTCGGCCCCGAGGAGGCCCGCCGGCTCGTCGACAGCCTGAAGGTCTCCCGCCTGCTCGCCGGAGCGCGTTCCGGGCCGCCCTGCGACAGCGCGAGGCTGGCGCTCATGCTCAGCCGGTTCTCCGTGGCCTGCCACGCCCTCGCCGACGTCATCGCAGAAATGGACGTCAACCCCCTCATCGTCGGCGGGGATTTCGCGCGCGCCGTCGACGCGGTGCTGATTCCCGCCGGCAATTGCACTACCGTGACGGCCTCGCGAAGCTAGGAACGGGGGCCCGATGCGCGTTGGAGTCGAGGTCGGCGGCACCTTCACGGACCTGGTGGCCATCGATGGCGACGGCGCCATCACGGTCGCCAAGGTGCCGTCCGTGCCGGAGAACCCGGACGAGGGCGCCTTCAACGCGATCGTCGAATCGGGGGTGCCGGTCGCCGCCATCGCCGATCTGGTCCACGGCTCGACGATCGCCACCAACGCGGTGCTCGAACGCAAGGGAGCCCGCATCGCCTTCGTGACGACGAAGGGCTTCCGCGACATCCTCATCATGCAGCGCCACAGCCGCGGCCGTGTCTACGACCTTGTCTACAGGAAGCCCGAGCCGGTGGTGCGGCGGCGCGATTCCTTCGAGGTCGCCGAGAGGATCCTCGCCGACGGCAGCGTGCTGGTCCCGCTCGACGCCGCCGCCGTCGAGCGGGAGCTCGTTCCGCGCCTGCGAGAGGGCGGCTACGACGCCGTCGCCGTCTGCCTGCTCAACGGATACGCCAACCCGGCTCACGAGGAGGAGCTCGCGGGCATCATCGCCCGCAACTGCCAGGGCATCCAGGTCGCCTGTTCCTCAGCCGTCACGCGGGAGTTCAGGGAGTACGAGCGGGCCTCCACCACCACGCTCTCGGCCTATGTCCAGCCGGTCATCAACCGCTACCTGGAGCGCTTCGAGGCGGAGCTTGCGGACAACGGCTTTCGCGGGCGGTTCTCGGTCATGCAGTCGAACGGAGGCCGCCTGCCGGCCGACGGCATGCGGCGCAACGCCATCACCGCCCTGCTCTCCGGACCGGCCGCAGGGGTGACCGGCGCGATCCGCCAGGCCGGACGCTCCGGCTACCGCAACCTCGTCACCTTCGACATGGGGGGCACCTCCACCGATGTCTGCCTCGTGACCGGCGGCCGGCCGGAGCTGACCGCCGAGTTCACCCTCGACGGGCTGCCCGTGCGCACGCCGATCATCGACATCAACACGGTCGGAGCGGGCGGCGGATCGATCATCTGGATCGATGACGGCGGCATGCTGCGGGCCGGACCGGCCAGTGCGGGGGCCGACCCCGGGCCGGCCTGCTACGGCCGCGGCGGAACACGGCCCACGGTGACCGACGCCCACGTGATTCGCGGCACCCTCGATCCCGCTTCCTTCCTCGGCGGGCGCATGGCGATCGACGCCGACGCGGCCCGCGACGCCTTCGCGCCCCTTGCCGACACCCTCGGCATGTCACTCGAGGCGCTGTGCGACGCCGCCATCAGGGTCGCCAACGCCAGCATCGTGCGGGCGATGCAGATCGTCTCGACGGAACGCGGCAAGGATCCCAGGGACTACGCGCTCGTCGCCTTCGGCGGCGCCGGACCGCTCCACGCCGCCCGCGTCGCCGAGGACCTCGGCATGACGACGGTGATCGTGCCGCCCGGCGCCGGCGTCCTGTCGGCGTACGGGCTGCTGGCCGCCGACTACCTGCAGTTCGATTCGGTCACCCGCAAGATGCGCCTCGGCGACGGCACGCCGGCGGCCGTCCGGGAGGTCTTCGAGGACATGAGCAAGCGCGCGATCGAGCGCTTCGTCCTCATGGGGCTCGGGCACCGCCCGCGGCTTGCCTTCTTCGCCGACATGCGGTTCGTCGGCCAGGCCTTCGAGGTCGCGGTCGAGATCGACCCGTCGGCGGAGCTGACGGCGGACGGCCTGAGAACGCTCTTCGCCGAGGAGCACCACCGGGTCTTCATGCACGGCGCGGACGCCGCGAATCCCATCGAGATCGTCGCCTTCCGCCTCGGCATCTCGGCGCCGCTCGACGAGGTGCCGGCCCTCGTCGACGAACGAAGGAGCGGCGGCGGGGGATTTTCCTCCCGGCGCTACCACGAGCACGGCGCGCTGCGCGACGGCAGGAGCGGGGCGCGCTCGGCGCTCGCGCCGGGCGAGGTGCTGGCGGGTCCCGCTCTCCTCGAGGACCCGACCTCGACCATCTCGATCCCGGAGCCCTGGTCCGCCGCGCTCGACGACCACCACAACCTGGTCCTTAAGCGCTCGGCCTGACCCGGTTCCGGCTCGCGCCACTCATGGAAAGGGCCGGCGCCTCGCGGCGCCGGCCCCCTCACGCCGGATCGCGGCGCACCTACATCATGACCTGGTCGAACCAGCCCTGAACCTTGTCGGGGTTGTTGTCGAGCCACTCGTTGACGACTTCGATGAGATCGCGGCCCTTGTCGTCGATCTCCGACATCATCCGGGCCTGCTCGAGGTTGTCGATGGAGTAGGCCTCGATCAGACCCCAGGCTCCGGGATGGCTCTCCCGCAGGCCCGGATTGGCGACCTTCCAGATCTCGGCGCCGGCCCAGTCGCAATCATGGGTCTCGTCGGGATTCATGCCCAGCGACGCATCGGTCTCGCAGCCTTCGAAGTACTCGGGAAGATAGACCCGCACCAAGTCGTACTGGGCGTGCATCCAGTGCGGCTCCCAGAACATGGTGATCAACGGCGCCTGGCGTTCGAACGCCGACTTGATCTCGGCGATGATCGAGCCCTCGCCGCCGGACGGGATGTTCACGAAGTCGAGCCCGAGTGCGGCGATGCGCGGAGAATTCTTGTCGCCCCATTCCGCCGGGTAGTCGAGGAAACGGCCCGACGGCATCGTCTCGGGAGTCGAGAACATGTCGGCGCAGTCATTGAGGGCTTCCCAGCTCGGCAGGCCCGGGCACATGTCGACGACGTACCCGGGAACGTACCACGCTTCCTGTGGCTGGAGCCCGGACAGCGCAACGATCTCGACCGTGCCGGAATCGAAGTGCTCGTCCCATCCTTCGCCGATGTTGGAACTCCAGACTTCCAGGGTGGCATCGATGTCGCCGTCGGCGACGGCCGAGATCTGCGGATAGTACCCGGCGGTGACATACTCGACATTGTAGCCCATGCGCTTCAGCGCCTCGCCGGCCACCGTCGTGCTGACGTGCTGTCCGGTCCACTCGTTCATGGCCAGCCTGATCGGCTCGTCCGTCTCCGGAATGGACTGCGCGCCGGCCGTCGATGCCGCGCCGATGAGCAGGGCGCCGACGACAGCCGACGCGATCTTGAACGAAGGATTCATGTTGCACCTCCCCATTGTTGATACCTGGAAGACCGCCGGACAACGGCGACTCCCGTAGCGATACTACGTCAATACTCAAGTTCCCGCGACAGGTTCTTGGAGGCGGGTCCGGAAGGCGACGGTCGTGTGCCGCAGCCCGGGAAACCTTCGGGTCTTCCCCGATCGCCCGCGCCCGGACCGACCGTCCCGGCGACCGTTTTGTATGACCGCGCGCCACCATCCGGTCTCGATGGGACCGCCGCTTGCCCGAGGGTTCCGGCGGCGCTCGTCTCCGGTCGGCAAGCGCGGCGCATCGCCGGTGGAACGGCCCTTCCTCAGGCCTGCCGGCGGGCGAAGGCGCGCAGATCCTCGAGCAGGTCCCTGTCGTGGATCACCCGCGGCACCTTGTTCTGGCCGCCGAGCCTGCCCCGCTCTCCCATCCAGGCGGCGAAGCCTCCCGGCGGCAGGACCTCGATCTCGGGCGGATTCATGCCCCAGCCGCCGGAGCGGTGGGCGGCATAGTCGGCGTTGATCTCCTGGAGGGTCTCGTCAAGGCACCCGGCGAAGGCGGCAAGCCGTTCCCCGCCGGGCGGGCCCGAGGAAAACTCCACCACGTAGAGATGGCCTCCCCGCTCTCCCGGACTCGCCGGGAAGCGGCTGCCGACGGCAAAGTCGGTGACCGGCGCGGCGATCGCGCGCGCCGCGGCCGCCACCGACCGCTCGAGCTCGGCGCCGATCACGTGCTCGCCGAAGGACGACAGGGTGTGGGCCGTGCGTCCGGTCATCAGGAGGCGCGGCGGATCGAGATCGACGAAGGTCACGGTGTCGCCGACGACGTAGCGCCAAAGCCCCGCCGCCGTGGAGACCACCAGGGCATAAGCGACGCCCGGCTCGGCATCGCCGATCCAGCGGCAGTCGCCGGTGGCGACGCCGTCGCGGTCGACGGGCGCGAACTCGTAGAAGATCCCGTTGTCGACGAGCAGGCGCATGCCCGTTCCCTCGTCCCGGTCCGCCACGGCGAAGAACCCCTCGCTGGCGGGATAGACCTCCCGGGTCTCGGCGCCGCTGCCCTCGAGCAGCTCGGCGAAGCGCTCCCGATAGGGCTCCCAGGCCACGCCGCCGTGGACCACGAGCTCGAGGCCGGGATAGACCGCCGCGAGACGGCGGTCGCGGACGCCGGCGACCTCGATGAGGTGATCGAAGTAGATCAGCAGCCAGCTGGGCACGCCGCCGATGGCGCGGATGTCCCGGCCCAGCGAGCGGCGCGCGAGCACGTCGATCTTGAGGCGCCAGTCGCTGATGGACTCCAGCTCCCGCGGCGGAAAGGCGCGCAGCCTCGCCCAGCCCGGCATCACCGAGGCCGTGATGCCGCTCAGGTCCCCGCTCGCCACGCCCCGGGCCTGCGGCTTCAGCCCGGTCGATCCGCCCAGCATGAAGGTGCGGCCCGCGAGAATCCGGCTCTTCGGGCGGTTGGCCAGGTGCCAGCACAGCAGATCGGCGCCGGCGCGGCGGTTGGCGCGATTGATGGCGTGGCTGACGGGGATGTACTTGGTGGCGCCGCGGGTGGTGCCCGAGGTCTCGGCGAACCAGGGGATGAGGCCGGGCCAGGTGCAGTCGACGAGGCTGGGAAAGTCCTTGCCCCAGTAGCCGTCCCAGAACTCCTCGTAGCCGCGCACCGGCACGCGTCGGCGGTAGCCGTCCAGCGAGCGCACACCGGCGAGATCGTGATCGCGCGCGAAGCGCGTCCTCCCCGCCCGCCGCAGCAGGGAGCGCAGCACGCCGAGCTGAACCGTGGCCGCGTCGGCCCGCCGCAGGCGGCGCATCCGCCGCCCGGCATGGGCGCGCAACAGCCATGTCGCGTCGTACACGTCGCCTCCTCCCAGGGTTCCGGGAGCCGCGGGCCTGCTTCAGTCGCTCACCACCACCGTCAGCGTGAAGGCCTCGCGCACACCGCCGGGAGACAACGGAACCCTGACGTACTCCCCCGAACGCCACAGCGGCCACTGGTCCAGCATGGTCGAGCTGTTGAGCCATCCGTCCTGCCCGCCGAGCAGGACGAAGTAGTTCTCATCCATGTTCGTCATGTCGGAAACATGACGGGCGTTGGCGCCGTAGCGCACCGTGTGGCGTCCGTCGCTGGATTCGTGCGCCGTCTTCATCAGGGTCTCCGAGCTGCCGCCGACGCCGTGGTTGCCGAACTCGTAGCGGCCGCCGATGAGGGGAACCATGGCGAGCGGGTGGGCAAGGCTGAGGCGGTGCATGTCGGACCAGCCGGCGAAATCGTCGAGACCCGAGGCGGCGGCCTCGAGACCGGCGGCCAGCGAGGCCCGCAGGACCTCCTCGCCGGCCCCGTGGATGTCGGCGCCGAGAACGGGCGCCAGGCCCGAGAGACGGGCGAATGTGCCGCCGTGCTCCTCGCCGAGAAGGGCATCGTAGAAATGGCCGGTGAATCCGAAGCGGAACTGCTCGAAGCTGACGGCGCCGGCCGAATCGGCCCGGTAGTGCCCGTCCCACGCGCGCATGCGCCTCACCGCCTCGGCGGCCCCCGCCCCCGCCGAAGCCATCAGGCCGGAGGACTCGAGGCGGTCGACGAAGAGGTCCCGCAGCATGACGGACGACGGCATGTAGACATCCTGCTGGAGGGCCATCACCGCCGCGAGATCCATGGGCCCATGGCCGGCGATGACGTCGGCCATGCGCACGACCCTGTCGTCGGACGAATAGAAGAACCCCAGCGGCGTCGCCGTCGGCGCCGGCCTGTTGTTGGCGGAGACGACGAAGCCGCGCTCGGGATTGAGGGTGAAGGGCAGATCGCCGGAGGCGACGAGCGATCCCCAGTGCCGCGCGGCAGTCTCGCGATCGACCAGGATGTCCGGCGGCGCTCCGTCCCGCGCCGGGACGACGACCGCCATGACCTGGCCGATGTTGCCATCATTGTCGGCGAAGATCATGTTCTGCCCGGGAACGGCGAACCGCGCGAACGCCTCGCGGAACCCGGCGAAGTCCCGGGCACGGCTGACGGCGAGCATGGCGCCGATCTCGTCGCTCGCCTCGTGGCCCATCCACTTGAGGGCAAACCGCGGCAGGTCCCTCTCGCCGAAGAGCGGCGCCTCGGAGATGACCGGACCATGGGGCGAGTCGCGCAGGGTGACGCTGCTGTCGAACCACCAGCGCACGGAGATGGTCTCCTCCTTCAGTTCGAAAGCGGAGTCCGGGAGGCCGCCGACATCGAGGAGGTCGCTCGAGGCCGCCCGCATGTTGGTGCCGCCCCAGGCGATCGAGGGGTTGCGGCCGATCGCGAATACGGGAAGGGCCGGCCCCATCAGGCCCACGGCCTGGGTGGTCGGCGTTCTCAGGCCGGCGATCAGCCAGGTGTTGGGAATGAAGATGCCGAGATGGGGGTCGTTGGCGATGATCGCCCCGCCGGTGGCCGTTCGCTGCGGCGCCAGCGCCATGCTGTTGCTGCCGGTCCTGCCGAGCCCCGCCATGATCCCGGCAAGACTGTCCTGCGCCCCGAAGCTCGGCACCGACGCGCTGCCGTTCTCCACCAGGCGCGCCCACAGCTGCGGCCAGTCCCGGCGTTCCTTCAGCGGCAGGAGGCTGGTCCAGATCAGCCAGTTCACGTCCGTGCCGACCAGGCGTCCGATAGCCAGCACGTCGGCGACGCTCCACGGCTCCCTTTCCAGGCCCAGGACGGCGAACTCGTGGGGGAGCTCCTCCAGGGTCGCCTGGTAGTGGTTGATCCCGTCGACGAACCGCTGCGTCCAGCGTCGCGCCGCCGGATCCATGGCGCTCTCGATCCCAGGGGCCGCCCGCGCGAAGTCGAGCAGGCGAAGCCCGTGGTCGATGTCGACGGCCAGAGGGCCGACCAGCTCGGCGAGGCGCCCCCTGGCCACCATCCTCACCAGGCTGATCTGGGCGAGGCGCAGGTGGGCGTGCACGAGACCCAGGGCGAAGGCCGCGTCATCGTCGCTGGCCGCCTCGATGAACGGCACATGATGGTCGTTCCAGCGAATCGTGACCGGACCGTCGAGGCCGCTGCCCTGGCGCGGGAAGTCCGCCAGCCGCGCCTCGAGGTCCCGGGGCGCGGGCAGCGGGGTGAGCAGGGCGCAGCCGGCAAGGACGAGTCCGGCGCCCAGGGTCACGAGGCGGCAGCCCTGATTCATCGGCGATGAGGGGGGCCGCCCGGACCGAGTCTGACGCCTTCGCGCAGGAACCTGTAGTCGAGGCCCTCGAGACGGCACGGATGCTCGCCCGGCGATTCGACGACGATCGTCCGCGCCGCGATCGGATCGTAGTCCGCGCGGAAATGCACCGTGCTCTTGACCACGAGGATGTGCCGGTCGGTCGGCTCGACGCCGATGTGGCGGAAGCACGCCTGGTCGAGGTTCTGGAAGCGGTGGCTCGAGACGATCACGGCGACGTCGCAGTCGGCGTCGGCGACCGACAGCAGCGCCACCGGTCCCAGATTGGTGGTCACCCCCCGGTACATCACGCCGTGGCACTCGAAGATGCCGTTTCCGAGGCGCTCGACCCTGAACCTGGCCCTCATGGGGGACTGTCCCGGCCTCCCCGACTTGCCGCCCAGCGGTGCATCGAAGGTGCTGCCGACGCCCTCGGCGTGCGCCCGGCGCGCCACCTCGGGGTCCCACAGCAGGGCGACGGCCGCCTTCCTCGCATGGTGGCGCACGAGGGCCTCGAGGATGCCCACCGTGTCCGAGGTCGCGCCTGCCCCCGGATTGTCCTGGGCGTCGGCGAGGATCACGGGACCGCGGGGCTCGGCCATGGCGGCCAGCACCGCGCTATCGGCGTCGAGAAGGCGGTTGTCGAAGCGGTCCTCCGCGTCGACGAACGCGGCCATGATGCCCTCGGCGGCCTCGCGGGCGCGCCCGGGATCGGGATCGTAGGCCACCGTCGCGGGACCGCATTCGGCGATGTCCGCCGGCGGGAACCCGAGCGCCAGGTCGCAGCCGGCAAGGCCCTCGAGCTCGCGGGCCGCGACGGCGTCGTAGAGGTCGCGGGCGGGCGGCGCGCCGGTCCACTGGGCCGGAAGCGGCACGAGGAACGGCGAGCGCGCGAACCCCTTGTGCAGCACGCTGCCGGCCAGCAGGTGCCGCATCAGGCGGTAGCAGCGGCGGCCCGTCGCATCCATGTCGACATGGGGATAGGTCCGGTAGATCGCCATGGCCGACGCGATGGCGACCATGCGCTCGGTGACGTTCGCGTGGAGATCGAGGCTGTTGACGACGGGAACGTCGCCGACGGCCCGGCGGACGCGCGCCAGTACCTCGCCCTCGCCGTCCTCGAGGTGTTCGGTCACCATGGCGCCGTGGAGATCGAGAAAGACGCCGTCGAAGGGGCCGAGGCGCGCGAGGTCCTCGACCATCATGGCCGTGATCCGCTCGAAGGCGTCCTCGGTCACCCGGGACGACGGCTCGGCCGAGGCCCACAGCAGCGGGACGAGCTCGTGGCCGTCGTCGCGGGACTCGCGGATGAAGGCCTCGAGAGCGAGGTTGAGGCCGGCCACCGCGTCGAAGAGGGCGGGGCCGCGCGTCAGGCCGGGCCAGGCGTCGTGGAGCTCGAAGTCCGCGAACGACGCGCTGGTCGACGCGAAGGTGTTGGTTTCGTGCTGAAAGCCGCCGACGGCGATCCGCGCCATGACAACCCCGGAGCGAAGGCCGGCGATACTGTCACGACGGGCCGCGCGGGCGCAACCGGCGTCAGGGAAGGACCTCGAAATGGGCCTCCGTGGGCTGCCGCGCCACGCCGTTGACCGGCAGGATGTCCTGGGGGCACGCCGACATGGCGACGACGCAGTCCATGGCCGCGCGCAGGACGACATGGTCCCCGCGCCGCGCGAGCGGCGTCTCGAAGCTCAGGGTGCCGTCCTGCCGCCAGGGAATGTTCATGAAGAGATTGAGCGGCGCGGGGGTGTGGCCCTCGCTGAGACCGAGCTCCTCCATCGCCGCGGAGAGGTTGTCGGCGCAGTTGTCGTGGTAGTCCTCCACGCCGAGAAGCCGGTAGCGCCAGCGGTCGCAGGCCGCCATGAGGGTGTCGTGGCGTCCCGGAGAGGTGTCCTCCTCGAGGACCAGTATGGGCCGCCGGCGGTTGGTGACGAGACTGTCGCCGACGAGGGGGCAGAGGCGCTCGTTCCACACCCGCGTGGCGTCCATCGCCATGTACTCCGACACGTCGTCGGCATTGAACGCCCAGGTGTCGACGACCTGCGTGCCGTGGGTATTGACGATGCGGATCGCCCTGCCGCCTGCGACGCGGACCGCCTTGCCGCCGCGCGAGGGAACACGTTCGAGACCTTCCATGACCGCCTCCGGACCGTCATCATGCTGCCGCCCATCTTCGGATGCCCGGCGATGGGGTTCAAGGCCGGGAGCCGATGCCATGGTGATCGCCACGCAGGAGGATCTCGACGCCGGCGCCGCAGCGCTCCTCGAACTCGAACCCCGTTTCCGGCCCGCCGTGGAAACCCTGGAGCGCATTCCCCTGCGCCTCCAGCCGGCGGGCCTCGCCTCCCTCCTCGCGCTCGTCACCGAGCAGTCGATCTCGCTGGACGCCGCGCGCGCCGTCTGGCGGCGCCTCGAGGCCGCCATCGATCCCCACGACGCGGCCGGCGTCCTCCAAGTCCCGGTCGAGCGCCTCAGATCGCTCGGCCTCACCGGGTCGAAGGCCCGTGCCTTCCATGCCGCCGCCGGGGCCGCCGATGCCATCGCCACCCTTCACCGCCTCGACGACGATGCCGCGCGCCGGACCCTCACCGCGCTCCACGGCATCGGTCCGTGGACCGCGGAAACCTATCTGCTGTCGTGCCTCGGGCGCCGGGACGCCTGGCCCGCCGGCGATGTCGCGCTGCAGTCCGCCGCGGGATCGCTCCTCGGCATCTCGCCGCGGCCCTGCGCCGCGGAGCTGACCGCCCTGGCCGAACCCTGGCGGCCGTGGCGCGCGGTGGCAGCGCGACTGCTCTGGGCGTGGTACCGGCAAGGGCGCTGATCAGGCGTCCATGCCCACCGCATCCGCGAGGCGGTCCAGCCCGTCGCGGTCGAGACGCTCCTCGAGTCCGTCGAGAATGCGCCCGACGACCGCCGTGCCCTGCCACACCAGGGCCGTGTAGAGCTCGACCAGCGAGGCGCCGCACCTGATCTTCAGGTAGGCGTCGTCCGCCGACGCCACGCCGCCCGCGGCGACGATCGGCAGGGCTGCGCCCAGGACCGGGTAGAGGCGGCGCAGGAGCGCCGTGGAGATCTCCATCAGCGGCGGGCCCGAGAGGCCTCCGGCCTCCATAGCATGGCGGCCCCTGAGTCCCGACGGCCGGCTGACCGTCGTGTTCGAGATCACGAGGCCCGAGACGCCGTGATCGGCCGCGGCGACGGCGGCGTCCCTGGCGTCCTCGAAGGCCAGGTCGGGAGCGAGCTTGACCAGCAGGGGCGGCTGCCCGGGTCCGCGGCGCGCCGGCTCGAGCGCCCCGAGGATCCCCTCGAGCCGGCGCACCGACTGCAGGTCGCGCAGTCCCGGCGTGTTGGGCGAGGAGACGTTGACGACGACAAAGTCGGCGAGCGGTGCCAGCACCCCGAATCCCTCGAGGTAGCCTGCGGCGGCATCCGCGCAGTCGCGGTTGATGCCGATGTTGACCCCGACGATACCCGCCGCGCGCTCCCTGCGCGCCAGCCTGGGGGCCACCCGCTCCATGCCGTCGTTGTTGAAGCCGAGGCGGTTTATCACCGCGCGCTCCTCGGCGAGGCGGAAGACCCGGGGCCGCGGATTGCCCGCCTGCGGCCGCGGCGTCACGGTGCCGACCTCGACGAATCCGAACCCCGCCGCCAGCATGCCCGACGTGACCCTCGCGTTCTTGTCGAAGCCGGCGGCCAGCCCCAGGGGATTGGGAAAGCTCAGGCCGAGCGTATCGACGGCGAGGCGGGGCCGGGGCCGTGCGACGCGGCGCGCGACGAGGCCGCACTCCAGGGCCTTGAGGGCCAGTTCATGGGCCTGCTCCGGCTCGACGAGGCCGAGCAGCGCGCGCCCGAGACGATGGCTGTCGAACACCCCTTGCTCGCTCCCCTTGCGTGGTGGAGGCGGTCCGGCCGGCGGCGCGATTTCGGCCCGTGCACCCGGTGCCCGGACCGTGCTATGAGGGAACCCCGGAAGACGGAACGCGGCAGCTGGACGGTCATGGAGCAGCTTACCTTTTTCGACGGCGCCTTTCATGAGGGCAATCCGATGATCATGGGACCGCTGGACCAGTCCTTCTGGTTCGCCACCCAGGTGTTCGACGGCGCCCGCGCCTTCGACGGCGTGATGCCCGACATCGAGCGCCACTGCGAGCGCTGTCTCGACTCCGCCCGGGTGATGGGGATGGAGCCGCAGCAGAGCGTCGGGGATCTCGTCGAACTCGCCGGCGACATGGCGCGCAGGTTCCCCAGGGACAGGGCGCTCTACATCCGGCCCACATACTGGAGCGGCGTCAGCGATTCCCTGTGGGCGGTCTCCGAACTCACCAGGTTCCTGATGGTCCTGGAGGTGGCCCCCATGGCGGAACCGGTCGGCTTCAGCACGTGCCTCTCCGAGATCCGCCGGCCGGCCCCTGACATGGCGCCCACGCTGGCGAAGGCCTCCTGCCTCTACCCGGCGACGGGCGACGCCGTGCGCCGCGCCAACCGCAGGGGCTTCGACAATCCGGTCATGCTCGATCACGAGGGCCACGTCGCGGAGTTCGCGACCGCCAACATCTTCATCGTCAAGGACGGGCAGGTGCACACCCCGGTGGCCAACGGCACGTTCCTTGCCGGTATCACGCGGCGCCGCGTGATCGGCCTTCTCAGGGACACGGGCTGGGAGGTCTTCGAGCGTTCCATCACCTGGGACGAGGTGACCGCCGCCGACGAGGTGTTCTCCACCGGCAACTACAACAAGGTCCTGCCCGCTATCCGCATCGACGCCCGCAACCTGCAGCCGGGTCCGGCCTACCGGCAGGCGCGCGAGCTCTACTTCGCCTTTGCGCGCGACCATGGCCACCGCCTCTGAAGGCGGCGCCGTGAACCGCCATCACGCCGTCAACCTGCGGTGGTGGGAGGAAGTCACGCCGGTCCATGCCGCCAGCGACTTCTACGACGTCGCCGGATTCCTCGCCGGGAGGAATGCCCTGGGATCGGTCGAACGCGGCGCCGTCGGCGATGTCGAAGGGCGCAGCCTGCTCCATCTGCAGTGCCACTTCGGTCTCGACACCCTCTCGTGGGCGCGTCTGGGCGCGACAGCCGTCGGCCTCGACTTCTCGCCGGCGGCCCTGGAGACGGCGCGGCGCCTTGCCCGCGACTGCGGTCTCGAGGAAAGCGTCACCTTCATCGAAGGCGACGTCACGGCGGCCGGGCGCCTGGCGGACGCCCCCTTCGACATCGTCTTCACGTCTCTGGGCGTCATCGTGTGGATCGCGGATATCGAGGGCTGGGCCGCCACCGTCGCCGCCAACCTGGCCGACGACGGCTTCTTCTATTTCCTCGACGTCCATCCCGCGGCGATGGTCTTCGACGAGGAATCGGCGGCGCCGGCGGTCGCCTACGACTACTTCCACGATCCGGTGCCGCTCTTCGAGACCGGTCCCAGGCCCGACTATGCCGACACGTCCTACACGATCAGCTCCGAGGCGCGCTCGTTCACCTGGTCGCTCGCGGACATCTTCAGCGCCCTCGAGGACAAGGATCTCGCGATCCACGAAGTCCGCGAGTATCCCTTCCTGGCGTGGCCGCACTTTCCCGGCATGGAGAAGGGGCCCGACGGCTACTGGCACCCTTCAGGAGACTACGGCCGCATCCCGATGATGCTCGGCTTCAAGGCCCGGCGGAACCCTCCTCGTGACCGATCCGCTGGGCCAGCGCGGCGCTGATGAAACCGTCGAGGTCGCCGTCAAGAACGGCATCGGTGTTGCTGGTCTCGTGGTCGGTCCTCAGGTCCTTGACCATGCGGTAGGGCTGCAGCACGTAGGAGCGGATCTGGTGACCCCAGCCGATGTCGCTCTTTCCGGCGTTCGCGGCCTGGGCCTTATCCTCGCGAAGGCGCAGCTCCCGGTCGTAGAGCCGTGACTTGAGAACCGCCAGGGCCTCGGCCCTGTTGCGGTGCTGCGAGCGGTTGTTCTGGCACTGCACGACGATGCCCGTCGGCAGATGGGTCATGCGCACGGCGCTGTCGGTCTTGTTGACATGCTGGCCGCCGGCGCCGGAGGCGCGGTAGGTGTCGACACGCACGTCCCGGTCGTCGATGTCGATCACGATGGCGTCGTCGACAACCGGCGACACCGCCACGCTGGCAAAGCTGGTGTGGCGCCGCATCTGCGAATCGAACGGCGAGATGCGCACCAGCCGGTGCACGCCCGATTCGGTCTTGGTCCAGCCGTAGGCGCTGTCTCCCGACAGCCTGATGGTCGCCGACTTGATGCCGGCCTCCTCGCCCGCCGTCTCGCTGATGGCCTCGATCCGGAAGCCCCTGCGCTGCGCCCATCGCCGGTACATGCGCAGCAGCATCTGCGCCCAGTCCTGGCTCTCCGTGCCCCCGGCGCCGGCATGGACCTCGAGGTAGCAGTCGTTGCCGTCGGCCTCGCCGGAGAGAAGACTCTCGAGGCGCAGCCTGGCCGTCCTGGCGGCAAGGCCGGCAAGCGCCTCCGCGCTCTGTCGCACGAGATCCTCCTCGCCTTCCATGGCGGCGAGTTCGGCGAATTCGACGTGCTCCGCGAGTTCCTCCTCGACGGCCCTGATCCCGCCGACGGCGTCGGCAAGGCGGGTCCTCTCCCTGAGCAGGATCTGCGCCCTGGCGGGATCGTTCCAGAGACCGGGGTCCTGGGTCAGGTGGCCGAGTTCATCGAGGCGGGCAACGGCGCGGTCCCAGTCAAAGATGCCTCCGGACGAGACCGAGGGCGGCGTCGATACTGTCCTTCAGTTCGGCAATTTCAGGGTTCATGACGGATCTCCGTTGCCACGGGGCCCGGTCTCAGTAGATCTCGGAAAGTCGCGAACCCCTTCCGTTCCCGGATATCACGGCACGGCTGTCCGCCTCAACCGTGGGCTCGCTGCCGGGCCTGAAGGCTTCCGTGATGACCCGGCTGGTCATCTCTCCGGGCAGCAGGCCGTGGTCGGCGTCGATGTTCACGAGGCGCACGCCCCCGGGAATGCGGAACGGCACCACGGGGCGGCCGGCAAGCGCCTCGGCCATGAAGAGCTCCCAGACCGGGACCGCGACGGCCGATCCCGTTTCGCGAAATCCCAGCGGCGCCGGCTGGTCGAAGCCGACGTAGACGCCGACGGCGAGGTCCGGGGAGAAGCCGACGAACCACGCATCCCGATTCTCGTTCGTGGTCCCCGTCTTGCCGGCCAGCGGCCGCCCGAGGTCGCGCAGCCGCGACGCCGTGCCCCGCTCGACCACGCCCTCCATGATGTGGACCATCTGGTAGGCGGTCACCGCATCGACGAGACGCTGCCGCGCCTCCGGCAGCCGCGGGACGGCAAGGCCGTCGGCCCACGCCGCCCGGCATCGCCCGCAGGCACGCCGGTCGCGGCGCCACACGGTGGCCCCGTTGCGGTCCTGGATGCGCTCGACGAGCGCGGGCTCGATGCGCCTGCCGCCGTTGATGACGGCGGCATAGGCGCTCGTGAGGCGGAGCAGGGTGGTCTCCGCAGAACCGAGCGCCACGGGAAGGTAGTAGGGCTGCGCCGTGTCGAGGACGCCGAACGTTCGCAGGCTCCGCTCCACGGTGTCCGGGCCGAGGTTGTTGGCAAGCCGGACCGTCATCAGGTTGCGCGACTTCTCGATACCGACGCGCAGCGGCACCAGACCGTAGAACTCCTCGGTGTAGTTCACCGGCCGCCAGGTCTCCTGGCCGGCGCCCGGGTCGAGGACGAACGGGGCATCCTCGACGAGCGAGGCCGGCGTATAGCCGTTGTCGAGGGCCGCCATGTAGACGAAGGGCTTGATGGCGGATCCCGGCTGGCGGCGGGCCTGCGTCACCCGGTTGAACTCGCTGCGCGCATGGCTGAACCCTCCCTGCATGGCAAGGACGCGGCCCGTGTGGGGATCCATGGCCAAGAGTCCGCCCGAGACCTCGGGCACCTGGCGAAGGGCATAGCGGCGGGGCGCGGCCCCTTCGCCGCCCAGCGCCTCGACGAGAACCACGTCGCCCGCAGCCAGGACATCCGAGGGCCGGACCGGGGCCGGACCGCGCGCACCGTTCTCCAGCCGTCTCCACGCCCACGCCATGTCCTCCAGGAGAACGAGACCGTGGCTGCCGTCGGCGAGGCCGACGACCGCCGCCTCGTCGTTCATGCCGAGAACGGCCGCGGCCTGCCACGGGTCGGCGTCGAGCGATTCGGCGCGCCGAGCGAGGTCGTCGGCCCAGGTTCCGGTGAGCGCGATCCTGTCGAGGGGGCCGCGCCAGCCGTGCCTGCGGTCGTAGAGACCGAGCCCGCGGCGCAGCGCCCGCCGCGCGGCGTCCTGGAGGGCGGGATCGATCGTCGACCGGACGTAGAGCCCGCCCTCATAGAGCGCGGCGCTGCCGTAGCGCCCCGCGATGACGCGGCGGATCTCCTCGATGGCGTAGGCCGCCTCCGGCGCCCGGACCTGCTCGGCGCGGCGCACCGCAAGCGGATCCCTCATGGCCGTAGCGGCCTCGCGGGTGCTGATGGCGCCGTCCTCGGCGAGCCTGGCGATCACCCAGTTGCGGCGCTCGACGGCGGCGCTATGGCGGCGCTCGGGATGGTAGTTGTTGGGCGCCTTGGGCAGGGCGGCAAGAAACGCCGCCTCGGCGATCGACAGGTCGTCGAGCGACTTGTCGAAGTAGCTCAGCGCCGCCGCGGCGACTCCGTAGCTGCCGAAGCCGAGATAGATCTCGTTGAGGTAGAGTTCGAGAATCCTCTCTTTGGAGAGCGCCTCCTCGATGCGGAACGCCAGGATGACCTCCCTGATCTTGCGGCGGTAGGAGACCTCGTTCGAGAGGAGGAAGTTCTTGGCCACCTGCTGGGTGATGGTCGACGCCCCCTGCAGCCGCCGGCCTTCGACGGCGGCGCCGACGTTGGCGATCACCGCCCTGACGATGCCCGGGGGATCGATGCCGAAGTGCGAGAAGAAATTCTTGTCCTCGGCCGCCAGGAACGCCTGCCGCACCCGCGCAGGTATCGCCTCGAGAGGCACGAAGGCGCGTTTTTCGACGGCGAACTCGGCCATCAGGCTGCCGTCGCCGGCATAGATCCTGGTGGCCAGCGGAGGCTCGTAGGTCGCGAGCATGCCGTGATCGGGGAGCCCGGCGCTGAAGTGGCGGTAGGCGACCGCGGCGACCACGCCTCCCGCGGCGGCGGCGGCAAGCGCGAACACGGCCAGGGCCGCCAGCAGGCGGGGCCAGAAACGCCGCTTTGTCTCCCGTCGATCAGCCATCGCCCCCGCCGCCGGCCGGCATCCCCGGCGTCATCGCCGCACGAGACGTCATTTCCGTGGCAGCCGTCATGTCCCCCGGCCGGCGAAGAAGCCGTCGACGGCCTTCACCACGGCGCCGAGAAACGTCCGGCGCCAGGCGCGGTCCTGCATCAGCCTCTCCTCGGTCCGGTTGGACATGAAGCCCATCTCGATCAGCACCGAGGGCACGTCGGGCGCCTTGAGGACGCGGAATCCGGCGAATCGGTGGACATTGCGGCGAAGCCGTACCACGCCGGCGAGTTCCTCTGCGAGAATGCCGGCGAATGCCGACGAGGCGTTCTTGGCCTCCCTCTGGGCGAGGTCGATCAGGATGTTCGTGATGACCGAATCGTAGTCGAGGCTGACGAAATCGACCCCCTCGATCAGGTCGGCCCTGTTCTCGCTCTGCGCCAGCATGGCGGCCTCCTCGTCCGAGGCGGTCTCCGAGAGCGTGTAGACCCCCGTGCCCCGGACGGCCGGGTCGGCGATCGAATCGGCATGGATCGAGATGAAAAGGTCGGCCTGCGCCATGCGGGCGAACAGCACCCGGTCCGCGAGGCGCAGGATCCAGTCGCCGTCCCGCGTCAGCACGACGTGGTAGCCGCCGGTCGCCTCGAGGAGCGCCTTGAGCTCCCGGGCGGCCTCGAGCACGATGGTCTTCTCGTAGGCGCCGCTTCGTCCCACCGCCCCCGGATCCGGACCGCCGTGGCCCGGATCGAGAACGATGACGGGCACCGGGGGGCGCGGCTTGAGGCCCGGCCGCGGGCTGCCGTCGTCCGGCACGGACGCCGCCGGAAGGGCGGCGCTCTCGAGCGGTGCGATGTCGACGACGATCCTGTGGCCGAAGTCGCCCTCGGGCTCGAGGATGAACGTGTCGCGGATCGCCGCCGGTGCGCCGAGGTCGAGGACGACCCGTGACAGGGCGGCATCGGGCCTGCCGAAGCGGATCCGCGTGATGAGGCCCGCCCCGGGGCGCTCGCGTTCGTCCAGCGCCCACGACACGCCGTCGAGATCGATGACGACCCGCGGCGGATCGGCGAGCGTGAAGGTCGCGAAGGCGGCCGGGCCGTCGAGGTCCAGCACGAAGCGGGTGAGCTCGCCGGCCATTCCCGTCCTGACATTGACGATCTCAGGCGAATCGCCGGCCGCGGCCGCGATCTGCAGGGTCAGCAGGATCAGGCAGGCCCGCGCCGCGATGGAACTGGGTATTGCCGACCGCATGATGCGCGTTGTAGGGTATTGTCACCGTCCGGTCATCGCCTTCATCTGCGGTCATGCACCGAAAGAAGACAAGGGCCTCCTGCTCCGGCAGGATCCCTGAGGAGGTCACCGGCGCGGCAAACGGTGCCGGTCCGGCGCCGGAACAGGAACAACCGTGACCCTTCGACCAGCCCCGTCCTGCGGTACGCTCCGGATCGCGCATCCGGCGTTGTCTGCCGCGCGCGCCCAACGGGCGGCGGGCGGGGCCCGGTGGAGGGCGCACACAGAACGGGCCGCGACCCGGCCGCCGCACCGCGGCGGCTTCCCGGGTGCGGCCAGGGACATCCGAACCCCCCATGACAACACGCATGCTGATCGACGCGGGCCACCCCGAAGAGACCCGCGTAGTCGTTTCCGACGGACATGAACTGCAGGAATTCGACGTTGAATCTTCGGTCAAGACACAGATCAAGGGCAACATCTATCTCGCCAAGGTAGTACGCATCGAACCGTCGCTGCAGGCCGCCTTCGTCGAGTACGGAGGCAACCGTCACGGTTTCCTGTCCTTCAGCGAGATCCACACCGACTACTTCCAGGTGCCCGTATCGGACCGCGAGGAACTCGCCGCCGAGCAGGCACGGCTCGTCGAGGAGGCCCTTCTCGACGAAGGCGAAACGGACGGCGACGGCGAGACCGACGGCGAGAGCGCGGAGAACGGCGACGAGAACGGTGACGAACGGGACAGGCGCTCCGGTGCGAAGCGCCGGCGCCAAGGCGACGAGGACCGCCCCGAGGCGATCCTGCACACGGCCATTCTCCGGCGGGGCTACCGCATCCAGGAGGTGATCAGGAAGAACCAGGTCCTCCTCGTCCAGGTGACCAAGGAGGAGAGGGGCAACAAGGGGGCGGCGCTCACGACCTACCTTTCCATGGCGGGCCGCTACTGCGTCCTGATGCCCAACACGCCCCGCGGCGGCGGCATCTCCCGCAAGATCACGGATGCGCGGCAGCGCCGCCGCCTCAAGGAAGTCGCCGCCGGCCTCGAGATCCCCGAAGGCATGGGGCTCATCATCCGCACCGCCGGCCAGAACCGCACGAAGCCGGAGATCCGGCGGGACTGCAACAGCCTGCTCAAGGAGTGGGAAAGTCTGCGCGACAGGACGCTCAAGAGCACCGCGCCGTCCCTCATCCACGAGGAGGCCGGCCTCATCAAGCGGGCGATCCGCGACCTCTACACCAAGAATGTCGAGGAGATCCTGGTCGAGGGGGACGAGGGCTACCGCACCGCCAAGGCGTACATGAAGTTCCTCATGCCGAGCCATGCCCCGCGCGTCAAGGCCTACAGTGAAGGGGATTCCCTGTTCCACCATTTCGAGGTGGAAAGGGAAATCGACGCCATGCACAGCCCCGTCGTGCCGCTGAAGTCGGGGGGCTACCTGGTGATCAACCCGACCGAGGCCCTCGTCGTCGTCGACGTCAACTCGGGACGCTCCACCAGGGAGAGGACCATCGAGGAGACGGCGCTCAAGACCAATCTCGAGGCAGCCCAGGAAATCGCCCGGCAGCTGCGCCTGCGGGACCTTGCCGGGCTCGTCGTCATCGATTTCATCGA
Source organism: Alphaproteobacteria bacterium (assembly GCA_963666905.2). Taxonomy (GTDB): domain Bacteria; phylum Pseudomonadota; class Alphaproteobacteria; order SP197; family SP197; genus SP197. The sequence goes on from OY763008.1 coordinate 2,238,669, forward strand.
CATGGACGAACGGCGCAACGACGCCGCCGTGGAACGCCGGGTGAAGGAAGCCCTGAAGGCCGACCGCGCGCGCATCCAGGTCGGCCGCATCAGCGGCTTCGGCCTTCTGGAGCTGTCGCGCCAGCGCCTGCGCCCCAGTCTCGAGGAAGCGATCTCGGCGCCCTGTCCGCAGTGCAACGGCTCGGGCTACATGCGATCGGCGGAATCGACGGCGCTTCACGTGCTGCGCGGCATCGAGGGCGAGGCGCACGCCAGGCCGGGCGGAACGCTTCGCGTGGCCGCCCCGGCGGCCATCGCCCTCCACATCCTCAACCACAAGCGCCTTGCGCTCACGAGGATCGAGAGCCGCTATTCCGTCGTCGTCGTCGTCGAGACCGACGACCGGCTGGTCGTGCCCGACTACCGGATCGACACGGAGGAATCCGGCGCCGGTCAGCACGCCGACGGCGAGGCCAGGCCCTCCGGGGGCGCAAGGCCGCGCAAGCGCACGCGGCGGCGGCGGCGTGAGACGGCCGCCGAACAGGAACCGAAGGCCGGGGAGACAGCCGAGGGCGAGGACGCCGAGGCGGAGAGCGCCGAGCAGGGGGAACGCCGGCGGCGGCGGCGCGGCAGGCGCGGTGGACGCCGGAACAGGTCCTCCGCGGAGGGCGTCGGCGAATCCGCCCCCGAGGAACGGCGCGAAACGGCAAGGCCGCGATCCTCCGGGAAAGCGCCCGGGTCTGACGACGCAGGGTCCGCGGACAGCGGCGGCGAATCCGCCGCGGCCACTCCCGAGGAACGGCCTGAACCGGCGAGGCGCAGGCGGTCCGCGAGGAAGTCTTCCGGGCCCCGGGACGAGGGACTCGCAGAGGAAGGCGGCGCCGAGGCCGCTCCGGCGGAACCGCCTGAACCGGCGAGGCGCAGGCGGTCCGCGAGGAAGACGTCCGGGTCCCGGGACGAGGGACCCGCAGAGGAAGGCGGCGCCGAGGCCGCTCCGGCGGAACCGCCTGAACCGGCGAGGCGCAGGCGGTCCGCGAGGAAGACGTCCGGGCCCCGGGACGAGGGACCCGCAGAGGAAGGCGGCGCCGAGGCCGCTCCGGCGGAACCGCCTGAACCGGCGAGGCGCAGGCGGTCCGCGAGGAAGACGTCCGGGCCCCGGGACGAGGGACCCGCAGGGGAAGGCGGCGCCGAGGCCGCTCCCGAGGAACGGCCTGAACCGGCGAGGCGCAGGCGGTCCGCGAGGAAGATGTCCGGGCCCCGGGACGAGGGACCCGCAGAGGAAGGCGGCGCCGAGGCCACTTCCGAGGAACGGCCTGAACCGGCGAGGCGCAGGCGGTCCGCGGGGAAGGCGTCCGAATCCGGGGACGGGGGATCCGCGCAGGAAGCGCCGGAAGTCCAGGTCTCCGAGGCCTGACCCCGGCCGTCAGCGGCGGATGCCGACTCCCCTGCCGGAGAGCGGCGGCCGGCCGAGTCGGCGGTGCGCCTCCAGGACCGCCGCGAGGCGATCGGCGACGGCACCGGGAAACGGGCGGGGCTTGCGCGTCCGGCGGTCGATGAGGATCTCGATCAGCTCGAAGGAGGCCGCGACGTAGTTCTCCCGTTCCTGGACCATGGTGAAGAAGCTGACGGCCTTGTTGTGGTCGTGATCGATCAATTGCGCCGTGATCACGAGGGGATCTCCCGAACACACCTCGCGGCTGTACCAGGTCGTGTCCTGGAGGGCGAAGATCGTCGCGCCATGGCGCTCGAGTTCCGCGCCGCCGAGCCCGATGAACGCGTAGAACGGGCCTGCCGCGGAATCGAAGAGCGCGGTGTAGGAGCGCATGCCCATGTGGCCGTTGTGATCGACGAGCTCGCCCGTGACCTCGCGTCGCGTGGCTTCGAAGGGAGCCTGGATCACCGGGCCGCCTATCGGGGAACGCGCGGATCCGAAGCGGCCACGCAGCTCGCCGGCGCGTTGCGCAGTCCGGAGGGACAGTGAACCGCCATCACGCGCGCAAGTTCATCGACGGTGCGAACCACGTGCCCGCGTTTCTTCAGTCCTTCGACCCCGTCAGCGCCGAGAGCCGCCTCGGCGAGCACGACATGGGGAAGGCCCGGATGATGAACCCTCGCGCGCGCGATCGCCTCGACCGCCGGCAGGCCGGCCCCGACGAGGTCCTCAAGGACCGACGCCATGACGACCGGCGCGGCCGAACCGCCGGTGGCGGTGCCCGCGAAGACAACGGAGCGCAGGGTCTTGTTGACCGCAATCAGAGGCAGCAGGACGGCGCCGTCGCCACCGGACTCCGGCAGCGGAACGCCTGTCCCGGGGAGCATGCGGCCGGTGCCGAAAGGTCCCCTTGCGGTGAAGACGCAGGCCACCGCATTGCCGTCGCGGTCCGCCGTGACGACTCCCGAGGAGACGGCCGTGTCCTCGAGCGGCGCCGGCGGCCGGCGAAGCTCGTCCGTTGCCGTCGCCCGTCCGGGATCGAAGCCTGCCATCAGCGTGCCGGCGGGCGCGGCGCCGGCCTGCCGCATGGCCCTTGCCACCGCGGTGCGCAGGGCGACCTCGGCCACGAGATGCGCGCCCGCCCCCGCATCCCGACCGGCGTCGCCCTCGCGGAGCATGAAGAGCGCGTCGGGCACCGAGTGAGGAGCACCGAATCCCTCGCCCGGCAGGTGCACCGAAAGGACCGAGGACAGGAAACCGCGCTCCACCTCGAAGGTCAGCGGTTCGCGCCAGGCGACCGCATAAGCGCGCAGGTCCCGCGGCGCGATCGCATGACCGGCGATGCGGGCCGCTTCCACGAGGCGGCCGGCACCCTGGCCCGCGTAGAAATCGCTGGCGCCCCGTATCCGTATGCCCGACAATAGGTCGGAGAGTTCGAACTGAACCAGGTGATCGCCTTCCCCGAGCACATCGCCGCCGGCGCGGGTGAAGATCCGCCGGGCGGCGGCGTCTTCCAGGAACGCTTCCGGCGCCTGTTCGAGATCCCCGGCAAGGGAGCGGGACACGGGAACGCCGAATCGCGCGGCGCGTTCGGCCGGGACGAGAAGATCCTGCCATGACAGTCTGCCGAAGACGGCCTGCAGGGCCGATATGCCCCTGACCGCACCCGGAATGGCGACACCGCCGCCCGCAGCGTTGCGGAAATCGAGCAGCCTCGCCCTGTTTTCGCCTTCCTCGTACGTCAGGCAGGCCCCGCCGGATGCGAGCGACACTCTCGAAGGAGCGTTCACCGCCGCCATGAAGAAGTACGCCGCCGCCGCGTCCGCCGCCGAGCCGCCCCTCCCGAGCACCGTGCGCGCCACCGAGGAGGAGAGCGCGTCCTCGCCGGCCACGAGGCCGAATCCCGAGTCGACGGCCCGGCCGACAGGGGGGCCTTCACCGCCTTTTTCGCAGGCCGCCAGGACCGCGAGGCACGCAAGGGACGCGGCGACACGCCTCACAAGATCGCCCGTCCGGGCGCTGATGTTCGCCATCTCGGTCCTTGCCGTCCTGATTCCCTGCCCGGACACCGCCGGCGCCCGTTCCGGGGAACCGCTGTCCCTGTTCCGCGACGCCGAGATCGAGCGTACCATTCGCCACTATGCAGAGCCATTGTTCAGGGTCAACGGCCTCTCCCTCGACAGGATCCGCATCCACCTGGTGGAGGACGACAGCCTCAATGCGTTCGTGGCCAACGGCAGGCACATGTTCCTGTTCAGCGGCCTGCTCCGCTACAGCGAGGATCCCGGCATCCTGATCGGCGTGATCGCCCACGAGGCGGCGCACCTGGCGGCCGGGCACCTCACCAGGGTTAGGGGTGCGGCCGAGGACTCCTCCGCCATGGTCGTTCTCGCGACCCTGCTCGGCATGGGCGTCGGCCTCGCCGGCGGCGGCGAGGCCGGCATCGCTGTCGCCGCCGCCGGCCAGCAGATCGGCCAGCGCACCTTCACGCGCTTCAGCCGCGTCCAGGAGGCGAGCGCGGACCAGGCGGCGCTGAGGACGCTCGAGATGACCGGGCATTCCGCCGAAGGTCTGCGGGATCTCATGGTCAAGCTCGCCGAAGCGGAACTGCTTCTCTCCGATTCCTCCGAGATCCCCTATTTCCTGACGCATCCGCTCAGCACGGACCGCATGCGCACGATGGAGGCGCACATCGAGCGTTCCGCCTACAAGGGCGTCGCCGCCTCCCCGGACCTGGTCGACCGGCAGCGGCGCATGGTCGCGAAGATCCACGGATTCCTCCTTGAACCGCAGGCCACCTACCTCGCCTGGCCGGATCCCGACGAGTCGATCCATGCCGCCTATGCCTGGGCCATCGCCCGCTACAGGGAACGCCTGATGGACGAGGCGATCGGGCTGGTGGACGGACTGATCGCCGAGGAGCCGGAGAACCCGTGGTTTCATGAGCTGCGCGGCCAGATGCTCTACGAGACCGGCGGAATCCGGGATTCGATCCCCTCCCACAGAACGTCCGTCGAGCTTGCCCCGCGTGAACCGCTGCTGCGCATCAACCTTGCGAAAAGCCTGCTCCAGCTCGACGACACCGAGGGCTGGAGGGAAGCCGTCGAGCACCTCGACGCCGCCCGGCGGCTCGAGGAGACCGGACCGCTGACATGGAGCCTGCTCGGCCAGGCCTTCGAGAAACTGGGAGACCTGCCCCGCTCCCGCGTGGCGCGCGCGGAGATGCACTACCTTCGCGGGGAACCCGCCAGGGCGCGCGGGCTCGCCCGCCAGGCGATCGGGAGCCTCACGGAGGAATCGTCCTACTGGTTCCGGGCCAACGACATCCTCGCCGCGACGGAGTCTCCCGGGGACCGGTGAGCCGGTTGCCAAGGGCGGCCCTTCGGGTTCAAATGCCCGGGCAAGACATCCGCTGTTCGCCCGAAGGAGGCCATGTGTCCGGCAGCGCTCGAATCATGGTCCTCAACGGGCCCAATCTCGATCTTCTCGGCACAAGGGAAACGCAGATCTACGGCCGCGAAACGCTGGAGGACATCTGCTCAGGGGTCCGCCAACGGGCTTCGGACCTGGACCTCGACGTCGACTTCGTCCAGAGCAACCATGAGGGCGCGCTCATCGAGGCGGTCCACCGCGCCATGGACGGCACCGCCGCGATCATCGTCAATGCCGGGGGCCTGACGCACACGTCGATCGCCCTCATGGACGCGCTGAAGGCGTATCGGGGTGTCGTCGTCGAGGTGCACCTTTCCAATGTCCACCGCCGCGAACCCTACAGGCACCATTCCTTCGTTGCCGAGGCCGCATCCGGGCAGATCTGCGGATTCGGCGGCCACGGCTACATCCTGGCGCTCGACGCCATCCACCGCCTGCTCGGACGCGCGCCATGACGGACAAGCCCTTCTCACTGGACAGCGAGGCGATCAGGGAACTCGCCCGCCTGCTCGAGGAAACCGGGCTGACCGAAATCGAGGTCGAGAATGCCGGCCGCAAGCTGCGCGTCGCGCGCGGCCACGCCACGGCGCCGCAGCCCCCTGCACCCGAGGACCGGGCCGCGGAGCCCGAGACTCCTCCCGGCGATGCGGAAGCGGCGGACGGCGGCTCACGGGGCGCCGTCCTTTCGCCCATGGTCGGTACAGCCTACCTCGCGCCGGAACCCGGCGCCGCACCCTTCGCGAAGGTCGGCGATCAGGTCCGGGAGGGGGACACGCTGCTCATCATCGAGGCCATGAAGGTCATGAACCCGATCCGCGCGCCCCATGGCGGCACCGTCACCCAGGTGCTCGCGGTGGACGGCCGCCCGGTCGAGTACGGCCAGATCCTGATGGTCGTCGAATAGGCGCATGTTCGACAAGGTGCTCATCGCCAACCGGGGCGAAATCGCGCTTCGCATTCACCGCGCCTGCCGCGAGATGGGCATCAGGACCGTGGCCGTTCACTCGGAGGTCGACACCAGCGCCATGCATGTGCGGCTCGCCGACGAGAGCGTGTGCGTCGGACCGGCGCCCGCGCGCGAGAGCTATCTCAACATTCCCGCCATTCTCGCGGCCGCCGAGATCACCGGCGCCGACGCGATCCACCCGGGTTACGGGTTCCTCTCCGAGAACAGCCGATTCGCCGAAATCGTCGAGCAGCACGGCATCACCTTCATCGGCCCGAAGAGCGAGCACATCCGCCTGATGGGCGACAAGATGGCGGCGCGCACCAGGGCGCGGGAGCTCGGCCTTCCGATCCTGCCGGGATCCGACGACGTCGTGGAGAACGTCGACGAGGCCGGCGCCATCGCCCGGGAGATCGGCTACCCGGTGCTGCTGAAGGCCGCCGCCGGAGGCGGCGGCAGGGGCATCAGCCTGGTGCGCGACGAATCCCGCCTGAGGTCCGTCTACGCGCAGACCCGGCGCGAGGCCGAGGCCGGGTTCGGAAGCGGCGCGCTCTATGTCGAGAAGTTCCTCGAGCATCCGCGCCATGTCGAGATCCAGGTCGTCGGCGACGGCCACGGCCACGTCGTGCATCTCGGCGAACGGGACTGCTCGGTCCAGCGCCGCCACCAGAAGATCGTCGAGGAAGCGCCCAGCCCGGCGCTCAACGCCGGCGAGCGCCTGGCTATCGGCGGCCTCGTGGCCGGAGCGATGTCGAAACTCGGCTACAGCAATCTCGGCACCGTCGAGTTCCTCTACGAGGATGGCGCCTTCTACTTCATCGAGATGAACACGCGCCTGCAGGTGGAGCACCCGGTGACCGAGATGGTCACGGGAATCGACCTGGTGCGCGAACAGATCCGCCTTGCGTCCGGCGCGCCGCTCGGCTTCACCCAGGACGAGGTGGCGACCGCCGGCCACGCCATCGAATGCCGGATCAATGCGGAGAACCCGTTCACCTTCGTCCCCTCTCCGGGACGCGTCACCACCTACCATGCCCCGGGCGGCATGAGCGTGAGGATCGATTCGGCGCTCTACTCCGGCTACGCCATTCCGCCGGCCTACGACAGCCTGATCGCCAAGCTCGTCGTCCACGGCCGCAGCAGGAACGAGTGCCTGATGCGGCTGCGGCGGGCTCTCGAGGAGTTCGCCATCGACGGTGTCGAGACCACCATTCCCCTCCACCAGACCCTCATCGGCAACCAGGATTTTGCCAATGGCCACTACGACGTGACCTGGCTGGAGCGTTTCCTCGCCGCGACCACCTGACATTCGGGCGGCATGGCGCACCTGACCACGCCCATGCTCCTGTCGGCCTACGCGCGCGGCCTCTTCCCCATGGCGCGGCACCGCCACGACAGCGACCCCGAGTGGGTCTTTCCCTACCGGCGCGGCGTCATTCCCCTCGACGGGTTCCACGTGCCGCGCAGCCTGCGCAGGGTACTGCGGCGGGGTGATTTCACGATCACCGCCAACCGGGCCTTCCCCAGGGTCATCGCCGCCTGCGCCAGGCCGGCGCCGGACCGGGAAAGCACCTGGATCAGCATCGACATCGAGCAGGCCTACACCCGGCTCCACCGCGAAGGCCACGCCCACAGCATCGAGTGCTGGAAGGACGGCATGCTCGCCGGCGGCCTCTACGGCGTGTGCATCCGCGGCGCCTTCTTCGGCGAGAGCATGTTCTCCGACATCTCCGATGCCAGCAAGGTAGCCCTCGTTCACCTCGTGGCGCGCCTCGTCGAGGGCCGCTTCGTCCTTCTCGACGTCCAGTTCGTGACGGATCACCTGCGCATGTTCGGCGCCATCGAGATCTCCGGCTCCGACTACCTCGAGCGCCTCGAGGCAGCGCTGCTCGCCAGGGACGCCGACTTCTATTCGCTGTCGGTGCAGTCCAGCACCCAGATGTCGTAGACCGGGTGCTCGAGCGCCGACACGCCCGGCGTGCCCGCGAACATCCAGCCGGTGAAGACGTCGACGGCCTCGCCGGACCGCATGTCGCGAATCTCGAGGAACGAGGCGCTTTCGGGGGCCTGCCAGGGCGGCGTCCTGCGACAGGCCCGCACCGTCACCCTCAGGGTGCCGAAACGCCCGGTTTCACCGACGGCGACGCGAAAGGCGAAGGCATGCCCGGTCACCTTCTCCATGGCGCCCAGAACAGCCGCCTCCCGGTCCTCGAAGATCTGCTCGGCGCCGGCGCCCTGAACGAGGGCCGCCAGGCAGGCGATCACGCAAAGGGCTTGTCGAGCGTGGCCACCAGATCGGCGAGAACCTGCCTCATCTGCTGTTCGTCGCATCCCATCACCACCGCATCCTCGAGCGCTTCCTGGGCCATCTCGCGCAGTTCGCCGAGATTGTCGGCAAGAACGGCCAGCTTGTCGTGACAGCCCACCACCTCGCCGTCGGGAGTCCGCCAGATCTCGGGCAGCCATCCGGGACGATCGGTCATGATACCGGCGGCGCTCCTACTCGAGTCGGCTGAACATCGACCGCGAAAGGGAATCGATGAGGTCGACCGCATCGTGCGTGTCGGTGAAGAGGTGACCGTCCGCCGCGGCCTCGCCGCCTCCCGGCTGCATGGCGATGTAGTTGCCGCCCAGGAGCCCGCTCGAGGCCACAGTCACGACGGTGTCGGCCGGCAGACCGATGCCCGGTTCGACGTTCATGGTAACGCGGGCCGTGTACCACTCGGGATCGAGCTCCGTCGCCGTCACCGTGCCGACCCGGATGCCGGCGATCCGGACGTCGTCGCCGGGCCTGAGGTTCCCCACCGTCGTGAACTCGGCGTGAAAGGTGCTGCCCCCGGTCCCGGCAATCCCCGCCTTGTTGTAGGCGAAGACGAGGAAGGCCACGGCGATGGCCACGACGGCGGCACCCACGAGGGTCTCGAAGGCGCGCGCCCCCGTCATGGCGCCCGGTTCCCGTCACCGGGAGTCCAGGCCTCGTAGTCGCCGGTCGCGGCCGCCCGCTCGCCGCCGCGCAGCAGGTGCCCCTTCGGCAGCCACCGGCCCCCGGTGCCGGTGAGATTGGGCAGGTGTCCCTTCTCCCAGGGCCTCGCCTTCACGGGCCCCGGAGGCTCGTCGACGGTGCGGTGCAGCCAGGCGTTCCATCCCTGCGGCACCTTGGAAGCCTCGGCAACGCCCCTGTAGAGCACCCAGCGGCGGCGCGGTTTCCCGTCGCCGGCGCGGCGCTCCTGGAAATAGCGGTTGCCGAACTCGTCCTCGCCCACGGCCTCGCCCCTGAGCCATGTGAACAGTCTTGTGCCGATCGCCGACATGAACCTCCGATGCGCCGGACTGGCGGTCTGCGTGAGAGCCCGCATTGTGCTCGCATTGCCGGCAGGAATCCAGAACATGCGGCCGTCACCCGCCCGAGTAAGTGGTTGCAAGGGCGATACCCCTTGGGTTAGCGTGACGCCGCCTGAGGGCAGGGCCGTAAAGGACCAATCGGGGACTGCGACGCAATGATGATCTCATCAGAAAAACAGGATGGTCTCACCATCGTTTCCATCAATGGACGGGTGGACGGGGCGACCGCGCCCGATCTCGAAAGCGACTTGTCCGCCATGATCAGGGGAGGCGACGTCCGTGTCCTGCTCGACTGCAGCGAGATGAACTACATCAGCAGCGCCGGACTGCGGGTCTTCCTGCTTGCCGCCAAGCGCTGCAAGCAGGGAGGGGGCCTGCTGTCGATCTCGTCCCTCCAGCCCGCATGCAAGTCCGTCATCGAAATGGGTGGGTTCCATACGATCATCGATTGCTATGCCACCAGGGAAGATGCCGTTGCCGCCAACCTCTGAACGAGACCGCCATGCTGACATTCGTCGAGGAAGTCCTTCTTCTGACACTGGATGACGAGAACGGTTCGTTTCTCCCCATCCGCGACAACACCATGGAGTATGTTCTCGCCGGGGCCGTCCTGCTCGACCTCGCGTTCGCCAATCGCATCGACACCGATCCCGACCGCCTGATGCTCGTCGAAAAGTCGCCGATCGGCATTCCCATGCTCGACGGCGTTCTGGAGCGCATCGCCGGGGAGGCGGGCGACAGGACCACCCGGGACTGGGTCGAGACCGTCGCCCGCGAACATGCCGACGACCTTCGCGAAACGGCGCTGGCCAGGCTGGTCGACCAGGGCATCCTGGAAGTCCAGGACAAGAAGTTCATGTGGGTCTTCCGGGCCCGCCGCTATCCGACCATCGACGGCCGGGCCCAGCGCGAGGTGAAGCTTCGCATCGCCGGCGTCCTGCTGTCCGAAGAGCTGCCCGACCCCAGGGATGTCGCCATTATCAGTCTTGCCGATTCATGCGGCATCCTGCGCAGCATCTTCTCGGACCACGGCATGGATTCCCTGCGTCCCCGCATCGACCAGGTTCGCAAGCTCGACCTCATCGGCCGGGAGGTCAGCGACACCATCGAGGATATCGAGCGCACCATGGCCATGGCCATGGCGCGGATCCCCCACTGAGCCGGCGGGCTTTCGGGAGTGACATCGACCGTCATTCCCTTCTTGCGCTACCACGACGCGCCGGCCGCCATCGAGTGGCTGTGCCGCGTCCCGGGTTTCTCGGAGCACCTCGTGGTGACCGGAGAGGACGGGACCGTCCACAATGACCAGCTCGTCAACGGCGCCGGCATGATCATGCTCGGCTCCTCCGGGGAAGGCGTCCCGCAGGCTGGCGCCTACATCGTCGTCGAGGACGCCGACCGCCACCATGAGCGGGCGGCCGCCGAAGGCGCCGAGATCGTCAGTGCTCCGCAGGACCAGCCCTACGGCGGGCGTCTCCATACCTGCCGCGACCCCGAGGGTGTTCTCTGGCACATCGGCAGCTATGATCCCTGGTCGCCGCCGGACAACGGCACCCGTGTTGTTGGAAGAGTCGCGCGGTGCTAGACATGGCGCGATGGGCGCCGGCGGTCACGGCCCGGCACTCTCAAGGTTGGGATCAAGACGTGCAAGGAGCAGACGATGAGTGACGATGTCAAGCGGTGGGGTGACGAGGAGTTCTGGGGCATCGGCTACGAGTACGACCCCCAGTTCTACCTGACGGAGAACCAGAAGGAGATCCAGCGCCGGCTGATCGAGCTGTGCCGCACGACCCTCAGGGTGAACGCGGTCGAATCGGACCGCAATTTCGTCTTTCCCCGCAAGAATTTCGAGGCCTTGGCCTCCATGAACCTGCTCGGCCTCTTCGTGCCGAAGGAGCTCGGGGGCATGGGCGAGAACCACGTGGCGATGTGCATGGTCGTGGAGACCGTCGCCCGCTACGGCTGCCCGTCGACCGCCATGTGCCTCACCATGCACTACGGCGCCTGCTCAGCCGCCCTCTTCCGCTACCACGACAACCCGGCCTTGAGGGACATCCTCACCCGTCTCGACAGGGACGTCCTGGTCGGCACGCTGTCGTACTCCGATCCCGAGACCGGTTCGCATTTCTGGTATCCGGTCTCCTCGGGCGCCGAAGCGACCGACGACGGCTGGAAGGTGACCAAGAAGGCCTCGTGGACGACGTCGGGCGGCTTCGCCGACTGGTACATCGTCCAGACCACGAGCCCCGGTTTCGGCGGCGACTATTCGGATCTCTCCGTGTGGCTGATCATGGCCGACGAGGTCCAGGCCGATGTCGCGGGCTGGGACGGCATGGGCATGCGCGGCAACCAGTCCGGCGCCCTCGTGGTGGACGGCGTCGCCGTTCCCGCCGACCGCCTCGTCGGTCCCAAGGGAGACGGCGCCCTGTCCAACGACGAGACGGTGGACCCGTTCTTCCTGCTGAACTCGTCGTGCGCGTGGAACGGCATCGCCATGGGCATGATCGACATCGCCAAGAGCCACACGACGCGCAAGCGCCACGTCGATGTCGGACTGCGGGTGTGCGACTATCCCACCATCCAGGACTATGTCGGCGAGGCCATCATCGGCACCAACTCGAGCCGCGTGTTCGTCCTCGGCCTCGCCAAGGCTCTCGACGAGCTCACGTCGGACTGCGACTGGGAGATCCACCGGGACCTGGAGGCGGCGCCCCGCGCCGACCTGCTGAACCAGCTCTGGCAGGTCAAGTTCCAGGCGGCCAAGAATGTCCACGAGGTGTCCGACAAGATGCTTCACGCCTGCGGCGGCACCGCCTACAAGGCCGGCCTCGGCATGGAGCGCCTGCTGCGCGACGCCAAGGCAGGCTGGGTCATGGGCCCCACCAACGAGGTCCTGCGCCAGTTCGTCGGCAAGCACGCCCTGCTCGGCTTCGACTCCCTCGACTACTGGAACACGGCCATCAACGAGCGTTCCATCGACAACGAGGTCAAGAAGATGTCCTCCGACGAGAAGCGGGCGCTGGCGCAGCGCCTGCTCTCGGAAGCCGACGGCGTCGCGGCACAGTAGCGCTTCCCTGAAGGACGGAGCGCCGCTGGCCGCAGTCCTGCGCCGCCTCGACCCCGGAGCGCGGCTCCGGCGGGCGTGTCCGCTCGAGGGGGGAAGTTCCACGGTCATGACCCTCCTGGAAGCCGTCCTGGAGGACGGTGCCACCAGGAGGGTCGTGCTGCGCCGCTGCTCGCCGGTCCATCTGGAGGCCGATCCGCAGTCGGCCGAAACGGAGTTCCGCCTGCTGGCGCGCCTCTTCCGCCTCGGCCTGCCGGTGCCCCGGCCGCTCCTGCGCGACTCCTCCGGAGGATCCCTCGGGAGGCCGTGGCTCGTCCTCGAGCATGTCGCCGGCGAGCCGCTGTGGTCGCCGCCGGATCCTCTCGACAACGCCCTTCGCATGGCCGATGTCCTGGCGCGCCTCCATGTCCTGGAGGGCCTCGAGGACTTCTCCTTCGTGCCGCGCCAGGCCGTCCCGCAAGCGCCGGGCGCGACGGGCGACGGTCACGGTCTCGTCCTTCCCCCCCTACGCTGGCCGCCCCGCCCTTCCTTCGCCCGGCTGCTGCACGGCGACTACTGGCCGGGCAACGTGCTGTGGCGCAAGAACGGGATCGCGGCGGTGATCGACTGGGAGGACGCCGTGATCGGCGATCCCCTCGCCGATCTCGCCGTCGCCAGGGCGAACCTCGTCTGGAGTCACGGACCGGAGCCCTGCCGGGCGTTCACCCGGCGCTATGCCGAGCTGACGGGCTTCGATCTTGGCGAACTGCGGCCGTGGGACATCCATGCGGCCTGGAGCATGGCGTCCCATGCCGGCGAGTACGCCGAAGGCTGGCAGGAACTCGGAAGGGCGGACATCACCGCCGGGGTGATCCTCGGGCGCCTGCAGGGGCTGATCGACGGAACGCCGTGACCGGCTCAGGAGCGCGGCCGCTCCTTCTTCGGATCGTAGAAGGGAAACGGCACGACCCTCGCCGGGATGCGCTTCTGGTGGCCGTCCATCTTGCCGACCTCGACCTCGTCTGCGGGTGCCGCGTACTCCACGTCGAGGCGTGCGAGCGCGATGTTCCGGTTGAGAAGCGGCGACTTCATGCCGCTCGTGACGACCCCCACGCGCGCCCGTCCGACATGCAGGCCGTCACCGTGCGCCGCCGCCTCGTTGCCCTCGAGTTCGAGCCCGACGAGCCTGCGCCGGGGATGGGCCTTGCGCCGTTCCAGCGCCCGCCGCCCCACGAAGTCCTCATCCGTCGACTTCAGCGCCACGGTGAAGCCGACTCCCGCCTCGAAGGGATCGGTCTCGTCGTCGAACTCCTGGCCGGCGAACGCCAGTCCCGATTCGATCCGCAGGAGGTCGAGCGCCTCGAGACCCAGAGGCGCGATGCCCAGGGGTTCCCCGGCCTCGAAGACCGCGTCCCAGACATCGGCCGCGTGCCGGGGGTGGCACCAGACCTCGTAGCCGAGCTCACCGGTGTAGCCGGTCCGCGAGACCACCACCGGAAGGCCGTTGTGATCGCCGATGCGGCCGACGGTGAAGCGGAACCAGTCGATCTCGTCGACCCGGGGATTGGCGGGTGCGGTCCAGACGATGCCGCCCAGCAGCTCCCGGCTCCTCGGGCCCTGGACGGCGAGGTTGTGAAGCTGGTCGGTGGAGCTGCGCACGAGGGCGTTGAGATCCCATTCCCCGGCCTTGCGGCGCAGCCACTCTCCTCCGAAATCGGTGCCGCCGATCCAGCGGTATCCCGTCTCGGAGAGACGGAAGAGCGTACCGTCGTCGATCATGCCGCCATGGTCGTAGCACATCGCCGAATAGACGACGTGGTGGTCGGCCATGCGCCTGACGTTGCGCGTCAGGGTCCTCTGCATGAGCTCGCCGGCATCGGGGCCCGTGATCTCGAACTTGCGCAGGGCCGAAAGGTCCATGGCGATGACGCGCTCCCGGCAGGCCCAGTACTCGGCGATGGCCCCGTGGTTCGTGAAATGCGCGGGCATCCAGAAGCCGTTGTACTCCGTGAAGCTACGGGTCAGCGCCGAGGTGCGGGAATGGAAGCCGGTGTCCCTGGTCATCTGGGGATCGGAGTCGGGCATGGTTCTCACCGCCATCGCTTTCCTGAAGACATTGTCCCTGGGATAGACGCGAACCAGGATGTCGGTCGGGTTCCAGCCGTTGGCGGGATCGATCGCGTCGGGACAGGCCGAGTTGACGCACACGACATCCCTGAGCGCCCGGCACAGCACGTAGTCGCCGGGCCTCGACCAGGGTTCGTCGAGGTAGATCTGGTAGTTGTCGTCGAGCAGGGTGTTGTAGAAGAAGTTCATCGCCTGCCAGCCCGATCTCGGGGCGACGCCGTAATCGCGCAGTTCGGCGTTGAAATTGTCCGTGCAGTTCGGGTGCCCGGGATAGCCGACGTCGTCGTAGTACTTGGCGGTGCAGGCGAAGTTGAAGCTGTCGTGGCGGCCCACCGTGTCCTGGACGATCTCGATCGACGGCTGGAGGTCGGCGTCGAAGAGCTTGGAGAAGAGCCCCGGGGCGGGATAGGCCGCGCCGTTGAGGACCCGGGTCGCCGTGGGATCGATGTCGCGTTCGAGGCCGCGGTCGAGACCGGCCAGCGACAGCGCCTGGAAATCGGAGCACTCGCGGCCCTCGACGTCGAGGACCTGGATGTACTCGCCCTCGCGGACCTCGTAGGCGTGGGCCTCGCCGGCGGCGATGCGGTGCTCGTGGCGCGGATCGGCCAGCGGATCGGGCAGGTTCCTCGAGGCCGCCTCCGAGGGATCGGCGCGGGTGACGAAGAGCTCGAGGGAGGTCGGCGGAGTCTGCTCCGAGACCTCCATGGGCGAACCGGGCGCCGCCACCACGACGATGCCGTCCTCGCCTGCCGCGAAGCTCCTCCCGGCCGCCGCAGGGGTCTCGGGAGAAAAGAAGCGGATCGCGCGGGCGAACCTCGACGGAGCGCCCTTGCGCGCCAGCGTGTCGACAAGCTCGCGGCCCGCCTCGCCGCCGTCGGCCAGCATGGCCCGCAGGCCCGCCGCCGCTCCGTCGTCCGTTGCGCCGAGGATTCCCGGTTCCTCCCGGCCCGCGGCGTCGATGGCCACGATCTCGCACACCTGGCCGCCCTCGGTATTGACGACCTTCAGGGTGTCGCCGGCGAGGATGCGAAGCACCACGGAGCCCGCGGCGGGAACCGCGTAGCGCTCCGTCCCGGGCGGCAGGCGGCGGATCCCCGGCAGGAGGACACGCGGGCGCGTCCTTGCGGACACTGACGCCATGACCGACTCCTTCCCGTCCATGACAGCCCACGATAGAAATCCGGCCGGGCCGCCGCAACCCGGCCCGCCGCTCATGTTCCGCTTCCCATTTGAGGTCCGGTTCACTAAACCCGTGCCGAGCCTTCCACAGCCACGGATTCTCGATGGACGGTCTTTCCCTCGGTCACGGCCTTACCTTCGCGGATCTCTACGACCGCGAGGGGCTGCTCGCGCTGGACCGCGCCTTCATGGACGCGCTGCAGCGCCACGACGGGACCCTCGCCGGGCGCCTGCTGGCGGGGCGCTCGGACCCGCAGGCCCTGGCCGCGAAGGATCACTCGGATCTCCTGACGGACCTCGGCCCCTTCGTGGAGGACTTCGTTGCCGCCCTCTTCGGAATTGCCGGCGACCTCGCGGGGCAGCGCGGGGACTGCCGCCGCCTCGACCCGATCTGGCGCTGCAGGCTGCAGTTCGTCCGCCGGAAGTCGTCCAGGGCCATCCCGGCGGCCGAGATCGATCGTGTCGACGGTGCAGCACTCCTCAGGGACGTCGAGGCGCACCTGGGCGGCGCATTCGACGACCTGGGTTTCGCCGAAACCGTCCTGGGCTGGCTCGAGGACGAGGAGTCGAACGCCGGGAAGCTCGAATGCGCCGCGCGCTTTGCCGCCTGGGCGTCCCTCTCCCGGGAGGGCCGCCGACGCTATCGCGGAAGCCCCCTCTTCCATCTTCCCGGCCGCGTCGACCCGGACCGCCTCGTGCCCCTGGCCAGTGCCACGGTCGATAGCGTCAACGCGCTGGCCGCACCCCCCGCAGACCGTCGCACGAGGGACGGCTTCGCTCTCACCGACGAGGGCATGACCCTCGAGAGGGCGCTCGGCGAAGCCAACTACTGCATCTTCTGCCACAACCAGGGAAAGGACAGCTGTTCGGGAGGCCTCAAGGAGAAATCGGGCGCATCGTTCCGCACGTCGGCGCACGGCGTTCCCCTCACCGGATGCCCGCTCGACGAGAAGATCAGCGAGATGAACCTCCTCAAGGCCCGGGGATACGGTCTCGCCGCGCTTGCCGTCGTCATGATCGACAACCCGCTGTGCGCCGCCACCGGCCACCGCATCTGCAACGACTGCATGAAGGCGTGCATCTACCAGCGGCAGGACCCCGTGGACATTCCCCAGATCGAGACCCGCACGTTCAAGGACGTGCTGGCGCTGCCGTGGGGATTCGAGATCTACAGCCTCCTGTCGCGCTGGAATCCCCTCAACCTCTCCCGGCCCGTGCCGCGCGCGCCCAGCGGACGGCGCGTGCTGGTGGTCGGCACGGGTCCCGCCGGCGTCAACCTCGCCCACCACCTCCTCAACGACGGGCACACGGTGGTGATCGTCGACGGCCTCAAGATCGAGCCCCTCGACCCGGAGATTTCGGGAATCGACTCCGCGGGACGCCGCAGGCCGTTCCGGCCGGTGCGCGACGTCGACGAACTCCACGAATCCCTCGACGACCGGGTGATGGCGGGCTTCGGCGGCGTGGCGGAGTACGGCATCACGGTGCGCTGGAACAAGAACTACCTCAAGCTGATACGCCTGCAGCTGGAACGCCGGCAGGGCTTCCGCATGTACGGCGGCGTGCGCTTCGGCGGCGCCATCACCCTCGAGGGCGCTTTCGCCATGGGCTTCGACCATGTCGCCCACTGCGCCGGCGCCGGGCGTCCGCGGACCATCGACATGCCCAACGGACTCGCCCGGGGCGTGCGCATGGCGTCCGACTTCCTGATGGCGCTGCAGCTGACCGGGGCGGCGCGGCGGGTGTCCGTCGCCAATCTCCAGCTTCGCCTGCCGGCCGTCGTCATCGGCGGCGGACTGACGGCCATCGACACGGCCACCGAAGCCCTCGCCTACTATCCCCGCCAGGTCGAGAAGTTCAGGGACCGCTACGCCACGCTGGTGCGCGAGTCCGGCCACGGGGAGGTCCGCCGCTCGTGGAGCGAGGAGGAGTGCGGCATCGCCGACACGTTTCTCGAGCATGCCGAAGCCATCGCCGCGGAGAGAACGAAGGCCGCGGCGCAGAACCGCGAACCCGACTTCCACGCGCTCCTCGAGTCCTGGGGCGGCGTCACCATCGCCTACCGGCGCGACCTCAAGGAGGCGCCCAGCTATCGCCTCAACCACGAGGAGGTGGCGCTTGCCCTGCAGGAGGGCATCCGCTTCGCCCCCGGCCTGCAGCCGGTGGCCGTGGACACCGACCGCTTCGGCCACGTCGAAGGCGTGCGTCTCGCCGATGGCGACGGCCGCGAACATCTCCTGGAGGCCCGGGCCCTCCTCGTCGCTGCGGGAACCCGTCCCAACACGGTGCTTGCACGCGAATCGGACGTGCCGGGGCTCGACGGCGCGTACTTCCAGGCCCTCGACGAGGACGGCAGAAAGGTCGTGCCCGAACGCAGCGCCAAGCCGGAACGCACCGACATCCTGATGCACCTGAGGGACGACGGACGGGGTGCGAGCTTTCACGGCGATCTCCATCCCGGCTTCGCCGGAAACGTCGTCAGGGCCATGGGCGGCGCCAAGCGCGCCTGGCCGGTCATCTCGGCCCTTCTGGACCGCCTCTCGACGGCGCCCGCGGGCGACGAAAAGGCCTTCCTGGAACGGCTCGACCGCGACCTCATCGCCCGGGTCACGAGGGTGGAGCGGCTGACGCCGACCATCGTCGAGGTCGAGGTCGAGGCCCCGGCCGCCGCCGCCGCCTTCCGGCCCGGGCAGTTCTACCGGCTGCAGAACTACGAGAGCTCGGCGCTCCGGGGGCACGACGGCACGCTGCTGGCGATGGAGCCCCTGGCGATGACCGGCGCGCGCGTCGAGGCGGGCAGCGGACGGGTGAGCGTGATCGGCCTCGAGATGGGCGGCTCCTCGGACCTGATGGCCCGTCTCGAGGTTGGCGAACCGGTCGTCCTCATGGGCCCCACCGGCAGTCCCACGCAGATACCGTCGTCAGGCACCGTGCTGCTGGTCGGCGGCGGACTGGGCAATGCGGTTCTCTTCTCCATCGGGCAGGCGATGCGCGCCGCCGGCGCGAGGGTCCTCTATGTCGCCGGCTACAGGACGATGATCGACCGCTACAAGGCGGCCGAGATCGAGGCGGCGGCGGATGCGGTGATCTGGGCCTGCGAGGAGGCGCCGGGACTGCCGGCCTCAAGGCCGCAGGACCGCAGCTGCGTGGGCAACGTGATCGACGCCCTCGTCGCCTGGCAGGAGGGACGGCTCGGGCCGACGGCCATCGATCTTGCCGAGATCGACCGCATCGTCGCCATCGGTTCGGACCGCATGATGGCGGCCGTCAAGGCCGCCCGCGGCGGCGTTCTCAAACCCTGGTTGAAGGACGGCCACGTGGCGATCGCATCCATCAACAGCCCCATGCAGTGCATGATGAAGGAAGTCTGCGCCCAGTGCCTGCAGCCGCATGTCGACCCCGGGACCGGCAGGCGGTCGGAACCGGTGTTCTCCTGCTTCAACCAGGACCAGCCGATGGACCGCGTCGACTTCGATGCCCTCTCCGAGCGCCTCGCCCAGAACGGCGTGCAGGAGAAGCTCACCCGCCTCTGGGTCGCGCGGAGTCTCGGCCGCGCCACCCGCGCCAGCCCTGAGGAGCCCTCATGAACGTACTCGTTGTCTTCTCTCATCCCAGACGGGATTCACTCACCGCGCAGGTGGCCGGCGAGGTGGTCGCCGGTCTCGTCGAGGCCGGCCACGAGCCCGAGGTCGTCGATCTCTACTCCGAGGGGTTCGATCCCGTGCTGGGGCCCGAGGACGAGCCGGACTGGCAGTCCGAGGACAAGGTCTACAGCGCCGCCGTGAGGGAGGAGATCGCCCGCATGGAGCGCAACCAGGCGATCATCCTCGTCTTTCCCATCTGGTGGTGGTCGTTTCCCGCCATGATGAAGGGCTGGATCGACCGCGTGTGGAACAAGGACTACGCCTACGGCGGCGCCAGGCTCGGCCACCGCAAGGCCCTTGCCGTCGGCCTCTCGGCCTCCGACGCCGAGGGCTATGCCAAGCGGGGCCACGACACGGCGATCGAGACCGAGATCGTCACCGGCCTCTTCGAGTTCTGCGGCATCGAGGACGGCGCCTTCGTCTTCCTGCACCACTCCACCGACGGCGGCGAGTGGGCCGCCGGGATGCTCCGCGAGGCCCGGGAGATCGGCCGCACCTTCATCGACCCTGCGGCGCCCGGGACCGCCCGTCCTACAGGATGAAGCGCCCCAGGTCGGTGTTGCGGGCAAGGTCGCCGACCCTTTCGTCGACGAAGGCGGCGTCGATGACGATGGTCTCGCCGCTGCGGTCGGGAGCCGTGAAGCTGATCTCCTCGAGGAGCTTTTCCATCACGGTGTGAAGGCGCCGGGCGCCGATGTTCTCCACCGTCTCGTTGATCTTCGCCGCGAGGTCCGCGAGCGTGTCGATGGCGTCCTCCCTGAACTCGAGGGTGACGTCCTCGGTGTCGAGCAGGGCCGTGTACTGGATGATCAGGCTGTTCTCCGGCTCGGTCAGGATGCGCCTGAAATCGCCGCGGTCCAGCGCCTGGAGCTCGACCCTGTTGGGCAGCCGCCCCTGCAGTTCCGGGAGCAGGTCCGACGGCTTGGCGAGGTGAAAGGCGCCCGAGCAGATGAAGAGGATGTGATCGGTCTTCACCGAACCATGCTTCGTCGCCACCGTCGTTCCCTCGATCAGGGGCAGCAGGTCGCGCTGGACGCCCTCGCGCGAGACGTCGGCGCCGACGCGCTCGTTCCTGGCCGTGATCTTGTCGATCTCGTCGATGAAGACGATGCCGTTCTGCTCCACCGCCTCGATCGCCGTCCTCGTCACCGTCTCCTCGTCAAGAAGCTTGTCCGACTCCTCGGCCATCAGGAACCCGTGGCTCTCGCCGACCTTCATGGTCCGCGGGCGCGTCTGGTTTCCGAGCACCTTGCCGAACACGTCGCTGAGATTGAGCATTCCCATCTGCGTGCCCGGCATGCCGGGGATGTCGAATGTGGGAAGCGTCGAGGACGCCGGATCCTGGAGCTGCAGCTCCACGTCCCTGTCGTCGAGTTCGCCCTTGCGCAGCCGGTCGCGCATCTTGCGGCGGGACTCGGCGCTCGCCTTGTCGCCGACGAGGGCGTCGAGGACGCGCTCCTCGGCCGCGAGCTCCGCCTTCGCCTCGACCGCCTTGCGCATGTCCTCGCGGGTCCTGGTGATCGCGGTCTCGAGAAGGTCGCGGACGATCTGCTCGACGTCGCGCCCGACGTAGCCGACTTCCGTGAACTTCGTGGCCTCGACCTTGAGGAACGGCGCGTTGGAAAGGCGCGCGAGCCGCCGCGCGATCTCGGTCTTGCCGACACCGGTGGGCCCGATCATCAGGATGTTCTTCGGCAGGACCTCTTCCTTGAGATCGTCGGGCAGCTGCTGCCGGCGCCACCGGTTGCGCAGCGCGATCGCCACGGCGCGCTTGGCATCGACCTGGCCGATGATGAAGCGATCGAGTTCGGAAACGATCTCGCGGGGAGAGAAGGACGTCATCGGGACCTCGGGCACGGGCCGGGCCGGGACATGCGGGGGTCACCCCGCATCCAGGACTTCCAGCGTGACACAGCTGTTGGTGTAGATGCAGATTCCGGAGGCGATCTCCAGGCTGCGGCGCGCGATATCCTCGGCCGACAGGCCGTCGACCCCGAGCAGCGCGCGGGCCGCGGCAAGGGCGTAGTTGCCGCCCGAGCCGATACCGATCAGCCCGTCCTCCGGCTCCAGGACATCGCCGGTGCCCGACACGATCAGCGACACCGAGGAATCGGCCACGGCCATCAGGGCCTCGAGGCGCCTGAGGTAACGGTCGGTGCGCCAGTCCTTGGCGAGCTCGACGCACGATCTCGCCAGCTGGCCTGGATGCCGCTCGAGCTTTTCCTCGAGCCTCTCGAAGAGGGTGAAGGCGTCGGCCGTCGCTCCGGCGAAGCCGGCAAGGATCCTGCCGGCGCCGAGGCGGCGGACCTTGACCGCGTTGCCCTTGACCACCGTCTCGCCCATGGACACCTGGCCGTCGCCGGCCACCACCACCTGGCGGCCGCAGCGCACCGAGAGAATGGTCGTGCCGTGCCAGAGGGACTGGTTCCCTGTCATCTTCCGTTCCGCTTCGTCCGCTCGCCCGGCATGACCCCTATGTGGCCCCCGATCGCCGAGGATCAAGGCCGCTTCTGAGGGGACCCTTGCAACCGCCCGTACAATGGGCGCGGGCGGAACGGCCGGACGGAAGAGCGATGCAGGACAGGGAGGACCGCTCCAGGCTGTCCGTGGCGCCGATGATGGACTGCACCGACCGCTACGACCGCGCGTTCCTGAGGTGCATCACGAGGCACACCCTTCTCTATACGGAGATGATCGTCGCCGACGCGGTGATCCATGGCAAGCGCCGGCGCCTCCTCGAGTTCGACGACGTCGAACACCCCGTCGCCCTCCAGCTCGGCGGCTCGGACCCCGGAACCCTCGCCGAGGCGGCGAGGATCGGCGAGGGTTTCGGATATGACGAGATCAATCTCAATGTCGGCTGCCCGAGCAGCCGGGTCCGGTCCGGCCGTTTCGGCGCCTGCCTGATGGCCGACGCCGTCCTGGTGGGCGCCTGTGTGCACGCCATGCAGGATGCGGTATCGCTGCCGGTGACCGTCAAGTGCCGCATCGGTATCGACGGCATGGACGAGGAGGCGGCGCTGCCGGACTTCATCGGCACCGTCGCCGGGAGCGGCTGCACGACCTTCATCGTGCATGCCCGCAAGGCCTTTCTCAAGGGCCTTTCGCCGAGGGAGAATCGCGAGATCCCGCCCCTGCGCCACGATGTCGTCCATGAGGCGAAGCGCCGCTTCCCGCAACTTGCCATCGTCATCAACGGAGGAATTGGCGACCTGGACGCAGCGGCCTGCCATCTCGAGCATGTCGACGGCGTGATGATCGGGCGTGCGGCCTACCGCACGCCCTATGTCCTCGCGGCGGCCGACCGCGCACTGTTCGGTTCCCGGGAAGCGGTGCCGGACCGCCCGCAGATCGTCAGGGCCTGGCTGCCCTACCTCGACCGCAAGCTTGCCGAGGGCGTTCCGCTGCCGCGCATGGCGCGCCACATGCTCGGCCTCTGGCACGGCCGGCCGGGCGCCCGCGCCTGGCGGCGCATGCTCACCCTGGCGTCGGCGAGGCCGTGCGCCGGCACCGCCGACATCGAAGCCATTCTCGACCTCGTCGAGGCCCAGGGCGGCTTTCGGGAAAGCGCCTGAGCGGAAACGGTCAGCCCGGGTCGTGGCAGCAGGCCTGCAGCTTGTTGCCGTCGGGATCGCGCACGTAGGCCCCGTAGTAGTGCTCGTGGTAGTGCGGCCGTGGTCCCGGAGCGCCCTCGTCGGCGGCGCCAAGGGCGAGAGCCTGGGCATGGAAGGCGTCAACGGCCGCCCGGTCCGGCGCCAGGAAGGCCACGTGGGTCCCGTTGCCGGCCGTCGCCTCCCCGCCGTCGTACGGGCGGCAGATGAAGAGCCCGGCTCCTCCCGCGGACGGGCCGTAGCCCGCATACCCGTGATCGGGGGAGAAGAACTTCCGCACGATGCCCAGCGGCGCCAGAACGGCATCGTAGAAGGCAACCGCGGCGGCAAGGTCGCTGGTACCCAGGGTCATGTGGCTGAACATGGCGTCATCCCTCGAGTTCGTTCATCGCCCGGTCCATGGCGTCGACCAGGGCGTCGGCGTTGCTCCGGCTGAACACCATGGGCGGCCGGATCTTGAAGACATTGCCGAAGTGGCCTTCCCGCCCCACGAGCACGCCGAGTTCGCGCATCCGGTTCTGGACCTCCACCATGCGCCGGGGATCGGGCTGCCTGGTGGCGCGGTCCGTCACGATCTCGACGCCCGTCACGAAGCCGTGACCCCGCACGTCGCCGATCATCCCGTGGCGGGGCATCAGGCCCCGGAGGCCGGACTTGAGGTAGGCGCCGGTCGACTTCGCGTTCTCGAGGAGGTCCTCGCGCTCGAGAACATCGAGCACGGCGATGCCCGCGGCACAGGCGACGGGGTTGCCGCCGAAGGTGCTGAAGAGGCCGGTCGCCTGGCTGAACTCCTCGAGAATCGATGCGCTGGTCACCACGACGCCGAGAGGAAACCCGTCTCCGACCGGCTTGCCCAGGGTCACGATGTCAGGCCGCATGTCATGGTACTGGAAACCCCACATGTGCGTGCCGGGCCGGCCGAATCCGTACTGGACCTCGTCGGCGACGATCATGCCGCCCGCCGCGCGCACCCGGTCGGCAACCCCGGGAAGATATCCCGCCGGCACGTCCGGGATGCCGTTGGAGCAGAACGACGTGTCGACCATGAAGCAGGCCGTGCCGAAGCCGGTCCCGTCGAGCTCGCCGATCGCCCGGTCGGCGTCGGCGGCATAGCGCGCCGCGAGATCAGGCTCCCCGGGGCCGAAGGGCCCGCGGTAGGGATCGGGCGACATCAGGGTGCGGACATGGGGCGCCACGCTGTCGGGATCCTCCGGCGAGAGGTGGCTGATCGCCTCGGTGATGCCGTGGTAGGCGTGTTCCATCACGATCCCGCCGCGCTTGCCGGTCAGCACGGTCGCCATCCTCCAGGCGATGTCGTTGGCCTCGCTCCCGGAATTCACCATGATGCAGCACGCGAGGGGATCGGGCATCGTCGTCTGCAGCCTCTCGGCGTAGTCGGCGAGGACGCGGTAGACATAGCGCGTGTTGGTGCCCAGCGCCGCGGCCTGGCGCGACACGGCGTTGACCACGTGCGGATGGCAGTGGCCGACACTGGCGACGTTGTTGTAGGCGTCGACGAAGGCGCGCCCGTTGGCGTCGTAGAGGATGGCGCCCTTCCCCCGTTCGAGATGCAGGGGCCTGCGATAGAAGAGCGTCAGGTTGCGGCCGAGATAGGTCCGCCGCCGCTCGATCTCGCTGTCGAGGCGGTCCGATTCAGGCGTCGATACCGTGCCCTTCGGACAGCGCGCCGGGAATCGAAGGGCGTCGCGGAAGAGTTCGGTGCCGGCCCCGGGACCCAGCGACCACAGGGTGTCGAGAGCCCCGAAGACGGCTTCGTCGTATCCCGGCAGGTAGGGCGGCGACCCGGTGCGGGCCACGGCGCGGTGGGCGACGATGACCGCGGCGATCGCCAGGCGCGCCGCGATCATCTCGAAGAGGGCGTCGACTTCGTCTTCCTTGAGCGGCAGCACGGCGTCGAAGCCGCCGGCCACGTCGATGAACTGCTCCATGGGGCGCGCCGCGTCATGGGCGTAGTGATCGCAGGCCAGCGCCAACTCGGCGGCGACGGGCCCGAACATCATGTCGCCGAAATCGATGATGCCGTCGGGATCGTCCGGACTCGCCTCGTCGGCGACGACATTGCCGCGGTTGGCATCGTTGTGGATCACCTGGCTGCGGAAACGGTGCCAGCGGGGCACGATGCGCTCGATGAAACGGTCGAGAACCTCTTCGGTCAGGCGGCGCTCCGCGCTGCCGCGGATGTCGCCGGTGTGAAGACGCAGCTTCGGCGCCTGGTGGATATCCCACACCATGGCGTGCACCGCGGCGGGGTGGAAGAATCCCTGCAACGCGATGTCGAGGCGCGCCACCAGCGCGCCCAGGTTGCGTCGCTGCCGTCTGCTCGAGGGCAGGTCTTCGAGGCTGGTACCCGGAACGAAGGTGAGGAGACGCACGATGCTCTCCCGTCCATCGGGCGCCCTCACCCGGACGAGGGCGCCGCCGTTCGATGCCGGAATCACGGCCGGCACGCGGATCTCCGGCGCCGTGGCGGCGATGTGGGCCAGCGCGGCGTTCTGGAAGTCGACGACCGCCTCGTCCTCGTCGGGATGGTGGAACTTGAGAATGAAGCGGTCGGACCCGCGGACGAGGAGGAAGTTCTGGTCCCGGTCGGAGTCGAGGGGGCGGCATTCGCCTTCGATCCCGAACAGGTCCGCGGTGATCGCGGCGAGACCGGAGTGCGGGAACTTCGGAATGTCGCTCGCAAGGTACCTGATGGTCTCGTGTCCGCCGCTCATCGCTCCTGCCCGCCTTGCCCGTGGGAGGGCGACTCTGGCCCGACACCCGTTCGCTAATCAAGGCGGACCACCTTGCGCTCCCCGGCTGGCCGGACCAAGGTGGCGCGAGCAATCGAGGAGAAGGCGGCATGCCCCCGAGCCGCAATCAACCCGTCGACGCGTCCGTCGTTCCGCGCTTCGGCGACATCCCGACGTTCATGCGCCTGCCCCACACGAGAGAGCCGGCAGGCCTCGACATCGCGCTCATCGGCGTCCCGTGGGACGGCGGCACGACGAACAGGGCCGGCGCCCGCCACGGACCCCGCGAGATCCGCAACCAGTCCAGCCTGATGCGCAAGGTGCACCATGTCAGCAGGCTGGCGCCCTACGACCTCGCCCAGGTGGCGGACCTGGGAGACTGCCCCGTCAATCCCATCGACCTCATGGACTCGCTCGCCCGCATCGAGACGTTCTACCGCAGGGTGCACGCGGCGGGCGTCCTTCCGCTCTCGGCCGGCGGGGACCACCTGATCACCCTGCCGATCATGCGCGCGATCGCCGGGGAGCGGCCCGTGGGCATGGTTCATTTCGACGCCCACAGCGACACCAACGACCGCTACTTCGGGGACAATCCCTACACCCATGGCACACCGTTCCGCCGCGCCGTGGAGGAAGGCCTGCTGGACCCGCAGCGCACGGTCCAGATCGGCATCCGCGGTTCGATCTACGGTTCCGGCGACCTGGCGTTCGCCGAGGAGAGCGGCATGCGGATCATCACCATGGAGGAGTTCGTCGAGATCGGGCCGAAGGCCGTCATCGAGGAGGCGCGGCGTGTCGCCGGAAGCGGTCCGACCTACGTCAGCTTCGATGTGGACGGTCTCGACCCGGCCTTCGCGCCGGGCACCGGCACGCCGGAGATCGGCGGCATGACGACCCGCGAGGCCCAGCAGGTCGTGAGGGGGCTCCAGGGCCTCGATCTCGTCGGTGGCGACGTCGTCGAGGTCGCGCCCCCCTTCGATCCCTCCGGCGGCACCGCCCTCGTCGGCGCGACGTTCATGTTCGAGATCCTCTGCCTCCTCGCCGACAGGATCGCAAGCCGTTCCTGAGCCGGGGAGTCCGCTGCCGCCCGCGGCAGGGAGCGCGTCACGCTTCCTTCGCACCGCGGATCATACTACCCTGACCGCAAGACACATACCCTGCGGTATGGGTGAAACAAGACTTGAACAGGGGAAGCGTATCATGAGCAAGGAACAACTCGACTGGATGATCGGCGAGGTCAGGGTCGGCCGAATCGACCGCCGCGAGTTCATCGGCCGCGCCGGTGCGCTCGGCGTCGGCGTGACCGCCGCGACCGCCATGCTGACCACCGCGGGCGTTGCCGAAACACCCATCAAGGGCGGCGAGGTCAATGTCGGCACCGAGTACACCGGTGCGGAAGAGACCTTCGATCCGACCAAGATGACCAACAGCACGGACATCCAGCGCGCCTACCAGGTCTACAACCGCCTCACCAACCTCGACCGCGACATGAATGTCGTGCCCAACCTCGCGACCGAATGGGAAGCGAGCGACCAGGCGTCGACGTGGACGTTCAAGCTGCGCGAGGGGGTGGAGTTCCACAACGGCAAGACGCTGACCTCCGCCGACGTCATCTATTCCCTGAACGAGCACATCAAGGAAGGCTCCGAATCGCCCTCCAAGCCGCTCCTCGCCCCGATCGTCGACATGCAGGCCGACGGCCCCAATGTCGTGAGGATCACGCTCGATTCCGGCAACGCGGACTTTCCGGTCACGCTCGGCCACGACTACCACACGTCGATCGTCCCGGAAGGCTGGAAGGACGGCGATGCCGTCGCCGGCACCGGTCCCTACAAGCTCGTGGAGTACACGCCCGGACTGGCGTCCATCACCGAGAAGAACGGGAACTACTGGAACCCCGATGCCGGGCATGTCTCGACGTTCGTCACCCAGGGGATTCCCGACAACGCGGCACGCTCCAGCGCCCTGCAGTCCGGCGACATCGACTTCGATTTCAACATCGAGCCGCGCGTCGCCAACCTGCTGATGCAGAACCCCGCCGTTCGGGTCCACTCGACTCCCTCGGGCTCCTGGTTCTCCTGGATCATGGCCGTCGACCGGGCTCCGACCAACGATCTCAACCTGCGTCTCGCGATGAAGCATGCCGTCGACCGCAATGTCGTCGTCGACAGCGTGGTGGTCGGCCACGGCCGGATCGGAAACGACTTCCCGGTCAACCCGGGCCTGCCGACGTACTGTCACGAGATTCCCCAGCACGACTACGATCCCGAGAAGGCCAAGTGGCACTGGGACAAGACCGGGTTGACGTCGATCGAGCTCGCCGTCTCGAACGCGGCGGATTCGAACGCCATCGACGCCAGCGTCATCCTCCAGGAGCACGCACGCGAGGCCGGCATCACCATCGAGCTCAACCGCGTGCCCGACGACGGCTACTGGAGCCATACCTGGATGCAGGTGCCGTTCTGCGTTACCGGCTGGAACTCCCGTCCGACCGCCGATGCGATCCTCACGATCGCCCATGCCTGCGGCGGTTCCTGGAACGAGACGTTCTGGTGCAACGAGCGCTTCGACGAACTGCTCGTCATGGGACGCCTCGAGACGGACGACGCCAAGCGCAAGGAGATCTACTGCGAAGCGTGCACGCTGCTGCACGACGACGGTGGCTCGTTCCTGCCGTTCTTCAAGAACTACGTCGAGGCGACGACGGCCCGTATCCAGAACTTCCACGGCAGCGCCGCTTTCGCGGCCGGCGCGGGATGGCTTTACGAAGAGGTCTGGATCGACGAGAGCAAGGCCTAGTCACCGCTCCTTGGAGCCAGGCGGAGCGCCAGCGGTTCCGGCCGCTGGCGCTCCCTTGTTTTCAGCGGGAATGTCCAGGATGCGGCGATCGCGCAGGCAGGCTGCCGGGCGGAGGCGGGAATCGGCCACCGCCCGGAAGGTCCCGCAGCTTCCCTGGATGACCGTCACCAATCCCTGTCCGCCGATGGCCATCGCGGCCGGGGACGAGATCGAGGCGGTCCACGATGCGTCGATGCGGGTACTCGAGGAGATCGGCGTCAACGTCCTTCTCGAGGAGGCGCGGGAGATCCTCAAGGCCGCCGGTGCCGCCGTCACGCCCGGCGACCCCAGAGTCCGCTTCGACCGGGGATTCATCGAGGAGGCCGTCGGCCGCGCACCGCCGCAGTGGACGCTCCATGCGCGCAATCCGGCGCGCAACCGCATCATGGGCGGCAACCACATCAACTTCCTTCCCGTGGCGGGCAATCCGAACATCGCCGACATCGAGGGGGGGCGCCGCTCGGGCAATCTCGAGGACTACCGCAAGCTCCTGCGCCTCGCGCAGGTCATCAACGCGGTCCACGGCACGACGCCGATGCTTGAGCCCGTCGAGGTCCACCCCGACATCCGCTATCTCGACATCGTCGGCGAACAGCTGCTGATCACGGACAAGATCGCCTTCGGCTATTCGCTGGGCAGGCGCAAGATCCTCGATGCCATCGAGATGGTCCGCATCGCCCGGGGCATCGACGATGCGAGGCTTCTCGCGGAGCCGAGCCTGTGGACCGTCGTCAACTGCAATTCGCCCCTGCAGCTCGACGTCCCGATGCTGCTCGGCATGATCGAGATGGCCCGCCGCAACCAGGTCGTCGTCGTCACGCCCTTCACCCTGGCAGGCGCCATGGCGCCCGTCACCATCGCCGGGGCGCTCACCCAGCAGAACGCCGAGGCGCTCGCCGCCATCGCCTTCTGCCAGACGGTGAGGCCCGGCGCGCCGGTGGTCTACGGCGGCTTCACCAGCAATGTCGACATGAAGTCCGGCGCTCCGGCCTTCGGGACTCCGGAGTACGTCAAGGCCGTCCTTCTCGGCGGCCAGATGGCGCGGCGCTACCGCCTTCCCTACCGCTCGTCCGTCGTCAACGCCTCCAACTGGCCCGACGCCCAGGCCACCTACGAGAGCGCCATGTCTCTGTGGGCCGCGGTCCAGGGCCACACCAACATGGTGCTCCACAGTTTCGGATGGATGGAAGGCGGGCTGAGCGCCTCCTTCGAGAAGATCGCCATCGATCTCGAGATGGTGCAGACCATGATCAGGGCGCTGGAGCCGGTGGATTTCTCGCCAGACGAACTCGCCGTCGACGCCATACGGGAGGTCGGCCCCGGCGGGCACTTCTTCGGTGCCGCCCACACCCTCGAACGCTACGAGACCGCCTTCTACGAGCCGGTCCTCTCCGACTGGAGGAACTGGGAGACCTGGCGGGCCGACGGCGCCAGGGACGCCACGCAGCGGGCAGCCGCGCTTTGGCGCCGCCTCCTCGAGGAATACGAGGAGCCGCCCATGGACCCCGCCATCCGGGAGGAACTCACGGCCTTCATCGACCGCAGAAAAAGGGAAGGCGGCGCCACGGCGGACGACTGAACGCCGCGAACGGCCCGCCACAGGTCCCGCGGTCCGGCAGGTTTCACGACGCCGGGCCCGAAGATGGACTGTCAGTGTGCTGCGGCGCAAGTGCAAGCCGGACCGCGTGGCCGCGCCATTCGGTATGCCGATTTCGATATCGGCAGCGATGAGAGCGCCGCCAACGTCACCAGCGAATTGCGAAGCGTCCTTTCATGATCCGTGTCTTTCCCCAAGGCTCGCCGGGCAGCCGGCAGCAGGGGGCGCGGGTTGGCGAGCTTGGCAAACATCTTCTCCTGGGCCTGGGCCCGGGACATCGCCTGGCCGGAGAGATCGAGATACCGTCCAAACATCTCGGCGACATCGAGATTCTCGAAGACCTCCAACGCGTGTGCGAGGTCGTAGAGGTCGCGCCCCTGGTCTCGCTGCAGCAACGCGCTCAGCTTGGTCGCCAGCATCTCTTCACGTGAATACGTCGATACCGCCGCCTCGCCCGAGAACCAGGGATTGTCGATCTTCAACGGCAACGACACGGGGTCGTCGAAGGACCTGATCTCGCGGGCGTTGATCTCGACCTTCAGCCGGATCGGCACGTCACCACCGTCATCGGCATCGATCCGGAAGCGCAACTTCGGTGCGACAGGACTCTGACCGAACCTGGCTCGCCCCGGCCACGGTTCCAAGATGACACGCAGTCGATCGAGAACGGGTCCGATCGGTCCGCCGGACGTCCAGACCAGGTCGATGTCCTCGCAGTAGCGTATCGGCTTCGGGAAGTGCAGCTTGTTGAACGCCGTCGCGCCACGAACCCGCACCGCATCGCGCAGCATGTCGTCGCAGAAGATTTCCACCAGCGCACGACCGATGATGAGGTCCTGCTCGACCTGTCGGTGATCGGCCCAGGGAACGGCATTGCCTCAAGCGACGGTTTTCCGCGCCGGAATCATGCGTCGACCCGGGCCAGACGACGCGCCGTGACGCGCCACCGGAGACCGCGGCGGCGCGGCCTGTCTCCCATGCCTGCCGCTCTCCCCGGCTCGTGCGTCTCCGGGAACGGACTTGTCCCTGCGATTCGGCATTGTCAAACCGCCCTGCAGGCGCTGCCTGGGGCATGATCGAAAAGTTCTCAACCTGTTCCGGCATAGTCGGCCATCGTCACCACGGTCCCGCCATGCTCGGCCGGCGCAACCGTCGCCACGAATCGGCGGTCCCCCGTCATCACCGTCGCACCGATCCGGTGTGCGAGTGCCAGATACACGCAGTCGTACACCGGATGGTCGAGGACCAGCGCCAGACGAACCGCGTCCGCGCTGACGGTCTCATCGTCGTGCCAGCGCAGCGGCATGCCGGACAGCCAGGCCAGGGCGGCACCTGCATCGGCGCGCTCGATCTGATCCAGCCGCGCCTCGCGCCACAGCGCATTGGCAACCTCGGAAGCTCAGGCGCGGTGCGCGCGGCATCCGAATCGGGCTCGTCGACCAGCAACTTGACCGTCACGCTCGCATCGACAACGAAGCGCATCGGAAGTGGTCGCGGTCCTCGCGGATCAGCACTTCCGCCGGGGTCTGCTTGCGACCCCTGGTCTTTTCCCGCAGCCGGTCCGACGCCTCCAGGAACGCGGCGCGTTTCGCCGCCATGTCATCGTCGGATGCGCATTCGAGGATGTGGCGCACCACGCCCTCCAGGGAGCGGTTGTTCGACGAGGGGCGACGCTGCAGGCGATCCACCACGTCGTCGTCGAGCTGCCTCACGTTGATCGTCGCCATCGCCTCGCTTCCAAGTTTGCTATCATATTGATGGCGTATCGTCATGGCCCATGCGAGACCTTGCAGGAAGGGCCAAGGCCGACATTTGGCGCCTCATCGAGGATGACCGGCCGGGTGGGCGCCTTTCCGGCCTCGCACCTCTCGCGAAGCCATCGATCCGTATCGCCCGATCCTCGGATCGCGAAACAGGACACGGCAGGCACCCGTCTTCGAAATCACCAACAGAGCTCAAGCAGTACAGGAGTCTTGCAAGTGGCTCCGAATCCGGAGCGATCTGGATCCGGTTCGCGAATCTCGTGATCGGGGTTCCAACACCGAGACCGTGACGCCGGTCCCGGAGGCGTGCCGCGCCGTGGGCCGGATGGACGCATGCATCTCCGGCGGCCATCCACCCCGCCCGTCGCGGGTCCGTCAGGCGAGCCGGAAGAGGTAGAGAGGGCTCGACCAGGCCCTGTGGCCGTCCTCGGTGGTGACCCTTGCCCAGAGGGGGTTGTCACCGCCGTCATTGAGGGGGACGTCCGCGGTTTCGGTCATCCTTGTCTCGTCGAGGACCTCCGGCAGGCGCGTGAGCGACACGGCGCGCTCGAGTCCTCCGGCCTCCAGGAGGTGCGGCTCGTCCCCGATCGATGCCAGCTCGATGACGCCGGCGACGTGTCCCGTCCGGAGCTCGACGCTGCCGCGCCAGGCGTCGAGCCAGATGTCGAAACCGGTGAAGTTGCCGGTCGTCAGCACGTCGAACACCACCTCGCCATCGCCCCGGGGTCCCATCGGGCGCTCATGGTTCCAGGCGCAGACCGCGTGGAAGCGCCTGATGGCGGCCCCCATCACCTTCAGGCTGCCCCGCCACCTCGTCTGCCGCCCCCGCCCGCGGTACTCGGCTCCATGGAACAGCACCCTCAGTCTCGTGTCGGCGTCGCCGCCCGCGAAGCCGGGCAGGCTCGCCGCGACGTCCGTGCCGTTGAGCACGTCGACGCGCACGACCGGCGAGGGTGACGCAATGTCGAGATGGAGCGCGACCCTGCGATCGGCGGTCTCCACGATGTCGCCCATCATCGCCTCGCGGACCATGCGGGAGGCGGCGGGTCCCAGCCGGGGATCGCCGGCGAAGAGACGGGCGGGATTCGCGAATTCCGCACGGACGTCCATGTGAATGCGGCTGCCGGTGGTCCCGTAGTGATGCCTCGCCCTCAGGGCCTCGAAGATGCCGTCCCGGGTGAGGCTGCCGGCCAGGAAGCAGGTCAGGCCGCCGTAGGCGCCGAACTCCGCGGCGCCCGGATGCGAGGCGCCGGGCCGCCCCTTGTGCACGTCGCTGTTGCAGACAAGACCGTGCCGGTAGCCCAGGGCGAAGCTCTCCGCCATCAGCCACTCGAAGGTGCCCCAGTTGGAATGGATCTCGACGGCCGTCCTCAGCGACAGGCCGTCGGCCTCGGCGATGTCGGCCGGGCGCCCGCCGATGTGGGCGAAGAGCACGCAATCCTCCCCGGCCAGCGCGCGGAAGAGGTCCCCTGACGTCGCGGCATCGCTGTCGAGGTCGCCGCGGTCGGCAAGAAGCGCATGAGACGACCGCCGGATGGCGCGGCCCTCTTCCCTGAAGAAGACGTTGTGATCGCCGCCCATGGACGTGTTGCCCGACCACTCGTAGCCGGGAATGGCGATGAACCGCCCGTCCACGTTGGCGGCGGCGGTCACCTCGTTGATCCGCTGCCAGAACCTGTTTGTGATCTGGAAGTCGTTGCCCTGGTGGGAACACACGTCGAGGAACGCGAGATCCCGCGCAAAGGAAAAGTAGTCCTCGAGCGGGTCGATGCCGACGGTCTCGCCGCTCTGGCCGTGCAGGTCGCCCCAGAAGGCCTCCAGAGGACCGTTCCGCACGATGAGCGGATTCGACCTCGCGAGAAGCTCTCCCTCCCCGGAGAGCACATCGACCGCAACCTGGCCCTCACCGGCGCACACGAGTCCGTCGAGACGCAGGAATCCCTGCCCCTCGGGCCAGGCGACGGAGTCCGGCAGTCCCTCGATCCCGTCGCCTGAGACGAACCGGAGGCGCCGCGGAGCCGGAAAGGCGGGATTGCCCCACAGGTCATCGGCCCTCACGCACAGGGCGAAGCGCGACCCGGGCCGCCGCCAGGTCGGAAGGACGGCAATCCACGACCGGGGCGGACCCGGCACGACGGTGACGCAGGGGCGGCCGGGCACGGGTAGGAAGTGCCCGGTGGCGCACGCATCCACGAGGACCCGGAACTCGTGGGCGCGCTCAGCGAACGTCTGCAGGCGCAGCCCCGGCGAGCCTCCCCGGCGATCGCCGAAGACGACCTCGATCCGGTCCCCGCACGCCATGGAGCCACGGGTGACGACGATCCGCAGCGAGCGGTTCCATGGCCTCTGATGGCCGCCTGGTTCGACCGCGAGCAGGAGGCGGCAGCCGTTGCTGGCCTTCGCCGTCACGTAGTTCATGGCCGCGGCGTCGTCGGTCTGCCAGCGGCCGCCGTCGTTGGCGAAACGCTGGACGATCTTGATGCCGCCGGTGTCGTCGAGGCCGAAGCGTCCGACCGTGTAGGAGACGACGATCGTCCGGAAGGAGCGGATCTCCACCGGACCATCGACATCGATGGATGCCGAGCCGCGGTCCGCCGGTCCGGCTCCCGGTTCGGCGGCCGGCCACACCTCGCCCATCAGGTCCTCCGGGATCACCCTGCCTGCCGGTTCCACGATCGCGCGTCCCTTTCCGGCCGCCGTTGCCGGCAACGTACCATGGAACACCGGCGACATCGCAGGCGGCATCCCGCGGTGCTATGCTGCCGGGCGCATGCAGCAGGAGTGACGACCGGATGCCCGACAATCCGCGCCTGGCGGCCGAGCAGCTCTTTCGCGACGAGATCATCTGGGACGACCACGCAGGCTTCGGGCCCGATCCCGGCGTCGACCTTTCCAGGCTGCAGATCTGGAAGGACGCCGGCGTCCACTACCTCAGCATCAATGTCGGCTACGACGTGATGGACTGGCGCGATTCGGTCAGGTCGCTCGCGGCCTTCCGCCGCTGGATCCTCGCCAGCGACGGCTACGAGCTCGTCACCTCTCTCGACGGGATCCGCCGGGCCAGGCAAGCGGGCAGGCTCGCGGTGACCTTCGATCTCGAAGGCATGAACGCGCTCGACGGATCCCTCGACATGGTCGAGATGTACCATCATCTCGGCGTGCGCCAGATGCTCGTCGCCTACAACCGCAACAACCTTGCCGGCGGCGGCTGCCACGACCGGGACATCGGGCTGACCGATTTCGGCCGCGCCGTGATCGGCGAGATGAACCGCCTCGGGATGATCGTCGACTGCTCACACACCAGCTACACCTCGTCGATGGAAGCCATGGAGGTGTCGAACGCCCCGTGCATCTTCTCCCATTCCAACGCCCGGGCCCTGCGCGACCACGAACGCAACATCCGCGACGACCAGGCGAAGGCCTGCGCCGCCACGGACGGCGTGGTCGGCATCGTCGGCATCGGCATCTTCCTCGGCGACAACGACATCAGCACGTCGGCGATGGCCGATCACGTCGACCACTACGTGAACCTTCTGGGATCCCGGCACGTGGGCGTCGGCCTGGACTACGCTTTCGAGGGTGAGGACGGCGACGGCCTCGCATCGGTGCTGGAAGGCAACGCCGACTACTGGCCGCCAGCGCAGTACGACCGTCCCAGCATCAGTTGCGCGGGGCCCTGGCAGATCCTGGATCTCGCCGAGGAGCTGTTCCGCCGCCAGTACTCCAGGGACGACGTCGCGGCGATCATGGGCGGAAACTTCATGCGCGTCGCGGGAGCCGTCTGGCAATAGGAAACCGTCGGTAGGTGCCTTGTGGACTCCCTTCAACTCGTCGCAAGCGGCCTGGCGAACGGTTGCATCTACGGCTTGATCGCCCTTGGATTCGTCCTGATCTACAAGGTGACCGAGCAGATCAACTTCGCCCAGGGCGACATGATGATGCTCGGCGCCTTCCTGGCCCTTGGACTGGGCAACAGCGAACGCCTGGGGCTGCCGTTTCCCCTGGCCTGCCTGGGCGCCGTGATCGTCATGGCGGGGGCGGGCTGGCTGATGGAGCGTACCGTGCTGCGCCACCTCTTCGGCCAGCCGCAGATGGCCGTGGTCATCGTGACGATCGCGCTGGGGTTCGTCCTGCGTTTCGCCGCCGGACTCGTCTGGGGGTACGACCCCCTGATCCTGGAGACTCCCTTCGCCGGCATCACCGTCGATGCGGGCGGGCTCGTGCTCGGCCTCGATGAACTTGTCATCATCGCCATGACCGTCCTCGTGACCCTCATCCTCATCCTCTTCTTCAACCGGACCACTCTCGGCAGAGCGACGCAGGCGACGAGCCAGAACCAGCTCGCTGCCTGCTACATGGGGATTCCGGTAAGGCACATCCACGGCCTGGCCTGGGCGCTGTCGGGCGCGGCGGCGGCCATTGCCGGCATCCTCTTCGCCGGCAAGGCGGCGATCGATCCGAACACGGGCTTCCTCGGCATCAAGGCCTTCGCCGCCGCGATCATCGGCGGCTTCGGCTCCCTTCCCGGCGCAATCGCCGGCGGCCTCATCGTCGGCCTGGTGGAACAGGGAGCCGCCCGTTACGTCGCTTCCGGGTGGTCCCAGATCGCGCCCTATGCCGCGATGATCCTCGTTCTCCTGCTGCGGCCCCACGGCCTCTTTTCGCAGATCGGCGCACGCAGGGCCTGACGCCGTGCACGTCGCGTTCAAGACCGGCTATCTCCAGGACATCCGCCTGATCGGCGACCGCCGGACGGGATTCAAGTACGGCCTGCTCATCGCCGTCGCGGTCATGGCGCCGTTCCTGCTCGACGACTTCATGATCGGCGAGGCGACCACGATCGTGATCTGGGCCATCGCGGGCATGGGCCTGATGGTCCTGACCGGACACGCCGGGCAGGTCAGCCTGGGTCACGCCGTGTTCCTCGCCGTGGGCTGCTACGCCCATGCCCTGCTGATGGCGCATGCCGCGCTCCCCTTCCCTCTCGCCTTTCTCCTTGCCGGCATGCTGACCGGTCTCGCAGGCGTTCTCGTGGCCGTTCCGGCGCTCAGGCTCCACGGCATCTACCTCG
This sequence comes from Alphaproteobacteria bacterium, assembly GCA_963666905.2. Lineage (GTDB taxonomy): Bacteria > Pseudomonadota > Alphaproteobacteria > SP197 > SP197 > SP197. The sequence continues at coordinate 2,275,426 of OY763008.1, forward strand.
CCATCGCGACCCTGGCGCTGTCGATGCTGACCGAAGACATCATCATCCTGGCCGAGCCGTGGACCGGCGGCATTGCCGGGATGACCGCTGCGCCGATCGCGATCGCGGGAATCGGCATCGACCGCTTCACGACTCCGGACCGCTTCTACTGGCTCTGCCTTGCCGTCGCCGTTGCCGTCACCCTGGGCTACGCCAACCTGCTGAGAGCGCCGCTCGGCCGGGCGATGGCGGCCTTGCGCGAATCCGAAATGGCGGCGCGGGCGACGGGAATCGATCCTGCCCGCACCAAGGCCGTCGCCTTCGGTCTTTCGACCATGGTGACGGGCTGGGCGGGGGCGCTGATGGGACACGCCATCTATACGTTCAACCACGAGGCCTTCACCGTCATCATCTCGATCCAGCTGCTCCTGATGATCATCGTCGGCGGTATGGGGTCGATTCACGGCGCCTGGTACGGCGCGCTTGTCGTCGGCGGCATCCCCCAGCTCATCGCCATGGCGCGCGACGCGGCCTCGGTGGTCCTGGAGACGAACGTCGTCGTTCCCGGACTCGAAACCGGCCTCTTCGGTATCGTGCTCATCCTGATCGTCCTCTTCGAGCCGCGAGGCATCCATGGCCGGCTGACCGCGTGGAAGGCCTGGTTCGAGCTATTCCCGCTGGCGCGGCGCCGCATGTTCCGCCGCCAGCGCAGCTATCTCAGGACGGAGCGCCTGCGATGAGCCTGCTCGAGGTGAGGAACGCGACGCTGCGCTTCGGCGGCATCACCGCCCTGGAGAACGTGTCGCTTGCCGTCGGGAACGGCGAGATCTTCTCGATCGTCGGACCGAACGGCGCCGGCAAGTCCTCGCTCATCAACCTGGTGTCCCGCTTCCACGCGCCCGAGACCGGCGACGTGCTGTTCGAAGGCAGGAGCATCCTCGACCGGCCCGCATCGAGCATCGCAGGCCTCGGAATCTCCCGGACCTTCCAGAACATCGACCTCTTCGAACGCTCCACGGTCCTGGAGAACCTCCTGATCGGACGCCACATCCACCGGCGCACCTCCTTCCTGTCCCAGCTGTTCTTCCTGCCCGCTGTGCGCCGGGACGAACTGAGGCACCGGCGCGCCGTCGAGGACATCATCGACTTTCTCGAACTCGAGGCCTGGCGCGAAACGACGGTCTCCGGCCTGCCCTACGGCATCCGCAAGCTCGTGGAACTCGGCAGGGCGCTCGCCATCGCTCCTTCCCTGATCCTCCTCGACGAACCGGCCTCGGGCCTCTCGCCGGAGGAAACCGCGGACATGCGTTTCCGCATCGAGGACATCCGCAGCCGCAGGGGCATCACCGTCGTCATGATCGAGCACGACATGGGCCTCGTCTCCGCGGTCTCGGACCGTGTCCTGGTCCTCGCCGACGGCCGGACAGTCGCCACCGGACCGCCGGCCGTGATAGCCTCGCACCCGATGGTCCGGGAAGCATTCCTCGGCGCAAGGGAAGACCTCGAGCGTTGACCGGCGCCCTTCTCCAGGTCCGCAATGTCGAGAGCCGATACGGTCCGGTGCAGGCGTTGCGCGGCGTCAGCATGGACGTCGCCGAAGGGCGGATCGTGGCCCTGCTCGGAGCCAACGGCGCCGGCAAGACCACCCTGCTCAAGACCATATCCGGGGTCCTCGACCGCGATCGCGGGGAAATCCTCCTGGCCGGAGAAACCATCCACCGGCTCGCACCGGAGACCATCGTGCGCAGGGGCGTCGTCCATGTGCCCGAGGGCCGGGAGATCTTTCCCCTGATGTCGGTCGCGGACAACCTCGCCCTTGGAGCCTGGACCCGCGACGACGATGCCGTTGCCGCCGACAGGGACCGGGTGTTCGGACACTTTCCCGTATTGCGGCGACGCCTCGACCAGCAGGGCGGCACGCTGTCGGGCGGTGAACAGCAGATGCTCGCGATCGCCCGCGGTCTCATGGCCCGGCCGAAGGTGCTGCTGCTCGACGAGCCGTCTCTCGGACTGGCGCCCGCCATGGTCCGCTCGATCTTCTCGATCCTGGGGCTGCTGCGCGTGGAGCTCGGGCTCACCATGCTGCTCGTCGAACAGAATGCGGCGGCGGCTCTCGATCTGGCCGATGACTGTTACGTGATGGAGACCGGGCGAATCGTCATGGAGGGACCGGCGGCGCGCCTTGCCGAAAGCCGGGACATCCAGGAGTTCTACCTCGGCGCGGGCCATCGCGGCCTGCGCGGCGAACGGCGATGGAAGCGCCGCAAGACATGGCGCTAGACACCGTGCCGGCGAGGTTCCTCGAGCGCTGCCGCACCTCGTCCGGGCGCACGGCGCATCGCGAGAAGCGCCTGGGCATCTGGCAGGACCATACCTGGGAGGACTGCCTGGCGACCTCGCGCGCGATCGCCATGGGCCTTCTCGATCTGGGCCTCGAACGGGGAGACGTGGTCTCCATCCTGTCCGAGGACAACAGGGCGTGGGTCTGCGCCGACATTGCCGTGCAGTGCGCCGGCGGCATCGTCTGCGGCATCTATCCGACGAACAGCGCCGGACAGGTCCGCTTCCTGCTCGGCGACTCGGCCAGCAGGTTCATGTTCGTCGAGAACGACGAACAGCTCGACAAGTTTCTCGAGATCCGCGCCGATGTGCCCGGTGTTCTGCGCTGCATCGTCTTCGACAGGAAGGGGCTGCACGCCTTCGAGGACGACCGGGTGCTGTTTCTCGACGAACTGCTGGCGGCCGGAGAGGAGGCGCACCGCGGGGATCCGCAACGCTTCGAACGGGAAGCCCGCGCCTGCCGTGCCGACGACGTCGCGATCCTGATCTACACCTCCGGCACGACCGGCACGCCCAAGGGCGCCATGATCAGCCATGAGAACATCCTCCAGGCCGCCGCCGCGATGGTTGCCATCGTCGATGCCGGGGCGGGCGACGAACAGCTGTGTTTCCTGCCCCTGAGCCACATTCTCGAACGCATGATGTCGGTCTACGTGCCCATCGCCGCCGGCACCGTGGTCAACTTCGCCGAGAACAGCGAGACGGTATTCGACAACCTGAGAGAGGTCTCTCCGTCCTTCATGGCGGCGGTGCCCCGGGTCTGGGAGAAGATCCAGTCGCGGATGCGGGTGATGGCCCGGGAGGCCTCGCCGCTGGGCCGCGTGGCGTTCGAGCGTGCGATCGCCTGCGGCGAGGCGCGCGCCGGCTTTCTCTCCAGGGGAGAGCGCGTGCCCGTGCTTGTCGCTGTGTCCTTCCTCTTCTGGGACCTCCTGGTCCTCGCCAACCTGCGCCGCATGGCGGGGCTCGACGGCGCCCGCCACATCTTCACCGGCGCGGCGCCGATCTCGCCCGACCTCGTGCGCTGGTACCGGGCCATCGGACTCGTCATGCTCGAGGGATACGGCCTGACCGAAAGTACCGGCATCCTGACGATGAACCTGCCGGCCAGACAGCGCGTCGGTTCGGTCGGCACGGCCATTCCGGGCGTCGAGATCAGGATCGGACCGTCGGGCGAGGTCCTGGCCAGGGGGCCCTGCGTCTTCAGGGGCTACTGGAACAACGAGGAGGCGACATCGCGCGCTTTCGAGGACGGGTGGCTCCATACCGGCGATGTGGGGTACATTGATCGCGACGGTTTCGTCTGGCTTACCGGCCGGCACAAGGACATCATCATTACCTCGGGAGGCAAGAATGTCGCTCCGGCTCCGATCGAGAACCAGTTGAAGGCCTCGCCCTTCATCACCGACGCCGTGGTGATCGGCAACCGCCGCAGGTTCCTGTCCGCGCTCGTCATGATCGACCAGGACAACGTCGAGACCTTCGCGCTCAGCAACAACGTTGCCTATTCCGACTTCACGTCGATGTGCCGCGCGCCTGAGGTCATCGATCTCATTGGCGGCGAAGTCGACGCCGTCAACGAACGATTCGCCCGGGCCGAGCAGGTCAGGGACTTTCGCCTCATCGACAGGCTCCTTCTGCCCGGAGACGAGGAGCTGACCCCGACGATGAAGCTCAAGCGAGACATCGTCGAGGAACGGCACCGGGAGCGGATCGACGAGATGTACCACCCAGCAAGGGAGAGTGTTCCATGAAACGTTCCATCCTTCTCCTGGCCGCCCTGCTTGTCTCCCTTCCCGCCCTCGCCGATCGCGGCGTGACCTCCGACGAGGTCCTTGTCGGTTCCGTCAACGACCTCTCGGGCCCGTTCTCCGCGTTCGGCGCTCCGGCGGTCGCCGCGGCGCAGCTGCACTTCAACGCGGTGAACGAGGCGGGCGGCATTCACGGCAGAACCATCCGCTTCATCGTCGAGGACAGCGGCTACCAGATGCCGAAGGCCATGCAGGGCTACAACAAGCTGGTCAATCGCGACAGCGTCTTCGCCATGCTGCTGTCGATCGGCACGCCGATGAACCTGGCGGGTTTCGAGCTGACGACGGTCAACAACATTCCCAATGTCACGCCGCTGTCGGGTTCGCGGCAGATGCTCAACGAGCCCGTGCGCCTGAGATTCGCCGGAGGAACGTTCTATCACGACGAAATCGTGCAGGCGTCGCGCCACCTTGCGGACGACCTCGGCCTCGCGCGCGCCTGCGCCATGATCATTCCCACGGACTTCGGCCTTGAGATCCAGCAGGCCCTTCAGGAGGAAGCCGCCGACAACGAGGCCCTCGACTACGTCACCGAAACCACCCACAAGCCCGACGAGACCGACTTCGTCGGCTCGCTGCAGAAGCTGGCGGCCGAAGGGTGCGATCTCGTCGGCGTGGCGCTCGGCGTGCGCCAGGTCATCACCGTGCTCGGCACCACGAAGAAGCTCGGCCTCGACAACATGGTGTTCCTCGGGTCGTCGGCGTCGTTCCACTCGGTGATCGCCCAGGTCCCGGGCGGCATCACCAATGGCCTCTACGCCGCCGCCGGCTGGACGGACCTTGCCGCCCGCGCGGAAGAGGAGGAGCCGGCGGCCTTCATCGCCGCCTACATGGATGCCTACGGAGAGTTTCCCGGCACCGGCGCCCTCATCGGCGCATATGCGGCGCGGAACTTCACCATGGCCCTGGAAGCCGCGGGGCCCGACCTGACGGTCGACAGTTTCATCGCCGCCATGGAGAGTCTCGACTACCACGATCCTCTCCTCGACAACCGGGTGGACTACTCAGCCGACGATCACCAGGGAGCCGGAAGCGTCATTCTCTCCGTGGTCGAGGACGGCGCCTGGAAGGAGGTCGCGCGCTTCGACTAGCGTCAGCCGAGGTCGAGTTCCCTCTTGCGCCTCTCGGCCCAGGTCCTGACGATCTGGTCGATGGCAAGGCCCATGAAGGCGACGCACAGGCCGAGCGTGAGGCCGATGCCGGTCCCGCGCGGATCCGAGATCGCCCCGAGGATGAGCTGTCCGAGATCGGTGGTGCCGATGAAGGCACCGATGATCACCATGAAGAGGCCAAAGATCACCGTCTGGTTCAATCCCAGCATGATGTGCGGAAAGGCGAGCGGGAACTCGATCTGGACCAGCCTCTGCATGCGCGAGACACCTGACATCGTGCCCGCTTCCTGAATCACCGCGGGCACGCTGCGCAGCCCTTCCACCGTGTAGCGGGTGGCTGGCACCAGGGCATAGACCACGGATGCAATGATCACGGACGTGTCGGTGATGCCGAACAGCATGATCACCGGAATGAGGTAGATGAAGGACGGAAACGTCTGCAGGAAGTCGCAAACGAGAAGCACCGCTCTTGTCGCCAGGCGGTTCTGCGCGCACAACGTGCCCACCACAAGCCCGACGACAGCCGCCACCATGACGGCAAAGGAGGCCATGTAGGCCGTGATGAGCGCCCTGTCCCAGTACTCCGAGAATGCGATGAAGAGCAGGAAACCGCCGACGATGAGTGCGGATTTCAGGCCATCGAGAAGCAAGGCAAGACCCATCATGAGCACGAAGGTGGCGATCACCGGCATGCCGAGATAGAGATCCCGCATCGGAAAGAGCACCTGGGTGATCAGGAACTCGTTGAAGCCCTTCAGGGTGAAAAAGAAGGTATCCCAAATCCAGTCGACCGCCGCCTGCCAGAAGGGGGCTGTCGTGATGCCCTTGTTGTGCGGCACGATGTAAAAGTAGTTGCGGTCCTCTGCGAAGATGAACGACCCCGCCCAGGCGAGCAGACATCCGGCCCCCAGGATGGCAGCCAGCATGATCACCAGGCGGTGGCGTTCGAGGAAGGAAAGATCCGCAAAGTAGTCCGTCTGCTTGTGGGCCCAGGCCAGCGACATCCTGTCGAGAATCACGGCAATCAGCACGATGCACAGACCGATCTCGATGCCGGTGCCGACCTTGAGGGAATTCAGGGCGATCATCAGGTTCGATCCCAGGCCCTGGGCGCCGATGAAGGATGCAATCACGGTCATCGCCAGGCACTGCATCACCACCTGGTTGACCCCGATGAGAACATCGCGCTTGGCGGTCGGCACGAGAACCCGGAACAGCAGCTGGAACCTGCCGCACCCGTTCATGATGCCGGCCTCGACGACGTCCGCCGGCACGTTCTTCAGGCCGAGCAGCGTGAGGCGCACCATCGGCGGGGTGGCAAAGATGATGGTGGCGATGGCTGCCGCGTGATCCCCGACGCCGAAGAGGACGATGACGGGAACAAGGTAGGAATAGTGCGGCATCGTCTGGGCCACATTGAGAAGCGGATTGAGAGCCGCCTCGACGGCCCCGTTCCTGAAGGCCCAGATGCCCAGGCCCAGCCCGAGAACCACGGACACCGGTGCCGCCACCAGAACGAACGAGAGCGTCTGCATCGACGGCTCCCACTGCCCGAAGACGGAGATGTAGACCGTGGAGAAGGCCGCCAGGGCCGCCAGCCCGATTCCCTGGAGCCTGTAGCCCAGAACGATGGCCCAGCCCGTGATCACCGTCCATGGCAGGGCGGGCCAGCGCAGCCACGGATTCTCGTTGATGAAGTTCCAGTCCGTGAAGGCGACGATTGTCTTGACGCCGCCAAGCATGACCTCGCGGACAACGTCAATGATGAAGAGAAGAAAGCTCGAGATTGCCCGTGTCATCTCGCGGAACAGGGGCTTGGTCTCGTAGTCGTCGATCGTCGGATCGTAGACCTCGATCGGCATCCACTCGAAGAGCAGGTTCTGGACCGTGTCGTTGATGATGAACGGCAGATCCTTCAGCAGCGGCGGAAACCGCCACAACCAGTTTGCGTCCGAAGGATTGACCAGCAGGCACAGCAGCACGAAAACGGCGAAGAGGACGCCGAACCCGATGGTCTTGCGGGGTATACGTGGTGCCGCCATGGCTGCCCGGTCAAGTCCCTTGCCTGGTGCCGAAGAGGACGTTGATCACATGAGAAGCGTGGAGACTGCCAACGAGCCGGTCGTCGGCATCGACCACGCCGACAGGCCGTGCCTGGTTCAGAATCGCTTCGGCCACCGTCTCGATGATCAGATCCTTGGAGACCCTGAGGTCGGAGAGCTCTTCCGTCTCGTCAACCGGATCCATGAGGACCTCGATCTTGAGGACCTTTTCCCGTGGCACGTCCTGGGTGAACTTGCGGACGTACTCCGTGGCCGGCTCCAGGATGATGTTGGCCGGCGTATCGAGCTGCTCGATAATGCCCTCCTTCATGATGGCGATACGGTCGGCGAGACGAAGCGCCTCGTCGAAGTCATGGGTGACAAAGAGAATGGTCTTGTTGAGGACTTCCTGGAGTCTCAGGAACTCGTCCTGCATCTCCTTGCGAATGAGCGGATCGAGGGCGGAGAACGGTTCATCAAGGAACCAGATGTCGGGTTCGACTGCCAGCGAACGGGCGATTCCGACCCGTTGCTGCTGTCCGCCGGAAAGTTCCCTGGGAAAGTAGTTTTCCCGCCCCTGGAGGCCGACGAGTTCCGCCATGTCCCGCGCTCTCGAGACGCTGTCACGGGTCTTCATCCCCTTCATCTGGAGCGGGAAGGCGATGTTCTCCAGCACGGTCTTGTGGGGCAGAAGGCCGAAGTTCTGGAACACCATGCCCATCCTGGAGCGTCGCATGTCCAGCAGCTGCCGGCCGTTCATGGCAAGAAGGTCCTGCCCCTCGATGAAGATCCTGCCTGCAGTCGCCTCGGTCAGCCTGGAAATGCAACGAAGCAGGGTCGACTTGCCCGAACCGGAAAGGCCCATGATGACCAGGAGTTCGCCGGCATGAACCTCGAACGAGGCATTGTTGACGCCAACAATGCAGCCAGCCGCCTTGGCGGCATCGGCGTCAATGAACCCGTCGGCACCGTCGAGCAGGCTCTTCGCATGACGCCCGAAGATCTTGTAGACGGACCGGCACTCGATGACCGGCTTGCCTTCGCCAGCCGCCCGTCCTCGAGAAGGCATGAACTCTCCCCCCGTTCCCGACCCGCGGGATGCGACCCCTGATTCTTCGTGGTTGGCGCGGCGGGGTCAATGTCTGATGCCGTTGGGCCCTCCGTCACCGGAGGGCCCAATGGAAAAGTCATGCAAGGCAGGAGGGCCTTGCCGAAGACTGTGTTCAGTTGCTTTCGCCGAGAACCGATTCGGTCCAGGGCTTCCAGACGTCCTCGTTGTCGGCCAGCCATTTGGCCGCAGCATCCTCATGGGTCATCTTGTCGAGATCGACCAGGGCCGCCATGGAACCGATCTGCGGCGTGTTGAACGTGAGTTTCGAGAACACCGTGTAGGCCTGGGGATGAGTCTTCGGAAGCTTGTAGTGCGCTCCCTTCTTCAGCCAGCCCTTCGGTGAGCCGCAACCCGTGGTGGAGAGGTCGCCGCCATCGACGATGCGGCAACCGTCGAAGTAGGGCGGAAACTCGATGAAGGTGAACCCTTCGGCATCCGTGAAGTTCGGGGTCCAGTTGAAGATGACCGTGCCGCGTCCTTCCTTCTTGGCCGCTTCGAGTTCGGCCCACAAGGCATCGGCAGCGCCGGCAAACTTGACAACCCAGGTGTCGTCGAGTCCCAGCCCCTTGATGCGATTGGGCATGATGTCGCCGTGCCAGCTCTGGGGGCCTTCGAGCCAGCGGCCCTTGCCGCCGGAATCCGGGGTTGCAAAATTGGCGTAGCAATCCTTGAGCGCCTCCCAGGAGGGCAGGCCGGGGCACAGGCCCTGGTCGATCACCCAGTTCGGCACACCCATTTCCTCGAGTGTCTCGGCGTCATGGGTGCCCGCATCGATCAGGCCGCCCTTCTCCATGGCGCTGTAGTAGGCATTCTGCATGGTCGACTGCCACACCTCGTGCAGGATGTGGATGTCGCCGACACGCACGGCCTCGAAGCTCGCCTGGTTGTCGACAGGCACGTACTCAACGGTGGCGCCGATGCTCTCGAAGATGCCGCCGATGACGTGGGCCATGACGATCTGGCTCGACCAGTTCTTGATGGGAATCCTGATCGGTTCATTGCTGTCCGCAGACGCTGTCCCGGCAATCGCCAGGACGGCTGCCGACATGATCCCGGCGAATCCTCCCATTATTTTTCGACTCACGATGCTACTCCCTTGTTTCATGAACGTTCGAAGCGCTTCTGCCGGAACGGCAGAGCACGCGCGAGTGTTGTGGCAGCACCATCTTGAGTCAACCCGGAGTCTTGTAAGGATCGCGGCGAAAAGCCCGCGGATGCTGGCGCGGTCCACGGTCACGCTCCGCTTCCGGCATGTCGGAACTCACGCCTGAAGATCAATCCATCCGGATCCGGGTTGCCCGCACGGGACGCATCCCCGGGGCAAGACTTGCAGCTTGTGACGGCTCGGCGCAGTCTTGCCGCTGCAGGACAACGAGCTGCCGGAGAGCGCCATCACGCCGCTTGGCGTTCGCCCGTCCGAGACCATGGGCGCGGTGTCGACCTTCGTCCCCGAATCCCGCGAGTGCGCGGGACCGGTTGCCAGGGAGGCCTGCAGGCAGGACGGCGTGATCTGTCTGCGCGGCGCAACGGGAGAGGACTGGCTCGCCGTCATTCAGGACGCGATCGATCTGTTCCAGTCCGGGCAGGCCGAGGGCGACGACGGTGCCTTGCAGGACTCCTCGATGATGTGGAGGCACAACCCGCTGTTCCGCAAGGTGATCTGCCCGACCTCTTTGGCAGCCTGCTCGGGACGGGCCAGTTCAACTTCTTCCACGACTTCCTCCTTGTCAGGCATTCAGGCTGTCGCAGCGCCTCGACGCCGTGGCATGGCACGCAGACCATCAACTGCTGGATCGCACTCGACGACATTACGTTCGAGACCGCCCTGCGCTTCGTCCGGGGTTCACACAGGACGGGCGAGGTTTTCCGATCGGTCCACTTCGATCCCGACAGGACCTATGGCGGTCCGATGGAGGAGCGCCGCCTGCCGCCCGACTTCGACCGGGACGGCGAGGCCGCCACGGTGTTTCCCGGGTACCGACCGGCCGTTCGGACCGGTTGACCGGAGCTTCCGGGCGCGAGGTCCCCGGCCAGATCCCGCCGCGAACGACGGCATGTGGCCGGACAATCCCGGCACATGCACGACCCGTTGCTGCATGGTGACGGTGAGTCGCGTCGCGTCGGTCGTGGCCGCCGACCCGGTTCCGTGAAGAACGGAACCCATCCAGCCCGGCCTGTCATCCGTAGTAGCCGGCGCGCACGGTCACACCAATGAAGTTGCAGATCAGCCGCTCGGCGTGAATCATCGTGATGCCGCCGACATCGCGGCCAGGCGCGATCTCCACGAGGTCCATGCCCAGCATCCGCCCCTTGCGCGCGAGGCCATGGATCAGCTGGCGGGTCTGCATCCAGTCGAGGCCGCCGGGCGTCTGGGCCATCACGGCCGGCATGATGGTGGGGTCGAGTCCGTCGGCATCGACCGTGAGATAGTAGGGCCCGCCGTCGGGAATGCGGTCGAGTACGGCGTCCATGCCGATGTCGTGCATCTCGTAGGCGGTGACGATATCGGCGCCGTAGGCCCGGGCGTCTTCGACCTCGCCGCGGCGCGCACTCCCAATTCCGCGAATGCCGATCTGCGTGATGTGGCCGAACCAGGGCATCTCGGACGCGCGCCGGATCGGGCTGGAGTAGCCTTCCCGCTCGCCGTTGACGTCGTCGCGCCAGTCGAGATGGGCATCGACATGGACCAGCGTGACCTCCTCTTCCCGTTCCAGGGCCCTCATGACCGGAATCGGGATGCCGTGATCGCCGCCCAGCGTGACCAGCACCGCCCCGGATGCGAGAATCTTGCGGGCGGCGGCCTCGGCGCGCCGGTAGTGCTCGGCATGATCGCCCATGTCGGCGGTCACGTTGCCGCAGTCGACCACCCGGACGGGCCGGTCGTCGAGCAGGGGCCCGCCAAGATCCCAGTCGAAATGATTTCGCGTGTAGTCGCTCATGTGCGAGCTCTGGCGTATCGCGTCGGGGGCGCGACTCTGGTCGTTCGCCATCTCGTCGGGGCTGTAGGGCATGCCGTAGGGGATGCCGAGGATGGCGATGTCCGCCTCAAGGCCGTCGAGATCGAGCGCCAGCGGAAAGTCCAGAAAGGTCGCCGGCGGCCTGCCGGGCGGTGCGGTCAGGTCGTGGCTCATGGCGCTCTCTCCTCGGTCGGCGCGCGACGATGGCATCCCGCCGGATCTTGGGGTTTCTGAAGCGGCAGCAATGTGCCGTGCTCTTCCTCGAACATGACCCGATGGTGGTACAGGTGCCACCGCGACCGGCTCACCGGGACCCTTATCGCTCCATCGTACCACATCGGCGGATTGCTCCGTTCCAGGCAATCCCGGGCATGGCTCGAAGACCGCGGCTTTCCAATTGGCCATCCTGCGAACGTCGTCCGGAGTTGCCGGATTTCCAACTCCACCGGAGCCGCCGGTGATGCGGGCAATCAGGGTGCATCCATGCGGTCATCTCGCATGGGGCGGCGCCTGGGCGATACGCCATCGACGATCAAGGCCGCGTGCGTCGCGCCGGCGCCCTGACCATGCATCGCGCGAATCCGGGTTTCGACGGCAGCGGGTCCGGCGTCTTGACGGGGCGCAAGCTCGGCCTCCAGGCTTCGGGAGCCTTTGGGAGACACCGTCATGATGGACGGACTGGGGACGGTGCGCGCGGCACTGCGGCGCGCACTGGCGAGCAGCCACCACGAGGCCCGGGCCATGCCGGCGGCGTTCTACACCGACCCCGACCTTGCGGCCCTCGAGGTGGAGCATCTGTTCAGGAGGGAATGGCACTGCGTCGGCCGCGTCGAGGAGGTCGCCGAGCCGGGCCGGGTCATGCCCTACCGCCTGGCGAACGAACCCCTCGTCATCGTGCACGGGCGCGACGGGACGATCCGGGCGTTGTCGAACGTCTGCCGCCACCGCGGCACCCTGATCGTCCGCAGGAAGGGCGAGGGCCACCGGCTGGTGTGCCCCTACCACCATTGGTCCTACGAACTCGACGGCCGGCTCGCCGCTGCGCCGGGTATCCCGGAACGCAACGACTTCCGCATTTCCGATTGCCGCCTTCCGGAGTTCCCCTGCGAGGTCTGGATGGGCTTCGTCTACGTCAATCTTGATCCCGCCGCCGGGCCGCTTGCACCGCGGCTTGCCGACCTCGAGGCATTGGTCGCATCCTACCACTTGGAGGAGATGTGGCTGGGCTGGCTCGGCGAGGAGGTCTGGGAGACCAACTGGAAGGCCATGGTGGAAAACTATATGGAGAGCTACCACCTCACGCCGCTCCACAAGAACACGCTCAACAACCTCAATCCCACCAGTCTCGCCAGGCACATCCCTGCGGGCGAGCACTGGTTCGGCTACGAGGTCGGCTTTCCCGAGGATCTGCCGCGTGTGACGGCGGGTCATCCCGACCTGACGAAGAAGCAGTCCGGCACCTGCATCATGGCGATGGTGCAACCGGGCAGCGGCATCGGGCTTGCCGCAGACTACAGCTCGTTCCTGTGCCTGCAGCCAGAGGGCGCGGACAGGGTGCGCTACAAGGCGGGGGTCCTCTTCTGGGGAGACGCATGGCCGCGGAGCGCGGTCGACCGTGCGGTCGAGCTGTTCCACAAGACCATGGCCGAGGACCGCTCCGTGCTGGAGCCGATGATGCAGGGCTACCGCAGCGCCCGCCACGAGAGCGGCCCACTCGCGCCACCCTCGCTGGAAGGCACGATTCTCGACCTGGCCCGGTATGTCGGTCGACGCCTGCTGCCGGCGATGGACAAGGCCGCATGAGCGCCGGCGACAGGCCGTGTCCGGTCGAGAGCGACATCACGACGCCGGAGGTCGTGGTCCGGCACCGCATCCGCGCCATCCTCAGAGAAGGTTCCGGCAATGCGTCGGGGAACCGTGCAGGAGGGCTGCCCTGGTCATGGCGTCACTGAGCGGCCTTGCCGAGGCGATCGGCCGTGCGGCGGATAGCCGGGACACGCTCGTCCAGCGCCGGGTGGGTCGACAGCCAGGACGGGACGTCACTGTCGCGGGAAAGGTGCTCGAAGAGATGCACCAGCGCCTCGGGGTCATATCCGGCATCGAAGGCGAGACCGATGCCGATGCGGTCTGCTTCCAGCTCCTGATCCCGGGAACGGGCAAGCGACAGCAGCAGGGCGCCTTCCAGCAGCATGTCCTCGACGATCGGGCCTACATCTCCGGCGATGAGCGCCACCAGCAGGAAGGTTCCGATGCTGCGGTAAACCCGTTTCAGCCCGTGCCGTTCGCTGACATGGGCGATTTCGTGGCCCAGGACCCCGGCAATCACGTCGGGATCAGGAAAGGTCCGGACCAGCGCATCGGTGACGATGATCGTCCCTCCCGGCAGGGCAAACGCATTGGAGCCCACTCCGGCGATATCGCGAAAGAGAAGTTCGTAGGGACCGAACGGCGGCTCCGGTGCGACGGAAACGATGTCCTGGAAAATGAGCCGGACCTCTCCTTTCTGCCCGTCGTCCAGAGCGGAGGGGACAGCCATCACCTGATCGATGAATGCGACATGACCATCATCGATCCTCTCCGGCAGTCCGGCAGGAGTCAGGACCACAGCCAGCGCAACGAGCAGATCGAGACCCCAGCGCCAGACAAGGAATCCACCGGCGACAGCGGCAATCATCACCAGTACGAGCCGGGAACTCCATGCTTCCCACCGGTGCAGGAGATTTCGCCGGTCCATCCCGATGAGCCTGTCGACGGCGTCATGGTCATCGCTGTGAAACTGCCAGCCTGTGGGAAAGGTGAGGCAGGAAGGGAGGCTGCCCAGCCGCGGTTCACGGCGCAGTGATGGGGCCCGCGCCCGCGCCAGCACCCGTCCGTCATCGGCCGCAACAAGGTTGACGAACCCTCCCTGCGGCGACATCGCCATGCATGCTGCAAGGCGTTGCGACGTCCCGGGTGCCCAGGCATCTCCCCTGGCAGACAGACGCTCAGACGCCGACATCGATGCCATCCAGATCCATCCACGCATCACCCACGGCCGTTTCCGGACCGCGGGTCTCGTCGATGATGTCATCCAGGGAGCCGGCGGGAATGAGCCAGGTCCGGGAACACAGGTATCGCGTCATGCGGATGCGGGCCCAGGGAAGCAGCATGCCAACGGAGCATGCAACCGCGACAGCGTTGCTGACGGTGATCCACACGTACCTTGCCGGTGAGATTGCGGAGTGGAACCGGTTGCCGTTCTCCAGGGTCATTCCGGCATAGACGGCATTGCGCAGGAACGCGGCATGGAAGACCGCAAAGGGAAACAGCGCGAACAGTGCGGCGAGAATAACGATGGTCATCCAGATCGAACGGGCCTGAAAGGATTCCGCCTGACCGGAGAAGACCGCGTTCCCCGCCACGCCGATGGCGACGAGGATGAAAATGCCGGCCACGAGGCAGGCAACAACCTGGAAAAATGCCAGCCAGAACGGCCCCATGCCGCTCGAGAACGCGAAACTCGACGCGCCAAGCCTGTGGCCGCTGATCGTGTAGCGCTTCATCGCCCGGGTGGCGTAGGGCAGAAAGAGGCCCAGGCTCACCATCGAGAGAAACGGGTAGACCACGAAGACAAGAAAACCCGGCCAGTAGGATCCCCGGAAGTCGAAGCGGACCGTGGACCAGCTGGTCATGACAGCATTGAACCTGAGGCCGCGATTGATCAGCCAGGGCATGGCCAGGAGGAACAGCATCCAGACAATGCCACTGACGATGGGCGAGGTCAGCGAGACAACATAGGCGCCAGCGATGAAGGCAACCACGACAAGGCGCCCGAGGAGAATCTGAAGCCCCCTGGCATGGTAACCGAACGGCCGCCGGTCAATGCTCGTGTTGCCGAGAATGTATGTCCTGTTCCGCACCTTGGCCCACGCGGACCAGATTCCCAGCGTGGCGATCGACAGCATCAGGTTGACGATCCAGATTCCGAAGTACTCGCGTGCCGTTCCGGTGAACGTCACGGCGACTGCGCCGTCAGGCGTCGTCATCGTGACTTCTCCGGTCCATCACCGACAGCCATCCACCGCCGGCACCGCAACGGGGGCGTGGACTGTCATGGGCCCTTCTCCTCAAGGTGTGGGAGTCTTGGGTTCAAAGGGACAGGTGCTGGCAATGACACACTGCCAGCATTTGGGGCGGCGGGCCGTGCAGGTGTAGCGTCCGTGGAGAATGAGCCAGTGATGGGCGCCCTTTTTCCACCTCTCGGGCACGTCGCGTTCGAGGGCCCGTTCGACGGCTTCGGCGGTCTTGCCTGGCGCCAGCCCTGTCCGGTTGGCCACCCGGAAAACATGGGTGTCGACGGCAATGGTCGGTGCGCCGAACGCCTCGTTCATGACAACGCTGGCGGTCTTGCGGCCGACTCCTGGAAGCTCCTGCAAGGCCTCCCGGCTTGCCGGAACCCTGGAGTCATGCCTGTCGATCAGCATTCGCGACAGTCTGACGACATTCCTCGCCTTGGCGTTGAAGAGCCCTATCGTCCTGATTTTCTCGCGGACGCCATCCTCACCGAGGGCGACCATCTTCTCCGGCGTGTCGGCGACAGCAAAGAGCGCCGGTGTCGCCTCGTTGACACTCCTGTCCGTTGTCTGTGCCGAGAGAACGACCGAGACCAGCAACGTGAAGTGATTGCTGTAGTCCAGTTCGGTCTGTGGCTCGGGGATCTCCCGCGCCAGAGAGGTGAACAGCCGGTCAATATCCGGGGCCTTCACGAGGCGACCCGGTCGTCCTGTTCGAAGACCATCGCCACGGCACGCACCGGACACCCGGTGCCGTCCTTCATGGCAAGCGGAAGGCAGACGAAGAGGAAGTCCTCGCCCTCAAGCGCCTCGAGATTGCACAGTTGCTGGACCATGCACACACCCTGGGTGTTCCATACCGCGTGGGTCGGCCACCACCATTCGGACGGGTCGTCCATGCCGATGAGGTCGGTGCAGAAGAGCCTGATGCCGCGGTCCACCAGCCACTGGGCGGCGTCGACCGGGACAAAGGGCCGGTTCATGGCAAAGTCGTCCTTGCCCCAGTCCTTCGAAGTCCCCGTCCACACGATGCAGGCCGCATCCGGCCCGATCGTGCGGGAGGTCCTCCGTTCCGCCTCCTCGAGATCGGCGATGGTGATGGCCTCACCGTTCTGCCGGTGGCGCAGGTCGAGCAGGTGGCCGGGCAGCACCAGGTGTTCCAGGGGAACCTGGTCGACGCTGAGGCCGTCGGCATCGCTGTGCCTCGGCACGTCCAGATGGGTGCCGCAGTGCTCCGGCATCAGGATCATGCGGCTTTCCATGGCCATCTTCCCCCCGGTGATCTCGGAGAGGTAGGCATGGTCGTCGAGGGGAAAGAACGTCACCTGCCCGCCGATGTTGGGCATGTTCGAGTACATCGGATGAGAGAGGTCAACGATTCTGGACACTGTCGGCACCATGGCGCCCTCCTTCCTGTCGCGTCGGTTCCTGCCTGTCGAGCCAGTCGACGACGGCTTCGGCCGTCGCCGCGGTCGCGCCTGCGGGCGGCCGCGGCCGGCGGATCATCACCACCGGCAGGCCCCGTTCCCGGGCGACCTCGATCTTGGCCCCGGTGGCCCGTCCGCCGCTGGCCTTCGTGACGAGCGCGCCGATGCCGTGTTCCGTCATCAGCGCCCTTTCATGATCGAGGCTGAACGGGCCCCGCTCAAGCAGGATTTCGGCGCCGGGGATCCCGACCGGCCCTTCTGGCGGCGCGATCATCCTGAAGACGATGCGCACGCCGGCGAGACCGCGGAAGGCGGCGATCGAACGGCTGCCGAGGGTGACGAGCGCCGCCTCGGGAGCGAGACCTGCGAGCGCCGCGGCGGACGCGGCCGCGTCGGATACCTCCATCCAGCGGTCCCGGGGTGTGCGCGCCCACATCGCGCGCAGGAGCTTGATGCGCGGGACGCCCGCCTCGAGCGCCGCATCGCAGGCGTTGCGCGCCATGGTCGACGCGAAGGGATGGGTCGCGTCGACGACGGCGCCGATTCCCTGCCGCCTGAGGTAGTCCGACAGGCCGGCGGCGCCGCCGAACCCGCCCCGTCTTACAGACCCCGGAAGGTCCGGCGTGGACTCGAGAAGGCCGGCAAGGGAGGTGACGAGCTGGAGTCCCGGCCGTTCCCGGCTGACAAGGGCGGCAAGCGCCGCCGCTTCCGAAGTGCCACCGAGAATCAGGACGCGCGTCACGGTCCGGCCCGGCCGACGATCGTCCCGCCGCGGTCGATGACGATGACATCGACCGTCACGCCGTTCGCCAGGGTCGCCAGCACCGTCTCGCGGGCACGCGAGGCGACATGGCCGGCAAGCGGCAGTTCCGCATGCCGGGCGAGCTCGAGCACGGCGCCGGCGCCGGGCGAGGCCGCCATGGCCTTCGCGAGCCCATCGTCGGCACCCGTTTCTCGGGCAAGGGTGGCGAGTCGCGCGAGATCCAGCCGGCTTCTCGAGGAGTGGAGGTCGAGGGCGCCCTGGGCGAGCTTCGTCATCTTGGCGAATCCCCCGGCCACGGTGACCCGGGACACCGGATGGCGGCGCAGGTACTTCAGCATGGCGCCGACGAAGTCGCCCATGTCGATGAGCGCGCCCTCGGGCAGGCCGTGATAGCTCCTCACGGCGCCCTCCGAGGTCCGGCCGGTCGCTCCGGCGAGGTGGTCGAGGCCCTCGGCCCGCGCCACGTCGATGCCGCGGTGGATGGCGTGGATCCAGGCGGAACACGAATAGGGGATGACGATGCCGGTGGTGCCGAGGATCGACAGCCCTCCGACGATGCCCAGCCGCGGGTTCCAGGTCTTGCGGGCGATCTCCTCGCCGTTGACGACACCGATCTCGACGACGACGTCCGCGGTCCCGCCGTGGCGCCAGGCAAGCTTGCGGATGGCTTCGGCCGTGATCTCCCTGGGCTTCGGGTTGATGGCGGGCTCTCCGGGCGGCACCGGCAGACCGGGCTTGGTCACGGTGCCCACGCCCTCGCCGGCGCGGAACACCACGCCGCTGCCCTCGCGGCCGCGGCTCACCGTGACGACGATCTCCGCGCCGTGGGTGACATCGGGATCGTCGCCGGCATCCTTGATCACCGAGGCTCTCGACGAGCCGTCCTCCAGGTCGCGCGAGGCGAGGGGGAACCCCGCTTCCCTGCCGTTGGGAAGGGTGATGGTCACCGGATCCGGAAAACGCCCCGTCGCCAGCGCCTGGTAGGCCGCAGCGGCGGCGGCGGCCGCACAGGCCCCCGTGGTCCATCCCCTGCGCAAGGCGTCCTTCGCCGGCATCCCGTCTCGACGCTCCCAGGTCCCGCAGGCCGGCATTGTGTCGCGCGGTGGTGAATTCGCAAGCGAAAGCGGTTAAGTGGTCCGGTCCGGTCCAACCCCGCGAAGGGGGCGCGATGCCTCGTACCCTGCTGCCGCCCATGCCCGCCTTCGAACCGGGATGGGTCTGGCTTGCCGGCGCCGGACCGGGTGATCCCGGCCTGCTGACGCTGCTGTGCCACCATGCGCTCGGTGAGGCCGACTGCGTCGTCTACGACGCCCTGGTGGACAGCGGCGTCCTCGACCTCGTGCGGCCCGGGGCGGAGCTGATCCACGCGGGCAAGCGCGGCGGCAGGCCGTCCCCCGGGCAGCCCGACATCTCGCGGCGGCTCGTCGAGCTGGCGCGCTCGGGCCGACGGGTCCTCCGGCTCAAGGGCGGCGATCCCTTCGTCTTCGGCCGCGGCGGCGAGGAGGCGCTCGCCCTGGTCGCCGCAGGCATCCCGTTCCGCGTCGTTCCGGGCATCACGGCCGGCATCGGCGGACTCTCCCACGCCGGCATTCCGGCTACCGACCGCCACACCAACCATGCGGTCACGTTCATCACCGGGCGCCTGGCGGGAGGCACGGTGCCCGACGGCGTCGACTGGAGCGCACTGGCCGCGCCGGGCCACGGACTCGTCATCTACATGGCCCTGGCGCGGCTCGGGGCGATCGCCGAACGCCTGATGGCGGCGGGCCTTGCCGGCGCCACCCCGGTGGCGATCGTCAGCCGCGCCACGACGCCGCACCAGACGGTGGTCGAGACGAGTCTCGCCCGCGCCGCCGACGACGCCGGGGGACTCGATGCGCCCGCGATCGTCGCCATCGGTTCCTTCGTGCGGCTGCGCGCCGGCCTCGACTGGCTCGGCGCCATGGAGGGCCGCAGGCTCGATCCGGCGCCGCTGGCCGGGACGGACCCGGCGTGACCCCGGGCCTCGTCCTCTCCGCGCCGGCAAGCGGTTCCGGCAAGACCGTCGTCACCGCGGCGCTCGTCCGCGCGCTCGCCCGCGGCGGGCGGAGGGTCTCGGCGTTCAAGGTCGGGCCCGACTACATCGACTGCGGCTTCCACACGATCGCGGCGGGGCGGGACTGCCGCACCGTCGACCTGTGGGCCATGAGAGCGCAATCGGTGCGCCGGGAGGTCGCGCGCTGCGCCGAGGCCGCCGACATCGTCGTCGGCGAGGGCGTGATGGGCCTCTTCGACGGCAGCGCCTCCGGCGAGGGCTCGACGGCCGACGTCGCGGCGCTGCTGGGCCTCCCGGTCGTCCTCGTCGTGGACGCCGGCGGACTGGCGCAGTCGGCGGCCGCCCTCGTCGCCGGCTACCGCGACCACCGGCGCGATGTCCGCGTCGCGGGAGTCATCCTCAACCGCGTCGCCGGCAGGGCCCATCTCGACATGCTGCAGGCGGCCCTTGCCAGCGTCACGACGGTCTTCGGTCATGTCGCCAGGGATCCCCGCTTCGAGCGTCCCGGCCGGCACCTCGGCCTCGTCCAGGCCCAGGAGCACGACGATTGCGAGGCCTTCCTGGAGACCTGCGCGGCTGCGCTCGCCCGCACCGTCGACGTCGAGGGTCTTGCCGCCGCGGCCCGCCCGCTCCACTGCGCAGCGAACAGCGCTCCGCCGCCGATGGCACCGCCCGGCCAGCGGATCGCCCTTGCCCGCGACCGCGCGTTCTCCTTCCTCTATCCGGCCCTGGCGGAGGGCTGGCGCCGCGGCGGCGCCGAGATCCTGGAGTTTTCGCCGCTGGCGAACGAGGCTCCCCCCCCGGACGCCGACGCCGTCTTCCTCCCCGGAGGCTATCCCGAGCTCCATGCCGGGCGGATCGCCTCGAACCGCACCTTTCTCGACGGTCTGCGCCGGGCCGCAGGGCGCGGCGCCGTGGTTTACGGCGAGTGCGGCGGCCTGATGGTGCTCGGCCGCAGCCTGACGGACGCCGGCGGCGTCACCCACGCCATGGCGGGACTCCTGCCGGTCAGCGTCTCCATGGACCCGCCACGGCGCCACCTGGGCTACCGCCGGATGGTCCTGCAGTCCGACGGGCCCCTGGGCAGGGCCGGCACGGCATGGCGGGGCCACGAGTTCCACTACGCCAGGCAGACCTCGACCGCCGCATCGCCGCTCTTCCGCGCCAGCGACGCCCGCGGCCGCGACCTCGGCACGGCCGGCGCCGTCGCCGGCAGCGTCGCCGCCTCCTTCCTCCACATCATCGACCGGGAGGCCCCGGGACCATGACGGCGCGGCTGCCGGAGGCGGCGGATGTGGTGGTCGTCGGCGGCGGCAACGCCGCCTTCTGCGCCGCCCTGGCGGCGCGCGAAGACGGCGCGCGCGTCGTCATGGTGGAACGCGCGCCGCCCGCCGAGGCCGGCGGCAACAGCCGCTTCACCGCCGGCGCCATGCGCACGGTCTACCGCGGCACGGACGACCTTCGCGCCCTGATGCCCGATCTCTCCGACGGGGAGATCGCGCGCACGGACTTCGGCGCCTACGACGAGGAGCAGTTCCTCGACGACATGGGCCGCGTCACGAGGTACCGCTGCGATCCGGACCTGACGGAACTCCTCGTCCGCCGCAGCCGCGAAACACTCCGGTGGATGACGACCAGGGGCATTCGCTTCCAGCCGATGTGGGGCCGCCAGGCCTTCGAGATCGACGGGCGCTTCCGCTTCTGGGGCGGGCTCACTGTCGAGGCCGTCGGCGGCGGGCCGGGTCTCGTCGCCGGGCTCCAGGCGGCGGCCTCGAAGGCCGAGGTCCCCGTCTTCCACGGCACGAGGGCCGTGGAGCTCGTCCTGGAGGCCGGACACGTCGCCGGCGTGGTGGTGCAGCGCGGCGGCAGGCGCAGCATCATCCGCGCGCCGGCCGTCGTGCTCGCCTGCGGCGGCTTCGAGGCCAACCACGAGTGGCGCGCCCGCTACCTCGGGCCGGACTGGGACCTGGCGCGGGTCCGCGGCACGCGCTTCAACACCGGCGACGGCATCAGGATGGCCCTCGGGATCGGCGCCGCGCCCTTCGGCCACTGGTCGGGTTGCCACGCGGTCGCCTGGGACCTCAACGCCCCGGAGTTCGGCGATCTCGCGGTCGGCGACGGCTTCCAGAAGCACTCCTATCCCTTCGCCATCATGCTCAACGCCAGAGGAGAGAGGTTCGTCGACGAGGGCGCCGACTTCCGCAACTACACCTATGCGAAGTACGGCGCCGAGATCCTGCGTCAGCCCGGGCAGTTCGCCTGGCAGGTGTTCGACCGCAAGGTCGCCCACCTGCAGCGCGACGAGTACCGCATCCGCCAGGTCACGCGGGTGCGTGCCGACACCCTCGGGGATCTCGCCGCCCGGCTCGAGGGCGTCGACGCCTCGCGGGCCCTCGAGACCATCGGATCCTACAACGACGCCGTCCGCCGGGACGTCCCCTTCGATCCCACCGTCAGGGACGGACGCTCGACCACGGGCCTTGCCGTGCCGAAGTCGAACTGGGCGAACACCATCGACGAGCCGCCGTTCGAAGCCTTCGGCGTGACCTGCGGCGTGACCTTCACCTTCGGCGGGCTGCGCATCGACACATCCGCCAACGTGCTCGATACCGATCTCGAGCCGATTCCCGGACTCCTCGCGGCGGGCGAGCTCGTCGGCGGACTCTTCTACTTCAACTACCCCGGAGGCACGGGCCTGACGTCGGGCGCCGTCTTCGGGCGCCTCGCCGGCGCCTCGGCGGCCAGGCGCGTCAGCTCTTTGCGAAGAGGTCCGTCCTGAGGCTCTGGATGGCCTCAGGATCGACATCGACGTGGATGACCGCGGGCCTCCCGCCCCCGAGCGCGTCCGCCAGGGCCGCCGCGGTCTCGCCCGGTTGACGTACCCGGTAGCCCGCGGCGCCGGTGAGCCGGGCGACTTCGGCGAACGGCGGGTTGTGGAGATCGGCCCCCAGGAAGCGCCCGCCGAAGAAGTCGCGCTGGTAGGCCTTCTCGGCGCCCCAGGCGCGATTGTCCATGACCACGGCCACCACCGGGAGGTCGTGCTGCACGGCGGTCGCAATCTCGATCATGCCCATGCCGAAGCCGCCGTCGCCGGTGACCGCCACGACGGGCCTGTCCGGCGCCGCGGCCTTCGCCCCGAGCGCTGCCGCGTAGCCGAAGCCCACCAGGCCGAAGTCGAGCGGCGCCAGGAGACCCGGACAACGGCCGAAGCGCAGGCGGTCCGCCGCCTGGAGGCAGACGGCGCCGGTATCGAGGGTGACGATCACGTCGTCGGGCAGCGCCCCGCGGATCTCGCCCAGCACCCTCTTCGGCGACAGCGGCACGTCGGCAAGACGGGCCTCGCGGTCGCGCTCGGCCTCGAGGACAAGGCGGCCGGCGCGGAAGGCCCCGGTCCACTGCCTCCACGAGGGCGACGGCGGCGCGAGGGAGCCGAACGTCCGGGCCGCCTCCCGGGCATCGGCGACGATGCCGAGGTCGACCGGAAAGTGGCGGCCCAGCGCCCCTGCGTCGATATCCACCTGGACGATCTTCGCTGCGGGGTTGACGAAGTCGTGGCTGTGGAACGTCGAGTTGAAACCCAGGCGGGTGCCCAGCGCCAGGATGAGGTCGGCGTCGCGCGTCAGTCCGGAGGCGAGCCGGTTGCCGCGGGGGCCCGCCTGGCCCGCCAGCAGCGGATGGTCCGTCGCGAGGACGTCGTGGTGTCCGGTCGACGCCACGACCGGGATATCGAGGGTCTCGGCGAGACGGGCAAGTTCGGCCGATCCTCCCGCCCACTTCAGCCCCGCGCCGGCGACGATCACGGGCCGCTCGGAACCGGCAAGGAGCTCCGCGACGCGGCGAAGGTGGTCCGCTCCCGGCGCGCCGCCCCGGACGGTCCCGAACGCCTCCGGTACGGACGCGGGTATCTTGGCGGCGAAGAGATCGCGCGGCACGTGCAGGGCCACGGGACCGCGCCGGCCGGTCATCGCCACCCGCAGGGCCTCGTGGACAAGTTCCGGCAGCCGCCCGGCCTCGGGCACCCTGATCGAGCGCTTGCACAGGGGCGCCAGGACCGCCTCCTGGTCGACCTCCTGGAACGTGTCGCGTTCCGCGTGCTCTCGCGAGATGGCGCCGGCGATGGCGATGACGGGCGAATAGGCGAGGCTGGCCTCGGCGAGCGCCGTCGCGAGGTTGACGACGCCCGGTCCGGCCTGGGCGCCGAGGACCACGCCCGGGCCGCCGGTCACGCGCGCCGCGGCGTCCGCCATGTGCCCGGCGGCGCGCTCGTCCCGCGCCCCGACATATCCGATCGGCGATGCGTGAAGCGCATCCATAAGCTCGAGCATCGAGCCGCCGATGACGCCGAAGACCGTCCTCACGCCCGCGCGCTCGAGGAGGCCCGCGATGGCGTCGCCGGCGCCGGTCGACTTCACAGCGTCCACGCCGACTGCAGCCCCTCGAGGACGGCTTCCTCGGCGCTTCTCGGCGCCAGGCAGTCGCCGATCCTGACGACGGGACGGCCCTCGGCCTCGAGAGCGCGGGCGAGCCCGTCGTCCGCCGCATGGCCCAGGGAGAGCACCAGGGTGTCCATCTCCTCGACAATGACCGCCTCGCCGGTCACGGTGTCCTGGAAGTACGCGGTCTCGCCATCGGCGCCGAAGAGGCGCGCGTGGGTGGTGACGGCGACGCCGAGCCTCTTGAGCCTGCCGAGCTGGTGATTGCGCACGTAGAGCTGGAGGGTCTCGCCCGCCATGGTGCCGTTGACCACGAGGCGCACCCGGTGCCCGGCCGCGGCCAGGCGCTCGGCGAGGCCCGGTCCCACCCAGTCCGCGCGCCCGTCCGCGATGACGACGGACTGTCCGATGTTGGCGCCCTTCAGCACGCCCCATGCGTCCACGACATGCGCCTGCCCTTCCAGCGGACCCGCATAGGGACGCGCGCCGGTGGCGACGATGACGGCATCGGGAGCGCACGCCCCGACCAGGGCGGCATCGACGGTGGAGCGCGTCAGGAGACGGGCGCCTGCCTCGCGCGCCTCGCGCTCGAGGTTCGTCGCGAGGCCGGCGAACTCCTCCCGCCCGGGGAGCATCGAGGCGAGCCGCGCCTGGCCCCCGAGAGCCTCGTCCGCCTCGTGGAGCGTGACCGCGTGGCCGCGCCGCGCGGCGACCGCCGCCGCCTTGAGGCCCGCAGGACCGCCGCCGGCGATCATCACGGACTTCGCCGCCGCTGCGGGCAAGGGTGAGGCGAAGAGGCGCTCGCGGCCGCTTTCCGGGTGCTGGATGCAGGAGACCGGCACACCCTTGTGGGCGTGTCCGATGCACGCCTGGTTGCAGCCGATGCAGGCGCGGATGTCGTCGAGGCATCCGGCACGCGCCTTCGCGGCCATCGCCGGATCGCAGATCATGGCCCGCGTCATGCCGCACAGGTCGGCATCGCCGGCGGCGAGGATCTCCTCGGCCACCTGCGGCTGGTTGATGCGCCCGGTGGCGATGACCGGCAGTCCGGTGGCCTCCCGGATGCGCCGCGCATGGGGAGCGACGTAGCCCGGCCGGATGCCCATGGGTGGCGCGATGTGGACCGACGCACCCAGGGCGGACGACATGCCGCAGACCACGCTGATGTAGTCGAGACGGGGCGCCAGCGCCCTGCAGACGGCATCGATCTCGTCCGCCGACAGCCCCTGCGCCGGATCGAGCTCGTCGCCCGAGATGCGCATGCCGAGCGTCGCCCCGCCGATCGCCTCGCGCATGGCCGCCAGGGTCTCGTCGACGAAGCGCAGCCGGCGGGCGAACGATCCGCCCCAGCCGTCGTCGCGCAGGTTGAGCCGGGGATTGAGAAACTGCGCCGGCAGGTAGCCCTGGCTGGCGACCAGCTCGACGCCGTCGAGCCCGGCCTCGGCGATGTACCCGGCGGCGCGCGCGAATCCCTCGATCACCTCGCCGATCAGGTCGTCGGACATCGCCCGCGGCATGACGTGGAAGCGCTCGTTGGGCACAGCCGACGGAGCGACGGCGGCGGCCATCAGGCCGTCGGTGCGCGCCTGGATTTCCCGTCCCGGGTGGAACAACTGGGCGAAGAGGCGGGCGCCGTGGCGCCGGACCGCCGCCGCGAGGCGGCGGTATCCGGGTATGCAGTCGGCGGAGCGGGCGTCGAGACAGTTGGCGGAGAAGACACCCGTGTCGTGGACGGTGGCGATCTCGGCGACGATGAGTCCGGCGCCGCCGGCCGCCCTCGCCTCCTGGTAGGCGACGAGTTCGTCGCTGACGGCGCCGCTCGCGAGGTGGGTGTGGTGACCGGTGAAGACGATCCGGTTGGGCACGCGCGTCCTGCCGAGCATCACCGGCGAGAAGAGGCGGGAGAGCGTCACGGCGCGGGTCCCGGAACGACGGCGTCGCGGGGGACGAGGATCGGAAAGCGTTCGCGAACGGCCGCGTCGGTCCCGGCCGGGACATGGTCCGGGCGGTGGTCCGCGAGAATCCTGCGCGCCTCGGCGCGCGCCCGCTCGCGCATGTCCCTGGCGCCCTCCTCCTCCCACGGGGACGGCGGCCGGCGGTCGGCGACCTGCGGGTAGAGGTAGTCCCGCGTCATCGCCTCCAGGGTCTGGGGGTGGCCGAGGTAGTGGCCCTCGCCGTTCACCACGTCGGCGATGGCCCCCGTTGCCAGGGTCTCCTCGGTCACCTCGATGCCGCGCACGGTTCTCAGGACCGCGCCGAGCATGTCGTTGTCGATGACGTAGCTTTCGTGGGCGGCGCCGAGGAGGCTGGCATGCATGCCGCAGCTCTGGGTGATCATGGAGCAGCCCGCCTGGGCGGCCAGCATGACGGCGCAGGCCTTCTCGTAGCCGGCCTGGGCGTCGGCGATCTTCGAATCGGTGATGCCCGCCATGACGCTGCAGGGAAGTCCGTAGTGGCGCGCCATCTGGGTCGCCGCCGCGGCCGCGACGGCCTGCTCCCCGCTTCCCCCGCACATGGCGCCGGTGCGCAGGTCCGAGACAAGCGGTTTCGGTCCGGCCACCACCGCGCAGTCCGGATCGATGAGCCAGCAGTAGACGAGGCCGGCAAGGGCTTCCGCCACCGCCTGGGCGACCGCACCCGCGAGCGTCGCCGGCGCTGTCGCCCCGGCCTGGCCCGCCGAGACCAGCATCACCGGCATGCCGAGCGGGACGGCCCGTTCGAGGACCCACAGCGCCTCCTCGGCGAAGCGCATGGGCGGAACCACGTGGCAGGACAGCAGCATGGCGAAGGGGCGGCGGCGATAGAGGCCCTCGCCGCCGGCGACCGTGTCGAACAGGGCGACGACGTCCCGGACATTGGCGGCCCGGGTGATGCTCGTGCCGACGTGCTTGGCCGTGCCGCAGAGGATCGCATAGGCCGTGTTGATGTCGAGGGCGAGTGGATCGGCGACGTCGCAGGCGACGAGGGAACGGTTGTAGAAATGAATGTTGTCGAGGGTATCGACCAGGCGCGCGACGTCGTGGAGGTCGCGGAGCGTGGCGCTCCGGTAGTGTCCGGTCCCGAGATCGACGATGTTCGGCGAGGCGCCGCCCGAGCCGAAGTGGACCCGGCCGTCGGCGATGTCGAGATCGTGGTCCGGGGCCCGGCCGCAGGCGACGAGGGACTTGCGGCAGCGTCGCAGGGCGTCCTCGACGAGCGCCCGGGGAAAGTGGAGGCGTCCGTTGTCGCAGACCCGGCCGCCGCGCCCGCAGACCCTCTCGATCATCGGCGGGATGGCGCCGGAGAACCCGACATCGTCGACGAGACGCATCACCGCCTCGTGGACGGCGGCGACGTCGCGGTCCGACAGCGGCCTGTAGCACCCGCCGGCAAGCCCCGGCCCGACCGCGACCTGCCGCGCGGAGCGGCGCTCGCCCATACGGGTCTCGCGGCCGCGGCGCCGGCTCAACGGTCCTCACCGAACGGGCACACGGGAACCTTGCCGGAGCGGGACGCAGGACACGATCTGACTCCGTCGCTCTTGGGCGGAAGTATCGTGACGTTCCCGCCGGATGCAATGGCTCTTGCCGGCTTGTCTCGCCGCCGCCCCTGCGCCACCATCGCTCAAACCGTCCCGTGGAAGGCCGACACGCCATGACGAGGCCCGCGCCCAATGCACACCTCATCGGCGAGGAAGGCTCCCGGTCCCGCCTGCTGACGCCCGCCCTCGTCCTCGACCTCGACGCCCTCGAACACAATATCGCCGCCATGGCGGCGCACTTCGCCGCTCTCGACACCGGGTTCAGGCCTCATGCCAAGACCCACAAGTGCGTCGCGGTCGCGAAGCTCCAGATGGCGGCCGGTGCGGCCGGCATCTGCGCCGCCAAGCTCGGCGAAGCCGAGGCGCTCGTCGAGGGAGGGGTCGGCCGCATCCTCGTCACCTCGCCGATCGTTACCGAAGCGAAGCTCGCCCGCGCGCTGGCGCTCGGCGACGAGGCCGAAGACCTGCTTCTCGTCGTCGACGATGTGGCGGCGGTCGACCTCCTGGCGTCCCTCGCCGCGGCGCGCGCCCGCCCCGTCGGCGTCCTCGTCGATCTGGGCATCGAGAGCAACCGCACCGGCGTTCCGACGATTGCCGGCGCGGTCGGCCTTGCCCGGGAGATCCTGGCGCGGCCGGCCCTCGCGCTGCGCGGGCTGCAGTGCTACGCGGGCGAGGTCCAGCATGTCGAGGACTGCGCGGACCGCGAGCGGGAAGCCCGGCGTATCGCCCGCGTCATCGGCGAGACGCGCCGTGCCATCGAGGAGGTTGCCGGCCCCCTCGATATCGTCACCGGCGGCGGCACCGGGACCTTCGACCACGATTCGCGCTGCGGCGTCTTCAGCGACATCCAGGTCGGCTCCTTCATCTTCATGGACGCCCAGTACAATGCCGTGAAGCGCCGCGACGGCACGGCGGGCCCCTTCCGGACATCGCTCTTCGTGCAGTCGACGGTGATCTCCGCCGGACTCGCCTCGGCGGTGACCACCGATGCCGGCATCAAGGCGTTCGCCACCGACGGTCCGCCGCCGGTGATCGCCGACGGCGCACCCGACGGCTCGCTCTACGAGTTCATGGGCGACGAGCACGGACGCATCATCCTTCCCTCGGGCGCCAACGGTCCGGGGATCGGTTCGGTGGTGACCTGCGTGACGCCGCACTGCGACCCGACCGTCAACCTCCACGACCATTACCATTGCGTGCGCAGGGACCGCCTTGTCGACATCTGGCCCGTCGACGCCCGCGGCCGCGGCTGGTGAGTTCAGGAGTCCAGCAGGTCGCCGATCGCCTCGTCGAGGAAGGCATGAAAGGCGGGAACGGCCCCGCCGCTCGCCACGCAGTGACCCCAGTCGGTCTCGAAGACCCGAAGCTCCGCACGGGGCATGCCGGCCACCTCGATCCCGCTGTCTTCCGGGGGAAAATAGAGATCGCTCGACGAGGGCATGACGATGGCGCGCGGCGTGATCGACGCCAGCGCCGTGGAGAAGTCCCCGCGCCAGGTCTCGTTGGCGCTGATGTCGCCCTTCTGCCAGGTCCACAGCTTGTGGAGGAGGTCGTTGGCATCCCAGTTGTCGACGTGATCGGCCTCCCAGTCGAGCAGCAGGTCCTCGATGCCGGTGAAGCCCAGGTCGCGGTAGCGGCCCTCGCGGTACCATGTCTGGGAGTAGGCCCAGCCGGCGTAAACCCGTCCGAAGGCCTTCAGTCCCGTCACCGGCTGCGACGTGTAGTGGCCGCCCTTCCAGGCCGCATCGGCGGTCAGCGCCGCCTTCACGCCCTCGAGGAAGACGATGTTGTGGGGCGAGGTCCTCGCCGAACCGCAGAACGGCAGGATGGCGTTCACCATGCCGGGATACTGGACTCCCCACTGGAACGACTGGCAGCCGCCCATGGACCAGCCGGTCACGAGGGCAAGGCGCCTCACGCCGAGCCTTTCCGTGAGCAGCCGGTGCTGGCAGGCGACATTGTCGAAGAAGGTGGTGCGCGGGAACCGGGGACCGTCCTGGGGCGCGGGGTGGTTGCTCGGCGACGACGACAGACCGTTGCCGAAGAGATCGATCGAGACGATGAAGTGCCGCGCGGGATCGAGGGCGCGGCCGGGGCCGAAGTAGGCCTCGTTGCTGCGATGCGTTCCCGTGTAGTAGGTGGGGATGAGAACGGCGTTGCCGCCGGCGCCGTCGAGCGTCCCCCAGGTGCGGTAGGCGAGGCGGGCGCCGCGCAGGCGCTCGCCCGACTGCAGGGTGACGTCGCCCAGTTCGAAGGTCTCGAAGGCGTCCGCCATCAGTAGAGCCTAAGGTACTCCTGGACCTCCCAGTCGGTCACCGCCTGGTGGTAGCGCTCCCACTCGTCGCGCTTGTAGCCGAGGAACGAAGCGTGCATCTGCTCGCCGATGACCCCCTGCACGAAGCTGTCCCCGCCGAGGATCTCCATCGCCTCCAGAAGGTTCCGCGGCAGGCGCTGGGCGCCCGAGGCTTCGAGGTCCGCCTCGCTGATGCTGTAGAGGTCCTCGTTGAGCGGAGGCCCGGGATCGATGCGGTTGACGATGCCTTCGGTCATGCACGCCGCCGTCAGCCCCAGAGCGAGATAGGGGTTCATGCACATGTCCGCGGCACGGTTCTCGATGCAGTAGCGGTTCTGCGGCATGCGCAGCATCGCCGAGCGGTTGTTGTGGCCGTAGGTCATGTGCGTCGGCGCCCAGGTCACGGTCCCCCCCTCGAAGCCGCCGACCCGGGGAACGAGGCCGTTGTAGGAGTTGACCGTCGAGCAGGCGATGGCCGTCAGGGCGCCGCCGTGCCGCAGGAGGCCGCCGATGGCGTGCGAGACCTCGTCCGACCAGCCGCCGTCCGGGGCCTCGAAGAGGTTGGCGTCGGGGCTCGAGACCCGTCTCATGGAGGTGTTGATGTGGGCGCCCGAGCGCCAGTCGCCGATGGTCGGCTTCGGCATGTAGGTGATGAACATGCCGTGCTTCTTGGCGATCTCCTTGAGGAGGACGCGCAGGAAGACGAGGCGGTCCGCCATCGCGAGGGCGTCCGTGTAGCCGAAGTCCAGCTCGAACTGGCTGTAGCCGCCCTCGCACACCACGTCGTGGAGGTCCCACCCGAGCTCGCCGTCGAGGATGTCTATGAGTTCGCCCAGGAAGCCCATCGAATCGATCGAGAACTCGACGTCGTAGCCGAACGCCTGGCGGCGCGGCCGCACGCCCTCGTGGACCGCGGGATCGTCGTCGATCGCCTTGACGGGTCGGCCGTCCTTCCAGCGCATGGCGATGAACTCGGGCTCGACGCCGGCATAGACGAGATAGCCCTTCGCCTCGCAGTCGCCGAGGATCCGCTTCATCGCGCTTCGTGGGCACAGGTTGTAGGGCCTGCCGGACCACCACAGGTCGGCGAACACCCACGCGCAGCTCCTGTCCCACGGGCAGATCAACAGGGTATCGAGATCCGGGATCATGATCTGGTCCGGATCCGCCGGACCCAGTTCCGGCACGAAGGAGACCGAATGCACCGCGAACTGCGGCCCCCTCCCCGTGGCAAGGCGCTCCCAGTCGCTCAGCGGCACCGGCTTGGTCTTGGGCAGGCCGAGAAGATCGATCCAGCAGCACAGGATGTACTTCACGCCGTGTCCGGCAAGCCACTCGCCGGTCTCGCGGATGCGGTCGTGGGACGGCAGGGCGTCGTCAAAGGATTGCGGCGTCGGCGCCATGGGATTCTCCCTTCGTCAGGCCGCCCGGAATAGCCGGAACGGCGGATCCTTGCAATCGGGCGGGCGACGGTGGACGCCCGCCGGTCGGCGTTCTAGTGTGCGGCGCCTTCCAGTGGAAGACCCGACGTCCATGGCCGCTCCCGGACATCCCCGTTTCGACACCCTGGCGCTTCATGGCGGCCAGCAGCCTGATCCGGTGACGGGCGCCCGCGCCGTTCCCATCTACCAGTCGACCTCGTTCGTCTTCCCCGACACCGACCACGCCGCCTCGCTCTTCAATCTCGAGCGCGCCGGGCACATCTACTCGCGCATCTCCAATCCGACGGTCTCGGTTCTCGAGGAGCGGATCGCCGGACTCGAGGGCGGCGTGGGCGCGGTGTGCACCGCCAGCGGACAGGCGGCACTCCACCTCGGCGTCGCGACCCTCATGGGCAGCGGCGGCCACATCGTCGCCTCCGGCTCGATCTACGGCGGCAGCCACAACATGTTCAACTACACGCTGCCCCGTTTCGGGATCGCCACCACCTTCGTCGATCCCCGGGACCCGGAGGCCTTCCGCCGCGCCATCCGCCCCGAGACGCGCCTCGTCTTCGGCGAGACCCTCGGCAATCCCGGTCTCGAGGTGCTCGACATCCCCGCGGTCTCGGCTATCGCCCACGAGCGGGGCCTTCCCCTGATGATCGACAACACCTTCGCCTCGCCCTTCCTCTTCCGCCCCTTCGAGCACGGCGCCGACATCGTCATGCACTCGGCGACCAAGTTCCTCGGCGGCCACGGCGTGGCGATCGGCGGGGTGCTCGTCGACCACGGCGCCTTCGACTGGGAGGCCAGCGGTCTCTTTCCCACGCTCACCGAGCCCTATGCCGGCTATCACGGCCTCGACTTCGCCGAGGAGTTCGGCCCCGGGGCGATGATCATGCGGGCGCGCGCCGAGGGGCTGCGCGACTTCGGGGCGTGCATGAGTCCGGCCAACGCGTTCTACCTGCTCCAGGGGGTGGAAACGCTGCCGCTGCGCATGACGCGCCACGTCGACAATGCGCGCGCCATCGTCGCCTTTCTCGACGGCCACGACGCCGTCGAGAGCGTCCTGTGGCCGGAGCTCCCCTCCCATCCCGACCACGGCCTCGCGCGGCGCCTGCTGCCGAGGGGGCCGGGCGCCATCTTCGCATTCACGCTCAGGGGCGGCCGCGCTGCCGGCGCGGCGTTCATCGAGGCGCTGCGGCTCTTCTCCCACCTCGCCAACGTCGGCGACGCCAAGTCCCTGGTCATCCACCCCGCCTCGACGACGCACCAGCAGATGGACGCCGCCGCCCTCGAGGCCGCGGGCATCTCCGAAGGCCTCGTGCGCCTGTCGATCGGACTGGAGGACCCGGGCGACCTCGTCGACGACCTCAAGCGCGGCCTGAAGGCCGCCATGAAGGCCTGAAGACCCGTGTCGCTCGAAGTCCGGGTCGACGGCCACACGGTCTTCGCCGCCACCGGGGGCCGCGACTTCGATCCTGCCCTGCCGGTGATCCTCTTCCTCCACGGCGCCTCCATGAACCGCACGGTATGGGCGGCCCAGGCCCGCTGGTTCGCCCATCACGGCCACGCGGTGCTGGCGGTGGACCTGCCCGGCCACGGCCGCTCCTCGGGACCGCTGCTGGAGACCATCGGCGACATCGCCGACTGGCTCGTCCGCGTGCTCGACGCCACCGGAGTGGCCGTCGCCTCACTGGCGGGCCACTCCATGGGTTCACTCCCCGTCCTCGAGGCCGCCGCCCGCCACCCCTCGAGGGTCGCCCGCATCGCCCTGCTTGGAACCAGCGTGCCGATGCCCGTGGCCGACGCCCTTCTCGACCATGCCCGGGCCAACCGTCATGCCGCCTTCGACATGGTGACGGTCTGGGGGCACAGCCGCTCCGCCCAGATCGGCGGCTGCAGCGTGCCCGGCCTGTGGATCACCGGCGGCGGCATGCGCCTCCTCGAGCGCGGCGGCGACGGCGTGCTCCACAACGACATGAAGGCCTGCAACGACTACGTCACCGGCCTCGACGCCGCCCGTGCCGTGCGCTGCCCGGCGACGCTCGTTCTGGGCGGGGGCGACATGATGACGCCGCCGCGCAACGCCCGCGCCCTCGGCGAGGCCATCCCCGACTGCCGCACCGTCGTCCTCGAGGGCTGCGGCCACATGATGATGGCCGAACAGCCCAACGAGACCCTCGACGCCCTCATCGAGGCCCTCGCCTGAACCTTACCCGCGCGGGGGTGGACACCGGAAAGAGACGCCGGCGTTGGCGAACGTCATGGACACCTTACCCGCGCGGGGGTGGACACCGGGGACCGCCGACGGGCACACTTGCGGGCCATGGAAACAGCCGCCATCGTCTTTCTCGTCCTGGGCATCATGGTCGTCGGATTCGGTCTGGCGTCGCTTGCCAACGTGCTCAACATCGGGATCACGGAGCACCAGAGGCGGCACGCCGACATCACGACCACGGGGTTCCACCTCTCCATGGTGAAGATCATGGCGATCGGCTTCATCCTGATCGCGATCGGAGGCCTCTTCGTCCTCCTGATGTAGCCATCGGGGATTGACCTGCCCTCGCCTCGGGATTTCGCGGGTTGCACCCGGGATCGGGTGACCGGTGAATGCGGAGCCACATCGAGCAGAGCAGGTCAATCCCCGATGTCGACGACGGCGGGCCTGCCGCGCACGCTGATCCTCCAGAGGAGCCGCGAATCGGCCTTCGAGGTCGCCGCGCCGATCGGCGTGGCGGCGTGCATCGTCTGAAGGGTGTCCCAGATCACGAGATCGCCGGGCGCGTACCTGTGACGGTAGATGTGGCGTTCCCGCAACGCGTGGGCCTTGAGACGGTCGAGCAGCGCCCCGGCCTCGCCGCCGTCCATGCCGGCGATGGCGTGGGCGCCGTGACCGATGGCGTAGAGCGCCCTGCGCCCGGTGACCGGGTGCCGCATCACGAGAGGATGCCAGACCGGCGGAACCCGGTTGTCCTGGTCCTCGCTGATGATCGGATTCACCGCCGCCTCGCCGGCCAAGCGCCTGCCGCGGCCGTACTTGTGCGCCACCTCGAGGGCATCGATCCGCTCTCTTGTCGCCGCGTCGAGGGCGTCCCAGGCGCCCGCCATGTCGCAGAACTGCGTCTCGCCGCCCGTCTCGGGGGCGATGATGGAATAGAGCATCGTGGCGCTGGCAGGCACCTTCTCGTAGGACTGGTCGGTATGCCAAAGCGCCGCGCCGTTGCGGATCTTCGGGTCCCTGTCGCGCTCTTCCGTGTTGCCCACGGTCATCAGCTCCGGATACCCGGGCATGCGCATGTGATCGAGGACATGGGGGATGGGCTCGCCCCACTGCCTGCCGAACTCGACGTAGCGCTCCCGGGAGAACGCCTGGCCGGGGACGACGATGACGCGGTGCTCGTAGAGCGCCGCCGTCAGCACGGCCATCACCCCGTCGCCGAGGCCGGCGCCAAGATCGAGACCGCATACCCTTGCCCCGAACGCCGCATCGAGCGGCGTGACCGTCGCCATCGAGACCTCCCCGGACCCACACCGGGAAAGCTACCGTGACGGACAACCGGCGGGCAAGGACCCGACCCATCCGCCGTGGGTGGCACTGCCGCTGTTCGGGTGCGGACAACGGCGCGATCCAGATCAAGCCACCGCGGCTTCAACATCAGGGCAAGCGGTCGGCTGTGCAGCGGATCCGTCCGGTGCCTGCCCTGCTTTGAAGAGACGCTGGACACGAACCACCGCGCCGGCGTGCCGTGTGATCGTCGGCACGGAAACTTCGCGATGGCGGGCTCATTCGGATCCCCCGCCAGGAGCAGCGAGCGGGTACTTCAATGCCAACGCAGCATCGCACGGCGTCTCCGATTGCGGCCAATCGTGGAGCCGGCGCGTGCGTGCCGGACTTCTCAGGCCGCGTTCCCCTGCCGTTTCAGCCCGCCCGTCGTCTTGGAGAAAGGTGGATGCATGTTGGCGAACGAGTCGTCGACATTCCTCCGCCGGGCATGCTTCAGGCTTCGCCCCCTCACGGGACCGGGTTCCCCGAATCGAGGCCGACGCTGTTTCCGGGATGGTCGCCGTCGAAGCCGTCATGAGGGAACCCGTGTGCAACCACGGGCCGGCAGGTGCGTTTCGACAACGGTCGTTTTCTTGTCACTGCCGCACTCGAATACGTGAATCCTCGACGATCCACAGCTGTCCGCTGAGCGTCGCGCCGGTCAGCACGTTGAGCAGCCGGCTTCCAGTGCTCAGAATACGGTCGCGAGACTGGCTGCCCGGTCGAAGCACGACAATTCCGGGATAGGCTTCGGGCGGATATGTCCGGATATCCGCGAAATCCATGTCGAGCGTGAGGATGGCCCGGCCCTCGCGCTTGCAGACAGACGCCAGATCGGAATCCCTCGCTCCTTCGAGACACTGCTCGATCACGGTTACCGCGTCATGGCCGGCAGCGCAAAGGATGTGCGCCAGATCGACGGGAAGGTTCTCGTCCAGCTTGAACCGCACGCCCTGCTACCTGAGAACCACGATCCGCTCGTTGGCCAGGTCGGCAGCATAGCAAAGCGCTGCACGCACCGCATCGCGGGAAACGGACGGATAGCTCCTTGCGATTTCGTCGGCGTCGAGACCTTCCGCAAGATTGTCCAGGATTGTCGTCACCAGTACGCGTGTGCCGGTGATGCAAGCCTTGCCGTGGCAAACTTCCGGGTTCACCGTGATGTAGTCGTGCCAGTTCATGGTGTCTCTGCTCCATTTCCCGCGCCAGTGGCGATGGCCGGCACCTTCTCGCAGGATTGGCCGGTATGCCGGAGCGCCGCTCCTTTGCGGGTTTTCATACAGCCGGGCATGCGCATGTGATCAAGGACACAGGGGGGCGGGTTCGCCCCATCGCCTGCCGAACCCGAGATAGCGCTCCCGGGCGAACGACGATGACGCGGCGCTCGCAGAACACCGCCGTCGGCAAGCCCATGGCGCCATACCCTTGCCCCGAACGCCGCATCAAGCGGCGTGACCGTCGCCATCGAGACCTCCCCGGACCCACCCCGGGAAAGCTACCGTGACAGACAACCGGCGGGCAAGGATCGGACGCGGGCGCCTCGGCTTGACATGATGTCGCCGGTGTGAAAATAATCGCAAGCGATGCAAAATTTCGCACGCCGAAGAAGAGGAGAACGTTGAACGCGGCCACCGGAACGCGCGCTCTCGACCAGGAAGCGAGCCTCTCGGCCCGCGCGGCGTGGCTCTATTTCTCCGGACACATGACCCAGGGCGAGGTGGCGAAGAGGCTCGGAGTGCCCTCGACCAAGGCGCACCGCCTGATTGCCCGCGCCACCCGCGAGGGTCTGGTGCGCATCTTTGTCGACGCCCATGTCTCCGAGTGCGTGGAACTCGAGGAATCGCTGACCCGTCAACATGGACTCAAGCTCTGCCGCGTGGCGCCGGATCTCGGTGAGGGGCGCCTGCCTCTTCGGACGCTGGGCCTTGCCGGCGCCAACTTCCTTCGCGACATTCTCGAGCGCCGTCTGCACCGCCGCATCGGCGTCGGCCAGGGCCGCACCCTGTCGTCCGTGGTCGGCGCTCTTCCGACCATGCAACGGCCCGACATGTCGTTCGTGTCGCTCATCGGCGGCCTGACCCGCAAGTTCGCGGCCAATCCCTATGACGTCATCCACGGTCTCGCCGAGAAGACCGGCGCGGAGGCCTACATGCTGCCGGTGCCGCTCTTTGCCAAGTCGGCGGCGGACAAGGAGATTCTCCTGGACCAGGCGGGTATCGCGGAAGTCTTCGCCATGGGCCGGTCGGCAACGCTGCTGCTTGTCGGCATCGGCGGCGTCGACAGTCATGCGCATCTTTCCGAAACGGGAATGGTGAGCAAGGACGAGATCGACAGCCTGCGCACCGGAGGGGCGGCGGGCGAGATCCTCGGTCACTACCTTGACGGCGACGGCCAACCGGTGGCCTCGGCGCTCAACGGGCGCGCGATGTCTCCGGGTATCGCCGAGTTGAGGAATCGCCGGGTGGTCGCCATCGCCGGCGGCGCCGGCAAGATCGAGGCGATTCGCGCCGTGCTGCGCAGCGGGTTGCTCGATGGACTGATTACCGACGAGGTGACCGGGCGCGGCCTCGTCGGATCGGAGGCCGCAACGGTCCCGGATCATCAAGGCGTCCAGGATCTCGAGACCACTTCGCAGGAAGGAGGATACATTCATGTACGAAAAGGAACGAAGCAGGGTTGAGGCTTATCTTGCCGGCAACATGAGCCGCCGCGAGATGATCAGGGACCTCTCGGCGCTCGGCGCGACGACCGCGCTTGCCAGCACCCTGGTTGCCCAAGGCTCGTCCAGGGCCTTCGCCGAGGGCTTTGACGCCATGAAGCACCAGGGCACGGCGCTCAAGCTGCTGCTCAACAAGCACCCCTACACGGACGCCCTTCTCGCCAACCTCGACACCTTCAAGGCGATGACCGGCATGGACGTCACGTACGACATCTTCCCCGAGGATGTGTACTTCGACAAGGTCACGGCGGCGCTGTCGTCCCGCTCGAGCGAGTACGACGTGTTCATGACCGGCGCCTACATGACCTGGACCTACGGTCCGGCGGGATGGATCACCGATCTCAACGAGTGGATCCACGATTCCGACAAGACCAACCCGAACTACAACTGGCAGGACATGCTGGCGGGCCTGCGCGCCTCGACGGCATGGAACGGAATTCCCGGCGGCGCGCTGGGCTCCGACGACGCCATGCAGTGGTGCATTCCGTGGGGCTACGAGCTCAACAACATCAGCTACAACCGCAACATGTTCGAGGCCGCCGGGGTCGAGGCGCCGGCCAACATGGGAGAGCTTCTCGAGGCCTGCGCCAAGCTCTCGACGGACCTCGACGGCGTGTATCCGATCGGTGTGAGGGGTTCGCGCTCCTGGGCGACGATCCATCCGGGATTCCTCTCGGGCTACTCCAGCTTCGGCGAGCGCGACATGGTCGTCGGCGACGACGGCACGCTTTCGGCGGCCATGAACACCGACGGCTCCAAGGCCTTCCACCGCGACTGGGTGAGGATGATCCAGGACTACGGGCCCAGGGACTGGTCGACCTACACCTGGTATCAGGTGGGCACGGACCTCGGCGCCGGGGCGTCGGCGATGATCTTCGATGCCGATATCCTCGGGTACTTCATGAACGGCGGCGGCAACAAGGAGGCCGGCAACATCGCCTACGCGCCGTTTGCCGCCAATCCGGAGGCCTCCGCGCCGACGCCCAACGTCTGGATCTGGTCGCTGTCGATGTCAAGCTTCTCCGAGAACAAGGATCCGGCCTGGTACTTCCTGCAGTGGGCGACCGGCGTCGAGCACGGTCTCTTCGGCGCGCAGCAGATGGACTTCGTCAACCCGGTGCGCCAGACGGTGTGGGACGACGCGACCTTCCGTGCGCGCATCGACGAGTCCTATCCGGGCTACCTCCATCAGCACGACGTCTCTGCCCCCGGCGCGCAGATCTACTTCACGGCCCAGCCGCTGTTCTTCGATCTGACGACCGAGTGGGCGGCGACACTGCAGAAGATGGTCGCCAACGAGGTGCCGGTCGACGAGGGGCTCGACATGCTCGCCGAGAGCGTCAACAGCCAGCTTGCGGACGCCGGCCTGCGCTGACATTGATTGAAACCATCGAGGGGCCGCCTCCACCAGGCGGCCCCCTGGTGGCGGAGAACCGGTGATGCGTGACGCCTGGCGCCGCCGCGCCTTGCCCTATGTGCTCAGCCTGCCGGCACTGCTGGTGTGTGTCGGCATTCTCATCCCCTTCGGGACCGCGATCTTCTATTCGCTCCAGCGCTACCGGCTCAACCTGCCGCACATGCGCCAGATGAACTGGGGCGAGAACTACCTCAAGTTCCTGACGGACGCCGAGTTCTGGAACACCCTGCAGGTCAGCCTCGTCTACACGGGCCTCACGGTAGGCCTAGAGCTGCTGCTCGGACTCGGGATCGCGGTGCTGCTGCAGCGCTCGACCCGTTTCAACAACATCGTCTCGATCCTGCTCCTGCTGCCGCTGATGACGGCGCCGGCGCTGGCCGCCCTGATGTGGAAGCTGATGACCAATCCGAATTTCGGAATCCTGAGCTACATGGCGAGCCTTGCCGGCCTCGAGGACATGAAGTGGGCCTCCGATCCGTCGACCGCGCTCCTGACCGTGCTGCTGGTCGATATCTGGGTCTACACCCCCTTCATGATGATCCTGCTGCTCGCCGGCCTGCGGTCGCTACCCAGGCAACCCTTCGAGGCGGCGGCCCTCGACGGCGTTCCCCGCGCCTTTGTCTTTTTCCGCATCACCCTGCCGATGCTGACACCCTACATCATCACGGCCTCGCTCTTCCGGCTGCTCGATTCGATACAGCAGTTCGACATCATCTATGCGATGACACAGGGTGGTCCCGGCGACACCCTGATGGTGTTCCAGGTCGAGGCCTATCTCCAGTTCTTCCAGGCGACCAACATCGGCAAGTCGGCCGCATTGCTCCTCGTCCTCTGGCTGATCACCTTCATCCTCTCCAACATCTTCGTCAAACAGTGGCTGCGCCTGCGCGCGCAGGCCTCGGGCACGGGCTAAAGGCCATGGAACATCGAACGACGCTGGAGAAGGTGGTGCGCGCCCTTCTCATCGGGATCGTCCTCGTCTTCTTCATGTTTCCCATCGTCTGGATCCTGCTGATGAGCTTCCAGACGAACGATCAGATCCTGCGTATCCCGCCGTCGGTCGTCTTCGAGCCGACACTCGAGAACTACCGGGCGCTGATCACCGGACGCCTGGAAACCCAGGCGGGGACGCTCGACATCCGCTTCATGCAGAACCTGTGGAACAGCTTCGTGCTGTCGGTCTCGTCGGTGGCGCTGGCCCTGGTGCTCGGGGTGCCGGCGGCCTACGCGTTCGCGCGTTTCCGCTTCCGTCTCGGCGAGGACATCGCCTTCACGCTGCTCTCGTTCCGCTTTGCGCCGCCTCTGCTCGTGCTCCTGCCGCTGACCCTCTATTTCCAGGATCTCGGGTTGTCCGATACCTATGTCGGACTGGTCTGGGTCTATCAGCTCATCTGCCTGCCGCTCATCCTCTGGATCGTGCGCGGCTACTTCGAGGATGTCAGTCCCGATATCGAGCACGCCTACAGGACCGCCGGTCATGGCTGGTGGACGACCTTCCGGCGCATCTCGATACCACTGACCGCGCCGGGCATCGCCGCAGCGGGCCTGCTGGCGTTCATCTTCGCCTGGAACAACTT
Organism: Alphaproteobacteria bacterium; assembly: GCA_963666905.2. GTDB lineage: Bacteria > Pseudomonadota > Alphaproteobacteria > SP197 > SP197 > SP197. The sequence continues at coordinate 2,315,979 of OY763008.1, forward strand.
CATCTTCGCGCTGGTGCTGGCCTCCGCCGACAAGCAGCCTGTCACGGTCGGCGCGCTGGCATTCGTGACGGCCTCGGGAATCCAGTACGGGCAGATTGCCGCCGCGATCGTGCTTTCGATCGCGCCGACGCTGGCGCTGGCTCTCTACACCCAGCGCTACCTGGTCGAGGGCCTGTCGCTGGGCGCGGTCAAGGGTTAGGGAACAGCCCGATGTCCGCCATCGACATCTCCGGCGTCACCAAGCGCTTCAGGAACGAGACGGCGCTCGACGACGTGTCGCTTCACGTCGCAAGCGGAGAGACCGTCGCGATCATCGGCGCATCGGGCGCCGGAAAGACCGTGCTTCTTCGCATCATCGCCGGTGTCGAGGATGCCGACAGCGGTACCATCAGCATCGACGGCACCGACATGACGGATGTTGCTCCAGAGCGCCGCAACGTCGGCATGGCATTCCAGAATTTCGCTCTCTTCCCGCACATGTCCGCCTTCGACAACATCGCCAGTCCGCTTGCGGCCCGCGGCCGCGCCGCCGAGGACATCGAAAGCGGCGTCTCGGGCGTCGCCAGGTTGCTGAAGATCGAACATGTCCTCGATCACTTTCCCCGCGCCCTTTCCAACGGCCAGAAACAGCGCACGTCGCTTGCCCGCGCCCTGGTTGCCTCTCCGCCGATCCTTCTTCTCGACGACCCCTTGCGCAACGTCGACGCCAAGCTGCGCTTCGAAATGCGTCTCGAGTTCGAGAAGCTGCTCGCCGCACAGGGCGCGACGACACTCTACGTCACCCAGGACTACCGGGAGGCCATGGCGCTGGGCGACCGTGTCGCCGTCATGGACAAGGGGCGATTCCTGCAGGTGGGAACACCCCAGGAGATCTATTTCCGGCCGGCCAGCATCGATGTCGCCCGCCAGTTCGGCGATCCCACGATCAACGTCCATGCCGCGCAACCCCGAAGGGACGACCGGGGCCTCTTTGCCATGGTTGCCGGGACGCGTTTCGATCTCCTCGAGACCGACGACGATATCGCAGACGATTGCCTCATCGGCGTACGACCGGAGATGCTCACTCTCGAGGAGGACGATCAGGGAGCCTTCCTCGTGGAGGCGGTGACGCCCCTCAACGAGAAGGTCGTCACACTGGTGGCGGGAGGAGACGGCAGCGAACTGCTGGTGTCGCGCCCGTCCCACGAACCGGCGCCGCAACCCGGGCAGCGGGTGAGCCTTGCGGCCGCCGCCCGCAGCATCCTGGTGTTCGGCGCCGGCGACGGCAGGCGCCTTGCGGCCCGGGATTCGCGTCCATGACGCCGGTCGCCCTGCAACTCGACCGCGTCGACAAGGTCTACAATCCGCGCGGCTCCCGGCCGGTTCATGCGGTGCGCGCGATGAGCATGCGACTCCACAAGGGCGAAATCGGCGCCCTGCTCGGCTCGTCGGGCTGCGGCAAGACCTCGACACTGCGCATGATCGCGGGTTTCGAGGATGTCTCGAACGGCACGATCACGCTTGGCGGCCGTGCCATCCAGGACGAACCGCCGGCACGGCGCAATGTCGCCATGGCCTTCGAGGGATATTCTCTGTACCCACCGCTGACCGTGCGCGAAAACATCGCCTTTGCGCTCAAGGCGCGAGGCCGTGATCCGCACGGCGCCGGCGCCAGGGTGAAGACCGTCGCCGAACTTCTCGAAATCGAAGACATTCTCGAGAGGCGGCCATCGGTGCTCTCCGGCGGTCAGCAGCAGCGCGCCGGGCTGGCGCGATCCCTGGTGCGGGATGCCGACCTCTACCTGCTCGACGAGCCCATGGGACAGCTGGAGCCACGGTTGCGGGCGATGCTCCGCGGCCGCATCAAGCACTACATCAAGGAACGCGAACTGACGGTCATTCTCGTCACCCACGACCAGACGGAAGCCAATGCCCTTGCGGACCGGATTGCGGTGATGGAAGACGGTGTGCTCCAGCAGTTCGCAAGCCCCGAGACCCTGCGCGAGCGGCCGGCGAACCGCTTCGTCGGCGCCTTCATCGGTGAGCCGCCGATGAACCTGCTCGACGCCGACGTCCAGGCGCTTGATGGCGGGATCAGGTTCGTCCTGGCGAGGGATGTCAGCCTCGACTTCCGTTCGCAAGCGATGGCCCCAGGCGCTCGCGACGCGGCGCTGGCGCTCGGCCATGTCGTCGTCGGCGTTCGCCCCCATGGCCTCAAGCTGGTCGGGGAAGGCCTTCCGGCCCGGGTCGTTGCGAACCAGTGGATCGGCGACCAGTCCCATATCGCGGTGAGCTTCGCAGGACAGATGATCGTGGTCGTCGAGCACGAGCGCGTCCGCCTTGGCTCCGGAGACGAGGTGGCCCTTGCCGTCGAGGCGAGGGACCTCCACGTCTTCGATTCCGTGAGCGGAGCCGCCGTCTCGCACGGCGGAGAGCTCGCATGACGAGGGACATCATCATCGGTATCGATGCCGGAACCTCCCTCATCAAGGCGGTCGCATTCCGTCGCGACGGTGAACAGCTGGCGATGGCGGCCCGGCCGAATTCCTATGCGACCGGTGCAGGAGGCAGGGCGGAACAGGACGTGGCGATGACGTGGCGGGAGGCGGCGGCAACACTCCTCGAGCTCGTCGACGGAATGCCGGACATCCGCGATCGTGTGCGTGCCCTGGCGATCACGGGCCAGGGAGACGGCACGTGGCTCATCGACGCCGACGGCGAGCCCGTCATGCCTGCCCTGCTGTGGCTCGACAGCCGGGCCGCGGACGAAACCCGCCGGGTTCGCGAACACCCCGAGTACGGTGGATTCCACGAGACGACCGGCACCGGCGCGGCGCCATGCCAGCAGTCCAGTCAACTGGCATGGCTGGCACGCCACTGCCCGCAGGCGCTTGCCCGGGCAACAACCGCCTTTCACTGCAAGGACTGGCTCTACTTCAGGTTGACGGGTGAGCGCGCGACCGATCCTTCGGAGGGCGTCTGGACCTTCGGCGACTTCCGCACGCGCCGCTATCACGATCTCCCTCTTCGAATCTTCGGGCTGAACCGCCACGCCGGACTGTTGCCGCCGATCGTCGACGGAACCGTGACATCGCATCCGCTGACGGCGGCCGCCGCCAAGCAGGTCAATCTTCCCGAGGGCCTGCCCGTGGTCCTTGGCTATGTCGACGTGATCTGTACCGCACTGGGAGGAGGACTCTTCGACCCGACGGTCCGTGCCGGGCTGTCGGTGATCGGCTCGACCGGGGTTCACCTGAAGTATGCCTCAAGGGTCGATGAGGTCAGGCTGGGGGCGGGTGGAGACGGATACACGATCTGCTTTCCGGTGCCCGGAACCTGGACACAGATGCATTCGAACCTCTCCGCGACACTCAACATCGACTGGCTGCTCGATGTCATGCAGGACGTCCTTGCGGAGGCTGGAGTCACGCGCGAGCGTCGTGAGCTCATGCCGGCGATCGACCGCCTTGCACGCGCATCCGGCGCCGGCCGCATCCTTTATCATCCCTACATCTCCGCGGCCGGCGAACGCGGTCCGTTCCTTGCGCCACAGGCGCGGGCCAGCTTCACGGGTCTCGATTCCCGCACCGGGCTGGCCGAACTGACGCGGGCCGTCCTGGAGGGGCTGGCAATGGCCGCGCGGGACTGCTTCAGCGCCATGGGCGAGATCCCCGAGGAGGTGCGCGTGGCCGGAGGCGCCGCCCGCTCCGGCGCGTTGCGCAGCATCCTGGCGGCCGTTCTCGATCGCCCGCTGCGCACCTTCGAACGCGACGAGGCGGGAGCATCGGGCGCAGCCATGATCGCGGCGGTCCAGCAGCGCCTCTATCCCGACATGGCCGCCTGCGCCGCCGACTGGGTGGCACCCTATCGCGGCGACCTGGTGAGACCCGACCCGGCCCTGGCATCGACCTATGCAGGTCTGTTTCCCCTCTACGTCGAGACCCGCCGGGCGTTGGCGCCGTTGTGGCCCCGCCTGGCGGACCTGGGTGAGCAACGATGAGCAAGGTGGCCATCATCGGTGACCTCTTCATGGCCCCTCAAGTCTTCGAGCAGGCGCTGGATCAGGCCTGCGGCGACAGCGTCAAGGTCCATTCCCATACCCTGCCATGGCCTGACGAGCCCATGGTGCACGGGTACGGCATCGCGGACCTCAGCCGCCTGCGGGAATTCATGGGCACGGCCGAAGACACCATTGCCAGGATCGGTGACGCCGAGATCCTGGTGACCCAGCTGGCGCCGCTTTCCGAATCCATGATGGAACGGCTTCCCTGCCTGCGGCTGGTGGCCGTCTCCCGCGGCGGCCCCGTCAACATCGATCTCGCGGCAGCCCGGCAACGCGGCCTGCCGGTCGTCAACACGCCGGGACGCAACGCTTCCGCCGTGGCCGAGTTCACCATCGGGCTGATCCTGTCCCACACACGCAACATCATCCGTGGTCACGAGGCCCTGCGGCGCGGCCGCTGGCGCGGCGACCTCTATCGCGCCGACCGCACGGGCAGGGAACTCTCGGAGATGACGGTCGGCGTGATCGGCTATGGCGAGATCGGCTCGCGAGTCGTGCGCCTTCTGAAGGTCTTCGGCTGCCGGATTCTCGTGGCCGACCCCCACGTTGCCCTCGCCGAGGAAGACGAAGCCGATGGCGTGCGGCAGGTCGTGCTCGGTGAGCTTCTTGAACATTCCGACATCGTGACCCTGCATGCGCGTGTCACGAGCGAGACCGAGGGCTTCATCGACCACGACGTCTTCCGGGCCATGAAGTGCGGCGCCTTCTTCGTCAACACCGCCCGCGGGCCGCTGGTGGATTACGACGCCCTCGATCACGCACTTGCCGGCGGGCGCCTGGGAGGCGCTGCGCTCGAGACCTTTGCGGCTGAACCGGTGCCCTCCGACTCGCCGCTGCTCGGCCGTGCGAACGTTGTCCTGACGCCGCACATCGCCGGCGCATCGATCAGGACCGTGCGCGTCGCTGCCGCCGGAGTCGCCGAAGAGGTGCGCCGCCATCTTTCCGGCGAGCCGCCGCTCAATCCCTGCTGACGCGAAGGTGGCCGTGAAACAGGCGCAAAGCGAGGACGGTGTTGTCGACCTTATCGTCATTGGCGGGGGAATCAACGGCGTCGGCATTGCCCGCGATGCTGCAGGCCGCGGCCTCTCCGTCGTGCTCGCGGAGAAGGGAGACCTCGCGGAGGGCACCAGTTCCCGTTCGGGCAAGTTGATTCACGGTGGTCTGCGCTACCTCGAGCACCTCGAGTTTCGCCTGGTGCGCGAGGCGCTCGTCGAGCGCGAGGTGCTCCTGGAATCGGCACCGCACATCGTGCAGCCAATGCGCTTCGTGATGCCGCAGGGTTCCGGTGACCGGTCGCGGTGGCTGGTCCGGATCGGCCTCCTCCTCTACGACACCCTGGGCAAGAGGCGACGGCTGCCGGGAACCCGGACCATCGATCTTTCCCGCGCTCCGGAAGGCGTCCCGCTGAAGGCCCGCTACCGCGTCGCCTACGAGTATTCGGACTGCTGGGTCGATGATTCGCGACTCGTCGTCCTCAACGCCGTCGATGCCGCCGAGCGCGGCGCCCGGATCCTGACCCGCACAGCCTGCGTCGACGCGATGCGCGAGGACGATGGCTGGCGGGTGGGGATGGTGGACGGTGCGACAGGCAGGCGCCTCGAGGTCCGGGGGCGCGCCCTCGTCAACGCGGCGGGACCCTGGGTCGAGGACGTGATCACCAGGATCGCCCGCCGCAACACGGCGCTCAAGGTCCGTCTCGTCAAGGGCAGCCACCTCGTGACGCGGAAGTTCTGGGCCGGCGAGCAGGCCTACATGATCCAGAACGACGACCGCCGCGTCGTCTTCGTCAATCCGTTCGAAGGTGATTTCGCGCTGGTCGGCACCACCGATGTTCCCTTCGAGGGCAGGCCCGAGGACGTCTCGATGGGCGACGACGAGGTGGCCTACCTGCTCCGGGCGCTGAACCGCTACTTCGCCGATCCGCCGGGCCGTGACGACATCGTGGCGACATTCTCGGGCGTGCGCTCGCTCCATGACGACGATACCCTCGATCCCAGCGCGGTAACGCGGGACTACGCCTTCGATCTTGACGCCGCCGACGGCAGGGCGCCGATGCTCAGCATCTTCGGCGGAAAGATCACGACCTTTCGCAAGCTGGCCGAGCATGCCCTGGAAAGGCTCGGACCCTGGCTGCCCGGCGCTGGACCGCGCTGGACCGCGCATGCCCGCCTGCCGGGCGGCGAGGACATCGCCGATTCGGGACTGGACGACTGCGTAAGGCGGATACAGGCGGCGCATGGCTGGCTGCCCGAAGCCCTTGCCCGCCGCCTCGCCCGCCGCTACGGCAATCGTGCCGGCCGCGTCCTCGAAGACGTGCATGACCCAAGCGGTCTCGGGGAGGACTTCGGCGCCGGTCTTCACGAGGCGGAAGTCGCCTACCTGATGGCCAACGAGTGGGCACGCTCCGCCGAAGACGTCCTCGACCGCCGCACGAAACTGGGCCTCAAGGCCGACGCCGCCACCTACCGGCGCCTCGATGCATGGATGACCGGCCGCTGAACACCGCGGGGTCAGGGCATGGCGCGGTGACCCCTGGTCCGGGGGCTGTTGACCGGCGCTTTCGCGGTGCCGGTGCCTCACACCCGTCCATAGCTCCGTTTCCACCGGTTTTCGGATGTCTCGGCCGACGATCGGATCCCGAGCCCTTCGAACGGTTGCCGCGTCTTGGCCGGCATCGCAAAGGATGTCCGCCAGATCGACCGGAAGGTTTCCGTCCTGCTACCGGAGAACCACGGTCCGCTCGTTGGCCAGGCCGGCGGCGTAGCGAAGCGCTGCCCGCACCGCATCGCCGGGAACGGACGGACAGCTCCTTGCGATTTCGTCGGCGTCCGGACCGTGCGCAAGATTGTCCAGGATTGTCGTCACCAGTACGCGTGTGCCGATGATACAAGCCTTGCCGTGGCAAACTTCCGGGTTCACCGTGATGTGATCGCGCCAGTTCATGATATCCGTTCCATTTCCGGCGCGAGTGACGCTGGCCGGCGCCTTCTCGCAGGACTGGTCGGTGTGCTGGGCGGGATCACCGCTGCGTTGCGGGATGGCATGTCGCCCGCAGTCATCAGTTCCGGATAGCCGGGCACGCGCATGTGATCGAGGACATGGGGAATGGGATTGCCCCATTGTCTGCCGAACTCGGGAGGGCGACTGGCCGGCAATGACGATGACGCGGTGCTCTCAGAGTGCCGCTGCATCGAACGGCGTGACCGTCGCCACTGCGACCTCCCCGGCCGGACCCACTGCAGGGAAGCTACCGTGACGGGCGGCCGGCGGACAAGGACCCTTCCCGGGCAAGGGGACGTTGTTGTCAGGGCATGGGAATGGTGTGATCCTCGGGCTGTCACATCAAGGACGGGAGGAACCGGTGACCATGAAGAAACGTCTGATGGCGGGCATCGCCGGGCTTGCGGTGGCCGCAGCCCTGTCGGCGGGACCTGCGCGGGCCGCCGAGCAGGTGGATCTTGCGATCATCTCGTTCTCGCCCTACGCCCCCTGGTACATCGTCCAGGAGAAGGGGCTGGCCGAGGGCATCGAACTCAACGTGCGCATCATCGAGGACATCACGGCCAAGAACGCCGCGCTGACCACCGGCAGCATCCAGTGCATGCTGAACACGCTGGATTCGGTCGTCGTCGCCCGGGCGTCGGGAGTGCCGGTCAAGGTGATCGCCGTGCCCGCCATGTCCTACGGTCTCGACGAGATGATCGTCGATGCCGCCATCACCTCCGTCGACGACTTCGAGGGCAAGAGCTACGGGGCCGACTACGCCTTCCTCAACCACATGTGGATGCTGCTGACGCTGAAGAAGGCGGGGATTCCCTTCGACGCCCTGGACCACAAGATCATGCTGCCCCAGGACAGCGCCGCGGCCTTCGTCAGCGGCCAGCTCGACATCGACGTCAACTACAAGCCCTTCTCGTCCCAGTCGGCGGCCCGCGAAGGGGCGCACATCCTCAAGACGAGCCTGTCGGACAGGACCTGGGAGCGCGGCCTCATCTCCGAGGCGATCGCCTGCAACGAGGACTGGCTCGCCGAGAATCCGGAGGTGGCCAAGGAGCTCCTGAGGGCCTGGTTCGAGGCGGTCGACTGGTGGAAATCCAATCCCGACGAGGGCAACGACATGGTGGCCGCCGGACTCGACTGGCCCGTCGCCGATGTCCGCGAGACGCAGTACGGCGCCATCATGCTCAACCTGGACCAGAACCTGGGGGCTTTCGGGGTCGGCGACGGCAAGCCCGTCTGCCAGAGCCTGCCCGAAGGGGCGCCCCACCCCGACACCGGTCCCAGCGGCTGGGGCGACATGCTCTTCGACGGCCAGGAGGACTGCGTCGCCGGCTATCTTCCCGCGACCTGGGAACTCTTCGGCGAGGTCTACATGGAAGCGGGCGTCATCGAATCGTTCGCATCCTCCGGGGACGGCGTCGATCTCTCGGTGCTCGAGGCCCTGGCCGGCGAGGGTGCCGCCGAGACCTATTCCTCCAATGCCTGGATCGGCAGGGTAGGTCTTTGAGCCGTCCCCTTGCGCGCCGCCCGGACCGTCCGGGCGGTGCTGGGGACCCCTCGCTCACGGGGTGCACGACCGGCCGAGCGCGGCGATGACGTCGGCGCTGCGCCCCAGGGTTCCGAAGACGCCGCCCGCCGAGCGTATGATATCGAGCGCGGCTTCGTGGCGGCCACGGCCGGCGGCCGCCACGCAATCCTCGATAACCATGCAGTCGATGCCGCGGTCGAGGGCCTCGCGCAGACATGACGTCACGCAGCAGTCGGTGGTGAGGCCGGTGAGAAGCGCCGTGACGATGCCCCTTTCCTTGAGATCCTCGCCCAGGGCCGTTGTCGCGAAGGCGCCGTAGCTCGCCTTGTCCCACACGGCTTCGCCCGGCTCGGGCGTGATCTCGTCGATGAAGTCCCAGCCGGCTTCGCCGCGCACGAGCGCCCGTCCCAGCGGTCCCTTGCTGCCGATCGCCTCGTTGGCAGCGCCTGCGGCCTTCCAGGGCTGCAGGTCGGCAAGGTCGGGCGCATAGCCCTCGCGGGTGTGGACGACGTGGAGACCGGCCCGGCGCGCCGCCGCAAGGACCAGGCGTACAGGTTCGATCGGCGCCCTCAGGCGCTCGAGATCGGCGCCGATGCGGTGCATGTAGCCGCCGGCGCCGCAGAAGTCGCGCTGCATGTCGATCACGAAGAGCGCCGTCGCCGAAGGGTCGAGGACACCATTCTGGGGAAAGGGATGAGGATCGCCGGCGATCCTGGCGGCCGTCATGCCGGACCTCAGCGCCGCGGCGGCGCGAAGAAATCCACCGGCCTCATGAGCCGGTTCTCCTGGGAGACCAGCGCGCCGAGTTCGGCGCTCCGTGCAAGGTAGGCCTGCCAGTCCGGATCGGCCTGCATGGCGGCGCGGCGGGTTTCACGGTCGACGGCGTTCTCGTAAGCCCAGATATGGACGAACTGGTTGACGTTGCCGGTCTCCGTGACGAGGTAGACCACGGGATCCCCGATGTGCCGGGTCTGGGGCGCCTTGCCGTACTGCTCGTAGAGCTTGAGGTGCTTCTGGAGCATGCCGGGGCGGCAGATGTAGGTACGCACGTCGAGCAGCATGTTGCGGTCTCCCGAATTCCTGTTGCGGGTCCGGGTAGCACGGCGATGAAGCGACCGCCACCCGTCAGCCGTCTGCGGCCAGCCGCAGGTGGACCATGCGCTCCACCATCGCCGAGAAGTGCCCGAAACCGGGTGTCTCCAGCTCCGACTGCTTGCCGGCGTCGTCGAAAAGACGCACGGCGATGATGGCGTCGAGGTCGGGGTGCGCAGCGAAGCGCGCCGCCTCGCCGGCCTCCATCGGGCCGCCCTGGAGAGCGAGCGAATGCAGCGAGGCCGCACTCAAGCGTTCCCTGTAACCGGGCCTCGTGGCGGCAAGGTAGCGCTTGGCGGCCACGTGGTGGCGAACGCAGTTGACGACGAGAGGCGGAAGGAAACGCTCCAGGAACCTCGCGCCGGCCACCTCGTGGCGGCGGTCCTCGCCGTCGTCCATGGTGAACGCTCCCTTTTCGCCGGTGACATGGCCGATGTCGTGGAGGAGTGCGGCCACGACCACGGCCTCGGGCTGATCCTCCTGCTCGGCCAGCGTCGCCGCCTGAAGCATGTGCTGGGCGAGGGTGACCGGCTCGCCGAGGTACGCCGCGGCACAGTGCCTCTCGAAGAGGTCGGCGAGACGGCGGGCGACAGCGGCGGGGATTCGGGAGGTCATGGCGCGCCCGCGGCGATGAGCGCGTCGTGGGTCGAGCGCAGCCCGTCGCCGTCGGCATAGCAGCCCTGTAGCCGGCGGGTGCCCGGCCCGGACCACGGTCTCCTGGCGTGAAGCACGCGGGTGTTGTCGAGCAGGAAAGCGTCGCCCGGCTCCAGGCGAAAGGCGACCGCCATCGCCCCGTCGTCCACGATCTCGGAAAACCTTCGGCAGGCGTCGTACCAGGTGGTCATCCGTTCGAACGGCACGTCGCGCACGGCGGCCATCGAGCGGTTGTTGAACCGCACGCAGACGAGCTCGCCGTCCGGCGCGAGCTCGATCAACGGGCGACGTGAGGCAAGGCGGACACCGCTCGCACCCGCATACTCGAACCTGGCGCAGTGGCCGCAGAGCGCGTCGAACCACTCCTCGTTCTCCTCGCGCAGGCGCCGCGCCGCGGCGAATCCGTCGACCACCAGGGATTCGCCGCCGGAGGCCGAGTTCTCGAGGCAGTAGAGCAGCTGGATCGTCGGCACCGGGTCCCGGTAGGGATTGTCGGTATGGGCCTGGAGGCCCAGACCGGTGTAGGCGAGGTTGATCGGGTTCGCCTCGCTGCGGACCTCGAAGTGCCGGCCGTAGTTGGTGGCGCGCACGTGCCCGAAGAGATCGACGATGCGCAAGAGCGCGCCGCTCTCGGCGGGTCCGCCGACGATGCGGGCGAAACCGTACCGCCTGACGAGGCCGAGCCAGTCGGCGAGAGCATCGCCGCGGTTCATGAGCCGGGAAAACACCCCCGTCGGCACGTCGTTGCTCAGCGAGGCGTCCCAGGTCGCGATGCCGGGTGCGAGCCACCCCCTGCCCTGGGGCGGCGCGCGGTCATAGGCGTTGCGCTCCAGCCAGCCGAGGTCGAAGGGAACGGTCTTGTCCTCCGGGGCGAAAGAGACCTCGAGCGTGTTGCCGCGAACATCGGCGCGGGCGATCCGGATACCCGCGGGAATGTCGCCGAGCGTGATGAGCCGCTGGCCGTTGCCGGGAGAGCGGGTCTCGGGATCGCCGGCATTGTCGCGCAACCACACGGCGTGGAACCGGGTGACCGAGGGCCCGCTCCTGATGGCAAGGAACTCGCCGGAAGGGTCGACTGCAACTTCGGCCATGGGTCCATCCTCCTTGTCCATCGGCGGTCAGGGAACCGCCTCATTGTCCGTGGCCAGAGGCTCGACATCACCGGCGACCGGCACGACCTGAACGGCAACGTTGACAGTTTTTGACGGCCTCATTCAATATGCATCCCGGAGGCGGTTTCAAAGAGTGAAGGAAGTTTCATGCTTGGATCGATCGGCAAGGCTCACCGCCTCGCCCGTCTCTTGCGTGGTCCAGGTGGCCGCGCGGCTTGCCTTGCGTTCGATCATGGCGCGCAGCTTGGCCCCATTCCCGGTACGGAAGATCCTGCCGGCATGATCTGCGCGGCTGTCGAGGCACGGTTTGACGGCATCATCCTGTCACCGGGGCTGGCGGTGCAGCACGCCGGTCTCCTGTGCGGTCCGGACCGTCCAAGCGTGATCCTCCGTCTCGACCAGACTTCCATGTGGCGGGTCGGAACGGCGCATGGCTACCCCAGTGGCCATTCGCGCGGGATCGCGAGCGTCGAAGACGCCGTCCAGATCGGGGCGGATGCCGTTCTGTGCTACTTCTTCACGTGCCATGGCGACCCGGAACTCGAAACACGTTCCGTCGAGTTCGCCGCCGAGTGCGCGCGTGCCGCGCGTCTGTGGGGCGTACCGCTCATCATGGAGCCGATGGCCGCCCGTGGCGGACTTGTCGACGATCCGTTCGATGCGGACGTGATCGCGATGAACTGCCGTATGGCAGCAGAGATCGGTGCCGATGCCGTCAAGACGGACTTTTCCGGCGATGCCCGCAGTTTTCGTCGCGTGGTGGAAACGGCGGGATGCCCCGTCCTTGGCGCCGGAGGCCCCCGGATGGAGAGCGATGACGACGTCCTCGACGCCGTCGCGGCACTCCTGGATGCCGGTGCGAAAGGTATCCTGTTCGGGCGAAACCTCTTCCAGTCGGGGAACCCGTCCGTGCTGATGCAGAATGCCCGTGAGCTGATTCACCGTGACGCGTTGGCGGCGAAGCGCAGACGAAGAAGTTGAGCGAAGAAGCTCTGCATCCGCCTCCCCTGTTACTCTCGGAAACACTGAAACCAAAGGAGCTTTCCATGAAGCAGTCCCGTGTTTGCACGCCGCTTGCGGCGGGCGCCATCGTGCTCGGCCTCGCCGGCCCTGCCGCGGCGGAGGACCTCACCTTTGTCTGGCATGCCGGAACCTGCGCCGACGCCTTCGTCGAGATCTCGCGTGATTTTCCGGGCGACATCACCATCGTGCCGGCGCTGGTTCCCTACGGGCCCGAATGGCACAACAAGATCGCATCGGAGTTTGCGATCCAGGGCGATGCCTTCGACTTCGCGATGTGGGACAGCCAGTCCACCGCCGAGTTTGCGGGCGGAGGGCACGCGTACTCCATCAACGATATCTTCGAGGCTTCGAGCGTCCTGACGGCGGATCTCTTTCCCCGTGCCAGCCTGGCGCGCTACGGCGAGTATCCGGACGGTTCCGGGCAGTACTGGGGTTTGCCGGTGAACCAGGACGCCTACGGTTTCATGTATCGGCGCGACCTGTTCGAGGACGCCGACGAAAGGGCCGCCTTTGCCGGGAAGTACGGGCGCGAGCTCGCCGTTCCCCAGACCTACCAGGAGGCGAAGGAAGTCGCCGAGTTCTTCACGCGCCCCGATGACGATCTCTACGGCTGGGGGCAGATGGGAGGCCGGGAGTACGACTTCGCGACCACGGCGTCCAACTCGTTCATGTGGTCCTTTGGTGGCGAACTCTACAATCCGGAGACCTTCGAGGTGCAGGGCTACCTGAACTCGCCGGCCTCGATCGACGGTGTCCAGGCTTACGTCGACATGTTCGAGTACGGGCCTCCGGGCAGCCAGAACTGGGGTTGGGACGAGGTCAACGCCGCCTTCCAGCAGGGCAAGCTTGCGATGGCGATGCAGTGGTACTACTTCCACGGATCGAACGCCGATCCCGATGTCAATCCGCACGCCGCGGACACCGGATTTGCCAACCTCCCCGGCGCGGTCGGTCGTGACGGCCTGTTCCGTCGGCAGTTCTCGGTCGGCGGCCAGGGCATGGGCGTCAACGGGTACTCGGGCAAGGTCGGCACGCTGATCGAGTTCATGGAGTGGTACTTCCAGCCCGAGCAGCAGAGGCGCTACGCCGCGGTCTGCCAGACCGGACTGAAGGTGGTGCTCGACAGCCCGGAATGGCAAGGGCTCAATAGCTACAACAAGCATTTCGCGCTGGCCCTGCAGTACACCAACGACTACTGGCACCTTCCCGAGTACTCGATCCTGCTCGACATTCTCCAGGAGGAAGTGTCGAACGCCATCTCCGGAAGCAAGTCGGTCGAGGAGGCGCTGACGGACGCGGCCGCGCGGCATGAGGAAGTGCTCGAGCGTGCCGGCTACGAGATCCAGCACGGCGAGTCGTCGCCCGAGGTTCCCGATACCGTGATCACTCCGACGGGATCGCAGGATATCGTCGCGTTGCCGGTCGATTGACCGGAGTTGATGGTCGGGCGCGCGTGGACCCCGGGGTCCACGCGCGCCTTCCACATGCATGCACCGACCGTTAAGTCTTTGCCGAGGCGGTCTTCTGCCGGGTCGAGGAGTTCACCGTCCCGGGGCAATCCGCTGAGAGGGGGCGATGCGTCACACACAGTCGAACCTGCTGCTCGTCATCGCAGTCATCGGGGTCTATCTCGTCTTCTCCTTCGGCCCCATCCTGTGGATGATCCTGTCCTCGCTGAAGGACAGGCAGGAGCTCTTCGCCTGGCCGCCGACGGTTGTCTTCGCACCGCACCTGTCGAGCTACGAGGCGGTCTTCGCAATCGGCGACGCGGAGCGGACGGCTAGCGCGATCGGACTGGTCGACGCGCTGATCACGTCGATCATCGTCTCGGTCGGAGGAACCGCGCTGGCGGTCGGTTTCGGGACACTTGCGGGGTATGCCGCATCGCGATTTGCCTTTCCCGGACGAGACGACTTCATGTTCTTCGCACTCTCGACCCGAATGATCCCGCCGATCGCCGTTCTGGTCTTCTACCACCACATGTTCGCCAAGCTCGGTCTTTCGGACAGCGTTCTGGGCCTGGTCCTGATCACGACCTTCATCAATCTCGGCCTCGCCACCTGGATCATGAAAGGCTTCTTTGACGGTGTTCCACGCGAGGTCGAAAACGTCGCGCTGGTCAACGGCTACACCCGCCTCTATGCCTTCTGGAAGCTCGTCCTGCCCCTTGTTCGCGGCGGCGTGGCCGCGACGGCCGGATTCTGCTTCATCTTTGCCTGGAACGAATTCACGTTTTCGTCGGTGCTCGCGACCACGAAGGCCCAGACGCTTCCCGTAAAGATCTCGTCGGCCATGGGTGCCACCGGCATCGAGTGGGCGCAGATCTGCGCCGCCGGGGTGGTGCTGATGCTGCCGGTCGCCATCTTCTTCTTCCTTATCCGGCGCTATCTCCTGATGGGCATGACGTTCGGCGTCCTGCGCAGTTCCCGGGCCTGACGCTTTGGCGGTTCCCGTTCCAGGGCCGAAAACGCGCACCACGCCGGGAGCGGTGTCGGATCGCCTCATCTGCGGCATGTTCCTCGCCCCGACGCTGGCCATCCTGGTTCTGATGGTGGCCTATCCCTTTCTCTCCCTTCTCTACTACAGCACGCTGCGCTTCTCGGTGCTGCGTCCGCTGCAGGGTTCGAAGGATGTCGGACTGCTGAACTACACGTCGTTCCTTGCCGACGAGGCGATCTGGGAGCGTTTCATCTTTACCGGCCAGTTCGTGGCGGCAACGGTCGTCGTGCAGTTTCTCGTCGGGTTGACCGTCGCGTACGCCTTCTCGAAGAACTTCCGCGGGCGCGAGATCTTCTTCACGCTGGCGCTGCTTCCGATGATGCTCTGTCCCATCGTCGTCGGCTTTCTGTGGCGTTACATGTTCAACTCCGAATGGGGCATCGTGAACTACCTTGTCTCGCTGCTCGGGTTCACCAAGATCGACTGGCTCGGCATCGCGGACAATGCGCTGATCGCGGTCGTGATCGCGGACGCATGGATGTGGACTCCGTTCGTCATTCTGCTGGCCACGGCGGCCTTCCGCGGCGTGCCGAAGGACATCCGGGAGGCGGCCGACGTCGACGGCGCATCGCCGGCCTACCAGTTCTTTCGGGTCACGCTGCCGCTGTCGATGCCGATTCTGCTGATCGCGTTTCTGCTTCGCCTCATCGACGCCTTCAAGCAGAGCGACCTCTTTCTCGCCATGACCGGAGGCGGTCCGGGCTCCGAAACGGAAACCGTATCGTTCCGACTGTCGAAGATCGCCTTCGGCTACTTCTACACGGGCGACGCGTCGGCGCTCGCCGTGATCCTGCTGGTGATCATCATCGGTCTCTCGCTGATCCTGGTTCGCCATCTCAATCGCCTGCGGGATCGCCAGTAGCATGGCGAGCGTGACCCTTGAATCCCTGACGGTGCGCTACGGCGATGTGCTGGCCGTCGATTCGGTTTCGCTCGCGATCGACGACGGTGCGTTCGTTGTCCTTCTGGGACCCTCCGGCTGCGGCAAGACCACGACCCTGCGCTGCATCGCGGGCCTCGAAGCGGCGACCTCGGGAACCATCAGGTTCGACCACGAGCCGGTCGGACACCTGGCCGCCCGAGCCCGCAACGTCGCCATGGTCTTTCAGCTCGTCTCTCTCTATCCGCACCTGACGGTGCGGGAGAACATCGCGTTTCCGCTGCGTGCGCGGGGCGAACGCCGGGCCGAGGTCTCCCGCAAGGTCGGGCAGATCGCCGGAACGTTCGACCTCCTGGACGTGCTGGAGCGACGGCCGGGCACGCTGCCCCCCGGCACCTGGCAGAAGGCGGCGCTGGCACGCGCCGTCGTCCGGGAACCGCGGGTGCTGCTGCTCGACGAGCCGCTTTCGGCCATTGACGAACAGTTCCGCGAAGAGATGCGCTGGGAGTTGCGGCACATTCAGAAGGAGTTGGGCACGACCACGATCCACGTGACCCACGATCAGCGCGAAGCGATGTCGCTCGCCGATCAGGTGGTGCTGATGCGTGACGGCCGCATCGTCCAGGCCGGTCCCCCGGTACAGCTCTTTGATGATCCGAACGACCTGTTCGCCGCCCATTTCATCGGTTCGCCCAGCATCAACCTGATCGAGGGAGTGATCGGCGACGGCGCCCTCACGGTCGGCGGTCAGCCGTTCGCCCCGCCCGCCGGGATCATGTCGCGCCTGACGAAGGCTGCCAGGGCGCCGGAGGTTGTCGTCGGCATCCGGCCTCAGGACGTGACGCTGACCGGAAGGGACAGCGATTCGGTGATCGAGGCCGACGTTCTCGATGTCGCAAGTTCCGGGCGGGAACGGCATGTCGAGTTTCAGTTCGGTGAGGCGGTGTGCCGGGGCATTGCGCCGGCGCAAGGCGAGATCGGCGCCCGGGCCCGGTTCCATCTCGATCCCGACCGGCTGCTGTTCTTCTCCAGGAGCGGCCAGCGCCTGAGGCTCGAGACATGACGGTCCTGGAGGCCCACGGGCTGGTCAAGTCCTTCGGTGACATCCGGGCACTCGACGGCCTCGAGCTGACGGTCCGCGAAGGCGAGGTCCTCGCGCTGCTCGGCCCGACCGGCGCCGGAAAGACGACAACGCTGCGGACGATCGCCGGGCTCGAGGTGCCGGACGCCGGCACGGTCATCCTCGACGGACGGGACGTGACCTCGCTCAGCCCTCGAGAGCGCGACGTCGCGGTCGTTTTCGAGAGGTTCAACCTTCTGTCCACGCTCTCGGTGCGCGACAACATCGCCTTCCCCCTGCGTTCGCCGGTTTATCGCCAGGACGAGCGTGAGATAGAGCGCCGCGTCGCTGCGGCAGCCTGCGACCTGCGGATCGAGCGCCTGCTTGATCGCAGCACCGATCAGCTCTCCGGCGGCGAACGCCAGCGTGTGGCGATCGCCCGCGCACTCGTGCGGCAACCGCGCGTGTTCCTGCTCGACGAGCCGTTGAGCGCGCTTGATCTCAAGCTTCGCGAATCGCTCCAGAGCGAGCTCAAGCACGTGCACGAGGCCTATGGCGCCACGGTCGTCTACGCATCCCACGACTTTCCGAGTGCGGCGATGCTCGCCGATCGCATTGCCCTGATCGACAACGGCCGGGTGGTTCAGGTCGATACGCTGTCCGGGCTGATCGCCGACCCCCACTTCGCGACGGTCGGCCGCTTCATTGGCAGCCCTGCCATGGCCCAGTTCGCCGGCCGTATAGAGGAGGGCAGACTGCTGATCGACGACACCGAAATTGCGCTGTCCTGCGACGCGCTGGGTCTGGAGCCCCGCGCGGGGGGGCACGTGATTCTCGGGGTGTGGCCCGAGGACATCGCGGTCTGCGAGCCCGGCGGCAACGCGTCAGCGCCCGGGCGCATCTGGGCCACCGACTTCAGGGGTGCCGACAGAGTGATCGAGATTCATTGCGGCCCGCACCGGTTCCGCAAGGCCGTTCCCCGGTCGATGACGGTGCGGCAGGGCGAACCTGTCGCCTTCACGATCAGGCCCGAGCGCTGTTTCGTCTATGATTCAGCGACCGGACGCCGCCAGGACACGCGCCCATGACTCGCCGCACGATCGACAGACTCTACCTGCTTGCGAACGTTTTCATTCTCGGCGGGTTTGCGGCGCTGTGCCAGCCTGTCTCGGTGTGGCTCTACAGCGCAGGCTTTCCCCTGCTTGTCGCCGGCGTGGTGCTGCACATCGTGCTCGACCACGTCCCCGCGAAGCGCAGCGGCGGCGGCAGTCAGGCCAGCAGCGACTGACGTGGAAGTTCGAACCTGGAGGAACGCATGAAGGGCAAGAAGATCATCAATTCGCCGGAGCGACTCATACCCGAGATCATGGAGGGTTTCCTGCTGGCGTCGCATGGCGCACTGACGCAGGTCCCGGGCGCCAATGCCCTGATGCGCAGCGACATGCCGCAGGACAAGATCGCGCTCGTGGTCGGCGGCGGTTCGGGGCATGAGCCGATGTACACGGGTTTCGTTGGAGACGGACTCGCGGACGTTTCGGTGATGGGCAACGTCTTTGCCGCTCCGACTCCCGACAACATCCTGGAAGCCACGAGGGCTGTCCACCGCGGACGCGGCGTTCTGTACGTCTATGGCAACTATGCGGGCGACAACATGAACTTCGACATTGCCGCGGAGCTGGCCCAGACCGAAGGCATCGAGACGCGCACCGTCCGGATCATGGACGATGTCGCGGTGGCGCGCCACGAAGACCGACGCGGTATCGCGGGCGCGTTCTACCAGGTCAAGATCGCCGGTTCGGCGTGCCGGGAGGCCGACACCCTGGACGACGCGGCAGCCGTCGTTGAACACGCGCGGGCCAATGTCCGCTCGATCGGCGTTGCCGTTCGCGCCGGCTCGCTCCCGGAAACCGGAAAACTCACCTTCGAGCTTGCCGATGACGAGATCGAGATCGGCATGGGCTCGCACGGCGAACCGGGCGTCGAACGGCGCAAGCTGCCGCCTGCCGACGATCTTGCCCGTGAAATGACGAGGATGGTGGTCGACGACCTTCCGTTCCGGCGCGGGGACGAGGTCGCCCTCCTTCTCAACAACCTTGGCGCCAGCACCCTGATGGAACTGATGGTCGTCAACCGCACCGTACGCGCGATGCTTGACGATGCAGGCATCTGCGTGCGGCGGACCGACAGCGGCGCCTATCTGACCTCTCTGGAGATGGCCGGATTCTCGGTAACGCTGCTGCGGCTCGACGAATTGCTGGCGCATCACGTCGGCTCTCCCTGCCGTTCGCTCGGATTGACCCAGGGTATCGGGGCATGAGCACGCTTCAGGACGTGAAGGCGCGCCTGCAGGCAGGCTGTGCCGCCATTGTCGCGGCCGAGGATCGATTGACCGAGGCCGACAGGATGGTGGGCGACGGCGATCATGGTGTGGGCATGGCTCGCGGCTTCCGGGCCGCCATGCAGGCGCTTGACACGAAGGCCGCTGCGACGGTGGCCGATCTGTTCCGCATCACCGGCGTGGCCGTCCTGTCGACCTCGGGAGGAGCGTCCGGCGCCATCTTCGGGACCTTCTTCATGAGCGCCGCCGGCTCCCTCAAGGACGACCGGATCGGGAACGAGGCGTTTGTTGCCGCGCTCGAACAGGGACTGGCTTCAGTCAAGTCCCGCGGCGGTGCCGGCGAGGGTCAAAAGACGGTGATCGATGCGCTGGTGCCCGCCATCGAGCACGCAAGGCAGGCCGGCGGCGACTTTCAGACCATGCTTGAAGCGGCGGCGGAAGGGGCGCGCCAGGGGGTGGAGGCGACCCGCAACATGCGAGGCGCGGCCGGCAAGGCCCTCCCGCTCGGCGACCGCGCCATCGGCCACGTCGATCCCGGCGCGCTTTCCCTGATGGTGTTTCTCACTGCCTTTGCCCGGCCCGTAGCGGATGAATGAAGCGCCTCCGACCCGCCGTTCAATCTGAACGGGCAACCTCCCAGCGCGCTTCGTCGGCGCCTTGCCGAGCCGCGCAGGGAGATCGGGAGTTGATCGGATCCGATGCGCTGACGTCCACCGCACGCCGCGGCCACCCGGGCCCGCTCCCTCGCCGTTTCCGCCGAAGCGCCGGGGAAGCTTGATCACGGGAGGGAGCCCCACGCCCGGGATTGCCAGGCAGGCAAATCCACCGCAATGCACATGAAACAACCGGTTCTCCCAAATTGAATCGGGCGGCGGGGATCGATTGGGCGAAACACCGGAACGTCCATGACCGGCTTGAGGTATCGTCGGTGCAGGGTGTACCGCCTACGATTTCGACCGGTATCGCGTTACCGTGTCTGGCCGCACTCGCCCCGATTGTCATGAACTTCGCCGGTCAGGAGGACGCGCCGTTGCTGGAGGAGCTGGGATTCGAGGAACTGACGCCGCTGACGGCCTCTGTGCTGCTGGGTCTGGTGCTGGGCTGCGCCTACGGTGCGCTGGCACAGCGGAGCGCCTTCTGCCTGCGCCGCAGCCTGGTGGGTCAGTGGCGCGACTGCCTGCCGACGCTGGGTACGTGGGTGATGGCGCTCGCATGCGCGATTGCCGGCACCCGGCTGGCCGTCGCCTTTGACTTGATCTCCTTCGAGGCACACCGATTTCTCTCACCCGACCTGCCGATCGCTTCCGTACTGCTGGGTGGCGCGCTGTTCGGGGCCGGCATGGTGCTGGCAGGCGGTTGCGTCTCTCGGCTCACGGTGCTGGCCGGCGCCGGCAATCTGCGCGCCCTGCTCGTCCTCATCGTCTTCGCCATTACTGCCCACGCGGTGATGAAGGGCGCGCTGGCTCCGATCCGCGAGGCGCTCGGCAACGCAACCCTTCCCGGCGGCGAGGCGGTGGCGCTCTCGGCCTGGCCCGGTGGCGAGGTCTGGCCGCTCGTCATCGCGGGCGCGGCGTTCGTCTTCGCGCTCCTCTCGCGCGCGCAGGTCTCCCATCTGGTCATGGCGGGCGCGATCGGGCTGCTGGTGCCGTTGGGCTGGATCGGCACGGGCTTTCTGCTGCTGGATGATTTCGACCCGATCCCCGTGCAGTCCATGGGCTTCACGGGGCCGATGGCCGACACGCTGTTCTGGACCGTGGCGGCAACCTCGATACCGGCAGGCTTCGGCACCGGCCTTGCGGCGGGCGTCCTTCTCGGCAGCCTGGCCGCGGCGCTGGCGGCAGGCGAGTTCCAGTGGCGGAGCCTGGAAGGGCCGCGGCAGACCGGGCGCTACCTCGCCGGCGCTGTGATGATGGGCGCAGGTGGCGTGCTGGCGGGCGGCTGCACAGTCGGCGCCGGTCTCTCCGGCGTCTCGACGGCAAGCCTTGCCGCCCTGCTTGCGCTGGCGGCCATGGTGGTTTCCGCGAGAGCGGTCGGCGTGCGCCTCGCCGCCGGCAGGCTCAGCTGAACATGTCGGCGGTCATGCCATCGTACCAGCCGAGCGACTCCTCGTAGGTCGCCTTGCGCAGCTCCGCGCTTTCCCCGGTCTGTGAAATGAAGCCGTCGGTCTTGGCGATCTTCTCGTCGGTCGCTTCGTAGGAGGCGCCGACCTTGACGCCGTCGCCGGTGGCGATGAGCGACCAGCACGTGTTGGAGTAGCGCGGCGGGAACACCGCGGATCCGGTGAGCGCGCCGCGCACCGCCATGGCGCAGACCTTCGCCTGGCTGTTGGCCGAGAAGCCCGACTTCGGCATATCGCCCTGCAGCGCGGCATCGCCCAGCACGTGGATGTTCTCGTCGGCCCTGCTCTGCATGGTGTGCGGCACGATCGGCGCCCAGCCGGAGTCGTCGGTGATGCCCGCCGCCGCCGCGATGCGCCCCGCCTGCTGCGCCGGGATGACGTTGCAAACGTCCACCTTCATGACCTCGCCGTCCACCACGACCTCCATGGCCTCCGGCCTGACCTCGACCATATTGCCGCCGAAATCCGGGCCGATGCGCTCGATCATGCCGGGGTAATGGCGCTGCCAACCCTCTTCGAACAACCCCTGCTTGGAGAATTTCTCCTTGGGATCGACGATGATGATCTTCGCCGTCGGATTGGCCTGCTTCAGCACGTGGGCCACCATCGAGATCCGCTCATAGGGCCCCGGCGGACAGCGGAACGGATTGGGCGGCGCCACCATGCAATAGGTGCCACCCTCCGGCATGGCCTCGATCTGCGCCTTCAGAAGCTGAGTTTGCGAACCCGCTTTGTAGGCGTGCGGCATGCGATTCTGCTGCGAGAGGTCCCAACCGGGAACCGAGCCGTCACGGAAGTCGATGCCGGGCGACAGGATGAGGCGGTCGTAGGCGAGGCTGCCCCCGCCGGCGAGCCCGACGCTCCGCTGGTCGCGATCGACGGAGACCGCCCAGTCGTGCACGACGTTGATGCCGTGATTGGCCGCCAGCGCGCCGTAGCTGTGTCCGATCGACGCCCACTCGCGAAAGCCGCCGATATAGAGGTTCGAGAAGAAGCAGGTGTAGTAGGCACGACTCGGTTCCACGAGCGTCACCTCCACGGCACCCTTCGAATCCCTGGCGATGTAGCGCGCAGCCGTCGCGCCGCCCGCGCCACCGCCTACGACCACGACGCGGGGGCGCCCCTCGGCGAGCACCGCCGGCGCCGACAGCACCGAAACCGCCGCTGTCGCCGCGGCCGTGGATTCAAGGAACCCGCGGCGGCTCAGACCACTCTTTCCGTTCTCTTTGCGCATCACTCGTTCCCCTTGGTTCAAGGATTGCCTTCCACCTTTTGAAAATGTGCAGCGAGGGCGGCGATCTCCTCATCCGACAAGCGCCCGGCCACCATCTGCATGACGGCATGGACTCTTGTTCCGCGCTTGTAGGCCTGCAAGGCTATCACGAAGTCATCGGCCGGCCATCCCACAATCGAGGGGATGCCTTCGTCGGCGCCGTCCGTCCGGTGGCAGGTGGTGCATTCTCCCGCCAGATAGGCGCCGTATTCCGGGTCTCCCGCTATGGCGAGAATCTCGGGGTCGAGTCCAAACTCCTCGGGCGTGGCCGTCGGCTCCGCTGGCGGCAGATCGGCGCGGCCGCCGGAATAGCCTTGCAGCCACGCGAGGAGCGCAGCCCTGTCGTCCATATCCTCGATGCCGCCGAAGCTCATGCGCGAGCGTGGCAAGAAGGCGGGCGGATCGGCAAGGAACGCATCGAGGGTCGCATCGTCCCAGACCAGGCCGCCGGTACCGGCCTCCCGCATCGCCCGAGAGTAGCGGAAGCCTGCGAGCGAGCCGGCGGCGCGGCCAAAGACATCGTTGAGATGCGGGCCGATCCGATGCGCCGCGCCGCTGCCCACCTGGTGGCAGCGCTTGCACTGGCCAAACAGTTCCTTGCCGCGGCCGCCATCGTCGCTCCATGCGCCGGCGGCCTGGAAAACCAGCAGCAGCGTCAACGCGAGCAGCCCCGAGGTCAGACATGCCGCAAGGCCCGCCGGCCGGGGCCCCGCGGCGGTCCTAGTCGACGTCAACCCGTTTGCTGAGGCTGTACACGGAGCCATCATCGTCGAACCATTTGAACTCCAGATGGCCCGATTCCGCGACGGCCATCTCGAACTGGACGTAGGGATCGGCCGAGACCGCCGGCTCCAGATCGACAGAGATCGCCAACTCGCCGTTGTAGCTCACCACGAAGCGGTTGATGATCTGGCGGGGTACGAGCGCGCCCTCGCTGTCGTGGCGCTCCCCCGTATGCATCGGATGGGAGATGCGGGTCTTGACCGTGAACGGGACGCCCGCCTCGATCGACCTTGGCAGCTTCACGCGCGGCCTGGGTTCCGCCATCGCCCGCTCCTCAGGCGCAGCCGCCGACCGTCACCGCGATCCTCTGGGAAGCCTCGCGGAACGTGCCGTCCGCCATTTCCGCCACGGCATACACGGTCTGGCTGCGGGCCAGGCGGATACGGATCGTGGCTTCCGGCCGCACGAGCCTGCCGAACGAGAACACCGCAACGCCGGGACTGGGGTTCCCGTCGTTGAAGAGCGCGATGCGCCGCGCACCCTCGGCGACGACCCGGATCGGCACAGCGCCGCCGTTGTCGAAGATCTCCGGCGCATCGATCAGCATGCCCCCTTCCAGGCGCAGCGCGCCGCCGGTGAACACATCGATCGCCTCGAAGATGTCGTTCGAGGCCTGGGCCATGCCGGCGGGGATCAGCGCGGCCCCGACGATAGACGCGCTCGCCAGCAAAAAATCCCTTCGCGCCGGAGCCACGATGGAGGCTCTCCCCACTCGCCGGATCACAGCCAATATGGCGCCCCTTGGCGACGCCCGTCAACTCCGAGACCCTTGCGCTGTCCCTGTTCCGGGCTCGCCAACGGCGGCCGGCTGCGGGTTTGGTCGCGGGCCGGCGCCGTCCCGGACGCCGGATCGGCGCCTCGACGGGCCTGATCGGGACCGGCGAGGCGGGTCCGGCGCGATTCCCCGGCACCCGGGACGTGGCTCTCCCACGGGACGTCGGCCCGCGGGATCCTGTCCTGCGGGCTGGTTCGGCGGGGCGGATCGAGGGTCAGCCGGCGCCGGGGATGGCGCCGACAAGGGAGCGCATGAGCTCCGGCCTCTTTTCCCGCACACTGGCAAGGGCCAGAGCCATCATGACCACCAGGACGAGATTGACCTGCAGGGTCATCCTGGCGAGGCCGCGGATGACGTGCTCCTCGAAGCCATAGACCCGGTCGAGGCGGCTGTTGATCCGCTCGAGGGCCGAGCGGGCCCTGTATCCGCGTTTCCAGGAGGGGCTGCCGTGGGGCGTGGGCGTGAAGATCCTGCGGTCGGTCTCCAGAGACACGCGGACGACCCGGCCGTGGCCCTGCGTGCGGCACCCGGCGTCGCTCTCGCAGACCTCGCGGCCCTCGCAGATGATCCCCCAGGCCGCCGCCGGGCAGCGGTACTTCAGCGTGCCGCGGTCCTTCTCGAAGCCCTGGAAGGCCAGTGGGCGCTGCGTCTGCGTCACAGGACAGATGCAGGAGACCTCGCCCTTCCCGGTGTGGACGATGGTATCGACCCGGTCGGGATGGAGAGAACGGGTGATCGGCACGTAAGGGTCGTAGCCGGGCTCCTTCTTCTCGTCCCTCCACAGGTGACGCGTGTCGATCAGGGGCCGGATCTCCCAGGTGTCCCACAAGCGGCTCTTCAGCGGACCGCTGTCAACAGCCCCGGTCGGCGCAGAAGTCCCGGCAGCGGCGGGCCGGCTCCGGACTCTCCTCGAAGAGTCCGGGCAGCATCGCCTCCAGGGTGCTGACCTCCGAGGTCGAGGTCGGAGTCACGGCGGCCGCCAGCGGGATCTCGTCATGCGTGTCGGCGATCGGGTGCAGACCGGTGCCGAACCACGACTTGACCTTCGTCCAGGCCTTGCCGCTGCGGGCGTCGAAGCCATGGGTCTCGTGCCTGCCCCGGTCGGCGTCCCCGTCCGAGGGTCCCTCCTTGCCCTCGGCAGTCCGGCCCGTCGAATGGCTCTCTATCGCCTTGCCGTCGCAGCCCAGGTGGACGCCGAAGTCTCAGGAGTGCGGCCATCAGCGCCTCGCGCAAGGTGACGATCAGCGCCTGGAGGAAGCGCGTGACATTGTGGCTCGAGGGCGTCGTCGAGCGGGGCCCGGAGAGGATCACGCGGATGACCCCGTCTTCCTCCTGGACGACGCGCCTCGTACCCGGCAGGTCCAGGGGATGGAAGCCGCAGGCCTCGGGAAGGGCGGGGTTGCGCCCCAACTCCCGCAGCAGCTCCGCGACGCTGCGGTGCTGGAAGACGATGCCGGCGATCGCCATGCGCCACATGGCGCGCACGGGATCGTCGTCGCGGCCGTGGCCGCGGCGCCTCTCGAGGGCTTCGACGAGCGCCTCGTCGGGCAGGGCGTCGAGGACCCGCGCAAGCCGCACGATGTCGGGGAGGCGGTCGACATGGTCCCAGGTGAAGAGGCAGGATTGCTCGGTCGCCATGGGTTGTATCGCACTCCCTCGGGGGTCGTGGTGAGATACGAGATACGACCCACGGCGACTCTTTTATGCAAGCAGAATCAATGTTTTACCCTCATTCCCGTGGCGCGAGGTGGGACCGCTAGAGCTCCTTTCGGGGCTGCGGATGCGGTCCGGGGTGGAATCGTTGCGATTCCAGCCCGGGCGGAATCGTCAATCGTGCAATTTCAGAAGCTTGGCCGCAGCGGCTTGGGGGAACAAAAAGTCGAGACCCCCAATTCACGACGTAGAATCAGGAACTTGGAAACAACGCAGAGCTCTCACTCCCACGACAATCGGGGGAATGCGCCGCGGCCTGGCGTCGTGGCTGCTCGCCGCCGCCGATGACCATGTCTTTGCGGGACCAATCGGCATGGAAGTCGAGGTCCGTGACAGCGGTATCCAAAGCGATCTGCCGCGGCGCCTGCCAGCAGTTCCACCAGAACGTGTCCGTCCTGCATGGCCCGACTCGCCTGTCGTGGCGGGCGTCCAGAGTACGCTCGTATTGATCCCGGTTCCGGGCAGCCACCCTGACCCCGCAAGGCGCTACCCCACGGTCCATGCCGGAAGTTTCGCCGTCCGGGAAGGCCGCACCTGGCATGCCGCGAGCCTCGACACGGGAACCGGCCCCCGTATCGGCATCACCACCTGCCGGGCCGCACCCGTCCTGCGCCGGCTGCTCAGTTTCCCAATGGTCTGCGCACGGAAGTCGCCGCCGGTCCCACCGATCACGACCGCGGCCCGATGGGCTTCAGGACCTGGGGCGGAAGTGACGATTTCGAGTCCGAACGGCCCAGGTCCGGCTCCGACGACACAGGTCGGGTAGGCCACTGGCGCGCGCATTCCGTAGGTCGAGGCTTGTCCGGTCCCGCTCTTTCGATTGCGGGTGGGTGCGCAATTCCGCCGTAGACCACGTTTCCAGCGGCCCCCCCCCCCTGAAATTCCGTACGTCCGGTTTTCCCGGGTACGGCTTCAAGCTTCTGGCACCCCCGCTGGAGTTCGGTGCGGTGCCTTCCGCGAGACCCGACACGGTTAAGGCTGACCCAACCATGCCCGTGAAGGCATCCCACGTTTGCGCCGTCCTTCGACCGTGCCGCGACTTGCGGTCAGCGCCGGTTTCTGCGCACCGGCAGACCTGCCGCACGGCCACCTGAAGCCCTGAGGTCCTCGCTCGGGACGAGTTGTGTTGTCCTGTCCGTCATCACTTAACCGACCTCATCCGTCAGTCAGGAGAACTCCGCGTCCTTTACCGTTACCCGGTTATGGACGCGGTCCTTGACATTCAAGGGTCACATCATCCTGTCTGTTCTCCTTACCTTCCGGTCTTTCACCGCTGAACTTTCCCGGATTGCCGCCGTCTTTACCCCGGGGGATCTGATGCGTGCACCTCAGTTCTTCCGCATCAGCACCGGCCATCGGGCAGCTAACAGGCCCTTGGCATCCCCGTTTATCCCACAAATCAGCTTCGTGTGGGGTGCGCATTTCGAGGCGTCATATGATCGTTCGCTTTCGCTACGGCCCTCCGGTTCGTTCGCCGTCCTGGCTGATCAGACCAAAAGCAGTTCTGCCTTCGGCCTACGACGGCTTCTTACTTCCCAACTCGCTGGGCACGGATCGCTCCGGGACCAGTGGGATATACTACGACGCCAAACTGAGAATTGCGTCGACGGGACTTTCACCCGCAAGTTCAACAGCTAGACTCGCTGTACGTTAGCCTGGCGCACCACAGCTTCCGCACTCTCCTCGGCGATCTCGCCACCATCACCCGCAACACCGTGGCACCCCGCCTCCCGGACGCAGAACCCTTCCAGGTCACCACAAGGCCCACGCAACTCCAGAAGAAGACGTTCGAACTCCTGGGCGTGCGCCTGGTGCGTTCCCAGTAGCGACGCAATCGATTCTTTCGAACATCAATGCATTCAACGTCTTACGCTTGAGCAGGGCTGGAACTTCGGTCTACAGAAGGGTCGGCGAGTGGTTGCCGGACGATTGGGAGGCCCGCCGAGACGCTCCGGTGTGCATGCACGAGAAGATGATGCGCGAGTTCGGCGTTGCGCCGAGGCAGTTGCCCACGCTTGAACTCCACGACCGGACCGGCGAGGTGGTCAGGCTCAAGCCGCGTGCACTGTGGATCATCGGCAACAACAGCCGGGTCGATGTGAAGCGCGACGGCTGGCGTTATCTCATCGTCGATGCCGCCGGGAACTTCGAGCAACCCGACTGGCAGGCGGCGCCTGCCGAAAACTGGTTTGATCACGAGGCTGTCCCCCGGACTGGCTGGGACGATTCCTGCGGTGAGCGGCCTTCGCGCCATCGCGGTGTCGTATGAGCGGATCGACGGCCTTCCCGAAGACCTGCGCGAACGACACGATGCCGCCAGCGAGACTGACAAGCGCGACCGCGTTGCGCGCGAGCAGGAACTCAACGGCCAGGCATGATTCGTGCTGGCCTGGGGCCAGTCGGCAGCGATCATCGACGAAGCGTGTCGGGACGCCATCTGGCACGGACAGTCTCAAACGACTGGAGGAATCGGCGGGCCTGGTCGCCGTACAACCCGGACGATTGCCGGCTCTCTCGGGCCTGAGCTTCGAGAACCGCCTGACCCTGGTCCTGGAGAGGGGCAGCGGCGAATGGAGGCGGACCATGCAGTTCTGTAGCGTCCGCAACCGGATCGCCCACGGCACGCTCCTTTCCGAAGGCATCGAAGTTTCGGACGGGATTCGGGAGTTGCTGCGGATCCGGGCGTCGCTGGCGCGGGAGCGAGCGCCCGCAGGGGGCCGGCGAGGGGACGGGCCGGTTCGGACACGCCGCCCGGCACTCGGGACAGACAGGGAGCGTTCGGAACTGCCCCGGTCATGGACCGACGTGGCAGTGGTTGCGGAATCTTCTGGGCTACCGCTCGCCGACGGAAGCGGCGCTGAATTTCTTGAACGGCGTGTACCATTGAATGATCTCGTCGCTCACCGGTCTCCGGATCGGTTTTCCGTCGGTTCCGGTCATGTTTGTGGCGCCGACAGCGAGTCGAATCCGTTTGCCGAAGTCGGGATTGATCTGACGCTTGAGGGGGTTGCCGCTGTCGTAGATTCCTCCCCCGACGAAAATGGAGTAGTCGCGCAACCAGTCCCGGTCCTCCTTGCAGCGCCGGATCGTATGGAGCGTGAGGGCGCTGTCGAACCGTCCGGTCCGGCAGAGCTCCTTCGCGGTCTCGACCGCCTGGGCGATCAGCCGCGCCTTCAGCATGGCTCGCCCGGCTTCGCAGAAGTCGAGGAAATCCATGTCGATGTAGAAGCCGGACTCGTCGACATGATGGCCGCGGTGGGCAACAAGACGCCGGACCCTTTTGGCAAGCTCGGCTTCCACTGCCTTCGAGATCGTATGGCCGTTGAAATCAGCCAGCTTCATCAGCAGCGTCAGCCTGGATTCGGTCAACGGTATTGAGGGGCCTTCGCGCACCGCCCAGAATCCGTTGAAGGTGAAAGGCCCGCCCCTTCTGGCACAGCTGAAATCCATCAACGCGGTCCGGGCGCCGGGCGCCCATTCGGAACCGGATGCGGGCCATTCGTAGAACGGCGCCTCGCCGTTCAGGTCGGCCCTCTCGCTGTCGGGGTAGTGGGCTTTTGCCTCCTCCTGGAGGAAACGTTCGGCCTGATCGCTCCAGCCCGTCGCGCGATAGGCGACAATCCGGAGACCCGTGAACCTGTCCGACGGCTGCGGATTCCGGAGTTTCTGCGTCAGTGTCCGGGCGAAGGCGCGGCGATCCGCCTTGCTGCGCCGTCGCCACAATCGCGCGGCCTCGGCAAGATGCTCGTCGGTGACGTCGACGGAGTCCTGCCATCGGGCGTCGAACCATCCCTGAAGCTCGCAAGACAGCCCCGGGTCGCGGGACAGCATCGCCGCTTCAACGTTGCCGCCGGCGCCGGTGTCGTCCTCGATGGGCAGTCCGTTCTTCGAGGCGTTGGAGGAGCCGATGATGACGTCGTCTCCAGCGATCCACACCTTGGCGTGAAGGCGATCGAGCGTCCGGACTTGGACGCCGAGCCCCAGGAGGGTTTCGATTTCGGATGGGTTGCAGGCCCCGCTGAGAAGGTCGCAGATGACGCGCACCCTTCCGGGATTGCGTTTTCGCATGCCGGTGCGCTCGGCGGCGCCCGTGCCCCAGTAAGCGACAGCCGCGCTGACATCGGCGGTGCGGCGGACAATCCTGCTGACGTGCCGCTGGATACTGGCACCGGTAAGAAAACGCATCGGTGTCTCCCGGTTGGGTTGGCGCGGCCGGCGCGGCGGCTATCGCGAGGATGCGGCTCGAGCGCAGCCAGGAGCCCCGGCCGGGGCTGGTACGCTCGGCGGAGCGGGGTGGAGAGTCACGAGGGCTCGCTGCAACTGGTTGCTCATGTCACGGCGTTCCCGCCTGCCATCATTCGCCATCGGTTCTTGTTGAGCATCCCATCACCGATCCCTTCGACACCCTTGAGGCAGCACGGCCGGGCAAACGACCGGGCGTTGACGATCCTGCGCGCAACTTCCGGACCGACGCCGATGAGGCTTCTCTTCAGCGACGCTTCGGATGCGTGGTTGATGTCTATCCTCCGCAGCTTCCTGAATTCCGTGCTCCCGTTCCAGCCGTTGCGGCCAGGGTGCGGAACGGTGTAGAGCTTGTCGTCCAAGTCGTTTTCATACGCCCAATCGCTCATCTGTCCTTTGAGGCCGGACCACCCATCGGACCCGCCCGTACATGCATTGACGATCCATTCCGGGTTGTATCGCGTCACGGTCGCGTGGAATTCGCAGCGGACCTGGGGCACCGCCCATACGCTCGTCCAGACAGCATCGCGCAGCCGCGCGAACGAGCCGGCGAGTTTCTGACCATGCACTGCATGGAGCGATGCCTGAAACGGCACGGGATTGGCGATCACGACCCGTGTGCCCGTGGGCACCGTTCTCATGTCTGTCGACTTCCCCAGAATATCGGCGAGGTAGCGACATATGGCTGCGCCGGTGCCGCCTTGGGCCGGCCCAATTGGTTTCATTGATCCCGGCCGGGATCCTGACCGATACTCGTCGCAGTGCGGCGATTCCAGCACGATGAGCAGTGTCAGCCCATCCGAATCGGGGCACTCGGACGGGAGCCTTTCCACCCTGAGACAACCGTTCCGGCGCACTACCCGATACCGGACATCCTCCGGAACGCAGGCTCGGCGCTTGAACATGCCGCGAATACGGATGTGCCCGCCCGCGATCGAAACATATCGCGAAGGCTGCATATGGTTCCTCAGATCACCGAACACCCTCGGGCCAATCTTCGGCTTGAGCAGGGTGCGGACGGGCCACTCCATCTCGATGCAAAGGGCCATTGCAGCTTCCACTTCCTTGACGCCTTCTTCTTGCAGGTGACGATAGCACGCCCTGTCTGACTGCGGCGGAACCATTGGGGGTGAGTGGCGCGGGGCGTGAACGGGGGCGAAACGACGGCGCTGCGGGCGGACCCGTCATCGCACCGCAAAGGCTTTGGCGAGACTCTCCGATGGCTCACAGCACCACATTCTCGATGACTCCGTGCTACGGAAATTCGCCACTTGGCAACTCGAAGAGGTTGTGTCCCACCGCGTGGTGTACACTCAATGAAGTTCGGTTGAGGTCACTGCAACACCGAACCAGCAACGCGTCCTCTCTCACATAATCGCGTCAATACAGCATGTTGCACGGCCCGTCAACACCCTGAAGCGCGTCCATCCAGCGCCCTTCCATCGTCTCCCTATCGTCGAACCGTTGCACTCGGGGAAGGAAAGTAGCTTCCCGGCTGCCGCACCTACAGCCGCTCGATCCCTCGACACCCGCCGGCAGGCGGGTATACAGCAACGATAGCGGTACAGGCGGACATGAGGACGACCGCAGGTGATTCTGCCGTCCGCCGACGCTCGGGAACGCCACCTATACGACCACAACGGGACCACAGGGCCCATGACGACCAGACAGGACAGACGGCAGCGCGCCGTCATGGCGAGCGACGCCGAGTGGGAGCGCATCGCCCGCGCGGCGGGATCGGCCGGCATGGAGATCTCGCGCTTCATGGTCCACCGCGCGCTGATGCGCGACGCCCTGCCGCCGGAGGTCGCCCGCCGCGCCGTTCGCGAGCTGCTGGTGCTCTCGAGGCTGGAGGAGCGCCGCCTTCGCGAGGCCGGCGCCGGAGAGGCCTGGGACGACGCCTGCGAGGCGGTCGACCGCTTCCTGGAGTGCGAAGGCATCCTCGCGACGCTGACCGATCCCGGCGCGGCCAACCGCTGGAAGGCCGAAGGAGAGGACCGGTGAGCCGTCCGCTCAAGCGCCCGCGCGCCGTCTACGCGCTGCCCGACGATCAGGCCCTCGTCCGCGAGCAGGCCTCGAAGCACGGCAAGACGATCTCCGGATATCTCCTCGGCCTTGCCCTCGACGACGATCCCGACATCCATCCGCTCCATCTCTCGGCCGCCGAGCAAAGGGAGATCCTCGAAGGCATCCGCACGCTCGACCGGCTGAGCCGGTCGCTGAGGAAGGAGCTTCCGGAGGTCGAGGGCCTCAACCTCGTCGGCGGTCGACGACTGGCTGGAGCGCGAGGGCGTCCTGGCGCATCTCACTGATCCGGGCGCGGCCAATCGCTGGAAGACGGCGGGGGACGACGAGGGATGACCCGCCAGCTCAAGCGGCAGCGCTCGCTCCACTGCTCTCCCGACGAACAGGAGATGATCCGCGAAAAGGCGAAGGGCGCCGGCAAGACGGGATCGGCCTATCTCCTCGACCTTGCCCGGAGCGACGACCCCGACATTCATCAGCTCGTGCTGTCGCCGGAGGAGCAGCGGGAGATCCTCGAGGGCACGAGGACGATGCAGGCGATGGCGGTCGCGCTGCGCCGGGAGCTTCCCGGCACCGAGGGACTGAACCTGCTGGCGGCGGTGGCAGTGATGAGCCGATGGCGATGAGACCGCGGCGCAGCTGCCGCAGGAAGCCGCCGTCGAAACACCTCACGGTCTCGGCGACCGACGAGGAATGGGAGATGGTCGGAGCCCACGCGGCGTGGCGCAGGCTCTCGAAGGCGCGCTATCTCGTGGGCCTGGCGGCGCGGGACGGGGCGCAGGCGAACGATGGGCCGGCGCTGGCGCTCGACACCGTTCAGCAGCGGGAACTCCTGGCGAGCCAGCGGAAGATCCTCTCGCTTCTGGAGGCGGACGGCGATGCGCCCTCGCTGATCGCCGACATCCAGGCGCGGATCGAGACGATGTTCACTCTGTGGACCCGGGACGTCATCGCCCGCGGCCGGGAGCACGAGCTCCATGCCGAGCTGGCGCGGATCGTCGAGGAGGACCAGGCCGCCGCCGTCATGGCCTCCATCAAGAGGAACACGGCGAAGGGTCCGCGCCCGCGCACGGCGAACACGATCCAGCCGGATCTCTTCTGCTGACGGCTGCCGCGTTCGCGGCAGTTCGACATCTCCGGGCAGGTCGCCCCTCCACCTTTCCCGGTGGTACGGCAGCAACGTGTCACATGCCGACATGCGTTGAAGCGTGACGATCGGAATGAGAGTCTCGAGCTGATTGTCGCGCCGCGGCCGTCCTTGCCGTGTCGTTTGGCGCCGGTTCCGCTGGTGGACGTCGCGACCGGGACTACGTTCGTCATCGCGGTGCGGGAACCGAACGACGCAGTGTTCATCGCCCCTCGCACCATACGTTCACAATTGCCGAGCCCGCCCGCCGCTTCTGATCGGCAGACAGCATCCCGAGGGGCGTCTGGGCCGCGGCGCCGAAGACGAAGAGCGACGGTTCGCCGCCCACGTCGTACCAGCGGGCTTCGACATTGTAGGGACGCCGGCGCGGAGCGCCGTCTGCTTCCCGCCGGATGCAGTGAATGACCTTCCAGTCGGTCATCGCATCGAACGTGATGTCATCGAGGTATGTTCTGGCCATGGAGAATGCGACGATCTGCGGTCGAAGTTCCGCAAGGAGCATATGCCAGAGCGGACGGCCGTCACAGGCGAGTGCCTCCCGGTCCACCTCGACCAACCGGCTCCACGTCGGACTGGCCGCGACCGGCGAGCAGATGTCCGTGTGAAGGGCCGTTGACGGGCGGCCCTCATAGTAGCTTGCGTCCATGCCGCCCAGCAGAGGCTCGAACGAACTGAATCAGCCGCGGTAGGGACGGGTGTGGAAGCAGACGGACATGGCCTCGAGGTAGCGGGACGGCTCGCGCCCGCCGGCGCCGGCCGCCAGCGGAAAGCGGTGAAAAGGATGGGTCGCTTACATCGCAAAGTCACAAAGAGGCCCGGCGTGATGTGCCGGCCCGTGCCGCACGCCGGGGCCGCCTGTGCGCGCACAGGAGCCGGATGAGATCGCCACGCGGTCGACGGCCGCCCCAGCATCGAGGCCGCGCCAAGGACCGCCTGTGGCGCACCCCACAAAAGGTTTTGAACGAAGGCCGCTTCGCGGCAGTGGGTGGTTGTTCCTGAGGTTGATGCCGTTGGCGGTCGGCGGAGCGCGGTTCCCTCGGTGGTAGCTTTCTCCCTGGTGCTCCGGCTGATCGGAGCCCTTTCCACCAGGGAGACAGTGATGAAAGTCAGACCGAAGAGCGGCGGGACACCGGCCCGCCGGAAGATGATCGCGACGATGGACATGAAGGGTCTGTCGGCGAACACACAGGACAACTACCTGCGCAGCGTCGGCGCGCTGGCGCGGTTCTACGACCGCCCGCCCCAGAGCCTGTCAGCCGAGGAGGTCGGCGTCTGGGTGTCGGGCCGGATCGACGCGGGGCGCTGTCCGCGCACGACCAATGCCGACGTCTCGGC
Source organism: Alphaproteobacteria bacterium (assembly GCA_963666905.2). Taxonomy (GTDB): domain Bacteria; phylum Pseudomonadota; class Alphaproteobacteria; order SP197; family SP197; genus SP197. The sequence continues at coordinate 2,350,619 of OY763008.1, forward strand.
CCTGCGTCTGTTCTACGTCGACGCCATGGATCAGCCGGAGAAGGTCAAGGATCTTCACTGCCGGCGGGTTCCCGACCGGCTTCCGCGGTCCATCCCGGAGGCCGACGTCTGTCGCCTGATCGACGGCATCGACGACCTGCGCTACCGCACCGCCACCCTTGTCGCCTACGGCTGCGCCCTGCGCATCTCCGAGGTCGTGGCGCTGCAGGTCGACGATGTCAGGAGCGAAGACGGGCTGCTCCACATCGCACACGGCAAGGGCGGCCATGAGCGCATGGCCTTTTTGCCCGACACGGTCCTCGAGGCGCTCAGACGCTACTGGAAGAACACCGAGCCTCATCCCGAAAGCTGGCTGTTCTACGGCGCCGGCCCGGAGCGGCCGATGACCGCCGAAAGCCTGCGCGCGGCCTTCAACGAAAAGCCGCGACCGAGTGGGGCTCGATCGCGGCATCACGTTCCACTGTCTGCGTCACGCGGTCGCCACTCATCTCTACGAACGTGGGGCGCAGATCAGCGTGGTCCAGGACTATCTCGGGCACAAGTCACCCGAGGCGACGCGGGTCTACGCCCGGGCCACGGGTGTCATGTACCGCACACTCGACCATCCGGTCAAAGAGCTGGCTCATGCCTGTTGAGTGAGCGCCCCCGAGAGGCCCGGCGTGGCGGACATCTTCCGCCACGCCGGGCCCGCATACCGTGAGCGTCATCGCCTCGACGCCGTCGCGCTGAAGGTCATGACGTGCATCGAGCAGTGCCGCACGCCGGCGCTGGGCGGCACGTTGTACCGTTGCGGCGACTGCGGCCATCTCCATGCCGTCTGGAAGTCCTGCGGCAACCGCCACTGCCCGACCTGCCAGGGCGCCGCGGCGCGCGCCTGGATGGAAAGGCAGACCGCCTGCATCCTGCCGGCCCCTGCTTCCACATCGTCTTCACCCTGCCGCCGTTGGTGGCCCGCATCGCCCTGCAGAACCGCAAGGCGGTTCTCGGCATCCTGTTCCGCGGCGCCGCCGAGACCCTGCAGGTCATCGGCGCCGATCCCCGGCGCTTCGGCGCCAGGATCGGCGGCACCGCGGTTGTGCACACATGGAACCAGAAGCTGCAGTGGCATCCTCACGTGCACTGCGTCGTGCCTCATGGCGGCTTCGACGTCGCAAGCGGCGCATGGAAGACCGGCAGTCCCCGCTTCTTCGCCCCCGTCAAGGTGCTGGCGAGCTCCTTCCGAAGGCGCTTCCTCGAGGACCTCGCAAAGCTCCATGGCGACCTTGAGTTCCACGGGGCGCTGGCCCGTCTCGCCGAGCCTCACGCCTTCTCCCGGCTCATCAGGCAGGCGCGCAAGACCAGATGGGTGGTCTACGCCAAGCCGCCGTTCGACGGGCCCGAGGCCGTCATCCGCTACCTCTCGCGCTACACCCACCGCATCGCCATCTCGGATGCCCGCATCCTCGCCTTCGACGGTGAGACCGTCACCTTGCGACACCGCAAGCCGGTGGCCAGGGCCGGCGACAAGCCGACCTACAGCACCATGACCCTCAAGGCCGAGGACTTCATCCGGCGCTTCCTCATGCATCGCCTGCCGAAGGGCTTCCACCGCATCCGACACTTCGGCATCCTCGCCAACAGCTGCCGCAGCACGACCCTGGAAGCCGTCCCGCACGCCGGCCCTCGCAACGCCCCCGAGGAGCGCGACGAGCCCGAGGCCGCCGGCACCCCCGCCTGTCCCAGGTGCGGCACAGCAACCGTGCCCGTTGCCACTCTCGACCGGAACATCACCAGCGAGGGCCTCGCCCGAACCATGGAGCACATCAGGATGCGCGGACCCCCATGACCATGGCGCCGAACCGCAGGACCCCGATCAGCGACCCCCGGATCGCCACGGGAGCGCTCGCGCCCGCCTCGCCGAACCGTCCGACAAGCCCCGGCGGGACCCCGACGCCATGCCCGAACGGGCTGTCAACGGTCGATCCCGCGGCCCAGTCCGCCCCTGCCATGCCCGCTGCAGCACCGTAGCAGACGCGGTCCCCGCCGGCGGCAGCAACCTCAACGTCACTTTCTGCAAGTCGTGAGACCGTGCCAGGCGCGGCTCCGTTCAAACTCGCTTAGCGACGGCGCTGCGGCCGTCACTAACCAAGATATTGTATCATAGAAAACACTGTTGTCTGATGGGGCTGTCCGGCAAAGAGGCCACGACATGGCGAAGATCAGCGCAGGAATGATTGTCATGAACGCGGTGATGTTGCTTGCTCTGGCCTTGGCTGGTTGCGGGGGCGGCGGAGGAACCGCCAGCGTTGGGCAGGGAATGCACCTGCCAGCGGAACCGGACCCGCCGCAAGGCACGGCGGTTTCGGTTTCTACTGGCACGGGGCCCATATTGGTCCAAGGACCCGAAGTATACGAAGATCACTGGAACGGGCCGGCCGCCGCCAAGGTTGTCGAATATCTCGGCGCCCATGCGAGCGGCGGGCCATGGTACGGCCTTCTCGGAGAATATTCCCACGAACCCTTTCTTGCGCGATTCGTGTCTCCGCCGACTGTCCGTCTGGCGGCCGGAGCCAGTGATCGCGAACGGGCATATGTCGCCCATGCCGTTGCCATACTGAACCGCTCCCTGCCCTACGACAAACACCTGACCATCGGCATGGACGCGCCCGCTGGTCTGGCCTCAAGCCGCACGGCTGCCCTACCTACCATGGGCAACGTCGAATACATCGTTCCCTATGCCGGAGATGTCCCAGACGGGCAATTCATCGTCGAATACATAGATGGGACCGGCCATGTCCCTGGCGCGGCACATCAGGACGTCGTGCGTGGCCCGGAACCGGCAGGGGAAACAAAGAGCCTGCGGGCCGCGGCTGTGGTAGTAGATCGCTGGGACTTCCCTGTCACCCGCGATTCCGTTAGCCTCCTGATCCACGAGCTCCTGCACGCCGTCGGGCTCCAAGGGCATGTCGGATGTGGCGGCGTGACAGACGGATGCACGGAGCGGTTCCCTCGCTCGACCATGAACTATGGCCAGGATGCCTACCAGAACTTGGATGACGGTTCCCTGCCATCCATCGACCAGGCCGCCCTTCAAGTGCTCTACACGCGAATGGGCGAGGCGACACGGCCGGAAGACCTGTCCCTTGCCGGCTTTGGCCCGTGGGAACGGCAAGCCGTCAATCTGACTGGCCAGATAGGGTCCCACCAGACAGGGGCCCTTCTCGCCTTCGGCGTCCGTCACCGCAACGGCATATCCGTGCCGTGGACCGACGGCCATGGTCCTTGCTGCCATCCGAATCACCTGCCGGACGACAACCCGGCACTTTCCGGCACCGTGACATGGCGCGGCGAACTGGTGGGCCTTAGGGCTGGCGAAAGAATAACTTAGCACATTTGGTCGATGAGCGTCATGTTATCGTCGAGATGTGGTGTCTGTGGCCGTATCGTGTAGTTCCACCTGGGGAGGGTATTGTCCTTTTCGATGTTGAGCATCGCCATGGTCTCGTCATCGATCCTGATGCCCTTGTCGTAGACTTTCTCGATCAGGCTTGCCCGAACCCTGAGACCGGTTCGCGTGGTGGTGGTGGACAGGTAGTTGATGATGACATCGGTGGTTTCGAGTGGCACGCCGGCCCAGTTCTTGCTGACCTCGCTGAACAGCCGGTGCTCGATCGGGTTCCACTTGGAGGCGCCGGAGGGATAGTGAGCGATGGTGATGTCCAGGTTGCAGGGAGTGGCGAGGCAGTTCTGCAGGAAGTACTTCCAGGCGCGTGGATGACATCCGTTGCTGCCGCCGCTGTCGGCGAGGATGCAGAGTTCGGTTGCCTCGGGATAGCGCCGGCATCCTTCGCTTGTCCACCAGCGGGCGATGCACTCGGCGGCGAACTGCGGCGTGTCATGGGACAGGCTGACAAAGAAGGTTCCGGTGTTGGCCTGCAGGTCTCAGACGGCATAGGGCACGGCGATGCCCTCGGCATCGGATCGGAAGTCGTGATCGTTGACCCGTTGCGGGGCGCGTCTCCATGTGGCGCCGGGATTGCGGAACCGTCCGACGAGTTCCTTCTTCTTGGCATCGACGCTGATGATGGGGATCGCCTCGGCGGCGCAGCGCGCCCGCAGGTCGGCGATCCTGTCGAACTGCGCATTGCGGTCAGGATGGTTCGTGCAGGACAGCTGCTTGTGGTTGACCCTGAGCGCATAGCCATCGGCGATGAGCAGCCGGGCCACCGTGCGGTCGCAGACGACGATGCCATGGACATCGTGCAGTTGATCGGCGATGGCCCGGGTTGTGCGGCGGATCCAGCGCAATCCGCCGGCGGGATCGCCGGCGGTGTCGGGCGCCAGCATGTGTTCGATCAGGTCGTGGAGCTCGGGGCTTTTTTTTCGACCGCCTTGCGCCCGCCACCGGGCTTGCGGATCCGTTCGGTGGCGATGTCGCCGGCCAGCAGCTGCTTGCGTCCCTTGGCGACGGTCGCCGGATCAAGACCCAGGCGGCCGCCGACGTGACGGTCGCCACCGTGACCGTAGCGCAGCGACTCCAGCCCCGCATAAAGGCGGCGCTGCTGTTCGTCGAGAAGACTGAACAGGACTCCGGTCGCACGCTGCACGGCCGCGTCCGCGACCTGCCGGCCACGGTCTTCATCCTGCATGGCCGCGCGGGCGCGCAGCTGGTGCTTGTGCTGGGCCGCCTCGGTCGAGCAATACAGGAAGCGGCCGTCTGCCGGCTCCCGCGCCAGCCGTCCGCTGGCGACCAGCTTGCCCAGCGCATTGCGGGTCTCGACACCGAGCAGCACCGTCAGTTCATCGGCAAACCACCCGCCCGGCGCCCGGTCGACAAGGGCCTGTGCCGTCGCCAGCAGGGTTCCCGCCCGGGAGAACCGGATGCTCCGGTACGACCACAGACCGTGTGCGTCATACTGCGCCAGACTGTCGAGCGTGTAGTACTGGCCGCTGTGGGAATAGCTCGACCGGCAGCCCGCTGCCGCCAGCTTGCGACAGGCGGTGCGCGGGCTCGCACCTCCCAATGCCTGCCTGATCTCCGTGATCGACGCGACCCGCTGGCGCTGCAGCAGATCGGTGATCGCCCTGGGTGTGAAAGTCTCGGGTCTCACCACAGCCTCCATATGGCGTGATGACGGTCATATGATCATCACTACGCCATAACGTGGCATCCGCCAACCGAATCACACCCGCAGGCTAGCCGATCGTGCCTCGAAATGCAGCCGTGGACCCCGGAAATCCCGGCCAGGCAGCAGGAAGAGAGCGTCTGTCTGCGGCCAGGCCGCCCGGCAAGGACCGAATTTATGGCAGAACTGACCTCAAAAGTATGACTTTATTCTTTCGCCGGCCCTTACGCCGACCCTCGGGCCTGTGCGCGGCAACGCCGAGATCGCCGTTAGCCCGCATCGCTCACCAAGGGGAGTGACAGCCTGATTTTCGGCGCCGGGCGCTGGCGAGGGCCACGCTGAGCGCGCTGTTGGTGAAGTCATGCAGTGTTGCGGGCCGATTGTCGGCTCATTTTGGCAGGCTGGCGGGGCCAAAGGCCGATTCGTGACGCTCCGGCGCCCGCCGTGGCGTGCGCCAGGCGTGTCTTTCCCGACGCCTTCGAGAGACGCTGTGAGCAGTCTGTGACGGGATGGTGCGGGACCTACCCCGGTGGCGCCTGGGCCGCGGCACGCAGGTTGACGACGGTGCGGGCGAACACGTCCTGCAAGGGGAAGGTCGAGGCCAGGGAGAGGCGGAACCGGCGCACCGTCTTTGTGACCCTGCCGGCAAGCTTGAGCAGCCGGGAACGGATGGTGTCGACCCGCCAGCGGGCACAGGCGGTGCCCTTCAGACCGACCCGGCGCACGATGTCGACGAGGGCGCCGGCGAAGGCCGAGAAGTACATGCGCAGCTGGTTGGCCAGCATGATGTGGGCCGAGGTGCGGTCGGAGAACAGCCACAGCTGCTGGTCCTTGATCCGGTTCTCCATGTCGCCCCGGGCGCAGTACCACCGCTCGTAGAGTTCCCGGGCGCCCACCTGCTTCCTGGAGATGTTCGTGACCACGTAGCGGGCATTCCTGCCGCGCAGTCCCGGCAGCCATTCCGCCTTGGCCACCACGCGGCGTTCGCAGGACCATGACGTGAGCGTGCGATACCGCAGCTCCCGGTACCGCCTGGAGGGCTTGCCCGACACCACACACCGCCGCCTCGACTTCTCGAGCGTCCTCGCGATCATGGCGTTCAGACGGGGATTCTGGGAGTATCCAAAGACATAGCCGACGCCATGCGCCTCGCACCAGACCATGATCTCGTCCGTGCCGAAGTCGGCGTCGCCACGGGCCACGATGCGAATCGAGGGCCATGCGCAACGGATCTGCGCCACGATCCGCGACAGCTCCTCGAGCGAGCCGTCCGCCGCCGCCCTGTCAGCGGAGCGCAAGCGGCAGCACAGGACGTGCTCGCCGCAGGTGATGAAGAGAGGCAGGAAGCAATGGTGATCATAGTAGCCATGGAAGAACTTGCCTTCCTGATCGCCGTGGATCGGATCGTCGGTGGCGTCGAGGTCCAGGACAATCTCCTCCGGCGCCTCGCCGTGGCTCTCCAGGAACAGGTCCACAAGAAGACGGTCGAGAAGCCCGTGGTTGGCCACGACCTTCTTGTAGCGATGGCTGCCGGCCTCGTCCGGCGTGCTGAGCTCCAGACGGTTGAGCGTGCTCGATGCCGCCAGCGCATGACCGCGGTCGCGCTCGCGGACCCTCCTCTCACCTTCCACATCGTCGATGCCGCAGGCCAGGGCCAGGGCGGGGTCGTCACGCATGCGGTCATGATCGTTGAGATCCTCGTAGCCCAGGGCCAGGCCGAAGATGCGTTGTCCCACCAGGGTCGTCACCTCGTGCTCGATGCGCCCGGGGTCGCGGTAGTCGACGAAGGCATCGGCGACACGCTGCGTCACGTTGAAGAGCATGTCGGCCTCCCGCAGCAGCAATGCGCCGCCGTCGGATGTCATGCGGCCGCCGTCGAAGCCGGCCACGATCCGGCGTCCTGCAAGGTCTTCAAACTCGAGTTGTTGTGATGTACAGTGTGTGGTCATGGGGATGGGCTCCTCGGTACATGTAAGTGTCGGAACTCACTCACATATATCACAGAATCCATCCCCATGACAAGAGATTGGTGAGCGATCCGGGTTAGCTTCGCTACCCTGGACGGCACGGCGAACTTCACCGAGTTGCAGTCATGGACGACAGGGCAGGCTCCCGGCAAGATCGGCACCGGCTTGCAGTGGGGGGACGGCGATCTTCGCTACGCGATCACGGTTGGTGGCAATTTCCTCCGAAGCACCGGCGGCGACGACGGCAGTGTGAACGGGCGCTTTGTCGGGGACCGTCATCAAGGCGTTGTTGGCTCGGTCGAGCGCCAAGACCTTACCGCCGCATTCGGGGCGGAGCGGTAGCCGGACCGATTCTCGGATCGTTTAGGATCGCCCACACATAGGAACTGCCGACAATGCTGTGCCGGTCCAGCACGCCGGGTCCGGCGACCGGCATGAGGTCATATGCCGTCTCGAAGTTCCGCTTCGACGTGTGCCACACCGAGCGGTCGTAGTGCACGTCGTTGCCCTTGATCCAGTAGCTGAACGGAAGGCCGCGCTTGGTGCGAAACCCCTGACCGGCGTTGCGGATGATCCGCTGCCACGTCGCTTCGAAATCCGCCAGGCGTGGTTCCTCCGTGGTTGTCAGCCCTTCCGCCGCTTCGCGGTGCAGCACGGGCACGAGGGGATAGGCGCGGGCAAGGAGACTTATGCCGCAAAGTCACAAAGAGGCCCAGCGTGATGCGCCGGACCTAGTGTCCTGTATCATAAATAGCTATACAATAAATGTTGATCATGGCACGATGTACCGGTTCACCCGTTCGAGGGTATCATGTCATGGCCAATCATCATACACGGGAAGTGCCCGAGCTCTCCGATGACGAGCGTCAGGCGTTACAGCGTTGGGTGAGGCGTCGCAAGACGGCCCAGGCCCTGGCGATGCGGGCCCGCATTGTGCTGGCCTGTGCCGAGGGCGAGAGCGACCAGGCGGTGGCCGAGCGGCTGGGCACGACACGGGTGACGGTCGGCAAGTGGCGCCGGCGCTTTCTCGAGAAGGGCTGTGACGGGCTGCTCGACGAGCCGCGGCCGGGGGCGCCGAGGACGGTCTCTGACGAAGATGTGGAACGGGTGATCACGCTCACCCTGGAGACGATGCCGCGCGGCGCGACCCACTGGAGCACGCGCTCCATGGCGAAGAAGAGCGGTCTGAGTTCGGCGACGGTGGGCCGCATCTGGCGGGCCTTTGCCCTCCAGCCCCATCGCGACGAGACCTTCAAGCTGTCGAAAGACCCCCTGTTCATCGAGAAGGTCCGCGACATCGTCGGTCTCTACATGGCGCCGCCCGAACGCGCCGTGGTGCTGTGCGTCGACGAGAAGTCGCAGATCCAGGCGCTGGATCGCACACAGCCGATGCTGCCCCTCTCCCCGGGCCTTCCCGAGCGGCGCACCCACGACTACCGGCGCAACGGCACCACCTCGCTGTTCGCCGCCCTCGACGTCGCCACCGGCGAAGTCATCGGCAAGTGCTACCGCCGTCACCGGTCCGCCGAGTTCCGCAAGTTCCTCGCCATCATCGACAAGGCCGTGCCCAAGGACTTCGACGTCCACCTCGTTCTCGACAACTACGGCACCCACAAGACCGCGATGATCCACAACTGGCTGGCACGCCGGCCGCGCTTCCACCTCCACTTCACGCCGACCAGCGCTTCCTGGCTCAACCAGGTCGAACGCTGGTTCGCCGAAATCACGCGCCGGATGATCCGCCGCGGCTCCTGTCAGAACACGCTCGCTCTCGAAACCGCGATCAAGGAGTATCTCGAGGTCTACAATGAAGAGCCAAAGCCGTTCATCTGGACCAAGAGCGCCGACCAGATCCTCGAATCCATTCAGCGTTACTGTAAAGCTACTACCGATACAAAACACTAGCGCGGCGGACGCGTTGCCGGGTCGAAGACGCTACTGTCTCTGGAGGACCCGGACATGCGCGAGCTCGACCGGAGACAGCGGCTCGGCGGGCAGGCTGTCGATGTGGTCCGTTACCTCTTCAAGAACCTCAGCTGAAGGCATTGCGTCCCAGACCCGGTAAGCGGACAGGCGCGATGCGCCGATCACGATGATCTGGTCGAGTTCGGCGACGGCGAGCGGCCCACGGTGTCCGCCTTCCACGCCAGGAACTACGTTAAGTTTGTTCTCCCTCCAGATGTCGCGCAGTGCGACAACGTCGATCAGCCGGTCGTCGACATAGTCGTCCCGCACACGCAGCCATATGCCGACTCTCTTCTGCGGAACGCCCACCACCCTGTCGGAGGCAGCCTGCTGAAAACCGCACCACTCCGTCCAGTGGCCACCGGATTTGATGTCGACGGCGGTCGGGCCGAAATCGAACAGGCTGACGGCACCGAGCGACTTGCAGAGTCCGTTGTAGCCGGGACGTATCTCGATAGCGCCGGAATGCACGATACCGCGCAGTCCGCCCAGGGAAGTAGCGTGCCACCGATGGCCCGAGAGGACAGCCCAGAGAGCGTCGGGTACATCGCGTTCGCGGTTGGTACCGGAATTGTCCATGAGCTCACGAGTAGAAACGGTCATTCGATGATCGGCCGAACCCCATGCGGATGCAAACGAGGAACCGGGCGCCGTGGCCAGCGGCACAATCTTCAACTATGTCTGCATTTCCTCTCCCTTTGTTGATGTTTCGCAGCGGCGCGGCGCGCGATCGCACCACAGGCAATCCCTGCTGCCGTGACTCATGACGCCATCGTCACAGGCCGAGGTCCATGTCCCGCGACCGGCGGCGTTCCGGTGCGGATATCTCATGGTCCTTCGCGGACGATTTGGGGCCGGCGCGCTCGATCCAGCCGCCCGTTTCCCGGTCGCGTTCGAGCAGTCATCCGGCAGCTTTGTGTGCCGCGGGGACCTTGTCCTTCGCCACTCAGGCAGTCTCCCTGACGCCTTCGAGAGCGGCGATACGCACGCCGGTGACCGCCTGAAGCTGCGCCTACAGCTCCGCGGCGGCATTGCGCGGCGCTCGGTGGCGCTGATCCTATGAGAGACTCTTTGGTGAAGTCGACGCCGGGCAGGTCACACAGCGTTCCGGCGGGTAGGTCGCTCGAGTTCGGATGTTCGGCGCAGTGGAACCCAATAACTGCGCTTCGCCTGGCAGAGGCCCACGCCTACTCTGTCGATTCTCCCATCGGCGACGACGGTGGTGCCGGGAACCGGATATGCCATCATCATAACCAAACCGGAGAGTATCGTTCCAGGAAACCGGCTTGCCGGCCTTGTCGGCGACAGCCCGTAGCCACGCGGGCCTACGGCACGGACGCAGTCGAGGTGACGTGGAAGAGCCCGGGGGCCTTGGCCACCAGGCCCTCCACCAGGACGAAGAGACCCAGATCCGCGAGGTCGCACCGGCCCGACACAGCAGCCATTCGTCCCGCTTTGGCCAACACCGCCGGCCGGAGACGCTGCGTGCTGCAATCACGCTCGTCCTATTGGGGCATACATCAATTCAGTTTGTGAGCGGATCTTCATAGTGTTCCGTATCCTGCAGAGTACGGATTTCTTCTCTGAAGTCCGCGAGTTCACTCGTATAGCGCTCACCTGCCGTCGCAGAATTCGAGATTACCGCCAAAGTGGCGAGCTGTCCGGCATGCGCGCTTCCATAAATCATCCTTAGAGCCTCTGCCGGAGAGGAGGCGCCTGCGGCGAAAGACTCATCATATAGCGCCCTAAGAAAGTATGTTGGCAGATCAAGGCTACCCTCAAACACCATCGTTCGAGATGGAGGCAGAGAAACTTTCGATACTGGTTTGATCAATGGTGGAACAGGCGTATCAATCCTCCCGGTGCCGTTCTCATAGAATATGTACGCCGATAAGCACGGGTTCTGACTCAGCAAGTCATACTGGTAACCACGGACATTGTGCCTCTGGGATACATCAGCGCGTGGTCGTACATATCTCTTGGCTTGGAATATCAACGGTACAATTCTGCTATCCACCGACTCGCCTGCAGTAGGAGAGCGGTTTCCCTTCTCGTCGAACTCGAGAACCAACCCGAAATCACCTCCAGTTTCTTGTTCACCTTCAAGAATCGACAAATCAATCCGTTTGAGAGTCAAGGTTGTATCCAATCGATCCAATGGCCCGGCGGCTCTCTTGCGCCAAACCTTACACTGCGCACAAATTTCTCCTTGAAGCATTCCAGTAAGTTGCCCCTCTTCAGTGGGGCTTGGGCAGTGATTCAGTTGAAAGTTATCCGAACAGTCGCGCAAAGCAAAATAGAGGCACCAAGTTGCGACACTTCGGTGCATTGCTGGATTCACGAGAATCTGCTTCAACAGTTCTTCGGGAGCCTGGAATTCTTCGGGACTGTCCCTAGAGAGTTGAACTACACTCATGTAACCGGCTTCAGAGAGTGTCTTGAAGGATGATGCAACCAACGCTCTACGAATTCGTTGGCTCGTCGCGGGAGATACATGATCAAGAATCGTACGGGCGAGAACTGCCGGGTCCGCATCCACTGCATTCTCCGCAATGGACGTTAGCTCCCGTATCTCATCAACCGTAAGTCCGAATTTTTCCACAAAATCCATAAGAACCCCTTGCAGCCACGTTTCTGCTTGTTTTGTCCTCTTCCCGGTAGCTGGGCCAGTGACCCGGCGTCACACCTCGACGCGGCCCGAATTCTTCGATGCTAGCCCGGATAGCTCACCAATTTATTATCATGGGGATGGATTCTGTGGTATATGTAAATGATTCCAGACACATACATATGCCGAGGAGCCCATCCCCATGGCGACACACTGTACACCACAGCAGATCGAGTTTGAAGGCCTTGGAAGCCGCCAGGTTGTGGCCGCTTTCGACGGCGGCCGCATGACATCCGACGGCGGCGCGCTGCTGCTGCGGGAGGCCGACAGGCTTTTCGATGTCACACAGCGCGTGGCCGGTGCCTTTGTCGATTATCGTGATCCCGGACGCATCGAGCACGATGTGAAGACCCTGGTGGGGCAGCGCATCTTCGGCCTGGCCCTGGGCTACGAGGATCTCAACGATCATGACCGTATGCGCGACGACCCCGCCCTGGCCGTGGCCTGCGGCATTGATGACGTGGAGGGGGAGAACAGGGCCCGCGAGCGGGACCTTGGTCATGTGCTGGCGGCGTCGAGCACGCTGAACCGCCTGGAACTCGGCCTGCCGGAGGAGGCCGGGACGCATCGCTACAAGAGGATCGTGGCCGACCACGAGGCTCTGGACCGTCTTCTTGTGGACCTGTTCCTGGAGAGCCATCGCGAACCTCCCGGGGAGGTCGTCCTGGATCTCGACGCCACCTTTCGATCCGATCCACGGCGACCAGGAGGGCAAGTTCTATCACGGCTACTATGACCACTACTGCTTCCTTCCACTCTTCGTCGTCTGCGGCGAGCATGTCCTGTGCTGCCGCTTGCGGGAGGCCGACAAGGGGGCGGCCGATGGCGCGGTGGAGGAGCTGTCACGGATTGTCGATCAGGTCCGCTGCGCATGGCCCTCGACCCGCATCGTGGTGCGGGGCGATTCCGGCTTCGGCACGGACGAGATCATGGCCTGGTGCGAGTCCCGGGATGTCGACTATGTCCTGGGATACGCCCAGAACTCCCGGCTGAACGCCATGATCTGCCGACAGCTCGAGATGCCGAAGCGGTGTTGTCAGGCGTCGGGCAGGGCCTCCCGGCAGTATCGGAACCTGCGCTACCGGACACGGACCTCATGGTCCTGCGAGCGCCGCGTGGTGGCCAAGGCGGAATGGCTGCCGGGAGCGCGCGGCAAGAATGCCCGCTACGTGGTCACGAACATCCCCAGGAGGAAGGTGGGCGCACGGGCGCTCTACGAGGAGCTGTACTGCGCCCGCGGCGACATGGAGAACAGGATCAAGGAGCAGCAGCTGTGGCTGTTCTGCGACCGCACACCGGCCCACATCATGCGGGCCAACCAGCTGCGCATGTCCTTCTCGGCCTTCGCCGGCGTCCTCGTCGACATCCTGCGCCGCGTCGGCCTCGAAGGCACCGAGTGCGCCCGCTGGCGCGTCGACACCATCCGCTCCCGCCTGCTCAAGCTTGCCGGCAGGGTCCAGAAGACGGTGCGCCGCATCCGCGTCTTCCTTGCCTCGGTCTTTCCCCTGCAGGACGTGTTCGCCCGGGCGCTCGTCAACCTGCGCGCCGCGGCTCAGGCGCCGCCGGGGTAGCCCGCGCGCGAGGTCGTCACAAGGCCCCGCAAGCGCGTCCGCAACAGGACGCCGGGAGAGGTATGCCCGGCGCACGCCCCGACGGTCGCAAGCAGCGTCAAAAATCGGCCTTCGACCCCGTCTGCAGGCAAAACGGCCTGAAAATCGGTTCGATATACACTGTCAATCCATCGGCGGCACGCTGGGAGCGACCCTTGCTTGCAACCAGGGCCGAATATCAGACTTTCACCGGAATTGGTGAGCGATGCGGGCTAGCGATCCTGCCAGCTTGACCTCCATCATGTTGCGGTAATCGGCGGGATTCAACATTGCAGACACCGCCGTCATCGGGTGTCGTCGTTCGCTGACAGATCGTCTTTCAGAATGCGCTCCCCGCGTTCATGGCATCCCGCAACAACTTGGCGGCCTTGAACGTCGGTGCCGTCGAGGCGCCGACATTCAGGCTCTCACCGGTCCTCGGATTGCGCATCGTGCGGGCAGGGCGGCTCCTGACGCCGGAGGTCCCGAAGCTGATGACCCGCGCTTCCTCGTCTCTAGCCCGACTTCCGCAACTCGGCATCTGATTCAACTATTTTGACGTGTTTCCGGCGCGAGAACTGGCGGATTTCCGTGCGGTGCGTCTGCGGAAGCGCTTGTAGTGCCGACCTACCCCCTTGATCGGGCTGGCGAAGAGCCGGACGTTGTCCCCATGTTCGTGCGCTGCAAGAGACGCTTCAAGGACGGCAAGGAGCACCGCTACTGGAGCGTGGTGGAGAACGTCCGGGTCCACGGCGGCCGGGTCGTTCAGCGCCAGGTTCTCTATCTCGGCGAGATCAACGACAGCCAGCGCGCGGCGTGGTGCCGCTCGATCGAAGTGGTGGAGGGGACGTCCCGATCGCGGCAGATGGCGCTGTTTCCCGAGGACCGGGAGGCGCCGGAGCTGAGCTGCGAAGTGGTGAAGATCGACCTTGCGCAGGTGGCGCTTCACGAGCCGCGCCAGTGGGGGGCGTGCTGGCTGGCGCTGTCCCTGTGGGACCGCCTGGACCTCGACCGCTTCTGGGACGAGCGCCTGCCGCCGAGCCGGCAGGGCACCAGGTGGCTGGACATCCTGAAGATCCAGGTCTGCTACCGGCTAATCGACCCGGGGAGCGAGTGGCGTCTTCACCGCCACGGGTACGAGCACAGCGCGCTTCGCGATCTCCTGGGCGGCGAGCGCGCGATCGCCAACGACACGCTCTATCGCTGTCTCGACAAGCTGCTGGCGCACAAGCGGGACTTCTTCTCGTATCTGCGCGACCGCTGGGCGAGCCTGTTCGAGGCGCGCTTCGACGTGCTGCTCTACGATCTCACCTCGACCTACTTCGAGAGCGATCCGCCGTTCGACGACAAGCGCCGCTTCGGCTACAGCCGGGACAAGCGGGGTGACTGCGTGCAGGTGGTGATCGCGCTGATCGTCACGCCCGAGGGCTTTCCCCTGGCCTATGAGGTGATGCCGGGGAACACCGCCGACCAGACGACGCTGGCGGCGTTCCTCGGGAAGATCGAGGATCAGTACGGTCGCTCGGAGCGGATCTGGATCATGGACCGCGGCATCCCCACCGAGGAGACCCTGGCCTCGATGCGCCGGGGTGAGGCGCCGGTGCGCTACCTGGTGGGCACGCCCAAGGGCCGGCTGACGCGGCTCGAGAAGGAGTTCCTGGACCTGCCCTGGCAGGAGGTGCGCCAGTCCATGAACGTCAAGCTGCTGGTCGAGGACGGCGAGCTCTATGTCCTGGTGCACTCACAGGGGCGGCAGCTGAAGGAGCGTGGCATGCGCCGGCGTCGGCTGAAGAGGCTGTGGCGTCGACTGACCGAGCTGCAAGGGCAGTCGAACAGTCGCGACCAGTTGCTGCTCAAGCTCGGCGCCGCCAGGAAGGAGGCGGGCCGGGCCTGGAACCTGGTCGACATCCGCGTGCCCGGGAGCGACCAGGAACTCGCCGCCAACGGCTTCTCGTTCCACCTGCGGCGCGACCGCCTGCGCCGGGTCCGCCGCCGCGAGGGCCGCTACCTGTTGCGATCCAACATGGTCGCCGAAGACCCCGCCACGCTGTGGCATCTCTACATGCAGCTGACCGAGATCGAGCAGGCGTTCAAGGAACTCAAGCACGACCTCGCGATCCGCCCCATCTTCCATCAGCGCGAGGAGCGCATCGAGGCCCACATCTTCGTCTCGTTCATCGCCTGCTGCCTGCTGGTGACCCTGAAGAACCTGGCGCGGCCGCGCGCCTCGGGCCTCACCCCGCGCGCCATCCTCGAGGCCTTCGCCACCATCCAGATGGTGGACGTCCATCTGCCCACCACCGACGGCCGGCACCTCGTCCTGCCGCGCCACACCCAACCGAACAAGGAGCACCAGCTTCTGCTGCACCAGCTCGGCATGACCCTGCCGCAACAACCGGCGCCGCGGATCTCCGCCTGACGGCACGCCGGCCGCCTCTCAGGCGAGCGCCCTGTAGTGCCGACCTTCGGAGCCCCGATCAAGGGGAACCAATGGGTTAGCATCCTCATGACCCCCGAGTTGCGGAAGTCGGGATAGCCACGGCCTCCGTGATCGCCTCGAACACGACATCCTCCGCGTCTCCCATCGCCAGCCTGCCCGTTCCAGCCGGCACATAGCCCGCAATCTTCGACTTCTTCACTCGTTCACTCCCGGCGTTTCCGTGTTCCTGGCGCTGCCACCACCACCCGGCATGACAGCCGAGACAGCGTTTCCGTGCGGCATGAAGACAGGCGCGGCCAAGGCTGCCAGTGACCGGGTGAAGCGCGGATGATGTGGCAGCGGTCATCGGCGCTGGCGTGGTGGAATGCTGCCAGGGTAACGGCGGCACACTGCCGGACGCCATGCCCACGTGCCTCGTGGGACCGCTTGCCGAATACATCTGCCAGTGCGCCATGGCGCTCATGGAAGGCGGCACCGCGTGACGGTTGCCAGCCGTTCACATGTAGCCCATGTCAAAGGACACGGTTCTTTGACCGCATGCCTCTCAATGCAGTTTGGTCCGAGGGCACTCGTGACCCCCGGAGGTCAGCACAGTTGACCTATTGCCTACTTCCGGGAACCCCACCGCCACAAGCAACGCATGAACAAGAGGAACAACACCGCCATCGGCAAGGCCACAATAAGCCAGTGCCAATATCTTGAATATCTTGAGCGACCCGCCCTATGTGCAGTCGACGCGCCGGTCGCAGCGCCGCTACCGCTTCGACTATACGGACACCGACCATGTGGCGCTTCTCGGCATCCTGAAGTCGCTGCCCTGCCGGGTGATGGTCTCCGGCTATCCCTGCCGGCTCTACGACGACCATCTGGCCGGCTGGCGTTCGCTTGAGATCCAGGTCAACAATCAGTCCTGCATCGTCACCGAGAAGCTGTGGTTCAACTTCGCGCCCGACCGGGTGCACTGGGCGTCCCTTGCCGGACGCAACTTCACCCACCGCCAGACGGTCAAGCGCAAGGCGGCGAGCTGGGGCCGCCGCTACAGGGCGATGCCGCGGGCCGAGCGCCTGGCGTGCTGGCGGCGATCATGGCCGTCGAGGCCGAGGCATGAACGCATCGTCGGATGTCCGTTCGATCGAGGAGCTCGGCCGCCGGCTAAGCGACGGCGTCGTGACGCGGGAGGCGTGACGGTCGGACGGATCAACGTGCTGATGGCGACCCGAGCCGGCGCGCGACGGACCTGTTTGGCCAGGCGCAGGGACATGTCCGGAGGCTGCCCCGTCCCCGCCTGGCACTTCCCTTCCCGCACGGCCCGGCGCACTGTGGGTCATGATCAGGCTCTATCACGATGCCATGTACGACCCCGCCCGGCCGCTGGACAGCTACTGGGAGGCGAGCGCTGGAGAACCCGTGACCGGCTGCAGTCCCGTCGAGGGTGACATCGACTGCGACGTCGCCGTTATCGGCGGCGGCTTCACGGGCCTCTCGGCAGCCTTGCACCTCGCCCGCGACGAGCAGATCGGGGTCAGGGTGATCGAGGCCGTCGCGCCCGGCTGGGGTGCTTCAGGGCGCAACGGCGGACATTGCTGTTTCGGCGGCGCAGGTCTCGATCCCACCGAAATCGAGGGCCGGTTCGGCGAGGAAACGGCCCGGCAGAACATCGCCGTCCAGCGCGAGGCGATCGACCTCGTCCACGATCTCGCGACCGCCAACGGCCTCGAGATCGACATCCAGGGCCGGGGAGAGCTCTGTGTCGCGCACAACGCCAAGGCGCTGGCCCAACTGCAGGACGAGACCGCCATGTGGAAGCGCCTGGGCGGATTCGACTGCGAGATGCTGGGTGAGGGCGCCATGCGGGAGCGCATGTTCGATGCCCCCAACATCACGGGCGGCATGCTCTTTCCCTTCGGCTTCGGCCTCCATCCCCTGAAGTACGCCCGGGGCCTCGCACGGCTCGCCCAGAGACACGGCGTCAGCATTCATGGCGAAAGCCCGGTCCTGGGATGGCGGCGCGAGAACGGCCTGCACAGGCTTCAGGCGCCCCGCGGCTCGGTGGCGGCGCGCAAGGTCCTCATCGCGACCAACGGCTTCACCCGCGACGGCCTCCATCCGGCCGTGGACGGCTGCCTGCTGCCGGCAATCTCCGAGATCGTCGCCACGCGGCCGCTGACCGACGACGAGCTCGCGCGCCACCGCTTCCGGGCCGGCATGCCGCTCTACGACAAGAGACCCATGTTCGCCTACTTTCGCGTCCTGCCGGACAGGCGCATCCACATGGGCGGCGCCGGCGGCATGACCGGCAGTCCGGCGTCGAAGGAGCGCTGGCGTTCCTTCCTGACCCGGCGCATTGCAGAGATCTGGCCGGAATGGCGGGACGTCGAGGTCGAGCATTGCTGGCGCGGCTTCGTCTGCCTGTCGAGCGACAGGCTGACCCACGTCGGCGCGGTCCCGAACGATCCTGGCGTCTTCCACAGCCTGGCCTACCATGGCAACGGGGTGGCAATGGCGACATGGTCCGGCCGGGCCGTGGCCGGCCTGATCTCGGGCCGGTCCAACCGTGCTCTGCCGGCGACCATGACCCGGCCGCTCAGGCCCTTCCCGTTTCCGGCCTTCCGCAAGCTGGCGATCTACCGCCGATTCGGGGGAAGCATGCTGCGGAGCATGCTGGGAAGCGGTTGATCCCGTCCCGTTGCCGACCCGTTTTCCAGTCACCGGCCAGGCTGACAACAGGCGCCGCGTTCGCATCGCCGCGGCGGAGAGGCGAATCCCGGGTTCTGCACGGCCGAACCGGAGACCGTCTTCCGATGTCGCGCTGGACGGGGACGGCATCGACGGACACCGATGCAGGCGCACGGAGTTTCAATGCCTGCCAGGCATCGACGATCACCTCGAAACCACCGTGGATCATGCGTTCGCCGTCAAACGGCATCGTGGTCATGGCCTGATTCAGCCGGGTATCGGACATGATCTTCGGCATGGCCTCGTTCCGGACATTCCTGGACGGCCACATGATCCACGAGAAACAGACAGTCTCGTCCGCCCGGCACCCCACGGCCATGGGCAAGGACGTCACCTCGCCGTCGGGCACGTCGTCGCCCCGGCACTCGATCACCGCGAGCGCGCCGTGTTCCTTGAGTTTCGCCGCCGCCGTCTTGCGCAGCTTGCCGATATGGCCTCCTGGGCGTGCTCCAGCGCGCCGATGCAGCACTGCAGGAAGGCCGTGTCGATCTTGATGCCCTGCTGTCTCGGCACCCCGGCGCTGCCCCCGTTGTCGATCATGTATGAACAACAACGGGCGTTGTCGATCATGTTTGGCAAAAAGTGATCCGAAACTTCTGTCGTCCGTCACCGGTGAGCATCAAGAGACATCTTTCCCCTCTGCGATGTTCAGCAGCTCGGGAAACCCCAGGACAGCTGCCAGACGCCCCCGCCTCTCGACGATGGCCTCCAGGATGCCGCCTTCGCGCAGAACCCTGAGAATCCGTTTCGCGGTGGGCTGTGGAATACCCGCAGTGGCCATGAAGTCGCTGCTCCTGAAGATCGGCCGCGCGAACACCCAGTCCAACGCGCGGACGGCATACTGGGAGCGAGTCATAGCGGGCACGCGGTTCTTCATCTCTTCATACAGGTCAAGAATGCCTGTGGTTCTCGCCAGGTTGTCTTCGGCTTGCTCCCTCACCGCTTCAAGGAAGAACCGGCACCACCCGGTCCAGTCATCATCGCGGGAGACGGCGAGCAAACCGTCGTAGTACGCATCGCGCCGAGCCTCGAAGCAGGCGCTGATGTAGAACACGGGCGCCCGGATGAGGCCGGCTTGCCACAGGAAGAGGGGCACCAGCATCCGTCCCAGGCGTCCGTTGCCGTCCAGGAACGGATGCAAGGCCTCGAACTCAGCATGCAGAATGGCAAGCTGCACCAGCCGGTCGGGAGCCTCCACGTGGAGATAGTGCTCCCATGCGCTCATGGCATCGGCAAGCCTGTCCGCGCCGACAGGGACGAACCTGGCGTCATCGATGGTGCAGCCGGGCGGCCCGATCCAGTTCGGGATACGCCGGTACGCGCCGGGTGACTTGCCTTGACCGCGCACTCCGGCGAGCAGGACGGAATGCGCCTCGCGGACAACGCGTTGACTCAGCGGCAACTCGTCGAGCATCTCTTCCGCCCGCCGCATGGCGGCCCGGCAGTTGAGTACTTCGCCGATGTCCTCGCGGCGTTCCGGCGAGGCAGGTTCCCGCCCGGCCTCGAACTCCAGGACCTCACCCATGGTCGCCTGTACGCCCTCGATTCGCGAAGAGAGAACCGCTTCCCGAGTGGTCAGGGGTGCAAGCAGAACGCCGGGATTCGGGATTGCCGCGAGCATCCCGTCGTAACGCGCCAGCGCCGCTGCTGCTGGTCCGATGAACGGGACCAGCTTCGGCCAATCCAGGCGCTCGTCGGGCGGGAACCTTCCCTCATGATAGTGGACGACCGGCATTGCTCCTCCTTCATCCCAGTCTCTCGAGGTTGTCCTCGATGGCCTTGTCCAAGTGCAACCGAGTGCCTTCGGCCCGTTGCCCGCGCAGTCGCGCCACAAGGCGCGTCATCTTTTCCTCGAAGGGCCCGCCGTCGTCCTCCTGCGGGGGTGCGCCGAAACAGCAGCCCGATGTCAGCACATAGCGGTGCTCGCGCACATCCTCCGGAGACGGGCCGGCGATGGTTGTGCGAGCCCGCCGTTCGTCAGGGCCACCGCCCCAACCATCCGCCGGAGGGATCGGCTGCAACTTCGGCCATGGGCCCGTCTTCCTTATCCATCGGCAGGCGGTTCGACGAGAACCAGCCCGACGCCTGCGAGAACCACGAGCGACCCAAGGGCGGTCTGCAGGGTCAGCGTCTCGCCGAGAAACACCATGCCGCCCGCGGCCGAGAATACCGGAAAGAGGAGCAGGAAGGGCGCCACCGCCGAGACGGGGTGGGTCCTGATGAGCGTGTTCCACATCCAGTAGCCCAGCGCCGTCATCACCAGTCCCAGATAGACCACAGACGCCCACACGACCCATCCGGCCGTCGCCAGCGAATTGACCTGCTCCTCCTCGAAGATGAAGGACATCACGAACAGCTGCGGCGCCGCGAAGACCGCGATCCAGGCGGTGACGGCAAGGCCGTCGATGTCGCCGCGCAGCCTGCGGATCATGACCTGGCCGACGGCCCAGAGCGCGGCGCCCCCGGCGACGAGCAGGAAGGCGTCGGGGTTCTCCATGATCCGCGGTTCCCCGGCAAGGACGACGAGCCCGGCGAAGGCCGTCGCGATGCCGGCCCACTTTCTGCCGGTCACCCTCTCCTTCAGGAACAGGCCGCCCAGCAGCACGATCAGCAGGACTTCCAGCTGGAGGACGAACGCGGCGGTCGAGGCGTCCAGCCCCGCCAGGCCGGTGAACGTCAGGGAGTACTGGATCGTGGCGCCCACCAGCGCGATGAGGGCAAGCGCCGGCAGGTGCCGCCGGGGGAGACGAACGATCCAGACCATGACCAGCGCCGTCAGCGAGAACCTCAACGCCATGAGCAGGATGGGCGGAAACTGGTCGACGGCCGCCTTGGCGAAGACGAGCCCGGTCCCCCAGATGAGCGGCACGCTGACGGCCATCGCGATGCCGCGCCATCCGAAACCCGTCCTCACGCAGCCTCGTGGACGGCGGCCGGCGGCGGAAGGCGCGCCTCGTCGGGAACGACGCCGAGTCCGGGACCATCCGGCGGCCGCAGGAGGCCGCCGACGTTGCGAACGCCCTGGCCGGGCACCGGATCGTGCGCGAGATGGGCGTGGGCGATCCAGCTCGCCATGCGCCAGGCCGGCGGGGTGGCGGCGGCAAGGTGGATCGCCGCCGTGTCGGCGAGCGCCGTCCCCCCGACATCCTCGATGTGCATTCTCCACCCCGCCTCGACCGCAAGGTCGCGCACGCGCCGGGCCTTCGTGAGACCGCCGAGCCGGTTCGGCTTGACCTTGATGCCGGCGAAGACTCCGGTCCGCCAGGCGCGCAGGTGATCCTCCATGTCGTGGAGGCATTCGTCGAGCATGACCGGCTGGCGGACGGCGCGGGCGACGACGGCGCACTGCCCGAGGGTCTCGCAGGGCTGCTCGATCCAGGCCGTGGTGGAGACGGCGTTCAGCACCTGGAGGGCAAGCGCCGGCGTCCAGGCCCGGTTGATGTCGTAGGTGACGCTCTCGCCCGGCAGCCTCGCCTCCTCGATCGCCTCGATGCGCGCGATGTCGACGGCGGCATCGCTGCCGCCGAGCTTGGCCGAGTGGGTGCGGTATCCCGCCTGCCGGGCGCGGAGGATCCCAGCGACCATGGCATCGGGCGTGTCCGTGGGAATCGACGAGTTCGCCTCGACGGCGTCCGCCTCACCGCCGCCGAAGAGCTGTCACAGCGGCATGCCCGCCACCTGGCCCAGGATGTCCCAGCACGCCATGTCGAGAGGCGACTTGGCGTGGAGATGGCCCGGCAGCTCGGCGTCCATCGCGCGGTTGACGGCGTCGAGACCCCGCGGGTCCCGGCCGAGAACGGCCGGGGCCAGTGTCCCGATCGCGGCGCGCAGGCCGGGACCATGGGCGGGAAGGTACGTGTGTCCCCAGGGACACCCCTCTCCCCAGCCCGAGACTCCGGCATCCGTGTCGATCCGCACGAGCGTGCTGTCGAGACGATCGACGACGAGCCGCCCGCCCGAAAGGCCGTACGTTTCCTTCAGGGGAAGCTCCACCCGGTAGACGGCGATGCGCTTCACCTTCATGGACGGCGCTCCCCCGCCAGCGACCGGAAGAAGTGCGCGTCAGCGGGCGCTTTCGCTTGCAAGCCTGTCGAACGCCTCGTCCACCGCCAGGAGGGTCGCCGCGACCGCGGCCTCGTCGATGGCGAGCGACACGTAGACCTTGGATTCGGCCTTGATGACGCCGCGTTCCTTCAGCAGGGCATTGAAACGTCTCAGCCGGCCGCCGTCGTTCTTGAGCATGTCGCGGTGGTTGCGGATCTCGCCCTCGGCGAACACGACGTCGAAGACCGGGGGCTCGCCGACGACCCGGGCCGCGAGGCCGCAGCGGGCGATCGCCTCCCCGAACCCCTCCATCAGGCGCCGTCCGGTCGCGAACAGGCGCTCGTAGGCGCCGGGCCGCCGGAGGATGTCGAGCGTCGCGAGGCCGGCGACGGCGGCGACGGGGTTGCCGGAGAGCGTCCCCGCCAGCGGGACGAAGCGGCCGGCACCCGCCCGTTCCTGGTCGAAACGGGCCATGATGTCCTCGCGGCCGGCGATCGCCGCGAGCGGATACCCGCCGCCGATCGCCTTGCCGAGGGTGCACAGATCGGGAACGACGCCGTAGTGCTCCTGCGCCCCTCCCCAGGCCAGGCGGAACCCCGTCACCACCTCGTCGAAGACCAGAAGGGTGTCGTGGGCCCGTGTCATGCCGCGCACCGCCTCGAGAAAACCGGGCACGGGCGGGATCAGGCGCTGCATCGGCTCCATGAAGACCGCGGCGATCTCGCCGCGGTGCTCCCCGAGCAGGCTTTCCACGGCCTCGGCGTCGTTGAACGGCGCAACCACCACCGAGTCCCTGACGGCCGCAGGAATGCCCGCCGAATCGGGAATCGGCTCGGCGGAGTTGCCCGACACCTTCGGAGCGAGACTCATCAGCCCGTAGTCGCTGTAGCCGTGGTATCCGCCCTCGAATTTAAGAATCTTCTCCCGGCCGGTGTGGGCGCGGGCAAGGCGCATGGCGACGGCGTCCGCCTCGCTCCCCGTGCACGTGAAACGGACCTGTTCCGCGCATGGAACCGCCTCGATGATCCTCTCCGCAAGCTCTATCCCTTGAGGGTTGTTCGCGAAGAACGTCGATCCGTCCTCGAGCTGGCGCCTGACCGCCTCGACCACCTCGGGGTGGGCATGGCCGACGATCATCGGTCCCGACCCGATCAGGTAGTCGGCGTACTCCCGTCCCTCCTCGTCCCAGACGCGTCCGCCCCTTCCCTTCGCGATGATGAGATCGCGGGAGACGTTGCCGAAGGTCCCGGCCGGCAGGGCCTTCTCGGCGCGCCGCAGGATCGAGGTCTCGGGAGGAGGAGTCATCTGTCACCGCCGCGCGAAGGATGTCCGTGAAGGCAAGGCGCGCCACCGACGGTCGAGCCGGACCGGCGACCTTGGCTTGACATGCTACACGATGTCTCCTCGAAGTGTCTCTCCGGCCCCCGCCAGAGATTCATCGCGATGAGACGCCTTCCCTTCGCCCTCTACGACGCCTTCTGCGAGAGCCCCTTCGGGGGAAGCCAGGCGGCGATCGTCTCCGATGCGGCGGACATCGACGCGACGACCATGGCGCGGCTGGTCGGCGAACTCGGCCTGCCCGCGATCGCCTTCGTGTCGAGGGCCGAAGGACGCTTCGTCGAGGCCAGCTTCCGCTCTACCGTGATGGAACTGCCGATGTGCGGACACGGCACCGTCGCCCTGATGACGCGGATGGCCGAACTCGAAGTCCTCGACCTCGACGGAAGTGCTCCCGTCGAGGTCGGGCTTCGCCTCCCCCGATCCGAGGCCTGCGTCACGGTGTCGCGCAGGGACGACGGTCGCCCCGTCGTGATGCTCGCCGTCAGGCCACCGGCCTTCCGCCGCGACGATGTGGACAGGGAACGCCTCGCCGCGCTGCTGGGCATCGGCGCGAACGGCTTCTCGACGGATCTTCCCATGGAGACCGCGGCGGCGGATTTCGTGCATCTCGTCGTGCCGATGGAGGACCTCGGGGCCATGCGGGCCGTGGCACCCGACTTCGAGGGCCTCGTCGCCTTCTGCCACGACCTCGGCGTGGAGACCGTGGCTCTCTTCTCGCTCGAGGTCGAGGACCCGCTGTCGACGCTCCACGTCCGCGATTTCTGTCCCGCGGTGGGGGTCGCCGAATCCGCGGCGGCCGGCACCACCAACGCCGCCCTGGCCGCCTATCTCCTGCGCCACCGGATCGTCGCTGCGGACTTGTCCGGCAAGGCCGCAGTCAGGGCCGAACAGGGGATCGAGATCGGCCGGGCGAGCACGATCCTTACCCGCGCGCAGCTCGAGGGGGAGAAGATTGTCCGCCTCGAGGTCGGAGGCGTGGCCACGAGGGTGCTCGAAGGCTCGCTCACCGTCTGCCTGCACACGGACACCTGAGGGAGCCCCCGCGATGGAGAGTTCCAACCTTTCGGCCTCCGGCGTCTTCGCCGCCGCCTTCGCGCGCCACGGCGTCGAGGCCGTCTTCGGCCAGTCCATACCGTCCGCCTTCTTCCTCTCCACGCCCGAGTTCGGCATCCGCCAGTGCACCTACCGCACGGAGAACGCCGGCGCGGTGATGGCCGACGCCTATGCCCGGATTTCCCACCGGGTCGGCGTCGTCGCGGCGCAGAACGGCCCGGCGGCCACCCTCCTGGTCCCGGGCCTCGCCGAGGCGCTCACCGCATCCTCCCCGGTCGTGGCCCTCGTCCAGGACACGCCGCCCCTGTGGCGGGACCGCAACGCCTTCCAGGAACTCGATCATGTCGACCTCTTCAAGGGCTGCGCCAAGTGGATACGCAGGATCGAGGACGTCGCGCGCATCGACGACTACGTCGACATGGCCTTCCGCCAGGCGGCCGGCGGACGGCCCGGACCGGCCGTGCTGCTGGCGCCCGTCAACGTCATGGAGGCTCCCCGGGCGAGTTCTTCGGGCCGGCTCCAGTCGCTCGGACTGGCGCCTCTCGACCGCCCCCTCGCCGACCCCGCCCGGGTCGACGAGGCCGCCCGCCTCATCGACCGGGCCGAGCGGCCGATCCTGTGGGCAGGCGGCGGCGTCCACCTCTCCGATGCCGCCGGCGCCCTGGCGGCGCTCCAGGAAGACGCCCATCTCCCCGTGGCGACGACGACCATGGGCAAGGGCGCTGTCGCCGATCACCACCCGCTCACCGTCGGTGTCGTGGGCTACTACATGGGCGAGGGTTCGGCGACCCGACGCCTTCGCTCCCTGATCAGCGAGGCCGACGTCGTCGTCGCCATCGGCAACCGTACCAACCAGAACGGCACCGATTCCTGGCAGCTGCTGTCGAGGGACGCCACGCTCGTCCATGTCGACATCGATCCCCAGGAGATCGGGCGCAACCACGAGGCGCTGCGTCTGGCCGGCGATGCCCGCGCCACCCTCGAGGCCCTTCTCGAGCGCCTGGACCCCGCTGCAACCGACAGGCGCCGGGACCGCCGGCCGGCCCTCGAACAGCGAATCGCCGAGGCGAGACGCGCCCACGGGGAGGACATCGCGCCCCTGGCGTCCTCCGGAGCGCGGCCGGTGCGCCCGGAGCGGCTCATGGCCGACCTCGACCGGATCCTGACGGCCGACCATATCCTCGTCGCCGATGCGAGCTACGCCTCGATCTGGCTGTGCAACAACCTTTCGAGCCGCCGCGCGGGCCAGCGCTTCCTGACGCCGCGCGGCATGGCGGGGCTCGGCTGGGGCCTGCCCATGGCGATCGGGGCGAAGATCGCCAGGCCGGAGGCTCCGGTCCATGCACTGGTGGGAGACGGCGGCTTCGCCCACGTCTGGTCGGAGCTCGAGACGGCGCGCCGGCTCGGCACCCACCTCGTCGTCACCGTGCTCAACAACGAGGTCCTCGGCTACCAGAAGCACGCCGAGCTGTCGCGCTACGACGCGCACACCGACGCCGTCGCCTTCACCAGCGTCGACCATGCGATGGTCGCCGAGGCCGCCGGCTGCCGCGGCGTCCGCGTCACCGATCCCGCCGACTATGCTCCGGCCATCGAGGACGCCTTCGCCCGCACCGACCGGGAGACGACGGTCATCGACGTCCTCACCGACCCTGACGCCTATCCGCCGATCACCGCGTTCGAGGGGAAGGAGATCGTCCGCCGGGCGGGACCCCGGAGCCGATGAGCGAGGAGGTTCCGGACCGCTACCGCAACGCCCCGGTCACGGCGATCGGCCTGTGGGTATTCGCGACGTTCCTCTTCATGGTGCAGTCGGCCGCCCTCAAGTGGCTCGCCGAGGACTACCACTTCTCGCAGATCCTCTTCTTCCGCTCCCTCGTCGTGGTGGTGGGCACGTCGTTTCTCCTCGCGAGGGGCCCCGGGCTCGGCGCGCCCTTCCGCACGAAACGGCTCGCCATGCACGCGGTCAGGTTCCTGTGCTTCTTCACCGCCCTTGCATCCTTCATCGAGGCGGTCCGCCACATCTCGCTTCCCGACACCATCGCGGTGTCGTTCGCCGCACCCCTGCTCATGACAGCCCTTGCCGTGCCGCTGCTCGGCGAAAAGGTCGGGTTGCGGCGCTGGACGGCGGTCGGCATCGGTCTTTGCGGCGTCCTCGTGATCGTCAATCCCTCCACCGGCATCTTCCAGGTGGCGGCCCTGTGGGCGCTGCTGTCGGCGCTGGGCTACGCCCTTGCCATCATCGTCACGCGCATGGTGAGCCGGACCGAGGAGGCGACCACCACCGTCTTCTGGCTCAACGCCATCTACCTTCTGACCATGCCCGTCTTCGCGCCCTTCGAATGGATCGTCCCCTCAGTGGAGGCCTTCGCCATCATGGCGGGCTGCGGCGCCATCGTCATGGTCGCCCAGCTGACCGCCGTGCGCGCCTGTACCCTGGCGCCGCCGCAGGTCCTGGCGCCCTTCGACTACACGGCCATGATCTGGGCCGTCCTGCTCGGCTACGCCCTGTGGGGCGACCTGCCGGACAGGACCGTGGCCCTCGGCGCGGCGATCCTTGTGGCAAGCGGCCTCTACGTGCTGTGGCGCGAGGCCCAGATCCAGAAGCGCGGCCTGTCATCGCCGGCGAAGTCCGGATAGGGTCGCGGGGCGTTGAGCGGAGCGGAGCCCATGGCGAAGAGCGTCCACACGACCGTCGACGGTCACGTCTTCGAGATCGTCCTCGACAACCCGAAGGCCAATGCCATCGGCGCCGCGGTCAGCCGCGAGATGAACGACGCCTTCGAGCGCTTCCACGAGGACCCGGAGCTTCGCGTCGCCATCCTGACCGGCGCGGGCGACCGCTTCTTCTGCACGGGGTGGGACCTCAACGAGGGTGCCGAGAACGATCCGGACCGGAACTACGGGCGCTGGGGCTTCGGCGGACTGTCGCGCAACTTCGAGCTCGAGAAACCGGTCATCGTCGCGATCAACGGCTACTGCGTGGCCGGCGGATTCGAGCTTGCGCTTGCCGGCGACATCCTCGTGGCGTCCGAGAACGCCGTCTTCTTCCTCTCGGAGGTCAACGTCGGCCTCACGACCGCGCCGCCGAGCGTCCCGCGCCTGCTGTCGCGCCTGCCGCGCAGCGTCGCCCTGGAGATGCTGTTCACCGGCCGTCGCATGGATGCCAGGGAAGCCTTCGATCTGCGCCTGCTGTCGCGGCTGACGCCGGCGGGAAAGGTCATGGAGGCGGCACGGGAGATCGCCGCCGACATCGCCGCCGCCGCGCCGCTGTCCGTGCGCGCGGAAAAGCAGATGGTCAACCTCGCCGGCGACCTTCCACCGGCCGAGGCCGAACGGCTGGAACGGGACGGACGGTTCACCATGTACGCGGAGGTTCATGCCTCCCAGGACGCCAGGGAGGGCGCCCGCGCCTTCGTGGAGAAGCGCCGCCCCATGTGGAAGGGCCGCTGAGGGCGGTTTGCCGTGCGCCACCGGGCGGACTAAACAGGAAGGGAACGGAGGGGAGGAACGCATGCTCGTAGTCGTATCGCCCGCCAAGGCACTCAACTTCGACGCGCCGGATCCCGGCGTCGCCGGCAGCAGGCCGCTCCTGATGGCGCAGACCCGGGAGCTGATGAAGACGGCGCGCCACCTGAGCGCGCTCGACCTTGCCGGCCTGATGAACCTCTCCCACAAGCTCGCCGACCTCAACCGCGACCGTTTCCGCGCCTTCCGCCTCGATCACACGCCGGACAACTCCAGGCCGGCGGTGCTGGCCTTCGCCGGCGACACCTACCGCGGGCTCGACGCCGCGACGTTCGACGAGGAAGACCTCGCCTACGCCCAGGACCACCTGCGCATCCTCTCGGGCCTCTACGGCCTCCTGCGGCCGCTCGATCTCATCCAGCCCTACCGCCTGGAGATGGGCACGCGCCTGACCACGCCCCGCGGCCGCAACCTCTACGACTTCTGGGGCGACAGGATCACAAAAGCGCTCAACCGCGATCTCGGACCTTCGGCCGTTGTCCTCAACGCCGCCTCGAAGGAGTACTTCTCCGCCATCCAGACCGGGAAGCTGAAGGCGCGCGTCATCACCCCGGTCTTCAAGGGGGAAAGGGACGGCATCGTCAAGACGCTCGGCTTCACGGCCAAGGTGTCTCGGGGCATGATCGCCCGCTTCGTCATCCGCAACCGCATCGCCACCGCCGACGGCCTGAAGGAGTTCCGCGAGGACGGCTACCGCTTCCGGCCCGCGCTCTCCGACGACTCCACCTTCGTCTTCGTCCGCCGGGCGGGATAGGCGATCCCGCGCCGGGCTCCGGATCGCCCGCCGAACCGGGAGTCCGGCTGCCGGGAGGGATTCCCCGAACCCATCGGCATATCGGGGGCGTGCATGGTCATGTCATGATTCACGTGCGATGACACGACACAATTGACTTGTCATTGATCGGCACATTATACTTGCGAAAGCCCTGAAAGGCTTGGCATGGCCAGTCCCAACGAGAAACTCGCCTCGTCCCTGGCACAACTCGAAAGGCTCCAGGAAACAGGCAGACGGGTCTTCCGCTCTGCTGAGCTGACGCGCCTTCACCGGGAGCGCCTGGTCAGGAACGGCTTCCTGCGCGAAGTCATGAAGGGGTGGCTGATCTCGTCAAGTCCCGACTCCGATCCCGGCGACACAACGCCGTGGTACGCCTCGTTCTGGGAGTTCTGCGCTGCCTATTGCACTCATCGCTTCGGTGAAGCCTGGCACCTTTCCCCCGAGCAATCCCTGCTACTCGACGCGGAAAACACCGTCATACCCCGGCAAATCATCATCCATGCACACAGAGGCACCAACAACCGGGTCGAGCTCCTGTCCGGCACGTCCCTCTACGATCTCAGACAGAACGACGTGCCTGCGCATGCGGATCTGAAGACCCGGAATGGTCTCAGACTCCTCGTCACCGAAGCGGCGCTGATCAAGGCCTCCGAAGCGTTCTTCGTCCACAATCCGGTCGAAGCACAGCTGGCGCTCAGCGGTGTTCGCGACACAACGGATTTGCTGAGCCGGCTCCTCGACGGCGGCCATTCAGCCGCCGCCGGGCGGCTCGCCGGCGCCCTGCGACGGTTGGGCCGGGAGGCAGCAGCCAACGACATCCTCGCCGTCATGAAACGCGTCGGTCATGACGTTCGCGAGAAGGATCCGTTCGCGCAGGCGCAGACATTCGGTACCGTCAGCCGGGCGCATGCACCCATTGTCGGCCGCCTGCAATCCATGTGGAAGACCTTCCGCGAACCCGTCATCGCAGCATTCCCGAAAGCCCCGGGATTGCCGCGGAACCGACGCGCCTATCTCTCCTTCGTCGATGGCATCTATCCCAGTGACGCCTATCATTCGCTGTCGATCGAGGGCTACCGCGTCACACCCGAACTGATCCGGCACGTGCGCACGGGCGACTGGGACCCGCACGGACGCGATGCAGACCGCCAGACCCTCGATGCGCTCGCCGCGCGCGGTTACTGGCAGGCGTTCCGGCTTGCCCGGGAGTCCGTCGCCAGGGTGATCGAGGGCGCGAATCCCGGCACCCTGGTCCGGAACGTTCATCACGACTGGTATCGGGAAATGTTCGAGCCCGGTGTCTCCGCCGGCCTGATCGAAGCCTCCGCACTTGCAGGCTACCGAAACGCTTCCGTCTTCCTGCGTGGATCGCGCCACGTGCCTCCCCGCCGGGACGCCGTGCGCGACGCCATGCCCGCCCTGTTCGACTTGCTGGAAAACGAACCCGAACCGGCGGTGCGCGCCGTTCTCGGGCACTGGCTCCTCGGTTACATCCACCCCTGGCCGGACGGCAACGGCCGCATGGCACGCTTGCTCATGAACACCGCGCTGGCCTCGGGCGGCTATCCCTGGACCGTCATCCGCGTGGAAGACCGCAGTCCCTATCTCGCCGCGCTTGAACACGCCAGCGTTCACCAGGACATACGGCCATTCGCGCGCTTCGTGGGCGACCGGGTGCTGCGGTCGATGGAACCCGCCGGCTGAGTGCCCGCAGCGCATTCAGGTGCCGCGCGCGGGGACGGTGGAAGCGGTAGAACTCCCTTCGTCCGCCGCTCCGTTCGCGGGCTTGGTATCCGCCTGCGTCGAGGAACGCCTGGAAGGCCTTTCCGAGCTCGGCATCCACCGCTTCGACGCACAGGACCATGTCGATGTCCCTGGTCGCCCTGAAATCGAGACCCGCCGCGTCGAACAGAAGATCGCAAGCGGTACCGCCGATGATGGCGTACTGGCCCTCGTGGGCCGCGAAGTGTTCGCGGAACCTGTCGATTCCGGTCACCACGGCATTGCGTCCAGCAGTCGTTCCGCGGCCGAAGAAACGCGCTCATCGCGGTGATCGTGGAACTGCGCGTAAAGCGACAGCGGATCCGCGGTGCACGCGGCGGACAAGGCAGCCGGGTCGTATGACCAGGTCTCCACGATGTGGGAAGCTCGATCCGGGTCGGTTTCGACGAGTTCATGGATCCGGGCGACACTCTTCCACTTGCCGGCCGCGACCGCGAACACCGGCAGCGGCGGCGGGGACAGGTCGGTCAGCCGGGAGAGCGCACTCTCGCCTGCATGTTTCAGCGGTGGAGCGGCGTGAACGTCCCGGATGAACTTCTCGGTGCGCACCGGGCTGCGCAGCAGGTCGTGCGAGGCATCGAACAGTTGCCTGCCTTCGGCCCGGAACCGGATGTGCCGCTCCTTGCCGTGCCGCTCGGTATGGGCGAGCCCGGCACCGACCAGATCGTCGAACGCGCGGCCGATCGACATCGCCGAGTAGCGCAGCTGCGCCGCTACGAGGGACGGGGTTGCGGCGGTCTCGTCGAGCCCAAGGAGGCGATGGAACAACACCGCTTGAGCCGCCGGCGAGAGGCTGGCGGCGCGGCGCGGCTTCGGCGTGCGGAAGCGTTCGCGCAGGTCCATCGCGAGGTCGGGGATGTAGAGCTGCCTGCCGGGCACCACGAACGGAATTCCTCTTCCGATGAGACGCGAGCGGTTGTGCGCGCTCAGCCACGGAGCGACGAAGACGACGATCGCGTCAACGGCGATGCGGACCAGGACGACATGCTTTGCGATGTCGGACGGTGTGGCGGAGTTGTCCATGGTCGAGAGAAAGACGCACCGCCTTCCCGCTACATGGCCTTCGAGAAGGCTGTACATCCGGGAAAGAAACGAGGGGAGGCTCGGCACGCGCTCGAGCGCGACGACCCTCGCGGGTTCGTGAAGGGTTCTTTCGAGATAGCGCTGGAGCGCGGCAGCGATTGCTAACGTCATAGCGCATGATAACATCACCAATGTTAGTCTGCAATCTTCTGTTATGGATGTGCGGGTCCGTCGCCTTCCCGGGCTTCCCCTGGAGCGTCATTCGCGTGGACGGCCGCAGTCCCTGTCTCGCCGCGCTTGAACACGCCAGCGTCGACCTGGACATACGGCCGTTCGCGCGCTTCGCGGGCGACCGGGTGCTGCGGTCGATGGAACCCGCCGGCTGAGTGCCCGCGGCGCATTCAGGCGCCGCGCGGGGGGACGGTGCCTGTGGTCTCGACGATGAGGCGGTAGTGTTCGGGGCGGCGGTGGGCGGCGAAGTTGAAGACGTTGGCCTTGATGTAGGCGCCGGCGTCGAGGTCGCAGTCGGCGACGATGAGCTCGTCGTCGAGGCTCGCGGCCTGGGCGGCGAGCTCGCCGTTGGGCGTGACGATGGCGCTGCTGCCCATCATGTGGACGCCGTCCTCGAAACCGGCCTTGGCCACGCCGACCACCCAGGTGCCGTTCTGGTAGGCGCCGGCCTGCATCGTCAGGAGGTTGTGGTGGATGCGCAGGTGGGGCGGCTCGAAGGTCTGGCCGTTGAGCGTCGGCGTGTTGTAGCCGATCATCACCAGTTCGACGCCCTGGAGGCCCAGCACGCGGAAGGCTTCGGGCCAGCGCCGGTCGTTGCAGATGAGGATCCCGAGCTTGCCGCCCATGGCGTCCCACACCGGAAACCCGAGGTTGCCGACGTCGAAGTAGCGCTTCTCGAGGTGCTGGAACTCGCGGGAGGAGTCGTGCTCGGCATGGCCGGGCAGGTGCACCTTGCGGTACTTCGCGGCGATCCGGCCGCCCTTGTCGACCAGGATCGCGGTGTTGAAGCGGCCGTCCCCGGCGCTTTCGGCGTAGCCCAGGTGGAAGCCGATGCCGAGCTCGCGCGCCGTCTCGAAGAGCGGGGCGGTCTCGGGTCCGGGCATGGACGCCTCGAAGTAACCCTCGAGTTCCTCGGGATCCTCGATCAGCCAGCGAGGGAAGAACGTCGTCAGCGCCAGCTCGGGAAAGACCACGAGGTCGCAGCCCCGGGCATGCGCCTGGCGCATGAGGTCCACCATGCGCGCGACCGTCGCGCGCTTCGGATCCGAACGCGGAACCGGGCCCATCTGGGCGCCGCCCACGGTGAGGATGCGTCTCGTCACGAATGCTCCTCCCCTGGCGTTGTGCCGACGGCGCCCAGCGCCACGGCCGTCGCCGCCCGTGTCGGCTCGACGACCGGAATGCCGAGGCGTTCCTCGAGCGTGCGGTGGTAGCGCGCCATGCCGGCGCAGCCCATGATCACGACGTCGGCGCCGTGGTCCCCGCGAAGGGCCCGGCCTGCCGCTGTCATGCGTTCGAGAACGAGGTCCTCCCTCGAGAGCTCGGTCACGCCCAGACCGATGGCGATGTCGCCGGCGAACCGCCCGTCGAGACCCAGCGAGGCGACCTGGCGCCGGTGCCTGGCAAGAGCGCCCTCGAGAATCGAGATGACGCCGAAGCGCTCGCCGCTGGCCAGCGCCGTGGCATAGGCGGACTGGCCTATGCCGAAGACCGGGGCGGCGCCGGCCTCCCTGGCGGCATGGAGGCCGGGGTCGCTGAAACAGGCGATGACGAAGGCGCTGGCGCGCTCCCGCTCCACCGCGGCGACGACGAGGCCGGCGGCGAGGGCGACATCGCGCTCGCTCTCGACCCCGGGCGGGCCCTCGTCGAGCGTGAGGCAGTCGATGCGTGGGCCGCCGCAGCGGCGCAGGTCCTCGAGGGCGTCCGACATGGCGGCCGTCACGTCGCGGCTGCTGTTCGGGTTGATGACGGCGATGCGCGGCGTCATGGCCTCGTGAACCGTCCGTCGCCGGGACGCGAGAGGACGTCCCGGCCGTCGAACACCTTCCTGCCGCGCAGCCACGTCTGCGCCACCCTGCCGTCCAGCGCCATGCCGTGGTAAGGCGTCCACGGCGCGAGGCGGCAGTGGAGCGTCGCGTCGTCGTGCCGGCAGTCCTCGCGGGCGACGACGGCGAAGTCGGCATCGCCGCCCTCGAGGATGGCGCCCTTCCTCGGCCACAGGCCGAAGTGCCGCGCCGGCCCCTCGCAGAGCATGGCGGCCACCAGTCCGGGACCGTGCCCCCGCGATCCGGCCACGGTGAGCATGACGGGAAGCAGGCACTCGATGCCGGGCGCCCCGGGAGCCGCAGCGAAGATGTCGTCGTCGGGCTTGCGCTCGAGGGGCCAGGAACAATGGTCCGAGGAGACGAACGCGACGTCGCCGGCGGCCAGACTGCGCCAGATCGCGTCCTTCTGGTCGGGCCTCACGGGCGGGTTGACCTTGCCCCTTGCGCCCAGCGCGACGACGTCGTCCTCGTCGAACACGAGGTAGTGCAGGCAGGTCTCGGCGGTCGCCGCGTGGCCCTCGTCCCGGTAGCGGCGGGCCATGTCGAATCCCCGGGCCAGCGAGGAGTGAACGATGTGGGCGCGGGCGCCGGTGCCGGCGCCGAGCTCGAGGATGACCGCGTTGGCGAGGAGCTCGGCCAGGGGCGGCCTGCTGGGATGGTGGACGTTGGCGCCCGTCTGCCGGCGTTCCCGGAAACTGCGGATGGCGCCGTCGACCACCTCCTGGTCCTCGTTGTGGACGGCCACCGACAGGCCGGTCTCGGCGATGGCCTCGAAGGCGCGGGCCATCTGGTCGTGGGGGATTCGGGGAAAACGGTGGGGGTTCGATTCGTAGGTCGACATCTTGAAGGCGCACACGCCGCCTTCGGCGAGGCGGGCGATCTCCCGGGTCTCGACGACCTTCTTCACCGAGCCGTAGAGCGCGACGTCGACATGGGCGACGCGGTTGGCGGTGGCGATCTTGCCGTCGAGGAGGTCCAGGCTCCACACCGGATCGGGCTCGTCGAAGGGCATGTCGACGATCGTCGTCACGCCGCCTGCCGCCGCGCTGCGGGTGAGGTCCTCGAGGCCGGCAAATCCCGCGATCGACCCGGCGTGGGTCTGACCGTCGATGATCCCGGGAAACACCAGCCTGCCCCGGTGATCGGCGGTCTCGCGGGCGGTCGGCGGCTCCCGCTCCCCGGTCGCGGCGATCACGCCGTCCCGGACACCGACCCAGCCTCCCTGCGCCACGCGGTCGGGGAGAACCAGGTCCCCCCT
Source organism: Alphaproteobacteria bacterium (assembly GCA_963666905.2). Lineage (GTDB taxonomy): Bacteria > Pseudomonadota > Alphaproteobacteria > SP197 > SP197 > SP197. The sequence goes on from OY763008.1 coordinate 2,385,950, forward strand.
GATCACCAGGTCCATGGACACGCAGTCCTCCCTCAGCCGTCCCCGGGATGCTGATCGCATATCCGCCGCACATGCAAGGGCCGGGACATGAAACAGATGCAGTGGTCGGCGACGAGGGGTTCGAGCGCCGCCACCGCCCGGCGGCGGGCCTCGGTCGCGCCATTGATGCGCTCCATGGCGCGCGCCACCCTCCGGCGCAGGTCGTCGAGATCGATCGTCGTGAAGCGCCGGTCCTCGTAGACGAAGCGCCCGTTGATCATGACGTGCGCCACGGATCCGCCGTCATCGGCATGGACCAGCTGATTGAGGGGGTCGTTGAGCGGGACATAGGCCAGATCGTCGAGATCGACGAACGCGAGGTCCGCCTTGTAGCCAGGCGCAATGCGGCCGATGCGGCCTTCGAGTCCCATGGCGCGGGCGCCGCCCAGCGTCGCCATGGAGAACGCCTCCCCGGACGAGATCCACATCCTCAGGTCGTGGGTCGTCACCCGCGAGACGTCGGCGGCAAGGCGCATCGCCTCGAACATGTTCTGGTTGTCCGACGAGTTCGAACCGTCGGAGCCGACGGAGACGTTGATGCCGGCGTCCAGCATGCGGCGCACGGCGGCGAGACCCGAACCGAGCCTCAGGTTGCTCCCCGGATTGTGGGCGACCGAGGCGCCGCGATCGGCGAGCAGACGCATGTCGTCGTCGTCGAGCCAGACACCGTGCGCCGCGGTGAACCGCTCGCCGATGAGCCCAAGCCTGTCGAAGTGGCGGGTCAGCGAAGTGCCGTAGAGGTCGTGTCCCGCCAGCGCCTGGAGCTTGGATTCCGCCATGTGCGTGTGGACGGGAATCCGGTGCGCGTCGGCGAGTTCCCGCAAGCTCACGAGAAACTCGTCCGAGCAGTGCATCGGAACCGTGGGCGCGAGCCCCGGCGCCAGCATTTCCCTGTCGAATGCCCAGTTCTCCACCAGGTCGCGGCAGGCATCGGCGGCGAAGCGGAAGGGATCGAGCGTCCACGAGGCCACGGTTCGCCGGAGTTCGTCCGGCAGGCTCTCGACGAGGCCCGGCACGACCTCGTGGAAGGAGCGGTCCGCGACCATCGGCGCGATGAGCGCGCGCATGCCGATCGCGTCGTAGGCCCGGGCCACCTGGCGCATGCCCTCGACGCTGGGGTGCGGCAGCTCCCAGGTGAGATCGTAGACGGACGTGGCGCCGCGGCGGATCATCTCGGCGGCGTTGAGGAGCGTGGCGAGGTAGAGGTCCCCGCTCTCGCGGCCGCCGCTGATCCACACGCCGGCGTTGAGCAGCAGCTCGAGGGACCAGCGGTCCCCCCGTCCCTTGCCGAAGCTGCCGTGGCCGTGGGTATGGCTGTTGACGAGGCCCGGGATGACGAGATGGCCGGAGACATCGCGGACCGCGGCGTCTTCCGTGTTCGCCTGGCCCGGCGGCGCGACGTCGAGGATGACGCCGCCCTCGACAAGGACATCGCGCCGCGCCGCGCCGCTCATCGCGGCGTCGAGCACGAGACCTCCGGACAGCAGCACCTTCATCGGGAGCCCGCCCCGCCGATCACGCCGGCAAGGTGATCGGCCCAGCGGTCCTGCGGCGTCCAGCCCAGCACCCTCCTTGCCGGTTCGAGATCGAAGGCCGACGCCGTGGGCAGGCGCCGGTAGAGGGCGGCATCGGCGATCCGGGGCGCCCCGCCCGATTCCCGTTCGATGACTTCGGCGGTGGCCAGGGCCGAACACGTATCGGGGCCCGTGACCCAGAAGATGCCGAAGGCGAGGTCCCCCACCTCGAGGGCGGCGCGGAAGGCGCGCGCCGCGTCCCCCGGCGAGACGAAGGCCCGCGTCATGCCGAGGGGTTCGCGCAGCTCTCTCCAGGCGGGGTTCGATGCCCGCGGCGGCGGGGCGGTGCCGTCCGTCGAGGCGGCGATGGCCGCCATGGACCAGGTGATGTCGGGCTGGGCCACGAGACAGGGTCTCAGGCAGATGACCTCGAGAGAACCCCGGCGCACGAAGGCCCGCGCCATCTCCTCGCAGACCTTCTTGGTGAGCCCGTAGGACTGCCGGGGCAGAAGCTCCGTCTCCACGGGCATGGGCAGGGCGGCCGGCGGATGCTCCGGGCCGATGCCGACGGCCGCGACGCTCGAGGCGATCACCACGCGGCGGACTCCGGCTTCCTCGGCCGCCTGGAGGACGTTCCAGGTGCCCCTGAGGTTGACGTCGATGTAGGCCTCTTCCTCGGGCACGATACCGTCGTCGAGGGCGGCGAGATGGATGACCGCCTCGCAACCCCCGAGGCCGGCGCGCACCGCGTCGATGTCGCGCACGTCGCACTCGGCATGGCGGACGTCCTCCGGAGGCGCCGCGATGTCGAGGACGGTGACCTCGGCAGCGGCGGCGCACGCCTCCACGACGTGGCGTCCCAGGCGGCCGCTGCCGCCGGTGACCGCGACCCGTGCGAAGGAACACCGGTTCATGACTTCTTCCCTGAGGGGATGACGAGGCTGTCGACCGCCACGCAGCCCGAAGGACCGGCGATGACGGGATTGATGTCGAGTTCCGCGATGCGGTCCCCGAGCGTCTCGGCGATGACCGAGAGCTTCGCGACGGTCGACACGAGCGCCTCCATGTCGCAGGCCTGCCGGCCCCTGGCGCCGTCGAGCAGCGGCCGGCAGGCCAGCTGGTCGAGAGCGCGCCGGGCGCTCGCCCGGCCGGCGGGCGGCAGCAGGAACCTGCGGTCGCCGAGGATCTCGACGAGGACGCCCCCCGCCCCGATCATGACCAGGGGTCCGAACTGGCTGTCGGCGACGATGCCGGCCGCGAGCTCGACGCCCGGGGGCGCCATGGCCGCCACGAGGACGCGCGGCCCGAGCCGCCCCGCGAGGTCGTGCCATGCCGCCTCGAGCTCGGCCGCGCCGCCGATACCCGTACGCACGCCGTCGACATCGCTCTTGTGGAGAATGCCGGGGGCGGCGGTCTTGAGCACCACCGGATAGCCGATGGCCGACGCCGCCTGCGCCGCGTCCTCCAGCGAGGCCGCGACCCTGCGGGAGGGTACCGCGATCCCGAAGTCCTCGAGAAGACCCAAGCCCTCGTTCTCGTCGAGCGGCCGGTCGTCGCCGAGCCGCTCCGACCAGCGATCGACAACAGGCTGCGGCGGGCGCTGCGCCATGTCGTCGGGCGTGTCGTTCACCCGGTCCCTCCTGGCCATCGCCAGCTTGACGGCGGTGAGGAAGGTCTGGGTGCCGTCGATCACCAGGACCGGGCTTTCGGCGGTGATCCCCGTCATCTCCGCATCCATCGCCCGGCTCCAGTGCTGGCAGAAGAACACAGGCTTGGAGGTTTCGGCCACCACCTTCTCGCAGAGCTTCAGGTAGGCGCCGCCGTACTCCGGGGATCCCAGGTCGGCGAAGATGCCCGTCATGGCGCAGTCGCCGTCGTCGGCCAGGGCCTTCATGCTGCCGGTATAGGTGTTTTCCCAGTCGACGCCGGATCCCCAGACATCCGTCGGGTTGACGGGCTCGAGACCGTACTCCAGCAGCTCGCCGAGGCGGCGCGTCGTGTCGCTGCCGATCCCGGCGAAGGGCACGTTCATTCTCGCCGCGAGATCGAGGAGCATGCCGCGTGCGCCGCCCGAGTCCATGATCCCCGCCAGCCCGCCCGGCGCCAGCTTGCGGTGATGGGCGAACAGGCGGCTGGCGGCGGCAAGCTCGTCCCAGGTGTCGACGCGCAGCACCCCGTAGTGATCGAAGACCGCCTCGTGGGCGGCGTCGTTGCCGGCGAGCGCCCCCGAGTGGCTGCGCGCAAGCTCGGCGCTCCTGGCGGTGCATCCCACCTTGATGGCGACGACCGGGACATCCTGTCCGGCGGCCCTGTCGAGGGCCGCGCGGAAGGCGTCCGGGTCGCGCACCGTCTCGAGAAAGAGCGCGATCACCTTCGTGCTGGACTGGTCGAGCGCGTAGTCCATGTAGTCGGCCACGGTGACCGTGAGTTCCTGCCCGGACGATACGCAGAGATTGTGGCGGTGCCGCGGGTCGATGAACTGCAGCGTCAGGAAGCAGGTGCCGGAATGGCTGATCAGGGTGATCGACCCGGGGTCCGGCCAGCGCGCCGGGGCAATCCCCATCCACGTCGCCCTGACGTTCGTGGCGTAGTTCACGAAACCCATGCAGTTGGCGCCGCACACGAGAATGCCGGCGTCCCGCGCGATCCCCTGGAGACGGTCCTTGAGGGTGGAACCGGCCGTGTCGCCCTCGAGGTAGGCGCTGCCGAAGATGGTGACCGACCGCACGCCGGCGTCGGCCGCCTCGCGGAGCGCCTGCTCGATACGGACATTGGCGACCGAGAGGACGGCGTGCTCGACTCCGCCGGGTATGTCGGCGAGCGCCGGGTAGCAGGGGATCCCGTCGATCGCCTCGTAGCGCGGATTGACCGCATGAACGGTCCCGCCGTAGAGCGGATTGGCAAGGTTGCGCAGCGTGTCGTGCCCGAAGGACGACTCGCGGGCCGAAGCGCCGACGAGGGCGATCGATGCCGGCTCGAGTAGGGGTCGCAGGCGGTGCTCCGTCATGACCTGAAACCTATCCCGCGACGCCGGGTGAAACCAGCCGCTCCGCGAGCGGGATTTTCAGCTCGCGAGGTCCAGGAAGCGGTAGTAGGCGCCGACGAGCGGCAGGATCCAGGCGGCGCCGGCATGGCCGGGAACCACGGGCCAGGGGAGGCCGCGCCACGGATTGGCGGCCTCGTCGCCGTCCATGACGCGCGCCATCATCCCTCCCATGTGGACGGCCATCTGCACGCCGTGACCGCTGTAGCCCATCGAGTAGAAGAGGCCGTCCTGCTGCCCGGCGCGGGGCAGGCGGTCCCTCGTCATGTCCAGCAGGCCTCCCCAGCAGTAGTCGATCCCGACATCGCCCAGCTGGGGAAAGGTCCTCTCCAGCACGCGCGCCAGGATGCGGCCGCTCTTCATGTCGGACTGTGCGTCGGAGAGGGCGAAGCGGGCGCGCCCGCCGAAGATGAGCCTGTCGTCGGGGGAGATGCGGAAGTAGTTGCCGATGTGACGGGTCGTCACCGCCGTGCGCCGGGCGGGCATGATGCCGTCGATGCGCCCGGGAGCGAGCGGCTCGGTCGCGATGACGAAGCTGCCGACCGGCAGGATCCGGCGGCGAAAGAAAGGAAAGGGAGCGGCGGCGCCGGTGGCGACGAGGACGCTGTCCGCGACGATGGCGCCGCGCGTCGAGAGGACTTCGTGGCGCGCTCCCTCCAGCCGGCGAAGACCGGTGACGGCGGCCTGCTCGTAGATGCGTGCGCCCCGGCGGCGCGCCGCCTCGGCCAGCCCCGTCCCGAAGCGGCCGACATGCAGCATGGCGCTGCGGCGGAAGAGGAGGCCGCCGTGGAAGCTCCGCGACCTCACCTCCCGGTGGAGTTCCGAAGCGGGCACCAGGTCCGTGTCCGTGTCGATGCCGCGGGCGAGAAGGTCGCGGGTCCTGGCGAGGCCGCTGTAGTGTGACGCCTTCGCGGCAAGCTTGATCTTGCCGCTGCGCCGGAAACTGCAGTCGATCGCCTCTTCCGCGACAAGCCGCTCCACCGTGTCGACGGCCGCATCGAAGGCGTGGTAGAGGGCCCGCGCGCGCTCGAGGCCGAGTGTTCCGGCAATCCTGTCGATGCCGAACGCCAGTCCGTTGTTGCAGTGGCCGCCGTTGCGCCCGGACGCGGCAGCGGCCACCCTGTCCGCCTCCAGCAGCGTGACGTCCGCCCCCTGGCGGGCCAGCGCCAGGGCGGCGGACAGGCCGGTGAATCCGCCGCCGACAACGACGGCGTCGGCGCGGCCCTCCACCGGCCCTTCGGCGCCGCCGGCAAAGGCCGGCGCCGTGTCAAGCCAGTAGGGTTCGAGCTTCATCGCGCGCCCGGCGCCGATCGCGGCAGTGTGCTCTCCGGAGGATCGTTGCTATGGTTCGGGTCCATGGTTTCAGGAGTCCTGTCATGGCGCAAGCAGCCTCGGCGATCGTCCCTGCGGACGTGGACCGGCGTGAGCGCGGGCGCCGGACGGCACGGACCCCGGGCTGCCCATCCCCGGCGCTGAGCACGCGCCGCGGCGGGACCGGCACGGCGGTTGATGGCGCAGGGCGCCTCCCCGAAGCTGTTCCAGTATCGTTTCCGCGCCGCCGGGCCGGCCGATGAAGGGGCCTGACGCGCGGCCGCCGAGCGTCGATGCGATTCTCGGCCTGCCGGCGGTGCGCGACCTTGCCACCCGCTTCGGACGGCGCCTCGTGAAGGAGGGGGTCCGCGAGGTTCTTCGCGGCGCTCCCGGCGTCGGCTGGGAGGGCCGCGAGGCGGAAGACCTGGTCGAGGCCTTCTGTCACCGGCGCATGGCATCGGGGCCGGCCGAGGTGCTCAATCTCACGGGCACCGTCCTGCACACAAATCTCGGGCGCGCGCCGCTCGCCGACGACGCCGTCGAGGCCATGGCGCGGGCGGCGCGGTCACCGTGCGCCCTCGAATTCGACCTCGCCAGCGGCCGCAGGGGGCAGCGCGGAGCAGGCGTCGTCGAGCGCCTGCGGCGCCTGACCGGCGCGGACGACGCCCTTGTCGTCAACAACAACGCCGCGGCCGTCACGCTTGTGCTCAACACCCTGGCACTGCGACGGGAGGTCGTCGTCTCCAGGGGAGAACTGGTGGAGATCGGCGGCGCCTTTCGCATGCCCGCGATCATGGCACGCGCGGGTTGCCGGCTCGTCGAGGTGGGAACCACCAACAGGACGCACCTCGCCGACTACGAGGAGGCGATCGGGCGGAAGACCGGGCTCGTCATGAAGGTCCACGCGAGCAACTATGTCATCCGGGGGTTCACGGCCTCGGTCCCGGAGGCGGAACTCGCCCGGCTCACAGGGTATCACGACCTGCCGTTCGCGATCGATCTTGGAAGCGGGGCGCTGGTCGACCTCGGCCGCTGGGGCCTTCCCAGGGAGCCCGTGGTCGGCGAGGCGGTTCGCCGGGGCGCCGATCTCGTCACCTTCAGCGGCGACAAGCTGCTGGGCGGGCCGCAGGCGGGACTGATCGTGGGGCGCGCCGGTCTCGTCGCCCGCATGGCGAGGAACCCGATGACGCGGGCGATGCGGCCCGACAAGATGACGCTCGCGGCCCTCGACGCGACCCTGGCGCTCTACGAGGACCCCGACAGCCTGCCCGAGAGGCTGCCTGTGCTTCGTCTCCTGACGCGGACGGCCCGGAGAATCGCCGAGGACGCATCGAGCCTCGAGGGCGACCTTGCGGCCGTGCTGGGGCCGCGGTACCGCGTCGCCGTCGTCGCCCTCGAGAGCCAGGTCGGCAGCGGCGCCCAGGCCGACAGCACCCTTCCCAGTGCGGGTCTCGCCATACGCCCGGCGAAGACCGGCCGCGGCGCGGACGCGGCGCTGCGCGCGCTCGCGGCAGCCCTTCGCCGGCTCGAGCGGCCCGTCATCGGTTCGCTGCGCTCCGGCGCGTTCCATCTCGACCTGCGCTGCCTCGACGACACGGCCGCCTTCCGCAGAAGCCTGAGCGGTCTCGTCATTCCATGATCATCGCCACGGCCGGTCACGTCGACCACGGCAAGACGTCGCTGGTGGCGGCGCTGACGGGAGTCGACACCGACCGCCTGCCCGACGAGAAGAGGCGGGGTCTGACCATCGATCTCGGCTTCGCCTACCTGCCGTTGCCGTCTGGCAGGATCGCGGGCTTCATCGACGTGCCGGGCCACGAGCGCTTCGTGCGCAACATGGTCGCGGGTCTCTCGAGGATCGATCTCGGGCTCCTCGCGGTCGCGGCCGACGACGGCCCGATGCCGCAGACGCGGGAACATGTCGCCGTGCTCTCCCTTCTGGGGACTCGGCATCTCGTCATCGCCGTCACCAAGGCCGACCGGTGCGACGGCGAGCGCATCGGCGATGTTGTCCGGGAGTCGGCCGCCCTGGTGCTGGACCACGGCATCGGGGTCCTCGGGACCGTCGTCACGTCGATTCCCGGCAATACGGGCATCGACGAGCTCAGGCGCTGCCTCGAGAGGAAAGCGGACGCCCTTCCCGACAGCACTCCCGGAGGCGAATTCCGCCTGGCGGTCGACCGCTCCTTCGTGGTCTCCGGCGCCGGCCTCGTGGTGACCGGAACGGTGTGCGCGGGCATGGTCCGCCGGGGCGACCGTGTCACCGTGCTGCCGGCCGGCCGCGAGGCGCGGGTGCGCTCCCTCCATGCCCAGGGCCGCGCCGGCGATCGGGCGGTCCAGGGAGAACGCGCGGCGATCAACCTCGCGGGCCTCTCGCACGACGACGCCGGGCGCGGCGACTGGATTGCCGCGGGCGACGTCCTCGCGCCATCGCTGAGGATCGATGCTGAGGTCGCGATCCTCAGCAGCGAACAGGCGCCGTTCAGGCACTGGACGGCGGTCCATCTGCACCACGGCACGGGTCACGTCACGGGGCGCGTGGCCCTCCTCGAAAAGGCGAGCCTCGCCCCCGGGGACCGCGGTCTGGCACAGCTGCGCGTCGACGCTCCCCTCGTGCCCGCTTGGGGCGACCGCATCCTGCTGAGGGACGTCTCGGCACGGCGCACGATCGGCGCCGCCCGTGTCCTCGATCCCCTCGGACCGGCGCGCGGAAGGGCGAGAGCTTCCCGCCTGGCAAGCCTGAGGGCCATGGACCGGGAGGATCACGGGGAGGCGTTCCGGGCGCTTCTCGACATCTCCGGCGACGGCATCGATCCGCAGGCCTTCGCGCGGTCACGCAACCTCGAACCCGGCCGTCTTCCGCTGCCGGACGGTCTGCGCACCTTCGGCCGGGGAGCGGTCGTCCACGAACGCCGCTGGAAGACTCTTGCCGGCGACCTCGTCGATGCCGTCGACCGCGATCATGCGGCACGGCAGGACCGGCTCGGACCCACAGCGCGGGAACTCGCCCGGATGCTGCCGGGGCCCGCAGACCCCCTTCTCGTCGATGCGGTCCTACGCGACCTCCGCAGCGGCGGCGTCCTCGAACGCCGCGGCATGGTCCACCACCGTCCCGGACACCGTGCGGAACCAGGGCCGCGCGACCGCGCGCTGTGGGCTCGCGTCGCGCCGGCCCTCGAGGTGTCGCGGGGCTCGGCGCCGTCGCTGCATCCCCTTGCCGCCGGTCTCGATCTCGAGCCCGGCGGCCTCGAGAGATTTCTCGAGTCCATGGCGGCCTACGGCCTGGTCGTCCGGATCTCGCGCAACCGCTACCTGACGCCGGCGACGATCGAGGAGGCCGCCGCCGCCGCCCGGCGCCTCGCGGAGACCAGGCCCTCGGGCTTCACCGTGACGGACCTGCGCGACGCGCTGGGCATCGGACGCAACCTGGCGGTGGACCTCCTGGAGTTCCTCGACAGGACCGGCGCCACGCTGCGGCAGGGAAACCTCAGATTCCTTCCCGGGCCCGGCGGGATCAGGGAGCGCGCCAGAACGGCCCGAGGGCGGTGAACTCTCGCCAGAGGCCCCGCGAATGGCTTTCCTGGTCCGATGCCTTGGCCAGCCACCAGCCGGACACAAGCCCGCGGGCGCGGGCGATTCTCCGCCTCTTCTCCCCGCCGGACACCCCTTGCGTGCAGCGGTCGATCAGCTGGTCGGCCAGCGCGGCGTCGTTGGCGATGCCGAGGGCATCCTGGAGGCTGCCCAAGACCCGGAGCCACGGTTTCGCGCCCTCGTAGGCCGAACCCACGAACTGGATGGCGTAGCGCAGGCGCTTGATGTCGAGGCGAAGATCGTGGCGCTGGATCTCGCTCATCGCGTCGAAGTCCGATCCCTGCGCCATGACCTGCGAGAACGCCTGGTCGAGGGCGCTCCGGACATGGTGCGTCACCGGTCCGTCGAGAGTGGACGGCTCCGCGCGCCAGCCGTGCTGGGCGATCCACTGCCCCAGGGTGAGAACGACGGTGGTGTAGCGCGGCGAGTTGACGCGGGATTCCAGGCGGCGGTAGGCGTCCTTCCTGCGGCGGCGCACGCACGCCTTGAGAAGGCCGAGATCGCCGTCGCCGGGCGAGGCCCTGCGCAGGGGGCCCAGGGTATCGTGATCGAGAACGTCGAGGTCGCGCGCCCGCCCGAGAGAGCCGGCGATCCACTTCATTTCCCTGCGGAACCACGCGCGCTGCGCCACGGGAAGCCAGGGAGCGAAGAAATCCAGGGCGGCGCGCAGGCGGCGAAGGGCGACCCGCATCTGGTGCACGCCCTCGATGTCCCGGCCGTCCAGCGCCGCCGCCTGGTTGTTCATCCAGTGCTCGTAGCAGCGCGCCGCGACACGGGCGATGGCGTCGTCGAGGCTCGTGCCGGCATCGAGCTCGATCGGGTCCGCCTTGCGCCACAGCGGCGGCCGCCCGCCCGACAGGGCAAAGCCGCGGTCCGACTTGGTGAAGACCTCGACGGCGAGCGGCACCTGGCGATGGAGACCGAGCGCCAGGCCGTAGAGATCGCTGATCGGCCCGCCGACGAGCTCGAGCTCGAGCTCGCTCATGGCCTCGTTCCTCGTCCCGGATTCGACGAAGCCGTTGTCGATCGCCACCTCGATCGCCGATCCGGGGTGGGCGCCCGAGAAGTTCTCCACCATCAGGATCCGGCGGTTGATCCTCGTCCTGAAGGCCAGGACGAGGTCGTCGTCGCCGATGGCGGCGTGCCGCTCGCCTGTCGCCTGGTGCAGCAGGGCGGCGCGCGGCCTCGGTCCCTCGAGGGGATCGTCCCGTTCCATCCGGAAGGCGGCGTTCCTGCCTGAATGAAACATCTTGGCCGTCTGCACATAGGCTTCGCCCGTGCGCCGCACGCGAAGCGCGATGCCGCCCTTCTGCAGGTGCCTGCCGGCGGTATCGAAGTATGCCGATTCGACGTGGCGCTCCCCGAGGTCCCTGGCAAAGGCGAGCGGCGGATTGCGCAGCAGGGCGCCCGCATCGTCCGCCGGCAACCTGAACTTGAGCTCGATTTCCGGCTCCCAGCCGCCGGTGGCGGCCGCCCCGCTCATGGCGGCATCCCTTCGAACTGCGGAAGGTGATCGTCGATCTCGTACCACGGCGCCCGGAAGCCGACGAAGATATGGTCTTCGGCGCCGCATCCAGGGTCGCTGTCCAGGGAACCGAACGGGATCACCGCGACCCCGCGCGCCGGGTCGTGGCGGGGCATGATCGAACCGCAGCCCGTGCAGAAGGCCTGCGCGAAGTACCGGGCGCCCGGAAGCCGCCAGATCTTCAAGCGCTCTTCCCCGCGCGTGAAGGCGAGGTCCTCCAGGGCAACGAAGCCGTTGGTGGTGTGGGCCGCGGCACGGGCCTTGCGGCACCTGGAGCAGTGGCAGTTGTGCACCGCGCGGAAAGACGGCTTCGCCTCGTAGGCGATCGCGTCGCACAGGCAGCTGCCATGGAGGACGCCGCCGCCCGCCCCATCCCTGGGAGGCTGTTCGACGACCGGGCCAGGCGTCATCGCAGGCCAGGTGTCGTGGCGCGGGAGGGAGTCGGCGAAGACGTGCCAGGGTGCCGCCGAGGCGGCGAAGATATGGGCTTGCGGCCGCGCGCCCGGATCGCCGTCGAGACCGCCGACGGGCATTTCCACTTCAGGGTGTTCGTCCGGCGAGGGAACGACCGAACCGCATTCGACGCAGAAGGCTCGCTCGATTCCCGGCGACGACTCCCAGGTCGCCGTGCTGTCCTCGCCCGAAAGCCACGTCACGGCATCGCGCGCCGCCATCGCGTAGGTCGCGAACGGCGCGCCATGGGCCTTGCGGCACATCGAGCAGTGACAGTGCGTCATGTCGGTGAGCGGCCCGTCGATCGTCCAGCGGACCTTTCCGCAAAGACAGCTGCCCGTCACCATGACTCCCGCTCCTCAATGTCGGCGCATCATAGTGTGGAAGCGTGACGCCCGCACCCTGCGGCGCTCAAGCGCCGCCGATGATCCTGCGCGCATCGCCGACTGTCCGTCCGTAGCCGTCGATCACCGCGGCGACGTCGTCGATCAGGGCCGCGAAGGTCAGGCCAAGCTCGCGCGAGGCCTCCATGTCCTCGGTGGTGTAGACGTTCATGCCGAAGTCCTTGCCTGCCGCCCGGCAGGCCCCGGCCACGCGCCTGCGGTCGGCGGCGTCTTCGGGTCCGAACGTTCCCCTGCGGCCGCGCGCCATGTTGAGGTCCGCCGGTCCCAGGAAGATGCCATCGACGCAATCGAGTTCGAGAATCGCGTCGACGTCCTCGAGCGCGCCTGCGGTTTCCACCATGGGATAGCAGCGGATGCGGGCGTTCTCGGAAGCGAAGAAGGTCTCGCCGCCGCCGCCGTAGCCAAAGGTCCGGCCCCCGCCGACGCTGCGGTCGCCCATCGGCGGATACTTGGCATAGCCCGTCACCTCCCGGGCGTGCCCGAGATCGTCGATGTGGGGGATGATGACCCCGCTCGCCCCGGAGTCGAGGGCGTTCTGGATCGCGATGCGCGACGGCTCGGCCACGCGGGCGAACGAGAGAAGACCGGATTCGCGGGCCAGCAGGATCAGGCTGTCGACGTCGCTGCGGTCGAAGACGCCGTGCTCCAGGTCGATGGTGATGCCCTCGCAGCCGTGGATCTTCGCGGCCTCGACCGCCGCGGCGTTGGCGCTGGCCAGCCACAGCGTGAAGGTCAGAGATGATGCGCCCATGGATCTCCCCTTCGATCCGGCCCGGGAGCATTGTGTTGTGCGCCTTATCCTCTCGCAACCACCTTCGGATTTCGCCATAGTGGCGCCGTCGTCACCGGGGAGACGCCATGACCTCCGCAATCCTGCCCGAAGACCGCCCGCTCCTGACCGATGGCGGCATGGGCGAGGCGCTCGCCGGCATGGGACTGCGCCAGCCGGGCTCTCCCTTCTGGTCGGGACGGGCGCTCATCGAGGCGCCGGAGACCGTGCTGGGCCTTCACCGCGACTTCATCCGCGCCGGCGCGGACGTCATCATCACCAACACCTACGGCATCGTGCGCGCCTTCATGCGCGAACTCGGCATCGAGGAGCGCTTCCGGGACCTCAATCTCAAGGCGGCGGACCTCGCCCTCGAGGCCCGCGACGCCGAGCGGCGCGACGTGCTGATCGCAGGCTCGCTGCCGCCGCTGTCGGACAGCTACCTGCCGGACGACGTCGAGCCGGAGGACGTTCTCGCCGAACTCTACGCCGAACAGGCCTCGATCCTGGCGCCCCATGTCGACCTCTTCGTCTGCGAGACCCTGACCACAGTCGCCGAGACCCGCGCCTCGGCGAAGGCGGCCGCCGCCACGGGAAAGCCTGTCTGGATCGGCTGGACGCTCCACGAAGCGCAAGAGGCGAGCCTCAAGGACGGCACGCCCGTCGCCACCGCCGCCCGAAGCGTGGCGGACCAGCCGGTCTCGGCGTTCGTCGCCAACTGCTGCACTCCGGAGGCGGTGACGAGAGCCCTGCCCCGCCTCCTCGAGACCGGCCTTCCCACAGGCGGTTACGCCAACACCTTCGCCCCCATCCAGGCCGGCAACCCGGAAGTCGTGCACCGCGGCGATCTCGATCCCGAATCCTATCGCGATCACGTCGCCGGCTGGATCGCCGCCGGCGCGCGCATCGTCGGCGGCTGCTGCGGCACGCTGCCGGAGCACATCGCCCTGCTGAGGTCCCTGATCGACGGAAGACAACCGGATTGACGGGCTCGACGCATCCCAACTCGATGGCCGCCGACGAAGGGATATCCGGAAGCCGACTGATCCCTGATGACGCCGTTCAAGCGCCGGAGGAGGAGCCTGAGGCCCGTCACGCTATCCGGCGGTCAGCGGCCGAATGCCCGACCGAGTTCACCCGGCGCACTCGATCGGCCATCCCTGACTGATCTCGAACACTACGGAATGACCTTGCCGAAGCGCTGACAGACGACATGGGCATAGCTTTGCGCCTCTCCCCCCGCGCGATCGATGAAATCGAACAGGTCCAGGGTTCCGCCGTCGATCTGGTCGAGGATGTCCCTGCGGTCCTTGCTGAGTTCGCGGTGATTCAGGTTCAACACTTCAATCATTCGGAGGGCAGCGGAATCGCCGTCCGATGCAGGTTCGGCCTGGCCGTTCAGCAGGAATCGGAAGCGGTTCGTACAGTCCGGATAGTCGGGCTGGACGCAGTCTGTCCCGTCGAACCAGTCGTCCTTCGCGTTTCCGCAAGTTTCGGACGGCCTTCCCGCATCGGTCATCGGGCCGCAGCTCAGAAAAAGATTTGCGAAGTCGGTCGCGAGATCGGGGAACGAGCCTCGCGGACGAAAATGCTCGATGTGCCAGGATCCTCCCGACTGCGAAAGGTCCAGCCTGCGCCCGCAATACACGCACAGGCCGCGCTGGGCCTCCAGGAGAGCTTCGACAACCGGTCTCCGCACGCCGTGTGGAAACGGGTAGGACGGCTGCCAGTCCCGGCTTTCCAGGCCAAGCCAGTCCGCCAGCGCCTGTGGCATCGCCTTCGCGTGGCAACCTCTCACGTGTCGGACCGCAGTTTCTTCAGGCGCTTGCGCAGAACCAGTATCGTCGCCGCATCCTCTCCGATCTCCTCCTCGATACGTTCCAGCGTCCTGGCTGCGGTGGCTTCGTCGCCTCTGTCAACCGCACTGTTGAAGCCTTCGATCATCCGCTCTATCGGTGGATAGCGCTCCGAGGCCGCGAAGACTCCTTCCAGAAGATAGTTGCTGGTCCGGCCCCGGGTGCTCAGAGGTGTCGAGACCTTCGTTGCCTCCGATGCCCGCTCATCGAGAATGCGAACCTGCCGGCTCTCGACGCCGGAGAGAACCTGAGGGGAATGAGTCGTGACGATGAACTGGCATGCCTTGAACACACGGGCCAGTGTCGGCACGATTTCGCTTTGCCAGGACGGGTGAAGGTTCAACTCGATCTCGTCAATCAAGACAATGGCGTGGATTTCCCCCAGCGGCTTATCGGGAGCGAACACCTGCAGTCGACGGGCCAAATCGGAAAGCAGAAGGATGTAGGAGCGCTCCCCACTCGACAGGTTCCCGACATGGACTTCCGTTCCATCGTTCTTGACAAAATGAAGACCGGGAGATGACGCAGTTGAACTGAACGAAACGCCTTTGAAACTATCGATCTTCGCTACCAGGTTGCGGATGGCCTCAAGCTGCGGATCGCGGTAACCCGGGTCCTTGTCGCGCACCATACGTGCTTCCTGAGCGTCCCGCCGGTCCCACCATTTGTCCAGATCACCGATCGCATGTATCTTTCTCTCAAGTGATCGACCCTGAACGGCATCAGAATCGAGCACATCCGCGGTTTCATCCCATGCCCCAACGAGATCATCAGATGCAAAACCCCTTTCCTGGCGATAATAGATGAATCGGGGACGGGGATCGATGCTGCCAAGCAGTTTCTCAACTTCAATAATCTGATCCAAGGTCAACGAGTCTCTATTCTTGTCGAAAGTGTAACTCAAGGAGTAGACGTCAAGGGGTTTCGGTTGCGTGGTTTTGAGATCAATTTTCAAGGCGACGCTGCTGACGTCAGCGCCCTTCCTGATATCCTCGGGTTTATGTGTGTTGGATGTATCTGAAAACTGGACTTTGCGCTGGCTCTCGAGCATAAATCGTATCGACATGCCAAGCGCATCGAGAATGGAAGTCTTACCGGCGCCGTTGCGACCGACAATGACCGTAACATCATTCTCGAAGTCTATTCGCAGTTCACGTGTGCTGCGGAAATCGTTCAAATGCAGGCATCCGAAGCGCATGCTCATCACCCTTTCGCTTGCCATTGTGCAACTCTCACACATTCACTGTATTCGCTTGTGCAGTGGATCCTTGATGATTGAGCGGCACTATCAAGCCATTGTATCGTTGCCCATGCGATGAGCAGGTGTCAATGCGTTTCTGAGTGGAGCTTAGAATGTGCGGCTTCGCACCGCCTCGCCACTATGGCCGCAAGGCTCGCGACAACAAGGTCAAGCATGCCGAGCACGATGGACTGCGGACTGTACTTGGCAAACCGAAAAGCCACGGTCAGGGGCTGACGGTGCTTCACACTTGCATGTCAATTCCGAAACATGGCGGCCGCAAGGCTCTCCATGGTCACTTCCGCAGTTCTTTCGATAACGGCGGCACCGGTGAGCCGGCCAGCTTCACCCAGAGCACATACAGTTTGTCGCTCGGACTGACGAGTCTGTCGAGCCTTTCGTCAAGCAACCGGTTTTCGTTGTCCAGGTGTTCGATAGTGAACATGTAGTCGGACACGGACAAGCCGTGGAGCAGAGCAGGTCTGTCCACGATTTTCACGTGACGCTCTCCTATACCGGCACCGTTTCGTGAACTGCTCCATTCAGCGATCTGCCCTGTCCCAGACCATCGGCAAGGCAGTTGTCGGCATCAATGCCCGGAGCGCTCCTGTCTTCCTCGGGAACAGTCCGGGCCAGGCCGGCATGGCGTGATGGACGGCACCGCCGAACCAGTCGAACCTGTGGCCGTTGCCGGTGGGCGAATCACGTCCTCGCGACCGGATCCTGTGCAGCGCCGGCACCGTTGCCGTACCATCGGTTTGAATCTCGACCTTCACAGGGTCATTGTTCTGTCCGTGGTGAAGCCGCGAGGGAGCGTGACACCGGATTTCATCGTCGTGGGAGCAGGCTCGGCCGGCGCCGCGCTGGCGGCAAGACTGAGCGAGGATCCCGGCACGCATGTCCTGCTGCTCGAGGCCGGCGGCCGGGCGAGGCACTGGTCGATCGAAATGCCCCTGGGCTACTACCTCAACTGGCAGGGCGGTCCCTACAACTGGGCGTTCCACTCCGAACCCCAGGAGCACATGGCCGGCCGCCGCATCTACCAGCCCCGAGGCCGGGGCCTGGGAGGCTCGTCGGCGATCAACGGCATGGCCTTCCTGCGCGGCCACCCCCTGGACTACGACCGCTGGGAAGCGGAGGGCGCTGCCGGCTGGTCTTTCCGCGGCGTGCTGCCGTACTTCAAGCGCCTCGAGACGAACTCGAGGGGCGAGACGGCGCTGCGCGGCGGCAGCGGCCCCGTTCGCACGGGCCCGCTGGCGTTCCCCCATCCCATGAGCGACGCCTTCGTCGAGGCCGGCGTCGAGGCGGGATTCCGGCGGTGCGACGATTTCAACGGGGAGAACCAGGAAGGCATGGGCCGGTTCGACGCCTCGATCAGCGGCGGCCGGCGCTGCAGCACGGCGCGGGCCTATCTCGATCCCGCATCGGGCCGTCCCAACCTCGAGGTCCGCACCCATGCGCATGTCACCGGCGTGGTGATCGAGGGCGGCGCGGCCATCGGCGTCAGTGTTCGCGGCGCCGGCACCGTCAGGTGCCGCCGCGAGGTGATCCTTTCGGCCGGGCCCTTCGCCTCGCCGCACATCCTCATGCTCTCCGGCATCGGGCCGGCGGATCACCTGCGGGAGGCCGGGGTCGACGTCGTTCACGACCTTCCCGGCGTCGGCCGGAATCTCCAGGAGCACATCGAGCTCCACATTCCCTTCGAGGGACCGCTCGGCGAGTCGCTCAACCGCCATGCCGGACCCGTCGCGAGGACCGTGGCGGGCCTGCGCTGGTTCCTCGGCCGGACGGGGATCTGCGCGACCAACGGCGCCTTCACGGGCGCCTTCACCAGGACCGGGGACGACGCGCCCCATCCCGACATCCAGTACCACTTCTTCCCGTTCTTCCTCGACGGCTTCGACATCCCGAAGGACACGGGCGGTTTCACCATGTGCGTGGGCACCCTGCGCGGACAAAGCCGCGGCCGGCTGCGGCTGAAGTCGGCGGACCCGGCCGTCCGTCCCGCCATCGACTTCCGCTTCCTGAGCGAACCTGGCGATCTCGAGGACCTGAGGACCTGCGTCCACCAGGCGCGCGAGATCGCCTTACAGCCGGCGCTCGCCCCCTACCGGACGAGGGAGCACCCGGCCTGGGCGGCCGCCCGCAGCGATGCCGGGATCAACGAGATGATCCGGCAGACGGCGGAGACCGGCTATCATCCGTGCGGCACCTGCCGGATGGGTTCCGACGACGGCGCCGTCATCGATCCTGCCTGCAGGGTGCGGGGCCTCTCCGGCCTCAGGGTCGTCGACAGCTCGATCTTCCCCTCCATCGTCAGCGGCAACATCAACGCCCCGTCCATCATGGTGGCCGAGCGCGCGGCCGACCTCATCAGGGAGGGAGGCCCATGACACGCACTCGAAAAACGCCGGACCGGGACGAGGCCGACGACCGCATTGCCGCGAAGCTTGCGACGATCTTGGACGCTGCGAGGACGAGATCATGGCTGATGCGATCACCGAAACAGCAGGGTCGCGCCGTGAACGCCGCCACGACGAGAGGTGAGAGCCGTCGTCGACGGCAACGTCCCGGTGTCGGCTGCGAGGCAAGGACATCAAGTCGTTTCCCGCGACCGAACTTCCTGTGGAAGGGTGTCGGTCCGTCCAGACCCGCGTAACTGAAAGTTCTGCCTCGTCAGACCAATTCAAGTCATGGCAACCTGTTCCAAGGATCTATGCGGCGTCCTGAAGCCCTTGAAAATGGATGAGAAAGCGGCCAAGCGATCGCGTTCACAGGAGCTTCTGTGCCGGTCTTTCTCTGGTTATCATATGCTGATAACATAGAGTGGGTGATGACAGCCGACCGCGACCCCGGACTCGACACCCTGCTCGATCTTCATGGCCAGACGCTGTTCGTGGATGAAGCCGGGCACTGGGTAAAGTTCATTGCGGTGCGCACTCAGGTCACGCTGCAGCGCCCGCACGGGCTGAGTTACTCGCTGACCCTGCATGCACCGGACGGCGAGAGAATCGTTGGATTCGACAACGCCCACCGGTGAGCGAGCGGTGGGGTCCGGGAAGGCGCAGGCGGCGCGAAAGCGATCATTTGCATCGACTGCGATCCATTGGGCCATACGAGTACAGGGATGCCACGACATTGCTCAAGGATTTCTGGAACGAGGTCGATGCGGTTCTCAAGGAAAGAAGAGCAGTCTCATGAAGACGCTGCAAATCGGTATTGCCGACTATGACCGAATGAAGGAGCGCACGATGGCAATAGCCCGTGGGGAACTCAAGCCCGCCAGGCGCGAACCGAAGGTCTGGTTCACTTCGATCGAGAGCTTCGCAAAGGTGCTCTCCGGACGTAATCAAGAACTCCTCGCTCTGATTGCGCGGGAGAAGCCCGGCTCCGTTACAGAGCTCGCGGAACTTGCCGGACGCAAGAAGTCGAACTTGTCGCGGACACTGAAGACGATGTCGCGCTACGGACTGGTCGAGTTGACCGAGGGGGAGCGCGGCACGCTGGTGCCGCGGGTTCCATACGATCAGGTGAGACTGGATGTGTCGTTGAGATCGAGGCCCCGGCGGATGGCATGAGCGGCCCGGACGCAATGATCAGGTAGATGGAAGAGGAGCTTCCAATGACTGATTCGACAAGCCCGATACTGTCACGCCCAGACAGCGCCCCCGAGGATATTGCGAGTGACCTGCGAGAGTTTTCGACATCAGCGGAAATGCTTTCCAGGGATTACCCCCGTCTCGTCGATAAGCACGCAATGCAGTGGATCGGGGTGTATCGAGGGAAAGTGGCGGCGATTGCCGGCGATCTGCCATCGCTCATCGAAGAGCTGGAGAGGAGAGGCATTCCGCCCGGCGACGCGACTATCCGCTTCATCGAGAAGAACCCGCGAACGCTGATCCTTCAGGCAGTGAGGAAGGTTCGGCCCCACATGGAGGAGGCATGTCTTGCTCGCAAGGCTGGGGCGGAGTGGGAATGTCTCGCTCATACTCAGTACCGGATACATCCCTGCTGATGCCTCTCGATACGCGGCAGATGGGAATTGACGACTTCATCGTCACCCCGACTAAATCGCCACCCTGGCACATCGCGATGCCTGTGGAAGCACAGGGGAAAGCGGCCAGGCGGTCGCGTTCTCAAGGGCAGCGGCGTCCGTTTTTCCCTGGTTGCTGAACAGGGCCGCTTCCATTCGCTGAAGAGTTCGTTGTGCGTTCCGGTACGGATGAATGCCACGGAGTAGCTGGGTCCGGCGTTATCGTCGATGCGGTAGATGAGGAAAGAATCCGCTCCAGCGTGGCATTCGCGATGGTTGGACCATCGTCCCCTCAGGGAGTGGTCTTTGTGTTCCGGCTGCAGCGGCATGTCGTTGTCGGAAACCCGCTCTTGAGATGAAACTGGCTGTAGCGTCCGCACCGGGACAGGCGTTCCCAGTCCTTGACGAAGGACCTGATGAATCTGGCCTGACGGGGGACGTGCTGGCGCGTGCTTTCTTCGAGCTCCGTGAGCGCCTGGTCCAGCGTGGCGAAGGAGGGCTCCTCCTGCTGCAGGAGTGCGTCGGTCTCGTCCATTGCAACCTGCGTCTCGGCATTCGGAACCCTGAGTTCCAGGAGAAAGGCCGGGTCGACACCGATGCGGTAGAACAGCAGATGGACAGCGTCGGATGTCGCGAGGCCATGCTGGCGAGCGTCTGGCTTGCCTTGCGTTTCGTTCGCTGTCCGTGCGGACATGAACCATGAAGCTTTGCCCGGCCATACCCCTTTCCTGCGTCTCACAAGATGTGTAGGGGGTCGATCACAGTCGTCAGCCCGTGCGGAGTGCTCACAATCAGTCCCGGAACGCTTGCCAGGTCGCGGCTTGCGTCGTTGACACTGCCTTCTGCGGCACCGACAACAAGTCGCAGCCGGAACTCCCGGCAGAGGCGATCTCGCGGGAGATGGACCAGGGTCGATTCCCGGGCACGAACCGGAGATTCGGGTCGTTGTCCCGATGGTGCGGCGAAACCTCCGAGACACCTGCAGGGCTGTCGGGATTTCTGGTGTCTCTGTCACCGGAAGGACGCCGCAGAGGCGCTTTTCACGTCGCCAGGTCGGGCCTGCTGCCCGTTCAGGAGACGTCGGGCATGGGCGTGTAGGCGTGGTTGCCGTCGCTGAGGGCGGCCTCGCGGCCGCCCAGCGCGGCGATGCGGCGCGCCTGGTCGGCAAAGCAGCGTTCGTTGGCCTCGTCGTAGTCGACGATGCCCTTGAGCGTCCGGTCGAGAAGCGAGCGGGTGGCCGCATGGGCGGGGTCGCGGCCCAGATCCGACGCTTCGACGGGGTCGGCCGCCATGTCGAAGAGTTGCGGCGGATAGCCCGGATAGGCGATGTACTTCCAGTGCCGCCAGCGAACCATGAACATGCCGGTGACGGCGCCGCGCTCGTGGTACTCGCAGAGAACGGCGCGGTCCTCGCGGCCTCCCGAGGCAAGATCCTGCAGGGCGATGCCGTCGAGGCCCGGCACGTCGTCGAGGCCGTGGGCCTTGAGGATCGTGGGCTGCAGGTCGATGTGGGACGCAGGCGCCTGACATCTCGCATTCGAGGGCATGCCGGGTCCCGAGGCGATCAGCGGGATGGCCGAGGACTCTTCGTACATGTTCATCTTCGCCCACATGCCGTGGTTGCCGAGCATCTCGCCGTGGTCGGACACGTAGATCACCAGCGTCTCGTCGGCCTGGCCCGACGCCTCGAGGGCGCGCATCAGGCGGCCGACGTGGTGATCGAGGAACGAGACGTAGCCGTAGTAGGCGTGCCGTACCTCGCGGATGTGATCGTCGTCGCGAAAGTACTGGTCGTAGTCCCAGATCGCCTGACAGACGTCGAGCACCGGGTGGTCGGGCCTCTCGCCCGGCGCGCGAAGGCGCGGCATGTCGATGCGCTCCCCGGCGTAAAGGTCGTGGAACTCGTCCGGCGCCACGATCGGGTGGTGGGGCGCCACGAACGAGCAGAACAGCGTCCAGGGCTGATCGAGGCCCGGGGCCACGCCGGTGAGCCACTCTTCGCCGAGCTGGCAGACCTTGCGGTCGTACGCCGTGTAGCGCGACTCGCCGCGGCCGATGTCCTCCGCGAAGTCCCTGTTGCTGGAATAGGGCTCCAGCCCGTCCCGCACGAGGGACGACGTGAAGCCGATGCCGTTCACCACGTGGACCGGGATGACCTCCTCGCAGAACCCGTTGCTGTCGTCGCTCGAGCGGAAATGGAGCTTGCCGATGGACACCGACGCCCGCCCTTCCTCCTGCAGGCGATGCCCCCAGCCGGGCACCGATCCGTCGTAGGGCTCGGCGCTCGACCAGGTCCCGAGCTGGTGGACCCAGCGCCCGGTCTGCATGCTGGCGCGCGCCGAGACGCAGATCGGGCCCGCCGAATAGGCGACGTCGAACACCGTGCCCCGGGCCGCCAGGGCGTCGATGTTCGGCGTGCGGACCAGGGGATGCCCGTAGCATCCCGCGGTATCGCGCCAGTGCTGGTCGGAACAGATGACAAGAACGTTGTGGGCCATGACCTCGACTCCTTGCGAATTCTCAAGACGCTCTCGCGCCCGACAGGCCCTCGAGCTTCGCCCGCCAGGACGGCATCCGGACCACCTCGGGATTGACCAGGTTCTCCGGGACCCTGCCCTCCTTCACCGCCAGGATGGCCCCGAGGGCCTCGGTGAACGCATCATGGAAGATCCGGCCGGTGACGCACAGGGAATGCGGCGTCAGCACGACGTTCGGCATGGCAAGAAGCGGATTGCCGGGCTCCGCCGGCTCCGTTTCCAGGACGTCGAGTCCGGCGCCCGACAGCCTTTCCTCCCGCAGGGCCGCCACGAGGGCGGCCTCGTCGATCAGCGCGCCGCGGCCGGCGTTGAGCACGATGGCGCCGCGCTTCATGAGACCGAGGCGCTCGGCGCTGACGATGCGGCGCGTGTCGTCGGCGACGGGCAGGCAGACCGAGAGGATGTCGGATTCGCGAAACAGGCGGTCCAGGGAAACCTGCTCGCATCGCTGCGCCGCCATCAGCGTCGGCCGGTCCGTGCGGTTCCAGGCGATGCGGCGCATGCCGAGACCCGAGGTGAGGTCAAGGAAGGCCCGGTGGATCCGGCCCAGGCCCAGGAGACCGAGCGTTCTTCCCCGAAGATCCATGCCCGCCATGGTCCGCGACGTCCGCCAGCCCTCCTCGCCGGCGCCGATCAGCCGGTTCCTCTCGAGCAGCCTCGAGGTCACCGCCGTCATCAGCGACAGCAGGGCATAGGCCACCGGCCGGGCGAAGGCCCCCGGCGCGTTGGCGTAGCCGATGCCGCATCCCGTCATCCGCCCGATCGCCATGTCCTCGTAGCCGACCGCGCTTCTCGCAACGAGGGCCGTCCTCATCCCTTCCCGCAGCGCGCCCGGTTCGACCGGGTTCCACAGGGTGAGCATGGCGTCGACATCGGCAAGGTCGCCCGGGCGGTCGAAGGAACGGTCCGGCTTGTCGACGATCTCGACATCCGGATCGTCCTCGAGGAGGGCGAACGACAGTCCGGGATAGCGCACCCGTCCGCCGGCGTCCCGGAACTCTCCCGAAAGGCCGACCCTGAACACTGCTGCTCAGCCCCCGCCGCCGCGTCCGCCGGCGCCGTTGCGCATCATGTCAGGATCCCCCGCCGGGCAAGGTCCTGGAAGGCGAGGATCGTCCTCTCGACCCCGTCGTCGAGAGCGACGGCCGGCCACTCCCCGACGAGGCGCCTGAGCTCGGCATCGTCCTGATCGACCGGCAGCACGAGGGGCGAGGCGCCGACCTCGATTCCGGCGCCCGGAACGAGCCGGTTGATAAGACCGGCGATGTCCCGGGTCGAGGCCTTCACGCCGCCGAGATCGAAGACCCGGGCGCCGTCGAGCGGTGCATCCGCGCAGGCGATGAAGGCGTCCGCCACCTCGTGGACATGCTGCATCATCATCGTCGTGTCGTAGCCGATCCTGAAGGGCTTTCCGAGCGCCGCGGCGAGCATTGCCCTGGTGGGCGCGCAAGTCAGCCCCTGGTCGCGGCCGGGGCCATAGACCGTGTGCGGCCTGAGACCGATGCTGGGAACCTGCCAGTCCTTCCAGTAGACGCGCGCCACACCCTCGTTGGCACGCTTGTAGACTCCGTAGAGGCTGTCGGGACCGTCCCGTTCCCTGCTCTGCAGGGACGCCGCCGAGCTGGCGTAGACCACGCGGCGCACCCCGAGCGAGCGCGCCGCCTCGAGGACGGCG
Organism: Alphaproteobacteria bacterium; assembly: GCA_963666905.2. Taxonomy (GTDB): domain Bacteria; phylum Pseudomonadota; class Alphaproteobacteria; order SP197; family SP197; genus SP197. The sequence goes on from OY763008.1 coordinate 2,409,940, forward strand.
GCGTGGCCCGCCACGTTGACGGCGGCGCCGGCGACGGGGTCGGCGGCGCAGAACGGGATCTGCAGGGCGGCCAGATGGATGATCGCCGTCGCTCCATGGCGCCGGACCGCCCCGGCCACCGCATCTCCAAGAGTGATGTCCGCCGTCTCCCAGGGAATCGCACGGGCGGCGTCCTCGTCCATCGCCAGCAGCAGGCGCCGCCGGTCGTCGTCACGATCGAGCGCCACCACGGGCCGGCCCGCGCCGGCAAGACGTGCGACGACCCAGGCGCCGATGCAGCCGGCCGCCCCCGTCACGAGAATGGGGCCGTCGTTGTCCGTCATGCCGAGGATTGTGAAACCCGCCGCGCCCGGCTGTCCACCCTCGCCCGCGACCGTGGGCTGCCTTACAGCTTCATGGCGGTCTCGAGGCCCTCGAGAACGGCCTCCTCGGCGGTGCGCGGTGCCAGGGCATCGCCGATGACGTGGAGATTGGCCTGGCCCGAGGCTTCGAGACTGGCGTGGAGCGCGGCGTTGCGGCGGTGCCCCTGGGCAAGCACGAGGGTGTCGGCATCCTCGGCCACGAGGGCTTCGCCATTGGTCATGTGGCGGAAGTAGACCGTGTCGGAATCGGCCCCGAAGAGGCGGGCGTAGGCGCGCGTGCGGACGCCGAGGCTGTCGAGCACGCCGATCCAGTGATCGCGCAGGTACGCCTGGAGATTCTGTCCGGGCCAGGTCGCCTGGCAGTAGAGACGGACGTCGCAGCCGTTGCGCGCCAGCATCTCCGCGACTCCGAAGGCGACCCAGTCGGAACGCCAGTCGGCGATGACGACGCGCTTGCCGACATTGGCCTTGCCGGTGATCACCGACCAGCCATCGACGACGTGGCTCCCCTCTCCCTCGATGGGCGGCAGATAGGGCACGGCGCCGGTCGCCACGATCACCGCATCCGGCTTGAGTGCCTCCACCAGCGCCGCGTCGACGGTCGTGCCCGTCCTCACCACGACGCCGGCGATCTGCATTTCCCGGACGAGGTTGGTGACGAGACCGCCGAACTCGGCGCGCCCGGGAAGCATCGCGGCGAGGCGCGCCTGGCCGCCGGGCCGGCTTTCCCTTTCGACAAGCGTCACGCGGTGCCCGCGCTCGGCGGCGGTAGCCGCCGCCTTCATCCCCGCCGGGCCGCCGCCGGCCACGACGACGCCGAGGGGCGACCGGGTCTGGAGCTTGACGTGGGGAAACACCCGTTCGCGTCCCGACTCGGGGTGCTGGATGCAGGAGACGATCGCGCCCATGTGACGATGGCCGATGCAGGCCTGGTTGCAGGCGATACAGGCGCGGATGTCGTCCGTGCGGCCATCCCTTGCCTTTTCGGCGAAGAGGGGATCGGCGATGAGCGCCCGCACGAGGCAGACCATGTCGGCCTGTCCCGAAGCGATCACCTCCTCGGCGGTCTGCGGCTGGTTGATGCGCCCGCCGAGCATGGTCGGCACCCCGGCCTCCCGGCGCAGCCTCGCCGCATCCTCCGCGAGGTAGGCCGGCGCCACGGCCATCGGCGGCACGATGTGAACGGCGCCGCCGACCGAAGCGCCCGATCCGCCGGTCACGCTGACATAGTCGATCAGTCCCATCTCAGCGAGCCTGCCCGCCACGGCAATGCTTTCTTCCGGCGCCAGGCCGTCGTCGTCGCGCTCGTCGACCGAGATGCGGAGTCCCACCACCGGACCGCCGCCGGCGGCCGCGCGCACGGCCTCCAGCGAATCGACCAGGAACCGCATGCGATTGGAGAAACTGCCGCCGTACTCGTCCGTGCGCCTGTTGGTGCGCGGATTGGCGAACTGGGCCGGCAGGTACCCCATCGACGCCACCAGCTCGATGCCGTCGAGTCCCGCCTCGGCCATGCGCCGGGCGCCCTCCCCGTAGGCCCTCACGATGTCGCGGATCATGGCCCGCGACATCGGCGCCGGCATCACGTGATGGCGCTCGTCGGGAACTTCCGACGGCGCCCAGGCGACCATGAGGGCGCCGTCCCGGTGGTGGGCCACGGCCCGCCCGGGGTGAAACAGCTGCCCGAACATGCGGGTTCCGTGCCTGTGCGCGGCATCCGCCATGGCGCGCAGGTCCGGGATCGCCTCGTCACGGCTCACCGCGAGCAGGTTGTGGCGCACCTCGTAGCTTTCGTGAACCGTGTGGGCCTCGGTGACGATGAGGCCCACCCCTGCCCTGGCGCGCGCCTCGTGGTAGGCCACGAGGTCCGCCCTGGTGCCGGGCGCGCGGCCCTGGCTCGTGCCATGGGGCCCGAAGACCACGCGGTTCGCGATCTCGAGCCCGCCGAGTTCGATGGGCGAGAAGAGATGCGGGTACGCGGGACGGTTCACGTCCCGGTCTCCACGGTCACGCGGCGTGTCAGCACGGCGGCGGCGGCACCCCGCCTGGTGCGATCGCGACATGGCGCAGGCCCAGTCCTCCCCGGGCCGCCTCGCGAAGCGCCTCCATGGCGTTCTCGAGCGGGAAGACCACGGGTTCGATGGGAGCGAGATCGAGCTGGCCCGAGGCGATCATCGCGGCCATGCGGTGGCCCGCCTCCCGGGGGAACCACATGGATCCGGCGATCGTGAGACCGCGGTAGACGAGATCGTCGTAGTCGAGCGGCAGCGCGCCGGTGAACCCGGTGCCGACAAGCGCCGCGCGCCCGCCCGTCTCGAGCGCGCGAAGCGCGGCCACGGTGGCATCGGGCGCCGCGCCGTAACCGATGCAGTCCAGCATGACGCTCGCCGTGCCGCCGGCGGCATCGCGTATCGCCGCGGTGTCACGGTCGCCCGAGAGCGTGACGGGAACGACGCGTTCGGGCGCCACCGAAGCGATCTCGGCGAGCAGCGCCCGCCTTCTCCCGGTGGCGACGATTCGCGGAACGCCCAGGGCCAGGGCGAGCAGCACGGCGGCGGCGCCGACCTGCCCGCTGGCGCCGCTGACGATCACCGTCTCGCCCGGCTGGAGACGCGCGGTAAGGAAGCCGCCCCAGGCGGTTCCGAGCCAGCCGAGCCGCGCCAGCTGGAAGACGCTGGCCTTGCGGAGCGCGCCGTGCAGCGGAACCATGCACTCGGCCGGGAGGATCATCCGGGCGGCAAAACCGCCGTTGGGCCAGCGTGCCAGGTGGCGCCCGGAGTCGGGTCCCAGGCCGAACGCCGTCAGCAGGCAGCGGTCGTCCTCGCCGCCGGCGATGCGCCTGCCGTAGAAGTGATCGCAGTAGACCGGATCGCCGGGCGCCACGTTCGTGACGCCGTCGGCGACGGCAGCGACCCTGCCGATCGTATCGAGACCGGGAACGAAGGGCTGCGGCGGCAGCAGGCTGTGCCGCGGATTCTCGATCCTGGCCAGCAGGCCGCCGGCCACGAACGCCGCCTGGACCTCGACGATGACCGATCCGGGCAGCATCCGGGGTTCGGGAATGTCCTCGATGAGGAGCTCGGTTCTGCCCTCGTGCCAGACTGCCGCCTTCATCGCGAGATCGCCCCTGTGCCCCGGCGACTCTACTCCGGGTGATCGCGGTGGCAACGAGGTTCTCCCGTGAGACCATGGCGGATAGCATCGAAGAGGCAACAGCCTTCAAGGAGGGCATGGGACAATGTGGACGCACCTGACGTGGAGCTTCGCCGCGATGCTGCTGACGGCGGGCACGGCCCTTGCCGCGGGCACCGGCAGCGACGCTGCCTCCCCGGACCCTGCCGCTTACGAGGAGGCCGTGGCGCTTGTCGAGGACGCCGACTACGAGGGCGCGCTCGCCATCCTCGAGAACCTCGACCGCGACGGGGCGGACGTGCTCAACATGCTGGGCTACGCCTACCGCAAGCTCGGCAGGATCGAGGAAGCCTTCGATCACTACCGCCGGGCGCTCGCCATCGAACCGCTGCACCCGGGCGCCAACGAGTACCTGGGCGAACTCCACGTCGAAACGGGGGACATCGCCGCGGCGGAGGAGCGCCTCGCAGTCCTGGAGGCCGCCTGCCCCGAAGGCTGCGAGGAGCGTGACGAGCTCGCCGGCATGATCGCGGCCTACCGGCAGGCCGCCGACCCCTGAGCGGTTCCGCGCCTCAGGGGAGTGCCGCACCCCAGGTATCGCCCAGGCGGTAGCCTTCGGGCCAGGGATCCTCGGGGTCGACAAGGTGCTGGTGGATGCCGGTGATCCAGGCCCTGCCGGTGATCTCGGGCACGATGGCCTGCCTCGCTGCCACGCTCGTCGTCCCGGCGATCCTTCCGCAGAACCCGGAGCCGATGATCGAGCGGGCGCGGAAGATGCCGCCGATCCCCAGTTCACCCCGGGCGTGGAGCAGCGCCATGCGGGCGCAGACCCCGGTTCCCGTCGGCGACCTGTCGATCCTGCCCGGCCTGATGGTCACCGCCTGGCGCCCCTCGAGGCCTCCCTCGATGCGCCGCGTTCCGCCGGCGAAGAGGCAGAACGAGAGGTGTCCCCGCTCCGGCATGGCGGGATGGCAAAAGCCGATCGCCTCGTTCGCGGCCCCCAGGATCGCCATGCCGAGACGCGCCAGTTCCTTGGCCTCGCTTCCTGTGAGTTCGAAGCCGAAACGCTCCGCCGGCACGACGACGAAGCTGTCGCCGCCGAACGCGGTATCCACCGTCAGCGGGCCGACGCCGGGAACCTCGAGGGCGACGTCAGTCGCGCCGGCGAAGGACGCAAGGCTGGTGAGCGTGACCGCCCGGACCCTGCCGTCCCGGCACGCGGCCCGGACCCGCACAAGGCCTCCCGGCGTCTCGAGGACCAGGACCGTTTCCGGCTCCTCCATCGCGACGATGCCGGTCTCGAGGAGAACGGTCGCCACGCAGATCGCGTTCGATCCCGACATCGGAGGCGTGTCCTCCGGTTCCATGATGATGAACCCCATGGAGGCGTCGGGATGCCGTGCGGGCACCAGCAGGTTGACATGGCGGAAGACGCCGCCCCGCGGCTCGTTGAGCAGGAGGTTCCAGAGCGACCGGTCGCGGGCGATGAAGGCCGCCTGCTCGCGCAGGGTCTCGCCCGGCGGCGGCGCGACCCCGCCGACCACGACATCTCCCACCTCGCCCGCGGCATGGGCCGAGATGACATGGATCGCCCGCGAACTCAGCATCGCGTCTCATCCCGCCTCATGAACCGCGGAGGTTGGCCCCCGGCTGCGCGCCGCGTCAACCGGGACGCGGCGCGGGCAGGCATCGCTGGACGGTCGCGGGCAAAGCGGGCAAAAGACCGTGCGCCGCAAGGAGGACGCCTGCATGACCGCCGACGCCGCGCTCGCTCAAGCACGCGAGAGGATTTCCGCCTGCCGCGCGAGAATCGCCCGACTCGACGGCGATTCCCTCGATCTCCTGTTCCGCGAGGCGCGCACCCACAATGCCTGGCAGGACCGGGACGTGGGTGACGACCGGCTCCGCGAGATCTGGGATCTCGTGAAGTTCGGAGCCACCAGCGCCAATACCCTGCCGGCCCGCCTGGTCTTCATCCGTTCGCCGGAGGCCAAGGAGCGGCTCCGGCCCTGCCTGTCGCCGGGCAACGTCGACAAGACGATGCGGGCGCCGGTGACGGCCCTGCTGGCCTACGACACCCGCTTTTTCGAGAACTTCGAGAGGATCTTCCCGATCTACCCGCAGATGGCCGAGCAGTGGGCCGGCGACGCCGGGGCGGCGCAATCCTTCGCGCGCCACCAGGGAACCCTCCAGGGGGCCTATCTCATCCTCGCGATACGCGCCGTGGGGCTCGATGCCGGACCCATGCTCGGTTTCGACGCGCGGATGACCGATGCCGCCTTCCTGGCGGGCACGTCATGGACGTCCAACTTCCTGTGCAACATCGGCTACGGCGACCTCGAGGGCATCCTTGGACCGCGCTTCCACCGCCATGCCTTCGAGGAGGCATGCCGCATCGTGTGACCCCTTGAACATGCTCACGGCCCGGCCGCCAGCCGGTCGAGCGTGAACACATGGGGATCGTCGATCGCATGGGCCTTCAATGCCGCCGCCAGCTCCTTGAGGTAGTCGATGTTGGCGCCGCTGGGTCCCGCAGACTGCCGGATCTGTTCGGCCATCTCGGCCTGAGGCGCGGGACCGAGCCAGGCGACGTTGCCGGCCGGCGCGATGTAGACGATGCCGGGCGAGATCTCTCCATCGCGGAACTCCAGCCGTACCCGGTGGCGCTCGTAGCCGTTCTTCTCCCGGTGATCGAGCCCCGCGAAGGTTGCCTGCGCCACCTCGTCATCGATGAGATAGGCCATTCCCTCGCACGATTCCTGCGGATCGGGAACGAGGGTGACGACGCGCCCCGGAGCGCCGGGAATGCCGCGATGGTCGTGGGAGCCCTGCCAGAACCGGCGCTTCCAGCCCCTGACACGCGCGACCCGCCGGCGGCGCCAGGCCATGTCGGGGCGCCAGATGAGCGAACCGTACCCGAACACCCAGACTCCCGGCATCAGGCCAGCACCCGTCCCCGTTGCCCGCAACGACAATCGCCGCGCCCGGGGCGGGCGTCAATCGCGGCGGTCAAAGACGGATTGCAAATCTTTGCGCTGTCGGCTTCAATGCCGGCAGAGGGAGAGAGGCTGGATCGATCCGGGTCCGCATCTCCCGCCGGCTTACGGTACGGGGTGGCGGCATGCTGGCACTTGTTGCACGCAGACTGGTGATCGGCATCGGTACCCTGCTGGGCGTGTCCATCATCATCTTCGTTGCCACCGAAATCCTGCCGGGAGACGTGGCGACCGCCATTCTCGGGCAGTCCGCCACCGAGGAGAATACCGCCGCGATCCGCGCGCAGCTCGGTCTGGACCGTCCACCCCACGAGCGCTACCTCGACTGGCTGGTCGGCTTCGCCCAGGGCGATCTCGGGAGTTCGCTGGGCAACCGCCGGCCCATCGCGCCGCAGATCGGCTTTCGTCTCGAGAACACCCTGTTCCTCGCGGCCCTGGCGGCGCTCATCGCCATTCCGCTCTCCGTCTCCCTGGGCCTCGTCTCGGCGATCCGCCAGGACACCCCGCTCGACAGGAGCATCTCGGTGTCGAGCCTGATGGCGATCTCCTTCCCGGAGTTCTTCATCGGCTACGTGCTCATCATCCTCTTCGCGGTCAATTTCCAGTGGTTCCCGAGCCTCTCGAACGTCAGCGATCACATGAGCTTCGGAGAGCGCCTCGAGACCATGGTGCTGCCGGTGGTCACACTCACCCTGGTGACGCTCGCCCACATGATGCGCATGACGCGCGCCGCGGTCATCGCGGTCATGTCGAGCTCCTACATCGAGATGGCGCACCTCAAGGGCGTGCGCTACTGGAGGATCGTGGTCCAGCATGCCCTGCCCAACGTGTGGGCGCCGATCATCACGGTGATCATGCTGAACATCGCCTACCTCATCGTCGGCGTCGTGGTGGTGGAGGTCGTCTTCACCTACCCGGGCATGGGGCAGTACCTGGTGGACTCGGTCTCCAAGCGCGACGTCCCGGTCGTCCAGGCCGGGGCCATGATCTTCGCGTCCGTGTGGATTGTCCTCACGCTCGTCGCGGACATCCTCTCGATCGTCGCCAATCCGCGCCTCAGGCATCCCAAGTAGGACACGAACCATGGTCACGACCTCCGAAACGGCGCAGTGGGTCCGCCCGACCCGGACCATGGTCATACGGCAGTTCTTCGCCGGCATGCCGCTGACCGCGCGGGTCGGACTGGCCATCGTCGCCATCAATTTCTTCGTGGTGATCTTCGCGCCGCTCCTGGCGCCCTACGGCGAAACCGAGCTCGTGACGCATGGCTGGGCTCCGCCGTCGGCGGAGCACTGGCTGGGCAGCGATCACCTCGGCCGCGACATGCTCACGCGCATCATCTACGGCGCCCGCACGACGATCACGATCGCCCTCATCGCGACTCTGCTGGCCTTCTTCATGGGCATCGTCACCGGGTTCGCCGCCGCGGTCCTCGGCGGCATCTTCGATGCCCTGCTGTCGCGCTTCGTGGAGGTCCTGATGGCCATCCCGACGCTCCTGATGGCCCTCGTCGTCATCAGCGTCCTGGGATCCGATCTCGTCATTCTCGTGTGCGTCATCGCGGTCCTCGATTCCACCCGCGTCTTCCGCCTGTCCCGTTCCATCGCGATGGATGTCGCGGTCATGGAGTATGTCGAGGCCGCGAGGCTCAGGGGCGAGGGCCTGTGGTGGATCATGACCCGCGAGGTGCTGCCCAACACCACCATGCCGCTCATCGCGGAGTTCGGCCTGCGCTTCGTCTTCGCCTTCCTCTTCATCGCCGCGCTGAGTTTCCTGGGCCTGGGTGTCCAGCCGCCCCTTGCGGACTGGGGCGGCATGGTCAAGGAGAGTTCTTCCGCCATCATCTACGGCGTCATCGCGCCGCTCTACCCGGCGGGGGCCATCGCGCTCCTCGCCGTGGGCACCAATCTCCTGGTCGACTACGTGCTGGCGTGGTCGAACCGCTCTGCCTCAGCCGAATTCGAGGGATAGGAACCGTGAACCAGGCACCGGACTCCGCCAGGGCCGACACCCTGCTGGACATGCAGGCGCTGCGCGTCGAGGCCATCGGCGCCGACGGCAACCCGTTTCGCATCGTCAACGACATCGACGTCGTCCTCAAGCGCGGGGAGGTCCTCGGCCTCATCGGAGAATCGGGTGCCGGCAAGTCCACGATCGGCCTTGCCTCCATGTGCTTCGCCCGGCCCGGCTGCTGGATCACCGGCGGCAGGATCCTCTTCGACGGCTCGGACCTTCGTGAACAGTCCGAGGACGAGGTGCGGCAGATCCGGGGGGTGCGCGCCGCCTACATCGCCCAGAGCGCGGCGGCGGCCTTCAACCCGGCCAAGCGCCTGAACCAGCAGACGATCGAGGCGGCAGTCCGCCACAGCGTCATGTCGCCGGGGGAGGCGACCCGGCGCGCCAGCGATCTCTACGCCAAGCTCGACCTTCCCGATCCCGGGCGCATCGGCATGCGCTATCCCCACCAGGTCTCGGGCGGCCAGCTGCAGCGTGTCATGTCGGCCATGGCCATGACCTGCGGACCCGATCTTCTTGTGCTCGACGAACCGACCACGGCACTCGACGTCACGACGCAGATCGAGGTCCTCGCCACCGTGCGCGACCTCATCCGCAACAACAATACCGCCGCGCTCTACATCACCCACGATCTCGCCGTCGTCGCCCAGGTGGCCGACCGGATCATGGTGCTGCGCTACGGCAACCTGATCGAGGAAGGCCCCACCGCGAAGATCCTTCACGACCCCGAGGAGGCCTACACGAAGGAGTTGATCTCGGCGCGCACGGAGGACATCAACACCAAGATCTTCACCGGGATGCCCGAAAAGCCGGTGCTTGGCATCCACGACGTCACCGCGAGCTACGACGGCAGCGTGGATGTGCTCAAGAACGTCTCCGTGGCCATCGGCCGGGGCGAGACCGTCGCCATCGTCGGTGAATCGGGGAGCGGCAAGTCCACCCTGGCCCGCGCCGTCACCGGTCTCCTGCCGCCGCGGGAAGGCCACATCGAGTTCGACGGGTCGCGCCTGACCCCGGCACTCAAGGAACGTTCCAAGGAGGATCTGCGCAAGGTCCAGATGATCTACCAGATGCCCGATGTCGCCATCAATCCGCGGCAGCGGGTCTCGGAGATCGTCGGTCGTCCCCTCACCTTCTACTTCGGCCTTACCGGCAGGGAGCGCGAGGAACGGGTCTTCCAGCTGCTCGAGGAGATCGATCTCGACCGGGAGTTCGCGGACCGCTTCCCCGGTCAGCTCTCCGGCGGCCAGAAGCAGCGCGTGTGCATCGCCCGGGCGCTTGCGGCCGACCCCGAACTCATCATCTGCGACGAGGTCACCTCGGCGCTCGACCAGGTGGTCGCCGCCGGCATTCTCAAGCTGCTCGACAGCCTCCAGAAGGAGAAGGACCTGGCCTACATGTTCATCACCCACGACCTCGGCATCGTCCGCAACATCGCCGACCGCACCGTGGTGATGTACCAGGGCGAGGTCGTGGAGCAGGGGACGACGGAACAGATCTTCACGCCGCCCCAGAAGGAGGCCTACACGCGCAAGCTGATCGCCTCGACGCCCGAGATGCGCACCGACTGGCTCGACGAGGTGCTGCGCGAGCGCGGCGACCTCTTCGACATCGACGCCGCCGCCCACACCCACCCCGCACCCTCGCCGCGCTGAGCGGGGCCGGAGCCCGTCCATGTCGCCACGAGCGGCGTGCCGGCCCTCAATCCCGTGACAGCGCGTCGCCGAAGGCCGGGCGGTAGTCGATGTCGTAGCCGAAGGCGCGGGGGCCGACGAGGTCGAGTCCCGCCGGCGTGGTGAGGATCTCCGGGACCGGCAGGGCGATGACGGAGATGCGCTGGCCGTAGCGCAGGGTCTCCGTGCCGACGGCCTCTCCCGATTCGAGGTCCATCAGGCAGATGATGTCCGGCGTCATGACGACGGGCCGGCCGTCGAGGCGGCCGATCAGGTACTCGTTCTGGAACTCGACCTCGAAGGTGCCGGCGCCCTCGATGACGGCACTGCCCTTCAGAAACCCCTCGCCGGTCCGCCGGTTGACGTCGCTCACCTTGCCGCTATGGAGCAGCCTGCCGCGCTGGGCAGCCACGACGGCCGCCACCGGGTCATCGAGGCGCCGGCGCGCATCGAGGACCGTCCGGCCGATCCCGATCGCCCGGCTGACGGAACCGTGGATGGCGCAGTCCTTGACCTCGCGGCCGCTGCGCGGCGCCTTGGCGGTCGGCGCGGTGGACCCCAGCGCGGTCGTCACCGCCCTGGAGAGCCGTTCCATCCACTTCCAGTCGGCGGCCCGCGTCACCACGACCGCGTTGTCGCGGACATCGCCGAGCGCCATCGGCGCCATGGCCAGACCGTGGATCGCGAAGCTCGTCATCTGGGCTTCCGGAAAGGCGCGGCCCATGGCGTCGGCATCGACGACCGGGAGGTTCATGACGGAGGCGACGAGAAACGGCTCGAGCCCGTTCCCGCCGCCGATCTCGACCGCCATCACCGCGTCGAAACGCCGGCCGAGCCACGCCTCGAGCGCCCTGACCGGCTTCACGGAAAGGTCCGGGTCGGCCAGGCGCTCCTGGCCGGCCAGGGGCGCTCCCATCGTCGAGACCACGGCCACGAGATCGTCGTCGCCGAGCTCTCCGGCGTCGACGAGATCGACGGCAGCACCGCCGCGGTAGAGATTGCGCAGGTTGAGCCAGCCGTCGTACGGGCTGCCGCCGCCGCCCGAACCCAGGATCCAGGCGCCGGTCGCCAGGGGCTCGATGTCGTCTTCGAGGAGCGCGCGCATGGCGCGTACCATAGCGCAACGGCTTCCATGCCGCCGCAGGTTGGCCCATGATGGCCCGCGCCCGCCATGAACGACACCACCGTCATCAGGAACATCGCCTGGCTCGTCGCCTGGGACGGCCGGCGCCACGTCTACCTCAAGGATGCCGATCTGGCGTTCTCGGGCGGCGCCATCGTCTTCGTCGGCCACGGCCGCGGGGGTCCGGCGAACCACGAGATCGACGGCTCGCGGCTCATGGTCATGCCCGGCCTCGTCAACATCCACACCCACGCCCAGAGCGAGGCGATGCGCAAGGGCATCACCGACGAGACCCGCTCCCCGGGGTTCTGGCACAGTTCCCTCTACGAGCACCTGCCCGTCTTCGAGCCGGTGACGGTCGAGGCGCGCCGGGCCTGCCTGAGAGTCGCGCTGGCCGAGCTCCTGCTTTCCGGCGTGACCACCGTGGTCGATCTCTCGATGCCGTTCGACGGCTGGCTCGACGAGCTGGCGGCCAGCGGCATCCGGGCCGTCGCCGCGCCGATGTTCCGCGACGCCCGGTGGTCGACGGCCGACGGTCACAGCCTCGACTACGACTGGACGCCGGGCGCCGGGCGGAAAGGTCTCGACAAGGCGCTTGCCGTCATCGAGCTGGCGCGCCAGCACCCCAGCGGCCGCCTGTCCGGCATGGTCGCACCCTCCCAGGTCGACACCTGCACCGAGGAGACCCTGCGCGACAGCCATGCCGCGGCGCGGGAACGCAACCTTCCCTGGACCATTCATGCCGCGCAGTCGGTGACCGAGTTCCACGAGATGCAGCGGCGCCACGGCACGTCGCCGATCCGCTGGATGCACGACATCGGCGTCCTCGACGAACGCAGCACGCTCGCCCACTGCATCTTTCTCGACCACCACCCCTGGCTGCACTGGCCCGTGCGCCGCGACCTCGACCTGATGCGCGACAGCGGCGCCACCGTGGCGCACTGCCCGACGGTGTTCTCGCGCCGCGGCATCACGCTGACCACCCTGGGCGGCTACCTTCGCCACGGCGTCGGCGTCGGCCTGGGAACCGACACCTACCCCCACAACATGCTGGACGAGATGAGAACGGCGGCCATCCAGGCGCGCGCCGTGGCCGGCAGCGTCGACGACCTCGACTACAGCGACATCTTCCGGGCCGCGACCGTGGCCGGGGCCCGGGCGCTGGGCCGCGACGACCTCGGCCGGATCGCCGTCGGCGCGCGGGCGGACCTGGTGGCGGTCGACCTTGGCCATCGCGCGATGATGCCCGTGCGCGAACCCCTGCGCAGCCTCGTCGTCGTCGCCGCGGAGCGTGCCGTCCGCCATGTCTGGGTGGAGGGTGCGCGTGTCGTCGCCGACGGCCGGATCGCGACGATCGATCTCGACGGCGAACTCGAGCGCCTGGAGGCCGCACAGAAGGAGATGCTGGCGCAGGTGCCGCAGCGGGACTGGGCGGGCCGTACCGCCGGCGAACTCGCCCCGATGATGCTCGAGACCGTCGACGGCGTTGACTGAAGGGAGAACCTCACCATGGTACGACTGACCGAGCTCGACGACGGGCTCGCGACATTCCTCAGGGAGCGCGTCTCGCCGGCGATCCCGGGCTCGCCCTGGACCGTGCCGGCGCCGCCCGGGCGGCGGCGCGTGGCGCTCGTCTCGTCGGCGGGCCTGAGGCTTTCCGGGGACCGGGCCTTCGGCACCGGCGCCGCGGACTACCGCGTCATCCCGGCCGAGCGCGCGGGCGACGTCGTCATGGACCACGTCTCCGTCTCCCACGACCGGACCGCCTTCCAGGACGACGTCAACACGGTCTTTCCGCTCCAGCGCCTCGGGGAGCTCGCCGAGGCCGGCACGATCGGATCTCTGGCCGACTACCACTACTCGTTCATGGGTGCCACCGATCCCGTGGAGATGGAGGACGAGGCCCGCGGCCTGGCGGGCCTGATGAAGGCCGACGGAGTCAACACGGTCATCCTCGCGCCTGTGTGACCCCTTTGCACGTGCGCCGTGAGCGGACTGGCGAAGTTCATGGAGGACGAGGGCCTGGCGACGGTCCTGGTGGCGCTGGTGCGCCGCCAGGCCGAAGAGGTCGCGCCGCCGCGCGCCCTGTGGGTGCCGTTTCCCCTCGGCAGGCCCTTCGGCGCACCCGGAGACGCGGGCTTCCAGCATCGCGTGCTGGCGCACCTTCTGGGGCTCCTCGAGCACCGGGAAGGTCCGGTCCTCGAGGACTTTCCCGACGAGGCTCCCGCAAGCGCGGAAGCGGGCGACGGCTGGGTCTGCCCGGTGCGCTTCCCCAGGGTACGGGACGCCTCGAAGGATGCCCTGCAGGAAGAGATCGAGACGCTGGCGCCCTGGTACCGGGCGAGTCTCGACCGGCGGGGGCGGACCACGATGGGGGCCTCCGGACTGGACGCCGCCGGCGCCGCCCGATTCCTCTCCTCGTGGCTGCGGGGCGACGGCCCGGCCGCTCCGGTGAAGGCAATGAGCGAGGTCGACCTGCTGCGCCTCTCCTCGGAGGACCTCAAGGCCTACTACATGGAAGCGGCCACGGCCCGGCCCGGTTCCGGCGGGACCGAGGAGGTGACGCGGTGGTTCTGGTCCGAGACGGCGGCCGGCGACCTCATTCGCGACCTGCGCGTGAAGTGCCTCGCCAGCGGCGACGCGGCGGTCCGCGAGGCCGGCGACATCATGCTCGTGCCGGAAACGCAGATCGCCTGAGGGTCCCGGACGCCTCGAGCGACGGCCCCTGGGAGCCGCACACGCTGCCGATCACGCAGGCGCCGCTCTCGCCCGCCCGGTGAAGCTCTTCGAGGACGTCGGCGGCGCGCCCGGGGGGGATTCCGGCGACGAGGCCGCCGGCGGTCTGCGGATCGAACACCAGCGGGTCGGCGCCGTCCTCGTCGAGGATGCCCGAGAGCGCCGCCACGTTGCCGGGATGCAGCGTGCTCGTCCTGCCTGCGGCCAGAAGGCGGCGGGCGCCCGGATAGGCCGGAAGGCGGTCGATCCTGACGGCCACGCCCGAGGCCCGCGCCATCTCCCACAGGTGGCCCGCCAGACCGAAGCCGGAGATGTCGGTCATCGCCCGCGCTCCGTGGCGGGCGAGAATCCGCGCCGCCGGACCGTTGCTGCGCTGCATCGCGCGGACCGCTTCCCCGATCCACGGTCCTTCGGCCTCTGCGCGCATGTCCGCGGCGAAAAGGGCCCCGGTCCCCAGCGGCCTCGTGAGAACGAGGTCGTCGCCCGGGGCGAGTCCCGACAGGCGGATCAGCGACGCCTCGTCGCTCCAGCCGGTCACGGCAAGGCCCAGCGAGGCGCGCTCGGTTTCGCAGGTGTGGCCGCCGACGAGCGTGCAGCGCTCGGAGTCCAGGACCGACAGGACGCCGGAGAGCATCCAGACCAGGTCCTCCTCCATGGCGTCGGCCGCCCCCGGCGCCAGGCCCACCAGAGCCATGGCCGAGAGCGGTTCGGCCCCCATGGCGTGGATGTCCGAGAGCGCGTGCACCGCGGCGATGCGGCCGAAGATCCACGGATCGTCGAGGAACACCGGAAACTGGTCGACCGTGTGGACGGCCACCGTCCCCTCGGGAGGCCTGACGACGGCGGCGTCGTCGGCCGCGTCGAGTCCGATCACGACATCGGGGGCCGAAGGGATGTCGAGGCGCGCAAGCGCCCGTTCGAGCACGCGCGCCGGCACCTTGGCGCCGCAGCCGCCGCAGCGCATGGCGTCGTCGCCGGACATCGCCGGAAGATCGCTGTAGCGCTCCATCCAGCGCCGGTCGATCCTGTCCTTCCAGCGCCACACCCAGCGTCCGGAAAGCGCCAGGGCCCCGCGCGAGAGAACCGCGCGGCCCCCGCCGGTCGAGATGAGGGCCATGGTGTGCCTCTGGGGACGGTAGGGCACGGCCTCCCGGCCCGCGGCCAGCCGCCTCAGGCTGCGCGCCAGCACCGGCCCCTGGCGCACGGCATGGACCCCGTTCTTCGGCAATTCGCGCGGCGTGAATCCGGCGGTGTCGCCGGCCGCCAGCACATGAGGATGGGACAGGGAGCGCAGGCGGCGGTCGACGGCGACGAACCCCCGGCCGTCGAGGAGAAGGCCAGTCCGGCCGAGCCAGGGCGCCGCCGCCGCGCCTGTGGCAAGGACGGTGAGATCCGAGGCGACGCGGCTGCCGTCCGCGAGGACGAGACCCTCCTCCTCCAGCGCCGCGACGCGCCTTTGCTTCATGATCCGGAAGCCCGCCGCCGCGAGGCTGCTTTCCAGCCGCCTGGCGGCGGCGGCGCCGTGACCGGGCAACAGGACGGCATCGTCGGTCACGAGAAGGAACTCGCCGGCGCCGGTCCTGGCGGCAAGGCTCGCCTGAAGCGCAAGACCGAGCTCGACGCCGGCCGCACCCCCGCCCACGATCGCGACCCTCAAGGAGCTTCCGCTCTCCAGCGCCGCCCGAGAGGCTTGCTCCCAGCGCTCGAGAAACCTCCGGGGCGGCTTGACCGGCACGCCGTGGAGACCGGCGCCGGCGATACCGTCGGTCGCCGGCGTGGAGCCGATGTCGAGGGAGGCGATATCGAACGGAACGGACGGACGGCCGTCGAGAATCACCCGGCGGCCGACGGGATCGAGACCGACCGCCGGGGCGTGGATCAGCCGCGCGGAAGCCCGCGAGGCCAGGGGCCTCAGGTCGATGTGGGACTGCGTGAGGCTGTAGGCGCCGGCGAGGTAGCCGGGAAGCATGCCCGAATAGGGTGTCAGCACGTCGCGGGCGACGACGGTCAGGCGCGCGCCGGCGAAGGGCGCCATGGCGGCGCTGCGCAGGACCTCGACGTGGGCGTGCCCGCCGCCTACCAGGACGATGTCCATGGCGCCTCGCGATGGCGGAAGGGGGCGGGAGTCGAACCCACCAGGCACGCCTTGCGCCCCTCACCGGTTTTGAAGACCGGGCGGCCCACCGGGACCGGACCCCTTCCCCGCGGAACCGCTCCATCGTGCCGCACGGCCGGGCCGCCTGTCATCACCGCTGCCGGAGGATCAGACAAGCGCCGGTTCGCCGTGTCCGGAGCGTCTCCTTCCGGTCCTGGGCGACATCTCGATGCGTTCGAGCGACCATTCCACGACGGTCCTCACACCGTTGAGACCGCCCGAGACCACGACCTGCTGCGACGGCCGCATGCTCCCCTCCCCGAGGTAGATGCTGCCGACGAGTTCCAGGATGCCCCCGCGGGTGTTGAGCCGCCAGCCCTTCCCCGACTTCGTGCTGAGCAGCACGCCCTGGCTGTCCGTCACGACGGCCGCCCTGACGTCGGGATGAAGATGGAAGCGCAGCGCGAAGCTCTCGCCCCCGGGTCCCTCGAGAACCTCCTCGCCGCGCAGTTCGCCGCCGCCGGCCCTGAGCGTCAGCGTTCGGTGGTGGACCAGGCGGAGCTGGGGACGGTACCCGTCGTGACTCATGACGAGCGTGATGGTCCCGTCCTTCTCCCTCCTCTCGACACGCACCTCCCGCGGCCCGCGGCCCAGGCTGCCGTCCTTCCTGAAGTCCGCGAGGCTGAGACCGTCGACGGTCATGGTCGAATGCGCCGCCGTCTCGCGGACCGACCGCCGCCATTCGTCCTCGGGGCCGTGCCAGGCGCCCATCGAGACGATCAGTCGTTGCCGGCCGTCGCTCATCTCGAAGGCCATGGGCGCGACGTGATGACGGACGGTCCACTCCGCGGCGCCCGGCCACCCGGCGTCGACGATCACCACGGACCCGCCGGCCTCCAGCCGCTCGTAGCCGGTGTACGGTGTGCGCCTCAGCGGCCGGCCGGTCGCCTGGCCGAGGACGAGCACGTTGTCGATGAGGTCGGGCTTTTCCTCCCCGGCGCCGTTGAACAGCGCCAGGCCGCCGTCGCCGTGGCGATAGAACCGCAGCATCGGCGCCGCGCGGTCGATGGTCTGCTGGAGCCAGTCGGGCACCGGCCTGCGGCCCTGGACAAGAGCAAGCCGGATGTCCACGAGATCGCGCAGCAGACGGTACTGGACACCCGGGTTGCGTTCGCGCTGGCCGCCGTCGGGCAGCATCTGGCCGTCGAGTTCCTGCCTGAGCAGGCGAAGGGCCTGGGGCATGCGCCTGTCCGCGCCCGGCAGCGCCACGCCGGCGAGCACCAGGGCCCTCAGCGCCGCGATCCGGCCGAGGCCGCCGGGACCCCGGGTGGCGACGCGGGCGAGGTGGCGGGTCTGTTCGCTCAGGCTGCGGAAGAACTGCTGTCGCAGCCGCGCCTCGGCGTCCCCGACGAGGAAGTTGTGATGGGTCAGCCAGGAGGCGAGGCGCCGTCCCAGGATGTCGGGCCGCCACGAGAACCGGTTCCAAGATCCGCAGGCGGACATCCAGGCCGCCAGGGTCGCGCGGGCGACCTGGCGCGCGGGCCCGTCCGCTTCCTGCAGGTCGCGCAGCCAGGTGAAGCTGTGGAGCTCCTCGAGCCAGCCGCTCCACGCATCCTGCGGGTACCACTCCGGGATTCCCTGCCTGGAATCGAAGGCGAGGGTCTGATTCGCCAGCCTCCAGGTGCCCTCGCTGATGGCCCTTCCCTTTCCGGCATCGCCGGGCCAGGGATCGTTGAGATTGAGAAGCAGGCGGTCCGGCGCCTCCCGGGCGAGCAGGAGGCGGTAGAGCCTGCCGGAGAACAGCGCCGCTCTGAGGCTTTCCGCCGATCCGACGAACAGACCCTCGTCGTTTGCCGGCGGCGCCATGGTCAGTGCCGCAGCGCCTGGATGTTGCCGGCGTAGCGACAGGGTCCGCCGTCGAAGACGGCGGACCCCGCAACGAGGACATCGGCGCCGGCCTCGACCGCGAGTCTCGCGGTCCGCGGCGTGATGCCGCCGTCGACCTCGAGGTCGATCGGCCGGCCGCAGGCGTCGATCATGGTCCGCAGCTCGCCGATCTTCGCAAGCTGGCCCTCGAGGAAGGTCTGCCCCCCGAAGCCCGGGTTGACGGTCATCACGAGGACGAGGTCGACGAGGTCGAGGAGGCCGGCGGCGGCCACCGCGGGCGTCTGGGGGTTGAGCGAGATGCCCGCCTTCAGCCCGGCCTGACGGATGGTCTGCAGCGTGCGGTGAACGTGCGGCGAGGCCTCGACATGGACGGTGACGACGGTGCTGCCGGCGGCAAGAAAACCGTCGAGCAGGGGGTCGACCGGACTGATCATCAGGTGGACGTCGAACGGCTTGGCGCTGAGCGGCCTGAGGGCGGCGACGACGGGCGCCCCCACCGTGAGATTGGGCACGAAGTGGCCGTCCATGACGTCGATGTGGATCCAGTCGCAGCCGGCCTCGTCGATGGCGCGGATTTCCTGGCCGAGCTTCGAGAAATCGGCGGCAAGAATGGAGGGAGCAATGCGCAGGGGTTGCTTCACGAGCCTGACGTATCAGCTTCACCGCATGGCCGCAAGCGCATGGCGAAGAAGCCGTCGAGGCCTCCTTCCCGGCCCATGAACGTCGGCAGGATCCTCAGGCAGCCCTGCGCCGTCACGGCTGCCGCGAGGCCCGGAACCTCGTCGGGACGGATCGGGTCGAGGCGGCAGCCCGCCGGTAGCCGGACAAGGTGCTCCTCGCCCTCTTCGGGCTGCAGCGAGCACACGCAGTAGACGAGGACGCCGCCGGGAGCGAGGCAGGCGAGCGCGTTGCCGATCATGCGCCGCTGCAGCGCCGCCAGGCGTCCCGGATCCCCGGAGGTCCGCGTCCACAGGATGTCCGGGTGCCGGCGCAGGGTCCCGGTGGCGCTGCACGGCGCGTCGAGGAGCACGGCGTCGAAGGGCGATGCGGGCCGCCAGCGGGCGGCATCGCCGACGACCGTCCGCACGGAAAGGCCCAGGCGCGTCATGTTGGCGCGCAGTCTTTCCATCCGCCGCCCCGAGACGTCGACGGCGGTCACCCGAGCGCCGGCCGCCGCAAGCTGCGCGGTCTTGCCTCCCGGCGCGGCGCAGAGGTCGAGAACGTCGCTGCCGCCGACGGCGCCGAGCAGGCGGACCGGCAGGGCCGAGGCCGCGTCCTGGACCCACCATCGGCCGCAGGCGTAGCCCGCCAGGTCGCTCACCGCGGCGGGCGCCGGCACCCGGACGCTTCCCGTCGCCAGCACGCGCCCGCCGAGCCGCCGCGCCCAGCCTTCGGCATCGTCCTTCACCGTGAGGTCGAGGGCGGCGCGCGTCATGTGGCTTTCGGCCAGGTCGCGGGCGTCACCCCAGGCTTCAGTCCATGAGTCGAAGAGCCATCCCGGCGTGTTGAGGAGGACCGCGTCCTGGCGGGCCACCAGCGCAACACCGTCCCGCTGCAGGCGCCGGAGAACGGCATTGACGAGGGGGGCGATGCCCGGGATGCGGGCCTTCGCCAGGCGGACCGAGGTATCGACGGCCGCGTGCGGCGCGAAGCCGAGAAACAGGAGCTGGACGATGCCGAGGCGCAGGATGGCGCGGGCGGTTCTCGCCCCCTGAGGAAGCGGTCTCGCGACGCAGGCGGCGATCAGGTCGTCGACCTGGCCGCGGCGGCGGCACGCCTCGAGGCAGACCGTGCGCACGAGCGCCCTGTCGCGAGGCGCCAGGGCGGGATAGCGCCGGTCCCGTTCCAGAACGCCGTCAAGCGGCCGGCGCTCCTCGAGGCAGGCGACGATCGCATCGAGCGCCACCATGCGCGCCGCTCCGCCGCCGGACGCAGGACGCCGGATCACAGGGGAACCGGAGGCGCCAGTTCGGCAAGGCGGGCATCGACGGAGGCGGCATGCGGCAGGGCCGGCATGGCCCCCGGCTCGAGGCACGCCAGGGCTCCCGCGACCGTGGCGCGGCGCAGGGCGTCGACCAGCGCAAGGCCGGCGTCGAGGGCGGCGGCCAGCGTGCCGCAGAAGGCGTCGCCCGCGCCCACGGAATCGATGGCGCGCACCGCAAGGCCGGCCACCCTCCAGCGCTCGCCGGGAGCGACGGCGATGCAGCCTCTCTCGCCCAGCGTCACCACGGTCGCCAGACCGGCGCCGTCGGCGAGAGCCTGCGCCAGGTCCAGCGGATCGCCGGACGGGATCCCCAGGGCGCCGCCGACCACGCCGGCCTCGACCTCGTTCACCACCAGGAGATCCAGGGTTTCCGGCACGACAGGCGCCGCGGGCGCCGCGTTGAGAATCACCCGCAGGCCGGCGGCCCGCGCCCGCCGGGCAAGGGCGATGTTCTCCGCGCGGGGGACCTCGTGCTGCAGGAGCAGCGTGGACGCGGCGCCCAGCACGTCGTCGGTGACGCGGTCCTGGCGCGCCTCCCCGTTGGCGCCGCTGGAGACGACGATCTGGTTGGCGCCGGCGCCGTCGACCGGAATCATCGCCAGCGCCGTCGGTTTGCCGCCGACGCTGATGAGACCGGTGTCGACCCCCTCGCGGCCGATGACGGCGGCGAGGTCGCGGCCGTTGTCGTCCGCGCCGACGCAGCCGGCCATGGCGACGCGGGCGCCGGCGCGCGCCGCGGCGACCGCCTGGTTCGCCCCCTTGCCGCCGGGCGCCGTGCGGTGTTCCGGCGCCAGCACCGTCTCGCCCGGTTCCGGCAGATGCGGCACCCGGACGATGATGTCCATGTTGAGCGAGCCGAAGACGACAATCATGGCCCCCGGACCTCCCGGGCGAACGGGACGGCGGCGCGCCTCAGCAGTCGAGCGTGTGGTCGCGCTCCCACTGCGTGAGGTGGCGGGTGTAGTCGAGCCACTCGCGCCTCTTCATGGAGAGGAAGGCGTCGATGGTCTCGTCGCCGAGGTACTCGCGCAGCATCGCGTTGGATTCCGCCACGCGCACGGCATCGAGAAGATTGAGCGGCAGCCTCTCGACATCGAGGGAATCGGGATCCGTCTCGTACATGTTGACATCGAGGCGCTTGCCGGGATCCGCCTTCGTGGCGATGCCGTCGAGGCCCGCGGCCAGGAGTGCGGCCTGGGCAAGGTAGGGGTTGGTCGCGCCGTCCATCAGGCGGAACTCGAAGCGCCCCTCGTCGGGAATCCTCACCATGTGGGTGCGGTTGTTGCCGGTGTAGGAGACGGTGTTGGGTGACCAGGTCGCCCCGGAGTCCGTCACTTGGGCGTTGATGCGCTTGTAGCTGTTGACCACGGGGTTGAAGATCGCGGTCAGCGCCCGGGCATGCCTGAGAACGCCGCCCAGGAAACTGTACCCCAGCGCCGAGATCCCGAGCTCCCCGCCGCTGTCGTGAAACAGGTTGGTGGCGCCCGAGGCGTCCCAGAGACTGGCGTGGGTGTGGCAGCCGTTGCCGGTGATGCGGGTGAACGGCTTGGGCATGAAGGTGGCGCGCAGGCCGTGGTTCTCGGCGATCGACTTCACCATGAACTTGAAGAAGGTGTGGCGGTCGGCGGTCACGAGCACGTCGTCGTAGTCCCAGTTCATCTCGAACTGGCCGTTGGCGTCCTCGTGGTCGTTCTGGTAGGGCCCCCAGCCCAGCGACAGCATCGCGTCGCAGATCTCGGCGACGACATCGTAGCGCCGCATCAGCGCCTGCTGGTCGTAGCAGGGCTTGGCCATGATGTCCCGCGGATCGGAGATGCCGGTGCCGTCTGCGTTGATCAGGTGGTACTCGCATTCCACGCCGGTCCTGAAACGGTATCCCCGCTCCTTCGCCAGGGCGACCATCCGCCTCAAGACGTTGCGGGGGCCGTGATCGACCTCGCGGCCGGCCATCACGAGGTTGCCGGCCATCCAGCCGACTTCCGGCTTCCAGGGCAGCTGGACGAGCGACTCCGGGTCGGGGACCGCGAACATGTCGGGATGGGCCGGCGTCATGTCGAGATGGGTGGCGAACCCGGCAAAGCCCGCGCCGTCCGCCACCATGTCGTCGATCGCGGCCGCCGGCACCAGCTTCGAGCGGGCAACGCCGGCAAGATCCGAGAAACTGATCAGGAAGTACTTGATTCCCTTGTTCCGTGCGATCTCGGAAACGGCGGTCATGGCGGGATCCTCCTTGCAGGCTGCGCGCACTCTAGCGCCGGCCGGAGGCGAGTCAAAGACGGCCGCCCCGCCCGATTGCCCCCGGCATGCGGGCGTATTACGGTCGCACCGGACCACCGGACGAGGTGCCGCCGTGGCGTCGTTCGAGGAAATCGTCAGCGTCCATGTCCACGAGACCGCGGATGCCAGGTTCCGCGTCCTGCAGGCCGGCGACGGCCCGGACATCGTCTGGGTCCCGGGCGGCGACAGTCCCGCCGACTACTGGGCCGACCAGTTCGAGTACTTCTCGGGGCACATGCGCTCGACGGCCTACGACCCCCGTGGCGCCGGAGAGACCACGAGCACGCCGCCGCCCTGGACCATGCGGCAGTTCGGCGACGACTGCGCCGCCATCATCGAGGCCTTCTGCCGGCCGCCGGTCGTCCTCGCCGGGCTGTCGATGGGGGCGCTCATCACCCAGCAGGTCGCGATCGACCATCCCCACCTCGTCCGTCTCGCCATCCCGATGGGAACGGCGGCCCGCATCACCGGCTTCACCCGCGACTGGATGGAAGCCGAGATCCGCGCGCGCGCCGAAGGCAGCCTCGCCATGCCGGCGGACTTCGCCGCCTGCCACTACGCGGCCTTCGCCTATCCGGCGAACGCGCTCCAGGACGAGGAGCTCTGGGAGCGCGTCAAGGCGGCCTATACGCCGCGCTTTGCCGACCGGGATCCGGGGATGCTGATCGCCCAGTGGCAGCCCTGCCTCGACTACGACGTCACCGAGGCCCTCGCGACCTGCCCCGTGCCCATCCACGCGGTGGCGTTTTCCGAGGACATCCAGACACCTCCGGCCCTCGTGCGGGGGGTGGCGCAGGCGGCGCGCCACGGCCACTACCACGAGCTGCCGGGACTGGGACACGTCTCGCTCAACCGCCACGCGCCCGAGGTCGTCAACGCCTTTCTCGCCTCGCTCATCGCCGGGAATGGCTGACAGGAGGACGACCGCGGGCCGCCGGCTCGTCCATGCCCTGATCTGGTGTCTCGCCGGCGCCCTCGTCTTCGTCTCCTACAGCTTCCGCGACGAGGCGGCGTGGGTGCTCGACCGGGTCCGGGGCGACCTCAGTCCCGGCACGGGCTACGCAGAGAGCGATCGCGGGATCAGCTTCCGCGCCCGGCGCGACGGCCACTTCGTCATCGAGGCGCTGGCCGACGGCATTCCCCTGCGCATGATGGTCGATACCGGCGCCAGCGACGTCGTGCTCTCGCCCGCCGATGCCGGCAGGCTCGGCATCGACACCTCGAGCCTTGCCTTCGTGCGGCCCTACGAGACCGCCAACGGCGTGGTCCTCGGCGCGCCGGTCACCCTCGGGCAGCTGCGGATCGGACCCGTCGTGGTCGCCAACCTTCGCGCCTCGGTCATCGGCACGCCGCTGGAGACCTCGCTTCTGGGCATGTCGTTCCTGTCGCGCACGGGCGGCTGGGAGGTGCGCGGCGACTCGCTCACGCTCTTTGCCCGCTGAAGACGGGCGGCCGCTTCTCCCGCGCCGCGGCCATGCCCTCGCGGGCGTCGTCGGTGGCGAAGCAGGCCACCGTCTCGCGCTTGAGCCAGGCGGAATCGAGGGAGTCGCGCGAGATCGCCCTGATCGCCCGCGAGGTGATGGCGAGCGACAGCGGCGAAAGGCCGGCGAGATGGTGCGCGAAGCCCCGCACGCTGTCGCCGAAGCCGTCCGCCGGCAACAGCCGGTCGAGGTAGCCGATCGCCTCGAGGGTGCGGCCGTCCATCTCCTCGGCCGCGAGGAACAGGCGGCGCGCCACCTGCGGCCCGAGCGTCTCGATGAAGCGCCGCAGACCCGATTCGTGGAACACCAGGCCGTAGCGCGCCGGGGGCATGACGAGGCGCATGCCCTCGACGCCGATGCGGAAGTCGCAGGCCAGGGCAAGGTCGGCCGCGGCGCCGTAGGCGCTGCCGTTGAGGGCGGCGACCGTGACCGGACCGAGCGCCTCGATGCGGTCGGCGAGGCGCTCCACCGGGTTGTCCGTCCAGTCGCGGGTGAGCACGTCGCCGAGGTCGACGCCCGCGGAGAAGGTGCGCGTGCCCGAGCCCGTCAGCACGACGACCCTGAGCGCGCGGTCCCGGTCGAGGGCGTCGAGGTCGGCGATCAGGCCGTCGACCTCGGCCATCCTGATGAGGTTGTGCTTCTCCGGTCTCGCCAGGGTGACCGTCGCCACCGGCCCCTGCGAGGCGACGCGCCAGCCGCTCGTCATGGACCCTCGAGGGTGACGATCACCGGCACGTGGTCGCTCGGCTTCGCCCTGCCGCGCATGAAGCGCAGGGTCTCGCAGCCCGCGAGCGACGCCTTCAGCGCCGGCGTGATCCATATGTGGTCGAGACGCCGCCCGTAGTCCCCGGTCGCCCAGTCGCGGGCGCCCCTGTAGGGCCACCACGAATAGAGCTTCTCGCTGGCCGGAACGAAATGGCGGGCGGTGTCGGTCCAGTCGTGGGACTCCCTCAGGCGCGCCAGATGCTCCACCTCGACCGGGGTATGGGAGACGACGTTGATGAGCTTCTCGTGGGACCAGACATCGTTCTCGAGCGGCGCGACGTTGAAGTCGCCGGCCAGCACCCTCCTGGCGTCCGCCGTCCTGAGGGTGCGCCACCACGCCGTCATGTCGCGGAGAAAGTCGAGCTTGTGCCTGAACTTGTCGTTGATGTCCGGATCCGGCTCCTTTCCGCCGGACGGCACGTAGACGTTGTGAAGCTCGAGGCCGTCGCCGAAGGTGACCCGGACGTGGCGGCCGTCGTCGCGGCCGCACCAGGAAATGACCCCGCTGTCGCGGAAGGCGCGGCGGCTCACTGTTGCGACGCCGTTGTAGCCCTTGAAGCCGGCGACCGCGATGTGGGGCCAGCCCGCCTCGGCGATCGGCGCGAAGGGGAAGGTCTCCTCCCGCGTCTTGATCTCCTGGAGGCACAGGACGTCCGGCCGGTGTTCGCGAAGGAACTCGACGACGAGATCGATCCGCAGCCGCACCGAGTTGATGTTCCAGGTGGCGATGGTGATGGCTGTCATGGCGGGCGCGAAACTAGCCCGGCGGCGCGGCAACGTCCACGACGGCGCCCGGTCCGCCTTCAATCCGGCGGCCGGCGTCCCAATCTCGAGGGGCATGAACGGTCCCGTGACCATCCGGCATGGCGTGCCCGGCAGTCTGCGCGCGCAGGCGGCCGCGCTCTACTGCGAGGCACTGGAAGCGAAGCTGACGCCGTTCCTCGGGGCGGCGCGGTTCCTTGACCCGGCGATGCGCACCGACAGGGCTTTCGTCGCCACGGACGGCGCGGGCATTCTCGGCATCGCCGGCTTCGAGGAGAACCGGGCGGGCCTTTTCGACATCGGCCTGGCGCCGCTCGAGCGCCGCGAGGAGCCCGGCACGCTGCTCATGGACGGCATCGCGGTCGCCGCCGTGTGCGAACACGCGCGAAGCCTGGGCAGGACCGGCGTCCGGCTGGACGTCGTCGACACCAACCCCCGCGCCAGGGCTTCGTCGCCGGCAGAGAGGTCGGGATCGGCCCCCTGCGCGCGATCCTTCCCTTCCGCAGCGTGACGACGATGCGCAAGCCGCTGTGACCCGCAGCATGGGCGCGAGCGCAGTTTCCCGACGCGCCGCGCATCGACCTGCCCGACGAGGCCCGCTACCAGGACTACCTCGCCGATCCCTCCCTCTTCCCGGTCTCCTCAACGACGTGCACCGGCACATCGAGGACCGGCGTCTCGACTTCGCCCTGCCGGGATCGAGCGCGCGCAAGCGCAAGGCGGCCGGACAAGACCATGCATCCCCCGGCACCGGCCGAGCTCGGCGGAGACTTCGACCTCGATGCCGCCCTCGACACCGGAACCATCCCCCCCGGCCGGGGTCGCCGGCGAGCCGTGCTCGAGAGCTGTGTCCGGCTCTGTCTCGGCGAGGCGGTCCGGGCCGAGGGGCCGGTCCGCAACCTGCCGCTCGCCGCCCTCCACCACGGCCAGCTCGTCAACATATCCGGCGTCGCCCGCACCACCGTTGAGGGCTGTCTCGACATCCTCGAGGACACCATGCCTGCGTTCCGCCTTCCAGCCGCGGCTGCGGGTGCGCGAACGCCGCCATCCGAAGCTCTACCGGGTCGATCCGGGCCTGGTCCGTGCGGTCAAGGAGCTTCACGGACCGGTCGCGCTCCTGGAGGGCCGGGTCCTGCACCTGCTGCGCGCGCACGCCGAGGAAGGCGGGCCGTTCGAGGGCCTTCACTACCGGGCGCCCGACCCGGCGAACCGCAACGGGGTCGATTTCCTGGCGCGCCGGGGTGGAGAGCCCGCGGCGGTCGCTGTCAGGTCACAGCCCCGCTGTCGCACGGGCTTGCTGCCTGGACTGCGCGCGGTCGTTCCGCACTGCCGACGGGATCGACGTGTGGTCCATCGCCCGCCCGGAGCACGCTGTGGCCCTGAGACACCTTGCAAGAGAGCCCCGGCTTGCAGCGAGGCCGCGTTTCGGGCAGCGGAGCAGCGGTGTCCCGCGGATCCCGGTTGTCGAAGCTGCGTCATCATCGGTGGCGGAAGTCGGCATCCGCGAGGGCCGGTTCACGCCCGTTGAGGCGCGGTCCAGTGGATCACGTGCGGCGTGACACCGCCGACCCCTCTGCGGGGCTGCCGCGGCTCCTTGACCGCTCCCGGCCGATGCGTCACGTTCGTGCATGGCAAGGGTCAGGAGACACACGCGCCAGCAGATCCTGTCGCTGCTGAAGTCGCGGGGGCCGATGTCGGCGGCCGCCCTTGCCGGCCACCTCGACATCTCCGAAGTGGCGGTCCGCCAGCACCTCAAGAAACTCAACGGCGACCGCCTGGCGGACTTCCGCGAATCGCGAACCGGAGTCGGTCGCCCGGCCAGGATCTGGTCTTTGACGTCGAGAGGCAACGGCGAGTTTCCGGACAGCCACGGCCAGCTGTCCGCCACGTTGCTGCGCTGCACGCGCAGCGTCTTCGGCGCGTCGGGCCTCAAGGACCTGATCGCCGCCGAGCGCAGGGAGACGACGTCGAGGTACCTCTCCTGCATGGACGACGGCTGTTCCACCGAGGAGCGCCTGGCGATCCTGGCCGAACAGCGCACGGCCGACGGGTTCATGGCGGAGTGGTCGAACGACGGCGAGGGACGCTACCGCTACACCGAGAACCACTGCTCGATCAGCACCGCCGCGCGCGCGTGCGACATGCTGTGCGACTCGGAACTGACGATGTTCCGGGAGATCCTGGGCCCGCACGTCGACATCGTCCGCACCAGCCACCTGCTCTCCGGCGCCGGCCGCTGCAGCTACGCGATCACGGCCCTCGAGGAGACCTGACGGCCGTCACTCCTGCTGCGACAGTGCCCGCGCGGCCTCGACGACGGCTTCGACGTGGCCCTTGACCCTCACCTTGCGCCAGACGGAGCGGACGATTCCCGATCGGTCGATCAGGAACGTCGAGCGCTCGATTCCCATGTACCGGCGCCCGTAGTTCATCTTCTCGACCCACACGCCCCAGGCCTCGCAGACCGTGCCGTCGGTATCCGCGACCAGTGTGAAGTCGAGGCCGTGCTTGTCACGGAAGGCGTCGTGGCGCCTGACGCTGTCCTTCGACACGCCCACGACCACGGTGTCGGCCGCATCGAGCGCGGCAAGGCTGTCGCGGAAACCCTCAGCCTCCTTCGTGCACCCGGGGGTGTCGTCCCTGGGGTAGAAATAGAGGACGACGTTGCGGCCCCTCAGGGACGCAAGCGCAAGGGAGCCCCCGCCGTTGGTGGCGGCGGTGAAGTCGGGTGCGGGATCTCCGGGCGCGGGTCCGGTCATGGCGCAGTCTCCCTGGCGGCTGTTCCCTGCTGGGCGACCCGCGCAAGGGCGCGCCGCACCGCGTTTCTCGAACACATTACCCGACTTTTCAACTCCTCCGGGTCGCGCGAACCGGTGACCGTCGCCAGCAGGCGGACGCATCCCCGGGGGACCTGCGGCACCGGTTCTCCGAGCAGGCCCTCGTTAACGGTGCGCACGGCGTGCAGCAGGGCCCGCGCCTCCCCGAGGCCCTCCGGCGCGGGACCGCGGCCGCAGCGCTCCATGTAGCGCGTCACGAGGTCGAGGTCGATCAATCCGCCTTCGCCGTGCTCCGCATCCAGCGCTGCGGCTTCCCCGAGAGGTCCCGCGAGACGCTGCCGGCGGTCCAGGATGGCATCGACGAGCCGGGCGGGCTCGACCGGCGTGGCGAGGGCGTCGGCCAGAGCCGTCTGCGCGCGCTCGCCAAGCCCGCCCGAGGCCGCGACCACCCTGGCGCCGGCCAGCGCGAGGAGATCCTGCGCTTCGCCGGCCGCCAGGCGCTCGAGGTTCGACGTCCGCCCCTCGGAAACGAGGGCGAGGCTGATGTCGAACAGGGCTCCGGCGTTGGTGGTGACCGTCAGGGCCGCGAGCAGGCGCTGGACGAGCCTGGAGGTCCACGCCTGCGCCCCGAGCGGCCGCGCTCCGCACGATTTCAGATCGGGCCGGTCGTGGTGGTGAACGATCACGAGGTCGAGGCGGGGACCGAACGCCGGTTCGCGCATGCCGTAGCGTCCGGCAGCGACGATGGCGATCCCGCTCCCGGCCAAGGGGCCGTGGCGCGCCTCGAAGAGAGTCCCGATGCGCCGGAGGAGCTGGCGGATGACGGCATCGCACATGTCCGAAAGGCCGTGCGAGACCTGGCGGGGATCGGCCGTCCCCCGCATGAGGGCGACCGCCAGGCGGAACTCCCGGTCGTGATACCAGCGGCGGACCCGGTCGAGGAGGTCCTCCTCGTGTTCGGCCTCGTCGAGAATCTCCGCCAGGTCGTCCTCGAGCCTCTCCCGGTCGGGCAGGGGCGTCCCGAAGTCCCGGGCGAGTGCGTAGTCCAGGAGTGCGGGCGAGGCGCCGAGGGCGTTGGCGAGGCGCGGCGCCGTGGCCATGATCCCGGCCACGAGATCGAGCAGGGCGGGATGACGGTCGAGCAGCGAGAGGAAGCGCACGCCCGCGGGCAGGCGGCCGAGGAAGGCGTGCAGGTTGAAGAACGCCGCGTCGCCGTCCCCGGTCGCCGACAGGGCGGCGAGGATGCGGGGGAGCAGCCTGTGGACGAGTTCGCGGGACCGTTCGTGGGCGAGGGCGCGGACCGTGCCGTCGCGCCAGGTGCCGACGAAGTGCGCGATCCCCGCCCGCTGCGTGAAGCCCGATCGCTGCAGCAGGCCTTCCAGTCCGCTTTCCCCTGCGCTGTGCGGCGGCGGACCGTCGCCGCCGTTCCCGAAGAAGCCCTCGTAGTGGCTCTCGGTGGTGGCGAGGAGGCCCTCGACGTGGCGTTCGAAGGCGCCACGGCCGCTGTGACCGAGGAACGTGGCGATGTGTTCCAGGCCCCGTCCCGTGGCGGGCACATCGTGGGTCTGGGCGTTGTCGATCATCTGCAGGCGGTGCTCGACGCGCCGCAGTTCGCCGTAGGCATGCACGAGGTCGTCCCGCGCCGCGGCGTCGATGAGTTCCGCCCGGCAGAGCGCATCGAGAGCATCGCAGGTCGCCCGGCGGCGCAGGCGGGAATTGCGTCCTCCGAAGACCAGCTGCCGGGCCTGGGCCAGGAACTCGATCTCCCGGATGCCGCCGCGGCCAAGCTTGAGATTGTGTCCGGCCGCCCTGATGGCGCCGGTGCCCCGGGCCTCGTGAATCCTGCGCCGGATCGAATGGATGTCCCCGATAGCCTCGAAATCGAGGTGGCGCCGCCACACGAAGGGTCTCAGCCTCTCCAGGAACCGGCCGCCGGCATCGAGGTCGCCGGCCACCGGACGGGCCTTGATCATCGCCGAACGTTCCCAGTTCTGGCCGACACTCTCGTAGTAGAGTTCCGCCGAATCGACCGACATGGCGAGGGGAGTCGCCAGGGGGTCGGGGCGCAGCCGCAGGTCGGTCCTCAGCACGAAGCCGTCGGCGGTCTGCTCCTGCAGCATCTTGACGAACCGGCGGGTCAGGCGCAGGGCCACCGCAAGCGGGTCCGGACCGAAACGCCCGAACCGTTCGTCGTCCCACAGAACGATGAGATCGATGTCGCTGGAGTAGTTGAGCTCGCCGCCGCCGAGCTTCCCGAGGCCCAGCACGATGAAGCCGCACTCCCTCGACGGTTCCTCCCGGCGGGGACCGAACCTGGCGAGCAGGTGATCGACCGCCGTCCGGCAGGCGGTGTCGGCGAAACGCGAGAGGCCTGCGGTCACCTCCCGCCACGACCAGAGGCCGGAGATGTCGCCCAGCGCCACCGCCGCCGCGCTCATCGCCCGCGCGTGGCGCAGCCGCCGCATGACGCTGCCTTCGCTGTCGTGCGCCTCGAGAGACCCGACGGCGCGGGCCATGGCGGCATCGGGACCGTCGGCCGCCCAGACCGGCAGGATGGCGGGATGGCGGACGAGGCACCGCGCGAGGTAGGGACTGTTGCCGAACACCGCGTCGAGAAGCGCTCCGCCGGTGGAATCGCGGGCGAGTTCGTGCGATGATTCCCTGAGATCGGGGTCAGTGTCACAGGCCGCGAGCCAGCGTTCGCGCCTGACGGTTGCCAGCTCCCTGTCGAAAGGAGGCGGCAGCGTGGTGATCTCTTCGAGAGTCCGGAACTTCATGTCACCGCCTGCAGGAGTTCCGCGCAACGTGGTCAGACCGCCCGGTGCGGTCAAGTGCCCCTTCGGCGGAATGCCGGTTCCGTGACCGGACGCGGCCTGCGCATCCTGATCCACGCGCTCGGGATGGTGGTCGGCCTCGCCGTCCTGGCACTCCTGGGCATCGCCTGGCGGCTGGCCGAGGGCCCGGTCTCACTGGGCCCGGCAGCGTCCTACCTCGAAGAGGCCATCAATGACAGCGATCTCGGTATCGCCGTGCGCTTCGGCGACGTGGTGCTGTCAGGCGGCGACTGGCGCAGGACCTTCAATCTCGAACTGTCCAATGTCCTCATCTTCGATCAGGATGACAGGGTGACCTTCGCCGCGCGGGAAATCGGGCTGGACGTCTCGCTTGCCGCGCTTCTGAGGGCCGAGCTGCGGCCCGTCGGCCTGGTCCTCGAGGGCCCGAAGATCGACCTCGTCCGCGACGAGACGGGCGAGATCGGCATCACGCTCGCCGACAGCCTGAACGACGACGCGTCCGGGTCCGGCAGCCTCTCGGGCGACCGTTCGCTGCTCGAGAGGATCGAGCAGGCGGCGGCGCTGCCACCGTTCGACCGCCTGGTGCACGTCGAGTTCAGGAACGCCGACATCACCTTCGACGACCGCATGCTGGATCTCCACTGGCAGGCGCCGAACTCCTCCATGTCCATGATCAGGGACGACGCCGGGATCCTTCTGCATCTTGCGACAGTGCTGCGCTCGGGCGCGCAGACCCTGCCCCTCGAACTCGTCGGCACGCACCGTCACGACCTCCCGGGGATCGACATCACCGCCCGGCTCACGGACGTGCCGGTGCCGTCGCTGGCCGGGCTTCTGCCCTCGCCGCCCGACCTGTCGGGCATGTCCTTCACCGTCGACGGCGATTTCGGGCTGTCGTTCGACGGCGACCTCGCCCTGAGCCAGGGAACCTTTCACCTCGAATCGGCGGGCGGGCGTGTCGACTGGCCGGGCACCTTCGAGCATCCCTTCGATCTGGGACCGACCAGTCTCAGCGGAACGCTCGGGCCGCAATGGGGCTCTCTCGAGGTGACCGCGATCCACCCCGGCATCGCCCGCGGCTCGCTCGAGGGGAGCCTCCACGTTGCCGGCTGGACGAACGACGCGCCCATCGCGTGGACCATCGCCGCGCGCGGCCTTCCGGTCGACGATCTCGGGCGCTACTGGCCGGAGTCCGCGGCCCCCCGGGTGCGGGACTGGATCGTGACGCACCTTTCCGGCGGCACCATCGACGAGGCCTCGCTCGGCTTCGGCTCGACGCTTGGCGAACTCGACGCGGGCGATCCTGCGATGGCGGGCCTCGACGTTGCGCTCGAGGCCAGCGGCGTCACGGTGGAGTTCCTCGAGAGCATGCCGCCGGTCGAGGGCGTGGCGGGCCGGCTGCGGATCGACGGCGATTCGCTCGAGATCGAGACGCGGGGTGGAACCCTCTCCGGCCTCGTCACGCGAGCAGGCTTCGTCAGCATGGACGGATTCGACCGGGCGATGTCGATCAGGGCCGCTCTCGAGGGGCCGTTGGCCGCGGCGCTCTCCGTCGCCGCCCACGAGCCGCTGTCATGGAGGTTGCCGCCGGAGATCGCGCCGGACTCCGTCGAGGGGACCCTCGACGGCGCCGTCGAGATCACCATCGCCGATCTTGCCGCCGTCGATGCCGACGCCGTGCGCTACCGGTTCGACGCCGCCATCGAGGACCTCGCTCTGGCCATCGCCGGCTATCGCCTCGACGGCGGCAGCGGACGGCTCGGCCTCGACGGGGACGGCCGCCTTTCCTTCGAGGGCGCCGCCGCGCTCAACGGCGTGCCGCTGTCGCTCGCCTACGGGGCATCGGGCGGCCGCGAGGTTCTCGGCCTTTCAGGAAGAGTCGACGAGACCGGCCTCGAGGCCCTCGGCATCGACGATCCCGTCGGCCTCACCGGTGCGATCGCCGCCTCGCTCACGAGGACAGCCGCGGCGGGCGACGTGACCTGGGAGGTCGAGGCGGACCTTCAGGAGGCGGCCTTTTCCATCCCGTCGCTTGGCGCCTCGAAGGCGCCGGGCGAGGCGGGCTCGCTCCGCCTTGCGGCCGACGAGAGGGGCGGCGGCCTCGTCATCCGGACACTCGACGCCAGCGGCGGCAATGTCGCGGTCCGGGCTTCGGGCACCATCGGCGGGGACACCCTGGCCCTCGACGTGCAAAAATTCGCCGCCGGACGCACGGATCTGAAGGGAACGCTGGCGGCGGCGGCCGGGGGCGGATATGCCCTCGTGCTCAAGGGCGGTTCGCTCGACATGGCGGCGCCGGCGGACGACGGCGCGCAGGACGACGCCCTGCCGCCCCTTGCCGTCGCGGGCGCTCTCGACCGGCTGTGGACTCCCCGCGGCGTGCCGATCGACAACCTGACGATCGAGGGGACTTACGCGGACGGCCGGTTCGAGTCCCTTCTGGCCACGGGAGAACTCGAAGGCGGTTCGCGCGTCGACCTCGGGATCACGCGCGTGGCGCCCGACGAGCGCCGCTTCGAATTCGAGGCCGCGAACCTCGGCGATTTCATCCGGGCCTTCGCCGACAGGGACAACATCGAGGGAGGGACGCTGAAGGTCGAAGGCTGGTTCGACGAAAGGCAGACGCCTGCCGCCGTCATCGGATCCATGCAGGCCGACAGGTTCACCGTAAGGGACGCGCCGGCGGCCGCGCACCTGTTCACCCTGGCGTCCCTGCCGGGACTCGCCAGCGTGCTGGCCGACCGCGGACTTGTGCTCAACGCGGCGTTCTTTCCCTTCCGCAAGGAAGGCGATCTCATCTCCGTCGGCGACAGCCGCCTCTACGGCCAGGGATTCAGGATCCTGATGAACGGCGAAATCGACACCGGCCCGGACGTGGTCCATCTCTCGGGCACCCTCGTTCCCGACAACATCCTCAACGAGATTCTGGACGGAGTCCCGCTCATCGGCGACATCCTGACCGGTCCCGAGGAGGACGGCGGGATCTTCGCATTCATCTTCGAGGTCGACGGCCCCGTCGACGACCCCGGCGTCGTCGTGAATCCGCTCTCGGTGCTGACTCCGGGAATCTTTCGCCAGCTCTTCACCGATCAGCAGGACTAGGAGTCCGGCACCAGCAGGACGTGGCGCTTGCGGCCGGCCGAGAGCCTGACCGCGCCCGCGGCGAGATCCCCCGCCGTCACCTTGCGGAACTCGTCCGTCACGACGCGATCGTTGATGCGGGCGCCTCCCCCCCTGATGAGGCGCCGCGCGGCCGAGCGCGTATCGGCGAGACCCGCGTCGGACAGGACCTCGAAGAGGGGCAGGCCGTCCTCGAGTCCCCGGCGCGGGACCGCCATGGTCGGCAGGCCGCTCGCGCTCTCGCCCCGCTCGAAGGTGCGCCGCGCGGTGTCCGCGGCGCGCGCCGCCTCGGCCGCCCCGTGGCACAGGCCCGTCGCCTCGTTCGCCAGGACCTTCTTGGCCTCGTTGATCTCCGCGCCCTCCAGGGCCTCGAGCCGCTCGATGTCGCCGAGCGGAAGATCGGTGAACAGACGCAGGAAACGGCCGACATCGCCGTCCTCCGTGTTGCGCCAGAACTGCCAGAAGTCCCAGGGCGAGCGCATGGATCCGTCCAGCCAGACCGCACCGGACGCCGTCTTGCCCATCTTGGCGCCCGAGGCCCCCGTGATGAGCGGCGTCGTCAGGCCGAAGAGCGGGGTCTCGACGAGACGGCGTCCCAGATCGACGCCGTTGACGATGTTGCCCCACTGGTCCGAGCCGCCCATCTGCAGGGTGCACCCGTGGCGCCGCTGCAGCTCGACGAAGTCGAAGGCCTGGAGGATCATGTAGTTGAACTCCAGGAAGGAGAGCGGCTGCTCGCGCTCGAGCCTCGACCGGACGGACTCCATCGTCAGCATGCGGTTGACGGAGAAATGGCGTCCCACGTCGCGCAGGAACGGGATGTAGAGAAGTTCCGAGAGCCACTCGTCGTTGTCCACCATCACGGCGTCCGACCGCCCGCCGCCGAAGGCGAGGTAGCGGCTGAAGACCTTCATGATGCCCGCCTTGTTGGCGGCGATGGTGGCCTCGTCGAGGAGCGGCCGCGCCTCGTCGCGAAACGAGGGATCGCCGATCCTGGTGGTGCCCCCGCCCATGAGCACGATGGGCTTGTGACCGCACCGCTGCATGTGGCGCAGCATCATGATCGAGACCAGGCTCCCGACGTGGAGGCTGGGCGCGGTGCAGTCGAACCCGATGTAGCCGACGACAGGCCCCGCCGCCGCCTTCGCGTCGAGAGCCTCGAGGTCGGTGCACTGGTGCATGAACCCGCGCTGGACGACGGCCCGCAGGAACTCGGAGCGCAGACGTGACATGATGGCAGAGGGCAACCGGTTGACGCGGCGCAGTGTGCCTCACGCTTCCCGGTTCTGACAAGCGTCCGTTGCCGGACGCCGGACGGCGGCACTAGACTGGCGCCATGGCGCTCGCGTCGAAGACAGCCATCGGCCTGATGAGCGGCACATCCCTCGACGGAATCGATGCGGCGCTCATCGAGAGCGACGGCGAGATGGCGGTGCGCCGCGGCGCCTGCCTGACGGTTCCCTACGAGGCCTCCCTGCGCGACGGCATCAGGCGCTGTCTCGCCGGCACCGGCGACGTTCCAGGCACCGCACAACGTCTCACGGCGAAGGCCGTCGAGGCCGTCGAGGCGCTCCTGGCGCAGTCCGGTCTCGGCCCCGGCGCCGTCGACGTCATCGGCTTTCACGGCCAGACGATCGCGCACAGGCCGGACGAAGGCCTCACCTGGCAGATCGGCAACGGCGCCCTTCTCGCCGAGGCGACGGGAATCGATGTCGTCTGCGACTTCCGCAGCCGCGACATGGCGGCGGGCGGCGAAGGGGCCCCCCTGGCGCCGCTCTACCATGCCGCGCTCGCCACAGGCCTGGAGCGCTCTCCGCTCGCGGTGCTCAACATCGGCGGCGTCGCGAACGTCACCTGGATCGGCCTCGGGCGCGTGATCGCCTTCGATACCGGTCCGGGCGGCGCGCTGCTCGACGACTGGATCCTGGCGCGGACCGGCCGGCCATACGACGGGGACGGCGCCATGGCGGCGAGCGGCACGCCCCGCCGCGATCTCGTGAAAGCCGCGCTGGAGGGCACGCCGTGGTTCGACCGACCGCCGCCGAAGTCGCTGGACCGCGGCGACATCGCAATCGACCTCGACGGCCTCTCGACGGCGGACGGCGCGGCCACCCTTGCCGCGCTCACCGTCGCGGCGGTCGTCCGCGGGCGCCGCTTCATGCCCGCGAAACCGGTACAGTGGATCATCTGCGGCGGCGGCCGGCACAACCGGCACATTCTCTGCGAACTCGGGCGCTGCCTCGACTCTGAGGTCCGGGTCGCGGAGGACGTCGGCTGGAACGGCGACAGCCTCGAGGCCGAGGCTTTCGCCTACCTCGCCGTCCGCTCGCTCGGCGGCCTGCCGCTCAGCCTTCCCTCGACGACGGGGTGCCGCGAGCCCGTGACGGGGGGCGCGTGGCACCGCGGCCGGCGGCATAGGCCTCGATGAGGCCGCGCACGCGGTCGAGGTCGTTTCCGAAGAAGTGACCCGCGCCCTCGATCATCTCGAAACGGACGGCGCGCCCCTGGCGGGCGAGGTCACGGACCAGCTCCGCGACGGCATCCGGCGGCACGATGTCGTCGGCGCTTCCCTGGACGATGAGGCCGTCGCAGGGACACGGATCGAAGAACGACCAGTCGCGCACCATTGCGCCCGGGGCGACCAGCACGAAGCCGTCGATGCCGCCCCGTGCCATCAGGACCTTCGCGGCGATCCAGGCACCGAAGGAAAACCCGGCGATCCAGACCTGCGAAGCCCCGGGATGCTCGCGGAGCATCCAGTCGAGGGCGGCCAGCGCATCGCCGACCTCGCCGTCGCCGCCGCCGTGAACCCCCTCGCTGCGGCCGACTCCGCGAAAGTTGAAGCGCAGCGCGGAACAGCCCGCCCCGGCAAGGCCGCGAAAGACGGCATAGGCCACCTTGTTGTTCATCGTGCCGCCGTGGAGCGGGTGCGGGTGGAGAACCACGGCAACCGGCGCCGCGGGCCGTGCGGACGGCGCATGGCGCGCCTCGAGACGGCCGGCGGGACCGTCGATGAAGAGTTCGGGCATGGCGCGCTGCTCCCTCGGGGGCCGATAATACTTGACTTCCACGGTCGGAAATATATCTCATAACCGACCGGGATCACGCGATCGCCACGCGTATCCGCCGCCAGCGAACGGACGATACCATGTTCAAGACCATCGGGAGCGACATCCGCGCCCCGTTCGGGCGCGACCCCGCCGTGCGCAACGTCATCGAGGTGGTGCTCTGCTACCCCGGATTCCATGCCCTCCTGTTCTACAGGGCGAGCCACTGGCTGTGGCGCCGGGGCCTCAGGCTTCCGGGGCGCCTTGTCTCCCATCTCGGCCGCTTTTTCACGGGCATCGAGATCCACCCCGCGGCGACCATCGGCCAGGGGCTGTTCATCGACCACGGCATGGGAGTGGTCATCGGGGAAACCGCCGAGATCGGCGACAATGTCACCCTCTACCACGGCGTCACGCTCGGCGGGACGTCGTGGAACCAGGGCAAGCGCCACCCGACGCTCGCCGACAACGTGGTGGTGGGCGCAGGCGCGAAGGTTCTCGGTCCGGTCGTCATCGGCGACGGCGCGGCGGTCGGCTCGAACGCCGTGGTCCTCAAGGACGTCGCCCCCGGCGCCACCGTCGTCGGCATCCCGGCGCGTGTCGTGGACAGCGCCGCGCGCAAGCACGAGGACATGTCATTTGCCGCCTACGGCACCGCCTCGGCCGACATGCCGGATCCGGTCAACAAGGCGCTCAACAGCCTTCTCGACCATCTCGCCGCGCTGGAGGAGCGGATGGCAAGGATCGAGGACGAGGAGGACCCCGACGATCTCGACAGGCGCCGTGCGGCGCGCTAGGCGGGAACCATGAAGCTCGGGTCAAGGGGACGCTATGCGGTGATGGCCATGGTCGACCTCGGCCTCAACGGCGACGGACGGCCGGTGCCGCTGGCGGAGATCTCGAATCGCCAGGAGATCTCGCTATCCTATCTCGAACAGCTGTTCTGCCGCCTGAGGCGCCACGGCCTCGTTCGCAGCGCGCGCGGGCCGGGCGGCGGCTACTGCCTGGCGCATCCGGCCGGCGAGATCTCGATCATGGACGTGATCCAGGCGGTCGACGAATCGACCCGGGTGACGCGATGCCTCAACGACAGCGCCTCGAGGGGGTGCATGAGGAACCGCAGCCGCTGCCGCACCCACGATCTGTGGGCGGCGCTGGGAGCGCACATCGAGGACTTTCTCGAACACGTCACGCTGGAGGACGTGTGCTCGGGCGGGGCCCTGCCGGCTGG
This sequence comes from Alphaproteobacteria bacterium, assembly GCA_963666905.2. Taxonomy (GTDB): domain Bacteria; phylum Pseudomonadota; class Alphaproteobacteria; order SP197; family SP197; genus SP197. The sequence continues at coordinate 2,448,199 of OY763008.1, forward strand.
GAACGGCCGGTGGCGGTGAAGCACTACCTCGACCACAACGCCACGTCGCCGCTGCGCCCCGAAGCCCGCAGGGCGGCGCTGGAGGCGATGGACTGCGCCGGCAACGCGTCCTCCGTCCACGGCGACGGACGCCGTGCCCGGGCCCTCATCGAGGAGGCCCGGGAACGGGTCGCCGCGCTTGCCGGCTGCGCCCCGCTGGAGGTGGTGTTCACCTCCGGCGGCACCGAAGCCAACAACCTCGCGCTGGCGGGCGCGGGAGCGAGCCGCATCCTCGTCTCGGCGGTGGAACACCCGTCCGTCGCCCGCGCCGCGCCCGGGGCCGCCGTCATTCCGGTCGACGGCGACGGACTCGTCGACATCGGTGCGCTCGACAGGCTCCTCGACACGGGGCCTTCGCCGGCGCTGGTCTCGGTCATGGCCGCCAACAACGAGACGGGCGTCATCGAGCCGCTCGACGACGTCATCGCGGTCGCCCGCCGCCATGGCGCGCTCGTCCACTGCGACGCCGTCCAGGCCGCCGGGCGATGCCGGGGCGGATGGCAGGAAGCGGATCTCGTGTCGCTCTCTGGGCACAAGCTCGGCGGCCTTGCCGGCGCCGGCGCGCTCGTCGTGCGCGATTCCGTGGGCCTCGCGGCGCGCGCCCTGGGGGGCGGCCAGGAGTATGGCCGCCGCGCCGGCACCGAACCGCTCGCGGCCATTGCCGCCTTCGGTGCGGCCGCCGCCGCGGACGACCGCGGACGGGACCGGCTCAAGGCCCTGCGCGACGACATGGAGCGGTGCATGACGCGGGCCGTGCCCGATTCGATCGTCCTGTGCGCCACGGCGGACCGTCTCGGCAACACGACGGCGATCGCCCACCCCCGGATCGATGCCGCGACGATGGTGATGTGCTTCGATCTGGACTCCATCGCCATCAGCGCCGGGGCGGCCTGTTCGTCGGGCAGGATGGAACCGTCCCGGGTCATCGCGGCGATGGGATACCCCGAGCTTGCCCGCCATGCCGTGCGCTTCAGTCTCGGCTGGTCCACGACGTCCGAGGACTGCGATGCCGCGGTCCGGGCGTGGGCGGCCGCCGATGCCCGCCTCCCACGGCGCCGGAGGGCGGCGTGACGACCGGCAGGCCGACGGTCTACCTCGACTACAACGCCACCACCCCGGTGGATCCCAGGGTGGTCGAGGCCATGATGCCCTGGTTCACCGAGCGCTTCGGCAATCCCCATTCGGTCGATCACCGATTCGGGGAGGATGCGGCCGAGGCCGTGGCCGAGGCGCGCCGCCAGGTGGCGCGCCTCGTCGGCGCCGACCCGCGCGAGATCATCTTCACCTCCGGCGCCACGGAATCGAACAATCTCGCGATCAAGGGGGCGGCCCGTTTCGAGCGCAGGCACCGGGGCCGCCGCAACAGGGTCGTGACGCTGGCGAGCGAGCACAAGTGCGTGCTCGAGAGCGTCAGGGCGCTGGGGCAGGAGGGCTTCGAGACCGACATTCTCCCGGTGGCGGCCGATGGCCGCATCGATACGGACCGCCTCGAGGAGGCCCTCGGCGGCGACGTCATCCTGGTCTCGGTGATGGCGGCCAACAACGAGATCGGCACCCTGCAGCCCCTCGCCGAGATCGCCGCCATGACCCGGGCGTGCGGCGCCCTCTTCCACACCGATGCGGCGCAGGCCGCAGGCCGGGTGCCGCTCGACGTCACGGGCTGCGCCATCGACCTCATGAGCCTGTCCGGCCACAAGTTCTACGGGCCCAAGGGAATCGGCGCCCTCTACGTGCGCCGCCGGCCCAGGGCCAGGATCGAGCCGCTGTTCTCCGGCGGCGGCCAGGAACGGACGCTGCGCTCGGGCACCGTCGCCGCTCCGCTGGCCGTGGGCATTGGCGCCGCTGCAGCCCTGGCGGATGCGGAGAGGGAACGGGAGGCCGCGAGGCTCACGGCCCTTGCCAACTCCCTCCACGAGGCGCTCGCCACGAAAGTTTCCGGGGTGTCGCTCAACGGCCCGGCGGCCGGCCGCCTCCCCGGCAACCTCAATCTCAGGGTCGAGGGCATCGACGCGCACCGCCTCATCGCGCTGGCGCCCGAAGTCGCCTTCTCGACGGGCTCGGCCTGCACGTCGGCCGAGGTCCTGCCCTCCCACGTGCTCGATGCCGCGGGCCTGACGGACGACGAGGCGCGGGCGTCCTTTCGCCTCTGTGTCGGCCGCTTCACCACGGCGGACGACGTGGCCTTCGCCGCCGACCGCCTCGCCGAGGCCATCGGCCTGTGCCGCGCCGGCGCTCAGTAGCCGCGCGCGCGATCCACCAGGTTGATGAGCGGGCGGCCCTCGACGAGGCGCCTCCAGTTCTCGGCGATGGCCGGCAGGGATCCGTCGAGTCTGGCCGCCGATTCGTGAGGCGTCACCATGACCTTCGGGTGCGACCAGAAGGGGTGGTCCGGCGGCAGGGGTTCGGTCCGGAAGACATCCAGCGTCGCGCCCGAGAGGCGGCCGTCGTCGAGAGCCGCGAGAAGGTCCTCCTCGACGACGACGGCGCCGCGGCCGATGTTCATGAAGTGGGCGCCGGGTTTCATCGTCCCGATGGTGCCGCGGTCGACGAGGTCCCTTGTCGCCGGGGTGAGGGGAAGCACGCAGACGCAGTAGTCGAGATCGCCGAGGAAGGCGGGCAGCGCCCCGTCGCCATGAAGGCAGGTCACGCCCTCGAGCTCGTGGGGACCGCGCGCCCACCCGGAGACGCGGAACCGCAGACCGGCCAGGGCCGACGCCACGGCGCTTCCCACGGAGCCCAGGCCCATGACGCCGACGTGGACCTCCCTCGCGAGACGGGGCTCGTGCAGACGCCACACACGCTGCCGCTGCTGTTCCCGGTAGAGGCGCTCGAACCGCAGGTCGCGCAGCAGATAGAGGATGACGTACTCGACCATGGCCCCGATGAGGCCCGGATCCTTCAGCCGCGCCACGGCGACCCCCGGCGGGCATGCCGGGTGGTCGAGCAGGTCGCCCGCGCCGTGACCGAGATAGACGATGCACCGCAGCCCCGGAAAGGCCCCCAGCACCTCGGCACTGATGTCGTCGTAGTCGATGGCGATCATCGTCACGTCGCCCGCATCGCCGATCTCGGGCCACACGCGAAAGTCGATCTCCGGCGCCGCCGCCTCCAGCTCCCGGCGCCAGGTCCCGCCATCCTCCCACCGGCTGCACAGAACGAACGCCAACGTTGCCGATCCCCGCGATCCTGCGGCGCCATGGTACGCCATCGGCGGGCCAACGCGAAACGGCGGCCCGCGAATCGTGTATCGTCGCGGGAAACGGGTGGCGGGTGATGGGATCTCGCGTGCGATGCGTCTGCCTGGCGGCATGCCTCGTTCTCGCCGTGCCGGCGGCCGGATCGGTGGTCGTCGAGAAGGTGGCGGGCGATCTCGACACGCCGTGGAGCATCGCATTCCTGCCGGAGGGCGGCGTCCTCGTCACCCTGCGCGACGGGGAATTGCTGATCCTCGACGGGAAGGGAGGGAGGAGGAGCGTGGCCGGAGTTCCGCAGGTGCATGCGGACGGTCAGGGCGGCCTCCTCGATGTCGCGCTCGCGCGGGACTTCGCGCAGACTTCCGAGATCTTCCTCACCTACGCCCGGCCCGTGGACGGCGAGCGCTCGGCGACGGCGGTGGCGGTGGCGCGCCTTTCCGGCGACCGCACCCGGCTCGCGGACCTTCGCGTTCTCTTCGAGACGACTCCCCCCGACGCCGGAGGGCGGCATTTCGGATCGCGCGTCGTCGAGGCCCCCGACGGCTCGCTCTTCGTGACCCTGGGCGAGCGCGGCGCGCGGAACCGCGCCCAGGACCTCGCGGCGCACCACGGGAAGATCGTGCGCATCGCCCGCGACGGTTCAGTGCCCGAAGACAACCCGTTCACCGGCGTGGACGGCGCCCTCCCCGAGATCTGGTCGCTCGGCCATCGCAATCCCCAGGGCGCCGCCCTCGATACCGAAGGCGCCCTGTGGGCGGTCGAGCACGGCGCGCGCGGCGGTGACGAGATCAACCGCATCCTGCCGGGCCGCAACTACGGCTGGCCGGTGATCTCCTACGGTACACACTACTCGGGCGCGAAGATCGGCGAGGGGGTGGCGAAGGACGGGATGGAACAGCCGGATTTCTACTGGGATCCGTCGATCGCGCCGTCCGGCATGACCGTCTACTCGGGCGCGCTGTGGCCGCAATGGCGCGGGCACTTCCTCGTCGGATCGCTGAAACTCGACTTCATATCGAGGCTCGACCCGGAAGACGGTTTCAGGGAGGTCGAGCGGCTGGCACTGCCCGAGACCATCCGCGTGCGGGACGTGCGCGAAGCCCAGGACGGGAGCATCTGGTTCCTGTCGGAAGGCCTGGGCGCCCTCTATCGCATGACCCCCTGACCGGGCGGGAGGGGATCAGGCGGCGATGGAGGCGATGGCGCGGGTGGCGACCGACGCCATGGCCAGATTGACGGGGATGTCGGAGGTCCGCAGGTCGGCAAGGACGGCACGGGCACGGGCGACACGCCCCTGGTTCTTCTTCACCCACGTCCCGGTCGCCTTCGCGGCCGGACCGCCGTCGGCAAGCACGGCCAGCGATATGCGCCGCTGCTGCTGGAAACTGTCCTCGATCAGCGCCTGCTGGGCGAGCCTGTCCCAGCGGGTATCGGTCGTCAGGCGCGACACGGCATCGCGGACCCAGTCGACCCCGAACTCCTCGCCGACATCGAAGAACACGGTGGCGGCATCGATCACGCCGGTGTTCACGGTGACGGCGGTCTCGATGACGTCGCAGGCCGAGGCCAGGGTCCTCAGGCTCGCCACCGGGTCGGCGACGTCCTCGGGAACGCCCTTCTTGCAGAAGCGCTCCGCGGCGCGGCGGATCGACGCCCTGCGGGCCTTGCTGACGAGGGTCGGCAGGTTGTCCCGCAGCTCCGTGACCGCGGGACGGAAGGCCGCGGTGGTCTCGCCGATGGCAAGCGGATGGTCCCTGTGGCGCAGCATCCAGTGCGTGACGCGCTCGATCAGCAGCATGGTCTCGGCATGCATCGCCGACTGGACGTCGGCGGGAACCTGGTTGTCGAGCGTCTCGATGGCGATCCAGATGTCGCGCAGCGAGAACGAATCCCGCGCCACCGTGTAGGCGCGTGCGATGTCGGCGAATCCGTGGCCGGTCTCCTCGGCCAGTCGGTGGATGAAGGTGATCCCGGCGCGGTTGATGATGGAGTTCGTCGTGAAGGTGGCGACGATCTCGCGGCGCAGCCTGTGTCCGAGAATCCGCTCCCGGTGCCGACGTCTCAGCACGACGGGGAAATAGGCCTCGAGATCGCCCTGCAGGTCGGGGTCGTCGGGAAGGTCCGAGTCGAGCAGCGCCGCATAGAGATCCATCTTGGCATAGGCCAGCAGCACGGAGATCTCGGGACGCGTGAACTGCCGGCCCCTCGACCGCCAGTCGGCCAGCTCCTCGTCGTCGGGCAGTCCCTCGATGCGCCGGTCGAGCAGGCCTGTCTGCTCGATGGCGCGCATGAAGCGGATGAGGTCCTCGGTCCGCGACGGCCCCAGGCTGCGCATGATCGACAGGGACTGGGTCTGGAGATAGTTGCTGCGCAGGACGAGACCGGCGACCTCTCCCGTCATCGCCTCGAGCAGGCGGTCGCGCTGCTTGACCGTCATGTCTCCGGCCTCGACGATGTCGCCGAGCAGGATCTTGATGTTGACCTCGTGGTCCGAGCAGTCGACGCCCCCGGAGTTGTCGATCGCATCCGTATTGATGCGGCCGCCGGCCAGGGCGTACTCGATGCGGCCCGCCTGGGTGGCCCCGAGATTGCCGCCCTCGCCCACCACCGTGGCCCCGACGTCCCTGCCGTTGACCCGCAGGCCGTCGTTGGCCCGGTCGCCGACCTCCGCGTGGCTCTCGTGGGTGGCCTTGATGTAGGTTCCGATCCCGCCGTTCCACAGGAGATCCACCCTGGCCTTCAGCATGGCGTGGATGAGTTCGCTGGGTGTCAGGGTCTCCTCGTCGATGGCCAGGGCCCTGCGCGCCTGCGGCGACAGCTTCACCGTCTTGGCGCGGCGTTCGAACACCGCGCCGCCCTCGCTCAGGCAGGAAGCGTCGTAGTCCGCCCAGGTGGAGCGCGGCAGATCGAACAGCCGCTTGCGTTCCTGCCAGCTCGTTGCCGGGTCCGGATCGGGATCGACCAGGATGTGCATGTGGTTGAAGGCGCCGACAAGCCGGATGTGCCGTGACAGCAGCATGCCGTTGCCGAAGACGTCGCCCATCATGTCGCCGACGCCGATCACCGTGAAGTCGTCGGTATCGACGTCCGTGCCGATCTCCCGGAAATGCCTCTTGACCGCCTCCCAGGCGCCCTTCGCCGTGATCGCCATGCCCTTGTGGTCGTAGCCGGCGGAGCCGCCCGAGGCGAAGGCGTCGCCGAGCCAGTGGCCATAGGTCGCCGCGACGTCGTTGGCGATGTCGGAGAAGGTCGCCGTGCCCTTGTCGGCGGCCACCACGAGGTAGGGGTCGTCGCCGTCGTGACGCGTCACGCGCTCGCGGGCAACGACCTCGCCCGCCACGATGTTGTCGGTGATGTCGAGCATCCCGGACATGAAGGTGCGGTAGCAGGCCACGCCTTCGGCCTGCAGGGCGTCCCTGCCCCTGTCCGGAGCCGGCGGCCGCTTGACGACGAAGCCGCCCTTGGAGCCGACGGGAACGATCACCGCGTTCTTCACCATCTGCGCCTTCATCAGGCCGAGGACCTCGGTGCGGAAGTCCTCGAGCCTGTCGGACCAGCGGATGCCGCCCCGCGCGACCGGTCCGCCGCGCAGGTGCACGGCCTCGACCCGCGTCGAGTAGACGAAGATCTCGCGCCACGGCCGCGGCTCCGGCAGGCCGTCGATCCTCTGGCTGTCGAACTTGAAGGCGACATAGGGCTTCGGCGCGCCGTCGCCGCCGGCCTGGAAGAAGTTGGTGCGCAGCGTGGCGTCGACGAGATTGACGTAGCGGCGCAGGATTCGGTCCTGATCGAGGGACTCGACGCCGTCGAGCGCCTCGAGAATCCGCTCGCGCAAACCGGGCTCGCGTCCCGGCGCCCCGTCGGGATCGAAGCGCGCCTCGAAGAGATCCACCAGCAGGCGGGCGATGGCGGGGTTCGCCGCCATGGTCTGCTCGACGTAGGCCTGGCTGAAGGGCGCGTTGGCCTGGCCGAGGAACTTCGCATAGGCGCGCAGGATGACGATCTGCCTCCAGGAGAGGCCGATCAGCACCAGGTCGTTGAAGTTGTCGTCCTCGACCTCGCCCGACCAGACCTGCGCGAAGGCGTCGTGGAAGCGCTGCCGCACGTCGGCAACCGCGACCCGCCAGCCGTGTTCGAGCTCGACGCGGAAGTCGTGGATCCAGACCGCCGTCGACCTGTCGATGCGGATTTCGTAGGGCGCCTCCTCCAGCACCACCAGACCCATGTGCTCGAGCATGGGCATGATGTGCGACAGCGGCACGGCCGTGCCCCGGTGATAGACCTTGAAATTCAGTTCGCCCTCGGCGGCATCCACCCGCCGGTAGAGGTTCATCGCGATGCCGTCGTCGCCCATGGCCTCCATGCGCTGGATGTCGGCGACCGCGAGACGGGTACCGAAGGCGTCCTTGTAGCCCAGCGGGATGGCGGCGCTGTAACGGTGGAAGAGGACCGTGCCCCGGCCCTCGCCGAACTCTTCGGCCAGCGCGTCGTGGAGGTTGTCGTCCCAGTTGCGCGATGCCTCGGCGAGCCGTTTCTCGATGGCCGCGGCCTCGCCCTCGACCGGGCCGGCGCCGGGAATGTGGACGATGAACTGGGCTCGCGCCATGGGCGCGTCGGACACCTGGGTCTGGACGTCGACGGAACTTCCGCGCAGTTCCTCGAGCAGGATTTCCTCCATTCGGATCCTCAGGTCGGTCGAGTAGCGTTCCCGCGGGACGAACACGAGGCAGGACACGAACTGCCCGTACGAATCCCGCCTCATGAAGAGGCGGATCCGCTGGCGATGCTCGAGATAGAGGATGCCGCGGGCGTAGTCCTCGAGCGTGTCGATGTCGATCTGGAAGAGTTCGTCGCGCGGGAAGGTATCGAGGATGTGCCCCAGCGCCTTGGCGTTGTGGCCGCCGGGCGTGAAGCCGGAACGCTCCATCACCATCTGCACCTTGCGCCGGAGCAGGGGGATCTGGGACGGCAGCGCGCTGTAGGCCGTCGACGTCAGGAGGCCCAGGAAACGGCACTCGCCGACGACTTCGCCCGAGGCGTCGAACCGCCGCATGCCGATGTAGTCCATGAACACGGAGCGATGGACATCGGAACGGGTCCACGCCTTGGAAATGATGAAGAGCTCCCGGCGCTCCAGGTGGCGGACGAAGTGTGCGGGGAGCGACCGGTCGTGGCGGCTGCGGCTTTCCTCGGTGATCTCCCGCAGGATGCCGAGGCTCTCGCCGTCGACGATGCGGGCGAAGACCTCGCCGTCGCGGCGTTCGAACCTGTACTCGCGGTAGCCCAGGAAGGTGAAGTGGTCATGGAGCAGCCAGCTCAGGAAATCGAGGCCCTCGGCAAGTTCTTCCGGGGCGATCGGGGGCGGCGCCGCCTCGAGGTGCTCGACCTGCCTCTCCAGCCGCGCCACCATGGGCCGCCAGTCCTCGACGGCCTCGCGGACCCGTCCCAGGACCTGCCGCAGGCGCCCGGCGATCTCCTCGTGGCGCTCGGCCGGCTGCTGGGTGATTTCGACGTGGAGCAGCGATTCGGTCTGCGCCTCCGGCACCTCGTCGCCGATCCGCCGCACGGTGCCGCCGCCGTCGCGAATCACCCGCACCACCGGGTGAATCAGGAGAAGCACGGGCACCTTCATCACGTTGAGGGCGGAGACGACGGAATCCACCAGGAACGGCATGTCGTCGTTGACGATCTCGATCACGGTGTGCGTCGATTGCCAGCCGTCCTGTTCGGGATCCGGATCGAACACCCTGATCTTCGGACCGGCCTCGCCGCGCTTGCGGAAGAACTGCCACAGGGATGCGGCCTCCCCGTAGAGGTTCTCCGTCGAGACCCCCTCGACATCCTCGTGGATCACGTCCGAGAAGAAGGCACCGGCAAAGGCTGCGGCGTTCTCGCCGTCGTCACCGAAGGCATCGCGGACGAGGCTGATCACCTCCCCGATGCGTTCCGCCAGCCGATGTTGATCCCGCAGGGTCAAAGACAGCCTCCTCAGGCGGGGCAGCCAGACAAGCCTAGCAGCGCCGCCGCCCGTCCGCCACCTGAAGTCAGCCGGGCACCGTCTCGAAGGCCAGCGCCGCGCGGCTGCCGCCGTAGTTCCAGATCCGGTGGCCCGTGGCGGGCGGAAGGTAGAGAACGTCTCTCTCGAAGAGCTCGAACCAGTCGAAAGTCTCGGGCAGGTGGACATGGACCCGCCCCTCGAGGACATAGATCACCTTCTCTCCGTCGTCGTCGATGGTATCGCTGCACTGCGACGGCGCGAGCTCGACGATGCCGGCCGCGAGCTCGGGCGTCGTCACGAAGTAGCGCAGCAGGACCGGGTTCCGGCGGCCGTGGACGGCGTTGAGCGCGTCCGCGCGGGTGAGCCGGACCACCCGTCCCTCGCCGAGGGCGGCCGCCCGCGACGCGGCCTTCGAGGCGGGCCAGGCGCCCCGGAGGTCGCCGCGCATGCCATTGACGGCGCCAAGGCCGGGCTTGGTCCTGCCGAAGGCGATCTCGGAGACGTCCAGGGGCCTTTCCTGGGGAGCGTACCAGTCGAGGACGACGACCTCGCGGTCGCCGAAGTTGTAGCCGAAGTGCCAGCGGGCGCCGCGCCAGTGCACGGCCTCGCCCGCCTCCGCGACGGCGACGTCGCCGGTTTCGGGATCCTGGATCGCGAGCGCCCCCTCGACGACGTAGTAGAACCGGTGCTGGTCGAAGAACGGTTTCCAGTCGCCGGAGAGGCGGAACGAGCGGCCCGGAGCGAGGCTGAAGACCGTGCAGCCGATCCTCGAGTTGCGGCCGTAGATCAGGTCGTTGACCTCGCCGGACTCCGCATCGCCCCACAGGAAGCGCGTCGCCTCCTGCCAGCGGACCAGCGTCGGCCCGTCGAACAGCGTCACGGACCTGGGTGCCTGTTCAGCCATCACGCCCCCGAGCATAGCGGCTCCGGGACCCGGCCTGTAGCCCCGCCGCAACGGTTCTGCTAGGTTCCCCGCACCTGGTCCGGCGCCCGTAGCTCAGCAGGATAGAGCACAGGATTCCTAATCCTGGGGTCGCAGGTTCGAATCCTGCCGGGCGCGCCAGATCGGTTCTTTCCAGTGAGCGCCGTCCGTCAGCCAGGCAGTGACCGGGACGCTGTGGCAATTCGGAAGCAGTCCGGCCTGTGGCAGGTCGGCTGCGAACCTGGTCCGGAGTTCCCTGACAGTCGAGGAGTACCTCGGTCGGGCGGACGACTGCTCCTGACCGCTTGCCGCAGCGAGAGGCCCGGCGCGTTGGCGCGGTTCGGCCTGCGACGAAGAAAGCTTCAACACTACGACCGAATCTGACGTAGCGGACAGTTACATTCCCTCCGACTCGACGAACCGGAGGGTACGCCATGTTGTCGGCCTACGAACACCGCCTGCTCGCGCTCTACCTGGCGAACGCCGCATCGCGCCTCTCCCACCGGGATCCGGAGGCGACAGCGCTCGCCACATGGGTGACCGACAGGGAAAGCCTGATCGCGCGCGGACGCGGCAACCGCCGCTCCCGCAGACGCCGCCGGGAGTTCGACGGTGACGAGGAGCTGTCCGCCCGGCAGTTCCGCGACCTCTGTGACGCCCTGCGGGAGGAATGCTCAGGCCGGACGGCGAGACCCGACCGGACCGCGCGGCGCCTCCGTCATCTCGGGCGCTCGACCGGCCTTCGGCGTACCGACCTCGAGATCCTGGAAGTCCTGGTGCGCTACCGGACGCGTCCTGTGTTCGAGTCGATGATCGACGACATCTTCGACAACTCCCTGAACGGCCGGACCGTCTTCAGCCTCGGAGAACGGACCCTGCCCGTGCTTCTCGGCCGCTCGCCCAACACGGTCGCCGGACGCCTCGGCGCCGACGCTCCCCTGGTCCGGTCGGGACTCGTCTCCATCGACCGGGACGACGGCGAGGTGACGGTGCTGGACCGGCTGAACCGGCTCGTCCACGCGCCCGGCGGTGCGGAACGCGATGTCGCCGGACTGCTGCTCGACCCCGCGCCTTCGAGCGATCTCGACTGGACGGACTTCGACCATGTCGCCGGCGACCGCGATCATGTCGAGACTTTGCTCAAGGGGGCGCTCGACAGCCGTGCGCCGGGCGTCAACATCCTGCTGCACGGTCCGCCGGGGACCGGCAAGACGGAATTCTGCAAGGTCCTGGCCGAGAGGCTCGGCTTCACGCTCTACAGCGTCGGGGAAGCGGACGAGGACGGCGACGAGCCCTCCAGGCGCGAGAGGCTTCAGGAGTTGCGCCTCGCCCAGCGCCTGCTCGCGCGGGAGCGCCGTGCGCTTCTCATGTTCGACGAGATGGAGGATCTGCTCAGCGACGCCGTTCCGGATTTCTCCTTCTTCCCTCGCTTCCTTGCGGGTCCGCGCGGGGCCGCATCGAGGGTGTTCATGCACCGGCTTCTGGAACGGGCTCCCACGCCGACCCTGTGGACCACGAACGACGCGGAAGACGTCAGCCCTGCCGTTCTCCGGCGCATGATGTTCGCTTTCGAGATGCGCCCGCCGACGGTCCGGGTACGAACGAGGATATGGATGCGCCAGCTCGAACGCCACGGCATCGAGGCGGAACCCGAGGACGCGCGCTCGCTGGCTCGCGAATTCGACGCCACGCCTGGCGTCGCGGCCGGCGCGACCGCCGCGGCGCATCTCGGCGCCGGTGACCTTGCCACGGTGCGCCGGGGCGTGCGGAGCCTTTCGCGGGTCCTGGGGCGCCACGCGCCGCCTCAAGCGACGCCGGAGCGCTTCGACCTCGCGCTCATGCGGGCCGACACCGATCCCCGCGAACTCGCCGACCGACTCGCCGATTCCGGAGAACGACGCTTCTCGCTCTGCCTGCAGGGACCGCCGGGCACGGGCAAGAGCGCGTTCGTACGCTACCTTGCCGAACGTCTCGGTCTCGAGGTGATGCAGAAGCGGGCCTCGGACCTGATGTCGAAGTGGGTCGGGGAAACCGAGAAGCAGATCGCCGACGCATTCGCCGAGGCGCACGACGATGGCGCGTTCCTGGTCTTCGACGAAGCCGACTCGCTGCTTGCCGACCGGCGCTTCGCCCACAGGGGCTGGGAAGTCAGCCAGGTCAACGAGATGCTGACCTGGATGGAGAGTCATCCCCTGCCGTTTGCCTGCACGACCAACTTCGGCGAGCGCATCGACCCGGCGACCCTTCGGCGTTTCATCTTCAAGGTCAGGCTCGACTATCTCACGCCCGCCCAGATTGCCATGGCTTTCCGCGCCTCGTTCGGGCTCGCTCCGCCGAAGGATGTTGTGGACCTGGCCGCGCTCACCCCCGGCGACTTCGCGGTGGCCCGCCGCAAGGCCGGCCTCCTGGGCCGCCTGGCGGAACCGGACGCGCTCGCCGCCATGCTGCGCGCCGAGTGCGAGGCCAAACCCGGCCGTACCCGGCCCATCGGCTTCCGCAGATGAGGTTGTCGCGTTCCATGGGCCGCGCCATGGTGGTCCCGCAGTGAACTGCCCGGGACAGCCGGATGCGATATGAGCGACTGAAGGACATCGTCCATCTGGCAATACGCCTCCAGGGCTCGCGCGGCGGCGTGACGCTGGACGACATCCAGGCGGATTTTCACGTGAGCCGCAGGACGGCGGAGCGCCTGCGGGATGCCGTCGAATGGGCCTTCGGTCCGTTGGAAACCGTTCCGAAGGACGACAACAGGCGGCACTGGCGCCTGCGCTCGGACGCTCTTCGCCGCCTCATCGCGGTCTCGGCGGAGGAGTTGGCGGAACTGGCGGGCGCCGCCGGCGCCCTGGAGCGGGCGGGTCTGGACACAAGGGCGGCGACGCTGCGGGAAATCGCCCGCAAGGTGCGCGCCTCGCTGAGTTCGGACACGCTCGACAGGATCGGGGCCAATGTCGAGGCGCTGATCCTCGCCGAAGGGCTGGCCATGCGTGCCGGCCCCCGGCAGCGTCTCGACGCCGGCCTTCTGACGCTCCTGCGCGAAGCCGTCGTGACCTGCCGTGTGGTGGAGTTCCGGTACTTCGCCCAGGCAACGGGACAGCGGAGCCGCCAGAGCGTGCAGCCCTATGGCCTGCTCCACGGCAACCGGGCCTTCCTGGTGGGACGGACCGACTGGGCAGGCGGGCCGCGCCTGTGGCGCCTCGCCAACATGAACAATACCCGGCTCACGGGCGAGCGGTTCGAGCGCGACCCGGCGTTCGACCTGCGGGCCTACGCCAAGCTGTCCTTCGGCACCTTTCAGGAGAAGCCGGTCGAGGTCGTCCTGCGCTTCCAGCCCCGGGCGGCGCGGGACGCCGCGGCTTTCCTGTTCCACCCGGACCAGGCGGTCGAGACGAACGGCGACGGCTCGGTCACGGTGCGGTTCACGGCCGGAGGCGTCGACGAGATGTGCTGGCATCTCTTCACCTGGGGTGACAGCGTCACCGTCGAGAAACCGGAGCGCCTCCGAAAGCGACTGGCAACGATGTGCCGGTCGCTTGCGGCTCATCACGGTTCAGCCGAAGTGGCTGGCCGCGAGACCCGGGATAGTCAGTAACTGTCTCGACCTGGGACTCCGCGCCCCACGGCGCTTCCGCCACCGGATGACGTCGTTGCGCGGGATCATGGGTCCACCTCGACGCTTGCGTTCACCAGGAGCCGCCAGTCCCTCGATCGCGCCGCGTCCTCGGCATCGGTGCCGGGGAGGAGCTTCGTGAAGCTTCGCGCGCGCTGTCGTACGTGCTCCTTGAGCAGCGCCGCCCTGTCTGCGGCCCCGACAAGCTCCAGCAGGTAGCCCAGACGCTGCGCCCAGAGGACGGATGCGGACCGCGAAGCCTCGACGAGACGCTCCGGGTCCATGTCCTCGCCGAGTTCGGAAAGCAGGCCCGCCACCCGGTCCACGCCTCCGGCGCGACGCATGTAGCCGACGAGATCGACCGCCGTCGCCTCCACGGTCGAAACCACGACCGTTCCGCGCGGACTGTTGACGCTGGTGACCGGCACGCAGACGAGGTTCCGGCGCGAAACGAAGGCCACCTTGACCGAACCGCACACGATTGCCGGGCGGTTCCTTTCAATGACGACCTGTAGTTCCTGCGGGCGATGGTGGGCCGCGCCGTGATACTGCGCGGCCGAGAGGAGGCCGACGTAGTAACGGATCCTTCGCTGCTCCATCAGCGCCGGGATGAACTGGTCGGCCGGCAGGCAGCCGAGCCGCCTGTATTCGGGCGGCACGATGACGTAGAAACCGCGCGCAGGACTCGCGATTTCCCCCTTCGCCGCGAGGCGGCTCACCGCCTGGCGCGCCGCCGCCTCGGTGACCCCGAGCGTCGAGCGAAGCTCGGACAGGGTAAAGTGGTAGTGACCCGAGGCGGCCAGTTCCACGATGGCGTCACGGGCGCGTGGTGCGGCAAAGGACAACATGGCGCTCGCAAAGTATCACTATTCGTTACTTTGTGATGGCGATGTTGCATCCCTACTCGTGACGGCGACAGGCCGTTCTTGCTCTGCCGTCGGGGAAGGCGGCACAGGCACCTGTGGCGCCAGACCCGGGGTGCTTGGTGGTCCCGCCTGTTGCCACATTCCTGGGTGGCCGAAACAGGACACGACAGGGGCACGGGCGCGCACGTCTGCCGGCTTCGGCGCCCGTCAAGGACGGTGGTCTTCGACCACGACCGCCACCCCGTCGGCATCGTCACGCTGAGGGGCGTCGTTCCCGCCCTCGTCGCGCTGTGAGGCCGCCAGGAGGGTCTCGACGGCCAGGCGATGACTTTCGAAGGTGAGCGCCGTCAGCAGCTCGCGGGGCTCGAGCCAGACCGGCACGTGGTCCGCTTCCGGGCGGATCGCGGGGTCGAAGGCGACCTCCATGGTGAGGAAGTGGCACAGCTTGTTGACCGGCGGCTTGGCGATCCGGTGATTGTGGTACTGGCGGGCGCGCATGAACGGGGCCGACGAGACCACCCGGTAGCCCGTCTCCTCGGCCACCTCCCGCACGAGCGCGTCCTCGGCGCGCTCTCCGGGAGCCAGCCCGCCGCCCGGCAGCACGAGGCGGCCCAGCGACCGCCTGCAGGCGAGGACCCTCCCTGCGGCATTCACGGCGAGGCCGTAGACGCTCGGCCGCTCCGGGTAGACGATCCCCGGCAGCCGTTCGCCGGTCTGGGGAATGGTCTCGTAATCCACGGCAGGGGCCACTCGCAGGGGTTGACCGTCGGCGCTGGCGCGCGAGATTCAGTCATACGGCAGGCGGCGTTTCGCGTCATCCCGTTTCGGACTACCATCGCCGGCCCCGCGAATCCTGAGGAGGAGTTTCTGAATGAACGACAGGTCGGACAACGGTGTGCCGGAGGCCCGCAAGCTCGCGTGGGGTGCGGTCTACCGCCCACGCTACGCCGGGGTGGCGACCTTCATGCGCCAGGAGCTGAAGGAAGATCCGCAGACGTGGGGCGATGTCGACATCGGCATCATCGGCGTTCCCTTCGACGGCGGCGTGACGAACCGGCCGGGCGCGCGCCACGGACCCCGCGCGCTGCGCGATCAGTCGACCCTGATGGGCCGCATCAACCACCAGACCGGCGTGCGGCCGTACGACATCGCGAGGGTCGCGGACCTCGGCGACGTCCTGATCGAGGGAATCTTCGATCTCGACCGCGCCATCGGCGACATCGAACGCTTCTACGACGGCGTGGCGGCCGCCGGCGTGCTGCCACTCTCCGCCGGCGGCGACCATTCCATCTCCCTTCCCATCATGCGCGCCCTCGCGAAGGCCGCCGGCGGGCCGCTCGGCCTCATCCATTTCGACGCCCATTGCGATACCGGTCCGGAACTCTTCGGGCACAAGCACCACCACGGCGGTCCCTTCAAGGTGGCCGTGGAGGATGGCGCCCTCGATCCGAAGCGCACCATCCAGATCGGCATTCGCGGGCCTGCGGAGGTGCTGTGGGATTTCAGCTATTCGAGCGGCATGACGGTGATCCACATCGAGGACTTCTACGCCATGGGGCTCGACGCCGTTATCGCCAGGGCGCGCGAGGTCGTCGGCGACGGGCCCGTCTACGTCAGCTTCGACGTCGACGGTCTCGACCCCGTCTACGCGCCCGGCACCGGCACTCCCGAGGCCGGCGGCTTCACGACCTACGAGGCCCAGCATGCCTTGAGGGGACTGATGGGCCTCGACATCGTCGGCGCCGACGTGGTGGAGGTGTCGCCGCCCTTCGACAGCGCCAGCATCACGTCGTTTCACGGTGCCCAGATGATGTGGGAGCTGCTCTGCCTGATGGCGGACCGCGTCGCCGGCGGGAAGTAGCCGGGATTCAGCCGGAGTCCTCGACCACGAGAGTGGAGCCTTCCACGCGGACGACGCGCACGCGCGCGCCGGCGGGAAGATCGCTCCCGTCCGGCCGTACTCTCAGGCGCCAGACGCTGTCGCCGATGCGCACCTGCCCGCGGCCGCGGGATGTCGCCTCGTCCAGCGTGTGGCACGTCTCCACGATGTCGTCGCCACGCCGGTTGAGCGTGGGGTGATCGCTCGGCCGCCGCCGCGCCGCGAGCCAGCGCCGGCCGGCAACCGACGCCACGACCGAGAGGACGGCGAAGAGGACGAGCTGCGCCTCCCACGGAATCGCAACCGCGGCCAGGACGAGCCCGGTGACGACCGCGGAGATGCCGAGCCACAGGAAGATGAATCCCGGCGCCATCACCTCGACGACCATCAGGAGGACGCCGAGCGCCAGCCAGTGCCAGGCGGTCATCTCCCCCAGCCATGCCATGCCGGGGTCAGCCCGGGCCGCTGTCGGGCACGGAGCCGCTCTGCTTGCGCCCCTGTCCCGACTCGGTGAAGACCTGCCTGGCGATTTCCGTCAGTCCGGCAAGCGAACCGATGACGCCGGACGCCTCCAGCGGCATCAGGATGACCTTCTGGTTGCTGGCGCTGCCGATGGCGCCGAGCGCCTCGACATACTTCTGGGCGACGAAGTAGTTGATCGCCTGGACGTTCCCCTCTCCGATTGCCCGCGAGACCATCTCGGTGGCCCGGGCTTCCGCCTCGGCCTCCCGCTCGCGGGCCTCGGCATCACGGAACGCCGCCTCGCGGCGGCCTTCGGCATCGAGGATCTGGGCCTGCTTCTGGCCTTCCGCCCGCAGGACCTCCGACTGGCGGATGCCCTCGGCCTCGAGGACGGTGGCCCGCTTTTCCCGTTCCGCCTTCATCTGGCGCGCCATGGCGTCGACGAGCTGCGCCGGCGGCGAGATGTCCTTGATCTCGATGCGCGTGATCTTCACGCCCCAGGGGGATGTCGCCTCGTCGACCACCCGCAGCAGTTCCGTGTTGATCTTGTCGCGCATCGACAGCAGCTCGTCGAGGTCCATCGACCCCATGACCGTGCGGATGTTGGTCATGGTGAGATTGAGGACGGAGATCTCGAGATTGCGCACCTCGTAGGACGCCTTGACCGCATCGAGCACCTGGAAGAACAGCACGCCGTCCACCGTCACCATGGCGTTGTCCCGGGTGATGACTTCCTGGGAGGGGACTTCGGCCACCTGTTCCATCATGTTCTGCCGCCTGCCGATGCGGTCGACGAGGGGAATGATCACGTGGAGGCCCGGATCGAGGATCCGCGTGTAGCGGCCGAACCGCTCGACCGTGTACTCGAAACCCTGCGGGATCGTCCTGACACCCATGACGACGAGCACGACGGCGAGAACCAGCAGGACGATCACGAAGGTCTGGAAGGGATCGACGACCATGAGGCATTCCCCTGCGTGAAGGTGCCGGTGATCGTGCGCGAAATCACCCCACGGCACAACGCTTGCACGCGCCCGGTTGACACCGGCCGGGGGACGGACCATCTTCTTGTTCCACATATGTTCCTGGAACCCCGCCACCATGACCACCCGCCGCGAACGCGTCATCGAGGCCACCGACACGGAATGGGACCGCGTCTCGGAGCTCGCTCGGGCCTCCGGCCAGAGCGTCAGCCGCTTCGTGGTGAAGCGGGCGACGGCGCGCGACATCCTTCCCCCCGCCGTGCTGCGCCGGGTGGCGCGGGAGATCCTCATCCTCGCGAAACTCGAGGAGCAGCGGGCCGCCGATCTCGGCGTGACGGAGAGGCACGACGCCATCGCCGATGCGGTCGATGCCTGGCTCGCGCGGGAAGACGACCTCGCCCATCTCTGCGATCCCGGCGCCGCCAACAGGTGGAAGGCGGCGGCGCGCTGACCGTTTCAGAATCCGCTTGCCCCGGGGGCCTGTCGCGTCACACACTGTGCCGTTCCCTCAATACGATGAAGAGATCGTGCGCATGATCCGTTTCCGCCCGCCCGTTCCAGCCCTGGGCGCCGTTCTCCTCGCGGGAGCGCTGGCCGCCTGTTCGGGACAGGACATCTCCTACGAGGGTGTCGAGGACACGACGGTGACGCCCCAGGGCCGGTTCGAACCGGACGTCGGCGATCCCGATCGCGAGACCATCTTCGGACCGGACGGGCTCACCTCGCTGTTCAGCGGCAGGGGTAGCGATGCGCCGGGCGGCGGCCTGGGGGTCAATGCCTTCCTCTGGCGCGCCTCCCTGGACACGCTCGCCTTCCTGCCGCCGCTCGCTGCGGATCCCTTCGGCGGGGTCATCATCTACGACTGGTACCAACCGCCGGATTCCGGGGACGAGCGGCTCAAGGTGGCGGTTTACATACTCGATACCCGGCTGACGGCATCGGCGCTCAGGGTGGCCGTCAACCGGCAGGTTCGCGACACGGACGGATGGCGCGACGCCGCTGTCTCCGAAGACACGGCAACGGCGCTCGAGAATGCCATTCTCACTCGGGCGCGCCTGCTGCGCATCAGCTGGCTCGGAGAATGACCGCACCGCCGACAGCACGCCGCTGATGGATCACTACGACTTTCGCGAGGCCGAACCCCGCTGGAGAAAGGTCTGGGAGGAGCGGGGCACGTTCCGCGCCGTGGAAGCCCGCGACCGGCCCAAGGCCTACGTGCTGGAGATGTTTCCCTATCCCAGCGGGCGGATTCACATGGGCCACGTGCGCAACTACGCCATGGGCGACCTCGTCGCCCGATACAAGCGCGCCAGGGGCTTCAACGTCCTCCACCCGATGGGCTGGGACGCCTTCGGCCTCCCGGCCGAGAACGCCGCCATGGAGCAGGGCGTCCACCCGCGGGAGTGGACCCTCGAGAACATCGCCACCATGCGCCGGCAGCTCATGTCCATGGGCCTGTCGCTGGACTGGTCCCGCGAGATCACCACCTGCCTCCCGGACTACTACCGTCACCAGCAGAAACTCTTCCTGGATTTCCTCGAGGCCGGTCTGGTCGACCGCCGCGAGACCTGGGTCAACTGGGACCCGGTCGACCTCACCGTTCTCGCCAACGAACAGGTCATCGAGGGCCGGGGCTGGCGCTCCGGCGCGCCGGTCGAGAAGCGGCGCCTGAATCAGTGGGTCCTCAGGATCACGGCCTACGCCGACGAACTCACGGATGCCCTCGCCGGCCTGGAGCGCTGGCCCGAGAAGGTCCGCGTCATGCAGACGAACTGGATCGGCCGGTCCGAAGGCCTGAAGATGCTCTTCGAGATTGCCGGCATGGACCGGCGCCTCGAGGTCTTCACCACCCGGCACGACACCATCTTCGGGGCGAGCTTCATGGCGCTCTCGCCGGAACACCCGCTCAGCGCCGAGCTTGCCGATGAGTCGCCCGGTCTCGCCCGGTTCATCGAGGAGTGCCGCAGGACCGGCACCGGCGAGGAAGCGATCGAGAGGGCCGAGAAGAAGGGCTTCGATACCGGCCTGAAGGTGATCCATCCCTTCGACGGCCGGGAGCTTCCCGTGTTCGTCGCCAACTTCGTGCTGATGGACTATGGTTCAGGCGCCATCTTCGGCTGCCCGGCGCACGACCAGCGCGACCTCGAGTTCGCCAACGCCTATGACCTCGACGTCATCCCGGTGGTGGTGCCGCACGGCCGGGAACCGGCCGGCTTCGCCGTGACGTCCGAGGCCTTCCGCGGCGACGGGCGGCTCGCCAACTCGGACTTTCTCGACGGCCTCCCGGTCGAGGAGGCCAAGGAGGCTGTCGCCTCGAGGATGGAGGCCGACGGAACCGGCAAGCGCACGGTCAACTACCGGTTGAGAGACTGGGGCGTGTCGCGCCAGCGCTACTGGGGATGTCCCATTCCGGTGATCCACTGCGCCGCCTGCGGGATCGTGCCGGTGCCGGAAGGCGATCTTCCCGTGCGCCTTCCCGACGATGTCGACCTCGAGCGCCCGGGCAACCCGCTCGACCACCATCCCCGGTGGAAGCATGCCGCTTGCCCGCGCTGCGGCGCCGGCGCCCTGCGCGATACCGACACCCTCGACACCTTCGTCGATTCGAGCTGGTACTTCCTGCGGTTCTGTTCGCCAGCCGCCGGGGAACCCGTGACGAGGGAGGCGATCGACTACTGGATGCCGGTCGACCAGTACATCGGCGGAATCGAGCACGCCGTCCTTCATCTTCTCTATTCGCGTTTCTTCACGCGCGCCCTTCGCAGGTGCGGCTACCTCGACTTCGACGAGCCGTTCTCCGGCCTCTTCACCCAGGGCATGGTGGGCCACGAGACCTACCGTCTCGCCGATGGCCGCTACCTCGAGCCGAAGGATGTCGACAAGGGCGGGGACGGCGTCATCCGCGCCATCGCAAGCGGCGAGGCCGTGGCCGTCGGCCGCTCCGAGAAAATGTCCAAGTCCCGCAAGAACGTGGTCGACCCGGAAACCATCATCAGGGACTTCGGAGCCGACACGGCACGATGGTTCATGCTCTCGGATTCTCCTCCGGACCGCGGCCTCGAGTGGACCGACAGCGGCATCGCCGGCGCCCACCGCTTCGTCCAGCGCGTCGCCCGCCTGATCGTCGAGGCCGCAGGCGGCCTCCCTCCGCCCGGAACACCCGTTCCCGCCGCTTCCGGTCCGGCTCTGCTCCTGCGCCAGACCGTTCACCGGACCATCGACGGCATCACCGGCGACATCGAGAGGTTCCACTTCAACCGAGCCGTCGCCCGGATTCACGAGCTCGCCAACGCCATCGCCGAGTTCGAGACCGGCACGCCCGGCGGGCTCGGGGTCCTGCGCGAGGCCCTGGAGGCGCTCGTCTGCCTGATCGGACCGATGATGCCGCACCTGGGAGAGGAGATGTGGCGCACGCTCGGGCACGACACCCTGCTCGCCGACACCCCCTGGCCCGAGGCCGAGCGCGCCCTTGCTCTGGCCGACACCGTCACCATCCCGGTCCAGGTCAACGGCAGGCTGCGCGCCCGCCTCGACATGCCCCGGGATGCGGCCAACGACAACGTCGAGGCGGCGGCCTTGAGCGAGGAAAACGTCCGCCGCGCCATCGGCGAACGCCCCGTGCGCAAGGTGATCGTGGTCCCCAACCGCATCGTCAACATCGTCGTGTGACATGGCGGGCCTCGCGCGCAGATCCGTCCTTGTCCTGGCGGCCGGCGGTCTGGCGGGATGCGGCTTCCGGCCCCTGCTCGGCAGGCGCGACGGTGCGCCCTCCGTCCAGGCGGTGCTTTCGACGATCCGCATCGACCGGATCGGCGAAGACCGCCAGCGGCGGCTGGGACAGATCCTGAGGAACGAGCTCATCGACCGTTTCAGCGCCGGCAGGGGCCTGCAGCCCGCGCGCTACGCCCTCGACATCACGCTCGAGCAGGACATCACCGCCCTCGTGATCCAGAGTTCCAACACCGTCACCCGCTCCAGTCTCGTGGTCAGCGCCGTCTTCGAGCTCAGCGATCTTGCCAGCGGCGAGGTGCTCTTGCGCTCGACGGCGAGCGCCACCGGCAGCCACGACATCGTCGTCTCGGAGTACGCGTCCCAGGTGGCGCGCCAGGAGACGGCCCACAAGGCGGTCAGGGACCTCGCCGGAACCATCACCGAGTTCCTGAGCTTCCACTTACTCCGCCGGCAGGAGCCGGCGGGTTCCTGACCGTGGTGAAGATCCCGCCGCGCGAGGCCGACGCGTTCTGCCGCAATCCCGGCGCGAACGTCAGGGTCGTGCTCGTCTACGGTCCCGACCAGGGTCTCGTCAGGGAGCGCAGCGACCGCCTTCTCTCCGGCGCCGTCGAGGACGTGAACGATCCTTTCAGCGTCGCGGAACTCGGCGGCGAGGAAGTGGCGCTGGAACCCGCCAGGCTGATGGAGGAGGCCCTCTCGCTGTCGCTGAGCGGCGGCCGGCGGGCCGTCAGGGTGCGCGGCGCCGGCGACGCCCTGGGCGAACCGGTCACCCGGCTCCTCGCACTGCCCACCGGCGACACCCTGATCCTCATCGAGGCCGGCGAACTCCCGGCGCGCTCGAAGCTGCGCGCGGCGGTCGAGAAGGCGGACGAAGCCGCCGCCGTGGCCTGCTACCGCGACGACGGCCGCACCCTTGCGGGAGTGATCGACGAGGAACTCCGCAGGAACGGCATCACCGCGGACTCCCGGGCCACCGGACTGCTGCTTGCCTGCCTGGGCGGCGACCGCCTGCAGACGCGAAGCGAGATCGCCAAGCTTGCGCTCTATGTCGGCGCCGGCGGCCGCGCGACGCTGGCCGACGTCGAGAATGCGGTGGCCGACAGTTCGTTCCTGTCCCTGGACCGCATCGCCCATGCCGTCTCCTCGGGCGATCTCGAGGACCTCGACCGCAGCCTGGAACGGGCGCTGGCGAACCGGGAAACCGGCACCGCCATTCTGGGCGCGGTGCGCCGTCACATGATCCAGCTCGAGCTTCTCCTCGGGCTGACGGAACGCGGCGAGGCGCAGGAACGGGCGATGAAAGCCGTCAGGGTCTTCCACTTCCGCGCCGGGGACGCCCTCAAGGCGGCGGCACGACGCTGGAGTTCCGGTCTCGTGCGCCGCTCGCTCGACTACCTTGCCGAGGCCGAGATCCAGTGCCGGACAACCGGGGTGCCCGAAGCCACGATCTGCCGGCGGACGCTGCTCGACATCGCCAGGACGGCCGCCCGTCGGAACCGCCCCCCTGCCTGACGCGAAGGAGACGACGATGGCCGATCTCAAGCAGCAGCTCCTCGACTGGATCGAGGAGGACCAGGAGAAGCTTGCCGGCTTCTTCAGCGAGTTCGTCGCCACGCCCACTCCCAATCCGCCGGGAGACACGAGGAAGGCCGTCGCCCGCATCCGGCGCTTTCTCGACGACCATCGCCTGGCGCACCGGGTGATCGACCCAGAACCGCTGTTTCCCAACGTCGTGGCGAGCCTCGAGGGCAACGGCGACGGGCGTCATCTCGTGCTCAACGGCCACATCGACGTCTTTCCGGCAAGCGACGACGGCTGGTCGCACGGCGGACCCTGGTCCGGCGAGATCGCCGACGGCGCCGTCTGGGGACGCGGTTCGGCCGACATGAAGTGCGGCACCTCGGCGTCGATCTTCACCTACATGTATCTCTCGCGGCTGCGCGAGCACTTCGCCGGCAGGCTGACGCTGACCTGCGTCTCCGACGAGGAGACCTTCGGACCGTGGGGTGCGCGCTACCTGATGGAGCATCACCCGGAGGTTCACGGGGACTGCTGCCTCAACGGCGAACCCTCGAGCCCCTTCTCCATCCGTTTCGGCGAGAAGGGGCCCTGGTGGGTGACCTTTCACGTCACGACGACAGGCGCCCACGGCGCCTACACTCATGCCGGCGAGAGTGCGAGCCTCGTCGCCATGGCCTTCTGCCGCGACCTCGAGGCCGCCGTCGACGCCATCGAGATCGAGCCGCCCCACAACATCGCCCGCGCGCTCGACGATGCCAGGGACACCTTCGACCGGGCCATGGGAGACGGCGCCCACGGCATCATCCAGAAGGTCACCTGCAACATCGGCGTCATCGAATCGGGTCTCAAGGTCAACGTCGTTCCCGGCAGCGCCAGGATCGAGGCGGACTTCAGGCTGCCCGTCGGCTGCGACAAGGAGACCGTCTCGGACGCCGTGGAGCGCGTCCTCGCGCGCTGGCCCCAGGTCGAGATGGAGGAGCAGAACTACATGGGACCGTCGTGGTGCGATCCCGCGGGCCCCATGGTCGGCATCCTCCAGGACAACGTCGAGGCCCTGGCGGGCTTTCGTCCCGTGCCCATCGTCAGCCTCGGCGGCACCGACGCGCGGCTCTGGCGCTACCGCGGCATTGACGCCTATGTCTACGGGCCGTTTCCCACCGGCATGGGACAGCGCGACGAGCACGTCCCCGTCGACGACTTCCTCCATGTCGTCAGGACCCACGCGCTGTCGGCGCTCGACTATCTCCAGGGACGCGGCTGACGCCCTTTCACTCCATCGCGAAGAGGGGGCCGTCGGCCGACAGGACGTCGTCGAAGGCCTGCACGAAGCCGTCGAGGTCGTCGTCGGTCATGGGCAGGCACAGCAGCATCGAATTGCGCCAGGTCATCCTCTGCCCCCGGACCAGCAGCTCGTGGAAGAGGAGGCTGCTCTTGACGTGGTTGTCGCGCTGCGCGTCGTGCTCGTCGTTCAACGGGCCCTCGCAGCAGTGGATCTGCATGATCGAGCCCAGCCCGGTCACGGTCATCGGCAGGCCGTGTCCGGCGATGACGTCGTCGAGCCGCTCCCGGAAGCGGTCCCCCCTGGCGTTGAACGCCTCCGCGACCTCGGGCGTGTAGATCCGCGTCATGGCGGTCGAGCCGGCCGCATGGGTGATGACGTTGTTGTTGAAGGTCCCGGCGTGGTCGATAGCCCGGGTCGAACGCGGGTCGAACCGCGCCATGATGTCGTCGCGGCCGCCGAAGGCGCCGAAGCTCGCGCCGCCGCCGATGTACTTGCCCAGCGTCGTCATGTCCGGCGTGATGCCCAGGATCTTCTGCAGGCCGCCGCTCGACAGCCGGCTCGTCACGACCTCGTCGAAGATGAGGATGATGCCGTGGCGGCGGGTGACCTCGCGCAGCGCCTCGAGAAATTCCTTCCTCGCCGGGATCATGCCGCCCGACCCCTGCATGGGCTCGATGACCACGCAGGCGAGCTCGGCGGCGTGGCGCTCGACGAGCTCGACCGTCCTCCCGGTGTCGTTGAACGGCGCCACGACGTAGTCGAACGGCGCATTGATGGGTGATCCGCCGTGGGCGAACAGGAAGACGCCGCCGTGGTAGGCGCCCTCGAACACCATCACCTTCTCGCGGCCGGACACCACCCGCGACACGCTGATGGCCATCATGTTCGCTTCGGTGCCCGAGTTGGTGAAGCGCACCTTTTCGAGCGACGGGAAGCGGCTCACCAGCTCGGCGGCCAGGACGCGCTCGTAGCGGTTGGGCCCGCCGAGCACCGTGCCGTCGTCGAGCGCGCGGCGGATGGCGCCGCCGATCTCGGGGTCGGAATGTCCGAAGAGGCCGGCGCCGAACTCGCCGACGAAGTTGGTGTACCTGTGGCCGTCGATGTCCCAGACGTACTGGCCCTCGCCCCTGGCGATGGTCAGCGGAAACGGCGGGTTGAAGAGAACCGTGCGGGTGTTGCCGCCGGGCATGGAGTCCGCCGCCCTGGCGTCCTCCTCCCGGCTCAGCCGGTTGCGCGCGGCATAGGCGGCGTGCACCGTCTCCACCGCCCGCTCGAGATCGCCTTCGAGCGCGGCATTGCTCAGTGTCGCCATGATGATTCTCCGTCCGCTGTCGGATCCTCCGGAATAGTTCCCGAGGATCGCCACCGGCGCAAGCGTGCGGTCGCCGGGGGCGGCAAGGTCTGCTAGGTATGACCCCCGGCCCTCGGGGGAGTTCCATGTCAGGCATGTTTCCGAACCTCTTTTCCCCGCTTTCCGTCGGCAGCGTCACGTTCAGGAACCGGATCTTCTCGACCGGCCACATGACCACGCTGGTGAACGGCTATGCGCCCAACGACGAGCTCGCCGCCTACCACGAGGCCCGCGCCCGGGGCGGGGCGGCGCTTGTCATCGTCGAGGTCGCGTCGGTGCACCCCTCGGCCGTCTACACCTCCCACACGATCATGGCCGACAGCGACGCCTGCATCCCGGGGTACCGCAACATCGCGAAGAGCGTGCACCGGCACGACTGCCGGGTCTTCGGCCAGCTCTTCCATCCCGGCCGCGAGAACTTCGAATCGATCGACGGCAGCGCTCCTGTCGCCTATGCGCCGTCCGCGGTCCCCAACGAGCGCTTTCACATCATGCCGCGCGCCATGCCGAACGCCATGGTCCACGAGGTCGTCGAGGGCTACGGCGACGCCGCGGTGCGCCTGCGCGAGGGCGGCCTCGACGGCGTCGAGATCGTGGCCAGTCACGGCTACCTGCCGGCGCAGTTCCTCAACCCCAACATCAACCTGCGCGAGGACGAGTACGGCGGCGGTCTCGAGAACCGCGTGCGCTTCCTCAGGGAGATCGTCGACAACATCCGCGCCAAGGTCGACGCGGACACCGTCGTCGGCCTGAGAATCTCCGGCGACGAGCGCTCCCACGACGGCCCCGACATCGCCACCGTGACCGCCGCCATCGAGATGCTCGACGCCGGCGGCGGACTCGACTACTTCAACGTCATCGCGGGCTCCTCGTCGTCGCTGGGGGGCTCGATCCACATCGTCCCGCCGATGTTCATCGACAACGCCTACGTCGCGCCCTACGCCGCCACGCTCAGGCAGAAGCTGTCGGTGCCGGTGTTCGTGGCCGGCCGCATCAACCAGCCGCAGCAGGCCGAGCATGTGATCGCCGGCGGACAGGCCGACATGGTGGGGATGACCCGCGCCCAGATCTGCGATCCGCAGCTTGCCAACAAGGCGCGGGAGGGGCGCGTCGACGACATCCGCGCCTGCATCGCCTGCAACCAGGCCTGCATCGGCCACATGCACATGGGCGTCGGCATCTCCTGCATCCAGCACCCCGAGTCGGGACGCGAGCTCCTCTACGGACGCCGCCGGCCGGCGGCGGCGAGGAAGAGGATCCTCGTGGCAGGCGGCGGGCCGGGCGGCATGAAGGCCGCCGCGGTCGCCGCCGAGCGCGGCCACAGCGTGACGCTCTGCGAGGCCAGCGGACGTCTCGGCGGCCAGACTCTCCTGGCCCAGGCGCTTCCCGGGCGCGCCGAGTTCGGGGGAATCGTCACCAACCTTGCCCGCGAGATGGAACTCGCCGGCGTGGAGGTGATGCTGAACAGGAGCGTCACCGCCGGCCTCGTGGCGACGGAGGCGCCCGATGCGGTGATCGTCGCGACGGGCGCCGTGCCGGCGCCGGTGGAGATCGAGGGGGGCGACGAGGCCCATGTCGTCGAAGCCTGGTCGGTGGTCCGCGGCGAGGCCAACGTGGGCGGCAACGTGGTGATCGCCGACTGGCGCTGCGACTGGATCGGCCTGGGTCTCGCCGAGCACCTGGCGCGCAACGGCTGCAACGTCACCCTGGCCGTCGACGGCTACATGCCTGGGCAGACCATCCAGATGTACGTTCGCGACCACTGGGCCGGCATCCTGCAGACGCTCGGCGTCCGGGTGATTCCCTATGCCCGCCTGTTCGGAGCCGACAGCGACAGCGTCTACCTGCAGCACGCCACCAGCGGCGAGGCCATGATCGTCGAGGACGTGGATACCCTGGTGACGGCGCTCGGTCACCGATCGGTCACCGATCTCGCCGACGCGCTCGACGACTGGGAGGGCGAGGTGCACGCGATCGGCGACTGCCTTGCGCCCCGGACCGCCGAGGAGGCCGTCCTCGAGGGCCTCAAGGTGGCCGCGGAGATCTGAGCGATGACCCTTCCCGACGAGGCGCGGGCCGTGCTCGACTTCTGGTTCTCGGAACTCGATCCGGAAGAGTGGTTCCGCCCCGGCGAGGGACTCGACGAGACCATTGCCCGGCGCTTCGGCGCCCTGCACGCGCGCTTCGCCCTCCAGGGCGTTCCCGAAGCATGGCTTGCCACGCCGCGCGGCAGGCTCGCCGCGCTGATCGTCCTCGACCAGTTTCCGCGCAACATCCACCGCGGCCGGGCGCAGGCCTTCTCGACGGACGGCGCCGCCCTCGCCCTGGCCCGGGACACGGTCGACGCCGGGCTCGAGACCGCGCTCGATCCCGTCGAACGGAAGTTCGTCTTCCTTCCCTTCGAACATGCCGAGGACCCTGCCATGCAGGACAGGAGTGTCCGTCTTTTCGCTACCCTGGATGAACCCCGCTCCCTCCATTTCGCGGAAGCGCACCGGGACGTGATCGCGCGCTTCGGACGCTTCCCGCACCGCAACCGGATGCTGGGCCGGACCTCGACCGAGGCCGAGGAGGCCTACCTCGCCGAGCCGGGCGCCGGCTTCGGCTACCTTCCCGATGACGAAGATGCCTGAGCGCTGGCTCGGCGAGCTGGCGGCCATCGCCGGCGAGGCCGGCCGGGTCCTCATGCGCCATTACGGCCGGGTCGACGCGCGGCTGAAGGCCGACCGCTCACCGGTGACGGATGCCGACGAGGCCGCCGAGGCCGTCATTGTCGAGGCGCTCCGCCGCCTCGCCCCGGACATCCCCGTGGTGGCGGAGGAAATGGCGGCGGCATCGCCGGCTCCGCTGGAGGCCGGGGAGCGCTTCTGGCTGGTCGATCCCCTCGACGGCACGAAGGAGTTCCTCGGCGGCAACGGCGAGTTCACGGTCAACATCGCCCTGGTGGAACGGGACGGCCCGACCCTTGCCGTCGTCGGCGCGCCGGCCCGCGATCTGCTCTATGTCAGCGACGGCAGCGGATCGTGGCGCGCCGACGGCAGCGGCGGGTTCGTTCCCATCCGCACCCGCCGCCCGCCCGCCCGCGGCCTGACGGCGGCGACCAGCAGGTCCCACCTCGACGAGGAATCGAGAGCCTTCCTCGCCACGCTTCCGGTCGCCGACACGGTGACGGGGGGAAGCTCCCTCAAGTTCTGCCTCGTCGCCGAGGGCGGGGCCGACGTCTATCCGCGCTTCGGGCGCACCATGGAATGGGATACCGCCGCCGGACACGCGATCCTCAAGGCGGCCGGCGGCAACGTCGTGCTGCCCGGCGGAGAAGAGCTCCGCTACGGCAAGCCCGGATTCGCCAATCCCGCGTTCGTCGCCTGGGGGAGCGCGCCGTGACCCCCGAGGTCGCCGCGGACCTCAAGGACATCGTGGGAGCCGCCGGGTGGCTCTGCGACGGCCACGATGTCGCGCCCTATGTGCGCGACTGGCGCCGCAAGTGGCCGGGCGCCTCGCCGCTCGTGCTGCGCCCGGCCGACACCGCCCAGACGGCCGCGATCATGAGGCGATGCTCCGCCGCCGGCGTGAGCGTCGTGCCCCAGGCCGGGAACACCGGGCTGGTCGGCGGCGGCGTTCCCGACCGCACGGGCGACGAGGTCGTCCTGAGCTGCGACCGCATGACCGCGGTCCGCGAGATCGATGCGGTGAACAACACCATCACGGTCGAGGCGGGCTGCGTGCTCGCCGCCATCCAGGAGGCCGCCAGGGCCGCCGGCCGGCTCTATCCTCTGAGTCTGGGAGCCGAGGGAAGCTGCCGGATCGGCGGCAATCTCTCGACCAACGCCGGCGGCACCAACGTACTGCGCTACGGCAACGCCCGGGACCATGTCCTGGGCCTCGAGATCGTGCTCGCCGACGGACGGATCTGGAACGGACTGCGGCGCCTGCGCAAGGACAACACGGGCTACGACATCAAGCAGCTCTTCCTTGGGACCGAGGGCACGCTGGGCATCATCACGGCGGCGGTTCTCAAGCTCTGGCCGCTGCCGCGCGAGGAGGTGACGGCGTGGCTCGGCGTGCCAGGTCCCGACGACGCCCTCGAGGTTCTCTCGCGCCTGCAGGACGCCACCGCAGGCTCGGTGACGGCGTTCGAGTACATGTCCGATGCCGCCCTGGCGATGACCTTCGCCAACCTCCCCGCCAACCGGCCGCCGCTCGCCGGCCGCCACCCGGCCTGCGTCCTCGTGGAAGCGTCCTCCGGCGCTTCGGGCGGCGCGCTGCGCGCCGCGATCGAGGACGAACTCGCCGGCGCCCTCGAGGCGGGTCTCCTCGGCGACGCCGCTCTCGCCGAATCGTCCTCCCAGGCAAGGGCGTTCTGGCGCATCCGCGAGGAGATGCCGCAGGCCCAGGCCATGATGGGCGGCAGCATCAGCCACGACGTCTCCGTCCCGGTCGGCTCGGTCGGGGACTACCTCGAAGAGGTCACCCGGGCCATGGCGTCCTCGGTGCCGGAGGCCCGGCTGGTACCCTACGGCCACCTCGGCGACGGCAACATGCATGTCAACCTCTTCGCCGATCCGCCCGAGCTCGCCGCGCGGCTGCTGGCGCGCGAACACGAGGTCAACGACATCATCGAGGGGCTGGCGGTGGCCTTCGGCGGTTCCTTCAGCGCCGAACACGGTATCGGCCGGCTGCGCCTGCGGCAGATGGCCGCCTACAAGGACGAGACCGAGCTCGCGCTCATGGCGACCCTCAAGCAGGCGCTGGATCCCGGCAACATCCTCAACCCGGGACGGGTGGTCGGGGCGCCGGACGGCTGACGGGCCTTCGGCGCCATCGGGGGACAGGGCCCTGTCAGCCCTTGCCCCTCCACGGGATCAGCCACCGTTCGAGCCGGCGCATGATGAGTTCGATGATGTAGCCGATGATACCGATCAGGATGATGCCGATGACCACCGTGTCGGTCTGCAGGAAGTTCTTGGCGATCATGATCATCGAGCCCAGGCCCTTGTCGGCGGCCACCAGCTCGGCGGCGACCACCGTTCCCCAGCACACGCCCATCGATGTCCTCAGCCCGGTGAAGATCTCCGGCAGGGCGTTGGGAAGGATCACGTGGCGCAGGATCTGCAGCTTCGAGGCACCCAGGGAGTAGGCGGCGTGGACCTTGGTGATCCGCACGCTCGAGACGCCCGAGCGGGCGGCGATCGTCATGATGAAGAGGGAGGCCAGAAAGAGCAGGAAGATCTTGGCGAACTCGTCGATGCCGAACCAGAGAATGACCAGCGGGATCAGCGCCAGCGGCGGAATGGGCCGCATGAACTCGACGACCGGATCGAAGAGGCCCCGCCCGATCGACGACAGGCCCATGGCGAACCCCAGGGGGATGCCGACCAGCGCGCCGTAGAAGACGCCGGAGAGCACCCTGTAGACGCTGATCCCCACGTGGTCCCACAGCGCCGTGTTGCGGAAGCCCTCGCCGAGGAGCTTGACGAGCCGCTCCCAGGTTCCCGTGATCGAGGGCCAGTAGAACGGCTCCACGAGATCGAGGACCGAGGCGATGATCCACAGGACGACGAGGACGGCGACGGTCGCCAGCGAATAGAAGCGGCCCGAGTTGACCGCCGAGGCGTCGCCGAACTTGACGGTCTTCTGCCGGGTGAACGAGTTGTCCGCCAGGCCGAGCCAGATCGCGATGCCGGAAGGCTTCCTGTCCTTCACCGCCTTGCCTCCCCAGATCAGGTGTTCTCGCCCATGATCTCCTCCTCCATGCCCCAGATCATGGAGAGGATCTCTTCCCTGGCCTCGACGAAATCGGTGCCGGCCTTGACGTCCCGCGCCGGCGTCGCCAGCGCGCGCTCGGGAAACGGCAGGCGGAACTCCTTCTCGATGCGCCCGGGTCTCGGCGCCATGACGATGAGGCGCTCGCCGAGAAACAGGGCCTCCTCGACCGAATGCGTGATCAGGAGGATCGTCTTGCCGGTCTCCTTCCACAGCCTGAGAACGAGACCCTGCATCTTCTCGCGCGTCAGGGCGTCGAGGGCGCCCAGCGGCTCGTCCATGAGAATGACGTCGGGGTCGTTGGCCAGGCAGCGGGCCAGGGCGACACGCTGCTGCATGCCGCCCGAGAGCTGGTAGACGGGCTTGTCGGCAAAATCCTGCAGGCCCACGATCCCGAGGAAATGCCGCACCTTGTCCGCCGTTTCCGAGCCGGACCGTCCGGCCATCCTGGGGCCGAAGGAGATGTTCTGCGAGACGGAGAGCCATTCGAACAGGGCGCCCTGCTGGAAGACCATGCCGCGGTCCGCCCCCGGTCCCCTGACGGCCTTGCCGGCGACGCGGACCTCGCCCCGGGTGGGAGAAAGAAAGCCCGCGATGATGTTGAGAAGCGTCGTCTTGCCGCAGCCGGAAGGCCCGAGGACACTCATGATCTCGCCCTTGCGGATGTCCAGCGTGATGTCGCTGAGCGCGTGCACCTCGGCACCGGGCAGCGTGTAGACCATGGAGATGCCGTCGATCGCGATCCCCGTTTCGTCCGTCACGTCACACTCCCCTCCTGAGCTGGCGGACCCGGGTGTGGCGGCCGGGCGGCTTGCCGCCCGGCCGCCACCGGTTTGACGATCACAGGAAACTGTCGTCGACGAACCCCGAGTAGTCGTCGAGGGAGCTTTCCATGTTGCCGGCCCCGACCATGACGTCGGCGACTCCCTTGGTCATCGCCTGGACGCCGCCGCCGAGCCAGTTCTCGCCCTTCTGCTCGGCCGCACTCGGAAAGCCGAAGTTCGCCAGCATGGATTCGGTCGCCCCCTCGTCCATGCCCGCGGCCCCGGCGATGGTGGCCAGCGCGGCCGACGGGTCGGCCTTGTAGGCGTCGTTGGCGGCCTCGGTGACATCCATGAACGTCTGCACGAGATCCGGGTGCTCGGACGCGAAGTCCGCCGTCACCGTCACGATGTCGAACGTGTTGATGCCGACCGCTTCCTGCTCGGCGCCGGTCATCAGCGGGAAGCCGACTTCCTTCATGCGATCGATGGCGCCGCCGAAGGCGCAGCCCATGACGACATCGCCGCGGATGAGCGCGACGGCGGCGTCGGCCGGGTTCATCTGCACGAGCTCGACCTTCGATGCGTCGACGCCGAGGTGGTCGAGGGTGCGCAGCAGCTTGTAGTGCGTGACATTGCCGATCGGCGTGGCGACCTTCATGCCCTCGAGGTCCGAGGCGTTCTCCTGGGTGATGCCCGCATCCTCGCGAATGATGCACAGGTCGTTTTCCGCGTAGGTGACGGCGATGCCGACGAGCTTCAGCGGGGCGCCGTTCGAGACGCCCACGACGAACGGCACGAAGCCCTGGCTGTAGGCGATCTGCACGTCGCCCGAAACCATCGCCTGGGTCATCTCGTTGCCATTGCCGAAGGCGCGCCATTCGACGTCGACGCCCATGGCCTCGTCGTAGGTCTTCTCGACCTGCGCCACCTGGTTGGCGGTCGGCCACTCGAGGAAATAGGCCACGGTCACCGTATCCCCGTGATCGGCGAATGCGGAACCTGCCAGAGAAAACGCCACCGCGGCGCCGGCAAGGGCGCCTGAAATCCTGTTCATGCTCATAACCTGACCTCCCGTTGGCCCGGCGGGCCTTTCATCGTGATCAACGAGCGATCGCGGGCTCCGGGCCCCGACGCGCACCAACCTTACAGACATGTGTCGCCCGTGCTCAACCACCGATCGAGGTCGGCGGCCGTGTCGATGTCGTGGAGGGTGTCGATGAGGGCGTGGCTGAAGGCGCCGGGAATGGCGCCAAGCGTGTCGCCGAGGGCATGGCGCGTCGACCAGCGCACATCGCGGAAGATGCCCTGCCCGCGCAGCGGCGGGCCGAGGCCGACCAGCCAGTAGCCCCCGTCCAGGGCGGGTCCGAACACCGCGTCGTGGCTGCCGAGCGCGCGAAAGGCGCGCCGGACATGGTGCCGCCTGAGGCCGGGGATGTCCGTGCCGACCATGACCACGGGTCCGTGGGGCATGGCGTCGAATGCCGCCTGCATCCGTTCGCCCAGACCGCCCCGGGGCTGGGCGATGACCGGCAGGCCCCGTGCCCAGCTCCGGTGGCGGCCGCCCGCCGGCGTGGCCGCCACCACGGTGCGCCACGGTCCTGCGGAGACGCGCCTGAGCGTGCGCTTCAGCATGAGCCTGTAGACCGCCAGCGCGCACCCGGGACCGACATCCGCGGCAAGCCTGGTCTTGACCGCGCCGGCAAGCGGCCGGCGCGCCATCACGACGACGCTGCGGGTGGCCTTCAACCGTAGAGTCTCGCGATGCGCGACGGCGCCATGCCGGCATAGTAGCAGGCCAGGCACAGCAGGTTGCGCGCCATCCGCGGCCCGTAGCCCGAGCGCCTGTAGCGTTCGGCGCTCGTCGTCGCCTCGCAGTCGAGGGTGACGAGCCTGCGGCGGCCGATCCGGCGCACCATGTCGACATCCTCCATGATGGGGACCTGCCTGAAACCCCCGAGCTCGTCGTGGAACCGTCTCGAGATCAGCAGCCCCTGGTCGCCATAGGCAAGCCCGAGGATCCGGCTCCTCTTCGCCGCCAGCCATTCCACGAGCCGCGCCCGGGGCCGGGGATCGTCGAAGCGGAGGCGGAAGACGGCGGCGCGGCGGCCGTTCTCCCGGCGTGCCACGAAGTCCCCGACCGCCTCCCTCCACGCAGCCCCCGGAACGGTGTCGGCATGGAGGAACAGAAGCCAGCCGCCGCCCGCGGCAGCGGCGCCGGCGGCCATCTGGGTGCCGCGCCCGCGCCTTGCCGTCACGACCCTGGCCCCCATGCGGCGCGCCACCTCCACGGTGCCGTCGCGCGATCCCCCGTCGACCACGATGATCTCCGCGGGCGGCGCGCCGCCTCGCTCGAGGCGGCGGAGGAGCTCGCCGATCCGGGCTTCGGCGTCGAGGGCGGGGATGATGACGGAAAGCCGCTCCATGGCCCCATTGTAGCCGGATGCGCCGGGGCTTTCGCGAGCCTCTTTGTTCTGCTATTGTTCCGGCATGGATCATGATCAAACCCACCTTCGCCGGGTGAAGGGCCGGGCCGCCGTCAGCAATCGCACGGGCCGCCACGAACCGTTCACGCGGGAGGCCTTCGACGACGGCTGGGACACCGTCGACGAGGAGCCGCCGCGCCTCGAGACCGAGGTCACCGTCGATTCCAGCCGCAGCATCATCGCCCGCAACGCCTCGCCCGATCTCCCCTTCGACCGCTCCGTCAATCCCTACCGCGGCTGCGAACACGGCTGCATCTACTGCTTCGCGCGGCCCTCGCACGCCTGGCTCGGCCTGTCTCCGGGCCTCGACTTCGAGACGAAGCTCGTCATGAAGCCCGATGCCGCCCTCCTGCTGCGCCGCGCCTTCGACCGCCCGGACTACCGGCCGGCGGTCATCGCCCTGGGCAGCAACACCGACCCCTACCAACCCATCGAGCGCCACCACGGGATCACCCGGCAGGTTCTCGAGGTGCTGGAGGAGTACCGTCACCCGTGCGGGATCGTCACCAAGTCGGCGCTCATCGAGCGGGATGCCGATATCCTGGCGTCCATGGCCGGCAGGGGGCTCGTCAGGGTGTGGCTGTCGGTTACCACCCTCGACCGCGGCCTTGCCCGGCGCATGGAGCCGCGGGCGCCGACACCCGCCCGGCGTCTCAAGGCGATCGCCGGCCTCGCCGCCGCGGGCATCCCCACAGGGGTCATGGTGGCGCCCGTCATTCCCGGTCTGAACGATCACGAGATGGAGTCGATCCTCCAGGCCGCCCGCCAGGCGGGCGCCACGAGCGCGAGCCACACGCTTCTGCGCCTGCCGCTGGAAATCGCCGGTCTCTTTCGCGAGTGGCTCGACGCCGCCTGTCCCGACCGCGCGGAACGGGTGATGAGCCTCGTCAGGCAGTGCCGCGGCGGCAGGGACTACGATTCCGAGTGGGGGCGGCGGATGACGGGGACGGGACCCGTTGCGGAACTGATCGGCCGGCGGTTCGCCGTGGCGCGCCGGCGCCTGGGTCTCGACCGCCGTTCCCTGCCGCTCGACACGTCGAAGTTCGCCAGGCCGGACCGCCAGCCGTCGCTGTTCGACGACCCTCTCTGAGCGCCCCGGCGTGCTACGCTCGGGCCATGGAGCACAGCCATCAGCTGACCGATCTGACCGTCGTCGTCACGGCGGCGCTGGCCTGCGGCCTGCTGCTGGGCCGTTTCCGCCAGCCGGCCATCGTCGGCTACATCCTCGCCGGCGCCGTTCTCGGCCCCTCGGTGCTGGCCATCGTCGGCAACCAGGAGCAGATCCGCTTCCTCGCCGAACTCGGCGTCCTGCTCCTCCTCTTCAGCATCGGCATGGAACTCGACGCCTCGAACTTCCGGGCCGTCATCCGCTTCGCCTTCCTGGCCACTGGGCTGCAGATCCTGATCGCCGTGGCCGTCATCCTGGTCGTCACCTGGCCTCTGGGCTGGCCATGGGCCAGCAGCGTCCTCGTCGGCTTCGGCGTCGCGCTCTCGTCGACGGCCGTCACCATCAAGCTCCTCGAGGACGTCGGGGAGATCGGCAGCGACGTCGGCCGGCGGGCCATCGGAATCCTCATCGCCCAGGACCTCGCGGTCGTGCCGATGATGCTGTTCGTCTCGGCCACCGGGACCGAGGAGGCGCTCACGCTCAACTCCTTCATGCCGGCGATCGGCGCCGTTCTCATCCTCGTCATCCTGCTCTGGTTCCTCGGCCGCAGGGGCGAGATCGGTTTTCCCGTGGCGGTGCTCGCCCGCGGCCAGGCGGACCTCATCGCCGTCGGCGTGATGGCGCTGTGCTTCGGCGCCGCGGCCCTGAGCGGCCTCTTCGGCATGTCGACGGCCTACGGCGCCTTCCTCGCCGGGCTGGTGCTGGGCAACAGCACGGACCGCGCCACGCTCCTGCGCGTCACCCTGCCCATCCAGGGCGTCCTGGTCATGGTCTTCTTCCTTTCGATCGGCCTTCTGATCGACGTCGCCTTCATCTGGCGGAACATCGGCGAAATCCTTCTGCTGCTGGTGCTCGTGACACTCGGCAAGACCGCGATGAACGTCGCCATCCTGCGCTTCCTCAAGGAGCCCTGGCCCCGCGCGTGGCTCGGCGGCGTGGCGCTGGGCCAGGTCGGCGAGTTCTCCTTCGTGCTGGTGGCGCTCGGCCTTGCCACCGGCGCCATCGACCAGGAGGGCTACCGCCTGTTCGTCGCCATCATCGCGCTCAGTCTCATCATCAGCCCGGTATGGCTCGACAGCGCCCGCAGGATCCAGCGGCTCGCCGCCAGCGCGGACACCCTGCGCGAACTCATCTCGCGACTCTATCCCGTCGCCTCGTCGGGGGTCCGGCGCGGCATCGCCTGGACGATTCTCGCCGCCCGGCGCAGGATCGGCCTGTGGCGCGGGAAGCAGGCGCTACGGCTGCCGGACCACCGGTCGGGGAGCGGCGGCGATGACGTCCGTCCCTGACCTCGAGTTCGAACGCCGCCTGCCCCGGCCCGTCGCCGGTGTCGACGAGGCCGGGCGGGGCCCCTGGGCGGGACCGGTGGTGGCCGCGGCCGTCGTTCTCGATCCCGCGCGGATTCCGGCCGGACTGAACGATTCGAAGACACTGTCCCCGGCCAGGAGGGAGGCCCTCCACGAGGAGCTGAACGCCCTGGCGGCGACCGGCGTCGGCCTTGCCGGGAGCGACGAGATCGACCGCCTCAACATCCTGGAAGCGACCATGCTCGCCATGAGCCGGGCGGTGGGCGGTCTCGGGGTCGCGCCGGCCCACGTCCTCGTCGACGGCACCCGCGCACCGCTTCTTGCCTGTCCGGCGACCGCCGTCGTCAGGGGAGACGCCAGGAGTCTTTCCGTCGCGGCGGCCTCCATCGTCGCCAAGGTGACGCGGGACCGCCTGATGGCCGATCTCGCGCGCGCCTTTCCGGGCTACGGCTGGGAACGCAACGCCGGTTACGGCACGCCGGAGCACCGACGGGCCCTCGAGGCGCTGGGGCCCACGCCCCATCACCGCCGTTCCTTCCGTCCGGTGGCCGCCGTCGTTGCCCGCACGTGATCGATGATCCGCAGCGTCATCGCCGGCAGCGCCAGGCGACCGCGCTCCTCCAGGGCGTACCAGCCGCCGCCGCCTCCCGGAGCGGTGCGCTGCCAGGCGACGCGGAAATGGATGGTGAAATGCGTGAATCCGTGACTGACGGTGCCCGGCAGGAGCGTCCAGCCGCCGGAGGCCGGCGCATGACGGACGGCCTCGGCCAGCGTCCAGGCGCCCTCCCGATAGGGGGTCGACGGCACCTCCAGCATGCCCTCGAGCAGGGCCTCGTCCCGGCGCCGCAGCATCACGCGGCCGTCCTCGCTCTCGAGCCAGAAGGCCACCGCGTGGCGCTCGCCCCGCCGGGCCCGGGGGAGCCGCCGGGGCAGGCGGTCGGCGATGCCCCGCCGCCGCGCGACGCAGGCGCCCGCCAGCGGGCACCGCGGGCAGCGGGGCGCCCGGGGCGTGCACACCATCGCCCCGAGATCCATCAGGGCCTCGGCAAAGTCGCCGGCCCGGCCTTCGGGAATCATCGCCTCGACGGCCCCGCGGATGGCCGACCTTGCGCGGGGAACGGGGTCCTCGATGCCGAGGAAGCGGCTCATGACCCTTTCGACGTTGCCGTCGACCGCCGCCACCGGCACGCCCCGGGAGATCGCGGCGATCGCTCCGGCCGTGTAGTCGCCGATCCCGGGGAGCCGGCGCAGACCCTCGACGGTCGCGGGGAAGCGGCCCGCGAACTCCTCCGTCACCTGGACGGCGCAGGCATGGAGCCTGTGGGCGCGGGCGTAGTAGCCAAGACCCGCCCACTCGGCGAGGACATCGTCGCGCCGGGCCTTCGCCAGGTCCGCCAGCGTCGGCCAGCGCTCGAGAAACCGACGGTAGTAGGGGATCACCGCCTGCACGGTGGTCTGCTGCAGCATGATCTCCGCCAGCCAGACGCGGTAGGGGTCGCGCCGGGCCGTGCGCCACGGGAGATCCCGGCCATGGCGGTCGTACCACGCCAGGACGAGGTCGCCGGCCCGGTTCACGCACAGACCTTCAGCGGCCGTTGCGCTATGGTCCGCCGATGACAGCCGCAAGGAAGCCCCGCGCGCGCCCGTCGAACAGGGCCTATCGCAACGTGGCCGAGATCCTCCCCGGAGCCGCGGAACGCGCCTTCAGGCGCAGGGGCTTCACGCGGGCTCGGGTGATCACGGACTGGGCCGACATCGTCGGGGAGGACCTGGCGCGCCACTGCCGGCCATTGAGCATCGCCCGCGGCGTCCTCACCGTCCTCGTCACTCCGTCCCATGCCCCCGTGGTCCAGCACCTCGAGCCGGTGATCCTCGAGCGCATCGCCACCTTCTACGGCAGCGCCGATGGCGAGGTGGTCGGGCGCCTCAGGCTGAAACAGGGCCACGTCGCGCAGGAACCGGTTCCGCAGCGCCGGACGGTGCCGCCGCTCACCGCGGCGCAGGCCGCGTACCTCGATCGCCTTCTCGGGACCGTCGACGATCCCCGCCTGAAGAAGGCCCTTTACAACCTCGGCGCGGCTGTCCTGGGGCAGGATCGAGGAGGTGGTAGCGGAGGAGGGACTTGAACCCCCGACCCAGGGATTATGATTCCCCTGCTCTACCAGCTGAGCTACTCCGCCGGAAAGGGCGGCAACCTATAGAAGCCGGCGTCCGCCAAGTCAAGGTCGTGATCTCCTCCGGCGGGGAGCGCGCGAACGTCTTCCCCCGGGCGCGGCGCTGCGGCTAGCCCATCTTTAACGTTTTCCCCACCTGCAAGGGGTGATTTGGCGGATTTTGCGTGTCATGGTGCCGACGGCGTTTCATGAATGACGTGTGATAACAACGAGTTGGCACACGCGACCGATCCGGGGTGATGCCCGGATGACCGTTGTAGTGCCATCTTTTTGCGATGCGGTCTTGCGCCGCTCCTCCGGGGCCCTACAGTGCCGTACATGTTCATCCGCGCCACCAGGACAGGCACCGCAAGGGACGGCTCCGCCCGGCTCTCGCAGCGCCTCGTCGAGAACCGCCGCGAGAACGGCAAGGTGCGCCAGAGGACCCTGCTCAACCTGGGCCGGCACTTCGCCATCGAGCGCCAGGCCTGGCCTTTGTTGTGCGAACGCATCGAGGAGTTGCTCAAGGGCCAGCCGTCACTCTCCCTGGAGCCTCTGCCTGCCGAGATCGAGGCCGAGGCCCGGCGCATCGCCGCGCGCCTGCTGGAGCGCCAGGGCGGGGAAACGGCCGGGGAGGACTGGGAGACCGTCGATGTCGGATCCGCCTGCGACATGGACGGGCGCACCATCGGCGTCGAGCATGCCGCATGGCAGGCCCTGGAGATGCTGGGCCTCGGCGCCCTCCTCGACGAGCTGGGCTTCAACCGGCGCCAGCGCTGCTGTGCCCTGGGATCCATCATCGCCCGCATGGCGCACCCGGGCTCGGAACGCGAGACCAACCGCTGGCTGCGGACCACGAGTGCGGCAGGCGAGATGCTGGGCTTCGACTTCGGCAGCGTCAGCGACATGGCGCTCTACCGGGCCTCGGACAGGCTTCTCGCCCACCGGGAAGAGATCGAGGACCATGTCTTCGGCACGGTGGAGGGCCTCTTCGGCCTGACGCCGACGATCACCCTTTACGATCTCACCAACACCTTCTTTGAGGGCCAGGCCTCGGCACAGCCCAAGGCCAGGCGGGGTCATTCGAAGGAGGGACGCACGGATGCGCCCCTGTTGACCCTGGGCCTGGTTCTCGACGGCTCGGGCTTTGTCCGCCGCTCGAGCGTCTTTGCCGGCAACGTCACCGAGGCTCATACGCTGGGCGCGATGCTGGCCTCCCTGGGGGCGCCCGAGGGGGGTGTGGTCGTCATGGACCGCGGCATCGCCACGAAGGCCAACCTCGCCTGGCTGCGCCAGGAGGGCTACCGCTATCTCGTGGTCTCCCGCGACGCCGCCCGGGTCTTCGACAGCGCCAGGGAGATCACCAGGGTGACGACCTCGTCCCGGCAGACGGTGGATGTCTACACGGAAGAGGCCGACGGCGAGGAAGACGACGGCACGCCCTACCGGGAGGTTCTCCTGCGCTGTCACTCGAAGGCCCGGGAGACGAAGGAACGGGGCATCCTGGAGCGCTTCCAGCGACGCTTCCAGGAGGGCCTCAGGGAGCTCCACGAAGGTCTCTCCAGGCCCCGTACCCGCAAAGGTCTCGACCACGTCCAGCGCCGCATCGGGCGCCTCGAGAAGGCCAACCGCCGTGTCGCCCGGCACTACGAGGTCACCGTCACCCCCGATGACGGCGGCAGCAAGGCCGTCGCCATCTCCTGGACCCTCAAGCCGGCCGAGGGATCCATGATGAGCCACCCGGGGGTCTACTGCCTGCGCTCCAACATCCTCGAGCTCGATGCCGAGACCCTGTGGCACACCTACGTCACCCTCACCGACGTCGAGGCCGTGTTCCGCTCGCTCAAGTCCGAACTCGGCCTGCGCCCCATCTTCCACCACAAGCAGCGCCGTGCCGACGGCCACCTCTTCATCTCCGTGCTTGCCTACCAGGCCGTGCAGCTCCTGCGCTCGCGCATGAAGCGGGCCGGCGCGTCGGACAACTGGACCTCCATCCGCCATGCCCTCCAGCCCCTGCAGCGCACCACCACCACCTTCACCCGCCAGGACGGCAGGACCCTGCACGTGCGCAAGACGGCACTGGCCGACGACCAGCAGGCCGTCCTCTATCATGCCATGGGCATCGCCCCGCCGCCGCGCAACGTCCGCAAGACCGTCGTCTGACGCCCCATCCCGGCCGAGCCCGATGAGCGGCTTGTCAGCCGAAAGATCCCACTTGTAGTGCCACTCCGAATCTTACCCCACTGACTTTGCTTCGCTTTTTGCACTCAATGTTAAAGATGGGCTAGGATGACCCCCGGCATCCGGGCGGAACGGTCTCGTTGGCGACTTGCGGCACACCGATCGACGCGCTCCTCGACGACCTGAAGGACCGCGCGGAGCGGCCCTTCGGCGAAGCGCGGGCAGCGCCTCCCGCGATCTACTCGTCGCAGGCGTTTCTCGAACTCGAGCTCGAGGAGATCTTCCGCAGGGAGTGGATCTGCGCCGGCCGCGCGGATGCCATCGCGAAGACCGGCGACTACCTCACCTTCGAGCTTGCCGGCGAGCCCGTCTTCATCGTGCGCGACGGCGGCGGAACGGTGCGCGCGTTCTCCAACGTCTGCCTGCACAGGATGAGCACGCTGCTGCGGGGACGGGGCAACCGGCGTATCATAACCTGTCCCTACCACGCCTGGTCCTACGGCCTCGACGGGCGCCTGCGCAACGCCCCGTGGATGGAGCCGAGCCCGGGCTTCCGGAAGGCCGACTACTGCCTGCCGTCCGTGCGCTGCGAGCTGTGGGACGGCTGGATCTACCTGACGCTCAACCCGGATATCGCCTCTCCGGCAGAGCTGTTCGAGCCGGTGGCAAGGACCATCACCCGCCGCTACCGCTTCGAGGACTACCGGGAGACCTTCCGCGAGGAGCATGTCTGGCAGACCAACTGGAAGATTCTCGCCGAGAACTTCATGGAGAGCTACCACCTCTTCCAGCTCCACGGCCCGACCATCGGCAACCAGTCGAGGGTCGAGGAGATGTCCATGCCGCCCGGCGGCGAGGTGTTCAACTACCACTGGATCACCAAGGAGTCCGGCTTTCCCCTCGCCAACGCCCACCCGGACTGCCGCTATCTCGAGGGACAGTGGCGCCGCACCTCGGCGCTGATCACGATCTATCCCAGCCACATGATCACGCTCACCCCGGGCTACTTCTGGTACCTGAGCCTGCAGCCCGAGGGCGCGGGCCGGGTGAGGATCCTCTATGGCGGCGGCATGGCGCCCGACTTCATCGACGATCCAAGGGGCGCCGAGCACGTCGCCGAGGCCAAGAAAATCCTCGACGCCGTCAACGAGGAGGACCGCGTCGGCACCGAGGCGGTCTTCAGGGGCACGCAGGCGCGTCTGGCCCGCGGCGGGCAC
Organism: Alphaproteobacteria bacterium; assembly: GCA_963666905.2. Lineage (GTDB taxonomy): Bacteria > Pseudomonadota > Alphaproteobacteria > SP197 > SP197 > SP197. Next base: position 2,491,071 of record OY763008.1, read on the forward strand.
CTGAGCTACCTGGAGCGGCCCAACTTCGAGTTCTGCCAGTATCTCGCCCGGCGCATCGCCGGAAGCGCCGCCGGACCGGAGGGGGCGTGACATGCGGGTGATCGCGCCCGCCGGGGCGACCGTCGAGGACGGCCTGGCGCAGGTCCGGCGCTATCTCGGCGAGGCCGACGGGTGCGGCTTTGCCCTCTCGACGGCCGGCGCCGCGGATCCCGCCCCCGCCGGCCGCCATGCCGTCGAGGCGAACCTCCTTCTGCGCGGCTCCGGCGTCCTCGACAACCTCGATACGGGCGCTTCCCACCGGCTGATGCAGGGCGACCTGTGGTGCCGGGGACCTTCGGACCGCATCGCCGTGGCCCTCGACGGACCGGCAGCCATCGTCACCGTCGCCGGTCTCTCCGGGGACGTTCCGGAGGGGCCGCGATTCCTCGTCAGGCGCTTCGCCGACCTCGACGCGGTCGCCCTCGGCGGCGGCTCGGCACAGGCGCGGCGCTACCTCACGCGGCGCGACGGCGCAGGCTTCACGATCTCGGACCTGAGGGCCGCAGGCCGCAGGGAGGGGAGCGACCTCTGGTACAAACACCATGTCGAGGCGAACTACGTGGTCTCGGGCGAGGGCGAGGTAATGGACCGGACGACCGGGCAGGCGTGGTCCATCGGGCCGGGCTGGCTCTACGTCGTCGGTCCGGCGGACCGCCACCGCGTTTCGAGCAGCGGGGCCCTCCACATCCTCAGCATCTTCAATCCGCCGCTCGAGGGCGACGAGACCCACGACGCCGACGGATCATACCCGCCGACCGGTCCCGTGCCGGAAGCCTGGCGCACCGGGGGAGAATGACATGTTCGTTCGAACGCTCGAGGAGCGGCGCGCCGCCGGCGCCGGGAAGGTGCTGTGCGGGGGCAAGGCGCGATCGACGCGCTTCCTGACCGCCAGGGACGGCATGGGCTTCACCCTGTCGGACGTCCGCCTCGCCCGGGGCATGGACACCACGCTGTGGTACAGGCACCACTGGGAGGCGAACTACATCGCCGCCGGCACCGGCCGGGTCACGGACCTCGGGAACGGCGACAGCTGGCCGCTGGCGCCGGGTTCGCTCTACACGGTCGGACCGGGCGACCGCCACCTCGTGGAGCCCGACGAGGCGCTCCACATCGTCAGCGTCTTCGCCCCGCCGCTCAACGGCGACGAGGCCCACGACGCCGACGGCTCCTACCCGCCGACCGGCCCCGTGCCGGAAGGCCGCGAGCGCATGTTCGTGAGGTCCGTCGCCGGTCTCAGGGAGGAGGGCCGCGAACGGATTGTCGCGGGCGGCAGCGCGCGCACGGTCCGCATGCTCCTCGCGGAGGACCGGGTCGGCTTCACCGTGAGCGACGTCAACCTTGCCGCCGGCAACCGCAACACCCTGTGGTACAGGCACCACTGGGAGGCGAACTACATCCTCGGGGGGCGCGCAACGGTGACCGAGCTGTCCGGCGGCGGCGCCTGGACGATGGAACCGGGGACGATGTACTGCGTCGGGCCGGACGACCGCCACGCCATGCACGCCGAAAGCGACCTTCATCTCCTGTCGGTCTTCTGCCCGGCGCTCGAGGGCGGCGAGCAGCACGACGCCGAGGGGACCCTTCCCGCCAGCGGGCCCGTGCCGCCGGGTCCGTCCTGACCGTTCCTCACGCCGCCAGAGGCCGCGCACCCTTCAGCGTCACGCGATGCATGATCCGGTCGTCGAGCCCGTAGTCCCTGGCGGCGTAGTGCATCGTGCAGCGGTTGTCCCAGAAGGCGATGTCGCCGGGAGACCAGGACCAGCGCACCTGGAACGAGGCCTGCTCGCAGTGCTCGAAGAGGAGACCGAGAAGGCCGCGGCTCTCGATGTCCGACAGGCCCAGGAGCCGCTGGGTGAACGCCCGGTTGACGAAGAGCGCCCTGCGCCCGGTTTCCGGGTGGCGGATGACCACCGGGTGGACGCATCCCCGGGATTCGCGCTTCAGCCTGCGCAGCCGCTCCGGGCCGTCCGGCGTCCCCGGGTCCAGCAGGTAGGGCGTGAAGTTGGGGATGCCGTCGTGCATGGCCTCGAGGCCCTCGACCACCGGCTTGAGGCGTTCGCAGAGCCGGTCGAACGCCGCGTACATGGAGACGAACAGCGTGTCGCCTCCCACCGGCGGCAGGATCTCGGCCTGGAGAAGGGAGGCCGCCGGCGGCGCGGCGTCGAACGAGACGTCGCTGTGCCAGATCGCGTTGTACTTGGCGCCGCCCTCACCCCGGCGGCTTGCCGCGATCATGACGTCGGGATGGTCCGGGTGCCGCTCGAGTCCGGGGTGCGGCGGATCGATCTCGCCGAAGCGGGACGCGGCCTCCACCAGCCTCTCCGGCGAAAGCCCCTGGCGGGGAAAGAACAGCACCTGGTGCTCGAGCCAGGCCTCGCGGACGGCGGCGACGGCCCGCCCATCGAGGTCGCCGAGATCGACGCCGGTGACCTCGGCGCCGATATGCCCGGCCAGGGGACGAATGCGGATGGCGGTCGACATGGCACCGGCTCCCTTATCCGGAGTCCGTCGCAACGATGATCCCGCGGATTCCCCCGGCGGTCCAGCACATTGCCCGGACCGCCCGTCGCCTGCGGGCCCGGGGCGATCGTTATCCGGAGTTCCCGGCCCGATGTATCATTCGGGTATGGAGCCCCGTTCACCGACATCGAAACCGGACAGGGAGTCCTCCCCATGACACGTGACGCGTGGATCTGCGATGCCGTGCGAACGCCGATCGGCCGCTACGGCGGGGCGCTCTCCGCGGTGCGCCCCGACGATCTTGCCGCACGCCCGATCGGCGAGCTGGTGGCGCGCAATCCGGCTCTCGATCCGGCCTCGATCGAAGAGGTGATCCTCGGCTGCGCCAACCAGGCGGGCGAGGACAACCGCAACGTCGCCCGCATGGCCGCACTGCTCGCCGGCCTTCCCGAGTCGGTGCCCGGCGCGACCGTCAACCGGCTGTGCGGATCGGGCCTCGAAGCCCTCGGCACCGCGGCGCGCGCCATCAGGGCCGGCGACATCGACCTTGCGATCGCCGGAGGCGTGGAAAGCATGAGCCGGGCCCCCTTCGTCTTCGCCAAGGCCGAGACCGCCTTCTCGCGCCGTGCGCACGTCGAGGACACCACCATCGGCTGGCGCTTCGTCAATCCCCTGATGGAACAGCGCTTCGGCGTGGATTCCATGCCCGAAACGGCAGAGAACGTCGCCGAGCGCTTCGCCGTGTCCCGCGGCGACCAGGACGCCTTCGCCGAGCGCTCCCAGGCGCGCGCCGAGCGCGCCGTGCGTTCGGGCCGCCTGGCGCGGGAGATCGCGCCGGTCAGCGTGCCGCGGCCACGGGGGGAGCCTGTGACCGTCGCCGCGGACGAGCATCCGCGACCGGGAACGACGCTGGAGCGGCTCGCGAGGCTGCCGACCCCCTTCCGGGCCGGAGGCACCGTCACCGCCGGCAATGCCTCGGGCGTGAACGACGGCGCGGCGGCCCTCATCGTGGCGAGCACGGACGCCGTGGAGCGCCACGGTCTCGTGCCGCGCGCGCGCCTCGTCGCCATGGCGACCGCCGGCGTCGCCCCCCGCATCATGGGGTTCGGTCCGGCCCCGGCCACCCGCAGGCTGCTCGAGAAGACCGGCACGCCCCTCGGCGACGTCGATGTCGTGGAAGTGAACGAGGCCTTCGCCAGCCAGGTCCTCGCCGTGCTCCGCGACCTCGGGATCGACGATGACGCCGAACACGTCAATCCCAACGGCGGCGCCATCGCCCTGGGGCACCCTCTGGGCATGTCCGGTGCGCGCCTCGCCCTGACCGCAACCCTCGAACTCCACGAAAGGCAGGCGAGACTGGCCCTCGTCACCATGTGCATCGGGGTCGGCCAGGGGATCGCGGCGCTGCTGGAACGGGCCTGAGGAGGCGCCGCGAACAGGCGGTTCGGTGAAGCGCTCCGGGCAGTCCCCGTGACCGGCCGCCGGGACCCGCGGTTCCGCACGATCATGGAATCCGCCACCCCCGCTCCGTCGCGAGGGAGGTGGAGCCGGGACACCCGCTCCGGACGTCCCCGGGGCGTCCATGCCGCTGGAATCGCCCAACCGCGCTGACGGTGGCGCCGTGGCGCGAGTTCGGCCCCGAACTGCCGATCGAAGCGTTGGCGTGAGCCGGCGCGCGGCGCCTGTCAGGGCCGTGGCGCAGTGCTCTTGCGGGGCCGCCCCGGAAGGCCCGGCGTGCCGCGCCGTTCATGGGCGCCGCATGCGCGCACGTAGCGGTGGAAGTTGCCGGGGTCCAGCGGGCGGCCGAGGATCGTCTCGCAGACCCGGCGCAGTTGCAGGATCGTGAACTCCGGCGGCCGGCACCGTGTGCCCCGGCCTGGCGCGGACCCTCGCCGCCGCGTCCCCGACAATCCGCTCATGGTCGAAGGCGAGACACGCGGCGCCGCGCGGGACGGGCAGGCCACCGAGACGACCCTTATCCCGGGATCGCGAGTCCGGAGCGCACCAGACCAGTCAGCCGGAGGGCTGCCTCTCGATCCAGCCGCCGCCGAGGACCCGGCTGCCGTCGTACATGACGCAGGCCTGCCCGGGTGCGATGGTCTCGGCGGGGGCGGCGAGTTCCACCCTGGCCCTCTTGTCCGCCAGGGGCACGACACGGGCCGGCGCCAGCGGCTGCGAGGAGCGCAGCCGGACGCTGCAGGCGATGCCGCCTTGCGGTATCTCGCCGCCGCCCAGCCAGTTGACGTCGCGCATGGTCAGGAGCGGGGAGGGCAGCGCCTCGCGGGGGCCGACGACAACCCGCCGGGTCGCCGGATCGAGGCGAATCACGTGGAGAGGCTCGCCCGAGGCGATTCCGAGGCCCCTTCGCTGGCCGACCGTGAAGTGCATGATGCCGTCGTGCCGGCCCAGCACGGTGCCGTCGAGCGCGACGATGTCGCCCGGTTCGCCGGCGCCCGGACGCAGCCTCTCGATGACGTCCGTGTAGCGGCCCCGGGGAACGAAGCAGATGTCCTGGCTGTCGGGCTTGGCCGAGACCGCGAGGCGGAAGCGGTCGGCGCACGCCCTCACCTCCTTCTTGGTCATGGAGCCCAGCGGAAATCGCAGCGTGTCGAGCTGCCCGCGTGTCGTCGCGAAGAGGAAGTAGCTCTGGTCGCGGGCGGCCTCCGCGCCGCGGTGAAGCTCGGGGCCGCCCGCGCCCTCGACACGCCGGACATAGTGGCCGGTGGCGAGGAAGTCGCCATCGAGGTCCCGCGCCGTCTCGAGGAGATCCGAGAACTTGACGCCCTGGTTGCAGAGCACGCAGGGAACCGGGGTCTCGCCGGCGAGATAGCTGTCGGCGAACCTCTCCATCACCGAACTGCGGAAGCGCTCCTCGTAGTCGAGGACGTAGTGCGGGATGTCGAGCGCCGCCGCGACCCGGCGGGCGTCGCGGATGTCGGCGCCGGCGCAGCACCTGCCCGGCCGTCCGGTCGCCGCGCCGTGATCGTAGAGCTGCAGCGTGACCCCGATCGTCTCGTGACCCTCCTCCTTCAGGAGTGCGGCCACGACGGAACTGTCGACGCCGCCCGACATCGCGACGATCGCGCGGGACGTCCTGGCGCACGCGGTCATGGGCAGGCCCGATTCAGTCCAGAAGCATGTTGCGGGTCTCGAGCGGCAGGGTCACCGTCAGCCCGTCGAGTTCCTCGGTGAGGATGATCTGGCAGCCCAGCCTCGATGTCCGGGTCAGCCCGAAGGCGAGGTCGAGCATGTCCTCCTCGTCCTCGGTGGGTTCCTCGAGCCTTTCGAAATCCTCCGCATCGACGATGACATGGCAGGTCGAGCAGGCGAGCGATCCCTCGCAGGCGCCCTCGATGTCGATGTCGTGCTCCCTCGCGATCTCGAGCAGGGACAGCCCCTCCGGCGCGTCGATGTCGACGCGCTGGCCGCCGCACACGATGAAGGTCACTCTCGGCATCGGATTCTCCCGCTCGCACCAGCGCAATCTACGGCCAAAGCCCGCCGGACGGAAACGTGGGCGGCTTTAGGCTCCGGCCAGTCCCTCCGGGGTGTAGCCTTCTTCGATGTCCCGCGCCATGGCCGCCGCATCGCGTCGGGACGGGTCGCCCCAGCCGCCGCCTCCGGCGCCGACGAGGCGCAGGACGTCGCCCTTTCCCAGGAGCCGTCCGACAACCTTGCTCTTCAGGTTCTCCTCCGAAGCCGACCCGGGATTGAGGATCAGCGCGGCGAGCCCGCCCGCCCCGCCGCCTGCGAACCCCCAGGGGGCGGTGTCGTGCCGGGTCTGCTGGCAGTAACTGGTGAGAATGCCGCTTTCGGCCAGCATCTGGTAGTCCCTGACGATGCCGAGACCGCCGCGAAACGCACCGCTTCCGCCCGAGCCGGCCGCAAGCTCCGTCTTCAGGACCCGCAGCGGCGCCAGGGTTTCCATGATCTCGGCGGACAGCAGGGCGCAGTTGCCGCCATGGCTGTCGACGGCGTCGAGGCCGTCACGGCCTTCGGCGCCGCCCATGCCGCCGCCGATGATGTCGGATATCAGGTAGTAGGGCCGGCTGCCGTCATCGGCCGCCGCCTCCGGACGATCGTCGAAGCCGCCGAGGACGAAGCACGGGAACGATATGTGGCATCCGGCGGAAGCATGCGCGCCCGCCGCCGGCGCCATCGCCTTCAAGACCACGTCGGCGAGAGCCTGCTGGGTGATGTGGCGCACCGAAACCGCGGCGGGACGCACCGGGTCGAGAACCGATCCTGGCCGCGTGATCACGTTCACAGGCCGGTCGCAGCCCTGATTCTGCGTCAGGTCGGGTGCCAGAACGCACTTCACGGCGTAGTGCACCATCGAGACCGTCGAGGCTTCCGGACAGTTGAGGCCATTGGCGCGCTGATCGTCGCTGGCCGAGACATCGACCGTGATGTCGTCTCCGGATATCCCGACGACGGCTCTCAGCGTGATGGGATCGCTCGTCGTGACATCGTCCTCCATCGCGACTTCGGCCTGCCACGTTCCATCGCCCAGCTGCGCGATGGCCCGGCGCATGTAGGTTTCGTTGTAGTCCAGGCACTGTCCGCACAGCTCGCGAAAGCGCGCGTTGCCATGGCGCCCGGCAAGTTCGGCGAGCCTCTTCTCGCCCGTGCGGCAACCGGCGATCTGGGCCCTGAGATCGCCCGCGGAGCTGCGCGGATCGCGCACATTGGCCGCCAGGATGGCGAAGATCGCCTGGTTGGCATGCCCTTCCTCGATCAGCTTGAGCGGCGGCAGGATCAGCCCCTCGGCAAAGACCTCGAGATTGTCCGGCCCCTCCGATCCGGGAACCTTGCCGCCGATGTCGATGTGATGCGCGATCGTCGACGTCAGCGCGATCAGCTCTCCATCGTGGAACACCGGGCTGAAGAGGCAGATGTCGGGGGTATGCGTGCAGCCCTGGTAGGGGTCGTTGCAGACGATGACGTCGCCCGGTTTCCAGGTGTCCCGCGGAATCCGCCTGAACATGTAGCCGATGGCGGTCGACATGATGCCGAGCTGCGCGGGAACCGTCTCGGCCTGCGAGAGCATTTCGCCATCGGGAGTGAAGAGGCCGCAGGAGTAGTCGTACATGTCCCAGATGATCGAGGAGTAGGCGGCGCGGCGCAGCGCCATCGACATCTCCTCGGCAATCCCCGCGACCTGCGACTGGAAGACGTCCCGCGTCACGGTGTCGTCGTTCATCATGGCCGTTGCTCCGCTCGCATGTTGCCGCCGGCCTCCCTCAGCCTGAGGATGCCGTTCTCCATGACCGTGGCGGTCTGCCCGCCAAGCACGACCGTCGTCGTGTCGCGCTGCTCGATGATCGCCGGACCCCGAAGGCCCTGGCCGGGTCTGAGCGCCTGGCGCCGGTAGACCGCTGTCTCGGCGAATCCCTCGTCGGCGTCAAGGCAGACCGGCCGCCTCGCAACCGGCCGGGGCGCTTCGGACGAGGCGGCGGCGAGAACAGGGTCGGCGGGTCTCTCGAACACGCCGAGTCCCTCGGCGCGCAGGTTGACGAACTCGACCTCGGCCGACGGATCGCTGTGGCCCCAGGTGCGTTCATGCGCCGCGTGAAACACCGCCGCCAGCGCCTCGCCGTTCCACCACCCGGGCGTGCGGGGGTCGGGGAGTTCGACCAGGAGTTCATGAAACTGGCCGCTGCAGCGCAGATCGGCCATGAAGCGGAACCGGCGGCGGGCGGGATCGATGCCGTCGCGGGCGAGGGCATCGCCGAGGCCTTCGGCCAGGTTCGCGAACGCCGCGGTCAGTTCCGCCTCGCGGACCGTTGCGAAGCGGCGCTGGAACGCGCGCTGGGCGGTATGGCGTATGTCCGTCATCAACAGGCCCTGGGCCGCATAGACTCCGGGGTGGGTCGGGACGAAAACCTCGCGCATGCCGAGGTCGCGCGCCATGTACGGGGCGTAGATCGGACCGGCGCCGCCGAATGCGAGAAGGGAGAACTCCCGGATGTCGAGACCGCGTTCGACCGAGAGCTTCCTGATCGCCTGGTTCATGCCGGCGACGGCGACGCGAAGGACGCCCATCGCCGCAGCCGCAAGGGAAAGGCCCAGCGGCGCCGCGACATGCCTCTCGACCGCCTCCTGCGCCAGGGCGTCGTCGAGCGGCAAGTCGCCACCGAGAAAGGCGCCTGAATCGAGAATGCCGAGCACCAGGGCGGCATCCGTGACCGTGGCCTCTCGGCCGCCCCTGGCATAGCAGGCGGGACCGGGATCCGCGCCGGCGGAGCCGGGGCCGACGATCAGGGCGCCGCCGAGATCGACCCGGGCGATCGATCCGCCGCCCGCCGAGATCGTCTCGATATCGAGGGTGGGCAGGCGCAGCGGCTGCCCGTTGACGCGGCGTTCGGTGACCACCCTGGGTTCTCCGTCGGCGATCACGGAAAAGTCGGCGGACGTTCCGCCCATGTCGAAGGTCACGAGGTTGCCGGCGCCGACCCCCCTTGCCAGCGCCGCCCCGGCGATCACGCCGCCTGCGGGTCCCGACAGGATCATGGCGGCCGGATTGTGCTGCGCGGACCCGGGAGTCGCGACGCCCCCGTCGCTGCGCATCAGGCAAAGCGGCGCCTCGATGCCGTCCCTCGCCAGCGCCTGGTCGAGTGTCGCCACGTAGCGGCCGACGACCGGACCCACGTAGGCGGCGATGGCCGTGGTGTTGGCGCGCGGATACTCCTCGATCTGGGGATTGACCCTGCTGGAAAGAAAGACGGGAACGCCGGGCAGCGCCGCCGCGACGGCGTCCTCCAGCATCTCTTCCGATTCGCTGTCGAGAAAGGAGTACCCCAGGCAGACCGCCACCGCTTCCGGCGCCATCGCCGCCAGCAGACCGGTCACGCGCTCGATTTCCCCGGGTGTGAGGGCAACGATCGCCCGGCCGAAGGCGTCGCGGCGCTCCTCGACCTCGACGATGCGCGAACGGGGAACGACCGGCGCCGGCCGCTCCTGGCTGAGGCGGTAGAGATGGGGGCGCCGCTGATCGCCGATCTCGAGAACATCGCGCATGCCCTTGCTCACCGCCATCGCGACCCTGGCGCCGCTTCGTGTGAGAAAGGCATTGGTGCCGATGGTGAAGCCGTGGACCAGCAGCGAGAGGTCCTGCGGGCCGATGCCGCTGCCTGCGACGATCCTCGCCAGTCCTTCGATGACGGCATCCGCCCGGCCCGGAGTCGACGGCACCTTGTCCTGATGCGTCGCGCCCGACCCGGAATCGCTGAGGACCAGATCGGTGAAGGTCCCGCCGACGTCGACCGCAACGCGGTACTCCCGCTTCGCCTCAGACATTGCTTTCCAACACGCGCCCCGCATTCCGCCTGCGGGCCAAGGATAGTCCCTGCGGCAACCCGCCGGTACCCTTGCCGCCCGGCACACCGTCCGCGGCGGTCCTCGCTTCGCTTCCGGATGACAGGCTGATCGTCCGGACCCCGGACGGTCGTCGGCGGAGAATCGGCGGACACGGACGCCGGATCGGCCCGCGCGCGAGGATCGCGGAAAAGTCACGCAAAATCCGGCCAGAAAGCGGCGGCGCCCGGCCTTGATCTACCATCGTCCTCGCCTGTGTGGTACAAGCGCCACTTCCGTCGCGGCCGGACGCGACGGACCTTCCGGCCGCCGGCACGGCGCCCGAAAATCCAGACAGTGGAGGAGGCTCAAACCCATGAAACTTTCCAGTATCGCGCCGGCCGCGGCGGCCCTTGCCATCGGCTTCGCGGCATCGGCCCATGCCGAAGGCGAACTCAGCGTCCTGACCTGGGAAGGCTACACCGATCCCAGCTTCGTCGAGCCGTTCACCGAGGCCACGGGCTGCGTGGTGACGCCGACCTACGTCGGCTCCAACGACGAGTTCCCGGCGAAGCTCGCCGGAGGCGGCGGGGTCTACGACCTTGTCTCGCCGTCGGTCGACACCACCACGATCCTGATGAAGGCGGGGCTCGTCGAGGAAATCGACGTCGGCCGCCTCGGGCACTGGGACGAGATCTACGAGCAGTTCCGCGGTCACGTCGGCGTCAACCACGATGGCGGCATCTACGGCGTCCCCTTCACCTGGGGATCGATCCCGTTCATGTACCGCGCGGACCGCTTCGACGACGCGCCCGACAGCATCGCGGCGTTCTGGGAAGACGAGTCGCTCTCCGGAAAGATCAGCCTGTGGGACGACAAGACGAACATCTACATCGTCGCCCGCATGCTGTTCGGCACGGACGTCAACGTCTACGACCTCTCCGACGACCAGCTGGCCCAGGTGCGCGACAGGCTCATCGACCTCAAGCCCCACATCCGCAAGTTCTGGTCGACCGCAGGCGAGCTCGTCAACCTCTACGCCAACGGCGAGGTCATCGTCTCGAACACGTGGGGCGGCTACCAGTCCTCCCTGCTGGCCGACGAAGGCATCGAGATGATCGAGTACATTCCGGTCGAGAAGGCCGACGGCTGGGCGGACGCGTGGCAGATCGTCAAGGGTTCTCCCAACGAGGACTGCGCCTACGAGTGGCTCGACTACGCGATAGCGCCGGGGGGCCAGTGCGGCGTCGTCGGCGTGACCGGCTACTCGGGCTCGAATCCGGTCGTGCTGCGGGAATGCCTCGACGAGGCCACCTTCGAGGCGCTCAACCAGGCCGACTTCAAGTACATCGACGGGCTGGTTCTCTGGGAGGAACCGGCACGGGTCGACGCCTACATCAACACCTGGAACGCCATCAAGGCTGCCCAGTAACGGCGTGCCTGCGCCGCACGGCCGGGCCCCGACGAGCCCGGCCGTCCGGCGGGGCGGCACAGTGAAGCGCCTGTCATGACCGGCATCCTCGAACTGCGACATCTCACCAAGTCGTTCCGGGGCGGTGTGGTGGCGGTCGACGACCTGTCGCTCGACATCGTCGAGGGCGAGTACCTGACCATGCTCGGCCCCTCGGGCTGCGGCAAGACGACCACCCTGCGCATGATCGGCGGGTTCGAGTACCCCGACAGAGGCTCGGTCATGCTCGACGGCCGCGACATCACGAACGATCCGCCGTACCGGCGTCCGGTGAACATGATGTTCCAGGACTTCGCGCTGTTCCCGCACATGACGGCCGGGGAGAACATCGGCTACGGGCTGAAGATCGCCGGCGTCGCACGCGCCGAGGTCGCCGACAGGGTGCGGACCATGCTGGAGGTGATCGAGCTGCCCGGCATGGGCGCGCGCCTGCCGTCCCAGCTCTCGGTGGGCCAGCGCCAGCGGATCGCGCTCGCCCGCGCGCTGATCAACAACCCCCGCATCCTGCTCCTGGACGAGCCGATGTCGGCGCTCGACGCCAAGCTCAAGGACACCATGCAGGTCGAGCTGCGGCACATTCACGACCGGGTCGGCATCACCTTCGTGATGGTCACGCACGACCAGACCGAGGCGATGATCATGTCCGACCGCATCATGGTGATGCACGCGGGCCGGATCGAGCAGATAGGAACGCCCACGGACCTCTACGACCATCCCGAGACGGCCTATGTCGCCGAGTTTCTCGGCGCGTCCAACATGATCCCGGCGAGCGTCACACGCGAGAACGGAGGCATCGTGGCGCGCGCCGGCAGCCTCGCGATCCGCCTTGACGGCGCCCGCGCCGGCAGCGGCACGATGTCGCTGTTCATGCGGCCGGAGAAGATCAGGCTGCTCGAGGACGGCACGCAGGCCGGGGACGGCGCCAGCACGTTCCAGGGAACCGTCAGGGAGCTGTTCTTCAGCGGCAGCACCGTGCGGATCGATCTCGAGATCGGCGCCCGGAGACCGGTGGTGGTCCACCGGCAGCTCGACACCGGACTCGCCACCGCGGGCCTTCCCGGAGTCGGCGACACGGTGACATGCGCCGTCACGCCCGATACGCTGAGGCTGTTCGACACCGCCGAGGTCGCCGCTGTGGAAGCCGAGGAGGCTGCGGCGTGAAGCCGCGCACGCGCCATGTGCTGAATTTCTGGGCGCTGTTCTCGGGACCGGCGCTGTGGTGGGGCACGGTCCTGCTGGTGCCCTACCTCATCATGCTCTCGATCAGCTTCTATTCCCGCCAGTTCCCCTTCCACGTGCCCGATTTCCAGTTCGGCAACTACGCGACGCTGATCGCCGATTCGCAGTACCTCACGGTGCTCCTGCGCAGCCTGTGGATCGCGCTGGCGGTCTCGGTCACCACCTTCTTCCTGAGCTACCCCCTCGCCTACTTCCTGGCCTTCAAGATCCGCTCCAACCGGCTGAGGCTCTTCCTCTACACGGCGGCGATCGTGCCGCTGTGGGTCAGCTACCTGCTGCGCGCCTACACGTGGAAGACCATCCTGGGGAGCGAGGGCATCCTCAATTCCTTCCTCATGTGGATCGGTCTCATCGACGAGCCGTCCACCATCTTCCTCTACAACCAGGGCGCGATGGTGGTCACCATGGCGTACATCTTCACGCCGTTCATGGTGATGCCCATCTACGCCTCCCTCGAGAAGATCCCCCGCAACCTCATCGACGCCTCCAAGGATCTCGGCGCCCCCCGCTTCACGACATTCCGCAAGATCACGCTGCCGCTTTCCATGCCCGGGGTGCTGGCGGGTTTCACCTTCACCTTCGGACTCTCGATCGGGGACTTCATCTCGCCCATTCTCGTGGGCGGGCCCTACTCCAACATGATCGCCAATGTCGTCGCCACGCAGTTCGGCATGGCCATGAACTGGCCCCTGGGATCCGCCCTGGGAGTCGTCCTCCTCTTCATCGTCCTCGGCATCATCACGGCCTCCGACAAGCTCGAGCGGATCGGCCGGATCAACCTGGGCTAGACCGCCCGTGGCCGCCGTCACCCGGAACCGCCCAGGCATGCGCAGGAAGCCCGTGGACCCGGGCACGACGGGCCTTGGCGTCGCCGCCCTGTGCGTGCTCGCGTTCCTCTACACCCCGATCGCCACCCTGATCGTCTTCAGCTTCAACTCGAACGCGATCACGCGCCTGCCGCTCGAGGACTTCACCTTCGACTGGTACACCCGGGCGCTGGGCAACTCGGACCTGATGACGGCCGTCTGGAACTCGGTGTTCGTCGGCGTGGCGGCCGTCATGATATGCCTCGCGATCGGCATCCCGACGGCGCTGGCGCTGGATCGCCACGACTTTGCCGGCAAGACGGTGTTTCGCCGCCTCGTCATCCTGCCCATCACGCTGCCCGGGCTCATCACCGGCGTGTCGATGCTGACCTTCTTCCGCTCGGTCGGGATGGATCTCAGCATCTGGACGGTCATCGTCGGCCACGGGACGGCGCTGACCGCCATCGTCGTCACCAATGTCTTTGCCCGGCTGCAGCGCTTCGACAGGCGCATCGAGGAAGCCTCGGCCGATCTCGGGGCCAGGCCCTGGCAGACCTTCTGGCACGTCACGCTGCCCAACATCCGCTCGGCCATCATCGGCTCGTCGCTGATCTCCTTTACGCTTTCGTTCGACGAGATCCCGGTCACCTTCTTCCTGACGGGCCGGGACAACACCCTTCCGATGTACATCTGGTCCGTCATTCGCCGCGGCATCACGCCCGAGATCAACGCCGTGGGCACCATCATCGTCGTCATCTCGATCACCCTCATCCTGATCTCCGTCTTCCTGATGCACCGCGAAAACGACCGGTAGGAGCGCAACCGCCCCGCGCCGGCCGGCAGCAAGGGGCATGTTGCGGGACCATCGCTGCGAAGTCCGGCGGGCGCGGAGACCCGGCTGACGGCGTGCGCAAGCCACTTCCCTTGCGCAAATCTCCTCCCTTACACTCCACCGCGTGAATCCCGCCCGCGGGCACCATCAATGGAGAATGGATGGACAGGGACGCCGTCGCGGACAGCGAGCCCGCAGGAGGGCCTGTGCCGGCTCCCCGCCGCCGCAGCACGGGCCTTGCCGCGGTCATCGCCGCCATGGCGGCGGTGGCGACGTTCTACAGCTATTCCGGGCAGCTCCTCTCCTTCGTGCTCGAGGAGCGGGGCGTCAGCGGTTCGCTCATCGGTCTGAGCGGCGCCGTGCAGATGGCCGGCATCTTCTTCGTCATGCCGGTCCTGCCGTCCCTCATGCGGCGCCTGGGTCCGGCGCGGCTGATGATGGCCGGCGCCGTGCTGGCCCTGGGCGCCATCGCGCTCATGGCCCTCTTCGTCGACGTCTGGCTGTGGTTTCCCCTGCGCCTGGCGCTCGGCGCCTCCCAGTCGATGATGTGGACCACCGGGGAGACGTGGCTCAACCACGAGTCCGACGACCGCAACCGCGGCCGGACCATCAGCATCTTCATGTTCGCCGTTGCCTCCGGCTTCGCCGCGGGTCCCTTCCTGCTGGCCGAGACGGGGTCGGCGGGCACGCTGCCGTTCGTCACCGCCGGAATCATGATCTGCTTCGTCATGGCGCCGCTCCTCCTCTCCCTCGGGACGCGCATCGCGCCCGCCGACCGCCCCTCGGCACGGCTCCACCAGTATGTCCGCCTGGCGCCCGTGCCCATGGTGGGCAACCTCATGTTCGGCATGGTCGGAAGCGCGCTGATGGCGCTGATGGCGGTCTATGGCTTGAGACTCGGTCTGGACGAGGCGCTTTCGGCGCGCATGCTGGGATGGCAGGGATGGGGCGGCGCCCTGGTGACCTTCCTCCTCGCCTGGCTCGCCTCGCGGATCGACCGCACGCTTCTGCTCACCTGCTTCACCGTGGCCGGGGCGCTGGCCTCGCTCGTCCTGCCGTGGATTCCCGAACTGCGCGCCGTCGCGACTCCCGGACTGCCCTGGATCGACGATGTCGGCGGCCTGCTCTTCATCGCCTACCTCATGGTCTTCGGAGGGATCCGCTCGGCCCACTACGGCATCGCGGTGATGCTGCTCGGCGACCGCTTTCGCGGCGCCGACCTGCCGTCGGCGACAACGGTGTTCGGGATGATGTTCTGTTCGGGGTCCATCCTGGGTCCGGCTCTCGCGGGCCTCGCAATGGACCTGTGGGATCCGCACGGCCTTGCCGCCGTCGTCTTCGTCTTTCACCTCCTGCTGCTGCCGCTGACCCTTTCGGCAAGACGCAAGGCCCGGGGTGATGGCGATTGAACGGCGTACCTGCGTTCACTAAAGTCGCCGAGCGTCCCTGAACGAGAAGGAGCGGCAACGTGAATCCCCTTCCCGATGGCGTTCACACCATCGCCGTGGGCGCCGGCGACATCAACGGCATCCTCAGGGGAAAGCGGGTTCCCGCCGCCCGCTGGCCGATGGTCCAGCGTGACGGAATCGCGCTCTCGGCCGCGATCTTCGCCTTCGACATGACCTGCGACATCTGGGATACGCCCTACTGCAACATGGAGACCGGCTACCACGACTGTCACATGTTTCCGGCCGGCGAGGTCGTGCCACTGCCCTGGGAGGACGGCGTCGGTTTCTGCTTCGGCAGGGTCGAGGAGAGCCACGGCGCACGCGTTCCCATCGATCCCCGCGGTGTCCTCGTCGATGTTCTCGACCGGGCATCGGCCATGGGATTCGGGATCTCCATCGGCAGCGAGCTCGAGTTCCATCTCCTTGATCCGCAGACCAGGCGGCCAAGGGACACCGGCATCCAGGTCTACAGCCTGACCCGCGCCGCCGAGCTTGACCACGTCGTCGGCCCGATTCGCCGACACCTCGACGCCATCGGCATTCCCATCGAGCAATCCAATCCGGAGTACGCCGCCGGACAGGTCGAGGTGAACATCGCCTATGACGAGGCCCTGCTGACAGCCGACAGATCCGTCGTGTTCAGAAGCATGGTGAAGCAGATTTCCCACGCGCACGGATATCTCGCGACATTCATGGCCAAGCCTCTGAAAGGGGAAGCGGGCAACGGGCTCCACATCCACCACTCCCTGTGGCGGGAGGGCGAAGCGGTGTTCCATGGCCCGGATGGCACGCTCTCGCCACCGGGACGCCATTACCTGGCCGGAATTCAGGGCAGGATGGCGGAAATCTCCCTCATCGGCTCGACGACACCCAACGCCTACCGCCGGCGGCGGCCCGACAGCTTCTGTCCGATCAACAGCGCCTGGGGATACGACAACAGGTCCGCAGCCCTGCGGGTCATCGGACATTCTCCCCGGACCATGCGGATCGAGGTGCGCGACGGAGCGGCCGACTGCAACCCCTACTACCTCATCGCCGCGCAGATCGCCGCCGGTCTCGACGGCATCGAGCGGGAACTGGAACCGTCTGCGCCCTGCACGGGCAACGCCTACGAGTCGTCCGGCCACGAGCCGTTGCCCACCACGATCGATGACGCCATCGCAAGGGCGCGGGCATCGATGTTCCTGGCGGACCTCCTCGGCGACGACCGGCTCACCATCCTGATCGGCCAGGCGGAACGGGAACGCGATCTGGTGGCCGACGAGATCACCGCGGTCGAGATCGACCGCTATCTCGGGAACTTCTGAACCGGAACCGGCTTGTTGGACATCGATTCCGGTCACCAGGCTCGCACCGAAACGGGATGGACCGAAGTTCCGCCACCAGCTCCTCCCCATGCCGGCATGAGGGCCGACACCCGGTCCATGCGCCTCCGTTCGAAGGGTTTGTTCCTCGATCTCATGGACGTCGCCTGCTACACTCGCGACGCGACGGATTTCGACAAACCGCTGTGCTCACCACTGAGGATTTTGCCGGCCAGCCCCCGGCCACCGTGTGCGGCTTCGACCCGCTGCGCGACGAAGGTCGGGCCCATGCCCGGAAACCCGAGAACGCCGCCGTCGAGCCCATCGGGCATGCGGACATGCTTCACGGATTTCTCCTGATGCGCCGCATCATCGGCAACGGGGCGGAACGGACACTCGCAGAGTGCGGGCGGACCCTTGCCCGCGCCCCGGCGGTGGAGTCTCCATGAGGCAGACCATGGACCGGGCGGACGACCGTGTCGATGTCGTCATCGTCGGCGCCGGGCTTTCGGGAATCGGCAGCGCATGGCACCTCATGCGCCACTGTCCGTCGAAGAGCTTCACCATTCTCGAGAGCCGCCAGGCCGTCGGTGGCACCTGGGATCTCTTCCGCTATCCGGGCGTGCGCTCCGACAGCGACATGCACACGCTGGGCTATGCCTTCAAGCCGTGGCTGGAAGCCCGGGCCATCGCCGATGGCCCGTCGATCCTGCGCTACATCAACGAGACGGCGGACGAATTCGATATCCGCCGTCATGTCCGCTTCGGCCATCGCGTGACGGCGGCATCGTGGTCGAGCAGCGAAGCCCTCTGGACCGTCGAGGCCGAACATGGCGACACGATCGTCCGCCTGGCCTGCAACATGCTTCTGCTGTGCGGCGGATACTACGACTACGAGGACCCCTACCGGCCGGCCTGGGAGGGGGAGGAGCGGTTTTCCGGCGCCATCGTGCATCCGCAGTTCTGGCCCGAAGACCTGGACTGCCGGGGCAAGCGGTTTGCCGTCATCGGCTCCGGTGCGACGGCCATGACCCTGGTACCGGCACTGACGATGGCCGGAGCCGCCCACGTCGTCATGGTCCAGCGTTCCCCGACATACGTTGTCTCCTGGCCGAGCGAGGACAGGGTCGCCAACCTCCTCGCCAGATTCCTGCCGAACCGGCTGGCCTATGCCGTCACGCGGTGGCGCAACGTCAGGCGGGACGTGCATTTCTATCGCAGGACCCGGACCGAACCGGAGCGCGTGAAGGCCGAACTCACCGGCCTCGTACGCCGGGCGCTCAAGCCGGAAGTCGATGTCGACAAGCACTTCGTTCCCCGCTATGGCCCCTGGGACCAGCGCCTGTGCCTCATTCCGGACGACGATCTCTACGACGCCGTCAACAGCGGCAAGGCGACCGTCCGGACCGACACCATCGCGAGGTTCACGCATGAAGGCCTGGAGCTTGCCGGCGGCGAGACCGTGGACGCCGATATCGTCGTCGTTGCCACGGGCCTGAGGATGAAGGTCCTCAACGGCATCGGGCTTTCCGTCGACGGTTCCGCCGTGCATCCCCCGGAACACTGGTCCTACAAGGGCATGATGCTTTCGGATGTTCCCAACCTCGTCCAGACATTCGGCTACATCAATGCCAGCTGGACCCTGCGCGCCGATCTGACGGCCGCCTGGGCCTGCCGCCTGATCAACACCATGGACAGGACCGGCACGCGTCAGGCCACACCGCGGCTTGGCGACGAACACAGGCACATGACCCCGCGGCCGTGGATCGACGACTTTCCGGCGGGCTACATCCTGCGTGCCCTCGACTTCCTGCCCCGCCAGGGCGACCGCGATCCGTGGCGCAACACCCAGGACTACGCCCTCGATGTCCGCCTGGTCAGACGCTCGCCGATCGAGGACGGAACACTCGAACTCACCGGCGCACGATGACGGTGGCTGAAAACCTGCCGCAGCTGCGCCCTCCCGGCGAGGTCATGCGCCTCGAACGCATGGGAGCGTCCTTCCCCACCCGGCTGAGTTTCATGCGCCAGCTGGTCCGCCGCATGATCCAGGAGCGCTGGCGTTTCGAGAGAATGCGCCTCGATCTTGATCACAACGGGGTTGGCCGCACGCTCCACGCTGTCCACGGCCGTCACCGGACCTACAGCCTGGTGGGGTTTTCAGGGGTCATCGACCCGCAGCAGAGAACCGACCGGGTCATCGCCAACGTCTGGGACACCACGTTCTCGCTCTTTGACGGTGTCCCCGGCGCCGCCGACATCGAACGCCTCGAAGCGAACACGCCCCGCCAGGAGGCGGGGCGATTCAGGGCCAGTGAACTGGTCCTGGCGCGGGCCAACAGGAGCGGCAGGATCTTCGATCATGTGGTGGACAGCCTGGCCAGCGGCCGGCAGCCCTGTCGCGGTCTCCTTTCCGAGGTGGGCTACCTGATGCGTACCACAGCGGTCTACGGGAGCGGCAAGTTCGGCTGCGCCGACCGCGGCCGGATCGCCGGTCGGGAGGAGTTGCGGGCCCCCTTCCAGGCCGAACTTCTCGCCGTCTACCTCATACGCTGGATGAGTGTCGATCTCGTCAATCACATGGCCCGGCAACGGTCGGGACACGAGGCGGCGGAACTCTCGGAGGATCTTGCAAGGACGCTCGGTATCGGCAATGCCACGGGTCTCGGCATGGCGCCCTTTCTTGTCAAGCACCCGCTGTTGATCAACAACTGGGTCACGGCGCGGGAAAACGCCCTCCTGCGCGTGCGGCAGGTGGAACGGGCCGCCCCCGACGCCATCGCGGAGTTCCGCGACCTTCTGGACGACGCGCGGCGCCATGTCGCGGCCTGGACGGTCGACGATCCCGCGCAGTCGGCACGCATCTCGAGGCTCGGCGAAGATCTCGCGCACCTCGACTCGTGGTGCGACGACGGGCTCGACAGCGAACGGCCGTGGAATGCCCTGTGGCGCCTTGCGTCGCGGCGATTCTCCCTCGAAGGCCAGGAAATGGTGGTGGCCCTGTTGCTCGAGCACCAGGGAGCACTGGTCGACGGACTGTGCGAGTCCATGAGTTCCGGCGACATGCCGGCCGTGAATCCGGCCATGCCGCTGGGGGATCTCATCGACCTCATCGACGACAACTACGGCTGGGCCGTCGCCATCGACCATGCCGCCCGGGAGTCCCGCCAGCGCTTCTGGTACTACTCGCAGGACAAGCTGGAACCGCGGGTGGGTGACCGCTATGCCGAGCCCGGCGCCGACATGGAAATGGCCGTGGCCATCGGCCGCGACGTCGCCACGCTGAGAGCACGGCTCCTGGACCGCGATCGCCTGGAATGCGTCGCCGACTTTCTTGTCGAGGCGCCGGAGTGGCGCAGCACGGTGCAGCGCGTCCAGCACCTCGCCCGCCTTCCCTATGCGGAGATTCGCGACAATCTCCTGGCGGCTGACCGGCGTCCGATCGATATCCTGCGCTTCAAGCTGGCCTTCTTCGGCGCCAACGGCTTCGACCCCAAGTCCGACCTGTGGACCCGCGTGACCCTGTACCAGGGGGCGCCGCTTCCCGTTGACATTGCCGCCGGCACGGAGCCGCAGTGGCTCTTTCCCCGTCCCCAGACGGAACCTCATCAGCACACAACACTTTGAATCAAAGTCATTTTGTGCCGAAGTCCCTGGTCTCAACCTGCCATGCCAACAGGAACAGTCCGGTCGGGGTCGACCACCGGGAGTTCGAAGGCGCGGCGGAGGCCCTTGCGTCGGTCCGGACCGCGGCGAGTTCCCTGTCGGGCAGATCCTCTGGATCGACCTCACGCCATGGCCGGGACATGGTCCAGCCGCTCCCGCGGCAGATCGGTCTTCCGTTTGATCGAGTTCGGGGGGATCCACGATGCTGGCCGAATCTGCCACGGGCATTGGAGACCGGGACAACACGGCGCATCCCGGCAAGGTCGTCGCGTTGGCCCCCCCCCCCCCGGCGGAGGAGGCGAAGAACGCCCTTGCTATCTTTTTTTGTCCGTCACCCTATTCTTGTTCCTGTCACAGTGAGGAGATCCAATCATGTTACGCAAAGCACCACTGGCGATCTCGGCCGCCGCGGCCGCGCTGTTCTGGACGGCGGCCAACGCGCAGACCGAATTGACCGTCTATACCGCCTTCGAGGCCGAGGACCTCAAGCGCTACGCCGACACCTTCAACGAGGACCATCCCGACATCACCATCAACTGGGTGCGGGATTCCACAGGCATCGTCACGGCGAAGCTGCTGGCCGAGAAGGACAATCCGCAGGCCGATGTCGTGTGGGGGCTGGCCGCCACATCGCTGCTGCTGCTCAAGAGCGAAGGCATGCTCGAGCCTTATGCTCCGGTCGGCGTGGAGGCGCTCGATCCCAAGTTCGTCGACAATGACGATCCGCCGGCCTGGGTCGGACAGGATGCCTGGGTCGCGTCGATCTGCTTCAACACCGTCGAGGCCGAGAACAACGGCCTGACCGCGCCGGGGTCCTGGAGGGACCTGCTGGACCCGATGTACAGGGGCCACGTGATCATGCCGAACCCGAACTCTTCCGGCACCGGATTTCTCGACGTCTCGAGCTGGCTGCAGATGTTCGGCGAGGAGGAGGGCTGGGCCTTCATGGACGCCCTCCACGAGAACATCGCCCGCTACACCCATTCGGGCTCGAAGCCCTGCAAGCTGGCCGCCGCCGGCGAGATCCCGATCGGCGTGTCCTTCGCCTTCCGCGGCGCCAAGTCGAAGGCCGCCGGCGCACCGCTCGAGATCATCGTGCCGAGCGAAGGCGTGGGCTGGGACATGGAAGCCGGCGGCATCATCGCCGGCACCGCCAATCTCGAGGCCGCGCAGACCCTGCTGGACTGGGCCGTGACCCGCAAGGCGATGGAGATGTACAACGTCGGCTATGCGGTGGTCGCCATGCCCGGCGTCGCCATGCCGGTCGAGCATTTCCCCGAAGGTCTGCTTGACGCCATGATCGACAACGACTTCGAGTGGGCCGCCAACAATCGCGCCGCGATCCTCGCCGAATGGCAATCGCGGTACGACGGCAAGTCGGAGCCCAAGAGCTGAGGCTAGAACTGGGTTCTGCGGGGCGGCGCGAGCGCCGCCCCGTCCGCTCCGGCAGGAGACCGGCTCCATGACTGCCGCCCTCACCCCGGATGTCAGCCTCCGGATCGCCGGACTGTGGAAGACCTTCGGGGATTTCGTGGCTCTCAGGGACATCTCGCTCGAGGTGATGGATGGCGAGTTCGTCTGTTTCCTGGGGCCGTCGGGCTGCGGCAAGACCACGTTGCTCAGAGCCGTCGCCGGACTTGACCTGCAGACACGGGGCATCGTCATCCAGGACGGCAGGGACGTGTCCGCCCTGCCGCCCTCGCAGCGGGACTTCGGGATTGTCTTCCAGTCCTACGCCCTCTTCCCCAACCTCACCGTCCAACGCAACGTCGCCTACGGGCTCGAGAACCAGGGGCGCACCAGGAGCGAGATCCGGACGCGGGTGGCGGAACTGCTGGAGACCGTGGGGCTTCCCGACCAGAGCGACAAGTATCCGGCCCAGCTGTCCGGCGGACAGCAGCAGCGGGTGGCGCTGGCCCGGGCGATCGCCACCTCGCCCGGTCTGCTGCTGCTCGACGAACCCCTGTCGGCGCTGGATGCCAAGGTGCGGGTGCGTCTGCGCCACGAGATCAAGGACCTGCAGCGCAGGCTCGGCGTGACCACGATCATGGTGACCCACGATCAGGAAGAGGCGCTCTCGATGGCCGACCGGATCGTCGTCATGAACCACGGCGTCATCGAGCAGATCGGCTCGCCGACGGCGGTCTACCGCGATCCTGCGTCGCTGTTCGTCGCCGGTTTCATTGGCGAGATGAACCAGCTCGACGCCCGCGTCGTCGACAGCGGCAGGGTGCGGGTCGGCCAGAGCGAGTTCTGTTGCCGCAACCATGACCACAAGTCCGGCGCGGCGGTCGTCGCGGCCATCCGGCCCGACGAGATCGTGCCGCTCGGCACCGGGTACCGGCCTTCCGCCGATGACGTCAACTGCGAGAAGGTCACCCTGACCGACATGGCGTTCCTGGGGTCCTTCTGGCGCTGCCTCCTCCACAGCGAGGATTTCGGCAGCAACACGCTGATGGCCGACTTCCCGACGAACGCCGTGCGCCGCCTGTCGCTGGAGACCGGCCAGGACATCCACGTCTCTCTCCAGAAATCCGGCCTCATGGCCTTCGCCCGAGATGTCTGAGAGCTTCGCGGCCCTCCCGAAGCAGGCCCGCGTCAGACCGAAACTTGGCCGCGACGATGTGATGATGCGGCTGTGGATGGTCGTCATCGCCCTCTATCTTGTCGTGACGCTGGCGTTTCCCCTGTACGCCATGCTGTCGAAGTCGGTGTCGACGTTCCGCTTCGATCTCACCGGGTTCGAGTTCCAGGTCTCGGACGAGGAGGGGCGTTTCGATACCGCGCCGATCCTTGCCAGCGCGCTGAACGCCCATCTGGACCTCTATGGCGAGGCCGATCTTGCGACGGGCAACGACGGACGCCTGCCGGCGACGAAGTTCTTTCCCGAGTTCAGTTTCCGCAGTCCCGTGCTGTACCGGATCCGCGGCACGGTCGACGACGCGACGTTCCTTGTCGGCTCGACACGCCATCAGGGCCGGGAGTGGGTGGAACTCGATTCCAACACCTTCCGCCGCGTGCAGCTGCGCCCCGCCGCCTCCACGGGACTCGACAACTTCCGCACCTACTTCGCCACGCCGGCGCTCTCCAACTCGATCACGAACTCCCTCGTGATCGCCACCTTGAGCACGATCGTCACAATCGTGCTTGCGTTCGCCTTTGCCTACGCCCTCAATCGGTCCTGCACGCGTTTCAAGGGATTCTTCCGTCTCGTGGCCATGGCGCCGATCCTGGTGCCCTCCCTGCTTCCCGGGATCGCCCTCGTCTACCTCTTCGGCAACCAGGGGATGCTGAAGGGCCTGCTCATGGGAGAGAGCATCTACGGCCCCATCGGCATCGTGATCGGGGCGGTCTTCTTCACCTTCCCGCACGCCTTCCTGATCCTGTCGACGGCGCTTGCGATCTCCGACGCCCGGCTCTACGAAGCCGCCGCCGCGCTTCGCGCTTCGCCGTGGAAGACCTTCTGGACTGTCACCGTTCCCGGGGCCCGATACGGGCTGATCTCGGCGGCCTTCGTCGTCTTCAACCTGGTGATCACGGACTTCGGTCTCCCGAAGGTCATCGGCGGCCAGTACAACGTGCTGGCCGTGGACATCTACAAGCAGGTCATCGGCCAGCAGAACTTCGAAATGGGTGCGGTGGTATCGGTGGTGCTGGTCATCCCGGCGGTCCTGGCATTCGCCGTCGACCGCTTCGTGCAGCGCCGCCAGGTGGCCCAGCTCACGGCCCGCTCGGTGCCTTTCCAGCCCAAGCCCGATCGCGCGCGGGATCGCGCCTGGTTCGCGTGCTGCGCCGTCATCGCCGTCTTCATTCTCGGCATTCTCGGTGTCTGCCAGTTCGCGGCCCTGGTCAAGTTCTGGCCCTACGACCTCAGTCTCAGTCTCAACAACTACCGCTTCGATCTCATGGATGGCGGCGGCTGGGCGAGCTACTACAACTCGATCAAGATGGGCCTCATCACCGCTGCCGTCGGCACCGTGATCATCTTCTTCGGCGCCTTCCTGGTCGAGAAGTCGAATGGCTTCACGACGGGCCGCAACATCTTCCAGATGTTCGCGATGCTGCCGATGGCCATCCCCGGCATGGTGCTCGGACTGGCCTACATCTTCTTCTTCAACGATCCGGCCAATCCTCTGAACGTCCTCTACGGAACCATGGCCATCCTGGTCATCTGCACGATCACCCACTTCTACACGGTGTCCCACCTGACGGCCGTCACGGCGCTGAAACAGATGGACCGCGAGTTCGAGGCGGTCTCGGCGTCGCTGAAGCAGCCGGCCATGAAGCTGTTCTCCCGGGTGACCGTTCCGGTCTGCCTGCCCGCCATCCTCGACATTTCGATCTATCTCTTCGTCAACGCGATGACGACGGTCTCCGCCGTGGTCTTCCTCTACTCGCCGAAGACGTCGCTGGCCTCGATTGCGGTCCTCAACATGGACGACGCCGGGGACATCGCTCCCGCCGCGGCCATGGGCATGATGATCTTCTATACCAATGCCGCGGCGCGCATCATTCATCTGGCGCTTTCGCGCGGCGTGATGAAGCGGACACAGGCCTGGCGCTTTCGCTGAGCGGATCCATGAAGGTGGCGCCGCGGGCGAACGCCATGAACCGCCGGATCAGCCCGCCGCCGCGACAGGTGGACGATCGATCCGGCCATGCGGGCGCCGAGGTCGGCGGCCTCGATGGCGACGACGTCCGGGTCGGGAATGTGTTCGGCGCGCGGCACGAACCCCGCCTCGCCGCCGCAGAGGACGAGCACGGCATCGCGCCCTCGACCGCCACGCCGGGGCCGGTCGAGAACCTGGCGGCGCGGCGCCGAGCCCGGTTCGCGCAGGACCAGGGGATAGCCGGCAAGATCCGCATCGTCATGGCGGCGATGCCGGGCGGCAAGGGCGATGATGGGTGTCGATCCGGGATCGAGTGAATCGAGGTCGGCGGCGTCCCTGTTGCGCAAGGCATCGGTGCGCGTGCTGCCGGGCCGCAGCTGGATCCTCACGTCCGGATGGCGGCGGCGCTCCGGCCGTCACCATCCAGGATGTTGTCCCGGACCAGTCCGGGTGCTATCCGGTGGTGCCATGACACGAGCCGATCCTTCCGCGCCTTACCTGTTGACACCCGGTCCGCTGACGACCGCGCCGTCGGTCCGGCAGGCGATGCTGCGCGACTGGGGCAGCCGCGATGACGGCTTCATCGCCCTGACACGGGAGATGCGCACGCGGCTTGTGACCATGCTCGAAGAGGCTCACGAGGACTACGACTGCGTGCCGATGCAGGGAAGCGGCACCTTCTCGGTCGAGGCCATGCTCAACTCCTTCATACCGGCCCGCGGCAAGGCCCTGATTCCCTCGAACGGCGCCTACGCCCGGCGGATCGCGAAGGTGATGGCCTGCCTCGGCCGCGCATCGACGGTTCTCGAGAAGGGGGATGGACAGCCGCTGTGCGGCGCGGACATCGCCGAGGCCCTGGCCCGCGATCCGGCGATTACCCATGTCGTCGCGGTGCACTGCGAGACGAGTTCGGGCATGCTCAATCCGCTGAGCGCCATGGCATCGGCAACCCGGCAGGCCGGACGGCGGTTCCTGATCGATTCCATGTCGGCCTTCGGCGCCCTCCCGCTCTCCCCTTCCGACGTCCCGTTCGACGCCGTGGTTTCGTCGGCCAACAAGTGCATCGAGGGGGTGCCCGGCTTCGCCTTCATCGTCGCCCGCAAGGACGCCCTCGAGGCGGCCCGCGGGAACAGCCGGTCGCTCAGCCTCGATGTTCACGACCAGTGGTCGCACATGAACCGGACGGGCCAGTGGCGCTTCACGCCCCCCACCCAGTGCATCGCAGCCTTCGTGGAGGCCCTGCGTCTTCACGAGGCCGAGGGCGGGGTTGCCGGACGGGGCGCCCGCTATGCCCGCAACCGCGACGTTCTGGTGGCGGGCATGCGCGGCGCGGGCTTCGTCACCCTGCTCGACGACCGCTGGCAAAGCCCGGTCATCGTGACGTTCCTGTGTCCGGCAGACGCCGCGTTCGACTTCGACCGGTTCTATGAACGGATGAAGGCAAGGGGATTCGTGATCTATCCCGGCAAGCAGACCGCGGTCGAGAGTTTCCGCATCGGCTGCATCGGGGATCTCGACGAGAACGTCATGCGGCAGGTCGTTGCCGCGGCACGCGCCTCGCTTTCGGACATGGGCGTCGCGAGCGCGGCACCATCGCCCGTACAATCCAGCGCAGAGGTATCGCAACGATGAACGCCACGGCAGCGGTCGAGACCAACGGTCGTCTCTATCCCTTTCCCAAGGTGCCGGTCATCGCCATCTGTCTCGACGGATGCGAGCCGGACTATCTCGACAGGGCGATCGAAGACGGCCTGATGCCGTGCCTGGCGCGGATCCGCGAGACCGGAACCGATCGCCTTGCGGACGCCGTGGTGCCGACCTTCACCAACCCCAACAATCTGTCCATAGCCACCGGTGTGCCGCCTTCGGTGCACGGGATCTGCGGCAACTTCCTCTTCGATCCGGAGACGGGCGAAGAAGTGATGATGAACGATGTCCGGTTCCTGAGGGCGGGCACCATCTTCCGCGACCTCCAGAACGCCGGCGCCCGAATCGGCATCGTCACGGCCAAGGACAAGCTGCGGGCCCTGCTCGGCGCCGGGCTCACCATGTCGGGAGACCGGGCGCGCTGCTTTTCCGCCGAACGTTGCGACAGCACGACCGTCGCCGAGCACGGCATCGAGAACGCCGGCGCGTGGCTCGGCCTGCCCAGGCCCGAGGTCTACTCGGGCGCACTGAGCGAGTTCGTCTTCGCCGCCGGCGTCAAGCTGTTGCGTGAATGGTCTCCGGATGTGCTCTACCTCACCACGAGCGACTACATCCAGCACAAGTTCGCGCCCGAGGACTCCGAAGCCAAGGCCTTCTACGCCATGTTCGACCGTTACCTCGGCGCCATGGACGCGGCCGGCGCGGCGATCGTGCTGACGGCCGATCACGGGATGAAGCCCAAGCATCTCGCCGACGGCTCCCCCTGTGTCGTCTATGCCCAGGACCTGCTGGATGGCTGGCTCGGCCGGGATGCCGCCAGGGTCATCCTGCCGATCACCGATCCCTATGTGGTGCATCACGGCGCCCTGGGCTCCTACGCCACCGCCTACCTGCCGTCCGATGCCGATGTGGACGCCGTCATCGGGAGGTTCATGGACACGCAGGGAATCACCCACGTGCTGACCCGGGCCCAAGCCGTGTCGCGGTTCGAGCTGCCGGCCGACCGCATCGGCGACATCGTCATCATTTCAGGAGCCCATGTCTGCATCGGCACCTCGCGTGACCGTCACGATCTGAAGCTCCTGCGGGAACCCCTTCGCAGCCATGGCGGCCTGACGGAGCAGGTGGTCCCCTTCATCGTCAATCGTGTCGTCGACATCCCCGACGAGCCGCGCCTGCGCAATTTCGACGCCTTCTTCCACGTCACCGCCGCGGCCGCCGCCTGATGGGCCGGGAGGTTCGTCACGAAGGCATGAGGATCGGCGGCGAGACCGTCTTCACCGATGACGTCGTTCCCGTTCACTACCCCTATACGGGAGAGGTCGTCGGTTCGGTTCCGGCGGGCACGGCCGAACACGCCGCCCGCGCCTTCGAGATCGCCGCCGGCTACCGGGCGACGCTCAGCCGCTACGAGCGGCAGAAGATCCTCCTTGGGACGGCCGAACTCATCGAACGCAAACGCGACTGGCTCGCCCGCTGGCTCACGCTGGAACTCGGCATCTGCCACCGTCACGCCCTCTACGAGACGGGAAGGGCCTGCGATGTCTTCACCTTCGCCGGACAGATGGCGCTGGTCGACGACGGCACGATCTTTTCCTGCGACCTCACGCCGCAGGGCAAGGAACGCAAGATCTACACGATGCGCGAACCGGTGCGCGCCATCAGTGCCATCACCCCGTTCAATCACCCTCTCAACATGGTCAGCCACAAGGTGGCGCCGTCCGTCGCCACCAACAACTGCATGGTCTGCAAGCCCACGGAGCGCACGCCCCTGACGGCCGTCGCCCTCGCCGACATCCTCTACGAGGCCGGGCTTCCGCCCGAGATGTTCCAGGTTGTCACCGGCTGGCCCGCCGACATCGGCGACGAGATGATCACCAACCGGAACATCGACATCATCACCTTCACCGGCGGAGTGCCCGTAGGCAAGATGATCGCCGAAAAGGCCGGGTTCCGGCGCACCGCCCTGGAACTCGGCGGCAACGATCCCCTGATCGTCCTCAACGACCTCGGCGACGACGATCTCCACAGGGCGGCCGGTATCGCCGTCGCCGGAGCCACCGGCAACTCCGGCCAGCGCTGCACCGCCGTCAAGCGCATCCTCGTGCAGGAGAGCGTGGCGGAGACGTTCGTGACCCGCGTCCTCGCGCTGGCCCGCGCCATCAGGTTCGGCGACCCCGAAGACCCGGCCACGGAACTCGGCTGCGTCATCGATGCCGAAGCCGCGGCGCTCTTCGAGGATCGGGTCCTCGACGCCGCCGGGGCCGGCGCCCGGATTCTCTATCACCCGGAGCGGCGGGGAGCTCTCCTGCCGCCGATCGTCGTCGACCACGTGCCCCATGACAGCGAGCTCGTGATGGAGGAGACATTCGGTCCGGTCATTCCGATCCTTCGCGTACCCGATGACGATGCCGCCGTCATGGCCATTTCGAACGGCACCCCGTTCGGCCTCTCCTCGGGGGTCTGCACCAACGATCTCGGGCGCGCCATCGCCTTCATCAACGGACTCGACGTCGGCACCTGCAACATCTGGGAGCAGCCCGGCTATCGTATCGAGATGTCGCCGTTCGGCGGAATCAAGGACAGCGGCAATGGCGTCAAGGAGGGTGTCGTGGAGGCCATGAGGTTCTTCACCAACGTCAAGACCTACTCGCTTCCGTGGCCCGGATGACCGGCCCGGCCGTTCACGGGGAAGGCGAATCCAATCTCTCGGAGGCGCGACGCGCCTGGCCATCGGGCACCCGTTCCGCGCCGCTTCTCGAGCGCGATGCCGGCGCCTTCCTGCACCAGAGTCTCTCCACGCCCTGCCTGACGACCATCCGGCATGCCGAAGGCATCTGGATCGAGGATCACGACGGGCGCCGTTTCATGGACTTTCACGGCAACTCCGTCCATCACGTCGGCTACGGTCACCCCAGGGTCATCGCGGCGATCAAGGCCCAGCTGGACGCCTTGCCGTTCTCACCGCGCCGCTTCACCAACGAGCCGGCCATCCGTCTCGCCGAGCGGCTGGGCGCGCTCGCGCCGGGCGGGAACGCGAAGGTGCTGTTCACCACCGGAGGCTCCGACGCCAACGAGGTGGCCCTCAAGATTGCCCGCGCGGCGACGGGGCGCTTCAAGACCGTCTCGTTCTGGGACGCTTTCCACGGCGCCGGACTGGGGGCGGCGGCGATCGGCGGCGAGGCGACCTTTCGCAGCCACATCGCCGGACCGCTGCTGCCGGGCACGGAACACGTGGCGCCGTTCGCCTGCTACCGTTGCCCCTACAGCCATGCCGGGCCGCATGTCTGCGGCCTGGCCTGCGCGCGGATGGTCGACTATGTGCTCGGGCGCGAGGGCGACGTTGCCGCCGTCATCGGCGAACCCATGCGGGCGGTTCCCCATGTTCCGCCGCCCGGATTCTGGAGGGCGGTGCGGGAGGCCTGCGATCGCCACGGCGCCCTGCTGATCCTCGACGAGATTCCCACCGGACTCGGCAAGACCGGCCGGATGTTCGCCTGTGAACACGACGATGTCGTTCCCGACATCGTGACCCTGGGCAAGGCCCTGGGCGGCGGCGTTCTTCCGATCGCGGCCTGCCTGGCGCGTCCCGGCCTCGATGTCGGCGGCGACTTCGCCATCGGTCACTACACCCACGAGAAGAACCCGGTGACGGCGGCGGCGGCGCTGGCCACCCTCGAGGTCATCGAGGAGGAAGGCCTCGTCGAGAGGGCCGCCGACCTCGGCGCCCATGCCATGGCGAGGCTGCGCTGCTTCGCGGCCGACCAGCCCCTCGTCGGCGATGTGCGCGGCCGCGGACTGATGCTCGGGGTCGAGATCGTTAAGGACCGGGCGACGCGGGAGGAGAATCACGAAGCAGCCGAGCGGATCTTCTACCGCTGCCTCGAGGGCGGCGTGAGCTTCAAGATCAGCCAGGGGTGCGTTCTTACCCTGTCGCCGCCGCTCGTGATCTCCAGGGAGGATCTCGACCGGGCCCTCGATGTCGTCCAGCATGCGATCGACCAGGAGGGCCGCCGTCGATGAGGATCGTGCGGACCGATTGCGAGATCGACACTCCGCGTATCGACGAAGGGCTCCGGCGGGACGGACACGAGCTTCGCCTGTTGCCCCACGCCATCTCCGAGGCACGCCTGATCGAGGCCCTGGCCGGCGCCGATGTCCTTCTTGTGTGCTACACGCCGGTCACCGCGAAGGCCATCGCCGCCGCCACCCGTTTGCGCGGCGTCGTCAAGTACGGGGTCGGCATCGATGCCATCGACATTGCGGCGGCAAGGCAACGCGGCATCACGGTGGTCAACATCCCGGCCTATGCCGAGCATACCGTGGCCGAAGCTGCCTTCGCCCTCGTCATCGCTCTGGCCAGGCGCCTGCCGGACCTCCACCGTCACATGCAACAACACGGCTGGGCCTGGCCGGAACCGGCCTGGATCGGTTCGGATATCGCCGGCCAGACGATCGGCATTGTCGGACTTGGCAGGATCGGCCGCAGCCTGGCGCGCATGGCCGGATGCGGCTTTCGCGCCCGCGTCGTGGCCTATGACCCTTGGGTTTCCGCCGCCGACATGGAGGCACTCGGCGTCGTCAAGCTCGATACCCTCGACGACCTGATGGCGGCAGCCGATGCGGTGGCGGTCCTGGCGGTTCTCGACAGCACCACCCGGGGCATGATCGGTGCCCGCGAGCTCGCCCTGATGAAGCCGACGGCGGTCCTCGTCAATGTCTCGCGCGGCGCCATCGTCGACGAGACCGCTCTCGTCGAGGCGCTCCTGGAGCACCGGATCGCCGGCGCCGGACTGGATGTCTTCGACGACGAGCCCCTGGCACGCAAGGGGCATCCCCTGTCCGCTCTCTACGGCATGCCGAACGTCATTCTCACGCCGCACCTTGCTTTCTACACGCGCCAGGCGATGGCGCGCCTCGAATGCGAGACCCTGGAACGGTGTCGCGAACTTCTCAACGGCGAGCCGGTGCGGATCAGATCGACCGACGGCCGGCTCGCGGGCCAGGCCAACGTCAGGTACGCCCCAGCGTCCTGACAATCGCGCCCCCGACCACACGCACGGCGTCCGACATGGCAACGTCTCCCGCCCTGCTCTCGCTCAACGAGATCCTGTTCCATTTCTCCCGTGCCGGCGCCGGCGCCGGCGCCCCCGTCGGCATCTGCGAGGAGTTTGCCGCCACCGCGGCCTGGCTTGCCTTCATCGACATGGACCCGGCCCGGGTGGCGCTGCCGGCGCTCGACGCCCTTGCCGGGAACGAAAGCAGCGGCGACCTCGTGATCCGGGACAATCGCCTCGCCTGTCGCGACGGCGGGATGGTGTCGGCGCTCTTCGCCGGCCCCGTCATCACCGACCGGCTCTCCATGGCGCCGGCCGAACCCGTGACGCTCCATGTCGAGACGGTGGATGTGCCGCTTCTGCTTGCAGGGGCCGTCGCCGCTGCCGGAGCAGGCCACGCCCGTCTTTCCTGGCATGCGGGCACAGGGACGGTCATCGACATCGCCGGAGGAATGGCGGCTCTGGAGGGGGACGCCACCCTTGGCCGGGCGGCGGTGACAATCGTGGCGAACGCCCCGGGCGCCACCATGTCCTCCCGCGCACCGCGGCATGCCATCGAGGAGGGAAGAAGGACGGCACTGGATGAAGGAATTGCCGTCGACGGCGCAGCCTGGTCCTGCGTTCTCGCCTACTATGGCAAGACACTGGTGCCCTCGACCGAGCGGTCGAGAAGCGAGGGTGCGGGACCGGCCGACGGAACCTGACCGTATCAACACCCTCCCCTTCACATTGTCCGGTGTCTTCGCCAAGATGTGGCGCCCGTCACCCAGTCATCCGGACAGCCGATGAAGTGTGCAGTACTGCGGGAGCGTCACCCCGGCGAGACCAGGGTTGCCGCCTCCCCGGACATGGTCAGAAGGCTGAAGAACCAGGGTGTCGCGGTCGCCATCGAAGCGCGGGCAGGCGAGGCCGCCGGCTGGACGGACGATGCGTTTCTTCAGGCCGGCGCCATTGTTTCTGCCGATGCCGCAGATGTTCTGGCCGACGCCGACGTGGTCTTCAAGGTCGGCCGGCCGGTCGCCACGGATGACGTCGACGAGCTGGCGCTCATCCCCGAAGGATGTGTCGTCGTCGGCCTCATCAATCCCCTCGTCGAGAGGGCGCAGTTCGAGGGCTATGCCGCCCGAAGGCTGACCGTGCTGGCCATGGAGCTCATTCCCAGGATCAGCCGCGCCCAGTCCATGGACGCCCTGACGTCCCAGGCCAGTCTCGCAGGCTACAAGGCGGTGCTCGACGCCTGCATGTACTTCGGCCGCGCCATGCCCATGATGATGACGGCCGCGGGCACCATCGCGCCTGCCCGGGTGCTGATCCTCGGGGCGGGCGTGGCGGGTCTCCAGGCCATCGCGACGGCCCGGCGCCTCGGCGCCGTCGTCGAGGCCTTCGACGTGCGGCCGGCGGTGAAACAGGAGGTGGAAAGCCTTGGCGCAGGCTTCGTCGAGGTGCCGGGCGCCGGCGATGCCGAGACCACCGGCGGCTATGCCAGGGAGATGGACGGCGCCTACCTCGAGCGCCAGGGCGAGGCGATCCGCAACGCCCTTGCAAAGGCCGACATCTGCATCACGACCGCGCGCATCCCCGGACGCCCGGCGCCGCGTCTGGTGACCGCCGACATGGCCCGCGTCATGAAACCCGGCTCGGTGATCGTCGATCTCGCGGTGGAGGACGGCGGCAACTGCGAGCTCAGCCGTTGCGGCGAAGTGGTGACATGCGGCGACCTCACCGTCGTCGGTTTTGCCAACGTGGCGGGACGCCTGGCCGCGGATGCCTCGACCTTCTACGCGCGCAACCTCCTCAACCTTGTCGGCCCCTTCGTCGACCGGGAAGGCGGCCGCCTCGAACTCGACTTCGAGGACGAGGTGATCGCCGGCGCCTGCGTGATGAGGGACGGCGAGCTCGTCCATCCGCTTCTTGTCGGCTCGGCAGGGGCCTGAGGCCATGGAAGCGGCCGTCGATCCCTTCTTCTTCCGGCTCACGATCTTCGTGCTCGCCATCTTCGTCGGCTACCACGTGGTGTGGGCCGTGACGCCGGCGCTCCACACGCCGCTGATGTCGGTCACCAACGCGATCTCCAGCGTCATCATCGTCGGCGCCCTGATCGCGGCCGGACCGCCGGGGTTCGAAGCCCCGAAGATCCTGGGATTCATCGCTGTGGTGCTGGCGGCGGTCAACATCTTCGGCGGCTTCGCCGTCACCCAGCGCATGCTCGAGATGTTCCGCAGGAAGGGCGGGCAGGGGCGATGACGCCCGAACTCGCCGCCGTCGCCTACCTGGCAGCGGCGATCTGCTTCATCCTGGCGCTCAAGGGCCTGTCGTCACCGACGTCCTCGCGGCGCGGCAACCTCGTCGGCATGGCCGGCATGGCCGTCGCCGTCGCGGTGACGGTTGCCGATCCCTCCGTCGTTTCCTACGAGTGGATCGCCGCCGGGCTGGCCGTCGGCGGCGCCATCGGCATCGGCATCGCCCTGCGCATCCGGATGACCGCGATGCCCCAGCTCGTCGCGGCCTTCCACAGCCTCGTGGGCCTGGCGGCGGTCCTGGTCGCCGCCGCGGCCCTCCTGGATCCCGAAGCCTACGGCATCGTCGACGGCGACGGCGCCATCAGGCTCGCGAGCAGGATCGAGATGATCCTCGGCATGGCGATCGGGGCCATCACCTTCTCGGGTTCGGTGGTGGCCTTCGCCAAGCTCCAGAGCCTGGTGTCGGGCGCTCCGGTGGTCTTTCGCGGCCAGCACCCTCTCAACCTGCTGATCGGCCTCGTCATCGCCGGCGCCGGCGTGTGGTTCTCGATCACCGGCGATGCGACGGCCTTCTGGGTCGCCGCCGCCTTCGCTTTTCTCGTCGGGCTGACCCTCATCATACCCATCGGCGGCGCCGACATGCCGGTGGTCGTCTCCATGCTCAACAGCTATTCGGGCTGGGCCGCGGCGGGTATCGGGTTCACGCTCGAGAACGAGCTTCTCATCATCACCGGCGCGCTCGTCGGCTCCTCCGGCGCGATCCTGAGCTACATCATGTGCAAGGGCATGAACCGCTCGTTCCTCAATGTCATCCTCGGCGGCTTCGGCGCCCCGGCGGAGACGCTGAAGACGCAGGCGTCGGGCAGGGTGAAGCAGGGCAGCGCGGACGACGCCGCCTTCATCCTGCAGAACGCCCGCAAGGTCATCATCGTCCCGGGCTACGGTCTGGCCGTCGCGCAGGCGCAGCACGCGGTGAGGGAAATGGCCGACAAGCTCAAGGAGAACGGGGGCGAGGTGGCCTACGCCATCCATCCCGTCGCCGGGCGCATGCCGGGACACATGAACGTGCTGCTCGCGGAAGCCAGCATCCCCTACGACGAGGTCTTCGAACTCGAGGACATCAATTCCCAGTTCGCCACCGCCGACGTCGCCTTCGTGATCGGCGCCAACGATGTCTGCAACCCGCTGGCCAAGACCGACCCCGCCAGCCCGATCGCCGGGATGCCGGTCCTCAACGTGGAGAACGCCTCGGCTGTAATGGTGGTCAAGAGATCGCTGTCGCCGGGCTACGCGGGCATCGACAACCCGCTGTTCTACAACGACAACACCATGATGCTGTTCGCCGACGCCCGGAAGATGGTCGAGAACATCGTGAAGTCCCTGTGAGACCCCGCGAACGGACGGGGTCAGGCGTTGCCTTCCCTCAGGGCGCGCTTGCGGGCCATCTTGCGGGCGCGGCGCACGCCCTCGGCGCGTTCCCGCTTCTTGCGCTCCGACGGTTTCTCGAAATGGCGGCGCAGTTTCATCTCGCGATAGACGCCTTCGCGCTGCAGCTTCTTCTTCAGGGCGCGCAGGGCCTGATCGACATTGTTGTCGCGGACGATGATGTGGACGATCGTTCTTCTCCCTAAAGGTATCGTGCCGGTCTTCGGTGCGGCCGGCGCCGTGGTATCGTGAGGGGAACGCTGTTTAGCATGACGCCGCGGGGCTTGTGAAGGGACATTGAACGCCATGCCCATCATGCTCGGGAACATCCGCATCGACCGCATCGAGGAATCGTCGGATCCCGGCGAGCTTCCCCACGTGGAGTTTCCCGACGCCACGCCGGAGGCCCTTGCCCCCCACATGTCGTGGCTTCAGCCCGAAGCGGTCGACCCGGCAACGGGAAAGACCATCATGCCGGTGCTGACGTGGCTCGTCCGCACGCCGCACCACACCATCCTTCTCGACACCTGCGTCGGCAACCACAAGACCCACCCCGCCATGCCGGCATGGCACCGGCGAACCGACTACCATCTCCTCGACGACATCGCCGCCCTTGGCGTCTCCCCCGACGACATCGATTTCGTGCTCTGCAGCCACCTCCATCTCGACCACGTCGGATGGAACACGAGGCTCGACAACGGCCGGTGGGTGCCGACGTTTCCCAGGGCGCGCTACCTCTTCTGCCGGGAAGAGCTCGACTACGCCGAGGCCCGGGCGCGCGGGGGCGAATCGGTCTACGGCGAGAGCGTGCTGCCGGTCCTGGAGGCCGGCCAGGGCACCGTCGTCGCCATGGACTTCGAGCTCGACGACGCCATCCATCTCGAGGCGACCCCGGGACACACGCCCGGACACGTGGCCACCCATCTGGCCTCGCACGGCGAGCGCGCCGTCATGGTGGGAGACCTCATCCATTCGCCGCTCCAGCTTCCGCACCCCGAATGGAGCCCCGTCTACGACTGGGATCCGGTCATGGGCGCCGCCACCCGCAGGCGCGTCCTCGAGGAGCTGGCCGGGACCGGCGTCCTGATGCTCACCCAGCACTTTCCCGCACCCTCGGCGGGCCATGTGTTCTCCCGCGGCGACGGCTTCGGCTGCCGCTACATCGGCTGCGACCTGGTGCACGGGTAGGGACCGGCCCATGGCTCTGCTGAAGATCGCGCGCATGGGCCACCCGGTGCTGGCGCGCCGCGCCGGCGAGGTGGTCGATCCTACGGCGCCCGCAATTCGCGGACTCGTCGCCGACATGATCGAGACCATGCACGACGCCGGCGGAGCGGGGCTTGCCGCCCCCCAGGTGCACGTGCCCCTGCGCGTCATCGTGTTCATGCCCCCGTCCGGGACTGAAGGCGAGCACGTTCTCGCCCTCGTCAACCCCACCCTCGACATCCTCACCGACGAGAGGATCGAGGGCTGGGAGGGATGCCTCTCGGTCCCGGGCCTCAGGGGCCTGGTCCCGAGAGCGCCGAAGGTCCGCTACACCGGCACGACTCCCGACGGATCGCGTGTCGACAGGACCGTGGACGGCTTCCACGCCGTCGTCGTCCAGCACGAGTTCGACCATCTCGACGGCATTCTCTACCCCCAGCGCATGCGGGACCTGTCGCGCCTCATCTTCGAATCGGAAGCGCGCTGGTACGAACGCGCCGACGAAGGGGACGAGCGATGACGGCCGGCCCGTCGGCGCGGGACGCGGCGCGCCGCCGCCTTCTCGAGGCGGCGCTCGTCCACGTGCCGTTCGAAGGCTGGACACGGACGGCGATCGACATGGGTGCGCGCGATGCCGCCATGGCGCCCGGCGAAGGCCTGCGGCTCTTTCCCGGTGGGACGCGGGAACTGGTGTCGTTCTTCGTGGCCGAGGCCGACCGCGCCATGCTGGAGGACCTGGCGGCGATCGACCTCGAGTCCCTCAGGGTGCGCGAGCGCGTCGCCACCACGGTCAGGGTCCGGCTGCAGCGCGCCGCCGCGCACCGCGAGGCGGTGCTCCGGGCCCTTCCCTACCAGGCGGGTCCCGGCGGCGTGAAGGCCCTCTACCGGACGGTCGACGCCATCTGGCGCGCCGCCGGGGATACCGCGACGGACTTCAATTTCTATACCAAGCGGTTCCTGCTGGCCGGCGTCTACACCTCGACGCTGCTGTTCTGGCTGGACGATGCGAGCGAGGACCACGAGGCCACCTGGGCGTTCCTCGACCGCCGCATCGCCGATGCCCTGGCCATCGGGGCTCTCAAGGGCAGGGTGCGGTTTCCCGGTCCGCTGCGCTGGCTGCGCGCCTCGCGAAGAGACGCGTGACATGGCCCATCTTGCGTCCGCACCGCGCCTCGCGCTTGCCGTAGAGGTGGAGCTTGGCGCCGTCGTCGGCGAGGGCCTCCCGCCACCGCCCGGCGTCCCCGCCAATGAGGTTGGTCATCACGGCGTCGCTGTGGCGTGACGGATCGCCCAGCGGCAGGCCCGCCACCGCCCGGATGAACTGCTCGAACTGACTCGTGCGGCAGGCGTCGATCGTCCAGTGACCCGAGTTGTGGGGCCGCGCTGCAAGCTCGTTCACCAGGAGCTCGCCATCGCGCGTGAGGAACATCTCCACCGCCAGCAGGCCCACGAGGTCGAGGGCCTCGGCCATGCGTCCGGCCATCGCCCGCGCCCTGGCGGCGATCCCTTCCGCCACCGGCGCGGGCGCCCGCGTTTCCACGAGAATGCCGTCCCGGTGGGTGTTGGCGACGATATCGAAGGCCTTGAGCCCGCCGGCGATGTCGCGGGCGACAATGGCCGAGACCTCCAGGGCGAAGTCGACGACGCCTTCCAGGACGGCGTCCCGGCCGGCCATGCCCGCCCAGGCCTCGCCCGGATCGTCGCCGGGCGCGATCCGCACCTGTCCCTTGCCGTCGTATCCCATGCGGGCGGTCTTGAGGATGGCGGGTCTGCCCGTCGCCGCGAGTGCGGCCTCGAGCTCCGCCGCGGAGCCGACGCCGCGCCAGGGCGCCGTCGGATAGCCGAGACCGGCGACGAAGTCCTTCTCGCGGGCCCGGTGCTGGGTGACGTCGAGACAGCGCCAGTGCGGTCGCACCGGCGCGCGGGCGGCCATGCGGGCAAAGGCCTCGACCGGCAGGTTCTCGAACTCGAAGGTGACGACGTCCACGGCCGCGGCGAAGGCGTCGAGCGCCGCCGCATCGTCGTAGGCGGCCACGGTGGCCTCGCACGCCACCTCGGCGGCCGGACTCCCGTCGTCGGGACACAACACGTGACAGCGGTAGCCCAGCGCCGCCGCGGCAAGGGCCGCCATGCGGCCGAGCTGTCCGCCGCCGACGATGCCGATCACGCCGCCGGGCGCGACTGTGCGCCGATCGTCCTCCAAGGGGATCAGGATCCGTCCGCGGGAGCGTCGGCCACGGAGGCGGTCTGCCTCTCCCGGTAGCGTTCGAGCGCCACCGCCACGCCGGCATCGCCATTGGCGACGATGGCGGCGGCCATCAGGGCCGCGTTGACCGCCCCGGCCCTGCCGATGGCCAGGGTTCCCACGGCAACGCCGGCAGGCATCTGCACGATCGACAGCAGGCTGTCGAGACCCCCGAGCGCCCTGCTTTCCACGGGCACGCCGAGCACGGGAAGGATGGTCTTGGCCGCCGTCATCCCGGGAAGATGGGCGGCGCCGCCGGCGCCGGCGATGATCACCTTGAGGCCGCGCGGGCGCGCCTGCTCCGCGTAGGCGAACAGGCGATCGGGCGTGCGGTGCGCCGAGACGATCCTGACCTCGTGAGCGACGCCAAGGTCATCGAGGGTCCGGGCGGCATGGCGCATGGTTTCCCAGTCCGACTGGCTTCCCATGATGATACCGACCTCGGCCATGACCGCTCCCCTTGGCATTCGACGCGGATCGGCGATCATAGAGCGGTCAGCCGCATTCGCGAAACACCATGGGCAACTTCTGGAGCTTCTCCCTCGAGATCTATCGCGACGCCCGCGTCCGCTCCGCCCTGCTCCACCTGCAGGATTCGCGCGGCGCCGACGTCAACCTGCTGCTCTTCGCCCTGTGGTCGCAGGCACCGCTCGACGAGGATCGTGTCCGCGCCCTCGAGCATGAGGTGAAGGCGTGGCGCCGCGCCGCGATCGAGCCCCTTCGCGCCGTGCGCAGGGCGCTCGGAGGCGCCGTCGGCGCGGCGCCGCCGGACGAGGTCGCGAGGCTGCGCTCGGCCGTCCTCGAACTCGAGATCGACGCCGAGAGGATCGAGCAGGCAATCCTCGAGAACGCCATGCCGGGCACCCGCTCCCCGGGGGGCGGGGTCCCGGCGGCGGCGAATCTCGCCGCCGTCATCGGCCTCGACCGGCGACCGTTCGACGAGGCCGACCGGGAGGCGCTCGCCGTCCTCGCCGGAGCTGCGGGAGCGGTCAGGACGTCTCCCTCGACCATCGCCTGACGAGACCGGATTCGATGCCGAAGAGATCGAGCCAGCGTCCCACCGTGTGGTCCACGAGGTCCTCGATGGTGTCCGGGCGGGCGTAGAACGCCGGAACCGGCGGCGCCACGATGGCGCCCATGTCCGAGACGCGGGCCATGGTCCGGAGGTGGCCCGAGTGAAGCGGCGTCTCCCTGACGCCGAGCACCAGGGATCGGCGCTCCTTGAGGGTGACATCGGCGGCCCGCGTCAGGAGATTCGACGTCACTCCGGTGGCGATCGCCGACAGGGTGTGGATCGAACAGGGTGCGACGATCATGCCGCCGGTGCGGAACGAGCCGCTGGCGATGCTGGCGGCAAGATCGTCCTGCGGCCACACCACTGAGGCGCGCGCGTGGACCTCCGCCACCTTCATGCGCGTCTCCCAGGCGAGCGTGACCTCGGCCGTGCGGGTCATCACCAGGTGGGTCTCGACCCCGCACTCCCTCAGCGCCTCGAGAAGGCGCACGCCCAGGATGACGCCGGAGGCGCCGCACAGTCCCACGACCATCCGCTCGGGAGTCGCCATCAGCCGTCGTCCTTCCTATACTTGCATGGTCCCTCCCGGGCATCGCCGGCGACGCCCGGTCGCGGGGCGCCGACAGCAATCCATCCGGAGCAATCCATGACGAACCCCGCCGATCTGGCAGCCCTGGAGGCGCGGCACGCCGCACTCGAACAGGAAATCGATGACGAATCCCGCCGCCCGCTGCCGGACCAGGCCCATCTCACGCAACTAAAGCGCAAGAAACTGAAGATCAAGGAAGAGATGGCGCGAATGACGGCGGCCTCGGGCGCCGCCTGATCTTCCTCACTCCCCGCCGCCTTCAAGCCTCGTTACCGTCGCGGTCGTGCTGTGCCCTTCAACCAGTTCGGCAAGGTGCACCCTGCCGCCGTTCGCCCGAACGATATCTGCGCCGACGACCTCGTCGGGCCGGTAGTCCGAACCCTTCACGAGAACATCGGGGCGAAGGCGTTCGATGAGATGGAGCGGCGTCGCCTCGTTGAAGACGATCACGAGATCGACGTCCGACATCGACGCCAGGATCTGCGCCCGGGAGACCTCGGTGTTGACGGGCCGTCCCGGGCCCTTGAGCCTGCGTGTCGAGGAATCGCTGTTCAGCGCGACGACGAGCCTGTCGCACTGCCGCCTGGCCTGCTTGAGCAGCGAAACGTGACCGAGGTGGATGAGGTCGAAGCAGCCGTTGGTGAAGCCGATCGACCGTCCCGCCTCGCGCCATGATCCCACCATCCGTTCGGCCACCGGCGCGGAGACGATCTTCGCCTCGTTGCTCTCGAAGGCCTGGCCGTGACAGGCGTGGCGCAGATCGTCGAGGCTGACCGCCGCCGTGCCGCTCCTCGAGACGGCGACACCGCCGGCAAGGTTGGCGAGCCGCGCGGCGGTCCCGCGTGGCAGGCCGCGCCCGAGCGAGACGGCGAAGAGCGCCACCACCGAGTCGCCGGCGCCCGACACGTCGTAGACCTCCCGCATCTCCGCCGGCAGGTGGACCGCATGCCCGTTGCGTTCGACAAGGGACATGCCGTCGGCACTGCGCGTGACGAGGATCGAGTCCGCGTCCGCGTCGTCCATGACGCGCAGCGCCGCCGCCGTGATCCCGGCATCGTCCGCCGCCTCGAGGCGCGACGCCGCCGCCAGCTCCTGGCGGTTGGGTGTGAGCGCCGTCGCTCCCCGGTAGCGCGTGAAGTCGTGGGTCTTGGGATCGACGACCACGGGCTTGCCCGCCGCCCGGGCCGCCTCGATGACGGCGCCGACGACGCGGGATGTCAGCACTCCCTTGGCGTAGTCCGAGAGCACCACGACATCGACGCTCTCCATGCCGGCGGCGGCGATGCCGACGATTCTCTCCTCGGTCTGCGGCGCGATGGCCTCGCCGGTCTCGTGATCGGCCCGCAGCAGCTGGTGCGCGCCGTGGACGAAGCGGACCTTGCGCGTGGACTGACGGCCGCGCTCGACGAGGACATAAGGCTCGACCGTCTCCTCCCCGGCAACCATGGAAATGAGGTCCCGGCCTACCTGGTCGTCGCCGACAACGGCCACGAAGCACACCTGGGCGCCGACGGCGGCAAGGTTGCGCAGGACGTTGCCGGCGCCGCCGAGCATGGAGTCCTCGCTCACCACCCGCAGGACCGGAACCGGCGCCTCAGGCGAGATCCGCTCCACGGCGCCGTAGACGAACCTGTCGAGCATCAGGTCGCCGATCACCATGACGCTGGCGCCGGCGAGGCTGTCGATGGCGGACGGCAAGGTGTCGAACTCGTTCATGTGCGTCAGGCCTGCGTACAGTCAGGATCAGCCATCGCCTGAATCGCTCCAAGGACGTCGTCGACGCGCCCCCCCTGAACCGGGTCAGCCGGTCGAAGCCCGTTGAAGCGCTTGTGTCCACAGTACAACCATGCTCGAGCCGTCCCCGGGTCGGAACAGAATCCCGAAAGCCGCTCCACGATGGTCCCCAGATCCGCGGCAAGGCTATCCTCACCCGGTCGAGGTGACGGCAAGGTGTCGAATTCGTTCATGTGAGATGGTCCCGCGCCGATGGTCGTTC
Organism: Alphaproteobacteria bacterium; assembly: GCA_963666905.2. Classification (GTDB taxonomy): domain Bacteria; phylum Pseudomonadota; class Alphaproteobacteria; order SP197; family SP197; genus SP197. The sequence continues at coordinate 2,533,662 of OY763008.1, forward strand.
CTTTCGCGCTTCCTGTACGCTCAAACCGTCGGGCATTGAAAGCCGAATTGCTGCTGCAATCCAACGCAGGCGTCGCTTGAGCAACAGTGCCCGCCGCGCATGATAGAAAACGGTCTGCGAACCACCGCGCGGCTTCCGGATTGAAGTGCGGCACCAAGAGGTGACGCTGAAACTACGCTGCGACTCGCGCATCGGCAAGCTCATCCGTGCAGGCCGCAAGGTCGGCGGCGCGCGCATGGGATCTGGTACGCGCACCGTGTGCGGCCCCCGGTGCGCCCTTGCGGTGGTCTTCGCGCTCGCAAGAATCAGCGATGATCCGACGCCCTGGCTGTTGCAGGCAAACTTGCACGTTGCATGGGCCGTCACATGGTTGTCGGAAGCGGATGAAACTGGGAAATGATGCATTGATGAACGATGTTGCGTCGTCCGAGCGCGCGACATTACGCGTGCTCCCATCGTGTCGGTCGACGCGATGACGTCAGGCGAGTGCGTTGCCAGTGGAGGGGGTCGGCTGCTCAGCGAGCCGGCGGGCGCATGGCATTGCTTCGAGCACGGCGCCCGGGAGTAGATAAGGCCGCCGCGCCAACCTTGACGCGGCGTTCAACCAGTTGCGGCGGCAAGCGCCCGCGCTGGAGAATTCGCCGTTACTGATCTTCACGGACATGGTTGCGTGATCATCGGATCACCCCGGCCGGTATGGCGCAGCCCAGGACAAGCCCGTGACTCCTCAATCCCGCGCCCGCTTCCGGCGAATTCGGGCTATGATGGCGCAGGCAGGAAGGGACGATCGATGCCGCAGTCCTTCGATGACATCTACCGCCGCTCGCTGGCCGACCCCGGGGGCTACTGGGGCGACCTCGCCGAGGGGATCAACTGGACGAGACGCTGGGACAGGGTGCTCGACGACTCGCGGGCGCCGTTCTGCCGCTGGTTCGCCGGGGGCGAGACCAACACCTGCTGGAACGCCGTCGACCGCCACGCCGACGGCGGCCGGGGCGACCAGAAGGCGCTGATCTGGGAAAGCCCGATCACGGGCTCTTCCCGCACGCTGACCTACAGCGAGCTGCGCCACGAGGTCGCCACCTTCGCAGGGGTGCTGCGCAACCACGGGGTCGCGAAGGGCGACCGGGTCCTGATCTACATGCCGGCGGTGCCCGAGGCGGTGATCGCCATGCTCGCCTGCGCACGCATCGGCGCGATCCACTCGGTCGTGTTCGGCGGATTCGCCGCCGCCGAGGTCGCCAAGCGCCTCGACGACGCCGCGCCGAAGGTCGTGCTGACCGCCACATGCGGCATCGAACCGGGGCGCGTCATCCCCTACATGCCCATCCTGGAGAAGGCGTTCGCCGCATCGGCGAATGCGCCCGAGACCGTGATTCTCCTGGAACGGGACGCCGTGGCGGCCGAGCCGGTGGCGGGGCGCGACCACGACTGGGCCACGGAAACGGCGCGGGCGCGTCCGGTCGACTGGGTGCCCGTGGCGGCCACCGACCCGCTCTACATCCTCTACACCTCCGGCACGACCGGAAAGCCGAAGGGCGTGGTGCGCGACAACGGCGGTCACGCGGTGGCGCTCAACTGGACCATGGGCGCGGTCTACGACCTGGCGCCGGGCGAGTGCTGGTGGGCGGCGAGCGACATCGGCTGGGTGGTCGGTCACAGCTACATCGTCTACGCGCCGCTGCTGAACGGGAACCCGACCGTCCTCTTCGAGGGAAAGCCGGTCGGCACCCCGGACGCGGGCACCTTCTGGCGGATCGTCGAGAAGCAGGAGGTGGCGGCCCTCTTCACCGCACCGACCGCAATACGCGCCATCCGCCGCGACGACCCGGAAGGCCGCTTCATCGCCGCGTCGGACCTCGGCAGGTTCCGCACCCTGTTCCTCGCCGGCGAGCGAGCCGATCCGGACACGATCGCCTGGGCGGAGGCCGCGCTCGGGCGGCCGGTCGTGGATCACTGGTGGCAGACCGAGACCGGCTGGGCCATGGCGGCCTACTGCCGGGGGATCGACGATCTCCCCGTCCGCCACGGATCACCGGGCCGGCCGACCCCCGGCTACGCCATCGACATCCTCGGGCCCGACGGCGACAGGCTCGGCCCCGGCAGCACCGGCGCGGTCTCGGTGCGCCTCCCCCTGCCGCCGAGTTCCCTGCCGACCCTGTGGAACAACGACGAGGGCTTCGTTGCCAGCTATCTCGAGGAGTATCCCGGCTACTACACCACCGGCGACGCCGGCATGTACGACGACGACGGCTACATCTACATCATGGGCCGCACCGACGACGTCATGAATGTCGCGGGCCACCGGTTGTCGACCGGCACCATGGAGGAGGTGCTCGCCAGGCTTCCCGATGTCGCCGAATGCGCCGTCATCGGCGCCGCCGACCCCCTGCGCGGCCAGGTTCCGGTGGGATTCCTGGTCCTCAAGGCGACATCGACGTCCGATCACGCGGAGATCGTGGACGAGGCGGTGCGCCTGGTGCGCAGCGAAGTCGGTGCCGTCGCGAGCTTCCGCAAGGCCGTCGTCGTGGCGCGCCTTCCCAAGACGCGCTCGGGAAAGATCCTGCGCCGCTCCATGAGGCAGCTCGCCGACGGAGAGCCCTGCCCGATGCCGGCGACGATCGAGGATCCGGCCGTGCTCGACGAGATCTCCGGGGCCCTCGGGACCATCGGCTACCCTTCCGGCCGCTGAGCTTGCCTCGCGTGCGATCCGGCGGCAACGTGAACGCCTTGACATGGTCCGGTTTCCCGATGTCCCGGGTCGGCCGGAGCCGTCTCCCGCGTAGCCGCCATCGGCAAACGGCCCTACAATCGCAGGGTAACGGACTGCAGGAGAAACGCCGTGGCGCCGCTTGACGCTCGTTCGCCGGAGACAATGGGCCCGGTCCGGACCTTCGTTCCCGAGACCCGCGACGGTGCGGGACAGGCGGCGATCGAGGCCTACAGGCGGGACGGGGTGATCTGCTTGCATGGCGCGATGGGGGAGGACTGGCTCGGCGTCATCGAGGACGCGATCGACCTGTTCCAGGCCGGGCAGGCCGAGAGGGACGACCACAACGTGATCGTTCGAGGCGACGGCGACGACGGCGTCTTCCAGTACTCCTCGATGATGTGGCGGCACAACCCGCTGTTCCGCAGCGTGATCTTCGAATCGCACGCAGCCGATCTCTTCGGCAGCGTGCTCGAGACGCGCCAGCTCAACTTCTACTACGACTTCCTCCTCATCAAGAATCCGGGTTGCCGCAGCGCCTCGACGCCATGGCACCAGGACATGTCCTACTACGCGCTCCATGGCACGCAGATCATCAACTGCTGGATCGCACTCGACGACATTCCGCTCGACACCGCCCTGCGCTTCGTCCGGGGCTCGCATGGGACGGGCGAGATCTTCCGCTCGGTCCACTTCGATCCCGAAAGGGCCTACGACGGACCGATGGAGGAGCGCCGCCTGCCGCCCGACTTCGACCGCGACGGCGGGACCGACATCGTCACCTGCGCCATGACACGGGGCGACGCGCTGGTCTGGAACGCCCGGACGTTCCATTCCGCGCCGGGCAACCATCTCGACCGCCGGCGCGCTGCGCTCTCGCTCAACTTTGCCGGCGACGACGTGACCTACTTCGACATGCCGGGCGAATCGGATCCGCCGGACCGGGGCGAGGGCCTCGTGGAGGGAGGCCCCATCACCTGCGAGACCTTCCCCCTGCTGCGCCCACGGCAGGCGGTGCCGAACGGCCCGGTGAGGACGTGATCGCCGGCCGGCATCCCGTGAACGGCATTCCCGGCATTTCCCCCGGGGCCGGCAGGCGTCACACCGGCAGCAACTTGAGGGCGCCGTTCTCCACCAGGAGGGCCAGCCGGCCCGCCCTGAGGCCTTCGATGTCGCGTCCCAGCAGCTCGTAGCGCCAGCCGCTGGCGAGCGGTCCCGCGTCGGCGGAATCCCCGGCGAACCGGCGGATCTCGTCGGCGCTGGCGATGAGCCCGGGGGCGATGCCGAGCTCCCTGCAACGGGCATTGATGAGCGCCCGGACGAGATCCCCGAGCGGTTCCGGCAGGCGTTCGGCCTTCTCGCCCGCCGCGTCCGGCCGGGGAAGCTCGCTCTTCTCGAGCGCCATCGCGCGGGCGACGCACGCCACGATGTCGCCGCCCCACGACCCCTTCGTCACGCCGCGGGGAACGAGGCGGATCTTCGCCAGCGCCTCCGTCGACGCGGGCCGCTGCATGGCGATGGCCACGAGGGCCTCGTCCTGGACGATGCGCTTGCGCGGCACGTTCCTCTTGCGGGCAAGACGCTCCCGCCACGCCGCCACTTCCCGCAGGACGGCGAGATCCCGGGGCTTCGCCGGCTTCCTCCTGATGCGCTTCCAGGCATCGCCGGCATCGGCCCGGAAGGTTCCGCAATCGGAAAGCACCGCCATCCGCTCCTCGATCCAGGGGTATCGCCCGGATCGCTCGAGGGTTTCGCGCAGATGGTCGTAGACGTCGCGCAGGTGGGTCACGTCGGCAAGCGCATAGGCCAGCGCCCGTTCATCGAGCGGCCTTCGCGACCAGTCGATGAACCGCGCCCCCTTGTCGACGACGGCGCCGGTGATCTCCTCGACGATCCTGGCGTAGCCCGCCTGCTCCCCCAGCCCGCAGGCCATGGCCGCGATCTGGGTATCGAACACCGGCCGGGGGAGGTCCCCGGCCAGCTTGAGGAGGATCTCGAGGTCCTGGCGCCCGGCATGAAACACCTTGAGAACGGAGGGGTCCGCCATGAGGTCGAAGACCGGCTGGAGGTCGATCTCCCCCGCCAGGGTGTCGACGATCGCCGCCTCGGCGCCGCCGGCGATCTGCAGCAGGCACAACTGCGGCCAGTAGGTGCGCTCGGAGACGAACTCCGTATCGACGGTGACGTAGGTCTCGTGGCGCAGCCGGCTGCAGAACCCGGCGACGGCGGCGGAGTCGGTGAGGACAGGCATGGCCGCCTGTTTAGGTGCCACGCGCCGCCGAGTCCACCCGGCGGTTCTTGACAAACGGGCGGCGCTGCGCTGATTAGCGGCTCCCCTCCCCCGACGCCGGAACCGCCGATCATGCACCGCTATCGCACGCACACCTGCGGCGGCCTTCGCCGCGGCCACGTCGGTCTCGCGGTGCGGCTCTCCGGCTGGGTCCACCGCAAGCGCGATCACGGCAACCTCCTGTTCGTCGACCTGCGCGACCAGTACGGCGTGACCCAGTGCGTCATCGAAACCGGCGACGCCGGGTTCGATGCCGTGGAGAAGGTGAGCCCCGAGAGCGTCGTCTCGATCGAGGGCGAGGTGGTGCCGCGGGATGCGCAGACCGTCAATCCGGAGCTTGCCACCGGAGAGGTCGAGGTCCGCATCCGCGCCCTCGCCGTCCTGTCGGCGGCCGGGCCCCTGCCGATGCCCGTGTTCGGAGACGTCGACTACCCCGAGGAGATGCGCCTGCGGTACCGCTTCCTCGATCTGAGACGGCCGGCGATGCAGGAGAACATCATGCTGCGCTCGAGGATCATCGGATCCATTCGCCGGCGCATGACCGAAGGCGGCTTCACGGAGTTCCAGACCCCGATCCTCACCGCCTCGAGCCCGGAGGGCGCCAGGGACTTCCTCGTTCCCAGCCGCCTTCACCACGGCCGTTTCTACGCCCTCCCCCAGGCGCCCCAGCAGTTCAAGCAGCTGGTCATGGCCTCTGGCTTCGACCGCTACTTCCAGATCGCCCCCTGCTTCCGCGACGAGGACGCGCGCGCCGACCGCTCGCCCGGGGAGTTCTACCAGCTCGACGTCGAAATGGCGTTCGCCACCCAGGAGGACGTGTTCGCCGCCCTGGAACCGGTCATCGCCGGGCTGTTCGAGGAGTTTTCCCGCGAGCCCGTGACACAGGCGCCATTCCCGCGCATCCCTTACGCCGAAGCCATGCTCAAGTTTGGCAGCGACAAGCCCGACCTGCGCAATCCGCTGGTCAATGCCGACGCCACGGCGCCGTTCGCCGGCTCCGGCTTCAGGATCTTCCGCGACCAGATCGCCGCGGGCGCCGTAGTGCGCGCCATTCCCGTTCCCGGCGGAGCGGCGCGTCCGCGCAGCTTCTTCGACAGGATGATCGCCTTTGCCCAGGAGAACGGTGCGGGAGGCCTCGCCTGGATCGTCTTCGAGGAAGGGGCCGCGAAGGGCCCGGTCGCGCGCCTCTTGACGGCGGACGAACTCGGGCAGATCCGCTCGCTTGCGGGACTTGGCGACGGCGACGCAGTGTTCTTCTCGTGCGATCGGGCCAAGGAGGCCGAGCGCATCGCCGGCCTCGTGCGCACGCGCGTCGGCCACGAGCTCGGCCTCGTCGAGGAGAACGGGTTCCGCTTCTGCTGGATCGTCGACTACCCGATGTACGAGCGGGACGCCGAGACGGGGACGATCGATTTCAGCCACAACCCGTTTTCCATGCCCCAAGGCGGCCTCGAGGCCCTCGAGTCTTGCGATCCCGCCGATGTCCTGGCCTACCAGTACGACATCGTCTGCAACGGCGTGGAGCTCTCCAGCGGCGCCATCCGCAACCACGAGCCCGCCACCATGATCAGGGCCTTCGAGATCGCCGGCTACACGGCGGCCGATGTCGAGGAGAAGTTCGGTGCGCTCTACGACGCCTTCCGCTACGGCTGTCCGCCGCACGGCGGGATCGCGCCCGGCATCGACCGCATCGTCATGCTGCTCGCCGGCGAATCCAACATCCGCGAGGTCACGCTGTTCCCGATGAACCAGCAGGCCCAGGACCTGATGATGGGCGCGCCCGGAGAGGTGGGGGAACGCCAGCTGCGGGAACTCGGGATCCGGCTCCGCAAGCCGTCGTGATCAGTCCGCGGACCACGCCGTGCGCGGCCGCTCGACGGGCCTGCCGTCCACTTCGAGGCGGTCCACGCGCTCGTTGTAGAAGCAGATGTGGCCGGCGATCCGCGGGCACTCCGGGATCGGCTCCGGGTAGACCCATGCGATGTCGGCATGGGTGACGTCCGCGGTGACGAGGGAAAGGTGGGTGGCGATCCCCTTGTAGGGGCAGCGCGTGACGGTCGGCGATTCCACGAGGAGATCCCGGCGCACGTCCTCGGGCGGGATGTAGTAGCGCGTCGGCAGGTCCGTCTCGAACAGGAAGCGGGCGCGCGTGGTCCGGGCCAGGACCACGCCGGCGTGGGCCACCTCGACCGGCCTGCGGCTGAACAGGGTATCGACCCTGACACGGGGATCCCTGGCGTGGACGAAGACCTCCTCGTCCTCCTCGTACCAGTGATCGAGCTCCGTCCAGGTGAAGGCGGCGTGACCGCCGATCGCCGAGGCTTCCGGCAGGGGATCGCGATAGGCCCACACGGCATCGGCCGCCGAGCGGCCGTCGACGGTGATCGTCCAGTAGCTCGCATCGCCCTTCCACGGGCAGTGGGTTCGCCTCTCCGTGGGACCGAGGAACTCCATGGCGATGTCGCCGAGGGGAAAGTAGTAGACCGGCAGGTGGCCCGTCTCGCGCACCAGGACGACGTCCGTGCTGTCGGCGATGGTCCTGCCGCCGAAGACCGCCCGCACCCTCTTCGGACAGGGTTCGTACTCGACGCGATGCCGGTCGCTCATGACTGCCTCCCTTTCACCCTTGCCCGCAGGGGCTTGCATACGAGAGTCACATCGACGCCGGTCAGGCGTTCTCATGTGTCGCCGACTTCGAAACCGCTTCCAGGACGTGCCGCGGAACGCTCATGTCCTGACGCCTTTCGAGGAACGCGCCGAGCAGAATGAAGACGACGATGGTCGTGATCGCGAATATCGGTGCGATGGCCAGGATGAAGGCGAAGTCGGGTGGCTGATCCAACAACAGAATCTGCGGAAGGAGCCACCACTCCAAGATCACTGCTGCCACGATCACGCTGATAGAGATCACGATCGCGGTCCCGCGTATCCACCACTTCTGGCCTTCGAGCCGACTTATCCGTCTCGTGGCGTCGTCGTCGTGAATGGAGAACCCGATCCCGGCGTCCGGATCAACGCCCGGCAACTTATCCATCACCAGAGGCCCTCGCCATTTTGTCCTTGTAGTGTTCGGCGATCAGCTTTTCGCAGATCGTCTTGAACTTGCTGCCCCATGGCTTTGCCGTTCTGTCCCACGGTCCGCCCCGGATCCGGGTCAACTCGATCAACTGCCCGAGAGACAGGTTTTCGTAAAGCTCATACACCTGCTTGAGAAGAGTCTCGGTGTCGCCGTCCAACGGAGCCTCGTACATCGCCAATGGTTTCAGCGCACCGGACGCCTGGGGGCGGAATGCGTAGTACAGGCCCGGAATCACCGGACCATGTGTCCACGCCTCGACCTGGTCGTTGATCAGCGGCCTGTCGAGAGCGGCCAGACTCCAGCCGTGGGCCATGTAGACCAGTTTGAGAACCCTCGTGAGCGACATCCGTTGACCGCGCTCTTTGGCCAATCGGATGAACCAATTTGCGATTTGCCGACTGTCGTGCCGGTGAGGGGCGGTCTTCTTCTGGTCCGTTGTTTCCGCCGCCAGGGCCATCAGACACGTGCCGTGATCGGATTGGTCACGATAGTGATGCTCATTGTCGGTCGGTCTCCCCTGGTCGCGGCATGATCACCCACCGTAGGCCATTATCTTCGGCAGGGGAAACGGGTTCAGAGCGCCGCCGCCTGGGCATCCTCCGGCTTCCTGATCTTCACGGTGCGCATGAGCGTGGCACGCACGGCCCCGGGCGTCGCGTCGACGCGAACGTCTTCCTCGAGCTCGGCCTTGTTCGGCTGGCAGCTGGGGGGCCGATGGCGACAACGGAGGTTCGTCGTGACGCGGGAGACCGCGACAGCCGAGTTTCGGGCCCTCCATCGGCGTGCCTGTCTTGAGCGTAAGCGTGAGAGGCGGCCGCCGGGCGGTTCAACGCTTCGGGCGCTTGGTGAACGTGTGCTCGGGCCCGGGAAAGCGGCGACTGCGGACATCGTCGGCATAGTCCATGACCGCGCGTTCCATCGCCTTGCCGAGTTCGGCATAGCGCTTGACGAACCGCGGCGTGAAGGCGTCGAACATGCCGGTCATGTCCTCGGTGACGAGAATCTGGCCGTCGCAGGCCGCCGAGGCGCCGATGCCGATGATCGGCACCGGCGAGGCTTCGGTGATCTCCCGGGCCACGGTCTCGACGACACCCTCGACGACGATGGCGAAGGCCCCGGCCCCGGCGATCATCCTCGCGTCCTTGAGTATGCGCCGCCTCGTCGTGTCCGAATGGCCCCTGCTGCGCATCTGGGCGACGCTTCTCGCCCGCTGCGGCATCAGGCCCACGTGCCCCATCACCGGTACGCCGTGGGCGACCGCCGCAGCCACGGTGCCGGCGAGGCTTTCGCCGCCCTCCATCTTGACCGCGTCGCAGCCGGTCTCGTCGAGCATGCGCCGGGCGTTGCTGATGGCCACGTCCCTGTTGTGCTCGTAGGTGCCGAACGGCATGTCGATGACGACCGGGGTGTTCACGGCGGCCCCGGCCACCGCCCGGCCATGGCGGATCATCGTCTCGATGTCGATGGAACGCGTGCTCTCCATGCCGTAGAGAACCATGGCGAGCGAATCGCCGACGAGGATAAAGTCGACGTGGCGATCGAGGCGCGCGGCCGTGGGCGCGGTGTAGGCCGTCAGCCCGACGATCGCCGGACCGCCCCTTGGACCGAGGAGCTGCCCCGGATCCGGCCGCGCGGCACCCTCCCGGGGCCTGGCGGGCCTAGCCCGGGAGGTCCACCGGGACATTGTCGATCAGGCGGGCCGGCCCGAGATGCACCGCGGCAAGCAGCCTGGCGGACCGTTGCGCCGGTCCGAGTGTCAGCGAATCCTTCAGTTCGAGGTAGTCGACGTGATCGAACGCGTCCTCGAGGTCCTTCCTTCCCGTCTCCAGGACTCCCGCCGGAGGCCGGCCGGAGGCGAGCGCGCAGCGTGCCTCCTGGAGGACCGCGTGGAGCCGGGGGGCGCGGCGGCGCTGCCCGCCGTCGAGATAGGCGTTGCGCGACGACATGGCGAGCCCGTCGGCCTCGCGCACCGTCGCCACGGGCACGATGGCGACGGGGAGGTCGAGGTCGCGGACGAGCCGGGTGATCACCAGCAATTGCTGGTAGTCCTTCTCCCCGAACACGGCCATGCCGGCGCCGCTGTGGAGAAGGAGCCTGAGAACCACCGTGGCCACGCCGTCGAAGAAACCGGGTCTCAGGTCACTCTCCAGGCCCCTTGCGGGGCCCGCGACGCTGACCGTGGTCGCGTATCCGGCCGGATAGATCACGTCCGCGGACGGAGCGTAGACGCAGTCGGCGCCGAATTCCCGGAAGCGCGCCATGTCGCGCGCCTCGTTCCTGGGGTAGCGCTCGAAATCCTCGTCGGGAGCGAACTGGCGGGGATTGACGAAAAGGCTCGCGACCACGCGGTCGGCCCGTTCGCGCGCCGCATCGACCAGGGCGCGGTGGCCGTCGTGGAGCGCTCCCATGGTGGGCACCAGGGCCACCGTGTCACCGGCGGCCCGCCATGCCTCCAGCAACCGGCGCAGGGAGGCAACGGTGCGCACAGGCGTCATGTTTCAGCCCCGATGATCCCGGCATCGCGTTGTGCAGTGCACCATAATCGCTTCGCCGATGCAACAAGGGCCGCGGCAGGAAGTCCGGCGAAAAAAGGGGGTGCGCCGAAGCGCACCCCCAGTTGGGGAGGACACACCATGAACTCAGACGGTCAGGCGGACCTGTCTGCCCGACCGCCGGTGTCTGCAACGGGCCGCGATGTCACGAGCACCCACTTGTCGCACCACAAGTGACGCACTTCAGACAGGTCCCGTTGCGGACCAGTGTGAGGTTTCCGCATTCTCCGCACGGATCTCCCTCGTAACCCTGCATGCGCGCCGCATCGACCGCGACGACGCGCGGAGCCGCATCGACCGCGGCCGCGGCAACGACGGCCGGCGCGGCCGCCGGCTCGGCACGGCCGCCGTCGAGCACCTGGAGGTGCTGGCCCCGCATGTAGCCCCTGCTCGCCACCTGCCGGAGCAGGGACTGGACCTCGGCCATGCCGTCGTCGATTTCGGAAAACTCCTCGCCGGCATCGCCGCGTCCCACGGTGTCGGGCATCAGGTCGCCCGGCTCGACGTGGGCGAGGTCGTTGCGCGCCAGGTAGCTGATCGCCAGCTCGCGGAAGATGTAGTCGAGAATCGACGTCGACATCTTGATGGTGTCGTTGCCCTCGACCATGCCGCTGGGCTCGAACCGGGTGAAGGTGTAGGCATCGACGAATTCCTCGAGCGGCACGCCGTACTGCAGGCCGATCGACACGGCGATGGCGAAGTTGTTCATCAGGCTGCGGAAGGCCGCACCTTCCTTGTGCATGTCGATGAAGATCTCGCCCAGGCTGCCGTCGACGTACTCTCCCGTCTTGAGATAGACCTTGTGCCCGCCGACGATCGCCTTCTGGGTGTAGCCGCGACGCCGGTTGTCGAGCCGCTTGCGGTCCCCCCTCGCGTCGCCGCCGATGACCCTGGCGGCAAGGGCCCCGGCCACCCTGCGGACCGCCTCGGGCCGGTCCTCGGCCTCCTCGAGGTCCTCGGCAAGATCGCCGAGCTGCAGGGCCGACAGCGGCTGGGAGAGCTTCGAGCCGTCGCGGTAGAGCGCGTTCGCCTTGAGTCCGAGGCGCCAGGAGAGCTCGTAGGTCTCCCGGCATTCCTCGACAGAGGCGCCGCCGGGCATGTTGATCGTCTTGGAGATGGCGCCCGAGACGAACGGCTGGGCCGCCGCCATCATCCTGACATGGCTTGCCGTCGAGAGGCACCGGCGGCCGCTGCGGCCGCAGGGGCTGGCGCAGTCGAAGACGCTCAGGTGCTCCTCGCGAACGTGGGGCGCGCCCTCCAGGGTCATGGCGCCGCAGCAGAAGCTGTTGGCGTCCTCGATCTCGGCGCGCGAGAAGCCGATCGCGGCAAGGAGGTCGAAGGCGGGGTCGTCGAGCCTGGCCGCGTCGAGGCCCAGGGTCCCGGTGCAGAAGTCGTCGCCGAGGGTCCAGCGGTTGAAGACGAAGCGGATGTCGAAGGCCGCTTCGAGTGCGGCCTCGACCTTGGCCAGGACGTCGTCGGTGAATCCCCGGGCACGCAGCGTCCGGTGATTCACCGAGGGCGCGCCTTCCAGGGTTCCGCGGCCGACCGCATGGGCGACCATGGCGTCGATCCGCTCCGCCGAATAGCCGAGGCCGGCCAGCGCCGCGGGCACCGTGCGGTTGATGATCTTGAAGTAGCCGCCGCCGGCGAGCTTCTTGAACTTGACGAGCGCGAAATCGGGCTCGATGCCCGTGGTATCGCAGTCCATGACGAGACCGATCGTGCCCGTCGGCGCGATGACCGTGGCCTGGGCATTGCGGTAACCGTGAATCTCGCCGAGCCGGACCGCCTCGTCCCATGCCCTCACGGCCGCCCTGCCGAGTTCCGGGTCGGGAAGCAGGTCGTGGTCGATGGCGACCGGCAGCACCGACAGGCCCTCGTAGTTGTCCTGCCCGTTGAGCGCGGCGCGGCGGTGGTTGCGCATCACCCGCAGCATGGCCTCCCGGTTCCGCTCGTAGGCCGGAAAGGCGCCGAGCTCGCCGGCCATCTCGGCGCTCGTGGCATAGCCGGTTCCCGTCATGATGGCGCTGACGGCCCCGCACACGGCCCTGCCCTCGCCGGAATCGTAAGGATGGCCGCTCGCCATCAGGAGCCCGCCGAGGTTGGCGAAGCCCAGACCCAGGGAGCGAAAATCGAAGGACCGCCGGGCGATCTCGCGCGACGGGAACTGGGCCATCATGACGGAGATCTCGAGCACCACGGTCCACAGCCTGACGGCATGCTCGAAGCCGGCGACGTCGAAGCGGCCGTCCTCGCCGCGAAACTTCAGGAGGTTGAGAGAGGCGAGGTTGCACGCCGTGTCGTCGAGGAACATGTACTCCGAGCACGGATTCGAGGCGTTGATCCGCCCCGATTCGGGGCAGGTATGCCACTCGTTGATGGTGGTGTCGTACTGGATCCCGGGATCGGCCGAGGACCAGGCGGCGAAGGCGATCTGCTCCCACAGCTCGCGCGCCTTCACGGTCTTGTGCACGCGGCCGTCGGTGCGCCGCACCAGGTTCCACCGGGCATCGTCCTCGACCGCCTCGAGGAAGGCGTTGGTGACCCTGACGGAGTTGTTGGCGTTCTGCCCGGAGACCGTCCGGTAGGCTTCCGAGTCCCAGTCGGTGTCGAGTTCCGGGAAGTCGATCTCGCGATACCCCTGGCGCGCCAGGTGCAGCACGCGCTGGATGTAGGCCTCCGGGACGAGCGCCCGGCGGCCCTTCCTGACGGCCTTGCGCAGCGAGGAGTTCTCGCGGGGATCGAACCGCTTCTCGTCGTGGCGGTCGCCCTCGTGACAGGCGGCCATCACCGCGTTGAGGTGCTCCCGGCAGATCCTCGACCCGGTGACGAGCGCGGCGACCTTCTGCTCCTCGGTCATCTTCCAGGTCACGAAGGACTCGATGTCCGGGTGATCGATGTCGACCACCACCATCTTGGCGGCGCGCCTCGTCGTTCCGCCGGACTTGATGGCGCCGGCGGCGCGGTCGCCCACCTTGAGAAAGCTCATGAGGCCCGAAGAGCGGCCGCCGCCGGAGAGCGGCTCGCCCTCGCCGCGCAGCTGCGAGAAGTTCGAGCCCGTGCCCGAACCGAACTTGAACAGGCGCGCCTCGCGGATCCACAGGTCCATGATGCCGTTCTCGTTCACCAGGTCGTCGGCGACGCTCTGGATGAAGCAGGCATGGGGCTGGGGGCGCTCGTAGGCGTTGGCCGAGCGGTTGAGCCGGCCGGTCTCGTGGTTGACGTAGTAGTGACCCTGGGCCGGCCCGGTGATGCCGTAGGCCCAGTGGAGACCCGTGTTGAACCACTGCGGCGAGTTGGGCGCGGCGATCTGGGAGGCCAGCATGAAGCGCACTTCGTCGTAGAAGCTGCGGGCGTCCGCCTCCTGGTCGAAGTAGCCGCCTTTCCAGCCCCAGTAGGCCCAGGTGCCGGCCATGCGGTCGAAGACCTGGCGGCTGTCGGTCTCGCCCGCCGTGCGCGCCCCCGGCACGGCCTCGCGGCGGCGCAGCCAGTCGGGGATCGAGCCCTCGTCCACGGGCCTCAGGGCATCGGGCACGCCGGCCTTGCGGAAGTACTTCTGCGCGATGACGTCGCAGGCCACCTGGGACCAGGATTCGGGAACCTGGATATCCTCCTGGCGGAAGACGACCGAACCGTCGGGGTTGCGGATCTCGCTGACGGCCGTGCGAAAGTCGATGCCGCTGTAGGCATCGTCGCCCTCGACGGTGAAGTGACGTGTGATACGCATGGACCCGGCCCCCCCCTTGTGACTGACCCGCAGCCCGAATGACTATACATACGTTTGTCACAATATATCCAACTGTTTCTTGAGATTCCTACGACATATTGTGTGTCAACATCTTGTAGTCATCCGTCACAAAATGTCGGGCGCATCGCCGGATCCTGAAGATCGAAGGCGCATCTTGTGGGGCCCGCACCACAAGCGCGTCACGGTCCCGCCGGGACGGGCATTGCCTCTCGACGCCCTTTTCCCCAAGCTTGCGGCCAGGATCACGGCCTGCCGGGGGAGACTGTGATGGTCGATCGGCCCAATGAACGAATCGCCTACTTCAACGGCGAATACGTGCCGGAAAGCCACGTCGCCGTGCCGTTTCGCGACCGCGGCTTCCGCTGGGGCGACGGCGCCTTCGACACGGAACGCACGGTCGACGGCAGGCTGTTCCGCCTGCAGGAACACATCGACCGGCTGTACCGCTCGCTGCGCTATCTCGACATCGAGCCCGGCGAATCGGCCGACGACATGGCGGCCATCACCGAGGAGGTCGTCAGGAGAAACCTGCCGCTGCTTCCCGAGGGCGAGGACTACTGGGTGTTCCAGAACGTCTCCCGGGGCGCCGACTGGGTGGGCGACGAACCCAACCTGAGGAGGGGCCCGACCGTGATCGTCCACGTCCAGCCGATTCCCTTCCGTCCGCGCGCCCACCTCTTCAGGGACGGCGTCGAGCTCGCCATCGCACCCTTCCGCAGGACGCCGCCGGAGTCGCAGAGCCCGCGCGCCAAGCTCACCAACTACATCAACGTCTTTCTCGCGGACCGCCACGTGAAGGCGCAGAACCCGAACGCCTGGGCGGGCCTGCTGGACGTCAACGGGAATCTCAACGAGGGCGCCGGACAGAACCTGTGGATCGTCCGCGGCGGCGAACTCTTCACGCCGCGCGGCGAGATGGTCCTCGAGGGCGTCAGCCGCGCCACCGTCATGGAGATCGCCGACAGCCTCGGCATTCCCGTCAACGAGACCAACCTCGACCTCTTCGACGCCTACACGGCCGACGAGATCTTCCTGTCGTCAACCAGCCTGTGCGTCTGCCCGGTGCGCTCGATCGACACGCGCGAGCCGGCCAGCGGCGCGATCCCCGGCCCCGTGACGCGGCGCATCATGGACGCCTACAAGGATCTTCTCGCCTTCGATTTCGAGGAGCAGTACCTGCGCTTCCTCGACGCCTGAGGCAGGCGGCCCCCTCGAACAGGAGGGGGGATGGCGGCCGGACCGCCATCCCCCCTGTCACCGGCGGGAACGCGCCGCTCTGCTACTCGAGCATGGCGTCGTGGCGTCCCCGATGATCGAGCGCCTTGTCGAGGCCGACCTCGCCATAGTGGCGCAGCGCGGCATCGTACTCGGCGTTTTCCGAACTGATCTGCCAGATGTGCCAGGCCACCCAGATGGCGACCGCGGCGAGAACCAGGAGCCACTCGATTCCCGGGAAGGGATAGATGGCGCCCAGAGAGGCGACATCCGACCAGCTTTCAACGTTGGTAGACATGGTTCATGACCTCCTTGCCGCGAGCGCTCAGCTCTTGGCGATCTCGCGGTCGACGTCTTCCATGGCCGTATCCCTGTAGGCGTGATACGGGAAGGCGTCGCCGTAGTCGTGGGTATCGAGTCCGGCGAGTTCCACCTCGCGCGGCACGCGCAGCCAGCCCATGCTGTCGAGGATCTTGGCCAGCACCCAGCAGGGCAGGAAGCCGAGGCCCCAGAACATCAGCATGGCGCCGAGGAACTGGCCGAGCGGATTGATCATCGCCACGCCGTCGACCGTGTTGCCGAACCATCCGGACGCCTCTCCGGCGACGTTGGAGGGGTAGCCCCACAGCATGAAGCCGGCGATCACCGTGCCGGCGAAGCCGGCATAGCCGTGCACCGCAACCGCGCCCACGGCGTCGTCGATCTTGAACCGGCGCTCCACCCAGTGGTGCATACGGTAGGCGATCCACACGCCGATCATGGCGATGATCATGGCTTCGACGGGATGGTAGAGATCGTTGCCCGCCGACGCGCAGATGATGCCGGCGAGTCCACCCGAATAGCTCCAGAACGGCTGGCCCCTGGAGACGAGATAGCCCGCCAGGAGGCCGCCGGAGAGCGACATCAGGAAGTTGAAGGTGATGGCCGAAAGCGACGTGGGCGTCAGGTAGATGTTGGTCGCCGTGAAGAAGGCCTCTCCCTCGGCGCCCATGACGTCGGCCGTGTAGTCGATGATGGGAATGTTGCACGCGGCATAGAACCCCCAGAAACCCGTGTAGATCAGGAAGAGACCGATCGTCACGAACCAGGGACTGTTCTGCGGGATGTCGCGCGGGGTTCCGTCGGCGGCGAACTTGCCGAGCCTGGGACCGAGGACGACGAGGATGCCGAGTGCCGAGCCGCCGGCGATCCCGTGCACCACGGAGGATGCATAGGCGTCGTGGTAGCCCCACAGCTGGACCATCCAGCCGTTCCAGCTCCAGCCCCATGCGGCGTCGATGATCCAGGTCACCGAACCGACGAGCACGACCGCCAGCAGGAAGGCCTGGGTCTTGATGCGCTCGATGACGGCGCCGGAAACGATGGAGGCGGTGGTCCAGGAGAACAGCAGGAAGGCGGCCCAGAAGACGCCGTTGATGCGCGCCCAGTACATCGTGTCATCGGCGGTGAGGCTCCCGGCCTGCACGGTCACCGATCCACCCATGTGCGTCCCCATGAGCTCGGACCACGGCACCGCGAACGGCGCATCGAGGAAACCGCCCATGAGCGGGAAGTGGGGGAAGGCGAAGTAGATCCACCATCCGAAGTAGAAGAACGTGATCGTGACAAGGGGGATCAGCATCGTGTTCTTCATCAGCGTGTGCTGGAGGTTCTTGCGGCGCGACGCGCCGACCTCGTAGACGCAGAATCCCACGTGGATCAGGAACATCAGGACGACCGTGACCCAGTAGTAGAACTCGGTGAAGATCACCGTCAGAGAAGCCAATTGATCGGACATCGTTCCGGGCCCTCCCTCTCTCGCAAGGTCCGCAAGGGAGCCATCCTCCCACGTGTCGCAACGGGAGTCCAGTTCGTGCGAATGGGACGAGGCAACCCGCGGCGCTTCCGAGGGTTGCCGCGCCGCCGCACTCTCCATACGCTTCGCCCGCGGGAGCAGAGGGGCGGGGATGACCCTGGCGACGACGACCATGCCCGGGAAGGCCACGCCCGCGGATCTCCTCGCGAGGCTGGAGGAACTCGGGATCGAGAGCACGACCCACGAGCACCGGCCGGTCTACACCGTGGACGACAACCGCGCGCTCAGGGGCGATCTTCCCGGCGCCCACTGCAAGACGCTCTTCCTCAAGGACCGCAAGGGCAGGTTCTGGCTGGCCGTCGTCGAGGAGACCCTCAGGCTCGACCTGAAGGCCCTCCAGGGACGCATCGGCTCGGCCCGTCTGAGCTTCGCGACGCCCGAACGGGTGCGGGAACACCTCGGCGTCGAGCCCGGAGCGGTCACGCCGTTCGCGCTCGTCAACGACACAGGCGTCGAGATCGGCGTCGTCATCGACCGCACCCTTCTCGAGGCCGGGCGGATCAACCTGCATCCGCTGGTCAACGACAGGACGACGGCGCTCGAACCCCGTGATCTCGTGGCCTTCCTGGAAGCCTGCGGCTACCGCCCGACCATCGCCGATCTCGCCGGAGCGCCCTGACCTCAGTGGGTATGGCCCGCCAGGACCATCCCGGTGGCCTCGGCGGTCGCCAGGGTCAGCGCACGCAGGTCCTCGGGCTCCAGGTTGTGGAGATTGGTCTTGCCCGTGCAGCGGGCCATCATCGACGCCTCTCCCGAGGCGGACTTGAGGATGTTCGAGACCGCCCGGGCCCGCTCGTCCTCCGAGAGATCGGGAGCGAAGGCCACCTCCTGGCCGTCGCCGAACTCCGCGCCCGCCGCCAGTGCCGCGGTCATGCCGAAGACGAGCGATTTGGCGCCCAGGGCGATCATCTTGGCCGCGTCGGTTCCCGAACGCAGGCCGCCGAACCACAGGATGTCGATCTCCTCTTCCATGTTGAGCCGCCTCAGGCAGGCGATGGCATCGCGCATGAGCGTCAGATCGGGAGCGCCGGCAAGTTCCGGCCATTCGCGCCCCGTCGCCGCGTTGCCGCTGAGCAACAGGATGTCGAAGCCGCCGTCGAGAGCGTGAACGATGGCCGCCTCGAGGGCTTCCGCGTGGGATACCGAGAGGCCGAGAAGCTGCCGGTCGTGAAGACGCCGGACGTCCCGGGGCGCCTCGAAGCGGGGGCCGACGGCATGAACGAGCCCCGCCGCCCCGGCATCCGGCGGGATCTGGCCCGGCAGGACCAGTTGCAGCCACGGCACGGCATCGTCGATCGGCGTCACGCCGACGTAGCCGGCGGCGGCCTCGCCGATCGCCCGCGCGACGGCCCTTCTGACGCCGGCCGGCGCGCGCTCGAAGCCCGACACGAAGAAGGGCTGCGCGATCTCCATGCGCCCGGACCCCAGGTCGGTGGCGACCGTGCAGGCTTCGCGGTAGGGATCGATGACGAGCCGCGAGAGATTGGCCGGCAGGAAGACGAGATCGTCGATCGTCGCGGGGCGGTCTGCGGGAAACGGGTTCTCCCTGGGCTTCAGGCGCTTGGTCAGCATCCCGCTCTGGCGCAGCGTGTCGTCCGCCCTCGTCCTGGCCATCAGGAAGATGTCTTCCCGGTTGTCGACCGAGTAGTCGGCCGAGCCGGTTTCGGCATCGCAGCGGTAGCAGCGGGCCGCCTCGCTCCTGGCCTCCTCCCAGGTATAGGTCGACTCGATCTCCGGGAAGGCCACCGGGTCGTCGCCGACCCCGTGAAACGGCGGATGATGGAGGCCCAGAAGCTCCCACTCGAGGTCCTGGGCCACGGGCACGCGCCTCGTGCGCCACGGCGTGCGGTAGGCGACGGGATTCTCGACGCCGTCGAGCCAGGCCCTGATGTGGTAGGCCAGCCTCTGGCCGTGGCCCATGGCCATGACGATGGTCGAGCCGCCGAAAGCGCCGTCGCCCGCGGCGAAGACCTTCGGATCGTCGGTCCTCATCGTCGCCCAGGAGGTCCGCACGCGGTCGGACGTCATGAGGGCGCGGGTCTCCGGATCGTCGCAGGCGCCGTACTGCCCGACCGCCGCGATCACCATGCCGCAGGGAATGTCGTGCTCGGAGCCCTCGACCGTCACGGGGCGGCGGCGGCCGTCCGCATCCGCCTCGCCCGGGGCGGTCTTCACGCAGCGCAGCCTCAGGCCGCCCTCGTTGTCCGACACCACCTCGACCTGCCGGGTGTTGTAGACGAACTCGATGCCTTCCTCGACGGCGCCCTCGAGCTCGATCCGGCGCGCCGGAATCTCCTCGGGTCCGCGCCGGTAGACGACCTTGACGCGTTCGCACCCCGGCAGGCGCAGGGCCGCGCGGCAGGCGTCCATGGCGACGTCGCCGCCGCCGATCACGACCACGTCCTCGGGCATCCGGGGCCGGTCGCCGGCGTTCACCCGGCGGAGGAACTCGACGCCGTCGATGACCCGCGCGTCGTCCTCTCCCGGGATTCCCATGGTCTTGCCCCACCACGAGCCGATGGTGAGCGCCACCGCGTCATGGCGCTCCTTCAGCTCCTCGAGGGTGATGTCGCGGCCAAGGGCGGCGTTGGTGTGGATGGCGAGGCCCGGACAGCGGGCCCTGAGCCGGTCCATGTCCTCCTCGAAGGTCCCCGCCGGCAGGCGGAAGGCCGGGATGCCCCAGATCATCATCCCGCCCGGCCGGTCGGTCATCTCGTAGACGTCGACCCTGAACCCGGCGACCGCCAGGTCGTGCGCCGCCACCAGGCCCGCGGGTCCCGCGCCGACGATGCCGACGCTCTCCCGGCGCGTGACGGGGGCCGCCTGCGGTTTCCACGTGGCGCCGAGCCTGTCCATGACGAAGCGCTTGAGGTTGCGGATCTGCAACGGCCCGTCGCTCCACGTCCTGCGGCAGGCCGGTTCGCAGGGCGCGTCGCAGACCCGGCCGCAGATCGAGCTGAAGGGATTGGTGGCCGTGATCGCCTCGAAGGCCTCGTCGAACCGCCCTTCCCAGATGTAGGCGATGTAGGACGGCGCGTCGGTGCCCACCGGACAGGCGATCTGGCAGGGTGCGGGCACGAAGTGGCCGTCGCCGGTGCTGTCCTCGAGCTCCCGCGGGAGAAGGTTGGCTGCGCGCTCCGTCATCTCAGCGCCCTCACCATCTCGGCGTCCACCGCAAAGGATCCGGACTCGCGGCGCTCCGGGCGGTACGGCAGCCCGGTGATGCGGGCGGCCTCGGGCGTCAGGGCGACCAGGTCGTCGCGGGACGGCCCGCGCACGTCGTCGTAGCCCAGGCCGCGGGTGATCGCGGCGATCTGCCAGCGCACGCTCTCCAGGAAGGTGTAGATGTGTCTGGCCTCGATCTCGGGCTTGTAGCGCTTCTCGTGCTCGGGATCCTGGGTCGCGATGCCGGTCACGCACTGCCCGACATGGCACTGCATGCAGGCGATGCAGCCGCCGGCGATGATCGCCGCGGTGCCGAGCGCCACGGCGTCTGCGCCCAGGCACATCGCCTTGACGGCGTCGACGCCGTCCCTCAAGCCACCCATGAGAACGATCTCGACGTCGTCGCGCCGGCCGATGGACGCCAGGGCGCGTTCGGCCTCGCAGATGGCGGAGATGGTCGGGATGCCGACATACTCCATCACCTCGGCGCCGCCGGCCCCGGTCGATCCCTGCATGCCGTCGAGCTCCACGAAGTCGAAGCCGTCCTTGACCGCGATCTTGATGTCGTCGTGAATGCGTCCGGCGCCGAGCTTGACGCTGACCGGCAGCCGGTAGCCGGTCGCCTCGCGCAGCTCCTCGACCTTGATGACGAGGTCGTCGGCGCCGAGGATGTCGGGATGGCGCGACGGTGATCTCAGATCGATGCCGGCGGGAATGCCGCGGATCCGGGCGAGTTCCTTCGTCACCTTCTTGGCCATCAGCTGACCGCCGAACCCGGGCTTGGCGCCCTGGGAGATGTAGATTTCCAGGCCGTCCGCCCGGTTCATGTCGTGGATGTTCCAGCCGAGGCGGCCGCCGAGCATCTGGAAGATGAGTTGCCCCGCCGCGTCGCGCTGGGCATCGCTCATGCCGCCCTCGCCCGTGTTCTCGGCGATGCCCGCCATGCCCGAGGCGATGGCGACGGCCTGCTTGGCGGAGCGCGAGAGCGCGCCGTAGCTCATGGGCGCGATCAGCACGGGCATCGTCAGGTCGAGGGGCCTGGCGCCGTTCCTGCCGCCGATCCGCGTGCGCATGCGGACCGCGGCGACCGGATCGTCGCCGACCGCCTGCGGCGTGATGTCGCGGGAGAACGCGAGATCGGCGAGATGCGGCAGTTCGCGGGCGCCTCCGTAGCCCCGCACGCGGTAGCGGCCGATCTGCGCCTTGATGTAAACATCCTCCTGGACCTTGCGGTTCCAGTAGTCGCTGTTGCCGGAGAAGTTGAAATAGGGAATCGAGCGCACCTGGCGCTCCGGCGCGCCGTAGCGCAGCTTCTTTCCGGCATTGACGATCTTGCGGAAGCTGCCCTTGAAAGGGACCTCGTAGCGGTCGAGGAACT
Source organism: Alphaproteobacteria bacterium (assembly GCA_963666905.2). GTDB lineage: Bacteria > Pseudomonadota > Alphaproteobacteria > SP197 > SP197 > SP197. The sequence goes on from OY763008.1 coordinate 2,555,654, forward strand.
CGCGGATCTCGTCGATCTCGGCGGCATCGGTATCGCCCAGCATCGCATCCGAGCCCAGCGAGACCAGTTCGCCGCCCAGGAAGATCTCGCCGCCGGTCATGTCCTCGCCGAGCCGCTCGCCGGACTGGCCGAGGATGATCATGCGCCCGCCGTACATCATGTAGCCGGCCATGAAGTTGGCGTTGCCGCAGCACAGCAGCGTCCCCTTCTTCATGACCTGGCCGGCGCGCGATCCCATGTTGCCCCGGATCACCACCTCGGCGCCGCGGATCGCCACGCCGGCGATGGCGCCGGCGTTGCCGCCGACCACGACGGAACCGCGGTACATGTTGTCGGCCAGGCCCCAGCCGGCGTTCCGCTCGACGTGAAAGCGGGGCGTGTCGGTCAGCCCGGCGCAGAAGTACCCGGCCGAACCGCGCACGTGGATGTCCACCGGATGGATGACGCCGACGCCGATGTGGTGGCGGGCGTCCGGATTGAGGACCTCGACGGCCTCCCCTTCGGAGGCGGCTTCGCGGATTCTCTCGTTGGCCTCGCGGGTCGAGAGCTCGCTCAGATCGATCGTGACCATGTGTTGTAGCTTCCCGGGGCCGGTTCGCGGGTGTCGAGCGCGCGGCCGGGAAACAGCCGGTTGAGCGACACTTCTTCCGAAGCAAGGGCGATGAGGTCGTCGTTCTCGAACATGATCATCGGCTTGGCGGCAAGGCGGTCCTTGGCGTAGCCGATCTCGTCGCGCGTCGAGACGAGAAACGAGAAGGTCCCGTCCATGTCGTCGATGGACGAGGCCAGCGACTCCCTCAACGGAATGCCCTGGTTCATCTTGTCGGCAAGGTAGACGGCGATGAGCTCGCTGTCGTTGTCGGTGACGAACTCGAATCCACGGCGCTCGAGGCGGCGGCGCATCTTCCAGTAGTTCGTGATCTGTCCGTTGTGAACGATCGCGACGTCGGCAAAGCCGGTGGCCCAGAACGGGTGCGAGGCCTCGGGCCGGACATCCGATTCGGTGGCCAGGCGCACGTGGCCGAGACCGTGGGAACCCTTGAAGGCGTGAACGTCGTACGTGCCGTCGACATCGTGGGCGCCGCCGACGTCCTTGACGATCTCCAGGCTCTCGCCGATGGAGAACACCTTGGCGGCGTGCTCCACGGCATAGGAGAACTTCTGCAGGTCGCCCGAGAAGCGGACGACCGCGCGGTAGCTGTCGCCGACGCGCCCGTCCTCGACGATCTCGGCGCCTTGCTCGTCGAAGACCGCCCTGAGGGCCGCGACCGCGTCCCCGGCCTCGTTGTCCGAGCCGACATGGAAGCGCAGCTTGAGCTCGCCCTCGGTGCCACCCTCGTAGAGCGCGAACCCGGTGGAATCCGGACCGCGGTGCTGGCAGCCGTCGAGCATGTCGATCAGCGCCTTCCCGGTGTCGATTCCGCAATCGTCACTCTTCAACAGGATACCGGCGATCCCGCACATGGTGTGTTTCCTCAGGTGAAACGTTGTTTCTTGCCCTGCATGATTACATAGCCAAACGGCGGGCCGATTTCAATCCTCCGGGTTCAGCGGATCAGCTGGTCCACGAAGTCGGCGCCGAGTCCGACCCTGTCGAAATGCTCCCGGCACTGGCGGATGAGCCCGAGGTTGTCCTCGACGTGGATGACCCGGTTGCTGTCGTCGACATAGAGCACGGGCCCGTCGACATAGAAGAAGGTCTGCATTTCGTCGTCGTCGTCGACGGTGAGCGTGTGCTCCTCGCCGGGAGGCTCGAAGACGTAGGATCCGGCCGTGGCGACCCACGAGTGCTCGAGATAGCGCCACGACCCCCTGATGACATAGCCGTGAACTGGCGTGGGATGACGGTGGCGGCCGAGCACCCCGCCGCGCCTGACCTTGAGGATCTCGCAGTGGGACCCCGTGGTCATGTCGAAAAAGAGGGGCCGGAACCAGACATTGTCGTCGATCCCGACCCACAGCCTCTCGTCGTCGCAAGGCAGGCCCAAGAGCTCGGGACGCATGCCGAGCTGTCCGAAGGCCGGCGGATCCCAGGCGACGAGATCCCGGTAGAGATCCGTCACCCCGGCGGTGCTGCTCTCGTTCATGGCTGCTCCTCCTCAAGAGTCCCGGCCCATGATGGCGCTCTTTCCCGCGGCATCAAGGGCGCCGGCCAGGGGGAAGCGCCCGAGGAGGGTGAAGGGCCCGCCGCGCGTCTCCTGACCGAGGAGGCAGACGCAGTCCACCCGCCAGTCGCCCGCGATCAGGGGTGCCAGGCGCGGCTCCAGCAGGCCGGCGACGGCGCACCGCTCCTCCCCGCCGAGCGGTCCGGCAAGAGTCATGTGAAAGCGGAACTCCTCCATCACCCAGGGATAGCCCCAGCGGCGAAGCAGCGCCTCCTGACGCCGGTTGAGCCCGCGCCGCCGGGCGCCGTCCGGAAGTGGCCGGCGGAACCGGTCGAGGCCGGCCACGAGGCGCCGGGCGAGCTCGTCCATGGCCGCGCAGGGTGCGCAGAGGACGAGGACGAGGTCGCGGCCCAGGAATGCCGGTTCCAGCCCGGGCGCACGGAAGGCGGCAATCCCGCCGGCGAGCGCCGCCGTCGCCTCCTCGAGCGAACTGCGGGTCTCGCCCGCGGCGAGGACGAACGGGGCCACCAGCGTGGCGTGGAAGCCGTAGCGGCGCGGACCGCTGACGATCCTGCGGTGGGTCTCCCGCGGCAGGCCGTCGACGGCCACGGGCTCCCCGCCGCGGCCGGTTTCCGGATCCCATCCCAGCCACGCCGCGCCGAAGCGGGCCGCCGTCGAGCCCGGCGGCGGCAGGACGTAGACGGCGAAGCGCAAGGACTTACCGCTGCCGGCGCCGACTCTCCAGGATCGCGAAGAGGCGGGAGGCCAGATCGAGCGTCTCGGCAGGGAAGGCGACGCGGCTTTCGGCGATCGAGAGGGCCGTGGAGAGCCGCCAGGAGGAGGGGAGGTCGACGCCTGCCGCGCCGATGCGCTCGACGAGTCCCGCGTTGTCCCGTTCCCCGCTGCCTGGAGAGAGCGCCAGGCCCGTTGCCCGCTCGAGTCCGGCAAGGACGATGCTCTCGCCGACGACATCCTCGAGGCTGAGGTCGTGTCCGGCCCAGCCCAGCGCCTCGTCGAGGAGCACGATCGCTGCGTCCCCGTTGTCGAGGAGCGCCCTCACCAGGGCGTGGCGGCTCAGGCGCGCGGCGTCGGTGCCGCCGAACAGGATGACCGGCCGGCGGTGTTCCGCCATGAACAGCGACGCGAGGCAGGCCGCGGCCGCCGCTCCTCCCGCCGGAACGATCCTCGTGGCGTCGCCGAGCGCGCTGCGGCCGCTTGCCGAGCATTGCTGCGACAGTGCCTGGAGGTAGGTGACGTCGCTGACGTCCTCGACGATGACGGGAGCCTCGCGGTCGAGAACGCCCGCGAACAGGGCGTGTCCCGCCGCGGCGCGAAGGGCGAACACCGTGTCGCGGTGGCGGGGCCACGCCCCCTCGAGGATGCGCGCGTGCCCCGTCTCGTCCTCGTACACCGGCCGCACGCGGTCGAGATGGCGGCCGTCGACGAGGAAGGGTGAATGGGTGGTGTAGAGGACCTGGTTCTGCCCGGAGAGGTGTTCGAGGAACGCCAGCAGCTCCTGCTGCGCCGTGGGGTGGAGGCTCTGGCCCGGCTCGTCGAGAAGGAGGATGGCGTCCTTGAGGCCGCCATCCGTTTCCGCCAGGAAGACGAGGACGAAGGACAGGAACCACTGGAAACCCTTGCCCCGGGATTCCAGCTCGATCTCGACGCCCTCGAGAACGTCGTCCGAGACCCAGATGCGGAAGTGGTCGCCGTCCGCGTGAAGGCGGATCCTGTGGCTGCGCTGCGACCACATGGCGGCGCAGCGCCGGCTGATCTCGCGGGAGGCGGCGTTGAGCCGGATGGACCGATCCTCCATGCGCCGTTGTCCGGCTTCGTCCGCCCGGACGGCGCCGTCGCCGGGGCGGGCGATGTCCTGCGGATCGAGCCCGACGAGACGGAACAGCGCATCCGCGGTCCTGACGCGCGCATCCGGGTTGTCCCGCCTGCGCCCCTCGAGGAACTCCGGGAGCCATATGGCGCTGTCGAGAACGCCGTAGCTCTCGAAATAGACGAGGACCGGAAGATGGCGTTCGACCAGGGCATCGACATGACCGCCGACCCTGCTCCCGTGAGGCGCCCGGAGCATGGGCGCCAGCGTCTCCGCAAGGTCCGCGAACCGGACCCCGCCGTCCGTCTCGCCGAGGTCCGCGATGTCCCGCCCCAGAGCCTCGAGGAGGCCGCGGCCGGACGGACCGCGCAGGTCCCCCGCCTCCCGCAGGCGCTCGCGCCAGGCATCCGCCCAGGCGGCCAGCATCGCGGTCCGCTCCCCGTCACCGTCCGCCGGGGCGACGGCCCCGAGGGCGTCCAGCAGGGGATCGGGCCGCAGCGGCTGATCCGCGATGGCCGGGGCGTAGCTGAAGGCCAGCGATCCGTCGTAGTGGCGCGTCACCGTGACGGTCTGCGGCAGGTCGCGGTCGCGCCCGAGAATGGTCGCGATGTCGGCCCTGACGGACTCGCTCAGGGCGAACTCGATGGAACAGACCGGCCATTCGGCGCCCGTCGAGTTGCGGGCAACGTACTCGCCCATGTAGCGGTCGCGGGGAAAGTCGCGCTGGGCATCGCAGCGCTCGCCGGTTCCGGGATTGAACCTGTTGAGCGCCTTCAAGAGGGACGTCTTTCCGGATTCGTTGCGTCCGACAAAGGCCGTGACCCTGTCGAGCGGCACCCAGCCGCTGTCGTCGATGTTGCGGTAGTTGCGAACCCGGAACCTCAGGGCCTTCATGTCAGTCCTCCCGTGCCGCCAGGGCGGGGAAGGACACGCGCACGGCGTCCGGCGCAATGGTCACGGCGCCGCCGTGACGCTCGACAAGGGCCGAGGCGAGGACGAGGGCGGGGTCGCAGACCACACCGCGCGCGCCGCCCCCCGGAGGGGTGACCGCGACCTCGACGCGGCCCCCCGCCGCGGTCGTCGCCACCTCGACCGCGCTCTCGCCCGCCGCGTCCAGAGCCCTGACGATGATCCGTGCCAGGGCCAGCACGATGTCGAGGCGCACGCCGTGAACCCGCGGAAGATCGCCGCGGGGGACCGCGACTCGGACCGCGCCCGGCGCGCCCAGGATCTCGAGGGCCTCGTCGAGGCAGGCGGCGACGTCGACCCGGCCGGCGCCGGCGCCGGTTTCCCGCGCCATGCTTTCCAGGCGTATCCCCAGGCTCGACAGGTCCCCCGATGCCCGGCGCAGCGCATCCAGGACGGGCTCCATGGCCTCGACCTCCTCCCCGAGACGGGCGCCGTCATGGAGGCTGCGGTCGAGACCGGTGTCCTCGAGCGCCGTCCCGAGCCTGAGACGCGAATCCCTGAGCGCATTGGCCAGCTCCGCGATCCGCTCGGCGCGGACCGCCAGGGCGGCGGCCACGCCGCGAAGGAGAAGGTCCCCCTCCCGAACCGCGGGATCTTCCGGGACACCGGAACCGGGAGGTTCCGCCGTCTGCGGCCGCCGCCGCACGCCCAGGAGGATCCAGAAGAGCGCCAGTAGACCCAGCGACGCCACCGTCGCGTTTTCGCAGTTCTGGACGAAGACCAGCCTTCGCGCATACTCGCCTTCCAGCGCGGCCGTCACGCGGGAGGCGTGCAGGCCGCCGGCCCCGTCGGCCGCCTCTCCCAGCCGCGCCTCCTCGACGAGAAGGGCGATGTCGCCGGCGGCGGCGGCCGGCATGTCCGGGACGGCCGCGGCGCGGTCCGCGAACTCGACGACAAGGCGCGCGACGGCTCCGGCGTTCATGCCGGGAGCCTCCGGTGCGCTCGTCAGGTCGTGGATGCGGCGGGCGAGGTCGGCGGCGTCGAGGAGCGCCTCGATGCCGCTCGTTCGCGCCATCATGTTGAAGACGCCGGCAGCGGCGATCAGGACGACGGAAACCGCGAGGACAAGAGCAATCGCTCCCTTGCGCATCGCGGCGTCCTGATGCCTTTCGGACTCGTCCATGGGTTCCTGCAACCGTGGCAACCCCTACCATTTGCGGAATCGGGGCGACGGGTCAAGCGGAGCGACAGGTTGCGGGTGGACCCTGCCCTCACCCCGGGCGTACCATCCCGGCGGCCGCAGGAGGAGCAGACGCCATGCGCGCGACAATTCTCGCAGCCGCCCTGGCGGCAGCGCTCGTTCATTCCGCGTGGACGCCCGGCACCGCGGAATCCCACGACGATGTCGAAGGCGTGGTCGGCGAACGGCACGACCTCATGAAGGGGCTCGGGCAGTCCATGAGGACCGTCAAGGGATACCTCACCGGGCGCGCTTCCGTCGACGAGGCCCTTGCCGCGGTCCTGTCGATCCGTCATGCGTCGGACGCCATGCTTCCGCTCTTCCCCGCCGGAACCGGCATGGACGATGTCGCCGGATCGGAAGCTCTCGGCGCCGTCTGGGAGAACTGGGACGGCTTCACGATGGCGGCCGCACTTCTCGGCGAAAGGGCCGCCGCCCTCGAGGCGGCCCTCGAAAGCGGCGATGGCGATGCCGCCGATTCGGCGTTCGGCCTTCTCGGGCGCGACGGTTGCGGCGGCTGTCACGGACTTTTCCGCCACAAGAACTGATCTTACAGGAGCAGCCGGGAGAGTTCGATCGTCCCGATGACGGCGGCCGCCGAGGCGGCGAGGATGACGATGGCGCGCCACTCCGGAACGAGGCGCGGAGGCTTCAGTCCCGGTCCCAGGGGAGCCCGGCCGCTCACCATGGGACCGATCAGGTTTTCCCGCTTGTAGACGAGGTGGGCGACGACCGCGGCGACGTGCAGGGCCACGAGCGCCAGCAGGACGTTGACGGTGAAGAGGTGCACGGCCGAGGCGTCGCGCGCCGCTTCGTAGCCGACCGCGAAGGAGAGCGGCCCTTCGTTGAGCCCGTCGATGTCGGCGGCGAAGAGGCCGGTGCCGGCCTGGACCAGAAGGGCGGCGAGCATCAGGAGGACCGAGAGGCCGCCCAGGGGATTGTGCCCGCCCGTGCGGACGGGACGCCGGTCCTTCCAGGTCCGGATGTAGGCGGCAATGGCGCCGGGCGGCTTGAGAAAACTCCGGAAGCGGGCGCTCTCGCTGCCTGCAAACCCCCAGGCGACGCGTGCGATGACGAGGATCAGCAGGGCCTGCGCGGCGGGAATGTGAATGTCGAACCGGCGCTCCTCGCCGCTGAAGTAGCAGACCGCGAAGAGCGCGACGAGACACCAGTGGAAGACGCGTGTCGGCCGGTCCCAGATCCGCGCCCGCCGTTCCATGCCGCGCCCCGCCCCGATGATGGCCGTGGAATCAGGCGGTCACGCGGAACAGCCAGATGCGATGCAGGTAGTCCTCGCCGGCTCCGGGCATGGACTGGAAGGGCTCGCTCACGTCGACCTCTTCCCACAGGCCGGCGCTCGAGAGTTCGTCGAACTTCTCGGGAAAGCCCGGCGGCGTTACGTCGTGGCGCAGCGTGAAGCATATGTAGCCGCCCGGCCTGACGATCCGGATCAGCTCATCGAACGCCGACGGCGGCGCATGACCCGGCGTGAAGACGCCGGAACTGGCGACGGCGTCGTAGGCGTCGTCGGGATAGTCGAGGGCCCCGCCCAGGATGCCTGTGCCGACGGTTCGGTAGACCCCGCGCTCCTTCGCGACCTCGAGCATGCCGACGGAAAGATCCATGGCGTCGACGTTGCGGAACCCCGCCTTCGCGGCGGCGAGGCCGACCATGCCGCTGCCGGCGCCGGCATCGAGAATCGCGGCATCGTCGCCCAGGCACGGACGCAGCCTGGCGACGACCATCTCGTGACCGCAGTAGCGGTAAGCGCCCGAGATCGTCGAATCGTAGGTCGCCGCCCAGTCGTCGTAGAGCTTGCGCAGTTCGTCGAGACCCTGCGCTTCGTAGACCCGATCGAGAATGCCGTGGTTCGTCATGGTGCCTCCCGCCGCAATCTACGCACCGCCCGGCGCCGCAAGTCAACCTGAGTCCCCGATTCCCATTGACGCGGCGTTCGCCCGTCTGGCACTCCGGAACCCCGACACTTCCGTTTCAGGACCCTGCCGCCATGGAACCTCTTCTCTCGATCTCGCGGCGCACGCGCCGGACCCCGTTCACATCGCGCATCGAGGCCCAGGGGGTCGGGGGCTACACGGTCTACAACCACATGCTGCTGCCGACGTTCTTCCGCGGCTTCGAGGAGGACTACCGCCACCTCAAGCGTCACGTGCAGGTCTGGGACGTCACCTGCGAGCAGCAGGTCGAGGTCAGGGGCGCGGATGCCGAACGTCTCGTCCAGCTGATGACGCCGCGCGACATCGGCCGCCTGGCCCCGGGCGCCTGCGCCTATGCGCCACTCGTCGACGAGGCCGGCGGCATGATCAACGACCCGGTGATCCTCCGGCTCGACGTGGACCGCTTCTGGATCTCTCTGGCGGATTCCGACGTCGGGCTGTGGGCCAGGGGCCTTGCCCGGGGCTTCGGCCTCGACGCCGAGGTCTTCGAGCCGGGAATCGGCCCGATCGCCGTGCAGGGTCCCGGTGCGGACGACCTTGCGGCCCGGGTCCTCGGCGACGAGGTCCGCGCCATCCGCTTCTTCCGCTTCGCGCGCCTCGCCTTCGAGGGACACCCCTTCATTGTCGCCCGCTCGGGCTGGTCGAAACAGGGCGGATTCGAAATCTACATCGACGACGCCGGGCGCGGCCAGGCGCTCTGGGACGCCCTCTTCGCCGCCGGCGGGGATCTCGATGCCGGCCCGGGCTGCCCGAACCTGATCGAACGCATCGAGGGCGCCCTTCTGTCCTACGGCAACGACATGACGATCGAGAACAATCCCTTCGAGTGCGCCCTGGACCGCTACTTCAGCCTCGATTCCCCCGTCGACTTCATCGGCCGGGCGGCCCTCGAGCGCATCCGTGACGACGGGGGCCCGTCGAGACTCGTCCGCGGCATCGCCTTCGACGGCGAGACCTGCCCGCCCTGCATGGAACCCTGGCCGGTCACCTGCGCAGGGAAGCCCGCCGGCCAGGTCACGTCGGCCGCGCGCTCGCCGGACCTCGACCGCAACATCGCCCTGGCCATGATCGACCGCGGCGCCTGGCAGGCGGGAACCGAGGTGACGGTGGCGACACCCTGCGGCCCCCGCCGGGGCAGCGTCGAGGACCTGCCCTTCATCGCCCGCTGACGACGGGTGCGTCGAGGCTCTCCATCAGGCCGGCGAGAAGGCGCGCCCTGGGGACCAGGGAGGAATGGAGGATGTGCTCGTCGTGGGTATGGGCGCCGTCGCCGCACAGGCCAAGGCCGTCGAGCGTGGGGATCCCCAGCGCTCCGGTGAAGTTGCCGTCGCTGCCGCCTCCGAAGCGTCCGTGGCCGGGCACGAAGCCGATCTCCCGGGCGATCGCCTCGGCGCGCTCATAGAGATCGAGCACGCCGTCGTCGGGTTCGAAGAGCGGCCGCACCGGCCCCTCCTCCACCGTGATGCCGACGTCCGGGTTGACCGGTTCCAGGCGCGACAGGCCGGCGGTGATCCTCTCGAGGTCCGCGCGGGTGGGAAAGACGGCCAGCACCTCGGCGTGGCACTCGACCGGAACGACGTTGACGAAGGTGCCGCCCTGGACGATGCCGACGCTCAGGGTCATGCCGGACCCGGGATCCGATATCGCCTCGATGGCGGGAATCTGCTCGGCCATTTCCCGGATCGCGCTGCGGCCCCTGGCGAGGGTCGCGCCGGCATGGGACGGCCTGCCCCTCGTGGTCACGCGGAAGCGCGCGATGCCGTGGCGCCCGGTCACGAGGCGGCCCTGCTTGGCCGGTTCCGGCACCAGGACATAGTGGTGGCGCCGCGCCTCGGCCTCGATGCGCTCCCTCGTGGTGGGACTTCCGACCTCCTCGTTCGGGATGAACATGAAGGTGAGCGGCAGCTTCGGGATACGGCCCGCGCCGACGAGCTGCCTCAAGGCATAGCACGCGGCATACATCCCGCCCTTCATGTCGTAGATGCCGGGGCCAAAGACGCGATCGCCTTCCCGGCGGAAGGGAAGCGCGCCATCGAGCGTGCCGACGCCGTGTACCGTGTCGAGATGGCCGAGCACGAGGATGCCCTTGCCGTCCGCGGCTCCGGGAATGCGTGCGGTGAGAACGTCGCCGAAAGGCCCGCCTCCCGGTTCCCGCTCGATGGCGGCGCCGGCCGCGACCATCTCGCGTTCCGCGAGATCCATCATGCGGTTGACGCCTTCAGGAACGTCCGTGGGGCTTTCGACGAGAACCCAGGCGCGCAGCCCCTCGAGCATCTCGTCGGCGTCGAACTCGGGCCGGTTGCGCGCCGCCATGTCAGTCCCCGACGGGCGGCAGGCGGTCCACCGGCACGGTGTAGTTCACGGGCATGCGCCCGCCGTCGGGGTAGATGACCTGCCCGGTGACGTAGGAGGCGTCGTCGCTGGCGAGGAACGAGACCACAGAAGCCACCTCCGAGGCGTCGCCGAGACGGCCCAGAGGCGTGCGCGAGAGGATCGTGCGGTAGGCCTCCTCGCTGGAGAGCACGGCGCCGCGGGCCATGTCCGTGAGGATCGTCCCGGGTCCGACGGCGTTGCAGCGCACGTTCCTGTCGGCAAGGGCGATCGCGAAGATCCGCGTGAGCTGGTTGATGCCGGCCTTCGAGACGCCGTAGGCGACGCTGTCGGGGATGGCGAGCTCGGCCTGGACCGAAGAGATGTTGACGATGGCGCCGCCGGTCCCCTGCTCCACCATGATGCGCGCCGCCGCCTGCGAACCGAACAGGACGCCCTTGAGGTTGACGCCGAGGATGCGGTCGAAGTCCTCCTCGGCGATGTCGAGGACGCCGGCGCTCAGGCCGACGCCGGCGTTGTTCACCATGATGTCGATGCGGCCGTGCGTCTCGACGGCGCAGCGGACAAGGGCATCGACGTCCCCGGGGCGCGAGACGTCCGCGGCGCGCCCGGTGGCGCCGAGGGCGGCGGCCGCCTCGGCGACCTTCCCGCCCTGGATATCGCCCATGACGACGCGGGCGCCCTCATGCGCGAGCCTGCGGGCACAGGCAAGCCCGATGCCCTGCGCCGCGCCCGTGACCACGGCCACCCTGCCTTCGTGTCTCATCGCGCCGGTCCTTTCCCGTTCATCCGTCATCCGTTGCTCCGCCATACGCCCCGTTTCAGGGAACGACGACGATCTTGCCGCGCGCCCTGCGGGCGGCGAGATCCCCGAGGGCCTCGGCGACGTCCTCGAGCCCGCATGTCTTCGAGACCAGGGGCTTCAGCGCGCCGTCGGCGATCCACGAGAAGATCCGGCCGAACGAGGCGGCGAGCAGGTCGGGCTGGCTCTCGCGGTAGTTCGACCAGTGCACGCCGATGACGGCGATATTCTTGACCAGCAGGATGTTGGCCGGCGCCGCCGGAATGCGCCCCGAGGCGAAGCCGATGGTCAGCAGGCGGCCCTCCCAGGCGATGCAGCGCAGGGACTGGTCGAAGACATCGCCGCCCACCGGATCGAAGATGACGTCGGCGCCGCCTCCCGTGATCTCCTTGACCACGTGGCGGAACTCGCCGCCGCCGGTGTCGATCAGGTGATCCGCGCCGTGGCGGCGCGCCACCTCGAGCTTGTCGGCGCTGCTCGCCGCGGCGATCACCGTGGCGCCCATGGCCTTGCCCACCTCGACGGCGGCGAGTCCGACGCCGCCGGAGGCGCCGTGCACCAGGAGACTCTCGCCGGGTTTCAGCGAACCGCGGTGGTCGAGCCCGATGTGGGCCGTGCCGTAGACGATGGGAATGGCGGCGGCCGTCGTGCTGTCGATGGCGGGCGGACGGCGCATGACCTGGGAGACGTGGCACAGCGCCTGCTCGGCGAACCCTCCCGTGCCGGGCATGCCGATCACAGCGTCTCCGGGCGCGAACTCCGTCACGGCTTCGCCGGTCCGCAGGACCGTGCCGGCGACCTCCATGCCGGGCGTGAAGGGATGGTCAGGACGCACCTGGTACCTGCCCTGGATGATCAGGGTATCGGCGAAGTTGACGCCGCAGGCCTCGACGCCGATGACGAGCTGGGACGGTCCCGGACGGGGCTCCGCCACCTCGGCGACGACGAGGTCGTCCGGTCCGCCCCACCGGCGGCACTGTACGGCTTTCATGACGGCGTCTCCTCGAGGACCGGGGCGGAAGGTACCTCTCATCTCGTGCCGTGCAAGTGGGCGAGCCACGCGAGAACGGCAAGCACCAGCATCATGGCGACCACGGGCATAGGGCTGGTGTCGAGGGCGTGGCCGACGATCGTCATCGCGACCGCGCCGAGCGCCATCTGCAGGGCGCCGGAGACCCCCGAGGCGGTTCCGGCGAGAGCCGGGTCGACGCTGACGATGCCGGCGAAGCCGTTGGGCATGCTGAAGCCGTTGCCCAGGGACATCAGGCCGGCGAAGACGAAGAAGTGCGTCAGCCCGAAGGAGCCGGAGAGCAGGAAGGCCATCATCAGGCAGGCCATCGTCATCGAGAAGAGCGTGCCCATCGTGATCATGCGGTCGAGGCCGATGCGGCGGCTGATCCGCCCCGAGATGAAGTTGCCCGTCATGTAGCTGCCCGAGACCATGACGAACCAGATGGCGTACTGCGACGGGCTGCACCCGTAGATGTCGATGGCGACGGCCGACGCTCCGCCGAGGAAACTGAAGAACGACGACGTGGTGAAGGACACCATGCCGGTGTACCCCTGGAAGCGGCGCAGGCGCAGCAGCCTGCCGCCGCCGCGGACGAGGTCGCGGAACGACACCGAGGAACTGCGGAAGGTGTTGGTCTCCTTCAGCGTCAGCACGCAGACCGCGGTCACGGCCGCGCCGATCGCCAGCACCAGCCAGATCACGGCCCGCCAGCCGTACCATTCGTAGAGATAGCCACCGATGATGGGACCGATCATCGGCGCGAGGATCATGCCCGCTGTCGTGTATGCGAGCATCTGGGCGGACCGCTCGCTGTCGTAGACGTCGCGGATGATGGCCCGCGACAGCACCATGCCGGCGCTGCCGCCGAGCGCCTGGAACGCCCGGCCGACGACAAGCGGCGCGATCTCCCAGGCCGCGAGGCAGAAGAGGGTGCCGCCCACATAGACGAGGAGGCCGCCCAGAAGCACCGGCCGCCTGCCGAAGCGGTCGGACAGCGGACCGTAGATCAACTGGCCGATCACCATGCCGACGAGGTAGATCGACAGCGACATCTGCGTGACGGAGAAGCTCGTTCCGAACTCGCGGGCAAGACCCGGCATCGCGGGAACCAGCGCCTGCAGCGCAAGCGGGCTGATCGAGGTGATCATCACCAGCAGCCACAGGGACGGCCTGCGCACCTTCGTGTGGCGCATTGTCGGTTCCGCTGTCTGTTGCCGTTGATCCGCCGACGCACCAGGGCATGATCAGCGTGCCGCGGCAGCCGGACAACGGGCATTCGGGGAGAGGCGCGACCATAGCCCCGCGATCCCCCGGACGCAACGAGGCGCGCCCCGGTGACGGCGGATCGAGAATGCCCGGTCACGACACCGCTGGCGCCGCCAGCACCGGACACCCGCAGGTGGGGGGAGCATCGGTCGCGGTCAGGGCCCTTGTCGTTCGTGAACTCCCTGGCGCCCGTCGGGATCCATGCTTCGCGAGTGGGTGGAGCCGCCCGTACCGTGGTCACCTGTCGACATCACATCGCCAACAGAGTGCGGGCGACACCGCACTGGCGGTACTATGGGCGTGCTTTCCTCGGTTTGCAGATTCCGCGCATCGGTTCCGTACTCCCGGAACCATTCTGCGAACGCCGAAAAGGTTGACAGAGGCGGCATTTTGTTCTTGGTTTGTACATTGTATGTTTTATGAATGCCTTCGGCCAGTGACGAGAGGTGCAAAGTTGGCACAGACTTCCGCGATCGAGTGGACGGATGCGACGTGGAACCCTGTCACGGGCTGCACAAAGGTCGGGCCGGGGTGTGATCGCTGCTATGCGGAGCGCTTTGCCGAACGTTGGCGTGGCGTCCCGGGCCATCCATACGAACAGGACTTTGATCTCAGGCTCTGGCCGTCCCGCTTGCAGCAGCCCTACCTGTGGAAGAAACCGCGCATGATCTTCGTGAACTCGATGAGCGACCTCTTCCACAAGGAGATCGATCCCGCCTTCGTTGACCGGGTGTTCGGCGTCATGGAAGGTGCGAACTGGCATATCTACCAGATACTGACCAAACGAAGTTCCCTCCTGCGCGACTACGTTCGCAAGCGCTATGGCGGCCGCGCGGCGCCAAGCCACATCTGGCTTGGAGTATCGATCGAAAATGCCGATCAGACCAGCCGCCTGCGCCACTTGACAGAAGTCGACTCCGAAGCCCGTTTCATATCATTCGAACCGCTGCTGGGGCCCATTGACGACGTCGATCTTCGTGACATCGCCTGGGCGATCGTCGGAGGCGAGAGCGGTCCGGGTGCAAGGCCGATGCGCGTCGAATGGGCACGCCGTCTGCGGGATATCTGCGAACGCGACGGCACGGAGTTCTTCTTCAAGCAGTGGGGAGGCGCTCGGCCGAAGTCCGGTGGGCGGCTGCTCGACGGCGAGGAATGGAACGGTTTTCCGGCGCACCTCGTGCAGGCGCAACCGCTCGAGCAGGTTTCCTCGCGAACTCCGTAGGACCCTGGGCCCTGGACAAGCTCCAGGGTCTGGAAAAATACCTGGCTGCCTATACCACCGCACTCAAGAACCAGCCATTCACGCTCATCTACATCGATGCCTTTGCAGGGGCCGGCTACTCAAAGATACGAGATGGCTGGACCGGCGCGAGCGATGATGATGCGCTCTTTCCCGACCAGGAGTTTGACAGGCGGGAAGGCGAGTACATCAAGGGTTCGCCAAGCCGCGCCCTGGAATACCCGTTTGATCACTACCATTTCTTCGATTTCGATGAGGCCAGATCCAACCTCCTGCATGAACTCAAGGAAGAGTATCCCGGTCGCAGTGTCAACATCAGAAGCGGCGACGGAAACCGATTGATACAGGATCTGTTACCGGGCGTTGACGGACCGTTGGTCCGGGGAGTGGCGTTCCTGGACCCCTATGGCCCTCACCTGCACTGGGAAACTCTTGCCGTGCTCGGCAACAGCGGAAAGTTCGAAGTGATCATCAATTTCCCCCTGGGAACGGCGATCAATCGATTGGTCACGCGCAGCGGCGATGTCCCGGACGGCTGGCGCGATAGCCTGAATGCCTGCTTCGGAGGGAGCGACTGGGAGAATCTTGTCTACGAAGAAAAGACAGATCTCTTCGGCGACACGAGCCGAAACAAAGTCGACGATGCCGCACAACGGCTTCTGCGACTCTATTGCTCTGGCCTCGAGGGACTGTTCGGCCACGTGGCCACACCGCGCGTTGTGCGAAACACCCGAGGCATACCGATCTACTACATGCTATGGGCCGGACCCCATCGGCTTGGCCTGAAAATAGCCGACCACGTGCTGAGAAGAGGCGAGCGTATTGCCTGACCTCTATAACCGCGCAGATCACCATCGCTTTCCAAGATCGCAATTTCAACGGTTTTCTGAAACGCTTCTTGGTGTGTGACGGTGCGTTTCCGCTACTCCAGGGCATCAGTCCGTCTCCGCATCAGTGAGCACATGACTGTTACCGACGAATCACGGATCCAGGAACGAAAGTTGAGCGAGGGACAGCAGAACATCCTCGATCTCCTGGACCAGGCCGGCCAACCCCTGGCGCTCCGCGGGATACATGCGCGTTTGCCCGCGGCGGTGAAGGTCCGCCAGGTCAAGAGGGCATTGGCTCGATTGAAAGGGCTCGGGCTTGCCGCGGTGACGGGGCGCGGAGTTTCGGCCCGGTGGAAGTCCGTAGCGAACTGACAAGCCCGACAGGGCCTGTCCGCCGGGAGACCAATGGGGGCCAATAGGTCCAATAGGGGTCCAATCGATGGTGCCGAACCATGGCTCGCACGCTGGCAGAAGGCCCTCCCTGGCGCTGCGCGGCTGAGAGACCGAAACTGACCCTGATGCCGTCGGGTCCGGTTTGAGCATCGTCCTGCCCCATTGCCGTTCCGGTGGCCATGGCGAAGGCGGAGTGCGGATCTGCGTGACGGGTCCTCAGGTGGGCCTTGCGGCGGCGGACGCCCCGACGCATCGTTGCGCCGTCAGGGAGCCGGAGCCCGCCCCATGAAGTCCCAGGCCCGTGTCGTCGTCATCGGCGGCGGTGTTGTCGGCTGCTCGATCGCCTACCACCTGGCGCACGCCGGCTGCGCCGACGTGCTGCTGCTGGAGCGGGCCGACCTTACCGCGGGATCGACCTGGCACGCGGCCGCCAACATCCACGCCATGCATCCCAATGCCAGCGTCGCCCGCCTCCAGGACTACTCGATCCGCCTCTACGAGAGTCTCGAGGAGGAAACCGGACAGTCCTGCGGGCTGCACCGCTGCGGCGGACTCTACCTCGCCACCGGCGAGGACCGTTTCGACGAACTGAAGGTGCAGAGGTCGCGCGCCCGCTATCTGGGCCAGGATTTCGAGATCATCGGCCTCGACGAGATCGCCCGGCTCAACCCGCTTGTCGACACCAGCCGCGTGCTCGGCGGCATGTGGGGCGCCACGGACGGTCATGTCGACCCGTCGGGCGTCACCCTCGCCTTCGCCAGGGGCGCCCGCACGAAGGGCGTGGCGATCGAGCGGCAGTGTCCGGTCACCGGTTTCGAACGCCGCCGCGACGGCGCCTGGAACGTGGAGACGGCCGGCGGCACGGTCGTCGCCGAGACCGTCGTCAACGCCGCCGGCCTGTGGGCGCGGGAAGTCGCGGCCATGGCGGGCTACACGCTGCCGCTCGTTCCCATGGAGCACCAGTACGTCGTCACCGGCGACATCGCGGAGGTGGCGGCGCTCGACGGCGAGATCCCCCTGACGCGCGATCAGGACAGCGAGTTCTACCTGCGCCAGGAAGGCCGGGGCCTGCTGCTCGGCTGCTACGAGCGCGAGGGCGTCCACTGGTCCGTGGACGGCACTCCGGCCGACTTCGGCATGGAGCTCCTGCCCGACGACATCGACCGCATCGCCGTCAACATGGAGGCGGCGATCGGCATCGTCCCCTGCTTTGCCTCGGCCGGTCTCAAGCGGGTCGTGAACGGCCCCATGATGTGGTCGCCTGACGGCGCCGCCCTCGTCGGGCCCGTTCCTGGCTTCGCCGGCCACTTCGTGGCGGCCGGCATGATTCCGGGCTTTTCCCAGAGCGCGGGCGTCGGCTGGGCGCTCGCCGAATGGATCCTCGAGGGCGATCCTCCCCTCGACATGATGCCTCTCGACGTCACGAGATTCGGCGACTGGGCGAACAGGACCTACGTCCTCGCCCGCTCCGCGGAGACCTACGGGAAGCGTTTCGCCATCGCCTACCCCGGCGAGGAGCGCGAGGCGGGCAGGCCCCTCAAGACATCGCCCATCCACGATCTCCTCGAGGCCGAAGGGGCGGTCTTCGGCGCGGCCTACGGCCTCGAACGGCCGCTGTGGTTCGCCGCGGCCTGCGAGGAGCCCCGGGACGTCCCGAGTTTCCGCCGGCCGAACTGGTTCGAGGCCGTGGGCCGGGAATGCCGGGCGCTGCGCCGGACCGTCGGCATGCTGGAGATTTCCGGATTCGCCAAGTACGAGGTCGAAGGTCCGGGCGCCGAGGCCTTTCTCGACCGCCTGCTGGCCTGCCGGCTGCCGAGGAAAACCGGACGCACGGTGCTGGCGCCGATGCTCAACGCCGCCGGCGGCATCATCGGCGACTTCACGCTCACCAGGCTTTCCGACACGCTCTTCTGGCTCGTCGGCGCGGGTGCGGCCGAGAGCTTCCACATGCGCCACTTCGCCGACCTCAAGCCCGAGAACGGTGTCGACGTGCGCTGCGTCACGCTGTCGCGGGCGGGACTGGCCATCGCCGGACCGAAGGCGCGGGACCTCCTCTCGAGGCTCACCGACGAGGACGTCACCAACAGCGGATTTCCGTTCCTCAGCGCGCGCGACATGGAACTCGCCGGCATGCCGTGCCGCGTCATGCGGATCGCCTTCACGGGCGACCTCGGCTACGAAATCCACATGGGGGCCGAGTACCAGCGCTCGATCTACCTGGCGCTGAAGGAGGCGGGCGCGGATCTGGGACTGACCCCATGCGGAGCCCGGGCGCTCGATTCGCTGAGGCTCGAGAAGGGCTACGGGCGCTGGGGCAGCGAGTTCACCGCCGACACCACCCCGTTCGAGGCCGGGCTCGACCGCTTCGTCGCCATGGACAAGGGGGATTTCATGGGCCGCGAGGCGCTCCTCAAGGCGCACAACTCCGGCCCCCGCTACAGGCTCGTGACTCTCCTCGTGGAGGCCGACGACGCCGACTGCACGGGCAACGAGCCCGTGCTCCGGGACGGCGGGGTCGTCGGCGTCGTCTCGTCGGGCGGCTTCGGCCACCACGTGGGGGAATCCATCGCACTCGCCTTCATCGACCCTGCTCTCGACAGCACCGCCGGCACGTTCGAGGTCGAGATCCTCGGCGTCATGCGGCGCGCCCGCATCGTGCCGCAAGCGCCATTCGATCCGCAAAACGAGCGCCTGCGGGGATGAGCATTCTTCCCTTGGATCGGCCGCGAGCGGTGATAGGATGCCCGTGCTTTCGAGTCAGGAACAGCGGCATGGGCGAAGCGATCAGGATCGAATACTGCCGGGCCTGAAACTATGAGCCACGAGCGCTCCGTGCGAGGGATCAGCTCATCGGTGCCGGCACGGCGGATGTCGAGATTTTCGGCGGACGCACGGGCTCCTTCGAGATCACCAGGGGAGGAAACGTGCTCTTCTCCAAGCTCGAGGAAGGCCGGTTCCCGGAAGACGACGAACTCCTCCGTCTCCTCGACGGCGCGTGACGCGCGCGGGTCCGCGGTCGGTTCCTGAACCCGGAGTCGCGCTCACGTGACAGACCAGCCAGTCCGGCCGCCGGAATCGGCCGAGGTCGTCGTCATCGGCGGCGGCATCATCGGCGTGTCGACGGCCTATTTCCTCGCAAAAAAGGGCGTTCCGGTGGTCCTCTTCGAAAAGGGCCGGATCGCCGGAGAGCAGTCCAGCCGCAACTGGGGCTTCGTGCGCCAGCAGGGCCGCGCACCCGAGGAACTGCCGCTCGTCATGGAGTCGCTGAGGGTCTGGCGGGGCCTCGAGGCCGAGATCGGCGATCACGTCGGCTTCCACCAGACGGGAGTCGTCTACACCGCCGGGAACGACGACGACATCGCGAACTTCGAACGGTTCATCGAGCACGCCGGCCAGTACCAGCTCGATAGCCGCCTGATCACCGCCGACGAGCTGAAGGCCCTCATTCCCGACATCGACGGGGATTGGAAGGCGGCACTCCATACGCCGTCGGACGGCCGGGCGGAGCCGCGCCTTGCCGTGCCGGCACTGGCGCGGGCGGCCGAACGCCTCGGCGCGACGATCGTCACCGGCTGCGCCGTCCGCGGCCTCGATCTCAAGCGCGGCAGGGTCGCAGGCGCGGTGACGGAGCGCGGCGTCACCTCGGCCTCGACCGTGGTGCTCGCGGGCGGAATCTGGTCGTCGCTGTTCTGCGGCAACCACGACATCGCGCTTCCCCTGCTTCGCATCCAGAACAACGTGATGAGGACGACGCCGGCCAGGGCCGTCTTCGAGGGCGCGATCTGGGCCGACGATCTCGCCCTGCGCCGGCGCGAGGACGGAGGCTACACGGTGGCCCACGGTTACCAGGCCGACTTCCATGTCGGTCCCGATACCGTGCGCTGGATGCACGAATTCATGCCGGCGTGGCGCCACGAGAAGAACGCGCTCACCCTGCGCCTCTCCGGGCACGGCCTGCGCGAGATGATGACGCGCAGGCACTGGTCGCTCGACGACACCACCCCCTTCGAGGCCACGCGGGTGATGAACCCGAAGCCCTACAGGAACGTGATCCTCGAGACCTTCACCAATCTCCTGCGGACGTTTCCCGCCCTCTGCGACATCGGCATCGCCGAAACCTGGGCCGGGCTGATCGACGTCACCCCGGATGCCATTCCGGTGATCTCCGCGGTGGACGGCATGCCGGGGTTCTTCCTTGCGACCGGCTTCAGCGGCCACGGCTTCGGCATCGGTCCGGGCGCCGGCCGCGTGACGGCGGAACTGGTGACCGGCGAGACCCCCGCGGTGGACCTCGCACCCTTCCGCTTCCGCCGCTTCGCCGACGGCATGCCCAACCCGTTCGGCGGCGCCGGGTAGATTCCGGCGCGCCGGTCCGGGCGGGCGCCGTCCTGCCCGACTTCGGGCTCCCCTGACCGCGTTCGCGTGTTCGACAGCCTTCCCGCAGGCCCCTTCGGCAGGATCCGGCTACTGCGTCTCGCCGACGTGCCCCGAGGAGCGGCCCGGCCGGCCGAAGAACGCCGATCGACAAGGCCGGCATTTCCGCGAACTTGCCTTCGAGAAGGCTGCCGCCGTCGGACGCTGCCTTTGCAAGTTCCCGGTATCAGGCGTTCATACGGTACTCGCAGAACACGATCCCGCCTTCGTAGGGCGTGCGGGCGACCCACATGACGAGGTCGGTCGTGTCCATGATCACCGTGGCGACGGTCGAACAGGACTCCTCGCCGCTCGAGCCGTCCGAGCCCGGGGCCGCCAGCACGGCCGACGGCGAGCCGTAGGTATCGGCGAGGGCATCCTCCATGTCGGCCCGGCTGATGTGGCCCAGACTCTGGCGCATGCGCCGTTCGACGCGGCTGTCGCGGTAGATCGAGCTGGGCGAGCCGGACAGTCCCGTGTCGACCACCCGGGCTCGCGCCGCGGCGGTGCGGAAGTGGTTGGCGTGGACCAGGAGCCCCCGGTCCGGCTTCTCCCAGAAGACCTCCTCTGGCGTGGTCTCGAGGTCGATCGCCTCGCCTGCCGCATCGGAGATCATCAGGTTGTTGGCGAACGGGCGCCGTGCCTTGAGAACGCCGCCGATGGCCTCCGCGAACAGTCGCGACTCGAGAATTCGGCGGCGGATCAGCGGCAAGGGCACCGCATCCTCCGCCGGCTGCTGCGGGCATGCCAGGAAGTTGCCGGTGACAGCGATGCCATGGCTGTTCATTCCGGCGCGCGCGACGATCCCCGCCTCGACGAAGGTCAGCATGCGCACGCCGTCCTCCCGTTCCAGACGCATGACGACGGCGGAATCCTTGCAGCCGTCGAACCAGTCCCAGTTCTGGCCATGAATGAGGTGGCCGTCGGCGGTTGCCTCCGGCAGCGCGACCACGCCGGTGCAGCCGTCGGGCGCGGGATCGGACCGCAAGCCCTTGCCATACAGGAGTTCGGTGCGGGCATTGAGCGCGACGATGTCCTCCACCGGACGCTCCGCTCCTGCCGCGATACCGCGGATCTCCCCGGCTATGGCTCCGTCGAAGGCCTCGAGCCGAGGCATGTAGCGGCCGGCGGCAAGCCTGACATCGGACCATGCGAGTGTGCGGCGCTCGAACACGCGCTCGTAGATCGCAACGCTCGTGGCGATCCTCTCTGCGATCTGGCGGCCGATCTGGACGCCGCGCTCGTAGGGCGGGCCCGACGCCTCGACCAGGGGAAAGGAACCCGTCATACCGTCACCGGGATTGCTGCCGTGGCTGGCGCGACCATTGCGATCGGAAGCCGGCCTGAACGTCGTTGAAGAGATGGACCATCTTCTCCTCGGTGACCGGGTGCCCTCGCTGGACCTGGATCACGTCCGCATCGATTTGCGCCAGACCCGTGCAAGCTAGCCCGGCCGGGCGCTCTTGCAAGCGATTCCGCAGAGCGCAGGCCCTTGCGCTGTTTCCGCCACCGGGCCGACAGTGTATCCCGAGTGTCGCAACACCGCGACGCCGCCATCGGCAGGCGGCCGCGGACGCATCACGCTGTCGATCGTCGCTGGCGGGACGGGCCGTGTTGACGGAGAATGGGTCCGATGACGCACGCGGAACAGACGACGGGGACGCTTCGCGATCTTCCCGGGCCTCGGGGCTTGCCGGTGCTGGGCAACCTGCACCAGATCCGCTTCGAGCGGCTGCACCTGATCCTCGAGGACTGGGCGGAGCGGTACGGCCCGATGTTCAGGATCCGCATCGGCACGCACAGTGTCGCGGTGATCTCGGACCGCGCGGCCATACAGCGCATCCTTGTCCAGCGTCCCGACGCGTTCAGGCGCACCGTCATGCTGGAGTCGGTCGCCGCGGAGATGCACCTCAAGGGCGTGTTCGCGGCCGAGGGCCAGGACTGGCGCCGGCAGCGCCGGATCGTCGTGGAGGCGCTGAACAGGGCCAGGCTCAAGACCTTCTTTCCGACGCTGGCGATGACGGTCGGACGCCTGCAGCGGCGCTGGGAGCAGGCGGCGCGGACGGCCGAGCCCGTGGATCTCTGCCGCGACCTGATGCGCTTCACCGTCGACGTCACCATGCAGCTGGCCTTCGGCATCGACGCCAACACGCTGGAGACGCCGGGCCCGGTGATCCAGCGGCATCTCGACAAGGTCTTTCCCGTGCTGCACCGGCGGGTGAACGCCGCCTTCCCGTGGTGGCGCTATGTCCGCCTGCCGTCGGACCGCGCGCTCGACCGCGCCCTCCTGGCGCTGGAGCGGGAGGTCGGCGACATGGTCCGTGCCGCGAGGGAGCGCATGGCCGCGGAGCCGGACCGCGAACCCGCCAACTTCCTGGAGGCCATCCTGGCGGCGGTTGAGACGGAGGAATCGGGCTTCACGGATTCGGAGATCTTCGCCAATGCCGGCACGCTGCTTCTGGCGGGCGAGGACACGACCGCCAACAGCATCGCCTGGACTGTGCACTACCTCACGCAGCACCCGGCGCACTTCGAGAGGGTTCGCGACGAGATCGATGCCCTCGTTGCGCCTGAGCCGGTCCTATCGAGCCTGGAGCAGACGAAGGACCTGCCGTTCCTGGACGCGGTCTGCAACGAGGCCATGCGCCTGAAACCGGTCGCGCCGCTCCACGTGGTGGAGCCGACAGGCGATGTCACGATCCTCGGGTGCCTGGTTCCCAGGGGAACCCCGCTGATGATGCTGGTCCGGCGCATGGCGACCCGCGACGAGCACTTCGGCGACGGCTCCCGGTTCGATCCCGACCGCTGGCTCGTTCCGCCCGAAGAGAGACGCTGCCCGCATGACCGCCGGGCCTTCGTTCCCTTCGGCGCCGGCCCGCGCCTGTGTCCCGGCCGCAATCTCGCGCTCCTCCAGATCCGTGCGGTGCTCGCGATGCTGTGCCGGAACTTCGGGATCGAGCCGGTTCACACAGGCACTCGTGTCGAGGAGCACCTGGCGTTCACGATGATGCCCGCCAATCTGAAGGTGCGCTTCAGGAGGAGGTTGGAGACCTGACCGGCCGATGCCGTCGCGGGTCTGCGGAGGCCGCGGCGTCATCGAGGTTGCATTGCCATCGCTGCGGACGATAAACGGGCAGCGGGCCCATGTCGCGATGAACCCCCGAGGAGACGTCAATGGCCGACATCTATCGCCAGGGCCTCGAGCGGAACAACGCGAACTTCGTTCCCCTGTCGCCCGTCACCTTCCTCGGCCGGACGGCGTCGGTCTGGCCCGAGCGGACCGCCGTCATCCACGGTCCGCTGAGGCGGACCTGGCGCGAGACCGCCGAACGCTGCAGGCGCCTGGCCTCAGCGCTGTCGCGGCGGGGCATCGGCCGCGGCGACACCGTGGCCGTCATGGCGCCCAACATCCCGGAGTTCCTCGAGGCGTGCTTCGCCGTGCCCATGGCCGATGCCGTGCTCAATTCCCTCAACATCCGTCTGGACGCCGCCACCATCGCGTTCATCCTCGAACACGGCGAGGCGAAGGCGCTGATCACGGACAGGGCCTTCGCGGACACCATCGCGGATGCGCTGGCAAGGCTCGACGACCCGCCGTTCGTCGTCGACATCGACGATCCGGGGGCCGAGGGCCAGGGACGGCTGATCGGCGCGCTCACCTACGAGGAACTGCTGGAGGAAGGCGACCCCGGCAGCGACTGGCCGGGGCCTGAGGACGAGTGGCAGGCGATCGCGCTCAACTACACGTCGGGCACCACCGGCAATCCCAAGGGCGTCGTCTATCACCATCGCGGCGCCTGCATGAATGCGCTGGGCAACGCCGTCACCTGGGCCATGCCGCACTTCCCGGTCTACCTGTGGACGCTGCCGATGTTCCACTGCAACGGCTGGTGCTTCCCCTGGACGATCACCGCCATGGGCGGGACCCACGTCTGCCTGCGTGCCCTGTCGGCGGAGGCGATTCTCTCGGCCATCGCCGGGCACGGAGTCACGCACCTGTGCGGCGCCCCGATCGTCATGACGATGATGCTCTCGGGCGACGAGCGCCTGTGGGACGGCATCCGGCATCCGGTCAGGATGATGACCGCAGGCGCCGCGCCGCCGGCCGCGGTGCTGGAACGCATGGAATCCCGCGGCGTCGATGTCACCCACGTCTACGGCCTCACCGAAACATACGGACCGGCCGCCGTGTGCGCCTGGCATCCCGAGTGGAACGATCTTCCCGCGGGCGAGAAGGCCGCCAGGAAGGCGCGCCAGGGCGTCACCTACGCGGTGCAGGAAGCGATGATGGTCGCCGATCCGGCCACCATGGAGCCCGTGCCGCGCGACGGCCGGACCATGGGCGAGATCATGATGCGCGGCAACATCACGATGTCGGGCTACCTCAAGAATCCGAGCGCCACCGGCGAAGCCTTCCGGGGCGGCTGGTTCCACACCGGTGACCTTGCCGTCGCCCATGACGACGGCTACGTCGAGATCCGCGATCGCAGCAAGGACATCATCATTTCCGGCGGCGAGAACATCTCGACCATCGAGGTCGAGGGCGTCCTCTACCGCCACCCCGCCGTCGCCGAGGCGGCCGTGGTGGCGCGGCCGGACGAGACATGGGGGGAGACCCCGTGCGCCTTCGTCACGCTGCGGCCGGGCATGACGGCGACGGCCGCGGAGGTCATCGCCTTCTGCCGGGACAATCTCGCGCACTTCAAGTGCCCGAGGCACGTCGTCTTCAGCGATCTTCCCAAGACCTCGACGGGCAAGGTCCAGAAGTACGTGCTGAGGGAACGGGCCGGAGAGTTGTGACGGTCCTCGAGATCGCCCTTATCGCCGTCGTCTTCGTCGCGTCGCTTCTCCAGGCGGTCACGGGAATCGGCTACGGCATCATCGCCGGTCCGGTCCTGCTGATCGCCATGGGCGACAGCGCCGCCATCCAGGTGACGATCGTGCTCAGCACGGTGATTTCCCTTCTCCTGTGCCGCTCCTGCCTCAGGCAGGTCAACGTCGCCCTGCTCAAGCCGCTCTTCGGCGGGGCCTGCTTCGGCATGGCGGCAGGCGCAATCCTGTTCGCCCACGCCTCGCTGGAAGACCTCAAGTGGGGTGCCGCCGTGGCCGTCCTGGCGATGGCGGCGATCTCGACCGGCGTCCTCGAACGCCATCCCCTGTTCCGCCGGGACAACGGCCCGCGGCGGGTGATGGTCGGCACGGCGAGCGGAGCGCTGACCGCGACGCTCGCCATGCCCGGGCCGCCGGTGGCGGCCTACGCCACGGCGATCCGCTGCGGCAAGGAGGAGATCCGCGCCACGGTCCTCCTGACCAACCTCTTTTCCTACCCCGTGGCCCTCGCCATGCAGGGCGTCACGTCCGGGCTCGCGTTCGAGGCCCTGCCGATGTGCGCGCTGCTCGTCCTGCCCGTGATCGCGGGAACGCTGTCGGGCCACGTGGCGATGAAGCACGTGCCCGAGCGGTACTTCCGCTGGATGATCACGATCCTGCTGCTTGCCGCCGCCGCCCTGCTGTTGACGCATTGACGTCCCCTTCGGGCCAAGAATGTTGTCGCATCCCAACGGCGTCGGTCTCATGCCAAGCATGATACCGACGCATTACAGACCCCGAATGATGGCGCAACCCGGGGAACTCGGCCTCCCAACCTCCTGATCCGTAGCCAGTCTGCCATGCGTTCGTCAGCGTTCTCCCCGTTTCGCCGGATACTGATATTGCGCAAGCCTTGCCAGGCGGATTCGGCACCCTTGACGCGTGGCGATCACGGGTCCAGCGTACCGCTCTATTCGCTTGGTTCTTGCAGGATGCGCAGTTCGGCAAGCCCCGGCACGGGAGGCAAGGCATGAACAAACGCTTGACAGCGATCGTCGAACGCGAGGGCGACGGCTATGTGGCACTCTGCCCGGAGGTGGACGTCGCAAGCCAGGGCGAAAGCGTGGCGGAGGCGCGCGACAATCTTGCCGAGGCATTGGCGTTGTTCTTTGAGACTGCGCCTGCCGCCGAAGTCGACCGGCGCCTGCACGGCGAAGTCTATGTGACCCAGATCGAGGTAGCGGTTGGCTAGACTGCGCATCCTGTCGGGACGCCAGGTTTGTCGCGTACTTGCCGCCCACGGCTTCGTCGAAGTACGCAGACGCGGTAGCCACATCGCGATGCAGCGGATCGATGACGACGGCACATTGACGGTTCCGGTGCCCGATCACCGCGAGCTTCGCACCGGTACGCTGTTGTCTATCGTGCGCCAGTCCGGCTTGCCGCGTGCGGCATTCGAAGAAGAGCAATGAGCGGCGGCGCGAAACTGTTGGGAACGGACCGTGATGGGGAACCTATTGCCCGGATCGACGGTGAAAATGAAACCGGCCGAGTGAGCCATGCCGTCCGGAATGCAGTGGAATGGCCTGTTGGGTGGTCGGATGCGACGTTGCCGGGAGGCGCTGCTGTCGGCCTGCATTCCACTGCTCACCGCCACGCAGTACGCGGGTGCGCAGGACGGGCTTGGCATGTTGCATGCTGCTGGCCGCCACCCTGTCTGGTAACTCACTGACGTCCCGCCCCGTCGGGCCAGGGACGTTGGCGCACCCCGGAGGACTCGAACCCCCAACCTCCTGATCCGTAGTCAGACGCTCTATCCAGTTGAGCTAGGGGTGCGCAGGTGTTGTCGGCCCGACATAGGTAGTCGACTGCCGGGGCCGGTGCAAGCCCCCGGCGCCTACGCGGACAGGTTGCGGCCCATCCCCATGAACTTCTCGCGGCGGAGGTCGAGAAGCGCCTTGCCGTCGAGCGACTCGAGCTCGGCGAACGCCTCGGCGAGGGCTTCGCCGACGGCATCGATCGCCGCCGCGGGGTCGCGATGGGCGCCGCCCCGGGGCTCGGGCACCACGCGATCGATGACCCTGAGGTCGCGCAGGTCGCCGGCGGTCAGCTTCATGGCGTCGGCGGCGGCCTTCGCCTCGTCGCTGCTGCGCCACAGGATCGAGGCGCAGCCCTCGGGCGAGATCACCGAATAGACCGCATGCTCGAGCATGAGGACGCGGTCCGCCACGGCGATCGCGATGGCCCCGCCCGAACCGCCCTCGCCGATCACGACCGAGACGAACGGCACCCGGATCGACAGGCAGGTCTCGATCGAGCGGGCGATGGCCTCCGCCTGGCCCCGCTCCTCGGCGCCGATTCCCGGCCAGGCGCCGGCGGTGTCGACGAACGAGATCACCGCCAGGCCGAAGCGGTCGGCCAGGCGCATCAGCCGCGCGGCCTTGCGGTAGCCTTCGGGCCGCGCCATGCCGAAATTGTGGCGCACCCTGCTGTCGGTGTCGTTGCCCTTCTCGTGCCCCAGGACGACCACCGAACGGCCGGCGAAGGTGCCCAGTCCCGACATCATGGCGAGATCCTCGCCGTAGAGCCGGTCGCCGGCGAAGGGCACGAAGTCCTCGATCAGGCCGGCGACGTAGTGCGAGGTGTGGGGGCGCGACGGGTGCCGCGCCACCTGGGTCTTCTGCCACGGGCTGAGCCGGCCGTAGGTCTGGAGCAGGAGGCGGTCGAGCTTGGCCTCGAGGCGGTTCACCTCCTCGACGATGTTGACCCCGTCGTCGACCGACAGCCTGCGCAATTCCTCGATCTTGCTCTCGAGTTCGACGACCGGCCGTTCGAAGTCCAGGATGTGGCGCATGGCGGGGGCGAAACGCCGGGGGTCCTAGGCGGTCCCCTCGATCTGCGCCGCCTTGTTCACCATCACCTCGGCCTGCTTGATCGACGCGATGTCGATGAGCTTGCCGTCGAGGGAGACCGCGCCCTGGCCCTCCTTCTGCGCCGTCTCCATGGCCTCGAGGATGCGGCGCGCCTGGGTGATCTCCTTCTCGCTGGGACTGTTGACCTCGTTCGCCAGCGCGATCTGGCCGGGATGGATCGCCCACTTGCCCTCGCAGCCCAGGGCCGCGGCGCGGTTGGCCTGGGCACGGTAGCCGTCGCCGTCCCTGAAGTCGCCGAACGGACCGTCGATGGGGCGCAGGCCCCGGGCCCGGGCGGCCACGACCATGCGCGAGATGGCGAAATGCCACATGTCGCCCCAGTGGTAGTCCCTGGGTGCGTCGCCCTCCTTGTCGGTCAGAACGCCGTAAAGCGGGTTGGGGCCGCCGATCGTGGTCATGCGCGCCCGTGTCGACGCGGCGTAGTCCGCCACGCCGAAATGCAGGCTCTCGTTGCGCCGGCTCGCGCCGGCGACGGCCTCGACATTGGACATGCCGAGCGCCGTCTCGATGATGAGCTCGAAGCCGAGCCTGCGGCTTCGCCCCATGGCGTCCTCGACCTGGGTGACCAGCATGTCGACGGCATAGACATCCGCGGGCGTTCCCACCTTGGGAATCATGATCAGGTCCAGCCTGCCGCGGGTCTGTTCGATGACGTCGACGACATCCCTGTACATGTAGTGGGTGTCGAGACCGTTGATGCGCACGGAAAGGGACTTTGAACCCCATTCGATGTCGTTGACGGCCTCGATCACGTTCTTTCTCGCCTGGACCTTGTCGTCCGGCGCGACCGCATCCTCGAGATCGAGGAAGACGACATCGGCATCGCCGGCGGCCGCCTTCTCGAACAGTTCCGGACGGCTTCCCGGGACGGCGAGTTCGCTGCGGTTCAGGCGTGCGGGCGCAGCATCGATGATGGTAAAGCTCATGAGCCGTGTTCCTCCGGGATTAAGGGATCCGCTCGTGAATGCCTTTGGCGCCTGCGCCTTGTCAAGCGAGAGGGTGGTGGTTGCGCAGGGCGGACTTGAGACGCTCCTCGAGGACATGGGTGTAGATCTGCGTGGTGGAAATGTCGGCATGGCCGAGCATGGTCTGGACGGAACGCAGGTCGGCGCCGTTGTCGAGAAGGTGGCTGGCGAAGGCGTGGCGCAGAACGTGCGGCGACACCGCCTGAGGATCGAGACCCGCCTCGAGAGCCAGCTTCTTGAGGATCCTCCCGGCGGACTGGCGCGTCAGGTGGCCGGACGTGCCGCGCGACGGAAAGAGCCACCGCGAACGGCTCCGGCGGACCCCCAGCCATGCCTTCACCGAACGCAGCGCGCGCTCGCCGATCGGCACGAGTCGCTCCCGTCCGCCCTTTCCGCGCACGATGATGAACGGCGCGTCGCGTTCGACGGCGCTGGCGGGCAGGGAAACGAGTTCGGACACGCGCAGGCCCGTCGCGTAGAGGAGCTCCACCAGCGCGGCGCGGCGAAGGTCGGCCGGCCGGCGCCCCCTGTTCGCGGTGTTAAGGAGAACGGACACCTGGTCCTGGGAAAGGACCCGGGGCAGACCTGCCGCGGCGCGCGGCGCTTCGAGCGTCGAGGTCGGATCGTCGCCGCGCAGGTTCTCGGTGCACAGGAAACGGCAGAACTGGCGCACCGCCGACATCCTGCGCGCGGTCGTCCTGACACTGGCGCCGCCGGCCTCGAGCGCCGCGAGCCAGCGGCGGATTTCGTCCGCCTCGACGTCGACGACGCTGCGCCGGTCCAGGAAACGCGCGAGATCCGCGAGGTCGCGCCTGTAGGCCTCGACCGTGTTGGCCGCCGCTCCCCGCTCGACGACCATCATCTCGAGAAACATGCCGACACCGTCCGGCGTGCCCGGCGTTTCCGTTCGCGGCATCATACCGCGTTCGCGAAGGCCACCTCGACCGCCAGGAGCCTGGCTTCGCGTTCCAGCCCCGCCCGCATCAGGGCCTCGACGACGGCGGCGAGGCCGATAACGTCAGGACTCCGGGGCTCGCCGGAACCCAGCAGGGCGATCGACAGCAGAACGGTTTCGCCCAGACGGCCCTCCTCCGAAGCCAGGCGAAGCGCCGCGTGGAGTTCGGGAGCCGCCACCGCTGCCCGGGCCGGCGGCTCGCCGGACCAGGCCGCCAACATGTCGCCGACCAGCGGCTCGCCTGCGGGGTCCCCCAGCGCGTTCATCAGGACGAGGTAGAGTCCGCCCAGCCGCCTGGCCCGCTGCGGCGCGACGGCGGAGATGGTCCGCCACCAGCGATGCATGGTCTGCCCGTCGTCGGCGAGGGCCTCGCCCATCCACAGCCGCAGCAGCGGCCAGAAGACGACGGCTTCGGCCGCCGCCGACTCGTCGAGCACCGCCCGCCGCTCGACCAGCGGCCACCAGCGGGCCGCCTCCTCCGGCCGGCCGGCCGCCAGCAGCGTGAGAACGGCCTGGGCGCTGAACCAGCCGAGATCATTGTCCGGCGTCATCAGGGCGAGTTCTCCGGCCGCCGCCGCGGCGGCGGCGAGAAACGCCGAGGGCTCGCCGGCGGCCGCACCCTGATGGACCAGGGAGGCGATGCCGCGCGCCCTTTCCCTCACGGTCGCCGACGCCGCCATCTCACGGAACAGGCGGGCCCGCAGCAGCGTTCCGGGCTCCTCCCCGGCCGCGGCGCCCGAGGCCCCGGCCCCGTGGTAGAGGGCGGCAAGCTCCCCTCCGGGCATGAGGCCCCGGGCGACCAGGCGCTCCGCAGCGCCGAGGCGGAGGTCGACGGGCAGCCCCCCGTGTCCGGCGATCGCCCGCAGCAACGCCGGCGGGGCGCCGGCGAGGGCTTCGTGGGCGATCCGCGTTCCGCTCTCGACGGCCATGGCGAAGAGAAGCGGCGATGCCCCGGCGAGGGATTCCAGAGGCGGCGGCTCACCGGTCGACAGGGCCGCCTCCAGCGCGAGGAAGCGCGGATCGAGTTCGAGACCCGCGTCCCGGTGGACCGCAAGGCTCAGATCCGCCATGTCGTGAAGACCTGCGAGGCGCTGGCAGAACACCAGGGCCGGAGTCAGGGATGGGACATCCTCCAGACCGATGAGCGCCTGGACCTCCCGGCACGCCGCCTCGTTGTCGCCGGAGAGCAGGCGGATGTCGACCAGGCCCCGCCGCGCATCCCTGTCCAGGGCCTTCATTCCGGCGCGGCCGATCAGCGCCTGGGCATCATGCGGCAGGCCAAGGGCGATGAGACCGGCAACCCTGAGACCAAGCCAGTTGTCGGCTGCCGCCGCCGGCGGCTTCGACGAGGAGGCGAGAAGGCGTCTCGCGAGATCCAGCACGGTTGTCGAGCGGGTCTCGATCACGCCCATGAGCCCCCCCACGAGGGCCCCGTCGCTGCCCTGCCACATGTCCCACGGGAATCCGCCCCGGCCTTCCTCGAGAATCCCGACACTGCCTGCATCGACCGCCGGCAGGGCGACGATCTCGAGGCCGCTCAACGGTGCTTCCTCGTCTTCTGCGGGTGCGGAGTCCGCCTCTTCGA
Source organism: Alphaproteobacteria bacterium (assembly GCA_963666905.2). GTDB lineage: Bacteria > Pseudomonadota > Alphaproteobacteria > SP197 > SP197 > SP197. Next base: position 2,587,225 of record OY763008.1, read on the forward strand.
CGGTGTCCGTGACGACGACATCGTCGACGGGATCGATGTCCTCGATGTCCTCGACGGGCTCGAGAGGAACGATGAAGAGCGGCTCGTCTTCGCCCTGGCCGCTCGCCGCCCCGGCATGAAGGAAGGCGGCGCTCACAAGGGCGGGCAGAAGGAGGCTACTCTTCGAACCTGTCATCGGGAACATCCTCGACGATCGTCTGCATCGGTGACGGGATATCCACGACGGACAGATAGACGACGGCGCCGCCGATCGCGAGCAGAACCGCCAGGATCAGGAAGCGCTTGATCAACTGCATGACCGGACCCGACATTCGTGGAACAATCAACACATGCAACAGTACAATCTATCGTCCATGGCAGGGATGCGGCAAATTGTTGCTTGGAACGGCAGGGGATGTTGCGGTTCAGATCGACCGGCCGGTCGTCCTCGTCGGCCACATGGGTGCCGGCAAGTCCACCGTCGGCCGGCACCTGGCCGAGGCGCTGCGTGTGCCGTTCCTCGATTCCGACCAGGAAGTCGAGAAGGCGGCCGGATGTCCGATCCCGGAGATCTTTGAGAGGTTCGGGGAAGAGGAGTTCCGCAAGGGAGAGTACCGTATCGTCGTCCGCCTGCTGCGCTCCGGCGCGAGCGTCATCGCCACCGGAGGCGGCGCCTTCATCAACGACCGCACCCGCGGCATCATCCAGGCATCGTCCGTTTCCGTCTGGCTGCGCGCCGGCTTCGACGTCCTCTTCACCCGCGTGGCGCGCAGCCGGCACAGGCCCCTGCTCAGGGAAGGAAATCCGCGCGACATCATGGAGCGGCTGATGCGCGACCGCGATCCGGTCTACGCGCTCGCCGCGATCACGGTCGAATGCGGCGGCGGCCCGCAGGACGTGGCCCGGCGCATCATCGAGGCTCTCCCCGGATACCGGCCGGCATGACGCAGTCCACCGTTCTCACCGTCCCTCTCGGCGGACGCGCCTACGACATCGTCATCGGTCGGGGTGTCCTCGAGAGCGCGGGACCGCGCATCGCCCGCGCCGTGCCGAGCGCCAGGGCGGCCATCGTGACCGACGAAACGGTCGCGGGCCTCCATCTCGGCCCGCTGGAATCCTCGCTCGACGCGGCCGGCGTGCGCCACGAGCGCATCATCATGCCGCCGGGCGAGGGCACCAAGTCGTTCGTCCACCTCGAAAGGCTGCTCGACCGCCTCCTCGAACTCGGCGTCGAACGCGGCGACTGCATCGTCGCTGTGGGCGGCGGCGTCATCGGGGATCTCGCCGGTCTCGCCGCCAGCCTCCTGCGGCGGGGTGCGGCCTGTATCCAGGTCCCCACGACGCTGCTGGCCCAGGTGGACAGCTCCGTCGGCGGCAAGACGGGAATCGACACGCCGCACGGCAAGAACCTGGTGGGAACGTTCCACCAGCCGCGTCTCGTCCTGTGCGATACCGGCACCCTGGCGACGCTTCCCCGGCGCGAGCTTCTGGCCGGATACGCAGAGGTCGTGAAGTACGGCCTGCTGGGCGACCGGGAGTTCTTCGAATGGCTGGAAGTCCATGGCGCGGAAGCCCTCGAAGGCGCCGCGGCGCGCCTCGATCACGCCGTCGCCCGCAGCTGTGCCGCCAAGGCGGCGATCGTGTGCAGGGACGAAAGGGAAAGCGGCGAGCGCGCGCTCCTCAACCTCGGCCACACCTTCGGCCACGCCCTCGAGGCGGCATGCGGTTACGACGGCAGCCTGCTCCACGGCGAGGCCGTCGCCATCGGCATGGCCCTGGCCTTCGGCCTTTCCGTCGAACTCGGGCTGTGCGACGAAGGCGAGGCCAGACGCGCCAGGCGCCACATGGCGTCCGTCGGCCTGCCGCTCCATCCCGCCGAACTGGATCTCGCGACACCGGATGCCGGCCGCCTGGTCCGTCTCATGGCGCAGGACAAGAAGGTGGCGGGCGGCAGGGTGGCCTTCGTCCTGCTGCGCGGCATCGGCAAGGCCTTCCTGACCCGCGACGTCGGCCTGGACGAGGTCCGGAACTTCCTCGAAACGGCCCTTCACCCGCCGGAATGATCGCGGCTTTCCGTGTCAGGCGAGGATATCGGGCACCCAGAGATAGCCGTCCGGATCGAGGATGAAGGCTTCCCGCGTACCATGGGGCTTTGTCGTCGCAGGCTCGAGGATCGTGGCGCCGAGCTCGCGCGCGGCCTCGCAGGCCGCATCGGGGTCGCGTCCGCGGAGCCGGAGCTCCGCGCCGACGCCCCTGGGAGACCCGCGGCCGAGCGCGGCGCCGAGGGGATGGCTGTCGTAGGTGTGATCTCCATGGACCATCCAGGTCACATCGCCGAAGACAAAGGACGCGAAGTCGACGCAGACGAACTCCGCGGTCGCGCCGAGAACGCGCGTGTGGAACGGCACCACCGCCTCGACATCGGGCGACAGGAGATTGATGGTGAGTCCACCGAGCCGCCGTGCGTAGTCGGCAGGCGGCATCCACCAGTCTTCGGGATTGCTTCGAACGGACACGCGGGCCACCCCCGACCTCATCACGCCGGCTATCCTCACCGATTTGCCGCGGCCCCTGCAACTCACTCCCGAGCGGACACCACACCATGAACAACGTCCTGGAAGTCTACCTTGTCCTCATCGTGGTCCTGCTGGTCTTCTCGGCCATCTTCTCCGGATCCGAGACGGCGCTGACCGCCGCCAACCGGTCGAAGATCAACGGCCTCAGGCTCGAGGGGGACCGGCGCGCGGCGAAGGCGACGGAGCTGATCGAGGACCGCGAACGCCTGATCAGCGCCATCCTGATCGGCAACAACCTCTTCAACATCGCCGTGGCCTCCCTGGCGACCTACGCGTTCACCGAACTGCTCGGCGAGGCCGGCGTCTTCTACGCCATCACCGCCATGACGGTCGTCGTCGTGATCTTCGCCGAGATCATGCCCAAGACCTACGCCATCAGGAATGCCGAGCGGGTGGCGCTGGCCGTGGCCCCCTTCATGAAGGGGGTCGTCCTGCTGGCGCTGCCGCTGACCCTGGCGCTCCAGGGCCTCGTCCAGGTCATGTTCCGCCTCGTGGGCGCCAGGAAGGTGGCGGACGAAGCCATCCCGCCGGAACAGGAGGTCCGCGGCGCGCTCGACCTCTATCGCCACGAGGGAAGCCTGGTCAAGGACGCGCATGCCATGCTCGACGGCGTCCTCGATCTCTCGCAGGTCGGCATCAGCGAGGTGATGACGCACCGCCGCTCCATGGAGACGATCAACGCCGACGACCCTCCCGACAGCATCATCGAGGCGGCCCTGGAGAGCCCCTACACCCGCATCCCCCTGTGGCGCGACGACCCCGACAACATCGTCGGCGTCCTCCACGCCAAGAACCTGCTGCGCGCGCTGCGCCGCCGTGACGGCGACGGCGCCTTCGACATCATGGACGTGGCGAACGAGCCGTGGTTCGTGCCCGAGTCCACGCCGCTCTCCAGGCAGCTGTCGGCCTTCCGCGAACGCCACGCCCACTTCGCCATCGTCGTCGACCAGTACGGCGCGCTGATGGGGATCGTCACCCTCGAGGACATCCTCGAGGAGATCGTCGGCGAAATCGAGGACGAGCACGATGTGGCCGAGACCGAGACGGAAGTCCGCGAGGACGGGACGGTCACCCTGAACGGCTCGGCGACCATCCGCGACCTCAACCGGGAATTCGACTGGGACCTCCCCGAGCAGGGGGCGACCACGATCGCCGGACTGGTGATCTACGAGGCCCGGCAGATTCCCGAGACGGGCCAGATCTTCGAGTTCCACAACTTCCGCTTCGAGGTGGTCGAGCGCCGCAGAAACCAGATCGTGCAGCTGCGCGTGACCCCGCCGGCGCGGCTGGGGGTGCCGGAACGGGACGATCCTTGACGCTCGTCGATGCCCTGATCCCGGTTCTCGTTCCGGTCCTGGCGACGATCCTTGTCGGCGTCGCCTGGGCGTGCTGGGGCACGCCGGTCGAACCCGAGCGGATCACGCCGCTGATCCTCAATGTCGGGACGCCCTGCCTGGTGTTCACGACCCTGTCGACGCTCGTGGTTCCGGCCCGCGAACTGGGCCTGATGGTCCTGGCGGCGATCCTGATGATGGCGGCGTTCCTCGGCGCCGGGCGGCTCCTGCTCAAGGGCATGGGGCTGCCCGCCGGCATCTTCCTGCCGCCGGTGGTGTTCGGCAACCTCGGCAACCTCGGCCTGCCGCTCAATTTCTTCGCCTTCGGCGACGGCGGGCTGGAACTCGGCCTGATCATGTTCGCCACCCAGTCGGTGTTCTTCTTCACCGTCCATTTCTGGCTGATGTCGGGCCGGGCCTCCTTGCGCACCTTCCTGAAGACTCCCCATATCTATGCCATCGCGGCGGCGCTCGCCTTCACGCTGAGCGGCACCACGCCCCCGGTGTGGCTTTCCAGCACCACGAACCTCATCGGCGGACTGACGATACCGATGATGCTGATCCTGCTCGGCACCTCGCTCGTGCGCCTCAAGGTCTCCTCCTTCACGCGCCCTCTGATCCTCGCGGTGCTGCGCATCGCCCTTGGTCTCGCCGTCGCCTGGGCGCTTGCCGAGGCGCTCTCGCTGGAGGGGACGGCGCGCGGCGTGTTGGTCATCTGCTGCGTCATGCCCGGCGCCGTCTTCAACTACCTGGCATCGGTGCGCTACCGCCGCTCGCCCGACGACGTGGCGAGCTACATCGTGGTCTCGACGCTGGCCGTCCTCGTGCTGCTTCCCGGTATCGTGCCCCTCGCCTGGTGGATGGCCGGATGACACACCCGGTCCGCTCCGGCCCTTCCTCATCGAACGCCGGATCGTAGCGACAAGACGGCGGCGTCAGACGGGAGCCGGCGGCAGTCCCGGGTACGCGGTCGAGCATCCCGTGGACGCATGGTCCTGCTCATGAAACCCCCGGAACGGGGGGCAACCCCTCCGGACAAGGCTCCTGATAGGGTGCGTTCCGGATCGCGGGGGGACGCATCATGACGGACTGGATGGCCGAAATGAGCTCGCACGCGCTGGAGGCGCGCGCGGCGGACGGCGCCGTGGTCCTGCTGCCGGTGGGCGCCAACGAGAGCCATGGACCGCACCTGCCGCTGGGCACCGACCGCATCTGCGCCTGCGGCTTCGCCGGGGAAGTCGCACGGCGCGTCGACGCGGTGATCGCGCCCGAGGTGCCCTGGGGCTACCGCTCCCAGATCAGGACCGGCGGCGGCCACCACTGGACCGGCAACATCGGCCTCGACGCAGGGCTTCTCGCCGGCATCGTGCGCGCGACGGTCCGCGAGCTGGCGGTCAAGGGCATGACGAAGATCGCCATCGTCAACGGCCACTACGAGAACGTCTGGTTCATCACCGAGGGCTGCGAGCTCGCCGTACGGGACCTCGGCGCCGGACCCGGCGGGGATCTGGCGGTCTTCACCGCCTCCTGGTGGGACATGGTGACGCAAGACGATCTCGCGGCCTGCTTCGAGAACCCGCCCGGGAGCATCGAGTACGAGCACGGTGCGCTGCTGGAAACCTCGATCATGCTCGCGATGCGGCCGGACCTGGTCGCGACCGACCGCTTTCCGCGGCACCCCTTCAAGCGCTTTGCGCCCTGGGACGTCTTCCCCCAGGACCCGGCACGCGCCAACGCGACCGGCTCGCTCGCCACGTCCGACGGGGCCAATGCGGCCTCCGGCGCGGAACTCGTCCGCAGAATCGCCGACCGCATGGCCGACGGCATCCGCAGGGAACTCGGCGCCGCCGAAGCGCGCCACGCTTGAGACCGCCTCGGGAAGCGCCGGCCTGCCGGGAACGGGACAGGGGCGGGGTGAGAGTCGAGGCTCCCTGGCGCAGGAACGTATTCGGGCAGAGTCGGATGCGCACCGGGGCGCGGGTCTCGAATGATGCCGTTCAAGCGGTGCATTCGTGGTAGGGACCATGGTCGAACGATGCGAACCGTCTCTCTCATGACCGCCAGGCGGCAGTTCTCCAGGCTGATCCGGGACGTCGAGCGGGGCGAAAGCTTCCTGATCGCCAGGCTGGTGCCCCACGGGGCCGACAAGGCGGCGGACCCGGCGTGGGCGGCGGCCTGCGCGCGGATGATGGCGCGGCTGGAAGAGGGTGCCCCGCTCGGCGGGTTGAGGATCGTGCGGGACGGTCTCCAAGACCGTTAAGGTCCGATTTACGCTCGACAACAACATCCTCGTCTACGCCGTCGACCGCAACGCCGGTGAACGCCAGGAGCGATCCAGGCCCTCTCCGAGTTTTTCCACGCGACGACACGCAAGAATCTACCCGGTCCTGCGTGCGCCAACGCTCTCGTTCGGGACTGGATCGAGGTCTTCGAGACCGTCTCGCCCGAGCCCGCGGTCCGCATCGACGCGGTGGATACCGTCGGGGAGCACCGGCTCTCCTTCCGGGACGCCATGCTCTGGGCCACAGCCAGGACATGCGGGATGGCCGACGCCCGGGCGGCGTCGAAGTCATGGACCCCTTCACCACGAACGCTACAGCCCGTCTTGGTCCGCTGCTCGGGCCGTGACACCGGCACAGGCCTCCAGGCGCCACCGTTGACCCCATGAACGGAAACGGTTCGGATTTTCCCGCGCCGCATGGCCCGGGCCGAACGGCCTGAGACTCCCGGCGGGGGCGGGCGCGGCTTCACGGTTCCCGTCGGGACCGTTTCAGTCGCCCAGCGGTTTCGAATCGTCGTCGTCGCGGGTGTGGACCAGCTGGTACTTGATGCGCCGCATCGCCTCGACCGCCGTCTTTCCGCGCAGTTTGGCGACCTCGTAGGCCAGAATGTCGATCAGTGCGAGGAGGACGTAGCGGGCCGGCGTCGGGGAGAAGATGTTGTCCGATTCCTCGGCCTGGAATGCCACCGTATCGGCGGTCACCCGCGACAGCGGCGAATCGGGCGCGGTCATCGCGATCGTGTGGGCGCCGTACTGCCCGCCCACCTCGGCGGCCTGGATGATCGGTCCGTACTGGCCGGTGATCGACAGCGCCAGCAGCACGTCGCCGCTACCCAGCGTCGCCGCCATCATCAGCTGGAGCTGGGAATCGTTGCACGAGGAGGCGTGCAGCCCGAGCCGGAACAGGCGGTTCTCCGCTTCCATGGCGGCCATCGAGGAACCGCCGCCGCCGCCGAAGATCATCACGCGCCGGGCGCGGGCAATGGTCCTGGAGGTCCGCTTCAGCGTCTCGTCGGCAACCTGTGCGACAAGGGAATCGAGCGAGCGATGGATCTGCGTGACGATCTCCGTGACTGCCTCGCTGGTTCCGAGGGGAACGGTGCGGGGATGGAGAAAGCGGTCCCCGATGGCAAGGATCTTGGCCAGGTCCAGCTTGAGTTCGCGCAGTCCCTCGCAGCCGACGGTGCGGCAGAACCGGGTGATGGAAGCGGCGCTGACCCCGGCCCGCGCGGCGATGTCCGTGGTCCGGGCATGGACGGCGAAGTCGATGTCGGAAAGCACCAGGTCCGCGATTCGGCGCTCGGCCGGGTGCATCGTCGGACTCAGTCGCACGATGCGCGAAAGCAGGTCTTCACTGACGCCCTTGGCCCTGCCGGACAAATGCCTCTCCAGACCGCGCTCCACACCGGGGCCGAGTATCGCGTGCCCGTGCGCACATGTCGATGAAGTGAAAATTATTACCGTATCGGGATGAGAAATGAAGCATTCTTTGCCTTTCATGAAAATTCTTGTTATCTTCGCGCCCGGCTTCAATCACATGGAGCGTTCAAGGCCTGACCAACCAGGAGAGCATCATGAACATCATTCGAACCCCCAGGCATCTCGTCGCCGGGGTCGCCGCCCTGGCGTTCGGTTGTGCCGCGTCGCTGCCCGGGCAGGCAGCGGAGACACTGCGCTACGCCACCGTGGGCGAACCGCCGAGTCTCGACCAGCACGTGGTCACCTCCGACCTCGCGACCACGATCGCGCATCACATGTTCGAGGGCCTCTACACCTTCGACGGAAACTACGAGCCCCAGCCGCTGCTCGCCTCCGGCGAGGAGGTGGGGAGCGACGGAAAGACCATCACCATCCACCTGCGCCAGGACGTCACGTTCCATGACGGCCAGGCCATGACGTCAGAGGACGTCGTCGCCTCGCTCAGGCGCTGGGGGGAACACGGCTCGCGCGGGAAGCTCCTTTTTTCCAACATCTCCGACGTCTCGGCCGACGGCGCCCACAGCGTGGTGCTGACGTTCACGAGTCCTTTCGGTCCATGGAAGAACCTCATGGCCTTCATCAACGGCGGTCCCGCGATCTATCCGGCCAGGATCGCCTCGGCTGCGGGCAGCAACCCGATCGACATCGAGGACTACATCGGCACCGGTCCCTACAGGTTCGGCGAATGGAAGCCGAACCGCCATGTCGAGCTGGTCAGGTACGACGGCTACACGAGTGCGGCCGGCCCCGCCGACGGGTATGCCGGGGAACGGGTGGCGGTCTTCGACCGCCTGCGGTTCGTTCCGGTTCCGGACCCGGGCACCCGCGTCAGCGGCGTCATCGCCGGCGACTACGACTATGCCGAGAGCATGCCCAGCGACCTGATCGACGACCTCGACCGGGATCCCGCGGCGAACGTGGTGCTCAACGGCGGGCCGATCTTCGGGTTGGTGTTCATGAACTCGAAAGCCGGTCCCCTCGAGAGCAACTTCAAGCTGCGCCAGGCGATCCAGGCGGCGCTCAACAAGGAGGACGCGCTGCGCGTCTCGATCGGTCCGCCGAAACTGTGGCGGGCCAACGGCTCCTTCCTGCCCGAGGGCAACGCCTGGCACTCGGCCGCCGGCACGGAGCGTTTCAGCGAGGGCGACGCCGGGAAGGCCCGGGCGCTCGCCGAGGAGGCGGGGTATGACGGAACGCCGATCAAGTTCCTGGTCTCGACCAACTATGCCTTCCACTACGATCAGGCGGTGGTCTTCACCCGGCAGCTCCTGGAAGCGGGAATCAACGTCGAGATGGTCGTGGTCGACTGGGCGACGCTGATCAACAAGCGCGGCCAGCCCGAACAGTGGGACCTGTTCTTCACCCACCACGGCTTCGTGCCGGATCCGATCCTGATATCGGTGATGAACGACAACTACCCGGGATGGTGGGCCACGCAGGAGAAGCAGCAGCTCAAGGCGGCGTTCACCGCCACCAACGACGCGGCTGCCCGCAAGGAGACCTGGGCCGAGATCCAGTCGCTGATCTACACCCAGGTGCCGACGATGAAGACCGGCGATGTCTACACCTACAACATCGCCTCTCCCGCGCTGACGGGCATCGAGGCGACCACGCTGATCTGGCCCCACTTCTGGGGCGTGTCGAAGTAGTCCGCGGGAGGCCGGCGGCGCCCCGCCGGTGACGGGGCGCCGCCTCCATCGCAGCGAACCGGCACGTTGATCGCCGGCCATGCTCGCTGATATCAACCGTCCGGAGCGACTGGAAGTCGATCGTGCCGCGCTACCTGATTCGCCGGATCGGGGTCTTCCTGCCGACCCTGCTGGCGGCGTCGTTCCTCATTTTCGTGTTCATCCGGCTGATTCCGGGCGATCCGGCCGAGGTCATGCTCGGAGACCTGGCCACGCCCGAGGCGGTCGCGGCGGTACGGGCCGAGATGGGTCTCGAGGAGTCCCTGGCGCATCAGTACGTCCTCTGGCTTTCGGCGGTCATCCAGGGCGACCTGGGGGACTCCATCTTCTTCCAGGTGCCGGTGCTGGACCTGATCGCGGACGGCCTGGAGACCAGCATCCTGCTGGCGCTCATCACGATGGTGTGGATCGTCGTCTTCGGGCTGCCCATCGGCATGCTCGCGGCGGCGCGCCGCGGCGGCTGGCTCGACCAGAGCCTGTCAGGGTTCGCGATGTTCCTGGCATCCGTGCCGACGTTCTGGGTGGGCCTCTACCTCATCCTCATCTTCGCGGCGACGCTTGGATGGCTGCCGAGTTCCGGCTATCCGTCGATCTTCGGCGAGGGGGGCCTCGCCAACCTGCGCTACCTGCTGCTGCCGTCGATCGCGCTTGCGGCGCCGAACGCTGCGCTCATCATCCGCCTGACCCGCGCCAGCATGCTGGACGTCTACCGCGAGGACTACGTGCGCACCGCGCGGGCCAAGGGCATCCATCCGCTCCGGGTGGTCGTGCGGCACGTGTTCCGGAACGCGCTGCTGACGGTGGTGTCGGCCGTCGGATTCACGATCGCCGCCCTGATTTCGGAAGCGGTGGTGACGGAGACCGTGTTCTCGCTGCCCGGCGTCGGCCGCATGGTCGTGCAGTCGATCCTGCGGCGCGACTACCCCGTCATACAGGGCACGATCCTCATGATCGTGCTGCTCTACCTGACGATCAACCTCGTCGTCGACATCCTCTACGCCTGGCTGGATCCGAGGGTGAAGCTGCGATGACCGGCACGGCCCCGCGATCCGGCCCGGGCGGACGCAAGCTCGCCTTCGCCGGCCTCGTCATCATCGCCGCGCTGGCGGTCTGCGCGCTGTTCGCGCCCTGGATCGCGCCGGCCGATCCGATTGCCATCGACCCGGTGGCCCGGCTCCTGCCTCCGGGCGCGGGGCACTGGTTCGGCACCGACCATTTCGGCCGGGATACCCTGTCCCGGGTCATCCACGGCTCGCGCATGGCCGCGCTTATCGGCATCGGCGTGGTGGCCATCGCGCTGGGCGGCGGAATCGCGTTCGGCGTGCTCTCCGCCGTCTTCCCCCGCCTGGGATTGCTGCTGATGCGCGTCATCGACGTGCTGATGGCGTTTCCGGCGCTGCTTCTGGCGCTCGCGCTCATCGTCGTCCTGGGCCGCGGCGTGGAAAACTCGATCCTGGCGATCGGCGTCGTCTACATGACCACCACCGCCCGCATCGTCTACGGCGTGTCGCTCAGGCTCAAAGCCGAGGCATGGGTGGACGCGGCCCTGGCCATGGGCGCACGCACGCCCCGCATCGTCTTGCGGCACATGCTGCCGAACCTGATGTCGCCGCTGTTCGTGCAGGCGAGTTTCGTCTTCGCCTTCGCCCAGCTGCAGGCCGCGTCGCTCGATTTCCTCGGTCTCGGCGTTCCGCCCGAGACCCCGACCTGGGGCAACATGCTCAGTGAATCGCGGATCTACATCACGCGGGCGCCGTGGCTGCTCCTGTTTCCCGGACTCATGATCGCGCTCGCGGCCTTTTCGCTGAACCTCGTCGGCGACGCGGCGCGCGACCGGCTCGATCCACGCCTGCGGGGCGCCTTCTCCGGCCGGAGCCGGTCATGAGTGTCCTGTTGTCCATCCACGACCTGGCGATCGCCGGCCGCACCGCGAGCGGATCGCGCACCTTCGTCGACAGCCTCTCCATCGCGGTGGCCGAAGGCGAATCGCTCGCGCTGGTCGGAGAATCGGGCAGTGGCAAGAGCATCACGGCCCTCGCCGTGATGGGACTGTTGCCCGAGGCGGAAGTCGCGGTCGCAGGCGGCAGGATCGAGTTTGCAGGCGCGGATCTGCTGGCCATGTCCGGGCGCGAGCGCCGGCGCATCGCCGGGACCGGCATCGCGATGATCTTCCAGGAGCCGATGACGTCCCTGAACCCGGTCATGCGGATCGGCGACCAGATCGTCGAGATGATCCAGGCGCACGAGAAGGTCGGGCGGCGCGCGGCGATGGCCCGGGCCGCCGCACTGCTGGCCGCGGTACGCATGCCCGAGCCGACGATGCGCCTGCGCGCCTATCCGCACCAGCTTTCCGGCGGCCAGCGTCAGCGGGTCATGATCGCCATGGCGCTGGCGTGCCGGCCGAAGCTGCTGATCGCGGACGAACCGACGACGGCGCTGGACGTGACGGTGCAGGCGCAGATCCTGGCGCTCCTCCGGGACCTGCAGCGCGAGATGAAGATGGCGATGCTGTTCATCACCCACGATCTGGGCGTCGTCGCCAACATCGCCGACCGCGTGGCCATCGTCTACTGCGGCCAGATCGCGGAGACCGGTCCGGTGCATGACGTCTTCCGCGCCCCGTCGCATCCCTACACCCGCGGACTGCTGGCCTGCATCCCGAACCCGGGCGACAGCGAACTGGTTGCCATTCCCGGACAGCTGCCGGCGCTCTCCGATCCGTTCACGGCGTGCCGTTTCGCGCCGCGATGCCCGCTCGCCGACGAAGACTGCCGGCGCATCGCGCCGGCGACGGTGGCCATCTCCGCGGCGCATGCCGCCCGTTGCCATCATGCAGGAGCGGGTCCCGCGCCATGACGCCCGGTCATTCATCGCAAGCGCCCCTGCTCGAAGTCGACGCCCTCGCCGTCACCTATGCGCTGCCGTCGCGGACCCTGTTCGGACCGGCGCGCAAGTTCGATGCCGTCGACGGGGTGAGCCTTGCCGTCGGACCGGGCGAGGCGCTCGGCCTCGTCGGCGAAACCGGCTGCGGAAAGTCATCGCTGGGCCGGGCCGTCTGCGGGCTGGCGCCGGTGTCCCGCGGCAGCGTGCGCTTCAAGGGCGCGGACCTGACCTCGGCCGGCAGGGCGGAACGCCGGAGGCTCCGCAGGGACATGCAGATGATCTTCCAGGACCCGGGCGGATCGCTCAATCCCAGAATGCGCGCCGGCGAGCTGATCGCCGAACCGCTTGCCATCCACGGGATGGGAAACCGGTCCTCGCGCCGGCAGCGCGTGCTGGAGATCCTGAAATCCGTGGGCCTGGCGGAGGAGGACGCCGGGCGCTACCCGCACGAGTTCAGCGGCGGCCAGCGCCAGAGGATCGCCATCGCGCGGGCCGTGGTGATCGAACCCGCCCTGATCCTCGCCGACGAGCCGGTCTCCGCCCTGGACGTCTCGCTGCAGGCCCAGATCCTGAACCTGATCGCCGCGCTGCGACGTGAACTCGACCTTGCCCTCCTGTTCGTCTCGCACGATCTCAACGTCGTCCGTTACATGTGCCCGCGCGTCGCGGTGATGTATCTGGGGCGCATCGTCGAAAGCGGACCGACCGCGGCCATTCTCGAATCGCCGAACCATCCCTACACGCAGGAGCTGGTGGCGTCTTCGCCGGTCCCCGACCCGCGGCGGCCCATCAGGTTGCTGGCGCCGGCGGGCGAACCGCCCAACCCCGCCGCACCTCCGGCGGGTTGCCGCTACCATCCTCGATGTCCGCATGCGACCGCGCTCTGCCGCGCCGAGAGCCCCGGGGTCCGGTCCGTCGGCGGGAACCGGCACGTGGCCTGCCACCATGCGGAGCGCATCGCCGGTCGGGAAACGGGCCCGGCATGAGACTGTTCGTGGCATCGCTGGCGACCGAGACCAACACCTTCTCGCCGGTGTTCACCGACCTCCAGGATTTCCGGGACAACTTCTACTTTCCTCCCGGAGAGCATCCGGACACCCCTTCCCTGTGCAGCGCGCCCTTCATCGCCCTGCGCGAGTACACCAGCCGGGCCGGCGACGCCGTCGAGGCGGTCGAGGGTACCGCGGCATGGGCCGAGCCCGGCGGTATCGTCAGCGGCGCGGCCTACGCCCACCTTCGCGACCGCATTCTGGGCGAGCTGCGCGCCGCGCTTCCCGTGGACGGCGTGCTGCTCGGCCTGCACGGCGCCATGGTTGCCCGGGGCTTCGACGACTGCGAAGGCGATCTCCTGTCGAGAATCCGCGCCATCGTCGGCGGCGACACGGTCATCGGAGCAACGTTCGACCCGCACAGCCACTTCACCCGCCGCTGTGCCGACACCCTCGACGTGGCGATCACCTTCAAGGAGTTCCCCCACACCGACGTCATGGACCGGGCACGGGAGCTGGTCGACATCGTGGCGCGCGCCGTGCGCAGGGAGGCGAAACCGCACATCTCGCTGTTCGACTGCCGTATGATCGACGTGTTTCCGACAACGGAACCGTCGATACGGGCGTTCGTGGACCGGATCTCGGCACTCGAGCGCGATCTTCCCGACGTGCTGTCGATCTCCGTCGTGCATGGTTTCCTGGCGGGCGATGTCCCCGAAATGGGAACGAAGGTCATCGTCGTGACCGACAACGCTCCACAGGAAGGCCGAGCCCTGGCGCGCACGCTCGGGCTGGAACTCTATTCCATGCGCGGTACGACGCGCATGGAGCTCGTGTCACCGTGCGAAGCCCTGGACCGGCTCGATTCGCTGCCGGGCAACGGTCCCGTGATGATCGCGGACGTCTGGGACAATCCCGGCGGCGGCATGGCCGGTGATTCCACCGTGATCCTGCGCGAGATCGTCAATCGCGGCGTCGCCGGCGCAGCCGTGGCCGGCATCTGGGATCCCGTCGCCGTGCAGTTCTGCTTCGCGGCGGGCGAGGGCGCCAGAATCCCGCTTCGGTTCGGCGCCAAGTCCGGCCCCGGACTCGGCGAACCCATGGACGCCGACGTCACGGTCTCGGGCCTCAGCGAGAACGGCGCCATGCACTTCGGCGGGACCGTCGCGAGGCTGGGCAGATGCGCCGCCGTCCGGCTCGACGGGGGCGTGGACGTCGTGCTCAGCGAGAACCGCGTCCAGGCCTACACGCCGGACATCTTCACTTGCGTCGGGATCGATCCGTCGCGCAAGGCCCTGCTGGTCGTCAAGTCCACCAACCATTTCCGCGCCGCCTTCGCGGCGATCGGCGACCGCGTCCTCTATGTCGACAGCGGCGCGCCCTATCCGCACGATCCCGAAACGACGTCGTACAGGAAACTGGAACGCGGAATCTGGCCGATCGTCGCCTGTCCGGTCCACGACGGCTGATACTTCACTTCGGGGATAAGGCATGGACGACCCTTGCGCCATCGGCAATCCGGACGGGATCTTCTCGCCGGGGCCGGTCATCTTCGAGGAACTGCTCCGGGCGAACCTTGCGCACATGCTGGAGACCGCGGGAGGGAGCGGGCGGCTGCGGGACCCACAAGATGATCGACATCGTCCGGCTCGAGGTCGCCATGGGCATCGTCAAGCACAAGTGCGCGACATTCGCCGAGGCGCAGATGCTCGCGCTCGGCGGCGCAGGCGACATCCTGCTCGCCTGCAACCCCGTGGGGCCGAACATCGACCGCGCGGTGCGCCTGAGCCGGCGCTTTCCGGACGTCCGCTTCGCGGTCACCGCGGACCACCCCGGTCCCGTCGAGGCGATGAACGCGGCGATGGCGCGCACGGGATCGTCGTCGCGGCCGTGGCCGCGGACCTGGCGGTGTCGATAGCGCGTGATGACATCGGGACGCCGGGACTGCTTCCTCCGTCGCCGAGACGAAGGCCGGCGTGGCATGCCATGCCCCTGCGGCCATGAGCGTTCGATGAGGTCTTCCAGCGTGACGCGGAAACGCCGAACCCCCGGAAGCCGTCATCAACGCGGCCGGGCGAGACGAGGTTCTAAAGCGCCGACGAGGCGGCCATCCCGACGAGGAAGCTCTCCACCTCGGCCCTGGCCCGCTGTGGATCCTCGGAGATGATCGCGTCGGCGATCCTCGACAGGCGCTCGTGGAAGTGCTTGCGGACGAGATTGGCGACCGGCGCCTGCTCGCTCCCGCCGTCGAACTTGTTGGCGCGGCGCGCGGCCACGATCTGATCGAAGGTCCAGCACAGGAAACTGTTGCCCGCCTCGACGTAGTAGAGTCGCGAGAAGGCGTAGATGTCCTCCTTGAACCGGAGCCAGGCGGGCGCCGCCAGGATGTTGTCCAGCGCGGCCTCGAGGTCCTTGCAGAACCGCGGCGTGGGCGCCTCGGCGGCGCGGGCCGCGACCGCGGGCTCGATCAGCAGGCGCGCCTCCAGGGTCTCGTGGAAGCTGTGGGAGCGCTCGGGCGACATGTGGACCCTGGCGTCGGCCAGTTCGATGATCCGGGGCGCGCGCCTGGACAGGTAGGTGCCGCTGCCGATCTTGCGTTCGACCAGCCCTTCCTTCTGGAGCATGAGAAGCGCGTCGCGCACCTGGGTGCGCGAGGCTCCTTTCATCTCGGCGAGCTTGCGCTCGTTGGGAAGTCTCTCTCCCGGCAGGATGTCGCCCGATCGCAGGAGATCGTGAATCTCCCGGTACACCCGTTCAGCCGAACCAAGGGCAATCGACACGACGGTTCCTTTCGAATCGGTCATCCAGTCGCACCGGCGGGGACGCTTCCCGGGGGCAGCGTCAGGCCCTGATCGCGGCCAACACGGGAATTGACAAATGGTTGGTCATTTGCGCCAATTGGTCAACCGGTTTCCGCCTTCGCGGGATTCGGTTGACCAATGCCTGGTCAGCAGGCTGTCAGAACACATGGAGGAGACGATGAACACTTTGCGGCGAGGAGCCCTTGTCAGAACGGCCACGACGGTCACCGCGTCGGCGGCGGCGCTCACGCTCGGCGCCACGGTCGCCGTGGCCGAGTTTTCGTGGGACCGGCTTTCGGGACAGTCCATCACGGTGATGATGCCGGAACATCCCGTCACGGACGGGGTGCGCGGGGTCCTCGACCAGTTCGAGGCCGACACCGGGATCGACGTCGTCCTGCAGACCATGGCCGAAGACCTCTACTTCGACCGCATGGAAGTGGCGCTGCGCGGCTCGGGCGGCAACTCGCAGATGGACGTCTACTTCCTGCCGATGGATTCGACGGCCTACACCCAGCACACCAACGGCCTCGTCCATTCCCTGCAGGGCTTCATCGACAGCCCCGACCTGACGGCCGCCGACTACAATCTCGACGACATCCCGGCAGGCTTCCTCGATTCGACGAAGTACGATGTCGGCGGCAGCTGGGAGTACCACGGCATCCCGGCATCGTTCGAGACCTACATCCTGTTCGCCAACATGGATCACGTGAACCAGTATCTCGACGGCCAGGTGCCGACGACGATGGAGGCGCTGATCGCGGCGGCGCGCGAGGTCAAGGAGGAAAGCGGCGGCGCGGTGGCGGGCGCCGTCCTCCGCGGCATCCGCTCGGACACGCTGATCGACACGGTCACCGGTTTCGTGAACAACTCGGTCGGCGCGGCGGACCGCTCGGCGCCGCACAACGTCTGGTTCGACGGTGACTGGTCGAAGCCGAAAATGAACGATCCCGACATCGTCCGGGGACTCGCGAACTACGCGGAGCTCATGAAGGCCGGCCCCGTCAACATCCAGGCGATGGACTGGCCCGACGCCTCGCAGTTCTTCATGGCGGGCGGCGCGGCGTTCTTCATCGACGCGAGCCTGTTCGCGCCCGGCTTCGAGAACCCGGACGACAGCCTGATCGCCGGCAGGATCGGCTACTCGGTCATCCCCGTCGACAACGAGGAGGGTGAGCCCTACTCGGCGCACTGGCAGTGGGGTTTCGGGATTCCGCAGAACGCCGCGTCTCCCGAGGCCGGCTGGCTCTTCATCCAGTACATGTCGAACACCGACAACGCGACCGCCATCGGCAAGCTGCACGGCGGCGCGCCGCGCCTGTCGACATGGCAGGATTCCGAGTACGCCTCGAGCTTTCCCCAGGCCTACGTCGACGCCGTGGCGGCGGCGATGCCGAACTCGCAGAGTTCGGTCGTCCAGCGTGCCGGCTGGAGCGAGTTCGCCCTGCGCATCGTCGATGTGATCCAGGACATCTACGGCGGTGCGGACCCGGCCGAGGCCGGCGCTGCGGCCCAGGCGGACTTCGAGGAGATGCTCGCCGACTGAACCCATCTCGCCCCGGATGGCAATTCCCCGCCATCCGGGGCATCGTTTGAGATGAGTTCATCCCGCTTTCCAGTCCGGAGAGCACCGTGACGTCCGTGCTCAGGCCCATCGCCAACGCTCCAGCCTTCTGGTTCGTTCTGCCCTGCCTTCTGGTTCTCGCTTTCACCTCGCTCTACCCGGTCGGCTTCGGGCTGGCGGTGTCGCTCACCAACTGGAACTGGGGCAACCAGTTCGAGTTCGTCGGCGCGGCGAACTACGCCGACCTTCTGGCCGACGCCGAGTTCTGGAGCGTCATGAAGAACACGGTCGTGTTCGCGGCCTGGGCGACGGCCATCGAGGTCGCCCTCGGTTGCTACCTCGCGGTGCAGGTCGACAGGCTGGCGATCCGGACCGACCTCGTCCGCGCGGTCATCATGCTGCCGCTCATGGTCTCCGGCATCGTCGTCGCCCTGATGTCGAAGGTCATGTTCGATCCCTTCCTCGGCATCATCAACCATCTGATCGGTGCGCTCGGCTTCGGTCCGTCGGCCTTCTACGGGGCCGCCGACACGGCCATGGCGTCCATCGTCGCCGTCGATGTCTGGTGGCAGACGGCCTTCGTCTTCATCATCATGCTTGCCGGACTGCGCAGCCTGCCGACCGAGCCGGTCGAGGCCGCCCGCGTCGAGGGCGCGAGCGAATTCACCATCTTCTGGCGCATCAAGCTGCCGATGCTGCGTTCGCTGCTGATCACCGTCATCATCATCCGCGCCATCGACACCCTGAAGGTCTTCGACATCGTCTTCGGCACGACCGGCGGAGGTCCGGCCCTGGCGACCGAAGTCGTGCAGACCTACGTCTACCGCATCGCCTACAGCTACCAGCAGATCGGCAAGGCGATGACGACGATGATCCTGTTCTCGCTCGTGATCCTCGTGATTTCGCTGGCGCTGCAGGCGCTGCAGCGGCGCGGCGAGCTCGACGCATGAGCGCACGGGCCGTCATGTCGCCCGGCCGCGATCCGTGTGCGAGCCTCTCCCGGGCGTGGGCCTGGGTCTTCACCGGCGCCATGGTCCTGTTCAGCCTGTTTCCGGTCTATTGGGTCCTGACGGTCTCGCTGAAGTCCAGGCGCGACGGCCTTGCCAGTCCGCCGCTGTGGATCTTCGACCCGACAGTGGCCAACTACCTCAAGCTCTGGAGCCACGAGACGTTCAGGTACACCTTCCTGAACTCCGTCATCGTCACGAGCATCGGCGTGGCCCTTTCGCTCGCCATCGCGATCCCGACCGCCTACGCCATCGTCCGGATGAAGATCAGGGGCAGAAACATCGTCGGCGTCTGGCTGATCCTCGCCTACATGCTGCCCGAGTTCCTGTTCGTCATTCCTATGTTCTCGCTCTACCAGTGGACCGGGCTCTACGACACGCACGTGGGCCTCGCCCTGATGTACCAGGTGCACGTCCTGCCTCTGTCCATCTGGCTTCTCGCCTCGTTCTTCCGCGAGATCAATCCGGCCATCGACGAGGCGGCGCGGATCGAAGGCGCATCCCACTGGCAGATCCTGACGAGGATCTACGTGCCCTGCGCCATGCCCGGAATGGCCGCCACCGCGGTGCTGAACGCCATCTGGATCTGGAACGAGCTCGCCATTGCGCTGGGCCTGACGTTCTCCAAGGCGCAGACGGTCACCCTCGGAGTGACGAGCTTCCGCGGCTATGCGGCGCTCGACTGGGGCGCTATGACGGCCGCGTCGATCATCGCCATCGTGCCGATGCTGCTGTTCGCCATCGCCGCGCAGAAACACATCGTCAAGGGGTTGTCCCTTGGCGCAGTCAAGGGCTGAACCATGCCGTTCAAGGAATCCGACATCCCGCAGTTCACGACAGTCTTCGGGCGCAACCTTCTGCCTGAGGCGGCAAACTTCGTGCGTCCGCCGATGCTGGTCGTCACGATGGAGGACCTCTGGCCCCTCTTCCGCGGCACCCTGCCGGCCGACGCCGCGCCCTACATGGTGCGCTCCATGGAACGCGCCGCGCTGGAAGACGACCTCGCCACGCTTGGAGATGCCGCCTCGATCGTCGGCCTGGGAGGCGGCCAGGCGATCGACGCCGCCAAGTACTTCGCCTGGCGTCTCAACCTTCCTCTCTTCCAATTCCCGACCTCGCTTTCCGTCGACGCCGTCTTCGGGCATCGCGCGGGGGTCCGCGACAACAGCATCGTCAGGTATGTCGGCTGGGCCGTGCCGCAAACGGTGTACATCGATCTCGACATCATCGAAGCCGCGCCGCGCGCGCTCAACATCGGCGGCATCGGCGACGTCCTGTGCTTCATCACCGGCGTCATGGACTGGCGCCACGCCGAGTACCGGGGCAGGTGCGAGCCGCGCTGGCCCTACGACGACAGCCTCGCGGCCATCTCGCTGGCGAAGGCCGAGACCGCGCTGGCCGAGCTGGACGAGATCGGCACGCTGTCGCCGCGCGGCATCCGGATCCTGGTCGACGGGCTCAGATGGGGCGGCGCCTCCTACCACGGAGCAGGCTGGAATCCTCGCCACATCGAGGGCGTCGAGCACTACATCTTCTATGCCCTCGAAGCGGGAACCGGAAAGACGTTCCTGCACGGCCAGGCGGTATGCCTGGGGCTCGTTCTCGGCGCGATGATGCACGGCCAGCGTGCCGACGAACTGCTCGGCGCGGTGGCCCGTCTCGGCCTCGACATCCGGCCCTCGGCGATGGACGTGACCTGGTGCGACGTCTTCGATGCCATGCGCGGGCTGAGGGCCTTCGTCGAGCGCGAGGGCCTTGCCTACGGAATCGCCAATGATTTCGACGTGACGAATGCGTTTCTGAACGCTGCCCGAAGCAGGATCGAGGGAGCCTTTGCCGCATGAACACGCCGCGTCACGCGCCGGCCGGCCGCGGGAACGTCGCGGAACGGCGGCTGGCCGCCCTGGGCTACGTCATTCCCCCGGTACCGGCGCCGATCGGGACCTTCGATCTCGGTTCCATCGACGGCACGACGCTCTATCTCTCCGGCCAGGGGCCGGTGCTGGAAAGCGGCGAGCTGGCGACGGGCAAGGTCGGGCTCGACGTCTCTGTCGAGGAGGCGTTCCACCACGCGCACCGGAGCGGCCTCGTGCTGATCGCCGCGATGAAGGAAATCCTCGGCTCGCTCGAGCATGTCGCCCAGATCCGGCGCGTCTTCGGCATGGTCAACGCCGTGCCCGGCTTTGCCGATCACCCGACGGTCATCGACGGCTGCTCCAAGCTGTTCTGCGACATCTTCGGCGAACGGGGCCGCCACGCCCGCGCCGCCGTCGGGATGGGATCCCTGCCCGGCAACATCACCGTCGAAATCGATGCGATCGTCTCGATTTCACCCGACTGGAACACGCGGCGATGATCGACATCCGGTTCCGGGACGTCGCCAAGAGCTACGGCGATGTCGAGGTCATCTCCGGCCTCAACCTGCACGTCCGCGAGGGAGAGTTCATGGTGCTGGTCGGGCCCTCGGGCTGCGCCAAGTCGACCACGCTGCGGATGATCGCGGGGCTCGAGGCCATCTCGTCGGGCGACCTGATGATCGGCGGCGAGCGCGCCAACGACCTGTCGCCGGCGCGGCGCAACATTTCGATGGTGTTCCAGTCCTATGCGCTCTTCCCGAACATGTCGGTGCGCGACAACCTCTCCTTCGGGCTGAAGATCAGGGGCACCGACCCGGCCACGATCAGGGCCGAAGTGGCCCGCGTCGCCGATACGCTCGGCCTCGCCGAACTGCTGGGCCGAAAGCCCCGCCAGCTTTCCGGCGGCCAGGCGCAGCGCGTCGCCCTCGGACGCGCCATGATCCGCCGGCCGGACGCGTTCCTCTTCGACGAACCGCTGTCGAACCTCGATGCGGAGCTCAGGGTCCAGATGCGCGGGGAGATCTCCGAGATGCAGCGCCAGCTGACGACGACGACGGTCTACGTCACCCATGACCAGGTCGAGGCCATGACCATGGGTGACCGGATCGCGGTGATGAACAGGGGGCAGATCATGCAGACCGGCGCGCCCACCGAACTCTACGAGAAGCCCGCGAACACCTTCGTGGCAGGTTTCATCGGCAGTCCGCGAATGAACCTGCTCGACGCGAAGGACCTCCTTGGCGACGCTGCGGCGACGTTCGATCCCGTGCCGGGGCGCGGGCGGGGACGAACGCTCGGCATCCGGCCCGAGCACCTCGTGATCGGGCCGGCCGAGGGTGCGGTCGGCATCGGCGAGGCGCGCGTCAACAGGATCGAGGACCTCGGCCACGAAGCGCTTGTCCATCTCGGCAACGCCCGCGGTTCGCGCCTGACCGTGCGGGCAGGCGGTGACGTGCGCGGCACGGTCCGTGCCGGCGAGAGGCTGTCGCTCACGCTGCGTCCGGACCGCCTGCACGTCTTCGACAGCACGACCGGAGAACGGCTGGCATGACAAGCGACCCCTTCGCCCGATGGTCCCTCACCCCGGTCATCAACGCCTCCGGGACGATGACGAGCATCGGCGCCTCGCGCGTTTCCGGGGAGGTGCGCGCGTCCGTCGACCGGATCCTCGCATCCTTCGTCAGCATGGACGAACTGCAGTCGCGCGCGGGCGCCGTCATCGCGCGCGTCACCGGAGCACAGGCCGGATGCGTCGCCTCATGCTCGGCGGCCGCGATGACGCAGACGGTGGCCGCATGTCTTGCCGGCGCCGACCTTGCGAAGATCGAGGCGCTCCCCGCGGTGGCCGGCGAGAGACGGGTCCTGCTGCCCATGGGGCACATGGTGAACTACGGCGCTCCGGTCGATCAGGCGATCCGCCTCGCCGGAGCCGAGGTCGTCCCCGTGGGCACGGCCGCGGCCTGCGAGACCTGGCACCTCGCCGACGCCCTGGCCGCGGGCGCGGCGGCCGCCATGTACGTCGTTTCGCACCATACGGTGCGCGAAAACGAGCTTCCCATGGACGTCTTCATCGACCTCTGCCGCGAGCACGGCGTGCCGGTGATCGTCGACATGGCCTCGGAGTACGACCTGACCGGACCCATCGCTCTCGGGGCGTCGGCCGCGATCTGGTCCGGCCACAAGTTCCTGTCGGGCGTGACGAGCGCCATCGTCGCGGGAACCTCCGAGATCGTCCGCGCGACCTATCTCCAGCACCGCGGGATCGGGCGCACGATGAAGGCCGGCAAGGAGAGCGTCGTCGGCGCCATGGCGGCGCTGGAGCTGTGGGAACGACGCGATCATGGCGCCGTCCGGCGGGCGGAAGAGGCGCGCGCGGCCCTGTGGGTGCGCGAGCTCGCGGACGTCCCCGGTCTCTCCGCCACGACCCATGCCGACTGGACCGGCAATCCGGTCACGCGGGTGCGCATCGCCGTCGCGCCCGGCAGCGCCGGCTTCCATGCCTGGGAACTGGCCGCCCGGCTGGCCGGGCGGACCCCCCGCATCGTGGTGCGCGACGACCTCGTCGAGCGGCAGGAGCTCCATCTCGATCCCTGCAACCTGACCGACGGGGAAGCCGCCGCCGTCGCCGCCGCGGTCCGGGAGGAAGCCGACCGCTTCAGGGCGCGGCGCGACGGCTGCCGCCGGAGCTGGAGCGACGTCAAGCGGTCCCGCGAGGCGGCGATCCTCGGCTGGTCGGGCGATGGCGATGCCTCCCCGTGACAGCGGTGACGGGACCGCCGGGACCGCGACGCCGGACTGAACGGACTGCATGCCCCTGAACCCGGAGATCCCTGCCCTGCCCCACGACCATGTCCAGGACCTCGCCTACGGCTTTGCGACCGTGTTCGGTCGCGGCCTGCTGGACGAGTTCCGCAACTTCGTCAATCCGCCCTTCCTCGTGGTCACGATGGACGACCTCTGGCCGATCTTCGCCCATCACTTCGCCGGCGCCGACTGCAGGCCCTACTTCTGCGGATCGATCGAACAGGCCCACCTCGACCGGGAGGCCGCCGGCCTCGGCGAGGTGGGCGCCATCGTCGGGCTCGGCGGAGGCCAGGCGCTCGACGTCGCGAAGTACTTCTCGTGGCGCCTCAACCTGCCGCTCTTCCAGGCGCCGACGGCCCTGTCGGTGAACGCCGTCTACGGCCAGCGCTCGGGCGTGCGGCTCGACGGGCGGGTCGTCTATCGCGGCTGGGCCGTGCCGCAGGCGATCTACATCGACTACGACGTGCTTGCCGGCTGCCCGCCCGCCCTCAACTGGTCGGGAATCGGCGATATCCTGTGCTTTCACACCGGGGTCCTGGACTGGCGCTACGCCGAGCGGGAAGGAAAGGTCGAGGAGAAATGGCGCTTCGACGGGAACCTGGCGAGCCAGTCGCTCGCGAAGGTGAGGACGCTTGTCGAGAACGTCGACAACGTGCGCGCCATGAACGACCGCGGCCTCGAGGTCCTTGTCGACGGCCTGAAATGGGGCACGAGCTATCACGGGGCGGGATGGTGCCCGCGCCACATCGAGGGAACAGACCACTTCCTGTTCTACACGCTGGAAAAACTGACCGGAAAGAAGTTCCTCCACGGCCAGCCCGTGTGCCTTGGCGTGATCGTCGGCTCGATGCTGCACGATGCCGGCACCGAGGAGATGCTCGACACCATCTCGGGTATCGGCCTGGACATCCGCCCCGAGGCGATGGGACTGACGTGGGATCAGCTCGAGGAAGGCCTGATGACCATGCGCTCCTACGTCAACACGGTCGGGCTCTGGCATTCCATCGCCCACGATGCCATCCTGACGCCCGGCTTCGTCGCCGACCTCAAGGACCGGCTGGCCCGCGCCTACGCACATCGTGAGCGTTGATCGGGCACCGCCCCCGACCGTGGAGTGACTGATCACGAACACCGGCATCGCAGTAACAGCCATCACGAGACGTTCGAGAATGATGTTTCATCGGACTGCCAGGACCGCTACGAACAATACTCAGTCGATAAGCTTCCAGGGAGGAGTGATGGAAACGCCAGTTCACCGAGATCCCAATTCCAAGGTGCGATGAGAAAATGCTGACGCAACTAAATCTGAACAACTTCAAGGCCTGGCGAGAAGCTGATCTCCGGTTCGGCAAGGTTACCGGCTTTTTCGGCGCCAACAGTGCCGGCAAGAGCAGCCTCATACAATTCCTGCTCTTGCTCAAACAGACCAAGAACGCAACAGATCGCGGCCTTATTCTTGACTTTGGCGGCCCCTCCGATCTCGTGAATCTCGGGACTTTCAGCGATGTCATACATCGACATGACAAAAGATCAAGAGCAAGCTGGAGGCTCGGATGGTCTCTCGCCGATCAACTGGAGATCAGCGCTCGAAGGGGCGCTGCAGACGGCTTCCGGCTCACAGGAAATTCTCTCCAGACTTGGTGCGAAGTTGGTCTACTGCGCACAAAGCTGTGGCCGTACCGATTGGCTTACGAGTTCGATGGCGTGGAGTTTCGAGTGGACTCACAGAAGCGTTCAAAAGCGAACTTCAAACTGGACACCAATAGCACAGATTTCAAGTTCGTTCGCAACAGAGGTCGCGCGTGGCCCCTTTCGCCTCCTGTCAAGACCCATCTGTTCCCTGACGAGGTCAGGTATCTCTACCAGAACGCCCACTTTCTGAATGACTTCGAGCTCGCCTATGAAGAGTTGATGGATTCAATCTACTACCTTGGCCCGCTTCGCGAGTATCCCCGACGGGACTATCACTGGGCTGGCTCCAGTCCGACCGATGTCGGTCAACGCGGCGAGCGTACTATTGATGCGATACTCGCGGCAACCCGCGACGAGAAAATGCGAAGCCTGGGATATAGGATGCGAAAGAAGACATTTCAGGAGATGCTTGCATACTGGTTGAGAAAATTGGGCCTGATCCATGAGTTTCGTGTCGAGGAAATTGCAAAAGGGACCAATCTTTACCGGGCGACAGTGAAGACATTCAAGTCGAGCCCGATGATCGCATTGACCGACGTCGGCTTCGGTGTGTCACAGGTTTTGCCTGCCCTAGTCCTTCTCTACTATGTCCCGGAAGGTTCGACAGTAATGATGGAGCAACCGGAAATTCACCTTCATCCATCCGTGCAGAGTGGACTGGCCGATGTAATCTTGAACATCTCCGACGTCCGAAACATACAGATCATCGTGGAGAGCCATAGCGAACATCTGTTGCGACGACTGCAACGTCGGGTGGCCGAGCAACAGGCATCCGCTGACGATGTGAGGCTGTACTTTGTTTCAAGTGACGGAGTGGAGGCACAGGCCTCCGATCTCTGTCTCAATGAGTGGGGAGAAATAGAAAATTGGCCAAACAACTTCTTCGGTGACGAGATGAGTGAAATTGCAGCTATCACCAAGGCGTCCCTGAAGAGGAAGATAGAGCGCCTTCAATGAACAGCTTTGTTGTAGACACGAACGTTCCTATTGTCGCCAACAGCGGTAGCCGGAGTGGTTTTTCTTATCGTTGTCAATTGGCCTGCGTGGAGAAACCGGAACACCTCGTAAATCAGGGAACCACAGTGGTTGACGAAGGGGGCCTGATCGTTCAGGAATATGCCAGACATCTCAAGTGGGCCGGCGCACCTGGTGTCGGTGACATGTTCTTCAAACACGTGGTGAACAATCAGTATCAGGGAAGGCGTGTGCGACGGATCCCGGTCTCTTCCTGTGACGATCCCCGACGGGATTTTTGGGAACTACCGGAAAACGGACTTGACCCGTCCGATCGAAAGTTCCTGGCG
Source organism: Alphaproteobacteria bacterium (assembly GCA_963666905.2). Classification (GTDB taxonomy): domain Bacteria; phylum Pseudomonadota; class Alphaproteobacteria; order SP197; family SP197; genus SP197. The sequence goes on from OY763008.1 coordinate 2,613,463, forward strand.
GTCGCCGTGGCGGCCGATGCGGTGATACTGAACGCCACCGACAGCGACTGGGAGGAGCAGGCACCGCTGATGAAGCAACTGGGCGTGGAGGTTCGACAGCTTTGTCCCGAGCATTCCGGCACGGACCCAGGCACATCGGGGCGAACGAGAGGATGAGGCGATCGTGAACCGAAAGTACCCCGGAACTCCCTATTGGCCCTATTCTCCCACCGTCGGCCGGGAGGGGAGGGTTCATCCCGACCCCGGCCATTTCGTGGGCGTGCCCGTCGTGGTGACGGAGAAGCTGGACGGAAGCAACGTGCTCCTGCATCGCGGCAGGGCTTTTGGCCGCAGCGTGTCCGCGCCGTCCGATGCGAAGTGGATGTCGATGGTAAAGAAGCATCACGCCTGGAAAGTGACCGGGCCTGATGTCTACCTCTACGGCGAGGATATCTATGGCGTGCACAGTATTGTGTACGGACCGGTCCGGGAGGACCGCACATTCCATGCCTTTGCGCTCCGCGACGAGACCGGCGCCTTCGCCTCGTTTGCCGGTTTGGAGGCTTATGCCGGGCGCCACGGGATCCCGGTCGTTCCCGTCCTTTTCAAGGGGATCTTTGACTCTGTTGCCGCGGTGCGTGCGTTTCTCGAGCGTGCTCACGGTGAGGTTTCCGTCCTCGGCGGCGAACGGGAAGGTGCGGTCGTTCGTCTCGCGAAAGGGTTCACCGAATCGCAGTTCTCGCTCAATGTCTGCAAGAGTGTCCGTGCCGGCCATGTGCACAGTGACGAGCATTGGACGAGGAACTGGAGCCCCTGCAGGATCGCGACGGGCGACAGCCCACGAGGCGCACTCCCTGCCGGTCGCACATGACACCTGGACCTCGAGAAATCACTGCTGCGGCCTGATACCGCGGCAGAGGGCGTTGCCGGGTGACACCCGAAGTGGCGGGTCTCACGATTTCAGATGGCTCCCGTTCCCGAGCCAGGACTGATCGAACTCGGGTTCCGGTGTCCCCCTCGCCGGGCCGCCGAGCACGAACGCGTCGCCGTGCGGCGGCCGGGGGCCGTTGTCGTCTTCCCGGGCGGCGCTGGTCGCGAAGAGCAGCGAGGCGTCTTCGCCGCCGAAGGCGCAGGACGTGACGTTCGTTGCCGGAAGCGCGATCGCCTCCAGCATCGTCCCCTCCGGATCGTAGACGCTGATGCGGCCGCCCCGCCAATGGGCGCTGTAGAGGCGTCCCTCGCGATCGGTGGTCATGCCGTCGGGCATCCCGTCCCCGGCCGGGATCTCCGCGAAGGGCGTGCGCTCGACCGGCCGGCCCCAGGCGTCGAGCGCGTAGCGCAGGATGCGGCCGCCGGCGGTGTCTGCGAAGTACGCGGTCCTTCCGTCCGCAGAGAACGCCGGCCCGTTCGCGACGACGAATCCCCGATCGACGCACTCGGCGCCGGCAGCGTCGACGCGGTGGAGCGACCCGGTCGCCTCGACCTCCCGGACATCCGAAATCCCGAGCCAGAGGGCTCCGTCGGGGGCGACCTTGCCGTCGTTGAAACAGGTGCCCGCGGCAGGACGCAGCGGCCCCGGAAGACCGGTCGCGGCGCCGGTCGCCGGGTCGAGACGCAGAAACCGCGTCGCCGTCACGAGAAGCGCGAACCCGTCGCCCAGCCGTGCCAGGCAGGCCAGGTTCTCGACGAACCCGCCGGCGATCACCCGGTCCTCGCCGCTCCGCGGGTCGAACCGGTGCACCTCGCGCCCGAGAAGATCGAGCCACAGGAACACGCCCGGCGAGGGAAGCCACAGCGGCGCCTCTCCAAGCCGCGCCGCGGCGGCAATGCGGCGAAGGATCCCGAACGCCATGGTCGCCCTCCCGCAGGCCACGCTGCGCTTTACTCATCGTATACAGACTAATAGTCTGACAGTATGCGACAGAACGACCCTGTGCCAGCCCCGATCACCCCGATCCGACGGCGCCTGGTCACCGACGAGGTCATCGACCGGCTCATCCTTGCGATCGCCATCGGCGCATTGCCGCCCGGGCACCGCCTCGTCGAGGAGAGTCTCGCCGCCGAGTTCGGCGTCAGCCGCGTACCGGTCCGCGAGGCCATGCGCGAACTGTGGTTGCAGGGCATCCTGAGCTCCTCGCCGGGACGCAGCTGGAAGGTGGCGGCCTTCAACGGCCGCCAGATTCGCGAGGTGTGCGGCGTCCGCATTGCGCTCGAGACGATGCTGCTCGGCGAAGCGATGCCCAGGCTGCGCAGCGAACCGTCCCGTTTCGCCGGGCTCGACGCGGCGCTGGCGGCGATGCGCGCAGGTGTCGCGGACGGCAACGCCGAGCAGGTCCAGCGAGCCGATGTCGACTTTCATCGCGCCGCCATATCGGCAGCCGGAAACTCGCTGGGCCTCCAGATCTGGGAGGGAATATCCCGCCAGGTTCTCATCATCTTCGGGCTCGAGATCCGCAGTCATCCGGATCTCGATGCCGTTGTCGCGCAGCACGAGGAGCTACGCCGCTTCCTGGCCGAGGGCGATCCCGCGGCCCTGGCGTCGGTGCTGCGCGAGCACATCACCGGCCGGTACCCGTCATCGAACGACCTGCCGGTGCTCCAGACTGAAACAACCGACAGGGAGATGAACGATGTTTCGATCGCTTGAATGGACACTGGCAGCGGCCCTATTGCTGGTCGCAGGAACCCAGGCCTCGGCGCAGGAAGTGCGGCTCTTCAGTTTCGAGGGATACGCCGAGCCCGAGTGGGTCGAGCCCTTTACCGCCGCGACCGGATGCGAGGTGAACGTGGCCTACACCGGCTCGGTGGACGAAATGTTCGCCAAGATGGTGGGAAGCGATGGCGCCGACTACGACCTCATCTCGATCGACACCTCGATCATCGAGCGCTACCTCGACCAGGGCCTGATCATTCCCTTCGACATGTCCCGGATCCCCAACACCGCGAACCTGCTTGCCTCGTTCGGCTCGGTGGCCGAGGTCATGAGCGGCGGCGAGACCTACGGGGTCCCGATCGCCTGGGGCTCGCTTGGCCTCATCTACGACAAGGCGGCGTTCCCGGACGGGGTCGAGTCCTGGGAAGCCCTGTGGAGTCCCGGGAACGCCGGACACGTGCTCGCCCTTGACGACGCCAACAACAACGTGACCAACGCGGCGATCGTTCTCGGGCTCGAAGATCCCTTCAACCTCAGCGACGCCGACTTCGATGCCGTCAGGATGAAGCTGATCGAGCAGAAGCAGTACCTCATCAGCTACTACGCGGGATTCGAGGAAGGCGTGAACATGTGGGACTCGAGCGAGGCGACATTGATGTTCTCGATGGGCGAGTTCCAGACCGTCGAACTCGCCAATCGCGGCTACGACGTGGTGTATTCGATCCCGAACGAGGGCGGCATCGGCTGGCTCGACACGTGGGCCCTCTCCAAGGGAGTGCAGGACGCCGAGTGCGCCCATCAGTGGGTCGACCACTACCTCAACGGCGAGACCGGCCCGACCATGACCGCAAAGAACGGCTACGGGAACACCACCAACGAAAGCCCCGGACTGGACTATGCCGACAAGCTCGTGTGGCTGCGGCCGGTCGAGGATTTCGACCGCCGGGTGAGAGTCTGGAACGAGGTGAAGGCCGCGCAGTAGCCTGATCGACGGCGGGGCATCCTCCGGGGGATTGCCCCGCCGATTCCCGTTTTCCCGGGCCGGGAGCACATCGCGACAACGCCGTCGCCGGCCCGCGCATCGATCGGGGTTTCCCTGATCCCACACGATGGCGAAGGGGTGGTGGCGGTGAAGATCACCGATATCGAATGTCACGTGCTTGTTGCCGACGACGTCGACCCTGGCCTGACCTCGTCGGCCCAGGACAGCCTGCTCGTCGTCGTCCGCACGGACGAGGGTCTCGAGGGCTACGGCGAGAGCGACCTCAACCCGTGGATCGGGCGCTCCTGCATCGAGGCGTCCGGCACCCACACCATGGGACTCGGCATGGCGGAACTGCTGAAAGGCAGGGATCCGCGCGACATCGAGGCGCTCTGGGATCATGTCTACACGATGACCGCCATGAACGGGCGCCGCGGCGCCGTGATCCACGCCCTCGGCGCGGTCGAGATGGCGCTGCGGGACCTGGCGGGAAAGATCGCGGGCAAGCCCCTGTGGAAGCTCCTCGGCGAGCGTCGCCCGACGCCGCTCGTTCCCTACGCCTCCCTGCAGCCGGCGGGCAGCAGCTTCGAGGCCTACCGGGACGCGCTCTGCGAGGCCGCCGAAAACGCCAGGCGGCTCGGCTTCCGCGCCGTCAAGGCCGAATGCACCATGGCCGGGCCCTACGCCCACGACGGCATGAACGAGAGCTACGACCGCCACACCGAGGTCGTGGCGGCGGTGCGCCGGACGCTGGGACCGGACATGACGCTGATGGTGGACGTGCAGTACCTGTGGCGCGACGCCGAGACGGCATGGTCGGTCCTGCGCGACTGGGAGGAGTTCGATCTCTACCTTGTCGAGACGCCGATCTGGCCCGACTTTCTCGACGAGCACGCCAAGCTGGCGGCCCTGGCGCCCTTCCGGATCGCCTCGGGGGAATGGCTCGCGACCCGCTGGGAGTTCGAGGAACTGATCGAGCGCGGCCGGATCGGCGTGGTGCAGCCGGACGTCGGGCGCGTCGGCGGGGTGGGCGAGGCGCGGGCCGTGTGCGCGATGGCCGCGCAAAGAAACCTGCCGGTGGTCCCGCACTGCTGGAAGACAGGCGTGTCGCTGTCCGCCACCGCCCATCTGGCCTTTGCAACGCCGGGCATTGCCTTCGTGGAGTATCTTCCCCCCCAGCTGTGCATCGAAAAGCTCCGCCGTGAGCTGGCCGCCGAGGACCTCGTCCTGGAGAACGGCGAGATCCTTCCTCCCACCCGGCCGGGGCTCGGGGTGGAGATCAACTGGGACGCCGTGCGCGCCTATGGACGCTCCTGACGCCGACAGCGGGCACGAGGTGGCAGGCGGCAAGGCGCCGCTTCTGCGCATTCGCGGCCTGGGCGTCCGCTTCCAGGACTTCGACGCGATCCGTCCCCTCGACCTCGACGTCCTGAACGGCGAGTTCCTGACCATCCTCGGCCCCTCGGGATCGGGAAAGACCACGCTGCTGCGGACGATCGCCGGGTTTCAGCCACCCACCGCCGGAGGCATCGAGTTCGACGGACGCGACATCGCCGATCTGCCGATCAACCGCCGCCCCTTCAACACCGTCTTCCAGGACTACGCGCTCTTTCCCCACATGACGGTGCGGCAGAATGTCGCGTTCGGTCTGCGGGTGCGGGGCATCGACCGCGCGGCGCGCGAAGCGCGCGTCGGGGACGCGCTTGCCATCGTCGAGCTCGAAGACCTCGGCGACCGCTATCCGGCGCAACTCAGCGGCGGACAGCAGCAGAGAACCGCGCTCGCACGCGCCATGATCTGCGAACCGCGTCTCATCCTGCTCGACGAGCCGCTCGCCGCGCTCGACGCGACGCTGCGGCGCCAGATGCAAAGGTTCCTGAAGTCGGTGCAGCGGCAGAGCGGCATTACCTTCGTCTTCGTCACCCACGACCAGTCCGAAGCGATCACGGTGTCGGACCGCATCTGCGTGATGCGCTCCGGGGGCATCGAGCAGATCGGCACGCCCCGGGACCTCTACTACCGGCCGCGCAGCCGCTTCGTGGCCGCGTTCTTCGGCGCGAGCAACATTCTCGAGCCATGCCGCGTCGAGAGCGCCGCCGGCACCGCGACGACCGTTGCCACCCCCATGGGCACGATGCTGGTGCAGGGTCCTGCGCCGCGGGTGCGGGAAGGGCTGGCGCTGGCGGTGCGACCGGAGGCTCTCGGACCGCTCGCGGCCGACCACTCCAACCGGATCGAGTGCGAGGTGGTCTCGGTCTCCTTCGTCGGTTCGGAGACGATCACCGAGCTCAGGCACCCGCAAGCGGGCCAGGTCCTGACCATGAAGGCCCGCAGCGATCCCTCGGCCCGCCTTCCCGCGATCGGATCGCGCCTTGAGGTGGGATTCGACGCCGCGGCCTGCGCACTGGTCACGGGAGCCGAAACGTGATTCGCAAGGAGGGCCTTTCGGGGTATGCGCCCGGCGCGCTCGCGCTCTGGGCCATCTGCATCCTCTTCATCCTGGTTCCGCTTGCGAGTTTTCTCGCCTACGGCTTTCTGCCCGTCGTCGACAACAGCATCGTCTACGAGCCGACACTCGACAACTTCATCGGTCTCCTCTCCAACCCCTCCTATCGCACCACCTTCCTGCGGACGATGCTGCTGGCCTTCGAGGTCTCGGCGTTCAACTTCGTGCTCGGCTACGCCACGGCCTACTTCATCTGGCGGCGTCCGCCCGCCTGGCGGAACGTCCTCGTCATCGCCCTCGCGATCCCGCTGCTGATGAGCTACATCATCAAGATCTACGCGATGCGCGGGGTGCTCGGCACCAACGGCCTCCTGAACGGCCTGCTGCTCGCGCTCGGCATCACCGACGAGCCGGTGAGCGCGCTCCTCTTCAACCTGACCGCCGTGCGGATCACGCTCGCCGTGGTGCTCCTGCCGTTCATGGTGCTGCCGATCTGCGTCGCCCTGGAACGGATCTCCCCCGCGGTCCTGCAGGCTGCCGCCGATCTCGGCGCCACCGAGGTCCAGACGTTCCGGTGGGTCATCCTGCCGCTCAGCCTCCCGGGCGCAATCGTGGGAGCGATGTTCACCTTTGTCCTTGCCAGCGGCGACTTTCTCGCACCCGAGCTCGTGGGCGGGATCGAAGGGTTCACGTACGGAAGACTGGTGTTCAGCCAGTTCGGCCTCGCCTTCAACTGGCCGCTGGGGGCCGCGCTTTCCGTCCTTCTGATGGTGGTCGCCCTCGTCGCGATCTCCGTGGCGCGGCGTCTCTCCAACCCGCGCTGGCAGCCATGAAGCGCAACCGTCTCATCGACATCCCTCTCGCGGCCCTTGCCGTGCTGGTGTACGTGTCGCTCTACCTGCCGATCCTGCTCGTCTTCCTGCTTTCCTTCTTCTCGATGCGGCGCGGCAAGGTCAATTGGGACACCTTTTCGCTGTCGTGGTACGCAAAGCTCCTGGAAAACGACGCGCTGGGCGAGGCGCTGTGGAATTCGCTCCTCGTCGGGAGCCTCGCGGTGGCGGCTGCCGCCGCGTTTGCGACATCGGCCGCCCTTCTCGTGAAGTCCCGGCCGGGCACCCACTCGGCGCGGCTGCTCGAGTACGTGATCTTCCTGCCCTTCCTGCTGCCGCCCATCATCACGGGGCTCTCGCTGCTCATCTACTTCCGGGAGGCCGGAGTCGGCCGGGGCATCCTCACGATCACCGTCGGCCACACCCTCTTCGTGTCGGCCATCATCTACCGCATCGTGCTGACACGCCTGAACGCGCTGAGCCGAAATCTGGTGGAGGCCGCCCTCGACCTGGGCGCCACGCGCCTGCAGACCTTTCGCTTCATCATTCTGCCGAACCTGCGCATGCCGCTTCTGACCGGCGGATTGCTCGCCTTCGCGCTGTCCTTCGACGAGACCATGATCACGCTCTTTCTCAGCGGAACGGACTCGACCCTGCCCGTGCGCCTCTACGCGATGATGCGGGTCGGCTTCACCCCGGCCATCAACGCGCTCGTCACCCTCATTCTCGGCTTTTCGATCCTTCTGACCGTCGCGGTGGCTCTCGTGTGGCGCCGCAACGCCGATCCCGGAGCAGCGAATTCTCAGGAAGGGAGAACATGACATGAACCGCTTCGAGGGAGAGGTGGCGCTCGTCACCGGCGCGGCACGGGGTATCGGCCTTGCTATCGCGACACGCCTGCTCGCGGAGGGCGCGCACGTGTTCCTCGCCGACATCGATGACGACGAGGCCATGCGGGCCGTCGGGGGGCTGCCGGCCGAAAGCGCTGGCCGCGCAACTCCCGTCGCCCTCGACATCACCGACGAAGCCGCCTGCCGGCGTCTCATCACCGCAATCGACGAGCGCCACGGGCGCCTCGACGTGCTCGTCAACAACGCGGCAATCCTCGACGTCAGTCCGATCGACGGCCTGACGATCGAGCGCTTCCGCGAAGTGACGCGGGTCAATCTCGATGGCGCCCTCGTCTGCTCGCTCGCCGCCATCCCGCTCATGGAGCGAAGCGGCGGACGCATTCTGATGACGGCGAGCATCATGGGCCTCGCCGGCTCCCCGGACTCCGTCCCCTACAGCAGCGCCAAGGGGGGGATCGTGAACATGGTGCGCGCGCTTGCCTGCGATCTCGCGCCACGGGGCATCACCGTGAACGCCATCGCTCCGGGCTTCATCGACACCCGCATGGCCCGCCTCCCCGACGGCGGCCACGAGCACGATACCGAGTACTTCAGGACGGTGTATCTGGGATACCGCAAGATCCCGCTTGGCCGGACCGGCTACCCGTCGGACCTCGCCGGGCCGGCGGTCTTTCTCGTCTCGTCCGACGCCGCCTACGTCACCGGCCAGATCCTGCCCGTCGACGGCGGCGTGACCGCCACCTTCTGACAATCATGCGGTCTTGACCCGCGCCGGCTTGGCGGTGCAATAAGTGCGGCGCTGAACGACGGCTGCCGCCCATTCACCGGAGCACCCCATGCCGACACCGCGCAGTCACGAATCCCTCAAGGCCCTGGCCATCGAACGCAGGCTCGACCGGCGCGAGTTCATGAACGCCGCCGCGGCCGCGGGCGTTGCCGTCGCCACGGCATCGACACTGTGGACGCAGGTGGCCAGCGCGGCGCCCTCCCGCGGCGGGCACGCCACGATCGGCTCGGACGGCGGCGCGGCCGTCGACACGCTCGATCCGATCAAGGCGATCGGCACCGACCACATCACCCAGGCGGCGTTCTGCTGCTTCGACAGCCTGACGGAGCTTGAGGCGGACGGCACCCCGGTCGGCAGCCTCGCGGAGAGCTGGGAGACCTCGGCGGACGGCCGGACCTGGACCTTCAAGCTGCGCCAGGCGGAGTTCCACAACGGCAAGACCGTGACGGCCGACGACGTCGTCTGGTCGCTCAACCGCCACCTGAGCGACGAGAACACCTATGCCGAAGGCAAGCTGATCGTCGGCGCGCTCGAGGAGCTGAAGGCCGACGGTCCCGATACCGTCGTCATGGTGCAGGGCGAGGTCAACTTCGACCTGCCGGCCCACCTGTCGGCCTTCGGGCTGCTGATCGGACCGGAAGGCACGACCGACTGGGAGAAGGGCGTCGGCTCCGGGCCCTATGTCCTCGAAGAGTTCACGCCGGGCCTGCGCTTTGCCGGCCGCAGGTACGAGAACTTCTACAGGGACGATCAGGGCTACTTCGACTCCGTCGAGCTGGTCAACATCGAGGATCCCGCGGCCCGGGCGAGCGCGCTCCTGAGCGGTTCGGCCCACGCGATCGGCCAGCCCGAGGCGCGCACCGCCCGCATGCTCGGAAGCACCGACGGATTCAGCCTGCTCGAGGCCCCGGGCACACAGCACTACACGACCGCCATGAGAACCGATCTCGACCCGTTCACCGACAACAACCTGCGGCTGGCGGTCAAGTACGGCATCAGGCGCCAGGAGATCGTCGACAAGGTGTTCGGCGGCTTCGGCTACATCGGCAACGATCATCCGATCGGGCGAAGCCAGCAGTTCTTCAACACCGACCTGCCGCAGCGCGAGTACGATCCCGACAAGGCCGCCTACCATCTCAAGCAGGCCGGACTCGACGGCATCGCGCTCGAGCTGAAGGCCAGCGACGGAGCGTTCGGCGGCTCCGTCGACATGGGCGTTCTCATGGCCGAATCGATGGCGCCCGCCGGTGTCGACGTCACCGTCGACCGGGTCCCGGGCGACGGCTACTGGTCGGAGGTCTGGCTCGTCGCGCCCTGGTGCTGCGTCTACTGGAACGGGCGGCCGACGGTCGACTGGATGCTGACGTCGTCCTACATCTCGAGCTCGTCGTGGAACGACACCTACTTCCACAACGATCACTTCGACTCCGTGCTCGCGGCCGCCAGGAGCGAACCCGACCAGGCGCTGCGCAGGGACATGTACTTCGAGCTGCAGGAGATCCTCAACATGGAGGGCGGGACCACCGTCGTCGCGTTCGCCAACGCGCTCATCGGCGCCTCCGACGCCCTGGGTCACGGCGAAGTCGGCGGCAACCGCCGCATGGACGACAGCAGGCTTCCACGCCGCTGGTGGTTCAAGGCCTGACCGCCGGCGGGCCGGCGCCATGAACGGTGCGGCGCCGGTCCGCGAGATCGAGCACCAGTGGATCGCCATGGCGGACGGCGTGCGCCTGGCGGCGCGGCTGTGGCTGCCCGGCAGCGCCGGCGAGCCGCCGGTTCCCGCGGTCTTCGAGACCATCCCCTATCGCAAGCGCGACCTGACGCGCCTGCGCGACGAGCGCAACCATGCCGTCTTCGCAGCCGCCGGATACGCCTCCATCCGGGTCGACATGCGCGGCTCGGGCGATTCGGAAGGCCGCATGGGCGACATGTTCACGCCCGAGGAGCTCGACGACGCGATCTCGGTCATCGACTGGATCGCCGCCCAGCCGTGGTGCGACGGCAATGTCGGCATGTTCGGACAGTCCTGGGGCGGGACGGCTTGCCTGCTGGCGGCCTGCCGGCGTCCGGCGGCGCTCAAGGCCGTCCTGCCCTGCTGCGCCACTGCCGACCGCTTCGGCGACGACATCCACCACATGGGCGGCTGCCTGCTGACCGACACGGTCGAGTGGGGCGCTCACCTGCCCGCAATTCTCGCGTCGCCCCCCGACCCCCGGACGGTCGGGGACGGCTGGCGCTCTCAGTGGATGGCGCGCCTCGAGGCGCTGACCTTTCCGCTGGAGACCTGGATCCGGCACGAGTGGCGCGACGACTACTGGCGCCGGAGTTCGGTCTGCGAGACCCCGCACGAGGTCGCCTGTCCGGTCCTTGCGGTGGGCGGCTGGTCGGACCGCTACAGCAACACGGTGATGTCCCTTGTCGCCCGGCTCGGCACGCGCTGCTGGGGGATCGTCGGCCCCTGGGGCCACCACTATCCCTTCGCCGGCAGCCCGGGTCCGGCCATCGGATTCCAGCAGGAGGCCCTGCGCTGGTGGGACCGCTGGCTGAAGGGCATCGACAACGGGATCGACCGCGAGCCGCGCCTGCGCGTCTGGCGCATGGAGTACCAGCCCCCCGCCGACCGGGTCGACGAGCGTCCCGGCCGCTGGATCGCGGAGGATGCCTGGCCGTCGGCCAGGGTCGCGCCTCATGCCTTCGGCCTCGCCGGCGGGCGCCTGGCCCCTCCGGCGGATGCCGCCGGCGAACGCGCCGAGGTGCCTTCGGCCGGCGTCGTCGGGCCGGGCTCGGGCGACACGGGCTACTTCGGGCGCGCAGGCGGTCTGCCGCTCGATCAGGCAAGCGACGACGCGGCCTCGCTCGTCTTCGAGAGCGATCCTCTGGACGAGCCCTTCGACCTCCTGGGCGAGGCCGTTCTCGAGCTCGACATCGTCTGCGACCGGCCGGTAGCGACGCTGGCGGCCCGTCTCAACGACGTGCCTGCGAAAGGCGGCGTGGCGCGGGTGGCCTGTGCCGTCCGCAACCTGGCGCTCGACGACGGGGGCGTGCCGGACAACGCATTGGGTGCCGGCGGACGCCGCCGGTGCAGGATCGTCTTCCCCAACACGGCCTACCGCTTCCAGGCGGGCCACCGGGTGCGGCTGGCGCTGTCCTCCTCCTACTGGCCGCAGATCTGGCCGGCGCCGGAAGCGGCGCTCATCGCGGTCGAGACCGGCGATGCGCGCCTCGTCCTGCCCCGGCGAAGCGCCGCAGACACCGCCGAGTCGCCGGTCGCCTTCGCGCCTCCCCTGGCGCAGGACAACCGGGGTGCGACGGTGCTGCGGGCTCCGGCCATCGAGCGGACGTTTCGAAGCGAGGCCTCGGGACGAATGACCGTGGCCTGGCGCAACGCGCCCTCGCCGGTGCGCTTTGCGGCGACCGGGCTCGACTTCGGATCACAGACGCGCTGCGAGCACAGCATCGTTCCCGGCGATCACGAAAGCGCGCATTGCCGGGTCGAGCACCGCCTCAGCTACCGGCGCGCGGACTGGTTCGTCGAAGTGAGCTGCACCGCCGAGCTGACGGCGACGAAGACCGTGTTCCGGCCGCGCGGACACCTTGTCGTCCGCGAGAACGATGCGGTCCTCTTCGAGCGCCGCTGGTCGCCGGATGTTCCGCGCACCTGCTCATGAGCGCCGGGCGGGCCGTTGAGCCCGGCGACGGCGGATGAGACAATCCCGCAGGAGCGTGACGGAGGAGGCGATACGGGTGCCGCACGCCCGGACGACGACGGGAAGCCGCGTGGCCGACCTGCTGGGCGCCGGGGCGCTTCGCCGCCTCCGTGCCGGCGTCGAGGAGGGCGCGGCACTTCCCAATGTCGCCTACACGAGCGGGGAGTGGCTGGACCTGGAGCGCCGTCACCTGATGTGGCCGCTGTGGATGCTCGCCGGGTTCGAGGACCAGATTCCGAACCGGGGCGATGCGCTGCCCGTGCATGTCGCCGGCTGTCCGGTCGTGCTGGTGCGGCGCCATGACGGCGCCATCGGCGCCTTCCACAATGTCTGCCCGCAACGCGGCGCCGTGATCGCCGCCGGACCGCGCAGCGGGCTTGCGGCCCTGACCTGCCCCTGTCACGGCTGGGCCTATGGTCTCGACGGCAGGCGGCCCCGCAGCGATGCGTGGACGGACCTGCGGCCGGTGCGCTGCGAAAGCTGGCGCGGCGCGCTCTTCGTCAACATCGAGGGTGCGGCGGTTCCGCTCGCAGAGCACATGGCGCCGGTCGATGCCTGCCTGGAAGGCTGGCGGAGCCGGGACCTGGCCCATGGCGGCTGCCTCGATTACGACATCGCCGCCAACTGGAAGCACATCCACGAGAACTTCATCGACGTCTACCACAAGTTCGCGATCCACCCGGCGCTGTGCGAGTTCGCGCCGCTGGAGACCAGCAACCCGATGAAGGTCATCGCCCCCCATCTGACCATGACCTGGCACGTCATCGCCAGGCCGCAGGAGGGCCGCGGCCAGGGCCTGCCCTACTTCGAGGACCTGCCCGACGCGCTCCGCCGCGAGGGGCGCAGTTTCACGGTGACGCCGACCTGCGACATCAACCTGTGGCCCGATCACATCGCCTTTCTCGTCGCCGAGCCCTCGGGCCCGGAACGGACCCGCGAGACGATCCACATCCTGTTCGCGGCCGAAGCCATGGAGGCCCGCTTCGAGGCCGCACGCGCCAGGGTCATGGGGACGTGGGACGAACTCAACCGCGAGGACATCGCGCCGCTCGAATCCATGCAGACCGGCCGTGCCTCCCCGGCCTTCGACGGCGGCACGTTCTCGCCCTTCTGGGATCCCGCGACCCAGCACTTCGGGCGCCAGATCGCCGAGCTGATGATGGCGCACGAAAGGGGCGCGGCATGAGCGTCTCCCGATCACGGAGGCCGGGACGATGACCCGCTTCCCGCACCTCTTCGAGCCGATCGACATCGGCGGCATGACCGTCAAGAACCGGATCTTCATTCCCGGCCACAACACGGCGCTGTCGGTCGGGGGCCTGGTCAGCGACGAGATGATCGCCTACCACGAGGCCCGCGCCGAGGCCGGGGTCGGCATGATCACGATGGAGGTCAGCACGGTCCATCCGACCTATGCGCCCCACGGCCGCCTGTCGGTCGTCACGGACGACTGCATCCCGGGGCTCCGGCGCATGGCCGCCATGGGCAGGCGGCACGGTTGCCGCGTGCTGGGCCAGCTGTTCCACCCGGGACGCGTCGCGGCGGCTTCGGAAGACGGCTCCGCCATGGCCTCCTTCGCGCCGTCGGAGGTGCCGGACGAGTTCTACAAGAACGTGCCGGCGCCGCTCACGGCGGAGCAGATCCGGGACATCGTCGACCACTACCGCGTCGGCGCCGCGCGCATGGCGCAAGGCGGTCTTGACGGGATCGAGCTCATCTCCAGCATGGGCTACCTGATCTCCCAGTTCCTCAATCCGCGGCTCAACCGGCGCACGGACGAATACGGCGGCGGCCTGGAGAACCGGCTGCGCTTCCTGCGCGAGGTGATCGCCGCCGTCCGCGAGGGCGCGGGCGACGGCATCGTCGTCGGCATACGGATCTCCGCCGACGAGATGGACGGCGAGGGCCTCACGCCGGGCGAGACCATCGAGGCCCTGAGGGCGATCGAGGCCGACGGCGGGCTCGACTACTTCAACATCATCGGCTCGACGACGGCGTCCTACGCCGGCTGGCTCCACATCATCCCGCCGATGGCGATGCCGAACGCCTACCTGGCGCCGCTCGCCCGGCAGGTCAAGGAGGCCGTCGCCCTGCCCGTGATGATCGCCGGCCGCGTGAACCAGCCGCAGGATGCGGAGAGGATCATCGCCTCGGGCGACGCGGACATGGTGGGCGTCGTGCGCGGCCACATCGCGGACCCGGAGTTCGTGAGGAAGGCGCGCGAGGGCCGGCCGGAGGACATCCGCGCGTGCATCGGCTGCAACCAGGCCTGTATCGGCCACCGCCTCAAGGGCTTCCCGATCTCCTGCATCCAGCATCCGGAAACCGGGCGGGAGCTGGCAACCTACAGGAAGCGCGCCGTCGATGCGCCGAAGAGGGTCATGGTGGTCGGCGGCGGCCCGGGCGGCATGAAGGCGGCGATCGCGGCGGCGCAACGCGGCCATGACGTGACCCTCCACGAGAAGGAGGCGCGGCTCGGCGGCCAGGTCCTGCTGGCCCAGCTGCTGCCCGGCCGCTCGGAGTTCGGGGGCCTCGTCACCAACCTCGCGCGGGAACTGGAGATTCACGGGGTTCCCGTGCGGACCCGCAGCGAGGTGACGGCGGACATGGTCGCGGAGGCAAGGCCCGACGCCGTCGTCCTGGCGACCGGCGCGCGACCGCAGCTGCCGGCGATCGAGGGGCTGGAGGAGGCCCACGTCGTCGACAGCCGGGACGTGCTCCGCGGCGAGGCGAACGTCGGCCAGTCGGTGGTGATCTGGGACTGGCGCTGCGACTGGGCCGGGCTGGGGCTCGCCCGGATGCTGGCGCAGAGCGGCTGCCGGGTGCGGCTCGCGGTGAACGGCATCGTGCCCGGCGAGCGCATCCCCTCCATGGTGCGCGACCACGAGGTGGGCGAACTCCACAAGCTGGGCGTCGAGGTCGTGCCCTATGTCCGCCTGTTCGGCGCCGACGGCGACAGCGTCTACTTCCGGCACGTGACCAGCGGCGAGCCCGTGATCCTCGATGGGGTCGACACCCTCGTCTCCCACCACGCCCCGCGCCGGAACGCCGAACTCGCGGACGAGCTGAGCGGCTACGGCGGGAGCCTCGCCCTGATCGGCGACTGCCTCAGCCCGCGCACGGCCGAGGAAGCCGTGCTGGAGGGCCTCAGGGCCGCCATGGCGATCTGATCGATCCGTCGCACCCTTCGCATCGGTTCGCCGTGACACGTCGCGCGCAATCCCGCTGGTCGTCATCGTCCGTCCCCGCGGCATCGACGCCCTCCCAAGGCATTCGCGCGCAAGGACGAGCACCGTCCCTCGCAAAGGGCGGCGAGGCGCTCTTCGAACCATGCCAGAAGCGGCTGGCGAACACCCGCCGACACCCTTCGCTCATGGGCCCGTCGTGTCGCCCTCATCAGTCGCGACGTCCGGTGCGGTCCTCAGAACCGCGATGGCCGAGGCGGCATCGCCGCCAAGCCCCCCGTTCCGCGAAGAGCGCAGCGGCGCCCCGGGCGACGAACCGGTTGAGAGAAACGCCGTCCTGTCGAGCATAGCGCTCGGCGGCGGTCTTCAGGGAAAAGGGGCAGGTTGAGAGACACACGGGCCGTCGCAGCGGCCGGTCATCGCGTCATCCTTGTCCAGGTGCGTCACGCGGTGTCGACGCCTTCGGTGCGCTTGCAAACGCCCGGCGGGGCCGTCAATGTTGCATCGCACAACCGCCCGTGGAACGCCAGATGCCGCTTTCCGAACCGGTCGCCCGGAAGCTCGTCCACACGCGCAGCATCACCTGCGAGGCCTACGAACGGGAGGACGGGCAGTGGGACCTCGAGGCGCACCTCTCGGACACCAAGAGCTACTCCCTGTCCAACAGGGACAGGGGCATGATCGTCGCCGGCGAACCGATCCACGGCATGTGGCTGCGCCTGACCATCGATCCGGGATTCGAGATCCGCGAGGTCGAGGTGAAGATGGACCACACGCCGTTCGGCATCTGTTCGGCCATCGAGCCCGACTACGCGCGCCTCGTGGGCGTGCGCATCGGTCCGGGCTGGAACCGCCGGGTCCGCAGCCTCTTCGGAGGCACCGGCGGCTGCACGCACATCGGCGAGATCCTGGGACGGCTGGGCACGGTCGCCATCCAGGCGATGTACGGCCGGCGGCGCAACTCCGCCGGCGGCGAGAAGGGCGGCAGGCCCTGGGTCATCGACGGCTGCCACGCCTGGGCGGCGGACGGACCGGTGGTCAAGCGGGAGTTTCCCGCCTGGTACACCGGAGAGGCGTCGTGAGAGGCCGCGGCGCTTCGCGGGGCGTGGCGCGGATCGGCGTCGTCACGCCCTATTCCAACACCAATCTCGAAGCCGACCTCGCACTGCTGCGCCCACCCGGCGTCTCGTTCCATGTCGCCCGCGCCGCCGGCTACGATCCCGGGGAGATTCCCGATTCTCAGGCGATGCGCGCCTTCGCCGAGGCCGGTCTCGACGACGTGCTCCCCCTCCTGCTTGCCGCCCGGCCCGACATCCTGCTCTACGGCTGCACGTCGGCCACGCTCTCCTCGGGCCTTGCCCGCGACCGCGAGTTCCGCCTCGGCATCGAGGCGAGGGCCGGCGTGCCCGCGGTCACGGCCGCCGGCGCGCTCGTCGACGGTCTGGGCGACCTCGGGGTCCGGCGTGTCGCCTTCTGCTCGCCCTACACCGAAGCGCTCAACCGCGAGGGAGCCTGCTTCCTCGAGGAGGCGGGCTTCGAGGTCGTCCGCACCGCCTTTGTCGGCCGCGATCTCGGGAGCTACGGGCAGAGCGACCTCGAACCCGACGAGGTGCTCGCCCTGGGCCTTGAGGCCGACCACGGCGAGGCCGAGGCGATCGTCCTCTCCTGCACCGACATGCGCGCCGTCGAGATCGTCGACGACCTCGAGGAGCGCTGCGGCAAGCCCGTCGTGACCAGCAACCAGGCCATGGTGCATGCCGCCCTCGGGCGGCTCGGACTGGCCTCGTGCGTCCCCGGACGCCTGGGCTACGCGTCGCCGGGAGCCCTGGCGTCGATCGCCAGGGCGTGAATGTCGCTCGCCATCTCCTCGGCAAGGGTGGCGTAGACCAGCCTCTGGCGCGCCACCCGGGTGAGCCCGGCAAAGGCTTGCGTGACGATTCTCACCCGGAAATGGCTCTCGCCTTCGGGCCGCGCTCCCGCATGGCCGGCATGAAGGTGCGATTCGTCGATCACCTCGAGCTCGGCCGGTTCCAGGCGGGACTCGAGTTTGCGCATGATGGTCTCGCGAACGCGCATGGCTCCCTCGTCCGGGTTGTCGACGGCACTGCACGGGTTCCATACTATCACCATGAGGGATCGATCCGGGAAGGACGGGAGGATGTGCGGCCGGCCGGGCTGCGGGCGGGCCGGCGAGCACCGCGCGCCGGTGGCGCCCGGGAGGCCGGGCGAGTACCAGTACCTGTGTCTCGAGCACGTGCGCGAGTTCAACCGCTCGTGGAACTTCTTCGAGGGATGGTCGCAGGAGGCGATCGAGGCCTGGCAGCACGCGGACCTCTCCTGGCACCGGCCGACCTGGTCCACCTCGCCGCACCGCCTCGCCGGCGCCTGGACCGGCGGGGCCTACCGGGACGTCTTCGGCGTCGCCGGCGGCGACGTCGAGGCGCCCGAACCCGGTCCGGTCGGCGATGAACGGCGGGCGCTCACCATCCTCGGGCTGCAGCCCGGCGCCTGCAGGAGCGCCATCCGCCGGCGCTTCAAGGAGGAGGTGAAGGCCTGCCACCCGGACCTCAACGGCGGCAGGCAGGAAGCCAACGGCCGGCTGCGCGACGTCATCTGGGCCTACCACCATCTCAGGGGCGCCGAAGGACGCTAGCGACCGCCCGGCCCTTGTGCGATATTCCGCCGCCGTGCCATTGTCGCGGCGGCCTGCGTGCCTGTGCCGGGAGCTGCCGGCGGCCCGGATTCCATCTGATCATCGAGACGCGTGACCGTGAAGAACCCCAGCCAAACGGACCTGCTGCCGCAGGGCGACCCCGACACGACCGTCAAGGTCTCCGACGCCTTCGGATTCGACAGCGCCATGGAGGTGCCGGCCTTCACGACCGGGGGCCAGCACGTTCCCGACATCGACGAGGCCTACGTCTTCGACCGGCAGACGACCCTCGCCATCCTCGCGGGCTTTTCCCACAACCGGCGGGTGATGATCCAGGGTTACCACGGCACCGGAAAGTCCACCCACATCGAGCAGGTGGCGGCGCGCCTCAACTGGCCGTGCGTGCGCGTCAATCTCGACAGCCACATCAGCAGGATCGACCTCATCGGCAAGGACGCCATCGTCCTGCGCGACGGCAAGCAGGTGACGGAGTTCCGCGAGGGCATCCTCCCGTGGGCGATCCAGAATCCCGTCGCCCTGGTGTTCGACGAGTACGACGCCGGCCGGCCCGACGTGATGTTCGTGATCCAGCGCGTCCTCGAGATCCAGGGCAGGATGACCCTGCTCGACCAGAACCGGGTGATCGTTCCCCACGGTTCGTTCCGCCTGTTCTCGACCGCCAACACGGTCGGACTCGGCGACACCACCGGGCTCTACCACGGCACGCAGCAGATCAACCAGGGACAGATGGACCGCTGGTCCATCGTCTCGACGCTGAACTACCTCGAGCACCGGGAAGAGGAGATGATCGTCCTCTCCAAGGTGCCGCGCTACGAAACGGCTGCCGGACGGGAGACGATCCGCCGCATGGTCGCCGTCGCCGACCTGACGCGCGGAGCCTTCATGGCCGGCGACATCTCCACCGTCATGTCGCCGCGGACGGTCATCACCTGGGCGGAAAACGCCGAGATCTTCGACGACATCGGCTTTTCCTTCCGGCTGACGTTCCTCAACAAGTGCGACGAGACAGAACGCTCCCAGGTCGCGGAGTTCTTCCAGCGCTGCTTCGGCACGGAGATCGACGACACCGCGGTCATGACCGCGGCCGCCGAGTAGGCGCGACGGAGTCATGACACAGGACGGCAGTCGCGCTGAATCCTTCAGGCGCGTCATTGCCGGCACCATGCGGGCGATGTCGCGGGAACCGGACCTCGAGGTCACCTTCGGCGTCCAGGAACCCTCGGCCAGCGAGAAGTCGGCCCGCCTTTCCCAGGTGCCCCGGGAACTCGACCGCCATGCGATCACCATGGCGCGGGGCGAGGCCGATGCCCTGGCGCTCAAGCTCCGCCACCACGACGCCCGGACCCACGCCAGGCGCCGGCCGGCCGGCGATGTTGGCCGGTCGATCTTCGATGTCGTCGAGGAGGCGCGCTGCGAGTCGATCGGCGCCCTGCGCATGAAGGGCGTGGCCGACAACATCGCCGTGGTTCTCGAGGACCGCTGCCGGACGAAGGGGCTTCACCGCATCGCGGAGCGCGACGAGGCGCCGCTGGCCGACGTCATCGGACTGCTCGTCCGCGAGCGGCTGACGGGCGCGGCACCGCCGCCCTCTGCCAGAAGGCTGACGAACCTGATGCGCGGATGGCTCGACGAGAGGATCGGCTCCGACCTCGATTCCCTCCACCGGGTGATCGGCGACCAGAAGGCCTTCGCCGAAACCCTGCGCACGCTCATCAACCACCTCGACCTCCTCGACGAGGACGCCGAGGCGGCCCGCGACGAGACGGAGAGCACCGAGGAGAACGAACCCGAGGAGTCGGAGGCCGAGGGCGAGAGCGAGGCGCAGTCAGAGGCGAGCGCCGAGGAAGAGATGTCCGAGGACTCCATGGATGCCGAGGCCGAGGAGTCGGATGACGACGAGATGCTCTCGACGGGCGCCGACGACATCGAGCCGGCCGGCGAAACGGAGCGCGCCGACGACCTGTCGGGGCGTCTGAGCAACCGCTTCGTCTACAACGTCTTCACCCGGGAGTTCGACGAGGTCATCGATGCGACGGATCTTTGCGATCCCGAGGAGCTGGCGCGCCTGAGGACCCAGCTCGACCAGCAGATCGCCCACTTGCGGGGAGTCACCTCGAAGCTCGCCAACCGCCTCCAGAGGAAGCTCATGTCGCAGCAGAACAGGGCGTGGGAGTTCGACCTCGAGGAGGGGCTGCTCGATTCGGCGCGCCTGTCGCGCGTCGTCGTCGACCCCCTGCTGCCGCTTTCCTTCAAGATCGAGCACGAGACCGAGTTTCGCGACACGGTCGTCACCCTGCTGATCGACAACTCCGGGTCGATGCGCGGACGGCCGATCGGCATCGCCGCGATGAGCGCGGACATCCTGGCGCAGACCCTGGAGCGCTGCGGCGTCAAGGTCGAGATTCTCGGATTCACGACCAGGACGTGGAAGGGCGGACGCAGCCGCGAGAAGTGGCTGGTCGAGGGCAAGCCCGCCGCCCCGGGACGCCTCAACGATCTCAGGCACATCGTCTACAAGTCGGCGGACATGCCGTGGCGGCGCGCGAGGAGGAGCCTCGGCCTGATGCTTCGCGAGGGACTGCTCAAGGAGAACATCGACGGCGAGGCGCTGCTGTGGGCGCACGACCGCCTGATCGGCCGCCAGGAGCAGCGCAGGATCCTCATGGTGATCTCCGACGGCGCTCCGGTCGACGATTCCACGCTGTCCGTCAACTCGGGAAACTACCTCGAACGGCACCTGCGCGAGGTCATCGACCGGATCGAGAGCCTCTCGCCCGTGGAGCTGATCGCCATCGGCATCGGCCACGACGTGACGCGCTACTACCGGCGCGCCGTCACGCTGACCGATGTCGAGCAGCTCGGCGGCGCCGTCCTGGGCGAACTCGCCTCGCTGTTCGACGAGGAGACTCCGGCGATGCGTGTGCGCTCAGCCTGACGGAGCCGCCGCGGTCCGCCCCATGAGCATGCGATAGGGGACGAGAAGCGTGATCGCCATCAGCGCCTTGAAGGCGTAGTCGCCCAGGGCGAAGCTCCTCCAGTCGAGACCCCATTCGGGGAAGAAGAGCCCGAACAGCAGCCAGAAGAAGATCAGGGTGTCGACGGCGGACGCGACGGCAGACGAGACGAGCGGCGCGCGCCACCACGCCTGGCGGCGCAGCAGGCGGTAGATGCCGATGTCGAGGAGCTGGGCCGTGAGGAACGCCGAGCCCGACGCCACCGCGGTCAGCAGCGCCACGCGCGAGAAGGCATCCGGCATCGCCGGCGGCGCCCAGTCCGAGAGAACCGCCGACATGGCGACGCCGATGGCGAAACCCCAGAGCACGACGCGCGCGGCCCGCGCCGGACCGAAGGCGCGGTTGGCCAGATCGGTCACGAGGAACGACACCGGGTAGGTGAAGGCCGCCAGCGTCAGCCAGTCGTTGATCGGCACATGGACCAGGATGTTCGAGATCACCACCACCGCGGACATGGCCGCGATGGCGGCGGTGATGCCCCGCCGGCCGCCGGTCACGGGAGCGGAAGAGGAGGTCAGGCGCCGGCGTCTCGCCGGGCGCCGGCCTTCTCGATGCGCCGCTTGAGGCGCAGCGCGTCATCGGTGAGCCTGCTGTTGCGTTCCGCCATCAGGAAGGCATCGATACCGCCGCGCTTCTCGACGGTGCGAAGCGCGTTCGCGGATATGCGCAGGCGCACGCGCTCGCCGAGCGATTCCGACCAGAGGCTGGCCCTCACGAGGTTGGGACGGAACACGCGTTTCGTCTTGTTCTCGGCATGACTGCGGTTGTTGCCCGTCATGACCGACTTTCCGGTCAGGGCACAGGTGCGGGACATCTTCTTTCAGGCTCCGGAACTCTTCGCACGACGCCAGCTTTCTCTATAGGGCCGCCGGTTGCCGGTCAACACCCCGGGCGGTGTCCGGCGCCGTCGACGAGGCGCCGCGCCGCCGCTCTCAGCGAGATGCGGCCGGAAGCCACGGCCTCGTCGAGGTCCTCCCGCGCCGCCGCATCCGACCCTTCGGCCATCAGCCTTGCCAGGGCGAGCTGCGCCGCCTCGTGGCGCAGGGCGGCGGCGGCCTGCTCGCGGCGCAGGGCGCCGAGGCGGCCGGCGGCGGCGTCGAACCAGGACGAGACGGCGCGCCACACCTCGTCGAGACCCTCTCCCTCGAGCGCCGAGCAGGGGACCACGCCGGTCGTCCAGAAGTCGTGGCGCGGGCGCATGAGGGAGAGGGCCGAGCGGAAGTCGGCCGTCATGTGCCGCGCCTGGCCGGCAAGATCGCCGTCGGCCTTGTTGACGACGACGAGGTCCGCGAGCTCCATGATGCCGCGCTTGATGCCCTGGAGGCCGTCGCCGCCCCCGGGTGCGAGCAGCATCACGAACATGTCCGTCATGCCGCCCACGGCGACCTCGGACTGGCCGACGCCCACGGTCTCCACCACGACGAGGTCGTAGCCCGCCGCCTCGACGAGGCGGATGACGTCCCGGGTCCGCTGCGCCACGCCGCCGAGTTCCCCGCGAGCGGGCGACGAGCGGATGAAGGCCGACGGACTGCGCGACAGCCGTTCCATCCGGGTCTTGTCCCCGAGAATGGATCCGCCGCTGGTCCGCGACGAGGGATCGACGGTGATGACGGCGACCTTTCGCCCCCGTTCGATCGCCACGAGTCCGAAGGCCTCGATGAAGGTGGACTTGCCGACGCCCGGCGCGCCGGAGACCCCGAGGCGCCAGTCGGCCGGCCTCACCTCCCCGAGGCTCTCGAGCAGTCGAGCGGCGTCCTCCTCGTCGCGCCGGCTCGCCGACTCCACGAGGGTGATGGCCCGGGCGAGCGCCCGCCGGTCACCGGATTTCAGGGCCTGAACGTTCACCAGCGGCACGGACAAGGTCGAGAACCTCCGCCGCGGCCTCCGGAATGCGGGTTCCGGGACCGAACACGGCCGCAACGCCGGCCTCGCGAAGCATGGCATGGTCCTGCGGCGGCACGACCCCGCCGACCACCACGCGGATATCGCCGCCGCCGAGGTCCGCGAGGCCGGCGATGAGCTGCGGCACGAGGGTCTTGTGGCCGGCCGCCTGGGTGGAGACGCCGACGACATGGACGTCGCTCTCGATCGCCTGGCGGGCGGCCTCCTCCGGCGTCTGGAACAAAGGCCCGATGTCGACGTCGAAGCCGAGATCCGCGAAGGCGGTGGCGATGACCCTGGCCCCCCTGTCGTGACCGTCCTGGCCGAGCTTGGCGACCAGGATGCGGGGCTGGCGGCCTTCCTCGGCGGAGAACCGGTCGACCCGCCGGCGGACCTCGCGGAAGGCCTCCCCGCCCTGCCATGCCGCGCCGTAGACGCCCGAGATCTGGCGCGTCACCGCCGCGTGCCGCGTGAAGACGCGCTCCATCGCATCCGAGATCTCGCCGACGGTGGCGCGCGCGCGGGCCGCGGCGATCGAAAGCTCCAGCAGGTTGCCGCGCGCGGCCGCACCCTGCGACAGCGCCTCGAGGGCGGCATCCGCCGCCTTGCCGTCACGCTCCCGGCGCACCGTGGCGAGGCGCTCGATCTGGGCGCTGCGTACCGAGGAGTTGTCGATGGCGCGGACCTCGACGTCCGCGAGACCGTCGCTGCGGTAGCGGTTCACCCCGACGATCGTCTCCTCGCCGCGCTCGATCCTCGCCTGGCGCCGGGCGGCGCTTTCCTCGATCCGCAGCTTCGGCAGACCGGCCTCGATGGCGCGCGTCATGCCGCCCATCTCCTCGATCTCGCCGATCAGCGCCCGCGCCTCGCCGGCGAGCGAATGCGTCAGCGATTCGACGAAGTAGCTTCCGCCCAGGGGATCCACGACGTGGGGAATGCCGGTTTCCTCGGCGAGGATCAGCTGGGTGTTGCGCGCGATGCGCGCGGCCTCGTCCGAGGGAAGCGCCAGCGCCTCGTCGTAGCTGTTGGTATGGAGGCTCTGGGTCCCTCCGAGAACCGCCGCAAGCGCCTCGACGGTGGTGCGCACGATGTTGTTGAAGGGATCCTGCTCGGTCAGCGAGACGCCGCTCGTCTGGCAGTGCGTGCGCAGCATGGAGGACCTCGCGTCCTTCGGTCCGAAGGGCTGCATCAGCTCGGCCCACAGCATCCTGGCGGCCCTCAGCTTGGCGACCTCCATGAAGAAGTTCATGCCGATGCCGAAGAAGAACGACAGGCGCGGCGCGAAGGCGTCGATGGCGAGGCCGCGGGCGAGCGCGGCACGCACGTACTCGACGCCGTCGGCAAGCGTGTAGGCGAGCTCCTGGACCGCCGTCGCCCCGGCTTCCTGCATGTGGTAGCCGCTGATGGAGATGGAGTTGAAGCGCGGCATCGTCAGCGCCGTGTGGGCGATGATGTCGGCGACGATGCGCATGCTGGGACCGGGGGGATAGATGTAGGTGTTGCGGACCATGAACTCCTTGAGGATGTCGTTCTGGATGGTCCCCTGGAGGTCCGCGCAGGCCACGCCCTGCTCCTCGGCCGCCACGACGAACATCGCGAGCACCGGCAGGACCGCGCCGTTCATGGTCATGGAGACCGACATCCTCTCGAGCGGGATGCCGTCGAACAGGATCTTCATGTCCTCGACGCTGTCGATCGCCACGCCGGCCTTGCCGACATCGCCCGCCACCCGGGGGTGATCGCTGTCGTAGCCGCGGTGCGTGGCAAGGTCGAAGGCCACCGACAGTCCCTTCTGGCCGCCCGCGAGCCCGGCGCGGTAGAAGGCGTTCGACTCCTCAGCCGTGGAGAACCCGGCATACTGGCGCACGGTCCACGGCCGGTTGGCGTACATGGTGGCGCGCACGCCGCGCAGGTAGGGCCACAGTCCGGGAAGCGTGTCGCCGTGCCCGAGGGTCTCGAGATCGGCGGCCGTGTAGAGCGGCTTGACGGCGATGCCCTCGGGCGTCTGCCGGACGAGATCGCCGGCCGACCCGCCCTTCAGCTCGCTCGCCGCGCGTTCGCGCCAGGCGTCGGGAAACCCTGTCATTCGTCACCGGTTCTTTCGCACCTGCGAAAAGAAGTATTGTGCCCGCTCGATGGCGCGTCAATGACATGGGGCGCTTGCGCGGCGGCCCGCGCGGGCTATAGTCGCGCTCCTTGAACCCGCTTTCGGGAGACGAAGGACATGGACGGACTGAACTATCCCGATCTTCCCAACGATCTGGAATCGTTCTGGATGCCCTTCACGGCGAACCGGGATTACAAGGCGGCACCCCGCCTGCTCTCCGGCGCCAGGGACATGCACTACACGACCCCGGGCGGCCGCAGGATCCTCGACGGCACGGCGGGCCTCTGGTGCTGCAACGCCGGCCACGGGCGCGAGCGGATCACCGAGGCCATCAAGCGTCAGGCCGACAGGATGGACTTCGCGCCGACCTTCCAGATGGGCCATCCAGCCGCCTTCGAGCTCGCCAACCGCCTTGTCGACATCGCCCCCGGCGATCTCGACCACGTCTTCTTCACCAACTCCGGATCGGAGTCCGCGGACACCGCTCTGAAGATCGCCCTGGCCTATCACAACGTCCGGGGCAAGGGCTCCAAGTTCCGCCTGATCGGCCGCGAGCGCGGCTATCACGGCGTCAACTTCGGCGGCACCTCCGTAGGCGGCATCGTCAAGAACCGCCAGTTCTACGGCAGCCTGATCGCCGGCGTCGATCACCTGCGCCACACCCACGACATGGAGCACCAGGCGTTCTCGAAGGGCCAGCCCGAGTGGGGCGAGCACCTCGCCGACGATCTCGAGCGCCTCGTCCAGCTCCACGACGCCTCGACGATCGCCGCCGTCATCGTCGAGCCCGTCGCCGGGTCGACCGGCGTCCTGGTGCCGCCGAAGGGGTACCTCGAGCGGCTGCGCGCGCTCTGCGACAGGCACGACATCCTGCTGATCTTCGACGAGGTCATCACCGGTTTCGGCCGCCTCGGGGCGGGCTTCGCAAGCGACTACTTCGGCGTGATTCCCGACATCGCCACCACGGCCAAGGGACTGACCAACGCCACCGTGCCGATGGGCGCGGTGTTCTGCCGCAAGAAGATTCATGACGCCTTCATGGAGGGATCGAAGGCCGGCATCGAGCTCTTCCACGGCTACACCTACTCGGGCCATCCGCTGGCCGCCGCGGCCGGGATCGCGACGCTGGATATCTATCGCGACGAGGGCCTCTTCGAGCGCGCCGCGGACCTCGCCGGCTACTGGGAGGACGCCCTGTGGTCCCTCAGGGGCGGCCACCACGTGATCGATCTCAGGAACCTCGGCCTCATGGCGGGGATCGAGCTCGAGCCCCGGCCGGGCCAGCCGACCGCGCGCGCCATGGAAGCCTTCCTCAAGTGCTTCGAGGACGGCGTGCTGGTCCGGGTCACGGGCGACACGATCGCCCTGTCACCGCCGCTGATCGCCGAACGGCACCACATTGACGAGATCTTCGGGACCATCGACAGCGCCCTCAAGGCCGTCGACTGACGGATCAGGACTCGCCGCGGGAAATCCGGTCGAGCTGTTTCTGGAGGCTGTCGATCCGCTCCTGGAGGGCGCGGATGTCGTCGTCGCGGCCGGACCCCGGCTGGTCGCCGGCTTCCGGATAGAACATCTCCATGGCGCGGCGCATCATGGCCATGTTGTTCCTGACCATGCCGTCGACAGCGTCGCCGGAATTGCCTCCCTGACCCGGGAACATCTGGTCGAAGGTGCGGGTGAACATCTCCCTGACCTGTTCCTGGTTCCTGGCGAGACTCTCCATGCTCATCTCGAGATAGCGGGGCACGAAGGTCTGCATGCTGTCGCCGTAGAAGCCGATGAGCTGCTTGAGAAAGCCGATCGGCAGCAGGTTGGCGCCCTTCGACTCCTCCTCGACGATGATCTGCGTGAGCACCGCGCGCGTGATGTCCTCGCCGGTCCTGGCGTCGTGAACGACGAAGTCCGTGCCGTCCTTCACGATGCGCGCCAGCTGGTCGAGTGTGATGTAGCTGCTGGTGGCGGTGTTGTAGAGCCGCCTGTTGGCATACTTCTTGATGACGATCGTGCCGTCGTCACGCTCGATCCTGGCCTTCGCCATGGCTGTGCGGCCTTCAACCCGGGACCCGCCAGTATGGCCGAGACCGGCATCCCCGGCCAGCCCCCGCTGCACGGCGCCGTGGCGTTCGCCCGCGAATGCTGCCATCATCCCCGCCATGAAGGACGAGGAGGATCTCGAGCAGCTGGCGAGGGACTTCGTCGGCCTGTGGCAGGAGCACCTCGCGCAGTCGCTGGCCGATCCGGCGCTCGCGCACTGGGCGACCGCGTGGCTCGCCGGCCTGCCGGGTGATGCCGCCGCGCCGGGGACCGCGCCCGCTGGGGATGCACCTGGCGCTTTCGGCCGGCGTCTTGATGAGCTCGCCGGCCGCATCGCTCGCTGCGAGGAACGGCTTGATTCCCTGGAAAGGGCCTCCGGCCCGGCGGGCGGCCCGGCTCCTGGCAGACGTCGACGAAAGCGCGACTGAACGCTTCGCTGCCCTCGTCGGCGCCGAGGCCGGCGCCCGCCTCGGCGCCTTCGTCGCCGGTGTCCGCGCCTGGCACGACCACCCTTACGTGCGCAAGCCCGCGGCCACGACAATCCTCTGGCAGGACGGCTCCAGCCGTCTCCTCGACTACGGCGGCAGCGGCCTCCCCTTCCTGCTGGTGCCCTCGCTCGTCAACCGTTCCTACATTCTCGACCTCGGCCCGGGCGACGGCCTGTGCGCCTGGCTGCGCGGCAACGGCGTGCGGCCGCTGCTTCTCGACTGGGGGCCCCCTGCCGCGACGGAAGCCTCCTTCGGTCTCGACGCCTATGCCGGCCGCAGGCTGACCGCGGCCCTCGAGGCCTCGGACTCGCTCGCCGGCGGTCCTGTGCCGCTCCTGGGCTACTGCATGGGCGGCCTGCTCGCCCTCGCGGGCGCCCTCTCCAGCCCCGGCCGGGTCCGCGGCCTCGCGCTGCTGGCGACGCCGTGGGATTTCCATGCCGACGGCGGGCAGTGGAACGGGCCCCTGGCCTCGGTCGCGGCGCTTGCCTCCCGTCCGGGTGCGCCACCGCTGCCGGTGGACGTGGTCCAGGCGCTCTTCGCCTCGATCCAGCCGGGCCTCATCGAGGCCAAGTTCCGCATGTTCGCGGGCCTCGATCCCGCCAGCGAAAGGGCCCGTGCGTTCGTCGCCCTCGAGGACTGGGTCAACGACGGCGTCGAGCTCGCCGCCCCCGTCGCCCGCGACTGCCTCGTCGGCTGGTACCGGGACAATCGCCCGGCACGGGGCCGGTGGACCGTTTGCGGCGAGACGGTCGAGCCGGAGCGCCTGGCCTGCCCCGCATTCGTCGCCCTGCCCGGACGCGACCGGGTCGTGCCGCCGGCCTCCGCCGCGGCGCTCGCCGCCCTGCTTGCCGAGGCAAGCGTCGTCGAGCCGCGCGCCGGCCACGTCGGCATGGTGGTGGGCCGCCGGGCCCGGGACTCGCTCTGGGAACCGCTGCTGGCCTGGCTGAAGGCGCTGGCCTGACACGGCCGGGCAGCCGCAGACCGGCGGCACCCCTGTTGGCGCGCCGGCGCAGGGGCGGTACGCTGCCGGACGCATCACGGGATTCGCGGCATGGCGCAGCCGGTCAGCCTCGACGTCAACGGCACGGCGCACAGCCTCGAGGCCGGTCCGGACGAACCCCTGGCGCTCGTGCTGCGCAACCGGCTCGGTCTCACGGGCGTCAAGGTCGGGTGCGGCCTCGAGCAGTGCGGCGCCTGTGCCGTGCTCGTCGACGGAGAACCGGTGCTGAGCTGCGTGCGGCCAGCCGCGGAATTCGCCGGACACAGGATCGAGACGGTGGAGGGGCTGGGGAGCCCCGACGATCCCGGTCCGGTGCAGCGGGCGCTCATCGATGCCGGCGCGGCGCAGTGCGGATACTGCACGCCCGGACTGGTGGTCGCGATCACGGGCCTGCTGCGAAAGCGGCCCCGGCCGGACGAGGACGCGATCCGCGCCGCGCTCGTGCCGCACCTGTGCCGCTGCGGCGCCCATCCACGGGTCCTGCGCGCGGTGCGGACGCTGGCGGCGGGAACGGGCCGGTGACGGGCAACCCGAGTCTGGCCGCCTATCCCGATGTCGAGGACTGGATCGTCGTGCGTGCGGACGGCCGCGTGGAAGTCCGCACGGGAAAGGTGGAGATCGGACAGGGGATCGACTCCGCGACCGCGCTCATCGTCGCCGATGAACTGGGGGTGCCGTTCGAGCGGATCGCGATGGCGCCGGTCACCACCGGCCCGTCGCCGGACGAAGGCTACACGGCGGGCAGCAGTTCGCTGGAACACTCAGGCCAGGCGGTCCGCCTCGCCGCCGCAACCGCCCGCCGCGAACTTCTCCGCCGGGCCGCGCGGCGCCTCGGCGCCGACGCCGCGGACCTCGAGGCCGGGGACGGGCTCGTGCGTTCGCACGCAACCAACCGCACGGTCGCCTTCGCGGAACTCGTCCGCGACGCGCCCGTCTCGGGCCCCGTCGACCCCCTGGCGCCGCTGCGCCACGGGGTTCGGACCCGGCCGGAGGATATCGAGCCGTTCCACATGCGCGGGCGGGTGACCGGCACCCTGAAGTTCGTCCACGATCTTTGCCCACCGGGCACGCTGCACGCCCGCATCGTTCGCCCGCCCCACTACCACGCCGTGCTGGCGGGCCTGCCGGACAACATCGAGGGGACGCTGGGCGGCGTGCGTCTCGTCCGCGACGGAAGCTTCCTCGCAGTGGCCCACGGCGACGAGCACCGGACCATCCGGGGCGCCGAACGGCTGTCCACCGCCGCCCGATGGCGTTCGCTCCGGAACCTCGACGAGGGCCCGGTCGGGCAGCGGCTTTCCCGAAACCGCCGCGAGAGCTTCCCGGTGCATGGCGGCGTGGCGCGCGACGAACCGGTCGCCACGCAGCGCTGGAGCGGTCCGGGAACGATCCACGCCGTCTACGAGCGGCCCTACCAGATGCACGCCTCCCTGGCGCCGTCGGCGGCACTCGCGATCCTCGCCGACGGCCATTACCGCGTATGGACGCACTCCCAGGGGATCTACCCTCTGCGCGGCGCCCTGGCCGAGGCGCTGGACTGCGATCCCGCTTCGATCACCGTGACCCACGCCCCGGGAGCCGGATGCTACGGGCACAACGGCGCGGACGACGCCGCGCTCGAGGCCGCACTCGTGGCCCGCGCCATACCCGGCCGTCCCGTGCTGCTGAAGTGGTCGCGCGAGGACGAGCACGCGTGGGAACCCTACGGTTCCGCGATGCGGATCGAACTTTGCGCCCGCCTCGGCCGCGACGCGGCGGTGGAGGCCTGGTCGCACGAGACCTGCAGCGATACCCACCTGATGCGCGCCTGGCCGGACCCCGTGCGTCCGCAGGCCGGCAAGTTCCTCGCCCCGCGCTACCGCACGGACCCGTTGCCGGCGCCCGCACCGGTTCCGAGCCTCGGCGCCGGAGGCGGAATCCATCGCAACGCCACGCCGCCCTATGCCTTTCCCGAAATGCGGATCGTCAAGCACCTCGTCCACGGGCTGCCCCTGAGGGTCTCCGCGCTTCGCACCCTCGGCGCCTTTGCCAACGTCTTCGCCGCGGAATCGTTCATGGACGAGCTTGCCCACGAAACGGCCTCGGACCCGGTCGCCTACCGGCGCCGTCACCTCGAGGATCCGCGCTCCGTCGACGTGCTCGACGCCGCGGCACGGCGCTTCGGCTGGTCCGCCCGGCCGGCCGCGGAGAACCCCGCGGGCACCGGACGCGGCGTCGCGCTGGCGCGCTACAGGAACGCCAAGGCCTACTGCGCCGTCGCTGTCGAGGTGCGGGTGGACGACGACGCATCCATACGATTGCAGCGCGCGGTCATCGCGGCGGACGCCGGCGAGATCGTCCACGCGGACGGACTTGCAGCGCAGCTCGAGGGCGGATTCGTGCAGGCGGCGAGCTGGACCCTGCTCGAGGCGGTGACCTGGGACCGCGACGGCATCACCAGCCGCGACTGGGAGAGCTACCCGATCCTGCGCTTCGACAACATTCCGGAGATCGAGACCGTGCTGCTGGACCGGCCGGGCGAACCCTTCCTGGGCGCCGGCGAGGCCGCCTGCGGCCCGGCCGGAGCGGCGATCGCCAACGCGGTCTTCGATGCCGCCGGCATCCGGGCGCGGCGCCTGCCGCTGACACGGGAGTCGCTCCGGCGGGCGGCCTCGGATGGCTGATCCGGCAGGGCGCCGCCCGGGTCCCCGGACGCATGGCCCCGGGCGACAACCGCCGAGCGCCGGACAAGGTCCCGGCCGAACCCGTCGGGCCGCTGTACCTTCGCGTACCATCCGGGAACAGGTCAGGATGGCGGGCAGCGACGACAAAGGCGGCGCGCCTACCGTACGGCCGGCCGTGACCGTGCCGGGACACAACCCGATGCGGTGTCGGCGGTAGCGGCTGGCCTTGCGACCGTCGTGCGGCGCAAAGGGTGGAACGATGACGTCGTAGTCCGCATGGGGACTGGCTTCTCGAACGGCTGTTCAAAGGGCGGCGGGGTCTGTGCCATGGCATGGGCTGCGTGCTGGCAATTCCCTCCCGCTGGAACGGGACACGGACCGAACAACGCGGCTGCCTCCTGTGCCGAGGATTCCGGGTCGGTGGTCCGCCAGCCGTGATGGGGTGCCGGAGGGCCGCTCCCGTCAGCCATCCAGAAGGTTGCGCACCACGAGGCCGGGAAAGATCGAGAAACCCCGGTCGAGCGTCACCCATTCGCAACCGTGTTCCATCGCAAGCGCCGCGTGGTATGCGTCCGGCAGCCGGTTTCCCGTCAGCCGGAGGTTCCCCGCAAGGCCGCGGAAGATGCGCCAGTGGCCGCCGCCAGGGCGCAACGTCCCTGTCCCCGGATGTGCAAGCACGGCGTCGACGAAGGCCAGTGCCGCGTCCCCCGGCGTTGGGGGATGGAACACCCGGGGATGTGTCAGCACGCGGAGCACACCGCTCAACACAAGTTCGGATAGGCCGATACCGCCTCGCCCCGACGCCGCCCCGGTCAACCAGTCCCGGCAGCGCGCGTGGTGCTCTGAATCCGTCCTGAAGGCGGACACGAGGACATTGACGTCAGGACTCTGCATCCATGACGTTCCGAAGTGCGGCGCTGTCCGTCAGGTCCACGCCCGGCTGCACGCCTCGCCCGTGGAACACAGGGATTGGCGGCGCGCCCGCACTGTCGGCGGCGGGATCTGCGAGAAGTTGCCGAAGCGCCCGTTCGAATGCGGTCTTCAGCGTCATGCGTTCGCCGGCAGCATAGACCTTGACGGCCCGCAGCAGCTCGTCGTTGATATCTATGGTCGTTCGCATGTGTGAATATGTACCAGTCAACATGTATTTACACAATGCTGTTGTCCGGACGCCTTGTTGCCCCCGCCGTTTCGCTGGACCGTGCCCCGGGCCGTGGTGAGAAATCCGGCGTCCGCTGTGGTATCCGGCATGTTGGGCCGGAAGGCTCAGGCCGTCACGGCGGGCAACATGAGGGGGAGATGTTCACCGGAACGGCCGATTCCAGCGTCATGTATCTGCGCCCGCCGAAGCCGACGACGTCGGTGCGGCGCTTGATCTCGGCGTTCGAGGGGATTGGTCGAGTGCAGTGTGGAGCGGTGCCCCAGGGGAAGCTCATGGTGGCCAGGGCGCCGTCTTCGGTCCCGTCCATCGGCGCGGCAAGCCTGGGCGCCTTCGGCCGGAGCTTGTGGGCGACGAGGCGCCACCGGATCCTGGAGCTCTCGGCGCCGTCCCGGGCGAAAGCGCTGGAGACGACGCCCCCAGCCTGCGTGTCGAGGGCGGCTGGAACCTCACCATCCGCCAGGCAGCTGTCGATCCGGGCACCTGCCACTGACACAGGAGGCGTTCCGGCAGGCCGCCGCGACAGGCTGATCCGGCGGTGCGCATGGCCCTCCCGGGCCGGCCGCTCCAAGGTGGGCCGAACCCGGCCCAGGGAGGGCGGCCCATGCTTCTCGAAGACTCCTGTCACTGCGGCGCGGTGCCGTTCAGCGTCAACAGCCGCACACCCTGTCCGTTCAACGACTGCTACTGCCCGATCTGCCGCAAGACGACCGGCGGAGGCGGCTTCGCCATCAACCTGATGGGCGACGCTCCGAGCCTGCGCGTCGAGGGCGGCCGCAACCTCGCCATCTGCCGGGCGACCATCGACGGCGAGACGAGCACGGCGATGCGGCAGCCAGCTGTGGCAGTGGGATCCGCGCTGGCCCGACCTGGTGCATCCCCTCGCCTCGGCGGTCGGCGGCGAACTGCCGGCAGCACCCGAGCGCGTCCACCTCATGCTGGGATCGAAACCAGGCTGGTGGCCGGTGCCTCACCCCGGGAGCGCCATTTCGACGGCTATCCGGAAGAAACCATCGAGGACTGGCACCGCAGCCGGAACCTGCTGCGGCCGGTGATCGTTGACAGTCCCGCGGCGACGGGACATAGAACCTGCCAATCATGACTGCGCCCGCCACCTCATCAGAGGTAGCGGATCATGACCTTTGCGCAGGCGACAGAACTGGAGGACGACATGAAGAATTCTGCCATGGCGGTTGCCGCCGCCGCGGTCCTTTCCGCGATATCCGTGTCGGCCGGCGCCGACATGGTGACCGAGATCGGCCCCGGAGAGGGTCAGCTCGACATCATCGCCTGGCCCGGCTACATCGAGCGCGGCGAAACCGTGGAGGCGTTCGACTGGGTCACCGGCTTCGAGGAGGCCACCGGCTGCATGGTGCGCATCAAGACCGCCAACACGTCCGACGAGATGGTGGCCCTGATGAACGAAGGCGGCTTCGACGTCGTCACCGCTTCCGGAGACGCCTCGCTGCGCCTCATCGCCGGCCAGCGCGTCCAGGAGGTCAACATCGACCTCATCCCGAGCTGGCATGCCGTCGATGACAGGCTGAAGAACGCACCATGGCACACCGTCGACGGCAAGCACTACGGCACGCCCTACATGTGGGGCCCGAACGTGCTGATGTACAACACGGACGTGTTCCCCGAACCGCCGCAGAGCTGGGAGGTCGTGTTCCGCGAGATGACCCTGCCCGACGGCCAGTCCAACAGCGGACGTGTGCAGGCCTACGACGGCCCCATCCACGTCGCCGATGCGGCGCTGTTCCTCATGTACCACCAGCCGGAGCTGGGCATCGAGAACCCGTACGAGCTCAACCAGGAGCAGTACAACGTGGCTCTCGACCTGCTGCGGGAGCAGCGCAAGATCGTCGGCCGCTACTGGCATGACGCCTTCATCCAGATCGACGACTTCAAGAACGAGGGCGTCGTCGCCTCCGGGTCCTGGCCGTTCCAGGTCAACCTGCTGACGGCCGACGGCGCGCCCGTCGCCTCGACCATTCCCCAGGAAGGCGCCACGGGCTGGTCGGACACGACCATGATGCACATCGATTCCGCCCATCCCAACTGCGCCTACATGTGGATGGAGCACACCCTGGCGTCGAACCTGCAGAGCGACCTTTCCGTGTGGTTCGGCGCGGTGCCGCCGGTGATCGCCGCATGCACCGACGGCCGCGGCATGCAGACGGCGGAAGGCTGCGACGCCAACGGTCTCGGCGACTTCGACAAGATCAAGTTCTGGACCACGCCGGTCTCGAAGTGTCCGAGCCAGGGCGAGTGCGTGCCCTACTACCGCTGGGTCTCCGACTACATCGGTGTGATCGGCGGCCGCTGAAGGCCGGCCCGATGAGCCCGCCCGGCGCCCTTGCCGGGCGGGCCGCCTTGCGAGGATTGCGCTCCCGGTGGCCGCTGCCGTCGAATTCGAGGCCGTGTCGCGGCACTTCGGCACCGTCACGGCGGTCGACCGGATCGATCTGGCCATCGAAGAGGGCTCGTTCTTCGCCATGCTGGGCCCGTCGGGTTCCGGCAAGACGACCTGCCTGAGGCTGATTTCGGGATTTGAACGGGCCGGCGAAGGCCGCATCCGGATCTTCGGCACCGATTCGAACGATCTTCCTCCCAACCGCCGGCCGGTCAACACGGTGTTCCAGGACTATGCCCTGTTTCCCCATCTCGATGTCGACGAGAACGTCGCCTACGGGCTGATGGTCCGCGGCGTCGCCAGGGCCGAGCGCATGCGCGAGGCCGCGGCGATGCTCGACCTCGTCAAGCTCGAGGGCTACGGCCGCCGCCGCCCGTCGCAGCTCTCCGGCGGCCAGCGGCAGAGGGTCGCCCTGGCGCGCGCGCTGATCAACCGGCCCCGCGTCCTGCTGCTCGACGAGCCGCTCGGCGCCCTCGACCTGAAACTGCGCGAGCAGATGCAGGAAGAGCTCAAGGCGATCCAGAAGACTCTCGGGATCACCTTCATCTTCGTCACCCACGACCAGGGCGAGGCGCTCTCGATGGCGGACCGCATCGCCGTGATGAACGAGGGCAGGATCATCCAGGTCGGCACGCCGCAGGAGATCTACGAGCGGCCGAGAACCCGCTTCGTGGCGGGTTTCGTCGGCTCGTCCAACGTCCTTCCGCCGGAGCTCGCCGCCGCCACGGGCGGCACGATGGCCTGGTCGAGCCTTCGCCCCGAGACGGTCCGCCTCGCCGCCTCCGGCGCGGGGCGCCTCGAGGGGCACGTGCTCTCGGTCCGCTACCTCGGCGCCAGCAAGCGCGTCACGGTCGCCGTTCCCGGCCAGCGCATCGCCGCCGTGGTCGCTTCCGACGAGCCGGTGCCCGACGAGGGCGGGAGCCTCTCGCTTGCCTGGCCCGACGGATCGCTCCACGCCATGGACGACGAGTGATGGCCTCGGCCGTCCTCGCGCGGATGTCCGACGGCCTGTGGCGCCGGCCCGGCCTCTTCGTCCTCCTGCTGCTGACGCCGCCCCTGCTGTGGCTCGGCATCATCTACGTGGGATCGCTGTTCGCCCTGCTGCTCCAGAGCTTCTTCTCGATCGACGAGTTTTCCGGCCTCATCCGCTACGAGCTCACGCTCAAGACCTACGGCGAGCTGCTCACGCCGGCCAACGGCGACATCATCGTGCGCACCATCGTGATGGCCACGGCGGTGACCGCGGCCTCGGCCGTCATCGCCTTTCCGATCGCCTTCTACGCCGCCCGCCACGCCCGGGGAAGGATCAAGGCCCTGTTCTACCTCGGCGTGATGATGCCCCTGTGGTCGAGCTACCTCGTCAAGATCTACGCCTGGAAGCTGATCCTCGCCAAGGAGGGCATCATCAACTGGTTCGTCGAGGGCCTGGGCCTCGGTTTCATCCTCAACGCCGTGCTTGCCCTGCCGGTGGTGGGCGGCAACTCCCTGTCGGTGAGCTACATCGGCACCTTCCTCGTGCTCGTCTACGTGTGGCTTCCCTTCATGATCCTCCCCGTCCAGGCCGCGCTCGAGCGCGTCCCGGAGAACCTTCTCGAGGCCTCCGACGACCTCGGGGCGAGTTCCCGCCAGACCCTTTCCCACGTCATCGTCCCGCTCGCGCTGCCGGGGATCATCGCGGGCTCGATCTTCACGTTCTCGCTGACCATGGGCGACTACATCGTGCCGCAGATCATCGGTTCGTCGCGCCGGTTCATCGGCCAGGCGGTGTACGCCCACCAGGGAACCGCCGGCAACATTCCGCTGGCGGCCGCGTTCGCCGTCGTCCCGATCATCGTCATGGCGTTCTACCTGTGGTTCGCCAAGAAGAGGGGCGCCTTCGATGCGCTCTGAACGCCGCGCCTCCCCCTGGCTGAAGGCGGCGGCGGTGGGGGGCCTGCTCTTCCTCCACCTGCCGATCCTGCTGATCTTCCTCTACGCCTTCACCACGGAGGACAAGAGCTACGTCTTTCCGCCGCCGGGCCTGACCTTCGACTGGCTGACCGTCACCTGGAACAGGCCGGACGTCTGGGCGGCCCTCGGCCTCTCGCTGCGGGTCGCCAGCGTGTCGACGGTCATCGCCATCGTCCTGGGAACGCTGTGCGCGGCCGCCGTCTCGAGGGCGAGGTTCTTCGGCCGCGAGACCATCTCGCTCCTCGTCATCCTCCCCATCGCGCTGCCCGGAATCATCACGGGCATCTCGCTGCGCTCGGCCTTCAACATCCTCGACATCCCCTTCTCGACGTTCACCATCATCCTGGGCCACGCGACATTCTGCGTCGTGGTCGTCTACAACAACGCGATCGCCCGCTTCCGCCGCCTCTCCGGCTCGCTGATCGAGGCGTCGTTCGATCTGGGCGCCACGGGATTCCAGACCTTCCGCTACGTCGTCCTTCCCAATCTCGCCACGGCCCTGCTCGCCGGCGGCATGCTCGCCTTCGCCCTGTCGTTCGACGAGGTGATCGTCACGACCTTCACCGCCGGCCAGCAGCAGACCCTGCCGATCTGGATGCTCGAGGAGCTCGTCCGGCCGCGCCAGAGGCCGGTCACCAACGTGGTCGCGATGGTCGTCGTCCTGGTGACATTCCTGCCCATCCTCGGCGCCTACTACCTCACCCGGGAGAAGACGGAGAACCGCGCCACGTGAAGCGCCACAGTACCTCGGCCCGACATCCGGCGCCTGAGTTGGACCGGTTCGGCTTCACAGTCCGGCGTCCACTCCATGTCCCGCAGGATATCGCAGACGCCGACGGTTAACCCGCATCGCTCACCAAGGGGAGTGACAGCCTGATTTTCGGCGCCGGGCGCTGGCGAGGGCCACGCTGAGCGCGCTGTTGGTGAAGTCATGCAGTGTTGCGGGCCGATTGTCGGCTCATTTTGGCAGGCTGGCGGGGCCAAAGGCCGATTCGTGACGCTCCGGCGCCCGCCGTGGCGTGCGCCAGGCGTGTCTTTCCCGACGCCTTCGAGAGACGCTGTGAGCAGTCTGTGACGGGATGGTGCGGGACCTACCCCGGTGGCGCCTGGGCCGCGGCACGCAGGTTGACGACGGTGCGGGCGAACACGTCCTGCAAGGGGAAGGTCGAGGCCAGGGAGAGGCGGAACCGGCGCACCGTCTTTGTGACCCTGCCGGCAAGCTTGAGCAGCCGGGAACGGATGGTGTCGACCCGCCAGCGGGCACAGGCGGTGCCCTTCAGACCGACCCGGCGCACGATGTCGACGAGGGCGCCGGCGAAGGCCGAGAAGTACATGCGCAGCTGGTTGGCCAGCATGATGTGGGCCGAGGTGCGGTCGGAGAACAGCCACAGCTGCTGGTCCTTGATCCGGTTCTCCATGTCGCCCCGGGCGCAGTACCACCGCTCGTAGAGTTCCCGGGCGCCCACCTGCTTCCTGGAGATGTTCGTGACCACGTAGCGGGCATTCCTGCCGCGCAGTCCCGGCAGCCATTCCGCCTTGGCCACCACGCGGCGTTCGCAGGACCATGACGTGAGCGTGCGATACCGCAGCTCCCGGTACCGCCTGGAGGGCTTGCCCGACACCACACACCGCCGCCTCGACTTCTCGAGCGTCCTCGCGATCATGGCGTTCAGACGGGGATTCTGGGAGTATCCAAAGACATAGCCGACGCCATGCGCCTCGCACCAGACCATGATCTCGTCCGTGCCGAAGTCGGCGTCGCCACGGGCCACGATGCGAATCGAGGGCCATGCGCAACGGATCTGCGCCACGATCCGCGACAGCTCCTCGAGCGAGCCGTCCGCCGCCGCCCTGTCAGCGGAGCGCAAGCGGCAGCACAGGACGTGCTCGCCGCAGGTGATGAAGAGAGGCAGGAAGCAATGGTGATCATAGTAGCCATGGAAGAACTTGCCTTCCTGATCGCCGTGGATCGGATCGTCGGTGGCGTCGAGGTCCAGGACAATCTCCTCCGGCGCCTCGCCGTGGCTCTCCAGGAACAGGTCCACAAGAAGACGGTCGAGAAGCCCGTGGTTGGCCACGACCTTCTTGTAGCGATGGCTGCCGGCCTCGTCCGGCGTGCTGAGCTCCAGACGGTTGAGCGTGCTCGATGCCGCCAGCGCATGACCGCGGTCGCGCTCGCGGACCCTCCTCTCACCTTCCACATCGTCGATGCCGCAGGCCAGGGCCAGGGCGGGGTCGTCACGCATGCGGTCATGATCGTTGAGATCCTCGTAGCCCAGGGCCAGGCCGAAGATGCGTTGTCCCACCAGGGTCGTCACCTCGTGCTCGATGCGCCCGGGGTCGCGGTAGTCGACGAAGGCATCGGCGACACGCTGCGTCACGTTGAAGAGCATGTCGGCCTCCCGCAGCAGCAATGCGCCGCCGTCGGATGTCATGCGGCCGCCGTCGAAGCCGGCCACGATCCGGCGTCCTGCAAGGTCTTCAAACTCGAGTTGTTGTGATGTACAGTGTGTGGTCATGGGGATGGGCTCCTCGGTACATGTAAGTGTCGGAACTCACTCACATATATCACAGAATCCATCCCCATGACAAGAGATTGGTGAGCGATCCGGGTTAATGGGACGACATCCAGAGGCTCTCGTGGATCCGTCAGAAACTGTCGTGGACGAATCGTAGCGACCGCGTGCGAAGGTGGTTTCAAACGCTCTGCCGACCGCCCGCATGAGCATGCGTTCGACCGGCATGTCGAAGACCTGAACTCGCCTGGCGGTGGTAAGGTCGTTCAGCTTCTCTTCTTGACGCACCCTATCAACCTATCATATTGGTAGGTTGTGGCTGGTTCATCCGTCATCCCCTTCCCCTTCATGGGAAGAAACCCCTCAGCCGAACAGTTGGCGGTACACGTCCATTCGCTTGCTGCGGACAGCTTCAATGTCCGCATGGATGAGCCTCACTTTCGAGACAGTATGGTCGAGGCCGGGTTTGGCATGAGGCAGGTCCTGGAGGTTCTGCGGAACGGGAGAGTGACGGGACGTCCCGAGCTGGATCAGTACGGCGAATACCGCATCAGGATGGTCCGCAAGGTCGCAGGCACCCGAATCGTCGTGGTGGTAGCAGTCTGCGTGGATCACGTGGTGTGCATCACGACCTGGTAGAACTTCATAACCGGAGGAGGCACATGATCAATGAGAACTATCACTACGTGGAGTGTGGCCTGGACACCATCTACCTGGCGAACGGTTTCGAGAGGTTTGATTCGCAGCGTGGGCCGAGCGTTGCCATCCGCGATGTCGATGCCCTGCATGAGGTCATCGGGCGTCACATCTGCGATCACAAAAAGGACCTGAACGGGCGGGAGATCCGCTTTCTGCGTCGAGAGATGCTGATATCCCAGGCATCACTGGCGCACATGCTTGGAGTGAAGGAACAGACGGTTCATCGCTGGGAGGCTGGCAAGACCACCATGCCCAGGGCGGCGGAGGCCATCCTGAGAGTTCTTTACATGGAGCAGGTCGGAGCGCCTGACGGCGGACTGCGGTCCGCACTGAAGCGGATCGCCGATCTCGAAGACGAGATCCACCGTCAGGAAGAAATGATTTTCAAACTCGACAAGCAGGTCCAACGATCAGCCGGGTCCGCCTCCGACCGATGGACGCTCGCTGCGTAACGGCACGCTGGTTCCCGGCTGGACCAGCTGGCGGCGCCCCTGGCGTTTTCCCTGCGGCGCTACGGTGAAAGCACTTGCTTGAGCGCCGCGGTTCCGGTCACCCATCGAATCTCCGGCAGGCATCGAACCGGGACACCGTCGGGTCGCTCCCGGTCTCGACTCGGGCGGGCCGGCTGTGGCAGAAGGGAAGTCCGGCCGGTGCCGGTCCTTTCCGTGAGACCCGAGAGATTCCGCCATGACCGATGTCGTGATCGTTGCCGCAGCCAGGACCCCCGTCGGCTCCTTCAACGGCGCCTTCGCCGGGATGGACGCCCATGAACTCGGAAGCGTCGCCATCACAGGCGCCCTCGACCGCTCGGGCGTCGAACCCGGCGAGGTCGACGAGGTCGTCATGGGCCAGATCCTGCAGGCCGGCGAGGGCCAGAACCCCGCGCGCCAGGCCTCGGTCGGCGCCGGCGTTCCCGTGGAAAGCCCCGCCTGGAGCCTCAACCAGCTGTGCGGCTCGGGCCTGCGCGCGGTGGCCGTGGGCGCCCAGCAGGTCGCCGGGGGCGACGCTTCGATCGTCGTGGCCGGCGGTCAGGAAAGCATGAGCAGGGCGCCCCACTGCATCCACCTTCGCTCCGGCACGAAGATGGGCGATGCGAGGATGATCGACACCATGATCAGGGACGGGCTGTGGGACGCCTTCAACGGCTACCACATGGGTGTGACGGCCGAGAACGTGGCCCGGCGCTGGCAGATCACCCGCGAGGAACAGGACCGCTTCGCCGCGGCCAGCCAGAACCGCGCCGAGGCGGCGCAGAGGGCGGGACGGTTCACGGACGAGATCGTCCCGGTCACCGTCAAGTCGCGCAAGGGCGAGACCGTCGTCGCCCAAGACCAGTACATCCGCCACGGCGTCACCGTCGAGGATCTCGCCAAGCTGCGTCCCGCCTTCGACAGGGAGGGCACGGTCACGGCCGGCAACGCCAGCGGCATCAACGACGGCGCCGCCGCCGTTGTCCTCATGACCGGCGCCGAGGCGGCGCGGCGCGGCCTCAAACCTGTGGCGACGATCCGCTCGTGGGCCCATGCCGGGGTCGATCCCGCGATCATGGGCTCCGGACCCATTCCGGCGAGCCGCAAGGCCCTCGAGAAGGCCGGCTGGCAGACGGAGGACCTCGACCTGGTGGAGGCCAACGAAGCCTTTGCCGCGCAGGCCTGCGCCGTCAACAAGGACCTCGGACTCGACCCGGAGAAGGTGAACGTCAACGGCGGCGCCATCGCCATCGGCCATCCCATCGGGGCATCGGGCGCCCGGGTGCTGACGACCCTGCTCCATGCCATGCAGGACCGCGATGCCGGCAAGGGCCTTGCCACGCTGTGCATCGGCGGCGGCATGGGAATCGCCATGTGCGTCGAGCGCTGAAACGCGCGCCGCAACCGGGAAGGACCATCGACCATGAGCCGCAACGCTCTCGTGACCGGCGGCACCCGTGGAATCGGCGCCGCCATCGCCGAGGCCCTCCAGGGCGCCGGATACAGCGTCGCCGTGAACTATGCCGGCAACGACGAAACCGCCACGGCCTTCACCGCCAGGACCGGCATTCCGGCCTTCAAGTGGGACGTCGCCTGCCATGAGAGCTGTGCCCGGGGCGTGGCGCTCGTCGAGGAGCAGGTCGGCGCGATCGACGTGCTCGTCAACAATGCCGGCGTATCGCGCGACGGCTTCCTGCACAAGATGAATGCGGACGACTGGTCGCGCGTCATCGACGTCAACCTCAACTCGTGCTTCCACATGTGCCGCGCCGTGCTCGCGGGCATGCGCAGCCGGGGTTTCGGCCGCATCGTCAACATCAGCTCGATCAACGGCCAGGCGGGCATGCTCGGGGTGGCGAACTACGCCGCCGCCAAGTCGGGCATGACGGGATTTTCCAAGGCGCTTGCTCTCGAGAACGCCCGCAAGGGGATCACCGTCAACGTGATCGCGCCGGGCTACGTCGACACCGAGCTCATCGCCCACGTCAGCGAGGAGATGATGCAGCACATCGTCGCGGGCATTCCGGTGGGACGGGTGGCGCAGCCTGACGAGGTGGCGCGCTGCGTGCTGTTCCTTGCCGACGACGACGCCGGCTTCATCACCGGCTCGACGCTGTCGGTCAACGGCGGCGCCTACATGGCCTGAACGCCCCGTCCCGGGGCATTCATCCGGCACCGGCGCCTCGAGCCCGTCGGGCTCACGGTGACCGGGGCCGCGAAGTCTCGCGCAACACGCTCTCGATGGCCGGCCCGGGAATTCTCCCGGGCGTTCGGCGGCAGCCCCGAGAGCTGGCCGCAACAGCAATTGCGGTACGATCTCCGGCAGGGCCGCGAGGAACTGGCTCACTGACGGCCGTCGCGAGCGAACCTGGCGGGTGAGGAACCAGGTGCGTCGGTCGCGCCCGCCCGGGTCTTCGGGGAAAGGGCCCGCCAACGGCCCCTCGCTGTTCCGGCCCCCGATCTACGCGACGATCCTCCCTCGTCCGCCGCAGGCTCTGCGAGCGCAGGAACTCCTGGCGGGCGCACCCGCAAGCCGGGGAATCAGTGGGTCATGATCTCCCCGGCGCCCCACCAGTAGATGCAGCAGAACAGGAAGAGCCAGACGACGTCGACGAAGTGCCAGTACCAGGCGGCGGCCTCGAAGCCGAAGTGCTGCTGCGGCGTGAAGTGGCCCTTGCAGGCGCGCACCAGGCAGACGGCGAGGAAGATGGTGCCGACGATGACGTGGAAGCCGTGGAAGCCGGTCGCCATGAAGAAGGTGGAACCGTAGATGCCGCCGCTGAAGGCGAACGGCGCCTCGGCGTACTCGACGATCTGGAAGGCCGTGAAGGTGACGCCCAGGACCACGGTGACCCACAGGCCCGCGATCAGCTGGTCGCGCTTGCCCTCCTTGAGGGCATGGTGGGCCCAGGTCACGGTGGTGCCCGAGGTCAGCAGCACGAGGGTGTTGATGAAGGGAAGATCCCATGGATCGAAGGTCAGGATGCCCTCGGGCGGCCAGATCCCGCCCATCTGGACGGTGGGAAAGAGGGCGGCGTTGAAGTAGGCCCAGAACCAGGCGAG
Source organism: Alphaproteobacteria bacterium (assembly GCA_963666905.2). Taxonomy (GTDB): domain Bacteria; phylum Pseudomonadota; class Alphaproteobacteria; order SP197; family SP197; genus SP197. The sequence continues at coordinate 2,657,020 of OY763008.1, forward strand.
GAAGAACATCACCTCCGAGGCGATGAAGAGCGCCATGCCGTAGCGCAGGCCGATCTGCACCACCGGCGTGTGGGCCTTCTCGACCTGGGCCTCCCTCACCACGTCGCGCCACCAGAAGAACATGGTGGTAAAGGCGAGGACCAGTCCCGGAAAGAGCATCCACCAGCGCCCGGGATCGGCGAACATGCCGACCGCGCCGGCGCCCAGCACGAGGGCCGAGAAGGCGCCGAGCGCCGGCCACGGGCTGGGCTCGACGAGGTGGTAGGGATGGGTGGAGGGATGGTCGGCCATCAGCCTGTCTCCTTGAGCTTCGGCGCCGGTGTCCGGTCGGTGAACGGCAAAACCCTGGTCATCCGCTGAGCCCGTGGCCGCGGACCGCCCCGGCCATCCTCTCCGTCTCGAAGAACGTGTAGGACAGCGTGATGCTGCGGACCTCGGCCGTCAGGGGATCCGTCATCATCGCCGGGTCGACGAAGAAGGTGACCGGCATGGCGACGCGCTCGCCGGGCTGGAGGGTCTGCTCGACGAAGCAGAAGCAGTCGATCTTGGCGAAGTACTCCCCGACCTTCAGCGGCGTGACGTTGAACGTCGACACGCCGGAGATTTCGCGGCTCGTGGGATTGGAGGCCTCGTAGAAGACCGTGACCTGCTCGCCCGCCTGGGTGCGGACTTCCCGCAGCAGCGGCCGGAACTCCCAGGCCATCCCGCGCGCCGTGTCGGCGTTGAAGCGTACCGTGATGAGCGTCGGGTCGCCGGCTCCGGGCGCCTCGGAAGCGGTCCGGGGCGTGCCCGCGTATCCCGTCACCTGGCAGAACAGGCGGTAGAGCGGCACGGCCGACGCCGTCAGGGCCGCCATGAACGCGATCCCGAGAACGATCGAGATCACCGTCGTCTGCTTGCCCCGGCGCAGCCTCACCGCTCAGCCTCCCATCCGGACGATGGAGACGACGTAGAGCAGCACGATGAACGCGCCGAGGAGGAGGCCGATCGCGATACTGCGCCGGCGGCGGCGCTTTCTGGCAAGGTCGTCATCGGCCATCTCTCAGGCGAGCACCCGGTCGGCCGCAAGCAGCGCGAACACGAGGGCGAGGTAGACGATGGAGTACCTGAACATCCAGCGCGCCGAGGCGTCGTTCCTGCGCACGGCGACGGCGACCGCGCCGGCCACGAAGATCGCCGAGAGGACGGCAGCGCCGACGGCATAGAGGAAACCGGCGGCACCCAGGGCCCAGGGCGCCAGGGAGACCGGCAGCATGAGAACGCTGTAGATCAGGATCTGCCGGCGCGTCGCCCCGGCGCCCGCGGTCACCGGCAGCATCGGCAGGCCCGCCGCCTTGTAGTCGTCGCAGCGGTAGAGCGACAGCGACCAGAAATGAGGCGGAGTCCACATGAAGATGATGGCGAAGAGCGCGATTGCGACCAGCGAGACGTCGCCGGTCACCGCGGCCCAGCCGATCATCGGGGGAAACGCTCCCGCGGCGCCGCCGATCACGATGTTCCACGGGGTCCGGCGCTTGAGCCAGACGGTGTAGACGAAGACGTAGAAGGCGATGGCGATCAGCAGGAGGGCGGCGGCCACCCAGTTGACGGCCACTCCCATCATCATCACCGAGGCCGCCGCCAGCGTCGCCCCGAACTCCAGCGCGCTCGTCGGGGCGACGCGGCCGGAAGGGATCGGGCGGTGCCGGGTGCGGCTCATCACGGCGTCGATGTCGCGCTCGTACCACATGTTGATGCAACCCGCCGCACCTGCGCCCAGGGCGATGGCGAGCACCGCGACGGCGGCCAGCACCGGGTGCAGGGCGCCGTCGGCGACCACGAGGCCGGTGGCGCCCGTGAACACCACGAGCGACATCACCCGCGGTTTCAGCAGCGCGAAGTAGTCGCGCGGCGAAGCCGCGAAGAGGCCCGCCGCCTCGGCCGCGCGCGTTCCGGTGATCGCGTTCACCCTGGCCTGCCGTCAGTGGCCGGTCCGGGCGGGAGCGCCCATGTAGGGCGGATCCTCGAAGGTGTGGAAGGGCGGCGGCGACGGCACCGTCCATTCCAGGGTCGTGGCGCCGTCACCCCAGGGATTGGCCGGACAGCGGACCCGGCCCGCGACGAAGACGCGCCAGAGCACGTAGAGGAACACCACCATGCCCGCGGCCGTGATGTAGGAACCCACGGACGACACGAGGTTCCATCCGGCATAGGCATCCGGGTAGTCCGGAATCCTGCGGGGCATGCCCGCCATGCCCAGGAAGTGCTGGGGAAAGAACGTGATGTTGACGCCGATGAGCGTCAGCCAGAAATGCGCCTTTCCGGCCCACTCCGGGTACTGGTACCCGGTCATCTTGCCGATCCAGTAGTAGAAGCCGCCGAAGAGGGCGAACACGGCGCCCAGCGACAGCACGTAGTGGAAGTGGGCGACGACGAAGTAGGTGTCGTGCATGGCCGTGTCGACGCCGGCGTTGGCGAGGAGCACGCCCGTCACGCCGCCCACCGTGAACAGGAAGATGAAGCCGATGGCCCACAGCATCGGCGTCCTGAACTCGATGGAACCGCCCCACATGGTGGCCAGCCAGCTGAAGATCTTGATGCCCGTGGGCACGGCGATGATCATCGTCGCGATCACGAAGTAGGCCTTCGTGTCGAGCCCCATGCCCACCGTGTACATGTGGTGCGCCCACACGATGAAGCCGACGAAGCCGATCATGACCATGGCGTAGGCCATGCCGAGATAGCCGAAGATGGGCTTCCTCGAGAACGTCGCGATGATGTGGCTGACGATGCCGAAGCCCGGCAGGATGAGGATGTAGACCTCGGGGTGGCCGAAGAACCAGAACAGGTGCTGGTAGAGGACCGGGTCGCCGCCCAGCGCCGGATCGAAGAACCCGGTGCCGAAGTTGCGGTCGGTCAGCAGCATGGTGATCGCACCCGCCAGCACGGGCAGGGAGAGGACCAGCAGGAAGGCCGTGACGAGCACGGCCCAGACAAACAGCGGCATGCGGTGCAGCGTCATGCCCGGCGCGCGCATGTTGAAGATGGTCGTGATGAAGTTGATGGCGCCGAGGATCGACGACGCGCCGGCGAGGTGGATCGAGAGAATCAGGCAGTCGATGGCGAGATTCCCCTGGTTGCCGTAGGTCGACAGCGGCGCGTAGATCGTCCACCCCACGCCGGTGCCTCCGCCGACGAACACCGAGGCGACCAGCAGCACGCCCGACGGGATCAGCAGCCAGAAGCTGATGTTGTTCATGCGCGGGAACGCCATGTCCGGCGCCCCGATCATCATCGGTATCATCCAGTTGCCGAAGCCGCCGATGAAGACCGGCATGATCATGAAGAAGATCATGATCAGGCCGTGGCTGGTGATCAGGACATTGTAGAGGTGGTGGTCGCCGCCCAGGATGCCGTCGCCGGGATACGCCAGCTCGATGCGGATGAGCATCGACATCAGGAAGCCGATGAGGCCGAACACGAACCCGTAGACAATGTACATCGTACCGATGTCCTTGTGGTTCGTGGAATACAGGTACCGCAGGAAACCCGTGGGCTGGTGCTCGTGATGACCTTCGATCGCGTGGGATTGACTCATCTCATCGGTGTCCTTGCAGGGGGCGTTCCGGTTGTCAGTCGAGGGAGGCCGTCCTGAGCGCATCGCCGCCGGACGAGAGCAGCGCCTGCTGTTCGCTCATCCAGGCCTCGAAGTCCTCCGGAGGAACCGCCTCGACCATGATCGGCATGTAGCCGTGGTTGAGGCCGCACAGTTCCGAGCACTGGCCGTAGTAGGTGCCCGGCGTGTCGATGTTCATCCAGATCTCGTTGAGACGGCCGGGAACGGCGTCCATCTTGACCCCGGCCGCCGGCAGGGCCCAGGCGTGGATCACGTCGTCGGACGTGATCTGGAGGCGGATGTAGCTGTCGGTCGGCACCACGACCTGGGTGTCGGTGGCGAGCAGCCGGGGCTGGCCCTCGGCGAGCTCGTCATCGCCGAGCATGTAGGCATCGAACTCGATCCCGCCGTGATCGGGATACTCGTAGCTCCAGTACCACTGGTGGCCGGTGATCTTGATGGTGAGATCGGCCTCGGCGACCGGCAGGGTCTCCTGGTCGTACAGCATGCGCAGGGACGGGACGGCGATGACGATCAGGATGAGCGCCGGAACGCCCGTCCAGATCACCTCGAGCAGGGTGTTGTGGGTCGTCCCGCCCGGGTTCGGATTGGCGCTGCGGCGGAAGCGCACCATGATGTAGGCCATCAGCAGCAGCACGAAGACCGAGATGATCACCATCACGGGCAACAGGAAGACGTCGTAGAGCCAGTGGACATCCGCCATGCTCGGCGTCACCGCCGTCTGGAAGCCCCACTGCCAGTCCTCGGAGATTCCCACGGCCTCGCCGGCCAGCGCCGGCATGGCATGGACCGCGGCCATGGCGGCCGTCACCACAAGAAGCATGCGTCTCAAAGCGGCTCTCCCCACACGTCGACTGCGATGGAATCACCCAGGGAAGCGGATGCTGTCCGCACCGGCCCCGCAGCCCGGACGAGGCGGACCATACACGACCCGCGTTCCGCTTCACAAGCCCGCCGGACGCCTCCCGTCGACCGTTGCGGACGGGCTGTGGTAGGGTGTTTCCATGCAGGACGGAGACCGCGCGATGGAGACGGCGCCTTCCGCGAACGAGCTGTTCTTCGAGCGCACCGGCATGGACCGGGAGCGGGCAACCTCCATCGTCGGCGAGGCGCTGCACGGGGCCGACGACGGCGAGCTCTTCCTCGAGTTCGGCCAGTCCGAATCCCTCGTCTTCGACGACGGCCGCCTGAGGGAAGCGGATTTCAACGTCGGCCAGGGACTGGGCCTGAGGCGCATCGTTGGCGAGGCCGCCGCCTACGCCCACACGTCGGAACTCTCCGAGGCCGCGCTCAGGCGCGCCGCCGGCACGGTCCGGTTCATCGACGGGCGGGCGGCCGATGCCGCGCTTGCGCCGCCGCGGACCAACCGCCGCCTCTACGGCGAAGACAACCCGCTCGGGGAACCGTCGTTCGAGGAGAAGGTCGCGCTGCTCGAGGAGATCGATTCCTGGCTTCGCGGCCGCGACGACAGGGTCCACCAGGTGTCGGCCAGGCTTCTCGCCAGCTGGCAGGTGGTGGCCGTCCTGCGTCCCGACGGCTCGATGGTGACCGATGTCAGGCCTCTCGTGTCGGTCGGGATCAGCTGCGTGGCGCGCTCCGGCGACCGCATGGAATCGGGGTACCACGGCTGCGGCGGCCGCATGCCCTACCGGCAGTTCATCGGCGAGGAGGCGTGGAAGGAGCATGCCGGGGAGGCCCTGCGCATCGCCCTCGTCAACCTCGAATCGGTCGATGCCCCCGCCGGCGAAATGCCCGTCGTGCTCGGCCCCGGCTGGCCGGCGGTCATGCTGCACGAGGCCGTGGGACATGGCCTCGAGGGCGACTTCAACCGCAAGAAGACGTCGGCGTTCTCCGGGCTCATGGGCGAGCGGGTGGCGGTGCCGGGTGTCACCGTCATCGACGACGGCACGATCGAGGGACGCCGCGGCTCGCTGACCGTCGACGACGAGGGCACGCCGACCGAGCGCACGGTGCTCATCGAGGACGGCATCCTGACGAGCTACATGTGCGACCGGATGAACGCGCGGCTGATGGGAGGCCGCAGCACCGGCAACGCCCGGCGGCAGAGTCACGCCCATCAGCCCATGCCGAGGATGACCAACACCTGCATGCTCTCGGGCGACCGCGACCCGCGGGAGATCATCGAGTCGGTCGGCAACGGCCTCTACGCCGTCAACTTCGCGGGCGGACAGGTCGACATCGTCAGCGGCACGTTCAATTTCACCGCCTCGGAGGCCTATCTCATCGAGGACGGCCGGGTGGGTCCCGCGGTCAAGGGCGCGACGCTCATCGGAGACGGCCCGTCGGCGCTCAGGCACGTGACGATGGTCGGCAACGACATGCGCCTCGATCCGGGCATCGGAAGCTGCGGCAAGGAGGGCCAGATCGTGCCCGTGGGCGTCGGCCAGCCCTCCATGCTCATCGAGGGCCTGACGGTCGGAGGCACCCGCGCCTGAGCCTCCGCCGGACCCGCGGCCTGGCATTCAGCGTCACGCGACCGCCCAGCGCCGCAGCATCGTGTCGAACCGGCCGCCCGGCGGCGGCGGCGCTGCGCCTTCCGAGAGCCTCTCGAGCTCGCCGCAAAGCCGCCGCCGCGCGTTCCTTTCCGCCTTAAGCCGAAGTTCCAGCGCCGATCAAGCGCAAGTGGTTGATATGAGTGACATTCGATAGGCTTCAGTGGCGCGTTACTGGGTACGTCATGGCTTCACGCCCAGGAGTTTGAACACCTTCTTCTGGAGTTGCGTGGGCCGCGTGGTGATCTGGAAGGGTTCGGCGCCCGGCAGGCGGGGTGCGACGGTGTTGCGGGTGATGGTGGCGAGATCGCCGAGGAGAGTGCGGAAGCTGTGCACCGGATCGCCGTCGGGCGTTGTCTTCGTTGCCGCCTTGGCCCGGGCGCTCGCCGAGGCCTGTGCCGGCGCCACCACGGACGGCCGCCGGGCCTCGGCGCCTTGCGTGTCCTCGTCGTCGAACAGCACGGGCTTGAGTTTCAGCCGCATGTGCCATTCCACGTAGTACGCGAGCATGCACAGGAAGACGTGGGCGCGGACCCGGGGTGCGGTGCGGTGGAAGACGGGACGGACCTTGAGATCCACGGTCTTGAGGCTGCGGAAGGCCCGTTCCACCGAGCTCAGCCGCTTGTAGGCGCGCACCGTGCCGGGGCCGTCGATCTCGCTCTCCGGCAGGCTGGTGCGGATCACATAGAGGCCGTCGAGCCTGGCCTCGGCGGCGATGGCGGCCTCATCGCGCTCATACGTGAAGACACCGTCGTCATCGATGGACCACGTGAAGTGCTTCGCCACCTTGTACTTGCCGATGACCTTGCCGACCCGCTCGCCGATCCTGTCGGCACCCGTGAGACGGCGCTTGTCGCGCCGCGTCGCCGCGGCAATCGGTTCGAGCAGGGCCTCGGTGGCCTCGAGCAGCTCCTGGCGCTTGCGGGCACGGTCCTCGGCCAGCAGCGGATTGCGGCACACCATGAGGCGCTCGCCCGGGTAGGCGTCGCTGGCGATCTCCACCAGGTCCCTCTCGTCGAAGAGCGACATCTCCACCTCGCCGGCCTCCACCAGTGAACGGATGGCCGGTCCCCTCAAGGCGCTGACCCAGTCCAGGCCCGCAGGCTTCACCTCCTCGCGGATCCGCGCCTCGGTCAGCATCCCCCGGTCCCCCACCAGAACGACCCTCGACAGCGAGAAGCGCTCCCGCAGCGCGGCGATCTGCGAGGCCACGGTGGCCGGATCCGCCGTGTTGCCGGGGAAGACCTCCACCGATACCGGACAGCCGTCCCGGTCGCACAGCAGGCCGAACTCGATCTGCAGCTTGCCCTTCTTCCCGTCCCGGGAATGACCGCGCCGGGCCAGGGGACACCTCGTCCCCTCCATCCACACCGAGGTGAGATCGTAAAGCACCAGGCAGCCCTCCCCGAGGTGGCGCTTCGCCAGACCCCGCTCGATCCTCTCCTGGCGCTCGAGGAGCCAGTCCATGGCGCCGTAGAGGTCGTCCTCGTCGAACGCCGCATCGAGGACCTCGCCCAGGGTGCTGACCGCCGTGGCCTCGGCCAGGCCCCTGGCCGTGGCGAGCTTCGAGGCGGGCTCGAGGATCCTCGCCGCGATCATGGCCAGCACCTGGTTGCGCCGTGGCGAGGGCTTCGGATCGATCAGCCTGTCGAGGCCCAGCTTCCTTACGGTTCCCAGCACCGCGGCGACGTGGCCGTGGGGCAGGGAACGGACGATGTCGAAGGCCTCGTCGAGGCGCCGCACGGCGGTGCCTCCCTTGAGCAGGATGCGCAGTCCCTCGACGAGGGCGGAGGGCCACCTGGAGAGATTGGCGAGGGTGCGCTTCTTGACCTTGCCGTCTTCGCGCCAGGATTCGCGCAACAGGATGGCGGGCGGGGATGAACGGTTGGGGACGGCTTCGATGTACATGGCTACTGACTATAGGCACCACGCCTCCATATGTCAAGCATTATCTACATCAATACATGGGTACACTACAACGACCGGATAAGCAGACAAGCCACGCCGAATCAACGACTTGACCCGAGTATCAGCTGAAAATCAGGGGGAACTTCGGCTTAAGGGAAAGGCGGAGGATGCCGGCCGTCTTCGGCTCCGCCGATGCCTTGGCATCCTCGAGAGCGGCGATGAGATTGTCCACGAGCTCGAGATCGTGGCGGACGGCCTCCAGCGGACCGGTGCCGACCTTCACGCGGTGGGGCAGCCGCATGCCCCGGAGAAACACCGGGCGCGGCGTGGATCCCAGCACGATGATGTGCTGCGCGATGCGGAACGCACCGGTCATCTCGTCGACGGAATGCCCGATCCTCGCCTCGCCGAGCGCCTTCTCGCCGCATCGCTCCAGCAGGAACCCCTGCAGGAAGAACTGCTCGATCGCCAGGAACTGGTTGCACAGGACCGTGTTCAGCATGGCGAACAGGGGATCGTCCCCCGGCCGGGCCGGATCGGCCTCGCCGGCCAGGAACCGTTCGTCGGTATCCTCCAGGTGATCGAGAAAGTCCTCGAGCGACCTCCCCTCGGCGTCCGATGCCGGCTCACCCGGCCCGGACGGCGCGAGGTTCCCGGCCGCTTCGGCCCTCCCCTGCAGATCGGCGACGAAGGCGGCGCCCTCCTCGATCAGGCGGTCGAGCCCCGGCGAAGGTCCCAGTGCGCTCCCGGCTTGCCGGAGCGACGCCAGGTTCCGGCCCGCCAGCTCCAGGTCCGCCCGCCACACCGCGTTCTCCCGCGCCTGGAAGTCGGGTTCGCCGCGGTCGGGACTCTCGTCAAAGCCGTCCGGGTCGAGCGGCAGCCCCCGGCGCTGCATCTCGCGGATGAGCTGCATGAGCCGCCGGGTCTCCGCGAGATTGTCGGCGTAGGCAAGCTCCGCGGCCTGCCTCTGGCCGGCAAACCTCAGGCAGAGCGACTGCACGAAGCCCCTGTTGATCAGGGTGAGCTTGTCGCCCAGGGCCAGGTTGAGGCTGGCGCCGCCCATGTCTTCCCCGGCACCCATCTACAGGCCCTGCGCAAGGGCGCGTATGTGCTCCACTCCCACGCCGCAGCAGCCGCCCACGATCGCGGCTCCGGCGTCGATCCAGCGTCGGGCGTCGGCGAGGTATGCTTGAGGCGTCACCTGGTCGACGAAAGTCCAGTTCGGCCGCGTCCAGTAGCCCGCGTTGGGATAGGCGCCGACGGGGCCGGGGTAGGCCGCGCGCAGGATCTTCACGGCGTCCTCGGTCACGTCCCGGACCGAGTGCATCATGAGAACGGCCGAGCCGCCGACGGACATGATCTCCCGCACCGCGTCGGCCAGCGGGCCGTGGATCTCCACCGCATCGGGGGCTTCGCGGCTTTCCTCGATGCCGAACATGACCGCACCGGTGTCGCGGGCGCGAACGCAGCTCAACGACACCCACACGGGCACGCCCAGATCGCGTGTCGCGTTCACCATGGCCTTGACGGTGCGCGCCGCCGATCCCAGGGTCTCCAGGATCAGGAGGTCGACGCCCTCCTCGACCAGGATCTCCCCCTGGGCCCGGAAGTGGCCGGACATCGTCTCGATGTCGAGACCGTCGAACCGGCCGTAGCTGCTCACCGAGCCCGCCACGGCCACCGACCCGGAACGCACTGACCGGTCGCGCTCCTCGCGGGCGATGCGCGCCGAGCGCCGGTTCCAGTCCTCGAAGCGCTCGGCCAGACCGTGGCGCCCCATCGCCTCCCGGGTGGCCGAGAAGCTGTTGGTGGTGATGACGTCCGCGCCGGCATCGATGTAGCGGCGATGGACCTCGTGCACCATGTCAGGATGGTCGGCGAGCGCCCGGGCGCACCAGACGCCGTGGTCCATGCGGGCGCCGAGCCGCTCGAGCTCGGTGCCGATGGCGCCGTCGAGAATCACGGGCCCTCCGTCCCGCAGCCTGGATTCGAGTCGCTCGATCTGCGCCATCCTCGAAGTCCTCCGTCTGACCGATCCACAGGGATTCCGGACGGGCCCAAGGGTACGCCGAAACCGCAGCCGGATCATCCTTTCGCGCCCGGCCGGCCCCCGATGCCCAGGAACATTCGCGGTCTCCTGCGACGAGGATCCGTGATCCTCACCTTCGCCGGCAGGTTGAACAGGGTGCCCCCTGCCGTGTCATGATCATTCGGTGACGGAACCGCAGCGAGGCATGGTGGAGACATTCGATTTCATCGTCGTGGGCGCCGGGTCGGCCGGATGCGCGCTCGCCAACCGGTTGAGCGAGGACGGCACGAGCCGCGTCCTCCTGCTCGAGGCGGGCGGCCCGGACCGGCAGCTCTACATGGCGATACCCGCGGGCTTCATGAACATCGTCAACGCAGGCGAGGTCCAGTGGCCTTATGTCAGCGAGCCCGAGCCGCAGCTAGGCAACCGGCGCATGTGGCAGCAGCGCGGCAAGGTGCTGGGCGGCTCGTCGTCGATCAACGCCATGATGTACGTGCGCGGCAACGCGCTGGACTACGACAACTGGGCCGACATGGGCGCCGACGGCTGGGCCTACGCCGATGTCCTGCCCTACTTCCGCCGCTCGGAGACCTACGAGAAGGGTGCGGACCCGTACCGCGGCGGCGGCGGGCCCCTGGGCGTGCAGTCGGCCGGCAGGGATTCGCCGCTGTTCGACCTCTTCATCCAGGCCGGCGTCGAGGCGGGCTACGCGTTCAATCCGGACCTCAACGGCCGCCGGCAGGAGGGCTTCGGCCCCTGCGACAGCACGGTCTGGAAGGGCCGGCGCTCGAGCACGGCGCAAACCTACCTGCGCCAGGCGTCCGGGCGCCCCAATCTCGAGGTGAGGACCGGCGCCCACGTCACGCGGGTGCTGCTCGACGGTCTGCGCGCGACGGGCGTGCGCTACAGGAAGGACGGCGTGGACCACACAATCGGCGCGGCGCGCGAGGTCGTGCTCGCCGGCGGAGCGATCAACACGCCCCAGCTTCTCATGCTCTCGGGCATCGGTCCCGCCGACCGCCTCGCGGAGCACGGGATCGAGACGGTCCATCACCTGCCCGGCGTCGGCGCCAACCTGATGGATCACCTGTGCCTCTACATGCACTGGGAGTGCCTCGAGCCCGTCAGCCTGCAGAACCACATCCGCCCGCCCCGGCGCTGGCTCGCCGGCCTGCAGTGGCTGCTCTTCAAGACCGGCGTCGCGGCCCGCACCCAGGGCGAGGCGGTGGGCTTCCTGCGCAGCCGCGCCGGCGTGCGCTGGCCCGACATCCAGATCGACTTCGCGCCCGCGGCGTTCCTGGAGACCCGGGAGGTCGCCTCCGTGCCCCACGCGTTCTCGGTGCACATGGGGCCCCTGCGCCCCAGGAGCCGCGGCCGGATCGAGCTCCGCTCGGCCGACCCCTTCGACGCGCCCAGGATCTTCTTCAACTACCTCGCCTGCGAGGAGGACTGGCGCGACATGCGCGCCTGCGTCGACCTCGCCCGGGAGGTGTTCCGCCAGCCCGCCTTCGACGGCATCCGCGGCCGCGAGCTCCTCCCCGGCGACGACGTCACCACCCGGGACGCCATCGACGCCTTCATCCGCGACACGGCCACCACCAACTTCCACGTCAGCGGCACCTGCCGCATGGGCACCGGCGACATGGCCGTGCTCGACCCCCAGTGCCGCGTGCACGGCATCGGCCACCTCCGCGTCGCCGACGCTTCTGTCATGCCCCGGATCACCAGCGGCAACACCAACGCCCCCACCATCATGATCGGCGAGAAGGCCTCCGACATGATCCGCGGCCGCACCGAACCCCGCGCCCAGGTCGACATCCACGTCGAGGAAGCATGGGAAACGACCCAGCGCCCCGGAACGCCGGCGCGATGTTGAGCTTGAAGCAGGTCCGTTCCCAGCAGGCTCACGACAGCGTTGCTGCGCGCCAGAGGCGCATACCGAACTCGTGGGTAAGCTGATCGTTAACGATGTTGGGGGTGGCCACAACGAGGCTACCGAAGCTTCAGCCTCGGTGTCGCCGTCGTAGGGATTCACGATTGTCGCAATGCGTCCATCGTGGTTCTGGTTTGGGTTGGTCTTGCACAGTCCACCTGACCGGAGGAGTATCACGCTGACCGACTACGACATGATGACCCTGCGGGCGCTGTTGGAGAGTAGTTCCGATAACGATCTTCTTTGCGAGATGATTGAGTTCGCGTCCGGGCGCCTGATGACGCTTGAGGCCTAGGCCGAAGTTCCAGCGATGGTCGGGCGTAAAGCGCTGAATGTATTGATGTTCGAAAGAATCGAGTACGTCGCTACCGGGAACGCACCAGGCGCACGCCCAGGAGTTCGAACGCCTTCTTCTGGAGTTGCGTGGGCCGCGTGGTGACCTGGAAGGGTTCGGCGCCCGGCAGGCGGGGTGCGGCGGTGTTGCGGGTGATGGTGGCGAGATCGCCGAGGAGAGTGCGGAAGCTGTGCACCGGATCGCCGTCGGGCGTTGTCTTCGTTGCCGCCTTGGCCCGGGCGCTCGCCGAGGCCTGTGCCGGCGCCACCACGGACGGCCGCCGGGCCTCGGCGCCTGCGGCATCCTCGTCGTCGAACAGCACGGGCTTGAGTTTCAGCCGCATGTGCCATTCCACGTAGTACGCCAGCATGCACAGGAAGACGTGGGCGCGGACCCGGGGTGCGGTGCGGTGGAAGACAGGACGGACCTTGAGATCCACGGTCTTGAGGCTGCGGAAGGCCCGTTCCACCGAGCCCAGCCGCTTGTAGGCGCGCACCGTGCCGGGACCGTCGAGTTCGCTCTCCGGCAGGCTGGTGCGGATCACACAGAGACCGTCGAGCCTGGCCTCGGCGGCGATGGCGGCCTCATCGCGCTGCCAGGTGAAGATACCCTCGTCGTCGATGGACCACGTGAAGTGCTTCGCCACCTTGTACTTGCCGATGACCTTGCCGACCCGCTCGCCGATCCTGTCGGCACCCGTGAGACGGCGCTTGTCGCGCCGCGTCGCCGCGGCAATCGGTTCGAGCAGGGCCTCGGTGGCCTCGAGCAGCTCCTGGCGCTTGCGGGCACGGTCCTCGGCCAGCAGCGGATTGCGGCACACCATGAGGCGCTCGCCCGGGTAGGCGTCGCTGGCGATCTCCACCAGCTCCCTCTCGTCGAAGAGCGACATCTCCACCTCGCCGGCCTCCACCAGTGAACGGATGGCCGGTCCCCTCAAGGCGCTGATCCAGTCCAGGCCCGCAGGCTTCACCTCCTCGCGGATCCGCGCCTCGGTCAGCATCCCCCGGTCCCCCACCAGGACCACCTTCGAGAGAGAGAAGCGCTCCCGCAGCGCGGCGATCTGCGAGGCCACGGTGGCCGGATCCGCCGTGTTGCCGGGGAAGACCTCCACCGACACCGGACAGCCGTCCCGGTCGCACAGCAGGCCGAACCCGATCTGCAGCTTGCCTTGTCTCCCGTCCCGGGAATGACCGCGCCGGGCCAGCGGACACCTCGTCCCCTCCATCCACACCGAGGTGAGATCGTAAAGCACCAGGCAGCCCTCCCCGAGGTGGCGCTTCGCCAGACCCCGCTCGATCCTCTTCTGGCGCTCGAGGAGCCAGTCCATGGCGCCGTAGAGGTCGTCCTCGTCGAGCTCCGCATCGAGGACCTCGCCCAGGGTGCTGAGCGCCGTGGCCTCGGCCAGGCCCCTGGCCGTGGCGAGCTTCGAGGCGGGCTCGAGGATCCTCGCCGCGATCATGGCCAGCACCTGGTTGCGCCGTGGCGAGGGCTTCGGATCGATCAGCCTGTCGAGGCCCAGCTTCTTCACGGTTCCCAGCACCGCGGCGACGTGGCCGTGGGGCAGGGAGCGGACGATGTCGAAGGCCTCGTCGCGGCCGACGAGGGGCTCGTTCTTCAGGAGACGCCGCAGGGTCAGGACCTTCTCCATGGGCCATGAGGAGAGGTTGGCGATGGTGCGCTTCCTGATCTTGCCGTTCTCGCGCCATCCTTCGCGCAGGAGGACGGCGGGGGGAGAGCTGCGGTTGGGGACGATGTCGACGTACATGGCAACTTATATGGGCAACCAGACGAGCCATGTCGACAGAAAGCATCACTGTTACATGGGAACATCTTTACACCACCACATCACCATTTTACCAACAGGATCAACCGCTTGACGTGATTCTGAGGCTGAAGTCAGAGGGAACTTCGGTCTAGGGTCTGGTTGATGCCACGTATGGCGAACTCACACCGGAGCGGATCAAGCAGCGCAACAGCTACCGCAATTGTGTCTGGGAGACGCGTGCGGGCACGGTCGAACTGAGTATCCAGAAGTTGAAGAAGATGTTGACACCGGCAATCTAGGAAACCGACATCCAAAGCGTGTCGACGCGCCGGTCGACGGGCGTTGCTGTGATTGCCAACCGCAAGACCATGCTATAGCGTTACTGCGACGACTGGACGCACTTTGGAAGGGGACCACAATGCAGTCAAGCAAGGTCGGCCTCCAGAAGTGGGTAACTACCTTCTACATGATGACGACCGGCATCAAAGGTACATCGAGCATGAGGCTGTATCGTGAGGTCGGTATCAGGCAAGGGACGGCATAGTTCTCTATGTTGCGCATCCGGGAAGGCTTCTTGGGTGGGCCTGGCAAGCTATTCCCCGGTCCGGACGAGGCCGATGAGACCGCCGTGAGCAGAAAGCACAAGAATATGCATGCCAAGAAGCGAAAGTGTTTCATCGGTCGCGGGAGCATCGGAAAGACCATTGCTGGCGGAGTGAAGGAGCGGGAGACTAAGGAGACCAGTGCGGCGGTCGTGGGACGGACGGATACCGTGACTCTCAAGAAGTTTGCCGACAGGGCCGAGAATGCCGCCACCGTCTACACGGACAAAGCCCCAGCCCGCAACGGCCTCCTGCGCGCGCGCGATACAGTCAAGTGCGGTGATGGTGAGTACATCGGGGCTGACGTGCTGATCAACGGCGTGAAGGGCTTCCGGAGTCTCTTCAAAGGGAACCGCAGGACGTTCCACTACTTGTTCGAAGAACACTTCGACTGGTATACCCGGTACGTCGCTAGGTTCATCGGACGGAGCAACCTCCGGAACGTGGATACCATTGACCAGATGCACTTCCGCGTCCGTGCAACCGTCAGCAAGAGTGTTTGCGACACGGACATGGTCGCTTGATCGGACAGTTTGATGCCTGCCTCACCTGTCACACGCAGATCAGAACGCCGGGCAGAACGGTTGCTTGATGATCTGTTGACTTCGCAAGGTTGGAACGAGCGCAAGCCACCGCAAGGTGATCTATACCTTCAACATGAGTACCGTTCCGATGAGAGACTTGCCAAAGCCCTTTCCGGTGCTAGTAAATCTGGGGTAGGAGCAGGTGTTCCCGAAGCAATCCTCATGGATGGTGAGACCGGTGGACCTCTGGCCGTGATCGAGACAAAGGCAGTGGCAGAAGACATCGGCACTGCGCTAGGAGAAGCGGAAGATTACGGGGCGGCATTGATCAAATCCGGTTTTCCTGTTCTTGCCATCGGTTTGGCCGGGACGGATGGCGATGAATTCCGGATACGCGTTTCCAGGAAGGACGAAAACGCGTGGCGTCCGATCACCTACGACGGCTACCCAATCAACTGGATTCCCGCCAGAGACGACTGCCGTCGCTTAATCACCAGTGGCGCACCGGCTGAGATACGGCCAAGCATTCCACCAGTCGAAGTTCTTGCGGAAAAGGCGGACGAAATCAACCGGCTGCTCCGTGAGGCCGACATCAAAGACGAGTTTCGCCCGTCACATGTCGCTGCCGTGATGCTGGCACTATGGCACACTCGTGGCGACATTCGAAGAGACACCCGATACATTCTGCGGGATATCAATTCCGGCTGCCGCGATGCATTCATGGCTACCGGAAAGGCCAATCTTTCCAACAGTCTCCGCCTTGACGAAGCGAACAGAAAACTAGGTGAGAGAGCCTCACGGATCGCCACAATCCTGGAACGATTGAATGTCACGGTTCTGACCGCAGAGCACGATTATCTTGGTCAAATCTATGAGACATTCTTCCGTTATACTGGAGGAAATACGATTGGGCAATATTTCACGCCACGCCATATTGCCAGAATGATGGTTGATCTATGTAATGCGGGCAGCAAGGACATGCTCCTAGATATCGCTTGCGGGACCGGCGGATTTTTCGTTGCCTACATGGATCGTTTGGTTAAAGTCGAGCATTTGTCACGTGCTGACATGGTGAAAGTGATTCAGGAACGCATTATCGGATTCGAGAGCGAACCTGTCACTGCGGCTCTGTGCGCGGCGAACATGATCTTGCGCGGCGATGGACTAAACCGAATTCGGCAAGCCGATTCTTTGAGTCTCGTTGATTTTCCAGTCGGTGAAGCCACAGTGGCACTCATGAATCCACCATACCCACACAAGAAAACTGATACCCCTGTCGAAACTTTCATCGAACGTGGACTGGAAGGATTGCGGCTAGGTGGCAAGCTGGCCGTTATTGTGCCATCAAGTCTACTGTCGAGAGGCGACAAGGGACAGTGGCGGCAACGAATATTGGATTCGAACTCTCTTCTGGCTGTCTGCCAGCTACCGGATGAATTATTCCAGCCGTTCGCCTCGGTCACGACGTCCATTGTCCTACTGGAAAAGGGTCGCGCAAATCGTCCATCGCGAAAGACTGTTTTTGTCCGCCTCCATCATGATGGCCTTGTCTTGCGGAAGAGTGCGCGCGTGAGCCGTTCAAACGAGCCCAATCAGGTCCCGGGCGCTATTGAGGCTATCGAGAATAAGTGCGATCTACCGGGCTTCTGCGGAGTAAGCGGCGTTTCGGGCAGAGCGGAATGGTCAGCTGGCGCTTACATTGCGTCAGCCGTTTCCGACGAGGGTGAAATTTATTCCGCTGTAGATGTTCAACTCCGTCGCATGGCGTCGTTCTATACACGATATGCTGCGGAGATCGTGAAGCAAAGAGCAGCTATCATAGCTGGCGAGTTAGACCTGATTCCTTACCGCAATCTTCTCAGTGCTACCCGTCTCGCCAACGCCCGGAAACTCCAATCCGGCGAAGGAACCATAGGAAAGGAGTTTGACATTTTCTACGGCATAAAGGAACTGCATTCCCGCGAAGGCTTAAGCCCTGGTAATACGCTAATCATCTCGCCAACGGAAAACTACAACGGTACTTATGGATGGCTGGATTTTCCCTATGCACTAGTGCCAAGTTTCGTCACTGTGGCTCAAACAGGTAGCATCGGTGAAGCTTTCGTTCAATTGGAACCGTGTGCTGTCAATGATGACTGTTTGGTGCTTCTCCCGAAGGAAGGACACGAAATCAACATGGTGACACTAGTGTTGACGGCAGCCACTCTGCATGCAGAGCGATGGCGCTTTCACTATGGTCGGAAATTGATTCCTTCACGTATTATACATTTTACACTTCCAAAATCACAAGCATTGAATGACTGGGTGACCGCAAAAGTCACTTCTACAATGAGTGTTATTGCCGCAAGCCTTGCACCATATCAGAAAAACTGACCATGACGAAGAGGAAGCTAGTGTCACGTCCCACAAATAAACGATATAATAATGGCGTGGTCAACCTGGAGATCCGCCATGCCTCGCGGTCGCCCCGTCGCTCCCATCGTCCTGGATGTCGAAGAGAGGAACCAACTGCTCAGCGTCGCCCGGTCCCGTTCGCTCCCCCACGGCATCGTGCGACGGGCTCAGATCGTGCTGGCCTGCGCCGAAGGCGAGTCAAACGTTGCCATCGCCAGTCGCATGGGGCTGAGCAACATCACCGTCGGCAAGTGGCGACGTCGATATCGCGAACACGGGATCGAGGGTCTCTACGACGAACTCCGCTCCGGGCGGCCCCGAACCCACGAGGACGAGCGCGTCGCCGAGGTGATCAACACCGCCTTGCGGGTCGAGCCGCCCAACGCCACGCAGTGGAGCGTACGCTCCATGGCCGAGCACACCGGCATCTCCAAGAGCACCGTGCAGCGCTGGTTCGACCTGTTCGGCGTCCAGCCGCATCGCCAGCGCCACTTCAAACTCTCCAACGATCCGTTCTTCATCGAGAACGTGCGCGACATCGTCGGGCTCTACCTCAACCCGCCCGATCACGCCGTGGTGCTGTGCGTCGACGAAAAGACCCGGATCCAGGCACTCCAGCGCACCCAGCCGATGCTGCCCATGGGGCTCGGTTACGTCGAAGGCGTGACCCACAACGACGTCCGCCACGGCACCACGACCCTGTTCGCCGCCCTCGATATCGCCACCGCAGAAGTGCTCACCCCGTGCAAGCAGCGCCATCGGCATCAGGAGTTCCTCTCCTTCCTGCGGCATATCGACGCCAGCGTGCCGGCCCATCTCGACGTCCATCTCGTGGTCGACAACGACGCCACCCACAAGCATCCCAAGGTCAGGGCCTGGCTGGCCCGGCGACAGCGCTATCACGTGCACTACACCCCGACCTACGCCTCCTGGATCAACCAGGTGGAGCGCTGGTTCGGGCTCATCACCCAGCAGGCCATCCGCCGCGGATCGTTCTCCAACGTCAAGCAACTGGTGCACAAGATCAACGCCTTCGTCGAACACTACAATGTCCGGACAAGCCCCTTCGTGTGGGTCGCAACAGCCGACTCGATCCTTTCAAAAATCGAAAGACTTTGCTCAGTTGTTTCCGGGACACAACACTAGTATCGGAGGACACACCAAGTGGTCGACTGATGACACGCGCATCAAGTTAGATGCTATACCGAAACAAGCCCCAAGGGACCTTCTCTAATTGAAGCGACTAGACTCATCACTTCGAGGAGAAGAACGAGAAAAATGAAATCCGATGAACTTGAAGCCGTTGGCAGGTTATGCATGTAAGCACTCAAGCATCTAACTGAAGACTTTCAGTTGTTCAAGCGACTCGAGTCTATAGTCTATCGTGGCCGAAGTCGCGCTCCGCCGCCCGGACAGATGCTAGCTATATCTGAGACGTCGAGACAAACAGTGCAGGTCGGATAACTCGACATATTAATTTCGCGCTGTGCCCACGTCAGCAAGA
Source organism: Alphaproteobacteria bacterium (assembly GCA_963666905.2). GTDB lineage: Bacteria > Pseudomonadota > Alphaproteobacteria > SP197 > SP197 > SP197. Next base: position 2,676,142 of record OY763008.1, read on the forward strand.
GCTCCAAAGGCCATGAAAATCTGCTCGCACATAACTTGTACACTCCGGCCGAGAACTCCCGCAAAGTCATGTCGCTCCAGGAGGCATCTATGAAGGTCTCCGAAAAGTCTCTTGAGCTAAACGTCGGTGCAGAGTTGCTCGCCCACCTGCGCGGTCCGTTGAACATGCCAAAGGCGTACCTGCGAGGCGTCACGCAGCAGGAGGAATACAGGACGGGTGTCGACTTTTTCGCTCGGTTACCAGATCGTGCCCGAATATTTGCCTTTCAGTTTAAAGCCCCCAGAGGCCCCTCGGACAACCTGCCTTACAAATTCACTCTAGCCAGACACCAGCACACAGCGTTGTGCAACCTAGCTGTCCAAGATCCCAGTGCAGTTTACTATGTTTTTCCCTTCTATGTTTTGACGCACAAGCTGCTGAGGGACGTTCCCAACTTGGCTCGCGACACGTGGTTGCTTCCCGTTGCTCGCCTGCCTCCCACGGTATTCGCCGGTCAGAGGACAAAACGCGTGTGTTGCTTCCCCGGCACCGCCATCGTAAATCCCGACTATCCGATGGAAAGCCTAGCCACGCTTGCGCTTTCCTGGGAGGACGGGATCAAGCCCGATAGGTTCGCCGAGTGGTATTATAGATTGCGGCACCATTCATCCGACCTCGTGTATCATCCGCCCCGATTCAACTCGCAGGTCGTGCGTGGGTTACGCGTGACCGTCATAATGCGCCAAGACTAGTTCCCCGTATCTGGACAAGGCAAACCCTCCGCACGTATTCGGAAGCTACTACTACGGGTTTCGTGCCAGAGTCGCAGATGGCACTGCTTTCCGCAAATGCAACAGGACTTGGATAGGTGGGGTTCGTTCGTTGCCTGCCCACATCCGGACCTGAGCGATGTCAATGCCTACAGGCATGTCGACGCCTTCCGGGCCCTTCAGGATTCCATCGGCATCGTATCCGGACGCGCTCATGGATAGGTCGTCACCACCTCGATGAACCGTTCCCAGAAGCGCTGGGGCTGCACGGCAACCGCAACCTTGGCGTTGGAGCGTCCCAGCGACGCGCGCTGGCGGACGGCCGACCCGGGCGCGAGATGGCGCCGGTCGCAGACGGTCATGCTGTAGATATGTTCGCCCTCAAATTCGATTGTCGACCTGCATTGATTCGAATCTCAGGACTCCGGGGTCGGCCAGTGCCGAGACCGCGAGGGGATCATGCATGGAAGCGCCGGACAGCCCATAGCCTTTCAACCAGACACTCTTGACTCCGGCTGTTTCAGCATATCGAGTTCCTGCATGTTTCGGTAGTTTTCGACGAAAGTGAGGAGGATCCTGTAGCCCTGCCACAGTTTCCCGGTTCCCGGCAGGGGTTGGCGCTTTCCGGGAATGAAGCCTACCATGCGTGCCACCTCGATAGCGAAGGTTTCGATGGTCGGTTCGCTGTCGGGAGGCGCACGCTGTTTGCACTGCCTGCTGGTCCTGTAGATGTTCAGGACCGTGATCTCGTCAAAGGTGGACGATGCGGCTTGCCGGCGTCTCGGGCTGGCTGCGGGCTAGACGCCCGCTGGTCATGACGCGGCATGCGGTGATGACGTCGAAGGCCAGGCACTTGCGCAGGTCGTCGGCCTGGTCGAGGCGGCGGTCCTCGATCCGTGTGCCGACCTTCAGGGCGCTGAAGTACTCTTCAATCAGCCAGCGCCTCTCGTAGAAGGAGACGGTCTTGAGGGCATCGGCTGCACTGCTCACCCTCGGTGGTGAGCAGCATCCAGTCGAGGGGATCGCGGTCCGCCGGTGGCGAGGGTTCCGTGACTTGCACGGCCATCATCGGCAGCGGCGGCGGCGCCCTGGGCTTCCTGCCCGGCGGGGCAAGGTCGACCCGTGCGGCGCGGACCTCGAGGCGAACGCCCGTGCGCGCTTGGCGGCGGCGCGGGCCTCCGCAGGCTGCGATGTCGATCCGCTTGGTGGCGAGGCACGGCTCGTCGGCCATGTGCTCCCACAGGTCCCGCGGCCCCGTTGCGGTGACCACACGGCGCCGTGTCGAGCGGCTGGCGCGCACCAGAAGACCGACCGTGTGCCCGGCGCCCTTCTCCAGCAGGTCCCAGGCGTCGCCTTCACGGTCACAGATCACCAGCACCCGTGTCGCGGGACAGGCCGCGGCCAGTTCCGCCGCCCTGTCGTAGCCGTCCAGCCAGCGCCGGCTCTCCCTGTCGTCTGGCTCGAGACACGGCGGCACGCGGAAGCCGGCGTCGAGATGGAACAGGCCCAGGGCACAGCCGCCTTCGGTGAAGGCGAGCCCGGCATGGGCCGCCATGCCAGGGGTGCCCGAGCCGCCGCCGATGGCGACGAGATCCTCGGTCGCCTCCAGGCCGTCGTACTTGAGGAACGTCGTCTCCTGGACGGCAAGAACCAGGTGGCAGCGCTCCACCATCGCCTCCCGATGCCCCTCAAGGATATGATCCATCGTCACCTTCGCGTTCGACAACAGCCGCCAGGCCGCCCTCTGCTCCGCCTCGCCGGGGAAGATCACCGGCAGGATCTCTCCGGGACGATCGTTCCACGCGCGCCCCATGGCGACAAGACGCCCGCGGATGCGCGCGTCGCTGCGGCCGTACTCGCGGCGCGCCCAGTCGGTCTCGCCGCCGCCGGCCAGGGGCTGAGCCTGGCCCATGACACGCTCGGGCTCGCGGCGCCAGTCGGGCGCCAGGGGCTTCATCCACACGCTGCGCCGCACGCCCTGGCCGTCGGCCCCGGGAGGCGTGCCCGATGTCGCTTCCGCACAGCGCTGCCATGCCCGCCGCCCGGTAGCTCGTGCCGGCGTGCCCGGGACCGACATAGGTGTAGGCCAGAACCGGCGTCACGCCGTACTCGCCGTACCAGTCCCCGGCCAGCCGGGCGCAGGCCTGGCCAGGGCATGGGAGGCCAGTCCCTTCACCATGACCGAAGGCAGCAGCAGGAAGCGATCGTTGTTGACGACCTCGGCGAGATGGGCGTCACGGGCTCCCTAGGACCAGCCGATGAAGCGGTCGCGCGCCTTCTGCTGCCAACCGGCCGCCGAGGCGGCCGTGGCGCGATGAGGTGATCCAGTAGCTCATGCGGGCCCCGGGACAGCGGGCCTCGCCCTCGGGATGCCAGGTCGCCATCATCGAGCGCGCAAGGCGCCTGTCCCCGCCGTCGGCCACCGGCTCCACGGCGACCTCGCCGAGGTCCTCGAGGGCACACTCCAGCGGCCTGCCGGGATAGTCCCGCTCGACGATGCCGCTGTTGAGGGCATGAGGCCGCGGGGCCGGTAGGACGAGGTCGAGCGACGAGGCGAGACCGGGCAGGGCCGCGCGCGCCGAGGCAAGACACAGGACGCTCTTCGCGTTGCGCCAGTCCTCGTGCTCGCACAAGCCCCGCGCCAGGGACGACCGCGTGCTGCCTTCAGCCAATCAACCGTCGTCGCCGCCAGATGTCGAGAGCCGATCCTCATGGGCCATGATGTACGGCCTCATGAACAAGGAGTTAACGTGTCTGGTTGAAAGGCCCGTAGCGCCGCAGGCAGTCGCTGAAATAGTCGACAGTTCCGCCACGGCGCGCGCCGTACGGCTGTCCAGCGCGGATAGCCTGCCGTCTCGTGGGTGTGGCCGAAACTTGTCTGGTGACATTGAATCCCACCATGCGGATGGGAACACCGCTGCGGAACACGATGTGGGCGGCGTCTGGACTGGCCTAGATGCTGAATTCGGCCACCGCTGTGGCATTATCCGTATCCGTCGAGCCGCCCATGAGGCTGATACCGGCGATGCAGGACTTCAGTTCGCCGCACACTAATGTCCCAACGTTAACTAAATGGTAACAACTCGCTATCGGACATCTGGTCAGCATTTCTATCGGACGCGCCGCTACGTAGTGCTTGCCAGAAAACCCTAACGACACCTCGAAAAGCGGTGCGTCGACGGTGAAGTGCGTCAGCGCACTCCACTCAATCCGAGGTGGTATCTCACAGTCGACCGCGAGGTCCGTCCAATCCTGTGCCAACGCATCAAGGATCGGCTGTAGGGCCGGACAACGTTCGAACCTGCACCACTCAATCCCAGAATCGAAACCCAAGCCGTTGAATCCGTGGCGGAGCCGCCGGGGATATTAGAGCGATACTCGCCTGAGCTTTGGTCTGCAACTCTTTGAGGCACAGCGACTTACTGCTCCCGATAATACGGTGTAGTCCGATGGTAGTGGGCATCGGTAATCAAACTCAAACTGGATGACAGCACGTTATCTCCACCCGTTCTTTGGCAAGCGGGCAATGGAGATGGTCCGAACCTCCGCAAGCCCAAGACCACTAAGACAGAAGAAGTCAGCCTCTAATATTACTGGCAGCGTATTCGGGAGTGGCGCTTCGGAAAGGACAAGTCATACTACGAACAGTAACTTTTGAAACATCACTCAGAGAACCGGAGCAGTGCTTCTGTCAGCAGCTAGCCAAACTACAACGCCATCCATGTTCACCGGCACGCTGATCTGTAATCCATCGGTTAGATCTTTCCAAAGCAACGTTTTCAGTCGTAATTCATGCCTCTGTAACAATCAGTTCCGAATTTCAGAAACTGTCAAATAGACTCACCCTTCCTCCAACTGCAACAGGGGGGTGTCAACAACATATCGGCATTTCCAACCACGAGCAAATGCCTGCCTATCAACATCCGAGAAATCCAGAAGAACTCCCAACAATGCTCGTTCCGCTACTGACAAACCATCATACCCCAATAAGTCGCCAGAAAATGCCCGGAGATCCATATCACGCGCCAATTGAAACAATCCGCCGGATTTAACATGTGTGAGAACAAAATCCGCTATCCCCTCTGCCGGCACGCTATCATAGTCGCTCTTAACCGAGCTACTTATACTTTGGGACAACGCCGCTCCATTCGGCGCATACATTTCAACCAATCTCGCAGCCACCCGGACTTTCTCTAACCCTCTTTTTTCGTCATCATCGCCATACCTGACTACGTTTACAATAGTTCTTCTCTTTTCGTCATTGGACTTGAATGATACGGTGGTTAAAACAGAATCAATCGCTATCGCCACAAAGGATGCTGCGACATATGACAGACGAAGTGCAACTGCAGCGGCTCGCCCATCTGGATGGCTGCTAGTCAACGCCCGCGAAAAGTGAGCGAAATGCTCAAGTGATCGATTGACTGTACCGGGACCGAACGAATCAATGAGCGCGGCCTTCATATCTTGATACTGTCGTTGAAGTTCCCTATTCCCGTGCGATTCATCAACTTCCATAATCGCTGCAACTACATCTTCCTCATGAATCCTTTCCGGAAACAACACCTTTTTACTGTCCTTCATTCGTTTGATATCCGTCCCATCAAGGATTGAAACTCCCAATCTTCGGGCCATCTCCTTAAGTAAAGGTCTTGTATCCGTTGTTGCAACATACGCTCCATCTACTTCCAGAAGTTCAGCGAGACCCTTTGTCCAAAACAAGCGTTCTATAGCCTTGGGTTTTGTTCGGGACCTAGCATCTACTATTTGCCTTCTACGAGAGGATCCGGTCGACTTCTCGTAAAGCCAGATATCTACGTCTGTCAAATCTTCCCCTTCGATCTTCAACGGAATACTCCGGACCACGTACAGCCCCGCACGAAGAAAGTATCCGCGAAGCAATTCCTCGGTGAAGTGTCCTTTTTTCACAGCTCGAGAAGCCATTAGATTGATCTCCCTCCTCGCAGCGCACTCAATATGTCGTGGGTATGATTCTTGCTTGGCTTCGACTGCATTTTGCGCACGCGTTCGCGCGAACTCTCTGGTCCAATATAGCCAATCATGGGGACGCTTGGTAGATTTCTTATGGATTCAGCATTGCCGTCACCCTGTCTCAATACTTCTAGTGCCAGTTGTCCGATTTCATGCTTCAACAATTTCATATGGTACATGTCGCCGCTAGCATGGGTTAGCTTCACCACCCTATTCTGCTCCAACACTCTATAGTCCGCTCCAATTGCTGTCGCAGGACCAATTCTACGCCCGCCAATTAGGGCCTTTAGGATCATATCAACGCTAAAGATTCGCCCCGATGACGCTTTTCTAAAATGCATTCCGTACGAAAGCGCCGAAACAAGCGCCTTTGCCATGTCAAAACTATCATCAATCATTGGATTGACGAATTTATGGAAAGAACCCGGCAGAGTGACAAACGCGTGCTCACCCCTCTCGTTCGACACAATGTTTACCTCTAACACCCCCGCTGCTCTTAACTTCTCAAATAGCGGCTTTCCCAGCCGTCTCACACAAGCCTCTGCATCTACGCAACCTCTTTTCGTAATGAATTGATTAACCTCAGAAAATTTGGCTTGCTCATCGGTCGATAGCGATGCCCAGACTTTTTGTGATTTCTTGACGGCGTCACGCTTGAACAGATTACCATTAAAGAGAACAACGTTCGACGTATCGTCGCCCTCTTGGTCAACGAACCCAATTTCTGCGGCGCGTCGGATAAAATCCCTAGTGTCGCTTGCCTTTAATTTATAGGAATCGCCAATGTACTCATGCGCCTCTTTGAAGAGGACTGGAGACTGCGATGCTCGTTCGCTGATGTCGATTGCGGCAACTTCGCGATTTGTTGGGGTTGAATCCTCGAAAATATCAGACGCGTGACGCAATACGTGTCTAGTGCTCACGCCAAGCACTTGTACTTCCTTATTGGAGGTGTCGATTAATCGCTTAGTCTGCAGTAGTTCCAAATAGTGTCGAAGCTCAGTTCTCACATTCAAGTTTATTGATCGGGCAATTGCCTTAACTTCATCGGCATTCAATACAGACGTCTCGCTCGCACCCAAACGCATAAGGAGCTCGGCCGCTTTCCCGGCTTCATCAAGCACCGGAAATTCTGCCGCGCCATGCATATCCATTGAGATTTTTCGCGCATGGTGAACTATCCATGCGCCTCTTGTTTCCTTCTCATGCTTTGGTGACACGGATACTTCCTTCCACTATGTGTCTAATCCAACTATTGTCTCGTTTACTGGATGAACTAAGACGCAATCGCCTTTACTATCTCGAGCGCTGGACGGCCAATTGTTGCTGTCTAAGTTGCCGAGTTACTCGTACTGGTGCCGCCAACACTCAAACTACTCGTTGCGTGTACCTGATGTCCTTCCTACATGGTGGCGGGAAGTCAGAGGGGCCTGTCATACCACCGAAACCGCTCGCATTCAGTTAGCTCATCCTCCATCTCCGACGGGCTGCCGGGTCAGCAGCGCTCCATTCACCAAATAGCAGGAGATACCGTATGTCCCTCGCAGTCAGTCGCCGGTGATATCCAGCTTCTCGTCCCAGCTTAAGTGTCCGATCTCGCAGCCCAATTGCCCGTCACACCAGCTTCCAACAGCGTCGCCAAGGCGCACCAGTACATCGTGTCGTCCGCAGTGAGCTTATCTTCGCTTTCTCCTTTGTGCCACCAAGGTCTTCGCACACACGGCGCATGCAGTGACTTCGATGTTAACTGTCGATCCGACCATGGGAAGAAGCACGCGCTCCTCGTACCCTGACCAAGTGCAGACACTGCCCTCGCGTCCCAGCGCTTCGATCAAGCGATCCGCGAGCTCCTGGTGCGGGTCGCTGGCGGTCTCGTGGGGATATTCCACACGCAGGAGGGGCTTGCCCTGGTGTTCGGTGTGGACGGAGAACAGGAACGGCACCGGATCATAAGCGCAGGTGCCGGCAAAGCGCGGGATCGCGGGCGCGAAGGTCTCGAAGTCGAGGTGGTGCACTGGCCGGTCCAGTCCTGAGAGCGCGCCGGCAGTGTCGCCATGGAGGGTCGGTTGGTCTTCGCGAACCGACCGGCGGACGATGCCCTGAAGCCGGGTCAGCGGAAAGTCCCCAGGGATATCCCGGATCTCCTCGATCCCCGCCGCCTCCAGCTCTTGGCGACGCTCTGCTGCGAGCCAGGGCAACTCGTCGATGCCGTGGCCCGGCAACGCGGCATCGCGGATGCAGTGGGCGTGATACGGGCATGCGTAGGGCTCGAAGCAATGGCTGTCCGGCGCGGCGGACCGGGACAGCATGGCCTTCATCTGCGAGACCTCTGCGGCCATGGAGTCGAGAAATCCCCAAGCCTCCTCCCAGACCGGATGAAGCCTGAAGAGCGCGTCGAGATCGAGCGTCACGCCGTCGTGGACGTAATCGCGGTTCAGAGTGAGCACCCCGGCATCGCGCACGTCCAGTCCCACACCCCTCAGCACCCAGAGCTGGAGGGCAACGTCGAGCACGAACACCTCCTTCAGCCGGGTCGACGACTTCACCTCGACGAGACGCCAGCCTCCTTCGGGCAGGCGTTCGATGACATCGGCGCGAACCAGCACCCCCTCGTGCTCGAACGCGGCCTCGAAGACGGCCGGCGCGGACCCCGTTTCCACGACCTTGCGAGTTTCCTCGAGCGCCTCGAGGACATGCCGGTGATCGTGGCTGATCTCATGGCCGCCGGGATAGAGCCGGCACGCCGTCCGGCCGACCTCGTGCCCGGCGTCGAACACGGCCTGCAGGATGTCATCGGGCTGGGACTTCAGGTCGGGCCGGCAGGTTTCGTACCAGAGCCGCAGGTGGCACTGCCGCCCGGAAATGTAGCGGGACTTGGAAAGCCGGGGTTCGCTCATCGCCTGCGCACATCCGGGCCTGTGGCGATGCCTTCCGGGATCCCGTCGGCATCATGTCCGGGCGCGCTCATGGATAGGTCGCCACCACCTCGATGAACCGCTCCCAGAAGCGCCTTGGCTCTACGGCCACCGCAACCTCGGCGTTGGGGCGTCCCAGCGGCTCGCGCTGGCGCGCTGACGACCCGGGCGCGAGGTGGCGCCGGTCGCAGACGGTCATGCCGTAGGTGTGCTCGCCTTCGAGCTCGATGTCGACCTGCATCGATTCGAACCTCAGCGTTCCAGGCTCGGCCAGCGCCGAGACCGCGAGAGGATCGTGCATGGAGGCGCCGGGCAAGCCGTAGCGCTCCCGTAGACGGTCGCTGAAGTAGTCGAGCAGGTCCGCCACGGCGCGCGCCGTGCGGGTCTTTAGCGCGCGGATGGCCTGCCGTCTCGCGGGCGTGGCCGACACCTGTCTCGTGACGTTGAGTCCCACCATGCGGATGGGAACGCCGCTGCGGAACACGATGTGGGCGGCATCCGGATCCGCCCAGATGTTGAATTCGGCCACCGCCGTGGCGTTGCCCGTATCCGTCGAGCCGCCCATGAGGCTGATGCCGGCGATGCGGGATTTCAGTTCGCCGCAAGCCACGAGCGCTTCCGCGATGTTGGTCAGCGGCCCGGTCGCGACGAGGTGAAACCCGTCGACCCCGGCCGCCGTTTCGGCAATGAATTCAGCCGCTCTCTGGCCGCTGGGCCGCATGGCCGGCGGGGGCAGGTCGGGACCGTCCATGCCGGTCATGCCGTGAACTCCCGGGGCGTGCGAAAGCCGGCGCCCGAGCGGCTGCGCCGCCCCGGCTGCAACCGGAACATGAGTAAGCCCGGCGAGTTCCAGGACCTTGCAGGTGTTGATGGTGGTGTTCTCCACCGAAGCGTTGCCGTGAACGGTGGTGATTCCTTTGAGATCGAGCGTCCGGGCCGCGAGCAGGATGGCCATCGCGTCGTCATGCCCGGTATCACAATCGAGAATCGCAGGCATCGGCATCGGTTGTGCCTCCTCGGCGGACGGCCGCGGCTCCGGCTTCACGGAAGACGGGAACGGCACGATAGAGGGTTCGCCGGGAAAAGTACGGCCACAGTCCGGGGCGATCGCTCCGCAATCTCCGGCAGCTCCCCGACGAACACCGTGCAGGTTCACCGCATACGGCCGGCATCGGGACAGATGACCTGACCGGTGACAATGGGAAGGAGGGACGACCGAACAGCCGACCGATCTCCTCATTCAGCGGCTTCTTGCTGTCTCCACGCCTACAAACCTCGACGGCACACTTCCGTTCCCGATCTGCATCATGGTGACGGCTCCATGTGGACAGCGGGCGGCTCTACGCTGTTGAACCGCCTCGCTAGCAGTTTTGGTATAGAATCGGGGACGCCATGCCCGGTTTGCGTTTGTCCTCGGGGATAAGCTTGCCCACGTATCGCTCTGCGATGTCGCCGGTCACTTCACTGCCCTCGAACAGCCACCGCTTTTCTCTGCCGTCGACCGGGCTCCACCGGTCTGCGACGAAGACACCTCGACAGACAGCCTCCACGACAGCCAGAACGTAATCAGCCCTCTTGGCCCGCTCTGGATTCAGAACCCACGACGCTCGGACAGTTTCGTAGAGGCTGCCCCTCTCGTCCACAACCCGTTGCCGAACCTTGATGAACAACAGCTTGTGACCGGAGTCTGGAACCATGACCTGCCGTTCGTAGCGAGTCTGCAATTCCTGCACATGCGCGGGGCCACGGTCGTTCGAGTTCTTGCCCGGCGCGATGTTCGTCAGGCCGGGGAACGCGTCGATCAGCGCGGCCTCGACTTCGGCCGCCGTGGCTTCGTCCAGGCCGTGGCGGTGGATTACGTGGATTACCTCAAGGCCAGTCCGGCGGATGTCCCGGATGGTCTCCAGCTTCTCGGAAAGATCATCCTCGCCCTCGGCCTGCACGAGCTCGTCCTGGATGTGGGCAAACACCCGGTCTCCGCGGCCGCGACCGATGTAGAAGGTCTGCCCATCCCGGGGATCAATGAGTCGGTAGACGTAGCAGCCAAGCTGGTTTTCCACCCCGCTCGTGAATGACTGCATGCTGGCTTCCGGTGCTTTCGGCTCAGTTAGATTCATCCTAACCCGGCATTGCTCCATGTGCCAGACAAAGACCCGTCGGAGCCTTGGGACCCCAATGGTAGGTCGCACCCGGAGGCGAATGAGTTGCGATACGGCGGCTGGCGGCGCTTCCGTAGCCGGGAGTCCTCGGTCGCGGGGCCCGTAAGCCCCATGAGCGCAGCCGCCCCGCCCGCGCTTGGAGCGGCGCGACCGGCAGGGACTTTGCCCGCCTTTCTGCGACCGAACGTCACCCGGTCCCGCGACTGATTCCATCGCGCTTCTCCCAGCCAGGGATCGAGCGTGTTTCGTTGGCCGTCCATCTGCGGGTCGACAGGCCTGGACTCGACCTGGAGCAGATCGATGTCTTCGGAGTGGCGCACGGGCGACGTCAGATAGAGCTTATAGAGCGCCATGCCGCTTCGGACTTCAGGCCGCCGCAGGTGCACGTTCTTGCGGCAGCTGGTCAGCAGGAAGCGGCGAATGATGCTGGCCTGCGGGTGACCACCGGTGCGGGTCGGCCGGTCCAGCATCCCCTGGAGGCGCAATCTTCTCGCGTGAAAGGAAGCTCGGTCCGCGACGCCCATTCTTGCTGGCGGTCGGTGCCGGGTTCGCGGCGATGTTGGCGAGGCTGCCGGCGACGCTCATGATCTGGCGCTAAGGTAATGCCTGCGCCTGAGGCGCAATGAATCGCTACCTTCCAATGTGTCGGAAGATTTCATCGGCCAGACCACCGAACGCAACAGAGCGGAATCCCTCCCGTCTCAATCTGCCGACGGTAACGCTCTTCTGATCCCCGAATGTCTCGTTGATCGCCGGTGTGGAAACCACGAAGAACTCCCACTGCGCAAGGTTCAGGGGATCGTAGAGCGCCGGGTCTTCCATGGTCTCGAGGCAAAGAACGTAGCAGTCGGCCCAGCGCCTCGGAGCATCGGGTTCCGGCAGCCAGTCCCACAAACGGCTGTTCCATGCCCATGTCTTCTTTCCGATTTCGAATTTGGCACTGGATTTCCTGAGCCCGCCGTTTCCGGCAGGCTGCAGAAACGCCGTGGCCTTGACCTCGATTGTGCTGCCATCCTCGAGGACAATGTCCACGTAGTTGAAGTCGTCCGCCAAATCGGTCTCGGTGCCGGTGGCGATGCGCACGTAGAATTCCGCCAGCAACGCTCGGGTCGTTGGGCTCGTCCAGTCGGAGAGCACCCAACGACGAAAGTCATCCACCGAGTGACCAATGCCGCCGAACCTGTCCATTACGGACCCTGCGCCGCGCCCGCGGACGAATGGGTCAGGGCCCCTGCACGCGCTGCCGCCGGTGAGAGCCTCACGGATCGGGGGTTCATCAGACGAGGGAGGCGGCGACGGCCTGGACCTCGACCTTCAGCGACGGTGTTGCGAGGGCGCTGACGAAGACCAGGGTGGAGGCGGGCGCGGCGTCGCCGAGGGCCTCGATGCGTGCTGCGCGGACGGCGGCGAGGTTCTCCTGGCCGACGACGTAGGTGGTGAGCGAGACGAGGTCGGCGGCGGTCATGCCTTCGGCGGCGAGGACGGCGAGGACGTTGGCGAAGCACAGGCGCGCCTGACTGGCCGGGTCGTCGGGGACGGTGCCGTCGGGCCGGATGCCGATCTGGCCGGAGACATGGAGCTGCCTCATGCCCTCGGGGACGAGGACGCCGTGGGAGTAGTTCGAGAGCGGCGGTGCCACGCCGTCGGGGTTGAATCGCCTGATCATGTCAGAACGCGAACTCGGTGAACACGGGATCGATCCTCCCTTTCCAGGCGTTCTCGTAGCGGTCGAGGAGCTCCTCGGCGGGCGTCCTGCCGGAGATCGCGATCTCCATCAGGGAATCGAGGAAGTGCACCTCGTCGAGGCTGCCGTCGTAATAGCGGCGCAGGCGCAGGCCCTCCGCCGAGATGGCGAGCATCTCCCGGGCGACGTCGCGCACGGTGCCCGAGCGGAAGGGGGCCTTGAGCCCCAGGCGCGGGACGTCGGCCTTCATCCTGAGCTGCTCCTCCCAGGTCCAGTCCCTCACCAGGCTCCAGGCGGCCTCGAGCTGCGAGGGGACGTAGAAGAGCCCGGTCCACAGCGCGGGCAGGGCGCAGATGCGCCGCCAGCTCGCCCCGTCGGCGCCCCTGACCTCCATGTAGCGCTTGATCCTGACGTCGGGAAAGAGCGTCGTGAGGTGATCCTCCCAGTCCGACAGGGTGGGAATCTCCCCGGGCAGCGCGGGAAGCCTGCCTTCGAGGAAATCGCGGAACGACTGGCCCGAGGCGTCGACGTACTCGCCGCCGCGCAGGACGAAGTACATCGGCACGTCGAGCGCGTAGTCCACGTAGCGCTCGAAGCCGAAGCCGTCGCCGGTCACGAAGTCGAGGATGCCGCTGCGGTCCCTGTCGGTGTCGGTCCAGATGTGAGCGCGCATGGAGAGGTAGCCGTTGGGCCTTCCCTCCGTGAACGGCGAATTGGCGAAGAGCGCGGTCGCCACCGCCTGCAGGGCCTGGCCGACCCTGAACTTCATCACCATGTCCGCCTCGGAGGAAAAGTCGAGGTTGGCCTGGATGGTGCAGGTCCGGATCATCATGTCGATCCCGAGGCTGCCGACCTTGGGCATGTAGTCGCGCATGATCCTGTAGCGGCCCTTGGGCATCCACGGCACGTCCTCCCGGCGCTCGCGGGGCCTCATGCCGAGCCCGAGGAAGGTGATGCCGAGTTCGCCTGCGATCTCCTGGCACTGGTCGAGGTGGGCGTTCACCTCGCGGCAGGTCTCGTGGAGCGTCTTGAGCGGCGCGCCGGAGAGCTCCACCTGGCCGCCGGGCTCCAGGGAGACGTGCTGGCGGTTCTTCTTCAGGCCGATCGTGTTGGCGCCTTCCTTGAGCGGCTGCCAGCCGAAGCGGCCGAGCTCCTCTAGAATGGCGCGGATGCCGTTGGGCGCGTCGTAGGAGAGCGGCCGGAAGCTCTCGGCATCGTAGGCGAACTTCTCGTGCTCGGTGCCGATCCGCCACTCCTCCATCGGCTTGCACCCCGATTCCAGGAGCTCGACGAGCTGGTTCCGGCTGGTGACGGGCGTCGTGTTCTGCGCGGACGGTATGGACACGGGCGCGAAGTTCCTGAAACGGGCGGCGCACGATACCGCCGCCCCGTGACCGTTGCAAAGCGCGCCGTACGGCGAACAATGGCGGGCATGACGGCCAAACCCGCATCCGCCGCGGGGCGAGAGCTCCGCTGGGCGCCCCCGTCGTGGCGGCCGTGGCTCCAGCTCGCGCGCGCCGACCGGCCGGCGGGATTCTGGCTCCTGATGTGGCCCTGCTGGTGGTCGACCGCCCTGGCCTCCCAGGGCTGGCCGGATCCCCGGCTCCTCGCGCTCTTCGCAGCCGGCGCCGTGGTGATGCGCTCGGCGGGATGCGTCGTCAACGACATCGTCGACCGCAGGATCGACGCCAGGGTGGAACGCACGCGGGATCGCCCCCTGGCGAGCGGCGCCGTCACCGTTCCCGGAGCGCTGGCCTTCCTGGCGGTCCTGCTGGCGGCGGGCCTTGCCGTGCTCCTCCAGTTCAGCGGGGCCGCCATCGCCACCGGGGCCGCCTCCCTGGTCCTCGTCGCCGTCTACCCCTTCATGAAGCGCATCACCTACTGGCCGCAGCTCTTTCTGGGGCTCGCCTTCAGCTGGGGGGCGCTCGTGGGCTGGGTCGCCGTCAGGGGCGGGCTTTCCCTCGAACCCCTGGTGCTCTACGCCGGGGCCGTCGCCTGGACGATCGGCTACGACACCATCTACGCCCACCAGGACAAGCTCGACGACCGCAGGATCGGTGTGAAGTCGACGGCGCTCGCCTTCGGCGCGGCCACGAAACCCCTCGTGGGCGTCTTCTACACGGTTTTTTTGGTGGCCGTGGCGGCCGCAGGCCTGCTGGGAGGCGGCGGCTGGGCCCTTTATCCGGTCCTGGTACTGGCCGCGCTCGACCTGCTGCGGCAGCTCTTGACCGTCGATCTCGACAGCCCGGCCTCGTGCCTGAGGGCCTTCACATCGAGCAACCGGGTCGGCCTCGTGGTCTTCGCCGCCCTGGTGGCGGGCCGCCTGACCGCGTGAGGGCATCGAACACCATCTTCTGGAAGAAGTGCACGTGGTGCTCGCTGTATTCCGGGTGGCCCCGGTCGACGACGAAGCGGCCCTGGCTGTATCCCAGCGAATGCAGGCCCCGCTGGACGTTCTCGCACAGGGTGACGTCCTCCTTGACCAGCACGTCGCGGACGTAGGCCATGAAGCGCTCCTCGAGTGCCGTCGGTTCCCGCGAGGCGAAGTAGAAGTCCCAGCGCTCGCGGGTGGTCTCAGGGCCGGTGGGGAGCACCTGGAACATCGCGAGGTGGGGGCTGCCGGGGTACATCAGCGGGATGTGGGTGGGCCAGATGTAGCCGAAGAGGGCCTCCTGGCGGACCTCGTCGGCCTCGAGCCGGTAGGCGCCGTTGTCGAGGTCCTTCCTGCCGATCCGATGGCTGAAGGTGATGCCGTCGTCGGACCACCGCGCCTTGCCGTCGTAGTCGACCAGCTCCATCAGCGAGGGATGGTTGGCGTCGCAGTGGTAGCACTCGTGGTTGTTGTCGATCACGGTCTTCCAGTTCGCCTGGACGTCGATCTCCCAGCGGCAGACGCGCACAAGGTCGCGGAACTGCGGGCAGGCCCGCCGCATGTCCTCCAGAAACCCGCCCGCCTGCTCCGCGAGGGGACGCGCGTCGGCGTCGGGATTGACGAAGAGCAGGCCCCCGTAGTCCTCCAGCCGGACCGGCTTGAGGTCGGCGTTTCCCGGAAGCCAGTCCTTCAGGGCGTGGCGGCCCCGCGCGTGGCGAAAGCGGCCGTCCGTGCCGTAGCTCCACTGGTGGTAGGGGCAGGTGATGAACGCCGTGTTGCCGCATCCCTCGAGAAGGGGGTGGGCGCGGTGGCTGCAGACGTTGTGGAAGGCCCGCAGCACGCCGTCGTGGCCCCTGAGGATGACGAAGCCCTGGTCGGCGACGCGGCCGGTGATGTAGTCGCCGCGCCTTTCGAGGTCGCTGACGTGACCCATGTACCACCAGCTGCGGTAGAAGATCGCCTCGTGCTCCAGGCGCCAGATGTCCGGATCCCAGTACCAGTGCGACGGCAGGGTGTGGGACCGCTCGGCCACGGGGTCGAATCCGCCGGCCTCAGGCCAGCCTGCGAGGGACATTCGTCTGCGAACCCCGCGTTGCCCGAGGGGGACGATACTACGCCGCCGGGGCGGTGGAAACGCCGGGTGCCGCCGTCTCCCGGTGAAGCGGGAGGGTCACCTCGAAGAGCGCCCCGCCGCCCGGATTCGCTCGGCAGATCGCCTCGCCGCCGTAGCGCCTCGCGATCCGGCGCACGAGGAAGAGGCCCAGTCCGGAGCCCGAGGACGTCGAGCGGAACGCCTCGAAGATCCGTTCCCGGTCCTCCTCGGCGACGCCCGCGCCGCCGTCCGCGACGCCGAGGACGGCGTCCGGACCGCTCTTTCGAAGCGTGACCGCCACAGCGGCTCCCGGCGCATGCCGGCGGGCGTTGTCGAAGAGGTTGCGCAGCAGGTGACGCAGAAGATGCTCCTCCGCCGACACGATGGCCGCAGCGCCCCGGAAGTCCGCGCGAGCGCGCGCCGCCTCCCGCGCCGCCAGGGCCTCCAGGTCGACGGGCTGCGAACGCGCCGGCCACTCCTCCATGCCGAGCCGGCTGGCGAGCAGGATCTCGTCGATGAGATGGTCGAGCTCCTCGATGTCCCGGTCGATCCTTGCGACCATGTCGTCCTCGGCATCGTCCGCCAGCAGCGCCACGGCCATGCGGATCCTGGCCAGGGGGGAGCGCAGCTCGTGGG
The DNA here is from genome assembly GCA_963666905.2 of Alphaproteobacteria bacterium. Lineage (GTDB taxonomy): Bacteria > Pseudomonadota > Alphaproteobacteria > SP197 > SP197 > SP197. Next base: position 2,692,741 of record OY763008.1, read on the forward strand.
AGGCCGCCGCCAGGGTGTTGCGCTGGGCGTCGACAAGGGTCTCGATGCGCTCGGCCGCCCGGTTGAAGCTCCTCGCGAGGGCGGCGATCTCGTCCCTGCCCTCGACCTCGACCCGCGCGGAGAGGTCGCCGGACCCCAAGGCCTCGACGCGCGATTTCAGCCGTTCCAGGCGCCGCGCCAGGCGCCTGGAGAGAGGCCAGGCGCCGATCGCCGCCGCCAGGGCGAGAAGGCCCAGGGCGCCGAGGAAGCCAGCGCCGGCGGCTCCGCCGCGCCGCGGAACGACCTCGATGATTCGCCCGTCAGGAAGGGGAAGCTCGAACGACCGGGAACGCCTGGGGGCGGCCTCCGCGTCGGCCGAGCGCCCCAGGACGCGACCGTCCGGCGCGATCATGGCGAAGTGGGCGTCGAACTTAGCCGCCAGCCGCCGCAGCCCGGCATCGATGGCGTCCCTGGGCGCATCGCCGGGCGGCAGCACCTCGCCGAGCAAGGCGCCCATGCCGCTGTAGATCCGCAGGTCCGGATCGTCGTCGTGCAGGGCCCACCAGGCGAGCGTCGTGAGAACGCCGAAGAGGACGATGACGGCAAGGAAGGTGACGTACACCTGGACGAAGAGGCGCCTCATGGGCCGTTGTCGTTCCCGTTCCGGGTCAGCAGGTAGCCGGCGCCGCGCATGGTGACGATGCGCTTCGGAGAGCGCGGATCGTCCTCGATGGCCGCCCGTATTCTCGAGACATGGACGTCGATGCTCCTGTCGAAGGCCTCGAGCGGCTCTCCCCGGACCCGCTCCATGAGCTGATCGCGGCTCAGCACCCGGCCCGCGTTCTCGGCAAGGGCCCAGAGAATGTCGAACTGGTGGCCCGTCAGGCTGCGCTCTTCACCGCCGACCTCGACCGTCCGCCGGGCGCGGTCGATCACCAGGTCTCCCGACCGGATGATCTCCTGCGGCGCCGTCCGGCGCCGCAGGATCGCCCGCAGCCGGGCAAGAAGCTCACGCGGATTGAAGGGCTTGGCGAGGTAGTCGTCGGCGCCGATCTCGAGGCCGACGATGCGATCCTCCTCCGCGCCCCGGGCCGTGAGCATGAGGACGGGAACATCCGTGCGGGCGCGAATGGCGCGGCACAGGTCGAGCCCGTCGCCATCGGGGAGCATCAGGTCGAGAATGACCGCGTCGTACCCGCCCCCGAGGGCGGCGGCCAGCCCCGAGGCCGCCGTGGGGCGGTGCTCGAGAACCATGTTGGCCCGTGCCAGATAGAGCGCCACCATGTCCGCAAGGTCACAGTCGTCCTCGATCATCAGCAGGCGGGCCAAGGATGCTCTCCCCTCCGGCCGCTCACCTCGACCGATCGAAGCGCTCGATCAGCACGGCGCGCTGCTCCATGTCGAGGACCTCAGCCGTGTCGGCGAGAGCCACGAGGAGCTGCCGGCTCGTCCCGTCCATCGTGGCGATCCACTGCAGGCGCAGGGATTCGAGCGCCTCCCTGTCGATCGTCTCCCGGCTGAAAATGTCGACGAGGGCCTGCCTGGCTTCAGGAGCCAGCGCCTTCAGCTTCCCGATATCAGCGACCGTCTGTTCGGCAATGGCGCGGATTTCCCGGCGCTGGCTGTCGGTCGCATCCACCTTGTCGAGCATCCGCTCGACCCGCTTCTCCACGAAGCGTCCGTGGTCCGCGCCGTGCCAGTGCCTGTGACCCGTCGCCAGCCAGCCCGCGGCCACGACGACGATGACGAGCGCGCCGGCGATCCACCAGAGGCGCCGCCGCCGGGGTTTGCGTGAGTCCTTCGAGGTTCTGTCTTCGGTCATGGGTTCCGTGTCCTGTTGTGACTGACGCCACCCTGGGGCCGGGTCGTTTCCTCCGTGTGTCCCAAAGGTAAAGAATTGTAAAACCCTGGACCTACATGCGCATGCGCGTGCCTGCGGGATCGAACAGCGGCTCCTCCGCAAGACGGGCGCGGCGCCTGTCGCCGAGAATCTCGATCTCGAACTCCTCCCCGTCCGCGATCATGGCGACCGGCACGAAGCCCAGTGCGACGGACTTCCCGACATGGTGGGCATAGCCCCCGGAGGTGACGAAACCGACGACGCTTCCGTCCTTCCAGATCGGCTCGTCGGCCACGCAGTCGGCGTCGCCCGCATCGACGACGAAGGTCGCGAGCCTCCGGGCGGGTCCCGCGCGGGCCTCCTCGAGGGCGGCCTCGCGGCCGATGAAATCGCCCTTGTCGAAGGCGATGAAGCGGTCGAGGCCGGTCTCGGCGGCGGTGTAGTCGGGCCGGTACTCGCGCAGCCACGAACCGAAGGACTTCTCGAGACGCAGGCTCATCATGGCGCGCATGCCGAAGGGCTTCAGGCCGAGGTCGGCGCCCGCTTCCGCGAGGGTCTCGAAGAGCGCCCGCTGGGAATGGGCCGGCGCGTAGATCTCGTAGCCCAGATCGCCCGTGTAGCTCACCCGCTGCACGATGGCATCGACGAAGCCGACCGCCATCCTGCGCACCGCGCGGAACGGCATGGCGTTGCCGGAGACGTCCTCCGGCGTCGTCCGCCGCAGCAGATCGCGCGCCTTCGGCCCGGCGATCTGGAAGCCGAGGAGGTCGCGCGAGATGTTGGTGACGGAGACACCCCGTTCAGGCAGGAGGTCGAGGAGGAGGCGCAGGTGCCAGTCCTGCGAGGCGTAGCTCGCATGGGCCCGGAAGCGCTCCGGGCCGTCCCTGGCGATCGTGAAGTCCCCCACCAGCCGGCCCCGGCCGTTGAGCATCGGGGAAAGGACCAGCCGCCCCTGTCCCGGCACGCGCCCGGCCATGATCCGCCCGAGCCAGGCCTCGGCGCCGGGCCCCTCGATCAGGAACTTCGAGAAGTTGTGGATCTCGTTGATGCCCACGTCCCGGCGCACCGCGCGGCACTCCGCCGCGGTGGCTGCGAAGGCGTTGGAGCGGCGGAAGCTCGGCGTCTCCTCGAGAGGCTCGCCAGGCGGCGCGAAGTAGTTGACGTGCTCCATCGCGAAGGCGCTGCCGAACACGGCGCGGCGCTCCTTCCACAGGGCGAAGGCCGGCGTGGTGTGGAAGGGACGGCCGGCGGGAAGCTCCTCGTTGGGATAGGCGATCGCGAACCGCCGCTGGTAGTTCTCACGGGTCTTCGCGCGGGTCCAGAACGGCGTCGTCCAGTCGCCGAAGCGGCAGACGTCCATCGCGAAGATATCGCGCGACGGCTCGCCCTCGACCATCCACTCGGCCAGCGCCAGTCCCACACCGCCGGCCTGGCTGAACCCGGCCATGACCCCGCAGCAGGCCCAGAACCCCTTGAGACCCGGGAGTCGCCCCACCAGGGGATTGCCGTCCGGCGCGAAGGTGAAGGGGCCGTTGATGATGCGCTTGATTCCCGCCGACGCCAGCACCGGGTAGCGCCGGTAGGCGGTCTCGAGGGCACCGGAGACACGGTCGATGTCGTCGGGAAGGAGCTCGTGCCCGAACTCCCAGGACGTCCCGTCCACCGCCCAGTGCCGGCAATCCTGCTCGTAGATTCCGAGCACGAGGCCCCTGCCCTCCTGCCTGAGGTAGCTCTCGCCGGCGGGATCCATGACGTGGGGCAGTTCCCGCTGTGCGCCGTGGACCTCCGGGATGTCGTCGGTGACGAGATACTGGTGTTCCAGGGGGTGAAGCGGCAGCCGGACTCCCGCCATCATGCCGACCTCGCGGGCCCACAGCCCGGCGGCGTTGACGACGTGTTCGGCGATCACCGTGCCCTTCTCGGTGACGACGTCCCACTGGCCGTCGGCGCGCGCCTGGAGGTCCGTCACGCGGTTGCGGAGGGAGACCTGGGCTCCGGCCATGCGCGCCGCGCGGGCATAGGCATGGGTCGTTCCGGAGGGATCGAGATGGCCGTCGAGGGGATCCCACAGGGCGCCGAGCAGGCCCTCGGTGTTGACGATGGGGCTGAAACCGTTGATCTCGTCCACCCCGACGATCTCGGTTTCGAGCCCCATGTGCCGGTGCTTGGCGCGCTCGGCCCTGAGGAAATCCATCCTTTCCGGCGTCTCGGCGATGGTCAGGCCGCCGACATGGTGCAGTCCGCAGGAAAGGCCCGTGGTCTCCTCGAGCTCCCGGTAGAGGCGGATCGTGTAGCCCTGCAGGGCCGCCATGTTGGGATCCGCGTTCAGCGTGTGGAAGCCGCCGGCGGCGTGCCAGGTGGACCCCGACGTCAGCTCCGAGCGCTCGATGAGCATGACGTCGGTCCAGCCGAACTTCGTCAGGTGGTAGAGGACGCTGCACCCGACCACGCCGCCGCCGATGACGGCGACACGCACATGCGACCGCATCGCGCTACCCCAGGACGGAGAAGCTGCTGTCCTGGTTGATCTCCCGGTTGCGCGAGAAGAAGGACATGTCGACGGTCCGGTCGACGTGCTTGAGGTGGAAGGTGACCGGGTCCTGATCGTGGTCCCTGCCGCCCTCGCAGGCATCGATCAGGGTCGCCATCATCTCCCCGGCGATGGGCGCGTTCTTGAACTGGTTGCCGCTCGTGCCGATCGCCAGGTAGAAGCCGCCCAGATCCGACTTGTCGTAGATCGGCCCCCAGTCCTCGGTGACGTCGTAGAGGTCGACGGCGCCGCGGGCCGCCGAGCCGGGGATTCCCAGACCGGGAAAGCGCTGCGCCTGGCGCATCACCAGGGTGGTCCACATGCCCGTGAACTCCGTGACGTAGTCGTCCGGATCGACCCATTCGCGCTCGTCGCAGGCCGGATCCTCGCTGCCGATCAGGATGTGGTTGCCCGTCTCGGGCCGGCAGTAGGTGCCGATCTCGCTGTCGGAAAAGACGTGGCTGACCCGTGAATCGTAATCCGGGGGCGCCGGCACGTGGGCGACCTCGTGGCGCAGCGCGCGCGTCGAGATGCGCATCGTTCCGGTCAGGCCTGCCATGTCGTTGACCTTCGCCGAGTGCGGGCCCGCGACATTGACGACGACGGGCGCGTCGATCTCCTCGCCGTCGTCGACGGTGACACCGGTAACGCGCCCGCCGCTGCGGCGGATCGCCGTCACCGTCGTGTTGAAGCGGAACGTCGCGCCCCTCGCCTCCGCCGCCCTCTGGACATTGTGGCCCGCAAGCTGGGGATCGGAGATGTAGCCGCCGCAGCGGAAGAACGCGGCTCCCGCCACCTCCCGGCCGAGCGCCTCGCCGAAGTGGGGATCGTCGGTGCGGCGGGGCTCCTCGAAACACGCGGTCGAGGCCGCCGGCATGCGTTCCCTGACCTCGTCGGGGGTGAGTTCCACGTAGGGACAGCCGATCTCGTCCATCACCTCGAGGATGCGCTCGAGGAATCCGTTCTGCTTCGTCTTCACGATGAGGCAGCCGACATTGTTGTAGTGCGCCATGCCCCGCTCGTCGGCGACGCCGCAGTAGTTGGCCCAGTCCGACCAGTAGAAGTGGCTCTCGTAGGCGATCGCCGAACCGTGCACGGTCGAGTAGTACGGCCGGATGATGGCGCAGGAATTGGCCGTCGAGCCGTAGCTCGCGGCGGGCAGGCGATCGAGGGACAGCACCTTCATGCCCCGCGCCGCCAGTTCCCGGGCCGTGCTGGCGCCGATGATGCCGGCGCCGATGACGATCGCATCCCAGTTTCCGGCCATGACTGCACCCTCCGCTCGTGACAGGACACCGCAGGCTTATTAGCCACGCCGCAAGCCGATGTCACGGCGCTTGTTCGCATCCCTCGCCGACACGCGAACCCCGCCGCAAATCATGGAACCCATGATACGCCGGTTGTCCACAAGGCTGTCTGTCCTTGCCGCCAGCCCCGAGCTCCAAGTGGCCCTCTTCCGACTTCATCCTGCTGATGGTTGCCGCGAGAGCGAGATCCCGACGTCTTGCCGGTCGGACTCCCACGACAGCCGTCTCTACCTGCCCGAGAGCAAGGCGGACCCTCGATGGCCTCATTCACACCGGCTTGGCTTACTCTCAATTGGCAGCCTCGGAATACGAGCCAGTTCGTGTTCCCGTCATCGAATGATCCGGCACAGTCACGGTCCAGTGAGTTCTCCTTATGGCGCGACAACCGTCGCAAGGCGGGCATCGAGGATGCCCGCCTTCACTATCTCCGAGTCTCGCAGACCAGCCAAGCGATCATGAATGGTGTGCCGATGCCGGGCGTCTCGTGCCTGCTCGATCAGGCCGGTATCCGTATGGCGCTGCACTACACTCATTTCGAGGATCAGAACATCAAGGCCGCGGTCTAAACGGTCGGACGACACCAGTCGCACGCGTCCCGGCTTTGAACGCTGATCCCCGACATGCGCGCCAGATCGTTCGGTGAAGAATCGATCGGCGTCCAGCAACCTCATCGAACGACAATGACGTTCCAGTAGTGGCGAGTTGGAGCTACTATGGAACCGGCCTACGCTGCAACTGACAACCCCGCCCTGTGGAGACGAGCACCTATGGAGCGAACCGCTGTGTCAACCGAAACCATCGGATACGAATGGCGCGAAATCGAAGACCTGCCGGAAAACTGGCGTGATCTTTGCCGTGATGATCTGCGCGCAGTCCACAAGCAGTGGATCGAGGACCGTGCTCTTGTCAAGGACGAGTCAAAGGTCAAGCGGTTCCAGGAGGAACTCGCCATGCAATGGGCGATTGAGACCGGGATCATCGAACGGCTGTATCAAGTGGACCGTGGTGTCACGGTCCAGATTGCGCAAGCAGGTATGGAAGCCTTGGGTCGCCTTCATGCTCGGGGCAAGATAACCACTGATGCCCGGGCACTGATTGCCGATCAGCGGGAGGCACTCGAAATGGTGATGGATGTGGTGGGTGGCACGCGTGATCTCAACTCTTCCTACACGAAGGAACTGCATCATCGACTTACGCTCAGTCAGGAATATTGCGACGCCGAAGACCCATTTGGCAATCGCATACAAGTTCCGCTAAAGAAGGGTGAATGGAAAACACAGCCGAACAATCCCAGGCAACCCGACGGTCTGATACACCAGTACTGTCCACCTGAGCGTGTCCAGGACCAAATTGATCAATTGCATGATTGGCACGAATCGCATCGTGACGTCTGTGCCGAGGTCGAGGCGGCGTGGTTACACCACCGATTTGCGCAGATTCATCCTTTTCAGGATGGCAACGGCCGCGTCGCGCGCGCGCTCACCGGCGCAGTATTTCTCAAAGCCAATTACCTTGTTCTCGTGATTCGCGATGAAGAGCATCGCGAACAGTATCTTGATGCCCTCGCGGCTGCAGACAGGGGTAATCTGAAGCTTCTCGTTGATCTATTCGCTGACATCCAGATTCATGATCTGCGCGCAGCTATCGAATCATTCCGTGAACTTCGCGGCGAGACGGTCATCAAGGCCGCAGAATCACTTGCCCAGCGGGCAAGCCGCCGCAAAGAGGCTTCACAAGAACAAGCGGTGGCAGTCATGAATCGCCTTGCTGATGTAGTAATAACAAGACTGGGTGAGGCCAAGGGAGAACTGGAGCGAGCTTTCAAGAAAGAGAAAGTAAGTGTGTCGGCTGAGGTTTTCGCGGATAGCAAAGGCAGATATGACTGGTGGTCGTGGCAAATCATTGATGCGGCACGAACATTCAGGTACTATGCTGATCTTGCACGCCCACGCCGGTGGGTATCACTTCGTTTGTCTCTTCCTGAAATCGAGACCGAAGGAAGTCGTCTTGTGTTGTCACTACATGCTGTGGGTCGAGCGGCTGACCTTCATGCTGCAACGATGTTTCTGACGAGCCCGCTGGAGCTTGGCGAAGGTTCAGATTCCCGCCGGTGGCAGAGCGATATAGTATCTGAGCATCCCTTTCGTTTTGCCGCAGAGACGAGTCCACCGGAAGAAATTGAAAAGAGGTTCCGCGTCTGGCTTGAGACGAGCATCGAAACTGGCCTTAGCAAATGGGGGGAGCGCTTGTAGATTTCTCATTCGGTATCGAGAGATCGAATACGGCGCTGGATAGCAGAACTTCATACTTCCCGAAGTTCTGTTTGTCTAACGACCGGTTTTGGAGATTTGGGCAGGCGGAAGTAACTCGCGGATCGTGGCCGGTCGTTGTCCGGTAGGGCGCGGAACTCTCCCTCGCACCGGGCCCGTGCATCACCTAGAGGAAGCGATCGACAGACAGCACCTTCATGCCGCGCCGCCAGTTCCCGGGCCGTGCTGGTGCTGATGACGATCGCATCCCAGTTTCCGGCCATGACTGCACCCTCCGCCTGTGACAGGATCAAGCAGGCTTGTTCGCCACGCCGCAAGCCGACGTCACGGCGGTTGTTCGCATCCCTCGCCGACACGCGAACCCCGCCTCGGCACCCGGCATCCTTGCCGCCTGGAAGTCATGCGGTTCGCCTTTCGTTGCTTCCGGCCGCGGCTCCGTCCCGATGAACGGGCGCGGCCCTGCGGTCTTCAGCGGATACCCGGTGAAGGATCTGCCAGACCACAGGCGCGCCGCTCCGCCCGAACAGGCACCGCAGTTGCGCAACCAGGGTGGCGGACACGCTCGGGTGACTGCCTGCGAGCGGACCGGATGGCAGATGCACACACGACTGCGCGGCACCCTCTTCAACACGCGCCTCATCAGATCGAAAATCCTGTTGCTGCCGCCTGCGTGTCAATGGCAAACGAAAGCTGGCGGGCAACTTGCCCGCTTCAATGGAGGAGGTTCATGATGCGCGACATCCAGCCTGTGTCCGTTCGCTCTGTCACAACCGCGTTTCTGGCCGCGGCACTGTTGTCGATAGCAGCGGGCACAGTCCATGCGGAAACGGCCGACGAGAATGCGCTCCGCGGCGCGGCATGGGATGGCAGGCTCGACGAAGTCGAGCGGCTGCTTGAGAAGGGTACCGATCCCAACGCGCCCAATCAGCACGGATGGACCGCAGTGCATCACGCCGCCGACAGGGCGAATGCACGCATCCTGGAGGCCCTTCTTGAAGCCGGTGGCAATCCCGACGCGCAAGACACCCGGGGCTCAACGCCGCTGCACCTGGCGGCAGACTTTCCCTACTTCGAGCCTGATTCACAGCTCTCCATCAGGGTCCTGCTGAGTTATCGGGCCGATCCCGACCTGGCCGACCGGGAGGACCGCACGCCGCTTCACCTCGTGGCGGCGAACCATCAGCAGCCGACCGGCATTCGCGATCTTCTGGCGTCCGGCGCCGACGCGAATGCGGCGGACCGCCGCGGCGACACGCCGCTCCACTACGCCGTCGGCCGCTCGGGCAAGTTCAGCGCGGATGTGGTGGCCGCGCTGGTGGATGGCGGCGCCGACGGGAATGTACAGGGAGGCAGCGGCGAGACGCCGCTGCAGTTGTTCGTGCGCGTCGGCAGCAACGACGGCCGGATCGTCGAGGCTCTCCTCGATGCCGGCGCCGACGTCGACGCGAGGAATCCGGACGGCGAGTCGCCGCTGCACGCTGCCATTCGCAACGGAGGCAGTTCCGAGAACAATCGTGTGGTGGAAGCCCTGCTTGCGGCCGGCGCCGACCCCTGCATCAAGGACGCCTCGGGCTACATCCCCTACAACACCGCCCGCGAGGGTGGCGAGGTCCACACCATGCTCGCCAACGCCGGCGGCAGCGACATCGGTTGCCGGGGCTCCGAGGATGTCGTGGCGGGCTACATCGTCGACCCCGCGGACTGGCCCGGCGAGACGACGGCACGCTCGAACATCCGTTCGGGTCCCGGAACCGACCACGATGTGGTGAGGACGCTGGATGTCAGTACCCCCGTCCATGTGACCGGCACGGTACGGAACGCGGACTGGCTGCGGGTCGAGACAGCCGGCGAGATGGCTTTCATTCACGCATCCCTGGTCCAGGAGACTGCTGCCACAAGGACGATGCAGTCTGCCGGTACCGACAGCACGGAAGAACCCGAGCACGAGAATCTGAAGCACGTGACCGGATATCAAATGGCCTGCGTCAGTTCCGGCGGGCTGTACCAGGGAGGTGATTCGATTGACAGCATTACTGTCGCAGACCGTGATATTGAAAAGAGTGACATATTCGACCTCAGACGCCATCTGGATAGCGGTCGCTGTGTCGGGTACCTCTTCAGGAGCTTCACGGGTCAGTGCGACAGTCTGAAGGAAAGCTGTGTGTGGCCCTGCGAGGGCCGTTGCAGGGATGAGGGTTGGAAACTCGAGTTCGAGCCTCTGAGCCGATATGACGATGGTGGAGCACAAGGTCCTGCATTTAGCGCATTGGCCGACGCGGCGAGGTCCGACCCCGATGGGGTGATCGAAGATTCGATGTCCCAGCTCGAAACCGTGTGGGCACTGACCGAGGACATGCTTGCCCGAACAGCCCTTGGAGAAGAGCAAACGCTGGTGGCAGCTCAGATCGACGAGGAAGCCCCTGCAGCAGCCGAAACCGAAGACTCACCAGTGTCTGAGGGCGACCACATGGCACCAGTTGAAACCGAGCCGAAATGTGCCGACCTGCCAAGTGGTGTGCCGTGGGATACGGTCTGCTGGCGGGACCTGACCCAGCCGTCGGACTGTCTTGTTCTTTTGCTGCCGTACGAGTTCGACCGAAACAGCTACGTCAACGCCCCTGAGATGGAAGAGTTGACGTGGAGCGGCGCTTGCGAAGGAGGAGTCGCAACCGGGGAAGGGGTCATGACCTGGACGCTCGGCGGTGACACCGTGTTGGCGAGTCACACCGGCCAGTTTGTCGACGGGGTCCGGCAGGGTCATTGGGAGGAAGAGTTTGACCTGCATGTGGACTATTACGGGAGGGAATTGAAAGGACCCTATGTCGACGGCCTCCGCCACGGCGACTGGGTCGAGCATCGCTGGGGTAAAGGAGATTTCCACCAGTACGACATCGACGAAGGCCCGTACGTACAAGGCCGGCGAAGCGGAGCCTGGCTGCTGCGATACTGGATTCAGAGCTATGGCGAGAAGGAGTCGTGCAACGATGCGGAGTACTCCGACGGAGACCAGGTTTGGGCCTCTGCGCCGTATTGGTGCTAGACATCATGGGACCATGACATGGCCACATGCTGTTTCGTGTCGCGCAGGGCATAGCACTGTCCGACCATGAAGCCGATGCAGCGGCTCAGGCGGCTCTGTGCGTACCGCCTGATCCGGTTTCGAAGATCCGGATCATGCTTGCGGTCTCGATATCCTCCCAGATGGGACACCAGGCGCACGGCGCCGCCCGGGCGATTCCGGAACCCCTCGTGGAGCCGCACCAGGGAGATCGGACCTCGTCACAACGGTATCGTCGTGACTCGACAGATCACGTCATCTCGCCCCGATATGCGCCTTGCCTGGCGTTGGTTGACGCGAGACACTGACAACTGGCGAGGATCCAATCGAACAACACGATCAATGCGGCATCAGTGACCGGGAGCACGCTCGCTGACGCCCGCGCCAGTTGTCCAATCCTGCGCTGCAATCTAATGTGACCACATTGGTCCCGGAGGGAGTCATGCGAACGGTACAGCTGCGCGAGGCCAAGGCCACACTGTCTGCCCTGGTGGAAGGAGCTTCACAAGGCGAGACCGCCATCATCACCCGTCGCGGCCAGCCCCGGGCCGTCCTTGTCGGCCTCGACGAATGGAGCCGCCTCCGCCAGGTTCCGTCGTTCGGCCATCTCCTCGCCACCTCGGTGCTTGAAAAGGGCGACATCGAGCCGCGCGACACGGACCTGGTACGCGACGCCGAACTGTAGGGTCCGCATTGTATCTGGTGGACACGCATATCGTAGAAAACGTTCAGTAACGCCGTAAGTTACCGATATACCGTAGTTTTTGCGACCTTCCTGCTGGACTGATTCCAGCCCCGTAAGCAACCAGAGAGCGATCTGACTCCGAAACCGCGCGCCGCGGTGAACGCGCATGCCGCGGGCGTGCAGGACTCCCCCCAATTCCGGTAAGCGTTCCGCCAGGCCGTGCTGACCCGAACGAACGAAGGTGGTCACTGCGCGCAGTGCGTGGAAATCCGTCGTCTGGGCGCATTGAACGTGGCAGCCCGCCGGTCGCCTCCACGGCTTCGCGGAACGGTTACCAATTCCGGAATTTCTCCGCCGCACTGACCCGGGCCGGGGCCTTCCCGGACGCGGCCGGCGGGCGCCGGGCGGGCTGGCGACGACCTGCGGTCGCGCGGTGTCGGCGCCGTCGCGCGGGAGCGCGCGCATGGGTCGGAACACCGGGAGGTCGCCGGAGTTCTCCTTACCGTGCGCTTTGAAAACCGCGGCGGCACCGCCTACGGTCGCTGCGCCGGTGCGCGGCGGCCGGCATCGGGCCGGCGGCGCGCAAGGTCCGGCATGCGGCAATCGGACGGGGGCAGCATGGGCAACGACGACAGCGGCTTCTGCGACACCAGGCGCGCGGCGGACTATCTCGGCCTCTCGCCCCGCACGCTGGACGGCTACCGCGTGAGCGGCGACGGGCCCGCATTCCACCGCTTCGGCAACCGGGTGCGGTATCGCAGGCTGGACCTCGACGCGTGGGCGGCGCGGCGCCGGGCGACCACGACGGCTGAGGCGGACAGGCTTGGCGTGGCGTAAGCGCGGAAGCAGGCGCGGACACCGCTTGCCGTCCTGTTCGCCAGCAAGTTCGGTTCAAGCTGATTACGGCCATGCACGGCTGGGTCGGCTTTGAAATGCCGATAAAGTCCATTTTTACCACTGCATTATTTCTTATTTTCTTTCGCCAACATCGAGATATTTCCTTGGAATACTCCCCCAATGTCCGGTGATTATTTGGGGCTTTCCATCGTCCGTCCAAGCTACTTCGCCACCGTCCCCGATCAATCCTACGCTTGCAAAGAACGGGTTGCTTTCCCACAGCGTGCGAACTGCTTGTGTATTAACTCTCTTCACGAAACCTGCATTTTTTCGGGCCTGAGCCGAGCGGAATAACCGTATGTTTTGGTGTACAGCCTTATTGTGCTTTGTAGCTGTCTGTTCCCAATACACACTAGCCTTCCCTATTTCCTCTGCCCCCTCTGCTGCTCTCCCTTGTATCCCCAGTGCAACTGCCAAACAATACCTTACCGTTGCTTCCGCAGATTGCCCTAGGTCTCGATACTCAAGTAAATTCCTAGCTTCTCTCTCAGTCTCTTCGGCTTTCCCCTCTCGGGAGTATATCATCCATCGCCGGACTACGACTTCGAAGGGTATCATCTCCTCATTACCTTCGGGCCACCCGTCTATATCTGCAAATAATGTTTCTTTTTTTATTCCTAGCTCTGCTCCTAAAAACCTTCGTACTTCTGCCTTCAGACCACCGGGTACTCTGATTATTTCCTTCAGATCCTCGTGTTCTACGTACCCAGCCTTCCCGCGCACCAACCTCCCTCCTTGTCGTTTGGCTCGTTCCTTCGCAATTCGATCATCGTTCTTAGTGGCGTCAATGATCGCGTACTTCCATCTCCTATCTTCTGTCAGTTCCCATACCCGTCCAATCTCGTCTGCTTTTCCTCCGCAGGCGAACCACAATGCTATCCACTTGCTTATTGAGAAGTCCAAGTAGGCCGTCGGTTTCCCTCGGTGTTGCAGGGTACTCCAGAGTCCTTCCGTGTTGTCATTGTACCCTTCTATGCGGCGTCGCTTTCTTCCTTCTTCCCATGCCTCTCGTTCTACCCTATGCAGTCCTCCTTCGTCCTTTACCCCCAATTGTCTTGCCATCGTCGATGGCATGTCTGGGTAAAGATTTCCCTCCCCACGCCACAGCGTTTCCAATTCTCTATTTGTTTCGTCTTCTGTTATTTCCATAATTATGGTGTAGATTCTCTCATAATCGCCTTTCCACTTACATCCTATTCTTGCGTACCAGTCAGTACACACATCTGTCACTGGAGTGTGACCAATCCTCCCCTGTATTTCTGCACATACCATTCCTGTGTACTTGTCACCTACTAACCATTCTGTTTTTATCCCTAATTCCGCTTCTAACCCCTCTGCCAAATCTTTGCCTTTCTCTTTGCTCGACAAAAACATATGCCCCTGGGGTAGTAATAACATCGTTCCAGGTTCCATTTGTACTGTTGGCTTTACTCGCAGCCGTAAATCTCTCCTAGGGTCTGGTGCTCGTTTCGCTACCTGCAGTATTACTGCAGCTACTTTCTGGGCCTCTGCCTTCATTTGGGGATTATAACCTTGAGTCACATTTGCCCTTGACAACGGCAGCTACTCCTCGCCTTCCCGCTCGAACCTGAACGGCCGGAAGAACCTCGACCGCACCTGATCTTCCGTCAGTCCCGGCATGTCCATCTCGGCTTCCATCGCGGCCTTCCTCGGCTGGTAGTCGCTCTTCGGCAACACCATCCTTCGAGGTTCGGGGATATGGGCATGCGTCTTGATGTCAGGCTTCGCCATGACTGGTTCCACTCGGCTGTTGATCCACCCAACAGGGTTGCCCCGGCGATAACCGGCAGTGGCATGTCCCTCGCTTCTACCGGATCGCGCGACTGGCGTCCAGCGAGGCACCTTTCTTCGACTCGCTCATGACTTCTTGTCCCATTCCAGAAGCTTGTTGAGTTCGTCAAGCCGCTGAAGCGCCCGCCCCATTTCCTTCCAATCGTCCCGCAGATCGGGTGCCTGCGCGGCCCTGTCGCGGCACTCCTGCTCGAACGGGTTGTCCGCCAGTTCGACGTAGGCACGACCGTATGTCCGCAAACGATAGCGCAGGCACTCGACCTTTTTCGTGAGACGCTCCCGCTCTTCATGGGCGCGACCGATCTCAAGGCTCATTTCGTCTTGCGTCATGCGGCCATGTTAGCGGATCGCCGATCATCCTGTCGATCAGGGAAGCGTTTCGAACGGCCAGCCGAACAGCCATGAGAACAGCCCGCCCCAGAACGCGATGATGAACGCGACGAAGATCAGTCCCAGAACGATGCCGGTCGTGATCGCCATCGAGATCATGCAGACGTGCAGCAGCTTGCCGGCGTAGGCGCGTGTCTTCCGAAGTGCGATGGAGGCCAACGGTCAGCACTCCGCGCCGTTGACGCGCATGCAGGCTTCGAGGAAGGGGTCCATATACATGCCATCATCCATCAATGAGCGAGTCGAACTCGCCTTCGATGCTCAGGCGCTTGAGAATGCCTTGGAGCCGCCACTTCGCCATTGCACCGCGCTCGCCACAGGGGTAGGCGTGCAGGATCTTGTTGTGCAGAGCGAAGTTGGGGGTCCGGTCCCACGCGACCGTGAAGCCCAAGCATTGCCGCTTGTCTTCGCCGTAGGTGTCGGGGCTGCCATCGTCGAGATCGAAGCCGATCGTTTCGACATCGCCCAGAATGGTTTCGATCACCGGCCCTTCCGTCGCACTGCCTTTGGTGTAGCCATTGTCGGTTGCGTTGAACTCGCCGAGGAATGCTCCCCTGCCGATCCACCTGCTGTCATAGCCAGCGTTGTAGGTCTCGGCCCAATAGAACTTGACCTGCACCCAGCTGGAGAACGTGTCCTCGTAATCCCACCAGCCTTCCTCGAGGCGGAACACGTAGCCCGCATTGCGGTCCATGCTCGTACCGTAGCCGTCGGCTACCCAGTGTTGGATTTCAAGATGAGCCGTTGAGCGATTTCGGCATTGTTTCGACGTGGGCCATGCCGGTATTGCCGCACTGTTCCGCTTTTTCGGATTGCCACGCCTTGGGTGATGTCGGGCCCTTTCTTTCCCGGCAGCGTCAACGTGAGTTGTCACTGTTGGGGACGGTGTGCGTCTTCTCACTGAAGCCGCCGGTGACTCTCACCAGGGCAGCCCCCGGAGGGGAACGGCGTGATGATGGAGCTGCGGGGATCTGCCGGGGTGATCGGACAGTGTGAGAGCGGCGTGACGGGCGGCCGGGTTTGCGGGCTGGTGAAGGATCAGCGTTCTTCGGCCCTGGCTGTCGTCCTGAGGATGTCGTTCCAGTCCTTGGCGGCTGTGGGGCGCAGGCGCTGGATGCGGGGATCGGATGCGATGAGGGCGCGGGCGGCGTCATCGCTGTCGAAGGCGCACAGGATGCGTTCGGGCTTGAGGTCGAGGATCCAGTGCGGCAGGGATCGGCAGACCCCTGCGGTGGAGGCGTAGATCGACAGCGGTGCTGTGGCCATGACGGCGCGTGCCGAGAGCGCGTCGATGGCGCTTTCGGCGATGAGGATGGTGCCGGGGTGGGCCGCGGATCCCTGGAAGTGGACGCCGCCGCTGTTTTTGCGCGAGCCCGGCGCCATGCCGCGGAAGCTCCGGGAGACGATCTCGGCGCCGGTGACGGTTCCGGCGGCGTTGGTGCACAGGAACACGGCGTTGTTCCGGACATCGGCGTAGAGCCTGCCGGCGGCATGGGTCTTGTCGATGTCGCGATGATCGAGAGCGCGGGCGCCGTTGAGCCATGCGCGGACCCGCGGCCAGGCGGCTTCGCAGGGTACGGGAAGCCGCAAGGGCGTTTTCGGCGCGCTTTTTTGCGTTGCGGCGGCGGCCGCGGCGGCGAGCCACAGGACGGCCTCGGCGAAGCTGCAGTCCCGGCCATGGATGACGAGATCGATGGCGCCGCCGCCGCCGCGCGCCCGGCGGTGGTCGAAGAACTTCTCGCCGGTGATGGAGAGCACCGAGTCCTGGCGTTTCCAGCGGTTGCGGTCGCGCTCGTCGCGTCGGTAGCCGAGCCTTGCGGCGACGTGCTCGAGGGGGGTGCGGCGCAGGGCGTCCCAGCGTTCGCGGCGCCTCATGGCATCGTCCTCAGGCCGAGTTCCTCGCTGGCCAGGGCGACATGATCGATGGTGACCGTGCGCGCCCTCGTGGCGGCCGCGGCGGCCAGGGCGTTGTGGGCGATCTGGTTGACCCGTCGCGGCAGGCCGTGGGAGGCCTGGGCGATGGCGGTGACGGCATTGGCCTCGAACAAAGGCACGTCCGGGGCGCCGGCGACCTGCAGGCGATGGCGGATGTAGGCCTCGACCTCGTCGCTGGCGAGGCCGTCGACATGGTGGCGCACGACGAGGCGCTGGGCGAGGGATTCGTTGACCGCCATGGCGAGGCGCTGGCGCAAGGGGGTGAGACCGACCAGGAGCAGGCAGAAGCGCTGCTCGGAGTCGATGGCGAAGTTGGTCATCAGGCGCAACTCCTCGAGCACCGGGTTGGACAGCAGATGGGCCTCGTCGACGACGACGGGGGTCTGCCGGTTGCCGGCGCGGCGCGACAGTTCGGCCTGGATGGCGCGCCTGGCGGCGCCGCGGCTCTGCGTCGCCGCCAGGCCGAGTTCGGCGGCCAGGCTGTTGCAGGCCTCGAGCGGCGAGGCGGCGCCGACGGTCAGGTAGACCGTGCTGTAGAGGCCGCGCGGCAGGCCTGAGAGGAAGCGGCGGCAGGCGGCGGTCTTGCCGGCGCCGACCTCGCCGGTCACAAGGCCGATGCCGCGCAGCTCGACGAGATGGGCGAGCCGGGCCTGGCTTTCGGCCATGCAGCGGGCTTCGAACATCTGCTCGGTGGCGATGTCGGCCTCGAAGGGGAAGCCGGCCAGCGCGAAGGCTTGGGTCTACATGGCATCACCCCTCGTCGTCGATCGCGCGGAAGGCGATGCGCCGGGCCCGGGCATTGGCATGGGGGTCGAGGGGCCAGGCGAAGCCGGCGTCCTCGCCGTCCACGACCACGCGCAGCGGCTGCTGCGGTCTGTGCGGGTCGAAGCGCAGGGTGACCCTGCGGCCGACGAGTTCGGCGGCCACTTCGTAGAGGCGGTTGTCGAGACTGACGGTGCGGTCCTTGTTGACCCGGCGGCCGACCTCCCTCAGGAACAGGTCGTCGAGATCGACGTCATGGCCGATGAGCTGGACCCGGCTGCTCGATGCCGCCCCCTTGTCGAGCGGGGTCATGCGGTCGAGACCGCGGTGCGGCGTGTGGTGGTACTCGCCCTCGACCCAGGCGGCCAGGCGCCGGTTGAGAGCGTCGAGGCTCGTCCTGTCGGCCTCGGCGAGGGTGGGCAGGAAGCGCTGGCGGCAGGTTCTGATATACCTCTCGATCTTGCCCTTGCCCGCTGGCTGGTACGGGGTGGCGTGGATCAGCGCGATGCCCAGCCTGGCGCAGATGACGGCCAGTTGCCGCGACCGGCAGGCGCTGCCGTTGTCGACATAGAGTCTGAGCGGCCGGCCACGGCGCATGAGGGCCTGCTTGAAGACCTCGAGGAAGCTGGCCGCATCCTCCGAGAAGGCGAAGGCGGACCAGGCGACGAGGCGGGTGGCATCGTCGAGGATGACGATCATGCAGGTCTTGCGGCGCCGCCGGCCGTCGCCGCACGCGGGTCCGTGCATGACGTCGCTCATCCACAGCTCGCCGGCGTGCTCCCAGGCGAAGCGGCGGCGGTCGCGCGGCGGCGGCGGCGGGTTCATCAGGCCCTCGGCATGGAACAGGCGATAGACCGAGGACAGCGAGATGCCGTTGCTGAGGTCGTGTTCGGCACGCGCCCGGTCGACAACGTCGGGGACGCCGAGCCCCGGGTTGTCCTGGCGCACCGTGATCAGGATCCCGGCGTCCCCGTCGCTCAGGCGCCGGGGCTTGCCGCGGTCCCGGCGCCGCTTCGGCTTGAGCCCCTCGAAGCCGCTCTCCCGGTAGATGAGGACCCAGTCGCGCATCGTCGATTCCGCGATGCGGGTGCGGCGCGACCCGGGGATGGTCCAGTCCCTGGACGCTTGCTCGCGCATCGCCCGCCCCCGCGCCGCGCCGGCAAGGTCGAGCAGGGGCATGATCACCCCGTATCGGAACAGGGCGACCTCGGTGGCGTGGTCGGTGTCGTGCCCGGTCATCGCACACGTCCTGCGTCTCGTCGATCCGGGGACCCTTGTCGACGATCTCGCGAGGGCGGGTCAGGGCCCATCGTGTGTTGGCGGCGATTCTCCGGAATCGCCGGCGGTATATCGCGCAAGCCAAGGGGCCGCGGCAGGTGCTGCAGGGAGGCGTCCGCATGGCCGCGCAGGGCGACAAGCGGCGCCGCAACCCCGAGATGGATCCTGAGCGCGGCAAGCGAAGGCGCGCAGCCGGCAAGAAGAACCGGCAGCAGGCAGACCACGCTCGTCAGGCAGGCCACAACCAGGGCATGCCGGCGCTTCAGCCAGCGACGGTTCGCCGCCAGGCTCATGGCAGGACGAGAACGCACCGTGCGGGCCGCCGCCTGCAGGGAAGGCTCGCTCTCCATCGCATCGACCGCCGCCTCAAGCTCCGCAAGCGTCCCGGTCAAGCCCGCCGCAAAGCAGTCCGGCAACAACGAGAACGTCTCGTGCGCAGGGGGACAGTAGTCGCGGACGATCCGCGCCGTCCCGAAGGGCGTGTAGCGCCCGTAGGTGCCGTGGCGGCCCAGAGACCGGCAACCTCTGCCATGCACCGGACAGACTTCAAGGCTTGCCCTGCGCCACGCCCGTGTGGCAACGTACTCCTCGCTGGTGAGCGTTGATCGCAAACGCACTTGCACTTGCCAGCCACCGGCCCGGCGGTGGTCGAGACCGCGCGGGCCGCCTCCTTCCCGGGGACAACCAGAAAGACCATAGCAGGCACCAGGAACGCCGTCGCCAGTCCGGCGGGCCGTCCGCTCAGCTGCCGGGAAGAGCTACCGGGAAAGGACTGCCGGGAAAGGAATGAGACAGCCGGATTAATCCGCGTTCCACTCACTCCGACATCGAAGCAATCCGCAACAATCACGCCCCTTCAGAACGAACTAATCTGCCACCCAACACCATCGGGGCTCAGTCGTCCCACCAGCCTCCGCAGGGACGAACGCCGGTTGCGGATCTCGCCCCGGTACACCGGCTCCTCTCGGCCCGGCACCGCAACCGCCACCGCAATCGTCTCCTTGTGGACGTCCAGACCAACGTATGCGCTATAATCAACCATGACCTGCCCTCCTCGATGTGGCTCTGTGTTCAACGGTTCCTGACCTCGAGCTTAACCCACGAACCTCGAGGCCAGGGCAGGTCAATCCATGATGTCTGGAAACGCGTTGTTCTACAGTCGGTTGAGAATGACGCCAATGAGAAATCCCGACCATCCCATCCAATTCGCTGGGTCTATTGCTACCCCATTCTCCTGAATGAAATTCAGGACGAGGGTGCAACCAAAGACGTATGCAATAGCTGCGATGATGATGTTCGGCGTCTTGGCTGGTCTGGTGGAAGGCGGTGCTGCTTTTCGCCTGTGGCTCCGCTGTGGCGACGATTGATCGCGTTGAACAGCAGCGAGGAACACTTTGCCCAATGTAAGAACCGTGCCTAGAAAAATGACTGGAAGAACCACGTAGAGGCCGACGGAGTCCGGCATCGCGAGGGCGAGCAGGACGACTATCACTTTGAGGATGATCCCGCCGGCAATACCGTCGCGCACGCCGAGAAAAATCCTCGTTATGTGATCCGGCTCTTCCCGTTCGGTGAACTTACTGCCAGTGACGAAAGGCACGCTAACTGTTTGCGCCAGGGCGAACATGCCGAGGAAGCTGCCGGTAGGAGCCGCTATGTGGTTGTCGCCCACGGCAGCTGTAGCCAGGGTGGCAACGACAACCAATGTAGCTTTCAACGCGCTTGTCAAATTGCCAGCGATCGCCCATGGATTGTGGGGATCCATAGCAGCAGCTTTGTGGATGTAGAAGACCGAAAACCAAATGGCAACGGCAGTTGCTCCGAAGGTCAATGATGGCATATAGAGCATAACTGTACCCCCAGCAGATGGTTCTGCGTTGTTTCAAAGCTGTTGACTCTAAGTCGTGAATCGGGTTCTTCAACTGCTCTTCCCTCGAAACCCAATCTGGTTCCGATGTTTTCCTTGTCTTCAGCATTTTATTCACATCAAGTTGACATTGTTAGTTTTATTACCAAAGTACGTTGCCATGTACGTCGACATCGTCCCCAACCGCTTCCCCCCATCCTGCTTCGCGAGTCCTAAGCCGCGAAGACATCAAGGTTATGGTGCGCACTCTCGCCAACTTCGCCAATTGGCCCTGCGGTCTCGTCGAAGGATTGCATGAGTGTGCTCGCGATGTTCGACGGGTTTCGGTCAAGGTCTGCTGCCGGGTGAAGCTGAGCGCAACTATCAAGCATTCGCCTACTTAGTGTCCGCCAGCAACCCCGCCATCGGCAAGATCGGGGGCGCTGTTGGCAAATTCCAGGCCCGGAGCTGCGGCTGAGTCGCTCCTGATTTACGATGAAAATGGGCATCGGGTGGGCGTTGCAGCCGAGAAATCGATGGATTTGTCGTGCACGGCCGATGTCGGGGCATGAGGTTCCATGCCCGGTCGTCTGGCGGGCTGGAAACACCGGCTTGCCGGAAGAAGGAGGTCAGGCGGCGCATCGTCGCCGCGACAGGCGGCGCAGCAGCAGACCGACGCGGTGAATGTTGAAGGCGACGATGGCCAGCGCCGTCACGCGCTCGAAGCCGTCGGCGCCGTAGGAGAGTATCCGGTCGAGCCCGCGGTGCTCAAGATTGTTGATGGCTGATTCCACCGCCGGATGCTGGCGGCGCATGGCGGCGAAGTCCGGATCCTCCTATCGCCGGCGTTCGGCCCCGCTCATGCGGCCCTTCTTCGGCAGGGCGTTGCAGTCGAGCAACGCGTCGAGGCGGGCCCGGTTCGAAGGACTGTAGAAGCCGCGGTCGAAGCTGACCGCGCGAAGCTCGGCAAAACGTTCCCGTGTCCCCGTCACCATCGGCACCGCATGATCCACATCACCCGGTGGTGGAGAATGAATTCGTATTGATCTTCCATCAGGCACACCGGAACGCCGAGTTCCACCGGACAGCCCGCCTTGCCCTTCGAGATCCACCGGGTGTGCTCCTCGAAGAACGAGAACACTTTCTCTTCCTGGGGGGGGATCGTTCCGCTCTTGAGAAGTCGACGTTCAACCTGATCCATCTGCCGACAGGCGTGGGCAAGCGAGTCGGCGATCTGCCAGATGACCGCTTCATCCACCCACGGCATCGCCTTGAGAGCCAGCAGGCTCGTCTCGGCGCGCTCGACAAGCACGCGGCAGACAAGGAGATACTCTTCCACCTCCCGCCTGCGGGCCCGCCGCGTCGTGCGCACCCGGTTGAACAGGCGCTTCACCTTCTTCAACAGGTGACGCCACTACCGTCAGCCGGGCACACCGACTTCGGTCGCCTGACGGCCCATGTCCCGGACCAGGCAGCGCATCGCGTCCCACAGGAGATTGACGTCCGTGGGATAGTGCACATCGGTCTCCACAACGAAGGAGTCACAGCGCCCGCGCAAGGGCTCGCCAGGCTTTTTTCCGGCGACCGCATGGCCGCTCTCCACGATCATCTGGTTGACCTCCACAAGAAGCTCCGGCGTCAGGTGGTTCACGTTGTCCACCAGCGTCTGGTACTCGTACTCCCGGGCGTCCCACAAACCCGCGTGACCGAGAAACTGGCGGATCGTCCTGTGGTTGTTCACCAGCTCCTGAAGACGGTCGAAATCGCACCCGAGCCCCTGCTTGATGACACCCATCACGAGGATCTTCCACATGTCGATGCCGGGAAGCATGTACTGCTCAAGAAGACCGAACAGCCGGTCCCGCAGATCCTTCTCGCTGTAGAGATACTGCAGCCCCAGCAACCCAGCAACAGTGCCGGTATGTCGTCCCTCGACTTCAGGTTCAGCCTGATGTCCTCGATGCGGACGTCACCGAATTCCATCTCGATATCGTGCACCAGTCGCATGCCTGCCTCGCGAAGATTCCCCGAAAACTCATGGTTCAGCGCCAAAACGGGCCGACATGGCCGTCCAGCGCCATTGGGTGTGCGACAACATTGTGCGACCTGATGCAGATCAGGCGGCCCGCTGTTCCCAGAAGTCGTCGAAGCGGTTGCTGTGAACGACGCAGCGCAGGGCGATGATGTTGTTGGCGCCGCGGACGCTCCAGTGCATTCCGCCGTTCTTCAGGCGGCCACCGACGAGTGACTTGCATCCTCCCTCGACCACGCCGGTGGAGACGCACAGGCCCTGGTCCCGGAACCGGGGGTAGTCCATGCGGGCGCGATTGTTCCTGAAGTAATCGACATTCCGGGCTGCCTCCTCGCAGTGGTCTGCGTGTTCCTGCAACGCGGCGATGACGAGATCGAGGCGCCCCTGATCGAGTTCGTCGCGCCGGGCTTTGCCCCACTGTCGCGCGAGATCGCTGCCCTTTCCGTAAAGCGCCCTGGCGACATCGAACACATGCTGCTTGGCGTGCCACACATCGACGATCTGGATGGCGTCCGGCGCATGCTCGTCGGCGAAGTTCCATATCCATGGCGCCCCGTCTCCCAGGACAACCCAGCGCGCGACGGCGAAGAAGTCCCGCCGTTCCATCTCGCGCAGGACCCGTCGGGCAAAGGGGGCAAGCTCCTTGTCGGTATCGCGGGTGGCGATGGATTCGATGGCGGCGTTCCAGGTCACCGAACCGGCATCGCGGGCCGGCCGGCCCTCCCTGTCGCGGCGGTCGGCGGACCAGATCACGGCAAGCTTCACCTCGCGCGTCCTCGCCGTGCCGTCAGGCTGCTTGCCGGCACGGCCGCAGGTCTGCGCCTTGCGCACCGGGATCCCGGTGCCGTCAAGGCCAAGATAGAGCGTGGCGGAGGTCGGCGGCTCCACCTCGACGACGTTCCGCTCGTCACGCGCGATCTCCGCGCCCAGGGCCTCGGCATGGCGTTCCACCTGCTTGGGAACGACCTCGAGACCGGCGAGTTCGCGCAGCAGCGTGCTGCTCTTGGCGAAGCTGAGTTCCGCAGCCGTCACCCCAACCATGCGCAGGACACCGGGCGACAGACCGTGACCCTCCAGGCCGAGCGCCCGGTCGCGCGGGCTGAAGCCGCCGGAGCAGGCCTCGCAGTGATACCACGCCCGTTCAGGGTCACAGGCCCAAGAGCCGTGGTGAAGGTCTTGCAACGCCACCCACTGCGACGCGCCAGGGCGCCACAGGCGCATGCCAGCTCGCACGCCTCGCCGTCCGAGCGGTCGGCGTTCAGCCGGGCCGCCAGCAGCGAGGCCGCGGTGCCCAGTGCCGTCTCCCGGACAACGCGCTCCACGACCTCGAAGTCCAGACCGTCAACCGGTCCGGCGATCAGGCGCTCGATGTCGGCGGCGATGCCCGCCGCGAGCTCCGCCGCAAGGCCCCTCTTTTTTGCCGGCCGGTGGCCCGCTTCTCCTTCCTCCTGGTCTCCGCCAGAGCCTCGCTGGCCGCCACAAAGGCCGTCACCTTGTCCCGGAAGCGGCGATACTCGTCGACAAGGGCCCGGACCTCCTCGACCTCGTCGCGACGCAGACGCGTGGTGCAGGTCTTGCCGTCCAGATAACGAACCAGAAGGGTCCCCGGATGGCGCGCCGCATTGTCATGGGCACAGCGGCAGTTCGGCTTGCCGCAACGGGTGAGGTTCTCCTGCAGCGACCCCGGCCGCATGTCGCCGATGGCGGCGAGGTCGGCCTGCAAGGCTGTAAGGCCGTCCACCACGGCGACCAACGACGTGAACTCACCCGGATAGCCAGCCCCACCAGGGCACATCGTGGGCACCCGCGGCAACCCCCGGGCATGGGTGCCGCGGCTGGACCTGACAGCCGTAGCCCTTGACCATCACGTCCAGGATCGCGCCTTGCGACGCTATGGCGGACCGGGTGGCGTCCGGCAGGGTCTCCACATACGTCGGGACTCCGGGTTCCCGCAGACGGCGATGCCCGGACGCTGTTTTCGTGCTGCGCTCCACGGGGCTGTCCATGTTCCTGGCGAGCAAGTCGAGCGGGGATGAAGCGGGACAATCGTTGGCCGGAACTCGCCAGCCAGTTCCGACACGTTTCCTTGGGTGTGGGTCCGGGTCCGTTTGCCGACTGCCTGCCTCGGTCGATGAAAAAGAGCAGGCCGTGGCACCCCAAGACGGCTCATCCCGCCGCGGCGGTGCGGCCGCGATCCTCGATCCGGCGGAGGATATGAGCCCGGCGCCGCTCAGGCGGCCATCCCTCGCGCTCGAACATCTCGAACATGGCGATCTCTTCGGCCGTCAGGGGATTGCCCTCGATCGCCTGCAAGTGCGCGGCCTCCGCCAGCCGGCCGTTCGCGGCGGCCACCTGGCGGGAAGCGGAATCATGCTGCATCCTGGACACGGCGGACCCTGTCACGTTGCGCCGGTGAAGACGACAGGACGGTGTCCCCCTCGACACCTTTTCCCTTGGTGTAAACGACAGTACTCCTGTACTCTGGTCGGGATGCGATCAGGAAACAGGACATGACTCTAATTGATAAAGCGGCGGCGAAGATAATACAAGGTATTATCAAAGCCCAGATGGATTACAGGAATTGGTCGGGAGGATGCTGGCTTTGGCAGGGTCCGGAGTACATGGCGACGACCTGCGTCGCCAGTAAGTTGTCATCCATTTCATACAAGGACCTCTTCGTCACTTTGGAAGAGGGTGTCCGGCAGTCCGTAAAGGATGCCGGAGGGTCCGACGGAGACGTCTTCAGCCGGAACACGCCAGGTTTGATATCGTCCTGTGGCGTGGATACGACCCATGCGGCATTATCGAGGTCAAGCTCGAGCCGATCGGATTTTCCAGCATCGAGCCTGATGTGGAGCGCGTATGCGCCGCGCTTCGGGATGACAACTCCTTTCGGTTCGGGTTGATCGGCTTCTTCAAGTCGTTCATGAATGGCAAGCGAAAACCCGCGATGGATCGCTTGAATGATTGCATGGAAGCAAGGACGCTTAATGTGCAATCCTACGTCAAGAAGCAAGGACTAGAGTTCAGGACTTATCAACCACACATCCAGCAGGACTCTGATGAAGAGCGGGACAGTGCTTGGGGCGTTGCAGCAATGGGGATTCCGTGTTGATAGCTGTTACCTTGGTTTTTCACGTACAAACAGGAACGTGGCAAGGCCGCAGCGGGCTCTCATGGTGATGCGGCAAGTGGTGGCCGGCTAGGCGTACTTTGGATGATTGGAGGCACAAGATGCCTGACCGACGCTTGCTGACCAGGATTATGCTGCGAAACTACAAGAATATCGGCGCTTGCGACATTTCGCCGGCGCAGCTCTCGTTTCTTGTCGGGCCGAACGGCTCGGGAAAAAGCAATTTTCTCGACGCGTTGCGCTTTGTCGCTGACGCACTCAGCTTCTCGATCGATCACGCACTGCGGGATCGCGGAGGGATCGGGGAGGTGCGCCGGCGATCGGGTGGTCACCCGACCCACTTCGGAATTCGCGTTGAGTTCAGCCTGGACGCCTGGAAAGGACACTATTCATTCACGGTCGGTGCCATGCCGGACCGCGGGTATGAGATACAGAACGAAGAATGTTACGTTGTGTCGAAAGATGGCCAGGGATTCGAATACTACAAAGTGGAGCGGGGACAGGTTCGCAAGAGCACCTTCTCGCCTTCTCCGGTAGCGGCCGCCGATCGGCTGTACCTGGTCACCGTCTCGGGCCTGGATGCATTTCGTGCCGTTTACGAGGCGCTGTCGACGACCGGATTCTACAATCTCAGCCCAGACGCGATCCGTGACCTCCAACCGCCGGATCCGGGCATGCTTCTGAAACGCGACGGCAGCAATGTGGCGAGCGTTCTTTCCAATCTCTCCGGGCGCTCAACCGAGTTCAAAGAAAGGATCGAGAGTTATCTCGGCAAGGTGGTTCCCGGTGTGTCCGGCGTCGACCGGCTTCTCATCGGACCCAGGGAAACACTGGAGTTTCGCCAAGAAGTTCGCGGTGCTCAACACCCCTGGCGGTTCCTCGCGGCCAACATGTCCGACGGCACGCTGCGTGCATTGGGAGTGCTGGTAGCGCTCTTCCAGGGGTCCGGAAAGGACAATGCCGGACCGCAACTTGTCGGTATCGAGGAACCGGAAGTTGCACTTCATCCCGCCGCCGCGGGAATCCTCATCGACAGTCTCCGGGATGCGACGGAACATGCACAGATTCTCGTGACAAGTCACAGTCCGGACTTGCTTGACAACAATGATATAGCTGAAGAGTCCATTATCGCCGTCGTGGTCGAGCACGGAGAGAGCCGCATAGGTCCTTTGGATGATGTTGGTCGCTCAGCGCTCAGACAACACCTGTACACTGCTGGAGAGCTTCTCAGGATGAACCAGATCGATCCGGATCCCCGGCTCTCGAAATTGAATTCTAAACAACTCGGCCTGTTCGGCCCAATCCCCGAATAATGGTCACGATCGCGACTATTGTCGAGGGTCATGGTGAGGTTGACGCTATTCGCGTGCTTCTCCGGAGGATCGTTCAACGCATTTCTCCGGGGTCCCCTTTGGACTTGCCCAGGCCAATCCGCCAAAGACGTAACAAGATTCTTCTGGAAGGGGAGCTTGAGCGCGCTATCGAGCTCGCTGCGGGGAAAGCCGGAGCGAATGGCTGCATCCTGCTCCTGCTCGATGCGAATGGTGATTGCCCCGCACATCTGGCGCCACGGATTCTGCAACGCGCTACCACCGCCCGGTCCGACCGGAGTATCCGGGTGGTGCTGGCCAAGATGGAGTTCGAAGCATGGTTTCTGGCGGCGGCAGCTTCGTTGGCCGGAGGACATGGGGTTGTCGACACCATCGTGCCACCGGATGACCCCGAGGCAATCGGGGATGCGAAAGGCTGGTTGAGCGGCCACATGCCTCGGGGTCAGCCCTATCGAGAGACAATCCACCAGGCCGCCTTTGCGGCGACCTTCGATATGGATGCGGCGCGGGCGGCCTCCTCCTTCGACAAGCTGTGGCGGGACGTGGGTTCGCTGTTCCGATGAGGTCCCAACCCGCCGGCGATCGGCGTCAGGCCGGCCGGTTCGCGGGCGCGCCGACGGGCAGGCCCAGGTCCCGCATCACGCCGGCTGGATTGTAGTAGGCGACGATCCGGGCGATCCGGCCGTCCCGGAAGTCGGCGATCATCGCGAAATCGAAGGCGATCCGGGCCCCGGCCGCCTCGACCCCGTAGAGCGGCGCGCGATCGTGCGTCATCTCGAGGCGGACCTCAGTTGCGACGCGGCAGCCGCCGATCGTCTTGCGGAAGGGCACGGCGCGACGGTCGCTCGACGCCTCGAACCAGCCCGAAGCGTAGCGCCTGAACGCATCGAGGCCGTGAAGCGGTTCCTGTCCGGCGTTGTCGCTGTAGACGATGTCCTCGGCGCATCCCGCGACGAAGCCGTCGAGGTCGCCGGCCGAGAAGGCCGCCCAGGCCGCGTCGATCGCCTCGCTCATCTGTTCGGGCGTCATCGTCCCCTCCCCGGATTCATAGCGCGATCCTACCCGGCGGACCGGCGGGACGGCCAGGGCCGGAACGTGTCGCAAGGCGGTGGCGCATCGGCTTCCCGGGCCGTCCGGCGCGGGCGATGTTCCTCGCGGTTTGACAAACGGGCCCGGGGCCCGAAGGGTTCGGGCGATCATGCGGACGAGCCGGGGAATCGGGATGTCCTGTCGCGTCGGAGTCGATATCGGAGGCACGTTCACCGACTTCTTCGTGTTCGACGAAACCACCCTGGAGACACGGGCCCTGAAGGTGCCGTCGCGCCCCGACAGGCCGGGCGCGGAGGTCCTGGAAGGGATCCGCCAGCTCGAGGCGCGCTTCGGCATCGCTCCCGGCGAGATCGCCCATTTCAGCCACGGCACCACCGTGGGCGTGAACACCGTGATCCAGCGCAAGGGCATCAGGCTCTGCCATTTCACGACCGAGGGGTTCGTCGACGTGCTGGAGGTGGCCCGGCTGAGGACACCGGACGTCTACGACCTGCTCTCGAAACGCCCCGCGCCGCTGATCCCCAGGGAGCGGGTCTTTCCGGTCGCGGGACGCATGGCCAGCGACGGCAGCGAGCTTGCGCCCGTCGACAGGGCCAGCGTCGAGGCCGCCGTCGGGAAGGCGCGCGAGGTCCACGCCGAAGGCATCGTCGTGGCGCTCCTGAACGCCTACCGCAATCCCGCCCACGAGCACGAGGTGGCCGCGTGGGTGCGGGAGATGGCGCCCGAGCTTCCCGTGTTCTGCTCCGCCGACGTCTGGTCGGTCATCCGCGAGTACGAGCGCACGATCACCGCCGTCATCCACGCCTACGTGCAGCCGCGCGTCAGCCGCTACCTCGCCTCGCTGCAGGACGCGCTGCGCGAGGCGGGCGTGCCGGCAGAGCCGCTCGTCACGAAGTCCAACGGCGGGGTGATGACCGCCGAGATGGGCAAGACCGCCTGCGCCCAGATGATCATGTCGGGCACCGCCTCCGGCGTGATCGGCGCGAGCCATATCGCCGCGCTCTCCGGCCACCGGGACGCCATCAGCTTCGATGTCGGCGGCACCAGCGCCGATGTCGCATTCATCGCCGACGGCCGGCCGCAGTACGGCATCGGGGAGATGATCGGCGAGTTTCCGATCTACATCCCGACCGTTTCGGTCACCTCGATCGGCGCGGGCGGCGGATCGATCGCCCGGATCGACGATGTCGGCGTGCTGAAGGTGGGACCCGAAAGCGCCGGTGCGGTGCCGGGGCCGGCCTGCTACGGCAAGGGCGGCGAACGGCCCACGCTGACCGACGCCTTCGCCGTCCTGGGCTATGTCGGCCGGAACGACCTCGGCTACGACGCGGTCCGGGTGGATGTCGCCGCCGCGCACCGCGCCGTGGGCGCGCTCGCCGGGCGCATGGAGCGCAGCGTCGAGGACACGGCGGAAGCGATCGTCCGGGTGTCGGTGTCCGGCATGTACCTGGAGGTCTCGAAGCTGGTGTCGTCCCGGGGCATCGATCCGCGCGACAACGCCCTGATCGCCTTCGGCGGCGCAGGCCCCATGATCGCCTGCTTCCTGGCCCGCGAGCTCAACATGTCGACCGTGGTGATTCCGACCGCGCCCGGCGTTCTGAGCGCCATGGGAGGCCTGATCGCCGATCTGAAGAACGACTTCGTCCGGACGATCTACGCCGACGTCCATGCCGGGACGGCGGCCGCGATCCGGGAAGGCTTCGAATCCCTGCGGGCCCGGGGCGAACGATGGCTGCGCCACGAGCAGAACTACGAAGGACCTGCCGCCTACATCCACTCGGCGGACATGCGCTACAAGGGACAGTCCTTCGAGATCGAGGCGTTCCTCGACGCCGGCGCCATCGAAGCGGGCGATATCGCGGCACTCGAGGAGGCCTTCCACGCCGCCCACGAGCAGCTTTACGCCCATGCGGACCGGTCGGCGCCGGTCCAGGTCGTCAACCTGCGCCTGGTCGCGCTGGGCCGGACCCCCAAGCCCCGTTTCGAGGCGATCGACGGGACTGCGGCCACCGCGGAGCCGGAGGAGCGGGTCCCGGTCCACGCGGACGGCCGGACCGTCCAGGCCGCGTTGTTCCGGCGCGAAGCCCTCTATCCCGGCCACACCTTCGAGGGCCCGGCCATCGTCTCGCAGAGCGACACCACCGTTTGCGTGGCGGAGGATTTCCACGCCCGTGTCGACGGCTACGGCCACCTGATCCTGACCCGGGGAGGGGAATCCCGATGCCGGTCGACAAGGTGACTCTGCAGATCCTCTCCAATCACTGCCAGGCGGCGGCCGAAGCCATGGCGCGCACGCTGATGCGCACGGCCCATTCGACCTTCGTGAAGGAAAGCGAGGATTTCACCTGCGGCCTCGTGACGCCCGAGGGCAAGACCTTCGCATCGCCCTTCGACTTCGGCGCCACGTGGTTCGTCGGCCTCGACTACGCGCGCGGCCTGAGCCTGATCGACCGCTACGAGGAGGGCGATGTCGTCATCTGCAACGACCCCTACAGCGGGTTCGTGTGCACCCACACACCCGACATGCACATCTGGAAGCCCGTCTTCCACGAAGGCGAGCTGGTCTGCTTCGCCGTCGGCCACGTGCACAACACCGACATCGGCGGCGCCGTGCCGGCGAGTCTCTCGCGCCAGCTCACCGAGGTGCACCAGGAGGGCCTGCGCCTGCCGCCGACCAGGCTCTGCCGCAAGGGCGAACTGAACCGGGAACTGGTCAACATCATCATGGCCAACGTGCGCATGCCCGAACAGAACTGGGGCGACATGAAGGCACAGCTGGCCTCGGTCAACATCGGCGAGGCCAGAGTCAGGGAGATCATCGCCCGCTTCGGCGTCGGGACCTTCCGGGAAGGCGTCGCGGATCTGCTGGACCTCGCCGAGGCCCAGGCGCGGCGGGTCATCCGCTCGATTCCGGACGGGGAGTACTTCTTCGCCGACTTCATGGACGAGGATTCGCCTGACGGCCGTCCGGCCCGTGTCGCCCTCAACCTGATCGTGGACGGCGACGAGATCGTCTTCGACTACACCGGCTCCGACCCCCAGCTGGCGTCCTCGATCAACGTTCCCACCGGAGGCGACGAACGCCATGTGCTGCTGATGGTGGGAGCGGTCTACGTGCTCTACACGCTCGACCCCTCCATCCTCAGAAACTGCGGCCTGCTCCGGCCGCTGCGCTGCATCCTTCCGGAAGGCTCCATCGTGAACCCCCGGTTCCCGGCCGCCGTCGGCATGAGGAGCCTCGGCGTGGGGCGCCTCATGTCGACCATCTTCGGCGCGTTCGCCCAGGCCCTGCCCGACCGGCTGCAGGGCGGTCCGGGAAGCGGCGGCCCCCTGCTCAACGTGCGCACCACCGACAACCGCACGGGCAGGAGCGTGATGGCGAACATCAGTCCGATCACCGCCGGCGCGGGCGCGAGCGCGGCGGGCGACGGCTCGGAAGGCTGCGGCGCCAATCAGGCGTTCTTCAAGAACACGCCCGCCGAGATCAACGAGGCCGACGTGCCGATCCGCATCCTGGAGTATGGCCTCGCTCCCGACTCGGCGGGTGCGGGACGGCACCGCGGCGGCCTTTCGACCACCATGCTGTTCCAGGTGTTTGCGCCCGACACCGTGCTCACGGCGCGCAACCGCGACCGCATGGTCTTCACGCCGTGGGGAATCGCGGGCGGCGCGGCGGGGAAGTCGTCCCGCTTCATCCGCAATCCCGGCACGACCCGCGAGGTCGACCTCGGCAACACCGACGTCGTGACGGTCGAACCCGGCGACATCATCCGCATCACGGCGGCCGGCGGCGGCGGATGGGGCCCGGCCCGCGAGCGCGATCCCCGGGCCGTCATGGCCGATGTCAGGGGCGGCTTCGTGAGCGTCGAGGGCGCCATGCGCGACTACGGCGTGGTGATCCGCGACGGCGCTGTCGACGAGGGCGCGACCGCCGAACACCGCCGCGCCATGGCGGCGGGCAACGAGTTCTTCGGCCACAGTCCCGGCCGCGTCGCCTTCGAGAAGGTCTGGACCCGCCGGCTCTACGGCCGCCTGACGGACCTCCTGTGGCGCGTGCCGGTCAACTGGCGGTTCTTCGTCAAGCACCGCCTTTTCGCCGCCGTCGAGACGCTCGACACCCGCGATGTCGATCCCGATGCGCTCGACGCCGCGCTGGCCGCCCTCATGGACGAGCATCCGCAGCTGCGCGAGCGGACGGCGTCCGACCGGACATGAGGATCGCCGTCAGGACCGGCGTCCATCGCGGTTCCTTCGAACCGGGGCGCTGCACGGAGACGTTCCGGCCTCTCCTGTTCGCAGCCTGGTTCTTCATCCGGCTGGTTGATTGACCGGCACATACGCCTTGCCTACCTTCCCTGCGGAAGGCATGCCAGTGCCCAGGGGGATGGCTGACCGATGCGGTTCGACGGCAACGTCTACTATCACGAACTCGAGGTGTACCCCGAGGACAAGCTGTTCGACGAGTGGCGCGAGACCGCCATCACGCTCGATCAGGGCGGTTTCACGACCTGCTGGCTGGGCGAGCATCACTTCTGGCACCGGGGCTATCCGGTCGCCTGTCCCAATCCCGTCCTGGTGGGCCTTCACCTGGCAAGCGTAACCAGGAACCTGCGCATGGGCCAGAGCGCGTGCATCCTGCCCGACCATCACCCCCTGCGCCTGGCCGAAGACATCGCGACCGCCGATCATCTCGTGAAGGGGCGGCTGGATGTCGGCATCGCCCGCGGCACCAACAGCACGGCGGGGATCCAGTTCAAGCGCGAGGCCGACCGGCGCGATCCCAAGACGAACTACCGCCTGTTCGCGGAAGTCCTCGACATCATGATCAAGTGCTGGACCGAGGACGCCATGAGCCACGAGGGCGAGTTCTTCACCTTCCCCGTGCCCGGCTGGTCCGAGCAGGACGAGCGTTTCTACAGGGATGATCCCGACCACTACCACCCGGACGGCAGCCTGAAGGCGCTGGGCGTGACGCCCAAGCCCTACCAGAAGCCCTACCCGCCGATCTGGCAGTCGGCGGACAACACCATGTCGTACGCCTTCGCGGCCGGGCGCGGCCATTCGGTGATCGGCATCAACCGGTCGTTCGAGGGCACGCGCGAGGCGTGGACGAAGTACCGGGACGTCGCATCCGAGAAGTGCGGCCGCCCGCTCCCGATGGGCGTGTGCGCCAACGGCCAGACCCTGAACCTCATGCGCACCTTCCACATCGCCGAGACCCAGGAAGAGGCCGAACGGGAGGCGCGTCCCGGCATCAACGCCTTCTACGACGCCGCCACCGGCCTCAACCCCAACTGGGCGCGCAAGGGCCTCCTGGCGGCCCACGAATCGATCTCCGGGGAGGACGAGCACCTCGACTGGTTCGACTTCCTGCAGAAGTACGAGGTGCTGGCGGTGGGCTCGCCGGATTTTGTCGCCGAGCGCATCCACAAGTTCCGCGAGGAACTCAACTGCCAGCATTTCACCCTGTGGCCGAACCCCGGATTCGTGCCCTTCAGGAAGGTGCTGCGCGGCATCGAGCTCTTCGCCGAACGGGTCATGCCGCAATTCGAGCGGCCCGAGGCGCAGGCCGCCGAATAGGGGCAAGCCGCGCCGGGACCGGTCCCGGAGTGACCAGCGGAAACCGGCTCAGGCTGTTACGCCCGTCGTTCGGACATCGGAACTGACCTTGCGGAGGATGGTGTCCGTGCATGCCCTCCCGCAGGCGCCCGAGGCGGGTCTTCGCGCCCGCAGACGTGGCTGGAAAGGATTTGCTCGAAACGCGTCGGAACGCCGTGCCGACCGCTCGCCTTGCGGTACTCCGGGCGTTCTTCGCGTCGTAGCCGTTCACCTCGAGGTCGCGGGCCGTCGAGGCGGCTTCACTCAGGCGAGTGACTGTGGCGACCATCCTGAGGTTCCGGCAGACAGCACGACTACATTCAGACTCGACGAGATGCCCACGTCACAGCGACGAAATCGTACCACGAGCCTCGTCTTGGCTGCCTCAACGGTACCATTTGCCAACCGGATGGAGCCTGCGCTCTCTGTCGTCGACCGCATCCTGGATCAGGTTGTTTCCGGCATGCGAAACGATTACGTATGGTTCCAGTTGATCGCCTTCGACTGAATCGTCTGCTGCGGACTGGGAGCAACAGGATGGCCAGCGTGTTCGATGTCGCCTCCTGCATTCTTGAGCGGCAGGGTCCGATGACCACATGGAAGCTGCAGAAGCTGGTCTACTACTGCCAGGCATGGTCGCTCGTGTGGGACGATGACGTCCTCTTTGCTGAAGAGGTCGAAGCATGGGCCAACGGGCCGGTGGTGCGTGAACTCTACAATGCCCATCGGGGTACGTACCGTATCTCGTGTCTGCGCAAGGGGCGCCCGGAAACGCTGACCGAAACCCAGCGCGAGACCGTTGACGCAGTGCTGAAGTTCTACGGAGACAAATCTCCTCAATGGCTGAGCGATCTCACCCATATGGAGGAACCCTGGAAGTCGGCACGACGCGGTATTCCTGGCGGTGTGCGCGGCAACCAGATCATTCCGAAGGAGTCTCTGGCCGAATACTACGGCAGCCTGTAGCGTCGGCCATGGCCCGAAGGCGGGCAAAACAGCCGCAGGCACAGACTCTTCCTGCAGGCGGTAAGCAGCCTCGCACGGCCTCGCGCGGTGGCCCTACTCTCCACGATCACGAGACGGTCGTGTGGGCCTTCGGGATCGCGGACCTTGAGGGTCCGTGGGGCTGGCGCACTACGGCCGCCAGGGAGTGGTGGACCAGGATTCTGCCCAAGCTCCGTGACTTCGAGTCTATGACATGGGAGGAGATCATGCGCGCGGCCGGCGGGCGGGCGAAGGGAAACAACAGCCATTTCGTCGAGGTCCGCAATCTGACCGGTTAGGCAAAGCGGCGTCTCACCGAAATCAGACAGGATGACGTGTCGGAACTGTTCTCGCTGCGGTTGAGCGCGACCGTGCGCATCTACGGAATCCGCGACCGAAGGGCGCTGAAGCTGCTGTGGTACGACCCGCATCACGGAGCCAACGTACAGGCAGTCTACCCAGTCCGCCGACGCTGAAGAGATCGCAATTGAATCGGACACATCGTCCGTCGGTTCCGGACGCGGCCGGACAGTTGGAAATGGTTCGACTTCCTTCAGATTTACGATGCGCTGGCGGTGAGCTCGCCGGATGTCGTCGCCGAGCGCATCCACAAGGTCCGCGAGGAACTCAACTGCCAGCACTTCACCTTGTGGCCGAACCCCGGCATTGTGCCCTTCAGGAAGGTGCTGCGCGGCATCGAGCTCTTCGCCGAACGGGTCATGCCGCAATTCGAGCGGCCCGAGGCGCAGGCCGCCGAATAGGGGCCCGCCGCGTCGGAACCGGTTCCGGGCAAGGTTGCCGGGGTGACCGGCGGAAACCGGCTCAGGCTGTTCCGCGCGCCGCGGGGACACGGTGTCTGGTCTTGCAAGGAGAGAACGCGATGGACACGCGGACGACGACCGTTTCCGCGACGTGCGACGACGAGGAGTGGGCGCTGCGCCAGGACACGGCCGCGGCCTTCCGCCTGCTCGACAGGCACGGCATGTCGGATCTGACCAACGGTTCGGTGGTGTCGCGTCTGCCGGGCGAGGAAGGCTGGTTCCTGACCCATCCCCACGGCCTCTTCTTCGACGAAATCCGGGCCTCGGACCTGATCCGCGTCGACATGGACGGCAACGCGATCGACGATCCGGACACGCCCACCAACTTCGCGGTGTGCCGTCCGGCGGCCTCGATCTTCCGGGCGCGGCCCGACGTCAATGCCGTCATCCATGCCCACGGCATGGGCGTGATGGCGGTCGCCGCCCAGGAGCACGGCCTGCTGCCCTGCCTGACCGAGGCGGCGATCCCGTTCTACGGCCGGCTCGGCTACATCGAGGGCGACTTCTTCTTCGAGCCCGAGTACTGCGCGCGGATCGCCCAGTGCCTGGGCCGCAACAGGGCGCTCATCTACCGGCACCATGCCTTCGCCAGCGTCGGCGCCACGGTGTCCGAAGCCTTCTTCTATGCCTTCTCGCTCAACATCGCCTGCGAGCTGCAGATGAAGATCACGTCGTCGGCCGAATCATACGTCGTGCCGTCCAGGGAGACCTGCGAGCGGCACTATCGCGCCGCCTACGGCGGCGACTGGAAGGCCGACGGATCGGTCGAGTGGCCCGGCCTGCGCCGCATGCTCGATCGCGACGATTCCTCCTACGCCCGGTAGAGCCAGTCACGGCTTCGCGTCAGGCGACCGCCAAACGCAGCATCGTACCGAACCGGCCGCTCGCCCCCGGCGAAGCCTTCTCTTTCGAGAGTCTTTCGCGCTGGCCGGACGCTCGAGTTCGGTGCCGCTGGCGCCATCCGGAATCGCCGGCCCCCGGTTCGCAGCCGGGTTTCGAATCGCTGGACCAGCGCGATGATGGAATCCTCCGGCCACATGGGGTGCGGAAAGCCTGCACTCCGCCCAAGGGTACGCCGAAACCGGAACCGGACCATCCGATGGCACCCGTTCGGCCGGACATGCCGTCGGTCCACAAGAGTTCCACGACCCGTGCGCTTCCGTCGGACGCCCTGTCGATTCGTTCCGGACGGCCGCTATGATCTTCGGTTCAACGCATGACACCGTTGTCCGGCCGGCACCGGAACTCAAAACCTGACGATCTGCACCAGGAGCGCGCCATGACCCTGACGAAAACCACGGACATTCACACCGTCGGCCTTGTCGGCGCGGGCGTGATCGGCAGCGGCTGGGCGGCGCGCTGCCTGGGCGCGGGCCTCGACGTGATCGCAACCGACCCTTCGCCCGCGGCCGAGGCGCTGATGCGCGAGAACGTCGACAACGCCTGGCCCGCCGTCGAAAGGCTGGGCCTGGCGGCCGGCGCAAGCAGGAAGAGGCTGACCTTCACATCCGACCTCGCCGAGGCGGTCGCGGGCGCCGATTTCGTGCAGGAGAGCGTGCCCGAGCGCGAGGACGTCAAGATCGCCGTCTTCCGGGACATCGCCCGGCACTGCCGGAACGACGTGGTGATCGCATCGAGCTCCTCGGGTCTGCTGCCGAGCCGCATCCAGTCGCAAACCGACAATCCGTCGCGCGTCGTGATCGGCCACCCCTTCTCGCCCGTCTACGCCCTGCCCCTGGTCGAGATCACCGGCGGCGAGCGGACCTCGCACGACGCCGTTGTGGCGGCGGGCGGTTTCTACAGGAGGATCGGCATGCGGCCGCTTCACGTCCGCAAGGAGATCGACGCCTATCTCTCCGACCGCCTGCAGTGCGCCATGTGGCACGAGGCGCTGCACCTGATCGACGAAGGCGTCGCCACCGTGCCGGAAATCGACGCCGCGATCACGGGCGGACCCGGCCTGCGCTGGGCGGTGATGGGCATGTGCCTGGCCTGGCACGCGGCGGGAGGACCGGGCGGCATGCGCCACACCATGGAGCAGTTCGGCCCCACCCTGGAATTGCCCTGGACCAAGCTGAAGCCGCCGAAGCTCACCGACGAGCTGCGCGAGGCGATCATCGCCGGCAGCGAGGACGAGGCGGGCAGCCGCGACTTCCGCGAGATCGAGCGCCGCCGCGATGCCTGCATCGTGGGCTTCCTCGAGGTGCTGAAGGAGCACTGGTATCCGCCCGAGGACGACGGCTGGCCCGAGCTCGATACCGCGAGTGCCTGAATCCGGGGTTGGGGATGACGGCGACCCGGGGCGGATGCCGGCCGGTCGTCACCATCGCCGTGCTGCCTGGAACTCGCGGCCCATAGGCGATCCCGTTTCCGCGCTGTGCGGAAGACTGTGGACAGCCCGGCCTTGTCGCGTGCCGGCGCGCGGTCTGCCTCTCGCCCACATCCCGGCTTCGCTCCAAAGCCACGCGCGGCTCGTTCGTTGACCACCTTCTCGCCTTCCCCGGTACCGTCGAACGCGCCGGGGTGACCGCCCGTCCCGTGGAATTGTGATGTACCTCCTGGATACCGCATCGTTCCGTCGCCGCTGCGGCCCGAATCCGGACGTCGTCACGCGGGGCGAAGTCGAGCGCGGGATTGCGCTTCAGGCCGGCAAGCAATCCGGGTTGAGGACCTGCGAGTCTGGATCGATCGAACGTTGCGTCTCTTCGCGGACCGGAAGAAGCGCGCACCCGTGGGCGGCTGTCTGCAAGACCGGGAGACGATGGCGCCGACGCTGCCACGGCCCGTTGTGGTCACGGGAGCGGCATTGGCGAAGCCCTTCCAGGGCTCCTCCTGACATCCCGCAGACGTCGAACCCTGCCGGGGACACGCGTTCAGGGACTGCCGTCATGGTCCGGGCGGACACGCCGGGCCCTCCCAGGCAATCCGGCTTGAGGCCGGGTCGACACTTCACGGCGTCCGCCCGGGCCAGGAGCGCGGGTAGCGAACCGGTCCTCGTGGACCAGGGGTCGAGCGTGTCGGGGAGAGGAGTCCCGCGCCGTCCCCGAGATTGTCGTTGCCGGAAATCCCTCCTACTGTCCTCCCGCAGACCGGAGTCCACCTGTGAGGATGCCGGTCATGCGGAACGCCAGTGCGAGACGATCATCATGAGCGATCACGAGGACATCGAATACACCGACAGCTTTGTCGGTGCCATGGAAATGGTCTGGGGCGACGGGTTCCTATCGCCCGGCGGCAGGGAAGAGATCGCTCTCTTTCTCAAGGGTCTCGACATCTCGGGAAAGGAGGTCCTCGATGTCGGTTGCGGCATCGGCGGCTGCGACGTGGTGCTGGTGCGCGACTTCGGCGCGGCCCATGTGCACGGTATCGATATCGAACGGCCGTTGCTGCGGCGTTGCGTCGAGCGGGCCGAGCGGGAGGGCCTTTCCGGGCGCCTGAGCTACGAGAAAGTCGACCCCGGTCCGTTCCCGCTGCCTGACGAGAGCTTCGATGTCGTGTTCAGCAAGGATGCCATGATTCATATCGAGGACAAGCACTCGCTGTTCGCCGAAGTCTTTCGGGTCTTGCGTCCGGGCGGGCTGTTCATCGCCAGCGACTGGATGCGGCGGGACGAGGAACCGCCGGGGCCGGAGACCCGGCTCTGGCTGGATATTGTCGGCCTCACCTTCGGCATGCACTCGCCGCCATACTACATCGACGCCCTGGAGACGGCAGGCTTCGTCAATTGCTCCACCGAGGATCGCAACGGGTTCGTGACCCGCGCCTTGCAGGCCGATCACTCCCTGATTACCGGTGAGGGCCGGGAAGAGTTCATCCGCCGCACAGGCGAGGAAGCCCAGCACTACATCGATATCTGGCATGCCGCCATGCGCGCGGCCGAGGTCGGGGAGCTTCGACCCGGTCATCTCAGGGCCTTCAAGCCCTGACCGCGGCCGATCCGCTCCGTTGATCGGTCCGGCCCGGATGCGGCCATGCGGATTCGATTCTGCGGGCAAGCGAGCAGGCAGGCTGCGATGTGACCCACAGGTGACGGAGGCTCGGCAGGCTCGTCGCTCACGCGACAGCCGGTCGAACCGCTGGAACATTGCCCTGCCTGAGGGCGGCTTCCGTTCGGTTTTCGGGAATCCGGCGCGCCGCGAAGCGCAGGCGCACGTAATCGGCCGTCCAGTTGTGCCCTCGACGTCGCAGCAGCAGGTCGAGGATGTCGTCGCGGGACGCCCGGCGGTCTCGGGCCCGGCCCATGAAGAGGTAGCTCTTCCCGCCCGGGGTGACCGGCCTCACGGCGCGGCTACGCCGATATCGGCACGACCGCTCCCGAGGATGTCGCGGACACGCTCGCCGGGCGTGGACTTCGCGATGACGGGTCCGATTCCGGGAAACATCGCCGACGCAGGAGAACCGGTTGCAGGTCGACCGGACGCCACGGTCCGGACGGGATGCAGAGCCCGGCCGGCCAAGAGCAGCACTCCTGCCCGGCCGGGCTGTCTCGGTCGATCTCAACCGCCGACCACACCACCGTCGTCGCGTGTGACGACCACGACCGAAGGCCGCGGTGGCAGGGCGCCATCGAAGTCCGGCCAGCGGGTCGTCAGGCTGTCATAGGTCTCCGAATCCTCGCCTGGATGCTGAACGGCGATGAACAGCGTCCTGCCGTCGGGCGTGAAGCTCGGTCCGGTGCATTCGGCGCCGGCCGGACAGGCGTAGAACGCCTGTGCCTTGCCCCGAGCCGGCCCGTCCAGGTCCACGGCGAACAGGCCGTCTGCCAGGTCGAGACTGTTCATGCCGTCGGTTCCGATCCACAGCCGTCCCTGCGGGTCGAAGGCGATGTTGTCCGGCGTGGAGAACCATCCGTTGGCCGAGGTATCGGGATGGAAGCTGGCCCCCTGTTCCGGCTTTGACGGATCGCCGCACAGAACCAGGACATCCCATCCAAAGCGGTCGGCGGCATGATCGACACCCGGGCCCTCGCCCGGCGGAATCAGCTCCACGAGGTGGCCCTGGCGATTCTCCGCACGCGTGTTGACGACATTCAGGTTGTCCGCCCGGCGTTTCTTGTTCTTGGTCAACACGACATAAACGCGACCGGTTGCCGGGTTGACTTCGAAATCTTCGGGCCGGTCCATCGTGGTGGCGCCGAGCGCATCAGCGGCAAACCGGACGTTGATGAGCACTTCGCCCTGGTCGGCGAAACCGTTTTCGGGCGTCAGCGGTCCTTCTCCGTGAACCAGCGGCAGCCAGGACACCGTGCCGTCTTCGTCAAATCTTGCCACCGAAAGTACGCCGTGATCGAGCAGATCCTTGTTGGCGGCCCGGTCGTTCATATCGACCTTGTCGCGCGAAACGAAACGGAAGAGGTATTCGAAGCGGGCGTCATCACCCGAATAGACAACCAGGCGCCCGTCAGGACTGACCGCGGTCTGCGCCCCTTCATGGCCAAACCGCCCGAGAGCGGTGCGCTTGACGGGAACGGACTGGGGATCATAGGGATCGAACTCGACCACCCAGTGGAAGCGGTTCATCTCGTTCGGTTCCTGTTCGACGTCGAATCGAGAGTGATGGCGAGCCAGGCTCAACCCGTCATGACCGGAGAACCCGTAGCGCGTCAGACTCTCTTCCTGATCCGTCTTTGCGGGGTCTCCGCCAAAGTCGTAGTAGGCCCATTCCTCGCAGGTGAGAATTGTTCCCCAGGGCGTGACGCCTCCGCTGCAGTTTGTATGGGTCCCGACGGGCCTTGTGCCGGAGGGATCCTCCGAGGTCTTGACAAGATCGTGCCCGGCAGCGGGACCGGACATGGCCATCTCGGTGAACAGGTCGAGGCGGCGATTGTAGTCGGAATCGGCCACCACCCGCCATTCGCCGTCGATCTTCTTGATTTCCACGACCGAATGACCGGTCGCCGCCATCAGCGTGTCGACCTGCTCCGCGTTCAGATCCGGACTCGATGCCCAGGCCTCACCGACCCATCCGGGAATCGAGATATGGGGATCGGGATACTCGTTGTTGACACACAGCAGGCCGTGCTCGGAATTGTCGGAACCAAAGGGCAATGGCAGGAATGCGGTGAAATCGCAATTGTAGCCGAATTGTCCGGACTGCGTTTCCCTGCTCTGGTTGTCGGGATCAAAATCCGATGCTCCGGCGATGATGGGATCACCCCACCGCAGCAGGATACGCGCGTTGTATCCGCTGGCGACATGGTGGGTTTCATCGTAGATCCGCTCGACCTCCTCGAAGTCGAACGCGCTCGCGGCTCCAGCGGACGCCGGCGGACTGAAGAGAGAACCCGTCGCTCCCATGGCGACAACCGCCGATGTTCCGGCAGCACCGTGAAGAATGGCGCGCCGCGAGAGTCGCGCTTCCAGGACCTTGACAAAATCCGGTTGAGACGCGAGATCGTCCAAGTCTTGTCTACTCTTGGCATGGTTCGTCATGGTGATACCTCCGTGTCAGCACGCGATGGTGTTCCGGCACCACCAACACGGTGCCGAAGGCCAGATTTGGCGCTCTGGTCGCGTGTCCCATGCCAGTCCGCCCGTACGATTCTTCCGTACGGTGCGCTGGCAGCACCCGTCAGCTTACCGTGTTTCGCCGTCCACGACCACACGCTTCGTCATGCTCATCTCGCCGACCGCGAAGTCGAGGACGCGGCGGAGCGAGTGCGCCGGGCCATCGCCGAGATCATGGGCTCGTGGGAGATACGCCCGGCTTTCGATGCGGCGGCATGGCCGATCAGGCTGCACGGAGGGTACGGTTCACCGAAGACGGCGGCATCCTGACCGGCCCTGGAATGCGCGCCGGAACAACCTGTCCATCGGGGTTGGATCTGCCATCGATAGCGAGGCGGATACGCTGTCACCCGGATATGTCGTGTTGCGTCCAGTCCGGACGAGCGCGGGTGGTTGGGGCGACGGGGATGTCGCGCGACTCTGTCCCGAACGCTGGATCCAGGATGATGTTCCCGGGAACATGGCCGGACTTCACGGCCGCCCCGGATCGGCTGTGCGGAATCCGGTGCGGCGGTCCGACAGGCGGGCCGCGAAGCGCAGGCGCACGTAGTCGGCCGTCCAGTTGCCCCCGCCGTCGCACAGGCTGTGGCGCAGCAGTTCGAGTGTCTCGTCGCGGGACGCCCGGCGTTCCCTTTCCGGCAGGGCCGCGTAGAACGGGCCGGCAAAGGTCTCGAGCCACCCCTTCATGCCCGTCGGAAGCGCAGTGGGGCGCGGGATGAGCTCGATGCTGTCGAGCGAGAACCCGGCCGCCTCGAGCCGGCCGCGGTAGTCGTCCGGCGTGGGATAGAACCACGGATTGACGCCGGCGATGTCGACGCCGCGCCTGGCCAGCACGGCGGCAAGCGCCGTGACGACCGCGGCCATGTTTCCGTGCCCGCCGAACTCGCCCACGAAGCGCCCACCCGTTTTCAGCGCGCGGGCCACGCCGGCGATGGCGGCGTCGGCATCCTCGACCCAGTGCAGGACGGCGTTCGAGAATACCGCGTCGAACTCGGCCTCGAAGGAGAGCGCGGCGGCATCCATCAGGCGGGCGTCGATCCCGCGCTCGCGGGCCGCCGCGACCATCGCCTGCGAACGGTCGATGCCGACCACCTCGCAGCCGGCCTCGACGATGTCCCGGGTGAGCGCCCCGTCGCCGCAACCGAGGTCCAGGACGCGCTCGCCGGGCCTCGGCGCGAGAAGCGCCAGCACGGGACGCCCCAGCACCGGCACGAAACCCGCGTTGGCCTGATACTCCTGGGCGTTCCAGGACTGCCTCGATGTCATGACGGTCGCTCCCGGGAACGGTCGGGCCTATCATCGGGGCTGGAATGCGGCAAGGGGAACGCCATGCCCGGGGCCATGATCACCAGCCTGCAGCCCGATGCCGTCGAGACCGGCGCCGAGGTGCTGCGCGCCGGCGGCAACGCGGTGGATGCGGCCCTGGCCTGCGCCTTCGTGCAGACCGTGGTCGATCCCATGATGTGCGGCATCGCGGGTTTCGGCGCCATGCAGGTCTACATGCCCGGCCGGGGCCTCCACGAGATCGTCGATTTCCACGGCCGTGTCCCGGCCGCGGCCACCCCCGGCATGTGGCAGGACCTGATCCTGGGCGAAACCGAGGACGGCTTCGGATTCATCCTCAAGGACGCCGTCAACGACCTGGGCTACCGGTCGATCACGACGCCCGGCACCTGCAAGGCCTTCGCTCAAGCCAGCGAACGCTACGGCACCATGGCCTGGGGCGACCTGATCGAGCCCGCGGTGCGCTTCGCCCGCGACGGCTACGTGGTCACACCCGGGGTCCACGGCTACTGGACCGCGCCCGACGCTCCGGGACGGATCGGCGTCGCCGAGCGGCTGGCGTTCTCTGCCGAGGGCCGCGCCGTCTACTTCGACGGCCAGGGCGTCCTCCACGGCATCGGCAGCACGGTCCGCAACCCCGGCATGGCGGCCTCCCTTGCGCGGATCGCCGAAGGCGGCGCGGAGGTCTTCTACACCGGGGACATGGCGGCCCGGATCGACGCGGACATGAAGGCGCACGGCGGCCTGTTGTCGGCGCAGGACCTGCGGGACTACGAGACCGGGACGGACGGCCCGCTCTGGGGCGCCTATCGCGGTCTGCGGCTCTCGACCAACCGCCCGCCCGGCGGCGGGATCATGCTGATCGAGATGCTGAACATCCTCGAATGCTTCGACCTCGCGGGCATGGGCCACAACACGCCCGCCTACATCCGCACCGTGGCCGAGGCCATGAAGATCGCGACCGCCGACAAGGACAACCATGTCGGCGATCCGCGTTTCCACGACGTGCCGCTCGGCCGGCTGACCGGCAAGGCCTACGCCAGGGAGCGGGCCGAGGCCATCGCGCGCGGCGAGAAGGCCCACGTCGAGCGGCTGGGAACCGTCGAGTCGCG
Organism: Alphaproteobacteria bacterium; assembly: GCA_963666905.2. Lineage (GTDB taxonomy): Bacteria > Pseudomonadota > Alphaproteobacteria > SP197 > SP197 > SP197. The sequence continues at coordinate 2,737,181 of OY763008.1, forward strand.
CGGCACCACCCATCTCGTGACAGCCGACCGCGAGGGCAATATCGTCACCATGACGCATACGCTTGGCATGATGTCGGGCGTCATCACCGACGGGCTCGGGTTCATGTACAACGGCGCCATGGCCGTCTTCGATCCGCGGCCCGGCCGTGCCGGATCGATCGCGCCGGGCAAGGCGCGCTTCTCGTCGCTGTGCCCCGCCATGGTCTTCGACGGCAGCCGGCCGATGCTGGCGCTCGGCGCCCCGGGCGGCACCCAGATCGCGATGGGCGTCCTGCAGGTCATGCTGAACGTGATCGACTTCGGCATGACGCCCCAGGAGGCGATTCTGGCACCCCGCTTCTCGGCGACGAGCGATGCGATCACCGTGACGGCCCGCATTCCCCGCTATCTCTGCGCGGAACTGGAGGCCGAGGGCTACCGGATCCGCCGCAGCCCCTTCAGCTACGACATCGCCTCGGTCCACGCCATCGGCTTCGACGCCGACGGCAACCCCTCCGGAGGCGCCGACATCCCCTACGGCGGCGGCATGGCGCTCGCGGTCTGAAGGAGCATCGCGTCACGAAGGTGACGCGCGCGAACGCCCCAACCGGCGAAGCCGGTCTCTCCCGGGCGGACCTCCTCGACGTCGTTCTCCACTTCTACGGCGGGAGGATCTGCCGGATACGATCGCCCCCTGAGTCGGGGCGCGGTCCTTTCGGCATGGCCCCGCCAGTACCCTCCGCGGGCCGCACTATCGTTGCCAGGTGCAGTCCGCGATCATGGCGACCCAGCCGTCCGGCAGGTAGCCGACGTCGTAGGTGCAGCTGCCGGTGATGCCCGCGTAGACGCCGGTGCCGCCCAGAATATCCATGGTGCCGTGGCCGCCGCCGCCTGTCTCGACGTTGCCCGCGCGCCGCTTCGAGTGGGTGTGCCACGTGTCGCCGGAGGGGGCGGTCATCGTGCAGGGGGCGTCGAGATCGATGCCCGCCTCCGTGGTCTTCGCATAGACCACGCACGTGATCCGCTCATGGGTGCCCTCGACGAACGGGCCGCCGCTGCTCTCGAGGACGGTGACCGAGCCTTCGAGCGGGCCGCCGGTGTAGCGCGCATCGCCGTACTCGATGGTGGTGTAGTCCTGCACATAGGTGCGGATGAGGCGGACGCTGCCGCTCTCCCCTGCCGCCGCGACGTGCGCCGCGCACAGCAACCCTGCTCCGGCGACAAGCGCCGTGACCATCTTCATCGCCGTGACCATACCGATTCCCGCCAGTCTGGTGATCGATGACCCATGGTAAGGCCGCGAACGTCGTCGAAGCAACCGCAGAGCCGCAGGGCCGGTCTCCTCGTCCACCCGCGGGATGTGCGAGCCGGTCATGGCGCAACGCGGCCCGCGCGGGTGACGGGCAGTGACTTCGGTCCTCGGCACAACGAACGTCTCCGGGTGTCTGGCCACACGCACCTGGGAACATCCCCGAAGACCAGTTCCCGCTTGCCCTGAGCCCATGGGAGCGCCACACGCGGACTCCGAAACCCGGAAACCTTGCAGGTGGCCCGCCTGTTGCCGTTTTCGGGGAAGACAACGCGGGGCGCCGGGTCCCCGAAGGCGGTCTCAGTCCGTCACCGGCCCGTGTCTCAGGGGCGCACTCTCGCCGACAAAGCCCTCGTAGCGCGGCAGGTCGTCGGCGACCTCCATCCACGCTATGCGTTCGGGTTCGAAGGCATGGGCCGTCGGAACCAGCGAGTCGGGCTCGTCGAAGGTGCTGATGTGGAACTCGACGATCGGACCAAGGTCGCCACCGTCGCCTTCCCATGTCAGCGGCGTCCCGCAGTCGCCACAGAACCCGCGGCGCACGCCGGGTGAGGAATTGTAGTGCCGGCGGTCCGCACCACTGAAGGTGACGTGCCCGACCCGGTAGCCGGCAAGCGTCACCACGGCAGCACCGTTGTGCCTGCGGCAGCTGCGACAGTGGCAATGGGTCACGTCGAAGGGCTCGCCCCTCGCCTCGAAGCGCACGACGCCGCACATGCAGCGCCCGGTTCTCGTCACGGTCATCGGCGTTCCTCCCGTTCAGGCACGCAATGCGCACCCGCCTTCGTTGTGCCGGGGACAGGCGCGCTTGAACCCCCGTCCCGGAATTCGGCGGATTGCTGAGGTCGCCGCATGAAGAAGGCGCCGGCCCGCCACGGCAACACGGCGGGGTGCCTGCATCCGCAAGTCCGGGCAGTGTGATCGATTTTCTCCCACCCGCCAAGCCGCACTACAGCTTCCTGCGTTTCTGCCGGACGGCGCGGCCACATTCCGTCCGTCTCCACCGGGAACTCACGGAAGGCGACGCTGGCGGTATCGAGACCGGCAATCCACGGCGTGATCGTGCCGTTGTCGCGTCCGGTGCGGCGTTCGTATCCGGTGACGGGGAGCGGGCACGTGTTGCAGCGCCCGGCGGCGGTCGGCTCGATGATCGGCAGCCAGTCGAAGACACCGGCCCGGACACGCACCGCAGCGTCCGCCGCGCCGGCGCCCCATGCGGGAGGATCGTCCGGGACGCCGCGAGCAAAGCTCCGTGAGGCCGATGCACCGCATTCGGGGCGGGCGATCGTCGGCGTGCGGCCGCAACAGCGCTGCAGGGCCGGATGACTGTCGGCGGCGGCGGTCGGATGGGTTTGCCGCATACCGCCAGTCGTGCTCTCGTATGAGCGACCGGCGCTTGTAGCGGGGCATCGAACGTGCAGGGGAGGCTCATGGCACGGGAACGAGCGGGAAAGCACAGCCAGGCCGTGCGCAGCACGGGCAGATGGAGTCGGAAACGGTCGAACGCTGGTTTCGCCACCGCGCACGACCATGGCGGGGACTTCGCCGAAGCGACGCTCAGGCTGCTGCCGGCGTTCGTCGCCGACACGGTCGAGGCGGGAAACGATGGCCGGCCGGCCGCATCTGCGGCAGGAACACCGCCGGATGCCGGAAGTGCCGCTGCGGGAACATCTGTCCGATGTCGAAGTCCGGTCCTATGGCAGCCGCGTGGGCGGCCGGGGTCACGACGGCAGCGACCTCTTGCTGCGCGGGCCGGGCCTGAAGCGGTGCGGGAATCGGGCATCCCCTTTGCTGGTGGATAGGTTCCACCGGGAGATCGAGCGGCGCCGCAGGGTGTTGACGGAGGGCCGGCAGGATGTCCTGCGAGCGGCGTTGCGGGCCACGGGAGGGACGATGTGAACGAGTATCCCTTCATTCCGCTGCCCGGTTATCGGGAGCGCGCGGAAGACGAGATGACGCGGCGGGCGCGGGATTTCCACGCGGAGCTCCGGCGGCGGCGCACGGTACGGCATTTCTCGAGCCGTCCGGTGGCGCGGGCGATCATCGACGAGTGCCTCGGTGCCGCGACGACGGCGCCGAGCGGCGCCAACCTCCAGCCGTGGCACTTCGTCGTCGTCGGTGATCCGCAGACGAAACGGCGGATACGGGACGCCGCCGAAGAGGAGGAGCGCCTCTTCTACCGCCAGCGGGCGCCGCAGGAATGGCTGGACGCGCTGGCGCCGCTGGGCACCGACGAGAACAAGCCGTTCCTCGAGACCGCACCCTGGCTGATCGCGGTCTTCGCCCAGAAGCACGGCCGCCTGCCCGACGGCCGCAAGGTCAAGCACTACTATCCTTCGGAATCGGTCGGGCTGGCGACCGGGATGCTGATCGCGGCGCTGCACGTCGCCGGGCTGGCGACCCTGACGCACACTCCGAGCCCCATGGCGTTCCTCAACGGGATCCTGGAACGGCCGAAGTCGGCCGAGCGGCCCTTCCTCCTGCTGGTGGCGGGCTATCCGGCAGGGAACGCGACGGTGCCCGACATCGGGCGAAAGCCGCTCGACGAGGTGGTGAGCTACGTCTGACGACGGGAAGAGTGAAGTCCCCTTCCCTTCGAATTGAGGCCCTGCGGTGCGGCGGTTGACCGGGGCGGAGGTGAACGGCGATGCTGGCCGGGCGCTGCCCTCGGGATTGCGGCGGTTCCATCCGGCAAAGAGGCAAGGCCATGACTGTTCGCGGCGGTCGCGAGTTCCTGAGCATTCCCGGGCCCACCACGGTTCCCGACCGTGTGCTGGCGGCCATGCACCGGCCCGCGGTCGACATCTACAGCGGCGAGCTGCTGGACGTGACCCAGAGCTGCCTTGCGGGCCTGCGCAGGGTGCTGGGGACGAGCGGCGACGTCTACATCTATGCGGCGAACGGCCACGGGGCGTGGGAGGCCGCACTCGCCAACTGCCTGAGCGCCGGCGACAGGATCCTCGTCCTCGAGAGCGGTTTCTTCGCCGTCACCTGGGGCAGCCTGGCCGAGGTCCTGGGGCTCGAGGTGGAGGTCCTGCCCGGCCGGGCCCGCCGCGCCGTCGATGCGGACGCCCTGGAACGCCGGCTGCGCGAGGATGCGGGCAACAGCATCAGGGCCGTCCTGACGGTCCAGGCCGACACGGCCTCGGGCGTGGTGAACGACATCCCGGCCCTGCGCCGCGCCATCGACGGCGCGGGCCACGACGCCCTTCTCATGGTCGACACCATCGCCTCGCTGGGCACCATGCCCTTCGAGATGGACGCCTGGGGCGTGGACGTCGCGGTCGCCGGCTCCCAGAAAGGGCTGATGACGCCGCCGGGGCTGGCGTTCAACGGCGCGGGCGCGAAGGCCAAGGCGCGCCACGGCGCGGCGGACCTCGTCACGCGCTACTGGGACTGGTCCTTCAGGGACGGACCGGAACACTACATGAAGTACTGCGGGACGGCGCCCGAACACCTCCTGTTCGGTCTCGACGAATCCCTGACGATGCTGTTCGAGGAGGGACTCGACAACGTCATCGAGCGCCACAGGCTGCTCGCCGGCGCGGTCCGCGCCGCCGTCGGGGCGTGGAGCCGGGGCGGCGTCCTCTCCTTCAACATCCTCGAGCCGTCGGAGCGCTCGGACTCGGTGACCACGGTGCTGACCGGAGACATGGATCCGGCGCGCCTGATCGACTTCTGCCGGGAGGTCTGCGGCGTCACCGTCGGCATCGGCATCGGCCCTGAGCTCTCCGGAAAGGCGTTCCGCATCGCCCACATGGGCCACGTCAACGCGCCCATGGTCTTCGGCACCCTGTCGGCCGTCGCCACGGCGATGGTGGCGCTGGGCCTCGATCACGGCACCGACGGCGTCGCCGAGGCGGTGCGCTTCCTCGGCGGCGCGCTCGCCCGCCCATAAGTCCCGATCCTTATAGCGGACATAGTGGAATTGTATTTCCCGCATGGACCGGGCACGGTGTAGCGATGCCCTCGACCATGTCGGTCACATGCGACAGAGCAGTGAAGGGAGGACCCATGAAACGCTGTACGACTGCCCTCATTCCGGCCCTTGCGATCGGTGTCTCGGCGATGATCGCCGCACCCGCATCGGCCGGCGTCGACGAACTTCCCGAGAACATCCAGCAGGAACTCTACGATCCGGCCTACATGGATCCCATCCAGCCCGTCGGTGAAAGCCCCTATCGCGACTTCATCGCCGGCAACCCGCCGCCGTGGAAGATCGGCTACGCCTCGAGCTACGCCGGCAACACCTGGCGCGCCGCGGTCATGAACCGCCTGCAGAACGAGATCATCCCGAAATGGCAGGAGCTCGGCCTGATTTCGGAAGTCATCATCACGCAATCGAACCTCAACGACTCGGTGCAGATCCAGCAGATGCGCCAGCTCGTGGACCAGGGCGTGGACGCGCTCATCGTCTGCTGCTCGAATCCCACCGCCCTCAACCAGACGGTCGCCTACGCCCATGAGCGCGGCGTCCCGACGTTCTCGGCGGTCGGCTACCTGACCAGCCCCTACTCGGTGAACTCCTCGGCCAACTTCGTCGTCGGCGGCCGCATGATGGGCGAGTGGATGGCCAACGAGCTCGGCGGTTCCGGCAACGTCCTCAATGTCGAGGGCATCCCCGGCACCTCGGCTTCGGACAGCCAGAACGTGGGCATCGAGGCGGCGCTCGCGGACTATCCGGACATCGAGATCGTCGGCCAGATCGCCGGCATGTGGACGGACCAGGTCGCCCAGGCCGAGATCCAGAAGTGGATGGCCACCAATCCCGGCAGGCTCGACGGCATCATCATCCAGTCGGCCTCCGAGCTCGGCGCGCTGCGCGCCCTGGCACAGTCGGGCCGCGACATGGTGCCGGTCACCATCGGAAGCGAGCTGGGAGCCCTGTGCTACTGGCGCAACAACCCCGATTACGTGTCGGGCGCCATCCACGCGTGGCCCCCGGGCGACGACTTCGAGATGTCCTGGAACATCATGATGCGCACCCTCCAGGGCCAGGGCCCGAAGGTGCAGTCGATCCTCGCCAAGCCCTTCTCGATGAACCGCGAACAGATGCTGGAGGCCATTCCCGAGGACTGCGACGAGAACTCGGCCGACTGGTACCACGTCGGCGTCGAGGCCTGGGCCGGCAAGGAGTACCTCGACCAGTTCTTCCTGCGTCCCGCAGATCCGGAGCAGTACGATCCGGCTTCGCATCCCGCCGCGCAGTAATCCGTGCCTCCCGTATCCTGACCGGAACGGGCGATGACTCGCCGCTGCCCGCATCGCCGTGCAGCGGCGAGTTCGTGTTCCCGGGACTCGCAAGACGGCTGAAGCGATGGTCACGGCCACCGTCGAGATCTCCGACGTCAGCATGAGCTTCGGTCCGACCGTGGCGCTCGACAGGGTGTCGCTGCGGGCCTCGGCCGGCGAGGTCCACGCGATCATCGGCGGCAACGGCTCCGGCAAGAGCACCCTTGCCAAGGTGATCTCCGGCGTGCTGATACCCGACGGCGGCCACATCTCCATCCTCGGCAAGTCGGCGGGCTCCCCCTTCGAGGCTCGCGAACTCGGCATCTCGAACGTCTTCCAGGAGATCCTGGTCGCCGACGAATGCTCCGTCCTCGACAACCTGTATCTGGGCGCCGACGGTCTGCTCGGCACGGCCGTCAACCGGGAGGAGCGCTACCATACGGCGGCCGAACTGATGAGCGAGCTTCTCGGCTTCGAGCTCGACCTCGACACGGCCGTCGGCGAGTTGCCCCTGTCGGTCAAGCAGTGGATAACCATCGCCCGCGCGATCCTGACCGGTCCGCGCGTCCTGATCCTCGACGAGTCGTCGGCGGCCCTCGACTTCGATTCCACAGAGCGGCTGTTCCGCAAGATGCGGCGAATGAAGGCCGACGGCTGCACGATCATGATCGTCACCCACCGCATCGCCGAGCTGGTCCGCATCGCCGACCGCGCCACCGTGCTGAGGGACGGACGCTCGATCGGCACCCTTCACAGAGAGGAGATCACCGAGACGCGGATTCTCGGGATGATCGCCGGAGAGGCGCGGTCCGGGACCGAGGACGCGCGGGAACCGGCCGGCCGGCTGTCGGACCAGCCGCTTCTGCGCGTTCTCGAGGCGCGCGTGTGGGCCGACGCCGCGTCCTTCGACCTGACGCTTCACCCAGGAGAGATCGTCGGTCTCACCGGACTCGACGGCCACGGTCAGGCCGACTTCGTCCGCGCCGTGGCCGGCGTCCAGCCGATGGCGGCGGGACGCATAGCCGTCGTCCGCGGCAGGGTCGCCGCACCCATCGGCGATCTCAGATCGGCGCGCGAGAACGGCATCACCTACGTCTCCGGCGACCGCAAGAAGGAAGGCCTGTTCGCCAACCTCAGCATCTTCGAGAACATGCTGCTCCCGGTCTATCACGAGTACCGGGCCGGGGGCTGGCTGAACCTGATCAACCGGACGAAGCTCCAGCCCGTTTTCGAATGGGAGGCCGGCCGGCTCGACGTCAGGATGGGCTCGCAGAACAACGCCGTCACGTCGCTCTCCGGGGGCAACCAGCAGAAGGTCCTGATCGCCCGCGCCTTCGCCGAGAAGCCGTCGGTCCTGGTGCTGAACGACCCGGCCCGCGGCATCGACGTCGGCGCCAAGCTCGATCTCTACCACAACCTCAGACTCTTCGCGGCGCGCGGCAACGCGGTGCTGTTCCTGTCGTCGGAGATCGAGGAGTTCCTCGAACTCTGTACGCGCGTGCACGTGTTCCGCAACGGCACGATCTCGGCGACGGTCACGCCGCCCCTTGACGGCCACACCATTCTCAATGCCATGTTCGGCCGGCGCGCCGGCGGCGACGCTTTCGACGCGCCGCGGGACGGCCGGATGGCCCGGCCGGCGCCGGCGGACATCACGCAGACCAGGGTGGACCGGGAGAATTTTGCGCTTTCCTCGCCCGACATCCCCGAGGGCGCGACGGTGCCGGAGCGGTTCTGCGAATCGAGCACGCTCTCTCCCCGCCTCGTCTGGTCCGGCGTGCCGGACGGGACGCGAAGCTTCGCCCTGTCGGTAACCGACCCCGACGTGCCGGAAGCGTTCGGACTGCCGCGCAGCTTCGCCCACTGGCTGGTCTGCAACATCCCCGGCGACGCCCGCGAGCTGCCGGAGGGCGCCAGCGGCTCCGCGCTGCCGGTCGGCGCCACGGAGCTGAACTCCGACTTCGTCACCTTCGGCATCCCCGGATTCGACCGCGGCTGGGGCGGGCCGTGGCCGCCCGACGGCCGGCACCGCTACATCTTCACGCTCTATGCCCTGAAGGCGGAGGAGGTCGCGGTCCCGCCGGAGGCCGATCTTGCCCGGTTCGGCGCCGAGGTCCTGCCGCTGGCCATCGACCAGGCCTCGTTCACCGCGGTCTACGGGCCCGCCCGCAGTCCCCTGCCCACCCGTGCGATTCAAGCATGATACCGTCGAGCTGACAGGAGGTTCCCATGAGCAGATATGGCCGCAAGGCAAGCTTCGACCTCGAGTGGGTCGAACGCTGGGCGCGTCGCGTCAACGAGGACAGGATCCTGCCGACCATCGGCAGGTTCTTCACCAGCCGCGTGATGATCGCGTTCGACGACGCCGAGTTCCTTCTCGAGGTCCACGGCGGCAGGATCGTCCGCATTTCCGAGGGCCTGACGCCGAACGACATGGGCTTCGAGTTCGCCCTGCGCGCACCGGTGAGCGCCTGGGAGAAGTTCAGCCAGCCCGTTCCCCCGCCCATGTTCAACGACATCTGGGCGATGGCGCACCCGCTGCACCGGCAGCTGGTGATCGACGGCAACCAGCTGTCGTTCTGGCAAAACGTGCGGGCGCTGACCCACATGCTCGCACTCATGCGTGACGTCTGACGGAGAGCAACGATGAACCAGCACGACCCCATCACCGGGCGCTATGTCTACGTGACGTGCGAGGGCAAGACCTACCGGACCTACTACGAGGAGAACGGCGACGGCATTCCGATGGTCTGCCTGCATACCGCCGGCACCGACTGCCGCCAGTACCGCCACCAGCTGTGCGACCCCGACATCTCGGCGAACTTCCGCGTGATCGCGTTCGACCTGCCGTGGCACGGCAAGTCGATCCCGCCGGCGGACTTCCATCTCATGGAGGACGAGTACAAGCTGACGTCGAGGTTCTACGCGGAGTTCATCGTCGCCTTCTGCCGCGCCCTCGACCTCGACAGGCCGGTGATCATGGGCCAGTCCATGGGCGGCAACATCTGCCTCGAGCTCGCCCTGAACTACGAGAACGAGTTCTCGGCCCTGATCGCCCTGGAGGCCTGCGACCACTCTCCGGGATGGTGGATCGATCCGCTGCACCACCCTCACATTCACGGCGGCGAGGCGGTGGCGACCTCCGTGTTCGGCCTGATGTCGCCGGAAAGTCCCGACCAGTACCGCTGGGAGACCTGGTGGTACTACGCCCAGGGCGGCCCCGGCATCTTCAAGGGCGATCTCTACTACTACTCCATCGACAGCGACTACCGCGACAAGGTGCACAAGATCTCCGGGCGCCTGCCGATCTACTTCCTGACCGGCGACTACGATTTCGCCTGCACGCCCGAGATGACCGAACGCACGGCCGAGAAGGTCAAGGGTTCCGAATGCATCATCTTCTCGGGCGGCCACTTCCCGACGTCGGAGGATCCCGAGAAGTTCAAGAACGTGGTGTCGCCGGTTCTCAGGAAAATCCTGCAGAACGATCCGCAACGGCGCGGCGACGGCCGTTCGCTGCCCGGTCCGGCCGCCAGGCCGGCACAGTCGGGCAGGCCCGACGCCCGGCGCGTCATCGACCTGTGAGGACCGGCCGGACGCGGCGCCCCGCCGCGTCCGGCCCCGAGCCATGCCCGCGGGAACGACCTTGATGACGGAGCGCTCATCGACGGCGAACACCTATCTTCTGGTGCCGATCGCGCTCCTGATGGTGCTGCTGTCGACGGCCGCCATCCGCGGTCCGCACCTCGTCTCGATGCCGGGACTGGGCAGCGCCATCATCGTCGCCGCGCCGCTCACCCTTGCGACCTACGCGCTGATGTCGCTGGCCGTCGCCGGGCGCGGCACCATCGACCTTGCCATCGGTCCGCTGCTGGCCTTCATCAACGTCACCATCGTCAAGCTGAACATGCTGGACCTCGTCACCGGACCGTTCGGCGTGTTCCTGGTGGCCCTGGGACTGGGCGTCCTCTACCAGCTGTTCTTCGCCGCCGTCGTGATCTGGGTGCGGGTGCAGCCGATCATCGTCGCTCTGTCCGGTTTCCTCGCGCTCTCGGGCATCAACCTCGTCATCCTGCCGCGTCCAGGCGGCCTGGCGCCCGAGTGGATGGCGAGCTGGGGCCTGGGCACCACGATCTTCTCTCCGGTCCTGCTGATCGTCCTGGTCGCCACCGCCGGCTGGCTGCTGTTCACGCTGACCCCGTTCTACAGCAACCTCAGAATGATGGGGTACGACGAGCGGGCGGCGTGGACCAGCGGCGTGCGCATCAATGCCGTGCGCATCGGCGCCCACGTGATCGCCGGACTGTTCGCCGGTCTCGGCGCCATCTGCTACACCGCGCTCATCGCCTCCGGCGATCCGACCCAGGGCACGACGATGACCCTGACGGCCGTCACCGCGCTCGTGCTGGGAGGCGTCAGCCTGGCGGGCGGGCGCGGGGGCGTCACCGGCGCCCTGCTCGGCGCGCTCAACCTCTACCTCATCGGCTATGTCCTCTCGACGCTCAACTTCGGCGCCATCCAGGCGTTCGTCACGCAGATGAGCTATGGGGTCATCCTGGTGCTGTCCCTGCTGCTCACCCTCCTGGTGCCGGTCATCTCGCGGCATGTCGCCTTCATCTCGCCCTGGGGCGCCTTTCTGGTCCTTGCCGCCGTGGTCGGCGGCATCCTGCTTCACGTGGCGACCTCCGGCAGCTACCTCGCCTCCGACGGTCCCGCCGCGGCGGAGACCGCCGACCTGGCGACGCGCTACCTGCTGTTCGAGCGGGCGGACGCCGCAACGGCCGGAGCGGGGCTCTCGCCGCTGCAGGCGGCGGCCTTCGGGATCGTCGCCACGGCGGCGGCGGTCACGCTGGCCCTGCGGCTGATGAGCGCGGAGGCCCACCGGCGGCACCTCGGGCTCTTCTCCTACGGACTGCTGGCGGTCCTCGTCGTCGCGCTCTTCGTCGTGGTGATGGTGCAGGGCGACGCCACGCTCTTCGGGAGGATCGCGCCGTGACGGAACGTCCGCCTTCCGCTCAAGAGCCCAGGGTGCAGCTGATACCCATTCCGCGCTCGACCTTCATGATCTGGACCAACCTGGCGGTGGCGCTGGTCGTGGCCGCCATCGGCTTCGGGGTCGGCTTCAGCCAGGGCCTTGCCGCCCAGGAGGTCATCGTCTCGACGGTGGTGTCGGTCGCCGTGCTGCTGTGGCTGCTCAACTACGTCGTCGTCATGTTCGAGGGCCTGGACGCCGGACGGGCGGACGGCGCTCCGCAGAGCGCAAGGGGCGCCGGGCGCGTGTGGCGGTCGAACCGCGTGCTGATCATCGCCATGGGCCTGCTCCTGCTCGCCTATCTCGTCGTCACCGCCTCGGTCGAGTCCTTCAGGACCGTGACCAACCTCGTCGCCTTCCTGGTGCTGGAGGCGATCCTGCTGTTCGCCTTCAAGGTGTCCGGACGCTTCGCCCACGGGCGCAGCGCCTTCATCGGGCTCATCGTGCTCGCGGCCCTGATCGTCATCTCGTCGTTCACCATCGACGGTTTCCTCTCGGGCGCCAACGTCAGGGCCATCCTGCTGTTCGCGGCGTTCCTGGGGATCGCCTGCGTCGGCCAGACGCTGGTCGCCCTGATGGGCGGCCTCGATCTGTCGATCCCCTTCGTGATCGGCGCGGCGAACATCGGGCTGCTGTTCCTGATCAGCCTGGGCGTGCCGTCCTACGTCGCCTTCGGCTTCGTCCTTCTCATCGGCGGCCTGATCGGACTGCTCAACGGCATCCTGAGCTACAGGCTCCAGGGCCAGGCGCTGATCGTGACGCTCGGCACGGGCTTCGCCGTCGCCGGCCTCGTGCAGATCCTGACCTCCATCGGCACGGCCTTCAGCGGCAACGTGTTCGGCACGGTCCCGCCGTGGCTGCAGAACCTGGCGGCGATGAACGGCAAGACCTTCGGGCTCGCCTTTCCGCCGACCATCCTGATCTGGATCGCCATCGCCGTGATCGTCATCGTCGGCCTGCGCCACTCGGCCTGGGGACGCTATCTCTACGGCCTGGGCGGCAACCGCCGGTCGGCGAGGCTCATCGGCATCTCGGAGTTCAGGTACTGGATCCTGGCCTACGCGCTCTCCGGCATGTTCGCCGCCCTGACGGGGTCGCTGCTGCTCGGCTGGTCGGGCGGCGGCTTCATCGGCGTCGGCGATCCCTACCTCTTTACCACCCTGGCCGCCGTCGTCATCGGCGGCACGTCGCTGCTCGGCGGATACGGAGGCTACGGCTTCACCGTCATCGGCGTGCTGGTCCTCCAGGTCCTGAGCTCGTTTCTCATCGGAATCGGTCTCCAGTACGAGTGGCAACAGTTCATCTTCGGCCTCCTGATCCTGCCGATGGTCGCCCTCTACGGGCGTTCGGCGCATATCAGGGCGCAAGTGTGAAGGAAAAGGCCATGTTCGGAGTTCTCTACACCACGCAGGACGTCGTCAGCATCACCTTCGCCATGGCGCTGCTGGCCACCGTCTCCACGGCCGTGCTGTGCCTGGCCGGCATGAGCTGGACCAGCGGCAAGTGGCGCGTCCCGATTGCCCTGGTCGCCGTCGCCGCCCTGGCATCGGCGCTGCATTACGCCGGCGCGACGGCGCTGTGGCTGCAGGGCGACGGGTCGAGCGGGGGTATCCGGTACTCCGCCTGGATCACGGTGCACCCGCTGCAGGTCGCGGCGATGTACTTCTTCGTGCGCGCCCTGGCCAAGCCGCCCGTGGGAATCTTCTGGCGCACCTCGGCGGCCGCGCTGCTGATGGTCTTCGCGCGCTACCTGGGCGACGCCGGCTTCTTCGATCCCACGCTCGGCGTCCTCCTCTCGATCGGCTTCTGGCTCTACATCCTGGGCGAGTTCTATTTCGGCCCCCTGGCCGACGCCGTGCGCAGGGAGAGCCGGGCCGTCCGCCTGGGATACTTCTGGATCCGCCTGATCATGACGATCGGCTGGGCGATCTATCCCATCCTCCACTTCGTCGACGTGGTGATCGGAACGGGGCAGTCCGAGGGCGTCATCGCGCTCTACACGCTCTTCGACCTGGTCAACCTCGTCACACCGTCGCTGATCGTCCTGGCTGTCGCAGGTCAGGAACGCTACTGAGGCGGCAGGTGATCCACCCCGGGGCGCACACGCCCCAAGACAAGGACCTGAGACCATGACCGGTGCCGACGCCATCGCAATCATCATCCTGCTGACGATCCTGATCGCCGTCGGGGTCTACCTGCTGCACTGGCTCTACCGCCACTCGTCCAAGGACCAGAGCTTCGTGCGCACCGGCGCCGGCGGCGAGAGGGTGGTGATGGGAGGCGGCGCCCTCGTCATCCCCATCATCCACGACATCACCGTCGTCAACATGAACGCCATCCCCGTCGAGATCCGGCGGGCGGGGGAGCAGTCCCTGATCACGAAGAACAAGATGCGCGTCGACCTGGTGGCCGAGTTCCTTGTCCGCGTCGTCGCGACGGAAGAGGGTGTCTCCACCGCGGCGCGCACGCTCGGTGCGCGGACCCGGGACGCGATGGCCGTCAAGGAGATCATCCAGGGGCGCTTCGTCGACGCCATGGCGGCCGTCGCGGCCCGCATGACCATGGAGGAGATCCACCAGGACCGGGGCGGCTACATCCGCGAGGCGGCCGAACTGGCCGCCGGCACGCTCGCGGGCAACGGCCTCGAGCTCGAGAACGCGTCGCTGACGTCGCTCAACCAGTCGGACATCTCCGTCTTCAACCCCTCCAACGCCTTCGACGCCGAGGGTCTCACCCAGCTGACCGAACAGGTCGAGGAACGCCGCAAGCTGCGCAACAGGATCGAGAACGAGGCGCGCATCGACATCAAGATGAGGGACTTCGAGGCCGAGCAGCGCGCCATCGAGATCGACCGCGACCTCGAGTTCGCCCGGATCAACCAGGCCCGGGACATCGAGAACCGCAAGGCCGCGCAGCTCGCCGAGGTCGAGGCCGAGCGCTCCAACTCCGAGATCGCCGTGGTCGAGGCCAGGCTGAAGGCGGAGCGCGAGAGTGAGCGCCTGCGCATTTCCAGGGACCATGCCGTCGAGGTCGAGCGCATCCGCTCGCACAACGACATCCGCACCCAGGAAATCGAGCGGCAGCGCGACACCGAGCTCGCCGACATCGCCTCCCACACGACGCTCGAGACCGAGCGCATCCAGAACCGCCAGCAGGTCGAGGCCGAGCGCATCGAGCGCGAACGCCAGATCCGCGAGGCCTCGATCAGGTCGCACTCGGAGATCGAGATCTTCGACTCGCGCTCCCAGTCCGAGATCGAGAAGGCGCGCCTTGCCAGGGAGCGGGCGGTCGAGACGGAGCGCATCGGCAAGGACAGGGACATCGAGCTGCTCGGCGTCGAGGTCGAAAAGGACGTGCGCGTCATGTCGGAACAGGCCCAGGGCGAACAGGAACGCGCCGCCATCTCCAGGCGGCTTGCCGTCGAGGTCGCGCGCCTGGAGACGGACCAGGAGGTGTCGGAACGGGACATCGCCAGGCAGCAGGCCATCAAGCTCGCCGAGACCGGCAGCCACCGCAGCACCGAGGACGCGGCGATCACCGCCAACCGGGAGCTCGAGGAAATGCGCGTCGCCGCCCGCAAGTTCATCGACCGTTTCGAGATCGAGCAGAACATGCAGATCGAGGTGGCCGACAAGGAGCGCCTGATCGCCGTGATCAACAAGCAGATCGAGGAAGCCGTCGCCCTCACGAACGAGGCGGAGGCCAGGCGCGCCCTTGCCGAGACCGAGGTACGGATCGAATCGGTCCGCGCCGAGGAGGTCGCGGCGCGCAACAAGCGCATCGAGATCATCGACGCCGAGGCCAAGGTCGAACGCGAGTACATGCGCCTCGTGAGGACCGCCGAGGGGCAGCAGGTCGCCATGGAGAAGCGGGCGCTGGCCGACATCGCCGAATCGAAGGCGGCCGAGGTGCGCTACCAGACCGATGCCGAAGGCCACCGCAAGCTCAACGAGGCCGAGAACATGCGCACCGACGAGAGCCGGCGAAGCGCCATCTACGAGCATCTCGTCCGGACGCTGCCCGAGGTCATCCGCGAATCCGTCAGGCCGATGGAGAACATCGAATCCATCAAGATCCTCCAGGTGGACGGCCTGCCCGGGCTGAACAGCCCCTCGGAATCCGGAAACGCCGGGGGAAGCGGCGGGGGCGGCGGCGTCCCGGGGAACGTGTCGGACCAGGTCGTCAACTCCGCGATGAAGTACCGCACGCAGGTCGCGTTCGTCGACGGGCTGATGGAAGAGATCGGCCTGCCGCTCAAGAACCTGGGCTCCGCCGGCGGCATGACCTTCCGCAACTTCCCCGAGGCCGCCCCGAAGAAGACGGGCGGTGACGACGGCTGAGGAACCGGGCCTTGGAATCCCGCCGGCCGGCAGGAGCTCTCGCCCGGCTCGACCGCCATGCCCTGGTGATGACGCTGTGGCTGTCGGCCGGCCTCGTCGCGGCTCTCCTCTTCCACCGCGGGTTCGCCGGCGCGGGGCCGTGGTGGGTGGCCGGCGGATTTGCGGCCGTCCTCGCCGGGTTCGCCGGCCACGTCGTCGTCAACGCCGCGCTCGGCACCGGGTTCACGCCCCGTGAGACCGGCGTCGGCATGGTCCTCTACCTCGCCGCGCTCAACGGGTTCGCCGCGGCCGTGCTCCTCTTCGAGGGCTTCTACGATACCCACTTCCTGACCGTGGCGGCCGGCATGTGCTCCCTGGCCGCCGCCGCCGTCTTCACGATGGTCACGCGCCATGGCGCGCGCGGCGCCTTCGAGAAGTTCGACATCGTCCGCGACAACAATCCCAGGTCGTCCTCGAGGCTCGACCGTTCCGGAGCGCGGCCGTGACGGTGATGCTCGTCGCGATGATCGGCGCGCTGGCGCTCTACGGCGTCTACATCGCCTCCATGCTGGCGCGCGCCGGCCGGCCGGCCGGGGCCTTCGTCGACGGCGGCGCCGACATCCCGGGCTGGGCCTTCGCCTTCGCCGCCGCCGGCCTGCTGCTCACCGGGCCCGGACTGGCGGACCATCTCTCCCTGGTGGGCCGCTTCGGGCTGCAGGCCAACCACGTCGGCGTCGGCATCATCCTCGCCGCGCTCGCCGCCGTCCTCGTCCACAAGCGCCTGTGGCTGGGGATGCGGATCGCCGGTCTTGCCAGTCCGGGCCTGGCGATCGGCCGCTACTACCGGAGCACGGCGCTGCGCATCGTCGTGATCGGGCTGACGGTCCTCTTCGCCCTGCCGTTCGCCGCCCACGTGCTGGCCGGCGCCGGCGCCGTCGTCGAGGCGGCGTCCGGCGGCGCCATCCCGCGCGCGGCCGCCGTCTGGCTGATGGCCTTCATTCTCTTCCTGCCCGCGGCGATCGGCGGCTGGCGGGCCGTCGTCCTTGTCGCCGGCCTGCAGTTCGCGATCGTCGCCGTCGCCCTGGTCAGCGTGATCTGCCTTGCGGAGACCGTTCTTGCGGAGGGCGGGTTCCTGTCGGCGTCGATCCCCGTGACGGACGGCATCCTCGCCGAACGCATCCCGGGCGTCGTCCAGTATTCGGCCGGCCTCGGCAAGGAGGTCCCCGCGGGCGGCATCTTCACGGCCCTGGGCGTGGTCTCGAGCTCTCTGGCCCTGGTGGGCCTCGTCCTGTCGCCGACGTTTCTCTACCTTGCCATGACGGCCGGACCCGGACGCGGCCTCGCGGTCACCCACGTCTGGCTCATGGCCGGACTGGCCGGCGCCTTCCTGGTGCTCGCGGCCCCGTTCCTCGCGGCACGGCTCGGCGGCGGCATCGCCTCCCTGGCCGCCACGCTGGCGGGCGCCGACATCCTCGCGGGCGCGGCCGCTGTCCTGGCCTTCGTCGTCGCCGCCGAGCTGACGGTCGCCGTCTTCGTCACCGGCGGCACGCTGCAGCTCATGCGGGACCTGCTGTTCCACGACGTCCTTCCGGGCCTGTCGCCGCACGCCGAGCGGTTCGCGACGCGCATCGCCCTTGCCGTCGCCTTCGGACTTGTCGCGGCGCTGGCCGCCTTCGCGCCGCTGGCGTCAGCCATTCTCGCGAGCGCCGCCCTGCCGCTGTCGCTCCAGCTTCTGCCCGCCCTGCTGGGCCTGGCCTTCGTGCCGTGGATCAGCCGCGGCGCGGTGCTCACCGGCGTGATTCTCGGCGGTCTGGCCGTCGTCTTCACCGAACCGCCCGGGCTGCTGCTGTTCGAGGGCCTGTTCCTCGACCTGCCCTGGGGACGCTGGCCGCTGACCGTCCATTCCGCCGCCTGGGGCCTGGCATGCAACGTCGCCGCGGTCCTTGTCGTCTCCATCTTCACCCGGCGCGGCGCCGGGCGCGAGGTCCGCGACCGGCTGCACGACGAGTTCAGGGCGTCCTGGCGCGTCCCGTTCGGCGGACCCGCCTCGAGGACCGCGAAGTGGTCCCTGATGCTGATCTGGGTCTTCTTCGCCCTTGGCCCGGGCGCCATCCTGGGCAACACCTTCTTCGCCGAGCCGGTCTTCGCCGACGAGGCGGCGGCGCTCGGCATCCCCTCCCTGTGGGTCTGGCAGATCTTCTTCTGGCTGATCGGCGTGCCGCTGGTCTGGTGGCTGGCCTATCTCGCCCGCCTCGGCTGGACCAGCGAAGAGGGGTTGCGCGCCATCGCTCTCGACGACGAACCGGGGCCGGGCACACCCGGCTGGATCGCTTCGGGCCTCAGCCGGCTGCAGGAGCGCTAGGCGATGGCCGGCAGGAGAAGGAGCCAGAGCGCCGGGATCACCCGGCTGAGGTACTTCGTCGCGGCCTGCGAGTTCGGCGGCTTCTCCAAGGCCGCCTCCCGCATGGGCGTCGCCCAGCCCGCGGTCACCCGGCAGGTGCGGCTGCTGGAAAGGGATCTGGGGGTGGCGCTCTTCACCCGCAACGGCCGGGACGCCGCGCCGACGGAGGCGGGGATCTGGCTGCTGAATCGGGCGCGGCCCCACATCGAGGGCCTCGACGCGGTGATCGGGACCATGCGCCGCGAGTTCGGCCGGCCGCGGGGCGACATCCGCTTCGGCATCTGTCCGTCGATCGCGCCGCTCTTCCTGGACCGCGACGGCGGCATTCCCGACAGCCCCGAACCACGGCGCTTGCGCGTGATCGAGGCCTATTCGGGCGAACTGAAGAGCCTGATGGCCACCGGCAATCTCGACCTCGCCCTGACCTACAGCCAGGCCGTCGACGATCCGCGGGAGGCGACGGATCTTCTCACCGAGCGCCTGGCGCTCGTGGCGCGCGAGGCGCCGCCCGGCACGACGCTGAAGGTCGACGATCTGGCGGGTCTCTCGCTGATCCTGCCGAGCCGCAGGCACCAGCTGCGCCGCATCATCGACGCCGTCGCGCGGATGCGCGGCATCGCCCTCGTGCCCGCCGTCGAGCTCGACAGCATTCCGGCGGTGATGACCATGCTCGACGACCGGGACCGCGGCTACGCGACCATCCTGCCGTTCCACTCCGTGACCGGCGCCGCCGCCGACGGCCGCGTCACGCTGCGCGCGATCGACGATCCCGCGATGGTGCGCACGATCGCCCTCGTGCGGCCCGGGTCCGGCGGCTGCCCGGTCCCGGACCGCCTGGTGGAGAGCATCGCGGCGCGGGCGCGGACCATCAAGACGACGATGCAGGCGGTCCGCTGAAACGGCGACCATGCACGGACCCGATAGCACCCATACTCCCCCGGTCTTTGTGGAATTGCGGGACTCCTGCGATCCTTGACGTCAGGCAGACATGGACTGGACGCAGCCCTTGACCTTCGATCCGACAGCCCGCTACGCCGACATCCGCGAAGGCGTCGCCGCCGTGTGCGCCGGCTTTCCGGGATCCTACTGGCAGGATCTCGACCGGCGCCGCGCCTACCCGGCAGACTTCGTCGACGCCCTGATCCGCGAGGGCTGGCTCGCGGCCATGATTCCCGAACGGTACGGCGGCTCCGGCCTCGATCTGGCGGCGTCGGCCGTCATCCTCGAGGAGATTCACCGCAGCGGCTGCAACGCCGCGGCCTGCCACGCGCAGATGTACACCATGGGCACGGTCCTTCGCCACGGCAGCGAGGAACAGAAGGAGGCCTGCCTTCCCGGAATCGCCGACGGCACGCTGAGGCTGCAGGCGTTCGGCGTCACGGAACCGGGCAGCGGCACCGACACCCTCGCCCTGAAGACGGCCGCCAGGCGCGACGGCGATAACTACGTCGTCAACGGCCAGAAGATCTGGACGTCGCGCGTCGAGCACTCGGACCTGATGGTGCTGCTGGCGCGGACCACGCCGCGCGAGGACGCCGCGTCGCGGACGGACGGCCTGTCGGTCTTCCTGATCGACCTGCGCGAACTCGTCGGCAACGGGGTCACCGTCCGGCCGATCCGCACCATGATCAATCACGCGACGACGGAGGTGTTCTTCGACAACGTCCGCATCCCGGCATCGTCGCTGATCGGCGAGGAGGGCAAGGGATTCCGCTACATCCTGTCGGGCATGAACTCGGAGCGCATCCTCATCGCCGCCGAGTGCATCGGCGACGCCAAGTGGTTTCTCGACAAGGCGGCGGCCTATGCCCGGGAGCGCGTGGTCTTCGGTTCCCCGATCGGGGCCAACCAGGGCATCCAGTTCCCGCTCGCCCGGGCCTACGCCCACATGCTCGCCGCCGAGGCCATCGTCTATCGCGCCGCGGACCTCTTCGATGCCGGCTCCAACCCGGGCGTCGAGGCCAACACGGCCAAGCTGCTCGCGGCCGACGCCAGCTGGGAAGCCGCCGAGGCCTGCATGCAGACCCACGGCGGCTTCGGCTTCGCCGAGGAGTACGACATCGAGCGCAAGTTCAGGGAAGCGCGGCTCTACCAGATCGCGCCGATCTCGCCCAACCTGATCCTGTGCCACATCGCCGAACGGGCCCTGGGGCTGCCCAAGTCCTACGGCGAGCTGCGCCCATGACCGCGACCGGGCGCATCCTCGATATCGCCGGCTTCGAGGCGGCCGGCATTCCCGGGACGGCGCGCCGGGCCGCCCGGTTCTCCCTCTTCGACTGGATGGTCTGCGGCCACGCGGGCAGCGGCGAGCCGCTCTCCGGCATCCTGCGCGCCTTTGTCGCCGGCGAGGGAGGGTCCCCGGTGGCCTCCGTCTTCGGCGGGATGGCGGCGCCGCCCCGGTCGGCCGCCCTCGTCAACGCGGCGACGAGTCACGCGCTCGACTACGACGACACCCACTTCGGCTACGTCGGCCATCCGTCGGTGGCGATCTATCCCGCCGCGCTGGCCGCGGGCGAGGCGGCCGGGGCGTCCGCGGCGGAGGTGGTCGACGCCTTCCTGCTCGGCGCCGAGGCGGCGGTGCGCATCGGCATGGTGCTGGGCCGCGCCCACTACGACCGCGGGTTCCACCAGACGGCGACGGCGGGGTCCGTCGGGGCGACCGTCGCCGCCGGACGGATCCTCGGTCTCACCCGCGGCCAGCTGCGGGCCGCACTGGGGCTGGCGTCCACCCGGGCCTCCGGCCTGACCTCCCAGTTCGGCACCATGGGCAAACCCTACAATGCCGGGATCGCCGCCTCGAACGGCGTCGAGTGCGCGACGCTGGCCGCCGCCGGCATGACCTCCGCCGACGACGGGCTCGAGGGCCCGCGCGGGCTGGTGCCCACGCATTCGGACGAGCCTGACGCGCAAGCGGCGTGGTCGGTGCCGGTCCACGAGAGATTCCTGTTCGAGGACGTCAGGTACAAGCTTCACGCCTGCTGCCACGGAACCCACGCGATGATCGAGGCGCTGTCGAAATCGGCGAAGGACTCGCGCCTGTCGCGGCAGGACGTGCGCGCGATCCGCCTGCGCACCAATCCTCGCTGGCTGGGCGTGTGCGACATCAAGGAGCCGCGCACCGGACTCGAGGTCAAGTTCAGCTACGTGTGGCTGGCCGGCATGGTCCTGGCAGGCATGCCCACGGCGAGCGAACGCACCTATACCGACGCCCTGGCCGGCGACGCCGCGCTGGCCGCCTTTGCCGGGCGCGTGGACGTGCGCGGCGACGGCGCCCTCGCCGATACGCAGGCCGACGGCGAGATCGAATGCGTCGACGGCACGATCGTGCCGTTCGCCCACGACCTTGCCGCGCGGGTGCCGGCGGACGCCCTGGCGGCGAATCTCAGGGCCAAGGCGAAGGCCCTCGTCCCGGATCTGGAGGAGCGCCTGTGGCGGGCGGTCGAGGATGCGGGACGCCTGTCCGCGCGCGATCTCGGCGCCTGCCTGCGTCTGCCGTGACACGGCCTCCCGAGAGCTGGATCGGCCGCCGCTGGCGCCACGGCGGAACCATCACCGAGCGGCATGTCGAGCAGTTCCGGATGACCCTGGACGGCAGCCTGGCCGAGTCGGAGGTGCCGCCGGGGTTCCACTGGACGATGATCCTCGATACGGCGGCAGCCGACGCCCTGGGAGACGACGGCCATCCGCGGGCCGGTCTCTTCATGCCGGATCTCGGCCTGCCGCGGCGCATGTGGGCCGGCGGGTCGCTTCTGCCGGGCGCGCCGCTTCGCTGCGGCGACAGGCTGGTCCGCGACAGCGTCATTGCCGACATCGCCTTCAAGGACGGCGCCTCCGGGCGTCTCGGATTCGTCACGGTCGACCACGTCTGGTCGGTCGGCGGCAAGACCCGCATCCGGGAACGCCAGGACATCGTCTACCGCGGGCCCGACACACCGGGCCGCAGGGCCGCGCCGGCACCGGCGTGGCCCGGCGCCGACGCCTGGACGGTGCGCCCGGACCCGCTCCTCGTGTTCCGCTATTCGGCCGTCACCTTCAACAGCCACCGGATACACTGGGACCTCGCCTGGGCCAGGGACGTCGAGCACTACGACGGCCTCGTCGTTCACGGCCCCCTGCAGGTGACATGGATGCTGAACCTTGCGACGTCCGTCCTCGGCCGGCAGCCCTCGGCCTTGCGCTATCGCAGCGTCTCGCCGCTCGTCGCCGGCGACGAAGCCGCCGTCGAGGCGCGCGGCGCCGACGGCGGCCTCGAGCTGCGCGTCCGCCGCCTCCGTGACGGCGGCGTCACAACGACGGGCCGCGCCGACCCATAGGGCCTTGCGCCGCGGACGCGGCGAACTCCCTGCGCAGGGCGGCCGTGTGCTCGCCGCGGCCCGGAACGGCCGGACGCCGCGGCGCGTCCGCGCCGTCCGCGAACACGACGCCGCGCGCCATCAGCTCGACGGGACCGGTCGGCGTCGCGACCTCGATGTGCCGGGCCTGCGGGTGGCGTTCCATCTCGGCCATGGTCGACAGCCGGCCGCAGGCGATGCGCGCGTCCTGCAGGCGGCGCATCGCCGCTTCCCGGTCCAGGGCGAGAAAGACGGGCGCGATCAGGGACTCCAGGTCCGCAAGGTGGGCGATGCGGCGGGAGTTGGTGCGGAACCTCGGGTCGCGCGCGAGACCGGGCCGTTCGAGTATCCGCTCGCAGAACGCCAGCCACTCCCGCTCGTTCTGGACCGACAGCAGCACGTCGCGGCCGTCGCCGCAGCGGAAGGCGCCGTAGGGCGCGATGGTCGGATGGCGCAGGCCGACGAGCGCCGGCGCCTTGCCGCCGTAGCGCGCGTGGAGGTAGGGGACGTTCATCCAGTCCGCCATGGTATGGAAGAGCGACACCTCCACGGCGCGCCCGAGGCCGGTCCGGCCGCGGGCCAGGAGCGACTGGAGAACGGCCGCGAACGCGGTCTCGCCGGCGGCGATGTCGCACACGGAGATGCCGACGCGGGCGTTGCCGTCCGGCGTGCCGTTGACGGACAGCAGGCCGCTCTCGCCCTGGACGAGCATGTCGTAGGCCTTCTGGTCCCTGTAGGGCCCCTCCTCGCCGTAGCCCGAAATCGAGACGTAGATCAGCCGGGGATTGAGCGCGCGCATGGCGTCCGCGCCGAGGCCCAGCCGGGCCGCGGCGCCGGGCGCCAGGTTCTGGACGAAGACGTCGGCGCGGGCGGTCATCGCCGTCGCGAGCGCGTGGTCCCCGTCGTCGCGCAGGTCCAGGCAGATCGACTCCTTGCCGCGGTTCGCCCAGACGAAGTAGGCGCTTTCTCCGTGGACCACGTCGTCGTAGCCGCGCGCGAAATCGCCGTCGGGCCGCTCGATCTTGATCACGCGAGCCCCTGCGTCCGCCAGGCGCGCGGTCGCCACGGGCGCGGCGACGGCCTGCTCGACGGAGACGACGAGTACGCCTTCGAGATCGCCCATCGGAACCGCACCTCCCGATACCCTCGGCCGGACCCTATCGGGGAGCCCGCGGGCGTGGAAATAGAGGTTCTTTTGACAGGCTAGACCGAATCCGACTAACCTTGCGGCACGTCCCCGAGGTCCGCTCCTTGGACATCCGCAGGCTCCGCTACTTCATCGCGATCTCCGAAGAGCCGTCGATTTCCGCCGCCTCGCAGCGCCTGGGCGTCGCGCAGCCGTCGCTGTCCCAGCACGTCATCCATCTCGAGCAGGAGCTCGGCGTCACGCTGATCGAGCGCTCGCCGCGCGGCATCGCGCTGACCGAGGAGGGGAGGATGCTGGCGCGCCACGCCCGGGAGATATGCGCCCGGGTCGACCACTGCGTCGACAGCTTCCGCGAACTGCGCGGCACCGTCCGGGGGCCGGTCGCCCTGGGCATTCCCCCCTCGATCTCCATGGTGATGCTGGTGCCTCTCGTGGAGACGGTGCGCATCGAGCTCCCCGAGGTCCGCCTGACCGCCGTCGAGTCGATGAGCGGATACATCCGCCAGTGGATCGAGGACGAGTCCGTCGACATGGGCCTTCTCTACAATCTCGAGGGGGCGCACCACTTCCGGACCACGCACCTCATGGACGAGCGCCTGTTCTTCCACGCGGCCCCCGACAACTGGCCGCTTGAGACGCCGCCTGGACGTCCGGTGACGCTGGCGAGCATCAAGGACCTCGGACTCATCCTGCCGTCGCCGTCGCACGGCCTGCGCCGCGTGATCGACCGCTACGCCCGCGAACGCGACACCGATCTCAACGTCGTCGTCGAGATGGACGCCATGACGCAGATCAAGGAGCTCGTCGCCCGCGGCTCGGGCTTCACCATCCTCTCGGCGGCCGCGGCGTTCGATTTCGAGAAGCACGGCGAAATCGTGAAGTCGCTGATCGTCGAGCCCGAGCTGGTCCGCCACGTCTACCTTGCGACCAAGCCGTCGAAATCCCGCAGCCGGGCCTGCCGCGCCGTCGAGGAGATCGCCCTCGAGGTCACCCGCGACATCGTCAGCCGTGGCATCTGGGACGGCACCCTGGTCGACGGCGCCGCGCTGCCGGCCGCACCTTCGTCATGAAGCTGAACGACAAAGCCGTTATCGTCGCACGCACACAACCCGGAGTCCGGTGATGGAAAACCTTGATTTCAGCAGGTCCGGCAGGTTCTTCAAGGGCAACCTCCACACCCACAGCACGGCCTCCGACGGCCGGCTTCCCGCTGCCGAGGTCTGCGCGGCGTACCGCGGCAAGGGATACGACTTCCTTGTCCTGACCGACCACTTCATGGAGGCCTACGGGTTCGGCATCACCGACACCAGGCCCTACCGCACGGGCGATTTCACGACCATCATCGGCGCCGAGCTGCACGCGCCGCAGACCGAGGCCGGCGAGATCTGGCATATCAAGGCGATCGGGCTGCCGTTCGACTTCGAGCCGCTGCGCAGGAACGAGACCGGCCCCGAAATCGCCCGGCGGGCCTGGGAGGCGGGCGCCTTCATCGGCATGGTCCACCCGACGTGGTACGGCCTCACACAGGGCGACGCCCATGACCTGCCCTTCGCCCATGCCGTCGAGATCTACAACCACGGCTCGGAGATCGAAGTCGACCGGGGGTACAGCTGGTCCTTCCTCGACGTCCTTCTCAACGAGAACTGGAGACTGTCCGGCTATGCCGTCGACGACGCCCACAAGCTTGTCGACGACTGGCTGGGCGGCTGGGTCATGGTGCAGGCCGAGGAGAACGATCCCGACGCCCTTCTCGATTCGCTCAAGGCGGGCCGCTACTACTCGAGCCAGGGCCCCGACCTCCACGACGTCACCGTCGCCGACGGCGGCATCGAGGTGCGCTGCTCGCCGGCCTCCCGCATCTCCGTCCAGGGCCGGGGTTCCCGGGCGAAGTACGCCGATGGCGACGGCCTCACCGCGGCGCGCTTCGACTCCTATCCCTTCGAGAACAGCTGGTTCCGCATCACCGTCACGGACCGCGACGGCAAGCGCGGCTGGTCCAATCCCTACTGGATCGACTGACCGCGCTGTCCAGCGGAGATCCCGCTCCTGGCGAGGAAACGGTCGACCAGGGCGAAGCAGCGTTCCGGCTCCTCGAGCTGCAGGAGGTGGCTGGTCCCGGGCACCGCGGCGTAGTCGATGCCGAACGCCTCGCAGAAGAGCCTGCAGCAGGGTGCCGTCTTCGACGCGTCCTCGGCGGCCGGATCGGCGCCGACGATCAGCAGCGGGCGATCCGGCGGGTCGGGCCGCCGCCAGATCGGCAGGTCGGCGACCTCGGTGTAGAGGCCGGCCTCGACCGGGCCCGGACAGCGCAGCTCCCATTCTCCGTCGGCGGGATCGAGGCGCAGCACCGAGCGCGCGTTGAGCTCCGGCACGCCCTCGCGCAGGCGGCGGAACCGGTGGAGGTAGCGGTACACGTCGGCAAGGTCCTCCGGGTCGCGGAAGCGGTTCTGGCGGATCAGGGCGGCGTCGCGCAGCGCCCGTCCCTCGGCCATCAGCGGGTCGCGCAGCGGATGGCCCCGCGGCGGGACCATGGGCGGGTCGAACAGCACCAGGGCGTCCCAGTGCCACACACCGTCGACGGCCGACAGGAGGGCCGCGATCGCCGTCATCGAGTGGAAGACGCCGATGGTGGTCTTCCCGCCCCAGGCCTCGGCGATCGCGCCGTGCACCGCCTGGTTGTCGCGCGCGAAGCGGGGATAGTGGTGCGGCCCGGCCGCGTGGAACGGGTTGCGCCCGCAGTTGCGGACGTCGAAGAGGGCGAGGTCGAAGCGCTCCAGCATGTGCCGCCAGAACGGGAAGTAGGAATCGCTCGCGAAGCCGTTGCCGTGGCTCAACACGACGCGCGCCCCGGACGGATTGCCGTGGCGCACGACCCGTATCGGCGCGCCGTCGTCCATCTCGAGGTCGAGGGTTGCGGAGGGTTCGGGCAGGACGAGGCCCGGCCCCTCCCCGGATGAGGAAGAGCCTGTCACCTGTCCCCACCTCCCCGCATGGTCCCGAGGGCGGGATCCTGGCGTATCATCGGCAAACCCTCCAGGAACAAGGCGGCGACTATAGAGGGCCCGGGCGGGGTTGGCAGCCGCGCCGTGACACCCGGCATCGGATCAGGCGGTACGCCCGACCTCCCGCAGTGCGCCGCGCAGCGCCATGCTGAGCGGCACCGGCAGGGCGACGGCGAGCGCCATGGCGACCATGGCGGCCTCGATGCCGAAACCGTCGCCGATGAAACCGAAGGCGAACGGACCGACGATGGCCGCCACGCTCGAGAGCGTGTAGAGGAGGGCGAATCCCCGCGACTGCCGCCGCTCCTCCACGAGGTCGCCCACCATGCCGTAGGTGATGGTGGACGATCCCTGCAGCACGATTCCGGCAAGCGGCAGGAGCCACAAGGCCATCGTCGCGGGCGCGGCCAGAACGGCCAGGATGGCGGCCGCGCTGAAGAGCTCGACGATCACCAGGGCGCGCACCGCCCCGAGCCGCGCGGCCAGCAGCCCGCATCCGAACTTTCCGGCAACGCCCCCGGCCAGGGTCAGCACGACGCCAAGGCCCGCGAACCCGATGGAGAGCCCCTTGTCCTGCATCAGGAAGCCGACAAACAGCAGGAACCCGTCCTGGACGGCGAGGTCGAGCAGCGCGATCGCCGCGAGTGCCGCGAACCCGGCCCGGTGGCGGATGCCCCAGTCATGCCCGCGCCACGGGGCCCGGCGACGGGCGGCGCCCGTGCGAACCCTGTGCAGGAGGAAGACGAGTCCGATACCCGAGGCCATGGCGAGCACGCCATACGCCGCCGTCACGTGCGACCATGCGACGCCGGCGCCGATCAGGGTGGTCAGGCACCCGGAGAACAGGAGCTTGCCGGTGTCGCCGCTCGCGTTGTAGGCGCCCAGCGCGGTCCTTCGCGACGGGCCGGCGTAGGCGCTGCTGACCAGCGACGAGGACAGCGAGTGCTGGAAGGCGGCTCCGATGCCGGCGACGAGAAGCCCCAGAAGAAGGCCTGAGAATCCGCCCGCCATCGACACCGCGAGGTAGCCGGCTCCGCCGCAGAGCAGTCCGAACACCAGGAGCGGGCGCCGTCCGAAGCGCTCCGAGAGCAGGCCGGACGGCAATTCGAGCATGCCCGTGGCGCCGCCGTGAATCGCGCGCACCATGCCGACCTGGGCGAGGCTGAGCCCGAGCCCCTGGGCCAGCATCGGAAGCAGGATGTAGATCGAGGCGGTGAGCCCGTCCTGGACGGCGTGCGCCAGGCAGCTCGCCGCGAGCGTCCGCCTTCGGGTCCCCTCGCTCACATCCTGTCCTCCCCCGCGACGTCCGGAGAAATCGTCAGGTACTGCCGGCGAGGGTAGCGGGCTCCGTCCGGGAACGGACCGCTCCAGCCCGGCAGGACGGGTTCGGCTACGCCGCCAGCCGCTCAGGCAGCTGCCCCTCGAGCGCGCGGATGTGATCGAGTCCCATGCCGCAGCAGCCGCCGATCACCTGCACGCCGTTCCCGGTCCAGCGCTTCGCGGTCGCCACCCACTCGTCGAGCGTGTGCGGGTTCTCGACGTTGGGATCCGCGACGGCCTGGGTGTAGTCCTTGCGCCCCGCTTCCGGATAGGCGCCCAGCGCGCCCTGCCACCTGGAACGCACCACGGGAATGGCCGCGTCCGTATCCTCGATCGTCGAGTGGAAGATGCACACGACGTCGGCATCCAGGGGAAGACGCGCATCCAGCTCGTCCGACAGCAGTCTTTCGGACATGTAGCCCGAGCGGGGCGCCTCTTCCCCGTCGTCCACGTGGCACTTGAAGCCCGCCCAGTAGGGCAGGCCCGATGCCGTGACCGCCTCCAGGACCCACTCGCGCTGGACCTCGTTGCCCGTCGCCTCCGCAATCAGAAAGTCGACGCCGGCATCGACGAGAATGGCCACCTGTTCGGCAAGGTTGCGCCGCGCCTGCGCCTCGGTGATGAGACTGCGCATGATGATGCCCCCCGACACGGTCCCGCGGGGCGACCTCGAGTAGCGCTGGTACTCCGACTCCATCCAGGCGCCGAAGTTCGACACCGAACCGGCGATGTAGACCGGCCGGTCCGCGACGCGGTCGCGCGCCTCCTGCGCCAGGACCACCGCGCGGAGGTTCAGCTCGCTCACCAGCTGGCCCAGACCCGCCGCTTCATAGTTGTGCCGGGCGGCGGAGTAGGTGTTCGTCGTGATCACGTCCGCGCCGGCGCGAATGTAGTCCTCGTGCATCTTGCGCACCGTGCTGGGATGCGTGTGATTGGCGATGGCCGCCCAGCAGTACGGATTCATGGGCACGCCGGTCGCCTGGAGCTGCGTTCCGACGGCGCCGTCGAGCCGGATGATCTCCTTGTCCTGCAATCGGGCCTTCAAGGTGCTGTAGTGCGCCACGTGCGTCTCCCCGGGGCTGGATGCCGGCCGCCGCAGGCACCGGAGCCCGGCGAGCGCCCGGGAGTCCGCCGTGCCTCGACCGCGGTTCGGCATCGGTCGCTGACTCCCTCAGGATTCGACGGGACCTCACCACGGTCAAGCCGTTCTGCATCCAGGGCAACGCACGGGCGCCGAAGCGCAGATGCGGCCGACCCTCCCACGGGGCCGGATTCGCAGCGAAATTCTCGAGTGCGGGAACCTCGCGGTATCGACACAGGCCGCTCGAGGGTCACGCGCGAAGCGATGACCGCCATCCACCGGACATGGACAATCTGTCGGCCGACCCCGGCCTCCCGGTTGACGGCAGACGTGGTTTCGGGCCCTAATCGGGCACTGATCCGTTCTCCTGGGAGGAGCAAGCATGTATCGCAAATCGAAAGCGACCCGGCTGGTCGACGATCTCATCGGCGGCGAGATCACGCGCCGCGATTTCCACCGCACTCTTGCGGCCGCCGGTCTCGTGACCGCCGGCGCGGGTCCGGCCTTCGCGCAGAGCGACGATCCCGCCGCGCTGTCCGTCTTCGAGTGGTCGGGTTACGACATTCCCGAACTCTACCCCGCCTATATCGAGAAGCACGGCACGCCGCCCGACTTCGCCGTCTTCGCCGAGGAGGAAGAAGCGCTGCAGAAGATGCGGGCTGGATTCCCCACCGACATCACGCATCCCTGCAGCGGCTCGGTCGCGCGATGGAACGACGCCGGCATCCTGCGACCGATGGATCACACCCGCATCGACGCCTGGGGCGACATCTTCCCCACGACGCTGGACATCCGCGGCGTGAAGATCGACGGCGAGTTCTATTTCATGCCCTGGGACTGGGGGAACAGCTCGATCCTCTATCGCCCGGATCTCCTGCCGCTGACGGAAGACGAGCAGTCCTACGACATCCTCCTGAGGCCCGAGCTCCAGGGCAAGATCGCCATGTTCGACTCGGTCGATTCCACCTTCGCGGTGGGCGGACTGCTGACCGGCGCCGGGAACATCTTCGCGATGACCGACGAGGAGATCGACAGGGCGACGGAGGTGGTGCGGCAGCTGCACCACAACGTGCGCTTCTACTGGGCCTCGCCGACCGAGTTCGAGCAGGCGATGGCCGCGGGCGAGCTGGTCGCCGCCTGGGCCTGGAACAGCTCGATCATCGATCTCAAGAAACAGGGCATCGAAGTGATCTACATGAACCCGAAAGAGGGGATCATGACCTGGATCTGCGGCTTCTCGCTGGGCAACAGCGGCGATGCGGCCGACGACCTGATCTACGACTACCTGAACGCCACCATGGAGCCGCGGGTCGGGAAGTACCTGGTCGAGGAATATGGCTACGGGCACTCCAACAAGAACACCTACGACGTGGTCGACCCCGACGTCCTCGATGCCCTCGGCATCGTCGATCCGGTGGCGCTGATGGCCCAGGGCAACTTCTACGACGAGATTCCCGCGGACATCCGCGAGAAGATGATCGTCAAGTTCGACGAGGTGAAGGCCGGCTTCTGAAGCCGTCCCACGTTCCGGATTCCCGCAAAGGGCGGGCGCGGAAGCGCCCGCCCTTCGTGATTGAACCGCCGACGGCAATCACAGAGGTCGCTCGCGCGACCGACACGATGGGCCGCCTTGCGCAGGGTCGTCCGCGCCGGCGCCCCGTTGGCCGTTCAGGATCGCCGTCACGCCCGGCGCCTTCGGCAGCGCATCGGCGGTGAGCCCCGGCTCATCGCTTTCATCGCGCAGGACCTCGCCTGGATGAACCGGCCTCATGCCGTTCTTCACGTCCGGCGCAAGCTGACGCGCCATTGCGCTTCGGCCCGGATGCCGCGACACGCCGACCTTCAAACGCCATCCTGTGCCTTGCCCCGGAGCACTTCCATGACCTCGGCTTCGTCGTCGCAGCCCGGTGGCCGGCGCGGGAACGGTGGCCCCGCGAATTGCGGGATCCGCGCCGGGCGGACGGGAGGCGGAACAATCCTCATCTTCAGGCGAGTATCGGCTTGTCGCTGCCGGGAGCCTTCTCTATGGTCCTGCGTGATCGGACACCCGTTCTTTCCCGGCGCATTCTCGAGGGCGCCGGCGCCACCGCGGATCAAGGAGCTCCATCCCATGTCATCGACCGAGGACCGCATCAGCAAGATCATCGCCGACAATCTCGACATCGGCCGCGAACCGGACTTCGAGGCCAATCTCATCGACTCGGGCGTGTCCTCGGTGGACTGCATCGCCTTCTTCAAGATCGTGAACGAGGAGTTCGGCCTGGGACTGGTCGCCGAGGAATGCCGGCAATTCAAGACCCTGCGGGATCTCGTGAACCACATCGACGCCCGCGGCTGACGAGTTCCCGGGGACCGTGCGCCGGTGCGGCGCACGGTCCCCGACACCGCTCCGGTCCGCGATGCCCGGACACCTGACGCGGTCTTCGAGGCGGGGGACGGCACCGGTGGCGCACACGGACCGACGGGAACTTCCGGCGCCTTTCGGAATTGACCGGAAGACGGAACGGGCACCTCCGGATGAACGATACCGTGTGGCACATTCCCGAGCCCGTCTCGACGTGCGACGTGCGGCTCGACGACCATACCGTGACCACCGTGCGGCAACACGGCAATCCATCCGGTCCACGCCTGGTCCTTACCCACGGAAGCGGTCTGGCGGCCGATCTCTACTATCCGTTCTGGTCGCTGTTCGCCGACGATTTCGACCTGATGGTCTACGACCTCAGGAACCACGGCTGGAACAGCGTCGGTATCCAGCGGGACCACAACATTCCGACACTGATATCCGACCACGACCTCATTCTCGACACCATCGTCCGGGAGTACGGCGACAAGCCGACCGTCGGCGTGTTTCACTCCCTTGCGGCGCTGGTGCAGCTGCTGTCCTTCAACAAGCGCTGTTCGGCCCTGGTCCTGTTCGATCCGCCCCTGACCAGGTCCGGCACGAGCCAGACGGAGCTTCACGATGCCGCCGAACGCGCGGCAAGACTGATCCGGCGGCGGGGGCATTTCTTCAGGAAACGTGAGGAATTTGTCGAGCTCCTGGGTTTCTTTCCCATGTTCAGGCGCGTCGTTCCAGGCGTCCACGATCTCATGGCCCGGACCACGCTTCGGCAATCCGCGGACGGCGGGGGCTACGAGCTTCGCTGCCCCCGGGAGTACGAAGCCCAGCTCATGGACTACACCCGCAGCTTTTTCCCGCTGCTGGACCTCGACCTCGTCACCTGCCCGGTGAAGATCATCGGCGCCGACCCCACCTTGCCGCATGCGTATCTGCCGACGCTCGATCAGCGAATCGTCTCGGCCATGGACTACGACTTCATCCCCGAGGCGACGCACTTTCTTCAACTGGAAAAGCCCGGGGAGTGCGCCGCCGTCACCCGCGAGTTCCTGGAACAGCGCGGCCTCGCCTAGAACGGCATCCTGATCCGGGTGAATCGAGGGGGTTTCCCGCTGTCTGCCGGGAAAGAGGCCGCCTGACATGTCGAAAGCGCCTTGCCTCGACCCCGGGGTTCCGGCGTCGGCGGAGACCGTTGCTCCACTCGCATCGAGGCGCATCGCGCCCTCATCCCGGGCGTCATGGCCGGGAACCCCGACCTCACGAACTGGCCTTCTGCGGACGACCCGGCCCGGCATCGAAACCCGAAATGCCGGAACCGCTTCGCCGCCAAGCACGAGAGCCGCTCCGGCTTCGCCCGGCCCCCACGGCCGCATCCGCCCCGAGTCCGCCGGGGTGTCCGTGACCGGTACGGACGGCGACGGGGCCGCGTCTTCCAGCCAGAGGGCCCCGGCAGCCCGGGCCGGCGGTCGAAGCCCTGCGCCGTTGACGCCGCTTGCCCGGCAGGCTTCGTGCCGAAGAAACGCCAGACTCTGCCGAGGATGCACTCTCCCTCTCGGCTTCGTCAAAACCACCGGCTCGCGGGGGAGATGAATCCGCTCAATATCCTTGACTCAACAGTGTCCGCTTGAAAGCCCGATGACGGATCGTCATGATATTCGGGGACCGGTCATCAGGGAGTGGAGAACGATGCGTTGGCTTCCGGTTGCTCTGATGAGCACCGTGCTCCTGTCGGCGGCAGCCTGTGAACATCCAACCCGCGATGCCGAAAGTTCAACCCGGGAAACCCAGAGTTATCCCGTCAGCAAGAGGTATTGGGACCCCCGGTACTCGTTCGGCTCCCTGCGGAACTGGGACAGGATTTATTCCGTGCGCAAAGTGGCACGAGGCGAAGGGCCGGCCAGCGCCATGCCCCGGAACCTGCTGGGCACGCCGCCGGCCGACATCGAGGGCTACATGAGAGAAAACCGTGTCACAGGTCTTCTCGTGCTTCACGATGGCGTCATCCGCCTCGAGCGATACGCCCACGGCTCTGACGAGACATCGCTTTTTACCTCCTTCTCAAGTGCCAAGTCGGTGGTGTCCACCCTGATCGGACGTGCTCTTCACGATGGACTGATCGAAAGCGTCCATGACCCCATTGACCGCTATGTTCCGGCCTTGAGAGACAGTGCCTATTCCGGTGTTCCCATCGAGGCGATCCTGCAGATGTCGTCGGGCATTGATTTCTGGGAGGATTACGACTCGGACCGTTCAGACGCTGTCGTCCTGTGGGTGGAAACGGCGGACCGGCACGCCACATCGACCCACGATCTTCTGCTCACCTACGACCGCGACACCCAGCCCTACGAGGAGTTCAACTACAAGGGCGCCGACACGGAGGCGCTCGGCTGGTTGCTCAAGGAGGTGAGCGGCATGACGCTCGCCGAGTATGCCAGCGAGGCTCTTTGGCAGCCGCTCGGGATGGAAGCGGACGGCAGCTGGACGATCGACGGCACGGACGCGGCCGCAACGGAGATTGCCCATGCCGGTCTCAATGCGCGGCTGCGCGACTATGGCAGGATCGGCCTCCTGATGGCCAATGACGGGGTCTGGGGTGACGTTCGCTTGCTGCCCGAAGGCTGGGTCCGGCAGGCGACGGTTCCGTCCTCCGATCAGGTGCGCGAAGGACAACTCTATCCGGGTTATCCGCTGGGCTACCAGTATCAGTGGTGGGTCCTGCCCGGAGGCGAGGGCGTCTTCACTTCGGAGGGCATTCTGGGCCAGTTCATCTACGTCGACCCGGCCTCCAGCCTTGTCGTTGTGCAAACCGCGGCCTGGACGGACTGGTGGATCGACCGGGCCGAGATGGAATTCTACCGTCTCTGTGAGCGATTCGCCGAGATCTTGGCGGACAGCTAACTCCAACTCCCGGGCGTGCCATGGAAGGTGGGCTGTCCCTTCCGGTGCAAGGCCCGCCCCGGCACTCGACGGTTCGGCGGGAAGCAGCCAGGGCGATTTATCCGCAAGCGTTCACGGTGGCGTACGCACACGGGCCGGCTTGACTTCGACCGGTCTGCCGTTGCCGGCGGTTGAGGCGGTCACCGTCCGGCTCCCTCTGGCGGAGCCACAGGGGCCGATGGGCGCGATGGCTGCCCGAACGCGAGGATCGGTGTGTCTTTGCGGGGATCCGGAGTTCCAGTGTGATCCCGTCCCGCAGTGGCCTGGCAGGAACCGCGGGCTCCAGAGCACGCCGGGCGCATCGCGCCGGCGTCGCCGTTCTCGCGGTCGCATCCACCGGCAACGGGGACCGGCGGCCGGTACCAGGACAAGGCCATGTGGAGTGTCGCCGCCACCCTGGTCGGAACGTACGCGGGATGTCGCCTCGCCATGGACAATCGGCAACGACCGGGTTCACGCGGCATCGGTATCCCGCTCGTTTCGGGACGCGGGCCAAGGCCTTCAAGCCCGCTGTTCGCGTTTCACGAGCCAGTGGCTGCGGCGCTGGAACGGGTAGCCGGGAAGCGCGATCCGGCGCCGGTCCTCACCGGCGAAGAGACCTTCGAAGGCAACCGGGAGGCCCGCCTCGTACGCCGCCGCGACAGCTTCCACGAAACCGCCGTCGGCCGGCGGCCGGCCTCCGATCGCCACCGCCGACTCCACGCCGTTCGCCGCCAGGCCTCGCACGAGGGCCGCTCCAGGCCCGCCGGGCGGTCCGATCTCCACGACCGAGTCGACCCCCAGTTCCGCCAGGGTGCCGGCGCAGCGCTCCGCCGCAGCGGTATCCTGCGGCAGGCGGCCCCAGGACGTCCCGCCCGGATCGAGCAGACGGCCGGTACTGCCGTCGACGAGGGCGATGGACGGCGGTGCGACCGCAACATCCGGCAATACGGTTTCCGCGGCGCCGGGTGCAGCCGCGAGCCGCAACCCGTCTTCCAGCGAGAGCGCTCCGGCGGCCCGGGCCGCCGCGAGCGCGCCCGCGCCGCTGCCCGTGACCACGCCCGGCCGGATGCCGACGCTCGCCCACAGCGCCGTGAGCGCGCATGCCAGCGCATAGTTCGCGGCTCCTGACCATGCCGGATCGCCAGGGGCGGCCCGGCCGAACATCGCCTCGAGCAGCGAGCGGTCGCCCATCGCCGCCTCGCAGCGGTCCAGCACCGCCCGCACCACGGGCTCGCTCCCGTAGAGCGCCTCGAGCGGGCCGGCCCATTCGCCGGCGCCGCCCGGGAAGGCGAAGGCGACCTTCGCCGCCCGTGCCGGTTCCGGGAGGTCCCCGGAGGACGCCAATGCCGACAGGCGGGAGCGCAGCGACGAGACGTCGCGGAACACCGCGCCCGCGCGGTGCTCGAGATGGCTGCGTCCCACGCCGGCCGTCCACGCCATGTCGCAGAGCAGCGGACCGCAGGCAGGTTCGTCGGGCGGGAGCTCGTCGGCGTGCTCGTCGAGCCACGACAGGTACCTCGCCGCCAGCGCCCTCAACGCGTCCCGCGACTTCGCCGAGAGCGGCAACAGGCGCGTTTCGCGTGCGGCGGGCGCGTCCTCCGCAGGCGGTGCGGCCGGATCCGGCAGGGCGACCGCGACGGGCAGCGCCGCTCCCGCCGGCACGGGGCCGCCGGCGCCGTATCCCTCCAGCACGACATGGGCGTTGACCCCCGAAATCCCGAAGGCGCTGACGCCCGCCCTCGGCGGCCGCTCCGGGGAGCACGGCCAGCCGGTCGCCTCCTGCGCCACCCGCACGGGCAGCCGCTCCCACTCGATCATCGGGTTCGGGGTCCGGAAGTGCAGGCTCCGGGGGATCGCGCCCCGGTTTATCGCCAGCACGGTCTTGATCAGGCCGGCGACACCGGCCGCCGACTCGAGGTGCCCGATGCCGGTCTTCACCGAGCCGATCAGCAGCGGACGGTCTTCGGCCCTGTCCCTGCCGTAGACCGCCGCCGCGGCCTGCACCTCGATGGGATCGCCGAACGCCGATCCGGCGCCGTGCGCCTCGAGATAGTCCACCTGCGAAGGGGCGAAGCCCGCCTGCGAAAGCGCCTGCTCGATCACCCGTTCCTGTGCCGGACCGTTGGGCACCGTCGCGCCGGCGGCGGCACCGTTCTGGTTGACGGCCGAGCCGCGGATCACCGCCCAGATACGGTCGCCGCCGGCCTCGGCGTCGGCGAGGCGCTTGAGGATGACCATCCCGCAACCCTCGCCCCGGACGAAACCGTCCGCCTCGGCGTCGAAGGTCCTGCACACGCCGCCGCGCGACAGCAGGCCGAGATCCGCCATCTCGCGCGTCACGGGCGCCGACAGCACCGCGCTGGCGCCGCCGGCGAGAGCCATGTCCGTCGTGCCGAGGCGCAGGTCCGTGACGGCCTGGTGCACCGCGACGAGCGACGAGGCGCAGTTCAGCTCCACCGGCATCGCCGGCCCGGAAAGGCCGAAGCGGAAGGAGAGCCGGCCCACCGCCATGCTCGCGGCGGTGCTCAGATAGCCGATGCCGTAGTCCCCGGTCTTCATCAGGTCGCGGTACTCGCTGGAGGCGACACCGGCATAGACCCCGGTGCTGCTGCCCCTGAGCCGCTCCGGATCGATCCCCGCGTCCTCCAGCGCCTGCCAGGTGGTTTCCAGCAGCATCCGCTGCTGCGGGTCCATCAGCCGCGCCTCGATCGGCGAGATTCCGAAGAACCGCGCGTCGAAGAGATCGATCCCGTCGACGAATCCCGCCTTGCCGTAGGGAGCGTACTGCGAGACCAGGTTGCCGAAGAACTCGCTGCGGGGGCCGGTTTCGGGACGCTCCCCGGTCACGGCATCCGAGCCGGACTCGAGGTGGCGCCAGAACGCCGGCAGGTCCGGCGCGCCCGGGAACCGGCAGGCCATGCCGACGATGGCGATGCCGTCCGGCGCGGCGACGTCATCGCGCCGGACGGCCGGCGCGGGCTGCGGCGCGGGCGCGTCTTCGCCCGCGGCCCCGGCCAGCTCGTCGGACAGGTGGGCGGCGAGCGCGGCGATGTCGGGGTAGTCGAACACCACCGTGTTGGACGCGGTGCAGGCGCCCGCGAAGGCGCGGTTCAGCCGGTTGCGCAGTTCCACCGCCATCAGGGAATCCATGCCAAGGTCGAAGAAACCGACGGTCGGCGCCGGCGGGTCCGGCAGCCTGAGCACCGCCTTGACCTCCCCCTGGAGGAACGACGCCAGCACGTCCTCGCGCATCGCCGCGGGAGCCTCCCGCAGGCGGGTGAGCAGGTCCTCGGCCGTGGATTCCCCGGCGCCGTCGTCCGCGCCGTCGGACAACAGGTCCTCCAGGTAGGACGGTCGGCCTTCGAGCGACTCGCCGAACGCCGCCCAGTCGCGCGCCAGCACCACGCCCGCCGTGGCGTCCTCGCGCACCAGCCTGTCGAAGGCCTTGAGGCCCTGCTGCGGAGCGATCCACTCGAGACCGCCGGAGGCCGACCGGCGGGCCATCCGCTCCCGCTGCTCCTCCGCCTCTCCGATCTCCGACCAGGCGCCCCAGGCGATGGCCTGGCCGGCGAGGCCGAGGGAGCGCCGGTGCCGGGCGAGCTGGTCGAGGAAGGCGTTGGCAGCCGCATGGTTGGCCTGTCCCGGATTGCCGAGAACGCCCGCGACGCTGGAGAACAGCACGAACATGTCGAGGTCGCGGCCGGCGGTGGCCCTGTGCAGGTGCCAGGCTCCCATGACCTTCGGCCACAGCACCGTCTCGAAGTTTTCCCAGCTCTGGTTGCCGATCGCGGCATCCGAGAGCACGCCGACACTGTGGATGACGCCGGCCAGCGGCGGCAGGTCCTCGTCGATGCGCGCCATCATCGCGTCGACCGCGGCGGTGTCGGTCACGTCGGCGAGTTCCACCCGCACATCGGCTCCCTCCTTGCGGAGCGCCTCGATCGCCTCCCCGGTCTCCGACTCGGGAGGCCTGCGGCCGTTGAGCACGATGGTTCCGGCGCCGCGTTCGCTGAGCCATCCGGCCACGGCGCAGCCGATACCGCCGAGCCCGCCGGTCACCAGATAGCTGCGGTCGCCGCGCAGCCGGCCCCTGGCCAGCGGCGAGCTGGTGAAGACGATCTTGCCGATGTGGCGGGCGCCCTGCATGCACTTCATCGCCGGCCCCACCTCCGCCACCGGCCACCTGGCGTGGATCAGCGGGGTCAGCTCGCCGGCCACGAGGCGCTCCAGCACGCCGCGCAGGATCTTTCCGGCGCGGGCCGGCTCCTCCTCCTTGAGGACGTCGATCTTGAGGATGGCATAGACGACGTCCGGCCGCGCGGAAGCCATCTCGTCTTCGCTGAGGATGTCGACCCGGCCCATCTCGACGAAGCGGCCGCCCTTCGCGAGGCAGGAAAGGCTCGCCTCGATGAAGCCCTCTCCGGTCAGGCTGTTGAGCACCATGTCGACGCCGGCGCCGCCCGTCACGTCGAGGATCTCCCGGCCGAACGCCGTCGTGCGGCTGTCGAACACGTGCCTGACGCCGAGCGAGCGCAGATGGTCCCGCTTGCGCGCGCTCGCCGTGGCGAAGACCTCGGCGCCCGCCGCCTGGGCCAGCTGGATCGCGGCGAGGCCCACCCCGCCCGCGCCGGCGTGGATCAGCACGCGGTCCGTCGCGTTCAGGCCCGAGAGCTCGAAGGACAGCGCCGCCGACACGAACGCCGTGGGAATGGTCGCAAGTTCGCTGACCGAGAAGCCCGGCGGCGCGGGCGCGATCATCTTTTCCAGGGTCACGGTCTCGGAGCCGTAGTTGCGGAACGTCATGCCGACGACGCGGTCGCCCGCGGAGACGCTCGTGACCCCCTCCCCGACGTCGAGGACCCGGCCGCAGAACTCTCCGCCCATGGAATCATCGACGACGCCGATGGCGATGAAGACGTCCCGGAAGTTGAGCCCGAAGGCCTCGATCGCGGCGCGCACCTCGCCGGCCCCCAGCCTGCGCTGCGGTACCTCCATCACCCCGATCGCGTCGAGCGAGCCGCCGGCATCGGGCTCCAGCTCCCAGCCCGGCTCCTCCGGCAGGGCCAGCCGGTCCGTGACCGCCGCCCGGCGGACGAGCCGCGCGGCCTGGCGGCGGCCGAAACGGCGGGCGACGTGGTTCTCGTCGTCGGGGTGGAGAAACTCGTTCGCCAGGTCGGCGGGAAGCGCCGCGTCGGCGGGATCGAGATCCAGCATTCTGGGGCGCAGCTGGGGCGCTTCCCGCGCCGCCACCTTGCCGAAGCCCCACAGGGCGGCGCCGGCCAGCTGCCCGCCGCGTTCGCGCTCGAGCCTCTGGGCGCCCCGGGTCACGAACCACAAGCCCTTCGGCAGGACAAGATCGCTGTCCACCAGCGCCTGTGTCAGGGCGAGCGCGCTCTCGGTCGCGTGCCGGACGTCCCCGGCCATCTCCCCTGTCGTCGCCTGCGCGCCGTGGCCGTCCAGCCCGGCGAGATGAACGGCGCCCGCGAGCGGCCGGTCCGAAGGGAGGCCTTCGAGCAGGGTGGTCCACGATTCGCGCCGCGCCGTCTCCACGAACGCCTCCGTCACGCCGGCGCCTCCCGCCTCGGGAGGCATCCCGGCCCCGGCCAACAGCACCGTCTGATTGTGCGCCGCAAGCTCGGCCGCCAGCCGGGCCGCCACGCCGCCCCTGTCCGCGGCCAGCAGCCACACGCCGGGCGTTTCGGTCACGTCCGCCGGTCCCTGCGCCACGATCACCCCGCGGTCCGGGTTGGCGCCGGGATCGGATTCGTCGAATCCCAGGATCGCGATGTCACCGAATCCGGCGTCCCCCAGCGCCTGGCGCCACACGGCGGGGGTCGCAAGCGCATGGTGCGGGCGGTAGCTGTCGGCGAAGCGCCACCAGCCGTCGAGCTGCCCGAAGGTGAGGTCGAGCCAGCCCTGGCCGCGCAGGTTCTCGAGGGCGACCAGCTGACCCGACGGGGCGAGGAGATCGAGACAGTGCGCCAGCGTCTCGTTGAGGTAGCGCGTGGCATGCAGCACGTTGGACGCGATCACCAGGTCGTAGCCGTGGCGGTCGAAGCCCTGTTCCACCGGGTCCTTCTCGATGTCCAGCACGCGGTAGTCGATCGACGCCTCGGCGCCGCCGAAGCGCGATTCGGCCTCCGCGAAGAAGCCGGCGGAGATGTCCGTGTAGGTGTAGTCACAGCGCCCTTCCGGAAACTCCGGAAGTATCGCGGCGGTCGCCGAGCCGGTGCCGGCGCCCACCTCCAGCACGCGCAGCCTGCGCCCGTCCGGCAGGGCGCGCAGCAGCGCCGCCGTCGCGTCCGCCAGCAGCCGGTTGGCCGCGCGGGCCACCGGGGCCTTCAGGTAGAGATCGGCGGCCGTCGGCTCGCCGCTGCTGAACAGCAGCGTCAGGGGATCCATGCGGCCCTGGAGCACGTCGGCCAGGGCGTCGGCGCTGCGGCGGAACAGGCCGATCTCGGTCGTTCCGTGCGCATACCGGGAGGCCATCTCGCCCGCCACCCGGTCGGGATCGCCGGTGAGCCCGTCCGGCAACGGATCCCCGGAGGCGACGGCCACCGAGAAGCCGTCGTCCGTCTCCTCGAGAATCCCTGCGCGGGCCTGCATCTTCAGCATCCGGTGGAACAGCCGTTCGTGTTCCTCCCCGACGCCGAGTCGCTCCCGCAGCCCGGAGGCGTCAACCGCCTCGCCGGCTGTCCGCTGCCAGCCCAGCCTGTCCAGGGCCGCGAGGGCATAGGCGTCGGAGAGGCATTCCAGGTCGGCCAGCAACGCGGCCCTGTCGGCGGCGTCGACGCCCACGTTCGCGAGGTACTCGGGAAAGAGGCCCGTGGTCGCGGCAATGGCGCAGGGGGCTGTCAGGAAGTCGGCGGGCAGGACGCCCGGCGCGAGGGCGCGGTCCCGCCAGACCACCTCGTAGAGCAGGTCGTCGATCCCTTCCACGGCCGACAGCAGGGCCGCCCGGGTGGCACGTTTCACCGTGAAGCCGGTCAGTTCGCCCACGAGCGCCCCGCCGGGTTCGTAGAGCCGCAGGTCGGCGGCCCTGACCTCGGGCGCATCGCCGCCGGATTCGGCCCCCGGGGAGTCCTTCATCCGCACGCGGCAGACCAGCCGCTCCGGAAGGCGCCCCGCCAGCCATAGCCGCTCCCACGCGAAGGGAAGGTAGGTGACGTCCTCCGCGCCGCCGGGATTGCGCGCCGCGCCGACGGCCTGGAAGCAGCCGTCGAGCAGCAGCGGGTGCACATCGAGCGGAGCACCCCCTCCCTCGCCCGGCGGAAGCGCCACTTCGGCGACTGCCTCGCCGGCGCCGGCCCACAGCGCCTCGAGCGTGCGGAAGGACGGGCCGAGGTCGATTCCGACAGCCGCCTTGGCGCGGTAGTAGGCCGCGAGGTCGACCGGCGAGAGGCCGGCCTTCCACCCCTCGATGTCCGTCCGGGCGACCGGCTGCGGCGGGCCGGAGGCGGCGGTCGACACGCGGCCCTCGGCATGCAGCGTCCAGGCGTCCTCGCCGTCGCCCCGGCTCAGGATCCGGACCCGGCGGAACGCGCCGTCGTCGGCGTCGTCCAGCAGGACCTGCATGCCGCGGCCCGCATCGGCCGACCCGCCGCCGTCCTCGGAAAAGACCAGGGCGCTCTGCATCTGGAAGTCCTCGACCGTCGATGCGTCGCCGCCTTCGGCGCGGGCGGCCATGGCGGCCATCGCGCCGTAGAGCGCGCCCGGCGCGATCAGCCGGCCGAACACCCGGTGGTCCTCGAGCCACGCCGGGTCCGAGGGGAAGACCTCGGTGTCGAAGGCCGTCTCGCCGCTCGCCGAGTCGTGACGCGCGCCCAGCAGGGGATGGCCGGCCTGCGACCGCCGCCTAGTGCCCTCGACCCAGAAGCGCTCGCGCTGGAAGGGATAGCCCGGCAGGGCGACGCGGCGGCGCTCCTCGCCCGTGAAGAGCGCCGGAAACGAGAGCGGTAGCCCCGCCTCGTAGGCGCCGGCGAGCGCCTCGACGAAGCCGCCGCCCGAGCCCGCCGCCGGCGGCTCCTCGTCCCTGCCCGGCCGGCGCAGGCTCGAAAGCACCACGGGCGGCGCGGCGCCGGCGGCCTCCGGCCACGCCAGCGTCGCCATCGGCCCCAGGACGGCATGGGGGCCGATCTCGACGATCGCGTCCACGCCGGTCTCCGCCAGCGTCTCGACACAGGCGCGGAAGGCCACCGGTTCGCGCGCCTGGCGCCGCCAGTACGCCGCATTCGGAGCCTCGCCCTCCCCGAGCGCGCGGCCGGTCAGGTTGCTGACGAACGGGATCGACGGCGGCGCGAAGGCGATGTCCGAGATGGCCTCCTCGAGGTCGCCCAGCGCCGGCTCGACCATCGCGCTGTGATAGGCCGGACTCCTGCGCAGGCGCGCGACCCGCACACCCTGGCCCTCCAGGCGTTCCAGGATCGCCCCGATCCCGGCCGCCGGGCCGCTGATCACCTGGTGGGCGCCGTTGTCCGCCGCGATGCCGAGACCGATACCGCCCGAAGACCGGTTGTGCTCGTCCAGCGCCTCGGCGACGCGCGCAGCGGGCGCGAAGACCGCCGCCATCGCGCCTTCGCCGGGCAACGCCCCGATCAGCCCGCCCCGGGCCGCCGCGAAGCGCAGTCCGTCTTCCAGCCCGAACACCCCCGCGGTGTGCGCCGCGGCGATTTCGCCCAGGCTGTGTCCGAACACGACGTCCGGCCGCACGCCGACGCTCTCCCACAGCGCCGTGAGCGCGCATTCCAGCGCATAGATGGCGGGCTGCTTCCACTGCGGATCGTCCAGTTCGCCCGCCCGGCCGAACATCACGTCCAGCAGCGAGGCGCCCCGGTCCCCGGCGAGGACTTCGTCGCAGCGGTCGAGCACCGCGCGGATCACGGGTTCGCTGGCGTAGAGCGCCTCTCCCATGCCGGGCCACTGGCTGG
The DNA here is from genome assembly GCA_963666905.2 of Alphaproteobacteria bacterium. Taxonomy (GTDB): domain Bacteria; phylum Pseudomonadota; class Alphaproteobacteria; order SP197; family SP197; genus SP197. The sequence continues at coordinate 2,780,521 of OY763008.1, forward strand.
CCTGTCCGGTGTAGGCGAACGCGACCGTCCCCGCCGCCGGCGCGGCGGCCCCGTCCGCTTCCCGGAGGTTCTCGAGGCCCTCGCGCAGGGACCCGGCGTCATCGAACACCACGCCCGCCCGGCGGTCGAAATGGCTGCGTCCGACGGCGGCCGTCCAGGCCATGTCGGCGAGCGTTTCCGCGCTGTCGTCCCCGTCCCGCGCGCCGAGCCGGGCAAGGTACCGGCCCGCGAGTTCCCGGAGGGCCTCGTCCGAGCGGCCCGAGAGAGGAAGGAACCGCGTCCGCCGCGGGGCGGCCGGCGCCGGCCGGCCGACGGCGACGGTCCGCGGCGCGCCGGCTGTCCAGCGCTCCGGGTCGTCGGCGGGACCGTCCTGCGGGTCGCCGTATCCCTCCAGCACGACGTGGGCATTGGTCCCCGACCAGCCGAAGCCGCTCACGCCGGCCCGCGGCGGGGCGCCGCCGTTGCGGGGCCAGTCCGTGGGCGTCGCCGTCACCTTGAGCGGCAGCCGCTCCCAGTCGATCTGCGGACTCGGGGTGCGGAAATGGAGGTGCCGGGGGATGATCCCCCGCTTCATGGCGAGCACGGTCTTGATCACCCCGGCGACTCCCGCCGCCGCCTCGAGATGGCCGATGTTGGTCTTGACCGAGCCGATCAGCAGGGGCCGTCCCGCGTCGCGTCCGCGGGCGTACGCGGTGCCGGTCGCCCGCGCCTCGATCGGGTCGCCGACCTCGGTGCCGGTGCCGTGCGCCTCCACGTAGTCGACGTCGGCGGGCTCGAGCCCCGCCCGCTGCAGCGCGGCCTCGATGACCTTTTCCTGGGCCGGCCCGCTCGGCACCGTCAGCCCGGGGCTGGCGCCGTCCTGGTTCAGCGCTGTGCCGCGAACCACCGCCCATATGCGGTCGCCGCCGGCCTGCGCCTCGGCCAGACGCTTGAGCACGACGATACCGCAGCCCTCGCCGCGCACGTAGCCGTTGGCCGCCGCGTCGAAGGTGGCGCAGCGTCCGTCCGGCGACAGCATGCCGGCGTTGGCGCGCATCTCCAGAAGGCGGCCCGAAAGGATCGCGTGCACGCCGCCGGCCAGCGCAACGTCGGCCTCGCCCCGCCGCAGCGCGGTCACAGCCTGGTGGATGGCGACCAGCGAGGACGAGCAGGCCGTATCGAGAGCGAGCGCCGGCCCCTCCAGACCGAGCGCGAAGGAGACCCGGCCGATCGCGGTGTTGAACGAGGTGCCGGTGACGGAATAGAGGCTGGCGGCGGGCTCGTCCGGCCGGGTCCGTTCCAGGATCAGCCCGCGATACTCGTTGTTGCTGATCCCCGCATAGACGCCGGTGCGGCTGCCCTTCAGGCCGTCGGGATCGATGCCGGCGTCCTCCAGCGCGCGCCAGCAGGTTTCCAGCATCATCCGCTGCTGGGGGTCGAGAAACTGCGCCTCCACCGGCGAGATGCGGAAGAAGGCGGCGTCGAACTGGTCGAGATCGTCGAGATAGGCGCCGAAGCGGCACGCCGGCGCCCGTCCCTCGCCCTCGGGAAACAGCTCGCCGATGCGGCCCGCGCCGGAGCCTGGAACCCCCTCGATCACGCCGCTTGCGCCCGCGTCCAGCATGCGCCAGAACGCGGCGAGGCCGTCCGCTCCCGGGAAGCGGCAGGCCATGCCGACGATGGCGATGGCCTCGCCGCCCGATCCCGCCAGCTCATTCATCGCGATGCTCCCTGGGTCGGGGGTCGTCATGAAGGCGTCATTCGTCCGCCGGCGCGGCCACGCGGACGGTCACGATGTCCGTGCCGTGAAACTGCTGGTGACGCACGGAGGACGCCAGCCGGCGCAGCAGCCGCAGCGACATTTCCCGTTCCGCCGGAATCCCGTCGGGATCGTCGCCGATCAGCGCGAGGCGGTCCTGGATGTTGTCGTCCTGGGCGGCGACGACGAACTCGAGCACCGCCTCGTCGCCTTCGCGGCGGGCGGCCAGGCGCAGACGCCGGCGGCGGGGCTTTTCCCCGGAGTCCTCGTCCCGGTGGATGACCGTGAGAATCGTCTCCTCGCAGACGGCGTCCAGCCGCCCGGCCATCGCCTCGTCCCACCCGTTCCGGGCGGTGAATTCGCCCAGGAACTTCCTGATCAGCGGGAGGACGGAGAGATCGAACGCCGTCTCGACCCGGCTGCGGCGCGGTCCCGTCAGCTCCACGAAGAGCGTCATCACGATGGCGGCGATGCCGCCGGTCGTGACCCCGCTGCTGAGAAGGCCGCCGGCGAACCCGGAGACCTGCCCGGGAAAGATCATGTCGTACTGGAAACCGATGCCGATCCAGAACGAGACGCCGATGATGAGGCCCTTGCGGTAGTCGATCCCGTCCTGCATGGCGATGTTGATGCCGACGATGAAGATCATCGCCAGCAGCACCCCGAGAAAGGCCGCGACCACCGGACCCGGTATCGCCAGAACCACGGCCAGCAACTTGGGCAGGAACGCGACCGCGATGAACATCGCGCCGGTGGCGATGCCGACGCGGCGCGCGGCAACGCCCGTCAGCTCGGTCACCGACGCGCCGACGGTCGTGGCCGCGTTGGGCGTCGTGCCGGCGAGACCGGCGGCGAGGTTGCCCAGCCCGTCCACCGCGACCGCGCCCTGCACCGGACGGAAATCCACCACCCTGGGCCGTCGCCACGAGACCCGCTGGATCGCCACGGCGCCGCTGATCGTGCGGATGGAGGCGATGACGGTCACGAGCACGAAGGCCGGCAGAAGCGCCCAGAAGGCCGCCCCGAACCCGAGGTCGAAGCCCGCCCACTCGCCCGCCGGAACCCCGACCCACGGCGCGGCGAGGATGCGGTCCACGTCGTAGAGGCCGAACGCGGCGCCGACGGCGGACCCCGCGACCACGCCCATGATCGGCGCCCACAGCCGCAGCGCCCCCGTCACCTTCAGCGCGACGCCGGCGATGACGAGGAGCGCCGCAAGCGCGCTCAGCGGCGCCGCCGCGCCGGAGCTTCCTTCCGGCACGGCGGCGAGGAGACCGAACACGGCCGGCATGACCGTGACCGGAATCAGCATCAGCACCGTCGCCGAGACCGTCGGCGTCAGCAGCCGCTGGAACAGCGGCAGCCGCGCGGCGAGCAGGAGCGGCAGCACGGACGAGACGACCACCAGGGTTGCCAGCAGCGCCGGGCCGCCCGCCGCGACGGCGGCGGCGCTGACGGCGATGTAGGCTCCGGAGGGTCCCATCACGATCAGGTAGCCGGCGCCGATCCGCCAGAACCGGACCGCGTGCAGGATCGTGGCCGCGCCGCAGATCGCGACCGTCGCGAACACCGCCCACGCGAGGTAGCTCTCGCCGGCGCCGCCGGCCCGCATCACGATCGTGGGCACCAGGATGACGCCGGCGATGGAGAGAACGACGATCTGCAGGCCCAGGCCGAACGAGAGCGCCGGCGCCGGCTTCTCGTGGGGCTCGTAGCGGATGCCCTTGCGTCCGCCGGCGCTCATGACGCCCTTTCCCGTCCGGCAACGGCGGGCTGCGCCCGGCCGCCCGCCGCCGGCGACAGCCGGTAGGCGAGCGCCGCGGCAAAACGCCGCTCTCCCAGATCCAGGAGCCGCCATGCCGACGGCAGGTGCGGGAAGCGAAACACGCCGCAGCGGGCTCCGCGCAGAATCGCTTCGGGGATCTCGAACTCTGACGGACTCAGGGAGAAACCGGTGCCCAGCGCCTTGATCAGCGCCTCCTTCATGCTCCACAGGCGGTAGAACTGCCGCACCTTCTCACCGCCCTCGGTGGTCCGCAGCAGACGCTGCTCCTGTGGACCGTAGACGAAGCTGCCGATGCCGGCCAGATCGCGCTGCGCCGCGCGCTCCTCGACGTCGACGCCGACACAGTCCCCGCCGGCGACCGCGATCAGGCCGTGCCGGCCGCTGTGGCTGACATTGAATGCCGTGTCGACGGACCGGCCGGCGATCCTGGCGTAGGGCTTGCCGTGTTCGAGGTAGCCGAAGGAGAGTTCCGCGGCGGCGCAGCCCAGGCGCTCGGCCAGGATGGCTCGAAGCGCCGCCCGGCAGAGGACGAACTCGCGCCGGGCGCGGTCCGACAGGAAGCGGCGGCAGCGCTCCTTCTCGATGTCATCGAGCAGCGAAACGGCCCGCGCCTCGCGCCCGCCGTCCGCCGTGAGATCGACATGGAAGACGGTCACGCCATCCGCCTCGCGCCATGGAATCCACCATGAGGTCTGCGTCTGCATCATGGTTCGAGCGCCCGGCAGGCATGCCTCCAAGGGCCTGCAATCCTACAGGGCCAGGCCGGCCGCCTTCAAGCCCGCAACCCTGCCGGGGCAGGGCTTTTCAATCGCGTGTCAGCACGACCGGACAGCGTCCGGCTGAAAGGCCCGGCGCCTGATTCCGGACTCGTGCATCGGGAGTGCGCGACTTGCCGGTCATTCCCGTTCCTCATGCGCTGTCGGACGGGTGCCGCAAGCCGCCGGTTGCTGATGGATTGTGCACAGCCACCGGCGGATTGACCGGTGCTCCGGCCGCCATGCAACCCCGATGGTCGGCATCTCCGGAGCGCTACGGCGGTCCTTGTCGCGCACCGGCGAGGCTTCCCGCAATCCAGTCCATGATCGAGCCCATCGCATTCGACAAGCGCCTGACGGAGAACGGCTTCACCGAGAGGCAGGCCGGGGAGCATGTCGTCCTGCTCGGTGCACTGATTGCACAGGACAGGCTGGTCGTCGCCCTGGTCAAGCTGTTGCAGGTCAAGGTCCAGTCCCCGTGCCGATTCCGCAATCGATGACAGCCGGAGGTGGTTGCGGTCTTGATGAAGACGTGCCTCGGGCTCCGGCCAGCCTGCCATGTTCCCACACGAAACTGCCGACCCAGGGTTGGTCCGTCGCGGTCGTCGATGGCTACAAGGGCGGTCGGGTCATGGTCCAGCGTGACGAGGAGGCAGGTTCGATACAAGGGTCTTCATTGCGTCGGAAACCGGCGCTGGTCTGATCGGCTTGCCAGACGACGGAAGGCGTCAGCTCGATGTGGACGTGCGCAGGTTGCCAAGGGCTGTTGCGTGGCCTGAGCGTACTCACCAGCGTGCGACGGCGACTGTCGACACGCCTCCGGTCCGCAGGCTCGCGCGAATCCCTGCACTGATTCTGTGACGGAAAGATGGCGTGATCCGGTGCTTCTTTGCTATGGCGAAGCTCTGATCGACATGATCCCGGTACCGACCGGGCCGGGGTGCGAAGGCTACGTGCCGCATACCGGCAGAGCGGCCTTCAACACGGACCACAGCGCTCGGGCGACTCGGCAGGCGGGCGAGCGTATTGACGAACTTTCCACCGACCTGTTCGGCCGGCAGCAGATCGCGATCAGTCCGTGTCAGCCGCTGTGACCGACATTGGATGTCATACCGACGGACCGACCGGCGACCTTCAAAGCTTGTCGTATGCAAGGTGGCCGAAAGACAGGTCTGCGCCGGCGCGGGAAGCGGGGGAAAGTTCACGACCCTGTAGAACGGCCGGTCATGCCTGCACGGTATCGTGCGCCGTTCGCCAACGGCCGAGCAAGCAGTCGGTCGCGTCCATGGAACGGAAAGTAGCCACTCGTACGATTCGGCATTTCCGGAAACTGGTCTGGATTCAACCCGATTCAGGGTCGTTGAGTTCTCTCCTCTTGAGCCATTCAGGAACCTTGCCCAAGACGAACACGATGGCCAGGGCGACCAGAGTTCCGCTCCCCAGCGCAATCGCGAATGTCTCGTAACCGAAATCGAGAGCAAGCAAACAGGTACCAAGGACGGCCAAGACCACCAGGACTCCAAACAATTGTCCTCGCAATCGCGTCTTCCCCTCCAGATTGAGCGCCGTCCGCTCAAGCTCCCGATTGTGCTTGGCATACTCTTCGGCCATGACGATGATGCGGTTCGCCGCGCCGGGCTCCACCTTGTCGTACGCCGCCAGCTGTTCCGCAGGTGGGAGCGGGCCCGAATAGGACTCCGTAGTCCGTACTTCAACGGCAGTGTGTACATGGGCCGTTTGCGCCCCGGATTCACCGTCTGCCGACGGTATGACTTCTTGCGTACCGGGTTCCGAAGGGCTGTCTTCCGATCCGGAATCCGAGGGGCTTTCCTCTGGCATTTTCGATTGGTTCGTCAACTGGCAGTGCGTCGTGCGGCCTGTACTCCATCCCTATCTTGTGTTCTCTCTTCATTCCAGATGTTCATACTGCGGCGTATGGCTCCGCCTGCGCGACAGAAATCAGCTCCAAGCCGCTTCTCAAAGGATTCCCGTGGTACGAGATGCCGATAGGTGGAAGACGGAGCGATTTCGAGAATCGAACCTGCCCCTCGAAGATAGGATATAAAGACTCTAGCCGATTTTGCCATCCACTCCTCGCATCGCCCCCGAGAGCCGGTTGTGAAGCTTACATGCAGGCTCTCGCCGTGCAAACACCATATTTGTGGCGCGGCTAGCAGTGAAGCACAACTGATTGAGTCCATTGCGCGGCCCCTTTCCGGGCGATGACTCTGCGGGGCGAGAGGCTGCGGCCATCCGCGGCCGAGGACCCCGGAAAGCCGACAGCGCACAGACTTCGCTACAGTGCCGCCGCCGATTCCGGTATCGTCCTCCAGGACTCGGGGAGCGGGCATGTGGCTTTCCCGGTCCCTGGCTGGAGCGCATCAGTGGTGGAAGCCTTCTCACGGCAGCTTGAAGGTCTCCGGTCCGGCGGCCCGTACCATGTCCTCGACGGCGGGAGGGTGTGAACCGGTGCTTGTGTGCTGCGGCGAGGCCCTGATCGACATGATCCCGGCGCCGACCGTGTCGGGGTGCGACGGCTACGTGCCGCACAGCGGCGGCGCGGTCTTCAACACGGCGGTGGCGCTCGGGCGGCTCGGCGTGCCCACGGGCATGCTGACCGGGCTTTCCACCGACCTCTTCGGCCGGCAGCTGATCGCGGCGCTGCACGCGAACCATGTCGACACCTCGCTGCTCGTCACCTGCGAGCGTCCCACCACGCTCGCCTTCGTGCACCTCGAGGACGGCGACGCCACCTACACGTTCTTCGACGAGAACTCGGCCGGCCGAATGCTCGCTCCCGCCGACATGCCGACGCTTCCCGACGACGTCGGCACGCTCTACTTCAGCGGCATCAGCCTGGCCTGCGAACCCTGCGCCGAAGCCTATGCCGCCTTGCTGGAACGGGAGGCCGCGTCCCGCGTCGTCATGCTCGATCCCAATGTCCGTCCGGGTTTCATCGGGGACGCCGGGCGATACCGCGACCGCCTGGACCGGATGATCGCGCTCGCGGACATCGTGAAGGTCTCCGAGGAGGACCTGGACTGGATCCATCCCTGCCCGCGGCCGCGGAGCGAAAAGCTGGACATCCTGCGCCGGGCCGGGCCGTCCGTCGTGATCCTGACGCGCGGCGCAGGCGCCGCCACCGCCTTGCTGAGGAGCGGTGTGAGGGTCCAGGCGCCGGTCGATGCCGTCGACGCCGTCGACACGATCGGCGCGGGCGACACGTTCAATGCGGGCGTCCTGGCGAGACTCGCGGAACTCGGACTGCTCACCAAGGACGCCCTGGACGGCATCGGTCCCGACCGGATATGCGAAGCCATGCGCTTCGGCGCCCGGGCGGCCGCGGTCACCGTTTCCCGGTCCGGGGCGAATCCGCCGTGGAGGCACGAGATTTGACCGCCACGCCGACACGGGTGGTTTGATCATGGTCGCGCGAGTCGTTCCGGTCGAGCCCTTCGATCTCGTGGTCTTCGGCGGCACCGGCGACCTGGCGCAGCGCAAGCTTCTGCCCGCGCTCTATCGCCGGATGCTCGCCGGACAGGCGCCGCAGGGCTCGATGATCATCGCCGCCGCCCGAAGGGACCTCGACGCGGGCGGCTTTCGCCGGATGGCCGGGGAGGCGCTGAAGGAGCATGCGGGCCCGGGCGAGCCCGACCCCGGCAGGCTGGCCGCCTTCCTCGCCATGCTCGACTACGTGCGTGTCGATGCCGGGGGCGAGGACGGCTGGGCTTGCCTGCGCGACAGGCTCGAGGGTTCGCGGCGCATGCGGGTCTTCTATCTTTCGGTGGCGCCGCAGCTCTTCGGGCCGATCAGCGAGCGGCTGGCGGCGGGCGGCTGCCGGACACCCGACACGCGGCTGGTCGTCGAGAAGCCGCTGGGCCGCGACCTGGAAAGCGCGCAGGCGCTGAACCGCCGGCTCGCAACGCTGTTCGAGGAGCGCCAGATCTACCGGATCGACCACTATCTCGGAAAGGAGACGGTGCAGAACCTGATGGCGCTGCGCTTTGCCAACGCGCTGTTCGAACCGGTCTGGAACGCGCGCCATGTCGACCATGTGCAGATCACCGTCGCCGAGCGGGCCGGCGTCGGCGGCCGGGGCGCCACCTACGACCGCAACGGCGCGCTACGGGACATGATGCAGAACCACCTTCTGCAGCTGCTCTGCCTCATCGCCATGGAACCGCCGGCGCACTTTGCGCCCGATGCCGTGCGCGACGAGAAGCTCAAGGTGCTGCGCAGCCTCAAGCCGCTGACCGGGATCGGCGACGTGGTGCGCGGCCAGTATCTCGGCACCGGCGACGAGGCGGGCTATCTCGAGGATGCGCAGAACCCCGGATCGCGCACCGAGAGCTTCGCGGCCGTCAAGGCGGAGATCGCCAACTGGCGCTGGAACGGAGCGCCGTTCTACATGCGCACCGGAAAGCGGCTGCGGGCGCGGGTGTCCGAGATCGCCGTCGTCTTCAAGGACGCGCCGCACTCGATCTTCCCGGGGACCGCGGGCGGCACGCATCCCAACGTGCTGGCCATCAGGCTGCAACCCGACGAGGGGATCACGCTGAGACTGACCATCAAGGAACCGGGGCCCGGCGGCATGCGGCTGTGCGAGGCGCCGCTCGACATGACCTTCGCCGAAACCATGGGAACGCAGGGTCTCGGCATGCCGGACGCCTACGAGCGCCTGGTGATGGACGTGGTTCGCGGCGACCAGACGCTGTTCATGCGCGGCGACGAGGTCGAGGCCGCCTGGCGCTGGATCGATCCGGTCATCGCCGCAGCGGAAACCGCCCCCGAACGGCCGCAATCCTATGACAGCTATTCGTCGGGGCCCGAGGACGCGCTGATGCTGATGCACCGCGACGGCAGGCGCTGGCGCACGGTCGCGGCGTGATCCGGATGGTCGAGGCCGCGGACCGGGGCGCGCTGGCCCGTCTTCTGGCCGGCGAGGTCGCGGCGGTGCTGGAGGCGGCCATCCGGCGCACCGGCCGGGCCGCGCTGGCGGTGCCGGGCGGCTCCACGCCGGCGCCGTTCCTGTCCGCGCTCGGAGGCCATGCGCTCGACTGGGCGGCCGTTGCGGTGAGCCTGACCGACGAGCGCTGCGTCCCCGCCGATCATCCGCGCTCGAACCGGCGCCTGCTCGACGGGACGCTGTTCGCCGGTCCGGCCGGCGCGGCGCGTTTCGTGGCCCTCGACGACGAGAAAGCGCTCCGGGCGCTCCTGCCGTTCGATGCCTGCGTGGCGGGAATGGGGGAGGATCTGCACATCGCCTCGCTCTTCCCCGGCGCCGACCGCCTGGAGGAGGCGCTTTCGGCGCAGTGCGCCGCCGGTGCCCTGCGGCTCCGCGCTCCCGGCGTAACGGATGAGCGCATCACCCTGACCGCGCGGGCGCTGACCGGCTCGGGCCGGTGCTTCGTGCTCATCCACGGCGCGGCGAAACGCGCCGCTCTCGAGCGGACACGGGCCGCAAACGACCCTTCCCGCGCCCCGGTCCGGCTGGTACTCGACGGGCCGGACCCCGCCACCGTCTACTGGGCACCGTGAAGCCATGACAGTTGAGATCCCGATGCCGCCGAAGGACAGCGTTCACAAGGTCACCGGGCGGGTCCGCGCGCCAAGCCGGATCCTCCGCACAACCTGTCTCCAGCGCATGCGCATCTTTCCTGCGGCAACAGCGCCGGCCCGGCGGAGCCCCGGGCCGCGGCCGTCGTCCAGGGGATCATGACCGCTTCCGAGACCGCCTGGGAGAGAGTTCGCCGCGAGGCCGGGCGCCTGCGGGAGGTCCACCTGCGCACGCTGTTCGCCGGCGATCCGGCGCGGTTCGAACGGTTCTTCTTCGCCTTCGGGGACCTCGGCATCGACATCTCGAAGGAAAAGCTCGACGCCGCGGCGCTCGAGACGCTCCTTGCGCTTGCCAGGGCGACGGATGTCGAAGGCCGGCGCGAGGCCATGTTCGCCGGCGTCACCGTCAACCGGACCGAGGACCGGGCGGCGCTCCACATGGCGCTGCGCGGCGGCGCGGCGGCACCGCCGGGCGACGACGTCGAGGGCGCACGCAACGCTTTTCTAGCCTTCGCCGAGGACGTCCGCGCCGGCGGCGTCACCGATGTCGTCAACATCGGCGCCGGAGGTTCCGGTCTCGGGCCCGCCATGGCCGTGCGGGCGCTGTCGCCCGACGCCGACGGGCCCCGGGCGCACTTCGTCTGGAACGTCGACGGGGCGCACCTCGCGGACACGCTGCGGGGGCTGGACCCGGCAACGACGCTGATCGTCGTCGCGTCGAAGACCTTCACGACGCTCGAGGCGACGACCAACGCCCGCACCGCCCGGGCCTGGCTGGGCCCTCACGCGCCGGACAACATGGCGGCGGTCTCCGCCGATCACGCGGCCTGCGCCGCCTTCGGTATCCCCGAGGACCGGGTCTTCGGCTTCTGGGACTGGGTCGGGGGCCGCTATTCGCTGTGGGGCGCGATCGGTCTCGTCCTCGCCATCGCCATCGGCGCCGAGCGGTTTCGTGCCTTCCTCGCCGGGGCCGCCGCGATGGACCGGCATTTCCGCGAGGCGGCCCTCGAGGAGAACCTGCCGGTGCTGCTCGCCCTCGCCGCCATCTGGCGGCGCAACGCCATGGGCTGGCCGACCGTGGCGCTGATCCCCTACGACCAGCGGCTCGAGCGTTTCCCGGCCTATGTCCAGCAGCTCGAGATGGAATCGAACGGCAAGCGCATCACGGCTGGCGGCGCGCCCGTCCACCGCGCCACTGCCCCGGTCGTCTGGGGCGAGCCCGGCACCGGCGCACAGCACTCGTTCTTCCAGCTCCTGCACCAGGGAAGCGACGTGATTCCCGTCGACTTCATCGTCGCGGCCCGGCCGCGCGGCGCCGGTGCGGAGCAGCACGAGCTGCTGCTCGCCAACTGCCTGGCGCAGGGCGCGGCGCTGGCCTTCGGCCGCTCCGGAGCCGGCCGTGCCGCGCCGCACCGGGCCTTCCCCGGCGACCGGCCGTCGACCACCATCCTCCACCGCCAGCTCGATCCGTTCTCCCTCGGCCGGCTGGTCGCGCTCTACGAGCACAAGGTGTTCACGATGGGGTCCATCTGGGACATCAATTCCTTCGACCAGTTCGGCGTCGAACTCGGCAAGGAACTCGCGCAAGGCCTGGTCCCGGTCGTGCGCGGCGAGTCCGGCGCCGGCGCCGGACTCGACCCCTCGACGGCTGGCCTTGCCGCTCGCATCAGGGAGCTCGGCCGATGAATGCCGGGACGATCTGCGGGATCTCGCGAAGGGTGATTCCGGTCCCGTCGACGCCACACCTCCCGCGCATACGCTCCGGCGTGGCGGACTGAAGGTGCTCGAGGTGACGCTGCGCACGCAGGTCGCATGATTCGGACCTCCGTTGCGGTAGCCCTTCCCGGTGCGGCCCGCTTTCAGTCGGCAAGCTCTCCGGTGTTGTCGGTGCCGGGTCTTGCCCACTCGGCCTCGAAATCGTCACTCGCGCCATAGGTGTTCCAGACCCGGAAACCCATCAGGGCGCGTTCCGCCGGCGTGAGGTCGCGCGCGACCTCGGGGCGCAGTCCGTAGGGAAAGTTGAGCAGCTGGCGCAGGAAGGGCGCCGACCAGTAGGTGGTGATGCCGATGCGCGGTCCGGTGTCCGTGTTGAGGCTCGCGGCATGCCAGGTCCGCCCCTCCCAGACCACGAAGCTGCCCGCCGGCACCTCGGCGTGAACCGTCTCGCAGGGAGCGCCGGGGGCGGGATGGCAGCCCGAACGATGGCTTCGCGGAACGAGGCGGGTCGCGCCGTTGGCGACCGTGAAGTCGGTCATGGCGAACATCACGTTGCAGACGACCGGAGGATTGATGGGGCGGGCGGCGGCGCCCGGGTCGCCGCAGCGCTGCCGCGTCCGGGTGATGTCCGAGGGCCGCGGATAGGTCTCGTCGGGCATCACGGGATGGGGCATGAACCACTGGTCGATGTGGAGCGGCATCTCGGCATTGCCCGGCCACGTGATGTGGGCGGAGAACTCGGAGAGCATCGCCTCGGCGCCGAGGACGAAGCGCACGATCTCGAGACAGGGCGCGTTGTTGATCAGCTCCCGGAAGATCCTGCCCTTGTTGGGAAGGAAGGCGACCCACTGGTTGACGTCGTCCCCGGGTTCGACCGCGGCATTGGTCGTGGCGAGGTTCCTCGAGCGTTCCGCCCGGGCCTGCTCCAGGACGCGCTCGGCGATGGCCGCGGTCGTGTCGGCCTCGACGGCGCCCAGATACATGCCGAAGCCGTGGCGGACGACGCACGCCTTCAGCGCCTCCATGTCGTGCGTCGGCTGTGGTCTTTCCCCCATCATCGCCGGATTCCGATTCTCCTGTTGAGCGTGACCTTGTCGATCTTGCCGATGGGAAGGCGCGGCAGTTCGTTCTCGACGGTGAAGGTCTTGGGAACCTTGTAGTTGGCCATGCGCTCGCGGCACCAGCGGTCGAGCTCTCCGGCGGCAAGATCGGCGCCCGGCCGGGGCTCCACGAAGGCATGGCCCACCTCCCCGAAGACCTCGTCGGGAACGCCGAGCACCGCCACCAGGCCCACGTCCGGGTGCTCCTCGAGAACGACCTCGATCTCCCGCGGATAGATGTTGAATCCGCCCGAGATGAACATCTCCTTCGTGCGCCCGACGATCTCGAGGTTGCCGTCCTCGCGGAGCCTGACGACGTCGCCCGTGCGGAACCAGCCGTCGGCGGTGTAGGCGTCCCGGGTGGACTCCGCATCGCGCCAGTACCCCGCGAGAAGCCACGGCCCCCTGGCCTGGATCTCGCCGACCCCGCCTGGAGCAACGACGTATCCGTGCGCGTCGGCGATGCGGATGTCGAAGCCCGGGTGCGGCCTGCCGATCGTGCGGGAGAGGACGTCGAAACTGTCTCCGGGACCGGTGAAGGTGACGTAGAGACCGAGCTCGGTCATGCCGAAACTGGTGCGAAGCTCGCCGGGCAGCGCGTTAAGCCTGGCCACCAGGGGTGCCGCCATCGGCGCCCCGCCCCAGGTGATGAACTTCAGGCTCGACAGGTCGCGCCGGGGAAGATCCGGGTGGTGGGCCATCATGTGAAACTGTACCGGCGAGCCCAGGACGTGGTCGATCCGCTCCTCCTCCAGCAGCCTGAGGAGATCGCCGGCGTCGAAGCGGTCCTGGAAGACCAGGGTTCCGCCCGTCCACAGGCAGAAGACGGCCGTCATGCCGACGCCGGCGATGTGGTTGACCGGCATCATGTGCAGCAGTCTCGGCCGCGCCATCGGCCAGTGCTCGTTCTCGACCCTGGCGCCGGTCAGCAGGGCCCGGTGGCGGATCATGGCGGCCCTTGGGCGACCCGTCGTGCCCGACGTGAAGATGAGGACCGCGGTATCGTCGATATCCACCGCGCTCCTGCGGCGTTCCAGCTCCGCATCCGGGACCCGCTTCCCCGCCTCCAGGAAGGTCCGGGCGGGAACGGCCCCGTCAGGTGCGTCGTCCAGCGCCACCACGTGCTTCAGCGCCGGCGTCTCCTCCGGCAGCGTGTCGAGCTCGTCGGCATAGTCCCGCCCGTGGATATGGCGGAACGCCACCAGGATGACGGGTTCGGCCAGTGACGTGACGTGGCGGAACTCCGGCAGGCGGTAGCGCGGATGAAACCCCGTCCAGATGGCGCCGACCTCCGTTGTCGCCAGCATCACCGCGAGCCATTCGATCGAGCCCGGCGCCAGCATGGCAATGCGGTCGCCTTTCTCGACACCATGGGCCATGAAGGCCTTCGCCCAGCGCCTGACGGACGCCTCGAGGTCGCGGTAGCTCAGGCGCCTCGCACCATGTACCGCCGCCTCGCTGCCGGGCCTCGCAGCGGCATGGAAGCTCACGCACTCGCCGATGCGCCGCGCGTCTTGCGGCACCACGGATCCGCCGGGCTCATCCGCCGGCATCGCCCAGTCCTCCACCGCCCGGCAGTTCGAGGATGAGACGGTCTCCCGCCGGCACGATCTGCTTGCCCTTGCCTTTCAGGGTCCCGCCGCTGGCAAGGCGGATGGCGCCCGGCGCGCCGCCGGCACCGCCCTCGCGGCCGCGCGCCGGATGGTCGATGCGGTCGAACAGCGCCATGACGGCAAACGGCGCTCCCTCCCCGTGCTCCACCTCGATGACCTGGCCGTCGCCGCCCCGGAAGCGGCCTCGGCCGCCCGAGTCCTCGCGCAGCTCCTTGCGGGCGAAGAGGATCGGCGCGATCGATTCGGTGATCTCGACCGGCGTGCTCCTCACCCCGGACGGAAAGGCGGTGGCGGACAACCCGTCCTTGCCGGGCCGCGCGCCGGTCCCTCCGGAATGGAAGATGGTGACGGAAAACGGCGTGGCATCGCCGTAGTCATGGGCGCCCGTCACGCCGTGCCCGCCGAGCAGCGACGGGTTCCACAGGCTCGAGCTTCCTTCCGCCGGCACCGCCCCGGGCAGGGCCTGTCCGAGGCAGCCGAGAACGACGTCGGGCAGCATTTGGCCGATGACGTGGCGCACGGTGACCGCCGCGGGCCGCGGCGCGTGGAGGATGCTGCCTTCCGGCGCGCTGACCCGGATGGTCTCCAGGGAGCCCGAGTTGTTGGGGACATCGCGCCCGATGATCGACCTGACGCCGAAGGCGGCGTAGGCCTGGGTGTAGGTGATGGGCACGTTGATGCCGTAGGGAGACATGCCCGATGTGCCGGAAAAGTCGATGTCGATCCCCTCCGGCGAGATCGAAAGCGCGGCCTTCAGTTCGACGGGACGGTCGTAGCCGTCCACCGTCATCGACTGCTCCCAGGTCCCTTGCGGCAGCGTGGCGACCGTCTCCAGCATGGCGCGCCTGGAGGTCCCGATGATGTGGTCGGCGATCGACTCGAGGCCATCCATGGCGAACTCGTCCATCAGCTCCCTCAGGCGCCGGCAGCCGATGTCGTTGCTGGACGCGAGCGAATAGAGGTCGCCGACGACCTGGTCCGGCTCCCTGACGTTGGCCCGGACGATCTCGAACAGGCTCCCGTTGGCTTCGCCCGCGGAGAAGAGGCGCATGATCGGAATGCACAGCCCCTCTTCGAAGACCTGCCCCGAATCCGGCCCGAAACCCGGGCCGCCGATGTCCACGACGTGGACGGTCGAGGCGAGGAAGCCGACCAGGGCTCCCTCGCGGAAGCAGGGGGTGACGACCGTGAAGTCGAAGAGGTGTCCCGTGCCGTGCCAGGGATCGTTGGTGACGAGGACGTCGCCGTCCTTGAGGGAACGGGCGGGGAATCTATCCAGAAAGAAGCCGACGGCTGCCGGCATGGCGTTGACGTGGCCGGGAGTTCCCGTCACCGCCTGGACCAGCATGCGGCCCTCGAGGTCGAAGATGCCGGCCGAAAGATCGCCCGCCTCGCGCACGGTCGTCGAAAACGCGGTGCGGATGATGGCCTGCGCCTGCTCCTCGACCACGGCGATCATCCGGTCCCAAAGGACCTGGTGGCGCAGCCCGCCGGCGAGCCCTGCGGCGGCGGCGTGGCCGCGCTCGAGAACGAGATTGCCGTCCCGGTCGGGCATGCCGCGCCAGCCGGGAGGCACGATGGTCGTCGTCTGATTCTCCACGATGGCCGCAGGTCCGTGGACCCGTTCGCCCGCCGCGAGTCCGGCGCGGGTGAAGACTGCCGCCTCGCGCTCCTTCCCGTCGCCGGAGAAGACCATCGTGCGCGCCCCTTCGCTTCGCGCGTCGATGACCGTGACGTCCTCGCTGCAGCGGGGGGCAGCGACCTTCTCCGCCGCGGCGTGCACGGTGATCGACCATGTCAGCACCTCGACCTCGAGTCCGGGGACGGTTCTGCCGAACTGCTGACGGTAGGATGTCTCGAAGGCCGCCGTGATCGCGGCCGCATCCGCGTCGGTCAGGGGTCCATCCGGCAGGTCGATGCGGATCTCGTGGCCCTGTCCGACGTAGCGCGCATAGGCGTGGCGCCGCTCGGTCACCGGCTCGCCCGGCGCACCCAGAGCCACCACGGCACGCGCCTCCTCGGCCATCGCGGAGAGCAGCGGGTTGAGGGCGCCGGCGTCGAAGGCGGACATGCGCAGGTAGCGGCTGCGCACCACCTCGTAGGCGACCTCGGCGAGGAGGAAGCCGATGGCCGACCCCACGCCCGCGTTGGCGGGAACGACGACCTTGCGGATACCCAGCTTGCCGGCCAGGCGGGCCGCATGCATCGGCGCCGCCCCGCCGAAGGCGATCAGGGTGCGCTCCTCGATGTCCTTGCCACGCTCGACGGCGTGGCGGCGGGCCGCGGACGACATGTTCTCGTCGACGATCTCGATGATGCCCAGCGCCGCCGCCACGTCGCCGCCCGCCATCTTCGAGCCGACGCCGCGGTCGACCGCGGCCCGCGCGGCGCCGGGATCGAGCTCGAAGGCGCCGCCGGCGAAGTTCAGGGGATCGAGACGCCCCAGCACGAGGCCGGCGTCGGTCACCGTGGGGTCAACGCCTCCCCGGCCGTAGCATGCCGGGCCGGGTTCGGCGCCCGCACTCCGCGGCCCGACCTGGATCCTTGCGAGGGAATCGACCGAGGCGATCGAGCCGCCTCCGGCGCCGATCTCGACCATCTCCACGACCGGGATCTTGAGGGGAATACCGCTTCCCTTCATGAAGCGGTGCGCCCGGTCGATCTCGAAATGGCGGCCCAGAAGCGGCTCGCCGTCGTCGAAGAGGCAGATCTTGGCGGTGGTGCCGCCCATGTCGAAACTGACGACGCGGGTCTCGCCCAGTGTCCGTGCAAGGTCGCCGGCAAGCACCGCGCCGCCCGCGGGACCCGATTCGATGAGCCGGACCGGGAACCGCCGTGCCGTCGGGACGGTGATGAGGCTGCCGCTCGATGTCATCAGGAGGCACGGACACCGGAAGCCCTGGTCCAGGAGGGCACTTTCCACCTCGGCGAGGTAGCCCGCCATCGCCGGCTTGACGTAGGCGTTCGCCACGGTGGTGGTCTGGCGTTCGTACTCGCGAATTTCCGGGCAGACCTCCGAGGAGAGCGAGACGGCCATCCCCGGGAACCTGTCGCGCACCAGGGCCGCGACGCGCCGCTCGTGGTCCGGGTTGGCGTAGGCGTGCAGCAGGCCCACGGCGACGCTCTCGACCCCCATGCTCTCCAGGGCATCCATCCACGGCGCCAGCGAGGCCTCGTCGAGGGGGCGCAGGACCTCGCCTCTGGCGTTGATCCTCTCGTCGACCGGGAACCTCAGGCGGCGGGGCACCAGGGACGGGGAGCGGTCGGCCATGATGTCGTACTGGTCGAAGCGGTTTTCGTAGGCGATCTCGAGGGAATCGCGGTGGCCCCGGGTGACGAAGAGCGCGGTGACCGCCCCCTTGCGTTCGAGAAGCGCGTTGGTCGCGATGGTCGTGCCATGGAGAACGAGGCCGGCGTCCCCGGGCCTGACCCCGGCCAGCCCGAGCACCTCGCCGATGCCCCGCATGAAGCCTTCGGCCGGCGCGGGCGTGGTCAGGACCTTGGTGACGAACCGCCTGCCGCCCGACTCGAGGACGACATCGGTGAACGTGCCGCCGACGTCCACGCCGATGCGTACACCGCGTCCGGAAACCATGTTTTCGCGGGTGTTCTCGGTGCCCTGGGCCATGCAATCAACGGATCATGGGGTTGGAAACTCGTGCTGTCGCAAGCATATCGCAAGCGCCTTCGCTGCAACATCCGGTCGTGCGTGTCGGCGTTGAGGCGGTCCTTGACAATGCCGCGCCACGAGCCGGGAGCATGGCGTCCCTGCTGCGTGCTCGCAATCCCGGGGCGGCAACGTGCTTGACGACGCGCTTGACCGGATCGAAGAATTCCCGGGAGACAAGAACCAACTCCCGGACGCCGACAGAGAGTAGCGCCTCCAGAATGCCGCATCATTCCTTGCGGCACTGCCGTCGCGCACCCCGGTCTGCGGGAGCGCGGGAATGCCGGCCGGCGTTGACAGGGAGGGACCCGTGAAGGCGGAATTCTGGTTGCAGCGCTGGCGCGAGGGCAGCACCCCCTGGCACGAGGGCGTCCCCAACGCGGCGCTCACGCGCCACCTGGATTGTCTGAACCTGCAGCCCGGGGACCGCGTTTTCGTGCCGTTGTGCGGGAAGACGCAGGACATGTGGTGGCTTCATCAACGCGGGTTCGACATTCTCGGCATCGATCTCAGCCCCATTGCGGGACGGGAGTTTCTTGGCGCTCACGGCCTCGCGTTCACCGAGACGCGGCACTCCCGCTACGTTCTCCTCGAAAGTCCCGGGTTCCGCCTGTTCGCGGGAGACTTCTTCGCGCTCGACGCCGGCGACCTTGAAGGCGCTGCCGCCGTCTACGACCGGGCGGCCCTGGTCGCCCTGCCGTCTGCCCTGCGGCAGCGCTATGCAAGGCGCCTCACCGAGCTTGTCGAAGCCCCGATACTCCTGATTTCCATGGAGTACCCCGAGCACGAGATCGAAGGTCCCCCCTTCCCGGTCCGCGAACCGGAGATTCGTGCGCTCTTTGGCGAGCGGCGCCGGGTACGGCACGTGGCGGAGGAAGACATCATCGAGCGTTCGAACCTGCGCAGGCGCGGCGTCACCCGGCTCGTGGAGCACACCTACCTCATCGCGTGACGGCGGATCGCCTTCGAGGAACGACATGACCACTGGTGACCGGCGGCGGCATCGGCATGGGGTTGTCCCCGCACCCCGGGGGAACCTTATCCCGGATCGAGGCTCCTGAAGAGTCGGAGCCGAGCGTTGCGGCGGCGGGCGACGTCGTTCAATGCAGGGACGTGTAGCGAAGCGGGTCGCAGGCTTCGACGGCCTCGCGCCGCTTGTAGAGCTCCACGAGGGGGGCGACCTCCACCAGCATCAGCGACAGCAGCGACAGACGGTGTGCCGGAGCCGGCATGTCGCCACCCCAGAATCCTTCGAGGTACCGGATGATCTCGTCAAGACGCGGCATGACGGCGTGGTAGAAGGCCCGGATCTCCTCCATCGAGGACGCCACCCTCTTCTCCGTTCGCGCGCGTTCCGGTTCCAGGGCCCAATCGAGCCAGGGCGCAAGGTCCTGAAACTCCTCCGGCAGGCCAGGTTGGTCCATTCGGTCCGCCTCCGCGCCGCTCATGCCGCCGCGCAAGGGGAGACGTGATCCGACAGCACCTTGTGGAAGTGGCGGATCGCCGCCTCGTTGTCCTGGAGGATGACATGCGATTTCGCGCGCGAAGCGAGCCCGGCGTACACGGTCTCGTGGACGGCCGTATCCTCCTGCAGCGTGTCCCTGGAAACACACTTGAAGTACTCCTGCCGGAGCCTTTCACGCATGGTCTGGGCTTCCGGAAAGTAGATGCGGACCTCCCAGAGCGTCCGGTCCACCGCGAGCGGCCAGAAGCTGTAGGTCAGATAGCTGGCCGATGTCCCCAGCTTGTAGAGCAGGATCACGAAGTTCGGGAACAGCATGTAGAAGTCCATCTCGCCGATCATTTGCGGGATGGCCAACGCGCGCACGATGCCGTCGTACCTGTAGAGCTCGGTTGTCAGCGGCGTGCCCTTCCGGGTCCGGTTGTATTCGCACGACCAGACGCTGTGCCGATCGTAGAGGGTGAGATCCTGGTAGCGGACCTGCTTGCGGTCGTTCATCATGAACGCGTTGCCGAGAGCCCGGCCGTGCAGGAACGGGAAGTGGTAGAGTTCGTTCTGCGCATCGACCCCGACCTTCCAGTTGGCGCGCTCCTCCACCCTGTAGGTCTGCATCAGCGGCATCTCGTGGAACGGACAGCCACCGAGCTGCCCTGCCACGCCACCGAGATACTCCCGCAGCGGTTCGGCGGGCTCCGGGTCCAGGTGAATGAAGACGAAGCCTTCCCAGATGTCCGTGTTCACCGGTGTCAGGCCGTGCGTTGTCTTGTCGAGATCGAAGAAGTTCTCTTCGTCGGGAACCCGGATGAGCTCGCCCGTGTCGCTGTAGGTCCAGCTGTGGAAACGGCAGTGGAGCCTGCCCGGGCACGACCCCCGCTCGTCCGGCACAAGCATGTTGCCGCGATGCGAGCAGACATTGTGAAACCCCCGCACGACGCCGTCCGAGCCCCGGATGACGAGCACTGAAACCTTGCAGATGGCGATGTCGCGCACGAAGTAGTCGCCGGCGTCCGGAATCTCGTCGGCGCGCCCGACATTGATCCAGGTGCGGCGGAAGACCAGATCGCGCTCGAGCGCGAATTGCCCTTCCGAGACATAAGGCCAGGTGGGCAGCGGTCCCGTCCCCAGGTCGGGATACTTCTGCGCCCACTGCTTCTCGCGCATCACCGTCTTCATCGGCCTTCTCCCGGAGCGGCGCGACGTCCGTCCGGAACGTTCCGTCGCCCGCCGCAGTGGTGGCACAGTTCAAAGCCGCAGCGCAAGGTCCGGCGCCGGTTCACCTCTCGAGGATCGCGTCAGCAGCAGCCGCCCGTGTCGTAACGGCATGGCCGAACCGGGTGCAGTCGAACCGGTGTCGGGCGCATGATCGCCGTCGGCCGGAGTCCAGCGGATGATCTGGCCGCACCTGTTCTTCTCGCGCGGACCGGGTCCGTTGACCGACGTGTCGTCACCACTGACCACACGCCTGCGCGTCCCTCGAGTTCGAGGACCGAAACCCCTTGCGCACGTCGTCGGGGGTTTCCGGCAGCCCTGTCTCGCGGTTCGCACAGATGATGTCGAGGTTGGCGTACTCGTTGTTGACGGCCGGAATGTTGCGGCTGCCGTCGTTGTTGCCGCCGAAGGCAAGCTCCCGGCTCGCACCGGTACCGCGGGTCTCCTGGTCGAACGCCGGGCCGGTCGACCACAGCGGACCACCGCCTGCCAGCGATAGCCGCGGGCACGGTATCCATCGAGTTCGCCACGACGGCCTCGAACCCGAGGCGGCCCGCACCGGGCTCCGGGCAGTGGTGCCGGACATGCGGTTTCCTCACGCGCTGGAATGAACGGCAGCGGACACCGGGAGCCCGAAGTTGCAGTGTCGTGACCGCGATATGGCATCCTTGTTGTGATGTGGACGGGCTCGAGGCGCCCGAGGGAGACCCGTCGATCGTCCCGCCCTGCCGCGGGGCGGTGGAAATCGGGACGGCGCGGACGCATACTTCCCTCCGGTAGAATCGCGGGGAGCCTGTCTTCAAGTGCACGCCACCATCATCGATCACCCGTCCGCCTGGAAGGGATGCGACTTCGGCGACCCGGACGCGGTCGCCTTCGATCTCGAGGATCGCCACCTGGATGCGTTCCGGTCGGTGATCGAGCGGTCGAGGGCGTCGGGCAACGGACTCCAGGAGCTGACCGCGAACGAGACCGCGATGCCGGCGATCGAGCAGGATCTCCTGGCGCTACGCCACGAGCTGGTGGAGGGCCGGGGGCTCCTGCTGGTGCGCGGCTGGCCCGTCGACGAGATGTCCGAGGAGGAGCTTGGACTGGTGTACTGGGCCTTCGGGACCTACTTCGGACGGGGGGTCTCGCAGAGTCCCATGGGAGACCGGCTCGGCTACGTGATCGATGTCTCGAAGCCGGGCATGCGGGAACGCGGGTACCGCAGCGCCCAGGAGCTCGCCCTGCATACCGATTCCGATGACATCGTCGGCCTCCTGTGCATCCGCGAGGCGAAGTCCGGGGGCGAAAGCCGCCTCGTGAGTTCCGTTGCCGTCTACAACGAGATTGCCTCGTCGAGGCCCGACCTTCTCGCACCCCTTTTCGAAGGCTACCGCTATCACTGGTTCGGCGAACAGCCTCCGGGGCAGGGGACGGTCACCGACTACAATGTCCCGGTCTTCGGCTTCGAGGAGGGAAAGCTCTCCTGCGTCTACCTGCGCGAGTTCATCCGCATGGCGACCGAGGAAACCGGCGTCCCGCTCGACGGCAGACAGGGCGAGGCCCTGGATGTCTTTGGAGCCATCATCGAGCGCGAAGACATGCAGTTCCGCTTTCACCTGAGGCCAGGATGGGCCTCCTTCATCAACAACTACACCGTGCTCCATTCCCGCACGGCCTTCGAGGACTGGAGCGAGACGGCGAGGAGGCGGCTCCTCCTGCGCCTGTGGCTCAGGGCCGATCCGGCGCGGCCGATCGTCATGAACCAGCGGCGCTACTACGGCGACGACGGCATGCATGTCGACGGACGCACGGACACCCATTTCGACCCCTGCCGGACGGTATCGCCGTGACATGAAGAGACCCCTGGGCCTCATCGTCCTTTCCGGCGACTACGTCCGTGTCCACTTCGCGCTGATGACGGCCGCCGCCGCCGCCGCCGTCGACCGCCCGGTCACCCTGTTCGTGACCATGGAGGCCGTTCCGCTGGCGCTCGGCGGGGAAGGATGGCGGCGCCTGCGGGGTGCGGCGCGCGACGACGACATGAAGGCTGCGGGCGTTGCGGATGTCGAGACCCTGCTGCGGGCCTGTGCGGATCTCGACGTGTCGTTCATCGTCTGCGAGACTGGCCTGAAGGCGCAAGGGACGTCCGCTGGCGGACTGCGCGGCGACATGACCATGGAGGTGGCGGGGCTCGTGACCCTCTTCGAGGCCGTCGGCAACGGAGAGGTGATCAGTTTCTGAAGCACCCGTGGCAATCCGGCGACGAGGGAACCATGGCAACCGGGCATGCGGGCGAGGACACGGTGACGATCGACGTCGCGCCGCTTTTCGATCCGGGGCGCGGGTCCCGGGAAGAGACCGACCGCGCGATCGTCGCGGCACTGGAACGCCACGGCAGCTTCGTGGCCACCGGCGCCTCGCCGGACCTCGACCGCCGGGCGGACGCGCTGTTCTCCTTCTTCGCCATGGCTGACGACGTGAAGGCCTCGTGCGCGACGTGCCAGAGCCGGCCCGGCAGCCCGAACATCTACCGGGGCTTCTACCCCATGCCGCAAGGAGACGCGTGGACGAGGCGCGAGACCTTCGATATCGGTCCGGAACCTCCGATGTCGTCCCCCGGCCTGCCGGGCGCCGAATCGTTCCGCGAGGCCAACGCCTGGCCGGGTTCCGAGCCCTGGGACGGCTGGCGCGACGCCATGGAGTCCATGCTGACCGGTCTGCGCGGCGTGGCGATGGCGATCCTGGGCTCCGTCTCGCGCGGCCTGGGTCTCCCGGACGCCCTGCTTCTGCGGCCCGCATCGGGACGCAACGGCACGCTGCGCCTGCTGCATTCGGCCGTCGGACGCATCGCGGACGGCGACAACGTCATCACGACCCGCCACGTGGACACCGGCATTCTCTCGATGATCTGGCACGACCGCACCGGACTCCAGATGCAGGGACCGGACGGCACCTGGCGCGACGTGCCGACCGTCGCGGACGGCCTCTCCGTTCACTGCGGCGACCTCCTGGAGACCCCGAGCGGGGGACGCCTCAAGGCGACGCCGCACCGCGTCCTGGGGACCGGCGATACCGAGCGCTGTTCGATGGGCTACTTCCTCGAACCCGACTTCGAAACCCTCGTCGCTCCCCCTTCAGGCGATCCGGTGACCTACGCCCGCCATCTCGTCAACGAGTTCCCGGACCGCTTCCGGAGGCCGGCGGGTTCCGGCTGAGCGGTCGCTGCGGACCGGCGACGGCCGCGATCGCATCGAGTTTCTCGCCGATTTCCGGATCGATCCCGTGCCCGGGAACCCAGTGGGCGAGCTCATGGAAACTCTTCCTGGCCATCAGGTTGCGCAAACCGAGCTTGTCGAAGTACCGGTCGAACAGCGGTACGAGGACATCATCGCTCGCCTTGACGTCGGCGTCCCAGGGCGATCCCCTGCCCAGCGTTTCAAGAGCGTTCGTGATCTCCGCAATCGCGTCCCGCATGGCTGCCAGTCGCGCATCGGCTTCAGAGGCCGCGAAGAGAGGCAGCGGATCGGCCTGTGACGGTGCGCCGCGTGCATAAGCTTCGAGGGTCGCTTCCGTGCACAGGTAGTTCTCGATTTCCCTTCTCAGCCAGACCTGTTGCGGGAGACGCGGATCGTCGGACGGAGGATTGTCGAGGCGGTCGTAGAGGGCGATACCCTTCAGTCCTGGAACCGCCTCCCTCAACCCGTGAAAATGGTGCCGGGCCGCAGACGGCTGATTGCCGACATAGTGCACAAAGGGGCGCTCCAGCGCCTGGTCGGCTCTCTCGTGCCCGAGACGGCGGGCCAGCGCACGCAGGATTGCCAGATCGGTCGAACCCTCGAGATAGAGTACCCAGCCGGTGAGTTCGGCCTGGTAGTACTGATCGAAGCCGATCTCGGCCAACGCCTTGCGAACCTGGCGCGGTCCGCCCCCGATCCGGTGCGGTGGGCCGACAAAGGCGATGACCTTGTCACTTTCGGCGGCCTCGTTGAGGAGCACTTCTGAATGACTTGCCGCGATGACCTGGTTTGCGTTGTCCGAAGCGACGTCGCGAATGAGATCGTAGATCTGTCGCTGGCGCAGGATCTCCAGGTGGGCGTCCGGTTCATCGAGCAGGATGACGGCTCCGGGATTGGCCGCCATGTAGGAGAGTATCAGGAGAGTCTGCTGCAGGCCGGCGCCGCTCGACGAGAGATCGAGCACCGAGCCGTGCTCCCGGTACGCCATGGTGATCTCTCCCCGCTCCTGCACATAGCGCGGCTCCTCGAGTTCGACACCGAACAGGCCCTTCATCTGCTCCACCAGCGATCGCCACAGCGCCGGGGTCTCGGTGGCGACTCGAAAGCAAAGGTTGCGGAGGACTTCCGCCGTGCGGCCTTCGCCGACGCGGACGTTCAGGGCGCCCTCGTCAAGCCGTGTTTCAGTGGCGGCAAGGCCGGACATGGGGGGAAGGAAGGCCATGCGTACCTCTCCCGCTTCATGCGGGATCGGCATCCGTGCAGGAGTTTTGCCGTCTTCGGTCCTCAGCGGCCGGCAATAGAACGACTCCTCGTTGGCGTAATCGAACTCCAGTCCGCAGGTCCATGACCTGCCGAGGCTGATACCCTCGACGCAGATCTCGATCCTGATGTTGGCGGTCTGCTGCCGGCCATCGATGCGCCGCACATTCCTCACGTGAAGGTCGCGCCACAGATGGGCGGCGCTCGTGTGCGAGATCGGGAAGAGGTCCTTTCGGTTGACGGTGACGCCCGGGCGCCGTTCCGGTGCGCCTTTGCCCCTGCGCTTCTCGTTCCACCGCTTCAGACCGATCTCCCAGAGGGCGAGCGCCTGCATGGCCGAGGTCTTCCCGCTGTTGTTGGGGCCGATGAACACCACCGGATCCCCCAGCTCGATCTCGACCGCGCCGAACCCCTTGAAGTTGCGAATGACAAGCCTGGTCAGCATCCGGCCGCTCCCCGACGACGTGCACGCCTCCCGCTCCGGCGGGCGCCCTCCCGGTCGGGGTCGACGGAATCACCCGGTCCTGAAGTCTTCATGCCGGCCGGTGCTTCCCGGCAGCCGTCACAGAAGGGCGTCGATCACCCGGTCGGGAGGCTTGTGGCCGTCGGCGAAGGTCTTGATGTTGATGAGGACCTTTTCTCCCATGTCGATCCGGCCCTCGATCGTCGCCGAACCCATGTGCGGCAGGAGCACCACGTTCTCGAGGGCCAGCAGCATGGGACTGACCGCCGGCTCGTGCTCGAATACATCGAGACCGGCGCCGGCGATCTCGCCGGCCTTGAGCATGCGGATGAGCGCCTGCTCGTCGATGACCTCGCCGCGCGAGGTGTTGACGATGACGGACGTCGGCTTCAGGAGCCGCAGCCGGCGGG
The DNA here is from genome assembly GCA_963666905.2 of Alphaproteobacteria bacterium. Taxonomy (GTDB): domain Bacteria; phylum Pseudomonadota; class Alphaproteobacteria; order SP197; family SP197; genus SP197. The sequence continues at coordinate 2,806,480 of OY763008.1, forward strand.
CCGACAGGAGATGGAAGGTGGCCGGCGTGTGCGGACAGTTGACGGAGATGATGTCCATGCGGGCAAGCATCTGGTCGAGACTCTCCCAGTAGGTGGCCTCGAGCTCGTTCTCAGCGTAGTCCGGCAGCTGGCGCCGGTTGTGGTAGTGGATCGACAGCCCGAAACCCCTGGCGCGCCTCGCCACCGCCGAGCCGATGCGGCCCATGCCGACGATCCCCAGCCGCTTGCCCCACAGGCGGTGCCCGAGCATGTGGGTCGGACTCCATCCCGACCACTCGCCGCTGCGGATCAGCCGCTCGCCCTGGCTCACCCGGCGTATCACGTCGAGGATGAGCGCCATGGTCATGTCGGCGGTATCCTCGGTGAGGACGCCCGGCGTGTTGGTGACGGTGATGCCCCGCTCGCGCGCCGCGGCGAGATCGATGTGGTCGACGCCGGTGCCGAAATTGGCGACGAGGCGCAGGTTCCCGCCGGCCTGGGCCAGGATGCCCTTGTCGATGCGGTCGGTCAGCGTCGGCACGAGGATGTCGGCCTTCCTGACCGCCTCGCAGAGTTCCTCCCGGGACATCGGGTGATCGTCGTCATTGAGCCTCGTCTCGAACAGTTCCATCATCCGCGTCTCGATGACGTCGGGGAGCTTGCGCGTTACAATGACTACGGGTTTTCTGGCTCGGGCCATGCGTCTCGTCACAGCGTTACTGACCGGCGAACGGCGACTTCCTGTGGTCGCGTTCCCTATCAGATACCATGCCTCCAGGCAACGCAACGCGGCTCGGCGGCGCCTCTCGCTGGGCCTTGTCGCCGGCCTGGGACTCGCCCTTTCCGGGGCGCTGGCGGACGACCCGGCGGCGCTGCCGAGGTTCGCCTCGCTCAAGGCCGACGAGGTCTACATGCGGGCCGGACCCGGCCAGACCTATCCGGTGATATGGATCTACGTCCGCAAGGGCATGCCGATCGAGATCGTCGACGAAAGCGACGGCTGGCGCGAGGTTCGCGACATCGGCGGCGAAAAGGGCTGGATGCACCGGGTCATGCTGTCGGCGTCCCGCACCGTCATCGTGACCGGGCTCGGCATGGCGACGGCCCGCGACAGGCCCGATGCCGAAAGCGAGCCGGTCTTCCGGGCGGAACCCGGCGTGATCGGCGAACTGGGACCCTGCGAGGCGGGGTGGTGCAAGGTCACGGTCGACAACGTCAGCGGCTGGATGACCGTCGACACCCTGTGGGGAGTTCTCCCCGGGGACAGTCCCGGCTGAAGGGCTACTCGAACTGGCTCTCGCGCCAGCGGATGGCGGCAGACAGGCCCTTTTCCTTCCGGACGGCCTCGAACTGCCTGTACTGCTCGGTCTCCGCGGAATCGAGGATGCCGCCGACCTCGACGCCGTAGGTGATGGCGCTTCGCAGGCCGGCGATCTCCGCACTCTGGTTGATGGCGGCCTTGGTGGTCTGCAGGCCTTCGAGGGATATCGCCGCGGCCCGACGGGCGTAGCGCAGGGTCTCCTCCTCCAGCCGTTCGTCGGGAAAGACCCTGTTGACCATGCCGAAGCTCATGGCCTCCCCGGCGGTGATCATGTCGCCGGTGTAGAGCAGTTCGCGGGTGCGCTTGAGGCCGATGATCCAGGGCATGATGACGGCCGGAGGCGCCGTCGAGAAACGGATCTCCGGTTCTCCGAACATCGCGTTCTCGCTGGCGTAGGTGATGCAGCACATCATCGCCAGCTCGCACGACCCGGCGAGGCAGTATCCCCTCACCATGGCGATGACGGGCTTGGAGCAATCCCACGGCCCGAACTCGAAGTCGGCGCAGTCTTTCAGCATCCGCCGCGCGCCCATCGGCCCCCGGCCGTAGGTCTCGCCCCAGGCGTACTTGAGATCGTAGCCCGCGCCGAAGTGGGGTCCGGCTCCGGTGAGAATGATCACCGAGACTTGCGGATTGTCGTCGAGGCTGCGGAACACGTCCGACAGCTCCTTCATGAACGGCGGGTTCATGGAATTGAGCTTCCCCGCCCGGTTGATGGTCACCGTCGCGATCCTGGCGCGTACGTCACACAGCACTTCGCCGGACATGGTCCGATCCTCCCCCATAAGGTTGCCGCCTGCGAGGTTACCGCTCCGGTCCGCCGGGAGGAACCTCGGCGCCGGGTCAGTAGGGCCGCTCTCCCTCGATGACGATGCGCCTGAGGTGGCGGCGATGCCCGGGATAGTCGCTGTGGGCGTAGTGCAGGCAGCAGCGGTTGTCCCAGATCGCCAGGGACCGCGGCCGCCAGCGCAGCCGGCACGTGAAATCCGGCGTGACGGAGTGCTCCCACAGGCGGCGCAGCATGGGAAGGCTTTCCTGCTGCGTGCGGCCCTCGAACCGCGCGGTGAAGCTGCCGTTGGTGTAGAGCGCCCTGCTCCCCGTCACAGGGTGGGTGCGGCACAGCGGATGCAGCACCTCGTGGAACTGCTCGTGCGAATAGACGATGGGCGTTGCCGTGTTGTCCTGGACCTCGCTCTCGAGCGGAGCGGTGCCGTAGGCCAGCGCCGACGAGTTGACGCAGCGTACGCCGGCAAGTTCGGCCTTGAGGGCCTCGTCGAGCGTCTCCCAGGCCAGGTACTGGTTGGCAAAGGCTGTGTCTCCGCCCACGGGCGGGCACTCGACGGCATAGGCGAGCGTGTACTTGGGCGGCCGTTCGAAGTTGCAGGAGTCTGAATGCCAGGTGCCGCCGAAGGCGTACCTGTCCGAAACGTCCTGGACGAGCTCGGTGATTTCCGGAAAGTCCTCCATCTGCCTGGCGTAGGGCCACGGCATGGCCCTGCCGAGGCGCCGCGCGAAGGCGACCTGGTCACCCGGCGAGAGGTCCTGGTCGCGGACCATGAGCGCGATGTGATCGGTGAGCGCCTGTTCGAACTCCTCGAGGGCCTCGTCGCAGGCGCGGGCAAGGTCGATGCCGGTGACCTCGGCGCCGATCGAGCCTGCCGCGGGCGCGACCGAGAAGTGCCGGTAGTCCCGGGGGGCGAACTGCGGCGGATGCACGACCGCGGCCTGGTAGGAATAGGTGGCGAGGTACTGCTTCATCGCCCTTGCTTCCGGTGCGTCCCGCTGCGGAGTATAGGGCCGTCGCCGGAGTCTGTCGCGGAATCGTGACTTGCCCGGGGGGGCGTTCTACCATGAACACCATCCCAGGTGCGGGCTGACATGAACACAATCCGTCCCAGCGGGCCCCTGGACGCCGCCCGGGAGGTCCTGACCGAGGGCGCCCTTTGCCTGGAACGGGCGGCCGGCGCGCTCGGCGGGGACTTCCTCGCCGCCGCCGGCGCCCTTGCGGCCACCGACAGCAGGACCGTGGTGCTGGGCGTCGGCAAGTCCGGCCACATCGGGGCCAAGTTCGTCGCAAGCCTGGTGTCGACCGGCCACCGGGCCGCCTTCATCCATCCCCAGGAGGCGCTTCACGGCGATCTCGGCCAGGCCCGGGAGGCCAGCCTGGCGGTGCTGCTCTCCCATTCGGGTGCGACCGACGAGCTGCGCGCCCTCACGCCCTTCCTGCGCGACTTCGGGGCGCGCATCGTCACCATCACCGCCTCGAGGGACTGCGTGCTGGCCCGCCGGAGCGACTGGGTGATCGAAACCGGGGTCGAGGAGGAAGCCGGGCTGCACCGCCTGGCGCCGACCTCTTCGTCCACCACCACGCTGGCGCTGTGCGACGCGCTGATGATGGCCAGCCTCGCGCACCGCGGGTTCACGCCGGAAGAGTTCCGCAGCCTCCACCCGGGCGGCCTTCTGGGCCGCGGCCTGATGAAGGTCCGAGAGGTGATGCTGCCGGCCTCGAACCTTCCCTGGCTCCGGCCCTCGGACACCGTCTGGGACGTCATCGGCGTCATCACCTCGGCGGCGCGGGGTTTCGCCGTGGTCGCCGAGGAAGCACCCTCGGACCGCCCGGCGATACGGACCGTCGGCGTCATCTCCGACGGCGACATCCGGCGCGCCCTGGCCGACCGGGAGCGATTCCCCGACCTTGCCGCCGGGCAGATCATGTCCGGCGCGCCGATGGCCGTGGCCAGCGAGGCGCTGATGTTCGACGCCCTGCGGCTGATGGAAGCGAACCGGTTCACCTTCCTGCTGTGCGAGAAGGACGGCCGCCTCGAGGGCGCCGTTCACATGCACGAGATCGTGGCGCGCGACCTCGGGGTGGCGGTGCGCAGCGACCGCCTGCCCTCAGCTTCCCTGTGACGTCCTGTCCTCGCCGTTGCCGCTGCCGTTCCCGGCCTGCCGGGCCCTGACATGCTGGCGGTAGATGCCGACGAAGTCGACAGGCTCCATCAGCAGCGGCGGGAAACCGCCGTCCCGCACCACATCGGCAATGATTCGCCTGGCGAAAGGGAAGAGCATCCGGGGCCCTTCGATCAGCAGGATGGGCGCGCGGCTTCCGCCCTCGGCGCCGGTCACGGAGAAGACGCCGCGGTAGTCGAGCTCCACCACGAACCACGGCTCCCCGTCCTTGCCGGCGTTGACGGTGATCCTCAGCCCGATCTCGTAGAACGACTCCTGGAGTTCGCGCGAATCGACATTGAGGTTGACCTGGATCTCGGGCTTCTCGCCGGTCCTGGCGATGCTCCTGGCGCCCTGGGGATTCTCGAAGGAAAGATCCAGGAGGAACTGCGTATGCAGCCTGAGTTCCGGCGGTGTCCGGTCCGCGGCGGCCGTCTCTTCGGTCATGCCCCTTTGCCCCGCTGGCGATGCGTCGCGCCCTTCCTAGCGGCAATCCCGGCCGATTGCACCCATCGGCCGAACCTCCGGGGCGCCGCCGCAGGCGATTCGGGAAAGACGGGTCCGGGAACCGGCCCGAGAGGCTACTTCAGGCGGCGTTCGGGAGGCTCGTCGACGACTTCCCATTCGCCGTCGACCACGCCGCCGCGCTGGCGGGCCCGCACGGTGGCGGCATGGATGCGGCGGGCGAGGAACAGCCTCAGGGCGGTGCGCAGGGGCGGCAGAAGGAGAAGGAAGCCGGCGACATCGGTAAAGAAACCGGGGACCAGGAGCAGCACGCCGGCTACGAGAATGCAGGCGCCGGCGAACATCTCGTCGACAGGCATGTGGCCGGCCCGGACCGAATCGCGCACCTTCCCCAGGGCCGATCGTCCCTGGTGGCGCACCAGCAGGGCCCCGCCGAACGCCGTGGCGATGCACAGCACCACGGTCCACATGGCGCCGGCGACGCTGCCGATCTCGATCAGGAGCCAGACCTCGGCCAGGGGAACGCCGATGAACGCGGCAAGAAGGAGAATGGGCATGGGCGAGCGTGTCGCTCCTCGCAATTGCTTTCGCAGTCAGTCTACACCATACCGGACGACTCGACCGCGTGACGGCAAGACACTAGATTGCCGGACACGGCGGGCAATGGTGCCGGCGAGCGACGATCTGATGTGGCGGGTGGTATCGTGGACATCCTGATATTTGCCATCCTGGCGGCGGTGATCTTCTTCAAGCTGTTCAACGTGCTCGGACGGCGAACGGGGCACGAAAGGCCGCCGCCGGCGCCCGTGGCCAGCCCGGTCGCGGACAACGACGACCAGAACACGGTCCTCGAGTTCAAGCGCCAGGAGGAGGAGGAAGAGCCGGCCGATCCCCTGAATCGCGGGCTCTCCCAGATCAGGCGCGCGGACCGCAGCTTCAATCCCGACCAGTTCCTCGCGGGAGCGCGCCAGGCGTTCGGAATGATCCTCGACGCCTTCCACAAGGGTGACCTCGAGCCCGTCGGCCAGTTTCTCGACCGCGATGTCCGCGAGAGTTTCCGCCACGCCATCGACGATCGCGACAAGAAGGGCTCGCGGCGCCAGATCGAGCTTGTCGCCATCAACGGCTGCGAGGCGATCGAGGCCGGCATGGCGGACCACCACGCCCGCATCACGGTGCGCTTCGAGAGCGAGCAGATCGACGTGGTCAAGGACAGCGAGGACCGGATCATCGACGGCGACCCGACGCGCACCATCGAGGTCACCGACATCTGGACCTTCTCCCGCGACATGACGTCGCGGGATCCGAACTGGCTGCTCGTCGCCACCCGACGCCCGGCCTGACACGGGCGTGACGCTCCGGAACCGGATCGCGGCAGTCCTCATCGTCATGCTCGTCACCGGTGCGGGCTGCCAGTGGGCGGGCGATCCCCCTTCACCGGGCTTCGTGCTGATGGATGCGGACTTCCGCGACCTGCCGGGCTGGGCCGACGACGACCACGACGCGGCTCTCGGGGTCTTCCTGGAATCGTGCGCCCTCATCGGCCACGAAACCGCGCGGCGGCCGGTTCATGCCGGACCCGCGGTGTACTGGCAGGAGCGGTGCCGCCTGGCCCGCGGCGTCCCCGCTGGAGGCGCCCGCTCCTTCTTCGAATCCTGGTTCCTGCCGTGGCGCCTCCAGGACGGCCGCGGTTCGCCGGGTCTCTTCACCGGCTACTACGAGCCGCTCCTGGCGGGCTCGAGAACCCGCGACGCGACCTACCGCTGGCCCCTCTACCGTCCTCCGGCGGGTCTGGAGGAGATTCCCGAGCGCGCGGCGATCGACGCCGGTGCCCTCGAGGGCATGGACCTCGAGATCCTGTGGATCGACGATCCCGTCGACGTCTTCTTCCTGCATGTCCAGGGAAGCGGCCGAGTCCGGCTGGAAGACGGTCACGAGGTGCGCGTCGGCTACGCCGGCAGGAACGGCCTGCCCTATCACTCCATCGGCAGGGAACTGGCGGACCGCGGCGAGATCCCGATCGAAGAGGTGTCCATGGCGACCATACGCGCCTGGCTCGCCGCGCATCCCGGCCGGGCGCCCGGGATCATGGCCACCAACCGCAGCTACGTCTTCTTTCGCGAACTCGAGGGCGACGGTCCCGTAGGCGCCCAGGGCGTCGTGCTGACCCCGGGGCGCAGCCTGGCGGTGGACGACGCCATCATCGCCTATGGCGCGCCCGTCTGGCTCGCCACCACGCTGCCCGACGGCACGCCCTGGCGAAGGCTCATGATCGCCCAGGACACAGGGAGCGCGATTGCCGGCGCCGTTCGCGGCGACATCTTCTTCGGCGGCGGAGCCTGGGCGGAAAGCATGGCCGGCGGCATGAAGGCGCCCGGTCAGAGCTGGCTCCTGCTGCCGCACCGGATTTCCGGTTCGCTCGTCGCCTGGAACGAACCATGAGCGTCGCCGACGGCGCCAAGAGGCCCAGGGTCGGCCTTCTCGTCACCTGCCTCGTCGACCTCTTTCGCCCCTCCGTCGCCTTCGCGGCCGTGAAGCTGCTCGAGGACACCGGGTGCGATGTCGAGGTGCCGCTGCAATCTTGCTGCGGACAGCCCGCGTACAATTCCGGCGAGAGGGCGAAGGCGAGAACGGTGGCGCGGACCATGCTCGATGCGCTGGAAGGCTACGATCATGTCGTCGCGCCGTCCGGATCCTGCGCGGGCATGGTGATCCGCCACTATCCCCAGTTGTTCGAGGGCACGCAAGACGAGCAGCGCGCGCGAACGCTTGCCTCGCGCACGTGGGAGCTCACCCGCTTCCTCGTCGAGGTTCGCGGCGTCGCGTCGACCGGCGCCCGCTTCGAGGCCACCGTCGCCTGGCACGATTCCTGCTCGTGCCTGCGCGAGGCCGGCACCCGCGAGGCGCCCCGTACCCTGCTGCGGGCCGTGCCGGGCGTGACCCTGACGGAGGCCCGGGACCGCGAGGTCTGCTGCGGCTTCGGCGGCACCTTCGCCGTCAAGTACCCCGAGCTCTCGGCGGCCATGGCCTGCGACAAGGCGGACCGCCTCGAGGAGACCGGCGCCGGCCTCGTCCTCGCCGCCGACCTCGGTTGCCTGCTCAACATCGGCGGCATCCTCCGGCGCCGGGGATCTTCTGTGAAGGTGCGCCACGTGGCCGAGGTCCTCGCCGGCGACACGCAGACTCCCGCCATCGGCGAGGGCCGGCCATGACCCTGCACCGGCTTCGCAGCGCCGCGTTCCCCGCGAGCGCGATACGCGCCCTGGGCGACCGGCAGCTGCAGTCCAACCTGTCCCGGCTCAAGGGGAACTTCCTCGAGAGGCGGGCCTGGGCGATGGCGTCGCTGCCCGAGTTCGACGCCCTGCGCGACGAGGCCGTCGCCATCAAGGATCACGTGCTCGAGCACCTCGACACCTACCTCGAGGCCTTCGAGAGCGCCGTCGCGGCCGGAGGAGGCGAGGTCCACTGGGCGCGGGACGACGCCGAGGCGCGGCGGATCGTCCTCGGGATCTGCCGCGATGCCGGCGCCTCGACCGTCACCAAGGGAAAGACCATGGTGAGCGAGGAAATCGGTCTCAACGAGTGGCTCGAATCCGCGGGCATCGAGGCCGTGGAAACCGATCTGGGCGAATACATCGTCCAGCTTGCCGGCGAGGCGCCGAGCCACATTATCGCTCCGGCCATCCACAAGAACCGGCGCCAGGTCAGCGAGCTCTTCAACCGCCACCATGCGGACCTCGAGGACCGCGACGCCGACGATCTCGACGGCCTCCTGGCCGATGCCCGCACCGTGCTGCGCGGCAGGTTCCTTGCCGCCGATGTCGGCATTACCGGCGCCAACTTCCTCATCGCCGAGACCGGTCAGACCGTGATCGTCACCAACGAAGGCAACGGCGACCTGACGCAGCTCCTTCCCCGGGTCCACGTGGTGCTCGCGGGAATCGAGAAGGTGGTCCCCACGCTCGAGGACGTCTCGACCATGCTCCGCCTGCTCGCACGTTCGGCGACCGGCCAGGAAATGTCCTCCTATACGACCTTCTCGGCGGGCCCGCGGCGCGACGGCGATGCGGACGGGCCGGAAGCCTTTCACGTCGTGCTCGTGGACAACGGACGTTCGGCGCTCCTGGGCGGCGCCACCCGGGAGATCCTGCGGTGCATCCGCTGCGGCTGCTGCCTCAATGCCTGTCCCGTCTACGGCAAGGTCGGCGGGCATGCCTACGGCTCCGCCTATCCGGGACCGGTGGGCGCCGTCCTCACTCCCTCGCTCGCCGGTCTCGCCGAGACCGCCCATCTTCCCAACGCCTCGTCGCTGTGCGGACGCTGCGAGGAGGTCTGTCCCATGCGCATCCCCATCCCGCGGATGCTGCGCCACCTGCGCGAACAGGAGGCACAAAGCGGGCGCGCGCCCGCGGCCGTGCGCAACGGTCTGGGACTGTGGTCCGCGGTGGCGGCGCGCCCGCGCCTCTACCGCCGGCTGACGTCGCTGGCCGCGGGCGTACTGGCCCTGCTGGGAAGGCGGCGGGGCCGGTTTTCCTCCCTTCCCCTCGCGCGTTCCTGGACGGGGACGCGGGATCTCGCGAGTCCCCAGGGACGGAGCTTCCAGAGTCGCTGGCATGCCGGGGAGCGGCCATGAGCGGCGCACGCGAGGCCATCCTGGGGCGCATACGCCGGAGCCTCCCCGCGCACCGCGGCGCGGATCCGGCGGCGAGGCTTTCGCACCCCCGGCGCAACCTCCAGCCGGCGCGGGTGGCCCTCTCCCGGGAAGGTCTCGTGGACCTCTTCGTCAGGAAGACCAGGGCCGTCGGGGCCACCCTGGCCCGTGTGGACGGCGCCGCGGACGTGCCCGGGGAAGTCGCCCGCTATCTCAGGGAGCGCAATCTTCCCGCCGAGGTCGCCATCGCGCCCCACCCGGACCTCGATGCCATGGACTGGTCCTCGGGCACGGTCTCCGCGCGGCGGGGCAGGCCGCTCGACGGCGACCGTTGCGGGGTCAACCTCGCCGTCGGCGCGGTGGCGGAGACCGGCACCCTCGTCATGGCGTCGGGAGCCGACAGCCCCGCGACCATGAACTTCCTGCCCGAGACCCATGTCGCCGTCGTGAGGGAAGGCGACATCCTCGCTACCGCCGAGGATGTCTGGGACCGGCTGCGGTCCCGCGCGAGAACCCCGCCCAGGACCGTCAACATGATCACGGGCGTCAGCCGCACCGGCGACATCGAACAGATCATCCAGACCGGCATGCACGGGCCCCGCTATCTTCACATCGTTCTCGTGAAGGAGGCATGACGTCGCCGCCGCCGGACAGCCGCGATCGCCTCGGGCGCCGGAGGGCGGACGGGCCGGGACCGTGCCCCGCCGCGTTTCCCGCAGGCCCGGGAGGGCGCCCTTCCGGGAAAACCCGGAGGCCCGCATGAGCGGCCGGGACGAGGACGACATCCTGTGGCGGCAGATCATCCAGACGGTGAAGCCGCTTCCCGGGAGGACGAAGCCCGAATCGCCCGGCGGACAGGCACCGCTGACCGAGGGCCCGGCCTTTGACGGCGGCAGACCCTCCGGGGAACGGGTTCGGCGGACGTCTCCCGCCGACGGCGCTGCGCTGCGGCCCGGCGCCCGGGACGGCCTCGACAAGCGCCAGGCCGACCGCCTCAGGCGCGGCCTCCTGGCGATCGAGGGACGCCTCGACCTCCACGGCCTGACGCAGCGCGAGGCCCATGCCGAGCTCGCGTCGTTCCTCGCCAGGTCCCAGGACCGGGGGCACCGGGTCGTTCTCCTGATCACCGGCAAGGGCCAGAGGGCGCCGCTCGAGGAGCGCACCAGCGTCCTTCGCCGCCAGGTTCCGCGCTGGCTCAACGAACCCGGCCTGCGCCGCAGGATCGTCGCCTTCTGTCCCGCCCAGCCGCGCCACGGCGGCGACGGCGCCTTCTACATCTACCTCAAGAAGCCCCGATAGAAGGCGGTCCCCCTTGATCTCCGAGACCGGACACTTCGCCCTGGCGCTGGCCCTGTGCATCGCGCTCGTCCAGGGAACCCTGCCGCTTGTCGGCGCGGCGCGCGGCCACGCCGGGCTCATGAGGCTCTCCCAGTCGGCGGCCCTCGCGCAGGCCGCCATGGTGACGGTGGCCTTCGCCGCGCTCACCGCCGGCTACGTCCGCTCGGACTTTTCCCTTCTCAACGTCGTCGAGAACTCCCATTCCCTCAAGCCGCTGCTCTACAAGGTGACCGGCGTGTGGGGCAACCACGAAGGATCGCTCCTGCTGTGGGTTCTGATCCTGGCGCTCCACGGCCTTGCGGTGGCGCTGCTGAACCGTGGCCTTCCCCTGGCCACCAGGGCGCGCGTGCTTGCCGTCCAGGGCCTCATCGCCGCAGGCTTCCTCGCCTTCTCGCTCTTCACGTCCAACCCCTTCGCGCGTCTCGATCCGCCACCGGCGGACGGGCTCGACCTCAATCCCATCCTCCAGGATCCCGGACTCGCCTTCCATCCCCCGTTCCTCTATCTGGGCTACGTCGGACTCTCGGTGACCTTCGCCTTCGCCGTCGCCGCCCTCATCGACGGCAGGATCGACGCGCTCTGGGCCCGCTGGGCCCGGCCCTTCACTCTGGCCTCGTGGATCTTCCTCACCATCGGCATCGCCCTGGGCAGCTGGTGGGCCTACTACGAGCTCGGCTGGGGCGGCTGGTGGTTCTGGGATCCCGTGGAGAACGCCTCCTTCATGCCGTGGCTGGCCGCCACGGCCCTGCTGCACTCGACGATCGTCACCGAGAAGCGTGGCGCCCTGAAGAGCTGGACCGTGCTGCTCGCCATCCTCGCCTTCTCCCTCAGCCTGCTCGGCACCTTCCTGGTGCGCTCGGGCGTGCTGACGTCGGTCCATGCCTTCGCCAACGATCCCGAACGGGGCGTCTTCATTCTCCTGCTGATGATTGTCGCCACCGGCGGAGCGCTGGCGCTCTACGCGGTCCGCGCACCGAAGCTGCGGCCCGACGGTCTCTTCGCGCCGCTCAGCCGCGAGGGAACGCTCGTTCTCAACAACCTCTTTCTCGCCGCGGGCTGCTTCACCGTGCTGACGGGTACGCTCTACCCGCTCATCCTCGACGTCCTGGACGAGGGGAGCGTATCGGTCGGGCCGCCCTACTACGAGCTCGTCTTCGTGCCGCTGATGATCCCCCTCCTGCTGCTCGTGGCCTTCGGCATGCTCTCCCCCTGGAAGAAGAGCGACCTTGCCGGCGTGCTGTCGCGCCTGAAGCCCCTGCTGGCAATCTCGGCCGTGGCATGGGGCCTGGTGTGGTGGCGCGCCACCGACACCTCGCCGCTGCCGGCCTTCGGCATCGCCCTGGCCACCTGGATCGCCGGTGCGGTCGTCCTCAACCACGCGGAGCGCGTGAAGGCCTTCCGGAGTCCCCCGCGCGACACCTGGCGGCGCATGCGCCGGCTGCCCTCCGCGGCCTACGGCATGAGCCTCGCCCATCTCGGCGTGGCCGTGTTCGTCGCCGGCGTCACGGCCTCCTCGGCCTGGCAGAGCGAGGTCATCCGCACCATGGAGCCCGGCGACAGCCAGGAGATCGCGGGCTACACGATCACCTTCGAAGGCGCGGCCACGGTCCCCGGTCCCAACTACGAGGCCGAGCGCGGCACGTTCCGCGTCGCAGCCGGAGAACGGCATGTCGCCGTCCTCGAACCGGAGCGCCGCGCCTACTTCGTGCAGCCCACCCTGACGACGGAAGCCGCCATCCACACCACCTGGATGGCCGACATCTATGTCGTCCTCGGCGAGGCGGCGGGCGACGGCCGCCGCGTGGTGCGCCTCTATCACAACCCCCTGGTACCCTGGATCTGGGCGGGCACGCTGCTGATGGCCGCCGGCGGCCTGGCGAGCCTCGCCGGCCGCCGGCCGGGACGCGGCACGGCGCCCGCGGCCGCGCCATCATGATCCGCCTTGCCGCCCTCCTCGTTGTCGCGGCCGCCCTTCCGCTGCAGGCCGTGGAGCCCGACGAGATCCTCGCCGATCCGCTCCTGGAGGCGAGGGCCCGGGCGCTGGGCCAGGAGCTTCGCTGCCTGGTCTGCCCGAACCAGTCGATCGAGGACTCCGACGCGCCGCTCGCCCGAGACCTGCGCCTTCTCCTGCGCGAGCGCATCGAGGCCGGGGACAGCGACGAGGCCGCACTGGCCTGGATCGTCGAGAGGTACGGCGACTACGTGCTGCTCAGGCCACCGCTCGAGATCCGCACCCTGCTGCTCTGGATCGCGCCGCTGCTCGCGCTGGGCGCCGGCGCATGGATCGTACTGACGGGCTACCGGCGCAACCGGAGACGGGCGCCGTGATCGTTCTCGCCCTGGCCAACCTCGTCGTCGCGGTGCTGGTGCTGCTGGCGCTTCCCGTGCTTCGTGGCGGCGCCGTCGGCGGGCGGTGGATCCTCGTGGCGCCGGTGGCCTTCGCGGTCGCCGCCGGTGCGCTTGCGGTCTACGGCGTCCTCGGATCGCCCGGACTCGATGACCGGCCGCTCGCCGAACGGAGCGCCGCCGCGACCGGCGATCCCGCCCTCGACGCCCTGGCGGCGCGCGCCAGAGCGCGCCTGAGCGAGCATCCGGCGGACGCCGGCGCCTGGAGGCTGCTCGCCGACGCCCGGGCACGCGCCCGGCGCTACGGCGACGCCGCCCTGGCCATGACCGAGGCGGCGGTCCTCGATCCCGGCAACGCCGGGCTTGCGGCGCGCCAGGGGGAATTCATCGTGCTGTCGCACGACGGCGTGGTCACGCCCTCGGCGCGGCAGGCGTTCGCCCGGGCGCTTGCCCTCGACCCGGACGAACCCGTGGCACGCTTCTACGGAGGCATCGCGCTGGCGCAGGCCGGCGACGTCGCCGCCGCCCTGGCTCTCTGGCGCGACCTTCTCGACGACACGCCCGCCGGTGCGCCGTGGCTCGCGGAACTCAACCGCCGCATCGCCGAGGCCGAGATCATGGGGAGCGTGGCGACCATGACCGCCGGCGAGCAGCTCGATCTCGTCACGGGCATGGTGGAGAGCCTCGCCCTCAGGCTCGAGGAAGAGCCGGACGATCTCGAGGGCTGGATACGCCTTGCCCGCTCCCATGCCGCGCTCGGCAACTCGGCGAACGCCCGCGCGGCGTGGGAACGGGCGCTCGGCCTGGCGCCGGAGGACGGTGACCTGTGGGACGATTTCGCGGCCTCGGTGGCCTCCACCGTACACCCCGGCAAGGCGGTGCCACCGGGCGCGGCCGAGGACATGAAACGGGTGCTCGAGGTCCGCCCGGACAACCTCCACGCCCTTGCGGTCGCCGGCCTCGCGGCGGCGGGCGCCGGGGATTCCGCGCAGGCGCGGCGCTACTGGACCCGTCTGGGCGAGCTCCTCGACCCGGCCGGCGCCGAGTACCGCGAGGTGCGGGCGCTCCTGGAGTCCCTCGGCGACTGACGCGCCTATCTCTCGTGGCGGTTGCTCCAGATTTCCTTGGCGATGCGCAGCGGCACGGCCATGTGCACGAGGGGTCCCGGAGGCAGCTTCTGCGGGGTTCCCAGGCTCTCCATGTAGCCGATGAGCTCGTTGTCGCGGCCGCACGCCTTGTCGGCGGCGAGCAGGCCGCCGATCGTTCCCTTGGTCACGCCCACGGCGTTCTGGCAGACCGACGCCCAGACGTTGTCCGCCACGCGTCCGAATCCCGGGGCGCCGTTGCGCGACAGGCAGATGAACCCCGTCCAGGTGTGCTCCATCGTCACCTCGGGAAGCATGGGAAAGCGTTCGCGCAAACAGGCCTCGTGCTGCCGCCGCGCCGCCGAGCGCTCGCCGTCCGTCGCCCTGAACCCCGGCGCGTGGCGGAATCCCTGGCGTATCAGGATCCTGTGGTCCCGCGTGAAGCGCATGGTGACGCCGGCGATGGCGTTGGCTGGCGTCAGTCCCCAGTCGTCCTCGCCGCCGAGCGCGGTGCGTTCCTCCGCCGTCAGCCGCCGCGTCAGGCTGGCATGGGCCGCAACCGGAACGAGCCTGCCCGTGAAGAAACCGAACTCGCGGGCGAATCCGTTGGTGGCAAGGATCATGCGCGGCGCCCGCGCGCTGCCCCCCGGAGCCGTCAGCGTGATCCCGTTCCTCGACTCCATGCGCGTGACGGGCGTGTTCTCGAACAGCCGGACGGATTCCGGCAGGTGATCGGCGAGACCGCGGCACAGCGCCGCCGGATTGAAGAGGACGCATCCGGGCGTGTACACCGCCGAATGGTAGGCGGGCGTGCCGATCTCACGGCGCAGCGCGGCGCTGTCGAGCCAGCGAAAAGGTTCGCCCAGGGCCTCGAGCTCCTTCGCGAACGGCTCCAGGACGTCGCGCCTGCCGCGTGCCGAGCGCGCCGCGTGGTACTTGCCGCGGCGGCTCCAGTCGCAGTCGATGCGATGGCGCGTGACGGCGGCGTCGAGAGACCCGATCGCCTCCCGCGCCAGCGCCATGAAGCGGTGGCTGCCCTCGAGTTCGGCCAGCGAATCCCCGACGTTGTGGGGCAGGTCGATGGCAAAACCGCTGTTGCGCCCCGAGGCGTTCTCGCCCGCCGTGCCGGCCTCGAGAAGCGCGATGCTTTCCCCGGGGCGATTCTCGGCAAGGCGCCGCGCGGCGGCGAGTCCGGCCCAACCGGCGCCGACGACCACCCAGTCGGCGACGATGTCGCTGTCGAGCGCCGGACGCGGTGTCCTCGCCGCGAGGATCCGGCTCCAGCCGTTGCTCGTGTCTTCCGACGGCAGGATCCCGATGTCGGTGATGGCGGGCATGGGTCTCCTCGAATCTCCTCGTCTCCGGTATACGGACTGTTGTCGGCATCGGGAACCGTTTCGTGGCCCGTGATTCGCGCTCCACCCGGCTCTAGGATGCTTCCGGTTACGGGAAGGCGACAGGCATGAACGACCCGCTGCTGCAACCCTACCGCCTCAGGCACCTCGTCCTGAAGAACCGCATCATGTCGACGGCCCACGAACCGGGCTACACGGAGGACGGCCTCGTGGGCGAGCGCTACGTGCGCTACCACGAGGAGAAGGCCAAGGGGGGCATCGCCCTGACCATGATCGCCGGATCCACCGTGGTGTCGAGGGATTCGGCGCAGGCCTTCATGAACGTCCAGGCGTGGAAGGACGAGGTGGTGACGGGCCTGCGCCGCCTCACGGATGCCTGCCACGAGCACGGCTCCGCGGTCATGATCCAGCTCACCCACCTCGGGCGGCGCACCAACTGGAACAGGGAACACTGGCTGCCGGTGCTGGCGCCCTCCATGGTCCGGGAACCGGCCCACCGCGCCTTTCCCAAGGAGATGGAGGACTGGGATATCGAGCGCGTCGTCGCCGACTACGCCCTGGCGGCCCGGCGCATGGTCGAGGCCGGCCTCGACGGCATCGAGTTCGAGGCCTACGGACACCTGATGGACCAGTTCTGGTCGCCGGCCACCAACCGCCGTGAGGACGAGTGGGGAGGCAGCCTCGACAACAGGCTGCGCTTTGCCATGCGCGTGCTCGACGGCGTGCGCGAGGCGGTCGGCCCCGACTTCATCCTCGGCATCCGCATGTCGTGCGACGAGGCCTGGCGCCGGGGCTACGACCGGCGCGAGGGGGTCGCGATCGCCAGGCGCTTCATCGCCACCGGCAAGGTCGACTTTCTCAACGTCATCAAGGGGCACATCGATCACGACCGGGCGCTCACCGACATCATTCCGGTCGCCGGCATGGCGGCCTCTCCCCACCTCGAGTTCGCGGGCGGCATCCGCGCCGAGACGCGCTTTCCGGTCTTCCACGCCAACAAGATCGCCGACATCGCCACGGCACGGCACGCCATTGCCACCGGCCAGCTCGACATGGTCGGCATGACCCGCGCGCACATCGCCGATCCCCACATCGCGCGCAAGATCGGCGAGGGCCGCGAGGACGAGATACGGCCCTGCGTCGGCGCCACGTACTGTCTCGAGAGCGTCTACGCCGGAACCGGCGCGCTGTGCGTCCACAACGCCTCGACCGGCCGCGAGAGCGAACTGCCGCAGTTGACGGCGCCGCGGTCCGGACCGGCGAAGCGCATCGTCGTCGTCGGCGCCGGGCCCGCAGGGCTCGAGGCGGCGCGCGTCGGCGCGGAACGCGGCCACGACGTCGTCGTCCTCGAGGCCGCCGGCCGGCCCGGCGGCCAGGTCCGCCTGGCGGCGCGCACGCCCAACCGCGCCGATCTCATCGGCATCGTCGACTGGCGCGTCGCCCGCCTCGCCAGGCTGGGCGTCGACATCCGCTTCGACACGCTCGCGGAGGCCGGCGACGTCCTGGCGCTCGAACCCGACGTCGTCCTCGTGTGCACCGGCGGCGTGCCCAACAAGGACATCCTCGACGAGGGCTCGGAGCACGCCGTCAGCTCCTGGGACGTCATCGCCGGCGGCGTGCGGCCGGCGGGCGACGTCCTCGTCTTCGACGACAACGGTCACCAGCCCGGCATGCAGGCCGCGTGGCTGGCCGCGGACGCGGGATCGCGGGTCGAGATCGTCTCGCCCGAGCGGACCTTCGCCCCCGAACTCGGGGCGCTCACCCATGCGCCCTATGCGGAGTTCTTCCAGCGGCACGGCGTCACGATCACCATCAACACGAGGCTCGCCTCGCTGACGCGCCGGGGCAACCGGCTGCGGGCCACGCTGTTCAGCGAGTTCACGGGTACCGTCGTCGGCGAGCGCCTCGTCGACCAGGTCGTGATCGAGCACGGCACCCTGCCCGTCGACGATCTCTACTTCGCGCTGCGCGAGGCGTCGGTGAACCGCGGCGAGGTCGACTACGACGCCCTCATCGCCCGCCGGCCCCAGGAGATCCGCAGCAATCCGCAGGGGCGTTTCCGCCTCTTCCGCCTCGGCGATGCCGTCGAAAGCCGGAACATCCACGCCGCGGTCTACGACGCGGTGCGCCTCGTCGGGGTCATGTAGGAAAGAAGGGAAGGCGGCGGCCGGCCGCCGGCCGGCCGCCGCCTTCGGTACGCGTCAGGCGCTTTCGCCCTTCTCGACCAGGCGCTTTGCTTCCGCTTCGGCCCGGTTCTCCGCGACGATCGACGCGACGATCGTGCCGACGCACAACAGGACGGAAATCCAGAAGAAGAGGTGTACGCCACCCGATCCGGCATAGGTGTAGATCACGCCGGCTCCTTCCCATGTCTCGACTGGACTTGAACCAAACATTGTCGTTCTCCCTTCAGGATGTCCTGACTGGTCCGGGCCTTCAGCCTCGCCAGTGCAGCTTGGAGGTGATCTCTTCCGGGTAGGCCGGAGACGGAATCTCCAGATCCATGCCGACCTGCTGGATCTCGTCGCCGGCACGCAGGATGCCGAGCCACTTGAGTATCAGCGAGACGACATAGCCCGGCACGAAGCCGATGAGGATCATGACCACGCAGCCGACGAGCTGCCCCCAGAACGTGATGCCCGGAATGGCTTCCGAGACCGCGGGATAGCCGTCCATGAGAACGCCCACGGCCAGCACGCCCAGGATGCCGCAGAACCCGTGCACCGAGACCGCGCCCACCGCATCGTCGATGCCCAGGTGCTCGAGCATGCGCTGCCCGTAGGGGATCAGCACACCGCCCGCGAAGCCCAGACCGAAGGCGATCGGCGGATAGTAGAGATCGAGGCCGGCCGCCGCGGCGAAGATGCCGCCCAGGGCGCCCGACATCATCCAGAACGGATCGCGGGTGACCGCATAGGCGCCGATGATGCCGCCGGCGAAACTCATCAGGAAGTTGAAGGCCCAGGACGACAGCGTGGTGGGTCCACCGTAGATGTTCCCCCACTGTCCGGTGCCGTTGTAGAGCAGGCAGGCGCCGAGGAAGCCGACGAAGCCGATGATGATGAGCATCAGGCCGGCGATGGTCATCGGCACGGAGTGCCCCTGCAGGTTGTTGATCTGCCCGCCGGGTCCGAACTTCCCGATGCGCGGTCCCAGGTTGATCAGGACCCCCAGCGCGAAGAACCCGGAGATGATGTGCACCACGCCGGAGGCGCCGACATCGTGGTAGCCGAACTCGGTGACGAGCCAGCCTTCGGGATGCCATCCCCAGGAGGCCGCGATCAGCCAGGCGAACGAGCCCAGGACCACGGCAAGGATGATGAACGCGCCCATGCGGATGCGCTCGATCACGGCGCCCGACATGATCGATGCGGTCGTGGCCGAGAACAGCACGAAGGCGCCCCAGATGACGCCGGTGATGTTGTCGTTGAGGTTGGGGCCCATGACCTCGTGCCACGGCTCTCCGGTGAGGCCGTACTCGAGGTTCGGAATGATGCCGAACGGAAACGCGAGATAGACCCACCATCCGAACATGAACATGGTGGGAATGATGAAGGCGAAGGCGAGGATGTTCTTGCATCCCGACGCCAGGGTGTTTTTCACCCGCGACGCTCCCATCTCGTACATCAGGAAGCCCGCGTGAATGGCGATCATGAGGCCGATCGACCACCAGTAGTACCCTTCGGCACCGATCATCACCGACCAGTTGAGGGCAGCTTGAAGTTCTTCAGGTGTCATCACTCGAAACTCCATCCAGATGATGGCTTCCCTTGCGGGAAACCGTGCATGTCAGAAGAAACGCAGATAGCGTGAACGTTCCCACTCGCTGACATGGTTGAGATAGCCCAGCCACTCGTCCCGCTTGTACGAGAGCCAGGCTTCGAACATCGTCTCGCCGAACGTGCGCCGCGCCAGCGCGCTCGAGGCGAAGGCGTCGAGCGCTTCGCCGAGCGTGCGCGGCAGGGTGGCGACGCCGGCGGCGGCGCGCTCCTCTTCGCTCGTCACGTAGAGGTTCTCGCGGTGCGGCTCGCCCGGGTCGAGGTTCTCGCGCACACCCTCGAGGCCGGCGGCCAGCACGACGGCGGCGGCGAGATAGGGATTGCAGGACGAGTCGGCGAGGCGCAGTTCGACGCGGCCGCCCCCGCCGGGGATGCGGATGGTGTTCGTCCGGTTGTTGTCGCCGTAGGCGCAGAAGACCGGAGCCCAGGTGAACCCCGAGTTGCTGCCCTTGAGAATGAGGCGCTTGTAGCTGTTGACGGTGGGCGCCACGACCGCCGAGAGGGTCGGAAGATGGCGCAGCAGACCCGCCACGAAACGGTAGCCCAGCGGCGAGAGGCCGCAGCCGCGCGGATCGTCGTCCGCCGCGAAGAGGTTGTCGCCGGTGGCGGTGTCGAAGAGCGACATGTTGAAGTGGGCGCCGCTGCCGGCGTAGTGCGCGATGGGCTTGGGCATGAATGACGCGAAGCCGCCGTGGCGGCGCGCGATCTCGTTGGCGAGGCGGCGGAAGAACACGAAGCGGTCGGCCATGGTCATGACCTCCGCGTAGGAAAAGTCGATCTCGAACTGGCCGATGCCGTCCTCGTGATCGAAGCTGTAGACATCCCAGCCCAGGGCGTTCATCGCGCCGACGAGTTCTCCCATCCACGGCATGTTGTCGAGGAGCCTGGAGGTGTCGTAGGCCGGCTTGTCGAGATCGTGCCGGGGGCTCATCGGCCGGCAGGTCGAGCCGTCGTCGCGGAACACGAAGAACTCGGTTTCGACCCCGAGATTCATGCCGAGACCGGCGGAGGCCGCCTCCTCGACGACCCGGCCGAGAATGTTCCTGCTGCACGGCTCGAAAGGCCGTCCCCCGCAATGGAGATTGCTGGCGAACCAGGCGACCTGCGGCATCCACGGCTGGATCATGCAGGATGCGGGATCCGGGTGGGCGGCAACCTCCTCGTCGGAGATGTCCTGGGGCACGCCGTCGACGGCGGCTCCCGTGCACAACTCCGAACCGGCCATCGCGCGATCGAAGTGGCTGATCGGCACCATCTTGGACTTGGAGACGCCGTGAATGTCCACATAGGACGGCAGCAGGTATGCGACGCCGGCTTCGATGAGGGCCGATTTGAGCGCTTCGGGATCGCACGAACTGTATTGAGGCCCCGTCCTGTTCACCGGTCCTCCCCCAAAGACGGCGCCGCATATGAAAGTGATTTGTCGGTCTTGTCAAGACAGGGTAAATGCGGCCATGGCCATGGATTTCGCGACCGCGGGCGCCCCGCCCGGAACGCCGTTCCACGGAGCGGATCCGGTGTTCTTTCGCAGGGGTCCATGACGCCGGGGCGGTGGACTCCCGGCGCCGGCGACCAGCCGGGTCTCGCCATCGCCACGGTGATCGGCGGGGTCTGCCTGCTGACCCTGGGGGACGGCATCGCCAAGTCCGTCACCCGGGAGATCGATCCCTTCAGCTACATCCTCATCCGCAGCGTCTTCGCGTTCCTGCCCGTCATCGTGGCGCTCCAGGTCAGCCGCACCTGGAGAGGCCTGAAGACCAGGCGCCCCTGGGGCCAGGCGGCGCGGGGCGTCGCCATGGCGCTCGCCTACACGTTCTACCTGCGGGCCATCCAGGAGCTGCCGCTGGCGGATGCGGCCGCCGTGACGTTCTCGTCGCCGTTTCTCGTGGTGATCCTCGCGGCGGTCTTCCTCAAGGAGAGGGTCTCGTTTGTCCGCTGGCTGGCCATCGCCGTCGGCTTTCTCGGGGCGCTCATCATCGTGCAGCCCGGCAGCGACGCCTTCCGCCCGGCAGCGCTGTGGGGCGTGGCAGCCGCCGCTTCGGTCGCCGTGACGGTGCTGCTCGCCCGCCGCCTGGGTTCGACGGAGCCGGCGCCGGTCACCGCGTTCTACACGACCGTCGCCTTCGTCTTCGCCGGTCTCGTCCCGGTCGCGGTGCTTCCGGGGACGTGGCAGATGGCCGACGGGGAGAACCTCATCCTGATCGCGCTGGCGGGCCTCGTCGCCGGCGCCGCGCACTTCCTCATCATCTTCGCCTACCGCAAGGGCGAGGCGAGCCTCGTGGTGCCCTTCGAGTACTCGTCGCTGCTGGTCGCCATCGCTCTGGGCTACCTCGCGTTCGGCGACGTCCCCACCCTCATGGTGACGGCCGGCATGGGGCTGATCGTCCTGGCGGGACTCATCCTCGCGCGTCACCGCTGACGCGCCGCGGCGCTCTCGGGCATCTCCATGCGGTCGCGGCCGGGCTTCCTGTCGGGACGCCTTCTCGTCATGATCCCCGGGGCGGAAGCGAGAGGGAGGTCCTCCCGTCCCTCGAAAAGGCGGGACGCGGCTGACCGGTCGCACGCTGGTCCGAACGACTGCGTCCTGGCAGGGAGGCCCCCGCCAGTCTCGCGGGCGCTGGCGAGGGCCGGCATGTCCGCCATGAACCGTGGGTTGACCAAGCACGCTTATGGCCATAAATTCGCGTTATGGCCACCATGACCATCAAATCGACCTATTCACTCGATGTCGACACGGTGCGGCAGCTCGAAAGCCTCGCAAAGCACTGGAACACGTCGAAGTCCGCTGCACTGCGCCGCGCCATCGGGTCGGCAGCCGCCGGCGTGCATTCCGACCGCAACGAGGCGCTCGAGGCGCTCGAGGCGCTCGATGACCTGCAGGACATGCTTGCGCTCGATCAAGACTCGGCGCACGCCTGGGTGGATGAGATCATGCGGGAACGCAAGGCGCGGACCTCAAGGTGATCCACCTGGACACCAGCTTCCTGATCCATGCGCTGCGCCGCGGTTCGCGCGAGGACGCGCAGGTTCGCGGGTGGCTGACGACAAGCGAGTCGCTCGCCATGAGCACGGTTGCCTGGGCAGAGTTTCTGTGCGGTCCCGTCGATGATGCCGCACGTACCGTTGCATCGGTCGTGGTGGAGCGTCAATGCCCATTCACCGGAGAGATGGCCGGCATTGCCGCAATTCTCTTCAATGGCGCAGGACGCAGGCGGGGTTCGATGATCGACTGCATGATTGCAGCGGCGGCTCTCGCGGAAGGCGCCGCCGTCGCGACCTCCAACCCGGATGACTTCAACCGGTTTGCCTCGTTCGGACTGAACCTGGCCTAGATTTCCGCTGTGCCCCTGTCCGGCGGGCTGTTCCCTCGTGAAGCCTCCACCGGCAGCGCCATGGCGTTCTCGAGCATCTCCATGTGGTCGCAGCCGAAGTAGAGCTTCTCGCCGAAGACGAAGGAGGGAACCCCGAAGAGCCCCGATTCGACGGCGGCGCGGGTGTTGCCCTCGATGACGTCCCGATAGTGCCCGTCGGCCATGATGTCGGCCATCGGCCGGCGGCGGAGGCCCGCCTCGTCGGCCATCGCCTGGAGCACGGCCGGATCCGTGATGTCGGCGCCTTCGGCCCAGTAGCCGCGCATGACCGCCGGGACGAAGGCCTCGGCGCGTCCCTCGTCGGCGGCATGGGCGATGCAGCGCAGCGCGCGGGACGGGCGCAGCGGCTGCGCCGGGTGCGGATGGTAGGCGAGGCCCGCCAGCGCCATGTGATCGGCGACGTCCTGGAGATACCACGCCCGCCGCGCCGCACTCTGTTCCATGGGCCGCATGCCGTCGACCGCCGCCATGAGCCGGCCGAGGTGCAGCGGCCGCCACTCGAGCTCGGCGCCGTGGCGGCGCGCCAGCCCGGCGATCCGGGTCGACGCGATGTAAGACCAGGGGCTGATGACGTCGAACCAGAAGGTGACCCGCCGTGGGGGCGGCGTCCGGGCCGCCCCGCCGAGGAAGCGCTCGAGGGCGACGACGGCGCGGCGGTGCTCCCCCTCCAGGACCACCCGGCCGTCCTGGAGGGCGCGGACCTCGAAGGCGACCGTGCGCCCTTCGACGCGGGCGACGCGGGCCTCGACGGCGACGGGCCGGCCGGTGCGGGCGGTGGCGACGTGGTCGACGGCCACACGAACGCCGACCGAGGCCTCGCCGGGCTCCAAGCAGGGGTGGACGAGGCCGCCGCAGACCTCTTCCATCCACAGGATGAGCGTCACCGTCGCCACCACCTCGACGCCGGCATTGCCGACGGCCGCCGCGGTATCCCCGGCCCCGGGCCGGAAGGTGCCGGTTCGCGCGAGACCCTCCTCGAGGGTCAGCATGGCCCGGGCGGCCAGCAGAGCGGGAAGTCGGGCGCGACCATCTCGTCCCCGGCCTTCAGGGCGACGCCCCTGAACGGCGGCGATGTCGGACCCGGGCGCTCGGCGAAGCGGGCGTCGTCGCCGATCCAGCGCACCGAGACCGCCCTGCGCGGCGTGACGAGGGAGCGGTTGGCGGGCGCCCCGTGGATCGTGAGGAAATGGAAGCAGATGGCGTCGCCCGGAGCGAGATCGAAGCCGCGGATGTCGAAGGACTCGCGTTGCGCATCGATGTCCGGCAGCGTCTCGTAGACGTCCCCGTCGCCGTAGAGCGCCCGGCCGTTGAAGCGCTCCGGCGTGAAGGTGCGGCGCCACCGGTGGGAGCCGGCGACGAACTCGGGGCTGGTGTCGCGGGCCACCGGATCGACCGTGATCCACATGGAGACGTTCTGCCGGCCGTCGACGCAGTAGTAGGGCTGATCGTGGTGCCACGGCGTGCCGATCTCGGCGCCGGCCTCCTTGACGAGGACATGCTCGTGGAAGAGGCGGGCGGTCCGGGAGCCCATGAGCCGGGCCGCGATGCGCGCGGCCGGCGAGCGTCTGGCGAAGGCCTCGTACTCGGCGATTCTCGGCCAGTTGCAGTAGTCGCTCATGAAGAGCCGCCCGCCGTCGTCGTGGTAGAGCCTGGCGTCGCCGCCCGGCTCGGCGAGATTCCTCTCGACCCCCCGGGCAAGGGAGTCGGTCCATTCGGCGAACAGGCCGCGCAGGCAGATGACGCCGTCTGCGCGGTAGGCCTCGACGACGTCGTCGCCGATATCCGGATGTGTCACGTCAGCCTCCCGCGACGCGCGGCATGAGATAGACCTCCGCCCCGTCCGGCACCGGCTGCAGGAGGGAATCGCGGTAGACGCGGCCGTCGATGGCCACCGCCACACCGCGGCCGAGCACCGGCGCGAGTTCCGGATAGGTCTCCTCGAGGCGTTTCAGGAGCTGCATGACGTTCGCCGCCTCCACAGGGAACGACTGGCGCGCACCCGCCATGGAGCGGAAGGTCGCGCCGAGCCGGACATCGATCATGACGCGCCGTCGATCGCCTCGAGGATGCGCGGCGGCGACATCGGGATGTCGGTCATGCGCCGCCCGACGGCGCGCGAAACCGCGTTCGCCACGGCGGCCAGGGGAGGCACGATCGGCGTTTCCCCGACGCCGCGCACCCCGTAGGGATGGCCGGGATTGGGCACCTCGACGATGACCGTGTCGATCATCGGCAGATCGGAGGCCACGGGGATGCGGTAGTCGAGGAAGCCCGGATTCTGGAGGACGCCGTCCTCGCCGTAGATGTACTCCTCGTTGAGCGCCCAGCCGATCCCCTGGACCGCTCCGCCCTGGTACTGGCCCTCGACGTAGTCGGGGTGGATGGCCTTGCCCGCATCCTGAACGGCCAGGTATCGCAGGATCGTGACGCGCCCGGTCTCGGGATCCACCTCGAGGTCTGCGACATGCACCGCGAAGCTGGCGCCGGCGCCCTCCGCATTGATCTCCGCATGACCGGCGATCGGTCCGCCGGTCGAGGGCGCCAGGGCGGCGAGCTCGTCGAAGCCCAGCGGTTCGTGGCCGCCGGCATTGGCTCCCGAGGGGCGCACGGCGCCGTCTTCCCAGACCACGGCCTCGACGTCGACGTCCCACAGCCGGGCGGCGCGCTCCTTCATGGTCTCGATCACCCTGCGCGAGGCCTCGATGGTCGCCAGCCCGGCCGAATGCGTGACGCGGCTGCCGCCGGTGGTGTCGTTGTGGGCCAGGGCGCTGGTGTCGGCAATGACGGCCTTCACCCTGCCGTAGGCGATGCCGAGCTCCTCGGCCGCCATCAGGCACATGCTGGCGCGGCTGCCGCCGATGTCCGGCGTGCCCAGGGAGACGAGGACGGTGCCGTCCGGGTTGACGTTGACCGACACGCTGGTCTGACCGCCGTAGTTGGGCCAGAAGCCGGCCGCCACGCCCCGCGCCTGGTGGGCTGCGAGCTTCGCGGCCTGGCCGGGGTGGGAGCGTGCCGCCTCGAGGCATTCGACGAAACCGATCGGACCGAAGGTCGGACCGTAGACCGAGCTGCCGCCTTCCCTGACGGCGTTTCTCAGGCGCAGCTCGATCGGATCGAGATCGAGCCGGCCGGCGATCTCGTCGAGCACCGACTCGATGGCGAAGGCCGCCATCGGCGCTCCCGGAGCACGGTAGGCGGCGGCCTTGGGCCGATTCACCACGACATCGTAGCAGTGGAGCACGACGTTGGGGCACTCGTAGGGCGCCATTCCGCAGACCGCGCCGTAGCTCACCGGGGATCCCGCGAAGGCGCCGCCCTGGTACCGGAAGGAGGCTTCGCAGGCCGTGATCCGGCCGTCCCGGGTGGCGCCCATCCTCACCGACATGCTTGTCGAGGAGGTCGGACCGGAACCCCTGAAGACCTCGCTGCGGCTCATGGTCATCTTGACCGGCCGGCCGGATTTCCGGCTCAGCGCCAGCGCCACGGGCTCGAGAAACACGGTGGTCTTGCCGCCGAAACCGCCGCCGATCTCCGAGGACGTCACGCGCAGGCTCGAAAGGTCCATGCCCAGGATGGCGGCGCACATGGAGCGCACGGAGTAGTGGCCCTGCGTGCAGCACCACAGTTCGGCCAGGCCGTCCGAGGACACCGATGCGACGCAGGCGTGGGGCTCGATGTAGCCCTGGTGGGCGGCCTCGGTCCTGAAGTCGCGCTCGACGACGATGTCCGCCTCGGCAAACCCGGCGTCCACGTCGCCCATGCCGATCTTCAGGTACTCGGCGACGTTGGAGGGCTCCGTGGGCGCCGGGTCGAGGCCGGCGGTGAACATGTCCTCGTGGAGGACCGGGGCGCCCGGCTTCATGGCCTCGTCGACATCGATGACGTGGGGCAGCACCTCGAAGGCGACGTCGATCAGAGCCAGCGCCCTGCGGGCGACGGGCGCCGAGGTTGCCGCCACCGCCGCGATCGCATGGCCTTCGTAGAGCGCCTTGTCGCGCGCCATGACGTTGCGCGACACGTCCCGGAGGTTCTCCTCGTCCTCCCCCTTCACCGTCTGCTCCGCCGAGAGATCCGGGAAGTCGTCGCGGGTCACGACAGCCTTGACGCCCTCGAGGGCCTCGGCCTTCGAGACGTCGATGGAGAGGATCCTCGCGTGGGCGTGCGGGCTGCGCAGCACCCTGCCGACCAGCATGTCCGGCCTCGTGAGGTCGGCGCCGTAGAGCGCGCGGCCGGTCACCTTGTCCGTGCCGTCGGGGCGCACGGGCCGGGTTCCGACCTTGTCGAACACCGTGCGGCGGGTGAGTTCGAGATCCATGGCTCAGGCTCCTCGCATGTCGGCGGCCGTCTCCATGACCGCCCGGATGATCTTGTCGTAGCCGGTGCAGCGGCACAGGTTGCCCGCAAGCCAGTAGCGCACCTCGCTCTCCGAGGGCTCCGGGTTCTCCTCGAGGAGCGCCTTCGCCGCCACGAGGAACCCCGGGGTGCAGACACCGCACTGCAGGGCCCCGAGCTCGAGGAACTTCCGCTGCAGCGGATGCAGCCCGTCGCCGTCCGCCATGCCCTCGATGGTCTCCACCGCGCGGCCCTCGGCTTCGGCCGCCAGCACGAGACAGGCACAGACCAGGCGGCCGTCGAGGACGACCGAACAGGCGCCGCAGTCGCCCGATGCGCAGCCCTCCTTGGCTCCGGTGAGACCGAGCCGGTCGCGCAGCGCGTCGAGCAGGGTCTCCTCCGCATCGCAGAGGAACTCCGTCCGGTCGCCGTTCACTTCGGCGGTGACATGAATGAGGCTCATGAGCGTTCTCCCGCCCGCCTGCCCGCCAGGACGGCCGCCCGGCGCGCGAGCACGCCGGCCACCTTCGTCCGGTAGGCGGCGGTGCCGCGCTTGTCGTCGATCGGCCTCGCGGCCGCCGAGGCCGCCGCCGCCAGAGCGGCGAGCGCGGTGTCGTCGAGCGCCGTGCCGACGAGGGCGTCGGCGCCCCGGGGCACGGCGAGCGCCCGGGGTCCGACGGCGCCGAGCACCACCCGGGCCCGGGCGCAGCGGCCGTTGCCGTCGAGCACCACGCTGACGGCCGCACCCGCCACGGCGATGTCCATCTCCGTCCTCGGGATGAGCCTCAGGTAGGCGTCCCCGGTTGCGGCTTCCGGCGGCGGAAGGAAGACCGAGACCACCAGTTCCCCGGCCGTCAGCGAGGTCCGGCCCGGCGCCGTCGCCACCTCCTCCACCGGAACGTCGCGCACCGTCCCCCCGGGCCCGGCAATGCGGACCACGGCGCCCGCGGCGATCATGGCCGGCACGCTGTCGGCCGCCGGCGAGGCGTTGCAGAGGTTGCCGGCCATCGTCGCGCGCCCCTGGATCTGCGTCGAGCCGATCAGTTCCACCGACTCGACGACCCCCGGCCACGCCCGCCTGACGCCGCCGTGGCCCGCGAGTGCGGCCGCGGACACGGCGGCGCCGATGCGCCAGCCGCCGTCGTCAACGGCGATCTCGGTCATGCCCGGGATGCGCTTGATGTCGACAACGAGATCCGGCTCCACCATGCCGGAGCGCAGCTGGACGAGAAGGTCCGTGCCCCCGGCCAGGACCCGCGCGCCGCCGGCCGCCAGCATGGCCGTCGCCTCCTCCAGCGTCCGCGGTGCCTCGTAGCGCATGGCAGGCCTTCCTCCCGGTTGTCCGGTGTCGCCACGCGGAGATGATTCCAGACAAAGGGCACCGGGAGCAACCGGTAATCGCCGCCTGGACTTGACCGCCGGTCTCCGGCGGGGGCAAGAGGACCGCACGGGACTTCCGGAGCGACGCCATGACGGTCCGCGGCACCACCCATCGTCGATTCGCCGCGGTGAGGGACGCCGTCGCCGCCAACCTTGCCGACGGCAGCGATCTCGGCTGCGCCCTCGCCGTGGTGAGGGCAGGCGAGATCGTGGTCGACCTGACGGCAGGCCACGCGGACGCCGCCCGGACGCGGCCGTGGGAGGCCGATACGCTGGTCAACATCTGGTCCGTCACCAAGGGGATCGTCGCCCTCGAGATCGCCATGGCGGTCGAACGCGGCCTCGTCCGCTACGACGCTCCACTGGCGGATGTCTGGCCCGGCTTCGCCAGCGGCGGCAAGCAGGAGATCACCCTCGATCTCGTCCTGTCGCACCGCGCCGGCCTCAACGGCCTCGACCGGCCGATGGATATCGAGGGGGTCTACGCCTGGCGCCCCTTCGTCGACGCGCTGGCCGCCATGGCCCCCCTGTGGCCTCCCGCAAGCCGCTGCGTCTACCATGCCCTGACCTTCGGCCATCTCGCCGGCGAGGCGCTCGCCCGTGTCGACGGGCGCCGGCCGGGCCGCTTCCTCGCCGAGGAGATTGCCGGCCCGCTCGGCCTCGACATCCACATCGGGCTTGCCGCCGAAGAGGACGGACGCAGCGCCGAAATGACCGCGAGCGACGACGCCGCCGACTGGACCGCCGAGGTCGAGAAGTCCGGATACGGCCATGCGGTGCGCAGTCCCCGCATCGAGCCGCTGACCGTCAACGAGCGGGCCTGGAGGGCCACCGAGATCCCCGCCGGCAACGGCCAGGCGACGGCGCTGGCCCTGGCGAAGCTCTACGGACTGCTGGCGGCGGGCGGCGGCGGCCTCCTCTCGCCCGGGGGCATCGCCGCGGCGGCGCGGCCGCGCTTCGAGGGGCTCGACGCCTCGATGCTCGCCGCGACGCGCTTCGCGGCCGGATTCCGGCTGGGAGGCCCGGATAGCCTGCTGGGTCCCAACCCCCGCTCGTTCGGCCACAGCGGCTGGGGCGGCGCCTTCGCCTTCGCCGATCCCGATTCGCGTCTCGGCGTGGCCTATGTCATGAATCGCATGCTCGGGACCGCGGACGATTCGGTGAGACGCCACGAGCGCCTGATCGACGCCGTCTACGGGTCCCTTTGAACCCTGCCGGAACCCGCTCCATGACGAACATCTACGGCCAGACCATCAAGCTCTTCGGATCCCATCCGGAACCGTCGTTCGAGAGCGCCGAGCAGCAGGCCGGCGTGTGGGGCCGCGAATGGGGTTGCGACAACGATGTCGGCCGATTGCGCCTGTGCCTCATGCACCGCCCGGGCGACGAGATGGAGATCGTCGACCGGCGCAAGCGAATCGAGGAGATCGGCTCCTACGGCGACCTGGAGAAAGGCTGGTACTTCCAGAGCGATGTCGTGCCGGACTGGGACGAGTTTCGCGCCCAGCACGACGGGCTCGTCGCCACCCTGCGCAACGAGGGCGTCGAGGTCGTGTTTCTCGACCGGATCGAGGCCGACGGCATCAAGTCCGTCTACACCCGCGACTCGTCGTTCGCCGTCAAGGGAGGGGCCGTCGTCTGCCGCCTGGCGCGCACGATCCGGCGGGGCGAGGAAGCCCATGTCACGAGGACGCTCGCCAACCTCGGCATGCCGATCCTGAGAACCGTTCACGGCACCGGCATGGTCGAGGGCGGGAGCTTCGCCTGGCTCAACCACAGGACCGCGGTGATCGGCCGCTCGATCTGCGTCAACGAGGAGGGCGCCCGCCAGGTCGAGGAGGTGCTCGCCCGCCAGGGCGTGGACCTGCTGCGCGTCGACCTCTCCGGCTACTCCATCCACATCGACGGGGCGATGACGATGATCGACGTCGATGTCGCCATCGTCGATCCCGACATGCTGCCCTACACCTTCCTCACCCGGCTGCGGGAGCTCGGCATCCGCACCGTCGAGATCGACAACGCGGACAACCACTGGATTCTCAACTGCCTGGCGGTGAGGCCGGGGCGCGTCATCATGCCGAGGGGCATCTCCAACCGCACGGCCGACACGCTCGCCTCGATGAACATCGAGATCATCGAGATCGACTACGACAAGGTCCAGCTCAACGGCGGCGGCATTCACTGTTCCACCTGCCCGCTGGTCCGCGATTCCGTTCATTGAGCTCCGGAGAACACCGATGACCCAGGCAGTGCGCATTCACCGGACCGGCGGACCCGAGGTCCTGTCGGTCGAACCTGACGAGCCGGGCCCGCCCGCCGAGGGCGAGGTTCTGGTCCGCCACACCGCGATCGGCCTCAACTTCATCGACACCTACCAGCGCTCCGGCCTCTACCCCCTCGCCTTGCCGGCCGTTCTCGGCATGGAGGCCGCCGGTGTCGTCGAGGCCGCGGGCGACGGCGTCACCGGACTGGCCGCCGGCGACCGCATCGCCTACCCGATGACGGCCGGCGCCTACGCGACCCGGCGCGTCATGCCGGCCGGGCGCCTGGTGAAGATCCCCGACGGCATCGGCGACCGGACGGCGGCGGCGATGATGCTCAAGGGCATGACCGCCGAGTACCTCCTCACCCGGACATTTCCGGTCGAGGCGGGCCAGACGATTCTCTTCCATGCCGCCGCCGGCGGCGTGGGCCTCATCGCCTGCCAGTGGGCAAGCGCGCTCGGCGCCACCGTGATCGGCACGGTCTCGACCGACGCCAAGGCGGAACTGGCGGCGGCCCACGGCTGCCACCACCCGATCGTCACCTCGCGCGAGGACATCGCCGGGCGGGTGCGCGACATCACCGGCGGCAGGGGCGTGCCGGTGGTCTACGATTCGATCGGCCGGGACACCTTCGAGGCGTCGCTGGCATCGCTGGCGCCGCGCGGCATGATGGTCTCCTTCGGCCAGTCCTCGGGGCCCGTCGGCGCCTTCGATCCGGCGCGCCTCGCACAGGGAGGCTCGCTCTTCTACACGAGGCCCGGCCTCGCCCACTACATCGCGGCGCGGGACGACCTCGAACTCTCCGCTGGACGGCTCTTCGACATGGTGACGTCGGGCCGGGTGAAGATCGAGATCCGCCAGACGCGCCCCCTTTCGGAGATCCGGGAGGCCCATCGCGACCTCGAGGGACGGCGTACCACGGGCTCGACCGTCCTGCTGCCATGAACGACACCGTCAGGGCCGTCCGCATGGAGCGCTGCGGCGGGCCCGGGGTCCTCGAGCTCGGGCGCGTCGCCCTGCCGCCGCCGGCCGCCGGCGAGGTGCGGGTGCGCAACACGGCGATCTCGCTCAACTTCTACGACATCTACGAGCGCAGCGGGCTCTATCCGGTCGACCTTCCGGCGACGCCCGGTTCGGAATCGGCCGGCGTCGTCGAGGCAACGGGCAGCGCGGTCCACGATCTCGAGGTCGGCGAGCGCGTCGCCGTCCTCAGCGGTCCCGGCAACTACGCCGAGGCCATGAACGTCGATGCCGGCCAGGTCGTCAGGCTGCCCGACGGCATGGACGACAGGGTCGCGGCGGCGGCCATGACCAAGGCGATGACGGTCGAGTTCCTCCTCGAGAGATGCGTGCCCGTGCGCCGCGGCCAGACCATCGTCTTCCACGCCGCCGGCGGCGGCGTCGGGCTCATCGCCTGCCAGTGGGCGCGGGCTCTCGGCGCTCGGGTGATCGGCACGGTGTCGAGCACCGAGAAGGCGAGGACCGCGCGCATGAACGGCTGCCATACGCCGGTGGTGTGGGGCGAGCGGCCGCTGCCCGAGGTGGTGCGGGACGAGACGCGGGGCGCAGGCGTGCCCGTGGTCTACGACTCGATCGGCCGCGACACGTTCGAGACGAGCCTGCTGTGCCTCGCCAGGCGCGGGACACTCGTGTCGTTCGGCCAGTCCTCCGGAGAGCCGGATCCGTTCCGCATGCTGCTGCTCGCCGCCCGGGGCTCGCTCTTCGTGACGCGGCCGACGATGGCCGACTACGTGGCGACGCGCCTCGAGCTCCTCGCCAGTGCCGAGCGCGTGTTCTCCATGCTGATGTCCGACAAGGTCAAGGTCACCATCGGCCAGACCTTCCGCCTCGACGACATCGCCGCCGCCCACGCCGCCCTGGAGGGACGCCGCACCACCGGCTCGACCGTCATCATCCCCTGAGGCCCGCCGCCGGAAGGGACATGGCGTCCGGGATCAGCTGCCGCCGAGGCGGTGCCAGAGCGGATCCTTGACGTGCTCCTTCAGGAAAGCCTCGTGGCGTTCGATCTCCTCTTCCGTCGCGGCGTGGGGGCGGGGCGGCCTGAACGCCGGGCGCTGCCCGGGCGTTTCTTCGGGGACCGCCGGGTCTTCCGGTCCGGAAAGATCGAGGCTGGACTGCCGTCCGCCGGTGAGCTCGAGATAGACCTCGGCCAGCAGTCTCGCGTCGACCAGGGCCCCGTGATGGTCCTGGCGCGCCGAGGCGTCGATGCCGAATCGCCGCGTCAGGGCATCGAGGCTGTTCTGCTCTCCGGGAAAGCGGCGGCGCGCCATCGCCAGGGTGTCGACCACGCGGCCGCGCTCGACCGGCGCATGGCCGCACGCCTCGAGCTCGTGGTTGAGAAAACCGAGATCGAACTCGGCGTTGTGGATGACGAGCCTGCTGTCCTGGAGGAACTCGAGGAGCTCCGCCGCCTTGTCGGCGAACGCCGGCTGCCGGGACAGGAACTCCCGCGTGAGGCCGTGGACGGCGAGCGCTTCGGCATCGCTCTCCCGGCCCGGGTCGAGAAAGGTGGACCAGCTGCGGCCCGTCGGCACGTGGTTCCTCAGCTCGACGCAGCCGATCTCCACGAGCCTGTGACCGGAGCGCACGTCGAGACCCGTGGTCTCGGTGTCGAGAACGACTTCACGCATGGTCTTCCCGGTGCTTCAGGAGGGCGAGGTAGACGGCTGCCAGGAGGCGCGCGTCGTCGAGCGCGCGATGGCGGCGGCCGGCCATGATACTGAACCCGAAGCGCTGCGCCAGCGCGGCCAGGCTGTTGGACTGGCCGGGAAACGTGTCGCGCGCCATCGTCAGGGTGTCGACGACCCTCCGGCCGCTGATCGGCGCCATGCCTTCCATGATCAGCTCGTTGTTGAGGAACTTGAGGTCGAACTCCGCGTTGTGGATGACGAGCGGACTGTCGGCGAGAAAGGCCATCATGTCCCGCGCCCTCTCGCGAAACACCGGCTGGCGCCGCAGGAAGGCGTCGGCGAGCCGGTGGACGCCGAAGGCCTCGGCGTCGCTCCGGCGGCGCGGATTGAGGAACGTGCCCCAGGTGTTGCCGGTCTCCGCGCGATCGACGAGCTCCACGCAGCCGATCTCCACGAGCTTGTGACCGGCCATGATGTCGAGGCCGGTGGTCTCCGTATCGAGAACGATTTCGCGCATGGGTCCAGGCAGGCCGGCCAACGTCCCATGGTAGCCGCCCTCGGCGGCGGAATCGACATCCCGCCCGGCGGGTGACGTCGAGGGTCATGTGTCAGGGTTGTGGTGAGGCGACCTCGACCGAGCTTCATTGAGTGTACACCGCCTCCGGAATCTGCCGTCCTCCACGAGCCCGTGCATGCCGGCGGGCGGAACGGCGGATCGTTCCGACCGTCAGGCCGCCGTCATGTGCGTTCCCGCACCATTGCCCGGCCGCTTGCCGTGAGCCTGTATCTCTGGTTTCGCGCCGTCGGTGACGCCGGGATGGTCATCTCCACGCAGCCCTGCCCCATGGCGGGCAGCAGATATCGTTGCCGGAACGACTTGCGATCGTTCAGGCCGAGGACCCGAAGAATCTCGCGCCCCGGCATCTCCCCCCTGAGGACGGAAAGCAGGCGTTGTACCCGGAGGGCGGGAGGGCTTCGAGAATCGCCTCCAGCATGAAGACGATGCACGGGGCGCGCTCGCCCCCGGCGGAACTCTCCTGAATGGCCGCGCAGTAGCCGACCTGGCGGGCGTGGACCGCACTCTCCACGGGAATGCAGGCAACCAGCGCGTCAGGACCAACGTCTGCCACAGGCGGCCCATACAACCATTGCCATCCTCGAAGGGGTGGATGAACTCGAACTCGCAGTGGAAAACCGAACTGGCGATCGACGGATGCCCGTTCGTTCCACCCAGCCAGGAAAGCAGGTTCGCCATGGCTCCGCAAACACGGCCGGCGGGTGGTGCGATGTGATGCACGGTGCCGCCTGCGGCCACAACGGCCCCTGAGCGCCGACAAGCGGCCGGGAACGTCGAGAAGTCCGGCCATGAGCGTCTCGTGCGCGGTGATGAAGACCGGCCTCGCTCGCCGGATCCCGTTGCGGGGACAGGTCATAGGCAGCCAGCGCGTTGCGCGCCTCCCGGATTTCCCGTGGCGGCGCGATGACCGGCCTTCCCTCGAGGATTGTCGCGATCTGGTCTTCACTGAGCGTGTTGCCTTCAATCGCCGGGGATCCCCGGATCGTGCGGATGCGGTTGATGCGCCGCAGGTGCGAATTCTCGCCCTCGGCCAATGAATCCGCCCGACCGAGCGCTTCACCGATCCTGATGGCAAGGGTGGATATGGCCGGGTTGACCGTGCAGGGCGGTGGCGCGGGTGTCATGCGCCAGACTCTCCGGCAGTCCTTTCGCCGGCATTGTCCATGCAAGCGGCATCGCAGGAAAAGTGGCGTGCCCTGTTTCGATCGGCCCGGATGCCGGCGTATGGGTCAGGGTTCCCGTACGCGCCCGCAGACCACGGGATCAGCCACCGCGTCCTGTTCCCCTTTGTCATTTCGCAAGGGATGGCCGCGCTGGAATGTTCACTGTTTTCTTGTTGAAAATCAAGACATTTTGTCTTCATGTGCCGCGGACGAAGACTCGCCGGTCGTCAGGGTGTCGTTGCCTCCATGGTCGCAGCGGAGTCAGGCCGGCAGGTCCGGTTGTCTGCGCCCGTTTCGGGCCCTGATGCCGGCAATCAAGATCGATTGGAGTTCGGCGTCCATCGCTGCCTCGATCGTCTTTCCCCGTGCCGTATCCAGCGCCGGCCATCACCTCATCTCTTCGGGAGTGGATTGACCACGATCAGGTCAGGGAAGCGCGAGAAGTCCCGGTCGGCTGACCACAGGACACGCACTGCGTGAAACAGACACAGTGCGGCCACCCGGGCATCGTGCACGAGTGCACCCTGCAGGAGCGCCGGTCGGGCGATCTGCTCGAGAGCATCCAGGTAGCCTTCACCCTCGGCCAGGAACCCGCCGGAAAGGCTCGCGAAGAGCCGCCTTACGGCATGCAGGGCCACGTCGATCGGTGTGGGATCACGGAAGATGCGCGGGTTGGAGACCACGGCAAGAAACTCGTGGGCGCAGGGCCAGGGAACACAAACCGGTTCCGGTGCGGCGACGGCCTCCGTCAGCACCTGCCGGGCGCGCTCATGGAAGGGCATGTCCGGGCGATGCGCGTAGACGAGCAGGTTTGTGTCGACAGCGATCACGCGCCGTGCCCACGATAGATTTCATCGCGAATCCGGCTCCAGGGCGCACCCCGGAACTCGTCAGTGAGACCGTTGCCGCCGTAGCTCGGAAAATCGAACTGGCGGCGCGCCGCCCGTCGCCGGGCCTCGAGGCTGCGCTGCAGACCTTCCTCAACCAGCGCACGGAGCGTGGCGCCCTCCCCCTGGGCTACGCGGCGCGCCTGCTCGATCAACGCGTCAGGAAGCTCGAAGGTGGTTTTCATAAGGGCCTCCCATATCAGAGGTACGGTTGAACCTTATTTCCTGTCTTCGTGCGGGGCAAGCCGTGGAGTCAGGTGCGCACGTCCGGTGCGGGCGCTTCGTCGCAGTCAGATTCGTCCGCCTCGCAGCGCTCGAGACAGAGCCTCAGGACCGCACGGTCCCCGAAGGGCGGAGAGCGACCCGCATCCCGTCCTCGAAGGCGATCCGCAATTCCTGATTCCCGGCCGTCGAGCCATCGACCGGATCCGTGTGATGGAACTTGCCGGCGGCAGAAGGCGGAGGAGCCGCGAACGCAGGGACTCCACGAGGTCCCCGGCGACACCCGGCTGCGGGACTTGCCGCGGCACCCGAACCGGCGCCGGTGGTCCCTCGGGCAGTGGCGGCGCCCGGCAACGATGTCGAGCCGCAACAGAACGGCCCACTGGCCGTCCCTCCCGCGCATGCAGGAGAGCGCCGAGGGTTTCGGCCACCCGGTGCAGGGCCCTCCCGACAGCCCGGCACAACAGGCCGAATGCGGTCCGCAGCGTGCCATCCCCGGGAATGACCGCGCCGGGCCGGGGGACACGCCCTGCCTTCCATCCATACCGGGACGAGGTCATGGAGAACCGGGCAACTCTCCTCGAGGCGCCGCCGGAGCCCGCTCTAGCCTGGCGGCCACACCCTTCCCCGCCGCCGCGAGAGCCGGCCGAAGAGGCGCCGGACGCGCCGCAGGGTGTGGCCATGGGCCCTGCCGGTCCTGACGACATGGTCGGCACGGCGCAGCTTCTCCCGGTCGGACATCTGGCGCCGGCGGATGCTCTCGAGCTTCTCCGGGCTCATGCCGGGCCGCGACAGCACGCGGAACGCCTGGATGAAGGCGGGCGCGTGGACCACGCAGGTGGCGTCGACACGGGAGTCGCCGCCCGATTCGAAAAGAAGCGGGATGTCGAGCACCGCGAGGCGGCACCCCGTTCTGCAGGAGCGCCTGAGGAAGCGTTCCTGTTCGCGGCGGACCAGGGGATGGACCGCCGCCTCCAGCCTGGCGAGCGCCTCCCGGTCGCCGAGGACCGCCGTTCCCAGACGGGCGCGATCGACCCTGGCGGCCGCTCCCCGGCCGGTCACGGCGTCGGGAAAGAGGTCCCCGACGACGGCGACGGCAGCCCCTCCGGGAGCGTAGAGACGGTGCACGACGGCGTCGGCGTCGTGGACCTCGGCGCCGCAGCGGGAGAACATGGCGGCCACCGTCGACTTGCCCATGCCGATCGAACCCGTCAGCCCGAGCACGAACACGGGGCTCAGCCTCCCCCGATGCCGCCGGCGAGGAGCGCGTAGAGGTCTTCGGTCACCTGCGGGTCGCGCCCGAACCATGCGGCAAAGCCCGGCCTTGCCTGGTGGACAAGCATGCCGAGACCGTCGACCGCGGCGAGGCCCTGGCGGCGGGCGCGCCGCAGAAGATCCGTCTCCAGCGGCGCGTAGACGAGGTCGCAGACCACGGCGTCGCCGCCGAGGCCGTCGAGGGCGACCTCCAGCGGCGGCTGCCCGGCCATGCCGAGCTGAGTGGTGTTGACGACGAGGCCCGCGCCGTCGAGCGCCTCGGCGCGCTCGGCCCAGCGCACCGCCGAGACGCGCCCCCCGAAGCGGTGCCTGAGCGCCTCGGCGCGTTCCAGACTCCGGTTGGCGACGCGCACCTCCGAGACGCCGGCATCGAGAAGGGCGACGACGACCGCCCGGCTCGAACCGCCGGCGCCGAGCACCGTCGCCGAGCGCGGCGCCCTCCACGACGGAACCCGTCCCTTGAGGTTCTCGAGAAACCCGAAGACGTCCGTGTTGGTGACCTCGAGGCGGCCGTCCGCGGCCACCACCACCGTGTTGGCCGCGCCGACGCGCCGCGCCAGCCCGTCGGCTTCGTCGGCCAGGGCGAGCGCCCGTTCCTTGTGGGGCAGCGTCACGTTGCATCCCCGGAACCCCAGGGCGGGCAGGGCCCTCAAGGCCGTCTCGAAGCGGTCCGGCGGCACGGCAAGCGGCACGTAGGCGCCGTCGATGCCGTAGGCCTCGAGCCAGGCGCCGTGCATCAGGGGCGACAGCGAATGGGCCACGGGCCAGCCCATGACGCCGGAGACACGCGCCTCGCCGGTGAATCTCACGGCTCCACCACTCCCCGTTCCACGAGCGCGTCGAGGAGGGCAAGGAGCGGCAGGCCGATGACGGCGTGCCAGTCGCCCTCGATCGCCGCGAAGAGCCTCACGCCCCGGCCCTCGACATGGTAGCAGCCGACGCTTCCCAGAACGGAGTCGCCGACCTCGGCAAGATAGGCCGCGATGCTCCCTGCCGACAGGGGCCGCATGGTCATCCGGCAGACCTCGGCGTGCCGCCACAGGCACTCGCCGTCCTCCACCAGGACCGCCGCCGTGACGAGGCTGTGCGAGCGGCCCTGGAGGGCCTCGAGATGCCGGCGCGCCGCGGCGAGATCCGCCGCCTTGTCGAACTGCCGGCCGCCGCACTCGAGCATCTGGTCGGCGCCCAGCACGAGCGAGCCGGGGCGCCGGGCGCTGACGAGCCTGGCCTTCGCCGTGGCAAGGGCCAGCGCCGTCTCGCCGACGGGCGCCGATTCCGCCCGGAGCCCGATGCGCACGCTCTCCTCGTCGAGACCGGCCGGCTCGGCGCGAAACGGAACCCCGGCGCTCTCGAGCAGGCGCCGCCTTCCCGCGCTCGCCGAGGCGAGGATCAGCACCGGTCCGTCTCAGGCCGCGAGGGCCGGCCGGCGGTCGCGGACGCCAAGGCGGCGCTCGAGCGCCTCGCCGACGTGGAGAAGGCGCGATTCCTCGAAGAGGCCCGCCCACAGGGAGACACCGCGGGGCACGTTGAAGAGGCGGTCGGACGCCGTCGCGCTGCCGAGTTCGAGGCGTCCCTCGGCAAGCGAGAGTTCGGAACGCGTCGCCACGTCCTCGAAACCGGCGCGCAGGTGGAGGCAGGGTTGGCCGGTGAAGTTGCTCGCCACGAGCATCGGACCGGTCGAGAACGGCCCCACCAGCACGTCGATGTCGCAGAAGAGATCGTCGAGCGCCTCCATCACCCGGTACCGCAGGCGGTCGAACTGCACGTGGTCTACCGCCGACAGGAAGCGCGCCTTGCGGAAGGCGTTGGGCCAGGCGCCCTCGTCCTGCCTGGTGAGCGTATCGTCGGCGTCCGTGAGGGTCAGCTGCTCGAAGGCCGCCGCGGCCTCGGCGTAGAGAATGGCGATCAGCGTGTCGTAGGGCAGGTCCGGGAGACTCGCCTCGCGCATCTCGAAGCCCAGCGAGCGGGCGGCGTCGAGAGCGGCGCGGTCGACGTCGGTGACGTCGTCGCCCTCGTAGGCCTCGGGCAGCCAGCCCAGCCTCAGCCCTTCGGGCGGGCTTGCCGCATCGTGGTTGAACGGCATGTCGATCGAGCCCGCGTCGCCGGGGTCGCCCCCGTTGACGGCGGCCAGCACGAGACCGGTATCCTCGACCGTGCGGCAGATCGGTCCGACCTTGTCGAGCGACCAGCACAGCGCCATGCAGCCCGCCCGCGAGACGCGGCCGAAGGTCGGCCGCAGACCCGTCGTGCCGCAGCGCTCCGAGGGCGAGGTGATGGACCCCAGCGTCTCGGTGCCGATCGAGAACGCGCAGAGCCCGGCCGCGGTCGCGGCCGCGGAGCCGGCGCTCGAGCCGCTGGCGCCCTCCTCGAGGTTCCACGGGTTGCGCGTCTTGCCGCCGAACCAGATGTCGCCGTAGGCCAGAGCACCCACGGTCGACTTGCCGAGAAGGACGGCTCCCGCCTCGCGCAGGCGCCTCGTGACGGCGGCATCGGCCCCGGCGATGCGGTCCCGCCAGGGTTCCGCGCCCCAGGTGGTCCGCGTGTCGCGCGCATCGAAGAGGTCCTTGAGGGCATAGGGCATGCCGTGCAGCGGGCCGAGCCAGCGGCCCGCCTTGAAGAGGGAATCCATCGCCTCGGCCTCCTCGAGAGCGCGCTCTCCCAGCACCGTGACATAGCACTCGAGGCGGGGCGCCAGGCGTTCGATGCGGTCGAGGTAGATCGCGGTCAGCCGCCGGCTGGT
This sequence comes from Alphaproteobacteria bacterium, assembly GCA_963666905.2. GTDB lineage: Bacteria > Pseudomonadota > Alphaproteobacteria > SP197 > SP197 > SP197. The sequence continues at coordinate 2,846,610 of OY763008.1, forward strand.
CAGCGCGCCGGAACGGATCCAGGCGCACAGCGCCGTGACCGGCGCGAAGGCGATGTCCTCCTCGGAGTCCGGCAGCGGCTGCGGATCGTGCCGGCGCCACACGACAGGACGCTGCGGCGCCGGCGCGCGGAATCCCGGCAGCCTTGGATCGAAGCGCGTCGCCGGCGCCTGGCTGTTGTCGAAGACGAGCGCCCGGCGCCGCCTCGCATTCTCGATCTGCGGCGCGAGGTTGCCGCACATCTGCCTGCGCTCGGCCTCGCTGTAGCGCACACCGAGCACCTCTTCGGCCGCGGCGATCGTTTCAGTCCTGAACTCGGCCATCGCTGCCTCCCTGGTCCATGGTTCCCGGCGCCGGCACGTCCGGAGCCGAGGATATCAGCGTGCGCGTGTACTCGGATGCCGGGTTGCCGATCACCTGCTCGATGCCGCCCCGCTCGACCACCTCTCCGGATTTCATGACGAGCAGATGCTCGCACATGAAGCTGGCCACCGGGAGATCGTGGGTGACGAGAACGAGGGAAAAGGCGTAGCGCGCCTGCAGGTCCTTGAAGAGGTTCAGCACCTGCGCCTGGACCGAGACGTCGAGCGCCGACGTCGGCTCGTCGAGCAGGAGGAGCTCGGGCCTCACCGCGAGGGCGCGGGCGATCGCGGCGCGCTGGCGCTGCCCTCCGGAGAGCTCGTGGGGCAGGGCGCGCTCGAGATCCGGATCGAGGCCGACATCGTCGAGGAGCCCCCGGACGTCGTCGCGGATGGAGGAGCGCCGGCGGCCGCCGATGAGCTCGAAGCCCAGGCCGATCGAGGAGCCGATGGAGAACCTGGGATTGAACGTCGAGTACGGGTCCTGGAAGACCGGCTGGACGCGCCGCCTGAAGTCCCCGAGCGCCCTGCCGTCCAGGGTGGCGATCTCCCGGCCGTCGAACGCGAGGCTCCCGGAATCGTAGGGCGTGAGGCGCAGGATGGTGCGCAGCAGGGTCGACTTGCCGGACCCCGATTCTCCGACGATCCCCAGCGACCGGTTCCTCTCGAGGGTGAAGGAGACCTCCTTGAGCGCGCGCACGTCGCGGCGGCGGCCCCGCGCGAAGCCCGTGCCGCGGAATGTCCTTGAGAGCCTGTCGGCGACGAGCAGCATGGCCTCAGGCGTACCAGCAGCGCACGGCATGGCCGTCGTCCGCCGCCTCCAGCAGCGGCGGCGACGCGCAGCGCGAGGCGCTCATCGGGCAGCGGCCGCGGAAGCGGCAGCCCGCGGTCTCCTCGAAGGGGCGGGGAATCCGTCCCGGAATCGTCGGCAGCAGGCGGGGATTGTCCTTCAGGCGCGGGGCCGCGCCGATGAGCGCCCGGGTGTAGGGATGGCGGGTGCGGCTGAAGATCGCCTCCCTCGTGCCGCTCTCGACGATCTCCCCGGCGTACATGACGTAGATCCTGTCGCAGAAGCTGGAGACGAGGCCGAGATCGTGGGAGATGAAGAGGAAGCTGGCGCCGGTGGCGCCGCGCAGCTCCCGGATGAGATCGATGATCTCCGCCTGGATGGTGACGTCGAGCGCCGTCGTCGGCTCGTCCGCGAGGATGAGCGGAGGTTCCATCGCCAGCGCCATCGCCGTGAGGGCCCGCTGCTGCATGCCGCCGGAAAACTGGTGCGGGTAGTCGCCCGCGCGCCGTCCGGCATCGGGTATGTGGACCCGTTCGAGCAGCCGGGTGACGAAGGCGGCGATCCGCGAGCGAGGCATGGCGTCGTGCACGACGACCGGTTCGCCGACCTGCCAGCCGATCGTCCTCACCGGATTGAGAGCATGGAGCGCGTCCTGGGGGATGAGCGCGATCCCGGCGCCGCGCACCTCCCTCAGCGCCGCGGGACCAAGCCCGAGGAGGTCCCGCCCGCGGAACTCCGCGCGGCCGGCCACCGCCTCGATGCGGTCGGGAAGCATGCCGATCAGCGATCTGGCGATCATCGTCTTGCCGCTGCCCGATTCGCCGATCAGGCCGACGATCTCCCCCTCGTTGACGACAAGAGAGACATCGCGCGCGATGGCGGCAGGGGCGGCGCCCCGGCGTTTGAGCACGATGCCCAGGCCTTCCACCGCGAGAAGGGGGGCCGCCTCAGCCATGGAGCCTTGGATCGAGCACGTCGCGCAGCCCGTCCCCGAGGAGGTTGAAGCTGAAAACGGTGATGAAGAGCGCCCCGCCGGGAACGAGGCTGATCCAGGGCGCCTGGTCGATGAAGCCGCGCCCGGTGTTGATCATGTTGCCCCAGGACGGCTCCGGAGGCTGGGCTCCCAGTCCGAGGAAGGAGAGCGCGGACTCGAGAAGCACGGCGTATGAGAAGGCGACGGCGGCCTCGACGAGCACGGGCCCGATGACGTTGGGCAGGATCTCGCGGGTGACGAGGCGCCACGGCGACATGCCGAGGCACAACGCCGCCTCGAGAAACGGCTGGCGCTGGACCGTCTGGGCGACGGCGCGGGTCAGCCTGGCGAACCCGGGAATGAAGATGATGCCGATGGCGAGCATCGCATTGAGAACCGAGGTCCCGAGATTGGCCATCAGGATCACCGCGAGCAGGATCGCCGGAAAGCAGAAGACGATCTCCATGAAGCGCATCAGGGCGGAATCGACGAGGCCGCCGAAGTACGCCGCGAGCACGCCCACCAGCGTGCCGCCCACCGCGCCGATGGCGACGGCGACGAGGCCGACGACGATGGAGACCCTCGAGGCGTGGATGACGCGCGAGAGGATGTCGCGGCCGAGTTCGTCCGTGCCAAGGAGGTGGGCCTCGCCCGGTCCCTTGAGCATCATGAGGACATCGAGCTCGTAAGGGTCGAAGGGAGTGATCCAGGGCGCGAACGCCGACACGAGGAACACCCCGGCCACCACCGGGAGGGTGACCGCGACCAGCCCGTAACGCCGCCAGTTCAGCCGCTGGATCATCATCCCCGTCCGACGCGGACCTGGCGCGGGTCGATGATCTGCGCCGCGAGATCGACGACGAGATTGACGACGAGAACGATGACGGTGACCGTCATGGCCGCGGCCAGCAGCACCGGGTAGTCCCGGTTGATGATCCCCACCAGGACGAGGGAACCGATCCCCGGAATGCGGAACACGTCCTCGATGATGACGACGCTGCCGACCAGGAACCCGAACTCGACGGCGCTCACGGTGAAGAAGGGGATGAAGGCGTTGCGCAGGACGTGGAAGGCCACGAGGCGCAGGTCCGAGACCCCCTTGGAGCGCGCCGTATCGATGAAGTTCGAGGACATCACCTCGATGACGGCGGTGCGCATGATGCGGATGAGCAGGCCCGAGGAGACGACGCCAAGGGCGATGCAGGGCAGCAGCATGCGCTCGAGATTGGCCGCGGGATCCTCCGAGAACGGCACGTGGCCGCCGGTCGGCAGCCAGCCGAGCCTGAGCGAGAAGAACCAGATCAGCAGGGTGGCCAGCCAGAAGTTGGGCGTCGAGCCGAACAGCGTGGCGAGCGTCGTGACGACGCCGTCCGACCCGGTCTGGTGGCGGAAGCCGGCGACCACGCCCAGCGGCACGGAAAGGGCGATGGCGACCACGAAGGCCATGCCGGCAAGCTGCAGGGTGATCGGAATGCGCTTGCGGACCTCGGGGCCCACGGGGACGGCGTTCTGGAAGGACGTGCCGAAATCGCCCTGCAGCGCCTTGCCGGCCCACTCGACGTACTGCACCGCGAGGGGACGGTCGAGACCGTGCTGGTGCTCGAAGCGCTTGAGGGCCTGGGGCGTGGCGTGGATGCCCAGCGCCGAGAGCGCCGCCGAGCCCGGCACGACGTTGACGGCGACGAAGAGGATGGCCGACGCCACGACGAGAGTCGGAATGAAGGAGGCCAGCCTCCAGAAGACAAGCGCCAGCATCGTCGATGTCGTCGCCGGGCGGGGACGGGATGTCCGCCGTCCCCGCCCGGCACAAGGTCCGCGGGACTACTCGAGCCAGGCGTCCTTGAGGGTCTTGAGGAACCCGGTGCGCATCGGCTTGAAGTTCTTCAGCCTCTCGGTGTGGGCCGTCAGCACCCAGCCGTTCGCCACGGGAATGACGTCCATGGTCTCCAGCGAGAGTTGCTGCTGCTCGAGATAGAGTGCCTTGCGTTCCTCGATGGTCACCGCCGACTTGGCCGCAAGCATGAGATTGTCCATCTCCTCGGAACCGCCGAGCTGGACGTTGACGGCCGATGTCGTGGCGTAGGTGTTCGTCACGAAGTCGTCCGGATCGGCCAGCGGCGAGAGCCAGTACATGACGGTGAGATCGAAGTTGCTGGGCCCCCAGACCTCGTCCCAGTAGCGCGGCACCTCCATCGTGTCGATGGTGGCGGCAAAGCCGATCTGGGCGAGGTTGGCCTGGATGATCGGCGCCATCGACATCATCGGAGGCCACGACGACACCATGGTAAGCGAGATCGGCGTGCCCTCGGCAACGCCGGCCTCGGCCAGCAGCGCCCTGGCCTTCTCGATGTCGCCTTCGGGCGCGAACTCGTTCAGGTCCGCATAGCCCCAGTTCCATTCGGGGATGACCCCGCCCAGGATGGGGGTCGCCTGGCCGTAGAACGCGCCCTGCACGATGGCGGCGCGATTGAGCGCATGGGCGATCGCCCTGCGCACGAGGGGATCGCCGAGGGCCCCGCGCGTGTGGTTGGGCACCATCCAGAAGTAGCGCGACCCCTCGATGGCCGCGTCCACCATGTTGTCCTGCGAGACGATCGCGCTCCAGTCCTTCGGCGGCACCTCGTTGGAGAAGTGGATCTCACCGGACTTGAGGCCGTTGGCAAGGGCCGTCGGGTCGGAGACGATGCGGTAGACCATGCCGTCGAACCAGGGCCGGCCGTCCTCGTAGTAGTCCTCGTTTCTCTCGAAGACGATGGAATCGCGCGGCGTGTAGGAGACGAACCGGAAGGGTCCGCTGCCGACGGGCTCGGCATTGAGGTCCCAGCCGGACTCCACCAGGTCCTTCGGCACGATCGACGAGCCCGGAAACGCCATGTAGATCTCGAACGGCCCCGTCACGCGGTTGAGGCGGAACTCCACCGTCAGCTCGTCGACGGCCACCACCTCGTCGATGGTTTCGATCTGGGAACTGTACGCGTAGCCCGAATCGGGCGCCAGGATGCGCTCGAAGGAGTAGACCACGTCCTCGGCGGTCAGCGCCTCGCCGTTGTGGAAGGTGAGGCCGTCGCGCAGGGTGAAGGTCCACGACAGGCCGTCGTCGGCCTGCGACCAGCTCTCGGCAATACCCGCGTAGGGGACCGCGTTCTCGTCGAGATTGAGCAGCGTCGAATAGACCTGCTCGATGACGACGTGGGACATGCCGCTGGGACCGCGCGCCGGGTCGAAGCCGCCCGGATCGGCGGAGAAGGCCGCGACGAGCGTTCCTCCGCGGGTGCCTTCCTCGGCCACTGCCTGGAAGGAGAGGCCCGCCGCGGCGGCGACGGCCGCGGCGAACGAAATCCATCGTTTGACGTCCATGGTTTCTGAATCCTCCTGATACAAGGGACCGGCCTTTTCCGGCCGGCCGGCGGATGGTAGCGCGGGGTCCGGGCGGAGTCGAACGCGCGGCGAAGGAGTGAGGGCCATGGATCTGCCGGTTGCGGCCTTCTATCTGCTCGTCGTCGCGGCCGCCGCCTGGGACCTCGGCAGCAACCGCATCCCCGACCCCCTGAGCCTCGGCGTCGCCCTTCTCGGCGTCGCCTCCGGCGGGTCGATCGCCGGCTCCCTCGCCTGCGGCCTCGCCGTCCTCGCCGCGGGCCTTCTGGCCGCCTCGCGGCGCTGGCTCGGCGCCGGCGACGCCAAGCTGATCGCCGCCGTCGCCTGCTGGACGGGGTTCGACCTTCTCCTCCCCTTCCTTGCCGCCACGTCTCTGGCGGGCGCCCTCATCGCCCTCCCCCTCGCCGCCGCCGGCCGCGGCGCCATGCCCTTCGCCCCGGCGGTCGCCATCGGCGCCGGCGCCGTCCTCGTCCTCTCCGACCTCGGACCCTGAAGCGCGCCCGTCAGCCTCCCGGAGCGGCGCGGGGGCCGGCGGTCCGCGGGAGGGCGAAGGGCGCGGGATCGGCGAAGCGGCGCAGGACATTGGCGAGCAGGCGGGCGACGTTGTTGTCGTAGCCGTTCACGGGCAGGGCCGATCCGAAGGCGATGGAGCCCGACGAGAAGACCGCGCCGCCGCCTGGATGCTCGAAGAAGGTCATGTCGGCGGCAACGAGCGGGTGGCCGCCGGCGACGACCGGCTGGTTGGAGGTCATCTCCTCGAGAACGACGAGCATGCCGTCGCTGTGGTCCTCGGAGCGGGCGACGACGAGCGCATGGGGCGGCGTGCCGAGCCGGACATCGGCGCGGTCGATCTCGAGTCCCGCGGCGCCGCCGCCGACGAGGCCGAAATCGCCGATGATCTCGTCGCCGATGCCGTCGAAGATGAAGGCGGCGCGGGGATCCCGGCTGGCGGCGGTGCGCCGGTACCAGGTGGAGCGGTCGAACCCCTGGGCCGTGAAGCCGATGCCCGCCAGCCGCTGGGGAGGGCGGCCGCTGCGCCGCCACAGGCCCCCGTACTCCCCCGTGAAGCTCATCCAGGACTCGCCGGCGCGGGAGACCCAGGACCGGGTGCCGCCTTCCGTCTTGCGGCACTCCAGCACGCCGGGAAGCTCGCGGTGGAAGGCGATGCGCCAGTAGAAGCCGTTGGCGCCGGTGTAGACCAGCCGCCCGCCCCGGTCGAGCCAGCCCTCGAGGGCGTCGAGCATCCGGGCGGTGTGGTACTCGGGGTGGCTTCCCGTGACGACGACCCGGTAGCCGTCGAGGACGGCCCGGCCTTCCGCATGGAGCTCCTCGTCGGTGACGACGTCGTATCCGATCCCCTCGTGCTCCAGCCACGAGGTGATGTGGGTGTCGGCGACGAGGCCCCACACGCGGCCCTTCGGGCGGAAGTTGAGCACCGGGCGCAGGCGCGACGAGACGCTCACGCCGCTGCCGTCGGCATGGGTGTCGTAGGTCGAGAGGCCGTACTCCGAATGGGCCTGCAGGAAACAGTCCTCCCGCGCCATGACGGTGGCGCGGAACTGCTTCATCTCGACCGTGTCGTTGCGGAAGTGGCGTCCCGAATTCGCATAGGCCATGTAGGTCGCCGTCGGCATCAGGAAACAGACGTCCGATGTCCGCCGTCCCTTCGCGGGAACGACGGCGAACGGCACGAAGTCCTCCGCCTCGCCGGCCGCGACATGGAGCGCGTAGATGGCGCTGGGCGTGCCTTCGGGCACCCGCCAGGCGTGGCTGACGGGCCAGCCGGCATCGTAGACGTCGTCGTCGTGGAAGTGGATCGCCGCGTAATCCTGCGGGCGGCGGCGCCAGCACATCTCGGCGCCGCTCCAGCGGGCGCCGGTGACGGCGCGCTCGGGCAGATGAACGAGCGTCCCGTGATGGCGGTTGCCCGAGACGTCGCGGATCGCCACCGAGTCGATGTCCTTCGAGAAATCCCAGGCGGCGGCGATGCCGGCACTCTTCGGCCGGATCTCGACGTCCGACTGGAGGGCGCCCGACGCCACGCGGGGCGCCTCGATCCTGCCGTTGAAGCAGCCGTCGTGACAGCCGCGCCCGTCGCCGTGATCGCGATGCCAGGCCGCCAGGAAGAGCGGTCCCTCCCGCGGAACCGGCACGAGCGGCAGCCGCACCCGGCGCTCGAGCGCCCGATCGCCGTCGAGCGCGCGCTGGTGAAGCGCGGCAACCCCGGTGCCGGGATCGAAGGTGGCGGTCACGCGGTACCATGCGCCCGTCACCATCGCCCCGCCCGTCGTGACGAAGACGCTGGCGCGGCCGTCGCCGGCCGCAAGGCCGGCAGCCCCGTCGTCACCGACGACGAGGCTCAGGCCGGTGTGCGCACTCGCCGACCAGGTCCCGAGGATGCCCTGGCGGCCCTTCAGCGGCGTCGTCGGCATGACGAGCGCCTGCAGGGTGACGGCGCCATCCGGCGCGAAGCGCGGCGAGGCCGGGACGACGCCGTGCGAGCCGGCATGGATGACCCGGTGGCGGCCCCGGTGGCGGCCGTTGAGCGGAGCGTCGACCGCCTCGCTGCGGAACGGCGCGCCCGCCGGATTGTCGTCGGCGCAGACCAGCCGGACGAGCTGCGCCCTGTAGGTCCCCGTTGCGCCGCAGCTCACGTGGAAGCGGATGGTCCCGCCCGGCCTGACGGACACCCGGTCCGAGTAGCCGTTGATGGGGCGGTCCCCCGTTTCCATCGCGCCTCCTTCGAAATCCTTGAGAGGTTCCGGTCGATCCCTACAATGGCACCGCACACCGCCGGGAGGAAAGTCGTCATGTCGGTCAGCGAGACGTTCGGGGCACTGTCGGGCCATGTGTTCATCGACGGGGGCTTCCGCGCCAGCGAGTCGGGGGACCGCTTCGCCGCCATCGACCCGGCGAGCGAGAACGTCAACGGCGAGCTGGCCTTTGCCGGCAGCGGCGAGGTCGACGAGGCGGTGGCCGCCGCCGTGCGCGCCCAGAAGCAGTGGAACCGCATGAACGGCCTGAAGCGTTCCGAGGAGCTCCACGAGGTGGCGCGCCGCTTCCGCGCCAACACGTCGAAGCTCGCCGAGGCCCTGACCCGGGAGATGGGCAAGCCCTACAAGGAGTCGGCCGACGAGGTCGAGTGGACGGCGACCGCGTTCGACTACTACGCGGAGATCTCCCGCCACGAGGCCGGGCGGGTAGTCGGCCCGGTGGTCGACGGCGACTTTCACGTCGTCACCAAGACGCCTCTGGGCGTGGTCGGCATCATCCTGCCCTTCAACTTCCCCTACGTCCTCTTCGGCTGGGAGGCCGGAGCCGCGCTCGGCGCCGGCAACGCCGTCATCCTGAAGCCGTCGGAACTGACGAGTTTCTCTTCGCTGATGATGATGGAGTGCTTCGACCACATGCCCGCGGGCCTCGTGCAGTGCCTGACCGGCGCCGTGGAGACGGGCAAGGCGCTGGTCGGCCACGAAGAGGTCGACGGCGTCGCCTTCACCGGGTCGATCGCCGCCGGACAGGCCGTCGCCCAGGCCTGCTCGACATCCTTCAAGCGCTGCCTCGTGGAGGCGAGCGGCAACGATCCCTTCCTGGTGATGCCGTCGGCGGACATGGCGATGGCGTCGCAGGGGGCGGTGTTCGGCGCCTACCTCAACTGCGGGCAGGTCTGCGCCGCCGCCGAGCGCTTCTACGTCCACGACGCCGTGCACGACCGCTTCGTCGACGACGTCACGCGGCTGACGCGGCAGCTGCGCATCGGCAACGGACTCGACAAGGTGGACATGGGCCCGATGGCGGCCCAGCGGGAACGCGACCGCTACGAGGGCATGCTTGCGCGCGCGATCGACGAGGGTGCGACCGTCGTCACCGGCGGCGGCCGGCCGGACGGGTTCAACCGCGGCTACTACTGCGATGCGACCATTCTCACCGACTGCACGCCCGACATGGAGATCATGAACAACGAGAGCTTCGGTCCGGTCATGCCCATCTGCCGCGTCGGCAGTTTCGACGAGGCCCTCGAGCACGCCAACAACTCGCGCTACGGGCTCGGCTCCTTCGTCTTCACCAACGATCTCGCCGAGACCATGAGATCGATCAACGAGATCGAGGCCGGCATGACCTGGATCAACTCGACGGCGCTGCTCGACAACGACGCGGGACCCTTCGGCGGCCGCAAGATGTCGGGAACCGGGCGCCAGCTCGGCAGCGAGGGACTCGACCAGTTCCGCCACACCAAGTTCTCCATGATCGACCACGAGAACAAGCCGGCGGACTTCTGGTGGTTCCCCTACAGCGACGAGGAGGCGTTCCCCGGCTGAGGCCTCATGCAAGCCGGCGGGTGCTTTCGGCGATCACGCGCTCCTCGTCGGTGGCGATGACGTGGGCCCGCGGCGAACCGCGGGTGATGGTCGGGGCGTGGCGACGGTTCGCGTACGCGTCCAGGCGGAACGAGAGCCACCCCAGGGCCTCGACTACCTGGGCCCTCACGGGCGCCGCGTTCTCGCCGATGCCGCCGGTGAACACCAGGGCGTCGATGCCGCCCGCCGCCGCCGCGGCGGCGCCGATCTCGAGAACCAGGCGGTCGACGAACATGGCGACCGCGAAGGCGGCATCCTCTCCGGGATCGTCGAGGAGGGCGCGCATGTCCGAGGAGACGCCCGACACGCCCAGCAGTCCCGCTTCCCGGTTGAGCAGGCGGTCGACGGCGGCGATGTCGCCGCCCTCGCGCCCGACGAGCCAGAGCACGGCGCCGGGGTCGAGCCTGCCCGGCCGGCGGCCCATCACGAGACCGTCGAGCGGCGTGAAGCCCATGGAGGTGTAGACCGAGGCTCCGTCGCGAAGGGCTGCGAGGCTGCAGCCGTTGCCGAGGTGGCATATCACGCTTCTTGGGGGCACGGTGCCGCTCATCCCGGCGAGGCGCGCGGCGACCGACTCGTAGGAAAGGCCGTGGAATCCGAAGCGCCGCAGCCCCTCGTTCGCAAGGCGGCGGGGCAGCGCCATCTCCTGGCGCACCTCGGGCACGGTCCGGTGGAAGGCGGTGTCGAAACAGGCCACCTGGGGAACTTGAGGCCACGTCCGCGCCACGGCGTCGATCCCGGCAAGGTTGTGGGGCTGGTGCGAGGGCGCCAGGACGGCGAGCGCCTCGATGGCCCGCCGCACGTCGCCGTCGATCACCGCCGGAGCGCCGAACCGCGTGCCGCCGTGGACGACGCGGTGTCCCACGGCGTCCGGAACCGTCGGGATCACCGAATCCAGGAGATGGGCGATGACGGCGGCGTGGCCCGAGAGGCCGCCGGGAAGGGCCGCGGGCGCCTCCCCGTCGAGCCGCAGGGCGGGCCGCAGGCCCTCGGCGATGTTCTCCACCTGGCCGCGGAAGAGGGCCTGGCCGGCCTCCGCGAAGACGGCGAAGCGCACCGACGACGAGCCGCAGTTGAGCGCCAGGACGCTGCCCTTCATGGCCGATCCTTTCTTGCCGCGACCGGAAACCTTGTCTGCGCCGCACCTTGCGGTCTACAACGCCTTCCACCTGCCGGGGACGGACGCGCCATGAAGATGACCACGGAAGAAGCCTTTGTGAAGGTCCTGCAGAGGCACGGCATCGAGCACTGCTTCGGGATCATCGGTTCGGCCTTCATGCCGATCTCCGATCTCTTTCCGAAGGCGGGGATCACGTTCTGGGACGTGGCGCACGAAGCCAACGCCGGATTCATGTGCGACGGCTTCACCCGCGCCAGCGGCAGGATCGCGATGTGCATCGGCCAGAACGGGCCCGGCATCACCAATCTCGTCACCCCGGTGAAGACGGCCTACTGGAACCACACGCCGATGCTCCTGGTGACCCCCCAGGCCGCCAACAGGACCATCGGCCAGGGAGGATTCCAGGAGGTGCCGCAGATGGCCCTCTTCGAGGACATGGTCTGCTACCAGGAGGAGGTGCGCGACGCCTCGCGCATCGCCGAGGTCCTCGACAGGGTGATCGCACAGGCGGTGCGCCGCTCGGCCCCCGCCCAGATCAACGTGCCCCGCGACCTCTGGACGCAGACGATCGACGTCGCGCTGCCGGAGTCGGTCGCCCTCGAGCGCCAGGGCGGCGGCGCAGGCGCCGTCGCCGAGGCCGCGCGCCTGCTCTCGCAGGCCCGTTTCCCGGTGATCCTCTCGGGCGCCGGCGTCGTCATCGGCGGGGCCATCGACGACTGCGTCGCGCTTGCAGAGCGGCTCGACGCCCCGGTGTGCTCGGGCTACCAGCACAACGACAGCTTTCCGGGCTCCCACCCGCTGGCCGCCGGACCCCTGGGCTACAACGGCTCGCGGGCGGCCATGGAGCTCATCGCCAGGGCCGATGTCGTGCTGGCGCTGGGCACCAGGCTCAACCCGTTCTCCACCCTGCCGGCCTACGGCATCGACTACTGGCCCGCCGGGGCCGCCGTCATCCAGGTCGACATGAACCCCGACCGGATCGGCCTCACCAGGAAGGTCACCGTCGGCATCTGCGGCGACGCGGGACTCGTCGCCCGCCGGATCCTCGCACAGCTCGCCCCGGAAGCCGGAGCGAGGGACCGCGACGAGAGGAAGGCGGTCATCCACCGGACCCGCTCGGCGTGGCTGCAGGAGCTCTCCGGCATGGACCACGAGGAGGACGATCCGGGCACCACCTGGAACGCCGACGCCCGGGCGCGCGAGCCGGAGAGGATGTCGGCGCGCATGGCCTGGAGGGCCATCCAGGCCGGCCTGCCGGAAGACGCCATCATCTCCACGGACATCGGCAACAACTGCGCCGTCGGCAACGCCTATCCCGCTTTCGAGACGGGCAGGAAGTACCTCTCCCCCGGACTCTTCGGACCGTGCGGCTACGGCTTCCCGGCGATCCTGGGCGCCAAGATCGGCTGTCCCGACGTTCCGGTGGTGGGATTCGCCGGCGACGGCGCCTTCGGCATCTCGATGAACGAGATGACCGCCTGCGGGCGTGAGGGCTGGCCCGCCGTCACCATGGTGGTGTTCCGCAACTACCAGTGGGGCGCGGAGAAGCGCAACACGACGCTGTGGTACGACAACAACTTCGTCGGCACCGAGCTCAACCCCGACCTCTCCTACGCCAGGGTGGCCGAGGGCTGCGGGCTCAGGGGCCGCCAGGTCGCCTCCATGGAGGAGCTTTCGGACGCCATCCGGGAGGGCTGCGCCCTCCAGGCCGACGGCGTCACCACCTTCGTCGAGGTCCTGCTCAACCAGGAGCTCGGCGAGCCCTTCCGCCGCGACGCCATGAAGAAGCCGGAAATCGTCGCCGGCATCGACGCCGCCGACATGCAAGCCTCTGCCCCTTAATCCGGATCGGTGGCCGCAGTAAGGGTTCCCGGTCACGTACAGGCGGAAGCCACGCCCATCCGGGTGCGCGGCTCCGCCGTCCCACGTTTCCGACAGCACCCCCCGGCCTTTCAACCGGACGCTTTCGACTCTGGCGATTTTGATCGATTTGTCAGCCCGTCATTCACGTTCCATTTGCATCATGATGCGGTAGTTTTCGACGAAGTTGAGGAGGATCAGATACCCCTGCCAAAGTTTCCCGGTCCCCGGCAGGGGCTGGCGTTTTTTTGGCGTGAAGCCTGCCAGGCGTGCGGTGTCGACGGCGAAGTCGGCGATGGAGGGCTCCGGCGGCGCGCGTGACCTGTAGCGCTTGTCGACGGTCATGTGCATCCTCAACACCTTGATGACGTCCTCGGGCACGACCTCGCGCGCCGGGGTGTCGGGGTGCTCTCGGGCGGTGCGTTCAATGTCCATGACCAGGCAGGCGGTGATGGCGTCGAAGGCGAGGCACTTCCTCAAGTCGTCGGCCTGATCGAGACGCCGGTCCTTGATCCGGGTGCCGGCCTTGAGGGCCTTGAAGTACTCCTCGATCCACCATCGCCTCTCGTAGAGGGAGACGATCTCGAGAGCCGCCTCGGCCGTGGCCTCGCCCTCGCTGCAGACAAGCAGCCAGTCCAGCGGCTCGCGGCCCTGGGGCGGATGGCGTTCCGTCACCCTCACGGCGAGCATGGAAAGGGGAGACGAGCCTTTCCTGTCCCCCGGTGGCAGGAGCGCGACCCTGGCGGCGCGGATGTCGAGGGCGACGCCCTTGCGTGCCCGGCGCCGGCGCGGACCGCCGCAGGCGTCGATGTCGATGCTCTTCGTGGCGACGACGTCCCGGCCCGCCATGTGCTCCCACAGGTTCTCCCTGGCGGCGCCACACAGCACGCGCCGGCGATGGCTCCTGTTCGAGCGCACCAGAAGACCGACATCTCCGCCAGCGCCGCGCGCCAGAAGATCCCGGAAGTCGCCCTCGCGGTCGCACATCATCACCACCCGCGTGGCCGCACAGGCTCCCTTGAGAGCCACGGCAGCGTCGTAGCCGTCGAGCCAGCGTGCGCTCTCCACGCCCGTGCGCAGCGAGGCCTCCCCGGCCCGGAAGTCGGCGTCGAAGTGGAAGAGACCCAGAGGACGGCCGCCGGCGCTGAAGGCCACACCGGCATGGGCTCCAAGGCCCAGGGCCCCGGAGCCGCCGCCGCCGATGTCGATCAGGCCCTCGGTGGCGTCAAGCCCGCCGTAGTCGAGGAACGAGGTGTCCTGGATCGCCAGAACCAGAGCCTCCCCGCGGCAACGCTCCACGACAGCCTCCTTGTGTGCGGCAACGATCCCGTCCATCTTCACCCTCGGGTTCGACAACAGCCTGTAGGCCGCCTTCTGTTCCGCTTCCCCGGGGAAGATCACCGGCAGCGGCGCTCCGGGACGATCGTTCCATGCCCGGCCCATCATGACAACGCGCTTGCCGACGCGGACATCGCTGAAGCGGCCGCGGCCGTACTCCCGCTCGGCCCAGTCGGCATCGCCGGCCGGCGCCGGCCGTGTCCCCGGACGAACCTCCGGCTCCCGGCACAGCACGTCGCGCCAGTCGTCGGCCAGGGGCTTCATCCAGACGCTGCGCCTGACGCCCGTCCTCCCCGATGTACGCTGCGGGCAGCACTGCCAGCCCGCCGCCAGGTAGCTGGTGCCGGCATGCTCCGGGGCGACGTAGGTGTAGGCCAGCAACGGCCTGACGCCGTACTTCGCCTGCCAGTCCCCGGGCAGGCGCCTGACGGCAAGAGCAAGGACATGGGAGGCCAGTCCCGCGACCCTGACCGAAGGCAGCAGCAGGAACCGGTCATTGACGACGAGCTTGTCGAGATGGGCGTCGCGGGCGCTCTGCGACCAGCCGATGAAGGTGTCCCGCGCCTTCTGGTGCCAGCCGGCGGCGGAGAACACCAGCAGTCCCAGACGGCCCAGGCGCGGCGAGTGGATCCAGTAGCTCACCCGCGCCCCCGGCGTGCGAGCCTCGCCCTCGGGATGCCAGGTCGCCAGCATCGCCCGCGCCAGCGGCGCCTCGCCTGCGGCCTGCGGCGTCACCTCGACCTCGCCGAGGTCCCCGAGGGAACAGGCGACGGCCAGGTCCGGGTAGTCCCGGGGCGCCGGCCGGCGCCGCGGCGCGCCCCGCGACGGCGGCAGGGCAAGGTCAAGCTCGCTCGCGATCCTGGGCAGCGCCACGCGGGCCGAGGCCAGGCACAGATCGCCCTTGGGGTTACGCCAGTTCTCCCGCCAGCACAGCTCTCGAGCCAGCGAAGCTCGTGTCTGCCCGCCAGCCGCGAGCGCCGATCTCAGCCAGACGATCGCTGCCGCCGACACGTGTCTCAGTCCGATCTTCATGAACCATGGCGTAAACGCTCACAAGTGGTGAGTTAAGCGTGTCCGGTTGAAAGACCTCGAAGGCGTAAATCTCCTGACCGTCAGGCTTGTAGCGCTTCCGTTCGGTTATCCGCCTCGCGATTGCCTGCACTGTCATCGGGCAGTTGTCGTTCTCCTCGAGAACGGCCTTGATCTCGTTGGTCAACTCAACGCTCATTGTGTTGTCTCCTTAGCGAACGGGCGAGGGTACCCAATCCTTGGATCGTGCAGGATTGTCCACACATAGGACGGACCGATGATGCTTGTACTCTTCAGACGCCGGGGCCGTCGAACCGTACAACAAAGCTTATGGGCTTCCTCGAAGTTCGCGGCAGCGCATTTGCACGGCAAAAAGGAAAGCAACATCATGCAAGCGATCAACCGCGCCTTCTCCGAAGTAATCGACGGCACGGAGCAATTCGTCACATGAGGTGCCTCGCAGTCCGGATTCATCGCCCTACGCGCCTTCTTCCACCGGAGAACCCGTGCTTACCGGTCCAGTCTCTGTGTCTGGAAGTCCTCCCCAGCTGCGCGTGCCGCCGTGGGGCGCTGCAGCTCCCTGCAGCGGGCCTGATCGCACCCCACGCCGTCTGCGGCCAAGAGTGAGTTTGAGAGGCCCTGCCTGAAACACGATTCAGGCAGGAGCCCTTGGGGGTTGTCCGTGAATTCACTCCAGGATCGCCCCGAACGCGCCCGTGAGGCTGCCGGTCGCGGCGTCCTCCCACTTGAGGACGCCTGTGGCAGCTTCGTGGCCGGTGCCCCGGAACTGTCCCTGCAAGTCCATTCTCGAATCGCTTCCCGCGTCGGCGAAGTGGTTGCCGTTCACGGTGATCGCGGTGGACAGGTTTGGCCCCCACGATGTGTCGACGGCCATGATATCGGTGAATGCGGCCGTGCCATCCATCCGGATGACGTCAACGGTGATCCCGGCGTTGCCCTCGACAGCCATTCCAGCGTCCGTGAAACCGACCAACTTGCCGGTCCATGTGACCGAGCCCGCGAGAGTCGAGGCGGCCAGCTGTATCGCCGGCAACGGACCCTCGTCCCACACCCGCGTCCACTGAGTGCGATACTCGACGCCGAAGCGCGCCGTACCGCCATCGGTGGTCACCTCGCCGTGAAGCGCGGGGATGGTTTGCGCCCATGGTCCCAGGGAGGCGGAGCTGATGTCGTGGTGGGTTTCGCCATCATCGTAGATCGCGTACGCCGTCATCAATGCCTCGCCATCGATGCGAGGGAGTCGAGGCAACCCAGCTTCGTCGGGCAAGCCGCCGCCACGGTACGGCCCATCGGGCATGAGAGAAGTGGGGTGGCGACCCTCGTACACGTGCCCGGGGAGCCCCATCGCGTGCACAAGCTCGTGCACGAGGACGCCGTAGACCTCATGGAACTGCTCCGCTACGAAGAAGTCCGCGTTTATCGCCACAAGATTGGAAACCATGCGAGGCACGTCGTCAGTGCGGTGCCGATCGCCGCTTTCGTTGTAACGCGACTGCCCGCCTCGATGCGGACTGTTGAATGTCACATGAATCTCTCCGGCAGGAACATCCGCCGGATCGTCCGTCCACAGCGACGTTGGCGCGCCCATCACCATGCGGTGTTCGACGGGCAACCAGTCGTTGATGATGTCTACCGCCTTGACGATCATGCGGTGGTATTCCGGCTTCGCGTCCGTTCGAACGCGCACTGTGGGCTGGCCTTCCCACAGGGGCAGCTGGGGCCACCGCTGCCATGTGTTGCCTTCCGGTCCCCACGGGCCGCCGGAAGCGTTGTCCTTCAGGTAGTCGATGAGATCGACCGCCGAGGTGCCCTGGATGGTGGTCCGCGAGGTCGCGACTGGATCCGGCGGGGTTGGTTGAGACGGTTCGACTATTGCGCCGCCTCCGGTATCGGTACGGATGCCGCCGCCACCGCCGCAGCCCGCAACGATGACGACTCCCGCGGCAAGCAGGATAATGAGACTGGCGCGCATGACGATTCTCCACATGAGAGGCAGGGTTCCGACGCGGAAAAGGGCGCCGGGCCGTGCTTGTCAGCACGGGTGGTCCGTGATGATTCCTACCTATTCGCCGGGCCGGGTCATGACTCCCTGCCCTTCGATGGCTGTTCTATTCAGCAGGCGACCCGGCAGAGGGCCACCCGTCTGACAAGCGGAGGGAACGGTAAAGCTTCTGCGTCAACCGCACAACGGGTCCTTCGTCAACGAGATAGTGCTCGCCAGAGAACCCCTGACTTTGGCGACGCAGGAGCGAGCGGCGCGTGATCGCGGCGCCGGATCGCGCGTGTTTTTCACCCGCATTCAGGGGTGAATCGCGATCCCGAGGGTCGCTTCAGCGGATTTCGCACAAAATCTGCGGTGATTGCCGGCGTCCGCACGAGCCTCCCCGTTGCCGCCTTGCCGGCGGGTCCCTGCAGACAGGATTGTCGGGGGAGCGCCGTCAGGCGGCGAGGCGTCGTCGCCGGGCACGCCTGCGCAGCAGCAGGCCGATGCGGTGGATGTTGAAGGCCAGGATCGAGAGCGCCACCGCGCGGGCGAAGCCTTCGGCGCCGAAGGCGCGGACCCGGTCCAGCCCCCGATGCTCCAGGTTGTTGATCGCCGATTCCACCGCCGGGTGCTGCCGGCGCATGGCGACGAACTCCTCGTCCCCCTCGCGTTCCCTGTCGGCCTTCGACAGGCGTCCCTTGCGCGGCAGCACGTTGTGCTCCAGCAGTTCGTCGAGGCGGACGCGGTTTGCGGGGCTGTGGAAGCCGCGGTCGAAGCTGCACAGGCGCAGATCGGGGAAGCGCGCCTGCGCCGCCTCGATCATCGGCACCGCGTAGTCGACGTCGCCGCCCCGCCACATGATTTCGTGATGCAGAATGAAGCCGTGGTTGTCCTCCAGGACGCACAGCGGAACCCCGAGCTCCACCGGGCAACCGGCCTTGCCCTTCGAGATCCACCGCGTGTGGGGCTCGAAGATGGAGAACACCTTCTCGGCGTGGGGGATCGTCTCGCCCTTGAGAAGACGGCGGTCCACCTGGTCGATCTGACGCCCGGCATGGGCCAGATAGTACTCGATCTTCAGGAGGACCCAGGGGTCCGCACCTTTGCAGGCCAAGTCCTCGAGGGAGCCCTGCGCACGCTCCACCAGGTCCCGGCAGCGCTCGAGATACGCCTCGATCCGGTCGGGATGCGCCTTCGCACGGCGCGTCGAGCGCACCTGGTTGAACAGTGCCTTGACCACCCGCGTCAGGTGCTGCCACTGGCGCCAGCCGTCGACATCGTGCCGCGCCGCCGCGCGGCCCACCTCGCGAAGCAGGCAGTCGCGTCCATGAGAAGGTTCACGTCCGTGGGATAGTGAACGTTCGTCTCGACCACGAAGGAGTCACAGCGCCCGCGCAACGGCTCGCCAGGCTTTTTTCTTGCGACCGCATTCTCACCCGCATTCACGGGGTGAATCGCGATCCCGAGGGTCGCTTCAGGCGGATTTCGCACAAAATCTGCGGTGATTGCCGGCGTCCGCAGGTGCGAGCCTCCCCGACTTCAGGCCGATGCCTTGCCGGCGGGTCCCTGCAGACAGGATTGTCGGGGGAGCGCCGTCAGGCCAGAGGCGAGGCGTCGTCGCCGGGGCACGCCTGGCGGTCGCGCGCACAAAATCTGCGGTGATTGCCGGCGCGCACGAGCCTCCCCGTTGCCGCCTTGCCGGCGGGTCCCTGCAGACAGGATTGTCAGCGGCGGCGAGGCGTCGTGCCTGCGCAGCAGCAGGCCGATGCGGTGGATGTTGAAGGCCATCGAGATCGAGAGCGCCACCGCGCGGGCGAAGCCTTCGGCGCCGAAGGCGCGGACCCGGTCCAGCCCCCGATGCTCCAGGTTGTTGATCGCCGATTCCACCGCCGGGTGCTGCCGGCGCATGGCGACGAACTCCTCGTCCCCCTCGCGTTCCCTGTCGGCCTTCGACAGGCGTCCCTTGCGCGGCAGCACGTTGTGCTCCAGCAGTTCGTCGAGGCGGACGCGGTTTGCGGGGCTGTGGAAGCCGCGGTCGAAGCTGCACAGGCGCAGATCGGGGAAGCGCGCCTGCGCCGCCTCGATCATCGGCACCGCGTCGTCGACGTCGCCGCCCCGCCACATGATTTCGTGATGCAGAATGAAGCCGTGGTTGTCCTCCAGGACGCACAGCGGAACCCCGAGCTCCACCGGGCAGCCGGCCTTGCCCTTCGAGACCCACCGCGTGTGGGGCTCGAAGATGGAGAACACCTTCTCGGCGTGGGGGATCGTCTCGCCCTTGAGAAGACGGCGGTCCACCTGGTCGATCTGACGCCCGGCATGGGCCAGATAGTACTCGATCTTCAGGAGGACCCAGGGGTCCGCACCTTTGCAGGCCAAGTCCTCGAGGGAGCCCTGCGCACGCTCCACCAGGTCCCGGCAGCGCTCGAGATACGCCTCGATCCGGTCGGGATGCGCCTTCGCACGGCGCGTCGAGCGCACCCGGTTGAAGAGCGCCCTGACCACCTGCGTCAGGTGCCGCCACTGGCGCCAGCCGTCGACATCGTGCCGCGCCGCCGTGCGGCCCACCTCGCGAAGCAGGCAGCGCATCGCGTCCATGAGAAGGTTCACGTCCGTGGGATAGTGAACGTCCGTCTCGACCACGAAGGAGTCACAGCGCCCGCGCAACGGCTCGCCAGGCTTTTTTCTTGCGACCGCATGGCCGCTCTCCACTACCAGTTGTCCCACCTCGGCCAGCAGCTCCGGGCGCAGCAGACAGACGTTGTCCACCACCGTTTGATACTCATACATCTCCTCGTCCGTGACACCGCCGTGGCCCAGAAAGCGGCGCAGCGTCCTGTGCTGATTCACCAGCTCGTGCAGGCGGTCCCAATCGCAGCCCAGCCCCTGCATCACCACGCCCATCACCAGGATCCGCCACATCTCCATTCCCGGGCGCCCGACCGTGCGGTCGACCCCGGGAAGGACGTGCTCCTCGAGAAGCGCGAACAGCCGGGCGCGCGTGTCCTCATCGCCGTAGAGGTATTGAAGGCCCTGCAGGAGTGCGGGGATGTCGTCCCGGGACTTCAGGTCGAGATCGATGTCCTCGATGCGGATCTCGCCCAGTTCCATCTGTGGATTGCGGACATGTCTCATGGCGCCAGCTCGCGAAGATTCCCGAAAAAAGCCCGATTCAGCGCCCCACAGCACGAAATCCGCGCCAGAGCGTGAATCTTCACCCCCGGATATCACGAAATATCACGCCATGTCAACACTTTAGGGTTTTCTGGCAAGCACGAGATAGCGCGTCACGCCGCCCTGCCAACGAGATCACGGTAGGTCATGTGTGGCGTGCGCACGATGCGTCGCAACGTGTCGATGACGATTCGCGGGTCGTCGCGATTGCTGAGGTGCCATTCGAGTTCGGCGAAGAAGCGGTCCGTGTGCTTGGCGTTCACCTTGTGGAACGCGCCGATGATGGAGTGCTTGAACAGTCTCCAGGCGCTCTCGATCGAGTTTGTATGCATGCCGCTGATGACCCAGACTTCCTGCGGGTGGCGTTCGGTCTCGTGTCGAGTGCTTTCGTTCTCAATGCCCCGGTAGGATTTCGGTTCGTCCGTGCTGATGGCTTCGGCCTTGCCCTACACGTTGCGCTCGATGAAGTCGGCTGACGTCGTGCGCTTCGTGTGTGGAATTCATTCAAGTCGAAACTGCGTGCTGCGCTGGAATGCACCCCTGTGACCGGCGTCTCGATGCCTCGGTCGTCACGATCCTCGCTCTTTACCTTTGCGCCGACCGACGTTCCGTCGATTTCGACGATACCGACCGGTGCGGGGCCATCGCGCAGAGCACTGCCCATCGCATCGCGTACGTGGTGGCGGGCTGTCAGGCTGTGTGGTCGTTCATGCCGAGAGTTGGTTTGGCTGTTTCGCGGACACGGCCTTGCGCGACTCCACCATGGGGTGGGTTGCCAGAAACCGCTGAGATCTCGAATTAGACCGAGACGCGGTAGGTATGTAACATGAATGATGACATCTCCTCACTCGTTGGTCACCCCCAGGGATCGCAATCCGGCTTAGGCCGAAGTTCCCCCTGATTTCCAGCTGATATTCGGGTCAAGTCGTTGATTCGACTTGGCTTGTCTGCTTATCCGGTCGTTGTATTGTACCCATGTGTTGATGTAGATAATGCTTGACACATGTATGTACTATGCCAATAGTCAGTAGCCATGTACATCGAAGCCGTCCCCAACCGCTCCTCACCGCCCGCCATCCTGCTCCGCGAATCCTGGCGCGAAGACGGCAAGGTCAAGAAGCGCACCCTCGCCAATCTCTCCAGGTGGCCCTCCGCCCTCGTCGAGGGACTGCGCATCCTGCTCAAGGGAGGCACCGCCGTGCGGCGCCTCGACGAGGCCTTCGACATCGTCCGCTCCCTGCCCCACGGCCACGTCGCCGCGGTGCTGGGAACCGTAAGGAAGCTGGGCCTCGACAGGCTGATCGATCCGAAGCCCTCGCCACGGCGCAACCAGGTGCTGGCCATGATCGCGGCGAGGATCCTCGAGCCCGCCTCGAAGCTCGCCACGGCCAGGGGCCTGGCCGAGGCCACGGCGCTCAGCACCCTGGGCGAGGTCCTCGATGCGGCGTTCGACGAGGACGACCTCTACGGCGCCATGGACTGGCTCCTCGAGCGCCAGGAGAGGATCGAGCGGGGTCTGGCGAAGCGCCACCTCGGGGAGGGCTGCCTGGTGCTTTACGATCTCACCTCGGTGTGGATGGAGGGGACGAGGTGTCCCCTGGCCCGGCGCGGTCATTCCCGGGACGGGAAGAAGGGCAAGCTGCAGATCGAGTTCGGCCTGCTGTGCGACCGGGACGGCTGTCCGGTATCGGTGGAGGTCTTCCCCGGCAACACGGCGGATCCGGCCACCGTGGCCTCGCAGATTGCCGCGCTGCGGGAGCGCTTCTCTCTCTCGAAGGTGGTCCTGGTGGGGGACCGGGGGATGCTGACCGAGGCGCGGATCCGCGAGGAGGTGAAGCCTGCGGGCCTGGACTGGGTCAGCGCCTTGAGGGGACCGGCCATCCGTTCACTGGTGGAGGCCGGCGAGGTGGAGATGTCGCTCTTCGACGAGAGGGACCTGGTGGAGATCGCCAGCGACGCCTACCCGGGCGAGCGCCTCATGGTGTGCCGCAATCCGCTGCTGGCCGAGGACCGTGCCCGCAAGCGCCAGGAGCTGCTCGAGGCCACCGAGGCCCTGCTCGAACCGATTGCCGCGGCGACGCGGCGCGACAAGCGCCGTCTCACGGGTGCCGACAGGATCGGCGAGCGGGTCGGCAAGGTCGTCGGCAAGTACAAGGTGGCGAAGCACTTCACGTGGTCCATCGATGACGACGGTGTCTTCACGTATGAGCGCGATGAGGCCGCCATCGCCGCCGAGGCCAGGCTCGACGGCCTCTATGTGATCCGCACCAGCCTGCCGGAGAGCGAGATCGACGGCCCCGGCACGGTGCGCGCCTACAAGCGGCTGAGCTCGGTGGAACGGGCCTTCCGCAGCCTGAAGACCGTGGATCTCAAGGTCCGTCCCGTCTTCCACCGCACCGCACCCCGGGTCCGCGCCCACGTCTTCCTGTGCATGCTCGCGTACTACGTGGAATGGCACATGCGGCTGAAACTCAAGCCCGTGCTGTTCGACGACGAGGACACGCAAGGCGCCGAGGTCCGGCGGCCGTCCGTCGTGGCGCCGGCACAGGCCTCGGCGAGCGCCCGGGCCAAGGCGGCAACGAAGACAACGCCCGACGGCGATCCGGTGCACAGCTTCCGCACTCTCCTCGGCGATCTCGCCACCATCACCCGCAACACCGTCGCACCCCGTCTGCCGGGCGCCGAACCCTTCCAGGTCACCACGCGGCCCACGCAACTCCAGAAGAAGGTGTTCAAACTCCTGGGCGTGAAGCCATGACGTACCCAGTAACGCGCCACTGAAGCCTATCGAATGTCACTCATATCAACCGCTTGCGCTTGATCGGCGCTGGAACTTCGGCTTAGGTGGCGGCTGCTGACATCAAGGAGCGAGAATGCATGCCTGAACCTGCGCAAACCGACGAACCTGCTCCGCAGCGGCAGCACAACGAGGATCGTATGCGCCGCGCCTATGCCTGGCTTGAGCGGAGCGAGAGGAAGGGAACGGAAGACATCGAACGGTTCGTGTTCCTGTGGATCGCGTTCAACGCCGCCTACGGGGACGAGTCGGCGTTGCGGATGTTCGTCGAAGGTGGAGAAGTCAGAGGGACCGAGGCCGACCGCTTCACAACTTTCCTTAAGAACATCGTGGAACAGGACAAGGCGGGTGTCCTCGAAACGATCGTTTGGGACAAGTTCTCCGGGCCGATCCGGGTCTTGTTGTCAAACCAGTATGTGTACCATGGGTTCTGGATGGCCGTGTGGGGTTCTGATCGCAGTGGTGACTGGAAACGCGGCTTCTACGGCAGCAAGAGAGCTGCGCAGCGTGCCCTGTCGAGGCGGGACGTCTCCACCGTACTGTCGGTCGTGTTCAAACGGCTCTACACCCTGCGCAACCAGATATTTCACGGCGGCACGACTCACCCCAGTGGCTTTGGCCTGGATCAGATTCGGGACGGCAGCCGGATCATGGCGTCTCTCGTGCCGGCCATTCTCGACATCATGCGGCAGGAGCTGGACAGCAACCCGGACTCGGAACTGTGGGGCAAGGTTGCATTTCCGCGCATCAACACCGAGCCGCAATAGAGCACGGGAGAGCGTGGTGACAACCAGGCGACTGCCGGACTGCGCCCCTGCATCGAAGAGGCAGTGTCGAACATGAACTCGGGCGAGAGCGGGACTGACAGAGTCAGACGACATGTTCGGGCACGATACATCGACCCGGCACGTCGAAACGGCAGGAATGCAGTGACTGTCCGTGTCGGCGACGTGGCCAGCGACTTGCACTTGCGGAACCGTGTTCCCGCGGTCTGCAGCGCGCTCGGATCGAAACTGCTGCTTGAACAGTCCGGGCTGCGGCTGGTGGGACGCAGAGGTCCCCGTCAGAGCACCACGACGGAGTTCCGCCATGCAATAGTCGGTGGACGCTTGGAGAGCGGCACAGAGGACGTCACGAGGAGAAATCCCGATCCGGGGCTGCAGTGGGTCGTGGGCAACACGTTCCGAGACTCGACTCCGCCAACGACATTGACGCCCGGACACACGCTCTTCCTGGTTTCGTGCGTCAAGACGAAGCGCAACACTCTTGCACCCGCACGAGATCTGTACGTGTCGCCGTGGTTCCTGAAAGCAAGGGATCTTGTCGAGAGGACCGGCGATTCGTGGCGCATATTGTCGACTCAACATGGCCTGCTCCATCCGGACGAAGAAGTCCGGCCTACGAGCGAACACTGAAAGCGATGTGCATCACGGAAAGACATGCATGGGCGAAACGCGTTCTGACAGGGATCGAAGGCTGCGTCGAGGGGGTCGGCACGATCGTCTTCTTCGCCGGTCAGCGGTATCGGGAGTTTCTGGAACCGTCATTGCGCAGTCGGGCCTTGCGGTGCGCGTGCCCATGATTGGATTGAGCCAGGGGCGGCAGATGCAATGGCTCAACGCCCGTCTCGATGGTTGACCGGCTCTCCGACAGACTTCGGTTATACGAACTCATGGACCGGCTGGAGGGACGGGTCGGCGGAACTCGCCTCCTCGCCGAATGCACCCGCCGAATTGGCTGATCCAGGAAGGAGTTTCACGATGATCAAGTTGGAGTTGACCAGTCCAGCGACAAGCCTTCATCCTGTTACAGCCTTGCGCTCGTCGAAATGCAGAGAATTCTGCCAAAAACTATCCAGCTTTATTTCCTCATCTCGCGTTCGATGCCAGCTACGCAGCAACTAATCGGGACATAGGTAAACTATGGTGTTTCTTCGAGACCCCGGGGCTATTCGAAAGAGTATTGTCGAGGCGCTTGAACACTCGAGTTCACTTGATGCAGCCGTCGCGTTTGTCGGAAGGGATTGGTCGGACATCATCGGAACTTTCCCAGGACAAATTCGGGTGATCTGCTGGTTGTCCAGCACGAATACGAATCCTTACGCAGTCGAACAAATGATGAGACGTGAGAATATCTCTGTACGTCAGTTGTCGGCGATGCACGCGAAGGTCTACATTCTAAAGGGCGATCATCCCAGGTGTATTGTAGGATCGGCGAATCTAACTGGAGCAGCCTTGTCAGAAGAAAACGCGTCGGGGCAGTTCGAAGCAGCAGTTGAATTCAGCGATAGTCGTAATGGGCCGGTCGTGCGTTGGTTCCGAGACTTGTGGAACAGTAAAGCTCAGTCAATTTCGCGGGAAGATTTGACTTTGGCGAAGGAAGTTTGGAGTAAGGTACAACGTGGTAGACACGCGCTTTGTCGCCGACCACCCTCGAGGCCAGTTTCATTTTTTCCGGCCAATTGGAAACCAAAAAAGAAGTTGATCGATCTCGCCGAAAAAGCAAGTGATCCCGACCTTCCGCCGTTCGCAGAATACAGAGATGTTCTTTCAAGGATCGAACGGCACGGTCGGAATGTTGATGTGGGTCAGCTTATCGAGTATGTAGCCAAATGGCAAGGTCACCCAGACACCTACCAGTCAGCATTAAGGGAACCGGCAAGTAGGATCAGAGAAGCATTCAGGACGTTGTTCGATCGTTCTCGCAGTGTCGAGAGCAGATTGCGCGATCTTCATTCCGGTGGTTCCCGCAAAATCGCCGGATTCGCATTACCTTCGTTAACCGTGATACTGTACTGGAGATTTCCTAGCGAGTATCCTCCGTTCAACAGCAGGACGAGGATATTCTTGGAAGGGTTTAAACTCGACGAACTTGCGCCCAAGAGCTTGACTCCGAGGCAGTACGGCAAGTGGATCGCATTTTGTCAGGAACTGTCCGCCCGCCTGAATCTACCATCGTCGGGACACATAGACAGGTTGGTCGATACCTACTACTCCGAGATTTAGGTTTTGGTCAATGATGTTGAAACCCCTCAGCGTGCCTGCTGTGTCCTTCGGTGTTCCTTGGCGTCATGCCATCTGCTCTTCCATTGCGCTAAGCTGCTAGTCATGGTCGCCACCGCCACCCGCCTGAGCGAAGCCGCCTCGACGGTGCACTGCTTCGAGGCGAACGGCTACTACGCCAAACACGATCCGACACACCTTCGGCGCTAAACGACTGACATAACGTCATCAATTTCGTCTCTCCACTGTAACTGCGGAACGAGTCCGCGCCGGATTCTCCCGCGTCTGCAACTAACGGCGAGAGGGACTCGATGGCCACGAAACGACTCACTCAGGCGCGCATCCAAGCGCTTTGGCCGGAAAAGACTGTCCGGGACATCCGCGACGCCGATCTCAGGTGTTTCGGCATCCGTCTCTATCCGACGGGGCGCAAATGCCTTTCATCCATAGTCAGCACGAGGGAAAGAGGGTCTGGAAGATTGTCGGGGATGCAGCCAGCCTGAGCGTAGAGGATGCCAGGGCCAGGGCCCGGTCCATGCTGGCGACCACGTTCAGGTGGCACCGGAAGGCGTCCCGTTCGAGGAAGTGGCCGACGAGGTCTTCCGCCGCTACGGCAGGAACTGGAAGCCCGGAACATTCGAGGTCAACCGGAGGTACTACACCAACCAGATGCTGTCGTGGTTCCGGGGACGGCCGATTGCGGACATCACGGCCGCGGATGTCAGGGAGTGGTTCGCCTCTCTCCACGGCGCGCCGGTGGCGGCCGACCGGTCCGCCCCGGTCCTTTCCGTCGTCATGGCTCCGGCGGAGGTTTATGGATGCCGACCGGAAGGGAGCAACCCCTGCAAGGGCATCAGGCGCTACCGGCGCAAGGGGCGGGAGCGCTTCCTGCGGGAAGAGGAAGTCCGCCGGCTCGGGAGCGCGTTGAGTTTTTACGAAGAGATCGCTCCAATCTATGTGGCGATCATCCGTCTTCTCCTGCTGACCGGCTGCCGCAGCAGCGAGATTGTGACGCTGCGTTGGAAGGAGTACCGGGACGGCCATCTCCACCTTGGCGACAGCAAGACGGGAGCTCGCATGGTTTGGCTGTCATCTCCGGCGCGAAGGATCCTGGACCAGCAATCCCGGACGTCACCGTGGGTCTTTCCGTCAGCCTGGACCGGCAGGTCTGTCAACGTGACATCCGTCGACTTCTTCTGGCGCAATCTCCGCTCAGAGGTCGGCCTGCAGGATGTCAGGGTCCATGATCCCAGGCATACATACGCCAGCCAAGCCGTCATGCAGGGAACGCCGCTCCCTGTGGTCGCCCGTCTTCTTGGTCACAGTAAGACGACCATGACTTTGCGCTGCGCTCACACGGGAGACCTCGAGACCGAGACCGCCGCAGAACGGATCGGGTAAGTGATTTCTGGACTGCTCGGCAAGCCAACGATTGATTAAGGTAACGCAATTTGGCGATGCGGTGCACCCTTCAACATCCCGGAATGCAGTGGTACTAGATATTTCGGAAACCGCAACCAGCAACAACTATGTCTTCTTGCGGCAATACAGTGGAATGTACGGTGACATGTTGTTTTGAGATTGCCTTCCCGAAAGCATCTGCCATCAGGCGATCTTTGCGCCCATTCCATGGAGCCCATCATCATCCACGTCGATCCGGGTTCCATGCCCATTGCCATTCATAGTGTGCTCCCATTCGTATGTGCCGACCACATGATCAGGCAATTCGTTTTGGGTGAAAGTAACGCTCTGCTCGCCGCCTGCGGCAAGCAGACGAAACGAATCCGATGCGCCAAAAAATGTTCTTTGACAGCCCAACCGATGCCAAAACTACCGGCTGTATCCCCTTGACATACGTATACCGGGGATCATGATGGCTGGATGTGGAAACCGTCCCGATTGGTCATCGCCGAGGGTTCGCTCGGCGCGGCGGCTATAGGCGTGGAACGGGTGTTTCCCGAATTGTCCGGCTACGTGTGGCTCGTGGCCGCCGTCCTGATGATGGCGGCGATTCCGATCACGTTCTGGCTGGAACACCGCAAGTGGCGATGGCTCGGCGGCGTGGGTGTCTGGTGGGACTACTACGCTGACCAGGGTGCATTTCGCCGCAACACCGGGAACGGGCCGGTCGCCTCGAGGCTCATTGATCGGGCGTCAACTGTCGAAAAGGCGATAGCCGTCTATAGCGACTTCATGGTGGCGGCGCATCGAACAAAAGAGACCTTCGTGCGTCGTGGCGCTGGCGGAGCGCTTCCGCAATGAAGGCCCATCGGATGCCGCACTGGCGTTTCTCAACACTCCGTCCGGTTTACGTCAGCGCCGCGCCGATTACGACGACCAAGACCCCACGGCGTGGGAATGGGACCTGCAAGAGTTTGAGGATCAGGAGTCACCAGAGTGGCCTCGCTAGTGACGAAGGGGCGGCGACATGGCTGATCGAGGGTCGCAGTCAGAAAGGGTCGGTTCGCTTCGGTGGGTCGGCCTTTTTTACTCTGTGAGTTCTTTTCCACTCTTCCATTCTCGCTGCGTCGTCATCCAGCTTCCCATTCTCGCCATCATCCCCGCCACTGTCGTCGTCAGCCTTCCGCAGTACATACTTGAGGCAGACCAGAAGCACGCCGCAACTGGCGATAAGCGCGGCGCCTGCATAGCCCAGATCCTCGATGGGATTGTTCTTGAAGCGAGCGTACAGGACAGGATCTTCCTTCGATGCCTGGTACATCACTTCAATCGCGTTGAAGAGGAAACTGAGCGCCATCGCGGCCGCGATGCCAAGGAACAGCAGGATCGACAGGCCCATGATAAACCGGCGCATCGGTCAGCGCTCCGCAGGAGTGGCTTTCCTACGCAAGCAGCGCCGCCATACGAACAGCCTGTAGTCTCCACCCGGCGACATACAGACATGTTCCGATCCGGCCAGCCTGAGAGACAGCGCACCCTCATCCCACAGCCGATCAAACATCAACGGATCGGCACTAGCCAATCGACGGGCCTTCGACATACTCCGATTCCGTCTGATCAAGACGGCCACGACAAAGGTGACGGGCGCGAATACAATAAATCCCCACCATGGCGGGCCGGATTGCGCCAACTCGGGCACCGCGATGTAAGAGCCTGCGGGAACCACGATGTAAGCGGTCGTGACCAGAAGGGGGAACGTTGTCCAGAACCTGGAGAAGGCGATGGATCGCGGACTGGCCCCGGCCATCTTGCTGACGCCCAACTCCATTTCTCCGGATTCGAGCCGTTCCATGATGAGGAGATGATAGTTGTCGAGACTTCCCATGCGCTGCCTCAATCCGGTGGGAGAGCACACTTCTTGACATAGTACGGGCAATCTTAGCGTTGCCCGTAGCGATGGGGTTTCGGTCTTGCTCTCCCGGCACACCGAGACCCCTTTGCTTGGTCGGAGCCGGGCTGCAACCCGGTTCCGGCCGCCGAAGGATGTCGGCCAGCCCGGCAAGGCGCCGGGCCGTTGCATTGCCACACGAGGCTATCGTGATGCACCCCGCCTATTCGCCAAGCGCGGGGAGCGCCCCATTACGGAAGCGGGCAACCCGGCATAGCGGGAGGCCCCGTTGGCAACACAGGAGCACGATGGCGGAGGCCAAATGTCACTGTCAACCCCCTCCCCAACACAGTCACCTAACCGAGACGTGACGTTGACATTTCGCACGTTTTCCTGACCATGCGCACATGACGCAGGATGAGAAAGACGCCGAGGTTCTGGCTCTCCTGAAGGAGCGGAGCCGATTGCGGGAAACCGACAAGTGCCTGACGAGCAAGATCAAGAGGCGTGTTCGGTCTACCAGTTCGCGGCGCTCATAGAGACGTGCAGGAAACCCCTTGTCGGGAACCCGGACGGCACATGCGATCTTCCGCACGATGCAACCTCCGGCGACCACCGCACGTTGCCGTGCACCGAAGACCTCGCCGGATGGATGAAGGAACGCATCGGCGTTCGTTCCCGCATTGAGGAGACCGACGGACTTCTGCCGGATTGGGCCAAGTCATGACCGGAAGCACCACCAAGATCACCCTCAATGACGCCCGCAAGGGCAAGATGAGAGAATTCCTGAAGGAGCACGAGAACGACCCACCCGGCGACATGGAGAGGCTGGACGCGGCGATCAGGATTTCTTCCACTCCGGGAACCGGGTCAGAAGCTCGTCGAGCATCGTCTCGGGACGCATCCGGCGATTGAACCGGAACTCGAATTCCTTGACGTATTTCTCGAGATGCTGAGGCGAGACGCTGATATGGGTGGACCGGATCGCGGCCTTCAAGTGCTTCCAGAAATTCTCGACGGCATTGACGTTGGTGCCGTCCGCCGCGACGTATTCGCCAGCCGAGTGGTTGACGACGCCGTGCGTGTAGCCCTTTTCGGCGAGTCCGCCGTAGGAGGACAGTTCGTCGGTCTCGACGTGCGTTCCCTTCTCGACGTGTTCCTCGATGACGGGATGCAGGGTCCGCTTCTTGACGTCGGGGACGACCTTGGCGATGGCGTCGCCGCTTTCCTCGATCATGCCGACGACGATGGTCTTGTTGTCCCGGTAGCCGCGGCCCTTGCCCTTGGTGATGCCGCCCACCAGCGTCTCGTCGACCTGCACGGTCTTGCCCTTGCCGCCGATGGGAGCCTCGCCGTAGTCCGGTTGGTACAGCAGCGCCCGCCTGCGCCAGCTTCACCGGGTTGCGCCTTTCAGATCCTGTTGCGGGATTGAATACGGGGAACCCTTTGATTATTGGTTCCTCCTGCGGTTGACTCCCCCGCTGACAGACCCCACGCTTCTCCTGCACCAAACGCGAGCCCGGCTGCTGCGCCGGATCTCCCGCTGAGTAGAACAGTCCTTGCAGCGGGGATGGTTTCTCGTGCTCAGCGAACCGGTAGGCCTCACGCCCGCTCGTACTTGGTGCAAACGCCCGGTATCCCGCCTGGCGCAGGGAGACGAGTCGGTGAGAGGCCGCAGTTCGCTTTCCGCATTCCTTCTCGGCGTCGCGATCGTCGGTGCGGCTGCGGTCGCGATACACATGGATGCTGCCGGTTTCGATCCCGACGAGGATTTCGACCTCACACGTTGCCTGACCGTCGAGGAAAATCACGACTTTGCGAGCGATGAAAGCCGGCTCTATCACGAGTGCCTGGTGATCGAGCTGGAAGCAATCGTGTGCGCGCGCAAACTGACGAAAGCCATACCCGTCGCATTGGGCGCAGGGATGAAGCCCAGCGAAGTCTCTGAGTCTGTGAGTGCGATCCTTCGGACGTTGCTCATCGGAGAGTACGATATGAAGCGGTCAGTCTTGAAATCGTGCGGGGAGATTGGCAGCTGATTCGGCTGCATCTGACACACTCGCTCCCCTCCGGCGGCTTCCTGCCGTCTTCCGCGGCGTAATTCTCCACCAATCCCTTCAATACCCTCTGCCGTTTCTCCGAGTCTTCTGTCCTCTGCGTAAAATCAAACGGGATTAGTAGATAGGAGCTTATGCGAACTGCAAGCCTAGTTAGTGCTTGCCAGAAAACCCTAAAGTGTTGACATGGCGTGATATTTCGTGATATCTGAGGGTGAAGATTCACGCTCTGGCGCGGATTTCGTGCTGTGGGGCGCTGAATCGGGCTTTTTTCGGGAATCTTCGCGAGCTGGCGCCATGAGACATGTCCGCAATCCACAGATGGAACTGGGCGAGATCCGCATCGAGGACATCGATCTCGACCTGAAGTCCCGGGACGACATCCCCGCACTCCTGCAGGGCCTTCAGCACCTCTACGGCGATGAGGACACGCGCAAGCGGCTGTTCGCGCTTCTCGAGGAGCACGTCCTTCCCGGGGTCGACCGCACGGTCGGGCGCCCGGGAATGGAGATGTGGCGGATCCTGGTGATGGGCGTGGTGATGCAGGGGCTGGGCTGCGATTGGGACCGCCTGCACGAGCTGGTGAACCAGCACAGGACGCTGCGCCGCTTTCTGGGCCACGGCGGTGTCACGGACGAGGAGATGTACGAGTATCAAACGGTGGTGGACAACGTCTGCCTGCTGCGTCCGGAGCTGCTGGCCGAGGTGGGACAACTGGTGGTGGAGAGCGGCCATGCGGTCGCAAGAAAAAAGCCTGGCGAGCCGTTGCGAGGGCGCTGTGACTCCTTCGTGGTCGAGACGGACGTTCACTATCCCACGGACGTGAACCTTTTGTGGGACGCGATGCGCTGCCTGCTTCGCGAGGTGGGCCGCGCGGCGGCGCGGCACGATGTCGACGGCTGGCGCCAGTGGCAGCACCTGACGCGGGTGGTCAAGGCGCTGTTCAACCGGGTGCGCTCGACACGCCGGGCGAAGAAGCATCCGCATCTGGTCGAAGCGTATCTCGACCGCTGCCGGGACTTGGTGGCGCGGGCGCAGGGCTCGCTCGTCGACCTGGCCCGCCATGGCGCGGACTCCTTGATCATCCTGAAAGTCGAGCATTATCTCGCCCATGCGGAGCGCCAGATCGACCAGGTGGACCGCCGTCTTCTCAAGGGCGAGACGATCCCGCACGCCGAGAAGGTGTTCTCCGTCTTCGAGCCCCACACGCGGTGGATCTCGAAGGGCAAGGCCGGTTGCCCGGTGGAGCTCGGGGTTCCGCTGTGCGTCCTGGAGGACAACCACGGCTTCATTCTGCATCACGAGATCATGTGGCAGGGCAGCGATGTCGACCACGCCGTGGGGATGATCGAGGCGGCGCAGGCACGGTTCCCCGATCTGCGCCTGTGCAGCTTCGACCGCGGCTTCCACAGTCCCGCAAACCGCGTCCGCCTCGACGAGCTGCTGGACCACAACGTGCTGCCGCGCAAGGGACGCCTGTCGACGGCGGACCGGGAACGCGAGGGGGACGAGGAGTTCATCGCCATGCGCCGGCAGCACCCGGCGGTGGAATCGGCGATCAACAACCTGGAGCAGCGGGGTCTGGACCGGGTCCGCGCCTTCGGGGCCGAGGGCTTCGCCCGTGCGGTGGCGCTCTCGATCGTGGCCTTCAACATCCACCGCATCGGCCTGCTGCTGCGCAGGCGTGCCCGGCGACGACGCCTCGCCGCCTGACGGCGCTCCCCCGACAATCCTGTCTGCAGGGACCCGCCGGCAAGGCGGCAACGGGGAGGCTCGTGCGGACGCCGGCAATCACCGCAGATTTTGTGCGAAATCCGCTGAAGCGACCGCCAGCCCCCCGATTCACCCCTGAATGCTGGTGAAAAATACGTCCGATCCGGCGCCGCGATCACGCGCCGCTCGCTCCTGCGTCGCCAAAGTCAGGGGTTCTCTGGCGAGCACTAGTTAGCCAAGGTGATCGTGGCGCAGCAAATCGTAACCCTGGCGTCATCTTCACTGCAATCGCCTGAGCACCATTCTACTAGTTTGAAGGTGTCCGCAGTGCATTGTGCGGAAGGTTCAAACTCCTCCGTTGGGAATGCTTTGCATTGCAGTTTTTGGCTTTCAAGCTTCACAATGTCCTCGACGACCGCCCCGCCAAGACTCCTGATTAGGCTGCCGTCTGTGAGCCAATTCCAGACTCCGATCCCTAATCGAGACGACAACACGGACAGCAAGACCCGCAATGACGTTGCTGACAATGCTTTTGATCATTTTGCTGCCCCTTTTGATGGCAACCGCAACTCGCATTGCGGATTGTCGCGCCCATGAACTGGCCCCGGTATCTCGAATCGCTTGCCCTCCAGTATATCCAGTATATCCGCAACAGTAATCAGTTGCATCCGTAGATATGGAACCTGTATGCCCCTGACCTCAGTCGCCATGAACCGGAGATCAGGGTAGCCTCGTCGCTCGAAGTATATTCGGCCATCTATTCCGCCACCGCTGGCTTGTCTGGTGATCACAAAGCCGTCCACCTGCTCAACTGCCTACTTCTGGTAGTGGTACTTGTCGCGCTGTCACAGATCGTGTGCGCCTTCAAAGTTTCGCGGGAATCCGTCGATCTCAATGTCAACACCTTCCACGAGCTTCAGGCGGTCCTGCAATCGGACCCTGACGACTCGTTTGCCTTGAAAGTACTCTGGCGCGGCGGGCACACCCAACACGTGGCACCCTCGAGGCGCGGCTGAAGGCTGACTTTTCGCTGCCCTGGCAACCGTGCGGCGGAGATCTCACCGGTCGTCTACCCTTGGCAAAGGACAGTCGGTTCCACAGATCGCGTTGATGGCTGCAAGGGCCGTGCCCCTTTCAACCGGACGCTTTCGACTCTGGCGATTTTGATCGATTTGTCAGCCCGTCATTCACGTTCCATTTGCATCATGATGCGGTAGTTTTCGACGAAGTTGAGGAGGATCAGATACCCCTGCCAAAGTTTCCCGGTCCCCGGCAGGGGCTGGCGTTTTTTTGGCGTGAAGCCTGCCAGGCGTGCGGTGTCGACGGCGAAGTCGGCGATGGAGGGCTCCGGCGGCGCGCGTGACCTGTAGCGCTTGTCGACGGTCATGTGCATCCTCAACACCTTGATGACGTCCTCGGGCACGACCTCGCGCGCCGGGGTGTCGGGGTGCTCTCGGGCGGTGCGTTCAATGTCCATGACCAGGCAGGCGGTGATGGCGTCGAAGGCGAGACACTTCCTCAGGTCGTCGGCCTGATCGAGACGCCGGTCCTTGATCCGGGTGCCGGCCTTGAGGGCCTTGAAGTACTCCTCGATCCACCATCGCCTCTCGTAGAGGGAGACGATCTCGAGAGCCGCCTCGGCCGTGGCCTCGCCCTCGCTGCAGACAAGCAGCCAGTCCAGCGGCTCGCGGCCCTGGGGCGGATGGCGTTCCGTCACCCTCACGGCGAGCATGGAAAGGGGAGACGAGCCTTTCCTGTCCCCCGGTGGCAGGAGCGCGACCCTGGCGGCGCGGATGTCGAGGGCGACGCCCTTGCGTGCCCGGCGCCGGCGCGGACCGCCGCAGGCGTCGATGTCGATGCTCTTCGTGGCGACGACGTCCCGGCCCGCCATGTGCTCCCACAGGTTCTCCCTGGCGGCGCCACACAGCACGCGCCGGCGGTGGCTCCTGTTCGAGCGCACCAGAAGACCGACATCTCCGCCAGCGCCGCGCGCCAGAAGATCCCGGAAGTCGCCCTCGCGGTCGCACACCATCACCACCCGCGTGGCCGCACAGGCTCCCTTGAGAGCCACGGCAGCGTCGTAGCCGTCGAGCCAGCGTGCGCTCTCCACGCCCGTGCGCAGCGAGGCCTCCCCGGCCCGGAAGTCGGCGTCGAAGTGGAAGAGACCCAGAGGACGGCCGCCGGCGCTGAAGGCCACACCGGCATGGGCTCCAAGGCCCAGGGCCCCGGAGCCGCCGCCGCCGATGTCGATCAGGCCCTCGGTGGCGTCAAGCCCGCCGTCGTCGAGGAACGAGGTGTCCTGGATCGCCAGAACCAGAGCCTCCCCGCGGCAACGCTCCACGACAGCCTCCTTGTGTGCGGCAACGATCCCGTCCATCTTCACCCTCGGGTTCGACAACAGCCTGTAGGCCGCCTTCTGTTCCGCTTCCCCGGGGAAGATCACCGGCAGCGGCGCTCCGGGACGATCGTTCCATGCCCGGCCCATCATGACAACGCGCTTGCCGACGCGGACATCGCTGAAGCGACCGCGGCCGTACTCCCGCTCGGCCCAGTCGGCATCGCCGGCCGCCGCCGGCCGTGTCCCCGGACGAACCTCCGGCTCCCGGCACAGCACGTTGCGCCAGTCGTCGGCCAGGGGCTTCATCCAGACGCTGCGCCTGACGCCCGTCCTCCCCGATGTGCGCTGCGGGCAGCACTGCCAGCCCGCCGCCAGGTAGCTGGTGCCGGCATGCTCCGGGGCGACGTAGGTGTAGGCCAGCAACGGCCTGACGCCGTACTTCGCCTGCCAGTCCCCGGGCAGGCGTCTGACGGCAAGAGCGAGGACATGGGAGGCCAGTCCCTCGACCCTGACCGAAGGCAGCAGCAGGAACCGGTCATTGACGACGAGCTTGTCGAGATGGGCGTCGCGGGCGCTCTGCGACCAGCCGATGAAGGTGTCCCGGGCCTTCTGGTGCCAGCCGGCGGCGGAGAACACCAGCAGTCCCAGACGGCCCAGGCGCGGCGAGTGGATCCAGTAGCTCACACGCGCCCCCGGCGTGCGAGCCTCGCCCTCGGGATGCCAGGTCGCCAGCATCGCCCGCGCCAGCGGCGCCTCGCCTGCGGCCTGCGGCGTCACCTCGACCTCGCCGAGGTCCCCGAGGGAACAGGCGACAGCCAGGTCCGGGTCGTCCCGGGGCGCCGGCCGGCGCCGCGGCGCGCCCCGCGACGGCGGCAGGGCAAGGTCAAGCTCGCTCGCGATCCTGGGCAGCGCCACGCGGGCCGAGGCCAGGCACAGATCGCCCTTGGGGTTACGCCAGTTCTCCCGCCGGCACAGCTCTCGAGCCAGCGAAGCTCGTGTCTGCCCGCCAGCCGCGAGCGCCGATCTCAGCCAGACGATCGCTGCCGCCGACACGTGTCTCAGTCCGATCTTCATGAACCATGGCGTAAACGCTCACAAGTCATGAGTTAAGCATGTCCGGTTGAAAGCCCCCCGGCGATGTTCTTGAGGGCCTGCGAGGATCCATTACCGATTGCCGTCTAGATGGATACACCACTGCAATGAACGTTAGCGCTTGATGCTCCGGCCTCCCGCCGAAGCGAAGCTGCGCCTCAGTAGTGGCACTCAGCTCCGAGAGCATCGACGAGGCGCTTATGGGAGGTATGTATCGACTATCGAGGGCCGCAAGGCAGCTCGCGTGAGGGCGAAGGTGGCGTTGTTGAAGCGCTCCCGTGGTCGTCGCCGCAAGATCGGGGGGAACGGGGGAGCCGTTCCGTTTCGAGAGGCAGGCTGCCGGTGTGAGCTTGAACGCGTTGGTCGACTCATCGCTTCCCGGTTCGTGGTATGGTCGAATGGAGGCGTTGGAAGCGATTGGAATCGAGGTGCCGGAATGACACGGGATTGGAAGTCATCCGAGAGCACCGGGCCTGGAACGGGCGCACGTCCGGACGAGCGTCTTCATCTTCCGAACCTTTCGATCGAGGGGTTTCGGGGAGTGCAGAAGCTCTCCATCCCGCGGTTGGGACGCGTGACCCTCATTGCGGGCAGGAACGGTGTCGGCAAGACGACGGTGCTCGATGCGGTGAGAATCTACGCGTCCCGAGGTCGTCTGTCCGCTCTGACCACACTCTTGGTGAACCGGGAAGAAATCACCGTGGGCGCGGATGCGGACATGACCGACGTGTCGTTGTTCGACGGGAAGGCGCTCTTTCACGGTCGGGACACATCAGAACGTCCTGATATCTTGATCGGACCGCTGGGCGGTGACGATCAGCTCCGGATCGGGATCACTACACTGAAAGAAGAGCCCGATTCCTTGATGAAAGCGCTTTTTGAGAAGTCCATGGGCAGCGGAGTTCGGGTTATGAAGGTGGCGTTTGGAAGTTCCGTGGAGTTGTTGCCACCTGGACCGACGCTCTTCCCCCGTGAGTTGGTGCAGATGTTTGCGGAAAGCGGCAACGAGGTTCCATCAGAACTTGCCTGCGAATCTCTCGGGCCAGGGATGCCGGAAAGCAGTGACCTGGCGCGGCTCTGGGACAGGGTCGCCCTGACGGACGACGAGGATCGGGTCATACGCGCCATGAACCTGGCAATCAAGAAGGAAGCAGGTCGTGTCGCTGTGGTCGGGGAAGGCGCACGGAGTGGGGAGTTGCCGAACGGTCGCCGGTTGGTCGTCAGGCTCAAAGGGCACAGTCTGCCGGTTCCGCTCAAGAGTCTCGGCGACGGAGCGGTGCGGCTGCTCGGTGTCGCCGTTGCACTCGCGAACAGCAGGGAGGGCTTCCTGCTGATCGATGAGGCGGAGAACGGCATTCATCATACCTTGCAGCACGACCTCTGGCGCATGGTGCTAAAGACCGCGCAGGACAACAACGTCCAGGTGCTGGCGACGACCCACAGCTGGGATTGCGTCCGTGGTTTCGCACAAGCTGCAGTTGACATAGATGCCGTCGAAGGCGTTCTCGTTCGCCTCGAACGAAAGGGCGACGACCGGCTTCTTGCGGTGGAGTATCCCGAGGACGAACTCGGCATCGTCGCCCGGGACGGCATTGAGGTGAGGTAAGGTGGTGACTGGTGCAGGATCACCTCTGCCGTCGAAGAAACGAGTTCTCCTCGTGGAAGGACAAAACGACAGGCATGTAGTCGAACATCTCTATCGGAAGCGCTTTAACCCGAAGTTCCAGCGCCGATCAAGCGCAAGTGGTTGATATGAGTGACATTCGATAGGCTTCAGTGGCGCGTTACTGGGTACGTCATGGCTTCACGCCCAGGAGTTTGAACACCTTCTTCTGGAGTTGCGTGGGCCGCGTGGTGATCTGGAAGGGTTCGGCGCCCGGCAGGCGGGGTGCGACGGTGTTGCGGGTGATGGTGGCGAGATCGCCGAGGAGAGTGCGGAAGCTGTGCACCGGATCGCCGTCGGGCGTTGTCTTCGTTGCCGCCTTGGCCCGGGCGCTCGCCGAGGCCTGTGCCGGCGCCACCACGGACGGCCGCCGGGCCTCGGCGCCTTGCGTGTCCTCGTCGTCGAACAGCACGGGCTTGAGTTTCAGCCGCATGTGCCATTCCACGTAGTACGCGAGCATGCACAGGAAGACGTGGGCGCGGACCCGGGGTGCGGTGCGGTGGAAGACGGGACGGACCTTGAGATCCACGGTCTTGAGGCTGCGGAAGGCCCGTTCCACCGAGCTCAGCCGCTTGTAGGCGCGCACCGTGCCGGGGCCGTCGATCTCGCTCTCCGGCAGGCTGGTGCGGATCACATAGAGGCCGTCGAGCCTGGCCTCGGCGGCGATGGCGGCCTCATCGCGCTCATACGTGAAGACACCGTCGTCATCGATGGACCACGTGAAGTGCTTCGCCACCTTGTACTTGCCGATGACCTTGCCGACCCGCTCGCCGATCCTGTCGGCACCCGTGAGACGGCGCTTGTCGCGCCGCGTCGCCGCGGCAATCGGTTCGAGCAGGGCCTCGGTGGCCTCGAGCAGCTCCTGGCGCTTGCGGGCACGGTCCTCGGCCAGCAGCGGATTGCGGCACACCATGAGGCGCTCGCCCGGGTAGGCGTCGCTGGCGATCTCCACCAGGTCCCTCTCGTCGAAGAGCGACATCTCCACCTCGCCGGCCTCCACCAGTGAACGGATGGCCGGTCCCCTCAAGGCGCTGACCCAGTCCAGGCCCGCAGGCTTCACCTCCTCGCGGATCCGCGCCTCGGTCAGCATCCCCCGGTCCCCCACCAGAACGACCCTCGACAGCGAGAAGCGCTCCCGCAGCGCGGCGATCTGCGAGGCCACGGTGGCCGGATCCGCCGTGTTGCCGGGGAAGACCTCCACCGATACCGGACAGCCGTCCCGGTCGCACAGCAGGCCGAACTCGATCTGCAGCTTGCCCTTCTTCCCGTCCCGGGAATGACCGCGCCGGGCCAGGGGACACCTCGTCCCCTCCATCCACACCGAGGTGAGATCGTAAAGCACCAGGCAGCCCTCCCCGAGGTGGCGCTTCGCCAGACCCCGCTCGATCCTCTCCTGGCGCTCGAGGAGCCAGTCCATGGCGCCGTAGAGGTCGTCCTCGTCGAACGCCGCATCGAGGACCTCGCCCAGGGTGCTGACCGCCGTGGCCTCGGCCAGGCCCCTGGCCGTGGCGAGCTTCGAGGCGGGCTCGAGGATCCTCGCCGCGATCATGGCCAGCACCTGGTTGCGCCGTGGCGAGGGCTTCGGATCGATCAGCCTGTCGAGGCCCAGCTTCCTTACGGTTCCCAGCACCGCGGCGACGTGGCCGTGGGGCAGGGAACGGACGATGTCGAAGGCCTCGTCGAGGCGCCGCACGGCGGTGCCTCCCTTGAGCAGGATGCGCAGTCCCTCGACGAGGGCGGAGGGCCACCTGGAGAGATTGGCGAGGGTGCGCTTCTTGACCTTGCCGTCTTCGCGCCAGGATTCGCGCAACAGGATGGCGGGCGGGGATGAACGGTTGGGGACGGCTTCGATGTACATGGCTACTGACTATAGGCACCACGCCTCCATATGTCAAGCATTATCTACATCAATACATGGGTACACTACAACGACCGGATAAGCAGACAAGCCACGCCGAATCAACGACTTGACCCGAGTATCAGCTGAAAATCAGGGGGAACTTCGGTTTAACGTAGACCCCCCGTTCGACATCCTGGACAAGGATGGCTTCTCTCGCTTGTGCGATGCAATCAGTCCTGAACTCAAGGCCCCCGGCCGGCAAGTTGTCGGAATTGTGGTGGACGCGAACGATCGTCCGGCGGACCGCTGGGCGGCGGTGGGGAATCGTCTTCGGCGCGGATGTCCAGATTTGAATATGGGAGATCCAACGCCGTGCGGAACGATTGTCGACGGCGAGCCTCGGGTCGGTGTCTGGTTGTGGCCCGACAACGGGTCCTGCGGCGAAATCGAGGATTTTGTCGCGGGAATGATCCCGTGCACCGATCCGGTCTGGCCGCGGTCAAAGTGCTACATCAACTCCATACCGGTGGAGCAGCGACCGTTCTCCGAGGGAAAGATCGCGCGAGCGCAGGTCTATGCATGGCTCGCGGCGAGAGAGAAGCCGAGGCGTATGGGCACCGCCATCCGTGCGGGTGACCTGGATATCTCCGGAGAACTCGCGACGCGGTTCGCGCGCTGGCTGGAAAACTTGTTCCGTGATCAGGCTTGAACGCCCCCTTCCGATTCTCTGTTGCGCGGTAACCGGCCCCGGCAGGTAGACCGGCACACGGTACGACCACGCTACGCCGGTCGAGAAAACCGAGGCATCGCCCGGGCGCAAGGCGCGACCGAACAGGTGGCCTTCCGATCCACTGCCCCCATACCCCGCTCGACGATCTCTCAAGCGTCGTCGTCAACACTGTGCAGCAGCCCGGCATCCACGAGGCGAAGTTTGCCGCCGCCATCCGCCCCAAACCGATACAGAGCCGGATCTTCCACCTTCTCGACGTCAACCCTGATCGAACCGTTCCTATGAGCATAACAGGTTGGCATCCGACCCCACGCCCTGAATAGGCACTGATGTCAGCGCCTTGAAGGATTGTTCCGCGCAGTTTGCTCGGTAAGGTTTCGTCTGGGGCGGTGACTGCGCCCCGCTCTTGCTCGGGCCAACCAGTCCACGAGGACGCGTCCCCGTCAACTGACTTGCAACGAGGTCAGGGCCGGCCGTCATCGCCGATCGCACGCTTCTCGTAGACGGTCTCGACACGTTGACCGTTCCATACGTAGCACAGATGCCGCTCCTGGCGGGCGTTGGAGAGAAGGCGGGGCCGGAATGAGCCAGCCGAACGAGGCGACGAAGACGGAAGGTGTTGCACCGCACCGGCGC
Source organism: Alphaproteobacteria bacterium (assembly GCA_963666905.2). Taxonomy (GTDB): domain Bacteria; phylum Pseudomonadota; class Alphaproteobacteria; order SP197; family SP197; genus SP197. Next base: position 2,888,146 of record OY763008.1, read on the forward strand.
CACAGGCCGACGTGTCTCGGTCCGCGTACCCGGATGGACCGGTCAACAGGTTTCCCCCGATGCGCTCCTTGCTGCCGCAAGCGAGCCCTGGCCAGACGTGCATTCAGACCCCGCAGAGCAATCGGCACTCTTATGGCTTCGGGGGTATCCCACCGATGAGATCATCGCCTCGGCATCGTCTTCGGTCGTTCGAAGACGATGCCGCCGGCCACGCCAGGAGCGGCGGAATCAAGGGCCGAGATCTGAAGGTGCCATTCCGCCCGCGTTGGCGGCTGGCATGGGGACGAAACCGATTTCATCAATACGGATGTCTGTCCGGGACAGAGCGGGATCTTGCCGCGTTTGCCGGACGCTATCTCGTTGCCCCGGACATCTTCCGGGATTGATGGGCCGGCTGGACTGACTTGATGTGGCCTGCCGGACGGCGCTAGCCTGGCACGATGGCGGGCGATCCCTGGACCGACGAAGAGAACGACCTGATCGTTGCGGACTACTTCGCGATGCTCGCGGACGAATTGGCGGGACGGCCCTTCAGCAAGGCTGGCCACAACCGTGCTCTTCACAAACGGACCGGCCGTGGTCGCGGCTCGATCGAGTACAAGCACCAGAACATCAGCGCCGTGCTGCAGTGGCTCGGGCAGCCATGGATCGACGGCTACAAGCCCGCTCTGAATTTCCAGGGATCGCTCGTCGAGGCTGTCGCGCGCTGGCTCGACCACCGCGGGGACTATCTCGCACCCATCCAGCGCAAGAGTGCGGCGAGCCTCCTTGAGGTGCCTGCCGGACTGTTCGTGGGACCGCCTCCCACGGTCAGCAACGAGCCGCCCCCGAAGGGACTCGATCACATGCGGGCGGTCGCGCGGAAGTTCGATGTGGCGGGGCGGGATGAGCGCAACCGTGCCCTGGGACGTGCCGGCGAGGAATGTGCGCTGGCCCACGAGAAGGAGAACCTGGCTGCGGTGGGCCGTCCGGACCTGGCGGAGCGCGTCAAGTGGGTGTCCGAGGAGGAAGGCGACGGGGCGGGGTACGACATCGCGAGCTTTTCGCAGGAGGGCCGGTCCCGGCTGATCGAGGTGAAGACCACAAACGGCTGGGAGCGCACGCCGTTCCATATCACGCGGAACGAGCTTGCAGTCGCCGAAGAACGGCCGGGTGAATGGTGCCTGCTACGCCTGTGGAACTTCGCGCGCGAACCCCGGGCCTTCCAGCTCGTCCCGCCGCTCGAAAAACATGTATCCCTGATTGCAACGAGTTACGAAGCCAGGTTCCGCTGAAATCGCCCACCGTGTCCGTGTGAAGGCGTGCCGCCTGGCCCTGCGGAGGGGCCGGGTTGGTGGTTGTTCGGCAGGGGCTTGCAGAGTGCCGGACCTCCACACCGCAGCTCCTGAATGCGATCCATGCCTCCGAAACGGTTTCCCGTTGCGGAGTTCGACGCCTGCGGCGCGGTGACCCGTCTTCCAGACCCGGAACGCTTCGCAGATTCTCTCAACCGGGCGCTCTGCGCAGGCGCCTGCACTTTGCCCGGCGAAGGGAAATCCGGGACGACCGGCCTTCGATGAGCTCGTCCAGCGTGTCAAGAACCCGGTCCGCTTCGTCGAGGGCGCCCTCATCGACCAGCTGATCGAACTTCGCGAACAAACCGTCGACTTCGGGGTCCTGCTCCGGCGTATCCATGATCCCCTTGAGCACATGGTTGCTGTCGCGACCCATGGAGGCGGCCGGCTCGGCAGCGTCGATGACGCCGTTCTCGTCACAGGAGAGCAACCGCACGTGCCGCGCAGCGACGCTGCCGATGACCTGTGGCGAATGGGTGGTGACAATGAACTGGCACCGGGGAAACAGGTCCACAAGGGATGTCAGGATTGTGCGCTGCCAGGCGGGATGCAGATGGAGCTCGATCTCGTCGATGCAGACGATACCCGGAGCCTCGGCAAGCGTGCGGCCCGGAAACTCCAGGAGCAGGCGCCGCGCCAGGTCGACCGCAAGCAGGAAGTACGCCTGCTCGCCGCCGGACAACGATTCGAACGGGGTATCGGGCCCACGGTCTCTTCTGAGGAAGAGCGTTCGGTCCCTGCTGCCGTCCGGTTTCCCGGATCCCGGAAGGATCGAACCTCCGGCGATACTCTTCAGGACCTCCTGAACGGCGCGAACTTCCGGATCCCTATGGTCAGGACCACGGCGTTCCGCAGCTTCCCGCGCTTCGTCACTTTCAGACAGGGCGCGGGAACCTGCATTGAGTGCTGCATCACGGCTGGCGTCGGAAGACATCCGATACCTGAATGACTCCGCCCCACCGTTACGATCCTGGCCATAGTTTGCGACCAGAGGCAGAGGAGATACCGTTCCGCGCAGCCCCTTCAACGCTTCATCCTGCGAACCGCATATCCTTCCCAGGCCATTGTTCTGGAGGGGCATGGTGATCGTGGTTCTCGTGTTCTGACCAAGGGCCAGCTCAATTGCAATCCGCCCCTCGCGAACACCGTATCGCAGCAGATCTCCGCGTGGCCTGAACAACGTTTCCCTGCGATCGGGAGACAGCCGGTTCCAGACTTCGTCTACTGCTCCAAGAAGAGCCTCAATTGCTGCAGTCTTGCCAACACCGTTGACGCCGGCCAGCAGCGTCAGCGAATCACCGAACCGAAGGTTCAGCCTGGCAATGCCCCTGAAATTCTGAAGCTGCAGCGATCGGACATGTGGATAGGGTGGCATGACAGTCGTTCCCGATGCGTGCCCTTTGCCGCGACCCCGATGCGGTGTTGTGCCCGCACAGGATGCAGCCGGTCACGGAGGGACAGTCGCAGCCAAGCGCTCCCTGGAACGGGCGGCGATGCCGCGCCAGAACAGGCTGGTGCCAGCACCTCCGAACAGCCCTGCGCAACTCATCGTCGGGCCGGCGCCGAGGTGATTTTCCGATCCGCCGGCCGTCACTCCTGTTCGGCGGAGCGGCTCCAGGTGCAGTCCGACATCGTCACGACCCGGTCCTGAGCGAGGCTGGTCGACTCGTACGTGCAACTGCCGGTCACGCCGGCAAACCGGCCGGTGCCGCCCAGCAGCTCGACGCTGCCGACACCGCTCGCGCGCCTCGTCACTTCGGAATACAGCATGTCGCCTGCGGCACTGGTCGACGTGCAGGCCCCGTCGTCGTCCTACAGTCCCTCGGCCGAAATCTTCCTGTAGACCACGCAGGCCAGATTGCTGTGGGCTCCCGCGACAAAGAGACCGCCGCTGCTCTCGAGAACGGTCACGGTCCCCTCGGTAAGGCTGCCGACGATCAGCCCGTCGACATGCTGGATCGCGGCGTAGCGGGCATCCAGGCTCGAGAGCGCCTTGAAGCTGCCGCCTTCTTCCGCCATGGCGGCCCGGACGCCGCACAAAACCGCGAGCGCCGTGATCGTCGCCGCGGCCAACCCCTTCGTCACAGACATGTCGCCACCTTCTTGTCCGGCATCCGATGTTAGCATGCGGCGGTGACCCCGCAGTCCGTGCGGCCCCCGGCTCGCAGGGCTGTTGTTTGCGCTCAGGCAGCGTTTCGGGCGGGCGAGCGCGCCATGACGCAGAGGAAGTCCTGGGCGAGTGTCGCGCCCGCAAGGGCGGTGATCTCGGCGACGTCGTAGGGCGGCGCCACTTCGACGAGGTCGGCGCCGATGACGTTGAGGCCGGCGAGGCCGCGGACGATCTCCCGGGCCTGGTGCGACGAGAGACCGCCGCACACGGGCGTGCCGGTGCCGGGAGCGAAGGCGGGATCGAGGCAGTCGATGTCGAAGGTCAGATAGGCCTTCGTGTCGCCGACGATGCGGCGCACCTCCTTGATCACGGCGTCGGTGCCGTGGCGGTGGACGAAGGGCGCATCGAAGATGTTGTAGCCCATGGTGTCCGGGTTGGGCGTCCTCAGGCCGATCTGCACCGAGGTGGCCGGATCGACGTAGCCCAGCCTCGTGGCGTGCCAGAACATGCTGCCGTGGTTGACGCCGTCCTCGTGGTCGTCGGGCCATGTGTCGGAATGGGCGTCGAAGTGAATGAGCGACAGCGGCTGGCCGTACCTGGCGCAGTGGGCCCTGATGAGCGGCCAGGAGATGAAGTGGTCGCCGCCCAGCGACAGGACCATGACATCCTGCTCGAGCATCCACGTGACGTAGCGCTCGATGGTGTCGGGAATCCCGGCGGGCTTGGCGAAGTCGAAGGGGAGATCGCCGTGATCGACGATCTTCATCTCGGCGACGGGATGAAAGTCCCAGCCGTAGACCCGCCTTTCGAAGGCGAGCTGCACCGAAGCCGCGCGGATGCCGCGCGGACCGAAGCGGGTGCCGGCGCGGTTGGTCGTCGCCGTGTCGAAGGGCACGCCGAGCACGGCGACCTCGGCCTCGCCGAGGTCCTTGCGGTAGGGGCGCCGCAGGAAGCTCGGGACACCCGCATAGGTGATCTCTTCGGGGAAGGCCTGGAGATCGTCGGCGACGATGGCGTGATCGCCCCACCTCTTGATGTCATCGGCCACGGCGGCACCTCCCTCGTCGGCGATCCGAAGAGACTTACATTGACGTTTCCGGCGTGTCGAGACACCTTGCCTGCGATACACTGGCACTCGTCGACAACGGGGTTCACATGGCCGATTTTCCCGCAACGGCACGGGTGGTGATCATCGGTGGAGGCGCGGTCGGCGCCTCGTGCCTCTATCACCTTGCGAAGCAGGGCTGGACCGACAGCGTCCTCCTCGAACGGAACGAGCTGACGGCGGGCTCGACCTGGCATGCGGCGGGCAACGTGCCGACCTTCTCGGCGAGCTGGTCGGTCATGAACATGCAGCGCTACTCGGCCGAGCTCTACCGCGGACTCGCCGAGGCGGTGGACTATCCCATGAACTACCATGTCACCGGCTCGATCCGCCTGGCCCATTCGGAAAACCGGATGCTGGAGTTCGAGCGGGTGGTCGGCATGGGCCGCTACCAGGGCATGGACGTGAAGACCTGCGCGCCCGGGGAGCTCAAGGACCTCTACCCGTTTCTCGAAACCCATGATCTCGAGGGCGGCCTGTGGGACCCCTACGACGGGGACATCGATCCCGCCCAGCTCACCCAGGCCCTTGCCAAGGGCGCGCGCGACCTCGGTGCCGGGGTTCACCGCTTCACGCCGGTGACCGGCGTGCGCCGCCACGCCGGCGAGTGGGTCGTGGAAAGCGGCAGGGGCGAGATCCGCTGCGAAATCGTGGTCAACGCCGCTGGCTATCGCGCCGGCGAGGTCGGCGCCATGTTCGGCCGCGACGTCCCGATCGTCGCCATGGCCCACCAGTACATGCTGACCGAGGAGATTCCCGAACTGAAGGCCTACTCGCAAGACACGGGCCTCAAGCTCCCGCTGCTGCGCGACGTCGACAGCAGCTACTACCTGCGCCAGGAGAAGTTCGGCCTCAACCTCGGCCCCTACGAGAAGAACTGCAGGGCGCACTGGATCGGCGAGGACGATCCGATGCCCGAGGATTTCTCGTTCATGCTCTACCCGGAGGACCTCGAGCGCCTCGAGTGGTACATCGAGGACGCCATGGCGCGGGTGCCGCTGCTGCGCGAAGGCGGTGTGAGCCGGACGATCAACGGACCGATCCCCTATGCCCCGGACGGCAATCCCCTCATCGGCCCGATGCCGGGCGTGCCGGATGCCTTCGAGGCCTGCGTCTTCACCTTCGGCATCGCCCAGGCGGGCGGTGCCGGCAAGGTTCTCGCCGAGTGGGTGACCGAGGGCGCCACCGAATGGGACATGTGGTCCTGCGATCCCCGCCGCTTCACGTCCTACGCCGACAGGGACCACGCCGTCGCCAAGGGCATAGAGGTCTATTCCCACGAGTACGCGATGCATTTCCCGCACCACGCCTGGCCCGCCGGACGCGACAAGCGCGTCTCGCCGGTCCACGACGCGATCAGGGCCCTGGGCGGCCAGATGGGCGCCTACGGCGGCTGGGAGCGCGCCAACTGGTTCGCCCGCCCCGGCGACGACACCTCGCAAGAGGCGACGCAGACCTGGGAGCGCGAGGGCCCCTGGTTCCCGCGGATCCGCGAGGAATGCCTCGCCGTGCGCGACGCCGTGGGCGTGCTCGATCTTCCCGGATTCTCCTGGTTCCACCTCCATGGCGACGGCGCGGCGGACTGGCTTCGCTCCATGATCACCGGAGGCATCCCGAAGACCGGACGGCTGGGGCTCGGCTACTTCGCCGACGACGCCGGCAGGATCGTCACCGAACTGTCGATCGTCCGGCTGGACGACGACGAGATGTATCTCATCAGCGCCGGCGCCGCCGAATGGCATGACCGCGACTGGCTCACCCGGCACCTGCCGAACGAATCTGCGGTCACGCTCGAGAACCAGACGGGACATCGGTGCTGCCAGATCGTCTGCGGCCCCCGCTCGAGAGCGCTCTTTGCCGATCTCTGCGACGCCGACCTCTCCCTGCCGTGGCTTTCCTGGCAGAACACCGAGATCGCCGGCGCCCGGATCCTTCTCATCCGGGTGTCCTACGCGGGCGCCCTGGGCTGGGAGATCCACAGCGCCGCGGCGGATACGCCGCGGGTCCACGGCGCTCTCATGGAGGCCGGGCGCCGTCACGGCCTGAAGCCCTTCGGCATGTTCGCGCTCAACAGCCTGCGCCTGGAGAAGGGATACCGCGCCTGGAAGGCGGACCTCTCGACGGACTACACGGTCCTCGAGGGCGGCCTCGAGCGCTTCGTGCGATGGAGCAAGGCCGGGTTCAAGGGCAAGAGGGCTCTCGAGAACCAGCGCCAGCAGGGTCTCGCCAAGCGCTTTGCCACCCTCACCGTGGACGCCGGACCCTGGGACGCACCCTACATGTCCACGCTCTGGAGCAACGGCGAGATGGTCGGGGAAACAACCTCCGGCGGCTGGGGCCACAGGATCGAGCGCTCCATCGCGCTCGCCATGGTCCGCAGCGATCTCGCGGAGCCGGGAACGCGCCTCGAGGTCGAGATGTACGGCCGGCGCTTCGCGGCGACCGTCGAACCCGACCGTCCCCTCTTCGACCCCGACAACCTCTCCCTGAAGGATCCCGGACCATGAGCGATCTTCCGGCGCAGGCCAGCGCCGTCATCGTCGGCGGCGGCGTTTCAGGCTGCTCCGTCGCCTGGCATCTCTCCAGGCTCGGTTGGCGGGACATCGTTCTCCTCGAGAGGAAACAGCTCACCTGCGGCACGACCTGGCACGCCGCCGGCCTGGTCGGGCAGCTGCGCGCCAGCCAGAACATGACGAGGCTCGCCAAGTACTCCGCGGACCTCTACGTGAGGCTCGAGGAGGAGACCGGGGTCGCCACCGGCATGAGGCAGAACGGCTCCATCACCGTGGCGCTGAGCGACGAGCGCAGGGAAGAGATCTACCGGACCGCTTCGCTGGCCCGCGCCTTCGGCGTCGAGGTCAACGAGGTCTCGGCCGCCGAGGTCAAGGACCTCTACCCCTGGCTCAACGTCTCGGACATCGTCGGAGCCGTGCACCTTCCCCATGACGGACAGTGCGATCCGGCCAACATCGCCCTGGCGCTGGCCGCCGGCGCGCGAAAGAACGGCGTGAGGATCGCCGAAGGCGTGAAGGTGACGGACGTGCACGACAGGAACGGCCGGGTGAGCGGCGTCTCCTGGGCCTCCGAAACCGGCGAGGGGCACATCGCCAGCGACATCGTGGTGAACTGCGCCGGCATGTGGGCGCGGGATCTCGGCGCCCTGAGCGGGGTCAACATTCCGCTTCACGCCTGCGAGCATTTCTACATCGTCACCGAACCCATCGAGGGTCTGGGGCAACTGCCGGTGCTGCGGGTGCCCGAGGAGTGGGCCTACTACAAGGAGGACGCGGGCAAGATCATGCTCGGCGCCTTCGAGCCCGACGCCAAGCCCTGGGGCATGGACGGCATTCCCGACGACTTCTGCTTCGACCAGCTGCCCGAGGACATCGAGCATTTCGAACCGGTGCTCGAGAAGGCGATCCATCGCCTGCCGATCCTGGCGCAGACCGGCATCCGCACCTTCTTCAACGGGCCGGAGAGCTTCACGCCGGACAACGCCTACTATCTCGGCGAGGCCCCGGAACTGAAGGGCTACTTCGTCGCCTGCGGCTACAACTCCATCGGCATCGTTTCCTCCGGGGGCGCCGGCATGGCGCTGGCGCAGTGGATCGAGGGCGGCGAACCGCCGTTCGACCTGTGGTCGGTCGACATCCGGCGCGTCCAGCCGTTCCAGCGCAATCGCGGCTACCTGAAGGAACGGGTGAGCGAATCCCTCGGCATGCTCTATGCCGATCACTTTCCCTACCGCCAGTTCGAGAGCGCCCGCGGCGTCCGCCGCTCGCCGCTTCACGAGCACCTCAAGGCGCGGGGCGCCTGTTTCGGCGAGACGGCGGGGTGGGAACGGGCGAACTGGTTCGCCCGCGACGGCGTGGAGCCGGTGTACCGCTATTCCTGGAAACGCCAGAACTGGTTCGACTGCGCCCGGGGCGAGCACCTCGCCGTGAGGACCGGCGCCGGTCTCTTCGACATGACCTCGTTCGGCAAGATCCGCGTCGAGGGGCCCGATGCCGCCGCCGTGCTCAACCGCATCTGCGCCAACGAGATCGATGTCGAACCGGGCCGCCTCGTCTACACGCAGTTTCTCAACGCCAGGGGCGGGATCGAATGCGACTGCACGGTGACGCGCCTCGACGAGACGGCCTTCCTCATCGTCACGCCCGGCGCCACCCTGATGCGTGACCTCGCCTGGCTGAAGCGCCACACGGACGACGATGCGCGCGTCGTCCATACCGACGTGACGGCCGCCGAGGCGGTGCTGTGTCTCATGGGGCCGAAGTCCCGCGACATCCTCGCCGCCTGCTCGCCTGCCGACTTCTCGAACGAGCGCCACCCCTTCGGCACCATGAGGGAGATCGAGATCGGTTTCGGCGTCTGCCGCGCCCACCGCGTCAGCTTCGTCGGCGAACTCGGCTGGGAGCTCTACGTCGGCTCCGACATGGCGGCGCACGTCTTCGAGACCCTCGAGGAGGCGGGCCGTCCCCATGACCTGCGACTGGCCGGGCTGCACGTTCTCGACAGCTGCCGCATCGAGAAGGCCTTCCGCCACTTCGGCCACGACATCACCGACGAGGACCATGTGCTCGAGGCGGGCCTCGGCTTCGCGGTGCGCCTGCAAAAACCCGATTTCATCGGACGCGACGCCGTGCTGAGAAAGAAGGAGAAAGGCCTGGAGCGGCGTCTCCTGCAGTTCATGCTCACCGATCCCGAGCCCCTGCTCTACCACAACGAGCCGATCGTCCGCGAGGGCCGCATCGTGGGCTACCTCACCTCGGGCAACTACGGCCACCACCTCGGCGGCGCCATCGGCATGGGCTACGTGCCGGTGGAGCCGGACGAGACGAGCGGGGATCTTCTCGGCTCGTCCTGGCAGATCGAGGTCGCCGGCGCGAGAGTGGAGGCGCGGGCGTCCCTGAGACCGATGTACGACCCCAAGGCCCTGCGCGTGCGCATGTAGCGGGGAGTCCTCCGCCGGAGGGAAAGGCGTGCCATGAGCGAGATCGAGACCCGGCAGCGCGGCAGGCGGAGCGGCGGCAGGGCGGCGCGCAAGGCGGCGCGCGCGGCACCGCTTCCCGACAACATGCGGCCGGTGCGCGCCGGCCTCGAAGGGGGCGCCTACAGGCCGCTCGGCGATGCCGACATGAAGCGGATCCACGACACGGCCCTCAGGGCGCTCGAGGAGGTCGGCCTGATCGATGCCCCGCCCAGCGGCGTGAGGGTCCTCACCGATGCCGGCGCCGTCCAGGGGGACGACGGCAGGATCCGGTTTCCCCGCGCCCTGGTGGAGGACATGCTCGCGGTCGCCGCACGCGACATCACGCTCGTCGGCCAGGATCCACTTCACGACATCCGCCCCGGCGGCTACCGGGTGCATTTCGGGACCGCCGGCGCCGCCGTCTTCGTCTACGATCCGGTAACGCGGGAAAACCGCGAACCGGTCGTCCAGGACCTCTACAACTCCGCGCGGATCGTCGACACGCTCGACAACATCCATTTCTTCCAGCGCACCCTGACGCCGCGGGACACCGTCGAACCCCGGGACATGGATCTCAACACGCTCTACGCCTGCGTCTCGGGAACCACCAAGCACGTCGGCACGTCCTTCACCGTGGCCGACTACGCGGCCGAAGGCCTCGACATGCTTCACATGGTCGCCGGATCGGAAGAGGCCTGGAGGCGAAGGCCGTTCGTTTCGAATTCGAACTGCTTCGTCGTTCCGCCCATGAAGTTCGCCACGGAAAGCTGCCTGGTGATGGAGACCCTGATCAGGGGCGGCATGCCGATCCTCCTGCTGTCCGCCGGCCAGGCCGGCGCCACGGCGCCCGCACCCCTTGCCGGAACGGTGGTCCAGGCGGTGGCCGAATGCCTCGCCGGACTGGTCTACGTGAACGCGATGCGTCCGGGCCACCCGGCGATCTTCGGGACATGGCCCTTCGTTTCCGACCTGCGCACCGGCGCGATGTCCGGAGGCTCGCCGGAACAGGGCCTCTTGACCGCGGCCTGCGGACAGATGGCGCGCTTCTACGATCTTCCGGGCGGTTCGGCCTGCGCGATGTCCGATTCCAAGGAGATGGACATGCAGGCCGGCTACGAACGGGGTCTGGCCAACGTCATGGCCGGCCTTTCGGGCCTCAACCTGGTCTACGAGAGCGTCGGCATGCATGCCTCCCTGCTCTCCCACTGCCTCGAGGCTCTCATCGTCGACAACGACATCATCGGGGCGTGCATGCGCTGCGTGCGCGGCATCGAGGTCAACGACGACACCATGGCGCTGGAGACGATGAAGGAGGTATGCCTCGGCGGTCCCGGCCACTATCTCGGCGCCAGCCAGACCCTGAAGCTGATGCAGACCGAGTACATCTATCCGTTGGTGGGCGACCGCTCGAGCCCCAAGGAATGGCTGGAGAACGACCGGCCCGACCTCGTCTCGCGGGCGCTCTCGCGCACCCGGGACCTCCTCGCGTCGCACTTTCCCGGACACATCGACGAGGCGGTCGACGCCGCCATCCGGGAACGCTACGACATCGTCATTCCCAGGGAGGCCATGCGCCCCGCGGGGTCTCAGGGATCCCGCGTCAGTCCCTCGGCCTGCAACCGGTCGAGGTAGGCCTGCCAGAGGCTCTCGCTGTCGCGGCCGAGTTCCCTGAGGTAGTTCCACGAGTAGATGCCCGTGTCGTGCAGGTCGTCGAAGACGATGCGGATGGCGTAATTGCCCACCGCTTCCACGGACATGATGCCGACGTGCCGCCTGCCGGCGACCGTCTTCTTCTGCCCCGCGCCGTGACCCTGGACTTCGGCCGACGGGCTCTCGACGCGCAGCAGCTCCGCCGGCAGGGCCACGCTGACGCCGTCGTCGAAATCGATTTCCAGCGCCTTCTCGCGGGACTTCACGCGGATTTCGACGGGACGGTGCCGGCTGGGCTCCGCCTCGCGCTTCACGGCTCGTCCCCGTCCGTGCGGCGCGCCTCGTCGACCAGCATGATCGGGATGCCGTCGCGGATGGGGTAGGCCAGTCCGGCCTCGCGGCTCACCAGCTCCTGGCGTTCGCGGTCGAGGACCAGGGGGCCCTTGGTGAGCGGACAGACCAGGATTTCGAGAAGCCTTGGATCGACGTCGCTCTTGCTCATGCCTTCTCCCCGATCACCGGTCACTGGCGGACCGGACTGTCGTCGTCTTCCCTGCTGCCGATCTCGAGAAGCGTGGAGAGTGTCAGGGCGCGCTCGCGAAAGCCCCTCGCCTCGAGCAGGGCCTGTTTCTCGAGGGGCTGGAACGGGCACACCATGGCAAGCGCGGTCACGAGGGTCTCGTCGTTGGCCTTCTCGATCGCCGACCAGTCGGCCTCGATCTGCTTCTTCCGGAAGAACTGCTTGAGGTTCGCGATCAACGTGTCGCGATCGATGGCGCCTGTGCCCGGGACGGACGCGAGGTCCTCGGTGAAGGCCGAGTAGTCCGGCTCGACCAGGCGGTAGAGGGCATCGGATGCCGAGAGCTCCCGCATCCGGCGGTAGCGCACCAGGCCCACCAGCGTGATCAGGTAGCGGCCGTCGTCGGTTTCGGTGAACTGGATGATCCGCCCGGCACAGCCGATCTCGAAGCAGTGCGCGACGCCGACATCCTCGGCCTCCTCGTCCGGCTGGACCATGCCGATCACCCTGTCCGAGCGCAGCGCATCCTCGACCATGGAGACGTAGCGCGGTTCGAACACGTTCAGCGGCAGGGTTCCCCGGGGGAGGAGCAGGGCGCCCGGCAGGGGAAAGATGGGAATCGTCCGCGGCATGTCCTCGACACTGCGGTAGTAGGGCAGGCCTGCCATCACGGGGCAGCTAGCTGAACCAGGCGGATGAGAGCTTGCGGCGCCCGTCGAGAACGGCCTGGTCCGCCGGGCCCCAGGCTTCGAAGAACTTGAGAAGCTCCTTGCGCGCCGCCTCGTCGTTCCAGTCGCGCCTGGCGGAAACAATGGCGATCAGCTGGTCGACGGCGGCATCGCGCCGGTCCACGGCCGCGAGCGCCCGCGCCAGTTCGAGACGCGCCTCGAAGTCGTTGCCGTCGGCCGCCACCCTCGCCTCGAGCGCCGCCATGTCCCCGGACCCGCCGTCGAGAAGTTCGAGCTGCGCCCTCACGCTCTCGATCCGCTCGTCCTTGAGGAGATCGTCGTCGAGGCCCGAGAGCAGCTCGGCGACCTCGTCCGAGCGGCCCAGGGCGATGAGCGCCCGGCCCAGGCCCGCAACCGCATCGGCGTTTCCGGCATCGTGCGCGAGCACCTGCCGGTAGATCGCCGCCGCCTGCTCGGCGGAGCCCTCCGCGAGGGCCGCATCGGCCTGGACCAGCGCCTGCTCCACGGCGCTTGGGCCGATCTCGCCGACCAGCCGCTCCACGAAGGCCTTGATCTGGCTCTCCGGCTGGACGCCGACGAAACCGTCGACCGGCTGGCCGTCGGCGAAGGCGAACACCGCCGGAATCGACTGGACCCTCAGGGCCTGGGCGATCTGCGGCTCCTCGTCGATGTTGACCTTGACCAGCGCCACCCTGCCGCCGGCCGACGCCACCACCTTCTCGAGGACGGGGGCGATCTGCTTGCACGGTCCGCACCACGGCGCCCACAGATCGACGATGACCGGCCGTTCGCGCGACGCCAGCAGGACCTCCTGCTGGAAGGTCTCCGCCGTCACGTCCTTCACGTCGCCGGCGCCTGCCGGAGGCGATTCTCCCGCTCCCGGGATGATGAGCGCCATGGTCGCCGCCTTTCCTTCTCGATGAGGGGTGTCAGTACCCCGTTAGGTGGGACGCGGCACGCCGTTTCGCAAGGCAGCTATTCGGCGGCCTGGGGCATGTGCCGGGAATTGCGGAAGGCCGGCATGACCTCGTCGATGAACAGCCTCAGCGAAGAGTGCTGCGTCGCGAAGGAGGGGCCGGTGACGCGGTAGAGGAAACTGTCGACGCCAAGGGCCTCGTAGTGGCGCAGCTTGGCGATCACCTCGTCGGGCGTTCCGAAGACGAGGTTGCTGCGGATCATGCCGGGATCGTACTCGGCGACGTTGTCGAGCGTGGCAAGGTCGACCTCGTCGACGAAGCCGTTCCTCACCTCGCCGAGCTGCTTGAACAGGTTCTCGAACTGCAGGCCGCCGCGCTGCACCGCCTCGACGTAGGGTTTCCAGCCGTTCTCCGCGTCCGCGTAGACGGCGGCATGGCGCATCGTCAGGAAGCGCGGCCGGTCGACGCCGGGAGCCCGCTGCAGCGCCTCCTCGAACTGCTGCTTGTACTTCTCGACCTCGCTGAAGGGACGGGTCAGCGCCCAGGACATGATGTTGCAGCCCTGGGCGAGCGCCCAGTCGTAGGTCGAGGGATGGCGCGCCGCCACCCACAGGGGCGGGTGGGGTTTCTGCAGCGGCTTCGGGCAGGCGGTCGAAGCCGGGAACGACCAGAACTCGCCGCGGTGCTCGTGGTCCCCCGCCCACAGCCCCTTGAGCACCGGCAGCATCTCCTGCATGTAGGCGACACCCCTGTGCTGGTCCATGCCGCCCATCATTCGGTCGAACTCGCGCTGGTAGGCGCCGCGGCCGATTCCGAACTCGACGCGCCCGCCCGACATCAGGTCGAGCAGGCCGACCTCGCCGGCCACCTTGATGGGATGCCAGTAGGGTGCCTGTACGACGGCGATTCCGAGACGGATGTTGTCGGTGTTGCCGCCGAACCAGGCGAGCAGCTGGAACGGGTTGGGGGCGATGGTCATTTCGATGGCGTGGTGCTCGGCGGCCCAGACGATCTCGAAACCGCCGGCGTCCGCCATCTGCACCATGTCGAGGGTATGGCGCGCCACGTCCCGCATGTCGACCGACGGGCTGCTGCGAGAAAGGTCGATCGAAAGACTGAACTTCATGGCACCCCTCCCGGAACGATCGCCGGCAAGTCTAGACCGGAACGCTCATGCCAGCCAGAGACGCCCGCCTTCAGCCGGCGGCGAGGCCGAGCTTTCCGCGGGCCTCGTCCGGGCCCACGACCCTGCCTCCCATCATCTCGATGATGCCGGCGGCGCGCTCGACGAGCTGGCCGTTGCTGGCGAGCACGCCGCGCTTGAGATAGAGGTTGTCCTCCAGCCCGACGCGGGCGTTGCCGCCCAGAAGCATGGCCTGCGCCACCATCGGCATCTGCATGCGGCTGATTCCGAAACCCGCCCAGTTGGCGCCGCGGGGCAGGCCGTCGGCCATCGCCATCATGGAGCGCGAGTCGGCGCCGGCACCCCAGGGGATGCCGAGGCATACCTGGAAGAGGGGCGGATCGGCGATCAGGCCCTCGTCGACCATCGCCGAGGCGAGGCGCACCTGTCCCAGATCGAAGACCTCGATCTCGGGCTTGACGCCCATGTCCCTGATGCGGGAGGCCATCGCCCGGCACCACGCCGCGGGATTGAGGTAGGTCTCGTTGCCGTCGCCGAAGTTGATGGTGCCGCAGTCCAGCGAACAGATTTCCGGACGCAGCCTTTCGACGTGGACCAGGCGCTCCTCGGGTCCGACGATGTCGCTGCCGGGACCCGGCGAGGACGGATTGTCGTCGTCGAGGTTGAAGTCCCCGCCCATGCCGGCGGTGAGGTTGAGGATCACGTCGACCCCGCTGCGGCGGATCAGGTTGACGGTCTCCTCGAAGAGGTCGGGGTCCCTCGACCCCTTGCCGGTCTCCGGATTGCGCACGTGGACATGGGCCACGGCCGCGCCGGCGTTGGCGGCCTCGATGGCCGCGTCGGCGATCTGCCGCGGCGTGACCGGGACCTTGTCGCTGCGCGAGACCGTGTCGCCGGCGCCGGTCACGGCGCAGGTGATGATGACGTCCGTATTCATGACATGCCTCCTCGTCGATCTCCCGGGCCGAGCACATGCGCGTCAGGGAGCGGCTGCCTTGTATTGTAACGGGCCGCTTGTAGCAATACACCGGACCGTCCAGAGACCGGGCGCTGGGCGCGGGCATGACCGGGGTATTCTTCGAAAGGCGCGGCATGGCGATCCGGGGTTCGGTCACGGAACGGGCGGACCTCGAACGCCTGCTCGGCGCCTGCGGCCGCATCGACGCGCTGGTCAACAACACCGGCCATCCGCCGGGTCCGATCGATCCGACCGGACCGGGGTTCCAGCCTTGACCTCAATGCCATCGGCGAGGCGGACCGGGACGCGGGCTTCGGCCCTGCTCATGCGCCCGGTGCCGATGACCGGTCCCGGATTCCGCAAGCGCGGCGGCGGCGCCGTCCTCGACATCCCGAGCAACGTGGCCCTGGAGCCTATGCGAAGCTCTTCTGCGACCGCTGCGGCCGCGACAACATCCGCATGAACCCAGTCCTGCAGGGCTTCGTCGACGGCGGCCTGAACCGGCGGACCTGGCCGTTCCGGTGACGGTCGAGCCCGCGCTCGTCTATCATGAGAAGGACACACCGACAGTCTCGAGGAGTTGCAGTGGACGACTATTACGATCTGGGGACCTACAGCAGGAAGGTGTCCACCGAGTCGCAGGAAGCGCAGATGTGGTTCGACCGCGGCCTGAACTGGCTCTATGCCTTCAACATGGAGGACGCGAGTCGCTGCTTCGAGGAGGCGACGCACGCCGACCCCGAGTGTGCGATGGGGTGGTGGGGGCTCGCCTACACGCGCGGTCCCTACTACAACTGGGCCTGGGAGAAGTTCGACGAATCGGCCTTGGAAACGGCGCTGAAAGGGAGCCATGACGCCGCGCAGGCGGCGCTTGCGCGCCGGCAGGGGGCGAGCGAACCGGAGCGCGCGCTCATCGATGCGATGGCGCGGCGCAGCCCTTCCCCCGAACGCCCCGCGGACTTCGGCGCGTGGTTGGCGGACTATGCGTGCGCGATGCGCTCCGCCTACCGCGAGTGGCCCCGGGACCCGGATATCGCCGTCCTCTTCGCCGACGCCATCATGACGTGCACGCCCTGGAAGCTGTGGAACCTGCGCACCGGCGAGCCTGCGGAGGGCGCCGGCACCCTGGAGGCCCAGGCGGTCCTCGAGGACGCCATCCGGCGGATGGAGGAGGCGGGCGGAGCGCCCCATCCCGGCCTGCTGCACTTCTACATCCACCTGATGGAGATGTCCCCCCACCCGGAAAAGGCGCTGCGGGCCGGCGATCAGCTCTACGGCCTGATGCCGGACGCGGGCCACATGCACCACATGCCGACCCACATCGACTTCCAGTGCGGGCACTACCACAACGTCGTGGTGCGTAACTCTTCCGCGCTCGTCGCCGACCGCAAGCACGTGGCGCGCGAGGGGGCACTCAACATGTACGCCTATTCGCGCATCCACAACGCCCACTTCAAGCTCTACGGAGCGATGTTCCTCGGCCAGCAGCGCACCGCGATGGAGGCCGCCGACGAGATGATCGCCGCACTCCCGGAAGCCCTGCTCCGGATCGAGAGCCCGCCGATGGCCGACATCCTGGAGGGCTACCGCGGCATGAAGATGCACGGCTTCATCCGCTTCGGGATGTGGCAGCGGATCCTCGACGAGGAGCTGCCCGCCGACGGCGAACTCTATTGCGTGACGACCGCGCTCATCTTCTATGCGAAGGCGGTGGCGGCGGCCGCGACGGGGGACGTTGCCTCAGCCCAAGACCACAGGCGACGTTTCGAGGCCGCGCGCGAGCGGGTCCCCGGGAGCCGGCTCCTCTTCAACAACACCTGCCGCGACGTGCTCGCGATCGCCTCCGAGATGGCAAGCGGCGAGATCGAGTACCGCCGAGGGAATCACGACGCCGCGTTCGTCCACCTGCGCGAAGCGGTGCGGCTCGAGGACAGCCTCCCCTACGACGAGCCCTGGGGCTGGATGCAGCCTGCCCGCCACGCGCTCGGCGCGCTGCTGCTCGAGCAGGGCGAGGCCGTCGAGGCGGAGGCCGTGTACCGCTCCGACCTCGGCTTCGACCCCGGCGTCATCCGCGCACGCCGGCACCCGGAAAACGTCTGGGCGCTGCACGGCCTTCACGAAGCGCTTCTGCGGCAGGGCAAGCGGCGCGACGCCGAGATGATCGCGCCCCGTCTCGAGCTCGCGCTCGCCAGGGCCGACGTCCCGATCGAGTCGTCCTGCTACTGCCGGATGGAGACGGCGTGCGGAGAACGCGCCTGATCCGCCTTCGAGTTGAACGGCGGGTCGAGATAGATCAGGTCGACGGCGGCGCTGTTGAGGCCTCTCAGGACATGGAGGTTGTCCAGGGTCCATATGGTCCGATTCTTCCAGTTCGGGCCGGCGGACTGGCCTTGTTTCAGGCTACGCCGCCCTCTTCTCGATGTCATGCGGACTGTCTCCTAACTCTCAGGCCCGCCCTGACCAGCATCGTCCGCCGGGCTATCCGTCAACGGAATTCGCAGCACGTGCTCCCTTACTGCCATGCGGCCGAGGGGACCCGTCCGCCGGTGCCGCACGCTGACACGGGCGCAACCGCACGAAGGTGCGACCGGAGGCCTTCTCCATCGCCTTCAGGTCCCGGAACATCGCATGGATGTCGTAGTTGAAGCGGGCTGCATACGCAGCGCGCACGGCGTGGATCTCGGCAATGATCGGGTCAGTCGGTCGGGTCGGCATCGGGCACCTCCATGAGTTCGCTCGGTGTGCAAATGATCGGTGGGTCGTATCCGGCGTCAAGGCATGCCTGGTTGATCCGGGTGCGCAATGCGGCATTGGCGATGTGCCGGAAGTTCTACGTGACCAGGAAGTCGACCCCGCTCACCGTGGCGATGGCGATATGCATCGCATCGTTCGCAGCGGCCCGGGGAACCACGCCGCCTTCGAGGAACAGCTGCGAAAGAGCCGTGGCGTCGGCGGTGATTTCAAGCAGCGTTGTGGCATCGAGAATCGCCAGGCGGTCACCGGGCGGCGCAGCGATCGCTTCCCGGGACGGCGCTGCATCCGGTAGGCGGCCGTCCTCTCTCGAGAAAAATCGGCACCATTGACTGGTGTCCACACCACGAGGGTCCGGCAAAGGCCTCTCAGGGCCGGGCGCCGAGTTCGCCCGCGGCGCCGGTCAGCAGCAAACGGGCGAACTTCGCCTCTCTCCCCCGAATCCGCGCTGTTCAGAATCCGGCGTCGCGGCGCGCCTTGAGCACGCGCACCAGGCCGTCGTTCATCCTGGCGGTCAGCGTCCGGAAGTCCTCGCCTCCGGCCGCCTCGTCGCAGCCGCGGATCAGCCGGCCGGCGAGCTCGCCGGTCAGCTCGGGCGCGGCCAGCCGGCTCCAGGGGAACTTCAGGGCCGGCCCGAACTGCTCGAGGCAGTAGGCCATGCCCCCCTCGCCGCCGCCGACGTGAAACACCATGCACGGCCCCATGAGGGCCCAGCGCGGCCCCGGACCGTTGGTGATCGCCGTGTCGATCTGCTCGACCGTCGCCTCGCCCGCGTCGATCATGTGCAGCGCCTCGCGCCAGATCGCCTCCTGCAGCCTGGTGGCGATGAATCCGGGGACCTCCCGGTCCATCACCAGGGGCGCCTTGCCGGCATGGCGGAAGAACGCCTCCGTCCAGGCGACCGTCTGAGGGTCCGTGCGCCGGCCGGCGACGATCTCGACGAGCGGCATCAGGTAGGGCGGATTGAAGGGATGGCCCGTGACCGTGCGCCCGGGAGTGGGGCACAGGGCCTGGATGTCCGTCATCGACAGGCCGGAGGTCGAGGAGCAGAGCACGGCGCCGGCGGGCGCCATGGCGCCGAGGTCGGCATAGATCCCCTGCTTGACCTCGAGGACTTCCGGCACGCTCTCCTGGACGAACTCGGCCCCGGCAACGGCTTCGGCGAGATCCGTGGTGACCGTCAGCCGGTCGCGCGAGGCGCCGTCTGCCAGCCCCAGCTCCTCGAGGGCCTCCCAGGCGGTGTCGACGAGGCCGACGAGCTTCTCCTCCTCGCCGCGGTCGTGAATCCATGAGGTGACGTCGTACCCCCGGGCCAGAAACCAGGCGGCCCATCCACCGCCGATGGGACCGGCGCCCAGGCAGGCGACGGTTCGGACATCCTGCGGCGAGGTGCGGATCATGGGTCAGCTCCCGGTGAATCGTGGCGGGCGTCGTTCCATGAACGCGCGGATTCCCTCCTTCGCGTCGTCGGAGGCGAGCATCCTGCGGTACGTGGGAAGATCGCCGCTGCGCATCGTGTCGAAGGCGCCCCGCACCGTCTCGCCCTCGACGGTGCGGAGCACCTCCTTGACCGCGCCCAGAGCAAGGGGAGCGCCCGCGGCGAGGCGGTTCGCCCAGTCACGGGCCTTCGCCATGAGCTGTGCGGACGGGACGACCGCGTTCACGAGACCCAGCCCCCTCGCCTCGTCGGCCCCCATGCGCCGCCCGAGCAGGAGCATCTCCATGGCGACGTTGGCGGGCAGGCGCTTCGGCAGGCGCTGGAGCGCGCCGGCATCGGGGACGATTCCCAGCGGCAGCTCCGGAAGGGCGAACTCCACGTGATCGGCCGCGATCACGAGATCGCAGGCAAGGGCGATCTCGAAGCCGCCGCCGATCGCGTGGCCGTTGAGGGCCGCGATGACGGGCTTGTCGAGATCCCACATCTCGGTGATGCCGGCGAAGCCGCCCAGCGACGCATCCTCGGTTTCCCACCAGTTGTCCAGCGGCTGCTCGCCGCTGTCCAGCGCCTTGAGGTCCCAGCCGGCCGAGAAGAGGCGCCGGCCGGCGGCCGTGAGGATGGCCACCCTGAGGTCGGGATCGTCGCGGAAGCGGACGAATGCCTCGCCCATCGACCGGCTCGTCGCGCGGTCGATGGCGTTGACCTTCGGGCGATCGATCGTGACGGTCAGGACATGACCGTCCCGGCGGATCCGGACTCCCTCTTGCGTCATCGACTCCGGCCTTCAGATCAGGCGCGCCGGCGTGTAGGAGGCGTGCGCGGTCTCGATCACTTCGGCAAGGTCGATACGGCCGAGGAACAGCGCCCGGCCGATAATGCAGCCGTCGATGTTCGGCAGGTACTTCAGCATCGCGACGTCGTCGATCGACGTCACCGTGCCGCTCGAGATAACGGGAACGGGAAGGGCTTCGCCCATGCGCATCGTCCGCGCGAGACTGTTCTCCCTGGGCTCCTTGTCCCTGTCGAGATCGACGAAGATGATCTCCGCGATGCCGGCCTGGGCCATGTTGCCCGCGAGATCCACCGCGGTGAAGGCCGTCTCCTCGCGCCAGCCCTCTATGACCACCATGCCCGCGCGGGCCGCCACCGTGGCGACCACGCGGTCCGGGTAGGCGGCGCAGGCCCGGATGACGAGCTGGCGGTCCTTGACCGCCGCGGTTCCCAGTCCCACACGCCAGGCGCCGTGCTCGAACCACCAATCGACGGCGCTCTGGGTGCGGATGCCGCCCGCCACCTGGACCGGAACATGGACCGAATCGATGATCTCGCGGATCATCGCGGCGTTGTGCCGTCCGCCCTGGAGCGTGCCGTCGACGTCGACGACGTGGAGGCAGTCGGCGCCGGCCTGGACGAAACGGCGGGCGGCCTCCAGGGGCGGCAGGTCGAAGGGTTCCGGCGTCTCGTGCCGCCCGTCCACCCGGTCGACGGCCCTGCCGTTCATGATCTCGATGGTCGGATAGATCTTCATGTCGAACCCTGCCGAGTGATGTTCCCCATCATACGACAGGGCCGGCGATCCTGGCGACTCAGGAGACGTCGACCTGCGGGCGAAAGGCGACCACCTCGATCTCGACGCGGACATCCACCAGGAGCTCCGAGACCACGGCCGAACGGGCCGGTGGATCCACGGGGAAGTACTCGGCATAGACCGCGTTGAACCCGGGGAAGTCGGCGCGGTCCCGCAGCCACACCATGGCCTTCACGACATCGTCCAGCACGCAGCCCGCCTCGGCCAGGGTGTCGCGTATGGCCTCGATGACCACCCGGGTCTGTTCCTCGATGGTCCCTTCCGTCATGGGCGCGCCGCCGGCCAGCGGTATCTGGCCGGTGAGGAACACGAAATCGCCCGCGCGAACGGCGCGTGACAGCGAAAGCACGCGCCCGCCCACGCTCAGCGGGCCACCGATGATTGTCTTGCCTGTCGTCATGAACGCTCTCCGTCGGTCTGGGACCGATGAATCTGCGGAAAGTTGCGTTGCCGGCGCAAGCCCCGTTGAATGAGCGCCGATCGCGTGACGAGGGGACAGGGGATCATGAAAGAACTGAAGCGCTACCGGATGCTGATCGACGGCGCATGGGTCGACGCCGCCGACGGCGCAACCTTCGAGAGCATCAACCCGGCGACGGGGCGCGCCTGGGCCACGGTGCCCGCCGCCACGGCGGCCGACGTCGACCGCGCCGTCACGGCGGCGCACCGCGCCTTCACGGACGGCCCCTGGGCCTCGATGCTGCCGACGCAACGCGGCCGCCTGCTGCGGAACCTGGCGGAACTGCTCGCCGGGAGGTCCGAGGACCTCGGGCGCACCGAGTGCATCGATACCGGCAAGATGTTCAAGGAAACGCGCTGGCAGGCGCGCTACATCGCCGAGTTCTTCCACTTCTACGCCGGCCTTGCCGACAAGGTGACCGGCGAAACGCTGCCGATCGACCGCCAGGACATGATGACCGTCACGACCCGCGAGCCCCTGGGCGTGGTGGCGGCGGTCGTTCCCTGGAACAGCCAGCTCTTTCTCGTCGCCGTCAAGATCGGCCCGGCGCTGGCGGCCGGCAACACCGTCGTGCTCAAGGCCAGCGAGCACGCCTCGGCGGCGATGCTGGAGTTCGCCGAGCTCGCCGAGGCCGCGGGCTTTCCGCCGGGCGTGGTCAACGTCGTCACCGGCCTGGGCGAGCCCTGCGGCAGGACGCTGACCACCCATCCCCTGGTGGCGCGCATCAGCTTCACCGGCGGACCGGCCACCGCCCGCCACGTCGTCAGGAACTCGGCCGACAACTTCGCGCAGGTCTCCCTGGAGCTCGGCGGCAAGTCGCCGATGGTGGTCTTCGGCGACGCGGACCTGGAGAGCGCGCTCAACGGCGCCACGGCCGCCATCTTCGGCGCCAGCGGGCAAAGCTGCGTGGCCGGCAGCCGCCTCTACCTCCACGAATCGATCCATGACGAGTTCGTCGGGCGCCTGGCCGCCCGCGCCGGCGAGATCCGCATCGGCGATCCCCTGGCCGAGGAGACCCAGATGGGGCCGCTGTGCACGATCGCCCAGCTCGAGGGGTGCGAGCGCGAGGTCGCCCGCGCCGTCGACGAAGGCGGCACGCTGATGTGCGGCGGCCGGCGGCCGGCGCATCTCGATGAAGGGTGGTTCTTCGAGCCCACGATCGTCGCCTGTCCCGAGCAGTCCATGACGATCGTCGACACGGAGATGTTCGGACCGGTGCTCTCGGTGCTCGCTTTTCGCGACGAGGACGAGGTGATCGCCAAGGCCAACGACACCCGCTACGGCCTGGCGGCGGGCGTCTTCACCCGCGACATCGGCCGCGCCATGCGGGTGCAGCGGCGGATCCGCGCCGGCATCGTCTGGGTCAACACCTACCGCGTGGTCTCGCCCATCGCCGAGTTCGGCGGCTTCAAGGATTCGGGATACGGCCGCGAGTCGGGCGCCCAGGCCATCTACGACTACACGAGGCCCAAGACCGTCTGGATCAACACCTCCGACGAGCCGATGGACAACCCCTTCGTCATGCGCTAGCGAGGCCGCCTGTCCCCCGACACGAGGCAGGCCCGATGACCGTCGTGATCTCCAGCCGCGCCGACCTCACCCTCGAGACGGCCCGCCGCGTCGCCTGGGACCGGGAGGGCGTCGAGCTCGCGCCCGCTGCGTTCGAGGCCATGGAGGCCGGCCGCCTGCGCCTGGCGCGCATCCTCGAGCACGACCCGGACGTCACCATCTACGGTGTGACCACCGGGGCCGGGCAGATGGCCAGGACGAAACTCAAACCCGAGGAGCGCAGGAACTGGGCGCGCATGTCCCCGGCGGGCGCGGCCTCGTCCTGGGGCGACGCGCTTCCGGCGCGGGTGGTGCGGCTCATCATCCTGGCGCGGCTCAGCAACTTCGTCGAGGGGCACGCCGCCGTCTCGCCGGAGATCGCCGCCGGCGTCGCGGCGATGCTCGGCGACGACGAGGTTCCCCAGGTTCCGGCCAGGGGCCAGGGCGGCGCCGGCGAGATCCTCTCGCTGAGCCACCTGTTCACCGCCCTCGCCGAAAGGATCGAGCCCGACGTCAAGGACGTCATGTGCCTCGTCAACGGATCGCCGTCGGCCACCGGTCTCGTCACCGACGCGGCGCTCACCGGCGAAGGCCGTCTCGACCTCGCCTGCCGGGTCCTCGCACTCTCCTTCGAGGCCTTCAACGCCCCTCTGGGCCACCTCGCGGCCGCCCTCGAGGGCTACTGGAACAACGCCTGCGACGCCTGGGCGCTGGAGCGCCTGCGGACCCTGGTCGCCGGCGGCCACGGCGGCGGCCGGCGCCCCTATCAGGCGCCGGTGAGCTTCCGCATCGCGCCGCGGATGCTGGGCCAGGCGCGCCGCGCCTGGGAGATGGCGCGCGACGTCGCGGCGGAATCGCTCCAGGCGGTGTCCGACAACCCGGTGTGGATCGACGAGAGCGACGGCGACCACCCCTTCGGCCAGTTCGTGTCGACGGGGGGATACCACAATCCCCATGCCGTCCTGGCGATGGACGCGCTCACCGCGGCCTACGCCAACCTGTGCGTCATCGCCGAGCGCCAGGGCGCCAAGCTGCTGGACGGCGCCGTGTCGCTGCTCCCCGACCAGCTCGTCGAACCCGGCGGCAACGTGCGCCGCGGCTACATGGGCTGCATCCCCATGGCCCAGACCGGCTACGAGGAGGAGGCGCGCCTCTACGCCCAGGCGACCCTGCTGCCCGGTAGCGAATCGGGGGGATTCGGGCAGAACGACGTGGCAAGCCCGGTGTTCCTGGCCTGGAGCAAGCAGCAGCGGGCCGGACATTGCCTCGACCTGGCGCTCGCCAGCCTGGCGCCCATCGCGGTGAGGGCCCTCGACGTCACCGGCCGGCCGGTTCCGGAACGCCTGCGCGGCATCGAGGCGACGGTCCGCCGGGTGATGCCGGCGCTCGAGGAGAGACGGGCCTTCGGCCCCCTGATCTCCCGGATCGCCGACGTCTTCCGCGCCGAAATCCACCCGGACTGAGCCCGTGCCGCAGAGGCGCCGCCGCGACGCGGTGACCGGGCTCCTCCTCTTCACCGGCGCATGCCTGCTCGTTCCCGGTCTCCTGCTGCCGGCGATCCTCGTGGAACGCTTCTGGGTGTTCGAGACCGAGAAGTCGATCGCCGGCGTCGCCGTCTCCCTCTTCACCGGCGGCGACATCCCGCTGGCGGCCGTGATCGTCGTCTTCTCGGTCGTGCTGCCCGCCGCCAAGCTGGCGGTGGCGCTCGCGGCCTGGTTCGCCGACGGTCGCGCTGCCGGACGCCTGATCGCCTGGAGCGCCCGCCTGGGGCGCTGGTCGATGCTCGACGTCTTTCTCGTGGCTCTCGTCATTGCGGTGCTCTCGCTCGATGCGGTCGCAAGCATCACCGCCGGCCCCGGCGCCTACCTCTTCTGCGCCGCGGTCCTCGCCACGATGGCCGGAACCCACCGGCTGGAAAGGCGCGGCCGATCTTGACGCGGCGGCATCGCCGCCTACATCAGGCGCGGGACTTCAACGCGTGGGGATAAGGAACATGGCCGAGACAGGCACCAACGAGCGGCACGAATTCCAGGCCGAGGTCAACCGCATCCTCGATATCGTCGTCAACTCGCTCTATTCGAAGCGCGAGGTGTTCCTCAGGGAGCTGATCTCGAACGCTTCCGACGCCTGCGACCGCCTGCGCTACGAGGCGCAGCTCGACGATTCGCTGATGAAGGACGATCCCGACCTCGCCATCACCGTCTCCCTCGACGGCAAGAACGGGCGCATCACCGTCGCCGACAACGGCATCGGCATGAGCCGCGACGAACTCGTCGACAACCTCGGAACCATCGCCGGCTCCGGCACCGCGCGGTTTGCCGAGCGGCTCGCCGAAGCGGACAGGGACACAGGCGACGTCAGCCTGATCGGCCAGTTCGGGGTGGGCTTCTACGCGGCCTTCATGGTGGCCGACAGGGTCACCGTCACCTCCAGGCGCGCCGGTGCGGACGACGCCTGGCAGTGGACATCCGACGGCCGCACGGGATTCGAGATCGCCGCGGCGGCGGACGACGCGCCGCGCGGCACCGGCATCATCCTCGAGCTGAAGGAGGACTCGAAGGAGTTCGCCGAGAAGTTCCGCGTCCAGTCCGTGATCGAGACCTATTCGGGGCACATCGGCCTGCCCGTCTGGCTCTCCGAGGACGGGGAATCGCGCCAGGTCAACGAGGCGGCGGCCCTGTGGACACGGCCGAAATCGGAGATCGGCGAGGACGAGTACACCGAGTTCTTCCGTCACGTGAACCACTCCGCCGACGAGCCCTGGCTGACGCTCCACAACAGGGCCGAGGGCGTGATCGCCTACACGAACCTGCTGTTCATCCCGCCGTCCGCGCCCTTCGACCTCTTCGATCCCAAGCGCCGCCACGGCGTCAAGCTCTACGTGCGCAAGGTCTTCATCACCGACGAGTGCGAGGGCCTGATCCCCGCCTGGCTGCGGTTCCTGCGCGGCATCGTCGACTCCGAGGACCTGCCGCTCAACGTCAGCCGCGAGGTCCTGCAGAACAACCCCGTGGTCGCCAGGATTTCCCGGGCGATCGTCAAGCGGGTCCTCTCCGAACTCGCCACCCGGGCGAAGGAGGACGCGGAAGCTTACGCGGCCTTCTGGGAGACCTTCGGCGCCGTGCTCAAGGAAGGCGTCTACGAGGATTTCGAGCGCCGCGACTCCCTGATGCCCCTGCTGCGCTTCCGCTCGACGACCCGCGAAGGATGGGTGGGCCTCGACGACTACGTCGAGGCGATGAAGGAGGGCCAGGAGGCCATCTACATGCTGATGGGCGAGAAACTCGAGACCATGCGCGCCAACCCCATGCTCGAGGCCTTCCGCGCCCGGGGCATCGAGGTGCTGCTGCTCGATCACCCGGTCGACGAGTTCTGGACCATGTCGGTCGACGCCTACGGCGACCGCAGGTTCGTCAACGTCTCGCGCGGCGACATCGACCTGTCGGCCATCGCCGCCGCCGAGGGCGGGGACGAGGACGAGGGAGAGAGCGGCGATACCTCGCCGCTCATCGCCATGCTCAAGCTTGCCCTCGTGAACGAGGTCAAGGACGTCCGGGAGTCGAGGCGCCTGACCGAATCCGCCTGCTGCCTGGTGCTCGACGAGGGCGAGATGACCCTGCGCCTGCAGAAGATCCTGCGCGACCACGGCCAGTCCGCGGACCCCGGCCAGCGCATCCTCGAGATCAACCCTCGGCACGCCCTCATCCGTTCTCTCGCCGAGCGCACCCGCAGCGACGGCTCCAGCCGGCAGATCGAGGACATGGCCCACCTTCTGCTCGACCAGGCCCTGATTCAGGAGGGCGAACCGCCCGGCGACCCGGCCCGCTTCGTGCAGCGCATGAGCGATGCGATGACGCGGGCCGTCTCTCCCTGACACAGGAGCGATGCGAGGGGCTCCGCCGCGGCCCTCAGGGCCGGCCCGCGGCGCGGTTGAGCCACCAGTCGCGCGCGGCAAAGGGGATGAACACGGCGCAGAAGAGGACCAGGGCCAGGGGAAGGCCCGACGGCCCCGCGAAGCCGTTGACCAGACCGACGATGGGTGGACCGGCAAGGCTGCCCAGACTCCACATCAGCGTGAACACGGTGATCGCCGAGGCGAGCGCCGTGCCGCGGTAGACGGCGCCGATGATGGCGAGAGCCACCACGTAGAGACCGCTGGTCAACCCGCCCAGCAGGAAGAAGTAGGCGTAGTCGATCCAGGGCAGGTGGGCCGCCAGGTC
The DNA here is from genome assembly GCA_963666905.2 of Alphaproteobacteria bacterium. Lineage (GTDB taxonomy): Bacteria > Pseudomonadota > Alphaproteobacteria > SP197 > SP197 > SP197. The sequence goes on from OY763008.1 coordinate 2,915,550, forward strand.
GAGCACGGCGAACCCCGCCATGGAGACCACCAGCAGAACCAGGCCCACGAGACGGCGGTCGCCCCGGTCGACCAGCCAGCCGATGGGGAACTGCACGGCGACGACGCCCGCGGCGCAGAACGACAGCTGATGGTAGGCGCGGTCGACGTCGTAGCCCGTGTCGACGGCGTAGACCGGCAGGAACGTCCACAGGGCCATGAAGGTCAGCGCATAGGCCAGGTTGAGCATCAGGGGCACGGGCGTGAGCCGTATCGACGGCAGGAGGGCGCGGATCGAGGGCCGCCGCTGGTCTCTGGGCATCGGCGGCGCGAGGCGGCGGGCGATGATGACGGGGATGGTCGCGGCGGCCATCAGCAGGGCGGCGAGGACGAAGGGCAGATGCCCCCTCTCGTCCGCCCACGACAGGATGACGGGGCCGGCGGCCACGCCCAGACCGAAGAAGGAGTTGTAGATGGCGAGCACCCTGCCCCGCATGGCATCGGGCGCCACACCGGTGATCCAGACCTCTCCGGCCACCCATGTCGCCATGCCGACCGCCCCCATGATCAGCCGGATCACCGTCCAGCCGGTGAAGCCCGGCACGGCGATGCACGCCAGGTAGAGCGCGGCCTCGAGGATGCCGCAGGCGATCATGGCGCGCGCCAGTCCCCAGCGCGCCAGGATGACCGTCGCCAGCGGGGCCATGAGGAAGGGGCCCACGGCGTTGGCCGCCGCGTTGATGCCGATCAGGCGGTCGTTGTACCCCATGGCGTCGAGGCGGACGGAGAACATCGGCGCATTGAAGCCGGCGATCATCGCGATGACGGTCATCCCGCCGATCACAGCCGCCAGGCTCGCGACGGGAAGCCGCCTGGCAAGTTCCGCTGTCATGGTCCCGCCTCCGGAGCCGGCGGCGTCTACCGTATACCGGTGTCCGGGAACCTCGCCACCCGGCAGACGGTTGACACGAGCGGCGCCGGGCCGCAGGACTGCCCCCGCAGAGGCGGGGAGGGTCGGTGAGCGATCACGCGAAGGGCCTGGCGATCACGACGCTTGCCATGCTGGTCATCACGCCGGATGCGCTGCTGATCCGCCTGATCGGGAGCGACCCCTGGACACTGGCCTTCTGGCGCGGACTGCTGTCGGCGGTCGCGCTGGTGGCGGGCCTCGCGGTCATCCACCGGCGCCGCGCGCTCGCGGTGATGACGGCCCCCGGCGCGCCGGGTCTCCTGATCGGCGCCCTCTTCGGGGTGGGCACCATCGCCTTCGTGTGGGCGATCACCCATACAAGCGCCGCCAACACGCTCCTGATCATCGCCACCGGGAGCATGTTCGCGGCGGCGTTCTCCCGGATGCTCCTCGGGGAACGCCTTGCCCTCGGCACGGCCGCGGCGATGGCCGGCACCTTCGCCGGGCTCGCCGTCATCGTCTCCGACAACCTCGGCGGCGGTTCCCTGGAAGGCGATCTCAGCGCCCTGGTGGTGGCGGCCCTGTCGGGGCTCACCTTCACCCTCATCCGCAGGCACAGGATGACCGACATGGTCCCGACCCTGGCATTCGGCGGTCTCGTGACCGCCGTGATCGCCCTTGCCGTCTCGCTGCCCGCCGCGGTCCACGCCCGCGATGCCGGCCTCATCGCCGTCATGGGGCTCGTCATGCTGCCGCTGGCGTTCGCCCTGCAGTTCGTCGGCGCACGCTACCTTCCGGCACCCGAGGTCTCCCTGCTGTTCCTCCTCGAGGCGGTGCTGGCTCCGGTTCTCGTCTGGGCCGTGATCGACGAGCGTCCCGCCGACACGACGGTCGCCGGCGGAACGATCATTCTCGCGACCCTCGCGGCGCACGCCGCCTGGCGCCTGCGCCGCCAGCGCACCCTCAAGTGAGGCCGCCTCAGGCGAAGTCCAGCGGCACCGTCCCGGGCTCCAGGTGGAGGTTGTCATCCGTGTAGGGATGGGCTCGGGCCACGTCCTCGTCGAGCTCGACGCCGATGCCCGGAGCGTCCGGAGGAATGACGTAGCCCTCCTCCCAGCGCATCGGCGTCTTGAGGATCCTGGCGTGAAAGCCCTCCCAGCGGCGGATGCTCTCGAGGATCAGGAAGTTGGGCGAGCAGGTGGCCAGCTGCACGTTGGCGGCGCCCTCGATCGGTCCGCAGTAGAGGTGCGGGGCGATCTGGGCGTAGTGGGCCTCGGCCATGCCCGCGATCTTCTTGGCCTCCAGCAGGCCCCCGACGCGCCCCAGCGCCATCTGCAGGATCGACGCGGCGCCGGTTCCGAGCACGCGAGCGAACTCGTACTTGGTGGCGAGCCGCTCGCCCGTGGCGATGGGGATCGTCGTCGCCCGGGCCACCTTCGCCATCTCCTCGGGCATTTCCGCAGGCACCGGCTCCTCGAACCACAGCGGGTCGAAGGCCTCGAGGCGCCGCGCGAGGCGTATGGCTCCCGACGGCGTGAACTGGCCGTGGGTGCCGAACAGCAGGTCGGCCCGCGTCCCCACCGCCTCGCGCAGCTTCCTCACGAACGCTTCCGCCAGCGCCATCCTCTCGAGGGAGGGCTGCCGGGGATCGAAGGCGCCGTAGGGACCCACCGGATCGAACTTCACCGCCGTGAACCCCTCGCGCACGTAGTCGGCGGCGCGCCCGGCGGCGGCGTCGGGATCGTCGTAGACGGCCTCGCCGTCGTCGCCGGCGGCAGGATAGAGATAGGTGTAGCTGCGCAGCCTCTCGTGGACCTTTCCGCCGAGCAGCATGTAGACCGGCTTGTCGGTGGCCTTGCCGACGATGTCCCAGCAGGCGGTCTCGAGGCCGGACATGACGGAGACCAGCGAGATCTCCGGCCGCATGGCGTAGCCGCCGGCATACATGCGCCGCCACATGATCTCGATCCGGAAGGGGTCCTCGCCGATGACGTGGCGCGCCGCCACATCCTCCACCATCGCCGCGACCACCGAGGGGGAAAAGCTCGCCGCATAGACCTCCCCGTAGCCCGCGATGCCGTTGTCGGTCACCAGCTTGACGAAGACGAAGAAGCGCCCGCCGAAGAACGGTGGAGGGTTGCCGACGACGAACGTCTCGATCCCGGCGATCTTCATGGCGCATTGTCCCCTTGAGGCGGAAGCATCATCATGATGCGGGGCCCCGCGGAGGACACAAGAGCGCAATGGCACCTCTCCTCGACGCTTCGATCATCGACGGCCTGAAGCGCGTCGCGCCGCCGGCCTCGGCGTCGCCGACCCTGCCGCCGGCCGTCTACGTCGATCCGGCGGTCGCGCTCGCGGAACGGGAGCTCCTCTTCCGCAGGGGCTGGGTGGGCTGCGGCCGCAGCGACCGCTGGCAGGAGCCCGGGTCATGCGCCGCCATCGAGATCGCCGGCGCCCCGGTCCTCGTCACGCGGGACGCCTCGGGCATGCTGCGCGCCTTCGCCAACACCTGCCGCCACCGCGGGACGCGGCTCGTCGACCGGGCGTGCCGCGCGTCGCGCATCGTCTGCCCGTTTCACGCCTGGACCTATGCTCTGGACGGCCGCCTGACCGGCGCTCCGCGCATGGCTGCCGATTTCGACCGCGCGGCCCACGGTCTGCATCCCTACCTCGTGGAGGAACGGGCGGGATTCATCTTCGTTTCCCTGGCGGACGATGCGGCGCCGATCGACGACTGGCTTGCCGGCTTCGGCGCGGTCCATGCGCCGTGGCCGCTCGAGCGGCTCGTGACGACGCGCCGCGTGGAGCGCGGGGTGCCCTGCAACTGGAAACTCTTTCTCGAGGTCTTCAACGAGTACTACCACCTGGGGTGCGTGCACCGCAGCACCTTCGGCGCCATCTACCACGAACCCGACCCCGTCGACGCCGTCGCCGGCTGCTTCACGACCCAGTTCGGCACGAACTCGGGAACCGGCGGACTGAAGGAGAGCGACCAGCGCCACGCGCTGCCTGCGATGCCCGGGCTCGAGGGGCGCCACCTCGACGGCACGCGCTACACCTGGATCTATCCCAACATGACCTTCGCCGCCGGCAGGGATGCCGCCTGGGTCCTCGAGGCGCAGCCCGACGGACCCTCGGCGTGCCGTGTCGCGCTTTCCGTGTGCTTTCCCCGCGAAACGCTGGAACACGGCGGCTTCGCGGCCGCCGCCGGGCACTACTACGCCCGGATGGACGAGGCTCTCGAGGAGGACATCGCGGTCCTCGAGGAGCAGCAGGCCGGCATGGCGTCGCCCCATGCCGCGCCCGGCCGCTTCGCGGCGCTCGAGCCGTCGGTCGCCGGCTTCGCCTTCTGGTATGCCGCCATGATGGCGGCCTGAACGTCAGCGGCGGCGGTTGCGGGGAAATCTGCGGGGGTTCGCCCCGGGAACCCGCCCCGTGGTGCGATCGTCCTTGTGACGGAAATTGATGCGCGCCTTGGTGAGGTCGTAGGGCGTCATTTCCACCGTCACGCGGTCGCCTGTGAGAACACGGATCCGGGCCTTGCGCATGCGGCCCGAGGTATAGGCCATCACCTTGTGGCCGTTGTCGAGCTCGACGCGGAAATGGGCGTCGGGAAGGACTTCCGTCACGACGCCGTCAGCTTCGATCAGATCCTCTTTCGACATGCGTACTCCCCTGCTGGACTCCCCCAAAGGTCCCGCCGACGGGTGCCGCGGCGGGACCGGCCTGCCTCATGTGGACCAAAGGCCGCCGAAGTGCAAGCCGCTCGCGGGGGCCGCATTTGCAATTTCCGCTTGTTTATCTCGCGATTTCGTTCATGGTAACAGATCACCGCGGCTGTCTGGGTCGCCCTTGCCTGCCTCTCCGATCCGGTTCCGGCCGGAGTGTGCACAAGGGGTGTCCCGGGTTGCTGGAGCGGGCCTGTTCTCAATACGGACGATCATGAATGTCAGACGAGTACGGATCTGGTTCCCAGGACAATCGGTACAACGTTTCCGCCACGGTCAAGTGGTACAATCCAACCAAGGGCTTCGGCTTCGTACAGGCTGAGCCCGACCGCCCGGACGTGTTCATCCACGCCTCGGCCGTGACCCAGGCGGGGTACAGCGAACTTCCCAACGGCGCCACCATCGAATGCGACATCATCCGCACGGAGCGGGGCCTCCAGGTGTCCCGGCTCCACAAGGTCGACATGTCGACCGCGGAACAGCCGTCCTACGACGCCGCCGCCCGTCCGGCCCGTGAACGCCACGACTCCTACGGCGGCGAGGAGTACGAGACGGACGGGATGGTGAAGTTCTTCGACGCCAACAGGGGGTTCGGCTTCGTCGTGCCCGACGACGGTGGGCGGGACATCTTCGTACCCGGGCGCGTCATCACGCGGGCCGGCATCCCGACGCTCGACAACAACCAGCGGGTGAGAATCCGCTGGCGGGAAGGCGATCGGGGTCCGCTGGCGACCTGGGTGAAGACCGTCTGACGCCGATCCGCCCCGCTCCCGGAGCGGGGCGTCAGCGTTCCCCCATGGCTTTCAGCCACTTGCGCTGGAAGTCGTGGACGGCGTGCTCGCTGTACTGGCTGCGCTCGGGATCGACGACGAAGCGTCCCTGGCGGTAGCCCAGGCTGTGCAGTCCGCGCTGCACGCTCTCGCACAGCGGAATGTCCTCGAGACGGACTTCGTGCACGAAGTCGATGACTTCCCGTTCGGCGGCGGTCGGCGTCGCGCCGGTGAAGTACCACTCGCATCGCTGGACCGTCTCCTCCGGTCCGGCGGGGTCGTGGTGGAACACGGTGAGGTTGCCGCCGGGATAGGCTTCGCAGACCCAGTTGGGCCACAGCAGCCAGCTTGCGAAGCGGTCCGGCTTGCCGGCACCCTCGGTCACGGTCGAGTAGGCGACGTTGCGTTCGACGGTGGTGTGGGTGTGGTGGTGATCGTAGGCGTGGATGCGGTAGCTCTCCCAGTCGATCGCATCCTCGATCAGCGTGCGATGCTGGTTGGGGCAGTGGAAGCACTCGTCGTAGTTCTCGACCGAGTTCTTCCAGTTGGCCTTCAGCCGGTACTCGCTGCGGTCGGCGCACTTCAGGTCCGCCGCATGCGGCGAGAAGGACGCGATCTCGGCCTCGAGCGCCGCCGTCACCCGGCCGAAGGGCGGCGCCTTGCCATCGAGGTTGACGAAGAGGAACCCCAGCATCTCGCCGACGCGGACCTCCTCGAGGTGGTAGGCCGAGGCATCGAAGCCGGCCATGCGTTCGCTGCCCCGCGCCGTGCGCAGGGCGCCGCTCATGTCATAGGCCCAGTTGTGATAGGGGCAGGTGATGATGGGACCGAGACGGCCCTCACCCTCCAGCAGACGGTGGGCGCGGTGCTGGCAGACGTTGAAAAAGGCCTTGATCCCGCCCTTCGAGTCGCGCAGCACGACGACGCTCTGATCGACGATGTCACGCACGATGTAGCTGCCGTTGTGCGGCACCATCGAGACATGCCCGGCATACTGCCAGGTGGCGTGGAAGATCCTGCGCTTCTCACGCTCGTAGACCGCCGGATCGTGGTAGTAGGACGCCGGCATCGTCTGGGATCGTTCCGGGTCATCCTGGAAGCTGGTGACCGGCAGAGCAGTGATCACGGCCATGACATCTCTCGCGAAGGTGGTGTCCGGTCAACGATACACATCAACGGCGCCGCTGTTCAATCTCGGGACCTTGCCTGTAGACTTCGGCCCGCCATGCACGACGCCGCCGGAATCGAACGCCATCTCAAGCACCGGCTCACCCGAATCGATGACGACCAGGCGGCGACGGCCGGCGAACGCGGGCCGGTGACGCTCGATCAGTCCCGGATCGGCCGGCTGTCGCGCATGGATGCCCTGCAGGTCCAGGCGATGGCCGAGGCTCAGGACCGGCGGCGGCACGCCGAGCGCCGGCGGATCAAGGCCGCCCTCGAGCGCCTGGCCGACGGCACCTGGGGTCTGTGCACCGGGTGCGGCGAGGCGATCGCCGGGGCCCGTCTCGACTTCGACCCGACCGTCGCCCTGTGCATCCGCTGCGCCCGGGAGGCCGGATAATGCCCATGCTCAGCCACCGCAGTCCCGTGACCTTTCGCGATCCGCTCCCCGAACGCGTCGACGTCGTCGTCATCGGTGGCGGCATCGCCGGTATCGCCAGTGCGTGGTTCCTCGCCGAACGCGGCGACAGGGTCGCCGTGGTCGAGAAGGGCCGGATCGCCGGAGAACAGTCGAGCAGGAACTGGGGCTGGGTGCGCCAGCAGAACCGCGATGCGGCGGAGCTCCCGATCATGATGGAGTCGAACCGGATCTGGCGCGGCCTGGCGGCGGCCACCGGCAGCCGGGACCTCGCGTTCACACAGTCGGCCTGCGTCAAGCTGGTGGAGACCGGGGAGGCGGTCGGGGGCATGGAGGCGTGGCACGCCATCGCCAGGGAACATCAGCTCGACACGGTCCTGCTCGGCGCCCGCGAGGTGGGGGACCGGTTCGCCGCCATGGGCGGCAGCTTCGTCGGCGGCATGATGACCGCATCGGACGGCCGCGCCGAACCCGAACGTGCGGTGCCGGCCTGGGCGCGCGCCCTGCGGGACCGCGGCGTCGCGATCGTCGAGGAGTGCGCGGCACGGGTTCCCGACATCGAGGGTGGGCGGATCACCGGCGTCGTCACGGAAAAGGGCCGTGTCGGCTGCGACCGCCTGCTCCTTGCCGGAGGCGCCTGGTCATCCGGATTTGCCGCCAACTGCGGCATCGACCTGTCCCAGCTGGTGGTGCGCTCCACGGCGGCGCGGACCTCTCCGTCGGACGACATCCTGCCGCTCAACATGTCGGTTCCCGGGCTGGCGACACGGCGACGCGCCGACGGAGGCTACACGGTCTCCACCGGTGACGTCGCCGAACACTACGTCGGACCGCCGTCCCTGCGGCACGCCATGCGGTTCATGCCCCTGCTCCGCAAGTCCGCCCGCGACGTCAGGTTGCGCCCGGCCGCGCCCCGCGGCTACCCCGGGAGCTGGGGTCTGGCGCGGCGCTGGTCGGGCGACGAGAAGACACCCTACGAACGCCAGCGCGTTCTCGATCCGCCGCCATCGCCTCTGGTCATCCGGCGCCTCGAGGAGCGCCTGCCCCGGCGGGCGCCCGCCCTGGCAAGGGCGGGGCTCGCCGAGGCCTGGGCCGGCATGATCGATGTCACGCCCGATGCCGTCCCCATTCTCGGGCAACTGCCGATACCGGGGCTCTTCGTGGCCACCGGATTCAGCGGCCACGGATTCGGCATCGGCCCCGCCATCGGCCGCATCATGGCCGATCTCGTCACCGGCCGCGATCCCGGTCACGACCTGCATCGCTTTCGTCCGGGACGTTTTGCCGACGGAACAGGGATCGTGCCCGGGCCCTACTGAGGCAGGACCGATGCGTCCGAACATTCTCTTCCTGTGCACCGACCAGCAGCGTGCCGACAGTCTGGGATGCTATGGCCAGGCCGCCGCATTCACCCCTCATCTCGATGCCCTGGCGGCACGCGGCCTCGTGTTCGACAACCACCTGACTCCCAACCAGATCTGCTGCCCGAGCCGCGGCGCCATGATCACAGGCCTCTATCCCCGGCACCACGGCATGACGACCAACGGGCGCACGCTCGAGGACGGGCTCCATGTCCTGCCGGCCCTCCTCGCGGGTGCAGGCTACGACACCCACGCCGTGGGCAAGCTCCACCTGCAACCGATTCTCGCCCACGGAGATCACGGCTATCCGGAATCGCTTCCCTTCTGGACATCGGGCGGTCACGTGGACTGGACCGGACCCTACTTCGGCTACCGCACGGTGGACTTCGTGATCGGCGAATCCCTGCTCGTCACCGAAGGCGGCCACTACGCCGCCTGGCTGAAGAAGGAACACCCGCAGGCGGTGCCGCTCTACCGGCCCGCCGCCGCCCTCGAGGGTCCGCTCGACGACCTTTGCGAGGCCTGGGTGTCGGCGGTGCCGGATGCGCTTCACTACAACACGTGGATCGCCGACAGGGCGATCGCCTTTCTCGAGCGCGCCCGCCCGCCCTTCATGATGTTCGTCTCGACGCCCGATCCTCATCATCCGTTCAGCCCGCCGCGGCCATGGGCGGACCTCCATGGTCCCGGCTTCCCGCCCCGGAACGACCCGGGAGAACTCGAACGGATGCCGGACTACATCAGCCGGCGCCTCCCGACCGACTGGATCGACAATGCGGCCGCGGCCGTGGAGCAGGGAGGCATGACCGTCATTGAAGGGATTTCGGAAGCCGGCCTCGGCCGGGCCATCGGCCTGACGCGGGGCATGGAGTCCCAGGTGGATCACGCCTTCGGCCGGATCCTGGGCACGCTCGCCGGCCTCGGCCTTGCCGACGACACGGTGGTCGTCTTCACCTCCGATCACGGCGAGTTCCTCGGTCACCACGGCCTGCTGCACAAGGGACCGCCCCCCTGGCGCGACCTCACCCGGGTGAGCTTCATCATGGCGGGACCTGGAGTTCCCGAGGGACGCACCACCACGGCGCCGTCGAGCCACCTCGACATCATGCCGACACTGCTGGACCTGGCCGGAACCGCTGTGCCGGACGGCCTCGACGGGATGTCGCTGAGACCCCTGCTCGACGGCGGGACCTTCGACCGCGCAACCCGTTTCCTCGAGTACCATCCACGAACCGACCCGCGCCTCTACAACCATTCCATCGTCACCGAAGGCTGGCGCCTCACTCTCTATCCCCGTGGCAAGGCGGACTGGGGCGAACTCTTCGATCTCGAGGCCGATCCTGAGGAGCGCCGCAATCTCTTCCACGATCCGGCCCACCGCATCCGCCGGGATTCGCTTGCCGACGTCCTGACCGCGTCCTTCCCGGCCGCCCCCGAAGCCGGGACCAGGCTCATCGCCAAGTGGTAGGGCCGGCGACCGCAGTAGAAGTTGAACATGCCGTCGTGCTTGCCGCGGCCTTCTTCGAGAGAATCGCGCCGGTGCCCTCGCGCAGCCACGTCAGCCAGACCGGCGCGAAGGGCTGGTCGGGATGGATGATGCCCGTCGCCTCGACGTGATCGGGGGCAACGGCCTTGTCCTTCCACTCCGGGACCTTCATGCGCTCCGGCGAGTACTTGACGTCCTCCGCGTCGGACTCGCCGATCGCCCCGTGGGAGGCGCCGTCGTAGCACATGATCCCCTTCGTCATCCCGAAGATGATGGTCCGGGGATCGGGCTGCGCGACCGATTCCACGAACTCGCCGGCTTCCCGGTCCCGGCTTTCGCCGCTGTTGATGTGCCGGAGAACCATCTCGAATCCGCGCGATCAAGTAGCCTGGATCCGTCGACAGGATCGCGCGGCTGGAGCGCAGGTTGAGCGGCCTGCCGGACTGGGCCCAGGCGCTCGCCGGATCCAGCAGGTTGTCGACGAACGTGGCGGCCGCCACGGAACCGGCGGTGGCCCGCAGCGGCGCGACATCTTCGGGAACGTCATGGAACCCTCGTCGCACGTGTTCGCTTGCCGGGCCACTTTTCCCTTCGCGAACCGGAGAGATCAAGGAGGCTCAGGGTGTACGTCCCGTTTGTGAGAGGTTCAGGCCATGGCGCTGGCATGGCGCTCCCAGAAGTCGTCGAAGCGGTTGCTTTCGACGGCGCAACGCAGGGCGATGATGGCGTTGGCGCCGGCAACGGTCCAGCGCATGCCGCCCTGTTTGAGGCGGCTGGCGACGATGTTCTTGCAGCCTCCCTCGACCACGCCACTGGCGACGCACAGGCCCATGGCGCGGAACGTCGGGTAAGCCATGCGGTGGCGGTTGTTGGAGAAGTACTCGACGTTCCTGCGGGCCTCTTCGCAGGACTCGGCGTGGCTCTTGAGGGCGGCGATCACGTCTGTGACACGGCCCTGGTCGAGTTCGTCGCGGCGGGCCTTGCCCCACTGTGCGCCGAGCTCGCTGCCGGGTCCGTAGACGGCCTTGGCGACATCGAAGACATGCTGCTTGGCGTGCCACACATCCACGATCTGGATGGCGTCCGGCGCATGCTCGTCGGCGAAGTTCCAGATCCATCCGGCAGCGTCGCCGAGAATCACCCGGCGCTGAGCGGTGTCGAAGCCGCGGCGTTCGGCCTCGCGCAGGATGCGCCGGGCAAAGGGGGCGAGCTCCTTGTCGGTGTCGCGGGTGGCGATGGTCTCGATGGCAGCGTTCCAGGTGGCGGAGCCGGGATCGCGCACATGGTGTCCCTGCTTGTCGCGTCTCTCGGCCGACCAGACGACGGCGAGCTTGGCCTCGCGGGTGCGGGCGGAGCCGTCCGCCTGCTTGCCGGGGCGGCCCTCGACCTCGGTCTTGCGCGCCGGCACGCCGGTGCCGTCGAGGCCGAGATAGAGGGTGGGGGCATCACAGGGCTCGGGCTCGACGACACGGGCCTCGTCGGCGGCGATCCGGCGGCCCAGCGCCTCGGCGTGGCGCTCCACGGTCTTCGCGCAGACCGCCACACCGGCGAGGTCGCGCATCAGGTCGCTGGAGCCCGCAAAGCTGACCCGGGCGGCGGCCAGAGCGACCATGCGCGCCGCCGCCGGCGACAGGACGGTGTCCGCCATGCCCAGGGCGCGGTCCCGGGGACTGAAGCCGTGACCGCAGCCGTCGCAGTGATACCAGGCGCGCTCCAGCGTCAGATCGCCCAGGGCGGTGGTGAAGGTCTTCGCCCGACGCCCGGCAAGGCGCGCCTCGCCGCCGCAGGCGCAACCCAGGCGGGGGTCCCTGCCGTCGCCATGGTCGGCATTGAGCCGGCCGGCCACGGCCCTTGCCATGATCTGCAACGCCGCCCGCCGGGCGGCGGTCTCGAAGGCCTGGAAGTCCGCAAGGCCGCCGACGCCGATCAGGCGCTCGGCCTCGGCGTCGGCCTCGCGGCGACAGGCCGGTTCGAGCGTTGCGGCGAAGGCTTTTTTTTAGCGCCCTTGGCCTCCTCGAGATGCACATCGCACATCCGGGTGCTGACCTCGACCAGCGCGCGCGTGAGCGTCCGGCAGCGCTGATACTCGGCGACCTGGGCCCTGACGTCCTCGACCGCCTCGTCGGGAATGACGCGGGTCTGTGTCTTGCCCTCGACGGCCCAGGTCAGGGTCCAGACGGGCCCGTGGCCGCGCGCCCCTTGCCGGGCGCAGTGGCAGTTGGGCTTGCCACACTTGCGGAACCGCTGGGCCAGGGTGCCCGGCCTCATGGGGCCGAGCCCGGCCAGCTGTGCCTGGATCGCGCTGCGTTGTTCCATGAGATCGGACAGCGTGAGGGGTGACGCCATGGGATGGCCTCCAGTCTGTGCGTCATATATGCCGACAGACATTATACGCAAAACCACCCACAACCATACACCTCCTCAACATCTCACAATCGCGACGTACACCCGGAGGCTCAATACGGCTTGACCGTATCCGGCTGCCCTGAAAGGATCGCGCGTTAACGTATCAAGTGCGGGAGGCACAACAATGACTTCATCCAGACTGTCCCGGCGCGACATGTTGCAGGCATCGGCCGCCTCGGTGGCTGCCGCCGGCCTCGTGGACCGCCTGCTCGATCCATCGAGCGCCTGGGCGCAATCGGGCCGGCCCTTGCGTGTTCGCGCCGACAGGACGGTCTCGTCGACCGATCCGGGTTACATGATCGGCGGCTACGAGATGTTCCTGCAGTACGCCTGCCTGGCGCGCCTGGCAAAGTACACGAACAGCCTGACCTCGTGGGACTGGGAACCGAGCGAATTCGTGGAGAGCCTGGGCCAGCCGGATCCGCAAACCATCACGTTCGAGCTGAAGAAGGGCATCATGTGGTACGACGGCGCCTCCCACGAGGCGATCGGCGAGCTCAATGCCGAGGACGTCAAGTTCTCGCTCGAACGCATGCAGGTCTCGGAGTGGAAGGACAAGGCGGTCTCGCTGGACCATGTCGAGGTGACCGGAAGCCATACGGGAATCATCCACCTCAATCAGCCCTTCGCCCCGATCTGGCTGACCTGGCTGTGCGACGGCACCGGCTCCATCCTCTCGAAGGTCGCGGTCGAGGCGGTCGGCGGCAAGTTCGACGGACTTTTCAACTTCTACTGCGGTCCCTACCGGGTCTCCGAATGGGTCTTGAAGCAGAGCATCAGCCTGGAGCCCAATCCGAACTGGGGTGGAACGCAGCCTGGCATCGAGAACGTGGAGCTGATCATCATCGCCGATGAGAAGACCGCCGAGATCGCCTTCGAGGCTGACGAGATCGACATTACCCTCGTGGCGACCGATGCCATTCCGCGCCTTCTGGAGAGCCCTCCCGAGGGCGGGATTCTGCGGGCGTTTCCGGGGACCCAGTGGTACTGGATGGGCCTCAATGTCGATCACCCCAATCTCCAGGACATCCGTGTGCGCAGGGCCATCCAGCATGCGGTCGATGTCGAAACGGTTCTTGAAGGCGCCTGGGCCGGCGTCGGCACGCGGGCCTTCGGCATCGTGCCTCCGGGCCTCATCGGCCATCGCGCCGAAGGCAAGTTCATGAAGCAGGACCTCGATGCCGCCCGCGCCCTGATGGCCGAGGCCGGCGCCGAAGGGCTGAAGGTGACGCTCAAGACGATGAACCTTCAGGACCGGCTCGCGGCGGCCACCATCATCCAGGCCAATCTCGCGGAAATCGGGATCGAGGTCGAGGTCGTGCCCGTGGACGCCGGACCGTTCTGGAACCTGGGCCTCGAAGCCGAGGGCGACGAGTGGAAGGATCTGGAACTGTGGATCATGGCCTACCTCGACTCTCCCGATCCCAGTCAGATGGCCCAGTGGTTCATTTCCGACCAGGTCGGCGTGTGGAACTGGGAACGCTGGTCCGATCCGGAGTTCGACGAGCTCTATGCCGCGGGACTGGCGGAAATCGACACCGCCAAGCGGCACGACATGTACATCCGCATGCAGGAAATCATGGAAGATACCGGCGCCTATGTCTGGCTGATGTTCCCGCCCAGAGGCGTTCTCTACCGGGAAGGCCTCGACCCGGTGATCACGCCCAACGGCTACATCTGGCAGCTTCAGTCCTTCGCGTGGTCTGACGCCTGATACCCGGCGCGGAGGGGCTTCCGCACGGCAGTGCGGAAGCCCCTCAAGGCTGCAGTGACAAAAGGTGCGCAGCAGCGGTGAGGTTCACACGCCGTCGCGCGGGATGGTGTCCTCCCAGCTCTTCGACCAGATACGCTCGTCGCCGTCATGGGCTTCCGCGTGGGCCGACAGAAAAAAGGCCTCGCGCGTGGCGGTGAGAACGAAGCGGGTATCGAGCCGGGTCTCCCAGTCCGGTTCCCGCGCCAGCGTGATGAGGTAGTCGACCCGCGCCCGCGCCGACAAGGGGTCGCCGTCCCTGATGACATAGGTCTCCCGGCCGCCACCGGAGTACTCGGTGCCGGTTTCCTCGATGCGGATGTGGCCACGGTCCTTCACCATGACGATGCTGGTCTCGCCGGTGGCATAGTCACGGGTCATGGTACGGGACCGCTGGTAAGGCTTCATCGTCGTCACCGCCAGCGGCGGCGCGGTCGCACCCCGGCCCAGGGAAGGCAATCGCCTGTCGGACGCGCGCCTCGGCCTCACCGGAAGCGTGAGCGTGCTTGATGCGGCGACAACCGAGACCGCCGCCGGCGCCGGCGACGGCCACACCAGCGGCCACGAACCCGTCTCGATGGCAAGGCGGATGCGATGGCCCGGGTCAAAGACGTGGCCGCAGTCGTTGAGCTGGATGCGGACCCTTGTCGCGACGCCGGGTTCCAGCGCCTCGGGCACCTCGTGGCCGTTGCGGTGCGAGAGGTTGAGAACCCCGTAGGTCACACGCGTCGAGGCGCCGTCGGGAGCCACATCGTTGAGACGCACGTAGAGCTGCGCCTGGGGTTCGCTCGAAGCGAGTTCAAGGTCGACGACCGGCGCTCCGAGTATCTCCATGCGCCGGCCAAGCGCGGGAGAATCGAAGGCAAGGCTGCGGCCGTCCTCCTCGCGCTGGTCGGACGGCATTTCGGCATCGAAGCCATAAGGGCACCAGTCGCCATGCGTGATGCCGGCGAGGACCTCCGAGGCGCACACGAGCGTCTCGGGGCGGCCCGGACGCGTCGTCAGACCGTTTCGGGAGAGGTGGAACGTCTTGCCGGCGATGGCGGGATCCGGCCAGGCGCCGGCCGCCACCCAGCGGCCCGGGCGATGATCGTAGGACGTCCGTGGCGGCACCGTTTCCTGCATCCAGCAGCGCAGGCGCGGTTCATCCATCATGCCGGTGTCGATACCCTTGAGCCAGTGGTCCCACCAGCGCACGAGGTCCTTCAGGCCGTCGATCTCCGGACCGGGTTTTGCCTTCCAGGGGTAGGCGTGGGTCCACGGACCGACGAGGCCCCGGAACGGCGCCTTCAGGCCGGCCGCCACGCGAAAGATGGCGTTGGTGTAGCCGTCGGCCCAGCCGCCGACCATGTAGACGGCGGCTTCGATGGCGTCGTAGTCCTCGATGACGGAGCCGTGTTTCCACTGCCCGTCCCGCCGCTGGTGGCGCAGCCACTTCGCCACGAGGTTCGGCGCTTTGTCGAGGCGTTCGAGCCAGATGCGGCGCCAGTCCGCGCCAACCACAGCGGGGTCGGGCGGACGCATGGCGAAGGTCGTCATGGTCGCGCCCCAGTTGATGTTGTCGTTGAGCAGGCAACCGCCCATGAAATGGATGTCGTCGGCATAGCGGTCATCCGTCGAGGCGACAGAGTAGACGGCTTTCAGCGAAGGCGGTTTGAGGGCCGCCACCTGCAGGCAGTTGAAGCCGCCCCAGCTGATTCCCATCATGCCCGTCGCGCCGGTGCACCAGGGCTGGGCCGCCAGCCATGCCAGAACGTGGTATCCGTCATCGAGTTCCTGCGCGGAGTACTCGTCGTCGAAATGACCCTCCGAATCGCCGTTGCCCCTCAGGTCGCAGCGCACGGCGGCGTAGCCGTGGCCCGCCATCCAGGGATGGTGGAGGGCGTCCCCGGCGGCGGTGAAATCCCGGCGCCGGTAGGGGATGAACTCGAGCACCGCCGGGACCGGGCGCTCGGCGGCGTCCTCGGGCAGCCAGATGGTGGCGGCGAGCCTGACGCCGTCGGGCATGGGAATCCACGCTGTGTCACGCTTCGTCACCCGTTTGGGAAATCGTGAAACGATCCGCGTCATGGCCGCCGCCCTCCATTCTTGCCCCGGCCGACGATGCGTCCGGGACGTGCGCCCGTGTGGCCGCCGCCATTCCACACCTCGACTCCGTTGACGAACACATGTCGGATCCCGCTCGAAGGTTGCTCGGGTTCCATGTAGGTCGCCCGGGCAAAGATCGCGGCGGGGTCGAAGATCACGAGGTCGGCCCAGGCTCCGGCAGCCACGCGGCCGCGCCCCTCGAGGCCGAACCATTCGGCCGAAGCACCGGTCATGCGGTGAATGGCGGCCTCGAGGCCGGTCAGGCCGAGCTCCCGGACATAGTGACCCAGGACATGTGGAAAGGTGCCCCACAATCGCGGGTGGGGGTGCGGCGCAAGAGGAATGCCGTCCGAACCGATGAGAATGTCGGGATGGGCCATGAGGCGTTCGACATTGCGCTCGTCGCGCCCGAAGTAGATCGCTCCACCCGGCGCAAGACGGCGTGCCGCCGTCAGCGCGTCGACATTCCAGTCGCCCGCGATCTCGTCGAGATAGCGTCCGCCCATGTCCGGGTGCGGCTTCGACCATGTGACCAGCACCCGGGTACGGCGCTCGACGAACTCCGGCAGGATGGACGTGCTCGATGCCTCGTAGGGATAGGCATCGGCGATGATCCGGACACCTTGTCTGCGGCTCTGCTCGAACCATGCGAGCGCTTCGCCGGCCAGTTCCGGGTTGTCGTGCTCGTGACAGTGAAAGTGCGAGACGATGACGGGAATGTCCGCTTTCCGGCCGATGTGAACAGCCTCGTCGAACGCGTCGCGCGCCTCGCCGGCGTAGCTCCTCATGTGGGTCGCATAGACGCCGCCGGCCGCTGCGGCCCGGGACGCGAGCTCAACCACCTCCGCAGTCTCGCAGAAACGCGCCGGCGGGTACTCGAGCCCCGTCGAGAGGCCGATGGCGCCGGCCGCCATCGCTTCGTCAAGCGCTCCATTCATGGTCTCGATTTCGGGACCGGTGGCGGGACGCAGGACATCATCCATGGCGGCAAGGCGCAATGTCGCATGGCCCACCAGGAAAGCGGCATTGCAGGCCGCAGGCGCGCGCTCGAGTTCGTCGAACAGGGCCTGGAACGTGGGATAGCGGAAGTCGCTTTCGAGGCCGATGAGATCAAGGGGTTCCATGGGGCGCCCGTCTGCCACCAGGGGAGCGAGCGAGATTCCGCAATTGCCGGCGACCACCGTCGTCACGCCCTGGCTGACCTTGGGGGTCATCTCGCCGGCATCGCGCAACATGCGGTCGTCATGGGTGTGAACATCGATGAATCCGGGAGCCACCACCTGGCCGGTGACGTCGATGTGGGTGTCGGCCGTCTTCCCGGAAAGGTCTCCGACAGCGGCAATCCGGTCATCGTCGATGGCGACATCGGCGCGCAGGCCGCTACGGCCGCTTCCGTCCATGACCGTGCCGCCGCGAAGAATGAGACCGTGTCCGGTCATGGTTGCCGCGTCCTGTTTCCCGGGCGCCAAGGTAGGTCGATTTGGTTTCATTTGTCATCCCGGCACGCTATGTGGAATGGACCATGACACGCCAATCGATCGGCGCTTCCTGCCTGCGCAGGGAAGACAGGCGATTTCTGACCGGCCGGGGCCGTTACACCGGTGACCGTCCGCGAGCGGACGTCCTCACCGCCGTCTTCGTCCGCGCGCCCCTGGCCCATGCCTCGATGACCATCACGGACCGGGAGGACGCCCTGGCCCAGCCGGGCGTCGTCGCCGTGCTGACGGCGGCCGACATGGCGGCCGACGGTGTCGCTCCCCTTTCGGCTTCCTGGAACCTCCCCAACGCCGACGGCAGCGCCTCCTTCTTTCCCGCCATGCACGCCCTGGCCGACGGACGGGTCCGCTATGTCGGCCAGCCCTGCGCCATGGTGATCGCCACCAGCGACGCCGCCGCCCGGGACGGAGCCGAGAACCTCGCCATCGACTTCCACGGCAGGCCGGCGGCGGCGGCGCTCGACGAGGCAACCGCCCCGGGGGCGCCGGCGGTGTGGGACGACTGTCCCTCCAACATCAGCCTTGACTGGACCAACGGCGATGCCCGGGCGGTGTCACGGGCCTTCGCCGGCGCCGCGCACCAGGTGAGCCTCGACATCGTCAACCAGCGCATCACGGCCATGCCCATGGAGCCGCGGCTTGCCGTCGCGCGCTATGACGCCGGCACCGACCGGCTGACCTGCCACGTCTCGAACCAGCTTCCCCATGAACTGCAGCGTTCAATTGCCGCGGCCCTTTCCATGCCGGAAACACGGGTCGATGTGGTGGCCGAGGATGTCGGCGGCGGGTTTGGCATGAAGTCCTACTCCTATCCGGAGGACATCGCGGTCGCCTGGGCGGCGCGCCGGCTGCAGCGCGACATCGCCTGGACCTCGGAGAGGAACGAGGCCTTCCAGGCCGATGCCGGAGCCCGCGACCACATCGCCCGGGTCAGGATGGCCCTCGATGCCGACCTGCGCTTCCTCGCACTCGATATCGAGATCACGGCCAACATGGGGGCCTATCTCAGCCAGCATGCGCACGCGGTGCCGACCATCTACTGCACCTATTCCATTCCCGGTCCCTACCGCTTCGGATCGGCCCATGTCAGGGTGCGTGCCGTGCTGACCCATTCGGCGCCCATCGACGCCTACCGCGGCGCGGGACGCTCGGAAGCCGTCTACATGACCGAGCGCGTCATCGATCACGCGGCGCGCGAACTGGGCCTCGATGCCGCGGACCTGCGGCGGCGCAACCTGATCGAGCCGCGGCACATGCCCTTCACCACGGCATTCGGCATGACATTGCGGGACGCCGACGCGCCGCGGCTCCTGCAACGCGCCCTCGACACGGCCGACCGGGCCGGGTTCCAGGCGCGTCGCGACGAGGCGCAGCAACGGGGGTGTCTGAGGGGTTTCGGCATGGCGCTCCATGCGGCCGCCTGCGGCGGCTGTTCCTCGGCCGACAATCTGGCCGCGGGCGCCCTGGTCGGCAACTGGGAGAGTGCGCGCCTGCAGGTGCATCCTTCCGGGGCGGCAACCCTCTATGTCGGATCCCACAATCATGGGCAGGGCCACGAGACGGCCTTCTCGCAGCTGGTGGTCGCGCGTACCGGACTTCCCTTCGAGGCCATCGAGGTGGTCTTCGGCGACACCCGCCGCGTGCAGCGCGGCATGGGCACCTTCGCCTCGCGCTCGGCGGTGGTCTGCGGCCCGGCGATCACCCTTGCCTGCGACAGGGTCGCGGCCAAGGCGCGGGAGATCGCCGCATGGATGCTCGAGGTGCCGGCTGACGACATCGAACTGCAGGACGGCCGCTTCACCATCGCCGGAACCGACCGTTCCCTCGCCTTCGGCGACGTCGCCCGCGCCGCCTACCAGGCGGCGGGTTTCGGCGAGGACGGCCGGGAACCCGGACTCGACGAGACGGGATTCCACGATCCCCATGACTTTACCTGGCCGTTCGGCGCCCACATCGCCGAAGTGGAGATCGACCCGCAGACGGGTGAGGTGGCGCTCGTGCGCTACGTCGCAGTGGACGATGTCGGCGTCGAGATCAATCCGCTGATCGTCGAGGGGCAGATTCACGGCGGGATTGTCCAGGGCGCCGGCCAGGCGCTGATGGAGGCCATCCGCTACGAGCCGGCCAGCGGCCAGCTGCTGACCGGCAGTTTCCTGGACTACGCGATGCCGAGGGCGGACAGCGTCCCGTCGTTCGTCTGCGAACGCATCGCCTGCCGCGCGTCAGTCAATGTCCTGGGCGCGAAGGGGGTCGGCGAGGTCGGCACATTCGCGGCACCCGCCGCTGTCACCAACGCCGTCGTGGACGCGCTTTCGGCCCGGGGAATCACGTTCTTCGACATGCCGGCAACGCCCTTGAGAGTCTGGCAGGCACTGAATGCCGCAAACGCGCCGGGATGAGACAACACCAGGGTCTTCCCGATGTCCTGGAGAGCCGGGATTCTTGCCCTCGCCAGTCGCGAACCGGCACAAAGATGCAGACAAGGGCTTCGGCATTCCCATGCACAACTTCCCCTGCTTGCACTTTGCTGTCTGTGAGGGCGAAGTACTGTCATGCCTGTGCAGATTACGATAACGGGCGTTGCGGGCGGCGGAACGCCGGCAATCCATGCAGACGTTCCTGCGCGCCGAACTGGAACGCATAGTGTCCCGCCCGTCCGTCGACAGCCGGCTTCGCGGCGTGCGCCGGCGCAAGGACGCGACCGGCGGCCACGTGCCGTCTTCGGACATTTTGCGAGCCCGGGACGCGGACCGCAGGTGAACGCCGTCGCGGATGCTTCGGCGGTGGTTGCGGCACTGATCGATCCAGGTCGCGACGGAGAATGGGCGGAGTCGGCTATCGCCGCAAACACCCTGGCCGCGCCGGAATGCGGTGTCGGTGGAGTCCAACCAGTATCCTGCGCCGTCTGGAGCGGGCGCAGATCGTATCCCGAATCGAGGCAAACGGCGCGCAGGCCGATCTGCTCGAAATGGATATCGAACTGTTCCCCTTTGCTCCCTTCGCCCGCCGGGTCCGGGAGTTCCGCAGCAATCTGACCAGCTATGACGCCCGGTATGTGGCGCCGGCCGAAGCCATGGACTGCCCGCTCCTGACCCTGGATCGCAAGCTCAGCCGCACGCCCGGCCCGAAATGCGCTTTCATCGTCCCGGCGCAGCCCCGACCTGCGGGCTTGTTCGACGGATTGTCCGCGCGCGCTGCACCGTGAGAGGAGGTTCGTCCGGCCGCCATTTCTCCTCATCGGCACGATGGAGACGGCAGCACTCGCCTTGCCCGGCAATACGGCGGCGACATTCCTTGTCCTTGCCGGCGGGGGTCGGATTGGCCGGTGGACCGCCTCCCCCGACTCTCTGGCCGGGCTGGACGGTGACGGCCCGCCGGAGACACCCTGGAACTGCTGGCGGAATCTTGATCGAGGATGCCGCTGGCGTTCATGGCGCCGGCGGCGATGACAGTTCCAGGTACCGCTTGCGGCTGCCAGGTCCGGCGGACGCTTCACCGCGCCGACGGCTGATCGCCGACCAGATCGAGGACCCTTTCCGGCGGCCGTCCGAGAACCGCCCTGTCGCCTGCAAGCACGACAGGGCGCTCGATCAGCACGGGATGCTCGTGCATGGCCCGGATCAGGTCATCGTCGGAAAGGTCCGCGTCGTCGAGTCCAAGGTCGCGCCAGGGCGCCTCGCGGGTCCGCATCAGATCGCGCGGCCCCATGGCGAGCCGGCGGAGCACGTCGCGCAGCTCCTCGGGCCCGGGCGGTGTCTTGAGGTACTCGACGATCGTGGGCCTGAGGCCGGCGTCATTGAGGATCTCCAGTGCGCGCCGCGACTTGCTGCAGCGCGGATTGTGCCAGATGGTGACGGTCATCGCCTGTCTCGTCTCCGTTCCCGACGCGATCCACGGGTTCGCTCGTCGGCCCTTCCACAACGGCAGGAACGGCGTCGACGGCGACCGCCGCGCCGGGCAGAGGGGCCGGACCGGTCCCCGGGCACCTTCGCATGAAGGACACCCTACCTGCCAGCAGGAACGGGCGGCGGAGCTGCGACCTTCACCAGCGTGGCGCCTTCCTCGACACGCTCGCCGGGTTGAACGGCGACGGCTCCGGCGGTGCCGGCGCCTTCGGCACGGATGGCAATCTCCACCTTCATCGCCTCCAGAACGACGAGAACGTCGCCGCGGCGGAACGTGTCGCCGTCGGCAATGCGCACGGCGGCCACGGTCCCCGGCAACGGCGCCGTCACGTCGCCCGACGCCGCGGGGCTGTCACCTGCCGTTGCCCGGTGATCCCGTCGCCTGACGACATGGCTGCATCCCTGCCAGGCGACATGAACGTCCTCGCCCACCGCCACGAAGTCGAGATGCAGGACACGCGATCCGGTGTCGAGGACGAGAGAGGCGCCGGATCGTTCCACGACCCGGAAAACCACGTCGTCGATGCGGCAGCAGTCCCTGCCAAGGATCGTGACGGCGGCATCATGCGGTATTCCGTCGATGGCGAGTTCCATCACTCCGGAATCGTCGCCCCACAGGCGCCAGCCGGGCAGCGACGCCCAGGGACCGCCGCCGGGGCCCCGATCGAGGATGCCGCTGAAGTGCAAGGCGGCAGCGGCGGCGACGGCCCCGGGTGCTGCCTGCGGCTCATGGGTGATCCGCTCGAGAAACCCGGTGTCGACCGCGCCCTCGCGGAACTCCGGATCATCGAGGACGCCTTTGAGAAACCCGGCGTTGGTGGCGACACCAAGAATGCTGACGGACCCCAGAGCCCCGCCCAGGCGGGAGATGGCCTCATCCCGGTCGTCGCCGTGGGCGATGATCTTGGCCATGAGGGAATCGTAGTGACGGCTCACCGCGACGCCGTCGCGAATGCCCGAATCGACTCTCAGGCGGGGCGATTCCCGGGGCATGCGTTGATGGTGGATGCGGCCGGTGGAGGGCATGAAGTCCCGCGACGGGTCCTCGGCGGTGAGGCGCGCCTCGATGGCGTGTCCATGGGCACGGATGGCGTCCTGGCGCCATGTCAGCGCTTCGCCTGCGGCAATCCTGAGCTGCCACTCGACGAGATCGATGCCCGTGATCATTTCGCTCACCGGGTGCTCCACCTGCAGGCGGGTGTTCATCTCGAGGAACGAAAACGACCCCTTCCCGACGATGAACTCGACGGTTCCCGCACCCCGGTAGTCGACCGCACGGGCCGCGGCCACGGCCGCTTCGCCCATCGCTTCGCGCAACCGCGCCGGGAGCCCGGGCGCCGGGGATTCCTCGATGAGTTTCTGCCAGCGGCGCTGCACCGAGCAGTCGCGTTCGGGAAGATGGAGAACCGTGCCCGACGAATCCGCCAGCACCTGGACCTCCACGTGGCGTGAGGAGGCCATGAAACGCTCGACCAGCATCCGCTCGTCGCCGAAGGCCGCGCCGGCCTCGCGACGCGCCGAGCGCAGTGCCTCGGGGAAGTCCTCCCCGGTCTCCACCCGGCGCAACCCGCGCCCGCCGCCACCGGCAAGCGCCTTGATGATCACCGGAAAGCCGATGGCGAGGGCATGGCCGAGAAGGCCGGCGTCATCCGGCGACTCTTCCGCATGGCCCTCGCAGACAGGGACGCCGGCTGCCGCCATGACGGCCCTGGCGGAATCCTTGAGGCCCATGATGCGGCTGGCCCTTGCGGGAGGACCGACGAAGACGATGCCCGCGTCCTCGCAGGCCTCGGCCAGCGCCGGATTCTCGGAAAGAAAGCCGTAGCCGGGATGCAGGGCCTCGGCGCCGGAATCGCGGGCAGCGGCGATCAGGCGATCGATGTCGAGGTAGCCGTCCCTGTCGCCGATGCTCCAGGCTTCATCGGCCTCGGCAACATGCCGGGCCTCCCGGTCCGGCGCGGTGTAGGCGGCGATGGAATGAAGGCCGAGACGCCGTGCCGTCTTCATGATGCGGCAGGCGATCTCGCCGCGGTTGGCCACGAGGAGCCTGGTGAACACCTGCGCCTCCCTACATGCGGAAGAGGCCGAAGCGGGTCTCGCCGATCGGCGCGTTGAGTGCCGCTGCAAGCGACAGGGCAAGAACCTCGCGGCTCTTCCTGGGATCGATGATGCCGTCGTCCCACAGGCGGGCGCTGGCGTAGAGAGGATGGCCCTCGGTTTCGAAGCGCTTGACGATCGTTGCCTTGTAGGCTTCTTCCTCCTCCGCCGGCCAGACCTCGCCGCGCCGCGCCATGGAATCCCGGCGCACGGTGCCGAGAACGCTGGCCGCCTGTTCGCCTCCCATCACGGATATCCGTGCATTGGGCCACATCCACAGGAACCGCGGCGAGAAGGCGCGCCCGCACATGCCGTAGTTCCCGGCGCCGAAGGATCCTCCGACGATCATCGTGACGCGCGGAACGCCGGCAGTGGCCACGGCCGTGACGAGCTTGGCCCCGTCCTTGGCGATGCCCCGGGCCTCGTAGGTCCTGCCCACCATGAATCCGGTGATGTTCTGCAGAAAGACGATGGGAATCCGCCGTCCGGCGCACAGTTCGATGAAGTGCGCACCCTTGAGGGACGATTCGCTGAACAGGATCCCGTTGTTGGCGATGATGCCGACGGGAATGCCCTCGATGTGGGCAAACCCGCACACCAGCGTGGTGCCGTAGAGGGCCTTGAACTCGTCGAGGCGGGATCCGTCGACGATGCGGGCAATGACGGCGCGGATATCGAGAGGCTGTCGCAGATCCCCGGGGATGAGACCGGGAATCTCTGCGGGGTCGCAGAGCGGCGCCTCGGGGCGGCGCCTGACGGGTCCGTCCGGCGCCGTCCGGTTGAGAGAAGCGACAATGGCGCGCGCCCTCGCGAGGGCCTCGACGTCATCGGCCGCCTGGTGGTCCACCACGCCGGAGCGGCGGGTATGGAGGTCGGCCCCACCGAGATCCCCGGCACAGACATCTTCCCCGGTTGCCGCCTTGACCAGCGGCGGGCCGCCCAGAAAGACCGTTCCCTGGCCGGCGACAATGATGCTCTCGTCCGACATCGCCGGAACATAGGCGCCACCGGCCGTGCACGATCCCATGACCACGGCGATCTGCGGGATTCCGGCCGCCGACATGTTTGCCTGGTTGTAGAAGATCCGTCCGAAGTGATCGCGGTCCGGAAAGACTTCGTCCTGGTTCGGCAGGTTGGCGCCGCCGGAATCCACCAGGTAGAGGCAGGGCAGGCGGTTCTCGCCGGCAATCTCCTGGGCTCTCAGATGCTTCTTGACGGTGAGCGGGTAGTAGGTGCCGCCCTTGACCGTGGCATCGTTGCAAATGACCATGCACAGCGTGCCCTCGACGAGACCGACGCCGGTGATGATGCCGGCTGACGGAACGTCGGAATCATAGAGGCCGTGGGCCGCAAAGAGACCGATCTCAAGAAAGGGCGACCCTGGATCGAGAAGGCGCCGGACCCGCTCCCTGGGCAGCAGTTTGCCACGCTCCAGATGACGCCGCCGCGCTTGCGCCGGTCCGCCCTCCATGATGGTCGCGGCGTGGCGTTCCGTCTCGTTGATCAGATCCAGCATGCGCTTGCGGTTGCGGCAATAGTCCGCGCCGGCGGTATCCACGGCAGACTCCAGGACACTCATGGCGCGGTCCGGGCGAAGAGTTCCCGACCGATCAGCATGCGCCGGATCTCCGACGTTCCGGCGCCGATCTCGTAGAGCTTGGCGTCGCGCAGAAGCCGCCCCGCCGGAAACTCCTCGGTGTAGCCGTTGCCACCGAGAAGCTGGATGGCGTCGAGGGCCGCCGCTGTCGCCCTTTCCGAGGCATAGAGAATGCAGCCGGCGGCATCCTCGCGGCTCGTTTCGCCACGGTCCGCAGCTGCCGCAACGGCATAGACGTAGGCCCTGCAGGCGCTCAGGGTCGTCAGCATGTCGGCGAGTTTCGCCTGGACGAGCTGGAACGCGCCGATCGGCCTGTCGAACTGCCGTCTGTGGTGAACGTAGGGGACCACGGTGTCGAGGCACGCGGCCATGATTCCCAGGGGGCCCCCGGCCAGCACGATCCGTTCGTAGTCGAGTCCCGACATGAGGACGGCAGCTCCGCCGTTTTCCTCTCCCAGGACGTTGTCGAAAGGCACGTGGCAGTCCTCGAAGACGAGCTCCGAGGTTCTCGATCCCCGCATCCCGATCTTCCTGAGCGGCGGCCCGCTCGAGAAGCCCCTGAAGTCCCGCTCCACGATGAATGCGGTGATGCCACGCGAACCGGCCCGGGAATCGGTTTTTGCATAGACGACGAGACAGTCGGCGTCGGGGCCGTTGGTGATCCACATCTTGCCGCCGTCGAGAACGTATCCGTCGTTGCGCCTGCGGGCGGCGAGGCGCATCGAGACGACATCGGATCCGGCCTCCGCCTCGCTCATCGCGAGGGCGCCGACGGCCTCTCCGGAGACGAGGCCCGGCAGGTAGCGCTCCTTTTGCTCCGGTGTGCCGTGCCGCCGGATCTGGTTGACACAAAGGTTGGAGTGGGCGCCGTAGGACAGGGCGACGGAGGCCGAGGCCCGGGAGAGTTCCTCGAGGACGACGACGTGGGCGAGGTAGCCCATGGCGGCACCGCCCCAGTCTTCCTCCACGGTGATCCCGAGCAGTCCGAGTTCGCCCATCTCGCGCCAGAGGGCGCGGGGAAATCCTCCGTCGCTGTCAAAGGCCGCGGCACCGGGTGCGATGCGTTCGCGGGCGAAGCGTCCGACGGCTTCCCTCAGACTCGCGATGTCGTCGGGTAGTCCAAGATTCAGCCCGGGTTCGTACATGGCCGTTCCGTTGCGCCGCGGCCGGCCTCAGAGCGCATCCACATAACCATGCCCGATCATCCAGTCGCGCATGACGAACTTCTGCGGCTTGCCGGTGACGGTCATCGGCAGGGTCTCGACGATGCGGACGTGGCGCGGCACCTTGAAGTGGGCGATCCGGCCGGTGCACCAGTCGATGACGTCCCCCGCCGAGAGGTCCGCCCCGTCCGCGGGAACCACCCAGGCGCAGACCTCCTCGCCGTAGCGGGCGTCGGGGATGCCGAACACCTGGGCCTGGCCGATCGCCGGATGGCGATCGAGGAACTCCTCGATCTCGCGGGGATAGATGTTCTCGCCGCCGCGGATGATCATGTCCTTGATTCGCCCGACGATGGCGCAGAACCCCTGCCCGTCCATCACGGCAAGGTCGCCGGTGCGCATCCAGCCGTCGACGACGGCCTCGCGTGTCCGCTCCTCGTCGTCCCAGTATCCCTGCATCACCACGTAGCCTCGGGTCAGCAGCTCGCCCCTCTCGCCCGCGGGGACCGTCGCTCCGTCGCCGTCGACGATCTTCGCCTCCACGTGGGGGTGGACGCGTCCCACGGTCGAGACGCGCTTTTCGACGGGATCGTCGACGAGACTCTGGAAGGTGACCGGGGAGGTCTCGGTCATGCCGTAGCAGATCGTGATCTCGGGCATGTTCATCCCGGCGATCACCCGGCGCATGACCTCGATGGGACAGCTGGCGCCGGCCATGATGCCGGTGCGCATGGCGCAGAGGTCGTAGCGGCCGCGCTCCAGCTCGTCGAGCATCGCGAGGAACATCGTCGGAACGCCGTAGAGCGCCGTGCAGCGCTCCCCCGCGACGGCCTCCAGGGTCCGCGCGGCGTCGAAGCCCTCCCCCGGGAGGA
This sequence comes from Alphaproteobacteria bacterium, assembly GCA_963666905.2. GTDB lineage: Bacteria > Pseudomonadota > Alphaproteobacteria > SP197 > SP197 > SP197. The sequence goes on from OY763008.1 coordinate 2,942,742, forward strand.
CCATGGCCGCACCCTTCGTCACGCATCCCAGGACACCCATCACCATCCCGAAACAGTGGTAGAGCGGCACCGGGACGCACAGCCGGTCGTGCTCCGTGAAGCGCATGCGTCCGGTCACGAAGCGGGCGTTGTTGACGATGTTGTGGTGGGTGAGCGTCGCGCCCTTCGGCGATCCCGTGGTGCCCGAGGTGAACTGGATGTTGATGGCGTCGAACGGATCGAGCGCGACGGCGTCGAGGCGGCCGGGGTCCGCCGCGACCGGCACGTCCCGGAAACGGAGCATGCCGGGGCCGGCGTCCTCGGTCATCGCGATCACGCACTCAAGGTGGGGCAGCCGGCGCGATGCCAGGCGGCCGGGCGGCGACGACGCCAGCTCGGGCGCCAGCGCGCGGATCATGGCGACGTAGTCCGACGTCCTGAACCGTTCGGCCGTGACAAGGGCCTTGCAGGAGACCTTGTTGAGCGCGAACTCGAGTTCGGCCGGCCGGTAGGCCGGATTGATGGTGACCAGGATGGCGCCGATGCGCGCGGTGGCGAACTGGGTCAGCACCCATTCGAGGCGGTTGGGGGACCAGATGCCGACTCGGTCCCCCTTGCCGATCCCCAGTTCCAGGAAGCCCGTGGCAAGGTCGTCGACTTCGCGCGCGAACGCGCGGTAGCTCAGGGTGCGTTCCGCCACCACCGCGTCGCGCGAACCCCAGCGCTCGGCCGCCTCGCGCAGGACCGTCGGCACGGTCGCATGCAGGAGCGGCGGAGACCGCTCGCCCGCAACGGACGAAAGCTGGTTCGCCGAAGCCGTCATGGCCTCACATTCGCGCCTCGAGGGGGAACTTGCAAGCCGCGGCGCGGCTGCCGGATTGCACCGCCGTTCATGCTCCCGGTAGTGTAGCGAGCCAGGCTCCATCGCGCCTCCAGGAAGGGTTCTGCCGATGACGGCGAACGGTGACGGCGACTGTTTCCGGATCAGTGACATCGAGCTCGACGACCGCCTCGTGGTGCGGCGCAGCGCCGAGGTCGAGCACGAGATGAACGTCGCCATCTACGATCTTCTGGAGGGCAACGTCTTCCGGCCGGCCGGCGTGGCGCCGGGGCCCTACAGCGTCCGCCTGGCGATCCGCGACGGCCGCAGCCTGGTGTACGACATCAGCGACGCGCAGAAGCGGCCGCTGGGCGAGGTGTCGATGTCGCTTCGCGCCATCAGCCGCGTCGTGAAGGACTACTTCACGGTCTGCGACAGCTATTTCGACGCCATCAGGAAGGCGCCTCCGTCGCGCATCGAGGCCCTCGACATGGGCCGCCGCAGCCTGCACGACGAGGGGGCGGCGCTGCTCCGGGAGACCCTGGAGGGCCGCGTCGAGATCGACGCGGAAACGTCGCGAAGGCTGTTCACGTTGATCTGCGTCCTGCATATTCGGGGCTGATCACATGGCCGTCACGCCGGGAGCCGTGCTCTTCGCCTGCAACTTCAATGCCGTCCGCTCCCCGATGGCCGAGGGCCTCATGAAGAGTCTCTACGGACACCGCACCTTCATCGATTCCGTCGGCGTGCGCCCCGCCTCGTCGCCGGACCCCTTCATGATCGCGGTGATGGGGGAGATCGGCATCGACATGAGCGCCCACCGGCCCAAGACCTTCGATGCCATGGGCGAGGACGCGGAGAGCTTCGACCTCGTGATCACCATGTCGCCGGAGGCCCAGCACCGCGCCGTCGAGCTCACCCGCTACGCCGCGCTGGAGGTCGAGTACTGGGCGACGCTCGATCCCGGGACCGTGGACGGCAACCGGGAACGGATCCTGGAGACCTACCGCGAGGTGCGGGAGCACATCCGCCAGCGGATCGGCAGGCGCTTTCCCGCGCCCTCCGTGCCGGCCATCTGATCCATGGCTTCGCAGCGCGCCGTCCCCCTCGTCCTGGCGTCCGCCTCGCCGCGCCGGCTCGCCCTGCTGGCGCAGATCGGCGTGATCCCCGACGAGGTCCTCCCCGCCGGCCTCCCGGAGGAGGCCAGGCGCGGGGAACTGCCGCGCGACCTGGCGAAGCGCCTCGCGCGGGCCAAGGCGATGGCGGTCGCCCGCCTGAGGCCCGGGGCCGCGGTGCTCGCCGCCGACACGGTGGTGGCCTGCGGCCGGCGCATCCTGCCCAAGCCGGAGGATGCCGGCGAGGCGAGGCTGTGCCTCGAGCGCCTGTCGGGCCGCAGCCACGTGGTCCACGGCGGCATCTGCCTCGTCGTCGGCGGCGCCGTCAGCGCGCGCCATGTCGAGACCCGCGTCGCCTTCAAGCGCCTGGCCACCGACGAGGTCGAGCGCTACCTCGCCGGAGGCGAATGGCGCGGCAAGGCCGGCGGCTACGCCATCCAGGGCCATGCGGCCGCCTTCGTCCGCCGGTTGAACGGATCCTACGGCAACGTCGTCGGCCTGGCGCTCTACGAGACGGCGCAGCTCCTCGCCGGGCGCGGGCTGATGCCCGAACGGGGCGCGCCGCGATGAGCGACGTCCCCCCGGCCTGTCCCGTCTGCGCCCGGCCCGCGCAAGCCCCTCATGCGCCCTTCTGCTCGCGGCGGTGCCGCATGAAGGACCTGGGACACTGGATCGGCAGCGACGAGCCCTATGTCATCGAGGGCGATGCGGCGGTTCCCGGACCGGAGGATGCCGAGAGCTGACTCGGCAATGGACAAGGCCGGGCGAATCTCCTAAACAGGCGCGCCGTCGGTGCCCAGGTAGCTCAGTCGGTAGAGCACATGACTGAAAATCATGGTGTCGGTGGTTCGATTCCGCCCCTGGGCACCAGTTCTTCCCGATCGGCGGCGCGCGCATGGCGCGCGGCGAACTCCGCGATCATCGCTGCGAGGTCGCCCTCGAGATCGTGGCCCATGCCGGGAACCTCGATGAGCACGCTTCCGGGTATGCGCCGCGCCGTGTCGCGGCCGTGCTCCGGCGGCAGCAGGGTATCGTCGAGGCCGTGGACGACGAGGGTCGGGACCGTGATCGTCCCCAGGCGATCGACCCTGGAGGCGTCCTTCAGCACGGCCTCGTACTGCCTTGCGACTCCGTGCGGAGCCCAGCAGCGGTCCCAGGCCCGGCCGATGAGGTCCGCGCGTTCCGCCTCGTCGAAGGGATACCCCGGGCTGCCCCAGACCCGGTCGCAGGCGAGCGTGAAGGCGATCACCGAATCGCGGTCGTCCGGATCCTCCGGCGACGCCAGCAGCAGGCGACGCACCTCGGGCGCGCACTGGGGCAGGTCCGGGTCTCCCGAGGACGACATCACCGAGGTCATGGTGACGACCCGCCCGGGGTCCATGGCGGCCATCGTCTGCGCGATCATGCCGCCCATCGAGATGCCGAGGACGTGGGCGCGGGCGATGCCGAAGTGGTCGAGGACGCCGAAGTGGTCGCGGGCCATGTCGGCGACGCCGTAAGCCTCCTCGACCTTCTGCGACAGGCCGGCGTCCCGGTTGTCGGGCGTGATGACCTGGAAACCGAGCGCGGTGAAGCGTTCGAGCATCGCCTGCGGCCAGTGGATGATCTGGCTTCCCAGGCCCCTGATCAGCAGGATGGGAATCGCGTTCGCATCGCCGTAGCATTCGACGAAGATCCCGGTTCCATTGGCGCTGATCAGTGGCAATGCGGATCCCCGACCCGAGACTTCGCGGAGAAGACACGATGTACCGCCTCTACGGCAAGCCCTTCACGATGTCCATGGTGCCCGAGGGCACCCTCGACGAAATCGGCGCCGACTACGTTACCGTGACCCTTCCGGACGGCCGCTCCGAGGATCCCGAGTACCTTCGCCTGCGTCCCGATGGCCTCGTTCCCACCCTCGTCATCGACGACGACCTCGTGGTCATCGAGGGCTCGGCCATCGCCATGCACCTCGCCGACAGGCATCCCGAGGCCGGCCTTGCCCCCGAGCCGGGCACCCGGGAGCGGGCCCTGTGGTACCAGTGGATGGTCTGGCTCAACTCGGTGGTGCACCCGGCGGTCGTCCACGAGTACCACGCCGACTGGTTCACCACCGACGGCGGCGGGGTGGCGCCTGTGCGCGAAGCGGCGCGGCGCCGCGCCGACGAGTTGTGGCGCGGCATCGACGCGACCGTGGCGGGCCGCGCCTGGCTCGTCGGCGAGCGCTTCTCGACGGCCGACATCCTCTTTCTCGCCGAGGCCGCCATGCACTTCGACAGCCACGCCATGCTCGCCCGCGAGGGCAACGTCGCCTCCCTCGTGCGTCGCATCCAGGCACGCCCGGCGATGGCCGCCCTTCTCCGGCGCCACGGGATCGAGCCCCTGGCCGCCGGCTGAACGCGGCCTCAGGAAACGAGGGCGCGGATCGCCCGCATGTGATCGGGAGTGGTGGCGCAGCAGCCGCCGACGATGCGCGCGCCCCCGGCGAACCAGCGCTCGGCATGGCGGGCAAGCGCGCCGGGATCGATGCCGGTGGTGTCGAGCCGGTGGAAATGGCCGCCGTCCGGCACCTCTTCGCCCGATTCGTCGTACCCGATGTTGGGATAGGCGCCGACGGGACCGTCGAAGGCGGACATGAGCCGGGGCAGCGAGGCGTCGATCGCCGGCGGCGGGGAGCACATCAGCAGGATGGCCGCGACCTCCCGGCCGTCCAGCGCGGCCACGAGGTCGGCGAAGCTCTCGCCGTGCTGCATGGTTCCCTCTTCGGTGACGTGGCGGATGCCGAGCATCACCGGCAGACCGGCGCCGCTGACGGCGTCCACCGCCATGACGCAGTCCTCGATCCAGCCGACGTACTCGGCGAGCAGGACGTCGACACCGGCCTGCGCGAGGACGCGGGCCTGCATCGCGAACTCGCGCGGCAGGTCGTCGCGGTCGACGGGGACCTCGTCCCTGCCGCCGTGGGGAGGCGCCATGCCCCCGGCGATCCACGCGCCGGGGGCGAGCCGGTCGCGCGCCTCGACGGCGATTTCGCCGGCCAGCCGGGTGTAGCGCTCCGCCTCCCCGGCAAGACCGACGAGGCCCAGCTTGACCGTATTGGTCCAGAAGCTGTTGGTGGTGACGATGTCGCAGCCGATGCGCAGGTAGTCCTCGTGCACGGCGCGCACGACGCCGGGGGCGTCCCGCATCGCGGTCGCGGACCAGGCGCCCAGCACCCTTTCCCCGCTGACGCCGTGCGACAGGTAGACGCCGCGCCGCTGGAGTTCCGAGCCCGTCGCCCCGTCCATCACCAGCGGCGGTCCCTCGCGAAGCCTTGCGGCGAGCGCTCCGCGATCCATGGCGGACGCCGCGCCGTCAGGATCCGGAGTCGTCCGCCTTCTCCGCCTCCTCGGCATCGCGGGCCGACAGGGCGGCGCCGAGGATGTCGCCCAGGGTGGCGCCGCTGTCCGTCGAGCCGTAGGCCTCCATCGCCTTCTTCTCCTCCTCGATTTCCAGGGCCTTGACCGACAGGTTGAAGCGATGCGCCGCCTTGTCGATGTTGGTGATCTTGGCGTCGAGGCGATCCCCGGCCGCGAAGCGCTCGGGCCGCTGGTCGCTGCGGTCGCGCGCCAGTTCGGCCTTGCGGATGAGGCCGGGCACGACGCCGTTGACCAGGACTTCGATGCCGTTGTCGAGCACCCGTGCGACCGTGCAGGTCACGACCTCGCCCTTAGAGAGGCCTTCCATGGCGCCGGCGAAGGGATCGGGTTCGAGCTGCTTGATGCCGAGGCTGATGCGCTCCTTCTCCACGTCGACATCGAGCACCTTCGCCTTGACCACGTCGCCCTTGCGGTACTGCCGGATCGCCTCGTCGGCGCTCGTCTGCCAGGAGAGGTCGGTCATGTGGACCATGCCGTCGAGATCGCCGCCGATGTTGATGAAGAGCCCGAACTCCGTGATGTTCCGCACCTCGCCCTCGACCTCGCTGTCGACCGGGTGCTCGATCAGGAAGATCTCCCACGGGTTGCTCTGGGTCTGCTTGATGCCGAGACTGATGCGGCGCTTTCCGGCGTCGACATCGAGGATCTCGACCTCGACCTCCTGGCTCGTGGAGGCGATCTTGCCAGGGTGGACGTTCTTGCGGGTCCAGCTCATCTCCGAGACGTGGACGAGGCCCTCGACGCCGGGCTCGAGCTCCACGAAGGCGCCGTAGTCCGTGATGTTGGTGACCCGGCCCGTGAACCGGGCGCCGACGGGGTACTTGGCCCCGACGCCCTCCCAGGGATCGGCCTCGAGCTGCTTCATGCCCAGCGATATGCGCTGGGTTTCCGGATTGAAGCGGATCACCTGAACCTGGACCGACTGGCCGATGGAGACGGCTTCGCTGGGGTGGTTGATGCGCCGCCAGGACATGTCGGTGACGTGCAGCAGGCCGTCGAGTCCGCCGAGGTCGACGAAGGCGCCGTACTCGGTGATGTTCTTGACGACGCCGTCGAGAACCTGACCCTCGGCGAGACCGGCGATCAGCTCGGCGCGCTGGTCGGCGCGCTCGTCCTCGAGCACCGAGCGCCGCGAGACCACGATGTTGCTGCGCCGGCGATCCATCTTGAGGATGCGGAACTCGTGCTCGATGCCCATGAGCGGGGTGACGTCGCGCACCGGCCGGATGTCGATCTGGCTGCCGGGGAGGAAGGCGAAGGCGCCGCCGAGGTTGATCGTGAAGCCGCCCTTGACCCGCTGGTAGATGTAGCCCTTGACGCGGTCTCCGGTCTCGAAGGCGGCCTCGAGCTGGTTCCAGGCCTCCTCGCGCTGCGCCTTCTCGCGGGAGAGGACCGTCTCGCCCTGGTTGTTCTCCATGCGCTCGACGAAAACCTCGACACTGTCGCCGACCGCCACCTCAGGCTCTCCGCCGGGCGACGTGAACTCCCTCAGGGGCACCCTGCCCTCGGCCTTGAGCCCGACGTCGACGAGGACCATGTCGCCCTGGATGGCAAGGACGGTTCCCTGCGTCACGGCGCCTTCGACGATGTTCACGCGCTCGAGGAACTCGTTGAACAGGTCCGCAAAATTCTCTTCGGTTGCCGGCGCCTCGTGCGCGGCGCTCTGTTCGTCCATCATGTCTCCTGATTTCCTTCGCTGCCGGAAGCGGTGCTGCGCTTCCCCGGCATCCGAGTGGGGATTTCGCGATTGCGAGACGGATGCCGCCGCGGCCGTCCTGCGGCGCGGGAGTGCCCGTATAGCGCCGCGCCGGCCGCCCTTCAACTCCCTTGTGGCTTCACCCGAGGCGCGCGCGCACGGCCCCGAGCGCCTCCTGCAGCGCCGCCGCCGCGTCGAGATCCGTGGTGTCGATGACGACGGCGTCGACGGCCTTCAGCAGGGGCGCCCAGGGCCGCTGCGTATCCCGCCGGTCCCTCTCGGCGATCTCCGCCAGGACGGCTTCGAAGGAGACGTCCTCGCCGCGCTCCGCGAGTTCGAGGCGGCGGCGGCGCGCCCGGGCGGCGGCGTCCGCGGTCACGAAGAGCTTCGCGTCGGCATCGGGGAACACCACCGTGCCGATGTCGCGGCCGTCGACGACCGCGCCCGGCGGCGACGCGGCCAGGCGACGCTGGAACTCCAGCAACGCGGCCCTGACGGCCCGGTGGGCCGCCACCCTGGACGCCGCCTGGCCGACCGCCTGGGCCCTCAGGCCCGGGCGGTCGAGATCCTCCGGCACGAGGGAGCGGGCCGCCTCCAGGCATGTCCCGGGCATGTCCGGATCGCCGCCGCGCTCGAGCACCCGGGCGGCCACCGCCCGGTAGATCATGCCGCTGTCGAGATGCGCGAGGCCGAGGGCCCGGGCGAGCCCGCGCGCCAGGGTGCCCTTGCCGGCGGCCACCGGCCCGTCGACGGCGACGACGACGGGCCTCCTCACGCCGAGAAATCCGCGCCGAGCCGTTCCAGCAGGCCGGTGAAGCCCGGGAAGCTGGTGGCGATGGCGCTGGCGTCGTCGATGGTCACGGCATCGCGCGCCAGGAGGCCCATGACGAGGAACGCCATGGCGATGCGGTGGTCGTACCTGGCGGCGACGCGCCCGCCGCCGGGCGGGCGGCCGGCGGCGCCGTGCACCACGAGGCCGTCCTCGAGGTCGTCGACGGCCACACCGTTGGCCGCGAGACCGTCGCGGATGGCCGCGAGGCGGTCGCTTTCCTTGACCTTCAGTTCCCCGAGACCGCGCATGACGGTGGCGCCCTCGGCGGCCGAGGCCGCCACCGCGAGGACCGGGTACTCGTCGATCATGGTGGGCGCCCGTTCGGGCGGCACCTCGATCCCGCGCAGGCCCCGTCCCTCGACGAGAATGTCGGCCACCGGCTCCCCCGCCGTCTCCCGGCGGTTTTCGAACGCCACCGCGGCGCCCATGTCCTCGAGCGTGTCGAAGAAGCCCGTGCGCGTCGGATTGATCCCGACATTGGCGATCCTCAGCGAGGCGCCCGGCAGCGCCGCCGCCGCGGCGGCGAGGAAGGCGGCCGAAGACGGGTCGCCGGGGACATGAATCCGGGCGGGAGCGAGATCCCGGTGACCGGTGACCGTGACCCGCCTGCGGCCGTCGCCGTCGGGCTCGCTCTCCACCAGCGCGCCGAAGGCCCGCAGCATGCGCTCGGTGTGATCGCGAAGGCCGGCCCCCTCGACGACGGTGGTCCTGCCCGGCGCGTGGAGGCCCGCCAGCAGCACCGCCGACTTCACCTGCGCCGACGGCACCGCCAGCTCATGGACCACGGGCAACAGGGTCTCCGGCCCGCAGACCGCCATCGGCAGGCGGCCGCCGCTTCGCGCCACGAACGCCGCACCCATGGATTCGAGCGGTTCGATGATGCGCTTCATGGGCCGGCGGGAGAGCGACCGGTCGCCGCGGAAGAACGTGGTGAAGGGATGGCCCGCGGCGACTCCCGCGAGCAGGCGCACGCCGGTGCCGGCGTTGCCCAGGTCGAGGACGTCGGGCGGCTCGCGCAGACCGCCCACGCCGCAGCCGTGAAGATGCCAGGTTCCGCCCTCCCGCCGTTCGACGTCGGCGCCCAGGATGCGGACGGCCGAGGCGGTCGCCAGCACGTCCTCGCCCTCGAGCAGGCCGTGGACGACCGTCTCCCCGACCGCCAGGGCGCCGAGGATGAGAGCCCTGTGCGAGATGGACTTGTCCCCGGGGACGCTGACGGCCCCCTCGAGCGCCGTCGCGGGGTGCGCGGTGACGGCAGATTTCCCCTCGATCATGGCACTTATCCCGGCCAGTGGCGGCGTCTCTTCGGGCAGGACAAAAAAATCCGGAACCGGGTTTGCTGACCCTTTGACAGAACGGAAACGAGCCTATATCCGGCTTGCCGCCGAAACGCCATATCGATCGGGGTGAGAGACGATGCCCAGGGCCGAATGGGGTGCCAAGCATACCTGCGCGGGATGCGACACCAAGTTCTACGACATGTTCAGGACACCGCCGTCCTGTCCGGTATGCGGAACGATCCCGGAAGTCGAGGAGAGCGACGCCGTCGCGGTCGTCGAGGACGACGGGCCCGACGACGGCATCCTCGACGAGGACGACGGGGCGCAGGACCTCGGGACCGGCGGCGCGGTGGGCGACGGCGACGCCGGTGACGATTCCTCCTACGAGGACTGACGACCGCACCCTTGCGCCCCGGGCCGGGTATCCATAGGTTCCTGTTCCGGAAGGGGCCGTAGCTCAGACGGTAGAGCGCTTGAATGGCATTCAAGAGGTCAGGGGTTCGATTCCCCTCGGCTCCACCATTTCCCGACATCCCGGCCGGAACCGCGGGGGCTTCCTGAATCCGCCGACGCCGCGCAGTCAGGTCGCCATCGCTCTTCTCACGTCCACAGACAGGGCACCGGCGCCGATGCCAGCTTGCCGCCGAACGGCACGACCTCGGCGCCGTCATGGAGCACGACGCCACAGGCGAACCGTTCCCCGCATGCCCCGGCCAGGGATCTCAGCCCGGCGAAGTCGCCGAACCTGACCGTGGCCGATGCCTGCGACCATGCCGTCATCGCGTTCCAGAACGATATCCACCTCCCGCATCCGCTGGTCGCGGAAATGGCAGGCCGTCAAACGCAGATCCGATGCGGTCATGAGCTTCAGCACCTCCGAGCAGGCGAAGCTTTCCAGGAGCGCTGCGAATTCGCCACGATCGGCCCTGACACGATCGAGCTCAACCCGTGTACCGCTCCGGGCAATCCCGAATCCAGGAAATGCAGTTTCGGAGTCCTGGCGATCCGCTTCAGCACGCCGGTGCGCCAGGGCTGCAATGTCGAGACGAGCAACATCCTCTCCAGCAGCGCCACATAGCGCTGGCCCGTCTTGTAGCTGACACCTATGCCGGCGCCGAACCGCGAGTGGTTGACCAGCCTTCCCGAATGCTCCGCAAGCAGCCGGACGAACTTCGGCAGCCCGGTCAGCTTCTCGGGTCTCTCAAGTCCAGCGACAGGACCGAGTCCAGGCAGGAACGTGCCCGGTTCAGACGCCTGCGCTCCGTCTCGCGCCTGATGGCCTCGGGATAGCCCCGGCCAGCGCCAGCCGCATCAGGTCGTCGCCGACGGATCCTTGTGGCGCGGCGATCCCGGGCGGACCATCGGGGAACACGCTCCCGGACTTGCGCGTGGCCGCTCCCGGCCCGAAGCTTGTGCGTCGGCCGGGGACACCGCATGGCAAGCTGCGACTACGTCATCATCGGCGCCGGTTCGGCGGGCTGCGTCCTGGCCAACAGGCTCAGCGCCGACGGCCGCCACTCCGTCCTGGTGCTGGAGGCGGGCCCGATGGACCGCAATCTGCTGATCCACATCCCGGCGGGCGTCTACAAGGCGCACCGCGACCCCCGGATCAACTGGAACTACATGACCGAGGACGAGCCGGAGCTCCACGGCCGCCAGGTCGAGATGCCGCGCGGCAAGGTGGTGGGCGGGTCGTCGTCGATCAACTCCATGGTCTACATGCGGGGCCAGCCGCAGGACTACGACCGCTGGGCCGATGAACTGGGCCTCACCCGATGGCGCTACGCCGACTGCCTGCCCTACTTCAAGGCGGGCGAGACCAGCGACCGGGGTGCGAGCGACTGGCGCGGCGGCAGCGGCCCGCTCGGCGTCACGCGGGGCGCGACGGACAACCCGCTCTTCGACGCCTTCATCGAGGCCGGCGGTCAGGCCGGTCAGGGCACGACCGACGACCCCAACGGCTACCGGCCCGAGGGCGTCACGAGGCTCGATGCGACCAAGCGCAACGGCCGCCGGTGCAGCGCGGCGGTGGCGCATCTGCGGCCATCGCTGACGCGCCCGAATCTCACGCTCGTGACGCGTGCGATGGTTGAGCGCCTGGTGATCGACGGCAATCGCGCCTCGGGCGTCGTCTTCACCCACGGTGGCGAGACACGCACGGTCGAGGCCAACAAGGAGATCATCCTGTCGGGCGGGGCGGTCAACTCGCCGCAGACCCTGATGCTTTCGGGGATCGGCCCCGCCGATCACCTGCGCGACCACGGCATCGAGGTGCGCTGCGCTCTGCCCGGAGTCGGGCAGAACCTCCAGGATCACGCGACCGTCGCGATGACGGTGTCGTGCACGCGCTCCTTTCCGATGCACCGGGTCGACCGTCCGCTCAACAGGCTCATGGCGGGTGCGGAATGGTTCCTCACGCGCGGCGGGCTTGCGGCCTCGAACGTCTGGGAGGCCGGCGGCCTGATCCGCGGCAATGACGGCGTCGCTTATCCCAACCTCCAGTACCACTTCGGACCCACGGGCTACGAGTACGAGGGCGCCAGGATCCGCTTGAAGCAGGCTTTCATGCTGCAGGTCGACCAGCTGCGCCCGGGCAGCCGCGGGCACGTCGCACTCAGGTCCGCGGACCCGTCCACCAAGCCCGCGATGTTCTTCCGCTACCTCAGCGACCCCGAAGACCTCCGCGAACTGGTCGAGGGCGTGAAGAAGATGCGCGACCTGGTCGCCCAGCCGGCCTTCGACGGCCTGCGCGGCGTCGAGCTGTCTCCGGGGCCCGACGTCGGGACGGACAGGGAGATCGAGGAGGCCGTGCGGGCGCTGGCCACCACGGACTTTCACCCCTGCGGCACCTGCAGGATGGGCCTCGGCAGCGACGCGGTCGTCGATTCCGAGTTCAGGGTCCACGGCATGGAGGCCCTGCGCGTCGTCGACGCCTCGGTCATGCCGAGGGTGATCAGCGCCAACCTCAACGCGCCGACCCAGATGATCGCCGCCCGCGCCGCCGACTGGATCCTCGGCAAGCCCCAGCTCGAGCCCTTCGAGGCAAGGTTCGCGTTCCACGAGTAGGACGCGGGCCGCTCACGCCGGCGGCGTACCATCATGGGTTGGCGCAGCCCGGTGATCTCTCAAGAAGGCTGGCAGGGCTTCAGCCGGAACGTCTTCACTGAGCGGGCGCAACCGTGTCCCGGGTGACTGGGCCACAGAACCGGCATCACCCCTCTTGCATGTCTACCGCCGGGAGCCTGGAAATCCCGGCGAGGACATGTACACCCACCCTCGACCGTCGCCCACAGTCCGGAACGATGAACGACTTTGCCACGCGGAACATCTGGAATCCCCGCACCGGAATCATCGAGAACGTCTACGATGTTGACCGCGGCGTCACTCAAACCCTGATCGACCACGGTTTCAGGGCCGAGCTTCTCGTCCACGGCTCAACCAACCGACCCCGCGATTTCGTCCTGCAACTGCTGAATGACCACAAGCAGGCCCTCGAAGACATCTTTGATTTCGTCCGACGCGGCCGACCCCTGTCGACCTCTTTCGTCAAGGAACTCCATGCGGTCCTGTTACGAAGCCAGCAAACGACAGAAGCCGTCGACGCGCTTGGACAGACCGTCGAAGTCCCCCTGACAAAGGGTGACTGGAAGCAAAAGCCCAACGATCCCCTCAGGGATGGGGTGCTCCACCGGTACTGTTCCCCCGAACAGGCCGCTTCGGAAATGGACAGGCTTGTGGCCATGCACACGAGTCACGATTCCCAGGGCGTCCCGCCCGAGGTCCAGGCCGCTCGGCTCCATCACCGCTTCACCCAGATTCATCCCTTTCAAGATGGCAACGGCCGACCCGCGCGCGCCATCACATCATCCATCCTGATCAAGCACGACCTCTTTCCACCGCGACCAGCGAAACCGTTACCTGGATGCTCTCGAACAGGCTGACAGCGGCGACCTCAGGCAACTCGTCAGCCTGATCACCCGGTTCCAGCGAACACAATTCACCAGGGCCGTTGAGCAGGCGCAGGCTTTCGGCGGGGATACTGGGCTGATGTTCCCGGATTGAGCGATGTGTTGAGCGTTTTGCCCCCCTGGGCGATCTTGCGTGCAGGCCGCCGGGGCTTGTCTCGTGGTGACGACGACATCGCCGGAGACGGTCCCAACGTCGCACAGGCTTTTCCCGGACTCGATGCTTTGCAACGCGCCGGCCGTTGCCGGGAGGCGGACGGCCCGTTATCCGCGCATGCCGCACGGCCAGGCGCCGTCCCTGCGGGCTGACGGGCCGCGCCGGTTCAGCTTCTGTTGCGCGACGTGCCGGCGCCGCTTTCGCGTGAGCGCGCTGGCCCTGCGAGGAGGCGTGCGCCTGGAGACGACCTCACGGCGCCACGGGGTTCCGCTGGCGGCGAGAGACCTTCCCGCTGACGCGGCGGTGGCAGGAGAGGCATGGGGTGCTGGCGGCGGCGCCCGGGGAGGCGCCGCTGCGCGTCGTGCGGGGCAGGTGGGGCCTGCGAAGAAGCGTGGCATCGGGAAAGGGAGCAAGCCGGGCACCGCTTCGGCCCCACTTCCTGATGCCGTTGGGACCCCCGCCCGGGGCACCGCACGGAGCGTCTCGCGCAACCATGTCGTGGTTGCCGGCGCCGGGTTCACGCACCCCCACCAGGATGCCGGTCGACTCGTGCCCCCTGGCGCGGAGTCGACGGCCGTCACCCATGCTGCTTGGCCTTGTCGGGATGGTCGCCGGTCGTGCCATGGCCTCGACCCCGCGATCCGGTCCGTGCCATCCGGCGACGGAAGGAGGCGGGCGCCCTGGCTCCGCCGGTTGCGAACGACCGCGCGGGGAGGTCGAATTTCACTGGAAAACTGCCGTGTCTGCGCGCAGGCTGCCGTCCATGGACATGTCACCCTGAACCATCAGGGAAACAAGGGAGAAACACCATGGCTGAAGGTATCGAAAGAAAGGGTGCGTCACGGCGCACGGTCCTCGGCGGAGCCCTCGCCGCCGGCGCGGCGGCGGCAAGCCCGGCCCTGCTGGGGTCCGCGCCGGCACGCGCCTCGGAGCCGCAGCGCGGCGGTACGCTCAGGATGGGCATCGGTCACGGCTCGACCACGGACTCGCTCGATCCGGCGACCTACGAGAACGGTTTCGTGTCGAACATGGGGATGGGCGGCCTCTTCAACTACCTCACGGCGGTCGACGAGACGAACCAGCTCGCACCCGAACTCGCCGAGGAATGGGAGGCCACGCCGGATGCGAAGGTCTGGACATTCAAGGTCCGCAAGGGCGTCGAGTTCCACAACGGCAAGACCGTCACGGCCGACGACATCGTCGCCAGCCTCAACTACCACCGCGGCGAGGATTCGATCTCCGCGGTATCGAGCCTCTTCGAGCAGGTCGAGGATATTCGCGCCGACGGCGACACCGTCGTCATCGCCCTCTCGGAGGGCAACGCCGACTATCCCTACATCATGAGCGACTACCACCTCGGCATCCAGCCCGGCGACGGCGAGGGCAACATCGCCGATCCGCTTTCAGGTGTCGGAGCAGGAAGCTACCGCCTGGTCGAGTTCGAGCCCGGCGTGCGCGCCGTCCTCGAGCGCCATGCGAACTACTGGAAGCCGGACCGCGGCTGGTTCGACGCGGTGCACATGACGACGATCGCCGATCCGGCGTCGCGCCAGAACGCCCTCATGTCGGGCCAGGTGGACGTCATCGACCGCGTCGATACCAAGACGGCCCACCTCCTCGAACAGCACCCCGCCGTCGAGCTGGTCGAGGCCACCGGGACGCTGCACTACACCCTGCCCATGCGCACGGACATGGCGCCCTTCGACGACAACAATGTCCGCATGGCCCTCAAGCACGCCATGGACCGCCAGGATGTCGTCGACAAGGTCCTGCGCGGGTACGGCCTTGTCGGCCAGGACACCCCGATCACGCCGGCGAACCGCTACTTTGCCGACGACATCGACCACGCGACCTACGATCCCGACAAGGCGAAGTGGTACCTCAAGCAGTCCGGCCTCGACAGCATCACCGTGGACCTCTCGACCTCCGAGGCGGCGTTCGTGGGCGCCGTCGATACCGCCGTGCTCTACAGGGAGCACGCGGCGCCGGCCGACATCACGATCAACGTCGTGCGCGAGTCGGCCGACGGCTACTGGTCCAACGTCTGGATGAACAAGGCCTGGTGCACCTGCTACTGGGGCGGACGGCCCACCGAGGACTGGATGTTCTCCACGGCCTATGCCGCGGACGCGCCCTGGAACGACACCTTCTGGAAGCACGACCGCTTCAACGAACTGCTGGTCGCGGCGCGTGCCGAACTCGACGAGTCGGTGCGCCGCGAGATGTACCGGGAGATGCAGCAGATCGTCGCCACCGAAGGCGGCGCCATGGTGATGGCCTACGCCAACAACGTCGATGCCGTGTCGACGGCGCTGGCGCACGGTCCCCACATCGGCAGCAACTGGGGGATGGACGGCAGCCGGCTCATGGAGCGCTGGTGGTTCGTCGATCCGACGGCCTGAACCGTCCCGTGACGACAGGGGGCGCCACCGAACCGTGGCGCCCCCTGAAGGCCTGAACGCGGCCGCCGCCGTGCGGCTCGAAGGCCGCACCTCGGTGGTGACCGGCGGCGGCAGTGGTATCGGACGCGCGATCGCCAGGGGCCTGGCCCGGGAAGGTGCGGCGGTCACCGTGGCCGACATCGCCGGCGAACGGGCGGAGCAGACGGCGCAGGGCATCCTGGCGTCCGGCGGCCGCGCCTTCGCCAGGACGGTCGACGTCAGCCGGCGGACCGCTGTCGACGCCATGATGGCCGAGGCCACCGCCTGGATGGGCGGTCTCGACATCCTCGTCTGCTCCGCCGGGATCGGTCCCGTCGCGACCTTCGCGGACATCGCGGAAGAGGAATGGGACCGGGTCCTCGACGTCAATCTCAAGGGTCTCTTCCTGTGCGGCCAGGCCGCGGCGCGGCACATGACCGACGGCGGCTCGATCATCAACATCACCTCCCAGCTCTCGGAGGTGGCGCAGCCCCGGAGCGCGCACTACGCGGCTTCGAAGGGCGGCGCGAGGATGCTCACCAAGGCCATGGCCCTCGATCTTGCGGACCGCAACATCCGGGTCAACGCGATCGCGCCGGGCCTGACCAACACGAATCTCACCGGGCTCGATACCGAGGAAGGCATGGCCGGCCATGCCGGGATCATCGCCCATATCCCCATGGGCCGGCCGGCCGAACCCCACGAGCTCGCCGGCGCGGCGATCTACCTTGCTTCCGACGAGGCAAGCTACGTCACCGGCGCGACCATCGTCGTCGACGGGGGATACCTCACGCTCTGACGTGCCGGCCAGGGTTGTATCCTTAGGACGCCAGGGTGCTTCGATCTGCATCGCAGCCACCGCGGACCGCCTCCCTTCTCCCGGAGCGGCAAGGACTGGATGGAATCCGCATCGCGTCTTTCCACGGCACACGCGCAACCGCGGTTCAATTCACTTTCTTCACGGTGATCCCGGCACACCGTTCCGGAGAGCCTCCGCGTCGCCAGAACGTCACTGAAGACCGCAGGGCTCCGTGCTGCCCGGACGCCTGCTCATTGAATTGTCATCTCTTTCACCAGGGGCCTGGTGGAACAGCCCAGCCGATTTTGTCTCTTCAGTGATTCTCTTGCATATTGAGTATCACATTCTTTCGACAAACTACAAAAGTCATGGATTCCAAGGCCATGCCCCGAATCAGCGCCAAGCGCCAGATCACGCTTCCGGCTCATCAATGCCGTCTGGCCGGCATCGAACCGGGGGACGAGTACCGCAGTTTTGTCTTTGACGGTTGCATCACGATCATTCGCCAAAGACCCGGCAGCGCGTGGGGATGTCTCGCTCATCTCGAGGCGGACGAGACAATCTCCGACGAGAAGTCACTGCAGGACGCGGTGGCAGCCAGGCGTGCGAACACATCGCGATCGCAGCCGATACAAATGTTCTGCTGCGCGATGACGATGCGCAGGCTGAACTGGCACGCGCGGTCTTTCAGGGCGGTGACCGCGTTCTCGTCACCGATGTCGTGTTGGCGGAGTCAGTGTGGACGTTGCTTGGGCGGCGCTACCGAATGACCAGGTCCGACGTCATCCGATTGATCGGCAGCCTGCTCCAGGAACCCGACATCCGCTTTGAAGACGAAGACGTCATCTTCAGCGCCTTGCAGGCGTTTCGCCAGACCGACGCCGACTTCGCCGATGCGCTGATCGTTTACAAGACGCTGAAGACGGCGGCGGGTGGCCGCGAGGCGCCTGTCGTCTGCACCTTCGACACCGACGCTGTGCAATTGCCCCATACTGCGCGGCCCGGAACCATGCCGGAGAGCGGATGAACTGACCGCTTTGTGTGTATTGACGCAAGCGGTCGTCCTGACTGCCCTTGCGTGATCAGGCCTGGGCGTTCTGATTATCTGTCGGCGCGAAGTTCCACGGCAGTAACTCGTCGATGCGTTGAGCGCCACGCCGTCGAGCATCAGCGCCTTGCAGGTGTTCTTCAGCGGCCTGCGGTGGAAGCCCGCGACCATCGCATCGAGCCTCCTGGCGACCTGGCTCACCGTCGACACCGGGACCGGGCTCCCGAAGAGGGCGAGCAGCACCTTGGCCCGAGCACGAAGCCGGCGAGGATGGCGCGGTCGATCTGTGGCGCGTGCCGGTCATAGCTCTTGGGAACCTCGCCGGGGCAGAAACGCCGGGTGCGCGGCACGTTGAGCTCGCTCCGCAGGCAGCGCCGGCAGATGCCGTGGCATTGGTCGCGCATGGCGCTGCCATCGAGAACGTCGAGCCGGCGGTCCACCGGCTCGGCCATCCGCCCCTCGATGATCCCGACCAGCGCCTAGCGGTCGATCGCTTCGCCTACCACACGGCAGGTTTTCGGATGTTGGTTCCGGGGATCGGATCCGGCAGTTGCGACGCCTGCACATGGTTTCGCCAATGCATGCGACACTCGCCTTTCCTTTCCCGGAACGAGAAGCCCGATCCTCTTCGTGTGCTGTTGCTTCACGACTCTTGCGCCTTCTGCGAGATCGCCGTCGTTGCTGACCACAATTGCACAATCATATGCACCGATCCACGCGTCGTTCACGAGGTGTACGGCGAGATTGACATCCGAGCCCTTTTCTTCCGTCTTGATCACTTCAACCGTGCGCTGACGGCCTGTCGGCGTTGCCAGCGGCATGAACATCCGCTGACTCAGGGCACGCAGATATGTCTCCTGCCGTTGCGGTTTCAACGGATCCCGGGGCGTGGCTGAAACCCTTGCTGTGAAGTACTTGACGCAGGTGATGTCATGATGCGGCTCCAAGATCCGTTCCAGCATCACGACCGGATCAAGCCATCTCCATGGAGTGCCCTTGACCGCACCATAGTAGAGATTGAATCCATCGACATAGGCGCAGGTGCGCATTCAAGGCCCGCGCAAAAAACAAGGGGCCCCCGAAGGGGCCCCGCGGCCTGCGGTCGAAGCCGCAGGGGGTGTTGACCTGGAATACAGTGCCGCCGGCCGAACGGTGCAACCATAGGCTGTCTGGCCGGTTTCTCCCCCAATGGAAGAGGAATGGGACCGGGTTTCCGGCGTCACTCTCCAGGACCCGTTTCCGGGCGGCCATGCCGGGGTCTTCGCCCGCATCCCCATGGGCCGGCCGAACCTCGCAGGTTCGCCGGCGGGAGATGCCTCACGCTCCGAAACGCCGACCAAGTCGTTGACAAGGCGGACTTGTTGCCGTCAGACTCGCACACGGGACCGGGGAGGCGGCGGAGCCAGGCCATGACAAGATCCGAACTGATCGAGCGCGTCGCCAGGCGCTATCCATTTCTCAAGCCCGAGGAGGCCGAGCGCATCGTCACCACGATCTTCGACGAGATCGGCTCCTCCCTGGCGGCGGGCCGGCGCGTCGAGCTGCGCGGCTTCGGCTCGTTCTCGGTGCGGGAACGCAAGGCCAGGACCGGCCGCAATCCCAGGACCGGGGAGACGGTCGACGTGGAGGCCAAGCGTTTCCCGTTCTTCAAGACCGGCAAGGTCCTGCGCCAGCGCCTCAACGAGACGGACGGGCAAGACTGAACCCCGCCGGGCCATGCGCAATCCCCTCATGCCGGCGGTCTGGATTGTCGGGGCGGCCGTCGCCCTCGCCATCGCCGTCTTCGTGCTCGCCAACAGGTCCGATATCGAGATCTCGCTCTTCCCCTATCCCGGCGTCCTCGTCGTTCCGGTCTTTCTCGTGGTGCTCGCCGCCTTCGCCGCGGGCGCCCTCTTCGGCGGACTCTTCATCTGGACCCGGGGCGCTCCGGCACGGCACCTTTCCAGCCGGCGCAGGCGGCAGGTGAAGGCGCTGGAACGCGACCTCGCCTCGGCGTCGCACGAACGCGACAGGCTGAAATCCGAGCTCGACCGCCGGGCGAGCCGGGAAGACGGCCCGGCGGCGGCGGGCGCCTGAGCCGCCATGGTTCGCTACGTCGCCGCGGACGAGGTCCACGCCGCTCTCGACTACGCCTCCCTCGTCGAAGGCCTCAAGCGCTTCCACCTCGAGGATGTCGACGAGACCCGCGACGTCCACCTCGCCCAGCCCGCGCCGTCCGGCGGCGAGAACGTGTTCCTCTCCCTGCCGGCCTGGCAGCGCGACCGCGCCATCGGCATCAAGATCGTCACGGTGTTCCCGGACAACGAGTCCACCGGCACCGGCCTGCCCACCGTGCAGGGCGTGTACGCCCTCTTCGACGGCCGCGACGGCAGGCCGCTGGCGCTGATCGACGGCACGGCGCTCACCCTGCGCAAGACGGCCGCCGACTCCGCCACCGGCGCGAGCTATCTCGCCCGCGCGGACACCCGCACCATGCTCATGGTGGGCGCGGGCGCCATGGCGCCGCATCTCGTCATGGCGATGAAGGCGGTCCGCCCCTCCCTGCGGCGGGCGCTGGTCTGGAACCGCACGGCGGAGCGTGCGGAGGCGCTGGCCGGACGCCTGTCGATCGAGGGCCTCGCGGTCGAGGCGACCCTGGACCTGGAAGGCGCCGCGAGGCGGGCCGACATCATCAGCTGCGCGACGATGGCCGGCAGCCCGCTGATCCGCGGCGACTGGCTCAGGCCCGGAGCCCACCTCGATCTCGTCGGCGGCTACCAGAAGCACATGCGCGAAAGCGACGACGCCTGTGTCCGTCGCGCCAGGATCTACATGGATTCGAGGATGTTCACGCTGGGACGCGTCGGCGACATCTGCCAGCCGATGGAGGCCGGCGTCATCACCGAGGACGATGTCGTCGCGGACCTCTTCGATCTCGCCCGCGGGCGGGCGCCCGGCCGCGAAAGCGCGGACGACATCACCCTCTTCAAGAATTCCGGCGGCGGTCACCTCGATCTTGGAACCGCGCGCTTCCTCGCGGACCGTCTCGGCATCGCCTGAGCCCTTGCCCGGAGCCCCCGGGGCCTCTACAAGTCCGGCACCGCGAAAGGGCAGGACATGAAGCAGCGCCTGATCTGCGCCGTCGACACCACGTCGCGCGCCCGGGCGGAGTCCCTCGCCGCGACCCTCGACGGCGAGGTCGGCGCCCTCAAGTTCGGCCTGGAGTTCTTCAACGCCCACGGCCTTGCCGGGGTCCGCGGGACGGCGGGCTCCCGCCACCGGGTGTTCCTGGACCTCAAGCTCCACGACATTCCCGCGACCGTCGCCGGGGGACTCGCCTCCGTCCTGCCTCTGGCCCCGTTCCTCGTCACCGTCCACGCGGCGGGCGGCGCGGCCATGATGCGGCAGGCGATGGAGGCGGTGGCCGCCGCGGACCGCCCGGGAACCCGGGTGCTGGCGGTCACCGTGCTGACCAGCCTCGACGATGCCGACGCCCGGGCGACCGGTGTCGGGGGATCGCTGCGCGACCAGGTGCTGCGCCTCGCCGAACTGGCGCAGGCCAGCGGCGTCGACGGCGTCGTCTGCTCGCCCTTCGAGGTTCGCGGAATCCGCCGCGTCTGCGGTCCCGAGTTCCTGGTCGTGGTCCCCGGCATCCGCCTTCCCGGCGACTCCCGCGACGACCAGAAGCGCGTCATGACGCCGGGCGAGGCCATCGCCGCCGGGGCCAGCTTCCTTGTGGCGGGCCGCTCGATCACCCGCGCGGCGGACCCGGTTGAGGCGGCGCGCCGGATCGTCGACGACATGGCGGGGGCCTGAAGGTGGCCGTCGGCGTCAAGATCTGCGGGCTCAGCGACAGGCCGGGACTCGACGCGGCCGTGCGCTGCGGCGCCCGCATGGCCGGATTCATCTTCTTCGAGAGGAGTCCGCGCCACGTCGGCCTCGATGAGGTCGCCGCCCTGGCGCGCCATGTGCCCGCCGGCGTCGAGCGCGTCGGCGTGACGGTCGACGCCGGCGACGACCTGCTCGGGCGCGCCGTCGCCGCCGCGCGGCTGTCGATGATCCAGTTCCACGGCGCCGAGGACGTGCGCCGCCTCGTCGAGGTGCGCCGGCGTTTCGGCGTGAAGGTCATGAAGGTCATCCGCGTGGCCACCGAGGAGGATCTCGAGGCGGTCCCCCGCTTCGCCGCCGCCGCCGACCTTCTGATGTTCGATGCCAAGCCGCCGCCGGGGGCGACGCGGCCGGGCGGCAACGCGACGGCCTTCGACTGGACGATCATCGCGCGCCGGCCCGCGCCCTGCGAGTGGATTCTTTCCGGCGGCCTCGATTCCGGCAATCTCGCCGAGGCGGTGCGCACGAGCGGCGCCCGGCTGGTCGACGTGTCCTCCGGCGTCGAGAGCTCCCCCGGCCGCAAGTCTGCCACGCGCATCGCCGAATTCATGGAGGCGGCGCGCCTTATCTGATATCCATGTCGCTTGGGGCTCGCGCCTCCTTTGGATCCGGGAAGCAGGCACGATGGCGGTCAATTCCTTCAGCAGGGGCCCGGACGCCGAGGGCCATTTCGGCATGTACGGCGGCCGCTACGTCGCCGAGACGCTGATGCCGCTCATCCTGGACCTGGAACGCACCTGGCGGGACGCCCGGGACGATTCCGCGTTCTGGAAGACCTTCGACGACCTGGGGCGGCACTACATCGGCCGGCCGAGTCCCCTCTACTTCGCCGAGCGGCTCAGCCGCCATCTCGGCGGCGCCCGGATCTACTTCAAGCGCGACGAGCTCAATCACACCGGGTCGCACAAGATCAACAACACGGTCGGCCAGATCCTCCTGGCCCGGCGCATGGGCAAGACACGGATCATCGCCGAGACCGGCGCCGGCCAGCACGGCGTGGCGACGGCGACCGTGTGCGCCAGGTTCGATCTTCCCTGCGTCGTCTACATGGGAACCAAGGACATCGAGCGCCAGGCGCCCAACGTCTTCCGCATGAAGCTCCTCGGCGCCGAGGTGCGTCCCGTGACCTCGGGCTCCAGGAGCCTCAAGGACGCGCTCAACGAGGCCCTGCGCGACTGGGTCGCCAACGTCGAGACGACCTTCTACATCATCGGCACGGTGGCGGGGCCCCATCCCTATCCCGAACTCGTCCGCACGTTCCAGTCGGTCATCGGACGCGAGACGAAGGAGCAGATGATGGAGGCAGAGGGCCGGGTTCCCGACACCATCGTCGCCTGCATCGGCGGCGGATCGAACGCCATGGGCCTGTTCCACCCGTTTCTCGACGACGGGGACGTCACGATCATCGGCGTCGAGGCGGGCGGCCGCGGCATCGCCACCGGGGAGCACGCCGCCTCGATCGCGGGCGGCAGGCCGGGGGTGCTCCACGGCAACCGCACCTACCTGCTGCAGGACGACGACGGGCAGATCCTCGAGGCTCATTCGATCTCGGCGGGTCTCGACTACCCCGGGATCGGTCCGGAACACGCCTGGCTGGCGGACCAGGGCCGCGTCAATTACGTCTCGGCCACCGACGACGAGGCCCTCGAGGCCTTCCGCCTGTGCACCAGGCTCGAAGGCATCATCCCCGCCCTGGAGCCCGCCCACGCGCTCGCCCATGTCGTGAAGATCGCACCGGACCTCCCCCGCGATCATGTCATCTGCATGAACATGTGCGGCAGGGGCGACAAGGACGTGTTCACCGTCGCCCGGGCCCTGGGCGTGGAGCTGTGAGCGGAACCCGCATCGACCGGCGCCTGTCGACCCTGGCGCGGGAGGGCCGCGCGGGTCTCGTCGCCTTCGTGACGGCCGGCGACCCTTCAAGGGAGCTCTCGCGGCGCATCGTCGAGGGCCTGCCGGAAGCCGGCGCCGACATCATCGAACTCGGCATGCCGTTCACCGACCCCATGGCCGACGGACCGGTGATCCAGGCCTCGTCCCAGAGGGCCCTGAAGGCCGGCATGACCCTGGCGGGCACCCTCGAACTCGTGCGGGGCTTCAGGGAACGCGACGGCGATACCCCGGTCGTCCTGATGGGCTACTACAACCCGATCTGGCGCTACGGCAACGAGGCCTTCCTGGCGGACGCCGTCGCAGCCGGCGTCGACGGCCTCATCCTCGTCGACCTGCCGAGCGAGGAGGACCGGGAGCTGTGCCTTCCGGCGATCGAAGCGGGTCTCAACTGGATCCGCCTGACGACGCCGACGACCGACGACCGGCGTCTGCCGGCCGTGCTGGCGCATGCCTCGGGCTTCGTCTACTACGTCTCCATCACCGGAATCACGGGCACCCGTTCGGCCGCGCCCGGCACCATCGCCGGCGCCGTCGCGAGGCTGCGGCGCCACACGGATCTTCCCGTCGCGGTCGGCTTCGGGATCAGGACGGCGGCGCAGGCCGCCGAGGTGGCGCGGACCGCCGACGCCGCGGTCGTCGGCTCGGCCTTCTGCCAGGCGGTCGCGGACGGCATCGACGGGGACGCCGGACCCACGGCGGCCTGCGTCGACAACGTCCTCGGGCTGTGCCGCTCGCTCGCCCGCGGCGTCAGGGGGGCGCGCCCGTGAACTGGCTTTCGAACCTCACGCTGCCGAAGATCCGCGACCTCGTCGGCAAGACGCAGACCGAGGAGACGCTGTGGGACAAGTGCCCGGACTGCGACCAGATGGTCTTCGGCCGCGACCTCGAGGAGTCGATGAACGTCTGTCCGCATTGCGGCTACCACATGCGCATCGCTCCGGCGACCCGGTTGCGCGCCCTCTTCGACGATGCCGCCTACACCCTGGTGGACCTGCCCAGGGTCGCGGCGGACCCGCTCCGCTTCCGGGACCGCAAGCGCTATTCCGACCGCCTAAGGGAAGCCCAGGGCAAGACCGGGCACAGGGAGGCCATCGTCGTGGCCCACGGCGCGATCGACGGACGGGAGACCGTCGCCGCCGTCTTCAACTTCGAGTTCATGGGCGGCTCGATGGGCACGGGGCTCGGCGAGGCGATCGTCACGGCGGCGCGGCTGGCCGTCGAACGCAACGGCGCCCTCATCATCTTCTCGGCGTCCGGCGGCGCCCGCATGCAGGAAGGCATCCTCTCCCTGATGCAGATGGCCCGCACAGCCACGGCCATCACCGAGATCAAGGATGCGGGCCTTCCCTACATCAGCGTGCTCACCAACCCCACGACCGGGGGCGTCACGGCCTCCTTCGCGATGCTGGGCGACGTGGCAATTGCGGAACCGGGGGCGATCATCGGCTTTGCCGGCGCCCGCGTCATCCGCGAGACCATCCGGGAGGAGCTGCCGGACGGGTTCCAGCGATCCGAGTATCTTCTCGACCACGGCATGCTCGACATGGTGGTGCCGCGCGGACAGATGCGGCGGACCATCGCCGTGCTGCTGTCCCATCTCATGCCCCGGCGGCAGGACGGCCTGCAGCTTCCCCCGCCGACGGCGATGCCGGTGTGACGGCAAGCAGGAGCGACGTCCTTCTCGAGAGGTTGACGGCGCTCCATCCCAAGCTCATCGACCTCTCCCTCGACCGCCACCTCGGCCTTCTCGAGAGGCTGGGGAACCCCCACCTGAGCCTGCCGCCCGTCGTCCACGTGGCCGGCACCAACGGCAAGGGATCGGTCATCGCCTACATGCGCGCGGCGCTCATGGCCGCGGGCCGCACCGTCCACGTCTACACCTCGCCGCACCTCGTGCGTTTCCACGAGAGGATAGAACTCGCCGGACGGGCCATCGACGAGACGGCGCTTGCCGCGCTGCTCGAGGAGTGCGAGGCCGTCAACGCCGGCCGGCCGATCACCTTCTTCGAGATCACCACGGCGGCGGCCTGCCTTGCGTTCTCCCGCACCGCGGCGGACATCCTCCTGCTCGAGACCGGACTCGGGGGCAGGCTCGACGCCACCAACGTGATCGACGCACCGCGCGTCACGGTCATCACGCCCGTCTCGCTCGACCACCAGCAGTTTCTCGGGGACACCGTCGCCGACATCGCCGCGGAGAAGGCGGGCATCATCAAGCGCGGCGTCCCCGTCGTCGTCGCGCCACAGGTGGACGAGGCCCTCGCGGTTCTGACCGACCGCGCCGCGAGGACCGGGGCGCCCGCGCTCGTCGCCGGGCGGGACTTCACCTTCGGCGCGGCGCGGGCCGGCCGCCTCGAGGTCCGCCTCCCGGGAGGCCGCTACGATCTTCCGTCGCCCGCGCTTGCCGGCGCGCACCAGGCAGCCAACGCGGCCACCGCCGTGGCCGCGCTCGACCTCCTCGGGGGCCTCGCCCCGGACGCGGGCGCCATGGCCGCGGGCCTGCGGAACGCCCGGTGGCCGGGGCGGCTGCAGCGCCTGGACCGCGGGGGCCTCGCCTCGATGCTCGGCGCCGGGAGCGAGCTGTGGCTGGACGGCGGCCACAACGCGGCCGCCGGAGGGATCCTCGGCGACATGGCGGCGACATGGTCCGACCGGCCGCTCGATCTCGTCGTCGGCATGATGAACACCAAGGACATCGAAGCCTTCATCCGTCCGCTGGCTCCGCACGTCCGGCGCGCGGTGGCGCTGGCGATCCCCGGCGAGAGGAATGCGCATCCCGCCGGCGTCGTCCACGCGCACCTCGCCGCCGCGGGCATCGGGGCCACGACGGCCCGCGGCATCCGGGAGGCGGTCCGCCACCTCGCGGCCTTGCCCGGCGGTCCGTCCCGCGTCCTGGTCTGCGGCTCCCTCTACCTTGCGGGCCGGGTCCTCGAAGCCAACGCCTGAGCGGAACCGCCCGCCGGTCACACGAGGGTGAGGAGGCGGTCGTGCTCCAGCTTCGGCACGTGGCGGTTGAACTCGTGGAACTCGGCCCACTTGAGCCGGCTGTGGACGCGCCACCAGTCGTCGCCGAAGTAGGCGGGCAGCACGCCGGCGCCGTCGAAGGCGCGCAGCGCGTCGACCCACAGGGTCGGCAGCGCCTCGCGGCCGCCCGGAGGCTCTCCGGGATCGAGGCGGTTGGCGATGCCGTGGTGCACGCCGGCGAGGATCGCCGCCATCACGAGGTAGGGATTGGCGTCGGCACCCGCCGTGCGGTGCTCGATCCTGCGGGCCGGGGAGGGTCCTCCCGGGACGCGCAGCGACACGGTCCGGTCGTTGTACCCCCAGCTCGGCGCCACGGGCACCCAACCGTCCGGTGACAGCCTCCTGACGGAGTTGCCGTTGGGCGCCCAGATCGGCATCGCCTCGGCCATCGTCGCGGCAAGGCCCGCGACCGCGTGGCGCATGATCCCGCTGCCGGCCGCCGAGCCGTCGTCGAAGACGTTGCGGCCCTTCCCGTCGATCAGCGAGAGGTGGACATGGGTGCCGCTGGTGGACACCTCCTCGAAGGGTCGCGCCATGAACGTCGCGATCATGCCGTGCCGGGCGGCCACGGCCTTGATGGCACGCTTCTGCAGGAAGGCATGGTCGCAGGCGCGCAGGGGATCGTCGCAATGGTGCAGGTTGATCTCGAACTGCCCCGGCGCGTACTCCATGGTGACGACATCCGACGGGATCGCCTGCGCCCGGCTTGCCGCCACCATGTCGTCGAGCACCGGCGCATAGGCATCGACGTCCCGCATCAGGTAGACCTGCGTGTCCTCGGGCCGCGCCGCCGAGCCCGGCGGCGGCGCCGGCAGCGGCCGGCCGTCCGCGCCGCGCTCCACGAGATAGAACTCCAGCTCGAAGGCGACCCGCGCCCGGTAGCCAAGTCCGGCGAGACGGCCCGCCATGCGGGCGACGATGTGGCGCGGATCGAGCCACCAGGGCCCGCCCTCGTCGTCCCACATCGACAGAACCACCTGGGCGTAGGCCGGTCCCAGCCACGGCACGCACGCGAGCGTTTCCGGATCGCCGCGGCAGGGATAGTCGGGATCGCCGTCGACGGTCCCCATGCCCGTGCTCTCGACGTTGTTGCCGAGCATGTCCATGGCGTAGGTCGACCCGGGGAGCACGAGTCCCGCCGTGAAGACCTTGTCCGGATTCGAGGCGTCGAGCCGCTTGCCCCGGGGGATCCCGCAGATGTCGGGAATCAGGACGTCGATCCAGCGGAGCTCCGGGTGCTCCCGGTAGAACGCGGCGACGTCCGGATCGAGGCCCGGACCCTCACATGGCACTGTCGACCCACTCGAAGAGCCGGCCGCGCGGCACGGTGCCCACCTTGACCGCCGCCACCTCGCCGGCCTTGAACATCATGATCGTGGGAATGCCGCGCACGCCGTAGCGTGACGGAATCGCCGGATTCTCGTCGATGTTGACCTTCACGACCTGGACGCGGTCCTCGTACTCGTCGGCAAGGGCCTCCAGCGCCGGCGCGATCTGCTTGCAGGGACCGCACCACTCAGCCCAGAAGTCGACGACAACGGGTCCCGGGGCGTTCAGGACATCCTTCTCGAACGTATCATCGGTCACGTGGCGAATGGCCATGGCGGTTCCCTTTCGTGGTGCGTCGGCTTGTTGGTATGACGTTGCGCCGATCCTGAATCATGGACCACGGGCGGTGATCGTCAAGCCGCCGGAAGGCGGCGCCTGTTCATGGTTTGGCCGCGCCGCGCCGCAGCCAGGGCCCGGCCTCGGCGAGGTTCTCCACGGTGTCGACGGTCATCCACCCGCCGTCGTGGACCACGCCGAAGAGACGGTTGCGCCGCGCCGCGCGGTCCCACAGCAGGTTGAAGGAGAAGGCGCCCGTCGGCGCCCCGTCGAAGAGGCCGGGGCGGACGATCTGCAGGCTGGCGTAGACGAAGGGCGCCCGGGCGGCGCCGCCGCGCCGCCGCAGCCGCATCCCGTCGTCGAGGAAGAAGTCTCCCGCGTAGCGGAATCCCGCGGCCCGTTCCTTCGGCACCAGCAGCAGCAGCGCGTCCATGCGCTCGGGATCCCAGGCGCCGGCCAGCGTCCGGGGCGCGGGGCACACCGGCTCGGTGAGCAGGACATCCCCGTTGGCGACCAGGAAGGGCGCCTCTCCCAGGAGGCCCAGCGCATTCGCGACGCCGCCGCCGGTGCCGAGGAGGCGCTCCTCGCGCAGCACCGTCACGGGAGGATCGAGACGCCCGGCCAGCGCCGCCTCGACCTTGCCGGCAAGGTGGCAGGCGTTGACGACGACGCGTTCCAAGCCGGCGAGACGGTCGAGCATGCGGTCGAGCATCGAGCGGCCGGCGACGGGGACGAGCGGCTTGGGCACGCTGTCGGTCAGCGGCCTCATGCGTTCGCCCCTGCCGGCGGCGAGGATCATGGCGCGCCGCGGCACGGTCACGCCGCCCTCGTCCTTGCCGCCGGAGGAATCCAGCGGTCCAGCCAGCCGGCAAGCGGCGCCAGCGCCGGGTGCCGCAGGCCGGCGGCGACCATACGCCACGTCCGCGGCAGGTACCGCTGGTAGTCCGCCTTGCCGTCGCGGCTGAGCAGGCGGCAGAAGATGCCGGCGATCTTCAGGTTGCGGTGGACGCCGAGAACCGCCGCCGAGACCGCGAAGGCCCGGCGGTCGAGGTGCGGCATGGCGCCGAGGTAGTGCTCCCGGGCCGCGGCGGCGACGGCGGGCGCGACATCGCGCCTGACATCCTCGAGGAGCGAGACGATGTCGTAGGTCACCGGCCCGACGACCGCATCCTGGAAGTCGAGCTGACCGACCTTGAGGACGCCCTCGCGTTCCGGGAGCCAGACCAGGTTGTCGGCGTGGTAGTCCCTCAGGACGATGCCGTCGGGCACGGCGCGCGCCAGGGGCAGCAGGTCGCGCCACAGCGCGAGAAAGGCCCCGCGCCCTTCGGCGGAGAGTCGAAGGCCGGCCAGCGGCATGAACCAGTCCGTCAGCAGCGACACCTCGAAGAGGAGGAGCTCGTCGTCGTAAGCGGGCAGATCGCCGGGCACCGGGTGCCGGTGGAGCACCGCGAGCGCCTCGACGGCGGCGCGGTAGAGGACCATCTCGTCGCCCCCCCGGCGCAGCACCCGGCTGAAGAGGCCGTCGCCCAGGTCCTCGAGCAGGAGGAACCCCCGCGCCTCGTCCGCCCCGAGAATCCGCGGCGGCGCGAGGCCCGCGGCGGCGATGTGGCGCGCCACACGGACGAAGGGCCCGACATCCTCGGGCGGCGGCGCATCCATCAGGACGGCGCGCCCCCTTCCCCCCGCGAGGCGCACGTAGCGGCGCGCCGAGGCGTCGCCAGGGATCTCCCGGCGGTCGGCGCCGTCCCAGCCGCAACGGGCGAGAAAGGCGTCGATCAGGCGCTCGCGGGACGCGCCGTTCATTGCGCGCGGCACCGGCGATAGGCTAGGGAAGGGTGGCGATGGGCGAACATCACGAGACCGATATCGTCGTTGTGGGGGCCGGTCCCGTCGGCCTCTTCCAGGTGTTCGAGGCGGGCATGCTCGACATGCGCTGTCATGTCGTCGATACGCTCGACGCCATCGGCGGACAATGCACGGCACTCTATCCGGAAAAGCCGATCTACGACATTCCGGCGCTGCCCGAGGTGCGCGCGGAGGACCTGATCGCCCGCCTCGAGCGCCAGGCCGCGCCGTTCTCTCCGGTCTACCATCTCGGCCAGCAGGTCACCGCCGTCGAGGGCCGGGCGGGAGAGTTCCGCGTCGTTACCTCGTCGGACACCGCCATCGCCTGCAAGGCCGTGGTGATCGCCGCCGGATGCGGCGCCTTCGGGCCCAACAGGCCCCCTCTTGCCGGGCTCGCCGCCTTCGAGGACGCCGGGTCCGTGGCCTATCTCGTGACCCGCCGGGAGGATCACCGGGGCAAGAGGGTGGTCATCGCCGGCGGCGGCGATTCCGCGCTCGACTGGGTTCTCGGCCTCCACGGCATCGCCGCGAGGATCATGGTGGTGCACCGCCGCAGGCGGTTCCGCGCGGCCCCCGACACGGTCCGCCGGGTCGAGGCCCTCGCCGGGGATGGCGCCGTCGACCTGGTGGTGCCCTTCCAGCTTCACGCGCTCGAGGGCGCGGGCGGCGTTCTCGAGAAGGTCATCGTCGCCGATCTCGACGGCAACACGAGGGCCCTGGAGGCGGATCTCCTGCTCCCATTCTACGGTCTGAGGATGGAGCTCGGACCGATCGCCCGCTGGGGACTCGGCCTCGAGAAGAACCTCATTCGCGTGGAACCGGCGACGCTCGTCACCTCGACGCCGGGCATCCATGCCATCGGCGACATCTCGACCTATCCCGGCAAGCTCAAGCTCATCCTTTCCGGTTTCTCCGAGGCCGCCATGGCCGCCCAGGACATCTACAACCTCGTGTGGCCCGGAAAGCCGCTTCACTTCGAGTACTCGACGACGCGGGGCGTGCCCGGAGCCTGATCCGCGGGTCTGCCGCTCCGGCGGGCATGGAGTGGCGGAGGGGGTCAGTAGCGGTAGTCGTCGGTCTTGAAGGGACCGGAGGCGTCGACGCCAATGTAGTCGGCCTGGCGGCCGGTGAGCGCCGTCAGCCGCGCCCCGACCTTGTCGAGATGGAGCACCGCGACCTCTTCGTCGAGATGCCTGGGAAGGACGTGGACGTCCCTGCCGTAGGTGCCCTTCGACCTCTTGGTCCACAGCTCGATCTGCGCCAGCACCTGGTTCGTGAAGCTGGCGCTCATGACGAAGCTGGGGTGGCCCGTGGCGCAACCGAGATTCACCAGGCGCCCTTCGGCGAGAAGGATGATCTTCTTGCCGTCGGGGAACGCGACCTCGTCGACCTGCGGCTTGATGTTGGTCCACTTCAGGTTGCGCAGGGACTGGACGTCGATCTCGTTGTCGAAGTGCCCGATGTTGCAGACGATGGCCCGGTCCTTCATCGAGCGCATGTGATCCATGGTGATGACATCGACGTTACCGGTGGCCGTCACGAAGATGTCGGCCTTGCCCGCGGCGTCCTCCATGGTGATGACCTCGAAGCCGTCCATCGCCGCCTGCAGGGCGCAGATGGGATCGACCTCGGTGACGACCACGCGCGCGCCGGCGCCCCTGAGCGACTGCGCCGAGCCCTTGCCGACGCCGCCGTAGCCGGCCACCACGGCGACCTTGCCGGCCATCATGACGTCCGTGGCGCGGCGGATGCCGTCGACCAGGCTCTCGCGGGCCCCGTAGACGTTGTCGAACTTGGACTTGGTGACCGAACTGTTGACATCGAAGGCCGGCACCCTGAGTTCGCCGGCACGCGCCATCTGGTGGAGACGCGCGACGCCGGTGGTCGTCTCCTCGCTGACGCCGTGGACGCCCTCGAGCAGCTCGGGATGCCTGTCGTGCATCACCGCCGTCAGGTCGCCGCCGTCATCGAGCAGCATGTTGGGCCTCCAGCCGCCGGGACCCGCCAGCGTCCGCTCGATGCACCACCAGTACTCCTCCTCGGTCTCGCCCTTCCAGGCGAACACCGGAACGCCGGCCGCCGCCATGGCCGCGGCGGCGTGGTCCTGG
Source organism: Alphaproteobacteria bacterium (assembly GCA_963666905.2). GTDB lineage: Bacteria > Pseudomonadota > Alphaproteobacteria > SP197 > SP197 > SP197. The sequence goes on from OY763008.1 coordinate 2,974,596, forward strand.
GTGGAATAGATGTTGCAGGACGACCAGCGGACCTCGGCGCCGAGATGGAGCAGGGTCTCGATCAGGACGGCGGTCTGGATGGTCATGTGCAGGCAGCCCGTGATCCGCGCGCCGGCCAGCGGCCGCGCGTCGCCGTAACGGTCGCGCAGCGCCATCAGGCCGGGCATCTCGCCTTCGGCGATGCTGATCTCCTTGCGGCCCCATGACGCGAGGCCGGTGTCCGCGACCCTGAAATCCGTGCTCTCGTTCATGGCGATGGTTCCGGTCCTGCTGGCGGGGGCGGAGCCTTAGCAAAGAGCCGCGGCGCCGTCCACCTGGCTCAGGCCAGGGCGTTGAAGTCGTCGAGGAGGCTCGCCACCCTGCCCGTGTCGGTCTGCTCCATGATCGTGCGCGTGCGCCTGGCGGCCTCCGCGGCGTCGAGGTTGCGGATGCGCTGCTTGACCCTCGGCACGGCGGCGGACGCCATCGAGAGCTCGCGGATTCCGAGGCCGACGAGGATGGCGGTCATCCTCTCGTCGCCCGCCATTTCGCCGCAGACATTGACGCCGATGCCGGCCCGCTGCGCCGCGGCCGTGGTGAACTGGATCAGGCGGAGCACCGCCGGATGCAGCGGGTTGTAGAGATGGGCCACCTGGTCGTCGCCGCGGTCGATGGCGAGCGTGTACATCGTCAGGTCGTTGGTCCCGATCGAGAAGAAGTCGACCTCGCCCGCAAGGGAGTCGGCGGCCAGCGCCGCGCCCGGAATCTCGATCATGATGCCGACCGGCGGCAGCGGGTCGGCCACCGCCACGCCCGCCGCCGAAAGGCGCCCGGCGACGCACTCGAGCGTCCTGCGGACCTGGCGCACCTCGGAGGCCGTCGAGATCATCGGCAGCAGGATGCGCACGCTGCCGTGGGCGCCCGCGCGAAGGATGGCGGAGAGCTGGTCCTCGAGGAGGCTGGGGAACTTCAGCGACAGCCGGATGGCCCTGAGCCCCAGGGCGGGATTGGCGCCGGCCCCGGCATGCTCACCCATGGCCAGCGGCAGCTTGTCGTTGCCGGCGTCGAGGGTGCGGATGGTGACGGTGCGCCCCGCCATGCGGTCCACGACATTGGCGAGGTGGGCGTACTGCTCGTCCTCGCCGGGGATGCTGTCGCGGTTGAGAAACAGGTACTCCGTGCGGAAGAGGCCGATCCCCTCGGCGCCGTGGTCGAGGGCGGGATCGATCTCGCTGGCAAGCTCGACGTTGGCCATCAGGCCGACGCGCACGTCGTCGCGGGAGACGGCGGGAACATCGCGCAGGCGCTGGAGCCTGGCGGCCTGGCGCCGCAGCTCCCCGCGCCGGCGGCGGAAGGTCTCCACCGTGTCGCAGCCCGGATTGACGACCACCTGGCCGGTCCCGCCGTCGACGATGACGACGTCGCCGCCCTCCACGCGGTCGAGGATGTCGCCCGCGGCGACCACGGCCGGCAGGCCGAGCGACCTCGCCAGGATGCCCGTGTGGTCCTGGGCGCCGCCGTAGGCGGTCACGAAGCCGGCGATGCGGCGCGGATCGAGAAGCGCGGTATCGGCCGGAGTCAGCTCGTCGGCCACGACGACGGTGCCTTCGGGCAGGTCCGCCAGGGCGCGGTAGGGCGCCGCCATCAGGTTGTGCAGCAGGCGCTTGCCGACATCGCGCACATCCTTGCTGCGCTCTGCGAGATAGCTGTCGTTCATCGTCTCGAAGGCCCTGACGATGTCTCCGACCTCCTGCGACACCGCGGCCTCGACATTGAAGCACTGGCTGCGGACCCTCTCCTCGACGCCGCGCACGAGGCGGGAGCCCTCGAGCATCTGGCCGTGCGCCGCGAGGAGGTACTCGAGTTCCTCGGCGGCGCTGCCGTGGAGCGCGCGGGCCTTCTTCGACAGCGTGCCGAGCTGTTCGCGGGAGCGCGCGACCGCATCCCGGAAGCGCTCGATCTCCCGGTCCACGCGATCGGCCGCAACGGTGTAGACCGGCACTTCGAGAGCGCCGCTCTCGACCACGTAGGCCGGACCGATCGCGATTCCCGGGGCGATCCCCAGGCCGGCGAGGTCGTGGGCGCCCCTACTCATCGAAGCGGTTGCCGACGAGTGCGGCCACCGCCTCGACGGCGGCGGCGGCGTCGTCTCCGCGGGCCTCGACCTCGATGGTGGTGCCGCATGCGGCCGCGAGCATCATCAACCCCATGATGGACCGTCCCGAAACCCTCGTTCCGCCCAGAGCCACCTCGACCTCGGCGCCGAACCCGTCGAGAGTCGAGACGAAGCGCGCCGCGGCGCGGGCGTGCAGGCCCCGCTCGTTGATGATCACGAGGCGCTCGCGCACCACGGCATCGGCGGCGGTCATCCCGATTCCCCCTTGAGGAGACCGCTTGCCACGCTGATGTAGCGGTGTCCCGCCTCCGCCGCGGCGGCGACGGCGTCCTCGAGAGTGGCGGTCCCGCGGACCGATACGAGCTTGACGAGCATCGGCAGGTTGACGCCGGCGATGATCTCCACGCTGCCGGGCCTGAGCACGGAGATCGCGAGATTGGAGGGCGTGCCGCCGAACATGTCCGTGAGCACGACGACGCCGGAGCCCGAATCGGCGCGGGTCACGGCGTCGAGGATGTCGTTGCGCCGCGCGACCATGTCGTCGTCGGGACCGATGGAGACCGCGGACATGTTGTCCTGGCCGCCGACGATGTGCTCGACCGCCGCGACGAACTCCTCGGCCAGCCGGCCGTGGGTCACAAGAACGACGCCGATCATCCGTCCGGCCCGTCTGCGCGTGTCACCTCGTCCACCTCATGCCCTGTTGGCGAACCCGCAAGCGGTCACCGTTTACACGCACGGCCGGTCCTTCAGCAACCCGAACCGCCGTCGAGACGAAGGCCGCCGTCCGCCGCCTCAAGGGCCAGGGCCACCTTCGCGGCGGCCGAGGGCTCGCGCGCGCAGAACCTGAAGAGCGGAAGGGAAAGGCCCGCGATCGTCGCCCGGCGGGGTTCGGGCAGGCGTTCCACGCCGGCGCTGTCGCACAGCTCGATCACGGCCAGAAGCCGGCTCGATCCGCGGTGGTCGAGCCTGACGATGCCGAGGCCCCGCACCTCGATGAGGCCGGCGAGGCGCCGCGGCGGGCGCGCCGTGAGCACGCCCGCCGACGCCTCGATCTCGACCTGGTCGTCCGCCACCAGGAGGGCGCCCCGTCCGGAGATCAGGCGCAGGGCAAGGTCGCTCTTGCCGCTCCCCGGAGGTCCCCGCAGCAGCACGCCCCTGCCATCGAGGTCCACACAGGTTCCATGGACCCGCACGGCGCCGTCAGGCCGAATGGTCCGTCCCCTCCCCGGTCAGCAGGGCGTAGATCGCCTCCGGGCTGTCGGCTCCACGAAGCTTGCGGCAGACCTCCTGGTCGCGCAGCAGGCGCGACACCCGGGCGAGCGCCTTGAGGTGATCGGCGCCGGCCTCTTCGGGCGCGAGCAGCATGAACACGAGGTCGACCGGCTGTTCATCGATGGATCCGTAGTCGATCGGCGAACCGATCCGGGCGAAGACGCCGCTGAGCCGTTCGAGACCCGGCAGCCTCGCGTGGGGAATGGCGATGCCCAGTCCGACTCCCGTCGAACCGAGCCTTTCCCGTTCCAGGATGGCATCGAAGATGGTGCGCTCATCGGCCTCGGCGACGCGCGAGGCGTGGCGCGCCAGCTCCTGGAGCATCTGTTTCTTGCTTGTCGAGCGCAGCCGGGGAAGCACGCACCGCGGCGTGACAAGCTCGGAGATCTTCATGGATGGCGTCCGAACCGCATCGCGTTGTCCGAAGCCATGTCAGTGATGCTCGCGCAGTTTCCGCTTGTGGCGCCGGAGCTGCTTCTCGACGTGCTCGGCCGCCTGGTTGAAGGCGGCCGACGCGGAGGCTCCGCCGCCGTCGCCCTCGGCATCGATGTCGTGTCCGACATGGACCGAGATGTGCGCCCGGTGGGACTGTCCTTCGCGCGAGAAGGTCACGTGGGCGCTCAGCGACTCCGCGAAGTACTTGCCGACGCAGGTTTCGACGGACTGCTCCACGTGCCGGCGCAACGCGTCGGAAACGCCTGTCTGATGGCCTGAAATGGAGATCTTCATGGGCGAACCACTCAATCGTGCCCGGGATCCGGCGGAGGCCCTTCCCGGCCGCCCGCGGGGCTCGTGCGACCGGCGGCGGCGCAATCCTATATAGGCTCTGTCGATTCCTGAAACAAGGTGGCGCCGCCGCGACGGGGCGCGCTCAGAGCCGGAACTGCTCGCCGAGATAGACCTCGCGGACCATGTGGTGGGAGGCCACGTCCTCGGGCCGGCCCTCCATGAGGATGGCGCCCTCGTGGAGGATGTAGGCGCGGTCGACGATGCCGAAGGTCTCCCGCACGTTGTGGTCCGTGATCAGGACGCCGATGCCCCGGTCCTTGAGGTGCGCCACAAGATCGCGGATGTCGCCCAGCGCAATGGGATCGATTCCGGCAAGCGGCTCGTCGAGCAGCATGATCTTCGGCCGCGACGCGAGGGCCCGCGCGATCTCGACCCTGCGCCTTTCACCGCCGGAGAGCGCCAGTGCGGGCGTGTGGCGCAGGTGGGAGATGGAGAACTCCGCCAGCAGCGAATCGAGCACCGTCTCGCGGACGTCGTAGTCCTTCTCGACGACCTCGAGAACGGCCCTGATGTTGGCCTCGACCGAGAGGCCGCGGAAGATCGAGGCCTCCTGCGGCAGGTAGCCGACGCCGAGCCGCGCCCGGCGGTACATCGGCAGGCCCGTGATGTCGTGGCCGTCGAGGGTGATCTGCCCCGAATCCGCCGTCACCAGGCCCGTGATCAGATAGAAGCACGTCGTCTTGCCCGCGCCGTTGAGTCCCAGCAGCCCGACGGCCTCGCCGCTCTCCACGTTCAGGCTGACGTCGCGGACGATCGGGCGCCTGCGGTACCGCTTGGAGAGCCGGGAGACCACGAGACGGGGATTGTCCCGGACCAGGACCGGGCTGTGCCGGAGGGTGTAGGGTGCCATGGTGCGTCACTCCGCCTGCGAATCGCCTTCCAGGAGGACATTGACCCGCGATTCGCCGCCCGAGATGAGGATGTGCCCCGTGCCGATGTCGAGCGTCGCCGCCTCGCTCGTGAGAACGCCGTAGGCGTTCACGATCTCGACATTGTGCTCGAGGAGCACGATTCCCGTCGCCACCGTCCACAGGCCGCGGTCGGCGCGCGCCGTGCCGTCCGGCATGATGACGGTGACCCTGCCCGTGGCCTCGATGGTCTCGACCCTCTGATCGCCGCCGTCGGCCGCATCGGCGTAGTGGACAACCATCGTGTCGGCGAGCACCGTCAGCCGTCCCTGTTCGACCTCGACATTGCCCGTCAGCGTGATGCCGCGCGTGCCCGAATCGACCTGGAGGCTGTCGGCGCCGATGGCGACCGGCAGACCGCCGTCGAACTCGTCGATGGGGAGCACCTGGCCACCGGCCGCCGGCGCCAGCAGGAGGATGAGGGCGCAGGCGAGGACCGGGGCAGGAGAGGTTCCCATGATCATGTGTCCGGAATGAGAGAGATGTTGAGGCGCCCGATGAATTCGAACTTGCCGCCGTTGTCCGTCACCTCGAAACCCTTCGCATCGAGTATCCCCGACGGTCCGGTGCCGCGAACGAGTGTATCACTGGAAGCGGTCCCCTTTTCAAGGTCGATGCGCACGCTCTGGCTCTCGAGCCGGTAGCCGTCGCTCGTGACCACCGTGACCCCGGATTCGAGGGTCAGCACCTGCCCGGCCTGGTCGTACAGCCCCTCCTCGGCCGCGACCGAGGTCCATTGTCCCTCCCGGCCGACGGCGATGCTGCCGCTGACGCGTTCCAGGAAGACCCGGTCGGTGTCTCCCGACTCGTGGCGCGCCGAACTGGCGCGGATGGTGAAGGGCAGGCCGTTGTGGTCCGTCCCGAGGAAGCGGACGTTGATCATCGTCGAGCGCACGCTGGTCGGCCGCTCGAGGCCCTCGACCGGCATGACGTCCGGCACGTCGATCAGCTGCAGCGAGGGCCAGGCGACGAGAAGGCCGCCCAGGACGAGGGCGCAGGACGGGAGAACCCAGCGCAGCAGGCGGACGATGCGCGTGTAGCGGCCAAAGCCGTAGGACCGCGGGGAGGCGGCTGGCGCCATGGCGTCAGTGGTCCAGGATATCGGGATCGCTCCAGCCCAGGAGGTCCAGCTCCGCCCGCACGGGCAGGAATCTGAAGAGGGCCTCCGCCAGGCCCGTGCGATCCTCGCGTTCCAGGCGCCGGTCGAGCTCCTCCTTGAGGCGGTGAAGGTAGAGCACGTCCGTCGCCGCGTATTTCAGCTGCCGGTTCGAAAGCTCGTCGGAACCCCAGTCGCTGCTCTGCATCTGCTTGGAGATGTCGACGTCGAGAAGGTCCTTGCAGATGTCCTTCAACCCGTGCCGCTCGGCGAAGGTCCTGACGAGCCTGGAGGCGATCTTGGTGCAGTACACGGGCGCCACCACCAGGCCCATGTGATGGCGGATCGCCGCCAGGTCGAACCTGGCGAAATGAAAGATCTTCAGGACGTCCGGGGCCTCCAGGAGGGCGGCGAGATTGGGCGCCGCGACGGGCCCTTTGCGGAACTGGACAAGGTGGGCGTTGCCGTCGCCGCAGGACAGCTGGACCAGGCACAGGCGGTCCCGCGCCGGGTTGAGGCCCATGGTCTCCGAATCGACGGCGACCACCGCCCCGAGATCGAGGTCGCAGGGAAGGTCTCCCTGGTAGAGAAGATTGGCCATGCCGCCGCCGGAGAAGATGACGGCCGCAAGGCTATCTCCGGACGGACCTGCGGACAAGGAAAGGGACGCCCTGGTGCCCAGGAGAAGACTCGAACTTCCACGGGGTCTCCCCCACAGGTACCTGAAACCTGCGCGTCTACCAATTCCGCCACCTGGGCACGGCGCTTCTCCTAGTGGCTCGACGGGAAGACTGTCAAGGGGACGCCCGACATTGACGGGCCGCACCGCACGCCGGATCATCGCCGGCAGTGTGGCGGGAGGTCTTCATGGCCCTCAAGGATATCGTCGTCTTCGGCGGCTCCGGCTTCATCGGACGCTATCTCGTCCGCAGGCTGGCGGGCGCCGGCTGGCGCGTCACCGTCGCGGTCCGCCGCCCGGAGCGCGCCGGGTTCCTGCAGCCGCTGGGCGACGTCGGGCAGATCGTTGCGGTCGCCGCGGACATCACGGACGGCCGCCGCGTCAGGGAGGTCGTCGGCAGCGCCAACGCCGTGGTCAACCTCGTGGGCATCCTCCACGAGAAGGGCCGGCGCACCTTCGAGCGCCTGCACGTCGAGAGCGCCCGGCACGTGGCCGAGGCGGCCGCCGAGGCCGGGTCGCGGCACATGGTCCACGTCTCCGCCATCGGCGCGTCGCAACGGTCGTCCTCGTCCTACGCCCGCTCCAAGGCGGCCGGCGAGGAGGCGGTGCGCGCCGCCATGCCCCAGGCGGCGATTCTGCGGCCCTCCATCGTCTTCGGCCAGGAGGACGGCTTCTTCAACAGGTTCGGCCGCCTGGCGGCGCTTGCGCCCGCCATTCCGCTGATCGGCGGCGGCACCATGCGCCTCCAGCCGGTCCATGCCGGCGACGTCGCCGCGGCCGTCGCCGCCTGTCTCGACAGCCCGTCCGCCGCCGGCCGGACCTTCGAGGTGGGCGGGCCCTCGGTCTACACCTTCCGCCGCCTCATGGAGTTCGTCCGGCGCGAGACCGGCAGGCGCGTGCTGCTGGCGCCGCTCCCCTTCGCGGCGGCGCGTCTGATCGGGAGCGTGCTGCAGACCCTGCCCGTTCCGCCGCTGACCGCCGACCAGGTCCGCCTCCTGGAACACGACAACATCGTTCAGCCGGGCGCCCTCACGCTGGCCGATCTCGGCATCGAGCCCGTGGCCCTCGAGATGGTGGTGCCGTCCTACCTCGGACTCTACCGCCGGGGCGGCTACAGGTAGAGCCAGCCGAGGAGTGCGACGCCCAGGACGACGCGGTAGACCACGAACGGCGTGAACGAGGCGCGGCGCAGCCACGCCATGAGGAGCCGGATCGTCACGAGGGCCGAAAGAAACGCCATCGCGGCCGCCAGCGCGGCCTCGCGGGTGAGCGCTGCGTTGCCGGACACCGCGATCTCGGCGGCGGCGAGCGCCACGGCGGCGGCGATCACGGGAATGGCGAGCAGCATCGACAGCGTCGCACAGTCGCGCCGCCGGTAGCCGAGGAAGCGCGCCGCGGTGATGGTGATGCCGGCCCGGCTCGTGCCGGGCACGAGGGCGAGGACCTGGAAGAGGCCGATCAGCAGCGCCCCCTTCCACTCGAGGCGTTCCATGGCGCGCGTCCGGGCGCTCCTGTCGGCGACCAGGAGCAGGAGTCCGAAGCCTGCCGTGGCGCAGGCGATGACGAGGGGATCGCGCAGGAGGAGGGCGCCGCCGCTGCCGTGGAGGACAACGCCCGCCGCGCCCACGGGAACCGTCGCCAGCGCGAGCATGGCCAGCAATCTCCTCTCACCGGCGCCGGCGCCGGGCAGGAACCCCCTGAGCAGGCGCGCGACGTCCCTGCGGAAGTAGGCGATCACGGCCAGCAGCGTGCCGCCGTGGACGGCGATGTCGATCTCGAGTCCCTGGTCGGGCCAGCCGAGGACGCCGGAGGCGAGCACGAGGTGGCCCGAAGAGCTCACCGGCAGGAACTCGGTGATGCCCTGCACCAGGGACAATACGGCGAGCTGCAACAGGGTCACGGGCAATGGGCCTTCCGGCAGGGACGACGGGAGCATAGGCTCAGGGAATCACCATCAAAGGTCAATATCATTGACATAATGATCAAAGAGCCATGGCTGATATGCGGCGCACGGGGAACGGGCGGGTGACAGGGCGGCCATAATGGGGCATGATGCCTGACCTAATTGCCCCTCAGCCGAGCCCCCTATGGATCTTCTTTCCTTTACCGACGTGCCCCAGGAGAGGCCCCGCAAGCGTCGCGCCGACGTCCGGCGAAACGACTTCCGCGAGATCCACGACGAGTTCATCCCCGCCCGCGCCGGGGTTCAGGCCTCGCGCTGCTCGCAATGCGGCGTGCCCTTCTGCCAGATCCACTGTCCCCTTCACAACAACATCCCCGACTGGCTGGCGCTCACCGCCGAGGGACGCCTCAGGGAGGCCTACGAGGTCTCGTCGGCGACCAACGCCTTCCCGGAGATCTGCGGCCGGATCTGCCCCCAGGACCGGCTGTGCGAGGGGAACTGCGTCATCGAGAAGGGATTCGAATCGGTGACGATCGGCACGGTGGAGCGCTTCATCACCGAGAGCGCCTTCCGCAACGGCTGGGTCGAGGCGCCGCGGCCCCTCGAGGAGCGCGACCAGTCCGTGGGCATCGTCGGCGCCGGCCCTGCCGGGCTGGCGGCCGCCGAGCGCCTCCGCCGGCGCGGATACCGCGTCGAGATCTACGACCGCCACGACCGCGCCGGCGGCCTGCTGATCTACGGCATCCCGGACTTCAAGCTCGAGAAGCACGTGGTCCGGCGGCGCGTCGACCTGATCGCCGAGGGCGGCGTGGTCTTCCACCTGGGAACCGAGGTTGGCCGCGACCTCCCGTTCGAGGACCTGCGCCGGCGGCACGACGCCGTCCTGATCGCCACCGGCGTCTACGCCGCGCGCGGCATCGAGGTGCCGGGAACCGGGCTCGGCGGCATCGTGCCCGCCCTCGACTACCTCACCACGAGCAACCGGCGCGGCCTCGGCGACGCCGTCCGCGACGAGGGAGCCCACGACGCGCAGGGACACCGGGTCGTCGTCGTCGGAGGCGGCGACACCGCCATGGACTGCGTCCGCACGGCGGTGCGCCAGGGCGCCCGCGCGGTGACCTGCCTCTACCGGCGCGACCGCGACAACATGCCGGGCAGCCAGCGGGAGGTCGACTATGCGCTCGAGGAGGGCGTGCGGTTCGAGTTCCTGTCGGCTCCCGAGGCCTTCACCGGGAACGGCCGCGTGGAGGCGGTGAGGGCCGCCAGGATGCGCCTTGCCGACGCCGACTCCGGCGGCCGGCCGAGACCGGTGCCGGTCGACGGCAGGGGATTCCGCGTCGATTCGACCATGGTCCTCACGGCCCTGGGCTTCGATCCCGAGCCGGTGGCGGAGATGTTCGCCCTGCCGGACCTCGAGACGGCGCCCGACGGCACCCTGAAGACCGCCTTCCTGACCGGCGAGACCAGCGTGCCCGACGTCTGGGCGGCCGGCGACATCGCGCGCGGCGCATCGCTGGTGGTCTGGGCCATCCGCGACGCCAGGGATGCGGCCGATTCGATTCACCGCGCGCTCTCGCGGCGGGCCGCGGCATGACGGCGCGGGCCGCCGAGCGGGAGCGCCTCCGCCGCGAGGGCCTCTACGATCCGGCGTTCGAGCACGACGCCTGCGGGGTCGGCGTGGTGGCGGCCATCGACGGGCGGCCGAGCCGCAAGGTGGTCGACGCGGGCATCGCCGCCCTGAAGGCCGTCTGGCATCGCGGCGCGGTCAGCGCCGACGGCAAGACCGGCGACGGAGCCGGCGTCAAGGTCCAGATTCCCCAGGATTTCTTCAGGGAGCACATCGAGCGCACCGGGCACGAGCCCGGCGGCGGCAGGCTCGCCGTCGGCATGGTCTTCCTGCCGCGGACCGACCTTGCCAGCGCGGAGGCCTGCCGGGCGATCGTCGAGTCCGAGATCCTCACCTTCGGCTACCGCATCTTCGGCTGGCGCCAGGTGCCGATCGACGGCTCGGTGATCGGCGAGCTCGCCAATGCCGCCCGCCCGGAAATCGAGCAGATCATGATCGCCAGCGATCAGGCCGTCACCGACGACGGCTTCGAGCGCGACCTCTACATCATCCGCCGCAAGATCGAGGCGCGGGTGCGCGAGGCGGAGGTCTCCGGCTTCTACATCTGTTCGCTGTCGTGCCGCTCCATCGTCTACAAGGGCATGTTCGTCGCCGAACAGCTCTCGAACTTCTACCCGGACCTTTCGGACGAGCGCTTCGTTTCCAGCTTCGTCATCTTTCACCAGCGCTACTCGACCAACACGTTCCCGACCTGGCACCTGGCGCAGCCCTTCCGCATGCTCGCCCACAACGGCGAGATCAACTCGCTGCGCGGCAACGTCAACTGGATGAAGAGTCACGAAGCGCGCATCGGCCACGACGCCTTTGCCGAGCACCTCGACGTCATCAAGCCGGTCGTTCCGTCGGGCGCTTCCGACTCCGCGGCGCTCGATTCGGTCTTCGAGCTCCTGGTGCGCGCGGGCCGCCCCGTGCCGCTGGTCAAGACCATGCTCATTCCCGAGGCCTGGGGCGACAGCCGCCGGCTGTCCGACGAGGTGCGCGCGCTCTACCTCTACTGCAACACGGTCATGGAACCGTGGGACGGCCCCGCCGCCATCGCGGCATCGGACGGCCGCTGGGTCATCGCCGGCATGGACCGCAACGGCCTGCGGCCCATGCGCTACTCCCTGACGCGCGACGGGCTGCTGGTCGTCGGTTCGGAGACCGGCATGGTCCCCATCGCCGAACAGGACCTCGTGCACTGCGGCAGGCTGGGCCCGGGAGCCATGCTCGCGGTCGACCTCGCCGAGGGACGCCTCTTCGGCGACGCGGAGATCAAGGAGCACCTGGCCGCCAGGCAGCCCTACGCCAGCTGGATCGGCAACATCACGCATCTCGATTCGCTCGAACCCGGCGACGGCGAACGGTTCGACTCCGGTGAGCTGCGCCTGCGCCAGCGCGCGGCCGGCTATTCCTTCGAGGATCTCGAGCTCATCCTGAGGCCCATGGTCGAGGAGGCCAGGGAGGCGGTCGGCTCGATGGGCGACGACACCCCCCTTGCGGTGCTCTCGGACCATCACCGGGGTCTCCACCACTTCTTCCGCCAGAACTTCAGCCAGGTCACCAACCCGCCGATCGATTCCCTGCGCGAACGGCGGGTGATGACCCTCGACACCCGCCTCGGCAACCTCTCCAACATCCTCGACCAGGACGAGAGCCAGACGCGCATCCTGCAGCTGAAGTCCCCGGTTCTCGACAGCGCCCGGTTCGCCGCGATGCGGCGGCACATGGAGGCGACGACGGTCGTCATCGACTGCACGTTTCCCGCCGGCGGCGGGCGGGCCGAGGTCCTTCCCGACGCCATCAGGCGCATCCGGCGCGAGGCCGAGGACGCGGTGCGCGGCGGCTCGGAGACCATCGTCCTTTCCGACGAGCACAGCGGCCCGGAGCGCGCGGGCATTCCGATGATCCTCGCCACCGGCGCGGTCCACAGCCACCTCGTGCGGCAGTCGCTGCGGACCTTCGTGTCGCTCAACGTGCGCTCGGCCGAGTGCCTCGACGTGCACCATTTCGCCGTGCTCGTCGGCGTCGGCGCGACCACCGTCAACGCCTACCTCGCCGAGGAGAGCATCAGGGACCTGCACGCCCGCGGCCTGTTCAGGGGCTACACGGCCGCCGAGTGCGTCGACCGCTACCGCAAGGCCGTCGACGACGGGCTGCTGAAGATCCTCTCCAAGATGGGCATCGCCGTCATCTCGTCGTACCGCGGCGGCTACAACTTCGAGGCGATCGGCCTGTCGCGGACCCTCGTGGCGGAGTTCTTCCCCGGCATGCCGAGCCGGATCTCCGGGATCGGTCTTGCCGGCATCGAGAAACGCACCCTGCGGCTTCACCGCGAGGCCCACGGCGAGGCGGCGGGCGCCCTGCCGATCGGCGGCCTCTACCGCTTCCGCGAGGACGGCGAGGCCCATGCCTGGGAAGGGCGCCTGATCCACACCCTGCAGACCGCGGTCGCCGGCGACAGCTGGCGGATCTACCGCCGCTACGCCGACGGACTCCACGACCGCCCGCCCTTCCAGCTGCGCGACCTCCTGGAGTTCAGCAGCCGCGGCGGCGCCGTCGACATCGACGAGGTCGAGTCGATCACCGGCATCCGCAAGCGCTTCGTCACGCCCGGCATGTCCCTGGGCGCGCTCTCCCCGGAAGCCCACGAGACGCTTTCCATCGCCATGAACCGGATCGGCGCGCTGTCCGATTCCGGCGAGGGCGGCGAGAGTCCCGAGCGCTTCAGGACGAGGCCCAACGGGGACAACGCCAACTCGCCGATCAAGCAGATCGCGTCGGGGCGCTTCGGCGTCACGGCCGAGTATCTCACGCACTGCCGCGAGATCGAGATCAAGATCGCCCAGGGCGCCAAGCCTGGAGAAGGCGGCCAGCTGCCGGGATTCAAGGTCACGGACATGATCGCCCGGTTGCGCCACGCCACCCCGGGCGTGTCGCTGATCTCGCCGCCGCCGCACCACGACATCTACTCCATCGAGGATCTCGCCCAGCTGATCTACGACCTCAAGCAGATCAACTCGTCGGCGCGGGTCTGCGTCAAGCTCGTCAGCCAGGCGGGCGTGGGCACCGTCGCCGCAGGCGTCGCCAAGGCCCGGGCGGACGTCATCCTGATCTCCGGCCACGTGGGCGGCACCGGCGCCAGCCCGCAGACGAGCATCAAGTACACCGGCTCCCCCTGGGAGATGGGCCTTGCCGAAGCCAACCAGGTGCTGACCCTCAACCGGCTGCGCCACACGGTCCGCCTGCGCACCGACGGCGGCATCCGCACCGGCCGGGACGTGGTCATCGCCGCCCTGCTCGGCGCCGAGGAGTACGGCGTGGGCACGGCATCGCTCGTCGCCATGGGCTGCCTGATGGTCCGCCAGTGCCATTCCAACACCTGCCCTGTCGGCATCTGCACCCAGAAGCCCGCCCTGCGCGGCAAGTTCGAGGGCACCCCGGACAAGGTCGTCAACCTCTTCTCGTTCATCGCCGAGGACGTCCGCAGGATCCTGGCGTCGCTCGGGGTCCGCTCCCTCGACGAGATCATCGGCCGCACCGACCTTCTCAGGCAGGCCAGCCGCGGCAGCGAGGACCTCGACGACCTCGATCTCAACCCCCTGCTCGTCCAGGCGGACCCCGGCGGCTTCCCGCGCCACTGCATCGTCGAGGGGCGCAACGAGGTCCTGGACACCCTCGATATCCGCATGCTCCAGGATGCCCGCGCCGCGCTCGACGAGCGCGAGAAGATGCAGCTGGCCTACAACGTGCGCAACACGCACCGCGCCGTCGGTACGCGCCTTTCGTCCGAGATCACCCGCCGTTTCGGCATGAGGGGCCTGCCCGCGGATCACATCACCATCCGCCTGCGGGGGTCCGCCGGCCAGTCGCTGGGCGCCTTCGCCGTCCAGGGCGTCCGGCTGGAGGTGTTCGGCGACGCCAACGACTATGTCGGAAAGGGTCTGTCCGGCGGCACGATCATCGTGCGCCCGCCGGTGTCGAGCGAGCGCGCCGCGCGCAGCAACACCATCATCGGCAACACGATCCTCTACGGCGCGACCGGCGGGCGCCTCTTCGCCTCGGGCCAGGCCGGCGAGAGGCTGGCCGTCCGCAACTCCGGCGCCGACACCGTGGTCGAGGGCTGCGGCTCGAACGGCTGCGAGTACATGACCGGCGGAACGGTCGTCGTCCTCGGTCCGGCGGGCCCGAACTTCGCCGCCGGCATGACCGGCGGCATGGCCTTCGTCCACGACGACGACGGGAGATTCCCTGAGAACATCAACGGCGATCTCGTGGTCATGCAGCGCCTCGCCAGCGATCACTGGGACGGGGTCCTGCGGTCCCTGATCGCCGATCACGCGCGCGAGACCGGCTCGCCGTTCGCCGCCGGGATCCTCCGGAACTGGGAGTTCGAGAGGGGCCGCTTCTGGCAGGTCTGCCCGAAGGAGATGATCGGCCGCCTCACCCATCCGCTGACCGGCGAGGGCGAGGCCCTCATCGCCTGACGGTTGCGCTCGCCGCCGCCGCGGGCAATATGGGCATTCCCACCCGCGCAGGATCCGGACGTGCCCGACCTCCTCCACGACCCCATGTCGCCGTTCTGCCGCAAGGTCCGGGTCGTCCTCGGCGAGAAGGGCCTCGCCTTTTCCCTGCGGACCGAGGATGTCGCGCAGCGGCGCGAGGCGTTTCTCGCCCTCAACCCCGCAGGCACGGTGCCCGTGCTCGTCGGGGACGACGGCCTGGCGGTCGCCGACAGCCGGGCGATCTCGGAGTACCTCCAGGAGGTCCATCCCGAACCGGACCTCATCGGAACGACCCCGGCGGAGCGCGCGGAGACCCGCAGGCTCGTCGCCTGGTTCGACGAGAAGATGTACGCGGAAGTGACCCGGGGACTCGTCGGCGAGAAGATCGGCAAGTGGCGGCGGCGGCACGGCCAGCCGGACAGCAGGGTGCTGTCGGCGTCCATCGCCAACCTGCGGATCCATCTGGCCTACATCGACTACCTGATCGATCGGCGCTTCTGGCTGGCCGGCGAGCAGTTCGGCCTCGCGGACATCGCCGCCGCGACGCAGATTTCGTGCGTCGACTACTGCGGCGACGTCCCGTGGCACGCCTGCGAGACGGCGCGGGACTGGTACGCCAGGGTCAAGTCGAGACCGTCGTTCAGGCCACTGCTCGAGGACCGCCTTCCCGGGATGCCGCCGGCGGACCACTACTCCGACCCGGACTTCTGAGCGGTCCGGTGGACGGCCGCCGTGCTGAGCGCATCGCGGAGAAGGCGCGGGAGCTCGGCTTCGACGCCTGCGGTATTACGCACGCGGACGGCGATCCCCGCTGGCAACGCGACCTCGCCGCATTCACCGGCAAGGGATACCACGGCGACATGGCGTGGCTGGCGCGGCGCGCGGCCGAGCGCTCCGCTCCCCGCTCGCTGTGGCCGCAGGCCAGAAGCGCCATCGCGCTGGCCATGGTCTACGGCTCGGAAACCGGCCCGGCGCCGCGGGACCGCGGCGTCATCTCGATCTATGCCCGCGCACGGGACTACCACAGGGTCCTCGGCCGCCGGCTCAAGGCCCTGGCCCGCTGGCTCGTGGAGCAGGAGGCGTGCGAGGCCAGGGTGTTCGTGGACACCGCGCCCGTCATGGAAAAGCCCCTCGCCGCTCGCGCCGGCGTCGGCTGGCAGGGCAAGCACACCAATCTCGTCTCCCGGCGGCTGGGTTCGTGGTTCTTCCTCGGCGTCATCCTGACGACCCTCGAGCTCGAGGCCGACGAGGCGGAGGCGGATCACTGCGGCTCGTGCCGGGCGTGCCTCGACATCTGTCCCACGCGCGCCTTCCCGGCCCCCCGCCGCCTCGATGCGCGGCGCTGCATCTCGTACCTGACCATCGAGCACAAGGGACACATCGACCGCGAGTTCAGGGAGGCGATGGGCAACCGGATCTACGGCTGCGACGACTGCCTCGAGGTCTGCCCCTGGAACAAGTTCGCGCGGATGACGAGGGAAGCCGATTTCCTGCCGCGCGCCGAGCTCGACCGGCCGCGCCTCGCGGAGCTGGCGGAGCTCGACGACGACGCCTTCCGGGCGCTCTTCCGCGCCAGCGCCGTCAAGCGCACCGGCCGCGACCGCTTCGTGCGCAACGTCATGATCGCCCTGGGGAACAGCGGCGACAGGGAGGCCCTCCCGGTCGTCGAGGCGCGCCTGGACGACGACTCCCCCCTTGTCCGGGCCATGGCGGTGTGGGCGCTGGCGCGCCTGGCGCCGCCTGCCGCGTATGCGGCCGCCAGGGACCGCCGGCTGCCGCGGGAAGGCGACGAGGCCGTGCGCAACGAATGGCGGGAGGGGGCGCGGTGAGCCGCCTGTTCTGCTTCGGACTGGGGTATTCGGCGCAGGCCCTGGCGCGCGCGCTCCTCGGCAAGGGCTGGCGGGTCGCGGGCACGGTGCGCGACGCGGCGCGCGCCGCCGCCCTCGCACGCGAGGGCCTCGATGCCGTGGTGTTCGACGGCGGCCGCGCCGGGCCGGAGGTGACGGTCCGCCTCGCCGCCGCCACCCACGTCCTGGACTCCATCCCGCCCGCTCCCGGCGCGCCGTCACCGGCCCTGGCGCGCTGCGCCGGGACCCTTGTCAGCGCCGAGGAGCTGCGCTGGTGCGGCTACCTCTCGACCACGGGCGTCTACGGCGACCACCGGGGCGGCTGGGTCGACGAGACCACGCCTGTCGGCCCGAGCCAGGAGCGGGGCGCCCGCAGGGTGGAGGCGGAAAACGCCTGGCTCATCATGCACGAGCGCTACGGCCTGGCGGCGCACGTCTTTCGCCTCGCCGGCATCTACGGCCCCGGACGAGGCGTCCTCGAGCAGGTCCGCGCGGGCCGGGCGCGGCGCATCGTCAAGCCGGGCCAGGTGTTCTCGCGCATCCATGTCGACGACATCGTCACCGTTCTCGAGGCGTCCATGGGGCGGCCCGACCCGGGCGCCGTCTACAATGTCTGCGACGACGAGCCGGAGTCGCCGGCCCGTGTCGTGGAGTTCGCCTGCGGGCTTCTCGGCGTCGACCCGCCGCCGGCCGTCCCCTTCGCCGAGGCCGGGCTCTCCGGCATGGCGGCAAGCTTCTACGCCGACAGCAAGAGGGTCTCCAACCGCAAGATCCGGGAGGTTCTCGGCGTCGAGCTCCGCCACCCCACCTACCGGGAGGGACTCTCCGCGCTCGCCCGGCTCACGAGCTCGCCGAGCGTCGCGCCCAGGAACTCGAGATCCCGCTCGCGCGACAGGCGGTGATCGCCGTCCTTGACGAGGTGGACCCTGACATCGTCCGCCTCGAGGCGGCCGGCAAGGGCGAGGCAGAGCTGCCAGTCGACCGCCGCGTCGCGCATGCCGTGGATCAGGCGCACGGGCGCGGCAAGCCGGATCGGCCGGCGCATGACCAGGTGGTCGCGGCCGTCGCGGATGAAGGCGCGCGTGACCACGAGGTTCCCGCCGTCCTCCCCGACCGTGATGCTGCCGTCGCGCTCGAGCCGTTCCCGGTCCCCGCGGCCGAGCGACCACCAGAGGTCCTGGCTGAAATCGGGCGCCGCGGCGATGCCGAGAAGGCCGGCCACGCGGTCCCGCCTGGCGAGCGCGACGTTGAGCATGATCCAGCCGCCCATGCTGGAGCCCACGAGAACCTGCGGACCGTCGGTGAGACGGTCGACGACCGCGAGCGCGTCCCGGGTCCATCCGCCGATGGTGCCGTCCTCGAAGCGGCCGTCCGAGAGGCCGTGCCCGCGGTAGTCGAAGCGCACGAACGCCCGGCCGTTCTGGCGGCACCAGCTGTCGAGCCACGTCGCCTTCGTTCCGCTCATGTCCGAGGCGTAGCCGCCGAGGAACACCACGCCCGGGCGGGCGCCTTCGACGGCCGCATAGGCGAGCCGTTCGCCGTTATCGAGTTCGAGCCATCTCGTATCCGTGGGCGGCATGGCGTATACCGTGGGCGCTTTAGTGGCGGGACGAATGCCCCTGAAACCATGACTGAGCGTCAAGGCAGCCCCCTGGTTGTCCTCCAGATCATCCCGCGACTCAAGATCGGCGGCGCCGAACGCACCGTCATCGACATCTCGCGGAGCCTGACGGCCGCGGGCAACCGCTCGATCGTCGTCTCCCAGGGGGGCGAGATGGTGCCGGACCTGCTCCACACCAGGGCGTTGCACGTGGAGATGCCCGTCGCCTCGAAGTCGCCGCTGACGATCGCCCTCAACGCGCGGCGCCTCGAACGGCTGATCCACCGGGAAGGCGTCAACGTGGTCCATGTCCGCTCGCGGGCGCCGGCGTGGTCCGCGCTCCGGGCGGCGCGGCGCACCGGGACGCCGCTCGTGACGACCATCCACCAGCCCTACAGCGTCTCCGGTCCGATGAAGAAGCTCTACAACTCCGCCATGGCGCGGGGCGACCGGGTGATCGCCATCTCGGAGTTCGTGGCGCGCCACGCGCGCGAGGAGTACGGCGTGCCGGAGGACCGCCTGCGCCGCATCTTCCGCGGCATCGACATGGCGAAGTTCGACCCGGCGGCCGTCGCCGTCGACCGGATCACCGCGCTGGCCGATCACTGGAACCTGCCGGACGGCGTGCCCGTCGTCATGCTTCCCGGACGCCTGACCCGCCGCAAGGGCCACGGCGTGCTGATCGACGCCATGAGCAGGCTCGAGCGCGACGCCGTCTGTCTGATGGTGGGAACGCTCGGCGCGCGCCCGGCGCTGCGCCGGGAGCTCGAGGGCAGGATCCTCGAGTCCGGTCTCGAGGACAGGGTGACGCTGATCGACAGCTGCGGCGACATGCCCGCGGCCTACCGTCTCGCGGACGTCGTCGTGCAGCCCTCCCTCGTGCCCGAGGGCTTCGGCCGCGTCGCCGTGGAGGCCCAGGCCATGGGCGTTCCGGTCGTCGCCTCGAACGGGGGCGCAACGCCGGAAACGGTCGAGGACGGTGTCACGGGATGGCTGGTCCCTCCCGGCGATGCGGAAGCGCTCGCCGGAAGGCTCACCACCGCCCTCGACCTCGATTCCGGGGCCCGCATCAAGTACGCGGCGATCGCCAGGGCCCACGCTGTGTTCAGTTTCGATCTCGCCGACATGTGCCGGTCGACCCTCGACGTCTACAGGGAAGTCGTCGCCGCGGCATGACCTCGAGCGTCCTGGTCATCAAGCTCGGCGCCCTCGGGGACTTCGTCATGGCCACCGGCCCCTTCGCCTCGATTCGCGCCCATCACGGCGACGCCGAGATCGTCCTCCTGACGCGCAGGCCCTACGCGGGCCTCGCCCGCGCGGGCGGCTGGTTCGACCGCGTGTGGATCGACACCGGTCCGCGGTGGTGGCAGCCCGGCGCGATTCTGGCGCTCAGGAGAACCTTCGCCTCGGGCCGCTTCGGCCGGGTCTACGACCTGCAGATCTCGGACCGCACCGCGGGCTACTACCGCCTGTTCCCGCGGCCCAGGCCCGAGTGGTCGGGCGTCGTCCGCGGCTGTTCCCATTTCAACGACCGCCGCGCCCTCGTCGCCCTGCACCCGCTCGAGCGCCACGCCCGGCAGCTCGCCGCCGCGGGACTCGACGGCTGCCTGCCGCCCGACCTGTCGATGATCGACGCCGCGCTGCCCGACGGCCTGCCGGAAGGGCCCTGGGCGCTGATCGTGCCCGGCTGCGCCCCCCACCGCCCGGAGAAGCGGTGGCCGGCCGAACGCTTCGCCGAGCTCTGCCGCCAGTCCCTCGAACGGGGCATCGTTCCCCTGCTCGTCGGCAGCCGGGCCGAGGCGGAGCTCCTCGACCGCATCGCCGGCGCCCACGGCGGCATCGTCAACCTCGCAGGCCGGACGAGCCTCGAGCAGATCGTGGCCCTGGCGCGCCGCTGCCGATTCGCCGTGGGCAACGATACCGGACCGATGCACATCGCGGCGACCGCCGGCTGCCCCGGCGTGGCGCTCTTCTCGCGCGCCTCGGATCCCCGGCTGTCGAGGCCCCGCGGCCCCGGCATGACGGTGCTGCGGCGCGACGATCTTGCGGAGCTCGGGGCCGCAGAGGTTGCGCAGGCCGTCCGCCGCCTCCATGTAGGCATCCACGCCCCTGAGGAGG
The DNA here is from genome assembly GCA_963666905.2 of Alphaproteobacteria bacterium. Taxonomy (GTDB): domain Bacteria; phylum Pseudomonadota; class Alphaproteobacteria; order SP197; family SP197; genus SP197. The sequence goes on from OY763008.1 coordinate 2,995,017, forward strand.
CCTGAGACATGAACGCTCGATCGGGGACCGTCGCGGTCACCCTGCCCGACGGATCCCGCCGCACCTTCGAGCGGCCGGTGACGGGCGCCGGTGTCGCGGCCTCCATCGGTCCGGGCCTCGCGAAGGCCGCCTGGGCCGTGAAGGTCGACGGCGAGCTGCGCGACCTCGGGCGGGAGATCGACGGCGACGCCGCCCTGGAAGTCGTCACCCGCGCCTCCCCCGAGGCTCTCGAACTCCTGCGCCACGATGCCGCCCACGTTCTGGCCCAGGCGGCCAAGGAACTCTTCCCCGACGTCCAGGTGACCATCGGTCCCGTCATCGAGAACGGCTTCTACTACGACTTCGCGCGCGACGAGCCGTTCACGCCGGCGGACATGGAAGCCATCGAGACCCGCATGGTGGAGATCGTCGAACGGGACGAGACCATCACCCGCGAGGTCTGGGAGCGCGACGAGGCCTCGCGGTTCTTCGAATCCATCGGCGAGACCTACAAGGCCGAGATCATCGGCGACCTGCCCGCCGGCGAGGAGATCACCCTCTACCGCCAGGGGGACTGGATCGACCTGTGCCGGGGACCGCACCTTCCCTCAACGGGCCTGCTTCCCAAGGCCTTCCGCCTGACGCGCCTGGCGGGCGCCTACTGGCGGGGCGACAGCCGCAACGCCATGCTGCAGCGCGTCTACGGCACCGCCTGGGCCGACAGGGCGGGCCTCGAGGCGCACCTTGACCGCCTCGAGGAGGCCGAGAAGCGCGATCACCGCCGCCTGGGCCGGGAGATGGACCTCTTCCACTTCCAGGACGAGGCGGTCGGCTCCGCCTTCTGGCACGACCGCGGCTGGCGGCTCTACCGCACGGTGCAGGACTACATGCGCCGGCGCCTCGAGGGCGCGGGCTACCAGGAGGTCAACACCCCCCAGATGGTGTCGCGCTCGCTGTGGGAGGCGTCCGGCCACTGGGAGAAGTTCCGCGACAACATGTTCACGGCCACGACCGAGGACGAGCGCATCTGGGCGATGAAGCCCATGAACTGTCCCTGTCACGTGCAGATCTTCCGCCAGGGAATCAGGAGCTACCGAGACCTTCCGCTGCGCATGGCCGAGTTCGGCTCCTGCCTTCGCTACGAACCGTCGGGCGCGCTCCACGGACTCCTCAGGGTCCGCTCGTTCACCCAGGACGATGCGCACATCTTCTGCACGCAAGAGCAGATCGCCTCGGAGACGGTGCTGTTCTGCTCCCTCCTGGCGTCGGTCTACCGCGATCTGGGCTTCGACGACTTCTCGGTGCGCTTTGCCGACCGCCCCGGCGTGCGCGCCGGCGCCGATGCGGTGTGGGACCAGGCCGAGGAGGCCCTCAAGGACGCCGCGCAGGCGGCCGGACTGGAGATGGCCTACAGCCCCGGCGAAGGCGCCTTCTACGGGCCCAAGCTGGAGTTCCACCTGCGCGACGCCATCGGCCGCGACTGGCAGTGCGGCACGCTCCAGGTCGACTTCGTCCTCCCGGAAAGGCTCAACGCCGCCTACATCGACGAGAACGGCGAACGCCGCAGGCCGGTGATGCTGCACCGTGCGATCCTCGGCTCCTTCGAACGCTTCCTCGCCATCATGATCGAGCACTACGCCGGACACTTTCCGCTGTGGCTGGCGCCGGTCCAGTACGCCGCAGCCACGATCACCAACGACGCGGACGGCTATGCCGGGGAGGTGCACGCGCGCCTGAAGGCGGCGGGCCTGCGGGGGATCGTCGACACCGGCCCGGAGAAGATCGGCTACAAGGTGCGCCGGCATTCGCTCTCGAAGATTCCCTTGATCCTGGCGCTCGGCAGGCGCGAGGCCGCGGAACGCACGGTCTCCGTGCGGCGCCTGGGAAGCCGGGACCAGCAGTCCCTTGAACTTGACGCGGCCATTCATACACTCGTCGGGGAGTCCGGGCCGCCGGATCTCGCCGAACAACCGCTTTAGGAGTGGGTGACATCGTACGCCACGGACAGAACCTTGCCCCGCCCGTCAAGTCGGGCCCGCGTGTCAACGGGGACATCAACGTCACCAGCGTCCGGCTCATCGGAGCCGACGGAGAACAGATCGGCGTGGTCACGCTGCAGGCGGCCCTGAGCGCGGCCGAGGATTCCGGGCTCGATCTCGTCGAGGTCTCGCCGCACGCCGAACCGCCGGTCTGCAAGCTGCTCGACTACGGGAAGTTCAAGTACGAGGCGCAGAAGAAGGCCAACGAGGCGCGCAAGCGCCAGAAGACCTTCGACGTCAAGGAAATCAAGATGCGCCCCAACATCGACGACCACGACTACGACGTGAAGATGCGTTCCGTGAGCCGCTTCATCGGCGACGGCGACAAGGTGAAGGTCACCATCCGCTTCCGCGGCCGCGAGCTCGCCCACCCGGAGATCGGCAGGGACCTGCTCGAGCGTATCCGCCAGCAGTCCGAGGAGGTCGCCAAGATCGAGATGATGCCCCGCATGGAGGGCCGCCAGATGATCATGGTGATGGCCCCGAAGTAGGGGCGCTCCCGCCTCCTCCCTTGCATTGCGCCGGGCGAGGGAGTATGACGGCGTTCCCCCGCCCAAGGCGATGTCCGGATTGGTTCGATGCCGAAGCTGAAATCCAAGAGTTCGGTCAAGAAGCGGTTTTCCACGACCGCGAGCGGCAAGCTCAGGCGCAACCATGCCGGCAAGCGGCATTTCATGCGGCGCCGGACCAAGAGGTTCCTCAGGAGCACGCGCGGCACGACCGTCGTCGCCCCGGCGGACACGAAGATGATCAGGCGTCTGCTGGCCGGCGGCTGACCGCAAAGCAGATCGGCGGAAAGAACAATGGCGCGAGTCAAACGCGGAACGACGTCCCACGCACGTCACAAGAAGGTCCTCAAGCTCACCAGGGGCTACCGGGGCCGCGCGAACAGCTGCTTCACGGTCGCCCTGATGCGTCTCGAGAAGGGCCTGCAGTACGCCTACCGGGACCGCCGGACGCGCAAGCGCGACTTCCGCAGCCTGTGGATCCAGCGCATCAATGCCGGCGCCCGGCAGCACGGCCTGACCTATGCGCAGTTCATGCACGGCCTCAAGCTCGCCGGCGTCCGCCTCGACCGCAAGATCCTGGCCGATCTCGCGGCGCGGGAACCCGCGTCGTTTGGCAGGCTGTGCGACGAGGCCCGCTCGGCGGTCACCAGGGCTGCCTGATCCTTCACCAAGCCCGAACGGGACGGATGACCGGCGAAGGGGCCCTGGCGGCCCCTTTGTCATGTCATGTGGATGGCCGACATGGACGAGACGATCACAACCATTCGCAACGACACCCTCGAGGCCGTCGAGGCCGCTGACGATCTCGCCCGGCTCGAGGCCGTCCGGGTGCGCGCGCTGGGACGCAAGGGTACCGTCACCGCGCTGATGAAGCGCCTGGGCTCGCTCGAGCCCGAGGCGCGGCGCGAGGCCGGACGCCTGCTCAACGAGACCAGGGATGCCTTGAGGGACGCCATCGACAGGCGCAGGACGGCGCTCGAGCGCGGCAGCCTCGCCGCCCGCCTCGAGGCGGAGCGCATCGACATCACCCTTCCGGTGCGCCCGCAGCCGGGCGGCACGGTGCACCCCGTCAGCCGGACCATGGACGAGATCATCGCGATCTTCTGCGACATGGGTTTCACCGTGGCCGAAGGCCCCGACATCGAGAACGACTGGCTGAACTTCGGCGCCCTCAACATCCCCGAGGACCACCCGGCCCGCCAGGAGCACGACACCTTCTACCTGCCGGCCGCCGGGGACGGGTCCCGGCCGGTCCTGCGGACCCACACGTCGCCGGTGCAGATCCGCCACATGCTCGATCATGAGCCCCCCATCCGCATCATCGCGCCGGGGAGAACCTACCGCAGCGACAGCGATCTGACGCACACGCCGATGTTCCACCAGGTCGAGGGGCTGGTGATCGACGAGACCACCCACATGGGCCATCTCAAGGGCTGCCTGCGCACCTTCGTCGAGGCCTTCTTCGGCGTCGACGACGTGCCGATGCGCTTCCGGCCCAGCTACTTCCCGTTCACCTCACCGTCGATGGAGGTCGACATCGGCTGTTCGTTCTCCGGCGGCCGGCTGGTCATCGGCGGCGACGGCGGCTGGATGGAGATCCTCGGCAGCGGCATGGTCCATCCCCGGGTGCTGCGCAACGGCGGGATCGACCCCGAGACGTACCAGGGCTTCGCCTTCGGCCTGGGCATCGACCGTCTGGCCATGCTGAAGTACGCCATTCCGGACCTCAGGGGCTTCTTCGAGGCCGACCTGCGCTGGCTGCGCCACTACGGTTTCGGGCCGCACGACGTTCCGTCCCTTCACGAGGGCCTGGCGCCATGAAGACGACGGTTTCCTGGCTGAAGCGGCACCTCGAGACGCGGGCCACGCTCGACGAGATCGTCGCGGCGCTCAACCGCATCGGACTCGAGGTCGAGGGCGTCGAGGACCGGTCGGTGGAGCTCGCGCCGTTCGTCGTCGGCGAGGTCCGTTCGGCCGAACCCCATCCTGGTGCCGACAGGCTTCGCGTGTGTATCGTCGAGACCGGCAGCGGGGAGGTCCAGGTCGTCTGCGGCGCCCCCAACGCCAGGACCGGCATGAAGGGCGTGTTCGCGCCGTCGGGCTGCCGCATTCCGGGAACCGGCCTCGACCTCAAGGACACGGTGATCAGGGGCGTCGAGAGCCGGGGCATGCTCTGCTCCGAACGCGAGATGGGGCTCTCCGACGAGCACGAGGGCATCATCGAGCTTGCCGGCGACGCGCCGGTCGGGGCCTCCTATGCCGCTCTCGCCGGCCTCGACGATCCCGTGCTCGACATCTCCGTGACGCCGGACCGCGGCGACTGCTTCGGCGTGCGCGGCATCGCGCGCGATCTCGCGGCGGCCGGCCTCGGCAGCCTGATACCCCTCGACACCTCTGCGCACGCGGGCGCCTACGACAGCCCGATCGCCATCGAGCTCGCCTTCGAGGCGGGCAGCGAGGACGCCTGTCCGGCGTTCATCGGCCGCCACTTCCGGGGCCTCGTCAACGGCTCCAGCCCGGCCTGGATGCAGCGCCGCCTCGAGGCCGTCGGCCTGCGGCCGATCTCCGCGCTCGTCGACATCACCAACTGGCTCACCATGGACATCGGCCGCCCGGCGCACATCTACGATGCCGCCAGGGTCACCGGTCCGATCGGCGCCAGGCTCGCCCGGCCCGGCGAGAGCTTCGATGCCCTCAACGGCAGGACCTACACGGCCGACGGCGACATGACCGTCATCGCCGACCGTTCGGGCATGCTGGGGCTCGGCGGCGTGATCGGCGGCGAATCGACCAGCGCCGGGCCGGACACGAGCGAGGGATTCCTGGAGATCGCGCTCTTCGACCCGGTGCGCACGGCGGCCACCGGCCGCAAGCTCAACCTTGTGACCGACGCGCGGCAGCGCTTCGAGCGGGGCATCGACAACGGCTTCGCGCCGGCGACCATGGAGATCGCGACGCGCCTGATCCTCGAGATCTGCGGCGGCGAGGCGAGTTATGTGGTGACCGCGGGCTCGGTTCCGGCGGCCCGCCAGGTGATGGACGTGCGGCCGTCGCGGGTCCGTTCCCTGGGAGGCATCGACATCCCGGCGGACCGCGCCTCGGCCATCCTCGGCGACCTCGGCTTCGCGGTCCGCGAGGCTGCGGAAGACGCCTGGTCCGTCACCGTGCCGTCGTGGCGGCACGACATGCAGTGCGAGGCCGACGTCATCGAGGAGATCCTGAGGATCCACGGCTTCGACGCCATCCCGGTGGCGCCGCTTGCCCGCGGCGCCGGCCTGCCGCGGCCGGCGCTCTCCGGGGAGCAGCGAAAGGTGCGCCGGGGGAGGCGGACCCTCGCCGGCCGGGGCCTCAACGAAGCCGTCACCTATTCCTTCATCGCCGGCGGGCACGCCCGGCGCTTCGGCGGCCGGGACCCTGGCCTCGTGCTGGTCAATCCGATCTCGTCGGACATGTCGACGATGCGTCCGTCGGTGCTTCCGGGCCTGCTGGAAGCGGCGGCGCGCAACCAGGCGCGCGGCATGCAGGATCTCGGTCTCTTCGAGATCGGCCCGGTCTACGGCAGCGTCTCGGCCGACGGCCAGCGGACCGCCGTCGCAGGGCTGAGGACGGGGCGCTCGGGACCGCGCCACTGGGCGGGCGCCGGGCACCCGGTGGACGCCTTCGACGCCGAGGCGGACGCCCTGGCGGTCCTTGAGGCCGCCGGCGCGCCAGCCGACCGCCTGCAGGCGGCCGCCGAGGCGCCGGAGTGGTTCCACCCCGGCCGTTCCGGGGTTCTGCGGCTGGGCGCGAACGCACTGGGCTGCTTCGGCGAACTCCACCCCGACGTGCTCGACGAGTTCGGGCTCTCCGGACCCGCCGCGGCGTTCGAGATCCTCCTCGAGGACCTGCCCCGCTCCCGCGCCCGGCCGGCCGCGAGACCGGAACTGAGACTGTCTCGTTTCCAGCAGGTGAGGCGCGATTTCGCCTTCGTCGTCGGCGAGGAGGTTCCCGCCGCCGCTCTGCTGCGCGCCATCCGGGGTGTCGACCGCGATATCATCGACTCGGTCGAGGTCTTCGACCTCTACGAGGGCGAGGGCATCGCCGGCGGCATGAAATCCGTCGCCGTCGCCGTCACCCTGCAGCCCTGGAGCGGCAGCATGAGCGAGGGCGAGATCGAGGATTTCAGCAGCAGGATCGTCGCCGCCGTCGCGAAGAAGACCGGCGGAACGCTGCGCTGACGCACCCGGCATGGCGAACCTCGCGCACATCCGCAACGTGGCCATCGTCGCCCACATCGACCACGGCAAGTCGACGCTCGCCGACCGCCTGATCGAGATCTGCGGCGGACTCGACGAGCGCGAGATGCGCGGACAGGTCCTCGACGCCATGGACCTGGAGCGGGAGCGGGGGATCACCATCAAGGCGCAGACGGTCCGCCTGACCTACGAGAGGGAGGACGGCGAGGTCTTCACGGTCAACCTCATCGACACCCCCGGCCACGTCGACTTCACCTACGAGGTGAGCCGCAGCATGCGCGCCTGCGAGGGCGCCATCCTGCTGGTCGACGCCACCCAGGGCGTCGAGGCGCAGACCGTCGCCAACGCCTACCTGGCGATCGACGCCGACCTCGAGATCCTCCCGGTCGTCAACAAGATCGACCTTGCGGCCGCCGACGCGGCGCGCGCGCGCGACGACATCGAGGGCTCGATCGGCATCGACGCGGCCGGCGCCATCGGGATTTCGGCGAAGACCGGCGAGAACGTGCGCGAGGTCCTCGAAGCGGTCGTCGAGCGGCTCCCGGCGCCCGCCGGCGGCGGCGCCGACAGGCCGCTCAAGGCGCTCCTGGTGGACTCCTGGTACGACCCCTATCTGGGCGTGGTGATCCTCGTGCGCGTCATCGACGGCCGCCTCGCCAGGCGCCAGAGGATCCGGATGATGGGAACGGGCGCGGTCCGCGACATCGACCGGGTGGGCATCATGACGCCCAAGGCGGTTCTCGTCGACGAGCTCGGGCCCGGCGAGATCGGCTTCGTCACGGCGGCCATCAAGGACATCGCCGAATGCCGCATCGGCGACACGATCACCGACGATCGCCGGCGCGTCGCCGAGGCGCTGCCGGGCTTCGCGCCGAGCGTGCCCGTCGTCTTCTGCGGCCTCTACACCACCGATTCGGGCGACTACAACGAGTTGAGGGACAGCCTCGGCAAGCTGCGCCTCAACGACGCCAGCTTCCACTTCGAGCCGGAAAGCTCGGCGGCGCTCGGCCTGGGGTTCCGCTGCGGCTTCCTCGGCGTCCTCCACCTCGAGATCATCCAGGAGCGGCTGGAGAGGGAGTTCGGCCTCGATCTCCTCGCCACCGCGCCCAGCGTCGTCTACCGCATCTCGCCGCGCAGCGGCGAGGCCTACGATCTTCACAACCCGGCGGATCTGCCGGATCCCACCCTCATCGCGGCGATCGAGGAGCCCTGGATCCGCGCCACCATCATGGTGCCGGACACCTATCTGGGCGCCGTGCTGCGCCTGTGCACGTCCAAGCGGGGCGAGCAGATCGATCTGACCTATGTCGGCGGCCGGGCGATGGTGATCTACCGCCTGCCGCTGGCCGAGATCGTCTTCGACTTCTACGACCGCCTGAAGTCCGTCACCAGCGGCTACGCGAGCTTCGACTACCATCTCGACGGCTACCGCGAGGGCGACCTCGTGCGCATCGATATCCTGGTCAACGGCGAGGCCGTCGACGGCCTGAGCCTCATCGTCGAGCGCGGCCAGGCGGAGGCCCGCGGGCGTTCGATCTGCGAGAAGCTCAAGGAGGCCATCCCGCGCCAGCTCTTCAAGATCCCGATCCAGGCCGCCATCGGCGGCAGGATCATTGCCCGCGAGACCCTGTCGGCCCTGCGCAAGGACGTCCTCGCCAAGTGCTACGGCGGCGACGTCACCCGCAAGCGCAAGCTGCTCGACCGGCAGAAGCGCGGCAAGAAGCGCATGCGCCAGTTCGGCAACGTCGAGATCCCCCAGGACGCCTTCCTCGCAGCCCTGAAGCTCGCAGACTGACCCCGCACCGCCGCGTGGGACGACGGAGGCGGGTTTCCCCAGGCATCGGCGGTGCGCCCTTGAGCCCTCTGCCCCATTCACCCTCGAGCATCAGTTGCGAAACTGTAATGACCATGCTGTTCACGTATCGCTCCCTGGACGACCAGGAGAAACGGGTGGAAGAAGCCACCGCCCGGCTCCTGAACGATTTGCGCAGCCATGCCGCAGCGGAACCGCGGCCCTGGACGGGCCTGATTGCCCGCCTGACCCGTGCCCGAGCCCTTGCCGCGTCCAACAGAATCGAGGGTATCCATGTATCCGACGAGGACGCCGTTGCCGCGATCGACCGCGAAGATCCGACGGACACCGATCGCGACGCGTGGCGGGCCGTCATCGGCTATCGCGACGCCATGGACTACCTTCTTCAGCGTCGCAGGAGCCCATCCTTCACGATCACTGAGGAGGTGCTCCTCGCCGTCCACTTCATGATCTGCAACCCGGATCCGGACGCCAATCCGGGGATGTACCGCCCCAGATGGGTGGGCGTATCGAGCACAAGGACCGGCAACTTGGTGCACGAGGGGATAGACCGCGATCAGCTGGAACCTCGCGTCCGCGAACTCCTGGACTACGTCAACCACGCCGAAGTCGAGTCGGTCTTTCTGCGCGCGGCGATGACACACCTCAACCTTGCGATGCTGCACCCGTTTTCGGACGGCAACGGTCGAACCGCCAGATGCATCCAGACCGCGGTCCTGGCCGACGACGGGCTCACCTCTACAGAGGAGTACTTCGGCTGCAATCAGCAAGAGTACTACGGCGTGCTCGCGGAAGTCGGCGGCGGCTGGAATCCCGAGCGGGACGCCAAACCATGGGTCCGCTTCTGCCTGACCGGCCACTATGTACAGGCAAGGACACTTCTCCACCGAATGCGGGAAACGGAAAGGCTCCACGCAGAACTCTGCGAACGCGTGACGGCCTTCGGACTGCCGGAACGGACAGCGCTGGCGCCGCTCCAGGCAGCCATCGCAGGCACGCTCCGGAACTCGTCCTACCGGATCAGTGCTGACATCTCCAAGAGTCTCGCCCGCCGCGACCTGAAGTACCTCGTCGACGCCGGCTTTCTCGTTCCACCGGGCGAGAAGCGTGCACGCTTATACAAGACAACCCCCATCGTGGCCCAGATCCGGCGAAGACTGCGGCGTCCCATGAAGACCAGCGACCCCTTTGCGGTGGACGAGCTTGCCGAACTTCGTCAGGGATACCCGTTCCCGGAGTTCGCCTGACCGGCGATTGCCATCTTCCCGTGCAGGACTATGGCCACAGCGCTGTGGTGGATGTCTCGCGCCCGATCCAAGGCCAACAACGAGACACGCGATGAAGGTCCGGGCCTGGATAAAGGCGGGCCAGCGCGACTCTTCGGGAGGAAAACTGAGGTTTAACCGCGCTGGCGGTACGACAATCAAGATGAGACAAGGGTAGACCGTTGAAGAACCCCAAGGCCCTCAAGACCATCGGCTTGGCCGTCAGTCAACGCCTGCTCGGCATCCAACGCATCAGCCATGACTTGAGCATCGGAAGCGAGCGCTTCGAAGACCTCCATGCCTCGCGCCCGTCATCGGCGAGTGCGCCTCGGCGACCCGCATGTGCAGACCCTGTTCGCCGCCCTCGTGGCCTTCCTGCTCCTGCCCCCGGACTTTGCCAACCGGAACCTGCGGGCCACCGTAGCACCTTTGATGGGGCGGTCCGTAGCCGACTACCGCCGCACGCGTCCTGCAACCGGTCATGGCTGTGCGGAATCTCACGATGGTAGCCACCGATTCTCACGCATGGTAGCCGCCTGATCTCACCATGGTAGCCACCCCCTGGAGCGAACGTTTTCGTTCGACCCGAGGAGCTGTCCTGTCGTCTGGATTGTCGCGATCGATCCAGGGAGTGCGGGATGGCGCAGGAGAGGCTTGCCATGAGGAAGGTGAAGAAGGTTCTTTCGTGTCACTTTGACGAGGGGCGCAGCGGTCGCTTCATTGCCCGGCACTGCGGCATGGCGCGGCGCTCGGTGGCGCAGACGCTGGAGCGGTTTGCGGCCTCGGGCCTGAGCTGGGCGCAGGCCCGTGAGCTGGACGACGGGGCCCTGGAGGCGGTGCTCTATCCGCCGCCGCAGGAGGCGTCGGGGAGCGACGTGGACTGGGCGCGGGTCGAGGAGGATCTCGCCGAGCGCGACATGACGCTGCTCGTGTTGTGGGAGCGATGGCGGGAGACGCACCCCGACGGGATGAGCTATCCGACGTGGTGCCGACGGTTCCGGGAGGCGCGTTCCCGGCAGGATGTGACGATGCGCCAGAACCGCGTCCCCGGCGAGCGTCTGTTCGTGGACTACGCCGGCACGACCGTGCCGCTCATGATCGGCGGCACGGTGCACGCCGCACAGGTGTTCGTGGCGGCGATGGGGGTGTCGGGCCGGCTCCATGTCGAGGCGACGCTGACCCAGAAGGTCGAGGACTGGTGTGCCTCTCACGTGCGCTGCTTCGAAGACATGGGATCGGTGCCCCACGTCGTGGTGCCCGACAACCTCAAGGCGGCGGTCATCAAGCCATCGCACAGCGAGTCGGTGTTGAACGAGACCTACGCCGATCTGCTCGAACACTACAACACCGATGCCCTGCCGGCTCGCAGGCGGCGGCCCCGCGACAAGGCCCTCGTCGAGAACGGGGTGCTGCACATCAACCGCCGCGTTCTCGTACCCCTGCGCCACCACGTCTTCCATGATCTGGCGGCGCTCAACCGGGAGATCGGGATCCTGGTGGACGCTCTCAACGCCAGGCCCTATGCCGACCGCTCCGGCGAGACCAGGAACAGCCGCTTCGAGAGCATCGACCGGCCGGCCATGAAGCCGCTGCCGGAGAGGCGCTGGCAGCACACGGTGTGGCGCAAGAACAAGGTCCATCCCGACTATCACATCGCCATCGACCGGCACCTCTACTCGGTGCCCTGCCAGTACGTCGGCAAAGAGGTCGACGTGCGCCTGCGTGGCCCGGCGATCGACGTCTTCCTGCGCGGCCGCAAGATCGCCGGTCATCTGCGCTCGGACAACCGCGTTACCACGATCAAGGAACACCGTCCGCCGAAGCACCAGCGCGCCGGCATCGAGGAGACCCGGGAGCGCCTCGAACGGCGGGCCCTGGAGATCGGGCCCCATGTCCATGCCTTCATCACCGCCATCATGAAGCGCACCAACAACCCGGAACTCGGCTTCCGCTCGTGCTACGGCGTGCTGCGGCTCGCCGCCGGCCACGAGGCGGAACGCTTCGACGGCGCCTGCCGCTACGCCATGGATCTCGGCACCCGCTCCTGGCGTGGCCTCAACACCATCCTTGCCACCAACGCCGACCAGGCCGACGCCGAACCCGAAAGCGTGGCCATCGATCACTCGAACATCCGCGGGCCGGAGGCCTTCACATGACCCTCTCCCACCCCCTTGCAAAATTCCTGCGCACTTGACGGTGGTTCCTGGAACACCTGACGGCGATTCCTGCCGCATTTGACGGCTGAGGTGGCGCCATCTTTGTTCCGTTGCGCGTGTTTGCGGGAGACCTCCCTGTTGTTGGTTGGGTTGCTGGCCGGAGGCCAGCGGTGTGCGAGCGTAGGCGAGCCATGTCTTTCATTCAACAGCCGGTGAACGCGGCGGCTGGCCCTTCACTGCGGCATGGCCGCCGCGCGTTCCGCTCCTGGGAGCTGCACCCGGCGCCGCAGGCGCCCGATGGACCCGGCCGCCAGGCCGGGCTTCCTCAGGTGGCGCTGCCGGCAGCCGGCGGATCGGATGGGCGGCGCCGGCGCTCCGGGATGTCTGTTCTGTGCGTTGTGACAAGGACGCTCTGATGTTGCCGGGCACTGGTAACGTTACCATGACCAGGGGAGTTCCCGGGTTCATGTGTCGCGTCCGTAGCCGAGCGGCGGTTCGATCTCCTGGAGGATTTCGATGTCGGTCTCGGCCATGGCCTGCAGGCGCTCCCCGTACGGGGTGTCGTGGAGCGCCTCGGGGAGGGCGTCGAGGCAGCGGCGCCAGTGCTCCTGCAGGGCGAGGAGTTCGGCCACCGCATCGCGCCAGCGTTGCGCGCGCGAGCGCCGGTCCCGGGGCTTTCGGGTGATGACGGGACGGTGCCCGGCCTTGAGCCGTTCCCGGTATCGGCGCTGCTTCTCGGCGGGTGTCAGGGCCATGGCTGGATCTCCCTTTCATGCGCCGCCCAGGGGCGGCGGCCGGTTGCGCTTGCGCTGGGATTCGCCGGTGATCTCGATGCGGTAGGCGTTGTGGACGATGCGATCGAGGATGGCGTCGGCGATGGTGGGTTCCGCGATCACCCTGGGCCAGTGCTCCACGGGGATCTGACTGGCGATCAGCAGGGAGGCCCGGGCGTGGCGCTGCTCGACGATCTCGAGCAGGTCGCGGCGGCTCTCGGCGGAGAAGTTCTGCAGTCCCCAGTCGTCGAGCAGCAGCAGGGAGACCCTGGCGAGCCGCCGCATGAGGCGGTGGTGCGTTCCCCTGTCGCGGGCGCGGTCGAGTTCGGAGACGAGTTCGGGCACGCGCCGGTAGAGCACGGACCGCTTCTGCCGGCAGGCCTGATGGGCGAGCGCGCAGGCCAGGAAGGTCTTTCCGCATCCTGTTGGGCCGACGATGATCAGGTTGAAGGCCTGGCGGATCCAGTCGCCGGCGGCGAGTTCGGTCAGCGTGGTGCGCGTGATGCCGCGGCCGGCGCGGCAGTCGACGTCCTGGAGGTCGGCGCGGATGCGCAGCTGGGCCTGGCGGAGGTGGCCGAGGTAGCTCTTGTGGTCGCGGTACTGGATCTCGCGTTCGATCATCATGGCGAGGCGGTCGTCGAAGTCGAGCTGATCGATGTCGGCGATGTCGCGCTGTTCCTCGAGGGCCTCGACCATGCCGACGAAGCCGAGTTGCAGCAGGCGTTCGACATTGGGTTGGCGCAGGGTCATGGGGTGTCTCCCTGGTTGTTGTCACGGTAATAGTCCCCACCACGGATGTTGCCGTGACGGGGGATGGTCTCGCTGACTTCCGGGCGTGGCGCCGGTGTCGGGATGCTGTTCTTGAGGCGCTCCCTGAGGAAGCCCGAGGCGAGGCGGTTGAGATCGAGAGCCTCGCCACAGAGCGTCTCGATGCGGTCATGGCCATGGTCGTCGGCAAGACGGATCATGCCCTGCACGGTGGCGAAGGCCTGTTCGGGGAAGTCGCGCGAAGCGAAGCAGCGCTCGGCCCAGGCGCGGGCATGGGGTCCGATGCGCCGGGCCTGGCAGAGCAGGATGTGGCCCCAGTCGGGCGAGCGGATATCGCGCACCGCCTGGAGACGGTCGGGCATGTGCCCGGGTCTTGTGGCGTACTGGTTGGCTCCGCTCTTGAGAGGATGCACGGCGATGCGTTCACCCTCCCTGGCCACGAAGATCTCGACCATGCGTTCGCCGACGCGGGCGTGGACCGTGGCACCGATATGGCGCTCGGGCACGGAGTAGTGGTTGCGATGGATTCTGACATGGCAGTTCGGTCCGACCTTGCGTTCGATCCATTCGCCCCATTCCCAGGGGTTCCGGGGCAGGGGCTTGAGAGCGGCCCGCTCGCTGGCCTCGAAGAGGTCGCGCCGGGTCGCGCCTGCCGCCATGGGAGCGTTGTTGAGATGCTCGAGCTGGCGCCGGATCGCGGCGTTCATGGCGTCCAGGGAGAAGAAGGTCTCATGACGCAGCGCGAGCAGGATGCGCGTCTGGACAACTTTGACGGCGGCCTCGACGGGGCCCTTGTCGGTGGACTGTCCCTTGCGCGCCGGAAGCACGGCAAGGCCGTAGTGCCTGGCGAACTCGCGGAAGCTGGGGTTGAGCTGGGGATCCTCGCGGTCCGCCCTGGTGACGCCGGCCTTGAGGTTGTCGATGACCCAGCGTTCGGGACAGCCGCCGAACGCCTCCAGCGCCCGGCGGTGGGCCATCGTCCAGTGTTGCACGGTCTGGGCGGGCACGGCCTCGGCGTGGATCATGTCCGAATGCGGCAGCACGGCCACGAAGATCTCCACATCCTCATCGCCGCGGCCGCTCCTGAGGCTCAGGGTCTTGCCCGAGAAGTCGGACATGCCGTAGAGGCCCGGCGCGTAGTCGAAGCGCGCCTGCGCCTGCCCGGGCCTGGCCTGCCGGCGCTCCTTGAGGAGCCCGCAGAAGCGGCTGTAGGTGTAGGCCTTGCCTCCTTGGGCCAGGGCCTCGTCCCGGTACTCGGACCACAGCTGACGGCGCGTCAGACGGGCGCGCCGCCGCGGGCGCGGCGCCTCGAGTTCCTCGATGATCGCCTCCCAGTCGGGCTGCACCCGGTCGCTGTCGCGATCCGGCGCCGGATAGAGCCTGTCCCGCAGGGCCGCGTCGTCGAGATCCTCTGGCAGCGGCCAGGAAAGGCCTGCCGCCTCGCTGCGGGCCAGCACATGCGAGACGGTTCCCGTGCTCACCCCGACCGCCGCGGCGATCTCGTCGCGTGACAGGGCGTGATCGTGACGGTGCCGAAGAATGTCCTTGATGTTCATCATGCCGATTCTCTTCATCGCGCTCCCGCCTTCCCGGTCCGCTACACGGACCGGTGTGACAGGGATGGAAGAGACAGGGCACCTCACAGACCCCGTTGACCGCCTCGCCACGCCACACGGCAGGGAAAGGTCAGGTCCGGACCAGGACCGTCAAATGCTCAGGATTCGCCGTCAAGTGTCCAGGAACCACCGTCAAGTGTTCCAGGAATCGCCGTCAAATGTCGTAGGATTCGCCGTCAAATGCGCCAGGATTTTGCACCCCTCGCCGAACGCATCGCTGCCCTGCGCCTGCCCGGCATGCTGGCCGCCTTCCTCGAACAGATGGCCCGCCACGACCTCGACGACATGGCCTTCGAGGACCGCCTCTCGCTCCTGATCGACCGCGAGATCGACGAACGCCGCTCCCGCGCCCTCAAGCGGCGTCTCAGGAAGGCCAGGCTGCGCCACCAGGACGCCTGCTTCGAGGACATCAACCTGGTCCGTCCCCGCGGCCTTGCCCGCCGCGTCGTCCTCGGCCTCGCCGACTGCGCCTGGATCCGCTCGGGCGCCAACGTCCTGATCACCGGTCCCTGCGGCACCGGCAAGAGCTGGCTCGCCTGCGCCCTCGCCCACAAGGCCTGTCTCGAAGGCTTCCAGGCCCTCTATCTGAGGGGGCCGCGGCTGCTCACCGACCTGCGCATCGCCCATGGCGAGGGCGCCATCTCCAGGGTCTACCGCGATCTCGCCCGCATCGACGTCCTCGTCATCGACGACTGGGCCCTGGCCCCCATCGATGCCGCGCGGGCACGCGACATCCTCGAGATCCTCGACGACCGCTTCGCACGCCGCTCGGTGATCGTCACCTCGCAGTTGCCGGTGGCCGACTGGCATCGCCAGCTCAAGGATCCCTCCGTCGCCGACGCCATCCTCGACCGTCTGGTGCATGGCGCCATCCGCTTCGAACTCCACGGCGAGTCCATGCGCAACCCCGCCGCCCGTGAGCCGGCGGCCACACGCCACCCCTGATGTGAGGAGAACGCCTGTGGCCCTGACCCCCGCCGAGAAGCAGCGTCGTTACCGGGAACGGCTCAAGGCCGGACACCGTCCCGTCATCACCCGAAAGCCCCGGGACCGGCGCTCGCGCCCGCAACGCTGGCGCGACGCGGTGAGCGAACTGCGCACCCTGCAGGAGCACTGGCGCGACTGCCTCGACACCCTCCCGGACGCACTCCTCGACACCCCCTATGGAGAACGCCTGCAGATCATCGCCGACGTCGACATCGAGGCCCTCGAGGAGATCGAACCGCCGCGCGGCTACGGACGTGATACATGATCCTCGCCACTCCATTGAACCATGGTAACGTTACCGACGCTCGGGCACGGCGTCGGTCCTGGCGCCGCCATCGCCCGCAGCACCGCAGGGAAGGCCGAGGGAGCGCCGCGCAGGGCGCGGCGCCGGCGTCGCTGCGCTCCGGAACAACCATGGCGCTCACACGACCAGCCGAGGGCAAGCATGGCGCGCCCGCGCCGCTACGACGCGTGGAGGTCACGCGTCGCGGGCGCGCCATGCCCGACCGCCTTGCACATGACCCTTCGGGGTGCTATCGCACGGACCACCACAAGCAGAGGATCAAGGCCACCATCAACGTCATCGCGTCGCTCCGCTCCGGGGTGGCTACCATGGTGAGAATGCCCGGCTACGTTGGCTGAGAATCACCGGCTACGTTGGTGAGAATACGCATGGCTGTCAGCTTCGGCTCGACAATATCTTGGTTAGTGACGGCCGCAGCGCCGTCGCTAAGCGAGTTTGAACGGAGCCGCGCCTGGCACGGTCTCACGACTTGCAGAAAGTGACGTTGAGGTTGCTGCCGCCGGCGGGGACCGCGCCTGCTACGGTGCTGCAGCGGGCATGGCAGGGGCGGACTGGGCCGCGGGATCGACCGTTGACAGCCCGTTCGGGCATGGCGTCGGGGTCCCGCCGGGGCTTGTCGGACGGTTCGGCGAGGCGGGCGCGAGCGGTCCTGTGGCGATCCGGGGGTCGCTGATCGGGGTCCTGCGGTTCGGCGCCATGGTCATGGGGGTCCGCGCATCCTGATGTGCTCCATGGTTCGGGCGAGGCCCTCGCTGGTGATGTTCCGGTCGAGAGTGGCGACGGGCACGGTCGCTTTTGCGCACCTGGGACAAGCGGGGCCGGCGGCGGCCTCGGGCTCGTCGCGCTCCTCGGGGGCGTCACGCCGGCCGGCCTGCGGCACGGCCTCGAGGGTCGCCCTGCGGCAGCTGTTGGCGAGGATGCCGAAGTGTCGGATGCGGTGGAAGCCCTTCGGCAGGCGATGCATCAGGAAGCGCCGGATGAAGTCCTCGACCGTGAGGGTCATGGTGCCGTAGGTCGGCTTGCCGGCGGCCCTGGCCACCGGCTTGCGGTGTCGCAAGGTGACGGTCTCACCGTCGAAGGCGAGGATGCGGGCATCCGAGATGGCGATGCGGTGGGTGTAGCGCGAGAGGTAGCGGATGACGGCCTCGGGGCCGTCGAACGGCGGCTTGGCGTAGACCACCCATCTGGTCTTGCGCGCCTGCCTGATGAGCCGGGAGAAGGCGTGAGGCTCGGCGAGACGGGCCAGCGCCCCGTGGAACTCCAGGTCGCCATGGAGCTTCGCGAGGTCCTTGAGGAAGCGCCTTCGGAAGGAGCTCGCCAGCACCTTGACGGGGGCGAAGAAGCGGGGACTGCCGGTCTTCCATGCGCCGCTTGCGACGTCGAAGCCGCCGTGGGGCACGACGCAGTGCACGTGAGGATGCCACTGCAGCTTCTGGTTCCATGTGTGGACAACCGCGGTGCCGCCGATCCTGGCGCCGAAGCGCCGGGGATCGGCGCCGATGACCTGCAGGGTCTCGGCGGCGCTGCGGAACAGGATGCCGAGGACCACCTTGCGGTTCTGCAGGGCGATGCGGGCCACCAACGGCGGCAGGGTGAAGACGATGTGGAAGCAGGGGGCCGGCAGGATGCAGGCGGCCTGCCTTTCCATCCAGGCGTGCGCCGCGGCGCCCTGGCAGGTCGGGCAGTGGCGGTTGCCGCAGGACTTCCAGACGGCATGGAGATGGCCGCAGTCGCCGCAGCGGTACAACGTGCCGCCCAGCGCCGGCGTGCGGCACTGCTCGATGCACGTCATGACCTTCAGCGCGACGGCGTCGAGGCGATGACGCTCACGGTATGCGGGCCCGGCGTGGCGGAAGATGTCCGCCACGCCGGGCCTCTCGGGGGCGCTCACTCAACAGGCATGAGCCAGCTCTTTGACCGGATGGTCGAGTGTGCGGTACATGACACCCGTGGCCCGGGCGTAGACCCGCGTCGCCTCGGGTGACTTGTGCCCGAGATAGTCCTGGACCACGCTGATCTGCGCCCCACGTTCGTAGAGATGAGTGGCGACCGCGTGACGCAGACAGTGGAACGTGATGCCGCGATCGAGCCCCACTCGGTCGCGGCTTCTGTTGAAGGCCGCGCGCAGGCTTTCGGCGGTCATCGGCCGCTCCGGGCCGGCGCCGTAGAACAGCCAGCTTTCGGGATGCGGCTCGGTGTTCTTCCAGTAGCGTCTGAGCGCCTCGAGGACCGTGTCGGGCAAAAAGGCCATGCGCTCATGGCCGCCCTTGCCGTGTGCGATGTGGAGCAGCCCGTCTTCGCTCCTGACATCGTCGACCTGCAGCGCCACGACCTCGGAGATGCGCAGGGCGCAGCCGTAGGCGACAAGGGTGGCGGTGCGGTAGCGCAGGTCGTCGATGCCGTCGATCAGGAGGCCGACGTCGGCCTCCGGGATGGACCGCGGAAGCCGGTCGGGAACCCGCCGGCAGTGAAGATCCTTGACCTTCTCCGGCTGATTCATGGCGTCGACGTAGAACAGACGCAGGGCCGAGACGTCGGCATTGGTCGTGCGCGGACAGCGCCCCGCGTCGATCCGGCCCGACACCCAGACGCCGACCTCCTCGGCCGACAGGCTCTGGGGCGGGCGGTCGTAGAACCGCGCCAGCGCGCCGACGCTGCGCAGGTAGTTGTCCTGTGTGTTCGCCGACAGACCCTTCATGTCCATCGTCGCGATCATCTTCCGGCGGGCCGGTGTCCCGCCGCTCTTCGGTCTGACTTTCATCACTGTCTCCCTGGTGGAAAGGGCTCCGATCAGCCGGAGCACCAGGGAGAAAGCTACCACCGAGGGAACCGCGCTCCGCCGACCGCCAACGGCATCAACCTCAGGAACAACCACCCACTGCCGCGAAGCGGGCCGGGTAGGAGGGGTCGTTACCGAGCCCCTCCCCCCACAGAGCCGGACATGCCCGCATTAGGGCATCCGGTTCCTCGCATGACAGTTTCGCTCAAGGGGCATAGATTGAGCGCATGATCTTGGCGGACGGCAACGGGAAGTGGCGTAGGAGAACGTTCATCTTGTCCCAGGTCAGATGCCCTCCGCGGTGGCGCCGACCGAGCCAGTGACGCCAACTCCTGACCACCTCGGTAGTGAAGCGGGTCAGGAGTTTGCTGTTGCCTGTCAGACCGTAGTAGTTGCAGTGGCCCCGGATCACGCTGGCGAGATGCCGTTGCTGATCCTCAGGCGGCAGGTGGCGGTGGTGCTTGCACCACTGCCAGACCGCCTTGACGGCCCGTCTGTAGCGACTTCTGGCGGTGAACTGCCGCACGACCATCCGGCCTTTCCGTGATGTGCCCCACCGATGGGTGAAGCCGAGGAAGTCGAAGTGGTCCTGCGCGTCATGACCGCCGCCGCGTCCGGGCCGGAAGTCCACGAAGCGCGTCTTGGTGGCATGGAGCACGAGCCCATACTTCGCAAGACGTTTGTCCAGAACGGCAAGCACACGCTCCCCGTCCCGGCGATCCTTGAAGGCGATGACGAAGTCATCGGCAAAGCGCACCAGCCGGCAGGCCCCGATGCGGGGCTTGACCGTCTCTGCCATCCACACGTCCAGCACATGGTGCAGGAAGACGTTGGATAGAATTGGCGAGATTACAACACCTTGCGGAACGCCCGTCTCGGTGCGCTGCAATACGCCCCTGTCGAGCACTCCCGCCGCCAGCCATTTGTCGATCATGCGTCGGATCACGCCATCCTTGATCCGCAGGTCGAGGGCGCTCCTCAGGTGCCTGGGATCGATCGAATCGAAGTAGGCTTCGATATCGGCATCGATCACCCATCGCAGACCCTCCCCGGCAAGGCCTGCACGCAGGTCGCGCAGTGCATCGTGCGCCGACCGTCCGGGGCGGAAGCCATACGAGCACGGCAGAAAGTCCTGCTCGCAGATCGGCTCCAGGATCATCACGATGGCACGCTGCGCCACCTTGTCTTCCAGTGTCGGGATGCCCAGCGGCCGCTGCCGCCCATCCGCTTTCGGGATGTAGTGGCGGCGCACCGGCGGGGCGTAGTAGCGGCCGGACTTGATCCGTTCCATGAGGTCCACAAGGTTCGCCTCAAGGTCCTTCTCGTAGTCGGCGGCCGTCACCCCGTCCACGCCCGTCGCCCCGTCCTTGCGGGTGAGGTCCCAGGCCTTGAGCATCCACGCAAGGTCGATGTGGTGGTGCAGCGTGGTGAACGCCATGTCGGGGCATTCCCTCGCCAGCTTGGCTATCCGAGCTTGTTTCGGTGACACGTCTTCGAAGCTCGACGTCTTCACGTGTTTCCCTCCTTCGGTTCCGACCATGCGACGCCCCGCTTCCCTCCGGCGGGTCCCGATGGCCACGGTTCCCCGCCCTCGACGGTACTATCAAGGCGCTCCGACTCCCGGCGCCGCATCCCCTGGGCTTATTTCTTCGCCGTCCGGTACCGTGCGCTCCTGCTCCTTTCGTGCCGTCGCTCGCGCGCTCCCGGCATGATGCAGGACCCATGCCGGGCCAGGACTTGATTGTTCAGGCTGGCCGTCCCCATCCAGCCACCCGCGCACACGGACGATCGCCGGGCCTCCCAGGTTCCCCGGTGGTCCATCGTCAGCTCTGCACACGTTCCAGCGACCCCGGTCGGCCCGTCACGCCTCGCCTGTCGCGGCGCTTCCGGTGCTGCCCCCGCTCAAAGGACCACGAGGGCACCGGCATTGTTGATTTCGGGGCTCAATAGCGCGGCTTCACTGCCTGCTGTGTACGCTTCGCGACACACGTTGCCGCGTGCCACGCAACACTCGCTTCCGGCTGGCGGGCTGCGCCTTTGCCGGGTGGGGGTCGCACCCACTGGACCACGATGAAGAGTTTCCGTCACGCTAACTCATGACTTCCTCCCTTCCAGGGCTTACCCTGACGCAACCTTCGTTCAAAACGCCCTGCACCCTAACTCTACGGCGTGATGGACGCCTTCGACAACGACATCAAGCGTCTCTGGAGAGGGCCAGCAACTCGCCGCCTGAAACACAACTTGACTGTAAACCAAACCCCTGTTCAAGGTGCCTAGTTTCTGCTACGACTGGCCTACGTTGCAATAGGGGATCTCCCATGACCATCCAAGTGCAGAACCAGCCGGTCGAGCATTCAGAGGACATTCGCTCCGCCCTCCTTCGAGATCAGCCGGACAATCCGGCCCTCCAGCGTCTGAAGGGACGCCTGTTGGTCGATTCCGAGGCGAGCGAAATCATCACCAGCTATGACCGCATGCACCACCGGCACAGCCGCTCGTGAGTTTGCTCGCGTGGCCGCCCCCAGAATCACCTCTTACCTAGTAAAGGTGGCCTCGCGATGCAACTTAGACTGTGACTACTGTTACGTCTATCACCATGCAGACCAGAGCTGGCGCTCTATGCCACGACTCTTGTCTTCCGAGTGCCGTGACGCTTTTATTGCGCGTCTCGCAGAATATGTTCGAGAAACTGGCCTGTCCCGTTGTTCGGTGATCTTCCACGGAGGCGAACCGCTCCTAGCCGGAGCGCAGTTCCTGGCTGACTTCTCGGCGGATATTCGCGCAAATGTCGAAACCAACGTCGACATCGGTTTACAAACTAACGGTCTTCTTCTAAGCGATCCGGTACTCGATATCTTCGAACATGCGGACATTGCTGTTTCGCTAAGTTTGGACGGCCCTCGCGCCGCCAATGACAAGCATCGAAACACTCGTAAAGGCCGATCGAGTTTTAATAGAGTTATAGCTGCCCTGCAGCGTCTAAAGAAACGTCCAAAGATATTTGCTGGCATTATAGCTGTTGTGGATGTTTCTACTTCTCCGCGAGATTTATTCGAGTTTTTCGATAAGCACGATCCACCAAAACTCGATTTTCTTCTGCCTGATGCGCACAATTTGCGCCCTCCTCCGGGTCGTGATTCCGAACCAGCTTCATACGAGCAATGGTTAATCAACGCATTCGACTTGTGGCTCGATCAGTATCCTCATCTTTTTGTACGAACATTTGAATCTCTTCTAGATACGGTGTGTGGTCTAGCATCCCACACTGACGCTTTCGGACTTGGAGATGTCAGTCTCATTTCAGTTGAGACAGATGGGAGCTATCACGATCTCGACGTCCTGAAGGTCACCCAAGACGGAGCTACTAAACTTGCCGGAACGGTGGTAGATACTTCAATCGCGACAGTTGCTGCATCAGACGCGCTCGCGACCCATCGCAAACGACTTCAGAGAGAAGGCCTTTGCCGCCAGTGCCAAGAGTGTCCGGTGATGCAAGTCTGTGGCGGAGGCTCTCTCCCTCACCGGTTTGGTCCAAACGGATTCGATCACCCTACTGTTTACTGTCGAGAAATGCTTGCACTTATCACACATGTCCGTGCCCGGTTAGATGGATTGCTGCGGAAGTCAAGTCCCGCTCGTGCCCCTCGTGCTCCTAGTGTTGATTTAGCCGATTTCGAGCTTGCTGAAAGCGCAGCTGGACTCATACAGGAGCTCTGCAAAAACGCTGAAAGCGACGCATATTTCTCATTTATTAACACTCTACAATCGCTAAACAGCGAAGATCAGACGATACGCGCCTCAATAGTATCCGTTCTCAATTCTCCACCTGAACTCATCGCCAGATTGGCAGCACATCCCGGCGCTATAGCTTGGCAACGAACCATGGCAGCGCAAATGGCCGGGAAAGATGCGCATACAGTAGATGGAGCACCGGTACGAGCCGATGGCTCTTACATTCGCTTCCTTCTCCGATACCTTCCCTCCCATTGCAATCTCAGCATAGCCGATGAGGATCCATGGCTTCGCGTTCCCTTTGGCGATGCCATTTACTTCGAGACGGAGGAGGTCGCCACCAGAGGGCGAGCGATCGTCGAACAAGCATTCCAAGTAATTGACCGCTGGCGTCCTGCTCTTGGACATGAGATGCGAGTTACTTCACGGGCTGTTCAGTTTATTCGCGATCCGCTCGCCAATCCGAAGAAGATTGTGTCTTTCAGCGACAATTCGGTTCCCGGCGCGCTCTATGTTTCAATTATTCATGATGGAAATTTAATTAATTCATACGATTTAGCAGATTCACTAATCCACGAGCATCGGCACCAAAAGCTCTACCTTCTCGAGCGGCAGAATTCTATAGTTGAGCCAACGTCCTTGGTAGTTCCGTCGCCTTGGCGCGAAGACCCGCGACCTCCTTCGGGTTTACTGCATGCGGTATTCGTCTTCGTGGAACTTCTGCGCTTTTGGAGTTATGTCTTTGATCGCGGTCCAGCTTGGCTCAACAACCGCGCTACTAATCAGCTTCGTGATACTAATTCGCGCCTTACGCAAGCTTTCTTGACACTTAAGAAATGTCCCCTCACGGCAACCGGTAATGAACTCTTGGAAACTCTGCGATCGGCTGCCGGTTCCTACAATCTGGAAGCTTAGAAATTTGATTCTGCTCCCCGCCAACGGCCTCCCATACCAAGCTGCAGATCGGCATGCAGTTTTGAGAGACTATTTTTGCGACAAAGACGCAACGGCGACATTGACAAGAGACGGCTGGGAGTTGACGTTAGCATGGTCTGACGACTTTAATCGCTACGTCGATCCAGATCTGCCGTTTGGCCTCAACTGGTGGGACAAGGACATCACGCCAGCAAACATGGTGCATGGCACCCGTGGTTCCGGGCCGCTACTCATTTCCCTCTACGATACATGGACCCTGTATAGTTGGAGCGAGTGGCTTGCGGAACAGAGTAACTCGGACACTCCATCCGTGGTTATTCTTCACGTTGATGACCACAAGGATGTCGGCTCTCCACGACTTTTCGTTGAAGGTGCTGGCCTTCGGGATCCACTCACAGGTCGCAATGTGGAGCTTGATAACCCCGATTGTATCAGATGCGCAATCCTTAGCGGCGCTGTGGGTATGGGAAGCTTCATGACACCGTTTCTCCGAGCAGTTCCAAATGCACAAGTGCGACACCTTCGCCAACCTCCAAAAACTACAAAGACGCAAAATTATCAAATTCTCTCGCACGAGGAAAACGATTGCCTTCTTGATAGAGACGCACGCAGACCGATAACGCGCCTCCGAGAAAAGGCCAATGCAGTTGGGCCTGCTACATATCGAATAACACCGGATGTGGAAGAGTGGTTGAGCGATACTGGGTCGGGCCCAATTCTTCTTCACATTGACATGGACTACTTCAACAATCGATATGATGGTGACAGCGCCTGGATCAGTCGGAGCGATAAACTTAATCCAACTTTATTGCAAATTTTATCCAAGATCGATGAATTGACCAGCGCTTTAGCAGATGCTGAAATTGCATCGCGCATTGAACGTATAGCGGTAGCATTCTCACCAGGATTCTTTCCGGCTGAGTATTGGCGTGCAGCTGCGGATCGACTATTGCCGGCCTTGGAGCGATTAAATGACGATTAAGCGCTCTTCGAATTCGAGCAGGCATCGGCGGCCTCTGCGGCCTACGCCAAAGCCGCCCCCCACTGCTGCCAAGTCTAAGGATGGACCCGTCTCTCCCGAAGATGTTCTCCTAGAACGGATCCGGGGAACGCCGGGACGAGGGGATGGACCAGGTGGCGAGAAGTGGCGGGTCGAAGTTGCTGGCCAGCGGGCCGGTCACATCTACATCAACATCATAGACGAACCTCCACTTGGCACGCACGCTTCTATTCAAATTCTTCTGAACGCTAGGAGCCGGGGCCGTCAAATTGGCCGTATCGCCTATCGAACTGCTTGCCAAAAAAGTCAACATGACACTATCTATGCACACATGAGCAGATCCAACCTCGCCTCGCGTCGTGCCGCGGAGGAGGCAGGCTTCGTTGATGTAACTCCAACAGGATACAGACAGTTGATAATGCGCCGATCTCGACAATTATGAATCAGCAAGCCACGCTGCCGCCTTGGCTGAAGCCTTCGGTCCGGACCGACATCCTTCATCTAGCCGCAAAAATACGCCCAGCAATTCGCACGGAGCTTGCTACTCCAGTTTCGCAAGATATTATCCGTGGCTGGATGCGGCGTCTAGGATGGTACATCGCTATCGACAATGACGACTTCCTCGTCGTATCGCGCTCCTCCACTCTAGCTCGCATGATTCTTGCGATCGACCGGGGCGACTCTGCTCACACTTTCCGGTTGGGCCACGCTCTCGGCTATCCGGCCTGCTGCTCTCGTGTTGCGGCAAGCGTAGGAGAATGTAATCTTGATTCCTGGGCGTTTACGTTGTCGCAACAGCGTTTTATTGGACACTTCAAGCTCATCGATCCCACCCACTATAGAGATGGAAGTGCGCTAATCAGCCACATTCCCTGCTCAAGATTCTGTCAACCCTCGCTCGCGATGGCCAAGACGGCACTCGTGGCTCTACGCAAATCCAATCCACCATTTCCACTCACTAATGCTCCGAATTCAAAGTAACGTCAGATCAGATATAAATTCGACGTAACTGCTCACCCCTGTTTTCACTGATTTCCGGTTTTCCTGACGGCCGCGGCCGGGCTTTGCGTTTCCTGCGGGTGCCGGGCGTGGCGGTGTTTGCGGTGGGTTGACCTGCCCTGGCGGGGCGGTGGGGTCTCGTCCCGGCGTGATGACGAATTTGTTTGACACCCTCGGCCGGGCGCTCTATGGCTGTCCTGGAACGGTTGCTTCGGGGACGGCGTGTCGATGGGCGCATGGTATGGATCCAAGGCGACGATGGGGCTCAGCCAGGCCATCGTGGGATTGATGCCCGCCCATGCGACCTATATCGAGACGCACTTGGGAGGCGGCGCGATCATGAAGCGCAAGCCGCCGGCACTGCGCTCGATCGGCATCGATCTCAACGCCCGTTCCATCCGTACCTTCCGCTGCGCCTACGAGGTGGAGCTTCATCACGGCTGCTGCCACCGCTTCCTGGCCGACTTCCCCTTCGAGGGCGGCGAGCTGGTCTACAGCGATCCGCCCTACCTGCCGAGCACCCGCAGGTCGCCGCGGCGCTACCGCTTTGACTACGAGGAGGCCGATCACGTCGCCTTGCTGGAGCTGCTCCGGGGCCTGCCCTGTCAGGTGATGATCTCCGGCTATCCCTCGGCCCTCTACACAAGGCTCCTCGAGGGCTGGCGCAGCGTCTCGCTGCAGGTGATGAACCAGGCCGGCGTGGTGACCGAGACGATCTGGTTCAACTTCGCCCCGGACAGGCCCCACTGGCACACCTGTGCGGGCAGGAACTTCACCGACCGCCAGCGCATCAAGCGCAACGCCGCAAGCTGGGCCCGGCGCTACCGCGCCATGCCGCCTGGCGAGCGCCTGGCGGTGCTGGCCGCCGTCATGGCGGTGGAGGCCGAGTGATGGCCGGCGTCGACGGCGCCTCCCTGCGCCAGGAGTTCGAGGGCGCCAAGGCGCGCATCGCCGCGCTGCGCAAGGACGGCAAGGTGTCCGAAGAGGTCGATGCCGTGATCGGCGTCCTCTTCACCCTGCTGACCATCCTGATCACCGTCCTGCTGGAAAAGACAACGGCTAAGACCAGCGCCAACTCCGGCCTGCCGCCGTCGCAAACGGACAAGGACGAGAGCACGCGGCGCCGCAGGACGGGCGGCAAGGGCCCGGCGCCGAACCGGCAGACGGGCGACAACCTGCGCAGGACCACCGTCGAGGAGACGGTCGCCGTCGAGACCTGCCAGGCCTGCGGCGCCGACCTCTCGGGCGTCGAGCCCGTCGCTCGCGAGCACCGCATTCTCTACGACATCGTCTTCGAGGTCGAGGAACGCCGCGTGGAGGCCGAGGTCAAGGAATGCCCGGACTGCCAGGCCCGCACCAGGGGTGCCTTCCCCGACACCATGCCGGGGCCGCTGCAGTACGGCTGCGGCCTCAAGGCCTTCGTCATCAACCTGCTCGTCGCCCACATGCTCTCCCTGCGCCGCGCCACGGCCCTGGTGCAGGCGATCTCGGGCCTCAGGCTCTGCGAGGCCACATGCCTGGGATACGTCCGCCGCCTCCATGACGCGCTCGCATCGTGGGAAGAGGCCGCCGTCGCCCATCTGCTGCAACGCCCGGCGCTGCATGCCGACGAGACCGGCTTGCGCGTCGACGGCAAGAGCCGCTGGCTGCACGTCGTCACCGACGGCTCCCTGACCCTCAAGGTCCTGCACGACAGGCGCGGCAAGCAGGCCATCGAGGAGATCGCCATCATCCCCCGCTACACCGGCGTCCTGATCCACGACTGCTGGGCCTCGTACCTGGCTTGTGACCGGTGCCGCCATCAGCTGTGCGGCTCCCACTTGCTGCGCGAACTGGTCTTCATCGTCGAGTCCAACGACTTCCGCTGGGCGCGCCTGATGAAGAACCTGCTGCGCGAGACCTGCCACAGGGTCAACAAGAGCGACACCAGGGCCTTGAGCCAGGCCGAATGCCGCAGCGTCGTCAAGCGCTACCGCACCATCCTCACCCAGGGCGCAAAGGAGCTGCCCGACATCCCGCCGTGGCCGAAGGGCAAACGCGGGCGGATCGCCAGGTCCCACGCCCACAACCTCCACAAGCGCCTCGTCAGGCACGAGGAATCCGTCCTGCGCTTCATGAGGGACCCGGACACCAGCTTCACCAACAACACCGCAGAGCAAAAGATCCGCATGGCCAAGGTCAAGATCAAGGTCTCGGGGTGCTTCAGGACCTTCTTCTACGCCCAGGCATGGTGCAGGATCTCAAGCTATCTCAGCTCCATGGCCTCCCTGGGATACAACCCCCTGGTCGCCATCCAGATCGCACTCGCCGGAAACGCCGCCAGCATGATCAGCGAACACTGCGAACAAAATCCCTGAAAATGGGGTGAGCAGATACAATTCGACTTGAATTGCTGTGCTCATATGCCCGATAGTCTCTACATTAAGGCGAGGCAGTCAGGGAGCGACTTCCTTCTGGAGAAGTTCGACTGTCCCAGTCACCGCACGAACCTCATCGTTCGCAGCCTGTACCGCCTCTTTGAGTGCCTCAAGTTCCGCATCCGGCACGCCTCGCTGATAGGCCTTCTCCACACGAACAAATAGTTGTTTTGCCTCCTCGAAGTACTTCAAAGCTTCTCTTTTACGACCGTTCCCAATCAACCAATGTCCGAAGTCCCGACAGGCTTGGGCTAAATGATGATGACCACCGATAGCCTCGGACGTCCCCAGTTCAGACCAAGCACCACCTATCGCCCGCCGACTACCATCGACTGCTTCCAGGAAAGCGGCCTCTTTCTTCTCGACATTGGCGCGCATCAGTAGGAGTGCTGCCCGTAGGTCGAATATTCTGGATCCATGAACCGAATGCGCCGTAAATTCATGAGTAGCAAGAACTTTATCGATAGCTTTGATGGCGGGTTCTCTGTCCCCCTGTGAACCCGCCTCAATTGCGGCGGTGGCCAAGTCACGTGTACAATGTATCCATGCGTCACCATTGCGATTGAGCGTCGTCAATGCGGTCAAAAACGCCTTGATAGCTCTATCCCATCGAACGCTCCGCCCTTTTGCTTTCTCCGCGAGATTGGCCAAAGTCTGACCGAATCTCCAATGACCCTCCCCGTCTGAACTGACAGTACGCAGATACCGTTCCCACAGCCTTGCCGCCTCCCTCAATCGTGCCGCTGAAGTCTTCTGATCAAGCGCGGATGGAGAAGACGCATCGCGGTCGCCTTGACGTTGAAGTGCTATCGCACGAATACGTGCGGCCGCCGCACATCGTTTAGCCAAAGCAGGCGACACTTGATCTAGCACCTCGATGTCGTTACCTGCTAAGATTAGACCCGCAGCGTGTTCAACAACTGCTTCCGCGTTGCCTTTATCGTGATCTCTATTCTTGAAAGCATCTATTGCTCGGCGGTAACCCTTCATCACAAGATTGATCTCAGGGCTAGGTTTGTTATCGACGACGGCCGCGTACCTAGCTTCCAAAGGGGAAGCCGGCCGCGCTATCCATGATGGATAAAATTCAAGAGCGCGAGTTAATGTTGCAAAAAACATATCTGCATCCTGGCCAAGTATATAGAACTTGTTCGGCCCCGAAAGAAGTTTCCGTACCTCAGCTTTGGTGTTGGAGTAGTCATTCTCGTGGAATATCCAATAAATTACTAAATTTGGAAATTCTTTGGATGCGTCAGACAGCAGTTCCATCACACCATCTTCACCGCCTGCGTATCCAACAACGACTAAGAAGCCTGTGTCTCTAAGCATGCCGAACATTACGCCTCTCATGGACAATGTCCGCCCCGCCGTTCGCATTGCCTCACGGCTATTAAGTGGGCTATACGCATGCAACGAGCCGTGCAGGTGCACCACTTGTGGTATCGCGGGGCGCGGAGATATTCTCTTTAGCGCTTCAAGCCCGTCTGCGATCACTGGAACACGGCCGGCTAACAAGATGCCTTCCAGAATCAAGCGATCAAAATTTGTGGTGAGTACACTATGCACATAATGCTGTACAACGAGCTCTCCCAAGCAAATGTGTGCCCAGTTAATTTTTCCGGACGCTTTTGCGACATTCTCTTGGATGATCTCTCGCTGCTGGGGATCCGAGAGGAAGTGCTTCTCAAATACTTCCGAATAGTAGTCCGCCCAAGTCGATTCTTCGCGATCAGTTAAGTAGTTATTTTCCTTAAGCCACTTGAGTGCGCTGTTTGGATCAATAGATTTCGATCTTGTTTTTGAATGCTGCCGAAATAAATTTACTGCGCATTCCTGAGCAATTTCACCGGCTAGCGGAACTCCAGCGCTTACCGAGCAGCCTGCCCCGATCAGAAATACAGCGCCTCTACAACTTGAATCATCCGGAGATTCGGGAACGTGTGGCCAAGTCGACGTACTTTTCAGCAACCGGATTTGGTTAGCCAATTCGTCGATGTCCGCCTCACGCGCTACGTTGACAGTGTAGTCGGCCATTATGTCCTTCACTCTCCGTCAAAGTTATCCCTCTTATCGAGTTATCTCGGCGCTAGGCGAGAGAAAGTGCGGTCGCTTCGTGGAGCCGATTCAGTCGAGCAGCAGCCGCAAGCAATGCACACGAACTTCTTGCCCCATGCGCGATGAAGCATCTAGACCGGTAGCAGTCCATCAGTCAACCCCACGGTTTTCTATTAGCATCCCGGCTATCGGTTGAGTTCAACACGCAGGCGGTCTTAGCCCGCATCGCTCACCAAGGGGAGTGACAGCCTGATTTTCGGCGCCGGGCGCTGGCGAGGGCCACGCTGAGCGCGCTGTTGGTGAAGTCATGCAGTGTTGCGGGCCGATTGTCGGCTCATTTTGGCAGGCTGGCGGGGCCAAAGGCCGATTCGTGACGCTCCGGCGCCCGCCGTGGCGTGCGCCAGGCGTGTCTTTCCCGACGCCTTCGAGAGACGCTGTGAGCAGTCTGTGACGGGATGGTGCGGGACCTACCCCGGTGGCGCCTGGGCCGCGGCACGCAGGTTGACGACGGTGCGGGCGAACACGTCCTGCAAGGGGAAGGTCGAGGCCAGGGAGAGGCGGAACCGGCGCACCGTCTTTGTGACCCTGCCGGCAAGCTTGAGCAGCCGGGAACGGATGGTGTCGACCCGCCAGCGGGCACAGGCGGTGCCCTTCAGACCGACCCGGCGCACGATGTCGACGAGGGCGCCGGCGAAGGCCGAGAAGTACATGCGCAGCTGGTTGGCCAGCATGATGTGGGCCGAGGTGCGGTCGGAGAACAGCCACAGCTGCTGGTCCTTGATCCGGTTCTCCATGTCGCCCCGGGCGCAGTACCACCGCTCGTAGAGTTCCCGGGCGCCCACCTGCTTCCTGGAGATGTTCGTGACCACGTAGCGGGCATTCCTGCCGCGCAGTCCCGGCAGCCATTCCGCCTTGGCCACCACGCGGCGTTCGCAGGACCATGACGTGAGCGTGCGATACCGCAGCTCCCGGTACCGCCTGGAGGGCTTGCCCGACACCACACACCGCCGCCTCGACTTCTCGAGCGTCCTCGCGATCATGGCGTTCAGACGGGGATTCTGGGAGTATCCAAAGACATAGCCGACGCCATGCGCCTCGCACCAGACCATGATCTCGTCCGTGCCGAAGTCGGCGTCGCCACGGGCCACGATGCGAATCGAGGGCCATGCGCAACGGATCTGCGCCACGATCCGCGACAGCTCCTCGAGCGAGCCGTCCGCCGCCGCCCTGTCAGCGGAGCGCAAGCGGCAGCACAGGACGTGCTCGCCGCAGGTGATGAAGAGAGGCAGGAAGCAATGGTGATCATAGTAGCCATGGAAGAACTTGCCTTCCTGATCGCCGTGGATCGGATCGTCGGTGGCGTCGAGGTCCAGGACAATCTCCTCCGGCGCCTCGCCGTGGCTCTCCAGGAACAGGTCCACAAGAAGACGGTCGAGAAGCCCGTGGTTGGCCACGACCTTCTTGTAGCGATGGCTGCCGGCCTCGTCCGGCGTGCTGAGCTCCAGACGGTTGAGCGTGCTCGATGCCGCCAGCGCATGACCGCGGTCGCGCTCGCGGACCCTCCTCTCACCTTCCACATCGTCGATGCCGCAGGCCAGGGCCAGGGCGGGGTCGTCACGCATGCGGTCATGATCGTTGAGATCCTCGTAGCCCAGGGCCAGGCCGAAGATGCGTTGTCCCACCAGGGTCGTCACCTCGTGCTCGATGCGCCCGGGGTCGCGGTAGTCGACGAAGGCATCGGCGACACGCTGCGTCACGTTGAAGAGCATGTCGGCCTCCCGCAGCAGCAATGCGCCGCCGTCGGATGTCATGCGGCCGCCGTCGAAGCCGGCCACGATCCGGCGTCCTGCAAGGTCTTCAAACTCGAGTTGTTGTGATGTACAGTGTGTGGTCATGGGGATGGGCTCCTCGGTACATGTAAGTGTCGGAACTCACTCACATATATCACAGAATCCATCCCCATGACAAGAGATTGGTGAGCGATCCGGGTTAATCGTTGCCGGTCGCAGCCGGCTGACGTTACAGTGTCACGGTCCAGAATCAGTGTTGACGTTGTCCTTCGGTATCTTCCCAGCCTTGAATATCGGTGCCAATGTCGAAACCGCCTCCAGTGTTCGGGCGGAACACGTTGCTCAGACTCATCACCGGTACGGTGCCCGAGGCGATGACGTTAGCCAGCGCTTGTCTCGGCACCCTCGAGGGCAGTTGGTCGACATCGCCCACTGTCAGCAGCGTCGTCCTATCGGAGACTGCAACCAACGGGGAATGCATGGGCAGGACATCGACCATCAGCAGACTGCGGGCGGGCTCTCGCAGTCGCGCCGGAACTCTCAGGTCTTGGAACCGATCCAGAGCAGCCGGCGGGATCGTCGTGGCCTCGAAACCGGTGGCCTCGCTCATCCGCGTCGTGTGCCGCTTGGTTGGCACGCAGAGCAGGATGTCAACGTCCTTGGCCGGCAGGATGCACAGCATTGCGTTGACGAGAGTCATCTTACCGACAATCGATCCGGCAGTCGCCTCGCCGCTGCAAGATGCCAAGGCTAAAGTCAGGTAACGTGCCCATCGTATTCGCCTTGAGTCTCTGACCGGCTCCCAGGATCACGTTTCCAGTCCCGCTCTTCAAGGTCGATGTGCCGGAAGTCGGACGAGTTCATGCTTCCGCCCACAGTATGGGGACCGTTCGCAACTCCAATGCTGACATGGCCATGCTTCGCACGCGTCTGCTCCTACCTGCAGCGCAAGGTGAAACCTTCATCTCACCAAGAGACGGTGGAAGACTGCACCATGTACCGCCGACTTGTCCGGAACCGGCGTTACGGCTAGGTTCGCCGGCCTCAGGAGGGGTGGCCGAGCGGTCTAAGGCGCACGCCTGGAAAGCGTGTTGGGTGCAAGCCCTCACGGGTTCGAATCCCGTCCCCTCCGCCGTTCACAAGTCCGTGCGATTCCCGTGTACCCAGTCGAGAATCTCGTTCCCGTCTCCGTCTCTCGGGAAGTGGCGCCACTTCACCCGGGTCTTGGTGCTCAGCAAGGCGCTCCACACCTAGAGCACTGCCGTGACCGACGCACGGCACGCGGAGAAGCGTGGTTCGTGACTCCTTCGTGCCGGGAGATTTCCATCCCCTGCCTTCTGCCGGGTCGTCCAGCGCACCGGTTTCCGGGAGTGACGGACAGCCGGTTTGACTGCTGCTTGTTATCAAGTTTAGTATGAGTTATCGAAATTGTATAAGAAGGCTTGAACTGGATCCCAGGCGGAATCCCTATGCGCCGGGCGCCGGCATGCCGCCGCCTGAACTTGCGGGCCGCGATGAGCTGACCGAACGTGCCGCCGTGGCGCTGGACCGCATTCGTGCGGGCAGGCCGGCTCGCAGCTTTGTCCTCTATGGGCTGCGGGGCGTCGGCAAGACGGTGCTGCTCAATCGCATTCGCCTGGACGCCGAAGCGCGCGGCATTGCAAGCGTAAGGATGGAAGCTTCCGAGGAACGCTCGCTTCCGGCCTTGCTCATTCCGTCGCTGCGCGCGGCGCTCCTGCGCATGAGCCGCGGCGAAGCGCTCAGGGACAACCTTTTGAAGGGCATGAGGGCGCTGGCAGGCTTCACCACGGCCCTCAAGGTCAAGTATCGGGACATCGAAATCAGTATCGATGCCGATCCGCAGCCGGGACTGGCCGACAGCGGCGATCTCGATATGGACCTTGCCGATCTGCTGGCGACCCTCGGCGCGGCCGCCGGCGGGCGCGCCACCGCGATCGTGCTCTTCATCGACGAACTGCAGTGCCTGCCGGAAGAGCAGCTCGCATCACTGATTGCCGCGCTCCATGCCGCCGGCCAGGAGCAGTTGCCCATCACCATGGTTGCGGCGGGCCTGCCGCAGTTGGTCGGGCAGGCCGGCGACGCCAGATCCTGCGCCGAGCGCCTCTTCGAGTTCGTACCCTTGGACCGTCTCGGCAGCGACGACGCACGCCATGCCCTGATCGTGCCCGCCCGCAAGGAGGGAGTCGACTTCAGCCCCGGCGCCATCTGCGAGATTCTGCGGCAGACGCATGCCTGTCCCTACTTCCTCCAGGAGTGGGGCAAGCACAGCTGGGACGTCGCCGACGCCTCCCCGATCGGGTTCGAGGACGTGCAGTGTGCGACGGCCGGGGCCCTTGCCGACCTCGATGCGAGCTTTTTCCGTGTGCGATTCGATCGGCT
This sequence comes from Alphaproteobacteria bacterium, assembly GCA_963666905.2. GTDB lineage: Bacteria > Pseudomonadota > Alphaproteobacteria > SP197 > SP197 > SP197. The sequence goes on from OY763008.1 coordinate 3,029,569, forward strand.
CACGCCGACGCAGAAACGCTACCTGCGCGCCATGGCCGAGCTTGGCCCCGGACCCCACCGTTCCGGCGACATCGCCCGGCTTCTGGGCCGAAAGGTCACCACGGTCGCCCCCCTGCGCAGCTCGCTGATCACCAGGGGCATGATCTACAGCCCCGCTCACGGCGACACGGCGTTCACCGTGCCGCTCTTCGACGATTTCATGAAGCGGATCATGCCGCAGTTGTGAGGATCGGACCCGTCGTGGCGGTCTAGCGGGGGTCGGCGCGGCCCGTTTCGAGGAGGCGCGGCATCAGCTCGACGAAGTTGCAGGGCCTGAAGCGGTAGTCGAGCTGGTGGACCAGGATGTCGTCCCAGGCGTCCCTGCAGGCGCCGGGGGAGCCGGGCAGGGCGAAGAGATAGGTGCCGCCCGCGACCCCGGCCGTCGCCCTCGACTGCACCGTCGAGGTGCCGATCTTCTGCCAGGAGAGCCAGCGGAACAGCTCGCCGAATCCCGGGATCGCCTTGTCGTAGGCCTCCTCGAAGACTTCCGGGGTGACGTCGCGGCCCGTCACGCCGGTCCCGCCGGTCGCGATCACGACATCGACGCCCTCGTCGGCGATCCAGCCCTCGAGCGCGCCTGCGATCATGGGCTTCTCGTCGGCCACGATGGTCCTGTCGACCACCTGGTGCCCGGCCGCCCCGATGCGCTCGACGAGGATTCCGCCGGAGCGGTCGTCTTCAAGCGAGCGGCTGTCGGACACCGTCAGCACGGCGATGTGGACCGCAAGGAAGGGCCTGTTCTCGTCAATGCCGGGCATGCGGGGCCTCCCGATAGCGTGGCCAGTCTCCGCCTGCCGCCATGGCAAGCGACGCCGGCGCCGTTCCCGCCCTGAGACTGTAGATCCAGTAGTTTGCCATCACCTTCCTGATGAAGGAACGGGTTTCCCTCAAAGGAAAGGATTCCACGAAGAGCAGGGGATCCTCGTGCGGTCCCGAACCATCGATCCATCGCGCGAGCTTACCCGGACCGCCGTTCCAGGCCGCGAGAAGCAGGAAGAGATTGCCGTCGACAAGGGGCAGTTCGAGGAGGTGGCGGACATAGCTCTCGCCGACGTTCACCGAGATTGCCGGGTCGTTGAGCAGGTAGCGTCCGGCATGGCGGAACCGGCGGTCTCCGGTGACGAACGCGGCGGTCGACGGCAGGATCTGCATCACGCCCCTGGCCTTCGCCGGGCTGACGGACAAGGCGCGGAAATGCGATTCCTGGCGCATGAGGGCGTAGAGAAGCGCCGGCTCGACGGCGAAGCCGCCCTCCGGTTCCCAGGGCGGCACGGGATAGAGGGCGTGGTCGAGTCTCAGGGCGAACGTATCCAGAAACTCTCCGGCGAGCCTGTGGAGGGTCGCCGGGAATCCCGCTTCGCCGGCAAGGTGGATGACGGCGAGCGCGAGGGCGGGGCCCTGCGCGGCGGCGAGACCGTTGAACTCCCGGTCGCCTCGATGGTGCTGGCCGACGAGGGCGAGCGCCAGGGACCGGCGGACGGCCGGGATTTCGATCACCGCCTCGATATCGGCGGCGGCCGGCTCCCAGGGAGCATCATTGACGAGTTCGCCCTCCATGCCCAGGGCGTGGCGTGCGAGCAGTCCGTACATCGAGTACGGCTCGCGGGCGGCGACCTCGAGAAGACCGCCGACATCCCCGGCGTGGCCCGTCAGGAGGGAGAGCCGCGCGGCCCACCAGGCGCACGCGACCACCAGCGGATCACCGGCATCGCCGGAGGAGATGGCGCGGAACATCTCCCGTGCCGCCGCCGGATCGCCCTGGCGCCACGCCGCAAGGCCGGCCGACCACCCGGCCAGCGGCGCAAGGTGACCCGATCGCCGGACCGCCGGTTCGGCAATGTCGCGGGCCATGGCGTCATCGCCGTGCACGAAGAAGCCGAAGGCGGTCTCTCCCGCAGCCATGTCGAGCGCCAGGGGCCCCGCCCGGGCCGCGACATCCGGATCCTGCAGCATCGCCAGGGCTCTCGAGTAGCGTCCCTTGCGGACGTGGTTGCGGACCGTCCGGAGGACGTCCCTCCCGGAGGAGGTCAGCGGATCGGCGGCGCTCGGAGTCTCGTCAACTTCGGGGAGGACGTCATCGAGCGACAGCTTGATCTCCAGACCGGACCAGCGCCCCCTGGGCGGGTCGGGCGCCCGCGCCCCCTCCGGCTGCCGGCGCAGGGCGAGGCGCCAGATGCGCGTAGCGTCCGGATGATCGGCAAAGGACGCGAGCCAGTCCGAGAGTTCCCGATAGCTGGAGACCCACCCGGTGGGATGAAGATAGCGCTGGGCGAGGACATGCCCCATCAACAGCGGATCGAGAAGCCGTGCGATGAGCCGGTCGGCGGTGGCCCAGTCGGCTCCCTGCTGGGCGCTGAAGATTTCCCGGTAGAACCGGATGTCATGCTCGTACAGCGGCGACAGGGGATCCAGCGACGGCGCATCGGGTCGCTCGCCGGGAAGGGGCACCAGGAGCGCCGGCGCATCGGGCCTTGAATCCGGCAGGGGCGGCGACTCGAGGGCGGCGGCACAGCCGGTCCACGCGACCAACAACGCCGCCGCCATGAGAAGGGACGGTCCCGCTCTGGCTTGCGCGCGCACACCCGCTGCTGGAGGACGACAGGTCATGGACGAGGACGGGCGCGTGACGTCAGCCGGCGGGAGCCGCGGGCAGCAGTCCGAGTTCGTCGGCCCTCGCACGGATGGCCAGGAGGTCGTGCCAGCTTTCGCGTTTCTTCGCGGGCTGGCGCAGGAGGTAGGCCGGATGGAACATGGCGATGGCCGGAATCGGCTCCCGCCCCGGGCGTTCGAGGCGGAACCAGCGCCCCCGCAGCCGGGTGATGCCCTCGCCGGGACCGGTCGAGAGCATGGCCTTGACCGCCGTCCCTCCCGCGTAGACCAGGACTCCCGGCTGGATCAGTTCCACCTGCCGCTCGAGGAAGGGCAGGCACACGGCGATCTCTTCGGGCGTGGGCGTGCGGTTTCCCGGCGGGCGCCAGTAGAGGGTGTTCGTGATGTAGACCATGCTCCTGTCGAGACCGACGGTGGCGAGCATTCTGTCGAGGAGCTTGCCCGCACGGCCGACGAAGGGTTTCCCCATGCGGTCCTCGTCGGCGCCCGGCGCCTCCCCGATCACCATGATCCTCGCCCGGGGATTGCCGTCCGACACGCAGGTCCGTGTCGCCGTGCGCTTGAGGGCGCAGCCCTCGAAGGAATCGATGGCGGCCAGGAGTTCCTCGATGCTGGCCGCCTTCTGTGCCAGGGCCTGGGCCTCGGCCAGCGCGGCGCGGGGCTCCGCCGGCGCGGTCCTGTCGGGACGCTTGCGGGCAGGAGCGGCCGCCGCCGGGGGCCGCGGAGGCGGGCGCGCAGGAGGAAGCGACGATGCGGCGAACCGGTCGACGGCGTCGTCGCAGACCGCCTCGTCGACACCGATTTCGCCGTACCAGCGCAGCAGATTGGCGGCATCCTCGCGATTCATGGGTTCCCGGAAGCAGTCAACCCTGCCGACATTGTAACGGATATCGCCCTCGGTTATGAGAACAGATCGGGGTTCGGCAAGGGTCGTCATGGAAGAGACAGCACGCGAGAGCATGGAATTCGATGTCGTCATCGTCGGCGCGGGCCCGGCAGGACTGGCGGCGGCCATACGCCTGCGCCAGCTGGCCGCGGCGGCGGACCGGGAGACCTCCGTGTGCGTCATCGAGAAGGGATCGGAAGTCGGCGCGCACATCCTCTCCGGCGCCGTCATGGAGCCACGGGCGATCAACGAGTTGTTGCCGGACTGGCGGGACCGCGGGGCGCCGCTCAACACGCCGGTGAAGGAGGACCGCTTCCTCTACCTCACGCGGAACCGGGCGTTGCGCCTGCCGACCCCGCCGCAGATGAACAACCACGGCAACTTCATCATCAGCCTGGGCAATGTCTGCCGCTGGCTCGGCAACGAGGCCGAGGCTCTCGGCGTCGAGATCTTTCCGGGCTTCGCCGCCGCCGAGATCCTGTTTCACGAGGACGGATCGGTGAAGGGCGTGGCCACCGGCGACATGGGCATCGGCCGGGACGGCGAGGCGAAGGCGCACTTCGAGCCCGGGATCGAACTCCACGCCCGCCAGGTTCTCTTCGCGGAAGGCTGCCGCGGACACCTCTCGAAGCAGCTGATGGAGCGCTTTTCCCTGCGCGACGGGTGCGACCCGCAGACCTACGGCATCGGCATCAAGGAGTTGTGGGAGGTCAGACCGGAGGTGCACGACCGGGGCGCGGTGATTCACACCGCAGGCTGGCCCATGGACGGCAGGACCTACGGCGGCTCCTTCCTCTACCACCTCGAGGACAACCAGGTGTCCGTGGGCTTTGTCGTCGGACTCGACTACGAGAATCCCTACCTGTCTCCCTTCGAGGAGTTCCAGCGCTTCAAGACCCATCCGGCCATCAGGCCGTTCTTCGAGGGCGGCAAGCGCATCGCCTACGGCGCCCGCGCGATCAACGAGGGGGGATTCCAGTCGATCCCCCGCCTCACCTTTCCCGGAGGCATGCTGATCGGCTGCGCCGCGGGCTTCGTCAACGTGCCGAAGATCAAGGGCAGCCACACGGCGATGAAGAGCGGCATGACCGCGGCCGAGGCCGTGTTCGACTGGCTCTGCGACGAGGCGGCGGACGGCCGGGAGGTGGAAGACTATTCCCCGCGGCTGAAGCAGTCCTGGCTGTGGGAGGAGCTTCACCGGGTGCGCAACGTCAGGCCGAGCTTCCACAGCGGATTCCTGTGGGGTTTCCTCTATTCTGCCATCGACACGGCCATCTTGCGGGGGCGCGCGCCCTGGACCTTCCGTCACCGGCCGGACCACGCCTCGCTCAGGCCCAAGGGCGAGTGCCGGCCGATCGACTACCCGCGCCCCGACGGCGTCATCACCTTCGACCGGGCGAGTTCCGTCTACCTCTCCTCCACCAACCACGAGGAGGACCAGCCGGTCCATCTCACGCTCAAGGACAGCAGCGTGCCGGTGGACATCAACCTTGCGACCTACGATGCCCCTGAGCAGCGCTACTGCCCGGCGGGCGTCTACGAGATCGTCGAGGACGATGACGGGGCGAGGCTCCAGATCAACGCGCAGAACTGCGTGCACTGCAAGACCTGCGATATCAAGGATCCGACGCAGAACATCGTCTGGGTGACACCGGAAGGCGGCGGAGGCCCGAACTATCCCAACATGTGAGATGGCCTTCCGGATTCCATCGCGCCTCCTGCCTGTGTCGCTGCTGACGGCCGCGACGATCGTTGCCGCCGCCGACGCCGCGCATGCCGGGGACGAGTTCGTCTCGGCAACCGGCGCCTACCTGGCATCGCGTCTTGCCATCCACCAGGGCGACATTCTGGCGCGCACCGAGTTCCTTGAGGAAGCGCTCGCCGACAGCCCGCACGAGACCGTCCTGCTGAGTCAGACCCACGATTCGCTGCTTTCCGTCGGGCGTGTCGATGAGGCGGTTCGGCTGGCCGGCGAACTTCACCACCGCGGACTCAGATCCGCGTCCTCGTCCATCACGCAGCTTGTCGATGCCCTGAAGTCCGGTGATGACGCGCGCGTCGACGAAGCCATCGCCCTGTTGCCCGCAGACGGACATGCCGGAGTCCTGGGAACCCTCGCCGAGGCATGGCGGGATGTCAGGGCCGGCATGATCCCGCGCGCCCTGGAGACGATCGGTGCACCCGCGAAAGGCGACGGTTTCGATCCGCTGAGGGCCTATCACAGGGCTCTGATCCATGACCTTGCCGGAGACGCCGCCGCCGCGGAAGCGGCGTTCATGGGCGCCTGGCAGGCCCCCGGAGCCGTCGCCTGGGAAACGGCGCGTGCGCTCGGCGGGTTTCTCGAGCGGCAGGACAGGCACGACGACGCGCGGGGCGTCTACCTCCGCTACATGGACGCCCACCCGGAACACCGTTGGTTCGAATCCGGCGTCGATGGGCAGTTTCCTCCGGTCATCGACGCCGACCTTGCCCTGAGCGACGCCTTTGCGGGCATCGCCCAGCACCTCGTTCTCGAGCGCCGGTCCTTCGCCGCCCTCGCCCTGCTCAACCAGGCGGCGTTCCTGGCGCCCGACGACGACAGGATCCGCTTCATGATCGGCAACGTTCTCGCGATGCACGGCCGCTATCTGGAATCCGCCGAGGCCCATGGCCTCGTCTCCGCGCTTTCGCCCATGTCCTGGAACGCGGGCCTCGCCCGCGCCCGCAGCCTGCATGGCGCGGGACATCCGGACGAGGCCATGTCCCTGCTTCGCCAGATGGCCGACAGGCGTCCCGCAAGCGCCGCTCCGTTTGTCGCGATCGGCGACATCCTGCGGTACCTCCAGAGGTGGGAGGATGCCATTGGCGCCTATGACGATGCCCTGGAGCGTCTCGATGCGGCCTCGGCGACGCGTGCGGAGGTGCTCTTCAGTCAGGGAATCGCTCTCGAGGTCTCGGGCGACTGGACGCGCGCCGAGCGTGCCCTCCTGGAATCGCTGGAGGAGCGACCGGACGATCCCCACGTTCTCAACTACCTCGGCTATACCTGGGCCGACATGGGGGAACACCTCGTAGAGGCCCTCGACCTGATCGAGCGCGCCGTCGAGCGGGCGCCCGCGAACGGCATGATCATCGACAGTCTGGGCTGGGTGCTCTACCGGCTCGAACGCTTCAATGAAGCCGTCGTCCATCTCGAGCGCGCCGCGGAACTGGAACCGTCCGAACCCGTGATCATCGATCATCTGGGCGACGCCTACTGGATGACCGGACGACAGGCCGAAGCCCGTTTCCAGTGGCGGCGCGTCCTCGGCATGGAGTCCACGGATGACGCCCTTGCCGAGGTTGTCAGGCAGAAGCTGCAGTCCGGTCTCGAGTCCCGTGGTCTCTAGGGGCGCGGGCGGGCACGCCGCCGCCATTCCGGCGCGCGCCAAGGTCAACCTCTACCTCAACGTCACGGGACGCGGCCAGGACAGCTACCACACGCTGGACAGCCTGCATGTCCGCACGTGCCTGGCGGACCGCCTGTGGCTCTCTCCCGCGCCGGAGATGGCGCTGGAGGTGACCGGTCCCTTCGCAGAATCGCTGCTGCGCGAGGAGGACGCGGAGAATCTTGCGATGCGCGCCGTCGCCGAGGTGTGCCGCTCCTCATCGAGCCGGCAGGCCTTCCGTGTGCGCCTGGAAAAGAACATCCCGGTGGCGGCGGGTCTCGGCGGCGGCTCGGCCGACGCCGCCGCCGCGCTCCGGGCCGTATCGGCACACCTGGGCTGCGCCCCGGACCTCTCGCAGATCGCCGGCCGACTCGGCGCCGACATCCCTTCCTGCCTCGTGGACCGTCCGGTCCTGACGGCCGGCCGGGGTGACATCGTCCGGCCCGCGCCGCCGCTTCCCCATTGCGCCGCCGTTCTCGTCAATCCGGGACACGCCCTTCTCACCCGCTCGGTCTTCGAGAACCGGACGGGGCCCTTCTCGCTTGCGCGACCGATCGAGCGGCCGGTGGAAAGCTACGACGGCCTGGTCCGGGAACTCGAAACGCGGCACAACGATCTCGAAGCTGCGGCATGCCGCATCGAGCCCGCCGTCCGGGAGGTGCTTGATGCGCTCGGCGCCTGGCCGGAGGTCTCGATCGCGCGCATGTCGGGAAGCGGGGCCACGTGTTTCGGCCTGACCGATTCGCTGGAGAAGGCCCGGAGGGTTTCCGCCGGGCTTCGCCGGCGTCATCCTCACTGGTGGGTCGAGGCGACGGAACTCCTCACCGGTTCGCCGGCCTCCCACCCTGGAGATGCCCATGGCTTCCATCCATGATCTCGGGCCCCGGATCGCGGCCCGGGACGCCACCGTCGCCGTCATGGGGCTGGGCTATGTCGGCCTGCCGCTCCTGCTGGCGATCCACGAGGCCGGCTTTCGCGTCCTGGGCTTCGACACGGACAACTCCAAGATCGACGGCCTTGCGGCGGGAACGAGCTACATCAACTACATCCCGTCCCGGGACATCCAACGACTCGCCGACTCGCCGCGTTTCAGCGGCACCTCTGACCCCTCGGATCTCGCGGCGGCCGATATCGTTGTGATCTGCGTGCCGACACCCCTGACGGCCCATCGCGAGCCGGACATGCGCCACGTCGAGGAGACCGCCCGCAGCATCGCGCCCCATCTCGCTCCCGGGAACCTGGTGATCCTGGAGTCGACGACATGGCCGGGGACGACCGACGAACTCGTCAGGCCCGTTCTCGAATCGTCGGGCCTGGTGTCGGGAGGGGACTTCCTGCTCGCCTACTCCCCGGAACGCGACGATCCGGGCAACAGGACCCACAAGCTCGGCGTCGTGCCGAAGATCGTCGGCGCCGACTGCGATGCCGCGCGCGAAGCGGCCTGCGCCTTCTACGGCTCGTTCATCGCGGCGGGAACCGTCCCGGTGACGGACACCAGGACCGCCGAGGCGGTCAAGCTCACCGAGAACATCTTCCGCTCCGTCAACATCGCGCTCGTCAACGAGCTCAAGGTGGTGTTCGACACCATGGGCATCGGCATCTGGGAGGTGATCGAGGCCGCCAGCACCAAGCCCTTCGGCTACATGCCCTTCTGGCCCGGTCCGGGTCTCGGCGGCCACTGCATTCCCATCGACCCGTTCTACCTCGCGTGGAAGGCGCGGGAGCACGACGTGCCAACGCGCTTCATCGAGCTCGCCGGCGAGATCAACACGGCGATGCCGCACCATGTGGTCTCGCGCCTGGCCCAGGCCCTGGACAACCACTGCGGCCGGGGCCTCAAGGGCGCGTCCGTTCTCATCGTCGGCATGGCCTACAAGAAGAATGTCGACGACTTGCGCGAAAGCCCCGGCCTGAAACTGATGGCGCTCCTGGACTCGAGGGGCGCCCGGGTGTCGTACTTCGATCCCTTCGTCGAGGTGATCCGCACGTCGCGGGACCACGCCGGGCTTTCCGGCCGCCGCAGCCTGGCGTGGGACGAGGTGACGGCGGGCGACCATGATGCCGCTCTGATCGTCACCGATCACGACACGATCGACTACGAGGCGATCGTCGCCGCCGTGCCGCTGGTGGTCGACACGCGCAACGCGACGCGCGGCGTCGAGCGCCACCGCGAGCGGATCGTTCTCGCCTGAGCGCAGGCCGCCATCCTTGCGCGGTTCCGTGCTTTCCGGTTTATAGGCATGCGGCTGGGGCGTGGCCAAGTGGTAAGGCAACGGGTTTTGGTCCCGTGATCCCAGGTTCGAATCCTGGCGCCCCAACCACCGATCCGCGACCGGCGGCCGACCTGTCGCTTGCCATCTCATCCGGCGGTAGACCGACATGCAGGACACCAACGGCGCCTTCGCCGAGGCTCTGCGCCTGATTGCGACACTCGACGACGACCTCGTCGAGATCATCCTGATGTCGCTCAGGGTGAGCGTCCTCGCGGTCCTGTTCTCCGCCCTGATCGGCCTGCCCCTCGGCGCGACCACCGCCATCTCCCGCTTCCCGGGACGCGGCGCGCTCGTCACCGTGATGAATGCGCTGATGGGCCTGCCGCCGGTGGTCGCCGGCCTCGCCATCTACCTTCTCCTGTCGCGCGCCGGCCCGCTCGGAGAATGGGGCCTGCTCTACACGCCCGAGGCGATGATCATCGCCCAGACGGTTCTCGTCACGCCGATCATCGCGGCCCTGACGCGGCAGACGATCGAGGACCTCCACAAGCGCTACGACGAGCAGCTGCGCGCGTTCGGCCTCGGCCGTCCCGCCGCCGCCGCCACCCTCCTGTGGGAAGCGCGGTTCAGCCTCGTCACGGTCGTGCTCGCCGGGTTCGGCCGGGCGATCGCCGAGGTCGGCGCCGTCATCATGGTGGGGGGCAACATCAACCATGCCACGCGGGTGATGACGACCACCATCACGCTGGAGACGTCCCGGGGCGCCCTCGATCTGGCTCTTGGCCTGGGAATCGTCCTTCTCGCCCTCGTCATCGCCATCAACGGTCTGGCCGGATTGCTGAACGCGACGCTGAAGGGAAGCGCCCGTGCGTGAGGCGCCGTCCCGGCGGATCCTGCCCATCCGGGGCGAGGAGCTGACGCTGACCAGGGGCTCGCGGCCGGTGATCGACAGGGTCTCCATCACCATCCGCGAACCGGAGATCGCGGTTCTCCTGGGTCCCAACGGCGCCGGCAAGAGCCTGCTGGTGCGCATGCTGGCGGGTCTCGTCACGCCCGACGCCGGCACCATCCGCTGGGCCGGCCGGCCGCCCGACCGCGGCCGCGCGACGAGGCTCGGCGTCGTGTTCCACCGGCCTGTCCTGCTCAACAGGTCGGCGCTCGCCAACGTCCGCTTCGCGCTGGCCGCCGCCGGCGTGCCCCGCGGCCTGCAGCGCGAGCGGGCCATGGACGCCCTCGCCTCGGGCGGCCTCGAGACCCTGGCGAGGGTTCCTGCGCGCGTGCTGTCAGGGGGAGAGCAGCAGCGGCTGGCCCTCGTGCGCGCCATGGCGACCCGTCCGGACGCGCTCTTCCTCGACGAGGCGACGGCCAACCTCGATCCGAACTCCACCCTGGCGATCGAGAACCTGGTCCGCAGGGCGCGCGAACTCGGCACGCCCGTCCTCCTCGTCACCCACGACCTTGCCCAGGCGCGCCGCGTCGCCGAGCGCATCCTCTACCTCAACGACGGCGTCCTCGAGGCGGATTCCCGGGCCCCGGACTTCTTCACCGCTCCCCCCACGAGGCGTGCCCGCGCCTTCGTCGAGGGCCGCCTGACCGACTGAGCCGGAGACATGCCCGCCATGATACGCCGATTCCTCTGCGCCATGATTGTCGCATGCGCCGTTGCCGGCAGTGCGGCCGCCGAGCGCTCCATCGTGGTGCAGTCCACCACCTCGACCCAGAACTCAGGGCTCTTCGACAACATCCTTCCCCGGTTCACAAACGAGACCGGGATCGTCGTCAAGGTGGTCGCCGTCGGCACCGGACAGGCCCTGCGCAACTCGATGAACGGCGACGGCGACGTCCTCCTGGTCCACGCGCGTGACGCCGAGGAGGGGTTCGTGGCCCAGGGCTACGGCATCGAGCGGTTCGACCTCATGTACAACGACTTCGTGATCGTCGGGCCGACCGGCGACCCGGCCGCCGTCTCCGGCCTGCGCGACGCCGGCGAGGCCCTGCTGCGGATCGCCGGAGCCGAGGCCACGTTCGCCTCCCGCGGCGATGACTCCGGCACCCACCACAAGGAGATGTCGCTGTGGCTGTCGACGGAGTTCGATCCCATGGCTCACAGCGGCTCCTGGTATCTCGAGACCGGTTCGGGCATGGGAGCCACGCTCAACCTCGCCGCCAACACCGGCGCCTACACGCTCACCGACCGCGCCACCTGGATCGCCTTCCAGAACAAGGGCGACCTCATGCTCCACGTCGAGGGCGACGAGAATCTCTTCAACCAGTACGGCGTCACCATCGTGAACCCCGAGCGCTTCCCCCACGTCAAGGCCGAGGACGCCCGAACCTTCGTAACCTGGCTCCTCTCCGAAACAGGCCAGGCCGCCATCGCCTCCTACCGGATCGACGGCAAGCAGCTCTTCTTCCCCAACGCATCACCCCCCGAGTAGAGCTCAGGCCATCGAAGCGGGTGATGCCGAACCACAGCACGGCATTGCCGTCATGGGAAGCGGCACGCCGCAGGCAGCGGCGGTGAACGCAGCCGGAGACGGCCGGCCTCACCCGACGATGCCCGCCGGGACATCAGGGAAAGCCTGCCTGTTGCCGTGACCGGCACCCCCAGTCCCTCCCTCATGCGAGGGACGCGTCCTTCCCGCCTTCCGGACTTCGGCTTGAGACATTCCCGTGACGACCTCTTGGTTCAGGCGTCATCAACGTTCTGGTTCCGGCCTGGCGGGATTGGACGCATCTCTGCCTGGAACACTGTGGGGAGCATCCGGAAACGCCGGGCCCGAGACACTTGTCAGCGCTCTCCCGGGGGACAATAATCGGCACCCCGGAAACAATGCGGAAATCTCAAGGAGCCATGGCCGCCGTTGCTGCAAGAGTCGCTATCGACCGGCACTGCCGCCGCACGGGGCGGAAGGCTTTCTGCAACCGCTGGCGGCTCAAGGCCCCCGGGTGGCCATGTCGCTGAAGCGGGCTGCGGTACTGGCCGTCCTTGTTGCCGCCATCGGCGTGGCCGGATACCTGTATCCCGGTCAAGGTGAAGACGGCGGCGGCGGGTCGCCGATGGCGACGGTCAACCTGCCGGGCGCCCTGTCGGCGCAGGCGCAGCTGGGGCAGGAGGCCTACGAGGCCAACTGCGCATCCTGCCATGGCCGGAACGCTGCCGGACAGGAAGGGATCGCGCCACCTCTGGTTCACATCATCTACGAGTCCGCGCATCACGGCGACGAGTCGTTCCAGCGTGCGGTGGCCCGGGGCGTGCGGGCCCACCACTGGCCTTTCGGGGACATGCCGCCGGTCGAGGGCCTGTCCCGGGAGGATGTCGCCCTGATCATTGCGTATGTCCGGGAACTCCAGCGGGCCAACGGCATCCGGTGAGAGGACGGCATCCAGCTCGACAACGCGAAGGACGAGATGCCGGACCCGACGCAGCCGGGGAAGCGTTCCGACGACGTGTTCGATGTTCTCCCCGTTCTGGCACGGACCGGTCGCACGCCCACCGCCGGTCCCGGGAACGGGGCGCCGGGGGTCCCTGCGGCCCAGCGACCGTCGATGAGGCCGACCCGCCCGCCGCGTATCCGACAATCCCGGCAAATGGCCCCTGCACCGTCACACGCTCGGGCACCCGATATCAGGCATGAGGGCGTGCATGGCGCGCCCCGCCGGTTGTCGCCCGACGACCGCAACTTCGGCAACGGGCAAGCGCACGGCCCGGGCGGCCACGCGAGCATCGCGACGGCGGCCAATCATCCCCACATCCCGGTCGCCAGCGAGAGCGTCAACGAACGCCGGCATCAGCCCAGCGTGACGGCCAGCTCTGCCTCGACGATTCTGCGATCCCGGGTCAACAGCGTCGCGCCGAGCACCCGGGCGGTTGCCACCAGAATGCGGTCCGCGGGGTCGCGATGAAAGGAGTCCGGCAACGACGCCACCTCGGCAGCCACGGCCGGTGAAATGCCCTGGCGCCGCACCAGAGGCGGCGCAACCGCCTTCTCCAACCACTCGCGCAGGGGAATTGTCAGGCGAACACGCCCCAGACTGTGCAGCATGGCCACTTCCCAGAGCGATATGTCGGAGACCAGCAGGGGCGAATCGCCGTCGGCGGCCGCAATCGCATCCTGTTGACTGCGAGACAGCCGACCGCGGTCTCCGTGCCACCAGAGCAGGATGTGCGTATCGAGCAGGAACGTCACCGCTTCAGGCTGTCCCACTGCTCTTCCGGGAACACCGGTTCCATGACATCGCCGAGGATAACGACCGTCCCGTCCAGTTCAGCCTGGGGATACCGGTTCTCCTCGCCGGTCGGCGGCGACAACTCGGCGACCGGCCGACCGCGTTTCAGAATCACGACCCTTTCACCGGTCGCATGAACGCGGTCGAGGATGGCGAGGCACCTCGCCTTGAAGTCGGATGCGTTGATCCTTTCCATATGACCAGTTTTCATGACCGGTCCGGTCATGTCAAGGAGCCCATTGTCTTCGGGACCCGAATTCAAGTCCGGTTTCCGGTCGAACGGAACCTCGCACAGCCGGCCCGGGATGGTGAAGTGGAGCGGGGACTCAGTACAGGGCCGCGGCAGGAACCGCCGGAACGAGCCCCGGCCGGTCCTGCTCAGCAGGTCGGCGCTGGCCGCCGCCGGGGTGCCCCGCGGCCTGCAGCGCGAGCGGGCCATGGACGCCCTCGCCTCGGGCGGCCTCGAGGCCCTGGCGAGGGTTCCGGCGCGTGTGCTCTCCAGGGGAGAGCCGCAGCGGCTGGCCCTGGTGCGCGCCATGGCGACCCGACCCGACGCGCTTTTCCTCGACGAGGCGACGGCCAACCTCGATCCGAACTCCACCCTGGCGATCGAGAACCTGGTCCGCAGCGCGCGCGAGCTCGGCACGCCCGTCCTCCTCGTCACCCGCGACCTTGCCCAGGCGCGCCGCGTCGCCGAGCGCATCCTCTACCTCAACGACGGCATCCTCGAGGCGGATTCCCGGGCTCCGGACTTCTTCACCGCTCCCCCCACGAGGCGTGCCCGCGCCTTCGTCGAGGGCCGCCTGACCGACTGAGCCGGAGACATGCCCGCCATGACACGCCGATTCCTCTGCGCCCTGATTGCCGCATGCGCCGTTGCCGGCGGCGCCGCCGCCGAGCGCTCCATCGTGGTGCAGTCCACCACCTCGACCCAGAACTCAGGTCTCTTCGACAACATCCTTCCCCGGTTCACGGACGAGACCGGGATCGTCGTCAAGGTGGTCGCCGTCGGCACCGGACAGGCCCTGCGCAACTCGATGAACGGCAACGGCCTCTCGAGTAAAAGATGCCTTTTGCTGTCCTGCAAAGGGCCGCCGGATGACGGCGGTGGGTCGCTCACAAGCGACTGCCTGAAAACACCCTGCCTGGAAAGAAAACGTGACCGTCGCCCGGCACCATGAGGCCGTCCTTGCCACAGGGCAGAGGCGCCGGCCAAACCAGCCGCCTCCAGACGGCGCGGCCCGGGGGAGCCCGGCCTGGCGGTCGGGGTGCCACTGAGAGGCCCGGAACGCGTGGCGGCCATGCCACAGTGAAGGTCCAGCTGCCGCGTTCACACGGTTGGACAGAAGGACTGCCCGCTCACTGCTGCCCTCCGGCCGGCAACCCAAACCAGCCGGCAGGGAGCGCTCCTGCAGATACCCGGGAAAGAACAAGGGCACAACCTCAGCAGGGCGAGTCTCCCGAATCCACTACCACGTGTAGCCACGTTGCACCAAACTACACAATGCAGCCAGGTGGTGCTTCAGCCGAACTGGGCCGTTATCCTGCTGCGAGACAGGTTGTGCGGTCTTCAGGGGATGATGTACACTTTGAACGCGCCGGCGAGCAGGCATCGCTGCAACTCGTGCTTCTTCTGTTGTTCGTGGACCGGCGGAACGGAGAAGAGCCAGCAATGGAAATGATTCAGGGGGCCGAGTGGGTCGTGCTGGCGATCCTGGCAGTGGGTTTTCTGATCAGCATGTACCTCATAGTGTCCGTTCAGGGCGACCTCCGATTGCGAGAGGAATCTGGGCTGAATACGGACCAGCAAGCCACGGCTATGTTCATTGGGTTGCTGAACCAGACTCGTCGCCAGATCGACATTCATGATGACGGCAACGACTTTGAGGGTTCGATGTACAACAACCCGGAAGTCATTGCCGCATTGCAAGAGCGGATACGGAAACACAACATCAGGGTTCGATGTCTCTTCAATGATGCGGACCAGCCGCTAAAGCTGCTTGAGCTCGCACGCTCGGAGGAATTCCAAAGTCACGTCAAGATCTGGTACTTGAACGGCGGCAGACAGGAGCCGGACACCCACTACAAGATTGTGGACGGTGGGCGGCTCGTTCACCTTTCGCGGCACAGGCACGGAGCCAGCGAGCGAGGGTATCGACTCCGCAAGGCTTCGCGGTGGTGGGAATTCCGCACCCGCGATCGAATCAGCAAGCAGTATCGGGATCACTTCGAACACGGTCTGATGAACGCCGTTCAGGTTGCTTAGACCATGCAGGAAAGTATTGAAGCAGCGGCGTTGGCGCTGCCTGCAACGCCGCTGTACGTCGTCGTCGCCATCTTGGTGGCAGTCGCCGCAATGACGACAGCAGATGTTCGGGACAAGGCACGGCTGCTGCCCAATAGCGGCGTGAACGCCATGGCCGTGACCCTGCTCGCAGGATCCTGGATCGCGGTATGGCATATCATTCTTGCGATGGTCGGTGGGAACGACTTCTACACACTATCCGCAGAGGCGGTCCTGGAGATGATCGCTCATTGTCTGGTGCTGGTTTTGCTGCTTATCGTCGTGTCTATCTGGTATTGGGCCGTGGCCATTTACAAGGAAACACCCGCAGGGATGCCCACGAATCCGGCGGCCAGCCAATGAACAGCCCGCAGGTCGTTTCGTGGGGTGGATACGACTTCACCAGCTACGACCCCACACAAACAAGCTGGAACGAAGTACCCGGCGTCTACATCTTCGCGGGGACAAGCACAGATGGGCGATGGTGGCAAGCCAAGTATGTCGGACAAACCGTGTCGTTCAAAACACGTTTGGGTTCGGAGAACATCAAGCACGAGCGCTGGCCAGAGGCGCGTCGTCTGGGTGCGACTCACATTCATGCACGCGTGGTGCATGACGACATTGGGCGGAGATCATTGGAAGTGATGCTGATCGAGACATACAACCCTCCGATGAATGCCACGCCTCTGCCGCCGTAAGCCACTCACCCGCCTACCAGGCCTCCTCAACACTGACTGTGCCTTCTGCGTACCGACCGTGAACTGACAGCCGAGCGCACGGAGCGCCATTTCGATCTGGCCGATGTGTGAACGGTGATCAAGGTCGATCAGCCAGTGTACCGCGCCTTCCGATAGGCCGAGCCGAAGAGCAAGTTCGGTCTTGCCAACACCTTGGGTGCGCATCGTGTCGTAGAGCGCCATCTTCGCGGCAACGAGCGCCGGCAGCGGGACCGCAGTCCGCCCGTGCGCCGGCGATGGCCGGGGTATGGCGCGCCCTGCGCCGACGTAGCCGCCGAGAGCGGCGGCAAGGCAGTCCGGGGCCTGCGCCAGCGCTTTGGCCTCCGTTTACTCTTCTGTCAACGCCTTCGGCACATCCGGAAAGGTAACGAGGATCGAACCGTCCTCCTGCGGCACCAGTTCCGCGGGCTGTATCGGCCCTCGTGTCGTCCCGCTTTCATCCATCGTCCCTTATCCCGGGTTCTCGCAGCCGGACTCAAGCCGCCGGTCGTCGCAGGAATTCGTCGTCGGTAACGAGGGCGGGCCGTTCACAGGGGCACAAGGGCGTCGGCGAGGCGGGGGAGCATGAGGGCGTCGAACGGTTTCTCGATGGCCGGGCTGTCGTGGCCGAAGCGGAAGCAGGTGATGCCGTTGGGGAGCGGCTGGATGACCTGGCCGCCGTATCCCCGCATGGTGGCGATGCGCATGTCGCGGCCCGAGCGCGTCGTCATGGGAAGCTGCCAGTAGGCCATCCGGTAGGTGACCTCGCGGCCGTCGGCGGTGAAGGTTCCCGTGGGCAGTCCTCCCGTCCACTCGCACTTCAGGCAATGTTCGGCGAGCTGGCGGTCGAGCAGCTGCTCGCCCTCGTGGTTTCCGAGGTTGGACAGCAGCCGGCCGAGCTTCGCCACGTCGTCGAGACCGAGAAACAGTCCGAAGGCGGTGAGCGGCAATCCCTGCCGTCCGTCCGCCTCGATGGTGCGGTTGATGTCCACCGTCTCCATGCCGATCGCCGAGAAGACGTCTTCGGCGATCATGGCGAAGAGGTCCGCGCCGTCTCCCCGGTGGCGCTTCCACAGCGCGTCCATGGCCGCGCCGGCGACGAAGAGGTCCTGGTCCCTGTAGCGGGCCACCGTTCCCGGCCCCCAGGGATAGGAGGGCGCCGCGAAGGCCTCGGCGAGCTTGTCGGCCCGGGAGGGGGCGGCGTACCACCTCTGGTAGGCGCGGGTGCTCTCGCCCGTGAGAGCGCGGTCCGTCACGTTGTCGACGTGGATGTCCGGGGGCGAGGCGTTCCTCCCGGCGGTGCCGATGCCGGTCGCCATGTCGAGGCAGTGGCGGATCGTGACGTCCCTCCAGCCGTCGTGGGCCGCCGTGACGTCGAGGACGTCCGCAATGCGCGTGTCGGCGATCCCGGGGCCGAGCAGGCGGGCGAGCCGCAGGAGCGCCGTGGTGCCGAACGCCGCCTTGGTGACCGACCAGACGCCGAAGCTCGCGGCGCGGGGGAAGGGCCACGGGCCGTGGCGCGTCCTTATCGGCGTGGCGTAGATCCGCCCGTCCACCGCGAGGCCGCTGACGATGCCGCCCGCCGGAGGATCGAGAAAGCTGTCGGGAACCAGGCCCTCGAGCTCCGCCATGGAATGAAGGGGCCACGGCTTGCCGCTCCGTGGCGTGATTGTCTGGCGGCGGGGATGGAAGGCGGCGTCGAGCGCGCCCCACAGATCGAGGTCCTCGGGGAGGTGGTCGGGCTGGGTCTCGGTCACCAGCTCGACGAAGAGCTCGCTCACCTGCTCTCCGTCCCAGGCGAAGCGGGCGAGCCCCAGGTGGCTCTCGTTCTCGCGCTCGCACGAGAGGCGGAAGGGAAAGCACGCCCTGTCGCGGCCGTCCGGCGACGACCAGAGCCGTCCCTCGAAGGCCCTGATGTCCCAGTAGCTCGCCGGATCCGGCCTGCGGTGGAAGACGTCCGCAGGGACGAGCGCGCCGCCTTGGGTGGCGAAGGCGAGGTCGACGCGCGGGAAGCGGTCCGGCCTGCCGTCCAGGGGGAAGTGCAGGCGCACCCGCCCGTCGGCGGCCTCGAGGACGGCACCCTCGATGGCGAGCACGCCGTCGAGCGGCCGGCGGGGCGGAGCGGCGTCGGCAGGCGGCATGAAGGCGGCGGCGGCGAGCGGGCCGCGGAGATGGCGCCTGCCGGTGTTGCCGTCACGGCCGTTCATGCTATCGGGTCGCATCCCGGTCGCGAAAGGGGCCTGCCATGTTCCGATCCTTCTTTGCCGATCGCCGCTGGATGCACTGGTCGCTGCTCGGCAGCGCCATCATCCTCGGCGTGACATGGTACAAGGTCCAGCTCGATGTCAGGATCAACGAGTGGTTCGGCGATTTCTACGACACCCTGCAGGTGGCGCTGGCCGAGCCGGGCGCGGTCACATTCCCCGATTTCCTGGCCAAGTGCCTCTCCTTCGCCGAGATCGCCGGCCTCTACATCGTCATCGCCGTGCTGCTCGAGTTCTTCGTGCGCCACTACGTGTTCCGCTGGCGCACGGCGATGAACGACTACTACATGTCCTACTGGGGCCAGGTGCGGCACATCGAGGGGGCCGCGCAGAGGGTCCAGGAGGACACCATGCGCTTCGCGCGCATCGTCGAGGGCCTCGGCGTGGCCTTCATGCGGTCCGTGATGACGCTCATCGCCTTCCTCCCGCTGCTGTGGTCCCTGAGCGAGCACGTCACGGAGCTGCCGTGGCTCGGCGCCATCGACCATTCCCTGGTGTGGCTCGCCATCGTTTCCGCGGCGGCCGGCACGGTGCTGCTCGCCGTCGTCGGCATCAAGCTCCCGGGGCTCGAGTTCAACAACCAGAAGGTCGAGGCCGCCTACCGCAAGGAACTGGTGTTCGGAGAGGACCACGAGGACCGGGCGCAGCCGGAGACCGTCGGCGAGCTCTTCTTCAACGTGCGCAGGAACTACTTCCGCCTCTTCAAGCACTACCTCTACTTCGACATCGCCAAGTGGTCCTACCTGCAGTTCTCGGTGATCGTGCCCTACATCATGATGGGACCGACCATCGTCGCAGGCCTCATCACGCTCGGCGTGCTCCAGCAGATCCTGCGCGCCTTCGACCGCGTCGAATCCTCCTTCCAGTTCCTCGTCAACTCCTGGGGCACGATCGTCGAGCTCATCTCGATCTACAAGCGCCTCAAGGCCTTCGAGAACCAGATCCGCATGGACCGCCCCGACCTGGCGCTGCCGGCCGCGGTCTAGGGTGCCGCCGTCCCGAACTCCGTCACCCTCTCGAGGCCGTCGTCCGGTTCGAACCATCCGCAGCGGGATTCCCAGAAGATGTGCCGCTCGCGCCCCTCGCGCCCGCCGGGATCGGCGCCGCCGTCGAGCGTGCCAACGGAGAAGGTGATCTCGTCGGGCACGTTGTCCATCTCGCCGAAGACGTGCGATCCGCAGGTGCCGCAGAAGCGGCGGCGAAGGTCCGGCGACGTCCGGTAGGTGGCAAGCGCCTCCTCGCCCCGGAGCAGCCGGAAGGACGCGCGGGGGACCGTGGCATAGGCCAGATACAGGGCCCCCTGGCACTTGCGGCAGATGGAGCAGTGGCAATGGTAGACGTCGTGGGGTTCCGTCGTCAGCTCGTAGCGCACGGCGCCGCACAGGCAGCCTCCGGCAAGCGGGCGTTCCGGCGACGGCGTCATGACGGGCCTCCCTCTCCGTACCCCGTCACCCGGGGACCGGGGTGGCCGGGATCGTACCAGGTCACCCGCGACTCCCAGAAGATGTGCGGTTCGTGATCCGGATCGTGGTCCGGCGCCTCGCCGGGATCGAGACTGCCGAGGCAGAGATAGAGCATGTCCGGGTCGCCGGAAACGGAGACCGCCAGCTGGCCGCCGCACGTGCCGCAGAAGCGGCGGTCGATGGCATCCGAACTGCTGTAGACGCGCACGTGCTCCTCTCCGCTCCATGTCACGGCCTCCGGCGCGATCTCGCCGAAGGTGACGAAGAGCGCCCCGTGCAGCTGGCGGCACATCGAACAGTGGCAGTGGGAGATCCTCCGCAACGGACCCGCCGCGGCATAGCGCACCGCGCCGCACTGGCACCCCCCTTTCAGGACACTGTCCGTCGCCATCGGATGCCTCCCCGCCGTCGCCTTGAGGAAACTCTACGCCTCATCCGCGAGGCGGGGAAGGCGCGGCCCGGCGCTCCCGCCGGGCGGCGCGTAGCAGGGCGTGCATGGGACCCCGCGTCTGGCCGATCGAATCGAGGACGGCGACGGTGTTCTCGAGATAGTCGATGCAGGGCCCCAGGGGCCCCTCGGCGCGGCCGATGTGGCGGGCCTGGACGGCGAAGGGAACGCGGTGGGCGTAGCGCATGTAGGCCCGGTTGATGGCGAAGCTCACCGCCGGCACCGTGATATCGTCGAGTTCGGCCCGCACCCAGACGGGGACGTAGGCGCCGGCGAACATCTCGCGGCGCCACAGGATCCTCGTCTCGCTCTCGATCATGCCGGCCTCGATGCGCAGGGCCATGCCCCTGACCGCGCCGCCGGGCTCGAGGCCCAGCGACAGGCCCGGGAAGTCCGGGCTGCCGCGGCCGAGATGGGTCCACAGGTTGAAGCGGCGGTGCCAGCCCCTCACCAGGGCCCGGTGGCGGCCGGCGACGCGGCAGGCCGGATTCCACATCAGCGAACCGAAGCCGAAGACGAAGAGGTCCTCGCCCGGAGGATGCGGGGCAAGGTGCCGCAGGCGCCCCTCCTCCCTCTCGTTCTCGGGCGTCATGACCACGAGACCCGCCTCGACCGCCTCCTCCATGTGGCGCGACAGCGTGCCTGCGACGAGGACCTCGCGCGTGATCTCGTAGCGCTCGTTCACCGGAAGGCGCTTTCGGGGTCCAGCGGGTAGATGGGCCGGCGGACGTTGCGGTAGGTGAAACGCGCCAGGTCCGGCGTCGCCAGGCCACCCGAATCGCAGACGATGACCCGCTCGGCGATGGGTTCGAAGGCCGCCCGGAAATGCTGCATCGACTTGAGCGCCACCGCCCTCTTCGACCGCGGATCGATGCCATGGGCGAGAAACTGCTGCACGTCGATGATCTGCATGAGATTGGAGACCACGAGCACGTCGACCCCGCCCGTGCGGAACACCGCGGTCGGCCCGAAGCTCTTGGTCATGCCGGCGAACATCGGACCGTCGAGGACCGTGGCGCCATCGCTCACCGCGATCACCTCGCCGGCGAGCAGGAGCGGCGGTCCCCCGAACGAGGGATCGGTCTTGCCGCCAAGAGTCAGCTCCAGCCTGCCGCCGACGCCGGTCTCCACGAGCTCCCCGGCGGCGGCGGGATCGTGGAGAGCGCCGAAGCAGGCGTCCTCGAGGCGCGCGTCGAGCATCGCCGCAAGAAGGTTGGTGGCGTCGCCGTAGGCGCCGGCGCCGGGATTGTCGGCGTAGTCGGCGATGACGAGCGGCTTGCCCCGCCAGTTGAAGCGCCGCGCCTCGTCCGCCGCCTCGGCCACCGCAAGATAGCGGTTGTTGACGACGTCGCGGCTCTCCCAGATGTCGTCCATGAGGCTCTCGGCGACGTCCCGGAAGGCCGTGCCGGCGCCGTCGGCCGTCACCAGCACGCTCGGCCCGACGTTGGCGATGTCCGCCTGGCTGAAACCGGCGTTGATCGAGATGTCGAGAATCCGCGGGTCCGCCGCCATGGCCCCGGCGGCCCGGCGCTGCAGCGAGATCATCGGCTCGACGTCCGTGCGGCCGCCGTCGGCACCCTGGATCATGGGGCGCCGCGCCCATGCGACCGCGGGCCGGATCCCGCCCGCCATTGTCCGCTGCAGCAGGTCGCCGGCGCGCCGCGCCCGCTCCCTCATGTCGATGTGGGGGTAGGTCAGGTAGCTCAGCGCGATGTCCACCAGCCCGGCGAACTCCAGCCCGACATTGGCATGGAGATCGAGGGTGACGGCGAAGGGGACATCGGGTCCGGTGATCCGCCGCAGCCTGCGGACGAGCTCGGTCTCCGCATCCTCGTGGCTTTCGGTCACCATGGCGCCGTGCAGCGCCAGGGCGACGCCGTCCAGCGGTCCGGCGTCCCGCGCTCCGGCCTCGATGAGGCCGGCGATGTGCTCGAAGGCCTCGTCGGTCACCGGGCCCAGGGGGTTCGCCATGGCCGCGACGGTGAACACCAGGTCCCAGCCGTGCTCCGCCGCCGCGTCCATGATGCCGGCGGTCTCGGTGTTGGTGCCGCCGAGCCGGGCGGCGATGTCGCCGGCTCCGCGGCACAGCACCATGCGCTCGAAGGCGGCGAGATCGGTGCCGACTGCCGCAAAGGTGTTGGTCTCGTGCATGAACTGGGCCGTCAGCACCCGAAAGGACATGGCTCGCTCTCCAGGCAGGCTACGTCAGCGACGCCCAGTACTGCCGGACGAAGGCCGCGTAGCCGGGAATGATGTGGCCGTGGCGCGGGCGGACCCGGTCGAAGGCCCGGTGGAGATTGTGGAACGGCACCGAGGGAAAGACATGGTGCTCGGTATGGTACGACATCTTCCAGCTGAGCCAGCGCACCACCGGGTTGGTGCGCATGGTCCGCGTGTTCAGGAGCATGTCGGGGCCGTGGGGCAGCAGGGTGTGCTCGGCCAGCAGGAAGAGGCGGAGCGACCATGCGGAGAGCGCCAGGGGAATGATCCAGTAGACGAGCGGCGCGAGGCTCGACGCCGCCACCGCGCCGGCGGCGATGGCAAGGTAGCCGGCAAGCTGGCAGCGCGCCTGCAGGATGCAGCTGCGCCGCGCCGCCTCGTCCGTCACGAAGCCGTCCGTCACGCGCCCCGCGGCGTGGCGCACAATGGTGCCGAGACTGCCCCACCAGAACGAGCGGATGCCGGTGAGATAGAAGATGAAGCCCAGCCTCGTCGCGGGCTTGGGAAAGTCCAGCTCCGGATCGGCGCCCGGCAGGTGGGTCTTGCGGTGATGCTCGAAATGAAAGCAGCGAAACCAGAAGGAGGGCAGGAAGACCACGAAGCCCAGGACCCACGCCACCTGGTCGTTGAGCCGGCGCGTGCGGAAGACGGTCCGGTGAATCGTCTCGTGGAGCGGGCAGAAGAGGAAGGTGACGAGGATGCCCAGAACGACCTGCGCCGGGAGGAGAAGCCACCAGTGGCCGGACGCCAGCCAGACCAGCACGGCCGCCGCCCCGATAGCGGCCAGGTGCGAGGCGAGCTGAAGAAGCCCCCTGGCGTCCGAGCGCCTGGAGAGCTCGCGGACCTCGCGGAACGAACAGATGTCGCCTCTTGCGACAAACCCCTCCATGGCCTTCAGCCCTTGCGCCCGTAGAAGCCGATGCGCTCCTCGTCGCTGAAGAGGACGTCCGGACGGTCGTAGTAGGAGTAGACCGCCACCAGGCGGTCGACCGCGCCGGCGACCGGCGTCACGCGGTGCACGGTGTCCCGGCCCCGGAAGACATTGAGGGTGCCCGCCTCGAGGACGAGCTCCTGCCTGGCGGGATCGTCGCCTTCGAGGAGGCGGGCGATGCCGTCGAGGTCGAAGCCGCCGTTGCGCAGGCCGCGGCGGTACTCGAAGACGCCGCCGGAATCGGGCTTGCGGATCAGCAGCGTCGTGGTGAACTCCGAGCGGTCGAAATGCCAGCCGAGCCCCTCGCCGTCGCGGTAGCTCATGACGTTGACCCGGGCGAGCGGGTCCGCCATGAGATGGAGGCGCTCGCGTCCCGTGACCCGGGCCAGGAACTCCCTGAGCGGCGGCCACTCGTAGAGGGCGTGGACGAGGGACTGGCCGATCCGGTCGTCGCACACCGTCCGTCCGGAGGTCCGCTGGAGCGCCAGCGCGGGGTGGTCCCCGGCGATGCCGGCGGGGGAGTCCTCGAAGAAGACGTTGTGGGCGCGGCAGTGGTGGAACGACTGGTCGCGCACCGCGGCCCCGAGTTCGGCCGCGGCGTGTGCGATCGAGTCCGCCTTCACCAGCCCGGGAAGGCTGAACAGACCCCGGCGGTCGAGACCCTCACGGCACCGCTCGACGAGGCCGTCCATGAGGTGCGGGCTGTCGAGGGGATAGCGCGCAAGGTCGAGATGGTCGTGGACGGCTGTCAAGCATCGGCTCCCCTGGGAAGACGGCATTTTCACGCAAGAGGGGTGAGGATGCCAGCGTTGCGCAGGCCCTTCGCGGGTTGTCGCAGGCCCGCCGGACACGCAAGATGCGGATCGAGGCGGGGGAAGTGGCAGGCGATGGCCGAGAACGGCGAGAGGTCCGGTTCGCAAGGCGTCCTGCTCCCCAAGGATGTCGCGCTCAAGGCCGAGGATGTCGGCCTCGTCAAGGCGAGGATGGCGCCGGCCCGCCTCATCGTACTGGCGATCATGGCGGGGTCGTTCATCGGCCTTGGGGCCCTGGCGTCCATCACCATCTGGACGGGACTCGACGACGTGCCGTTCGGCCTGATGCGCATGGCGGGGGGCCTGGGGTTCACCCTGGGACTGATCCTGGTCGTGCTCGGCGGCGCGGAACTCTTCACCGGCAACGTTCTCATGGTGATGGCGGTGGCGGGCGGGCGAATGAGCGTCTGGACGCTGGCGCGCGCCTGGAGCCTCGTGTGCGTCGGCAACATCGCCGGAGCGCTCGCTATCGCGGTGTTGGTGTTCCTCGCGGGCCACCACCTCCTCGACAACGGCGGAGCCGGCCGCGTCACCGTCGCCATTGCCGCGGCCAAGGCCGATCTGCCCGTCGTGCGGGCCTTCTTTCTCGGCGTGCTGTGCAACGCCCTGGTCTGCCTGGCGGTCTACCTGAGCTACGGCGCCGCGTCGACGACGGACAAGATCCTCGCCATCTTCCTGCCTGTCGCGACCTTCGTCGCCGCCGGGTTCGAGCACTCGATCGCCAATGTCTATTTTTTCGCCCACGCCGTGATGATCGACGTCCTGACCGAGGGCGTCGTCGACGCGGCGGCGCCGACGGCCGACGCCGGGGGCATTCTCCTCAACCTCGTGGCCGTGATCCTCGGCAACGTCTTCGGGGGCGGGGTTCTCGTCGGGCTCGTCTACTGGTTCGTCTACGTCCACAGCGTCCGCAAGTGAGCGGCGCCGGCATCAGGTCGCGGCGTGACCGGCATCCGCGCGGGGACGCCGGTTCGCCGGATCGTGGACGGCCTCGCCGAGCACGACCGCGGCCCGCGGCCGCCCCATGATGACGACCTCGAGGCGGGTGCCCGGCTGCGAGACGCCGGGCCCGACATAGGCGAAGGCGAGAAGCCGGCCGGTCCAGTGGCCGAAGGCGATCGAGCTGACGGTTCCCACCGTGCGGCCGCCGCGGACCACGGCCTCGCCGCCGTGGCCGTCGCTGTCGCCGTCGCTCTCCACGGCAAGGTAGGCGCATGACCACCTCGGGGGACGCTCCAGGCACGCCGCGGTCGCCGCGCGGCCGAGGAACTCGCCCTTGTCGAGCTTCGCGAAACGCATCACCCCGGCCTCGGGCAGGGTCACCTCGTTGGTGAGTTCCGTCGCACCCCTGAACGCCTTCTCCATGCGCATCGCGTTCATGGCGAAGGACCCGAAGGGGACGATCCGGTGGCGTTCGCCGGCGTCCATGAGCGCGTCGTGGACCGCCGCGAGGCGCTCCCGGGGTCCGTGGATCTCCCAGCCGAGCTCGCCGACGTAGGACATGCGCATCGCCCACACGGCCTGACCGGCAACCGCCGTCCTGCGTGCCGCCATCCAGGGCCAGGAGGCGTTGTCGAGGGCCGCGCCGGTGGCGGCGGCGAGCACCTCGCGCGACCGCGGCCCCTGGAGGGAGAGCGACGCCCAGTCGTCGGAGCGGTTGACGATCTCGACCGCGTGCGCTCGCCGATGCGCCGCCAGGTGGTCGAGAAGGCGCCGCTCGAAGAAGGCCGCGGCCATGAGGCAGAAGCGCTCCGCCGTCATCCGCACCACGGTGAGCTCGAGCTCGATGCGCCCCCGGTGGTTGAGCATGTGGGCGAGGACGATGCCCCCGTCGCGGCGGGGCAGGCGGTTGGCGACGAGGCCGTCGAGCCACGCCATGGCGTCCGCTCCCCGGACCTCGACCCTGGCGAAGGCGGTGATGTCCATGAGGCCGGCGCGTTCCCGTACGCCGCGGACCTCCGCGGCGACGAGGCCGTCGACGGCGGTCCTCCTGAAGGAGTAGTGGTCGCGCGCCGCGACGCCGCCGCGGGCGAACCAGCGGGGCCTCTCGTGGCCGCAGACCTCCTCGAACACGGCCCCGGCCCCGCTGTTGCGCCCGTGGAGCGGCGACGGCCTCAGCGGCCGTCCCGCCGGCCTGTTGTAGTGCGGAAAGGGAGTCTCGTGGCGCAGGCAGTAGTCCTCCTTCGCCTTGATCACCTGCCAGGCCGGCGACGCCCAGGCGCCGAACCGCCGCGGGTCGAACTCGCGCATCGAGAGGTCGGCGGCGCCATGGACGATCCAGCGCGCCAGCTCCCGCGCCAGTCCCGGCCCCCAGCCGATGCCGATCTGCGTGCCGCAGCAGCACCAGTAGTTCTGCGCCCCGGGCGCAGGCCCGATCAGCGGGTTGCCGTCCGGCGGATGGGAGATGGCGCCGTGGACGACGCGCCGGATGCCGGCGTCGCGCAGCACCGGCATGCGCTCCATGGCCCTGTCGAGCCATGGCATGATCCGTTCCCAGTCGGGCGCGAAGAGCTCGTTCTCCGCCTCCCAGGGGCAGTGATCGACCCAGACCGCGTTCGGATTCTCCTTCTCGTAGATGCCGATGAGCCCGGACTGCTGTTCCATCCTGACGTAGCCGGAGACCTCCCGGTCGTCGCGGACCACGGGCAGCTCGCGATCGAGGGCGCGGAACCCGGGCACGGGCTCTGTGACGAGATAGTGGTGGGTCATCGACGTCATCGGCAGCTCGAGGCCGGTCCACGCGCCGACCTGCCGGGCATAGGTCCCGGCGGCGTTGACGACGTGTTCGCAGACGACGTCTCCGCGTTCGCTCGCGACCAGCCACTCGCCGCCGGGGCGCCGGCGGATGTCGGTCACGCGGCAGCGGCGCACGATGGCGACGCCGGCGCGTCGCGCCACGGCGGCGAAGGCCTGGACGACGCCCGACGGGTCGACATGGCCGTCGTCGGGTGTATGGAGGGCGCCCCGGACGCCGTCGAGAACGTAGAAGGGATGGAGCTCGGCGATGCGCCCGGGGCCGACGATCTCCATGGCGAAGCCCAGCGCCGCGCCCACGCTCAGGGTGTGCCGCAGCCAGTCCATCTCGTCGCCCGTGTAGGCCAGGCGCAGCGATCCGCAACCGTGCCAGGTCACGGGCTGCCCGGACTCCTTCTCCAGCGCGCCGGAATAGAGGCCGATGTTGTAGCCGACACACCTGCCGAGAGCGAAGTTCGATGTCGAGTGGGTGATCTGCCCGGCGGCGTGCCAGGTCGAGCCGGAGGTCAGTTCCGCCTTTTCGAAGAGGACGACGTCGCGGCAACCCTCGGCGACGAGGCCGTGGGCGAGGCCGGTGCCCATGATGCCGCCGCCGACGATGACGACGCGCGCGGCGGCGGGAACGCCGCCGTCATCGGCCATCGACGGAAAGGGCGAGGATCATGGAAAGCTGGCACAGCGGGCGGCCCGTCCCGGCGGCCCAGGCGTTGAAGGCCGCCTGGACCCGGAGGCGCGCCGCCTTGCCCGAGGGCGCGCGGTCGACGATGCCGAGATCGATCAGCCCGTGCACGACGTCGCCGGTGGGCACGAAGGTATCCTTGCCGACCATCCTCAGGAACGACGGCGCCGAGTTGCCGCCCATCTGGCTGAAGTCCCTCGCCAGGCATCCCCACAGGGAGACGATGTCGTCGACGGGCCAGTCGGCCAGCCAGCGCGCGAAGCTGCCGTGTTCCCGCGCCTTGCCGCACATGACGGTGGCGTTGCCGCGCACCGCCTGGATCTTGCCCCAGTGGCGGATGAGGGCCCGGTTGGCCATGCAGGCGTCGAGGTCCTCGTCGCTCATCATGGCCACCTTCCGGGGCGCGAAGCCGAAGAAGGCGTCCTCGAAGGCGGGCCACCTGGCGTCGACGAGGGAGTGCTTCAGGCCCGCGCGGAAGATCCGCAGGCACATGGCCGAAAGAAGGCGGTCGTCGCCGGTGGCGGCGAGATCGGCGGCGTTCCTCGGCACCGGGAGGCGGGCTTCGAGAGCCTCGGCGCCGCCGGTCCGCCTCAGCGCCCGCTCGAGAACCGGGCGGAAATCCGCCATCAGCGGTCCTTCAGCGAAGCCACCGCCGCCAGGGCGCCGTCGCGCAGCAGCGCATGATCGGCCACCGCGATCACGAGGTCGTAGCCGCGCTCGAACATCGCCGCCGCACTGTCGAATGGAGCCGGAATGCCCCCCAGCAGGCGGCCGGATTCCCTGATCCGCCGCTCCGCATCGCCGAGCAGCTCCGCGGCCTCCGGCGAGGTCTGGTCGTGCAAGCGGCCGATGCTGCTCGAAAGGTCGTTGCGCCCGATGAACAGCATGTCGATCCCGTCCGTCGCGCCGATGTCGCCGAGGTTGGCGACCGTCGCCTCGGTCTCGACCTGGGTGATGACGAGGACGTCGAGCCCGCGGTTCTCGATGAACGCGTCCTTCTCGTAGCCGTAGCGCGCCGCGCGGACGTTGCCCGGCGCCACGCCGCGCGCGCCGTGCGGCGGCAGCCGGCAGGCGTCGACGACCGAACGGGCCGCCTCCGCCGTCTCGACGAGCGGCACCATGAGCCCGTCGATGCCGGTATCGAGAGCCTTCTTGATGAGCTGGGCGTCGTTGTCCCAGACGCGCAGCATGGCGATATCGGTGCCGCCGGCACGGATGGCCTGCTGCTGCGCGATCGCCGTCATCGCGTTGCCGGGACCGTGCTCCTGGTCGATCATGATGAAGTCGAACCCGGCGCCGGCCATGATCTCGGTGGCGATCGGGCTTTCCATGTTGACCCACGCGCCGAGCTGTTTCCTGCCGCGCCGCATGGCGCTGCGTATCTCGTTTCCTCGCGGCATTACTCCTGCATCCCCCCTCGATCCGGCCTTACTCGGAGCGCTCCCCGGCGGTCACCGGGCGAAGCAGGAAAGCCGGCACGAACGGTCCCTCGCCGAACGGCAGGCCGTCGGCATCCTGCACGATTTCGTCGGGTTCTTCGGCGCGCTGCGGGGGAGCGGCGGCGTCCTTTTGCGGCGTCCGCCCGGAGCGCCGGCGCCTGGTCTTCCTCTCCGGCGAGTCGCCCATGGCCGCATGGCGGATGCCCTCGATCTCGAAGAGCGGCAGCTTGCGCGCGATGAGCCGGGTGACGGCGTCGAGCGCCTCCCGGTCCGCCGGTGTCGCGAACATGTAGGAGCATCCCCGCATGCCGGCACGTCCGGTCCGGCCGATGCGGTGGACGTAGTCCTCCGCGTTGACCGGAACGTCGTAGCAGATGACGTGGCTGACGCCGAAGACGTCGATGCCGCGTCCCGCCACGTCCGTGCACACCAGGGTGCTCGACGTGCCGTCCCTGAAGGCGGCGAGCGCCTGCTCGCGCTCGCGCTGCGACATGTCGCCCTGCATGCGCACGGCGTCGATGCCGTGGCGGCCGAGGTACCCGTGGAGGCTGTCGACATCCTTCTTGCGGTTGGCGAAGACCATCGAGCTCCTGACCGCCTCCATGGCGAGCAGGCGGCGCAGGGCCCGCTCCTTTTCCCTGTGGTCCTCGACCATGACGAGGGACTGGTCCACGGTGTCCGCCGGCGAGGCCGGCGGCGTCACGGTGACCTCCTTGGGGTTGTGGAGGAACCGGTCGGCGAGCTTGCGGATCTCCCTGGGCATGGTCGCCGAGAACATCAGCGTGTGACGCAGCTTCGGCAGCATGTCGCAGATGCGCTCGACGTCCGGGATGAACCCCATGTCCAGCATCCTGTCCGATTCGTCGATGACGAGGTGCTTCACGCCCACCATAAGGACCTTGCCCCGCTCGACCATGTCGATGAGGCGGCCGGGCGTGGCGATCAGGATGTCGACATTGCCGGAGAGCGCCTGCTCCTGCTGCCTGAAGTCGCTTCCGCCGATCAGAAGCGCCGCGTTGAGATCGGTGAACTGGGCATAGATGCGGAAGTTCTCCAGGGTCTGCTGCGCCAGCTCGCGGGTCGGCGAGAGGATGAGGGCCCGCGGCATGCGCGCCTTGGCCTTGCCTCCGATGAGGATGTCCACCAGAGGCAGAACGAACGCGGCGGTCTTGCCCGTGCCGGTCTGGGCGCACCCGAGAAGATCCCGCCCCTGGAGGGCGATGGGGATGGCCTGCTTCTGGATCGGTGTGGCCTCGCGGTAGCCGGCCCTGGCGATTGCCGACAGGACTTCCTGGCCCAGTCCGAGGTCTTCGAATGTCATGCGCGTGATGGTTTCCGTCTCCGGCCCCGTGGGCCGATGGGGGCTGATACCCCCGGACACCGGCAAGGTCAACCGCCTGGGGGCACGATGATGATGATCTGCTCGGGCATGTGATCGCCTGGAGCCTCGGGGGGAAAGGCCTGGAGGGCGGCCGCCTCGACGGCGCGCGCCAGCAGGTCCGAGGCGGGCGCGAGGGTGCCTTCGGCCACCGCACGGGCGCGGGCCACGGCACGGTCGCCATGGCACAGGGCGACGAGGACATGGGAGCGGCCGTCGACCGGCGCCAGCGTCCCGCTCCCGCCGCCGCAGGCCCTGTCCGCCGACAGGGAGACCGGCGCGTCGATGACGGCCAGGAGGCGGAAGACGGCGTTCCCGCGGTCGTCGGCCAGCGAGGCGAACGGCAGCCGGGCGATGCCGGCGAGCGCTTGCCGGACGCCCTCTTCCCAGCGGGGTCCTTGCGCCGGGGCGACGACCCGCAGGGCCAGTCCCCCGTCCGCGGCGGCAAGCCCGCGCAACAGCGACGGCGAATAGAGCGCTTCCTGCCCGGCGTTGCGCACGGTCGTCAACGGGGCGCACGACAGCAGCGCGGCGAGTGTTGCGACGGCGGCGGCCCGCCAGATCAGGCGTTCAAATGTCAAGGTGACCTGCCTTGCCGGCATGCCGGCGGATGAAGTTGAACCGCTCCTCGGGCCTGCGTCCCATGAGGTTCTCGACGACGCGGTGCGTGCTGGTGCGCGCCTCCTGGGCGATGTCCACGCGCAGCAGCAGGCGGCTCGCCGGGTCCATCGTGGTCTCCTTGAGCTGGGCGACCGGCATCTCGCCCAGGCCCTTGAAGCGGCTGATCTCGACCTTGCCCCTGCCGTCGAAGTGCGATTCGAGGATCTCGTCGCGATGACGCTCGTCGCGCGCGTAGACCACGTCGGTTCCTCTCGTGAGGCGGTAGAGCGGCGGCACGGCGAGATAGAGGCGCCCCTCGTGGATAAGGTCGGGGATCTCCCGGTAGAAGTAGGTGATCAGCAGCGAGGCGATGTGCGCCCCGTCGACGTCGGCGTCCGTCATGATGACGATGCGGTCGTAGCGCATGTCGCCGTCGCGGTAGTTCCGGCCGAGACCGCAGCCCAGCGCCTGGGCGAGGTCCTTGAGTTCCTGGTTGCCGCGCTTCTTGTCGTCGGAAGCGCTGGCGACGTTGAGGATCTTGCCGCGCAGCGGCAGCACGGCCTGGGTCTCCCGGTTGCGGGCCTGCTTGGCCGAGCCGCCCGCCGAATCGCCCTCGACGAGAAAGAGCTCGGTGCCCCGGGGCTCCTGGCGCGTGCAGTCGGCGAGCTTGCCGGGCAGGCGCAGCCGGCGGGCCGGGGCCTTGCGCCGCACCTCCTTTTCCTGCCGGCGGCGCTGGCGGTCCTCCATCCTCTCCAGGGCCACGCGCAGGATTTCGTTGGCGCTCTCGGGATCGCCGGCCAGGAAGTGGTCGGCGTGATCGCGCACGGCGCTCTCGACGAGGCGGGCGATCTCCGGGTTGACCAGCTTCTCCTTGGTCTGTCCCTGGAACTGGGGCTCCTGGACGAAGGCGGACAGCAGGATGACGGCGCCGGCGGCGGCGTCGTCGGCGTTGAGCTTCTCGGCCTTTTTGGCGCCGACCCTTTCGCCGTAGGCGCGCAGCGCCCGCAGGAGGGCGCTGCGGAAGCCGTTCTCGTGGGTGCCGCCCTGGGGCGTGGGAACCGTGTTGCAGTAGGTCGACACGTAGCCGTCGCCGTCGGCGGGCCAGGCGACGGCCCATTCGGCGTGCCCCTCCCCGCCGCCGAGCCGGGCGCTGCCGGTGAAGGGCCTGGCGTTGAGGGAGGCGCGCGTGCCGAGGACGACCTCCAGGAAATCGCCGAGGCCCCCGGGAAAGCGGAAGACGGCCTCGGCCGGCGTTTCGCCGTCCACGAGGTCCGGAGCCGACGTCCAGCGGATCTCCACGCCCTTGAAGAGGTAGGCCTTGGAACGCGCCATCCGGAACAGGCGGGAGGCGCGGAAGGCCGCGCGCGCGCCGAAGATCTGCGGATCGGGGTGGAAGGCGATCCGCGTGCCGCGCCTGTTGGAGACCCGGCCCGCCTCCTCCAGCGGCGAGAGCGGCTCGCCGCGGCCATAAGCCTGGCGCCACAGGACGCGGTCCCGCGCCACCTCGACGGTCAGCCGGTCGCACAGGGCGTTGACCACGCTGACGCCGACGCCGTGGAGGCCGCCCGAGGTGGTGTAGGCCTTGCCTGAGAACTTGCCCCCGGAATGAAGGGTCGTGAGGATGACCTCGAGGGCGGAGAGCCTGCGGTCCGTCGGGTGGGGGTCGACGGGAATGCCGCGGCCGTTGTCCTGGACGATGCAGGTTCCGTCGGCCGCGAGCTCGACATCGATGCGGTTCGCGAAGCCCGCCACGACCTCGTCCATCGCGTTGTCGAGAACCTCGGCGAAGAGGTGGTGGAGGCCGTGATCGTCGGTGCCGCCGATGTACATCGCCGGACGGCGGCGCACGGGATCGAGACCTTCGAGGACCTCGATGTCTTCGGCCGTGTAGTCTGTCCCGTCGCCGGGTCTCGAATCGAAGAGGTCGTCCATCGCCGGGGTGGACTATAAGAGGAACATCGCCCGGTCCGCAAGCTGCGGGACGACGGCGCCCGTCCGCGGAATCGCACACCGGTAGCCGGGTCTGCTAGGCTGCGGCAAATCCGGGGCCGGGACCGCGCCATGAACCAAGTTCAGATCAATCCGCTGACCCTGACGGGGCTCGCCCTCCGGCAGACCTGGAAGGGCCTCGACACGATCCTGCGCCTGGCCTGGTTCCCGGTGCTGATCATCGCCGTCGCGGCGCATCTGGCCGCGCCGGCACCGGTCGAGGGCGACGGCGCGGTCATCGCTCCGGGAGGCATGATGCGGCTGGCGCTCCTCGGCATGGCCGGGCTCATGGTCCAGGCGATGATCGCCGTGGCCTGGCACCGCGTCCTGCTGACCGGTTTCGATCCGGCGAAGCGCCGCATCTACATCCGTTTCGGCCTCGCCGAGTTCCTCTACGCGGTCATCAGCGTGTTCCTGGCGATCCTCGTGGTCATGGGCCTCTACGTGCTGACCGGCGTCGTCGCCACGGTGCTCGCCTCGGCTCTCGGCATCTCGGGCCTTCTCCTGCAGACGGTCGCCTTCCTTGCCGGCATGCTGCCCGCCATCATCATCGTGGCCCGCTCCGTGCTGGTCCTGCCGGCCATCGCCGTGGGCAGGGGAGCCGACCTCATCATGAGCTGGCGCGCCACGCGGGGCAACGGCATCCGCATATCGGCGTCCCTGATCCTGGTCTCCGTTCCTCTCGTCGTCGCCGGCGTCGTCCTGCTCCAGCTGAGCACCGCGATCGCCCAGCGCGAGCTCGGCGCCGCCGTCTCGATCGTCGTGGGTTACGTCAACATGATCATCAACATCGTCCTGATGTGCCTCGTCGTCTCGGCGCTCAGCCTTCTCTACACCCGCCTGGGCGCAGACCGGGAGGCCGGCGGGGGAGACGGCGGGTGATCGACAATCCTCCACCCTGGCCCGGCGGCGCCCGCTGCGCCGTCGCCTTCACGTTCGACATGGACGCCGACTCCATCCTCCACCTGGCGTACCACCGCACCGCGGATACCCGTGTCGCCGCCCTGTCGGCCCTGCGCTACGGCCCCGAGGTCGCCGTGCCGCGGCTCGTCGCCCTCTACCGCGAGTTCGCCATGCGCCAGACCTTCTTCCTGCCGGCATGGTGTATCGAGCGCTACCCGGCGGCCGTGGCGGCCATCCTCGCCGACGGTCACGAGATCGGCCACCATCACTACCTCCACGAGCACGCCAACGAGATGCCGGCCGGCGAGGAGCGCGCCTGGTTCGAGCGCAGCCTCGACGTCATCGTCCGCGCGACGGGGAGGAGGCCCGCGGGATACCGCGCCGCCACCTACCGTTTCTCCCGCAACACCCTCGACATCCTCATCGACGCCGGCCTGCTCTACGACGCCTCGCTCTTCGGCGACGACATCCCCTACCTCATCGGCAATGGCCGCGGCACGGTCGTCGAGCTGCCGAGCCACTACGGGCTGGACGACTGGCCGCACTTCCAGTTCTCGCGGGAGTTCGACACCCTGATGCCGATCAGCCCGGCGCGCCGGGCCCACGAGGTCTTCCGCGAGGAGTTCGACGCCGCCTGGGAGTTCGGCGGCCTGTGGATCTCGGTGTGGCACCCGTTCCTCAGCGGGCGCCTGGCGCGGGCCCGCGAGATGAGGAACCTGATTCGCTACATGCACGAGAAGGGCGACGTCTGGTTCGCCACGCTCGAGGAGATCGCCGCCCACGTCCGCCACCTCGTCGACAGCGGAACCTGGTCTCCCAGAAGGGACCGCCTGCCCTTCTACGACGGACCCATCCCGGAACTCGGCGACGCCGAACCGCTCGACGTCGGCTCCTGAGGCGCCGTCCGCATGTCGCGGCTTGACGGGCCGGTGTCGCAAACGCGCAAATCCGGGGCGGCACCGGGTGCAAGTTTCGGGGTGGCTAGTCGGATTCGAACCGACGGCCTCCTGGACCACAACCAGGCGCTCTAACCGACTGAG
The DNA here is from genome assembly GCA_963666905.2 of Alphaproteobacteria bacterium. Taxonomy (GTDB): domain Bacteria; phylum Pseudomonadota; class Alphaproteobacteria; order SP197; family SP197; genus SP197. The sequence goes on from OY763008.1 coordinate 3,064,874, forward strand.
CTATAGCCACCATGAGGGGCCCCGCCGAGCGCAGTTCTCTACGCCCCGGGCCGCCCGCGGTCAACCCGCCTCCAAGGATACCACGGACCAGACATGATTCCCGCCGACAACCTCCGGAACATGGGCTCGGAAACGGCCTTTGCCGTGCTCGCCCGCGCCAACCAGCTCGCCGCCGAAGGGCGCGACATCATCAATCTCGGCATCGGCCAGCCGGATTTCCGCACGCCGGACCACATCGTCGAGGCGGCGGTCAAGGCCCTGCGGGACGGCCATCACGGGTACACGCCGGCTCCGGGCATCATGCCCCTGCGCGAGGCGGTGGCGGCCGACATCCTCGAGTACCGCGGCGTCGAGGTCTCCCCGGAACAGGTCATGGTGGTCCCGGGCGGCAAGATGACGATGTTCTTCGCCATCCTCATGTTCGGTCAGCCGGGCCACGAGATCCTCTACCCCAATCCGGGATTCCCGATCTACGAATCGATGATCCGCTACTCCGGCGCCACGCCCGTCGCAATCGAGCTTCACGAGGACAGGCTGTTCTCCTTCAGCGCCGACGAAGTGCTCTCGAAGCTGTCGGAGCGCACGCGGCTGGTCATCATCAACAGCCCCGGCAATCCCACCGGCGGCGTCATCGACGACGACGAGCTCGACCGCCTCGTTGCCGGTCTCGAGGACTTTCCCGAGGTCGCGGTCCTCTCCGACGAGATCTACTGCCGGCTCGTCTTCGACAACAGGGCGCACCGCAGCCTGCTGGGATACGAATCGATCCGCGACCGCCTCATCCTGCTCGACGGCTGGTCCAAGACCTACGCCATGACCGGCTGGCGGGCCGGCTACGGCGTGTGGCCGAAGAGCCTGGTGGAGGCCATCGACAAGATGATCGTCAACGCCAACTCCTGCACCAACGCTGCCACCCAGATGGCGTGCCTTGCCGCCCTCACCGGCCCGCAGGACAGCGTCGAGACCATGCGCCGGGCCTTCGAGGAGCGCCGCGGCGTGATCATCGATTTGCTGAACGCCATCCCGGGATTCCGCTGCGTCATGCCCGGCGGAGCGTTCTATGCCTTCCCCAACATCGCCGGAACGGGACGCGATTCCTGGGAGCTCGGACAGGCCCTGCTCGAGGAGTGCGGCGTCGCCACGGTCCACGGCACCAGCTTCGGCGCCATGGGCGAGGGCTTCCTGCGCCTCTCCTACGCCGCCTCCATGGACAACATCCGCGAATCGGCCCGCCGCATGAGCGACTATCTCGGCTGAAGCCGGCCCTGACCGACCGGAGCGGAACCGGGCGCAGGCCGACTGCGGACCTGGTTCAAGCCGTGATCGGGTGCAGGACGTCCCTGCGTATCCCGCACGGGAGATCCTCCGGGAATCCTGAACGGACGCCGCGCACCGGGCAGTCTTCCAGTGCGTGACCGGCTGCCTACGCCTCGACAGCCGAAGCGGGCACCACATTGGTGTCGAGAAGTACGGACACAGCCGCTGCTCAATCGAAGGACGGCGGCTCGCGCCCAGGTTCGCGAGAAGGCAACTCCAGGCTCACGCCGTTGTTCGGCCCGAAGTACGAGCGCGCGATACTCGCGAGGGTCCGCGAATCCGCCTCCCGCCCCACTGCACTGCACAGAATCGGTCGCACTTCCTCTTCCATGGAACGGTGGTGTTTGCCAGCGCGCGCGCAGGCGCGTCTTCACGCCGTTGTCGAGGCTGCGAATCGTGATGCTCGCCAGGGCCAAGTCCTCCATTCTTTCAGAAACCCAATTGAAGCAACGATTGCGATGCAATCAAGCCGCTGCATACCGACATCAGTGGTGCCGCCGAGCACGGCGCGCGCGGTGACATCGGTCATGTCCTGGCCACGATCGCTTCAGGCGAGGAAGCGCTGCAGCCTGTCGGCGGCGGCGTCGAGGACGTCGTCCCGCTTGCAGAAGCAGAATCGCGCGAGGTGATCGATCCTGCCCCGGCGCATGAAGGCGCTCACCGGAACAGCGGTGACGCCGGCTTCCCGCGTGATCAGGCGGCAGAAGTCCTCGTCGCCGCCGTCGAAGCCCAGGGGCGTGAAGTCGGCGTTGACGAAGTAGGTGCCCCGGGAGGGAAGCACGGCCAGACCGGCGGCCGCCAGGCCGGCGGCGAGACGGTCGCGCTTCGCCTCGAGGTCCGAGGCCAGCCCCCGGAAGTATCTGTCGTCCCGGGCGAGCCCGAAGGCCACCGCCTTCTGCAGGTGGGGCGCGGTCGTGAAGGTGACGAACTGGTGGGCCTTCATGACGGCGGCCATGAGATCGGCCGGCCCCTCGACCCAGCCCACCTTCCAGCCCGTGAGCGAGAAGATCTTTCCCGCCGAGCCGATGCGCAGGGTGCGTTCGCGCATGCCCGGCAGCGTGGCGATCGGGACGTGGGCGAGGCCGTCGAAGAGCAGGTGCTCATAGACCTCGTCGCACAGGCAGACGACGTCGTGCCGGATGCACAGCCGGGCGATCAGCGCCAGCTCGTCATGGCCGAGCACCTTCGCGGCGGGGTTCATCGGCGTATTGAGGAGGACCATGCGCGTTCGCGGCGTGAACGCCTCCTCGAGAGCCGCGGGATCGAGTTCCCACTCCGGCGGCTCAAGGGTGACGTACCGGGGGACGGCGCCGGCCCGCTCGATCATCGGCGGGTAGGAATCGTAGAGCGGTTCGAGCAGCACGACCTCGTCGCCGGGGTTGAGAAGCGCGAGGAAACAGTCCGCCAGCGCCTCGGTGGCGCCGGAGGTGACGACGATCTCGCTTTGCCAGTCGTACTCCAGTCCGTAGAAGCGCCGCGCGTGGGCCGAGACGGCCTGGCGCAGCTCGGGCAGGCCCGTCATCGGAGGGTACTGGTTGGGTCCGGCCATGAGGGCCTCCGCCGCCGCCCGGCGGATGTCCTCCGGTCCGTCCTCGTCGGGGAATCCCTGGCCCAGATTGATGGATCCGTGCTCGATGGCAAGGCGCGACATGACCTCGAACACCGTGGTGCCCAGGGACGCCATGATCGTGTTGGCCGGTTTCATGAAATCCGCCTTCCCCTTCCCGGATCCCGGCCTGCAAACCCTCGACAGCCGGCCTGATTGTGAATACAAAGGGTGACGTGGTGCCTGCGCGAGCCGCGATCCGTCCGGCCAGCGGCGACGCGACGCGACAGCCTGCAGGGGCGCGGATGTTCCTGCCGGGCGGGTCGGCGTGTCACGGGCGTGGTCAACTACGGGATCGCCAGCATGAAGAAGATCGAAGCGGTCATCAAGCCGTTCAAGCTCGACGAGGTCAAGGAGGCCCTTCACGAGGCCGGTCTGCAGGGTCTCACGGTGACGGAGGTGAAGGGATTCGGCCACCAGAAGGGCCACACTGAGCTCTATCGCGGCGCCGAGTACGTCGTCGATTTCCTGCCGAAGGTGAAGATCGAGATCGTGGCGGACGACAACCAGGTCGGCCGCGCCGTTCAGGCCATCCAGGACGCGGCCCGCACCGGGCGCATCGGCGACGGAAAGATCTTCATACTTCCCGTCGAGGATGCTATCCGCATCCGCACAGGCGAACGGGGCCCTGACGCGGTCTAGTGGCCCCGAACACAAGGTCACAGGTTAAGGAACCCAAGGAGAGCCCGTCATGTCAGACGCCGACAGTGTACTCCAGCGCATCCGGGACGAGGACATCCCGTATGTCGATCTCAGATTCACCGATCCCCGCGGCAAGTGGCAGCACCTGACCCTGTCGTCGCGGATGGTGGACGAGGACATGTTCACCGACGGCGTCATGTTCGACGGCTCCTCGATCGCCGGATGGAAGGCCATCAACGAATCCGACATGACCCTGATGCCGGACCCGGAGTCCATGGTCATGGACCCCTTCGAATCCCAGCCGACCCTGATCCTCAACTGCGACATCCACGAGCCCTCGACGGGCCAGGACTACGAGCGCGATCCGCGCTCGCTCGCCAGGAGGGCCGAGGCCTACCTGCAGTACACCGGCATCGGCGAAACGGCCTACTTCGGACCCGAACTCGAGTTCTTCGTCTTCGACAGCGTGCGGTTCTCGACCGAATCCCACTCGATGGGCTACCAGATCGATTCCGACGAGGGCCCCTACAACGACAACACCGAGTACGAGGGCGCCGGGAACCTCGCCCACCGGCCCCGCCAGAAGGGCGGCTACTTCCCGGTTCCGCCGGTCGATTCGCTGAGCGACATGCGCTCGGAGATGCTCTCCACCATGGCGGACATGGGCATTCCCATCGACAAGCACCACCACGAGGTGGCGCCGGCGCAGCACGAGCTCGGCATGACGTTCGATACGCTGCTCAAGTGCGCCGACAACGTCCAGATCTACAAGTACGTCGTCCACCGGGTCGCCCACAGCTACGGCAAGACGGCCACCTTCATGCCCAAGCCGGTGATGTACGACAACGGTTCGGGCATGCACGTGCACCAGTCCATCTGGCAGGACGGCGAGCCGCTCTTTGCCGGCAACCGCTACGCGGACCTCTCCGACACCGCGCTCTACTACATCGGCGGCATCATCCGGCACGCCAAGGCGATCAACGCCTTCACCAACGCCTCGACCAACAGCTACAAGCGGCTGGTGCCCGGCTACGAGGCTCCGGTGCTGCTCGCCTACAGCTCGCGCAACCGCTCGGCCTCGTGCCGCATCCCCTACGCGACGTCGCCGAAGGCCAAGCGCGTCGAGATCCGCTTCCCGGATCCGACGGCCAACCCCTACCTGGCGTTCTCCGCCATGCTGATGGCCGGCCTCGACGGCATCGAGAACCGGATCCATCCCGGCGACGCGATGGACAAGAACCTCTACGACCTGCCGCCCGAGGAGCTGAAAGACGTGCCCACGGTCTCGGGCAGCCTGCGCGAAGCGCTGACGTCGCTCGAAGCCGACAATGACTTCCTCAAGAAGGGCGAGGTCTTCTCCGACGAGCTCATCAGCGGCTACCTCGAACTCAAGTGGGAAGAGGTCATGGCCTTCGAGACCACGACCCACCCCATCGAGTTCGACATGTACTACAGCGTGTAGCGCTTCCGCCCCGCAGGCCCCGGGTCATGGCATACCCGGCTCCGGCACGGACCCGTGCCGGGAGGAGGTGCTGGATGGATTCGCCCGACGCGGCCGTCGCCGGGACGCAGGGAAGGCGGGTGCGGCTTCTGGCGGCGGTCCTGGCGGCCGCGGTGTTGGCCTCGCCCGGCGCCTCGAGGGCCGGCTGCACCGATCTTCCCGTAGCGAAGGTCGACTGGCGCTCCTGCAATCTCTCGGGAATCGACTTTCCCGGCGCGAGCGTCGCCGGCGGCAACTTGCGGGGCGCCTCGCTGAGCAATGCCGACCTGTCGGGGACCGACTTCTCCGGGATCGACGGCTATCGGGCGCGCTTCGTGGAATCCGACCTCTCCGGCGCCGTCTTCGACGGCGCCAGGCTGACGGGCGCGCGCTTCGACAGGGCCGACCTCGAGGGCGCCTCCATGAGGAACATCGCGGCGCGGGACGCCAAGTTCCTCTTCGCCAACCTCGCCGGCGTCGACTTCACCGGCGCCGTGCTGCGGGATGTCGATCTGACCGGCGCCGATCTCTCGGGCGCCACGTGGACCGACGGCGCACGTGTGTGCGCCGAGGGTTCGAAGGGCGTGTGCCGCTGATCAGGCCCGATCCAGGGCCTGCGAAAGATCGCGCAGGAGATCGTCGACGGTCTCGATGCCGACGGAGATGCGGATGGTGTCGTCGGCCGCACCCGCGGCCGCGCGCTCCCCGGTCGTCAGCTGGCGGTGCGTCGTGCTGGCGGGATGGATGATCAGGCTGCGCGTGTCGCCGACGTTGGCGAGGTGGCTGAAGAGGTTGGAGGCCTCGACCACGCGGGTGCAGGCCTCGAAGCCGCGTTTCAGGCCGAAGGTGAAGACGCTGCCGAAGCCGTTCCGCAGGTACTTCCTCGCCAGTCCGTGCCAGGGACTCGTCTCGAGGCCGGCATAGGAGACCCAAGCGACCGCGGGATGGCGTTCCAGGAAGCGGGCGATCTCGAGGGCGTTGTCGCAGTGGCGCTGCATCCTCAGCGGCAGGGTCTCGCAGCCGGTGATGAGATAGAAGGCGTTCGCCGGAGAGAGCGCCGGCCCGAAGTCCCTCAGCGCCACGGTGCGGGCCTTCATGGTGAAGCCGAAGTCGCCGAAGGTCTCGGCGAAGGTCAGTCCGTGGTAGGCGGGCTCCGGTTCGGTCATCCCCGGGAACTTGCCGCTGGCGTACCAGTCGAAGGCGCCGGACTCGACGACCACGCCCCCCATCGACGTGCCGTGGCCGCCGATGAACTTGGTGGCCGAATGGATGACGATGTCCGCGCCCCAGTGAATCGGCTGGATGAGCCACGGCGTCGCCAGGGTATTGTCGACGACGAGGGGAATGCGGTGGCGCCGGGCGACCTCGGCCAGGGGCTCGAGGTCGACGACGACGCCGCCGGGGTTGGCCAGCGCCTCGACGAAGACGGCGCGGGTCGACTCGCGGACCGCCGCCTCCACGGCATCGGGATCGTTGGGGTCGACGAGATCGGCGTGCCACCCCAGCCTGGCGAACGACCGGGTCAGCTGGGTGACCGATCCGCCGTAGAGAAACCGCGAGGCGACGACGTGCGATCCCGGCTCGAACAGCGTGAAGAAGGCGAGGAACTGCGCCGCGTGACCCGACGCGCAGGCCACCGCGGCGCGGCCGTCCTCGAGATTGGCGATCTTCTCCTCGAGCACGGCCACGGTCGGGTTCGTGATCCGGGAATAGAGCCAGCCGAAGGTCTGGAGATTGAAGAGGGCCGCCGCGTGGTCGACATCGTCGAAGACGAAGCTCGTCGTCTGGTAGACCGGTGTCTGGCGCGCCCCGGTGGCGGGGTCGGGACGGGCGCCGGCGTGGACCGCGCGGGTCTCGAGGCCATGGTCCGGGGACGAGTCGCTCACAGCCTCAGCGCCCTTGCGGTGATGAGGCCCGAGTTGACGCCGCTCCACGAGAGCTCTCCCGTCAGGCGCCCGTACTCGATCTTCGGGCAACGGTTCATGACGACCTCGAGACCGGCGGCCTCGGCGCGGGCCGCCGCGCCGTCGTTGCGCACGCCGAGCTGCATCCAGACGACGCGGAACTGCTTGTCGTGCCTGAGGCGGATGACGTCGTCGACGATGGCGCCCGCCGCGGCGGAGTTCCGGAAGATGTCCACCATCGGCACGGGCCCGTCGACATCGTCGAGGGAGCCCTTCACGGTCTCACCGAGAATCGCCTCGCCCGCGGCGCGCGGGTTGACGGGGATGACGCGGTAGCCCTTTCCCTGGAGATACTTCATGGCGAAGTAGCTCGGCCGCACCCAGTTCGGGCTGACGCCCACCATCGCGATGGTGCGGCAGCGGCGCAGGATCGTCCGCAGCGCATCGTCGGGATAGTGATCGTGGGCGGCCATCAGGCGCCGCGCCAGACCGGCCGGCGCTTGCCGAGGAAGGCGTCGATCCCCTCCGCGGCGTCGCGTTCCTGCAGGTTCGCGGTCATCACGCGGCTGGCATAGGCGTAGGCCTCCTCAAGCGGCATCTCCCGCTGGCGGTAGAACGCCTCCTTGCCGATCGCCAGGGTCACCGGCGACTTCGAGGCGATCTGCCGGGCGAGCCCCATGGTCTCGGCCTCGAGATCGTCCGGGGCCACCACCCGGTTGACGAGGCCGATCGCCCGCGCCGTCGGCGCATCGACCGCATCCCCGGTCAGCAGCATCTCCATGGCGTGCTTGGCGGCGACGTTGCGCGAAAGCGCCACCATCGGCGTCGAGCAGAAGAGGCCGATGTTGACGCCCGGCGTCGCGAAGCGCGCCTCGCTCGAGGCGACCGCGAGGTCGCAGCTCGCCACCAGCTGGCAACCCGCCGCCGTCGCGATACCGCCGACGCTGGCGATCACCGGCTTCGGCAGGGCGACGATGGTCGTCATCAGGCGGCTGCACTGCCTGAACAGGCGCTCGTGGTCGTTCGTGCCGTGCGCGCGAATCTCCTTGAGGTCATGGCCCGAGGAGAAGGCGCCGCCGCCGCCGGCGATGATCACGACATGGACGTCCCTCGACTCCCCGAGACGCTCGAGCTCGTCCTGCAGGCGGGCCATCAGGTCCGCCGAAAGCGCGTTGCGCTGCGCCGGCCGGTTGAGCACGAGACGCGCCACCGGTCCGTCCTGGTCGCTGAGGAGCGGGAGCTCGGTCATTCGCCCACTGTGCCAAGACGATTCCCGGAGGGCAACGGGAGTCTCCGCTCGCCGCCGGACGAGGGGCGGCGCGCCGTTGCCGCTGATCCGCCTCCGTCGTAGTCTTCGTAGTGCCTTCGCGGTTCACCGTGATGGAGGAACGAGATGAGGACAGACGAAGCCGGCCTCGCGGCCGGGGCACAGGTCTCGGCGCGGATACTTGCGGTCTGCTCCGCCCTTGTCGTGACAGCCTGCGCGGGCGGAGAGTTCGGGCGCACCATGGACGTCGATCCCGATGCCTCGACAGTGACCGGGGAGTCCGTCGACGAAGCGGACACGGGCACGACCGCCGGCTCTTCGACCGAAGACGCGGACGGCCCGGTCGAAGCATCGTCGGACGCCACCGGCGCCGGGGGAGGCGACTCGGACGCGAGCAGCTCCGCCTCCGGCGACGTGCCCGACACCGGGCAGACGACCGATGCGCCCGCCATTCCGGAGCCGACCGTCACGAGCGAGCCGGGCGGGGGATCGGACAACGGCGACGGGGATGCGTCGGGCGCCTCGGGCTCGGTGTCGACGGGCTCCGAGTAGAGCGGCCCGACCGAAGCGCCTTCCTCGCCCCCGGCCGGACTTTTGTTGGGGCCAGGCGAGTTGACAGCCCGTTCGAACGGGAATAGTTTCCGCGCCCTGCCGGCGGCGGCGCTTTCGCCGCGCGGGAGCCTTTCCTTGGGATCAGAATGAAGACCTACGTCGCCAAACCTGCGGAAGTCGAGCGCACCTGGCACCTGGTGGACGCCGAGAATCTCGTCCTCGGCCGCATGGCCGTCGAGATCGCCGACATCCTGCGCGGCAAGCACAAGCCCACCTTCTCGCCGCATGTCGACTGCGGCGACTTCGTGGTCGTCGTCAACGCGGAGAAGGTCCACCTGACCGGCAACAAGCGCGCCGGCGAGAGCTTCCATTGGCACACCGGCTGGCCCGGCGGCATCAAGAGCCAGACGCTCGGCGAGCGCCTCGACGGCCGCTTTCCGGAACGGGTCGTCATCAAGGCCGTGGAGCGCATGATCTCGCGCAACCCGCTCGGCCGCCGGGTGATGAGGAAGCTCAAGGTCTACGCCGGTCCGGACCACCCCCACGAGGCGCAGCAGCCGCAGGTCCTCGATCTCGCCGGCCGCAACAGCAAGAACAGAAGGGCCGCCTGAACATGGTGACAGAGGCCGAGGCGCCGCCCGCCGCCATTCCGGCGGCGGAAAGCGTGCTTCCCGAACCCAGCATCGACTCCCTGGGCCGCTCCTACGCCACGGGCAAGCGCAAGAACGCGGTGGCCCGCGTCTGGCTGAAGCCCGGTGTCGGACGGATCATCGTCAACGGCCGCAGCGTCGAGGAGTACTTCACGCGCGGCACCTGGCGCCTGATTCTCGGCCGGCCGTTCCACATCGCCGACCGCGTCGACCAGTACGACGTCTTCTGCACGGTCAGGGGCGGCGGCCTGTCGGGCCAGGCGGGGGCGCTGAGGCACGGCATCTCCAGGGCCCTGGCGCTCTACGAGCCGGCGCTCAGGCGCACGCTCAAGAGCCAGGGCTACCTGACCCGCGACCCGCGCGTCGTCGAGCGCAAGAAGTACGGCAAGCGCAAGGCGCGCCGCAGCTTCCAGTTCTCGAAACGCTGAACCCCGTCAGGCGACGCGGACCTCCAGTTCCGTCGGCCTGTTTCCGGCATTGATCTCCCAGCCCTCGGCCGCAAGGTCGAAGGGGCACGACGAGACCACGCAGATCAGGTCCATCAGCGCCTCCATGGAGACATGCGCGCCCGGCTTCACCCTGTTGGCCGGCGCCGAGAGGCGCCCCTGGCCGTCGACCGGCACGTTGGTGAAGAAGTTGATCGGCTGGGGGATCACCGAGATCTCGTGGCCTTCCCGGCGCATCGCGACCTGCAGGTTCTCCGAGCAGCTCGCGTGGGCGCCCTCGTGGCCGAAGAACTCGTAGCGGAACTGGTCGCAGGCCGCGAGCAGCATGTCGTGGATGCCGTCGGCCGTGTCCTCGGTCATCCTCAGCATGGGCCGGCGGAAGCGCGACAGGAAGACGTCGCCCGGCCGGGGCTTGAGGGAGAACGTCGTCACCCAGGTGTGCGGCGGCGACAGCCATTCCCCCGTGTTCGCGCGGTTGTAGGCGAAGAAATCCGCCGCCTGTCCGCCCTTCGGCGTGGCGACGGTGATGCTCTGGCCCCTGGCGACGGCGACGGCGCGACCTCCGGCCGGCGGCACGATGACGGTGTCCATGTCCCCTCCCTTCATCCGTTACAGGGCGGCGAGTTCGGCCGCCACGTCGCGGCTCCCGACGATCCTGCAGTAGCCGGAATACATCGCCAGCGACTGCTCGTGGCGTTCCCGGCTCATGGTGGCGCAGGCGTCCTCCGGCACGGTCACGAGGTAGCCCAGGTCGCAGGCGTCGCGCACCGCCGACTCGACGCACTGGTCGGTCAGCAGGCCGCAGATCACCAGCTGCTCGATCTCGAGGGCGCGCAGCACGTAGTCGATGTTGGTCGACATGAAGACGTTCGAGGAGGTCTTGGGAATGACGATCTCGTCGTCGCGGCGGGCGATGGCCTGCGGTATCGCGGCCCAGGGAGACCCTCTCGGCACGCCGATTCCGGAAATCCTGTAATCGAGCCCGAGGTCGCGCATGTCGGCGGTGAGCGCCTCGACGACCGTGTACATAACCTCCACCCCGGCGCGCCGGCAGGAGGCCTGGAGGCGCGCGATCGCCGGCAGGGTGACCCGTTCGAGCCGCTCGAAGTAGTAGGCCAGGCGCTCCGGGATGCGGCCGGGGTCGACGTCGGCGAATTCGCCGTCGCCGGGTGTGACCGTGTAGACCTGCACATCGACCACGAGCAGGGCCGCATGGCGGCTGGTCCTGATCGCAACATCGCGCGACAGGCCGCCCTGGCCGTCGCTGGCGAACCGGGCACGGGACATGCCTTTCTCCTTGCCCCCGGGCGGCAGGGACTGTCGGCGAGCTTCGGACCGATTGCAAGCCTGGAAGCGGCGGGGGCGCTATGCCAGGATCGCGCCATGACAAGCGTCAGGGCCGAGATGTTCCACCGGCCGGGGACTGTCGTCGACTTCGGTTCGCGGGCGCCGGCCGTGGCCTTCCGGGACCTCGTCGGGCAGTGGGGCGTCGCCTTCATGGCCGCGCAAGCGCGCGCTGCGACGGGTCTGCCGAAGCGCGATCACATCCGTGCGCCGGCCGGCCGGCGAGGCCGAACAGGGCTTCGCCCCGGGGATCTTGCCGCCGGCAGGCCCGCGCCGGGGCTGGAGGAGGCCGTTCACGCGGGAAGCCGGGCCGCCGGCGTCGGCCTGGCGCCCGGGGAGGTCTCCGGTCTCGAGGCGGGTAAGGCCCTGCGGCTCAAGGACGCGGCGGCCGGTCTCCTGTCGGCGATCGATGCCATCGGGGCGCGATTCGGGGAAGGAAAGCAACCATGACGGCCGTCCTCCTGGGCGAGCCCGGGATCGTCCCGGGGGACGTGATCGCGGTGGCGCGCAACCGGACTGAGGTCGCCCTGGCGGACGGGGCGCGCCGCACCATGGAACGCGCGCGCGACGTGGTCGAGCGGTTCAGCGCCGACGACCGCCCGGTTTACGGACTGACGCGCGGTCTCGGCGGACGCGTGGTCGACGAGGTCCCGCGGGAGGAGCGCGGCGACTACAGCCGGGTGGTCGTGCTCGCCCGGGCCTGCGGCGCCGGCGAGCCCTTGCCCGAGGACGCGGTCCGCGCGGCCATGTTCGCGCGCGCCGCCGGCCTCGCCCTGGGCGGCGCCGGCGTCCGTCCGGTTGTCGTCGAAACCCTGTGCGCCATGCTCAAACACGGCGTTCACCCGCTGGTTCCCAGCATCGGCTCCGTGGGCGCATCGGACCTCGCCCTGTGCGCCAACATGGCGCTTCCGCTGCTCGGCGAGGGACGCGCCTGGTTCCGCGGCGAGCTCCTCGCCGGACGGGAGGCCATGGAGCGGGCCGGGGTGGCCGTCGTCGCGCCCGGGGAGAAGGAGGGGCTGGCCCTGTGCTCCTCCAACGCCGTCTCCGTCGGCCTCGGCGCCCTCGTGCTCGGCGATCTCGCCTCGCTCCTGGAGCTGATGGACGGCATCGTGGCCCTGACATTCGAGGCCTTTCGCGCCAATCTCAGTCCCGTCGATCCCCGCGTGGTGGCGGCGCGGGCCGCGCCCGGCCAGGAGCGGGCGGCCCGCAGCCTGCGGGACAAGCTCGCGGGTTCGGCGCTCTTCGACCTCTCGCAGGCGCGCCGCGTTCAGGATCCGATCAGCCTGCGCTGCGTCAGCCATGTCCACGGCAGCCTGCGCGCCGCGATCGCCTTCTGCGAGCCCAACGTCGCCGCCGAACTCAACGGCGCCGGCGACAACCCGCTGGTGCTCGGCGGGGACGGCGACATTCTCTCGACCGGCAACTTCCACACTCCCGCCATGGCCGTCGCCTTCGACGCGCTCGCCCTGGCCGTCGCCCAGGCGGCGACGCTCGGCGCCCAGCGCACCGGCCGCCTCATGGACAGCCGCTTCACGGGGCTTCCCGACAGGCTGACGCGCCGCGGCACCACGAGGGCGGGGCTCGGCCTGCTGTCGCTCACCGCCGAGACCCTGTCGAAGGACATCCACCTTCTCGGCATGCCGGCGAGCCTGATGGACAGCTCCACCTACAACGTCGAGGACCATGCGCCGATGACCACCGTGGCCGTGCGCCAGGCCCGGAGCGCGGTCGACCTTCTCCGGCAGCTCGCCGCCTGCGAGCTCATCGCCGCCTCGCAGGCCCTCGACCTGCGCGCCCCGGAACGCTGCGCCCCCGTGGCCCGGCGCCTGCGGGACACCCTGCGCCGCTTCGTGGAGCCGATCGACGACGACCGCAGCATGACCGCCGACGTCGCCGACGTCGCCGCGGCCATCGCCTCAGGCCGGTTCGACGCCTGCCTCGCGCCGCCATGATCCGCGAACCGGTGGCATCGTACCGCTCACGAAAGAGTGACACGCCGCGCACCGGGATCCTCGAAGCCCCGCAACTCCCGGGATGAACCGTTCCCGGCCGGTGGCGGATTTCGGCTGGGACTCCAGGGCCAGAAATCGCTGCTTGCGGCAAGCGACGTCATCGTGGACGTGCTGTCGTTCTCCACGGCCGTGGATGTCGCCGCGTCCCGGGGCGCGCGAATCCTGCCCTACCCATACGGGCAGGCCGATGCGCAGGGATACGCGGACAACCGCGGGGCTCCCCGAACGGCCGGCGGCGGGCAGCTGAGCCTTTCTCCCGTGACGCTGCAGACCGTGGCGGACGGGGCGCGGATCGTCCTTCCGTCGCAGAACGGCTCGAGGCTCTCCCGGGAAACGGGCGCCGTGCCGACGCCGGCAGGCTGCCTGCGCAACGCGGCAGCCGTCGCACGGGCCCTGCCGCCGCTGGAATCGTCCATCGGCGTCGTCGCCGGCGAACTCTGGCCCGACGGCGGCCTGCGCCCCGCGATCGAGGATCTCCTCGGCGCGCGAACTGATCGATTGGGGCCACGCCGCCGACGTGGAGACCGCGATCGAAGCGGACGCGAGCCGCACGGTTCCGTTGCTGCGGGACGGCGCTTATGTCAACGTGGCAGGAACATGATCAGGGAAGAGAACATAGAGATCCCGTGCGCCGGCGGCGCCATCCCCACCTTCGCCGCCGAGCCGGAACACCCCGGGCCGGCGGTGATCCTTCTCATAGACGCGCCCGGCATCCGCGAGGAATTGCGGGATTTCGCGCGCCGCATCGCCCGGGCGGGCTGTCACTGCCTGCTGCCGGACATGTTCCATCGCCTCGGCACCCTTCGCTTCGATCTCTCGAGGCGCGACGAGCGCATGACCGCCGTCATCGGCGCGGCCATGGCAAGCCTCGACCACGAGCGGGTCGCCGGCGACTCCGAGGCGCTCCTCGACCATCTCGACGCCCATCCCCGCGTCGCACCAGGGCCGCGGGGCCTGGTCGGCTACTGCATGAGCGGCCAGTACGTGCTCTCCGCGGCCTGCCGTTTCGCGGACCGGATCGGCGCGGTTGCGGCGTTTCACGGCGTCGGCATGGTGACCGGCAGGGCCGACTCGCCCCATCTCGGGGCTGGCAGCATCGCCGCGGAACTCTTCCTCGGGTTCGCCTCGGACGACCCGCTGGTGCCCGACGACGTCATCCCGACCCTGGGCGACGTCCTCTCGCGCAGCGGCGTCGCGCACCGGATCGAGGTCTACCCGCAGACGCGCCACGGATTTTCCTTTCCCTCGCGCGACGTCTACTCGCGAACCGCCGCCGAGGCCTGCTGGGAGCACATGCTCGACCTCTTCGCCCGCCGGCTGCGGGAGCCCGGGTGATCCTGTGTTCAGCGTCCCCCACAGGACAGGCAGGGACTCGTCACCCGTGTGCTCCCCGCCGGGCGGGTAGTGCCTCACGTCGACTTTGCGGGGGGGATGACAACTCCATTCGCGCCTCTATGGTCATCGGCGGTGCCGGGAACAGGCCCCGATTCACTCTCAAGTTGTCAAAGCGCCGCATGCGCCCGACCTGCGGTGCTGTCTTTCAATGCCGTGTCGAAGCCAAGAACCGACAAGTTTCGTCCCTGCTCAGTTCCCGCCTGCGTGAGAATCGTCCTGGCATACTCCGGCGAATGGAACGATGACTTCTTGATTGCCAGGCGGTCCCTACCACCCTGGCGCTTGATAGATGCTCACCCGCCCAGTCTGCCGTTTGAACCTGTAGTTCAGGGCGCGTACGGCATTAATGAGCGCGTCGTTCGGCACCATGAGCATTCCCCCGTGCAACGAGATCCCACGGGATGGAAAACTCGATGTCATCACCATGATCCGTCGGGAGGTTGACGGCAGACCATCCTCTCCCCCTGAGGAACGGGTCAAACTCGTCATCCTCCCGGAGATCAAGGAACAGCGCGAAGCAGGATTCCCCGATCAGGCCATGGATCTCGTCCAGTGCACTCCCTCAAGAGGCGCACATTCAGCAACCCAGCGGTCGCCGGCAGCCGTCCACTGAAGGTTCGACTCCACTTTGATCTCAATCATCTTCGGGGTTCCGCAGTCCGGGGGCGGCAGGCTGTCGTCTTGGCGGCGCACCCGCATGTCTGCTGGATGGGTGCCGTTGCGGAGATTCGCAATTCCCCGAAGATTCTCGAGAAGAGTATGTTCAGGGCGATGCTTCGACCAAGCCGCCGGGGGTGCGGCTTGACACCCTGCGGGGTGCCAACTAGTCTTGGGGCCATGAGCTGGATCGGGACATCGGTTCTGGGCCTAGCGCGGGCCTGAACGGCACTCCGCCAGGGGGTGCCGTCGCGGTTTCCTGCGCCATCCCTCCTTCCTCGAGAAGCTCATGCCGATCCAACAGCCCACCAACCCCATCGCATGCCGGGGGCGCGGACGATGACCCGTCCCGCAGCGTGCCGGCCCAAGACCATGCCGTGGCGGCGCTACCGGCGCTTCGAGCCCGTCCACCTGCCCGACCGCACCTGGCCGGACCGGGTCATCTCCAGGGCCCCGGTGTGGTGCAGCGTCGACCTGCGCGACGGCAACCAGGCGCTCATCGAGCCCATGGGCTCGGAGCGCAAGCGGAGGATGTTCCGCACGCTCGTCGACATGGGATTCAAGGAAATCGAGGTGGGCTTCCCCAGCGCCAGCCAGACGGACTTCGACTTCTGCCGGGAACTCATCGAGCGGGAGATGATTCCCGGGGACGTCACCATTCAGGTCCTCACCCAGGCGCGCGATCCGCTGATTCGCCGCACCTTCGAGGCCATCGAGGGCGCGGCGGACGCGATCGTCCACCTCTACAACTCGACGTCGGCCCTGCAGCGGCGCGTCGTTTTCGCCAGCGACCGGGCCGGCATCACGAGGATCGCCGTCGACGGCGCCAGGCTCGTGCGGGAGCTCACCGAGTCGGCGGTCGATTCCGGCGGCTGGCGGTTCCAGTACTCCCCGGAGAGCTTCACGGGCACGGAGCTCGACTACGCCGTCGAGATCTGCGAGGCGGTGATGGACGTCTGGGAGCCGACGCCGCAGCGGCGCGCGATCTTCAACCTCCCGGCCACCGTGGAGATGGCGACGCCGAACATCTACGCCGACCAGATCGAGTGGTTCCTCAGGACCATCCGGGATCGCGAGTCGATCATCCTGTCGCTCCATCCGCACAACGACCGCGGCTCGGCCGTGGCCGCGGCCGAGCTTGCCTGCATGGCGGGCGCGGACCGCATCGAGGGTACGCTGTTCGGCAACGGCGAGCGGACGGGCAACGTCGACATCGTGACGCTCGCCCTCAACCTGATGACCCAGGGAGTGGACCCCGAGCTCGACTTCTCGGACATCCGCCACCTCGTGAACGTCGCCGAGTACTGCAACCGCATCGAGGTTCCGGTGCGCCACCCCTATGCCGGCGATCTCGTGTTCACCGCCTTTTCCGGCAGCCACCAGGACGCCATCAACAAGGGCATGAAGGCCATGGAGACGTCCAACTCGGACATCTGGGAGGTGCCCTACCTGCCGATGGATCCCAAGGACGTGGGCCGCACCTATGAGGCGATCATCCGGGTGAACAGCCAGTCGGGCAAGGGCGGTGTGTCCTGGGTCATGGAAAACGACCACGGCTTCGTCCTCCCCAGGCGGCTGCAGATCGACTTCAGCCAGGTCGTGCAGCGCCGGGCGGACAGCACCGAAGCGGAGCTGCCGAGCGCCGACATCCTGAAGATCTTCCTCGAGACCTATGTCGAACCCGCAGGCCCGCTCGCCCTTGTGGACTACCGCACCGTTCCAGCGACCCACGCCAGCGAACAGCGCCACCTCACGGCGTCCGTCACCGTGGACGGCCGGATGCGGGAGATTCGCGGCACCGGCACGGGTCCCATCGATGCCTTTGTCCATGCTCTCGAGGAGGACGCCGGCATGACCCTCAAGGTGATCGACTACCACGAGCACGCCATCAGCCAGGGCAGCGACGCCGTCGCCGCGGCTTATGTCGAGGCGCAGAACGGCACCGGCAGAAGCGAGTTCGGCGTCGGCATCCACGGGAACATCGTGCAGGCGAGCCTGCTCGCCGTGACCGCGGCCGCCAACCGGCTGTCCGCACCGTGATGAACGGGCTTGCCGACCTCGCCGCCGGCCTCGTGGACAGCGCGCTCAGGTCCGGCGCCGATGCCGCGGACGCCGTCGTCATGCGCGACGAGACGGTCGCCGTCGACCGGCGCCTCGGCAAGCTCGAGAGCCTGGAGCGCTCGGAATCCGTCTCTCTTGGTCTGAGGGTCCTCATCGGATGCCGCCAGGCATCGGTGGCCGCCTCCGACCCCTCGCAGCGGACCTGCGGCGAGCTTGTCGGACGCGCTGTCGCCATGGCGCGGGCGGCGCCGGAAGACCGCTTCGCCGGCCTCGCCGCTGCGGAACTCCTGGCGGGCGACCTTCCCGATCTCGATCTCGACGGCGGCGGCGAGCCGGAGACCTCCGTGCTCATCGACCTCGCCGGGGAGGCCGAGGAGGCCGCCCTGGCGGTCAAGGGCATCACCAATTCCGACGGAGCGGGCGCGCACTGGCGGCGCACGGCGAGCGTTCTCGTGACCAGCAACGGATTCAGCGGATCCTCGTCGCGCACCATGACCGGCCTCGGTGTCGCGGTCATCGCCGGGGACGAGGGCGGCAGGCAGACCGACCATGCCAGCCGCCAGGCGCGCCATCTCGGGGACCTGCCGCCGCCAGCCGCCGTCGGCGAGGAGGCCGCGCGGCGCGCCGTCGCCAGGCTCGACCCCAGAACGCTTCCTACCGGGCGTATGCCGCTCGTCTTCGATCCCCGCACGGCACGCAGCCTCATCGCCCACCTGCCCGGCTTCATCGCCGGCCCGGCGATCGCGCGCGGCACCAGCTGGATGAAGGACTCCCTCGATGAGCAGGTCTTCGCCCGCGGCGTAACCATTGCCGAGGATCCCTTCATCAGGCGTGGCCTGGCCTCCCGTCCGTACGACGGCGAGGGCCTGGCGCCGCGCCCGCGCAAGCTGGTGGACGACGGCGTCCTGACGACCTGGCTGCTCGACTGCCGGTCGGCGCGCCAGCTCGGCCTGCAGCCGACCGGGCACGCGGTCAGGGGCGCGGGCGGCCCGCCGTCGACGGGAACCGCCAACCTGTGGCTCGAGGCGGGCGAGGTGTCGCCGGACGAGATGATGGCTGACATCGGCGAGGGTCTCTACATCACCGAGCTCGGCGGCCACGGCGTCAATCCGGTCACCGGCGACTACAGCCGCAGTGCTGCCGGGGCACGGATCGTCGACGGCAGGCTCGACCATGCGGTGGACGGCATCACCGTTGCCGGCAACCTGGCGGCGATGTACGCGGACCTCCGGCCGGCCAGCGATCTCGAGTTCCGGGCGGCGACCAACGCGCCCAGCGTCAGGATCGACACGATGACCGTGGCGGGCGGGTCCGGCCGGCAGGGATCGTGAGGCCTGTCACGGGACGCGCCTTTTGCGATAGAACGAAGTGTCATCCTCGATGCCCGGCCGGCCATGAGAACATTCGACAGGATCGACCATTCGACGCGGACGATCGTCGAGCGCATCGTGCGCGAGCATGTCCTTGGCTACCTGCCGAGGATCCTCCTGGCGATCGTCTTCATGGGACTCGTGGCGGCCACCACCGCCGGCTACGCGTGGCTGGTCCAGCCGATCCTCGACGAGGTCTTCATCGAGAAGGACCGCGGGCAGCTGCTGTGGATCACCGCCATGGTGCTGGCGCTGTTCGTCGCCAAGGGGCTTTCCGAGTACGCCCAGGCCGTCATCATGGCCCGCACCTCGATGCGCATCGTCGCCGACATCCGGGCCCGGGTGTGCCGCAGCCTGATACGCGCCGATCTCGAGTTTCACCATTCGGAGCGGTCCGGCGCCCTCATCGCCGGCTGCATGAGCAACGTCGAGCAGCTTCAGGCGACCGTCGCCAAGACGCTCACGACGATGGTCAAGGACCTGCTGACCCTGGTTTTCCTGGCGGGCATGATGTTCTACCAGGACTGGGTCCTGGGCCTCATCACGTTCTTCATCTTTCCCTGCGCCTTTCTCGCCGTCTCCATGATCGGCAGGAAGGTGCGGACGCGGGCGCGGGCGGCCACCATCGAGAGCGAGCGGGTCACGGGCTTCATGAAGGATACCTTCGCCGGCATCCGCCAGATCAAGGCCTACGGACAGGAAGACCACCACATGGCGCGGCTGGGCGAGCGGATCGACATGCTGTTCAGGCGCCAGCTCAAGATGACGCGAACCGGCGAGGCGGTCTCGCCCATCATGGAGCTGCTGGCCGGACTCGCCATCGGCGCGACCATCGTCTACGGCGGCCTCAAGGTCATCGAGGGGACGACCACGGCCGGCGCGTTCTTCAGCTTCATCACCGCGCTGCTGCTCGCCTACCGTCCCCTGAAGGCGTTCGCGCGGCTGAACAACAGCCTGCAGCAGGGCCTCGCGGCCGCCCAGCGGGTGTTTGCGCTGATCGACATCCGGCCCGCCATCCGCGAGCGCGACGATGCCGGGCCTCTCGTGCTCGACGGCGGCAGGGTGCGGTTCGACAACGTCTCCTGTTCCTACGGCGACAAGGCGGTTCTCAGGGGCGTCTCCCTCGTCGCCCCCGCCGGCAGGACCACCGCCCTCGTCGGCCCGTCGGGGGCCGGCAAGTCGACCGCGCTCAATCTCGTGGCGAGGTTCTACGATGTCGACGAGGGCGCCATCACCATCGACGGGGTCGATGTCCGCGACGTCACCATCGCGAGCCTGCGGGACGCCGTCGCCGTCGTCAGCCAGGAGGTGATGCTCTTCAACGACACGATCGAGGCCAACATCGCCTTCGGCAGGCCGGGCGCCGGCCGCGACGAGGTGGTGGCCGCGGCGAAGGCCGCCGACGCCCACGGGTTCATCGTCGCGGAGTTCGAACAGGACTACGACACGCTGGTGCAGGAAAACGGCAGCAACCTCTCGGGCGGGCAGCGCCAGAGGATCGCCATCGCCCGGGCGATCCTGCGCGACGCCCCGATCCTCGTCCTCGACGAGGCGACCAGCTCGCTCGACTCCGAGTCGGAGTACCAGGTCCAGCAGGCGCTCGACCGCCTGGCGAAGGGCCGCACGACGATCGTCGTCGCCCACCGCCTGAGCACCATCGCCGGGGCCGACGTCATTCACGTGATGAACGACGGAAGGATCGTGGAATCGGGCGTGCACGCGGAGCTGATTGCCGCCGGCGGCCTCTATGCGCAGCTCTGCAAGCTTCAGCCGCCCGACGAACCGCAGGCGGGCGCCAAGAGCGCGGCCTGATGACCGCCAGCCTCTACCGCCTGGCCACCACCACCCTCGAGCCCCTGGTTCCGCTCCTTCTCGCGCGCCGCGTGAGACAGCGCAAGGAGGACCCCGGCCGTCTCGGCGAACGTCTCGGGCGCAGCGCGCTTGCCCGGCCCGAAGGAGCCCTGGTCTGGGTCCACGCGGCAAGCGTCGGCGAAACCCTCTCGGTCCTGCCTCTCGTCGAGAGGATCGCCGGGTCGGGCCACACCAGCGTGCTCATCACGACGATGACGACCTCGGCCGCCGCGGTTCTCGCCCCCCGCCTGCCGCAGCGCTGCCTTCACCAGTACGCGCCGTTCGACGTGCCGGGCGCGGTCCGCCGCTTCCTCGACCGCTGGCGGCCGGATGCGGCGCTGTGGGTCGAGTCCGAGCTGTGGCCCAACATGCTGTGCGAGACCCGGAAGCGCCGGGTTCCCACCGCGCTCGTCAACGGCCGCTTGTCGGACCGCTCGTTCGCCCGCTGGCGGCGCCTGCCGTCCCTCGGCCGGACCGTGATCGGCGGCTTCGTCACCGTCCTCGTCGGCAGCGAGGGCGACGGCCGGCGATTCTCGTCGCTGGGTGCTGCGAGGATAGAGGTGACCGGCGATCTCAAGGCGACCGCGCGTCCGCCGGCCGCCGAACCCCGGGACCTCGCGAGACTGAGGCGGGCCATCGGCCCGCGCCCGGTGTGGCTGGCGGTCAGCACCCACGAGGGCGAGGAGGACCTGGCCGGCGACATCCACCGGCGGGCGCGCCGGTCCGTGGACGGCATGCTCACGGTGATCGTGCCGCGTCATCCGGAGCGGGCGGACGCCATCGAGGCCGTCCTCGAGGCCGGCGGGCTCGAGGTCGCCCGCCGCTCCCGCGGCGATCTGCCGCGCGGCGGCACCGACATCTACCTCGGCGACACCTTCGGGGAGATGGGCCTCTATCTCCGCCTGGGGCGGCTCGTCTTCATCGGCAAGTCGATGCTCCACGAGGGCGGCCACAATCCGCGCGAGGCCGCCCTGCTCGGAAACGCCGTGCTCTTCGGGCCCCGCATGGAGAACTTTGCGGGCATCGCCCGGCGCCTCGTCGAGACGGGGGGCGCCATCGAGACCGCCGACGGCCGGGAGCTCGGCGACCATGTCGCGCGGCTGCTGCGCGACGACGGCGCCTGCCGCCGGATCGGGGCGCAGGCCAGGGCTCTCGTCGGCAGCGAGGCCTCCGGCGTCCTCGACCGCGCCCTGACGGCGCTCCGGCCGCTCCTCGAGGCCGGGCGATGATGCGAGAGCCTGCGTTCTGGGAGGCCGACGGGACGGCCGCGCGCGCCCTCCAGCCGCTGGCCTGGGCGTGGACCGGTACGGGCCGCGTCCTCCGGCGCTCCGCGCGGCCGTGGCGGGCGCCGGTCCCGGTGCTCTGCGTCGGCAACGTCACGGCGGGCGGCGCAGGCAAGACGCCGGCCGCCCTGGCGCTCAGCTGCGCACTCCGCGACCGGCGGACGACACCCCACGTGCTCATCCGCGGCTACGGCGGGCGCCTGAAGGGACCCGTCAGGGTCGACGGACGGCGCCACACGGCGCGCGAGGTGGGCGACGAGGCGCTGCTCCTGGCGCGCCATGCCCCGGTGTGGGTCGGCGCCGACCGGGCGCGGTCGGCGCGCCGCGCGATCGAGGATGGGGCCGGCGTCCTGGTGATGGACGACGGCCTGCAGAACCCGGGACTGGACAAGGACCTCTCCATCCTCGTCGTCGACGGTCCCCGGGGACTGGGCAATGGCCGGGTGATGCCCGCCGGCCCCTTGAGGGAGCCCCTCGTCGATGCGCTGCGCCGCGTCGACGCCGCGATCGTCGTCGGCGAGGACCGCCACGGCCTCGCCCCGAGGCTCGCCGCCGGCGGGCGCCCCGTGCTCCGGGCCCGCCTCGAACCCGACGCCATCGGGACGGACGGCGCCCCGCTCTACGCCTTCGCCGGCATCGGCAGGCCCGGCAAGTTCTTTGCCACCCTGGAGCAGGCCGGCAAGGTGGTGGTGAGGACACGCAGTTTCCCTGACCACCATGCCTACGACCCCATGACCGTGACGTCGATGTTCGAGGAGGCGAACGCGCTGGGCGCCACGCTCGTGACCACCGAAAAGGACTGGGTCCGCCTCGACGAGGCGACGCGGCCCCTTGCCCAGCCGGTTCCGGTGCGCATGGTGTTCCTCGACCCCGGCGCCGTCGACCGGCTGCTCGGCGGCCTCACCGCCGCGGGGCGATGATGGCGCGGCCGCGCGACATTCCCGAGGCGGCCGCTCTGTGGCTGGGATTCACCCTCTTCCGGGCTGTCGGCCTCGAGCGGGCGGCGGCGATCGGCGGTGCGCTGGGATCCCTGGCCGGCCGCCTCGCCGTCTCGAGGAACAGGATCGCCCGGCGCAACATCGAGATGTGCTTTCCCGGCATCGGCAGGGACGAGGTGCGGCGGATCCTCTCGGGCATGTGGGACAACTTCGGGCGCCTGATGGCGGAGTTCCCCCACCTCCACTCCCTCGACGTCTATCACGACCCGCGCGTGAGGATCACCCGCGATCCCGGCGTCGACGAGTTCGCCATGCTGCCGGCGATCTTCTTCGGAGCGCATTTCGGCAGCTTCGATCTCGCCACCCTGCTCGCCACCCGCAGGAACATCGACATCACCATCATCTACCGGCGGGCCAACAATCTGCTCGCCGAGAAGCTGATCCAGTCGTGGCGCACGAGGTGCGGCGGCACCTGGGCGCCCAAGGGCCGCCAGGGCTCCGTGCTGGTGCTCAAGGCCCTGGCCCGCAGGGGCGCCGTCGCCGTCCTCGCGGACCAGAGGTACAAGCAGGGCGTTGCGGTGCCCTTCTTCGGCCGCGATGCGATGACGGCGCCGGCCCTCGCCGAGATCGCGCTCGATCGCGGCATTCCCCTGATTCCCATCCGCGTGCTGCGCGAGCCCCGGGCGCACTTTCACGTGCACCTCTTCCGCCCCCTCGAGATCGTCAGGACCGGGGACCGGGAACGGGACGTTCACGCGCTGCTGTGCAAGGTCAACGGGACCTTCGAGGAGTGGATCCGCGAGCATCCCGAGCAGTGGCTGTGGCTGCATCGCCGCTGGGACGACTGAGCGCGCCGGCGCGCGGCCGCAGCACGTGGTGGTGGCGGGCGTCGTAAAGCATGCTGTCGCTGAAGCTCCGGGTGTCGAGCACCCGCCCGACGAGGATGAGCGCGGTGCGCGTGATGCCCGCCCGCTTCACCTTCGCGCGGATGTCGTCGAGCGTTCCCCGGATCAGCCGCTCGTCCGGCCAGCCGACGCGGTAGGCCACGACCGCCGGGCAATCGCCGCCGCGCGCGGCCTTCAGGTCGCGCACCACGCGCGCCAGGTTGTTGATCGAAAGGTGAATCGCCAGGGTGGCGCCGCCGGCCCCCAGGCGCGCCAGCTCCTCGCCTTCGGGCATCGGGCTCGCGCGCACCGCCGTGCGGGTGAGAATCACCGTCTGGGAGACCCCGGGCAGGGTGAGCTCGCTGCCCAGGGCGGCGGCGGCGGCGGCAAAGGCGGGAACGCCTGGCGTCACGTTCCAGGCGATGCCCAGTTCGTCGAGGCGGCGCATCTGCTCGGCGATGGCGCCGTAGATCGACGGATCGCCGGAATGGACGCGGGCGACATCGTGGCCCGCGGCGTGGGCCCCGGCCATCAGGCCGATGATCTCGTCGAGATGGAGTGCAGCGGTGTCGACGACGCGGTGCGCCGATACGGCCTCGGCGACGAGTTCCCGGGGCACCAGCGAACCGGCATAGAGCACCACCGGCGCCGCGCGGATGAGGTTGAGCCCCCGCACGGTCACGAGATCGGCGGCACCCGGGCCTGCGCCGATGAAGTGAACGGTCACGGCCCCGCGTCCCCGTAGCCGCGGGGCGTGTAGACGAGGTCGCGTCCCCGGCGGCGATAGCGCCTCGTGCGCGACGAGCCGACCACCACGACGCTGAGCATGTCGGCATCGCCGGCCTCGAGGGCCGCCAGCGTGGTGTGGCGGGTGGCGCCTCCCTCGCGACCCAGGAGGCGGCCGATCACCACCGGGGTCCCGGGGGGCCTGTGGCCGAGAAGGATGTCCCTCGCGGCGCCGAGGAGTTCCCTCCTCCTCCCGGAGACCGGGTTGTAGAAGGCGACCACGAGATCGCCTTCGGCGGCGGCCGCGACGCGCCGCAGGATCGTCTCGCGCGGGGTCAGCAGGTCGGAAAGCGAGATGACGCAGAAGTCGTGGCCGATGGGCGCGCCGGCCTCGGCGGCCGCGACCTGCACGGCCGAGAGTCCGGGCACCACGCTGACCGCCGCGGCGGGCCACGCGCCGGAGCCGTCGAGGAGCTCGTGAACCAGGCTCGCCATGGCGTAGATGCCGGGGTCCCCCGAACAGAGCAGTGCCACCGTCCTGCCCCCGGCGGCGAGATCGAGGGCGGCGCGGCAGCGCTCGACCTCCTCGCCGAGGCCGAAGGCATGGCAGGTCTTGCCGCGGAGCAGGACGGGCACGAGGTCGAGGTAGCCGCGATAGCCAACGACGTCGCTCGCCGCGGCGATCGCCCTGCTCGCCGCCGGCGTGCGCAGGTCGGCGCCTCCGGGACCCAGGCCGACGATGGCGAGGCGGCCCGCCGGGACGGCGGAGCCGGCGGGGCCGATCCCCGCCGGAGCGTGGGCAATGGCGCAGGTGGCGCGTTTCGAGCGGGTCTTGGGAACCCTCAAGGCGGCGCCGGAGCCGGCCGCGGCAAGCGCGGCGCCTTCCGCGACGCCGTGGCAGCCCGTGGCCGCGTAGACGACCTCGGAGGGATTGGGCAGGCGGGGGCTCTCCTCCTCGAGGCGCGCGGCCGGGAAGGTGACGAAGGGAACGCCGAGGCGTTCCGCGAGGGCGAGGACGGCCGGCTCATCCGCCTTGAGGTCGAGGCTGGCGACACAGGCCACCGCCCCCGGCGCCAGGTCCGCCCGCGCCAGGGTCCCCAGAACGAGGTCCGCGAGCTCCGCAGCGTCGCAGCCGCGCTCGCAGCCCACGCCCGCGGCGAGCACGGGCGGATGGAGCACGACGTCCGCCGCCGCCGCGGCACGCTCGGTGACGCAGACGGCGAGCCGGCCCGCCGCGTCGCCGGCAAGGCCCGCCTCCCGCAGCCACGAGGCGTCGCCCGTCTCCACGTCGAGGCGCACCGGCTCGCCGGCGACGATGGCGGCCATGACGGGAAGAAGGCGGGAGCCGTCGGCCACGCGCCAGCCTTCGGGAAGCTCGTCGAGGGCGCGCGGGGCGCGGAAGTCGCCCAGCGTCGTCACCACGGCGGCACCGCCGGTCGCCGCGGCGCAGCGGCGCGCCAGCGCGTTCGCCCCCCGGTGCCCGCCCAGCAGCGGCACGATCGAGGCGCCGTCCTCCGTCACCGCCAGGACAGGGGGCTCGCCCGCCTTGTCGGCGAGAAGCGGCGCGACGGCGCGGATCAGGACGCCCGAGGCGCAGACGCCGATCACCGGGCGGCCGGCGGCGAAGAGCTCGGCGACGTGGTCCACGGTGGCGTCGAACGCAACGTCCGCGCCGTCGACCCGGTGGGAAAGGCCGTGGACGAGCGCCCCGGGAAGGCTCCCGGCGATCCGCCGCGCGGTGGCAAGGCCGGCGCCGCTCAGGCAGACCACGGCCGCGCGCGAAGGCGCCGTCATCGCCAGGCCTCGCCGCGCCGGTGCACGAGGATCATCGAGAAGTAGGGGCCGGCGGCGGCGGTGACCGTGCTCAGGGGCCGCACCACCTGGCTCGCCATCGTGGCGTGCTCGACGTACCAGGCCCTCCCGGTGAGATCGAGGGCCTCGAGGACCTTCCTGATCCTCGCAAGGTGGCGGCCCACCTTGATGATGGCCGCGGCCTCGACGCCGGCGAGGCGGCGCCCGAGCTCATCTGCGGCGAGGCCGCCGGGACAGACGAGCAGCACGTCGTCGCGGGCGGCCAGCGGCATGCCCGCCACCGCCGGGCAGGCCATCAGGGAGGACACGCCGGGCACGACCTCCACCCGGTACCTGCCGGCGACGCAGCCGAAGAGGTACATGAAGCTGCCGTAGAAGAACGGGTCTCCCTCGCAGATGGCCGCGACGTCGCGGCCCTGATCGAGATGCCGCCCGATCTCCCGTGCGGCGCGCCTGTAGACCGCCTCGACCGGGAAGCGGTTCTGGTCGAGCGGCATGCGGATGGCGATTTCCGTCTGCGATCCGCTGAGATAACCGGCGACGATCGAGCGCGCCAGGCTCTCGCCCTTCTCCGGCGCGGGCCAGGCGATCACCGGGACCTCGCCCAGGATGCGGTGCGCCTTCAGGGTGAGAAGCTCGGGGTCCCCGGGGCCCACGCCAAGGCCGTGGAGCGTCCCCGGAGTCAAGGCTTGACGGCCCGCCACTGAGTCACCGGCATGGCGGGCTTCCATCCCGTGAGGCCGCCGACCGGAACGGCCCGAGAGACCGCGAGGCGCACCAGTTCGCCGCCGTGGCGCACCCGCAGGCCCTGCAGCACGGATTCGCTTTCCAGCGTCACCGCGTTGGCGACCATGCGCCCGCCGGGACCCAGGACCTCCCAGCAGCGCCGGGCCGTGTCGCCGCCCGTGATGCCGCCGCCGATGAAGACGGCGTCGGGCGGGTCGAGACCGTCGAGGGCGCCGGGGGCGCTGCCCCTGACGATCGCCAGCCCCGGCACGCCGAGCGCCGCGGCATTCTCGGCGATGATCGCCGCCCGGCCCCCGTCCTTCTCGACGGCGACCGCCGACGTCCGCTCTGCCGCGCGCATCCACTCGATGGCGACCGAGCCGCAGCCCGCGCCGACGTCCCACAGCCTGTGGCCGGCAAGGGGCATCAGGGCCGAGAGCGTCACCGCCCGCACCTCGCGCCGCGTCATCTGGCCGTCGTGACGGAAGGCGTCGTCGGGGAGACCGGGCACGCGGGAGCGCGGCCGGACACCGGGCGAGGCCCTCAGTTCGATCGCCAGCGTGTTGAGGTCGTCCGCCTCGACGTCGACGAGCCGGTCCGCGGTGCCGCTCATCGCGCGTTCTGCGCCGCCGCCCATGCGGCACAGCACATGGACGAGGCTGCCGCCGTAGCCCGCCCGGCGCAGCAGGCGGCAGACCGCCGCCGGCGTCGTGGCGTCGTGGGAGAGGATCAGCAGCCTCTGGCCGGGAACCAGGTGGGCGTGGAGGAGTTCGGGCGGCCGGCCGTGCAGGGTGAGCTGGACGGTCTCGGCGAGCGGCCAGCCCAGGCGAGCGCAGGCGAGCGAGAACGCGGAGACCGCCGGGACGATCACGAGGGCCTCGGGACCGAAACGGCGGGCAAGGGTGACGCCGATGCCGTAGTGCATCGGATCGCCCGTGGCCAGGACGCAGACCGGCCGTCCCTCCCTGCCGGCTATGGCCTCGACGGTCCTCGAGAGCGGCGACTGCCACAGGAGGGTCTCCGCGGCGCCCGGGGTCACCATCGCCAGGTGGCGGCGGCCGCCCACGAGGAGTTCGGCGCCGTCGACGAGAGCCTCGGCGGCGGCGCCGAGACCTTGCCGGCCGTCCTCGCCGACGCCGACGATGGCAAGCCAGGGCGTCATCTAGAGGGGCCCGGCGAGGGCGTTGACCGCCGCCGCCGCCAGGGCGCTGCCGCCGCGGCGGCCGTGGACCGTGACGTACTCGAGGCCGCTTGCCGCCAGCGCGCGCTTGGCCTCGGCGGCGCCCACGAATCCCACCGGCATGCCGATCACCAGCGCCGGCCTGAACGCGGCGGCGCGTTCGAGGACACGGAAGAGCGCCGTGGGCGCGTTGCCGATGGCGACCACCGCGCCGTCGCTCATGGGCCCCCACAGGTCCGCCGCGGCCCAGGACCGTGTCGAGCCCGACCGTTCGGCGTGGCGGCGGACGTCCACATCGTCGATGGTGCAGACCACCCTGTTCCCCTGCGGCAGGAGGCGGGCGATGACACCTCTGGCCGTCATGGCGACGTCGCAAATGACGGGGCGGGCCGCCTGGAGCGCCCGTTCGCCGGCGGTGACGGCGCCCGCAGAGGCGTCGAGGTCGTCGACGAGGTCGGTCATGCCGCAGCTGTGGACCAGCCGGATCGCCAGCTCGCGCAAGTCCGGCGGAACGGACGCCAGGTCGGTCTCGGCCTCGATGACGGCCCGCGACGCGGCGTAGATGCGGGGGCCGTCATTGAGATAGGACAAGTCGGCCGCCGCGGCGTTCATGCGCCGGACTCCCCGGCGTGGCCGGAGAGGTCGCGGATGGTCGGCGCATCGCCGCACAGCGCGCACCCCGGATCGCGCTCGTAGGCCACGTGGTGGAAGCGCGCCGCCAGTGCATCGTAGATCAGCAGGGTGCCGACGAGGCGGTCGCCCAGACCCAGGAGCTCCTTGATGACCTCGGCGGTCTGCAGCGTGCCCATGACGCCGGCGATGGCGCCGAAGATGCCGGCCTCCGCACAGGACGGCACCATGCCGTCGGGCGGTCTGTCGGGAAAGAGGCAGCGGTAGCACGGGCCCGCGCCGCCGCCTGGAAACGTCGTCAGCTGGCCGTCGAAGCGCATCATGGCGGCGCTGACCAGGGGCTTGCCGGCGAGGTGGCAGGCGTCGTTGACGAGGTAGCGCGTCGGAAAGTTGTCGGAGCCGTCGCACACCAGATCGTAGGCCGCGACGATCGCCGGCGCGTTGCCGTGTTCCAGCCGTTCCGTGTGGCAGCGGACCTCGACGCCGGGGTTGATGGCCTCGATGGCGGCGCGCGCGCTCTCGGTCTTGGCGACACCGATGCGCTCCGTGGCGTGGATGATCTGGCGCTGCAGGTTCGACAGCTCGACGCGGTCGTTGTCGACCACCCCGAGTGTGCCCACGCCCGCCGCCGCCAGGTACATCAGCAGCGGAGCGCCCAGACCGCCTGCGCCGACCACGAGCACCCTCGATTCGAGAAGCCTGCGCTGGCCGGTTCCGCCGACCTCGGGCATGACGATGTGGCGGGCGTAGCGGTGGAGCTGCTCTTCGCTGAACTCCCCGAAGCTCACGGCCGCCGGCTCCGGCGCGGTGCGGCGCGGTGTCCCGTCATGCGCCGAGGTGCCCCGCGATCCTGCCGGCAAGGCACCGGGCCACCTCGGCTTTGGCCATGCGCGGCCAGGTCTCGGCGCCGCCGGAGGTCACCAGATGGACGAGGTTGTCGTCGCCGCCGAAGGTGCCGGTGCCTTCGCTGACGTCGTTGGCGACGATCCAGTCGCAGCGCTTGCGGACGAGCTTGCCCCTCGCCCTCTCGATGACATCGCCGGTCTCCGCGGCGAAGCCGACCACCAGGCGGGGCCGGCGGTTGTCCGGCCCGGCGAGCGCGGCGAGGATGTCCGGATTCTCCACGAACTCGATCACCGGCGCCGCGCCGCCGTCCTTCACGATCTTGCCCGGCGCGGTCCGGGCGGCCCTCCAGTCGGCCACCGCGGCCGCGCACACCGCGACGTCGGCCGGCAGGGAGTCGAGGCAGGCCCGCAGCATGTCGCGCGCCGTCTCGACGCGCACCACCTCGGCGCCGGGCGGATCCGCGAGGCCCACCGGCCCCGACACCAGGGTCACCTTCGCGCCGAGGTCGACGCAGGCCGCCGCCACGGCGTGCCCCTGCTTGCCCGAACTGCGGTTGCCGACATAGCGCACGGGATCGATCGGCTCGCGCGTCGGTCCGCTGGTGACGAGCACGTGGCGCCCACTGAGCGGACGCTCCCGGCCCGCGGCGAAGAACGCCTCGATGGCCTCGACGATGGCCGCCGGCTCGCTCATGCGGCCGGCGCCCGTCTCGCCGCAGGCAAGGTCGCCCTCTTCGGGTCCCACCATGGCGATGCCGTCGGCGCGCAGCCGCTCCACGTTGCGGCGCACGGCCCGGTGCTCCCACATCATGGTGTTCATGGCCGGCGCCACGAGGACCGGCTTGTCCGTCGCCAGCAGCACCGCCGTCGCCAGGTCGTCGGCGAGACCCGCGGCCATGCGGGCGAGGAGGTCCGCCGTCGCCGGCGCCACCACCACGAGGTCCGCTTCCCGCGAGAGGCGGATATGGCCCATCTCGGATTCGTCGGTGAGCGAGAAGAGGTCGGTGTAGACCCGGCCGCCGGCGAGCGAGGCGACGGCAAGCGGCGTGACGAACTCGCGGGCCGCCGGGGTCATGATGCAGCGCACCACGGCACCACCCTGCCGCAGGCGGCGCACGAGGTCGAGCGACTTCACGGCCGCGATGCCGCCCGAGATGATGAGCAGAATGCTCCTGCCGCCGAGCATCGTCCCTGTCCCGGATGCCATGGCCCACCCTAGCAGATCGCGCCGGCCGTCACAGGCGCCAGGCGGTGGTGAGCGCGGCGATTCCGCCGCTGAGATCGCGCGTGGCGACGCGACGGAAGCCGGCGTCGCGCACCATGGCGGCGAAGCGGGCCTGATCGGGAAAGCGGGCGATGCTCTCCACGAGATAGCGATAGGGATCCCCGGTGCCCGCAACCAGCGCGCCGAGACGGGGAATGACGGCCTTCGAGGCGCGCCGGTAGAGACCGGCGAAGGGCCCCTGGAGGCGGCCGAACTCGAGACAGAGGAACCGCCCTCCGGGCCTCAGCACCCGGTAGGCCTCCGCGAGCGCGCTGTCGATGTGGGTCACGTTGCGGATGCCGAAGGCGATCGTGTAGGCGTCATGACGGCCGTCGGCAAACGGCAGCGCCTCGGCGTTGCCGCAGACGTACGAGAGTCGGGAGGTGGCGGCGACGGCGGGCGGACGATGGCGCCCCCGTCGGAGCATGGCCGGGTTGACGTCGACGACATCGACGGCGAAGCCCCGCCTGGCCAGCCTCGCGGCGATGTCCCCGGTGCCGCCCGCGGCGTCGACCACGCGGCCCCGGCGCAGGTCGCCGGCGAGCGTGTCGGCCATCTCGCGCTTCCAGAGACGGTGCAGGCCGCCCGACATCAGGTCGTTCATCAGGTCGTAGCGCCCGGCCACGCGATCGAAGACCGCGCGCACCCTCTCCTCCTTGCGGGATTCCTCGATGCGCTCGTTGCCGAAGCGGGTGGCGTGGTCGCGGTAGTCGTCCGCCGTCATGGCGCCTTCTTACCACAGGTCTCGACATCGCGCGCCGCAGCCTGTACCCCGGATCATGCCCGAGCTTCCGGAAGTCGAGACCGTCAGGCGGGGCCTGCGGCCGTTCCTCGAGGGCCGGCGCATCGCCGGCGTCGAGGTCCGCAGGCCGGACCTGCGCATCCCCTTTCCCGAAGGCTTCGCGGAGCGCCTTGCCGGGCGCACGGTGAGCGGCCTGCGCCGCAGGGCGAAGTACCTCCTCGCCGATCTCGACGACGGCCAGGTGCTGATCTGCCACCTCGGCATGTCGGGCCGCATGCTCGTCGCCCGCCGGGGGAGCAATCTCGTGCCGGGGACCCACGACCATGTGGTGCTCGGCCTCGACGACGGCACGAGGGTGGTGTTCAGCGACCACCGGCGCTTCGGCCTGATGACACTGACGACGGCGGCCGACGAACACCGGCACCCTCTGCTGGCCCGCCTCGCGCCGGACCCTCTGGATGCGGCGTTCACGCCGGCCTCGCTGCGGGCCGGGCTGGCGGGGCGCCGCACACCGGTCAAGGCGGCGCTCCTGAACCAGGCGATCATCGGCGGCGTCGGCAACATCTACGCCTGCGAGGCGCTGCACGCCGCGGGGATCTCGCCCCGGCGCCTTGCGGCCAGCATCGGCCCCGGCCGCTCCGCGGCACTCGCCTGCGCCCTGCGCGAGGTGCTCGCCCGCGCCATCGCCGCGGGCGGCTCGTCCCTGAAGGACCACCGCCGGGCGACGGGCGAGTTCGGCACCTTCCAGCACGAGTTCCGCGTCTACGGCCGCGCCGGCTCGCCGTGTCCGGCCGCGGGGTGCGGCGGCGTGATCCGGCGGATCGTCCAGTCCGGCCGGTCGACATTCCTTTGCGGCCGCTGCCAGCGATGAGGGGCTGCGGCGGCGATTCCCTAATTTTTTGCTTTCGCAATTCGGTTTCATGAACCTTGTCATGACGCGCGAGTCCATGGGAACCCTTGATTGACGGCGTCCCGGGGCACCGCTATAAGCCGCATTCCCGCCCGCCCCCGAGATGGAAGCGACCCCATGGCCAACAGCCTTCAGGCGAAGAAACGAGTCCGCCAGACCGCCCGGAAAACCTTGGTAAACCGCCGGCGGATGAGCCGCATGAAGACCTTCGTGAGCAGGGTCGAGGAGGCGATCGCGTCCGGCGACAGGGAGGCGGCGGCCAAGGTCCTGCGGGAGGCCGAGTCCGAACTCATGAAAGGCGCCAAGAACGGAGTTATCCACCGCAACGCCGCCTCGCGGACGGTGTCGCGCCTCTCCCGACGCGTCGCCCAAGTGTAGTTGATCCCTCACGGGAATCCTCCAAGATCGACGTTGCCGGGACGCGCCGGAAGGCGCCGCCCGGAGTGTTGTCCCGATTCCATCCAGAGGCCCGCAAGCCGCCTGCGGACGCAAGCCGCGACCGGATCGGTTGTCCCCGGGCGGCACCCGGACTAACGTCTGTGCGGTCGGTGCCGGCCTCCCGAAGGGGCCGGGACCATGGATGGGACCTGTGCCGGGGCTTTCACGCGGGATGGACACCAAGGTTTTGATAATAAGGAAGAAATCCTCCCGGACCCCGGTCGTTTCGGAAGGGGGAGACCGCTGATGGCCGGCGATCAGTTGAAGCGCACCGGGGTTGTCGAGGACCAGTGGAGGCGCGTGCGCAGCAGGTTGAGAGCCGAGCTCGGCGAGGCCGCCTTCAGGACCTGGCTGAGGCCCCTGACGCTCGACGGCGTCGCCGGCAGCAAGGTCGTGCTGCGCGTCCCGGGCGACAACATGAAGAAGTGGGTCATGTCGCGCTGCGGCGACCGCCTGCACGACCTGTGGTGCGGCGAGGGCGACGACATCACCGGCGTGACGATCACGGTCGGCGCGCCGGAACGGCGGTCGAGGGTCCGCGAGATCCGTCACGTGCAGAAGCGCAAGGTCATGGCCCGCCGGGACGACCAGGGGCTGTTGCCCCGCGACGTCACCGGCGCGTCAACCCAGCTCAATCCGCGCTTCACGTTCGGCAGTTTCGTGGTCGGCGAGTCCAACCACTTCGCCCACAGCGCCGCTATGGCCATCGCCGACAACGACACCGTCTCCTACAACCCCCTTTTCCTGTGCGGCAGCGTCGGGCTCGGCAAGACGCACCTGATGAACGCCATCGCCTGGCGGATCCGTTCGCGCAATCCGGATCGCCGCGCCCTCTTCATGTCGGCCGAGAAGTTCATGACGAAGTTCGTTCACGCCCTGCGCTACAAGGACACGATGGCGTTCAAGAACGAGTTCCGTTCCGTGGACGTCCTGATGATCGACGATATCCAGTTCATCGCGGACAAGGCCTCGACGCAGGAGGAGTTCCTGCACACCTTCAACGCGCTTGCCGACCTCAACCGCCAGATCGTGATTTCCTCTGACCGTCCGCCGTCGAATCTCGAGGGCATCAGGGAGCGCCTGCAGTCCCGGCTCAACGGCGGTGTCGTGGCGCCGATCCATCCTGCGGACTACGCGCTGCGCCTCGGCATCCTGAAGGCCAAGCTCGCCCGCAGCATCGGCGAGAGGCAGCCCGGCATCGACCCCGAACAGGTGGTTCCCGCGGCCGTGCTCGAGTTCCTGGCCGGCACCATCACGTCCAACGTGCGCGAGCTCGAAGGCGCGCTCAACCGGATCGTCGCCCATGTGCACATGGTGGGCCGGCCGGTGACGCTCGACTCCGTGAAGGAACAGCTGCGCGACCTGCTGCGGGCCCAGGAGAGGCGCCTGACGGTCGAGGAGATCCAGAAGACGGTCGCCAGCCACTTCAACCTGCGTCTCGCCGACATGCTCTCGAGCCGCAAGGAGCGGGCCATCGCCAGGCCCCGCCAGGTCGCGATGTTCCTGGTCAAGCGCCTCACCGACAAGAGCCTGCCGGAGATCGGCCGCAAGTTCGGAGGCCGGGACCACACCACCGTGATGCATGGCGTGCGCCGCATCGATGACCTCAAGGCCAGGGACCCCGCTCTGGCCGAGGATGTCGAGGCCCTCCAGCGCAAGCTCGGCCTGCCCGCCGGCTGACGTGAAGGGTGTGGCAGAGGGCGTCCCTTTCCTGCTAGATTGGCGGCCGGTCCGTCCCTGAGGAAGCGTCTGCCTGACAAGGGGCCGGAACCGGAGCCCACCTGTCACGGAATCTCGGTCCATGAAACTGGTTGTCGAACGCAGCGCCCTGATGAGGATCCTCGCGCACGCCTACAGCGTGGTCGAGCGGCGCAGCACCATTCCGGTGCTCTCCAACATCCGGCTCGAGGCGTCCGATCAGGGCCTCAAGGTGACCGCGACCGACATGGACCTCGAGGTCGTGCAAGTCCTGCCCGCCGAGGTCGACGTCCCGGGCACGACGACCGCGCCCGCCCATCTCTTCCACGATATCTGCCGCAAGCTTCCCGACGGTTCGGAAGTGGCGCTCGACCGCAACGGGGAGACCGGCCGGCTGTCCGTCACCTGCGGCTCCATCCAGTTCGAGTTCGCCATCCTGCCGCCGGAAGACTTTCCGCTGATGACGCAGACGCCGTACAGCCACAGCTTTTCGCTGCCGGCGGGCGACCTGCGCCGGCTGCTGGACCGTTCCCGCTTCGCCGCGCTTGTCGACGGCGCCCGGCTGCACCTGCAGGGCATCTACCTTCACGCCACCACGGGCGAGGCCGGGGAGGTCCTGCGCGCCGTGGCGACCGACGGACACCGCCTCGCCAGGATCGAGACCGAGCAGCCCTCCGGCGCCGGGGGCATGCCGGCGATCATCGTCCCCAACAAGACGATCGGCGTGCTGCGCGGGATGATCGACGAGGCCGAGGAGGACATCTTCGTCGACGTGGCGGAGCGCAAGGTGTGCTTCCGCTTCGGCGACATCTCGGTGACGTCCAAGCTCCTCGAAGGCAGCTTTCCGAACTACCAGATGGTGATTCCCGACAGCAACGACCGCATCCTGGAGGTGTCGACCGACACCTTCGTGAAGGCGGCCGACCGCATGGCCGTGATCTCCAGGGACAAGGGCAGGCCGATCAAGCTCGCCATCGAGAGCGACCGCGTGATGCTGTCGGCCAGCAATCTCGAAGGCGTCACCGGCGAGGAGGAGCTGTCGGCCTCCTATGACGGCCCCTCAATGGAGATCGGCTTCAATTCACGCTACATATCGGAAATGGCCCAGCATTTCGACGGCGATGTCCTGCGCATCCTGATGGCCCGGGAGTCGTCGCCGGCCATCATCAGGGATGCCGGCGACGACCGGACGCTCTATGTCCTGATGCCGCTGAGGGTCTAGGCGCGGGGTGACGGTTCCGCCAGCCGACCGGAGCGCCTCCGGCCCGTCGATCCGTTCTCTGACGGTGCGCGAGTTCCGCTCGTGGGAACGCGTCGGCATCGAGACCGGCCCGGAGCCGGTGGTGCTGACGGGCGCCAACGGCGCCGGCAAGACCAATCTCCTCGAGGCCCTGTCGTTCCTCGCGCCGGGCCGCGGCCTGCTCGGCGCGAGGCTCCAGGACATTCCCCGCCGGGGCGGCGGGGGACCGTGGACCGTGGTGGCCGATGTCGCCACGGGAGGCGACCGCGTGAGGATCGGCACCGGCGCGGCCGGCGAGGACGGCTCGAGGGGCCGCCTGGTGCGGATCGACGGCGAGAACCG
Organism: Alphaproteobacteria bacterium; assembly: GCA_963666905.2. Taxonomy (GTDB): domain Bacteria; phylum Pseudomonadota; class Alphaproteobacteria; order SP197; family SP197; genus SP197. Next base: position 3,101,086 of record OY763008.1, read on the forward strand.
GAAGAGCCCGGCCGCCCTCGCGGAGATCGTGCCGATGGTCTGGCTGACCCCCGCCATGGACAGCCTGTTCCGCGATCCCCCGCAGGCCCGCCGCCGCTTTCTCGACCGCCTGGTGAGCGTCCACGATCCGCTCCACGCGCGCCGCATCGCCGCTTTCGAGCGGGCCATGCGGGAACGCCTGCGCCTGCTGCGCGAGGACTGCCGCGACGCTTCCTGGCTTGCAGCCCTCGAGGACACCATGGCGGGCACGGGCGTCGCCGTGGCGGCCGCGCGATGCGCCTTCCGCGATCTCCTGAAACCGGTCCTCGCCGCCGGGCTCCGCCCCTTCCCCGGGGCAATCCTGGAGATTGCCGGAGCCGTCGAGGACTGGATCGCCGCGATGCCCGCCGTCGATGCCGAGACGCGGTTCCGCGACCGCCTCGAGGCCGTGCGCCGGCGCGATGCGGAACACGGCACGACGGGCGACGGGCCCCACCGCACGGATCTCGCGGTGACCCACCTGGAGACCGGCATGGAGGCCTCCCTGTGCTCCACCGGGCAGCAGAAGGCGCTGGTCATCGCGATCCTGCTGGCGTCGGCGCAGCTCGGGGCGCAGCGCCGGCCGCCGCTCCTGCTGCTCGACGATGTCGTCGCCCACCTCGACCGGCCGGCGCGTGAGTCCCTGCTCGCCCTGGTGGAGTCCCTCGGGCTGCAGGCGTGGATGACGGGCACCGACGAGGGCCCGTTCGAGGCGCTCGGCGGCCGCGCCCGCTTCCTGCGGATCGCCGGCGGCCCGGCGCGGCGCTCGCGTTGCGTGGAGGCGGCATGAACACGGACGCCACCGCGGGGGCCCCGGCAAGCGAGTACGGCGCCGAGGACATCAAGGTGCTCAAGGGCCTCGAGGCCGTGCGCAAGCGTCCGGGCATGTACATCGGCGACACCGACGACGGCAGCGGCCTTCACCACATGGTGTTCGAGGTCGTGGACAACGCCATCGACGAATCGCTGGCCGGCCACTGCGATTCCGTCAGCGTCGTCCTCAACCCCGGCGGCTCGATCACCATCGAGGACAACGGCCGCGGCATTCCCACGGACATCCTCGAGGCCGAGGGCGTCTCCGCCGCCGAGGTGGTCATGACCCATCTGCATGCCGGGGGCAAGTTCGATCACAACAGCTACAAGGTCTCCGGCGGCCTGCACGGCGTCGGGGTGTCGGTGGTCAACGCTCTCTCCTCGCGTCTCGAGCTCACCATCTGGCGCGGCGGGCGCGAACACGTCATCCGTTTCACCGGCGGCGTCACCGACGGCCCCCTTGCGGACACGGGCGAGGCGTCGAGGACCGGCACGCGCGTCACCTTCACGCCGTCGCCGGACACCTTCTCAAGGACGGCGTTCGACTTCGGCGTTCTCGAGGCGAGGCTGCGGGAGCTCGCGTTCCTCAACCACGGCCTGCGCATCGTCCTGAAAGACGAGCGCACCGTGGACGGGGCGGCGCGGGACTTCCTGTTCGAGGGGGGCCTGAAGGCCTATGTCGAGCACCTCGATCGCAACAGGTCCGCGCTCGCAGGCGAGGTGATCTGCTTTTCCGAGACCCGGCAGGACATCGCCGTCGAGGTCGCCATGCAGTGGACCGATGCCTACCACGAGGGCAACACGCTGTGCTTCACCAACAACATCCGCCAGCGTGACGGCGGCACCCACCTCACCGGGTTCCTGGGAGCGCTGACCCGCTCGGTGCAGACCTGCGTCGCGGCAAGCGGCTCCTTCAAGCGCGAGAAGATCGACGGCAGGGACACGCGCGAGGGTCTCACCGCCGTCATCTCGTGCAAGATCCCGGACCCGAAGTTCGCCTCACAGACCAAGGACAAGCTGGTGTCCTCGGAGGTCCGGCCGGTGGTCGAGCAGGTCGTCCGCGAACGTCTCGACCAGTGGTTCGAGGAGCATCCCGCCGACGCGCGCAGCATCGTCTCCAAGTGCGTCGACGCGGCCGCGGCGCGCGAGGCGGCGCGCAAGGCGCGCGAGTTCGCGCGGCGCAAGACGGCGCTCGACGTCGGCAACCTGCCTGGCAAGCTCGCCGACTGCCAGGAAAAGGATCCGGGCAAGTCGGAACTGTTCATCGTCGAGGGGGATTCGGCGGGAGGATCGGCCAAACAGGCGCGCGACCGCTCCAACCAGGCCGTGCTGCCCCTGAGGGGCAAGATTCTCAACGTCGAGCGCGCCCGCATCGACAAGATGCTCTCGTCGGACCAGGTCGGGACCCTGATCATGGCGCTCGGCGCCGGAATCGCCGACGACTTCGACGTCGCCAGGGTCCGCTACCACAGGATCGTCATCATGACGGACGCCGATGTCGACGGCGCCCACATCCGCACGCTCCTGCTGACCTTCTTCTACCGCCACATGGCCAGGATCATCGAGGAGGGCTACCTCTACATCGCGCAGCCGCCGCTCTTCAAGGTCAAGAGGGGCTCGAGCGAGGTCTACCTCAAGGACGAGCAGGCGTTCGACGAGCACCTCATCGAGACCGGCCTCGAGGGCTGCGTCTACCGGCACCACGACGGGCGGCAGATCGCCGCCGGGGAGCTCGACGCCATGGTGCGCAGGGCGAGGCGCGCGGCCTCCCTGATCCGGGCCATGGAACGCCACCTGCCGGTGGCGATCATCGAGCGCGCGGCCATCGCCGGGACGTTCTCGCCTGCGAGCCTGATGGAGCCCGACCTTGCCGCCGAGCAGTCCTCCCACATCGCCGACAGCCTCAACCGGCTTGCCGACGATACCGAGCGGGGATGGCGCGGCGAGGCCGACGGCGCCGGCGGGCTGGTGTTCACGCGCACCCTGCGCGGCGTGACCGAGACCCACCGGATCACCGCGGCCCTCGTGCGCTCCGACGAGGCCGCGGCCCTCGACGCCATGGCGCGCGACCTCCACGATCTCTACCGGAGTCCCGGCGAACTCGTGCGCAAGGAGAGGCGCTACCGGATCGCCGGGCCGACCGGTCTCGTCACGGTCGTCCGGCAGCTCGGCCAGCGCGGTGCGGCGGTCCAGCGCTACAAGGGGCTGGGGGAGATGAACCCGGAGCAGCTGTGGGAAACCACTCTCGACCCGGCGGCCCGCGTGCTCCTCAAGGTGACGGTCAAGGACGTCGGCGAGGCCAACGACCTCTTCGAGACCCTCATGGGCAACGTCGTGGAACCGCGCCGCGAGTTCATCCAGTCCAATGCGCTCAAGGTGACCAACCTCGACGTGTGAAGAAGAAGATACGCAAACGCAAGCCGCGGCGCCTGCCGGGCCGCATCCTTCGCTGGACGGCCGTCGCCGCGATCTGGTCCTGTCTGCTCGCCGCCGCTCTTGTCGGCTGGTATGCGCTCGACCTTCCCGATCCCGACCGTCTCGTCAGCGACCGGGAGCTGTCGGTCACCGTGCTCGATTCCGACGGCCGCGTGCTTGCCACCTACGGCGACTTTCGCGGGGAGATCGTGCCTTTCGAGGAGCTCCCCGGCGAACTCGTGGCGGCCGTCCTCGCCACCGAGGACCGGCGTTTCTTCGAACACGGCGGCATGGACGTCTTCGGCCTCTTCAGGGCCCTCCTGGTCAACCTGCGCGCCGGCGGCGTGGTCCAGGGCGGCAGCACGATCACCCAGCAGGTCGCCAAGAACGTCTTCCTCAAGCCCGACCGCACCCTCAAGCGCAAGATCCAGGAGGCCATGCTCGCCTTCTGGCTCGAGCGCAGGTTCACCAAGGAGGAGATCCTCGCGATCTACCTCAACAGCGCCTACCTCGGCGCCGGCGCCTATGGCATCGCCGCGGCCTCTCGCCGCTACTTCGACAAGCCGGCGGGCGATCTCTCCCTGGGCGAGGCAGCGCTGATCGCCGGCCTCCTGAAGGCGCCGTCGCGCTACAATCCGCTGACCCATCCTTCCAGGGCGGCGGCGCGCACGGGGACCGTCATCGACGGCATGGTCGACGCCGGATTCATCGACGAGGCGGCCGCCGAGGCCGCCAGGGCGACGCCGCTCGCCCTCTCCACGAGAGGTGCCGGCGGCGGCGAGACGCGCTACGCGACGGACTGGATCACCGCGCGGGCCGCCGATTACATCGGGGTCGCCACGCGGGACCTCATCATCGCCACGACCATCGATTCCACCCTGCAGGGCCTTGCCGAGACGGCGCTGGCCTCGGGTCTCGCCGGCGAGGGCCGCAAGGCGGGCGCCGGCGAGGGCGCGATCGTCTCGATGACGCCCGGAGGCGCCGTCCTCGCCATGGTGGGCGGCTCGAGCTACAGCGACACCCAGTTCAACAGGGCGGTGCAGGCCTACCGCCAGCCGGGCTCCGCCTTCAAGCTCTTCGTCTACCTCGCCGCCCTCGAAGCGGGCAGGCGGCCCGGCGACGAGGTGCACGACCGGCCCGTCACCATCGGCGGCTGGAGTCCGGGGAACTTCGACGGCGAACACGACGGCGTCATGACCCTGGCCGACGCCTTCGCCCGCTCGGTCAACACGGTCGCCGCCGAGACCGCCTGGCGGGTGGGCATTCCGCGGATCATCGAGGTGGCGCGGCGCTTCGGCATCGACCGCGACCTGCCGGCGGTCCCCAGCCTGGCCCTCGGCACCACGGAGATGAGCCTGATCGAGCTGACGGCCGCCTACGCGACCATCGCCAACCAGGGGCTCGCCACCTGGCCCTGGGTCATCCGCGACATCCGCACCGCCTCGGGCGACGTGCTCTACCGCCGCCCCGAGATCGCGCCGCCGCGTCTCGTCGATGCGCATGTCCACCGCGCCATGACGGCGATGCTCGAGAAGGTCGTCGCCGAGGGCACGGGCCGCGCGGCGCAGGGTCCCTGGCCGGCCGGCGGCAAGACCGGCACGAGCCAGGATTTCCGCGACGCCTGGTTCATCGGCTTCACCCACGACGTCGTGACAGGGGTGTGGATCGGCAACGACGACGGCAGCCCCACCGACAGGGTGACCGGCGGCAGCCTCCCGGCGCGCATCTGGAAGGCCTACATGACGGGGGCGCTGGAGGGCCGGCAGCAGCAGCCGCTCGTCGACGCCGTTCCCCTGCCCCCGGCCGAGGGCGGTTTCACCGACCTCGTCGACGACCTGCTCCGGCAGTTCACCGGCGGCGACGGCCTCTCCCGGCAAGGCCCCCCCGACCGGTAGGGCGCTCACGGCGCAACGGCAACGCGCCGCCTGCGCTTCGCAGAGCCGAGCCGGCGCACGGCGGGATCCTCGCGCCCGGACGATAGCCGGCGGGGCGCGAGGATCGCATCGTCCGGCGGCGTGCTACGATGACCTGCGCCGAAGGGAGACACACAATCATGGAGCTTCCCGTTTTTCCGAAGGACGCCTGTCCCGCCGCCGTCGCGGCGGCCATGCGCCAGACCGGCGCCGCCATCGTCACGAGCGCCGCCGCGGACGGCGTCGTCGAGGCCTGCGCCGCGGAGCTCAGGGACGAGTTCGACAGGCGCGGACGCCTCCAGGAGAGCGACTTCAACGGCTACCGCACGCTGAGGGTCTCGAGCGTCCTTGCCTATGCGCCGTCGACGGCGGCGCTCGTCGCCCACCCCCTCGTGCTTGCCGTCGCCGACGCCATCCTGAAGCCCCACTGCCTCGCCTACCGGATCGGCAGCACGACGGGGATCGAGATCCTGCCCGGCGAGGACGACCAGGAGCTCCACACCGACGATTCCATCTACCCCGTGCGCCTTCCGGGAATGGAGTTCCAGATCGGCGTGATGTGGGCGCTCAGCGACTTCACGGCCGCAAACGGCGCCACGCGGCTGGTCCTCGGCAGCCACCGCACCCGTGAACCGGGCAAGCCGGTCGCCGCGGTCATGCCCGCCGGCTCGATCGCTTTCTACATGGGCTCCATGTGGCACGGCGGCGGCGCCAACCGCTCCGCCGCGCCGCGCATGGGCCTCATCAACACCTACGCTCTCGGCTGGCTGCGCCAGGAGGTCAACCAGTACATCGCCGTGCCGCCCCACCTCGCCGCGCGCTACGACGAGACGGTCCGCCGCCTCCTCGGCTACGCCAAGCACGGAGAGCACCTCGGCCACGGCCACAGGCCGGGCGCCGCCCGCATCCCCTTCACGCCCGAACATGCAGACGCCACCGGCCTCGACGTCTGGGTCTGGGATCCGCCTGCGTCGCCGTAAACGCCGCGGCACGGTGATTGCCGCGGCACGTGCATTGATCGCGTCAGGTCATTCGCTTCGGAGTCGACAGTAGTCCAGGAACCCAAGCAGCGCATGCCGGTTCCATCAGGGCCAGCGCCGAGAGGGGGAAGCCCGTCGCGCACAGACTCGAGACCCATGCGGCAACACGGGCATCACCGAACCAGCACAGTTCGAAGATTGCGTTCGTGTCCGGAAACCGTGGCGGATGGCCTGGCGAAATCCCGGTTGATCGTGTCGGCAACGCGGTTTTCGGGTCCTGCAGCGGCTCTCCCCGAGGGTATCGTCATCTGGGACGACCGCGCGAACACTGGAATCAACCGCGGGTGAAGGGCGTCAACCTCCAAGGCATTTCCCCCGGGAGACCGCAATCCCTTCTTGACTTGTGGATAAAAATGTTACTTGTTGGGTAACGGTATTGGCCTATCGGCATGGACATTGCCTTCAGGACACGAAAGCTCGAAAAGGCCTTCAATGCGGCGGATGCCCTCCGGAAGACCTATGGTGCGAGGATGGCGAAGGCCATCATGATGCGCATGGCGGTGCTCCGGGCCGCACGCTGCCTGGAACTGGTGCCGACTACGCCACCAGAAAGGCTGCATCAGCTCGTCGGGGATCGGGACGGGCAGTTCGCCGTCGATCTCGTTCACCCATACCGACTCATCTTCGAAGCCAATCACAAGCCGCTCCCGCGCAAGGACGATGGAGGGATCCACAAGGAGCGGATAACGGCGGTCACGATCCTAGACGTGGTCGACTATCACTGACTGGGAAGGAACACATGACGACAGCAACCAACCGGTTCAGTCCGGATTACGCGGTCCCACCCGGATGGATTCTTGAGGAGCGCCTCGAGGTCGAGGGTATTTCACAAGCCGTGTTCGCCCGTCGATGCGGCCGCTCTCCCAAGCTGATCAGCGAGATCATCGCAGGCAAGGCGCCGCTTGAGCCGGAAACCGCGCTGCAATTCGAAAAAGTGCTCAGGGTCGATGCGAGCATTTGGCTGGAGATCGAGTCCAGGTTTCAGCTGCACCTGGCCCGGGAAGCTGAGGCCCGGTATGCCGCAGCGTCCGCAGAATGGGTCAAGGCCTTCCCCGTCCGGGACCTGGTGGAGCGAGGTTGCTTCGAGCGCCCGAAATCGGACATCGATACCGTGTCGAAGTTGCTGGCGTTCTTTCGTGTGGGTTCGGTCGATGCCTGGATCGCTCGCTACGGCCGTGCCAATGTGGCGTACCGCCACTCTCCGAAGTTCAGGAGCGACGAGGCAGCACTGGCCACCTGGCTCCGGCTCGGTGAGATCGGAGCCGAAAGCCAGGAGTGTGCAGAATACAACGAGAGCCGATTCAGACACGCGCTCCGGACTGTACGCGGCCTGACGCGCGAGCCGATCGTCGAGGCCTTGCAGCAGGCTGAAAGGCTGTGCAATGAAACCGGTGTCGCGCTGGTGCTGGTGCAGCCTTTGCCAAAGACGGCGCTCAGCGGCGCGGCCTGGTGGCTGTCTTCCAGGAAGGCCATCATTCAGCTGACCGCCCGACACAAATCGGATGACCATCTCTGGTTCAGCTTCTTCCATGAGGCGGCGCACATCCTGCTTCACAGCAAGAAAGGCATTTTCGTCGACGAGGCCAATGGAGACGACGCTGGGCTTGAAGCGGAGGCCAATAGCTGGGCATCAAACACACTGATTCCTCCGCGGGCGTGGCAGCAGTTTGTTGCAACCTCACCGCGCAGTGCGAATGCCGTCACGGCGTTCGCCGAGGAGCAGGGAATCGCCCCTGGCATTGTCGTCGGCATGCTCCAGCACAAAGGCGTCCTTCCGTGGACGCATCTGAACAGACTCAAGATCAGATTGCGTTGGGAGACACCGAAGCACCAGGAGTCATGACCAAGATAGGCAAGGAATCGCCTCTGCCCGTGCGTACGGGCTCAGATAAGGATGTGACCTCTGATAACGAAATGTATTCGGTCGTAAGGAACACTGAGGATTCGGGGGCCAAGCAGAGTAGTGGAGGAGAGTTGTCCGTGTCACTGGACAGCAGGCGCCGGGCGCCCGATGTAGACGCGCGGCGGCCCTTTCCCATCAGCCGACGACGGCTCTCGATCCTGAGCAGCACATGGGCGGCCCCGACTTCGCCGCCCTCCCGGCGCACATGTCGTGATGTCACTATGCGTCCGCGCCCCGGGACTGTCTGGTGCGGCAACAGCCACATGGAGCCGTGGCGGAAGGTGCTGACGACACGACGTCGGCGGACGAACGTAGCGGCCTACGGCTCTGGCAGGATCGTCAGAACTCCCGCCGCGTCCCGAAGGGCCTCGGCGCGGGTCTGTGCGATCCTCATGTATTCGCCGTCCCTCCACGGGCGCGTCGTGTTGTCGTAGCGCCAGGACAGGAAGTTGCCGCTGGGGCCGGCGCCCACGGAGAAGAGCGATTTCGACAGGTCGGCGAGGTCGTAGACGGCGCGGTAGGCCGACCCGTGGACGCTGGCAAAGGGCTCGTCGGCGTCGGAAACCGTGTGCCGGCCGCGGTTGACCGTGAAGCCCCCGCCTCCCGTGTCGATGCGAACGTCCGCAAGCCTCCTGAGGACCGGAATCCTGCCGAGCACGATGTGGTCGAACACCGCCTGGTGCGCCTCTCCCCAGCGCCAGTCGCCGATGTCGCCGCCCTGTGTGCGCTCGATGAGGGCAAGGGCGCGGGACAGTGCCGCGGTGACGACGTCGCGGCAGTCTTCCGGTTCCGGCGTTTCCACATCGTCGCACCATGCCGGGCGCCTGGTCAGCATGTGCGCGACCGTCCGCGGCCTCAGGTCGAAGAAGTGTTCGAAGAGGTCGCCCAGCTCATCGGCGTAGAGGCCCCGGTTGACCTCGCCGAGCCACGCCGCGAAGACGAGCGGCGCGGCGGATTCCCGCGACATGCGCCTGTCCCAGCCGCGCACCGACGCCAGCGCGCGCTCTTCCTTCTCGTTCAGCCGGTCGGCAGCGGTGTGTTCGATCAGCAGCGGAACAATGGCTTGCGCGGCTCCCGAGAACTCGTCGTGCTGCAGCGCGGTTTCGGTTCCGACCGTCCGCGGCGTTTCCTCGTCGATATGCGCATGGATCCGCCCGGCGCGATAGGGCGGCGACCAGCGCCGGGCAAGGAACCAGGGGTAGTCGCGCGAGACGACCCGCTGATTGGCGTTGACGAGGACGCCGGACGGCGGGTTGAAGGCTCGCGGGAGCTCGTCGAACGGCACGAATCCGATCCAGTCGTGTTCGCCTGTCCAGCCGACGGCCGGTGTCCAGCCGTCGCCGCCGCGCCGTATCGGAACCCGCCCGGGCGACATGAAGCCGATGTTTCCCTCGACGTCGGCGTACATCATGTTCTGTTGCGGAGAGTGCAGGAGTTCCAGGGCGGCCGTGAAGTCGTCCCAGTTCCGCGCCTGGTTCAGCCTCAGAAAGGCGAGGAAGGTCATGTCGTCGTCGCGCAGGAGAGTCGAGGAGAGCGCGACGAGGCGGCCCTGCCCCGGATCGCCGGCGAACTCGGGCGCAAGGTCGGACACCACCGGGCCGTGGCGGGTTTCGCGGACGGTCAGCTCCAGGGGCTCGCGTCCCTTCACGACGATGGTTTCGGTCCTCACGTCGAACGGACGCGGCCCCTCGGGCGTGTCGTAGCGTTCCGGGTCGCCTTCACTCACTCGCTCGATGAAGAAGTCCTGGACGTCGCTTCCGGTGCTGGTTCCCGCCCATGCGATGGTGCCGTTGTGCCCCAGAACGAAAACGGGCGCCGCCGGAACCGTCGCGCCGGTCAGGGAGAGGCCCGGCGCTTCCATGCGAACGAGGTACCACAGGACCGGTGAATCCAGGCTCAGATGGGGGTCGCTGGCCAGCAGCGGGAGACCGCTCGCGGTCCTGTCTCCTCCCACCGCCCAGGCATTGGACGCCGGCGCCTGCAGGCCGCCGGGAACAGCGTCCAGCAGGGCGGCAAACAGGGATCTGGACCCTTCCGGCATCGCCCGGGCCCGGCCGACGGTGGGAGGAACACCGTCGTTCTCCTCCGGAAAGAGGTCGGCAAACTGACCGGGCGTCAGTCTCGCCGCAAGCGCGCCGCGCAACGCCTCCCCCTTCCATTCCCAGACCAGGTTGGCCACCGTGAGCCGGCTGCGCATCAGCGAATCCACCGGCCGCCACGGTTCCGGCTCGTATCCGAGCAGCAGGAACTCCGGCGGCAACGCGCCCGACCGGGTTTCGAGCCAGGCGTTGATCCCGGCGCCATAGGCGTCCAGGACCGAGACCGCATCTTCCGGCAGTCGCGCGAGGATCCGTTCCGCGCTCCGCTGGATCCCGAGCGTGCGCGCCATGCGGTCGAGCGGAAGCGTCAGCTCGCCGACGACTTGCGAAAGCGTTCCGCTGCCGAGTCTGCGCACGAAGTCCATCTGGAAGAGCCGGTCGCGCGCATGCACGAACCCCAGCAGGAACCAGGCGTCGGCGACCGTTGCCGCCCGGATATGCGGAATGCCGTTGGCATCATAGATCACCTCGGCGCGATCCTCGAGACCGGCAAGGCGGATTTCGCCGTCGAGCGACGGCAGCGACGTGCGAAGCCACAAATAGCCCGCCAGGAGCGCGAGGGCGAGCACGGCGACGACCGCCATCGGCGCCAGAAGCGATCTTCGCTGTCTGCGTGTCATGCCGTCTCCCTCGACATCGTGTCAGGTGCCGACGAAAACACCGGCGGTGTGATGCATCCCATTGTCGGCCCCTCCCTGCCCTTCAGGCCTGGTAACCGAGACGTTCCATTCCCCTTCGACATGCCTTCTCCAGTGCCGCACGTTCGTTGGCTTCGAGACAATCGGTCTTCGACGAAGTCGACCGGGGAATCGTCGCCACGCTACGCACCCACTCCTCGTCTTCAAGGTCCGGATCGATGAAGCGGGCCAGCCGCCGGATTTCCCTTTCCGGCTCCCGCTGCATGTCCTCGAACCTCACGTGCAGCACGCGTTCGTCGGGAAGCCTGTCGAACAGGTCGAGGCTTTTCTCGATCATGTCGCTCCACAACTCTCCGAAATCCGACGGGCGCATCCTGTCGCGGGGCACAGGCCTGGGCTGCAGCAGCAGAAACATCACGGGCAGGAGCCAGATGGACGCAGTGTCCCGGAACGCGCTCTTTCTCGATATCGCCTTGAGCGGATCGTATCCCCGCTTTTGCAGCGCCAGGATTCTCGACATCATTTCGCGGAAGATGTGATGGCGCATCATCGAGACAGCCGTCTCCCTGCCATCGCGATAGATGTGAATGAACCGTGCCTCGGGAAAGTTGCGCGCCAGCCTCGCCCCGTAGAGCGCCGACCCACCCGATCGCTCCACCCAGACGTCCCGTCCGAACCGCCCGCACAACCAGGCGAACAGGCTCCGGCAGTGGTCGGCCGGCGACTGGCGGGGCAGACCCCGAACCACGGGTTCCAGTTCGTCGAGGAGCAGCTCGAATCGATCCGTCAGATGCGGGAGCGTAGCGCACAGAAGCGGCGGCACGTTCTCGCGGGTATGGCGGGCTCCCTCGGCTTCGAAGGGATAGAGCAGTTCCTCACAGTCTCCGCCCACCAGGAATCGCGTACGCCGCGTGTGCCGGACGAGAACGTTCCACATTCGCTCGCCGGTCAGCCGGCGGTAGCGAAACATGTCCGCTCCGACGAACGTGAAGAACTCCGATACACTGAGAATCCGGGGATGTCGGTTGAAGATGTTCGACAGCATCGTCGATCCGCACCGTCCGGAACTGAGCACGAACACCGGCGGAACGGTTCTAGAGTCTGCGGTCATCGGGGAAACCTTCCGGCCGGAAGGTCACGCGGGAACCGCGCGAACCGGCAGGGACTCGAGGCTCCGGAAGTTGATCCCCCGCCGGTACTTGGGCCGGTCGGTGAGGAGCTGGAAGGCGCTGAACCTCTCGTAGAGCGTTTCGAAGGCGATCCGGGCCTCCATGCGCGCCAGCGCCGCGCCGAGACAGTAGTGTATGCCGCCGTTGAAGGACATGATATGCGCGTCCATCCTGCGATGGATATCGAACCGTTCCGGGTCCGGAAATGCGGCGGGATCGCGGTTGGCGGCCCCGAGCATGAGAATGATCAGCTGCCGGGCTCTTATCGGCAGGCCATTGACCTCGCAGTCGTCGAACGGGATGCGTATCGACATCTGTAGCGGTGCGTCCCAGCGCAGCATCTCCTCGACCGCCCCCGGGATCAGGCCGAAGTCGTCGCGGAACTCCCGCTCCTGGTCGGGATGCCGCATCAGGGCCAGCAGCCCCGAGCCGAGAAGACTCTCGGTGGTTTCGCTGCCCGCCAGCAACAGAAGACGCAGCAAATTGAGCACTTCCTGTTCGCTCAGCCTGTCGCCGTCCTCCTCGGCCTGCGCCAGCGCGGTCACGATGTCCGCCCTGGGGTCGGCCTTGCGTTCGCGGATGACGGGTCTGAAATAGTCGGCCAGCTCGCGCGCCGCGCGGTCCGCGGCCTGACGCTCCCTGTCGCTGATCAACGGTTCCGCGAGCCGCGAGCGGGCAAGTGTCCAGGCAGCGAACCTTTCGTAGTCCTCCTTCGGGATCCCCATCATGATCGCAATCGTCTGGATCGGCAGCCGCAGGGCGAAGGCCCGAACGAAATCGAATCCGGAAGGATCGTCGACCGCGTCCAACAGCTCGTGCGCGGCACGCCGGATCTGGGGCTCGAGCTCCCGCATGGTCCTCGGCGCGAACGCCTTGACGACAAGCTTGCGCAGGCGCGTGTGCGCGGGCGGATCGAGATTGAGAAGAATCTTGTCGTCCGGATTCGACGTTCTGCTGTCCTTTAGTCCAAGCAGTCCGGTGTCGCGAGACAGCAGCCTGTCCTCTCTCGCGAAAGCATGGACATCCGCATGGTGCGTGAGCAGCATGTTGTTGTGGAGCCCTCGGCTGACGTAGACCCGGGCCGCCTCGCGCATGCGCTTGTAGACCGGATAGGGATTCTGGTTCGTCCGCCCGGAGAGCGGATTGTAGCGCACCCCGTACTCGCGATGCTCGCCGACGGTCATGAAGTGGACGGCCAAGGCCTTCAGCGACCATCCGATGTCGAAGAGGTTCATGCAACCTCCCACCGCTCTCGACCGACGTCTTCGCCCGTGCGGGGCGGATACCACCTGGGCACTGGCAACCGTGAGCATTCCTCGTCGGATCACCCGGCACTCCACCGTCAAGACCGCAACGCAGAGCCAGCGCGAGTACCCAAACTCCCCGCTACCATGTCTTGATGGTGCACATCTTGCACTACTTGCGATACGATGGCAACGTGCTCGTGTTTAGCGGGAGTGCCCCACCGATTACCCACCCAGCTGGCTCAGGCTTTCTCGGCGCGCTCCCGTTTTCGTGTTCGCTGGCCATCGTGCCGGTCCTTGCCGCGATGGCTCTCGATGCGGTCCCAGCATTCATTCCCTGGGCGATTCCCTGGATCGTGCTCCCGTTGCTGCCGTATCAGACCCTCTTGGCTTGGGCGGTCAGGGGCCGCGTCCCGGTTCTCGATCCGAATACACCCCAAACGCGGCTGTACTGGCACAGGACCGTCTTGTGGGCATGGTGTCTGTCATACTTGGCGCTGGTCGTACTCGTGATCTGGGCCGTGGGGAATTCGCAGACTCTGACCGTCTATGAACGGCTCGTCGTGGTCCTGATGCTGGTACAGATCGTGTTTTTCGGCATCAACGCCGGCCACGAAATGACGCACTTGCGCGGGAAATGGGCGAAGCGGCTAGGAGAGTTCGTTTACGGTGCGATGGGAATGTCCCAGTGGTACACCGAACACGTTTACATCCATCATCGACATGTGGCGACGCCATTCGACCGGGCGCTCCCGGCGAAGGGTCAGAGCTTCTACAACTATTTCCTGAAAGCTGTTCCGCACATCTATGTCGACGTGGCGCGCTTCCACCATGAACGCATGGCGCGCCGCGGTTTGCCGTTCTGGCACCGATCGAATCCATGCTGGCGCTACGCGGCAACGCCCGTCGTGTGGATCGGCCTGTCGCTGACGGTCGGCGGTTGGCCGGGACTTGCCGTCTGGGTGCTCCAGTCGTTCATTGGCATTTTCACGACGCGTATGGCCGATTACATACAGCACTACGGCCTGCAGCGCCGCCGCCTGCCGAACGGGCGTTACGAGAAAGTCAAGCCGCACCATGCCTGGAACTATTCCAGTGCGGCGGATTATCTCATGTTTTGCGTCCAGCGCCATTCAGACCATCACCTTCGTGCATCGCGACCGTATCCGCTGCTGCAGGATCACCCCGAGGAAATCTCTCCGCGTCTGCCCGCGCAGTACAGCAGGATGTTTCTCCTTGCCCTGCGTCCTTCCGCATGGTTTCGCGAAATGGACCCGCTCGTCGCCGCATGGCGCAGGAGCTTCTATCCGGACATCGAGGACTGGCGAGCCCTTTCCAGCCGCGCATTTCGTGAACGACCGACGTCGTTTCCGCTCATCGCTGAGATCTTTTCCGCCGCCCCGCGGCTCGCCGACTGGGTGGAAGAGCGGCCCGTCCTGCTGGACGAAATCGAAAGCCCGAAGTTTCAGCAACTGGTCGTTCCGGAGAACATCGGGCTGGAACCCGACGAAATGCTGATAGCCCAGCGCGGCCTCCTGCGGCTCTACTACACACGCGAGTTCGACCGTGAGGAGATGACGGACCAGCTGGCTCTCCTCGGCGTGGAAGACAGAGAGGACATCATCGATTCCGCGCGGCTCTGGAGTAACGGCCATACGTTCCAGGTCGGGGTCCGCACGATGCGCGGGAACATCCTTCCCGTCGATGCGGGACTACCGCTTTCCAACATTGCGGAAGCAGCTATCGCGATGATCGTAAGCGACGTCCTCAACGAGTTCATCGAGCGCCACGGCCCGGTCCCCGGAAGCGGGCTCGCGGTCGCGGCTCTCGGTAGACTCGGAGACCGGCGCATGATCTTGGGGTCCGACGTCGAGCTGCTCGTGTTGTACGAGGACGCCGAGCCGGAAACGGGTCGGTTCATGCCGGGCACCCATGTTCAGTCGCTTTGCAGCACGCTCAACTCCCTCTTCACCAAGCTTGCAGAGGGGAACATGCTGCTCCGGTCGGTCGCGGTGCGTCCGCCCGGTTCGCAGGAAGGGAGCCTGGCCAGCGGCTCGCTGAAGGAATTCGCTGATGCCGAGGCTGGTGCGGACACGGTGCCGTTCCTGGCCGAGGTTGCTTCGGCGCGGCTCGTCCATGCCGCGGGCGAGCGGGCCGCTACACTTGTCCGGTGGTTCGATGCCGCGAAGCAGGCCATCATGGCGCGTCACGCGGATGCGGCGGCGCGTCAGTTCCCTGGCCTGCGATCGCCGGGCAGGTCAGACGAGCCGACGCTTACCGACATCTTGAACGGTCCCGGCGGTTTTGCCGACACGGCGCTTGCCGCGCTGCTGCTGAGATTGCGAGCCGGCGAGGACCACCCGGCCATTCTGAAGGCCACGGGAGTTCCCGCGGTTTTCGAGGCCGCAGCGAGGGAGCAGGCGATTGGCGCGCAGATGATGGAACACTTCGCGAAAGCGGCACGGCTTTGGCTGAATCTGGATGGCATCCGCCCGCTGCTTGTGGATGGAGAACTGGAGGAAAGCGCGTTGGACGAATCGTGCTCGGCAACGCTCGCGCGCGCCTGCGACGTCGACGACATCGGCGAGCTTCGGACAAGAGCGAAGGAAACGGCTGATCGTGCCGCCGGTCAGTTCGACGCACTGAACAGTACTCTCTGACAAACTACAACAAGCTCAACATGGATGCGGAAAGAGCGATGTCACAGGAAGCAACAGGTCCCGCCGGCCGTTCCGGGAAGCCCCGGTGGCTCGGCTTCGCTCAGCTAACCCTGATTCTTCTCGCGATCGCGGTCGCCCTCTATTTCGCCAGGGCGCCCGAACGGGTCGCGCGCGAGACCATCACCGGCGTGGAACAAGCCGAACCCGTCGTGAACCTCGTCCAGCCGGCTTCGGTCCGGTATGCCCTCACGTTCGACCTGACCGGATCGGTCACCCTGGGAAGAAAGGTCGGGGTGGTTTCCGAAGTCGTCGGTCGGGTGGTCTGGGTGTCCCCGGACTTCATCAACGGCAGACAGATTCCGGCCAATGAAGTCTTCGTGAGGATCGATCCCGCCGAGTTCGAGATTGAAGTCCAGGCGGCGGCCATGGCGGTCGCGGAAGCCGAGGCGCGCACGCGGATCGTGACGGCCCGCGCCGAGGAGAACGCGAGAGCGTTCGCGCAAGACAATCCAGGAGAGAATGTCCCGGACGCGGTTCGCTATCCGCCGACGATCGCCGAGGCGCAAGCCGCTCTCGGGAAGGCGCTGGCAGCTCTGGCGCTGGCGGAACTTCGGCTGGCGCGCGCGAGCATATCGCTGCCCTATGCGAGCCGGGTGATATCGTCGGAACTGGAAGTCGGCGCCCTGGTGGGACCCGTGGAAGCGGTCGGACAGGCTGCGCTGCTGGGCGTCGTCTACCGGCCTGCCGCGCTGCAGGTTCGCGTCCCTGTCGAGCAGGCGGTTCTGGACGACCTCGCGCCCGTGATCGGCCGTAGCGCCCTGGTCCGCACGGGAGCCGGCGAGCACCGGGCCATGGTGGCGCGCACGTCGTCGGTGGTCGCACCCCGGACGCGCCTCGCGTCGTTGTTCCTTGAGTTCCCGGAAGATTCGCTGCCGGACTCGCTGCCGGTACCTGGCACCTTTGCCGAAGTCGAAATCGCGGGGCCCGGGCTCGACGACGTCTATGTGCTGCCGGAATCGGCCGCACGGGAACACGGCGGGGTCTGGGTCGTCGATGACGGCGTCCTGCGTTCGGCCATGCCGGAAACGGTCGGCCGCACGGCCGACGGCTGGATCGTCGAGGCGTTCGACACGGGCGAAGGCATCGTCGTTGGCCCGCTGCCGACTGCACGGGAAGGTCTGAAGGTTTCGGCCGCACCGGCGGCCTCGGAATAGGGCGGGCAGGAGCATGAGGCGCGTGCGCCATAGCGGGGAGCTGTCGTGAAAAACGGAATCATCGCCTATTTCGCCGGGAATCCCGTCGCCGCCAAGCTCTTGATGGCTTTTTTCCTCCTCGGAGGCGTCGTCGCGGGCTTCAATCTCCCGGTCCAGTACTTCCCGGAGATCGATCTGCGCACGGTCACCGTTACCGTGCCGTCGCCGGGCTCCTCTCCCAGGGAGGTCGAGGAGGATATCAACCGCCGCATCGAGGAAAGCGTGGTGGGGCTTCCGGGGGTGGCCCGCGTCGTCGGCACGGCGTCCGAAGGACTGGCCCGGATCGACGTCGAGGTCGAAACCTTCGCCGACCCCGCCACCGTGCTGGATGACGTCCAGAACGCGGTCGACGGCATCGAAGGTTTCCCGCCCGCCAGCGCGGAGCCGGCGAGGGTCGAGTTGAAGGAGCTGACGCTCGAGGTGCTGACGCTCTCGGTATCGTCGCCGATCCTGCCCGAAGACGGTTTGCGTCTCGTCGCGGATAGCATCCGCGACGACCTGCTGGCCCTGCCTTCCGTCTCCCAGGTCCGGCTGAGAGGCACGCGCGACAGGGAAATCACGATCGAGTTGAGCGAGGAGGAGTTGCGCCGCAACGACCTGTCGATCTCCCAGGTGGCGAACAGGGTGCGACGGAACTCTCTCAACCTCACATTCGGCGAGTTGCGCACCGGCGCAGGCAGTGTGGTTCTTCACGCGGTCGGAAAACGCAAGTACGGCGAGGAACTCGAAGACATCGCGATCATTACCCAGCGCGACGGCACGACCCTGAGACTCGGCGATGTCGCAACGATCCGCGACGGCTTTGCCGACGAGAGCCTGCTGTCGGAAGTCGACGGAACGCCCGCCATGTTCATTCGGGTCGAAGCCACCCAGGGGCAGTCGCTGACTGCAGTCGCAGCCGGCGTCAAGGAGTGGCTCGCGGACTACAGTCCTCCCGGTGGCGTCGATGTCGACATCTGGAGAGACAGGGCGGAACCGATATTCGACAGGCTCTCGGAGATCGTGCGCAACGGCGTTATCGGAGCGATCCTGGTCTTCATCTGTCTCGTTCTCGTCTTCGATCTTCGCATCGCGACCTGGATCGCGGTCGGGATTCCCCTCTCCTTTGTCGGCGCGATGATGTTCTTCAGTACGGCGGACCTGACCCTCAACATGGGGACGGTTTTCGCGTTCTTCCTGTTGATCGGCATTGTGGTCGACGATGCCGTGGTGGTCGGCGAGAGCATCGCGACCGAACGGGAACGGGGAAAGAGCGGTCTGGAAGCGGCGATTTCGGGCGCGAAGTCCGTTGCCGGCCCTGTCACGATCGGCGTGCTGACGACCGTCGTGGCGCTGCTCCCGCTTCTCTACATCACGACGGCAAACTACCAGATTCTGCAAGTCATCCCCTGGGTCGCGATATTCGTTCTCTTCGTTTCCCTTGTCGAGGCGTTCTGGATCCTGCCGTCGCACCTGTCGCATGAAAGACGCTGGAGTCTTTCACCATTGCGCGAGATTCAGGAGCGCGTGCGCCTTCAGCTGGAAGATCTTCGGGACTCCGTCGTGGTGCCCGTGGTGTCATGGGCGGTTCGCCATTTTCTCCTGACGTTTTTCATCGGATTCCTCTTTGTCGCCGCCGCCATGCTTCTGTTGCGGGCGGAATTCGTCCGCCTGGTCGTTCTGGACGAGAATGCTGCGGTCAGCGACACCGTACAGGCAGACCTGCGGCTGCCGACCGGTGCGCCCTTCGAGGCGAGCGTCGCGGTCGCAAGGCGTTTTGTCGAAGGCGCACGGCTTATCAACGATCAACTCGAAGGCACGTCGATCGAGTCGATCAGTCTCACGGTGGGCACGTTGGGAGACATCGGCTCGTCACGCACAGGCGAAGACGATTCGAGCAAGAGCCACCTTGCTTCGGTGAGGCTGCATCTCCACGAACGGCCGGTTCGTGAAGCTTCACCCGAGATTGTCGCGCGGGTATGGCGCCGGAATGTCGGCGAGGTGCCGGGTCTGGAGTCGGTCTCCATCGAAACCGCGCGCATCCGGACCAAGCCGCAGGTCGCCTATGCGCTGCTCCACGACGATCTGCAAATCCTGCGCAAGGCCGTCGGCGAGTTCAGGGCCTTCATGACAGCTATCCCGGGTCTCTACGGTGTCTCGGACAGCCTCGGGCCCGGCAAGCGGCATTTCGAGATCCAGCTGACACCGGCCGGCGAGGCCGCGGGACTGACAACCGCCATGGTTGGCAAGCAGCTGCGCGCGAATCTCCATGGCGTGGAGGTCCAGAGGATACAGCGCGGACGCGATGAAGTCAGGGTCGTGGTCCGGTATCCGTCCGAGAGGCGGCGAAGCTTGCGGGAACTCGACAGTGAACGGATTTCGCTGCCCGGCGGAGGCGAGATCCCCCTGTCCATCGCGGCCCGCATCACCGAACGGCAGGAACCTGCTACCCTGACCCGCATCGACGGTCGCCGCGCGGGCCTCGTCAGCGGCCGGACGGATATCAGCAAGATCACGGCCATTCAGGCGCGGCGGATCATCGCGGACGGTTTCCTTCCCGGCCTGATGGAAAGATATCCCGGCCTTTCGGTCTCGCTGGATGCAGGCGCGCGTGACGAAAGGACCACGCTCGAGACCATGGCAACACTCGTTCCCGTCGTTCTGCTCGTCATGTACGGGCTGATGGCGGCTTTCCTGCGCAGCTACTGGAAACCCCTCGTGGCCGTCCTCGGCATCCCGGTCGCTTTCGCTGGTGCTGTCTTCGGTCACTGGATTCTCGGATGGAATCTGACAGTCGCGTCCCTTTTCGGAGTGATCGGCGTCGCCGGCGTGATCGTCAATGACGCGCTGGTCCTGCTCGATCGTTACAACAAGATTCGCCGGAACAACGAGGGAATCCCCGCGATCGCCGCCGCATCCGCGGCGACGCGCGACCGGTTCCGTGCGGTGTTCCTGACCTCGCTGACCACTGTGCTGGGGCTTTCGCCCCTGCTCTACGAACGCAGCGACGGACTTGTTTTTCTCGTGCCGTTCGTCGTCAGCATGCTCGGCGGTCTCGTCGCTGCCGGCATCTTCACCCTGTTCATGCTGCCGGCGCTCGTGATGTTCGTCGAGGGTCGCCGGGAGGCCTGACGGTTCCGGATCCGGGAAGCGCCGCCTGACAGACGGATGCGGCCTCTTCCCGGACCGCCGTCTCCCGCATTGCCCCTTCCGACGCTTGCGCGCGTGCCGCCCGACGTGCCTCCGCACGAGCCGGGTTGACGGGAACCACGGCTACCTCATGCGGTCAAGGTCCCTGTCAGTTCCTCTCCTGACGCCGGAAGCGGATCGGGGTGCATGCCTGCGTCGTTGCGTCGGCTGTAGACGGAAACTGCCGATACCCCCGCTCTGTCGCCGTCGTGCTCCCGATGCCCGTCATCGTCGTGTGCGTCCGTGCAGGATTTCCGCCCGATCGCCAGGCCCCATGGGCAGGTCAAACCGCGCGATATGTCCGATGCGCAACCGAGGGTCCGTTACCTCCACGCAGGTCGGAACTCGGGCTCAAGCCGTGTAGCCAAGGCGTTCCAATTCCGGACGAAGTATCTCGGTGACGACATGCTGCGTATCAGGATCGAGCCGTGCGAACCTGGACTGGGTCTGGTGCGGAATGCCGGCCACCGCATCGATCCATGCCTCGTTCTCCAATTCCGGCGAAATGAACCTGACAAGGCGACGCGCTTCGCGTTCCGCATCTTCCTGCATGTCCTCGAACCGCAGATTGAGCAGTCGGTCGGGACCGAAGTGACCGAACACCCGGTCCCCGGTTCTGATCAAGTTGACCCAGAATTCGGCAACCTCGGGCAGCGTCACCTGCTCGGACAGCAGTTTATCGGCATTCGAGCGCCTGCGTCCCCATGCCAACAGCATGTAGGTCAGACGATCGCTGCGCTCGAGCCTTTCCAGCAGCCGGTAGAGGTCGATGCCTCGCCTCCTGGCCCTGCGCAGGAATGCGAGCCCCATCCGGGTGGGCGGGTGATTGCTCATCGAAAGCGTCGTTTCGCGCCCGTCGCGAAACAGGTGCACGACCCGCGCCTCGGGAAAATGACGGAGCAGACGGGAAGCCATGAAGAGGGAGCCGCTGCTGCGTTCGATCCACATTTTCTTTCCGAGACGCGCCGCCAGCCAGTTGAACAGGGCGCGGAGATGGTCGCCGGGCAGCGCCTCGGGTTGCGCGCGCACGAAACGCTCAGCGTCGTCGTAGAGTTCCTCGTAGCGATCGGTGAGATGCGGCAGGGCTACCGCCATGATGGGTGGCAGTGTCGCGGCGTCGAAGCGCGCTTCGGGATCGTCGAAGGGATAAAGCAATCCACCGGGATACTTCCGCGCGGTAGCGCTCGTTCGCTGGGCAGGCTCGCTGTAAAGGCGCCACATCCGGTCGCCCGAGACCTTCTTGCCGACGAACGCCTTGAGGCCTAGCACCGAAAAGAACTCGGACAGGCTGAGAATGTCCGGATGCTTGTTGAGCATTTGCGAGATCACCGTGGATCCACACCGCCCGGTACTGAAGACGAAGACAGGAGGAATCTCGTTCATGGGCGACCACTGCCTCTGGCTGCATCCGCCTCGGCCCTGGCCGACACGGTCGATCATGGCCCGCCGCGTGTTGTCGGGCCGGGACGCTCAGGCTGCCGCGGCGGTCAGCATGAGATTGAGATTGTCGCTCACGGGAGCGATCGATTTCAGTGTCATGTATCAGCGTCCATCACTGCAAATCGTCTTTTTGCTCAAGGAGGATGGCGTTCTCGTCGGGCAATGAGGCGGAAGAAGCGGGCCTTCCGGGAGGAGGACACCCGTCGAACGCCGACGACTGCGGCGTCTGATCCCGGTATCCAGGCGTTCGAGGGGACTCGTGGAGTGCTCCCTGGAGAAGGTCATGACGGCCAGTACGTCGTCCTGAGCTTGGGCACCTCGGAGCGGAGCTGGTCGGCGACGAGGCGCCACCGGGCCCTGGTGCTCGCCACGAAAGCGGAGACGACGCGCCGGCGCTGCCAGGTGGCACTGATGGTGCAGGACCTTGAGGCCATCGCAGACCGCCCGCCTGGCGCCCCGCAGCAGGCCGGGCGGCAGGAGGCAAGATTCGTGAGCGTCACTGCCGAGCCGCGACGACGCCTTCGACATTTGCCCCACGGCCATGTGGCGGCGGTGCCGGGCACCTTGCGCACCCCGGCCTCGCGCGGCTGGTCGAGCCTGAACCCTCGAAGGAGCGGAACCGGGCGTTGGCGATGAAAAGCCGTGCGCATCCTCGGGTCCGGCTCTATGCGGCCACGCCGCGGTACGCCGTTCGCCGGACGAGGACGACCCCTACGCCGTGACCGATCGGCCGCCGGCGCGCCAGGAACGCATCAGGCGGGGCCTGCTGCAGATCAGGTCAGGCTGCTTGTGCGACCGGGAGGGCTCTCCGTTCCCGGCGGAGGTGATTGCCGGCAACACCGCCGACTCCGCCCGCGCAGGTCGAGAAGATGAGCGAGCGCTTCGGACTTCTCCGGGTGGTCCTGATGAGCGACCGGGGGATGCTGACGGAGGCGCGGGTCCGGGAGTAGGTGGAACATGCGGGGCCGGACCGGATCGGGGGCCTGAGGGGGCCGGCGAGGTGTACCAACAAGATTTTGCAGTTAGCGCTCATTGGGGCTCGTGACACCTTTTCGTCGGACCGCGTGACCCCGGCGGTGGTCGATGGGCTGTAGCAGAGCCGCGAAGGCATGTTCCGGTGTCGCTGGAACCCGGCCTCGCGGTCGCCTATGCATGACCTGATGCCGATGTGCTTTGAACGAAGGCACCATACCCCGGTTCGCGCCCAGTCAATTCATGTGCGGCAGGGCCCTTGCACACTCTCCCATTGCCGAGGCTGGCCGACCGGGGCTATGCGACCGCCGCGGGCCTCGATCACGTGGTCTCTGCGGGCGGTCATGTCACCGTGAGGGTGAACACCGGATCGCTGCCGTTCCGGACGACCGACGGTGCGCCGTTCGACCTGTTGGCGCACGCCACGACGCTGAAGCGCGCGGGTGCCTTGGGATCCTGGTCTGCGGTGGCGGTCGGCAATGGCGTCGCCGTGCCGGGACGCGTCTGTGCGATCATAAAGACGCAGGAGGCCATCCGGATTGCGCACCGCAAGATGCGCAGGGAGGCGACGCGCAGAGGCGGGCGGCCCCAATCCCGAACCCTCGAGTTTGCGCGCTACGTCATCGTCTTCACGACCTTCCCCGAAGCGGGCTTCACCGCCGCGGGGGTTCTGGTGTACAGTCGCTTCATTGGCCCGGCTAGGGCATCCGCCGAAGTACGACGACGAGAGCGCCCGGGCATGGCTCCACAGCGAACTCCTGATGGAAAAGCTCATCCACCGCGCCACCAAGGTTTCCCCTGGGGATACCGCATGGAGGTGTTCCCGGCCGCACGGTCCCTGGCGTGACTTCGGATTCATGCTCAACCAACTAGCGCGCGCCATCGAACCCCAACCTCCACTCGGTCAGGTGATCGCCGAATGGAAGCAAGTCTCCAGATCGCAAAGCGCTTCGCGGTGCACGGCCTAACAAGTTAGCGCTCATGCCTCACCTCTCTCATCTTGCCAGGCTCGAGGCGGAAGCGATTCACATCATGCGGGAGGTGGCGGCGGAGTTTCGCCGGCCGGTCATGCTTTATTCGGTCGGCAAGGATTCCTCGGTCATGCTGCACCTTGCCCTCAAGGCGTTCTGGCCGTCGAGGCCGCCCTTTCCGTTGCTTCACGTCGACACCACCTGGAAGTTTCCCGAGATGTACGAGTGGCGCGACCGCAAGGCCCGGGAGACGGGGATGAAGCTCCTGGTGCACGTCAACGAGGAGGGAGTGAAGCGCGGCGTCGGCCCCTTCAGCCACGGCTCGGCGGTTCATACCGACGTGATGAAGACCGAGGCGCTGAAGCAGGCGCTCGAGCGCGGCGGCTTCGACGCGGCCTTTGGCGGCGCCCGGCGCGACGAGGAGCGCTCGAGGGCCAAGGAGCGCATCTTCTCGTTCCGCACGGCCTCCCACCAGTGGGATCCCAGGAACCAGCGGCCGGAGTTGTGGTCCCTCTACAACACGCGCATCGGCCCCGGCGAGTCGATCCGCGTCTTTCCGCTGTCGAACTGGACCGAGCTCGACATCTGGCGCTACATCGCAAGGGAGGGGATCGACATCGTTTCCCTCTACTTCGCGGCGCCGCGGCCCGTGGTCGAGCGCGACGGCATGCTGATCATGCGCGTCGACGAGCGCATGGCCCTGGCTCCCGGCGAGGCGCCCGAGATGCGCAGCGTGCGCTTCCGCACCCTGGGCTGCTGGCCGCTGACCGCGGCCGTCGAATCGTCGGCTGCGAGCGTCGCCGAGATCATTGCCGAGATGGGCCGCGCGACGTCGTCGGAGCGGGCGGGCCGGCTCATCGACCACGACCAGGCGGGGTCGATGGAGAGCAAGAAGCGCGGGGGCTATTTCTGATGGCCGCAGGCGGGGAGCGGGATCTCCTGCGCGTCCTGACCTGCGGCAGCGTCGACGACGGCAAGTCGACCCTCATCGGACGCCTGCTTCGCGATTCCCGGCGCCTTTTCGACGACGAGCTCGCCTCGCTTGCCGCGGAGAGCCGGCTCTGGGGGACGCGGGGCGGGGATGTCGACCTTGCCCTGCTCGTCGACGGCCTGCAGGCGGAGCGCGAACAGGGCATCACCATCGACGTTGCCTATCGCTACTTCTCGACGGACCGCCGCCGCTTCATCGTCGCCGACACGCCGGGCCACGAGCAGTACACCCGCAACATGGCGACCGGAGCGTCGACGGCCGACCTCGCCGTGGTCCTCGTCGACGCCCGCAAGGGCATCCTGGCGCAGACCCGGCGGCACGCGTTCATCGCCAGCCTTCTTGGCATCCCCCACGTGGTGCTGGCGGTCAACAAGATGGACCTCGTCGACTGGGACCGTCGGGTCTTCGAGAGCGTCGCCGCCGGCTTCCGGGAGCATGCGGCGCTGCTCTCCTTCGACCGGGTGGACGCCGTTCCGGTCTCGGCGATCACCGGCGCCAACGTCTTTGCGGCGGGCGAGACCATGCCGTGGTACGCAGGGCCGACGCTGACGGCGATCCTCGAGGCGGCCGAGCCGGTCCGCCGGGCGGCGGGCGGCCCCTTCCGCATGCCGGTCCAGAGGGTGAGCCGGCCGGACCAGGACTTCCGGGGCTACAGCGGCCTTGTCGTCTCCGGCGCGGTGCGGCCCGGGATGGCCGTGGCCATCGTTCCCGGCGGACGCACGGCGACCGTCGAGCGCATCGTCACCTATGACGGCGACCTCGACGAGGCCGCCTGCGGCCTGTCGGTCACCCTGGTGCTCGCCGAGGACCTCGACATCGCCAGGGGCGACGTCCTGGGCTGCGCGCAGGCGCCGCCGGGAGAGACGGACCAGTTTGCCGCCCATCTCGTCTGGATGGACGAGGAGGACCTGCTGCCGGAACGCCGGTACCTTCTGAAGTGCGGCACGAGGACCTCGACGGCGCGGATCACGAGCCTGCGCCACCGCATCGACGTCGACACCCTCCAGCAGGTCGCGGCGCGCACGCTGTCGCTCAACGACATCGGCTTCGCCCATGTCGCCGTGGACCGCGCGATCGCCTTCGACGCGTACGCCGAGGTCCGCGACACCGGGAGCTTCATCCTCATCGACCGCTTCTCCAACCGCACGGTGGCCGCCGGCATGATCGCCTTCGGCCTGCGGCGTGCGACCAACCTCCAGCGGCAGGCCGTCGATGTCGACAAGGCGAGGCGTGCCCGGCAGAAGCGCCAGAAGCCCTGCGTCCTCTGGTTCACCGGGCTCTCGGGCTCGGGCAAGTCGACCGCGGCGAACCGCGTGGAGCGCCGGCTCGCCGCCATGGGCCGCCACAGCTACCTGCTCGACGGCGACAACCTGCGCTTCGGCCTCAACAAGAACCTCGGCTTCACCGACGCCGACCGCGTCGAGAACAACCGGCGCGTGGCCGAGGTGGCGAAGCTCCTCGTGGACGCCGGCCTCATCGTCCTCGTCTCCGTGATCTCGCCGTTCCGGGCCGAGCGGCAGATGGCGCGGGAACTCGTCGAGGACGGAGAGTTCGTCGAGGTCTTCGTCGACACGCCGCTGGCGGTCTGCGAGGAGCGGGATCCCAAGGGCCTCTACCGCAAGGCGCGCGCCGGCGAGATCCGCAACTTCACCGGCATCGATTCCGTCTACGAGGTCCCGCAGAACCCCGACATCGCGCTCATGGCCGCCGAGCACGGACCCGACGAACTGGCGGAGCAGGTGATCGCCTGGCTGGCCGGCCGCGGCTTCCTCGACGACGACGCTTCCCCCGGAGACCCGACATGACGGCACCGGCGCTCGCCCTTGCCGACGACACCCTCATCTATGCCGTCGGCGACATCCACGGACGGGCGGACCTGCTCAAGGCGCTCCACCACCGCATCCTCGACCATGCCCGCAGGCGAGCCGAGCGCCAAACATCCATCGCCGCACCGCCGATCCAGCCACCCGACGCCTGCGCCAGACCTCGCGAAGGGTGGCTCCCCGGTGACCCCACGGACCGTGGCCCATGCTGCCCAGTGCCGAAAATCGCCGAATTGATATAGTACTTCCCGCCCAACAACAATGAACCGCAAAGAAATATCCGAACCCATGAACAAATCAAGCCACCGCCCGGTCATTGTGCTGTGTTCGGGACGTTGCGGGTCGACAATGTTGTCGGACATAGTCAACAGCCATCCGGATCTGCTCAGCATCTCCGAATTTTTTACGCTTCACAGCATTGCCCTGTTCAGCCGATGGCGCCTGAGCGGAGATGGAATGTGGAAAATTCTCACTCGGCAGCCACAATTGGTTCGTTATCTACTGAGAAAAGATTACAAGGAACTGTTGTACCCGTTTGACGACCCCGCTTCTCGGTTTACCCGAAAGAACGTTCCGCCAGTTCTCTGCACTACACTCCCCCATCTGACAGATGACTACGAGAAACTTTTCGACGACATGGAACCCGTCGTCCGGGATTTTCCACGCCAGTCTCCCGCGAACCATTGCCGCAGTCTCTTCGAGTGGCTGTGCGAGAGATTCAACCGCAAGGTCTGGGTGGAACGTTCGGGCGGCTCCTTGATGTATGCATCGAGGTTGATGTACAGATTCCCTGAAGCAAGAATCGTCAATCTGTGCCGCGACGGCCGGGAAACGGCGATTTCCATGTTTCATCATCATCCGTTCCGGGGAATCGCGGTCTATATTCTTGCGCTGCAGAAACGAGGGTACGACCCACTGAAAGTGGCAGCGAAGCATAGCGAGTTCTGGGATTCCACGGCACTGCGCCTGCAACCTCTGAAGTACCTGGCACGTTTTCCGATCCCCATGCCCGCGGATCAGCTGAAGGTTTCGCATTTCGGCGAGTTATGGAGTCAAATGGTTCAGGCATCCGAGGATTTTCTCCAGCGCTGTCCATCGGAACAAATTCTTAATGTCCGCTTCGAGGACCTGCAGCAGGATGCGGAACGGGAGGTGAGGCGTATTGTCCGGTTCATTTCTCCCGACCTGGATAATGAGCAGTGGGTGCGGGAGGCGTCAAGGATACCGAAGCCTTCCGTGTCGAAGTTCGAGCAACTCGGTTTACAGGAGCAGGCCATGTTGACCGAGGCCTGCCGGCCGGGCCTGGAGCGGCTTGGCTATTCTGTGTGATGGAATTGTCTTCGGAGATTTCAGTCATGCGCAGTCCATGGGAGTGTCGGGATGCCCATCGCGAGATCCCCGGTATCCTGCGTTGTGCACGACGGCATTGTATTTTCCGGCCTGGTTCAGGCGGTGCGGCGCTCCCGGAAGTCGTCGAAGCGATTGCTTTGAATGGCGCACCGCAGGGCGATGATGACCTTGGCGACATCGAAGACATGCTGTTTGGCGTCCGGCGCATGCTCGTCGGCGAAACGCCATGTCGAGGTCGCACCATCCCCGAGAATCACCCGGCGCCCGACGGCGAAGAAACGCCGCCGCGCCATCTCCCGCAACACCCGCCGATACTCCTTGTCCGTGTCCCGGGTGGCGATGCTCTCGACGGCGGCGTCGCGATGCGGCAGGCCCGTTTTGTCGCAGCCGTCCCCGGACCAGATGGCGGCGAGCTTGACCTCGCGACTCCTCGCCGAGCCGTCCGCTTGCTTGCCGGCACGGCCTTCGGTCTCGGCCCTGCGCATCGGCATGTCCGCACCCGGCCGCCGGTACGATGCGGGAGAGGATCGGCGGGCGGTCCCATCGCGGGGAACCGGCAGAGTGCGAGAGGGAGTTCCGGCGGGCTTCGCGGCTACCCGGAAGCAATGTTGTACGAATGATGCGACTTCAAGCATTCGACATGGGGGCAGACCGCTGATGAATTCCGGGAAACCGGTTTGTCCAGCGCCCCTCCCCGGCGAGGAGGGTGTCTACACGACCGGACCGGTCGGACGCCACCTGCTGCGAATGGCCGCGCCAGCCTCGATGGCGCTGCTGTTCATCTTCCTTGTCGACATCGTGACTCTCTACTACATCTCGCTGTTGGGGCACGAGTGGTTGATCGCCGCCGTGGGGCTCTCGAGATTCATCGAGTTCTTCGTTGTTGCGATCGGGCTCGCCTTCGCGTCGGCGACGACGGTCCTGGTGAGCCAGTCGCTTGGTGCCGGCGACCGGGACTCAGCCGTGCGGTGGGCGACGTCGTGCCTGGTCATCACCGTGGTGGTCCTGTGTATCGCCATGGCGGCCGTACAGGTATTCCGTGGCGCAATTCTGGCCTCCATTGTGGAACCGGGCGCGGTCTTCGACGCTGCGGACCTCTATCTGGAGATCGCACTTTACTCCGTCCCGCTCGCAGCGGTGAGCATGGCGGCGGGCGCGGTATTGCGCGGCGCCGGCGACGTGCCCAGGTCCGTCGCGGTGACCATTTCCGGCAGCCTCGTGGCCTTGTTGGTCAACCCGGTGCTGATTTTCTGGGCCGGTCTGGGCCTGGAAGGAGCAGCCTGGGCGTTGCTGGTGGATCGCGCGATCAGCGCGGCGCTCGGCGTCTGGTTCGTCATCCGCGTGTACCGTCTCCTGAAGCCGCCCAATGTCGTCGAGTCTGTTCGCGACGCCAGGGCGGTTCTGGCAATCGCAGGGCCGGCCACGCTCTCTGAAGCCGCCGCGCCCACGATCTGGCTGCTGGCGACCTCCTGGGTCGCGGGTTTCGGAGACAGCGCCCTCGCCGCATGGGCGGTGATTGCGCGGATCACCTTGTTGGCAGGGAGCGGGATCATGGGATTGACCGTCGCCCTCAACCCGGTGCTGGGACAGAATTACGGTGCCGGCAAGGCTGACAGGACCGCGGCGAGTCTTCGCAATGCAGCGGTATTCTCGATCTGCTATGTCATCATGGCCTGGGCGTTGTTCGCGTCGGCGTCGGGCGTGATCGCCCGGCTGTTCGACTTGACCCCGGAGGCGACGAGCCTGGTGCGCATCTATGCCCTGTACGGTTTCGGTGCGTTCATCCTGGCAAGCATGTCGACCCTGTGCCGACCGGTGTTCCATCATTTCGGCCGGTCCTTCTTGACGACGGTGCTCGACTGGACGGCAAACGTTTTGACACTGTTTGCGCTGATCCTGCTCGTCGGAATGCCGGACGGGTCGAGAGTCGCATTGGCACTCGGTGCGGCGGCGGCGGTATGCGCCGTGCTGATCGGCAGGGCCGTCGCGGGTGCGATTTCGCTCGGTCTTGCCTGGCACTTCGTCTCGGTACTGGGGCCGGCCGAAACATCGTCAAAGGATGCGCCATGAGGCGACGGACGAGACTTTGGATCGCGGTACCGGCGGCGCTCGCCGCCGCAATTGCCCTCGCGGGCATGGCAGGATGGTTCTGGCTCCGTACGTCGCTGCCGCCGCTCGATGGCGAGATCCGGCTTCCCGGTCTCCAGGAGCGTGCGGAAGTGATTTACGACGGCAACGGGATTCCGCATATCCGGGCGGCGACGGTCGCCGACGCTTACTTCCTCCTGGGGTTCGTGCATGCGCGAGACAGAATGTTCCAGATGGACTTTGCGCGCAGGCTTGGCAGGGGAACGCTTTCGGAAGTCGTCGGCGAGCGAACGCTCCCCATAGACCGCGCGGCGCGGACGCTCGGGATGGAGCGGAATGCGGAAAGGATTCTCGCCCGCCTGCCGGAGGACGCAGTCGCAGTACTGAACTCCTATTCCGCCGGTATCAACGCCTGGCTCGTAACGCGGTCCGGCGCGCTGCCGCCGGAGTTCCTCCTGCTCGGATACGAACCGGAACCGTGGCAGCCCAAGGATTCGCTGGCGCGAAGCGGTATCAAGCTGGCCAATCTGGCCTGGGAGTGGGAGAGCGAAGCCCTCCGGGGCGCGCTCGCGGCGAGATTGTCTCCTGCGCAGCTTTCCGATCTCTTTGCCGGGGACGTCGATGGCAACCCCTGCGGTCCCGATTGCGCCCGGACGATGCGGGAAGACGTACTAGGTTTCGACCAGTGGAAGTCCCTGTGGAGAGCCATGTCCGGCGGCTCATCATCGGAACCGGCGGCGTCCAATGCGTGGGCGGTGGCGGGCAGCAGGACTACGAGCGGTCGTCCTCTGCTGGCCAGCGATCCCCATCTGGCGTTGACGGCGCCGGGGATCTGGTATGTCGCACGCCTGGAAGCGCCAGGGCTCAGTCTTGCGGGCGCGACGGTTCCCGGGGGCCCGGTATTCGTTCTGGGCCACAACGACGCCATTGCCTGGGGCGCGACCAATGCGGGCAGCGACTTCCAGGATTTCTTCATAGAGCGCATCAGCGAAGGCGACCCGGGATACTACGACACGCCCGCCGGGCCGCAGCCGTTCGATGAGCGGATCGAAACCATTGCCGTGAAGGGGCGGGAAGCCGAGAAGCTGATCGTCCGGGAAACACGCCACGGCCCGGTCGTTTCCGACCTCGCGCCCGACTTCGCCGCCCCCCAGGGGCAACATTTGGGGGACCAGGACCACATCATCGCATTCTCCTCCACGCTTCTGCGCGACGACGACATGACTTTCCTGGCCGTGCTGAGGCTGAACCAGGCGCGGAACTGGGATGACTTCGCGTCCGCCATGGAATTCTTCCATTCCCCGCATGTCAACATGACCTATGCCGACACACACGGAAACATCGGCTTCCTGGCACCGGGGCGGGTTCCGATACGCAGCAGCGGTGACGGGTGGATACCCGCCGCTGGCTGGACAGGCAGGCAGGACTGGACCGGCTTCGTGCCGTTCGATGAACTGCCTCGCGCCTTCAATCCGCAGTCGGGCCTTGTCGTCCACGCCAATCAGGGAATCGTCTCCGCCGACTATCCGTGGTTTCTCGCCCACCGCTGGTCGCCGCCTTACCGGGCGGAACGGATCAATGCGCACCTCAATGGAGCCGCTCCGCGGACGATCGCGACGGAGACGGCGTTGCAGCAGGACAACCATTCCGGTGCCGCGGCCGCCCTCGTTCCCCTGTTTCTGACCCTCGCCGATCCGACAGGGATGAACGAAAACACAAAACGCGCGCTGTCCCTGGTGCGCCACTGGGACCACCGCATGGCGCGCGCGTCGGCGGCAGCGTTGATATTTGTGGCATGGCTTGGCGAGGTCAATCGCGGTCTCTACGCCGACGAGCTCGGTGACCTCTTTCAACCCTTCTTCGGCCTCAGACCGCGTACGGTCGCTCACTTGTTGACACAACGTCAGGCATGGTGCGATGATGTTGGCACAACCGAAGTTGAGGATTGTGGCGAGATCGTTACGACTGCCTTGTCGCGCGCAGTCGACGATCTGGCCCACCGTTACGGAAACCAGGCAGAGGACTGGCGTTGGGGCGAGGCTCACCAGGCGGTATTCCGCCATATCGTGCTCGGTCACGTTCCGATCGTGAAGTGGTGGGCGGATATCCGCATCGAGACGGGAGGTGGAGCATTCACCGTCAATCGGGGGCGGCACAGTATTGCCGATGCCGAGAAGCCCTTCGACAGCAATCACGGCTCCGCCTTTCGCGCGGTGTACGACTTGTCTGACCTTTCCAAATCTGTGTTTTCGATCGGCACCGGCAACAGTGGAAACCTTCTTTCCTGGCGGTACGACAACACAACCCTCCCATGGCGGGACGGCGAGTACATGCGGATTCCCCAAACACGCGCTGATGCGTTGCGGGGCGCGGCAGGAGTGCTGGTCCTGCTGCCGGCGTCGAGTTCTCACGTGCAGGAGTTGTGTCAGGTCAACAACGTTGAGCCCGTCTGCGCACCAGCTTTCACTGGAGGGCCGTCTTGAACCAGTCACATAAAGCCAAGACCGGCCTCGGTCTGAAGGGAGCGCTTCCGTTTTCGGTTACACTGGTGCTCATTCCCGTGATCGTCATCATGGCGCTGGACCGGTTGCCGGAGTTCATTCCCTGGGTCATCCCATGGGTCGTGTTACCGCTTGTTCCCTTTGTCAGGATCGCGGAGGCGGTGTTCAGGAAGGACTTGCCCAACCTTGACCGGAATACGCCGGAAGCCAGGGTCTTCTGGCACATCGCCATTATCATGTTTTGGGCTGCATGTTATCCCTTTATTGTGGTCTTCATAATCTGGGCCATATGCACCGTACCAACCCTCATCCTCTATGAGCGCATCGTTCTTCTGGTGTTTTGCGGTCAGCTTGGCAGACTCACCACAATCGCGTCCCACGACCTGATCCACAGACGACAGCCATGGGCGCGCGGACTGGGCATGTTCGCGATGAGCGCCCTTGCCATGCCGCACTGGTACACGGAGCATGTGTACATGCATCATCCGAATGTGGCGACGCCCCGGGACAAGGAATCCGCACGGATAAACCAAAGCTACTACAATTACTTCTTCACAGTGCTCCCCTACGCCTACGCCGAAGCGATACGCACCCAGGCCCGCAGGCTGGCGCGGCGCGGCCTGCCGTTCTGGCACAGGTCGAACCCGGTCTGGGGTTGGATCGTAGCATGGGTTGCATGGACCGCCCTTGCCCTTGCGATTGGCGGATGGTGGGGGCTTGCCGCATGGCTGTTTGTGGTTCTGTTTGCCGCCTGGGGAATGAGAGCCGTCGATTACATTCAACACTACGGCCTGCAACGCATTCTGCAACCGAGTGGCAAGTACGAAAAGATACAGCTGCATCACTCCTGGAACTATTCGAGTTCCGAGAACTACATGTACTTTTCCATCCAACGCCATTCGGATCACCACAGGCGTCCCGCGGCACCCTACCCGATGCTGCACAATCTCCCGAAAGAAATGGCCCCGGCCTTGCCGGCCAGTTATGGCACGATGCTGACCCTGACCCTTCTCCCCTCGGCCTGGTTCAGGAAAATGAACCCGCTCGTTGAGAAGTGGCGCCGCGACTTCTATCCGGAGATCAGGGACTGGCGGGCGCTCTCCAGCGTGGCCTACCGTCATCGGCCCGACTCAGCCGACCTGATTTCGGAGATCATGAGCGGAGCACCATGTCTTGCGAAACACATGGAGCGCAACTATCCGCTGATAGACAGCATAGGGAGCAGGACGTTTCAGCAGGTCATGATTCCGAAGGATATTGGCATGACCCCTGACGAACTTCTTGTCGCTCAGCGAGGGTTGATGCAACTCTATTACGGTCACGAGTTCGTCGGTGACGAGATGATCGAGGATCTTGAGCTTGCTCAAGCCAATGTTGCCGAGGAGATTGCCTGGAGTTCCCAGTTCTGGTGCAACGACCATGCCTTCCAGTTAGGCGTGAGACTGATGCGCGGGCACCTGGCCCCGGGTCAGGCTGGCCGTCCCCTTTCGAACATGGCGGATGCTGCAGTCACTCTCCTGTCGCGCAACCTTCTCGATGAGTACATTTCCTATCACGGCCCGATCGCCGGCGACGGCATTGCTGTTGTTGCCCTCGGAAGGCTCGGTATGCGGCGCATGACCTTCGAATCCCGGATTGAGTTGATCTTCCTGTCGGATGACCTTCCGGTTTCCGACGGGGACAGCTTTGTCCTGGACGGTCATGTTGACCAATTCTGCAGGAGGTTCAACAAACTGGCCGGGCACCTGTCGACCAACAACCTGCTTCTCGAGTCCGCAAGCACACGAATGCCGACCAGCGGAACCCGCAACGTTACGGGCACACTGGCCCGATTTGCGAACGGCGACGGGGATGCTGATGACGATTTTCTGCTGGAAGTGGCGTCAGCGCGTGTTGTTTGCGCGTCCGGCGACAATGTTGCGACACTGATGAAGCGCTTCGAGGACGCCAGGCGGTCGGTTCTTCTTCGGCACGCCGCTTCGGCTTCCGACAGGCCTCGCATGCCCACGCCTCGGAGAGACGGGCGGACACTCCAGGCTGTCCTGGATGGCCCGGGTGGTCTCGACGACCTCGAGCGGACCGTGCTGTGCATGCGTCTGCGCCATATCGAAAGCCATCCCGATATCACGCTCGAGAGCAGCCCGGTTCAACTCGTCAGGACAATGGGCGAGCGGGGAATTCTCGAATCGCAGGTCGCCGAAGAGATTGCAGAGGCAGCGGACTTCCTGTTGGGCCTGGAATGTGCCCTGTCGTTGGTGAAGGACGGGAAGACGGATGAAACGCAGTGGGATGGTCCGGTCAGGGCCACCTTGGCCCGGGCCTGTGACGGCGGTGACATTGAGGACATCCTCGCCAACGCGGAGAAGGCGGCCGCCCGCATCGCCGGGCATCTGGACACTCTGGCGGCGCAACCACGCTCATGAATCGGATTCCGAACGTCGGTTGCCGGTGCCGGAAGAGGCAGAATGTCAAGCCGGGTGTTGAGGCTGGTTGCGGCCCTGGCATCGAACGGGTCTTTGCGTCCGCAAGACCGACACCCGATCAAGGGGAAATCGAGGAGCCATGAACATCCCTCCGGCAATAGTCGTCAGCTCGGGACGCTGCGGGTCGACCATGCTGTCAGACATTCTGAACTCCCATCCGGGCATTCTCAGCATATCAGAGCTGTTCGTCCTGCAGGGCCGGGCATTGTTCAACTTCCGGCGCCTGACCGGCAGCGAGATGTGGAGCATCGTAAGCAAGCAGACATGGGCGCAACGGCGGCAACTCGGCAGTCACTCCGATGCGATGCTGTACCCGGCAGGCACGCCCCGCGGACGGTATGCCGGCGGGGACATACCCCCCATTTCATGGGTTGCGCTTCCGCATATAACCGATCGGCCCGATGCCCTGCTCGACGAACTCGAGCCATTGATCCGCTCGCAACCGTTGCAGCATGCAGCCGATCATTATCGGGTCATGTTCGCCTGGCTGTGCCGGAAGTTCGATCACAGGGTCTGGGTGGAACGTTCGGGCGGCACCGGAATGTATGTACACAGGTTGGCGAGAATGTTCCCCGAGGCAAGGTTCATCCATCTATACCGCGATGGGCGCGACACTGCCATTTCCATGAAAAAACATGCCGTGTTCCGGGAATCCCTGCGCTACATTCTGACCATGAGTGGATATGGCATGGATGCAATTAAGCCCTTGACGGGAGTCTCGGGAAACGCGTTCCGGGACTGGGCGACCCTGCGTTCACAGCTTCTCGTCTACCTCATCTTTCTGTTCAACCGAGCAAAGGGCAGAGACATTTCACTTCCCGAATTCGGCAGGTTCTGGTCGGATGTCGTGGATCTGACGGACCGGTTTCTCGACACGCTTCCACCGGAAAAGGTGCTGCGCGTACGGTTCGAGGACATGCAGAACGAGCCGGAGAAGGAAATCGCGCGCCTCGCAAGATTTCTCGATCCTTCTCTGGAAGATGTCGAATGGGTGAAGAATGCGGCAAAGATACCCCGCCCGACGCGCTCGAGGCTGGGAGACCTGAGCCCCGCCGAGCGCGCCGCATTGACTGAATCCTGCCGAAGGAGCCTCGATCGCCTCGGCTACAACGTGCAGCAGGAGTGATCGTGCGTCTTTACAAGGTTGAGGAGTGGCTCGTGGGAGACATTACTTGAACTCCGGCCGGTGCCACAGCACGGTCAAACGGGCCCTTGGGGCCTGCAGGGGGTCGCCTCGGCAGATCGATCCGTGGATTTCCTTCATCCAGAACCAGTCCCGCAAGGATCCCTGCATTCCGGCAGGTGGCCCTGCCGGATGATGCAGACACGGTATCCGATCCCGGATTGCCGCGGAGATGAAAGGTGTTCTTGCCTGCGGATGCCACGCCGATATCGGCATGGCATCCGCACGGGCGGCTACTACCGTGACAGTCCGGGAGACGCCTCATGTCCCTTCGGCAACCCAATGTCGAACGCATGCTGCTGCTCGACCTTGCCGGCATGGCCGAGGCGCCGGAGGAGCAGCGTTCCATCGTTGACATCGACCAGCTGGACTTCGACGGCCGGCTGACCCTCATGCTCGAACGCGAGGTCCAGCATCGCGACCACAGGAGTTGCCTGGGCCACCTCCGGCAGGTTCAGCGCCGACGTCCAGGACGTCGACTGCCGCGCCGAACTCGGTATCGCGCGAACCACGCTAACTCAACTCGCCGCCAGCGACTGGATCCACCGGACCTTCAACCTGATCCTCATCGGCCCGATCGGCTCCGGAAAGACCTTCCTGGCCTGCGCCCTGGCCCGTCAGGCCTGCTGGAAGAAGAAGTCCGTGGTCCGCCGGCGCGTGCCCGAACTCGACCGCGCCCGCGACAGGGGACCTCATGCGGCGGCTCGCCAAGGTCTCCCTGCTGCCGGACGACCGGAGACCGCAGGACTTCTCCGCCGAGGGCTGCCGCGACCTGCTTGAGATCGTCGAGCAGGTCCCCGTGGAACTGGCCCGGGGTGATCGTGGAACCGACCATCGCCATCCATGATCGTATCGTCCACAACGCCTACCGCATCGAGATCGCCGGCGAATCCCGGCGCAGGCGCAACAGGCCGCACACCACTGGACGGTGCGACCGCTCACCCGACCTCAACCTTGGGGACGTGATGTCCCGCGTGACACAAGGAGAGCCATCATGGCCCTGCCCCCGCCGAGAAGCAGCGCCGCAACCGGGAATGCCACGGGACCGGTGTTCGCGCGCCCAGCGACGGCGAAGCTCCTCGCCGTGCAGGACCACTACCGCCTCTGCCTCGACAACCTCCCCGAAAGGCGAACGCCTGCAGGCTTTGGCCGACGCCGACATCGAGCGCATCGAGGCGCTCGATCCTCTGCTCGGCTGGGGGCACGACACATGAGCCGCGTAACTCCATCGAGTGCGGCAACGTGACCAGGACAGTAACCGCAAGGGGATGCCGCGCCGCGCGCAGCGGGATTTCGCCGGGCTTCCGCTCCGGGGTGGCTACCTTGGTGAGAATCCGCAGCAGTGGATGAGAGGAATCCTTGTGCTGTCGGGAGGAAGGAGGGGAGGCCCGCCGGGTGTGGTTCTGGTATGGGGTAGTGTATTCGTGTAGTGTATCGCTTATGTTCGTTTAATGTACGCACAGTTTTGCGCTGTTGTCCAGATTCTTCTGCGCGTGGCGTCAAAAAGTCGCACATTGCAGCGATAATCGCACCTGATTGCACCCGTGACAGCGGTTGCGAGCAACGCTACGCTTCATCACGACCCTTGGTGCATGGATGGCTGCCGAAGACCGTCGAAGGGCGATTCATGAGGAACTTGCACAGCTGTTTGCGGGGCAGTTGCCGGCTGAGTTCGCGGCCCACATGGTGACCGTGCGCAAGAAGCTCGAGGCCTTCGAGGGGCGCCGCGGCACGCAGGCTTTCGAGGACGGCATCGCCGTTGCAGCCAACCGGCTTTCGGCGCAGATCGTCAAGCAGGCCCTTGTCTCGCTGGACACGCAGGAACCTGTGATCGAGCACCATGGTGAGAGGTATCGCCGGGAGGGCGCGACGAAGAAGCGGGTCATGACGTCGTTCGGTGTGATCGACTACGAGCGTTCACGATACCGTCGCCGGGCCCGTGCCAGCGTGTTCCCGGCAGACCGTCTTGCCGGCTTGATCGAGGACTTCTGGACGCCGCGTGCGGCACGCCTTGCGTTGCAGGCGGTATCCTCGGCGCCACCGCGTGATTGCGTGAAGATGTTCCGCCAACAGGGCGGCATGTGTCCCAGCGTGTCGAGCCTGATCCGGCTCTACGAGGCTGCCGGGCGGCACTGGGAGGAGGTGGCCGATGACGCCCTCGAGGAGATCCGTCGTGGGGAGGAGATCCCGTGCGGTGCCACCTGTGTGACCATCCAGATGGATGGCGTCATGGTGCCCATGGGTCGAGGCAAAAGGAAGCCCGAACAGCCACTTGATGGGGTGGCCTGGAAGGAAGCCTCGTGCGCCACCGTCACCCTTGGCAACGCCGCCGGCGAACGCCTGCGCACACTGCGTCACGCGAGGATGCCCGAGAGCAACAAGCTCACGCTCAAGCAACTGGTCCGCGACGAGGTCGCCTCCCTGCTGGCCAGACGGCCGGACCTTCAGCTTGTCGTGGTGGCCAACGGAGCCCGGGATCACTGGCGGTTCTTCGCCGAGGCCTTCCCCCAGGCCGAACAGATTCTGGACTTCTTCCATGCTGCCGAATACCTGAAAGAAGCCATCGATCTCGCCTACGGCCAGGACAGCATTCAGGGCAACCGTCGCTGGCACACGCTCCGTGAGACCTTGCTTGACGAGCCCGGCGGCGTCGACAAGGTCATGGCCTCCCTCACATACCTCAAGCGTCACTACTCGCCTCTGGTCTCCAGGGCCATCGGCTACTTCGCGAACAACCGCCACAGGATGAACTACGCCGACTACAGACGTCGTCACCTGACCGTTGGCTCCGGCCTGGTGGAGGCCGCCAACAAGTCGATCGTCACGCAACGCCTGAAGGGATCCGGGATGATCTGGGGAGAGTCAGGTGCCCAGGCCATCCTGTCGCTGCGGGCCCTCGACAAGTCGGACCGCTTCAACGCCGCATGGAACATCCTGATGCCATATTGGCAAGAAAAACCTTCGACAATTATTGCCAAAAATTACCCCATATGAGAATCACACCCGGCCCGCCCGGTGTCGAGGGTCCGGCCTGCAATCTTTGAGCGGACGCTGTACCGGGTTGCCGCCGGAACAATGGTCCGGTATCCGGTGAGATGGCCACTCTCCCTGGCAATGACTTTGAAAGGAGGCGGCACAGGAGCCACTGACGCGTCACCTGCATTGCTTGTAAGGGTAAGTTTCCGAATATAACATCAGATTCGACGATCATCGCGCAGACGAAGACAGTACATGAAAAGAGTGCTCAAGATCACGTTGCCTGCTTTGCTGCTGGCTGCCGGTGTCTTCGGGACTTCGCACCTGATCGAGACCAAGCCGGCGCTTGAGCCGTCGCCTCCGACGGAAAAGGTCTGGACTGTCGACGCGATCCAGGTGGGCCTCGAAGACGTCCAGCCGAAGATCCGCCTGTTTGGCACAATCTTTGCCGTTCGCGAGTTACAACTGCGCGCCCTTGTTCCAGGGCAGGTTGTCAAGGTCCATCCCAATCTGGTGGAAGGCGCAATCATCGGCCGCGGCGAGTTGATCCTGACCATCGACGAATTCGAGTACCGTTCCGCAATGCAAGAAGGCGAAGCCCTCCTGGCGGAAGCCAGGGCGCGGCTTGTCGAACTGGAGGCGAACCAGCTGGCGGAAGAACGGGCCATGCAGCATGACCACGGGATACTCGAGTTGCTGGAACGCGACCTGAAGCGCGTTGAACAGCTATGGGAACACGGCCACATCTCCGAGCAGACACTCGATCAGGCGCGCCTGGAAGTGAGCCGTCAGCAACGTGCTGTGGCGCTGCGCCAGAACGCGGTCGACGTAGCGATGGCGCGACTCGTCCAGCAGAAAGAGGTTCTCAAGCGTCTGGCGGTGAAGCTGCAGAGGGCTCGTTACGACCTCGAGCGGGTCCGGTTGCAAGCGCCCTTTGGCGGAGTGTTCCGGGGTACTGGGGTGCAGGTGGGCCAGCGTCTCAGAGTCGATGAAGAGATCGGCAGGCTGATCGATACGAGCCGCCTGGAGGCGCGCTTTCACATCTCCGATGCTCAGTACGGGAGACTGATCGGGACCGAACAAGGCATCGTCGGGCGCAGGGCACAGGTCATCTGGCAGGCGGGACAAAAGGAGGTCGTCCTGGAGGCCATCGTGGAACGCGTGGAGGCGCAGATCGACGCGACGACAGGCGGGGTGGAGCTGTTCGCACGAGTAACAGACACGGAAGCTGTCTCGCATCTGCGGCCGGGCGCCTTTGTCGAAGTGGTCATTCCGGACCGCTCCTACTCCGATGTCGCACAGGTTCCGGAAACGGTCCTGTATCCGGGCAATATTGCCTACGCAGTGGTCGACGGCAGGCTTTTCCCGAGGCGAATCGAGATCGTCGCGCGGATCGGCAACGACGTTCTTCTCCACGGCGAAGTCGCTGACGGCGAATTTCTGTTAACGACCCAGTCGGCTACCATAGCGCCCGGATTGCGGGTCGAAATTCGATAGTTCGCGCTGAACATGCAAACAGGAAGCGCACCGGCGAAAACTTGCCGAACAGCGCCTCTTCGACATCTTGAATTTTCCGCCGCCGCCGACCCGGACGACAGTCGTTGCGTTCGTCGTCATCGACGGTCTCTCAGTTCCGTCGACACAGAATCTGTCGGCTGCAAGGTTGCTTCCGGCCAGGGCGGCTGCAGGCTCGTTCGCTTAGCCCGTGGGGCTCCATCCGGCCCGGTCGCGCCGGAAGATCGCGCGGACATCCTCGTCGATGGCGAGGAGCGCAGGAATGACAACCAGGACGATCAAGGTTGCAAACGCAAGTCCGAAAACGATGGTGATCGCCATCGGTATCAGGAACTGGGCCTGAAAACTGCGTTCGAACATCAACGGGATCAGGCCGACGATCGTCGTCAGTGATGTCAGCAGCACGGGGCGCAGGCGGTCGCGACATCCGGCGATGATCGCTTCACGCAGGGCAGTTCCGTCCGCGCGGTACTCGTCGACGGTGCGGACCAGGATGATGGAGTTGTTGACCAGAATGCCCGACAGGCCCAACAGGCCGATGAGGCTGAAGATCGTCAGATTGAAATCGAGCAACAGGTGCCCGAACACCGCACCGACAAAACCAAACGGGATGATGGCCATCACGATCACGGGGCGGCTGAAACTCGCGAACACCC
Organism: Alphaproteobacteria bacterium; assembly: GCA_963666905.2. Taxonomy (GTDB): domain Bacteria; phylum Pseudomonadota; class Alphaproteobacteria; order SP197; family SP197; genus SP197. The sequence continues at coordinate 3,142,368 of OY763008.1, forward strand.
ATGCGAGAACGACATAGATGGCAATCAGACCGATGACCGCGCCGGCGCCAACGTCGGCCAGGGATTCCGCCTGCTCTTCCGCCTTCCCCTTGAAGCGGTAAGCGAGCCCGTAGCGCTCGGCGATGTCGGCGAGCCCGCCATCCTCGATGGCAGGTAGCAGGTCGACGAGGCTCGTGACCGCTTCGTCGATCTCCGCCGTGACCGCGACCTCCCGCGCTCCGTCCTCGCGGCGGAGACGGGAAAATCCGCGTTCATGACGCAAGGTCACCACTTCACTCAATGGTACTTCCATGCCATCAGGTGCACGCAGAAACATGTCATGGAACGAGGCGCTGTCCGCCCCCCGGAGGGGATACCTCACCTTGACCACGACTTCCTCATCGCCACGGGCAAAACGCTGAGCGATGACGCCCTGGTAAGCGTGTCTCACCTGGCTTCCCACACTCTCGACCGTAAAGCCGAGGGCCTTACCCCGGGGCGTCATTTCCAGAATCAACTCCTGCTTGCCGTAGGGAAGGTCGTCCTCGATGGTGTCGACCCCTGGAAAGCGCCCCAGCAGAGCCTTGACGTCGCCCGCCGCCGCCTTGAGGCTCTCAACCGAACCGCCACGCAGACGAATGTCGATTTCGCGACCGGGAGGACCGATAGCGCGCGCGTTGATGTTGACGAGTTCGACATTGGCCAGAGGACGGATTTCCTCCCGCCATGTTGCGATGAACTCTTCCGTTCGTGTGTCGCGCTGGTCGGAAGGAAGAAGCTCCACGGTCAGGGCACCGTACTGGTCGCCCGCAATCCGCGCAAACCGCCTGCCCCCGCTGCGACCGACACTGCCGAAACTCATCACGACAAGCTCCGCGCCATCGCCACTGAGGCGCGCCGATGTCCTGTCGGCGGCATCCGCCAATTCCCGGACCATGGCTACAGTATCACGACGCGGCGTACCGGGCGCCATTACAACGTTACCGATCACCACCTCGGCCTCCGGCGAGGAAAAGAAGTGAAATCCTACGCGACCGCCAAGCGTGAGCCCGACGGACAGCAGGAAGATCGCAATGGCGCAGGACACCGTCGCATAGCGCCATCGCACACACCATCCGACAAACTGCCGGAACGGGCCGGCGCGAAATCGGTCGAAGCCTGTGTCGAAGCGCCGCATGAGCGGGTTACGGCCATCACCGCGATGCTTCAGCGAGGTCCGCAGGTGACCGGGCAACACGAGGAAACACTCGACCAGGCTGGCGAAGATGACGGCAACAACAACCACCGGGATAGCGGCAGAAATCTGGCCAATGAGACCGCCGATGGCGACCAGCGGGAGGAACGCGGCCATCGTCGTGAGTGACGCGGCCGTTACAGGCGCCAACATGCGTAACGCTCCCGCTTCCGCAGCTTGCCGAGGACTTGCCCCGGCCTCGCGACGGGCAGCCGCATGTTCGCCGACGACGATCGTGTCGTCGACAATGAGGCCAACTGTCATGATCAGTGCGAAAAGGGTGATCATGTTGATGGTTTCGCCCAGCAACAGGATCACACCGAATGCGGCCATGAAGGCAGTCGGAATTCCGGCCGCCACCCAGAACGCAGTCCGGACATTGAGAAACAATAGAAGTACCGCCACCACGAGAATGAATCCGCCAATCGCGTTGTTGAGCAGGATCTCGATGCGCTGTGCGATCAGCCCTGCCTGGGCGTCATATTGCTCGATACGCAGTTGCGGCGGGTAGTCTCTGCGCACCTGGTCCAGATAGCGGTCGACGATCTCCCCGACCTCGAGAGCATCCGCGGTGGCCGACCGCTGGACATGCAGTTCGATTGCCGATTGTCCGTTGCGCAATCCGATGGGCGCTTCGTCATCGAACGTCTCCGACACGGACGCGATGTCACGCAGATAAATCTTCCGACCGTTCTCGAACGAAATGATCTCGATTTCTCCGAGACTGCGTGCCGTCGTCCGCAGACCGAGACTGCGCAACTGACTCTCTGAAGACCCTGTCAGACTTCCCGAAGGAATGTCCCGATTACTGGCTCCGACACGTACGGCTACATCCGTGAGCGTCATGTCGAACTGTCGCAGGATCCGCGGTTCGATCTCGACCAGGATCTCTTCGTCGCGAGCACCGAAGAATGTGACCCGATCGACACCGGCCACCAACAAGTCATCGCGTATCCGCTTTGCCAGACGTTTGAGTGTCGCCTCCGAGTAAGGCCCCGAAAGCACCAGCCGAACGATCGTGTCATAGCGCACGATCCGCCGTACCAGGGGGGATTCACTTTCTTCCGGCAACGTGTCGATCAGCTGTACCGCCGCCTCGGCGTTGGACAGCGCGGACTGCATGTCGGTGCCCGGCTCGTACTCGATGGTCACCCGTCCCAGGCCCTCCCTCGCGTACGAGGTTACCTTGTCGACGCCATCCAGAAACCGTACCTCCGGCTCGATTGCCTCGACGATGTTCGCTTCAACATCCAGTGCACTCGCGCCTGGCCACACGACCTCGACCGTGACGATGTCGACACCGAAATCTGGAAAGAACTGCGTGTTCAGCTTCAACAGCGAATAGCCGCCCAAGAGGAAGATCAGCACCATCAACAGATTGGCGGCATTGCGGTGGCGCGCGAAGAGCCGGATCAGGTTCCTTGCGAACATCAGTCCCCGCGGCCCACCGGCAGTCAGCGCATCTTGGTCATCAAAGCCGAACCGTCGCGTTGCTGGTTCGACCACGATGCGCGCCGGCCGCATCCAACCGGCGTCCACGGACGGTTCATTCGATCAGAAAGAAACTCCTGGGCTGCGTTCATGTTGACACCTTGCACCGTGACCCCGGCCGCACGGGTCCGGGAATCTCTCGATCCGTCGGACTGCTACTCGGCATAGGCGGAATGGTCGGAAAAATCAACGCCGCCGCGGAGTGAGACTCTTGCGCTGTCCCTGTTCCGGGCTCGCCTGAGGGGGCCGGCTGCGCGTTCGATCGCGGATTGGCGCAGGTCCGGACGCTGGATCGGTGCCCCGACGGGCCTGATCGGGACCACGGAGGCGGATCCTACGCGATTCCCCGGGATCCGGGACGCGGTTCTCCCGCGGGATCCTGTCCTGCGGGCTGGTTCGGCGGGGCGGATCGAGGGTCAGCCGGCGCCGGCAAGGGCCAGAGCCATCATGGCGAGGCTGCGGATGAAGTGCTCCTCGAAGCCTTGAACTCCTGTCGAGGCGGCTGTTGATCCGCTCAGACGGCCGGGCGGTCCCTGTATCCGCGTTTCCAGGAGGGACTGCCGTGGGGCGTGGGCGTGAAGATCCTGCGGTCGGTCTCCAGGGATACACGGGCGATCCTGCCATGGCCCTGCGTGCGGCACCCGGCGTCGCTCTCGCAGATCTCGCGGCCTCGCAGGTGGATCCCCCAGGGCAGCGGTACTTGAGGGTGCCGCGGTCCTTCTCGAAGCCCTGGAAGGCCAGCGGGCGCTGCGTCTGCGTCACAGGGCAGATGCAGCTCACCTCGCCCTTCCCGGTGTGGATGATGATGCGCCTCTTCTCGACGTGAGTGACAGCCCGCTCCACCCCCTCCAGGACGCCCTTCTCGGGCTCGGCGATGCGTTCCGCCGGAGCGCGGGGCCGGGTGCTGCCGTCTCCGCAGAAGGATCGGGGTGCGGCACGGCCGGCGGTGGCGCGTCGCGGGCAAGGCCCAGGGCGCGGGCCCGCCTCCACCTTGCGCCGGCGCGTATGGAGCGTCGCTTTCTGCGTCGCCTCCCTGGCATGCGGCAGGGCGTGTTTGTCGAGGTAGGCCAGGATCTCCCGGCGGCGTCGGGAGAAGGCATCCAGGAACTTTTCATCGTGGCCCGCCAGCTCGAAGTTCGGCACCGGGCCGATCATTCCCAGCGCCACCAGCCGCGAAGCGAGCTCGTTGCGGTAGTGCGCGCCGGTGAGCTGCTCGTTCCTTCGCTTCCCGCAGCCCACGCTCTGCCAGCCGGCGCTCGTTCATGGTAAATCCGCGCACCAGATAGCTGTGCAGGGTGCTGGTGGCCCATTGACGGAAACGCACGCCGCGCGTGGTATTGACGCGGCAACCCACCGAGAGGATCGCGTCGAGATTGTAGTGCTTCAGCCTGCGGCGGACCTTGCTCCTGCCTTCGGTTCGAACTGCTAAGAATTCCTTAGTGGTTGCCTCCGCCTCCAACTCCCCGCTGGCGAACATGTTGCGCAGATGCATCAGCACGTTCTCGGGCGTGCTGTCGAAAACCTCCGCCATCTGCCGCTGGGTCAGCCAGACCGTCTCCTGGTCGAGACGGACCTCGACCCGCACATCGCCTCCGGCAATCTCATAGACGGCGACCTCGCCACCGGGGGCGCTCTCCGGCACTCCGCCGTTCATCTCATCCGACACCTCCTTCATTCCCGTGCCTCTATCGCCTGGATCAGTTTTCTCGCCACTTCATCTTCTCCCAATGTCCAATCGACACCCACTTTATCGGCAAGGACGGGCGAATATTGAAATACCTCATCTCGCGAAACTTCGCACCATGCAGGGAGAACAACTCCTCGTTCCTCGACTATTTCGCGTGTGAATATGGAGTCATACTCCCGCTTCCCCCAACCTTCATTGTTGAGGAAGTTTTGGGTTAGCACGACAATGCGCTTTGAACACTCTTTGAGTCCCTCTTCTATCTGTATTCGCAGACTATCTCCGACACGGAGAGAAAACTCGTCAAACCAGACTGTGCACATCCGTTTTTGCAGTGCGAGAGCCAATGGCTGTGCTATGCCCGCCTTATCGCGATGATCGTGGCAAATGAATGCCTGAGGCCGCTCGAATCGACTGCGCTCGCGCACGTATTCCGCGCTCCTGAAAGTTAACTTGTGCCCTGCGTTATGAGCTTCATTCTGCAACCTCATTCTATCCACTTCACTTACAGGCCGCTCCGAATAGATGTAAATTTGTCCAGTAAAGATCAGATCAGAATAATCACATGCTTCGTCAGCAAAGCCAGCTTGCACTGAGATATCCTTGGTCATGTCTTCCATGACCCCCAATAGTGAATTCAATGCGATCGCTTCCGGACAACTGATCTCTGTGAGAGAGGATGCGTTGTCGTTTTGGTGGTGCGGCAACCTCAACTGAACTTCATTGAGTGTACACCCTGCGATCCGCTGGCCCGAAGGACCCTCCGCGCATGGTCTTCAACGACCTTGCGGCGCGCGAGGACGTGGAGGCCATGGTGACGGCGGTGGGACCGGTGCGTGCTGCACGGCCCGGGACCAGGAACGAGAGGATCCGCCCCGGCCGGTCGAGATGGCAGGCATGCGCGACCACGACCGCGCGCGGCGGGATCAGGGGTCGGCGAGGCCCAGGACGTCCTCCATGCCGTAGAGGCCCGGCGGGCGGCCCTTCAGCCACAGGGCGGCGGTGACGGCGCCGCGCGCGAAGATGGTGCGGTCGCTGGCGCGGTGGCCGATTTCGATGCGCTCGCCGGGGGCGGCGAAGATGACCTGGTGTTCGCCGACGACGTCGCCGCCCCTCAGGGCCGCCATGCCGACGGCCCCCCGCCGGCGCGCTCCGGTGATGCCGTCGCGCCCCCTGTCGGCAACCTCGTCGAGCGTCACGCCGCGGCCCGCCGCGGCGGCCGCGGCCAGCATGAGCGCGGTTCCCGATGGCGCATCCACCTTGTGGCGGTGATGCATCTCGACGACCTCGATGTCGAACTCCTCGTCGAGGGCGGCGGCGATCTTCCGGGTGATGCCGAGCAGGAGGTTGACGCCCAGACTCATGTTCCCGGCGCTGACGATCGGCGCACCGCGGGACGCCTCCGCGACGGCGGCCCGCTCGTCCGCGGAAAGACCGGTGGTTCCCGCCACGAGGCCCTTGCCCGCGGCGGCGGCGGCCCGGGCGCTGGCGACCGTGGCCGCGGGCGCCGTGAAGTCGATGACGACATCGCTGGCGGCGAAGAGCGCCACGACGTCGTCGACGACCGGGATGCCCAGAGGGCGCGTGCCGGCGACCTCGCCGACGTCGCGGCCGACGGCGCCGCTCGAGGCGGCCTCGCTGCCGGCGGCGACGACGATGTCGTCGCGTCCGTCGATCGCCTGCACCAGCATCCGCCCCATGCGGCCGCCGCAGCCGCAGATTCCTGCCCGCATGCCCATGATCCTCCCTGGCCCGGGACCTTCAGTCGGTGAGATTCTGCCAGAACTCCCGGACGCGTGAAAAGAACCCCTCCGACTCGGGATTGTGATTGCCGGCATGGCCCGCCTCGTCGAACTGCCGCATGAGGTCCTTCTGCCGCGACGTCAGGTTGACGGGGGTCTCGACGAAGGTCTCGACGATCATGTCGCCGCGCGCCGGCTTGCGGACCTCGTTCATGCCCTTGCCCCGCAGGCGGAACTGGCGCCCGGTCTGGGTTCCGGCGGGGATGGTGATCCGGGCGCGCTTGCCGTCGATCGTCGGGATCTCGATGTCCCTGCCGAGGGCCGCCGAGGCGACCGAGATGGGGACGCGGCAGTAGATGGTGCCGCGCTCGCGCTGGAAGAACGGATGCTGCCTGATCGAGACGACGATGTAGAGATCGCCGGGCGGACCGCCGCGGACTCCCGCTTCCCCCTTGCCGGCAAGCCGTATGCGCATGCCGTCCTCGATTCCCGCCGGGATGGTCACCCCGAGCGATTCCTCCTTGTGCACCCGGCCCGACCCCGAGCAGGACCTGCAGGGACTGCGGATCACCTTGCCGGCGCCGGCGCACTTGGGACATGTCCTCTCGATCGAGAAGAAACCCTGCTGGGCGCGCACCTTGCCGTAGCCCGAGCAGGTGCCGCAGGTCACGGTCGCGTCGGGGTCCTCGGCGCCGCTGCCGCCGCAGCTCCCGCAGGCGACGGCCGTCGGCACGCGCAGCGTCGCGCGCGTTCCGCTGAAGGCGTCCTCGAGCGAGATCTCCATGTCGTGCCTGAGATCGGCGCCCTGCATGCCGCCGCCGCGGCGGCGGCCGCCACCGAAGTTCCCGAACAGGTCGTCGAAGACGTCGGCGAAGCTGCTGGCGAAATCGTGGTCCCGGGCGCCGCCCATGCTGCCGTCGAAGGCGGCGTGGCCGAAACGGTCGTAGGCGGCGCGCTTCTGCTCGTCCTTGAGGACCTCGTAGGCCTCGTTGACCTGCTTGAACCTGACCTCGGCCGCGGCGTCGCCCGGGTTGCGGTCCGGGTGATACCTCATCGCCAGCTTGCGGTAAGACTTCTTGATGGTGCCGTCGTCCGCGCCCCGGTCGACGCCGAGCACATCGTAGTAGTCGTCGGCCATGGCCGGGCCTCAGCCTGATCAGGCCGTGCCGCTCTTCCTGTCGTCGTCGACCTCCTCGAAGTCGGCGTCGACCACGTTGTCGTCGCCGCCGGCGCCGTCCTCCGGGGCGCCCGGCGTCTCCTGCTGGGCCTTGTAGATGGATTCGCCGAGCTTCATGGCCTCCTGGACGAGCGCCTGGGTCGACGCGCGGATCGCCTCGGCGTCATCGCCCTCGAGTTTCGACCTCAGCTCCTCCATGGCCGCCTCGATTCCGGAGCGGACCTCCGGCGCCACCTTGTCGCCGTGCTCGGCGAGCTGCTGGTCCGTGGAATGGAGCAGCGCGTCCGCTTCGTTCCTCGCCTCGACGAGGGCGCGCTTCCTGCTGTCCTCCTCGGCGTGGCTCTCCGCGTCCCGCACCATGGAGTCGATCTCGTTGTCAGAGAGCCCGCCGGACGCCTGGATGCGGATCTGCTGCTCCTTGCCGGTGGCCTTGTCCCTGGCCGACACGTTGACGATGCCGTTGGCATCGATGTCGAAGGTGACCTCGATCTGCGGGATGCCCCGCGGCGCAGGGGCGATGCCGACGAGATCGAACTGGCCGAGGAGCTTGTTGTCGGCCGCCATCTCCCGTTCGCCCTGGGAGACGCGGATGGTCACCGCGGTCTGGTTGTCGTCGGCCGTGGAGAACACCTGGCTCTTGCGCGTCGGGATGGTCGTGTTGCGGTCGATCAGGCGCGTGAAGACGCCGCCGAGCGTCTCGATCCCGAGGGAAAGCGGCGTGACGTCGAGCAGCAGCACGTCCTTGACGTCTCCCTGGAGGACGCCGCCCTGGATGGCCGCCCCGATGGCGACGACCTCGTCGGGATTGACCCCCTTGTGCGGTTCCTTGCCGAAGAACTGCTGGACCTTCTCCTGGACCTTGGGCATGCGCGTCATGCCGCCGACGAGCACCACCTCGGAGATCTCGCCCGCCGACAGACCCGCATCCTTGAGCGCCTTGCGGCAGGGCACCAGGGTACTCTCGACGAGGTCGTCGACGAGCGCCTCGAGCTTGGCCCGGGTGAGCTTGATCGCGAGGTGCTTGGGCCCCGACTGGTCGGCGGTGATGAAGGGCAGGTTGATTTCCGTCTGCACCGAGCTCGAAAGCTCGATCTTGGCCTTCTCGGCGGCCTCCTTGAGGCGCTGCAGGGCCAGCTTGTCGGACCTCAGGTCGATGCCGTTCTCCTTCTGGAACTCCTGGGCGAGGTAGTCGAGCACCCGCTTGTCGAAGTCCTCGCCGCCGAGGAAGGTGTTGCCGTTGGTCGACTTGACCTCGAAGACGCCGTCGCCGATCTCGAGGACCGAGACGTCGAAGGTGCCGCCGCCAAGGTCGTAGACCACGATCGTGCCGGAATCCTTCTTGTCGAGGCCGTAGGCCAGCGCGGCCGCGGTCGGCTCGTTGATGATCCTCAGGACCTCCAGGCCGGCGATCCTGCCGGCGTCCTTCGTGGCCTGGCGCTGGCTGTCGTTGAAGTAGGCGGGCACCGTGATGACGGCCTGGGACACGGGCTGGCCGAGATGCGCCTCGGCCGTCTCCTTCATCTTCTGGAGAATAAAGGCGCTGATCTGGCTGGGGCTGTAGTTCTCGCCCCTGGCGGAGACCCAGGCGTCGCCGTTGTCGGCCTTGACGATGCGGTAGGGCACCAGTTCCATGTCCTTGCGCGTCATCGGATCGTCGATCCGCCGCCCGATGAGGCGCTTGATCGCGAACAGGGTGGCCTCGGGGTTGGTCACGGCCTGGCGCTTGGCGGACTGGCCGATCAGGCGCTCGCCGTCGGGGGAGAAGGCGACCATCGACGGCGTCGTGCGCACGCCCTCCGAGTTCTCGATGACGCGTCCGCTGCCGCCGTCCATGACGGCCACGCACGAATTGGTCGTACCAAGATCAATGCCGATGACTTTGCTCATGACGTCAACTCCCCAGATTGCGGCGGGTCAGGTGCGGAGCCCTTGCTGCGGCACTCCGGATCGACCCCCATCATGCCTCCTCGCCAACGATGACTTGAGATATAGGTCTGCCCAGCCCGCCCGCAAGGCGGCAACCCGTTGCCCGGCTCAGGAATCTTCGCCCTCCTCCGCCGGCGCCCTGGCCACGCCGACCATGGCGGGGCGCAGCAGGCGGCCGTGGATGGTGTAGCCGACGCGCAGGACCTGCAGGACGTGCCCGGGTTCGGTGTCGGCCGATTCCACCTCGAACATGGCCTGGTGGAGATTGGGGTCGAAACGGGCGCCTTCGGCCTCGATGCGCCGGATGCCGTGGCGCTCGAGAACGCCGCCGAACTCCTTCATGGTCATCTCGACGCCCTCGACGAGGCTCTTGCCGGCGGCGTCCCCGCGCACTTCCGCGGTGACGGATTCGAGGGCCCGGGCCAGGTTGTCGGCGACCGAGAGCACGTCCTCCGAGAACTTCCGCGTGGCGAACCTGCGGGCGTCCTCGACGTCCCTGAGAGCGCGCTTCCTGACATTCTCCGTCTCGGCCGCGGTCCTCAGGAGGCGATCCTTGAGGTCCGCGATCTCGGCCTCGAGCTCGTCGATGCGGGCGGTGCCGTCCTCCCCGGCGCATTCCTCCCCGCCGGCCTCGGCTTCGGTCTCGGCCGGCGCCTCCTCGTCTTCCGCGGTCACTGATCCTGTCGTGCTGTTCATGTCCGTCCTTTCGTCGACGCGGTTGTCCCTGGAGCCTCAGCTCAGCATGCGGCCCACCACCTTGGCGGTGTAGTCCACCATCGGAATGATCCTGGCATAGTTCATGCGCGTCGGGCCGATGACGCCCAGGGCGCCGATGAAGCGCCGGGAATCGTCGGATACCGGCGCCACGATGGTCGAGCATCCGGAGAGCCGGAACAGCTCGTTGTCCGCGCCGATGAAGATGCTGACGCCCTCGGCGTCCTGGGTGAGCTCGATGAGCTGCATCATGTGCTTGGCCTGGTCGAGCTTGCCGAGCAGGTCGCGGATGCGCTCGAGATCGGCCATCGCGCGGATGTCGTCGAGCAGGTTGGCCTGGCCGCGGACGATCAGCGTGGCGCCCTCGCTGTCCGTGCTGCCGCCGGACCATGTCGCGATTCCGGCCTCCACCACGCGCCGGGAGATCTCGTCGAGCTCGGCCTCGTGGCGGCCGAGCTCGTTCCTGATCTCGTCCACCGCCTCCGAGAAGGTGCGCCCCGCGAGTCTCGCCGAGAGGTAGTTGCCGGCGTGCACGAGGGCGGACGGCGTGACGTCCGCGGGCAGTTCGACGATGCGGTTCTCGACGGCGCCGTTCTCGTGGACGACGATGGCAAGGGCCCTGTTGGACGGCAGGGAGACGAACTCGACGTGGCGGTAGGGCGCCTCGGCTTTCGGCGCCACGACGACGCCGGCGTGCCGCGTGAGCCCGGAGAGGAGATTGGTCGCCGACTGCAGGACCTCCTCGTGGTTGCGGCCCGCCTCCTCGCAGGCCGCGGAGATCGCCGCGCGTTCCTCTCCGGTGAGATCCCCGATCTCGAGCAGGCCCTCGACGAACAGCCTCAGGCCGAGGTCCGTGGGCTGGCGGCCGGCACTCGTGTGCGGCGCGGCGATCAGGCCGGCATCCTCGAGATCCGACATGATGTTGCGCACGGACGTCGCCGACAGGGTGCTCGGGAACCGGCGGGAGATCGAGCGCGACCCGACCGGATCGCCGGTCCGGACATACTCGTCCACCAGGATCCGCAGGATCTCCCGCGACCGTTCGTCGAGTTCCTGAATCAGGGACATGTGCCGGGCCTGAGCCACCGTGAGCGACGTGCGTGGCAGGGATGTGGGAACTGATCTTCACGATTTCAACGTCTTCCGCGCTTTCCAACACGGCCGTCACGGTCTAGTTTGCGGCGGTTCCCAGACCGGTCTCCACCGCCATGCCCCGACCCTCCGGCCGCGCCGACGACGAGTTGCGCGCCATCGAACTCGAACCCGCCGCCGCCCTCCACGCGGAAGGGTCCTGCATGGCGCGCTTCGGCCACACCCGCGTGCTGTGCACGGCCTCGCTCGAGGGCCGGGTGCCCGTATGGATGAGGGGCCGGGGACGGGGATGGGTCACGGCCGAGTACGGCATGCTGCCGCGCTCCACCCACAGCCGGACCCAGCGCGAGGCCGCGAGGGGCCGCCAGTCGGGCCGCACCCTCGAGATCCAGCGTCTGATCGGCCGCAGCCTGAGGGCGGTGATCGACCTCGACGGCCTCGGGGAGCGCCAGATCATCGTCGACTGCGACGTCATCCAGGCGGACGGCGGCACCCGCACGGCGGCGATCACGGGTGGATTCGTCGCGCTCAGCCTCGCCGTCGGGCGCCTCGTCGCCCGGGGCTCGCTGGCCTCGTCGCCGCTCACCGGCATGGTCGCCGCCGTCTCCTGCGGCCTCGTCGGCGGCGACCCGGTCCTCGATCTCGACTACGGCGAGGACGCTTCGGCCGAGGCCGACGCCAACTTCGTCATGACGGACGCCGGGGATATCGTCGAGATCCAGGCGACCGCCGAGCGCAAGACCTTCACCCGCGGTGAACTCGAACGCCTGCTCGACCTTGCGTCGGGCGGCATCACCCGGCTCGTCGAGCTGCAGAAGGACGCCCTGGCGACGGCGCCATGACCCTCCCGTCGCACCTCGTCATCGCCAGCCACAACGCCGGCAAGGTGGCCGAGATCGCCGATCTCCTGCGCCCCTTCGGCACGCGCGTGACGGGTGCGGGCGAGCTCGGCCTCGGGGAACCGGAGGAAACCGGCACGACCTTCGAGGCCAACGCCGTCCTCAAGGCCAACGCCGCGATGCGCGCCTGCGGACTGCCGGCGCTGGCCGACGATTCGGGGCTTGCCGTCGATGCCCTCGAGGGCGCGCCCGGCATCCATTCAGCGCGCTGGGCGGGACCCGAACGCGATTTCGCGGCGGCGATCGCGCGCCTCGAGAGCGCCCTTGCCGGCCACGAGAGGCCCTCGGCGAGCTTTCACTGCGTGCTGGCGCTCGCATGGCCCGGCCCGGGCATCAGGACCTTTCACGGCCGCGTCGCGGGAACGCTCGCCTTCCCTCCGAGGGGAAGCAACGGCTTCGGCTACGATCCGGTGTTCGTTCCAGCCGGCGACGACAGGACCTACGGCCAGATGTCGATGGCCGAGAAGATGGCCACCAACCACCGCGCCCGGGCCTTCGAGGCCCTCGTGGCGGCACTGACGTGACACCGTCTCCCGGGTTCGGGGTCTACGTTCACTGGCCCTTCTGCCTGTCGAAGTGCCCCTACTGCGATTTCAACAGCCACGTGCGGCCGTCCGTCGACGAGGCGGCGTGGCGCGGGGCGCTCGTGCGCGAAGTCTCCTTCATGGCGGAGCTGGCGCCGGGGCGCGAGGTGACGAGCATCTTCTTCGGCGGCGGCACGCCGTCGCTGATGGCGCCCGCCACCGTCGAGGCCGTCATCGACGCCGTCGGCCGCTCCTGGCGCCTTGCCCGGGATGCGGAAATCACCCTCGAGGCCAATCCCGGCTCCGCCGAGGCCGGCAGGTTCACAGGCTACCGGGCAGCCGGTGTCAACCGCATATCCATCGGCGTCCAGGCGCTCGACGATGCCTCCCTCGAAGCCCTCGGCCGGCGTCACGACAGCGCCGAGGCGAGGGCGGCCGTCGCCCTGGGACGGCGCACCTTCGAGCGCCTGTCGTTCGATCTCATCTACGGCCGCACGGGCCAGACGTGCCGGCAGTGGCGGGACGAACTCGCCGAGGCCCTGACGCTGGGCGCCGATCATCTCTCGCTCTACCAGCTGACGGTCGAACCCGGCACGCGCCTTGCCACCCTCGCGGCGGCGGGCGACCTCGACCTTCCCGGCGAGGACGCGAGCGCCGACATGCGCCAGGCGACGCTGGCGCTCACCGCCGGAGCGGGGCTGCCGGCCTACGAGGTCTCGAACCACGCCCGTGCGCGCGAGGAATGCCGGCACAATCTCCTCTACTGGCGCTCGGGAGAGTGGGTCGGCGTCGGCCCCGGCGCCTGCGGCCGGCTCTCCGCGGCGCCGGGAAGCAGTGTCGAGCGCCGCCAGGCCCGCCGCCCCGAAACCTGGCTTTCCCTGGTGTGCGAGAGAGGCCATGGCGTGGAGGCCAGCGAGACGTCGAGCGGAAGCGGACGCCTTCAGGAAGTGCTCATGATGGGCCTGCGCCTCACCGGTGGCCTTGCCGCCGGCGATCTCGCGCGCGCCGCCGGCCCCCGCTGGAGGGACGCTCTCGATCCCGCGGCGCTCGGCATGCTCGTCGACGGCGGCTTTCTCGTCCGCGAGAACGGCGGACTGAGGGCGACCGGCGACGGCCTTGCCGTCCTCAACGCCGTCCTCGAGGCGCTCTTCCCCCGCCGCCTTGCGTCATGACACGCCCGGATCGTCGCGCGCGGCAAATCCGGCGGGCGCCGGATCGTCGACGACGGGACCCTCGGGCGTGATCCGCATCACCGCCAGCAGCCGTTCGGTGCGGCCGTCGGCATTGAGGCGGAACGGCCCGTCGAGACCGCCGAAGCCGCGCCAGTCGGTGACCTCGCGTCCCGCGCCGCCATAGGCGAGGGCGGCGGCCAGGGCCATGGCGTCGTAGGCGACCGTGAGGGGGTTGACGGCATCGTAGCCGTAGATCCTCGCGAAGCGCTCCAGGAAGGCGTTGCGCCCCGCATCGGGCGCCATGGCGAACCACGCCCCCTCCATGACCGGCTCCCGGAAGAGCGCGGGGTCGTTCCAGGCGCCGGGACCGAGCAGCTGGACGTCGCCGGGTTCGAGGCCGTGGTGGCCGAGCCAGGCCGCGATCCTCTGCATCAGCGGTCCCGACGCGGGGATGAAGAGAGCATCGAAGGCGGCCGGGCCGCCGGCGCTCCCCACCAGCATCCTGACCGAATCGTCGATTTCCGAACCGGCCGGATCGTGGAACACCTCGGCGGTCACGAGGCCGCCCGTCTCCCGGACGGCCGTCGCGAGGGCCGCCGCCATGCGCTCGCCATGCGCCGAACGCGGCGCCAGCACGGCGAAGCGCCGGTGGCCGGCGGCGGCCGCGCGGGAGACGAGGCGGCTCACCTGGTTCTCCAGGGCATGGCCCATCACGAAGATCCCGGGCTGCGCCACGCCGGGGTCCGACGAGAACACGAACGCACGGCGCCCCGAGGCCCGCAGCACCGGCGCCGCCTCCCCGACCGAGCGGGCGAAGAGCGGTCCGACCACGACGCCCGCCCCGGCGGCAATCACCTGCCGGGCGGCCCGGTCGCCCTCGCCGCCGCCGGTATCGGCGACGACGAGGGCGAGATCGTCGCGGCCGATGTCGAAGAGTGCGAGAGCGGCCGCATCGAGAAACTCGCGCCCCAAGGCGCCGTGTTCGCCCGAAAGCGGCGCAAGGAAGCCGATCGTGCGCCCGTCGCCCTCGGGGAAGGCCGGCGGCGCCTCGGGCCGTACGGTCTCGACGGCCTTCTCGGGCTGCGGCGCAACCGCCCCCTGCCGGGCCGTCGTCTGACATCCGGAGAGCGCCGCCAGTGCCGCAAGGAGGAGAAACGCGGGGATCTTCGGCATCGTCGCCCCCTGGCGCGGGCCTTGGACTTTCCGTCCGGATGCGCCCACAATAGAGACAAGCGCACCATCGGGGAATCCCGGGCCATGAGAGCCTTGTTTCTCGTCATCGTGATGGCGCCGCTGCTCGGCGGCTGCGTCGGTCTCGCCGTGGGCGCCGTGGCCACCAGCGGCGTCTCGATCGCCGAGGAACGCACCCTGGGCCGCCAGATCGACGATCTTGCCATCACCTTCTCGGTCAGCCAGAGGCTGCACGGCCACGGCGGGGAGGCGCTCGCCAACATTTCCGTCAACGTCACCGAGGGCCGCGTCCTGCTGACCGGCAGCGTGCCCGAGTTCCGCCATCGCATCGAGGCGGCGAGGCTCGCATGGCAGGCTGAAGGCGTGACCGAGGTATCGAACGAGATCACCGTCGGGGATACCGGCTCCATCGAGGATTCGGTGACGGACGCCGTGATCTCCGCGGAACTGCGCGGCCTGCTGCTGACCGATCCCGCAATCCTCAACATCAACTACAACGTCGAGACCGCGAACGGCGTGGTGTTCCTCACCGGCATCGCCCAGAACCAGGGCGAGCTGGACCGGGTGCTCGACCACGCCCGCACGATCTCCGGCGTCGAGGAAGTGGTGAGCTACGTTCGCGTCAAGGACGGCTGAGACGGCGCCTTGCCATGCCGCTTGCCGTCGCCTTCCAGATGGATCCCGTCGAATCCGTCGACATCGACGCCGACACCACGTTCGTCCTCGCCCTCGAGGCGCAGGAGCGCGGCCACGACACCTGGGTCTACCAGCCCCGGGAGCTTGCCTGTCTCGACGGCAGGGTGATGGCCCGCTGCCGGCCCATGAGGCTCGCGCGCCGCAAGGGAAACCACGCCTGTCTGGGAGAAGCCCGGTGGCTCGATCTCGCGTGCCTCGATGCCGTGCTGATGCGCCAGGATCCCCCGTTCGACATGGCCTACATCACCGCCACCCACCTCCTCGAGAAGATCCACCCCCGGACCCTGGTCGTCAATGATCCCGCCGGCGTGAGGAACGCTCCCGAAAAGCTCTTCGCCACCGAGTTCGAGGGCGTCATGCCGCCGACGCTCATCACCGGGTCTGCGGAGGCGATCAGGTCCTTCCGCGCCGACCACGGCGACATCGTCGTCAAGCCGCTCTACGGCAACGGCGGCGCCGGCGTCTTCCACCTCGCGCCCGGCGACGAGAACCTCGCCTCCCTTCTCGAGATGTTCGAAAGCGCCTCCCGCGAGCCCCTGATGGTCCAGGCCTACCTTCCCGAGGTCCGCCGGGGGGACAAGCGCATCGTCCTCATCGACGGAGAACCCGCCGGCGTCATCAACCGGGTTCCTCCGGAAGGCGAGTCCCGCTCCAACATGCACGTCGGCGGGCGCCCCGAGCGCGCCGAGCTGTCGCCGAGGGACCGCGAGATCTGCCGCATCATCGGCCCCGAGCTGGTGCGCCGCGGCATGGTTCTGGTGGGCATAGACGTCATCGGCACCTGGCTGACGGAAATCAACGTCACGTCGCCGACGGGACTCCAGGAGATCAACCGCTTCGACGGCGTGAAGCTCGAGGCGCGCGTCTGGGATTCGATCGAGCGGCGGCTGGCGCTCAGCCGCGAAGGCGCGTGAGGGCGTCGAGGCCCGCAATCCGGCCGCCGAACTCGTCCATGGCGTCGACGAGGCAGTCCCACAGGTAGACCGCCGAGGCGCTGTCGAACACCAGGTCGAAGGCAAGCGTGCCGCCGCGGTCGTTGCGGACCACGACGGCGTTCAGGCGGGCCACGCTGGTCTGCGCGATGGCGAGGTTGTCGAAGCGGTGAGCCCTCAGGTCGACACCGCAGATCTTGGCCATCATCCGGGCGGCGGCCGAGCCGCAGACGGCGATGCGGGCGCTGGTGTCGGCGCGGGGCACCGGGAAGCAGACCGCGCCGTCCATGGACCATGCCGCCTCGAGGCGGTCGATGAGGGGGCTGTTGCCGGTCTCCGCCAGCAGCAGCAGCTCGCCGGCCGACAGCCTGCAGGCCAGCGTCGCGTCCTCCTGGCGGGCGGCGCGGTTGGGCTCCGGCAGGGCGATGCCCTCGCCCGCCGCCCAGCCGGCCATGCCCCAGCCCTTGAATCCCGTCCGCGGAAGCGCCGTGAGGTCGGCGATCGCGAGGCGCTCCGCCGCCGCGGCCTCGCCGGCGGCGTCCCCGTAGTGCGCCGGCGCGGCGAAACCGTTCGTTTCCACCCAGCGGGCGCCGGCCCTGCGGCAGGTCCGGTAGAGATGGGAGCGGCGCGTGAGGGCTTCGGGCTCGAGCGGTCGGGTCATGGGCGCTACAGGTCCTGGCGGGCGTTGTCGGGATCGAAGAACGGCAGGTCGACGACCCGGCAGGCCACGAGGTTGTCCGGCGTGATCCTCACCCGGCGTCCCTCGATGCGCCCGGAGTTCACGCGCACGTGGAACCTGGTTCCGGCCTCGGCCTGGTCGGGCGCGACATAGGCAAGGCCGATGGTCCTGTCGAGCGTCGGGGAGTAGCTGCAGGACGTCACCCGGCCCGTGATCTCGCCGTCGCGGATCACCAGGTGGCATTCCTTAGGCACGGCGCCGCCGGCGGCGCCCTCGACCTCGAAGCCCACCAGCCTGCGCTCGACCGCGTCCCGCTGGATGTCGATCGAGCGCTTGCCGATGAAGAACGGGCGCTTCTTCGCAAGGGCCCAGTCCATGTCCGCCTCGAGGGGGTTGGTAAGGCCGTCGGTGTCCTGGCTGACGATGATGTGTCCCTTCTCGAGGCGCAGGAGCCTCTGGCACTCGACGCCGAACGGCCTGATGCCGTGATCCCGGCCGGCCTCCATCAGGGCATCCCAGAGGGCCTCGCCGGAGTGGGCCGGACAATGGATCTCGAAGCCGAGCTCGCCGACGAAACCGACCCTCAGCAGGCGGCAGGGAATGCCCGCCACGGCCGCCATCCTCACGCCCATGTAGGGAAAGGCGTCGGCCGCGAGATTCTCGTCCGTCAGGCGCTGGAGCACGGCCCTCGACTTCGGACCGGCAATGTTGACGCCGCTGAAGGCGCCGGTGACGTTCGTGATGTCGACCTGCAGGCGCCACTGCGCGTTCCAGAACAGCATCTCCCGGTAGACGCCGTCGACGCCCGAGGTGGTGGCCGTGACGTAGTAGTGGTTCTCGTGGAAGCGGCAGGCCACGCCGTCGTCGGTGATGACGCCCGTCATGTCGGTCATCAGGGTGTAGCGCGCCCGGCCCACCTTCTGCTTGCTGTAGGCCCAGGTGTACATGCGCTCCATCATCGCGGCGGCGTCCGGGCCCCGGATCTCGAGGCCTCCCAGGGTCGAGACGTCGATCAGGCCGACATTCTCGCGCACGTTGCGGGATTCCTCGCGGACCATCGCCTCCTTCTCGCCGCCGCCATAAGATTCGGGCCGGTACCAGGCGCCCGCCAGCATCATGCGCGCGCCCGCCTCGGCGTGGCGCCAGTGCATGGAGGTCATCCTCTCGGGCTCGAAGCTGCGGCCCGCCAGGACGCCGATCTTCTCGGCGGTGTAGGGCGGGCGCTGCGTCGTCATGCCCGCCTCGTTGACCCCGACGCCGTTTTCCCGCGCGTTGAGGCGAATCGCGTTGAGCCAGGAATGGCGCCCCTGGCTGGGACCCATGCCGCAGGTCGAGAAGCGCTTCATCAGCTCGACGTGGGCGTAGCCTTCCCGGATGGCGTTGCGCAGGTCATGGATCTGCAGGTCCTCGTCGAAATCGATGAAGTCGCGGCCCCTGGCGTGCTCGAACATGGGCCAGGGATGGTTCTGCCCCGCCGCGCCGCGGTCGTTGCGCACCGCCGGCATGGCTCCTCCGGCGAAGCCCGCGTCCCGCGCCGCCAGCCAGCCCGCGCGCCGCCCGTCCTCGATCACCGTGTCGATCGGGAAGCAGCCGGCCACCGATCCGCAGGCGTGGAGGCCAGGCGGCACCTCGCCGATCTCGAACATGGCGGTCGCCTCGCTGTAGGGAGTCCTGCCGCCGGCATGCCAGATCAGGTTGGCCGCCGGCTGCCAGCCGATGGAGGTCACGATCGTGTCGCAGTCGTGGACCTGCTGCCTCGCCTGGACGGTGCCCTCGCCGGTAATGCGCGCGATCCTCGCGGCCTCGACCGAGTCCTTCCACGGACCGGCGAGCGCCTCGGTAACCGTGGAGCCCGCGACGACCGGAACGCCGTGGTCACGGACCGCGGCCGCGAGCTCGTGCCCGGGCGGCCGGGGCCTGAGATCGGCGACGCAGGCGACCTCCATGCCGGCGGCGATGAGGTCGAGGGCGGCGCCGTAGCCGTCCGCGTTGGCCGTCGCCACGACCGCCCGGGCGCCCGGACGCACGCCGTAGCGGTTGATCAGGCGCTGCGCGGCGGAGCCGTACATCACCCCCGGCAGATCGTTGTTGCGGAAGACCAGGGGCTGCTCGTAGGAGCCGGTCGCCACGACCACGGCCCCGGCGCGCAGCTTGTACATGCGGTTGCCCCGGACGACGGGAATGAAGTGGTCGGTGTACCAGCCGTTCGCCACGGCATCGGTGAGAACGCGGATGTTGGCCCGCGACGCGACTTCCTCGGCAAGCGCCGTCCTCTCGCGCGCCGCGCGGCGCCCCTCGGCATCGAAGCGCGCGTAGGTCAGCGAGCCGCCCAGGCAAGGGTTCTCCTCGACGAGGATCACCTCGATCCCGTCGCCGGCCTCGGAGGCCTCGAGGGCCGCGGCCATGCCCGCCGGACCGCCGCCGACGACCACGACATCGGCCCACAGGTACTGTTTGTCGAAGTAGCCGTGGGGTGCCGCCGTGTTCACCGTGCCCAGGCCCGCGAGGCGGCGGATCACCGGTTCCCAGCGCCGCCAGCTGCCCTTCGGCCTGTAGAACGCCTTGTAGTAGAAGCCGACGGGCAGGAAGCGCCCCATGCGGTCGAGAACGCGCCCCTTGTCGTTGCCAAGGTCGCCGAAGACGTTCTGGGCGCCGATCTCCATGCCCTCCTCGATGCGCCGGGTATCGGCCACCACGTTGGGCTCGTCGCCGACCTGCACGAGGCTGTTGGCGTCGTGCCCGGCGGCGGAGAGGGTGCCCCGGGGGCGGTGGTACTTGAAGGAACGCGAGATCACCTTGACGCCGCAGGCCATCAGGGCGCTGGTGATGGTGTCGCCGGCGAAGCCCCGGTGCCGCCGCCCCTCGAAGGCGAAGCCGACCGGGCGGGCGCGGTCGATCAGCAGCCCGGCCGGAGCCTCGAGGCGCTCAGCCGCCATCGGAGCCGCTCCCGCCGTGGAAGGCCCCGGATGCGGGATAGGTCTTCAGGATCTCGTCGGTCCTGGTGTCCCGCTCGGCGATGAACCAGTAGGCGGTCGGCGTGTGGTACCACCATTCACGGACGACGCCCGCCGTGTTGTTCTCGAGATGGACGTAGTCGATCCACTCCTCGCGGCTGCAGTCGGGAGCCGGCAGGTCCTGGACCTCGCCGCCGCAGGCGAACTCGGAGATGTTCCGCGGACCGTTGAGCGGACACGGCATGATCTTCATCGGCGGACTCCTAGTGACCGACGCTGGCCGCGCCCTTTTCGCCGACCAGCCTGAAGTCGTGATAGCGCTGCAGGGCGAAGGGGGCGATGAGCTCGCCGACCTGTCCGGTCGCCAGCATCCGGGCATTCTCCTTGCCGCACACCGGTGTGGCCTTGAACCCCCAGGTTCCCCAGCCGGCATCGATGTAGTAGCCGTCGACGGGCGTTTCCCCCATGATCGGCGCGAAGTCGGGCGTCATGTCGGTCATGCCGGCCCACTGGCGAAGGATCCTCACCTCCGCGAGGAAGGGCAGCAGCTCCAGCATGTGCATCATCAGGCCCTCCTTGAAGTCGAGGGTCGAGCGCGTCATGTAGACCCCGTAGGGATCCGTCGTGCCGCCCATGACGAGTTCGCCCCGCGCCGACTGGCTGATGTAGGCGTGCAGGCTGCCCGACACGACGATGGCGTCGAGGAAGGGCTTGAGGGGCTGGCTGACGCAGGCCTGCAGCGGGACGGTCTTGAGCGGCAGCCTGAAGCCCGCCATCGCGGCGACCACGCCGGACATGCCCGCCACGGCCTGCAGGACCTTGCCGGCCCGGACCGTGCCGCGGCTGGTCTTCACCGCCGTGACCCGCGGCGCGCTGCCGTTGGCGCGGGTAATCTCGAAGCCCGTGACCTCGGTGTTCTGGTGAATGTGGACGCCGCGCGCGGCGGCGCCGGCGCCGTAGCCCCAGGCCACCGCGTCGTGGCGGGCGATCGCCCCCGGCGCGTGGTAGAGGGCGCCGAGGATCGGGTAGCGGACGTCGTCGGAGTAGTCGAGCTGCGGCACCATCTTCTGCAGGTCGTCGCGCATCACGAGTTCCGACTCGATGCCGAAGTGCTTGTTGACCTCGGCGCGCCAGCGCATCGTGCGGATGGCGCTGTCCGTGTGCGCGAGCGTGAAGTGCCCACGCTGGGAATACATGATGTTCATGTCGAAGTCGTTGGAGAGGTCCTGGTAGAGCCTCACCGACTCGTCGTAGAACCGCACGCCCTCCGGCGTGAGGTAGTTGGAGCGGATGATCGCCGTGTTGCGCCCGGTGTTGCCGCCGCCGACGTAGCCCTTCTCGAGGACCGCGACATTCGTGATCCCGTGGTCGACGGCAAGGTAGTAGGCCGTGGCGAGGCCGTGGCCGCCGCCGCCCACGATGACGATGTCGTAGGAGTCCTCGAGGTCGGTCGCCTCCGGCAGCGCCCTGGGAACGCCGTGGCCGCTGCCGAGGCCGTACTTCAGCAATGCGAATGGCATGGGCGGTTGTCTCCCCGCAGCGCGGCAGCGGCCGGTTTAGACCAGCGGCACAACGCTGTCCACGGCGGCCGTCTACCCCGCCAGCATCGGGCCGAGCTCCCGGCCCGCGAGGATGTGAAGGTGGAAGTGGGGCACGACCTGCCTGCCGTCGCGGCCCTGGTTCGTGACCAGGCGGTGACCGCCGCCGCGGACCCCGAGATCGTCGCAGATTCGCGAGACCGCCCGCCAGAAGGCCACGATCTCCTCGTCGCTGGCGTCGCGGTGGAAGTCGTCGTGGGCGACGTAGCGTCCCTTGGGTATGACCAGCACGTGGTCGGGCGCCTGGGGCGCTATGTCCCGGAAGGCGAGGACGTGGTCGTCCTCGTAGACCCGGGTGCTGGGGATCTCGCCGCGCAGGATCCTGGCGAAGATGTTGTCGTCGTCATAGACATCGAAGTCGATGGCCACCGGCCGTCTCCCTTGAGCGCCTGGCCATCAAACAGGAACGCTCACGCCGCATCAAGCGAATAGCCGGCCGAGCGGACGGTGCGGATGAGGTCGCTGCCGCCGAAGGCGTTGAGCGCCTTGCGCAGGCGGCCGATGTGGACATCGACGGTCCTCTCCTCGACGAAGGTGTCGTTGCCCCAGATCCTGTCGAGGATCTGTTCGCGGCTGAACACGCGCGCCGGGTTTTCCATGAGCAGGCGCAGGATGGCGAACTCCTTGGGTCCAAGATGGACGTGCCGGCCGCCGCGCACCACGCGCCAGCCGACGGGATCGACGACGAGGTCCCGGTAGGCCAGGGAGGTCCCGGCGAAGGCCGGGCGGACGCGGCGCAGCACGGCGCGCATGCGCGCCAGCAGCTCGGACGGCGAGAAGGGCTTGGGGATGTAGTCGTCGGCGCCGACGTCGAGGCCCCTCACCCTGTCCTGCTCGTCGCCGCGGGCGGTCAGCATGATGATCGGCGTGCTGGAAAGATCCCGGTCGCGGCGGACCCGACGGCAGACCTCGATGCCGCTGAGCGACGGCAGCATCCAGTCCAGGATGATGATGTCCGGCCTTTCCTCGCCGGCGACCAGGAGGGCCTCCTGGCCGTCCGCGGCCTCGAGAACGCGGTATCCGGACTTCTCGAGATTGTAGCGCAGCAGCGCCAGGATCGGTCCCTCGTCGTCGACGATGAGGACCGACACGTCACTGGTCACCGTCCACTCCGATCACTGAATTGGCCTTGGGGCGGTCGCGGTCGGGCAACTTCCCCAGGATCATGTAGGTCACCATCTCGGCGATGTTGGTGGCGTGGTCGCCGATGCGCTCGATGTTCTTGGCGATGAAATGCACGTGGGTGCCAGGGGCGATGAGCCTCGGATCGGCGATCATGTCGGCGAGAATGGCGAGGAACACGGCGTTGTACATCTCGTCGATGGACTCGTCCTGGCGCCAGACCCGCTGGGCGAGCTCGGCGTCGCCGTCCCGGAAGGCGTCCACCACGTCGGTGGTCATGTTGTAGACCGCGTTGCCGAGGCGCTTGAGCGCCTCGCGCTGGGGCACCTGTGCGGCATCCTCGATGACAAGGCTGCGCTTGGCGACGTTGGCGGCAAGGTCGCCCATGCGCTCCAGGTTGCTGGCGGACTTGAGGGCCGTCTTGAGGCGCCTGAGATCCTCGGCCATGGGCTGCCTGAGCGCGACGATCCTCGTCACCAGCTCGTCGACCTCGCTTTCGTGCTCGTCGATCCTGGCATCGAGGTCGATGATGCGCCGGGCCAGGGCCCTGTTTCCCTCGACCAGCGCCTGGATGGCGTTGCGGATCTGGTCCTCGACCATGCCGCCCATGGCGAGGATGTGGCTGTCGACGGCCTCGAGTTCCGAATCGTAGGAGCGGACGGTGTGCTGGGCCGGCATTCGGGATCCCCGCGCTCAGCCGAAGCGGCCGGTGATGTAGTCCTCGGTCATCGATTCGCCGGGACTGTGGAACAGTTCGGCCGTGCCGTTGACCTCGATCAGGCGGCCGAGATGAAAGAACGCGGTCAGCTGCGAGACGCGCGCCGCCTGCTGCAGGTTGTGGGTGACGATCACGATGGTGAAGTTGTCCCTCAATTCGTCGATCAGCTCCTCGATGCGCGCCGTGGAGATCGGGTCGAGCGCCGAGCACGGCTCGTCCATCAGGATCACCTCGGGGCTGACGGCGATCGTGCGGGCGATGCACAGGCGCTGCTGCTGGCCCCCCGACATGCCGGTCGCGAGCTCGTCGAGGCGGCCGGAGACCTCGTCCCAGAGACCGGCGCGGCGGAGGCTCGATTCGACGATCCCGTCGAGCTCGCGCTTGCCGTTGGCGAGGCCGTGGATCCGGGGGCCGTAGGCGATGTTGTCGTAGATCGACTTGGGAAAGGGATTGGGCTTCTGGAAGACCATGCCGACGCGCGCCCGAAGCTGCACGACGTCGATCGCCCGGTCGTAGATGTCGGCGCCGTCGAGGGAGGCGAGACCCTCGATGCGCACCCCGTCGATGGTGTCGTTCATGCGGTTGAGGCATTTCAGAAACGTCGTCTTGCCGCAGCCCGAGGGGCCGATGAGGGCGGTGACCTGGTGTTCCGGGATGTCGAGATTGATGCCCGTGAGCGCCAGCTTGTCGCCGTACCAGAGCCTGAGGTCCCGGGACCTCATCTTCACCGGGCCGTCGAGCGCGGGCAGGCGGCCGGCCGGCAGCGTGAGGGCTTCGGGACGGGCAGTGTCCTCCGCCGCGTGTTCTGCCGCCGCTACCATCTGATTTCGAACCTTTGCCGGAGGTAGACCGCGAGTCCGTTCATCGCGACCAGGAAGCCGAGCAGCACCATGATCGCCGCGGACGTCTTTTCCACGAAACCCCGCTCCGGGCTGTCCGCCCACAGGAAGATCTGCACAGGCAGCGCCGTCGCCGCGTCGGCCGGACCGCCCGGAAGGTCGACGACGAACGCCACCATGCCGATCATCAGCAGCGGCGCCGTTTCGCCGAGCGCCTGGGCCATGCCGATGATGGCGCCGGTCAGCAGTCTCGGCATCGCCAGGGGCAGCAGGTGGTGCGAGACGACCTGGACCGGCGAGGCGCCGATCCCGAGGGCCGCGTCCCTGATCGACGGCGGGATGCCCTTCATCGAGGCGCGTGTCGTGATGATGATGGTCGGCAGGGTCATCAGGGCGAGCGTCAGGCCGCCCACCACCGGCGCCGAGCGCGGCAGGTGCATCACGTTGAGAAAGACGGCGAGCCCGAGGAGGCCGAAGACGATCGACGGCACCGCCGCCAGGTTGTTGATGTTCACCTCGATGATGTCGACCCAGCGCCGCTTCGGCGCGAACTCCTCCAGGTAGATCGCGGCGGCGACGCCTGTCGGGAAGGAGACCAGGAAGGTGACGAGAAGGACCCAGAACGAGCCCAGCACCGCGCCGCCGATGCCGGCGAGCTCCGGTTCCCGCGAATCGCCGCTGGTCAGGAAGGTCCAGTTGAAGACCGTCGCGATGTCGCCGGACGCCTCGAGGTCGTCGATCCAGGCGATGGTCCGGTCGTCGAGCCGGCGGCGGTCCTCGGGGGCCGTGCGGTCGATGTAGCCCTTGTTGAGCATGTCGATGTCCGACGACACCGGCAGCCAGAACTCGACCGTCCGGCCGACGAGTGCCGGGTCCCCGGCCACCTCCCGGCCGACGTCGAGGAACCCCCGGTTGGAGACGATGCCCAGCAGGGCGCGCAGTCCCCTGCGGTCCGAGACGTCCGGGAACCGCTCGCGCAGGGCGTCGAGGACGACCATGCGGATGTTGCCGGACGAGGGATCGCCGGCATCGACGTGGCTTTCCGAGTAGGTCACGTCGAGGCGCATCTTGGTGGTGATGAATCCCGACCATCCGCTGAGCACGACGGAGCCCAGCAGGATCACCAGAAAGAGCGCGGTCAGGCCCAGGGCGCCCAGGGAAAGGACCTTGAACCCGCGTTCCCGCGCGTAGCGGCGCCGCAGGCGCCGGCCGGCCTTCTCGCTCAGGTGATACGACGTCATCGCCGGTGCCGGGTCAGTCATACTTTTCCCTGTACCTGTGTACCACGCGCAGGGCGACGACGTTGAGTCCGAGAGTCATGACGAAGAGCGCCAGGCCGAGGGCGAAGGCCGCCAGGGTCTTGGCGCTGTCGAATTCCTGGTCGCCGACCAGCAGGGTCACGATCTGCACGGTGACGGTGGTCACCGTGTCGAGCGGGTTGGCGGTGAGGTTGGCCGCCAGCCCCGCCGCCATGACGACGATCATGGTCTCGCCCACGGCCCGGCTGACGGCCAGCAGGAAGCCGGCGACGATGCCGGGAAGGGCGGCCGGGAGGACCACCCGCGTCACCGTTTCCTGGCGCGTCGCGCCGAGCCCCAGGGAGGCGTCGCGAAGCGCAGCCGGGACGGCGGCAAGCGCATCGTCGGTCAGCGACGAGACGAAGGGAATGATCATGATTCCCATGACCAGGCCCGCGGCCAGGGCGCTCTCCGACGCGACATCGAGGCCGATGCCCATGCCCGCGCTGCGCAGGGCGGGTGCGACGATCAGCGCGGCGAAGAACCCGTAGACGACGGTGGGGATGCCCGCCAGCACCTCCAGCATGGGCTTGGCGACGGCGCGAAACCGCGGATCGGCGTACTCGGCCAGGTAGATCGCCGAGAGCAGGCCCACGGGACCCGCCACAGCCATGGCGATGACGGTGACGAGCAGGGTCCCGGCGAACAGCGGCACGGCGCCGAAGGCGCCCGAGGACCCCACCTGGTCCTCGCGCAGGGCGATCTGGGGACTCCACTTGAGACCGAAGAGGAAGTCGGGGACCGGCACCTTGTCGAAGAAGCGGATCGCCTCGAACAGCACCGAAAAGACGATGCCCGCCGTGGTGAGGACGGAGATGGCGGCGGCCACGAGGAGAACGGCGAGAAGCACCCGCTCGACCGGCTGCCGGGTGCGCGCGGGGATGTCGATGCGTCGGAACGCCACCCGGGAGGCGACGAGGCCCGCCCCGAGGGCGGCGCCGAAGCCGATCCAGTGCTCCAGGGCGCGGAACCGCGAGAAGGCGTCCGCCGCCGCCTCGAGCGCCGGCGTGACCTCCATCGTCGGCGTGCCGCCGGCGGCCAGCGTCTCGGCGTCGCTGAGGAAGCGCCGGAGCACCGGCCCGGACGCCTCCTGGAGCTCCTGCGAGAGCGACGCGACGATGGCGCTCTCGACCAGCCAGTCGCCGACGACGAGCGTCGCGATCCACAGCGAGATGGCCGGCAGGCCGCAGGCCAGGGCGACGAACCAGCCGTGGTAGACGGGACGCGAATGAAGGACCGACGGCCTGCCGCCCGAGAGCCTGGCCGCGCGGTGCCGTCCCAGACAGAATCCTGCCGCCGCAAGGGCAACCAGGAGCAGGGTGAGGACGATCTGGGTCAAGGTTCGAGGTGCGGCTCCATGCTCAGAGGCGTGGCGGCATTCGCCGACTCCGCCATGGCGGAACGCTCGTCGTCGGACAGCGGGATGAGGCCCTTGTCGGCGAGGTAGCCGAACGGACCCCAGGCGTCCTCGCCGGTGAGCTCGGCGACGAACTCGGCGATGCCGGGAACGACGTCGATATGGGCGTTCTTGACGTAGACGTAGAGGGACCGCGACACCGGGTAGTCGCCGGCGGCGATGTTGTCGAACGTCGGATCGACGCCGTTCACCTTCGAGCCCTGGATCCTGTCGATGTTCTGGTCGAGGAACGAGAAGCCGAAGATGCCGAAGGAATCCGCATCGGCCTCGAGCTTCCGGACGATGAGGTTGTCGTTTTCGCCGGCCTCGATGAAGGCGCCATCCTCGCGGATCGAGGCGCAGATCCGCCCGAAGCGGTCCCCGTCGCTCTGCCCGATCATGGCGACGGCCTCGAAGTGCTCGCAACCCTCCTCCATGACCAGCTCGACGAAGGCGTCACGGGTGCCGGAGGTCGGCGGCGGGCCCATCACGCGGATCGCGACCGCGGGCAGCGAGGCGTTGACCTGGGACCACAGGGTGTAGGGATTGGCGACGATGTTGCCCCCGGCGTCGGGAACCTCGGCCGCGAGCGCCAGCCACAGGTCGGGAACGTCGATCGACAGCTGGCCGGAGTTGCGCGAGTTGCCCAGCACGATACCGTCGTAGCCGATCTTGACCTCGGTGATTTCCGTGACGCCGTTGCCGGAACAGCGCTCGACCTCGCTCGACTTGATGCGCCGCGACGCATTGGTGACGTCGGGATGCTCGAAGCCGACGCCGGCGCAGAACAGCTTCAGCCCGCCGCCCGAGCCGGTCGATTCGACGACCGGGGTCGGGAAGTCGCTGGTCTGGCCGAACTGTTCGGCAACGGCGGTCGAGAACGGAAAGACCGTCGACGAACCGACGATCCTGATCGTGTCGCGCATGTCCTGCGCCGCCGACGTTCCCGCCAGGGCGGCGGCGGCGCAGCCGGCAAGCACGCTCGTCAGTCTGAACTTCATCGTCAAGCTCCTCCGTGAATGGGGATTGTCGGCACCGGGGAACGATGGCCATCCTGCGGATCGAGCTTGTCCCGTGTATTACGGAAACGTGATGGTTATGTGACAGCGCCGCCGTCCTGTGGATGAGCCGCGGCGGGCAGCCAGACGGTGAACACCGATCCCGTTCCCGGCGTGCTCTCGACATGCAGTTCGCCGCGGTGGCGGCTGAGGATGTGCTTGACGATCGCCAGCCCGAGGCCGGTGCCTCCCAGTTCCCGGCTGCGCGCCGTGTCGACCCGGTAGAAACGCTCGGTCAGACGCGGCAGGTGGTGCGACTCGATGCCGTCGCCCGTGTCGGCGACGGCCACCCAGACCAGGGGACCCCGCGCCGCCAGGAGGTGGTCGGGGGTGCGCTCCTCCTCGCCGGCGGTCAGCGTGACGGCGGTGCCGGCACGGGCGTACTTGATGGCGTTCGACAGGAGATTGTAGAGGGCCTGCTCGACCTCGCCCTCGTCCCCGCGAACCGGGGAGAGCGTCTCCGGAACGGCGCACTCGATGGTCATGGACCTCTCGTCGGCGTCGAACTTCAGGGAGGACCGCAGGCGCCGCAGCAGGGGCGGAACGGAGACCTCGCCGGCGGGCTGCGTGTGCTCCCTGAGCTCGATCCTCGACAGCGACAGGAGGTCCTCCACGAGACGCGCCATCCGCTTGCCCTGCTCGTCCATCATCGCGAGGAACATCTCGCGGTCGCCGGCATCGTCGCGCGCCGGGCCGAGCAGCGTCTCGATGCAGCCGATGAGCGTTGCCAGCGGCGAGCGGATCTCGTGGCTGGCGTTGGCCACGAAGTCGACGCGCATCTGCTCGGTCCTGCGGGCGCCGGTCATGTCGTGGCAGATCGCCAGGAGCGCCGCCCTCTCGCCCGCTGTGCCCGCCAGCGGCACGACGTCGACGGCGTAGAAGCGGTCGAGGCGGTCTCTCGTCACGACGATCTCGATGCCGGTGGCGGCGGCGCCGCCTTCGAGCACGCGCTCGACGGCGCTGTCGAACCCCGGATCCCGCAGCACCCTCGAGAGGTGCTGCCCGGCGGCGACGTCGCCGAAGAGGAGGCGGGCGGCGCTGTTGAGGAACACGACCTGGCTCTCCCGGGAGAGCAGCACCAGCGGGTCGGGAAGGGCGTCGAGCAGGTGTTCGGTCTCCCGCGCCTGCCCGCCGATGCGCCGGTCGCGCTCCGCCAGCGCACGGTGGACGCAGTCCAGGGTCAGCCGCAGCGACGCCGAGAGCGGTCCGGGCTGCAGCCGGGGAGGCGCGGCAACGCCCTGGCCGGCGGAACGGCCGGACCAGCGTCCCAGCATCTCCACGTTGCGCGCCACGGGCCAGGCGAGGGCGGCGCTCGCCACGGCAAGGACGGCGAAGGCGCCCAGCGCCGTTTCGGCGCTCAGCCGGCCGGCGAGGTTGAGGACAAGGATGACGACCGCCTGGACGGCGACGAGCGGGACGACGAGCCCCATGGTCAGCCTTCGATGTCGATCGCCGCCAGGGCCGCCATGTTGACGAGGTCGTTGACCGTTGCGCCGAGACGGACGATCTGCACCGGCTTCTCCAGGCCCAGAAGGATGGGTCCGATCACGCGGGCGCCGTCCATCGCCTCCACCAGCCGGTAGGAAATGTTGGCGGCGTGGAGATCGGGCATGATGAGGACGTTGGCCGGACCGCCGAGCGTGCTGAAGGGGTAGTAGTCCAGCACGTCCTTGTCGAGCGCGGTATCGGCGGCCATTTCGCCGTCGAACTCGAAGTCGACGTCCCGCTCCTTGAGAATCCGCACGGCCTCGCGCAGATGGGGCGTCTGGCGTTCCCCGCGGCTGCCGAAGTTGGAGAAGGACAGCAGGGCCACGCGCGGTTCGACGCCCATCATCCGGGCCTTGCCGGCGGCCTGCACCGTGATGTCCGCGAGGTCCTCGGCCGAGGGATTCTCGTTGATCGTCGTGTCGGCGACGAACAGCGTGTGCTGCGAGGAGACCAGGATGGACATGCCGAAGACGATGTGCCCGGCACAGGCCTTGAGCGCCCGCTGGACATGGGCGAGCGCCGCCGGATAGGAGCGGGTCAGCCCCGTCACCATGGCATCGGCCTCTCCCGTCGCCAGCATGGCCGCGGCGAAGACGTCGCGGTCGAGGCTGATCCAGCGGCGGCAGTCGCGCAGCAGCGCCCCCCTGCGCTGCATGTGGCCGTAGACGTGGCTGACGTAGTGTTCCGTGTCGATGATCTCCGCGTTGGCGATCTCGATGCCGCCGGGGCTGACGCCCAGGGTCTCCATCCGGGCAAGGATGCGGTCCCTGCGTCCGACCAGGACGGCCACGCCGAGACCCTGGTCGCGCCACAGCGACGCGGCGCGGATGGTCTTCTCCTCCTCGCCCTCGGCGAAGACGACCCGGGCCTGGCGCATGCGCACCGTCTCGAACACCTCGTGCATGCGCCCGGCCACCGGGGACAGCAGTCCCGACAGGCGGGCCTGGTAGGCCTCGGTGTCGATGATCGGCCGGCGGGCCACGCCGGAATCCATGGCGGCCTTCGCCACGCTCGGCGGAACCCGAGAAATCAGCCGGGGATCGAACGGCTTGGGAATGATGTAGTCGGGCCCGAAGCGCAGGTAGCCGCCGGCGTAGGCCGACGCCACCTCGTCGGGCACGTCTTCCCTCGCGAGGGCGGCGATCGCCTCGGCGGCGGCGATCTTCATGGCGTCGTTGATTGTCGTGGCGCGGACGTCGAGCGCGCCGCGGAAGATGTAGGGAAACCCGAGGACGTTGTTGATCTGGTTGGGGTAGTCCGACCGCCCGGTCGCCACGATGGCGTCGTCGCGGACGGCGGCGACGTCCTCGGGCAGGATCTCGGGATCCGGATTGGCCATCGCGAAGATGATCGGCCTGGCGGCCATGGAGACCACCATCGGCGCCGTCACCGCATCCTTGACCGAGACCCCGAGGAAGATGTCGCACCCTTCCATGGCGTCCTCGAGGGTGCGCGCGGACGTGTCGACGGCATGGGCGGACTTCCACTGGTTGATGCCCTTTTCGCGGCCCCGGTAGACCACGCCGCGGGAGTCGCAGAGGATGGCGTTGTCGTGCGGCAGCCCCCGCGCCTTGATCAGCTCCAGGCAGGCGATCCCGGCGGCGCCGGCGCCGTTGACCACCACCTTGCAGTCTGCGAGGTCCTTGCCGGCGATCTCCAGCGCGTTGATGACCCCCGCAAGGCCGATGATGGCCGTGCCGTGCTGGTCGTCGTGGAAGATCGGGATGTCGATCATCTCCCGCAGGCGCTGCTCGATGATGAAGCACTCCGGCGCCTTGATGTCCTCGAGGTTGACGCCGCCGAAGGTCGGGCTGATGAGCCTGACGGTCTGGATGATCTCGTCGACGTCCTCGCTGTCGATCTCGATGTCGATGCCGTCGACGTCGGCGAAGCGCTTGAAGAGGACCGCCTTGCCTTCCATGACGGGCTTGGCGCCGAGCGCCCCGAGGTTGCCGAGGCCCAGCACCGCCGAGCCGTTCGAGACGATGGCGACGACGTTGCCCTTCGAGGTGTAGTCGAAGACCGAGGCCGGTTCGCGGTGAATCTCCAGGCAGGGTGCGGCCACCCCCGGCGAATAGGCGAGCGACAGCTCCCGCGCGGTGTTGAGCGGCTTCGTCGGCGCGATCGCCAGCTTGCCGGGGCGCCCGTCCGCGTGGAACTTCAGGGCATCGATATCGCTTACCTTGACCTGGTCCGCCATGACATGCTGCCCGCCCCTGTCGCTCGTCAAGGGTAGCGGTACGCCGCCAAGTGATAAAGGTGCTCCGGCCCATGCACGACGATCTCTTCGATCCCCGCCACTACCGGCAAGCGCGGCGGCCGGCCGGCGAAGCCTCGACGCTGCCGGCGTGGTGCTACACCTCCCAGGCGTTCCTCGAGCGCGAACGCGAGCGCATCTTCTCCCGCGCCTGGCTCTTCGCCGGACGCCTCGAGGAGATTCCCGAGGGCGGCTGGCGTGCGGTCGACACCGCCGCCGGACCGGTCCTCCTCGTGCGCGACGGCGCCCTGCGCGCCTTCGCCAACACCTGCCGCCACCGCGGCGCCAGGCTCGCTCAAGGCAGCGGACGCGGCGATTCCATCGTCTGTCCCCTCCACGGCTGGCGCTACCGTCTCGACGGGTCGCTCGCCAGTGCTCCGGGAATCCGGTTGCTGCAGGTCCGGGTCGCGAGCTGGGCAGGGTTCGTCTTCGTCTGCCTTGCCCGGGAGACGGCGGATCTCGGGCCCTGGCTCGGCGATCTGACGGCGCGCCTGGCGAGCCACGACTTCGGGGACTTCCGTGTGGTGCGCCGCCGCGAGTGGACGGTCCGGGCGAACTGGAAGCTCATCGCCGAGAACGCCATGGAGGCCTACCACACGGGCACCGTCCACGGCGCCACCCTCGGGGCGCAGCCCTCCCGCGACCTCGCGACGCGCGGCCACTGGGACGCCATCCAGGTCCTCGGCGAGGCCTCGATCGCCGTGCTCCCCGGCGAGCGCGCGCCCTTTCCCCGCGTTGCCGCGCTGTCGCGGGAGGCCCGGGCCGGCACCTTCTTCACGACGCTCCATCCCAACACCCAGTTCGCCTGCGCCCAGGACAGCATGTGGTGGCTGCACTACCACCCTCTCGCGCCCGACCGCACGCGTCTCGAGGTCGGCCAGTGCTTTCCGCAAGCGACCGCGGCGCGCGCCGACTTCGCCGCCGGCTCCGAGCCCTACTTCCGGCGCTGGGACACCGGAATCGCCGAGGACAACGCCATCTGCGAGGCGCAGCAGGAGGGGCTCTCCTCCCCGTTCCACAGGCCGGGCCGGCTCTCCGGCCGCGAACGCGCGGTGCACCGGCTGAACACCTGGATCCTCGACCAGACCATTGACGACGGCCGCGCCCGGCGCCGAATTGACGCTGCCGGGCCTTCCCGCTAGAACCGGCGGCGGAGAGGTGGCCGAGCGGTCGAAGGCGCTCCCCTGCTAAGGGAGTATGGGCCAAAAACCCATCGAGGGTTCGAATCCCTTCCTCTCCGCCAGTATCCCGCTCCCCGACATGCGCACATCGACCCGCAGTGCCGCGACACGCGGCTCCGGGATGTCTGCCGGGCAAACAGGCAGTGAAAAACCGCACCGGGTATTGCAAAGGCGGATGCCGGCGAGGGCCGGTGGAAGACGCTCGGGACCGGAGCGTTCGCCCGTTTCTCCGATCGCGAAGGACTGGAGGGTGCGGTGATGTGCGAAACCTCGAAGGGCCGCTGATCCTGTTCGTGTTCTACCGCCATCGGAGGCGCGGCCTGATCAGGCAGTGCAGCATTGAGGCCCTGGCGGCCGCGCGCGAGGCGGCGCCCGGTCTGGCCGGGGCGGACCATGCGCAAGTTCGACGGGACGTGCCTGACGCCGGTGCGGGACATGGCGCCCGAGGACATCCGCGCGCTGCGCCTGCGCAAGCGGGCCAGCCAGGCGGTGTTCGCGCATCGCTGAAGCTCCTGACGCTGGCGGCGAGGAATGGTTTCGGCTCCATCTCGGGGCGGTTTGCCACCCGTTGAACTGCCGGGAATTCAGGGTCGCCAGCTTGGCGCATTCCTGCGGGACTCGATCGCCCGGGAAGGACGCCAGACCGCCGCCCCTGCTTCCGGCCAGGCTCTCGCTCTCTTCGGCGAAGGGCGCGCGGATGGAGACGGCGACGGGATGGCGCGGCCCGCGGGAGCCGGCGTCGTCAGGTAGTGCCGTTGCGGGATCGACGGCGCGACAGATTTGGCTGCCGATTCGGCTTCAGGAAGGCGGACCTTCTTCGGGTGACAGTCCGCGGGCACCTGCCGCATGCAATGCGTCAGGACGGTGCGATCACGCCGTTGGGCTGGAGGCAAGACTGGCGAGCGGGGCATTTTGACAGCGACAATGATCGCCGATATCAGAGCGGTGCACTGGCGCCGTCGGCAAGTCTCGGTGAAGCCGTAGGAGGAGAAGGTGAAGAGCACGATCTGGCTGTCCTACGACCTCGGCGTGAGCGGTGATTACGAAGGCATGTATTCGTGGCTTGAGAACCATGGCGCAAAGGAATGCGGTTCGAGCGTTGCGTTCTTGAAGAGCTACGAATTCGAAGGCGACCTGCTGGAATCTCTGAAGGCGGATGTCGGCGATACGGTTACACTGAACCGCCGATCGCGGATTTACGTCATATTCAACGACAATGGGCACTTGCGGGGCCGATATGTCGTTGGAAAGCGGAAGGCTCCGCCGTGGACCGGTTTCGGAGATGAGTCAGAACAAGAAGTCGATGAAGACTGATGGCGGGGCCGGGGCGAGTACTGGTCGATTCCGGCTTCTTTATCGCGCTGTTCAACGAGCGAGACCAGCACCACGCATCCGCACGCCGGCTTGAGGAATGGCTGGATTTCGTGCCAATCGTTCTTCCGTGGCCCATCCTGTACGAGACTGTGAACACGCGCCTCGCCCGGCAACCGCAAAATCTGGCGAAATTGGTGCGATCGCCCGGTTACCGGAGACGCTGTTGCTGGACGATGCTCCCTATCGGGAAGATTCGTTTGCAGCGGTATTGGCGCAGAATCCGGCAAGAGGGTCGCTGAGCCTGGTCGATGCCGTCCTCTGCAACATCATCGAAGACGTCAACGTACCCATATCCGCGATGCTGACGTTCAACGATCGGGACTTTCTTGCAGTTTGCCATGAGAACAACGTCGAACTGCTCAATGTCGACTGAGACCGCCAGCGCGATCCCGACGTGGGAGCCGTTTGCAGCCTTTCAACCGGACGCTTTCGACTCTGGCGATTTTGATCGATTTTCCAGCCCGTCATTCACGTTCCATTTGCATCATGATGCGGTAGTTTTCGACGAAGTTGAGGAGGATCAGATACCCCTGCCAAAGTTTCCCGGTCCCCGGCAGGGGTTGGCGTTTTTTTGGAATGAAGCCTGCCAGGCGTGCGGTGTCGACGGCGAAGTCGGCGATGGAGGGCTCCGGCGGCGCGCGTGACCTGTAGCGCTTGTCGACGGTCATATGCATCCTCAACACCTTGATGACGTCCTCGGGCACGACCTCGCGTGCCGGGGTGTCGGGGTGCTCTCGGGCGGTGCGTTCAATGTCCATCACCGCATGCCGCGTCATGACCATCGAGCGCCTCGCACGCAGCGAGCCCGAGACGCCGGCAAGCCGCATCGTCCACCTTTGACGAGATCACGGTCCTGAACATCTACAAGACCAGCAAGCAGCGGGCGCCTCCCGACAGCGAACCGACCATCGAAGCCTTCGCCATCGACACCGCACGCGTGGCAGGCTTCATCCCCAGAGAGCGTCAACCCCTGCAGGGAACCGGGAAACTTTGGCAGGGTTACAAAATCTTCCTCACTTTCGTCGAAAATTACCGAATGATGCGGGAACTCGACATGCTGAAATGAACGGAGTTAACAGTGTCCGGATGAAAGGCTACGGACCGGCGACGAAGTCTCCGAAGAGCGGAACACCCTTGTTATCCGTGATGCCGTCTGACAATTGCACCCGGCTCTCGGCGCGGGCTTGCTCCACGGTCTTGAGTATCGCCGGCCCCAGCGACATCTTCCGGTCCTCGACGAAGTGGACGTAACTGCGACCGCCGGAGGGGCGCACGCGGACGCCCAGCGAGGGCACCACGGTATTGCGGACCGTGTATTCGCGAGGACCAGGCTTGAGACGCCGGATCAGGGCATCGGTCAGTTTCTGCTGGCGGTTCATGGCGCGGTGCTCGCGAGAAGGGATCCCACGGCCTCGGCTGCCTCGACAGCCATGTCATCTGAAAGATGCGTGTACTTGAGGGTTGTGGCCGAGAAGCCGGCCG
Source organism: Alphaproteobacteria bacterium (assembly GCA_963666905.2). Classification (GTDB taxonomy): domain Bacteria; phylum Pseudomonadota; class Alphaproteobacteria; order SP197; family SP197; genus SP197. The sequence goes on from OY763008.1 coordinate 3,178,265, forward strand.
ACGGTTCGTATGTTCTCTCCCGTCATGACGGCGATGCAGGCGTATGAGTGGCGAAGATCATGGAGCCTGACATCCTGCAGGCCGGCCTCCGCGCGAAGATGCCGACAGAAGCCACGTCGAGGGACTTGCCGTTCCGGGTTGGCGGAAAGACCCACGGTGACGTTCGGGATCGCCGGTCCAGGATTCTCCGTGCCGGAGACGACAGCCAGACCATGCGCGGTCCCGTCTTGGAATCGGCGAGGTGGAGATGGCCGTCCCGGTACTCCCTCCAGCGCAGCGTCACGATCTCGCTGGAGCGGCAGCCTGTGAGCAGGAGAAGGCGGAGGATTGCCGCATAGATTGGTGCGCTCTCTTCGTGATGGCGCAACACCGTCCCGAGCCGGCGGATTTCCTCGGCGGAGAGGAATCGCTCCCGCCCTTTACGCCCATAGCGCTTGATGCCCTTGCAGGGGTTGCTTCCTGCAGGACGGTACCCGTAGGTCTCCGCGCAGGTCATGATGACGGAAAGGACCGGGGCGGACCGGTCCGCCGCCACCGGCGTGGCATGAAGAGAGGCGAACCACTCCCTGACGTCCGCGGCCGTGATGTCCGCAATCGGCCGTCCCCGGAACCACGGCAGGACCTGCCTGGAGAAGTAACCCCGGTTGACCCTGAGTGTCTCGGGCTTCCAGTTCCTGCCGTAACGGCTGAAGACCTCGTCGGCTACCTCCTCGAACAGGATGTGTTCCGATACTGCCGAAGTGCCGTTCCTGTTGGCTGCCAGCATGGACCGGGCCCTGGTCCTGGCATCCTCCACGCTCAGGGACGCGGCATCGCCGACGATCTTCCAGACCCTCCTCCCCTCGTGCTGATGATGGATAAAGAAGCATTTGCGCCCTGACGGGTAGAGTCGGATGCCGAATCCCTTGAGTTCGGCGTCACGGATGTCCCGGGCAGTCTTTCGTGGTCGAAGCGCCTTGATGCGCGCCGGGGTAAGTCGTGTCGTGGCCATCGATTCCCTCTCGCCATGAGTTGCAGACGCGGGAGAATCCGTGGCGGAAACGTCCCGCAGTTGCAGTGAAGAGAGGGAATAGTTGACGTTAAATCAGTTGTTTAGCACCACAGGTGCGTACGCGGGAGAGCGTGTGACGGGCGACGCCCAGCACCGCTGCCGCTTCGGTGACGCTGAGGCCGAGAAGCTCCAGGCAGTTCTCCCGGATGGTGCGTCCGGGATGCGCAGGATTGTTCATCGTTATGCTGCTGCATACTTTCAGTGGTCGTCGACGATCAGGAGAAGCCGGTCACCGGTTGCAGACGGGCCCTGCCGGTGCCGGGGAGGTTCCCTGTCCACACAGGGGCGGAGCGTCGATCAGACGGGCTACCAGACACCGATCTTGAAGCCCGTCTTCCCGTCGGGATCGGCGATGGCGATCATGTCCTTGTCGGAGGCCGTGACCCGGACCTTGCGCGACCGGAACCAGTCGAAGAGCCGGCCGTCCAGTTCGCGCCTGACGTCGTCACAGGCGGGGTCGGCGCCCAGGTCGACGTGTTCCCGGGGATCGTTGGCGAGATCGAACAGCGCGGCGGGAAGGCGGCATGCCGAACGTACTTCCAGTCTTCGGTCCGGACCATCCACGAACGCGCCTCGGCCGGGTTGAGATCGAGTCCGGTGTCACGCTGGGCGACGAACCAGTAGAAATCGAGCTCGCTCACGACCGCCTCCCTCCTTTCGGCAGGCAGACCATGGATGACCGGAAGGAGCGAGCGCCCCTCCAGCCGGGAGCCGGCATCGGGTTGATCGCGGGAATCGAGAATCGTCGGCAACACGTCGATCGCCTCGACAAGATCCGCGCTGACCGATCCCCGGGTGGCATCTGCCGCCGGGCCGGGGTCAACCACGATCATCGGGATGCGGACGGCTTCCTCATAGAAGAGCTCCTTTTCCCCCAGCCAGTGATCTCCCAGGAAATCGCCGTGGTCGCTGGTGAAGACAATCAGCGTGTCGTCGAGGCGTCCCCGCTCCTCGAGGCATGCCATGAACCGTCCGATGTGCGTGTCGATCTGGGAAACCAGCCCCATGTAGGTCGCGGTCACCGCATCCCGAACCTCCGGCCTGTGAAACTCCCGGCTGGTCTGGTGCTCCCGATAGGCCGCCGTCAGGGGATGCTCTCCCTTTCGTTCGCCGTCGCTCCTGTTGGCGGCGATCGCGTCGTCGAGGCCGTAGAGCCGGTGATAGGGGGCCGGGGCGACATAGGGCCAGTGCGGCTTGATGTAGCTGAGGTGCAGACACCAGGGCGCCTCGCCCATGTCCTCGACGAACGCGATGGCGCGATCGGTCATGTAGGCCGTCTCGGAATGTTCGTCCGGAACGAGAGAAGGGTAGCGGCAGTTGCGCATGTTCCAGCCCGACAGGACCTCGCCGTTGCCGCCCCTGACCGAGTTTGCATGGCTGTGCCACGGGTTCGAACCGCCGAAACCGTGGCTGCGCAGGTAGCGGTTGTAGGCAAGGTCGGGGTCGTGGATGGCATCGGGCCACATGCCGTCGTCATGCTCCACGGGCTCGAAACCGCACGCACTGAAGGCCCCCGCCCCGTCGATGCCGAAACGCGACAGTCCGACGACATCGGGCCTGCAGTGCGTCTTGCCGACGACAGCCGTGCGCACGCCGTGGGGCCGAAGATAGTCGCCCATGGTCCATTCGTCGGCGCGCAGCGGCACGCCGTTCGAAGTCGAGCCGTGGCTCGAGCAGTAGCGGCCCGTATAGAACGACATGCGCGACGGCCCGCAGACCGGCGCCTGGCAGTAGGCGCGTTCGAAGCGCACACCCCGCGCAGCCAGCGCATCGATGTTCGGCGTCCTCAGCGTCGGATGACCGGCACAGCCGAGGTAATCGGCCCTGAGCTGATCGCACATGATGAAGGCGACGTTGCGAATCACTGCCATGCCACCTTGGCTGCCGCCTCCATCCAAAAAAAGGGCGCCTTTACCATGATTGTGTCAGGCTGGCGAGGCTGGATGACGTGCTCCTCAAAACCCTTGACCTGCCAGGTCGAGGGGGTCGTGACGTTACCTTGCGGCCCCGGTCGGAATCCCGATCCGGCTCGACGGGCACGTGATCGGCACCGGCAAGACCATTGATGCCGGCGGCCGGAACCCGAGGCGCGCCGGTGGATCGCGAGGACTGCGGAGCGGACCGGCAGCGGCTAGAATCCTGTCTTCGATAAGGCTCATCCGTGGATCCCTTGCCCATGCGCATCGAGGCTGTGCTATTGCCAATGGTCGCATCGTGCCGTGCGGCTCCGCCGATGAATCATTCGGCCGCACGTGAAAGCGCAAACGGGGAAAGAACATGGCGCAGGTGAAGAGGCCTCCCAGAGAGGTCGACGTGCTGATCATCGGATCGGGGCCTTCCGGCTCCGTGGCCGCCAAGATGCTGACAGATGCCGGGATGTCGGTGGTGACCCTGGAGCAGGGGACGTGGTTCGACCCGTCGGACTATCCCGGTGACAAGAAGGAGTTCGAGCTTGCTGGCGGCAAGCAGTGGAACCCTTCGCCGAATGTCAGGGACAACGAGCGGGACTATCCGATCAACACGACCGACAGCGATGTCGAGCCCTACATGCAGTCGGCGGTGGGCGGCAGCGCGACGATCTGGGGCGGCCACTGGGTGCCCTTCCTGCCGTCGGACTTCAAGGTCCGTTCGCTCGACGGCGTCGCGGTGGACTGGCCGTTCGACTACTACGAGGTGCTGCCGCACCTTGAGGCCGTCGAACAGCTGATCGGCGCCTCCGGGACACGAGGCAATCCGGGATACCCGCCGCAGGCGGGATACCCCACGCCCCAGATCCCCATCGGCAAGGCCGGCATGAAGCTGGCCCAGGGCATGGACAAGCTGGGCTGGCACTGGTGGCCGGGGCTCAACGGCATGCCGTCGCTGCCCTGGCAGGGTCTCAATCCCTGCGCGCGCCGGGGAACCTGCATGTTCGGCTGCCCGGAAGCGTCCAAATGGTCGCCCGATCTCGTCCTGTTCAAGCAGATCGCCAAGGGCGGGCACCGCCTCGTTGCCGGCGCCCGGGTGCGCGAGATCATCTACGACGAGAAGCTCAACCGCGTCACGGGTGCGCTCTTCGTGGACATGAACGGCCGCGAGCGCCGGCAGATGGCCAGGGTCGTGATCCTGTGCGCAAACACCATCGGGACGCCGCGCATTCTCCTGAACTCCACGTCGGCGGCCTTCCCCGACGGGCTCGCCAATTCCAGCGGGCTGGTGGGACGGAACCTCATGATGCACCCGTTCGGCCTGGTCATGGGACATTTCGACGAGGATCTGGAGAGCTGGCGGGGACCGTCGGGGCAGCTCATCAACACCCTGCAGTTCTACGAGACGGATGAACGCCGCGGCTTCGTGCGCGGCGCCAAGTGGGGCGGCATGTCCGCCGGCGGACCGCTCTCGTCGAAGGGCTTCGTCGGTGCGGAGGTCTTCAGGGACGGCGGCAGCATCGAGGACCAGTGGGGCGCCAACTGGCACAGGATGATCGAGGAGAGGTTCGGCCGCACGGCGCTGTGGGCGATTATCGGAGAGGACCTGCCCGAGGAATCGAACCGCGTGGAGATCGATCCGGAACTGGTCGACAGCGACGGCATCCCGGCGCCGAAGGTCATCTACAGGACGTCGCAGAACTCCAGGCGCCTTCTCGAGTTCCATGCCGCACGTGCCGTGGAATCGCTCGAAGCCGCCGGCGCCGTCTCGACCTCGGTCATGCCGCAGATGCGCGACAGCGGCTGGCACCTGCTGGGCACGGCCCGGCTCGGAACGGATCCGGGGTCATCGGTGCTCGACGAGTACGGCCGCTCCCACGACGTGCCGAACCTTTACGTGTGGGATCTCAGCGCCTTCCCCACGGGCGCCGGCGCCAACCCGACGGCGACGCTGATGGCCGTCGTTCACCGCCAGGCCTCGCACATGATCGGCGAGGCCCGCAATCTGGAGGCCGCATGATGCCGGCGTTCACCGACGACTTTCGCGCCCTCTATGCCCGGCTGGCCGACTACCTGATCCCGGCATTCGAGAACAAGCCCGCGGCGTCCTCTGTCGGGGTGCATCTGGAGATGCTGGACGAGGTGATGCGCATCCGTCCGGACCTGGAAGAGGGCTTCCGGCGCGCGGTCGGCTACTGCGATGGCAAGGACCTGTCGGCGGAGCTCAACGGTCTGGCAAGGGACGATGCTCCGGCGTTCGGCGCTCTGACGACCGTGACCACCGGGGCCTACATGATGACCGACGAGGCCCGCCGGGCCATTGGCTACCCAGGCCAGGACCAGGCCCCCTACGATCCCCACGAGACGCCCGAGTACGTCACGAACGGCATGCTCCAGAGCGTCATCGACCGCGGTCCCGTCTATCGGGACACGCGCCACCTCAAATGAGATGAGGACAAGGGTCCCGTGCACATCGTCACCATCCTGCGCCTGAACCCGGTTCTGTCGGACGAACTGGACCTTGCGGAAGACGGCCGGGACATCGACCGCGAGTGGGTCGGGCTCGGGCTCAACCCATTCGACGATCAGGCCCTCGAGCAGGCGGTTCTTCTGAAGGAGACGACCGGGGCGACGGTGACGGCCGTCGCTGCCGAGGCCGAGGGCGCAGAGCGGATGTTGAAGACCGCCCTGGCGCGCGGTGTCGACGAGGTTCTCCTGATCGAGGTGGACGAGGAGGCGGTGCAGCTCTCCTCCCGGGCGAGGGCGCCGCTCTATGCCGAGGCCATCACCGGGCTTGCCCCCGATCTGGTGCTGACGGGCATCCTGTCGACCGATGACCTCTATGGCGAACTGGCGCCGCAGCTGGGCGCGCTGCTGGGCTGGCCGCAGGTCTCGGCGGCCTCCGGCGTCACGCTGACGGAAGGATCCGTCACCGTCCAGCAGGAGTACTCCGCAGGACGCGCCGCCATCATGGAGATAGAGCTTCCGGCGGTCATCGGCCTGCAGGCCGCGGCACAGCCGCCGCGCTACGTCGCGGGGAGCAGGCTTCGCAGCCTGCTGGGCGTGGAGGTGCCGACCGCCGCGCCGGATGTGCAACCGGGCGCCGATCTGGCGTTGGCGACCGTGCTTGAACTCCCCGATTCCAGCGGCGGCGCCACGATGATCGAGGGCGATCCGGAGACGGTCGCCGCCGGCATCCACCGGATTCTCCTGGAGAGGGGGCTGGCCTGATGCGCTGCCTGGCCTTTGTCGAGCATACCGGCGGCGAGGTTGCCGAAAGCGCCCTGGAACTGGGCGCGATGGCACGGTCCCTGGGAGGCGAGGCCTGGGGTCTGATCTGCGCGGCGGACGATGAATCGGCCGCCCTGTCGAGGCAGCTCTGCGGGTTCGACCGCGCGATCGGCGTCGCAGCTGCGGGCCCATACAATCCCGATGCGGCCGCGGCGGCCCTCATCGCGGCCGTGGATCGCTGGGCACCCGATCTGGTGATGACAAGCTACTCCGCGGCCGGGATCGATCTCGCCCCGAGGGTGGCGGTGGAGACCGGCCGGCCGATGGTCGGGTACGTCCGCGAACTCACCGCCGACGCAAACACGGTCCATGCCCGGTCGATGGTCTACGGGGGCAAGCTCCTGGCCCGGACCGGGATGGCCCTGCCCGGTGTGGTCGCGGTGATGCCGGGCGCGGCCGGGGCCGAGGCCCTGGCGGGACGGCCGCCGCCGGACCTCGAGATGATGGAGGTGGACCTCTCGGGTCTGCGCATCCGGGTCAGGGAAACCGTCGAGCCGGCGGAGACCGGCATCAACCTGGCGGATGCGGAGAAGATCGTCTGCGTCGGCCGCGCGCTGGGCGGACCCGAGAAGCTCGGTCTGGCGGAAGGCCTGGCGGCCGCCCTCGGCGCCGAACTGGCGGGTTCGCGGCCGGTGATCGACGCGGGATGGATGCCCAAGGCCCGCCAGGTCGGCAAGTCGGGCACGAAGGTCAAGCCGAAGCTCTACCTGATGGCCGGGGTCTCCGGTGCGCCGGAACACCTCGAGGGGATGGAAAAGAGCGAGCTCATCATCGCCGTCAACGTGGATGAGCAGGCGCCGATCTTCAACAAGGCCCATTACGGTGCGGTCTGCGACATGTTCGAGCTGCTGCCGGCGTTGACGGAACGGTTGAACACGGAGACGTGAGGGGATGACGACCCCGGTCCTGTGGGCCCTGACCGTGAGCGCGCTGGCGGTCTTCGCCTGGCGCTTCTGGACGCGCCTGCGCCCGCTCCTGGTGGCGCGGCCGGCCCACCGGACGGACCGGCTGACAGAGCGGTTGGGGTTCATGGTGGGCGATGTCGGACTGCACCGGCGCCTCCTGAGGTTCGGCTACTCGGGCATCCTGCACGCCTGCATTCTTTCAGGTTTCATCGTGCTTCTGACCGCCATCGTGGAGAGCTTCGGCTCCGGGCTGTTCCCCGGGTTCAGCCTTGCGCCGGTCGGCGGCGAGACGTGGTTGGCGCTCCTGCAGAACATCTTCGCCGTGGTGATGGCGATCGGCCTCGGGATGGCGATCCATCATCGCTTCGTCATCAGGCCGGAACGGCTCGAGGGATCGAGGCAGGGCGACGCGACGGCCATCTACGTTCTCGCCTCGGCCATCGTCCTCAGCATGATCCTCGAGGCCTCGGCGCGACTGGCCATCGACGGCGAGGGCAGCGCGTGGCGGCCGTTGTCGACGCTCTTCATGGTCCCCTTGCGCGCCGTCGGGATCCTCGGGCCCGCTGCCGCCATGGCGGAGGCCCTGTTCTACTGGGTCCATGTCGGCCTCATCCTGGCATTCCTGGTCTACATCCCCGGTTCCAAGCACCGGCACATGTTCACCGCCGCACCCAACATCGTCTTTCGGCCCCTGACCCCGAAGGGCGCCCTGCCCGCGCCCGACGACGATGGCGGGACCGTGCAGGGCTACCGGGACTTCACCTGGAAGGACCTGCTGGACACCCTGTCCTGCACCGAATGCGGGCGCTGCCAGTCGGTCTGCCCGGCGCATGCGGGCGGCAAGCCTCTCAGTCCGAAGACGCTGATCATGGACCTGCGCGACGGGTATCTGACCGATCAGGGGTTGCTGAAGAGCCCGGACCACGCGATGCCCATCGTCGGCGGCACCATCAGGCCCGAGACGCTCTGGTCCTGCACCACCTGCCGCGCCTGCATGGAGGTCTGTCCGGTCCACATCGAACACGTGCCGAAAATCGTCAAGCTGCGCCGCTCCCTGGTCGAGGACGGCAACATCGAACCGCTCCTCAAGGGGGCGCTCACCAACGTTCAGTCCCAGGGCAACTCCTTCGGCAAGCCGGCCCGCCAGCGGGCGCGCTGGACCAAAGGGCTGAGCCACAGGATCAAGGATGCCAGGCGGGAGCCGGTCGACGTCCTGTGGTTCGTCGGGGACTTTGCCAGCTTCGATCCCAGGGTTGAGAAGCTGACACGCCAGGTCGCCGAGCTGCTGCACAGGGCCGGCGTCGATCTGGGGATCCTCTACGACGGCGAGCACAACAGCGGCAACGACGTGCGCCGGGCCGGGGACGAGGGCCTCTTCGAGATGCTGGCGGCCCACAACATCGAGCAGCTGGACGCCTGCGCCTTCGACCGGATCATGACCACCGATCCGCATTCGCTCAATGCGTTGAAATCGGAGTATCCCGCACTCGGCGCGGACTACGAGGTGATCCACTATTCGGAGCTCTTCCTCGACCTCGTCAAGACCGGGCGGCTCAGGCCCGGGCCGGTTTCCGCGAGGCGGGTCACCTACCACGATCCCTGCTTCCTCGGACGCTACAACGGCGGCTTCGACGCACCGCGAGCCCTGATCAGGGCCCTCGGCCACGAGCTGGTCGACATGCCGCGCTGCCGCGAGAACTCGTTCTGCTGCGGCGCCGGTGGCGGCAGGATCTTCATGGACGATCCGCCGGGCGGAGAACGGCCGAGCGAATCCCGGATCCGCGAGGCCATGGCGCTGGGAGGCATCGACACGTTCGCGGTGTCCTGCCCGAAGGACGTCGTGATGTATTCCACCGCCGTTCAGGACCTCGGCGTCGGGCACCGGATCGAGGTGCGCGACCTGGCGGAGCTGGTCTTCGAATCGGTTGCCGTCCCATGACCGGGATCCGCGCGGATCCGCTCGAGGGACGCTGAGTGCCCCGGCACCAATGGCGCGCTCTCGGGCTGACCGCGCTCGCCGTCGTCCTGACGCTGACCACCTGGTTTTCCGCCACGGCCGTGGCGCCGGCGCTCACGGAGCGGCTTGCGCTCAGCGATGCACAGGCGATCTGGCTGACCAACGGCGTCCAGACGGGTTTCGTGATCGGCGCCCTCGTTTCGAGTTTCCTGTCGATTTCGGACGTCTGGCCCGCGGCGAGGCTCATGGCCGTGGCGGCCGTCGCCGCGGCCCTGTCGAATGGCGCGCTCATCGTGGTGGGCGGGGCCTGGGACGTGATCATCGCGCGCATGACGACCGGCGCGGCCCTCGCGCTCGTCTACCCGCCCGCGATGAAGTTCATCGGCACCTGGTTCCGGTCGGGACGCGGCCTTGCGATGGGCACGATGGTCGGTGCGCTGACCCTGGGCTCGGCGACGCCACACTTCGTGCAGGCGCTGGGCATCGGCGTGGACGCCGTGACGGTGATCCTCACCACAACGGCGGCCTCCCTGGCGGCGGCCGGGATCTTCTGGACCCTCGAGGAAGGCCCCCATCCCTTTGCGAGGACCCGCGTCGACCTGCGCCAGATCGGAACCATCGTGCGAAACCGACCGCTGATGCTGGCCAACCTGGGCTACTTCGGACACATGTGGGAGCTTTACGCGATGTGGGGCTGGATTCTGGCCTACGCATCCGTGGCGGCGTCCGCAGGGCAGTGGGCCCTCAACGCTTCCCTGCTGGCGTTCGCGGTGGTGGCCCTCGGCGCGCCGGGCTGCGTGCTGGCCGGACTGCTGGCCGACAGGATCGGCCGCTGCAAAACCACCGCGATGGCCATGACGATATCGGGACTTTCGGCCGTCGCGGTCGGGCTGCTGTTCAACGGACCGATGCCGGCCTTTGTCGCTGTCGCGCTGATCTGGGGCTTCACCGTCGTGGCCGACAGCGCGCAGTTCTCCGCAGCGGTCAGCGAGCTCGCCGACCAGACACTCGTCGGCTCGGCGCTGGCATTCCAGATGGGAGTGGGCTTTGCGCTGAGCATCCTTACCGTCTGGCTCGTCCCGCAGATCGCCCAGGCCACCGGGTCGTGGCAGTGGAGCTTCCTCATCCTCGCTCTCGGGCCCGCCGTGGGCGTTCCGGCCATGCTGCGGCTGAGACGCCTGCCCGAGGCCAGGCGACTCGCCGGCGGCCGACGATAGTGAATCTTTAACATTCGGTGCAAAAAACTGTGTAGAGTCAGCAGGGTAGGATTCCGAGTGGCACTACAAGCGGGATGTTTGCGGCTGAGAGGCCGCTCCGACCACGGTCTTGCGGACGTTGCGCGGCGGCGGCGTGATGCCCATGGCGTGGCAGCTATCGCCTGGCCGTGCGCTTCGCCGGATCTCATGGCGAGTACGGTCGCATTGACGCGCCGACAGTGCGGGAAGTCGCTCCATGAACATGAGGCCAATCAGGTGCGAGACCGATGACGGGGCGGCGATCGACAGCCTCATGGGCGCGGCCCCGGATACTCCGGAAGGGGATTGGCTTGACGTTCTCGTCACGCTTGTCGAGGCCTGCGAAGCGCGTCGCTGGCCGGTGGAAGCGCCCGACCCGGTTGCATTGACCGAACATGCGATGGAAGCGCGCGGCTATCGCAACATCTCCATCAAACCCTTGACGGGAAAACTCCTCGCGTTCTCCCGGTATCCCTGGCGATCACGGCAAGGTCCGGCAACGATGCATCGCTTCAGTCTTTCGTCTGGACGATTTCAGATTGCCGCACGATCCATTCGAAAAAGCGCCTGACCGGCTGACGCCTGATCGCCTCCCGGGTCGTCACGACGTCGTAGCCAATGCCGGGGTCGACCGATACGCCGAACGGATCCACCAGGATCCCGGACCTGATCAGGGCTTTCAGGACCGGCTCGCTGCCGATGACGAAGCCCTGACCTGCGATGGCGGCCTGAACGACCAGGTTGTAGTCGTTGAACTTCACTCCGCTTCCCGGCTTGACGTCGCCCGCACCCGCGGCTTCCAGCCATGTTCTCCAGAAGTTCCACGCCCGCGTGTTTGCCGCCCACTCGAACTGCGAGAGGTCCCAGCGAAGCAGCACCTTTCCCGCCAGGTCCGCCAATGCGGTGATCCGCGGCGGCCCGTTGGCGAGGCCGGGGCTGCAAAGCGCATGCAGCCGTTCGTCGAAAAGGCGCCGGACCACGAGGTCGCCATGGTCCCCGACGCCAAATCGTATCCCGATGTCGGCTGTGCCGGTCCCGAGGTCGACGACCTGCATGGAGGAGTCCACGAGGACCTCGATGTCGGGATGGCGCGACTTGAAGTCTTCCAGTCTCGGAACCAGCCAGGCAGAGGCAAAGGACGGATCGACCGAAACGACAAGCCGGTCGTTGCCCTTGGCGGTCCGCATTCGCTCGACGGCGAACGTGATCTGCTGAAACGCGCTCCTGAGCTCGGCAATCCCCTGCGCGCCGGTGCGCGTGGGTTCCATTCGGCGCCCCTTGCGTTCCAGCAGGGGTTCCCCGATGGACCGTTCGAGTTTCGTGACGAGCTGCTTGACGGCTGCCGGCGTCACCGCCAGCTCATCCGCCGCATCGCGATAGCTGTGATGGCGTGCGGTCGCCTCGAAGGCGCGGAGCGCGTTCAAGGAGGGCAGACGGTCGTCCATCACTTAACTTATTCTAAAGATTGCGTTCAGATCAAATGACTTCCTCAGCGGCCGGAGACCCTGTATGACCGGATCGCCGGGGTGGCGGTTCCAAGCGGATCGCACCTGTCAGACGCAACGAGGACCGGTGTTCCTTCCCGCCCCGGTCCGACGAACAAAAAGAGCAGAAAACATGTCGAACTCCATTCACTCTGACGTGCAGGATACCGTTCGCGTCAGCGCGCGGAGATTCGATCTCTCGCCGTTTCACGACTGCCATGCCAGTCCGGAGACGGTCATGGGCGTCTACGCGGACCGCTACTACAAGGTCTTTATCGGTGAAGATCCGATCGAGACATACTGGAACCTGCGCCGCAGGGCGGTGCTGTACGACGTGCCGGAAAAACCCTGGCAGATCAAGGGGCCGGACGCGGTGGCCTTCCTGGACAGGATCTTTGCCAGGAAGATCTCGACCCTCAAGGAGGGCCGCGGCCTCTACGCCATAGCCTGCACCCATGACGGCGGCACGTTCATGGACGGCATCCTGTTCCGGATGACCGGAGACGTATTCTGGTACATACAGCCTGACGGCCACTTCCGGACCTGGGTCTGGGCCCTGAGCAAGGGGTACGACGTCACGATATCGGATCCGAAGGGCCGGGTCCTTCAGGTTCAGGGTCCGAACTCTCTGAAAGTCCTCTCGGCGCTCACCGACGGTGCGGTCGGCGAGAACCTGAAGTACTTCAGGTCCGGATACTTCCCAGTGGGAGGCCAGCGGCTCTACGTGTCGCGAACGGGCTGGACGGGCGAGTTCGGCTACGAAATCTACTCGGTGGGCACAAGGACCTCCATCGACCGGCCCACGAACCACCGCAAGCTCTTCAACGACGTGATGGAGGCCGGAAGGCCGCACGGCATGGTCTATGGCAGCACGGCCTCGATGGAGATTCGCCGGATCGAGGCGGGGATCCTAGACAACATCACCGATTTCGATCACACGATGACGCCGTTTGCGGCAGGGCTGGGCCCGTTCATCCACATGGACAAGGACGATTTCGTCGGTCTCGAGGCGTTGAGGAACGCCGACCGCCGGGTGCGTCTGCTCGGGCTGACATGCAGGACGGCGACGCCCGGATACCGCGGGGCCGTCACGGACAACGGCAGGCCCGTCGGCCACGTGACAGCGGCAGCCTGGTCGCCGACGCTCGAACAGGGCATCGGCTATGTCCGCTTCGATGCGGCCGACGAGTGGATCGGCAGGAGTCTCAAGGTGCAGACTGAAACCGGCGACACCGCGGATTGCGAGGTTGTCGCCCTGCCGTTCTACGACAGCGGGAAGCGTATCCCGCGCGGACTGGACAAGACGATCCCCTGAGCGGGTGCCTGTTTCGATGATTTCCAGCCCCCGATCATGCGACCATGAAGGAGTGGCCCATTCCAGACGGATGCACGACATGATCGATCTCAGCCCTCCCTCCTATCCCGATCTGGCCTTCCGGACGCTGCCGGACTTCGCATGGCCCGGCGGAGCCGCCTGCGGCGTGACCATTGCCTGGCACGTCGATGGCGAAGCGGGGCCGATGGCTTCGGATCGCAGCGTCGTCAACCATGTCGCGGCAATCTCCGAGGCGGCCTACGGGTTGACGACGGCCATGCCGCGCATCCTCGACCTGCACCGCGATCTCTCGATCCCGGGGACCTTCTTCGTTCCGGCCCACGTTGCCGAACGCCATCCGGCGGTGATGGAGGCCATCGTCGGCGATGGACACGAAATTGCCCACCACGGCTACATGCACGAAAACGTCTACGGCCTGGCCGAGGCCGACGAACGCGCCCTCTTCGGGCATGCGACGGAAATCCTGCAGCGCGTCACCGGCCGGCGACCGAAGGGGTGGAGCGCTCCGGGCTGGGGTGTGACGGAGCAGACCCTGTCGATCATGGCCTCCACGGGCATGGCCTACGACGCCAGCCTGATGGAGCGCGACTGTCCCCACATGGTGGAGACCGCGGCCGGCACGATCGTCGAGCTGCCGATCTCCATGGTGCTCGACGACTGGGCGCTGTTCGGTTCCTCGCTCCACGGCGGGGGCGTCAGCAGCCTGGTGAGCGCAGCCCAGGCCGAAGTCATCTGGCGCGAGGAGTTCGACGGTCTGCACCGGTTCGGCGGTCTCTTCCAGACCACATTTCATCCCAACCTGATGGGCCGGCCGGGCCGTCTCGTCATGCTTGAGCGCCTGTTGCGGGGCATGCGAGCATGCGACGGCGTCTGGTGGGGCACCTGCGAGCAGGCGGCGGAACACGTGCGAAGGCTTTACAACAAAGAGCGAACCGGTGCGTGAGATGATGCGAGGCAGACTGTGGACGACCTGATCGATTTCCTTGTGGTGGCCAGGCGCGAGACCTACGCGATCCCCGACGGCACCGACGTCGGCGACGGAACCCGGCACATGGTCTTCGACTCAGGGAACTGGCGATACCGCGACCGCTACGCGGGAACCAACCCCTACGGCGGCCACGAGATCGTGTGGCGCGACGGCGCGGTCGTCTGGATGAAGAACTACATGGCCGAGATCGTCTCTGACCTGCGGCCCATGGACGAAATCTACACGTTCCAGCGCGAGGTGCTCGGGCAGCCCGACCGCAATCACCTGATGCGCGGCCCCGCCGAGTTCGTCCGCGGTTCGTACCGCTACGTCAACAGCATCGAGGGCACCCTTGCGCGTTTCAGCGGGGTCGAGACCATCACTTACGCCGGGACGCCCGTGTACCGCATGATCTTCCATGGCGGTGTCGTCGGTACGTCACAGTGACCGGACAAGGCGGCGTGTCCCCGGGCCAGCGGGAACATCATGCGAGAAGGTCGCAGACGACCTCGCCGCAGGCAGGGACGCGATCGATCATGCCGGAGCGGGCGTAGGTCGCGAGGTTGCGCCTCCAGCGCTCCGGATCGGTGGCGACGGCGTTGTCCAGCCCCGCGTCGCCTGCGACAAGCGGGACCATCAGTTCAAGAATCCGGCGATTCTCGGACACGTTCCCGTGCTCGAGCGAGTGGCCGGCAACCAGCCCGGCGCAATCGTCGAGATTGGTCATGGCCCTGCGCCAGCCCTCCCTGCATGCGGCAGTGAAACGGCCGAGCGCACGGCCATGCGCGGCAATCATGGTGTCGGTCGTGAACATCATCTGCGCCCAGGGTCGCAGGTCAAAGTGGCGGATGGGGATGAGACGCGTCGCGTGGCCAAGGCGCTCGAGCTGGTGGGGTTCCGTCGTGGCGTAGCCCTGTACGGCGTCGAACGTACCGTCGAGGAGCTCGTCGAGCGTCCATCCTGCCACCGTCGTTTCCAGGAGGCCGGTGTCGATGCCGTGCAGGTCCAGCACCGTTTCCAGGAGGTGGATTCCGTCCCGGTGCATGGCAATCCTGCGTCCGGCGACATCCTCGAGACGCTCCATCCCGCGTTCGGGCAGCGTGACGAGGTGGATCGGCGAATCCTGCATCGTCGCGCCGATGGCCTTGACGCCCTTTCCGGCAACCACGGCACGAACGATGAGATTGTCCTCCATGCACCCCACGCCGCGATCGTCGGCAAGCACGAGATCGAGTGTGGCCGTGTCGGGGTTCTCCTCCGGCGGCACCAGGCGCACATCGAGCCCTTCCGCGGCAAACAGGCCGTCCTCCCGGGCCCAGATCAGCCCGGCGAACTGACAGTTGACGCTCCAGTCGAGATAGAAGTTCATGACAAGAGTCATGCCTTGACCCTCCCGCGCCCACCAGCGGACACACCTGCGGTGCTAATACACTGACACTGCATTTCATTTTCTTCCTGTCTGGGCCGCAAAGCGCGGAAGGAATGCCGATGGCAACGCTTCGTCTCGAGCAAGGTCGAGTCCGCGATCGCTCAAGCGTCAGTAGATGCCCGGTATCAGGGCCCGGCGGTGCGCCGGATAATCGCTGAACGTTTCCTGATACCATCGATGGTTGCTCCGCGCCCTCGGCGCGAGGTTGGCGACGGTGAACAGCATGAATGCGAGGCCGCACGTCGACCAGGTGGCGACCGCCCAGCCCACCCATTCGAGAATTTCCCCCAGGTAATTTGGACACGAGACGAAGCGGAACCCGCCGCCCTGCGGTATCGCATAGCCAGTCTCGCCGGGCCGCCGCAGTCGCATGAGAGTGCTGTCGGCGTGGAGATTGAGTGCGATCCCGGCGAGGAAAATCCCGACGCCGATCAGGAAGCGGGGGTCGGCAAGCCATTCAGCAGTGTACTCGCCGAATTCCGATACGAAGCGGGCATTGATGTACGCATTGACCGCATTGAAGAAGAATCCGGATCCGACCAGCAGCAGGGGCGTCTTGCGGCCGTGCGCCCGGACGCGAAACGGATAGACGAACGTCCGGTTCAGATAGTGGCCCTGCCACATGACCAGGAACAGCAACGGCACGATCTGGAACGCGCCCTTACCGTCGAGATAGACGACGAGGAACAGCGCGGGCGCCGGCAGTTCCATGATGATCCAGGCGAGCCTGGTGGAGATGTGCGGACCCCAGCCCGCGCCCGCGTAGTGGCGCCCGTAGGGCGCGGCCCTGCGAAGCAGGTACAGGAACGTCACGGCCGCCATCACGAGGACAGCCCATACCAGCATCCCGTGCAGTCGCTCTTCGGTCATCTCATGGGCCTTCGCCCAGCATGCCGTGTTCGTCGAACCAGCGATACGTGTCGTTGACCGATTCTGCGAGAGGGCGCGGCTGGAACCCGAGTTCCGCCCGCGCCTTGGCGCTGGAAATCCGCCGATTGCCGTGGGCCATGACGCGAACGGCCGCTGGCGTGTAGAGCGGACGGCGGCCACGACTTCGATCCAGGACGACCTGGCAGGGTGCCCATAACCGGGCGATGAACACCGGGAACTGGAGACGGGGCGCGGCCACACCGGTCGCCTGCTGGGAGAGTTGGGCCAGGGTACGCACGGTGTGCCAGTGCCCTGAGATGAGGTAGTTCTCGCCACATCTCGCCTGTGTCTCGGCGGCCATCGTGGCAGACACGACGTCACGCACGTCGACCCAGTCGTAACCGCCAGCGATCAGTGCGGGAATTCGCCTGCGGTAGAGGTCGAGAAAGACCTGTCCCATAGAGGACGGCCTGCCGTCTTGGGGGCCGATCACACTGGTTGGATTCAGGATCACGGCATCGAGGCCCCGGTCGATGCCGCGACGGACTTCCACTTCGCCCGCGGCTTTCGAACGGTCGTACGGATCGTGGTGCGGGCCATCCGCAGGAGCGCGGCTCTCATCGAGAACCTCGTCCAGCGGGTGTTGGTCGTAGGCGTGGATGGAGGAAACGTGAACCAGGCGCCGTACACCACAGGCAAGGGCCGCCTCCACGACGTTGCGTGTGCCCACGACATTCGTGCGATGGAACTCCTGCGCCCTGACGGCATCGATCGAGACCAGCGCGGCCAGATGAAACACGGTCTGTGCGCCCTTGAAGGCGGCAATCAGCGATTCCTTGTCCAGGATGTCGCCATTGACCCATGCGATATCCAGGTCCGCCGCTGTGCCCCGACGCTCCCGGTAGATCGCGCGGATCTGACCGGGCCCGTACCGGTCGGCCAGGGCCCGCGCGAGGACTCCGCCGATCTGCCCGCTTGCTCCCGTGATCACCCGTACGGTGTGAGGTCGTTGGCCTCCAGATGATTTCATTGCGAAAGGCTCAATTCACGAATCATGGACCGGACCAGACGCTGGAGAAGCGGGCGTAGCGAACTCAGACTCGAATTTCGTGCCGCTGCTCAGCGAGCCTGAACTTGAGTTTGTTGCTGGGCGACTGTGAGGGTAATGGATCCATCGGCAACCGCTTGTAGGGGCGGGCCAGCTCGATCCTGAAGTGATGCGTGAGCATCAGCAGGTTGATCGCCAGTTGCATGTCGGCCCAGCGGCTCCCGAGACATGAGTGTGTGCCCAGCCCGTAGGGTGCGTAGCCTCTGCTGATGTGCTCGTTTCGCGGGGGCAAGTAGCGGTCAATGTCGAACGTCCACGGATCGGGAAACGACTCTTCCGAGTAATGCGCGGCCGTCTGCGCAATCAGGAGCTGCGCGCCGACCGGTAACTCGTAACCCTCCACCACGCAGGTATTCATCACCGTGCGCAGCGACATGGGCACGATCGGCGACATCCGCAGAGTCTCCATCAGCACCCGGTGGGTCACGTCGATCCGGTCCCGACTGAAGTCATCCTCGCCGGGATCGCCCTCGGCCCACAGCGCGTCCGCTTCGGCCGTGACTCGCTCGTACAACTCGGGATTCTGCAGCAACCAGTAAAGGGCGAAGCCAATCTGATCGCCCATGTACATGGCGGTCATCAAGATCGCCCCCAGCGGCAGCGACAGGTCCGATTCGGGCAGGAACTGTGGATCAGACGCGTGCAGTGCCAGATACGCGTCCACCACGTCCTCATGCTGCCCAACCCGCTGCGCGGCCGTATGCGTCCTTTGCATACGGTCTACGATCTGTTGCATGGCCTTCGCCCGGCGGCGCATCGACGGGGTCTTGAGCATGAAATGCGGCATCATCTTGACGATGCCCACGTTGAGCACCCGTATCTTGTATTCGAGCGCATCGACAATCTCGGCCTGGGTGTCAATGTTGGCCAGGAGCGGCGATGTCTGCGCATTCACAAATGGTCGCAGCATCACCTGCACCGGCATCGTGGTGCCGACGTCCCAACTCGCCATGTGCTTGCGGGCCAGGTCATAGACCTCGTCCAGACGCTTGGTCAAAGTCTTGCGAGAGTAGGCGGCATGCAACGACTTGCGAAAGCGAAAGTGATCGGCACCGTCAATCGAGTGCATTGAGCGCGACACGCCATACGCCTTGTCTACGCCCTCGAAGTACTCTTTCGACCGCAAGAATACCCGCCCCATGCGATGGGCCCATTCATTCGTCTTCAACCCTGCCAGGACAATGATGTTCTTGCGGAACGGGAGCCGAAGCTCGAATACTGGACCATACTTTTCGGCCAGATTGGCGAACCCTGCCGGCAGCCTGCCCTCTCGCAGCTCGCGGTTGAACACCAGATCACGCAGGGACACGGCTGGAATCGGTTTGGTCAGCGAGGGCCGGCGAAGCGAGGGCGCGATGATGCTCTGGCTCACCGCTGCGGCAATCGCCCGGCCGATCAGGTCCATCTGGCTGACGAACTGAATCCGCTCTTCTTCCTCCTCCTCGATCGGATACATCATATGGAACACGCGGCAGGCATTGACGAGGCCGATGATAATCACCTCGCGCGGGCCCGGAATCTCCTCCGTGAAGATGATCATGGTCAGCCGGGCTTTTACAAACTCGCCCGGCAGGGAGTCCGCTCCCAGCGGTGTTTCTCCCGGCCGCGGGCGTTTGGTGAAGGTATAGAAACCGCCAGGGTGGACGTCGAGAATCTGTCGCCGAACGAGACCGTCCAGCGCTTGGGAGATCACCGAATCGGATTGCGGAACAAGCCGCTCAATCCAGTAGCGGGCATCGTGTGGTTCCGTTTCGGTCGCGATCTCCCGCAAGATCGGGTCGAGCAGCGGACGACCGGTGTCGGTCGCATCCACCAGAGTCAGCGACTCCAGATCGGTGTCGATGCGACCGAGCAGCGACAGTTCGCCCAGCACGGCGCCGACCACTGCGCAGCTCAGGTTCCATCCGGGCACCTGACGAAAGTAACCCCTCTCTTCGTCCAGCAGCGCCAGCAGCAACTCTTCAGGCAGACTCAACCCGGACGCCGCCGGGTCCGGTGCAACTTCTGTTTCGCGAGTCAGCAATGAATCACCTGCTTGTTCGGCAACACTCATAGGTAGAGCCTCCGGCCTGCGGTGGCCGCGGGCAGGGCAGGCGAAACCCTGCGGCACTGTTCCTGCGAGCCGGAGGCTTCGCGAAAGGCCTCGTCGCTCAACCCGACCCGCGCCCGCACGATGCCACCTTGAACGCCATATCTATGGCTTCCCCGCCGAGAACATACTGAGATACCTCGCAAGATGTCGAGGATTCTGGGCACAGCGCGCACAGGTTACCATACAGACTTCGTCTACTCCAGTCGTACGTGATCGCGCCGGCACGTTCCGGCTCACTATCAGCGAATCGTGGTCCGCCTCGGGGTCGTGATAGGGCCTGCCGTCGTGCAGAACGACCCGGATCACCTGCAGCATCTTGTCACCCTTCCCGTTTCAGGGACCGCTGGCACTGGAACAGCCTCTCGATCGTCTCCGGCGTCAAGCTTGCCGGCGATTCGCTCCACTGTCCGGGCCACGGCTGGATGACCCTGCCGCGCCGCGGCGGCACGCCGTATCCCGACGGCGAAGCGACGTCGGCGGTGCTCAAGCGCGACGACGGCCCATGCGCATGACGCGCAGCGCGAAGGAAACGACCGGAACATCGGGACCAGGGCCGCTATCAACCAGGAGACCTCGCCACCGGCTGGGCGTCCCATCGCCGCATGCTCGGGTGCAAGGCGCACCGCGTGATCGCGGTGCCTGACGCCTTCACTTCGCAGACCTGTGCCAGATGCGGCGTCACCAACGCTGGATCACGGCCGTCACGCCGACCTCGATACAGCGGCGAACATTCTGGCGTCGGGGAGGAGGAGGGTTGCCCGGCCTGTGAACCGTGAACACGACCGCAGGCCCGCGGCTTGACGCTGTCAACCTGCGTTCATTGCAGGACAGGCTGAAAGTAGATTGCGAGAAACTCGTAGTCGTCCGAAGGCCAACCGAAGTAGTGGTCATGATCGCCCCGGAAGGCCTCCAGGCTGACACTGCCGTCGGCGGCCGGGTCGCGTTGCCACAGCGTGTCGGGAATCGCTCCCCAGGTGCAGAGCTCGACAGCCGTGATCCTGATCCGACAACGGGGAGTCCGTTCGGCGTCGTGGACCGTGTAGACCGCACCGCAACGAATGGGCGTGTTGTAGGAGTCGAGTCCCTCGCTCCACTCCAGCGGTCTCACCGTCGCCGTCTTGACGCCCGCGACGATCTGGTCGATCAGCACGGAATCATTCCATTGCATGCGGTGCTCGCTCATCGTTGAAGCGCTCCGTGTCGCGTGTGCCGCGCCGGTCGGGAAAGACGCCGGCGATCCGGCTTGCAGAAGACGAAGTCTGCCGCGGGCAGTCAGCGTCCTCAACCACCCCAGAAGGTGCCGGCGGCTTTCGCGGACAAGAAGGCCGACTCTCAAGAAGCGGCAGGCCCTGTTCACCGGCTGCTTGCGGTCCTGCCGGACGCAGCACGTGGTCACCGGGTTCCGACACGCAAGGTCGGCCGCAACCCATGGGCGATACGGCGCACCGGCCTGCCGCCGGTGTCCGCCGTCCTGCGGATCGCTGCAGGCAACCCCGGCATTCGCCTTGTCGTCCGCGGCGACACGCTTTAGAGGCAGGACAGGGAGAGCGCATGACACCCAGGCAGCGTCGAAGGGGCCTGATGGCCTGTATCGCGGCGACCATCACGGTGACCGCAACGATGGGACTCACCATGCCGTTTCTCGGCATATGGCTCGAGAACCAGGGTGTTCCCGTCTGGCTCAACGGCCTGAACGCCGCCGTGCAGATGATGGCCATCCTGTTCCTGGTCCCTGTGGCGCCGAGGATCATCAAGCGCTACGGCCTGCTGCGCGTCATCGCGGTCGGCGGCGCCGGGATGCTGGTCACCATCGCCCTGCTCCCCGTCTTTCCCAACGTCTGGATATGGTTTCCCCTGCGCTTCCTTCTGGGTTTCTTTTCCGAGATGGTCTTCACGGCCGGAGACATCTGGCTCAATCAGCTCGCCGAGGAGAAACGCCGCGGCAGGACGCTCGCCGTTGCGGCCGTCTTCCAGCACGCCGGCTTTGGTGTCGGACCTCTCGCCATTGGAGTTCTCGGCACCGACAGCTGGCTTGCGCTCCATGTCGGTCTCGCCGTGATTGCCGCCGGCCTCGTGTTCCTGGTGGCCGGACGCGGTACCACGCTTGCCACCAGCGGTGATCACAGGGCGCGCCTGCTGCATTACATCCGCATCGCGCCGATCCTGATGGTGGCCGCTTTCATGTTCGGCCTGATCGAAGAATCGGTTCTGGCCCTGTTGGCGGTCTACGGCATGCGCAAGGGCCTCGACGATGCCGCCGCCGCGTTTCTGCTCTCGTACTTCGTCGGGGGAGCCGTGGTCGGCCAGTTGCCCGTCGGCTGGCTGGCCGATCACATCGACCGGACGAAGGTCATTGCCGGCTGCGTTGCCATCACGCTCGTGACGCTCCTCGTGCTGCCCTTCCTCGTCGGCGATCGTTTCCTTGGCATCGCGGTGGTGGGCCTCATGGGCGCCACGGTCGGCAGCACCTACACGGTCGCGCTCGCGATGATGGGCGAGCGATTCAAGAGCGGCGGACTCGTCGGCGTCACCACGTGCTTCATGTTCCTGTGGGCCTCCGGGAGTTTCATCGCGCCTGCCCTGAGCGGTGCCGCCATGGAGTTCGGCGGGCCGGACGGCATGCCCGTGCTCGCCGCGGTCCTGAGCGCGTTCTTTCTCGCAATTCTCGTTCGGGAAATCCGCAAAGCGAAGAGGGGCGGTGCCGGTAACTAGCCGCCTTTTCTCATAGTTCGTGCTTGCCAGAAAACCCTAAAGTGTTGACATGGCATGATATTTCGTGATATCTGAGGGTGAAGATTCACGCTCTGGCGGGGTGTGGTTCTGGTATGGGGTAGTGTATTCGTGTAGTGTATCGCTTATGTTCGTTTAATGTACGCACAGTTTTGCGCTGTTGTCCAGATTCTTCTGCGCGTGGCGTCAAAAAGTCGCACATTGCAGCGATAATCGCACCTGATTGCACCCGTGACAGCGGTTGCGAGCAACGCTACGCTTCATCACGACCCTTGGTGCATGGATGGCTGCCGAAGACCGTCGAAGGGCGATTCATGAGGAACTTGCACAGCTGTTTGCGGGGCAGTTGCCGGCTGAGTTCGCGGCCCACATGGTGACCGTGCGCAAGAAGCTCGAGGCCTTCGAGGGGCGCCGCGGCACGCAGGCTTTCGAGGACAGCATCGCCGTTGCAGCCAACCGGCTTTCGGCGCAGATCGTCAAGCAGGCCCTTGTCTCGCTGGACACGCAGGAACCTGTGATCGAGCACCATGGTGAGAGGTATCGCCGGGAGGGCGCGACGAAGAAGCGGGTCATGACGTCGTTCGGTGTGATCGACTACGAGCGTTCACGATACCGTCGCCGGGCCCGTGCCAGCGTGTTCCCGGCAGACCGTCTTGCCGGCTTGATCGAGGACTTCTGGACGCCGCGTGCGGCACGCCTTGCGTTGCAGGCGGTATCCTCGGCGCCACCGCGTGATTGCGTGAAGATGTTCCGCCAACAGGGCGGCATGTGTCCCAGCGTGTCGAGCCTGATCCGGCTCTACGAGGCTGCCGGGCGGCACTGGGAGGAGGTGGCCGATGACGCCCTCGAGGAGATCCGTCGTGGGGAGGAGATCCCGTCCGATGCCACCTGTGTGACCATCCAGATGGATGGCGTCATGGTGCCCATGGGTCGAGGCAAAAGGAAGCCCGAACAGCCACTTGAGGGGGTGGCCTGGAAGGAAGCCTCGTGCGCCACCGTCACCCTATGGCAACGCCGCCGGCGAACGCCTGCGCACACTGCGTCACGCGAGGATGCCCGAGAGCAACAAGCTCACGCTCAAGCAACTGGTCCGCGACGAGGTCGCCTCCCTGCTGGCCAGACGGCCGGACCTTCAGCTTGTCGTGGTGGCCAACGGAGCCCGGGATCACTGGCGGTTCTTCGCCGAGGCCTTCCCCCAGGCCGAACAGATTCTGGACTTCTTCCATGCTGCCGAATACCTGAAAGAAGCCATCGATCTCGCCTACGGCCAGGACAGCATTCAGGGCAACCGTCGCTGGCACACGCTCCGTGAGACCTTGCTTGACGAGCCCGGCGGCGTCGACAAGGTCATGGCCTCCCTCACATACCTCAAGCGTCACTACTCGCCTCTGGTCTCCAGGGCCATCGGCTACTTCGCGAACAACCGCCACAGGATGAACTACGCCGACTACAGACGTCGTCACCTGACCGTTGGCTCCGGCCTGGTGGAGGCCGCCAACAAGTCGATCGTCACGCAACGCCTGAAGGGATCCGGGATGATCTGGGGAGAGTCAGGTGCCCAGGCCATCCTGTCGCTGCGGGCCCTCGACAAGTCGGACCGCTTCAACGCCGCATGGAACATCCTGATGCCATATTGGCAAGAAAAACCTTCGACAATTATTGCCAAAAATTACCCCATATGAGAATCACACCCCTCTGGCGCGGATTTCGTGCTGTGGGGCGCTGAATCGGGCTTTTTTCGGGAATCTTCGCGAGCTGGCGCCATGAGACATGTCCGCAATCCACAGATGGAACTGGGCGAGATCCGCATCGAGGACATCGATCTCGACCTGAAGTCCCGGGACGACATCCCCGCACTCCTGCAGGGCCTTCAATACCTCTACGGCGATGAGGACACGCGCAAGCGGCTGTTCGCGCTTCTCGAGGAGCACGTCCTTCCCGGGGTCGACCGCACGGTCGGGCGCCCGGGGATGGAGATGTGGCGGATCCTGGTGATGGGCGTGGTGATGCAGGGGCTGGGCTGCGATTGGGACCGCCTGCACGAGCTGGTGAACCAGCACAGGACGCTGCGCCGCTTTCTGGGCCACGGCGGTGTCACGGACGAGGAGATGTACGAGTATCAAACGGTGGTGGACAACGTCTGCCTGCTGCGTCCGGAGTTGCTGGCCGAGGTGGGACAACTGGTAGTGGAGAGCGGCCATGCGGTCGCAAGAAAAAAGCCTGGCGAGCCGTTGCGCGGGCGCCCTTCGTGGTCGAGACGGGCGTTCACTATCCCACAGACGTGAACCTTCTCATGGACGCGATGCGCTGCCTGCTTCGCGAGGTGGGCCGCGCGGCGGCGCGGCACGATGTCGACGGCTGGCGCCAGTGGCAGCACCTGACGCGGGTGGTCAAGGCACTGTTCAACCAGGTGCGCTCGACGCGCCGTGCGAAGGCGCACGGATCGAGGCGTATCTCGAGCGCTGCCGGGACCTGGTGGAGCGTGCGCAGGGCTCCCTCGAGGACTTGGCCTGCAAAGGTGCGGACCCCTGGGTCCTCCTGAAGATCGAGTACTATCTGGCCCATGCCGGGCGTCAGATCGACCAGGTGGACCGCCGTCTTCTCAAGGGCGAGACGATCCCCCACGCCGAGAAGGTGTTCTCCATCTTCGAGCCCCACACGCGGTGGGTCTCGAAGGGCAAGGCCGGCTGCCCGGTGGAGCTCGGGGTTCCGCTGTGCGTCCTGGAGGACAACCACGGCTTCATTCTGCATCACGAAATCATGTGGCGGGGCAGCGACGTCGACGACGCGGTGCCGATGATCGAGGCGGCGCAGGCGCGCTTCCCCGATCTGCGCCTGTGCAGCTTCGACCGCGGCTTCCACAGCCCCGCAAACCGCGTCCGCCTCGACGAACTGCTGGAGCACAACGTGCTGCCGCGCAAGGGACGCCTGTCGAAGGCCGACAGGGAACGCGAGGGGGACGAGGAGTTCGTCGCCATGCGCCGGCAGCACCCGGCGGTGGAATCGGCGATCAACAACCTGGAGCATCGGGGGCTGGACCGGGTCCGCGCCTTCGGCGCCGAAGGCTTCGCCCGCGCGGTGGCGCTCTCGATCGTGGCCTTCAACATCCACCGCATCGGCCTGCTGCTGCGCAGGCGTGCCCGGCGACGACGCCTCGCCGCCTGACGGCGCTCCCCCGACAATCCTGTCTGCAGGGACCCGCCGGCAAGGCGGCAACGGGGAGGCTCGTGCGGACGCCGGCAATCACCGCAGATTTTGTGCGAAATCCGCTGAATCGACCGCCAGCCCCCCGATTCACCCCTGAATGCTGGTGAAAAATACGTCCGATCCGGCGCCGCGATCACGCGCCGCTCGCTCCTGCGTCGCCAAAGTCAGGGGTTCTCTGGCGAGCACTAGTTTCAATAGAGTACTGAAGGAGTCTCGATAATGTCATCGGGAAGAATATTCCTGCTGGAGAGCCCGAACGCTTTGGATCTCCTGGACGGCACAGGCGAGTCGACATCCCTATCACAGGTGTGCAGATTGTTCGGCCACGACATCGCGAGTTTCCTTATTCGAGATCAGCAGGAGCTTAACCAGACTTTTATGTACATCAGCTCCGTGGGATGGCGCAAAGAGCGCGGTAATCTGCCGATATTCATTCATATCAGCACTCACGGCAATGACGATGGACTTGCTATTGGAACTGATTTTGTCTCGTGGGAGCAATTGTCTACGTTAGTCATCGAAACCTTTCGAAATATCTACGATTACGACCTTGAACGTGAGCCCTATCAGGGTCCAATCATCCTCGTAGTGTCTGCCTGCGGGACAAATGGAATGAAGTTAACTGAGTATCTGCGCGCCGCGTATCAAGACAACGAGCTTGAGTGGCCACCCGAATATATCTTTGTTTTTGAGGACACAGAGATAGAGTGGCAGAACGCAGTTGTAGCTTGGACAATGTTCTACAAGGAAGCTCCGAACATCAATTTTCTAGATTCAGGTGATAGAGCCAGTGTTCAAGAGTTGTTGAATCGGATCAGTGGAGCAGGTTACGGCAATCTTCGCTATTTTCGATGGGATCGTGATCGGCATCACTATAGAACTAGGGTGCCAAACCTTTCAACCGGACATGCTTGACTCATGACTTGTGAGCGTTTACGCCATGGTTCATGAAGATCGGACTGAGACACGTGTCGGCGGCAGCGATCGTCTGGCTGAGATCGGCGCTCGCGGCTGGCGGGCAGACACGAGCTTCGCTGGCTCGAGAGCTGTGCCGGCGGGAGAACTGGCGTAACCCCAAGGGCGATCTGTGCCTGGCCTCGGCCCGCGTGGCGCTGCCCAGGATCGCGAGCGAGCTTGACCTTGCCCTGCCGCCGTCGCGGGGCGCGCCGCGGCGCCGGCCGGCGCCCCGGGACTACCCGGACCTGGCCGTCGCCTGTTCCCTCGGGGACCTCGGCGAGGTCGAGGTGACGCCGCAGGCCGCAGGCGAGGCGCCGCTGGCGCGGGCGATGCTGGCGACCTGGCATCCCGAGGGCGAGGCTCGCACGCCGGGGGCGCGGGTGAGCTACTGGATCCACTCGCCGCGCCTGGGCCGTCTGGGACTGCTGGTGTTCTCCGCCGCCGGCTGGCACCAGAAGGCCCGGGACACCTTCATCGGCTGGTCGCAGAGCGCCCGCGACGCCCATCTCGACAAGCTCGTCGTCAATGACCGGTTCCTGCTGCTGCCTTCGGTCAGGGTCGCGGGACTGGCCTCCCATGTCCTCGCTCTTGCCGTCAGGCGCCTGCCCGGGGACTGGCAGGCGAAGTACGGCGTCAGGCCGTTGCTGGCCTACACCTACGTCGCCCCGGAGCATGCCGGCACCAGCTACCTGGCGGCGGGCTGGCAGTGCTGCCCGCAGCGTACATCGGGGAGGACGGGCGTCAGGCGCAGCGTCTGGATGAAGCCCCTGGCCGACGACTGGCGCGACGTGCTGTGCCGGGAGCCGGAGGTTCGTCCGGGGACACGGCCGGCGCCGGCCGGCGATGCCGACTGGGCCGAGCGGGAGTACGGCCGCGGCCGCTTCAGCGATGTCCGCGTCGGCAAGCGCGTTGTCATGATGGGCCGGGCATGGAACGATCGTCCCGGAGCGCCGCTGCCGGTGATCTTCCCCGGGGAAGCGGAACAGAAGGCGGCCTACAGGCTGTTGTCGAACCCGAGGGTGAAGATGGACGGGATCGTTGCCGCACACAAGGAGGCTGTCGTGGAGCGTTGCCGCGGGGAGGCTCTGGTTCTGGCGATCCAGGACACCTCGTTCCTCGACTACGGCGGGCTTGACGCCACCGAGGGCCTGATCGACATCGGCGGCGGCGGCTCCGGGGCCCTGGGCCTTGGAGCCCATGCCGGTGTGGCCTTCAGCGCCGGCGGCCGTCCTCTGGGTCTCTTCCACTTCGACGCCGACTTCCGGGCCGGGGAGGCCTCGCTGCGCACGGGCGTGGAGAGCGCACGCTGGCTCGACGGCTACGACGCTGCCGTGGCTCTCAAGGGAGCCTGTGCGGCCACGCGGGTGGTGATGATGTGCGACCGCGAGGGCGACTTCCGGGATCTTCTGGCGCGCGGCGCTGGCGGAGATGTCGGTCTTCTGGTGCGCTCGAACAGGAGCCATCGCCGGCGCGTGCTGTGTGGCGCCGCCAGGGAGAACCTGTGGGAGCACATGGCGGGCCGGGACGTCGTCGCCACGAAGAGCATCGACATCGACGCCTGCGGCGGTCCGCGCCGGCGCCGGGCACGCAAGGGCGTCGCCCTCGACATCCGCGCCGCCAGGGTCGCGCTCCTGCCACCGGGGGACAGGAAAGGCTCGTCTCCCCTTTCCATGCTCGCCGTGAGGGTGACGGAACGCCATCCGCCCCAGGGCCGCGAGCCGCTGGACTGGCTGCTTGTCTGCAGCGAGGGCGAGGCCACGGCCGAGGCGGCTCTCGAGATCGTCTCCCTCTACGAGAGGCGATGGTGGATCGAGGAGTACTTCAAGGCCCTCAAGGCCGGCACCCGGATCAAGGACCGGCGTCTCGATCAGGCCGACGACCTGAGGAAGTGTCTCGCCTTCGACGCCATCACCGCCTGCCTGGTCATGGACATTGAACGCACCGCCCGAGAGCACCCCGACACCCCGGCGCGCGAGGTCGTGCCCGGGGACGTCATCAAGGTGTTGAGGATGCACATGACCGTCGACAAGCGCTACAGGTCACGCTCGCCGCCGGAGCCCTCCATCGCCGACTTCGCCGTCGACACCGCACGCCTGGCAGGCTTCACGCCAAAAAAACGCCAACCCCTGCCGGGGACCGGGAAACTTTGGCAGGGGTATCTGATCCTCCTCAACTTCGTCGAAAACTACCGCATCATGATGCAAATGGAACGTGAATGACGGGCTGACAAATCGATCAAAATCGCCAGAGTCGAAAGCGTCCGGTTGAAAGGTTCGGCCCACTGGGTATGACACCCGCCAGTTGCTGCCGACTATCCTACTCCGTGCGATCCCACCACTGTTTCCACGTCAGTCGATCAAGGTTTCCACAGCGATCAAGAATGAGTACATCGTTTATCGGAGCCATCCTTCCGAACTCCATAAACTTGTCCTCAATGAGTACTTTCTTGATACGGTTTCGGATGTAGCTCTCACCCTCTGCACTGAGGAGCAGGCCTATCTTGTCACGGTCTCGCTTCGTTGCGGCCAATAGATTGCCAAACAATTGATAGACCTGATTAGGTTTGTTTTGTCCTTGACCGGATTTGGCTTCGATCGCCCATGTGCACCCGGAAACGGATCTGTATTCAACATCTGCGAATTTCCGTGATTTACAGCTAGCGTTGCAGGGATCGTTGAGCAGTCGGATCTCTCTGCAAGTTTCTGAGCGTATTGTCTCAATAAATCTGTTAATAAGATCCTGTTCAAGATTCCTGTTGACCATTGCTTCCGATCCCGTTTATGTGTCACGTCTCGTAAGATTCTGGTTAGTGACGGCGCTACGGCCGTCACTAACCAGAATCTTATGGGAACCTGATCCACGACCAACTCACTGATTATCAACAACACAGCCACCTCAGGTTCCCATAATCTTACGGTTCCCATAACCAATTTAATGGGAACGTTCCCATTACAAAGGCGAGATTACACCACCTTGCGGAACGCCCGTCTCGGTGCGCTGCAATACGCCCCTGTCGAGCACTCCCGCCGCCAGCCATTTGTCGATCATGCGTCGGATCACGCCATCCTTGATCCGCGGGTCGAGGGCGCTCCTCAGGTGCCTGGGATCGATCGAATCGAAGTAGGCTTCGATATCGGCATCGATCACCCATCGCAGACCCTCCCCGGCAAGGCCTGCACGCAGGTCGCGCAGCGCGTCGTGCGCCGACCGTCCGGGGCGGAAGCCGTACGAACACGGCAGGAAGTCCTGCTCATAGATCGGCTCCAGGATCATCACGATGGCACGCTGCGCCACCTTGTCTTCCAGTGTCGGGATACCCAACGGCCGCTGCCGCCCATCCGCTTTCGGGATGAAGTGGCGGCGGACCGGCGGGGCGTAGTAGCGGCCGGACTTGATCCGTTCCATGAGGTCCACAAGGTTCGCCTCAAGGTCTTTCTCGTAGTCGGCGGCCGTCACCCCGTCCACGCCCGTCGCCCCGTCCTTGCGGGTGAGGTCCCAGGCCTTGAGCATCCACGCAAGGTCGATGTGGTGGTGCAGCGTGGTGAACGCCATGTCGGGGCATTCCCTCGCCAGCTTGGCTATCCGAGCTTGTTTCGGTGACACGTCTTCGAAGCTCGACGTCTTCACGTGTTTCCCTCCTTCGGTTCCGACCATGCGACGCCCCGCTTCCCTCCGGCGGGTCCCGATGGCCACGGTTCCCCGCCCTCAACGGTACTATCAGGGCGCTCCGACTCCCGGCGCCGCATCCCCTGGGCTTATTTCTTCGCCGTCCGGTACCGTGCGCTCCTGCTCCTTTCGTGCCGTCGCTCGCGCGCTCCCGGCATGGTGCAGGACCCATGCCGGGCCAGGACTTGATTGTTCAGGCTGGCCGTCCCCATCCAGCCACCCGCGCACACGGACGATCGCCGGGCCTCTCAGGTTCCCCGGTGGTCCATCGTCAGCTCTGCACACGTTCCAGCGACCCCGGTCGGCCCGTCACGCCTCGCCTGTCGCGGCGCTTCCGGTGCTGCCCCCGCTCAAAGGACCACGAGGGCACCGGCATTGTTGATTTCGGGGCTCAATAGCGCGGCTTCACTGCCTGCTGTGTACGCTTCGCGACACACGTTGCCGCGTGCCACGCAACACTCGCTTCCGGCTGGCGGGCTGCGCCTTTGCCGGGTGGGAGTCGCACCCACTGGACCACGATGAAGAGTTTCCGTCACGCTAACTCATGACTTCCTCCCTTCCAGGGCTTACCCTGACGCAACCTTCGTTCAAGGCGCTTTCGTTAAGTCGCCTAGGCTCGGGTTGTCGAGCTTATCTTGTTCGTAGTTTGGAGTATGCCTCTGCTTCATCGGTAGGCCTCCAGCCGGCATCAGGAAGGGATAGTGCCGCATCGAGTCTTCGATGGTATCTGCAAGCAGCGCTTAGCAGGCTCGTGCTCTGAATGCAAAACTGATTCATGAAGACTGGAGGTCGAAAAGGGAGCCGGCTACCCATATGCGCCGACAATCACAACATCCAGGACTCAGAAACGCTTGCGCAGGTGCAAGACACGGTTGTCCGCCTCGTCGGGAGCACCCTCCTCTACAGGTACTTGATCGCCGACAACGGGCTATTCTCCGGCGCCCGGTCGTAGGTTCCGGTTCCGCAAGCAATGCCCGCGCCAGCTTCTCCGGGGTGACGACCGCGAGGTCTCTCCCGGTCAAGTGCCGGATTTCCTCGTGTCATTGCTTTCCCCTCTCACTATCTTGAGATCCTTCTTCGGCTAAGTGATCAATTATCGTTGTTGAGCCATCAGCAGCCGTAATCACTGTTTCATCTTTAATTATGTTGGATCTGTCGAACAGCTTGTCCTTGTCTATTTTGTATTCCTGTTGTTTGCCAAAATAGAACCAAGACAGAAGAAGGCCAAATAGCGCGAATGGTACAGCAAATGTTATGACAATCGTGGCATGCTCCATGTTTTGCTGAAGACACAATTCAAGGCCCCGATCTATGAGTAGAGTTCCGGCAACGCCGAACGAGGCTAGTGCCCACTGCATGTATCTGTAGCGATCCCGAAGCTGCCCCTCGATGCTAGCGAAGGATTCGCGGCTGATCATCGCTCGCTCCTCCCGGTAGCTATAGAGAGTCGTGCGGGTGCCTTGGATCGCCCCAGACGCATCTCTATTTGTTCCAGATTGGCCGCTGCCGGATCCGGCTTGCTCCGTCCCCGCCAGCCTTCCCATCCCGCCCTGCAGAACGCCGGCTGCGTCCAAAGGCGGAGGCCCGCGCGAGCTATCCTCAACCATTGTCTGCGGAGTCGTCTTCGTTGCTCTGCACGGACTACATGCTTTGGACAATCTGCTCGAGAAGTTGATGCAGCTGTCTCAAGTCTTCGGGCACAAGATAGATCGCGCACCGTGATCGAAATTCGTGCCTCTCTCCGACAAAGAACCCTTCTGCAAAGGTAATCTTGGTCCCATGCGGGTTGGACGTGACGTAAAACCTATTGGATAGGAATGCGGGGGTCTCTCCAATCAACAAGTCTTCTTCGGGGGTGAGGCCACTGGGCGGTCTGCTTTCGCTCATGAACTCCTCCTGTCAAAAAAGGAGCCATGTAGCCTAGGATGACCTGCGCCGTCAAGTAGCCCTTGTGGTTCCCTTTAGCATATCACGTTGCACTTTCCCCTATATTGAAGAAAATACATGATGCACTCTGGTTAGTGCTAACTGCTAAGCCGTCTCGAGCCCGGCTTCCTTGCGGACGGCGTACCATAGAGGGAGCACCTTGCCGAGCGGTCGTCCCGCGTCCTTTGGCGACGGAAGTCGAACACCACGGACTGGTCGAAGATCGAACGGATTCAGGCGGACCTTCCGGAGCTTTTTTCCGGCTTCGACCTGAAGTCGTATGCCAAGCTCCCGACCCGGGAGATCGGCGACCGTTTCCTGCCCTGGTTTCTGGAACGCAAGGCGGGTTCCGCCACCCTGGAGAGGGACCTCGTCAATTTCGTCGACACCGCAAGCCTGTTGACCGAACACAGCCGCATACACGGCACGGCTGAGAGCTATTTCACGTCCCTCGTCCGGCAACTCGATGGAGACCCCAAGCAGGCCGCGCTTCGTCCGGGATTGAAGAGCGAGTACAAGTTGCCGGCCTTCAGCGTGGTGTTCGCCGCCGAGGCACTGAAGAACCTGGGATTCGACGTGGCCAGACCTGACCGGCATGTCGTTCGGGCCGTCGCTTCCTTCGGACTCGTGCTCTTCCGCAGCCGGCTCGAAAGAGATGGTCGAGCCGCGCCTCCGTTGTCCTCCAGGAGTTCGTATCTGGCCGTCATGCGAGCCGTGCAGGAAATCGCGATGTCTGCAGGCATGCCCGTGGTCCTGGTCGACAACGCCATCAGGCTCCTCGCTGTGAAGAGCGGCTTCTACATGACGAACCCGGAACTCTCCGACCTGGCGCATGATAGCGAGGCGCCGAAGGGGAGGGCAGAGGCTGTTGGCGCGCTGATTCGCTCTTGGATCGACATGAATGACGGCGGTGAACAGCGGGAAACGGCCGATTGTCTCGTCGAAGGCCTGGACAAGGAACGGCTATCGATGCGCAAGCTCTTTCCCGAGGAGTTGAAGGGCCGGAGCTGGTGAGCCATACCGTCTTGCCTGACGGCGGTCCGCTCGGCTTGATCACGAATCCCAGGGCCTGGCCGCAAACTGCCGCCTCCCGGCCAATGGGTCGTGGATGCACTCGACCGCGGTTCCACGGTCCTTGTCCCCGAGATCGCAGATTACGAAGTGCGACGCGAACTCATCAGGGCGCGCCGTAGAGCAGGTGTCGAGCGGCTTGATGCCTTCATCGCACAGGTCGAGTACCTGCCCACCGAAACAGCAGCGATGCGCCTGGTCGCCGAATTCCGGGCGGAGGCTCGCCAGGAAGGAAGGCACCCGATACCGCGCTCGATGCCGACGTGATCCTGGCCGCGCAGGCGGCAGCGCTGAATCGGCCCAATACGATCATCGCCACGACCAACCCGAAACACCTGTCCCGATACATCCCGGCAGCACTCTGGACAGATATCATCTGACCTCAGTTCACCAACCTCCGGGTTCTCATGGGCGCCACCTGTGATGCGCGGGAGACATACACGATGAAATGAGCGCCCCGGCCACGGATGGCAATCCGCGCTGTGACCAAGCGCCCGCGAACGGCTCTTCGCCGGGACTGGCAATCGATCGGGGAAAGGGCAACATCGTTCATGGAGGCTTTGGAGCGCCTCGGCGATCCATTGCGTTCGGCCTGTGTCCGCAGGTCGGCGATGTGAGGACCGCGCGTATCGCACTCCGGCAACGGCCGGTGATCCGGGGTTCGGTCGCCGTCCCGCAGGATGGCGGTTCAGAAACCGAACGTGAGCTCCATGCCGATGAAACTGTCGCGGCGGGAAGGGTAGACGGGGTCGTCCTCGCCGACGTTCTCGAGGAGGGATCCCTCGAGGTGAAGCGACAGGTTGTCGTCGAGGCGCCTGTTCATCTGCACGCTGAACGAGCGCGTGCCGGTATCGAGGTCCGCCAGGACGCCGAAGAAGAGATCGGTGTCCTCGATGTCGTTGAACGCGAGCCTGGAGCCCAGGAAGAGGTCGTCCTGGTAGATGTTGCTCGCCCGCAGGCTCCGGTCGTCGTAGTTCCATTCGGCCAGAAGCCCGAGGTCGAAACCGGACTCGAACACGGAATAGATGGTGTACTCGCCGCCGGCGACGAAGGCCGTGAAGTCCTCCTCTCGGCCGAGAAGGTTGCGCGCGCCGGTACGCCGGATGGCCTCGAGCTTCAGCAGCCAGGCGCCGGTCGTCATCTGCGCGTCCAGTCCGAGCTGCCGGATCTGCTCGTAGAGGGGCGCCAGGATTACCCGGCAGCGGGCCGGATCGGGCACCGCGCCGCACTCGAGCACCGGATCGAGATAGGGTTCCCGGCCCGTACCGTCGAAGACGCTGATTCCGACATCGAAGGGTCCGACGCTCTGGCTGTAGCGCGCCGCGAGGTCGAGATGCCATTCGCCGGCGGCGCTCTCGTACCTCGCCTTGTCGTTGTCGACGACGAATTCGCCGCGCAGGCGGCCGTGACCGCCCGGGTAGGTGCGAAGCCGGTGCCAGGGTAACGCGAAGAATTCCGCCACTCCCCATTCCCCCGACCATGTCAGGTGGGCCATGGGCTGGCCGAGCTTGACCTCCTCGTTCGGATTGGCGACGAGGTCGGTCTGGTTGATGATGTCGACGAGATGGCGGGACTCCGCGACCCCCCAGAAGACATGGTCGAACCCCAGGCGCAGTTCCCACTCGTCCTCCCCGATCAGGCCCAGCATCAGCAGATAGGCCTCGCGCAGATCCGCAAGATTGCGCTCGGGGTCCGCGCTGTCGAAACGAAAGAACGTCTCGAGCGTGAAGCTCGTGCCGTCCACGGTTTCCAGATAGAGCGAGGGTTCGGCAACGAACGTCGTGTCGAAGTCGCGCTGGCCGGCATGCGCGGGCGAGTCCGGGAACCACCGGCTCTCCACGCTGAAGGTCCCGTAGAACTCGTGGTAGTCGATGAGGGAGTCGTCCGCCCGGCCGGTGGCCGGTCCCAGCAGCGCAACGAGGGCGAGACCGGAAAGGCCGCAACGAAGGACGTAACCGGGGAGCATCAGCGGATGCGTTTCAGACCGGTCCGTGTGAATTCGCGCTCATTGAGCTCGACCCCCAGCTGCAGGTCCACCCAGGACATGACCGTGCTCTTGCCGGTGCGATGGTTGACCATCGTCTGTTCCCCGGCGTACCAGAACCGGTCCAGGTGGAGCTCGTAGTCGGCCGCCGTCAGCGTCTTGAGAAGGTCGTTCCTGCGATCGTAGAACTCGACCTTCCAGGAGCGGTACTCCTCCGTATCGTGCCAGACCAGCTGCCGGCTGTAGCCCGAGTCCTCTTCCAGGGGCACGCGCTCGGTCACCGTGCAGACGAGGTCGCCGCAGGGCTCGTCGCCCAGGTAGCGGTAGGTGAACTTCTCGATGACCTGGTCGGTGATGTCCTCGTAGGCGAACTCGCTGCCCATGAAGGAACCCGACCGGTTGGAGGAGCTGATCCGCTTGACCCGTTCGAGGGCCGGAAGAAACAGCCAGATATCGTCCGACGCGTCGCGGTTGCTGTGAATGAGGAACGCCGTTCCCTTGACGTCGCGCGGCTCGTCGAAGATGAAGACCGTCTTGTCGCCTCCATCGACCACTTCCAGGGTCTTGATCCTGAGATGACGCTCGGTCTCCTGGCCCTGCTTGGTGCGCAACACCATGGTGAGACTGGCCGAGAGGTTGCCGAAGCCCTCGCTGTGCTCGCGCGCTTCCTGGACAATCTGGAGACCGCGCTCCTCGGCGCTCACGTCCTCGGCAACGGCGGGCGTGCCTGCGCCCAGACACATCATGCCCGCCAGGAAAAAGGAAGGCATCCGGGAAATTGTCGTGTGAGTCATCGCTTTCTCATGTCAGGAGGCACGGATCCGCAGCGTGAAGAACTCCCGTCCGCCCTGTGAACCGCACCCCGACTATAGGCATTGCGCCGCAGAGCGACAAGATGCCGCCGGCTCAGGGGCAAGGTCGCTCTGCCTTCCCGGCGGGTTGCGTGCCGACTGCGCGCCAGAGGAGGAGCAGTCCCCGCAACGCAGGCGGCGGCGAGGGCCAGGTTGGTGCCGGTTCCTGTGTCGTTGCGACGCCGTGAATGACACAGTCGCGTCCGGTTCTCCGGGCCATGCGGGTCAGGCAGATGTTCTCACGCAGTCTGTCCGGCGATGCTGCCCCGGCATCGAGCGAGGTGACGAGGTCTCGGTACGGTCCCTATCGGCCTTTCCGGTTTCGCCGGCCCCTGTCTTCAGCGGCTCCCGGTAGCGGGCGATTTGCCGGGACAAGGCCCTTCGGGGTCAGGGCGCTGATGGAGCGCCGTTCCAGCCGGCCCTTGTCGGGATCTTCTGCGATGTGGCGTCCACCGGGATGTCGAGCGGAGCAATGCGGCTTGCGTGCCTATTCGATCGACCGCTTCAGTCGTTCCCTGATCTGCGTGGTCGTTTCCTTCGTCGTGTCAAGCGCCATCAGCAACGGCGGAAGGAACAGGAAGTCCGCCAGCAGGGCAACGATGACCGTGATCCCGACGAGCAGACCGAGCGCCTGGTTGGTCACCAATCCCGACGCTCCGAACACCATGAATCCCAGCGCGAACACAACCGTCGTCGCCACCAGCGCCTTGCCGACCGCGCCAAAGGCGGACTGGACGGACTCCGACGGCAACTGCCCGCGTTTCCTGGCGGCGACATACTTGGTCATGAAGTGGATGGTGTCGTCCACGATGATGCCGAACGCAATGGCGGTGACGACCGACGCCGCGACGCCGACCTCTCCCACCACGTATCCCCAAAGACCCATCGCCATGGCGGCCGGCACGAAGTTCGGAACCAGGCTGATCAGGCCGAGGCGCACGCTTCTGAAGACGAAGAGCAGGAGCAGGGACACGATGGCCATTGCCACGATCGTGCCCTGCAGCATGCCCTCGATGTTCCGTTGAATGGAATGGGCCCCGACAACGGAAACACCCGTCGCCTGGGTTTCCAGATCCGGCGCGTTCTCCCGGAACCAGGCTTGCGTGCGGTTGTCGAGGTCAACCTTTTCGCGGGTCGTGAGGCTCTTGAGCATGACCGTCACACGTGTCGACGACCGCTCCACGTTGATGAGGTTGTTCAGGTCGCGGCCGACCGGCAGGGAGAACTCGTAGAGCAGCAGGTACTGCGCAGCGAGGTCCGAGTCGTCCGGGAGCACGTGGAAGTCGGGATCGTCGCCGTGCAGGTTCCTGTTCAGGCGTTTCATGATGTCGGAGACGGCGAAGACGTGGGCAACCTCCGGCTGCGCCCGACTCCACTCCGCAAAGGCATCCACCTGCCGGAGATACTCGACATCCGTGATGCCGCCCTGCCGTCCGGAGTTGAGCGAGTACTCGTATGTTTCCACGCCCGTGAAGTTCTCGCTCACGAAATCCGTGGATCGCCGGAACTCGTAACTCTCATCGAGCAGCTCAAGCCAGTTCTCGTGAAGCTCAATCCGCGAGATCCCGGCGATGAGCACGGCCATCACGGCGGCGACGGACCAAAGCAGGGTCGTACGGTAGGAAATGACGAACCGCGCCAGGCGGTCGAAGAGGTATGCCTCTCTCGAGTGTAGAGTCCCGCTGCGCATCGGCACAACGGTCAGGAACGCGGGCAGCAGCGTGACCGAAAAGACGAAGGCGGCCATGGCGCCGAATGCCACCATGTTGCCCATCACCCGAAATGGCGGCATGTCCGCGAAATTCAGGCTGAGAAAGCCGATCGCGGTCGTCACCGACGTCAGAAGAACCGGCCACACGTTGACCTGCAGGGAATGAACCGCTGCCTGTGGACGGTCCATGCCCCGGTGCAGCCCTGATCGCATCCCCTCGATAATGTGCACGGAATGCGCGACGGTGACCGCCATCAGGACGAACAGCGCCGCACCGCTCTCGCCGAACAGCTTGAGTCCGACCCAGCCGGTGAAGCCAAGCGCCGACAGCATGACCGCGATCAGCATCACGAGAACCGCCACCATTCCCCATAGCGAGCGCAGCAGAACGATGGCGACGAGCAGCATGATTCCGAGCGCGATGGGCGCGAGGACGCCCATGTCATCGTCAATCGCCTGCTTCATGGCGCGGTTGAGGATGAGTTCGCCGGTCAGGTGGTAGTCGATGGTCGGGTACCGCTCTCTCGCTTCGATGGCAGCACCGTGGAGGAAGTCGGTAACCTCGAATCTTCCCCGCTGACGATCCTCGGGAAGCGCAACACTGACGACCAGGCCGGCGACGCGCCCATCCCTGGAAATGAAACGCCCCGCGACTTCTTCGGTGCCGAGCGCAATTGCCCGGATTCGTTCGGTATCGCTGTCGCTCAGGGAACTGGCGTCGTCGATCAGAGGTGCGACAATCAGCTCGTCCTCGAGGCCCTCGCTGTGCGAATAGTTGGTGATCGAATCAACGCGCGTGACGTGCGGCGTTCGCCATAGCTGATCGGTGAGCTCTTCGATGGCGACGAGCGCTTCCGGCGTAAAGACGTTGCCGCTCTGCGGCGCCACGACCACCAGCGCAGCGTCGGAGAGAGAGTAGGAGTCTTCCAGCTCGTCGAGTGCGACGATATGCGGGTCATCCTGGCTGAAATGATTCCGCACGTCGACGTCAACGACCGTGATGTACTGGGCGCCCGCAGCCAGGGCCAGCATCCCAACCAACGAGAGCACAATGGTCAGCCACCGGCGACCGACGATGAGCGCAATGCAGGAATCGAGTGTCATGACAAGGTGCTGGCCCAAGCGCGACAATCATGTATAGCACCAAGACCACAGCCCTGCCATGGACAATCCTGCGATGCCTCAGCGAACTTCCCTCTGATCTTCAGTCGACATTCAAGTCGGGCCGTCGATTTGGCCTGGCTCGTCTGGTCATCCGGTCGGCTCAAGGGAAGCAACGCGGCGCCAGGCCTCGAGGACCATTCGACATCACCCTTTCCCGGGTGCCGACCACGGCGAGATCCTCGATGCGTGACGAGGACGACCCCCATGGCGCCGGCTCCCGGAGCCCCGGGAGAGGATCGAGCGGGGTCTGGCGAAGCGGTATCGCGAAGAGTGCTGCCTGGTTCTCCTGACCTCGCTGTGGATGGGTGTAACAGGAACGGAGGTCCGGTGCCGGTGGAGGCCTTCCCCGGCGACACCTCGGATCCGGCCAAGCTTGCCTCGCAGGTCGCCGCGGTGCGGGAACGGGGAATCGAAGCACGGGTCCGCCAGCGGGGAGTGGCCATCCGTTCCCTCGTGGAAGCAGGCGACGTGGAGATGTCGTTGTTCGACGGGAGGGACCTGGTGGAGACCACCAGCGGCGCCTGGCCCGGGGAGCCCATGGTGTGCCGCAATCCGTTGCTGGCCGAGAACTGGGCCCGAAAGCATTCAAAGCTTCTTGAGGACACCGGGGCTCTGCTCGAACCCTTTGCCGCGTCGACACGGCGCCTCACGCTGCAGAACGAGCAGCCGGCTCCTGACGCGTCCCGGGAGCCGCCAGGGTTTTTCAATAGTCGGCACCTGCGAGGGGTTGTGGGAAGGAAAGGCCGGGACCCAAGGCATCTTGCCCTCGTGTGAGAGCGGGACGCCCTCGACCCGCAGGATTTCGCGTCAGCTACAGACCGCAACAGCAAAGCGCAGACGCCGTCGGCGACTTTTGAACAGGTCTGCGAGGGGCCATGTCGCAGCTTGTTGTCATTCTATGTCGGTGCTATCTAGAGCCGTGTAAACTGCAGTGGGCCACGATGTTGGCCGGAAGCCGGGCTCACCGCCGGAGCAGTTCACCCTCAACCTCGTTCGACACGGCGGGGATGGAATGTCAACACATCCCGGGCACGTGGCGGCCGCTCTTTTCCCATTTCCCGAGGGTTGGTACTTCGTCGCGAGTCAACACTCCCTGACCAGGGGCAAGCTGCTTGAAAGGCAATGGCTTGGACAGGATATCGTCGCATGGAGCGACGACAATGGCAGCGTCTGCGTGGCGGAGTCCGTATGTCCGCACATGGGGTCCGCTCTGGGCCCGACCGTCGGCGGCCGCGTGCGCGATGACTGTCTCGTCTGTCCCTTTCACGGCTTCACCTACGATATCGTCGGCAACTGCGTCGCAACCCCGTACGCACCGCCGCCGAAATCCTTGGCACTGAACGTTTATGATACGCGGATAATTCAAGACCTCGTCTTTGCCTGGTGGAGCGCCACAGGCCGGCCGCCGCAATGGCACCTGCCGGAACCTCCGCCGGCGGGACACGACTGGTGCGATCTGGAAATCCGGACCGTCCGATTTCCTGGCCATGTGCAGGAAATCGCGGAAAACTCCGTGGACCTCGCCCACTTGCGGTATGTGCATGGCTACGACAACGTGCAAGCTGTCGGATCGACGACGGTTGACGATTCGTACCTGTACACCTGTTTCGATTTCGTCCGCCGCGGCCCCATCTTGGGTTTCATCGACA
This sequence comes from Alphaproteobacteria bacterium, assembly GCA_963666905.2. GTDB lineage: Bacteria > Pseudomonadota > Alphaproteobacteria > SP197 > SP197 > SP197. The sequence goes on from OY763008.1 coordinate 3,218,813, forward strand.
GCGTCTATCGCGTGTCAGCCGCCGCCCACGTCCATGGGTTGGGATATTCGTTCGTCGATATCCGGGAGCATTCCATTGGCATGGATCTCCGCCTGTGGGTCCTGGCCACGCCCGTCGACGGCACGTTGGTTGATCTGTCGCTGGTCAGTCAGATCCGGGAGATACGCAAGCCCAGACGGCTGATCGTCGGTCTCGGATTCCTGCCGCCGGGGTTCCGCACCAGGATCATGAACAAGCTGGTGATTTCCTCGCAGATGAAGGATGTGCAACAGGATGTCGTGATCTGGCAACGACGGCGGTACCGGCCGTACCCCCGGTTGAGTCGCTCCGACGGCGACATCGGCAGATATCGGCGCTATTGCAGGCAGTTCTACCCGCAGGAGCGCACCGGAGGGGATGACTAGAGCGCACATGCCCGCCGGGATGTGCCTGTGCGAGCCTCCCGCCCTGTCGTTCACCTCCGCTCCGCGGCAGCGTGCAGTGCCGGAGTGTGGCGGACCGGCGGGCGAACGACCGGTCGGCGGCCAGATCGGTGATCAAGCAGGTTTCCTGGCTGTTGACCAGCGTGTGTGAGCAGTGCCGCGTCCGCCGCCCGCCCTGAATGAAGCCGGGGCGGGGCGCCGTCAGTCTCCGCCGCCTTCCAGGCTCTCGAGGTGCCTGACCGCCTCGCCGTGGACGATGGCCTGGTACGCGTCCCCGGTCGGGAGCTCGACGGCAAGGACCAGGAGTTCGTGCGCCCTGTCGCGGTACTCGTCCTCATCGAGCATCAGGAGACCCAGCGCATACTCCAGGGCAACCTCCTTGGCATCCGGCGCCAGCTCGAAGGCCCTCCCGAGGTACTTCAGGGCCTCCTCCTCCCGGGCTCCGTAGAGCGTCCGTGCCAGGAACGAGCCCATCACGCCGATCAGCTCCGAATGCAGCCGGCCCAGCGTCAGCAGCGCCGGGACCAGATCGGGATCGATGACCAGGGCCGCCTCCGCGGCCTCCCGGATCTTCTCGGCGTATCCCTTGTTCGAGGCCTCCAGCGAGCTGATCACCTGCGCGTGACGGCCCAGGGTGGCCGCCAGCATCAGGTGCGCACCGGCGTTGCCCGGATCGAGCTCGATCGCGCGCCTGGCAAGCCCGACCGCCCGCAGCAGGAGGGGCTCCCTGGTATCGTCGTTCTCCTCCAGGATGTAGTAGCCGTGGATCGCCAGCGCCCTCGCCGCAAGCGCCTGGCCTGCGGATGTCTCGAGCGTTTCGGCGATCCGCGCCGCCTCCTCGAACCTCCCCTCGGCGTAGGCCGAATGCGCCTCCTCGATGGACCCGGCGGCGGCCGGGGCCACGGCCAGCCAGCCGATCACCACGGCAAGCGCGCAACGGCGGACGCTCAGGCGAGGGATGCCGATCGGTGACGGTCTCATGGTTCGGTGCGCCCTCCTCTCAAGGAAACTGCCGGTCCCGGTGGATGCACCATAGCATGCCTGCGGGCGGGGTCATGAGGGTCCTCTGGCGGCGAGGAAGGCCTCCATGTGAAACCGCGCCTGGCCGTCGTGATAGCGCTGGCGGCCGACGGGACAGGCGTGCCGCGCCAGGCACCCGGAGTTCATGCAGTCCGAACCTTCGGATGACCGCAGATGACGCGTGCAGGCGGGCACGTCGTAGGAACCGGCGGCGAACGCATCGACCGGACAGGTGGAAAGACAGGGTTTCCCGTCGCAGGTCTCGCAGGGGCTGGCGACGTCTTCCCGTTGCGGAAGACCGGCGACCGGTTCGCGGAAGACGAACGCGCCGCGGTACGCGTGCCAGAGACCGTACAGCGGGTGGATCAGCATGCCGACCGGCGACACGAACACGGCTTCGGCGCGCATCGCCCAGCGCTGGAAAGGCCACCACGGCGGACCCTCGAAGGGGAAGACGACGGCGCAACCGAACTGTTCAGCGACGGCGCCGAGAACCCTGCGGGTCCAAAGATTCATCGGATCCGCGCCCGTCCGCCGGGCCGCCGCGAAGCTGTGCCACATGGCCGGACCGGCGTTGCCGACCATGACGACGCACGCGGCGTCACCGCCGAGGCCGTCACCGGCGAGCGGTGTGAATCCTCCCCTCGCGATCAGCCCATGCGGCTCGAGCGCCCGCGAGATGGCATCGTAGGTCACGGATCGCGGGGCTCGGTCGCAGTCATGGACGGCCTCAGCGAGAACGCCGCATGCCAATCGGCGAGGCCCCCGTGACCGGTCTTCCAGTCGAGGTCGGCGAGGCGGAACGTCACGTAGCCCAGCGCCGCGCCGACGGCGATCGTCGAGAGATCGACCGTGCCCGCAAGCGCGCCTGCCTCGCGATCGAGGCCGGCGACGGCCCGTTCGATCTTGCCGCGCTGGTGGGCGAGGAAACCGTCCCACTGCTTCTCGGCGGGGCGGCGGCGCTCCATGACGCTCAAGACGGCCGCCTCCATGATTCCGTCGGCGAGCGCATGCCGGCGCAGGACCTCCGAGCGTTCCCGGGCGCCGGCAGGTATCAGGTTCGGGCCGCTGCCGCAGGAATCGAGCCACTCGACGATGACGAAGCTGTCGAAGAGCCTGCGGCCGTCGTCCAGGACCAGCGTGGGGACCTTCTCCAGGGGGTTGTCCGCGCGAAGGCTGCCGGCTGCGGCCTGCGGGTCCGCCAGATCGATGCGGTCGGCCACGCCCCGTTCGTGGGCGGCCACCATCACTTTCCTGACGAACGGCGACGTCGCGCTGAAATAGAGCTTCATGGATCCTCCGCGTGGCGGGTTTCGACCGTTCGCCGAAGGATAGAGGGACGACCCTTCGGGCGCCACCGGCGCTTCGAATTCGGCTATGCTCGCCTGGGGCACCGGACCCGGTGAGGGCATGTATCAGGACGCATCCGAACTCGACACCTTCTACGCGAGCCGCCTGGGGGAGATCACCCGCCGGCTGGTGCTCGCCCGCATTCGCGCCCTGTGGCCCGATGTCAGGGATCTGCGGGTCGCGGGCCTGGGATACGCTTCGCCCTTCCTCGCCGTCTTCCGTAGCGAGGCCGAACGGGTTCTCGCCCTGGCGCCCGCCACGCAGGGCGCGATCCGCTGGCCCAGGGAGGGGCAAAGCGGGACATGTCTCATCGCCGAGGACGCGCTCCCCCTTCCCGACCAGTCCGTGGACCGCGTTCTTCTGGTCCATGCCCTGGAACACTGCGAGGCGCGCACCGCGGCCATGCGCGAACTCTGGCGCGTCCTGACCCCGTCGGGGCGCCTCGTCGCCGTCGTCGCCTATCGCGGTGGTCTCTGGGCCAGGGCCGACCACACGCCGTTCGGCCACGGCTACCCCTTCAGCGAGCGCCAGATCAGCCGCCTCCTGAAGGAATCCATGTTCACGCCGCGGGCGGCGCAGCGCGCCATCTACGTTCCCCCGAGCCACAGGGGGCTCTCGCTCTGGTCGGCGCCGGCATGGGAACGCGTCGGAAGAAGGTGGGGACTGCCCTGGCCCGGCGTCCTCCTCGTGGAAGCCGTCAAGGACGTCCACGGCGCCATCCCCGTCGCGAGGCGGTCCCGTCTTCAGCGGCTTGTCGCAAGACCGGACCGGACCCAGCCGGCCCGCTCGGGTCACGGGAGCGGGACGCTGTCGATCACGTCCTGACAGGGGAGCGGCGGCCGCGCTTCCTGCGTCTGGCCGGCAGCACCTCGAAGACCGCCTGCTCGGCGAAGAGATTCGCCTGTCCCTCGAAACCGCTCCTGATCACCGTGACCTCCCGCTCGTTGGCGATGCCGTAGCTGTCGCCCGTCAACAGGCCCTCGAGACGCACGAGGTCCAGGAAGTCCCGCACCGTGCACGGACGGATGGTGCTGGTCATGAACCAGGGTTCCGGGAGAAAGCGGGTGTGGGGCATGCGCCCCCGGGTCACCATCGAGAGTCTCGCCCGCCAGTGCCCGAAATTGAGGATGGACACGATGGCGGTATCGGCGATGCGCATCATCTGGCGCAGCACCTCGCCCGGCCGGTGCACGGCCTGCAGGGTGTGGCTCAGGACGACGACGTCGAAGCTGTCGTCGGGATAGTCGACAAGGTGGCGGTCCGCGTCCCCCTGGACCGCTGGCAGCCCGCGCGCGACGCAGGCATTCACCCCGGCCTGGGAGATCTCCATGCCGCGGCCGTCGCAGCCGTGCTGCCTGACGAGATAGTCGAGCAGGGCGCCGTCGCCGCATCCTACGTCGAGAAGACGCGAACCCGGCTCGACCATGCTGGCCACCAGTCCGAGATCGGGCCTCAGCCCGAAGCGGTTCTCTCCGAGGATGAAGCGGTCCCTCGCGCCGGAAAGGAGACTCATGGCCCGGCGCCGTGCGGGGCCGGGAGCGCGCAGGCGGGCGGCGGGGATGTTGCCGCCGGCACGGCAGGACCGATGATCATGTTCCGGCACCCTTCACGTTCAGGAGACTAGAAGTCGAGGTCGCGCGCAACACTGTCGAGGAAGCCCGCCGTGGTCTCGAACAGGTCCGGCTCGTCGAGCAGGAAGGCGTCGTGGCCCTTGTCGCTCTCGATCTCCACGAAGCTGACGTTGGCGCCCGCGCGGTTGAGCGCGCGGACCACCTCCTTGCTCTCCGAGGTCGGAAACAGCCAGTCGCTCGTGAAGCTCGTCAGCAGGAAGCGCGTCCTGGTGCCGTTCCAGGCATTCGCAAGATCGCCGTCGAAGGCGCTCTCCAGGTCGAAGTAGTCCATGGCGCGGGTGATGTAGAGGTAGGCGTTGGCGTCGAACCGCTCGACGAAGCTCGCCCCCTGGTGGCGAAGGTAGCTTTCCACCTGGAAGTCGGCGCCGAAGCCGTCGTAGGACTTCATGTAGCGGTTCTGCAGCTCGCGCCCGAATTTCCGCCACAGCGCGGGCTCGGAGAGGTAGGTGATGTGGGCCGCCATCCTGGCGATGGACAGGCCCTTCTCGGGACGCCTGCCCTCCCGGTAGTAGTACCCGCCGCACCAGTTCGGATCCGCCATGATGGCCTGCCGGCCGACCTCGTGAAAGGCGATGTTCTGTGCGGAGTGACGGGCGGCGCCGGCAATCGGCACCGCGCTCACGACGCGCCTGCCGTAGCGGGCGGCCCAGTCGAGAACCTGCATCGCGCCCATCGATCCGCCGATCACGCACATGACCTTCTCGATGCCCAGGTGGTCGAGCAGCATCGCCTGGACGTTGACCATGTCGCCGATGGTGATGATCGGGAACGACGTGCCGTAGAGCTCGCCCGTCGCCGGATTGACCGCCGCCGGCCCCGTCGTGCCCATGCAGCCGCCCAGACAGTTCGGGCAGATGACGAAGAATCGGCTCGTGTCGATCGGCTTGCCGGGACCGACCATCGACTCCCACCACCCCGGCTTGCCCGTGACCGGGTGGCGGCCGTAGGCGTACTGATCGCCGGTCAGCGCGTGGCAGATCAGCACCGCGTTGCTCCGCGCGGCGTTGAGCGTGCCCCAGGTCTGGTAGGCGACGCGGACCGGACCCAGGGTCTCTCCGGAATCGAGCCTGACGGGCGCGCCGCCCGCCAGCTCGGCGCGCGGACCGGGAAGGTCTTGCTGAATCTCGTGAACGGCTCTGGACGCCTCGGTCATGTCGAACCCATTCCGCCGTGACGGCAGCGGGGGTGATGATCAGCGGGGCAGAAACGCTTATGGAGAGAGCGCCGCGCCATGTCAAGCTCTCCGCCATCGACAACACCTTTGCCTTTGCCCGCCATGTCACCTAAACAGCGTCAGGGAATCATCATCGGGGCACCCGCGCTGCCGTCTCCTGAATGCAAACTCCACCGCCTGCGCGAGGGCATCGACGCTGTCGATGACGGCATTCTCGACCTCATCCTGCGCCGGGCGTCCATGGTCCGGGATGTCGCGGAGGCCAAGGCCGAGGCGGGCACGCTCGACCGTTTCCTGCGTCCGGACCGAGAGGCGCGCATCCTGCGGCGGCTGGCGGCGCGCAACGCCGGCGTCTTTCCGCCCGCGGCCCTCGTGCGCATCTGGCGCGAGATGCTGTGCGCGCTCTTTCCCCTTCAGGGCTCGCTCTCCGTCGCCATCGGCGGAAACGGAACGGACCTCTGGGATACCGCCCGGGACTTCTACGGTTCCAGCAGCGTCATGATCCGGACCACCGACGGCGCCGCCGCCGCCCGCCGCGTCGAGGAGGGAACGGACCAGCTCGCGGTGGTCCGCGCCGACGACCACGATCTCGTCGGCACGCTGACGGATGGCGGGCCCGAGGTCCCCTACATCGTCTCCCGCCTGCCGTTCGTGGCGCCCGCCGCCGGTTCCGGTCCCAGGTGCGACGCCTTCGTGCTGTCCGGCGAGCCACCGCAGGCGTCCGGCGACGACATCACCGTCCTGGCGTTCTCCCGGGACCCCGCAGGCGCCGGGCTCGTGGCCCGCCGCCACGGCGATACCTGGCTTGCCGGAATCGGAGGGTGCCACCACGGAGGCAGCGGACGCCGGATTGTCCGGGGCGGCCTGACGGCCCGGGTCCTGGGAGCCTATGCCGCGCCCCTTCAACCCCAGCAATCGGGAATCCCATGAACACACCCCGGCCCCTTCCGGGTATCCTCGACATCAAGGCCTATGTGCCCGGCCGGAGCGCCGCCGTCGATGCCGACGGCCGCCGCGTGATCAAGCTGTCGTCGAACGAGTCGGCTCTGGGACCCAGCCCGCTCGCCGTCGAGGCGGCGCGGCAGGCCGCGGCGACGGTGGTCCGCTACCCGGACGGCAGCGCCACCGGGCTGCGCGAGGCGATCGGACGGCGCTGGGGTCTCGATCCCGAACGCATCGTCTGCAGCAACGGCTCGGACGAGATCCTCCAGCTGCTGCCGAAGATCTATGCCGGCCCCGGCGACGAGGTCCTGTTCAGCCGTCACGGTTTCGCCATCTACCCGATCGCGACGATGGCGGCCGGGGCCACACCGGTGACGGCCCCGGAAACCGGCTTCCGGGTGGACGTCGACGCCATGCTGGCCGCGGTGACGGAGAGGACGAAACTCGTTTTCCTCGCCAATCCCAACAACCCGACCGGGACGTTCATCGCGGCACGGGAGGTCGCGAGGCTGCGCGCCGGGCTGCCGGACCATGTCCTGCTGGTCCTCGATTCGGCCTATGCCGAGTTTGTCGTCGGGGACGGCTACAGCGACGGCGCCGAACTGGTCCACGACAGCGCGAACACGGTCATGACCAGGACGTTCTCGAAGGTCTATTCCCTGGCCGGTCTGCGTGTCGGCTGGCTCTATGGGCCGCCGGGCGTGGTCGATGCGCTGCACCGGGTGCGGGGACCCTTCAACGTCAACAGCGTCGCCCAGGCCGCGGCCACCGCCGCGCTCGGCGATGCGGACCATCTCGAGCGCGCCGTGCGGCACAACGAGACGTGGCGGCCCGAGCTTGCGAAGCGGCTCAGGGCGCTTGGACTCGACGTCAACGACAGCGTGGTCAATTTCATCATGGTGCGCTTCCCGGGGGGCGCCGGGGAAGCCGGCGACGCCGAACGGCACCTTGCCTCGGACTCGATCCTGGTGCGCGACCTCGTGGCCTACGGCATTCCCGACGGCCTGAGGATCAACATCGGCCTCGACGACGAGATGGAGGCCCTTGCCGCCAGCCTCGCACGCTTCACGGGCAGGACATGAGCGGCCGGAAGCTCTTCGGCACCGTCGCCCTCATCGGCACGGGCCTGATCGGATCGTCGCTCGCCAGGGTGATCCGCCGTGAAGATCTCGCCGGCGAGATTGTCGCCTGCGCCCGGCGGGAGGCCACCCTGGACACCATGGTCCGCCTCGGCCTTGCCGACAGGGTGACGTTCGATCACGCCGAGGCGGCCCGCGGCGCCGACATCGTCGTCATCAGTACGCCCGTGGGCACCAACGGCACGATTGCCAGGACCATCGCTCCCGTCCTCCGCCCCGGACAGATCGTCACCGATGTGGGTTCCGTCAAGCAGGCGGTCATTCGCGACGTCGCGCCCCACATTCCCGAAGGCGTCCACTTCGTTCCCGGCCATCCGCTGGCCGGCACCGAGCAGTCCGGGCCCGAGCACGGCTTCGACACGCTGTTCGAGGGACGCTGGTGCGTCCTCACCCCTCCCGACGGTACCGACGGCGCCGCCGTCGACAGGGTGGCCGAGCTGTGGCGGCGCGCCGGTTCCACCGTCGACATCCTCGATCCGGAGCATCATGACCAGGTCCTGGCGCTGACCTCCCATCTGCCAACCCTGATCGCCTTCAACATCGTCGGCACCGTGGCCGACATGGAGACCCACACCCGGCAGGAGGTGATCAAGTACTCGGCGTCCGGGTTCCGCGACTTCACCAGGATTGCCGCGCAGGACCCGATCATGTGGCGCGACATCTATCTCAACAACCGCGAGGCCGTTCTGGACATGCTGCAGCGCTTCAGCGAGGACCTCTCGCGGCTCCAGCGCGCCATCCGCTGGGGAGAGGGCAAGGAACTCGAGGAACTCTTCCGCCGCAGCCGCGACATCCGCCGCAGCATCATCGACGCCGGGCAGGCCTGACGGCGGGGTCACCGGGCGGGGGAACCGGGAGCCGGACGGCCACCGAGACGGGCGACGATGTCGTCGAGCTGCTCGAGAGAACCGTAGGACAGAACCAGGCTGCCGGCCTCGCCTTTCGACCGGATGGCGACCTTCAGACCGGTCGCCTCACTCAAGCGCCTTTCGAGATCACGGATGTCGGGGTCGTCGCGCTTCGAAGTCGATTTCCGCCGCTTCGAGGCGCCGCGGCGGGCAAGAGCCTCCGCCTGTCGCACCGACAGGCCCCGCTTCAGGATCTGTTGCGCCAGACCCTCGGCCCCGTCGATGCCGATGAGCGCGCGGCCGTGGCCGGCGCTCAGCCTGCCCTCCTCGATCAGCTTGCGGACGGTCTCGGGGAGCTGGAGGAGGCGCAGGGTGTTGGCCACGTGAGCCCTGCTGCGGCCGACGAGTGTCGCGATCTCCTCCTGGGTCAGGGAGAACTCGCCGCGCAGCCTTTCGTAGCCCGACGCCTCCTCGAGAGGACCCAGATCCTCGCGCTGGAGATTCTCCACGAGGCCGTACTCGAGCGCCTCCCGGTCGGTGATGTCCCTGACGATGACGGGAACGTCGTGAAGCATCGCCTTCTGCGCCGCCCGCCAGCGCCTCTCGCCGGCAACGATCTCCAGCATGCCGTCGCCCGCCGGCCGCGCCACGATGGGCTGCATCATGCCGTTGGCCTTGAGCGAGTCGGCGAGGCGACCGATATCCCGTTCGTCGAACCGCTCCCGCGGCTGGTAGCGCCCGGGTCTCAGGTCCGCGATGGCGGCGGTGCCGGGTCCCGATGTCGTCCTGGGCGTCCCGATGAGGGCGTCGAGGCCTCGTGCGAGGCTCTTCTTCCTGGTCATGGGCCTGCTCCCTTCGCGACGCCGCGACGCCGCAGGTACTCGGCGGCCAGGCGAATGTAGGCTTGGGCGCCTGGGCAATTTATATCGTGTAACATCACAGGCTTACCGAACGACGGGGCTTCACTGACTTTGACGTTGCGCGGGATCACGGTGCGATAGACCAGGTTCCCCATCACGCGGCGGACGTCGAGCGCCACCTCGTGGGACAGCCGGTTGCGCCGGTCGAACATGGTCAGGACGATGCCGCCGACATGAAGCGCCGGGTTGTAGGCGCTGCTCACCCTCTCGATGGTGTCGAGGAGGAGGGAGAGACCCTCGAGCGCGAAGAACTCGCACTGGACCGGGACGAGGACCTCGCCCGCCGCCACCAGGGCGTTGAGCGTGATCAGGCTCAGAGACGGAGGGCAGTCGACGAGCACGAAGTCCCGGTCCCGGGCGAGGTTCCGGACGGCCGACCTGAGGACACCGTGGCGCTCGGGCGTGTTCACGAGCTCGACCTCGGCGCCGGCGAGGTCGGATGTCGCCGGAACGATGGCCAGACCGGGGATTGCCGTCGCCACCGGCGTGACCTCCATCCCTCCAAGGAGGTCGTAGGTCGTCCCGACCCTGGCGGACTGTTCGATCCCCAGACCCGTGCTGGCGTTGCCCTGCGGGTCCGCATCGATGAGAAGCACCCGGTGGCCGACCGCGGCAAAGGCCGTCGCAAGGTTGATGGCCGTTGTCGTCTTGCCGACCCCGCCCTTCTGGTTGACGATGGCCGTGATCATGGAGCGGATCTCCCGGTCACGGTCTCGTGTCGGCGAACACCCTGTCGAGGACAAGGATGCTGCCGCGGTTGTCCGACAGGCTGGCATGGCGCATGAACCACATGTGCCAGCGAAGGGCGGCGGTCTTCAGCTCCATGTCCAGGGACCCGCCCTTCGGAAAGATGGCGATGCCGCCCTCGCCAAGCAGGGGAAGCGCCAGGGGAATCAGGGCCTCGAGCGGCGCCAGGGCGCGCGCCGTCACGACATCCGCCGTGCCCCGCGGCAGATCCTCGATGCGTGCGCCGATGACGGTGACCGGGATGTCGCAGCTCCTCGCCGCCGCGTGAAGAAACGCCAGTTTCTTCTCGTCGCTCTCCACCACGGCAACCCCCTCGACACCCATCATGGCCAGCACCAGTCCGGGAAGGCCCGCCCCCGTCCCGAGGTCGAGGAGACGCCTGCAGCTGCGGGGCACATGACGGGCGATCTGGCCGCAATCGAGGATGTGTGTGGTCCAGATGTCGTCCACCGTTCCCGGACCGATCAGCCCGAGGCGCGGCTGCCAGTCCTCGAGAAGCGCGACGTAGGCCTCCAGGCGCCCGGATGTTTCACGTGAAACACCGAGCAGGCGGATCACCTCTTCCCGGGTCATGCGGCGCGGCGCCGGACATGGGCCAGCAGCGCCTGCAGCGCGGCGGGCGTCACGCCGGGAAGGCGGGCCGCCTGTCCGAGGGTGGCCGGCCGGGCCGCCGCCATCCGCTCGCGCAATTCCGACGACAGGCCGCCGATCCGCCCGTAGTCGAGGCCGGACGGAAGGCTGAGCCCCTCGTCCCGGCGAAAGGCCGCGATATCGGCCTCCATGCGGCCGAGATAGCCGGCGTAGCGACCGGCGATCGCCACCTGGAGGAGGGCGTGAGCGGGCCATGAGGCGATTTCCGGCCACAGTCCCGCGAGACGCACGGGGCTGGCGTCGGCGGTCGCCGACAGCTCGAACAGGTCGCGCCGGCGGCCGTCCCGATTGACGTCGAACCCCGCGGCCCGGGCTGTATCCGGCGTGACGCGGAGCTCGCGCGCCCGCGCCATCGCCGTTTCGACCTCCCGCCTGCGCCGGCAGAAGGACCGCCACCGCGGGCCCGTGACGCAACCCGCCCCGCGGCCCTTCTCGGTGAGGCGCAGGTCCGCATTGTCGGCTCTGAGCAGAAGACGGTACTCCGCCCGGCTTGTGAACATGCGGTAGGGCTCGCGGGTGCCCCGCGTCACGAGATCGTCGATCATGACCCCGAGGTAGGCGTCGGCGCGGTCGACGACGAAGGGTTCTTCGCCGCCGGCGAGACGCGCGGCGTTGATTCCGGCCACGAGGCCCTGGCCCGCCGCCTCCTCGTACCCGGTGGTGCCGTTTATCTGGCCGGCAAGGAAGAGGCCCGGAATCCGCCGGGTCTCGAGCGAGTGGGCGAGTTCCCGGGGATCGACGAAGTCGTACTCGATGGCGTAGCCGTGACGCTCGATCCGCGCCCTGGCGAGACCCGGGATGGTCGCCACGAAAGCGTCCTGGACATCCCGCGGCAGGGACGTGGAGATGCCGTTGGGGTAGACCGTCGCTGTGTCGAGTCCCTCCGGCTCGAGGAAGATCCGGTGGCCGGCGCGATCGGCGAACCGCACCACCTTGTCCTCGAGGGAAGGGCAGTACCGCGGTCCGATGCCGTCGATCCCGCCGGAATGGATGGGCGAGCGGTGAAGATTGGCGCGGATGATGTCGTGCGTCGCCCGGCACGTGGCGGTCACGTGACAGGGCACCTGGGGCACCGTGACGGGGCCGCTCAGCCAGGAGAAGGGCTCGGGCGCGTCGTCTCCGGGCTGCACCTCGCAGGCGGCCGTGTCGATCGTCCTGCCGTCGAGCCGCGGCGGCGTGCCGGTCTTCAGGCGGCCCATGGCGAACCGGTGGCGCTCCAGCGTGGCCGCGAGCGCGACGGCGGCGGCATCCCCGATGCGTCCGGCCGGCCAGTGCTCCTCGCCGACATGCACCATGCCGCGAAGGAACGTGCCCGTCGTGATCACCACGGCGCGGGCGGCGAGACGCCGGCCGTCGGCGAGCGCCACGCCGACGATCCGTCCCTCGGAATCGAGGACGATGTCGGCGGCCTCTCCCTCGACGATCCCGAGCCCCTCCTGCTCCTCCAGAAGATCCCGGATTGCGCGGGCATAGAGCGTGCGGTCGGCCTGGGCCCTCGGTCCCCGGACCGCCGGCCCCTTGCTGGCGTTGAGGACGCGGAACTGGATGCCCGACCGGTCGATGGCCCGCGCCATGAGGCCGTCGAGAGCGTCGATCTCGCGGACCAGGTGGCCCTTGCCGAGACCGCCGATGGCGGGATTGCACGACATGGCGCCGATCGTCGCGCGCCGGTGGGTGACGAGAAGCGTCGCGGCGCCGCAGCGGGCGGCCGCCGCCGCCGCCTCCGTGCCGGCGTGGCCGCCGCCGATCACGATGACGTCGTGGCTGCGGGAAGGTTCCATGGGACGGAATGTAGTGAGCGCGCCCGATGCGGTCAAAGCGCGTGTTTCACGTGAAACATTCCGCCTCACTTGCCGATGCAGAATTCCCGGAAGATGACATCGAGCAGGTCTTCCACATCGACCCGCCCGGTGAGCCGTCCCAGCGCCGTCGCCGCCAGGCGCAGGTCCTCGGCGGCCAGCGTGACGTCGCCGTGAAGCTGGCCGCGGCACCGGCGCAAGGCATCGGCGGCCTGCAGGAGTCCCGAACGGTGCCGGCCGCGCGACGGGGAAAGGCCCGCATTCTCCCATGCGTCTGCGAAGCGCTGCGCCATCGCGGCGAGGAGATCGCTGATGCCTTCGCCGGTCGCCGGGGAGAGGGCGATGGCCTCCGCGCCGGCCGGAGGGCGCGCGAGATCCGCCTTTCCGGCGACGAGGACGGCGTCCTCCCCCTGCAGCGCCGCGACGGCGGCGACGGTCTCCGCCCAGCGCGAGGCATCGGCCACGAGCAGCTTGAGGTCCGCGGCGGCCGCCCTGGCGCGGGCCCTGCGGATACCCTCGCCCTCGACTCCGTTCCCCGTCTCGCGCAATCCCGCGGTATCGACGACCGTCACGGCGAAGCCGGCGATGTCCATGGCGACCTCGACCGTGTCCCTGGTCGTGCCCGCCTCCTCGGAGACGATGGCGGCATCGGTGCCGGCCAAAGCATTGAGGAGGCTGGATTTTCCGACATTGGGCGCGCCGAGGATGACGGCGCTCAGCCCCTCGCGAAGCCGCTCGCCCCTCGGATCGCCGAGATGCTCCCGCATCTCCCGTTCCAGCGCCGCGAGGGCGGGGGCAAGGCCCGCGGAGACCTCCGCCGGAACATCCTCGTCCGGAAAGTCGATCACGGCCTCGAGCCTTGCCAACGAGGCGACCAGGCGGTCCCGCCATCCGTCGTAGAGCGCCGACAGTCCGCCCTGGAGCTGGTTCAGGGCCTGATCGCGCTGGCGCGACGTGTCGGCCGCGACGAGGTCGGCCACGGCCTCGGCCGCAAGAAGGTCCATCCTGCCGTTGAGCACCGCCCGCCGCGTGAATTCCCCCGGCTCCGCCGCCCTCAGACCGGACATCGAGGCCAGGGCATCGAGAACGGCCCGGACGACCGCCCGGCCGCCGTGGACATGGAACTCCGCGGTATCCTCCCCGGTGAAGGTGGCCGGCGAGGGGAGCCAGAGCACCAGGGCCTCGTCGACCGCGGGGCCTGGGTTGCCGCCGCGGAGCCGGCGCAGGACCGCGCGGCGGGCCGCGGCAGGCGCCGCCCGGTCAGGCGCTCGACGGCATCGCCGGCTGCGGGTCCCGAGACGCGGATCACCGCCACGGCCGCGCGCCCGGGCGCGGAAGCCAGGGCGAAGATGGTCATGACGCCGCGCGGCCGCTTCAGTCGGCGGACGGCCTCTCCATCATCTGGCGCCACATCTTCATCGCCTGGTTCATGCCGTCGCCCGAGGTGCTCATCCATTCCTTCAGCATCGTCTCGGGATCGAACCTGGCGACGGCCTCGTTCATGCGGGCCTTCAGTCCGCTCATGACTTCGTCCTGCATGGACCGGATGTCGGGCATGCCCAGGAAGGCGCGGGCCTCCTCGGGCGTGCAGTCGATTTCGATGGTCACTTTCATGGCGGTTACCGGTTGAGATTGTCGAATGCTGCGGTCAGGGTAGGGTCACGTGAACCGCAGATCGCACTATGGCCCTGGACTTCCGGCGCAACAACCTCGACAGGGAAACCAGCCCCTACCTCCACCAGCACAGGGACAACCCGGTGCACTGGCAGCCCTGGCGCCGGGAGGTGCTGGCCCACGCCCGCGAGGCGAACATGCCGATCCTGCTCTCGGTCGGCTACGCCGCCTGTCACTGGTGCCATGTCATGGCCCACGAGAGCTTCGAGAACGACGCGGTCGCCCGCGTGATGAACACCCTCTTCGTCAACATCAAGGTGGACCGGGAGGAGCGCCCGGACATCGACACCATCTACCAGTCCGCCCTCCAGCTCCTCGGCCAGCAGGGAGGCTGGCCGCTCACCATGTTCCTGACGCCCGCGGGCGAGCCCTTCTGGGGCGGCACCTACTTTCCCCGGACCGCCATGTACGGCCGTCCGGGGTTTGCCGATGTCCTCGCCACGGTGGAGGACACGTTCCGCAATCGCCGGGACAAGGTCGAGCACAACCGTGCGGCCCTGCTCGAGGCTCTCGAGAGACTTTCGGCCAAAGAGGCGTCCGGCTCCCTTGCCGCAGGCATCGCCGACACCACGGCGGATCGGCTGCTCGAGATCGTCGACATGCGCTACGGGGGACTGGGCGACGCGCCGAAGTTTCCCCATGTCGGCGACCTCGACCTCCTGCTGCGCGCCTGGAGGAAGGGGCGGGGCGAGTCCTTCCGCCGCGCCGTCGAGGTCTCCGCCGGCGCCATGGCCCGCGGAGGCATCTACGACCATCTCCGCGGCGGCTGGGCGCGCTACTCGGTCGACCGCTTCTGGCTCGTGCCGCACTTCGAGAAGATGCTCTACGACAACAGCCTGCTCATCGAGCACTACACCAGGTTGTGGCTCGTGACCGGGCGCGACCTCTGGCGCCGCAGGGTCGAGGAAACCGTCGCCTGGCTCGAGGCCGAGATGCTGACGCCCGAGCAGGCCTTCGCGTCGAGCCTGGACGCCGATTCGGAAGATGCCGACGGCCACGCCGAGGAAGGAGCCTTCTATGTCTGGACGCAGAGCGAGATCGACGCGGCGCTGGGCGACGAGTCGGCGTTCTTCAAGCAGCACTACGGCGTGAGCCCCGAGGGCAACTGGGAAGGGAAATCCATCCTCAACTGCCTCGCGCGGGAGCCCGACAGCGCGGCCGAGGCGAGGCTCGCCCCCCTGCGCCGGCGCCTTCTCGAGAGGCGTGGGGCGCGGCCCCGCCCCGGCCTCGACGACAAGGTGCTGGCCGACTGGAACGGCCTGATGATCCGCGCCCTGGCACGCGCCGGGGCGGCGTTCTCCCGCCCCGCCTGGATCGCCATGGCGCGGCGGGCCTTCGATCACGTGACGGGGGCCATGGGGTCCGGCGATACCCTGAAGCACAGCGCCCGCGCCGGCGCCGTCCTCGATGTCGCGATGATCGACGACTACAGCCACATGGCGGACGCGGCCCTCGCCCTCCACGAGGTGTCCGGCGATCCGGACTTTCTTGACCGCGCGCGGGCCTGGGTCGCCGTCGCCGACCGCCACTACTGGGACAGGGAGCGCGGCGGCTACTTCTTCACCGCCGACACCGCCGATTCCCTGATCGTGCGCACCAAGACCGCCATCGACAATGCGACGCCGTCGGGCAACGGCACCATGGTCGGCGTACTCGCCAGACTCTGGCACCTCACGGGCGAGGAGGCCTTCAGGGAGCGGGCCGAGTCCATCTTGGCGACATTCTCCCGCGATATCGCCGGCAGTCCGTCGGGCCACGCGGTCATGCTCCTCAATCTCGATCTCCTGGAACGGGCCACCGTCGTCGTCATCGTCGGCGAGCGCGGCGACGAGGCGACGGACGCCCTCGTCCGCCAGGTATGGCGCGCCGGGCGCATGGATACGGTCGTCCAGGTCATCGCCCCCGGCGATTCCCTGCCCGCCGGCCACCCTGCCCGCGGCAAGGGCGTCGTCGACGGCCGGCCGGCGGCCTATGTCTGCCGGGAGCGCACCTGTTCGCTGCCGGCGGTCGACGCGCCGGGCCTCGCCGGCCTCCTCGATCCCCCAACACTGATGAGCAATCGATGACAGGCACCGCTCCCTTCCCCCGACTCTTCAGCCCCGTGAAGCTTCGCGGGCACGAGCTCCACTGCCGCATCGTCTTCGGCGCCCATACGGCCAACATGGCCGAAGGCGGCCTGCCGCTCTACCGCCATCTGGGCTACTACCGCGAGCGCGCCCGCGGCGGTGCGGCGATGATCGTCGTCGAGCCGACCCCGCCCCATCCCACGGCCATCCTGACCCGCGGCAACTTTCTCGCCGACGATGCCGTCGTGCCCCACTTCAGGAAGGTCACCGACGCCTGCCACGAGCACGGCACCGTCATGTGCCACCAGATCTACCATGTCGGGGCCCATGGCGATCAGGACAACTCCTGGACCGCCTACTGGTCGCCGTCGGGCCAGGTCAGTCATCACGATCCGTGGGGCAGCCACGTGATGACGGATGCCGAGGTCGAGGAGCTCGTCGAGGCCTTCGTCCGCCAGGCCGTCAGGGACCGCGAAGGGGGATTCGACGGTGTCGACCTCTTCGCCGGCTACTCCTGCCTGATCGACCAGTTCTGGTCGCCGCTCACCAACCGCCGCGACGACCGCTGGGGCGGCAGCTTCGAGAACCGGCTGCGTTTCGTGACCACGATCGTCGAGGGAATCCGCAAGGCCTGCGGACCGGACTTCATCGTCGGCATGACCGTGTCCGGGGGCGAGCCCTATCCGGGCGGTCTCACCATGGCCGACAAGCAGGAGATCTTCGCGTGGCTCGACGAGCGCGGCCTCGCCGACTACTTCTCGTGCGGAACCGGGAGCTATCTCAACGAGTTCTCCAAGATCGTCCCGAGCTTCCAGTTCGACACGCCCCTGGGCCCGCCCGAGGCCGCCGAGATCAGGAGCGTGGTCCGCCATGCCCTCGTGACGGCCGAGGCGAGGGTCAAGACTCCCGCCCGCGCCGAGGAGGCGCTCGCCGCCGGCCGCTGCGACCTCGTCTCCATCGTGCGCGGCCAGATCGCCGATCCGCACCTTGCCGGCAAGGCCCGAAGCGGCCGCGCCGACGACATCCGTCCCTGCATCTCGTGCAACCAGCTGTGCATCGGCCGGCGCCTTCGCGACTACTGGATTTCCTGCCTCGTCAATCCCTCGGTGGGACGCGAAACGGAATGGGACGGCGACCGGACGGCGCCGGCCCCCACACCCCGCCATGTCCTGGTGGTCGGCGGCGGACCCGCCGGTCTGGAGAGCGCGAGGGTCGCGGCCGAGCGGGGCCATCGCGTGACCTTGGCCGAGAAGACAGGCGAGATCGGCGGACAGTTCCGCCTCGCCGCCGGCCAGCCCGAGCGGGGCGAGATCGGCGAGCTCCTGACGTGGTACCGCGACCAGCTCGAGAAGCTCCAGGTCCGCATCCTTGTCAACACGGCGATGACGGCCGACGACGTGCGGCGCTCCGGCGCCGATGCGGTCGTCCTCGGCACGGGCTCGGTGCCGACGAGGACCGGTTTCCAGCGCGCCTTTCCCCACCTCGACCGCCTGCCCGGGGTCGACCAGGACAACGTGTCGACGGTCCACGACGTCCTTGAGGGCGCCGTGATCCCCGGAACCAACGTTCTCCTCCTCGACGATATCAACGGGTGGTGGCCTGCGTCCGGCACTGCACTGCATCTTGCGCAGCAAAGGCACATGGTCACGATCGTCACCGCGGCGGAGAAGGCCGCCGAGCAGCTCGACCACTCGCGCACCGGCGACACCACGCGGGAGAGGTTCTGGAAGTACGGCGTCGAGGTGATCTGCGGCCACGCCCTCGCGGCGTGGAACGGCACCACGGCGACGCTGATGAACCTCTACACGGGCGATACCGAGGACCGCGAGTTCGACAGCCTCGTGCTCGCCACGACCAACACGGTCGAGGACGAACTCGCACGGGACCTCGCCGGCGACGATCTCGAGATCCACAGCGTCGGGGACGGCGTCGCGGCGCGCACCGCCGCCATGGCGATCTTCGAGGGACGCAGGCTCGCGATGACGCTGTGACGATTCGCGGGCGGCAATGACCATCAGCCTGCGGGGGGCCATGTGCGCAGCGCGACATGGCCAATCGGCGTCAAGGCGAAAATGGCGATAATTATCCCGAACCATCGCAGAACATAGGCTTTGTCGGCGAGGTCTGCACGAGCGTGTCCACCTTGGTCTCCAGGGTCGTCATGCGCCGCTCCGGTTCACCGAGGCGGTGACGAGTGAGATTGCCGTTCCCGTCGTTGCCTCCCGGTCCATGCCCCGCCGACTGTGCCGGTGGTTCGCCTGGAGACGGCGCGTTGTCATGCCTGTTGCACCTTGCGCGGCCGCTCCCAGAGATCGCGCCGGCCTGGTGGTCGTGAAAGCCGCTGGTCGAAATCGCGCGGCCGTTCGGGCAGCCGGGTCCGGGCGGCAGGTAGAACGGGTTGTGCGCGAGTGCCCGGCCGTTTCCCGTACGCGCCGCCGTCGCCAGGACGGCGGGAACGCTCCGCCAAGGGCAGGATCTCAGACATCGAGCGGCGCGGCCAGGACGAGGATCCGCTGGGTCAGGCGAAGCCGTCCTGCCGCCGTGGGCACGGCGCCGGTGACGAATCCTGTGGCGCAGGACGAACCGTTGCAGAGGGACATCAACCCGCCGGCGGCAAGGTCCGGGTAGAGCCAACCCAACGGCATGACCTCGCCGGGGAATGCAGCCACCCCATGAACGCGCGAATGCCCGCGATGCAGCGCCGCAGGAAACTCGGATCAGGGCGCCGTGTCGAGGGGCACGTGGTCGAGGATGTTCGCCTGGAAGAACGTCAGCGAGGTCTCGCCGTGGTCGGCCAGCCGGCCGACCTTCATCATCGGCGAATGAAACGCCTTCTGCTGCTGTTCCACCACCCACATGTCCTCGATCTGGAAGTCCTGCGCCTCCATCGCGTGGCAGCCCAGCGTGTCGAGGGAGATGTAGCGCTTGCCGTCCTTCATGATGTGGCCGTGCCCGCTCGTCCCGCTCAGCCGGCCGCTGGGGCGCCTGAGGTCGTCGCCCTCGCGGGGCGCCATCCAGGTGCGCAGCTCGAGATGGCAGCGTTCCGGGGCGACGGGAACGATGACGTAGGCCGAAAAGAACACCGACGTCGCGAGGACGCCCGAGTTCGGGAAGAACTGCCAGACGACCGGGCGCCGGCCCTCGAGTCCGGTTCCTGGGATGTCCCTGAAGCGCGAGTTGCGCCTGGTCGGATTCTCCTCGAAGGCGATGAAGACCCAGTGGCGGCCGACGGCGTCCCAGTCCTGGTTCTCGACATCGGGACCCATGAGCGTGCGGTCGTGAAGATAGCTCAGGTGGTAGCCGTCCATGGCGTTCTCGCAGAACACCTTCCAGTTGCAGGCGATGTCGTAGCGGACACGCCGCTTTTCCGACAGTCCCTCGAGCGAGTGCGGCCACATGTGGGTCTCGGGCATCGATCCGGTCCAGGCGGCGAAGTCCTCGCCGGGTTCGGCCTGCGGATTGACGAAGACCAGGTCGCCGAGCGTCCCGACGCTGCCGCGGTGGAGCGGCCAGTCGGCGACCTTCAGGCCGGAGAAACACAGGTCCTTCTTGGGCAGGCCGCGCAGGCTGCCGTCATCGGCGTTGTAGGTCCAGGCGTGATAGGGACAGACGATCCCGTGGCGGCAGTTGCCGCGGCCCTCCTCGAAGATCTGGGTGCCCCGGTGGCGGCAGGTATTGTGATAGGCCTGCAACGACCCGTCCCTGGTGCGCACGACGATCATGGGATGGCTGTTGATCCCGACGGCGACGTAGTCCCCCGCCTCCGGCACGTCGTGCACGGTGCAGGCGAAGGCCCAGGAGCGGCTGAACAGCTCCCGGTGCTCGCGCTCGAACCATCCCGGCGAGAAGTAGCACTCCTTCGGCAGCAGCTGCCGCGCCCGTGCGGGCTTCGTCGGAACCGGCACGCGTGACTCCTCCTCTCAGGCCAGCGCCGGATGCACCGTCTCCTCCGGCGGGTCGACGCGCACGGTGAGGATCTCGGCATCGGTGAATGTCTGGTGGCGAACCGACGACGCGTAGTGCTGGAGCAGCCGCAGCGAGAGCTCCTGCTCGACGAGGTGGCGGTCGGGCTGTTCGCCGAGCAGCATGATCTGGTCCTCGATGTTGCTGTCGCCGCCCGTCGTGACGAACTCGAGGTCGATCGAGGATCCCTCGCCGCGCGCCTTGACGACGAGGCGGCGCGATTCGGCGGATGGATCCTCGGGGTTCGTCAGCGCCTCGAGCGATTCGTCGCCGACGAGCACGAGCCGTTCCGCCTGCTCGGCGCTCCAGCCGCCGTCCCGCGCCACCTTGCGCAGGAACTCGGCGATCCCGGGCCGGTCTTCGTTGCCCAGGGTCGTCTTCAGGTTCCGGCTCCGGCGCGACACGAGATTGAGGAACACCGCCAGCAGGACCGCGGTGATGCCGCCTGCCGTCATGCCGTTGCCCACCAGGCCCGACCACCACGGTCCGAGGAGGTCGGGGAAGATGGTGCCGCTTTGGAAACCGGTGCCGACCCAGAACGAAACGCCCGCTATGAGGCCCTTGCGGTAGTCGACGCCGTCGCGGACCACGAGCCGGATGCCGGCAATGAAGAGGACGCTCAGCAGGACCGTCACGTAGCCCGCGGCGACCGGGCTCGGGATGGCGAGAACGACAGCCGCGAACTTCGGCACGAAGGCCATCAGCAGCAGGACGATGCCGACACAGATGCCGATCCGGCGCGCCGCGATGCCGGTGAGCTCGGTGACCGCGATGCTGGTCGAATAGGTGGTGTTGGGGACGGTGCCCGCCAGGCCGGACAGCAGGTTGCCGACACCGTCCGCCGAGACCGCGCCCTGCACGGCCCGGTAGTCGATGGCGCGCGGCTGCTTCCACGAGACCGACTGGATGGCGACCGCATCGCCCACGGTCTCGATCGCGCCCACGTAGGTGACGAAGACGAAGGCTGCCAGAAGCGGCCAGAACGAGGGACCGGGATCGAAGACGAAGCCCGGCCAGCCGGTGGACGGCACGCCGATCCAGTCCGCCGCGGCGACGCGTTCGACGTCGTAGAGGCCGTACCACGCCGCAACCGCGCAGCCCGCGGCGATGCCGATAATGGGCGCCCACAGGCGCAGGAACTTCCTGCTGGCGAAGGCGACCGCGATGATGACCACGACGGTGACGGCGGCGGCCAGGACCGCGGCCTCCGGTTCCGCATCGGCGCGCACGTCGCCGAGCATGGGGAAGATGATCGGCATCACCGTGACCGGGATCAGCATGATGACCGTGCCGGTGACGGTCGGCGTCAGGATCCGGCGCAGCAGCGACAGGCGCCGCGCAAGCGAGAACTGCACCAGGGACGACAGGAGGACGAGCGTCGCCAGCATCGCCGGTCCGCCCTCCGCGAGCGCCGTCACGCAGACCGCGATGAAGGCGCCCGAGGTCCCCATGATGAGAACGTAGCCGGCGCCGAACGGCCCCACCCGGTACGCCTGCAGGACCGTCGTCAGGCCGCTCACGACGAGCGCGGCGAAGGCCGCCCAGACGAGGAAGACGTCGTCGCCGCCGGCGGCGCGCACGACGATCGCCGGCGTGAGGACGATGCCGGTCACCACCAGGACGGCGAACTGGACGCCCAGGCCGACCGTCTGGGTGAAGGGAGGCTTGCCGTCCGGCTCGTAGCGGACGCCCGCCCCGTCGCTCATGGACATGTCAGCGGCCCCGCTTCTCCAGCCTGGAGAGCGCCATGCCGGCGGCCAGGTAGACGATGATGTAGACGATCACCCTGTAGACGGCCGCCGAGCCGGGAGGAATGCAGATGAAGCTGAATCCCGTGAGGCCCCTGCGCCCGATTTCGTGGGCGATGCGGATCACCTCGTAGTCCGTCATGGCGATCGGCTCGACCAGCTCCCCCAGGATGTCTCCGGGGGCCGGGCCGGCGCCGCCGATGACATCCATGTCGAAGTGGGCATAGACGCCGCTCGTGCCGTCCCAGGCCCGGTCGAGCTCCCGGACGCAGCCCTCGATGCCGAGACCGCTGCGGAGTTCCCAGGACGAGATGAAGCGCGCGCCTTCCTTCAGGTAGCGGCGGACGATGTCGCTGCTCTCCAGCATCCCGCGCTCGCCGATCTCGACCAGGTGCCGCGGGTACATGTTGTCGAGATACTCGTACATCTTGTGTTTCCAGGACGCCGCTCCCGCGATGCGCGGATCGCCGGTCAGGTAATCGAGAGGCTGCGCGTCCCAGTGGGTGTCGAGGCTGACGCAGCCCACGGCGCCGCCGGTGTTCTCCGAGCAGGCCTTGGCGATGGCGAAGCTGCCGCACGGGCTGTTCTGGCCGATCACCACGGGCACGGCGCCCGCCCGGATGGCGTCGTTGCACTTGGCCTCCACGGCGGCCTGGGCCTCGAGGATCAGCTCGGGCCTCTGGTCGTTCATGACCTCCGCGGGGATATCGGCGTCGCCGTAGTCGACCATCCTGATGTGATCGAAGAGCTCCAGGTCGAAATCCTGGACGTAGCCGCCGGGATAGCGCGCCGACTGCTGGCGGACCCTCTTGGGCGCCTCGATCCATTCCTCGAGGGGAACGCCGGCGTACTTGC
Organism: Alphaproteobacteria bacterium; assembly: GCA_963666905.2. Classification (GTDB taxonomy): domain Bacteria; phylum Pseudomonadota; class Alphaproteobacteria; order SP197; family SP197; genus SP197. The sequence continues at coordinate 3,241,762 of OY763008.1, forward strand.
CGTCCTCGGCCGCGACATAGGGGGCGCCGATGATGACGACGTCCGCGCCCTCGAGGTCGGCCGCTTCCCGCGCGACGGGCTGCGACATGAAGGACGGCGTTTCCGGGGCGACGAGGGGAAACTCCCGCCTGCCGGCGAAGCTCGTCGCCAGAAAGGTCTCCCAGTCCGGGTAGCTGCTGTCGACCATGTTCCGCCTCTCCCCGATGCCGGACCGCAACCTGCCGTGAGCCGGCCGACATTAGTCCGGCGGCACGACCCTGTCCATGATGGCCGCGGTTCCTCGCGGCCGCGGTTTCGATGTATAGATCGCCCCGGGGAGCCGGCCGCATTCCGGAACGAGGGCTATGGCGGGACCACTTGACGGCGTGCGTGTGATCGACCTGACGGGCATGGTCTCCGGACCGGCGGCAACGATGCTGCTCGCCGATCAGGGCGCGGACGTGATCAAGGTGGAAAACCCCGCGACCGGCGGCGACACGACAAGGCGGATGTCTTCCGACTCGCGGGGATTGGCCGCGTCCTACCTCAACAACAACCGCAACAAGCGCTCGATCGCCATCGATCTCAAGCATCCCCGGGGCCTTGCCGTCCTCATGCGCCTCGCACGGGACGCCGACGTGCTGGTCCAGAACTTCCGTCCCGGCGTCGCCGAACGCATCGGCGTGGGCGAGCAGAGCGTCCGGCGGCATGCGCCTTCCATCATCCACGTCTCGATCTGCGGCTTCGGAATCACCGGACCCTTTGCCGCCAAGCCCGTCTACGACCCGCTGATCCAGGCGCTGTCCGGCCTGACGACGATCCAGGGAGGATCGGACGAGGCGAGGCCGCGCCTGGTGCGCACCATCCTTCCCGACAAGCTGACGGGCCTCGTCGCCGCCCAGGCCATCGCCGCCGCGCTCTTCGCCCGGCAGAGGACCGGCCAGGGCCAGGCGATCCATCTTTCCATGCTCGACGCCGTGATTGCCTTCCTCTGGGGATCCGACATGGAATCGCAGACCATGATCGACCGCGGCATCCCCCAGCAGCACGCCCAGAGCTTCATCGACCTTATCTACGAGACGGCCGACGGCTACATTTCCGTGGCGGTCCAGCAGGACAAGGAGTGGCGGGCCCTGGCCGGCGCGCTCGAGCGGCCGGAGTGGCTCACCGACGCCCGCTTTGCGACACCGGCGGACAGGCAGCGCAACATCAATGCCCGGCTGGAACTCACCCAGGAGGTCCTGAGAACCGCGCCCGGCGCCTTCTGGCTCGAGCGCCTGGAGGCCTTCGACGTCCCCTGCGCGCCCGTTCTCAACCGCAACGACATGGTCCGCCACCCCCAGGTCCTCGCCAACGCCATCCTCACCGAGCACGACCACCCCCGTGCCGGCCGCATCCGCCAGGCCCGTCCCGCCGCATCGTTCTCGAAGACCGGGTACGAACTGCGAATCCCGGGGGCGGGACTGGGAGAACACACCGACGAGGTCCTGGCGCAAGCCGGTTTCGCCGGCGGCGAGATCGCCGAACTGCGCCGGTCGGGCGTCTTCGGGCGCTGAACGATGATCGACTTCCACTACTGGCCGACGCCGAACGGCTGGAAGGTCGCCATCCTCCTCGAGGAGCTCGGCGTGCCCTACACCATGATCCCGGTCGACATCTCGAAGGGCGAACAGTTCGCGCCGCCGTTCCTGGCGGCCAGTCCCAACAACCGCATTCCCGCCATCGTCGACCGCGGGACCCCCGGCGAACCGGTGACGGTCTTCGAATCCGGCGCCATCATGGTCTATCTCGCACGCAAGCACGGCCGTTTCCTGTCCGGGGATCCGCTCGAGGAGAAAGAGACCCTGGAATGGCTCTTCTGGCAGGTGGGCAACCAGGGGCCCATGGCCGGACAGCTCTCCCACTTCGTGAACTACGCTCCGGGCGATCACCCCTATGCCCTGGAACGCTACCTCGGGGAGTACGACCGCTGCCTCGGCGTGCTGGAGCGCCGGCTTCGCGGACGCACCTGGATCGTCGGCAGCGACTACTCCATCGCCGACATGATCTGCTGGCCCTGGGTGCTCATCGCGCGGCCGCTCGGGGCAAGTCTCGACGGCTTTCCGGCCCTGGGGGAATGGCGCCAGAGACTGAAGGAGAGGCCCGCCGTGCGCCGGGCCGTCGACCTCGGCAAGGAATTCCGCAGGTCCGGCGAACCCACCGACGAGGAACGCGACATCCTCTTCAGGCAGTCCTCGCGGTCCGCGGAACCGTGATCGGCGGTCAATGCCGGAAGTGGCGCACGCCCGTCACGACCATCGCCATGCCGCGCTCGTCGGCGGCCGCGACGACCTCGCCGTCGCGCACGCTGCCGCCGGGCTGGATGGCCGCCGTCGCGCCTCCCTCGGCGGCCTCCAGGAGGCCGTCGGCAAAGGGAAAGAACGCGTCCGAAGCAACCACGGAGCCGTCGACGGCGAGACCGGCGCGCTCCGCCTTCCTGCGGGCGATGGCGGCGCTGTCCACGCGGCTCATCTGTCCCGCCCCGATGCCGAGGGTTCTCCCCGCCCTGGCATAGACGATCGCGTTGGATCGCACGTGCTTCACCACGCGGAAGGCGAACAGCATGTCGTCGAGCTCCCCGGGCGTGGGCCGCCTCTTCGTGACGACCCTGAGGTCGGCGGCCGCGACGCGCCGCCGGTCGCGGGTCTGCACCAGGATGCCGGCGCCGATCGAGCGGATCGCCGGTGACGGCGCCGCCGAAGGCAGGCCGCCGGTCAGGAGGACCCTGAGGGACTTTCTCGACGCCAGGATCCGGAGCGCTTCCTCGCTGGCGTCCGGCGCGATCACGACTTCGGTGAAGATCTCCGCGATCCGCGACGCCACGGCGCCGTCGAGGGGAAGGTTGGCGGCGACCACGCCGCCGAAGGCGCTGAGCGGATCGCAGGCCAGCGCCTTGCGGTAGGCGTCCTCGAGGGACTCTCCGAGCGCCACGCCGCAGGGGTTGGCGTGCTTGACGATGGCGACCGCGGGACCCTCGGCATCGGGCGCGAACTCGGCCACCGCCTCGAAGGCCGCATCGGCATCGCCCAGGTTGTTGTAGGAGAGGTCCCTGCCGCCGATCCGGCGGGCCGTCGCGGCGGCCGGGTCCCCGGTGTCGTCGCTGAAGAGCGCCGCGGCCTGGTGGGGATTCTCGCCGTAGCGCAGCACCTGGCTGAGGGAGCCGCTCACGGCAAGCCTTCGGGGAAACGTCTCGCCGGTTTCCCGCAGGAAGCGCGCGGCGACGGCCGCATCGTAGGCCGCCGTTCTCTGGAAGGCGGTGGAGGCAAGCCTGCGGCGGAACTCCGGCGATGTCGCGCCGTCCCGGGCCTCCATCTCCTCCTTCAGCTGCCCGTAGTCGCAGGGTTCGACCAGGACGGTCACGAAGGCATGGTTCTTGGCCGCCGCGCGGATGAGGGCCGGCCCGCCGATGTCGATGGCCTCGACCGTCTCGTCCCAGCCCCGCTCCTGCCGCACCGTCTCCTCGAAGGCGTAGAGATTGACGACGACGAGGTCGATCGCCGTCCAGCCGTGACGTTCCATGCTGCGCCGATGGTCCGCGTGATCGCGCCGTGCCAGGATGGCGCCGTGGACCGACGGATGGAGGGTCTTCACCCTGCCGTCCAGGACCTCGGGAAATCCCGTGACGTCGGCCACCTGCGTCACCGGAACGCCCGCCGCGGCGATGGCGCCCGCCGTGCCTCCCGTCGAGATCAGCTCGACGCCGTGTCCGTGGAGGAACCGCGCCAGGTCTTCGAGACCCGTCTTGTCGGTGACCGACAGCAGCGCCCGTCGGATGATCATGCCGGATCAGCCGGCGGCGGAGCGGTCAGGTGTTCATGGAATCGAAGAAATTGTCGTTGTTCTTCGTATGCTTGAGCTTCTCGATGAGAAACTCCATCGCATCCACGGCACCCATGGGCATGAGAATGCGCCGCAGCACCCACATCTTGGAGAGCTGGGCCTTGCCGACCAGGAGCTCCTCCTTGCGGGTTCCCGACTTGCCGATGTCGATGGCCGGGAAGATGCGCTTGTCGGCGATCTTGCGGTCCATGACGATCTCGGAATTGCCCGTGCCCTTGAACTCCTCGAAGATGACCTCGTCCATCCTGCTTCCCGTCTCGACCAGAGCCGTGGCGATGATGGTGAGGCTGCCCCCGCCCTCGATGTTGCGCGCCGCGCCGAAGAACCTCTTGGGCCGCTGCAGCGCATTGGCGTCGACGCCGCCGGTGAGGACCTTGCCCGAGGACGGCACGACCGTGTTGAAGGCGCGCGCAAGGCGCGTGATGGAATCGAGAAGGATCACAACATCCCGCTGCTGCTCGACGAGGCGCTTGGCCTTGTCGATCACCATCTCCGACACCGCGACGTGGCGGCTGGCCGGTTCGTCGAACGTCGAGGCGATGACCTCGCCCTTGACCTGCCGTTGCATGTCGGTCACCTCCTCGGGCCGCTCGTCGATGAGCAGGACCAGGAGATAGACCTCCGGATGGTTGGTCTCGATCGCGTGGGCGATGTTCTGCATCAGCACGGTCTTGCCGGCCCTCGGCGGTGACGTCAGGAGGGCCCGCTGGCCCTTGCCGAGCGGTGAAATCAGCTCGATCACGCGGGTGGAGAGGTCCTTCCTCGTGGGATCCTGGACCTCCAGGTTGAGTTTTTCTTCCGGATAGAGCGGTGTGAGGTTGTCGAACGGAACCCTGTGGCGCGTCGCGTCGGGTTCCTCGAAATTGATGTGGTTGAGCTTGACGAGCGCGAAGTAGCGCTCGTTCTCCTTGGGGCTGCGGATCGTCCCCTCCACCGTGTCGCCCGTCTTCAGGGCGAAACGGCGTATCTGTCCCGGACTGATATAGATGTCGTCGGGGCCGGGGAGATAGTTGGCCTCCGGACTGCGAAGGAATCCGAAGCCGTCGGGCAGCACCTCGAGGACTCCCTGGCCGCAGATGGGGACGTCCTGTTCCGCCATCTCCTTGAGAATGGCGAACATGAGATCCTGCTTCCTGAGAACGCTGGCGCCCTCGATGCCGAGTTCCTCGCCGCAGGCGAGAAGCTCCTGGGGCTTCCTGTTCTTCAACTCCTGCAGATTGAGCGCACCCTGGCTGATGGGCGCCAGTTTCGCCTGAATGTCTTCACTGCCCGTTGCAGTCATGGTGCACCCCGATGATCGCGAAGGAATGGGAGAAGGAACGTCTGTCGCACCTGGAGATCGCACCGCCGGACGGCGTCCCGCGCAGGCGGGTGGTTCGACGAAACCGGCAATCTCAAGAGACGGGCGGACCCTAGGGCACCCCGAACCCGGAAGTCAATCGGGATTTCTAGAACGGACGCACGACCACCATGACGACGACGACGACGAGAAGTACCGTGGGAACCTCGTTGATCAACCGGAAGAACCGCGGGGAATACCCGTTGCGGTCCTCGGCGAAGGCGCGCCGGCAGCGTGAGAGAAAGCCGTGCGCGCCAGCCATCGCCAGGGCCGCGGCGAGCTTCGCGTGCCACCATCCTTGCGCCCACAGGGCGGGCCCGGCGTCGAGCATCAGCGCGATGCCCAGGGCGAAGGCAGCGACCATCGCGGGATTGATGATTCCCTTCAGCAGCCTCCGTTCCATGACCTTGAAGGTCTGCGACTGCGGCGACCCGGAAGCGCTTGCGGCATGGTAGACGAACAGCCGGGGAAGATAGAGCATGCCCGCCATCCAGAAGATCGCCGCCAGGATGTGAAGCGCCTTGAAGGCCGGGTGCCAGGTGCCGAGGAAGCCTTCCATGTCAGCGCACCGGGCAGGGGCACTTGCGAAGGCCCGCCGGACAGGACCGGCCGCCGCACTCGGCGGCGAGATCCGGCCGGTCGCCGTCGCGCACGCTCCTGACGATCCCGGCCAGGCCGGCGATGAAGCGCGCATCGCATCCGGGTGCGGCGACGCGGATGTAGGGCGTGCAGCCGGCGCCGTGCGCGAGCTCCCGGTACTCGATGTCGAGTTCAACCAGGGTTTCGCTGTGTTCGCTGACGAAGGCGACCGGAACGACGACGACGCCGCGGTCCTCCCGTCCGGCCCTCTCGATCTCCTCCTCGACGGACGGTCCGATCCATGCCAGGGGCCCGACGCGGGACTGGTAGGCCACCGTCCAGTCACCCTCCCCGAGGCCTGCCGCCCGGGCGACGGCCGCGGAGGTCTGCTCGACCTGCCACTGGTAGGGATCGCCGCCGCGGATGACCGTCTCGGGCAGCCCGTGCGCCGAGAAGAGAACCCGCACGGGCGCGCCCGCGGCCTCCTCCAGGGCCTCGCGCAGCAGCCCGGCATGGCAGGCCACCAGACCCTCCTGGCGCGGCCAGCAGCACACCGCGCGCGTGGGAACATCGGCGCCGTGGCGCCGCCACGCGCGCCGCCATTCACGGAGCGACGAGGCCGTGGTGGTCGTCGAGAACTGGGGGTAGAGCGGCAGGAGAATGATCCGGTCCGGCTTGAATTCGGCAACCTCGATCGCCGTGTCCTCGCTCATCGGGTGCCAGTAGCGCATCGCGACGAAGACCTTGAGGCCCTCGTCGTCCATGGCCGCCTCCAGGGCCTCGGCCTGGAGGCGCGTGTTCTCGAGAAGCGGCGAGCTGCCGCCGATACGGTCGTAGATCCTGCGGGCCTCCTTCTGCCGGCGGTGGGAGATCACCGACGCGAGAAGCGGACGCAGCGGCCAGGGAATGCCGATGATGGCGGGGTCGTTGAAGAGATTGTTGAGGAACGGCTGGATGGACCGGGGCGAGTCGGGCCCTCCCAGGTTGAACAGAACGACGGCGGTTCTCAGCATGGCCGGCCCTCCCGGACGGCGCGCACCAGGTCGGCCACGTGACGGGGCGGGGTCTCCTTGACGACACCGTGGCCGAGATTGAACACGTGGCTTCCCCCCTTGAGGCCGTCGACGATGGCTCCGGCCGCAGCGGCGAGCCGCGGGCCGCCGGCCAGCAGGATGCCCGGATCGAGGTTCCCTTGGACGGGGCAGATCGCCTGCAGCTCCCGCATGGCCGCCAGCGGGATCCCCTGGTCGACCTGGAGGGCGTCGACACCCGTCGCCCGCGCAAACGACGCGTAGCGTCTTCCGGCGCCTCTGGGAAATCCGATCACCGGGACGCCCGGCCGGGCGGCGGCGATCTCGCCCGCGATGCGCCGTATCGGGTCGATCGACCATCGCCTGAACCTCGCGTCGTCGCCGAGAAGGCCCGCCCAGCTGTCGAACACCTGCACGGCCTCGGCTCCCGCGTCGATCTCGGCCACGAGCAGCCGGGCGGCGGCCTCGGCCAGCTTGTCGACCAGGCCGTCGAGAAGGCAGGGGTCGTCCTCCATCATCGAGAGCGTCACCGGGAAGTCGCCGCCCGCACCGTCGATCATGTAGGCGGCGACCGTGAAGGGCCCGCCGGCAAAGCCGATCAGCGCCGTGCCCTCGTCAAGGTCCATGGAGACGCGGCCGAGCGTCTCCATGAGGGCAAGATTGCCGTCGACGGCCCTGCCGGGCTCCAGGCGGTCGACCTCCGCCCGGCGGCGCAGCGGCTCGATGACGGGACCGCGGCCTTCGAAGAACCGGACCGCGCGGCCCATGGCGTGGGGAACGACGAGGATGTCCGAGAAGACGATGGCCGCATCGAGAGCGAAGCGCCTGACGGGCTGCAGGGTGATCTCCGCCGCAAGGTCCGGCGTGTTGCAGAGCGCGAGGAAGTCGGGGGCCTCGGCCCGCAGCCTGCGGTACTCGGGAAGGTAGCGGCCGGCCTGGCGCAGGAACCACACGGGCGGCGGCGTCATGGTCGAACCCTTCAGGACTGCGATGACGGGTTTGTGGGCGGTCATGGCGGCAAGGGTAAGGGGGCCGGCCACGCGTGCACCAGACCCCCCATCATCAAAAAACAGATAGATGAAAGTAATGTGATGATGGTGAAACGTGTGGGTTGTGTGGATGGCGATGCGTCGGCAGGGCTGTCAACAGGCGGCCCCTTCGCAGGCTCACCGACGGGGGCCTGTGCAGGAATGCGGCACGCTCCCCGGGAATGCCGCCATTGGCCGCGGATCGGGGTTGTGCATTGCCTCCGGACTGGCGGTGGAAGGATGCGGCGCGTTCACGATGTCCACGGCGCCGGCCGGGCGGTTGTCCCTGGGCAGCAACGTCTTGATGGAGGCAAGACAGGGTCGTGACGGCTTGTGCCGGCCTCCGCAAGGACGGATAGTTCACAATGTGACCGGCTTCCTGTCCCCACAATCATGACCAGGGTTCACGTCCACCTCGTATCGGATGCGACAGGCGAGACGGTCCTGTCCGTGGGCCGGGCGGCCATCGCCCAGTTCGAGGACGTGGAGGCGGTCGAGCATGTCTGGACGCTCGTGAGGTCGCCGCGCCAGGTCGACAGGATCCTCAAGGCTCTGGAGAGCTGTCCGGGCATCGTCATCTTCACGCTGGTGAGCACGGCGCGGCGCGACCAGCTGGTCGGCGGCTGCCAGGGACTGGGGGTCCTCTGCGTGCCGGTGCTCGACCCCGTTCTGGGGGCCCTCTCGAGCTACCTCGACCAGCCGATCAAGGGGCAGCCCGGCGGCCAGCACACACTCAATGCCGACTACTTCGCGAAGGTCGACGCCATACAGTTCGTCGTGCGCCACGACGACGGCCAGTCGCCGCACGATCTCGACGATGCCGACATCATCGTGGTCGGGGTTTCGCGCACGTCGAAGACGCCGACCTGCTTCTACCTCGCCAACCGGGGAATCAAGGCGGCGAACGTGCCGATCGTCCCCGGCATGGCGCCGCCGGAGGAACTCCTCCAGGCCACCAGGCCGCTCGTCGTGGCGCTCAGCCAGAACATGGAGCGCCTGGTGCAGGTCAGGCGCAACCGCATGAGAATGCTGCATCAGGCGGGCGAAAGCGACTACATCGAGCCGGACTCGGTGCGCCGCGAACTCGCCGCCGCACGCAGGCTCTACGAGGAGCGCGGCTGGCCGGTCATCGACGTGACGCGCAGGTCCGTCGAGGAAACGGCCGCCGCCATCCTCCAGGTCTACCAGGAACGCTTCGGCGCTCTCCCATAAGATTCTGGTTAATGATGGCCGTAGAGTCGTCACTAACCAGAATCTTGTGGCACACTTGGCGGATCCGCCCGATCATCGACACACGTCTGATGTGGCGCGACGGGAAGGCGGAGCCCGGCCGCTCCATGCGGACAGGGCCGATACCATCGTCTACACGGAACGCGGCGAGGTGCGCTGCACCTGTCCCGAGACCGGCATCGAGCGTGACCTCGCCTTCCACGGCTTCGAGGCAACGAGGGGAACCCTCAAGTACCGGTGCCCCGCAGCGGCCTGCGGGTTCGACTGCAAGGGCCGCAAGGACTGCGAGGCCGCCGGCGACTGTCAGACAAACGGCTATGGCCGCATTGTCCGTGTCCCCCTCGACACCGACCGCCGCATCTTCACCCCGACATCGCGCAGCTCGCTCACGCTCGGCGCTGGAGAGAATCAACGCCCGTCTCGACCAGAACTTCGGCTTCGAGCACCACCACATCCGGGGCCTGGCCGTCATGATGGCCCTGGCTCACGCCAGCGCCGAGGAGCGGCAACCTCACCTGATGCGCAGCCTCGTTCGCGCAGGCACCCCGCCCGATACCGGCTGATCCAGGCTGACACGCCCGCTCGATCTCCGCGGGATCCGTCTGAGCGGAGGGCTTCCGCACGCCTGGACGCCGCCTCCGGGCCTCGACCACGCCCGAAATCCGCCGCCACACCGCCAATCCGGCCGCCCGACGCCGGCTCAAGGGCTGGTGGGGCGGCGGCAAAGGGGCCGCGCGGGCTGGACCCATGCCGCACGTCGCCAAAAATCGCCACAGCGCAAAGGTTTCTTGACATCTGCAATAGGGCATATTACGGATTGTCATGATAAGGAACTTCAGGAGCCGGACGCTTCGGCGTTTCATGGAACGCGGCGAAGAACGGCGCATCCATCCGGAACACCGAGAGAGAGTGAGAGACATCTTGGTGCGTCTGAATGCCTCTATCGCTCCTGGAGACATGGACCTGCCAGGGTTCCGGTTGCATTCGCTTCGTGGGGACTATGCCGGGTTTTGGGCGGTGACAGTCCGCGCCAACTGGCGGGTAATCTTCCGGTTCGAGGATGGCCATGCCGCTGATGTTGACTACCTGGACTACCACTAGCGAGGATTCTTCCATGTTGATGTACGATCCGCCGCACCCCGGTGAGTTCATTCGGCGCCAGTGTCTCGAACCTCTTGGCCTCACGGTGACCGAGGCCGCGAAGGGGCTCGCGGTCTCGCGCAACACGCTCTCGCTCCTGCTCAACGGCCGCCTCGGCATCTCGCCGGAGATGGCGATTCGACTGTCCGAGGCATTCGGTGGCAGTCCTGAAAGCTGGCTAACTCAGCAGATGCAATATGATCTCTGGCAGGCGCAGCATGTCCGCAAGCCGGTGGATATCCGCAGGTTTGCTGCGGCCTGAATGGCTCGGGATCAACCGGGCGTTGTTTCTTCAACGTTCGACCTCAATGTGAACGAGCGCTCTGGATCGCGATGTTCAGGGGTGTCAGGAATGAAAGCGTCGTGATTTCGGCCCGAACGCGGCGGCAGGCGGACGTCGTGGTCATCCTCTGGGGCGGTACCAGCCGGCAGTCGGCGGGTTGGTGAGGGTCAGGTCGCGGAATCGCGGCCTGATGTTGGATCGTTTCCAGAGCGCCGTCCCTGATCGGGCTGTCGCTCGTCAGAGACGTGCAGTTGTCAGATCGCGGATGTCCCGGTTCGCCGTGTCCTGGGAACAGAGGTTGATCCTCGCCCATCTCGATGCCGTAAGCTTGCCCTCGAAACCGTTCAGCAGCCGATTCACAACTTTCAGATTTTCAGGATCGACAAGAATCACCGCATGACCTTCGGAGATAAGGACGACGGCGAGAAATCGCAGCAGTTGATGGCCGGCGACGAAGGCCGGGTCGAGACCCAGGGAAAGCGACAGGACCGTCATCGTCTCGACACCGCCTGGAGCGTAGGCGAGCAGCACCTGCAGGAAGGGAAATGACGTGATGCAGGCGACCGCCCAGGGCAGCATTCCCGTAATGGCCACAGCGAGGATCACGCTTCCCAGCCCCGCCCTGACGCTGTCGAGCAGGTAGCGTGGCGAGGTGCCGCGGAGGCGCGAGCCGACCGCCGCACCGCTGACGACCAGCGCCGGGGATCGGCGCTGATAACCTGCAGGGTCTCGGCGGCGCTGCGGAACAGGATGCCGAGAACCGCCTTTCGGTTCTGCAGGGCGATGCGGGCCACCGGCTCAGGCAGGGTGAAGACGATGTGGAAGCAGGCGGCCTGCCTTTCCATCCAGGCGTGCGCCGCGGCACCCTGGCAGGTCGGGCAGTGACGGTTGCCGCAGGACTTCCAGACGGCATGGAGATGGCCGCAGTCGCCGCAACGATACAGCGTGCCGCCCAGCGCCGGCGTGCGGCACTGCTCGATGCACGCCATGACCTTCAGCGCATCGCCGTCGAGGCGATGACGCTCACGGTATGCGGGCCCGGCGCGGCGGAAGGTCGCCGCCACGCCGGGCTTGTCGGGGGCGCTCACTCAACAGGCATGAGCCACCTCTTTGACCGGATGGTCGAGTGTGCGGTACATGACGCCCGTGGCCCGGGCGCAGACCCGCGTCGCCTCGGGTGACTTGTGCCCGAGACAGTCCTGCACCACGCTGATCTGCGCCCCGCGTTCTCAAGAGATCAGTGGCGACCGCGTGGCGCAGGCAGTGGAACGTGATGCCGCGATCGAGGCCCACTCGGTCGCGGCTTTTTGTTGAAGGCCGTGCGCAGGCTTTCGGCGGTCATCGGCCGCTCCGGTCCGGCGCCGTAGAACAGCCGGCTTTCGGGATGCGGCACGGTGTTCTTCCAGTAGTCTCTGAGGGCCTCGAGCACCGTGTCGGGCAGGAAGGCCATGCGCTTGTGGCCGCCCTTGCCGCAGGCGATGTGAAGGAGCCCGTCTTCGCTCCTGACGTCATGGACCTGCAGCGCCACGACCTCCGGGATGCGCAGGGCGCAGCCGTAGGCGACCAGAGCGGCGGTGCGGTAGCGCAGGTCGTCGATGCCGTCGATCAGGAGGCCGACGTCGGCCTCCGGGATGGAGCGGGGAAGGCGGTCGGCGACACGCCGGCAGTAGAGGTTCCTCACCTTCTCGGGCTGATCCATCGCGTCCCTGTAAAACAGACGCAGGGCCGAGACGTCGGCATTGGTCGTGCGCGGACAACGCCCCTCGTCGATCCGGCCGGACACCCAAGCGCCGACCTCCTCGGCCGACAGGCTCTGGGGCGGTCGTGGAACCGCGCCCCTCCGACCGCCAACGGCATCATCTCAAGGACAACCACACACTGCCGCGAAGCGGCCTTCGTTCAAGACCGCTTATGCAGCTCCCGGGTGGTCTCGTTCCAGGCCATGTGATCCTCCTTGGGTGGTGTCGGAACCAACCGTACTGCCTAAACCGCCGGGTCGGCGAGAGCCTCCCTTACGAGCCGGTGGAAATGGTGGACGACGTGTTCGCCGATCCCGCTTCGCTCGTCATCGACGATGAACCGGCCCTGGTCGTAGCCGCGCGAGAAGAGACCCCTCTGCACCGATTCGCACAGCAGGAGATCCTCCGTGCCGAGTACGTTCTCGAGGTATTTGCGGCGGTCCGGGCTGTCGGGCCGGCCGCCTGGCGACAGGCGATGGTTGACGAAGCGCGTGCTCAGGTGCCCCGTGGGAACGGCGCTGGTGATCAGCAGGTCGCCGTCGCCGGGCATGACGTTGATCGTGGTGGTCGGCCAGACGTACCAGAACAGGGAATGGGGCATCCTGGCGTCCGGCTCGAGGTGGTAGGCGCTGTTGTCGTGACGGACCTCCCAACCCTTCTGGAGCGCCGTGATGCCGTCGATCGTGTGCTCGTAGGCCGGCATGGAAATGATGTCGCAGAACTGCGGGTGGGCGACTTCGCAGTGATAGCACTCGACGTAGTTGTCGATGACCACCTTCCAGCCGGCCTCCATGGCCCGGCCGCCGAAGTCGTAGGTCTCGGCGAGCTCGAGGTCGTTCCAGTAGGGAAGTTCCGCGGCGATGGCGCCGGCGAGGCCGGGCGCCTGCTCGGCAAGGGGCGCTGCCTCGCAATCGAGATTGACGAAGACCATGTCGCACATCACCTCGACCCCGACGGGACGCAGGGAGAACTCGCCCTTGTCGAAGCTTGCTACGTGTTCGCAGTTGCGGGCGGTGCGCAGCGAACCGTCGAGGCCGTAGGCCCAGGCGTGGTAGGGGCAGGTGATGACCGCCTTGAGGGTGCCGCTCCCCTCGAGGAGCTGGTGGGCCCTGTGCTGGCAGACGTTGTGGAAGCCGCGGAGGTCTCCGTTCCTGTCGCGGACGACGAACACACCCTGGTCGATCACGGCGCCGGCGAGGTAGTCGCCGGGTTCCGGAACCTGGCTGGCGTGGCAGAGGTACATCCACGATCTGTAGAAGATCCGCTCCTTCTCGAGCTCGTAGATCGCCGGATCGGTATAGTAGCGCGACGGCAGGGTGTAGGAACGGGCGGCATCGTCCGAGAGCGGGCGAGAGAAATCGACATCGAGAACCGCGCCGTGAGCCATGTCTCATCCCCCAGGCTGACGGCACACCCTAGTCCGGCGCTCGCCGTACGTTCAAGCGGGCCAGGCAGCGATGATCTCGGCGGCCGTGCCGATCTCGATCTGGTCCTCGAAGCGGCGGTAGACGAGGTCCATGGTGGCCCGGTGGGCCTCGGCGTCGGAACTGTGGCAGCAGTCCCCGGCGATCACGACGCGGTAGCCGCGGTCCATGGCGGCGAGCACGGTGGCAAGCACGCAGACGTCGGTCTCGACTCCGCTGACGACGAGGGTGCGGCACGCCAGCGCCTCGAGGCATGCCGTGAAGTCCGGGCTCTCAAGAGCGGAGTAGGTCGGCTTGTCGGCCACCAACGCGGGCGGAATGAAGGGCCGGAACACCTCCATCACTTGGAGCATCGCCGGATCCATGTGCGCCGTCGTGACGCTCGTCCAGCGCCGGTAGTAGGTCTTCCAGGCGCCGTTCGCCTCGTCGGCGGTGCGCGGCGTCACGAACCGCGTGAAGATCGTCCTCGAGGGCCGGTGCCTCGTCAGGGCGAGGATGCCGGGAACGATGTCCGGAATCGTCGGCGTGTGCCAGGCGGTCTCGAGGGCGAAGAGGTCCTGCATGTCGACGGCGACATGCACGGCGTCATCGCCGATGGACCGGACCTTCTGCATCACTCGTCCACCACCACCGAATGCTCCGGAGACCAGACGGCCGCGACACGCTCGCCGACCTCGATCGCGCCGCTGTCGGCGTTCTGCCGGAAGGCGCGCAGCGGACCGGCCGCGGTCTCGACGATGTAGGTCAGGCTGGCGCCGGAAAAGACGCGCTCCGTCACCCGGCCCTCGATCCTGTTGCCGGACGAGGCGGCGTCGGGCGCAAGGAGACGGATCTTCTCGGGGCGCACCGCGACCGTGGCCGTCGGCCCCTCGAGCGGCGAGGACGTGGCGATGTGTCCCGCGCCGGGCACCGTGATCCCGGAGCCGGAGGCCGGACCGGTCAGGAAGTTGGCGTCGCCCAGGAAGCTCGCCGCGAAGCGGTTGCTCGGCCTCTCGTAGACCTCGCCTGGTTCGCCGACCTGCACGAGGCGTCCCTCGTCGATGATGGCGATGCGGTCCGAGAGCGTCAGGGCCTCCTCCTGGTCATGGGTGACGAAGACCGTCGTGATGCCCACGGTGCGCTGGATCCGCTTGAGCTCGATCTGCATCTCCTGGCGGAGCTTCTTGTCGAGAGCGCCCAGGGGCTCGTCGAGCAGCAGCACGCGCGGCTCGGTGACGAGCGCCCGTGCCAGGGCGACGCGCTGCTGCTGCCCTCCCGACAGCTGGCGCGGCTTTCTCTGGTCGAGACCGGCCAGGCGCACGAGCTCGAGAATGCTGCCGACGCGCCGGCGGACCTCCCGGCGGTTGATGCGGCGCACGGTGAGACCGAAGGCCACGTTGTCGAAGACCGTCATGTGCGGAAAGAGCGCGTAGTTCTGGAACACCATGCCGATGTTGCGCCGGAAGGACGGGATTCTCGCGACATCCTGCCCGTCGATGAGGATCGTCCCCTCGTCCGGCTCCACGAATCCGGCCAGAGCGCGCAGCAGCGTCGTCTTCCCGCTGCCCGAGGGGCCGAGCAGCGCGAAGAAGGAGCCGTCCGGAAACTCGAGGGACACCCGGTCGAGCGCCGTGGTCGTTCCGTAGCGCCGCGAGACGCCGCGCACCTCGACCCTGCTCATCGTTCGCCCCCGAACCTGGCGATCCTGGCGAAGAGCAGCAGGACCGTCATCGACACCACGATCATGATGGTGGAGATGGCGTTGACCTCGGGCGTGAATCCCTTGCGGATGGCCGAGAAGATCTCGACGGGCAGCACGGAGACCCCGGGCGGCGCCAGGAAGTAGGAGATGACGAACTGGTCGAAGGAGACGGCGAAGGCGAAGAGCGCGGCGGCGACGATGCCGGGCGCCATGACCGGAATGCGGACGCGCACGAGCGTCTGCAGCGGCGTGGCGCCGAGGCTGGCGGCGGCCTCCTCGAGCTCGGGCCCGATGCTGGCCAGCCGCGCGCCGACGACGATGATCACGTAGGGAAGGGACAGAGCGACATGGCCCAGCAGCATGGCGTGAAGGCCGCGACCGATCCCCGTCCAGAAGAACAGGACGAGCATCGACGTGCCGATGATGAGCCAGGGGATGGTGATCGGCGGGAACAGCAGCAGTTGGAGAACCGTGCGGCCGCGGAACCTGTAGCGGGCGAAGGCGAGCGCCGCCATGGTGCCGAGCGTCGTGGCGATGACGGTGTTGGCGAGGGCCACGAGCACGCTGTTGACGCTGGCACCCACCAGGCGGTCGTTGTGAACGAGGTCCTCGTACCACCGCGAGGTGAACTCGAAGGGCAGCGTGTAGTGGACCGACTCGTTGAACCCCATCAGGGCGAGGATGACGACCGGCAGGTAGAGGAAGGCCAGCACGGCGACGAGCCAGGTCCGGCCGATGCCCTCGAGCGCTCCCGTCATCCACCGCCGGGCGTTCATGCCGGCCTCAGGTGGGCCTTCAGGAGCGGCGCGGAGACCGCCAGGATGAGGAGGACGATGGCAAGGAGGATGAACGACAGAGCACCGCCCAGCGGCCAGTTCGAGACCACGGTGAACTGCTCCTCGATCACGGTGCCGATCATCGTGCCCTTGGGCCCGCCGAGGAGGCGGGGCTCGAAAAAGGAGCCGATCACGGGAACGAAGATGAGGATCGAACCGGCGGCGAGCCCCGGGACGGCGAGCGGCAGGACGATCCGGAGGAATATGGTCCACGACCGGGCGCCGAGGCTGCGGGCGGCCTCGATCAGCGCTTCGTCGATCGCCTGCAGGGAGAGGAAGCACGTCAGGATCATGTAGGGAAGGTAGGAGTGGACGAGGCCGATGATGATCGCGGGATAGGAATCGGCGAGATCGATCGTCGGCAGGCCGGGGAGCACCAGGTGCACGGCCCGGTCGAGGACCCCGTCCGGCCTCAGGACGATCGTCCAGGAGAAGATGCGGACCAGGGCGTTCGACCAGAACGGCAGAACGATCAGCAGGAAGAGGGCCTCACGCCAGCGTCCGCGAATGCGCCTCGCCAGCCAGAAGGCGACGGGAAAGCCGATGACGGCGCACAGCACGGTGACGTGCAGGCCCATCTCCAGGGAGCGCCACATCAGGTCCTGGAGATAGCCCTTGGTGAAGAAGGCCTCGTAGTGCTTGAGGCTGAACTCGCTTTCGTGGCGGCCGAAGGGGCCCTTCTTCTGGAAGCTGAAGAAGAGCATCGCCGAGAGCGGCAGGAAGATGGTGACGGCAAGCCACAGGTAGGCCGGCCCCGTCAGCCAGGCGATCGTCCAGCGGCGCCGGGTTTCCATGCGCATGGCCGGAGTCCGGGCCGCCGCCGGACGTCCCGCCGCCGGGAACGTCCGGCGTATGCTGCGCCTACTCGGCGTACCAGGCCTTCGTCTCTTCCCAGATCTCGAGGAACGCCTCGCGGGTCTCGTCGGAAAGCGGCGCCATGAACTGGAGATTGGCGGTCGCCTCCGGATTGCCGAGAACCTGGCGGTTGAAGGCGTCCTCGGGCAGCTGGTTCATGGCCACCGCATTGGCCGAAGCGGGCGCGCCGACCTCGGTATCCCAGCGCACGAAGTGGTCCGGGCTCACCATGTAGTCGATGAACTGCAGCGCGCCCTCGGGGTTCGGGGCATCGGCGGCAAGGGACAGTCCGTCGAGCCAGGCGATCGCGCCCTCCTTGGGGATGAGGTAGCCCACCGGCAGGCCGAAGGCCTTGGCGCTGCGCGACGCCGAGCCCGACCAGTAGACCGCCACGTCGAAGGCGTCGGCGGCGAACTCCTTGTTCCACTCGTCTTCCGACGACCAGAACGTGCGGATCTGCGGCTTGAGGTCGCGCAGTTTCTGGCGGATCGCCTCGAGATCGCCGGGCGCGTTCATGTCCTGGCCGGTGGCCAGCGCGGCGAGATAGACGTTCTCGACCGAATCGTCGCGCACGGCGACGTTGCCGGCATGGGCCGGATCCCAGAGGATTGCGATGCTGTTGCCGGGGTCGACCTCTTCGGTGTCGTAGGCGATGGAGGTCAGTCCCCATGTCCAGGCGACGCCGTAGAGCGCGCCGTCGAAGGTGAACTCGGCGGCATCGCGCAGTCCGGGCGAGAGATCGCCGAAATTGGAGATCGCGGCGCTGTCGATGGCCTGGATGAGGCCCTCCTCGGCGGCCTGGCGGGTAAAGGCGCTGTTGATCAGCACGACATCGTAGGCCCCCGGGCTGGTGCGCAGCTTGGTGAGCATTTCCTGTTCGGAATTGAAGTAGTCGTGCACCACCGTGTGTCCGGTGGCGGCCTCGAAGGCCTCAACGCCCCAGGCCTCGTCGGTGCCGTAGCCCTGCCAGTTCAGCACCCGCACCTCGGCGGCGGCAAGCGGCTGGGCGGCAACCAGCGCAACGGCCAGCGCGGACGCAAGAATTCCGGATTTCGACATCCCCTGAACCTCCCCGGTCGTGATCGTTTCCCGACGCTGGCACATGCCTTCCTGGCAGTCAACGCGCGCGGGCCGGCCAGCCTCAGGTCATGGCCGGCACGAGGTTCATGTAGACGACGCGCCAGGTTTCCGCATGGTTCTTCGTGGCGTCGTAGTGGTCGATCCGCGTCACCGAAAGGTTGTCCGTCGCGAACCGCAGGGAGGTCTCGGGGTCGAGCCCGAGCGCCATCCCGAGCGCCGCTCGGATGGTGCCGCCGTGGGCCACGGCGATGATGTCGTCGCCGTGCCATGTCGCGGTGAGGCGCTGGATGACGGTCTCGACGCGTTCGCAGAGATCGGCGAAGCTCTCGCCGTTGGGGGGCGTCTCGCGCGCCGGCGCAAGCCAGAAGCGGTGCGCCGAGGCGAGCGCGCTGAGTTCGTCGTACTTCTTGCCGTGCCAGTCGCCGAAGTCCTGTTCCCCGAGGCCCCGTTCCACCAGCGGAGCGATGCTCCGACCGCCCGCGGAGGCGATTCCGGAGGCGGTCTGCCGGGTGCGGCGCAGGTGACTCGTCACCCAGCGCGCCCTGCGGGGGAGAATCGTGTCGAGCGCCTCGAAACTCGGGCCATCGTCGGTATCCGCGTTCGGATCCGTGGCGCCGTAGATCCGGCCGCCGGTCTCGGTGACGGGTGCGTGGCGCACCCACCACCAGCGTGTCTGCGTCATGTCAGGATTTCCTCATGCCATGGAAACGGCGCCGGCCAGGACGCCCGCCTCGGCCGCCTGCTGTATAGCGCCCAGAACGTCTCCGGTCTTGCCGCCGATCAATCTCTTCGCGAGTCCCGCCACGGCGAGGGCGCCGAGGCAGCCCGCCGCGAGTGCCGCAAGCCACGTCCAGGGAAGGAGGAGAACGACGGCAAGGGCGCTGCCGACGGCAAGCGAGACCATCGCGGCGCGGGCGCCCGGCGTTCCGGCGCCGGCCGCCAGGCCGTCCTCCCGCGCCGCGGGCATCATGCGCATCGCGACCGCCATCAGGGAACGGGAGAAGGCCCCGGCCGCGACGAGCGCCGCGAGGACGGCGGCGGACTCCGCGAGTTCCGCCAGGGCCGCGACCCTGATGCCGGTCATCGCGATGAGGGCGAGCGCACCGGCCGCGCCGATGCGGCTGTCCCGCATGGCGGCGAGTCTGCGGGCACGGTCGCCGTGGACCGCCAGGCCGTCGGCGAAATCGGCGAGGCCGTCCTCGTGCAGCGCGCGGGTCAGCGCCAGCATGACGAGAACGGCCGCCAGCGCGGCAAGCGGATCTCCCAGGCCCAGCCACCGGGCCGCCAGGAACCCGGCGGCGCCGGCGAGCCCGACCCCGGCCCCGACCACGGGAAACATCGCGACCGACTGTCCAAGCGCAGGACCGCCGTCGTGGCGCACCGGCAGCGAGGTCAGGAACCCGGTGGCGGTCAGGAGACTGCCGGCAAGTCCGGTCCTGTCGGGAATCTGCGACATGGCCGGGCTTATCGGGCGGTTGACGGGGAAGGTCAACGCGGAAGTCCCCTGACGTCGTCCGTCGCCGGGGTGTAGAGTGCGGCGCGATGATTGCCACCTTCAGCGACATCGAGACCCTGGCGGGAGACCTGCCCCCCTGCGATCCGGCCGCCGCTGCAGAAGCGCGGGCGCGCGACGGCGAGCTTACCAAGCCCCCCGGATCGCTCGGCAGGCTCGAGGACATCGCCTGCTGGCTCGCCGCCTGGCAGCACCGCCATCCGCCGCGCGCCGAGTCGATCGCCTGCCTGGTGTTCGCCGGAAACCACGGCGTGACGTCGAGGGGCGTATCGGCCTTTCCCGCGGCGGTCACGCGGCAGATGGTCGCCAACTTCGAGACCGGCGGTGCCGCCATCAACCAGTTCGCGCGGATGCTGAATGCCCGGCTCACCGTGGTGCCGCTGGATCTCGGCCGGCCGACCGTGGACTTCTGCAGCGCGGCGGCCATGACGGAAGAAGAGACCTGCGAGGCCTTCAGCAGAGGATTCGAGGAGGCCGGCGATGCCGATGTCGCCTGTATCGGCGAGATGGGCATCGGCAACACGACGGCGGCCTCGGCGCTGTCGGCTGCGCTCTTCGGCGGCGGCGGCCACGACTGGGCGGGCCCCGGCACCGGCCTCGACGGCGAGGGAGTCCGGCGCAAGGCCGCGGTGATCGACGAGGGGCTCGCACGCCACCGTTCCCGGCTCGGCGATCCCCTGGCAGCGCTTGCCTGCCTGGGCGGCAGGGAAATCGCCGCCATGGCCGGCGCCATCCTGGCGTGCCGGCTGAACAGGGTCCCGGTGATTCTCGACGGCTTCGTGTGCTGCGCCGCCGCCGGCGTGCTCCACCGCTTGGCGCCCGGCGCCCTCGACCACTGCATGGCCGGGCATCTCAGCGCGGAACCCTCGGCGCGCCGCCTGCTCGGCCACCTGGGCAAGGAGCCGCTGCTCGACCTCGGCATGCGTCTGGGCGAGAGCTCGGGTGCGGCCTGCGCCGCCCTGATCGTCCAGGCGGCGGCCGCCCTTCATGCCGGCATGGCGACCTTCGCGGAAGCCGGCGTCGCGGGAAAGACTGACGCCCCGTGACGGAAGACGGCCGCCTGGCGCACCAGCTCGCCCGCGGGGTCGGGCGCATGTTCGCGGACATGAACCAGGTGTGCGTGACGGAGTTCACGGTCAGGAACGGCAGGAGAGCCGATGTCCTGGCACTCGACGGCAAGGGGCGTTTCACCATCGTCGAGGTGAAGACCTCGGTCGCCGACTTCCAGTCCGATGCCAAGTGGCCCGACTACCTCGACTACTGCGACTTCTATTACTTCGGCGTGCCGGAGGACTTCCCGGCCCACATCCTGCCGGAAGAGCACGGTCTCATCATCGCCGACCGCTACGGTGCGGCGATCCTGCGTCAGGCATCCGAATCACCGGTCAATGCGGCGCGCCGCAAGGCCCAGACCCTCGCCTTCGCCATCCAGGCGGCACGTCGGCTGCGCCAGCTGACCGATCCCGGGGTATAGAGGCCTTCACGCCATCCGCCGGACGCCCCAGGCGTCAAACGACCGGTCAACGGAGACAACGGGGATGTCGCGCGCCAGGGCCTGGGCGGCGATCATGCGATCGAAGGGTTCCCGATGCGGACCGGGAAGCCGTCCGGCGCGTTCCGCCACTCTGGAGATGGACGGTGTGTGCTTCGGCGTCTGGAAGTCCGGCGAGACCTGCAGCTTTGTCGAGACCGGCACCGAGGTCGCGCTGATCACCGGTACGGCGTTCTGAACCGGGCGGCTCAGCCGAGCCGGCGGACGACCTCTTTCGCCACATCGCGGCCGGAAAGAAGGGCGCCGGCCGTCGTCGCCCAGAGCAGGGGATGGCAGGCCTCGCCGGCGAAGAAGATGCGCTCGCCGACCGGTTCGCGCAAGACACGGCGCATCCCGGCATGGCCGGGGTCGGCGGCGGCGTAGGAACCCAGGGTCCAGGGATCGTTGTCCCAGGCCGTGTAGTTTCCCTTGACGAAGGCCTTGTCGACATCGTTGCCCAGCGACGCCCTGATCTTCTCGAGACCGAAGGCGACGGCCGCGTCGCTGCCCTCGGCAATCAGTTCGCGGCCGAAGTCGCCGCCGACGTAGCCGAAGGCAAGGCCGCTGCCCGAGATGTTGGTGAGAAAGCCGACCGCGTCGGTCGTCTCCGGCTTGTATTCGAAGTAGCCGTCCTCGCCGAGCCCGAAGACGTCCCTGGAAAACATCAGCGCGATGTGGTTGTAGGTTCCCATCGAGATGCGGTGAAACGATTCCTCCTTCTGCGGATCGAGCCGCGGCGTGAAGCCGATGCGGCCGGAAGCCAGCATGCCGGTCGAGACGGTGACGATCGCCGCCCTGGCCTCGATGGTGCCGCCGGACGTCTCGACCCTCACGCCGCTGCCGCTCCAGTCGATCGAGGACACCGGTGTCCCGAGCGCGACGGGAAGGCCGCGGCCGTAGTGCGTGACGAGGGTGCCGAAACCCTGCCTGCAGAACCAGTCCTCGAAGCCCGCTTCGGAGTTCCAGTAGTCCACGCAGGAGATGTCCTCGAGATCCCTGCCCATCGACCAGCCGCCGATATAGCAGGCGACAAGAGGCGCCCAGGGGCCCTCGTTCGTGACGACGGAGGCGGCGGCGACGTCGCGTCCTTCCCGTCCCGCATCGAGTATGGCGTTCTCGGCGGCAACGTAGGCCGCTTCGATTTCGCTCCAGGCCGCGTCTCCCAGGCGCCTGGGACCGTCATAGAGACCGTAGCCGCCACCGTCGGCCGGATAGAGGTCGTAGCCGTTGGCCTCGCCGAACGGCACGAACGGATTCATGTAGGCGTTGTGAAGCCAGTGGCAACCGCGATCGTACGGCACGCCGAAGGTCTCGCTTTCCGTGTGGGCGCGTCCCCCGATCCTGTCGCGCGCCTCGACCATTGCCACGGAAAGCCCGAGGTCCATGAGGGTTCGCGTCGCGGCGAGGCCGGCGGCGCCGGCGCCGACCACGACGACATCCGGCAAACCCGGAACCTCGGCGGCCGCGGGAAGGGCTGCCGCTGCGGCAGCCGATGCGAGAAAGCCCCGCCTGGAAAGACCATCCATGCTCATCGGCCCTTCGTCCATCTCCACGCACTCTGCATCAAACGTTACCGTCCTGCCAAAGGACCTCGTTCGTCAAGCACTCCGGCATGGTCGTCGCGACAGCGTCCCGATGCGCAGGAACCCTTGTGCCTCACCTTGAACAGGGTGCACTCTTCGACCATCGGTGGCAGGAACCAGGATGAGCACGATGAGCGAGACACCGGTCATTTCCGCTGACAGCCACGTTCAGGAACCTCCGGAGCTCTACAGCGAGTGGCTGGACAGGCGGTACAGGGAACGCGCGCCCCGTTTCGAGGAGAGGGACGGTGCGACCTATTTCGTTGTCGACGGCAAGAGGCCCCGCCGCGTCGACCTCGCCGGCGAGCGCACGGACGAGGACGACCAGAACCGCGAGTTCAGGAACGACCCCAGCGGCGGCCGCGACATCACCCGCCGTCTCGAGGACCAGGAGCGCGACGGCATCAGCGCCGAGGTCATCTATCCCAACAGCTCGCTCTTCCTCTACAACTCCCGGGATCCGGGCTACCAGTTCGCCGTCGCCCGCGCCTACAACGACTGGGGGATCGAGCTCTTCGGGGGCCACAGGGACCGCTTCGCGCCGGTCGCCATCGTCCCCGTCATCGATCTCGACGAGGCGGTCCGCGAGGCCGAGAGGGTGGCCACGGCGGGATACCGCAGCATCAAGATCCCGCTCACCATGGAGAGCCGGCCCTACAACCTGCCGGACTACGACCGCCTCTGGTCGGCGTGCGCCGACCTCGGTCTCGTCGTCTCCCTCCACGCGTTCACCGAAAGCGAGGACTACTATCCCGAGGACTGGGGCGAGGAGGAGGGTCACGGCGGAGCGCTCGCCCACATGGCGATGAGCATGGCGAGGGGGCAGAACCCGGTGGCGCTTCTCATCGCCTCCGGCGCCCTGCAGCGCTACCCGAAGCTGAACTTCGTCGTGGTGGAATGCGGCGCAGGCTGGCTCGCCTGGCTCCTCCACGTGCTCGACGAGCAGGTGGAGAAGAAGCACATGTGGATCCGGCCGCACCTGGAGATGAAGCCGAGCGAGTTCTTCCGCCGCCAGGGCGCGGTGACCTTCAGCGACGATCCCGTCGCCCTGAAGCTGCTCGACTTCACCGGGCCCGAGGTCCTTCTCTGGGGCAGCGACTATCCCCACGACGAGGGTACGTTCCCCCACAGCCAGGAGGTGATCGAGCGGACCTTCAGAGGTCTTGCCGCCGGGGACCGCCGGAAGATCGTGTGCGACAACGCCCGGAGAATCTACGGTTTCGCCTGATGGTGCGCACCTCGCCCTTCGTCATGGTCGTCACGAGCGACCTTGCGGGCCAGGTCCGGGGGAAGGGTTTCCCGGAATGGGA
Source organism: Alphaproteobacteria bacterium (assembly GCA_963666905.2). Taxonomy (GTDB): domain Bacteria; phylum Pseudomonadota; class Alphaproteobacteria; order SP197; family SP197; genus SP197. The sequence goes on from OY763008.1 coordinate 3,265,802, forward strand.
GCTCGGCGACCGTCTCCGGCGGGGCGTGGGCTACACCTATACCAACCACATGATCAACTGCTGGGGCGCCATTCCGCACACGCCCTGGGGGCCGCTGGGCGACCTCGTCCTCGTTCCCGACCCGGCCACCGAGGTCAGGGTCGACTTCGGCGACGGCCGCACCGGCGAGTGGTTCATGCTCGGCGACCTCAGGCACATGGACGGCAGCCCCTGGGACTGCTGCCTGAGGACCTTTCTTGCCGACGCCCTGGCCGAACTCGAGGAGGCCGAAGGGCTGACGCTCGTTGCCGCCTTCGAGCACGAGTTCCACGACGGCGGCCTTCCCGAACGTGCGGGGGACTCCTACAGTCTGGACAAGGTGAGGCTGGCGGGAGACCTGCCGGGCGCCCTCCTCCACGCCCTGGAGGCGGCCGGGGTCCGGCCGGAAACGTTCCTGCCGGAGTTCGGTAGGGGCCAGTTCGAGTTCACCGTCAAGCCCGCGCCCGGACTGGCGGCGGCGGACCGCGCCGTCATCGCCCGGGAAATGGTGCGCGCCACCGGGAGGCGCCTGGGACGGCGCCTGAGCTTCTCTCCCCAGGTGGACCCGGACGGACCCGGCAACGGCGTGCACATCCACATGAGCCTCGAGCACCGCGACGGCAGGCCGGCAAGCCACTGCGCCGGAGCGCCGTTCGGGCTCTCCGCCGCCATGGGAAGCTTCGTGGCGGGCATTCTGAAGAGACTGCCGGCGATCGTGGCCGTCACCGCGCCCTCGGGGGCATCCTACCAGCGCCTCAAGCCGCACTCCTGGAGCGCCGCCTTCAACAACCTCGGCTGGAGGGACAGGGAAGCGGCGGTCCGCATCTGCCCGGTCGACGACAGTCCGGGAGCCGACGTCTCGGAGTCCTTCAACGTGGAGTTCCGGGCCGGCGATGCGGCGGCCAGCCCCTATCTCCAGCTCGGCGTCCTCGTGCGCGCCGGACTCGAGGGCCTGCGGGAGCGTCTCGACGCGCCGGAACCGGCGTCTTCCGATCCCGGCGCGATGAGCGACGCCGAGCGGTCCGCACGCGGCATCGTCCGCCTGCCGGCGTCCCTCGAGGAGGCGCTCGACCGCCTCGAGGCCGCCGACGGCGCGCGCCCCCTCCTCCCGGGGGAGCTCTTCGATGCTTACGTCATGCACAAGCGCGGCGAGATCGCCGCCCTCGAGGGACTGCCCGCCGCCGAAGTCTGCCGCCGCTACGCCGAAGTCTACTGAAGGCTCAAGCACTCTTCCGACGCATCAGGTCGCCGCGCGCGTTGACGCCCAAAAACAGGAATAGCCGTGCGGCGTTTACCCTGCGGGCCGCACCACCAGCGCATCTTCATGCCAGCACCCGTGGTACGGGATATCATGAGCCTGTCCGAACAACCCCGGGGTGGGCGTCATCTGCATTGTGACGCGCATGGCTTGTCATTGAAGACAGCCGGCGCTGATGGGGCAGCTTGAGGTGCACGCCGGTGGTCGGATCGCGACGCCCGAAGCGTTTGAGGAGAGGGATGCGGGCGATGTTGCACGTGACGGCATCGAGATTGCGTCCAGGGAGAGCGGCGCTTACCGTAAAGATACCGGGTCACGACAGTGATATGGAGACGGACCTCGAGTTCGGGAACATGAAGATGAACTGCGGATCGTCGCGATCAGGCCTGCAGCGCCTGTACGCCCATTTGACGGTGTGTACCCGAAGCCGCGGCTGCGCTCACGGGATGCAGATCGATGACTGACCTGTTGTTGTCGAACAATACGCTCGACGGCTTTCGATCGGCCCCCAAGAGGGTGAGGAATCCGCAAGCCCGTTGGCTGGAGAAGCCCGGTCGGCACAAACAGCGGAACTTTAACGCCGAAACCGAGGCAGGGGAGATCTTCCGGATCTACCAGCGGCAGAATCTTGACGACGAACGGGACTTTTCGTGCGGTCTGGCACTGACACGGCGTGGTGGGAGGCCGCTGAGTCTGATTCGCTATAACGGGTCGAGCCACATACATGGAGAGATTCAGTATGCCTGCCATATTCATCGTGCCACGGCCGAGGCGATTGCGGCAGGGAGAAAAGTCGACGGCCACGCCGAAGAAACCGATCGGTACCGGACCGTGGAAGGGGCGCTGGCCTGCCTGATCGAAGATTGTGGCGTCGAAGGTCTCTCCGCGAAGCATGACGGGAAGGACTTGTTCGATGGCGCTTGATCAGACGCAGCTGGAGAGGCTGCTGGGCGAACGCCTTTGCGCGGCAGTCAGGATTCACCGGCGTGAGGATAACGTGCTCATGATGGAATCGCCGTTCACATTTCCGGATGGTGATCACTTTCCAATCTACTTGTCCGAAACGGCGGGCGGCGGCGTGAAGCTCAGTGACCGCGGCCACACCCTGATGCACGTGAGCTACGAGCACGACGTGGACCTGTTCTACGAGGGTGCACGTGCCTCTCTGCGCGAGCAGATCGTGCGCGAATGTGGCATCGAGGAAAACGAAGGCACCTTCTGGATCGAGACGTCGCCGGACGAGGTGGCAGGGGCGCTGTTCAGGTTCGGTCAGGCATTGACGAAGATTCATGACCTGACGTTCCTGAGCCGGCAGAGAGTCGCCTCGACGTTCTACGAGGATCTGCGCGGTCTGGTCTTCACCATCCTGGAAGAGGAAGTCGTCAAGACGGACTACATTCCGCCCGAAGTTCCCGATGCCGACCACTATCCGGTCGACTACCGTTTTGACGGAAAGGATGGGAGATCAGTGTTCCTGTACGGTGTCCCGGGCCGAGACAAGGCACGGCTGACTACGATCATGCTGTCGCATTTTCTGCTTCACCGCGTGCCCTTCGAATCGGTCATCGTCTTCGCCAATCAGCAGGAGATACCGCGACTCGATCTCGCGCGGCTGACCAACGTGGCCGGAACGGCGGTTGCCTCTCTGGAGGCAGAAGACGATCTGCGCAGAAAGATCGAACACCTTGCCGCATGAATGCATGCCGGCGAAAAGGTCGCGCCGGCGTGCGAACATCCGCTTCTCGGTCTCATCCTTCTCGCAACGCGACGCGAGACCAAGCCGAGCCAGGCCATCGTCCGGAAGGTGTCCTCCAGCGTAGCGGCGACGCCAGGATGCGTGAAACGACGGCCATGACACTCCTCATATCGACAAGAGAACAGGGGCTGCATGAGATCCGTCGCGCGAACCGGCGGGCTGGAGCACGTAGCGGTCGCCGCGGCCACTCGGTCTGTCCTTATTGTATGCTGGCAACACTATAGGGCGCGATCCTGCCCATGTTATCGGCTGCCGACATTATGGAGCGGTGCTCAGCAGCCGGCAGATTGGGGAAGTATCGGTGCTCCAGGGCTAACGAGGCAGTGAAGGCGTGGAGGTTCGCGCTGTCGAAGAAGAGACCGCAGACGGCCGGAACGCGTTGATCGTTCCGTTGCGGCGGATCGGACAGCGCTCCGGGGTCTCCCGCCTCCAGGCCCGGATGGTGGCCATTGCGCCCTTGCAGACTCCTCCGGCGGTTGCCGGATATCGCGTCGGGCACACCGAACAGGGTCTCGCCCCGGGGTGGAGAGCAAAGATGACGGCCGGGCACTGGACATGCTGAACCTGCACCGGAACGTTGCCCGGGGCTCAGGGATGTGGACAATGGACGGGGGCACCGTGCGGAGGTTCTTTGACGGCTCGCGAACCCTTCTGGCGCGTCAAGCAGCTGGGCGAGATGACGCACGACGAATGGGAATCGCTGTGCGACGGCTGCGGCAAGTGCTGCCTCATCAAGCTCGAGGACGAGGACGACGGAACGATCCGCAACACGGATGTCGCGTGCTTGCTTCTCGATCCGGTGAGCTGCCGGTGCCGCGACTACGCGAGGCGCCAGGAGCGCGTTCCCGACTGCCTGAAGATCACGCCCGGGACGATCCGCTCCTTCCTGTCGTGGCTCCCCGGCACCTGCGCCTACCGCCTCGTCCACGAGGGCCGCGACCTCCCCCGGTGGCACCCCCTGGTGTCGGGGGACCCGGAGAGCGTGCACCGCGCCGGCATCTCGCTGCGTGGCCGCGTGGTCTGCGAGGCCGACGTCGCGGACGAGAACCTGCCGGACCACGTCGTCGACTGGGAGATCTGAAAAGGGCGCCTCAGAGGTAGCCGTCGCGGGTCTGCGGGAGCTTCCTGCCCAGCAGGCGCGAGGCGACGAGGGTGCGCAGCACCTGGGCGGTGCCGCCGCCGATGGTGAACATGCGGGCATCGCGGACCATGCGCTCGAGGGGAAGGTTGCGCGAGTAGCCGGCGGCGCCGAAGAGCTGCAGGGCCTGGTTGGTCACGGTGACGGCCGTTTCGGAGGCGAGGATCTTCGCCTGGGCGGCCTCGAGGGCGTCGGGAAAGCCGCTTCCCGAAGCGGCCCGCCAGATCATCAGGCGCGCCGCCTCGAGGGCGTTCGCCATGTCGGCGAGCATCCACTGCAGGCCCTGGAACTCGAGGATCGGCCGGCCGAACTGGCGGCGCGTCCCGACGCGCTCGAGCGCCAGCTCGAAAGCCCCCTGGGCGATGCCCAGAGCCACCGCCGCGGCGCCGACACGCTGGCCGTTGTAGGCCTCCATCAGGCGCGGGAAGCCGCGGCGCAGCCCTCCCGGCGGCAGGAGGAGCATGTCCGCGGGGACCTCGAGATCCCTGAAGTGAAGCCTGGTTTCCGGCAGGGCGCGAAGGCCCATGGCCGGTTCCCGCTCGCCCACCACCAGGCCTTCGGGCGTGCCCTCGCGGGGGCATCGCACGATGAGGAAACCGCCGATCCCCTCCTCGGCGCCGCCGTCGAAGACGCGGGCGAAGACGAGGTGAAGCCGCGAGACGCCGCCGCCGGTGATCCAGTGCTTCTCGCCGTTGAGAACGAAGCCGTCGCCGCGGCGCTCGGCGCGCGTCGTCATCTCGCCGGCGGCGCTGCCGGCCGCCGGCTCGGTGATGCAGATGGCGGGCTTGTCGCCGGCCAGGACGAGTCCGGCGGCGAGCGCCTTCTGCTCCTCGCTGCCGTAGCGCATCACGGCGCCGATGGCGCCCATGTTGGCCTCGACGACGATCCTGGCCGTCGAGCCGCAGGCCCTGGCGATCTCCTCGATGACGAGAACCGCCTCGAGAAGGCTGCAGCCGCGGCCGCCGTGGCGCCCGGGAATCGTCATGCCCATGAAGCCGTGGTCCACCAGCGCCTCGACGTTGGCGCGGGGATACTCCTCGGTCCGGTCGATCCCGGCGGCCCGGGGCGCGATCACCTCCCGCGCCAGCCGCCGCGCGTCCTCGCGGATCCCGGCCTGGCGGGCGGTGAGTTCGAACATGGTCACACGAGTCCGGCGGCGCGGCGCAGCACGTAGTGCAGGATGCCGCCGTTGAGGTAGTAGGTGGCCTCGTTGCCGGTATCGATCCTCGAGACGAGCATCGCCCGCACGGTGCTGCCGTCGGTGCGCCGGATCGTGGCGGGAACGTCCATGCCGGGGACGATGCCTTCGTCGAGGCCCGTGATGTCCCAGGTCTCGCTGCCGTCGAGGCCGAGGCTCTCCCTGCCCTCGCCGTCGCGGAACTGGAGGGGCAGGACGCCCATGCCGATGAGATTGGAGCGGTGGATGCGCTCGTAGCTCTCGGCGATCACCGCCCGCACCCCCAGAAGCGCGGTCCCCTTGGCGGCCCAGTCGCGCGACGAACCGGTGCCGTACTCCCTGCCGGCGACGATGACGAGCGGCACGCCGTCGTCGCGGTAGCGCATCGCCGCATCGAAGATCGCCATCGTCTCGCCGCTGGCGTGGTGGCGCGTGACCCCTCCCTCGGATCCCGGAAGCAGGAGATTGGCGAGGCGGATGTTGGCGAAGGTGCCGCGCATCATCACCTCGTGGTTGCCGCGGCGGGAGCCGTAGCTGTTGAAGTCCCTGCGGCGCACCTGGCGCTCGTTGAGCCAGGCGGCGGCGGGACTCTGCCCGGCGATGCCGCCGGCCGGGGAAATGTGGTCCGTGGTGATGCTGTGGCCGAGAAGGGCGAGAACGCGGGCGCCGAGGATGTTCTCCGGCGGCGCCGGTTCGCGCGGCATGTCGTCGAAGAAGGGGGGCCTCTGAATGTAGGTGCTGCCGGCCTCCCACGAGAAGGTGCGCTCGCCGGGAACCTCGATGGCCCGCCAGTCGCCGTCGCCGGCGAAGACGTCGCGATAGCGCTCCTCGAACATGCCGGGTGTCAGCGACAGGCGCACCGTCTCCTCGATCTCGGCCGAGGAGGGCCAGATGTCCGCGAGGTGGACGGGGGCGCCGTCGCTCCCGGTGCCGAGCGGCTCCCTCGTGATGTCGATCGCCATCGTTCCCGCCAGGGCGTAGGCCACGACCAGAGGCGGCGAGGCGAGGTAGTTCGCACGGGTCAGGGCGTGGACGCGGCCCTCGAAATTCCGGTTTCCCGACAGCACGGAGCAGACCATGAGGTCGTTGGCCTCGATGGCCTCGTGAACCTCGCCTGGCAACGGTCCGGAATTGCCGATGCAGGTCGTGCAGCCGTAGCCCACAAGGTGAAAGCCCTGCTCGTCGAGCGCGGCCGTCAGCCCGGCCCGCTCGAGGTAGTCGGTCACCACCTGGCTCCCCGGGGCAAGCGACGTCTTGACCCAGGGCCTCACCTTCAGGCCGCGCTCGAGGGCCTTGCGGGCGACGAGGCCCGCGGCGATCATGACCGAGGGGTTGGACGTGTTCGTGCAGCTGGTGATGGCGGCGATGACGACATCGCCGTCGCCGAGCCGGCCGCCGCCGGCCATCGGCGCCGAAGCCGGGCGCGCGGCGCCCTTCATGCCGGCCATGACCCTGCGGAACGCTTCGCCGGCCTGGCCGAGAACGATGCGGTCCTGGGGCCGTTTCGGACCGGCAAGGCTGGGTTCCACCGCGCCGAGGTCGAGTTCGAGCAGGTCCGAGAACTGCGGTTCGGCGCCGTCGTCGTGGCGCCACAGCCCCTGCTCCCGGGCATAGGCCTCGACGAGACGGACGTGTTCCGGCCGGCGCCCGGAAAAGGCGAGGTAGTCGACGGTCCGCTCGTCGACCGGGAAGAACCCGCAGGTCGCACCGTACTCGGGCGCCATGTTCGACACCGTCGCCCGGTCCGCGAGGCTCAGGTGCCGCAGGCCGTCCCCGGTGAACTCGACGAACTTGCCGACCACGCCCCTGGCGCGCAGCATCTCGGTCACGGTGAGGACGAGGTCGGTGGCCGTCGTCCCCTCCCGCGGCGCGCCGGTCAGGCGGAAGCCGACGACCTCGGGGATCAGCATGGAGATCGGCTGACCCAGCATCGCCGCTTCCGCCTCGATGCCGCCGACGCCCCACCCCAGCACCGAGAGGGCGTTGACCATCGTCGTGTGGCTGTCGGTTCCCACCAGGGTGTCGGGGCAGGCCACGCCGTCGCGGACCCAGACGACCCGCGCCAGGTACTCGACGTTCACCTGGTGGCAGATCCCGGTTCCCGGCGGCACCACCCTGAGGTTGTCGAACGCGGTCTGCGCCCAGCGCAGGAAGCGGTAGCGCTCCAGGTTGCGGTCCATCTCCATCTCGACGTTGCGCCGGAAGGCCTCGTGGCTGCCGAAGCGGTCCACCTGCACCGAGTGATCGATCACGAGGTCGACGGGGGTGAGGGGGTCGATGCGGTCCGGGTCGCCGCCGAGCCGCCGGATGGCGTCCCGCATGGCCGCGAGGTCGGCCACCGCCGGCACGCCGGTGAAGTCCTGCATGAGAACCCTGACGGGGCTGAAGGCGATCTCCCGCGGCGTCACACGGTCCGCCTGCCAGCCGGCCGCGGCGGCGATGTCGTCGGCGGTGACGGTGTCGCCGTCCTCGTGGCGCAGCAGGTTCTCCAGCAGGACCCTGAGCGACACCGGAAGCCGCGCGATGCCGCCGAGGTGCTTGCAGGCCGCGGCGAGGCTGAAGAAGTCGTACCGCTCGCCGCCGGTCTCGAGGGTGCGCCGGCACCCGAAGCTGTCGATACTGGTCACGCCTGCCGTCTCCCGCGTTCAGATGAACGGCCGTCCCGTCAGCCGCTCGAAGGCCTCGATGTAGCCCGCCCTCGTGCGGGCAACAACCGGTTCGGGGATTTCCGGACCGGGCGCCGTCCTGTCCCAGTCGCTCAGGGTGTCGAGCCAGTCGCGCAGGATCTGCTTGTCGAGGCTCGGCGGCGAGGCGCCCGGCGTCCAGGTCCCGGCGGGCCAGTAGCGGGAACTGTCGCTCGTCAGGCATTCGTCGACGAGCGCCACGGAGCCGTCGATGATGCCGAACTCGAATTTCGTGTCGGCGAGGATGATGCCGCGGTCCGCGGCATGGCGGCTGGCGGCGCGGTAGAGGTCGAGTGTGAGAGAGCGCACCTCGTCGGCCCGCTCCCGGCCCAGAAGGTCGACCACGTCCCGGAAGCCGATCGCCTCGTCGTGGCATCCCTCGGCCGCCTTGGTCGAGGGCGTGAAGATGGGTTCGGGCAGCCGGTCGGCAAGGCGCAGGCCGGCGGGCAGGGCCAGCCCCGAAACCCGCCCCGTCTCCCGGTAGTCCCTCCAGCCGCTGCCGATGAGATAGCCGCGGGCCACGCACTCCACGGGCAGCACCTCGGCCCGCCGGACGATCATCGCCCGGCCCTCGAGCCAGGCGGCCGTCCCGGCGTCGAGGCCCAGCCCGCCGATGTCGGTGGAAAGGACATGGTTGGGAACGATGGACGAGAGACGGTCGAACCAGAACAGGGAAAGCTGCGTCAGGACGCGTCCCTTGTCGGGAATCACCGTCGGCATCACCACGTCGAAGGCGCTGACGCGGTCGCTCGCCACCATCAACAGGTCCCCGTCGAGTGCGTAGACGTCGCGGACCTTGCCGCGCGCCACCAGCGGCAGGCGCCCTGATATCGTGTCGGCCATCACAGGGCAGTCATTCCCGACCGGCAAGGGCGCTGTCAAGGGAGGAAGTGCCGGAGGTACCGCGGCAAGGACAGTCGTGCACAAGGCACGCCGAGGAGGATCCAGAGCCGTATATGAGGGAGGAAACGGTACCTCCGGCACGTCTCCAGATGGAACATCGCGGCGCCGATTTCAACGGCGTTGTGCGCCAACGTGGTATGCATGAATTGCATGGCTTGCGCCGTCCGGCATTTGCTGCATGCTTCACCGGCGGGCTTTCGGAGAAGCGCCTTGGTGAACATTCTCGTGCTCGAGTTCTGGCCGACGTGTCACCTCGGCGACATCGCCGGGACCTTCGATGCGCGGGGCGCGGGCACATTCTGCCTGCGGACCGAAGAGGGCGATGCGCTTCCCGACGGCCCGGGCGACTGGGACGGCCTCGTGATGCTGGGAGGCCCCCAGAATGCCGAGGACGACGCCGGTTACCCCTACATGGCCGAGGCCGCACGGCTGGCGCGGAGCTTCCACGACGCCGGCCGTCCCGTCCTGGGCGTGTGCCTGGGAGCGCAGGTCCTCGCGCGCGCGCTGGGAGCCCGTGTCCACAGGCTGGGCTGGACGGAAGTGGGGTTCATGGAACTCGAGCCGACAGCCGCCGCCGCCGGCGATCCCCTGCTGTCGGGACAGGACTGCGTCCGGCTGCTGGATTATCACGAGGACACCTTCGACATCCCCGGCGGCGCCACGCTCCTGATGACCGGCAGGAAATGCCGCAACCAGGCGTTCCGCCTGGGATCGAGCTACGGTTTCCAGTGCCACTTCGAGTGTTCGACGGACCTGTGGCTCGAATGGTGGCCGCAGATGCAGGAATCGCTGCGCCGGATCGATCCGGCCTTCCATGCCGGCTGGCGGGAGGACTTCGCGCGGCACGAGGCCGGCGCCATCGCCTTCTGCGGGACGGTCTCCGGACGCTGGCTCGATCTCGTCGAGAGCGCCGCGCGGCGGGCCGCCTGACGGGCCTCACTCCAGGGCCGCGTCGAGCTCGAAGATCCGGTTGTCGATCTCGCCGCCGGTCCGGGCGTTGACGAGGGAGACCCGCGTGACGACGCCCTGGGCGTCGCGCACCAGCCACTGCTCCAGGGCCATCGGCTCCTCGCGCAGGATCAGCACGAGGGAACCCATGCCCGGTTCGTCCGCCGCCTCCAGGGTGACGAAGAGGGCGCCGCTGTCGCGCTCCAGGCCGGTCACGGCGACGTCCGCGCCGAAGCGGATGCGGGGGCGAAGCAGGAAACGGGCCGCAGAGAGGTCCACGGAACCCTCGGTGACCTCTCCGGTCTCGCCGTCGCGGAAGATCAGCCGCTGTCCCCTCGCGATGAGCAGGGTGGGCGGGTCGTCGTAGGAGAAGCGCAGGAAGTGGGGCCGCTTGAGGTGGAACGAGCCCGCGAGCGAGGTCCGGTCCTGATTCGTCTGCACGAAGCGCGCCTCGAGGGTCGAGATCGACTGGAGGTAGTCCTCGACGCGCTCGAGGACGGCCGGAACCTCGTCCGGCGCCACGGCCTCGGCGCGCAGCGCCGAGGGGGCGGCGAGAAGGACCAGCGCTAGGAGAAGACGCGTCACGGCGCGGCCGTCACTCGAGTTCCCCGGAGGCGGCGATCCGCGCCGCGTTGCTGGGCGCGGCCTCGATCGCCTTCACGACCTCCATGCCGTCGACGACGTGGCCGAAGACCACGTGCTTGCCGTCGAGCCAGGGGGTCGGCACGGTGGTGACGAAGAACTGCGACGAATTGGTGTGCGGCCCCCTGTTGGCCATGGAGAGCAGGCCCGGTCCGGTATGCTTCAGGGTGAAGTTCTCGTCCTCGAAGGTGGCCCCGTAGATCGAACGGCCCCCGGTGCCGTTGCCGCGCGTGAAGTCGCCCCCCTGGATCATGAAGTCGGCGATGACGCGGTGAAACCGCGAGCCCTCGTAGCCGAATCCGGCCTCGCCGGTGGCGAGCTGGCGGAAGTTCTCCGCCGTCCTCGGCACGACGTCGCGCCTCAGCTCGAAGACGATCCGCCCCGCCGGTTCGTCGAAGATCTCGATATCGAAGTAGACCCGCGGGTTGTCGTCGGCCGAGGCCGCGCCGATGCCCGCGAGTACGGCGAGAACGGGAAGAAGGCGTCGGGTCATGGTGTCGTCTCCCTGGAAGAGCTGTGGCGGGGTACCGGACGGTAGACGCAGTGTTCGTCCGCGACGCCGTCCGTGGCGGCCTCTCCCTCGCCGACGAGGCGGATGAGGTGGGCGAGAACCGAGCGCCGCGCGGCCGGATGAAGGCGGCGGTCGACGGCGGCGTACATCTCCCCGACCATGGCGGGTATCGTCGTGATCCCCCGGTCGAGGCAGGAGAGAATCTGCCGGTCGCGCATCCTGCGGTGGGCGATGAGGGCGCCGACGAAGCGTCCCGGCGCAGAAATGGCGGCGCCATGGGTCGGCCTCATGACGGCGTCGCCGCGCCCGCGCACGAGTTCGAGGCTCTCCAGGTAGGCCGCCATGTCGCCGTCGGGCGGCGACACCACCGTCGTCGACCAGCCCATGACGTGATCGCCCGAAAAGAGGGTCTTCTCCTCCTCGAGCGCGTAGCACATGTGATTGGAGGCGTGGCCCGGCGTGAACACCGCCTCGACGGTCCAGCCCGCGCCCTCGACGCGCTCGCCGTGGCGAATCAGGTGGTCCGCGGCGAAGGCGCGGTCCTCGCTCTCGTCGACCGCCGCGCCGTCGCCGGCCGTGTGCGAGGGCGGTCCCTGGGCCCAGATCCGGGCGCCTGTGGCCTGCCTGAGAAGACGGGTCCCCGGAGAATGGTCGCTGTGGGTGTGGGTGACGAACTGGTGGGTGATCGTCTCCCCCGCCGTGGCGTCGAGAATGGCGTCCACGTGCCTTTCGCAGGCCGGGCCGGCATCGATCACAGCGACCTCGCCCCGGCCGACGATGTAGGTGCCGGTGCCGTGATAGGTGAAGATCGACGGGTTGTCGGCGACGACGCGGCGGACCAGCGGCGACACCCGGGTGGCAACGCCCCTGACGACCGCATCCTCGAAGACGAAGGGAATGGAGACCGCCCCGGCGGCGGGACGGCTACAGGCCATAGCGCTGCCACAGGATGCGTTCCTCGACGGCGCCGACGAGGCCGTCGGCCAGTCCCGGCGATTCGCCGCGCGGAGCCAGGCGCGAGGCCAGTGACGCCCGCCTGCCGATCGTCCTCAGGCGCACCTTCGCGCCGAACTTCTCCCGGACGACGCCGCGCAGGTCGCCGATGCCGTCGATGAGGCCGAGTTCGAGGGCGCGCTCGCCGGTCCAGAACTCCCCGGAGAAGAGCGTTCTGGCACTCCCCTTCAGGCGCTCCCCCCTGCGGTTCGTGACGTGGTTCCGGAAGGTCCCGTGGATCGCCTTCTGCAGCGTCGAGAGGCGCTTGAGATCGGCCTCCCGCAGGGGACTGAAGGGATCGAGCATCGCCTTCCTGTCGCCGGAGGTGTGGAGGCGCCGCTCGATGCCGTGGCGTTCCAGCAGTTCGTGCAGGCCGAATCCCGAGTAGACGACGCCGATGGACCCGACGATCGAGCTGCTGTCGGCGTAGATCTCGTCCGCCGCGCAGGCGAGCCAGTAGCCCCCGGAGGCGGCGACGTCCTCGACGAACGCGAGGACGGGCAGCCCCTTCTCGCCGGCGAGCGCGCGTATGCGTCCGGCGATGAGCGCGGACTGCACGGGCGAACCGCCCGGCGAGTTGACGACGAGGGCCAGCGCGGCGAGTCGCCGCGGCGCAAGGGCGCGATCGAGAAGCGGTCCGACGGCGTCGAGGTTGAGGCCGCGCCGGAAGCGCGAGCCCGCCATGATGACACCCTCGAGCCGGACGATCGTGACGACCGGACGGTCGGCGGAAGAGCCGACGAACGGCAGCCACGTCACGGGGGGCTTGCTGCGCAGGGCGGAAAGAACCATGGCAGTCTCATAGTGGCAACGTGTGTCGACAACAAGGCCGGCTTCCGGCCGGTTCAGGGGCGACGGCGTTCCTTGCGCGAGATTCCCGATCCGGATCGGGTCACCGTGACCTGCCGCGCCGGATCCGTGATTCCCGGATAGCTCGACGGATGGATGATAGCGTTGCCGGCCTTCGCTTCGATGCTTGCGGTTCGTCTGCCTGCGGGCGCAATCTTCTTCCGGCGGACCGGCGGGATGTCCCGGTCGAGGGTGGAGCAGCCATGGCGCGGCGGACGGGGCGGAGAACACGGCGGTGCGCTCGGGGCCCGGGCAACGCCGCCGCCGTTCAGGGTGGACGGTTTCGCTCGCTGCGGAGCTCCGAGGTCGACCTGATCGTCAGTCGCGCCCTTGCGATTCTCGAACGCGTCGGCGTGGCGGACGCACCCGGCTGGCTGCGCGAGCGGCTGGAGGAGAAGGGCGCGCGGACCCGGGAGGACGGGCGCGTCGTGTTCGCGCGCGGCCGGGTCGAGGCGGCGCTCGCCCGGGCCGCACGCACGGTGGCGCTTCCCGGCTTTCGCGAGGACCGGGGAATCCGGATCGGCGGGGGTCGCGTGCATGTCGGCACGGGCGGCGCGGCGGTGCACGTGCTCGAAGGCGACGGCGCCACGTACCGCGCCTCCCGGCTGGCGGACCTCTATCGAATGATGCGGGTGCTGGAAGGCTGCCCCAACATCCACTACGGCGTGCGTCCTCTCGTGGCGCGGGACGTGGAAGACGCCTTCGCGCTCGACGTCAACACGGCCTACGCCTGCCTGCGCGCGACCGCGAAGCCGATCGGCGTCGGCTTCGACAGAGCGGCGCACGTGGCGCCGGTCGCCGCGCTGTTCGATCTCGCCCTGGGACGCGAGGGAGGCTTCCGCAGGCGGCCCTTCTGCATGGCGATCGTCGTGCACGTCGTGCCGCCGCTGCGCTTCGCCGCCGAGGGCGTGGCGACCATGCGCGCCGCGATGGCCGCCGGGATGCCCCTGCAGATCTGCTCGGCCGGTCAGGCCGGCGCCACCAGTCCGGCGCCGCTCGCCGGCGCGCTGGCCCAGGGCCTGGCGGAATGCCTGGCCGGCATGATGGTGGTCGACGCGCTCGCTCCCGGCCACCCCTGCATCTACGCCTTCATGCCGTTCATCTCCGACCTGCGCACCGGGGCGATGAGCGGGGGCAGCGGCGAGGCGGCGGTCGCCAATGCCGCGGCGGCGCAGCTCCTGCGCCATCTGGAGCTTCCGTCCACCGTCTCGGCCGGCATGACCGACTCCAAGGTCGCCGACGCCCAGGCCGGCTACGAGAAAGGCTACACGGTGGCGCTGGCCGCGCAGGCCGGCGCGGACATGATCAACCTCTCGGTCGGGATGCTGGGCTCCATCACCGTCGCCTCGTGCGAGGCGCTGGTGATCGACGACGACATGTGCGGCGCCATCCTGCGCTCCGTGCGCGGCATCGAGGTCCGGGACGAGTTGATCGATCTCGACATGATCGAGCGGGTGGCGACCGGCGAGGGCCACTATCTCGGCGAGGCCCAGACCCTTGCCCTCATGCGGACCGAGTACGTCTATCCGCGGCTGGGCGACCGCACAGGCGTCGACGAATGGATCGGCGCGGGCCGCACCCCGATCTGGAACCGGGCCAAAGGCCGTGTGGCGGAGATTCTGGCCATGGAGTCGCCGGACCACTTGACGCCCGCCGCCGACCGGGCGATCCGTGAACGGTTTCCGATCAGGTTGGGCGAGGGAACGGGAAAGACATGAAGATCTTCCGCAGCATGGTGCTCGACGCACCCGTCGCGCAGGTCTGGGCCGCGGTCCGGGCCTTCGACGGTGTCGCCGACTGGAACCCGGCGGTCACCGCCGCGACGATGGAATCGGGCAGTCCGACGGCCGTCGGCTCGGTCCGCCACCTCGACATCGTGGACGGCACGGTCTTTCGCGAGACCCTTCTCGCCCACTCGGACCTCGATCACTCCTACGCCTACGACATCGTGGAGGGACCGCTGCCCTGCCGCAACTACCTGTCGACCCACCGGTTCATCCCCATTACCGAAGGCGACAGGACGCTCGGCATCTGGCAGGGAACATTCGACTGCGATCCCGATGACGAGGCGAAGCTGGACGGGATTGTCGGCGACCTCATCTACGTCGCCGGCATGAAGGGGCTGAACGAGTATCTGGGGAGCGCGCGATAGATGGCCGACACCCTTGCGCCGCGCGGCGTCATCGGCGTGATGACGCCCGCCATGAACACCGTGGTCCAGCCGGAGCTGGAGATGCTGAGGCCCGCTGGCGTCACCAACCAGATGCAGCGCTTCCGGCTGGGCGGCGAGCGGATCTCGGACGATCTGGTCGAGGAAGCGCGCAAGCTCATGGACTGCAACCCCGCCGCAATCGCCGTCGGCCTGACCACCGATGCGGGACCGGGAGGCGTCGGCAAGCTGGCGTCGCGGTGCCGGGAACTCGCCGACGCCGTCGGCGTTCCCGTCTGCAACGCCTCCCAGGCGGACCATGCCGCGCTGTCCGCGCTCGGCGCCCGCAGGATCGCCGTCGTTACGCCGTTCACGGCGGACGTCGACCGGACCGTGCGGGCCAACGCCGAGGAGGCGGGCTTCGACGTGGTTGCCATCAAGGGCACCGGGGCGCCTTCGCTTGAGGCCATCTGCGAGACTCCGCTCGAGGTCATCCGCGGCGTCTTCCGCGACGTGGCGGTAAGCGATTGCGATGCCGTGCTGCAGGTCGGCACCGCCCTTCCCGTGGTGGCCCTGCTCGACGAACTGGAGCGCGAGACCGGAAAACCCGTCGTCGCCTGCAATGCCGCCGTCTACTGGCAGACGCTGCGCGCCGCGGGAATCGCCGACAGGGTCGCCGGCTTCGGGCGGCTGCTGGCCGAGTTCTAGCGAGCCTGCGCCCCGCCCGAGCGATGCGCCCGCACGCGCAGGTCGTCGTCATCGGAGGCGGCGCGGTCGGCGCCTCCTGCCTGTGGCACCTGACGCAGGCCGGGGTCGGCGACTGCGTGCTCGTCGAGAAGGACGAGCTGACCTCGGGGTCGACCTGGCACGCCGCGGGCAACATCCCGACCGTCGCCGGCACATGGCTCGGCATGCGGGCCGGCAACTACGCCTGGCGGCTCTACCGGGGTCTCGCCGATGCCGCCGGTCATCCGATCACCTGGCGGCACACCGGCGCGTTCTGGCCCGCCCACAGCCGCGAAAGGATGGAGTTCTTCCATCACCTGGCGGGCGTCTCGAAATCCGCCGGCTTCGCGCTGGCGATGGTGACGCCCGCCGAGATGGAGGCGATGCACCCCCACTGGCGGGCCGGCGCTTCGGTCCTCGGCGGACTCCACGACCCTTACGAAGGCGACATCGATCCGAGCCAGCTGACCCACGCGCTGGCGGCGGGGGCGCGGGCGGGCGGGGCGGATGTCGTCCGCTTCACCCGCGTCACCGGCCTGGAACGAACCCGGGGCGGGGAGTGGCATGTCCGCACCGACAGGGGAGGAATCGTCTGCGAGGCCGTCGTCAACGCCGCCGGATTCCACGGCGCCGGGGTCGCGCGCCTCGCCGGGCAGCACATCCCGGTCGCGACGCTCGAGCACCAGTACCTCGTCACGGGTCCCGTTCCGGCGCTGGCGGAGGATGCGAGTCCCTTTCCCCTCGTGCGCGATCCGGACATCCGCTTCTACCTGCGGCGCGAGGGGGCCGGCCTGCTCTTCGGCTCCTACGGCCATCCCGGCCGGCCGGCCTTCACCGACGGCGTGCCGGACGACTTCGCCCACCAGCTCTTTCCGGACTCGGTGGACGACATCGCCGGGGTGCTGGAAGAGGCGGTGGCTCACGTCCCGCTCCTGGCCGGGGCCGGCGCGCAGCACTTCGTGAACGGTCCCATCGCCTACGCGCCGGACGCCCTGCCGCTCTGCGGACCCGCCGCCGGGCTGCCGAACCTCTACCACGCCTGCGGAATCCAGGTCGGCATCACCCACGCCGCGGCGGCCGGCAAGGCCATCGCGGAGTGGATCACCGAGGGCGAGACCGAGTGGGACCTCGCGGCCTGGGACCCGCGCCGCTTCGGCGACTGGGCGACGGAGATGCACGCAAGGGCGCGCGCGGTCGAGCTCTACGGCCTGCAGTACGCCATCCCGTACCCGAACCGCATCCTCGCCTCGGCCCGCCCGCTGCAGCGGACCCCGCTCCACGAAACGCTCGCCGCCAGGGGCGCCGTGTTCGGGACCGTCGGCGGCTGGGAGCGGGCGTTCTGGTTCGACCGCGATGCACGGCACGACCCCGGCCGCCTGAGCCTGCACGACGACGAGCCCTGGCGCGACGCGGCGCGCGTGGAGTGCGAAGCGGTGCGCGACCGGGTCGGCGTCATGGACCACGGGGGGTTCACCAAGTACGAGGTCCGGGGACCGGGGGCGACGGCGTTCCTCGAGCGGGTGTTCTGCGGCACGATGCCCGGGATCGGGCGGGTCAGGCTCTCCTACATGCTGACGCCGAAGGGGATGATCTGGAGCGAGGCGACGATCGCGCGCCTCGGCCGGAACCGGTACCTGCTGTGCGGACCGACGCTCGCGGAACGCCGGGACTTCGACTGGCTGGCCCGCTTCGCGCCGCGCGACGGCTCGGTCACGCTGCGCATGGGCAGCGCGCACGACGCGACCCTGATGGTGATGGGACCACAGTCGCGGGCGCTGCTGTCGAGGCTGACGGACGCGGACCTGTCGGCGGCGGCGGCACCCTGGATGTCGGCGGCCGGGATCAAGGTCGCGGGACGCCGCGTCACCGCGCTTCGCGTCTCCTACGTCGGAGAGCTGGGCTGGGAGCTGCACCTTGCGTCTTCGGATCTGACCGCCGTCTACGACGCGCTTGGCGCCGCAGGCGGCGATCCGGGGCCGGCCGACTTCGGTTCCCACGCCCTCAACGCGATGCGGCTGGAGAAGGGCTGGCACGCATGGGGTGTGGACATCGGAACGGAGTACAGTCTCTTCGATGCCGGCCTCGACCGCTTCGTCGCCTTCGACAAGCCCGACTTCGTCGGCCGCGACGCGGTCCTGCGCCAGCGGGAGGCGAAGCCGGCCTGGCGCTTCACCGGCTTCGTCATCGAGGGCGGGGACGCCGATCCCCTGCCCGGCGATCCGATCCTCCAGGCCGGAGAGTGCGTGGGCCACGTGACCTCGGGAGGGACGGGCTTCCGGCTCGGCAGGCGTCTCGCGCTGGGCTACGTGGAGAACGACCGCTTCGATCCGGACGGGGACTTCGACATCGGGATCCTCGGAAAGCGGCGGCGCGCCATCGTCTCCGAGACACCCTTCTACGATCCGCAGAACGTGCGCTTGCGGGGCGCCCGGCCCGCAGGCGCGGGAGAGAGACGATAGACCGGCCGCTCAACGTCGTCTGGATGGTCGCCGATCACCAGGCGCATGCCCACCACGGGCCGGCCGCGTGGAGCACCGGCCTCAAGCGGCGGCTCGCACGCCAGGGGTGCAGCTTCACGCGGGCCCGAACCGTGCTGCCCATCTGCAGTCCGGCCCGCGCCTCGATGCTCACCGGCCTCTATCCGCACGCGCACGGCGTCACCGAGAACGACGGACGCTTCGGCGGCCGGGCCGGCCTGGACCCCGCCGACCGGCTGGTGCACCAGCCGCTGCTCGCGGCCGGATACCGCTGCGGCTGGTTCGGGAAGTGGCACGTCGACAACCGCCGGTCCGCCGCGGACTACGGCTTCGAGGGGTTCTCGCTGCCGGGCTACGGCTACCCCTATGCGACGGCCGGATACCGGCGCTACCTCGAGGAAACGGGCCTTCCGCCGCCCGTCGCGCGGATCGAGATGCCCGGAGCGTCCGGCCTCGCGGCGGGGACTCAGGTTTCCCTCGCGGACGAGGAGGACTGGTTCGACTCCGAGTCCGCGGTCGCACATCTCGACGGTCCTCCCGGGGTGCACGAGGCGTTCTTCCTGTCCCGCCTGGCCGTGGACTGGCTCGAATCGCTCGGGGCGGCCCCGTTCTTCGTGCGGATCGATCCCTGGGGGCCGCACCCGCCCTACCTGCTGACCGCTCCCTGGCGCGGCATGTTCGAGGCGGGCGCCGTCGAGCTTCCCCCCAACCTGCGGTTCGATCTCGAGGGCAGGCCGTCCCACCACCGCCGGTACCGCGACGCCTGGCGCGCCGCGCTGCATCTCGACGCCAACGGATGGCGCCGGATGGTGGCGCGGGCGCTGGAGCACGTCGCGCTCGTCGAGGCCGCGCTGCTGGGAATTGTCGAAGCGGTCGACCGGATGGGGCTGGCGGACTCCACGCTCGTCGTCTTCACGGCCGATCATGGCGACGCGGTGGGGTCGAACGGCGGCGTCTGCAACAAGGGAGGCCTGATGGTCGAGGAGACCATGCGCATCCCGCTCCTGATGCGCGGCCCCGGGGTCCCGCCCGGCACGACCTGCGGCCGGCTGGTCTCGAACCTGGACCTGCCGCCCACCATTCAGCGGATGTGCGGCATCGACGAGGGTGTCCCCACGCACGGGCGAAATCTCGCGGAGCTGACGTGCGAGCCCCGGACCGGCTGGCGCGAGGGTTTCATGGCCCAGCATTACGGTTTGCACGAGCTCGTGCCGCAACGCGCCTGGTACACGCACGACGGCTGGAAGCTGGTGGTCCAGGAGGACGGTTTCGCCGAGCTCTACGATCTCGACGCCGATCCGCACGAGATGCGCAATCTCGCCGGCGACCCCGGGCATGCGGGCACGCTTCGCAGACTGTGGACCGGGCTGCATGACGCCATGAGCGGGACCGGCGACGGCCATCCCCGGCTCTCGGCAGTGCTGGGCGGACCGCCGGGCCGATAGGCTCCGGTCATCCGCCGCCGCCTGCGGACCGCTCCGCGCCGGCATGTCTCAGGAAACCGCCGGCCGTCGCCGATGCGGCTGCCGGGTACGGAGCGGCGCAGCGCGCACCTTTCGCGCCTTGAACGAAATGGCTATGATCAGGCCGGGAACACAACCGGCCGCGGCTGGATCGGGAGGCGCTCAAGGCGATGCATCCACGACCTGGGGGAGGGATTCCGGCATCCGGGACCGTCTCCCTCACGGGCCGGGCAACTGATGTCATGACGCGGTGCGGGACTGAATGAGGGACGAGGGCCCGCGCCGGAAACGCCGCGACACGACAACGACCCCGTTTTGAGCCTCGAGGAGGGCACACAATGAAAGACATCAAGAAACTCCAGCAGATGTACCGGGACGGCCGTCTGAACCGCCGGGATTTCCTCCAGGCGATGAGCGCCCTGGGCCTTTCGGCCGCCGCCGCGGGAAGTTTCCTGACCTCGGCCGGCGCGCTGGCCGAGACCCCGAGGAAGGGCGGGCTGGCCAGGGTCGCATCCAACCTGCACGGCCCCGACGACCAGATGGACCCCATCGTCTTCACCTCCGGCATCGACTACACCCGCGGCCGGGCCACCTACAACAACCTCGTCCAGATGCTCGACGGCATGGCCCTGCACGGCGAGCTGGCCGAGGAGTGGACCCCCAACAGCAACGCCACCGAATTCACGTTCAAGCTCCAGAAGGGGGTGACCTGGCACGACGGTTCGGACTTCACCGCCGACGATGTGGTCTGGACCATGAACCGGCACCTCGCCGAGGATTCCGCCTCGGTGATCAAGGCCTTCTTCGCCAACGTGTCGGAGTGGAAGAAGGTCGACAGCCACACCGTGAAGGCGATCCTGAACTCGCCGGACTCCGACCTGCCCGCGAAGCTCAGCGAGAAGCAGGCCAAGATCGTCAAGATGGGCACCGAGGACTTCAGGAAGGGCAACGGCACCGGTCCCTACCTGCTCGAATCGTTCGAGCCCGGGGTGCGTTCGACCCATGCGCGCAACCCCAACTACTGGCGCGACGGACCGAACTTCGATGCCCTGGAGATCACCGCCATCACCGACCCCATCGCGCGGGTCAACGCGCTCATCGCCGGCGACATGGACCTCATCTACACGGTGGACGCGAAGGGCGTTCGCCTGATCGAGCAGTCCGAAGGCGTCCACGTCAACTCGACGCCGTCGGGACTGTACGGCGGGATCTGCTGCCTCAAGAACACCGAGCCGGGGTCGAACCAGGATTTCGTGATGGGGCTGCGGTACATCCAGGACCGCGAGCGGATCGTGCGTTCCATCCTCAAGGGCAACGGCCAGGTGGGCAACGACCACCCGATCTCGCCGGCCTACGGCGCGGACCACTGCCACGAGCTGGCGCAGCGCGAGTACGACCCGGACAAGGCCAAGTTCCACCTCGACAAGTCCGGCTACACCTCCGCGGAGCTCTTCGTCGCGCCGGTGGTCGCGGGCATCGAGGAGGCGTGCCTGCTCATGCAGGCCAACCTCAAGAAGATCGGTTTCGATCTCCAGATCAAGAGGGTTCCCAACGACGGCTACTGGGGCGCGGTGTGGATGAAGGAGCCGCTGAACGTGGTGTCGTGGAACATGCGTCCCACCGCCAACGCGATGCTGGCGATCCAGTTCGCGCCGGGCGCCAACTGGAACGACACCTTCTGGAACAGCGACCGCATGGGCGAACTGCTCAAGTCCCAGCTTGCCGAGACCGATCCCGCCAAGCGCCACGCCATGCTGTGCGACATGCAGGAGCTGGTGCACAACGACAGCGGCATGGTGATCCCCTACCACGTCAACATCCTCGACGGGGTCAGCGACAGGATCAAAGGGATCCCCAACGTCCCGCTGGGCGCGATGGGCGCCTACGAATGGGTCGAGTTCTCCTGGATGGACGCCTGATCCGTCTGGCGGCCCTCACTCGAGGACGGTCCCCGTGGATTCCCGCGCAGGCGGGCATCCGCGGCCCCCGACCTCGAGGCTTGAGGGCCGACCCGGACCGGGCACCGAGCGATGCTTCTCCAGGCCATACTGCGCCGCACGGCGGTCGGCATCGCCACCCTGCTGGTGGTGTCGATTCTCATCTTCATCGGCACCAGCGTGCTGCCGGGCGATGTCGCGAACATCATCCTCGGCCAGATGGCGACGCCGGAGTCGCTTGCGGCGCTGCGCGCCAAGCTCGGCCTCGATGAGCCGGCCCACATACGCTACTTCATCTGGCTGCGGGATCTGCTGAGCGGCGATCTGGGCTTCTCCAAGGCCGGCGCCGGCGCCGGCACCGTCGGCACCCCCATCTCCGAGATGCTCGTTCCCCGGCTCGGGCACACGCTTCGCCTCGCCGGCGTGGTGGCGGTGATCGCGGTCCCGTTCTCGATGGCCCTGGGACTGCTCGCGGCAATGTATCCGGGCACCAGGCTCGACCGGATCGTCACCTTCACCACGCTCGGCCTCATCTCGGTGCCGGAGTTCCTCGTCGCCACGTTCCTGGTCCTGGTGGTGGCTGTGCACCTCGGCTGGCTGCCCGCGACGGCGTACATGAGCGGGAACGAGAGCGGCTGGGAGCTCGCCAAGGCGCTGGCGATGCCGACCCTGACCCTCGTGATCGTGGCGTCGTCGCAGATCATGCGCATGACCCGCGCCACGGTGCTCAACGTCATGAGCTCGCCCTACATCGAGATGGCGATCCTCAAGGGGGTGCCGCGCAAGCGGATCATCCTGCGCCATGCGCTGTTCAACGCGATCGGGCCGATCGTCAATGTGATCGCCCTGAACCTGGCGTACCTGGTGAGCGGAGTGGTCATCGTCGAGACCATCTTCTCCTACCCGGGCCTCGCCAAGCTGATGATCGACGCGGTGCAGACCCGCGACATGCCGCTCGTGCAGGCCTGCGCCATGATCTTCTGCTTCACCTACATCATCCTGATCTTCATCGCGGACATGGCGTCGATCCTGTCGAACCCCAGGCTGCGGCACCCGAAGTAGAGGATCCGACATGGCGAACCCGATCGAAACAGCCGGCGGCGCGACGCAGTTCGAGGAGCTGCCCGATGCCCCGGCCCGGCGCAAGCTGAAGCTCTCGTGGAGCGGGAAGACCGGAATCGGCGTCGCCGTCTTCTGGTTGATCATCGTCTTCATCGGTCCGTCCATCTCTCCCTACCACGAGGCGGACATCCTGGACGAGGCGCTCTTCGTCGTACCCGGTGGCGATCCCTATCCCGCGACCGACTTCCAGCCCCCCAGCAATGTGGCGTGGCTCGGCACCGACTATCTCGGGCGGGATACCCTCTCCCGGACCCTTTACGGCGCCCGCACCACCATCGGGATCTCGCTCGCGTCGACCCTGCTGGCGTACCTCGTCGGCGTGACGCTCGGCATCGCGGCGGCGGTCGGGGGGGCGGTGCTCGACTCGGCGCTGAGCCGCCTGAACGACGCCATCCTCTCCATCCCCAGCATCATGCTGGCACTGGTCATGATCGCCGCCATCGGCAGCACCATCCCCATCCTGATCGTGCTGACCGGGCTCATCTACGCATCGAGCGTGTTCCGGATCGCGCGTGCGCTCGGGCTCGACGTCATGGTCAGCGACTTCGTCGAGGCCGCCAGGGTCCGCGGCGAGGGCCTGTGGTGGATCATCACCCGCGAGATCCTGCCCAACGTGGCCATGCCGATGGCCACCGACTTCGGGCTGCGGTTCGTCTACATCATCCTCTTCATCTCCAGCCTGAGCTTCCTGGGCCTCGGGGTGCAGCCGCCGCAGTCGGACTGGGGCAGCATGGTCAGGGAGAGCCTGGCCGGACTCCCCTACGGCTCCATCGCCCCGCTGGTGCCGGCGCTGGCGATCGCGACGCTCACCATCGCCATCAACATGATCGTCGACGACGTTTCCGCCCACGCCGGCGGCAAGCTCGCCAAGAGGATGATCTGATGCCGGCACTCCTCGAGGTCGACCGCCTGCAGATCGACGCGCAAAGGGACGACGGGAGCCTGACGCCGATCGTCAAGGGCGTGAGCTTCAACGTCGAGCGGGGAGAGGTCGTCGCGCTGATCGGCGAGTCCGGATCCGGCAAGACCACCATTGCGCTGTCCGCGCTGGGGTATTCCAAGCCGGGACTGGAGTTCACCGGCGGCGAGGTCCGGCTGGCGGGACGCGACGTCATCTCGATGCCGCCGGAGGAGAAACGCGGCATTCGCGGACAACGCGTCGCCTATCTCGCGCAGAGCGCCGCCGCCACCTTCAATCCCTCGCTGACGATCGGCGAGCAGGTCACCGAATCGCCCGTGCTCCACGGCCAGTTGACGCGGGAGGAGGCCGACCGCCGCGCGGAGGAGCTCTATCGGGCCCTGGACCTGCCCGATCCCGACCGGCTGGGGCGGCGCTATCCGCACCAGGTCTCCGGCGGCCAGCTGCAGCGGCTGATGGCCGCGATGGCGCTGTGCGGCAAGCCTGATCTTCTGATCCTCGACGAGCCGACCACCGCACTCGACGTCACCACCCAGATCGAGGTGCTCAAGGCCTTCAAGTCGGTCATCAAGCAGGAAGGGGCCGCCGCGATCTACGTGACGCACGATCTGTCCGTGGTCGCCCAGATCGCCGACCACATCGTGGTGCTCTATGCCGGAGACATCCAGGAGCAGGGGACCGCCGACGAGGTCATCAACCAGCCCACGCACGACTACACGCGGCGCCTGATGGCCGCGGTCCGCCCGCCCCCGGCCGCCGGCCAGGGCGACGAATCGCTGAGCGAGCACGTGCGGGAGGCGCCCGCGCTGGAGGTCAGGAACGTCACCGCCGGCTACGGCAAGGGCGCCGCCGCGGTCAAGGTGCTCCGCGACATCAACGTCTCGGTGCAGCGCGGCCACACCATCGGGGTCATCGGCGAGTCGGGCTGCGGCAAGTCCACGCTGGCGCGGGTCATGTCCGGCCTGCTGCCGGCCGGCGAAGGCGAGGTGCTGCTCGATGGCCAGCGGCTCAGGCCCAGCCTTCGCGACCGTGCCCGCTCGGAGCTCCAGAAGGTGCAGTTCGTCTTCCAGATGGCGGACACCGCGCTCAATCCGCGCCAGCGAATCGACCACATTCTCGGCCGGCCGATCGAGTTCTACCTGGGCCTGAAGGGCGAGGAGAAGAGACGGCGCATCGGGGAGCTGCTCCACATGGTGGAGCTGCCGGCGGAGTTCGCCGGGCGCTATCCCGAGGAGCTCTCCGGCGGCCAGAAGCAGCGCGTCAACCTCGCGCGCGCGCTCGCCGCGTCACCGGAGGTGCTGCTATGCGACGAGGTCATCTCGGCGCTCGACACCATCGTCGGCGCCAACGTGATCGAGCTGCTCAAGCGGCTGCGCAGGCAGACCGGGGTGTCGTTCGTCTTCATCAGCCACGATCTCTCGACGATCGCCTCGTTCGCCGACGAGATCGTCGTGCTCTATGCCGGGCGTGTGGTGGAGCAGGGGAAGACGGACCAGGTCCTTTCGCCTCCGTACCACCCCTATACTCGGCTGCTGATCGCGTCGGTCCCGGAGCTGCGGATCGGGTGGCTCGAGGAGACCATGCGCACGCAGGAGGCCCAGGCGGGCATCGACCGCGTGGTCACGCTGACCGAGGTCGGCTGTCCGTTCTTCGACCGCTGCCCGCTGGCGATCGCAGGCACCTGCGACCGCGAGACCCCGCCCATCCGCGACCTCGGCGGCGGGCACACGATCGAGTGCCACCGCAGCCAGGAAGAGTTCGAAGCCGCGTCGTGACCCCGTCACCGGCCCGGAGGGTTTCCGCCGTGTGGCGGACCGTCGCGGCGCGCAGCCGTGCCCGGCGGCCCGCCCGCAGCCACGCCGCAAGCTCGCCGGTCGGAGAGGGTGGACACGGGGTTTCGGTCCCGCCGGCGTTCGTGCATCGTTCCTGCGCCTTGCCATGGCCCGTTGCCGACAGGAGCCCGTGATGGACCACGCGGAAGCACCGGCTTCCACCGCCGCTCTCTTCGACACGCAGAGCTTCCCGATCGACCGGCCCGGCAGCGCCGGCTGCGAACGGCTCGTCGGCTCGGCGCGCGCCGCGCTGGAGGAGCGCAACTGCGCCGTGGTCGACGGGTTGGTGAGGCCGGAGACGCTGGAGGCCATGCGCGGCGAGGCCGCGGCCGGGGCGACCCGGGCCACCTACAGCGAGGCCTGGTTCAACCCCTACTTCAGCACGCCGCCCCGGGACCGTCCCGCCGGTCATCCGCTGCGCCGGCTCGCCCTGCGCCGGCACGGCATGATCCGCGCGGACCGCTTCGACGCCGACGGCACGATCCGGACCGTGTTCGCAAACCCCGATCTGACCCGCTTCGTCGCGGCCTGCCTGGGCCTGGACACCCTCCACCCCTATCGCGATCCCTACGGGTGCGTGAACGTCAACGTCCAGCAGCCGGGCCGCGAGTTCTCCTGGCACTTCGACCACAACGATTTCACGGTCTCCATCCTGCTCCAGGCGCCGGACGAGGGCGGCGTCTTCGAGTACGCCCCGGACATCCGCACCGCCGAGGACGAGAACTACGACGAGGTTCGCAAGGTGCTCGACGGCGACCGGAGCCGTGTCCGCACGCTGGGACTGCGCCCGGGCAGCCTCCAGCTCTTCCGCGGCGGCAACACCCTGCACCGGGTGACGGCGCCCGGGGGCGGGACGGACCGCCTCTGCCTCCTGCTGAGCTACGTCGGGGACCCCGGCCGCGTGGCCTCCCCGGAGTACGCCCGGCGCCTCTGGGGCGAGGTGCATCCCCTGCAGGCGGCGGCCGCGGCCGGCTTGACCGGGACGATCCGCCGCCCGTAAACCGGGCTTCCCGAGGCCGCCGGCGAAGACGAGCGTGTACATCCACCACTCCAACAGTCTCGAGACGCTGGCCGCCGGCTTCGCGGCGCGCCTGCGCGAGGAGCCCGCGGACCCCGTCGTTCCCGAAAGGGTGGTGGTCTCGCACCCGACGATGCGCCGCTGGCTCAATCTCGAGCTGGCGCAGGCCAACGGCATCGCCGCCAACAACCGCTTCGAGCTGCCTGCGGAGTTTGCCTGGGCGATCATCCGCGACATGCTGCCCTCTTTGCCGCGCCATCAGCCGTTCGCCCCGGACAACATGAGGTGGCGGCTCTTCGACGTGCTGCCGGAGTTCGCCAGGATGCCGGGCGGCGAGGCCGTCCGGCGCTACCTCGCGGACGGCGACCCGCGCAAGCGCTTCGAGCTGGCCCAGGAGCTGGCCCGGGTCTTCGACCGCTGCCTGCTCTACCGGCCGCACTGGATCCGGGAGTGGGAGACGGGCGAGGCGCCCCACTGGCAGGCGCGGCTGTGGCGGCTCGCCGTCGAGAGGGTCGGCCGCCATCACTGGGTGAACGCGCTGGATTCCTTCCACGAGTCCCTTGCGCAGGGTGGGGCTCCCGCTTCCTGGCCCCGCAGGGTGACCTTCTTCGCGGTGTCCGCGCTCTCGCCGTCGTACCTCGAGCTGATCCGCTCGGTCGCAGGCGCGATGGAACTCCACTTCCATGTCCTCAATCCGTGCCGGCAGTACTGGGGCGACATCTTCACGCGCTTCGAGACGGTGGTCCGTTCCGGCGGCGACAGTCCCGAGGCGCTCCACATCACCGAGGGCAACGAGCTGCTCGCGGCCTGCGGCCGCATCAGGCGGGACATCGTCGACATCCTGCTCGAGATGGAGGGCGTAGAGGATATCGAGAGGTTCGTCCCGCCCGCGGCCGGCCGCCGCCTCGACGAGGTCAAGGGGGACATCCTCGACCTCAGGCTGGCGCGCGACGCGGGCCCCGCGCCGGGCGCCAGGGCGGACGACTCGCTGCAGGTCCACGCCTGCCATTCGGCCATGCGCGAGGCCGAGGTCCTCCACGACCGTCTCCTCGACCTTCTCGAACGGCACGGCGACATCGAGGCCGCCGACATCCAGATCCTCACCCCCGATCCCGAGCGCTATGGTCCGGCCATCGTGGCGGTCTTCGATTCCACCGGGCGGCTGCCGGTGACGCTTTCCCGCGTGCGTTCCGAGGAATCGCCCTCGGCGCGCGCCTTCTTCGGGCTGCTCGATCTCGTGCGTTCGCGTTTCGGCGCCGAGGAGGTCATGGCGCCGCTCGAGGCGGAGACGCTCCGCACCCGCTTCGGCATCGGCGAGGAGTTCCTCGTCCTCATACGGCGATGGATCGCCGCCGCGGCGATACGCTGGGGCGTCGACCGCGGGCACCGCGAGGAGGCCGGACGTTCCGGCGAGGCGGGCAACACCTGGCACGAGGGGCTGCGCCGCCTCCTCATGGGCTACGCCACGGGCGATGTCGGCGGTCTCGTGCACGGCATCGCGCCGGTCGCGGTCACGGGCCTGGCCCGGGCGCCCGCCGGGGAGACGGAGCACGCCACGCTCGGCAGGTTCATGTCCTACTGCGACGCGGCCTTCGGTCTTCGCCGCAGCTTCGACGGGGCGCGTCCGGCGGGCGCCTGGGTCGACGCCCTCCACGCCATGATCGACCGGTTCTTCGTCCCTGCGGCCGGGTGGTTCAGCGTCGACATGGCCGACGAGGTCGAAGCCCTGCGCCGCCTCGTCGCGGACTTCGAGGACCAGGCCACCCAGGGCAGGGCGCCGCTTCCCTTCGAGGTGGTGTGCGATGTCCTTAAACACCTCGCCGAGAAACGCTCCCGCAGGCCGTCGGTCCTCAACGACAGCATCGCCGTCTCGGAGCTTGCCGCGGGACAGGTCCTGCCCGCCCGCGTCATCTGCCTGGTGGGCATGAACGACGAATCCTTTCCGCGTTCGCCGGCGCCCTCGACCTTCGACCTTGTGGCCGCCGGTTCCCGCCAGCGGGGCGACAGGGACGTCCGCCAGGAGGATCGCCTGGCCTTTCTCGAGGCCCTGGTCTCGGCCGCAACGAGCCTGGTGGTGACCTATACCGGGCGCGGCATCAGGGACGACGTGGCGATCCCGCCGTCGGTGGTCGTCGACGAACTCCTCGAGTATCTGCGCGAACGGTTCCCGGACGCCGCCTTCCGGACCGAGCATCCGCTGCAGCCGTTCGATGCGCGCTACTTCCGCGAGGGAAGCGGGCTGTTCAGCTATTCCGCGCCCATGTGCGACACGGCGCGGACCCTGCTCGACAGCAGCCGCGGCGCCGGCGATGCGAACCGCTTCATGGTCCGCATCGACGATCGCGCGGCCGAACCGGTGGCGGTCGGTCTGGCCGAGCTCGAGCGTTTCTTCGCCGATCCGGCAAGGGCCTTCCTGCGCGAGAGGCTCGATGTCCTCCTCGTCGAGGACGATCCGGCCCTCGACGAGGAGGACCCCTTCGATCCCGACGGTCTCGAGCTCTTCCGCCTGCGCGACACCATGGTGCGGATGTTTCTCGACGGCGGCGCGCCCGGCGACATCGAGGAGACGATGCTTCATTGCGGCAGGTTTCCGCCGGGCCCGCCGGGCCTCGCCCTCGTCCGCCACGAGGCGGCGGCGGCGGCGCGGCTGGCGGCCACGCTCGAGACGTACGGGGTGCGGGAAGCCGGGCAGGTGGAGTTCGATCTCGTTGCGGGCGGTATTCGCGTCGCCGGAACCGTCGGCAACGTGACGCCGGACGCGCTGCTCCACTGGCACGCCGGCAGGATCGGCGCCTCCCAGAGGATCGCCGTCCACCTGCGCCAGCTCGCCCTCATGGCCTGCGGCCACGGCGCGGTGCAGGCCCGGCTGTTCGGCCGCGAGGGCGACGGCTGGGAGGAACGCGTCATGGCGCCGCCCGGCGCCGGCCGGCTCGAGGACTGGCTGCAGGCCTTCGCAGAGGGCCGGCGGGCGCCGCTGCCGTTCGCGCCGCGCACGTCTCTGGCGTTCAGCGACGCGGTGACGGGCCCGAGCTCCTCCGGCATGGCCGGAGCGCTGGCGAAGGCGCGCGCCGCCTGGTCCGGCCACCCCGGCGCGCCGGGTGAGGGCGAGAAACCCGCCCTTGCCCTCGTGTGGGACGACCGGGATCCGATGGACCACGGTTTCGCGGAGACGGCCGGGGCCCTGCCCGTGCCGCCGCCCCGGCCAGGCCCGTGACCACGCCGCTCGACGCCGCGCTCGACCGGGCGGGCCTGACGCTCATCGAGGCGAGCGCCGGGTCGGGAAAGACCCGTGCCATCACCACCCTGGTCGCCCGCCTCGTCGTCGAACGGGAACTCGGGCTCGACCGGTTCCTGGTCGTCACCTTCACGCGCGCCGCCACGGCGGAGCTCAAGGAACGCCTGCGCCGCTTCCTCAGGGCGCTGGTCCAGGCCATGGACGGCGCGGACGACGGCGACGGCCAGGTCCGGGAGCTCCTCGACAGGTGGCGCCGGGGCGGCGTCGTCGACCTCGAGGACGCCAGGCGGCGCCTCGGACTGGCGATGCAGGACATCGACCGGGCCAACGTTCACACCATCCACGGCACCTGCGCCCGGCTGCTCTCGGAGTTCTCCTTCGAGTGCGGGCTGCCGTTCGCCCTGGAGGTCGGCGGAGCGCAGGCGGAAACCGTCACGCTGGCGACGCACGATTTCTGGCGTTCGAGGATGGGGGGATTCTCGCCGGGCCTGGCCCATCACCTGCGCGAGACGCGCGTGACGCCGGAATCGCTGACCCGCTGGGCCGCCGCGGTTCCCCAGCGGCCGGGTCTCGAGGTGCGGGGCGTCTGCGGGACGGCCGATGCCCACGAAGAACACGAAGGCGGCTGGCGGGACGCGCTCGCGCGCGTCCGCCATCTCTGGGGGGACCACGGCGGCGCCTTCAGGCAATTCACGGTCCACGGTCCGTTGAACCGTTCGCGCTACCGGGTTGCTTCCGTCGAGAAGGATCTCGGGGACCTGGAGAGGCGGCTGGCCGACCCGGAAGGGCCCCTGTGGCCCGAACGCCTGGTCTCCCGGTTCGGCGCGTCGAGGCTTGCCGACAGCCTGCGCAAGGGGGCGAGCCTCCCCGACAACCCCCTCTTCGAGGCGTTCGACCGGCTCGAGGCGGCGGCCCGCGAGCTGCGCGGCGCCTACGATAACGCCGTGCGCCGCCTCAGGAAGGATCTTCTCGACGCGGTGGCGACAACGCGGCGGCGCCTGGTGCGCGAGAAGCGGCAGCTCGGCTATCACGACCTTCTCGGCGAACTCGACGCCGCCCTTCGGGGCCCCTCCGGCGCCGGGCTCGCCCGCAGCCTGCGCGAGACCTACCCGGTGGCCCTGATCGACGAGTACCAGGACACCGACCCCCTCCAGGCGAGCATCTTCAGGCGCATCTACGGCGCGCCGCCGAAGGCTTCCGGGTCCCGCGCCACCCTGTTCGTCGTCGGCGATCCCAAGCAGTCGATCTACGGCTTCCGAGGCGCCGACGTCTTCTCCTACATCGAGGCGAAGAGGAGGGCCCGCGGCACGCTGGCGCTCGACAGGAACTGGCGTTCGACGCCGGCTCTCGTCGGCGCCGTGAACCGGCTGTTCGCGGGCGCCGAACCGTTCCTGCTCGACAGCATCGCCTTCCACCCGGCCATGCCGGGCCGCGAGGCGGCGCCGGACCTGGAGACCGGCGACGACGGTCCGCCCCTGCGCCTGTGGCGTCTCGCCGGCGCCACAGGCGCCGACGCCGGCGCCGAGGCCGCCCGCGCCACCGCCAACGACATCCGCGGCCTGCTCGCACGTGCGGTCCTCGGGGGAAGGCCCCTGAAGGGATCGGACGTCGCCGTTCTCGTGCGCACCCGCTTCCAGGGGCGCCTCGCCGCGACGGAGCTTCGCCGGCGCGGCGTGGGCTGCGTCGAGTTCGACGACACCAGCATCTTCGAGACCCGCGAGGCGGCGCAGATGGAACGCCTGCTGTGGGCGCTCGCCCAGCCGGGCCGCGAGGACAGGGAAAGGACGGCGCTCACCGGCGATCTCTTCGGCCTCGACAATCGCGAGCTCGCGGATCTCGGCGGGGACGGCGGCGCCTGGGAGCAGTGGGCGGATCGGTTCGGCGCGTGGCGCAGGATGTGGAGGTCGCGGGGCATCGGCGCGACCCTGCGCCGCATCGCCGACGCGAGCGGCCCCTCGAAGGGCCTGGCGGCCTACGCCAACGCGGCGCGGCGCCTGAGCAACGTGCGGCACTTGACGGAGCTCCTCCAGGAGGCGGAGTCGGAGCTTCGCTTGGGCCCCGCCGGCCTTGCCACCTGGTTCGGCCGGCAAAAGCGCGGGATCCGCGGCGACGGCGCCACCGAGCTGCGTCTCGAAAGCGACGAGAACCTCGTGAGGATCATGACCATCCACGGCTGCAAGGGCCTGGAGTTCCCCGTCGTCTACTGCCCCTTCACGTGGTACTGCCCGGGCCGCCGGAGCAGCGCTTCCGACTGGGCGGCCTTCCACATCGAGAAGGACGGCGCCTATCCGCTCGCCCTGACGCTGGACCCGGGACCGGGAGACCTGACCGCGGAAGCGGTCGAGGCCTTCATGGAGGAGCTGCGCCTGCTCTACGTGGCGCTGACGCGCGCCAGGGAGCGCTGCGTCATCGTGACCGCCCCGCCGAAGGTGAGCGTGCCGAAGTCGTCGGCCGCGATGGCGCCGCTCGCCTGGCTGATCCACCGGACAGCCGGAGACGGCCCGGCGGACCCCGGGGACGACGAGGCGGCGGAGCAGGACCGGGCCGTCACGGGCGCGATGACGGCGCGCCTGAGCGCCGTCAGGGACAGGATCGGGTCTCTCGACGAGGCCGCCTGGAAGGAGGAGCTCGAGCGGTTCGCCGCGTCGTCGCAGGGCACGATCCGCATCGACCGGCACGACCCCGCGTCGTCGACGCACACGCCGCCGGGGAGCGGTGCGCAGGACACCCTGGCGGCGCGGACGTTCGGCCGGGAGCTGCGGAACGTCCGCCAGATCACGAGCTTCTCGGCGTTGAGCAGCGGCCACGGCCGGCGGGACGGGGCGGAGCGGGAAGCGGTCGGCCGGCCCGATCACGACGAGGAGGCGAGCGAGGCGGCGCCCGGGGACGGGGAGGTCTCGGCCGACCCCGCGACGCCCTTCGCGTTCCCCCGGGGCACGACCTCGGGCCGCTGCCTTCACAGCATCCTCGAGGCGCTCGATACCCGGTCCGCGGACGACCTCGACAGCGTCTGCGGCCGCTACCTGAGGCACTACGGGATCGACCTGCGGTGGAAGGACGCGGCGCGGGCCATGGTCACCAACACCCGCAGCACCCTTCTCGGGGAGCCCGGTCACGACGGCTTCCGCCTCGAAGAGGCGCTGCCGAGGCTTCCGGAGCTGGAGTTCCACCTTCCCGCCGAAGACCTGCGCACGGAGGCGATATCCGGGTGCCTGAAGCGCCACGGCTATGCCGATCCGATCCCGTCGTCGCGGGCCGGCGGGCCGATCGAGGGCTACCTGAGGGGGTTCATCGACCTCGTCGTCGCCGTCGGCGGCCGCTGGTACGTTCTCGACTACAAGTCGAACTGGCTCGGCAACCGCCCGGACGACTACGCGCCGGACAAGCTCGATCCCGCGATGCACAGGAGCGGCTACACCTTCCAGTATCTCCTCTATCTCGTGGCGCTGGACCGGTACCTTGCCACGAGGCTCGGCGACTACGCCTACGACCGCCACGTGGGCGGCGCGTTCTATCTCTTCCTGAGGGGAATCGACGCCGGCGCCGGGATGGCAAGGGGCGTCTACTTCGACCGTCCCGACGAGGCCTGCATCCGCGACCTCGACGCCTGTTTCAGACGATGACGCCCGACCAGCCGACATTCGAGGACATCGACCGCCACCTCGCCGCTCTCGTGGCGAGCCTGGGGGACGGCGCCGACGACGGGGCCCCCCTCGCGGCCGCCGTGACGAGCGCCCTGACGCGGGAGGGCCATACCTGCCTCGACCTCGACGAGATGGCCGGCAGCGCCTGGCCCGCCGGGGAGGGGTCGCCGCTGCCGGACCTTGGACCCTGGCTCGCTGCCCTAGAGGCGAGTCCCGCCGTGGGCCGGGCCGGGGACCGCGCGCCGCTGGTGCTGGACGGCCGCCGCCTCTACCTCCGGCGGCTCCACGCGCTGGAAACCGGGACCGCCGCCGGGATCCTGGACCTCGGCCGCCGGCCCGGACCGCCGGCCGACGTTCCTGAGGCCGTGCTGGAACGGCACTTTGCGGACGAGGAACCGCGCCGGGCCGCGCGGGCCGCGCTCGCCGGCAGGCTGTGCTGCATCTCCGGCGGTCCGGGGACCGGCAAGACGACCATCGTCGGCAGGATCCTCGCCCTCTTTCTCGAGCTCGGTCTCGTCGCCGCGGAGGAGATCGCCCTGACGGCGCCGACAGGCAAGGCGGCGGCGCGCCTCCAGCAGGCGGTGCGCGATGTCGCATCGCCGCCGCTTGCGGCCACCACGATCCACCGCTGGCTGCTGGCCGGCCGCGGCTCGACGAGGCTCCTCGTCATCGACGAGGCCTCGATGGTGGACATCACCCTCATGGCGCGGGTCCTGGCGGCACTCGACGCCGGCGCCGGGCTCATCATGCTCGGCGATTCCTCCCAGCTCGCCTCGGTGCAGCCGGGCTCCGTCTTCGCCGATCTGTGCGCCTCGGCGCGCCTCGCCGCCTCGCCGCTTCGCTCGTGCGTCGTCGAGCTCACGAAGAACTGGCGCTTCAGCGGTGACGGCGGCATCGGCCGGCTGGCCGAGGCCATCAGGGACGACGACGCCGACCGCGTCGTCGACGCCCTCCTCGATCCGAACGACGACGAGGTGGAGCTCAGGCCCCTCGACGAAGCGCAAGGCATGGAGCACCTGGCCGGGGAGCTGACCGAGCGGCACTTCGAACCCCTGGTGCGCGGGATGCGGACGGGGCGGATCCGGCCGGACGGGACCTTCGATCCGTTTCGCGGTTTCCGGGTGCTGTGCGCCCACCGCCGCGGCCCCTTCGGCTCCGCGCGCTTCAACCGGATCGTCGAGCGCCTGCTGCAGGAGCAGGGGCTCGGGCCGCCGCAGGAGTTCTATGCCGGGCGTCCGGTGCTCGTCACCCGCAACAGCCACCGGCTCGGCGTGTCGAACGGCGACACGGGGATCGTCGTCGACGGCGGGAGGAGCGTACTGTTTCCCGGCCTCCCGGGCGCCGACGGCCGGGCGCTCCTCGTGCCCCCGGGGCGCCTGCCGGACCACGAGAGCTTCTTCGCCACGACCGTCCACCGCGCCCAGGGCTCCGAGTTCGACGACGTGGCGGTCATCCCGGGGCCCGCGGACTCCCGGCTGAGCACCCGGGAGCTCCTCTACACGGCGGTCACGCGGGCGCGCCGCCGGGTGATCGTCCACGGCACCGCCGACAGCGTCAGGGCCGCCGTGGGGCGCAGGACGAGGCGGTTTTCCGGCCTGCCGGA
The DNA here is from genome assembly GCA_963666905.2 of Alphaproteobacteria bacterium. Classification (GTDB taxonomy): domain Bacteria; phylum Pseudomonadota; class Alphaproteobacteria; order SP197; family SP197; genus SP197. Next base: position 3,300,804 of record OY763008.1, read on the forward strand.
CCTTCTCGCGGCCGCCGGCGAGCCGGCTACACGTCGACCGCCACGAAGCGCATCGCCTGGCGGGCGGTGCGGCGGACCATCTTCCGTCTCACCGGCGAGTGAACGAGCCGGTTGAGGGCGGCGAGCGCCAGGTCCCCGGCGCCGCCCGTCTCCCTGGAGGAGGCCAGGCAGCGCACCGCCTCGGCGGTCTTGAGCAGGTGCACCGAGACGATGTACTCGTCCTGGCCGTGATCGAGGAGCATCGCCTCGACGCCGGCGAAGAATCCCGCCCGGTCCGTCACCTGCCAGTCCGCCCCGTCGACGTGCGGGTCCTGGTGGCCGATGTTGCGGCCCGAGAAGCAGGCCATCTGGAGGAGGCCGGCCGGCCACAGATCGGGGTACCTGCCGCACAGCTTCAGCACGGCCTCGGAGAAGGTCAGGCCGTGGGTGAGATCCAGCCAGCCGAAGTCGCTGCCGTAGGGCTGGTCGATGTCGTCGAGGTGGGCAAGGTCGAACCTGAGCATGTTCGACGCGTTGGCGGCCAGCAGGCTGCGGTAGAGGTCGAGCGGTGCGGCGCCGCCGTGGGCGGCGGTGAAGGCCACCGCCCTGCCCGCGTTCAGCGAGGCATAGTCGTCGGCCGACGGCGCCTGGCCGTTCGCCCTGCCGCCGAACGTCTCAACCGCCCCGGAATAGGCGCGGAACTCGGGAATGAGATCCTCCCGGAACGCCGAGACGAGGCTGCGGACCAGCGACAGGATGAGCGGCTCGGCGACCTCGTCGCCGAGGCGCCGGACAAGGTCGCCGACTTTGGAGACGTAGATGGCCGAATGGCCGAAGTCGGCATAGTGCGCCAGGGCGGCGCGGGCCAGCCCCCGCTCCATCGTCTCGTGGGCGCCGCCCGCCCCGAGGGCTCCCCTGGCCAGGCGGATGGCGCCTGCCTCGTCTTGCGCCTCGACGGCCTCGACGAAGGCCTCCTCGTCCCAGTCCTGCGTACCTTCGGCGTAGGGATAGGCCGCCTCGCGCAGGGTGTCGTCGGACATGTGGCCGATGGCCTCGAGGAGGCAGATCAGCCGGTTCTCGGGATTGTCCCCGTGGCGGTCGTGGAGTGCCAGCCAGTCGGCGGCGCCCGCAAAAGCGTGGGTCCAGCCGAACTCCAGCCTGTCGTGGGACCAGCGGATCGCCTCGCGCACGGCCGCCATCGGGTCGCCGCCGATCCGCATGATGCGCGCGATCTCGCGGGAGAGCTGCTCGTAGGCGTGGTCGTCGAAGCCCTTCTTCAGGCCCTCGAGCGCTCCGGCCACCTGCTCGTCGACGGGCGGATCGACGATTTCGACCCAGACGTCGCCGCCGCGCACGTCTACGGGATAGGTGCGCAGCCTGTCGCCGTCGCGCTGGTTCTCGCCGGTCTCCAGATCGAACTTCCAGTTGTGCCAGTTGCAGGTGAGCTTGCAGTCCCCGTCGAGCGTCCCCTCGCTGAGCGGATAGCCCTCGTGGGGGCAGCGGTTGTTGCAGGCGTAGATTCCATGCTTCGTGCGGAAGATCGCGATCTGGCGGTTGTCGAGGCGAAAGACCGCGCGCCCCTTCCTCTCCAGCTCGCCGCAGCCAACGGCCTTCACCCATCCCGCGCCCATGTCCCGCCTCCATGCGCTGCCACCGTGCAGTATAGGGATAGCCGCCGCCCGGCTCCACCGCGCCCGGGGTCGGGTCTTCCCCGCCGGAATGTCCGTGTCTGACCACCACAGCCATCGGCCATGGCGCACGCACGAATCGGGAACGCCCGACGCCCCGGCATTGACAAGAGGCAGGCGCGACTCTAGGAGCAAGACGCTTCCGGCGGGAGGTAGGCGCCCGGGACGTGGTCCAGGCATTCCCGCCACTACCAGAAAGCCTTGTTGTGGATGCCGCGGCGGTGCAGAAGGCGGTGAAAGCGTTCATGGGGGCCAAGTGATGAGTGAAGACATCCGTTCCATCTGCATGCCCAAGTGGGGCCTTTCCATGAGGGAAGGGACAGTTTCGGGGTGGCTCGTGGAGGAGGGCGATTCGATCGCGCCCGGCGACGAGATCATCGATATCGAGACCGAGAAGATCGCCAACGCGGTCGAGGCCATAGACAGCGGCGTGCTGCGGCGGTGCGTGGCCGAAGCCGGCGAGGTCCTGCCCGTCGGCGCCCTTCTCGGCGTCCTGGCCGACGGCAGCGTGGCCGACAGCGACATCGAGGCCTTTGTCGCCGACTTCCAGGCGAACTTCGTGCCGCCCGAGGACGACGAGGAGGAGGACAGCGGCCCGGCGACGCAGACCGTGGACGTGGCGGGCCGCGCGATCCGCTACCTCACGAGAGGCGAAGGCGGGACGCCCGTCATCCTGATTCACGGATTCGGTGGCGATCTCAACAACTGGCTGTTCAACCACGAGGCGCTTGCCGCGTCACGGGCGGTCCATGCCCTCGACCTGCCGGGCCACGGCAGCTCCTCGAAGGACGTCGGCGACGGCTCGGTCGGATTTCTCGCAGACATCGTCGTCGGCTTCGCCGATGCCCTCGGAATCGACAGGGTGCACCTTGTCGGCCACTCGATGGGCGGCGCCATTTCGCTTGCCATCGCGCGTTCGGCGCCGCAGCGCGTGGCCTCGATCACCCTGATCGGGAGCGCCGGCCTCGGCAGCGAGATCGACGGGGACTACCTCGACGGATTCATCGCCGCCGAACGGCGCAAGGACCTCAAGCCGCACGTCGAGAAGCTGTTCAGCGATCCCGCGCTGGTGACCCGTCAGATCGTCAACGACCTGCTCGCCTTCAAGCGGATCGACGGCGTGACGGACGCGCTCGGCACGATCAGGGACGCCTTCGCGCCCGGCGGCGGGCAGGCCGAGGTCATGCGCGACGTGGCCGGCAGCGTGCCGACCCTCGTCGTCTGGGGCTCCGACGACCGGATCATTCCCGCGGCCCACGCGGACGGCCTGCCGGGTGGCGTGTCCTCGACCGTCCTCGACGGCCAGGGGCACATGGTGCAGATGGAAGCCGCGGCCGACGTCAACCGCCTGATCGACGGGCACATCGGCGCCTGACGGTCCGAACGGCGGCCGGGAACTCCGCCCGAGGCGCGACACCCTCGTGACAGGCAGGCGGCGTCCTGCGACGATACCGGGGGGCATGCCATGAAGAGTCTCGCCGATCTGCTCGCCGACCTTGCCCGCTACGCGGACCTCGACGACGCGTCCTGCCGGTCGCTCGACCCGGACGCCTACCTCTCCGAGGAGCTCTGGGCCCACGAGGTGAGCGCCATCTTCGAGCGCTCGTGGCTGTGCGTCGGGCGCGAGGAGTACGTTCCCGAACCCGGCGACTACACCACGATCGACGTCATGGGCGAGCCCGTCGCCATCGTGCGCGGGCGCGACGGCGTCCTGCGCGCCCTCAACACCGCGTGCCGCCACCGGGCCATGCCGGTGGTGACGGGACGCGGCAACGCCTCGCGCTTTGTCTGCCCCTACCATTCCTGGGTCTACGCCACGGACGGCCGCCTGATCGGTGCCCCGCACATGGAGGGAAGCCGGGTCTTCGACAGGGCCGCCTGCCGTCTTCCCGAGTACCGCCTGGAGAGCTGGAAGGGGTTCCTGTTCGTCAATCTCGACGACGGCGCGCCGCCGCTTGCAGCCTCGATGGCCTCGATGGAACGGGCGACGCGGAACTACCGCATCGAGGAGCAGACGGAGGTCTTCCACTACGAGACCACCTGGAACGGCAACTGGAAGCTCTCCGCCGAGAACTCCATGGAGTACTACCACCACATCGGGCTCCACGCCGGCACGGTCGGCGTCCAGATGCCGGCCGACGGCACCTACTTTCCGGAGCAGCCCCCTGTCGACGGCACTTTCACCCATGAGCGCTGCAGGATCGGGCCGGACTATCTCGTCGGCGCCGACCACCCGCTCAATCCGCGGGGCGACGTCTCGGGCCTCACGCCCGAGGAGAGGGACACCGGCTATCTCGTCTACGTCTTTCCGGCCTTCACGATGGCGATGCGCGCCGGTTCCAACAACTGGCTGTCGTTTCGCCCCGACGGGCCCGACCGCACCCGAGTTCTGGGTGGCTACCTCGTGTGGAGGGAGCTCGTCTCGGACGACCCGGAGGTGACGCGGGCGCGCGCCGGGCTCATCGAGAAGGTCAACGCCGAGGACGCCCTGGCGACGACCGAGCTCGCGCGCGCCATGAGGAGCCGCAAGGCGCCCCGGGGCCCCCTGTCGCCCTTCGAGAAGACGCTCGTCCATTTCTACCGCTACCTCGGCCGCACGCTCGCCGGCGCCTGAAACGCCGGTTCGCGCGGCAAGCGTGGACTCGATGTCCGCCGGGCGAGTCTCGCGCGGGACCGGCAGACGCATTTCCGGCGGTTGGCGCCGCGGCGGTGGACTTGCGCGAAGGCGAGGCGCTATGACGGTCGCGTTACGGCGGAGGAGCGCGGCATGAGGTTTTCGGGCAAGCGCGTGATCGTCACCGGCTCGACGCGCGGCATCGGCAGGGAGACGGCGCGGCTCTTCCTCGAGGAGGGCGCGCGCGTGGTGATCCACGGGCGCACGCAGGAGTCCGTCGACAGGACGGTGGCGGAACTCGGGGGCGGCCGGGGACTGCCCGCGGACCTCTCCACCCTCGAGGGCTGCAGGGCGCTCGTCGACGGGGCGCTCGACCATCTCGGCGGTCTCGACGTCCTCGTCAACAACGCCGCGGTCGGCGACGGCGCGATGATCGAGGACTCGGACGAGGCGCTCTGGCAGGCGACCATGGACATCAACCTGCGCGCGCCGTTCTTCCTCACCCGCCATGCCCTCGCGGCGCTGCGCGAGGCGAGGGGCAACGTCGTGATGGTCTCCTCGGTCTCCGGCCTGATGGGCCATGCCGACGGCGTCACCGTCTACTGCACGTCGAAGGGCGGCCTCAACAACATGACCCGGGCGATGGCCCTGGAGCTTGCCGGCGAGGTCCGCGTCAACGCCGTCGCGCCGGGCCCCGTCGATACGGACATGCACCGCATCCCGGCCCGCCTGTCGGGCGACGAGAGAGGCTACTTCGAGGCGATCGACGGCTGGGTGCCCATGGGCCGCATCGGCACCGCCGGGGAGATCGCGCGGGGCATCCTGTGGCTTGCCTCCGACGCCGCGAGCCTTGCCACCGGCGTGATCCTCTCGCTGGACGGAGGGGGAAGCGCGGGTCACTGAAGGCAGGGGGCAAGGAGACCGTGGCCGGCGACGGGGAGCGGCCGCACCTGCTGGAGGCGGCGAACCTCGCCTGCGAGCGCGGCGGGCGGCTGCTCTTCGAAGGGCTGTCGTTCTCGCTGCCGCCGGGGGCCGCGGCCGTCGTCACCGGCGAAAACGGCAGCGGCAAGAGCAGCCTGCTGCGCATCGTCGCAGGGCTACTCCCGGCGACGGAAGGCCGGGTCGCCTGGCGCGGCGAGGACTGCCGCCGCGAACCCGGCCGCTGGCGCCGCGAGATGGTGTTCCTCGGCCATCTCGACGCCGTCAAGCCGGCCCTGTCGGTGCGCGAGAACCTGGCGTTCTGGGGTGCGCGGGACGAGAAGCTCCTCGAGGAGATGGGACTGGCGGCGCTGGCCGGCCTGCCCGCGGCCATGCTCTCGGCCGGGCAGAGACGGCGCCTCGCGCTCGCGCGCGTGGCGGCCCGCCCCGGCGGTTGCTGGCTCCTCGACGAGCCGGCCGCCCACCTCGACGAGACATCGTCCGGCCGGCTGGAGCGCATGATCGGGCATCACCTGGCGCAGGGCGGCATCGCGGTGGTCGCCGCCCACACGGCGCGCGGCCTGGGAGACGCCCTTCCCATCCGCCTGGGTCCGGGGACGTGACGGGCATCGGCGCTCTCGTGGCGCGCGACCTCGCGCTCGCCGTCAGGCGCCGCGGCGAGGCGGGGCTCACCCTCGCCTTCTTCGTCATGGCGGCGGCGATCTTCCCCTTCGGCGTCGGTCCCGATCCCCTGCTGCTCGGCAGCATCGCCGCCGGCGTCGTCTGGGTGACGGCGCTCCTGGCCTCCACCATCTCGCTGGACCACCTGTTCCGCGGCGACCTCGAGGACGGCTCCCTCGAGATCCTCGTCCTCGACCACCGGCCGCTCGAGGGCGTGGTCGCGGCGAAGTGCCTGGCGCACTGGCTCGCCACCGGCCTTCCCGTCGTCGCCCTGGCGCCGCTGATGGCGCTGCTGCTGAACTTCGACATGGATGCGTGGTGGGTCCTGGTGCTGTCCCTGGCCATCGGCACGCCGGCGCTCTCGCTGGCGGGCAGCGTCGGCGCGTCGCTGGTCCTCGGCGCCCGGCGCGGCGGCGCCCTGACGGGCCTCGTCGTGCTGCCGCTGTGCCTGCCGGTGATGGTCTTCGGTGTCGGCGCCGTCGAAGCGGCACTGGCGGGCCGGCCGGTTCTCCCCCATATCCTCATCGAGGCCGCGATCCTCGTTGCCGGCGCGCCCCTTGCTCTCAAGGCCAGCGCCGCGGCATTGCGGATCGCCGTCGAGTGAGCCCGCCCGGACCGACGCGACACAGATGCCCCTGAGACTGCACAGCCTTGCCAGTCCGGCGCGCTTCGACAGGTTCGCCCGGCGCATCCTGCCCTGGACCTGGGTCCTGGCGGCCCTGCTGATCCCGTGCGGCCTCCTGTGGGGGCTCGCCTTCTCGCCGGCGGACTACCAGCAGGGCGACACGGTGCGCGTGATGTACGTCCACGTGCCGTCGGCCTGGATGGCCATGGCCTGCTATGCGCTGGTCGCCCTGCTGTCGGCGTCGTTCCTCGTCTGGAAACACCAGCTGGCCGGAATCGCCGCCCTGGCGGCCGCGCCGGTGGGCGCCTGCTTCACGGCCACCGCGCTCGTCACCGGCAGCCTGTGGGGCCTGCCGACGTGGGGGACATGGTGGGTGTGGGATGCGCGCCTGACGTCCGTGCTCGTGCTGTTCTTCCTCTATCTCGGCTACATCGCCCTGGCCGGCTCCTTCGACGACCGCTCGAGGGGCCTGCGCGCCGCCTCGATCCTGGCCGTCGTCGGCGTCGTCAACCTTCCCGTCATCAAGTTCTCGGTCGACTGGTGGAACACGCTGCACCAGCCGGCGAGCGTGCTGCGTCTCGACGGTCCGGCGATCCACGCCTCCATGCTCTGGCCCCTCGCGATCACGGCTGCCGGCTTCGCCGCCTTCTTCGCGGCGCTCCTCGTGGTGCGCATCCGCTCGGAACTCCTGGCGTGGCGGATCGAGGCCCTCATGCGGCGGCGTTCGGCGGGGGCCGCCTGAATGGCCGAATTCCTGGACATGGGCGGCGACGCGGCGACGGTGTGGCCGGCCTACGGCGTCACGATCGCCGTGCTGACCGGCCTCCTCGTCGCCAGCCTGAGGACGTACGCGCGCCGGCGCCGCGACCTGGAGCGGCTCGAACGGACCGGGCGGGACAACCGATGACGCGCAAGGCGCAGCGCCTGGTCTTCCTCGCCGCCGTCGTGGCGTGCTTCTCCGCGGCCGCAGCGCTCGTGCTGGTCGCGCTCGAGTCGCGGGTGACGTTCTTCTATTCGCCGTCCGAATTGCCCGACGGCATCGCCGGGACCGAGATCCGGCTCGGCGGACTGGTGGTCGAGGGCAGCATCCGCAGGCTGGACGACGGACTGACGACGCGTTTCGAGCTGACCGACGGCACGGCCGGTGTGGCTGTGGTCCATGCCGGCATCCTGCCCGACCTCTTCCGCGAGGGTCAGGGCGTCGTGGCCAGGGGCGTTCTCGACGGCGCCAGCGGGATGTTCAGGGCCGACGAGGTCCTGGCGAAGCACGACGAGACCTACATGCCGCCGGAGGTGGCCGAGGCGCTGAAGAGATCCGGCCACTGGCGCGAGGACGGATGACCGCCGCGGCGCGCCGCCAGGTGGCGGTCTGGCTCCTCGCGGTCGCCCTCCTGGTCGCCGCCATGGTCGTGCTGGGCGGCGTGACGCGGCTCACCGAATCGGGGCTTTCCATGACCGACTGGCGGCCGGTGACGGGCTGGCTCCCGCCGCTCGATGCCGGGGACTGGGAAGCGGCGTTCGCCGGCTACCGGGAGTCGCCGGAGTACCGCGCGGTCAACCGCGGCATGGCGCTCGAGGACTTCAAGACGATCTTCTGGTTCGAGTACGCCCACCGGCTTCTCGGGCGGATCCTCGGTCTGGCCTTCCTCCTGCCCTTCGCCTGGTTCCTTGCCGCGCGCAGGCTGGACCGGCGACTGGCGCTCAGGCTGGCCTTCATCTTCGTTCTCGGCGCTCTCCAGGGGTTCGTCGGCTGGTTCATGGTCCAGAGCGGCCTCGTGGACCGGCCGAGCGTCAGTCCGTACCGCCTTGCGATGCACCTGGCGCTCGCCCTCGCCATCTACGGCATGGTGGTGTGGACCGCGGCCTCGCTTCTGAAGACTCCCGACTACGGTGCGGCCGAGACGGCCATCGCGGGGCCGCGGCGCCAGGCGTACCTGGTGCTCGCCCTTCTCTCGGCTGCCGTCCTGTCGGGCGCCTTCGTCGCCGGCCTCGACGCGGGGCTCTACTACAACACCTTCCCGCTGATGGACGGCAGGCTGGTTCCCGCCGCCTGGCTGGACCTCGACCCGTGGTGGCTCAACCCGTTCCAGAATCCGGCCGCCGCGCAGTTCAACCACAGGGTGCTGGCGATGGCGACGGTGGCCGCCGCATGGCTGCTGTGGCTGTCGCTGGGACGGCGGACCCTGACGCGCCTGACGCGAAGGCTGGCGGGCGCGGCGGCCATGGCCGCCGTGGTCCAGGCCGCGCTGGGCATCGCCACCCTGCTCGCCTACGTCCCGGTGTGGCTGGGGGCCCTTCACCAGGCGGGTGCGCTCGTCCTCCTCACCCTCGCGCTCCTGGTGCCGCACAGCCTGCGGCAGCGGTCCTCCTGATCCCGCGGGCGGCGCCGCCCGCGTTCAGCCCGCCAGGGCCCTGCCCAGGGCGAGGAAGCAGCGCGCGGTGTCCCGGTCGACGGCATCGTCGGTCGGCAGGGGCTGGGAGGCGAACTTCGCGACGACCATGGCGGCCACCGGATCGACCCACAGATACTGGCCGTAGACGCCGATTCCGGTGTAGCTGCCGTGGTCGTCGCCCATGATCCACCACTTGTTGCGATAGCCGCCGTGCGGATTGTCCTCGGCCCCCTCGCCGTTGGCCCATGCCGTCCTGTCGTGGTTGAAGCGAGTGTCGGCCACCCACGGCCAGGGGACCACCTGGCGGCCGCCGGCCTGGCCGTTCTCGAGCATCATCTGCCCCACTCTGGCGAGGTCGCGCAGGGTGAGGCAGACGCCTCCGGCGGCGCGCGGCGCGCCGAGCCTGTCCACGGTGACGTAGCCGTCGAACTCGGCGCCCATGGGCTGCCAGAGGAGCTCGCTGACGACACGGGCGTAGGCGCACCCGGCCGCCCGCTCGATCACCCAGCCGAGAAGGTCGGTCGCGGGCGAGACGTAGTGGAAGGCCCGGCCATGGACTCCCTTCGCCCGCAGCGTCGGCAGCCAGGAGCGCAGGGCCCCGGGATGTGCGGGGTCGTCCGGCGGCTTCCATCCGGAGACCTCGCGGTACTCGGTGATGAGGCCGGCATCGGCGAGATAGTCCTCGGTGAAGTCGACCCCGACCGTCATGTCGAGCAGGTGCTGGAGCCGGCAGTCGGCGAAGGCCGATCCCTCGACCTCGGGCACGAGATCGAGGATTCCCCGCCGCGGATCGAGCAGCCCGCGCTCGACGAGGATGCCGGTCACGAGCGCCGTGATCGACTTCGAGATCGACATCAGGATATGCGGCCTGTGGGCCTCGAATCCGTTGCGGTAGTGCTCGAGGACGATGCGGCCGCGGTGGAGCACGCAGATGCCGTCGGTCTGGTTGCGGTCGAGAAACTCCGCCAGCGAGGTCCGGCGGTCTCGGTGGTCGGCGAAGGAGACGCCCATGAGATCCAGCGGCGCGCGGCCGAGCTCCATGACCGGCCCGGCGCCGCGCCAGATCGCAGCCGTGGGCACGAGCTCGCTGACGTGCTGGAAGCTCCAGCGGTTGAAGGGCGGCGTCCGCCAGTTCGCGAGGGTGACCTGGCGGTCCCCCGGCGGCGGGAAGGCCTGCATGAGGTCGTGATCGGGCATGGCTGTGGTCTCCCGGCGCGTCGTCCGCCTACCGTATTCGAGGGGTTGAGGCGTTGTATAGCGCCGCTTCCTTCGTCGTGCGGGACGCGCCATACTCGCCCGGTCCGGAATCGAGAAGGGAGGCGGCGACCCATGGCGGAGCGGCCCGACGACGCCCTTGCCGAGCTCGCTGTCATGTTCGGCGACAGGTTCTCCACCAGCCGGGCGGTTCTCGACCAGCATTCCCACGACGAGAGCTGGCATCGCGCCTCGGCGCCCCATGCCGTGGTCTGGCCGCGGACCACGGCCGAGGTGTCGTCCCTCGTCGAGGTCTGCGCGCGCCACGCCATGCCGGTGATCCCCTTCGGCACCGGCACCTCGCTGGAGGGCCAGGTCGTGGCGACGCGCGGCGGCGTCAGCGTCGACATGACGCGCATGAACCGGATTCTCCAGGTCAATCCGGAGGATCTCGACGCCACGGTCGAGGCCGGCGTGACGCGCAAGCAGCTCAACGAGCACCTGAGAGACCAGGGCCTCTTCTTCCCGGTCGACCCCGGCGCCGACGCCTCGATCGGCGGCATGGCGGCGACGCGGGCCTCGGGCACCAACGCGGTGCGCTACGGCACGATGCGCGAGGCGGTGCTGGCGCTGGGCGTGGTCACCCCCGACGGGCGCGTCGTGCGGACGGCGAGACGCTCGAGAAAGTCGTCGGCAGGCTACGATCTCACACGGGTCTTCGTCGGCTCGGAGGGAACGCTCGGCGTCATCACCGAGGTCACCGTGCGGCTCTTCGGCATCCCCGAGGCCGTCAGCGCCGCCACGGTATCGTTTCCGGACATCAAGGCGGCGGTCGATGCCGTCATCCTCACCATCCAGTCCGGCCTCTCCATGGCGCGCATCGAGCTGCTCGACGAGCTCCAGATCGACGCCATCAACGCCTACTCGGGACTGGAGAACCCGGTGGCCCCGACCCTGTTCCTCGAGTTTCACGGGACCGAGGCGGGCGTCGCCGAACAGGCCGCCAGGATGGGGGAGATCTGCGCCGACTTCGGCGGCAGCGGCTTCACCTGGGTGACGCGCCAGGAAGACAGGAACAGGCTGTGGCAGGCCCGTCACGACGCCGCCTGGGCGGCCAAGGCCCTGCGCCCGGGCTGCGCCATGTGGCCGACCGACGTCTGCGTGCCGATCTCCAGGCTCGCCGAGTGCATCGAGGAGACGAGGGAGGACCTCGAGACGACCACGCTCCTCGCGCCGATCGCCGGGCACGTCGGCGACGGCAATTTCCACCTCGTCTTTCTCCTCGATCCGGACGATGCCGGGGAACTCGAGGAAGCCCGGCGCCTGAACGAGCGCCTCGTCAGGCGGGCGCTGGCCATGGACGGCACCTGCACGGGCGAGCACGGCGTCGGCCTGGGCAAGATGAAGTACCTCGAGGAGGAGCACGGCGGCGCGCTGGCCCTCATGCGCCAGCTCAAGACGGCCTTCGATCCGCAGAACATCATGAATCCGGGAAAGGTCGTCGCCGTCTGACGGGGAGCGCCCCGAAGGGAGGCCGGTCATGCTCGAGGTCGAACCCGTCACCCCTGTCATCGGCGCCCAGGTGCGGGGCGTCGATCTCGCCCGCCCCCTCGGGGAGCCGGCGTTCGCCGCGCTGAAGGCGGCGTGGGAGAGGCACCACGTCCTCTTCTTCCGCGACCAGGCGCTGACGCCGGCCTCGCTGCAGACGCTCGGCCGCCGCTTCGGCCCGCTCCACGTCCACCCCCAGGGCGACATCGCCGGGCACGAGGGCATCCTGGCGGTGCATACCGACGGGTCATCGAAGACCTACAGCGGCAGCAAGTGGCACGCGGACGTCACGTGCGACCGTGAGCCGCCCGCGGCCAGCATCCTTCACCTGGGAACGGTGCCGTCCTCCGGGGGCGACACGCTGTTCTCCAGCGTCCTTGCCGCCTACGACGCCCTTTCGGCGCCCATGAAGCGGTTTCTCGGGGGGCTGACGGCGGTCCACGGCGGCGCCCGGCAGTATGGAGGCTACTTCGGCACCCGGGTGGAGGAGACGCGCGACGGCGCGTTTCCGGAGGCGGTCCACCCCGTCATCGCCCTGCACCCGGCGACGGGGCGCAAGGCGATCTACGTCAACGAGACGTTCACCGAGTCGATCGTCGAGCTCGCGGAGGCGGAGAGCCGGACGGTGCTGCGCTTCCTGTGGTCCCACATCGCCCAGCCGCGCTTCCAGTGCCGCTTCCGCTGGCAGGCCGGCTCGGTGGCGCTGTGGGACAACCGCGCCGCGCAGCACCTGGCGATCTGGGACTACTGGCCCGAAACCCGCTCCGGGCACCGCGTCACGATCCGGGGCGCGCCGCCGGCGGCGGCGTGATCACGTCCGGGCGAGCGCCGACTCCGCGAGACGGGCCCAGTAGCTCGCCCCCAGCGGCAGGATGTCGTCGTTGAAGTCGTAGCGCGGGTTGTGGAGCCGGCCGCCGTCGCCTGCGGGTCCGTTGCCGATGAGGATGTAGCAGCCCGGCCGCTCCCGCAGCATGAAGGCGAAGTCCTCGGACCCCATCGACGGCCGGTGGTCGCGGTCGACGTTGGCGGCGCCCACGAGGTCCGCCGCGACGTCGCCCGCGAGGGAGGTCTGCCTGGCGCTGTTGACGGTCGCCGGGTAGCGCCGCTCGTAGGAGAGCTCGGCGGTGCAGCGGTGGGCCGCGGCGATGCCGTCGGCGATGCGGCGCACCGCCGTCTCGAGAGCGTCGCGGACCACCGCCTCGAACCAGCGGCAGGTCCCTCTCAGCACGACGCTCTGGGGGATCACGTTCCAGGTGTCGCCGCCGTGGATCTGGGTGACGCTGACGACGACGGTATCCAGCGGCGAGGTTTCCCGGGACGCGATCGACTGCAGGGCCAGGGTGATCTGGGCCGCGGGAATCATCGGATCGGCGCCGTGGTCGGGCATGGCCGCGTGGGTGCCCACGCCCCTGACGGTGATCTCGAAGATGTCGAACGCCGCGAGGAACGGCCCCTCCCTCACGGCGAAGCTGCCGGCCGGAAGGCCCGGCGCGTTGTGCATGCCGTAGACCTCCTCGCAGGGGAAGAGATCGAAGAGGCCGTCCTCGATCATCACCCGGCCGCCGCCCTCGTTCTCCTCGGCGGGCTGGAAGATGAAGTGCACCGTGCCGTCGAAGTTCCGCGTCTCGGCGAGATAGCGCGCCGCGCCGAGGAGCATGGCGGTATGCCCGTCGTGGCCGCAGGCGTGCATCCTGCCCTCGCGCGTGGAGCGGTGGGCGAAGGTGTTCTCCTCGTGGATGTGGAGCGCGTCGAGATCGGCGCGAAGGCCGATGTGCCGGCCGCCGCGTCCCGCCGCCAGGGTGCCGACCACGCCGGTGCGGGCGAGGCCGCGGTGGACCTCGAGTCGGAAGCCTTCGAGCAGCTCCGCCACCTTGGCGGAGGTCCTCTCCTCCTCGAACGCCGTCTCGGGATGGGCGTGGATGTCCCGCCGCCAGCGGGTCATGGCGTCGTGAAACCCGGCAATGCGGCCGATGACGGTCATGGCGTCTCCCCGGTCGTCACGAAGGCAGGGGCACGTCCGCCGGCGGCAGGGGCGGCCGCCCGAGGATCATGTCCGCGGCCTTCTCGGCGATCATGATGGTGGTGGCATTGGTGTTGGCGTTGACGATGCTCGGCATGACGGAGGCGTCAACCACCCGCAGGCCCTCGATGCCGTGGACCTTCAGGTCCGGGCCGACGACGGCCATGGCGTCGTTTCCCATCCGGCAGGTCGAGGCGAGGTGGAAGTCGCCGGCGACGTTGGCGCGCAAGAAGGCCTCGACGTCCCCGCGCGAGGCGACCCCGGGACCGGGGTCGACCTCGACCGGCCCGTGGACCCGGTGGGCCGGCTGCGAGGCGATGTCGCGGCCGATCTCCAGCGACCGCGCCATCCGTTCGAGGTCCTCGCCGGTCGACAGAAAGTTCGAGCGGATGCGCGGCGGATCCCCGGGCCGGGCGCTCGCCAGCCTCACCCATCCGCGGCCGGCGACGCGCGTGGGGCCGACGCAGTAGGTGAAGCCGTGGCTCCCCGGCAGGACGTTGCCCTCGTGGGTGATCAGCACGGGAAGGAACTGGATGAGCATGTCGGGATGGCGCACCGAGGGGTCGGTCCGCAGCCAGGCGCAGGTCTCGACGTTGTTCGTGGCGCCGGGACCGGTGCGGGTAGCGAACCAGCGCAGGCCCGTGCTGAGCATCATCTCCGGCCTCAAGGCACGGCTCATGGAAACGGCCTTCCGGGTGCGCCACTTCATGTAGACGATGGGATGGTCCTGCAGGTTCTCGCCGACGCCCGGAAGGTCGGCGGCCACATCGATGCCGTGCCGCCGCAGCTCGTCCGCCGGGCCGATCCCCGACAGCTTCAGGAGGTGGGGCGTGCCGACGGCGCCGCCCGAGACGATGACCTCGCGGGCGGCGCGGCATGTCTCGCTCGAGCCGTCGGCCCGGCGCACGGCGATGCCCGCGGCACGGTTGCCCTCGATCGCGATCCCGGTCGCCAGGGTGCGGGTTTCGATCGCGAGGTTCGGGCGGTGGCGGCAGGGCCTGATGTAGGCCTCGGCGGTCGACGCGCGGACACCGTCGTGGACGTTCATCTGGAAGGCGCCGAAGCCCTCCTGGCGCTCCCCGTTGATGTCGTCGGACACGGGATGACCCGCCTCGGCGCCGGCCTCGACGAAGGCATGGTAGAGCGGGCTGGGCCAGCGTCCCCGGACCACGTGGACCGGCCCGGAGCCGCCGCGCCAGCGCGATTCGCCCTCCTGCCACGTCTCGAGGCGCCGGAAGTAGGGCAGGACCTCGCGCCACGACCAGCCGCGGGCGCCCTGCCCGGCCCAGCGCTCGAAGTCCAGGGCGTGGCCGCGGATGAAGCACATGCCGTTGATGGCGGACGAGCCGCCGAGCACCTTGCCCCTGGGCTGGCCGATGCGGCGGCCGTTCAGGGAGGGCTCGGGCTCGCCTTCGAACATCCAGTTGAAGGCGGGTTTCTGCCAGGCGCTGCCGAACGCCGCCGGCATCTCGATGCGCCAGTTGTCGAGGAGCGGCCCCCTCGCCGGCCCCGCCTCCAGCAGGAGGACGCGGATCGAGGGATCCTCCGAGAGCCTCGCGGCCAGCACGCCCCCGGCGCTGCCGGCGCCCATGATGATGTAGTCGTATTCCCGCGCCGCCATGCGCCCTCGCCCCGGGCCGCCCGCCGGGTGCTGGTGGAGCTGAGGGGATTCGAACCCCTGACCTTCGCATTGCGAACGCGACGCTCTACCGACTGAGCTACAGCCCCTTCGAAGCAGTGCGCCGATGTAGGTTCGTCCACCGGACTTGTCAAGCCGGAGAGAGCGCCGCCGACGCTCGCGGCAGGCCCAGGCCAACGATCCGTCCCGTGGCGCAGCGAATGCCGGTGACGTCATTGGCCGCTTGCACGCGGATCGTGGCCGGTGAGCGCGAGACGACCCACCGCCGGTCGGTCTTGGGGAACTCAGGCCGGCTGTCGGGCGGATCATGCCACCGCCTGCCTCGTCTCGTTCATTCGTCGATACAACGCCGGGCCGCAAATGTCAGGGGATCGGGCGCCTGAGAGCCGCCTCGTCCTGCCGACGACAGTCGTACGACTGCAGGGCTGCGTTGTGTGGACGCACAGCTTCGGGAATGATGACCGGAGGCCGTCTGGCGGAGACCGTTATGCAGACCCTGCCCTTTCCCAGCCGGATACCGGACGGC
Source organism: Alphaproteobacteria bacterium (assembly GCA_963666905.2). GTDB lineage: Bacteria > Pseudomonadota > Alphaproteobacteria > SP197 > SP197 > SP197. The sequence goes on from OY763008.1 coordinate 3,316,629, forward strand.
TACGAGCCCCTCGTGCGCGAACCCTGCTTCGATCCCTCGCGCCACCTGGCGCTCGAGGCTCCCGCGCGCACGTGGACGCTGGAGGAGTTTGGCTACGGCGATGACGTGGTCCGTGCGATGCCTTCGCCTGTCGCGGCAGCCGGACCGTTCCGGGTGTTGTCCAGGGAGGGTGTCGAGGCTGTCCAGGACGTCTGTCGTGCGTTGAAGACCGGTCGCGAACTGAGCCTGGGAGGCAATCGCACGAGCGCTTACGTCCACGGCGCCACCTACCGGTCGAGGTTCCTGCGTGACCTGTGCAACAGCCCTGACGTTGCGTCGTTCCTCTCGGAAATCGCGGAAACCGAGTTGGTGCCCCATTCGATGCCGTCGCAGCAGGTCTACATCAACTACGCGCCCGACGACCTGACCAAGGCCGTCGACAACTGGCATGTCGACTCGATCGGATTCGACTGCGTGCTGATGGTCTCCGATCCGGCAGGATTCGCCGGTGGGCGCTTCCAGGTGTTTCGCGGTTCCATGGAGCAAGCCGCTGCGCTGCTGGCAACCACCACCAGGGAACTCACGGAAGGCTTCCTCGACGATCTGCCCGACGAGCGGGTCGAGGAGTTCGCGTTCCCCGGACCGGGATGGGCCGTGTTCCAGCAGGGTCACCTTGTGCTTCACCGCGCCACGCGACTGGAAGCGCCCGGAGAACGGATCACACTGGTGCCTGGCTATGTGTCGCCCGACGCTTCAAAGAGCGATCCCACCAATGTCGAGCGAATCACGGGTTGGGGTGAACCGGGAATCCTCGCCGAGCTGGCGCGTCATGCGGCGTGGCGATCGCGCAACAGGCTCGACGGGCTCGTTGCCACCCTGCCGATGACGGATGATTCATCGATGCTGGTTGCGAGCCTGCGCGAGGCGATCACGGACATCGACCGCCTGGTTTCCGCCCTGTCGGGCTCCAGCGCGAGTGCCGGGATCGGACAGCACAATGATGCCGACGGCCCCAACCCGCCGGGGCGAGCCGCAACGAGCGGAGGATCGTAGGCCTTACGCGCCTCGCCGCACGGGTCCAGGGCCTGGCCCGTACCGCCTGTTCCCGCTGACCCGTTCCCATCCTGTCGGGCACCGTACATTCCCGCGCCGGTTGGTCGGCAAGGTCTGCGGAGCGCAGGCCTGCCTGTTCCATGCGAAACTCGATCGTGGCGATGCCCCGTCGCCATCGGCACCAGCTTGCTTTCGTACAATTCAACGAGACCGGGCAGGAGATCGAGCTCGGCGCCCTCCGGGCTGTCGGCTTCGGCATCCATGAGTTCGGGAATCCGCTCCAAGCGCCTCGGGAGTGCGTAGCGCCGTGCGGCGGTCTACCCGCTGCAGGGAGCAGCGAAGGCGGTTCGCCTTGTTGTTGCCTCGAGCCGCCCGCCGTAGATGCCGGCGCCGAACTCCTCGTGAAAGAAGTACGCGAAGGTCCGGTTGGAGAAGTTGAGCATGCCGCCTTCCATCCCGAACACCCTGTCGATGGTCGGGATGTCCATGGAGCGGATCCTGGCATTCAAGGCGGCTGCCATGGCTCACCTCATTCCCAGCGCCGAGAGCCAGGCGTCCACCTGCCCGAACGCGTCCCGCTGCCATTGATCGCCGGTGCGCTCCGCGAGGATGTCGGGTCTGTCGACGAACCGCCGCACGCGAATCGGACCGAAATCGTCCGGATGGCGGAACTTTTCCGCGATGTGGAGATAACCGGTCCTGGCTGTCTCAAAGGCCAGGAGGGGTTCGGTTGCCGCGACGAGCGCCTCGATGCCGCCAGGGAAGTTGCGGATACTGTAGTAGATATCGTAGGCGTCCTTTTGCTTGAGACGGTTCGCGATGGCATAGCCCTTCATGGCCAACAGCGCGGGAATCGACGCAACGGCGATCTGCACCCGGTTGCTCCCACCATCTGGCATGTCGCCGTCGATGGCGACGAGCTGATAGAACCGCAGGGCAAGGTCCGCGCCATCGGCGCGCTGCACCGCGAAGTCGGCCACCAGCGGGGGAGTGTTCTTCGCGATGGGGGCGTCATGCGGCCTGAGAAAATCGACGATGACATCGATGCCGGCACCATCGTCGCGAGCGGGGACGGTGCGTACCAGCTGAAAGCGTCGCAGAGGCTCCCCCTGGCGGTAACCCTGCCTCAGGAGAGACTCGACGAGTTGCGCATACTCGCCATCGCCCAGTGCCTCGGCATCCAGGGTGAGATCCACGTCCAGGGTGCCGATATGCGGCATGTCCGACTGGTTGAGCAGCAGCCAGGGAACAGCGCCGCCGATCACCGCGAACTTGCCCCGGTAGCTCCCCAGGATTTGCCCGATCTCCACCAGAACCGATCTGACGGCAACCGTGGTGCGGTCGTCGTAGTCGGAGGCGTGTTGCGGGTCTATCTCAGCCATGGGAAGAACTCTCCCGCCAGATGTTCCGCCGCCTCCCGGTCGCGGTCGCTGCCGGTCCAGAGATCGAGATAGGTGACGACGGGACTGGTGCAGAACACGCTCGGCGCAGGTTCGCTCGCGTCGTGAAACAGGCTTTCATCCGTCGTGACGAGCAGCACCACGTTTGCGCCCCGTGCGGCGTGGGTCAGCTTCAACACGTCTTTCAACGCTTCAACGCCCGTCTTATCGGCGTAGAACGTCCGGGTGGCGCTGCGGCCGAATGGCGCAAGCCACTGTGCGGCCGAATGCAGCGCGTAGATGGCGCGCGGGCGCACGGGGTCAGGGTTGAGCGTGCCCTGGAGCCGCTCGTCTAGCTGAGTTCCATGGAGATGGGTGTACCCGGCGACCGACTCGCTGGTCGGGCGGCTATAGCTCTCGCGCCAGACCTCCAGCAGGGCGTCCGGCTGAACGAGGACGACGCCGTCCTCCCCAGGTTCGATCCATTCGCGTGCCAGCAAAGCCTTGCGGACGTTGCTCACATGGCCGTAGCTGGCGCGGGCCTGTACCGCCAGATCGGCGACGCGCCATCCGCGTCCCGGTTCGCGCAGCAGGACACGCAGGATCGCCGCTGCCTTCGGAGAGAAAATCGAGCGCAGCGAACGGGTCTCCGAGACGGGCCTCTCTGCAACGGCGCGCTCGATGTAGACGGTGTCGAATGCGAGCCTCGCGTTCCCGACCAGATCGAGATAGGCGGTGTCGTGGTTCAGGCAGATCGCGCGCGACTCTGGAGACAGGTAAGAGCTGACGAGCACGGGAATGAGGCGCCGGCCGGCGTTCGCCTCGCCGGACCGGCGCAGTCGAGCGACACAGCTCTCGAGTTGATGGACACCGGAACGGACGAAACGGGGGGCTCCGTTCGACTTCACCTCGACGACGAGTGCATAGTTGCTGTCGCGGTGGGTGAATGCGATGAGTCCGTCCATGCGATGGTCGCGGCCCAGTTGTCGTTCATAGTGGACGGCCTCGACCCGCAGGCCCGGCACGTCGAGGAGCAGGTCGTGAACTGCGTCGATGGCGCGGACCTCCATCTTTTTCACTAGTTCTGCATTTTTCATCATCCGATGAATATAATTGTTACAGTGAAAATCGCAAGGGCGGTCGCTGTGGCGGGAGTCGATACGCTGGCCGGCAGTCGCATCTGCCGATGCAGGGCTCGGCCCGTGGGTTTGTCGTAGCGGCGAGGGTCCGGTGCGGACGTCACGATCAACCGCGCGCCCGATCGGGTGGAGCTGGCCACCGACGACACGAAAGAGCGCCGCGCGAAGCCCGAGGCCCCGCGGCGGAGTTCTCAAGGCGGGCGAACCCGGGCACACTCCACGCCCTGGCCTCTTCCCTCACGGGCTGGACACGCGATGACGACGACCTATGCATCCCTGCTGTCGCCGATCACGATCAGGGGGCGGACGTTCCGCAACAGGGTGTTCTCGAGCGCCCACGCTCCGGGATACGCGGAAGACGGGCTGCCCGGCGAGCGCTACCGGGCCTACCACGAGGAGAAGGCGCGGGGCGGCATCGGCCTTACCATGTTCGGCGGTTCGTCGAACGTCTCCCGTGATTCGGGCTCGATCTACGGCCAGATCCATGTCGGCGACGACCGGGTGATACCGGCCTTCCGGGAGCTCGCCCGCAGGGTTCACCGCCACGGCGCGGGCCTGATGTGCCAGATCACCCACATGGGGCGCCGGACCACCTGGGATTCCGGCGACTGGCTGGCGACCAAGGGCCCGTCGGCGCGACGCGATCCGGCCCACCACTCCGCGCCCTATGCCCTTTCGACCCGGGAAATCGCGCGCATCGTCGGCGACTTCGCGGCGGCCGCCCGGCGCTGCCGCGAGGGCGGCCTCGACGGCGTCGAGGTGCTGGCGTCGACCCATCTCGCCGGACAGTTCCTCTCGCCGCTCAGCAACGGCCGCACCGACGCCTACGGCAGCGGTCCCGACAACAGGATCCGCTTTCTTCTCGAGGTCCTCGAAGCCTGCCGCGCCGCGGTCGGCGACGACTTTCTCATCAGCGTGAGGACCAATGCCGACGAGAGCAACGAGGGCGGGCTGACGGCCGGAGACGGCGTCGAGGTCGCCCGCATGATCGGCTCCCACGGCGCCGCCGACATCATCAACGTCAACGGCGCCTACGGCGGCACGGACATGGGCATGAGCGAGTACATGCCGGGCATGGCGTTTCCCTCGGCGCCCTACGTCGAGCTGGCGAGACGGGTGCGGCAGGCCAGCGGCCTTGCCACCTTCCAGGCGGCGAGGATCTCCGATCCGGCCACCGCCGACTGGGCGATCTCGGAAGGTCACCTCGACATGGCGGGCATGACGCGGCCCCACATGGCGGATCCCGAGATCGTCGACAAGCTGCGGCGCGGCGAGGCCTCGCGGGTCCGGCCCTGTGTCGGAGCGGGATACTGTCTCGACAGGATCTACGGTGGCAGGGATGCGCTCTGCCAGCACAATGTCTCCACCGGCCGCGAGGCCTGGCTTACGCCGCGGATCCCACCGGCGCCGTGCTCCGAGAGGGCGGTGGTGGCCGGCGCCGGTCCGGCCGGTCTCGAAGCCGCCCGCATTCTTGCCCTGAGGGGTCACGCGGTCACCCTCTTCGAGGCCTCGGAGCGGCCCGGCGGCCAGGTGCTGCTCGGCGCCATGGGCGGATGGCGCAAGGACATCATCGGCATCACCGACTGGCTGGCGGCGGAGGTCGGGCACCTTGGCGTCGATCTGCGCTTCGCGAGCTACGCGGAGACCGATGACGTGCTCCGCCTCGAGCCCGGGATCGTCATTGCCGCTACGGGCGGCGTGCCGGCCATGGAGCTTGCCGAGGGCGGCGGCAAGCATGCGTTGAGCGTGTGGGACGTTCTCACGGGGGCGGCAAGACCCGCCGGGAGGGTGCTCGTCGCCGACGCCGTGGGCGCCCATGCCGCGCTTTCTCTGACCGACCGCCTGAGCGAATCGGTCGACGATCTCGTCTTCGTCACGCCCGACCGCCATGTCGGCCGGGCGATCGGCGTGCAGAACGTGCCCGTCTACATGCGGAACCTCGTCCGGGCCGGCGTCACCCTGATGACCGACCGGGCGCTGGTTGGCCTGCGCCGGGAGGGCAACCGGCTTCAGGCCCGCCTGCGCCACGCCTACACCAGGGACATCGAGGAGATGGAGGTGGACAGCGTGGTGGCCGATCTCGGCCTCGAATCGGTGACGGACCTCTACGACGGACTGTGCGGGCACTCGAGCAATCTCGGCGAGGTCGATCACGACGCGCTGGTCTCGCTGAAGCCCCAGGCGCTCTGCCTCAACAGCGGCGGCGCCTTCCGGCTCTACCGCATCGGCGATGCCCTGGCGCCCCGCGACCTCCACGCGGCCCTCCTCGACGCCAACAGGTTGTGCCGGGTGCTGTAGGCTCAGTACCAGGCATCGTCCATGGACGCCTTGCGCCGGGCGACGAAACCGGTGAGGGCCTCGCCGGCGGCGGGGTCCATCGGCGGCGCCTCGTAGGCCTCGAGCATCGCCTTCCAGGCGGCGTTCGCCCGCTCCTCGGGCCGGGCCGCGCCGCCTTCGGACCAGGTCTCGTAAGGCCCCGGTTCCGGAAGCCGTGGCATGAAGTTGGCGGTCCTGTAGTGGCGCAGCGTGTGGGCGGTGGCAAGGAAGTTCCCTCCCGGCGCGGTCTCGAGGTAGGCGTCGCGGGCCAGCCCCTCTCCGTCGCTGGCGAACCCCTGGAGCATGCGCAGCATCATGCCTGCGTGATCGAGATCCATGACGAACTTCTCGTAAGACATGGTGAGCCCGGCCTCGAGCCAGCCCGCGGCATGCCAGATCTGGTGGGCGCCCGAGATCACCGTCGCCCACATCGCGCTGGTGCTGTCCTGCATGGCCTGACCGTCGGCGGCGTTCGCCGCGGTGATCTGCCCGCCGCCGGAACGCACGGGAACCCGAAGGCGCCGGGCGAGCTGGGCGAGAGCGAGGGTCACGAGGTTTGCCTCCGGCGTGCCGAAGGTCAACGCGCCGGACTTCAGGTTCATGGTCGCGTGAAAACTGCCGAAGACGCACGGCGTGCCCGGGCGGACGAGCTGCGCAAGGGCGATGCCGGCCATGCCTTCGGCGAGGGTCTGCGCGGCGACGGCCGCCGGAGTCACAGGCCCCATGGCGCCGCCGATGACAGAGGGCGAGACAGCGACGCACTGTCCGGCTTCGGCATAGACCCTCAGGGCACCGGACATGGCGGCATCGTAGACCAGGGGCGAATTGACGTTGATGTTGGCCTGGATGACGGCGTTCGCCTCCACGAAGCCGGGGCCGAAGACGAGGCGGACCATCTCGATGGAATCCAGGGCGCGCCCGGGAGCCGTCACGGCTCCCATGAAGGGCTTGTCGGAGAGCGTGAGGTGGGCGAGCACCATGTCGAGATGACGCTTGTTCACCGGCACGTCGACCGGCTCGCACACGGTGCCGCCCGAGTGATGCAGCCACGGCGACATGAAGGAGAGCCTGACGAAGTTCCGGAAGTCCTCGAGCGAGGCATAGCGCCGCCCCCGGTCGAGATCGGTCACGAAGGGCGAGCCGTAGCCCGGCATCAGCACGACATGATCGCCGCCGAGCGTGACGCTGCGCTCCGGGTTGCGGCCGTGAAGCGTGAATGTCTCCGGCGCCGTCGCACAGAGGGCGCGCGCATGGCTGCGGTCGAACCGCACCCGCTCGCCCTTCACGTCGGCCCCTGCCTCCCTGAAGAGATCGAGGGCGTCGCGATCCCCGCGAAACTCGATGCCGATCTCCCCCAGGAGCCAGTCGGCCTGCTCCTCGATCCTCGCCAGCGCCTCCTCTGCGAGGAGTTCGTAGGCGGGAATGCGGCGCCTCGTCCATGTCGGGGCGCGCGGTCCTTCCGCACCGCGCCCGGGCGCCCGCTTGCGTCTGCCAGACTTCCTGTCCCTGCCCATGACCGGCACCCTGCGATCCCGATCGATCATGCTGGCCACGGCCTTCACGGCGCAAGAGGTGCCCGCTTTCCGCGTGCGGATGCCGTGCCCGGGCGCTGCGGACCGTCTGCTGAAGAGATGTACGTCAGGATTTTGAGATCGGGTTCATGAAGCGTGCCCGGCGTTCGCACCTGCGGATGCACGCACTGCGCCGTCGTTCCCATCGCCTCCGCTTCAACTGGAAGCATCGCGCACGTATGACCAGGATCTGGCCACGTGCGACGATCCGTCACTCATGGCCGGACCAGCGGTTTGCCGCCACGCACCCGAAGCGGGAACTGGATGATTCACCGATCAAGTCCGGATCCGTGCGGAGGTGCGCGACAACGCGCATTCCTGCCGCGACCGGGTGAGCGCGACCCTTAGCCCGGATCGCTCACCAATCTCTTGTCATGGGGATGGATTCTGTGATATATGTGAGTGAGTTCCGACACTTACATGTACCGAGGAGCCCATCCCCATGACCACACACTGTACATCACAACAACTCGAGTTTGAAGACCTTGCAGGACGCCGGATCGTGGCCGGCTTCGACGGCGGCCGCATGACATCCGACGGCGGCGCATTGCTGCTGCGGGAGGCCGACATGCTCTTCAACGTGACGCAGCGTGTCGCCGATGCCTTCGTCGACTACCGCGACCCCGGGCGCATCGAGCACGAGGTGACGACCCTGGTGGGACAACGCATCTTCGGCCTGGCCCTGGGCTACGAGGATCTCAACGATCATGACCGCATGCGTGACGACCCCGCCCTGGCCCTGGCCTGCGGCATCGACGATGTGGAAGGTGAGAGGAGGGTCCGCGAGCGCGACCGCGGTCATGCGCTGGCGGCATCGAGCACGCTCAACCGTCTGGAGCTCAGCACGCCGGACGAGGCCGGCAGCCATCGCTACAAGAAGGTCGTGGCCAACCACGGGCTTCTCGACCGTCTTCTTGTGGACCTGTTCCTGGAGAGCCACGGCGAGGCGCCGGAGGAGATTGTCCTGGACCTCGACGCCACCGACGATCCGATCCACGGCGATCAGGAAGGCAAGTTCTTCCATGGCTACTATGATCACCATTGCTTCCTGCCTCTCTTCATCACCTGCGGCGAGCACGTCCTGTGCTGCCGCTTGCGCTCCGCTGACAGGGCGGCGGCGGACGGCTCGCTCGAGGAGCTGTCGCGGATCGTGGCGCAGATCCGTTGCGCATGGCCCTCGATTCGCATCGTGGCCCGTGGCGACGCCGACTTCGGCACGGACGAGATCATGGTCTGGTGCGAGGCGCATGGCGTCGGCTATGTCTTTGGATACTCCCAGAATCCCCGTCTGAACGCCATGATCGCGAGGACGCTCGAGAAGTCGAGGCGGCGGTGTGTGGTGTCGGGCAAGCCCTCCAGGCGGTACCGGGAGCTGCGGTATCGCACGCTCACGTCATGGTCCTGCGAACGCCGCGTGGTGGCCAAGGCGGAATGGCTGCCGGGACTGCGCGGCAGGAATGCCCGCTACGTGGTCACGAACATCTCCAGGAAGCAGGTGGGCGCCCGGGAACTCTACGAGCGGTGGTACTGCGCCCGGGGCGACATGGAGAACCGGATCAAGGACCAGCAGCTGTGGCTGTTCTCCGACCGCACCTCGGCCCACATCATGCTGGCCAACCAGCTGCGCATGTACTTCTCGGCCTTCGCCGGCGCCCTCGTCGACATCGTGCGCCGGGTCGGTCTGAAGGGCACCGCCTGTGCCCGCTGGCGGGTCGACACCATCCGTTCCCGGCTGCTCAAGCTTGCCGGCAGGGTCACAAAGACGGTGCGCCGGTTCCGCCTCTCCCTGGCCTCGACCTTCCCCTTGCAGGACGTGTTCGCCCGCACCGTCGTCAACCTGCGTGCCGCGGCCCAGGCGCCACCGGGGTAGGTCCCGCACCATCCCGTCACAGACTGCTCACAGCGTCTCTCGAAGGCGTCGGGAAAGACACGCCTGGCGCACGCCACGGCGGGCGCCGGAGCGTCACGAATCGGCCTTTGGCCCCGCCAGCCTGCCAAAATGAGCCGACAATCGGCCCGCAACACTGCATGACTTCACCAACAGCGCGCTCAGCGTGGCCCTCGCCAGCGCCCGGCGCCGAAAATCAGGCTGTCACTCCCCTTGGTGAGCGATGCGGGTTAGCGCTTGTCGACGGTCATGTGCATCTTGAGAACTTCGATGAGGTCCTCGGGCACGATCTCGTGTGCCGGGGTGTCGGGATGCTCACGTGCGCTGCGTTCGATGTCCATGATCAGGCATGCGGTGATGGCGTCGAAGGCGAGGCACTTGCGGATGTCGTCGGCCGGATCGGGGTGCCGGTCCTTGATTCTTGTGCCGGCCTTGAGGACCCTGAAGTACTCATCGATCCACCAGCGTCTCTCGTAGAGGGAAACGACCTCGAAGGCGCTCTCGGCCGTGGCCTCGCCCCGGCTCGACAGGAACAGTCGGTCGAGCGACTCGCGGCCCGGGGGCGGACAGGCTTCGCTCACCCGCACGGCGAGCATGGACAGGGGAGCATCCCGCCGGTCCCTCGGCGGCAGGAGGCGGACCCGTGCGGCGCGGATGTCGAGCCCGACGTCCCGTCTGCCCCGGCGGGGACCGCCGCAGACCTCGATGCTCTTCGTGGCGATGACAGGCTGGCCCGCGACATGCTCCCACAGGTCCTCCACGGCAGAGCCGCAGAGCACACGCCGGCGGCGGGCCTTCTTCGAGCGCACCACGACCTCGATCTCGACACCGGCGCCGCGCGCGAGAAGGTCCCAGAAGTCCCCCTCGCGGTCACAGACCATCACCACCCGCGTGGCGGGACAGGCGCCCTTGAGGGCCACGGCCCTGTCCAGGCCATCGAGCCAGCGTCCGCTCTCGACCTCCTTCGCCGAGTCGGTGTCGAGATGAAACAGCCCCAGAGGACGGCCGCAGCCGCTGAACGCCACCCCGGCATGGGCCGCAAGGCCCGGGGTTCCGGAGCCGCCGCCGATGTCGACCAGGCCCTCGCTCTTCGCCAGGCCGCCATAGTCGAGGAACGAGGTGTCCTGGATCGCCAGGACAAGGGGCTGCGCCCGGCAACGCTCCACCAGGGCCTCCTGATGGGCCTCGACGATCTGTTCCATCCTCACCCTGTGGTTCGACAGCAGCCGGTAGGCCGCCTTGTGTTCCGCCGCCGTGGGGAAGATCACCGTCAGCGGCGCGCCGGGACGATCGTTCCACACCCGGCCCATCATGACAACGCACTCCTGCACGCGGGCGTCGCTGAAGCGGCTGCGGCCGTGCCGCTCGGTCCAGTCGGCGTCATCGGTCGGCGTCGGCATCGCCCCCGGGACAGCGCCTCCTTCCATCCTTGAGCCAGGAGCTTCATCCAGACGCTGCGGCGATCCTCGGCAGCGCCACCCGTGCCGAGGCCAGGAACGGATCGTCCCTGGGGTTGCGCCAGTTCACCCGCCGCCAGCGCCGACTCCAGCCAGGCAATCGCAGCCGCGGACACATGTCGTAATCCAATCTTCATGGACCTTGGCGTCAAGCTTCAAGAGTGACCCCACGGCGGTGGGTCACCCTTGTTCATCGCGCAGACCCGTGACGCGAATTCGCAATGCCGTACTCCCGCAGGGTGCTTTCCACATCCGGCCGGCGAAGTCGAACCCTCCTGTCGTTCAACAGGTAGGAAAACACGTATCCAAGGCCCAGGATCAGCACACCGATGAGGAAGCAGTAGATGATGGCGCGGTCAGGATAGCGATCCTTGAGATAGCCGATGTAGAGGGGGCCACAAACCCCTGCCGCGGCCCAGGCCGTCAGCATCACTCCGTAGACCGACGACATTCTGCGCATCCCGAACACATCCATGATGAATGACGGCATCGTCGCGAAGCCGCCGCCGAAGCAGAGAAGAATGTAGCAGACAAGAATCGAGAAAACCCAGGGATCGCGCTCGGTCATCAGGATTCCAAAGACGATCATCTGGCTGGCCAGCAGAATTCTGAACACGCGGACGCGGCCGATACGATCGGAGAGCAACCCCCAGAAAAGCCGCCCGATACCATTGCAGAGCGAGCTTGCGGCAATCAGGGTTGCGCCGTACTCGGCGAGAGTTTCCGGCTCGATGGACGGATCCGCCAGCCCCCAGACGTCCTGAAGCAGGGGCGACTGGAAGCTGATGACGGCAATGCCTGCGGCGATGTTGAAGAAAAAGACGATCCACATGACGGCGAATTCACTCGACAGCAGGCAGCGCGCAGTCGATCCGGGATCTTCCTCCGGTTCACTCGAAGCCCTGCCTCCCTGGAAGCGTTCCGTGAACTCGGGCGGTGGGTCCCGCAATGCCCAGCTGCACGGGATCAGCACCACGGCAAACACCACGCCAAGCCAGATGAAGACAAGAGGCAGGTCGCCTTCCGTCTCGACCACAAGCAGGGGTGCCAGCCCCATGCTCAGGACAACCGCTCCCACTCCGAAGCCCATGACGACAATGCCGGTCGCCAGTCCCTGCCGGTCCGGGAACCACTTGGCGACGGTGGCGACCGGTGTGACGTAGCCGAGCCCGATGCCGGCACCCCCGATCACGCCGTAACCGAGATAGAACAGCAGGAGACTGTCCATGTGCAGGGCCAGACCCGCCAGGAGATAGCCTCCGGAGAACATCACGCTCCCGGCGAGCGCCAGCCGCCGGGGACCGACCCTCGGCAGAAGCATGCCCGCTCCCGCGGCGGACATGCCGAGCGAGAATATGGTGATGCTGAACGCCACCGCCGTGTCCGTGAACGACCAGCCCAGCTGCCTGACGAGAAGTGTCTGGAAGAAACTCCACGCGTAGACCGTACCCAGACAGACCTGCAGCAGTGTGCAGCACAGGACCGTGACGATCCGCGACAGCGTCATCTGAGGCTACTCTTTGCCGCGATCCGGCCCTGACGGCCGCCCCGCTCCCTGATCACCGGACAATCGTGAAAGGTGAAGAAACAGCCGGGCAAGATCGCCGGCTTCGTCCTTGCGGGCGAGCAGCTTCTCGCTCGCCGCATCGTCAGCGGACTGTTCTCGCGCGAGCCCGACCGCGTATGTCACAAGCCCGTCGACCGGTCTTGCCGCATAGTTGACGAACCAGATCGCGGCGAAGACGCCCACGATAAAAATCGTGCAGATCAGATAGACCTGCTGACCGATGGCTCTCTGAATCTTCAGTGCGATCAGCCCGGTGTCCATGCCGATGTGAACCGCGCCGGCCACGCCCGCCAGGATCGGGCTCCCCACTTCGATGAAGTCGCCCATGCCTGGCAGGCTGCGCTCCACCGTTGCCGTGGCGGTCACGTCGCCGGCACGGATTTCCTCCGGGATGCCCGGCACGAAGGTATGGGCGAGGATCTCCCCGGTTTCGCTCGTGATGTAGATGTAGCTTACCCCCTGGATCTCGACGAACTGATCGATCAGGGACTGCAGGGCGGTGAGGTTGCTGTTCAGCAGGATGTTCACGCTGGCATCGGCAATCGTCTTGGCAATTCCCTTGCTGTTCGCCTCGTACTCCTTGGAGAGATGCGTGTCGACCGTGTAGATGCAAAGGTAGGACGTCGACACCCCGATCACGCCGAACAGGAAGAAGACGCCGAAGAGGGTTTTTCGGAAGAGTTTCGGAATGTGCATGTCACGCAAACCTGTTCTGCCAGTTGTGGAGCGGAACGAACCGGCCGTCGTCGACGACCGTGTAGTAGACCTTCTGCAGACCCTGGCGCCGATCCGGTCCGAACGACACCGTCTCGCCGATACCCAGATCGTACTGCGCTATGCTGAAAACGGCGTCCTCCAGGGCGCCCCGTTCCGGACTGTCGCCGAGGCGCCCGAGAATCTCGACCATCATCTTGGCATCGAGGAAGCCCTCGAGACTTACGAAGCTGTGCGAGAACGGCGTGTAGTCTTCGTTCGACAGTTCCCGGGGTGCCGAAGGAGGAGCATGGAGCGCCATCAGCTCCTGGTACTGCTTGACGGCCGGAATCGTGGTGTCGTGGTAGCTGGGCACGACCTGCGAATTCACCAGCAGGGCTGTGTATCGCTCGCTGTCGTCACGCGCCCGGGTGATGAGATTGAGCAGGTTCTCGCTCCCGACGAAGGAGACATTGGCGATGGGCACGTGCAGTCCGAGATCCACGGCGTCGCGCAGAAACGCGGCGCATGCGGCGTAGGCCCCGATGCAGATGACCGCATCGGGGCGCGATGCCTTGAGAATCTCCACCTGGTCGCGCATCACTCCGGTGAACTTCGAGCCCCGCCGGTAGGTCGCCTCGCCGACGATACGCTCTCCGTAGGGCCTCAACGCCTGGCGCACTCCCGCCCAGCCGCTGCGGCCGTAGGCGTCGGCCTGATAGAAGACCGCGATGCGCCGGCGGCCGATGTCGACGAAGTTCTGGACGAGGCCCGCCGTCTCCTGCCGGTAGGAGGCGCGAAGATTGAAGGCGAAGCCGCCGTAGGGCGGCTCCCGCTGGGGCTGCGCGCCGGTGAACGGGAAGAACAGGTAGATCTCCTTGTCCTGGAACTTCTTGAGCATGGGAAGGACGCGCGTGACCGTCGGCGTGCCGACGTAGCCGAACAGGGCGAAGACCTCGTCGTCCAGCATGAGGGTCAGCGTGTTCCTGACCGCGGGGTCGGGCTGATAGCCGTCGTCGTAGGGCTTCAGGACAATCTTCCTGCCCCTGACGCCGCCGTGCCGGTTGACGTGTTCGAAGTAGGCAATGGCTCCGCGATACAGCTCGATGCCGAGACCGCGGGACGGTCCCGAGAACGCGGCCGACATTCCCAGCACGATCTCGCTGTCCGTGACGCCCGACGTCGCCGCCGCAGCGAGGGACTTCGAACCGAGCCCCATCAGGCATCCGCTCAGGCCGTACTGGAGAACCTGCCGCCTCGTCGCTGGCGTCATCCGATGTGCCCCCGGCCGCTGTCCACCGTGTCGGTGACTCCACCATAGCCCTTTTCCGATGGCGATACCGCAGTCGGCGCACCGATCATCTCGGCGAACACCTCCGGTCGCGACGGGCGAACCGCAGTCCGGCGTGGCGGCCTCCGAACGTCACGCTGCGCTCCGGGTCCGGGCCGTGAAGCGTGAACGCCTCCGGCGCCCCCGAGAAGCTCACAGGCGCCTCGCCCAGGCCGCAGGGCGCAGACCTGCCGCGCCGCGCCCGGGCGATCCGACGCAAGAGATGGTCTTCGACATCGTGCCATCCTCGCCGGGTTGGAGGCCGATCCGCATGCGCGCTCCCGACGGAGTGGCAAGCAGTCGAAACTGTCGGACAGACGGCAGCGGCAGCTCTGCCGCCTGCATGCCGCGGGAGACCGTGTCATCGGCGGTCTCGCCGAACTATTCCCGATCTCAAGGCCGACATTCTGTCGCGCTCTCAGCCGGCGGCAGGTTCGGCAGCGCAGGCTCGAGGCGGTCGAGGTCCGCCACCCCGAAGGAGGTGCCGTAAATCCGTTTGCGCATGGGAATGTGACAAGGCCCGCCGTTCCTGTCGGGCAGCAGGGCTGGGTCGCAGAGCACCTTGACGACGGTAGCGGGAGCGCAGCCGTTGACCGGCAGTTCCGGTGGCGGAGGCGCTATCGGGAACGAATCCTCCGATTGCCGGACTGATCGGGCGGGTTGCCCTTGCTGTCCGTGAAACGGCTACTGGACCGCCAGTTCAGAAACTGAACTCCACATCGTCAGCAATCGGATTTCGTTTCAAGGAACTCCCCATGGTTCCATTCACTGGCCCAGCAGAAGTCGTCATTGATGTAAGCGATCCAGAGGCCGTGCAGCTTGCCGCGAACCAGCGTGCCCGTGGCCTCGCCGAAGCTGTCTGCAGTGTCCCAGGCGTAAGTACCCTGCCCATCGGCAATGCCGTCCTCACACGCGCCTGACCAGGTCACAGTTTCTGAAGGGTTCAAGGAGCCTTGGAAGACGTAGCAACCAGGTATGTTCGAAAGTTCCAACCAGCACGCGGCGCCCTCACTCATGCCGGCGCAGGCACCGCAGCGGGGTCGACGAGGAACGAGGCGTGGACGAAGGCCTCGCCGCCGCCGGGCCCTTCGATCCGCGCCCATTCGCCCGCTTCGCCGGTGACCAGCACCTCCTCGCCGGCTTCCAGCAGCCCGATCTTGCCATACTGCGTGCCGGGGCCGCTGCGCACATTGACGCGCGTGCTCGCCTGCATGGTGCGCGCGCCCTCGGACGCCACCTGTTCGCCCCTCCTGTCGCATGCGCGGTCGTAGCCGTCGGCGCGGTCGAGGGCCTGGTGGATCTCGCCGCCCTCGCGCGCGATGCTGTAGGGGATCAAGTCTTGGCCGTCGCGGGCGCATGGGTCGGCGCCACCCGCGAGCAGCGCCTCGGCGACCTCCACCTTGCCCCGGTAGCCGCCGGTGCGGATCGCGGCATGCAGCGGCGCTTCGCCGTTCGGATACCTGCGGTCCGGGTCGGCCCCGGCGCCGATCAGCATGTCGGCCGTGGCGCCCGTGTCGGGGCGGCGCGCACGAAGAGCTGCAGTACGGTGAGCCCGTCGTCGTTCGCTGCGCCCGGGTTGCCGCCGGCGTCCAGTATCGCGCCGACTGTACCGGGCTGGCCGAGACCGGGACCGACTGCGGCGTGCAGCGGCGTGTTGCCGGCGCGGTCCTTGCGGTTGGCGTCGGCGCCGCCGGCCAGGAGCGCCCGCACGGCATCCTCGCCGAAGGGGCTGGCCGCCGCGACATGCAGCGGCGTGCGGCCCTGAGCATTGGCGCGGTTCGCATCGCCGCCGGCCCCGAGCAGCAGGCGGATGGTGGCGACCTCCGCGTCGATGCCCGCCGCGGCCGCGAAGTGGAGCGGCGTGTTGCCATCCTCGTCGGAGACATTGGGCTTGCCGCCGGCTTGCAGCAGCGCCTCCATGGTCCCGGCCGCCGCGATGCGGGCCGCGCCGTGGACGGCCGTGCGACCGGCATTGTCCGGCAGGTTGGGGTTGGCGCCCCTCGCAAGCAGGGTCCGCACCTCGTCCGCATAGCTCGCGGACTGGCCGGAGATCTGCCTGAGGCGGCTGTCGTCGGGCGTCTCGGCCAGCGCAGGTGCGGCCGCGAAGGAGAGGGCGAGGCACGCGGTCCGGAAACGGGTCATGAGGCGTCTTTCCCTTAAAGCAACAGAATGCTCGATGCGGACGACATGGTAGTCGCGGGCGTCCACCGGATGAAGAGAGGCGATCCGATCCGACGAAAGTCAGTCTGGCCTGCCGGTGTTCGGCAGTTTCTCACCCCGTCTGGAAAAGCGGTGAGAGGGCCCGTCACCATGCTGAAAGCGAAGATACTTGGACTCCAGGCCCCGATCATCCGTCCATGGCAGCGCGAGAACGGGTTTCCGGTCGGGGGCACCAGCGGTAGGTCACATCGGGCTCGTTCTCCGCTTCGCTGAAACCGAACTCAATCGCGACAAGGCCGCGGTCTCCATAGAAAGCGCGCGCTGCCCGGTTGGCGCGGAAGGTACGGAGCGTGAAACCCTTCGGCCGGAGGGCCATGACATCGCACAGCAGGGCCGATCCGATCCCCCGCCTCTGGGCCTCCGGCGCTACGAACAGCTGATCGACGACATCCTTGAGAAGGCAATGAAACCCGGCGGGCCCTTGATCCGCCTCGGCTATGCGCACAATCTTCCATTCGTCGAAGGATGCCCGAACGAAGTCGACGAAATCGTCGTCGCTGTGGGCCCACGGCATGAAGGTGTAGGCCCGCCGGGACGAGCGCATCAGGATGTCGGCGACCGCGGGGATGTCGTCGTGAACCGCGTCACGCACGGACAAGGCCAACATGGTCCGGCACCGTGATCCCATCATGTTGAAGGTCTCTGTCACGTTCAGAACCTGGGGCCGCTGCCGGTCTTGCTGCAATCCGCTCAGCCACCTGGTTCGGACATCAGCGATCGAACCCTTTCCGCCAAAGCGTCGCTGGTCGCGGCATAGGCGGGCTCGATCCAGTCCGAGTTCCAGAACCAGAGGCCGATGCCGCGGTCCACCTCGTGCTGCACGACCCTCGTCCCGCCCTCCATGGGCTCCAGCAGCCAGCGATGATCGAAGGTAAGGATGCCGGGAACGCCTCCCGACTGGCGCAGTTCCGCACCGGGCACGAGTGTGTCCACCGTCGCGGTCATCTCGAGGATCTCTCCGCTCGGATCGCGTACCCTGTTCAGCACCTCTTCCCCTTCCGTATAGGTACCGGCGACCTCGATGAAGACGGGGTTCCACTGCGGATAGGACTCCGTGTCGATCAGCACCTCCCACACGGCTTCGGGCGGTGCGGGGATCGTGACCTCCACGCGAAAGGTCTTGCGGGTGGCGAGCGAGCCCGCCACCACGACGACCAGGACGATCAGAAGGGCTGCGACGCCCCATTTGACAAGGGTGCGGGACATCGGCGCCTCACAGTGATTCGTCGGGCCGGCACATCGGCTCACCGGGGTGTGGCGGACTGGGGTACCAGCATGGCGCCGATCTGGTCGAGGAAGTCCTGGCGCCTGTCCTGTCCCATCATCGCAATCAGCATCTCGGCGTCGGCGCCAGTCGGGTTGTTGATCGGCGCGTCGCCCGCGACGCACTGGAAGATGCGATCGGCGACCTCCTGCGGATCGGCAAGGCTTCCGCCGCGGTTGGCCATCTGTTCGCCCACCGCCGTGATCTGCGCCCGCAGGCGCCTGGAGAATTCGACGAGCTGGGCATCGCCCACCTCGAGCCGGTTGTCGGTGTTGTCGGTGAACGCGGTGGTCGGATAGGCACCGGGCGCGACAGAGTGGATGCGCACACCCAGGGGCCTGTACTCAAGCGCCATGCTCTCGGTCAGTCCGATCAGCGCGTGCTTCGAGGCGGCGTAGATCGCATGTCCCGGCAGGCCCATGTGACCCGCCATCGAGGTTACGTTGACGATGGCGCCATCCCCGGCCGCTCTCATCCCGGGCAACGCCTCGCGCATCACGTTCATCGGGCCGAACACATTGGTCTCGAACATCGCTCGGACATCCGCGTCGCCGGCCTGCTCGAACAGACCGTCGGCACCATAGCCGGCGTTGTTGACGACAGCATGAATGCGGCCGAACCGTGCGTGTGCGGCGGCGAAGGCGCTGGAGATGCTCTCGGGGTCGGTGACATCCAGCTTCAGGACCAGCATCCTGTCGCCGTCGGCAAGCTCGGGCGTCTTTTCCGGCGCGCGCATGCTGGCGACGACGTTCCATTCCGCCTTGAGGAAGGTGTGGGCGGTCAGCTTGCCGAAGCCGCTGGAGCACCCTGTGATGAGAATGGTCTGGGTCATGGCACGTTCTTACATCTCTACACATTGTGACAAGTTGTATGGTTTATCTTACATTCCGTCGTTTGTTGTCAAGACGTAAGCTTTGAGATACTTCCCGTGGCATGAACGAGCCCCGGCCCGCTCTCCTCTCCGAGACCGAAGCACGGATCATCGAGGCTGCGATCGGCACCTTCATCCGCTACGGCGCGAAGAAGACGACGATGGCGGACATCGCCGAGGCTGCGGGCGTGTCGCGCCAGACCGTCTACGCCTCGTTCGGCGACAAGGACGGGATCATCGTGGCGTGCATCCGGCACATCTCGGAAGCATCGCTGGCGGCGATCCGGGCCCGGCTCGGCGGCTGCGCCACACTGGCCGAGCAGCTGACCGTCTATTTCGAGGAGACGGTGGTGAAGTCCTTCGAGATGCTGCAGAAGGCGGGCGATCCGGAGGATCTGATCAGCGGTCACAACGAGGCGGGCAAGGCGGCCATCAAGGAAGCTCACACCCGGCAGGCGGCGTTGATCGCCGACCTGCTGGAACCTCATGCCACAGCGATCGCACGCACCGGTCAGACTCCTGCCCAGGTGGCGAGATATGTCGTCACCGTTGCGATGGGCCTCAAGCACGGGTCCGAGAATCGAAACGTGCTCGACGAACTCCTGTATTCGCTGCGCAGCAGCGTGACCGCGCTGACATCCTCCGAATAGGCCTGCCGGATCTGTTGACACGGCTCGAGCGCATCCCCGGTGGTGCAGCAGTTCGGTGTCCGTTGCGGCAGGGTCGAGGATTTCACTCCTTGCCCCCGGCGCCGGTGGTCCCTTCGAAATCCCCGGGCCGGTTCACGCGCTGCAACGCGTCCAGCGCTCGCCTGCGGGCATCCACATGGTCGACGATCGGCCAAGGCCACGTCTCCCCGAGGCTGACGCCGGCGGCCTCCAGGAGCGGCGTCGGCGCGGTCCACGGCGCATGGATGAACGCGTTCGGCAGCTCCGCAAGTTCGGGGAGCCAGCGCCGCAGGTAACGTCCTTCCCCGTCGAAGCGCCGCGACTGCGCGACCGGATTGAAGATGCGAAAGTAGGGCGCGGCGTCGACACCGGTGCCCGCCACCCATTGCCAGCCTGCGCTGTTGTTGGCTCGGTCGGCATCCACCAGCGTGTCGAGAAACCATGCGGCGCCGGCGCGCCAGTCGATCAGCAAGTGCTTGGTAAGGAACGAAGCCGCGACCATGCGCACGCGGTTGTGCATCCATCCCGTGGTCCAGAGCTCCCGCAGCCCTGCGTCCACCAGCGGATAGCCGGTGCGGCCACGCTGCCAGCGTTCGAGTCCGGCCGGGTCGTCGCGCCAGGCCAGACGGTCGAAGGCAGGACGCATGTTTTCGCTTTCCATGCCGGGATTGTGGAACAGGAGGTGGTGGGCAAACTCCCGCCAGCCGAGTTCCCGCAGAAAGGCGTCGCCACCCGGTCCAGACCCTCTCGAACCTACTGCGGCCGCAACCTGGCGGGGCCCGATCTCGCCGAATCGCAGGTGGGGCGACAGCCTGCTCGTACCCGGATCGCCCGGCCAATCCCGATCGTCGCCATAGCGAGCGACCGCATCGCACAGGAATGAGTCGAGGCGTTCGCGAGCCGCGGCCTCTCCCGGCTGCCAGGTCGCCCGCAGTCCGGCGGCCCAGTCCGGGGTCCGTGGGTGCAGCTCCCAGTCCTCCAATGCGTCGCCCGGCGGCCACCTGCCGGGCACGGGCAGGTCGGGCACGGCGTCCCCCGGAGCCTCGAAACCATGCTT
Source organism: Alphaproteobacteria bacterium (assembly GCA_963666905.2). Lineage (GTDB taxonomy): Bacteria > Pseudomonadota > Alphaproteobacteria > SP197 > SP197 > SP197. Next base: position 3,337,081 of record OY763008.1, read on the forward strand.
CAGGCAACGTCGCCAGAACGGCGTGAAGACCCCATAGCCCGATCCGCCGCCCGTGCGGATGTCCCAAGGCTCGAACAATAGCGCAGCGTTGAAGGAATGCGCCTCGACACCGAGGTTTCTGCACTGTGCCTTGATACGCCGATCGCGGGCGACGGCCTGTGGCTCGTAGAGCCTGTTCCAGACGATCCCCGAGCAACCGGTTTCCGCGATCAGCCCCGCAAGGACCGCCTCCGCCGGGCCGCGGCGCAGGACGAGCCGGCTGCCCCGTTTCTCCAGCGCCTCCGCAAGCGCCTCCAGACTGCCGTGCAGCCACCAGCGCGAGGCGCCGCCGAGCGCGGTGTCGCCCGTCTCATCGTCCAGCACGAAGACCGGAACGACGGGTCGCCCGGTCCCGACCGCCCACGCAAGCGCCGGATTGTCCGCAAGCCGAAGATCGCGTCGAAACCAGACCAGCACCGGCCGTTCGTCACCACCGCCGCATGTTCCTCGTGCAACCTGGCGTGCCCCGGTCCTCATCCGTAGCGTTCGCGCTGGTACGCGGCCCAACACGATACCGTCGAGCCGCACTCGCGCTCCACGGCCTCACGCAACAAGGAGGGACAGACCGACGCGAACGACCGATCGGGGTGCTTCAGCGTGGCGCGCATGACATCCGAAACGGTACCGAGCCGCGGGAACCGGGCCGCGAGGGCCGGGGATGTGATCCGTTCCCGATAGGCCGCGTTGTCCCCCGGAACGACCGCGACGACCTTCGCTTCCGAAATGCAAAGTTCCCTGTCCGCCGCCATCCTGTCCGCGAGGAGGCGCAGGCGCATGAGCTGGTAGAAGGGCTCGTAAAGCAACTCGTCCATCGGGACTTCGCCGCTGAACGATGACGATTCGGTCGCGTAAAGCCCGGCGTATCGGCGTCGACGCGTCCTGCCCGCATCGCCCGCGCCCTTGTCCTTGGCGCCTCCGTACTCCTCGACGTACTTCCACTCCATGAGATAGGCGCGCCGTTGCGCGCCTGTCTCGGCAATGACGAACGCATCGACGCTGGTGTTGTTGGCTCCTCGCGTCCTGCCACCTTCGAGCGAGCATTCGAGGCCGATCCATTCGAACTCGACGGTCGACACCCTATCGTTGTGACAGATGCCGACGACATCCTTCACGTCGCTGTCGATCGCCCGGAGCGCTGCCGCCATTGCACCGGGCCTCCCGGCCAGGGGCAGCAGGAAGTTAACGCACGCGATCTGGGAGCTCGCCATGTTGCGGGTCGGTCCGTCGTCACCGGCAGTATCGCCGCTGCGGGCGGTCCGGTGCCACTTGATGCCGCGTTCCCTGAAGAACCGGCGCGCGCCCGCCTCGCCCCGCAGCGAAGGGTAAAGGTTCTCATCCTCGCAGCCGAGGGCCAGCAAGTGCCCATGGCGGCGACCCTTGTCGTCCGACGGAGACCGCGCCCTTTGGTTGATGGTCGGTGACGAGTTCCGGAACTCGGCTTGCCGCTTTCGCGCGATGGCGCCGAAGCTTCTCATACCGATCATAACCATCTCCATCCATCTGAGTGTCCTATTGGGTGGGTGCCGTCCATCTGGTAAGTCAGGAACTCATTGGCAATGGGCCCACAGCAACGCCGTTAGCCCCACAGAACGGTGAGCGCCATCTGTCAACGGGAGACGTCTCTGCCTGCCCAAGTTCCGCACAGCCTAGTATCGGGTGCTGGATAGGGCCAGATCGCAACTGCGGTTCGCCGAAGCGACAAGCCGCTGGCAGGGCATCCACTCGATACGCACAACTACACATTGCTGTTGAAGTCTGTACAGTCAAGCCGGTATCATTACTACCATGAAGGCTGCCGCCCATGTCTGAGTTGGTCCACGTCCAGATGCTGATGTCGAAAGCGCAAGTAAACCACTTCGATTCCTATTGCCGCGAAAAGGGCTACAGGGAGTTACAACTCATTGCCCAGCTCGTCCGGGATTATCTGGACAGCGAAACCTTCGACCCTGAGCCCGACCTGTTCGGTCGGGAGCAGCAGGATCCGGGGGTGTTGTGACCAGACGCATAATACAGGAAAAGCTGTCGAGGCTTCGAAATGGTGGGCGACCCCGCGTGCTCGATCTTTTTTCCGGGTGCGGCGGACTTTCTCTTGGCTTCAGCGCAGCTGGGTTCAAGATCGCGGCGGCTATTGAAAACGATCCGACGGCAGCGGCCTCCTACGGCGCCAACTTCCATACGGATGATCCGCGCCACGCGGCTGACCGCGACATTGTCTCCACAACTCCCACCCAGCTCGTACGGACACTGAAGCTCGGCAAAGTGGCGGAAGCCTTCGATGTCATTGTCGGCGGTCCGCCGTGCCAGGCGTTCGCGCGGGTCGGCAGGTCCAAGCTGAGGGAGATCGAAGCGCATCCCGAGGCGTTCCGCCGTGACCCTCGCGCCACGCTCTATACGCCTTACCTACGATACGTGAAGTCCTGCCGCCCTTTGGCGATTCTGATGGAGAACGTGCCGGACGTGATGAATTTCGGTGGGCACAACGTCCCCGAAGAAGTCTGCGAGGTCCTTGAAGAGCTTGGCTATGTATGCGCCTATACTCTCCTGAACGCCGCCTTCTATGGTGTGCCGCAAACTCGCGAGCGCATGTTTCTAATCGCGTATCACCATGAGGTTGCCCAGCATGTCAGCTTCCCAGCGCCGACACATTGGGTGGAATTGCCGCGCGGCTATGAAGGATCCCGCAGGGTCGCGCTGAAGGTTCTGTTCAATGATGAACTGTTCGCGGAGGTCAACAACTACTTGAACCCACCGGAGGCTAGCGATGATCTGCCACGTGCAGTGACCGCCAAAGAAGCCATTGGTGATCTCCCGGAAATCAACGCGCGCACGCTCATGCGCAAGGGCGTGCTGAAACGGGGGGTGCGTCGCTTCGACAACCCGGTCCCATACGACAGGAACCGCTCCGTTTCGGACTATGCCCAATTAGTGCGGGATCGGAAACCGCGGATGGCGGGACGGGTGGGCGCTCGCAGGACGCGGGTTCGATCAGCCCTCGCTTCAACGAACCCGCAAGAGAATGCGCCGTTGTCGATCGAGCGCAGGAAAGAGGCCGGGAAGGCTCTCCGGTCGTCAGGAAGGTTCCAGCAGTGGCACGAGTTTCACAAGATGCGGCAATTATTGAGTTACTGGCGGAGAGGGAGGGATTCGAACCCTCGGTACGCAAGGCGCACAACGGTTTTCGAGACCGCCCCGTTCAACCACTCCGGCACCTCTCCTTAAGGGGGCGGACCATAGCCGGGGTCGGGGCGCGGGGCAAGGCTCAGCGTCAACTCCGGACCGGCTTGCGAAGATCCCGGAACCCGGTGAGGCCCGCGAAACACCCACCGAGTCCTCGCCGTCGACCTCCGCGAGGCTGTCGGCGGCCACCACGGCCTTGAGGTCCCAGCCGGCCGGGAAGCAGCGCTCGCCCACGCCGGTGACGATGCCGACCATGAGGCTGTCGTCCCGGAGGGCGCGGTAGAGCTCCATCGACGTTCTGCCGTCGATGGCATTGACGGGCGGACGGACCCGAACCGGCGTTCGGTTCGGAACAGCCCTGGCAGGGAATGATGTCGCCGTTCGCCAGACCTGGAAGGAGGCGCTTATTCTGGTCCGGCATGCCGGACTCGACGATCGCCGGTCCCGGCACGGCCATAGCCGGCATGTTGAGCGCGAGTTCCCTCTCGAAGACGTGCTGCCGTTCTCGGGACCGGCCGGGCCCACCGTGCTCCGCGGGGCACAGCGGACAACTCCAGTCCCGGCTGTGGAGAATGCGAATCCGCGACCGGGCCGCCCGCGCGTTCGCTCGCGACCTTGCGGACGTGTTCGATATCGCTCGCCCGCTGCCTTACCCTTCGTATGCGAGGGTGGAAGGCGGCCGCGGCCGCTTCAAGAATCCTTGACCGGCGGCCGGCAAGCGGCATTGATGCCGGCGGACGCCGGAGACGCCGCGGATGGCCGTTGAACGCCTGCTTGCACCTGCCTCGATCGCCATTGTCGGCGCTTCGGAGCGCCCCTCGGTGGGACGGACCGTCGTCCGTTCCCTCGATGCCCTCGACTACGGCGGGAGGGTCCTGCCGATCCACCCGCACCGCGAGACCGTTCTCGGCCATGCCTGCGCCAGGGACATCGCGGAGATCGAGGGCACGATCGATGTCGCGGCCATTTGCCTGGCCCGGGAGCGGGTGCTCCCGGAGGTCGAGAAGGCGGTCGAGCGAGGGGTGGGCGCCATCGTGATCTACGCCGGCGGCTTCGCTGAGACGGGCCAGGCGGGACGGCGCGACCAGGAGGCGATCATCGGCATGTGCCGCGCCGCCGGCGTGGAGCTCTGCGGGCCCAACTGCATGGGCACGCTGAACCTCCACAACAGGAGCTCCGCCTTCATGATGGACGTGCTCGACCGCGAGCGCCTGACCGGCAACGTCGGCGTGATCTCGCAGAGCGGTTCGGTCACGATCGGCTTCCTCTACGACACCCGCCGCTACGGCTACAGCCACATCATCTCGACGGGCAACGAAGCCGTCACGACGACGGCGCAGTACCTGGAGTACCTGGTGGACGATCCGCGCACCGACGTCATCGCCGTCTTCGCGGAGACCGTGCGCGATCCGGAACGCTTCACCGCGGCCCTCGACAGGGCCTTCGACGCCGGCAAGCCGGTGATCGTCCTCAAGGCGGGGCGCTCGGCGCGGGCGGCCGCGGCCATCCAGACCCACACCGGCGGGCTGGCCGGGCAGTCGCGGGTACTGGCGGCCGTGCTGAAGGCCCATCGGGCGATCGAGGTGGAGAGCCTCGAGGAAATGGCGGAGCTGATCGCCGCGTGCCAGGGGCGCCGGCGGCCGGAGGGGGGACGGCTCGCCGTGCTTACGGGCTCCGGCGGCCATGCGGAGCTCCTGCTGGACCTGGCGGACAGGGGCGGGATCGACCTGCCGCCCCTGCCGGCCGCGGCGCGCGGCGCCATCGAGGCGAAGGTGGGGTTCGTCACCGGCGACGGCAACCCGATCGACGTCTGGGGCCAGAGCGACTTTGCCGGGAACTTCGCGGTGGCCATGCGCGAGGCCGCGACGTGCGGCGCCTACGACGCGGTGACGGTCCTTCTCGACGGCAGCGACCACCAGGCCGTCGACTACCAGGGGCAGGACGATCTCCTCGACCCCGTGCTGATCGAGGCGCATGCGGAAGCCTCCCTGCCGTTCTACCTCATGTCGACGAGGCACGGCGTCCACAAGGCCCGCCAGGTCAGGAGGCTGCTCGACGAGGGGATCGCCACGTTGGGCGGCATGGCCCAGGGCCTCGGCGCGATCACGCGCCTTGCCTGGTGGCACCGCGCGGCGCGCCGCCGGCCGGTTCCGGTGCCGCTGGTCAGCGCGGAGCCCGGTTGGGCGGCAAGGGCCGCGGTCCACGAGATCGACGCCAAGCGGCTGCTCGCCGGGGCGGGTCTCCCGGTGACGGAGAGCCTCGTCGTCGCCGATGCCGACGAGGCGGTCGAGGCGGCCCGCTCCCTTGGCCATCCGGTGGCCATGAAGGCGTTCGGCGACCGCCTCCCCCACCGCAGCGAGCACGGGCTGGTGGCGCTGGGACTCGGCGACGATGCCGCCGTCAGAACCGCCTTCGGCCGCTTCCGGAAGCGTCTCGGGGACCTGGAGGCGGACGGCGCCGCGATCGCGGTCCAGGAGATGGCGGCGCCCGGCGTCGAGGTCATCGCCGGCGTTGCCCGCGATCCCGACTTCGGCCTGATGCTGGCGACGGGACCCGGCGGCGTCCTTGCCGAGCTCGTCGACGAGGTTGCGATGTGCCCTCTTCCGGCGACCGGCGACGAGCTCGAGGCGCTCGTCGGGGGCCGGCGGCTCAAGCGCATGCTCGAAGGCTGGCGCGGCTCGGCGCGGGCGGACCTGCCGGCCCTGGTCCGCGCGCTCGGGGCGCTGTCCGACTTCGCCGCGGCCCATGAGCCGTGGATCGGCGGCATCGACATCAATCCCCTCATCGTGCATCCGGCCGGTGGCGGCTGCACGGCGGCCGATGCCCTGATCGTCCCGCGGGCGCCCGGCGCCTGATCCACCTCAGCGGAGAACCCCCTGTCATGAAGAACCCCTTCTCCCTCGACGGCCGCGTGGCCGTCGTCACCGGATCGACGCGCGGCATCGGCCGGGCGATCGCCGCCGCGCTGGGCCGCGCGGGTGCCGCTGTCGGCGTCAACGGCCGCGACGCGCAGGCGACCGACGCGGCCTGCCGCGATCTTGCCGCCGAGGGGATCGGGGCGCACGCCCTGCCCTTCAGCGTCGAGGACGCCGATGCGGCGCTTGCCCGGATCGAGGCCTTCCGCGCCGGGATGGGGCGGATCGACATCCTCGTCCACAACGCCGGCCACAACACGCGGGTTCCCTTCCTAGAGCACGGTTTCGACGACTGGCAGCGCCTGCTCGATGTCCACCTCTCCGCAGGCTTCAGGCTGTCCCAGGCCGTGGCCCGCCACATGGTCGAGGCGGGGCACGGCAGGATCATCTTCACGTCCTCGATCATGGGGTCGATCGGCCGGGCCAACGTCCCCGCCTACGCCGCGGCCAAGGGGGGCATGAACGCGCTCGTGCGCGTCATGGCCGCCGAGCTCGGCGGCCATGGCATTACCGTCAACGCCATCGCTCCCGGGTTCATCACGACGGACCTCACGAGGCCGCTCCAGGAGGACGGCGCCTTCCGCGACGCGGTGACCGGGGCCACGCCCGCCGGGCGCTGGGGCGTGCCCGACGACATTGGCTGGGCGGCGCTCTACCTCGCGTCGGACGCCGCGGCCTACGTCAACGGCCACGTGCTGACCGTCGACGGCGGCATGACGGTCAGTCTGTGACGGCGGCCTCCCAGCTTCGCGCCTCGCCCTCGTAGAAGGCCCCCGGGTTGCCCCACACGGTGGTGCGCCACATGTCGCGGTTGAACGTCCCGGCGTCGAACCAGGTGGCCGAGTGGATCGTGCAGCGGTTGTCGTAGATCACGAGGTCGCCCCTGTCCCAGTGATGGGCGTAGGTCAGCGCCGGCCCGGTGAAGTGGCGCATCAGCCTGTAGAGGAGGCGCGCGGCCTCGCCGTCGACGCCGGGCTCCATGCCGGCGAAGGGGCCGTGGATCCAGTCCATCTGCTCCCGCTCGCACAGGTAGAGCGCCCTGCGCCCGGTGACCGGGTGGACGCGGACCACCGGCTGCGGCTGGGGTCCGTCGCGCTCGTTGAGCGCGTGCGCCGGCCGGCCTTCCCGCACATCGTCCTCGCCGTGTCCCTTGAAGGGCGCGACATGGATGCCGACCAGGCTGTCGGCGATCCCGCGCAGGTCGCCCGGCAGGGTCTCGTAGGCGCCCACTCCGTCGGCATAGAGGGTCTGTCCCTGGTCGTGCGGCGCCGGTTCGTGGGCGTAGAAGAGCGAGATGTCGGGCGGCGGCCTGCGGAAGCTCTGGTCGGTGTGCCAGCCCCGGCGGTGGGGGAAGCGAACCGGCAGCCGGCCGTCGGCGGTCCGGGGCGGATCGGGGGGCTCCGGCGGCGCGAAGTTCATCGGCGGCCGGTTGGAGATGCGGATGATGCGCGACGACGCCGGGTGCAGGAGGTTGTGCCGGTTCGAGGTGGCGGCGTAGTCCTCCACCTCCTTGCCGAAGGGAACGCTGAGGCGCACCAGGAGGTCGGGGTCCGCGGAGATGGCGTCCATGCCCTTGAGAACGAGGAGCCCGTCCGCCTCGCCGAGGAGGCCGGGGAGAACATCGGGCGCCCGTTCGGCCGAGTCGACGAAGTGCCGGCCGTCATCGACCTCGATCAGACGCCCGAACCTCGCCCCGGGAAGGGATCGAACCGCGTGACCGAGCGCTCTTTCCATGCCGTCCTCCCGATGACGACGGGAACGGGATGCTGTCACTGGGCCGGTGCGCAGGCAAGCGGCGCCTCGTCCGGTGTGCGGCAGTCCGTGCTTCTCAAGGTACGCCAGGATCTCGCGGCGGCAGCCGGAGGAAGTGTCGAGGAACGCCCGGTCGTAGCCTGCCAACTCAAGCCTCGGCACCGGCTCCACCATGCGCACCCGACCATCTTTATCTCTTTTCCCGGACCATATACAATAGCTACGAGACGGCACAAGCACAAGTCGAGGTATCGATTGACAACGTGATGTCGTAGAACCGTTGCACTTGGGGAATTAGCGTGGTCGCTATCGTAAGAGCACTCTCCGGTTTAGAGAGGGTGCGGAGGCGTTAAATGTCGCCCTTCACCTGCACCACAGGAACAACACACCATAAGTCCACCCATGATGCCAGACAGGAGTACCGAAGGAGATTTTTGTTCATGACCACGCATTCGACGAGACATATGTTTCTGCCAGACACGACGGTCTCGGCGCCATGACCGATCGTCACCGCCACCGCGCCGTCATGGCGACGGATCAACCGGGCGGCCGATGCGTCCGGCATGGAAACCTCCCGCCTCATCATCCAGTGGACCCTGATGCCGGATGCCCTGTCGGCGGAAGTGCTGCGCCGGGCCGTACGCGAGAAGCATTCGGGCTATTCGGTGATACATAGCGAAAAACAGGAATGAGGTAGACTTTCATGCTTAGGGGAGCTTTAGTTGCAGGATCGATTTTGGTCATCCTCTTGCATATTCTCTTAGATAACAAAACATATTGTGAGATACGGCATCCACAGGAAGCTATGACTTCCAATCACCACACTTGTGAACAACAACATATAATTCAACAACAATCTGGCGGGGAGCACACAAAGAACATAATTTGGATAAATAGAATAGAGCACGACTATTCTGACAGATCCAAGCTAAAGCCATGGAAAAACAATCGCCCTTGGTTGAATTTTTGGGGAGATGACAATCTTGAGCGCGCCTTTATGATGGGGACGTATGCCAATGGCTATCATTTTCAAGTGCATAGCTACAAGAGTGACATGTCGGCCTTGACTTTGTTCGAATGGGATGGGGCGAGTTACGCAGTTTACATTGTCTCAAGTATTGCAAACTACTTGGCCAAATCGTTATCCTATATCGGTTATCAGTTTCGCAGCAATAAGCCAATGTATGTCGATGCAATACTCGGCATGCTGATCGATTTTTTTGAACTTGTGGCCGGCCTAGGTTACGGAATTCTTGGTCTGGTCGTAGGCACGATTTTGAATCCCATCGATACAACAGTCAATTTGATTCCCGCTTCTGCTCTAGCCATAGAATCGTTTCTGAGAGGTTTAGTGAATACTTTGCTTGGTGCACTGTCGGTTATCACGGTCGGAACGGTACATTTCGTAGTGTAGCGCCGAGTGCAGTCAAATCGCAGTGTCGTAGCCTTCACTAACTCTTCACCGGGTGGTGTATCTTCAAAGTCCTGACGCATTTGACCGCTCGGTTCCGGACCTGGCCTTGCGCTGCCGGCTGGTGTGGTAAGACGGTCAACGGGAGTTGTGAGTGCAGTGCCTCTTCCATCGCTGCCGTCCTGGTCCGTGTGTCGGACCAGGACGGCAGCGATGGAGATGATCGGCATGATGAACATCAAGGAAATTCTTCGACACCGTCGAGATTGTGAGCCGGGTTAACATAGCGCCCGGGTTCGTCTTGGACGGACAGGGCGGCTAATTGAGCAGCATGTCTCTCTCGCGGTCCACCGTCGCGGCCAAGAATGCGGATTCGTCCCCTTCGGGCTGGATACGCCGAATGATGCGCCAGTGCGCTTCGCGGATGGCCTCCAGTGTGGCATCGAGCGTAAACTCCAGAATCTCGAGGGCGTCGGCCCTGCTCATGTCCGTCCACCACGAACCTGCGTCTTCCCCGGTTTCGCTGTCGTTCCCGACCACTACGCCTGAGCTCACTCCCTATTCGTAGTCGAAGTCGTCGTAATCGATTGCGGCGGACGCGCTCTCCGAGGCCGTGCGTCCAACAAGGTAACCCAGAGCCCCGGGCCCGAGCGCGGCAGCGACCGGAATGGCTATCGGAACAAACGGAACAGGCATGGTCTTCTCCTTGGTCCCCTACATCCCCATTCTTGTGAAACTGGTTGTAATCGACGGCTCGGTCAGCCTCGATCTCAATGACAAAGCCTTCCTGATGATGTTAGGTGTCTGCGTCGAATGACTTCTCGAAGCGCCGATTTTCGGCGAAAAGGACTGGAATTCTGATCCTGTCGACGGACTGCTTGCTCGTCTCAACCTCAAAACCAAACCAAGTGCCTGAAGTCCGGGGAAACGATTGCAAGTACTTCGTTGCTGGACAGGTCATGCCATGCGGGTGTGGTTCTGGTATGGGGTAGTGTATTCGTGTAGTGTATCGCTTATGTTCGTTTAACGTACGCACAGTTTTGCGCTGTTGTCCAGATTCTTCTGCGCGTGGCGTCAAAAAGTCGCACATTGCAGCGATAATCGCACCTGATTGCGCCCGTGACAGCGGTTGCGAGCAACGCTACGCTTCATCACGACCCTTGGTGCATGGATGGCTGCCGAAGACCGTCGAAGGGCGATTCATGAGGAACTTGCACAGCTGTTTGCGGGGCAGTTGCCGGCTGAGTTCGCGGCCCACATGGTGACCGTGCGCAAGAAGCTCGAGGCCTTCGAGGGGCGCCGCGGCACGCAGGCTTTCGAGGACGGCATCGCCGTTGCAGCCAACCGGCTTTCGGCGCAGATCGTCAAGCAGGCCCTTGTCTCGCTGGACACGCAGGAACCTGTGATCGAGCACCATGGTGAGAGGTATCGCCGGGAGGGCGCGACGAAGAAGCGGGTCATGACGTCGTTCGGTGTGATCGACTACGAGCGTTCACGATACCGTCGCCGGGCCCGTGCCAGCGTGTTCCCGGCAGACCGTCTTGCCGGCTTGATCGAGGACTTCTGGACGCCGCGTGCGGCACGCCTTGCGTTGCAGGCGGTATCCTCGGCGCCACCGCGTGATTGCGTGAAGATGTTCCGCCAACAGGGCGGCATGTGTCCCAGCGTGTCGAGCCTGATCCGGCTCTACGAGGCTGCCGGGCGGCACTGGGAGGAGGTGGCCGATGACGCCCTCGAGGAGATCCGTCGTGGGGAGGAGATCCCGTCCGATGCCACCTGTGTGACCATCCAGATGGATGGCGTCATGGTGCCCATGGGTCGAGGCAAAAGGAAGCCCGAACAGCCACTTGAGGGGGTGGCCTGGAAGGAAGCCTCGTGCGCCACCGTCACCCTTGGCAACGCCGCCGGCGAACGCCTGCGCACACTGCGTCACGCGAGGATGCCCGAGAGCAACAAGCTCACGCTCAAGCAACTGGTCCGCGACGAGGTCGCCTCCCTGCTGGCCAGACGGCCGGACCTTCAGCTTGTCGTGGTGGCCAACGGAGCCCGGGATCACTGGCGGTTCTTCGCCGAGGCCTTCCCCCAGGCCGAACAGATTCTGGACTTCTTCCATGCTGCCGAATACCTGAAAGAAGCCATCGATCTCGCCTACGGCCAGGACAGCATTCAGGGCAACCGTCGCTGGCACACGCTCCGTGAGACCTTGCTTGACGAGCCCGGCGGCGTCGACAAGGTCATGGCCTCCCTCACATACCTCAAGCGTCACTACTCGCCTCTGGTCTCCAGGGCCATCGGCTACTTCGCGAACAACCGCCACAGGATGAACTACGCCGACTACAGACGTCGTCACCTGACCGTTGGCTCCGGCCTGGTGGAGGCCGCCAACAAGTCGATCGTCACGCAACGCCTGAAGGGATCCGGGATGATCTGGGGAGAGTCAGGTGCCCAGGCCATCCTGTCGCTGCGGGCCCTCGACAAGTCGGACCGCTTCAACGCCGCATGGAACATCCTGATGCCATATTGGCAAGAAAAACCTTCGACAATTATTGCCAAAAATTACCCCATATGAGAATCACACCCGGTCATGCTGGTCCGACGAAATTCTGGGATGGAAATTCTGGGATGAATGTCCTCGTCGGCGTAAATGACATTGCGCCCGAGCAGAGTAACTTCATGGGACTGGGGGAAGCTTATCCATCTTACGCTAACCGTTATCGGTCGACTTCTCCATGCGAGTCGCCTGTAGGGGATGCAAAGAACTGGTGGAGTCGTTCGTAAAGGAGGCTTTCGTCCCGCGTCCCGCACTCCCAAGCGATCCGTCGTAGTCGCTGGGACTGGTGTCCAGGCACCATGAGGTGACGAGGCGGGCGAAGTCGTCGGCGCGGTCGTGCATCACCATGTGGCCGGCATGCCGGAAGACATGGAGGTCGGCCCGGGGGAGCATCCGCATCAGCTTCAGTCCGCGCTCGACGGGAACCGTGCGGTCGCCGGCCGCCCAGACCAGCAGGCAGGGCCCGGCGATGTCCCCGAGATACGGAAAGAGGTGTTCCTCCTGCAGTCTCGCGTAGGCGGCGAGACTCGCCCCGGTCACCGGCCGCTTGCGGAACTGGTCGAGCTTCCCGGTCCCTTCCGCGAGGCGGTAGCCGGCGCGCACAACGGCCTCGAGGCGGTCATCCCGCGGCCGGTCCCGGAAACGCGAGGCGATGAAACTCTCCTCGTCGCGGGTCTGGGCATCGTAGTCGTAGGCCTCCAGCGAGGCCGTCATCCAGGCCGCGTCGGCATCGTCGCCGAGGGCGGGAGCCGCCCCGCCGCTCGTCACGACGACGAGGCGGTCGACGAGGTCCGGCCGTTCGATGGCGATGCGCAGCGCGACGAAGCCGCCCTCGGAATGCCCGACGAGAACGGCGTTGCGGACCTTGAGGGCATCGAGCGTCGCGATGACGTGGGGCGTGCGTTCCAGGCGGTCGCGGTAGCGGCCGTCCGCCGCCAGGTCCGTCTTCCCGAAGCCCAGCTGGTCGGGAGCGATCACGTGAAAGCGCCGGGCAAGCACCGGCATCACCCGGTGCCACGTGACATGGGCATCGATAGCGGGGCCGCTTCCGTGGAGGAGAACCATGGTCGGGCCCTCTCCCGCCTCCAGCACGAAGGTGCGGATGCCGCCGACATCGAGATGGCGGCCGGCCGTCAAGACGCGCTTCCGACGGCCCGCTTCACGCGGGGAATGACGTCGTCGCGCAGCCGCTCGACACACTTCAGCGTGTGCCTGTGCTCGAGGCCCGGCCAGCCGCACTTGAAGACAAGGTGCCCGATGCCGGTCTCGCGGTGGAGCACGACGGCCTTCTCGACGACATCGTCGACGGAACCGAAGAACAGCGCCCGGTCCCGCACGAATTCGTAGGTCAGCTCCCTGGCGAGTTCGGCGTGGCGCTCCGCCTCGAGTTCCTCGCCGGGTTCGAGATAGATGGAGGGTCCGCGCCAGTTGCTGAAGTTCATGGCCGAGAGCGCCGCTTCTCCTGCGATGTCGCGGGCCTCGGCCTCGCTTGCGGCAACGAAGGTGTCGCGCATGACGGCGCACCGCGCGCCGTCGGCGACGGAACGCGGGTGGCTCGAGGCATAGGCTTCCAGGCGCTGCCTGAGCATCGCGTCGGGCTGGCGCCACATGATGATCCCGCAGTCGTTTTCGGCGGCGTGGCGGACGGAGAGCTCGGAATTGACCACCACCCACAGGGGCGGGTGGGGTTTCTGACGCGGCCGCGGGAACGTCGCGATCCTCGTCATTTCGCCGCTGCGGGCGTCGACGAACCGCGGGTCGTCGACCGTGTGGGCCCTGTCGGCGAAGAACCCCGGCGCGGGATACCGGTAGTACCGCCCGCTGTGGGAGAACCTCTCCTTGCCGAGGGCCTGCTTGAGGATCTGCAGGGTCTCGTCGAAGACGTTGAAGTTCTCCTGCGGGTTGCTGGGGTCCGCGACCGGGTTGAGGTTGAGCGCCTCGAGGCCGTAGTTGCCCCGTCCCACGCCGACCTCGAGCCGGCCGTCGGCCAGGTGATCGAGTGTCGCGATGTCCTCGGCCAGCCTCAGGGGGTGCCAGAAGGTGATGATCGCGGCGGCAAGGCCCAGCCGGATGCGCCGGGTGCGCGCGGCGAGGTCCGCGGCGAGGAGAATCGGGTTCGGGCTGAGCTCCCTGCCCCAGATGCTGAAGTGGTGCTCGGGAATCCAGAAGACATCGAATCCGCCCGCGTCGCAGGCCCGGGCGAGCTCGCGCATCTCGCCGACGATGGCGCCGTAGTCCCGCTGCCCCGAAAGGTCGTGGGGAATCTGAAAAAGCCCGAATCGCATCAACTGCGGTAGTCGGCGTTGATCTCGATGTAGCGCCGCGTCAGATCGCAGGTCCAGACCGTCGCCCTGCCGCGGCCGACGCCGACGTCGACCGCGATGCGGATCTCGCGGCCGGCCATGTGGCGGGCCACCGGCGTCTCGTCGTAGCCGGGAGGCGGCGCGCCCTGAAGCGCCACCGCATGGCCGCCGACGTGGATGTCGAGGTCGGTCTCGGCGATGGCCTCGCCCGACTTGCCGACCGCCATGACGATGCGTCCCCAGTTGGCGTCGCCGCCGGCGATCGCCGTCTTGACCAGCGGCGAGTTGGCGATGGCAAGGCCGATCCGCCGCGCCGCCTTCGACGACCGCGCGCCGGTGACCGTGATCTCGACGAACTTCCGCGCGCCCTCGCCGTCCCGCACCACCTGGTGGGCAAGGTCGAGGCAGACGGCCTCGAGCGCCCGGCGGAAGGGGCGAAGCGCCGGGTCGGAGCGTCCGGCGACCGGGCGGTTGCGTGCCAGGCCCGTGGCGAAGAGCTGCAGGGTGTCGCTGGTGGAGGTGTCGCTGTCGACGGTGATCGAGTTGAAGGAGCGGTCGGCCGCCGACGCCAGCAAGGGCTGGAGGACGGCGGCCGGCAGCGCCGCGTCGGTGAAGACGTACGCCAGCATCGTGGCCATGTCCGGCGCGATCATGCCGGAACCCTTGGCGATGCCGGTGACGGTCACCGGCGTTCCCGCGATCGAGGTCCTCGCCGACGCCCCCTTGGGGAAGGTGTCGGTGGTCATGATGGCGACGGCCGCGTCGTGCCAGGCATCGGGCTTCAGCGACGACATGATGTCCGGAAGCGTCTCGACGATGGTCCCGACGGGCAGGGTCTCGCCGATGACGCCCGTCGAGGCGATGAAGATCTCCTCGGCCCTGGCGCCGGCCAGCTGCGCCGCCGTGGCCGCCGTCGCCTCGACCGCCTCGACGCCCGCCCTGCCGGTGTAGACGTTGGCGTTGCCCGAGTTGACGACGAGCCCCCGCGCGGTGCCGCCGCCCAGCTGCCTGCGGCACCACCGGACCGGGGCGCCGGCCGTGCTCGACTTCGTGAAGACGCCAGCCACGGCCGCCGGGCGGTCGAACACCGCCAGCATGAGGTCGAGCTTGGTGCTGTCCTTCCTGATGCCGCAGCGGCCGGTGCCGAGGCGCACGCCCGCGACGTCGTGCATCTCGGGGAAGCGCTCCGGGGCCAGCGGCGAGACGGCTTCGTTCACGGCTCCCTCCCGAAGCCCTGCGGGGGAGCCGGCTGCACGATCTCGATGTCGGCCGAACTGCGCAGGCGCTCCAGGTCCTGGGCGATGGCCTGGAGCACGAGCTGCTCCTTCAGCTCCCCGGCCATCTCCGCGAAGGGTCTCGCCTCGGGAACTCTCCTCGCCTCGAGCCTGATGACATGCCAGCCGAAGGCCGTCTCCACGGGTTCGGAGACTTCGCCTGGCGCGAGCGCCCGGGCGGCGGCGTCGAACTCCGGCACCATGACGCCGGGTCCGAACCAGCCGAGATCGCCGCCCCGGGGAGCCGAGGGACCGGTGGAGTGGGCCATGGCGAGTTCGGCGAAGTCGGCGCCCGCCCGCGCGCTTTCGGCGACGGCGAGCGCCTCGCCCCGGGTGGCGACGAGAACGTGGCTCGCCCGCAGCTCTTCCGCGCGGCTGGCGGACCAGGCGTCCCAGGCTTCCCGGACCCGCTCGTCGGGGACCGCGCGGGCGACGAGGATCCGGTAGTAGGTCTGGCGGAGGAGCTCCTCCTCGAGGCGCGCCAGCTCGGCGGCGAAGGCCTCGCCGGTGTGATAGCCCCGCTCCCTCGCCTCGCCGATGACGAGGCGGTCGTTGATCATCCTGGCGACGACCGGCGCCCACAGGTCCTCGAGCGGCGTGGCGGCCGCCTCCGGCGGCAGGCCGGCGATGAAGGCCGCGACGTCGCTCTCGAGGATCGTCTCGTCGTCGACCGTCGCGACGGCGCCGTCGGCGGCATGCGTGGCCGCGGCCGCTCCGGCGAGGAGGACCGCGGCGAGGGTGAGCCTGCTCATGGGGGCCTAGAGACCACATCCGCCCTTCCGGCACAAGACGGCCTCCCCGCGGCCGGGCCGCCACATTGACAGCCCACGGTGGCGGACCTATCTCTTTCGCGAGGCGGCGCCGGACGACCTGGCGGAAGGCAGACGATCCCCATGCTCGGCAACTTCGCGAACCGGCTCTTCGGATCGGCCAATTCGCGGACCATCAGGAAGCTCGGCAGGTCGGTGGAGCGGATCAACGCCCTCGAGGAGCGCTTCGAGGGCTTCAGCGACGGGGACCTCGCCGCCATGACCGCCGGGTTCCGCCAGCGGCTGGCCGACGGCGCCGCCATGGACGAGATCCTGCCGGAAGCCTTCGCCGCCGTGCGCGAGGCCTCGAAGAGAACGCTGGGCCAGCGCCACTTCGACGTCCAGCTGACCGGCGGCATGGTGCTCCACGGCGGCAGCATCGCCGAGATGAAGACCGGCGAGGGCAAGACCCTCGTGGCGACCCTGCCGGTCTACCTCAACGCGCTCGAGGGCAAGGGCGTTCACGTCGTCACGGTGAACGACTACCTGGCGCGCCGCGACGCCGCCTGGATGGGGGAAATCTACGGGTTTCTTGGCCTGAGCGTGGGCTGCATCGTGCCCGGGCTCGCCGATGCCGAGCGCAAGGAGCAGTACGCCTGCGATGTGACCTACGGCACCAACAACGAGTTCGGCTTCGACTACCTGCGCGACAACATGAAGTTCTCCCTGGAGACCATGGTCCAGAGGGGGCAGAACTACGCCATCGTCGACGAGATCGACAGCATCCTGGTCGACGAGGCCCGCACGCCGCTGGTGATCTCGGGGCCGACCAGGGACTCGTCGGACATGTACCGCAAGGTGGACGTGGTGATTCCGCGCCTGCCGGACGACGCCTTCGAGAAGGACGAGAAGCGGCGCGCCGTGTCGTTCACCGACGACGGCGCCGAAGCCGTGGAGACCCTGCTTCGCGATGCGGGGCTGATGGCCGACGGCGCCCTCTACGACGTCCAGAACGTCAGCCTCGTCCACCACGTGAACCAGGCGCTGAGAGCCCACAAGCTCTTCACGCGGGATGTCGACTACATCGTCAAGGACGGCAAGGTCATCATCATCGACGAGTTCACCGGGCGCATGATGGAGGGGCGCCGCTACTCCGACGGCCTGCACCAGGCGCTGGAAGCCAAGGAGCGGGTGCCGATCCAGACGGAGAACCAGACCCTCGCGTCGATCACCTTCCAGAACTACTTCCGCCTCTACGACAAGCTTGCCGGCATGACCGGCACGGCGATGACCGAGGCCGGCGAGTTTGCCGAGATCTACGGGCTCGAGGTGCTCGAGATCCCGACCCACCGGCCGATGATCCGGGACGACGGCGACGACGAGGTCTACCGCACGGTCGACGAGAAGCACGAGGCTATCGTCGATCTGATCGAGGACTGCCACCAGCGCGGACAGCCGGTCCTCGTCGGCACCGTGTCGATCGAGAAGTCGGAGCTGATCTCGCGCCTGCTGAAGAAGCGCAAGGTCAGGCACCACGTGCTGAACGCCCGCTACCACGAGCAGGAGGCCGCCATCGTCGCCCAGGCGGGCCGGCTCGGGGCCGTCACCATCGCGACCAACATGGCCGGCCGCGGCACCGACATCCAGCTCGGCGGCAACGCCGACATGCGCATCCTCCAGGAGCTCGCCCCGGTGACCGACGAAGCGGTCCGCGAGGAGAAGGCCGACGGGATCCGCGGCGAGGTGCTCGCCGAGCGTGACAAGGTGCTCGAGACCGGCGGTCTCCATATCGTGGGAACGGAGCGCCACGAGAGCCGGCGCATCGACAACCAGCTCAGGGGACGCTCGGGACGCCAGGGAGATCCGGGGGCCTCGACCTTCCTGCTGTCGCTGGAAGACGACCTGATGCGCATCTTCGGCTCCGACAAGCTCGACAGCATGCTCCAGAAGCTCGGCCTCGAGGAGGGCGAGGCGATCGCGCACTCCTGGGTCAACAAGGCGATCGAAAGGGCGCAGGGCAAGGTCGAGGCGCGCAACTTCGACATCCGCAAGACGCTGCTTCGTTTCGACAACGTGATGAACGACCAGCGCAAGGTGATCTACGAACAGCGCCGCGACCTGATGGAGGCAGACGAGGTTGCCGAGACGATCGGCGACATGCGGCGGGAAGTGATCGAGGACATCGTCCGCCGGGCCTTGCCTGCGGACGTCTATCCCGACCAGTGGGATACCGCCGGCCTCGAGGAGGATCTGCGCCGCGTCCTCGGGCTCGACCTTCCGGCGGCCGCGTGGGCGGCCGAGGAGGGGATCGCCGAGGAAGAGGTTCTCGAGCGGATCCTCGAGGCGGCCGACGGCAAGATGCGGGAGAAGGAGGAGACGTTCACGCCGGAGGTCATGAGGATCGCCGAGAAGAGCCTCCTGCTGCAGATCATCGACCAGAAATGGCGCGATCACCTGCTGGCGCTCGACCATCTTCGCCAGTCCGTCGGCCTGAGAAGCTACGCCCAGCGGGACCCCCTTCGCGAGTACCAGCGCGAGGCGTTCAACCTGTTCGAGGAGCTCCTCGTCTTGGTGCGCGAGGCGGTGACGCAGCTGCTGATGCGCGTGGAGATCCGCTCGGCGGCCGAGATGGAGGAGCGCCGGCAGCAGGAAGCCCGCGAGCGCATGCTGGAATCGCGCGGCGCCCAGGCCGGGCCTCCGGCGGACCGCCGCCAGTGGCAGCCCGTGCCGTCCTCCATGCGCAGGGTGGGCAAGGCCGACCGCAATCCCTCCGACCCGACGACGTGGGGCAGGGTGGGACGCAACGAGCCCTGTCCGTGCGGTTCGGGGCGAAAGTACAAGCAGTGTTGCGGCCGGCTTGCGACCGCGCCGGCGCGCAGGACGGGGACGAGCGCCTCCTGAAACGGCCTACCAGGGCAGGCGGCCGCCCCGGCGGTCGAAGAATCCGCCGCTCATGGCGCTTCCCGCCGCGGCGATGACCCGGCGCATCGAGGCGACGCTCTCGGGAGCGCCGAGGGGCGCGGACGGCCCGCCCATGTCGGTCCTCACCCAGCCGGGATGAAGCGCGATGACGGTGATGCCCCGCGCCTCGAGGTCGCGCGCCAGGTTCGCCGTCACCATGTTGAGCGCGGTCTTGCCGGTCCGGTAGATGTGGCTTCCGCCCGAGCGGTTGTCGGCGATCGAGCCGGCGAGACTCGAGATCTGGGCGACGACGGCGCCGGACGAGCGGGCGAGGTGCTCCTCGAGGGCCTCGACGATCCTGTAGGGTCCGATCACGTTGGTGCGGACCGCGTCCTCCCAGGCGCGATAGTCGATGTCGCCGAAGTCCTGGCGGCTGCCGCCGAAGGTGGCGGCGTTGTTGACGAGGACGTCGATGGCCGTCCCGGCGAGGGAGGACGCCAGAGCGTCGATCGATGCGCGGTCCGTGACGTCGAGCGGGTGCACCCCGGCGCCGCAGGCGCGCAGCGCGGCGGCGCCGGCGGGACGGCGGCAGCAGGCGTGGACGGTGCAGCCGTCGGCCGCGTACTGGCGGACGAACTCGAGACCGATGCCGCGGTTCGCCCCGGTGACGAGAACGGTCGTCACCATGGCATGGTCTCGCCGGTGTAGCGCCGGAAGGCGCCGCTCTGCGAGATGTCGAGGCCGGCGATGACCCGCCGCATGCCGGCGACGCTGGCGGCGGGCTCGAGGTCGGAGGCATGATCGGTCATGTCGGTGGCGACGAATCCCGGGGAGAGGTTGACGACGATGATCCCCTTCGGCGCCAGATCGACGGCAAGGCCGCGCGCGAGCATGTTGAGCGCGGCCTTGGTGGAGTTGTAGGGGTAGTCGGGCGAGGTGCCGGGCCAGGCGAAGCTGCCGTTGCCGCTCGAGATGTTGGCGATGGTGCGCCGCCGGCTGGCCGCGACGTTGTCGACGAGGGCTTCCGACATCGCCATGACGGCGAAGACGTGAACCCGGAACTCCTCCATCCACATCCCGTCGTCGAAGCGGCGATGGAGCTCCGCTTTGCCGTGCCAGATGCCGGCGTTGTTGACGAGAAGATCGACCGGCTCTCCGGCAAGCGAGGACGCCAGGGTGCGGATATGGCAGCGCTCGGCGACGTCGAGGCGGTGGACGACGAGCCGGTCGGTGGCGAGCGCGGCGAGGCCGCCGGCCGCCTCCGGCCGGCGGGCGCCGGCGTGGACGTGCCAGCCGTCGCCGAGGAGCTGGCGCGCGAACTCCAGGCCGATGCCCCTGCTGGCGCCGGTGATCACCGCGGTCGGCACGGCCGTTCCCTCCAGTCGCGGTAGCTCGTCATCTCCCCCAGCGAGCGCGCCTCGACCATGGCCCTGCCGACCGCGCGTGTCATGCAGTCGGC
This sequence comes from Alphaproteobacteria bacterium, assembly GCA_963666905.2. Taxonomy (GTDB): domain Bacteria; phylum Pseudomonadota; class Alphaproteobacteria; order SP197; family SP197; genus SP197. Next base: position 3,357,612 of record OY763008.1, read on the forward strand.
CGCCATCGTGCCGAGCCGCGCCAGCGTCGCCCCGTCGATCGCTCCGGGACGCCGCGCGGTGGCGAGCGCGAAGACGGTGTCGCCGTCGAACGGCGTGTGAAGGGGCCGGATGGCGCGCGCGAGTCCGTCCTGGGCCATGATGGCAAGCCTCAGCGACTCGCCCTTGTCGAGAGCGGCGTTGGTGGCGACGACGCCGATCGTGGTGTTCTCTCCGGGAAGGCCCGCCGCCTGCGCCTCGAGCGGCATGGCGCCGTCCGGCAGGCGAAGGGGAGGCCCGTTCATCTCGCCGTCCTGTTCCCACAGCGCCGCCCACAGCGTCGCGGTGCCGGGGATGACAGTGGAGCCGACGGCGTTGACGGCCACGAGGGCGCCCACCTGGAAACCGTCGGCGGTGACGAACGACGCGCTTCCGGTGCCTCCCTTGAGGTCCCCGGCGCGGGCGCCGAGACCGGCGCCGGCGTTGCCGAGCGGAAACTCCCCGCCGGCCGCTGCGGCGGCCCGGTATCCCAGGTCGAAGTAGGGCGGGCTTGCGCCCCAGTCCTTGCTGCCGCCGTTGGCGAGGTCGAAGAGAATCGCCGCGGGCACGATCGGCACCCTGCCGGCGCTCGTGGGAAACCCCCGGCCCTCCTCGGCGAGGCGCGCCACTGCGCCGCCCGCCGCCTCGAGTCCGAACACCGAGCCCCCGGAAAGGACGACGGCGTCGACGGCGCTGACGAGGCTGGCCGCATGAAGCGTTCCGGTCTCCCTCGTCCCCGGGGCGCCGCCGCGCACGTCGGCCGCGGCGGTCGCACGCGCCGCCGGCACGACGGCGGTGGCGCCGGTCCTGGCATTGCGGTCCTCGGCCTGGCCGACAAGGATGCCCTCGACGTCGGTGATGAGGTTGCGGGGCCCCGGCCTCACGTGGAGACGCCGGCGTTCCCGTCGTGACGCAGGGCGGCGGAGTTCATGCAGTAACGCTGGAAAGTCGGCGCCGGTCCGTCGGGAAAGACATGCCCGAGGTGGGCGTCGCAGCGGGCGCACACCACCTCGGTCCTGGGCATGAAGAAGATGCTGCGGTCGGTTCTCGTCTCGACCGCCTCGGCGGACACCGGCGCCCAGAAGCTGGGCCAGCCGGTGCCGGAGTCGAACTTGGTCGAGGCCTCGAAGAGGGGCGCGTCGCAGCAGATGCAGCGGTAGAGGCCGGGCGCCTTGCTGTCGCAGTAGGCGCCGCTGAACGGACGCTCCGTGCCGTGGCGGCGGGTCACCCTGAACTGTTCCTCCGTGAGCTGCGCCCGCCACTCGTCGTCGCTCTTGACGATCTTGTCCGCCATCGCCCGCCGTCCCTTAGTGCTGCCTCGTCAGGCCGAGTTTCTGGCGCGTCTCGGCGGGGCCCATCACCCGGGCGCCGAGCCGCTCGACGATCTCCACAGCGCGCTCGACGAGCTGGCCGTTGCTCGCCAGGACGCCGCGGGAAAGATAGAGGTTGTCCTCGAGGCCGACACGCACGTTGCCGCCGGAGATCACCGCCTGCGCGGCCATGGGCATCTGCATGCGGCTGATGCCGAACGCCGACCAGTGGGCGTCCGGCGGCAGCAGGTTGCGCATGGCGATCAGCGATTCCGGGTCCGACGGCGCGCCCCAGGGGACCCCGAGGCAGATCTGGAAGAGCGGCGGCTCCTCGATATGGCCGTCCGCGATCAATTGCCTGGCGAGGCGCACGTGTCCGAGATCGAAGCACTCGAGTTCCGGCTTCACCCCGGCCGCGCGGATGCGGTCGGCCATCACCCTCAGGTGTTCGGGGACATTGATGAAGGCGCCGTGGGTGAAGTTCATGGTGGCGACGTCGAGGCTGCAGATCTCGGGCAGGAGCTCCTCGACGTGGAGCACCCGCTCCTCGGGCGAGGTCATGTCGCTCGTCGCCGAGGCGCGCCCGGGATCGTCCGGATCGGGCACGTAGTCGCCGCCCATGCCCGTGGTCAGGTTGAGGATGACGTCGCAGTCGCTCTCGCGCACCCGCGCGACGGCTTCGCGGAAGGCGTCGCGGTCGCGGTTGCCCTGTCCGGTCTCGATGTCGCGCACGTGGATGTGGGCGATGGCGGCGCCGGCGCCCGCGGCCTCGATGGCGGCGTCGGCGATCTCCTCGGGAGTCACCGGGACGTGGTGGCTCCTGCCGGCGGTGTCGCCTGCCCCCGTGACGGCGCAGGTGATGAAGACATCGCTGTTCATGGCGTCTGCGAACTCCTCTCGCCGGCATCGCGCATGTAGTGCGCCACCAGTTTCTGGAAGTGATGGACGGCGCCTTCCCAGATGCCGTTGAAGCGGGCGCCGTCCATGGCCGGCGAGCGGTGCCCCTCGTGCACCGCTTCCACCGCCTTGAAGTCCTCGATGTTCGTCTTGTCGAAAAACCCGATCACCGCGCGCCGCGCGCCGTCCCACCGTTCGCCGTCGGCGCCGTCGCCGTGGAAGTAGAAATCCCAGCGCTGGCGGGAGCGGCCGGCGCCCTCGGGGAACTCCACCATGGAACAGGCATGGTCGGGACCGATGATGAACTTGAAGTTGGGAAAGAGCGCCAGGTTCTTGGCCGTCCGGTTCTCCTGGTCGATACCCGGCCAGCGGGGCAGGGCCTCGCCTTCGCTCCAGGCAGCGGGAAGGCCGGTGGCGATGATGGTGCCGAGACAAGCTCCCTCGGCGATCACCTCGTGCCGCTCGAAGGGCGCGACCTCGGCCAGCACCGTGTGCACGAAGTCGAGGTGAAGGGTCTCGAGATAGTTCTCCGCCACCAGCTTCCAGTTGCCGGCGATGTCGTAGTGAAGCGTGAGCGCGTGGCGCGCCTCGCCGAAGTCGTACTCGGCGGCATGGGCCATGAAGGGCGCGGCATAGTCCTCGAAAGGCTCGGCGCGGCCGTCGATGTTGACGAACAGCCAGTCGTGCCAGCGCTCCATGCGCACGGGCCTGAGGCCCAGGCAGGAGCGGTCCAGGCCTTCCATGGCGCCGTCGTTGTGGCCGCCCCAGTGGGGCGTGAACCTCAGCGCGCCCTCGAGATCGAAGGTCCAGCCGTGGTAGCGGCAGCGCAGGCGCTGCAGGTCGCGCGCCGGCGCGTCGACGAGCAGCGAGCCCCTGTGGGTGCAGACGTTGTGGAAGCAGCGCACCTGGGACGACCGGGTGCGCGTGAAGAGCAGCGGCACGCCGGCGACCTTTCTGGGCATCAGCGATCCGGGCTGCGGAACCTCGTGGGCGTATCCGGCGAAGGTCCATGTCCTCGCGAAGAGGCGGGCGTGCTCCTCGAGCGCGAAGGCCTCGCTGTTGTAGGCGTATCCCGGAAGCCCCCGGGCGCTGGCGGTGGGGCGGTGGAGGCCGTCGATGGCTGCGGAACTGAGCATGGTCCTGCCAATATAGACATTCGCGCGGCGGAGGCCATACTGCGGGGCACGCGGCGAGGAGGCCGCCTGGTTGCGGACCGGCGGGGTCCGTTGAGAGGGGAAGATGGCGGAAACGATCGACCGGGAAACCAAGCTGGTATGCCGGCACGTCTGGAAGGTCTACGGCCCCGACGCCGGGAACTTCTTCGACAACGCCCGGGGAAACGTCGACGATCCGGCCGGGCTGATCGCCCGGATCAACGACTCCGGTCACATCGGCGCCGCCTGCGACGTCTCCTTCGACGTCCACACCGGCGAGATCTTCGTCATCATGGGGCTGTCGGGCTCCGGCAAGTCGACGATCGTGCGCTGCCTGTCGCGCCTCGTCGAGCCGACGGCGGGCGAGGTGATCCTCGACGGCGAGGATCTGCTGCAGGTGTCCAAGGACAAGCTGATCGACATCCGCCGCCACAAGATGGGCATGGTGTTCCAGAACTTCGGCCTGCTGCCGCATCTTTCCGTGGTCGAGAACGTGGCCTTCCCGCTGCAGATCCAGGGGATCGACAAGGCCAAGCGCATCGCCCGGGCGATGGAGATGATCGAGCTGGTGGGGCTGGCGGGGCGCGAGACGAGCTATCCCAGGCAGCTTTCGGGCGGCCAGCAGCAGCGCGTCGGCATCGCGCGCAGCCTGTGCGTCGAGCCGGAGCTGTGGTTCCTCGACGAGCCGTTCTCGGCGCTCGACCCGCTGATCAGGCGGCAGATGCAGGACGAGTTCCTCCGCCTCCAGCAGATGCTTCACAAGACCATCGTCTTCATCACCCACGACTTTCTCGAGGCGCTGCGCCTGGCCGACCGCATCGCCATCATGAAGGACGGCAGCGTCGTGCAGATCGGCACGCCGGCCGAGGTCGTGATGCAGCCCGCCGACGACTATGTCCGCGAGTTCACGCAGGACGTCCCCAGGGTCAAGGTGATCACCGCCGGGGACATCGTCGAATACGCCGTCGACGGACTCGATGCCGCGGACGCGGTGTCCGAGCAGACGACTCTCGAGGAGATCATGCCGCGCTTCGCCGACGGCTCTGACGTCATCGCCGTGAAGGGCGGCGACGGCGCGCTCGTCGGCAGGGTGACGGCGCAGCGGGTCCTGAGCGCGCTCGCCGACGAACACGCCGCGGGGCAGGAGGCATGAGCGTCCTGGCGGGCCCGGGCGCCCGCGGCCTGCGCCTCGGCGGCCTGCCTCCCCGGCTCGCCGCCTGGATGGGGCTCGGCGTCTTCGCGGTCGTCTGCCTCGCCCTGCGCGGCGGCGAGAAGTGGCTCGTCAAGTATCCCCGCGGCTGGGTCCTTCCCGTCGAGGCCTGGCTCGAGTTCCTGATGGACTGGTTCACCGCCCACTTCAAGCCTGTGTTCCGCTTCGTCTCCGACGTCCTCGAGTGGCCGATGGAGCTGATCCAGGGCCTCCTCCACCTCTCCCCCTGGCCGGTGACGATCGCCATCGTGGCGATCATCGCCTATGCCGCCAAGGGATTCAGGCTCGCCTGCTTCTGCGTGGCCGCTCTCCTCTACATGGTGGTCGTCGGCTACTGGGAGGAGAGCATGTCGACCCTGGCGCTGGTCAGCATGTCCGTGCCGCTGTCGCTGATGATCGGCTTCGTCCTCGGGCTGCTCGGGTTCCAGTTCCGCTGGGCCCGCCGCGTCATCGAGCCGACCCTCGACGTCATGCAGACCGTGCCGACCTTCGCCTATCTCATTCCGATCCTCATTCTCTTCGGCATCGGTCCGGTGGTCGGCATGGTGGCCTCGGCGATCTATGCCAGCCCGCCGATGGTCCGCAACCTCATGCTCGGGCTGCAGCGGGTGCCCGACAACGTGATCGAGAGCGGCCAGATGTCCGGCTGCACCGGCTTCCAGCTGCTGTTCATGGTGCGCATCCCCGCGGCGATGCACACGATCATGATCGGCGTCAACCAGACCATCATGGCGGCGCTCGCGATGGTGATCATCGCCGCCATCATCGGCGGCTTCGCCGACATCGGCTGGGAAGTGCTCTCGACGATGCGCAAGGCGCAGACCGGCCAGAGCCTCCTTGCCGGGACCGTGATCGTGCTGATCGCCATGATGATGGACCGGATCAGCCGCGGCCTTGCCGAGCGCACCGGCGAGATCCACATGCCCCGCACCGGCAACTACATCAACCGCCATCCCTGGCTCGCCTCGATGGCGGTCGCGGTCGTCGCCGGCACGCTGCTGTCGTGGGCGGCCCCGGTGTTCAGCGCCTATCCCGAGAACTGGATCGTCTATCCGGCGGAGGACCTCAACCAGGGGGTGGCCTGGTTCACCCGCAACTTCTTCGACACCACCGACGCCATCAAGACCTACACCCTCTATTTCTTCATGCTGCCGATGAAGGCCGGACTCGAGAGGATCGCGCGCCCCAACTCCTGGGGGTTCGAGATGACGGCGTTCGCCTCGGTGGTCTACTGGCTGATCGTCGCCGCCATCGGCGCGGTCGCCGCGAGACTGAACGGCTGGCGCGCCGCCGTCGCCGTGGCCCTCCTGGGGATCCTCTTCTACTACGGCGCCTCGGGCACGCCCTGGCCTCTGTTCATCGCGGCGGTGACGCTGATCGCCTGGCAGGTCGGCGGCTGGAAGGTCGCCCTCTTCTCGTTTCTGGGCATGGCCTTCATGCTGGTCAGCGGCGCCTGGCCCAGGGCCATGCTGTCGTTCTATCTCACCGCGACCTCGGTGATCATCTGCTTCGTCGCCGGCGGCGCGCTCGGCATATGGGCGGCGCAGAACGACCGCGTGTCGGCCATCCTGCGGCCGATCAACGACACCCTGCAGACCATGCCGCTCTTCGTCTTCCTGATCCCCGTGGTCATGGTCTTCCTGGTGGGCGACTTCTCGGCCCTGCTGGCGATCATCATGTACGCGATCGTGCCGGCGATCCGCTACACCGAGCACGGCATCCGCCAAGTCGACCCCGTCGCGGTCGAGGCCGCCCGCATGATGGGCTGCACCGAGCGGCAGGTCCTGTGGAAAGTCAAGCTCCCCCTCGCCATCCCGGAGATCATGGTCGGCCTCAACCAGGTGGTCATGTTCGCCCTCGCCATGCTCGTCATCGCCGCCCTCGTGGGCACCAAGGGTCTCGGCCAGTGGGTCTACGACAGCCTCACCAACGCCCGCTTCGGCCAGGGCGTCATCGCCGGCGGATCGATGGCGCTCATCGCCATGATCGCCGACCGCATCATCCAGGCCTGGGCAGCCGGCAAGAAACGCGACCTCGGCCTCTCCACCTGACATACCCGCTTCCCGCCCGCCCGGCGTATAGGAAGCGGGTACATCGAATTTGAACTCCCGACATTCAGGTCATGAGTTTGGTTTGAGTTCGTGGTACGGAGACATCCTGAACGCTTCGGAGATCGGATTTTCGTAACTGCTCACCCCCATTTTCTCTGATTTTCGGATTTCCTGACGGTCGCGGCCAGGCGTTGCGGTTCATGCGGGTGCAAGGCTTGGCGGTGTTTGCGGTGGGTTCACCTGCCCGGGCGGGGCGGTGGAGGCCGAGTGATTGCCAGCGTCGACTGCGCCTCCTGAGCGCGAGGAGTTCGAAAGCGCCAAAGCGCGCATCGCCGCGCTGTGCAAGGACGGTAAGGTGTCCGAAGAGGTCGATGCCGTGATTGGCATCCTCTTCACCCTGCTGACCATCCTGATCACCGTCCTGCTGGAAAAGACAACGGCTAAGACCAGCGCCAACACCGGCCTGCCGCCGTCGCAGACGTACAAGGACGAGAGCACGCGGCGCGGCAGGACGGGCGGCAAGGGCCCGGCGCCGAGCCGGCAGACGGGCGACAACCTGCGCAGGACCACCGTCGAGGAGATGGTTACCGTCGAGACCTGCCAGGCCTGCGGCGCCAACCTCTCGGGCGTCGATCCCGTCGCTCGAGAGCGCCGCATCCTTTACGACATCGTCTTTGAGGTCGAGGAACGCCGCGTGGAGGCCGAGGTCAAGGAATGCCCGGACTGCCAGGCCCGCACCAAGGGCGCCTTCCGCGACACCATGCCGGGGCCGCTGCAGTACGGCTCCGGCATGGTGCGCCCGGCTTGCACATGACCCTGAGGGGGTGCTATCGCAAAGACCACCAGCAGCAGACGCAAAGACCACCAGCAGCAGAGAATCAAGGCCACCAGCAGCAGAGAATCAAGGCCACCATCAACATCATCGCGTCGCTCCGGGGTGGCTACCACGGTGAGAATACCCGGCTACGTTGGTGAGAATCCGTAGAGCCTCAAGAGACAGGAGAATCAGCAAAGTGATCTACATATCACATTCGTGGATGAACAAACAGACAGTTAGAAGACTATCTGAAGCGTTCGAACTTGACGGTGTTCCATTCTGGGTGGATGAACAACAGCTAGAGTTCGGTGAAGAGCTCAGGTCGAAGCTCAGACTTGCTATATCGGAGAGTGCGGTCTTCTTATATATTGTTTCTATCGAGGCTAATGAATCCAAATGGGTGCAAGACGAGCTGGACCAAGCACTGGGTCTGGAATTCAAAGATCGCCTTAGGATCATTCCTGTGCGTATGGCGAACAATGAAGATGAGTTGCCTCCAGCTTTAGCTGGAAGATTCTATGCAACGTTGGAAGTTGCGGGTGGTGGAGTGGTGCAGCTTATCGAGCGGTTAACTGAAATTCCTGGCCATGACGAATTGCCCTCAGGTCACTGCCTCTCTGCTACTGTCCGCTTAGAAAAACATCGTATCGTTCACACACTTGATCAAGCTAGAAAACTTAAGGATAGGACGGATGAACTTAGATTACGCGTCGCATTGGTTGACGACAATTATCAGGCACTGGACAGGATGTACGGAGAATTGTCAGACGTCCATTTTCCATCTTTTCGGGGAACGCAAGAACCGGTGAAGCAAGCACTGGAGCAAGTTGACAGTATACATACGAAATCGAGAAAAATCATCAGGGAGATCCGCTCCATTTGTGTAAAATTTGTGTCAACGCAACGTGACGACCCAGACCGTTCGTTTCTAGACGCTGGGTACGTAAGGGCAATTTGGATACTCACGCATCGACTGAGTTGGAATGCTGAGTATCTCAAGGGACTCCGAAATGAATTTCAGTTGGATGAGGATTTCTTTAGGTCTCGCAACTTGCCAGAGGTGTTCGCTGGCCACACTTGTGATTTTGTTCAGGGTGGTGAGAAACTTGGCAGCGTCGCGGTGCCCAAGAATGCCCATCCGTGGCCAAACGGAATCGAAGAGCTTCTGCCATGGGGCCTAAGCAGCCCATTTTGTGATATGTGGCCCGATGACGTGGGTACTGCGGTGGGAGAAATCTTGGCTCTGCGCTTCTTGGCAGGAACAGTCGAAGTCGTGAGTATGCCTGAGTCGGGGACCTTACGGTATGGACTTTCCTAAACAGCAGGGTCGATGCACCAGGAGTTACTCTGTGGCGGCGCTGGCCACGCGAGGCGCAGATCGGGCGTGAGCCTTGGCGGAATCTGACCGGGAGGCCTTGAACTTACGTGCCGTCGGCGTCTCTCACTCCTCCCCGGCCCTGGCATGCGGTATCCGACGCCGCGCTCGTTTGAAGATCCACCTGCGCTCGGCCGCATACGTTGCAGGGGGACGGCACCGCTGGCGGATACGCGTGAGGCGGAATTTCACACGATGGAAGAAAAGGGCTCTGACGTGAACTTGGCAATACATCTCCTCAAAGACGTCCGGAACGGGTTGTTCGATGCGGATGCCGTGATATCGAACTATACCAATCTCGTGAAGCTTATTCGAGTGGTAACCGCACAGCGGGGCAAACCCGTGTTCATCATGTGCCCAGGGCTCTGGCAGGTTGCGCCACAGCTTCCGAATACGCTACTTGGCACGGCGATCTCCAAGCCGGCGGGATGGTGATCCGGCAGAGCGAAATCGAGTATCGATTGTGCGCGTTTGGAGTTCAAGTAACTGCATTCTACGTAGTTGAGCAGATTGCGAGAACGTACTCCGCAGAACACCGATAGCGAGTTATGGGATGAGAATTTCAAGAATCGGGATAACAAATTTCACCAATTTCCAGGCGCTGGATATACAGACCGGCGACGATATCGTGGTGGTCGGTGAGAACAAGGTCGGAAAGAGCAACTTCATCCGCGCGCTTCAACTCGTTCTGGATCCGGGCCTGTCGGAGCGTGACAGGCACCTGGGGTTCGACGACTTCTGGGATGGGCTCGGGGACGACAAGATCGGCGCCACGATCGAGGTGTTTGTGGAATTGACCAATTTCACGAATGACGAACGACTGATGGCGCACTTGTGCGACTGTGTGGTGGATCCAGAGCCGGAGATGGTGGCGCGGCTGACCTATCGCTTCCAACCCCAGGCCGGGCTCGACGGTGATCCCCAGAGTCTCGCCGATTACGAGTACGTGATCTTCGGCGGTGACGATCCTGACATGTCCGTGAATCGTAGTGCGCGGCGAATGCTTCCGTTGGATATCCAGGGAGCGCTTAGGGACGCAGAGAAGGATCTGGCGAGTTGGCGGCGATCCCCGCTTCGTCCGTTGATCGAGGGGCTCATGGCGAGCGTTGACGAAGAAGCGCGGCAAGAGATCCAGACGATCGTCAACGAAGCGGGCGAGGCGCTTGAGGGGCTTGACCAGGTTGTCGCAGTGGCGCGGCGCATCAGCGAGCGGCTGGAGCAGATTGCCGGACCGCAGCACGCGGTGCCGGTCAGCTTGGGTGTCGCACCCACTCAGATCGATGCGCTCTTACGGGGCCTGCGCATTCTCATCGATGGGCGTGCAAGGGGGATAGGAGAGGCAAGTCTCGGCACGGCGAACCTGATATTTCTGGCGCTAAAGTGTCTGGAACTCGACAGATTGGTGGATGAAGGCGAACGGGACCATACGTTTTTCGCGGTAGAAGAGCCGGAAGCCCACCTGCACCCGCACGTTCAGCGACTGGTCTACCGGTATTTCCTCGAAGCAGGTGCGGCGGAGAATGCGGAAGAAGCCAGGTCGAGACGGACGACCATTCTGACCACTCACTCACCGCATGTTGCGAGCGTAACCCCAATCCGTTCAGTCGTTCTTCTGAGACACGATCCAGAGACTGAAGCGACCAAAGGGACCTCCGCGGCGGCGGTACCCCTGGAGGTCTCCGATGAGGCAGACCTGCAGCGCTATATCGACGTTAACCGGGGCGAACTGTTCTTTGCTCGGGGCGTGATTCTGGTTGAGGGAGAGGCTGAGAGATTTCTGATTCCGGCATTCGCATCGGCGTTGCAGATGCCGCTGGATGTACTGGGAATCAGCGTTTGTTCGGTCGGCGGCACGAATTTCAGGCCTTACGTCAAGCTATTGGGACCTGAAGGGCTAGAAATTCCGCACGTGCTGCTCACGGACCTGGACGAAAGAGACGATAGACCGCCGCGTGCGCGTCAACGGATAATCAATCTGCTAAAGATCGTAGACACCGATGGTGAATTCGAAAACCTGGATAATAAGGAACTGTTCCGGCACGCGGGTGAGAGTGGATATTTCGTGAACAACAGTACACTCGAGCTAGAACTTTTCGATGCAGGATTAGGAGAGACGATGGTTACAGTCCTGGTTCAGGAACTGGGAATTTCCCGTCACAGACGAGGAGATTTTAGAGCTCAGATCATGACTCCGTATGGAGTTGATGAAGAAAGGTTGTTGCGCAGGATTGAGCGCATCGGAAAGGGACGGTTCGCACAGTCCCTCTGCGGTCATGCCTCAGAGGATGTGTGCCCCGAATACATCCGGAATGCGCTTGGGCGAATTCGCGATGCCGTATCGTAGCGCAAGCGCCGCGTATCTTCGTCAGGCTTTCGAACTTCAGGAGAACGAGCGGCAGCTTGCAGCGTATGACTCAACGGGCCATTGCGTCGTGCTTGCCGGGCCGGGGAGCGGCAAGACCAAGACGCTGATCGTGAAGCTCGCGCGGGTTCTCGCCGAGGACGTGCAGGCGCCGAGGGGCGTGGCATGCATCACCTACAGCCACGAATGCGCGAGGGAACTGAAGCGACGGCTGGAACAGCTAAACTTGCGCGAGGCGGCGAACTTGTTCGTCGGCACGGTGCACGGTTTCTGCCTTCGGCATCTGCTGATGCCGTATGGACGTCTTGCCGGATTGCCGGTGTCGTTTCCTATCCGGGTGGCCTCGCAGCAGGAATCTAGCGCGATACACAAGCGCGTAGGAGACCGAATGTTTGGCGTGGGACATCCTTACAAACAGCTGGACATGGGTCGGCACCGACGGGTGCATCTGGATCGAACGGGTCGAGGGTGGAGGTCGGAAGAAGAGCTGGCTTCGTTGGCCGAAGAATACGAAGGGGAGTTGCGGCGGCGCGGGTTGGTTGATTTCGACGACTTGGTGATTTTCGGTGAGACCCTTGTTGCGCAATACGATTGGGTGTTGCCGCTCGTGAAGGCCAAGTTTCCTGTGCTGGCGGTTGACGAATATCAGGATTTGGGCGTCGCGCTGCATCGGATTGTCAAAAGGTTGGCCCTCGACGGCGGCGTTCGACTGTTTGCGGTAGGCGATCCAGATCAGTCGATCTATGGCTTTACTGGTGCGGACGGCGGTTTGTTGATGGAGCTAGCCGAACACCGTGAAGTGGAGACGATCCGACTTGAAATCAACTACAGGTCTGCGGGTCGAATCATCCGGGCGTCGGAATTTGCACTAGGGGAGGAACGTGGCTACAGGCCGCAGGATCCCAGCCGGGAAGCGACAGTCGATTTTGTTGAGTGCCCCAATGGTTTATCAGAACAGGCGGAGACTGCGGTTTCGAGAATCGTTCCGGCTGTGCTTGATGCGAAGCCGGAACGTTGTCTTGGCGACATAGCGATCCTCTACAAGGACTACCGTGTCGGTAATGTCGTTGCGGAAGCGGCGAACACAGCGGGGATTGCGTTCACGCGCGTGGATAACGCAGCACCCTACCGGAAGTGTGCTTTGACCAGCTGGGTCGAGGATTGCGCCGCCTGGGTTGCGGGCGGATGGCGTGAAGGTGGCCCGCAGTTGAAGGGCCTTCTGGATCGGTGGAACGGGTTCCGTGCAGGGCGAGCGGAAGATCGCCTAATACGGGGGCGGGAACAGGCCGTAACGAGGTTTCTGTGGGATCGGCGCGAGGGGTGTGGCTTTGCGGCAGTGTTCGTGGACGCCATCCGGTCGGAATTGCTCGACGAACTGATGAACACTGAGCTCAGCTTGGCCGACCAGCGAGACCAAGTAGAGAGCATGACGGCAGCTTTGGAACCTGGAGGCGCGTTGGAAGGTCTAGATCTCGCCGGGTTGGGACGCAAAGACGGCTCGTCTGAGCAACTCAACTTGCTGACTCTGCATTCGGCAAAAGGCTCCGAATACGATGTAGTGATCATGCTCGGCTTGGACCTGGGGAGTTTGCCTTGGCGAAACGAAGAGCCGGACCGGCTCCAAGAAAGCCGGCGACTTTTCTATGTCGGACTTACTCGGGCTCGGGACGAGGTTTACATGCTCTATTCGGGATGGGTAGATACGTGGGGAGTGTGCAGACGTTGGGGGCGTTCGCCCTTCCTTGATGAACTGGATGAACGCATGCGACGGATCGACGATGCATAATGGGTTTCACAAAGAAAAATGGGCAGAGTAAGCGAGACGACCTGAGTCCTGCCGCCGTAGGAGTTCAAGAGTTCGTGAATTAGAGAAAATTCTCTAAAACTAGACAATTCTGAACTCGAACGAAAAGGCGGCTAGTCCAAAGCGCCCCGGGGAAGACCACTACTACTTGTTCTCGGGTGGGATTATGCAACATTTAGTTTTGGTTGATGTTGTCGCCATCGAGCGTGATGCGCTCTTCGCTGCAGTCCCGGAACCGCGTCACCTTTCCGGAAAAGACATGGTTCCAATTTGCGAAGTAGCGGCGCGAAGCCTCCCGGGGCGCCGTCAGGTACGCTTCGCTGTCTTTGAGCCGACCAGCCAGGCGCCCAGGGCGGGGAGCAGCACGACGGCGCCGACCATGTTGAGGAGGAACATGAAGGTCAGCACCATGCCCATGTCGGCCTGGAACTTGAGCGGCGCGGCGATCCAGGTCGCCACGCCCGCGGCCAGGGTGAGTCCGGTGAGCACGACGCCTGCGCCGGTGGTGGCCAGCGTCTTCTCGTAGGCTGCGGCGAAGTCCAGGCCGTCGCCGAGATGGGCGCGCAGCCGCCCGTAGATGTAGATGCCGTAGTCCACCCCGATGCCCACGCCCAGCGCCACCACCGGCAGCGTGGAGACCTTGAGGCCGATCTCCAGCAGCGCCATCAGCGCGTAGGCCAGCAGGGAGACCGCCGCGAGCGGCACGACGATGCAGACCGTGGCCGCAAGCGAGCGGAAGGAGAGGAGGCACAGGACGATGACCGCGGCGTAGACATAGGCCAGGATGGGGAACTGCGACGCGTCGACCTCCTCGTTGGTCGCCGCCATCACGCCGACATTGCCGGATGCGAGGCGGAACGCGATGCGGTCATCGGGGTTCGCCGCCCCGAACGCCTTCACCGCGTCGACGACGCGCTCGATGGTCTCGGCCTTGTGGTCGGCGGTGTAGATCGAGACCGGCATCACGCTGCAGTCGAGGTTGAGCAGGCCGCTGCTCGTGGGCACCGGGGAAACGGACTGCACGAGCATGTAGCGGTTGCGCGGCAGGGTCCGCCACTTGAGGCTGCCCTCGTTCCAGTTCGCGTTGATGGCGCGGGCGACGCCGGCGAGTCCGCGCACCGACTTGACCCCGTCGACATTGCGCATGTGCCACTCGAAGTCGTCGAGCGTGCGCATCACGCCGTAATCGATGCAGCCCTCCTCGACCGTCTCGGTGATGACCGTGAGCACGTCCACGCCGATGTCGAAGTTGTCGGTGATCGCGGCCGAATCCAGGTTGTAGACGGATTCGGCGCGAAACTCCGGCACGCCGCGGTGCTCGTCGCCCACCCTGACCTCGGGAGCGTACCTCGCGCCGGCCGCGACCAGGAGTGCGGCCACGGCAATCACCACGGCGGCGGGGCGTCGCCGCGCCAGGCGTGCGAGCCCCGACCACAGCGGCCGCAGCAGATCGTCGCCCCGCAGCACCCGGCGCCGCTGCGCCTCGTCCGTCTCGACATAGGACAGCAGCACCGGCAGCAGCGCCAGGTTGGTGAGGATGACCGCGGCAACCCCGATGCTCGCCGTCATCGCGACCTCCTTGATGACCGGCACCTCGATGAACGCGATGGTGATGAAGCCTATGGAGTCGGACGCCAGCGCGACCGCGCCGGGCAGAAGGAGGCGGCGGACACTCAGCCGGGCGGCGTCCAGGCCGCCGGCGCCGCGTGCCGCCTCCGCCCGGAACGAGCTCACCATCTGCACGCCGTGGCTCACACCGATCGCGAACACCAGGAACGGCACCAGGATGGACATGGGATCGACACCGAAACCGAGCCCGGTCAGTCCGCCGAGCTGCCAGACGACCGCGATCAGCGAACTCGCCAGCGGCGGTATCGTCAGCCGGACCGACCGCGTGTAGGCATAGACGAAGAGGGCGGTGACGAGGAACGCGATGGCGAAGAACATCATGACGCGCGCGGCGCCGTCGGCGATGTCGCCCACCATCTTCGCGAAGCCGATGATGTGCACGTCGACGTCCGCACCGGCCTCGCCGCGAATGCGCTCGAGCTCGCCTGCAACCTCCAGGTAGTCGAGGCGCTCGCCCGTCTGCGGGTGAAACTCCTGCAGCCTGGCGGCGACGATGGCGCCGGTGAAGTCGTTCGCCACCAGGCGGCCGACGAGCCCGGCCTTGATGGCGTTTTCGCGCAACCGGGCGAACCCGGCCTCGTCCGCCTCGAAATCCGCCGGCAGCACGTTGCCGGCGGCAATGCCGTCCTCCACCACCTCGATGAAGCGCACATTGGGCGTGAGGATCGAATAGACCTGCGTGCGGTCCACGCCCGGCAGGAAGAAGGTGAGGTCCGTGACCTTCCGGAGCGTCTCCAGGAAGCCCGGCGTGAACATGTCCCCGTCACGTGCCATCACCGCGATCAGCACGCGGTCCGCGCCACCGAACTCGCCGCGGTGCTCGAGGAAGGTCTGCACGTACTCGTGCTCGACCGGCAGCAGCTTGGTGAAGCCGGCATCGACCCTGAGCCCGCTTGCCAGCCACCCCATCGCCAGCGTCGCGAGGAAGAAGGCCGCGAGCACCAGGTGGCGGCGGGCGAACAGCAGTCTCTCGATGCGGGCCGTCAGGGGAGGATCCTCAGCGTCAGTCCGGCAGGCGCGCGACACCGAATTCGCCGAAGAGGAGCGCCTTGTCCTCCCCGAGCGGCAGCACCGCCGACACGCCCTCGCGTGACGGCAGCCGCCGGGCGGACCAGGTGTGTCCCTCGTCGCGGCTCGTCAGCACGGCGCCTTCCAGGCCCGAGACGACGATCGTGCCGGACGACAGCCGGGCGGCTCCGGTCAGGGTCGCCCGGGTGCCGGTGGCGGCCCCGGTCCAGCTCTCGCCGCCATCGGCGGTGCGGAACAGGTGGCCCCTCAACCCGGCGAGAAGCGCCCGGTCGCGGTCGAGGGCGATGCCGCCGAACCACGAGCCGGCATAGGGTGACGACAGGGCTTGCCATGTTTGTCCACTGTCGTCGGAGCGATAGATCGCTCCCGCCTCCGCCGCGATGTAGAGGCGCTGGAAGGGGTCGGCTGCGGACGCCGGCACCGGGACGATCGCGTTCAGGTGGAAGTCGTCCTCGCCGACGGTCCCCGCGGTCCAGGTGTCGCCGCCGTCCCGGGTGACGAGGACATAGCCGTATGCGCCGACAGCGAAGCCCCTGCGCTCGTCGCGAAACCAGACGTCGAGCAGGGGAAGCTCCTCCTCGGGCGCCTCGTGGACCATCGTCCAGCGCTTGCCGCCGTCGACGGTGCGAAGGATCACCGCATCGTGTCCCACCACCCAGCCGAGACGCTCGTCATGCATGTGCACCGCGGTCAGCATGACGCGGGTCGGCACCTTTGACTGGTTCCAGCTTGCGCCGTCGTCCGTGGACACGAGCACGTGCCCGCGTTCGCCGACCGCGACAAGCCGCGAACCTGCCGCGACGGCGTCGAGCAGCAGGGATTGCGTTGCCAGCGGCGCCTGCACCGCGTCCTCGGCGACGGCAGGCGCCAGCAGCCCGAGAACGACCGCAAGCAGCGCGATGACGCCGCGGCTTCCCCTCGGTTCCCGTCTTGCCGTCAGGCGCGCCAGCGGACCGGAACCGGCATCACCGCCGCCCCTCGCGGCGCAGCGCCTCCGGCGTGAAGTCCCGGGATTCGAGGCCGGAGTCCCAGGTGCACATCGGGAATTCGTTGTCGAGCCCGAACGCCAGGTATCGCCCAGCCTGCAGGTCGGTATGCACCTCCAGGGTCGGCCACATCAGCGGCTTCTCGTAGTAGTTGATGAGATGGCCTTCCGACAGGCGCCAGAGCTGATCGCGGTTGTCGTAGATGTCGGCGACCAGAATCTGCCAGGAATCCTCGTCCACGTAGAAGGTGCGCCGCTTGTAGATGTGCGTCGCGCCCTCCTTCAGCGTCGCCTCCAAGACCCAGACCCGGTGCAGCTCGTAGCGCAGGAACTCCGGGTCGACGTGCAGCGGCTTGAGGATGTCGTCGAAGGAGAGATCGCCGCCGTGCAAGCGGTACGAGTTGTACGGCACGTACATCTCGCGCTTGCCGACGAGCTCCCAGTCGTAGCGATCGACCGCGCCGTTGAACATGTCGAGCTGGTCTGCGGTGCGCAGCCCGTCCGAGGTTGTTCCGGGATTGTCGTAGGCGATGTTCGGGGCGCGCCGCACCCGGCGCTGGCCGGGATTGTAGACCCATGCGCTGCGGGGTTCGCGAACCTGGTTCATGGTCTCGTGGATCAGCACGATGTCGCCCGCGAGCCGGGCCGGCGCGAGCGTCTTGTTCTTGTAATAGATCATCGTGTTGCCGAGCTCTTCCAGCGTCATGCCGGGCAGCGAGTAGCGCAGTTCGGCCTCCAGGCTCTGCTTGACCACCGTGTAGTCGCCGCCGCGGGTGACCGCTGCCTGGCCGATGGTGCACGACAGCGTCTCGCCCCGGTAGCGCAGCAGGTGGTTCCAGATCACCTCAAGGCCGCTGGACGGGATCGGGAAGGGAATGCCGATCACGGCGTCGCCGACGCCGTTGCCGTCGTCGACGAGCCTAGCGGTGGCGGCGGTGGTCCGGGTGGCGTCGTAGATCCGCTGAGGCACGGAGGCGCTGCGCCGGGTGGGATAAACCGCCATGCTGAAGCTGGGATAGGCCTCCAGCATGCGCTGGTGGCCGACCGAGAGCCGGTCGCGATGCTCCTCCAGGCTGGAGGCATCGATGACGAAGAGCGGCCGGTCGTCGGCAAAGGGATCGCGGTGATGCTCGCCGACGGTGTAGCCGGACGGCGGCTCGGTAATGCCGCCGGTCCATTCGGGGATGGCGCCGTCGGCGTTGCCGGCCCGTTCTCCGCCGAGCGGAGTGAGGTCCTGGCCGAGCCGCGCAATCTGGTCGGCGTCGATCTCGGCCGGTGCGGGCGATGAGAAGGCCAGCCCAAGAAGGATGGCGGCGGCCGCGGTCTTGACAGTGCTGGTGTCCATGGCTCCGGAACCTCAGAACGAGTACTTGAACGAGACGGATACGAAATCGCGATCGCTCAGTTCGTTGCCGTCGCCGTCATAGCGCGTGTAGCCCATATCCGCCTGCCAGCTGCTGAGATAGTCGGCCTTGAGGCCCAGGGTAAGAGCGGTGCGTCCTTCCACGAACGGACCGCTGGGTGCTGGGCTGTTGCCGGTGACGTCATGCAGGAACTGCGCATAGGGATAGAGATTGATGCCGGAAACGGCGTTGTAGTAGTCGAGGCGCGCGGCGAGGCGATAGCCCCACGAGGTGGCGTCGGCGTCGGCCGCACCCTCGGCAAGCGTGCCGCCGGCGGGACTCTCCAGGGGCGTGACGGCCTTGTCCGGCATGTCGTGCACGTGCATCACGGCCGCCTCCGTCAAGAAGACGACGGCGTCCGCGCCCACGGCGGGCCCGAACACCTTCGTGGCGGTGGCCTGAAGCTGGCTGACATCGCGCCTGACATAGCCCTGGACCGCGCTTGGAGAGTAGGTCATCAGGTGGTTGTTCAACTGACCAAGAAACACCTGACTGGACAGCGGCTGGCCGTCGACCGGGTTTCGCGGGCACCCTTCCCCGGACGGATTGGAGGCGCAACCGGACAGTCCAAGGGCGGTGTTGATGGGAGCCAGGCCGTCCTCGATCACTTTCCGCTCCGCTCTCTGCAACGGTGCATCGCGGCGGAATGAGTACTCGCCCTGCAGCGCCCAGCCCGAAGTTCCGAGCAGGGTGTTGAAGCTCAGGCCGAAGAGCTGGATGTCCTCGGGATAGTCAAGAAAATAGGTTCCTGACTTGCCGTATGCGTCGATACCGGCCTGCGCTGCGACCAGAGGAGCAACAGCGGTTGTTTTGCTCACAACGTCGGAGGCGATGCCGCCGCACGTTGCACTGGCCATGGGAGAGGGGCATCCCGCAGCAGCCAGGGCCTGACCGACGAGGGTTCCGACAGCCCCAGGAGCGGCTGCTCCAACCGCTCCGGCCGCCGCGAGGCCCTCCTGCACGGCCTCCAAGGGGGCGGTTCGCGCGCCGACCGTAGGCAGGCGGCTATGGTAGTTCATGACGTAGAAGCCGAACTCGGTGTCGTTGAGGTCCTCCGCGAAGTAGCGCATCGCGAGCCCCCACTGTCCGGTGTCGTCAGGAGTCCCGTCAGGGCCGCGGGGCACGTTCATGAAGTAAGGGTCGGCCTCTATTCGGAATGCCGCGTAGAGGCTGTCTTCGGCAGTTACGCCCCTGTCACCCAACTGGATTCCGGGAATGACGAGCCGGGGGTCTTCAATCACCGCCCGGCTGGCTCCCGCTCCTGCGTAGTCGACGCTCGAGAAATAGCTGCCGACCGGGTCGATCCGCGTCTTCTCCCATTCGAGCTGGTAGAATGCCTCCAGCGTCAGGTCGTCGGTCGGAGACACGGCGAGCGACGCCAGCCCGACCGGCAACAGCGCCTCGCGCAACTCCGAGCCCGGCTGTCTCAGCTTGCTCACGTCGAAGTGGTTGATGGCGTTGACGCCGTTGGGAATGAAGGTGCTCTCGCCCCAGTTCAGCACGTACCTGCCGAGCCTGACGTCCAGGGCCGTGCTGCCGGCGTCGAACGCGGCCGTGACATAGGCATCGAGCACGTCGACATTGCTGCCGACCCGCTCCTTGGCCGCCTCGCTCAGAGGCGTGCGCTCGCGCTTGCCGTCCTGGTTCTCGAAGTCGAAGAACCCCGAGGCCCGTATGAACGCGCCGAAATTGCCGGCCTGCAGGTCGATGTCGGTGGTGAACTTGGAGGTGTTGCTGACGAGACCGCGGTCGTAGTTGAGGTTGCCGTCATTGCCGTTGGTGTCGGCGGCCAGCCTGTCGTCGCGATTCTCGACCCGGAAGGTCATGCCGTGGCTGATCGTGGTGTCGACGCTGCCCGCGAAGTCGCCCTCGCCGAACTCGACCGCGCGCGCAGGCGCCGTCGCCAGGAGGCCGCCGAGCAGGATGGTGCCCGCCGCCACAGCGACCGTACGCCGCCGTGAACGACCTGAATGGCAGGTCAGGGCGAAGCGGCCCCGACGGGACGGCACGACAGTGCCAGGTTCAACTGCAGCTCTCACAATCCCTCCCCCGAGACATCGCTCATCCGACTGCGGGATTATCGTGATGAAACCCTTGCCCTGTCAATCGGTTCGCGGGCAGGCGAAGACGACCTGGAACATCACGCGCGGATCGACGGCCAAACACCTCGACATCGTATCCCAAAAAGGAGATGCCGGAGAGACTTCCCCGGAGAAGTTGATGGATGCCCTGACCGCTGTCGGGTGCGACGTCGACATCGTCGTGCGGCCGTCCCGCTCGCCCGGGGACGGTGCGCTGCGTGTCGCCGGCGCCCGCTGAATGCCGCGACGGCCCACCGGGCTGTGCTCGGGTCCCCGTGCGGAGCTTCAAGCCAGCCGCGTCCGCGCCTGTGACCGCCTCCGGCCTGAGCCGACCGACGGACACGAAAGCTCAACGCCGCTGCGGCGTCACGGCCGGTCCGATGAGGCCATGCGATAGCCGACCCCACGCACGTTGACGACGTATCTGGGCGAGGCCGGGTTGTCGCCGAGCTTGGCGCGGAGCTTCTTCACGAACGTGCGGACGAGTTCGGAGCCGCCATCGCTGTGCGGCCAGATCCGGCGCAGCAGCGCGTCGTAAGTCAGCACCCGGTCTCCGCTGGCCGAGAGCGCGCGCAGCAGCTCATACTCGGTGGGTGTCAGCGGCACCTCCCGGCCGGCCACCGTGATCTGCCTGCGCTCGTAGTCGATGACCAGATCGGCAAGTGTGAACGGCTCGGGCCTCGCGCGCCCGCGCAACGCGGTGCGCACCCTCGCCGTCAACTCGGTGGGCGAGAAGGGCTTGACGATGTAGTCGCACGCCCCGGCCTCAAGCGCCCTTGCAATGGTTTCGTCACGTCCGTAGGCGGAGATGAAGATGACCGCCCGGTCGGCAAGTCCGGCGACCTCCAGCATCAGTTCGATGCCGTCGGTATTGGGCAGCATCAGGTCCATCAGCACCAGAGGGGGGTTCAACCTCGCGAGCAGGTCCGGCACCTCCTCCGGGTCGCCGGTGACGAACGGCGCATAGCCCGCCTTGCCGAGCACGTCACGCACGTAGCGTGTGGTCTGCGGGTCGTCGTCCACCACCAGGATGGGCGTCCCCGCCGCGCCCGTCGGGCGGGGGTGGTCCCGCACGGGCTTTTCCCCGGTCTCCATCGCCTGCGGAAGCGTGAACGCGATGCGCGTGCCGAGTCCCGGTCCGCCGCTCTCCGCCCGGATGCGCCCCCCATGCGCCTCCACCAGCCCCTTGCAGATCGCCAGACCCAGGCCGCTCCGCCCACCGGCCTGTTTGCGAAACAGGTGCTTCAGCTGGTCTTCCGTTACGCCCTCGCCGCTGTCGGCCACCGAGATTTCCACAAATCCGTCCTTGCGCGACGCCGCCAGCCGGATGGATGCCGACTCCGGGGAATGCCGCGCCGCGTTGGCCATCAGGTTGTTCAGCACCTGCACGATGCGCCGTTCGTCCGCCGCCACCCGCGGCAGGTCCGGCCGCAGGTCGACCCGTACCGGGTGCCGGCCTCTGCCGCCGAGAAACACGTTGCGCGCCCGGTCCAAAAGCACTTCCACCGCCATTGGCGCTGCATTCACGGAAAGGGTGCCTGTCTCGATGCGCCCCATGTCCAGGAGGTCGCCGATCAGGCGGTCCATGCGATCCGCCGCGTCGTCGACAATGCGGAAGAACTGCTGGATCTCGGCGGGCTCGTAGGACCGCGACGCCGTCAGCACCGTCGTCGCCGATCCCTTGACCGCGGTCAGCGGCGCGCGCAGTTCGTGGCTCACCATACCGAGGAATTCCGCCCGTGCGCGCTCCAGTTCCTCGAGCGGCGCGAGATCCTGCATCGTGACCACCATCGACAGCGCTTCACCCGACTGCGACAGGCTCGGTGTCGCGCTGATGAGCGTCCGCAGGCTGCGCCCGTCCGGTGCCGAAAGCTCCACTTCCTCCGAGCGCAACGTCTCGGCGTTGCCGAGGTGGTCCAGCGTCACCTCCCGTCCATCGCCGCGACGGCACGTCAGCACCGACGCCAGCTGTGCCAGTGTCAGGCCCGGAACGCTGAGGCCCGACACGATGCGGCGGGCCTCCCGATTAACTCGCAGCAAAAGCCTGCTGGTCACATCGAACACCAAGACTCCCACCGGAGAGGTCTCCACCAGGGCCTCCAGGTCCGCCCGCGTCCGACGCTCGTCGCCGTGTCTCCTGGCGTTGGTGACCGCCGTCCCCGCCTGCGAGGCGAACAGCACCAGCGTTTCCTCGTCCTCGTCAGTGAATGCCCCCTCCTTCTCACCCAGGAAGAAGACGCCGACACGGACGCCGCAGTGCCGCATCGGCATCGCCAGGAACGTTCCGTAGGGAAGCGGCAGCGGCGCATGGCCGAGTGAGCGGACATAGCCGTCGAGGTCCAGCAGACGCAGCGGTGCCGCAAGACTGTAAAGATGCCTGAACAGCATTGGTCCCTCGGACCATTCCATCAGCGCCCGGCGCTGGTCGGGGGCGAAACCGGAGGTGACGAAATCCAGGAGGTTCCCCTCATGGTTGGTGGGTACGATGGCGCCATAGCGGGCGCCGGTGAGCGCCCGGGCGCTGTCGACGACCTCGTGCAGAACCGAATCGACATCGAGGCTCGCATTGATCCTCAGGATGGCCCCGCTGAGGGCGGAGAGGCGTTCCCGCAGGACCTCCGCCTCCCGACTGGCCGTGTCCGGCTTCTCCATGGCGGCTCCGCTCGCCGAGAACCGCAAGCTGCACGATGCCGTCACGGCGTCAAGCCATGTGTTCACTGAAAATACATGAAAGAAGAGAAATGTCCTTCATGCCGTGTCGGCTTGCGGTTCGTCGAAACACCCGGAGTTCGTTGAAGCAACGTTGCGCTCCATCACGATCGACCGGCCTGGAAGCGCCCCGTGATCGGGAACGGCCGGCCGCCTGTCCCGGGCGACAGGGAGCCGGATGCGTTTGGCCAACAAACGGAGTGACGAAGGCGGCGGCCGGGTCTTCGAGGTCCGGGACATGACGCGCATCGCAGCCAAGGTCACAGGAGTGGCGTCCGAACCCGGGTTCGTCTCGCGGCCCACCTCGTGTCGGGACGCCGCGGTTGCGAAATCCCGCGCCGGGTACCGGGACCTTCTGTGGGCCGTTCGGCGGCGTTACAATGCGCCGGCATGGAGTGGGTTCCTCGTCAGGAGCCAAGGCCCCGGAATTCAGCGTATCTGCCGCGATACGCCGCTTCATGCGCCGGATCCGGTGTCGCCTCCCGGACGGGCCGAACGAGGGCGCCGGGTGCCCGGATCGGTCGGTTCGCATCGCGGGGCTTGAGGGAGAGGGTCGATGGGCGGAACTCGCGGATTCGTCGTCTGTGCGTTGCTGGCCTCGCTTGTCGCGGCGACGCTGTGCGGTCTGCCGAACGGCGCAGGCGCGGAGCCGATCGTCCTCAGGCTGCACACGTTCAACTCGCCCAAGTCGATCGCGGTCCGGCTCTTTCTCCAGCCATGGGCCGACGAGATCGGGCAGAGGTCCGGCGGCCGGGTCGCCGTGCAGGTGTTTCCGGCGATGCAGCTGGGAGGCAAGCCGTCGGATCTCTACGGGCAGGCGCGCGACGGCGTGGTCGACATCGTCTGGACCCTGCCCGGCTACTCGCCGGGGCGGTTTCCGTTGACCGAGGTGTTCGAGCTGCCCTTCGTCTGCGCGGACGCGCGGGCGACCAGCCAGGCGTTGACCGAATTCTACGACACGTGGCTGCGGGACGAGTACCAGGATACCCACCCCCTGGTGTTCCATACCGCCGCGCCCGGCCATGTCCACACGGCCGACCGGCAGGTCCGCACGCTCGAGGACCTGGAAGGGCTGAAAATGCGCGCCCCTTCGCGGGCCAGCGCGGCGATGCTGGAGGCCCTGGGCGCCGTGCCGATCGGCATGCCGATCCCGAAGGTCTACGAGGCGCTGTCGCGGGGCGTGGTGGAAGGAGCCTGGATCCCCTGGACCATCATGCGGCCCTTCCGCCTGCACGAAGTGACGCGCTACCACACCGAGGTCTCCCTCTCGTGCGTCCTGTTCGTGATGACGATGAACAAGGCCCGCTACGACGGGCTGCCGGCCGAAGTCAGGGCCATCATCGACGAGACGACGGGAATCGGGCTGGCCGGCCGCCTCGGCCGCCTGTGGCAGGACGACGAGGAGCCGGGCCGCGCGATGGCGCTGGAGCAGGGCCATCCGGTGCTTCCTCTGGAGGAGGCCGAGCGGGAGCGCTGGAAGGCGGCCACGCAGCCGGTGATCGACGGCTGGATCGAGAAGGTCGGCGCCATGGGACACGACGGGAAGGCCATGCTCGCCGATGCAAGGCGTCTGGTCGCCAGGTATGGCGATGACTCCCTCCGGTAGGCCGGCGGGGGACCCGGGAGCCCGCCTGGAGTGGCTGGCCAGGGCCGTGGCGGTCTGCGGAGGCATGCTGTTGATCGGGGTCGTGGCGATGACCGTGACCAGTGTCCTGGGACGCTATCTCTTCAACGCCCCGATCCCGGGCGACTACGAGCTCACCGAACTTGCCTGCGGCATCGCGGTGTTCGCCTTCTTCCCTTACTGCCACACCAGGAACGCCAACATCGTCGTGGAGTTCTTCACCGGACGCATGCGTGCGCGTCACCGGACGATGCTGGATACGATTCACAACGCCGCCTTCACGCTGGTGGCCGGCCTGATCGCCTGGCGCCTGTCCGTCGGCGCGGTGCACAAGCTCGAGGACGGCGAGACGACGCTGTTTCTGGGCGTCCCGGTCCACTGGGCCTACTTCTGCGCCCTCTTCGCAGCGGGCCTGCTGACCGCGGTCTGCCTGCTGGTGGTCTGCCGCAACGTGCGCGCCCTGGGACGATGACGGGTTTCGAGTTCGGCGGTCTCCTGTTCGGCGTCTGTCTGGTGCTGATCGCTCTGAGGATGCCGGTCGCGGTGGCGATGTTCGTCGTCGGCGGCTTCGGATTCGCCTCGCTCGCGGGGTGGCCGGCCTTCCTCAACTTGCTGAACACCGCAGTGTTCGGCCGGGTGTCGGGCTACACCCTTTCGGTGCTGCCGCTGTTCCTGCTGATGGGCCAGCTGGCGGCGCGGTCCGGTCTCAGCCGCTCGCTGTTCGATGCGGCCCGCGCCTGGGTGGGCCACCGCCGCGGCGGGCTGGCGGTCTCGACCATCTTCGGGTGCGCCGCCTTCGGTTCCATCAGCGGCTCCTCGATCGCGACCGGCGCGACGATGGCGTCGGTGGCGCTGCCCGAGATGAGGCGACACGGGTACTCCGGGGCGCTGGCCACCGGCACGCTGGCCGCCGGCGGCACGCTCGGCATCCTGATTCCGCCGTCGGTGATCCTGGTGATCTATGCCGTCATCACGGAACAGTCGGTCGGCAAGCTCTTTCTGGCCGCGCTGGTTCCGGGGCTCGTCGCAACGCTCGGCTACGCTGTCGCGATTGCGGTCCATGTCCGCCTGCGGCCCGCGTCGGGTCCTGCCGTCCCGGCCCTGCCGCTTCGTGCGCGCATCCGCAGCCTGGCCGCCGTCTGGCCGGTGGCGCTCATCTTCCTGTCGGTCATCGGCGGCATCTACCTCGGGGTGTTCACGCCGACCGAGGCGGCCGCGATCGGGGCCGCGGCCACGGCCGCCGTGGCGATCGCCTCCGGCCGGCTGAGCCGTTCCGCGTTCGTGTCGAGCCTGCTCGAGACCGCGCAGGCCACCGGCATGATCTTTCTCATCCTGGTCGGCGCCGAGGTATTCAACGGCTTCCTCGCGCTGTCGCAGGTCTCGACCGAGCTGGCCGACGCGCTGGCGGGGTCGGGGCTGTCGCCGATATCGATCATGATCGGCATCATGGTCCTCTACCTTGTCCTCGGCTGCGTCATGGACAGCCTGGCCATGATCCTGCTGACGGTGCCCGTCTTCTTTCCGCTGGTGACGGGCCTCGACTTCGGCTACACGCAAGAAGAGGTCGCCATCTGGTTCGGAATTCTCGCCGTGCTTGCCGTCGAGATCGGCCTGATCACCCCGCCGATCGGCCTCAATGTCTACGTGATCAACTCGCTGGACAGGAACACCCGGCTTGGCGAGTCCTTCAGGGGCGTCGCGCCGTTCCTGGTGAGCGCCGTCGCCCTGCTCGCGGTCATCCTGGCGCTGCCCGCGATCTGCCTCTGGCTCCCGGGTCTGGACCGCTGATGCCTCGCGGTGCGCGCGCCTTGCGTCGATTGTGAACCGCGAACGCGTGTGCGAGGCTGTGCGCGGCGTTGGGAGTCAGCATGGGACACGACGAGTCCGAGCCGGGCTCCGGGAGCCGCCGCAATCCCGACGCCGGACTTTCGATTCCGCTGAGCGCCGGGCTTGCCCTGCAGATCGCCTGCCTGGTGCTGCCCGGCGCGGTGGTGATTCCGACCGTCGTGTTCCGGGCGGCCGGCCAGCCCGAGGGCGCGCTGCTGTGGGCCGTGTTCGCCTCGGTCGCGATCTGCGGCGCGACCGCAATGCTCCAGGCCCGGCGGATCGGCCGGTTCGGCGCCGGCTACATCCTCGCGATCGGAACGTCCGGGGCCGCCATCGCGGTCAGCATCGCCGCCCTCGCCGCGGGCGGGCCGGCGTTGCTCGCGACCCTGGTCGTCACCCTGGCCCTGGTCCAGTTCGCGTTCTCCGCCCGCCTCTCGCTGTTCCGGCGCATTCTCACTCCGACCGTGACGGGCACGGTCCTGATGCTGACGCCGGTCACGGTCATGCCGGTCATGTTCGAGCAGTTGAAGGATGTGCCGGACGGCACGCCGGCACTGGCGGCGCCGCTCTGCGCGTTCACGACTCTGGCAGTCATCGCGGGCATTGCGCTGAAGGCGAAAGGACGGCTTCGCCTGTGGGCGCCGGTCATCGGCATCGTCGCGGGCTCGATCGTCGCGGCCGTGTTCGGCATCTACGACGTCGAGCGCATCGCCCGGGCCTCGTGGATCGGCGTTCCGCGGCTTGAATGGCAGGCCCTGGACCTGCGCTTCGGGGCCGAGTTCTGGACGCTGCTTCCCGCATTCGTGTTCATCGCCCTGGTCTGCACGATACAGACCATCAGCGGCGCCGTCGCGATCCAGCGCGTGTCGTGGGCCGAGAACCGCGCGGTGGATTTCCGGGCCGTGCAGGGCGCCGTGGCGGCCGACGGGGCAGGCAATCTGCTGTCCGGCCTGGCGGGAACGATGCCGCTGGGCTTCCGGCCGACGGGCGCGTCGATGGTCGAGATCACCGGGATCAGCTCCCGCCGGATCGGCATCGCGCTTGGGGCGCTGCTGATCGTGCTGGCGTTTCTTCCCAAGGCGCTTGCCGTGATCCTCGCGATGCCGGGTCCGGTCATCGCGGCGTTCGTCACCGTCACGATGGCGACCATCTTCATCATCGGCATGAAGGTGATCGTCCAGGACGGAATCGACTATCGCAAGGGCCTGATTGCCGGAATCTCGTTCTGGATCGGCGCGGGCTTTCAGAGCGACGCGATCTTTGCCGGGTACGTTTCGCAGTTCGCGGGGGCCCTCCTGAAGAACGGGATGCTGACCGGAGGCATCGTGGCGATCGTCATGACCGTGTTCGTCGAGCTGACGAAGCCGCGCCTGCGGCGCATAGAGGTGGAGTTCGATTCCTCCGCCCTGCACGAGGTCCGGGAGTTCGTCGCCGCATTCGCATCGCGAAGAGGCTGGGATTCCGCGATGGCGGACCGTCTCGATGCGGTCTGCGACGAAACCCTGCTGACGCTGCGGCGCGAGGACGGCTCGGCCGAGGACGCCGGGCGGCGGCTGATTCTCACGGCGCGCGCGGAAGACGGCGGAGCGGTCCTGGAGTTCGTCGCCTCGAGAGTCGGCGAGAACCTCCAGGACCGGATTGCGCTGCTCGGCGAGGCCAGCGCCGGTTCCATGATCGAGCGGGACATCTCGCTTCGGCTGCTGCGCCACCTGGCCTCCTCGGTCCGTCATCAGCAGTACCACGACACGGATATCGTGACCGTCCGGGTGGAGCCGCCCGCGGTGTAGGCCGGCCGCAACGGCCGGTTGACGGGATGCGGCGGGCGGGCCTAGCGTCAATGACGGAACCGGTCCAGATGGGAGGCAGCCGATGTACTTTGTCGTCTTCGTTACGGACAAGCCGGGAGTGGAACACAGGCGCGGGGACCTGCAGGACGCCTTTTCGGGCTATCTGCGCAGCCGTGCCGATCATCCCGATGTCACCGTTCATCACGGCGGTCCGACGCTCGCCGACGACGGGGTGGGCACGGTCGGCCTGCTCATGGTCGTCGAGGCGCCGTCCCGCGATGCCGTGCAGGCGTTCCTGGACGGCAGTCCCTTCGGCAAGGCGGACATCTTCGCCGACATCCGGATCCGCCAGTGGGACTGGAGGACGGGCCGGCCCGGCTGAGGGTCCGCAGCCACCCGGAGAATCCCGCTCCCCGGCGGCGTCTGCGATTGCTGTTGCGGGCTGTAGCTGACGCGAAAATCCGCGGATCAAGGGCGTCCCGCTCTCACACGAGGGCAGGATGCCTTCGATCCCGGCCTTCCCTGTGCACAACCCCTCGCGGGTGCCGACTTTCGGGAGCCGCCGGCGGGGCGGGTCTCGGCGCTTGCCGGAACGTGTTCTACATACGGCACACGACGCACTACGGTCACACCGTCCGAACGATCCGGGAACGCCTGCGCCAGGGCGACCGGCGCTACTCGGTGCGCCAGATGGCCGGACGCGTCGGCATCGAGCGCGGCGAGGTGGCGCCGCCCTCGGAGGCGACCACCGTGAGGATCGCCAGGGAGCTCGGCGAGGACCCGGACGTCATGCTGGCGCTCGCGGGCAAGGTGTCCGGCGACCTGCAGGCCATCATCCGCAAGCGGTCGCGGCTGTTCGCGGACCTGATCCGCCAGCTCGAGGAAGCGCCCGACGAGGCGGTTCTGCGGGTGGTGCGCGAAGTGCGCGACGGCGACTGGTAGGGAGGAACATCGATGATCGTGCTCGAGAACGACCGGCTGGAGTTTCATTTTTCGCAAGTACATGCGGCGGCGCACTGCAGCATCACGTTCCAGCGCACCCTGCGCATCCCGGACGACGGCCGCGACCACGCCGCGCACCTGCCGGAATCGTGGCGGGCGCGGGGCGGCGTGATCGCGCCGATGCACCAGGCCGAGGCGCTGTGGATCGGCTTCGACTCGACCTATCCCTTCGCCGTCAAGGTGGCGACCGGCAGGATCTGCGCGATCACGGGCGATCCCTGGGCCGACCGGCTGAACCGCGACCCCAGGACCACGCGGTTCTGCCCGAGCAACCCTGGCTCGACGGCTATTGCGTCGAGAAGGGCGTCGTCCGGCAATTCGTCGCCATGCCGCTGGGCGAGGGCTGGACGGCCGAAGAGCAGCTGACCGGGGCCGCGTCCACGCAGGGATTCAGCTGGCGGCCTGTCCCATGAAGGCCGGGCGCTACGAGAAACTGCGGCCGCGGCGGGATGGATGGCATGTGGACGCGATGGGACTCGCGCCGGGCGGTCGAATGCGCCAGGAGATCTGCGACGACCCCTGCGGGCTCGATGCCTGGGACCAGCGGACGGCTGCGGGCGCTCGCGAGCGTCGCCCGGCGGGCCGGGGCGAAGGGTGGAGCGCCGCTGCCGGACAACGAGACGGTTGCGGTTCCGCGCGTCGTCACGCTCGGGAAGCCGCGTCGGGTGCGGGAACACACCGCCGGAGCGCCGGCCTTGCGGTCCGGGAGGGTGCGGCCCGTCGCCGATGTCCGTCGTTCGGTTGCGCCGGAACGGCATGGTTGACGCAGGCGCGCATCCGGCCACGTTGTCGGCCGGACAATCCGTTTCAGGGTGAAGGCCCGATGCATGTCGTCAATGTCAGCCGGGCCAGGAACGGGCGCTCCCGGCTTCCGGCACGGGTCGGGGCCGGCGGGGATGCGGTCGTCGCGCGTCCCGTCCCTTGCAGGGCCGGGATCGAGCGGCGGCCCGATACCCTCAAGGGGAAGGCTGCCTCCCCCGGCGCGCCGGGGCCTGCGAAACCGGCGGCGGCACCTCGTCGCCCGGCGAACGGCATCGACAGCCCCGTCCTGAAGAACGGGGTCCTCCGGGCACACACGTTGCGGTCATGCGCATCGCTCCGGTGACCGAAGAGCGTCCCGGGTGGAAGGCCGCCCTGGCCCGCGAGCGGTCCCCCGTTCGGCTGGCGACCACGGCCGGCGCCGTCGGCGCCGCCTGGGCCTTCGGCGCGCTCTTCCTCGACACCGGCGGGTGGAGCGCCGTCGCGGCCCTCGCGCCGCCCGCCGCCGCCGTCGCTGCCTGGTTCGCGGTGGCGAGCGCCCGTGACCGGGCGGCCGGCGGCGAGGCCCTCGCATGCTACCTCATCTCGATCGCGCATCCCCTCGGGGTGCTTGTCCTGGCCGTCGGCGCCTCGATCGCCACCGGGGGCGGGCGGGGCCCTGCCGACCTTGTCTGGACGATTGCCGCCACACTCGCCGTGCACGCTCTCGCGAGACGGCACTGCGAACGCAGGCGGCACGGGCAGGCGCCTCCCGCGCTCCGGCGAGTCACCGCGCTCGGAATGGCGCTCCTGGTCGCCGGACATGTCCTCCTGCACATGCCGGACCTGCTTTCCGGGCAGTGGTCTGACGCCCTCCGATGGTGGACTTTCGGGATCGGCATCGAGGGGTCAGCGGTGGTGCTCGCGCTCGCGATCGCCGGCCTCGCGGCCGTCCGCGTCCTCCGGGCGGGCGCGCCGGACCCGGTGCCGCTGGAGTGGCTTGCCGCGCTCGGCGTCTTCTGGGCCTGGATGGCCGGCTGGACGGGCGCCACTGCGACAGGCCTGGTTCTCCCCGCCCTGGGCATCTCGGGAACGGTGCTCCTGTCGCCGCTGTTCGCGCCGCGCCCCGCGCCGGGCGAACGGCTGGAAACCGGTGCCGTCGCCGTCGGCCTCTACGCCCTCGCGGCGGCGTGGCTCGCCGCGGTGGCCGCCCCCGGGAACATCCCGGAAGCCCTCGGCGCGCCGGCGTCGGGCACCGCGGTGCTGCGCTGGGCCCTTCTCGCCCTCCTCGCCTACCAGGTGCGCGATCTCATCGTGTGGGGCGTGATGACACGCCTCGCGCCGGGCGAGCGCTGGACCGGAGCGCTGTGGGCGATCTGGATGGCGGTCTCGTGGGTGATCGCGGGAGAGGGTCTCAGGGCAATCGGCGCGGGCTGGCTCGCCGCCGCTTTCGTGGGCGTTCCCTGGGGTGCCCTCGGCGATGCCGACGGCACCATCGGCATGCCTGCGGCGATCGCCGCGGCGAGCCTCCTTTCCGCCGCGCTGGCGGCGGGCGCATACGCCTGGCTCGCGCTCGGGCAGCCGCGCCGGATTCGCCCCGGGGATGCTGCGTAGCGGGCTGCCGGCGGGTATGATGGCGGCGAGATCGGGGAGGGTGGCATGACGGAGCTCGCGAAGGGATTCCCGGTGAAGCAGTGGGTCTGCGTGCCCTGCGGATACAACATGATCGGCGAGATGCCCGAGGTCTGCCCCTTCTGCGGCGCCCGCCACGACCGTTTCGTCACCTGGAACGTCGGCGAGGAGCGCTACCGCGTCGAGGCCAGCGGCGTGGCCGACGGCGTCAGCCGGCTCCTCTCCCGTCCACGCCTCGGCCTGGAGCACGCCTGCTACCGCATCGAGACGGCCGAAGGGCCGGTGTGGATCGACTGCCCGAGCGCGTTCAACCGCACGCTGGCGCCCGTGGGCCACATCTTCTTCACCCACAAGGACTTCATGGGCGCCTCGAACCAGTACCGCGCGCAGTGGAAGGCGGCCGTCCATATCCACGAGGCCGAGACGGAAAGCCCGCTTGCCGCCGCCTTCCCCGTGGACGATGCCTTCCGCGGCGACTTCGCGAGCCACGGCATCGAGGCCTTCCATATCGGCGGCCACACCCCGGGATTCACGGCCTATCTGTGGCGCGACGTGCTCTTCGCGTGCGACTACGCCTTCCCGCCGGACGACACCATGCGGCTCAATCCCTACAGCGATCCTGCGGAGATCGCCGGCCGCGGCCGGCGCCTGCTCGCCATCGCCCGCGAACGGCGGCCCCGCCTGGTCGCCGGCTACAGCTTCGTCGTCCCCGGCGAGGCGTGGACCCGCTGGTTCGAGGCGGCGCTGGAGCGCGCCGCCTGAGCGGCCGTCACGCCGCCCGGGCGGCCGCCACCTGGTGGCGGACAAGGCGGGAATAGAGACCGTCGCCGGCGAAGAGCTCGTCGTGCGTGCCCTGTTCGACGATGCGGCCGTCCTCCATGGCGACGATGATGTCGGCATTGCGGATGGTGGACAGGCGGTGGGCGATGACGAGCGTGGTCCGGTCCGCCATCAGCTTCGCGAGGGCGCGCCGCACCGCCATCTCGTTGATCGTATCGAGGTGGCTCGTCGCCTCGTCGAGGATCAGGATCGGCGCATCCTTGAGAAAGGCGCGGGCGATGGCGACGCGCTGCCGCTGGCCTCCGGACAGCCGCATGCCGCGCTCGCCCATTCTCGTCTCGAGGCCTTCGGGGAGGCTGCGGACGACATCCTCGAGGGAGGCCTGGCCGATGGCGGTGCGCAGCTCCTCGTCGCTCGCCTCGGGGCGCGCGATCAGGATGTTGGCCTTCAGCGTGTCGTTGAAGAGAAAGGTGTCCTGCGCCACGAGCGCGGTCCGCGAGCGCAGTTCGTCGAGCCGGTAGTCCCTGAGGTCGTCGCCGTCGAGGGTGATGCGCCCCTCGTCCGGGTCCCAGAACCGCATCAGCAGGTGGGCCAGCGTCGTCTTGCCGGCGCCGCTCGGGCCGACCAGCGCCAGCGTCGAGCCCGCGGGAACGGCGAGCGTGACGCCGTCGATCGCCGGCTCCCGGCGCCCGGGATAGGTGTAGGCGACGGCCTCGAGGCCGATGGCGGCGCCGCCCCTGGCGCGGCGGGCCGTCACGCCGGGGCCGTCGGCGATCTTCACCGGCTCCCTGTCGACCGCGTGGAAACGCCGCGCCGCGCCGAGCGTGTCGGCGAGCTGGCGGCCGATATGGGCGATCTCGCTGACCGGCAGGAACGAGGCCATCGCCAGCAGCGTCAGGAGAGGGAGAAGGCTGCCGTCGAGCTCGCCGGCGGCCACCATGGCGGACCCCGTGACGATGATCGCAAGCCCGCCCAGGCCCGTGGCGACCTCGAGGATGGCCATCTGGAGGGTCAGGTCGCGGTAGAACGGCAGGCGCGCACGGTAGACGGCTTCCGCGATGGCGACGAAGGCGCCGCGCCGCCCGCGGATCTGCCGGAAGGCGAGGATCTCGCCCAGGCCCTGGATCGAGTCCGCGGTGAAGGCGTTGAGCTCGCCGAGCGCCTCGCGCGCCCGGGAACCGAGGTGGTCGAGGCGCTTGCGCAGGATGACGGGCGAGAACGCAACGACGACGAGGAAGGGCGCCAGGGCCGCCGCCATGGGCCAGCCGAACCACACCAGCAGGCCGATCACGACGCTCGGCGCGAGGACCGCGACGAAGGCGGGCGCCACGGTGTGGGCATAGAACGATTCGATGGTCTCGATATCCTGGGTCGCCATGGCCGAGAGGTCGCCGGTGCGCCGCCGCAGGAGGTAGGCGGGGGCCAGCAGGTCGATCTTGTCGAAGAGGCGCACCCGCATGGCGGCCAGCAGCCTGAACGCCATGTCGTGGGCGAACCAGGACTCGAGCCAGTGCAGCAGGCCCGCAAGGGGCGCGGTGACGGCAAGCCAGACGAGGAGGGCGCCCCAGGGCTCGCCCGAGGCGACACGCGCCACGATGAGGGCGGAGACCGCGCCCACGCCGATGAAGCTGACGACCCGTCCCACGCCGAAGATGAACGTCAGGGCGAGCCGCAGGCGCTGGCCGACGACGAAGGCGAGCAGGACCCGCGCCGCGCCGTGCCAGCCGAGGCCCTCGGCGCGCAGGATGCCGTCCGTGGGTTCCGCCTCGGCGGCGGCCCTGTCGGCGAGGTCGCGGTCCCGCGAGGCGGACCCCGCGTCGTCCCCGACGATGGCGTCATCGCCCGCGCGCCCGGACTCGGAGACCTGCTCGTGCATGAGCGTCCAGTAGACGCCGCCCAGGTCCATGAGGTCGTGGTGGGTTCCCTCCTCGACGATCCTTCCCCCGTCGAGCACCAGGATCCTGTCGGCGCGGATGACGCTCGAGAGGCGGTGGGCCAGCACCAGGGTCGTGCGCCCCTTCATGAGGTTGAGCAGCGCCTGCTGGATCGCCGCCTCGTTCTCCGCGTCGACGGCCGAGAGCGCCTCGTCGAGCACCAGGATCGGCGCGTCGCGCAGCAGCGCGCGGGCGATCGCGATCCTCTGGCGCTGGCCGCCCGAGAGCCGGATGCCGCGTTCGCCCACCACGGTCCGGTAGCCCGAGGGCAGAGCGCTGACGAACTCGTGGGCATTGGCCAGCCGGCACGCCTCCTCCATCTCCTCCTGGCTGGCGTCGGGCTTGCCGAAACGCAGGTTGTCCTCGACGGTGCCGTGGAAGAGGTAGGTGTCCTGGTTGACGACGGCGATCCGGCCGCGCAGCTCGTCGAAGGTCATGGCGGAGATGTCGCGGCCGCCGATCCTCACCGTGCCCCGGTCGGGATCCCAGAAGCGCAGCAGGAGGCGCACGATCGACGACTTCCCGGCGCCCGAGGGACCGACGATGCCGACGCGCTCTCCCTTGTGAAGGTTGAGCGAGAGCCCCTCGTGGGTCGGCACGGATTCGCCGGGATAGGCGAACGAGACGTTGTCGAACTCGATGGCCGGCGCGTTGGCGTCGTCGTCGGCCGCGGCGGCCGCCCGCGGCGCCTCGACGGGAGGGCTGGCCTCGAGGATCCGGAAGATCGCCTCCGAGGCCGACTGGCCGAGCATGCCCGTGTGGAGCTGGACCCTCATGTCGCGAAGCGGCCTGAAGAGCTCGACGCCCATCATCAGCACCACCAGCAGGGTCGCCAAGTCCATGAGGCCGGCCTCGACGCGCCAGGCGCCATAGGCAAGGGCCGCGGCGGCGGCGGCGGCGATGGTGGCGTCGGTGATTCCGCGGCCCAGAGAGTTGGTGGCCGTCACCCACAGGGTGCCGCGGGCGAGCGCGTCCGCCCTGGCGGCGAGCGCGCGTCCCT
Source organism: Alphaproteobacteria bacterium (assembly GCA_963666905.2). Lineage (GTDB taxonomy): Bacteria > Pseudomonadota > Alphaproteobacteria > SP197 > SP197 > SP197. The sequence continues at coordinate 3,392,768 of OY763008.1, forward strand.
TGGCCGTGCTCTGGCCGAAGGCCTTGAGGGTCGCCAGCCCCTGCACGGCGTCGAGGAACTCGGCGCCGAACTCGCCGTAGGCCCGCGAGCGTTCGATGCTCGCCCGGTAGTCCAGCCTGTGGAAGGCCATCGGCAGGATGAGGGCAAGCACCGCGCCGGCGACGAGCACCACCGCCACGGGAAGATCGAGGAAGGCCACGAAACAGAAGACGCCGACAGGCGTGAGGATGGCGATCAGGAGCGTGGGCAGGAACTCGCCGAAATAGGTCTCGAGCTGTTCGACGCCGTCGACCACGGGGAGCACCACGTCGCCGGTGCGCTGCCGGCCGAACCAGGCGGGACCGAGCACCACGGCCTTGTCGTAGATTCGCTTGCGGATGGCGATCTGCACGCGGGCCGCGGTTTCGTGGGCCACCATGATCCTCAGGTACTCGAGGCCGCCGCGTGCCAGCATCACGCCGGCGACGACGATCATGGGCACCACCAGGTCGGCGAACGGGCGGCCCTCGAAGACCATGGCGATCAGCCAGCCGAGAAGTGCGAGGCGGGCGATGCCCACGGCGGCGGCGGCCAGGCCGACGACGACGGAGGCGGCCATGCGTCCGCGGACTCCCTCGGTGAACGTCCACAGGCGGCGGTCGAAGTACATGCCCCGCTTGCCTCAGGGTCCCCAGCGGTCCATCGCCTGGTACCAGACCTGGGCCATGCCGAGGAACCACGGATCGCCGGTGTAGAGCGGGCGGGTGGGAAGCGCGATGCCGTCGAAGGCCGTCTTTCCCTCCGCGTTGCCGAGCACCTTGTGGGCGAGCCTGTTGCCGAGATAGCTCGCCCAGGCGACGCCCGAGCCGCAGTAGCCGGTGGAGAACCAGACGCCGTCCCTGGCGCCGATGTGCGGGATCTCGTCGAAGGTGTAGGCGACGAACCCCATCCAGCTGTGGGAGATCCGGGTCGAACGGAGCTCCGGAAAGAGGCCGCACAGGATCCGGTGGAGGCGCGGCGCGCTCACCCGGGGATCGGTCTCCTTGAGGGCGACGCGCCCTCCGAAGAGAATCCGGGTGTGGTCCGGCGACGGCCGGTAGTAGTAGACCACCTTGCGGGTATCGGAGATCACGCGGTTCTTCGGCATGATGCGCTTCATGACGGCGGGATCGACCGGCTCGGTGGCGATCATGTAGCTGCCGATGGGGATGACGCGGCGCCTCAGGCCCGGCGTCGCCTTGCCCGTGTAGCCGTTGGTGGCGACGATGACGTCACGGGCGCGCAGGCGCCCGCGGTCGGTGGCCACGACGACGCAATCGCCCTCGGCGCCGATGCCGGTGACGCGCGTTCCGGTGGCGACGGCCGCGCCCGCTTGGGTGGCGCGCTCCGCAAGCCCCGCGGCGTAGCGCGCCGGGTGGAGGCTCGCGTGGCCGGCCATGACAGCGCCGCCGTGGTAGGCCTGCGTGCCGAGCTCGCTCGCCGTCTCGGCCCGGGGGACCATGTGCCACTCGAAGGGCACGACCTTCGACGACTGCTCGAGGTGCGCCGCCAGGGAGTCGTAGCGGGCGGGCCTGTGGACCCCGACGAAGCGCCCGCACCGCACGAGGTCGCAGTCGATGGCCTCGCTTGCGACGAGATCGAAGAGGAATTCGACGCTGGCGTGCCCCTCGCGGAGGATGGCGTGGGCCGCCTCGCGCCCGTAGCGCCGCTCGAGCTCCCCGACCCCCGGTTTGACGCCGGGGCTGATCTGGCCGCCGTTGCGGGCGCTGCAGCCCCAGGCCGTGGCTTCGGCCTCGAGGATGACGACGCTGCGGCCCGCGCGCGCAAGGACAATGGCGGCGTTGAGGCCCGTGTAGCCGCTGCCGACGATGGCGACATCGGCCTCGCCGGGAAGGGCGTCGCCGTCCCGGCGCCCGGGCGGCGCGTGGTCCCACCAGTAGGGCCGGGCGCTGAAATCGTCGGTGAACAGGTCCATGGCGGGGCCTCTGCGGGGAGGGGGTGACGCCTCACCGTACCCGACATAGACTCCGCCGCGCATCCCCTTTTGGACGCCGCAGCGAGGACGCCATGACGGTGAGTGCCGAGGAGACCTGGACCGTCACCAAGCCCGCCGTCGCGACGGCGGGTGGACTCGTCGCCAGCCAGCACCACGAGGCCTCGTCCATCGGCGCCGACATCCTCGGCGCCGGCGGCCACGCCGTGGATGCCGCGGTGGCCACGGCGCTCGCCCTGGGCGTGCTCGAGCCCTGGATGAGCGGTCCGGGGGGATGCGGCTACATGGTGGTCTTCGATGCCGAAAGCCGGCGGTGCCACGCCGTCGATTTCCACACGGTGGCGCCGGCCGCCCTCGACCCGGCCGACTATCCCCTCGAGGACGGCGCTGCCGTCGACGACGATCTCTTCGGCTGGCCTCGGGTTGTCGGGGACCGCAACGTCCAGGGGCCGCTCTCGATCGCCGTGCCGACTCAGGTGGCCGGCCTCGCCGCGGCCCTGGAGCGCTTCGGCACCATGGCGTGGTGCGATGTCATCGATCCGGCGGTCGCGATGGCGCGGCGGGGCCTCAAGGTCGACTGGCACGCGACCCTGAGGATCGCCATGGAGGCGCACGGCCTCGCGGCGTTCAGCGCCAGCCGGGAGCATTTCATGCCGGGCGGACTGCCCGCGACCAGTTCCGATGCGGCCGATCTGGAGACCCTGAAGTGCGACGCCCAGGTCGCCACGCTGGAGAGGCTGCGCGACGCCGGCGCCGCGGATCTCTACCGGGGCGATCTCGCCCGCCTCCTGGCATCGGATCTCGCCGAGGCGGGATCGAGGGTGACGCTGGCCGACCTCGAGGGCTACGAGGTGGCGATCACCGAGGCGGGCGCCGCCTCCTACCGCGGCGCCCGCGTCCACGTGCCGCCGGGCCTCAACGCCGGTCCGACGCTCTGCGACGCGCTCGGGCGTCTCGCCGCCTCGTGGAGCGCCTCGACGGACCGTCCAGACGCGAAGGCTTACGAGGCTTACGGCGACGTCCTCTTCGATGCCTATCGGCACCGCCTTGCCACCATGGGCGCAGGCGCCCGCCAGGGCTCGACGACGCACCTGTCGGTGGTCGACCGGCGCGGCAACATGGTGGCGCTCACCCAGACCCTTCTGTCCGTCTTCGGGAGCCGGGTCATGCTGCCCGGCATCGGCTTCCTGATGAACAACGGGGTCATGTGGTTCGACCCCAGGCCCGGGGGCGTGAACTCCCTGGCGCCGTCGCGCCGGCCGCTGTCGAACATGTGCCCGGCCGTCGTCACCGGATCGCCCGGCGGAAACGTCGCGCTCGGCGCCTCGGGCGGCCGCCGCATCTTCCCGGCGATCTTCCAGCTGCTCTCGTTCCTGGTCGACTACCGCATGACGCTCGACGATGCCTTCCACACGCCCCGGATCGACGTCAGCGGCGCGGACCTCGTGACCGTGGACACGCGCCTTGCGCCTGAGATCCGCAGCGCCCTCGGCCGCCGGTGGCCCACCGTCGAGCTTCCGCCGTCGGTGCTGTCGCCCTATGCCTGCCCCAATGCCGCCCAGGACCTCGGGCAGGAGCGCCGCGGCGCGGCCTTCGTCACCTCTCCGTGGGCGGCGGTGGCGGCGCGCTGATCCCGTCCAGGCTCTCCAGGCGGACGACGACATCGTCGAGGCGGGGCCGCTGGCGTTCGCCGGGAGCGTTCCTGGGCGTGCCGATGTGAATGAAGCCGGCCAGGTGCTCGCCCGCAGGGATGCCGAGGATGTCCTTGATGCGGCTGTTGTAGGCCGGCCAGTTGGTCACCCACTGGGCGCCGTAGCCCAGCGCGGTGGCGGCATGCAGCAGGTTGAAACAGACATTGCCGCACGACAGCAGCTGCTCGACGGGCGGCACGCCCTCGCGGTCCCCGACGATGCGGCTGCTCACCACGACCAGCACGGGCGAGCGCCTGGGGCGGATTCGTTCGAGATGCAGGCGCTCGGACCCGGCTCCGGGATTGTTGCGGGCGAACTCCTCGACGAAGGCCTCGCCGAGTTCCGACTGCGCCCTGCGGCCGAGCACCTGCAGGCGCCAGGGCGTCAAGCGTCCGTGGTCGGGGACGCGCACGGCGATGGCGAGCATGCGCTCGAGATCGTCCCCGGAGGGTCCCGGTTCCTCGAGTTGGGCGGCAAGGACGGAGCGGCGGCTCGCCAGCAGGTCGAGCGGTGCGCCGCCGGTGACGTTCAGCGGCCTTGCCTCGTTCGGCGACGGTTCGGTCATGGCATGGATCCTCCGCGCTGTTCAGGTGCTGCCGGGGGCAGGGAAGAGGTCGAGCAGCCCTTCGCCGCGCAGGACGCGGTAGTTCTGCATGGTCTCGATCACGCGCTGGACATAGTTGCGCGTCTCGCGGAAGGGAATGCTCTCGATCCAGTCGACGGCATCGACGTCCGGCCGGTCGGGATGGTCCATGAAGCCGAGCCACTTGCGGACATTGCCGGGTCCGCCGTTGTAGGCGGCAAGGGCGGGAACGAGCGATCCCTCCAGTTCCCTGATGAGGTAGCGAAGATAGGTGGCGCCGATCAGGATGTTGTGGCGCTTGTCCGCCAGAAGCCGTTGCCTCGAGGTCTCGATCCCCAGCCTGCGGGCCACGTCCCGGGCCGTGGCGGGGCGCACCTGCATGAGGCCCAGCGCGTTCTTGCCCGACTGTGCCCGCGCGTTGAACTCGCTTTCCCGGTTGACGACCGCGAGAACGAGGTCGTCGTCGACGCCGAGGCCGTCGGGAAGATCGAGGACGGGATGCCTCGCCTCCAGCATCACGACGCCCAGGTCGGATGCCCTCCTGGCGGTCCTGACGGCGGCGTGGTGGAGGCGCAGCTCCAGGGCCGCCCCGGCGATGAGCGCCAGCTGCGGCGCCGATGTCGTTCCGGCAGCCATGTGGATGAGAAAGTCCTGCGCCATGGTCCTTTCGTTGATCTCGGCGAGGCGGTGCACCGCGGCGCCGAGATCCTGGTCCGTGATGGCGCCCTGCGGCGCGGCGGGCGGCTCGGGAAGGGCCGCATCCAGGCCGGCGCGCAGCGCGGCGAGCTGTCCGTAGAACGTCTGGCCGTGCCCGGCCGCCTGGGCATACCAGTCCATGGAGAGCGCTCCCGAACCGATGGCTTCGGCCGCCCGGGCGGACCAGTAGGCGCCGCGCGCCAGACTGATCGGCCGGCTGACGGCGTCGTAGAGATGGGAAAAATGGTTGAGCGCGGTCCGGGGGTCGCCGAGGCGGGCCAGGGCGATCCACCCGGCCAGCCACTCGGTCCGGTGATGAAAGGCGCCGTGAACGGCGCGGTGGCCGGCCGCGACCTCGTAGGCGCCGGCGTGATCGCCGGACCGCAGCAGGTGGGCGGCGATCCTCAGGCGCAGCACCGCCCACCGGTCCGGCTGGAGAAGCGCCCGGGGAGCGCGCGGCAGAAGTTCGCGCGCGCTGTCCGGCCGGTCCTTGTCGAGGCGCCAGTCGATGCGCTCGAAGAGCAGGCCCTCGTCATCCTGGAGGTGGGCCGGGACCCTGCCGATCGCGTTGTCCACGCCCGGCTGGTGGGAGCGCAGCCGGATCCTGGCGTTCGCGAGCGCCCTCAGGTCGTCGCTTTCGAGACGGGACAGGAGACGCTCCGCAGCGGCTGTGGCGCCGCGCCAGATCAGCCGGTCGACCCGTTCCCAGTGCTGGCGGCCGTCGAGACGGTCGCCGTGGGCCTGGAGAAACGACACTTCGCCCGCGCGTTCGAAGGAGTGATCCCGCCAGGCCCCTTCGATGGCCGCATCGGCATCGTGTTCGCGCCCGGCCTCGAGCAGGGCCCGGACGTGCCTGGCGACGCCCGCGTCCGTCATCGGCGGCCAGGTCTCGAAGAAGGCGATCACCCCGGCGGCGTCGAGGTCCGCCGGCATCGCGTTCTCCGCATTCCTGCGCAGCGCGTCCTGCGCAGGCCAGTCCGGATGCGCCGCCAGGAAGTCGCGGATCTCCTCGAATCCCGACCGCGGGTCACCCTTGAGGCGCAGCCACTCGACGACTCCGGCGAGCACCGTGTCGCCGGCCCTCGAGGCGTGGATCGTGGCATCGCGCCAGTTGCCCTTCCCGGCATGGTAGAAGGCGGAGCGGTAGTGCTCCCGGTCGGCCTCTCCGAGTATAGCGGACGAGGCGCCGGCGGGCGCGGCCGCAAGGAGAAGAATCGCCAGCCAGGCGGATCCGGCGATACGCGGGAACACGGACTTTTTGAGGACGCGCGTCTAGACGGTGAAGGATTCGCCGCAGCCGCACATGCCCTTGACGTTGGGGTTGTTGAAGACGAAGCGGCTTTCCAGCTTGTCCTCGTGCCAGTCGAGTTCGGTGCCGAGCAGGAACATCGAGGCGGTGGGATCGATGAAGAGTTTCACGCCCCCGGCCTCGATCGTGTCCTCCTTGCCGGTCTCCTCCTCGCAGTAGTCCATCGTGTAGGAGAAACCGCTGCACCCGGCCGTCTTGACGCCGACCTTCAGGCCGATGGCCTTGTCGTTGAGAAGCAGAAGCTCCTTCACGCGCCGGGCGGCGCGGTCCGTCAGGGTCATGAGATCCTTGCCGGGAATTGCGAACATGGTTGCGTCCTCGTCGTTCGTCTGCGGGCCCGCCGCTCTAGTAGAAACCCAGTTCGATCCTCGCGTAGTCGGACATCATCGAGGGATCCCAGGGAGGATCCCACACGATGTCCACGGTCACGTCCGTCGTTCCTTCCACCCGCGTCACCGCATCGCGGATCCACACGGGAATGTCCTCGGCCACCGGACAGCCGGGCGTCGTCAGCGTCATCTCGATCCTGACCGTGCCGTCCGGGTTCGAATCGATAGCATACACCAGTCCCAGGTCGTAGACATTGACCGGGATCTCGGGGTCGTAGACCGTGCGGATCGAATCCACGATGTCGCCGATCAGGGGTTCGCCTTCCTTCTGGGGGATGGTGTGGGGGTCGACCTCGTCGCCGGGCGTCCAGCTTTCGTGGAGGCCGGCCGAAGGTGCGTCGGGTCCCTTGGTGGGGTCCATCGCCTACTCCGTGGTTGCGCTTGTCCGGCCGGCAAGGGCGGCCGTCATGGTGTGCCAGGCCAGGGTCGCGCACTTCACGCGCACGGGATAGTTGCGCACGCCCGACATCACGATCAGCTTGTCGAGATCCTCTTCGTCGCCCTCGACCTCCCGGCCCGTGACGAGCTGGTGGAACATGTCGAAGAGGGCGTGCGCATGGCACTCGCTGCGGCCCAGGATCATTTCCGTCATGATCGAGGCCGAGGCCACGGAGATGGCGCAGCCGCGGCCCTCGAAGGCGGCATCGCGGACGATGCCGTCGTCATCGACCTTCAGGTAGACCGTGAGGAGGTCGCCGCACATCGGATTGTCGCCGTCGGCATGGCGGTTGTGATCCTCCGGGCGGCGGCAGTTCCTCGGGTTCCGGCCGTGATCCAGGATCACCTCCTGGTAGAGCTCGCGAAGGTCGTCCATCACGAGAAGATCTCCCTGACCCGTGCGAGCGCCTCCGCCAGGGCGTCCACCTCGTCGAGCGTGTTGTAGAGGGCGAACGAGGCGCGCACCGTGGCGGCGAGGTCGAAGCGGTCCATCAGCGGCTGCGCGCAGTGGTGGCCGACGCGCACGGCGACGCCCTCGTCATCGACGATGGTGCCGACGTCGTGGGGATGCACGCCGTCGAGCGTGAACGAGAGGATGGACGCCCTGGAAGGATGGCTGCCGACGATCGTCAGGCCGTTGATCGAGGACAGGCGGTCCATGGCGTGGCCGAGCAGCATCGCCTCGTGGTCGGCGATGCGGTCGAGTCCGAGACCGGTGACGTAGTCGATCGCGGCCTTGAGGCCGACGGCCTGGGCGATGGCCGGCGTGCCGGCCTCGAAGCGGTGGGGGATGCCCTTGAAGGTCGAGCGTTCCAGCCTCACGCGGGCAATCATCTCGCCGCCGCCCTGCCAGGGGGGCATGGCCTCGAGGAGATCCGCCTTTCCGTAGAGCACGCCGATGCCCGTGGGACCGTAGACCTTGTGCCCGGAGAAGACGTGGAAGTCGCAGTCCAGGGCCTCCACGTCGATGACGCCGTGACTTGCCGCCTGGCAGCCGTCGAGCATGACCCTGGCGCCGGCGGCGTGGGCGTCACGGATCATCTCGGCGGCCGGTGGGATGATGCCCAGGGCGTTGGACATCTGGGTGAGTGCCACCAGCTTCACCGGTCCGCCGAGCAGGGCGCGGTAGGCGTCCATGTCGATGCGGCCGTCGTCGAGGATCGGAATCGCCCTGATCCGGAGACCCTTCTCCGCGGCGAGCAGCTGCCAGGGCACGATGTTCGCGTGGTGCTCGAGGGTCGAGACGAGAATCTCGTCGCCCTCCTCGAGGTTGGCGCGTCCCCAGCTGCCGGCCACGAGGTTGATGCCCTCGGTGCCGCCCCGCACGAAGACGATCTCCCGGTCCTCGGCGGCATTGACGAACCGGCGCACCGTGGAGCGCGCCTCCTCGAACCTCGCGGTCGCCTCCTGCGACAGGGTATGCACGCCGCGATGCACGTTGGCGTACTCGCCCTCGTAGAAGCGCCGCTCGGCGTCGAGCACCTGGCGGGGCTTCTGGGCGCTCGCGGCGCTGTCGAGATAGACCAGCGGCCTGCCGCGGACGGTGCGCGACAGGATGGGGAAGTCGGCGCGCACGCGTTCCGCGTCGAGCGGCAGGTTCCGGCGGGCGGCGACGGCGGTCATGACGGCGCGCTGCCGTACCAGGCCGCCGCATGGCGGCCGAAGCTGTCGCGCACCGCGCATGAGGCGATCGAGCCGAGCGCGTCGGCGACGAAGGCTTCGACGAGAAGGCTGCGGGCCCCCTCGAGGGCGATCCCGCGGCTCCTGAGATAGAAGAGGGCGTCCGGATCGAGTTCGCCCACGGTCGCGCCGTGACCGCAGGTCACGTCGTCGGCGTAGATCTCCAGCTCGGGCCTGGCATCGACCTCGGCCCTGCCGGAGAGCAGGAGGGCCCTGTTGCTCTGGTGGCTGTCGGAGAGGGCGGCGTGCTTGCGCACCACGATGCGCCCCAGGAAGACGCCCTTGGCGCGGTCGTCGAGAACGCCGCGGTAGGCTTCGCTGCTGGTGCACCCGGGCGCGGCGTGGTCGATCAGCGTCGCGTTGTCGAGCTGTTGCCGGCGGCGCCCCAGATAGACGCCGTCAAGGCGTGTCGACGCGCCCCGGTCCTTCAGCGTGACGGCGATCTGGTTGCGCGCCACCGCCGCGCCGGTCGACAGCACGAAGCTCTCGTAACGGGCGCCGCCCGCGACCTCGACCTCCGTCGTCGCGATGGCGACGGCCTCCGGGCCGTCATCCTGCAGCCGGTAGTGATCGAGCCGCGCGCCGGGCCCGAGCGCGATCTCCTCGACCAGGTTGGCGAGGTAGTCGCCGTCGCCGCCGTGGCGCTCGACGAGGGTGAGCGAGGCGTCCCGGCCCATGAGGACGAGGTTGCGCGGATGCCACGCCGAACGGATTCCGCCGGGGGCGCCGGCGAGGACGATCTCGAGCGGCTCCTCGACAACGGTCCCGTCGGCGACGCGCACCACGAGGCCGTCGGCGAGCCAGGCGGTGTTGAGCGCCACGAAGTGCTTGCGTCCCAGGGCCGCGATGCGGCCGAGATGCTGCCGCACGTCGTCGTTTCCTTCCGCGAGCGCGCGCGACAGCGGTACGACCTCGACGCCGGCGGGAAGGCCGCCGAACGAGGAGCGCCCGGGGTCCAGGCGTCCGTTGACGAAGACCGCGCGGCAGGCATGCGGGGTGCCGGGCGCAACGTCGCCCCGCGGCCCGCCCGCCGCCGCGTAGGGCGCTGCGGAGAGAGCCCCGAGATCGGTGTACTTCCAGTCCTCCACCTTCCGAGTCGGCAGTCCCAGCGCGGTGAACCGCCGGGCGCCGCTGGCCCGCAGCGCATCGACCCAGGCATGGCCGGCGCCGGGAAGGGCCGCTGCGGCGCCGTCGTGAAGCAGGTCCAGGCTCATGCGGCGGACACCAGGCCGGCGTACCCGCTCTTCTCGAGTTCGAGAGCCAGAGAGGGGTCGCCGCTGCGGACGATCCTGCCGTCGGCGAGGATGTGCACGATGTCGGGACGGATGTGGTCGAGAAGGCGCTGGTAGTGGGTGATGACGAGCATGGCGCGGCGCTCCGAGCGCATCGCGTTGACGCCTCCGGCGACCAGCCGGAGGGCATCGATGTCGAGGCCCGAATCGGTCTCGTCGAGGATGGCGAGCAGCGGTTCGAGAAGCGCCATCTGGAGGATTTCCATGCGCTTCTTCTCGCCGCCGGAGAACCCGGTGTTGAGCGCCCGCCGCACCATGGTGTCGGCGATCGAAAGCTCTCCGAGGCGGGCGTCCATGACCTTCTTGAACTCGAAGGCATCGAGCTCCCTGTCGCCGCGCGCCTTGCGCACCGAGTTCATGGCGTGCTTGAGGAAGGTGGCCGTGGGCACCCCGGGGATCTCCACCGGGTACTGGAAGGCGAGGAAGATCCCTGCCTGGGCGCGGGCCTCCGGATCCATGGCGAGGAGGTCCTCGCCGCGGTAGAGCACCTCGCCGGCGAGCACCTCGTAGCCGTCGCGGCCGGCGAGCACGTGGGAGAGCGTCGACTTGCCCGAGCCGTTGGGCCCCATGACGGCATGGACCTCGCCCGGCCGGACCTCGAGGTCGATACCCTTGAGGATCTCCTTGCCGCCCACGGCGACGCGCAGGCCGGCGATGGAAAGCAGGCTCGTCACGGCATCGCTCCCGGCGGTCATCCGACACTGCCTTCGAGGCTGATGCCGACGAGTTTCTGGGCCTCGACGGCGAACTCCATGGGCAGTTCCTGGAGGACCTCGCGGCAGAAGCCGTTGACGATCAGGGTGAGCGCCTCCTCCTCGGGGATGCCGCGCTGGCGGCAGTAGAAGAGCTGGTCCTCGGACACCTTCGAGGTCGTCGCCTCGTGCTCGACGTGGGCGCTGCGGTTCCTCGCCTCGATGCAGGGCACCGTGTGGGCGGCGCACTCCCCGCCGATCAGCAGGGAATCGCACTGGGTGTAGTTCCTGGAGCCGTGGGCCATGGGATTGACGCGAATCTGGCCGCGGTAGGTGCTCTGCGAGCGGCCCGCCGAGATGCCCTTGGCGATGACCCGGCTCCTGGTGTTGCGTCCGACGTGCAGCATCTTGGTTCCGGTATCGGCCTGCTGGCGGTTGTTGGTGATGGCGACGGAATAGAACTCGCCGACGCTGCCGTCGCCCTTCAGCACGCAGCTTGGATACTTCCAGGTGATCGCCGAACCGGTTTCGACCTGGGTCCAGGAGATCTTGGCACGCTTCTCGCAGAGGCCGCGCTTGGTGACGAAGTTGTAGATGCCGCCCCGGCCCTCCTCGTCGCCGGGGTACCAGTTCTGCACGGTGGAGTACTTGATCTCGGCGTCGTCGAGGGCCACCAGCTCGACCACGGCGGCGTGCAGCTGGTTCTCGTCGCGCTGCGGTGCGGTGCAGCCTTCGAGGTAGCTGACGTAGCTTCCCTCGTCGGCGATCACCAGGGTGCGCTCGAACTGGCCCGTCTCCGATGCGTTGATCCGGAAATAGGTGGAGAGCTCCATCGGGCAGCGCGTGCCCTTCGGGATGTAGCAGAACGAGCCGTCGGTGAAGACCGCGGAGTTGAGCGTGGCGAAGAAGTTGTCGGAGGCGGGCACGACCGACCCCAGGTAGCGGCGCACCAGGTCGGGGTGCTCCTTCACCGCATCGGAGATCGAGCAGAAGATGATCCCGTCCTTCTCGAGGCGCTCGCGGAAGGTGGTCGCCACCGAGACACTGTCGAAGACGGCGTCGACCGCGACGTTGCGCACGCCTGCGAGAACCTCCTGCTCCTTCAGGGGGATGCCGAGCTTGGCATAGGTCTCGAGGAGCTCCGGGTCGACCTCGTCGAGGCTCGAGGGGCCGTCGGCGGCGGACTTCGGCGCCGCGTAGTAGTAGCTCGCCTGGTAGTCGATCCTCGGGTAGCCGACCCTGGCCCACAGGGGTTCGGTCATGGTGAGCCAGTGGCGATAGGCCTCGAGGCGCCAGGCCAGGAGCCACTCGGGCTCCTCCTTCCTGGCGGAGATGAAGCGGATGGTGTCTTCCGAGAGGCCCCGCGGCGCGCGGTCGGTGTCGATGTCCGTGACGAAGCCGTGCTTGTAGCTGCCGGTCGCCTCGCGGACGGTGTCGATGGTTTCCTGCACGATGGCCATGATCAGGCTTCCAAGGGCTCGGGTTCGGGAATGACGGGCACCGTCATGGCGGCAAGCGATACCCCCTCGAAGGCCCGGCGCAGCGCGCTGTTGATCTGGTTCCAGCCGCCGCGCATCGGGCACAGGGATTCGACGTCGCAGTGGCCCGGGTGGTCGTCGACGCACAGGGTGAGCGCGATCGGTCCCTCGACGGCCTCGACGATGCGCGCCAGGGGGATGTCCTCGGGGTCCGCCATGAGGGCGTAGCCGCCGAGCGGGCCGCGATGGCTCATCAGCAGCCCGGAACGGGCGAAGACCTTGAGAAGCTTGCCGGCGGTGGCTTCCGGGAGGCCGGTGCCTTCGGCGACCTGGTGCGCCGACAGGGTCTCGCCGGGACGCCATGCCATGTAGGTCATGACGACGACACCGTAGTCGGCCATGCGGGACAGTCGGATCATGGGGGTCGAACCTGCCAATCAGGACCAAATTGGTACGGTTTATATGGATCGGCGGCGAACCGCTGTCAAGACGCCCGGTGGCGAAGGAGGCGGGCGACGGCCTCCGCCGGGTCGTCGACGGCCTCGACGGTCGTTCTCAGGCTGCGGTGGGCGAAGCCCTGCGCCTCCATGTGGTCCAGCAAGGCGAGAAACGGCGACCAGTAGGCCGTGTCGAGGAGGACCACAGGCCGCCCGTGAAGGCCGAGAGTCGCCCAGCTCACGGTCTCGACAAGTTCTTCGAGCGTGCCGATGCCGCCCGGCAGGGCGACGAAGGCGTCGGCGCGCTCGTGCATGATGCGCCGCCGGGAATGCATGTCCGCCGTCTCCACGGTTTCGCTGATTCCGGCGTGGGCGCGGGGCCGCTGAGGAACGAGGGAATGATTCCCACGACGCGCCCTCCGGCGGCCAGGGCGCCGTCCGCCACGATTCTCATGAGTCCCGATCCGCCGCCGCCGTAGACGAGCGTCAGCCCCGCCTCGCCGAGCAGCCTCCCCAGGCGGGACGCGAGTTCCCCGTGCCGCGGTTCACTCCCCCGCCGCGAACCGCAGAAGACGCAGATACGCAAGATGTCCTCCATGCGCCGGCCTCGTCCCAAGGTGGTCGGGATCCGGCAGTTTCCCGGATTCCCGCTGTATCTCGGGGATACCGGGCCCTCGATCAAGACCCTGATCGTCCGGAAGCCTCCGGCGGCCTGCCGGGGCGCTGTGCCGACTGTCGGCAATGCCCGATCGGGGCGGGCCGAACCTCGACCCGGGCACTTGTGCGCCACGGGGCAGGCGGTTCACTGTAGGTTCGAGGATCCCATGCCGAGGAGCGGGACCATGGCGAAGGTCGACTACCTGCCTGCCCTGCGTCATGACGACCAGGGCGCCAACGACTACGCGACCTTCGAGGCGCGGCCGCTGACCGGCGCGCTGGGCGCGGAGATCGAGGGCGTAGACCTGCGCGCAGGCCTCGACGGCCGGCGGCTGGCCGACGTGCGGCGCGCGCTCGTCAACCACATGGTTCTCGTCTTCCGCGACCAGGACCTCGACGCCGCCCAGCTCGTCGCCCTGGGACGGTCCTTCGGCGCGCTCCACGTCAACCCTTTCGTGGCGGGTCTGGCGGACCATCCCGAGGTCATGGAGGTGCGCTCGGAGGAGAACGAGACCGCGCGCTTCGCCGGCCGCTGGCACAGCGACATCTCCTGGGCGCAGCGGCCGTCCCGGGGCTCCCTGCTTCATGCCCGCGTCGTTCCGCCCTGGGGCGGCGACACCCTGTTCGCCAACGCGGTCATGGCCTGGGAGGCGCTGTCGCCGGCCATGCGGGGGATGCTCGACGGCCTCAAGGCCGAGCACGCGGCCTTCCAGGGCCACGGCCGGGAGGCCGTCTTCGCCGGGGCGCCCGAGACCGTGAGCCACCCCCTGATCCGCGTCCACCCGGAGACGGGCCGCAAGGCGCTGTTCGTCAACGAATACTTCACCTGCGGCATCGAGGGCATGACCTCAGACGAGAGCCGGCCGATCCTCGACTTCCTGTTCCGCCACCTCGTGCGGCCCGAGTTCACCTGCCGCGTGCGCTGGAGGGAGAGGACGCTGGCGTTCTGGGACAACCGCTGCACCCAGCACTACGCCGCGAACGACTATCGGGGCGAGCGGCGCCTGATGTGGCGGGTCACCATCGAGGGCGACAGACCCTTCTGAAGACGCCTTCCACGGATTTCGCGTCATCTGCTAGATTCGGCCGGACCCGACGCGCGGAGGTCCGTCATGCTCGCTTCGGCCGAGGCTCTCGGGATCGACATCGCCGGAATCGACCGGCGTCTTGCCGAGAACTGGAGCCTGCCGACCCGGTTCTACCGCGACCCCGACATCTTCGCGTTCGAGATGGAGGCGATCTTCGCCGGGCGCTGGCAGTTCTTGTGCCCCGTGCACAAGGTGACGGATCCCGGCGACGTGGCCGTCCGGCGGGTGGGGAGGTTCCCCGTCGTCGTGACGCGCGACCGCGAGGGCACGCTCCACGGCTTCCTCAACATCTGCCGCCACCGCGGCTACACGGTTGCCGAGCGCGGCCGCAAGGCGTGCCTCCGGCTCGTCTGCCGCTACCACGGATGGTCCTACAATCTCGACGGCACCCTGGCCGGCGCACCCGACGCCGGGGGCGAGGCGGGTTTCCATCCCGACGAGCTCGGCCTGAGGCGGGTGGCGGTCGACCGCTGGGGACCGGCCGTGCTGGTCCATCCCGACCCCGACGCGCGGCCCCTGCGCGAGACCTGTCCCGTGATGTTCGAGACCGCACGGAAGACCGGATTCGATCCCGACCCCGTCGACTACGACACCGGCACGAACTGGAAGCTGTCACTCAGGGTCCTTCGGCAAGACGTTCGACGTGTCGCCCGAACACACGGCCGTCCGGCTCGACGAGAACTTCAGTTCCCACAGCTACGGGGCCAGGGTGTCGCGGAAGGGGAACGACCTGACCGCCGGGAACTTCGTCTCCTTCCAGTTCTTTCCCGGCATGACCTTCATCGCCCACGACGACTTCATGCACATCACCGGCATGACGCCCGTCGCGCCGGGCCTGACGCGTCACAGCGTCTTCTACTTCGCCGAGAACGGCGCCGACCCCGAGCGCGTCGAGGGCTGGCTGAAGATCTGGGACGACACCTATCCGCGAGGACAACGTGGTCACCGCGGTGCAGTACGAGAACCTGAAGAGCGCCCTCCAGCCCTTCAACGCGATGATCTGGAACGACTACAAGGCCGCCCTGGCAGCCTGACTTTCACAGGCGCCAGGGGGCGGAGGAGGACGGGCGCAAAAGCCGCAGGATCCCGGCGACGTTCGCATACCGCGGTCCTGCACCACGGTCACGCCGCATCGGGACCCCACCGATCATCATCTCGATCGGCATGGCGTGGGGTCGATTCCGGAGAGTTCAGGATCGGCCCCTCGTTTTCGAAGGGTCCCGGGACAGGCGGGGAGAGCACCCGGAGGTCAATGCCGGGTCCCGGTCTCCAGCCAGGCCTCGAGTTCAGGTGCCGACGCGCCGAGGACGTGTTCGCGGACCGCATCGGGAACGGCTCCGAACCGCAGCTCCAGCTGACGGAGAAGCACCTTCGCCTGGCCTCGCTCGATTCCCTCGGTTCGTCCCTGCTCGATCCAGGCTTGTGCCACCGTGCCCATCGGTGTCTCCCATTGATCAGGATGCGTCCGGCGCATCGATCATCTCCGCGACCGAGCGCGGCACCGTCCAGCGGCCCCTGCCGTGGAAGAGAACGACGGGAATGACCGGCGCAAGCCTCCTCCTGTCCGCGCCTGCCCTGATCTCGTGCTGCCAGATGCTTCAGGATCTGAAGCGGCGTGCCGAAATCGACCTGGCTTTTGTGCTCAGGCAGTACGTGAATCCGCGCGTCGCACCGGGTCGCTGCGCCGACGTCGACGAAGGTGCCCGGCAGCGGCTCGGGCAGGGTGCCGGGGTCGAGGAGGCCCGCAACCTGGCGGGGCAGGTAGTCCATCAGAAGCGCCCCGGCGCGCTCCCGATCGGAGACCAGCGCACGGAAGAGCGCGTCGTGCGGCGTCGCAGGAAGACTCCTTGCACGGGCCCCCGATCCGCTCCCCTCCTCGTTCCCGGGGCCTGTCATGGCGGCACACTACGCCGCCAGCTCCTCGTCGACGCACCAGGTCAGCACATGGAGCTTCCCCTGGGTTTCGAACCAGCCCTGATCGACGAGATTGCCGGCCCAGACCATGTCGAACCCGGCCGCGCCGCCATTCGGGCCAGTGATAGACGGCGTTGAGCGCCACCTTCTCCACGTTCGCCGCGCGCAGGGCCTCGACCATGGCGTAGCCCGCCATGTGGAACGGAGTCTCGCAGGTCTCGCTCAGCCGTTCGCAGTACCTGCGGATGCCGTCGACGCCGAGTCCGGAGGCGTGGACCCAGTTCGACCCGACCTGGCCGACGACATCGACGCCCGCATTCGCCATGCATTCGACGACCTCCTCGAGGAGGCCGAAGCTCCGTCTGCGCTGGTCCAGGCGGTGCTCGCAATCGGGCAGGTGCAGCATGCGGCCGTGGACGCCGACGGTCTGCGGCGCCATGCGCAGGAACTCCCACGGCGCCGAGCGGAAGTCCTTCGGCGGGCACGTGAACCCGATCTGGTGCGGAAACACCTTGTTCCGCGGGTCCCGGTCTCGTGCAGGGCGCCGTTCGATCCGTCCTCGGGAAGGATCCTTGCACAGCGGCCTTCCCGTGCCTGGCCACATCGTTTCGGGTGGCTCCGGCAGGAACATTGGCCTGCCCGCGGTCCGGCACGTCCGCAGGGTCCCTGCCGGGCACGGGGGACAGGGCCCCGGCGTGCGAAGGCGGGGCTGATAAGGAATGGGCCTCCAGCGCGCCGGCCACTGGAAGGGTGACGACCCTGGGCCGTCACGCGGACCGCACGGCTATTGACGGGGGAGTCCGCCGGCGTAGGCGTGGCGCAACCCTGCGGCGAAAGCCTGGCGGTATTCCTTGCGTTCGGTGTCTGTCAGGTCGCGATCGAGGCGGTTGCGAATGCTGGCGAGCGTTCGCCGATCGATATCGGAATGAATGAGGCCGGGGTTGGCGTCGAGAAACTGCACATGCCTTTCCAGATCGGAGGGAAAGAGCGCCTCGATTGCGTCTGCCACCTCGCAGGCAACGATCGCCCGGTACTCGCCGGGTGCCGAACCGGATCCGCCCGCGGGCGTGGTGTCGGTTCCCGGAGCGACGGCCGGCGGCAGGGCCGGCACATCCGTCGGCGCCTCGTCGCAATGCATCCATCTGCCGACGATGGTCTCGTTCCATTCGTGGCAGGTGTCGGCCTCCATCATCAGGTTGTCCGACTGGGACCCCCTGGCCGGCTTGATACCGAGAAGGTGAACCCGGACCCCGAAGGTCTGCGCGACCTGGACGCCGATCATGATGTCTTCGTCGCCGGACAGGATCAGGGCGTCCGAGATGGCGCGGTTGCGCGCGAGTTCGATCATGTCGGTGACGATCAGCGAGTCCACTCCCTTCTGCTGGCCCCGGCTGTTCACCAGCCCCAGACGCAGCTTGGTGTTCGCCGACTGCCCGATCAGGTCCTGCTCGATGCTCGGATGGTTGCTCCTGAGAACGCAGTCGTACCAGTAGATGCGAAGCAGGCGGCAATCGGCTGCAACCGCGCATGCGGTCTCGGCCAGCTGGTCGAGGACTTCCGTTTCAAGTCGTATCGACTCCCTGTTCAGCTTGCGCCCCTTGAGCAGGGCGGAGCCCTGGGCGTAGAGGTAGCCCGCGTCCACGAAGACGGCGATCTGCGGCATGGGGATGACTCCGATAAAGCAACGGGGCACCCGAGGGCGCCCCTAGATAGGTGCCAGGAGCGTTTCTATTCGTCTCCTGCGGTTCCCGGTTTAGGTCGACGATCCAGGCAGGTCAACCTGCCTTGCGCGTCCGCCACGGCAATCGCCTGCAAGAATGCCGCTCGTCTCTTCCATCCCGTGACGCGGTCCCCGGATCCGGCCGGCCGGAAGACCCTGGCGGAGCAATTCCCGCGAACTGCCGGCATCGCCTGATCGACGTGTCGGGACCGCGCCTCTGCGGGTCTTCATTCCGTGTCCGAGACCAGGAGGTAGCCGCGGTTCTCGACGGTGTCGAAGGTCCGCATCGCGCCGATCAGGTCGTCGGCCCGGACCCAGACCCAGGGCGCCCGGTTGGGATTCACGTCCATGATCAGGAAGGAATCGCTGTGTTCGTCATACGCACCCAGCGGGGAGATGTGACCGCCGCCCTTCTGGCCCAGGGCCCGCCGCGCATAGTTCACCAGGACGTAGTCGTCCCGCTGCGCGAGATTCGCGGCGATCTCGCGCCTGATCGCCGCCGGATCCGCGTTCTCGTCCACGACCCGGGTGACCACCTCGAGGCCGTGGCCGCGCAGGACCTCGGCGAGCTGGTGCAGCTGCAGCCCGAAGTCGCTCATCGGCTCGCCGTTGATGAGGACGGGCTTGCCCAGGACCTCGCTCCTCGTCTTCGTCCGGTCGCCGAGGACATTGAAGGGCGTGTACTTGCCGAAGAACGGGTCGGCGCCTTCCGGGAGCCACGCCAGCTCCTCCTCGGCGATCGAGCTGCGATCCCGCGGCAGCCCGTCGCGCTTGCCCAGTCTCAGCGCGTTCAGCACGATGGCCGACGAGACCGGACCGCAGAAGATGCTGTTGTCCTGGCTGATGAAATGGTTGGCGAGAGGGAAGAAGTCCGTCATGTGGGAGGAGCGCGAAAGACGTTGCGCGCTTTCCCCGGAACTCCACTCGACGAGGGCCGCCTGGTGCGCGCCCGTGTCTTCCGCCGCGCGGCCGTCCGCCGGAAAGACCAGAAGGACGCACAGCAGGACAATGGCTCCGCGATTCATCTCGTCTCTCCACGCTTGAGGGTGCGCGACAGCGTCGCGCTTCCTTCCGATCGCACCGCTTCGGCGGCGGACGGCTGAAAGGCAGATCAAGGCGATCGCCTCGTCTTCGGGACGACCCCGGGCAGGCGTTATCACGGTCCCGTGATTCCGGCTCCGGCAGGAACGGAGCCTTCGTGCGACGTCTGCTCCAGAGACGTCATCGCCCGCGGCGAGCGGCGCCTTCGCCGACGGGGAGAAACGAACATGATGCGCTCCTGCGGCGCGGTCTGGCAAGGTTCCACGCTCCGGGGGATGTTCCGGTCTTCGGCCGGGACGAGGACGACCGCTGGCGCGGCTCCCTCAATCATGTGCTCGCGTGCGCCGCGTGAACGACGGGTGCTCTGTGAACGACCTTGAGCAAGCGCGGGAGCCGGCGGACGCCAGGTCCGGGTGCGCGCGTCTTGTCGGCTTTTGGGAAAGATCCGGATGGGGTCCTGCCGTGCGGATTCAGGAAAGGTCGGCCTGGAGCCGCTCGATGAGCTCCTTCTTGCCCTCGATGTCGAGCTTGTCGATCTCGGAGGCGAGCAGGCCGGCGTTGGGCCGCTGGTTCCACCAGTCGACGGCTTCGGCTCCGTGCAGCGCCCAGCGCCCCACCATGCCGCGGGCGACCTCGTTGGAGGGACCCATCACCCAGCCGGCCTTGGAATCCCGCAGCAGGCGCTCGATCTCGAGGCGGCGGCTGAATCCCGACCCTCCGAACAGGCGGAACATGCGTTCGGTGACCTCGCTGGCGACCCGGGCGGCCATCTCCTTCACCTTCAGCCCCCACAGGATGTAGGGGGTGCGCGGGCGCGCGTCCGGGTGGGTTTCGTAGAGGGTCCAGTCGCCGTTGCCGGTGGCGCGGTCCATCTCCTGGCACAGGCCGAAGAGGAACATGCGCGCGGCCTGGGCCTCCACCACGCTGCTCCCGTAGACGTCGTGCGTGGTGGGATAGTCGGCGATGCACTGGCCGAAGTTGGCGTGGCGGCGGCGCGTCGTGTAGCGCCTGGCAAGGTCCAGGGCGCCCATGGCCACGCCGCAGTAGAGCGCGCCGTAGAGGACCATGGCCGCCGCGTTGACGGCCTCGTCGTTGGATGCGGCGCCGTCTCCGGGCGGCCCGACCATGCGGTCCCCGGGCAGGACCGCGTCGAAGTCGATGGGGCCCGAGCTGGTGGCCCGCATGCCCATGACGTCCCACGCCCCGGGGCGGGGCTTCATCTCGTCGGCGTAGACGAGGAACACCGAGAGGTCCGAGTAGTCGCCGTCGAAGCCGGGGCTCGTCGTCTGGGTGACCACCCATCTCGCCTCCCCGCAGGAGGTGGTGAAGGCGGAGCTCTTCGTCACGTGCCAGCCCCCGTCGGTCTTGCGGGCGCCCGAGATCCTGGGATACCAGAAGTGGCCGCCGGTCTCGGGATCGGTGTAGGAGGCCGAGCCGATCATGACGTCGCTGTCGATGCGGCCGAGGAGCTCCCGGATCGCAGGGTTGCCCCCGGCCCGGAAGAGGAGCGCCGCGAGCCCGGCCATGTGCATCATGAAGATCACCCCGGTCGAAGGACAGCCGTAGCGGGTGATGGTCTCGCCGATCATGGCGAGCCCGACGTGATTCTCGCCGCGGCCGCCCCACTTCTCGGGCACGATGCAGCCGAGCAGCCGCAGCTCGGCCAGCGCCTTGACGCTCTCCCAGGGATAGGCGCCCGTCTCGTCGCAGTGGACCGCGTTGGGCCGGATGACGTCGTGGCAGACGTCGATCAGCTCCCGCTGGAGCTTCTTCTGCTCCCCGGTGAGGAACCACTGGGGGTCGAATTCGTGGTCGAGGCCGTAGTAGGGCTCCCCGCCCCAGAGCTTGGTGTGGTCCACGCCTTGCCTCCCGTTCGGGCCCTCTGCCGGGTGCGGGTCCGCACCGCTGCTGCGGTCCCCTGCTCCGTCTCCAGCTTACCGCCGCGGCGCATTCATCGGAAAGCCGTGTCCACGCACCCTTGAACGAAGGTTGCGTCAGGGTAAGCCCTGGAAGGGAGGAAGTCATGAGTTAGCGTGACGGAAACTCTTCATCGTGGTCCAGTGGGTGCG
This sequence comes from Alphaproteobacteria bacterium, assembly GCA_963666905.2. Classification (GTDB taxonomy): domain Bacteria; phylum Pseudomonadota; class Alphaproteobacteria; order SP197; family SP197; genus SP197. Next base: position 3,413,914 of record OY763008.1, read on the forward strand.
ACCCCCACCCGGCAAAGGCGCAGCCCGCCAGCCGGAAGCGAGTGTTGCGTGGCACGCGGCAACGTGTGTCGCGAAGCGTACACAGCAGGCAGTGAAGCCGCGCTATTGAGCCCCGAAATCAACAATGCCGGTGCCCTCGTGGTCCTTTGAGCGGGGGCAGCACCGGAAGCGCCGCGACAGGCGAGGCGTGACGGGCCGACCGGGGTCGCTGGAACGTGTGCAGAGCTGACGATGGACCACCGGGGAACCTGAGAGGCCCGGCGATCGTCCGTGTGCGCGGGTGGCTGGATGGGGACGGCCAGCCTGAACAATCAAGTCCTGGCCCGGCATGGGTCCTGCATCATGCCGGGAGCGCGCGAGCGACGGCACGAAAGGAGCAGGAGCGCACGGTACCGGACGGCGAAGAAATAAGCCCAAGGGATGCGGCGCCGGGAGTCGGAGCGCCTTGATAGTACCGTCGAGGGCGGGGAACCGTGGCCATCGGGACCCGCCGGAGGGAAGCGGGGCGTCGCATGGTCGGAACCGAAGGAGGGAAACACGTGAAGACGTCGAGCTTCGAAGACGTGTCACCGAAACAAGCTCGGATAGCCAAGCTGGCGAGGGAATGCCCCGACATGGCGTTCACCACGCTGCATCACCACATCGACCTTGCGTGGATGCTCAAGGCCTGGGACCTCACCCGCAAGGACGGGGCGACGGGCGTGGACGGGGTGACGGCCGCCGACTACGAGAAAGACCTTGAGGCGAACCTTGTGGACCTCATGGAACGGATCAAGTCCGGCCGCTACTACGCCCCGCCGGTCCGCCGCCACTTCATCCCGAAAGCGGATGGGCGGCAGCGGCCGTTGGGTATCCCGACACTGGAAGACAAGGTGGCGCAGCGTGCCATCGTGATGATCCTGGAGCCGATCTATGAGCAGGACTTCCTGCCGTGTTCGTACGGCTTCCGCCCCGGACGGTCGGCGCACGACGCGCTGCGCGACCTGCGTGCAGGCCTTGCCGGGGAGGGTCTGCGATGGGTGATCGATGCCGATATCGAAGCCTACTTCGATTCGATCGATCCCAGGCACCTGAGGAGCGCCCTCGACCCGCGGATCAAGGATGGCGTGATCCGACGCATGATCGACAAATGGCTGGCGGCGGGAGTGCTCGACAGGGGCGTATTGCAGCGCACCGAGACGGGCGTTCCGCAAGGTGGTGTAATCTCGCCGATTCTATCCAACATCTTCCTGCACCATGTGCTGGACGTGTGGATGGCAGAGACGGTCAAGCCCCGCATCGGGGCCTGCCGGCTGGTGCGCTTTGCCGATGACTTCGTCATCGCCTTCAAGGATCGCCGGGACGGGGAGCGTGTGCTTGCCGTTCTGGACAAACGTCTTGCGAAGTATGGGCTCGTGCTCCATGCCACCAAGACGCGCTTCGTGGACTTCCGGCCCGGACGCGGCGGCGGTCATGACGCGCAGGACCACTTCGACTTCCTCGGCTTCACCCATCGGTGGGGCACATCACGGAAAGGCCGGATGGTCGTGCGGCAGTTCACCGCCAGAAGTCGCTACAGACGGGCCGTCAAGGCGGTCTGGCAGTGGTGCAAGCACCACCGCCACCTGCCGCCTGAGGATCAGCAACGGCATCTCGCCAGCGTGATCCGGGGCCACTGCAACTACTACGGTCTGACAGGCAACAGCAAACTCCTGACCCGCTTCACTACCGAGGTGGTCAGGAGTTGGCGTCACTGGCTCGGTCGGCGCCACCGCGGAGGGCATCTGACCTGGGACAAGATGAACGCTCTCCTACGCCACTTCCCGTTGCCGTCCGCCAAGATCATGCGCTCAATCTATGCCCCTTGAGCGAAACTGTCATGCGAGGAACCGGATGCCCTAATGCGGGCATGTCCGGCTCTGTGGGGGGAGGGGCTCGGTAACGACCCCTCCTACCCGGCCCGCTTCGCGGCAGTGAGTGGTTGATCTCCTGAGGTGATGTTGTTGATCGCCGGATGAGTGCGGCTTCATCGCGGTAGCTTTCTCCCTGGTGCTCCGGCTGATCGGAGTCCTTTCAACCAGGGAGTTGCTGATGACACTCACAACGACGAGCGGCGGGACTCCGGCCCGCCGGAAGATGATCGAGACGATGGACATGAAGGGTCTGTCGGCGAACACGCAGGATACCTATCTTTCCAGCGTCAGCATGCTGGCGCGGTTCTACGGTCGCCCGCCCCAGAGTTTGTCGGTCGAGGAGGTTGACGCTTGGGTGCTTGGGCGGATTGACGCGGGGTGTTCTCCGCGCACGACCAATGTCGATGTGGCGGCCCTGCGTCTGTTCTACGTCGACACGATGGGTCAGCCGGAGAAGGCCGGGGGTCTTCATGGCCGACGGGTTCCCGACCAGCTTCCGCGGTCCATTCCGGAAGCCGACGTCTGTCGCCTGATCGACGGCATCAACGACCTGCGCTACCGCACCGCGACCCTTCTCGCCTACGGCTGCGCCCTGCGCATCTCGGAGGTCGTGGCGCTGAAGATCGACGATGTCAGGAGCGACGACGGGCTGCTCCACATCGCCTGCGGCAAGGGCGGCCATGAGCGCATGGCCCATCTCCCCGACACGGTCCTCGACTCGCTCAGATGCTACTGGAAGAACACCGTGCCTCATCCCGAAAGCTGGCTGTTCTACGGCGCCGGCCCGGAGCGGCCGATGACCGCCAAGAGCCTGCGCACGGCCTTCAACAGGAGCCGCGATCGAGTGGGTCTCGATCGCGGCATTACGTTCCACTGCTTGAGGCATGCCATCGCCACACATCTTTACGAACGCGGGGCGCAGATCAGCGTGGTCCAGGACTATCTCGGGCACAAGTCGCCCAAGGCGACAAGGGTCTACGCCCGCGCCACGAACGTCATGTACCGCACACTCGACCATCCGGTCAAAGAGATGGCTCACGCTTGTTGAACGAGCGTGGGCAAGACGCCCGGCGTGGCAGATATCTTCCGCCACGCCGGGCCCGCATACCGTGAGCGTCATCGCCTCGACGGCGACGCGCTGAAAGTCATGACGTGCATCGAGCAGTGCCGCACGCCGGCGCTGGGCGGCACGTTGTACCGGTGCGGCGACTGCGGCCATCTCCATGCCGTCTGGAAGTCCTGCGGCAACCGCCACTGCCCGACCTGCCAGGGCGCCGCGGCGCACGCGTGGATGGAAAGGCAGGCGGCCTGCATCCTGCCGGCCCCCTGCTTCCACATCGTCTTCACCCTGCCGCCGTTGGTGGCCCGCATCGCCCTGCAGAACCGCAAGGCGGTCCTCGACATCCTGTTCCGCACCGCCACCGAGACCCTGCAGGTCATCAGCGCCGATCCCCGGCGCTTCGGCGCCAGGATCGGCGGCACCGCGGTTGTCCACACCTGGAACCAGAAGCTGCAGTGGCATCCTCACGTGCACTGCGTCGTGCCCCACGGCGGCTTCGACGTCGCAAGCGGCGCATGGAAGACCGGAAGCTCCCGCTTCTTCGCCCCCGTCAAGGTGCTGGCGAGCTCCTTCCGAAGGCGCTTCCTCGAGGACCTCGCGAAGCTCCATGGCGATCTGGAGTTCCATGGGGCGCTGGCCCGCCTCGCCGAGCCTCACGCCTTCTCCCGGCTCATCAGGCAGGCGCGCAAGACCAGCTGGGTGGTCTACGCCAAGCCGCCGTTCAACGGGCCCGAGGCCGTCATCCGCTACCTCTCGCGCTATACACACCGCGTCGCCATCTCCGACGCCCGCATCCTCGCCTTCGAAGGCGACACCGTCACCTTCCGACACCGCAAGCCGCTGACCAAGGCCGCCGGCAAGCCGACCTACGGCTCCATGACCCTCACGGTCGAGGACTTCATCCGGCGCTTCCTGATGCATCGCCTGCCGAAGGGCTTCCACCGCATCCGACACTTCGGCATCCTCGCCAACAGCTGCCGCAGCACGACACTGGAGGCCGTGCCGCAGGCCGACTGGCGTGACGCCCCCGAGGAGCGCGACGAGCCCGAGGCCGCCGCCGGCCCCGCTTGTCCCAGGTGCGCAAAAGCGACCGTGCCCGTCGCCACTCTCGACCAGAACATCTCCAGCGAGGACCTCGCCCGAACCATGGAGCGCATCAGAATGCGCGGACCTCCATGACCATGGCGCCGAACCGCAGGACCCCGATCGGCGACCCCCGGATCGCCACAGGACCGCTCGTGCCCGCCTCGCCGAACCGCACGACAAGCCCCGACGGCACCCCGACGCCATGCCCGAACGGGCTGTCGGCGTTCGATCCGGCGGCCCAGTCCGCACCTGCAACGCCCGCCGACGCGCCGTAGCAGGCAAGGCCTCCACCAGCGGCAGCAACCCCAACGTCACTTTCTGCAAGGTGCGAAACCGTGCCAGCCGCGGCTCCGTTCAAGCCCGCCTAGTGACGGCGCTACGGCCGTCACTAACCAGAATCTTGGTGCGAAACCGTGCCAGCCGCGGCTCCGTTCAAGCCCGCCTAGTGACGGCGCTACGGCCGTCACTAACCAGAATCTTATCGGGTGGCGGGAGCATTCCCCTGCGGGGTGCGGGGATCTTATGATCCGGGAGAGGGAACCTTCCGGGCACGACATGAGAATCGACAACCTGCAGTACGCGAACTGGTCCGAACGCATCTTCCGGCAGATGAACGCAGGCGGCGTTCACGGCGTGCACGTGACCATCGCCTACCACGAGAACTTCCGCGAGACCGTGCACAACATCAGCCAGTGGAACCGGCGATTCGAGAGGTATCCCGAACTCATCCTTCACGGCCGGTGGGCATCGGACGTGGAGCGGGCGGAGGCCGAAGGACGAACCGCCATCTTCTTCGGCTTCCAGAACTGCAGCCCGATGGAGGACGACATCGGCCTGATCGAGGTGCTTCACGCCCTGGGCGGGCGCTTCATGCAGCTCACCTACAACAACCAGTCGCTGCTGGCGACCGGCTGCTACGAGAGCCACGATGCGGGCATCACGCGGATGGGCCGGCAGGTCATCCGCGAAATGAACAGGGTCGGGCTCGTCGTCGACATGAGTCACTCCGGGGACCGCTCGACCATCGAGGCGGCGGACCTCTCCGAGCGCCCCATCGCCATCACCCACGCCAACCCGGCGCGCTGGATGCCGGCGCGGCGCAACAAGAGCGACGACGTGATCCGCGCCGTCACGGCGAACGGTGGCATGATCGGTTTTTCCCTCTATCCGCTGCACCTGCGGGACAAATCGGCCTGCACCTGCGAGAGCTTCTGCCGGATGGTCGCCGAAACCGGCGAGAGATTCGGCATGGACCGCATCGGCATCGGCTCGGATCTCGTTCAGGACCAGCCGGACCGGGTGATCGAGTGGATGCGGGTGGGGCGCTGGACGAAGGAGATGGACTACGGCGAGGGTTCGGCCGACAGTCCCGGCATCCCGCCGCTGCCGTCCTGGTTCTCCAGCAATCTCGATTTCGGCACGATCGAGAACGGACTGCGCGCCGTCGGCATGAACGAGGGCGAGATCGCCGGCGTCATGGGCATGAACTGGTACCGCTTCTACGAGGAGAACTTCGTGCCCCGGTCCTCCGCCGGCCCGTAGCGCGGCGTTCAGTCCTCCTGCGGCGCCTGGCCGAGCGCCGGGCGTCCGGCGGCGGTGGCGCTCAGCCGGCTCTCGATGAAGAGGGTGGTGCCGTCCTTGCAGGGGACGACCTCGTCCCGTCGCTCGAGGCTGACGGTGATTCCGGAGGCGCCGATCCTTTCGGCGGCCCGGCGCGCGAGGCGCCGGAGCACCGCGCCGGCATGGTCCGCGGCCTCCTCGAGGTCGCCGAAGTCCGCCACCTCCTGCGGCAGGTGACAGCGGATGATGCCGCTCCTCGGTGCGGTGAGGAGACCGTCGACCCTCTGCACCACGCCGCCGGCAACGGCGCCCACGGCATTGCACACGCCGGCGTGCCGCGGCACCACCACATCGGTGCCAAGCCGTTCGCCGAGCCGGGGATAGTAGGTGGCCGCGGGCGCGCCGACGCCGACGACGGGATGGCGAAGGCCCAGAGAGCAGTGGAGGTGTCTGCCGGAGCGGCCCTCGAAGGCCGCCGCGAGGAGGGCGTCGGCCGCGCGCCCCGCCGGCAGGGCAAGTCCGTGTTCCTCTCGCATGGCCGCTTCGGCAAGGGCGCGAACCGACCCGGTGACCGTCGCGTCGATCACCAGTTCGGCGAAGCTCCTGGGGTCGTCGGGCGCCTCGTGTCCGGTCATGGCCCACCATCGTGTCCACAGCCGCGCCCCGTGTTCGGCCGCCGGCGCCGTCCACGAGTCGTGGATGCCGAGGATGTGGGCGGCATCGCTCGGTGTGAAGCGCGAGGCGATGACGAGGCCGCGGTCCATCAGGGCCTCCAGGGAGAGCTTCGGCGAGCGGTCGCGGTAGAGCTCGCCCATCGCGACCGGACCGTCGGCCAGGGCGTCCCACAGACGCCGCTGGGGGCGGCTGAGACCCGCGGGTTCCGTGTCGAGCTGGCGCAGGCGAAGCACGAAGACCGCGTCCCATTCCATCGGCCAGGCGCGCCGCAGCTGGTCCTCGAGGACCTCCACGACGCCGGGGTGGCCGGCCGCCAGGAGGGCGAGAGGCACGGCGCGGCGGGGTCCCACCGCCAGGCGTCCGCGGTCGTCGAGGCGGACTTCGCTGTCGCCCCCCAGGCCCGACGTGTAGGCGGCGACGGCGCGCACCATCGTGCGGTAGCCGCCGACCCTGGCGCCCCGCGGGTCGAGCTGCGGCCGGCCGCCGCGCACCAGGGCGATGTCGGTGGTGGTGCCGCCCATGTCCGAGACGAAGGCGTCGTCCCGGCCCGCGAGATGATGCGCTCCGATGACGCTTGCGGCGGGGCCGGAGAGGATCGTCTCGACGGGCGTCTCGAGAGCCGTCGCGGCATCGATCAGCGAACCGTCCCCCTTGACCGTCATGACCGGGGCGCGGATTCCCCTCTCCCCCATCAGGGTGGTGACGGTCGAGACGAGTTCGTGGACGAGGGAGACGAGCTTGGCGTTGAGCAGCGCCGTCAGGGCGCGCCTCGGCGCGTCGAGTTCGGAACTCAGGCTGTGGCCGCACGATACGGGAAGCCCGGTCGTCTCGCGCAGCATGTCGCGCACGGCGATCTCGTGGGCGGGATTGCGCACGGAGAACAGGGAGGAGACGGCAAAGGCCGAGACCCGCGGCGCCGCTGCCGCCGCCCGATCCCGGACATGGTCGAGATCGAGGGGGCAGGCCTCCTCGCCAAGGGCATCGTGGCCGCCGCCCACGGCAATCAGCGGACCACCGGCCAGCGCCTGCACAAGGTCCGGCCGTTCGCCGTCGTCCCGGCCGTGGCCGACGAGGATGAGCGCCGCGGGGCTTCCCCTTCCCTCGACGATGGCGTTCGTCGCCAGGGTCGTCGACACCGAGACCAGCGCGATTCGGGCGCCGCTGTCGCCGATCACCGCGTCGACCGCGCCGGCGATGCCGATCGTGAGGTCGTGCCGCGTCGTCAGCGCCTTCGCCGAGGCGAGCGGGCCGTGTGCGGTGTCGAAAAGCACCGCGTCGGTGTAGGTTCCACCGGTATCGATACCCAGCAACAGCGCCAAGGGTGCCTCCCGGGGTTGGGCGCGGCGAACTATGGGCAAAACGCCGGCCGGAATCGAGAGGCAGTCGGGGCGAGACCGGGATGGAATCCATGTCCATGACGCACAAGGAAAGGACCCTGAAGTTCCTGCGCCCCGAGGCCGAGACCGTGTTCCCGATCGGGGAGTACCGCGCGAGGCTCTCCAGGGTGCGTTCGTCCATGGAGCGCGCCGGGATCGACACGCTCTACCTCACCTCTCCGGAAGCCGTGTGCTATCTCTCCGGCTACCGCGCGGAATGGTACCAGGCCCAGGGACCGAAGGCCTGGCTGCCGGTGACCGGGCTCGCGGTCCGCGCGGAGGCCGACGACTTCATCCACTTCGAAGTCCAGAACGAACAGGTGCTGGCGGGGTTCACGTCGATCTCCCGCGATCTCCGCATCCTTGGCGGCGACCGGCAGCCGTCGGGAGATGTCGTCGACTTCATCGCCTCGTCCCTCCACGGCGAGGGCTGGCTGAAGGGCGCGGTGGGACTCGAGATGCACAGCTATCGCCCCAGCCGCGCGGCGAGCGAGCGTCTCCAGGTGGCGTTCGAGAGCAGGGGCGCGCGGGTGGTCGACGGCAGCGACATCGTCAACGACGTGCGCCGCATCAAGTCGCCGGCCGAACTCGCCGTCATCCGTACCGCCGCGAGAATCGGCGACATCGGAATGCAGACGGCGATCGACACCATCCGGCCGGGCGTCACCGAGCTCGAGGTCTGGGGCGAGATGGTGCGCGCCATGGCGCGCGCGGGCGGCGAGCCCTCGTCGATCACCATGCCGGTCTCGTCGGGCGCCAAGAGCGCCTGCATGCACGCGCTCGCCTCGAGGCGTCCGATCATGCCGGGCGACATCGTCAACATCGACATCTGCGGCGTCCTCCACCGCTATCACTCGAACGTCGCCCGCAGCGTGAGCGTCGGCGAGCCGCATCCCGAGGTGGCCCGCTACCTCGATGCCGTGACCGGCGTGAAGGCCATGCTCGAGGATGTCATCAGGCCGGGCCTTCAGGTCCGCGACCTCCTGCGGACGATCGAGGCCTATTACGCGGATTCGGGCATCTGGCAGGACCGGTGCTGGATCGGCGGCTACGACCTCGGGCTCTCCTTCCCTCCGGACTGGGTCGGCCCGTGGTTCTGGGAGGCCGACGACGACCCCGGGGACGAGGTGTTCGCGCCCGGCATGGCGTCCAACTACGAGGCGAACTTCTACCTGCCGCGCGAGGCCGGCATGTCGATGTTCATCGACATGATGATGTTCACCGAGGCAGGCGCCGAGTTCCTTCACCGCGTTCCGGCCCGTCTCGCCATCGTCGAGTAGCGGGCTCCTCAGCGGGCGCGGATCTCCGCGACAACCTCGAGGGTGGCGTCGCCGCCGCCCTTGACGATTCCCCGGGTCGGCGGCACGTCGAAATAGTCGCGTCCCGTGGCGATGCGGATGTGGCTGGAACCCGCGACGCAGTTGTTGGTGGGATCGAGTCCGATCCAGCCGAGGCCCGGAAGGCGGCACTCGGCCCAGGCGTGCGTGGCGCTGGACGGCGACACGACGTCCGGATCGTCGCCGGGACGGAGGAACCCGGAGACGTAGCGGCTCGGAATCCTCCACGACCGGGCGATGGCGATCAGCAGGTGCGCATAGTCCTGGCAGACACCGGCGCCGGTGGCGAGCACATCGTCGATGGTGGACTGCGTGGAGGTGGCGCCGGGAACATAGGCGAGGAGGCGGTGAAGGCGCCGGGAGAGCCGGCGGATACCCTGGAGGGGGTCGTCTCCGCGATCGATGCCGTGGCCGGCGATGAAGTCCTCGAGGGCCGCCGAAGGCGTCGTGAGCGCACTCGGGTGGAGGTAGGCCCAGTCGTGGAAGGGATCGCACGTGGCGTGAAGGGCCTGCCAGGACTCGTCCGGGAGGCGATCCGGCAACACCGGATCGGGACCCGGCATCACCACCGAGCGCGCCTGGATGTCGAGGTGGCGATGTTCCTCGTGGATCGAGAGCATCTGCCGGTCGTTGCCGAAGCAGTCCGTGTCGGCCACCAGGCGGCATCGCGGCCGGGTGGCGATGTCGAAGTCGAGCAGTTGCTGTCCGCGGTCTCCCCTGGGCTTCAGGCACAGGCGCATGACGCATTCCGACGCGGGCGCACTGTAGCCGTAGCGCGTGAAGTGATCGATCTCCAGGACCGTCGGCGGGGTCACGCCGACGGTGTCCCGATGGGGTACTCGAACCAGGCGCTGTTCACGAGATCGTGCAGGTCGCGGGAGCCCTGGCCGACACCGTCGATGAGCGACAGCTGGTCCCGGCTGTCCGGCCAGTCGAAGGCGATCCTGGCCCGCAGCCGGCCCGCAAGGCGAATGGCCGCGGCGGCGTCATCGGGCGATCCGGCCTGCGCTCCGATCGCCGCAAGGCAGGACTCCGCGGAGGTCAGCGAATCGGCAAGCGAACCCGGGTGCAGGGTGTCGGCGATCAGGAGGCCCAGGATCCTGTCCGGCCGCCTGTCGATGCCGTGGACGCTTTCGTAGGAGTCGAGCGCCTGGCAGGCCTTGAGAAGGCTCGTCCACTCCGACCCGTCGTCGGTCTCGAGGATGCGCAGGTGCGTGGCCGCGAGGGCGGCCATGAGCTGGCTGCGCTCGATGAACGTGCCGAGCCGGAGAAACTGCCAGCCCGCGCCGCGGTACATGGTGGCCGAGGCGACGCCGTCGATGGCGTTGAGGGTCCGGATCATCTCGCCGTAGAAGGACTCCGGCTCGGGCGTCCAGATGTCCTGGATGTCGAGGTCCTTCAGACGCAGCCACGCGAGGTTGAGGCTGGTCCACATCTCGCGGCTGATGCAGTGGCGCACCTGGCGCGCATTCTCCCGGCCCGCGGCAAAGCAGCTCCTCAGGGAATCGGGGTTGCTCCGCTCGAAGGTGAGGTCGCCGGCAAGCGTGTAGGAATCCGCCAGCGTGTAGTCGTCGTCGGGATCCGGATCGATATCGCCGGCCGGAGGCCGGCGGCGAAGACTCCCGTAGAGCCGCCGCCAGCCGAAGTGGATCTCTCCGGGAGGCCGGTCGATCAGCGTCCGGCCCTGCAGTCCCAGCATGCGGGCCAGGTACTCGGCGCGCTCGAGATGGCGGCTCATCCAGTAGAGGCCCTGGGCGCTGCGGGCGAGCATCAGTCTTCCAGCACCCAGAGATCCTTGCCGCCGCCGCCCTGGCTCGAGTTCACCACGAGGCTGCCCCTGACGAGGGCGACACGGCAGAAGGCGCCGGGGACGATGCGGGTTTCCCGGCCGTGCAGCACGAAGGGTCTGAGATCCACGTGCCGCGGTTCGATGCGGTCGCCCACGAGGCAGGGCGCTCGCGACAGCGCCAGCACCGGCTGGGCGATGAAGCCCGCGGGATCGGCCCTCACCTGCGCCGCGTAGTCGTCCCGTTCGCGGGCCGATGCATGGGGTCCGACCAGCATGCCGTAGCCGCCGGACTCGCCGACGCGCTTGACGACGAGGTCCGCGAGATTGTCGAGGGTGTACTCGAGGTCCTCGGGCCGCCGGCACAGCAGGGTCTCGACATTGTCAAGCAGCGGCTCCTCGCCCAGGTAGTAGCGGATCATGTCGGGCACGTAGGCATAGACGCCCTTGTCGTCGGCCACGCCCGTTCCCGGCGCGTTCGCCAGGGTGACGTTGCCGTTCCTGACGGCGTTCATGAGGCCCGGCACCCCGAGGAGGGAATCGGGACGGAAGGCGAGAGGGTCGAGAAAGTCGTCGTCGATGCGGCGGTAGATGACGTCCACCTGTCTCAGCCCCCGGGTGGTCCGCATGTAGACGCGCCCGCCGTCGACCAGGAGGTCGCGTCCCTCCACGAGATAGGCGCCGATCTCGCGGGCAAGGAACATGTGCTCGTAGAAGGCGGAGTTGAAGATACCCGGCGTCAGGAGGACGAGGCAGGGATCGTCGCGCCCGGCGGGGGCGAGGCTGAGCAGGGTGTCGCGCAGCAGGTGCCCGTAGTTGCCGATATCGCGCACCCGGCAGCGTCGGTAGAGCCGCCAGAGGTTGTTCCTGACGGCGCCGCGGTTGGCGAGCATGTAGGACACCCCGGAAGGCACCCTGAGGTTGTCCTCGAGCACCCTGAACCCGTCCACCGTGCGCACGATGTCGGTGCCGCACACCGCGACCCAGGTGCCGTGGGGAACGGCGACGCCGCGCATCTCGATCCGGTAGTGGGGACAACCGCGCACCATCTCAGCCGGAATCACCCCGTCGGCGACGATCCTCGCCCCGGCGTAGACATCGGCGATGAAGCGGTTGAGCGCGGCGAGGCGCTGCGTCAGCCCGGCCTCGATCTGACGCCACTGGGCGCCGGTGATGATGCGGGGAATGCAGTCGACGGGGATGATGCGCTCCTGCGGTTCCTCGTCGCCGTAGACGGTGAAGGAGATGCTCTCCTCGGCGAACGACCGCGTGACCCGCTGCTGGATCCGCTCCAGGTCGTCTCCGGAGAGCTCGGCAAGGGCGTCGTGGAGAGTCCGGCAGTGGCCGCGCGGCGCGCCGTCCGCGCCGTACATCTCGTCGTAGATGGCGTCGTCGAGTTCGTAGGCGTCGAGATTCACGATATCCGGACCGCCCTTCCCTGATCGCCCTGCAGCGCTTCGCGCCCCGATGCTTCACTGTCAGGATAGACGGTCCGCTGACCACGGCCAACCCGCGGCGGGGACCGCCCTTCCCGTCGAGGAGCGGATCAGCCTGCGGGAGAAACGGTTTTCCTGTGCGGCATCCTCACGCCGGTGCTGCTCGTCGTGCTGGTCCTCGGCGTGATCTTCGCCGGCGTGGCGACGCCCGTGGAGGCCGCGGGCATCGGCACCTCCGGCGCCAGCATCTTCGTCGCCGACGTGCTGGCCGGTACCGGCCCGGGCCTCTACGGCATCCTCCTGCTGCAGATGGAGTTCCAGGGTCTCTTCGGCCTGCCGGGACCGACCGACGGAATCACCGATCCGCACAAGGCCCGCAGGAGGCGCTGCGCCTGTGGTCCGGCGTCGTCTGCATCGTCAACGTGCAGATGTCCTTCCTGTCGCCGCCGTTCGGCTGCGCCCTCTTCCTCTCTCAAGGGCGTCGCGCCCGGAAACCGGCATGGGCGCGATCTTCAGGTCCGCGGTCCCCTTCCCGCAGATCATCCGGTGGTTGCCGCCCCGGGCCTACGGCAACCGGGATTCGCGCCGGCCCGTGAGGAGGTGGCGCACGGTGGCGAAGACGGCGAAGAGGAGGCCGCCGGCGACGCAGAAGACGATGAGGCCGTGGGGATTCCACAGGATCATGGCATAGCCCGCCGCCGGCGGCCCGATCAGGTGTCCGAACTCGTAGATGAAGATGAACGTCGCGTTGGCGGGCGCCAGCTCCGAGGGCCGGAACCTCTGTCCGATCTGGGAGAGGCCGCAGGTGTAGATGCCGCCCATGATGCCGCCCCAGAGGAACAGGACCGGCCACAGGAGCCAGGCATCGTGGAGCACGAAGGGAAAGAGTGCGGTGAAGCAGGAGATCCCGAGTGCGAAGACGATGAGAAGGATCCGCTTGTCGGCGATGTCGGCAAGCATGCCCACGGGGTACTGCAGCAGCACGTTCCCCGCCGCCATCACGATGAGCAGCAGCAGCGCCTCGTCCTCGGTGAAGCCCTGGCGGCCGACGTAGATGAGGAAGAACACGAAGAGGGCGCCCAGGACGGCGCCGTCGACAAGGGCCGCCACCATGGTCGCCGGCGCCCTCCTCGCTGCCGCGATGAGGCCGAAACCCGCCTGGGTGGAGATGCGCGGCGCGAGATTGCGCGCCAGCACGAGGGGGACCACCGCCACGCAGAGGATCAAGACGACGATGACGAACGGCCACGCACCCTCGCTCCCCACGGCCAGGAGAACGGGAAGGCCGGCAAGATAGGCCGCCGACAGCGCGGAGACGTAGACCGCCATCACCCTGCCGCGGTTGCGGTTGTCGGCCAGCGTGTTGATCCAGGTCTCGCTCACCACCCAGTGCAGAGCGGTTCCCATGCCCAGGAGGAAGCGCAGCGGGAACCAGGCCCAGACGTTGTAGAACACGGGGAGCAGGGCGATCGACAGGACCATCAGCGCGAAACCGAGATAGAGGGCGCGCATGGTTCCCAGGCCCTCCACGATCCGCGGCATGAAGATCGTGGAGACCAGAAGCCCGGCGGGCGACGCGGCGTTGCTGAGACCGATGAGCCAGCTGGGCGTCTCCTGGCGCTCGAGGATGAGCGAAAGCAGGGGCATGCAGATGGAGAACGTCAGCGACGCCGCGAACGCGCTCGCGATCACCGCCGCGATGCTGCGCCATCTCGGGCTGAACCTGCTCATCGCACCGCGTCCTTCACGGCGTGGCACTCCTCGGGGCGGCATCACGCTCGGGATGCTGGAAGTGGCGCGTCCGGACGGCGCCGTCCGGACCGTTCGCGCCGGGGCAGCCATCGCACATTTCCGTGGCGACAACAATTGCCGGCGCGCCGTAGTCTGCGTCCCGGAGACCGCAGGGGCGACCATTGGACAACATTCCACGGGGCATCGCCTTCACCCTGCTCTCGATCGCCTTTTTCGTGGCGCTCGATTCGGCCGCGAAGGTCATGACCCAGACCCACCCGCCGCTGCAGGTCGCCTGGGGTCGCTATGTGTTTTCCGTCGTCCTCCTCCCGCTGCTGATCCGGCCGCGGGACGTCATTCCGGCCCTGGCGACCCGGCGCCCGGATCTCCAGGCCGCCCGCTCGGTCCTGCTGGTGTCGGCCACCTGCCTCTTCTTCCTCGCGCTGAGCCACATCCCGCTGGCGGACGCCATCGCCATCGGCTTCGCCGCGCCCTTCATCACGAGCATGCTGGCGATACCGGTTCTCCGGGAGAAGGTCGGCCCGCGGCGCTGGCTGGCGATCGTCGCGGGGTTCGTCGGTGTGATGATCGTGCTGCGGCCGGGCTTCGAGGAGCGCCACTGGGCCTACTTCCTGCCCCTGGGCGTGGCGGCCGCGCTCGCCGTCTACAACGTGCTGACGCGCCTGGTGAACCGCTACGACCCCGCACGCACGAGCATGGCCTACAACAACGTCGCCGGCGCGCTCATCATGTCGCTCGTCGTCGTCATCCTGCCCGGCCACTGGATGCCCCTGGCCGCCGGCGACTGGCTGACGCTCGCCATGATGGGCGGCTTCGCCATGACCGGACACTTCCTGCTGATCCTCGCCTACCGCCACGCGCCGGTCTCGGCGGTGGCCCCGTTCAGCTACGGCCAGATCGTGCTGGCGACTGTCGCCGGCCTCGCCGTGTTCGGCGAGGTGCCGGACTCCGGGACCCTGGCCGGAGCCGCCGTCATCATCGCCGCCGGCGTCTACATCTTCCGCCGCGAGGCGATCCTCCGGCGCCTTGCGTCAGGACGGTGAGGCTCATTCTGCGACAAGGCGCAGAAGGGCCTCGATGTCGTTGCCGTTGAGAAGAATGCGGGAGTCCGGCAGGACCTCGACGTGGTAGCGGTGAACGGTGTCGCCCGCGTCCGTCACCTTCTGCCCGGCGATCTGCAGGATGCCGGCCCAGAGCGCGTGGCCCTGCAGGCGATCGTCGCCCGCGAAGACTGCCTCCCGAAGCCGCGCCGTCAGGTCGTCGAGACCGGCGATGACAAGGTGGAACTCGCCGGTAACGGGCGACTTCTCGTCGGGAAGGGGCGAGAAGCGTCCGTTGCCGCTCGCCCTGAGCATCGGGCTCGCGTGATCGAGCGTGACCGCAAGGGTGCTGCCGGCCGCGACGAGGCCGGCGAGGATGCGGTCGCTGTCGGATCCGGTGTACTGCTCCCAGGCCCACCAGTCGAACGGGAGTTTCTCGAGGACAATGTCGAGATCGAGGGACTCCAGCATCGGATCGACGTCCGGCAGTCCCGTGGCGAGCGCGCCGCTGCGCAGGCCGCCGTGGCTCAGCCGCACGCGCACCGTGCCGTCGTCGCCGAGGAGACCCGTCAGCGAAACCGCCGCCGAGAACCGGTCGGCGGCGAAGTCGGAACGGGCGGCGGCGATCCCCTGGAGTTCGAGGGATCCCTCCAGTTCGGCGATCTCCGGGCCGGCCTCGAGCCCGGCGGCCGTCAGGAGCATGTCCCGGACGATCACGGCGCCCGTGTCGGGCGTGACAAGGGAGACGCCGCCGAACACCACCTCCATGCGGCTCGACCGGGAGTCCGGGGTGCCGGCGTCGAGGACGGTCTCGCCGGAAACCCGCTCTGCCGCGAGGTAGGACGTCCGCTCGCCGGCATCCGCGAGAAGAAGGTCCGTGCCGTCGATCGTTCCGCGCTCGCAGAACGCAAGATCGATGTCGAGGAGGCACGTCAGTGTTCCCCTGGCGGTGAACGCCGCCTCCGGGGCGCCGCCTTTGCTGAGGACCCTGAAGGACGGAATGGGCGTCGAGGCACGCCAGCGCATGTCGTCCTCGGGAACGTAAACGACAGCCATGTCGTCGAAGACGAGGCGGCGGTCGCCGCCGCTGATCACCGGATCGAGAACCGTGGCGACGACAGCGCCGTCGCTGCCTTCGGCCATCTCGATGCGGTAGTCGAAGACCGCCTCGCCGTCGTCCGGCAGCAGGGACCGGAGCAATGAGTCCGTGGCCTCGCGAAGGCGCGGAACATCGTCGGCCGCGGCGTCGAGTGCGACCAGCAGGGCCGCGGCCGCGAACAGGATCCGGTGCATGACGCCGATTCTCCTCCGGTCAGACGATCACGTAGACCTTGGCGACCGCCGTGCGGACGAGGCACTCGCCCGTCCAGCCTGCGGGAAACCATACCGTCACCCCGCCGGTCGCCTCGATAGTACTGCCGTCGTCGCCATGGTAGGTGCAGTCGCCCTCGAGGAAATGGCAGAACTCGGACCGCGCGATCTCGCAGCGCCAGCGGCCCTCGGTGCAGCGCCAGTACCCCGCCTCGGGGAAGCTGCCGGAGCCGCCGGCAAGGAGCGTGCCGGAAGTCCGCGACACGGGCCGGCCGACGGGTTCGTCCACCGGACCCCAGTCGTCGAGCGCGGCCTCGTCCGGCGCGCGGCCGGGAAGGACCGCGGGCGCGGTCACGTTGTCTGCCCGAGAAGCCTGTCGAGGGCCCGGGCGCCCTTCCTGCGGCCGTCCTCGGCCTGCATGTGCGCCGCGAGCACGTCGAGGCGCTGCCGCATGGCGCCGTCGGTGAGCATGCGCTCGAGGGCGGCGGCGACGTCGGCGTCGCTCCAGGTGTAGCGTTCCATGCCGAGACCGTAACCCCTCTCGTGGATATGGGCCGCGTTGTCGTGGCCGTCCCAGCAATAGGGCATGATGAGCGCCGGCTTGCCGAAGTAGAGGCACTCGTTGAAGCTGTTGTTGCCGCCGTGGTGGATGACGGCGTCGACCGCGGCGATGACCGAGGGCTGCGGATACCAGCTCTCGATGTGGCAGTTGGCGGGGACGTCGTCGTAGGCGTCCGCGTAGTCGCCGACATTGACCAGCACGCGGTACGGCATGGTGCCGAGCGCCGCCAGCAGCCGCTTCATCAGGTCGGTATCGCCCGAGCCCAGGCTGCCGAAGCTGACGTAGACGAGCGGCTTGTCGTCGTGCCGTCCGAAGCGGGGAATGTGGTAAGCCTCCTCCTCGCGGATGCATCCCTCCAGGTAGACGAACTTCTCCTCGTCGAGCGGGTGGCGGCGGTTGAAGGCCAGGGGTCTGGGATAGTGGAGCAGGTTGAGCCACGGCGAGGTCTCGAAGAACTGGCCGACGGGATACGGCTCCTCGCCGCAGGAGACGAGAAACTCGTTGAACCTCGCGTGGATGGGCCCGATCTCCTCCTCGAACTTGCGGCGATAGCGGGCGAATCCCTCCGTGTCGTCCTCGCGGCAGCCGGAAAGATGCGGCGGGATGTCGGGATCCTCGATCTCGTTCTCGCTGCACGAGATGATTCGCGCCCAGGGGACGCCGTGGCGCTTGGTGGCGGGGAAGAGGACGACATTGTCGACGCAGATGAGGTCCGGCTTCACCGTCCCGAGGACCGCCGGCAGCGCCTTCTCGGCCCAGACGGAGGTCTCGACGATCGCCTCCCAGCAGGCCTTGATGTAGGTCGATATCTGTTCGATGGGCGGCGTGCGGAAGTTCGGGATCTGCCCGTTGATGAAGTCGGACCAGTAGCGCGCCATGGCCTCCGGTTCCATGGGCTCCGACATCGGCACCAGGTGCTCCTCGAAGCCGTAGCCCTCGAACACGCCGGCAAATCCGGGATCGGCCAGGAACACGGGCCTGTGGCCCATGTCGCGGCAGGCCTGGGCGATGCCTACCGAGTTGAGCGCCGGTCCGAAGGCGGCTTCCGGAAAGAAGGCAATGGTCTTCGGCTCACTCATCGCATACCCCGCAGTCGGTGTCCCCGTCGGTGGCGACGGCGACCGCCGCCCCGCTCTCCCATTCAGACCATACGCGGCGGCCTTCTGGCAAGTCATCGGCATCGAGGCGTCCCGCCGCGACGCGGACCCTCAGCGGTTCGGCCATGCCCGGGACCCTGACCTCGACGTGGAGGCCACCCGGCGACCACGCATGGCCGGCGACCCGTCCTTCGAGGAACGGCCGGGCGCCGTCTGGACGCCTGACGTGGAGCCGGACCGTGTCGGGCCTCAGCAGCGCCGCCCACCGCCGGCCCGCCGGCCGCGGTCCGGCCGCGGCGTCCTCGCGGCCGCCGAGGAGGCCTGAGGGAACGAGATTGGCGGGACCCGTCATCCGGGCCGCCAGGGCCGTCCGCGGCGTCCGGTAGAGCGCTTGCGGACTGCCGCTCTCGACCACCGTCCCGCCCTTCATGACGGCGATCCGGCCGGCGGTGGCCATGGCCTCCTCGCCGTCGCGGGCGGTCGTGACGAGGGTCATGCCCGAGGTCTGCTGCATGGACCGCAGGCGCGCCAGGGTCCGCCTGGCGGCCGCCGCATCGAGGCGGTCGAGGCCGCCCGAGACGAGGAGGACGCGGGGCCCGGCCGCGAGCGCCCTGGCGAGCGCCACCAGCTGGCGCTCCTGCGGATCGAGGTCCCCCGGCATCGCCTCCCCGGGCGCCTCGCACCCGAGACCGGCAAGGATCTCCGCGCCACGGCCGGCCTGTCCCCACCCGGGGCTCCAGGCCACGTTCCGCGCCACGCTCATGTGGGGAAAGAGGGCGTCGTTCCCGGTCACGAGCGTGAAGGGCCTGCCGTGCGCCGGCACGCCCGCGAGATCGTGGCCGTTGAACAGGATGCGGCCCGCGGTCTGCTGCCCGAAACCGGCGACGAGATGGCACAGGCTCGCACGTCCCGATCCGGCCGTACCCAGCAGGGCGAGGCATTCGCCGGCCTCGACCCCGAGGTCGACGCCGCGGACCGGGGCGCACGGCGGATTGGCCCCCGCAAGGCGCTGCAGCTCGAGGGTGTCGATGGCGCTCACACGGCGATCGTGGCCATTCCACCGGCGGAATCAAGGCGGTTGTCCGGGCGCGCGCCGGCGATATTCTCCCCCGATCATGACGGACAACGCTTCTCCGGCCTGGCTCGGCGCCATGACACGGGGCGACAGGTCTTCGCTGGCCCGCGCCATCACCGCCGTGGAGAACGGCGGCGACGGCGCCGTGGAGATCGCGCGCCGGGCGCGGCTCGAGGCCGGCAAGGCCCTCGTCGTGGGCATCACCGGTCCGCCGGGCGCCGGGAAGTCGACACTGGCGGGCGCCCTCCTTCGCGAGTTCCGCCAGCGGTCGCGGACCGTCGCGGTCCTCGCCGTCGACCCGTCCAGCCCGCTCACCGGCGGGGCCCTCCTCGGCGACCGCATCCGCATGGTCGAGCACTCCGGCGATCGCGGGGTCTTCGTCCGCAGCCTGGCGTCGCGGGGACGCCTCGGGGGCCTTGCCCGCCCGGCCTCGGCCGTGATCGACGTCATGGATGCCGCGGGATGCGACATCGTGATCGTGGAGACGGTCGGCACCGGGCAGTCCGAGACCGAGGTCGCAGGACTTGCCGACGTTCGCCTGCTCGTCTGGCCGCCCGGTTCCGGCGACGCCATCCAGGCCGCGAAGGCGGGAATCCTGGAGACCGCGGACATCGTCGTCGTCAACAAGGCCGATCTGCCCGATGCGCCGGCCACGAGGGCGATCCTCGAGAGCGCCGTCTCGTACCGCGCCGATACCGCGCCGCCGGTCCTCATGACCGTCGCCAGCCGCAGGACCGGGATCGCCGAGCTGGCCGATCGCATGGGCGCGTCCGCCGGCGGGTCCGGCGCGGGGCGGGCCCGCCGGAGGGTGCGGGACGACATTCTCGAGGCCCTCGAGGCGCTCGCGCGCGAGCGGGCCGTCCACCATCCCCTCTTCGACGTCCTGGCCGAAGAGGTCGCGCGCGGAGCGGCCGCGCCCGACGAGGCCGCGCGCCGCCTGCTGGACGAAACGCTGCGCAACTGCGGACCGACCGCGACGAAACGGTAGCATTTTTGCCATACTTGGAAGTAGTATCCGCCGCCGACCGGTTCACGGGTCACCTGACGGTTGTCGTCGATCCCTCAATCCAGTTGGACATGCCAATCAAGGCGGGAGTGACTGCTGTGAACCTGGCCGAAGGGCTCCGCACAGGCCTGTGCATCCTGGCCATCGCCGCACCGGGCCTTGTCTGGAGCGTGGACGCCGGCGGCGGCGAGGTGCCGGGTTCCTACGTCGAGGCCATGGCGTGGTACCGGGAGCAGGCCCTGGCCGGCAATGCCGAGGCGCAGTTCTTCCTGGGCTACGGCTACGAGACCGGAATGGCCTTCGGATACGTGCCCGAATCCCAGGATCCGCTTCCCGTCGACCTGGAGAAGGCAAGGCAGTGGTATGCCGCGGCCGCGGCGCAGGATCACGCCCGCGCCCAGGTGCGTCTGGCGCACATTCTCCTCGGGACCGGCGATGCGGATGCCGAAACCGTTCGCGGCCTTCTCGCCGCCGCTGCCCGTTCGGGCGAGGTCGACGCCATGTCCCTGCTCGGCTTCCTGATGCTGTCCGCGGCGCCCCGGGATCTTCCCGGCGCCTTCCGCTGGCTGAGCGCGGCGGCCGCGGCCGGCGATCCCCCGGCCGCGGCCAACCTGGCGCTCCTCAAGGACGGCATGACGCCCGCGATGCTCGAGCAGGCCGTCAGCGACTACGAGGCGTGGCGCGGGGAAGCCGAACGCTGAATCCCGGGGGCCGACGGTCTAGAGTGGCCCTGTCATGTCGAATCGCATCATTCTGCCTCTGGTGCTGGCGGCCACCGTCCTGGTCCGGCCGGCGATCCCCGCCGCCGCGCCGCCGGACCAGGTGGCGGTCGCCGTCGACCAGACGTACCTCTACCGCAAGCCCACCAAACCGGTCTTCCACGTGCTCGACGGTTTCGAGCTTCCGGTTCTCGAGTTCGTCGAGGACATGCTCCTGGCCGCCGGCATCGAACCGCTCGACGTCCCGGCGGCCGGTGGATGGGCGCTCTGGGTCTCCGTCGAGGGTCAGGCGCTCGGCAGGCTCTACATCGAGTTCGACAGGAGCTATCTCTATTCCGGCGCGGCCCTCTCGGGCGCCGTCGTCATCGAGGGGCCCGCCGGCCAGGGCGGCGCCCGGGAGTTCCGGTCCACCATCGAGCGGCCCTTCGAGATCCTGATCAACCACGGCTACGAGGCGCCGCAGAACGCCCCGTTCCTGGAGACGCTGGAGCGGCCGGGCGGATTTATCGAGATGCTGTGCCACGCCATGATCGACGCCTGGGGCGTGGAGAGCGTGCTGCCCTCGCTCCGGGAACCGAGCGCCTCCGTCCGCGCCTCGGTCGCCTCCGCCCTGGGTCACGTGGGCGACAGCGCCGCCGTGCCGGCGCTTGTCGACGTGCTCCTGGACGAGCACGAGAGGGTCCGCTGGGAGGCGGCGTGGTCGCTGGGAAGGATCGGCGACGGGCGCGCCGTCCCCGATCTCATCGCCGCGCTGAAGGACACGTCCCAGGATGTCCGCTGGTTCGCCTCCTGGTCCCTGCGCGCGATCACCGGCGAGGACATCGGGCCGGACTTCGACACGTGGTCGGCCTGGTGGGAGAGTCAGGGCGGCGATGTCCGAAGCTGACGGCGGGAGGTAAGACGGTGGCCTACCGGTCGCTCAGGGAATTCATCGCGGGACTGGAAGGCTCCGGGGAGCTCGTCCGCGTCCGCGCACCCGTCTCACCGTACCTGGAGATGACGGAGATCCAGACGCGGCTGCTTGCCGACAAGGGGCCGGCCGTGCTCTTCGAGAACGTCGTCGCCGCCGACGGCTCCCCCTGGCGGATGCCGGTCCTGGTCAATCTCTTCGGCACGGTCGAGCGGGTGGCGGCCGGCATGGAGAGGACGCCGGAGCGGCTCCGCGAGGTCGGCGAGACCCTCGCCTTCCTGCGCCAGCCCGAGCCGCCCGGATCGTGGCGCGAGGCCATGGACGCCGTGCCGCTGCTGAAGACCGTCATGGCGATGAAGCCGAAGACCGTGTCGCGGGCCCCGTGCCAGGAGATCGTCCTTGCCGGCGGCGACGTGGACCTCGGCCGCCTGCCCGTCCAGACCTGCTGGCCGGGGGAGCCGGCGCCGCTCATCACCTGGCCCCTCGTCGTCACCCAAGGTCCGGGTGGCGACGGGAGGGACGGGGTCAACCTGGGCATCTACCGGATGCAGGTCACGGGCCGCAACACCACCCTGATGCGCTGGCTAAAGCACCGGGGCGGCGCCCAGCACCACGACCGCTGGAGGCGGCGCCGGCCCGATCCCCTGCCCGCCGCCGTCGTCATCGGCGCCGATCCGGGCACCATCCTCGCCGCGGTCACGCCGCTGCCGGACACCCTGAGCGAGTACCGCTTCGCCGGCCTGCTGCGCGGCGCCAGGCTGGACCTGGTGGGCTGCAGGACCATTCCGCTGAAGGTGCCCGCGCAGGCGGAGATCGTCCTCGAGGGCCATGTCTCCCTCGACGAATGGGGCGACGAGGGCCCCTACGGAGACCACACGGGCTACTACAACGCCGTCGAGCGGTTTCCGGTGTTCACCGTCGACGCCGTCACCATGCGCCGGGATCCGATCTACCTGTCGACCTTCACGGGCCGCCCGCCGGACGAGCCCAGCGTTCTCGGCATGGCGCTCAACGAGATCTTCATTCCGCTGCTGCGCCAGCAGTTCCCCGAAATCGTCGACTTCTGGCTGCCGCCGGAAGGGTGCAGCTACCGCATCGCGGTGGTCTCCATGAAGAAGGCCTATGCCGGCCACGCAAGCCGCGTGATGATGGCGGTCTGGTCCTATCTGCGGCAGTTCATGTACACGAAGTTCGTCATCGTCGTGGACGACGACATCGATGCCCGGGACTGGAAGGACGTGATGTGGGCGGTCTCGACGCGGATGGACCCGGCCCGCGACATCACCGTGATCGAACGCTCGCCCATCGACTACCTCGACTTCGCGAGCCCGGTCTCCGGGCTCGGCGGCAAGCTCGGCATGGACGCCACCAACAAGCTTCCCGGGGAGACCGACAGGCCGTGGGGCACGCCGATCAGGATGAGCGACGAGGTCATCGAGAGCGTGACGGCGAAGTGGTCCGGCTACGGCCTGCCCGGTTCCGGCCGGCCGATCTGGCGGTAGCCTGGCTTCAGAACCTGTCCTTGCGGGACCTGGTTTCGGCGAACACGTCCACCGCATGGGCGCTGGCGATCCCCAGGCTCCTCCTCAGCGAGCGGCTGTACGGTCTCAGGAACGGGTTGGTCGCCTTCTCCTCGGCCATGGTGGAGGGCACCGTCGGAAGGTCCCTGGCCCGCATGTCGTCGACCGCCGCCATGCGCCTCACAAGGTCCTCGTTGTCCGATTCGACACTGAGCGCGAAGCGCCCGTTGGCCTGGGTGTACTCGTGGGCGCAATAGACCCGGGTGAAATCCGGCAGCGCCATGAGTCTCTGGAGCGACTGCCACATCTGGGCCGGCGTGCCCTCGAACAGGCGGCCGCAGCCCATGGCGAACAGCGTGTCGCCGCAGAACAGCGCGCTGGATTCCATGAACCAGTAGGCGATGTGGCCGCGCGTGTGTCCGGGGACGAAGAACACGCGGGCTTCTGCCCGGCCCAGCATGACGATATCGCCGTCGTCGACCTCGACATCGATGCCGGGGATCCGGTCGCGGTCCGGTCCGGGCCCGACGATGGTGCATCCGGTGGCGGCCTTGATCTCGAGATTGCCGCCGGTGTGATCGCCGTGGTGATGGGTGTTGAGGATGTGGGTGATCGTCCAGCCCCGGTCCGCGGCGGCATCGAGGACGGGTCCCGTCACCGCCGGATCGACGACGGCGGTCCGGCGGGTCTCGGGACAGTGCGCGAGATAGACGTAGTTGTCGCTCAGCACCGGTATCTGAAGAATCTCCAGGCAGCTCATGGATCACCGTCTCCCGTGTCGCGCAGGGCCCGGCGCACTCTATCCCGCGGCTATCCACGCGTCGATCAGGCCGCGCGCGATCGAGTCGCGGCGCGGCAGATCGATGTCGAGGTCGGCCGAAACGAGCTCGTCGCGGCTGAACCAGCGGGCCTCGGCGAGTTCCCGCGTGTCGATGGCGAGGCGGTCGTGACGGGCCACGGCGAAGAAGCCGAGCATCAGCGAACAGGGGTAGGGCCAGGGCTGGGTCGCATGGAAGCGCACGTGGCTGACGTCGAGTCCCGATTCCTCGCGGACCTCCCGGACCACGGCCTCCTCGGCCGATTCGCCCGGTTCGACGAAGCCCGCCAGGCAGGAGTGCATGCGGCCCGGCCAGCCGGCCTGGCGGCCGAGCAGGCAGCGGTCGCCGTACTCGGTGACCATGATGACGGCCGGGTCGGTCCTGGGGAACGTAAGGAGTCCGCAGGCGCCGTTCGTGCAGGCCCGGACGTGTCCGGCCTCGCGCGCCTCGGTGGGATGGCCGCAGCAGCCGCAGAACCGGTGGAGCCGGCGCCAGCGCACGAGCCACGAGGCGTGGGAAAGCAGCGACGCGTCGCGGCGCTTGAGCTGGGTGGCGATGCCGTAGAGCTCCTCGAAGGCGCAGTCCCCGTCGCCGGCGCCGAGTTCGTGCTCCCCGAGGTGCGACACGTCGACGGCGAAGAGCGGGCCGAGTTCGTCGATCCCGAGGAAGATCGGCTCGCCGGGGACCTCCGCCATCGAGGCCGCAGAGAGGTAGGCCGCACGCCGGCCGCGCAGCAGGTTGCGCCCGTTGTGGACGGGAACGAGCCTGGTCCGGGGATCCCGGAGCCGGGCCTGGATCCACGCGTCGTCGCTGCGCAGCTCGCCGGCACGGTCGATGAGTTCGCCGCTGTAGTGCGCAAGGTCGACCATGCGCGGACGTTCGCACGGGGCCTGCCGCCATGCAACGAAGCTTGTCAGGCGCCGGCCGCGGCGGCTAATGTGTCGCACTGGAGGGTCGGAATGGACGGTATTGGCCCGTGAACCCGGTCAGGTCCGGAAGGAAGCAGCCGTAGCGGGAATCAGCCGGGTCGGACCGGCCTTCCTCCAGCCCGCAGATTCGCCGACGCGCGTGGTCCAGCCGGCCCCGGGCGAGTCCTGATCACCAGGGAACGCCATGGCACCAGCCGACACGGAAACCGAGGGATACCGCGTCCTTGCGCGCAAGTACCGCCCGCAGAGCCTGGGCGACCTGCGCGGCCAGGACGTTCTCGTGCGCACGCTGCGCCATGCGGTCGAGAGCGGCAGAATCGCCCAGGCCTTCCTGCTGACCGGCGTTCGCGGCGTCGGCAAGACGACGACGGCGCGGATTCTTGCGCGGATGCTCAACTGCGCCGGCCGGGGCGACGACGTGACGGCCGAGCCCTGCGGCGCGTGCGAACAGTGCAGGGCCATTGCCGCCGACCGCCACGTCGATGTCCTCGAGGTCGACGCGGCGAGCCACACGGGCGTCGACAACATGCGCGCGCTGCTCGATGCGGCGCGCTACAGGCCGTCGATGGGCCGCTACAAGGTCTACATCGTGGACGAGGTCCACATGCTCTCCCTGCCGGCCTTCAACGCCCTGCTGAAGACTCTGGAAGAGCCGCCCGGACACCTGAAGTTCGTCTTCGCGACGACGGAGCTGCGCAAGATTCCCGCGACCATCCTGTCGCGCTGCCAGCGCTTCGACCTGCGCCGCCTCGATGCCGCGGAACTCGCCGGCTACTTCGCCGAGGTCGCCGGCTCGGAGGGCGCCGAGGCCACCGACGGGGCGCTCGCCATGATCGCCCGGGCGGCGGACGGTTCGGTGCGCGACGGTCTTTCCATCCTCGATCAGGCCATCGCCCAGGGCCGCGGCTCGGTGAACGAGGCCGATGTCCGCGCCATGCTCGGGCTCGCCGACCGGGGACGGATCTTCGCCCTCCTTCGCGACGTGCTGTCGGGACGGACCGCCGATGCGCTCGAGGGCCTGGCGGAGCAGTACGCTTCCGGGGTCGATCCCGCCGCCGTTCTCGAGGATCTCCTCGAGCTCACCCACTGGCTGACACGCTGCAAGGTGGTTCCGGAGGCGGCGAAACAGGCCGCGCCGGAGTTCGAAAGGGTCGAGGGTGCCGCCATGGCGGAATCCCTCGGCGTGCCCCATCTCACCCGCGCCTGGCAGATTCTCCTCAAGGGGCTGGGCGAGGCGAACAGCGCCCCCGATAGCCTGCAGGCCGTGGAGATGACGCTGATCCGGCTGGCCCACGCGTCGACCCTGCCGACTCCCGAACAGGCTCTCAAGGCCCTCAAGGACCCGGCGCCGCCGCCGGCGCGGGGCGGCACCGCGGCCGCCGAGGTCCGCGACCCGGCGCCGCCGCCCCGTAGCGCCGCCGCCGCAGCCGAGGTCCGCGACCCGGCGCCTGAGGATTTTGCCGCCCTCCTCGCCCTTGTCGAGCGCCACGGCGAGGTCCGGCTCCTCACGCTCCTGCGCAACCATGTCCATCTCGTCTCCTATGCCGTCGGCGACATCGTCGTCCGCCTTGCCGAAGGCGCGCCCGGGGACCTGCCCGGGACCCTTGCGGCCCGGCTCGGCGCATGGACCGGGCGGGAATGGCGCGTGGCGCGTTCGGACGACGGCGGCGAGCCCACGGTGGCGGCATCGGAGGAGAGGCGCAGGCAGGAGCGGCTCGACGAGGTCAAGCGGGAGCCCGATCTCGAGCGCATCCTGGAGACCTTTCCGGGCGCCACGATCGTCGGCATCCAGGAGCCGGACAACACGCACACGGGGAACGGCAGACCATGAACTTCGTGAAGATGATGGAATTGGCCCAGAAGATGCAGTCCCGGATGGAGTCCCTGCAGAGCGATCTCGATTCGATAGAGGTCGAGGGCATCGCCGGCGCAGGCCTGGTGAAGGCCGTCATGACCTGCAGGCACAGGCTCTCCAGCCTGTGGATCGACCCCTCGATCATCGACCGGGACGACAGGGTCCTGATGGAGGACCTGATCGTCGCGGCGATCAACGATGCCGCCGCCAAGGTCGAGGTGAAAGCCCGCGAGAAGACCGCCGAGGTGACCGGCGATCTGCAGCTGCCCCCGGGTCTGAAGTTGCCGTTCTGACGGTCATGGGTCCCGGAATCGATCGCCTGGCAACGCTGCTGTCGCGTCTTCCCGGTCTCGGGCCGCGCTCGGCCCGGCGTGTGGTCCTCCATCTTCTCAAGCACCGCGACACCCTTCTGGTCAATCTCGCCCGCGAACTCGAGGATACGGCGCGCCGCATCAGGACGTGTCCGGGCTGCGGCAATCTCGACACGCAGGAACCCTGCGCGATCTGCCGGGACGCAAGGCGCGATCCTTCGCTGGTCTGTGTCGTCGAGAATGTCGATGACCTGTGGGCCCTGGAACGCTCGGCGGTGTTCGGCGGCCGCTACCACGTCCTCGGCGGCACGCTCTCCGCGCTCGACGGCATTGGGCCGGACGACCTTCGCATTGCCGGCCTCGTCACCCGGGCGCGTTCGCCCGAGGTGCGGGAGGTGATCATCGCCACCGGCGCCACGGTCCCCGGCCAGACCACCGCCCACTACCTCGCGGAGGCGCTCGCCGGATGCGACGTCGCCGTGACGCGGCTTTCGCTCGGCGTCCCGGTCGGCGGCGAGCTCAACTACCTCGACGACGGCACCCTCGGAGCGGCGATGCAGGCCCGCCGCACGGTCTGAAGCGCCGCCGCGTGCCCGTACATTGAATCCGCCCGCGCCGTGGTCCAGATTCTCAAGAGCAGGGCCGCGTGAGGAGGATCATCGCAGCATGACGGTCATGCCGGTCATCTTCGCTCCCGATCCGCGCCTCAAGGTCGTGTCGTCCAGGGTCGAAACCGTCGACGACGGCGTCCGGCGGCTGCTCGACGATCTCCTGGAGACCATGTACGCCGAGAAGGGCCTCGGTCTTTCCGCCATCCAGGTCGGTGTTGCGCGGCGGATCATGGTGGTGGATGTCGCCAGGCGGGACGGGACGCGGCGGCCGTTGCGGATGGTCAACCCGGAGATCACACGCTCATCCGACGAGCGGGTCGAGTTCGACGAGGGCTGCCTGTCGTTTCCCGAACTCTTCGCCATGGTCGAGCGTCCGGCGGGCGTGCATGTCGCCTACCAGGACGAGACGGGCGCGCGGCGCGGGATCGAGGCCGACGGCCTTCTCGCGCGCTGCGTTCAGCACGAGATCGACCACCTCGACGGCATCCTCTTTGTCGACCACCTCTCGTCCCTGCGCCGCAAGCTGATCGTCCGCAAGATGACCAAGTGGAAGAAGGCGCGGCTTCGCGACAGCGCGTGAGCGCCATGAGGATCGTCTTCATGGGGACGGCGCCGTTTGCGCTGCCGGCGCTGGAAGCCGTGGTGAACGCTGGCCACGACGTCGCCGCCGTCCTCTCCCGGCCCCCGCGGCCCGCCGGCCGGCGCCTGCAGCCGCGTCCGACCGCGGTCCACGTGCGGGCCCTGGATCTCGGTCTTGCGGTGGCGACGCCGCCTTCGCTGCGCGGCGATGACGTCGTCTCGTGGTTCAGGACCCTCGAGGCCGACGTGGCGGTGGTCGCGGCCTACGGGCTGATCCTTCCCCGGGACATCCTCGAGGCGCCGCGGCTGGGCTGCATCAACCTCCATCCCTCGCTGCTGCCCCGCTGGCGGGGTGCAGCACCCGCGGCCCACGCCATCCTCCACGGAGACCGGGAAACCGGCCTCACCGTCTTCCGGATGGACGAGGGTCTCGATACCGGCGCCATCCTGGCGCAGGTCCCCGTGCCCGTTCCGGCGCGCGCCACGACGGAAAGCCTCGAAGCCGGCCTCGCCTCCCTGGGGGCGTCCAGGCTCCCCGGCCTTCTCGCCCGCCTCGAGGCGCTGCAGGAGCAGTCCGTTCCCCAGGATGCCGCCTCGGCCACCTACGCCGGGAAGTTCTCCCGCGAGGACGGCCGCATCGACTGGCGCCTCGGGGCCCGCGAGCTCGACCGCAGGGTTCGCGCCATGGCCCCCCGTCCGGGGGCCTTCTTCACGGCGCCGTCGGGAGACGTCGGAATCCTTGAGGCGGAACCCGCGCCGGGCGGCGGCGCGCCCGGAACGCTTCTCGACCGCACGCCCGCGGTGGCCTGCGGCACGGGCGCGCTGCGCCTGGTGAAGGTCCGCGCCGCCGGCAGGACGGCGGCCGACGGCGCCTCCTGGCTGCGCGGCGCCAGGCTCGAACCCGGGACGCGGCTGGCCTGAGGCGATGCCGCGCTACCGGCTCGAGATCGAGTACGACGGAACCGGCTACGCCGGCTGGCAGCGGCAGCGCCACTGTCCGTCGGTCCAGCAGGCGCTCGAGGAGGCCTTCCGCGCCTTCTGCCGGGAGGATGTCACCGTTGCCGGCGCCGGCAGGACCGATGCCGGCGTTCACGCCCTCGCCCAGGTTGCCCACGTCGACCTGGCGGGGGACTGGCCGGCATGGACCGTCCGCAACGCGGTCAACCAGCACCTGCGTCCCCGGCCTGTCGCCGTGCTTGCCTGCGAACGGGTCGACGGCGCCTTCCATGCCCGTTTCGATGCCGTGGAGAGGCTCTACCGCTACCGCATCGTCTCGCGAAGGGCGCCGCTCGCGCTCGAGCGCAACCGGGCCTGGCACGTGCCCAGAACCCTTGATGCCGGCGCCATGCACGAGGCGGCGCAGGTCCTGGTCGGCCGGCACGACTTCACGACCTTCCGCGATGCCCAGTGCCAGGCGGCATCCCCGGTGAAGACCCTGGACGAGCTCGGCGTGAGCGCCGGGCGAGAGACGATCGAGGTGACGGCGCGGGCCCGCTCCTTCCTGCACCGCCAGGTCCGCAGCATGGTCGGCTCGCTCGTCCATGTCGGCGAAGGCCGGTGGACACCGGACGATCTGCGCGATGCCCTCGAAAGGAGGGACCGCCGGGCCTGCGGCGTGACGGCGCCCGCCTGCGGCCTCTACCTCGTGTCCGTCCGCTACTGAGCGGAACGCCCAGGCCCGGGGCTCCTCCCCTTCGGGTATGGAGCTGAATTCACGGAGAAGAAGGGCCCCGGCCGTCGCCAGACGCGGCCTCCGATCCCCTCTTCACCGCGTCGACACCGAGCAGCCCCAGCGATCCCAGCATCACCACGGCAGCGCCCCATACCATGGCGTCGTGGTCTTCGCCGAACATCGCGATGCCCCAGCCGATTCCGGCGAACAGCGCGACGAGCAGGCCGAAGTTCACCAGGACACCGCCCGTGTTCTGGATGATGTAGAAGTAGAGGACGATCTCTACCAGCGCCAGAAGGACAAACAGCGCGATCCCCAGCTCCGCAACGGACCATTGCAGGGACGGGGGCGAATCGCCGAAGAGAACGACCAGGGGAAGAACGAGAACCGCTGCGGCGGCGGCCTCGCCGAACCCGACCTGCCAGGCATCGAGACTGGCCGGCCAGCGCGCCGACACGTAGATCGATTCGACTCCGTAGCAGAGCGGAACCAGACCGACCAGCACCATCCATGGGACGGTCCCGAGTCCGGGAAGGGAAAGCTCGGGGACGACGACGAGAAAGGCCGCAACAACCCCGAGAACGACAGCTGCAACCCGCGCGCGCGAGACCTTCTCCGTCCTCAGCAACAGGGCGACGACGACCGTCACCACCGGCGTGAGGCATGCGATCATCGTCATGATCCCGGCCGGCAGGTAGGGCGCGGCGTAGAGGACGGCCAGCAACGGGATGACGTAGCCGAGCAAGCCGGTGACGAACAGGAAGACGAGGATCTCGACGTTCAGCCGAAACAGCGACCGGCGCGCCACAAGGATCACAAAGTAGCACACGGAAACGACGAACAGTGCGATGAACAACACCGTGACTTCGTCGTAGCCGCCCTCCATGGCGAGCTTCAGCATGGCAAACTGCGCGCCCCAGGCCGTGCCCTGGACGAGGAGCAGCATCAGGAACATCAACTGTCGCATGGGTTCGGACACGGTGCTCTCGCTCTCAAGTCACCGGATGGCCGTGCCGCCGGCATCGGAAGCTATCCCGCGGCCGCAGCATTCCGCAAACCTCAACCGCCCGGCACACGGTCGGACCGCCCGTCGTCAGTCGTTCCCGGGACCCTCCATTCTTCCGCGCCGGCCGTGGGTTAGCACGATCAGCCGTCCGGGGAACCCGATGCCCGAGCAACCGTCCACCACCCTGATCAACGGCGACTGGATCGTCGGCTGTCGGGGCGACACCCTCATTCGCGCGGGCAGGGCCTGTCGATCGCATCATCTGCCACATCTTCGCCTCGCACGCCGTCCTGATTGGCGTGACGCTTCCGATAGCGGCGAGGCTCCCTGGTCACTGGCAGGTTTCGGTGACCCTGCGCTATGCACGCTTCGCGGATCGGGAGGCAGTACGCAGATACCATGTTTGACGACGTCCTCTCCCTTGGCGGTCAGCCTCAAGGATCGCGATTCGGTTACAATGGTGTTTCCTGACCTCAAGTAGCGACGATGCATGCCTGAGTCCCCACAAACCGGCGAACCCGCTCCGCAGCGGCAGCACAACGCGGATCGCATGCGCCGCGCCTCTACCTGGCTTGAGCGGAGCGAGAGGACGGGGACGGAAGACGTCGAACGGTTCGTGTTCCTGTGGATTGCGTTCAACGCCGCCTACGGAGACGAGTCGGCACTGCGGTGGTTCGTCGAAGGGGAGGAAGCCAGGGAGACCGAGGCCGACCGCTTCAGGACTTTCCTCCGCAACATCGTGGAACAGGACGAGGCCGGTGTGCTCGAAAGGATCGTCTGGGACAAGTTCCCCGGACCGATCCGGGTCCTGCTGTCAAACCGGTATGTGTACCGTCCTTTCTGGAAGGCGGTGTGGGCCTCCGATCCTAGCGGTGACTGGAGGCGTCGCTTCGACGGCAGCAAGAAAGTCGCGTTGGCGGCCTTGTCGAGCCGGGATGTCTCTACCGTGTTGTCGGTCTTGTTCGACCGGCTCTATACCTTGCGCAATCAGATCTTCCACGGCGGCACGACCTACCCCAGTGGCTTCGGCCTGGATCAGGTTCGGGACGGCAGCCGGATCATGGCGTCTCTTGTGCCGGCCATTCTCGACATCATGCGGCAGGAGATAGACGGCAACCCGGACTCGGAACTGTGGGGCAAGGTCGCATTCCCGCGCATCAACACCGAGCCGCAGTAGGGCCTGGGAGATGGTGATGACAACCAGGCGATCGTCCGGCGACGCTCTGCCCCGCCGGTTGCCCGGTCTGGTCCGCAAGGCGGCAGTCGAATCGGTCCTGCCCGCGCCGCTCAGGGCGCCGCAGACATTTGCACTGGGCAGGTAATGTCGAACATGAACCCGGGCGAGAGCGGGGCCGACAGAATCAGACGGCATGTTTCGGACCGATACATCGACCCGGCACGTCGCGACGGCAGGAACACAGTGATTGTCCGCGCCGGTGACGTGGCCCGCGATCTGCACCTGGGGAACCGTGTTCCCGCGGTCTGCAGCGCGCTCGGATCGAAACTGCTGCTTGAGCAAGCCGGACTGCGGCTGGTGGAACGGAGAGGTCCCCGCCAGAGCACAACGACGGAGTTCCGTTATGCATTCATCGGCGGACACATGGAAAGCGGTACGGAAGACGTCGGGAGGAGAAATCCCGATCCGGGGCCGCGGCGGGCTGCAGACCGAAAACCGGTCCTGCCAGCGACGCCGGCGCCAGGACACGCGCTCTACCTGGTGTCGTGCGTCAAGACGAAGCGCAATACGCCTGCACCCGCAAGGGATCTTTACGTGTCGCCGTGGTTCCTGAACGCAAGGGCACTTGTCGAGATGACCGGCGATCCATGGCGCATACTTTCGGCGGAGTACGGTCTGCTCCATCCGGACGAGGAAGTCCGGCCGTACGAGCGAACGCTGAACGCGATGTCCGTCACGGAACGACGTGCGTGGGCGCAGCACGTTCTGGCGGAGATCGAGACATGCCTCGATGACATCGATGCGGTCGTCTTCTTCGCGGGTGAGCGGTATCGGGAGTTGCTGGTACCGTCGTTGTGCCGCCGGGGCCTTGCGGTGCGCGTTCCCATGATCGGACTGCGCCAGGGGGAGCAGATGCAATGGCTCAACGCCCGCCTCCATGGTTGACCGGCTCTCCGACACGCTTCGATTCTACGAGCTCATGGACCGGCTGGAAGGACGAGTCGGCGGAACCCGCCTTCTCTCTGAATGCACCGGCGCCATGGCCTGGCCCGGACGCGGACTCTACTTCTTCCTTGAACCAGGGGAGACGCGGTCCCGGTCGGGCACCGGTCTGCGCGTCGTTCGTGTTGGCACACACGCTCTCAAGGCAGGAAGCAGGAGCACATTGTGGGGACGGCTTTCACAGCACCGCGGCGCGGCCCGTGCCTGCGGCGGGAACCATCGGGGCTCGATGTTCCGTCTGCTGGTGGGCATCGCTCTGGCGCGCCGGTCCGGCATTCCCCGTCCGCCGTCCTGGGGTGTGGGTGCAGACCCGGGAACAGCCGCGAGGCGGCTCGGTGTGGAGCGCGCCGAAGTGAGGGAGAGCGAGGCCGAACTCGAAGTGGCGGTGAGTCGCTACATCGGCGCCATGCCCTTCCTGTTTCTCGGCGTGGAAGACGAGCCGGGTCCCGCCAGCAAACGAGGTTTCATCGAGCGCAACGTCATTGCCCTCTTGAGCGATTACCGCGCAGCATCGCCGGATCCCGCCTCGACGGACTGGCTGGGCCGCTCGAGCGACCGGGAGCGCGTGCGTCTCTCCGGTCTGTGGAACAACAATCACGTGGATGAAGCCTGCGACCCGTCATTTCTTGATCTGATGGGACCGTGCATCGACCAGACCACATCGCCGTGAGGCCAAATGGGGTCGAATACCGCTCCTCGCCGTAGTGGAGGCACACCTGGCCGCCGCCTCCGCGAAGCGGTTTCGTTCAATGTCATGTTGTCTGGCGTCGCGCCGGTGCGCACGAACCATCCGGGCTCCCCGTTCTTCCGTGCCGGCCGTGGGGTATCATGAGCGGGACACCACGGCCGTCCGGGGAACCCGATGCCCGAACAACCTTCCACCACCCTGATCAACGGCGGCTGGATCGTCGCTTTTGACGGCGAGAGGCACCGCATTCTTCGCGACGGTGTCGTCGCCTATCGGGGCGGCACCATCGTTCACGTGGGCAGGACCTACGAGGGGCCTGTCGACCGCACCATCGACGCCCGTGACCATCTCGTGTCGCCCGGGCTCATCAATGCCCACGTTCACGTCGGCGCCCACACCGGGGACCGCATGATCCTCGATGCCGGACGCGCCGAGCTCTTTCGCTCGGGTTTCATGAACTACTGCACCAGCAAGGGAATCAACGGCCCGACGATCCATGATTTCGAGGACGCGGATGTCGCCATTCGCTACAGCCTTTCGTGCCTGCTGCGCTTCGGCTCCACCACCATCGTCGACATGGGCGGCGAGCTGGGAGGCGAGACCGGGGACGGGGAACTGGGGCCCCTGGCCACGCATGCGGGCGAACTCGGCATCCGCATCTACATGTCTCCCGGCATGCGCTCCGCCCATCACTACTATGACCAGGACGGGCGCCATCACATTCACTGGCACGCCGACGACGGCCTCGCCACCCTCGACCGGGCACTGGCCTTCGTCGAGAGGTATGACGGCGCCTACGACGGGCGGGTGCGCGCCATCCTGGTGCCGCTCGAGTACCACCTCTCGTCGCACGAGCTCCTTCGCCGCACCAAGGCGGCAGCCAGGGATTGCGGCATCGGCATTACCCTGCATCTCGCCGAATCCGTGCTCGAGTTCCAGGATTCCATCCGCTATACCGGCCGCACGCCGGTTGGCATGCTCTATGACCTCGGGTTCCTCGGACCGGAGGTGGTGCTGGGTCACGGTCTCTACACGTCCGGCCATTCGCAGGTCGCCTACACCAGGGGCGACGACCTCCCGCTGCTTGCCGAGACCGGAACGAGCGTGGCCCACTCGCCTACGGTCTTCGCGCGGCGGGGCGTGTGTCTCGAATCGTTCCAGCGCTATCTCGACGCCGGCGTCAACCTCGCCATCGGCACCGACTCCTATCCGCAGGACCTGCTGGGCGAACTCAAGACCGTCGCCCTGACGGGAAAGATCGCCGATCGCGACTTCGAGGCCGTCAACGCCCGGGACGTGTTCAACGCGGCCACCCTCGGCGGAGCCCGGGCGCTCGGCCGCGACGATCTGGGCCGGCTCGCTCCGGGGGCCAGGGCCGACATCCTGCTCGTCGACTTTCAGCGTGCGCGCGTGGGCCCGTTCCTCGATCCGATCAAGGCGCTGATTCACTGCTGCGACGGCGAGGTGATCGATACCGTCATCGTCGACGGCCGGACCCTCGTCGAGAACGGGCGGGTGCTGCGATGGAACGGCAGGGAACTGCTCGAGGGCGTGCGCCGTTCCAGCGCCAGTGCCTGGGACCGCTTCGCCGCCTACTGGCCGGAGAGCCAGCCCCTCGAAACGGTGTTCCCCAACGCCTTCGACGACTGGGAAGAGTAGGCCGCCCCGGCCGTGTCGGGCGACCTTGACAGGGCTCCGGAGCCCGGACATCGTTTGAGGGCCGTTCGGAACCACGGCGTTTCGCTCAACAGGGCCCGTGACTGTTCAACGACGGGGACCGGACCATGACGAATGCCTTTCCTGTACTGACGACCGTTGACGCGGCGCCGCTGTTCGACGGCTCCCGGGACGCCGCGGCGGCCACGGGATCGGCCATGCTGGCCGCCCTGGACACCTGCAACGGCTTCGTCGCGACAGGGTTCCCGGGGGCCGCGGCGCTCGACAGCCGGGTCGGCGGCCTGCTCGACTTCTTCCGGCTGCCCCTGGACGAGCGGCTGGCGGTGGCGACGCGACGGCACCGGCCCGTTGCCCGCCACTGTTACCGCGGCTTCTTCCCGCTGCCCGAGGATCGCGGCTGGGCCCACAACGAGATCTTCGACTTCGGACCCAGGAGACCGTCCCGCGCCGCGGCGAACCACCCGGTCAAGGTCTTCCTGGAGGAATCGAACCAGTGGCCGGAACACGAGCCCCATGCCGGCTGGCGTGCCGGGGCGGAAGCGCTCTTCGAGGATCTGCGCGCCCTCGCCGCGGCCGTCATGGGCGCCGTGGCCGCCGCGCTCGACGTCGCACCCATGATGGCCCGGTTCGGCGACGGCAACGGAACATTGCGTATCCTGCACTACCCGCCG
Organism: Alphaproteobacteria bacterium; assembly: GCA_963666905.2. Classification (GTDB taxonomy): domain Bacteria; phylum Pseudomonadota; class Alphaproteobacteria; order SP197; family SP197; genus SP197. Next base: position 3,450,110 of record OY763008.1, read on the forward strand.
CCGCCCGACGGTTTCGTCGCCGCCCACAGGGAAGCTCTGCCCGAGCGCGTCGATGCCGCCGGACGGCGCATCATCACCCACCGGCACACCGATGCCTGCGTTCTCTCGGTGCTGTGGCAGGATTCGGTTGGCGGCCTGCAGTACGAGGGGCGCGGCGGCACCTGGCACGAGGTTCCCAGCGGTGGCGGACGGCTCTCGGTCCACGCCGGACGCGCCTTGTCGCTGATGACCGGGGGCCGTATTGCCGCCACGCCGCACAGGGTCGTCGGCACGGGACGCGACCGATCCTCGATGGGGTTCTTCCTCGAGCCCGGATTCGCCGAGACCATTGCCCTGGACGAGAATGGGCAGCCGTTCACCTATGCCGACCACATGAAGGACGACTTCGCCGATCTTGACGTCTACGCCGATGTCATGGGTGACGCCGTCGCTGCCTGAGGAGCCATCACAACCCGCTACGGCAAGGGTCACGGCCCTCGACATCGACAACCGCATGCGCCACGCGGCGCCATGCTCCCGGGAATCCCGATGCCGGCCGCGGCTATTGCGAGTGTCCGGCCCCGGCGTGATCGCGCATCGGTCTCCCGAACCGCAGTGCTGAAGCAGTTGCAAGGCGGCAATCCGTCGCTGCGCCTGATCATTCGGGGCGTGACGCTGCGGGCCTGCGGCCGGGCTCAAGTCCGGTAGTCGGGTTCCTCGCGGTCGAGGATGGCCTTGAGTTCACGGAAGTGATTGTCCGTGAGATCCGGGTACTCCATCCACTCCCTGGCCGTCCTTTCGGCGGTCCCGGCGTCGACGACATTGAGCTCGCGTCCGGTCTGAAGCGCCGTGACGGCGATCATGCAGGCCCGTTCGAAGTGGTAGAGATCGTCGAGCGCCTGGGCGATGGAAGGGCCGAACACCATGACGCCGTGGTTGCCGAGAAGGAGGACGGGATCGTCGCCGGTGAGGGCGGCGACCCGTTCGGCCTCGTCTCCGACACCCATGCCGCCGAAGTCGGGATCGAAGGCGACGCGCCGGTAGAAGCGCATGGTGTTGAACTCGATCGGCGGCAGGGACGGGTCCTTCAGGCAGGCCAGCACCGTGGCGTACCTCGAGTGGACGTGGAGGATGGTGCGGATACGGGGACGGATGCGGTGGATGGCGCCGTGCAGGGCGAAGGCCGTCGGATCGGGGGCGTCGGGCCGCTCCATGACCCCCTTGTCGCGGGCGTCGACCACCATCAGCTCGCTCGCCCGGATGCGGCTGAAATGGCGCCCCCTGGGGTTGATCAGGAAGCGCGAGCCGTCGCCGAGGGCGTGGCTGAAATGGTTGGCCACGCTTTCATGGAGGTCCCAGCGCGCGCACCAGCGAAAGGCGCATGCAAGATCGATCCTCTCCTGCGCGTGATCGCCGGGAAGGGGTCCGTCCACGGCGTTCAGTCGCGCAGGAGCTCGTTGATCGACGTCTTGGCGCGGGTCTTCTCGTCGACCTGCTTGATGATCACCGCGCAGTAGAGGGAGGGCCCGCCGGGGACCTTCGCGGGCAGGGAGCCGGGCACGACGACGGAGCCGGCGGGGACGCGGCCGGAATGGACGGCGCCGGTGTTGCGGTCGACGATCTTGGTCGAGGCGCCGATGAAGACGCCCATGGAAACGACCGAGCCTTCCTCGACGATGACCCCCTCGACGATCTCGCTGCGGGCGCCGATGAAGCAGTTGTCCTCGATGATGACCGGTTGCGCCTGCAGGGGCTCGAGAACGCCGCCGAGGCCGGCGCCGCCGGAGATGTGGCAGTGGCTTCCGACCTGGGCGCAGCTTCCCACGGTGGCCCAGGTGTCCACCATGGTGCCGCGGCCGACGTAGGCGCCGATGTTGACGAAGCTCGGCATCAGGATGACGTCCGGAGCGACGTAGGCGGCGTGGCGGACGATGGCGTGGGGCACCGCGCGGAATCCCGCGGCCTCGAACCTGGCGTCGTCCCAGCCCTCGAACTTGTTGTCGACCTTGTCGTACCAGCGCGCGTCGCGCCCCGGAGCGCCGGGGATCGTCCGGGAGGGCGTCAGGCGGAAGGAGAGCAGGACCGCCTTCTTGAGCCATTCGTTGACGACCCAGCCGCCGCCGCAGGGTTCGGCGACGCGCAGCTCGCCCGAATCGAGCCCCGCCAGCGCCTCGGACACCGCCTCGCGAACCGGGCCTTCGGTGCCGTCGTGAACGGCCGCGCGGTTCTCGAAAGCCTCTTCGATGGTGGTCTTCAGGTCGTCGGACATCGGGGTGCGTCCCCTCGTGGTTGGTCGGATGGAGACTCTGCGCAATCGCCGCCGGGGGTCAACCGGACCGTGATCCCGTGAGTTCGACGAGCCAGGGCAGCAGCTCCGCAGCGCAGTGGTCGATGTGGTCGGCCGGGGCCCCGTCCGGCTCGCCGATCCAGACCGTGGTCATGCCCAGATGCTTGGCGGGCAGCAGGTTGCGGGCGATGTCCTCGAAGTAGATGGTCCGCGCCGGGTCGATGCCGTGGCGTTCGATCATCGCCCGGTAGACCACGGGATCGGGCTTGGGAATGTAGTTCGAGGCGACGATGTCGAACACCGCCTCGAAGCAATGCGCCACGCCGAGGCGCTCCATCGCGCGGCGCGCATGGGGCACATCGCCGTTGGTGAAGACCAGCCGGCGTCCGGGAAGCTCCGCAAGCGCCCGCGCGAGTTCCGGAGTCTCGGGTATGGGCGAATAGTCGATGTCGTGGACATAGGCCAGGAACTCCCCGGGGTCGCACCCGTGGAACTTCATCAGGCCGCTGAGCGTCGTCCCGTACTCGAGGTAGTAGCGCTTCTGGAGGGCCCGCGCACTGTCGCGCTCGAGACCGAGAAACTCCGCGACGTAGTCGGTCATGCGCAGGGAGACCTGGTCGAACAGGCGGTGGCGCGCCGGATAGAGCGTGTTGTCCAGGTCGAAGACCCAGGTGTCGACGCGGTCCAGGAGGTCGCCCGGGGTGGTCACGCGTTGATCTTGGTGCCGGTGCCGTTCTGCGTGAAGAGCTCGAGAAGCAGCACGTGCGGGATGCGGCCGTCGAGGATGTAGGCGGAGCCGACATCGTTGTCGAGGGCCTTCAGGCAGGTTTCGAGTTTCGGGATCATGCCGCCGCTGACGGCGTCCGTGGCGAAGAGTTCGCCGGCCTCCGCGCGCGACATCTCCGAGATGAGGCAGCCGTCGGCGTCGTACACGCCGGCGACGTCCGTCAGCAGCAGAAGCTTCGGCGCCTTCATCGCTTCGGCGATGGCGCCGGCCGCGGTGTCGGCGTTGATGTTGTAGGTGTCGCCGTTCGCTGCGATGCCCACCGGCGCGATGACCGGGATCGCCTGGGTGCGGGCCAGCATGGCGAGGACCTCGGCGTTGACCCTCTCGGGCTCGCCGACGAAGCCGAGATCGACCGCCCTCTCGATGTTCGAATCGGGGTCGCGCACGGTCCTTTCGACCTTGCGCGCCTCGAGGAGCCGCCCGTCCTTGCCCGAGATGCCGATGGCGAGGCCGCCCTCGGCGTTGATCCAGGAGACGATCTTCTTGTTGATGGAGCCGGCGAGGACCATCTCGACCACGTCCATGGAACGGCGGTCGGTGACGCGCAGGCCCTCGACGAAGCGCGACTGGATGTCGAGGTTGTCGAGCATGGCGCCGATCTGGGGACCGCCGCCGTGAACGATGATCGGGTGGATGCCGACCTGCTTGATGAGGACGATGTCGCGGGCGAAGTCGCGGGCCAGCTTGTCGTGGCCCATGGCGTGGCCGCCGTACTTGATGACGAAGGAGGATCCGGTGAACTGGCGCAGGTAGGGAAGCGCCTCGGCCAGGGTCTCCGCGGTCTTCAGCCAGTGCTTGGTGACACCGATGTTCTTTTCGGCCGTTCTGCGCCTGATCATGGAACGCCCGATCTCCCCGCCCGGTCCCGGCAGGGGTGCGCACCCTGCGAGAGCGGCGCCAAGGATAGTCGAGTTGGCGTGCCCGGCGCAAACAGCCCGCCTTGCGAAGCAGGGCCGTTCGAAACCCCGCCAGCCGATCCGCCACGTCTTGCGCGGGCGGCGGCGGCCGGCCTGGAACGGTGCGGGCGCCGGAGTCATTTCGCACGGGCCTCATGCCTTCGGGCGAGCGCGGGCGTTGCGATCCGCACGGCGCCTGTGCTGCCTCCGTGTCGATGGTCGACTCGTGAACGGTCCGTCCCGGGCATGTCTCCGGCGCCGATGGTGGCCGGCTCTCCGGACAGGCCTGCCGCGAACGCGGGAAGCCGGGCATATCCGAATCCTGCAGGCGTCCTGCGAACGCCGGGGTGCGGTCAGCGTCTCCCGGAGGGCGGGATCACTCCTGGGAATGGAGGATCTGGCTGAGGAAGAGCCTGGTGCGGTCGCTCTTGGGGTTCTGGAAGAACTCGAGCGGCGGCGCCTGTTCGACGATCTGGCCTTCGTCCATGAAGATGACGCGGTTGGCGACCTGGCGGGCGAAGCCCATCTCGTGGGTCACGCAGAGCATCGTCATGCCCGATTCCGCGAGGTCGACCATCACCTCGAGCACCTCCTTGATCATCTCGGGGTCGAGCGCCGACGTCGGCTCGTCGAACAGCATGACGCGCGGCTCCATGCACAGCGAACGGGCGATCGCCACTCTCTGCTGCTGGCCGCCGGAGAGCTGGCCCGGGTACTTGCCCGCCTGCTCGGGAATCCTGACGCGCTCGAGGTAGCGCATGGCCGTTTCCTCGGCTTCCGCCTTGGGCATGCGCCGCACCCAGATCGGCGCCAGGGTGCAGTTCTCCAGCACGGTGAGATGGGGAAAGAGATTGAAGTGCTGGAACACCATGCCGACCTCGCGGCGCACCTGGTCGAGCTTCTTGAGGTTGTCGGTAAGCTCGATGCCGTCGACCACGACACGCCCGCGCTGGTGCTTCTCGAGCCGGTTGATGCAGCGGATCATGGTCGACTTGCCCGATCCTGACGGGCCGCAGATCACGATCCTTTCCCCGCGGTAGACGGTGAGGTTGATGTCCTTGAGCACGTGGAACTCGCCGAACCACTTGTTCATCGACGTGATCTCGATGACGACCTCGTCGGTGACTGATTCGTCCTGGGCGGTCATGGCGGTGTGTCCTAATGGCCGGTATGGAGCTTGCGCTCGAGCCACGCCGAGTAGCGCGACATGCCGAAGCAGCACAGGAAGAAGAAGATGGCGACGAAGATGTAGACCTCGGTCGACAGTCCCTGCCAGGTGGTATCCGAAAGCGTCGCCTTGCCGATTCCCAGGGGATCGAGCAGGCCGATGATGATGACCAGCGTCGTGTCCTTGTAGAGCGCGATGAAGGAGTTGACGATGCCCGGGATCGAGATCTTGAGCGCCTGGGGCAGGATGATGAGCCGCATGGTCTTCCAGTAGGGAAGGCCGAGCGACTTGGCCGCCTCGTACTGGCCCGCCGGCATGGCCTGGAGGCCGCCGCGAATGACCTCGGCGATGTAGGCGGCCGAGAAGAGCGTCACCATGATGAGAACCCGGACCAGCAGGTTGAAGCTGGTGCCCGGCGGCATGAAGTAGTTGAGCAGCGTCGAGGCCACGAAGAGCAGCGTGATGAGCGGCACGCCGCGGATGAACTCGATGAAGCCGACGCACAGGATGCGGATGATGAAGAGGTCCGACTGGCGGCCCAGCGCGAGCAGGATGCCCAGCGGCAGGGAGGCGGAGATCCCGGTGATGCCGATGACGATGGTGAGCAGGAAGCCGCCGAAGCGCGCCGTCTCCACTTCCTCGAGGCCCAGCCCGCCGATCAGCAGGATGACTGCGATCACGGGGTAGACGGCGGAGAACAGGAGGAGGGTGCGCCGTCCCGGCATCCTGTCGAAGAGAATCGGCGCCAGGGCCACGAACAGCAGGACGAAGGCGAGATTGGGCCGCCAGCGCTCGCTCACGGGATAGTCGCCGTAGACGAACTGGTCGAAGCGGGTGATGACCACGGCCCAGCAGGCGCCGTCGCTGGTGTCCCAGCACTCCTGGCGGGAGGCCGCCGTCCAGACGGCGTCGAAGAGCGCCCAGTCGAGCAGCGGTGGAACGAGCAGCCACAGCACGTAGAGCACCAGGACCGTGAGGACGACGTTCGACAGCGACGAGAAGAGATTGTCTTTCAGCCAGCGCGCCACGCCGACCGACATCATCGGCGGAGGCAGGGTCTCGGCCTTGTCGTGGACGATGTGTATCGGTCGCGCCACGGTTCAGCGCTCCACCAGGCGTATGCGCCGGTTGTACCAGTTCATGAAGGCCGAGATGGTGAGCGAGATCAACAGGTAGATGGTGAGCAGGATGGACATGCACTCCAGGGCGCGGCCGGTCTGGTTGAGCGAGATGCGCCCGATCGTGGCGGTGACGTCCATGTAGCCCACGGCGATGGCCAGCGACGAGTTCTTGGTGAGATTGAGGTACTGGCTGATGAGCGGCGGCACGATCACCCTGAGCGCCTGGGGGATGATGACCAGCCGCATCGTTCGTCCAGGCTTGATGCCCAGGGAATAGGAGGCTTCCGTCTGCCCGTGGCTCACCGCGAGGATGCCGCTCCTGACGATCTCGGCGATGAAGGCGGCGGTGTAGATGGACAGGGCGAACCACAGGGCGAAGAACTCGGGCTTGAGCGCAACGCCGCCCTTGTAGTTGAAGCCCTTGAGGGCGGGCCAGTCGAGCTCGACCGGCGAACCGGCGGCATAGAAGGCGACAACCGGCGCGGCGACGATCGCGGCCAGCCCGATCGAGAACACCGGATAGATGCGCCCGGTCCTTTCCTGGACTCGCCTGGCGTGGCGGGCGAAGAGCCAGACCCCGGCGACGGCGGCGGCAAGCGCCGCCGGGATCACCCAGGCGAAGTCGCCGAATTCGGGCCGGGGAACGTAGAATCCCCGGTTGGAGAGGAAGAACCCGCCGATGGGCTCGATCGCCTGCTTGGGATGCGGCAGCGTGTGGACGACGATGCCGTACCACAGGAGGATGTGGAGCAGGACGGGCACGTTGCGCGTGAACTCGACGTAGGCCGTCATCAGCCTCGCCACGAGCCAGTTCTGCGACAGCCTCAGGACTCCGGCGATGAACCCCAGCAGGGTGGCGAAGGCGATGCCCGTGAGCGCCACGAGCACCGTGTTGAGGAATCCGACCAGGGCGGCGCGCGCGTGGGTCGAGCGCGACGTGTACTCGATGAGCCGCTGGTTGATGTCGTAGCTGGCGGGATGCTCGAGGAAACCGTAGCCGGTCTCGACACCGAGGTTCTCCAGGTTCTGGATCGTGTTGTTGACGATCCAGGCGAGCGACAGGAGCAGCGCGATGAGCGCGACGATCTGGATGACAAGGGAACGGGACTTCTCGTTCGTCCAGAGGTCGGACAGGCGGAAGGTCTCCCCGCCCGGGTCGACATCGCTGGAGGCGCTCACCGTCAGCCTCGCGCCCGAGTGTCAGAAGTTCCCGGAAAGCCGCAGCCGGCACCCCCCAAACGGAGGGATGCCGGCTGCGAACAATACCTGATCAGGTCTCGATCAGCGATAGGGCGGGGCGTAGAGAATGCCGCCGTCGCGATACGAGGCGTTGACGCCACGGGAAAGTCCGATGTTCGTGTCGGGTCCGATGTGGCGGTCGAAGATCTCGGCATAGTTGCCAACGGCGCTGATGACGTTGACGACCCAGTTCTGGTCGAGCCTCAGCATGGCGCCGAACTCTCCCTCGGTACCGAGCATGCGGTTGATTTCCGGATTGCCGGTGCCTTCCGCGAGCTCTGCGACGTTGCCCGAATCAATGCCGTACTCCTCGGCCAGGATGATGACGTTGAGCGCCCAGCGGGCGATGTCGGCCCACTCGTCGTCACCGTGCCGCACCAGCGGACCGAGCGGCTCCTTCGAGACGATCTCGGGCAGCACCACGTGGTCCTCCGGATTGTCGAGGGCAGCGCGGGTCGCCGCGAGACCGGAGCGGTCCGTCGTGTAGACGTCGCAACGGCCGGCCAGGTAGTTCTGGCGGGCTTCCTCGTTGTTCTCGATCGGAACCGGCTCGTAGGACATGTTGTTGCTGCGGAAGAAGTCAGCGAGATTGAGCTCGGTGGTCGTGCCGGTCTGGATGCAGATGGAGGCGCCGTCGAGATCGTGGGCACTCTCGACACCCAGGGCCTTGTTCACGATGAAGCCCTGTCCGTCGTAGTAGTTGACGCCGACGAACGTGAGCTTGAGGTCGTTGTCGCGGCTGTAGGTCCAGGTCGTGTTGCGCGACAGCAGGTCGACTTCGCCGGATTTGAGGGCCTCGAAGCGGGTGGCGCCGGTCAGGTTGGTGTACTTGACGGCGCCGGCGTCGCCGAAGACCGCGGCGGCCATGGCCTTGCAGAAGTCGACGTCGAAGCCCTGCCATTCGCCCGCCTCGTCCTTGAAGGCAAAGCCCGGCAGGCCGGTGTTGATGCCGCACTGCACATGGCCCTTTTCGCGGACATCGTCGAGTGTCGCGGCGCCGGCGACGGACGCCGAGGCGGCCAGGGCACACGCAGACAGCAGGAAGAACAGTCTCTTGATCATGTGTCGAATCCCCTTCCTTCATGAGTTGTCAGCAAAATGACAAACTTGGTGGCAAGCCGACTGCCAGTGGCGGCAACTGCGAACCTACGCCTGCCGGCGGCATCGTGTCAATGTCGCCGGGCCCGGTCCTGCCGCAATTTCCATGCCCGGCAGGCGCTGCCGCTTCACGTTTGGCGTTGTCCCGGCTGCCGCGCAAGGGCCGCGAGATCGTCGCGCAGTCCCTCGAGCCCCCGGCGCTTGCGGGCGCTCGTGACGGCGATGCGCGGGAACGCGGCGGGCCTCGCGGCAAGTTCGCTCTCCACGGCGGCGGCGGCCCGCTCGAGGTCTCCGGCCTTCATCGTGTCGGACTTGGTGAGGACGACCTGGTAGGGGGCGCCGATGTCGTCGAGACGGTCGAACGTCTCGCGGTCCTGCTCGGTCACGCCGCGGCGCGCGTCGAGGAGCACGCAGATGCGGCACAGGACCGGGCGCCCGGCCACATAGGCGGCGACGGCGCGTGTCCACCTCTCGATCTCCTTGCGGCCGGCCCTGGCGTAGCCGTAGCCCGGGAGGTCCACCAGGCAGAGCCGGTCCCCGAGGCGGAAGAGGTTGATCGACCGGGTGCGCCCGGGCGCCGCCGATGTGCGGGCGAGATTGCGCCGGCCGGTCAGGGCGTTGATGAGCGACGACTTGCCGCAGTTCGAACGGCCGGCGAAGGCCACCTCGGGGAGATCGGGCGGCGGCAGCGATGCGGCCGTCGTGGCCGCGGCCACGAAGTGGCAGGGCCCGGCGAAGAGGCGCCTGCCGGATGCCGGGGCGGCGTGGGCGCGGCCTTCGCCCATGGGAGAGCGTCAGCGTCCCGTGAAGCGCGGCTTGCGCTTCTCGAGGAAGGCCGCCATGCCCTCGCCCTGATCGTCGGTGGCGAACAGCGACTGGAAGGCCCGTTTCTCCCAGGAGAGGCCTTCGGCGAGCGAGCCCTCGAACGCGCGGTTGATCGCCTGCTTGGCCATGCGCGCGGCGACCCGTCCGTATCCGGCGATGGTGCCGGCGGCCTCGAGCGCCTCGTCGACCAGCCTGTCGGCGGGAACGACGCGCGCGACAAGGCCGGAGCGTTCGGCTTCGCCGGCATCCATCATGCGTCCGGTAAGGATGAGGTCGGCGGCCTTCGCCTTGCCCACGGCGCGGGCGAGGCGCTGCGTGCCGCCCATGCCCGGCATCACGCCGAGACGGATCTCGGGCTGGCCGAAGCGGGCGTTGTCGGCGGCGATGACGATGTCGCACATCATCGCCAGCTCGCACCCTCCGCCAAGCGCGTAGCCCGCGACGGCGGCCACGGTCGGCGTGCGAAGCGCCGGAATGCGCTCCCATCCGGCGAACCAGTCCTCGCCGAAGACCGCCGCGAAGTCCTTGTCCGCCATTTCCCGGATGTCGGCGCCGGCCGCGAAGACCGTGTCGGAGCCGGTGACGACGATGGCGCCGATGTCCGGATCCCGGTCGGCCTCGTCGAGAACGCCGACGAGCTCCCGGCACATCGCCGTGTCGAGGGCGTTCAGCGACTCCGGCCGGTTGAGGCGGGTGACGAGGACGTTGCCGGTGCGTTCGACGAGGATGGTGTCGGGCACGGTGACTCACATTCGGGACAGTGAACGGATATGGCGGATCATGGCGGAGAAATCGAGGTGGCCGCCACCGGAATCCACCATGTCCCCGTAGAGGCCGGTCGCCGCGGCGCCAAGCGGCGTGGCCGCGCCGGCGCCGCCGGCCGCCTGCTGACTCAGCCGCAGGTCCTTCATCATCAATGCGGCGGTGAACCCCGGCCTGTAGTCACGGTCGGCCGGGCTTTCGGGGCCGGTGCCGGGCAGCGGACAGTAGCTGTTCATCGACCAGCAGGCGCCCGACGAGGTCGAGACGACGTCGAACACGCGGCGCGGATCGAGGCCGAGTCCCTCGGCAAGGTTGAGACCCTCGCAGACGCCGATCATCGAGATGCCGAGGATCAGGTTGTTGCAGATCTTGACGGCCTGGCCGCACCCGGCGGCGCCGCACAGGAAGGCGTTGCGCCCCATGATGTCGAGGAGGGGCCGAACGGCGGCGAAGGCCTCCGCATCGCCGCCGGCCATGAAGGTGAGCGTTCCCGCCTCGGCGCCGGCGACGCCGCCGGAGACCGGGGCGTCGACGGCCGGGAATCCGCGCCCGGCGGCCATCCGGTGCGCCTCCCGCGCCGCATCGACGGCGACCGTGGAGCAGTCCAGCAGAACGGTGCCGGGACGGGCCTGTGGAAGGATGGCGCGGTAGACGTCGAGCAGGGCCGCGCCGTCGGGAAGCATGGTGATCACGACGTCGCGCCCGGCGCCCGCTTCTGCGGCGCTCTCCCGGACGTCGAGGCCGCCTGCGGCCGCGGCACTGCGGGCCTGCGGCGCGATGTCGTGACAGGCGACACCGTGGCCTGCGGCCGCGAGATTGCGCGCCATGGGCGCCCCCATGTTGCCAAGGCCGATGAAACCGATTGCGCTCATCCTGTCCTCCCCGTCACAGCTGAAGTTCGTCGTCGCCGAGGCCGGCGAGCATCGCCGCGACCTCGGCGGGTGTGACATCGCCGAGCGAGGCGTGCCGCCAGCGCGGCGCCCTGTCCTTGTCGATGATGGCGGCGCGAATGCCCTCGAGAAAGTCGGCGCTCGCGGTGGCGCGCCAGGCGAAGCGGAATTCCATGGCGAGGCAGCTTTCGAGATCGGGCAGCAGCCGCGCCCTGCGCACGGCCTCGAGGGCGCAGGCCAGCGAGAGCGGCGAATGGCGCCCGATGGCGGCGGCGGCCTCCCTGGCCCAGGACCCGGGCCTGCTCTCGAGTCGCGCCAGGATGGCCGGGCCGTCGGCTGCAGAAAACACGCTTTCGATCTCCGCCGCGTGCCGGGCGAGGTTGCCCGGAGGCGGTTCGCGGAACATCTCCCGCAGGGCGGCGGGGCCGCCGGCCGTCAGGACGCGGGCCGCATCGCCGATGTCGCCGGCGGGGATGAAGCCGTCGGCAAAGCCCGCGTGTATCGCGTCCGCCGGTCCCATGCGCTGCGCCGTCATCGCGAGATACTCGCCGAGCCTTCCCGGCGCGCGCGCCAGGATCCAGGTGCCGCCCACGTCGGGAAGGAAGCCGATCGAGACCTCGGGCATGGCGACGACGGAGCGTTCGGTCACGACCCGGTGCGAACCGTGGGCCGACACGCCGACTCCGCCTCCCATCACGATGCCGTCCATCAGGGCGACACAGGATTTGGGATAGCGCGCGATCATCGCGTCGAGCCGGTACTCGTCGCGCCAGAAGGCGCGGCCGAAGGCGTGGTCTCCGGCGCTGCCGCGCCGCCACAGCCCCTGGATGTCGCCTCCCGCGCAGAAGGCCCTGTCGCCGCGGCCTTCGACGAGGACGAGATCGATCCCGTCGTCGCGCCGCCAGGAGTCGAGCACCGCGAGAAGGTCCCGCACCATGCCGTGGGTCAGCGCGTTGAGCGCCTCGGGCCAGTCGAGCATGACGCGGCCGAGGCGGCCGTCGCGCCAGGACCGCAGACGTCCCCCCATGTTCACCTGCCGGTCATGGAACGGGCGATGATGAGGCGCATGATCTCGTTGGTGCCCTCGAGAATCTGGTGGACCCTGAGGTCGCGCACGATCTTCTCGATGCCGTAGTCGGCGAGGTATCCGTAGCCGCCGTGAAGCTGCAGCGCCTCGTTGGCCACGCGGAAGGCCGCGTCGGTCACGAAGCGCTTCGCCATGGCGCAGTGGACCGTGGCGTCGGGCGCTTCCTGGTCGAGCTTCCAGGCGGCCTGGCGCAGGAAGACGCGCGCGGCCTCGAGGTCGGTGGCCATGTCGGCAAGACGGAACTGCAGCGCCTGGAAGCGGTCGAGCGTGGTCCCGAAGGCGCGGCGTTCGCCCGTGTGGGCGAGGGCGCGGTCGAGGGCCTCCTGGGCGCCGCCCAGCGAGGACGCCGCGATGTTGAGCCTGCCGCCGTCGAGGCCCTTCATCGCGTAGCGGAAGCCGTGGCCCTCGACACCGAGCAGGTTCCCCGCATCGACGCGGCACGAGTCCAGAATCACCTCCGCGGTGGGCTGGGCGCGCCACCCCATCTTGCGCTCGAGCGCGCCGAACCCCAGGCCCGGCGTCCCGGCCTCGACGATGACGCAGGAGATGCCATCGGGACCGGCGCCGCCCGTGCGCGACATGACGAGATAGAGGTCGGCGAGACCGGCGCCGGAGATGAAGCTCTTGGTGCCGTCGAGAACCAGGTGGCCGCCGTCGCGGCGGGCGCTCGTCACGAGTGCCGCGGCATCGGAGCCGCTGCCCGGCTCGGTCAGGCAGTAGGCGGCCAGGAGGTCCATGGTGACGAGCCCGGGAAGCCAGCGTTCGCGCTGCTCGGCGGAGCCGAAGCGGTCGATCATCGCGGCGCACATGTTGTGGATCGAGATGTACGCGGCGATCGAGGGGCAACCCGACGCCAGCGCCTCGAAGACGAGGGTGCCGTCGAGGCGGGAGAGGCCGGTGCCTCCGCTGTCCTCGTCGACGAAGAGTCCCCCGAAGCCGATCTCGCCGGCTTCCAGCAGCAGGCTCCGGGGTATCGTGCCGGCCTCCTCGAGGTCGCCGGCCGACGGTTCCAGGCGATCCCGGGCGAAGGCGCGCGCCGTGTCGAGGATCGCGGCCTGGTCCGCGCCCAGTTCAAAGTCCATGTCCGTGCTCCCTGGCGTGCCGCGCCCTCAATTCGGCGTTCACGATCTTTTCCGTCGGCGTTCGCGGCGGCGACTCGGGGAAGACCACGAACCCGGGGATCATGTGGCGCGCCATCCTCGCCGGCGCCCGGGTGCGAACGCACCGCGGCCTCCACCTCGAGGGCGGAGATATCCTCGCCTGGCCGCAGGACCAGCCGTCGTAGTCGAAACGCTCGCGGCCCCTGACGGTCTTCCCCGCACGGCAGGCGGGGAGCGGTCGGTCGCCTCCTTCGACGACCGCCATCTCGTACCCGGGTACCGGCCTGCCGCGGGAGTCCGCAGGTCAGGCGTCGCCGCCGCGGCGGTCTGTGCGGTTTCGGGGAGCGTGCCTCGTCTCCCTGGGTTGACGCTGGGCCAGCCGGTCCACACTATCGGCCGTCCCGCATGGCGTCCACATGGCCGGGGGCCCCCTTGTCCGCAGGCGACCTCCACATCGTCGGCACGGCCTCGACGCCGTTCGGCAAGGTCCCCGGGCGCTCGTTCAAGGACCTCACCCGCGAGGCGAATCTCGGCGTCCTCGCCGATGCGGGTCTCGACGGCGGCGGCTGGTTCGGCAACAGGGATCCTTCGGCCAGGTCCGCATGACGCGCTGGTGCGCGAGGGTCTGTTCCCGGTGCATGCGCCCACCGTCAACGTCGAGGGAGCCTGCGCAACCGCGATCCTGGCGCTCAACGGAGTCGCCGCCGGCGATGCGGGCATCGCGCTTGCCATCGGCGTCGAGAAGCTCGTCGACCCGGACAACCCGCGGCGCACCGCCGAGATCTTCGATGCCGGGGGCATCGACATGCTCGATCCCGGCGCGTGGCGCCGCTACGACGACGGCGTCGCGGCCGAGACGGGCGCAGTCTTCATGTCGACCTGCGCCATGCAGGCGGACCGGCACATGAAGCGCTGGGGGGCGACCCGGCGCATCGAAGAACCACCGTCACGGCGCGCTCAATCCCCTGGCCCAGTACCGCTTCGAGGCCGATACCGACTCGGTGCTGGCCGACCGCCCCAGCGGTCCGCTGATCCGCTCGATGTGCGCCCCCGTCGGCGACGGCGCCGCCGGCCTCCCTTCCTGCAAAGACGCGCGAACGCGCGGTGCCCGTCCTCGCCCTCAAGCTCTCGGGCGGGCGTTACAGGGCCCCTTCCGAACCCGGCCTCGGGCCCTGCGACATGGACATCGCCGAGGTCCACGACGCGGCCTCGTTCTGCGAGATGCCGGGATTCGCCGGGGACGGCCAGGGCGGTCCGACCACCCGATCGGCGCCACCGGCCTGTCGACGATCCACGAACTCGCGTTGCGGCTGCGCGGCGCTGAAGGCGAGCGCCAGGCCGAAGGCGTGCGCACCGCGCTTGCCGAAAACGGCGGCGGCGTCATCGGCTTCGACGAGGCGTGCTGCGCGGTGACGATCCTCGGGGCGCCGCGCCGCTGACCGGCACGAGGGCGTCTAGTCGACGCCTTCCCTCTTCATGATGAACCACTGCTGGGCGATCGACAGAAGGTTGTTCCAGGTCCAGTAGATCACCAGCCCCGCCGGGAAGGTGGCGAAGAGGAAGAGGAAGATGAGCGGCAGGAACATGAAGATCCTGGCCTGCATCGGATCCGGCGGCTGCGGGCTGATCCGCTGCTGGAGCCACATGGTGCAGGCCATCAGCACGGGCCACACGCCGATCAGCAGCACGGGCGGCAGGAAGGCCGCCGGATCGAAGGGAAGCAGACCGAACAGGTTCCATATGACCACCGGATCCGGTTCGGAGAGATCCTCGATCCAGCCGTAGAACGCCGCGTGGCGCATTTCGATGGTGACGAAGAGCACCTTGTAGAGAGCGAAGAAGACGGGAATCTGGACGAGGATCGGCAGGCACCCGGAGGCGGGATTGACCTTCTCCTGCCGGTAGAGGGCCATCAGTTCCTGCTGCATCTTCTGCTTGTCGCTGCCGTAGCGCTCGCGCAGCTCCTTCATCTTCGGCGCGAGCTTGCGCATCTTGCTCATCGACTTGTAGGACTTGTTGGCAAGGGGGAAGAAGATGAGCTTGATGATGACGGTCAGGGCCAGGATGGCGAGGCCGAAGTTGCCGATCATCCCCTTGAGCCAGAGCAGCACGAAGAAGATCGGCTTGGTGAGGAAGTAGAACCAGCCGAAGTCCACCGCCCGGTCGAAGAGGGGAATGTTCAGGGTCTCGGCGTAATGATCGAGATCGGTGACCACCTTGGCGCCGGCGAAGAGCCGGTCCGTCGCGGTGACCGTCGTCCCCGGCGGCGCCGTGACCGCGCTGCGGTAGAAGTCGGTCTGGTAGGTGTCCGTCGAGCCGCCCTGGAGATGATAGAGGAAACGCGCCCGGAAGGGATCCTCCTGGTCCGGGACGAGGGCCACCAGCCAGTACTTGTCGGTGATGCCGAGCCAGCCCGTGGCGCTCTCGAAGGCCATCTCGCTGGCGTCGTCGGGATCGGAAAGATCGTCGTAGTCGATTTCCTCGAGGGTCTCGTTGAGAACGCCGATCAGCCCCTCGTGGAGAATGTAGAAACCCAGCGTGGGCGGTGTCTCGTAACGCTTCACCCGGCCATAGGGGAGGAGCGACACCGATCGCGAACCGGTGTTGGTGACGCTCTGCGTCACCGTGAACATGGACCGCTCGTCCATTTCGAAGGTCTTCGCGAAGACGAGGCCCTCGCCATTGTCCCAGGTGATGGTGACGGGCGTCTGCGGCGTCAGGGCGCCGCCGCCGGCCTGCCAGAGCGAGGACGCATCCGGCAGGACGATGTCGCGATCCTCGGCGAGCCAGCCGAACTCGGTGAAGTAGGCCGACGGTCCGTCGACCGGTGACAGCAGGATGACATCGGGCGAGTCGGGCTCCACCGTGGCGCGGTAGTCGAGCAGCGTGAGATCGTCGATCCGGCCCCCGACGAGCGAGATGGAACCGGCAAGGGTCGACGAGCGGATGGCGATGCGCGGCGACGCCGCGAGCGCCTCGGCGCGGGTGAGGTCGAGAACCTCGGGCGTCTCCGCGCCCACCGTTGCGGTGGCGAGTTCGGGCAGGGTCGACTCGTCCCGTTCCGCCGACAGCTCCTGCTGGCGGTCGAGCGCTTCCTGCTCGCGCTGGATCCTGGGGATCTCGTAGAACATCTGCCAGGCGATGAACATCAGGACGATGATCGCCGTGGCGAGCCAGATGTTCTTCTGTTCCGGTTGCATCAGGCTTCTTCCGTCGCCGCAGGGCGTGACGCCGGAACCGGATCGTAGCCCCGGCCTCCCCAGGGATGGCAGCGCGCGATGCGCCTGAAGGCAAGCCAGCTCCCCAGGAGCGGACCGTGCCGCGCGATCGCCTCTGCGGCATAGGCCGAGCAAGTCGGAAGATAGCGGCAGGAGGCCGGCGTGAAGGGCGAAATGCAGGTGCGGTAGATCAGGAGCATCGCCTGGAGCAGGGACGCGATGGCGCGTCTCATGAGCCTGGCACCTTGCGGCCGAGGCGTCGCAGGGCCGCCTCGAGGTCGCGCTCGAGAGCCGCATACGGCCGGATGACGGTGTCCCGCCGGGCGATCAGGACATAGTCCGTCGAAGCGGTTCCCCGGCGGGCAAGCACGCTGGAGGCGAGCGCCCGCAGGCGCCGCCGGGCGCGGTTGCGCCTGACGGCGTTGCCGACCTTGCGGCTTGCCGTGAAGCCGACGCCGATGCCGTCGCCCGCCCTCGGGGCGGCCTGGACGATCATTCCGGGGGTGACGGCCTTCAGCCGCGTTGCCGCCACGCGAAGAAAGTCGCTCCTGCGCTTGAGACGCGCGACATCGATGGGCATGAATTCAGGCGGACAGGCGCTTGCGGCCCTTCGCGCGCCGGCGTGCGAGCACGGCGCGTCCGCCAACGGATTTCATGCGTGCACGAAAGCCGTGGCGCCGCTTTCGTACGATCCGGCTGGGCTGAAAGGTGCGCTTCACCGTCAGTACTCCACGCTTGAGCCGCGCGCCGGTCTGCACCGACGCGCGCGGCGAGGCTGTATAGGGGACGGGCCCGGCGAAGTCAACGACCGCATTTGTCCTTGACGGCGGGAGGGATTGCCTGCCTTGTGCGCGGCGGTGCGCAGGGAGGACCGACGGGGAACGCGATGAACCGGCATGCTGCAAGGCTGAAGCGCATCCTCCCGGTCCTCGCGGTGGCGGCGCTGCTCGCGGCCTTCTACGCTGCGGGATTCCACCGGCACGTCACCTTCGCGACGCTGCAGGCGCATCACGGAGAACTGGCCGCTTTCGTCGACGACAACCTGGCGGCCGCGGTCCTGATCTACGTCGCGGGCTATGCCTTCCTGACGGGCATCTCCCTTCCCGCCGCCTCGCTCATCACTCTCGTCGGTGGCTTCCTCTTCGGCTGGCTCTTCGGGACCGTCCTCACGGTGACCGGCGCCACGGCGGGCGCCACGGCGGTGTTCCTGGCCGCCCGCACCTCGCTGGGCGAGGTCCTGTGGGAGCGTGTCAGGCCGTTCGCGGGGCGCATGGAGGAGGGATTCCGCAGAAGCGAGTTCAGCTACCTCCTCTTCCTGAGGCTCCTTCCCGTCTTCCCCTTCTTCGTGGTCAACCTTCTGCCCGCGTTTCTCGGCGTGAAGACACGCATGTACGTCATCACGACGTTCATCGGCATCATCCCCGGCAGCGCCGTCTACTCAGTGATCGGCGCGGGCCTGGGCGAGATCCTGGCCGGCGGGGGCGAGTTCTCCCTGGAGAATGCCGTGAGCACGGAGATCGTGGTGGGCCTTGCAGGCCTGGCGGTGATCTCGCTGCTGCCGGTCGCGGTGCGCGGGATAAAGGCGCGGAGCGGTCCGTGACGGCTGCCGACAGGTTCGACATCTGCGTGATCGGCGCCGGATCGGGCGGACTCGTCACCGCCTATGCGGCGAGCCACATGGGACGCAGGGTGGCGCTCATCGAGGGCCACAGGATGGGCGGGGACTGCCTGAACTTCGGATGCGTACCGTCCAAGGCGCTGCTCGCCGCCGCCGGCGTTGCCCACACGATGCGCCGGGGACCCGGTTTCGGGATCGCGGCGGTCGAGCCGGACGTCGACTTCGCGGCGGTCAACCGGCACGTCCGCGAGGCCATCGCCGCCATCGAGCCCAACGATTCGGTCGAACGCTACGAGAGCTTCGGCGTCGAGGTCATCGCCAGCCACGCGCGCTTCGTGGCCCCGGACGCGGTGGAGGCGGGAGGGCGGACGCTGCGCGCGCGCCGGTTCGTCGTCGCCACGGGCAGCCGGCCCGCGATGCCGCCGATACCGGGCCTCGACGCCGTGCCCCGCTTCACCAACGAGACTCTGTTCGACAACCGCGAACGTCCCGCCCACCTCCTCATCATCGGCGGCGGCCCCGTCGGCTGCGAGATGGCGCAGGCCCATCGGCGCCTGGGGAGCGAGGTGACCGTGCTGGCGAGACGGACGCTGCTTCCCGGCGACGACCCGGAGCTGGTCGCGGTCGTCCGCCGCGCCATGGCGGCAGAAGGCGTCGCCGTCGTCGAGCACGCCGCCATCGACGAGGTCTCCGGCAAGGCCGGAAACATCGCCGTCGCCTTCCGCAGGGAGGGCAACGCCGCGACCGCCAGGGGAACGCATCTCCTCGTGGCCGCCGGGCGCCGGGCCAACACCGAGTCGCTGGGACTGGAAGCGGCCGGCATCGCCAGCGGGCCGAGGGGCATTCGCGTCGACCGGCGCCTGCGCACGACGAACCGGCGGGTCTTCGCCGTCGGCGACTGCGCCGGAGGTTTCCAGTTCACCCACCTCGCGAGCCATCACGCCGGCATCGCGATCAGGAATGTCCTGCTGCGGATTCCGGCGAAGGTGGATCTCAAGGCCTTTCCCCGGGTCACCTACACCGACCCGGAACTGGCGCACGTCGGCCTCTCGGAGGCCGAGGCCCGTGAACGCAAAGGCGCGGTCACGGTCCTCAGGTTCCCCCTGGCCGAGAACGACCGGGCGGTCACCGAGCGGCTCACCGAAGGCCTCATCAAGGTGGTGACCACGGCGCGGGGCCGGATTCTCGGCGCGTCGATCGCCGCTCCCCATGCCGGAGAGCTGATCGCGCCCTGGATCCTGGCGATCCATTCGGGTCTGGGGATCGGCGCCGTGGCGGGTATGATCGCGCCCTATCCGACCCTGGGCGAGATCAGCAAGCGCGCCGCGGGGTCCTTCTACACGCCGCGCGTCTTCGGCCCGGGCATGAAGCGCCTGGTGGGATTCCTCTCCCGGTTCGGGTAGGTCCGGGAGGGACGCAACGGGAAACAACCTCGATGACTGCGGTATTCTGGCTCCTCGATACCCTGCTCAGCCTCTACTTCTGGCTGATCATCTGCCACGTGATCCTGAGCTGGCTGTCGGCCTTCAACGTCGTCAACCTGCGCCAGCCCGTCGTCGGTCAGATCGCCCTCTTTCTGTGGCGGATCACGGAACCGGTGCTGGGACCCGTCAGGTCGGTTCTCGGCCGCCTGTTCGGCAATCTCGGCGGCATCGACATCTCGCCGATCCTCGTCCTCGTGCTCATCGGCTTCCTGCGCCGCCTCCTCGCCGACGCCGCCGTCTCGATCCGCTGACCGGGACCCGCGCCGCGGGCCGCCCTGCCGCCTTCGCCCGCCCGATGCCTTCACGGACAACCTCGAACTTGCGGTGGCGTTCGCGTCCTTCCCTGGATGCCACCGCGAAGGAGAGACAGGCTCCGACCGCCGCCGAATGACTATGACGCGAAGCGGGAGGCGGCAGGACCGGACAGCGTGTTGAAAGCAGCTGCACCACTCGGGCCGGCTTTCCGAAACAGAGGAAGACCTGCAAGGAGCGACCCGTAGCCGTCTGGACCGTCCGTTCAGCAGCGAATCGCCTTGGCCATTGCCCTGCTGCGATGTGCAGCTGCAGTTCGTCTGCCAACCTCTCGGAACCGAACTGCGAAGGCTGGCCATATCCGCTCTGTCGACCAGCCCGGTGCGTAACAGCCAATTGAAGTTGATGACCTTCTTCGTCTGGTGAGTTGGCAGCTTGCCACCGGGTTGAAAGGGCACAAAGAGGATGCAGCGTCACATAAGGTGCGGTGTCCATGCACTGATTTTAGTTGCCTAGTTACCGGGCAACCGGGTACAACTGGACCGCTGGTCTCCAAGGCAGCAACGTAATGATAGTGCTCATGACGGAACGAAATGGGAATTGCTGAGGCCATCCAGACATGATCGAGCGGATAAGGGTAAGACGAATCGGACCGGTCGAGGACGCCGACATCAGCTTCGGTGACCTGACGATTTTCGTGGGGCCTCAGGCTACTGGAAAGAGCATCTTCCTGCAGCTTCTGAAACTGCTCGTGGACAAGGCCGCGATTCACAGGACCATGCGACGTTTTGGCCTGGCGCGTCCCGGTGATACCAGCGGGTTCGTCGACCTCTACTTCGGCGAGGGCATGGCCTCGATCTGGTCTGAGGAGAGGAGTCGTATGTTCCTGGGTCGTTCGCGCAAACCGACCCGGCTTTCGTCCTATACCCGCCCGGGCCGGGCCGACGCTCCGGAGAGAATGTTCTACATTCCCGCACAGCGGGTCATGAGTCTGCGCGATGGCATGACCCGTCCATTTTCGGAATTCAGAGCCGGGGATCCGTTTGTCCTGCGAGACTTCAGCGAAAAGCTCCACGGTATCGTGCAGAACGAGTTCGGCATCGATGAGGATGTCTTCCCGCGTCAACAACGTCTGGCGGCGGTTCTGCGTAAGCCCCTGGAAGAGCATATTTTCGGTGGATTCGACCTGCGCACGGATACGTCAGGACATCATGGCCGTCTGGTTTTGAACCGGGATGCTGATGGCTCCCTGCCATTCCTGGTTTGGTCGGCTGGTCAGCGGGAGTTCGTGCCGCTGTTGCTCGGACTCTACTGGCTCCTGCCGCCATCGAGGGTGCCGACCCGCAACGACCTCGAATGGGTCGTGATCGAGGAACCGGAGATGGGGCTGCATCCCAACGGTATCGGTGCGGTGTTGAATCTTGTCATGGAGTTGCGGTTGCGCGGTTATAGGATTTGCCTCTCCACTCACTCGCCCCATGTCCTCGACATCGTTTGGGCTTTACGATTCTTCCAGAAGTACAACGGAACGGCCAGAGACGTGCGGAAGCTTTTTGCGCTTCCCAGCAGCCCCAAGACTCGGAGGCTGGCCGATTGTGCACTCGAAAGCGAGTTCAAAACCTACTACTTTGAACGCGGTGGCGCGGTTCACGATATATCGGATCTCGATCCCGGCTCGGAAGATGTTCCCGAGGGAGGATGGGGCGGCCTGACGGAATTTTCCGGCAAGGTCGGGGATGTCGTGGCCGAAGTTGCTGCACGCATGCCGTCTGGGGAAACATGAGTTTCGAGCAAGCGGTGCGTGCCGCCCCGCATCCGGTGAACGGCGCCTGCCGCCCGGGCAAGCAGGCTCTGGAGAACCGGCACAGAGGGCTGGTGACCTGCGGAGATCCGCGGCGACTGACGGGGAGCCTCGATCTGGACTCAACGCTCGCGCAGGAACCTGGCTACGCAAGTCAGCCGCTTTGGGACTACGGTCTCGGTTATCAACCGGAGGGAGGACCGGAACAGGCAGTCTGGGTCGAGGTTCACTCGGCGACCACGAAGGAAGTTAGCAGGGTTCTGAACAAGCTGCGATGGTTGCAGGACTGGCTGAGTACCGAAGCGGAGCAACTGAGGATAATGACCGATCGAACCGGCGCCGATATCCGTTTCGTCTGGATCGCCAGCGCCGGTGTCAACATCTCCAGGAATTCCCCTCAGGCCCGCCGACTCAGCCAAAGCGCCATCCGGCAACCGAGGAAGCAGCTTTCATTGCCTTGACTGGTTCTGGGGAAAGGACCTCGAGAGGACTGGCTTGAAGGCCGTGGTGGCGAACCCTGCCGAGGAGTGACGGAACGTAAGGAACCGGAGCTGTCAGGTCGTGATCCGGAAGACCGCCACTCCGGGGCATCGACCACGATCAGATCGTCCATGAACGGGAATGCGTTGGTTGCGGTCAACGGCAAGGCTCGAACGGTCCGGATATCCGGCGCAGGGAAGCGCCCGAAATGAGGCGACGGACATTCGATCTCCACCAGGGTCCGGAATGCGTCTATCATTGCCGGGGAGACGACCCGCCGCTGCACCATCTGAGGAGGCCGCCATGGAGTTGAAGACATACCTGCGTGACGAGATCGACTGGGAACTGCCGTTTCCGCCCGAGGAATACGCCGCGCGCCGCAGGAAGGTGCGCTCGGCGATGTCGGAGGCCGGGATCGATCTTCTCCTGCTTTGCCGCCTGCCGGACATCAACTGGCTGACCGGCTACGACATGATCTGGAACCACCTGCGCAACTCGACAACGCTGGTGGTGCGGGCCGACCGCGACGACACGCTGTTCTTCGACGCGGCGGCGCATACCACCATCGTTTCGCTGGTGCCCGAGATCCGCGACGCCGTGATTTTCGACCACGATCCGATGGCGGGCGCCGACGACTTCGACATCATCGCGGACGAGCTCGCCGCCCGGGGACTGACCGACGGCACCATCGGGCTTCAGTTCTGGGGCTGGGGCCCCGACCCCTCGGTTGTCGAAGCGCTGGCCGGAAAGCTGCGCGGCAAGGGAGCCAGGGTCGTCGACGCGTCGCTCCTCGTCGAGACGCTGCGAATCTACAAGTCGCCGCGCGAGATGGAGGTCGTGCGACAGGCGGCGGCCGCGGCCGACAATGCGCTCGAGGCGGCCCGCACGGCCATGGAGCCGGGCATGACGGAGACCGGGATCGAGGCCGTGCTCGTCGCAAGCCTGATGGAACAGGGCTGCAACTACCCGGCGATTCACACCATGGTCGCTTCGGGCATCCGGTCGGGCACCCACCACTCGGCGCCGACCCGGCGCAGGGTCAGGGACGGCGACCTGGTGCACATCGACGTCTGCGGGTCGCTTCACCGCTACCACGTCAACACCTGCCGGACGTTCTCGGTCGGCAAGGCCGACGGGCGCTGGCTCGACGTGATGGAAAGGGCCTCGGGCTCGATCGACGCCATCCTGGAGAGCGTCAAACTCGGCGACCCGCTGCCCCGCGTCGACGAGGTCGCGCACGGGCACATCGACAGGGCCGGCCTGCGGGACCGCGCGTGGTGGATCGGGGGCTATCCCCTGGGCATCTCGTTTCCGCCCGACTGGACCGGTGCGCACTGGATACACTGGAACGAAGAGACCTTCGGCCCGACTCCCGAACAGCTCACCGTGGAGCCCGGCCTGGTGTTCAACTACGAGAACCAGTTCGATGTCTGGGACGGGTGGCCGGGCGGTACGGGCTGCAACTTCATCGAGACCTTTCTGGTGACCGAGAACGGCCTGGAACTGCTTTCGCGCCTGCCGCGCACGATCCGCTCGAACAGGGACTGAACCGTCTCGCGGGCGACCCGGGGAACGACGATCCGTGCGCGAGCCATTCGCAGCCGGCGAGCGGCTCTTCACCTTTGCGCTGGTCGCCGATTCCCACGTCACGGAAGAGGAAGCGGCCGCCATCGGCGGCTACGACGCCGATACGGTCATGCTGAGCGTCTCGCGGTCCCGCTACGTGGTCGACCGGATCAACCGCCTCGCGCCCGCCTTCGTGATCCACCTGGGCGACATCACCCATCCCGAGCCCGGTACGCCGGCCTACGAGGATTCGGCGCAGCGGTTCCACCGTGTCTACGAGGGGCTCGACTGCCCGCTGCACCTCGTGGCCGGCAACCACGACATCGGCGAGAAGGCCTTTCCCGGCGAACCGTTGGCCGCGCAGCAGGCGCAGCGCACGGTCAACGACGACATGATCGCGGAGTACGAGCGGCACTTTCAGTCCCAGTACTACGCCTTCGAGCACCGGGACTGCCTGTTCGTGGTGATGAACGGCATGATCGTGAACTCGGGCCTGGCCTGCGAAGACAGGCAGCAGCGATGGCTCGAGGCCCTGCTGGCCGAAAACGGCGGACGGCGCATCTTCGTCTTCTCCCACTATCCGACCCACCTGTCGCACGTCGGCGAAACCAACCACTACGACGCCACGGACGAACCGGGCCGGTCCTGGCTGCTCAGGCTGCTGGAGCGTCACGGCGTCGAGGCGTACTACGCGGGCCACGTCCACAACTTCTTCTTCAACCGCCACGGCGCGACGAACTGCTACGTGCTGCCGTCGACCTGCTTCCTGCGCCACGACTACCACGAGCTGTTCCGCGCCGCGCCCGGCATGAAGCAGGGACGCCATGACGGCGCCAAGCTGGGCTACGCCGTTGTCGACGTTCACGAGTCCGGCCACCTCACCCGCGTCGTCCGCACCTTCGGCCGCACGCTCGACGAGGACCAGGCGCCCGAGGCCCCGCCGGTCGCCTTGCCGGCGGTCCACGGTCTCAAGCCCGGCAACCGCGGCATCGGCCTCTACCTTCGTCAGCCGTGGTGCGACAGCGCCGACATCCCCACGCCCTGGGGCCTCGACGCCTTCAGCCGCAAGCGCGTCCGCAACGACTATCCCCTGCTGGCGCTGTGGGAGATGGGCGTGCGGGACCTGCGGGTGCCGCTCGACGATCTCGCCGACCCCGCCACCCGCGCGCGCATGATCGAGCTTGCCGCCCTGGGCCACCGCTTCACGGCCTGTTCCTACGGCCTTCCCGGGACCGCAGCGCGGGAGGCGCTGGGAGACCACGGCCGTCATCTCGCCTTCTGGGAGGTGATCGCTCCCGTGACGGGCCTCGGGGACCTGCTGGCCGGGATCGCCGCGCTGAAGGGCGATGTGCCGGTCCTGTTCAACGCCTTCCGTCCGGACTGCGAGGCGTTCAGTTGCAGCCACGGGCTGGCAGCCGGCGAACGCGGCGTGGTGGAGGCCGTTCTGGCCCTCGACGGCGCAGCCCGCGCCCTCGACGGCGTGGTCTTCGGGATCGGCTGGCAGGAGGCCCCGGCGGCCGGGATCGAGGCCGCGCTGGCCAGCGCCGACGGGCTCGGCGTCAAGCCTGTGATCCATGTCCAGTTCGCCCACCGCAGGCCCCTGGGCCGGGAGGAGACCGAGCGCCACGACGCGAACCGCATCGCCGAAGCCGTCACAGCCGCCATGTGTTTCGACGACGCGGCGGTCGTGCTCGACAACTTCACCGGCATCGACCGCGGCTACTACTTCAGCGGCGGCCTGGTCGACAGGCTCTACAATCCGCTCGCCGGCGCCCACATCGTGCGCAACCTCCATGCCGCGCTGGAAGCGGGATGCCGGATGAGAGCGGCAAGAAACGAACGCACGGTCAGGATCGTCGAGCTCGAGGGTGCGGCGGCCGCCCTGCTGTTGCCCGGACCGGACCTCGATCCGCGCGATCTGGCGGCCGTGCCCGCACGCGGCACGTGTCTCTGGCTCGATCTCGTCAGCGGTCATGCCGCGTCCGAACGGCTGTCGGGACCGACCCTGGTCATGGCGTGAACCCAAACAGTTTTCGCGGGGTCGACCGGCTTTGTTCTCCCGTGGCTGACCGGCACGCCAATCACGCACGGAACCACGTCGTCTGGATCAGCGAATCGGACGCCGACCATGGCGACAACCGCACCACGAGAATCGCGCCGTCATCCCCCCCTGCCCGAGAGCTTGCCCGATACTGTCGGCCCCGACTTTTTCAACAGCCTCAGCTATTTGCTGACAGTCCCTTATCGGCGCAGACAAGTTTGGTTTCCCGTAACAACTTCGCCCGGGATGATCGCCTGGAGCACCCGCTGAACGGCGGTCCGACGTTTGTATGGCGACGAAAAGCTGGTATGCTTGCCTGACGTGTCAATGCGGGAAGTGCCGGATGATATCGGAACAGCAGATACGGGAAGTGGCCGAAATGTACCAGGGCGAGGTGTACGGCGAGGCGTTCTATTGCGCCCTGCTGCACCTGTTCCACACCCCGGTTCAGAAACACCTCATCGGCTCACTGCTGCAACTCGAAACCGAGACCAAGGCGCGCCTGCGGCAGGTCGTCTTCGAGCATGGCGGCGATATCGTCGAGAGCGACGCCAGCCGGAACGATGCCCGGGCCTTCATTCGGCGCGTCGAACACATGAGCTGGACCGAGGCGACCACCTATATGGTGGCGGCCAGCGTAGAATTTCAGGATCGCTATCGCGAGATTGTCGAATCGGCGCCCAAAGCGTTGAAGCCGGTCATCAACTCCATGATCCAACACGAGGACTTGATCATTGCCGCCATGAAACTCGCATCCGAAGGCGAGGACGAAAAGGCCATCGAACTAGTGTCCGGCCAGTTGATGCTTCCTCTCCCAGACCCTCCAGCTCACGCCGCTCCGCTTCCGACAAGGTAATCGCCACCGCTGTTCTGCCCGCCGGTCACTCCCCCAACATTGTCGATGAGAATACTCTGGCAAATTTCTCGATCAGGACACTAGCGACGAGATTGCACCACGGTCTTGCAGTCGATGACAAGGCTGTGAGGACTTTGGAGTTTGCAACGATCTGGGCGGAGACAGCCCCTCATGCGTTGGTTACATCCTTGCGAATTACATTTTCGTGGGGCAATGAGGCCCCGATAATCGCCATGACCAAGGTGGTTGGGACCATAGAGGATGCATTCGAAGGTACTGCCAAGGACCTTGCTCTTTTCGCAGGAGATGTCGCAAACTCTGTAGCCGACAACGAGCATGATGCCGTCATGAAGGAGGTTGTGACACCGCTAAGAGTACTTTCAGCAATGACGAAAGAGACTTGGGACGCCATAAGGGAGGAGCATCAAGCGCGTTGTGACTCGGTCATGAATTCATCGAGACCACGCACGTCTATCTGCACGTCGACCTGAAACTGAAGAAAAAAGAGGAACCAGACCGCTATCGAACTATGCCTTGCTCTCGCGCCATTTGTGTTGCCAAAACTTCTGTCTTGTCGAGAAATGCGAAAAACGCGCTCAGGTCATCGAGATAGTGCTGCCACTGCCTGCCGGCGGACTGTTCCCACGAATACCTCTTTTTCCACAGCTCCACATCTTCATCCATATACGCGAAGAAATCAGCCAGGGTGATTAACTTCCGGTCGTCGGGCCCCGCAGGAGCTTTGGGATCGTCGGTGCTAAGGAATGCAACCAGACTAAACGGAAAGCTTGTCGTTGCTTCGCGAAACAACTCCTCCAGTTTCGTGATCGTCGGTCCTTCAGTATCGCCGAATTGGCCATACAGCTTGCCAAGACGATGTCCGGAAATGCCCGTGAGCGGAGTGACACCGACCAGATGCAGCAGACACTTCAATCGGAGTTCAAGGGAGATCGCAAGGTTGAAATGACTGGCCGCCTTGAGCGATTCCCACACGCTGTGCGACGGCCATCCGGTTGAGCCTCCTACCAGCGAGAGATCTCCGTGGCGGACATTCAGTTGGCGTATCTCACGTTCCACCAGCCAGGCAGTTTGCCTAAACGCTCGCGCATCGCCGGGCGGCCTAACCCGGCATAGCCGGAACCAAAGCTCTCCGAGATGATATGCTGGATCCCACGTCCTTGCGAGGGATCTGGATCATGGGATGTCCGTTCGTTGAGCGTCATCAGGCTGATATCGCCGGGGTCGTTTCGTGTTTCGACCGGGTCGTTCTGACGGGGTCCCTTCCGGACATCGGCCATGCCCGGGCGATGGAGAGCTGGCTGCGCATCCACGGGGTCCGGTTGGCGGATTACCCGCGCTGGGCCGAGCCGATGCGCGAGGAGATCCGCGACAACGCCATGACGACTGCCGCGGAGGCTGGTCTCGAGATCGAGTTCATCCGCAAGCTCAAGGCCTTTCGCAAGGAGGATCGGGTCAAGAGGATCCTCGAAGGGGTGCACGACATTTTCGTTCTGATTTCTGGAAGGCGGTGGGGTTGCTGGATGTCTGCGGAAGTGTCTTGAATAATGTCGCTATACTAGATTGCCTGGGAGGCCGCCATGTCCCATACTCTCAACACGGGACCCCCGCCATGGCCGACATCGACAAGCTCATCGAAGCCCGCGACCGGGCACGCAACGACCTCGCCACCATCGGCGACCTGCGCCCGGGGTCGCTCCAGGAGAACTTCACCCGCTGCGGCAAGCCCAACTGCCGCTGTGCCGGGGATGATGCGGCGCGACACCCCGGAACCGTCCTCATCCGCTATCTCAACGGCAAGACGACCTCGACGCGCCTGCGGCGCGACGAGGTCGAGGAGGCCCAGGCCCTTGTCGACGAGTACCAGCGCTTCCGCGGCATGGTGACGGCGTTCGTCGCCGCCAGCGAGGCTCTGGCCGAGGCCAGGCGCAAGGACAAGCGGGCCGCAGGCGTGCAAAAAAAGGGGCTCCCGAGAGCACCGTCGCGACGGCCGTCGCGGCACAGGTCTCGGCCGACATCGAGCGCCTGATCGGCGGCTCCGTCGACGGGCTGGACTTCGAGGTTCTCGAGCCGCGACACTGCGCTTGACACCGCCGCCGCGCTGCTGGCCGCGCGGCTCAACGCCGACCGTGACGACGGCCAAGCCCGGCAGTTGCCCTGCGCCTGCGGCGCCGCGGCGCACCGCCAGGGGCGGCGGCCCAGGACCGTCACCACGGCGCTCGGGCCGCTGACCCTGGAGCGGGCGTGGTATCACTGCACGGCCTGCGGCAGCGGCTTCAGCCCGCGCGACCGCGCGCTCGGCCTGGAGGGTCATGCCCTGTCGCCGGCGGTTCTGCGCATGGTCGGCGTCACCGCCGCCGAACTGAGCTTCGAGAAGAGCAGCACGCTGCTGCGGGAACTGGCCGCTCTCGAGGTCCTTCCCAAGCAGGTCGAACGCCATGCCGAGGCCCTGGGGGTCGAGGTCGCGGCCGACGAGCGGGACATCGTCGAGCCGGAGCCGGCCACGGCCGCCACCCTCTATCTGGGCCTCGACGGCACCGCGGTGCCGATGCGCAAGGCCGAGACCGAAGGCCGTGCCGGCAAGCAGGCGGACGGCTCGTCGAGGAGCCGCGAGGTCAAGCTCGCCACCATCTGGTCCGCAGACGGCTGCGACAGCACGGGCCTGCCGCATCGCGACGCCGGGTCCGTCACCTGCAACGCCGCCATCGAGACCATCGCCACCCGGGACACGGACAAGGAGTAGGCCCCCTTCGTGCGGCGGGTGTTGCGCGAGATGGCGCGGCGGCGCTTCTTCGCCGTCGGGCGCCGGGTGATTCTCGGCGATGGCGCGACCTGGATAGGGCGTTTCGCCGACGAGCATGCGCCGGATGCCATCCAGATCGTCGATGTCTTTCACGCCAGGCAGCACCTCTTCGATGTCGCCAGGGGCGTCTACGGAGCCGGCAGCGAGATCGGCAAACAGTGGGGCAAGGCCCGGTCCGGCGAACTCGACGAGGGACGCCTCGATCTCGTCATCGCCGAGATGGACAGGCACGCCGGCCACTGCGAGGAGGCGGCCAGGAACGCCGCCTACTTCCGCAACAACCGCGCCCGCATGGCCTATCCACGCTTCCGCAGCCAGGGTCTGTGCGTCTCGACGGGCGTCGTCGAGGGAGGGTGCAGATCCGTCGTCGCCGGGCGCCTGAAACGAGGAGGCATGCACTGGACCGTCGACGGCGCCAACGCCATCATCGCCCTGCGCTGCGCCATTCAAAGCAATCGCTTCGACGACTTCTGGGAGCGCCGCGCCGCATGAACCACGCCGGACACTACAATCTTGTCGTGCACCCGTTGCAGGGTTTGCGTCAGCGCCACGACCATCCACTGGTTGTCATCGCCTCGAGCGTCCGGAACTCAGGCGACCTCCGCGCCGCGTTCTCGTCCATGCGCTCGGCATGCCCGTCCCTGACCGTGAAGAAGTGCTCGTCAGTGCATCCGGCCGGGCAATCGCCCCATGCGTCGCGCATGGCGACAAGCCACGCTCCTTCGTGCGTCTTGCTCGCGGCGATGTCGGGACCGTCGATCAGGCTCTCGTCGAGCGCCGCATGGGCAACGCCGGGGATGGCCTCATAGGCCTTCCGGGCGGCGTCCAGGTTCGTTCGCTCCGGAAAATGGAGCAGGACAGCCTTGAAAGACGGCCACACGTCGAGCACGCGCGCACCCGGCGTGGCGTTGAGATTGTCGAACGCGGCATGCCCGGTCCGGGGGACGATCCCGGCGTCCGGATCACTCCAGCGTTCGGCGATGCCGTCGACATCGAGGATCAACCCCCGAGGCGGTTCCGGCACGGTGATTTCCGCCATCGCCGGGTAGCGATGCCGGATCAGCCCCAGAACCTGCGCGATCTCGCGGCCAAGCCGATCGAGACTCGCCTCGTCGAGAACCCGTTCATCGCTCTGCCGCTCGAGGATGCGCCTGGCGAGTGTTGCCGCCTCTCGCAAGACCACGGATTCTCCCGGGGCGGCATGCTCGACGGCAGATTGCGCGGACGCCGCCGGCACGTTCCAGGACGAGCCGAGGCCCAGCATGCAGCATGCGGCGACGAGCGCCAGGGATCTGCAATGCGGTGCGCGCCGACCGCCCTTCATGATTCGCCCGTCTGTACGGCCTCGCCAGATTCCGCCGCATCCCGTTCTTGCCTGTCCGGAGTCGTTCATCGCGGTCTCCTGCCCACAACCACCCTGTCTCCCGGCGGGCGATGCCGGCCATCTTCTGTTTCCTCATGTGGCGTTCCCGTGTCCCGGCGCCAGTCTCGTCGACAGTCGCTACGGCGGGCCGGCTACCCAGCGGCCCCACCGGGCTTGGGGGAACCGCCGCACGTCACCGGTGCTACCCGTCCCGGAGTCGTCCTCGGGCGCGATTCCCGAAACAAGGATAACGGCATGGAAGGCTGTTGAAGTCGCGTAGCGTCTTCCCCATACGGGGCGCGGATCCCGTCGGGCGGCTTGACGCCCTCGCCGGGCGTTCTTTATGGGTGGACGGACCGGCGCCGGGGAGCATCTGTCATGGGCAAGGCAACCATCATCGACGGCAAGGCGATGGCCGCGAAGGTTCGCGGGGAGGTGGCGGGCCAGGTGGCGGACCTCGTGGCCGGTCACGGGGTGAAGCCGGGGCTTGCCGTCGTTCTCGTCGGCGAGGATCCGGCCAGCGAGGTCTACGTCCGCAGCAAGGGCAGGGCGACGCGGGAAGCGGGCATGGCGAGCTTCGAGTACCGCCTTCCGGTGACCGCGAGCCAGGAGGAGGTCCTTGCCAGGGTCGCCGAGCTCAATGCCGACGAGCGCGTCCACGGGATCCTCGTCCAGCTCCCGCTGCCCGCGCAGATCGACGAACACGCCGTCATCGACGCCATCGATCCGCTGAAAGACGTCGACGGCTTCCACGCCATCAACACGGGCCGCCTGTCGTCGGGTCTCGACGCGATGGTGCCCTGCACGCCGCTGGGGTGCCGGATCATGCTGCGCGAGCACCTCGGCGCCGACGGCCTCAG
Source organism: Alphaproteobacteria bacterium (assembly GCA_963666905.2). Classification (GTDB taxonomy): domain Bacteria; phylum Pseudomonadota; class Alphaproteobacteria; order SP197; family SP197; genus SP197. The sequence goes on from OY763008.1 coordinate 3,481,709, forward strand.
GGGCGCCGAGGCGGTGATCGTCGGGCGTTCCAACATCGTCGGCAAGCCGATGGCGCAGCTCCTGCTCCAGGATCACTGCACCGTGACGGTCGCCCATTCGCGCACCCGCGACCTGCCCGGGGTCGTCGGCCGCGCCGATATCGTGGTCGCCGCCGTCGGCCGTCCCGCCATGGTGCGCGGAGACTGGCTCAGGCCGGGCGCCACGGTGATCGACGTCGGCATCAACCGCATGGCGGGAGCGGACGGCAAGGCGAGGCTCGTCGGCGACGTCTGTTTCGAGGAGGCCCTCGAGACCGCCGGCGCCGTCACGCCGGTGCCGGGCGGCGTGGGCCCGATGACCATCGCCTGCCTGCTGGTCAACACCGTGACGGCGGCGTGCCGCCGGAACCGCCTGCCGGTTCCGGGCGCCTGACCGGTCAGGCGCCGCGCCGCCTCCTGTCGAGGGCGAGTCTGAGGGCATTGAGGCGGATGAAGCCCTCGGCGTCGCGCTGGTCGTAGACGGCGTCTTCCTCGAAGGTGACGTGGGCGAGGCTGTAGAGCGAGCGCGGCGAACGGCGGCCGGTCACTGTGGCGTTGCCCTTGTAGAGTTCCAGGCGGACCGTGCCCGAGACGTGCTCCTGGCTCCTGTCGATCAGCGCCTGGAGCATCTCCCGCTCCGGGGAGAACCAGAAACCGTTGTAGATGAGCTCGGCATAGCGCGGCATCAACTCGTCCTTGAGGTGGGCGGCCCCGCGGTCGAGGGTGATCGATTCCATGGCGCGGTGCGCGGCGAGGAGGATGGTGCCGCCGGGCGTCTCGTAGACGCCCCGGCTCTTCATGCCGACGAAGCGGTTCTCCACCATGTCGACGCGGCCGATGCCGTTGGCGCCGCCGAGCTCGTTGAGGCGGGCGAGAAGGCGTGCCGGCGACAGCTCCTCGCCGTCGACGGCGACGGCGTCGCCCTTCTCGAAGGCGATCTCGATCTCTGTGACGGCATCGGGCGCCTTTCGCGGATCGACGGTGCGCGACCAGACGTGGTCCGGCGGCGCCTTCCAGGGGTCCTCCAGGATCTTCCCCTCGGCCGAGATGTGGAGGAGGTTGGCATCGACCGAGAACGGCGCCTCGCCGCGGCTGTCGCGGGGGATCGGGATCTGGTGGCTCTCGGCATAGGCGATCAGCCTGGTGCGCGAGGAGAGATCCCATTCCCGCCAGGGCGCGATCACCCGGATGTCCGGGTCGAGCGCGAGGTAGCCCAGCTCGAAGCGCACCTGGTCGTTGCCCTTGCCGGTGGCCCCGTGGGCGACCGCGTCGGCGCCGGTCCGGTGGGCGATCTCGATCTGGCGCCTGGCGATCAGCGGTCTCGCGATCGACGTGCCGAGGAGGTACACCCCCTCGTAGAGGGCGTTGGCGCGGAACATCGGCCAGACGAAATCGGCGGCGAACTCCTCGCGCAGGTCCTCGACGAAGATCTCGCTGGCGCCCATCAGCTTGGCCTTCCCCGCCGCCGGCTCGATGTCCTCTCCCTGGCCGAGGTCGGCGGTGAAGGTGACGACGTCGCAGCGGTACTCCTCCTGGATCCAGCGCAGGATCACCGAAGTGTCGAGCCCTCCCGAATAGGCCAGCACAACCTTGCCGACGGCGCTCATGAACCGTTTTTCATGGCGAAGATGTCGATCTCGATCATCATGGAGTCGTAGGCCAGCGCCGGCAGCGGCACGCCGGTCGAGGCCGGACCGGGATCCCGGAAGTACGACGAACGGATCGGCAGGTTGGCGTTGAGCGCCTCGGGACCGCAGTCCCCGTGGTAGACCGTCGTCACCTTGCAGACATCGTCGTAGGAGGCGCCGAGCTCCTCGAGGATCGTCCCGATGTGGACCATGGCCTGGTGGGTCTGGCTCGAGAGGTCGTCCGGGTGGACGGCCCGGCCCCGCTTGTCGAGCGAGACCTGGCCGCCGAGGAAGATCATCTCCTGGCAGCGAAGGCCGTGCTTGTAGGGAAGGTGCACATGCCAGTCCCACAGGCTCTCCGGCCAGGCATGGGTGCGCTCGAGGCGGCGTCCGTCCTCGCCGAGCATGGCGACCACCGAGATCTTGACGAGCACGTCGGCGTCGGCATGGCGGGGCAGCGGCACGCCGGTGGCGGCGGGCCCCGGTTCGCTGAAGTGGCCGGCGCAGGCCAGCGCCGCCGCCTCGAAATCCGCGACGCCGGAGCCGCCCGCATACCAGCGGTTGATCTTGACGACATCGTCGAAGCCGGCCCCGAAGCGCTCCAGCACGGCGCCGATGCGCGCCATGACGATCCGGGTCTGGGCGACGATGTCGCCCCGCGCGGCCACGGCGCCGTCGCCGTCGACAGGGTACTGCGCGGAGACGAAGATCATCCTGTCCGAACGCAGTCCGTCGACCCATGGCGCCCCGAGCGGCGATCCGGGGACACCGGGCACCGCCTCGCGTCCGGTGCGCTCGCCGTTCTCGCGCCGCATGGCGTAGCCCTCGATCTCGACCATGAGGCCGTCATAGGCGAGATAGGGCACGGGCACGGCGTTGACGGTCACGCGGCACGCCGCGGGAAGGTGGCCGGCCACCATGGCGAGGACGTCCGCCTCGTCGCGCGAGCCGTCGTTGACGTAGAAGACGAGCAGGGTCACGAGATCCTCCGCGTCGCAGTCGAGGCCCTCGAGGACGCGGCCGAGGTAGGCCATGACGTTGCGGACCTGGGTCTCGAGGTCTCCGGGATTGCGCACGGCGCCTTCGGCGTCGAGATCGACCTGACCGCCGATCCAGACCATCGAACCGCAGCGCACGCCGTGCTTGTGGTTGATCCGGATGGGCCAGTTCCAGTGGTTTTCGGGCCAGCAGTGGCGTTTTTTCATGGGGTCCTCGCGAGGGCCGGGATCGGGGCGGACGCGCGCGCCTGGGCGCTCTTGCGGTTCTTGACGGTGTCGGACTTCAGCTGTCCGCAGGCGGCGAGGATGTCGCGTCCCCGCGGCCTGCGCACCGGCGCCGAGTAGCCGCCGTCGTTGACGATTCCCGCGAACGCGGCGATCCGCGCCTTCGCGGAGCACTCGAAGGGGGCGCCGGGCCAGGCGTTGAACGGGATGAGGTTGACCTTGGCGGGGATGCCGCGGAGCAGGCGCACCAGCTCGCGGGCGTCGGCATCCGAATCGTTGACGTCCTTCAGCATGACGTACTCGAAGGTGATGCGGCGGGCGTTGCCGGCGCCCGGATAGGCGCGGCAGGCCTCGAGCAGCTCGCGGATGGGATACCTCCTGTTGAGAGGCACGAGGCGGTCGCGGAGTTCGTCACTGACGGCATGCAGGGACACCGCGAGATCGACGCCGAGCTCCTCGCCGCAGCGCGCCATCATCGGCACCACGCCCGCGGTCGACAGCGTGATGCGGCGGCGCGACAGGGCGATGCCCTCCGGGTCCATGACGATGCCGAGCGCCGTCCTGACGTTCCCGAAATTGAGCAGCGGCTCGCCCATCCCCATCATGACGACGTTGGACACGAGGCGGCGGCCGTCGATGGGCGACGGCCATTCACCCAGGGCGTCGCGGGCGAGCATGAACTGGCCGACGATCTCCCACGGCTCGAGGTTGCGCACGAGGGGCTGCGTTCCGGTGTGGCAGAAGGCGCAGGTCAGGGTGCACCCCACCTGGGACGAGATGCACACGGCGCCCCTGTCCTCTTCCGGGATGTAGACGCTCTCGGCGAGGTGGCCGCCGTCCATCGCGAGCAGCCACTTCACGGTCCCGTCCGCACTCGTCTGGCGGCGCGCGACCTTCGGCCTCTCGAGGACATGGAGCGACGCGAGCCGTTCGCGCAAGGCGCCCGACAGGGTCGTCATGTCCGCGAAGTCCGTCGCGCCCCGGTGGTAGATCCAGTGCCAGAGCTGCTTGACGCGGAACGGCTTCTCGCCGAGTCCGGCGACCACCGCGGCAAGGTCGTGGCGCGCGAGGCCGACGAGATTGCTGCGGCCGGCGATCATGCGGCCGTCAATCGCCGCACGCCTGGCTGATGGTCTCGTAGGCCGCGGTGAAGCCGAGGAGCGAGTAGGTGTCGGTGGTGAGCGTGCCGCGCCAGGAGCGGCCCTCGACGATCATGCTGATGCCGGCCTTCATGGCGGTCACGAGGTCCCGGTCGTCGTGCCGGGTGAACGTCCAGGCGTTCTCGCCGTCGCCGAAGAGGGTGAACGTCTCCTCGGCGATCGTCACCGCCACCGGGGCCTCGGCCATGTAGTTGTAGCCCGTGATGATCTGGACGATGTCCCGCTCGCCGCCGGGCGAGCGATGGGTGACGAGCGCCCAGATGTCGCCGCGCTGGGTGTAGTTGCCCTCGGCCTTCTTGGGCTGGCTGGCGATGAAGCACACCCGCGTCGCCCCCTCGGAGTAGCCGAAGGCGGACCAGTCCCTGAACGTCCCGAGCGAGCGCGGCTCCTGGGCCCGGGCGTCGCCGGCCATGGCGAGGCAGCACAGGGCCGCCAGGACACTCGTGAAGATGCGCGCAACGAAGGTCATGTCAACGATCCCGGATCTGTCGTGACTGGTGGCATCCCGGCATCGCCGGAGATTCTGCCGCAGCGCGCTCCATACCACAACACGGCCCTTCGAATGGCAAGCCCCGGAGCATCGGGGGACGATATGGCAGACTTCAGTCCTTCAGCGCCTCGAGGTTCTCGAACAGTCCCAGCGATCCGGGATTGGCGAGGGCCTCCACGTTGGCGACCGGCCGGCCGTGGATGACATGGCGCACGGCGAGCTCGCTGATCTTGTTGGAGCGTGTCCTGGGGATGTCGGCCACCGCGACGATCCTGGCCGGCACGTGGCGGGGCGAGGCGCCGGCGCGGATGCGCGCGCGAATCCCCTCCACGAGGTCCGCATCGAGTTCGCGCCCGGGGCGCATGACGACGAAGAGGACGATGCGGACGTCGCCCGCGAAGTCCTGGCCGACGCACAGGCTCTCGAGGACGTCGTCGAAGCCGTCCACCAGGCGGTAGATTTCCGCGGTGCCGATCCTCACGCCGCCGGGGTTGAGCACGGTGTCGGAGCGGCCGTGGATGACGACGCCGCCCGAGGGCGTGATCTCCGCCCAGTCGCCGTGGCGCCAGACGTTGCCGAACACCCCGAAGTAGGCCTCGTGGTACTTCGTGCCGTCGCCGTCGTTCCAGAAGCCGACGGGCATCGAGGGAAACGGCTTCGTGCACACAAGCTCGCCCGGGACGCCGGCCGGCAGGGAGCTGCCGCCGTCGTCGAGGACGTCGACCGCCATGCCGAGCCCCCGCGACTGGATCTCTCCCCGGCGCACCGGGAGGAGAGGATTGCCGAGCACGAAGCACGAGATGATGTCGGTGCCGCCGGAAATCGAGGAAAGCGGGATGCCGTCCTTCACCTGCGAGGCGACGTAGTCGAAGCTCTCCGGCGCGAGCGGCGAGCCGGTCGACAGGACGAGGCGAAGGTCGTCGAGGTCGTGGGTGAGGCGGGGCCGCGCGCCGGCCTTCTCGATGGCCGCGTAGTACTTGGCCGAGGCGCCGAAGACCGTCATGCGCTCGTCCCGGCAGAAGTCCCACAGCACGCCGGCGTCGGGCCACGCGGGATTGCCTTCGTAGAGCAGAAGCGTCGCGCCCGTGGCGAGGCCCGAGACCTGCCAGTTCCACATCATCCAGCCGCAGGTCGAGAAGTAGAACAGCCTGTCCGCGGCGGTGAGGTCGCAGTGGAGGCGATGCTCCTTGAGATGCTGGAGCAGCGTTCCGCCGTGGCCGTGGACGATGCACTTGGGCGCGCCCGTGGTGCCCGACGAGTACATGATGACGAGCGGGTGGTCGAACGGCACCTGCTCGAAGGCGACGGCCGCGGCCGGCGTCGCCGTCGCCTCGTCCCAGGTCACGGCGTCCCTCAGGCCCGCGAGGTCCGGCGGATCCCCGGACCCGGGCACGACGACGACGGAACGGATGCCGGGAAGCGCCTCGAGGATCCCGGCGATCCGCCCCCGGCTGTCGAAGCCCCTGCCCCCGTAGCGGTAGCCGTCCGCGGCGATCAGCACCGAGGGTGCGATCTGGCCGAAGCGGTCGAGAACGCCCCTTGTTCCGAAGTCGGGTGAACAGGAGGACCACACCGCGCCGAGGCTGGCGGCCGCGAGCTTCGCGACGATGGTCTCGGGCACGTTGGGAAGGTATCCCGCCACCCGGTCGCCGCGTCCCACGCCCCGGTCCCGCAGCCACGCCTGGAAGGCCGCGACCGTGTCGTGGAGCCGGGCGAAGCTCATGGCCCGCCGGCGGCCGCCCTCCTCCAGGCAGACGATCGCCTCGGCGCCGTCGCGGCGGCCGAGCAGGTTCTCGGCGTAGTTGAGGCGGGCGCCGGCGAACCAGCGCGCGCCCGGCATCGCGTCGCCGTTCTCGAGAACGCTGTCCCATTCCCTCGAGGCGGTGACCCCGGTGAACCTCCACACCAGCGACCAGAAGGCGGCGCGCTCGTCGATCGACCAGCGCCACAGCGCATCGTAATCGCCGAACGTGCACCCGCTCTCCTCCTCGGCCTGGCGCCAGAACCGCCCGAGCGCCGTCGCCTCGAGGGCGTCGTCGCCGGGAGTCCAGAGGATCTCAGCCATCAATGGCGCCCGACTTGCCCGCGGCCCTGTTCATGAAGCGCGCCATGTCGATGTCCCGGCGCGTGACGCCGTCCGCATCGTGGGTCGTCAGGCAGACCTCGACGACATTGTAGACGTTGGACCACTCTGGGTGATGGTCGACGACGTCGGCGTAGACGGCGACGCGCCCCATGAATCCGAAGGCGCTCATGAAGTCCGCGAAGCGGTAGGTCCTGACCAGGGCGTCCCTGTCTTCGGCGACGGCCCAGCCCGCAAGGCGCGACACCGCCTCGTCACGCTCCTGGCGTCCCAGTCTTGCCACCATCCGCGCACCTCCGCTTCCCGCGCAGGGACTGTCGGGGATGTTTGCCGTCGCGGCAAGGGAGTCTATGGTGCGGGACGCCATGACGCGACGCTTCGGACCCTCTCCCGACGCCGAAGAGATCGCCGCGATCGCCGGCGAGGCCATCGCGAGGATCCCCGGCGCCCTGAAGGCCCACATCGAGGGCATCGCCATTCTCGTGACGGAGTTTCCCGAGGACGACGTCCTCGATTCCCTCGACATCGAGGACGCCTACGGACTCCTCGGCCTCTACCAGGGCATTTCGCTCGACCAGGCCTCGGGCCACGACGTCCACGACGATCTCAATCGCATCTACCTTTACCGCCGGCCGCTGCTGGATGCATGGGCGGCAGGCGACGACACCCTCGAGGACCTGGTGGCCAACACGATCATTCACGAGATCGGCCACCACTTCGGCCTGAGCGACGACGACATGGAACGCCTCGAGAGCGGTCCTGACCGGTGATCCACGCGACGTAGTCCCCGAGCGCGGCCTCGAGCGGGCGGGGTCTCCAGCCGGTGTCGTCCTGGAGGCGGGCGATGTCGAGCGCCCCGTGGAGGCCTCGCCTGCGCGACGGGTCGGCGACGACATCGGCATCCTCGCCGTCGGCCTCGACGAGGCGGGCCCCGGCCATCCGCGCGACATCGGCGATTGTGAAGGCCTCTCCGAGACCGACGTTGTAGACGGGGTGGTTGAGCGTGGCCGCGTCCAGCATGGCCGTGATCGCCCGCGCGACATCCCCGGCGTGGATCCAGTCGCCGACCGCCGCCGCGCCCGAGACCCTCACCGGCTCGCCGGCCGCCGCCTTGTGGGCGATGACGTGGGCCGCCGAACGCCAGTTCCGGCCCGTCGTCGGCCTGTCCATCGGCCCGTAGACGCTGGCAGGGCGCACCGCGGCGAGATCGAGGCCGAAGAGCTCCGCCCAGCGGCGCGCCAGGAGCTCGCCGCAGCGCTTGGTGATCGGATAGAGCGTCGCCGGCGAGGTCTCCTCGAACCCGTCCTCGGGCAGCGGGCCCGCGGGTCCCCCGGCGCCGTAGATGCTGCTGGTGGAGACATGGATGAAGCGGCGGAATCCCGGCGCGGCGCGCGCCGCCTCGAGGGCCGCGACGGTCGCCATGACGTTGGTCTCGACCGTCATGGCGGCAGCCGTGCGTTCGCCCGCGCCGATCGTCGGCGTGACGGCGGCGCCGTGCACGATCAGGGTCACGCCATGGTCCGCGGCCAGCCCGGACACGAGTCCGACGTCCGCCGCGTTGCCCGTGACGATCGTCAGGCGCTCGCGGACCGGACGAAGGAAGTGTTCGGCGAGCCGGTCGGGCGGGTCGATGTCGAGAATGACCGCCTTGCGCCCGGGCGCCGCGAGGAGCCACTGCAGGGCCACGTGACTCATGATGAAGCCGGTGCCGCCGGTGACGAGAAGGGTCACAGGAGGTCCTCGGCGCGCAGCATGCGGATCGACTCCCTGACCGCTTCGACGGTCGCCTCGATGTCGGCGTCGTCGAGTGCGGCCGAGACGTAGCCGCCGGGCGATCCGCCCAGGGTCACGCCGTGGAGCATCATCGCCAGATGGAACCTGGCGCCCAGCGGCTGGGGAACGCGCATGAGGTCGCCGGGCGCCGCGGCGGCGGCGTCGAACGCGCCGGGAACGACGTCGCCGCGCCGTCCGCCGAGGTGGATGTTGAACGAGGAATGGGTGCCGTAGGCGGCCCAGGGGACGCCGCTCTCCTTCAGGACGCCGTTGATTCCCTCGCGGATCCGCGCCGCATGGCCGCTGGCGCGCCGGCAGACCTCGCCCGAGGCGATCTGGCCGAGCGCCGCCACGCCGGCCGCGGCCGAGACCGGGTTGGCGTTGAAGGTGCCGAAGTGGTCGATCTTGGCGCGCCCGGTCTCGGCCGCGGCCTCGAAGTCGAGAAGGTCCATGACGTCGCGCCGTCCGGCGACGGCGCCGCCCGGATAGCCTCCCGCCAGGATCTTCGCCAGGGCGCACAGGTCCGGCGTGATGCCGAGGGTCTCCTGGGCGCCCCCCGGCGCAACGCGGAAGCCGGTGACCACCTCGTCGAGGATGAGGAGGGCGCCGTGGCGCTCGGTTTCCCTGCGCAGCAGGGCCACGAAGTCCCCGGCAAGCGGCACCCGGCCGAACGAGGCGCCGGTCGGCTCGACGATCGCCCCGGCGATGTCGGGGTCGCGCCGCAAGGCGTCCTTCAGGGCCGCGCCGTCGGCGGGCAGGACGACGATGTCGTCGGCGATTCCGGGGACCAGTCCGGCGGCCTCGCCGCCGCCGGACACCCGGGCCGAGGCCACGTGGTCGTTCCAGCCGTGGAAGTGGTGGTGGAAGCGGATGATCCTGCGCCGTCCGGTGAAGGCGCGGGCGATGCGCAGGCACATCATCGTCGCCTCGGTGCCCGAGGAGACGAAGCGCACGCGCTCGGCACAGGGAACCAGGTCCCGGACGAGGCGGCCCCACCGCACCTCGGCGGGGTGGCCGGCGCCGAAATGGGTGCCGTTCGCCAGGGCCCCGGCGGCGGCCGCCTCGACCCCGGGATTGCGGTGGCCGAGGATCAGCGAGCCGTGGCCGCCGAAGAAATCGATGTACTCGTTGCCGTCGACGTCCCGCTTGCGGCTGCCGCGGGCGCTCTCGATGTAGGGTCCGTAGGGTTCGATGTAGCGCGAATCGTGGGTGACGCCGCTGGGAAAGATGCCGCGCGCCTCACGGGCGAGTTCGCGCGAACCCCGGGTTCGCTCCAGGTAGGCCGCCACGATCGGCGAATTGGTCGGCCGGCCGGGCATCGCGGTCACACGGGCCGTGCCGAATCGGGACGCCCGCAGGCCAGGAAGCGGCCGCGTCCGGGCTCGCACACGGGCTCTGCCTCGCGCACGACGACCTCGCCGCGGGAGATGGTCGTCACCGGCCAGCCGGTCACCTCCATGCCCTCGTAGGGCGAGTAGTCCATGTTGTCGTGAAGATCGGCGTGGCGGATGGTCACCGTCCTGCCGGGGTCCCAGAGCGCGAGGTCGGCATCGCCGCCCACGGCGATCGTGCCCTTCCTGGGATAGACGCCGTAGAGCCGGGCGGCGTTGGTGGCGGTGAGCGCGACGAACCGGTTGAGATTGAGGCGCCCCTTGCCGACGCCCTCGGAGAAGAGCAGGGGAAGGCGCGTCTCGATGCCGGGAACCCCGGGCGGCACCTTGTGGAAGGGCGGGTTGTCCCCATGGTGCTTCTTGCCCCTGTCGCTTTCGAAGCGGTAGGGCGCGTGGTCGGACGAGTAGACCTGGAAGATGCCCTGCCTGAGGCCGCGCCACAGGGCCTCCTGGTTGTCCGCGGCCCGTGGCGGCGGGCTGCACATGTACTTCGCCCCCTCGAACCCCGGCCTGGCGAGGTCCGCGTCCGAGAGGAAGAGGTACTGGGGGCAGGTCTCGCCGTAGACGCGCAGGCCGCGGTCCTGCGCCCATTCGATCTGCTCCATGGCTTCCCCGGCCGACACGTGGACGAGGAGGATGGGCGCATCGGCGATCTCGGCGAGCGCGATCGCCCTGTGCGTCGCCTCGCGCTCGGCGGCCGCGGGCCGCGCCGCGGCGTGAAACTCCGGCGAGGTCCGGCCGCTCGCGACGAGACGCTCGGTCAGCCAGTGGATGCAGTGCTCGTTCTCGGCGTGCACCATGACGAGGGCGCCCTCGCGCCGCGCCATGGCGAGGACGTCGAGCATTTCGCGGTCCTCGAGGACGAGCCCCTCGTAGGTCAGGAAGACCTTGAAGGACGTGTAGCCTTCGTCGATCAGCGGCGGCAGCTCCTGGCCGAGGCGCCCGGCGTCGGCGTCGGGCACGATGAGGTGGATGGCGTAGTCGATGACGGCCTTGCCGCGGGCCTTCTCGCGGTAGGCCTCGACCGCCGGACGCAGCGGCTCGTCGCGAAGCACCATGGCGAACGGCATGATGGTCGTGTTGCCGCCGCAGGCGGCCGAAAGCGAGCCCGACAGGAAGTCGTCGGCGCTCTCGACCCCCATGAAGGGCGGCTGGTCCATGTGGCAGTGGCTGTCGACGCCGCCCGGCAGGACGAGGAGGCCGTCGGCGTCGATCGTCTCCCTTCCCGCGGCAAGGCTGTCGGCGATGGTGGCGATGCGTCCGCCGCGGATTCCGATGTCGGCCCTGAAGGTGTCGGCCGCCGTCACGACGGTCCCGCCCCTGACAACGAGGTCATGGTCGCTCACCGCCTGGTTCCCCCTGCCGCCCGTCCCGGCCCGAGGGGTTCCCGGCGCCCGTAGAACAGCATCCTCACCTCGGGGCTGTTCGCCATGCCGGGCCGGTCGCGGTAGCAGAAGGTCGCGACGTGGCGCCTCCTCGCGCCGGCGACCCTGGAAACGCGGTGGAGGAGATGGCGTCCTCCGAAGAGCATCAGTGCGCCCGGCGTGATGGGAACGGCGGCGACGGCGGAGCGGTCGCCGGCGAGGACCCGGCCGAGACCGTCGTAGTCGTCGCAGTCCAGGCCGCGCAGCCCCCTGACGTACTCGAACTCGCCGCCGGCGAGCGACGCCTGGAGCATCACGGAGACGGTGAACTGCGCCTCGTCGTAGTGCCAGCCGTGGCCGTCTCCCTCGTTCATGACATTGACGGTGACCGCTCCCACCGGGTCCTCGAAGCGGAAGAGCCGGCGCAGACCCAGGACGCGCCTGAGGAAGTCGAGGAAGGCGTCCTGGCTGAAGAGGGACCACAGGGCGCCGTCGCAAGACAGCTGGTCGCAGCCCAGGACGTCGAGAGTCGTGGACTCGAGCCGCCGGCGCGGATGGTCGCACGGGAAGGCGTCGTCGCCTGGTTCCAGGTAGGCGTTGTGGCGGTCGTTGCAGCGGAAGGCCGCCGGGGCAAGGGCCTCCGCCTCGCCGGTCATGCTCTTGACGGCGGCGGGCGTGAGGAACCCCGGAAAGAGGCAGACGCCGTCGGTCCTGAAGCGTTCCGCCGCCTCGTCGACCAGCGTCTCCGGCGGCGGATCGAGGGGATAGCGCTCGAGATCGACGATGTCGCCCAGGATGTAGCCGGTCATGGCAGGTCCTCTCCCTGACGTTCGCCGGTCCGCCGGTTTTGAAGCCCGTAGTCCTTTCGCCGGCGGTAGACGGACCCTTCCGCGTGGCGGTGGCTCTCGAACAGCGCGAAGGATCCGACCTCGAAAGGCGGCGAGGCGGCAAGGCCGTTACCCTCGACGAAGCGGCCGACGTGCGCCGGCGCCGCCCCCTTGAGACGGGCGAGCGTGATGTGCGGGTGGTACCTGCGCCCGTCCGGCGCAAGGCCCAGGCGCCTGAACCTGGTCTCCATCCTGCGGCGCAGTTCGAGGAGGTCGTCGCGGGGCCGCACGCCGGCGTAGAGCAGGCGGGGACCGTGGTGCCTGCCGAAGAAGTCGACGCCCTCGGCGCGGACCGTGAAGGCGCCGGCCTTCAGTTCCCCGAGAACGGCGGCCACCTCCCCGGCGAGGGGCTCCTCGAGTTCGCCGAGATAGCGCAGGGTGACGTGCATGTTCTCGGCCGGAGTCCAGCGCGCGCCGGGAATGCCGCCGCCCCATGCGGCAAGCCCTTCGGCGATCGCGGCCGGAACGGGAACGGCGACGAAGAGCGGCGGCGTCACGACGGGCGGTCCGCGCGGTCGAGAAGACGCAGGACATATGGCAGTATCCCGGCGACGATCACGGCCACGCCTTCGGCATTGGGATGGAGGCCGTCGTCCTGGTTGAGCGACGGCACCGTCGCCACGCCGTCGAGGAAGAACGGGTAGAGGATGGCGCCATGGTTGCGTGCGAGGTCGGGATACATGCCGTCGAAGACCGTGACGTAGGCCGCGCCGAGATTGCGCGGCGCGGCCATGCCGGCGAGAAGGACGGGGATGTCCCGACTGGCGAGCGCGCCGAGAATCGCGTCGAGATTGCCGCGGCTGGCCGCCGGGTCGAGCCCCCTCAGGGCATCGTTGGCGCCGAGTTCCACGATCACCGCATCGGCGCCGTCGGCGAGGACCCAGTCGAGGCGCGCCAGGCCGCCCGCCGAGGTGTCTCCGGAGACGCCGGCATCGACGACGAGAACGTCGTGGCCGCTGCGGTCCAGGGCGTCCTGGAGCTGCGCCACGAAGCCGTCGGCGGCGCCAAGCCCGTAGCCTGCAGTGAGGCTGTCGCCGAGCGCCACGAGCCGCAGCGCGTCCGCGGCGGCCGGCGTGGCGAGCGCCAGCCCGGCCGCCAGTGCGCTCGCCCATGTCCATGCGCCAGTCGTCATGCCTGATCCCGTGGTCCGCCTGAGCGGGGTCGGTCTCACACTCACCGGTGCCGCCGGCCCCGTCAACATCCTCAAGGATGTCTGCCTGGAGGTGGAGTCCCGCTCCCACGTGGCGGTGATCGGGCCTTCGGGATCCGGCAAGACGTCGCTGCTCGCCGTCATCGCCGGTCTCGAGCGGCCGACCTCCGGAACGGTCGAGATCGAAGGCAGGGACCTTGGCGCCCTCGACGAGGATCGGCTGGCGCGCTTCCGCGGCCGCCACATCGGCATCGTCTTCCAGTCGTTTCACCTCGTGCCGACGATGACGGCGCTCGAGAACGTCGCCCTGCCGCTCGAGCTTGCCGGCGAGGGCGGGGTCCGCGACAGGGCCGGTGGCGTTCTCGCCGAGGTGGGACTCGCGGACCGCACGGGCCACCTGCCCTCGGAACTCTCCGGCGGGGAACAGCAGCGCGTGGCCCTCGCCCGGGCGCTCGTCACGCGGCCTGCCCTGCTGCTCGCCGACGAGCCGACCGGCAATCTCGACGGCGATACCGGCGCGGCCGTGGCCGCGCTGATGTTCGACGTCGCGGAGGATGCCGGTGCGACCCTCGTTCTGGTGACCCACAACCACGCCCTTGCGGGACGCTGCCGGCGCACCGTCGCCATCGACAACGGCCGGGTGCGGGAGGCGCCTTGACTCCCCTTGCGCTGACACTCGCGTGGCGCAACCTGAGGCGCGGCTGGCGCAGCTTCCGCCTCGCCGTCACAGCGCTGGCGCTTGGCGTGGCGACGATCGCCGGGGTCGGCAGCCTCGGCGCGGGCCTCGTCGAGAGCCTGCGCGACAACGGCCGCGTCATCCTGGGCGGCGACATCGCGATACGGACCACGATGACGGTGCCGTCGGACGAGCAGGCCGCATGGCTGGAAGCGCGCGGCACGCTGTCGAGAAGCGCCGATCTCCTGGCCATGGCGCAGGCTCCGGAGCGTGAACCGCTGCTCGTCAGCCTGAGGGCCGTGGACGGCCTGTGGCCCCTCTACGGCGAGCCGGTCATCGCCCCTGCGGCCGCCCTCGAGGAGGCGTTCGCGCGGGGCGCCGTCGTCGACGGCGACTTCCTGGAGCGCACCGGCCTCGACATCGGCGAGGTCTTCACGCTGGGCCGGGGCGAATTCACCGTGGCCGCGCGTCTCGTCGAGGAACCCGACCGCGCCAGCGCCCCGTTCCAGCTCGGCCCCAGGGTCATCCTGCCGCTGGCGGCGCTCGAGGCGGCGGGCGTGGCCGGCCCGGGAAGCCTCGTTCGCCACCTGACGCGGCTGAGGCTCGATGACGGCAGCGACCCGGCGGACCTCGTCGGCGACCTCGAGCGGGCGTTCCCGGAGGAAAGATGGCGCGTCCGCAGCCACGACGACGCCAATCCCCAGCTTCGCCGCGTCCTCGAGCGCCTCGCCATGTTCATCACGCTCGTCGGCCTCGTCGCCCTCTTCGTCGGCGGCATCGGCATCTTCAGCGCCGTCTCGACCTACCTTGCGCGACAGACGCGGACGATCGCGACGATGAAGTCGCTGGGCGCCGATGCCAACCGGGTGTTCTGCGTCTACCTCGCCGAGACCGCCATCATGGCATGCCTCGGGATCGGGGCGGGCCTCGTGGCGGGGGCCCTCGTGGCGCCGCTCGTTGCGGCCTGGGCGGGAGATTCCCTGCCCGTTCCCGTCACCCCCGGCGTTCATGCCGCCCCTCTCGCGCTCGCGGCGGCCTACGGGTGTCTCGTGACCTTCGTCTTCGCCCTGCCGGCGCTGGCCCGCACGAGGGACGTCCCCGCGGCCGCCCTCTTCAGGATCGGGGGCTCGCGGACAGGAGCGATGCGCCGCCGCGACGCGGCGGCGGTCGCCGTGCTTGCCGCGCTCGTGGTCGCCATTGCCGTCTTCACCGCGCAACAGCGACTGTTCACGATCATCTTCATCGCGGCGGCGCTGGCCGTCGTGCTCCTCTTCCACCTCGCCGGGCGCGGTTTCGTGCGCCTGGCCCGCGCGGCCGGACGGCCGTCCCGCCCCCTGCTGCGCCTGGCGCTGGCGGATCTCCATCGACCGGGCGCGCCGACCGTGCCGGTCACGGTGGCCTTCGGCATCGGGCTCACCGTCCTCACGGTCGTCGCCGGCGTGGATGCGAATCTCAGGCAGGAGCTTTCCGTGACGATCGCGGACAAGGCGCCATCGCTCTTCGCCGTCGACATCCAGGGCGACCAGATCGAACCGTTCCTCGAGACCGTGCTGGCCCGGGACGGCGTGACGGCCACGCAGTCGGCGCCGAGCATGCGCGGCCGGGTGACGGCCATCAACGGCGTGCCCGCCGCCGAGGCGACGGTCGCCGACGATGCCCGGTGGTCGCTCGACGGCGACGTCGGCGCGACCTGGAGCGCGTCCGCGCCCGCCAACGCCGTCGTCGTCGCGGGCCGGTGGTGGGACGAGGGATACCGGGGAGATGCGCTGCTGTCCTTCGACGCGGACCTTGCCGCCGGCTACGGCGTCGGCGTCGGCGATACGCTGACCGTGAACGTGCTCGGGCGGACGGTCACGGCCACCATCGCCAACCTTCGGCGCATCGACTGGACGTCCTTCGGCATGAACTTCGTTCTCGTCTTCGCGCCGGGGCTTCTGGAGGCGGCACCCCATACGCACATCGCGACGATCCATGCCGAAGCCGGTGTCGAAGGCAGCCTGCGGAGCGAACTGGCGTCGCGATTTCCCAACGTCTCGCTGATCAGCGTGCGCCATGTTCTCGACGACGTCATCGCGCTGCTGGCGGGCGTCGAGACCGCCGTGGGCGCTATCGCCGCCCTGGCGCTTGTCGCCGGACTCATCGTCATCGCCGAGAGCGTCGTGGCGGCGCAGCGCCGCCGGCTCCATGACGCCGCGGTGCTGAAGGTGCTGGGGGCGACCCGGCCTTTCATCATGGCGCTGTTCACCCTGGAGCACCTGATGCTCGGTCTCGCGGCGGCGGTGCCGGCGCTGCTCGCGGGTTCCCTGGCGTCCTGGGCGGTCGTCGTTCACGTGCTGGATCTCACCTGGTCCACGCCGTGGACGGCGATCCTGGCCCTGACTCTCCTGGCGCTCGCGGTCTCGCTCGCGGCGGGCCTGCTTTCCGGCTGGCGCACGCTGTCCCTTCCGGCCGCGCCGGTGCTGCGCGCGGAGCTGCCGGCGGGCGATCAGCCTTGACGCCGGGACGGACATGCACACATAACTAGGGCGACCGGTCGAGACCGGACCCGACCAACAGACTCAGAGGTAACGATCATGGCTTTTGGCAACGCCGGACCACGCGCCGCCGCGTTTGCGCGCACGACCGCCGCGTACGACGAAGGTCTGCGGAGCTACATGCTGCGGGTCTACAACTACATGGGCGTGGCGCTGGCCATCACCGGGCTCGTCGCCTTCTTCACGGCGCAGCTTTCCGTTGTCACCAGCGAGAACGGGAGCATCGTCGCCTTCACGCAGCTCGGCATGCTGCTGTTCGGCAGTCCGCTCCACTGGGTCGTCATGCTGGCGCCGCTGGCCCTCGTGTTCCTGTTCTCCTTCCGTCTGCACAGGATGTCGCCGACGTCGGCCCAGTCCGTGTTCTGGCTCTTCGCGGCCCTGATGGGACTGTCGCTGGCGACCATCTTCATCGCCTTCACGCAGGAGAGCATCGCCAGGGTCTTCTTCATCACCGCGGTCGCCTTCGGCGCGATGAGCCTCTACGGCTACACCACCAAGCGCTCCCTGGCCTCGTGGGGCTCGTTCCTGTTCATGGGCCTCATCGGCGTCATCATCGCCATGGTGGTCAACATCTTCCTGCAGAGTTCCGCCCTGCAGTTCGCGATCTCGGTGATCGGCGTCATCGTCTTCGTCGGCCTGACCGCCTACGACACGCAGCGCATCAAGGAAAGCTACGACGTTCACATGAGCAGCGACGTGGCGACGAAGTCGGCGATCCACGGTGCCCTGAGGCTCTACCTCGACTTCATCAACCTCTTCGTCCTGCTGATCCAGCTGCTCGGCGTGGCCCGCAGCGAGTGACCGCAGGCGCTTGACGCCGGACCGGGGGAGGTTCCCGATGACCCTCCCCCGGTCCAGGACGACCGGAGGCCGGCGCCATGCTGACGGCGGACGAGGTGCGGTTCTACCGGGAGGAAGGCTATCTTGCCGTCGACGGCGTTTTCGATGACGGGGAGGTCGCCGAGCTCAACGCCGTGACGGACATGCTGATCGAGCGCTCCCGCCAGGTGGCGGCCAGCGATGCCGTCTACGACGTGGCGCCGGAGCACTCGCCGGGGCGTCCGGTGGTGCGGCGGATCAAGAACCCGACACGGCTTCACGAGGCCTACGCCCGCGCCCGCCGCAAGGAACGGCTGCTCGACGTCGTCGAATGCCTCGTCGGCCCGGGTGTGCGCTTCGATCACTGCAAGCTCAACATCAAGCCTGTCGGGGGCGGGGCGGCGATCGACTGGCACCAGGACTGGGCCTTCTACCCTCATACCAACGACGATCTGCTGGCGGTCGGGGTCTACCTGGGAGACTGCACGCTGGAGAACGGGCCGCTGATGGTGATTCCGGGCAGTCACAGGGGGCCGGTCCTCGATCACCATCACGACGGCGTCTTCGTCGGCAGCTGCAGCACCGGCGACCTCGGGGCGATGGCGCGGTCGGCCGTGCCCGTGCCCGGCAGGAAGGGCTCGATCACCATCCACCATGTGCGCACCCTGCACGGCTCCCTCGAGAACCGGCATCACAGCGAGCGGCGCCTGCTGCTGCTGTGCTACATGGCCCTCGATGCCTGGCCGCTGGCCGGTATCGGGTCCTTCGATCTCGACGAGTTCGACGGACGGATTCTCAGGGGCGAGGCGACGCTGCAGCCCCGCCAGGTCCGGCTCCCTGTCCGCGCGCCGGTGCCGCGCGTCCCGGGCGCGGATTCGATCTTCGACGACCAGGCGCCGGTCCAGGGGCGCTCCTTCGCTTCCGCGCCCGGCGCCTGACGGGGCGCTTCCGAATCGTCAGCGCCCGGCGATCCTGGGGTCGAGTGAATCGCGCAGGCCGTCGCCGATGTAGTTGACGGCAAGAACGGTCAGCGAGATCGCCAGACCGGGCCACAGCACCCGTCCCGGATACTGCTGCAGGTA
Organism: Alphaproteobacteria bacterium; assembly: GCA_963666905.2. GTDB lineage: Bacteria > Pseudomonadota > Alphaproteobacteria > SP197 > SP197 > SP197. Next base: position 3,499,987 of record OY763008.1, read on the forward strand.
GTCCGTGGCGTCGAAGAGCAGGCGGCCCCAGGTGGCGAAGTCCGAGGGGAAGCCCAGGCCGAGGAAGGAGAGCGCCGATTCCGTGATGATCGCGTTGGCGATCCCCAGCGTTGCGGAGACCATGATGGGCGACAGCACGTTGGGCAGGATGTGGCGGCTGACGATGCGTCCGGGAGGCGTGCCCACGGACCTGGCGGCGGTCACGAAATCGCGCTCCCGCAGGGACAGCACCTCGCCCCTGACGACCCGGGCCGTCTGCATCCAGCTGGTGATGCCGATGACGGCGACGATCATCAGGAAGATGCCGGTTTCCTGTCCGAACGCCGCACGCAGCGTGTCGCGGAAGAGAAGGATGATCACCAGCACGAGCGGCAGCAGGGGAAGGGCGAGAAAGAGGTCCGTCAGGCGCATCAGCGCGCCGTCGAGCCAGCGCACGAAGCCGGCAAGAATGCCGATCAGTCCGCCGATGGCGAGCGAAAGCAGCATGGCCGCCACGCCGACGGCCACGGATGTCCTGCCGCCTTCCATCATCCGCGCGAGCATGTCCCGGCCGAGCTGGTCGGTGCCCAGAGGATGCTCGAGAGTCATCGCCGCGTTGCGGACGCTGATGTCGACGAGCCGGGGATCGATCGTCCAGGCGAAGGGACCCAGACCCGTGAAGATCAGGATGAAGACGAGGAAGCCGCTGCCGGCAAGCGCGCCCCGGTGACTCCTGAACTGCATCCAGGCGTCGCGCCTGCGGGTGCTGCCGGCATGCCCGGCCTCAGTCATAGCGGATTCTCGGATCGAGGACGCCCAGCAGCAGATCGGCCGCCAGGTTGAAGAGCACGATCAGCACCGCGAAGATGAAGGTCAGGGTCTGGACCATCGGCAGGTCGCTGGCCTGGATCGCGGTGATGAGCAGCTGGCCGAGCCCGTTCACCTTGAAGACCTGTTCGGTGATGATCGCGCCGCCGAAGATTCCCGGAACGCCCAGCGCGATGACCGTGACCACCGGGCCCAGCGCGTTGCGCAGCACGTGGCGGCGGATGACGATCCTCTCGGGCATCCCCTTGGCGCGTGCCGTCACCACGTGGTCGAGGTGGAGATTGTCCAGCGCCGAGGCGCGCATGAAGCGGCTGATCTGGGCGGCGTTGAAGAGGGCCAGCACCATGACCGGCATCGCCATCTGGCGCACCTGCTCGAGAAAGCTTGCGACGTCCGTCACCCGGTGCGTGGTATCGTAGATCGAGGGAAACCAGCCCAGGTGCACCGAGAAGACGACGATCAGCAGCACGCCGCTGAAGAAGGTCGGCACCGAGAAACCCACCATGGAAACGAACGTGCCGAGTTGGTCGAACCAGCTGTTCCGGCGCCGCGCCGAGACGACGCCGACCGGCACGGCGATGAGGATGCCGACGACATAGGACAGGCCGACGACCCACAGGGTCTGGGGCAGCCTCTCGACGACGGTATCGACCACGGGCGCCCGGGACTGCCAGGAGATCACGCGCGGCCGGTCGCCGGCGAGATCGACGCCCGTGAGGTTCGTGGCGAGGTGCAGCGGTTCGTTGACGAAGAACTGGTTGAGCCACAGGAGGTAGCGCACGTGAACCGGCTCGCCCAGTCCCAGCGACAGGCGGATCTTCTGCCGGACGTCTTCGGGAATCGTCAGCGGCAGGTTGGCCGTCGGGTCTCCCGGTGCGAGGTCGAGGAGGAGGAAGAGGATGAGGCTGATGAAGAGCAGGGTCGGAATGGCGAAGAGGAGCCGGCGGACGGTGTAGTGGAACATGCCGTCCGCCCGTCAACCGTTCCGGCCTGACGCGCCTACTGGATGCGGTGCCAGTCGGCGATGTTCCAGAGCTCGCTGTCCCAGGTGTTGAGCCTGACCCCGCCCAGCGAGGCGGCATGGGCGGAGACGCGGCCCCTGTGGACGAGCGGGATCATCACGTGGTCCTGCATCAGCATGTCGTTCATGGCCCTGGCGAGGCGCCCCCTCTCCTCGAGATCCCCCGTCGCCGCCATCTGCCCGACCAGGACGTCGTACCCGGCGCTGCAGAAGCGCGGAATGTTCTGGCCCTGCCACTGGGTGTCCGGGCGGGGCTCGTTGCCGCAGCGCCAGCTGGCGAGGTAGGGCTCGGGATCGGTGCCGTCGAAGTTGCTGGCGTACATCTGGATGTCGGCGAAGAACTTGAGATAGGTGTCCGGGCTTCCCGGGTCGCCGCCGAAGAACACAGAGGCATCGATGTTGCGCAGCTCGGTCTCGACGCCGATCCCGGACCACCAGTGCTTGATGAGGGACTGGAAGTCCTGGCGCACCGCGTTGGTCGAGGTCTGGTAGACGATGGCAAGGCGCACGCCGTCCTTCTGGCGGATTCCGTCGGCTCCCGGACGCCAGCCGGCGTCGTCGAGCAGGCGGTTCGCTCCCTCGATGTCCTGGACGAGGCAGGAATCGTTGGCGGTGGAGGTGTAGAGGGCCGGCGCGGGGACGATGTTGCACGTCACCCGGCCCGCCGGGCCGTAGCCGATCTCGACGAGGACGTCCCGGTCGATGGCCATGGAGAGCGCCCTGCGAACCGCGGGATCGGACAGGAAGGGGTGGGGATGGGCCCGCGTGGAGCGCGCTTCGCCGTGTGCCGGATCCGGATCGGTGAGGTTGACGATCAGGCGCTCGACCAGGGTTCCGAAACTCGAGACCACGACGCCGTGGCCGGCCTCCTGCATGCCCGCGAGCACGTCCGGCGCGAGCTGGAGGTTCCAGGCATAGTCGTACTCGCCGGTCTCGAGGACGGCGCGGCCCGCCGATGCGGCATCGCCGCCGCCCTTGAAGGTGACCGTGGCGAAGGCCGGCCTGGCCGGATCGCGGTAATGGGGATTGGCTTCCAGCGTGATGACGTCGTTGGAGCGGAACTCCGTGACGCGGAAGGGTCCGGTGCCGACGGGGTTGAAATTGGCCTCGGTGCACTCGGGCGCCCTGGCGCCCGTGCAGTCGGCGAACTGCGCCTTCTGGAGGATGGGCGAGGAGGCGCCGACGAAGGGCCCGTAGGGATAGGGCTTGGCGGCGCCGAAGGTCACCTCGATGGTCAGGTCGTCGACGGCCGTCACCTCGACGACATCGTCGAACCGGGTGAGGCCGGAACATCCGCCGCCGGGATCGAGGCAGTACTCGGCGGTGAAGACGACGTCTGCCGAGGTCACCGGGCTCCCGTCGGACCACAGGAGGCCTTCCTTCAGGGTCCAGGTGATGCTGGTGAGGTCCTCCGCGACTCCGCCGTTGGCGACGCTCGGCACCGAGGCGGCCAGCCACGGCACGAGGTTCCCGGCTTCGTCGTGGCGTGCCAGGGGCTCGAGAATCATGGACGCCGCCTCGATGTCCTTGGTGCCGCCGGACAGGTAGGGATTGAGGATCGACGGAGCCTGCCAGTAGAGGATGGAGACGTGGCCGTCGCTTCCCCTTTGAGCCATCGCCGGGACGCCGGGGAGGAGGATCGAGGAGGCAAGAAGCAGGAGGAGGATTCTGTTCATGGCGGACCGTGCCCGATTTCCGGTTGCGCGAGATGGCAGGCCACGCGGCGACCGGGCGCGACCTCGAGGTACGGTGGCGTTGCGCGCCCGCAGATGTCAATCGCCACGGGACAGCGGCTGCGGAAGACGCACCCCCGCGGCGTCCGGGTCGCGGACGGGATCTCGCCCTCCAGCACGATCCTGTGGCGCCGCGGCGCGCCGGGCATGGCCGGGGCCGCCGACATCAGCGCCCGGGTGTAGGGGTGCTCCGGGGTGTCGAAGAGTGCGGCCGTCGGCGCGGACTCGACGATCCTGCCGAGGTACATGACGGCGACGCGGTCGGCCATGTGGCGGATCATGCCGAGATCGTGGCTGATGAAGAGATAGGCCAGCGCATGCTCCTCCTGGAGATCCTTGAGGAGGTTGACGATCTGGGCCTGGATCGAGAAATCGAGGCTGGCGATCGGCTCGTCGCAGACGATCAGTCCGGGCCTGAGCGCCAGAGCCCGCGCGATGCCGATGCGCTGGCACTGGCCTCCCGAGAACTCGTGGGGGAAGCGGCCGGCCCAGTCCCGGTTGAGGCCGACCGCGTCCATCAGCTCGTCCACCGCGCGGGCCCGTTCGCCGCGCGTCAGCCGCAGGTTCTCGTCGAGGGGTTCGCCGATGATGTCGGCGACGCTCAGGCGGGGGTTGAGGCACGACAGGGGGTTCTGGAAGATCATCTGCATCCTCGGCCTGATGCGCCGCAGTTGCGCCCTTCCCGCCGCCGTGACGTCGATGCCGTCCATCCGCACGGTGCCCGCCGTCGCCTCGACGAGGCGCAGGACGGCGCGACCGGCGGTCGTCTTTCCCGACCCCGACTCGCCGACGATTCCCAGCGTCGTGCCGCGGGCGACGGAAAAAGAGATGCCGTCGACGGCCCTGACATGGCCCGTGGTGCGCCGCAGCAGGCCGGAGGTCACGGGAAAGTGGACCTTCAGATCCTCCACTTCCAGGAGGTCAGGAGGCACGGCGCCCTTCGCCCAGAAAGCACGCCGAGCGGTGGCCGTCGGCGACGGGGAAAAGCGGGGGCGTCTCCTCATGGCAGCGGCCGAAGGCCTCGGCGCAGCGCGGGGCGAAGGAACACCGCCGCGGCGTGTCGACGAGGGTCGGCGCCTGCCCCGGTATGGTGGCGAGGCGTCCCGGGCCCCGCGCATGGGCCGCCGGTACCGTCTCCAGGAGCGCACGGGTGTAGGGGTGGGCCGGATTCCCGAACAGCTCGCCGGCCGGGGCGTGTTCGACGATCCGGCCGCCGTACATCACCAGGACCCGGTCCGCGATCTCGGCGATGACGCCGAGATCGTGGGAGATCCAGACGATGGCCGTGCCGTGCGAATGCCGCAGGCCCCTGACGAGCTCGAGAAGCTGGGCCTGGATGGTCACGTCGAGGGCGGTCGTCGGCTCGTCGGCGATCAGGATGCGGGGTCTGCAGGAGAGCGCCATCGCAATCATCACCCGCTGGCACATGCCGCCCGAGAACTGGTGGGGATGATCGCCGAGACGGCGCCCGGCATCCGCGATGCCGACCACCTCGAGAAGCTCTGCGGCCCGCGCCCGCGCCGCCCGCCTGGACAGTCCCAGATGATGCCGCATGGGCTCCGTCAGCTGGTAGCCGATCGTCAGCACCGGGTTGAGCGACGTCATCGGGTTCTGGAAGACGAAGCCGATGTCGCGTCCGCACACCTCCCGCAGCTCGGCCGCTTCCATGGCGAGAAGGTCGCGGCCGTCGAAACTCGCCCGGCCTGCGACGACCTGCGCGGGAGGGGTCGGCAGCAGGCCGAGGAGCGACATCACGGTCACCGACTTGCCTGATCCCGATTCTCCGACGATGCCGAGAATCTCCCCTTCGCCAAGGTCGAAACTCACGGAATTGACCGCATGGACGGTACGCCCGCGTCCATGGAAGACCGTGCGGAGATCCCTGACCTCCAGCAGGCTTGCCGTCATCCGCTGGCGACGGTCATGGCCGGAGGGGACGCCGGAGTCCTGCCGATGACGCGGCGGATGGACCTGACACCGACCGGCGTGCCGCGAAAGCCGGGGGCGCCCGCCACGGCATTCACGGTGACGCCGGTGCCGGCGACGGGGGCCTCGGGGAGCAACAGGCCGCGGCCGTCGAGTCCGGCGCCGACCTTCGCCTGGAGGGTGACAGCCTCGTGGCCGGGTCCGTCGCCGCAGCGCTCCTTCATCGCCTTCCTCCGCGGATGCCGTCCGCCGTGTTCATCCCGCAAGAGAGACCAGTCTGCGGGGCAGGCTGTTGAAGTTCTCGCACCCCGTTTGAGTGACGAGGATCATGTCCTCGATGTTGAAGCCGCCCAGGCTGCTCGCGTAGTAGGGAACCTCGAGGCTCATGACCATGCCGGGCTCGAAGGGCGTGTCGTTGGGGCCGATGAAGGGCGGTTCCTCGACCTGATCGTCGAGCCCGATCGAATGGCCGACATGACCACGGCTGTAGTTCGGCAGGCCGCGGTTGCGGACCTCCTCGATCGTTGCGTGGAAGACCTCGCCCATGGTGATCCCCGGACGGATCATCGACAGCGCCCTGTCGAAGGCAGCCTCGAGGGCGTCGTGGACCATCCGGGCGCGGGGCTCCGCTTCGCCGAGGCAGAACACCCGGCAGCAATCGCTCCAGTAACCGTCGAGCTTGACCCCGCAGTCGAGCTTGAGAATGTCGCCGTGGCGAAGAACGCGTCCGGCGCCCTTGCCGATGTGGGGGAAGACGAAGGATCCCTGGTACTCGCCCGCGATGGCGTCGCCGGCAAGCGCGTCCATGACGCCCATCTCGTAGTTGCACCTGATCTGCGAAAGGTGCTGACCGTCCGCCACGCGCGAAACGACGCGTTCGATCCCTTTCTCGAAGAGCCTGGCGGCATTGCGCAGCAGGGCGATTTCCCGGGGGTGCTTGATCCGTCGCAGGGCGTACATGATCTCGGAGCAGTCGACGAACGAGCAGTCGGGGTTGGTGGCCTCGAAGAGCTCTGCCGACTCCCTCTTCATCACGCCAAGATCGGTGCCGATGGTCCCGCCGAGGAGTCCGCGCTCGTCGAGGACCGCGCGGACGAGACCGTGGATCTCGCCCGGATCGTACTGCTCGGGCCGGACGGGCCTCGCCTCTGCGGGGTAGTCGTTGGCGGTGCCGGCGACCACGTCGATGTCGCGTGCCTCGATCCACATGCCGTAGGAACGGATATCCCGGATCACGGACCGGGTCTTCGCCTCGTCCGAGGAATACTCGTTGACGATGAGGACGGGGGGTTGTGCGGGATCGGCGGGAACGATGGCCATGTCGGTGCCCATCATCGTCCAGCCCAGCTCGATGAAGGCGCTCTGGAAACCCGATACGTAGTGGATGTTGGGCGCGGTGTAGGCGATGTAGGCGTCGAGACCCTCCTGCCTCATCCTTTGGCGCAACTCGTCGAGGACACGATCATGCATCGACCATGTCCTCAGGCGGGTTCGAACTCTCCCAGGCGAAAGCGTGTTCCATCGGGCAGAAGGGCGGGTTTCACCGTATCGCGATGCAGCGACGGCGCCACGCCATGGGTGATGAAGACATAGGCGCCCGAGTCCCACATCAGGCTCTGCATGTGCTGGTAGATGTCATCGCGCCTGGCATCGTCGGTCTCGGTGAGCGCGCCGGCGTTGAGGTCGCTGAACTCCTGGTCGCACCAGCGTTCCCAGTTCCACACGCCCACCTGGTCGCAGGTGAACCAGGCCGTCGCCCAGCTGGGATCCGGGGCCATGTTGTAGGTGTTGAGGATGAGCTGCACGTCCTTCCACATGTCGCCGGCGGACTCGCTGCCCAGCGACCAGAAATGGCCGGCGTCGTTCTGGTTGATGGAGACCCCGACCCCGATGTCGGCAAGGTTGCTCTGGATGATCTGTGCCGTGGTGCGGTTGGTGGTCGATGCCAGGATGTCGAGGGTGAGGACGAGACCCTCGGCTCCGGCTTCGGCGATGAGCGCCCTGGCGGCGTCGGGATCGGGTTTCGCCGGTTCGACATCCCTGTGGCCGAGAAGGCCCGGACCGATGATGCCCGTGGCCGGCAGGGCCGCACCGAAATACGCCGCCTCGAGGATCTGTTCCACGTCGACGGCCTTCTGGATGGCGTGGCGAACCCGGATGTCCTGAAGCGCCGGGTTGTCCACGTTCATGCCGAGCCACGTGTAGTCGAGAGTCGGCTTGGTCACCAGGACGCCGCCTTCGGGGGGATCCTCCATGAGGCGCGGCAGGGACGACGCCGGGATCCGGGTGAAATCGATTTCACCGGCCACGAAAGCGAGTTCCGCGGCGTTCTCGTCGTCGATGGGAAAGAGGTGTATCTCGTCGAACCCTGCCTGCGGGCCGTAGTAGTCCGGGTTGCGCCCCAGCACGATTCTCCGGTTGGGCTGCCAGTCCTTGAGCATGTAGCGCCCGGAGGTCGCCGGCGGATCGGTGGTGAAGGTGCCTCCGGCCTCTTCCACCGCCCGCTTGCAGACGATGGCGGCGGTATGCCACGGAAGCGTGCTCCACCACAGCGGCGCGAAGTACTCCTTCAGGACGATGACGCCGTCGAGGTCCCCGGTGACCTCCACGTGGTCGAGGGCCGACCAGTCGCTGGCGCTCCAGGCGCCGAGGCCGGGATCGATGACACGTTCGAAGGAGAACTTCACGTCCTCGGCCGTCATCTCGCCGTAGCCGCCGGTCCAGCGAATCCCCGGCCGCAGGCGAAAGGCGATACGGGTCTCGTCGACCTGCTCGATCATCTCGGCGGCATCGAGGTCCCAGCGCCACTCGTCGCCGGGCCGGAATGCTATGAGACGGCTGTAGATGGCGTCGATGACATCCGAATCGCTGGGCGAGGACCGCAACGGCGGGTCCAGCGACTTGAGGTCGGTCAGCGTGCGCGCGCGCAGCACCGTCGTCTCTTCGGAGCGGACCGTGCCCGGAACGAGAACGGCCGCGGCGCCCGCGCCCGCGAAACCCTTGAGGGCGTGACGCCGAGAAAGTGGCTGGTTGAACATGGTCTCTCCCCCTGGAATCGATGTCCCTGCCGGAAACCATTAGGCCAGCAGCGGCGCTGGCGTCAACGGATTCGGCGCTGGACAAGGCCTGTCCGACTGCATCACATTGGAGCACTGTCTGCCAACGATTCAGAGGGAGTGAGACATGTCCAGTGATCGGATGAAACTCTCCCGCCGCCGCTTCATGGAAGCTTCGGCCGCGGGCGTTGCCGGAAGCGCCGTGACCCTGGCCGGAGCCTCGGCCCGGGCCGAGGATGCGGGCGGCACCCTCCGGGTGCGGAACTACTCGGACATCCAGGTGCTCGACCCCGCCTACATCCTCGCCGCGCCGGAAAGCGACGTGAACGCCTGCCTGCTTCACGGGCTCGTCCAGGTGAAGGAAGGCGACCAGTGGGGCTGGGAGAAGGAGGCCGCAGCCGAGCTCGAGCAGGTCGACGACCTTCACATCAACTTCACCCTGCGCAACGACATCGGCTGGACCAACGGCTTCGGCGAAATGACGGCCCACGACGTCAAGTATTCCTACGAGAGGATCAAGGATCCGGCGATGGCGTCGCCCTACGCGGAGGACTGGGGCGCCCTCGACAGGGTCGACGTCCACGACGACCGCAGCGGAACGATCGTCATGAAGGAGCCGTACGCGCCGCTGTGGACGACGACGATGCCGGCGGGCCGCGGACTGATCGTCTGCAAGGCCGCCGTCGAGGCCCTCGACGGCCAGCGCTACGAGGCCGAGCCGCCGGCCGTCTCGGGAGCCTACGAGATCACCGACTGGCAGCCGTCGCAGAAACTGACGCTCCAGGCGCGGCAGGGCTACACCGGGCCCCATGCCAAGCCGGATTTCACCACCATCGAGGTCTACCCGATCGTCGACGAGCAGGCGGCGGAAGTCGGCTTCCTCGCCGGCGACCTCGACATCACGCGCGTGCCCATCACCTCGGTGCCGACCCTGATGGAGGCCGTCCCGGAGGGCGCCACCCTCGTCCAGCACCCGTCGCTGAAGTATGTCTGGATGGGGATCAACCACGACAACGAGGCCATGGCGGACGTCCGGGTGCGGCGCGCGATCCAGTACGCTGTCAATGTCAACGACATCCTCGAGGCGGCCTACTTCGGCCTCGCGGCGCCGGCCACCGGCATCATTCCGCCGGGTCTCGTCGGTCACCGTCCCGAGCCGATCGTGCCCTACGGGGGCGACATGGCGTACGCGCGCCAGCAGCTCGAGGAGGCCGGTCTCGGTTCGGGGTTCTCCTGCCGGATCGACACCCTCAACAAGGCCGCCTACACGGCGGCGTGCCAGGTGATCCAGGCCAACCTGGCCGAGATCGGCATCGATGCCGAGATCAATGTCCACGATCCGGGAGTCTGGTGGACCATGGGCGACGAGAGTTCGGGGGACGACTGGAGGTCGCTCCAGATCATCTACTCCCGGTTCTCCTCCCAGCCGGATCCCGGCTGGTACACGATGTGGTTCACGCCGCAGCAGGTCGGCGTGTGGAACTGGGAGCGGTTCAACAATCCCGATTTCGGCGCTCTCCATGCGGAAGCCCTCGTCACCATGGACCCGTCGGTCCGCGACGGCATGTACAGGTCCATGCAGGACATGATGGAAGAGTCCGGCTGCTACCGGTTCATCACCCACGAGTTCGAGCCGACGATCTACCGCAACACGCTCGTTCCGGCGCTGACCCCCGACGGGCGCATGCTCTGGAAGAAGTTCAGGAAGGCCTGACCGTGATCCCGGGGCCCGGGGGCGCAACGCTCCCCGGGCCCCGGCTCCTCACAGGGCCGCCGCGTCGTTGATCCAGGGGGGCCAGGCGGCGCCGGCGAGACGGTCGTCCCGGGCCGCCACGGCCGAGACCCTCGCGAAGGCGTTGAGGCCCGGCACGTCGCGCTGGCGGCGGACATCGTGGCCCATGGCGGCAAGTTCGCCCGCGACGGTCTCGGGCAGGCGTTCGTCGACGAAGGTCTCGCGGCTCTGGCAGTGCACCCTGGGCGCCTCGATGGCCTCCTTGAGGCCCATGCCGTGGACCGCCCAGTTGACGAACGTGTGCATGACGCCGGTGAGGATGCGGTAGCCGCCGGAACCGGCGGCGGCGAAGACCGCGTTGCCGTTCCGCGCCGCCACCAGCACCGGTGCGGCGAAGATCGGCATCTTGCCGGGCTCGATGGAATTGGGGCGGCCGGGCCGGGGATCGAAGTTCTGCATGCCGTTGTTCAGCACGACACCGGTTCCCGGGCAGTAGACCAGGGAACCGTGGGCGTCGGAAAGGCTGATGCAGACCGCCGCCATGTTGCCGTCCCGGTCCGCGACCGCCACCTGCGTCGTGCCGGCGAGCTTCGGCTCCCACGGCGTCGGGGGAAGGCTGCCGGGCAGCGCGGCGTCGTCGACGGCGCCGAGGTCTTCGGCCGGCGCCGGTTCCGGCGGCCGGGGCATGGCCCGCCCGGGATCGATCGCGGCGGCGCGGCGCCTGGCGAACCCGGGGGAAACGAGGCCGGCGACCTGCGCATTCCCGAACTGCGGATCGCCGTACCAGCGGATGGTGTCGGTGAAGGCGGCGAGCATGCACTCGGCCATCACGTGGCATGCCAGGGTGCTGCCGTCGCCGGCCCGGGCGATGTCGAACCTCGCAAGGAGGTTGAGGAACTCCGCGGACGTCGGGCAGAAGCAGGTGATGCAGTCCAGCCCGTGGAAGGAGAGCGGCGGCTCCTCGAGCACCCTGGGCCTGTAGGCCGCGAGATCCCCGGCGGTGAGGATGCCGCCGCCGGCCGCCACTTCCCTTTCGATCAGCTCGGCCACGCGGCCGCGGTAGAACCCGGCAGGACCCTCTTCGGCGACGAGGCCGAGGGTCGCGGCGAGTTCGGAGAGATCGAGAACGGTGGCGCCGCCGAACTGGCCGCCGATCCGGGGAAGCTCTCCACCGGGACACAGGTGCCGGTGGAGCGGCGCGAACCTGTGGCGAACGAGGTGGTGGACCTCGCAGACGTGAAGCAGCTGGTTCCAGGTCATCGTCAGGCCGCGCCGGGCAAGCGCGACCGACGGCGCGATGACGTCCGCCCAGCCGAGGCGCCCCCAGCGCCGGTGCGCCTCCCACATCGCCGCCACGGCGCCGGGGACGCCGGCGGCCAGATGCCCCTTTTCCGCCTTCAGTCCCCGTGTCCAGGGCGTCTCGTAGTACTTGAGGCCCCGCGTCTGGTCGATCTCGAACATGTCCTCGCGCGCCGCGCCCGGCGCCCGGAGGTACCCGTCGACCGCGACCAGCCTGCGGCTTGCCGCGTCGAAGCCCGAGAGGCGCGCGTAGCCGCCGAGGCCGCACTGGGCCGGTTCGACGACAAAGCTCGCGAACGCCGCGCCGACGATGGCGTCGAAGGCGTTGCCCCCCGCCTCGAGAAGGCCGAGTCCCGCCGCGACCGCATCCGGATGGCCGGCGGAGACCACGCCGTTGTTTCCGGTGGCCTCGGTGCGTCCGGCCTCCCAGCGCGTTTCAATCATCCGCTCGCTCCCGGTGCGCTCCGCAGGACACTGGAACGCCGGCCTCGGCGAAGTCAATCCCGCCCGGCGCCCGGGGGATCGGTGCTTCCGCTCGTCCCGTCAATCTCCTACACACGATCCGGGCAGGGTCAGTTTAAGGAGCCGGTCATGTCGACGATGGTTCTGCTGGCGGTCGTGACGCTGGCGTACGTGGGCTACAACCTCTTCATCAAGGCATCGGGAGACCACATTCCTGCCGGGACCACCACGACGGTGCTCGGCGCCATGCTGCTGCAGGCGGCGGCCCTTGCGACATCGGCCTTCTACCTCGTCTTCCTCGGCGTCCAGGGCGGACACACCTTCCGCCTGTCGACGCCGAGCGTGCTTCTCGCCCTGGCCTCGGGCGTCTGCATCGCCGTCGCCGAGATCTGCTATCTCCACATCTTCTCCGGACCGCGGACCCTTCCCGCGAGCGTGGTGATCCCGACCGTGGTGAGCGGAACCGTCGTCATCACCCTCATCGTCTCGGTGTTCGTCTTCCAGGAACGGCCGGGTGTCCTGCAGTTCCTCGGCGCCGGCATGGTCGCCGCCGGCATCGCCGTCATGTACGCCGGGCAGCGGGCGACGTGATCCACCGGCCCGCCTTGCCAGAGGCCGTCGATGCGTCCATGCTGTCGGCAACAGCCTCCGCATACGGGCTGGGCCGCATGTCGGGCTCGGCCGCCCCGGACGGGGTGGCATGGGTGACCGTACAGGGACTCCGCAGGCGGCCCGGAACGGCGGAGAACCGGCGGGACGTGTCGTCGACCACCTGCCGGCCGCAGTTCGGTCACCAGACAGGAGGGTTCCGATGGCCAATTCCCGACTAGTAGCCCAGAGCGGTCTGTTCAAGGGGCTGCACAGCGGCATGGGAATCGCGGCGAAGGCGATGGTCGTCGTCTTCGTTGTTTTCACCGCGATCAACGTCGAGTTCGCCAACAGCATCTACTCGGCCGTGCGCGGCTGGATCGAGTATGCGCTCAACTGGTACTACATCTCCGCGCTCGTGGTGATGCTGTTCGTCTGCTTCTACCTGATGTTCAGCCGGTTCGGCCGGATAAGGCTCGGCGACGACGACAGCAGGCCCGAGTTTTCCAACTTCTCGTGGCTCGCCATGCTGTTCTCGGCGGGCGTCGGAATCGGCCTCCTGTTCTTCGGGATCGCCGAGCCGATGTTCTACTTCGACAACACCGAGCCTTGGGGGTACCCGAACAATCCCTTCGCGGACATGGCCGGACTTGCCGCCATGGACGAGCAGCGCGCCGCTGCGGCGATGCGCGTGACCTACTTCCACTGGGGTTTCCATGGCTGGGCGGGTTACGTGATCGTCGGGCTGTGCCTGGCCTACTTCGGCTTCCGCAAGAAGCTGCCGCTGACCCTGCGGTCCTCGCTCTACCCGATCATCGGCGATCGTATCTACGGCCGTATCGGCCATGCCGTCGACCTGCTTGCCGTGTTCGGCACGGTGTTCGGCGTGGCGACGTCGCTGGGTCTTGGCGTGAGCCAGATGGCGGCCGGCCTCAATCACCTCTTCGGCATCGATCCGGGCATCGTCACGCAGATCATCCTGATCGCGGTCATCTCGGTCGTCGCGACCCTGTCCGCGGTCTCCGGCGTCGGCAAGGGCATCCGCATCATCTCGGAGTGGAACATCTGGCTGAGCATCGTGCTGCTGGCCTTCTTCCTCTTCGGCGGACCGTTCAAGTGGCTGATGGGGTTCTTCGTGAGCACCACGGGCGATTACCTGTGGAACGTCATTCCCATGGGCTTCCAGACCTTCAACGATGAAGGCAACGCCGCCTGGCAAAGCGGCTGGACGATCTTCTACTGGGGCTGGTGGATCTCCTGGGCGCCGTTCGTGGGCATGTTCATCGCCCGCATCAGCCGGGGCCGCACCATCCGCGAGTTCATGGTCGGCGTGATGTTCGTCCCGACGACCCTTGCGTTCTTCTGGCTGTGCATCTTCGGCGGGACCGCGATGCACATTGAGATGAATGCGGCAGGCGGCGTCGGCACCGCCGGCATCGCCGATCTCGTGCGCAACTGGGATCTGCCTTCGGCCCTCTACGGGACCATCGCGCAGGTGACGTCGGTGCACTGGCTCAACTGGATCATGGCGGCACTCGCCACCTTCCTGCTGGCCACCTGGTTCATCACGTCGTCGGATTCGGGCACCCTGGTGATCACGACCATGCTGAGCATGGGCGACGACAATCCGCCGCAGCGCTTCCGCATCGTGTGGGGCATGGGAGAGGGCTTCGTGGCCGCGGTGCTGCTGCTCGCCGGTGGCCTCGCAGCGCTGCAGACGGCGTCGATCGCCGCGGCGCTGCCCGTCAGCGTGATCATGCTCCTGATGGCCTACGGCGTGGTGAAGTCGCTGCACGAGGATCCCTCGGCGGTGGCTGCCCCCGGCGAAACGCACGCGCCGGACGGCACGCGCATGGCGCAGGAACTCCACGCCTGATCGTTGCCCCGCGCCGGCCCCGGACTCTCCGGGGCCGGCGCGGCCGCGGTTCTTTGTTGTGGCGGCCGCACAGGGACTTGCCATGGCCGCCGCCCCGTCAATCAGGCCGACCCTGAGGAGGAACCATGAATTACCGTGACCTGAAGCAGTTCAGACGCGACCTCGCCGGTGGCCGCGTGAACCGGCGCGAAGCTCTCTCGATGATGGGGGCCCTGGGCCTGGTGGCCACGGTCGCCAGCCCCCGCGGCCTGCGGGCGCAGCAGCAGCCGATGGTGTTCGAATGGAGCGGCTACGAGGCCCCCGAGTTCTACCCGTCCTATGCCGCCAGGCACGGTTCTCCGGATTTCGCCCACTTCGCCAGCGAACAGGAAATGGCGACCAAGATCCGCAACGGCTTCCCGGCCGACATCACCCACCCCTGCGCCGAAAGCTGGGGCAGGATGGACGACGCCGGCGTCCTCAAGCCCATCGACACCTCGCGCCTGTCGAACTGGAACGACGTCTTCAACGGCCTGCGCAACCACCGCGCGATCCGCAACGCCGACGGCGAGGTCATGATGCTGCCGGTGGACTGGGGGAACAGCTCGATCATCTACCGCACCGATCTCTACGAGGGCGAGGAAAGCTGGTGCATGCTCTTCGACGAGCGCTACGAGGGCCGCATCTCGAGCTTCGATTCGGAGAGTTCGGTCCTGGTGGCCGGACTCTGCCAGGGCTACGGCGAGGACGCCTTCAACATGTCCGACGAGATGCTGGCGGAAATCCGTCCCCTGGTCGAGCGGCAGGCCCGCATCGTCCGTTTCTACTGGAACGACCTGACCGAGGTCGAGACCGCCATGGCGGCGGGCGAGATCGTCGCCGCCTACGCCTGGAACTCGGCCGTGAAGAACCTCACGGAACAGGGTGTTCCGGTCGCCTTCGCGGTGCCCAAGGAAGGGATTCTCAACTGGCTGTGCGGCCTTTCCATCGTCGCCAACGGCTCCGGCGACGAGGACCTCGTCTACGAGTTCCTCGATGCCTGGCTCGATCCCGAGGCCGGGCGGCACCTCATCGAGGCCTTCGGCTACGGCCACTCCAACCGGATCGCCTTCCAGATCGCCGATCCGGACCAGGTGGCGGCGCTCGGTTTCCCGAGCGACCCGGTGGAGATGCTGGACAAAGGCATCATGTTCCAGCCCTATGCGCCGCAGGTCCTCGAGAACATGATCAACATGTTCGACGAGATCAAGATCAGCCTCTGAGGAGCTCCGTGGAGCGGCGCCTCAGGACCTGCGGGGCCGCTCCACCACCTCTCCCCCGTACGCCTTCCAGGCGGCGAAACCTCCCTCGAGCTGGGCGACGGGGGACAGCCCCATGTCCTGGAGCGTCTTCGTGGCGAGAGCCGAGCGCGCGGCAGCGGCGCAGTAGAGGATGAACTTGCGGCCGCTCGCGAAGACCTCCCTGTGATAGGGGCTCTGCGGATCGACCCAGAACTCCAGCATGCCGCGCGGGGCGTGGCAGGCTCCGGGAATCATGCCCTCGCGGTCGAGTTCCCGCACGTCGCGTATGTCGACGAAGACAACGCGGTCGTCCGCGAGGAGTTTCAGCGCGTCCTCGACGGGAACGCTCTCGATCTCGGCGGTCGCTTCCTCGACCATGCGCATGGCCGTCGTCCTGAGAGTCATGGCCGGCCGCCTACTGCAGGACGGGCATGACGTATTCGGCGCCCTTGCGGATGCCCGACGGCCAGCGTTCCGTCACGGTCTTCAGGCGCGTGTAGAAGCGCACACCCTCCGGACCGTGCATGTGGTGGTCGCCGAAGAGCGAGCGCTTCCAGCCGCCGAAGCTGTGGTAGGCCACCGGAACCGGAATCGGCACGTTGACACCGACCATGCCGATCCGGGAGCGCTGCGTGAAATCCCTCGCGGCGTCGCCGTCGCGCGTGAAGATCGCCGTGCCGTTGCCGAACTCGTGCTCGTTCACGAGATGGAGCGCCTCCTCGTAGTCCCCGGTCCGCACCACCGAGAGAACCGGCCCGAAGATCTCCTCCCGGTAGATCCGCATCCCGGGCGTCACCCGGTCGAAGAGAGACCCTCCGATGAAGTTGCCGCTCTCGTATCCCTGGAGGCTGAAGCCGCGCCCGTCGACCACGAGTTCGGCGCCCTCCTCGACGCCGCTGTCGATGTAGCCGGAGACCTTTGCGTGATGCTGGGGCGTCACGAGCGGGCCCATGTCGGCCTGCGCGTCCGTGTAGGGACCGATCCTCAGGGACTCGACCCTCGGCGTCAGCCGCTCGATCAGGGCATCGCCCACGCCGTCTCCCACGGCCACGGCGACCGAAACGGCCATGCAGCGTTCGCCGGCCGAGCCGAACGCCGCCCCCATCAGGGCGTCGGTGGCCTGTTCGAGGTCGGCGTCGGGCATCACGACCATGTGGTTCTTGGCGCCGCCGAGCGCCTGCACCCGCTTGCCGTTCGCCGTGCCGGTCCGGTAGACGTGCTCGGCAACCGGCGTCGAGCCGACAAAGCTCACCGCCTGGACATCGGGAGAGGCGAGCAGGGCGTCCACGGCCTGACTGTCGCCGTTGACGACGTTGAGGACACCGCCCGGAGCGCCGGCTTCCTCGAGCAGCTCGACGAGGCGCAGGGCGCACGAGGGAACCTTCTCCGAAGGCTTGAGGACGAAGGCGTTGCCGCAGGCGATGGCCATGGGGAACATCCACATCGGCACCATGGCGGGGAAGTTGAAGGGCGTGATGCCGGCGACGACGCCCAGAGGGGCGCGCAGGGAGTAGCTGTCGACGCCCGTGCCGACGTCCCCGGTGAACTCGCCCTTGAGAAGCTGCGCGATTCCGCAGGCGTACTCGACGACCTCGAGACCGCGCGTCACCGAGCCCCTGGCATCGGAGAGCGTCTTGCCGTGTTCCCTGGAGACGAGTTCCGCGAGCTCGTCCATGTGGTCCTCGACCAGCCTCTTGAAGCGGAACATGACGCGCGCGCGGTTCTGGGGCGTGACCGCCGCCCACGCCGCCTGCGCCCGGCCGGCGGCGGCGACCGCGTCGGCGACCTCGTCGGCGCCGGCGAACGGCACCTGGTGGATGACCTCGCCGGTCGCCGGGTTGGTGACGTCGCCGCAGCGTCCCGACCGTCCGGGCACCCTCTCGCCAGCGACGTAGTGATGAAGCATGCCGGCCATGGCAATCCCCTCCCGAGCGCTCAGGTCACCAGAAACAACCAGCCCGTGCCGCCGAACGCAAGGGGAAAATAGGGAACCGGTCCGCGGGGACTGCGCGCTCCTTTCCGATCCGGCCGGGGCGCTTCTCGAGGGCCGGCCGGGGTCCAGGGGGATCGGCAGGGCCGTGAAGAGCCTGGTGCGGGCCTCGAGCACCAGGAGGGCGCCGACCGGCTGTTCGGGCCGTCCGGTCGCAGACCGTGAACACGAAACCGGGATCGGGAGCCCTTTCGACGGCGAACTCGTTCCACGGCCTGGAGCGCAGGCCGTCGGTCTGGAAGTTCACCTGCCCGAGGGACGGCTGCCGGCGCTGAACCCCCGGAACCCACACGGCCATGATGCCGCGAGCCGGGTTTCCGGTGCACGGGAACGGCACGTTGCAGATCTTGTAGCCCCGCAGCCACCCCTGTCGCCTGCGTGCGACGTCTTCAGGCGGCCGTCGACCGGTCCGGCATCCTCGATGACCCCGCCGTCGCTGCCGCGCTTCACGGCGCCGGGGGATCAGCACATCCTGTTCGCCGCTGCGCTGTGGACCCGGTCGCGGGCGCCGGGAAGCGCGGGTCCCGCCTTTCGGCACCGCCCCGGGACGGCGCGTTCAGCAGCAGGTGTCGCGTGCCGCAGAGGTGATCGTGCGGCCGTCGCTCCTCGCCGAGGCAGCGATCGCGGAATCGTCGCTCCTGTCCGTGCCGTAGACCGCTGCGGCGCCGGTGGTATGGAAGGTCTCCCAGGGAACGCCGGCGGGATCCACCGTCCACGACTTGGCCGAGCGGGCATAGCAGCAGACGTCCCGGGTCACCTCGCTGGCCGCATGGCCGGCGGCCCGCAGCCTGTCGGTGACCTCCGCGAGTTCCTCCTCGCTGTCGACGTCGATGCCCATGTGGTCGACACCGACCCTGCGCCCCCGCGAGGTCATGGAGAAGTTCATGCACGGCTCGTCGAGACGGAACCTGGCATAGTCCTCCTTGAGGACGTCCGGGCGGGCGCCGAAGAGCGCGCCGTAGTAGGTGACGGCCTCCTCGAGGTTGTCGACATTCACGCTGATGTGCACCCGCTTCATGGCGCAGAACTCCCTGTGGCGCTGCCCGCACCGTCTTCGCCGATGCCCTGGCAGCAGTTTCGGACAAGAAAGCCCACCAGGCCGTCCATCACGTCCCAGGCCGCCGTGTAGATCACGCGGCGGCCGCTGCGGCGCGATGTCACGAGGCCGGAACGGGCAAGGTAGGCAAGGTGAAACGACAGGACGGGCGGGGAGATCTCCAGCCGCCGGGCGATCAGCCCGGCCGGCACGCCGTCCGGCCCCGCCCTGACGAGCAGGCGGAAGGCGGCAAGCCTGGTGTCCTGCGCAAGCGCCTGGAGGAGATCGACGGCCCGTGACGTTTCCATAGTTCTAGAAATATAGAATTAAGCGT
The DNA here is from genome assembly GCA_963666905.2 of Alphaproteobacteria bacterium. Taxonomy (GTDB): domain Bacteria; phylum Pseudomonadota; class Alphaproteobacteria; order SP197; family SP197; genus SP197. The sequence goes on from OY763008.1 coordinate 3,519,106, forward strand.
CCGGCTGTCAACCCCTGGTGGCGGCGCGCTTCTTGACCTCCGCGATCGCCCTGGCGGGATTGAGGTGCTTCGGGCAGGTCTTCGAGCAGTTGACGATGGTGCGGCAGCGGAAGACGCCGTCCGCGTCGTCGAGCTCGGCGATCCGTTCGTCGGCGGTCTCGTCCCGGCTGTCGGCGATCCAGCGGTAGGCCTGCAGCAGGACCGCGGGCCCGGGGAACGTGCTTTCGTTCCACCAGTAGCTCGGACAGCCGGTCTGGCAGCAGAAGCACAGGATGCACTCGTAGAGTCCGTCGAGCTTCTCGCGGTCCTCGGGCGACTGCAGCCGCTCCCGCTTCTCGGGCGCCGGCGTGGCGGAGCGCAGCCAGGGCTTCACCCCGGCGAGCTGACGGTAGATGTGCGAGACGTCCGTCACGAGGTCGCGGATGACGCTCATGTGGGGCAGGGGGTAGACCCTCACCTCGCCGCCGATCTCGTCGATCGGCCTGGTGCAGGCGAGCGTGTTCACGCCGTCGATGTTCATGGCGCACGAACCGCACACGCCCTCGCGGCACGACCGCCGGAAGGCGAGGGTGGAGTCCATCTCGTTCTTGATCTTGATGAGGGCGTCGAGAACCATCGGTCCGCAGGTCTCCCGGTCGACCTCGTAGGTGTCGAGGCTGGGACCGGACCCGCTGTCGGGATCGTGACGGTAGACCCTGAAGCGGGTGCGGCGGGCGCTCCCCGGTGGAACGGGATGCGCCTTGCCGACACGGACCCTGGAATTCTTCGGCAACCTGAATTCAGCCATGGCAGCGCGCTCCGGCGGATGTGGCGTCGGGGCAGGGCATCGTCAGTACACCCTGGATTTCGGCGGGATCGCGTCCACCTCGTCGGTCAGGGTGTCGAGGTGGACCGGCCTGTAGTCGATCCTGTGACGGCCATTGTCGTCGAGCCAGCAGACGGTGTGCTTGAGCCAGTTCTCGTCGTCCCGTTCCGTGTAGTCCTCGCGGGCATGGGCGCCGCGGCTTTCCTTGCGGTGCTCCGCGCAGGTGATGGTGACGACCGCCTGGCGCAGCATGTTGTCGAGCTCCCACGTCTCCATGAGGTCGGTGTTCCAGATGAGCGAACGGTCGGTCACGCGGATGTCCGAGAAGCCGCTGTGGACGTCCGCCATCCTGCGGCATCCCTCCTGGAGGGTGTCCTCGGTGCGGAAGACGGCGGCGTCGTTCTGCATGGTCCGCTGCATGGTGTCGCGCAGCGCGGCCGTCGGCGTGGAGCCGTCGGCGTGGCGCAGGCGGTCGAAGCGCTCGAGCGTGGCTTCTCCGGCGTCCGGGGGAAGGTCCCTGGCGCCGCCGCCGGGGGCGATGATCCGGGCCGCCTGCAGGGCCGCGGCGCGGCCGAAGACGACGAGGTCGAGAAGGGAGTTGGAGCCCAGCCTGTTGGCGCCGTGCACGGAGACGCAGGCGGCCTCGCCCGAGGCCATCAGGCCCGGAACCACCGAATCGGGATCGCCGTCCCGCGGCACCACGACCTCGCCGTGGTGGTTCGTCGGGATGCCGCCCATGTTGTAGTGCACCGTCGGCAGCACCGGCACGGGCTCTCTCGTCACGTCGACTCCGGCGAAGATCCTGGCGCTCTCGGAGATGCCCGGCAGGCGCTCGGCGATGATCTTCGGGTCGAGATGATCGAGCTTGAGAAGGATGTGGTCCTTTGCCTTGCCGGCGCCGCGGCCCTCGCGGATCTCGATCGTCATGGAGCGCGACACCACGTCGCGGCTCGCGAGATCCTTGGCCGACGGCGCGTAGCGCTCCATGAAGCGCTCGCCATCGGCGTTGACGAGGTAGCCGCCCTCGCCGCGCACGCCCTCGGTGATGAGCACGCCGGCGCCGTAGACTCCGGTCGGGTGAAACTGCACGAACTCCATGTCCTGAAGCGGCAGGCCGGCGCGCAGCACCATGCCGTTGCCGTCGCCGGTGCAGGTATGGGCCGAGGTGCACGAAAGGTAGCAGCGCCCGTATCCGCCCGTCGCGAGGATGGTCGCGTGGGCCGAGAAGCGGTGGATCGTGCCGTCCTCGAGGCACCACGCCATGACGCCCCTGCAGGCGCCCTCGTCGTCCATGATGAGATCGAGGGCGAAGTACTCGATGAAGAACTCGGCGCTGTGGCGCAGCGACTGCTGGTAGAGCGTGTGGAGAATCGCGTGACCGGTCCGGTCGGCGGCGGCGCAGGTCCGCTGCGCGGTGCCCTTGCCGTACTCCGTGGTCATGCCTCCGAAGGCGCGCTGGTAGATCGTTCCCTCCGGCGTGCGGGAGAACGGAACGCCGTAGTGCTCGAGCTCGATGACCGCGGCTGGCGCCTCCTTGCACATGTACTCGATGGCGTCCTGGTCGCCGAGCCAGTCCGAGCCCTTGACGGTGTCGTACATGTGGTAGCGCCAGTCGTCGTCGCCCATGTTGCCCAGCGCCGCGGAGATTCCGCCCTGGGCGGCGACGGTATGGCTCCTGGTGGGAAAGACCTTGGTGATGCAGGCGGTCTTCAGCCCCGCCTCGGCGAGGCCGAGCGTCGCGCGCAGTCCGGCGCCGCCGGCGCCGACGACAATCACGTCGTAGGCGTGATCGACGACGGGATAGGCGGCCGTCATCTCAGCCGGCCGCCAGCATCGCGAGGGAGACGAGGCCGGTCGCCAGGAGCGCGAGGCTCGCCGCGCCGACCAGGACCTTGAGGACCGGGCGCGCCCGGCCTTCGGCATAATCGTCGATGACCGCCTCGAGGCCGAGTTTCATGTGCCACAGGCCGGCGGCGAGGAGGACGGCGAGGAAGACCGGGATGGCGACGGTTCCCATCAGCTCCCTGAACCCGTCATGGCTCGAGGATGCCAGGACCGGAAGCAGGACCACGAAGACCATGGTCAGCGGCACCAGGGCAAGCGCCGTCACGCGCTGGCGGCGCCAGTGCGGCGAGCCGCGATGGTCCGGCAACGTCATTCAGCCGATCCTTCCCGCGATCCACAGGCCGAGCGCCCAGGCGCCGGCGGTGAGCGCGAGCGTGCCGCAGACCACCAGCCAGCCGGTGAGGGTGACGGTCCCCAGCTCGAAGCCGCGGCCCCAGTCCCAGAAGAGGTGCCGGATGCCGTTGAGCAGGTGGTAGACGAGGCACAGGGAAAAGCCGGCCAGCACGATCATGCCCGGCCACGAGCAGGCGACGGCCTGGGCCGCGGCGAAGGAGGCCGGCCCGGCCGCGGCCGCGGCCAGCCAGGCGACGAGCAGGACCGTGGCCAGCGAGAGCACGACACCGCTGGCGCGGTGAAGGATGGACAGCACGGACGTGATCTGCGGGCGATAGATCTGCAGGTGCGGAGAAAGCGGCCGATCGCGGGAACCGGCCATCACGAAGCCTCCCGAAGCGGGCCGCGGGGCCTTTCCTCATGTGGGCTTCCGGTCGCCATGGCGCGACTCTATGGTCCTGCGGCCCCGGCGGTCAACGCCGCGGCATCAGCGCCCAGTAGTCGAATTCCAGGACCTTGTCGGGATGGTCCCTGCCGTCCCCGCCGGTGTCGGGAAAGTCGCCGCAGGGGCGGTTCTTCGTCGCCACGGTCCTGATGCGCGCGAGTCCTAGGTCGCCGCGGCCCCCGACCTCGGCTAGCCCGAGGATCTCGGACCACGCGTAGACCGTGTCGCCGGCGAAGGTCGGCGCGGCGTGGCGGCCGCCGTTGATGCCGGCCACGAGGCAGGCGTTGGCGAGTCCGTTGAAGGAGAGCGCCCGCGCGAGGCTGATGACGTGGCCTCCGTAGACGATGCGCCTGGAGAAGCGCGTCGACGATGCGCGGTGGAGATCGAAATGCACCCGCGCCGTGTTCTGGTAGAGCCGCGTCGCCATCTGGTGCTCGCTCTCCTCGATGGTCACGCCGTCGGCGTGGTCGAAGCGCTGCCCCGGGGCAAGCGATTCCCAGCCGCGGTCGTCGCCGGCGGCCGTCCGGTCGTAGCCGCCGAGATCGAGGCCCCGGGGCACCCTCAGCGTGGCCGGATCGACCGCATCCTCGAGGTCGGGGACGACGGTCCCGTGGGCCGGGCTGGCCGGGTCGCGCTTGTTCACCATCACCCAGCGCACGTAGTCGAGCACCGTCTCGCCCGCCTGGTTGCGCCCCGTGGAACGGACCCAGACGATGCCGGCCCGGCCGCTTGAGAGCTCGCGCCTGCCGATGACCTGCGAGACCGCGTCGAGCGTGTCGCCCTCGCTGACGAGGACGCCGAAGCGGCCCGAGGCGTAACCGAGGTTGGCGATGGCGTTGAGCGAGATGTCCGGCACCGTCTTTCCGAAGACCATGTTGAACACCAGGATGTCCTCGACCGGCGGGGCGCCGAGACCGCACGCCGCAGCGAAGGTTCGCGCCGACGCCAGGGGGAACCGCGATCCGGTCAGCGCGATGTAGAGCGCCCGGTCCCCGCCGGTGAGCGTGCGTGGCGTGGCATGACGGAAGACGCGGCCGACCTCGAAATCCTCGAGGAAGAAGCCCGGCGCGGCGCTCATGAACCGCCGGCGCGCTCGATGGCCTGCGCCAGCGCGAGCGTGCGTCTCGCCTCGGCGACGTGCAGGTTCTCGACGAGGCGGCCGTCGATGACGACGATCCCCTGGCCGGCCTGCGCGGCTTGCGTGTGGGCATCGATGATGCGCCGGGCCCCCGCGACGTCGTCGGCCGACGGCCCGAAGATCCTGTTGGCGGGGTCGACCTGCCGTGGATGGATGAGCGTCTTGCCGTCGAAGCCCATGTCGCGCCCCTGGCGGCAGGCGCTCTCGAAGCCCTCGCCGTCCTGGAGGTCGAGGTGGACGCCGTCGAGGGCGGCGAGGTGATGCGTCCTGGCCGCCAGCACGCACAGACCCAGACTCGCCGCCATGGCGACGCGGTCCGGCGTGTGCCGTGCCCCGAGGTCCTTGGTGAGGTCCGAGGTCCCCATCACCAGCGCCGCGACGCGCGGGCTCGCCGCGGCGATGCGTTCCGCATGGAGGATGGCCAGCGGCGTTTCCATCATGCACCACACCGCCATGGACTCCGGCGCGCCCGCGAAGCCCATGAGGGAGAGGGCCTCGTGGACGCTCTCGGCTCCCTCCACTTTCGGCAGCAGGAGGGCGTCGGCGCCCGAACGCGCCGCCTCCATGATGTCGTCGCGGCCCCAGGGCGTGCCCAGACCGTTGACGCGAACGACGATCTCCCGTTCGCCGTATCCGCCTCCCCCCACGGCCTCGCAAACCTGCCCGCGGGCAGCGGCCTTGGCGTCGGGAGCGACGGCGTCCTCGAGGTCGAGGATCAGCGCATCGGCGGCAAGCGTCTTCGCCTTCTCGAGCGCGCGGGCGTTGGATCCCGGCATGTAAAGGACACTGCGGCGCGGGCGCATGGTCGCGAACTCCGGTCTGGCGTTTCTCTGACGGCGCGACACTACAGGCTCCGGGCGGGCTCCGGCAACGCCCCGGCGCTTGACGCGTGCTCACACCCTGGCATTCCCCGGCTTCCGGGGCGGCAAACCGAACGATGGGGCCGCGCCCGCGCAGGCATGGCTTCGAGGGCCTCTGCCCCGGGCGCCGTCGCGACCGCGACAGGCTGCGGCGGATGACGCCGGACACGATCGAGTTCGTCCTTGCCGTCAAGCGCGATGCGCCGCTCCTGACCGTGTGCCTGCCGATCAGGCGGGCCCGTGAGTCGGGCGAGGTAGCTCAGCGCCGGACCACGGCCCATGTCGAGCACACCGCAGGGGCCATGCCGCAGATCATGTGCGATAGAGAAAACCGCATCCGTCGCGCCGTGAAGAACCCGGCAGGCTCCGGGAAATCGGAGAGGACTTGCACAGGAGCATTGCGAGCCGAGTCTGCCTGAGAACGAGATTGCAACGGGGCGCGTGTTCCGCGCCGTCCACGATCTTGCCCTGACGATTGACCGGGCGTGACCCGGGAGGACACGAAACGGGCACTTTCGCTGTCCGAATTGCCCAAGGCGCGCCGGGCCTCGGTCGGAAGTTCATAGGCGTCTTGATCCGGACACTATTCAGGCGCGGCGTCTCCGCCGCCGCATACCGTCCGGCCATGCGGTCTTCCGGCGTCCTGCTGCATGAAGGCGCGGGCCCGGCGTATCCGCCGGCGAACGCCCCTTCCTTCCATCCTTCCGACATATCCACCGGGAGAACCTGGAGATCGTCCTTCGCCTCGAAGACGGCAATGCTCGACATGCAGCGCTTTGCCGGATGTCCGGCCCCGCTCTGGATTCGGGGGCGATTGCGTAGGCTGTTCGAGCGTACTGCCAGGTCACCGAAAAAGGCGTGCACACTGCCTCTGTGTCCGTGTCCTGAAACCGGCCATGGTTGTCAGCTTCGAACCGGCAACACGCCTATCCCCGATACCGTCGGGTGATGGACGCCATCGCCTGGTAGGCGGAGGCGCCATGGATGTAACTGCGAGCGGCGAGGCCGGGCTCGAACCCAACTGCAGCTGCGGAGTCGCCAGCTTACGACCCTGGCGTCGCATGCGGGCATGTCGCCCAGAGCTTGGATGACGTCAGAGAGACTTGCGAGCGGATCCGGGCTGCCGGAGGGACCGCTTCGTGGGGGAACAATCGTCGTCGTTTTCTTGGAGGCTCCCGACGGCGACACGGTCGAACTGACCGAATCCGGCGCCTGGAGGTGTCCCCTCCGGGCTCAGGCCGGCCGGTCTCCGTCGAGCGCCTGCAGGAGGGTGCGGTAGAAGCCGCTGACGCAGCCCTCCCAGTCGGGCGATACGACCCCGCCGTCGTCCATGACCGGGGCCTGGAACCCGCGCGTGACGCCTTCCATGACCGCCGCGTCCTCCTCCATCACCTGGTCCTGGATCGCCGCCCAGCTCTTGAGGGCCTCATCCCCCTCTCCGGAGGTCGTGAAGCACGCGTGGCTCACCCAGCACGTCGCCGGGTCGTTCCAGTCGGGGAGAACGATGGAGTCGACGACCTTGTCGGGGTCGTGCGCCGCGATATAGAAGTTCGGCGCGCGCAGGATGTAGCGCGCGCTCATGTTCAGGCACCCCGCCGTCTCGTCGGGCGGGCGGTTGGTGAACGACGACCCCTCGATATCCACCGCGCAGCCGAACAGTTCGCCCGTGTCGACGATGCGGTGGTCGTCGAGCGCGTGCCCTCCGGCCGTGTCGGGATGGACCATCGGCACGTGGTAGGGCTCGATGTTGTTCTCGGTGAACGCCTTCCAGTTGCAACCGAACGGGTGGCGGGCGACGGTGGAGAAGTGGCGGGCGTTGCCGAACGCGACGTCGCCGAAGTAGGCCGCCATGGGCGCCACGAAGTCCTCCAGGGGCGGTGCCTTGCCGTCGATGTTGATGAAGATCCATTTGTGCCACACGCCGGTTCGAACGGCCTTCAGGCCGAAGGCGCCGCGGTCGAGATCGGGATGGGAATGTTTGCGGTACCCCCCGAAATGGGTGGCGGCGCGAAGGTCGCCGGTCGTCTCGTAGGTCCAGTGATGATAGGGACAGACGATGCCGTGCCTGACGTTGCAGCGTCCGGTGACGAGATCGTGACCGCGATGACGGCAGGCGTTGTAGAAGGCGCGAACGGTGCCGGCGGTGTCGCGAATCAGGAAGATCGGCTGACCCGGCACCGGCATGGCGTCGCCGATGTCCGGGATCTCGTGCGTTCGCGCGACCAGGAGCCAAGTGCGCGAGAGCCAGCCTTCGTACTCGAGCCTGAGGAACCCGGGATCCGAATAGACCTGGCGCGGCAGGCGATGGGCAAGACCGTTGTGACCAAGGACCCGGTCGCGCTGCTCCGGCGTGACATAGTCGTCCAGCGAACGGCCGATCCTCTCCATGACGCTCTCCGGGAAGGCAGGTCCACGATCATCCGCCCGCGACCCGGGTGTCAAGCATCCACGGCCGCGTCATGTGCCGGGCGGCGCGGTCTCGAAACGTGGGGATCAGGGGCCTGCCGCATCCACGACGGCTGCCTGCGGGAATTCGTCAGCCGAGCGTGCTGTCGATCCTCTGCCGCCAGATCTCCAGAGCCCCGCCCACGCGTCCGCCAGCCGGTGCAAGTCCCTCGAGATGGGCGCTCAGGCGGGCACACAGGGATTCGACGCAATCGCGGGCCAGATGCGCATCGATGCCCATCGTCACGCCGGCCCGGACGAAGTCGGCGGACGACAGCCGGTTCCTCCTGTCCGCCAGCGACAGCGCCATGTCGTCCCGTTCGAGGCCCGGGAAGACCCGCGTCGTCACGGCATCGTACATGGGTGCGAGCCGCACGGACGAGAAGCTCCGGGCGCCATCCGGCGCCACTTTCAGGACGGCCAGGTTCTTCAGGTGACAGTCGCCATCGGCGATGAGCCACGCGAACACACCACGGCGAAGCAACGCCGCGACATCGGCCTGGGCGTCGCTGGAGACGCCCCGCAGCCCCCGGGCCACCTGCTCGATGGAACCTTCGTACTTTTCCGACGGCGCGACCCCGCGAACGGACGCCATGTCTTCCATCGCGATCCTGCGGCGATCGTTGCGGTCTCGCCGGATATCGAAGCGCTCGACCAGCAGCGCGTCAGGCAAGTCGCCCGGCATCGTGACGATCGCGTGAGCGGCCGTCTCGAACCCGCAGGCCCGCGCGGCCGCCAGGCACGCTGCTTCGACCAGGGGAAGCTCTTCAAAGCCGGCACCCGGCGATGGTTTCAGGATATGCGTGAAGGCGCGCCGGTCCTGCGCCGGCCGCAGCAGGCCGTCCTGCGAGAGGTTCATCGGCGCCTTGATCTGGACGCCCGACAGGCGAGGCGTCGCCGCCGCCGCATACAATCGGGCCATGCGGTCTTCCAGCGTTCCGTCGAATGAAGGCGCGGGCCCTGCGTAGCCGCCGGCAAAGACACCATCCTTCATGAAGCTCTCGAGCCGTCCTTCCAGCACGTCCGCCGGGAGAGTCCGGAGATCGTCCTCCTCCTCGGAGACGACGATGTTCGACATGTAGCGCTTTCCGGACATCCGCTCCCGCTCCGACCTCGGCTTCAGGACGCGCTCGAGCCAGCCTTCGGGCAGCAGGCTCTCGATGAAGGGCGGCAGGCGGCCCGGCGTGCCGGTCCGAACCGGAGAAGCGCCTTCGTGGGTGTCGGGCTCCCAGCGCCAGACCGATCCATCATGGGACAGAAGACCTATCTTCTCGCCGTGCCAGCCGACATGAAGTGCCGTTCCCGCCGCCGGCGCCCCGCGCGGCGGCCTGGCAATGAGCCGTTCCGCGCGCGCCGCCTCTACCCGCCATCCATTGGCTTCGCCCAGTCGCCAGCATCCGATGATCGCCTCCTGCCGGCCGCCGGCGGCCTCGACCAGTCGCGCGGCGATGTCGACCTGCATGGCGATCGGCATGGCGGCGCCGGCTTCGCTGCGCCGGCGGAAGGATTCCAGGTAGCGAAAACGCAGTGTCGAGCGCCGGACCCCAAGGTCGCCCATCGGATCGGCCGTCCGGACAGTCTCGATCTCGGGAGCGTCGGGAGCGCGTGTCTGCACGATTTCCAGATCGCGCAGCCGCGTTCGTGCGGTGCGTCTGCCGCTCAGGAAGAGGCGCCTGTCCGGCGTCGGCGCGAGCCGCTCGGCGCTGAACCCGCAAAGACAGGTGTTGGGGTAGAGATAGGCGGCGATCCGCAGCGCATGATCGAACAGGACGGCGTCGGCATCGTCCTCCGCGGCGACATAGATGCCCCGCATGATCTGGACGAGCCTGCCCGTTTCCACACCATAGTGAACGCGGTGCTTGTCGATGGTCTCACCAACGAGATGCAACATTTCCAATCTTCTCGACGATTTGATGCCAGTAAGTAGGAAATTCACATCCATCTGTCAAGATATCGCAACCTTTGCGTGTCATCGTTTCGCAATGGTTGATATCCGTTCACGGCAGTGGATCACGGGAACCCAGGCCGCGGACTTCGGATTCAGGTCCCGGTGCCGCGATATGCCTTCGCCTGCCGTTCGAGGAGAGCGCTCCACTGCCGGCGTGCGCCCCGGTCCGGCGCGTGCGTCCCGCCCTCCCTCGACATGGCCGACGCCGCCTCGGCGAATCCCTCGAACCATCCGGCGCCGACCGCGGCGGACATGCCGGCGCCCAGCGACGAGGCTTCGAGGCTCTCGCTCCTCGTCAGCGGCAGACCGGTGGCGTCCGCGATCATGTGCGACCACAGATCGCTGTTCGCGCCGCCGCCGACCGCGAGAATGCGCTCCGGCGAGAGGCCGTCGGCCGCCATCGCGGCGATGCATCGCGCGGACTCGAGCGTCAGCGCCTCGAGACTGGCCCGGTAGAGATGCGCCAGCCCGTGGTGCGGCGCCAGATCGAGGAAGGCGGCGCGGGCATCCGCGTCCCAGTGCGGGTCCATGCACCCGGAAAGGTACGGACAGACCGTCACGCCGTCGGAGCCGACCGGCAGCGAGGCGGCCTGCTCCTCCAGTCGGCCGAAGACTCCCGGATCGTCGCGGCCTCCGGCGAAGGTGTCGATGAACCAGTTGACGAAGAAGGCGCCCGCGCGCTGCACGCCTTCCAGGAAGTAGCCGTGTCCGTCGGGAGACGTCATGGTCCGCCAGAACCGGCCGATGCGCGGACTCGCCGACCAGGCGCCGGTGACGACCGCGGTGCCGAGATTGAGATAGACGACACCTTCGCGGACGGCATTGACGCCCAGGCCTGCGCACTGGCCGTCGCCGCCCGCCGCGAACACGGGCGTCCCGGCGGCGAGCCCGGTCTGCTTCGCGGCCTCGCCGCCGACGCGGCCGACAAGCGCGCCGGGGGGTTCGAGGGCGGCGAACCTTTCGGCGTCGAGCCGCAGGTGCGACAGAATCGGAACGGACCAGGCCCTGGCCTCGATGTCGAAGACACCGGACGGGTCGGCGCTGGTCCAGCTCGCCACCGTCCGGCCGGTGAGCCGGCCCGTCAGGAAGCCGTGGACGTCGAGAATCCCCGCGGCCGCATCGAGCTCGGCCGGCGCGTGGCGGCGAAGCCAGCTCAGCCGGTAGACGACCGGCGTCAGGTCGGGCGGCTTGCCGGTGATCGCGTGCAGCCGGTCGCCGCCGAACTCGCCGGTCAGGAGCTTCACCTCGTCCCGCGCGCGCTCGTCGAGCCAGACCATCGCCGGGCGCGTCGCGCGCAGGGCGGAATCGACCAGGGCGACGGTCTCCCTTTGGTTGGAGATCGCCAGGCCCGCGATGCGCGCGGGGTCGACTGTCGCGGTGAGGCTCGTCAGGGTCGTGCGGGCCGCCGACCACCAGTCCTCGACATCCTGTTCGACCCAGCCGGCGCGCGGCGTCGACATCGGGATCGACGCCCGTCCCTCGGCCACGGCCTCGCCGTCGCGCGTCCAGGCGATGGCCTTGGTCGACTGGGTGGAACTGTCGAGACCGACGACCAGATCGCCGATTGCGGTCATGGCGCCTCCTCGAGCAGGCGCCGCGCGGTCGCGGCGTCGGTCACCAGGTGCGTGGCGTATCCGCCGGCCAGTGTGGCCCGGATCGCCTCGAACTTGGCGGCTCCGCCGGCGACGCAGAAGCGGACCGGCGTCGACAGGAGGTCCTCGAGAGCCATGCCGATGTGACGCTCGCTGATCGGCCCCATCACCTCGCGTCCGTCGGCGGCAAGGAAGCGCGCGATCAGGATGGCGACGGCGCCGCGTTCCATGTAGGTGTCGACGGCCGAACCGGGCAGCATCTCGGCGTCGGACCAGGTCACGTCGCGCGTCAGTTCGCCGACGCCGAAGACCACGAGGTCGCAGGCGCGCAGACGCTCGAAGTGCCGTTGCAGCGTCGGTTCGGCCAGCAGGGCGTCGCGGACCTCCCGGCGGGTCACGACGGCGGGCGCATAGAGGTTCCGGCATCGGGCGCCGAGCCGGCCGGCGATGAGCGCGGTGCAGGCCTCGGGCGAGGAATCCGCGTCCCCCAGGGAGCTTCCGGAGACCTGCACGACCTGCATGCCGGGCAGCGAACGCTCCGGCGTCGCCCGGGCGAGCTCGAGCATGGTCCGTCCCCAGGCCATGCCGATCGTCCGGTTGGGCCGCATGTGCGGAGCGAGCACCTGCGCGCCTGCCGCGCCGAGCCGCCGCCTCAGCGCGACCTCGTCTCCGGCGGGCGGCGGCGCATCGATCCCGGGAGCGACGAACGCTCCGGCAAGCCCGAACCGCGCGGCGAGCTCCCTGCTCCGGCCGACGGCGGCAAGGAGCTGCGGATCGAGGCTGACCTTCACGAGGCCGCGGCGGCGCGCCTCGGCGAGGTAGTTGGCGACCGAGGCGCGCGACACGCCCAGGGCCTGCGCGACCTCGTTCTGCGTGAGCGCATCGACGTAGTACATCCATGCCGCCCAGATCAGCGCATCGCCGCCGAACTCCGTCGGCGGGCATGCGGCGCGTTCCGCCGCCGCTGGCTTCGTTGGCTTCATGAGCGAACAGTCCGCCGGGGCCGGCGGTTGTCAAGGAAATCGTCGTTGACAACCGTCAGATGGCCCTGAAACATGTCACCGGTAACTTGGCAGCGGGACGCTCGCGGTGGAAACTGCCCTGCGCTGTCCGGACACGATCGGTCCGGCCGGCGGCTGGACCGAGTTGATCGACGATGTCTACCTGGGCCGCTGGATGAACCCGGCGACCGGCGAGAGGTCGCCGCGAAGCGCCACCGAGAAGATCGTCATCGCCGAAACGCTCCAGGGCGAGGAGGTTCCGCTTCTGCGGGCTCTCGGCATCTCCTCGGGCTCCATCGCGATCGTCGCGGACGACAACACCTGGGAAGCGCTCGGGCGGCGCGTGTGCGACGCCTGCCTCGCCGGCGGCCTGGCCGCCAGGGAGGCGGTTCTCGGGGAGGCGCCGCACGCGACTCTCGAGACGGCGGCGGCGCTGTCCGATCGCGTGGCCGAAGCCGACCATCTCGTCGCCGTCGGCTCCGGCACGATCAACGATCTGTGCAAGTACGTCACCGCGCAGGACGGGCGGACCTGCTCGGTGTTCGGCACCGCGGCGTCGATGGACGGCTACACCTCGTCCACGGCGTCGATGGCTCTGGCCAGCGGGCTCAGGGTGTCGCTGAAGGCCCATGCGCCGAAGGGCGTCTTCCTCGAACTCGAGACGATCGCCGCAGCACCCCCGCGCATGGCGGCCGCGGGATTCGGCGATCTGCTCTGCACGTCGGTCGCCCGGGTCGACTGGTGGATGTCGCATCGCCTGCTCGGCACCTTCTTCCGGGAAGAGCCCTATGTCATTGCGGCCGGGAACGACGCGGAAGTGAACGCCCGCGCCGGCGCCGTCGGCCGCGGCGAGATCGAGGCGGTGGGCTACCTGGTCCGGGCCCTGATCCTGTCGGGTCTGGGCGTCGGGTTCACGAACGTCTCGAACCACGGCTCCATGAGCGAGCACCAGATCTCGCACTACATCGACTGCTTCGCGGGCCGGCGACACCCGGGAACGCTGCATGGCGAGCAGGTCGGGGTCGCGAGCCTCACGATGGCCAGGCTGCAGCAATGGTTGCTCGACCGGCCCGAGCCGCCGACACTGAAGCCGACCCGGTTCGACGAGGACGACATGATGCGGCGCATGGGCCCGGCGGCCGGCGCTCAATGCGCGGCGGAATACAGGAAGAAGGCGCTCGACGCGCGCGGGGCCGCCGCGCTGAACCGGAGACTGCGGGAGATCTGGCCGTCCCTGCGCAGGGAGTGCCTTGCGCTGTGCGTCGACGTCGAGACCATGCGCGACCGGCTCGCGGCCGCGGGTGGAGCGACCACCGCCGCCGAACTCGGGCTTGACCCGGCATTCTACCGGGAGGCCGTCCGGCACGCGCACGAAATGCGGGACCGCTTCTCCTTCGTGGACATCGCCTGCGACGCGGGCCTCCTCGACGACTTCGCCCAAGAGGCGGCCTGATGCGCCCGCTGGCGGACATGCCGATCGAGACCGCGGCGACGATCAGCGTCGTCCTCACGGACATCGACGACACCCTGACGACCGACGGCCGCCTGCCGGCGGAGGCCTACGCCGCGCTCGAGCGCCTGCACCGGGCGGGACTCGCGGTCGCACCCGTGACGGGGCGGCCGGCGGGCTGGTGCGACATGGTGGCGCGCTTCTGGCCGGTCGACGGCGTGGTCGGAGAGAACGGCGCCCTCTACTTCACGTACGACCGGAACGCGCGGAAGCTGCGGCGCGTCTACGCGGCGTCGGAGGCGGAGCGCGCGTCGAACCGCCGGCGCCTGGATGCGGTGCGCGAACAGGTTCTCTCGGAGGTTCCCGGCGCCGCGGTCGCCGCCGACCAGCCCTACAGGGAAGCCGATCTGGCGATCGACTACTGCGAGGACGTCCGCCCTCTCCCACAGGAGGCCGTCGCGCGGATCAAGGCGATCTTCGAGGAGAACGGCGCGACGGCGAAGGTGTCCTCGATCCACGTCAACGGCTGGTTCGGCGACCATGACAAGCTGTCGATGACGCGCCGGTTCGGGTCCGAGGTCCTGTCGATCGACATCGACGCCGACCGCGACCGGATCGTGTTCTGCGGCGACAGCCCGAACGACGCGCCCATGTTCCGTCACTTCCCGAACGCTTCCGGCGTCGCCAACGTGCTGGACTTCGCCGGCCGCATCGAGGCGGAACCCGCCTTCGTCGCGCCGTCGCGCGGCGGCGCGGGCTTCGTCGAGATCGCCGCGGCGATCCTGGACGCGCGGGACGCAACGGGCCTCGACACACTTCCGGAGAAACGGACTCCATGAACAAGATGGAAAAAGACCTGCGTCGCGAGGTGGTGGAGCGCTGCCGCGAGCTGAACGCCAGCGGCATCAACCAGGGCACCTCGGGCAACATTTCGGTGCGATTCGGGGACCGCATGCTGATATCGCCGTCGGCGATTCCCTACGACGCGATGGAGCCCTCGATGGTGGCGTCGGTGTCGCTGGAGGACGAAAGCGGCGCCTGGACCGGCCCGCTCAAGCCGTCCACGGAGTGGCCGTTTCACCACAGGATCCTGCGCGAGCGTCCCGACGCCGACGCCGTCGTGCACGCCCATCCGACCTACTGCACGACGCTTGCCATCACGCACCGGGAGATTCCCGCCTGCCACTACATGATCGCCTCCTTCGGCGGCAACAACGTGCGTTGCGCGGGCTATACGCGGTTCGGGACCGACGAGTTGTCCCGGCTGGCGGTCGCCGCCCTGCAGGACCGCACGGCCTGCCTGCTGGCCAACCACGGCATGATCACGATCGGCGACACGCTCGCCAAGGCGATGTGGCGCGCCGTCGAGCTCGAGACGATCGCCAGGCAGTACTACCTCAGCCTGCAGATCGGCGGTCCGGCGCTGCTGAGCGACGCCCAGGTCGACGAGACCCTCTCGGCATTCACCGGCTACGGCGTTCAGGACGACGACGGCCGGTCGCGCTCCACCCGCAAACCGCGGGCGCGGGGTCCGGCTGCGTGACACGGGCGGCGGACAATCCGGCGGCCGCGCCCTGGAGCGGCCTCGCCCGGGCCGGGCTGCGCCGCCTGCTGTCTGCTGATCGCCCGCTGGTATGGATCGCGCCGCTGCTGGCCCTCCTGATCGCCTTCACGATCTATCCGCTGATCTACAACATCTGGCTGAGCTTCCACGAGTACGCGCCCTTCAAGCGGCGGCTCGAGTTCGTCGGCTGGAGCAACTGGGCGACCCTGGTGGAGGACGCCCGGTTCTGGAGTTCGGTGGGCGTCACGTTCATCTACGTCTTCGTGGTGCTCTCGGTACAGCTCGTGCTGGGTATGCTGATCGCCCTGCTGCTCGACAACGACGCGCCGGGCTACGGCGTGCTGCGCGCCCTGCTGATGCTGACCCTGGTGATCCCGCCGGCGATCACCGGGATGATGTTCCTGCTGCTCGAGGATCCGGAGTTCGGCGTCATCACGTACGTGCTGGAATCCCTGGGAATCCTCGACGGCCAGTCGCCGATCCTGGCGACGGCGTCGACGGCGCTGATGGGCATCATGCTGGCGGATATCTGGCAGTGGACGCCGTTCATGGTGCTGATCTTCCTCGCCGGGCTGCGCTCGCTGCCGCAGGAGCCCTACGAGGCCGCGATGCTCGACGGCGCGTCCGCGCTGCAGACCTTCTTCCGCATCACCCTGCCCCTGATGTCGAAGGTCATCGCCGTCGCCATCCTGATCCGCGGCATCGACGTGTTCCGCATGTTCGACTATGTCTTCGTCATGACGTCGGGCGGGCCGGGCACCTCGACCTACGTGCTCAGCCTCTACGCGTGGCAGCAGACGTTCAGCTTCATCAAGTGGGGCTACGGCGCGTCGATCAGTCTCGTGAGCCTGGCGATCATCCTCGTGATCGCCAGTGTCTTCATCAAGATCGCGAAGGTGCGCTGGTGATCGTCCAGTCGAAAGCCCGGCGCCGCACGACCATGATCGCCGCCTGGGCGGTGGTGGGGATGTTCGTGTTTCCGATCTACTACTGGGTGACGACGGCCTTCAAGAATGCCAAGGAGATCTTCGACCAGCCGCCGAACGTGTGGGCTTTCGAGCCGACGGTGCGGAACTTCGAGGAGGTGTTCGGCGTCTCGCTGGGCTTTTTCCGCCAGCAGGAGGTTCTTCCCGGCGGCGGCGACTTCTACATGGCGCCCCGGCTCTGGGACTCGATCGTCGTCGCGCTGGGATCCACCGCTCTCGCGGTCGCGATCGCGACGCTCGCCGCCTACGGCCTCTCGCGCATGGAGTTCAGGGGCCGTCACGCATTCGTCGGCTGGGTGCTGTCGACACGCATGATGCCGCCGGTGGCGGTCGCGATCCCGCTGTTCTTCATCTACAAGGACGTCGGCCTCATCGACACCTATCTCGGCGTCATTCTCATCCATGCGGTCATGAACCTGCCGCTCGCGGTCCTCTTGCTGAAGAGCTTCTTCGACGACATCCCCAAGGACATCGACGACAGCGCCGTGATCGACGGCGCGTCGCGCTGGCTGGTGTTCCGCCGCGTGGTGCTGCCGATGGCCAAGGGCGGGATCGCCGCGACGGCGGTGCTGTGCTTCATCTTTTCCTGGACGGAGTTCATCTTCGTCCTGACCCTCACACAGACGGGTCTCAAGACCGTTCCCGTGGTCTCGTCGAGCTTTGTCACCTCGACCGGGACGGCCTGGGGCAACATGGCCGCACTCGGTGCGGCCGCGATGGTCCCGGCCTTCATCTTCATCCTGCTGGTCCAGAAACAGCTGGTCCGCGGGCTGACGCTCGGATCGCTGAAGGAGTAGGGCGGCCGGGTATTCGACATAGCAACACGAAGGAGGAACCGTCATGCGTGACAGTGATCGTAAACAGTACGTCGCCGGCCTGACCGACGCCTATGTCAAGGGACGGATCAGCAAGCGCGACTTCATGCGCCGTGCGGGACAGCTCGGCCTCGGTCTGGGTGCCGTGGGCCTGGGAATGGGACGGCCCTTCGGCGGCTCGTTCTTCCCCAGCGCCCGGGCCGACGACCTGAAGCCGTCGGACGAGGTGCTCGCCTGGGTGAAGGACGTCTCGAAGCCGTTCCGCGGCACGACGCTCAAGCTCGCCACGGAGTCGACGCCTCCGTCGAACGCGATCAACAGCCAGCTCAAGCCCTATTTCGAAGAGGCCTCCGGCATGACCGTCGAGATCGAGGTGCTGCCGCTCGAGCAGGTCCTGCAGAAGCTCACGCTGGACATCGCCTCGCAGCTCGGCACCTACGACCTCTACTACATCGACCAGTCCTGGGCGGCGTTCACGTCCCGCGACGTGTTCGATCCGCGCGAGCAGATGGCGGACAAGCCGGATCTCGCCATGCCGGACTACGACATGGACGACTTCCTGCCGGCGCTGGTCGACGGCATCGCGCGCTACGAGGATCGCCTGGTCGGCGTGCCCTACGACATTCCGATCTTCATCTTCATGTACCGCAAGGACATCTACGAGGAGTTCGGTTTCGAGCCGCCGGCCACGCTGGAGCGGTACTACGAGCAGGCCAGGGCCATCACCGACGAGATGGGACCGGAGTTCTACGGCGCCACCGGACAGATGAAGTCCGGTCACTACTCCCTGGAGTGCGACTGGACGGCCTGGCTCTGGGGGCACGGCGGCTCCATCTTCAACAGCGACCGCAAGTTCTCCGGCAACGACGAGCAGGGCCTGGAGGCGATGGAGTACTGGACGCGCCTGTGGAAGACCATGCCGCCGGGCGTGACCGGCTGGACATGGGACGGCCAGGGCCAGTCGATCGCCCAGGGAGTGGCCGCGACCATGATGAGCTGGGGCGAGTTCTTCCCGTACTTCGACGACCCGTCCGCCACCAAGGTGTCGGGTCTGATGGAGGCGGTGCGCTGTCCGCAGCCCAAGCATGCGCTACGCACGGTCGACGACACCGGCTTCGGCGAGATCCCCGGCGTCGGCCACCAGGGCGGCTCGTCGCTTGCGGTGTCGCACAACTCGAAGAACCCGGACGCGGCCTGGATCTTCATGCAGTGGGCGACGTGCTACGACACCCAGGTGCTGATCACCGCGCTGGGCGGCGGCACCGGTCCGACGCGCGCCGGCGTCTACGACGATCCGCGCATCATCGCCAACCGTCGTGTCGGTCCCGGAACCACGCGCCATCTCGACGTGGTGCGCGAGACGATCGCCAACGACATGGGGTCCGAGCCCGACCTGCCGGAATGGGCGGAGCTGTCGAACGACACCATCCCGGTCCGTCTCGGCAGCTACTTCGCCGGCGAGTACGGTTCGGCGAAGGAGGCGATGGACGACATCGCGCAGGCTGCGGACGACATCGTCCAGGGCTGAGGCGCAATCTTCGCGGGGCGGGCTTCGCGCCCGCCCCGCCGGCGCCTCCCGTCGACAGGTCCGGCGGCGGCGCCGTGACCGGGAAACCCGTTGCCTCACGTCCCGGTGCGGGATATCTGCCTGACCGTGACGCGGCAGACCCGCAAGAGGCCGGGGACACGAGGATCGCCGATGGCTACCGTCGAGTACCGCAATATCGCCAAGAGCTTCGGTCCGGTCGAAGTGCTGCGCGACCTGTCGCTGTCGGTCGAGCACGGCGAGTTCGTCGTGCTCCTCGGCGCGTCCGGCTGCGGCAAGAGCACCCTGCTGCGCATGACGGCCGGTCTCGAGACGATCTCGGGCGGCGAGATCCTGATCGGCGGCGTGCTGATGAACGAGGTGCATCCGCGGGAACGCAACATCGCGATGGTGTTCCAGAACTACGCGCTCTATCCGACCATGAAGGTGTTCGACAACATCGCCTTCAGCCTCCAGATCAAGAAGCTGCCCCGGGAGGAGGTGCGCCGCAGGGTCGAGGAGACGGCGGCGCTCCTGAATCTCTCCGACTACCTGGAGAGGTACCCCAAGGAGCTGTCCGGCGGGCAGCGCCAGCGTGTCGCCATGGGCCGGGCGATGGTGCGCGACGCCGAGGTGTTCCTGTTCGACGAGCCGCTGTCGAACCTCGACGCCAAGCTGCGCGCCCGGATGCGCTTCGAGATCCGCAGGCTCCACGATCGCCACAACGGCACCACGATCTACGTGACGCACGACCAGATCGAGGCGATGACCATGGCCGACCGCATCGTGCTGATGAAGGGCGGCGATATCGAGCAGGTCGGGACTCCCGACGAGCTCTATGACCGGCCGGTCAGCCGCTTCGCCGCGGACTTCATCGGCTCGCCGACCATGAATTTCGTCGAGGGCGAGGCGGCCGCCAGCGGCGGCGCACTGAGTTTCATCGGCGGGGGCCTGGACCTGCAGCTGCCCGCCTCGATCGACGCGCGGCCGGGCCAGCCGCTGGTCTGCGGCATGCGGCCGGCCGACCTGATGCTGAGCGAGGGCGGGGATATCGAGGGCGAGCTGGTCCTCGCCGAGAAGACGGGCGCCGATCTCAACCTGCACCTGACCATCGGCGGCGCCGATTTCGTCGCCACGGCGCCGCGCGACGCCAGGGTCACCGCCGGCGAGGCCGTCCGGCTGCGCGTAGCCCCGGAAAAGCTGCACGTCTTCGACGTGGCGACGGACAGGCGCCTGTAGGCGGCATTCCGGCGCGCAGCCGCTCGACGCCGCAAGCCGGGACCCTTACCTGGTGCGCCGCCACAGGACGTCCTCGGCGGTCCGCGACCATTCCCGCTCCACCAGATACGCGACGTCCGCCGCGTGGAGCCCGGCCCCGAGGACCTCGACGCCGTCGCGGCCGGCGAGCAGGACCTCCATGATCGTGCCGTAGTGGCGCAGCCGCCGCTCCGGCAGCCACGGGTGGCGCGCGGTGAAATCGACGGCGTCCGGGATGTCGCCGCCGGGAAGGAGCGCATCGGCGGCGTTGAGCACCACCAGCCGCGAATCCTGCACCCGGCAGTCCGGGTGCTCGAAAGCCCTGTGGCAGCGGCCCTGCAACGCGCGCCCGCCGGCGTGCCGGGCCGGTCGTGGAGAAGAAGACCCGGCCGGACCATCCACCAGGGGCGCAGCCCGGAGCGATGCGGGAGCACGAAGCGCATCGGCCAGATGATGTGCGCGGCGCACGAGCCGGAAATCGCGGTGCTCCAGGTAGCGAAGCCCGCCGTGGATCAGCTGGGCGCTGGCCGACTGAGTTGTGTGCGGCCAGATCGTCCTTTTCGCGCAGCAGCACGTCGAGGCCGCACCCCGCCGCATCACGGGCCATACCGACGCCGCCGATGACGAGCAGGTCGACCGTGCTCGGCGCGGGTCTCGCGAACAGCGGCAGGCAAGGGCTCGTTCG
Source organism: Alphaproteobacteria bacterium (assembly GCA_963666905.2). Classification (GTDB taxonomy): domain Bacteria; phylum Pseudomonadota; class Alphaproteobacteria; order SP197; family SP197; genus SP197. The sequence continues at coordinate 3,539,800 of OY763008.1, forward strand.
CCACGGTGCGGCCGGCCCACATGACCCCGATACGCTCGATGAGGGTGCGGGGGATCCGGCCGGTTCCCTTGAGCGATTGCGCCGGGTTCCCGCCTTCACAGTCCATGCGGAGCGGCTCCAGGTCCCGGATCCCAGACGCGGGCGCCGCTGAGGGACGTGCGCCATTCCGGCGCCACCGCCAAGCCGTCGGCGCCGAGTGGCTCCCGCAACGCGCCGGCTTCCATGCGGGACGGAAGCACGACCCGATCCGCCGGCTCTCTACGGGTGACGAACTTCGGGATCCGGACATGCCGGGCTTCGTCGGCAGTGCCGAGTCCGTCGTGCTGATCGCGCCCGATAGCCGGGTTTGCTAGGATGGCGTCTGCGCCGTTTGACGAGGATGCCAGGGCATGTCGGTTGCCAGCCGCGAGGCGGTCCTCAAACGCCTCTACGACGATGTTCACGGCGCGTCGATGTTTCCCTTCTGGGCGACGACCGCGGATGTCGACCACGACGAGATCCGGCAGCTGACGGCGAGTCCGAAGGCAGTCCCCCACGTGTGGAACTATGCCGGGGTGATCGAGCCGCTGCTCAGGCGCTCGGCCGAGCTCGTGAGCATGGCCGACTCCGAACGCCGTTCGCTCATTCTCGTCAATCCGGGCCTGTCGCCGCGCCGCGCCACGGTGACGACCATGTACACCGCCTACCGGCTCAACGATCCCAACGAGGTCATGCCGCCCCACAGGCATTCGCCCAACGCCATACGCTTCGGCCTGACGGGTGAGCGGAACTTCACCGGCGTGGAGGGAGAGGACATCGTCTTCGGTCCCGGAGACATGGTCCTCACCCCGCACGACACCTGGCACAACCACGGCAACATGGGCGATGAACCGGCCGTCAATCTCTCGGTGCTCGACCTTCCTCTCGTCGAGACCCTGAACGCCATCTACTTCGAGCACGATTACCGTGAGGCGAACGAGGCGAAGACCAGGCAGACGGCGAGGTTCAGCCCGGACTATTCCCGCGAGATCTATGGCCGCGGGGGCCTCAAGGCCCGGTTCGTCTCCCACGAGCGAGGCACGGGTGCCGCCTCGCCGATGTATGTCTACCGCTGGCAGCCGATGCGGGAGTTCCTGGAGGACAACATCGGCGCCGACGGCAGTCCCCACGAAGGCCTCAAGGTCGAGTACGTCAACCCGCTCGACGGCGAACCGGTGTTCCGCACCATGACCTTCTTCGCGCAGATGCTGCGGCCCGGAGAACGGACCGAGCCGCTGAAGCAGACGGCGAGCCAGCTCGTGGCCCCCTTCGAGGGCGGGCCCGGTCATTCCCTCATCGACGGCCGGCGCCACGACTGGGCGATGTTCGATACCCTGGCGGTGCCCGGCGGATGCTGGGTCGAACACGTCAACGAGACCGCGGCTCCGGTGGTGCTGTTCGTGGCCAGCGACGAGCCGACCCTCAGGCGCGTCGGCCTCTTCAAGCGCTGGGGCCGCAACGGCGACGGCGACGCCGTTCGCCTCGAGTCATGAACCGGAGCCCGTGCCATGGCGAGCGCTGACAGGGTCACCAGGGTCGGCCACATCGACTGTCCCGGAGGAGGACAGGTCTGGGTCGACGGCGGCTTCCTCTACGTCGGTCACATGGCGGCCCCGGCCGGGACCTCGATCTGGGACGTGACGGATCCGTCGAGACCCGAACCGGCGGCGCGCATCGAACTGCCGGAAGGGTGGCACTCCCACAAGGTCCGGGTGGCCGACGGCATCATGGTCGTCAACCACGAGCGCCTCGCCGGCGGGGACGAGTCCTTCGGCGGCGGCCTCGCCATCTGGGACGTGAAGAACCCGCGCGAGCCGCGCCGGATCACCAAGTGGACCACGGCCGGCAGGGGCGTCCACCGCTACGATTTCGACGGGCGCTACGCCTACATCTCGCCCACGGCCGAAGGCTATGTCGGCAACATCGTCATGATCCTCGATCTGGCCGACCCGGCACGGCCCGTGGAGGTCTCCCGATGGTGGCTCGAGGGCCAGTGGCAGGCCGGCGGGGAGGACTATCCCTGGTCCGGCTACGTCGCGCCCCGCTGCCACCACCCGCTGCGCGCGGGCGACCGGCTCCATGTCAGCTACTGGCACCACGGCTTCTTCATTCTCGACATTTCCGACATCGCCCGGCCGGTGGCGGTCTCGGGCCGCAACACGAGCCCGTCGTTTCCCCATCCCACGCACACCTGCCTGAAGATGCCGATGAAGCTCAAGGGGCGCGAGGTGATGATCGTCGCGGACGAGGACGTGGCGAAGCTCTATCCGTCGGCGCCGGCCTTCACCTGGGTCTACGATGTCGGCGACGAGCGCAACCCGATTCCGATCTCGACGTTCCAGGTCGAGAACCTCGACAAGAACGGCGAGCCGCAGCAGCCCATGACGGGCTGCCACCAGCCGAGCGAGCGGCTGACCGGCAGCTCCGTCGTCCCCTTCGCGTGGTTCGCACAAGGATTGCGCCTCGTGGACTTTGCCGACCCCTACCGCCCGCGGGAGGTCGGCCACTACCTGCCCGACCCGCCACGCGGCCAGGAGCGGGCCTCGTCGAACGACGTCACCATCGACGAGCGGGGCCTCATCTATCTCGTCGACCGGCAGCGCGGCGTCGACATTCTCGAGACCACGGCGTTCTGACCCCGCCGCCGCGACGGGTGGCCGTCCCCGCCGCTGCCGTCGCGCACCCGGGCCGGGTATCTGCTGCAGCGGCCGAGGTGCGCGCCCGGTGCGCCGCCTCGTTCCCCGTGAGCGCACCGCCTTGCATCGTCAACGAGCGGCCCGTGGGCGCCCGGCTCCGCAACGTGCCGGCGGCTCGCAGGGATTGGACGCGGTAGCCGACGGAAACGGTCGTGTCGGGACTGTCGTGGCCCCCTCGCCCCGAGCCGGAGTGAAGCGGCGCAGGTCCTGCACCTTCCGCCCTGGCCCCGCCGCCTTGCGCGAAACCACCGGACGTGACCGGATCATCGACTGCCCGCCGAAACACGAGGGATCCCGATGCAGCGCCGGCAGGGCCGCCTTTGCGGTATCTGCAGGCCGGACCATCGGGGCCGGCAGTGGCGCCACGGGATCGATGCAGGCAGACGAGCGTTTGCGGCTCCACTCCCGATCCCGTAACGTCTTCGGGAAGAGCGCTTCCGGAGCAGTTCATGACCGTCGCTGCCGTCATCGGGCTTGGGACCATGGGGGCGGGTATCGTCGCGATGATGGCGCGCGGCGGCATGGAGGTCCGCGCCTTCGATACGCGTGCCGCGGCGCTCGATGAAACACGGGACAGGCTTGCCCTCATCATCGGCATCCTCGACGAGCTTCGGGTGCCGGAGCGGGGGCCGGCGAGCGACGTCGCCTTTTGCGAGACGCTCGATGATGCCGTGGCCGGCGCCGGCCTGGTGCTTGAGAACGTGCCGGAACAGCTGGATCTCAAACGCGAGGTGCTGGGCGCCATTGCCGACCTTGTCGCCCCGGACTGCGTCCTGGCGTCGGACACCTCCGGCATCCCCATCACCAGGCTCCAGAAGGGCCTGCCCTCTCCCGAGCGGGTGGTGGGCATGCACTGGTCGAATCCGCCCCATATCATCCCCGTCGTCGAGGTCGTTGCCGGCGATGAGACGTCGGCCGCCACGGTTGAATGGACGATGGCGACCGTGCGCCGCCTCAATCTCATCCCTGTGCGCGTGAAACGCGATGTTCCGGGTTTTGTCGAGAATCGCATTCTCTACGCCGTCATGCGCGAGGCCCTTGACCTTGTCGAGCGAGGCGTGGTCGATGCGGAAGACCTCGATACCTGTGTCAGCTGGGGCATCGGCTACAAGCTGGCAGTCGTCGGCCCGATGAGTCTCCTCGACATGGCGGGACTCGACATCTATGGCGCGGTGGCGCGCTATCTCAACCGTGATCTCTGCAGCCGGGACGATGTCAGCCCGTTGGCGGCAGGGAAAATCGCCGCAGGCCGGCTGGGGCTGAAGACGGGAGAGGGAATCTACGCCTACGGCCAGGGCGAAGCGGCCGCGCTGGGGGCGGCGAGAGCCCGGCGCCTGGTGGCGGTGCGCCGCGCGCTTGAGGCGCCGCCGGGGGAGGGTGGGCCATGAACTGCCGCAAGTCTCTCTTCATCACCGAGACGGTTCACTCGGAAGCCGGTCACGCCGCCCCGGAGCCGGTGACACGGGTTGCCGCCATCGCTGTCCTCGACAACCCGGCGAGCGGGCGTTTCGCGGCCGACCTTGCCGGTCTCGCCGACATCGGCCTTGCCTTCGGCGAGGCCTTCGCCGCCGCTGCCGTCGACATGCTCCGCCGCGCGCCCGTCGCCTACGGCAAGGCGGCCATCGTCGGTGTCCATGGCGAGGTCGAGCATGCTGCCGGCATCCTCCATCCCAGGCTGGGCAAGCCCATGCGCGCCGCCTGCGGTGGAGGCGAGGCGCTCATCCCTTCGGTTGCCAAGGTGTCGTCGGCCGGCGCCGCCATCGATGTGCCGCTCGCCCACAAGGATGAGATCTGGTCATTCAACGAACTCGACACGATGACGGTCATGGTCGCGGATGCGCCGCGCCCGGACGAGATTCTGGCTGTCATGGTATTTTCGGATGGCGGACGACCGTTTCCGAGGATCGGCAGTGGCCGTGCCGTCGTCTAGCGCGGACCACGCTGTGGTGGGCGACCTCGTCGATCTGGATCGCTATCCGATCGCGGATATCGCGTGCCCCGAGGCGATCGCACTCGTGCGCGAGGGACGTCAACGCCTCGCCGCAGACGGTGTCTTCACCATGCCCGGCTTGCTTCACAGCGACGGAATCGCGGCGATGGACGATGAGGCCGACAGACTGTGCCGTGACGGGTTCCGGCGGCTGGACCACCGCAACGCCTTTCCACCCGGCATGGGCGAGGAGACCCGGGTCAGTCTTGTCTGCGCAGGCTTTGACCAGATGCCATTCGGATCGCCACCGCGCCGCCTCTTCCTGTGGGACGGGCTCATGCGGTTCGTGTCGGAGGTGCTGGAATGGCGTCCCTGCTACCGCAATGCCGACGCCATCGCATCGTGCATGGTGAGCGAGTATGCGCGCGGCGACGAGCTGGGATGGCACTTCGATTCCAATGACGGCGCGGTCACCATCATGCTTCGCCAGGCGGGCTCCGGTGGCGCCTTCGAGTACATTCCCGGCATCCGGCATCGCCCGGATCTCGCGTCCCTCATCGATGATCTGGTGGCCGGCCGCTCTTCACGCGTGCGGGAACTCGATGTGCCGCCGGGTACGCTGACGATCTTCGACGGCCGCCGCGCGCTCCACCGGGTCGCACCGGTCCGCAGCGCGCCGTCGCGCCGCATGTTGACGCTGAGTTACGAGACGGAGCCCGGTCAACGCTTCAGTGACGAGATTCGCATGCGCTACTTCGGCCGCCGTCAGTCGCTGGTGACACCGCACGTCGCATGGAGGCGGCATGACTGACCGGGCGCCGTGCTGCGGATTTCCCCCGAGGACCATGAGCGTCTGGCCGGCCGCAGCCAGGCGTGGTGCGGACTGTCGGGAGAATCTCGGGGCACTGCGTCTCCGGCGCCGCGAGAAAAGCGCGCGGACCCGCCGGTTCAGGATATCCACAAATATGGGTGTATCATTGAGGGATATCCATGCGTGTTTCGAAATGGGGCAACAGTCTCGCGGTGCGCCTGCCCAGAGCTTTGGTGAATGATCTCGGCCTGAAGGCAGGCGACCACCTCGAGGTCGTGTCCGCAAGTCCCGAACGCCTCGCCGTTGCCAGAGACGAACGCAGGTTGCGCGCGATCGAACGGATGCGCGCCCGTGCGCTACCCATCCCTGCCGACTGCGCTTTCGACCGGGAGGACGCCCGCGCGCGATGACGGCATTCTTCGATACCAGTTGTAGCGAGTCGAAATTCGTGAGTCGCCGAGTCGAAACCGTGAGTCGCCCATCCATCGCCCGTGAATTTCGAAACCTCTAAAACAGAGGAATCAGAATGACGCGACCGGCCGCACCCGCAGCGCCATTCCCGCCATCGGTGCCGTTTCCGGCTGCCGTGCCGCCGCCGCCGCCTCCACCATGGCCCCCGGCGCCGCCCTCGCCGACCGTCACCGTCATCGCATCGCCTGTCGCGAGGTTCGCCAGCGTGACAATCTTGACGGGCGCACGGCGCCCTGCACCACCATCGCCGCCATCGCCGGCGCGATTGCCGCCGCCATCGCCGCCCGCGCCACCGCCGCCTTTGTTGCCGTCATCTCCGTCCTCTGCAGCCGCCGTGGCGGACCGTGACGCCGCGCCACCGCCGCCCCCGCCCGCGCCGCCGGGACCCGCTGTCGTCGTGTGCACGGCCTGACCAACCGTCAGGGCGCTCGCGGCGCCGTCGCCGGCCTTCTCGCCGCCGCCGCCGCCTCCGACGGATTCGTTCCCGCTATCGCTGCCATCGCCGCCGCCATCGCCTGACGCTGCGTCGCCGCCGTCGCCGCCGCCCCTGCCGCCGCCGCCGCCGCCGCCGCCTGACGGACCAAGAGAGTTCGCGGTGACGTGAGCGTAGTCCCGGTCGAGTGCGGGGCGCCCGCCCTTACCACCGTCGTCTCCGCCATCTCCGCCGTGGCCGTATGGCGTATCCCCGAGCGACAATACATCGGCGCCTTTCCGGAGCGCGCAGCCAGTGCCACCGCCGCCGCCGCCGCCTCCGCCACCGCCATCTCCGCCGTTCAGCTTGTCGGCGCCCGCGATGTAGTTTCCCAGGGCCGCGCCGACGAGGGTGCCGCCGTCGCCGCCGTCGCCGTCTCCCAGACCATCCCGTCCCTCCTGGCCTCCAGCCAACGCCGCGCCGCCGTCTCCGCCACCGCCGCCGCCGCCGCCTCCGCTATCGGCAGCAAAATCAGGGCCGGCACCGCCATCGCCACCGCCACCGCCGCCTCCGCCACCGCCGCCCTGCCCGCTGATGAGGATCGCGAGAGCGTTCGGTGTATCCCACTCCCACGTGTAGTCGTGGACGCCAGCTACCGTCCATTCACGGTAGCTGGCGTCCCCGAAAAAATCCCGCACCCACGGCGTGGACGCCCCTCCGATCGCCAGCCACGCCGAGCCGGTCCACTTGAGGATGGCGGTCTCGTACTGGCTTGCGAGGTCCAGATCCGCTGCGCCGTTGATGGTGTCGGTGCCGTTCGGGTTGAGGGTCACGGCATTGGCGGAACTGTCGGTCTTGATGATCGTCACGGTGAAGCCGTTATTTGCCGCTGCCAGGCCCGGCAGGTTCACGCCCCGCGCGGCTGCAGCGGCGTCCACCTCGATGATGTTGCCGTCGTCGCTCGCCGTGACGTCGTAGTCTGCGTTCTTGGAGGCGGCCGCGCCGCTCACCCCGCCGCCCTTTCCCTTCTCCAGGAACTTGGAGCGCACCCAGCCTGACGAAGCCCCTCCGATCGCGAGCCACGCCGAGCCGGTCCACTTGACGGTCGCGGCCTCGTGCTGGCCCTCGAGAACGTAGGTCGCCGCGGCGTTGATGGTGTCGTTGCTGTCGCCGTCGACCGTGACGGCGTTGGCGGAATTGTCCACCTTGATGACCGTGAGCGCGTACCCGTCGTCCTCGGCGCCGAGATCGGGGAGCGCCACCGTCACGGCGCCGGCGCTGGCGTCCACCTCGATGGTCTTGCCATTGTCGCTCGCCGTGGCGTCGTAGTCTGCGATCTTGCCGTCCACGACGCCGGTGACGCCGCCCGAGACGGCGTCCGCCTTGGCGAGGTACTTCTCCCGCAGCGCGTCGCGCAGCTGGGTGAGCGTGTCGGCGTCCGGCACCAGGCCCGCATCCTCGATGACGGCGATGATCTCCATGCCGACCTGGTGAAACCAGTTGGCGCCGATCGTGGTCGCCGGCATGTTGTTGGCGACGTCGCCTTCCGTGGGGTTGCCGACGCTCGGAGCCGAGGCGCTGGTGGGCGCGGCCGCCACGGCGCCACTCTTGAACTGCTGTTTCATGGCGTCTCAATCCCTCTCTAAACGGCGTTTGAGGCGCGCTTGCAGCCGCTCTCGGCGGTGCAGTCGCAGAGCTCCACCTCGACCCAGCGCCCCCTGCGCGAGACCTCGTGCCTGATCTCCTCGGCGAGGGCTTCGGCCGCGGTATGCGCGCCGGCCTCCACCGCCGCCTTCACCGGCGGCACCTCCAGCCGGCACATGCCCTTCGCATCGATCGTCATGATGGTATCCATACCCCTTCCCAGAGCGTCCATTCGCTGGCGCCCGTTTTCATGCACGTGTAGACGGCTCGCTGATTGCCGCCGCTGCCCAGCAGCTCGGTCGTGCCGGCGGCGGTGAGCTCGGCAATGCCGAGAGCGCTGTAGACCTTCAGGGTGCCGCTCACCCACTTGAGATCGATGTCGTGGTTGCCCATCGATCTCAGCGCCAGGACCAGTGTGTCGCCCAGCTCGCCGAGAGCGCCATCGAGAGAGATCTCGATGCCGGCGGTGGCCTTGTACGAGTTCCACTTGCCGATGTCGTCGCCACCGAGCGCGTGAGTCGCTGTGCGGTGCGTGCCGGCTGTCGGGGCTATCGGGGCATGGCGCAGCCGGCTCAAAGAGCCACCCTGGGCGATCAGGACGGAGTCGCCTGCCGGCAGCACCAGGGCGGCTTCGTCGGCCTGGGTCGCGACCTTGATCCGCGTGATGTGCCCAGCGCCGGTCGACTCGTTGCGGATGACGATGACCCCGACCGGCTTGTCCGCCGGCACGGACAGCACCCTGTCGCCCGTCTTGACCCCGGTCAGGCGGATGAGGTCGTGGCCGAGATCCTCGGCGGTGAGCGCCAGCGCCCCGGACCCCGCGATGTCCTTGTCGAGGCGCCCGGTGTTGAGCGCCGCCCTGGCCTTGGCGCGCTTCGCCGCGGTCGACGTCCAGGAGGCGCCCGTGTCGTTCGCGGCCGCCATCCACAGGTCGCCCTCGCCGCCGCGGCCCTTGCCGCCGATCGTGACGGCCCAGGCCCGGAACACCTGGCGCACGAACTCGCCGCGGTGGGCGTCGGCGCCGTCGAGGGTGACGCTGAACGTGCTGTCGACAGCCGGTTTCGCGCCGTCGATCACGAGGTAATCGAACGTGTACTGGATCGCGTCGCTGAAATGCGATTTCGAGATGTTGCCGCTCGGCACGACGCGCCAGGCTCCGAACTCGATCCACGTGGTGGTGTGGATGACGCGGTCGATATCGGCGATGTCCTGGTCCGCGCCGATCGTCGGCAGCCGCACGAACAGGCCGCCCGTGCCGCTGCCATTGTCCTGCACCTCGTATGTGCCGCCGGCGCTTACCTTCATCACGAACACGCCGGCGAGGACGGCCGTCTCGTTCAGGCCCTGGATGGCCTTGCGGATGGCCGCGGCCACGTCGCCGCCCTGCTCGATGATGTCCGCGAGGCGCAGGATCAGCGCCGCGAGGCTCGTCAGCAGCGCGGAGTCGATGGCGATGTCGGGCGGCGCCAGCTCGCTGAAGCGGTTCCAGTCGCCATCGTCGTAGAGGTCGCCCACCTCGTCGAGGGTGACCGGCATGTAGATGTAGGCGGCGTACCCCTGGCCCACGAGAGTGCCGGCGCCCGTGAGGGTCGTCTTGCCATAGTTTTTCGGGTCGCCGGGGATGTGGACGTAGATGTCGCGCCCGCCGGGATAGTCCGCTGCGCCCTTCGCCGGCTCCAGCGCCCACACGTTGTTGTCGGCATCGCTGCGCATCGTCGTCGAGAAGCACAGCGTATAGTCGCCGTCCGCGAGGTCGCGGAGGTTCGCGCTGTCCTGGTCGGTAGGCGCGCCGCTGCTGTTGGTCGCGAGCGTCCACGTGCCGCGCCGGTCCAACACGTCGGCGGCCAGGAACGCGCTTGCCGGCTGGAAACTGCCGTAGAAGTCCTCCTCGCGGCCGGCGAGGAGGCCCCTCAGCAGGTCCTCCCAGGTGTGCGTGTCAGGATCGTCGGTTGACGGCGCCGGGGGCCATGCGGCCGCCAGGGCGTCCGGAGACGGCGCGCCGGCGGTGGGTGCCTGGGGAATCGTTGTGTCTGCCATGCGTCTTTCCCTAGTCCGTCGCGACCTGGTCGATCTCCTGGTACACCGGCCTCCCCAGCCACTTGACCGCGCGATCGAGCCAGAGGACGCGACGTGGAGCGGAGTGATAATGGAACACCAGGTGTGTGTGGGCCGGCGCCATCGCTCGCAGGCGGCACTCGAGCTCGGCGTGGCCGGGCACCTGATCCCACGAGGCGAGCGGGGTGTTGACGTCGGAGAGCGTGTCGAAATACCTGATCCGCGCCTCGGTCGGGATCGAGATCCACCAGACGAAGCGCCACCTGCCGCCCGCGGTGTCGAGGCCGGGGATGGCGTCGGCGCGGGCCTGGTCCAGCTCCGAGATCCGGAGCGTGATGCCGTAGAAAGAGGCGACGCGGTGGTACTCCGCCAGCGAGACGGTCTCAGGCGCCTGCAGCGTCGCGACAACGGCAGCGCGCCGCTCGGTGATGGTGGCGCCCAGCGCGCTGCAGACGTCGGGGAGGCCGAGGGCGCGCTCCCAGTCGGGTAGGAGATGATAGGTGGTGGAGGGCCGCGCCTCGTCCGGGAGGCTGGAGGCGGCGGCATCGAGCCGCGCCAGCGAGCGTGCCAGGCCGGCCAGGAGCCGCTGCAGCACGGATGCCGGGTCGCGCGTCCAGGCGGGTCCGCGGGGCAGCAGTGAGGCCAGCTGGTGCCGGTAGTCTTCAGCTGTCAGCGGGGTCGTCATGTCAGGTCCAGGTGATGGCGCCGGGCACGGCGATACGGTTGGCGGCGTGAACGACGTCGGCTGCCGGAATTGTCAGGGAGTGGTCCGTCTCGCCTTCGGCGGTCGAGATCGCCTCGCGAATGTGGGAGAGCAGGATGGTGCCGCCCGGCTCCGCCTCGCGGCGCAGGAGATCGGCGATCTCCGCGGCGATCGCGGTGCGGATCGCGGGCGTGTCCGGGGTCAGGCTGTCGATGGTCAGCGCCAGGGGTGCGGCCACCAGCTCCTGCGCATCGGGGTTCGGCGGGTTGACCGCGACGTCGGCGGTGGCCGGCCGGCGCGCCTCGATGTAATCCCGCACGGCGGTCGCGGTCGCTGCGGTCGGGATGCCGTTCGCCGTGGCGTCGTCCGTCATCACGTACACCGTCACGGTGCCGAGCACTCCGGCGCGGGCGGGCGTGGAGTCGGCGTTGGCCCCCAGCGGCCGCGCCCAGGCTCGCGTCACGTCCGGGTGCGCGTCGAACGCCCAGCGCCTGTAGTCCGCCGCCGCGCCGCCCCGCGGTGGCTGGCGAATGCGCAGCAGCATGCGCGCCTGGAGCGCATCGTCGCTCTCGGCGTCGGCGCCGGCGGTCAGCGCCACGGAGACGGTGGCGCCGGAGACGATGTCGGTCACCGGCGTCACCAGGCTGTAGGCGATGCCGGCGGCCGCGTTGCCGGCAGCGCCGGCCGTGACCGCCCGGACCGCCACAGCCGCCGCGCCGGCGACGAGTGCCGCTGCGGCCGCGCTCTCGACCTCCTGGCCGTCGCTACGGCGCCAGCGCGTGCCGGCGGGGATCGCGGCGGCGCCCGTCCCCGTGATGGCGAGCGATCCGCTGGCCTTCGACGCCGGCAGGCGCTCGACGCCGAAGATCCGCGCCCAGCGAACGAGCTGCTCCCCCTCGGCCGTGTCCGGGATGGATTGTTTCGCGACCCACCCCAGAAACCCCCAGAGCAGGTGGACGGCGCCCGCCAGCGCCGTGCCGATCACGTCGAGGAAGCTGCGCCGCAGGATCCCCGTCACCGCCGGCAGCCGGGAGAGGATGTCCGCCCGGATGGAGGCGCGCAGTTCGGCGAGGGTGGGGCTCGGAAAAGCCATTCAAGCGGCCGTCAAGAGATCGTTGAAGGTGTATTCGCGGCGGTCGCCCGCCGGCAGGGTGACAGTGACGAGAAGGTCCAGCCGGTTCCTGGCGCCCCACTCGGCGAGGGCCTCGACGGCGGTGGCGGCGGCGTCGTCGAGGAGCCACTGCAGGGCCTCGAGCGCCCAGGCCTCGACGCGGGCCGGCAGGGCCCCTTGGGCTTTCGACGGGCGCGCCAGCCACAGCTTCGAGCCGGTGCCGTCATCCGTGCCCGCATCGCCCCACCAGCCGCGCGGATCGACCTGCCCCGGGGGTAGGTCGGCCTCGACGCGGGCGTCCGAGAAGAGAGAGATGACGACGGCCGTCTGCAAGCCATCGTCGGGGGCGAGATCGCCTGTGACGATCCTGAGGTCCGCGGCGCCGGCGGCCGCGTCCCAGGCGAGGAGCGCGTCGGCCACGTCAACCTCCCGCCGTGACGTCGGGGCTGCCGGCGGCGACCGCCGTGCAGGTCGGGTCGCCGACGCGCCCGACCGGCTTCCCGTTGACGGTCACGGACGAAGAGCCGGACGAGATTGCCGCCGCGTGCTTCGGACACGGCGGGATGAGCGGCGGCTTCTTGTGCGTCGTGTTGAGGTCGCCGCGGCGCGACACGCCGATGCCGTTGCAGGTCACATTCGAGCTGCCCTGGGCCCGGGTCATCCCCGAGCAATGAGGCACGTCGGCATCGCCGATCCGCGTCACCGCCGGCATCGCTGCATGGCCTCCCGGAGCCGCGGCACGAATGTGTCGATGAGATCGTGGTCCGCCTGGCTGTGCGGCTCCGGCGGGATGGCCGGCTCGAAGCGCACGAGACGGTCCATCTGGGCCGGCAGATCGTCCCAGTGCGTGCCGCGGCAGAGCTCGCCGGCTGCGTCGACCCACTCGTATGTGCCGGCGCCGATCACGGGTCGTTCAATCCGACGTGAGGCGAGTCGAGGAGGATGTCCGTGTCGGTCATCGTGATCGACGAGCGGCCGCACTTCAGCGTGATCGAGCGGTCCGCGCCCAGGATGATCCGGTGCGGATCGTCGGTCTCGTCCAGGTGCGTGTAGAGGCACACCTCGCCCTCGGCCAGGTTGCGCGGCCGGGCGTCCGGATCGGTGACGGCGGCCGCGATCGTGTGCTGGCGCATGCCGCCGACGGCCAGCAGCAGCGCCAGCGATTCCGGCCGGGGATGCGTCGCCAGTCCGTAGGGCAGCAGGTGCTCCACGCCGTCGAGGAGCTCGCCGGCGTAACCCTCGACCTGGAGGGCCTGGGTGCGCAGCGTGTCGTCGACCAGGCGGACCACGCCGCGGCCGATGGCCAGCATGATGCGCCGGCGCAGGCGCCGGAGCAGCCTGTCGGTGTGCCGCGTCAGCTCCACCAGTCGATCCCCTCGTCTTCCGGCTCCTCGCGGCGCAGCTGGAATGCGTCGGGCGGCAGCAGATCGATGTCGGTCACGGTGCCCTCGCCGGAGATCGACTGGCGCGCCATCGCGATCAGCATGTCGCCGGCGAGGCCCAGCGCGTCGTCGAACACCGACGCGACCGTTCCGGGCGCCCAGAGCCTGCCGGACTCGCCCTCGCGCCAGCCCTGGACCCGGACCGACGCCCGGCGCGCCTGAGCGGCGCGCACCGAGGCTTCCCACTCGGCGCGTTCCTGCGCCTCCGCGAGACCGGCGCCCTGCTCGGCGATCGTCACCAGGCGGCGCTGGCGGCGCATGCCGGGATCCGTGGCCTCGCCCAGCACGTGCGCGGTCTCGGCGTTGCCCAGGAAATCGGTGCCGCCCTGCTGCGCCAGAACGATGTAGTGCCCGTAGCGGTCGCGGCGGTCGAGCGAGGCGCGGGCCGAAAGGATGTTGCGGCCGCGCTCGAGACGCACGGCGGCGCGCCGGCGTTGCGGGCGCGTCAGGACGACGTTGCCGCGGCCGTCGGATACGGCCAGCACGGCGCGCATGGCGCAGCCGCGGCCGATCGCCTCCCAGACCGTCTCCCCCTCCTCTGTCCGGAAGACCTCGAAGGGCGCTCCGACAAAGGTCTCCGTCAGCACGCGGATGCCGAAATCGGCGGCGAGAGCGGAGGCGATCGAGAGCAGCGTCTCGCCGCGCCACTCGACCGGCGTGACCGGCACGCTGCAGTCGACCAGCTCCGCGGCGGCGTCGCGGCCCTCGACCGAGATCGCGTGGCTGCGGGCATCGTAGGATACCGAGACGGCGTCCACCCGGCCGGTCAGCACGGTCTCGCCGTCGAGCGCGATCGTCACGCGATCGTCCGGCCGGATCGGGCGGGGCTCTCTCTCGCCCGGCCAGCGCTCGGAAAGGGTGATGCCGAAGCGCCCGGCGACGGTCTCCAGCGACCTCGTCACCTGCGCCTCGGTCCAGCCGTCGTAGCGACGCCCGCCTATCTCGACGATGAAGGTCACGGCGCCTCGATCCGGATCGGATCGGCCGGCACGAAGCCGGGGCGCACGGCGCCGGCGTGCCGGGCGATTCCATCGGCCCTGTCAGTCGAGGCGTACCAGCGCCACGCCAGCACGAGGGTCGGCAGGACGCCGCCGGGCTCGGCCTCGATGATCTCGGGCAGCTCGCCGGCCGTCGCGGCGATGCGGTCCGTCGCCACGGTGGCCAGCGTGCGCAGCGCGGCGTAGACGAGGGCCGGCGCCCCGGCGGCGCGGACGTCCAGGGCGTCGACCACCCGGTTGCGGGCGTCGAGCGCCTGAGGCCGGTCGGGCCACGTGGCGGCCGACAGGACCTCGGCCAGGCGCACCGAGGCGAGACCGCCGAGGTAGTCGGCGAGCGCCGCCCGGTTGCGGGCCTGCCGGCGGCGGTTCGCGGTCGTCTGCGGCACGGGGCGCAGCCCGGCCAGCGGCGCGGCGGCGAGGCTCTCGAGAACGGCGGGATCGGCGACGGCGCCCACCGCGGCCTGCAGCGCGTCGGCCAGCGAGCGCGCGTCGTAGGCGAGGCTCGCGGCCTTCGCCGCGAGGTCCGTGGCAGCCGGCAGCCCGATCTCTTCGGCCGCGGCGCGGATGTCGTCCGCGGCGGCGGCCCCGACGAAGGAGGGAACGGTCATGGCCCGTAGCTCTCCAGGAAGGCGCCGCGCAACGCCTGACGGGCAGCGCCGGCGGCAGCCGTGGCGGCCGAGGCGCGGTCCGGACGGTCGGAGGGATACTCGTTGCGGCCGCTCTCGACGAAGTCGAGCGTCAGCCGGCACAGGCCGCCCTGCGCCGCCGTCTCGTGAAGCCGGACCTCGCGGCAGGAGACAGTGCGGCGGCCCAGGTACGGATGCACCAGGACGCCGGGGCCCGCCTCCTCAAGGACATCGAGCAGCCGGTCGCGGGCGGCCATGTAGTCGGCGCCGACCAGGAAGGCCTCGACGCTGAACTCGCGCGCTCGCCGGCCCAGGTCTTCCGCGTACGGCCGGTCCCGGCCCGGATATTCGTGCACCGCCACCCGGCGGCCGGTTTCGTGTTCGTGCCCTTGGACGGAGAAGGCCGCGCCGCGGAAGCTGGCCGGCTGCAGGCGGTCGCGCCAGCTCATGGCGACCACGCCCAGCCCATGTCGACGTCGAGGGGGACGTCGCGGTTGTCGCTCTGCGTGTCGACGCGGGTGCCCTTCGGGGCGTTCGGGAACCGCACGATGATCTCGCCGCCGACGTGGGCGGCCGTCCCGGCAGCGCCCCTGGTGGCGGAGGGGAAGATGGATGGCGGAGGGGGCGCTCCGTCGTCGCCGCGCCGTGCCCCGTCATCGTCGCTGTCGGAGCCCTGGCGGTCGCCGAGGACCCAATCGAACGTGTCGGTCACAGCGTCCACGGCACCCGTGAGCCAGCCCGTGAGGTCCTCCCACTTCGCCTTGATCCCGGAGAGCAGGTCGGCAATCCAGCCCTCGCCGATCGCGAAGATGTCGATGCCGGCGAGCTTCTGGATCAGCCCGTCGAGATCGAATGCGGCCTTGATCATGCCCCACTGCTCGCCGAACCAGGCGGCGATGCCGTCCCACCAGCCGGTGAGCACATCCCAGAGGGTGAACTGGGAGAGCCAGTCGGTGAGACCAGTGACGTCGAAGGCCGCCCTGATGCCGCGCCAGATCAGCGAGTAGTAGGCGACGATGCCCCGGACCGGCGCGGTGAGCACGTCCCAGAGGCTCAGCGTGCCGAGCCACGCCGTCAGCCCGTCCCAGTCGATGGCGGCGCGGACCGCGGCCCACTGCTCGCCGAACCAGGCGACGATCCCGGCCCACCAGCCGGTGAGCACATCCCAGAGGTCGACCTGACGCAGGTCGTCAATCCACTGCAGGATCGGGACGGCCGCCTTCGCGGCCTCCCATTGGCGGCCGAACCAGGCGGCGATGCCGTCCCAGTTGTCCCACACCCACACCGCGGCGGCACCCAGCGCGAGGACGGCCGACACGACCGCCAGAACGGGATTGGCTCGCATGGCGGCGTTGACGGCCCTTGTGGCGACGGCGATGCCGCGGAGCCCGGCCGCGACCTTCGCCCAGGCGGCGGCCGTGGTGGTCACGAGAAAGTACTTGGCGGCAAAGGACGCAAGGCCGAAGTTCCGGGCGAGCCAGATCAAGCCGCGCACCGCCTTGACGGCGCCGACGGCGCCGAGCCACGTCATTTTGATGCCCGCGCCGGCGAGCGCCAGCGCGAGTTGCGCGAGAGGCCGGAACAGGCCGAACACCGCGCGCAGGAGCCTGACGCCGAACGCGGCCGCGAGCGCGAGCGCGCCAAGCCGCAGGACGCCCATCTCCTGGATCCAGGCGCGGCCCATGGAGATCCAGCCCCGGATCGGCGGGAACGTTTCCTGAAGCCATCCCAGCCAGCGTTCGCCGCCCAGGCGCATGCTGTCCCAGCTCGAGCGCAGCCAGCGGACAGCGCGGCCGAGATCGGTCGTCGGCGGACGCGCCGCGGCCAGCGCCTGCCGGGCCCCCTGGGCCGCTGTGGCGGAGTATCCCCACGTCAGGCCGAGTTCCGCGACGGCCTCGCGCAGTCCGGCGATGGCGGTCGCCACCCCCAGCGCCGCCTTCGGCCGCATGGCGACGAAGAACTCGCGCGCCTGCCGCGTCAGCGGCTCCAGGACAGGCAGCAGCCCGCCGCCCACGGTGTGGCCCAGGAACGACAGGGCGCGCCTGGTGTCCGTCATCAGATCCGTGTAGCGCTCGGCGGCGGCGGCTTGGGCCTCAGTGATGACGCCCAGCCGCTCGGCCTCGTCGCCGTAGGCCCGCATGGCGTCCTTGCCTTGCGCCAGCATCCGGCCGACGTCGACGCCCTCCGAGTCAAAGAGCTTGAACGCAACCCTGTTCCGGAGCAGCGGGTCCTCGATCTCCGACAGCGCCTGGGCGACGTCGTACATGAGATCTTCGGTCGGGCGCATCTTGCCGCTGGTGTCCGTGAGCTGGATGCCGAGCCACTCGAGCGCATCCTTCGCCTCGCCGGTCCCGGCCGCCGCCTCCGCGGCCCGCCGGCCGAAGCGCTGCACCGCCATATCGAAGGCTCGCGTGCTGACGCCGGAGATCTCGGCCGCGTGCCGCCACCGCTGCAGCTCGACCACACCGAAGCCCAGCCGGTCGGCGGTCTTGGCGATATCGTCGCCCACCGCCGCGAATCTGCCAGTGAGCGTAAACGCCGCCGCGCCTCCCGCGATGGCCGCCAGACCGAACCGCCGGGCGAACCTTCCAGCTTCCCCGCCGACCTGCCGCATCTGCCTGCCGACCGCGCCGATGCCGCGCCCGACCTTGTCGAGGCCCGTCTGCCTGCCGACCGCCCGGACCGCACGCTCGATCTTGCGCAACGGCGCCGTCGCCCGGTCGACGGTGCGCAGGATCATCTTCAGAGACAGGTCAGCCATGCTGCTTCCCCATCATCCGGACCGCGGCGCCGTGCCAGCGCTCGAGCTCCGGAAAGGTCAGCTTGTCGAGTTCGCTCGGCGGCCACCGGAACACGTACGCCACCTCCTCTTCGAGCCGCGCCCAGTCCCGCGGGACTACGGCAAAAAACTGGCGATCTTGTCCTTGAGAGGCAGCAGCTTCAGCACCGGGATCTTCTCCGCCGAACCGGGCGGAATGTTGGCCAGGCGCGACACCATGATCGCGATCTGCCCGAGGTCGAAGCCCGCTTCGCCGCCGGTGCGGATCCCCTTGAAATCGCCGAGAGTCGGCTCGCGCAGCACCACCTCGTGGCGCTCCTCGCCGTGGGCCGTGATGGGCGCGTCGAGCTCGATGCGGTAGAAGTCCTCGTCCATGGGCTCAGGTCTCCGTCGCGCCGGCGCCGTGGAAGAGGAACTGGACGTTCCCCTCGCGCGTCCTGACGTCGCCGTCGCCGGCGTACCAGGAGTTCGGCTGGGTGATTGTCTTGCCGTTCGCGAGTTCGAGCGTGACGGTGACGCCGTTCATGTTGACGAGCCCCTCGAGGTCGAGGCTTTCGTTGTCGGTGATCTCGCCCTCGATGCGCGAGACCTGGTGCTGCTCCGAATAGCCGTGGACGCCGTCCTCGCCGATCACGGGCTCGCGCTTGGGCGCGCCGAGGTTGTAGGTGAACTCGCCCTTGGCGCTCTGCTGGACGCCGTCCACGAGAACGTGGCACGTGCCTCCGACTCTCCCTGCCATGTGTCGTGCCTCCTTACAGGCGGAAATCGAGCCGCACGCCGATGACGTGCAGCGGGTTGACGATGTCGGCGGGCATCAGGATGTCCAGCCGCGTCTGGTTCTGCTGGCTCCTCTGCACGAGGAGGCCCCGGCGGAACGCATCGAACCCCTCGACGAGGCCGCGGTCGTACATGTCCTGCCACCAGGCGACGGTCTCGGCGCGCACCGACTTCGGCGTCGCGATCAGTTGGCCAGGACGCCCGCGCTGGTCGTCGCCGGCCACCTTCGCCTGACCGTACTTCTTGCTCAAGCGGGCGCCGAAGTCCTGGCGGAGATGGGAGAGCGTCAGCGGCGTGGTGAGGTCGAGCCAGGCGTCGTCGTGCTGGCCGCCGACCGTCTGGTAGGTGGTGATCAGCCGCTCGATACTGACCTGGCCGCCATCGTCGACCGCGTGGGTGGCGACGCCGCCCTGGAGGAACGTCTCGCGCTCCGTGGCATCGCGCCTCGCGCCCGGCAGAGGCGCGCGGATCCCCTTGAGCGGCACCGTCGAGGACGGCAGCGCCGGGTCGGCCGCGGCTGTCGCGGCCGCCGCACCTGCCACCGCCGCCGCCCACTCGTAGGTCGGCGTCGGCGAGGTGGCGGCGTCCATGCCAAGCGAGAACGCGGAGTTGCGCGTGCCGCCCCACGTCGTCACGGCCGAGGCGGTACCGCGCACGGCCGTGACGGCAACGCCGTCGAGCGCATTGAGCGCCGTCCAGCGGTCCGCCAGCTCGTTCTCGATCGAGGTCATGGCGGCGGCGGCGTTGTAGGGCGTGACGACGAGGCCGAAACGCATGTCCGCGACGGCGTCGAGCGCGGTGGTCAGCGTCGGGTCCGTGGCGCCCGCGACCGAGTTCGTGATGGTAAGCGCCACGCCCGGCGGCAGGCTCTCGCCCGGCAACTGGTTGATCGCGACGGTGAGGTCCGGAGCTGCCCCGCCGTGACGCGCTGTCAGCGTGGCGGTGTCGGTCGCGCTCGCCGCGGTCGCCGGCACGTCGATGCCGGCGCCGGTGACGGCGTTCTTGATCGCCGTCGCGATCTCGTTGACGGTCGCGGCCGCGGCGATCGCCACCGGGATCCGGCGCCCGCCCACGTAGAGGGCGATGGTGCCGGCGGCGGATGCGGCGGCCGTCGCCTGGACCGTCCAGGCGGCTTTGACCGCGCCGGCGGCGTCGTCCAGGGCCACGGCCCACAACTCGCCGTAAGGGTTCTGGTCGCGGAACGTGGCCGCCATCTGGGCCAGCATCGAGCCGGGGCCGAAGGCCTCGGCAGCGCCCTCCTTCGAGGCGATCTGCGTCGGCGCGGCCGCGGCAACGCGGCCGGTGTCGAGGCGCTGGCCGATCAACAACGCGCGGAACGGCGGCTGTGTCGCGCCGGCGTCGGAAGCGTCGATCTCGACGTAGACGCCGGGGACGCGGATGTCGGCGGGGATCTGGCGGAAGCCGATGGTCATCTCAACTCTCCTTCTGCCTGGTCTTGGGCGCGCGCTCGACGTCGCCGTCGGCGAGGCGGCGGCGCCAGTAGCGCGTCATCCGGACCTCCTCGCCCTCCTTCTCGAGGCATCCCTTTTCAGGGGGCTCCCGGCGCACGGAAAGGCCCTTCGCGGGCCGCACCTTCATGCGTTCGGTCATGACTCCTCCAGGTTGATCGTCTGCTCGGCGCCGGCGCCGGCACGGGGCGCAAGGGCCCAGTCGACGTCGAAGCCCGCGAGGTCCGCGAGCTCGTCACCGGCGGCCGCGGGGTCGACCGCGACCTGCATGCCGGCGACGACGGCGCAGATCGAGCGTCCCTTCCGGTCGATCTCGCCGGTCCAGATGCGCTCGACGCCGAGCGTCCAGATCTGGCCCAGGGCCTCGTCGTCAGGCTTGCAGCCCTGCAGCGTGCCGGCGATCGCGGCGGCCAGCGAGAGCGACCCGTCGGCGCCGAGCGCCGGCGCGGCGCCCTGCCTGGATCGGCCGGACCACGGCGTGATCGCGATCACCGTCCACTGGGTGTCGAGGACGAGCTGCAGCTCCTCCACAGATCGCGGGGCGCCCTGCACGAAGGCGACGCGGACCGCAGGAGCCTCGGCGACGACGCGCTCGAAGTACGCCTTGTCCCAGGCGCCGGGGCCCGCCTCGACGGAGCGCACGGCGTCCGGTACCGCGGCGCGGACCGCGGTCACGAGCGCGTCCTGGGCGGCGACGAGGCTCATCGCCAGAGCGCCTCCAGGCGCGCGTTGACGATGCGCAGGACGGCGCGCTCGTCGCTGGCGGAGACGCCAAGGAAGGGGCGCGCGGGAACCTTGCTGCCCGGGTGGTTGACGGAGCGGCGGAAGATGGTCTCGCCGTCCGCGCCGGGGAACGCCAGCGCCTTCGCTTTCTTCGCCCGGATCGTGTGGGGCGGGGTCTTGCCACCGAGCTGATGGATGGCGGCGTAGACGACGTTGGTGCCGACCCGCAGCACGTCGTCGCCGACGATCCGCGTGATCGAGGCGCGCAGGCGGCCGGTGTCGGTGAGGGTCTGGCCGCGGTCGGTATTGCCGAGGCCGCCCGCCGCGGGGCCGCGGTCGTAGGAGGCGTGCGACGGCGGCCACGGGACGCCGTCCGGGCCCGTCTCTGTCTCGAAGCGGTGCTGCGTCGATGCCTCGAGGCGGGCGCCGATCTCGTCGAGCGCGTCGCGGAACTGAGGACCCGACAGGAACGTGCGCAGGCGCTGCAGCGCCCGGGCGATCGCCTGGTCGCCCTCGGGCGTGACGACGATGCCGACGCCGCCCGTCATCTAGAGCATCTCCAGCTGGGCGCGCGTCATGTCGTCGGACGCCGCCGTCGAGATCACCGGCGAGCGGCGCGCCTGGACGGTGCCGGCGCCGTCGACCAGGTCCGCCTCGCCGTCGCGCATGGCGCGCAGCAGCTTCATGGACTGGTCCCGCAGGCGCATCGGCGCCTCGAGCGTGGCGTCGTCGTAGAGGAGAGCCCGCGCGAGGCTGCACTGGATCCGCGTCAGGGCCGGCCAGGGGCCGGCGGGAAGGGGAAGGTCCCAGGCGCGCGCCAGGACGGCATCGATCTCGGCCGCGGCATCGGCGAGCGCCGGCGCGACGCGGTCGACCGCCGGGCGGTCCGGGTCCGACGCCAGCGCCGCCATCTCGGCCCCGCCGAACCGCAGGTCCATGTCGCTCCGGGTCGCGTAGGTCACGACTTCGTCGCCACGGCGTAGAGCGTCTCGCCCTGCGCCGATCGCATCCAGAGCCAGCGGTTCGCCTGCTTCGCGAAGGTGACCCGCGTCGGGCCGCCGGCGGCCGTGCGCGGGTAGTACTGGTGTCCCCGGGCGTCGGCGGCGGGCGCGGCGTTGGCGTCCGTCTCGACGGCGATCGCGTGCCCGAGGCCGGTGCCGGCCTTGTCCTGCACCTCCAGCTCGTAGGACGAGCCATCGGCCATGCCCAGCGCCGTGCCGACGTCCACCCAGGCGCTGCCGACTTCCGTGGACTTGGTGAGGGAGGCCATGGTTCAGCTGCTCTCGCGGTCAGCCCTGCGGGGGCATCGTCGCCGTGCCCTTGGTCGCCATCTGGCTGGCGATCTCGAGATGCGTCAGCGCGGTTGCGAAGGACCTCATGGCATCCGCGTAGAGGTCCTTTTCGTGCTGGGGCGCGTCCGGCGCCGGGCGCGGGACCTCGTCGCGCGCCCGGATGATCGACTGCGCCGTGGCGGCGGCGAACCCCTTGACGCGGTCGCCGTTCCTGGTCGTCGGGTAGCCGGACCGCAGGCCTACGCGGCGACCGGCCTCCCCGTCGTACGGCGCCGAGACCGAATGGACGTCGGCGCCGTGGCCGTTGAACGAGGCCGAGAAGCTCATGCCCCGTCCCTTGCGGCCTGCCAGGCGTCCCAGTGGGCGTCCCTGGACGCCGCGTCGAGATCGGCTCCGGAGGCCTCCTCGAGCGCCCTGACGGTCGGCTTTTTCGTCGGCGCCAGCCTGTCCAGAGCCTCCATCACAGCGGGTTGGAGGGAGGCGTCCGCCGCGGCGGCGGCGCCTCCCCCGCCCCGATCCGCTGCAGGATCGTTGGTGTCGCCGCGGGCGAGATCGGCCGCCTGCTCGACCCGCGCCAGGAAGTCCTGGTCGCCGTCGAGACGGCGATGAAGCTCGGCCAGCTGCTCGACGTCCAGCGCGGTGATGGCGGCGAAAGCGGCGTCGACGGGGGCTGCGGACCCGGCAGCGGCACCGTCGCCGTCGAGCACGTCCACGATCAGCGCCGGATCGCTCTCGAGCAGCTCGATCTGCTCCCCGGTGAAGGTCCCGGCCGGGTGCACCACCGGCTCGGCGGGATGCTGGACGCCGGCGCGCCAGATGCCGGCGATCGTCGCGGCGATGCGCAGCGCCGGCGTGTTGTACTTGCTCATGTGACTACCTCCGTCATGCGAGCCAGGGAACGACCATGACCTCGGCCGTACCCATCAAAACGTTGCTGGCGCCCGCCGCGTCGCGCTCGGCCTTGACGATCTGCCGGGCCTTCCAGTCGAGCGACGGCGGCACGACGAGGGTGTCGGGCATCAGACCCAGGGGCCGCCCGTGATCACCCTTCATCTGCATCATCGCCGTGCGCGCGAGGTCGTAGTTCGCGGGCGTCAGCTCCTGCTTGGAGCCGTAGGCCAGCTGCCACCAGCCGTAGCCGGCGTTGTCGCGGCAGTGGACGCCGTACTCGAACTCCAGGCGGCGGAAGACGCTCTCGTCCCTGGGGTCGTCGTGGCGGATGACGTTGTCGGCGTTCTCCCGGCGCTGGAAGATCAGCGGCAGGCGCGTCGGCATCCGCAGGTCCATCAGGTACCAGGCGGTGCCGCCTCCCCCTCCGGTGTTGGAGACGGTCGTCATCGACCCGTCGGATCCGATCACCGGGTGGTCCGAGTCGAAGAAGTACTGGCCGTCGGGCCCCAGCGTCGTGAAGCCGGCGCCCAACAGCGGCCAGACGATCTCGTCTGGATGCGCCGCCACGGCTCCCCCGAACTGGGTGAACGTCGCGCCGTAGACGCCGTACTTGTCGTCCATGATCGCGTTGCGCGGCACGGCGACGGTGTCCTCGTAGTCCTCGTTGACGATCCGGAAGCCGTGCTGGGAAAGCTGGTGGACGACCCTCTCGCCGATCCACTTCCGCATCCCCGGCAGCTTGCCGAGCCACGGGTAGATCTCCTCGGAGGTCCCCGACTGCGTTTCCTGGGCGACCCGCTTCCACTGGGAGGTGGCCTCCATGGTGTTGACGCCGCCCCGGAACGCGGCGTTGAAGCCGGTGTAGAGCGTGTTCAGATTGGCGCGATTGATGATCATCTCGTCAGTCTCCCGTGACGAGGCCGACACGCACCCAGGCGTCGCCGTCCTCGACATTGATGAGGACGCCGGCGGCGGCGGCGTTCGAGTCCTGCGTCTTGCGCACGGTCTGGTCGTCCTCGACGTAGACCTTGTTGCCGATCTCCGGCAGGCCGGCCTTGTCGGACGCCAGCTGGCCGAACCTGAAGACGCCGTTCCTGACCGTGACGAAGGTGTCGCCCGATGCCCCGGAGACGGCGCGGTCCTCGGCGACGCCGACGACCGTGGTGTTCGCCGCCTTGGCTGCCGGCTTGGCGACGCCGGTCGCGTCGAGCATGACGAGGCCGCCGCCGTAGATCGTCGTCGACGCCGCCATCTTGTAGGCCACCCGGGGGCCTGCGGGCGTCTGGTACCGGGGCGCCCTCCGGTCGTTCGCGAGAGCCGCCATCAGACGATTCCTCCGGTCTTGAGGAGGGACGTCCGCGAGAGCCGGAACTGCTCCTCGGTGATGCCCATGGCCGAGCAGGCCGCGAGCTCGTCGGTGGTGAGCGCCGTCTTGTCGTCTGGCGGCGGATCCCTGGTGATCGCGCCCGGCGACAGGATCACCGGGGCGCCGGCGACGAACGCCTGGAAGTCGCCGAGATCGCGCTTGGCGTGCGCCATGTACCAGTCGCGCTGCGCCGGCGGGATCTTGCCCGCCTCGATCGCGCCGTCGACCGCCGACGCCGCCGCGGTCTCCGCGCCGGAGGTCTCCAGCGCGGTCAGGCGATCGCTGACGCGGGTGAACTCCTCGCGCGGCACGAACTTCGTCGGGTCGGGGTCGCCACCGGCGGCGCGTGCCGCCGCAACCGCCGTCGCGATGGCGTCGGGCTCGACGGCGCCGGCGAGGCCCGCGGCCCTGGCGATCGCCGTCATGCCGTCGGCGGACGCCTTCGCGGCGGCGGAGACCTCGTCGGCCTTCGCGTCCCCGGCGAGGCCCAGGGCCTTGGCCGTCGCGACCAGGGCGTTGCTGGCCGCCAGGAGCGCCGACGCGGCGGCGAGGACCTGCTCGTCGGTCGCGTCCTTGGAAAGGCCCAGGGCCTTTCTGAGTTTCTCGGGATCCATGCGATCCTCCCGGTCGAGTTGTGTTTGCGTGTTCAAGCGGGCACGCATCAGCGCCGGCATGTAGAGCGCCGGGTCGTTGGTGAGCGCCGCCGCGCGGATCATCAGCACCTTGCCGGCCCGGTCGTGCATCAGCACCGGCGAGATGTAGCGATACTCCCCCGCCTCGATCATCGCCTTGGCCCTGGCCGTCCATTCGACCCGGGCCCAGATCGCGCCCTCGCGGACGAACACCTCCTTGATCCAGCCGGCGGCGGGCGCGGGCTGGCCGTTGTCGGCAGACAGGTACGTCTGGTGCTCGTAGTCGATCGGCTGATCGAGAACGAGGTCGCGCGTACGGGCTACCGCGCGCTCCGGTTCGGAGTTGGAGAACTCGCGGCCGTCGTGAGGGCGCGCCCGCACGGTCCCGGCCGGCACCAGCAGGATCTCGCGCGGGGCCTCGCCGGAGACCGGGATCTCCACGCTTAGGAGCGCGGCAATGAGGTCTTTGGGGTCCATCGCCGCCGAGAATAAGCGCCGCGGCGCGCGATTTTCATAAGACAACCGCTGCAGGGAAAAGCGAATCATGATTCGCTTTTCCCTGTGCCTATTGTCCCTCTCGGGTGATGCTTGGTGAGCGATCCGGACTAGACGACCGGCTTCAGCTCAGCACGTCATGACGCTGCCTTGCGCTTGCCAAACGCGGCGAGCAGGCCGCCAGCAGCGGCGAGCGCCATGAAAACGGCGACGAATGTGCCGCCGAGGATTGCCCCGGCGACGGCACACACAGCTATCAGAATCCCTGGCAGACGACCCTTGGCGCCCATAGCCACAGCACCCAGCACGATGGTCAAGAAGGAAAACGCCACCCCGCCCCATCCCAAACCGATAACAGTGTCGGCGCCCTCGGCCTCGAAGGCGCCTCCGAGGCCTCCCAAAAACAACGTTGCGCCAGCCGCCAACACCCCGAAGATCCCGGCAATCAAGGCAACGATCCCGCCCGCTCTTTGCATGTCTATTCCCCCTCCAAGAGATTTGACCATTCGCTACCGTCCTTGCTGATCGACGAGGTGCTCATACGAAAGATCATGCGCATGTCCTCATCCAGCTCGATATCGCCGGACGCCGTCAGAGTGCAATCCTCGACGCCGAAGCTGACGATGATGCAGTGTGTGTTGAAGAAGGCGATGAACTCCTGGCGATCGCGCCGCCCCATCCGGTCAATCAGTGTTTTCAGCTTATAGCCTTCGTCGTTGATGATGATGTAGTCGTCCGCCGTCAGCTTGTCATGGAAGTTTGAGGTCTCGCCTGTAACGGTGATCTCATAGCCATAATGGGCGAAGTCAAATGCGTAGTCTGCCAAGCTGACTTCCACCGGCTCCGCCGTTGCGGGCAGTGCGTACGCTGCGAAAAGCAGCGCGATGTGGGCTCTCAATAGCTTCATCAATGGTCTCCGCATTGTGACAATCTCATATTGGCAACGAGCGCGTGGCCCAGACCACTTGGCCGACGATCTCGTCGTCTTCGGATAGCGCTCGCGGCCGGTGCTGTTCATTGTCGCTGTCCGCCCACCAGCCCTCGCGCTTCCTCAGGCGCTTGACCGTGGGCCCGCCTGGTCCCCGCAATGCGAAGATCGCGCCGTCCCTTGGGGCGCGTCGGCCGTGGTGGACCATGACCGTGTCGCCGTTCTCCAGCGTCGGCGCCATGCTGTTGCCGATCACGTCGATCAGGCTGAGCTCTCCGGCTCGCCACCCGCGGGAGCGCAGCCAGGCACTCCGGAAAGCGACATGGGCGCCCACGGTCTCGCCTTCCCCTGGTGAACCATCCCCGGCGGCCAGCCTGACATCGTCAGTGTAGCGGCGGATCAAGTCGAAGCCCTGGCCAATGGGGACGGCCTTCATGGCGCCGCCGCGCCGCCGGGCCAGTTCGGGCCATAGGTCATCGGGTATAGGGTTGCCGCCGGCGTCGGTGACGGCGCGCACCAGACTTTGAGCGCCAGCCTCCACTTGCGGCGGGATAGCCGTTTCTACGCTGTCCGGTTCCGGTCGTGACGGGCCGATGTAGCATTCAAGCTCTAGCGCGTCGCAGACATCCAAGAGTTTGCTCAGACGGCTGTCGCGGCCCTCCAAGACATATCGGAAGGTGTTGTCAGGAAGGCCCGCTAGGCGCGCCGCCCGATATGGGCTGAGCCCACGCCGGTTCAGTTCTTGGCGCACTGCGATCGCGATTTCCGATGCGTCCATTCGCACATTGTAGCGAAGTTGTTTCGCTATGTGTGGCGAGTTTTGTTGACGACTTCGCTAAAGTCGGCAACTATCTCGCCATGGATAGCGAATCGATCATCAGGTTGATCCACGCATACAGCTCCCACCGGGGGCTGTCCGAGCGCACGATATCGACGTATGCGGCGGGGTCCGGAGATTTCTGCGATCGCCTCCGGCGTGGCCGCGATCTCACAACAAAACGCGCTGCGCGAGTAGCTGAGTGGCTCTCCGGCCATTGGCCCACCGACCTTCCCTGGCCCCCCGACATCCCGCGCCCGCCGAAGCAGCGGGAGGCCGCATGATCCGCCGCCGGATGTCTCCAGCGCGCCGCGCCCGCATCCTCGCCGATCACGGCGGCATATGCGGGATCTGCGGCCGCGCCATCGAGGGCGCCTGCGAGATCGACCACGTCGTCGCCCGCGCACCCGGAGTGCCACCGGCGCAAGTCGTTCGGTGGCGGGCTCGCCCGCGGCGACGTGAGAGAGATCGCGCGCGCGAAGCGGATCGCCCGCAAGCTCCAGGGATCCCGTCAGATCCGATCCCGGCCGCTTACCCGCCGCGACCTGGTGCGGGGCCCGTCATGAAGCGCCACGCCGCCATGGCCGCCCTCATCGGCCTCGCCCTTGCGGCGGCCTGGGCCGCCGGCGCCGCCGTCCTCGAGCTCGCGGGGGCGCTCCTGTGACGGGCGGGGCGCGGCGGCTGCTGATCGTGGACGAGGCCCTGCGGCTGATCGCCGCCGGCCGCACGGCCGCCGAGGCCGACGCCGAAGCGGCGGCCGCCCACGGCGTGTCGCCCCAGTCGGTCGCCCGCTGGCGCCGCCGCCTCGCGAAGCTCGAGCCCGAGCAACGCCTCGCGGCGCTCGAGCCGAGGGGGCGCGGCGGCCGGCCGAGCCACCTCGGCGCCGACGAGATCGAGTACCTCGCCGCGCAGATCGTCGCGCGCGACCCGCACTGGACCTGCCCGGCGCTGCAGCGCGAGCTTCTCGAGAGGCATGGCCACGCGCCCCACATCGCCCAGATCCAGCGCTTCGCCAGACGGTTCCGGGCCGAGAACGCCCGGCTGCTCAGCATCTCGGGCGATCCCGACGGCCATCGCTCGCGCCGCCGCCCGGCCTTCGGCGACGCCGATTCCGCAGCCGCCGGCCTCAACGATCTCTGGGAGCTCGACTCCACGATCGCCGACGTGATGTGCGCCGACGGGCGGCGCCGTGCGCTCTGCGCCGTCATCGACGTCTGGTCCAGACGCTGCCTCTTCGCCGTCGCCGACACGTCCCGTGCGATCGTCATCGCGGCTCTCCTGCGGCGCGCCATCATCGAGTGGGGCAAGCCGAACCGGGTGCGCGTCGACCGCGGGCGGGACTACACCTCCCGCCTGGTGTCGGCGTTCCTGGCGGCGCTCGAGATCGAGGCCATCTGGTGCACGCCCTACGCGCCCTACGAGAAGCCGTTCGTGGAGCGCCTGATCGGCACCATCTCCACGGACCTCTTCGCCCATCTCCCCGGGCACACTGGCCGCGACCTCTTCCAGCGGAAGAAGCTGGAGGCGCGCCGCTCGTTCGCCGAGCGCCGCGGCGAGGCGCCCGCGGCCCTGCTGCAGGCGACGCTGACTCCGGAGAAGCTCCAGGAGCGCATCGACACCTGGGCCGAGACGCTCTACGGGCGCCGCACGCACGGCAGCCTCGGCATGTCTCCCTTCGAGAAGGCGCTCTCCGGCGGCCCGCCCCGGAAGATCGCGGACCCGCGCGCGCTGGACGTCCTCCTGGAGCCGCCGGAACCCAAGAGGGTCACAAAGAAGGGCATCCGCATCGACCGCGGGCGTTACGTCGCCGAGCTCCTCGGCGACGTGATCGGCGAGTGGGTCGAGGTGCGGCGCGACCGCGCCGACTATGGCCGGATCCACGTCTTCCTGCATGACGCCTTCCTGTGCACCGCCGAGGATCCGGACCGCACCGGCGCCGACCGTGCGGAGATCGCCGCCGCGGCGCAGGCGCGAGCCCGCGCCGCCGACCGCGAGGACCGCGAGTTCGCCAGGGAGCTCCGGCGCCGCTGGCGTCCCGAAGAGGCCATGGACCGGGTGCTGGCCGCCGCCGCCGCCGGCGCGGAGAAGGTCGTCGCGCTACCCCGGCGCGGCGCCACCGACGACACGCCCGCGCTTGCCGCCGCCGCCGAGGCGGCCGGCGGCGCGCCCGCGCCGAACCCGCAGCGCCGGGAGGCGCCCCGGGTCTCGGCCACCATCACCGCCCTGCGGGGGCGCTACCAAGGAGACGAGGAATGACCGCGAAACCTCAACTGGCCGGGATCGCCTGGATCGGCGACGGCGAGCCGATGACCACCGTCGAGGAGTGCCGCCTCGTCATGGAGCAGCTGGGCCTCTCGCAGGCCGCTGCCGCGAAGGAGGTCGGCATCTCCCCGACGGCGCTCAGCCAATGGCTCGCCGGCAAGTACCCCGGCGACGCGCCCGCCGTGGAGGCGCAGGTCGGCCGCTGGCTGCAGACCCGCCGGGAGGCGGCGCGCCGGGAAGCGCTGCCGCCGGGCCTCGACGCCTGGCGCGACCTCGAGGCCTCGGCCGAGGTGCTCGCCGTGCTGGCCCACGCCCACGCCGCGGCGGAGCTGGCGATCGTCGGCGGCCCCCGCGGCTGCGGCAAGACCCGCGCGCTCCGCCGCTACGGCGCGACCCGCTCGGGCGTCGTCCAGGTGGCGATGAGCCCGGCGGTGACGACGCTCGCCGGCTGCCTGCGGCGCGTCGCCGGCGCGCTGGGCTGGCGCGGCCGCGGGGCGTCGGCGCTGGACATGGAGGACGCGGCAATAGAGAGGCTGACCGGCCGCGGCGCGCTGCTGGCGGTCGACGAGGCCGACCACCTCGGGCCGCGCCTGCTCGACGAGCTGCGCTGCCTCGCCGGGAAGGCGGGGTGCGGGCTCGCTCTCGTCGGCGCCGACCACGGGCGCCTGCCGTTCGACGTCCAGGCGCGCTCGGTCCGCGCGATCCAGGCGCGCGCCGGGCTGCGGCTCGCCATGACCGCGCCGTCGAAGGCCGACGCGGCCGCGTTCGCCGCGGGCGTCCTGGGGCGCCGGCCGACGGCCGGCGAGGCGAAGGCCGTGGCCGCCGCCGCCGCCGGACCGCGCGGCCTCTTCGGGGCGCGCGACGCGCTCGCCCGCGCCTGGCTGCTCGCGCGCCACGACGGCCGCGACGCCATCGCCGCCGAGGACCTGGCCGCGGCCTCCCGGGAGATCGCGGCCTGAACGTTTCACCACCGACAAGCAGGAGTGCACCACCCATGAACGTCACCCATCTCCCCGATACCGCCGGTCCCGGCCCGCTGCCGCTGACCGCCGTCGTCCCCGCCTCGATCCTGGAGGCTGCCGCCGTCACGCTGACCGGCTGGTCTCCCCGGCTCGGGACCGGCCCGGCGCGCGACGTCCTCGCGATGATCTCGGCCGCCGGGCGCCACGTCTGCGAGGACGACGCGGCCGCCCTCGAGGGCTGGGCGGTGGTCGTCCACGGGCTGCTGTCGCTGAGCCACCACGGCGGCGCAGGACATCACGACCTGATCCGGGCCGCCGACCGGATCGCCTCGGGCCTGCGCGCCGAGAGCGGACGGCTCCAGGCAGACCGCCGGCCGCGGCCCGAAGCCATGCCGGCGGACGGCTCGCGCGGCGGCGTCGACATCGCCGCCGCCGCGGCGACGGAGCTCGAGACCCTGGCGAGCGAGTTCGGCAACGACATCATGCAGGCGCCCGACACCTCGATCGAGCGCCTTGAGGGGATCGGCATTTGCGATCTCTTCCGCTGGTTCGCCGGCGAGCTGCGCGACCTCGACGGCGCGGCGCAACTCGCGCTGTCGACGCCGGAGCGGCCCGAGGGCGGCGAAACGTTCGTGCTCTGGGACCGGGCGCCGGCGCAGGAGGGGGACGGCCCGTGAGCGCCGGCCTCTCGATCGCCCTGGTGCAGATCGCCGCCTGCGACCTGATGGGCGCGCGCCTGGCGACGCTCACGGGCCCGTCGAAGACGGCGCCGGCGTGCCGGGCGCGCCGGCGTGCCGTCTGGCTCGTGCGCGAGATCACGGGCGCAGGCTGGGGCGAGATCGGCGAGCACTTCGGCGGCCGCGACCAGAGCACCGTGTGGGCCGGATACCGCCGCGTGGAGGCGGAGAGGGCGGCCGACAGCGAGGTAGACGCCGAGCTCAACGCCCTGGCCGACGCGATCCGCGGGCGCGTCGACGCCGGCGCCGGCACCGCCGCATCGACGGAGCCGCTGCTGACGCGGGTGGCGGCGCTGCAGGAGGGCATCGTCGCGTTCCAGGCCGCGTCGCTGACCGTGCTGCGCCGCCTCGACGACGTCGCCGCCGAGATGGCGCGCCTCGACACGCCGCCCGGCGCCGTCGACCGGGACTTCCAGGCCCGGAGGGCCGCGGCATGAGGTGGCTCGACAACCGGCTGCATGCGGCACTCTGCCACCACGCCCGCCCGGGCCGCGACTGCCCGCTGATCGACCAGCTGGCGCACCGCGGCCTCATCGATGCGCCCGCCGCCGGCGAGCGCGGCTTCGGCCGGCCGGAGCGCGTCTGCGTCACGGCGGCCGGCCTCGTCTGTCTCGAGACGGGCGGCTGGTACCTCACCGACGACCTCGAGCGGGAGCTGGTCGCCGCCCTGGCGGCGTGGCGGCCGGACGGCGGCGGCATCGAAGCGGGCTTCCACTGGGAACTGCCCGACGTCGCGCCGCTCTTGACGCTGCAGCAGTTCGCCGCCGCCGGGATCGCAGTCGAGCGCGGGGGCGGCTGGCAGCCCACGCGGTGCGGCCGCGACTGCGCGGAGATCCTGGCGGCCGAGAGGTCGGCGCCGTGACGCGCCGGAGCTTCGAGGTCCGGGCGACCTGCGACGGGTTCCCGGACCCCGACCACCCGCGCTGGCGCACCGTCGCCGAGGCCGAGAGCCTCGAGGAGGCGATGCGCCTGGCGCTGACGAGCCTGCGCCTGGACCGCGGAGTCCAGGTCGTGCCGATCGACAACACGGAGGAGTGACACATGACGATGGAGGAAATTGTCGACCTGGCCAGGCGGTACGCCGCCGACCGGATCGCCCTGGAGGAGCTCCTCGAGGAGATCGGCGAACTCCAGCGGAAGGCCATCAAGTCGCGGTACCGCGGGCTGCGCAGCCAGGCGGCGCGGACCGCGCAGAGCCGCGCAGAGCTGCATGCGGCGGTCGAGCAATCGCGCGATCTCTTCGACGCGCCGCGCACGCAGACGATCGACGGAGTGAAGTTCGGCTGGCGCAAGAAGATCGGCGTCGTCGACTGGGACGGCGACGACGCCGACATCATCCAGGCGATCCGCGAACACCTCCCGCGCTCCGCCGCACGGCTGATCAAGACGAAGCGGTCGATCGACAAGACCGCGGTCCGGAAGCTCGACGCGGAGGACCTCGCGCGGATCGGCGTCGTCATATCCGGCGGTGAGGACGAGGTCGTCATCGCCGTCGCCGCCGGCACTCTCGACAAGCTGGTGGCCGCGCTCGCGGTGGATGCGCTCGCGGACAGCGCCGCGCCCAGGGAGGCGGCGTCGTGAGGCGCGACATCCGCGACGCCATCGCAATCGCGCGCCTCCACGGCCGGGGGCTCCGGCTCTCGCGGGAGGAGGTCGCGGAGATGCACGCGGCCCTGGCGCCGCAGCCGGCGGGGCGCGGGAGGCTCACGGCGAATCAGCGGCGGGTGCTGGTCAGGCTGGCGATGAGCCCGTGCCCGGCCGGCGAGGCCATGGGCAGCGGCTCCGGCGACGGCGCCCTGGCGGCCGTGCGGCGTCTCGAGGCCCGCGGTCTGGTCCGGTGCCTGACCCCCGGCCCTGACGGCACCTGCGCCTCGACGTGGGCCTGCCGCTGGGAGCCGACCCCGGCCGGGCGCAAGGCGCTCGGGGGGGGGCGTCATGACCGACGGCTGCCGGAATTTCTACCTGGCGGCCGGGTGGGCGATGCGCCAGCAGGCCCGCCTCCTCGCGGGGCGGATCGCGGCAGCCACCGGCGCCCGCTGCATGTCACGATGGCTGTGCCGCAACCCGCGCCTGGAGGCAAGTGCGGCGGCGGAGCAGGACATCATGGACATCGGCGACGCCGACCTGCTCATCGCGCTGTGTGGCCGTTCGACGCGGGGCGGCAAGTGGATCGAGGTCGGATATGCGCTCGGCCTCTCCCTGCCGGTGGTGTTCCTCGTGCCGGCCGGCGAGCGCACGCCGCTGCCCGTCTTCGCGACGCTCGACGACGTCGCCGTCATCCGCGCGCGAGCCGACGGGACATGGCGGCTCCGGATGCCCGACGCGTGGCCGGGCCCCAGGGGCGACGTCGGCGTGATCGCCAAGGCGTTCGTGTCGCGATGATGGGGATGTCGCCCCGCGCGGTCCGGGAGACGGACCGCCTGCTCCGCCTGCTCGAAGAGCTCGGGGAGGGCCGCGACACCGAGTCGAGGCGCACGACCGGCTCGCTGGCGAGAAGCGCGGGCCTTTCCCGCGATCGTGCACGGCGGCTCCTCCGGCGCGCCGAGGAGGATGGCCGGGTGGCCGGAGGCCTCGGATTCGTCGACGGCGCCAGGACGGTCCATGTCATCTGGCGGTATCGGCCCCGCGGGAGCGGCCGATGACCGAGCCGTCCCTCGACGCGCGCCTGCGCGCCCTCCTGGAGCAGCTCGGGGCCGACCGAGCCACGCGGCGGCGGCGCACGACGGCGGCGCTCGCCGACGCGGCGGGCGTGGAGTGGATCGCGGCATACCGGGTGCTGGCGCACCTCGCGGCCCGCTGCGAGGTGGTGCGGAGCGGCGAGCGCAGCGGCGCCGGCACGGTGGTCTGGGCGCTGCCGGGCGCGGCCGCCGGGCCCGCCGCGCCGCCGAAGCCCCCGCGGCGGCGCAGGACCGCCGGGAAGGACTGGAAGCAGATGCACCGGATCTGCGTCTGCGCGCTCGCCCGCGACGACGAGCGGGAGTTCTTGCACGGGCCCCAGGAAGTGCGCTTCCTGGTCGACACCCGCGACCGCCTGGAGGTCTGGCAGGCGACGACGGCAGTGTCGGCGCGCCAGAGACGCTGGCTGGAAGCGATCTGCGCCCGCCTCAATCGCGACGACGCGCGCGAGGTTCGGCGCGAGGTGGACCAGGCGTGGCTCGACCTCTACTTGGCGGGCGCGGCCGATGTCTGAGGGTGCGCGCCTCCCCCTGGCACGTGCTCACGGAGGGCCACGAGCGGGCGCGCCGGGCCGGCCTCGGAGGTCGTCATGAGCCGCGAAAAACCGATCCTGTCGGGCAAGCGGGCGTTCGTCGCCGCGGCGCGCGAGGCCTT
Organism: Alphaproteobacteria bacterium; assembly: GCA_963666905.2. Lineage (GTDB taxonomy): Bacteria > Pseudomonadota > Alphaproteobacteria > SP197 > SP197 > SP197. The sequence goes on from OY763008.1 coordinate 3,574,177, forward strand.
CGAGGTTGCCGAGCCGGCGCGCGGCGAGCTGCTCCCGCCGGAGTGCGACAGTCTGGCGGCCGGCGTTCACGAGGACGACCCCTGGCTGCCGCACGAGCGGGACTGCGCCTCCCGCGCGCTGGCGCACTATCGGGCCGGTGCGGCGTCCTTCGTGCGCTGTGGCGACGAGCTGCGGAGGGCGAAGGACAGCATGCGGCACGGGCGGTTCCAGCGCTGGATCGCTGAACAGCTGCCGATGTCGGGCCGGACCGCGAGCCAGCTCATGCAGATCGCGCGCGACGAGAACATTCGCCGCTATGTCGACCAAAACGGAATCAATGATTCCGTTTTGCTGCCACCGGACAAGGCGGTCTTGGCCGAGCTGTGCGGGATGCCCGCCGCCGAATTCGACGACCTCATCGGCGGCGGCGTCATCCATGTCGAGATGCGCCGCGGTGACCTGAGGCGGCACCGGGTCCAGGTCGAGCACTCCGCCCCGGATCGCCAGCCGCCACCGTTGCCCCGCGATGGCAAGTACGGTGTCGTCTACGCCGATCCTCCGTGGCCATTCCAGGTCTTCGGCGGCGCCAACGACCGGAGCGCGGAGAACCACTATCCGACGATGCCCCTGTCGGAGATCGAGCTCCTGCCGGTGAGGGGCCTGCTCGCGGACGACTGCGCGCTCTTCCTGTGGTGCCCGGCCCACCTGCTCATGCACGCGCCGCACATCATGACGCGGTGGGGATTCGAGATGCGCTCGACCGGCTTCATCTGGGTGAAGGAGGGCGGAGCGGGCATGGGATACTGGACCCGCAAGGGGGCGGAGCTGTGCCTCCTGGGCACGCGCGGATCTCCGAAGCGCCTCTCGGCGTCGGTCCAAGAGGTCGTCTACGCCCCGCGCGGCGGGCATTCCGAGAAGCCCGCGGAGGTGCGGGCGCGCATCGAGCGCCTGGTCGCCGGCCCCTACATCGAGCTGTTCGCCCGTGAGGTCGCCGACGGCTGGGACGCGTGGGGGCACCTGGAGGGGGGGGGGTAGGCAGTCATCATGACGGCTGAGCGGACGCGCCTGCCGAACCGGCGACGGTCGATCACGGAGAAGGTCGAGACCCCCACCGGCGCCTGCCACATGACGGTAGGCTTCGGCGACGACCTCAGGCCGCGCGAGATCTTCCTGCGGCCCGCGGCGTCGCGCAGCGGATCGGCGATGCAGTTTCTCGCCGACGACGCGGCGATCCTCGTGTCGTTAGCCCTGCAGTACGGCGTTCCCGTCGACGCCATTGCCGGCGCGATGTCGCGCACCACGGCGCCGGACGGGTCGGCCGCGCCGGCGTCTCTGCTGGGCGCGGCCGCCGATCTTCTTCTGACTTGCCTGAATGGAGGGGGAAATTGTCATGATTGACCAGATGGCTGACGAGGTGACCGGCCCGCGCTGCCTGGACTGCGGCCAGCCCGTCGGCGACGGCGTCGAGATCTGCCGGCGCTGCGAAGACAACCGGAACGAGGATCTCCTCGACGAGTTGCACCCCGACTGCCGATGCGACGGTGACGGCTTGATCGTCACGTGCCCCGACGACTTATGCCGTAGCGACGGCGGCTGCGGGCGTTTCGCGGACCGCGGCTGCTACGCGGTCTGTCCGTGCGCGGCGCTCTGATGGTCGAGATCAACATCAAGGTGGAGACGAACGGCGGGTCGGCGCTGCATCAGACCACCGACCACCACATTTTCGTCAAGCGCCTGGTGGCCCAGGCGTGGTGCGCCCGGTGCGGGCTGAAATGGGAGGGCGCCAAGGCCGGGCGCGCTGCCCGCCGGCACACCCGCGAGACGGGCCATGAGACGGCGCGGCTGAGTGGCCGCCTGGAGATCATCAGGCCCTACCCGAAGGATCTTCTCTGATGCCGCAGCTCCACCTCCTGCGCCCGTTCAGCGGCTGGGCCGACCGCTCCGCGGAAGCGCGCCGCCTCCACGGCGCCGCCGGCCGGCCGATCCGCACGACCCTCGAGGCGCTGCGTTACGTCGACGGCCTGGCGGAGCGCGGGATCACGCAGATCTACACGCCGACGCGGCGCTTCCCGCGCCGGCGCGCGGAACTGATGGGGGGCAGCATGATCTTCTGCCGGCGCGGCTCGACGCTCTTCCGCATGCCGATCGCGGGGATCCGGAGCCAGTACGGCGACTGCCGGATCTACCTCGAGGCCCGGGTCATCCCCGTCGAGCTGCGCCAGGTCGGCTTCCTGCGCGGCTGGCGCTACGCCGACGACGTCGACGTCCCGGCCGACGTCGATCCGCGCGAGATCGTCGGCCTGGAGGAGGAGCCGTGACGACGGATGCCGCCACGGACCGCCTCAGGGCGCTGCGGAAGCTGCACGCCCTGGCGCACGAGGCCGGCATGCGCGAGGAGGAGCGCCGCGACCTCTACGAGCGCACGACCGGCCTGCGCTCAGCCTCCGGCATGAGCCTGCGCCAGATCGAGGCGGTCTGCAGCGAGATCCGGGTCCGCCCGCGCGGCCGCATGCGGCTGGACGGGCCGCCGGCCGGGCCGCAGGGCTCGAAGCTCCGAGCGTTATGGATCTCCGGCTTTGAGCTCGGCGTGGTGCGCGACCGGGACGACTCTGCGCTCGCCGCCTGGATGCGCCGCCAGATCGGCGTCGCCGCGGCGCGCTGGACGCCGCCGGATGAGGCCGCAGCCTGCATCGACGCCCTGCGCGACTGGCTCGCCCGGGAGGCCGGCGTCGACTGGTCGCACTACCGCGCCCGCGGCAAGACGCTCCACGATCCCCGGGGCCGCGTCCTGGAAGCGCAGTGGCGGCGCCTCCAGGAGGCGGGCGCCATGGAGGCGGCGGTGGACCTGGAGTTCGCCTGCGCCGCCATCCTCGGCACCGTCGACCGCCGCCCGGTCGAGACGCTCCGGCCCCGGGACGCGGACCGCTGCATCCGCGTGCTGGGCGCCCGCCTGCGCTCGGCGCTGAGCGAGGCCGCACGGTGAGCGACTGCTCGACGATCGATGCCCTGCGTGCGGCGCTGGGCGACGAGCGCGCGTACGCGCTGGTGGCGGCGTTCGGGGGCGAGGCCATCTACGTGCCCAAGAAGCGCGTCGACCCCGATCACGCGATCGCGCACGTCATAGGGGTCGACGGCGCCCATGCCCTGAGTTCGCTCTGTGGAGGCGAGATGCTGGCCGTGCCGCGCGCCCGCCGCTTCAGGGCTCAATACCTTAGTCGCACTCGTGAGCTGCGGCCCCGGCAGATCGGTCGGATCTTGGGTGTCGCCACGAGGTCGGCGAGCCGCTATCTCAAGTGATCAGGGACCGGTTCGCGCCATTCCTACAGCAGTTGTCCTATGAATATCGCATCCGCGTTCTGCCAGTCTCCCCGGTGAACTCCGCCTACGCTGACGGTCACCAAGGAGCGGCGCCATGAAGACCTTCTTCGAGTTCCTCGATGTCCTCGCCATCGCCACCGTCGGCGCGACCCTCCTCGTCTTCCTCTTCTTCGTCACGCCCAGCGAGCACCTCGCGTCGCTGTTGCCCATCGCGGCCGCCTACGTCGGCAGCCTCGGGGGCATGCCGTGGCGTCGGAATGTCATCGCCATCGTCATCGTGTCCGCGGTCATGATCATGGCGCTCGCGTGGCTTCTCGCCGAGACGCACGGGTTGGCGGTCCTGACGATTGCCGGCGGGCTGATCGGCCTCCTGATCGGCATTGCCAGAGAGCTGTCGGCGCCGGAGCCCGAGCCTGCCGTGCCGGCCTCGCTCGTCTCCGAGGCGCTGACGCTGGCCTCGCAGCGCGCCCCGTCCCCCGGCGCCTGATGGGCGGCCCCCTGCGCACCGCGGCGGCCGTCGCCGCGCTGCTCTTCCTCGGCGGCTGCCTCCCGGCGGTGAGCGGGTTCTCCGGCCTCGGCGGCGACGCCCCGGCGCCGGCGGCCGAGCCCGGCGACAACCGGGTCCACATCGACTGCACCACCTGCGGCGACGTCGTCGTCGTGGTCGCCGGCGGCGACGTCGCCCAGGCGGTCTCCGCCGACGCGGCCGCCACCGCGGAAGGCGAGGCCACCGCCGCCGCCGCCGGCAGCGGCGCACCGGATGCCCCAGCTGGGGCAGAGCCCGGGAGCGGCCTCCGCACTCCTGTGCCGCTCCCTGGCCCCGACGGGGGCGGTCCCGCCATGGCGCCCCCGTCGGACCCGCTCGCCGCGGCCATCCGGAACGCGGAGGGTCTGCGCCTCGACCCCTACCGGGGTCCGGTGACTGGCGCGCCGCACATCGGCTACGGCCACCTCATCGACCCGGCGATGGCCGAGGCCCTCCTCGCCCATGACGTGCCGGAGGCCCGCGACACCGCGCGCCGCGTTCTCGGGCCCGACGCCTGGGATGCGCTGGACGGCGTCCGGCGCGACGTGCTGGCCGAGATGGCCTACGCCCACGGTGAACGCCTCTCCGGCTACGAGGTCATGCTCGATGCCGTGAGGGCCGGCGACTGGGACCGCGCCTCGGCCGAGATCCTGGACAGCGTCTGGGCCCGCATCCAGGCGCCGGCCCGCGCCGCGCGCCTGGCGGACGCCATGGCCAGGGGCGTCTGGACCGTCCTCTAGCGGCATGCCGGGCGACGTCCCCGCCGCCGAGCACTGGGAGGTCCTCGCCGGTCTCCTGGCCACCCTGGCCTTTCTCGCCGCCGCCGTCGTCGCCATGCGCAAGGCCGGCTGGATCGGCCGCGCCGGCGTGCCGGCCGACCGGGTGAAGGCCATGATCGCCGAGGCGTTCGAGCAGTACCCCACCCCGAGGGAGCTGCAGGATCTCGAGCTGCGGCTCGCCAGGGCGGAGGGCCAGATGGAAAGCCTGCCGTCTGCGCTGGAGTTCGCATCGGTCAACACCCAGCTCGCCACGGTCGGCGGCGAGGTGAAGGCGGTCCAGGCCAGTGTCGACGGCATGCAGGAGATGCTGAGCGGCATGGCCTCGCAGGTGGGGGCGATCCAGAGACGGCTGATGGGGAGTGCGGAACGGTGAGCGTGCGCGACGTCGAGACCGCCGACATGCGCCTGGTCGTGCTGCGCCTCCTCGAGGAGGCGAGCGGCCGCCGGGCCAACGAGAGCCTGTTGCGGGCGCTGCTGGACCGCTGGGGCCACACGGTCTCGCGTGACCGGCTGCGGGTCGAGCTCGAGTGGCTGAAGGAGCAGGGGCTGGTCCGGCTCGACGAGATCGGCGGCATCGCCATCGCGGAGCTCACCGATCGCGGGCAGGACGCGGCGCGCGGCACCGCGTCGGTGCCCGGCGTGAGGAGGCCCGGGCCGAGGAGCGCCTGATGGCGCGCCGCTCCACATTCGACGACCTCGCGCCGGAGATCCGCCACGCGGCGCTGGACAAGATCCGCGATGGCGCATCGGTCGACGATGTCGTCACAGCGATCCGCGAGATGGGCGGCCGCATATCCAGGAGTTCCGCGGGACGCAAAATCAAGGCGGTCAACGATCTCGTCAAACGCCAGCGCGACGCCGACCGCGTCTGCGAGATCTGGATCCGCGAACTGGGCGAGCGTCCCGAAGGGCGCACCGGTCGGATGACGCTGGAGACCCTGCGCTCTCTGGCGATGTTCTCCGTGCTCGAGAAGGAGGAGGCAGACGCCGACGAGATCGCGACGCTTGCGCTGGCGATGCAGCGCATCGAGAGGGCGGGCAAGATCAGCGCCGACCGCGAGCTGGCGATCCGCAGGGAGGCCGAGGCCGAGGCGGCGAAGCGCGCCAAGGAGGACATGCGCAAGGCCGGCGCGTCGGACGATCTCATGGCGATGGTGGACCGGGCGATCCTCGGAGACGCCGCATGAGCCGCCGGTCGCTGCTGCTGCCCTACCAGGCGCGCATCGTCGCCGACAAGTCGCCCGTCGTCGTGGTCGAGAAGTCGCGGCGCATCGGCGTCAGCTGGGCGCTGGCCTGGCGCGCGGCCCGGGATGCCGCCCCCGCCAAGGGCGCCGTCAACACCTTCTACATGGCCTACGCGCGCGACATGACGGAAACGTTCGTCGACGACGCGAAGGAGGGGCTCGAACGCATCCAGGTCGCCGCATCCGAGGTGGGCGAGGAGGTCTGGGACGAGGAGGGCCGTGCGGCGGCGCGCCATTCCGTCTCGGCGGCAAGCGGCGCCCGCGTGGTCGGCCTCTCCGGCGCCGCCAGGCAGTTCCGCTCGCGGGGCCGCCCCGGAGAGCGCTTCGTCATCGACGAGGCCGCCTGGGTCGACGACCTGGAGACGATGCTGACCGCCGCCCGCGGCGTCAGGACATGGGGCGGCCAGCTCGCCATCGTCTCCACCCACAACGGCTCGGGGAACCCGTTCAACCGCCTGGCCCGCGACATCGAGGCAGGACGGCGAACGGGATCGCTCCACCGCGTCACCTTCCAGCAGGCCATCGACGAAGGGCTCTACCGGAAGATCTGCGAAGTCACGGGCCAGCCCTGGACGCCGGAGCTCGAGGAGGCGTGGGCGGCCGAGATCCGCGCCGAGTACGGCGCCGACGCAGCCGAGGAGCTCGACGTCGTTCCGTCGGCGGGCGACGGCACGTGGCTGTCGTGGCCGATGATCACTGGCTGCGAGCATGAGCGGGCCGGAGATCCTCTGGCCTCCAACCGTGGCGGCGCGGTCTGGATCGGGGTCGACGTCGCGGTGCGGCGCAACCTGTGGGTCGCCGTCGTCCTCGAGGAGATCGGCGACGTCCTGTGGCTGAGGGACATGCGGATGCTGAGACCCGCGCCGCTCGAGCTGCAGGAGCAGACCCTGGCGGAGCTCGAGGATCATTGGCGCGTCTCCCGTTTCGTGATCGACCAGACCGGCATGGGCGAGTTCGTCGTCGAGCGGATGAAGAAGTTGTTCGGCGACATGCGCGTCGAGGGCGTCATCCTGTCGGGCGCCAGGCGCCTGGACGTCGCCACCGCACTGCGGCAGCGGATGGAGGACCGCAAGCTCCGCATCCCCGCCGACACCGGGCTGCGCGCCGATCTCCGGTCGATCCGCGCCGAGCAGGGGCCGACCGGCGGTCCGCGCCTGATCGCCGGCACGGAGAAGGACGGCAGCCACGCCGACCGATTCTGGGCGCTGGCGCTGGCCTGCGCGGCCGCGGGCGGCAAGATCATTTACGCCTACACGCCCGTGCGCGAGGCTGAGCGCGACGAGTACGGCCGCCACGGACGCTTCCGCGACCGGCCGAGAGGGGAGTGGGACTCCTGGATCGGCGGCGACGCCGGGAGCGCCGCCGCATGACCGGCCTCGTCGACATCCACGGGCAGCCGCTGCGCCGGGCGGATCTGAAACGGGAGCTGACGCCGGCCGATGGCCGCGGCATCCGCACGATCCACACCCAGCTCGAGCAGTCCGGCGTCTCGATCGACCGCCTGGCCGTGCTCCTGCGCGAGGCCGAAGAGGGCGATCCCCGCAACTACCTCGAGATCGCCGAGCTCATCGAGGAGCGGGACCTCCACTACCTCGCCGTGCTGGGCGTACGACGGCGCCAGGTGTCGCAGCTGCCGATCCGGGTCGTCCCGGCCGACGAGAGCGCGGAGGCCGAGGCCGACGCGGAGCTGCTCCGCGAGTGGCTCCGGTCGCGCGAGCTCGAGGACGAGATCTTCGACATGCTGGATGCGATCGGGAAAGGGTTCAGCGTCGCCGAGATCATCTGGGAGACCTCGGCGCGCGAATGGATGCCGATCCGGCTCGAGCACAGGCTCCCGCAGTGGTTTCGCTTCGATCCCGTCTCCGGCCAGCGCCTGCAGCGCCAGGACGACCGGCTGGGCTGGATCGACCTGGAGCCGGGGAAGTTCGTCACGCACCTGCACCGGGCCAAGAGCGGCCTGCCGATCCGCGGCGGCCTGGCGCGGCCCGTCGCCTGGGCGTGGTGCTTCAAGGCCTTCGGCCTGCGGGACTGGCTGCGCTTCATTAAGGTCTATGGCCACCCCTTCCGGATGGGCCGCTATCACGACGGCGCGAAGCCGGAAGAGAAGCAGGAGCTCTATCGGGCGGTGCTCGACATCGCCTCGGACGCGGCCGCGATCCTGCCGGAGTCGATGGCGATCGAATTCATCGAGAACGCCGGGACCGGCGCCCGCTCGGACCTCTACAAGGACCTGCTGGCGACGTTGGACGCCGCCGTCTCCAAGGCGGTTCTGGGCCAGACGCTGACGACGCAGGAGGGCGAGAGCGGCTCCTACAGCCTGGGGCAGGTGCACGACGAGGTGCGCGGCGACATCGAGCGCGCCGACGCCCGCCAGGTCGCGGCCGCGCTCACCAATCAGCTCGGGCGCCCGATGGTCCTGCTCAACCGCGGCGACCCCGGTCGCCGCGGCTTTCCGCGCTTCGCCATCGGCGTGGAAGAGGACGCCGATCCCGGGCAGATCGCCGACCTGATGCACAAGGTGCCGCGCCTGAAGGTGAGGGCCACGCAGCTGCGGCGCATCTACGGGCTGGAGGAACCCGAGCAGGACGACGAGACCGTGACGGGCGGCATCGGCGCGCCGCCGGAAGCGGCCATGGCCCGGGCTCAGGGCGACGACGCCATGTTCCTTTTCGCCAGGGCGATGGCCCGGGCAGGCGGCGAGCGCGATCCCGACGGCATCGATCAGGCCCTGGCGGAGATGCTGGCGGGCGACGGCTGGGAGCGTTTCATGGACCCGATCATCGGGCCCGTGCTCTCCGCGGCCAAGGCGGCGGCCGCGCGCGGCGACGGCATGGAGGCGTTCCGGTCGAGCCTGCCGGAGATCTTCGGGCGCATGGACGACGCCGAGCTCCTCGGGGCGCTGCGCCGCATGGGCTTCTCGGGGCGACTCTCCGGAGACGCCGGCCTGATCGACCGCGATTAGGCCCATGGATCCCGAGTTCCTCGACGTTCCGCCCGCGGAGGCGGTGCGCCGCTTCCGGGCGAAGGGCCTCCACGTCTCCCATCACTGGCGCGACACCTCCGTCGAGGAGCATCTCGTCTCGTTCAGCGCCGCCAAGGTGGCGACGCTGGATGTGGCGCGGGCGCTGAAGGAGGGGGTCGACAGGACGATCGCCGAGGGCATCACCTTCGAGACGTTCGCCGGCGAGCTCGAGCCGAAGCTGGTCTCGCTCGGCTGGTGGGGCAAGCAGCCGATGCTGGACCCGAAGACCGGCGTGACGGAGATCGTCCAGACCGGCAGCGTCCGGCGCCTGCGCACCATCTTCGACACCAACTTGCGCATGTCCTACAGCCGCGGGCGCTGGGAGCGCATGCAGCGTCAGGCCCGCACCAGGCCCTACCTGCGCTACGTCGCGGTTCTCGACGCCAGGACCCGGCCCGACCATCTGCGCTGGCACGGCACGGTGCTCCCGATCGACCATCCGTTCTGGGAGACTCACTATCCTCCGTGCGGGTGGTTCTGCCGCTGCACGGTAATCCAGCTCTCGATCGAGGGCCTCGAGGAGTTCGGCTGGCAGGTCACCGAACCGCCCGAGGGCTGGGACCGCACGCGGACCTGGTACGACCGGCGCAACGACCGCGAGGTGCAGGTCCCCGTCGGCGTCGACCCGGGGTTTGAGCGCAACGTCGGCATGATCGATCCCGTCCGGGACGGGTTCAGGAGGCTCAACGGCCGGCTGGCCGAGGCCGATCCGGCGATTGCACAGGCGTCGATCCGGGAGACGCTCTCCTCGGAACTTTTCCGGGACGCCTTCGGGCGCGGCGACACCCGCGGCTGGCCGGTGGGTCTCATCCCTGGAGACATCCGGGACGCGCTGCCCGAGGCGTACCGGGACGCCACCGGCCTGGTGGCGTCGCGCATCCCCCGGGGCAAGCTCGCGCGCAAGCATCCGGAGGTGGGCCCGGAGGAGATCCGCGCCTTCCAGGACGCCCTCGACCGCGGCGAGATCCTGCTCGAGACGTTCCCCGACAAGCGCCGGACATCGCTGGTGGTGTACGCGCCGCGCGGCGCCGGTGACGAGAAGACGTGGTGGACGTGGGCTGTGAAGCTCGACGAAACGCGCGGCGCCTGGGGGAAGCTGGTGACCGTCTTCCCGCTGGCGGACGAGGCGCGGCTCGCCAAGCTCGGGTCCGGACGTGTCACGGTGTTGAGGCGGTTCGACGCGGCGCGGTGGGAGAGCGAAGGGTAGGAACGGCGCCTGGGGGGTCGCGACATCCCCTCGGGTACCCAGGACCCGGATTAAGCGTGACTCAAGCGCCGGCACCACCCTACGCCGGGCGGCGGGGAGGCGCAAGGAACGCTTCCTGAGCGGTCTTCAGGGCCTTCGCAAAGGGTCTTTGAAGGTAATTTCGAAAGCTCGCAAAGGGCCCTTACGGCCGCCCCGGCCGCCCGTATTGGTACTGCATTGGTAGACTCAGGGTTTCGACTCCCTCAAGGTGCGAGGGTGCCTGAGACCGCCGGCGCAAGGTCGTGTTTTTACGACGCGATCCCACTGTATCCCGCAATATCCCGGCTCATCCCGCCGACTCACGACTTTCGACTCCTCACACCAGTGTTCTGATCTATGCCCAGGGGGCGGGTGCAAAGGGTGATGCCGCGCGCCGGGCGCTCATGAATGGCGGCGTTGTCAGCGTCCAGGTGCTGAACGAGTTCGTCAATGTGTTGCGGCGGCGGCGGTCGCGGATGCGCGCGAGCTGTTCGACTCGATTCGGCCTTTGGATATCGAAACGCATGACGCCGCCATGGAACTGGCCGAGGTGCACGGCTTCGGCTTCCACGATTCGCTGATTGTCGCTTCAGCTCTCTTGACTGAAGACCACCGGGACGGCCGTCGGATCGACGGCCTCGTTGTCGTCAATCCGTTCGCCCCGGATACGTGACGTCTCCCCCTCGCCATGCACCAGAAGTCCGTGGCGCCCGTGCCCGCCGCCGCTTCCCTTCGCGCCAGGTTGTCGTCCCGTGTCGCCGGGGAGGAAGGCGATTGCAGCGCCATGGCCGCAGAGGCGGCCAGTGTCCGTCGCAGGGATTCGAAACGAGCCGCCGGTTGCTCTCAAGGGCTCATGACGTGCGGCGCCACTGCTGCAGGGCCGTGCTGACGGTGTGTTTCCCTATCGCGGACTTGCGGGAAACCCTTGATCACCGGCCGTGGAAGGGAGTTATACTGCGGGTATGAAAACAGCTGTATCCATTCCCGACGACATTTTCGAACGCGCCGAGCGACTGGCCTCGCAGGGACGGCGGTCCCGAAGCGAAGTGTATGCCGCAGCGCTCGACGAGTATCTCGCGCGTCATGCGCATGACGAAGTCACCGACGCAATGAACCGGGTATGTGGCGAAGTCGACGGAAATGATGATGCCTTCCTCGCCGCCGCCGGCAGGCGGGTGCTCGCCGACACCGAATGGTGATCTCCCAAGGCGATGTGTGCTGGGCCGAGTTGCCCGAACCCGCAGGCTCGGGGACGGCCTTTCGTCGGCCGGTTGTCGTTGTCCAGGGGGACGCGCTGAACCAGAGCCGGTTGGCCACGGCGGTCTGCGTACCGCTCACGAGCGATCTTCGGTGGGCGGAGGCACCGGGAAACGTGCTGTTGACCGCCGCGATGACAGGCCTGCCGAGAGACTCGGTCGCGAACGCGACACAGATCGTCGCGCTCGACCGGTCGCTTCTTGAAGAACGCGTTGGCCGGATCGGGTCGGCCAAGTTCGATCTGCTGCTCGCAGGCATCGACACTGTCCTTGGCCGTTAGGCACAATGCTCTGATCTATGCCCAAGGGGCGGGTGCAAAGGGTGATGCCGCGCGCCGGGCGCTCATGAATGGCGGCGTTGTCAGCGTCCAGGTGCTGAACGAGTTCGTCAATGTGTTGCGGCGGCGGTCGCGGATGCGCGCGAGCTGTTCGACTCGATTCGGCCTTTGGATATCGAAACGCATGAAGCGGCCATGGAACTGGCCGAGGCGCACGGCTTCAGCTTCCACGATTCGCTGATTGTCGCTTCAGCTCTCTTGACTGAAGACCTCCGGGACGGCCGTCGGATCGACAGCCTCGTTGTCGTCAGTCCGTTCACCCCGGATACGTGACGTCTCCCCCCTCGCGATGCACCGGAAGTCGGTGGCGCCCGTGCCCGCCGCCGCTTCCGTTCTCGCCAGGTTGTCGTCCCGCATCGCCGGGGAGGAAGGCGATTGCAGCACCATGGCCGCAGGGGCGGCCAGTGTCCGTCGCAGGGATTCGAAACGAGCCGCCGGTTGCTCTCAAGGGCTCATGACGTGCGGCGCCACTGCTGCACGTCATGTCTGCGCCGGAAGAGCAGGAAGACAGGAGCTTGATCATGGCCGGACACGGACTCCCGGAGACGATGCATGATGTGGTGAAGGCTGCGGCGCGTCACCTCTGGTCCTGCGGCTCCGAAGAGAGCAGGATCATTGATTTCTGCGGTGACCGTCATGGCTGCTTCGCAGCTGGGTTGTGGTCTTTGCTTCACCTTGGCTGACTCACGGGCCAGTTTCCGTCAGCCGCCGCGTTCCCTGTCACCACCCGGACGGGAGTCCCGGAGTTGCCGTTGCGCGAGGCGGACACCATCCTGTCGCTCCTTCCTGGCTGCCGTCTGCGGATGCACGGGGGAGGTTTGACAGCGCCGAAACGGATGGCGCATGACATGACGATCAGGATCAGGGAGATGGAACGGTGAGACGATTCGACGGGCGTGTGGCGATGGTGACCGGAGCGGCAAGCGGAATCGGTGCGGCGGCCGCCGCCAGGCTTGCCGGCGAAGGGGCCACCACGGTCTTTGTGGATATCGACGGCAGCGGCGCCGCTGCCAGGGCGGAGGAGGCCGGAGGATCCGCCCTGGCCCTTCAATGCGACATCGCCGAACCGGAGTCGGTCGCTGCCCTGCACCGGGAGGTGCTGGAGAGATGCGGCAGGATCGATGTCCTTGTGAATGCCGCCGCTCAGGTGCCGTTCGTCGCCTGGGACGATCTCACCTTCGAGGAATGGCGGCGTGTGCTGCGTGTCAACCTCGACGGGCTCTACCTCATGTGCCGCGCCTCGTCGGATGCCATGCGCCGGAACGGCTACGGCCGGATCGTCTCGGTCAGCTCCAATTCGATCTTTGCCGGGACGCCGAACATGGCGCACTACGTCGCCTCGAAGGGGGGCGTGCTGACGTTCTCGCGGGCGCTTGCGACCGAGCTGGGCGCCCATGAGATCACCGTCAACTGCGTGTGTCCCGGCCTCACCGACACCGAAGGCGTGCGCAAGACCGATCATGTCAACGCCTTCGAGTTCGTCGGCATGCTGCAGGCCATCAAGGGACGCGGGGTGCCCGGGGACATCGTCCCGGCCATCGCCTTCCTCGCCTCCGAAGAAGCGCACTGGATCACCGGTCAGGCCCTGACGGCGGACGCCGGCATGGTGCGCTGGTAGGCGGCTGCACGACCCGGTCATGGAGCGCGGCAGGCGAGGCGGTCCTCGATCGTTGCCATGGTCGGCACCGAGCCTCCCGGCCGCGGGCCCGCCGCATGATCTGCAACCCCACACGCCGTGCCTCGGTCTTGAAGGCCTGGAGGTCCTCAAAGCCGCCAACGCCGATCAGGCGCTCGATCTTGGCCTCGCGGCGGACGGCCGGCTCGAGCGCTGCGACAGAAGCCGTTTTTGGCGCTCCTGACCTCCTCGAGATACACATCGCACAGGCGGGCATTGACCTCGGCGGCCCAGGTCAGGACCCATGGCCGCGCGACCCTCGGATTTCTGTAGCCCGGCGAGTCAGAGAGTAAGTGTCGAGTCAATGTTCGTGAAAACCGCTCGCTTTTAAGGAATAGATTGGTTATCTGTATTTCTTTGCATCTCTCGTATGTATTTCAACACCGATTCATCCGGCGGTTCGATGTAAGTGAGAAGCTTATTGGCTCTCACACGAGTTTCCTCTGCCTGCCCCGCATCGGAGGCAATTTCTGACAGCCTCTTCACTACAGCATGGGGTGACTCGAAAAACCTTCTCAATATATGTTCGTCAAGATAGCATTCGAGTTCACGCCCGTGAGAGGGCCCCTTGCAGCTCAACATAAGGGAGAGAACTTCGACAAAATCAACGCTGCTTCGAGTATGTATCGATATCCACTCCCTCGCTTCTCTACCCCCTCCGGCCCAACGCCATACATGTATAATGCTACAGAAGTACGGTGTTTTTTTCAGGTCTGCCGCATCGGCCTGCCTCAATCGCTGTAAAAAATTTTGTCTTATGTATTCGAATTCCTCTTCCGTTAAAAGCCTCTGTTCTTCGGGTTTTCCCTCGAAATTGGCAAATCCATGTTCTTGTATTGCGTCTCCTAAGATGCTACTCAACCAAGCCAGAGACCTTGCAGTCACGAAGAGCTCCACGAGCGCATCCATCCTCCTTTCGTTATCTAGACGCGAGAATAGGCGAAAAATCTCGATCGCGTCTCCATACAGATGTGGTGGACTTCCGGGTCGTTCAGGCAACCGGTGCGCGAAGTCGTCCATGCCATCGCCCAGCACTGCGAACAGGTCCGGTATCAGGTCCGCTGAAATGTCTCCCTTGCGCTCAAGCATCCGGAAGAGAAGCACTTGTGCCATGTTGTCGCCTTGCGGGCGACCTTCTGCGCACCGCTCCCGGAACTGATGGACAGCGGCCTCTCGGTCTCGTGCGCACATGTCGAGAAAGGCCGAGACCTCCTGGTCGCTCAGGAAGCCGGAGGGTAGCGACGACGTGAAGTACAGGCGGAAATAGCTGGGACCGTATAGCCGTCGCTCGGTAGCGAATTGATGCCGCTCATCAGCGCCGAATGTCAGCAGCGGGGGGCAGTCAGGGACAGAGACTTGCGGCAGGTGCTGTCGCAATTCGTTAAGAAATTGACGCAGCGTGCTGCCCTGCCTGCCAATTATTGTTGCAAGTTTCGATTCTTGCTCGCTGTCGCTGTCTTCTGCCGCATCGTTCATCGCGAGATATCGGTCGTTGGGATCCGAACCGACTTTCTTCATGAGGTAGCGTTGAACCCATTCGTGCAGCTCCGGGTGGTGGATTCGCATCATCTGGATGAACAGTCCATCGGCCGGATCCAGCTGGTCAGCCAGAGGCGCAACATGAAGCTTCAAGGCGTTGGAGGCCCGGATAACGTCGCGCGGTGTCGAGATGTATTCCGAGCACCAGAAGCTGAGCGCGCGTTCGAGGCGTTCATCGGCTTCGGAAGTCAGGTCTGTGCGGTCGAAGATCGCCCTCGCCTCGTCGGCAAGCCATGACCGCAAATCGAAAGCCATGGGCTTGGGAACTGGGAATGAGGCCTGAACAATTTTTTCGATGTAAGTATTTCCATCTTTAACGCCCAAGGCGGATTCAAGGCCTCTCGCGAGAACAAACGGGTCGTAAGCGAGCAGGTAGGCAACATTGGGGAAGTCGGCGACGGCGCGAATCAAGCGGAGGATCTCAACGGTTTCTTGGGGTTCAAGGCGATCAAGGTCGTCGATGAATACAATGATCTTTCCGTTATGACCAGCTAGCTTGTGACGTAGTTCCGCATGGAGCTTCGAGAGGGATGGGGAGCAGAATTGATCGGTGGATTTTGCCACAGAATCGAAAATCCTTCCAATCCAGCCAGCCATTGGAACGCCCACATCACCGGCAAACTTTAGTGGAGGCGCAATCAATGCAGCACCTTGTGCGTATCTCTTCAGTGCGGTGTGGATTTGCTCACGGAGATCAGTCGGAAGGAGTTCGTAGAGGGCGGAGTCCAGCTCGATGAAGAGCTGACCAAGAAGCTGCTCCCGGTTTCCAACAATCCAAGGGGAGAATCGGACGATTCTCAGTTTGTGTTGTTCCCGTTCCTTTTCCAGTGTCCTGAGCGCCAGGTTCGCCAAGGAGGATTTCCCGGAACCCCACACGCCCTCGATTCCGACGACGAGGCCGCGGGATAGGTTGTTGCGAAGGAAGACGTCCGCTAGCTGACGGGCGGTCTCGCCGAAGCCCAGACGATCTTTGTCTCTGTCTAGGTCTTCGACGGGCACATCACTGTAGAGGGGGAAGTGGTTGTCCATAGCGACTTTCCACGGGGAAATCTGGAGACATATGCCGAACGCCCGGGCAGATTGCAAGGAAGCGGGCTCGACATGCTGCCCGCCGCTACCTACTCTAGGGTTCCGCGCTCCGGGTCGATCGGTGGCGCCCCTCCGATGATGGCAAGGCCCCGTAGGCTCGCATAACTGCCCTTTACCACACGTACCGAACCATCGGGCTCAGTAGCAACGGCTGGTTTCATGATGTCGATCTTCCCTAGTGTAGTGTCCCTCAAATACGTGTGATATGATGCTGACCTCATCAGCACAGGAGAGGCCGACGATGCCGCGAGGACGCCAACTTCCCCCCGTGGTACTCAGCGAAAGGTTGCCGAACTGATCAACCGCGCCCTCAAGGACAAGCCCGACAACGCCAGTGCCTGGAGCGTCCGCCTGATGGCCGAAGACCAGGGGGTGTCGAAGAGCACCGTGCAGCGCTGGTTGTCCCTGTTCGGGGTCAAGCCCCATCTCAGCGACACCTTCAAGCTCTCCAGCGATCCCTTCTTCATCGAGAAGGTGCGCGACATCACGGGCCTCTATCTCAATCCGCCGGACAACGCGATGGTGCTGTGCGTCGACGAGAAGAGCCAGATCCAGGCGCTCGACCGCACCAGCCCACGCTGCCGCTGGGGTTGGGCTACGTCGAAGGCTACACCCACGACTATATCCGCCATGGCACCACGACGCTGTTCGCCGCCCTTGACGTGGCCACCGGCAAGGTGCTCGGCACGTGCTGCAAGCGGCACCGTCATCAGGAGTTCCTCGCCTTCCTGCGTCTCATCGACCGCGAGACGCCGCCCGACCTCGACATCCATCTCGTCATGGACAACGACGCAACCCACAAGCATCCCAGGGTCAGGGCATGGACCGCGAAACGGTCGCGCTACCATCTCCACTTCACGCCCACCTCGGCGTCCTGGCTCAACCAGGTGGAACGCTGGTTCGGCCTCATCAGCCAGCGGGCCATCAAGCGCGGCTCGTTCGACAGCGTGCCCCAGCTGGTCAGGACCATCGAGACCTTCATCAAACACCACAATGCCGACACCTCGCCCTTCGTCTGGGGGGCGACAGCCGAGTCGATCTTCGCCAAGCTCGAACATTTATCTGCGCGTATTTGCGGGACACAACATTCAGGCTAGTTGCGTGTTATCGACTCCGCGCCGGATCTTTGGGGCAGAACTCCAACGACACGAACCATGCCATGGTATCGTCTTCGAAGGCGCAGAACATCAGTGTGTTGCGGCTGAGAGCCCGAGCGCGGACGACCGTCCCGGCCATCGCCTTCCTTGCATCCGAAGAAGCGCACTGGATCACCGGTCAGGCCCTGACGGCGGACGCCGGCATGGTGCGCTGGTAGGCGGCTGCACGACCCTGTCATGGAGCGCGGCAGGCGAGGCGGTCCCCGTCGGTTGAACAGCTGAACGTCCGGTCACGGCCGGAGACCGCGGCAAGGTCGGTGTTGCCGACACTCCGGCTCCAGTCCTCGTGCATGCCGCAGAGCAGGTTCTCCAGCATCATCGGTCCGGTGTCATGGTGTGTCATCGCGAGACCGCCATCCGGGGTGTCGACGAGGGTGAACCGGTAGGTGTCGCCGGCGGGGATGACGGGAAAGTCCACGGTCACGAAGTGCGCCAGCACGGCGACGCAGCGGATGTCGGCGTCCGTGACGTTGGCCAGCGCGATGCGGATGCCGTCGTCGTGTCGGCATGCGGCAACGGTGTATATCATGACAACCGCAACAACGACGTGACGGTGAATGGACATGGCGGCTGACAAACCTCCGGTTCTGACACTGAGCGCCGGGCCGGTGCAGAGCTACCCCAACGTGCTTCAGGCCATGGCGCGGCCGATCGGCTATGATTTCGATCCTTCGTTCCAGGCCTTCTACGAGGAGACCGCGCGCAAGTGCGGCCGCGCGATGCGCCAGGACGAGCCGGCCCTCATCCTGCAGGCCGAACCGGCGGTTGCCATCGAGGCCGCGGCAGCCTCGCTGATCTCGGCCGATGATGTCGTGCTCAACCTCGCGTCGGGTGTCTACGGCAAGGGATTCGGCTACTGGTCCGCGCGCTATCACAAGTCGATGGTCGAGATCGAGGTGCCGTTCAATGACGCCGTCAGCCCGGCGGCCGTCGAGACGGCGCTCCATGACCATCCGGAGATCTCGGTGGTCTCCGTCGTCCACCATGACACCCCGTCCGGCACCCTCAATCCGATTGTCGACATCGGACGTCTGGCGGCCGATCACGGGGCGTTCCTCATCGTCGATGCGGTGTCCTCGTTCGGCGGCATGGACATCCACCCCGGGGACTGCCATGCGGACATCTTCATCACGGGCCCGGGAAAGTGCCTCGGCGGCACCCCGGGCATCACGTTCGTTGCGGTTTCGCAGGCGGCCTGGGAGCACATGGAGCGCAACCCTGCCGCGCCGCGTGCCTCGGCGCTGAGCTACCTCGACTGGCGGAACGCCTGGAGCCGTTCGGCACCCTTCCCGTTCACTCCCTCCACGGCCGAGGTCTGCGGGCTGGCGGAGGCTGTGGATCACTACTTTCGCGAAGGTCCCGAAGAGGTCTGGCGGCGCCACGCTCTCACCTCGCGCGCCTGCTGCGAAGGCCTCAAGGCCAGCGGCGCAACGCTGTGGGCGGCCCGCGAGGAGATCGCGTCGCCGACCACCACGGCCATCGCCGTTCCCGACGGCCTCAAGGACACCGACATCTTCGATGTCGCGCGGCGGGACTATGGCGTTGTCTTTTCCCTGGGCCGGGGTGCGACCGCCGGCAAGCTCATGCGCATCGGTCACATGGGCCCGACTGCGGAACCGGCCTATGCTCTCATCGCCGTGGCCGCCATGGGGGGCGCCATGCGCAGGCTCGGATTTCCCGCCGACGTCGGCAAGGGGGTCGAGGCGGCGCTGGCCGTGATCGACAGTCAGGAGTAGCAGCCGTCGGGCGCCTTCACGTAGTCAACGAAGCTCTCCGGATCGTGGGAGTAGAAGAGTTCCGCGTCATGGGTCTCTGCCAGTTCCCTGAGACGCCGCATGGACTGCAGGCTGGCTGTCGGATCGAGGTGGAAACTCGAGATGCACATCAGGTCCATGTTCTTCTGACTGTAGCAGGCGTCGGCCGTGAAGAGCATCGGCCGCCGGTTGGCCAGTTCGACCATCATCGAGTAGTGGCCCGCCGTGTGGCCGGGAGTCTCGAAGAGCCACAGGCCCTTGGCAATCTCCTGGTCGCCGTTCAGGGTCTCGAACTTCGGCGTGTAGATATCGAGTTCGGGGTCACCGGAGCCACCGACTGAACTCGTTTCGTCGCCGTCCTCGCCCTTCGTGAAGCCGAGATCCGAGTACCCCAGGTGCTCGAAGGGCTGATGGTGCGTGCAGGCCTCGAGTTCCTTTGCATGGCACACCGTACAGGCGGTCGAGAGGTGCCGGTTTCCACCGCAATGGTCGAAGTGGTAGTGAGAGTTGATGACGTAGTTGATGTCCTGCGGCCTGAGGCCGATGAGCGAGAGGGCGCCCGGGATGGTCTGCTCGGGCGTCTGGACCGGTTTCTCGAAGGGCAGCACCTTCATGACGTGGTCGTAGTCGTAGCCGGTATCGAAGAGGTAGAGCCCGTCGGCATGCTCGACGAGCACGGCATAGCAGGGGAAGCGAAGCTCGCCGCCCGGTCCGCGGTTCCAGAATGCGTGGAATCCGTCGATCACCAGGGTCCCTCCGTCGAGCAGGTGCACTTTGGTCTCGGCCATCGTCCAGTCTCCTTGTTGCCTGTCAGCGCGCCCCCCGGTGGTAGGGCAGGCCCAGCGCAGGCGGCAGGTAGCTGTGTCTTGCGAAGAGTATCAGAACGACGATCACCATGGCGAACGGCAGCATCTGGATGACATCGGTCGGAATGTTGACTCCCGCGACCTGCATCGCCGTCGTCAGCGCGAGGCTGGCGCCGAAGAGGAAGGCGCCGAAGAGGACCCACAGCGGATTGCCGCGCGCCAGCATGGCAAGGACGATGGCGATGAAACCCGCGCCTCCGGTCATGAACGGCAGGAAGAGGCCGCCGCCGACCGTCGACATGTAGGCACCGCCCAGGCCGCCGAGGCCTCCTGTCACGAGAACGGAGACGAAGCGCGTCACCTTCACGCTCACGCCGGCGGCATCGAGGGCTGCGGGCGTGTCGCCCGCGGCCTGGAGGTTGAGCCCGAAGTGCGTACGCCTGAATACCCAGATCATGAGGAAGGTCAGCAGGAAGGCGACGTAGACGAGGCCGTTGCGGTCGAAGAAGGCGCCTCCCACGAAGGGGATGTCCGCCAGGGCCGGGATCGGCCACGTCTCGACCTTCGAGAGGCGCGGATAGCTGCGGCTGAACTGGAAGTGGTGCAGCAGGGCGGTGACGCCTTCCGCACCGAGCGTGATCGCGATGCCGACAACGATCTGGTTCATGCCGAGCACGACGCACAGCGCCGCCATCACCAGCGCCACGGCGAGACCCGCCAGGGCCCCCGCGACAAAGCCGGCGAGGAAGGAATCGGAAAGATAGGCCGTGGCGAAGCCGGCGTAGGCCCCGGCGAGCATCATGCCCTCGAGGCCGATGTTGAGCACACCCGCCTTTTCGGAGACCTGTTCGCCGAGTCCGGCCAGGAGCAACGGCACGCCGGCCGTGACCGCCCCGAAGAAGAGCGATGCGACGAAGGCCTCCTGGATGAGGTTGTCCATGGCGTTCAGCTCCCGCCCTGGAGGCGCCGCCTGTTGTCCACATGCTCCGTGATCGTGAAGAACAGCATCAGCAGGCCGACCAGGACCAGCACGAAATACGTCGGCACATCGAGGCGCCGGGCCGCGCTTTCGCCGCCGATGACAAGGACCGCGAAGACGAAGACGAAGGCGATGACCGCATGGCCGTTGAAGCGCGCGAGGAAGACCAGGGGAATCACGACGATGCCGTAGGCCGGATTCCAGTCGGCCCGTATCGTGCCGTGGACACCCAGGACATCGACGGCGCCGGCGAGGCCCGCGAGTCCGGCGCTGATGGCGAACGCCGTGAAGATGAGGGCCTTGACGCGAAGGCCCGAGTGAACGGCCGTCTTCATGCTGGCCCCGACGATCTGCAGTCTGAGACCCAGCGCCGTGCGCGTCATCGCGTAGTGCACCGCGAGAACCGTGACGACCGCCAGCACGACGCCCCAGTGGACGGTCGTGTCGCCGAGCCGCGCCAGGCGGTCCTCGACCGCCAGGGTGGCGGTCTGGGGCACCGTCGTCGCCGGATCGTTGAAGGGGATCTTGACGAGGACGTTGGCGAGGCTCACTCCGAGGAAGCTCATCATCAGGGTCGAGATGATCTCGTTGACGCCGAACTGCGCCTTCAGGAAGGCGGGGACAAGGGACCACAGGGCGCCGATGGCGATGGCGACGACGAAGCACACGACGACGGCGAGAAGCGGCGGCATGGCGGCGGCCAGCTCCGGTGCGAGCGCCGCCGTGCAGACGGCCGCCAGCAGCAGCTGGCCATCGACTCCGAGATTCCACAGGCCGCTGCGGAAGGCCACGATCAGCCCCGCCGCGATCAGCAGGAGCGGAGCGGTCCGGGTCAGCGACGCCTCGAGACCCGTGGGACTCAAGAGGCCCCTGCGGATGACATAGCCGTAGTAGGCGAGCGGATCCTTGCCGAGTGCCAGAAGCAGGATCGCGCCTGCGACGACGGCAAGGACGACGGGCAGGAGCACGGCGGCAGCGCTGCCGAAGCGATGACGCAAGGGCATGTCAGGCGGCTTCGAGCCCGGTCATCAGGCGCCCGATCTCGCTCCTCGCTCCGGCCCTGTTGTCGACGATGCCGGCGATGCGTCCCCGGTCCATGACGGCGATGCGGTGCGAGACCTCGGCCAGCTCGTCGAGTTCGTTGGAGATGACGATCATGGCGGCCGTCTCCTGGCCGCCGACGCTGCGGATCCAGTCGCGCGCGCGCCGCGTGTTCTGGAGGTCGAGGCCGTAGGTCGGCTTGTTGACGATCAGCAGCCGGGCATCGCCGGCCCACTCCCGGGCGAGCAGAACCTTCTGGATGTTGCCGCCCGACAGTGTGGCGACCGCCACGTTCTCCGACGGCGTCACGATGTCATAGGCCCCGATCGCCTCCCTGGCGTGGCTGGCGATCCGCTGCCACAGCGTGATCCCCCTCTTCCAGAAGCGGGGCGAGCCGATCTCCTTGAGGACGAGGTTGGTGGCGACCGAATGGTGGGCGGCGGTGCCCTCGCCGAGCCGCTCGTCGGTGATGTAGCGCACGCCGAGGCGCCTTCTTGCGGCGACACCGAGAGTGTCGATGGCCTGGGCCGCCAGGGTGAGCGAGCCCGACGTCATCATGCGCTGGCCCGCCAGGACTTCCGCGAGGTGCTTCTGGCCGTTGCCGTCGACTCCGGCGATGCCCAGGACCTCGCCGGGTCTGACATCGAGGTTCGCGCCGTCGAGAGGGCATTCTCCGCGCTCGCCGGCGGTATGCGCGTCGCGCAGGCGCAGCAGCGGCGCGGCATCGCCGACGCTGCCGGAATCCCGGGAGCCGTCCTGCGCATCGCCGACAAGGGTGTCCTTGAGGTCTTCCGCGTTCTCGCCGCGCTCGAACATCATCGCGATCACGCGTTCGATGATCTCGCCCGCCGGGGAGGCCGCGAGCGTGTCCGGGCCTATCTCTCCGACCACGCGCCCCTGGCGCAGGACCGATATCCGGTCGGCAAGGTTGCTGGCCTCCTTCAGCTTGTGGGTGATGAAGACGATGGCGACGCCGTGGTCGCGCAGGCGGCGCATGACGACGCCGAGGTCCTTCACGCCCCGGGGCGTCAGCATCGACGTGGGCTCGTCGAGGATGAGAACCAGCTCGCCGTGCCACAGGGCGCGCATGATCTCGACCTGCTGCTGTTCCCCGAGGGAGAGCCGACCGAGAGGGGCGTCGGGCGGCACCCTCACCGAGAGCAGTTCCGCGAGCTCCGTGAAGCGCCGCAGCGTGGCGTCCCGGTCGACGGGGCGCCACCACGGGTTGCCGAGCATGAGGTTCTCGAGGACCGTCAGACTCGGAACCAGGAGGACATGCTGATGGACGGTGCCGATGCCGAGCCTGAGAGCGGCCGAGGGCGAGGCGATCCTCACGGACCGCCCCGCAACCTCGATGCTGCCGGAATCCGGGCGCAGCATGCCCGAGACAATGGCCATGAGGGTCGACTTGCCCGCGCCGTTCTCGCCCAGAAGGGCGTGAATCTCGCCGCGGCGGAACACCAGGGATATCCGGTCGTTCGCGAGGACGCCGGGGAACCTCCTGGTGATGCCGTGCAGCGCCAGGGCCGCCTCACTGCTGCGGCCCGCCGGCGCCCCGGCTCGCACTCTCCGTATCGATCCTGACGGACGGACCGGCCGTCAGCCCTCGCCGATGTCGACCGACGTCATCAGCGCGCGAACGGCCTGGGCGTCGGTGACGAGGTCGACCGCCATGCCGCCCAGAATCTCGTCCCTGAGCGACATGACCGAATCCCAGACATCGCCTGGAATGTGGTCGGTCTTCAGCAGCTGCACGGAATCGTCGGCGAGCTGGATCTTGTAGCCTACGGTGCCGAAGGTGCCGGCCTCGAGGTCCTCGACCATGGCCGAATAGACCGGAACCATGTTCCACAGGACGGAGCTCAGGAGGTGGCCCTTGTCGAGCGACGACTTGTCGCCGATGACGTCGATGAACCAGACCTTGCCGCCGTCGACGGCCTGGGTGGTCTCGACCGCCTGGATCATGCCGAAGCTCGAGCCGTTGCCCTGTCCGAAGATGATGTCGGCGCCCGCCGCGATCACCGTCTCCGTCACGCGGCGTCCGCCGGCGACATCGCCGTAGGCCACCGGACCGATGACGGCATAGACGATGCTGATGTCGGGGTCCGTGGCGCGCGCGCCCATGGCGAACCCGGCCGACTGGGAGTTCCAGGAGGGCGGCTCGCCCGAGACGACGATGCCGACGGTTCCCGTGCGCGTCATCATGGCGGCCATGGCGCCGGCGAGATAGGCGCCGTCATGGCCATGGAGCGTGTAGTCCGCGACGAGTCCTTCCTGGATGGCGTCGGGGCTGTCCACGATCGCCACCGGCACGCCGGTCTCGGCGGCGATTTCGGGAGCGGCCGTGTTGTAGCCGCTGGCGTGGGCAATCATGAGGCCGGCGCCGTCCTCGGCCAGCTCGCGAAGGGTCGGACGAACGTCGTCGTAGCCCAGGCCCTCGGCCGGCATGAACTCGAGGCCGTGCATGTCGGCGACCGCGCGCGCGGCGTCGACCCCCTGCTGGTTCCAGCCGTAGTCCGTTCCCTGTTCGGGCACCAGCACCGCGATGCTCGTGACCTCATCGGCGGAGCCGGCCTGGATCGCACCCAACGCGATCGCCGCGCCCGCCGCCAGGCTTGCGAAAATCCGTGTTCCAGTTCGGTTCATCGTGGTCTCCCCTTGTTCGATCGGTCCGGGCCCGGCCTCGCCTCTCTCGGATGGCCGATGGAGGCGCCTGCGGACCAGGCAGGGTGGGAACGAGCCTACAGGACGCTACCGTGCGGGCGCAACGATGCCGGACGCGGATCGTCCTTCAGGAGAGCAGGGATCCCTTGTCGGGGCTGTCATGGCAAGGGTGCCGGCCCAGCCGCTCCTGGTAGTCGCGCACCGGCCGCTTCGCAAAGAACCGCCACTGCTCCTCCGGCTGCCGTTCGGCGAGCGCAACGTCGATCTCCACCTCGTCGAATCCGCTCCTCCTGGCCATGGCATACTGATCGGCGAGGATGTGCCCGCGGGAGCGGAGCCGGCCCCGGTAGCCCAGAAGCCTGAGGTGGCGGGCCAGCGAGAATCCCCGGCCGTCCATGTGCGACGGGAAGGTGATGCGGATCAGCGCGGCCCGCTCCAAGGCGGGCGCGATGTCCTCGGCCGACACGGTGTTCTCGACATCGAGCGCCGCCCCGGCGGGAAGGGCGCCTTCCCCCTTCCACTGGATGATCTCGCTGCGCCAGTCGTCGTCCTGGAACCCGGTGTCGCGGACAAGAACCGTGCGGCTCCGGTATCCGTTGCCCGCATCGCGCCGTGCCACGCTCTAGCCTCCCCCGCCGGCCGCCGTGTCGGGATAGAGCGCCGCCTTGAAGGGCTGCATGCCGACGCGCCGCCAGGTCGCGAGAAAGGTTTCGTCCTCGTCCGAGCGCAGTTCGAGGTAGGCGTCGATCAGCCGCTCCACGGCGGGGACGACGTCGTCTGCGGGAAAGCCCGGGCCGGCGCGTTCGCCGAGCGCGGCGGTTTCCGTTCCGTCGCCGCCGAGCGTGATCTGGTAGTTCTCGACGCCGGCCCGATCGAGTCCGAGAATTCCGATGTGCCCGACATGGTGGTGCCCGCAGGCGTTGATGCAGCCGGAAATCTTGATCTTGAGATCGCCGATCCGGCGTTCGTCCCCGCGCTCCATCATCCGGGTGGCGATGCCCTGGGCGATCGGGATCGAACGGGCGGTCGCCAGGGTGCAGTAGTCCATTCCGGGGCAGGCGATGATATCCGACGCCAGGCCGACGTTGGCGGTCGCGAGGCCCGCCTGCCGCAGCGCCGCGTGAACCGCCGGCACATGGTGCCTGTGCACGTGGGGCAGGATGCAGTTCTGCTCGTGGCTGATCCGGATCTCGTCGTGAGCGTAGCGCTCCGCCAGGTCGGCGATGACGCGCATCTGGTCGGCATCGGCGTCGCCCGGCGTCGCGCCGTGAGCCTTGAGCGAGACGGTGACGATCGCGTAGTCGGCGTTCCGGTGGGGGTGGACGTTCGTGTCCACGAACGCCCGGAACACCGGATCTGCCGCCAGCGCCGCCTCGAAGGGTTCGGTGGGCGCCTGGATGTACGCCGGCGGCGCGAACATGGCGCGTATTTCCCTCAGAAGCGCCTGGTCCGCGCCCCCGAACGCCTTGCGCTGGATCCGGAATCGTTCCTCGACGCGGTCCCGGAAGGCCTCGATCCCGAGGTCGCGCACCGTGATCTTGATGCGCGCCTTGTACTTGTTGTCGCGTCGCCCGAGGGCGTTGTAGACCTGCAGGATGGACTCGACATAGGGGAGCAGGTCCGCCTCGGGCAGGAAGTCGCGGATGACCTGGCCGATCACCGGCGTGCGCCCGAGCCCGCCGCCGACGCAGATCTCGTACCCGGTCTCGCCGGCCGCATCGGGGACAAGGCGGATGCCGATGTCGTGCGCGCGGGTCACGGCGCGGTCGGCCGGAGAGCCGCTCACCGCGATCTTGAACTTCCTCGGCAGGAACGCGAATTCCGGGTGATCCGTCGACCACTGCCGGAGCAGCTCGGCGGTCGGCCGGGGATCGCCGGTCTCATCCCTGTCCGCGCCGGCGAAATGGTCGGCGGTGACGTTCCTGACACAGTTCCCGGATGTCTGGATCGCGTGCATCTCCACGTCCGCGAGCGCGTCGAGGATATCCGGGACGTCCCTCAGCCTGGGCCAGTTGAACTGGACGTTCTGCCGCGTGGTGAAGTGGCCGTAGCCCTTGTCCCAGCGCTCTGCGATATGGGCGAGCTGCCGCATCTGGCGGCTGTCGAGCGTTCCGTAGGGGATGGCCACGCGGAGCATGTAGGCGTGCAGTTGCAGGTAGAGTCCGTTCATCAGCCGCAGCGGCTTGAATTCCTCCTCCGTCAGGGAGCCTTCGACGCGGCGTTCCACCTGCCGGCGGAACTGCGCGACCCGGTTGCGCACGAACTCCCGGTCGAATCGGTCGTATCGGTACACGCTTCAGCTCTCCGCCTGCTTGCCGTGGCGGTAGTTGGAGGGTCCGGCGGCGCGGAACGCCTCCCGGAAGTGGAGAGGCTCGGGCCCTCCATGCCCTCCGGGCGCTGCGTCCGCCAGGTAGGGGACGATGACGGCATCCTCCCGCGCTTCGGCTTCCGCGAGGCAGCGCCTGGCCTCTTCCTCGTCCTCGAAGAGACGCGCGGCGCCCAGGCGGCGTGTCCAGGCGCCGTCCGGATCGAGGTAGACCACCTCGCCATCGAAGAGGTCGTTCGCGGTCAGGACGCAGGACCTGAAGGCGCGGGCCATCAGACGGCCTCCCGAGTCATCCCGAAGCCCGCCTCGTCCCTGCGCATGGCGGTGCGCGGCAGGAGGCCGAGCATCAGCACCACCGCCCCCGGAAAGCGTGCTTCGTCCAG
Organism: Alphaproteobacteria bacterium; assembly: GCA_963666905.2. GTDB lineage: Bacteria > Pseudomonadota > Alphaproteobacteria > SP197 > SP197 > SP197. The sequence continues at coordinate 3,601,278 of OY763008.1, forward strand.
CGCTTCGGGCAACCGCAGAAGCGTCGTTGCGACGACCCGCCGGTCCGGGCGCGAGGCGTTCTCGACGATCGTGACCGGCGTCGACGGCTCGGCCCCGCGCATCAGCAGCCGTCCCCGCACGAAGGCGGCCGCACGCTTGCCCATGTAGACCGCGGCGACGGACCCGGGACGGGCCAGCGCGGTCCAGTCCTGCTCGGCGAACCCGCCGACGTCGATGGCGGTGAGGATCCGAAGCTCCGAGTTCCGCCCGCGGCGCGTCAGCGAGACCCCCATGTCCGCGGCGGCGCCGGCGGCGGCGGTGATTCCCGGAACGACCTCCCAGGGGATGCCTTCGGCCTCCAGCGCCCCGATCTCTTCGTCCATCCTGCCGAACACTGCCGGATCGCCGGACTTGAGGCGGACCACGTGGCGGCCCGCGCGGGCGTGGCGAACCATCAGCGCGTTGATGGATCCCTGCCGCCATGCAGGGCCGAAGCCCCGCTTGCCCACGCAGGTCCACACGGCCTCGCGCCGCGCGAGTTCGAGGATCTGCGGCGAGACAAGCCGGTCGTGCACCACGACGTCCGCCTCGCCCAGACGGTTGCGGGCCTTGAGTGTCAGCAGTTCCGGATCTCCCGGTCCGGCGCCGACAAGGGAGACCAGGCCGGCGGGGCGGCCGTTCCCGGCGGCCTCGTCAAGGAGCGTGCCCAGGCAATCCCGCGCGCCCTTCTCGCCGTTTCGCGCATACGCGCGGGGGCCCTCCCGGAGGAAGAACTCGGACCAGAAGGCGCGACGCACCCGGCCCGCGGGAAGGCGCTCGGCCTGCGGCCGGAATGCCTGTCCGATCCGGGCCAGCGCCCCGAGCGTGCCCGGCAGCCGGGCCTCGAGTTCCGCCTTGAGGCTCCGCGCCAGCACCGGCGCCGTCCCTTCGGTCCCGATGGCCACGGTGAGCGGGTCGCGGTCCACGATGGCCGGCGTGATGAAGTCGCTGTCCTCGAGATTGTCGACGACGTTGACGGGGATTCCGCGCCGCCGGGCCAGGGCGGCCGCCCGCGCGTCCTCCCCGGGTTCGCCGCTTGCGCAGTAGAGCAGCGCCGCGTCCTCGAGGTCCGCAGCCTCCAGGCGGCGCCTTTCGAGGCGCAGCGCCCCGTCGCGGTGCCACGACAGGATGTCCGCGTCCGGTCGGGGAGCGAAGACACAGATCCGCGCGTCGGTCTTCAGCAGCAGGCGCAGCTTGGCCGTCGCGGCGCGTCCCGCGCCGGCAACGACGACACGCCTTCCGGCAAGGCGCAGGAAGATGGGGAAATGCTGCACGGCGGCCACCTCCTGCCGATTGCATCCGACACAGGAGGACAGTACATTTTTTCCAGTCTTCCGGCATGATGTCCGGAAAATAAGAACTCATTTTGCAGTTTCACATCATGTGCGGAAAAATTTCATGAAATCGGAATGGGGGTGGCGATGGCAGTCCAGCTCGACGGCACCGATCGGAAAATCCTTGCGGCGATGCAGGAGGACGCCTCGCGTTCCCTGGACGACATCGCCGCCAGGGCCGGCACGTCCCGCACGCCCGTGTGGCATCGCATTCGCAAGCTCCGGGCTGCGGGGATCATCCGCAAGAACACGGTCCTTCTCGATCCCGACAAGCTGGGGCTGGAGGCGTGCTTCTTCGTGCTCGTGCGGACCTCCGAGCACCAGAAGGAATGGCAGGACCGGTTTCTCGAGACCCTGAAGGGGCGCCCGGAGGTGATGGAGGCCCATCGCCTGGCGGGCGACGTCGACTACATCCTGAAGGTCCGCGTGCGGAACGCCAGCGCCTACGACGACTTCTACCAGGCGCTCATTTCGCAGGTGAAGATCTTCAACATCACCTCCCTGCTATCGATGGAGGAGATCAAGGCGACGACAGAACTGCCGCTTTGAGGGCACGATGAACGTTTACAGCTGGGCCCAGGTCTGCCAGGGCACGAACTCGGCGTCCCCGAAGCCGAGTTCCTCGGACCTCGTCCTGCGGCCCGAGGCAACGGCGAGCATCTCCTGGAAGATGCGTCCGCCGACGGCCTCAAGGTCCTCGGTGCCGTCGACGATCGTGCCGCAGTTGAGGTCCATGTCCTCGATCATGTGTTCGTACATGGCCGTGTTGGTCGCCAGCTTGATCGACGGCACCGGCTTGTTGCCGTAGCACGAGCCCCGTCCGGTGGTGAAGCAGACCAGGTTGCAGCCCGACGCCACTTCTCCTGTGATCGAGCAGGGGTCGTAGCCGGGGCTGTCCATGAAGGCGAAGCCCCTGGTGGTGATCGGCTCGCCGTACCTGTAGACGCCGACCAGGTTGGTGGAGCCGCCCTTGGCCACCGCACCCAGGGACTTTTCGAGGATCGTCGTCAGCCCGCCCGCCTTGTTGCCCGGAGCCGGGTTGTTGTTCAGGCTGCTTCCGTGCCTGGCGGTGTAGTCCTCCCACCAGCGAATGCGCTCGATCAGCTTCTCGCCGACCTCGCGCGACACCGCGCGGCGGGTCAGCAGGTGCTCGGCGCCGTAGATCTCCGGAGTTTCCGCCAGGACGGCCGAACCGCCGTGGCGCACGAGGGTATCGACGGCAACGCCGAGCGCGGGGTTTGCGGTGATGCCGGAGTAGCCGTCCGAGCCGCCGCACTGGAGTGCGACCGTCAGCTCCGAAGCGGGCACGCGCTCGCGGGTCATGGCGTTCGCCCGCGGGAGGACGGATTCGAACCAGGCGACGGCCTCCTCCACCGTCCGGCGCGTCCCGCCTTCCCGCTGGATCGTCATGTAGCGGAAGGTGTCCTCGGAGGGATTGCCCATGACATCCAGCATGAAGGAGATCTGGTTGGCCTCGCAGCCCAGGCCGAGCATCAGCACGGCGGCGAAGTTGGCGTGCCGCGCGTGGCCCCAGATGGTCCGCTGCAGCATCCGGAAGGCCTCGTCGTCGGTCCCGATGGAGCAGCCGGCCCCGTGGACGATGGCGACGATGCCGTCGATGTTCCCGAAATCTTCCAGGAGTCCGCGTTTCTCCACCTCGCGCGCGATCTGCCGCGCCACCGTGGCCGAGCAGTTCACCGAGGTGACGATGCCGACGTAGTTGCGCGTGCCGACCCGGCCGTCCTCCCGGCGGTAGCCTTCGAAGGTGGCGCGCCCGGGCGCCGGCACCATGACGGTGTCGCGCGCCGCCTCGCCGAAGGCGTAGTCCCGTTCGAACTCTCCCATGGAGACATTGTGCACGTGGACATGGGCGCCGGGCGGAATGTGGGTTGAGGCAAGGCCGATGATCTGGCCGTACTTGAGGATCTTTTCCCCCGGCCCGATCGGGGCGACGGCGACCTTGTGGCCGCGCGGTATCGGCTCGCGCGCCGTGATCGCCACAGGCTCGATGATGCTCCCCCTGGCGACATCGGTCAGGACAACGGCGACGTTGTCCCGGTCGCTGAGCTTAATGGACGTGATGCCGGTCATGTGTCGCGCGCCCCCCTGCCGCTTAAAGTAAATCTGATTGGCCTCGCAGCCCAGACCGGGAATCGGCAAGGCCGCGAAACTGCCGTGCATCGCTGCGGATGGTCCGCTGCAGCGTCCAGCAAACGTGACAGTCACTGACAAGTCGCAAAGGCCGAGGTCGGTCGGCGCATCATTCCTCCGTCGGCTTGTCGCCGGCCTTCGGCACGATCCGCATGTGCGTCCCGTTGAAGCGGTCACGCTGGACCCTGGTCTTGTTGTCCATGGTCCAGCGCCAGTTCAGGCTGTAGCACCTCGGGGTGCTCAATGGTGAGTGGCGGCTTGCCAATCGCGCCGCTCTTGGAAATCAACCCGTTGTCGAAGGTGTTGAGCGTTTCTACGCCAGCGGCGAGGGCCGATGCCACATGGACCGCATCCTTGGGACGTATACCGTGTTCCATGCCAGTTCGCGTGCCGCTTCGGCGCGTCACCGCCATCGTCACGATGCACTCCCGGTCGAAGAGTGCCGTCACGTCCGGCCGCCGGTTCAGCAATAGCGCCTCACGGCCTCGAAGCATGAGGACCTCTGCCAGCGTCAAGGCGCTCGTCACAATCCGGACGTCGCCTCTATCGGCAAGGGCCAGTACGGCAGCGCACTTGTCCGCCTCGTTCCGCAACCCCCCGGGGAAGCAATCCGAATCCCGGTATCGCCGCTCGGTCATCCGTCGGCGCGCAGAGCCCCGCGAAACACCTCGATCGGGGTTTCGTCACAGGAAAACAACTCGACCTCATCGGCCCGGATGCTCACGGGATGACCATTGGCGTCGTATTGGATCATGCCATGGGCCGCGACGCGCCTTCTCCACATGTCCGGCATCGCATCGAGAAGGGCGTCGGGCACGGTGCACCTTACGCCGCTGTCCCAGACCGGTTCATAGATCGTGAAGTGTGGACCGCCTCTGGCGCTCAACATCTCCAGTTCGCCTTCGACGGTCCCGTACTCCTTGAACGGCTGGGGCCTCTCGGGTTCTTGTTCAGTCATGCGCACGATAGGCTGGCGCTCCTTGCCCACCCAAAGGTACGCACCCTTGACTCCGATTCTGGCGACCCCCTGGAAGCAGCCGCGCACCACGCCAGGGTCGGCGGCGAGCAGCACACTTCCCCCACTGACGGAAATCTCCCAGCCAATAGCTTTCGCGTCACCGCACACCGCGCCCGTGAGCGCATCCAGAGACGTCACGAAAGCGGTGACGACCTTGCGGAAGGCGTCGGCCGGAACGCGCTCCGGCTCAAGTTCCAACGTCATGGTGGCAAAGATGTCGTCGGGACCCGCCACGGACAGCCTCCCCGTTGCGACGGTGAAGACTACCCGGCTGACGAGTCCCGGTAAAGCAGCCACTTGCCTGCCGCACCCCGCAGCGCCAGTACTGCACGATCGCGGTTGTCCCCGAAGATCGTGCCGGTTCGCACGGTAAACTGCCTGCCGCAGTCCCTGCACTTCCTGAGGCCGTGGCGACTCCCGCCCTCGGGTGCTTGCGCGATAGCCTGAAACGGACGCCGTTCAGTACATGGACGCAGTCCACGATGTCGCCTGCGAGCACACCGGCCCGCCGGCCCGTTGGCCCGTTGCCTCGACGTGCTCGCAAGCAACAGCTTCATCGTGCATGTACGGGGCGGAAAGGGCGAACATCGGGCGGCCCCTTGTAGACGGTAACGCGCCCTCCGCTACGCTGAAGACCCCCCGGCCGCCGGACCGGGCGCGGCGGCGTGCCCGCTGTCGGCGGGCAGCGGCTCCCCGCCGAGAATGAGGTCGCTGGCGCGTTCCGCGACGGCCACCACGGCGGCGTTGATGTTGCCGCTGACGAGGCGCGGCATGACGGAGGCGTCGACGACCCTGAGACGTTCGGTTCCCAGGACCCGCAACGTGTCGTCGACGACCGCGCCCGGATCGCCTTCAAGCCCCATCGAGCAGGTGCCGAGGGGATGATGCACCGTGATGGCCGTCGCGCGCACGTGGTCGTCGATGCCGCCGGTACCCGGTGCGGTCTCGGCGTCGATGAACGGCTGGAGGGAGGGCTGCGAAGCGATGTCTCGGGCGAGCTCGACGCCGCGGCGCATGGCCCTTCTGTCGTCCTCGGTCGAAAGAAAGTTCGACGAGATGCGCGGCGGCTTTCCCGGGTCGTCGCCGGCAAGCTCGACGCGGCCGCTACTCTGCGGATGCAGCATCACGACCCTGCAGGCGAAGCCATCGACGAAGGGCCTGGCGAACGGCTTCAGCCAGGGGCCCGCGCCCAGAGGTGCGGCGGTAAACAGCAGCTGGATGTCGGGCGCCGGAAGCGACGGGTCGGTCTTGAGAAACGCGGTGATTCCTCCGGGAACATCGCTGGCGAAACCGGAGCCGAAGAGCCAGGCCTCCGTCATCGACCAGGCGATGCGGTCATAGCGCATGGCACGGAGGAACGGGCCCGGCTCCTTTCGTCGATAGAGGAGGATCGTCGAGACATGGTCCTGGAGATTGCCGCCGACGCCCGGCAGATCCACCTCTACGGGAATGTCCCGTTCCCGAAGCGAGAGGGCATCGCCGATACCGGACAGCATGAGCAGCTGCGGCGAGTTGATGACGCCGCACGAGACGACGACCTCGCGCTCGGCGCGCACGGTTCTGGTCCGCCCCGACTGCCTGAATTCCACGCCGACGGCTCTTGGTCCCTCGAACAGGATGCGCGTGGCGTGCGTTCCGGTCGCCACGGCAAGGCCCGGCCGGCGCAATGCCGGGCGCAGATAGGCCGATGCCGCGCTGCACCTGCGTCCCTTCCGGATCGTCATCTGCAGCCGTCCGAAACCCTCCTGGTTCCGGCCGTTGTAGTCGTCTGTCCAGGGATGGCCGGCCTCCCGCCCCGCCTCGCCGAACGCCTCGACGAGAGGATCGCGGTACCTGCAGAACTGGACATTGAGGGGACCGCCGGTGCCGCGGAAGCTGTCGGCGCCCCCTTCCCAGTGCTCCTGGCGCCTGAAATAGGGAAGCATGTGGCGATAGGACCAGGCCGCGAGGCCGGACGCCGCCCATGAGTCGTAGTCGTCGCGGTTTCCCCGGACATGGGCCATCGCGTTGATGGAGGACGAGCCTCCGACGACCTTTCCCCGGGCGCATTCGACGCTGCGGCCGCCGAAACCCTCCTCGGGCTCGAAGAAGTACGTCCAGTCGTGCAGCCGGTTCTGCAGGATCTTGCCCCATCCCAGCGGGATGTGGATCAGGGGGTCCCGGTCCCAGCCTCCGGCCTCGAGCAGCAGGACGCGCGATGCGCCGTCGGCGGAAAGCCGGCTGGCCAGGGTGCAGCCGGCCGATCCGGCACCGACGATCACGAAGTCGAAGCTCTCCCGCATCCCGTCCCTCTGCCAACGGTGCCCGGCGGGCGCCATGTTACCACGCGGCGTTCTTGTGTAGGTTGTCGTCGCGCAGGGCTGCGGCCACAGGGATCGAGCACATGGATATCCTGACGATTCAGTCGCATGTCGCGCGGGGCCATGTCGGCCTCAACTCCGCCACCCTGCCCCTGCAGCTCATGGGTTTCGAGGTCGATGCGGTCCCGACCGTCGTCTACTCCAACCACCTGGGCTGGAAGGACTACGAGGGACGCGCCCTGGAGCCCGAATGGGTCTCGAGCGTCATCGACGGCGTGGCCCGCAGGGGACTGGCGCAGTGCCGCTGCCTTCTGACGGGTTTCATCGGGGGCCCGGAACTCGGGGACGCCGTTCTCCATGCGCTCGAGGTGCTGCGCCACGCGAACCCTTCGGCGCTCTACGCCTGCGATCCGGTCATGGGCAACGAGGACGGCTTCTTCGTGGCGCCCGGTGTGCCGGAGTACCTGCGGGACCACATCGTGCCCCTGGCGGACATCCTCTTTCCCAATCACATGGAGCTGGAGTTTCTCGCCGGAGGCCCGGTCGACAGCATCGCCGATGCGCTCGAGGCCGCCCGCGCCGTGCAGCAGATGGGCCCGAAAACCGTCCTCGTCACCTCGCTCGAGGCGCGCGCCGGGTTCCCCGACACCATCCCCGTCATCGCCGTCGACCGGCAGTGCGCCTGCCGGTCGAGCGTCGAGCGCCTCGATGTGCCGGTCGACGGCGCCGGCGACCTCATCGCCGCCATCTTCACGGCGGCCACACTTCGGGGAGAAGCGCTGCCCGATGCCCTCGCGCACGCCCTCGCCGCAACGCACGGCATCATGCGCAAGACCGGCGAGCTCGGCACCGACGAGCTCGCCCTCGTGGCGGGCCGCGGGGAGATCGTCAGACCGAGCAGGCCCGTCGACGTCACGCTCCTGTGATCGCCCGGTTCGGCGGTTCCGCCGGAGCCGGAGCCGGCGCCGCGCCGCCGCCACCCCTATGGCCCGACATCGGTGACGCCACGACCGTCGGGAAGGAATGAACGCTTCGGATGCGGCCCGCCGGACGGTAGGCTCGTTGCGGCATCCAGATCCCGGGGTCGTCATGATCAAGCCCGCCATCGTCACAGCCCGCGACATGAGCGCCGGCGCCTCGTTCATCCCGGCGCTCGGCTTCGACTGGGGGCTCGTCTGCACCGGACGGCATGTCCAGCTGACGTGGTCGCGCTACCAGCCGGGGGTGCCCTACGAGATGCACAGGCACGAGTTCGAGCAGGTGAGCATCCTGCTCGAGGGACGGCTTCGTCTCACGGTCGGCGAGCTCACCCGCGATATCGCCGCCGGCGACATCTGGTTCGCTCCCGCAGGCGTCGTGCACGGCGGCGAGGTGATCGGCAGCCAGGCGGCAGTGTTCCTGGACATCTACGGACCGCCCGACGAGGGCATCGTCGAGTTCCTGACAACCCTCGCGGGAACGGATGGCGAGCCCTCGGACTGACGCACGGCGCATCAGGCAGGCTGCAGCCGGACTGCCGGAAGGTGAATTGCGACGCCCCGAGCGGAGATTGACTCGCTGTAGCGGCTTGCGCTAGGGGTGCCCGTATTCATCGAACCAACCTTGATGAATGCATCAAACCAATGTGGAGGAACCAAAATGAACCGTGCAAGCACAGTGTTCGGTGCAGGCGCCATATTCGGTGCGACGGCTCTGGCGGCGGTCGCCGCCACCGAGGCCACAGCGGCCGATCTGACGATTGCCACCGTGAACAACTCCGACATGATCATCATGCAGGAGTTGTCATCGCAGTTCGAGGAAGCATCCGGGCACACGCTGAACTGGGTCGTGCTCGAGGAAAACGTGCTGCGTCAGCGCGTCACCACCGACATTGCGACAAGCGGCGGGTCCTTCGACATCATCACCATCGGCGCCTACGAGGCCCCGATCTGGGGCGCGCTGGACTGGCTCGTCCCGCTCGACGACCTGGGCGACGAATACAATTACGAGGACATTTTCGAGCCGGTCCGCAACGGTCTTTCGGCCAATGGCACGCTCTATGCGGTACCCTTCTATGCGGAAAGCTCGTTCACCTTCTATCGCACCGACCTGTTCGAGGCCGCCGGCATCGAGGCCCCGAGCGAGCAGATCACCTACGACGAGTTCGCCGAGATTGTCGCCCAGGTGCATGATCCCGACAACGGCGTCTTCGGAACCTGCCAGCGCGGCAAGGCCGGATGGGGCGAGAACATGGCGTTCATCGGTCCGCTGGTGAATGCGTTCGGCGGCCGCTGGTTCGACATGGACTGGAATCCGACGATCGACAGCGCCGAATGGCAGGCCGCGGTCACGTACTATGTGGACCTGATGAACAATTACGGCCCTCCGGGCGCGGAATCCAACGGCCACAACGAGAACCGCGCGCTCTTTGCGGACGGCAAGTGCGCCACCTGGGTCGATGCGACATCGGCCGCAGGCTATATCTACAATCCCGACGAGTCCTCCGTCGCCGACAAGACCGGCTTCTTCCAGGCGCCCAAGCAGGTGACCGACAAGGGCACGGGCTGGTTCTGGGCCTGGGCGCTGGCGATCCCGGCAAGCTCGCAGCAGGCCGATGCGGCCAAGGCGTTCCTCGCCTGGTCGACGAGCCAGGCCTACGTCGAACTGGTCGGTGAGACCAAGGGCTGGGTCGCAGCACCTCCCGGCACACGCGCCTCGACCTATGCCAATCCCGCGTACTCCGAGGCCGCGCCCTTTGCCGAAACCGTGCTGAACTCGATCCTGGCGGCCAATCCGGCCGACGCGACGAGGGATCCGGTCCCCTACACGGGCGTGCAGTTCGTGGCGATCCCGGAATTCCAGGGCATCGGCAACTATGTGGGACAGCAGCTCGCAGCGGCGCTCGCCGGCCAGCAGTCGGTCGAACAGGCCCTGGCCAACAGCCAGCAGTTTGCGGTCCGCGAAATGACCAAGGCGGGCTACATCGAGTAGCAGTCTCCCGGTGCGGGCCGGCTCGACAGGGGAGAGCCGGCCCGCACGTTCTTTTCGCGTTGTGAAACCGACTCGAGAGTGAGGATCGCTTGGCGACAAGAGCTTCACGCGCAGCAGCCGGGATGATGATCTCACCGGCCTTCGTGCTGTTGCTTGGATGGATGCTTGTTCCACTGGGTCTGACGATCTATTCTCGTTTCTGCGCTACAACCTGCTCATGCCCGGCGCCATGCCATTCGCCGGGTGGGAAAACTATTACTGGTTCGTGACCGACCCGAGTTTCAGGGCGGCAATCATCAACACGGTTCTTCTGGTCGGCGGCGTGCTCCTCATAACGGTGGCCGGCGGAATCATGGTGGCCCTCCTGCTCGATCAGCCGATGTGGGGCCGGGGCGTCATCCGGATCATGGTCATCGCGCCGTTCTTCGTGATGCCGACGGTGTCCGGCCTGGTCTGGAAGAACATGTTCATGAATCCGGTCAACGGAATCTTCGGACACCTGGCGCAGGGGCTTGGGGTGGAGCCGATTTCGTTCTTCAGCGAAATCCCGCTCCTCTCGATCATCTTCATCGTGTCCTGGCAGTGGCTTCCGTTCGCCACGCTGATCCTGCTGACGGCCCTGCAGTCCCTCGATCGGGAACAGATCGAGGCCGCCGAGATGGATGGCGCCGGCCGGGTCTCGAGATTCTTCCACATCATGCTGCCCCACCTGGCGCGTGCCATCACGGTCGTCATCCTGATTCAGACGATCTTCCTCCTGTCGATCTTTGCCGAGATTCTCGTGACCACCAACGGCGGCCCCGGCACGTCGACGACCAACCTGACGTACCTGATCTACGTATCGTCACTGCTGCAGTTCGACGTGGGCATGGGCAGTGCCGGCGGCGTCATCGCCATCATTCTCGCCAACATCGTCGCGATTTTCCTGATGCGGATGATCGGCAAGAATCTGGACGCGTGAGGAAGACGCCATGGCACGTTCCGTCGGAACATCACGCAAGGTCGTCACAACGGGGGTCGCCGGCGCGCTGGGGTGCCTGATGTTCTTCCCGGTTCTCTGGATCGTGATCCTGTCGTTCAAGTCTGAAGTCGATGCGATCAAGGCGCCGCTGGAGGTGCTTTTCGGCACGGGCTGGACCACGGAGAGCTACGGTGCCGTCCAGGCACGGTCCGACTACCCGAAGCATTTTCTGAATTCCGTCGTTATCTCGGTCGGCTCGACTTTCATCGGTCTGCTGATTGCGGTCCCGGCGGCCTGGGCGATGGCCTTCGTGCCAACCAGGCGGACGAAGCACGTGCTGATGTGGATGCTCTCGACCAAGATGCTGCCGCCGGTCGGCGTGCTGGTTCCGATCTACCTCATCTTCCGCGACATGGGCATTCTGGACAGCCGGGTCGGGCTGGTGTTCGTGCTGATGATGATCAACCTGCCCATCATGATCTGGATGCTCTTCACATACTTCCGCGAGATCCCGGTTGAAATTCTCGAGGCCGCCAGGATGGACGGGGCGTCGCTGGGCGGGGAAATCTTTCACGTCCTCACACCCATGGCCATCCCGGGCATCGCCTCGACGGTGCTTCTGAACATCATCCTTGCCTGGAACGAGGCGTTCTGGACACTGAACCTGACGTCGGCCCAGGCCGCGCCGCTGACGGCATTCATCGCCAGCTATTCGAGCCCCGAGGGCCTGTTCTACGCCAAGCTCAGCGCGGCCAGCGTGATGGCCATAGCGCCGATCGTGGTCCTGGGCTGGTTCAGCCAGAAACAGCTCGTGCGCGGCCTGACCTTCGGCGCCGTGAAGTGAGGAATCGAGACGATGGGACGCATACAGCTCAAGGGGGTCAGCAAGTCCTTCGGCTCCGTCGAAGTCATTCCGCCGCTGGATCTCGACATCGAAGACGGTGAATTCGTGGTTTTCGTCGGGCCTTCGGGCTGCGGGAAGTCCACCCTGCTGCGGCTGATCGCAGGCCTCGAGGATGTCACGGAAGGGTCCGTCGTCATCGACGGCAGCGACGCGACCGGCGTGCCGCCCGCAAAGCGCAGGCTGGCCATGGTGTTCCAGTCCTACGCGCTCTATCCGCACATGTCGGTCCGCAGGAACATCGCCTTCCCGATGAAGATGGCGGGCGTCCCCAAGGAAGAGCGGGAGCGTCGGGTCCAGGAAGCCGCGCGTGTGCTGAATCTCACCGAGTACCTCGGCAGGCGTCCCGGCCAGCTCTCCGGCGGCCAGCGTCAGCGCGTCGCCATCGGCCGCGCCATCGTGCGGGAACCGGCGGCGTTCCTCTTCGACGAACCGCTGTCGAATCTCGATGCGGCCCTGCGCGTCGGCATGCGCCTCGAGATCAGCGAGCTTCACAAGCGGCTCAGGACCACGATGGTCTACGTCACCCACGATCAGGTGGAGGCCATGACCATGGCCGACAAGATCGTCGTTCTTCAGGAGGGTGTCACCGAGCAGGTGGGAAGTCCCCTCGAGCTCTACCGCAGTCCGCGGAACACGTTCGTTGCGGGCTTCATCGGCAGCCCCAGGATGAATTTCATCGAAGGAACGGAAGCTTCCAGGCACCGGGCCCACACAATCGGCATCCGGCCCGAGCATATCGACGTTTCCGCCGATGGCGGCATGTGGACGGGCACCGTCGGTGTTTCGGAGCACCTGGGCAGCGACACGTTCTTCCATGTGGCCGTCGATGGCCTTTCCGAACCGCTGACCGTCCGCGCAGGCGGCGAGATCGACCTTCACTACGGCGATACCATTCATCTCACGCCGAACCTCGACCACCTGCACAGGTTCGACGCCGACGGCCTGCGCATCACATGAAACGGCTGGAAGGAAAGGTCGCCCTCGTGACGGGAGGCGCTCGCGGCATCGGGCGCAGTGTCTGCCAGGCCTATGTCCGCGAAGGCGCAAGGGTCGCTGTGGCGGATCTCCTGGAAGCGGAGGCGGGGCGGACCGCGGATGCGCTTGGAAGGAACGGCATGCCCGTCGCCATGGACGTGACCGATCTCGAATCCATCCTTGCGGGCGTTGCCGGCGTGGAGGCGCGGTGGGGCGGTATCGACATCCTCGTCAACAACGCCGGCATCTTCAACATGGCCTCGATCGACAACGTGACGAAGGAGGACTATCGCCGCCAGTACGACGTGAACGTCGGCGGCACGATCTTCGCCATTCAGGCAGTGGTGCCGGGAATGAGAAGGCGGGGCGGCGGGGCGATCATCAACTTCGCCAGCCAGGCGGGAAGGCGTGGCGAGCCGAACGTCACGATCTATTGTTCGACCAAGGCGGCGGTCATCTCGATCACCCAGTCGCTGGCGCTGGAACTCGCAAGGGACAACATCCGCGTCAACGCCGTCGCGCCCGGTGTCGTCGACACGCCGATGTGGGACGTGGTCGATGCGCAGTTTGCGGCATACGAAGACAAGCCCATAGGCCAGAAGAAGCGGGAAGTCGGCGAAGCCGTACCGCTCGGCCGCATGGGCGTGCCTGCGGATGTGGCGGATCCGTGCGTCTTCCTCGCCTGCGATGACGCGCGCTACATCACGGCACAGACGCTCAATGTCGATGGCGGAAACTGGATGAGCTGACGTCAATGCCGGTGAAACTGTCGAACGCCGCGCTTCGCCGGCTTCCCGACGGGGTCAGGAGACCTCTTTACGACAGATCGAGGCTCACTCCCGGCATCGTCCATATCGGCCTTGGCAACTTCCATCGTGCCCATCAGGCCTGGTATCTCCACCGGCTTATGCAGCAGGGTGAGGCGCACGACTGGGCCATCGTCGGTGCGGGCGTGCGGCCCCGCGACGCGGCACAACGGCTCAAGCTTCTGGCGCAGGACAACCTGACGACGCTGATCGAACTCGACCCCTCAGGTGCATCGGCCGAGGTCGTCGGCTCGATGATCGGCTATGTCCCGGTCGAGGAGCACAATGGCGCGCTGATCAGGCAGATGGCGGATCCTGCCATCCGGATCGTGACCCTCACCGTCACTGAGGGCGGATACTACGTCGATCCCGCCACCAGCGGCTTCGACGCAGACCACCCTGACATCCGGCATGACGCCGCACACCCGGGCACGCCGCGCACGGCCTTCGGCGCCATGGCCGCCGCGTTGCGCCTCAGACGCGACAGCGGCGCCGGTCCCTTCACCGGGCAAAGCTGCGACAATCTCCAGGGCAACGGCGCGATCCTGCGCCAGGCCGTCGTGTCGCTGGCGCGTCTGAGCGATCCCGACCTCGCCGACTGGATCGACGCCCGGTGCTCGTTTCCGAACTCCATGGTGGACTGCATCGTCCCTTTGAGCGGACCGAAGGAGCTGGCGCTGGCCGGCGGGTTCGGCATCGGCGACGCCGTTCCGGTCGCGCACGAGAACTTCCGCCAATGGGTGATCGAAGACGATTTCTGCGCAGGGCGTCCCGACTGGGACCGGGTCGGCGCGACGTTCACGGACGACGTCCATGCCTACGAAGCAATGAAGATCCGGATCCTCAACGGCGGTCACCAGATCATCGCCAATGCGGGAGAGATCCTTTCGGTCGGGTTCATTTCGGGTTGCATGGAGCATCCCGTGATCGGGGCCTTTTTCTACAAGGTGGCGATGGACGAGATCGTTCCCCTTGTCCAGGCGGTACCGGGCATGGCGCCTGCGGCCTACGTCAGCCTGATCGGGCGGCGGTTCTCCAACCCCGGGATCCCCGATACGACCCGCCGTGTCGCCTTCGACGGCTCTTCCCGCCACCCGGGCTTCGTCCTGCCGGTCATCCGGGACGCATTGACCGCCGGGAGCCCCGTCGCCGGCCTGGCCCTGGCCGAGGCCCTCTGGGCGCGGATGTGCGCAGGCTCGCGCGAGGACGGCACCGTCATCGAACCCAACGATCCGATGTGGACGGATCTCGTCGAGACGGCGGCCCTGGCCGGCGAGACCCCGCAGGCATGGCTGGACCAGCGCCAGTTCTATGGCGGCCTTGCGGACAATGCGGCGTTCCGGACTCAGTTCGCGCACTGGCTGCGGAAGATCTGGTCCGATGGAGCCGAGGCCGCCATGCGCGCCTATCTCGAGAGGTGATCGGGCCTCGCGTGCGATCCGGCGAACGCCTGCTCCACGATCCGTCATCGGCATGGCACCGTGAACCCGCTGACACATTTCGAAATCCCCGGACCAGCCGGCGCGTCCTGCAGCCCCGGCCCCGCGCAGAGACCATCGTCAGACAGCCGTGCGATCTGCGGCACCCCTGCCTGGAAGGGCTGGATGTCCCGGCCGGCGCCGTGACAATGCCTGACCCGGACGGCGCCGGGTGCTCCGATGACGGTCGAACATCGGCGCCCGGGGTGCAGGCGCCATCGGTGGCCTGCGTCGCTCCACTGGCGACCGCATTCACGGCCGCCCCGGGCGCGCGGATCATGGGCAGGAAGGCATCAAGGTCATGATCGAGGTTCGGCGGCATCGGAGGCCGGATAGGGAGTCTACGGGGGATCGAGAAAGCGCCGCAGCACGTTCCCGGGGATTCTGGCGACTGGCGACAGCAGCTGAACGGCTCGATCTTTTGACTGGTAGTCCACTTGTGACGTTTCTGCGTTCAATTCAGTCCTTCAAGCGGAAAGATCGCAAATACCTCTTCCGCAAGGGCATACAAATCGTCATACTCAAACTTGTCGGTATCGGGATTCCAGTATCGACCGTGAGCAAGCCAGTTTCGAAATTGGTATGCCTTGCGCATTGCAGGTATGGCCTGCCTTCCCGATGGAAACACCTGCTCCCAAACGTGCAATATGTCTCGCACGAATGAAATCGAGTGCTGCGGTCGCCCGCGTCGCATCGTTCTCAGGTGAATCGATATCGGATCGATGTTTGCGCTCTGACAGCGCAGCTCGAAATCGATTCTAAACGCAGCTTCAACTGCTGCGAGGACAGTCATGGACGTGCCGAGTTCATGTTCGAGAAGACAGGCATCGTGTTCTTCGCGGATTTCCTGTGAAGAATACAACGCAAAAATTTGCGAGAAACGCGGGTTGTTACGGGAAAAATGCAGTTCAATCGAGTTTTCTACGCTGGAATACTGCCTGCTAATTTTCTCTAGTGGAAGGTGTTCGTTTGAAAAGACTAGCAAACCAGGCCTAACCATTAATTACCTCCAGCATAGCGGTGTAAAATGCATCTGCGTCGAGGGGCAGATAGCTGATCTGCGGAGGTGCCGTCATTATCCTCCACTCCCACTCTTCAATGGGCTCTGGAACGTCTGTTTCCGATGGACTGTCGGGATCAACCAGTCTGACGACGGTGCGTGGTCGGCTGCTACCCTTTGGAACCAGTACAAACTTGACCTTGCCCCAAGGGCCCGTCATATCGACCCGTCCCTTGCCGCCGATTAGAAGAGTGCCGATCGGTGTGAGGGTAAGCGTTGTCGAGTCAATGTTTATCGAAAGAACGTCGACGTCGTATTCTCCAATGTTTTCTTCATTTAGTTTTTTCTTGCTGCGTTTGATGGACATCTGCTGGTTGGCAACGTAGTCGGCGACAAATGCGTCAACCATATCGTAGAATTTCTTCAAATAGGTACACCACTCGTCCCGCTGCTCGTTCCAGTCAACTGTCGAGTTTCGGGTTCTGACGTTGGCCTTTTTGATGAATTCGTCAAACGCTTGTCGTGTCATGACAGTGTCCTCGGGCTTGCTGGTGACCTCATATGGCGTTCTGGGTGAACGCAGATTACCATGCCTTTGCGGAAAACGCGAGACTTCATGCCCTTCTTCGATACTGGACAGGCTCGGGCTTTGAGGTAGTCAGGTCAAGGCGCGCGTCAGCGCTAATGGAGGCAGAGGAGATCGCGGGATGGGGCGGGTTGGTCAACTTCACACCCGCGATCTGCCTGTTCCTACAAGGTGCCGGGACAGCGGTCGAACGGAGTTGCAGCGGCGCTACGGCCCGCGACGCATCGCCCGGCACTACCGCTCAGCGTTCGTCGGGTTTGGGCACTCGGTATCCGACGCCGCGCTCGTTGGGGATCCATCCGGGGCTGGCCGCATCGTCGCCGAGCTTGGCCATGATCTGCTTGACGAAGGCGCACAAGCGATCGGTGTGGGTGGGCTCGCGGTTGTCTCAGGCCTGACGCGGTAGCGACCCCGGCGTCACCACCCGGCCCGCGCTCTCCGGCGGCGGCTCGGTGGAGCCGTCGTTCACGCTCAGCTTTCGTCACGACGGTGGCGATGCGGAGACCGCCTCGGAGGTCGAGATCGGCATCGGCCCGGCATGGTCCGATCCGTCGAGAGGCCGCGTGTCGGAGCTACGCCTCTACAGCTTGTTCGCGCACGAGGACGGCGGCTACGACCAGTGGTCCGCGCGATTTGGCAAGGAGCTCGGGTACGGGCTGTCGCTGTCGGCCGGCCTGACCGGCATGCCGTACATGGGGCACGGGTTCGATCGGGAGTACCACGTCGGCTGGAGGCTCGTGTCCGGGCATTGGCAGTCCTTCCCGCTCGGCCTCGAGGCGACCCGCCGTCCGCCCTCCAACAGCCGGTCCGCCGGTCGAGCACGGAATGAAGCTGAACGTCGCGGTGTGGCGGTAGGGCGCACCGCGCTGCGGCAGTGCGGCGCCGTCATCGGCATCCCCTCCCCGGCGCGGCCGGAGAGCATAGTCGACGACGGTTAGGCACGCGTGACCGTCCAGATTACCTTGCCGACAGCATGGACCTCGTCGGCCGGGCACTCGTAACGCGCGGCGGAGGCGTCCTTTGGCGGTGAGCGACGGAAGCCCGTCCCAGTAGAGAGCGATACCTGCGGTGCAGCTGCGCCTGCCGGGCTGTGCCCAATGCGCGGTCTTGGCCGATCAGCGACAGGCTCTTGAAACCATCCCCGCAAGCTCACATATCCCCGTTGCACCCTTCCGTTCGCAGGGACGGTGGAGCAATGCCTTCGGGGATCCCGGATGAGGGACTCCCCGAAGGGGCGGCGCCTTGCAGCGCTCCCCTGCTCCCGGCGGACCGGAGATTCGACTTCCATCATCCGGGAGGCAATCATGCTTCGTCTTGAGAACATCACCGTGGCGGTCCTCATCGCCACCTCCGATCGGCCGGCCTTGTTTCAGTGCCGGGCCCTTCCTTCCATCGCAAGCCAGTCGAGACCTCCGTCCCGGGTCGTCATCGTGGACGATTCGACTGACGATGCGGCCGCTGCCGGGACAGCACGGACCGTGCGTGCGTGGCGGCCGACCGGCATTGCGGTCGACTTTCTTCGCAACCGCCGCACGAGGGGCGCGTCGGGGGCGTGGAACTCCGGCCTGGACCACCTGCTGCGGACATGTGGGGATCCCCGGCAGGTTCACGTCGCGATCCTCGACGACGACGACCGCTGGGAGCCGCGCCATCTTGAGAGATGCATTGCCGCGGTCGAGAAACACGACTTCGACATGGTGGCAGTGCCGTTCTGGCGGATCAGTGAGGCCGCGGAGCCGCGTCTGAAGACGCCGCCCCGGTCGCTCGACATTGCGGACTTTCTGATCGGAAATCCCGGGATTCAGGGCAGCAACCTGGGCGTCCGCCTGAGCGCGCTGCTCGAAGCCGGCATGTTCGACGAATCGTTGCCGAGCTGCACGGATCGGGACCTGTGCGTCCGCCTCGCGGAGTTGCCCGGCCTGCGCTACGGCACCACCTCGGAGCCCACGGTCCATCACTTTGCCTGCGAGTCGTGTGAGCGTCTGTCGACACCCGGATCTTCCGCCAAGACCACGGGCTTGGACCGGTTCTTCCGCAAGTATCGCGGCCGGATGTCCGGTATCGAACGTGCGGCGTTTCGGATGCGGGCCGGGCGATACTTTGGATGGACAGAAGCGACGATCGGTCCGGCGATGGACGACGATCCGCGACCCGGGAACTCGCCGCCAGCCCCCCTGCAGCCTCGGGCGTCTCTTCAGCCCCCACCTCATCTGATCGTCGGCCTGATTGCCGACACGGCGAGGCTCGATCGGGTCGGCAACCTGCTTGCGGATCTCCGGGAGCTTGCCGAGGAGCCCGGCCTGTCGGGCCATGACGTGCTGATCCTGGAGAACGGAACGAGTCGGACATCCGACAGGGCTTTGCGCGAACTCGTCGAGCGCGAGCGCTCCGATGGCCAGAGGATCCACCTGGTGGATCGAGCGCGGCATCTCGAAGACGCTGGAAACGGGATGGTCCCCGACGGAGGCGCGGGCCGGGGACGCAGGCTGCCCATCGCCCCCGCCCGGACGGTATTGCAGTCATACCTGTACGCCTTCGCGAGCAGCCGTCCCGGTTCGATCGTCTGGATCGTCGACGACGACATGCGGCTCGATCCGCTCGTCATCGACAAGGAGGGACGGCTGCGCCGGCGGTCCCGAAGGCTCGCGCCGGTGCTGCGCGAGCTTCGCCGGCTCCACGCGGCGGGCAGCGTCGACATCGCTATCGGCTCCTACACCGGAGCGCCTCCGCTGCCGTTCGCGGCGACGGTGCGGGTTCAACTCGTGGACCTCGTCGCGTCCCTGCAATGGCTGGCTGCGCAGGACCCCCGGTCGGCCCTGCCTGACCGCAGTCTGGATAATGCCAAGCTGCGAACCGGCCGGCACGACTACTACTATGACCTGTCCCGCAACGAGACCGACAGGCTGGAAACGCCGTTCTGGATCACCCCGGAGTTTCCCGGCGAGACCGTGGGCGCAGCGTTCACGCGCATGTCCCGTACGGCGGAGCGGATATTGGCCGGGGAGCAGGTCTTCCGGCCTCTTGCCGTGAACGAGGATATCGATCCGTTGTCGCAGGTCGGCGGTCTTCAGCGCGGCGGCAATACGTTCGTGCTCGACGTCGAGGCCCTGAGGCTGGCCCCCAATCCTTCGCCGGCCATCGACGGCCGGCCCAGCCGGCGCTCCGACATGACGTGGGCATTGCTGCAGGACCGCTACTTCGGCCGCAGGGTCGCGAGCCTGCCGATCGCGCTCTATCACGACCGCGCCGGCCTCCCGACGGGCGGGCTGGATGTGGAGCGCATCGTCGACGACATTCGCGGCTACGCCGCGTTCAGGGCACTCCAGGATACGCCCGGCGTGTTCCGGGCCACGGACGACCTCGGCTTGGAAGTGGTCGAGAGGATGCTGCACGGTTTCACCGATCGGGCGCGCAAGTTCCTCGACGAACGGGTGGCGGCATTCCGCCTCTCCTTCCATCGCATCCGGGGTCTCTCGCGGGTTCTGCATCGTCTTGTCGAAGACGACCGATGCTGGTGGCGGGAAGACGAGTATCGATGCGAACTCGACCGGCTCCGGACGTTCACCGCCCGCCTGGCGGATCTCTATACGATGGAAACCCTGAATCGCGTCGAACGCGAAGCCGGAGCGCTGACGGATCGTCAGATTCGTGAGTTTCTCGAGCAACTGCCGACCGCAGTCGAGGACCATCGGATTCGGCTCGAGGATTCCGCGGCTCTGCTCCGCGGGCTCACGGACGAGAGAATCGCCAACGCCAGGGCCGTTGCCGGGAAGCTGGCCGCTCCCGCCGGTCCGCTCGCCGTATTGGGATGCGGCGCGGAAGGAGTCGCGCTTTCCGACGGAGAACGCGTGTTCAAGGTCTTCGACTACCTGAAGTCGTCGCATGTCGTCGACGTCCCGGCGTTCCTGCGCACACTGGTCGGAGCCTGGCGCGACACGCGCTGCCTCTACCCCGTGCTCGATTTTCGGGAGTCGAGCCATCGCGCGGTGCTGGTCTATCCGTTCGAGCCCAGCGAACCGTACCACGGTGGTTACGGGCCTGGCATGGTGGAACTGCTCGCCGAATGCCGGCGCCACGGCATCGTTTGCCGCAATATCCATCCCGACAACCTGCGCGTGGTCGAAGGGCGGGTGCGCCTGATCGACTACGGTTCCGATCTTCGTCCGCTGGAAAGCGAACGCGACTTCGACGCGATGTGCCGGCGGGCATGGCTCTCCTGGCGCTGGGCGAACCGGCCAGACCTCAAGGACATCATGCGGCGTGCGCTGAACGACGCGCGGATTCCCGAGCTCGAAGGATTCGACCACTTCCACGAAGCGGTCCGGCGCATGACAGGGCGTCACGAGGCGCCCGAGGATGTCGTGCTCGGCATGACAGGTAGGGCCGGATACGTTCTCGACTACGGATGCGGCAAAGGCCGCCTCACTCGGGAGGTGGCGATGCGCGGGGCGCGAGTTCTCGGTTATGACCCGGATCGCGCTCATCGACGGCGGTGGGAATCGCTTTGCCGGGAAGCAGGCAATCTCCGCTTCACACATGAGCGCAACGCGGCGTTGGCGGCGGGACCGTTCGATCTCGTGGTATGCCGCCGCGTGCTCTGCACCGTCGAGGACGCCGCCGAACTGCGCGCGATTCTTTCCGACCTGCGCGCCTCCGTGACCGGAAACGGCCGGGTCATCGTGACGGTATGCGATCCGCACTTCACGTTTGGCGGGCCGAGCCCTGAAGCCGACCGGGAGCTGCCGACCTGCGCCCGCTACGAGGCCACCTTCGCGTGGCGGAAGATGATCCGCGCGACAGGTCGGGTGCGCCGGGACGTCCATCGGCCGGAACGGGCGCTGCGGCGGGAGTTCGGCCGCGCGGGCCTGGCGGTATCCCGGCGCGTGGAGAAGCCGTCGGTCGATCTGGAGCGCTTCGAGCCGATGTCGGAGCATCTCGCGTTCGAACTCCGTCCGCTCGTGCCGCTGCCTGGCGAGGTCACGCTGCTGATCAAGACCTGCGCCATGGAAGCCGCCACGCTCGACGCGCAGGTGCGCCACCTGGTCGCGCAGCTTGAGGGACCTCGGGCGTTCTCCGAGCGGATCCTGGCGATCGATTCGCGCGAAGACGGGTTCCTGAGGCAGTACGCGCGCGGCAGCCTGAGCGGCCTTCGCCGCGAAGCGTGCCGCCTGAAGGATGCCGGATGGATCGACCGGATCGTCGAGGGCCCCGGCGATGGCGGAGCCGCCGCTGCACTCAACCGGCGGTGGTTCGGCATTTCTTCGGCGCGCGCACACGCCGCGACCGGCGCACAGCTCGCTTCCACGCTGGCGGGGTTCGAGGCGTGCGAAACGCGATACGCCCTTCATGTGGACGCCGATCTCATGATCGCCCGGATGGACCGGGACCACGACTACATGGCCGAGATGCTGGCGGTCCTGACCGGTGAGCCGGGCGCGCTGACCGTGGCGCTCAACATCGCCATGGACCACGACCGGCCCTGGACCGACCGTGGAATGCGTGGTGCATGGCGGACGGAAGCACGCGCCGGGATGATCGATCTCGCCCGGTTGCGGGACGCGAGGCCGCTGCCGAACCGGACCGGCGGAGACCGCCTCGCGCTTCCCTGGCACCGGGCTCTCGACCTGGCGATTGAGGCGGGGGCGGGCCGGTCGTTTCGCGGCGGCGACCGCCGGACCTTCCATGTCCATCCGCGGAACGCCCGCAAGAACGACATCGCCACATGGTTCGCCGTGCTCGACCGCATCGAGCATGGCGTGGTGCCACGCGTTCAGCAGGGAAAGCCGGACTGGACGGGGAGCATTGTCGAATGGATGGGACCGCCTCGGCGCGAACCGTTTGTCTTCGTCGTCTCGGGCCGCAACGTGCCGCCAGGCCGGTTCCGACGGTGTCTCGAATCGATGGCCCGGCAGAAAGGGCCGCGATGGGGCGCGGTGATCATCGACGATGCGTCCGGGCCCATGTTCGCCGAACACTTCGAGATCACCTGCGGGACGCTCGGGGAGCGTTGCACCGTTGTTCGCAACCGCCGCCGCCGCGGCCTGCTGGCCAACATGGTGACCGCGATCAGGACGATTTGCGCCGATGGCGAGACAGTGATCGTGACCCTCGACGCGGACGACGCCCTGATCGGTGATCGGGTGCTTGAGCGGTTGGCGGCGGAGTACGAGAGGGGTGCCGAGGTGACCGTCGGCTCGATGCTGCGCACCGACAAGGCGGCGGACTATCCGGTGTGCTTCGAACGGCCGGGCGCACGCCGCGGCGGCAACGTGTGGCAGCATCTCCGCTCGTTCCGAAAGAGGCTCTTCGACGCCATACCGGACGGGATGCTGCGCCTCGACGGCGATTACGTCGATCTCGCCAGCGACTGGGCTTACATGCTGCCGATCGTCGAGATGGCCGAGAACCCTGCGCATATCCCCGAACCGCTCTATCTGTATGAGCCTTCGGGGGCCGGAAAGGGCGCCGGGCGGACCGTCCGCGAGGAAGCCATCGCCCGCATCGTGGCCAAAGAGCCCGCGAAGAGCGGCGCGGTAGTTCGTGCTCGCCAGAGAACCCCTGACTTTGGCGACGCAGGAGCGAGCGGCGCGTGATCGCGGCGCCGGATCGGACGTATTTTTCACCAGCATTCAGGGGTGAATCGGGGGGCTGGCGGTCGATTCAGCGGATTTCGCACAAAATCTGCGGTGATTGCCGGCGTCCGCACGAGCCTCCCCGTTGCCGCCTTGCCGGCGGGTCCCTGCAGACAGGATTGTCGGGGGAGCGCCGTCAGGCGGCGAGGCGTCGTCGCCGGGCACGCCTGCGCAGCAGCAGGCCGATGCGGTGGATGTTGAAGGCCACGATCGAGAGCGCCACCGCGCGGGCGAAGCCTTCGGCGCCGAAGGCGCGGACCCGGTCCAGCCCCCGATGCTCCAGGTTGTTGATCGCCGATTCCACCGCCGGGTGCTGCCGGCGCATGGCGACGAACTCCTCGTCCCCCTCGCGTTCCCTGTCGGCCTTCGACAGGCGTCCCTTGCGCGGCAGCACGTTGTGCTCCAGCAGCTCGTCGAGGCGGACGCGGTTTGCGGGACTGTGGAAGCCGCGGTCGAAGCTGCACAGGCGCAGGTCGGGGAAGCGCGCCTGCGCCGCCTCGATCATCGGCACCGCGTCGTCGACGTCGCTGCCCCGCCACATGATCTCGTGATGCAGAATGAAGCCGTGGTTGTCCTCCAGGACGCACAGCGGAACCCCGAGCTCCACCGGGCAGCCGGCCTTGCCCTTCGAGACCCACCGCGTGTGGGGCTCGAAGATGGAGAACACCTTCTCGGCGTGGGGGATCGTCTCGCCCTTGAGAAGACGGCGGTCCACCTGGTCGATCTGACGCCCGGCATGGGCCAGATAATACTCGATCTTCAGGAGGGCCCAGGGGTCCGCACCTTTGCAGGCCAGATCCCCGAGCGATCCCTGCGCGCGCTCCACCAGGTCCCGGCAGCGCTCGAGGTATGCCTCGATCCGTGCGCCTTCGCACGGCGCGTCGAGCGCACCCGGTTGAACAGCGCCTTGACCACCTGCGTCAGGTGCCGCCACTGGCGCCAGCCGCCGACATCGTGCCGCGCCGCCGCGCGGCCCACCTCGCGAAGCAGGCAGCGCATCGCGTCCATGAGAAGGTTCACGTCCGTGGGATAGTGAACGTCCGTCTCGACCACGAAGGGCGCCCGCGCAACGGCTCGCCAGGCTTTTTTCTTGCGACCGCATGGCCGCTCTCCACTACCAGTTGTCCCACCTCGGCCAGCAACTCCGGACGCAGCAGGCAGACGTTGTCCACCACCGTTTGATACTCGTACATCTCCTCGTCCGTGACACCGCCGTGGCCCAGAAAGCGGCGCAGCGTCCTGTGCTGGTTCACCAGCTCGTGCAGGCGGTCCCAATCGCAGCCCAGCCCCTGCATCACCACGCCCATCACCAGGATCCGCCACATCTCCATCCCCGGGCGCCCGACCGTACGGTCGACCCCGGGAAGGACGTGCTCCTCGAGAAGCGCGAACAGCCGGGTGCGCGTGTCCTCATCGCTGTAGAGGTGCTGAAGACCCTGCAGGAGTGCGGGGATGTCGTCCCGGGACTTCAGGTCGAGATCGATGTCCTCGATGCGGATCTCGCCCAGTTCCATCTCCTGGATTGCGGACATGTCTCATGGCGCCAGCTCGCGAAGATTCCCGAAAAAAGCCCGATTCAGCGCCCCACAGCACGAAATCCGCGCCAGAGCGTGAATCTTCACCCTCAGATATCACGAAATATCACGCCATGTCAACACTTTAGGGTTTTCTGGCAAGCACTAGTTCGTGCTCGCCAGAGAACCCCTGACTTTGGCGACGCAGGAGCGAGCGGCGCGTGATCGCGGCGCCGGATCGGACGTATTTTTCACCAGCATTCAGGGGTGAATCGGGGGGCTGGCGGTCGCTTCAGCGGATTTCGCACAAAATCTGCGGTGATTGCCGGCGTCCGCACGAGCCTCCCCGTTGCCGCCTTGCCGGCGGGTCCCTGCAGACAGGATTGTCGGGGGAGCGCCGTCAGGCGGCGAGGCGTCGTCGCCGGGCACGCCTGCGCAGCAGCAGGCCGATGCGGTGGATGTTGAAGGCCACGATCGAGAGCGCCACCGCACGGGCGAAGCCCTCGGCCCCGAAGGCGCGGACCCGGTCCAGACCCCGCTGCTCCAGGTTGTTGATCGCCGATTCCACCGCCGGGTGCTGCCGGCGCATGGCGATGAACTCCTCGTCCCCCTCGCGTTCCCGGTCCGCCGTCGACAGGCGTCCCTTGCGCGGCAGCACGTTGTGGTCCAGCAGCTCGTCGAGGCGGACGCGGTTTGCGGGACTGTGGAAGCCGCGGTCGAAGCTGCACAGGCGCAGATCGGGGAACCGTGCCTGCGCCGCCTCGATCATCCCCACGGCGTGGTCGACATCGCTGCCCTGCCACATGATCTCGTGATGCAGAATGAAGCCGTGGTTGTCCTCCAGGACGCACAGCGGAACCCCGAGCTCCACCGGGCAACCGGCCTTGCCCTTCGAGATCCACCGCGTGTGGGGCTCGAAGACGGAGAACACCTTCTCGGCGTGGGGGATCGTCTCGCCCTTGAGAAGACGGCGGTCCACCTGGTCGATCTGACGCCCGGCATGGGCCAGATAATACTCGATCTTCAGGAGGGCCCAGGGGTCCGCACCTTTGCAGGCCAGATCCCCGAGCGAGCCCTGCGCCCGCGCCACCAGGTCCCGGCAGCGGTCGAGATACGCTTCGACCAGATGCGGATGCTTCTTCGCCCGGCGTGTCGAGCGCACCCGGTTGAACAGTGCCTTGACCACCCGCGTCAGGTGCTGCCACTGGCGCCAGCCGTCGACATCGTGCCGCGCCGCCGTGCGGCCCACCTCGCGAAGCAGGCAGCGCATCGCGTCCATGAGAAGGTTCACGTCCGTGGGATAGTGAACGTCCGTCTCGACCACGAAGGAGTCACAGCGCCCGCGCAACGGCTCGCCAGGCTTTTTTCTTGGGGATTATATACATGACTGAAACCGGTGCGGTCTATGACCGCTCATGTTTCCTCGTCTTCGTCGTCACGCGACTTGTACTGTGCGAGTGCGCGGGCCACCATTTCAGGCGTTGCGCCCTTGTAGCGGGGATTGATGACTTCAACCTCGGGCGGGGGTTGGCGTTTGTTCTTGTCTTCAGTCATGGTGATTCGTCGCTTTTGATGTTCGTCTCGATGAATTGCCAATAGGGCTGGCTCTTGACTGCGGACTCAATGGCATCCTCGTCTAGCGTTTCTCCGTGCCACGGTAACGCGATTGTCAACGCGGACAACTTCCCGATGTATGGTTGCCGTCCGTAGCTGTATCGCCACTTCTGGCTATTGATCATGGCAGCAACCAGGTAAGCGGTCGTGCGGCGCATGGGATGCCGGGGCATGAGGATCACAACATTGTCTGTTGCCTGAAACTGCTCCATCTGCACAAAGGCATCGCCGGTCACCGTGCTCACAGTGACCAAACCAATCGGATGAAGAGTGCTCCTGTCCGGTCGCTCAAAATAACCCACCACGCCATTGTGGGTCTCCGTCCTGGACACTGTTGCGACCGGCCCGCCCGCCAGGTTCTTGAGGGAATGAAAATCCCCTCTCTGCAGTTCGAATATCTCATCCAAGCGCCGCTCAATCCACCCGTCTGTGTGGAAAGCGACCGGTAATGTTGGCGTTGTGGAGCGCCGTAGCATGTCTTGATGCATGTCCGCCAAAAGAGCCTCGATATAGGAGCGCTTGCGAACAAGGAATGCCGTCGCATCTTTCAGCACATTCTCGATGCCGTACCTTACATCGTGATGCGCCAATGGCTCCTGCTCCAGATAGGCTTCTGGCACCAGTTCCATGAGATCGTCGTTGGCATTTATCTGAGCGGCAACAATGAACCGCGGCCTGCTGGCGATAGTGATGTCCGGGTTGTCGAGAAACGCGCGCACGATGGGCAAACAGTCTTCCAGATGATCGGTGGTCAACGGGCTTGGCAATCTCTTGCCCTTTGATTTCAGATGCCCGTCTGTCTCTGCCCGAACCCACAGGACCGGCTTGTCATGGTCATGTGCAACGCCCTGTTTGATGAACACACCGACAGGCGGTGCGCTGACTGGGTAGAAAATGTCAATAGGTAGAGTGACGACCGACAGCAATGTGTGTTCCTTGAGCAGGTTTTCCCGCCATATCTTTGCCTGCCCGGACTTTGCCATAACCGAGTAGGGCAGAATGCAGAACAAACGGCCACCTTCAACCATCTGTGCCAACGCATGGTTCACGAAGTGATACTCCTTGTCGCGGTCAAGCGAAAAAGGAGGATTCATAAGAACCCGCGTCACGGGAGCACTTGCCGCAGTAGCTGGTGCAGCTTTGGTAAATTTGGCTGTGCGCACACCGTTCGATCCTCTTGCTGAAACGACGTGCTGTGCGAAGCAGTTAGCCTGTTCGATATTGTTCTTTCCGTCTCCCCGAAAGATCATGTTGACGATGGCCAGCGCGGCAATGCCATCGTCCTGTTCAAGTCCGAATACAGAATGCCGTTTGAAGTCCTCGATCTGGTTCGGCCCGCACGAGCGCTTGACCTCTTCGAAAGCCGCTACGAGGAAACCGCCGGTGCCGCATGTCGGGTCGTACACAATGTCATGTGGCCCTATTCCAATGGCCCTCGCGGCAAAGCGGGTGATATGCCGAGGCGTGAAGACGATCCCGAGATTCTGCGCCCATCGAGCATACTTCAGGAACACTTCGTAGAATGTGCCAAGCCAGTCGGCTCCCGACTTCATGGCGGAATGAATGTTCAAACCTCGCAGATCCTGCAGGGTTTCCACCAGTGCCCGCCGCAGCTTCACGTGATTGTCTTCGGCGGCGGGTAGAAGAAGGCGTATGTGGTCGTCGAAGCTCTGCTTGCCCTGCCGTCTCAGCACAAGTGCGGCACGGTTGTTGATGTCCTGCACAAGCAGACTGGTGTCCCGTTCTTCAATTCGGGGACCGCTACCCGTCAGCATGGCGAGAAGCAACGCCGACACGACCTTGGCTCGCTCATGCGTATTGACCGCACCGGTATGGAGCGTTTTGTTGATCCGCTCTGCGGTCTTGATGAATAGGGCTTCGTTGATCGGTGGGTCCTCAAGATTGGGATCGCCGCTCTCAATCAACTTTAGGCATTCGCTCTCGGACAGCAGCCCGGTGGTGTCGATGCCGTTGATCTGAACATTCTGCCAATCCCCGTCAACGATGAGTTGGCTAGTAACGATGTAGCCGTCGTCTTCGTTGCCGGCCACGCCAGAGATGATGGAAACTCTATGCCGGCATCCGTGGTTCAGTTTAGCCGCATATCCCCTCGCCTCATCCAGCGCTTGGCCGATCTGGCCGTGACTGCGCTTCGCCTCAATGACCCACAGATGCTGTTCAGTTACCTTGACGATGTTCTCTGGCCTGTCGAGGCCAAGGTGGGCCTTCAAATGAGGATTGGACAGGCACTGATTCTGTGTCCAGACCTGCCCTTCATCGTTGCGTTCTGGATTGCGTGTGTTCCAGCCTAGTTCGTCAAGCTTCCGCTTGATGAAGATGTAGGCATCAACCTCCGTCGAAGCGGCTTTTGCGCGTTGCGGCATTCAGGACCGAGCCCCGGAGTCCAGTCCGTTGTCCGCGATCAGATCCTGATAGGTGAGACGCTGGCCGACCATGCCGATGACGGTGGTGCCCATCTGCTCGATGGTGTCCAGTTCCCGGACGTTGTGACGGCCCGCAAACTCCTTCACGTACCGGTCAAGGTGCTTGGCGCTGACCTTGTGGTAGACGCCCTTGTGCGCCCGCTTGAACATGGACCAGAAGGACTCGATGCCGTTCGTGTGAGCCATGCCCCGGACGTATTCGGAGACCGAGTGCTTGACCGTCTCGTGCGGGTACTCGGGCGCCAGTCCACCATAGGAACCGGCCTCATCCGTGTAGACCATCGTGCCGCCCTTCGCATGGTCACGGACGAAATCCTGCAACGTCTCCGCGGTCGTGTCACGCACTACCTTCGCCGTCACCTTCTTGGTGGCCCGATCCTTGGCCCCGACAACCGCCGTCTTGCCGACCGCGCCCCGGCCCGTGTCCGCCAGTTCCTTGCGCCTGGCGTTCGACATGTTGCGGCGCTTGCCGCCCATGTAGGTCTCGTCGACCTCGACCGGGCCGGCAAACGTCTCAACTTCCACACTCTCCCACGCCTTGCGAATGCGGTGAAGCATGAACCATGCGGTCTTCTGCGTGACCTTGATATCCCGATGCAGCTTCATCGAAGACACGCCCTTGAGGCTCGTCAGTTCGAGGTAGATGGCAAACACCCACTTGCGGAATGACACCCTGGACCGCTCGAAGGCCGTACCGATCCGCACCGAGAAAGGCTTGTGGCAGCCCTGACAGTAGTAGGGCAGGCCCGATGTTGCGGAAGCGTGGACCGTCTCGGTGGAGCCACAGCGCGGGCAGTGACGGCCTGCCGGCCAGATCACGGCTTCGAACCATGCCGTCGCACTGGCCTCGTCCGGGAACATGTCGGCCAGCTCCATGATGCTGATGCCTTCGCGGTAGGACTTTCCCGGTGCTTTCTGTGCCATTTCCGAATCCATGCGTCGATTTCGCATGAATATAGCCCGTCACCGATTTTCAGTCAAGTATATAATCCCCTTTTTCTTGCGACCGCATGGCCGCTCTCCACTACCAGTTGTCCCACCTCGGCCAGAAGCTCCGGGCGCAGCAGACAGACGTTGTCCACCACCGTTTGATACTCGTACATCTCCTCGTCCGTGACGCCGCCGTGGCCCAGAAAGCGGCGCAGCGTCCTGTGCTGGTTCACCAGCTCGTGCAGGCGGTCCCAGTCGCAGCCCAGCCCCTGCATCACCACGCCCATCACCAGGATCCGCCACATCTCCATCCCCGGGCGCCCGACCGTACGGTCGACACCGGGAAGGACGTGCTCCTCGAGAAGCGCGAACAGCCGGGTGCGCGTGTCCTCATCGCTGTAGAGGTGCTGAAGACCCTGCAGGAGTGCGGGGATGTCGTCCCGGGACTTCAGGTCGAGATCGATATCCTCGATCCGAATTTCTCCCAGTTCCATCTGTGGATTGCGGACATGTCTCATGGCGTCGACTCGCGAAGATTCCCGAAAAAGGCCCGATTCAGCGCCCCACAACGCGAAATCCGCGCCGGAGCGTGAATCTTCGCCCTCAGATATCACGAAATATCACGCCATGTCAACACTTTAGGGTTTTCTGGCAAGCACTAGTTCCGGAGGCGGTAGATTACAACAAAATCAGCGGATCGCGGCTACGGACCGTCAGGCTGCTCGGAAGCATCGCCTCTTGCAGCCGGAACAGGGGACCCCGAAGCCGTGGCGCGAGACAGAGGGAGAATTGCGCCACGTCGTCGCGCTTGCAGCGCCCACTGTTCCTCGCGCCTGATCCTCATGATTCACTGTAGTGCGCCATATTCGTCCGCCGTGCCGGCGCGACCAGTGGCGACTCTGGGGAGTGGTAACATGTGCAGCGACCTCTGCTCAGCGACGGGCATGCGCGAGTCCGCACCACCACCGACGGCGTGCATGATTTCACTCTGATCTGTTACCTCGTGCTTCCTACAGTACCGCCCAGAAGCCGCGCGGCGGCTCGGGAACTGTCTCCGCAACTGCGTGGTGGGCGCTGCCATTCGAGCGCCGCTCGGGCTGAATCACGACTGTACAATGGCGTTCATCGTCCGATGGATTGAGGATTCAGGAAACGCGGTCAGGACGCCCTTCGGCGTCTGGAATGAAGGGGAGAAAGAGGCGACTAAAGCAATGATCGGCGAAGCCGTGATGCTTCAATCTATCCCGGATGCACTCCACTCAGGGCCGGCCGACGGCCTCCTTGCCGAATTCAGCTAAACACACCTTGAGTATATCGAAAGCGAGACCACCCGTTGCCTTGAGGCATTTTTCCTTTGATTTTTTCCAAATGGTATCGTTTCGGGCAGCATTCAGAAAGTCATGACCTTCCCATGTCATTTTCTCGATCCTGTAGGCCAGAATCCTGTGGGCTGGCCCGTCGCTGCCTGGAATGGCTTTCCCTTCGATCAAC
Organism: Alphaproteobacteria bacterium; assembly: GCA_963666905.2. Taxonomy (GTDB): domain Bacteria; phylum Pseudomonadota; class Alphaproteobacteria; order SP197; family SP197; genus SP197. Next base: position 3,632,405 of record OY763008.1, read on the forward strand.
CCATGTTCGATCATGAGTTCTACATGCAAACCGATTTCCGCTTCTCCGTAGTCCGGAAGTTCGAGCCTGATTGCCTTGCCAGGCTCTGTCGCTTCTATCTGCACAAGAATCTCACGGACAAGGTCCATATCTCGTTTCATGAACAACTCCGATCAGTCTCTTGTAAGCGGAACTCGAACGCCGCAATCGCAGGTCAGCACGACGGGGAAACAGGCTTGCGTCGATCCGGCTCGAAGTCAACGGATTCTGCTACCTAGTGCTTGCCAGAAAACCCTAAAGTGTTGACATGGCGTGATATTTCGTGATATCTGAGGGCGAAGATTCACGCTCCGGCGCGGATTTCGCGTTGTGGGGCGCTGAATCGGGCCTTTTTCGGGAATCTTCGCGAGTCGACGCCATGAGACATGTCCGCAATCCACAGATGGAACTGGGAGAAATTCGGATCGAGGATATCGATCTCGACCTGAAGTCCCGGGACGACATCCCCGCACTCCTGCAGGGTCTTCAGCACCTCTACAGCGATGAGGACACGCGCACCCGGCTGTTCGCGCTTCTCGAGGAGCACGTCCTTCCCGGGGTCGACCGTACGGTCGGGCGCCCGGGGATGGAGATGTGGCGGATCCTGGTGATGGGCGTGGTGATGCAGGGGCTGGGCTGCGACTGGGACCGCCTGCACGAGCTGGTGAACCAGCACAGGACGCTGCGCCGCTTTCTGGGCCACGGCGGCGTCACGGACGAGGAGATGTACGAGTATCAAACGGTGGTGGACAACGTCTGTCTGCTGCGCCCGGAGCTTCTGGCCGAGGTGGGACAACTGGTAGTGGAGAGCGGCCATGCGGTCGCAAGAAAAAAGCCTGGCGAGCCGTTGCGCGGGCGCTGTGACTCCTTCGTGGTCGAGACGGACGTTCACTATCCCACGGACGTGAACCTTCTCATGGACGCGATGCGCTGCCTGCTTCGCGAGGTGGGCCGCACGGCGGCGCGGCACGATGTCGACGGCTGGCGCCAGTGGCAGCACCTGACGCGGGTGGTCAAGGCGCTGTTCAACCGGGTGCGCTCGACGCGCCGTGCGAAGGCGCATCCCGACCGGATCGAGGCGTATCTCGAGCGCTGCCGGGACCTGGTGGAGCGTGCACAGGGATCGCTCGGGGATCTGGCCTGCAAAGGTGCGGACCCCTGGATCATCCTGAAGATCGAGTACTATCTGGCCCATGCCGGGCGTCAGATCGACCAGGTGGACCGCCGTCTTCTCAAGGGCGAGACGATCCCCCACGCCGAGAAGGTGTTCTCCATCTTCGAGCCCCACACGCGGTGGATCTCGAAGGGCAAGGCCGGTTGCCCGGTGGAGCTCGGGGTTCCGCTGTGCGTCCTGGAGGACAACCACGGCTTCATTCTGCATCACGAGATCATGTGGCAGGGCAGCGATGTCGACCACGCCGTGGGGATGATCGAGGCGGCGCAGGCACGGTTCCCCGATCTGCGCCTGTGCAGCTTCGACCGCGGCTTCCACAGTCCCGCAAACCGCGTCCGCCTCGACGAGCTGCTGGAGCACAACGTGCTGCCGCGCAAGGGACGCCTGTCGACGGCGGACCGGGAACGCGAGGGGGACGAGGAGTTCATCGCCATGCGCCGGCAGCACCCGGCGGTGGAATCGGCGATCAACAACCTGGAGCAGCGGGGTCTGGACCGGGTCCGCGCCTTCGGGGCCGAGGGCTTCGCCCGTGCGGTGGCGCTCTCGATCGTGGCCTTCAACATCCACCGCATCGGCCTGCTGCTGCGCAGGCGTGCCCGGCGACGACGCCTCGCCGCCTGACGGCGCTCCCCCGACAATCCTGTCTGCAGGGACCCGCCGGCAAGGCGGCAACGGGGAGGCTCGTGCGGACGCCGGCAATCACCGCAGATTTTGTGCGAAATCCGCTGAATCGACCGCCAGCCCCCCGATTCACCCCTGAATGCTGGTGAAAAATACGTCCGATCCGGCGCCGCGATCACGCGCCGCTCGCTCCTGCGTCGCCAAAGTCAGGGGTTCTCTGGCGAGCACGAACTAGCGAGGCTTTGCCTCAGACCGACGAGTTTGGTTTGTTGGTGTGAAGGAGGACTCCGCCCGCTGTTCCGCTCCGCGGTGTGACCCGCCTGATACAGCCCGAGGGCTGGGTTGGCCTATGATAGCCATGTGGGGAACCCATCGTTCGGAGTCCAAGAGATGGTGATAGCACGCTCTGCCGGTGAGGTCCTTGAGAATCATGCGACGCTGGAGCTTGAATGCCTCGACAGGCTGTATCTCAACGCCTACGTGCCGATGCTGCAGACGGGCGGCGGGACGGCCTGGTTCTTCCGCGAGATCCGGGGCAACCCCGTTCCCTCATCGGCCCTGATGGCGCCGATGACCCGTCGGTTCGTGACAAGCCTGGAGCGCTTTGCCCGGGACCGGGGTGTCGACCTCGTCCGCTTCAAGAGAGGTGAGCGCAAGGACGATGTGACGAGTAAGTACCTTCGCCGCTGGCCCGGTGGCGAGGGCGTCCTCTACATCGGCAAGGCCCAGGAGAAGGCCCGTGTGCTGCGTACGCAACGACGTGTTGATCCGGCCACGGGCAAGGCGTCTCCCGAGCTGGTTGCCAGCACGGCGATGGTGAATGCCTACTACATCTACCTCGTCGACGACGACTTCGGTCCCTGCTTTGTCAAGTTCTGTTCGTACTTCCCCTACAACGCCAAGCTGTGCCTCAACGGTCACGAGTACCTGAAGCGGCAGCTGGACAAGCGCCGGGTGGCCTTCGAGGCTCTCGACAACGGCATCCTGAACTGCGCCGATCCTGTGATCATGCAGGCCGTGGCAGACGAGATCAGCGCTTCACGGATCGACGCACTGTTCCGCAAGTGGCTGGCGCGGCTTCCTCATCCCTTCTCCAGGGAGGACCGGGCCAGGGGCATCCGCTACGACCTGTCGATCCTGCAGGCGGAGTGCGCGCTCACCCAGGTGTTCGACCGCCCCCTTCACGGCCGGGTCCTGTTCGAGGAGATCATGCGCGAGAACCTCGACATCGGCCGTCCCGACCATGTGCAGTTGATCTTCGATCGTCGCGTCACCCGACGCACGCCCTCGCGGTTCAGAACCCGCGTCATCACCGACGGCGTCACGCCGTCGCTGCATGTGGACTACAAGCACTCGCGCATCAAGCAGTACTACAAGGAAGGCCGTGCCCTGCGGACGGAGACGGTGATCAACGACACCTATGACTTCGGCATCAAGCGCAGACTGATCAACCTCGATGACCTCAAGGAGGTCGGCTTCCGGGCCAACCGACGTCTTCTCGACGTCCAGCGCATCAGTCACGACTGTCCCGTCGGTGTGGCGACCTTCGATGAACTGCACCAACCCGTTCTCGTCGACGAACGCCGGGTGTCCGCCCTGCGCTTCGGCGATCCACGGATCCAGGCGGTGCTGGCGGCCATCCTGCTCCATGGCTTCCTGCCCATGGGCTTCAACAACCGCCAGATGAGGGAAGCGGTGGCACAGCTCCTCGTCACCGAGGCCTACGGCTCGCGCCAGGCCACCTATGACCTGCGACGCCTGCGCCTGCGGGGCCTGATCGAGCGGATCCCGTCGTCCCACCGCTATCGGCTGACCCAAACCGGACAGAGGATCGCCCTTGCTTACTGCCGCATCTACCGGCGGACACTCACCCCGACACTGGCTGCCGTCTTCGACGACAAGGCGCCGCCCAGACTCGGGCGTGTCGTCCGCACTCTCGATGACGAGATCGGCAAACTCTGGGAGGGACAGCCACTTGCCGCCTGAAGAAGTCCCCTCTGAAAACTTGGCTCATCCGTGAAGGTTGGGCACGCTCAAGGTGTCTAGTGCCACGGTACAGGAGTCTGATGGGTGACTGAATGACTGCCCCCTCGGGACATACGGTTGACTTGCTAAGGCAATCTCTCTCTCCAACGCGTTGCCCCCTTGTCGTGATCTACCGTTTTACGCTAAACGATCATCGGCAATTGGTAATCCGTGGTGGTCATTTGATACGTCAATCAGCGCTGTATTGAAACTGCCCTGGGACGGACATCAGGTCTCATCATTTGTCAGTCTTGAAATACCCGTACTCGGATAGTCGCCTCTTGCAAAGCCTCAGTTCATTCTCCGTGAACAGCACGTGCCATTCGGCGTTATCGTGCACAACCGCTTCGACGCTCAAATCCAGCCGCTTGAGCTCCCAGAGTCGCGTGTACCCATCTGAAGGCTGCGGCGCATTGATTAGCTGCCGTGCCGTCTGAATGGCACCCTTCTCATTTAGCATCCGAAAGAAGATGCTGGGCGTGTAACCAATGCTTCTGGCTTGATGATAGATCGCGAGCATTGCGGCTGTGAATCTCCGTTCAACGTCCGACATACGGCATTTCCTCCATTCAAGTTGCACACAGTTGAGGCACTTCATCGCCACCTGTGCCACCTCGGCTGTAGACGTGAGCAGGAGTTCCCGTCAACGCGCTGGTCCAGCTTGCGACCTTTCTGTATCGCCGGTTGCCGGACGGTACAGCCGTCATCGTGCTGCAACCGCTCGGCTTCAACATGGGGTTACACCCCGGCCGCTTAGACGGCACCGTGCCACGGACGGTATGCGACCGGCCTGCCTATGGCCGTCGGAGACCTTCCCGCCCAGGGTGCGAGGTCCATCGGCCGGACGGCATCCGGGGCGTCGATCCGTCGCAAGGCTCATGGGTGAGGTTCGGCGGCATCGGAGGTTGGAGGATCGAACGGCGCCGGATCGAGAAAGCGCCGCAGCACGTTTCCGGTGATTCTGGCGACGTTGTTGTCGTAGTTGCCGTGCGAGAGAGCGTCGCACCAGGAGATGGAGCCGGTGGAGAACACCGCGCCGCCGGCCGGCGTCTCGAAGAACACCATGTCGGCCCTGACCAGGGGCGAGGTTTCGCCGTTGATGTCGGAGGTCAGGTGGTAGAACTCCTCGGGCACGGTGAGATAGCTGGCGGGAAGACGGGCCGCGGTGGCGACGACCAGCGCGTGTCCGGGAGTGCCGAGATTCCTGTCGGCCCGGTCGAGCTCCGCCCCCGCCGCACCCCCAAGGGCGAAACCGAAATCGCCGATCCTATCGTTCTCCCCGACGCCCTCGAAGATCCAGGCGGCGCGCGGGTCGCGGCTCGCCGCGGTGCGTTCGTACCAGGAAGCCGAGTCGAAGCCGCAGGCGGTGTAGCCCACGCCGAACAGCTCCTGGGGCGCGCGGCCGTTGCGCCGCCACAGTCCGGAAAGCTCGCCCGTGAACGACGTGTGGTACTCGCCGGGCTCCGCGATCCAGTTTCTGCCTCCGCCCTCGGCCCGGCGCGTCTCGATGAGGCCGGAATCCCCGGGGTGGTATGCGATCTTCCAGTAGAACCCGTTTCCGCCGAGATACATGAACCGGCCGCCCTGTTCGAGGTAGGCGAGCATCGCCTCCGACATGGACGGGGAGGTGTACTCCGGATGGGTTCCGGAAATGACGCAGCCATAGGCTTCCAGAAGGGCCGCCCCTTCGCGGTCGAGCGCCTCGTCGGTCAGGACGTCGCAGGCGTGGCCGTTCTGCTCGAGCCAGTCGAGAATCAGCGTGTCCGCTCCGAAGTTCCACACGGACGTCCCGGGGGCCATGTCCATGATCGGCCGGTGCCGGGATGCGTAGCACACGCCGCTGCCGTCGCCGTGCAGGTCGTAGGTCGAGGCGCCGAGTTCCGGATGCATCTGCAGGAACATCTGGTTCCTCGTCAGGGTCGCGAACCGGTTCATGGTCCGCTCGAGGAAACGGCGGCGCTGCACGTGGGTGCCGTCGTTGCCGTAGGCCACGTAGGTGGCGGTCGGCATCAGCACCGCCAGCCGCGAACCGGGCCTGCCCCTGGCGGGGAGCACGAAGAAGGTGGCGTAGGCGGTGCTCCCGCCCTGATGGAAGCGCCCGCAGTAGACGCCGCTGTGCCAGTGCGGCGGGATCGTCAGCGCAAGGTCGTCGGACCAGCCGCAATCGACCACGTCGTCCTCGTGAAAGTGGATGGCCCCGTAGTGCGCGGGGTTGTCCGACCACCGGTGCGCGGTGCCGTCCCACCGGCTGCCCTTCATCGCCCGGGCCGGCAGGTTGACGGTGTGGCCGTGCCAGGCGTTGGGCGAGGTGTCGACGATCCCGGTACCGGACGGATCGCGCGAGAAGTCCCAGGACGCGACGAGCGAACCCCCGTCGCATCGCGATGACGAATAGAGCGCCGGCGCCTCCAGCCTGCCGTTGAAGTGCGCGCCCATGACCCCGCCGGCGGCCTTCCATGCGCCGATGAAGAAGTCCTGCGACCCGGTCACCGGCCGACCGTCGATCCGGCTCTCGGCGCGGGCCTCGCGCCGGATCAGGTGTCCCCGTTCCAGGCAACGGTGCGACACGGCCAGTCTGCCGCTCGCGGGGTCATGGCTGCATGCCGCTTCGTGCCAGGATCCCAGAGGCAGCGGCTCTTCCGTCGCGACACGGAAGACCTCGCCGGGGCCGGCGCCGGTGATCACGCCGAGACGCCCCGCGTCGTCCAGGTAGAGCCCGAAGCCGGTCTGGCACTCCGCGTCCCAGGTGCCGGCGAGCGCCTGCGGCCTGCCGGTCCGAAGAGTCGCTTTCACGTTCACGCGGATCGAGAACGCGTCGAGAGCCACCGGGCACGGCCGGTCGAACGCGATACAGGAACCGACCGATGTCGTCTGGTTGCGGCCTTCGTAGTCGCCGTCGGCCGCAGATGTCATCGGCGTCAGGCGGACTCCCGGCCCCTGCGGGTGGCCGACGGCCGATCGGATCCTGGCGACATCGAAGCGGTAGGCCGTCGACAGCCCGCCCGTGGATACCTTGAAGCTGACGGTGTCCCCGGGACGCAGGTCCCAGCGATCCGCGTAGGCGAGGAGCCGCTCGTCGACAGCCGGGTGCAGGGTCCGGCCGGCCAGCGCGATGTCCTCGCCCAGGGGCAGGGTCCGGCCGGTCAGCATCTCCCAGCGCAGCTTGAACATGGCTCTCAGGGCATCGCCGTAGGTTTCGAAGTGAACGCCCTCGTAGACGCGGACCGGCTCCCCCCGCCGGTCGTTCACGGTGCCGAGACCGAATCCCCCGTCGTCTGCCGCGACGATGACGTGCGGATCGGCCACCGTGTCGGCGCGCATGATCGTCAGCAGGCGCTGCAGGGCCGGGCTGTGCGGCCCGGCGGGATTCGCGAAGAACTCCCTGCACGGCGCAAGCTCGTGCGGATCGACATCAAGCATCGGCATCTCCTCGATGGGTGTGGGCATGGCAAGGCGGTCAGGGCTTCCCGCACCGGCAAGCTTCTTGCATTGTCTGCAGCCCCCGCGGCAAGACCCCACCCTGGGGAGGGCGCACGTTTTGATTGACGCTTCTGCGGGCTTGCCACACGATTGCCCGCCAACGGAGGATCGATGGACACCATCACCGCAAGACCCGAGGCCGCCGGCAGTCGCGGCGGGCCCCGAGCCGGGGTTGTGGCCGCCCGCGCGGGCAGGCCGCGTCGGGACGCGGTGTCCCTTCCGTGTCCCATGTTCGACCGTTCCGCGTTACCGATGCGTGCGTTCCGGGTCGATCACGCGGAGTGACGATGTCCGATCTGAAGGTGCGGAATCTCCGCCGGGAGTTCGGGGCGGTCGTGGCGCTCGAGGACATGACGTTCGATGTGGCCGCGGGCGAGTTCTTCTGCCTGCTGGGGCCGTCGTCGTCCGGCAAGACGACGACGCTGCGGGCCATCGCAGGTCTTGAGGACCTCGTGAGCGGATGCGTGAGCTTCGGCGGCCGCGACGTGACCTCGGCGCCGGTGCAGGGCCGCGGGATGGCCATGATTTTCCAGACCTTTGCGCTCTACCCGCACATGACGGTCGAGGCGAACCTCGCTCATCCGCTCCAGCGGGCGGGAGTTCCGGCCAGCGAGGTGCGCAGCCGCGTCGCGGAGGTGGCGGAGCTTCTGCGCGTGTCGCACACGCTGGGCCGCAAACCGAGTACGCTTTCGGGCGGCGAGCAGCAGCGGGTTGCCATCGGACGGGCCATCGTGCAACGTCCGAAGCTTCTCCTGCTCGACGAGCCGCTCACGAACCTCGATGCGAAACTGCGCCACGACATGCGCGCCGAGTTCAAGCGGCTTCACCGCGAACTCGGCATGACGATGCTCTATGCGACGCCCGACCAGCTCGAGGCGCTGACCATGGGCGGCCGCGTCGGCGTCATGAAGGACGGCCGTGTGGTCGCCGTCGGCACGCCGCGGGATCTCTACCAGCACCCGAAGGACCTTTACGTGGCGCAGATGGTCGGGTCTCCGCCGATGAACGTGCTCCCGGCAACGGCGCCGGCCGATGACGAGGTTGACCTCGGCTTCCTGCCGATGACGGTCCGGGCGCCGGGCGCCGGCAAGGGCCAGGACATCATGGTCGGTCTTCGACCGCACGACCTCGTGCTCGCCGGCGACGATGCGCCGGCGACACGGTTTGCCGCCACGATTCACCTGACCGAACCGCTCGGCGACGTCACGGCGGTTGATCTGGAAATCAGGAATGCGACGCTGAAGATGGTCCTCCGGGAGGAGGTTGCAGCGCGCTACTCGGTGGGGGAGAAGATCGACCTCGCCTTTGATCCGGCGGATCTGCACGTCTTCGACCGTCAGTCCGGCCTCAGGGTCGGTGGCGGCATGGAGGCGAGCGTGTAGGTGAGCAGGATCAAGAAACACAGGCAGATCATCAACATTGTGAGGAAAGACATGACGTTTCGCAAGATGACCACAGGACTCGTGGCCGCGTCGGCCCTTGTCGCCGGACTGGGCAGCACGCCCGCCATGTCCGCCGACATCACGATCACCATGGCGGCACCCGACTGGCCGCCCACCCGTTTCATGAAGGAACACTTCGACAGGTCCTACGCGTCGCCCGCAGGGCACAACACGGTCCTCGACATGGACTTCATCCCGTGGCCGAGCTTCTACGAGCGCGTCGCGGCATCGCTCACCTCGGGCGAGCAGAAGTACCAGATGATCGTGACCGACAGCCAGTGGCTCGGCGCCTTCGTGGAAGGCGGCTACTACATGGACCTGACCGACCACATCAAGAATGACGCGGAGCTAACCGCGATCCTGCGCGACCTGCATCCGGCGCTGGTCTCGGCCTATTCGACCTACCCCCACAAGACGCGTGCGCAGCTTGAAGGAATGGGCGAGGCGCCGGCCGAAGGCGTGCACTACTACGGCTTTCCGCAGTTTCCCGACACCTACGTGACCTTCTACCGCGAGGACGTCTTCTGCCATGAAGGCGAGATGGCAGCGTTCCAGGAGGCCTACGGAACGAACCTGCCCTGCACCTACGAGGACTGGCAGGACACGGACTGGACGAAGTGGGGCCAGATCGGCGAGTTCTTCAAGCGAAGCGCCGGCGAGGAACTCGCCGGGGAAGTCCTGGCGGACGATTTCTACGGCATAGCCTACCAGGCCGGGAAGGGCTACGACTTCTCGACCATGGCGATCAACGGCTTCGTCTGGCAGTACGGCGGTGACATCTGGAACGAGTCGGTTCCGGACGCACAGGCCGAAGGGGTCGTCAACTCGGATACCGCCGTCGCGGCCTTCGAGGAGTATCTCTCCTATCTGCAGCACATGCCGCCCGTCGCCCAGACCGGTCAGATGGACATCTTCGTGATCCAGGATCTCTACATGCAGGGCAAGGTCGGCGCGATCATCGACTGGGTCGGCCTCGGCGAACCCGTGCTCGATCCGAATGCATCCACCGTGCACGACAAGTCCGCCTTCGGCCCTGCTCCCGGCACCCGCAAGGACGACGGCTCGATCGACCGGACGGGCAATATCGGCGGACAGCCCTTCGTGCTGACCACCTGGAACAGCGAGGAGGTCGTCGAGGAGGCGCTCAACGTCGTGAAGTGGTGGCTCAGCCCCGAGGTCCAGATCGAGGCGGTGAAGAACGGCGGACAGTCGGGCCTCATGAGCGTCATGGCCATGCCGGAGTACAACGACCTGCGGCCGTGGAACCGTGCCCATGTCGAGATGATCGACTGGCAGAAGGATGTCTGGCACATTCCGGAGTTCTTCGAGCTGCTGACCCAGCAGCAGGAGGAGTTCGACAAGGCAATCACCGGCCAGATCTCGGCCAGGGAAGCGCTCGACGCGGTTGCCGAGTTCCAGCAGGAACTGCTTGAGGACGGCGGCTACATCGAGTGAGTTCAGGTTACGGGAACCCGAGGGCCCGGCAGGCGCCGGGCCCTCGCCCAGCCAGCGGACGACAACGCGGGGCGCCGGCGCTTTCATGTCTGACGGAATGAGCAGAGGCAACGGGTTCGGCGCGTGGCTGCTGGATCCCAGGAGGCGCGGCGCGCTTCTCGTCACGCCGGCCATCGCGATCCTGTTCGTGATGAACATCTTCCCGCTTCTGTGGTCGTTCGGGCTCAGCTTCTTCAACTACCGCGCCAATCGCCAGCGGGTGCCACGGTTCGAAGGACTCGAGAACTACCAGGACATCCTGACCGACGAGAAGGTGTGGGAACGGTTCCAGACCACCGCGATCATCGTCGGGTCCTCGGTGGTCCTGCAGTTGATCGTGGGATTTCTTCTGGCGGTTCTCTTTGCCAAGGCGTTTCCGCTCCGGCGGATCGTGCTGATGCTGGTGCTGACGCCGATGATGCTGTCCTTCGTCTCCGTCGGCGTGTTCTTCAAGCTGTTCTACGAGCCGACCTTCGGCATCGTCTCCTACGTCATGAACGCCTTCGTCTCCGACCCGTTCGTGACCCTTGCGACCCCCGCCGGGGCCATTGCCGGAATTGTCGTCGCGGATGCCTGGATGTGGTCGCCCTTCGTCATGCTTCTGGTGCTCGCCGGTCTCGTCTCGGTGCCGAAGTACCTCTACGAAGCCGCGGAGATCGACCGGGCCTCCCGGTGGCGGACCTTCTGGACGATCACGTTTCCCTACATCAGGTCGCTGCTGCTGCTCGCGATCCTTTTCCGCACGATCGAGACCTTCAAGCTGTTTGACATCGTCTACATCATCACCGAGGGCGGTCCGGGGTCGTCGACCGAAACGATCGCCGTCTACCTCTATCGCACGGCGTTCCAGTTCTTCCGCACGAGCCAGTCCTCGGCGCTGGCCTACATCGTGCTCTTCATCGTGATCGTGCTGACGAGTCTCTACCTCTATGCCGTGAATCGCCGCGCCGAGGAGACCGGCTGATGTTCCGCAGACACCGCGAGATCGGCAAGGCCGGCTGGGGCTACACGGCCGTCACGGGCATCGTGGGCCTGATCTACTTCTTCCCGGTCCTGTGGATCATCCTGACGGCGTTCAAGACGCGAACCGACGCGCTCGCGGTGCCGCCAAAACTGTTCTTCACGCCGACATTCGACAACTTCACCTCGGTCTTCTTCCGCGCCTCGATCACGACGGGCACGAGCCAGGCGACCGACATGGGCCTCTACTTCTTCAACTCGATCTTCATCGCCTTCACCAGCGTCGGACTCGCCCTGATCGTCGGCACGCTCGCCGCCTATGCCTTCAGCCGCTACCCGTTGCGCGGCAACGCGACGTACCTCTTCATCATCCTGACCACACGGATGATGCCCCCGATCGTCGTCATCATCCCGATTTTCCTGATGTTCCGGCTGAGCGGGCTGGCGGGGACCTACTGGGGCATCATCCTTCTCTACACGGCCTTCAACATCCCCTTCTCCGTGTGGCTGGTGAAGAGCTTCTTCGACGAACTCAACCCGGAGATCGAGGACGCCGCGCGAATCGACGGCGCCACCGAGCGGCGCGTGTTCTTCCGCTTCTGCATCCCGCAGATTCTCGCCGGACTTTCGGCGACCTTCGTCTTCGGGCTGATCCTGACCTGGAACGAGTTCCTCTTCGCCCTGCTGCTGACTGGCGTGGAGACCCGGACGGTGCCTGTCGCCATGGCGCGGACGCTCGGCGGGGAGGTCGGAGTGGACTACGGGCTGCTGGCGGCCATCGTCACCCTGTTCCTGATCCCGATCTTCTTCGTGACCTTCCTCCTGCAGACCCAGCTCCTCAGAGGCGTCACCTTCGGGACCGTCAAGAAATGACGATCCGGCTGGAACACCTGACCAAGAGATTCGGCCCGTTGACGGCGGTCGATTCCATCGACCTCGACGTGGGCGACGGCGAGGTCCTGTGTCTTCTCGGCCCTTCGGGCTGCGGCAAGACGACGACGCTTCGCATGATCGCCGGCCTCGAGATCGCGACCGAGGGCAACATCCTGCTGCAGGGCCAGCGGGTCAACGACCGCGCGCCGCGGGACCGCAACGTCGCCATGTCGTTCCAGTTCTATGCGCTCTATCCGAGCCTCACGGTCGCCGAGAACCTCGCCTTCCCCCTGCATGCGGACCGGATGTCGGCGGCCGAGATCGGGGCCAGGGTCGCGCGAATCGCCGAAACCCTTCAGCTCGACGGCATTCTCGACCGCACGCCGGGGCAGCTCGCGGAAGGCGAGAAGCAGCGGGTCGCGGTCGGCCGGTCGATCATCCGCGACCCCTCCTGCTTTCTCTTCGACGAACCGCTCTCGAGGCTCGACATCCAGCTGCGCGAAAAGATGCGGGGCGAAATCAAGGAGGTGCTGCAGGGTCTCAGCCGGCCCACCGTGATCGTCACGCATGACCAGCTCGAGGCGCTGACCATGGCCGACCGGATCGCGGTCATGCGCGACGGCCGCATCGAGCAGGTGGATACGCCGCACAACGTCTTCCAGAAGCCTGCCAACCTGTTTGTCGCGGGCTTCATCGGGACGCCGCAGATGAACCTCCTGCCCGCCGTTGTGACCCGCAATCTGGGCGACGGCCGGGCCGAGTTCGCGGTCGAGGGCGGCCAGTCCATGACGATCGAGGTCGACAGGCGCATCGGGGAGCTCGGGCACGGCGCCAGGGTCACGCTGGGCGTTCGTCCGCGAAATCTCGAGATTACCCATGAACCGGCCGACGACGGGTTGTCGACCTGGATAGACATCATCGAACCCATGGGGGCGGAGACGCTCGTCCACCTCAACGACGGACGTCACGACCTGCGCCTTGTCACCGACTGGCGGGTGCCCCTGGCCGAACGCGACGAGGTCCATACGCGGTTCCCGCCGGGGACCACGCACATCTTCACCGAAGACGGGCATGTGTTGAGGACGCCATGACCGCAATCCAGGCCAGACTGATCGAACGGCTCATCATCGCGCTTTGCGTCCTGTCGATCCTCGCGATCTTTCAGCCGTTCTCGCTGACGCTCTTCGGGGTCGGCTGCGTCACCGTGGTGATCGGCGCCCTTGCCTTCAATCTCGTGCCGCTCTGCCGCGAAGGTGTGCCGGTCCGCGCACTCCTGAAGGTTTCGCTCATCATTATCATCATTCTCGCCGTCGCCGCCTCGCTCGGCGTGGGCACCGCCTTCCAGTACGTCGGCTACCTGGAGAGCCTGAGGTCCTGATCCGTCGCCGGCGGCGCAGGTCGACAGTCCGGGACGCGCTGTCCGCGCCACCCGAATGACCCGGTGTCCGGCCCGCCGAACGGCAGGCATGAGGCGGCCCTGTCGCGCGTCCCGTCCCCCATGGCTGCGGCTGCGCCATCGATGACCCGTGACGGCATGTCCTCGACGCCCATGGCGGAAGGCGGCGAGGCATGTTGCACGATGCCGGGCGGCGGGCCTACCATGCGGACGGCACTCCGTGCGGAGGGAGCGCTCGGCCTGGGCCTGGCGTGGATGAAGCGGACCCCAAGGAGGCGAACCAATGACAAGGACCCTGTTTACCAACGCCAGGATCATCGACGGCAGCGGCGCTGAGCCCTTCGCCGGAGACGTTCTGGTTCAAGGCAACCGCATCAGGACGATTGCCCGCGACGGCGCGCGCGCGGATGGAGAGGGTGCGCGCGTGATCGATGCCCGCGGCGCGACGCTGATGCCGGGCCTCATCGAATCCCACATGCACGTGTCGTTCTGCGACACCAACACACTCGAAGCTCTCGGCTTCATCCCGCCGGAAGAGCACACGCTGCGGACCATGATGAACGCCCGCAAGTTCCTCGACCAGGGATTCACCAGCGGATGCAGCGCCGCGGCCGCAAAACCGCGCCTCGACGTCGTGATCCGCAACGCCATCAACGCCGGCGACATTCCGGGGCCGCGCATGCTCGCGGCGACGCCGGAACTCACCGTCTCGGGCGGCCTCGGCGACGTCAATCTCTGGCACATGGAGCGGGACACCTTCGGCATCATCTGCGACGGACCGGACGAGTTCCGCCGCGTCGCCCGCCAGATGTGCCGCGAAGGCGTCGACACCATCAAGATCAACCCGTCGGGCGACGAGTTCGTGCCGGTGGCGCGTGCGCATCACACCGTGATGAACGAGGACGAGGTCAGGGCCGTGTGCGAGGTGGCGCGTTCGCGCGAGAAGCGCGTTGCCGGACATTGCCGCAGCGCGGAGTCGGTGAAGATGTGCCTGCGCAACGGCGTCGACATCATCTATCACGCGACCCTGGTCGACGAGGAAGCCAAGGACATGCTGGAGGCCGAGAAGGACCGCATCTTCGTGGCGCCGACGCTCGGCATCCAGTATGCCACGCTCTACGAGGCCTCCGACTGGGGCATCACCGAAGAAATCGCCACCAATCTCGGCATGCGCCGCGAGCTCGAACGCGGCATCGAGGCCATGCAGGACCTCAAGCGCCGCGGCGTTCGCGTCCTGCCTGGCGGGGACTACGGATTTGCCTGGAATCCGATCGGCAACAATGCCCGCGACCTCGAGCATTTCGTCAACCTGATCGGCTTCACTCCGATGGAGGCCATCGTCGCCGCCACCAAGATGGGCGGCGAGATCATGATGATGGGCGGTGAGCTCGGCCAGATCAGGGAAGGCTATCTCGCCGACATCCTCCTGGTGAACGGCGATCCGCTGGCGGATGTCTCCATCCTGCAGGATGCCGACGCGTTGCTGGGCGTCATGAAGGACGGCTCCTTCCACAAGGACCCCGGCGATGTCGTGACGGATATCCGCGTGGCCGCCGAGTAAAGCCCGGGGCCATCGCCGGTCGCGGCGGACCGGGACGTCAAGACGCGGGGTCGTTTCGGATGAAGATCACCGGCGTCACGCCCTTCCTGGTCGGTCCCAGAGCCAGTTCCGACGGCTGGTCGAGAGGCCAGATCGTCATCTTCGTGAAACTCGAGACGGACGCGGGCGTCGTCGGCTGGGGCGAAGCCTATGCCCTGAGCCACCGGCAACGGGCGATAGGAGAGATCATCGTTGCGCTGGGCGACGCCCTGAAGCAGATGCCGGAGGCGACGCCCCGCGCCTTCCTGCGCCACATCGCCAAGCCCATGGCGAGCAGGCATCCCGGTATCGACTACGCGTCGGCCGCCAGCGCCATCGAGATCGCGCTGTGGGACCTCCTCGGCAAGGCTGCGGGGATGCCCGTGCATGCGCTGCTCGGCGGCGCCCTCGTCGACAGGGTGCCGGTCTATGCCAACGCCTGGGACGGGCCGGTACGCGCGCCCGGGGCCATCGCGGAGAGGTGCGCGATGATGCGCTCGCAGGGCTACGGCGCCGTCAAGATCTACCCCCTGCGCCAGGCGAGCCTCGCGGAGGCCGAGACCTGCGTCCGGCTGACCCGCGAAGCGGTCGGCCCGGACGCGGACATCATGCTCGACTTCGCCGTCCAGGAAGATCCGCGCCGCGCGCTGCGCGCCGTCCGCCTCTTCGAGGCCTATGCGCCCTACTGGATAGAGGAGCCGCTGGCGGGAGACGACATCGAGGGCCTCGCCGAGATTCGCGCCGGCACGACAACCCGCATCACCACCGGCGAGCGCCAGTCGGGCGTGCGCCACTACCGCCACGTCCTGGCCGGCAGGGCGGCCGATGTGCTCAACCCCGACATCGCCGGAGCCGGCGGCATCGCAACGATGCTCGAGATCGCAGCCTTGGCGGATGCCCACTCGGTCCTGGTCTCGCCGCACTGCTGGAACAGCACGACCGTGGCCTTTCTCGCGATGCTCCATGTCTTCGCGGCGATGCCGAACGCGGTCTACGCGGAACTCTACTACGACTACCTGGAGATGGGCGCCCGGTTCGCCGCCTGCGACTACGTCATCGAAGACGGCTTCGCCAGCCTGCCGCAGGCGCCGGGGCTTGGCGTCGAGATGGACGAGGACGCCCTCCGGTCGCTGGCGCCCTGAGAGCACGTGCCCCCGGGCGCCGATTCCTTGGGGGTCCGGATCGACCGTGACCGCGTGATGTTGGACAACCCGGGAGGGAGCGCATGGCGACGGAACGGGATGTGGTTGTCATTGGCGCCGGCGCCTCGGGGCTGGCGGCCGCGAAGGAACTGATCCGGCTCGGTGTCTCCTGCACCATGATCGAGGCGTCGCATCGCATCGGCGGACGCGCCTACTCGGAGGAGATCGCGCCGGGCGTGTGGTTCGACCTGGGCTGCGCCTGGCTCGTCGGCGGGGACGCCAATCCGTTCGCCGGGTTCGCCGATGCCTTGGGCATCGAGCTGGGCCGGTCCGCGGCGTACGCCTACAAGCCTGAAAACCACCGCTTCGTGCGCAACGGCACATCCCTGGATCCGGACCAATGGGCCGACTGCCGCTGCTACTTCGTCGACTGTCACAGCGCCATCGCGGCCGGGCGTGATCGGGATGTCGCAATCAGCGACGTGATCGACCTCGAGAACGGCTACGCCGCCCCCTTCCTGGAAAACGTCGCCACGGCATGGGGCCTGGATGCCGACGAGGTCTCCGCCGCCGACTTCGCGAGTTCCAGGGGGGAACTCGGCTATCCGGCTCTGCGCGGTTACGGAAGCCTCGTTGCCGCGTGGGGTGCGGATGTCGAGGTCACCCTCAACGCCCGCGCCGAGCGCATCGACTGGTCGGGAGCCCGTGTCTCGGTCGAGACGTCGAAGGGAACCGTGACGGCGCGCCGTGCGCTCTGCACGGTCTCGACGGGCATCCTGGGGTCGGGCGAGATCCGCTTTTCGCCGCAGCTGCCCGACTGGAAGCTGGAAGCCGTCCATGGCCTGCCCATGGGCACCGAGAACAAGATGGGCATCGCCTTCGACACCGACGTGTTCGGCACGGACGGCCGCGGCCACTACACGGTCTGGAATCACGCCGGCGACACGGCGAAGATCGACGCCAGCGCCATGGGTCTCGACGTCGCCGTCGTTTTCGTCGGCGGCCGGCACGGCATCTGGCTCGAGAAGCAGGGCCCGCGGGCCTGCCACGACTTCGCCGTCGACAGGGTGGCCGAGGTGTTCGGCAGCGGCATACGCGGACACGTCACCCGCTCCATCACGACCGCCTGGAGCACGGATCCCTGGACGCGGGGCTCCTGGGCCTGCGCCCGGCCCGGGCAGGCGCACCAGCGCAGGCATCTGGCGTGCGCGATCGACGACCGCCTCTTCTTCGCCGGCGAGGCCACCATGATCGGCGGGCAGGGGACCTGTGACGGCGCTTGGCGCTCCGGCGTGCGGGCGGCGCGGGATATTGCCGCCCGGATCAGGCGCGCTCCGTAGAGGCCACGGCGGGACCGCGAGCGGACCGGCCGCACCGGGTCCTGGCGGTCCTGGAGCGAAAGCTCGCTCGCGTTCCGATGCCGCCGACGGAGTTGGGCCGACCTGGCGGCCGCTAGCGGAATCGGGTCCGGTTTGGTATGCTTTCGGTCCCCTGTTTGCCACAAGCTTGAGAATCACGGAGAGCCGATGCCGCTGAGTTACTTCGATCGATCCGCCGATCCCGAGGCCATCAAGGCGGCGCTGAGCCGCGACGGCGTGGTTGCCGTGACGAACCTGATCGACCAGGACCTGGCCGATACCGTGGCCGCGGAACTGAGGCCCGAACTCGATGCCGTGGGCCTCGAGACGGCCAGCGCCTTCAATGGCGACCTGACCAACCGCTACAGCGGCGTGCTGCGGACAGCGCCAAGCGCTGCCGCGCTGGTCGAGCACGATCTGGTGATCGACGTCGCGAACCACGTCTTCCTGCCCCATGCCGCGACATACCGGATCAGCAGCCTGACGGCGATCGAGATCATGCCCGGCGAAAGGCACCAGGCGCTCCATCGCGACGACACGGTCTATCCGATCGACATCGCCGGCATGGAGATGACCCTGGGCGTGATGTGGTCTTTGAGCGGCTTCACCGAAGAGAACGGCGGCACGCGGGTGGTCCCCAACAGTCATCGCCTGCTGCGCGCGTGGCACCTTCCGGATGTCTCGAACTGGGTGTCCACGGTGATGCCGAAGGGATCGGCGGTCTTCTACCTGGGCTCGACCTGGCATGGCGGCGGCGCCAACCGAAGCAACGCGCCACGCCTGGGGCTGGTCAACACATACTGCCTGGGATGGCTGCGCCCGGAGGGCAACCAGTACCTGATCACGCCGCCCGAGGTGGCGGCGCGGTACAGTCCTCGCGTGCGCGCGCTGCTCGGCTACATGGTGCACAACTCGGGCGACGACCTGTGCGGCAGCTACCGCGGCGACTGCCCGGCCTGGGTCGACACGCCACCCGATCCGGCATGGAACAACGCGCGCGGCACGGCGGGCACGATGGAGGACGCCAGGGCGCAGGGCGGAGGCTGACCTGCGCGATCACGCCGGTTTTTGCTGAACCCGTTGATAACGACGACTGAAAAGGGAGGTTCCCATGACAATCAAGCCACTGATGGAGACGGCCCGTTTCCACGACCTGCTGTGCGGCGGCAAGCTGACTCGGCGCGACGCTCACCGCGTCATGGCGACCTTCGGTGTCGGCACGGTGACCGTGCAGACCCTGGGAGGGAGCGCGCTGGCCCAGGATGCCGACGAGGACCATCCGATATTCTTCACTTGGGGCGGCTATGACGAACCGGAGTTCATGATCCACTACACCGCGAAGTACGGCCGCGAGCCGAACTACAACTTCTTCGCCTCCGAAGACGAGGCCTTTGCCAAGATGTGGGGCGGCTACGAACCGCACGTGACCTACCCTTGCGGTCCCTCGCTCAAGCTCTGGTACGACGCGGGCCTGCTGGCGCCGATCGAGACCGACCGGCTTTCGAACTGGCCCGATGTCATGCAGGTCTTCAAGGATGTGCCCAACTCGGTGGTGGACGGCGTGCGGGTCTATGTGCCGGAGGACTGGGGCCAGACCTCGATGGTCATCCGCACGGACCTCGCACCGGAGTACGCCGATCCCGAGAACCAGACATGGAAAGCGTTGTGGGACGAGAAGTATGCGGGCCGCCTCTCGATCTCCAACCACTCCTACGAAGCCTTCGCGATCGCGGCCCTCATCCTGGGCATCAACCCCTGGGACATGAACGAGGCCGAACGCATGCAGTGCGAGGATCTCCTGCGCGAACAGATTCCGCTCAACCGCGGGCTCGAGTCCTCGTTCACGGAGCGCGTGCAGGCGATTGCATCCGGCGAACTCGTGATCGCGTCGACCGACAACGGGGCCGTTGCGGAACTCGCGGCACATGCCGAAGGCACCCCGATGGAGTTCACCTGGGCCAAGCCCAGGGAAGGCGCGATCACCTGGCATTGCGGCCTGTGCATCCATCCCGCCGCGATCAGGGACGGCTTCTACGAGATGGCGCACGACATCATCGACTCCTTCATCTCGCCCGAAGCCGGCGCCTACGAGATCGGCAACTGGTACTACGGGCACTCCAACGTGAAGTCCTACGAGGGGTTCGACGAGGAGTTCCTTCGTTCGATCGGTCAGACCAAGGAGGTCGAGGCGTTCCTCGCAGGCGCCCAGTTCCAGCAGGTCATGAACGAGCCCGAGGTTCTCTCCTCGCGGTGGGAAGAGCTCAAGGCCGGTTTCTGAGCCGGCCGGTTGCGGACACCGGAGACGGTGCCGGTGTGACCGCGTCACGCCGGCACCGCCGTGTCGCCTCGGGAGCACGCTCCCTGGCGCGCGATGGCCGCCGCGCCGGAATCCGCAAACCGGAAGGTGACCGCCCGCACTTTGGCGGCGAATGGAACGGCCCGTGACGGATCTGGAGCGAAGCGGTGGCATCCTGTGCACCGCCGGGCGCGCGGCGGGTTCCGGAGCTGCTCTCGCTCGATGACGGGCACTCGACGCTCGCCTGCCCGGACACGGGCGCAAGCTGCCTGATGATCGAGGCCGGCGGCAGGCCCATCGGGCAAAGCCCGGTCGCGTCGAGGTTCAATGTGCCCGGCGGTCCGCCGCCTGGAGGCGCACGGCGTGTCAGGTGGGAAATCCGGGGGACCGTCGGCGACTTCATCGATCCGGACGGGAACCGCTGTTCGCTGCGTGACGAGGGCACGTTCTTCCCGACCGTTCCATGAATGGTCCGCGCCGTTGTCCGGGCGGCGTCCATGGGCGATGATCGTTGCGGCACGACACCGACGGGGGGCATCGTGGACGAAGACCTCTACGACGACAGCCACATCGTCTTTCTCGAGGAGATGTGGGGGGCCGGCTACCTCTCGCCCGGGGGACCCGACGAGGTCGCCCGCATCGTCGCGGACCTGGACCTGGACGGGGCCCGCGTCCTCGACATCGGCTGCGGATCGGGCGGCATCGCCCTGGGGCTCGTCCGCGACCACGGCGCGGCGCACGTCACCGGCATCGACGTCGAGGCCCCGGTCTGCGAGACGGCGCGCGAGAGGGCCCGCGATGCGGGGGTGGCCGACCGGATCACGATCCGGCAGGTCGCGCCCGGTCCGTTCGGGTTTCCCGACCGCAGCTTCGACGTCGTCTTCTCGAAGGACGCGATCGTACACATTGCCGATAAGGAGTTCCTTGCCGCCGAGACCCTCCGCGTCCTCGAGCCCGGCGGCTGGTTCGCCGCCTCGGACTGGCTGATCTCCCACGACGGTCCGCCGAGTCCCGACATGGCGCGCTACATCGAGCTGGAAGGGCTCGATTTCGCCATGGCGTCCCCGGCGCGCTACGAGGCGGCGCTCAAGGGCGCGGGCTTCGAGAATGTCGGACTGATCGACCGCAATCCCTGGTACAGCGATCTTGCCCGCCGCGAACTCGACCACCTGACGGGCGAATCCCGGGCCGGGATCGAGGGCAGGCACGGGTCGGCGTTCATTGCGCACCAGATCGAGATCTGGAAGGCGATGGTGAAGGTTCTCGAGACGGGCGAGCATCGTCCCCACCACCTGCGCGGCCAGCGGCCCCGCTGAAGCTCTTGCCGACCGGGTGTGCGGAACGTGGATGACATCGGGAGAACGACCGCATCCCGGATTCGCGGCAGGGCCCGTGTGTCCTCACCCGACACGAATGACCATTGGAAGGACGTCCCGTGACCCGCGACCCCCGCTTTGACATCCTCTTCGAGCCGCTCAGGATCGGCCCCGTCACCGCGCCCAACAGGTTCTACCAGGTGCCCCACTGCAACGGCATGGGCCGGGTCTATCCCAACGCCATGATCGGCATGCGCGGCGCGAAGGCCGAGGGCGGCTGGGGAATCGTGTGCACCGAGCAGTGCGACTTTCTCGCGAGCGGCGACGCCTCGCCCTATGCCGAGACCAACATGTGGGACGCCGGCGACGAGGTCTATCTGGGCCGCATGGTCGAGGAGGTGCACAGGTACGGCAGCCTTGCCGGCATCGAGCTCGTCCACAACGGCCATGACACGCCCAACCTCTACAGCCGGGAGATCCCGATCGGTCCGATGCACCGTCCGGCGAACTGGAGCCTCGCGCCGATCCAGGCCCGCGCCATGGACCTCGAGGACATCCGCGAGTACCGCCGGGCCCACAGGCGGGCGGCCATCCGGGCGCGCGACATCGGTTTCGACATCGTCATCGTCTACGCCGGGCACGACGGCACGGTTCCGAGCCACTTCCTGGCCCGGCGCCACAACCGGCGCAGCGACGAGTACGGCGGCAGTCTCGAGAACCGGCTGCGCCTGTTCCGCGAGCTGCTCGAGGAGACCCGGGAAGCGGTCGGCGGCGACATTGCGGTCGTCGTGCGGTTCGCCGTCGACGAGATGATGGGGCCGGACGGGCTGGAATGGCACGCCGAGGGCCGCGAGGCGGTCGAGATGCTGGCCGAGCTTCCGGACCTTTGGGACGTCAACGTCAGCGACTGGGCGAACGATTCGAAGACCTCGCGGTTCGCGCCGGAGGGCTACCAGGAGGACTACGTCGCCTTCGTCAAGCAGGTGACGACCAAGCCGGTCTCGACCGTGGGACGCTACACCTCGCCCGACGCCATGGTCTCGGCGATCCGGCGCGGCATCGTCGACCTGATCGGCGCGGCGCGGCCGTCGATCGCCGATCCGTTCCTGCCGAAGAAGGTCGAGGAGGGCCGCCTCGAGGACATCCGCGAGTGCATCGGCTGCAACGTCTGCATCGGCTGGACGCAGATGACCGCGCCCGCGCGCTGCACCCAGAATCCGACCTTCGGCGAGGAGTGGCGCAAGGGCTGGCATCCCGAGACCCTGCCGCCCGCCGGGACCGACGCGCACGTGCTGGTCGTCGGCGCCGGGCCCGCGGGGCTCGAGGCGGCGCGCGCCGCCGGTCTGCGGGGTTTCAGGGTCACCCTGGCCGAGGCCGAAGAGGAACTCGGCGGGCGCGCCACGCTCGAGAGCCGGCTTCCCGGATTGTCGGCCTGGGCCCGCGTGCGCGACTACCGGGTCGGCCAGATCCAGCGCATGGCCAACGTCGAGGTCTATCGCTCCAGCCGGCTCGGCGCGGCCGAGGTTCTCGAGCTCGGGGCCGATCACGTGGGAATCGCCACCGGAGCCGCCTGGCGGCGCGACGGCTGCGGCCGCCACCGGACGTCGCCGGTGCCCGGGACGGATTTGGCGCATGTCCTCACGCCCGACGACATTCTCGCCGGCCGCCGCCCGCCCGGACCGAAGGTGCTGCTGTTCGACGACGATCACTACTACATGGCCAGCGTGATAGCCGAGCTGCTGAGCACGGAAGGCTACGAGACGAGCCTGGCGACGCCGGCGGCGACGATCGCCGCCTGGCAGATTCACACGCTGGAGCACGAGGCCAACCACGAGCGACTCTGCCGAGCCGGCGTCGACCTGATGCCGAACACGACCCTTCTGGCCGTGGAAGCCGGCGAGGCGCTGCTTCGCGACGACCTGCGGCGCCGCGAGGCCGCGCTGCCGGCCGACGGCATCGTCATGGTGACGGCGCGCCTGCCCGAAGACGGACTCTATCACGACGTCCTGCAGGCGCTCGACGGCGCAAACGGCCTTCGCACGCTGCGCCGCGTCGGTGACTGCCAGGCGCCGGGCATCATCGCGACCGCCGTCTACGAAGGGCACCGCTTCGCCCGCGAGCTCGGAGCCGCGACCGATGCGGGCGACGTCCCGTTCCGCCGCGAGCGCCACGTCATCGAGCCCTCGACGACGTGATCGCCTGTCAGGCCGGAGACGTTGTCAGGTGGACGGTTCCCAGTGTGCCCGGCGGTACCCTTGCGCGGGGTCCTTGCAGAGGCGGCCGACACGGGACGTGTCATCGCCGGCACACTCGCGCCGGGCTCGCGGGAGTCCTCCTCGTCGAGCGGCTGAACTCGACGTTCACCGCCTCGGCGAAGCCGTTGAAGGCGGGAACGCACAGGTCGTTCGCACGGCGACGGTCGGATCGAGGATCTTCGCCGATCCATGACGATGCCGAGCCGGCACACGGGATCTTTCCCGCCGTTCGGGATCAGCGCTTGTCCCGACTCTTGTCTGTGCCGGAAATTTCGTTATCAAGTGGACGGAAATCCTATATAAACAGGGGATCAGCGTCTCGAAAGGGCACCATGCGTACCGCCGAAGCCGTCAGGATCCTGGCCGAGTGGGACCGCTACGGCTGGGCCGTGTTCACGCTCGCGGACCTGCGCAAGCTGTTTCCGCACAGCGCGGACAAGACGCTTTCCGAGAGCCTGCGCCGCCTGGTGCGGCAGGGCTTGCTCGAGCGGGTGGCAAGGGGCGTCTTCGTCAATCCTCTCTCGGGCCGGAGCCGGGTCGGGCTGTTCGAACGGATTGCCTGTGCGATCCGATGTGGTGAATACAACTACATCAGTCTCGAATGCGCCCTTTCGGAGTGGGGTGTCATCTCCCAGGTTCCGCAGGCTTGGCTGACCGTCATGACCACGGGCAGGAAGGGCGTGTTCAGGACCCCCTACGGCGTGATCGAGTTCACCCACACAAGGCGGTCGCCGGCGGACATTGCGAGGAACACGGTCGGCAGGGACCGTCCGCTACGGATAGCCACGGCCCGGGCGGCGCTCCGCGACCTGCGGCGTGTCGGGCGCAATCTGCACCTCGTCGATCCAGGCGAGATGCGGGAGCATCCCGACATCCGTGAGAGGCAGGTCCACCGTGAGCGATGACGGCACTGTCCGGGAGCTGGTGGATGTCGCGCTTCAGCGCAATCCCGGGCTCGCGGGCATGGAAACCATCGTCGAGAAGGAACTGCTGCACTACGAGCTGCTGCATGTCCTCAACCGCGGCCGCTGGCTCGACGGTCTCGCGTTCCAGGGAGGGACGGCGCTCCGGCTGTGCCACGGATCCTCCCGGCTGAGCGGGGACCTGGAGTTTTCCGGCGGTCCCGGTTTCACGGCCGGGGACATGGACGGTCTTGCCGCCTATCTCGAACGGACGCTTTCCGGACGGGGCCTGGGTGTCGACGTGCGGCCCCCGAAGAACCTCGCCGGCCGCTGCCCAGCCGGTGTCGGGGTGTCGTCGTGGCGCATCTCCCTTGAAATCCGGCCCCGCCAGCGCGGTCTCCGCAAGCAGGTCATCAAGCTCGACATCGACAATGCGCCGACCTACACGGACGGACCGGGAGCGATCATCCAGCACTTCGGTGTAGTACGCACGTCCGAGGTCCTCGTGCGTGTCCAGAGCCGCGAAGAGATCCTCGCGGGCAAGCTCGTCGCCTTCCCCGATTCCGTGGCGAACCGGCAGCGCCCCCGCTACCGCGATGTATGGGACATGAACTGGCTCGCAAGGACCGGAACGGCGATCCGCGCCGACCTGGTTCGCGCCAAGATGGAAGATCATGGCGCCGACCGGTCCTGGCTGGAGCAGGCTGCGGCCAGGGCCGGGACCATTGTCGGATCGCCGGAGTTCACCGCCGGGATGAGACGGTTCCTGCCGCCGCAGGTCGTGGAGCAGACGCTCGACAACTCCGGGTTCATGGAGTTTCTCGCCGGCGAGACCACGCGCCTGGTCCGCAGCGCCGATGAGTGTCTCGACGGGATCCCGCCGTAACGGGGCTGCTCCCGTCGCTACGGGGAGCAGGGGTCTCAGTGTGCCTGGCGGCAGAGGTCGCCGAGGAAGCGGCGGTCGAGCTCCTCGGCGATCTGGACGGCGTTGAGGGCGGCACCCTTGCGCAGGTTGTCGCTGACCACCCACATCGAGAGGCCGTGCTCGACGGTCGGGTCCTTTCGGATGCGGCTGACGTAGACCGCGTCCTCGCCGACACACTCGCGCTGGGTGGTGTATCCGCCGGGCTCGCGCTCGTCGACGACGAGGACGCCGTCGGCGTCGCGCAGCTGTTCGCGGGCGTCCTCCTCGTCGAGCGGGCCGCTGAACTCGACGTTCACCGCCTCGGCATGGCCGATGAAGACGGGCACGCGCACGCAGGTCGCCTGCACGGCGACGGCCGGATCGAGGATCTTGGCCGTCTCCACGGCCATCTTCCATTCCTCCTTCGTCCGCCCGTCATCCATGAAGGCGTCGATGTGGGGGATGCAGTTGAAGGCGATCTCCTTCTGGAAGACCTCCGGCGCGTGGCTCTCGTTCCAGTAGCGCTTCTTGGTCTGCTCGTAGAGCTCGTCCATGCCCTTCCTGCCGGCTCCGCCCGTGGCCTGGTAGCTGGCGACGACGACGCGCCTGATCGGCACGAGGTCGTGGAGGGGCTTCAGGGCGACCACCATCTGGATGGTCGAGCAGTTGGGATTGGCGACGATGTTGCGGTTGGCGTACATCCCCAGATCGCGGATGTTCACCTCCGGGACGATGAGCGGGATGTCGTCGTCGTAGCGGAAGCGCGAGGTGTTGTCGATGACGACGGTTCCGGCGGCGGCGGCGCGCGGCGCATGGATTCCGGACACCCGGGAGCCGGGCGAGAAGAGGCCGATGTCCCAGCCCGAGAAGTCGAAGTTCTCGAGCTCCTGGCAGCGCAGCGTGCGGTCGCCGAAGGAGACCTCCTGGCCGATGGAACGCGACGAGGCGAGCGCGGCGATGTCGTCGACGGGAAACTCCCGCTCGGCGAGAATCTGCAGGATCTCGTGCCCCACGGCGCCCGTGGCGCCGGCCACCGCCACCCTGTAGCCCATCGTCTCAGGTCCGGCTATCGAGCTCGGCGACGAGGGCGTCCGCCATGGCGTCCGTCGTCGCCTGCCGCGCGCCTGCCTCCATGATGTCGGCGGTCCTCAGGCCGCTTTCGAGAACGGCGGCGATCGACGCCTCCACCAGGTCGGCCTCGTCCTGGAGATCGAAACTGTAGCGCAGCATCATCGAGAAGCTCGACAGCATCGCCAGGGGATTGGCGAGGCCCTTGCCGGCGATGTCGGGCGCCGAGCCGTGGACGGGCTCGTAGAGGGCGGGGATGCGGCCTTGCGAAGCGGCGCCCAGCGAGGCCGACGGCAGCATGCCGAGGGAGCCCGTCAGCATCGCCGCGCAGTCCGAGAGGATGTCGCCGAACATGTTGGTCGTCACCATGACGTCGAACTGCCGGGGATCGCGCACCAGCTGCATCGCGGCGTTGTCCGCCAGCATGTGGGTGAGTTCGACGTCCGGGAACTCCTCGGCGCCCAGGCGGCTCATGTCCTCGCGCCACAGCAGCGTGGATTCGAGGACATTGGACTTGTCGACCGAGCACACGCGCCCGTCGCGCTTGCGCGCAAGCTCGAAGGCCACGCGGCCGACGCGGTGGATTTCCGGGGTCGAGTAGACGAGGGTGTTGACGCCCCGCCGCCGGCCGCCGCCGAGGTCCTCGATGCCGCGAGGCTCGCCGAAGTAGATGCCGCCGGTCAGCTCGCGCACGATCATGATGTCGAGACCGGAGACGATCTCCGGCTTGAGCGACGAGGCGTGGGAGAGCGCCGGGTAGACCACCGCGGGGCGCAGGTTCGCGAAGAGGTCCATCTCCTTCCTCAAGGCCAGCAGCGCCCGCTCCGGCCTGGCGGAAAAGTCGAGTCCGTCCCACTTAGGCCCGCCGACGGCGCCGAAGAGAACGGCGTCGGCGGCAAGGGCGCGTTCCAGCGTCTCGGGAGTGAGCGGCGTGCCGTGAACGTCGTGGCTGGCGCCGCCGACGAGACCCTCCTCGACATCGAAGCCGAGCCGGTTCTCGCGGGCGAACCAGTCGATGACGCGCCTGACCACGGCCATCACCTCCGGGCCGATTCCGTCGCCCGGCAGCAGCAGCAGCGACCTGTTGCCCCTCACAGCCATGGCCGCAGCCCCGCGGTGCGCTTCTCGAAGGCCGCGATCTCGCCTTCCTTCTCGAGGCTGATGCCGATCGGGTCGAGACCGTTCATGAGGCGGCGCTTCACGGCAGGGTCGACGTCGAAGGCGAGCCTGCTGCCGTCCGGGCGCGTCACCGTCTGGTTCTCCAGGTCGACCGTCAGCCTGGCGTTGTGTCCGCGCCCGGCATCGTCGAGAAGCAGGCGGACGTCGTCGTCGTCCATCGCGATCGCGAGGACGCCGTTGTTGACGCAGTTGCCGAGGAAGATCTCGGCGAAACTCGGCGCGATGATGCAGCGGATGCCGAAGTCGAGCAGGGCCCAGGGCGCGTGCTCGCGGCTCGAGCCGCAGCCGAAGTTCGCTTCCGTAACGAGGATCGACGCGTCGCGCCAGGGATCGCGGTTGAGAATGAAGTCGGGCCGTTCGCGGCCCTCCTCGTCGCGGCGCATCTCGTCGAAGAGATGGGCGCCGAGCCCGGACCTCCTGATCGTCTTGAGATACTGCTTGGGGATGATCATGTCGGTGTCGACATTGATCATCGGCAGCGGCGCGGCGATTCCCGTCAGGGTGGTGAACCGTTCCATGGCGCTAGCCCGCGAGTTCCCGCACGTCGGCGAGCGCGCCGCGGATGGCGGCCGCCGCGGCCATCGCCGGGCTCACCAGGTGGGTGCGCCCGCCGCGCCCCTGGCGTCCCTCGAAGTTGCGATTCGAGGTCGAGGCGCAGCGCTCTCCGGGAGCCAGCCGGTCGGCGTTCATGGCCAGGCACATCGAGCAGCCCGCCTCGCGCCATTCGAAACCGGCCTCGCCGAGAATGCGGTCGATGCCCTCCTCCTCGGCCTGGCGCTTGACCAGTCCCGAACCCGGCACGACCATCGCCTGTACGCCGGGCGCCACCTTGCGTCCGCGGGCGATCTCGGCGACGGCGCGCAGATCGTCGATCCGGCCGTTGGTGCAGGAACCGATGAAGACCCGGTCGATCGCGATGTCCTTCAGCCTGGTGCCCGGCTCGAGGCCCATGTAGTCGAGGGAGCGCCGCATCGCCGCGCGCCGCTCGGCGTCGCCGGCGTCCTCGGGATCGGGAACCGTGCCCGAGATCGGCAGGACGTCCTCGGGGCTGGTGCCCCAGGTGACCTGGGGCTCGATGTCGCCGGCCGCGAGGCGGACCTCCCGGTCGTAGCGGGCGCCCTCGTCCGAGGCGAGGGTCCGCCACCACGCCACGGCCTCCTTCCAGTGCCCGCCGGACGGCGCAAGCGGCCGTCCCTCGAGATACGAGAAGGTCGTGTCGTCCGGCGCGATCAGGCCGGCGCGGGCGCCGGCCTCGATCGACATGTTGCAGACCGTCATGCGCCCGGCCATCCCCAGGGCGCGAATCGCCGGGCCGGCGTACTCGATGACATGCCCGGTCCCCCCGGCGGTGCCGATGGTGCCGATAATGCCGAGAATCAGGTCCTTCGCGGTGACGCCGGGGCCAGGCTCGCCGTCCACGGTGACACGCATGTTGCGCGACCGGCGCTGCCTGAGTGTCTGCGTGGCCAGGACATGCTCGACCTCGGAGGTGCCGATGCCGAAGGCGAGGGCGCCGAAGGCGCCGTGGGTCGCCGTGTGGCTGTCGCCGCACACGATCGTCATGCCGGGCTGGGTGAGGCCCTGCTCCGGGCCGACGATGTGGACGATCCCCTGGCGCGGGTCGTTCATGTCGAAGAGGCGGATCCCGAACTCGGAGCAGTTCGCGGTCAGCGTCTCGACCTGGATCCGGCTCTCCTCGTCGTCGATCCCCCGGCTGCGGTCGGTGGTCGGGACATTGTGGTCGGCGACGGCAAGCGCGGCCTCCGGCCGGCGGACGCGGCGCCCCGCCTGCCTCAGCCCCTCGAACGCCTGGGGACTCGTCACCTCGTGGACGAGGTGGCGGTCGACGTAGAGCAGCACCGTGCCGTCGCCGTTGTCCGCAACGACGTGGCTGTCCCAGATCTTGTCATAGAGCGTTCTGGCGGATGTCATCGCTAGGGCGTCCCCTTCGGCCGGGCAGGGCGCGGCGTCAGCTCTCCCTGGCCTTCCTCGCGCGCTCGTCGCGCTTCTCCGGGATCCGCGCCGCCTTGCCGGTCCGCCCGCGCAGGTAGTAGAGCTTCGCCCGGCGGACGTCGCCGCGGCGCACGACGGTGATGCCGGCGATGCGCTGCGAATAGAGCGGAAACACCTGTTCGACGCCTTCGCCGTAGGAGATCTTGCGCACGGTGAAGGACGAGTTGAGGCCCCGGTTCTTGCGGGCGATGCACACGCCCTCGTAGTTCTGGATGCGTTCCCGCGAACCCTCGACGACGCGCACCGCGACGCGCACCGTGTCGCCGGGAGCGAAGTCGGGAATGTCCCGGTTCTCGAGGAGCCGGTCCATCTGCTCCCGCTCCATCTTCTCAAGAACGTTCATCTCGTGTCCTCCGCCGGTCCCGACCGGCCTTTTCCTGGTTCACGGTAGCGGGACCACAGGTCGGGCCTGCGCTCCCGCGTCGCCTGTTCGGCCTGGACCCGGCGCCATTGCCGCACCTTCTCGTGGTGTCCCGACAGCAGCACCTCCGGCACTCCGCGGCCTTCCCAGCAGGCCGGACGCGTGTAGTGCGGATACTCGAGCAGACCGGTCTCGAAACTCTCCTCCAGCAGTCCTTCCGGGTTGCCGACGACTCCCGGCAGAAGCCTCACGCAGGCGTCCAGGAGCACGATGGCCGCCGGTTCGCCACCCGAAAGCACATAGTCGCCGATCGATACCTCCTCGAGCCCGCGCGCCTCGATCACCCGCTCGTCGACCCCTTCGAAACGTCCGCAGACGAGGACGAGGCGCTTCGTCGCCGAGAACTCCCTCACGCGCTCCTGGGTCAGGGGGGCACCGCGGGGCGTCAGGCAGATCAGCCGTTCGTCTTCACCTCCCGTGGCCGTGGCGTCGATGGCGCGCGCCAGGACGTCGGGCCGCATCACCATGCCGGATCCACCGCCGAACGGCGCGTCGTCGACGGTGCGGTGCTTACACCACGCAAATCGGCGGATGTCCACCGTTTCCAGCGACCACAGGCCCGATTTGAGCGCCTGCCCCGGCAGGGAGGCGCCCAGCGGCCCGGGAAACATCTCCGGAAAGAGGGTGAGGACCACGGCGGACCAGGGGGCGTTCACGGATCGCGGTCTCCGGCAAGGGTCCCGGCCGGCGGATCGATGACGACTCTCCCCAGGGCGAGGTCGACGACCGGGACGTTCGGGAGCGTGAACGGCACCAGGAAATCGGCCTCGCCGCCGCAGCCGGCGATCTCCATGGTATCGCCGGCGCCCCAGTCATGGACGGCCCGCACGCGGCCCAGCGGCCGCCCGTCGGCGTGGAAGGCCTCGAGGCCGATGAGATCGTGGTGGTAGAACTCGTTCTCGGCCGTGGCCGGCATTCTCGATCGCGGCACGAAGAGGCGGGTTCCGTTGAGCGCCGCCGCGGCGTTGCGGTCCGAGACCCCGTCGATCGCCGCCACCACGTGGCCGCCCCGGGGGACTCCAAGAACCGTCAGGCGGACGGCGGGACCGCCCGGACCGGCGTGCAGAGGATTGTATGCGGCAAGCTCGGACGGCTCTTCGGCAAAGCAGGTCAGACGGACGGCGCCGCCCAGCCCCTTCGGCGCCCCGATGACCGCGAGGCAGACCCAGTCCCTGCGAACGCCGCCGGCGTCAGGACGCGTCCCCTTCGACATCGCCTTGTGTCGCCCCGTCGGCGCGCTGCGGCGCCGGCATGATATCCGCCTTGCCGAGAAACGCGGCGACGCGGTCGGTGGGCCTGGCGCCCCGGTCGAGCCAGTAGCGGATGCGGTCGGTGTCCATGACGACGCGCCCGGGATCGTCGGCCGCCATGAGCGGACGGTAGATGCCGACGCGCTCGATGAAGCGGCCGTCCCGCGGAGAACGGGAGTCGGCGACGACAATGCGGTACATCGGTCGCTTCTTGGCGCCGCCACGCGACAGCCGGATCTTCAAGGCCATGGAACGCAAACCCCAGGAAATGGCACTCCGCCGGCAGCCGGCGCTCGATGCCGTGACGGCGCCACCTGATAGCGGCAACGGGGGCGCTTGGCAAGACCTTATCGCCGCGGCGAAAGCGAGGTCGACGCCCGCCCGGCGGTTTGCCAGAATGGCATCCGGCAACGCAATCGGCGGGTGGAGCGTCCATGTCGGGTGAAGGTGATTTCAAGCCGTTCGATTCGGGCACGACGCCGCGGTTCCAGGAACCGGCGACGTTCATGCGCGCCCAGCGCCATCCGGTCTCGGCCGCGCTCGACATCGCCCTGGCGGGCGTGCCGTTCGACCTCGGCGCCACCTTCCGGCCCGGGGCGCGCCACGGCCCCGCCGCCGTCCGCGAGGCCGGCAGGCTGATCCGGGCTGTGAACCCGGCCACCGGGGTGGCGCCGTTCCGCCTGTGCGCGATCGCCGATGTCGGCGACGCGCCGACCCATCCCCTCAGGGTCGAGGAAAGCTGCGGGATGATCCAGGCCTTCTTCGCCGACATTCACGCCGCCGGCGCCTGGCCCCTGGCGATCGGCGGCGACCACACGGTGCCGCTTCCCATCCTTCGCGCCATCGCCCCGGGCAGGCCCCTGGGCCTCTTCCATGTCGATGCCCATGCGGACACCTTCGACAGCTTCATGGGCACCAGGATCAACCACGCCACCTTCGTGCGCCGCGCCGTCGAGGAAGGCCTGGTCGATCCCCGGCGGACCGTCCAGGTCGGCCTGCGCGGCACCCGCTACGGCGACGACGACATCGGCTACGGCAACGAGGTCGGCATCACCATGGTGACGATGGACGAGTACGAGGCGATGGGGCGCGAGGCCTTCATCGAGCGCGCCCGCGAGGTTCTCGGCGACGAACCCTGCTATCTGACGATCGACATCGACGGTCTCGACCCCAGGGACTGTCCGGGGACCGGCGTTCCCGAACCCGGCGGCATCGCGATGCGCGACATGCAGGTCATCCTGCGGGCCCTGACCGGGATCAACGCGGTCGGCGGCGACATCTGCGAGGTCTCGCCGCCCCACGATCCGGTCGGCATGACCTTCGTCAATGTCGCCAACCTGATGTTCGAAATGGCCTGCGTGCTGGCCCACAACAGGAACGGAACGGGATGATGCAGACGTGGAATCTCGAGGGTCGCAGGATCGCCAACTGGAAGACCTGCGAATGGCAGCCCTATCCGGGCCTCGACGGCGACACGCCCGGCCTGGCCTGGTGCCCGATACGGGCCCGTCCGGGCACCGGCGACGGCTTCTATCTCCTCAGGGTCGAGGCCGGTTCGGGGGCGGCACTCCACCTGCACAGCGGCCGCGAGGAGTTCATCATGATCGACGGCGAACTCGTCGACGGCGACGGCACCGTGCTGAAGGAAGGCGACTGCGTGAGCTACGCTCCCGGCACGCGGCACCGCACGCATTCGCCGAAGGGCTGTCTCCTGCTGGCGTGCATCCAGGGACCCATCAGCACCGTCGACGGCGCCGAGGAGGTGCGGGCGATGCAGGACGGGCGCACCATCGTGAACCGGCACGAGGGCGGTTTCGTGCGCTATCCGTCGCTGCCCGAGGAGTCGGGCGTCATCGACTGGCTGCCGGTGCGCGCCGATCCCGAGACCGGCGAGGGGTTCTACTTCATCAGGTTCGGGGCCGGCGTCAGCTCCATGCTGCACGAACACACCGACATCGAGGAATTCGCCATCCTGGAGGGAACGCTCGAGGACCCCGACGGCATGACCTACGTGGAAGGTGACTGTATCAGCCTGCCGCCGGGCAGCGCGCATTCCTCCTTCTCCGAGAACGGCTGCGTCACGGTGGCCATGATCAGCGGCCCGCTGCGCAGCATCGAAGGGTAGCCTCTTGCCTGCCAGGGAGCGTCCGGGGCCGTAATGCCGGAAGCCGTCAAGACGTATGTCCGCCTCGTGGAGGCGGCGGGCCGGCGGGTGGGCCACGCGGCGATGTATCTCATCTTCGTCCTCATGGCGATCCTGCTCTATTCGAGCTTTTCCAAGGCCTTTCTCCTGCCGGCCCAGTGGACCCTCGAAATGGCCCAGTTCACCATGGTGGCCTACTACATCCTCGGCGGGCCCTACTCGATGCAGCATGGCGACCATGTGCGCATGGACCTGGTCTATGCCGGCTGGTCGCCGCGGACCAGGGCGCTCGTCGACGTCGTCACCGTGCTCTTCCTGCTGTTCTACCTGGGCGTCCTTCTCTACGGCGGCATCAACAGCACGACCTACGCCCTCGAGGTGGGCGAGCGCAGCTATTCGGCGTGGGCGCCCTACATGGCGCCGATCAAGATCGTCATGTGCCTGGGCGTGGTGCTGATGATCCTGCAGGCCACGGCCGTCATGGTGCGGGACTACGCGACGGCGCGCGGGATCGAGTTGTGATGGACTACGAGCTCATCGCCATCCTGATGTTCTCCAGCATGATGGTCATGCTGCTCACCGGCCAGCGGGTCTTCGGAGCCATCGGCTTCGTCGCCGTCGCCGCGGCCCTGGCGCTCTACGGCACCGGCGGCGGGGAGTTCGGCTTCAGCGCCGCCATGAAGCTCATGAAGTGGTATCCGCTGATCACGCTGCCGCTCTTCATCTACATGGGCTTCATCCTCTCCGAGTCGCGGATCGCGGACGACCTCTACACCATGTTCCATGTCTGGATGGGACCGGTGAAGGGCGGCCTCGCCATCGGCACCATCCTGCTCATGGTCGTGATCTCGGCGATGAACGGGCTCTCCGTGGCCGGCATGGCGATCGGCGCCACCATCGCCCTGCCCGAACTGCTTCGCCGCAGCTACGACAAGATCATGGTGACCGGGGTCATCCAGGCCGGCTCGTCGCTGGGGATCCTCGTCCCGCCCAGTGTCGTCCTCGTGCTCTACGGCATGATCGCGCGCCAGCCCGTCGGCCAGCTCTGGCTGGCGGGAGCGATGCCGGGACTGATGATGGCGGCCCTCTTCATCATCTACATCGCCGTGCGCTGCCAGGCGCAGCCCCACCTCGGCCCGGTGCTGCCCAGGGAGGAGCGCACGCTCGGCCTGGGCGAGAAGCTGCGGCTCCTCAAGGCCGGGATCCTGCCGTTTCTCATCTTCGCGTCGATGACCGGGCTCTTCCTGACGGGCGTCACCTCGCTGGTCGAGAGTTCGGCCGTCGGCGCGGTCTCGGCGACGATCGCGGCATGGTACCGCCGGCGGCTGACCCGGGAGGTGCTGCAGACGACCCTGCGCAAGACGCTCGGCGTGTCGTGCATGTTCATGTGGATCATCATGGCGGCGCTGTGCTTCGGCGCCGTGTTCGACGGCCTCGGCGCGGTGCGGGCCATCGAGGGGTTCTTCCTCGATCAGCTGGGCCTCGGGCCCTGGGAGGTGCTGATCCTCATGCAGCTCTCCTTCATCCTGATGGGAACCTTCCTCGACGACACGGCGATGCTCGTCATCGTCGCTCCGCTCTACGTCCCGCTGGTCAGGGCGCTGGGATTCGACCTCATCTGGTACGGCGTCCTCTACACGATCACCTGCCAGATCGCCTACATGACGCCGCCCTTCGGCTACAACCTGTTCCTGATGCGCGCCATGGCGCCGCGGGAGGTCACGCTGGTCGACATCTACAGGTCGATCACGCCGTTCGTCCTGGTGATGGTGCTGGCGCTGGCCCTCGTCATGGCCTTCCCGCAGATCGCCCTGTGGCTGCCGGGCGAGGTCTACGGCAACTGACGGAGCCTGGAACCGGCTCAGCCGCCAGTCCGGAGTGCCACGGATCATCCTTGCAAGTCATCAACATGACATTCCCGATCATTGGGTGCGGTACAACCCGATGGCCGTCGTCGGAGAGCTGACAGAGGCCAAGGCAGCCATCCGGTCTCTATGTTTCTGCTCGATTGGATTGGGCCGCAGAGACTGAGTTTTGTCGGCAGATCAACGAACTGCCCGTAGCAAAGACACGTCTCATTGCATCAGGCTCGGAGGACCTTCGCGTCGCAGAGGTTTTCCTTGAGGCTTTCGCGGGCGTCGTCAAGGGCGGCAATGTGCTCAGGCCCAAGGCCGCAGCAACCTCCGAAGACGGTCACACCCTGGCTCGCCCAGGTCCGTGCCCTCTCGACAAGGGCATCGGGCGCGATCACGTCGACGAAGTGCCAGTGCGGCATTTCGAAGTATCCCGCTTCAGGATAGACGCCGAGCGGCCCGTTCCAGTGCTGCGCCAGGGCATCGATGGCGTCGCCCGTCACGTCGACATCGCTGTGCATGATGCACACCAGATCCGGTTCGAGAGGCAGCGTCGCTGCCAGGATGTCGGCAAACCGGTTTTCGGGAAAATCGAACGCGACCAGATCATCGCTCTCTTTCTCCCGCGTACACGTGAGGCCCAGCCAAACCGGCAAGCCCGTTTCCTTGGCGGACTGCATGGCAACGGGGGCGCGGACCGTGTCCTGCATCATCTCGAGAGCAATCAGGTCGCAGCCGCCGTCGGCAAGCGCCCGCGCCATGCGGTAGAGGCTGTCGGCAATCTCGTCGTCGGAATGGCGGTTGCCAGGATCGGCGAGGTCCCCGCCGGCCGCCATTGTCGAGATCGATCCCGCGATGGCCACATCGCGGCCGACCGCGTCGCGCGCACGCCTGGCGAGATCGACCGAACCGCGGATGATCGTCTCGGCGCGCTCGCCATGGCCTATCGCCTGGAGCATGTGAGGCGAGGCGCCGAACGTGTTGGTGATGATGACCTCCGCACCGGCGCGAATGAAATCCGCATGGACATCGACCACGGTGTCGGGGTGATCGACCAGCGCCGCGCCCGCCCATGTCTGCGCGTGCATGGGGACACCGCGACGCTCGAGTTCGGTCCCCATCCCGCCGTCGATGACGACGATGTCGCCCGCGGCGATCTTGTCATTCAGACTGGTCATGACGCACTTTCCCGTCTGCCGTTGGGCAGGCTACCACGGCAGGTGCATGGAGGAATCGCAACCTGTTCGGGCCTGCTGCTCCCATGTCCGCCAGCGGGCACCGCCGCACTTCCAGGCGCGGTCTGAAGGGTACGCTGACCAGCTGTGTCGGCGGGTCAGTGGATGCGCTTGCCCATGCTCACGAGCGCCTCGGCGTCAAACCCGAGCGATTCGTAGAACCCCTGGACTGCGGCGTTGGTGTCCCGGATCTGCAGGTTGACCTTGATGCAGCCTGCTGCCCGCAATGCACTGAGTGCATGGAGAACGAGGTCCGTGCCGATCCCGCGCCGCCGATGTTCGGGCAGGACAGCGACCTTGTACAACCAACCCCGATGACCGTCGTATCCGGCCATTGCAATGCCGATCAGGCTTCCCTGGTCCGTTGCGACGAACAGCAGGTCATCGCCCATCGCCAACTTTGCGTCGAACACGTTCGCTGGAGCGCTGTGCGGGGGGTCGTCGGGGAACACGCGTTTCCACAGCGCGATGACCGCCTCGCGGTCGCGACGAGTGCAGGGGCGGATCTTCAATTCGTGCCTCGCAAATGATCGGAAAGGCTGCATCGATGGGGGCATCATCCCGGGGTCGTGTGCCTGATCGCAAGAGGCTTGCGACGGTCCGGGCAACCTTTTCTGTTTCCGGCAGGACCTGTTTGACCTTGTGACCGTTCAGATACCGGGAATCGATGCGCGTCAACGAGGCCATCAGCCTGCGCGAACTGGCGGCGGACCTGCAGGTCCGCTCCCGAACGCCGCGGCCGGCTCCATTGGCCGGAGGTGAATAATCGGTTAAACCGCTGCGTCATGAACCCGTAACAGACAGGAGGCCTGACATCATGACCAAGTCGAGACGTTCCTTCCTCAAGACCGGCGCCGCAGCGACGGTCGGCGCCGGGGCAGCCGCCCTTGCCGCACCCGCCGTGCACGGCCAGTCGATGATCCGCTGGCGCCTGCAGACCTACGCCGGCCCGGCCCTTGCCGAGCACGTCATCAAGCCGGCGGTCGACGCCTTCAATCACGCAGCCAACGGCGAGATGGAGGTCGAGCTCTTCTACGCCGACCAGCTGGTGCCCACCGGAGAACTCTTCCGCGCCATGCAGAACGGCACGATCGACGCCGTGCAGTCCGACGACGATTCGATCGCCGCGCCGACCGACGTCTCCGTCTTCGGCGGCTACTTCCCGCTTGCTCTCAGATACAGCCTCGACGTCCCGGTGCTGTTCAGCCAGTACGGCCTCGGCGAGATCTGGGACGAGGCCTATTCGGAGGTCGGCGGCGTCAAGTGGCTGTCCGCCGGCGCCTGGGATCCCTGCCATTTCGCCACCAAGGACCCGATCCACAGCCTCGCCGATCTCAAGGGCAAGCGCGTCTTCACCTTCCCGACCGCCGGACGCTTCCTGCAGAAGTTCGGCGTCGTGCCGGTGACCCTGCCCTGGGAGGACATCGAGGTTGCGGTGCAGACGGGCGAGCTCGACGGCATCGCCTGGTCGGGCATCACCGAGGACTACACGGTGGGCTGGGCCGACGTCACCAACTACTTCCTCACCAACAACATCTCGGGCGCCTGGATCGGGCACTTCTTCGCCAACGAGGATCGCTGGAACGAGCTGCCCGAGCATCTCAAGACCATCTGGCGCCTGGCCATGGATTCGTCGCACTACTACCGCCAGTACTGGTACTGGGGCGGCGAGGCCCACCTGAGGACCCAGGGAACGAAGATGTCGCTGACGACCATTCCCGACGAGGAATGGGCCCAGGTCGAGGCCGAGGCCGTCAAGTTCTGGGACGAGATCGCGGCCACCAGCGAGCGCGCCGCGCGCGTGGTGGGCATCTTCCGCCAGTACAACGATGTCATGGCGGCGGCCGGCAAGCCCTACCGCTACAGTTGATATCGATGACCGCCGCCCTTCGCGAGAGGGGGTGGCGGACAGGCGAAGGGCCGGTCCGCGTGGACCGGCCCTTCGTGCGAACGGATCCCGGCCGATGTCACCTCGTTCGCTTCAGCGCTTGCGCGGCCACGCAATCGCGAAGCGGCGGATCGGGTGCGAGCAGCGCGCGAGTTCGAAAGGCTTCACAGGTAGATCTGCCCTTCCATGTGCTTTGCGGCGGTGCAGCAGAGCAGCACGCGGTCGCCCCGCAACTCGCAGTCGACCGTTGCTCCGCGAGGGGACGGTTGAGGTGCCCGCAGCGATCTGCGCGCGAGCTGCTGTGCCCAGTAAGGAACGAGCGAACAGTGAGCCGATCCTGTGAAGCCTGCATCTTCGCCTTCGCCCTGCTTCGGACGGAACCACCGCGAAACGAAATCGATATCGTCGTTCCCGCGAGCGTCCGGCGAGAAAGCGATCACGTCATCCGCGCTTGGAAAAACAACAAGCAGATCCAGAGCGGCGAGCACGGACATGCCGCCCCGGCGCCTGGAAACCTCGAGACGTCCACCTTGGGCGCTGAATCCGATCGGCTCGGCATTGTCGTTGAATTCCGTGGCAGCCACGAATGCCGCGGCAAGCGTGCCGTGGCCGCAGATGCCCGAGATTTCCGTATCGGGCGTGAACCACCTCTCGTCTTCCCTGACGAAAAAGGCCGTGGTCAGTCCGGTTTCGGCGGCGATGCTCTGGAGCAGGTCGTCCGCGATCCAGTCCGGAAGCGGACGCACAGCGGCCGGATTTCCCGACAACGGACCGGACGCGAACGAGTTGATCCGGTAGATGGGCAACTTCATCCGGCGACTCGAGCCGGCACCATCATCGAGGAGGGTTTTCAGGCGGGATCCATGAGCGAGATGGCCTCGGCCATGGCGATGACTTCCAGCTGGTAGTCGAAATCGAAGGCATCCTCGTTCTCGAGGACACTGAAGAACGCCACCACCGTCCCGCTGTCGGGGTCGATGAAGAGGAACTGGCCGCCCCAGCCGCCGTGGCCGATCCAGCGGCCATTGGTGCGCATCTGGTTGCCGTAGGTGATGTGGTCGGCCGGCGCCGGGTAGCGCGGACCGGTCTGGGCGCGGGTCGCCCTGATGAAGGCGTTGCTGCCGATCGTCCCGCCGTGGATGCCCAGGCCGCCGCGAACGAAGATGAGTCCGTAGCGCGCCAGGTCGCGGGCGCTCATCGAGATCCCGCCGTTGAGGTTGGGCACGCCGTCGCGGTCGCACGACATCCAGAACGTGTCCTCGATGCCCGCACCCTCGACGATGTCGACGAAGTGCTGCCTCAGCGGCCTCTTCGCCACCCGCTCCGCGACCCAGCCGATGACATCGGTGTTCGCCGACTTGTACTGCGGCTCGCCCGAGTGGTTCACGAGGTCGTCGCTGGCGATGCCGCACAGGAACGACCTGTTGACGGGTTCGTTCTCTTCGTCGGCCGGGAGTCGCCAGCCCATGGCGGCTCCGTGGTCGAGGAGGGCGGTGGTCGCCGGAT
Organism: Alphaproteobacteria bacterium; assembly: GCA_963666905.2. Taxonomy (GTDB): domain Bacteria; phylum Pseudomonadota; class Alphaproteobacteria; order SP197; family SP197; genus SP197. The sequence goes on from OY763008.1 coordinate 3,672,196, forward strand.
CGGAATAGTCTTCCGCGTAGTCGTTGACGATGTTCATGTCCATGACGTCCTGGACGGATGCTCCGGCGTAGCCGCTGCCGATCTCCGGCAGGTGATCGCCGATGCGCGACTGCAGGTCGAGACGCCCCTCCTCGACGAGGCGGCCGACCAGGAGGTTCATGGCCGTCTTGGAGATGGACATGACGGTGTGGGGGCGGTCGGGACCGAAGTCGGGCGCGTAGGCCTCGAACACGAGTTCGTCATGGCGCAGCACCACCATGGCGGAAAAGTAGGTGGTGCCCGTCAGGCGCCGGACCTCGGGCATGTCGCCGATCCGCCGGTCGATCCGCCGCCCGAGCGTGAGAACGCTCGGACTCCTCAGGAAGAAGCCGTAGCGCGTCAGGCGCCACAGGTTGTGGAATCCCCGGCGCCGGCCGCTGGAGGTGACCCATGCTTCCCGCTGATCCGGGCCGACAACGAGATCGGGATTGGAGATGATGGTGCTCATCGTGCATGTCCTTTCGGGATGACCTCGACGCCGGCCTCTTCCGGTTCGTCGTCGACCATGTCTGCGGGAAAGCCCGGGGCGAGGATTTCGACGCCGCAGGCCTCCTCGAGGCGGCGGATGATGTTGGGCGACCATTCCCTGGGGCCGTAGCGGGCCTCGCCGTCGCGGAAGATCCCGATCAGCCGCGGCGAGATCTCGAGGGGCACGCCGGCGCGGTCGGCCACGTCCTGGAAGAGGCCGATGTCTTTCGAGACGAGGTCCATGGTGAAGTTGATGTCGCGGCTGCCGTTGAGGATCACCTGGCTCTCGGTCTCGTGCACGAAGGAGTTTCCGGACGAGATGCGGATGGCCTCGTAGGTCGTGTTGAGATCCATGCCGGCCATCTTCGAGGTGACGAGCGCCTCGCAGAGGGTGACGAGATTGGCTGTGGCAAGGTAGTTGGTGACCACCTTGAGTATCGAGGCCGAGCCGAGCGGGCCGGTGTGGAGGATGCGCCGCCCCATGGCCGTCAGCAGGGGCAGCATGCGCTCGAAGACGGGACGCTCGCAGCCGGCGAAGATGGAGATGTTGCCGGTGGCCGCCCTGTGGCAGCCGCCGGAGACCGGGCAGTCGACGGGCTCCGCGCCGCAAGCCTTCACGAGCGCTCCGAGCCGCCGGACCTCGGCCTCGTCGGTGGTGCTCATCTCCGCCCAGACGGCACCCTCGGCGAGTCCCGCAAGGACGCCGTCCCCGGCCTCCATCACGGCGCGGCAGGCGGCAGGCGACGGCAGGCACGTGATCACCACGTCGCAGGCCCGGGCCATCTCCAGCGGGGAGGCGGCCCATGATGCGCCGCCCTCCAGCAACGGCCGGGCGGCGTCGCGCTCGAGATCCCGGACCATGAGATCGAAACCGTTGCGCAGCAGGCTTCCCGCGAGCTTGCCGCCCACGTTGCCCAGTCCGATGAAGCCGATGGTCATGATCCCCGTTCCATCCTTCCAGGGAGCTATTGATGCATGGCGCCGGACGCCGTGTCGACACCTGCGCCCCCGGCTCGCCGCCGGACTGCGGACGTGCCATGCTTGAAGCAGCGGGGACGTGCGGCCCTCGCCCGAACCCGGAGGGTGCGCCATGAAGGTCTCGCAGGCCATCGCCCAGATGCTGAAGGCGGAAGGGGTCGAGACCCTGTTCGCCTATCCGGTCAACCCGATCATCGAATCCTGTGCCTCCCTCGACATCCGCCCTGTCATCGTGCGCCAGGAGCGCGTCGGTCTCCACATGGCGGACTGCGCCGGGCGCCTGAGCCCGGGCCGCCGCCCTGGCGTTTTCACGATGCAGTTCGGGCCGGGCGTGGAGAACGCCTTCGGCGGCGTCGCCCAGGCCTTCAGCGAAGGCGTGCCGCTGGTGGTGCTTCCGTCGGGCTACCCCAGGTCGCAGACCAACGTCCCGCCGGGCTTCAGCGCGCTCGTGAACTTCCAGCACGTGACCAAGTCGGTGGAGCAGGTGACGCTGGCCTGCGAGGTGCCCCACGCCATCCGCCGGGCCTTCACCCAGGCGCGCAACGGCCGCCCGGGACCGTGCATGGTCGAGATCCCGGGGGACCTCTACGACGAGGAGATCGACGACAGTTTCTCCTACAGGCCGTCCATCATCGCACGCAGCGCCCCCGACTCGGGGTCCGTGCGCGAGGCTGCGCGCCTTCTCGTGGAGGCCGAGCTTCCCCTGCTCTACGCCGGTCAGGGCGTGCACTACGCGTTGGCCTGGGACGAACTCCTCGAGCTTGCGGAGCTCCTGGAGGCGCCGGTGACGACCAGCATCGAGGGCAAGAGCGCCTTTCCGGAAACCCATCCCCTGTCGCTGCAGTCCGGCGGGCGGGCCTGGTCGGCGGAGCTCGAACACTTTCTCCACCGCGCCGACGTCGTCTTCGGCATCGGCGCGAGCTTCACCCGCACGGCCTACGGCATTCCCTGGCAGCGCTGCCTCGACGGCCGGACGGTCATCCAGGCGACGGTCGATACGGCGGACCTCCACAAGGATGTCGCCGTCGACCTCGGCCTCGCCGGCGATGCCCGGCTGACGCTCGCCATGCTCCTCGAGGAGGTGCGGCGCCTCCTGCCCCGGCCGCGCGGACGCCGCGACGCGATCGCGGCGACGATCGCCGACCTGCACAGCCGCTGGATGGCCTCCTGGCGCCACAGGCTCGAATGCGCAACCGCGCCCATCAACCCCTACCGCGTGATCCGCGATCTCGCGCGGACGGTCGACATGAAGAACACCATCGTCACCCACGACGCCGGCAGCCCGCGGGACCAGATGACGCCGTTCTGGAAGACGGAGGCGCCGCTCTCCTACATCGGCTGGGGCAAGACGACCCAGCTCGGCTACGGCCTCGGGCTCGCCATGGGCGCCAAGCTGGCGCGACCGGAGAAGCTCTGCATCAACTGGTGGGGCGACGCCGCCATCGGCTTCACCGGCATGGATTTCGAGACCGCCGTGCGCGAGGGGATCCCCATCATGTCCGTGCTCTCCAACAACTTCTGCATGGCGATCGAGCTCGACGTGATGCCGGTCTCCACCGAGAAGTACCGCAGCACCGACATCTCCGGAGACTACGCGGCCTTCGCGCGGGCCCTGGGCGGCCATGGCGAACGGATCACGGATCCCGACGACATCGTGCCGGCGATCCGCCGCGGCATCGAGAAGACCAGGGAAGGCGTGCCCGTCCTCCTGGAGTTCATCACCTCCAGGGAAGAGGCGATCTCGACATTCTGAAAGGGGAGGGACGGGCGATGACCCGGCCGGGACTGCTCATTGCCTGGGACCTTGCGGACGACCAGATGGCGCGGCTGGCCGAAGCCGGCGAGGTCACCGTGATCCGCCCGCGGGGAACCCTGGACGAAGCCTTCCTCGCCGCGCTGCCGGACCACGACGGCGTGCTCTGTTCGGCGATGCAGAGAATCCCGGGCGACCGTCTCGAGGCTGCCCGGGGCCGCCTCAGGGTCGTCAGCAACTTCGGAGTCGGTTTCGACAACGTCGACGTCGAGCTTGCGACCCGGCTGGGGGTGCGGGTGTGCAACACGCCGGGCATCCTCAGCGATGCCGTCGCCGAGCTCGTGATGGCCCTCGTCCTCGCCCTGGCCCGCCGCCTTCCCGAGGCCGACAGGGTCGCCCGCGGCGGCCACTGGGGCCGGGCACCGTTCCCCCTCGGCCATGACATCGGCGGCATGACGCTGGGCCTCGTCGGCTTCGGCAGGATCGGCCGCGCCGTTGCCGCCCGCGCGGGCGCCTTCGGCATGCGCGTCGTCTGCTGCGACATCCGCGATACCGGCGAGGGCCCCTGGACGCAGCTTCCGCTCGAGGAGCTTCTCGCCGAGGCCGACGTCGTCAGCGTTCATGTCAACCTTTCTGCCGACACGAAGGGGCTCATCGGCAAGGATGCGCTGCGGCGCATGAAGCCCTCGGCCTTCCTCGTCAACACCTCGCGCGGACCGGTGGTCGACACCGCGGCACTCAGGGCCGCCCTGGCCTCGGGCGCCATCGCCGGCGCCGCCCTCGATGTCACCGATCCCGAGCCGCCGGAGCCCGGCGATCCCCTGCTCTCCATGGAGAACGTCATCCTCACGCCGCACATCGGCACGGCGACCGTCGAGACGCGCGCGAAGATGGGCGAACGTGCCGTCACCAATCTCGTCGAGACGCTCGCCGGCAGGGAGCCGCCGTCCAGCGTCAATGACGTGGGTCCTCATCCCTCGGTTTCAGGCGCACCTTCAGGCCGGCGGGGAACATCGTGAAGGCGAGGTGCTCGCGCACGCGCGGGCCCGCCGGCTCGATGTCGAAGTTACGGCACAGCATGGCAAGGACAGCGCGGATCTGGGTGAGGGCGAGAACGCGGCCGGGACACAGGCGCGGGCCGCCGCCGAACGGCAAGAAGGCGCGCCTGTCGTGCGGCGCCGTTCTTTGCTCCTCGGCAAGAAGCCAGCGGTCGGGGTCGAAGCGGCCGGCGTCGCCGAAGTTCTCGTCGCTCGTGGCGATGCGGCGGACGAGCAGCATGATCGTCGTGCCCCCCGGAATGCCGCACCCGAGAACGTCGGTATCGTCGTAGGCCTGCACCGCGTGGATCGGCGCCACGGGCTTCATCCTCATGACCTCGTTGTTGAAGGCGTCGAGAAACGGCAGCCGCGACAGCTGATCGAGGCTGCGGGCTGCGGGCGCCGGCGCAATCAGCGCATCGACCTCCCGGCGCGCCCGCTCGAAGTGGTCGGGGTAGCGCATGAAGTACTCGACCGCCCAGCCCGTCGAGTTGGCGGTGGTGTCTTCCCCGGCCAGCAGCAGGGTGCCGGCATTGGCGAAGATGTCGGCGTCGCTGAAGCCGGACTCCTCGTCCTCGAGCGCGGCCAGAACGGCCTCGAGGAAGTTCTCCGGATCGTCGCGGCGCCAGGGCTCGGCCTTCATGCGCTCCCGGGCCGCGCGGACCATGACGCCGACCTCCTTCTCGAGTTCGCCGACGGCGCGCTCGAGGGCGCGGTCCGCCGGCAGCCGCAGGCGGCGCCAGTAGGGGAAGGGCGCGTTGATCCGCCGGTGAACCCCCGGAAAGATCCTGTCGAGGTGACGCTGGATGACCGGCCCCGGCGTTTCCAGCGTGTTGGCGTCGACGCCGAAGGCGAGACCGAGGGTGACGTCGACCGTGAAGCGCATCAGGTCGCTGCACAGGTCGACGGGCCTGGCTTCGGCCGCCGCAGTTTCCCAGCGCCGGTGGAGCCGGTCGACCGTGGTCACGAGCCTCGGGAAGAAGGTCTCGAGCCTGGACCGGTTGAGCGCGGCGGCGACGATCCTGCGCTGGCGCCGCCAGTCCTCGCCCTCGGCGGCGAAGACTCCCTTGAGCCTCACTTCGGAGAACACCGATTCCAGCGCCCGCGTGCGGCGGAACCGGCTCGGGCGCTGGACGAGGATCTTCTGGATGGCAGCGCGGTCCGAGACCACGGCCACGTCCGATGTGCCGATGCGGAACCGGTAGAGGGGGCCGAAGCGCTCCGCCCAGGCCTCGAGTTCCCGGTGGAACCTGGAGAACCGGATCTGGTGGAGGTTTCCGAGGATCGGCAGGCCCCGCGGTCCCGGGAGGTCTGCAAACGACAGCGTCATGGCGGGGACTCCTTCCTGCCGGTCCTCCGGTCGGGCGGAACCATCGTCCAGCGGGCCAGACCGGCGCTGGCCTGCGTCACCTCGCGGATGAGCCGGGCGGTTTCCCGCCATACGGGGGTGACCGGACGGTTTCTCGCCATAACGAGCGAGAGCGTCCGGGACATCACCGGATCGACGATCCTCGCCGCGGCGAGCGACTGCGTTCTCTTGCACATGACACAGAACGGGAGGATGGCAAATCCCTCACCGGCCTCGACGAGTTCGATCAACGGGCCGTTGGCGTCGATCTCGATCCGGACGTCGGGCTCCATGCGGCGGCAGGCGAAGGCCCTGTCCGTCACCGTCCGGAACCCGCCGGGCATGGCATTGAGAATGAGCGGCAGACGCGCCACCTCCTCGAGGGGAATCTCGGGACGCCGCGTCTCGGGCGCGCCCCGCGGTCCGACGAGAAAGAACTCCTCGGCGATCAGCGCCTCCGCGTTTCCGGGCGGTCCGGGATGGGTGTCGGCAACGATCCCGAGGTCGGCCGTGCCGTTGTCGAGCATCGTGGGAATGGTCACGCTGTGGCTGGCGATGGTGCGCACGCCGGCGTCCGGATGGTGCGAGCGCAGCTGCTTGACGAGGGGCGCGAAGATGACGCCGCCGATACTCTCGGGCGCGGCGACCCGGACCTCGCCCGAGAGCGTCCCCTTCATCGCAGCGATTTCGTCGAGGGCGAGATCGTGGACGTGGAGGATCCGTTCCGCGTGCCCGAGGAAGCGTTCTCCGGCGCGCGTGAGCGCGATGCCGTGGCCGGAGCGGATGACGAGGGGCGTACCGACGGCGGCCTCGAGGCGGTTGACGATCCGGCTGACGGCGGACTGGGGCAGCGAGAGCACGCCGGCAGTTCGTGTCACGCTGCCGTGCCTGGCGACGGCGGCGAGGACTCTCAACTGCTTGATGGTGAAATCGGTCCGGATCGCCATGGCATCATCCGCCGTTCATGGCGCGGCCATCATACCATCGACGGCATGGCGAATATATTGCCCGGGTCGGTGAAGGGCGCAGGTAGCATCATGGGCGGCATCGGGGAATGGGGTGACCATGACCGCCGTTCTGTCCGCCGGGGCTCTACACATCCGGGGCCTCGTCCGCCGGGAGCGCGGCCTGCTGTTGCGCTGGTCCGACGGGAGCGAGAGCTTCTTCCACCACGTGTGGCTGCGGGACTGCTGTCATTGTCCGGACTGCGGCGACTGCTACTCGAGCAATCGCTGGCTGGTGCCCGCGGACATCCCGCTCGACATCCGCCCGCGAACGGTGCGGATCGACGGCGAGGGCGGGCTGGTGGTGGAGTGGGACGGCGACGGCCACCGCTCCCGCTACCCGGGCGCATGGCTCCACGAGAACCGCTATGACGCTGCGGCCAGGGAATCCCGCCGCCACCGGCCGCGCCTGTGGGGCGGCGAGACACCCGGCATTCCGCGCCCCTTCGACTACCGGGACATCCTCGCGAGGGAAAGCGGGCGGCTGGAGCTCTACCGCGCCCTGCGCGACGAAGGCTGTGCCCTGGTCGGCAACGGACCGGCCGGTCCGGGCGCGGTGGAAGAGGTCGCGGCGCTGATCGGCGCCCTCGGGGCCTCGGCCTACGGCGGCATCTTCGATCTCACCCCGCAGGCCGAAGTGCGCACCGCCGGCAACACGACGAGGCCGGTGCCGCCACACACGGACGAGCCCTACCGCCACGCGCCGCCCGGCATGATGGTCCTGGGATGCGTCCGTCCCGCCGGGGAGGGAGGCGACACGGTGCTCGTCGACGGATTCGCGATTGCAGAGAGTCTCCGGCGGAACGACCCGCAGGCATTCTCCCTCCTCGTCCGCCATGACCAGCCCTTCGTGCGCATTCACGGCGATTCGCTGAACCAGCAGGCCCGCGCACCCATGATCTGCCTCGACAGCGAGGGCGAGGTGTGCGGGATCAGGATCCACAATCGTTCCTCCGCTCCGATCGATCTTCCGCCGCACCTCGTGGAACCCTATTTCGCCGCCCACCACGGCCTGAGCCGCCTGATGATGGCGCCGGACAACCAGGTCCGCCTTCGCCTCGCTCCCGGCGAGCATGTCCTGTTCGACAACCACCGGGTGCTCCATGCAAGGACGGGCTTCGCCGATACCAGGCGGCATCTGCAGATCTGCAACGTGCCGCGCGAGACGTTCCACGAACGCCTGCGCCTCCTGGCCGCGGAGCTCGGCTTTGCCGCCGAGGCGCGCATGATGCTGCCCGCCGGCGCCGTGCGCTGATTCAGGAAGGACGCCCCGGCAGGAACGCCTGGAAGGATATGGCCGCCATGATGACCGCACCCCCGGCGACGGTCAGCAGAGTGGGGATCTCTCCCAGGAAGGCAAAGACCCACAGCGGCGACAGGACCGATTCCACCATCGAGAGAACGGTCAGCTCCGCGGCCGGCAGATGCCGGGCGCAGAGCGTGAAGAGCCCGTTGCAGACGGCGCTGATGAGAACGCCCTGAAGCGCGCACAGGGCAAGGTCGTGGAACGAGATGGCGAGTCCGCCGCCGGCGAGGACGGCGACGGCCGCGGCCATCATTCCGGAGACGGCGACGGTCGGGACCATGTCCCGGCCGCGTCCGAAGCGGACGGCGACGATGTAGAACGAGGAGAGGACGGCGCAGGCCAGCGCGAGGACGTTGCCGATCCAGCCGCCGCCGGCGAATCCCTCGGCCACCATGATGGCCACGCCCGCCATCGCCAGGGTGGAGGCGGCGATCGTCCGCCGGCCCATGGGCTCGCGCATCGCGATCCAGGCCAGCAGTCCGACGAAGAAGGACGTCGTGGCGATCAGGAAACTGATGTTGGCGATCGTCGTGTGCTCGATCGCCATGATGAAGGTGATGGAGGCAAGGCCCAGGCCGGCGCCGCCGACGAGGCCGGGCCAGCCGATGGCCCTGAAGGCGCGCGGCGTGTTGATCCGGTAGCGCAGGGCGATGAACGAGGTGACGGCGATCGACAGCGAGATGCCGCGGTAGAACACGACCACCAGGGCGTCCGCCTCCTCGATATGGCGCAAGACGAGGCCGGTGGTGCTCCACCCCGTGGCCAGGACCAGGGCGACGGTGACCCACACGATGCGGCTGTCAGAGTGGAACCAGCGAAACATGACGTTGTTCCGATCCGGGCCCGGCAATTTTTTTTCTCGTCGTCCATCTGATCGACGCGGGACCCCGGCGTCTACTCCCTTCGGCGCTTCGGTTGACATCCGCGCCCTGCCCGACGTCGAATTGGACAACCGGCACGGGGGACGCTTCGGGAGATGACGACCGGCGGACACGCGAAATCCGAACGGGGCGAGAACGTCTACCCCTATTCGACGCGCATGAAGCGCCGAAGGTACGAGAACCTGAAGGCGGACCTCCAGGTCGAGCTCCTGAAGGTGCAGCGCTGGGTCAGGGACTCCGGAGAGAGGATCGTCGTCCTCTTCGAGGGGCGGGACGCCGCCGGCAAGGGCGGCACCATCAAGCGATTCATGGAGCATCTCAATCCCCGGGGTGCCCGCGTGGTGGCGCTCGACAAGCCGACCGAGCGGGAGCGCGGGCAGTGGTACTTCCAGCGCTACGTCGCGCACCTTCCCACGGCCGGGGAGATCGTGCTGTTCGACCGCTCCTGGTACAACCGGGCCGGTGTCGAGCGGGTCATGGGGTTCTGCACCGACGAGGAGTACCTCGAGTTCACCAGGCAGTGCCCCGAGTTCGAGCGGATGCTGGTCAACTGCGGCATCCGGCTTTTCAAGTACTGGTTCTCGGTGACCCGCGGCGAGCAGGCGAGGCGCTTCGATGCCCGCCAGGGGGACCCCCTCAAGCAGTGGAAACTCTCGCCCGTCGACCGCAAGTCACGCGCCATGTGGGACGACTACACCGTGGCCAAGGAGGAGATGTTCTTCCACACGGACACGCAGGTCGTGCCCTGGACCATCATCAAGTCGGACGACAAGAAGAGGGCGCGCATCGCCTGCATGCAGCACTTCCTTTCCAGCCTGCCCTACCCGGACGTGGACGGGCGCGTCGTCACCGGGCCCGACCCGCTGCTCGTCGCCTCGCCGGATCACGCGACGCGGCCGGGGGCCTCTCCCGCCTGAAGCTCAGTCGAGCTCGGCGATGTGGAGGGTGTTGGTCGACCCCGGCGTGCCGAAGGGGACGCCGGCGGTGACGACGATGCGGTCGCCCCTGCGCGCAAAGCCCTCCTCGCCGGCGATCGCCATGGCGCGCTTGACCATGCCCGAGAACGAACGCGCGTCCTCGGTGTGGACCGAATGCACGCCCCAGGCCAGGGCAAGGCGCCGCGCGGCGACCATGTTCGGCGTCAGGCCGAGGATCGGCACGTCGGGCCGCACGCGCGAGGCCCTGAGCGTCGTCGTGCCGGACACCGAATAGGTGACGATGGCGCTGGCGCCGATGGTCCTGGCCACCTGCCGCGCCGCCGCGGAAATGGCGTCGGCGCCGGTCGCCCTGGGCGCCCCGGCAAGGGGGTCGTAGAGCGGATCCTGTTCGACGGTCGCCATGATGCGGTCCATCATGGCGACGGCGTCGGCCGGAAAGGCGCCGACCGCCGTTTCGCCCGAGAGCATCAGGGCGTCGGCGCCGTCGTAGACCGCCGTCGCCACGTCGGTGACCTCGGCGCGCGTCGGCGAGGGCGCTTCGATCATCGAATCGAGCATCTGTGTGGCGACGATGACCGGCTTGCCCGCCTCCCGGCAGCTTCGGATGGCCCGTTTCTGGACGCCCGGGACCTCCTCGAGCCTGAGCTCGACGCCGAGGTCGCCGCGCGCCACCATCACCCCGTCGGCGAGGTCCACGATCTCCTCGAGGCTGTCGATCGCCGCGGGCTTCTCGAGCTTGGCCATGATGGCGGCCGCCCCGGAAGCGATCGACCGCGCCTCGGCGATGTCGGACGGCTGCTGCACGAAGGAAAGGGCGATCCACTCGGCGCCGAGCTCGAGGGCGAAGGCGATGTCGTCCCGGTCCCTGGCGGTCAGCGCCGTGATCGGCAGGCGCACGCCGGGCAGGTTGAGACCCTTGTTGTCCGACAGGCCGTCCCCGGCCTCGACGACGGTCGCGACATGGTCGTCGCCGCGGACGGCGACCCGGAGAATCACCCTGCCGTCGTCGAGCAGGATCGTGTCGCCTTCGCCGATGATGCCGAAGATCTCCGGATGGGGCGCGCTCACGCGCTCCCGGTCGCCGGGCTCGGGATCGAGGTCGAGGCGGAAACCCTGGCCCGGCTCGAGAGCGACGCTGCCCTCGCGGAAGCGCCCGATGCGCAGCTTCGGACCCTGGAGATCGACGATCATGCCGACGGGACGGTTCGCCTGCGCCTCGAGCTCGCGCAGGATGTCGCGCCACTGCCGGTACCGGTCGCGGTGGCCGTGGCTCATGTTGAAGCGGAAGACATCGGCGCCGGCCTCGAAGAGTTCGCGGATTCTCGCCGCCGACGAGGTCGCCGGGCCCAGCGTCGCCACGATCTTGGTCTGTCGGTTGCGGTGCATGGGCTTCCCCGCTTCAGGTGATGAGGATGGCGCGGAAGTCGTTGACGTTCGTCCGCGTGGGGCCGGTGACGACCTGGTCGCCCAGAGCGTGGAAGAAGGCGCCGCTGTCCTGCCGCTCCAGGGCCCGCCCGGGATCGAGGCCGGCCGTCGTGGCGTGCCTCGCGGTCCCGGGGTCGATGACGGCGCCCGCGGCCGTCGTGCTGCCGTCGATTCCGTCGGTATCGCAGGCAAGGGCGTGAATGCCGTGCGCTCCGTCGAGCGCGGCGGCAAGGGCGAGGAGGTACTGCTGGTTGCGCCCGCCGCGTCCGCTGCCCGTGCGGGTCACGGTGGTCTCCCCGCCGGAGAGGATCACCAGGGGCGGCGATCCGGGCGACCGCTCCCCGGCAATGCGGCGGGCCAGCGCGGCGTGGTCCTTGCCGAGGGCATCCGCCTCGCCCTCAAGGTCGTCGCCGAGCAGGCGCGCCTCCACCCCGGAGGCGTGTGCGAGGCGAGCCGCGGCGTCCAGCGAATCCCGGGCCCGCGCCAGGATCCTGAAGGAGGTGCGTGAGAACGGCGCGTCGCCGGGGCCGGGAGTTTCGCTCTCCTCGTCCCGCAGCCAGGACAGGACCCGGGGCGGCACCTCGAGGCCGCGGCGCTCGAGGACCGCGAGGGCATCGTGGCGCGTCCCGGCATCGCCGACCGTGGGGCCCGAAGCGATCACCGCCGGATCGTCCCCTGGGACGTCCGAGATCGCGAGGGTGACGACCGCGGCGGGGAAGGCGGCAGCGGCGAGCCTGCCGCCCTTGACGGCGGAAAGATGCTTGCGCACGCAGTTCATCTCGTCGATGGCCGCACCGGAGCGTAGCAGTGATTCCGTGACGCTGCGCTTGTCGTCGAGCGTCAGGCCGCCCGCCGGCGCCACGAGCAGGGACGAACCGCCGCCCGAGATCAGGGCGAGCAGGAGGTCGTCGCCGGTCAGCCTCGAGACCGCATCGAGAATGCGCCGGGTCGCGGCGATACCCGACGCGTCGGGAACGGGATGGGAGGCCTCGACCGTCTCGATCCTGCGGGTCGGCACGCCGTGGCCATAAGGAGTGACGGCGATCCCGCCGAGGGCGCCCTGCCAGCGGCTCTCGACGAACGAGGCCATGGCGGATGCCGCCTTGCCGGCGCCCGCGACCACCGTTCTCCCGGCGGGTGGGGGAGGAAGTGCCCCGGCCATGCAGAAGGCGGCTCCCGCCGCGTCCACGGCCGCGTGGAACAGGGAGAGGAGAAACGACCGGGGATCGTCGATCATGGTCCGCCTTCTCGCACGGGGCCGGCTACCGGGCAACCGCCGTCGCGCGCACTTGATCCTGCCGGTGGCCTGATATAGTCCGCCTGCATGTCCCGGCATGACGCAAGAGATCCCGACGGGTTCCTCGGGCCCGACGATCCCGGCGCCTTCGAGATCGTGAATCCCGGAGGCAGGGCGTCGGTGCTGCTGATGTGCGACCACGCCAGCAACGCCGTGCCGAAGGCGCTCGGCACCCTGGGCCTGCCCCGGCGGGAACTCGACCGGCACATCGCCTGGGACATCGGCATCGCCGCCGTGACCCGCCGCCTTGCGGTCGCCCTCGACGCGCCCGGCGTGCTCTCGGGCTATTCGCGCCTCGTCATCGACTGCAACCGCAATGTCGACGACGAACAGTCGATTCCGGCCACCAGCGACGGCACCGACATCCCCGGCAACCGGAATCTGGCGCCGCGCGAGGTCGCGAGCCGCGTCCACGCCTGCTACCGGCCCTACCACGGCGCCGCGGCCCGTCTCATCGACGCCATCGAGTCCTCCTGGCGTCCGCCGGCCGTGGTCTGCATGCACAGCTTCACGCCGTCCATGGACGGGTTCGAGCGTCCCTGGCACGTCGGTGTGCTGTGGGAACACGACGGCCGCATGGCCCTGCCGGCCATGGAATCCCTGAGGCGGCGCGGCGACCTGTGCGTCGGCGACAACGAACCCTATTCGGCGCTCAATCCCCGCGGCTACAGCATGCCTGCCCATGCCTCGCGGGCCGGCCGGCCGGCGATGCAGTTCGAGATCCGCCAGGACCTGATCGGCGACGACGACGGCGTCGACCGCTGGGCCGCCATCGTCGAGGGCGTCCTGGCTCCCGTGCTTGCCGATGACACCCTTTATCGACGGCTTCAATGAGGTGACTGCCATGGACGAAATGCAACGCACCGAGATCGAGGCGGCCGTGTTCCGCCGGCTGCGCGACCATTTCCGGCGCAAGCCGGAAATCCAGAACATCGACCTCATGAACCTCGCCGACTTCTGCCGCAACTGCCTCGCCAAGTGGTACCGCGCCGAATCGGAAAGCCGCGGCATCGAGATGACCTACGACGAGGCGCGCGAAACCGTCTACGGCATGCCCTACGCCGAGTACAAGCGGCACCACCAGGAGAAGGCGTCGGCCGGGAAGATCGCCGTCTTCGAGGAAGGCGAGAAGCGGCGCGCCGCCGAGGCGGCGCAGAGGGGCGAGACCTACTGACCCCTACCAGCGCTCGACCGCCGGGCGCAGGTCCACCTCGTGGCTCCATGCCGTGGCGTGCTGGCCGTGGAGGTCGAGGTAGGTCAGCGCGATGGCGTCGGGATCGAGCAGGGTGTCGATGCCCCGTTCCGGGACCTCGTGGGCGTGGGCGGGCCCGTTGATCTGGCCGTCGATGTTGACGAGGGCCACGTGGACGCCCCGGGGACCGAGCTCGCGGGCCATGGACTGCGCCAGGGCCCTCAGGCCGAACTTGCCGACGGAGAAGCCGGCAAAGTGGGCCGATCCCCTGACACACGCGGTCGCGCCGGTGAAGATCACCGTTCCGGCGCCGTGCTCCACCATCCTGCGGGCCGCCTCGCGGCCGACCAGGAACCCGCCGAGGCATGTGACTTCCCACTGCCGGACGAGCTCCGCGACCTCGATGTCGAGCACGGATTTCCTCAGGAAGCCGCTGGCGTTGTAGACGACGGCCCGGGGCTCGCCGAGATCCCCCGCCACCGTGGCGAAGAGCCCGGCGACGTCGATCTCCCTGGTGGCGTCGCAGCCATAGCCGGCGACCCTGCCGCCGGTGAGGCCGGCGGTCCTCTCGGCGATGCTCCGGGCGTTGTCGGGGTTGCGGGAGGCGATGGCGACATCCATGCCGGCCGAGGAGAACTGCCGCGCGAGGCCGGCGCCGAGACCTTCGCCTGCTCCAACGATCAGGGCGACGCCTTCGAATGAACGGTTCATGAGTCTTCAGTTCTCCCCTGGCGGTGTTTCAGCCGTAGAGGGCGTCGAGCGCCTCTGCGTACAACTCGTTCACGACATGGCGGCGAATCTTCAGGGTCGGCGTCATCTGCCTGTTCTCCACCGTGAAGGGTTCGGACGCGACATGGACGTGCCTGACCTTTTCCAGCGGGGTGAGGCCGGCGTTGGCGCGGTTCACCGCGGCCCTGACGGCCGCCGCGAGGTCGCCGTTGCCCGCCAGTGCGGCGAGGTCGGCCTCGAGACCGCGGTCTCCGGCGAAGGTCTCGAGCCAGGTCTGGTCGGGCACCACGAGGGCGACGAGGTGGGGCTGCCGGTCGCCGGTCACCATGGACTGGGCGATCTCCGGCTCGAGGTTGAGGATACCCTCCACCCGCTGCGGCGCGATGTTGTCGCCGCCGGAATTGACGATGATGTCCTTCTTGCGGTCGGTGATCGAAAGGAAGCCGTCGGCATCGAACGCGCCGATGTCGCCGGTATGGAGCCAGCCGTCCCGCATCACCTCGGCCGTGGCGTCGGGATTGTTCCAGTAGCCGTCCATCAGCAGGCCGCCGCGCACGAGGATCTCGCCGTCATCGGCGATTCTCACCTCGACCCCGGGAAGCGGCTTGCCCACGCTCGCCATCTTCACCTCGCCGGGAAGATTGCAGGAGATCACCGGCGCCGTCTCGGTCTGGCCGTAGCCCTGGAGGAGCGTGAGGCCCAGCGCGGAGAAGAACGTCCCGACATCGGGGTTGAGCGCGGCCCCGCCCGAGACGAGCGCCTTCAGCCGGCCGCCGAAGCGGGCGCGGACCTTGTCGCGCACGAGCCTCTCGAGCACCCGGTCCTGGATCGATCCGACGAGTCCGAGCGCTTCGCCCCGGTGACGCCTGGATCCCAGGAGGACGGCCTTCTCGAAGAGCTTCTTCTTCAGGCCGCCCTGGCGCTCGACGCCCGCGAGGATGCGCTGGCGCATCACCTCGTAGAGCCGGGGCACGCAGGTCATGATGGTGGGGCGCGTCTCGGGCATGTTGGAGACGAGGGTGTCCACGCCCTCCGCATACCGGATTTCCGCGCCGATCGAGATGGGGAAGAAGAAGCCGGCGGTGTGCTCGTAGGCATGCGACAAGGGCAGGAACGACAGGAACGTCTCGACCCCGCTGATGATCGGCCGGAAGCCGGCCTCGATGCTCTGGAGATTGGAGAGCAGCGCGTGGTGGGAGAGGACGACGCCCTTGGGAAGGCCGCCGGTTCCCGAGGTGTAGATGAAGCAGGCCGGACTGCCGCGCTCCACCCTCGAGACCCGCTCCTCCACGTCCGCCGTGTCGTCGCCGAGCGCCTCGCTCCACGGCACGATCCCCGGGATATCGTCCATGGCGACGACCCTGTCGACACCGGCCGCGGCGGCCGCCGGCAGGAAGGTGTGCGCCAGCTTGGCGTTCGAGACGAAGGCGAGCGCGGCGCCGCTGTCCTTGAGGACATGCTCGTGGAGCTCGGCCGTGTAGGTCGTGTAGGCGGGCACCGTGATGCCGCCGGCCGCCATGATCGCAAGGTCGGCGATCGCCCATTCGGGCCGGTTCTCGGAAGCGATGACGACGCGGTCGCCTGCCCGCAATCCGAGACCGGCGAGGCCGGCCGCCAGGCGGCGAACCTCGCGGGCCACGTCCTCCCAGCTTCTCGAACGCCACTCGCCGTCCGTCTTCGACCACAGGAAGGGCCGGTCGCCGCAGCGCCGCGCCATGTCGAGGAACATGGCAGGAATGCTGGTCCAGTCCTCGTACGGCATCGTCGCCTCCCCCGACAGGGCACCCCGCCAGCATAGCGTCCGCACCGACAGCCGCCAATCGGTCCCCGTTCCGTGTCCCGGCACCATCGTCGGACGTTTCCGGGGTTCAGGCACGACCGATCGTACCGGGCTTCACCGGGGACGGGACCACGCACCGTCGGGTCGGTTGCCCGGAATGTGCTACCGTGGCCGAACCCTCTTGCGGCGCCCAGGCGGAGGCCAGACTGTTGGATGCGATCGAACCTTGCTCCCTTCCCAGGTGGGATCTTGGCGACCTCTACGGCGGGATCGACGATCCCCGCATCGCCTGTGATCTCGAGAGCCTCGCCGCCGGCGCCGAGCGCTTTGCCGGCGGCTGCAGGGGCCGCCTGAAGGACCTTGCTCCCGGCGGGTTCCACGAATGCATCGAGGACTACGCGCGCCTCGTGGAGGGCAAGGGGCGGGTGGGGAGCTATGCCGAGCTGCTGTTCGCCACCTCGAGGGGCGATGCGCGGGTGGCCGGGTTCCACCAGATGGTCGAGGAGCGGCTGACGTCGATCAACGGCACGCTCCTCTTCTTCGAGCTCGAGATCAACAGGCTCTCGGACGCGGCGATGGAGGCATTGCTCGCCGCGCCCGAGACGGCCCGCTACAGGACCTGGCTCGAGGGCGTGCGGGCCTTCAGGCCGCATCAGCTCTGCGACGACGCCGAAAGGATGCTCAACGAGCTCTCGGTGGTGCAGGAGAGCGCCTGGACGCGCCTCTTCGACGAGACCGTCGCCGGCCTTCGTTTCTCCATCGGCGGCGAGACGCTCAACGAGGCCGAGGCGCTGGACCGCCTTGCGTGGCCGGACGGCGCGGTGCGCGAGGAGGCCGGCCGGGAACTCTCCCGGGTCTTCAGGGTCCATGCGCCTCTGTTCGCCCACATCACCAACACCCTCGCCAGGACCAAGGGGATCAAGGACGGCTGGCGGTCGTTCGCCAGACCGATATCGCCGCGCAACCTCGAGAACCGGATCGAGGACGAGACGGTGGACGCCCTCGTCCGCGCGGTGCGCGGGGCCTCCCCGCGCCTGGCCCACCGCTACTACGCGATGAAGGCGCGCTGGTTCGGCCGCGAGCGGCTTTCCTGGTGGGACCGCAACGCGCCCCTGTCCGGCGACGATGACCGGCTCTTCGAGTGGCACGACGCCAGGCGCCTCGTTCTCGAGGCCTTCGGCGGCTTCTCCGGGCGCATGTCGGACATCGCGGCCACCTTCTTCGAGCGGAACTGGATCGATGCCCGCGTGGCGCAGGGCAAGGACGGGGGCGCCTTTTCCCATCCCGTCGTTCCCTCGGCGCACCCTTACGTCCTGCTCAACTACCAGGGGCGGATGCGGGACGTGATGACCCTGGCCCACGAGCTCGGGCACGGCGTTCACCAGGTGCTGGCCGCCGGCCAGGGCCCCCTGCTCGCCCCGACGCCGCTGACGCTGGCCGAGACGGCGTCGGTCTTCGGCGAGCAGCTGGCCTTCCGCCATGTCCTCGAAAGGGAGACGGACCCGGGGGCGCGCCGCAGGATTCTCGCCGGCAAGGTGGAGGACATGCTGAACACCGTGGTCCGCCAGGTCGCCTTCTGCGAGTTCGAGACGAGGCTGCACGACGCCCGCAAGTCCGCCGAGCTGACACCCGACGACATCGGCGACATCTGGATGGTGACGCAAGGCGAGAGCCTCGGGAGTGCCGTCGACCTCGACGACGACTACCGGGTGTTCTGGTGCTACATCCCCCACTTCGTCCACTCGCCCTTCTATGTCTACGCCTACGCTTTCGGAGACTGCCTCGTGAACGCGCTCTGGGTGCTCCACCGCAAGGGCATGGAGGGCTTCGAGGAGAAGTTCCATGCGATGCTGGAAGCGGGGGGAAGCCTCACCCACGGGGAGCTCCTGCGCCCCTTCGGCCTCGACGCCGCCAGGGCGGAGTTCTGGTCCATGGGCCTCGACGTGATCGCCGGTTTCATCGACGAGCTCGAGGCGCTCGACCGTTGAGCGACAGGGGCTTCAGGGACGACAACCGGCTGACGGGCCGCGCCGCGCGCTACGCCCGTGTCGGCGCCGCCGTCGGCCGGGTCGGCGCCCGCGTCGCCGCCGGCCGGGTCCTGGGAAACCGCCCGGAATCCTCCGACATGGCGGCCCATCTCAGGGGTGCGCTTGGAGGACTCAAGGGGCCCCTGATGAAGGTGGCGCAGCTCCTGGCCACCATTCCCGACGTGCTGCCCGCCGAGTATGCGGCGGAGCTCGCCAAGCTCCAGGTCAACGCTCCGGCCATGGGCTGGCCCTTCGTGCGCCGCAGGATGGCGACCGAGCTCGGTGCCGCCTGGCAGGAAAGGTTCGCGACCTTCGAGCGCCAGGCGTCGGCCGCGGCGTCGCTGGGCCAGGTGCACCGCGCAAGCCTTCCGGACGGCACGGGTCTGGCCTGCAAGCTCCAGTACCCCGACATGCAGTCGGCGGTGGAAGCCGATCTCAACCAGCTGAAGGTGCTGTTCTCGCTCTACCGGCGCACCGACAGGGCGATCGATCCCAGCAGGATCTACGAGGAAATCGCCGAGCGGCTGCGCGAGGAGCTCGACTACGTGCTCGAGGCGCGTCACCAGCAGCTCTACGGCGCCATCCTCGCGGACCAGGCCAGGGTCAACGTTCCCGCGGTCATCGGCGATCTCTCCACCCGGCGGCTGATCACGATGGACTGGGTCGACGGCGTCCCGCTCATGTCGATGACCGACGGCGCCCTCGAGGAGAGGAACGAGATCGCGATGTCGATGTTCCTTGCCTGGTACGAGCCGTTCTACGGCTTCGGGGTGATCCACGGGGACCCCCACCCGGGCAACTACAAGGTGAGGCCCGACATGGGGATCCACCTGCTGGACTTCGGCTGCATCCGGGTCTTTCCGCCGAGGTTCGTGACGGGCGTCATCGACCTCTACCACGCGCTGCGCGCCGACGACCGCGACCTTGCGGTTCACGCCTACGAGACCTGGGGCTTCTCGGGCCTCAGCGACGAGGTGATCGATACCCTTCACCTGTGGGCCGAGTTCGTCTACGCGCCGCTCCTCGAGAACAGGCCCCGTGCCATCCAGGACGAGGGCACCCGCTACGGCGCGCGCGTGGCCTCGAAGGTCCACCGGCGCCTCAAGGAACTCGGCGGCGTCACCGTGCCGCGCGAGTTCGTCTTCATGGACCGTGCCGCCCTCGGACTGGGCAGCATCTTCCTTCACCTGAAGGCCGAGGTGAACTGGCACCGCGTGTTTCACAGCCTGATCGACGGCTACGACGAGGCGGCGCTGGCACGGCGGCAGAAGGCGGCGCTGGAGGCTGCCGGACTGTCGGCGCCCTCCTGATCAGGACGGGTCAGCCGCCGGGTGACTGGCGGGCGGTTTCCGGAAGCCAGGTGGCGAGTTCCGGCCAGACGACGAGAATCGCGACCATCACGACCATGATCAGGAACATCGGCACGGCGGTCTTGGCGATGTAGCCCATCTGGTGGCCCGTCATGCCCTGCAGCACGAAGAGGTTGAAACCGATGGGCGGGGTGATCTGCGCCATCTCGACCACGACGGTGACGAAGATGCCGAACCAGATCATCGTGAACCCGACCTCGCGCAACGCGGGAATGTTCACCATCGGCTCGACCACGGCCATGGTGAGGACGACCGCCGAGATGCCGTCGAGGAAGCAGCCGATGACGATGTAGAAGACCATGAGCGCGGCGATCAGCGTGTAGACCGAGAGATCAAGCGAGGCGATCCACTCCGCAAGCGCTCTGGGGAGCCCGGTGAATCCCATGCTGAGCGACAGGAACGCGGCGCCCATCAGGATGAAGGCCACCATCGCCGAGGTCCGCACGGCGCCCATCAGGCTCTCGAAGAAGGTCCTTCTGGTCAGGCTTCCCTGCGCGGCGGCGAGCGCGAGCGCGCCGACGACGCCGATGGCCGCGGCCTCGGTCGGGGTCGCAAGACCGAGGTACATCGAGCCGATGACCGAAAGCACCAGGAGGATGACCGGCGCCAGGAAGCGCGACATCTTCAGGCGCTCGAGCAGCGGTATCCGCGGTTCGCGCTCAGGCCGCTGGTGCCTCATGAGGACATGCCACATCGCGACATAGCCCATGAACATCAGTGCGAGCACCAGTCCCGGCAGGATGCCGGCGATGAAGAGCTTGGTGATCGATTCGTTGA
The DNA here is from genome assembly GCA_963666905.2 of Alphaproteobacteria bacterium. GTDB lineage: Bacteria > Pseudomonadota > Alphaproteobacteria > SP197 > SP197 > SP197. The sequence continues at coordinate 3,692,545 of OY763008.1, forward strand.
TCGTGACGCCGTAGACGATCAGCGTCAGCGAAGGCGGGATCATCAGGCCGAGCGTCGCCGAGCCGGCGAGCGTTCCGATGGTCATGAACTCCGGATAGCGCCGCCTTCTCAATTCGGGGATCGACATCTTGCCGACCGTCATCAACGTTGCCGCCGAGGAACCCGATACCGCCGCGAAGATGGTGCAGCCGACGACATTGGTGTGGAGCAGGCCGCCGGGAAGGCGCGCCATCCAGGGGCCCAGCCCGCGGAACATGTCTTCGCTCAACCGGGTCCGGAAGAGGATTTCTCCCATCCAGATGAAGAGCGGCAACGCGGTCAGCGTCCAGCTCGACGACGATGTCCAGATCGTCGTGATCATCGCGTCGCCGGCAGGACGCACGGTGAACGCCTCGACTCCGATCCAGGCCACCCCCATCAGCGCCAGGCCGATCCACACGCCCGAACCGAGCAGGAAGAACAGGACGAACAGGAAAATCCCGGTCTTGAGCCATATGTCGTCGCTGCCCGCCGAATCGAGGAGCGTCAGGGCGCCCGCCGCCAGCAGCAGGAAGACGACGAGCGCGGCGAGGCGGCGCGGGAGGTCGACGAATCTCGAGGGCCCGGATGTCATGCGGCCATCCTCGGTTCCTCGACCCCTTCATGACGGGTCAGCAGCACGCGCAGGAAATGGTCGACGAGCGCCAGCGCCAGGACACACGAGCCTGCGGACATGACGAGTTGGGGGATCCACAGCGGCGTCGCATCCTGGCCCTGGCTGACGTCGTTGAGCCGGTACGACCAGATGTTCGCCTTCACCGCGTAGCGGGCGAAGAAGACCGCGGTCACGGCGGCAACGCCGTAGCACCAGATCTCGGCATAGCGGCGGTAGCGTCCCAGGGATCCCAGCACGAGCGTGACGCGGATATGGGCGCCGCGGTTGAGCGCGTGGGCGAGCGCCAGGAAGGATGCGCCCGCCATCGCGTAGCCGGCAAAGTCGGTGCCGCCAGGAAAGACATGCCCGCTCCAGCGCGCCACCATCTGTGCCACGATCAGGCCCAGAATGGCGATCATGAAGACCGCGCCGACGATGCCGCCCGCGAGGTAGATCCCGTCAAGCGAGCGCCGGATACCGTGCAGCACCGATCCCGTCCGTCGCAGCATGGGCGATCGCATGTCGCGCCCGGGGGCATGCGATCGCCGGCATGGCCGCCTACTGGGCCGCGAAGGCGTTCAGGATCGCAGCGCCATCGTCACCGGCCGCTTCGGACCACTCCGCCGACATGACGGCGCCGATCTCGGCGAGGTCCGCCGCCAGTTGCTCGCCGGGCGCCTCGACCGTCATCCCGTTGGCCGCCAGCTGCGCGAGATACCAGCCGGTGAGCTCGCGCGCACGCGTCGTGCCCGCCGCTTCGGCGAGGAGCGCCGCCGACTCGAGGCAGTTGCGGCCCTGATCGTCGAGACCGTCCCAGGCGTCGGCGTTGACGAACACGTAGTTGCGCGGAAGCCAGGCCTGCGTGTCGTAGAAGTGGCTCAGGTGCTCCCAGACCTTGCGGTCGTAGCCCGTCGAACCCGACGAGACGAAGGCCTCCGCCACGCCGGTTGCGAGTGCCTGGCTCAGTTCCGCGGCCTCCACCTGAACGGGCAGCATCTTGGCGATTTCCGCCAGGCGCGCCGTGGCGGCGTTGTAGGCGCGGAACTTGATTCCGGCCATGTCGGCCACGCCGGAAACCGGCTTGTTGAAGTACATGCCCTGGGGCGGCCAGGGAACCGAATAGAGGAGCACCAGGTTCTGGTCGGCAAGAAGCGAATCGAGAGAACTCCTGGCAGCCTGCCAGAGGCGGTCCGAATCGTCGAACGAGGACGCCAGGAACGGCACGGAGTCGAAACCGAACACCGCGTTCTCGTTCTGATGGGCGCTGAGCAGCCGTTCGCCGATGGGAACCTGGCCGGTCTGGACGGCACGCTTGATCTCGTTGCCCTTGAACAGCGAGCCTCCGCCATGGACGACGATCTCGATGTTCCCGCCCGTGCAGATACCCACGGCCTCGGCGAAGAGCTTGCCGTTCTGCGTGTGATAGTTGGAGTCCGCATAGGCCATCGGCATGTCCCATGTTTCGCCTGCATGGGCGATGCCGACGGCGGCGGCGAGGGTTGCCGCAATGGACGCAAGGTGTTTCATGGTGATTCTCCGGGCTCAGGGTCGCGCAAACTTCGCCTGTTGCCGAAACGATCAACACGATAGGGATTCATGTCAATGTTGGTGTGCCTCCCGGCGGCCAGATCCGCTGTCAGGCGCCCGAGCTTCGGCCCCATCGTCATTCCCAGATGCTGCGTGCCGAAGGCGAACTGGATCGAGGGCGCCGCCGGCAACGCCCCGACGAGCGGCAGACTGTCGACCGTCGACGGGCGCTGGCCCATCCACACGCTCTCCTCTTCCCAGGCGAGGTCCGGGTAGATCCGGCGGATCGCGTGCCTGATCGCCTCGGGAGGCCGGCGACCGGGCGGAGCGTCCGTGCGGGCAAACTCGACGGTGCCCGCAAACCGCACGCCATCGTCCATCGGCGTGACGGCGATCTTGGCGTCGCCGGCCATCAGGGGCGACGGCGGCCTGTATGAAGCGCCGGAGAGCATGACGTGATAGCCGCGCTCGGCCACCATGGCCGCATCGTGGCCGAGACGCCGCGCCAGCCGGCCCGACCACACGCCCGCGGCCAGGACTGCGCGGTCCGTATCGAGGACGGTTCCGTCCTTCAGGACGACGGCCACGCTGCCTTCGGCGTCCGGGGGCCGGATATCGCTCACCTCGGCTTCGAGCACGCATCCTCCCATGCGCCGGAAGTGGGCCGCCAGGGCGGCGACATAGGACGACGGCGACGTGATGTAGCCGTGGCCGGTGAAGGATGCCGCGAAACCGTAGGCCGGCGAAAGTTGACGATCGTGGGCGTGGAGCCGGTCGCGGTCCCACTCTTCCCAGGGACAGCCCAGCCTTTCGCGAAGGGCGAAGGCCCAGGCATCTCTTTCAAAAGCGGCCCGGTCGCGATAGAGCGCATTGTAGCGTGACGGCCGGATGAACGCCGCAGCCGGCGTGCCCCGGGCGAGGGCCTCGTGCTGATCGAGGGAGTCGGCGATCAGCGGCGAAAGCGCCGAGGCGATGGCCTCGACCCTTTCGCGGCGGCTGTTCGACAGGAAGCGCCAGAGCCAGGGGGCAAGGCGCGGCAGGCTGGCAAGATGCAGGCCGAGCGGCGAATGCCGGGCCAGGAGATAGCCTGGAAGCTTGCGCAGAACACCGGGTGCGGAGACGGGAATCAGCGAGCTCGACGCCAGAACGCCGGCGTTGCCGAACGATGTCTGCGCCGGATCGCCGGGCGGCACCCGGTCGATCAGCGTCACGGCATGGCCGTCGCGGCGCAGCCATTCCGCACACGAGAGGCCGACGATGCCCGCGCCGACGACGATGACGCGCGTCACGCGATCCACTCGCTCACCGGCGCACGGGCGTCCTCGAGCGGCTGCGTGACGACATCGAGGAGAAACGGTCCGTCGTGGCGGATGGCGCTCTTCAAAGCGCCGCGCAGGGCGCGCGAGTCCTCGACCCTCGCGGCCTTCATGCCGAAGGCCGCCGCGAGCGCGGCATGGTCCGTGCCCGAGAAGTCGACACCGAAGAAGCGGCCGTCGAAGGACGCCTTCTGGCCCGCCTTGATCCAGCCGAAGCTCGCGTTCGAGCACACCACGAAGAGGATCGGCAGTCCAAGCCGCATGACGGTCTCGAGCTCGCCGGCGCTCATCCCGAAACTTCCGTCGCCCATCAGCGCCGCGACCCGCGCGCCGGGACGCGCGATCTGGGCGCCGACCGCCGCCGGCAGCGCGTAGCCGAGCGCGCCGTGGGCGCGGTTCGTGATGATCGACCGGCCCGGCGCCGGCACCCGGAAGTAGGCCGAGACATAGGGACACGGTGTTCCGGCGTCGGCGCAGACGATGGCGTCCCCGGGCAGCGCCCGCTGCAGTTCCGCAATCAGCCTCTCCGGACGAAGAGGCCGCGCGTCGCTTCCGGCAAGCGGTCCGAAGTGAGCGGATTTCGCGTCCCAGACCGCCTTCACGGCTGCGGCGGCGCCGGGCCGCGGCGGCCCTTCATGGAGGTCGAGCATCGCTTCGAGCGCGAGCCTCGCGTCGGCGCAGATGCCGGCATCGCAGGCATAGTTGACGCCGATCACGCCCGCATCGATGTCGATATGGATCGTGCGCGTTCCCGGGCGGGGGACGCGCCAGCGTTCTGTGGTCACCGACCCCGCGCGGCACCCGATGAAAAGAATACAGTCGGCATCCTCGATGGCGGCGCGTGTTTCCGGCCTCCCGCCGTTCGATCCCACGACACCCAGGCACAGGGGATGGGTCTCCGCGAGGCTGCCCTGTCCGCTCACCGTCGTGGCAACGGCGAAGCCCGCGCGTTCGGCCAGCCCGCGCAGGGCTTCCCCGGCGCCCGAGAGCAGGACACCGCCGCCGCAGATCGCCACCGGCCGCCGCGCGCTCGCCAGAACCTCGACGGCCCGCGCGGTATCGGTCCTGTCCGGGGCTGCGGCGAGTGCCGGACAGCGGCCGAACCGGGCGTCCGCCCAGATCTCCTCTTCGGGCACCGGCCTCGTCTGCACGTCGAAGGGGAACGAAAGATGCACGGCGCCGCTGCGTCCGGCCGTCGTCTCGCGGAACGCCCGGCGCACCTGCCGGGCCAGTGCCGCGCCTTCCTCCAGGACCGCGTTCCACTTCGTGACCGGTCTGAAGAGCGCCTCCTGGTCGAGCTCCGTCAGGGCGAAGCGACCGCGCGACGGGCGCGCGATGTCGCTCGTGACGGCAAGCAGCGGCACCGAGCTTTCATTGGCTTCGACGACACCGGGAAGGATGTAGGTGGCGCCGCCGCCGGAAGGGCCTTCGCAGACCCCGACCCGGCCGGAGAGCTTCGCGTAGGCGTCGGCCATGTAGGCCGCATGGCGTTCGTCGCGGGCGAGGATATGATCGATACCGTGATCGAGCCGGGCAAGGGCATCGTAGAATGGCAGGGAGGTGTCGCCGCAAAGGCCGAAGACATGGCGCACGTCGTGGAGCGCGAGCAGGCGCACCAGGGCTTCGGCGCCGTTGAGTTCGTTGCCCGATGTGCGCATCCCGCCGTCCCGCCGCCGTTCAGGGCCTCGAGGCTCATTGGAACAGTCGTGCGCGTCAAGCGTCATGGAGGGGACGATGATCGTCGAAGGAGGCAAAACGGTCTACGGCGCGCGGCTCGGCATTCTCATGCTCGAAACCCGGTTCCCCCGCATTCCCGGCGACATGGGCCACGCCGCGACATGGCCCTTCCCTGTGCGCTACCGGGTGGTGCGGGGCGCCTCTCCCGACCGCGTGGTGCGCCGCCGGGCACAGGGCCTGCTCGCAGCCTTCGTCGCCGCGGGCCGCGAGCTCGTCGCCGACGGCGTCGACGGGATCACCACCAACTGCGGCTTTCTCTCGCTGTTCCAGAACGAACTTGCGGCCGCGCTCGACCGGCCCGTGGCGGCATCGTCGCTCATGCAGGTTCCGATGGTGGCCGCGACGCTGCCGCCCGGCAGGCGGGTCGGCATCGTCACCGTGTCGGAAGAATCCCTCACGCCCGAACATCTCGCCAAGGCGGGTGTCGACGCCGACACGCCGGTACGCGGCACGCCGGCCGGCGGCGCCTTCGCCGGCAGCATCCTCGACGACCGCCTCGAGCTCGATGTCGAGGCATCGCGCCGGGAGGTGGTCGCAACGGCCGTCGCGCTGAAGCGGGAAACCCCCGATCTGGGCGCAATCGTCCTCGAGTGCACGAACATGGATCCCTATGCGGCCGACATGCGCCGGGCGACCGGTGTGCCGGTCCATTCCATCAGGAGCTTCATGCTCTGGTTCCACGCCTCGCTGGCGCCGGCGCGATTCCCCCCTCCCGACGGGATGTGACTGGTCCCGCCCGGCCGCAGTCCACATGTCCTCCTGGACTTCGACGCGCGCGCCGCGCTCACGCAGACCCCGGGATTCGGGGAGCAGACGGCGGCGCCGGGCGCAGTGTCTTCGACTTGTGCGGGCCGGATGGCAGGCGTAGACACTTGGTCGACGCACAGCGAACGGCACCCGGTTCGCGATTCGACGGGAGAGACAGCCATGATTCCCGGACTTCAGGGGATTGACCATATCCACGTGTTTGTGCCCGACCGGCGGCAGGCGGAAAAATGGTACCGCGAGGTGCTGGGTTTCGAGCGCGTGACGGAGTTCGAGGGCTGGGCCGCCGGCGGCGGTCCGCTCACCATCCAGGATGCCGGCGGCAGCATCCACCTGGCGCTGTTCGAGCGCGAGCTGCCGCACAATCACGCCACCATTGCGTTCAAGGTCGATGGCGAGGGGCTGCTCCGCTGGCAGCGGCATCTCGGCGAAGCGCTCGATACCGAGATCGACCTCGTGGACCACGACTCGTCCTTCTCGATCTACTTCAGCGACCCCTACGGCAATCCGTTCGAGATCACGACATACGACCATGAGTGGATCTCGGAACAACGGGACGCGTGAGCCAGCAGCTCCGTAGAGCATGTCCGGCCGGATGCACGGCGCCCGGCCTCACCCGCGAAGCCTGGAGACGCGCATTCGTCCAGGGATTCGGCACAGCAGCGGCGCTCGTCGGCTTCGGTGCTCCCGATGATGCGCGCCACCGGCGGTCAGGCCGGTTCCGCCGGGACGGGGGCAACGGGCATCGTCACCGCCGGCAGGTCTGCCGGGGTGGCCATGCCGCTGAATCCGAATGATCCCGGCAGGACGCAGAGCGTTCCGTCGAAGACGCGGCCTGCCATTCCTCCCGGCGGCAAGGCAGCGACCGTGGAGACCGGCGTGGCCGAGAGGCTGCATGGCGGATGCGGATTCGTGGACGCCGCCTATTCGCAGCTTCGCGCACGTTATGCCTCGTCGTTGCGCCGCAACATGCGTGCTGGGATGCAGCCAGGCGCTTCCGGCGTGGCGGCCACGACCTTCGGCTTGCCATAGGTCATGCAATGGCCTCGCCGATGGCATTGCACAGTATCGAGAAGCTGCGGGACCGGTTGATCGCCGGGTCCACGCACTTGCCGATTGCGGCGGCGGCCTGCACCTTGGCCAGGCCCTGCCTGAAGTAACCGTGCCGCTGCAGCACCCGTTCGAATGCCTCCCACGTTCCGCCCCTGACCGCGTCGGGGTCCCTGTAGGCCGCCCGGCCCGGAACATTCGGTGAGACCTCTGGATAGGCTGTGCATACCGCTGGCCAGTCCCCGAAGTACCAGGCTTCCAGTTCTTCGATGGCGATCCGCGTCACCACCTGCCAGCGGAGACCGCTGGCGACCCTTCTCGACCGGAGGCCGGCATCCATGCCGCATAGCCCCTTAGGCGGTTTCCAATTTTTCTCAGCAGGGCAGCCTTTCCCGGATAGGGATGAACTTCAAACGTACATTCCTGCGGAAGCATTCGCGGCAAACAGGCGCGGAGAAATGCTTCCATGGAGAGTTCCTCCACATGGAATTCCAAATGGGAGGCGGGCATGTCAGTTTCCGCCTCCTTCATGTGTCGGCATGCCGCCTCCGGTCAGCGGGTCACCGACGCCGAAGTGCCCCTCCATCCAGAGATCGCCCAGATGGGCGCCGGCGTCCATGAATGCCATGACCTTGCGGTCCTGGTCCAGGGCATGACACTGCGTGTAACCGTCCCCGTCGCGCCACAGCACCCGCACCTCGTTGGGGCGTAGCGCGTCCAGGAAGAAAGGCGAGTGGGTGGTCACAAAAACCTGCGTTCTTTCCGCCGCAATCCGGCACTCCTCCGCCAATCCATGCAGCAAGCGTGGATGGAGAAAATTCTCCGGCTCCTCGACGCCGATGAACGGAGGCGGGACAGGATCGTTCAGCAACACCAGATAGGCGAGCATCTTGAGCGTTCCATCGGATGCGAAGCGCGCCATGACCGGCTCGGCAAACGGGGCATCCTTGATCTGGAGCAACAGCCTGCCGTCCGGCATCTGGTCCGCCGTCACCGTCTCGACCTTGGGAACGCGTTCACGAAGCCTGCTGAAAATGGATTCCAGAATCTCCGGATGCTCTTCGGACAGGTACTGGATAACATTGGCGAGGTTGTCGCCTGTCTTGCTCAGGCGTTCCTGAGGCCCCGCCTCGGGCTGCCCCCTCGCGTCTTCCGACGACAGATAGGACACGTGCCATCCCATGATGAAGTTCCTGAGCGCGACGACGCGGGGATTTTCCGCCAGCTGGCCAAGTGCGTTGACCGCAAGCGTGTCGGGAGAACTCAGCGGCACTGCGATACGCTCATCCTCCGCGTCCGGCCCATCGCCCGAGATGACCTGGCCGACGCCGTCGGCATAGTCGAGGAACTTGAAGGGGCGTCCATAGCGTCCCCGCCTCCATCGGAGCCACTCCTGCGCCACGACCGGTCTGTTGTTCCTCTCGTCGACTTCGAGGTGATAGGTGATCAAGGGCGTGCGCGGTCTTTCGCGATAGCCGATTTCAATCAGGGTCGGGCCGGATCCATCGCGCGACATCAGTTCCCGCGCTCTGCCGCGTTTCTCCCAGGCCCGGCGCAGCCCGCTCTCGAAGCACTCCGCAAGAAAGGCGAATACGTCGAACACAGTGGACTTTCCGCTTCCGTTGGGACCGAGCAGTGCGGTGAGCGGTGTCAGCTGCGTCAATTCGACATCATGCAGCGCGCGAAAGTTCCGCACCTTGAGGCGCTCGATTCGAGGCGGTGCCCTGTCGTCCATCAGAATCGCTCTCAGTTCATTGCTTCCGTTGGCCCGGTCGCTCCGGCTGTGCGCAGTCTGCCGGCGATGATCCACCGGAGGGGTGTATCGCGGGCAACTGCTATCTGCATTCGGATCCGGTCATTGCTGGAACGCGGGCTTTCCGGGAGACATGGGCCAACAGCTTTCTGCCGCCGGCGCGAAGCGACTGGCTTGGAATGCATGGACCCCCCCCCCCCCCGGGAGACGGGAGCCGGCGATGGATGGTTCAGTCCTCCTGGACGCGGTCGTGGACCTGCCGGCGGGGCTTCTCGAAGACGCGCCCAAGCGCGGGAAGGAACGCTTCGAGGGGCATCGTGTCGTAGGCCGGATCGAAGGCCGCCTGGTCGTAGTCGTCGCAGAACTGCCTGCAGGCCTCGAAATGGGGATGGCCCCTGAGCGCCTCGCGCGCCTCGCGGTTGCCGCCGAGGTGATGAAAGAAGTGATAGCCCTGAAACATCTCGTGGTACTTGACGATCCAGTAGACCTCGGGCCTGACGTAGGGCTTGAGAATCGCCGCGCAGAACTCCCCGTGGTTGTCCGGCGCGAAGTAGTCGCCGATGTCGTGGAGCAGGGCGGCGACGATGATCTCGTCGTCGCCGTCGCGCCCGTCGCGCCACGCCCGGGTGGCCGTCTGCAGACTGTGCTCGTAGCGGTCGACGGGATAGACGGGATCGGGGGAGCGCAGCCTGTCGAGCTGCTCGAGGCACAGGGCGAGGACCTCGGACTCTTCCTGGATGCCGTACTTGACGATCGCCGCCCAGTCCTCGACGGTCGAGTCCTCGAAGGACGTGAAGGCGGCCTGGCGCCTGATCGGCGCCCCTTCGGCGATGAGTTCGTGGGCCGTCTTCGGCCGCTCGGCGACAAGGGTCATGGCGCAGTCTCCCGGCGCGTCTGTCGGTGCCCATCCTAGAGTCCGCGGCGCCGCGCTGTCCATCGCATCCGCCTGACGCGCCGCCGACGCGTCCGGCACTTGAGGAGAACACGATGGCTTCAGAACGCCTCTCGTTGCCGATCGGCGGCGGATGCCAGTGCGGCGCGGTGCGCTACCGGATTCACGAGCGCCCGCTGACGCTCTACTGCTGCCACTGCCTGGAGTGCCAGGCGCAGTCCGCTTCCGCCTTCGGCATGTCGATGCTGGTGGCGAGGAGATCCCTGGCGGTCGACTGGCGGGCGATGAAGGTCTGGGAACGCGATGCCGCCAGCGGCGCCCGGCTCGCCTGCCACTTCTGCCCCGGGTGCGGCAGCCGCCTCTTCCATGCCGGCAGCGCGGATCCCGGCGTCGTCTCCGTGAAGGCCGGCTCCCTCGACCCCGGCCACCCCTTCGAGCCCGTCGGCCACCTGTGGACGGCGCGTGCGCGGCCCTGGGTGGACATTCCGCCCGGGATGCCGGCATGGCCCGGCCAGCCCGACGACAAGACGATTCTCGAGGCGCGCTGGCGCGAGGCGTCGGCCGCCTGGTTCGAGGACGGCTGACGCCGCCTCAGGGCGGCGGGAAGGGCAGGGGGTCGACGAACCTCGCGACGACGTTGCCGAGCAGGCGGCTGACGTTGTTGTCGTAGGCGTTGTGGGCGAGCGAGCCGGCGAAGGCGATCGAGCTTGCCGAGAACACCGCGCCGCCGTTGGGCGTCTCGTAGAAGACCATGTCGCAGCGCACATGGGGGCAGTTCTCGCCGTTGACGGCCGAGTGCGTGTGGTGGAACTCCTCGTTCACCCAGTGGAAGTCGGCGCCGAAGTCCGTCGCCTCGGCAACGACGAGCGCATGCGGCGGCGTGCCCGCCTCGTGGTCCACGCTGTCGATCTCGCTGCCCGCCGCGCCGCCCATGACGGTGCCGAAGTCGCCGATTCTCTCGTTGCGGCCGATGCCGTCGAAGATCCACGAGGCGCGCGGATCCTCGCTGGCGTCCGTTCGCCTGTAGAAGGTCGAGAAGTTGAAGCCCTGGGCCGAGAAGCCGGTGCCGCAGATGGCCTCGGGCGCCAGGCCGTTGCGCCGCCACAGGCCGCCGAGCTCGCCGGTGAAGCTCATGTGGTACTCGCCGCCCTCGGCGATCCAGCTCCTCATCCCGTCCTCGGCGCGGCGCATCTCCATGACGCCGGGTATCCCGCGGTGAAGGGCCACGCGCCAGTAGAAGCCGTTGCCGCCCATGTAGATGAAGCGTCCGCCGCGCTGCTGATAGTCCAGCAGGGCGTGCATCATGGCGGTGGTGGTGTATTCCGGGTGCGTCGTCGTCATCACGCAGGCATAGTTCTCGAGCAGGCCGACGCCCTCGGCGTCGAGGTCGTCGTCGGTGATGACATCGAAGGCGATGCCCGCTTCCTCGAGCCAGTCGGTGATGTGGGTGTCGGCGTTGTACTGCCACAGGTGGGCGCGCGGGCCCATGTGCATGAAGGGCCTCAGGCGGGAGGCGTAGGCAACGCCCGAGCCGTCCGAGTGGTTGTCGTACATCGACAGGCCGTGCTCGGGATGCATGTGGAGGTGGACATCCTCCATGTCCCACACGGTGAAGGCGTTGCCCGAGTGCTCGCCGAGCGGTCCCCAGTCGAACGCCATGTGATTGTTGACGTAGGCGTAGTAGCTGCAGGTCGCGACGAGAAGGGCGAGCTTCGCCGTCGGCCGGCCGCGCAGCGGGCGGACGTAGAAGGGGATGTAGAACCACTGGTCGCCCTGGATGAGGTGGGCGCAGTAGGTGGCGCTCGCCGCGTCCTCGGGCACCCGCCAGCGGGCATCGGTCTGCCAGCCGCAGTCATGAAGGTCGTCGTCGTGGAAGTGGATGGCGCCGTAGTGCTCCGGCTTCACGGTCCAGGCCATGGCGCTGCCGTCGTGGTTCCAGCCCTTCATGGCTCGGGCCGGCATGTTGCGGATGGCCCCGTCGAGCCGGTTGGGGCCCGCATCGCGGGCGACGACGCCGTCCATCTCGAGGCTCAGGTCCCACAGCGCCACCACCGATGACAGGAGCGCGGGTTCGACGCGCCGGTGGCGCAGCGATTCCATCTCGGCGCGCGTCAGCACGCGGCCGGCGACGGCCGGAGTGTCGATCTTGCCGTTGTAGAGGCCCGAGACGCGGCCGCCGTCGTTGTGGCCGGCGATGACGAAGCGTCCGCCCGCTCCCGGGCCGGAGTCCATGACGCCTTCCGCCTCGCCCCTGTCGGCCTCGCCGGCGTAGCGCACCAGCGGCTCCTGGAGGACGCGCGCCCGCCCCGACCGGGCATCGAAGGTCGCCGCCACGAAGTACCAGCGCCGCTCGTGCATCCTGGCACCCGATGTCAGGATGGCGGGGCGCTCGCCGTCGCCGATGGCCAGCGCCGCCTCGCCGTCCCGGATCGTCAGCGCATAGCCCGAGCCATTGGCCGAGTCCCAGGCGCCCATGACCGTCTGCTCCTCCTTCTCCAGGAGGGTGGGCCAGATCATCGCCTGCAGGGTGAAGCTTTCCAGGGCGAAGCTCTCCTCCCGGTCCACCTCGATGAACGAGCCCACCTGTGTGGCCTGGAAGCGGGCCGGGTAGTCGCCGTTGATTTCGGTCTCGACCGTCGTCTGCTTCAGCCCCGGGCCCTCGGGCGAATCGTCGCCGCAGCGGATGCGGACGATCTCCAGGTGGAACGTTCCCTCGTCTTCGCTCGAGACCTTGAAGCCGATGGTCTGGCCCGGCTGGACGCTGATCTCGTCGCTGTAGCCTAGAAGTCGTCGCACGGTCGGTCTCCTCGGGGTGCTGCAAAGGGACGGGAATCGGCGAAACGGCGAAGGACGTTGCCGGTGATGCGCGAGACGTTGTTGTCGCCGCCGTTCCAGGCGAGCGAGGCGCACCAGGCGATCGAGCCGGTCGAGAACACGGCCCCGCCCCGCGGGGTCTCGAAGAAGACCATGTCGGCCCGCACCGCCGGATTGACCGGCGCGGCCACCGCCGTGTGATTGTAGGTCATGGTGTCCACGGTCTGCAGGTACTGCGGCGAGTGGTCGGCGGAGATCGCAAGCTTCAGGCAATGGTCAGGGGTGCCGAGCACCGGGTCGACGCCGTCGAGCTCCAGTCCCGATGCGCCCCCCAGCTGGCCGAAATCGCCGATCCGCTCGTCGGCGCCGACACCGTCGAAGATCCAGGACGCCCTGGGATCGAAGCTTCCGGGCAGGCGCCGGTAGAAGCTGCAGGAATCGAAGCCGGTCGCCACGGTGCCGATGCCCACCAGCCGCTGCGGCGCGGTACCGCTGCGCTGCCACAGGCCGCCGAGTTCGCCGGACGCCGCCATGTGGTACTCGCCCGGTTCGGCGATCCAGTAGCGCGCACCGGCCTGGGCGCGGCGGATCTCCAGTGCCCAGGGTGCGTCCTCCAGGAAGGCGATCTTCCAGTAGAAGCCGTTTCCGCCCAGGTACATCAGCCGGCCGCCCTGGGCGAGCCAGGCGGTCATCGCCCGCCACATGGCGCTCGACCAGTACTCGGGATGGGCTCCGGTCACGACGACCCGGTACGGCGCCAGGAGCGCCAGCCCCTCCTCGTGGAGCGCGTGGTCCGAGATGGCGTCCCAGGCGAATCCCTGCTGTTCCAGCCAGGCGGTGACGTGGGTGTCGGCGGTGAAGCTCCAGACCCCGGACTTCGGACGGTATCCCAGCATCGGGCGGCGGGCGCTGGCCATGGCCACGCCGCTGCCGTCGCCGTGGTGGTCGTAGGGCGACAGGCCCAGCTCGCGGTGCTCGAAGAGGTAGACGTCGTCGGCCGACAGACGGGTCGCGCGGCCCGCGCGCATCTCCGCGCCGGCGTCGTCCGTCGCATGGTGCATGTTGGCGTAGGCCTGGTAGGTCGCGGTCGAGACCAGGAAGGCGACCGGCGCGCCCGCCTCGCCCGACGGCCGCTGCACGACGACGGGCGGCATGTCCTCGCCCGCCGCGCCGGAGAGCCTGAGACAGTAGATCCCGCTCTGCAGGTCGTCCGGAAGCGTCACTCTGGCGCTGACCGGCCAGCCGGCGTCGCCGACATCGTCGTCATGGAGGTGGATGGCGCCGTATTCGCCGGGGGCGCGGCGCCAGTCGTGTTCCTCGCCGGTCCATGCGCTCCCCGTCATCGCCCGGCAGGGAAGGTTGACCGTGCGGCCGTGGCGCCGCCAGGGCGAGACGTCCTCCACCGACCGGCCCGACATGCGCCGGGAAAAATCCCAGGCCAGCGCGCAGGCCGACGCGGCGAGGGGACCGTCGAGAGGGCCGGCGGCGGCCGCCAGGCGGGGCGCCTCGACCTTGCCGTTGAAGCACATCGCCGGACGGGGGTCGCGGCCGTGACCGGGTCCGCCCCAGGCCGCGCCGACGATGAAGGGGGTCGCGCCGGGGCGCGGGACGACGGCGTGACGCGCCGCGGCACGGTACTCGCGCTCGCCGCTGCCGTCCTCCTCCAGCGGCTGCTGGACCAGCCGCACGGCGCCGGTGGCCGCATCGTGGCTTGCGGTGACGCGATACCACTTCAGCGGCGTCATGGGGGCGCCTGCGGAGCTGCGCCCGACGGCGCCGCTGCCGTCGCCGGTGAGGAAGACGGCGCCTTCGGGACCGGCGGCGAGCAGCCATCCGGCCCGGCGCTCGCTGTCCCACAGCCCCATCAGCGCTTGGTCGGCGCCGGCGGACAGTGTGGGCCGGACCGTGATCCGGACCGTGAAGGACTCGAGAGCGGCGAGCGGCGCGCTGTCGCCGGCGACGATGCACGAGCCTGCATGGACGGCGCGCGGAGCGAGGCCGACCGTCTGGTGGCGGACCGCCGTCTCCTCGACGCGGTAACCCGGACCCTGGGGGCTGTCGTCGCCGCAGACCACGCGCACCAGGCTCAGTTCGGCCTCGCCCTCGCCGCTCGCGTGGAGGTCCACGGTCTCTCCGGGCCGTGCCCACAGCCGGTCCGTGTAGGCGAGCAGACGCGTCACGGAAGCGCCCGGTCGGCGGCGAAGCGGCGCAGCACGTTGCTGCTGATCCGCGCCACGTCGTTGTCGTAGCCGTTCCAGCCCAGGCTCGCGGCCCAGCTGATGGAGCCCGTGGCGAAGACGCCGCCGCCCGAACGGAACCTGGTGTAGATCATGTCGGCGCGGACCCGCCTGTTGGCGTCGCCGGTGACGGCGGCATGATTGAAGACGATCTCGTCGGGGCTCTGCGTGTAGTAGGCGGAATGTCCGTCGGAGCGCGCCAGCACGATCGTGTCGGGCGGCGATCCCAGGGCGGTGTCCATGCCGTCGAGTTCGATCCCCGCCGCGCCGCCGCCGAGCACGCCGTAGTCGCCGATGATCTCGTTGTCGACGCCTTCGAACACCCAGGCCGCCCGCGGATTGTCCTCCACGCCCGGTTCCCTGACGTACCAGCCGCAGCGGTCGAATCCCGTGGCGAAGGTGCCGATGCCGACCAGTGACTGCGGCGGCCTGCCGATCCGCTTCCACAGGCCGCCGAGCTCGCCGGTGAAGCTCATGTGGTACTCGCCGGGACGCGAGGCCCAGAAGCGGGCGCCGGTCTCGGCCCGCCGCACCTCGATGGCGGTGCCGGGGCGCTCCGGGTGGTAGGCGACGCGCCAGTAGAAGCCGTTGCCGCCCATGTACATCATCCGTCCGCCGCCCTCGAAATAGGCGCTGAGCGCGTCCCACATCGGCGTCGTCCAGTATTCCGGGTGGGCGCCGGTCACCACCACGCGGTAGTCCGCGAGCGCCGCGAGGCCCTCGGCGTGAAGGGCTTCGTCGGTGATGACGTCGAAGGCGCCCTCGCGCTCCAGCCAGTCGGTCACGTGGGTATCGGCGTTGAAGCTCCAGAGGATCGAGCGGGGCGAGAAGTTCAGCACCATCGGTCTCAGGCGCGAGGCGTGGACCACGCCGGAGCCGTCCCGGTGGGTGTCGTAGGTCGACAGCCCGAGATCGCGGCGCTCGTTGAGGAAGAGCTCGTCCCCGGTATAGGCGATGATCCGCCCGCGCTTGACCTCCGCCTTTTCCTCGTCGAGCTGCCAGTGGTTGTTGGCGTAGGCAAGGTAGGTCGCGGTGGAGGCGAGGAAGGCGACCGGAGCCTTCCGCGCGCCCCTGGCGGGCAGGACGTGAAAGGGAATGTGGTACTCCTCCCGGCCCGCGCGGCAGCGCGCCGCATAGACGCCGCTGGGAAGCGTCTCCGGCAGGGTAAGCGCGACGCTTGTCCGCCACCCGGCGTCGTGGAGGTCGTCGTCGTGGAAGTGGATCGCGCCGTAGTGCCCGGGACAGCATCTCCAGTCGTGGCAGGAACCGTCCCAGCGGCGGCCGGTGACGGCCCGGGTCGGCAGGTTGACCAGACGGCCGTGGAGGTTGTTGCCCGAACGGTCCAGGATGCGGTCGGTGGGGATGCCGCGGCCGAAATCCCAGGCGGCGACGAGGCCGTCGGCGCGGGGCTCGTCGCGGTCCAGCATGGCCATGGCGTCGCGATCGAGGACCCGTGCGACCAGGCGCGGGCTGTCGATGCGGCCGTTGAAGTGGCCCGCCATGCGCGGCCGACCGTCGTCGCGCCACCCCGTCTGCCATGCGGCGATGTGGAGGTCGTGTTCCCCGGCGAAACGCGCGCCTGCGGGCGCCGTGCCCGAGACGCGGGCGAAGCTGTCGGCGCCGGGCCAGCGCTCCCGCGGCTCCTGGCGGAGTTCGACGGCCCCCGTCCGCGCATCGTAGCTCGCGGCGACGAAGGCCCACTTCCAGGCCAGCAGCGGCACGCCCGTCGACACCGTGACCGGCGGTCCGCCGGCGCCCACCATCAGCGCCAGGGCGCCGTCGCCGTCGAGGATCACGGCAAAGCCCGGCCGCCCCGGCCCCGAGCCCAGGCCCAGCAGCGTCTGTCTCCCGTCGCCGGGCAGGGTCGGCATGACGTGGGCCTGGACGGTGAAACTCGACAGCCGGTCGAGAACGGGCGCCCGGGGCACGACGGCGTAGGAGCCCGCATCGACGGCCTGCGGCGAGCCTGGGTGGCGGCCGTCGGCGGCGCTGCCGACCTCGACCTCGCGATAGGGCGCGCCCTGCGGCGTGTCGGCGCCGCAGACGATGCGCACGAGCCGGAAATCGAACTCCCCGCCCTCCTCCAGGCTGATCTTGAAGCCGATGTCCTCGCCCGGCCGCAGGCTGATGCGGTCGGCGTAGCCCAGGAGGCGGCGGCGGTAGTCGAAGGTCATGACGCCCCGCCGGTCAGCCGTCGAGGTCGACGCCCGTGTGCTTCTTCCAGCGCAGCCTGAAGATGTGCCACTCGGCCTCGCCGAGATCGGTGAAGGTCACGTCCTCGTGGAGCTTCACCGGCACGCCGCGCCGGCCGGGAAGCTGGGCCAGGCACCACTCCCTGTGGGGCACGGTGTTGACCAGCACGTACTTGCCCTCGATCGGCTCCCAGCGCATGACGTTCAGCACCTTCTGCAGTTCGGCGCTGTGCGGTCCGAAGGGCTTGGCGCGGAACTCCTCGGCGAGGTCCGTGCGACTGGGATCGATCTTGTACATGGCCTCCTCCGGCGGAGATGCCGAAGGATTAGAACCCTGCGCGCCGGCCGGTTCAAGGGCGCCGCCAGGCGGCCGTCAGGAACGGGAGGCGAGAACGATGGCGGCAAGGGTCGCAGCGCCCGAGAGCGCGAAGGAACCGAGCAGGACGTAGAGCGTGCCGTCGAAGCTGTAGCCGATCAGGCCGCCCACGGGCACCGAGATGAGCGTCGACACGAGGGCGATGACCGCGGCGCCGACACCGGCGATGTGGCCCAGCGGCTGCATGGCGAGCGCGTTGAGATTGCCGAAGAGGAGGCCGACCCCGCCGAAGACGAGCAGGAGGGAGACGATGAACACCGGCAGGGGCAGGAGGCCGTCGAAGGCGATGGCGGTGACGCACGACACCAGGGAGACGACGGTGACGACGATGGTTGCCGCGATCGACAGCGGGAGCATGCCGTAGCGCATGACGAGGCGGCCGTTGACCAGCGCCGTGCAGCCGAACGAGAGCGCCAGGCCCGCGAAGTAGAGGGGGAAGAGGGTGCCGACGCCGTAGGCGTCCTGGAAGATCTGCTGCGCCGTGCTGAGATAGGCGACGAACGGCGCGAAGGCGAAGCCCAGCGCCAGGGTGTAGCGGACGGCCCTGCGGGTCCGCAGCACCTGGACCGCCGACCGCGCGATGGCGCCGGGAGAGAAGGCCAGGCGATGTTCGGGCCGGAGCGTTTCCGGCTGGCGGAGCATCAGCCACAGGGCCGCGAGTCCGGCCACGGCGAAGAGTGCGACGAAGATGAAACGCCAGTCGGCGATGTGCAGGATGCCCTGCCCCATGGCGGGCGCCACCATCGGCACGGTGATGAAGACGGCCATGATGAACGACATGATGCGCGCCATCAGGCGGCCGTCGTACTGGTCGCGCACCAGCGCCACGGAGGCGGTTCGCGGCCCGGCGGCGCCAATGCCCTGGAGGAAGCGTCCCAGAAGCATGATCTCGAAGGTGGGCGCGAAGATGGAGACGACGCAGCCCGCCATGAAGAGCGCCAGGCCGGCGAAGATGGCCCGCCGTCTGCCGATACTGTCCGACAGCGGCCCGAAGAGCAGCGGCCCGATGCCGATGCCGAGGAAGAAGACCGTGACGACCAGCTGCACGTCGTTGCGCGACCCGGCCCCGAGGTCGCTGCCGATCCAGGGCAGCGCCGGCAGCATCGCGTCGGTCGCCAGCGCGGAGAGCGCCATGAGCAGCGCCATCAGCGGCACGAACTCGCCGGTGCCCAGGAGCGGGCCGGCCGCCGGCGCGAGATTCCGATCGCGGTGAAGGCCCCGGTTGTCACCCACGTTCCGCTCCCTCGCGTGATGGCCGCCGGCAGCGGCGGGTGCACAGGCCGGCCAACCTTGCACCCAACGCCGCGGCGCGCAAGGTGGCGTGCGCCGTTGCCGGCGGGGTGGACGTTGAGAAGAGGAAGGCCCGCTGATAGCGTTGGAAACGGGCAGACTGCGGGAGTATCGCAATGCCGGAGATCATCGATCAGCACGAGGCGGCGAGAAGGCTGGGAATGTCGGTCGAGGAGGTCGTCTACCGTCTCGACTACGGCCAGATGATGGGGATCGAGAGGAACGGCGGCTGGCGGATCGACACGCGGGACCTCGAATCCTTCAGGAGGGGCCAGGCGCTCGGCCGCGCGATCGCGCAGGCGGGAAAGGCGCCCGTGGACAGCATCGAGGTGGAGGACTTCCAGAAGATCCTGCCCGATGCGTCGCCGGGCTGGCGGCGCAACCCGGAGTACGAGATCGATCTCGAGATCGTGCCCGCCCGCGTGCGTGCGGAATGCGGCGGCGCGACCGTCGCCGAGAGCGAGAGGACGCTGCTGGTGATGGAACTCGGTCACGGCGCCGTCTACTACCTGCCCGCCGCGGACGTCGACTGGTCGCTCTTCACCGCAACCGGGCACGCCACCTACTGCCAGTACAAGGGATTCGCGCGCTACTGGACGCTCAGCGCCGGCGACCGGGTCGAGGAGAACGTCATCTGGGCCTACGACGAACCGCACGACGAGGTCGCCGGACTGAAGGATCATGTCGGGGTCTACTGGCACCGCATGGACGCCTGGTACGAGGACGGCGCGCAGGTCGAGGGGCCGCGCGACATCGCCGGCCGCTGCAATGCCCGCACGAGCTTCCGCGCCCTTTATCCCGAGCTTGCCCGCGAGTGGCACCCCGAGAAGAACCCCAACATCGGCCCCTACGAGTGCGCCCCGTGGTTTCGCGTCGCCGTGTGGTGGCGGGACGGGCAGGGGCGCGAATGGAAGCAGCCGATCCGGGACCGCGTGCTCGGCCGCCCCGCGCCGGCCTGAGATCCCCCGCATGGCGCCTGAATCGAACGAATGGCGCCGCAGCCCCCGCCGGGTGCACGTGCATTTCGGCGGCCTTGCCGTGGCCGATTCCGTTCGCGTCATGCTGCTCCGGCAGCACGGTTTCCTGCCCGTCTACTACTTTCCGGCATGCGACGTGCGCAGCGATCTCCTCGTTCCCACCGACTACACCACGACATCGCCCTACAAGGGCGTGGCCAGCTACTGGCATCTCGCCGTCGGCGGCAGGACCGCACGCTTTGCCGTCTGGAGCTATGCCCGTCCGCTGCCGGGATCGCCCGACACCCGGGGACACTACGGATTCGACTGGCACAGCATGGACGCCTGGTACGAGGAGAACGAGCGCGTCCTGGTCCATGCCCGCGATCCGCAGCTGAGGGTGGACGCCCTGGAGAGCTCCAGGCATGTCCGGGTCGAGGTCGGCGGCATCGCGATCGCCGACACGCGGCGGCCGGTGCTGCTCTTCGAGACCGGCCTCGTGACCCGCTACTACATCCCCCCGCAGGATGTCCGGCGGGAGCTGCTGGTCCCGAGCCCGGCGTTTACCCTGTGTCCCTACAAGGGCCGTGCCCGCTACCATCACCTCCCGAGCGCCAGCACCCTCGTCGAGAACGTCGCCTGGGAGTATCGCCGGCCCCTGCCGGCGATCGGGGCGGTCGCCGGACACCTCGCCTTCTGGAACGAGCGCGAGGACACGACGATCACCGTCGATGGCCGGCCCCTCGACACGCCGGGGCCGAGGAGCAGCGGCGACGGTGGCGAGGCGCTCCCGCCGTGGCGCGAATTCTGGGCCGAACCTCCGCCCGCCTCGATGCGGGGCCGTGCCGCCTGCGGCCTGCAGATCCCGGCGGCACGGCCCAACGGCCGCGCCGAGGGCCCTCCCGACGACGTCATGGACCTCGTTGTCGAGAGGGCGGGAGGACGTCCCGGCGACTGGCTCGATCAGGGATGAGGGACGTCATGACCGCAAGGGACCATCAGACCATGACCCGCCGCGGGTTCGTCGCGCGGGCGGCGGCGGGTGCTGCCGTGACGGCCGTTCCCGCCATCGCCGGCGCCGACGATCCCCTGCGCTCGATCGGCCTCGATGTCAGCGTTATCGCCGGGATCCAGGCGCGGGCATCGCAGGATCTCGGATTCCCGGTCTCAGGCCAGGCGCTCGGGTACGGCGAGATGTTCTCGGCGATGCTCCACCACAACGATCGCTACGATGTCGCCGAGGGCTACTACAACGACATGGACGCGATGTGGCCGGCGGGCGTGTGGCAACCGGTCGACACGCACCGCATCATGGACTGGGACAGGGTCAGCGACCTTGCGAAGACCGGCCGGCTGACGCCGCAGTCGAGGCAGGGCGAGGGCGACGCCCCCTTCCGCCACCTCTGGGTGGACGCCGGCGGCCGCCGCAGCATGGAGGAATCGCGGTACGTCACCATGGTGCCGGACTGCCACAACGCCGATTCCATCGGCTACAACCCCGAGAGCACCGGGCGGCCGATCGAGTCCTGGGCGGCGTTGCTGAACGAGGACTTCGCCGGGCGGGTCTCCCTCATCAACGTGCCCCAGGTCGGCGCCATGGACGCGGCGCTTGCGGTCGAGGCCGCGGGCCTCCACGAGTTCGCCGACAAGGCCAACATGACGCCAGGCGAGATCGACGCGCTCGTCGCCATCCTCGTCGAGCGCAAGAAGGCCGGGCACTTCGGCGGCCTGTGGGAAAGCACCGGCGAGTCGGTGGACCTCATGGTGACGGGCGCCGTGGCCCTCGGGAGCATGTGGTCGCCGGCCGTCACCGCGGCGAGGGCGCGCGGCATCCCTTGCGTCTACGCCTCGCCGGCGGAAGGACTGCGGGGCTGGCACGGCGGCCTCGCGATCTCGTCGAAGGCCACAGGCAGGGCGCTCGACAGGGCCTACGACTACATCAACTGGTGGCTCTCCGGCTGGGCCGGCGCCTTTGTCGCCCGTCACGGCTACTACATGTCGGTCCCCGACAACGTGAAGCGCCACCTCGAGCCCGAGGAGTGGGACTTCTGGTATGCCGGAAAGCCCGCCCGCCGGAATCTGCCCGACCCCTACGGAACGATCGTCGTCAGGAAAGGCGAGGTGCGCGACGGCGGATCGTACTGGGACCGGTTCTCCAACATCGCCGTGTGGAATTCGCTGATGGACGAGAACGGCTACCTTGTCGAGCGCTGGAACGAATTCCTCGCCGCCTGACCGGTCAGCCGTCGAAGACGATCACGCTCCTTGCGACCTCGCCGGCCTTCATGTCGTCGAACCCCTCGTTGATCTGCTCGAGGGAGATGCGCCGGCTGATCATGTCGTCGAGCTTCAGCTTGCCGTCGAGGTAGAAGTCGACGTAGCGCGGCATGTCGACGCGGAAGTGGTTGGAGCCCATGTTGGAGCCGCGCAGCATCTTGTCGTCGAGAAGGTCTGCGCCGTGGATCTCGAGCATCTCGCCCTCGGGCACCATGCCGATCACCGTCGCCATGCCCGAGGTTCTCAGCATGCGGAAGGCCTGCTCGCTCGTCTTCTTGAGACCCAGCGCCTCGAAGGAGTACTCGACGCCGCCGCCGGTCATCTCGCGCACGGCTTCGACCGGGTCCGTCTCGGCGGCGTTGACGACATCGGTGGCGCCGAAGTGCCGGGCGAGGTTGAGCTTGGTTCCCTTGATGTCGACGGCGATGATACGCCCGGCGCCGGCGATGGTGGCGCCGTTGACCGCCGAGAGCCCGACGCCGCCGCAGCCGATCACGGCGACGGTGCTCCCCACCTCGATCTTCGCGGTGTTGACGACGGCGCCGAAGCCCGTGGTCACGCCGCAGCCGATGAGCGCCGCGCGGTCGAACGGCATGTCCTTGCGGATCTTCACCAGCGCGTGCTCGTGGACGAGCATCATCTCGGCAAAGGCCGAAAGGTTGTAGAACTGGTTCACCCCGCCGCCGAGCCGCGGTTCGTCCCCCTCGTCGCGGGAGACTTCCGGATTCTGGCAGCTGAAGGGCCGGCCCGTGGTGCAGTACTCGCAGTGGCCGCAGAAGACGCTGAGACAGGAGATCACGTGATCGCCGGGCCGAAAGGAACGCACCTCGGATCCCACGGCCTCGACGACGCCGGCGGCCTCGTGGCCCAGAACCGTCGGGAGCGGCGCCGCGTACTTGCCTTCGATGTAGTGGAGGTCGCTGTGGCAGACGCCGCAGGCCGCGGTCCGCACCAGGACCTCGCGGGATTTCGGCTTGGAGATCGGCACGTCTTCGATGGTCAACGGCTGGTTGACTTCATGCAGTACCGCAGCCTTCATGGTACGCTCCCCGGAGGAAATGGACGATTGATCATGCTCCCGATCGCGTCTGCCGTGTCAACACCGGGTCCGGAGCGGGGATCCGCCGGGCCGATGGAGGTGCCCGGCGACGCCGTCGAGGCGTACCGGCGGGACGGGGCCGTCGTCATCAGGGGAGTCCTCGACGGCGGCTGGCTGGAGGAACTCGCGAAGGGAGTGGCCTTTGCTTGCGACAGGCCGGGCAGGCACAGGGCCGAGTGGGCCTGCGACGCCGCCGCCGGGCACCGCTTCCTCTTCGACGCCGTGACGGTCCCCGGCAATCCTCATTTCGAGCGCTATGCGCTGCGCTCGCCCATCGGACAGATCGCCGCGCGCATGATGGGTTCGTCCACCGCGCTGGCGTTCTACGTCACGATGTTCCTGCGCTCGCCGGGCACCGGGACCCGCACGCCGTGGCACCAGGACCAGACCTACTGGTGCGTCGACGGTCGCCAGGCGCTCAGCATCTGGACGTCGCTCGAGCCCGTGCCCGCCGGCACGGAACTGGAGTTCGTGCGCGGCTCCCACCTGTGGGACAGGCCGCTGGCGCAGCCCGTCTTCGAGCACGGGCGACTCGGTGGAACCAGGGAGAGCGGCCCCGACGATGCCGTGCCGGTCCCGGACTTCGCGGCCGGCGGCGCCCACGAGGTCGTCGGCTGGCCGATGGATCCCGGCGACATCCTGATCTTTCACGGGATGACGGTGCACGGCGGTTCCGGCAACCTGCCGGCCGGCACCGGGCGACGGAGCGTTTCCGTGCAGTGGCTGGGCGAGGATGCCAGGGTCACGACCCGTCCCGGAGGCTGTTCGCCGGACTGGCTGCCCGAACTGGCACAGCACGGTATCGGACCCGGGGACTACCCCCGGTGCGCCATGTGTCCGATGATTTCCGCCGAGGGCGCGACCGCACAACAGGGAACCCTGCCGCCATGACCAGTATCGGCCTGCGTCCCGGGCACTTCGATGCTTCCGGGATGGATCCTGTCGACCTGCCGTTCTGCGAAGAGGAATACCGGTCCCGCCTGGCAAGGCTGACCGCGACGGCGGCCGCCGAGGGCATCGATCTTCTCTGGGTGACCTCGCCTGAGGGTGTCGCCTGGATCCACGGTTTCACGGCCTCCTGGTACAAGGGCCAGGCGCCGATGCGCTACCCGCAGTGCTACGGCACGGCGGTTCACGTCGCCTCCGGGCGTTTCATCCACTTCGACAACCCCACGGAAGAACCGGTCCTCGCAATGACGTCGTGCTCGCGGGACAACCGCTGGCTCCCCGACCGGGAGGCGCGCCCCAACATCGCCTTCATCCTCGATGAACTGGGCAGGGAGGGCTGGCTCGACGGAACCGTCGGCATGGAGTTCTGGAGCTATCTGCCCAACCGGGCAGTCAGCACCATGTTCGAGGGCGCCTTCCTGTCCGCCGGCATGAGGCCCGTCGACACCAGCGCAATGCTGCGCGAGGCGCGCCGGTCGAAATCGGCGCAGGAGATCGCCTATGTCGAAAAGGCGATGGAGATCTGCGACATCGGTCATCGGGCCATCGTCGACAATCTCGAGCCGGGGATGACCGAGCTCGAGCTGTTCGGCAAGGTCATGGCGGCCATGATGGCGGCCGGAGGCGAGTTCTCCGCGCTCATTCCGATCTTCAACGCCATGCCGCTCGCCGGCTCCAGGCCCATGTCGAGCGGTCACGCACTGGCCTCGCGCAGGGTGATCGCCAGGGGCGAGATCCTGGCCGCCGACCTCTGCGGCGTCTACAACCGCTACCATGCCAATGCGCTGAGGGGCTACTACGTGGGCGACGATCCTCCCGATGGGCTCGTGGAACGCTACAGGCTGTCGGGGGGCGTCTTCGAGGTCATCGCGAACGAGACGCGAGCCGGCATGACGGTTCGCGAGGTCAATGGCCTGCTGCGCTCCTACTACGAGCGCACCGGGCTGTGGTCGGAGACCGGGGGCTGGGCGCTCGGCTACGAGCTCGGCTGGTCCCTTCCCCCCGACTGGGTGGGGGACTTCTACTTCCATCTGGGCGACGACCGCTATCTCGACCGGGTGTTCGAGGAGAACATGGTGACCAACTTCGAGAGCCTGTTCGACACCCACCTGATCGACACCCTCGTCTGGGGTCCTGACGGAACCCGCGTGCTCTCGCGGACTCCCCTCGAACTCGTCACGGTCGCCTAGACCGGCCGCCGTGACAGCGATGCCCCGGCCTCTCGCCGGCGATCGCCGGCGCGCCGCCCGCGACGTCCTCAAGGACGTCTTCGGCTTCGACGACTTCCGCCCCGGCCAGGAAGCGACGGTCGCGGCCCTTCTGGACGGCCGCAACACGCTCACGGTCATGCCGACCGGGTCGGGGAAGTCGCTGTGCTACCAGGTCCCGGCCCTGGTGCTCGGGGGGCTGACGGTGGTGGTGTCGCCGCTGATCGCGCTGATGCAGGACCAGGTCGCCGCCCTGCGCCTTGCCGGTGTCGCGGCGGACTGCATCAATTCCTCGAAGCCGCGCGGGGAGAACGTGGCCGCCTGGCGGCGGGTGGCCGCGGGCCACACCCGCCTGCTCTATCTGGCGCCGGAACGGCTGATGACGGAGCGCATGCTGGCCGCCCTCGGCCGCCTTCCCGTGCGCCTGATCGCCGTCGACGAGGCCCACTGCATCTCGCAGTGGGGACCGGCGTTCCGTCCCGAGTACGAGGCCCTCGGCGGTCTGCCGGAGGCCTTTCCCGGGGTGCCGATCGCCGCGATGACGGCCACCGCCGACCGGGTGACCCGCGACGACATCGCGGCCCGCCTCTTCGATGGCGAGGCCGAGCAGTTCGTCCTCGGTTTCGACCGCCCCAACATCCGCCTCGCCGTGGAGCCCAAGCGCGACTGGAAACGCCAGCTCCAGGCCTTCATTGCCAGGCACCGCGGCGAAAGCGGGATCGTCTACTGCCTGAGCCGCCGCAAGACGGAAGAGACCGCCGGTCTGCTCGCCGCCGACGGCGTTCGCGCCATCGCCTATCACGCGGGCATGGACAAGGAAGAGCGGGAGGCCCGCCAGAACGCGTTCATGACGGAGCCCGGCACGGTCATGGTCGCCACCATCGCCTTCGGCATGGGGATCGACAAGGCGGACGTGCGCTTCGTCTTCCACACCGATCTGCCGGCCAGCGTCGAAGCCTACTACCAGGAAATCGGCAGGGCCGGGCGGGACGGCGCGCCTGCCGAGGCCCACATGCTCTACGGCCTCGGCGATATCGCGATGCGGCGGCAGTTCATCGCCGGGGAGGAATCGGGCGAGGAGCGCAAGAGGCGGGAACACGCGCGCCTCGAGGCCCTGCTGGGCTACTGCGAGGCGCCGGCCTGCCGCCGCATGACGCTCCTTGACTATTTCGGCGAGGCGGCCGGCCCGTGCGGCAACTGCGACTGCTGCCTTCACCCGGTCGGCCGCATCGACGGTTCCGCCGACGCCCGCCTCGTCCTTTCGGCAATCCAGCACACGGGCGAACGCTTCGGCGCGGCCCATGTCATCGATATCCTGCGGGGTCGGGAGACGGAGAAGGTCCAGCGCTTCGGGCACCATCGACTCGAGGCCTTCGGAGCCGGCAGCGGGCGGCCGAAGGAGGCCTGGCGGTCCCTGGTTCGCCAGCTGGTGGCCACCGGCCGGCTCAGGATCGCCATCGACGGATTCGGCAACCTGTCGCTGACCGGCCGGGGACGGGACCTCATGCACGGCAGGGACACCTTCCTCTACCGGCCGGACGCGCCGGCGCCGAAGGGTGCCGCGCGTCCGCAAAGGCAGGTGGACGAACCCCTCGACAGCGGCGACCGGGCCCTCTTCGATGTCTTGAGAGCGCTGCGCCTCGAACTGGCGAAGGAGCGCGGCGTGCCGGCCTACATCGTCTTCACGGACCGCACGCTCATCGACATGGCGCGCCGGCGCCCGAGAACGCGGGAGGAGTTCGCCCGGGTCAGCGGTGTCGGCGAGGTCAAGATGGCGGAGTTCGCCGAGTCCTTCCTCGAGGCCATCGACGGCACCCTTGCCGGTCCCGGATCGCCCCCCGCCAGCTGACGTGGACGTCCCCGGGCCCGGCCGGTCCGGTCGTCGAGGAGCCTGGAGGGAACCCTGCCGATGCGGTTCTCGAAACCGGTTGCGCACGTTCCGGCTTCCCCCCGGTCGATGACATCCCGTGATCGGTCCGATCCGCATGTGCGAACCGGGGTGGCATCGCAGCGCCTTGTCCCGGCGACAGGGCCGTCGGAAAATGCAGGGGTCGCATGCATGCCGGCAGCGGGGTGTCTCGGAACAGGTCACGGAGGGGATTGACGATGGATGCGGCAAACAAGGTACTCGTCGATGAGCCTCTCTCCAGTCCGTGTGCGGACGGCTTCGCCATGCCCGCCCGGTTTGACCGTCATGCCCGCACCCTGCTGACCTGGCCGCCGATCGAGGAGGAAGTCGGCACCGACGTGAAGGGATTCCGGGACGAGCTGGAAGCGGCGGTTCGCGCGATCGCCCGGTTCGAACCCGTTACCCTGATTGTGGATCCCAAGGACGAGGCCGAGGCACGCCATCGACTCGGCGGCGAGGCTGAGCTTCTGGTCGTGCCGGTGGACGCCTGCTGGCTCAGGGACAACGGGCCGATCTTCGTTCGCGATGGTTCCGGAGAACTGGCGGGGGTCCACTTCGGGTTCAACGGCTGGGGCGGCCGCTTCGCGTGCGACAAGACCCGGCAGATGCCGCGTCTTGTCGTCGAACACCTGGGATTGCGCTGTTATCGCACCCCGTTCATCTGCGAAGGAGGCGGACTGTCGGTGGACGGCGAGGGAACCCTGATCACCACCGAGCAGGTCATGCTGAATGACAACCGCTATGCCGGCATGTCCAGGGACGATGTCGAAAGGGCGCTGCATGACTATCTGGGCGTCGACAAGGTGATCTGGCTGGGTCTCGGCCTGATCGAGGACACCGAGACCGACGGGCACGTCGACAACGTTGTCGAGTTCATCGCTCCGGGCCGGGTCCTCGCCCAGGCCGTGTCCGATCGCTCCAACCCGAACTTTGCGCTCCTGCAGGAGAATCTCCGGCGCCTCGGGAGCGCCAGGGACGCTAGGGGCCGTGCTCTGGACGTCGTCGAGATGCCGGTCCTGCCGTACCGGCAACAGGGTTCCGAACACTACGCCATACCGTACACGAACGCCTACGTGTGCAACGGCGGGATCATCGCACCGCAAGTGGACCCGCGGCTGGATGACATCGGCTGGAAAGTGCTCGAGGACGCCTTTCCGGGCCGCCAGGTCGTGCCCGTCCCCAGCATCTGGCAGGCCGTGGGAGGAGGGGGGCTGGGCTGCATCACCCAGCAAGTGCCCATGGCTGCCCGGACCGCTCCGGCCGCCGCTTGATCGTTGCCGATGCGGCAGGTCTCGTTTCAGGAAAGCGCCAAACCTTGACGCGACGGTAAGCTTCTCCTCGGACAATCTTCAGGGTGAATGACGGGTTGTTCGCGCGCGACGGATCGGGGGCGGCCAAGAGGTTCGTATCGAACGCAGACGTCGCGAGTCGTTCAGGCCAACGCCTTGCAACTTCCAACTTCATCCATCCCGGCCCGATTGAACTGTCCGGCGAGAACCCTTGTCGGCCGCGAAAGGATCATGCGTCGGCAGTTCCGGAAAAAGAGAGAAATCACGATCCCGCGTGAACAGCGCCTCCACTCCGTGCGCAACGCAGACAGCCGCGATGCGCGCGTCGTGGACCACCCCGCCAACGACGTGCGGCCGGTTCACGAACCGGTGCAGAATCTCCATGAAATCGCCGGTCTCACCGATCATGAGGCTTGACGGTGACATCGTCCATGCCCGGAACTGGCGCCACGCGTGATCCGGAGTGGTCGCGTCGTCCTTCCAGATGCGCCGGTTCGTCACCACGCTCAAGAACTCGTAGCAACACGGCCATGGAACAGCCCAGGCCCGGTCCCCTTCGGCAAGTGCGGTCATGACCGCGTGCGCCTCGTCGCCAAGGCGCGATTCGCGACGATGCGCGTAGACGAGCACGTTGGTGTCGACGGCGATCACCGCGTGCCGGGATCGCCGTAGATCATCTCCCGCAACTCGGGCCAGGAATACTGTTCCAGCGGATCGGCGGCCCCCGGATCCCCGGCTCTGAGATCCGAAAGCTCGTATCCACCGCGCGCAGACGCCGACGCGAGCGCGAGGCGAAGCCCGTCCTCCACGACGGCGCGCAGGGGACGTCGCGTTTCCCTGGCATGGCGCTTGGCTCGCGTGAGCAACTCGTCGTGAATGTCCAGCGTCGTCTTCATGGTGCCATATTACCCATAATGCCCACTATGGGAAAGACACATCCCTGGTGATCGCCGTCGCCCTTGCCCCTCATTCTCCGGCCGCCGAGCACCCGAATCCCGGTACCCGGCAGGTCCCGGGCGGTCTGGAGATTGCGTCCGCGTGATTCCCGGTAGATTCCCAGCGCCAAGTCCGGCAGACCGATCCGAAAAGGTGAACGCCGCCAAGCCGTTGATCCATCGTAACCTGACGGCGTTCTCGGTGGTTGCGGGGCAGGATTTGCACCTGCGACCTTCAGGCCATGAGTCTGACTCACAAGCGCATGGTTGCGCCCATGGCCCTTTCGATGCGCTCTGCGGTGTCTTCGAGATGAGCGTGGTGCATGGTCAAGGACCGTGAACGGACAGCCGGGAGATGAGCGGCGCCGGCACGCCTTTGACCGCGCGACCGTGGCGCAGTCCGATGCTCCGTGATTCCGGCATCCCTCGATTCAGGAGTATCCGGAACGCGGGATCAGGCGAAATGGAAATCCCCGGGCCTCGCCGACTTGGTGCGTGTCCAGTACTCGAGCAGCTTGAAGGGCCAGTTCTGGGTCACCCGGCCGGAGCTGTTCTTGTACCAGCTGCGCACGTTCGGCGCGCCCCACGCCACCTGGAGATTGCCCTCGTCGATGATCTCGTTGTAGGCGTCGTGGACATCCTTGCGGCACTCGAGACTGCGATGACCGTTCTCGAGCAGCAGCCTGATGCAGTCGAGAACGTAGTGCATGCCGCACTCGGAAAAGAAGATCGTGCTGCCGGTGATCACGATGTTGGTGTTGGGGCCGTAGAGGCAGAAGAGGTTGGGGTAGCCCGGAACGACGATCCCGAGATAGGCGCGCGGATCGTCGCCCCAGTGCTCCCGGATGTCGCGTTCGCCGCCGACCGTGATCGTCATCGGCCACAGGAACCGGGTGGCATGGAATCCGGTGGCAAGGACGATGACGTCGACCTCGTGCTCGACGCCGTTGCCGGTCCTCACCCCGTGGCGGGTGATGCGCTCGATCGGGTCCGTGACGAGCCTGACATCGTCGCGGGTCAACGTGCGGTACCATGTGCCGTCGTCGACGAGCAGGCGCTTGCCGCATGGCGGGTAGTCCGGGACCAGCGCCTCCGCGAGCTCGCGGTCGCCGCCGGTCTCGCGCCTGATGCTGTCGATCATGTGATCGCGCAGGGCCTCGTTGGCCCGGCTCACGGAGCGCTCCTGGTGCGGCCACTCGGGGTCCTTCGTGACCGAGGCGTACAGCCCCTCGCCATCGAGCCAGAAGAGCAGGAAGTGGTACCAGCGGGCGTAGTAGGGAACGTGGTCGAAGAGCCACTGCTCTCCGGACGGCACGTCCTCGCGGTAGGTCGGGCAGGGAAAGATCCACGGCGGGGTTCTCTGGAAGACGATGACCTCGGCGGCGCTGTCGGCGACTTCGGGGACGAGCTGCATGGCGCTGGCCCCGGTGCCGATGACCGCCACGCGCCGGCCCGAGAGGTCGGCGGACGCATCCCATCGCGCGGAGTGGAACGCCGGACCGTCGAAGTCGCCCAGACCCTCGATGTCGGGCAGGCGCGGCTGGTTCAACTGTCCCGTTGCGCAGATCAGCGCATTGGCGCGAAGCTCCTCCCGCCGGCCGTTGGCGTCACGGATCCGCACGGTCCACGTTCCGTCATCGAAATCCGCGCCCTCGACCTCGTGGCCGAAGCGGATGTGGGGCCGCAGCCCGGCCGTCGTCGCGAAGCTCCTGAAGTAGTCGAGCAGGACAGGCTGGCTGCAGTAGTACTGCGGCCATGCATGGCGGGCGAACGAGTACTCGAAGACATGGCTGGGGTTGTCCACCCGGCATCCGGGATAGGCGTTGTCGAGCCACGTGCCGCCGACCTCCATGCTGCGCTCGACGATGGTGAAGGCGATGCCGGCCTCCCTGAGCCGGTGCCCGGCGAGCAGGCCGGACATGCCGGCGCCGACGATGACGACGTGGAACGCCTCCCTGGAGGAGCGCGGGATGGAGTCGAGGCCTTCGAGGCCGTAGGCATCGTCGCTTTCGAACTCGCTCTCCTCCATCAGGAAGCGGACGTAGTCGTCCGGCAGATCCCGGGCGGTCAGGAAGCGCAGAACCTCCCTCAAGGACCCGGAATCGAGCGGCGGCGGGGCGGGACATCCGCTCTCCCGGTAGTCCTTCAGGGCGTCGAGCGCCATGCGCCGCACCTTGGCCTGGTGTTCCGGCGGGATTCCGCACTGCAGGTCCCGCGCGCCGCCCATGTTGACCTGGATATCGCCGCGCAGCAGGCCGGGATCGCCCGTGAGATGAACGAGCGAGGCCATCAGCACCGGCGCACTGGCATGTTCGAGGGCCGCGCCGATGGCCGCGTCATCCCCGGTGACCGGGTCCCAGTCGAAATGGCTGTTCCTCGTCATGGCCCGGCAAGTCACTCCGCCTGCGATGTGGAGGTCGTCCCGTTGCGACAGGGCGGGTCCGCGCCATGTCTGGATAACGCCCCCGGTCCGCCATAGGTTAGCCGGACCGGGCCGCCGGCACAAAGCGGGCATCTTCCGGTGTTGGTGGGAGACGGAGCGTGAGAGAGGAACGGGCAGGCGGCATCGGGGACATGGAGGCCCGGATTCTGGAGGCCCTGGACCGGTTTCTCGTCCGCGAGGTCGAACCTCACGTCATGGCGCTCGAGGATGCCGACGAGTACCCGCGGGACATGGTCGAGGGCATGAAGGAGCTGGGCCTCTTCGGCTGCGTCATTCCCGAGGAGTACGGCGGCCTCGGCCTGCCGGCAGCCACCTACGCCAGGATCGTCGAGCGCGTGTGCGAGACCTGGATGTCCCTCTCCGGTGTCTTCAGCACCCATCTCATGATGGCCTGGGCCGTCTGCCGGTTCGGCACCGAGACCCAGAAGCGCACGTGGCTGCCCAGGTTCGCCAGCGGCGAGATCCGCGGCGGCCTTGCGCTGACCGAACCCGGTTGCGGCACCGACCTCCAGGCCATCCGGACCGCCGCCCGCCGCGACGGCGATCGCTACGTGGTCGACGGCACGAAGACGTGGATCACCAACGGTCTTCACGGCGACTGCGTGGCCCTTCTCGTCAAGACCGACCCGCATGCCGACCCGCCCCACAGGGGAACCAGCCTTTTCCTGGCCGAGAAGGGCGAGGGCTTCACCGCCGGCCGCCCCCTGAGGAAACTCGGCTTCCGGGGCATCGATACCGTCGAGCTCGTCTTCGAGAACTACCGCGTCCCCCGTGACCGGCTGATCGGGGAGAAGGAGGGCTTCGGTCTCAGGCAGGCGCTCGCGGGTCTCGAGCTCGGCCGCATCAACATCGCCGCCCGCGGGGTGGGGATCGCGCGGCGGGCCCTCGATCTCGCACTCGCCCATGCCCGGCAGCGCGAGACCTTCGGCAAGCCGATCGCCGGGCACCAGTCGATCCAGATCAAGCTTGCCGACATGGCCACAAGGCTCGAGGCATCGCGCCTGCTGACGCGCTCCGCCGCCGAGGCTTTCGATGCCGGGGAACGCTGCGACATGGAGGCGGGCATGGCCAAGCTGTTCGCCACCGAGACCGCGCTCCACAACGCCACCGAATCCATGCGCATTCACGGGGCATATGGCTACTCGAAGGAGTACGAGATCGAGCGTCTCTACCGGGATGCGCCCCTGCTGTGCATCGGCGAGGGGACCAACGAGATCCAGCATCTCGTCATCGCCCGTCAGCTCGTGGCGCGCGGTTCCGCCTGACATGACTTTCCCCCTCGAAGGCATCAGGATCGTTTCGGTCGAGCAGTACGGCGCGGGGCCGTTCGGCACCCTGGCGCTTGCCGATCTCGGGGCCGAGGTCATCAGGATCGAGAATCCCGCCGAAGGCGGCGACGTCGGACGCCACGTCCGCATTCCGGAGGATCCTCTCGGGGAGGGCGACAGCCTCTTCCACCAGTCGTTCAACCGCAACAAGAAGAGCATCGTGCTCGATCTGAAGCATCCTGCGGGTCGCGCGGTCCTGCACCGCCTTGCCGCCGCCTCCGACGCGGTGTTCAACAATCTCAGGGGCGATCAGTCCGGGAAGCTCGGTCTCGACTACGAGTCGCTCCGCCGGGTCAACGAGACAATCGTCTGTGTTCACCTTTCCGCCTTCGGCCGCGAGAACGAGCGCAGGGGCTGGCCGGGCTACGACTACCTGATGCAGGCCGAGTGCGGCTATTTCCACGTCACCGGGGAGCCCGGCGGGGATCCCCAGCGCATGGGGCTCTCCCTGGTCGACCTGTCGGCCGGCCTGCAGGCCGCCGTCGCCATCCTCTCGGGCATCATCGGGGCGCGGACCCGGGGAAAGGGCCGCGACCTCGATGTCAGCCTCTTCGGTACGGCCGTGGCCAACCTCGCTTATGTGGGCACGTGGTACCTGACGGCCGGTGTCGCCACCGGCCGCCAGGAACGCTCGGCGCATCCCAGCCTTGTCCCCTGCCAGCTCTACCGGTCCGGGGACGGCTGGATCTTCCTGATGTGCAACAAGGAGAAGTTCTGGCCCCACCTGTGCGAGGCCATCGGCAGGCCGGCACTTGCCTCCCGCTACCCCCGCTTCGCCGACCGGTTGCGCCATCGCGACCGCCTGACGGCGATCCTCGACGAGGCACTGTCGGCGCGCTCCACCGCCGAGTGGATGGCGGCGTTCGCAGGCATGGTGCCGGCGGCGCCCGTCCTCGACATCGGCGATGCTCTCGACAATCCGTTCGTGCGCCGCGCCGGACACCTCCTTGCCTACAGGACGTCCGACGGTACGCCCGTGACGACGGTGGGCCCCGCCATCCGGATTCCCGGTGCGGCCCCCCTGGCGCGTCCGGCCCCCGGTCTCGGCGCCGACCTCGAGGCCGTGATGTCCGCTCTCGGAGACGCCCCGGGTGACGGGAACTGCCGGATCAGGAGTCGAAGACGATGACGTTGCGCAGGGCCTCGCCCCGGTTGACCGCGGCCACGGCCTCGTTGATCTCCTCGAGCGGATAGGAGCGGGTGATCAGTTCGTCGAGCCGCAACCGTCCCTGTTCGTAGAGATCGACCAGCCTCGGCACGTCCACCCGCAGGCGCGTCGAACCCATCTTGCTGCCGATGATGCGCTGGCTTGCCCCGGCGATGCCGAGGGTCTCGAAGGCCGACGTCTCGCCGGTCGCGGTCATGCCGACGATGACCACCGTGCCGCCCGGCCGGACAAGGCCGATCGCGTCTTCCATGGCCCGGGCATTGCCGACGGCGACGAAGGCGTAGTCGACGCCGCGGCCGTCGGTCAGCCCGCGCGCCGTTTCGGCGGCATCGTCCCTGGCGCCGTTGACCGTGTGCGTGGCCCCGAAGCCGCGCGCGGCCTCGAGCTTGCTGTCCACGAGGTCCACGGCCACGATGCAGCGGGCGCCGGAAATCGCCGCGCCCTGGATGCAGTTCAGGCCGACGCCGCCGGCGCCGACGACGGCGACGCTGCATCCGGAAGGAATACCGGCGGTGTTGGCGACCGCGCCGAAGCCGGTGATCACGCCGCAGGCGATCAGCGAGGCGCTCGCCGCAGGCATGGACGCCGGCACGCCCGCGACCTGGGAATGGTGCACCACCACTTCCTCGGCGAAGGCGCCGGTGCGAAGCCCCTGCAGGACCGGCGTCCCGTCCTTCCTGTGAAGGCGTCCCCGGCGGTCCACGGGGAACTCGGTGTCGCAAAGGTTGAGCATGCCCTGTTCGCAGTAGAAACAGTGGCCGCAGGAGCGGACTAGGGTGACGATCACGTGGTCGCCCGCCTTCACGCCGTCGACATCCGCTCCCGTCCCGGTCACCACGCCTGCCGCCTCGTGGCCGTAGACCGCGGGCAGGCGGCCGCCCCAGGCCCCCTCCATGTAGTGGATGTCGCTGTGACAGATGGCGCAGGCGGCGAGCCTGACGCGCACCTCGCCGGCCTGCGGCGGGTCGAGCTCGAGATCCTCGATGACGAGTGGTTTGCCGAACTCGTGGCAGACAGCCGCCTTCATGTCCCCGGTTCCCTTTTTCGGACACGCCTGCGGGAAGGCAGGGTCATGGTTGTGTGCGGTCACTGGAGCGGGCGATGGGATTCGAACCCACGACCCCAACCTTGGCAAGGTTGTGCTCTACCCCTGAGCTACGCCCGCCCGATGATGCCGCCTGAAGGCTATCTACAGCACAGCGGCCGGACGCCGCAAGCGCATTGCGCACGGTGCGGCAATGGCGCGAAGATGGCGGGGGTACCGGCATGGAGACCTTTTGCCGTGAGTGGCATCCGAGCAAGGCGCAGTTTCATCTTCCTGCCCGGCCTCAAGCCGGACATGTTTCCCAAGGCGGTGGCCTCGGGCGCCGACATCGTCTGCATCGATCTCGAGGACGCGATCCACCCGGACGACAAGGAGGTTGCGCGGCGCCGCACCCTGGACCTTCTCGCCGCGGCGCCGGACTCCGGTCACACGGAGGTCGTCGTCAGAATCAACTCGCTGCGCACGGCGACCGGGCTCGTGGACCTCGCCGCCGTGATCGAGGCCGGCACCATTCCCTCGCTGATGCTTCCCAAGGTCGCCACCGCCGACGAGGTCGCCATGGTGGCCGGCCACCTCGACGACGCCGGCCTCGGGACGACGCTTCACGCGATCATCGAATCCGCCGAAGGGCTGGAAAACGCCGCGGCGATCGCGCGTGCCGGCCCCCGCTTGCAGTCGCTCCTCTTCGGCGCCGTCGACTATTCGTCCGACATCGGCGCCCGGAACTCGTGGGAGGCCATGCTCCATGCCCGCTCGAGAGTGGTCCAGGCGGCGGCGATTGCCGGGCTCGATGCCATCGACGTTCCCTGGCTCGACCTCGGGGACGACGCCGGCATGGAGTCCGAGGCGCGGGCGAGCCGAGCGCTCGGGTTCGTCGGCAAGGGGGCCATCCATCCGCGCCAGATTCCCGTCCTCCACGAAGTGTTCAGCCCCTCCGAGGACGAGGTCGGGCACGCGAAGAGGATTGTGGACGCCTTCGCGAAGGCCGGCACCGGCCTGGTGGTGATCGACGGCAAGCTCATCGAGAAGCCGGTCCTGCGGGCCATGGAGCGCGTTCTCGAACGCGCCCGGCGCACGGGCTGACATGGAACGGCACGCCGCCGAATGGGTGCTGGCCGGGTCCGTGGCTGCAATCATGCTGCTCCTGGCGGGGAGCACGCTGGGCCTGCTCCTGGCGCCGAAGGACGATTCGACCCTGGGGCTGATGCGCGCCCTCGTCTTCCGCTGCCACTGATCTCCCTGCCCGTCCCGCCGTCTCACGGCCTGTCGGCGATGAACCCGAGGGCTGCCAGCCACCGGTGTTTCGCGGTACGCTGCCTCACGGGAAGATGGACGACGGCACGGGCGACCGTCTCCGACTGCCTTGCGATGTTGCGGAGTTCGACACTGCCGTGGTGCCGCCGCGCCACCTGGCTGACGACGGTCAGCCCGATACCGCCTCCCCGGACCCGGAGTGCGTGGCCTTTCATCCGGACACGGTTAACTCCTTGTTCATGAGGCCGTACATCATGGCCCATGAGGATCGGCACTCGACATCTGGCGGCGGCGACGATTGACTGGCTGAAGGCGGCGGTCAAGGCCGACGGCAGCACGCGCTCGTCCCTGGCGCGGGGCTTGTGCGAGCGCGAGGACTGGCGCAACCCCAAGGGCGCCCTGTGCCTTGCCTCGGCGCGTGCGGCCCTGCCCGGTCTGGCTTCGGCGCTCGATCTGACTCTTCCGGCACCGCGGCCTCATGCCCTCAACACCGGCACCGTCGAGCGGGACTATCCCGACAAGCCGCTGGCGTGTGCCCTGGAGGACCTCGGCGAGGTTACCGTGGAGCCGGTGGCCGACGGCGCGGACAAGCGCCGTGCGCGCTCGATGATGGCGACCTGGCATCCCGAGGGCGAGGCCCGCTGTCCCGGGGCCCGGGTGAGCTACTGGATCACCTCGTCTGTCCACGGCCGCCTCGGCGGCCTGGTGTTCTCGGCAGCCGGCTGGCACCAGAAGGCGCGCGACCGCTTCATCGGCTGGTCCCAGGGGGCCCGCGACGCCCATCTCGGCGAGGTGGTGAACAACGACCGCTTCCTGGTGCTGCCTTCGGTGACGGTCAAGGGACTGGCCTCCCATGCCCTGGCCCTGGCCTGCGCACGGCTGGCCACGGATTGGCACGCGAAGTACGGCACAACGCCGGTTCTGGCCTACACCTATGTGGGTCCCGGGCACGCCGGCACGAGCTACCGGGCGGCGGGCTGGCAGCGCTGTGCGGAAGCGACATCGGGCACGCCTCCCGGGGCCGACGGTCCAGGCCCGCAGCGCAGCGTGTGGATGAAGCCCCTGGCGCCCGACTGGCGGCAGGTGCTGTGCCGCGAGCCCGAGCGTGTCATGGGCCAGGCTCAGCCCCTGGCCGGCGACGGCGAGACCGACTGGGCGCGCCGCGAGTACGGCCGCAGCGGCCACAGCGACGCGCGCATCCGCGAGCGCATTGTCACCATGGGCCGCGCGTGGAACGATCGTCCCGGAGAGGTCCTGCCGGTGATCTTCCCCGGCGAGGCGGAGCAGAGGGCGGCCTGGCGCCTGTTGTCGAACCCGAAGGTGACGATGGATCACATCCTCGAGGGGCATCAGGAGGCGATGGTGGAGCGCTGCCGCCCGCAGCGCCTGATCCTTGCCGTCCAGGACACGACGTTCCTTGACTACAACGGCCTGGAGGCGACCGAGGATCTCGTCGACATCGGCGGCGGCGGTTCGGGCACCCTCGGCATGGCGGCCCATGCCGGGGTCGCCTTCACCGAAGGCGGCTGTGCCCTGGGCCTGTTCCATCTCGATGCCGGCTTCCGCGTGCCGCCGGGTCTCGAGCCAGACGACAGGGAGAGCCGCCGCTGGCTGGACGGCTACGACAGGGCGGCGGAGCTGGCCGCGGCCTGTCCCGCGACACGGGTGCTGGTGATCTGCGACCGTGAAGGCGACGCCTGGGACCTGCTGGAGAAGGGCGCCTCGCACGAGGTCGGTCTGCTGGTCCGCGCCAGCCGCTCGACACGGCGCCGTGTGGTCACCGCAACGGGGCCGCGGGAGCTGTGGGAGCACATGGCCGACGAGCCGTGCCTTGCCGTGAAGCGGATCGACATCGCAGCCTGCGGAGGACCACGCCGCCGCCAGGCGCGCAAGGGCGTCCGCCTCGAGGTCCGCGCCGCCATGGTCGACCTTGTGCCGCCGGGCAGGAAGCCTCGGGCGACGCCGCCGCTGTCGATGATGGCCGTGCACGTCACGGAACCCGCTCCGCCGGCGGACCGGGAGCCCCTCGACTGGATGCTGCTCACCAGCGAAGGCGACGCCTGTGCCGCCGATGCCCTGAAGACCGTCTCCTTCTACGAGAGGCGCTGGCTCATCGAAGAGTACTTCAGGGCCCTCAAGGTCGGCACACGGATCGAGGACCGCCGCCTCGACCAGGCCGACGACCTGCGGAAGTGCCTGGCCTTCGACGCCATCACCGCATGCCGCGTCATGACCGTCGAGCGCCTCGCCCGAAGCGAGCCCGAGACGCCGGCAAGCCGCGTCGTCCACCGCGACGAGATCACCGTCCTGAACATCTACAAGGCCGGCAGGCAGCGCAAACAACGTGCGCCTCCCGACAGCGAACCGACCATCGAAGCCTTCGCCATCGAGGTGGCACGCATAGCAGGCTTCATTCCCAGAAAGCGCCAGCCCCTGCCGGGAACAGAGAAACTGTGGCAGGGCTACAAAATCCTCCTCACTTTCGTCGAAAACTACCGAATGATGCGAGAACTCGATATGCTGAAACAGCCGGAGTCAAGAGTGTCTGGTTGAAAGGTGCGTGGCCCTTCGTGATGGTCCCTTGCAGATGGGATGGAATCCTGTTGCCGTTGTTCTCGATCGTGATCGTCACCCACTCGGGAGAGGCTTCGACGGACACATGCACCCATCCCGCCTCGGCGGTGCTGGCGGCGTGCGTCGCGTTGGCCACGAGGTTCTCCAGGGCGCGTCGAAAGGGTATGACCCAGCATTCGACGGCGATGCCGACCGGACAGCTGCAGGTGACCGCAACGGAACCTCCGCCGATTCCTTCGGTCAGCCGGTTGAGCAGGGGGCGCAGCGCCAGTTTCCTGGGTGTTTCACGATAGGCTTCGGCCTTGCCGACGACGAGCATCATGTCGATGACGTTATCGGTCACGGCCTTCGAGATCTCATCACGCGCCTCGTCGTCGCCGATCGCGGCGATGCGCCGCGAGACCTGGTTGAGAAGCGTCTGAAGCATGTTCCCGAGATCATGGCGGATCGAGACAAGCTGCCATTGGCGCTCGCGCTGCATCGCGGTCCAGGTGATACCTGCGACCAGGGCCAGGATAAAGACGATGTTGAGTTCACGGCGGACATCGGGCACGAGCACGGTCTCCACGACAACAAACGCGTCAGGAGATTTTTCGGCCGGACACCGCGCGATGATCGACACGGGATGAAGCAGGCGGGGCCATTCCCATGATTCGCCGGAGGAGGCGTAACGGCCGGGTTTCCAGGGTTCCCGCCATCCTCCATCGACGAGAGACGTCGTGCCCGGATACCCGTCGCCGGGTTCGCCCGTTCTCGCGGTAATCTCCGTGACGGCGATCTCGTCGGCCTTCCCGTCGAGCCTGCACCACAGGCGCCGGACGCCGCCGCTGTCCGTTCGATGACAGGACTCGGCCAGTTCTTTCCTTTCGGGAGGATGGGGGCACGCGCGAACTTTGGATAACTCGGCAAGTTGCTGGTGCGTATGGGCTTCGCTGTCCCGACCGAGGTATTCCAGACCGTACCATGCGGTCACGGCGACAAGGAGGATGGTGACCGCCAGCGCAATCGCGGACGGGCGTCGCCCGTTCATCCCGGGGGAATCACCCTGACGAGGGCGTTGAAGATGTAACCGGCACGTTTCCGGTTGGTGAAGAACCTGCGTTCGCCCTTCTTCAGGGTGGCGAGATAGGGATTGATCTCCCTGCCGATGCGGGAGACCGCCTCGGTGAGGGGTGTGGCAAGGGACTGTTGGAACGGCGAGGGCATCCGGCGCGGCACGACATCGCTCGGCACCCTGTCGTAGAGGACCACCTGGCCGGGTCGGCGCACGAAGAGTTCGAGCAGCCAGAAATCCGAGCTTCGCATCGGTATCTCCGCGCCGTCGGGATCCTTGAGAACGAGCCTGGCGCTGTCGAGAGTGAAGACCTCGCCTTTGCCCGCCCTGTCGACATGCTCGAACTCGAAGACGGGGTGCGTCGCTTCACCCTGACCGGATCGACTGATCCTCAGCAGTGCGCGTATCTCTGCGGCGAGGAGTTCCGTCGTCAGGGATCCCTTGCTCAGGAATCTGCTGGCAATGCTCAGGCCCGTGATTCGATCGACGTCGCGCTTGTCCCACACCGCAGTGACGAGAAGGATCACCATGTCGGGATCGAGGCGCCAAAGTTCGCGGGCCAGGGCCCACCTGTCGCTCCTGAACGGTTCCGGACTGGTTTCCAGCATCAGATCGAGCACGACGACCCTGGTTGCCATCGGGGTGCCAAGACGACCCTGCACGATCTCCACCGCCTCGTCCGCCTTCTCGCAGCCGATGGCATCGAATCCTTCCCCGACAAGGCCGTCGACCCAGGACGCCCTCAGGGGACGCTCGTCTTCGACGACAAGGACGCCGATCATCGTGCCTCTCCCGTGAGCCGGGCCTTGCCCTCGAGAATGGCCCTGGCGCAATCGGTCGCGTCATGGAATCTGTTCTCATCCCTCGTGTCGGCGGCGACGGCGTCGCCCGAGAACCGCGGGTCGTCGCATTCTCCGTCGAAGGGCCACTCTCCGTCGTCATCGCCCAGCTCATGCTGAATCAGGCTGTCCGATGCGGGATCGACGAACACGACGCCGCCCGATCTGTGGGCATCGCGGCAATCGGTGGCGTCGCGCAGGAGACCCGAAACACCGTTGAACTCGGCCGCGGCCGTTCCGCTGAACCGGGGATCGTCGCACTCGTCGTCTTGAGGCCACTCTCCGCTGTCGTCGCCGAAGACGATCCCGGTGTCCCCGTCCAGCGGCCAGGCGATGCGCAGGAGAAAGAGTCGATGGCAATCGCTGGCATCTTTCATTTCCGCGTCAGGACGCGGCGCCAACCGGTCCGAATAGAGCGGATGGGGGCCGAAGCGTGGATCGCTGCAGCGTCCGTCGTTGGCGGTGCCGCCGTCATCGGAGCCGATTTCGAAATCCTCAGGCAGTGTCCTCAGCGCGACGCTTGCCGCGAGCAACGCCCTTCCGCAGTCCGTCGCGTCGCGGCCGGCTTCTTCAGGCCATGACGTCAGACCGTCGAATCTCGGGTCGTCGCACTCTCCATCGAAGGGCCACCCGCCGGTGTCGTCGCCAAGGTCGAACCCCCGGGGCAAGCCGAGATCGGGGCGGTGCCTTCCAGTCAGGGCGTCCGATACGATGAGGACGCGTCTGGCTCCGAGTGCCTGAAGACAATCGGTCGCGTCTGCAAGCACTGCGGAACTGTCGGTTCTGTCCTCCATGCCCTCGGCAAAGAATCTCGGGTCGTCGCACTCTCCATCGAAGGGCCACTCGCCGGTGTCGTCGCCAAGGGCAAGGCCGATGTCCGGCAACAACGGCCACACCTGCCGGGCGAGCCAGCCGCGATAGCAGTCCGTTGAATCCATCTTCAACGCGCTCTCGATCGGCGATACCGCTGCCGTGAACCTGGGGTCTGCCGAGAATCGGGGATCGTTGCACACGCCGTTGAACGCCCATGGGCCGTTGTCACTCCCCGGTTCGTCGACAAACGCCGGAGTCGGCCGTGCAACGACCTTTCCGTCGGCGAAAGCGGCATGACAGTCGGCTGCATCCTGGTAGACATGCCACCTGTCCTGGCGGTCGTCTCCCTCGACAACTTCAAACCTCGGGTCGTTGCACTCGCCGTTGAAGGCGAGTGCGCCCTGGTTGGTGCCGAAGTCCGGTTGCGCCTCGCGGCCTTCGACCGGGGAGGCGCCCGCGGCAAGCCACAGGACGGTGGCCGCTGCAAGGAACGCTGCGGCCACCGCCTGCAACTGCTTCGGTGAACAGTCAGTTGCCATGGACGGTCAACAGCAAGGCGGCATCGGCAGCGATCTCGCCGATTTCGATCGATGACAGCGACGGGGACGGTGCGCTGCGCCGATAGTCGACGTT
The DNA here is from genome assembly GCA_963666905.2 of Alphaproteobacteria bacterium. Lineage (GTDB taxonomy): Bacteria > Pseudomonadota > Alphaproteobacteria > SP197 > SP197 > SP197. The sequence continues at coordinate 3,734,900 of OY763008.1, forward strand.
GTGATTGTCGAGAAATGCCCGGATGATCGAACCGCGGACAACGGTATTGAGCGGCCGGGCATCCTCCCTGGTCTTGCCCTCCCGGGTCTGCGTTGCCATGCCGATCAGAAGCCCTGCCTGGTCGAAGACCGGCGAGCCGGAGTTGCCTGGCTGGACAGGTGCTGTCATCTGGAACCGGGTCACCTCATGGTCCGCACCGAGATGGGTGGATACGATACCTTCTGTGAAACTGCCGCCCGAGGGAAGGTCGCCGTTGAGGGGGAAACCGAAGACAAAGACCGGCTCGCCGAGGAACAGGGACGTATTCGAGCGCAGAACCACGGGGTTCAGTCCTTCGGGTATGTCCGCGGCGTAGAGCAATGCGATATCCGCATCCTCGTTGCGGGCCACGACCTCGGCCTCGAACGGCGGGAGACCGAGAGCCGCCACCATCGCATAGCCGGTATCGGCGAAGACATGGGCATTGGTGACCAGATGATGGTCCGAGACGAGGAATCCCGTGGCACTGGGGTCACCGTCCCCGAAGAGTTCGGTCACGACGATCTCCACCGGCGCGCCGATTGCCGAAGTCTCGTACGTACCGGGGAAGAGCTGATAGCGTCCGCTCCCGGGATCGGAGAACGTGACCCTGGCGTTTCTGCCCTCGGCGTCGTCGCTGCAGGTGGAGTTGCCTGCCGGGTCGACGACGATCAGCGTGGTGTCGACGCCATGGCCTTCGGCGAGGAACGAGAGGGGATAGTCCCCGGCGGTGTAGTCGACGACAAGCGCGGGCGCATCGGTGACATGGCCGCAGTCGTCGGTCGGCACGCTGCCGCCACGGGTCTCGAAGATCCGCGGGTCGGGTTCGAAGCCTGCCTCGAGTGTCCAGACTTCGGCGGTCCCGGTCACGACGATCTCCACCGGCGCGCCGATTTCCGTGCTCTCGTACGTACCGGGAAAGAGCTGGTAGCGTCCCGTCCCGGGATCGGAGAACGTGACCCTGGCGTTTCTGCCCCCGGCGTCGTCGCTGCAGGTGGAGTTGCCTGCCGGGTCGACGACGATCAGCGTGGTGTCGACGCCGTGGCCTTCGGCGAGGAACGAGAGGGGATAGTCCCCGGCGGTGTAGTCGACGACAAGCGCGGGCGCATCGGTGACATGGCCGCAGTCGTCGGTCGGCACGCTGCCGCCACGGGTCTCGAAGATCCGCGGGTCGGGTTCGAAGCCTGCCTCGAGTGTCCAGACTTCGGGTTCGGCGGCGGTGACCGCCGCGGCGCCGGTAATCATCATTGCCGCGGCCGCAAGGGCGGAGAGGTTGTGACAATGGGTGTTCATGACGTCAGCTCCTTGTCTCCAAGGGGGACGGATCCCCGCTCGATGGAGCCGCATCACAGCCCATGCCCGGTTCCTGTTGCATAACGCAAACATGGTGCGAAGAGACCGTCCCTTGCGGAATCCTTGCGCGGTCCTTGTTGAACCGGCGTCACGGGGCGGGCAAACATGCGTAGCGTTCCGACCGGGAGAAGGAGCAGCGCCATGACCGCAGACCTCGTGTTGCATACCCATCCGATGTCGAGGGGACGGGTTGTCCGCTGGATGCTGGAGGAGACCGGCGTCGAGTACTCGGCCGAGGTGATCGAGTACGGCCCGGTGATGAAGGCGCCGGAGTACCTCGCCATCAATCCCATGGGCAAGGTGCCGGCGCTCGTCCACGGCGACACGGTCGTCACCGAGACGGCGGCCATCTGCGCCTACCTCGCCGACGCCTTCCCCGAAGCCGGGCTGGCGCCGCCGCCGGGCAGGCGCGGCGCCTACTACCGCTGGCTGTTCTTCGGCGCCGGCCCCGTGGAGGCCTCGACCACGAACCGGCACTTCGGATTCCAGGTGCCCAGGGACGGCGTCGGGATGGTGGGCTATGGAACCTGGGAGCTGGTCATGGATACCCTGGAGAACACGCTCGCCGGCGGCGGCTGGATCGCCGGCGGCTCGTTCTCGGCCGCCGACGTCTACGTGGGTTGCGAGATCGGCTGGGGCATGGAGTTCGGCACCGTCGACAAGCGCCCCGCCTTCGAGGACTACTGGGCGCGGCTCACCGCCCGGGAGGCCTTCCGGAAGGCGGCGGCGATCGACGACGCCCTGCTGGCCGAGCTCAAGTCGCCCGTGTGACGCCCCGTGAGGATCGCGAAGCTCGAGACGTTCGCGGACCGCTTCGTCGGGTTCGTCAGGGTGACCACGGATACCGGCGATGAGGGCTGGGGGCAGGTCTCGACCTATCATTCGGACATCACGGCCAGGATCCTTCACCGCCAGATCGCACCCCATGCGCTTGGAACCGATGCCCTCGACTTCGGCGGCCTGATCGACGCGATCCCGGACCGGGAGCACAAGTTTCCGGGTTCCTACCTCCGCCGCGCCCTGGCAGGGCTCGATACCGCCCTGTGGGATCTTGCAGGAAAGATCGAGGGACGGCCCGTGACCGAGCTGATCGGCGGCCGGCCGGGGCCGCTGCGCGCCTACGCGAGCTCGATGAAGAGGGCGATCTCGCCCGAGGACGAGGCGGCGAGACTCTGCCGGCTGCGCGACGACAAGGGATTCGACGCCTTCAAGTTCCGCGTCGGCGCCGAGTGCGGGCGCGATGTCGACGAATGGCCCGGCCGCACCGAGGAGATCGTGCCGCTGGTGTCGCGGGCGCTCGGCGACGGCGTCGACCGCATGGTCGACGCCAACTCCGGCTTCTCGGCGAAGCGCGCCATCGAGGTCGGCCGCATGCTCGAGGACGAGGGGGTCGTGCACTTCGAGGAGCCGTGCCCCTACTGGGAGATCGAGGCCACTCGGGACGTCGCAAGGGCGCTCTCGATCGACGTGACCGGCGGCGAGCAGGACTGCGACCTGGCGCAGTGGCGGCGGATCGTCGACATGCGCGCCGTCGACATCGTGCAGCCCGACATCATGTACCTCGGCGGCCTGACGCGGACCCTTCAGGTGGCGGCGATGGCCGCCGCCGCGGGCCTGCCCTGCACGCCGCACTGCGCGAACCTCTCCCTGGTGACCATCTGCACGATGCACCTGCTGCCCGCCCTGGCGAATGCCGGCAAGTACCTCGAGCTCTCCATCGAGGGCGACGACTACTATCCCTGGCAGGAGAACCTCTTCCTCGGCGATCCCTTCCGCGTCGAGGATGGCCGGGTGACGGTCCCGGCGGAACCGGGCTGGGGTGTCGAGGTCAATCCCGACTGGCTGCGGCGGGCGGAGTACCTCGAGAGCTCCGCCCCGTCATGACCGGCTGGGGCTCGCCGGCAATTCCTCCATGTAGCGGTCGAAGCCCGCGATGAACTCCGCGAGATCCTCGCCGGCCCGGCGCGCGGGCGCGGCATCCCCCGTTGCGGCAAGTCCCGGCAACGGTTCGATGACCGTGTCGAAGGCGGGAACGGCGAAGTAGCCGATCGAGTAGCGGTCCCGTTCCCGCGGCGGATGGACGCGGTACATCGTCGAGGCGAAGCGGTCCCCCGACCAGACCGCCGTCTCGTTGCCGATGTTGACGACGAGCCTCCCCTCCCGGTGGGGAATGTCGAGCCATTCCCCTTCCGGCGTCTCGACCTGCAGACCGCCGACGGCTCCCGGCAGGAGGACCGTGATCACGTTGGTGTCGCGGTGGGGAAGGACATCGTCCTCGGGATGCCCGATGGCGTCGGGACGGGCCGGACAGTGCAGCAGGGAGATGGTGGTGAGGTGCCTGCGGAAGTGCCGCGAGAGCGTGTCCTCCTCCTGCCCGAGAGCCAGCGCGAAGGCCTCGAGCAGGCGCGGTGGGTGACGGTGTTGACCGCATCGAAGTAGGCCAGCACGGTGCCGCGGAAATCCGCGGGCGTGGCCGGCCAGATGTTGGCCGCCTGCGCCGGGGCGCCGGCGCGGACCTCGTCGTCGGCCACGAAGAACGCCTCGTGGCGCGGCCGGCGAACGGCATGACGGGAACGTAGCCCCGGCAGATCCCCGGCGGCCTCGAGGATTCGAGCTTGGTCGCCTCGTCCAGGGCGAAGAACCTTTCTATGACGTCGAGCACGCCGGCGCGATACCGTGGCCGCCGACGGTGAGGAACCCCATGGTCTCGCAGGTCCGGGCGATGTCCTCGGCCACCTTAGCGCCGCGCCGCGGCATCGGCGCCGGACAGGGGGGAGATATCGATGTCCGCGATCGTCGTCATGGCGTCCTTGCGCCTTATGCGCCCGCGCCGCCGGTCCACCTGCGGTTCCCGCGCGTGACGCCCGAGAAGTAGGCGGCGGCCCTGTTTTCGGAAATCCTGCGCCACAGGGCAACCGCATCGGGAGCCGCATCGGCGCCGGGTCTGGGGACCTCGAGAAAATGGCCGAAGGCGTCGCGGCCGCAGACCAGCTGGGCATGGTCGCGCTCGGCGACGACCTGGCGCATCGCCGGAGTGGCGAAACGGATGACGAGACCCACGCGCCTCGCCGCGGACCGGTTGGGTACGGAGGCGTGCATTGTCAGGCCGTGGTGAATCGACATCTCGCCGGCCCGCAGTTCACCGAGCCGCGCCTGGCTCTCGTCGACGGCCCAGCACACGTTCTGGCCGCGCGTCAGCAGGTTGCCGTTCTCGAAGGTGTCCTCGTGATCGACCAGCCCGGCCCGGTGGGAGCGGGGAAGAAAGCGCATGCATCCCATCTCGCCGGTGGCGTCAGTCAGCGCGATCCACGCGGTGACCGCGTCATGGGAATCGACCCCCCAGTAGCGAAGGTCCTGGTGCCAGCTGACGAATCCCTGCGTCCGCGGCTCCTTGATGAAGATGTCGCTGTCCCAGACGATGAGGTCGGGACCCAGCAGCGCGCGGACCGGGTCGAGGACGCGCGGATGGCGGATCATCTCGTCGACGACACCCATGACGATGTGGGAGCCGGTGCGGAACATGTCGGCCACCGGAAGATCGTCGCCGTGGACGCGCTCGAACGTCTCGATGCGGGCCAGCACCCTGCGGGCCCCGTCGGGCGAGAGCACGCGAAGGCCCGTCACGAAACCCTCGCGTCTGAAAGTGTCGGCCATCCGGGCAGGATCGTTCATGTCCGGCGCTCCCCGACCGGTTCCGCCCCGCCGCCTGGCGCGGGAGCTGACATCGTCCCGGAGGTTCCGCCGTGCGTCAACCGGGCGCCCGCGGCATTCCGGGCATCCAGGGGGCAAGAGGATGCCCCCGCTCTGCCGGCGGGTTCGTCTCCCTGGAGGACGAGCGATGCTGCCCGTTCGCCGATCATCATCGTCGGGGCGTTGATGTTGCCGTTCGTGATCACCGGCATCACCGAGGCATCGGCGAGGCGCAGGCCCTCGATGCCGCGAACCCGCAGCGCCGGATCGACGACCGCCATGGCGTCGGAGCCCATCCTGCAGCTTCCACAAGGGTGGTACGCGCTGTTGGCGCGGGCGCGCACGAAGCTGTCGAGATCGCCGTCGCTGCGCACTTCGGGACCGGGCGCGACCTCGGCGCCGCCGCAGAAATCGAAGGCCTTGCGCGAGGCGATCTCGCGCGTGATGCGGATGGCGTCGCGGAACTCCCGCAGATCCGTCTCGCGGGAGAGCCCGTTGAGCCGGATTCGCGGCGCGGCGAAGGGATCGTCCGAGGCGAGCCGGACCCGGCCGCGACTCGCGGAGCGCACGGGCCCGACATCGAAGCAGTAGCCGTCCTTGTCGGGCGGCAGCGACCATCCCTCCAGGAAATAGGGCCAGAAGTGATACTGGAAGTTGGGATAGTCGACCGACGCATCGGTTCTCAGGAAGCCGCCGGCCCGGCTCGGCCCCGTGGCCGCCGGTCCGGACTTCGAGACGAACCACTGCAGCCCGATCAGCAGCATGCGGTCCCGGCGCAGCAGGCCGTTCTTCGAAAGCCCCCTGCGGCAGCGGTGCTTGACGTGTACCTCGAGGTGGTCCTGCAGGTTCTCGCCGACGCCCGGGAGGTCGCAGACCGGATCGATGCCGCAGGCCCGCAGGTGATCGGCCGGGCCGATGCCCGAGAGCATGAGAATCTGCGGCGACTGGAAGGCGCCCGCCGAGACGATCACCTCGCGGTCGGCGCGGACCGTCCGCACGTCGCCGCGCCGGACGAACTCGACACCCCTTGCCACGCCGTTCTCGAGGACGATCCGGGTGACGTGGGCGCCGGTGAGAACGGTGGCGTTGCTCCGCCGCCGCGCGGGCTCGATGCAGGCCCGCGCCGTTCCCGAGCGGTAGCCGGCATCGATGTTGAGATCGAAGTTGCTCACGCCCTCCTGGTCGCCGCCGTTGTAGTCGTGCGAACGGCGGAAGCCGGCCTGCCCGGCGGCGGCGAGGAAGGCGTCCTCCAGCGGATGGTTGCCGGCGGCGCGCTCGACGACGATCGGCCCCGATCCGCCGCGGTAGTCGTCGGCGCCCCGGCGGCAGGTCTCCATCGACCTGAAGAACGGCAGGACGTCGGCGTGGCGCCATCCTTGGGCGCCCGCAGCGGCCCAGCCGTCGAAATCGCGGGGATGTCCCCTCACGAACACCATGCCGTTGAGCGACGAGGAGCCGCCCAGCACCTTGCCGCGCGGCTGGTAGATGCGCCGGCCCAGCATGTGCGGTTCCGGCTCGGTGGCGAAGCACCAGTTGTAGGGGCCTCCCATGAACGTGCGGCGCGCCGCGGCCGGCATCCGGACCACCCAGCTGTCGGCGGGCGGCCCCGCCTCGATGAGCAGGACGCGCAGATCGGGGTTCCGCGAGAGCCGGAAGAAGAGAAGGCCTCCGGCCGAACCGGCGCCGACGATGATGAAGTCATAGCCGTCTTTCGCCATTCGCTGTCCTCGCCGTGCGGCAGGTAATGACAGGCGGTCCGCGCTGCACCACGATACGCGCGGCACCGACCGGAGGCGAGCCCGTGGCGACACCGCGCACCGTGAGGCGGAACCGCCATGTCGTCGACACCTACTACGACATGGCGAGCGACGATCCCTGCGTGCTGCAGGTCTGGGGCTACACCGACCGCATGTCGTACCGTCCCGCAGAGGAGCTCGCGCTGCGGGTCAGCACGACGGCGGAACGCTTCGATCTCGAGATCGAGCGCGACGGCCTCCACCGCGAAACCGTCTGCCGCGCGGACGGCATCGAGGCAGCGCACCATCCGACGCCGCCGGACTGCTCGGCATCGGGGTGCCGCTGGCCCGTCGCCTGGCGCGTTACCGTCCCCGATACCTGGCGGCCGGGCGGCTACCTCGTCACGCTGACGGCGCGGCGCGGCGACGAGATCGTGGAGTACCACCACATCGTCGTGATCCGTTCCGCGGCCGCCCGGGAGAGGGCCCCGGTTGTCCTGGTGTGCGCCACCGGGACCTGGGTTGCCTACAACGAGTGGGGTGGATCCAATGCCTACGACGGCATCGCCGGTCCCGGCGGCGACCGGTTCTCGCCGGTCCTGTCGACACAGCGGCCGTGGAGCCGGGGCTTCGCGAAACTGCCGCAGGGAGCTCCGCGCACCGTTCCGGAAACGCCTCCGCCCCCCGGGACGGTCGCCCGCTATCCCTACATGGAGTGGGCCTACGCCAACGGCTATTCGAAGAAGTACGCGTCGGCGGGATGGGCCAGCTACGAACGCCACATGGCGCACTGGCTGGAGGCCGAGGGTCTGGCGTTCGATATCGCGACGCTGCACGATCTCGACGCCGAACCGGATCTCCTCGAGGGCCATCGCTGCGCCGTGTTCGTCGGCCATGACGAGTACTGGAGCCGGACCATGCGCGACGCCGTCGATGCCTGGGTGGAGTCCGGCGGCCGCGCCGCCCGCTTCGCTGGCAACTTCTGCTGGCAGACGCGCATCGAGGACGAGGGCCGCACGCAGGTCTGCTACAAGTACATCGCGCGCAACGAGGATCCCGTGATGGGAACCTCCGACCAACACCTGGCGACGAACCTCTGGGAGGCTCCCGAGGTGGGCCATCCCGGGGCGGCGACCTTCGGCGTCAACGCCACGCGCGGCGTCTATGCCGGGCTCGGACACTGCGTCGGCCGCGGTCCCGGCGGCTTCATCGTCTACAGGCACAGGCACTGGGCCTTCGAGGACGCCTTCCTGGGCTACGGCGACGTGCTGGGCGCCGACAGCCGGATCTTCGGCTACGAGGTCGACGGTCTCGACCATGTCGTCAGGGAGGGGCTGCCCTATCCGACCGGCGCGGACGGCGCCCCGGAAGGGGTCGAGATCCTCGCCATGGGTCTGGCGAGCAACGCAGAGGCCGACTTCGGCCTGTGGGGCGAGGATCTCTACATCGGTGGCGCCGACCATGCCTACCTCGCCGAGACCCTGTACGGCGACCGTTCGCCCGTTAGCCTCGACAAGGTGGAGCGCGGCAACGGCATGATCGTCCACTTCCGGCGCGGCGGCGGCGAGGTCTTCACGGCCGGTTGCTGCGAATGGGTCAACGGCCTGCGGCTGGGGGACCGCCAGGTCGAACAGGTCACGCGCAACGTGCTGCGCCGTTTCACGGCGTGAGCGGCCGCGGCGGGAAGGGCAGGGACCCGTGGCAATGCGCGGCGGCGTGACCGAGAGCCTCGACGACATCTGCCTGGCCGAGCCGTCTTTTTGGAAGCGGCCCGACAGGATGGCCGTGTTCGCCCGGTTCCGGCGCGAACGTCCGGTGGCGCGGCAGTTCATGCCCGACGGGACGCGCCCCTACTGGTCTCTCACGCGCCATGCGGAATGCCGTTCGGTCACCCGGCAGAGCGAGCTCTTCATGTCCCGCTGCGGCACCGGAATGGCCACCGACACGCCGCAGACCGCCTACGACACCGGGGGCATGCTGAACCGCGACGCCCCCGTTCACCCCCGTCTTCGCCGCGTCGTCGCCAGGGTTTTCACCCCGCGCCTGCTGCGCGTCCTCGAGCCCGACATGGCGGCGGCGGCGCGAACGGTGATCGGCGCCATCAGCGAGCGCGGCGCGTGCGATCTTGCCGCCGACGCGGCCAACCGCATGCCGATGAAGGTCATATGCGACATGCTCTCGGTTCCCGACGGCGAGGACCGCGACATGCTCGGCCGCCTCACCCTCAAGGCGCTGGGCTACGGCGACGAGGCGATCGGCGACGCGGACGACGCTCTGGAGGCTTTCCGCGCCCTGAACGCCTACGGCGAGGACCTGGGACGCCTGCGGCGCCGGCGGCCGGGCGAGGACCTCGTGTCCCTGATGGTCGCGGCACGCGGGAACGGCGAGGTCCTGGACGACCGGGACGTCGGCGTCTACTTCCAGCTTCTGATCACCGCGGGCATCGAGACGACGGCGAGTTCCATTGCCCAGGGCATGCGTTTTCTCGCGGAACACCCCGACCAGTGGCAGGCATGGCGCGAGGACTACGACGGGCTGGCGGCCACCGCCCTCGAGGAGATCGTCCGCTACGCCAGTCCCGTGGTGCACTTCGGGCGGACGGTGGCGCGCGACACGAGGATTGCCGGCCAGGCAATCCCGGCCGGCGACCAGGTTGTCTTCTGGTACACCTCGGCCAATCGCGATGAAGCGGTCTTCGACAGGCCCGAGTGTTTCGACATCCGCCGCACGCCCAACGACCACGTCGGCTACGGCGGCGGCGGTCCTCACCATTGCCTGGGCATGCACCTGGCGCGGCGCGAGATGTACCATTTCTTCAGGACGCTGTTTGCGACGCTACCCGATCTCGAGGTCGACCTCGACCGCATGCAGCCGATCAACGGCCTCTTCATCAACGGCATGCGCCGGCTGCCTTGCCGCTACACGCCGGCCAGAGCGCAGATGTGACCGTTGCCGGCAGCGGTCTCAACGGCGTCCGTCGGCCGCATCGCGCTCGTCCTGCACAAAGATCTCCTCCAGTTCGCTGGCCCAGTCCTGCGCGCCTTCGGCGACGCGGTCCCAGTCACCGCCCGCCTCGTGCTGCTGCTGGAGACGGAAGGTGTCATGGTCCCGGAAGGCGTCGACGGTGCGGCGGCTGTCAAAATCGCCGAGGCCGAGCTCCGTCAGGATGCCGTACGACATCTCCAGACTCGAATGGAAGGTGTCGCGCTCGACGTGGACGATGCCGAGATCCATCAGCGCATGGGCATGCCGGCGATTGCGTGCGCGCGCAAAGATCGTGACATGGGGAAAATGCTTGCGCACCGCGCGCGCGGTCGCGAGCGAATGCTCGACATCCTCGATTGCAAGGACGAACAGCACGGCCTTGTCGATCCTGGCCGCGCGAAGCAGATCCACGCGCGTGGCGTCGCCGTAGTAGACCTCGTTGCCGAAGCGGCGCACGAAGTCGACCTGCTCGGCATCCGTCTCGAGCGCCGTGAAGCCGATGCCGCGAGCGTGCAGGATGCGTCCGATGATCTGGCCGACCCGGCCGAAGCCGGCGATGATGACCTGGTTCTCTTCCTCGACGTGGACCTCGTAGCGGGGCTCGTCGTCCGCGCTGAGCCGCGCGCCGAGCCAGCGGTTCAGCTTGAAGACCAGCGGCGTCGCCGCCATGGAGAGCGTCACGACGACGATCAGTACGTCGGCCGTCCACTCGTCCATCAGCGAGGAGGCCACGCCGGCGGCCAGGATCACGAAGGCGAACTCGCCGCCCTGCGACAGGGTGGCCGCGGTACCGCGAATGGTGCGCCAGTCGGCCGTCTCGAGACGCGCGATCAACGCCAGGCACAGCATCTTCACGGCCACGAGACCCAGTGCCAGGCCCAGCAGCACCAGGGGCGTGTCTTGCACGAGACCGAGATTGACGGTCATCCCGACGGCCATGAAGAACAGGCCCAGCAGAAGACCCTTGAACGGGTCGATGTCGGCCTCGAGCTCGTGCCTGTACTCCGACTCGGCGAGCAGGACGCCGGCAAGGAAGGCGCCCAGAGCCATCGACAGGCCGATCTGCTCCATGAGGAACGACACGCCGACCACGGTCAGCAGCGCCGTTGCCGTGAACACCTCGTGGGTCCCCAGACGCGCCACGAGGCGCAGGACATACCGCAGGAGGTAGCGACCGCCGACGATGACGAGCGCGATGACCGCGGTCGCCTTGATGATTCCGAGCCAGAGGGGCTCGCCCTCGATTCCGGCCGGTGCCGGCGCGAGCAGCGACAGCAGGGCCAGGATGGGGATGACGGCCATGTCCTGGAACAGCAGCACCGAAAACGACATGCGTCCGTAACGGGTCGCCAGGTCGCCGTGCTCGGCCAGGACCTGCAGGGCGAACGCCGTGGATGACAGCGAGAGGGCCAGTCCCGCCACGATCGCCATGTCCAGCGGCAGGCCGATGGCCATGGCGAGCGCCGTCAGCACACTCGCGGTGACCATGACCTGCGCGCCACCCAGACCGAACACTGCGCGGCGCATGGCCCACAGGCGCCGCGGCTGCAGTTCGAGTCCGATCACGAACAGCAGCAGAACCACGCCGAACTCGGCGAAGTGAAGGATTCCCTCCTCGTCGTGGACGAGGTCCAGGCCCCAGGGCCCGACGATGACGCCGGCCAGCAGGTAACCCAGGACGGAGCTCAGACCCAGGCGCCTGGCGAGCGGCACGGCGATCACCGCGGCAACGAGAAACACGAGAACCTGTTCGAGCAGGATCATGCGAACGCTCCTTTCCCGGCCGCCGGCGGCCATCCGGGTTCCCCCGGCGGTTCGTGCACGTCGCAGGATAGCGGATTTGCGCGGGGCGTGGGTCGATCGCGTGTCGGAGCCGGCACGAAGGAAGGAGTGACGGCGGCGAAAGGGATGAGGGCCGCCGCGCGTCCGGTGGACCGTCCCCTTGCGGCATCGCCGGTGACGCCGCTCGCGGGTTCTGCCATGATCGCCGGCCGGGAGGGACATCGGGACGTGCCAGCTGTCGGAATCATCGCCAATCCGGTCTCCGCCAGGGACATCCGGCGGATCGTTTCCCATGCGGGAAACCTGCCGATCAACGACCGCGCCAACATCGTCATGAGGATGCTGACGGGGCTGTCGGCAGCGGGGATCGAGGATGTCCTGATCATGCCCGAGTACGGCGGTATCCGCAAACAGCTCATGCGCACCATCGCCCGCGCCACGCGCATGGGAGAGGTGCGCTTCCCCGGGGTGACCTACCTCGACATGCCGGTGACCTCGACGGCCGAGGACAGCGCCGAGGCCGCCCGGCAGATGCGCGACACGGGTGTCGGCGCCATCGTCGTGCTCGGCGGCGACGGCACCAACCGCGTCGTGGTCTCGTGCTGCGGAGCCACGCCGGTCGCCGGTGTCTCCACCGGCACCAACAACGCCTTCCCGTCGTTCGGCGAACCCACCATCACGGGGCTTGCGGTGGGACTGGCGGTCAGCGGCGCGGTGCCGCCGGACGTCGCCTTCGCGTGGAACAAGCGTCTCGACGTCCGGGTCAACGGGCGGCGCGAGATCGCCCTGGTGGACGCGGCCGTCGTCTCCGACCGCTACGTCGGAGCGCGCGCCATCTGGAAGACGGAGAGTTTCAGGGAGCTCTTCGCGACCTTCGGCCGGCCGGACGGCACGGGGATGTCGTCCGTCGTCGGTCTTCTCGCCCCCCTCGAGCGCGGGACTCCCGAGGGCCGGCGGATCCGCTTCCTGCCGCCGCAGGAGGCTCCCTTGAGGCTGGCAGCGCCGGTCGCGCCGGGTCTCATCGAGGAGGTCGGCATCGCCTCCGTGGAGACGATGGTTCCCGGAACAGCCTATCGGCCCGGCGTCGCCGTCGGCACCATTGCCCTCGACGGCGAGCGTGAACTGACGTTTGCCGGGACCGACGAGGTGACCGTACGCCTGGAGGTCGACGCCTTCCGCACGGTTTCCGTGCCCGACTGCATGGCCTATACTGCCAGACACGGGCTTCTGACCCGTGAAGCGCGGGACTCCCTTCGCACATTCCAGCACACAGGAGGAAGTTGATGAGCAATCCGTTTCCACTGGACAGGGACGGAATTCTGACGGCGTATCGCCGGATGAGAACCATCCGCGAGTTCGAGGAGCGTCTGCATGTCGAGTTCAGCCGGGGCGATATCCCCGGTTTCGTCCATCTCTATGCCGGCGAGGAAGCCGCGGGCGTCGGGATCATGATGCACCTCAAGGACCACGACCAGATCGCCTCGACCCACCGTGGCCACGGCCACTGCATCGCCAAGGGGGTCGACATCAGGGCCATGATGGCGGAAATCTACGGCAAGGCGTCGGGATCGTGCGCCGGCAAGGGCGGTTCGATGCATATCGCGGACCTCTCCAAGGGCATGATGGGGGCCAACGGCATTCTCGGCGCCGGCGCCCCGCTGATCTGCGGCGCGGGCCTTGCGGCGCAGAAGCTGGGTCACGACGGGGTGGGCATCACGTTCTTCGGCGACGGTGCGTCCAACCAGGGAACCGTTCTCGAATCCATGAACCTGGCGGCGATCTGGAACCTGCCCGTGATCTTCGTTGTCGAGAACAACGGCTACGCCGAATCGACCTCCGTCGACTATGCCGTGGCGAGCGACTCCTACGTCGATCGCGCCACGGGCTTCGGCATGCCGGGCATCACGGTCGACGGCACCGACTTCTTCGCCGTCTACGAGGCCGCCGGAGAGGTCATCCGGCGTGCCCGCGAGGGTGGCGGTCCATCACTCCTCGAGTGCAAGATGGTTCGTTTCTTCGGCCACTTCGAGGGCGATGCCCAGACCTACCGGGCGCCGGGCGAGAACGAGGAGAACCGCGTGAACAGGGACTGCCTGAAGATGTTCGTGGCCAGGGTGACCGAAGCCGGCGTCCTCGAGCCTGACGAACTCGCCGCCATCGACGAGGAGGCGGTCGCCCTGGTCGACGATGCTGTCGCCGGGGCCAAGGCAGCGCCCTTCCCGGTCGCCTCGGAACTGGCCACCGACGTCTACGTCTCATACTGACACACCGGATCAGCGAAGGATTTCAAGAACATGGCTCGCACTCTCAGCATGAAGGACGCTGTCAACGAGGCACTGGATCAGGAAATGTCACGCGATCCGACCGTGATCGTCCTGGGCGAGGACATCGTCGGCGGGACCGGGTCTCCCGGCGAAGACGACGCCTGGGGCGGCCCCCTGGGGGTCACCAAGGGGCTCATCGGGAAGCACCCGGGACAGCTGATCGATACGCCGCTTTCGGAAAGCGCCTTCATCGGTGCCGCCATCGGCGCCGCCACCTGCGGGCTGCGCCCGGTGGCGGAACTGATGTTCGTCGATTTCATGGGCGTCTGCCTCGACCAGATCTTCAACCAGGCCGCAAAGTTCCGTTACATGTTCGGCGGCAAGGCCGAGACCCCCGTGGTCATCCGGGCCATGTGCGGCGCGGGATTCCGAGCCGCCGCGCAGCACAGCCAGATGCTGACGCCCGTCTTCACGCACATCCCCGGCCTCAAGGTCGTCTGCCCCTCCAACGCCTACGACACGAAGGGTCTCCTGATCCAGTCGATCCGCGATGACGATCCCGTGATCTTCCTGGAACACAAGAACCTCTACGGTCACGAGACGGAGGTGCCCGAAGAGTCCTATACGATCCCCTTCGGCGAGGCGAACGTGGCGCGCGAGGGCGATGACGCCACGATCGTCGCCTACGGCCTCATGGTGCCGAATTCCCTCGCGGCGGCGGAGACCCTCCGCAAGGAGGGGATCGATGTCGAGGTGATCGATCTGAGAACCCTCTCGCCCATCGACATGGATACGGTGATCGAGAGCGTGGAGAACACGGGACGTCTCGTCTGCGTGGATGAGGCCAACCCGCGCTGTTCCATCGCCGCGGATGTCTCTGCCACGGTGGCGCAGGACGCGTTCGGCGCCCTCAAGGCGCCCGTCGCGATGGTGACGGCGCCGCACGCGCCGGTACCGTTCTCATCGGCGCTCGAGGACCTCTACATCCCCTCCCCGGACCGCATTGCCGATGCCGTGCGCCGGACAGTGGCCGACTGACGCGATTCAACGCCCCGCTCCTCATGCCCGAATGGGGCCTGTCGACGCGGGAAAGCGCCCTTCGGCGAACGGCACGCGGACAAGGATGCGGAGAGCCCGCCGCCCGGCGAGACCTTCGCGTCCTCGACCTGCCGTTCCACCGGGTCTCCCGGGCTGGAGACCATGACCGGCACCGTGCTTGTCGGCCACTCCAGGGACGGCCGATTGCCGGATGCACCGCGCTCGGCCGGCCGGAGCGTTTCACCCCGCCGGCGCCGGCGGACTCCGCGGACCGACGGTGCCGGACACAGGGTCCGGATGGAGATGCGGCGGCGGTGAACCGCCTCATCGAGGCGTTGCGCCGGTCCCGGGGGACCGGTGCCGTCCGGCGTCAGCCGGCCGCGCGCCACGCGTCGACGGCGCTCTCGAAACGGCCGAGGTAGTCGGCGGTGTAGGCGATGTAGTCGACGTCGAGGGTGGAGTGCGTCTCCTGGACCATGCTCCACATCGCCTCGCGCAGCAGGGAGGCGCACATCAGCGCCCCGAGGCGTCGGCGGTCGTCGTCCGTCACCCGGCGCTCCAGAACCAGCTCCGTCACCGCCTCGCGCGTCGCGGCGTCCAGGAGGCTGTTGGAGGCGAGGTTGGCGACATCGAACAACGCCGTGTTGTAGCCGGCGTACTCCCAGTCGACGAGCCAGAGCCTGGCGCCGTCGTCGATGAAGTTCGCGGCCAGCAGATCGTTGTGGCAGAGCACGGGCTCGATCGCCCCGACCGCCGATTCGAGGTCCCCGGCCGCGGCGACGAGGGCCCGCACATGTCCGGCGAGGCGGTGTCCGTCGTCAACGAGGCGATGGCCGTAGTCGCGGATCACGTGGAACACCCAGAAGAAGGGCGCGCGGCCCCGAAGGTGGCGCGCCCCCTCGAGGTGCAGCCGCCTCAGCAACAGGGCGATGCGGCGGGCATTGTCCGGCCTCGAGACCATGGCCGCATCGAAGGTGACGCCCTCGATCCAGCGCACCACCAGGGCGCCCCTGGCGGCAAAGAAGACCTCGGGCGCGACGCCGGCGGCATGGGCGGCGCGGCTGCAGGCGGTCTCGTAGGTCCTGCGTATGCCATGGACCGGAATGTTGCCGCCGATGCGCACGAGGAAGCTCGAGCCGCCGTCATCGACCCGGAAGTTGCGGTTGGTGATGCCGCCCGTCACCGGTTGCGGCGCGACCGGACCGCGCCAGCAGGGCAGGCCGGCCACCCGTGCGGCGGCTTCGTCGGCGGTCACGGCGTCCCTGCCCGTGATGGTCATGCGCCGTCCGTCCGGCCGCCCGCGGCGGCATAGCGGGGAACATCGCGTGCCGGGCCCGGCGTCCCGGTATCGGCCAGCCGGCCCTCGATCGCCTCCGCATCGAGCCTGATGAATCCGCCGCAGCAGAAGATCAGGGTGATGGAGGATCCGCCCTGCCTGCCGGTCCTGCTCACGATGGTCATCAGTTCGGCTTCGCCCGCGCCGCCCAGACCCTCGAGATCGCCGACCTCGGTCGAGCGGACGCGTTCGAGAACCAGCGCGCATTCGACCTGCTGCGTCGCGCCGTCGGCCCGCTCGTAGCAGAAGCGCCGGAACAGGGCCGCGAAACGCCGCTCCTCGCCGAGCCAGGCGACTTCCGCAAGCGGCATGCGCGCGCTATGGAGGACCGTCGCGAAGACCTCCAGGTCGTCGTCGTCGACAGCCCTGAGACGAAGCGGTTTCATTCAGTCCCGGACCCGTTCGATCGTTGCCCCGCAGGCCGAGAGCTTCTCGACGAGGCGCTCGTAGCCGCGGTCGAGGTGATAGACGCGGTTGACGACAGTTTCCCCCTCGGCCGCCATTCCCGCAAGGACCAGGCATACCGAGGCGCGAAGGTCGGTGGCCATCACCTGGGCGC
Organism: Alphaproteobacteria bacterium; assembly: GCA_963666905.2. Taxonomy (GTDB): domain Bacteria; phylum Pseudomonadota; class Alphaproteobacteria; order SP197; family SP197; genus SP197. The sequence goes on from OY763008.1 coordinate 3,751,661, forward strand.
CCTTGAGCCGTCCGGTCCCGGTGACGGTCGCCGTGCCGCCGCTGACCTCGATGTCGGCGCCCATGCGCGCCAGTTCCGGCACGTGCATGAAGCGGTTCTCGAAGATGCTCTCGTGAATTCTGGAGACGCCCCTGGCCGTGCACATCAGGGCCATGAACTGGGCCTGGAGGTCGGTGGCGAAACCGGGGAACGGGCGGGTTGTGACGTCGACGCCGGCGAGCGTGGTGCCGGCGCGGCCGACGGACATGCCTTGCGGGGATTCCTCGATCGCCACTCCCGCCGCTTCGAGAGCATGGCGGACCTCGCCGAGATTCTCCACCGCGGCGCCGGCGATCTCGAGGCGGCCGCCGGTGACGGCCGCCGCCATGGCGTAGGTCCCGGCCTCGATTCGGTCGGGGAGCATGCTGTGGACCGTGCCGCCGAGAGCGGCGACTCCGTCGATCCGGATCGTGGAGCTGCCCGCGCCCGCGATGTGTGCGCCCATCGCGTTCAGGCAGTCCGCGAGGTCGCGGATTTCCGGTTCGCGGGCCGCGTTGCGAAGGACGGTCGTACCGCGGGCGAGCGCTGCGGTCATCATCACGTGCTCTGTGGCGCCGACCGAGACGCTCGGGAAGGTGATGTCGGCGCCCGCAAGGCCGTTGGCCGCCCTGCCCGTGAGATAGCCGTCGTGCAGTCCGATGTCCGCCCCGAGCGCCTCGAGGCCTGCGATGTGGAGGTCGACCGGCCTCGTGCCGATGGCGCAACCTCCCGGCATCGATACCCGGGCCTCGCCGCAACGGGCGATCAGGGGCCCGAAGACGAGAACCGAGGCGCGCATCTTGCGCACGAGGTCGTAGGGCGCGGTGGTCGAGGTCAGCGTGCCGGCGTCGAGCACCATGCGGGCCGCTGCGGGACGGTCCACGCGGACGCCGAGTTCCTCGAGCAGGCGGGCGAGCACGGCGACGTCGACGACATCCGGCATGTTCTCGAGGACCAGGGGACGCTCGCTGAGCAGCGATGCGACCATGAGCTTGAGGGCCGTGTTCTTGGCGCCGCCGATCCTGATTCGGCCCTCGAGAGTTCTGCCGCCAACGATGCGTATCCTGTCCACGCGCGGGATTCCCGTTTTGCCGTGCGGAACATGTAGACCGCCACAGGCGGATCGCGTCAACCGCGCTCCTGTGGCCGAATCGGGGCTGCCCGTGAGCGGTCGGCGCCGGCATCGGCCCTCGCGCCTTCGCCCTCGCGCCGGGAGCGGCTCTGCGCCTTGCGGCGCTTCAGGTTGGCGCGCAGCGCCTCGGCAAGGCGTTTGTCTCTCGCTTCCCTCGACCCCTTGCCCACGGCGCCGCCCCCTTCCTTGCCTGGTTCCGTCCGCTGTGGCAGTTTCCGGCGCACACCGTCGGACGCCGCCGTAGCTCAGTGGTAGAGCGCACCCTTGGTAAGGGTGAGGTCCTCAGTTCAATCCTGAGCGGCGGCACCATCCTCGAAGGGTGCCATGAAGCAGGTCCTGGATGTCAAGGGACTGGCCTGTCCGTTGCCGGTGCTCAAGGCGCGCAAGCGCCTGAAGGCGATGGCCAGCGGCGAGGTGCTGGTGGTCCATGCCACGGACCCCGGATCCGTCAGCGACTTCAGGTCCTTCTCGGAGCTGACCGGCCACGAGCTGATCGCGAACTCCTGCTCCGAAGGCGTCTACACCTTCGAACTGCGGCGGCGCTGACCCCGGCCGGCGCTCTCGCCGTGAAGGGCGAGCGCCGTCCTGAGGGCGGCCTTTTCCGGAGCGGCGACGAGGTCCGATTCGAGAACCTGCCCGGGCTGCATGAAGGTCATCTCGATCTCCTCGCCTTCGGGCACCCGCGGCTCGCCCGGCGAGTCGACGAGGAAGTAGACCGGCGTGTAGGCCTTCCGGGTCCACGGGCTGATCAGCGTTCCGGGATCGTGGAGTTCGGCGACGATCGAGATCTCCAGCTGCGTCTCCTCGCGGAACTCCCTCACAAGCGCCTCCTCGGCGGTCTCGTGGTCGGCGACTCCCCCGCCCGGGTACTTCCAGACGAAGAGCCCGTCGACATGTTCGGCGGCGACGAGGACCGTGCGGTTGCGCAGTAGCACGCCGTAGGCGCGGTAGTTCTGGGGATTGCCCATGATCCCTTGCCCTTCCTGATGTAACCTCGGCGGCAGCCGCCCCGCGCCGAAGGACCCGCCATGACAGTACCCGCAAACGTGCTCGACACCATAGGCAACACGCCGATCGTCGAGGTGACGAGGTTCGACACCGGCCCGTGCCGCCTCTTCCTCAAGCTCGAGAACCAGAACCCTGGAGGCTCGATCAAGGACCGGCCGGCGCTCTCCATGGTGGAGGCGGCCGAGAGGTCCGGCGCGATCCGTCCCGGAGGCACGCTGATCGAGGCGACGGCGGGCAACACGGGGCTCGGCCTTGCCCTCGTCGCCCGCCAGAAGGGCTACCGCCTGCTGCTGGTGATCCCCGACAAGATGAGTCAGGAGAAGATCTTCAACCTCCAGGCCATGGGTGCGCAGATCCACCTGACGCGGTCGGACGTCGGCAAGGGGCACCCGGAATACTACCAGGATCTCGCGCAGCGCCTCGCCGCCGAGACCCCGAACAGCTTCTTCGTCAACCAGTTCGGCAACCCGGCCAATCCGCTGGCCCATGAAACCGGCACCGGTCCCGAGATCTGGAAGCAGATGGAACACAGGCTGGATGCCGTGGTGTGCGGTGTCGGCTCCGGGGGCACCGTCACCGGACTCGGGCGCTTCTTTCGCAGGACGGCGCCGCATGTCGAGATGGTGCTGGCCGACCCCCAGGGCTCGGTGCTGGCGGACTACGTCAACACGGGCACTCCCGGCGATCTCGGCTCCTGGCTCGTGGAGGGCATCGGCGAGGACTTCGTTCCGGAAGTCAGCGACCTCTCCCTGGTCTCGAGGGCCTACAAGGTCACCGACGGTGAGGCCTTCGCCACCGCCCGCCAGCTCCTCCTGGACGAGGGCATTCTCGCCGGCTCGTCGTCCGGAACGCTGCTGGCCGGCGCCCTGGCCTACTGCCGCGACCAGGAGCAGGCCAAGAACGTGGTCACACTCGTCTGCGACAGCGGCAACAAGTACCTCTCCAAGATGTACAACGACTACTGGATGCTCGATCAGGGCTTCATCCAGCGGCAGACCTTCGGCGATCTCAGGGACCTGATTGCCCGCCCCCACGCCGACAAGGCCTCGGTGACCGTGGCGCCCGGCGATACGCTGGCCACCGCGCTCTCGCGCATGAAGCTCTACGACATCAGCCAGCTCCCTGTCCTGGAAGGGGACAGCGTCGTCGGCATCATCGACGAGTCGGACATTCTCTGGGCCGTCCACACGACCCGGGAGACCTTCACGGAGCCGGTGTCTTCGGCCATGGCGGCAAGTCCGGTGACGGTGCAGCGCACGGCGGACTTCGATGCGCTCAAGGCGATCTTCCGGCGCGACCTGACGGCGATCGTGGTGGACGGCGACGCATTTCTCGGCGTCATCACCCGCATCGATCTCCTCAACTGGCTCCGGCGCGACCGCCGCCGCCCGACGTGACGAAGGAGGTTCTCTATCGCCGCTGCGACAGGCGGGAACTCGACGGTCAGTACAACAACCGGGAGCCCGGGCACGCACGCTGGACCGGCAACTGGAGGTCCGCCAGCGCGCGTGCGCGCCGGGCGCGGTGCGGCACGACCGGCGTGGCCTATGGCGGGCACCCCAAGGAAACGCTCGACGTCTTCCCGGCCGCCGAAGCGGGCGCCCCCGTCAACGTCTTCATTCACGGCGGCTGCTGGCGGTGGCTGGACAAGTCGGACTTCAGCTACGCGCCCCGCGGCATCACACGGTCGTCATCAACTACGCGCTCGCGTGCGGACCCGGGCGGCCGTCGCCTGGACGTACCGCAACGCGTAGGCGTTCGGCGCCGATCCGCAGCGCCTCCGTGTTTCGGGCCACTCCGCCGGCGGGCACCTCGCGGCCATGCTGCTGGCCACGGACTGGCCCGCCTTCGCGCCGGAGGTCCCGCCCGACGTCGTCAAGTCGGCCCTCGCCGGCAGCGGCCTCTTCGCCCATCCGGCTGTGCTACCTCAACGGGGTGCTCGGCCTTTCCGAGGCCATGGCCGGCCGCAAAAGCCCGCTCCGCCTCCCGTTTGCGGTGCCTGTCCCGCTCTTCATCGCGGTCGGCGGCCGCGAGTCCGACGAGCACCGCCTCCAGGCCCGCGCCACGTCGGATGTCTGGCGGGTTCTCGGCCCACCCGACAGCGGCATCGTGACGGCCCGCAGGTGGCTGATAGAGGGCCTCTGACGGCACGCTTGCCGGGCCCGATCGTCACGATGCGCCTCCAGCAAACAGTAATGAACGAAGGTCGTTCCGGGGGTTCGCATGAGGCTCAGGGGACAGTTGCGCAAGTCCGTCGGCGATGAAATCGGTGAAAGGGCGTTTGCCGGCAGGCTTTCGACACTGCCATCGGAGGCGATGGGCGCCGGCGTGCACCTGATCGCCGACACAGTTCCGTGCCCTGATCGAGCAAGGCCGTCCGAGGATCCCGCGCGGCGGCTACCTCGTGCGGCCAGGTCAACGGCCCCGATGGCGCGACGTTCGCAGACGCCGTGAACGGACGGCAGGTTCCCGGACTTCCGCGGACATGCGAGGGTAAGGCAGCAGACGGCAGGGGAAAGGGCGTGCCGACAACGCGACGTTGCCTGCGTGAACCGGTTTCCGACATCTTCCGGGCGGCAGAAATGCTGGACAGGGCCGTGGATGCCCATGCGGCCGGAGATCGTGTTGCAGCGGCGACGCTGATTGCAGAGGCCAACATGGATTCCATCCGGGACTGGACGGAATCACTGTGGAGTTCCACTGACCCGTCGATCCACCAGGTGAGGGAGGTGCCAACCGCCCCGCCCGTGCTTGCGAAGGAAGACCGTATCCCGGTCAGAATGCCCAGTGCGCGGAAGAAACGCTCCCTGATCGAGAGGGACGGATACCACTGCCGTTTCTGCGGTATCCCGCTCATCCGGCGCGAAGTCCGCAAGGCGATGCACAAGGTTTACACGCAAGCCTTGCCATGGGGGGCTCGGGATCTGGGACAGCACGCCGCCTTCCAGTGCATGTGGCTTCAGTACGACCACATCACCCCGCACAGCCGTGGTGGCGGCAACGACTTGGACAACCTTGCCATCACCTGCGCTCCTTGCAACTTCGGCCGTTCATCTTGGGTCTTGGAAGAACTTGGGTTGGAGCACCCCCTGAGCCATGGTCCTGTTCGGAGTTCCTGGGACGGCTTGGAGCGCTTTGACAACGCCCGACAAGTCACGCCCAGGTACCGGGACGAACGTACGGAGCCATACCGGCCATGAAGCCGGATTGAAACTCGATATCACCGACACGGTGCGTATCGGGGAGGCTCGGACGGTGCGCCCAACCTTACGTTTCGAGACCCCGATCAAGAGCTTCGCTTTTTCGGCCTGAGGTCCGACACCGGAACCGAGGTGACCGTATCGCCCCAAATCCGGCAGACCCTGGAGCGGAACGCCGGGTTCATTCGGGCGTTCCGCGTGGCCGGTCATGATCGTGAAGGCCCTCGCATCCCAGGGCCATCACCCGTGGGGTGACGGGGGGTCAACAGGGCATGCACGGGATACCAGGGATCGAGACCATCGACAAAGCAGGTCCCAAGACTTCGGGAGACGCCAGGCAGGCGGCTTCGCGCACCAGAAGAACGCCGCCATTCGAGGGCTTCAAGCTCAACGTCTTGCAATGTACACTGCGTGCGCAAGGTGTCTGGTCCCTGTCAATCTGCATGTTTTCTGGAATCACTTGAAAATTGCACGGGACCAGACCCGGTGCACCTTGAATTGGCGACAAATTCGGGAGCCTGTGCCGCAGAAAGCATAAAACACCATAGGCCGGGATCCGGGCCAACGACCCCGCTTCCATGAAGCATCGGAGAGGAAACGATGAGCCGGATGTGACCGCAGGCATGGTGTTGTGTGAACGGTTGCCGTGGTCCGGCGCAGGGAGGCAAGGGTTCCGAACAGCGTATGGACCGGCCCTTGCCGAAGCCGCGGGGCACACTGATGCTCAAGGCCTCGGGATCGACGTCGAGGAGGTCGACGGCCGGGGCTTCGCCACAGAATGTTCGGTTCACAAGGTGCAGAGGAGGTAGGGCCTGTGCTCAAGTCTCTCAGTATAAAGAATTTCACGGTGTTCGAAAGCGCCGATCTGAAGTTCGCCAGGGGTCTCAACGTCGTCGTCGGCGCGAACGGAACGGGCAAGACGCATCTGCTCAAACTTCCCTATGCCGTCATGGCAATGAGCGCCGATGAGGGCAGGAAGCGTACGGAACCGCCAACCAAGACCGTCTTGCAGACGAGGGTTGCCGAAAAGCTTTTCAGTGTGTTTCGACCGGAAGACCGTCTGGGCCGCCTTGTCCATCGCCAGAGGGGACGCAACAGATGCGACGTGAATATGGCCTTCGGCGAGCCCGGGACATCCCTGGCCTTTCGGTTTTCCTCGCTCGCGAAATCCGGGGTATCCATCGAGCGCGCTCCTTCCGCATGGCAGGACAAGCCACCGGTGTTCATTCCCACCCGGGAACTGCTGACCATCTATCCAGGCTTCGTTCCGCTCTACGAGACCCGGCACCTTGAGTTCGACGAAACGTGGCGAGACACATGTCTGCTCCTCGGTGCGCCGACGCTGCGGGGGCCACGAGAAACAACAGTTGCCAATCTGATCGCGCCTCTGGAGGAGCAGTTAGGCGGACGGGTGGTGCTGGACCGCAACGGCCGCTTCTACTTGAAGGCATCCGCAAAGAATATGGAAATGCCGCTGGTTGCGGAAGGGTGGCGCAAGATTTCCATGCTCGTGCGTCTGATCTCCACCGGTTCCCTCCTCGACAAGGGGTGCCTGTTCTGGGACGAGCCGGAGGCCAACCTCAATCCACTCCTGGTTCGTGAAGTCGCAAAGGTCATACTCGGCATCTGTGAGGCAGGCGTACAGGTATTCGTCGCCACGCACAGCCTGTTCTTGTTGCGCGAGTTCGAAATCCTTCTTGATGGCGAGTTCGATGCGGTATCGCAACAGTACTTCGCATTGAGTAGAAGCGACGACGGCGTCCGGGTGTCCCAGGCCGATGACGTCGGTGACGTCGACCCGCTGCTCCTGTTGGATGAAGATCTGGGACAGTCCGACCGTTTTATGGACCGGTTCATGCCGAGCTCGGAGCGGGAATCGTGACGGTCGTTACGGAGGGAAGACTCGAGTTCGAATTTGCGGGGGACTGCCGGGTCAGCAAGTACGATGCGTGGTCGTTTTATCGTAATCAGTTTCATAGTATCGCCGATAGCTCCAAGGCGATCGATATTGTTTGTATCGAAGTCAGGGACTACCGGCAGCATCCGCGTGATAAGGCAATCGATATCGCCGACGAGGTGGCGGCGAAGGCGCGGGATACCCTGGCGGGATTGGCTGCCGCGAGATGCAATGCCGACGAATCTCAAGAACGCGAACATGCTCGGCAGGCTTTGGCGGCGCGAAAATGGCGCATTGTACTGCAGGGTGTGGTTCTGGTATGGGGTAGTGTATTCGTGTAGTGTATCGCTTATGTTCGTTTAATGTACGCACAGTTTTGCGCTGTTGTCCAGATTCTTCTGCGCGTGGCGTCAAAAAGTCGCACATTGCAGCGATAATCGCACCTGATTGCACCCGTGACAGCGGTTGCGAGCAACGCTACGCTTCATCACGACCCTTGGTGCATGGATGGCTGCCGAAGACCGTCGAAGGGCGATTCATGAGGAACTTGCACAGCTGTTTGCGGGGCAGTTGCCGGCTGAGTTCGCGGCCCACATGGTGACCGTGCGCAAGAAGCTCGAGGCCTTCGAGGGGCGCCGCGGCACGCAGGCTTTCGAGGACAGCATCGCCGTTGCAGCCAACCGGCTTTCGGCGCAGATCGTCAAGCAGGCCCTTGTCTCGCTGGACACGCAGGAACCTGTGATCGAGCACCATGGTGAGAGGTATCGCCGGGAGGGCGCGACGAAGAAGCGGGTCATGACGTCGTTCGGTGTGATCGACTACGAGCGTTCACGATACCGTCGCCGGGCCCGTGCCAGCGTGTTCCCGGCAGACCGTCTTGCCGGCTTGATCGAGGACTTCTGGACGCCGCGTGCGGCACGCCTTGCGTTGCAGGCGGTATCCTCGGCGCCACCGCGTGATTGCGTGAAGATGTTCCGCCAACAGGGCGGCATGTGTCCCAGCGTGTCGAGCCTGATCCGGCTCTACGAGGCTGCCGGGCGGCACTGGGAGGAGGTGGCCGATGACGCCCTCGAGGAGATCCGTCGTGGGGAGGAGATCCCGTGCGGTGCCACCTGTGTGACCATCCAGATGGATGGCGTCATGGTGCCCATGGGTCGAGGCAAAAGGAAGCCCGAACAGCCACTTGAGGGGGTGGCCTGGAAGGAAGCCTCGTGCGCCACCGTCACCCTATGGCAACGCCGCCGGCGAACGCCTGCGCACACTGCGTCACGCGAGGATGCCCGAGAGCAACAAGCTCACGCTCAAGCAACTGGTCCGCGACGAGGTCGCCTGCCTGCTGGCCAGACGGCCGGACCTTCAGCTTGTCGTGGTGGCCAACGGAGCCCGGGATCACTGGCGGTTCTTCGCCGAGGCCTTCCCCCAGGCCGAACAGATTCTGGACTTCTTCCATGCTGCCGAATACCTGAAAGAAGCCATCGATCTCGCCTACGGCCAGGACAGCATTCAGGGCAACCGTCGCTGGCACACGCTCCGTGAGACCTTGCTTGACGAGCCCGGCGGCGTCGACAAGGTCATGGCCTCCCTCACATACCTCAAGCGTCACTACTCGCCTCTGGTCTCCAGGGCCATCGGCTACTTCGCGAACAACCGCCACAGGATGAACTACGCCGACTACAGACGTCGTCACCTGACCGTTGGCTCCGGCCTGGTGGAGGCCGCCAACAAGTCGATCGTCACGCAACGCCTGAAGGGATCCGGGATGATCTGGGGAGAGTCAGGTGCCCAGGCCATCCTGTCGCTGCGGGCCCTCGACAAGTCGGACCGCTTCAACGCCGCATGGAACATCCTGATGCCATATTGGCAAGAAAAACCTTCGACAATTATTGCCAAAAATTACCCCATATGAGAATCACACCCGTACTGTACTGCACCTGGAGCAACCCGCAGTGCCACAGAGACTGGGGAGAAGTCCTGTGGATCCGGCTACGGTATGGCTGAAGCTGGGAACAATCGGTGCCCATCCGCTGATTTGCGATCGCAACACGCTTCACCGCCGGATTCCCTGGACGGTCCGATAACTCTGTCGACTGGATCGGGGCGTGTCCTTCTGCCCGACGAGATACGCTATGGGACCTCTACTTCTTTGGGAACTCGGGACAAGGTCGACTGAGGCGGCGGTCTGGAGGTCGAATGCGTTCCGGATGCCGGATTGAACGCGCGGGCGGTCGTGGTGGCTCCGGCGTCGATCCGATCCGCGAACAGTGGCGAGCGGGCGTTCACAAGACACCCGCCGGACTTCGGATGGCGGCGGCAGCCCGGAGCGGTCCGGAGTTCGAGCGGATAGGGAAGGCCCTCGCGACCGTTGCAAGGCTGGCGATATGCCGCGCCGTCCCGCACGGTGAGCAGGCGGAAACGCTCCCCGACGTCGCGGCGGGTGACGAGACGGGCGCGCCCGCGCTACCCTGCGGCCATCCCGAGTTGCGTGCCGGAGACGGTCTCGATGGCGAAAGATCCCGCAGATTCCCGTGATGCGGCCGGCAGAACGGCGCTCCACCGCGCGGCGAGCTGGAGCAAGGTGCCGGAGATCGTGTCGCGGCTGATCGAGGATGGCGCCGACCTCGAGGCCCGCGATACCCTCGGCCGGACGCCGCTCCACGCCGCCGTGGAAAGCGGCATGGCGGCCATTGTCGCCCGGCTGCTCGACGCCGGGGCGGACGCGCAGGCCCGCGATGCGGTGGGAAGGACCCCGCTCCACCTCGCGGCGGCGTCCCCCGGCGGGCCGGAGGTCCTGGCGGTGCTGATCGATGCCGGCGCCGCTCTCGAGGCGCGCGACGAGGGCGGCGAAACGCCGCTCCATCTCGCCGCGGCCACCGCCGGCCGGCACCCGACCCTCTCGGCGCTGATCGCCGCCGGGGCCGCGCTCGAGGCCCGCGACGCGGCCGGCTGGACGCCGCTCCACCATGCTGCGGACTCGAACGGCGATCCCGGGGCCGTCGACACGCTGCTCGACGCCGGCGCGGACCCCGGGGCGCGATCGACGAGTGGGGCCACGGCGTGGGACCTTGCCCGGAACAACGACGCGCTGAAGAGTTCCGATGCCGGCCTCCGCCTTCAGGACGGCGTTCCGGGTGGACTCCCGGGACGTGCCGGGGCATGATCCGGAAAAACCGGATGGTGCCGTTGGACGAGCGAATTCTCCTGTCGAGACGGGGCTTTGCGGGCGGCTGCCTCGCGATTCCCTCCGTCGTCCCGGCCGGCGGCGTCCTTGCCAGCGGCCGCCTCGAGGAGTTCCTCGAGGTCTCGGCCGGCCTGACGGGATTTTCGCGCGACGAACTCGACCCCGCCTTCGCCGAGGCGATGATCGACGCCCTGGTGGCCACGGGAAAGGCGCAAGCCCTCGACCGGCTGCTCGAGGGGGAGCCGTCCGGCGACGTCGCGGGCGAGGTCGTGGCCGCCTGGTACTCCGGCATCCTGGCGACGGCCGCGGGTCTCGTGGCCTATACCTTCGAAGACGCGCTGGCCTGGAGCGCCGTCGATTTCGCCGCGCCACCGGGGTTCTGCGTGGAACCCGGATCGCCGTGGGCGCGTCCGCCGCAGACGTGACATGATCGAGAGTGATGTCCTCATCGTCGGCGCGGGTCTCGCAGGGGGGCTGATGGCCGACCGCCTGGCGGCAGCGGGACTGAAGGTCGCCGTTCTCGAGGCCGGGCCGCGGATCGCCCGGGAAGACGCGTTCGAGACCTATCTCGCGGCGCCCATCAAGGTGCCGGAAAGTCCCTATCCACTGCTGGAGGACGCGGATCACCCGATCGTGATGGATCCCGGCCACTGGTATCGGCAGGCGGGTCCCGATCCGTTCAAGAGCACCTATCTCAAGCTCGTGGGCGGCACGACCTGGCACTGGCTCGGCACCTGCGTGCGCTACCTTCCCGCCGATTTCCGCATGCGCAGTCTCTTCGGCCGGGCGGTCGACTGGCCGCTCTCCTACGACGACCTCGAACCCTACTACCTTGCCGCCGAGCACGAACTCGGCGTGGCCTGCGACGATGCCAGGGACCTGGGATCGCCGCGCTCGGGCCCCTATGCCCTGCCGCCGATCGCCCAGAGCCACGTCGACCGGGTGATGGCGCGGGCGCTGTCGGGGACGCCCTGGACCGTCGATCCGACACCCCAGGCGCGCAATTCCGTCGAGTACGGCGGCCGGCCCGCGTGCTGCGGCAGCGCGAGCTGCATCCCGATCTGCCCGGTCCAGGCGAAGTACGATGCCATGGTCCACCTCGAGCGTGCCGAGGGCTCAGGAGCGGTCATTCACGAGCGGTGCACGGCCACCAGGATCGAGACCGGCGAGGCGGGTCTCGTCTCGGGCGTGAGGTACCGCCGGCCGGACGGCAGCGGCGGTGTCGCGCAGGCGAGGATCCACGTGATCGCCGCCCACGGGATCGAGAGCCCGCGCCTCCTGCTCAATTCTCCCGCGCCGGGAGCCTCCCACGCGGTCGCCAACCGCTCCGGCCAGGTCGGCCGCAACCTGATGGACCATCCCATCCAGCTGAGCTGGGCGCTCGCCGGCGAGCCGGTGTGGCCGTACCGGGGGCCGCTTTCGACCTCCGCCATCGAGGTGACGAGGGACGGCGCGTTCCGCTCCGAACGCTCGAGCCTGCGCATCGAGATCGGCAGCAACGGCTGGTCGTGGCCAACGGGCGGCGTGCAGACCCTGGCAGGCACCCTCTTCGCCAGGGGACTGAAGGGTGCGGAGCTGAGGCGCGCCATGGCGGAGCACGCCTCGCGCCACGTCCGCCTGGCATCGCTCACCGAGCAGCTGCCCGAGGCGGAGAACCGGGTCACCCTCGACGGGTCCGAGCGCGATGTCCATGGCGTGCCTCTGCCGCGCATCCACTACCGCGTGGGCCGCTATGCGCGCGACGGCCTCGAAGAGGCGAGGCGCATTCACGACGCCATCTTCGCGCGCCTCGGCGCCACCGAGATCGCGCACCGCGAGGACTTCGAGGGTGCGGGCCACATTGTCGGCACCTGCCGGATGGGCGACGATCCGCTTGCTTCCGTGGTGGACCCGGATCTGCGCTGCCACGACCATGCCAATCTCTTCATCGTGGGATCGTCCGTGTTTCCCACGTCGTCGACCGCCAACCCGTCGCTGACCATCGCGGCGCTCGCGTTGCGGGCCGCCGATACCATCAGGGCGGATCTCGGCGACACCTCCGCCGGTGGCTGACGGTGTTCGGGAAGCGTGACCTCGCGGCGCGGGGCCTGGCGGTCCTTGTCGTGGCCTGCGGGGCGATCGCCGGCGGGAATGCCGCGGCCGGATCGCCGCCTCCTGCGGGCACCTGTGTCGCTCTTGAGGGTGTGCCCGCCACTGAACCCTCTGCCGGCGCTTGGCACCCGCGGTACGTGGCGACCAACGCCTGTGCGGAGTCCGTCGTCATCCACTGGCGCCACAACACCGGCGAAGAGAGTGCGGCCCTCGAGTGTTCTGCGGTGCTGACGGTGACGCTGGAACCAGGAGCCGGCGGCGAACTCGAGGCCGGTCCCCTGCCGCCGGGGGTGGCGAGTCACGTCGCCTGGTGTGTCGAGTACGAAGATGCCGGCAAGCAGATCGGCTCGGGACACCTCGGTTGCGCGTCCGCCGGAATTCCGGTCTGCCCGCCGCTGCGCTAGCTTCCCCTTCAGGCACTCTGCATGTGGTAGCGGCCCGGGCCGACGCCCCGGGGAAGGTGGAGGGTGTTCCAGTGCTCGCCGGGCATGGGCTGGTCGCTGACGACGATCGCGCCCGGCACCAGCAGGGGCGCAATCTCGCCGGCGAGCCATGCCCCGAGTGCGAGGCTGGCCTCGCGGTCACCCGAGCCGACATCGACGTGGGCGAGAACGGCGTTCGCTCCGAGGCGGCGGCGGGCCGCGGGCACCGTCTCCGCGAACTCGCCGAGGAACATGTGCGAGGCGTCGGGAACACAGTCGGGATGGGCGGCGATCTGCCGGTCGAAGCAGTAGATCTCGCGATCGGGAAAGAGGCCGCGCAGGTGGTCGAAGGTCCGCCCGTTGCCAAGGCCGAACTCGAGCACGTGCCCGGGCCTTCCCATGACGAGCCTGCCGGCAAGATCGAGGCACAGGCGCTGCGCCTCGAGGCGGCGGATAGCGCTCTCCAGCCTGCTCACCTGTCGCCCGTCTCCCTTGCCACGGCACTGCGCAGCAGCGCCGTGGTCCGCTCCACCCTGCGGGCGAGTTCGCGCATGATGCCGATGGAGATCGACGGGAACTGATGGACCAGCTGGAAGAAGAGTTCCTTCGAGATCACCAGCGTCTCGACCTTCGAGACCGCCTTGACCGTCGCCGTCCTCGGCACGTCGCACAGGATCGCGCTCTCGCCGAGCAGGTCGTTGGGCCCCAGGGTCGCCACCTTCACATCGCCGGAGTCCGCTTCAACCAGGACGTCGGCGGTGCCGGTGATGATGATGTAGGCGGCATCGCCCTCGTCGCCCTGGCGGCACAGCAGCTCGTCCGGCGCGAAGGTCAGCCGCTGGGCGGTGAAGGCGAGAAGCTTGAGCTTGCTGGGCTCGATCGCCTGGAACAGCGGAATTGTGCGCAAGAGGTCGACTTCTTCCTGCAGGCTCATGGATCATGCCCCCCGGATCATTCGCTCGAGACCAGGCCGGCGAGGACCGATTCCCCCGACACGAGGTCGGAGTAGGATCCGCGCTCGGCAACCTTGCCGTCCTTCATGACGAGAACCTGATCGAAGTGCCGGGCATCGCTCGGCCTGTGCACCGCCCAGATCATGGCCCGCCCCCGGAACTCGCTGCGCAGGTTCTCCATGACGGCCGACTGCGAGGCGCCGTCGAGCGGCGCGGTCGCCTCCGCCAGGACAAGGATGGCGGGACGCTTGAGCACGGCGCGGGCGACTCCGGCCTTCTGGCGCTGCGCGGGCGAAAGGCGCGCCCCGCCGATGCCGACCTCCGTCTCGAGGCCGAGCTCGATGACCATCGGCCGCAGGTCGAGATCCTCGATGACCTCGGCCACCAGGTCGCCCACACGTTCCTGCGAGCGCGCCACCCCGTAGGCGACCTTGCCGAAGAGGATGTTGTCCTGGAGCGACAGCACGGGATCATACCTCTCCCGGTCGAAGAACGAGATGGCGGACCGCATTCGCTCCGGGAGGCCCTCGGTGAAGGCCCGGCGCACCTCGAGGAGCCTCGCCTGGACGGCCTCGTCGATGAGGCCCAGGCGGTGGCGCGCGGGTGCGAGGCGGAAAGGAAGCGCGAGGACGCCGAGGCGCTCGCGATCGTCGAGGCTCGCGGAACCGCTGCGGTCCAGCTTGTGGACGATGGCGCGGAACTCCGGCAGGTCGTCGGGCGAGATGAAGGAGAACTGAAGGAAGAACTGGTGATCGGCCGGCAGGTCGGCGAAGAGCTCGACCATGGTCCGGGCGACCTCGCACCCGATGTCGCGGAAGGTGTCCGTGAGGCCGGCGCGGGCGAGCAGGGCCATGACATAGTCGTTCTCCGGCAGGCGGTCGAGGTCGAAGGTCTCTCCCACCGGCGTGCCGAACAGCAGGTTCTCCCCCACGGTCGCGTTGGTGTTGTAGGCGTCGCGGTCGAAGGTCTCGACCAATCCCCCGGAACTCTCCTCCGCAAGGCGCTCCTCGAGGATGCGCCGCGCCTCCAGGAGGCGGTCTGCCTCCTCGGGCCTTGCCTTAGGGTCGAGCCGACGCCGCAGACCCATCCGGTAGACGTCGTCCTCGAGGTCCGCGACTTTGAGGGCGTGGCGGACGGCGCCGGCGAGCCCGGGACGGTCATCGACTCCCGCGAGGGCGAGGTTTACCCAGTCGTCATCGATGTCGTCGGAACTGTTGCCGGTGAGCTCCGCCTCGCGCCGCCGCTGTTCGGTTGCTCCCGTCGCGGCGGCGCGGGGACCCCGCGGAGCCTGGCGCAGACCGTAGAGAAGGTTGTCGAGCAGGGAGGCGGAAAAAAGCGTTGTCGACGGTCCGACATAGCCGATCCGGCGGCCCAGCTCGGCCTCCGGGAGATCCGCGGCTTCCACGGCGCCGTAGCCGAGCCTGCCGCCCGAGGCATCGACCAGGCGCGCGATCAGCGGCGCCACGCGGTCCCGGCCGCTTGCCGGGTCGCCGACCACGGCCACGTGGCTGTCCAGCGGCACGGAGAGATTGAAGCCGTCGAGAAACGTGTCGCCGTCTTCCGTGTAACGGACGGCCGTTGCCGTGAGCTCTCCCTCGAAGGGCGGCACGTCGCGCTCGCCGAGGATCATGTCGCCGCTCCTCAGGCCCGCGGGCGCAAACTGGGTGACCACCTGGTCGTACTTGATCTTTGCGTCCTCGCGGATCTGGTAGTGGTTGAGCAGCTCCTTCCACGGGGGAGGGAGGTCCTTGTAGGCGGCGAGGACGGCCACCAGGCCGCCCAGCGAGAGCGAACCGTCGATCACGAACCAGCCGCCGATGGCATAGAAGAAGAAGGGCGTGATCTGTGCCAGGAAATTGTTGAGGAACTTGATGAAGAACTTCTTGCGGTAGATCTGGTAGCGGATGTCGAAGATGCGCTGCATGCGCGCCGTGAATTCGGCCGCCTCCCATCGCGCCATGCCGTTGGCGTGCATCTCTTCCGCGCCCTGGACGGTCTCGGCGATGCGCTCGGAGACCTTGCGGACCTCCCTGACGCGCTCCTTGCCGAGCAGGTTCACCCGGCGCTGGAGCTTCGGAATGATCCAGCCCTGCATGGGATAGAGCGCCACGGACGCCAGACCCATCAGCGGGTCCTGCATGAAGATGAAGAAGAGGGCGGTCAACAGGAGTCCGCCCTGGTAGAGCGGCAGGGCAAGGGCGTCGCCGATGAAGCCGCCGAGGGGTTCGACCTCCTGGGTCACCATGGGGATCAGCTCGCCGGAACTCACCCGGCGGAAATGGGGCGTCGGGAACCTCAGGATTCGGCTGTAGAGCTGGTAGCGCAGCCGGCGCAGCATGCGCTCGCCGAGCAGCCCCTTGTAGACGTTGATGGCGTACTTGAAGCCGCCGTTCGCGAGGACGAGGACGAGAAAGAGGGCGCAGTAGAGGGCCAGCAGCCACAGGCGCTCCATGTCGCCGAGGGGGATGCCGAGGATGACAAGCTGCCGCAGTTCGCCGGTGCCGGCCTCCGCGTCCTCGAGGACGTTGTTGACGATCAGCTTGGGAATGTCGAGGGAGGCGTAATAGAACGGCAGGGACGAGAGCGTGAAGAGCAGGACAAGGAGCTGCTCCCTCTTCGAATGGCGGAAGATGAACTTGTAGATGGTCGGTTCCATGGATTCCGCCGCGCTGCGCCAGGGAGTCTATGAGTGTTCGGCCCTCCGGGGAAACACCCCTGCGGCGTAACGCCGTGAATTGGGAGTCTCGACTTTCTGTTCCCTCATGTCGCTGCGGTCAAGCGGCTGAAACTGCACGATTGACGATTCCGCCCGGGCCGGAATCGCAGCGATTCCACGCCGCAGCCCCGCAGGGGCTCCGCCGGTTCCCCGCACGCCACGCCCCTGGACCTGCCGGGCACGAGGCACGTCATCCAGGACGCAGACGGGGTCGTCCGCGTGATCCGCGCGGGGTCCCGCTCGACGGCGCCCTCGAGCCACAATGTCACGCGCTTCCTCCAGCGCCGCACGGCAGTCCCTCCCGGAAACGCGGCACCAGGGCCCGCTCGGCCGTCCGAGCGGCTCAACAGCCGCCTCGAGCGGGGTCATCCGCGGCCTCGCCAGGACGACCCTGCAGGTCAACCTCGCCCTTGCCGGCGTGCGGGAAAAGAGGCCGCGGCTCGTGCGCTCCCTTGCCGGTGCCGGCCGATACCAGTCTGCGGGATCGGGATCCCGCGGGCCGAAGACCCTTCGGCGAGGGAGAAGCGCGTCCCGGGCGGCCGGAATCACGCCGGATCCGCCCCGGCGGTCCCGATCAGGCCTGTCGGGGCACCGATGCGGCGTCCGGAACGGCGCCAACCCGCGATCGAACGCGCAGCCGGCCGCCGTTGGCGGGCCCGGAACAGGGACTGCGCAAGAGTCCCGATCCCTGACGCGACACCACTGCTCTCTCGTCAACGCGGACCGTGCGGCTGTTTTCCTGTTCCTCTACTCCGATGCCGAGCCATCCTCGGCGGCCGAGAAAAGATAACCAACGTGTCGGATCGCGCATTCATTTTCATTTTCTGTCGGTAAAACATAACCAACGCGTCGATCCGAGAGTATAGTTACCTTTTCCAGGCGCAGACCGGGGGTGCCGTTCATGGCATTGGAAACTCCTGGGCGGGTCCCGATCGAGGTGCTCGTCGAGCGGGTGCTGCACCGATTGTCGAAAGGCGAGCCGCCCGGACGAATCGAAACGGAACGGGTGGACGTCAAGGAGGAGCCGGGCCGGCGAGGTTCCGTCGTCAAGGAGGAGCCGGGCCGGCGAGGTTCCGGTGGAGCCGTTCTTCCCGGTGCGAGGATCAACGAGAAAGCGGCCGACACTCTGGCGGAGGACATGGCCTGCATGACGAACACGGCGGGTGGCGGCGCGCTCATCGTCGGTATCGCCGACGACGGCGCCCGCATCGGCACCCGACTCGATCCGGATTGGCTGCGCCATCGCATCTGGGAGCTCACGTCGCGGCAGCTCACGGTCTCGGCCCGCGCCGCGAACCTCGACGGGTGCCGAATCCTGATTCTGACCTGCGTGGAAGCACTCCACCCCGTCCGATACCGCGGGAAGCTGAGATGGCGCGTCGGCGCCAACTGCGTCGAGGTGGATCCCGTCGTATGGCAGTCGAGGTTGCTGGAGCGGGTCGGCTTCGACTGGTCGGATCAGCCTTCGGGCCGGACTCTGAACGATGTGAGCCCGGCGGCCTGCGAGGTTGCTCGGCGCTACCTGCGGGAATCCAACGGTGACGAGGCCGGTTCCAGCCTGGTCGATGCCACCGACGCCGATCTTCTCCGTCGCCTGAATCTGGTCAGGGATTCGCACCACCTCACCAATGCGGGAGCTCTATTGTTCGTGGAAACCCCCTGGCCCGGCGTCGACTACGTTCGTCGCGACATGCCGGGGGGCGACAGTACCCTGCGCATCGAGGGGGCCGGACCTCTGCTCACACAGGTGCACGATGTCGAACGGGCAGGGGAGGTGTCCAACCGCGTGACGCACACGGCCGAAGGCTTTGCCCGCGGCAGGATCCGGGCCATCCCCGCCAGGACGCTGCGTGAAGCGATCGTCAACGGGGTCGTCCATCGTGACTGGCTGTCGCCGCGGCCGACCACCATCGAGCATGTCGGCGACACCTTGACGGTCACCTCGCCCGGAGGGTTTCTGGGAGGTGTGGCACCCGACAACATCATCACCCACCCGGCGGTTCCCCGCTATCGAAGCCTGTCCGAGGCCATGGCCGTCCTGGGTCTGGCTGAACGCGAAGGGATCGGGGTCGACAGGATGGTGCGGGACATGCTCGCCATCGGACGGCCCGCACCGGTCATTTCCGAGATCGACGGTCCCTACGTCCGCGTGGTGCTGCTCGGTGGAGACCCGGATGCCGTCATCATCGCCTTGGTGGCCGCCCTTGCCCCGGCTCGGGCGGGCAGCGTCGACTCGCTTCTGTTGATCGAGCATTTGACCCGGCGCGGATGGGTGGACGCGGACACTGCGGCTCCGGTTCTGCAGCGGTCCTCCCGGGCGGAAGCGGAGGAAGCGATCCGTCGATTGGCGGATGCGCATCTGGACCTCGGAGATTCGGTATCCGTGATTGCACAGGTCCAGGGAATCCCCCCTCACCACCCCCGCGCATTCCGTCTCTCCGACGCGGCTCGAGGGCGGCTCGCCCACCGGCTCGCTCCGCTGCGTACCCCCGAGGGGCGTGAAGCGCTCATTCTGGACTGGAGCCGCGCCCGTGGACGTGTCTCTTCCACCGAGGTTGCCGATTTGACCGGACTCAGCAAGGTTTCCGCCGGAAAGATCCTGACGGGGCTGGCCGATATCGGCCACCTGGAAGGGAGTCGCTCCAGGCGCAGGGGCAGGGGTTTCTTCTACCTTCCCGTCAACCCGGGAGGGTGATGCGGTCTCTGCGTTCGTCTGCCGCGAGATCCTGCGCTCGAGCGAGCGGTTTGAGTTCGTGGGCCGGCAGGTCGCAGCGATCGAGGCCGGGCGCGGTGGCGACGGAGGAGAGCCCAGCTGCCGGGGAGTGGCACGGGCATCGAACCCGCAGCGACGATCGCGCTCATGTCCCGGCTCAAGGGCATCGGCGCCAACGATGCAACCTTGCTGACGCATGCAGGGCCGTGGCCGGATCGTCCGCGTGCCCTGGAGACCGACCGCAGGATCTTCACGCCCACGCCCCACGGTAAACCGCGGCACCAGGGCCCCCTCGGCCGTCCGAGCGGATCGACAGCCGCCTCGACCGGGGTCGAGGCGCACTTCATCCGCGGCATCGCCAGGATGACCCTGCAGGTCGACCTCGCCCTGGTCGTCATGATGGCTCTGGCCCTTGTCGGCGCCGGCTGATCCTCGATCCGCCCCGGCCGATACCAGCCCGCGGGACAGGATTCCGCGGGCCGAAGTCCCGTGGGAAAAGCGCGTCCCGGGTGCCGGGGAAACGCGCCGGATCCGCCTCGCTGGTCCCGATCGGGACCAACCCGCGATCGAACGCGCAGCCAGCCGCCGTTGGCGGGCCGGGAACAGGGACAGCGCAAGCGTCTCGGATTTGGCGGTTCTGTCGAAACCGCGCGATCTGTGGCAGGATGGCGGCCAGTTCTCGAGACGGCGGGATTGCCATGAACCAGGTGCCGGAGCGCCCGCGCGTCCTGATCTACAGCCACGACAGTTTCGGACTCGGGCACCTCCGGCGGTGCCGGGCGATCGCCCACGCCATGGTGGGCGCCGTCGACAACCTGACGGCGCTGATTCTTTCCGGATCGCCGATCATCGGCAGCTTCGACTTTCGCGCGCGGGTGGATTTCGTGCGCGTTCCCGGCGTCATCAAGCTGCGCAACGGCGAATACACGCCGCTCAGCCAGCTGCTCGACATCGAGCAGACCATGGAGATGCGCGCCTCGATCATGCGCCATACGGCCGGGATCCTGGATCCGGACATCTTCCTCGTCGACAAGGAACCGCTCGGCCTCAGGGGCGAGGTCCGGGAGACCATCGACATGCTCAAGGAGCGGGGCACGCGGATCATTCTCGGGCTGCGCGACGTCATGGACTCCCCCCAGCTCCTGCGGCCCGAGTGGGAACGCAAGAACGCGGTGCCGGCGCTGAGCGAACTCTACGACGAGATCTGGATCTACGGCCTGCCGCAGATCCACGATCCACTCGCGGAGATCGATCTGCCGGCGTCGGTGCGCCGCAAGATGATCTATACCGGGTACCTCGAACGCACCATCCCGCAGACCGCTCCCGACGCCGTGCTGCCCGACGGGATCGACGAGCCGTTCGTCCTCGTGACCACCGGCGGCGGCGGTGACGGCGATCTCCTCGTCGACTGCGTGCTGTCTGCCTACGAATCCAAGATGGCGCCGGAACTGCCGGCCCTGGTGGTCTTCGGGCCGTTCATGCAGCCCGAGACGAAGCACGACTTCCAGGCCCGGGTCGACCGCCTCCGGGACGTCTCGGCGATCACCTTCGATACCCACCTCGAATCGCTGATGGCGCGCGCCGCCGGCGTGGTCGCCATGGGCGGCTACAACACGTTCTGCGAGATCCTTTCCTTCGACAAGCCGGCGCTCATCGTGCCGCGCCAGGCGCCGCGCCGCGAACAGACCATCCGGGCAGGCCGGGCCGGGGAGCTCGGCCTTGTCGCCATGCTGACGGAGGAACGCGCCATGAACCCCGAAGCGATGGCGACGGCGATCCGGCGGCTTCCCCAGCAGCGCCGGCCCAGCCAGGTGGTGGTGCCCGGGCTCCTCGACGGTCTCGAGAACGTCAACCGCCTCGTCAGGAGGCATCTCGCGGAGGGCCGCAACCGGCCGGACCTGCGCCATGTTCCCCGCCAGCAGAACCTGACCGTCGTCGGCGCCGGCGGACGGGAAGGGGCCACGGCCTGAAGACGGTCAGGCGGTCCGCCGGCGCAAGGCTCCGGAGGCGAGCCACAGGACCGGAATGGCAACAAGCGGCAGCGACGTCAGGATGAACGTCGACCAGCCCAGGGTCACCGTGAGCGCGCCGGAGCCGAAAGACGCCAGGGTGGCGCCCAGGGCGATCAGCGTCTCGTTGAGACCCTGAACCGAGGACTGGTTCTCCGCCGGCACATGCTGGGCGAGCAGGCTGGTCGATCCGATGAAGCTGAAGTTCCAGCCGACGCCGAGCAGCACCAGAGCGGCATAGAAGTTCCCGAGGGCGACTCCCGACCATGCCACCGCCGCGGCGCCCGCGAGCAGGGCCAGGCCTGTCGCGATGACGGGCATCGGGCCCCACCTGGCGATCAGCGAGCCGGTGAAGAAGCTCGGGCCGAACATCGCGACCACGTGCCAGCGCACGACATCGGCGGACTGATCGGTCGACAGGCCGCAGTCGACCATGGCCAGCGGCGTCGGGGTCATCAGGAAGACCATCATGGAATGCGCGGCCACGGCGCAGACGACGGCCGCGGCGACCGGCGGATGGGCGAGGATCCGGGAGAGCGGGACTCGCTTTGCGGATCTCGCGGGCGGCCGGGGCAGGTCGAGAAAGACGACCGGAAGGCTGCCCGCAAGGCAGATCAGCACGATCGCCGCGTAGGCGCCGGCGAAGGGAACGGGAAAGAAGTAGTCCCTGGCGTGGATCAGGATTTCCGGGCCGAGCAGCGCGGCGATCAGGCCGGAACCGGTGATGAGCGCGATGGCCCTGGGCTTCCAGGCCTGGTTCGCGGCATCGGCGGCCGCGAAGCGAAAGTACCACAGGCTGCTCTGGGTGACGCCGAAGCAGGCGTGCGCCAGGCAGAGCATGACGAAGTTCTTCTCGAAGAGCGCCATCGTGCCGAGCCAGCCGCCGCCGATGGCGCACAGGGCGCCGCACAGGAATCCCGCACGGCGGCCGAAGCGGCCCATGAGCATGGACGTAAGCATCTGCAGCGAGATCGTGAAGGTCGCGAGGCTCGGCGCCGGCGCGAGGTGGAGACCCGCCAGACCGCCCATGATGACGAGCATCGGCATCTGCGCCCCGAGGACGGCATTTCCCGCGAATAGCAGCGCGAGATTGCGTATCATGGTACGCCGCGCGGGGATGGGTCCGTGTCCATGAAGCGCCGCCAGGGGGTGCCGAGGTCGACCGTGGTACAGCAAGACGGGGACGAATTCGATGGCGATGCGGCCAGGGGCGCCTGAGCGGTGGCGAATCGCGTCGCCTTCGTGCTGAAGGGCTATCCCCGGCTTTCCGAGACGTTCATCGCCCAGGAGATTCTCGCGCTGGAACGGCGCGGCCTGGCAATAGAGATCGTGTCGCTGCGCCACCCCTCGGACCGTGCCCGTCATCGGCTCCACGACGAGATCGCCGCCCCGGTGACGTGGCTTCCCGAGTACCTTCACGACGAGCCCAGACGGGTGCTCGACGCGTGGGCGAGAGCCCGCCGCCTTCCGGGATACCGGGAGGCCAGGCGGCGCTGGCTCGCCGACCTGAGGCGGGATCCGACGCGCAACCGCGTTCGCCGCTTCGGCCAGGCTTGTGTCGTGGCCAGCGAGATCGCGCCGCGGGTCGGGCATCTCCACGCCCATTTCCTGCACACCCCCGCCTCGGTCGCGCGCTATGCCTCGATCATGACCGGCCTTGCCTGGTCGGTCTCCGCCCACGCCCGGGACATCTACACCACGCCCCGCTGGGACCTCGCCGGGAAGATCGCCGAGTGCAGCTGGCTCGTGACCTGCACGGCGGCGAACCGGACGCATCTCGAGGGGCTGGCGCCGGGCAAGGACGTGACGCTCGTCTATCACGGGATCGACGGCGCGCGCTGGCCGCCGCCCGCGCCGCGGTCGGCGGCGCGCGACGGCAGCGATCCGGACGATCCGGTCCGGCTCGTCTCGGTGGGCCGCGCCGTCGACAAGAAAGGCTACCGCACGCTCCTGGCGGCGCTGGCGACACTTCCGCCGGACCTCCACTGGCACCTTACCCATGTCGGCGACGGTCCGCTGCTCGCCGCGCTCGGCGACGAGGCCCGGCGCAAGGGCCTGTCGCCCCGTATCGCCTGGCGGGGCGCCCGGCGCCAGGACGAGGTTCTCGAGACCCTCAAGAAGGGCGATGCCTTCGTGCTGGCGCCCGAAGTCGCCGCCGACGGCGACCGCGACGGACTTCCCAACGTCCTGCTCGAGGCGCAGAGTCAGGGACTGCCGGTGGTGTCCACGGACGTCTCCGGAATCCCGGAACTCGTCGAGGACGGGGTCAACGGCCTGCTCGCGGAAGCCGGCGACGTTCCGGGACTGGCGCGCAGGCTGGAGACCGTCATCCGCGATCCGGCGACGCGTTGCCGCATGGGCCGCGAAGGAGAAGGCCGTGTGAGGCGCGATTTCTCCATGGAGTCGGGTATCGACCGGCTCATGCGCCTCTTCGCCGCACCATGAAAATCGCCTTCTACGCACCCATGAAGGCGCCCGATCATCCGCACCCCTCGGGCGACCGCACGGTCGCCCGTTCCCTCAGGCGCGTCCTCGAGGATCTGGGCCATGACGTCGTCGTCGCCTCGTCCCTGCGTTCGTGGGACGCCGGCGATTCCTGCCGCCAGGAGGGGATTGCGCGCGAGGGCGCCAGGGAGTGCGAACGGCTCAGGACGCTGTGGAGGGACGAGCCGCCGGACCTCTGGTTCACCTACCACCTCTATCACAAGGCGCCCGATCACCTCGGCCCGTCGATCGCCGATGCCTTCCGCATTCCCTACGTGGTCGCCGAGCCCTCGCTCGCCCACCGCCGGAGCCGCGGCCCGTGGCGGGAACCCTGGGCCGCCGCCCTGGCGGCCATCAGGCGGGCGGACGTTCTCCTGCCGGTGACGGCCGAAGACCGCGCGGGCCTCGTTGCGGCTGGCGTGCCCGAGGAGAGGATCGTCCCCTTGCGGCCCTTCATCGCCGACGCCGGCCCGGCCGCCGACCGGCGCGAGGCGCGCCTCGATCTCGCTTCGCGCTTCGGCCTCGAACCTCTGGGGACCATCGCGGCCGTGGTGGCGATGATGCGTCCCGGCGACAAGCTCGCCTCCTACCGGGTGCTCGCCGAGGCCCTCGATCGCCTCGATCGCACCGTCCCGCAGCTGCTGGTGGTCGGCGACGGGCCGGCGAGGCCCGAAGTGGAGCGGCTTCTTGCCGGCCGGGCGATTCTCGCCGGCCAGATGCGGGACGACGACATCCCGGAGATCCTCGCCGGATGCGACCTCTTTCTCTGGCCGGCGGTCAACGAGGCCTACGGCATGGCGATCCTGACGGCCCAGGCCGCGGGTCTGGCGGTGGTGGCCGGCGATGTCCGCGGTGTGAGCGATATCGTCGTCGACGGCGCCACCGGTCTTCTCGTTCCCGAGGGTGACGGCGCGGCGTTCGCCGGCGCCGTGGCGCGCCTCCTCGAAGACTCGCGCCTCGTTAGGGCGTTTGGCGGGGCCGCCCGCCGTCGCGTCCTGGAGCGCCACTCGTCCCGTTCGGCCGCCGCCACGGTGGCCCGCGCCCTGGCTCTCGCCCGGGGTGCCCGGCCGTGAGGCTGGCGCTGATGAGGCACGGACCGACGGCGTGGAACGCGGACGGCCGGGTCCAGGGCCGAATGGACCCGCCGCTGTCGCCGGCTGGCCGCGCCGCCGTTGCCGGCTGGCGGCTGCCCCCGTCGACGGCGTCGTGGCGGCGGCTCAGCAGCCCGCTCACGCGCGCACTGGAGACGGCGGAACTCGCAGGCCTCGCGAATCCCGAAATAGAGCCCCGCCTCGTCGAGATGGACTGGGGCTTGTGGGAGGGGCGCACGCTCGCGGGACTGCGCAGGGACGCCCCCCGGGCCATGGCGGCCAACGAGGCGGCGGGTCTCGACTTCCGGCCGGCGGGGGGCGAGAGCCCGAGGGAGGTCCGCCGGCGCCTCGCGCATCTCGTTGGCGATCTCCTCGCCGATGGCCGGGACACGATCGCCGTCACTCACCGGGGGGTCATGCGCGCGGCGCTGTCGCTTGCCACCGGCTGGGACTTCTCGGGGGCCCCGCCGCTCGGCATCCCGCGCTACGGATGGCTCATGCTCACCCTGGAACCTGCGGGCCGGGTCGCCGTCGAGGATGCGGCCGAGTTCGCTTCCGGGGACGGCTGATGGGCGGGCCGGTTCTCTTCTGGGTCCAGCACCTCCTCGGCAGCGGCCACCTCAGGCGTACCGCGCTCATCGCCTCGACGCTGGCCGGATACGGCGTCGACTGCGTCATCGCCTCCGGTGGCATGCCGCTGGAAACGATCGATACCGGCGAAGCCCGCCTGGTGCAGCTGCCGCCCGTCGCCGCCGGCGACCACGGGTTCGCCACGCTTGTCGGCGAGGATGGCCGGACGGCCGACGCCCGGTTGATGGCGCGGCGCGGCGCCATGCTCGCCGAGCTGACGGTCGCCCTCCGGCCCCGACTGGTCGTCACCGAGACCTGGCCGTTCGGCCGCCGCAAGTTCGGCGCGGAAGTACTCGGACTCCTCGAGGCCGTACGCCGGGCCGACCCCGGAGCCGGTGTCGTCTGTTCGGTCAGGGACATCCTCCAGAGGACCGCCACCCCGGGCCGTCACGACGCCATGCGCGATCTCGCCCTGGCCCACTGCGACCGCGTGATGGTCCACGGGTCGGAGGCCTTCGTGCCGTTCTCCCGGACCTTCCCCCAAGCCCATGCCCTCGGTCCGAGGCTGGTTTACACGGGCTATGTCGCGGGCCTTCCCCCGTTCGAGGCCGGTCCGCGCGGACCGGGGGACGGGGAGGTCCTGGTCTCGTGCGGCGGAGGCGCGGTCGGCCGGAGGCTTCTCGAGACCGCGGTGGAGGCAAGGGCGCTCTCGGGGAGGGCCGCCGGCAGGACCTGGCGGCTGCTGACCGGTGACGGCGGCGGCCTTCGGGTCGCCGCCGGAGAGGGGGTCGTCGTGGAGGCCAACCGCCGGGATTTCCCGCACCTCCTGGCGCGCTGCGCCGTTTCGGTCTCCCGGGGCGGCTACAACACCGTGACGGACCTCCTCCGGACCCGCGCCCGCGCCGTGATCTGTCCCTTCTCGGCCGGCGGCGAGACCGAACAGTCCGAGCGCGCCCACTGCCTCGAGACCAGGGGTGTGGCCGTCGTCCTTCCCGAGGATGCCCTCACGGCGGCGAACCTTGCCGGGGCCGTCGACAGGGCCTTCGACCTCGATCCGCCGCAGGCGGTGGAGATCGGCCTCGATGGCGCTCGCACCAGCGCGCGCCTCCTGGCGCAGTGGAGCGCCTCCTATGGCTGACTGGACCGACCTGACAGCGGAACTCGACGCCTGGCGCGACTCCGGCAGGCGGGCCACCTTCTGGTGGCGCGACGACGACGCCGGCGGCGACGTGGTGCGCCTGCAACGCCTTCTCGACATGCGCCGCGGGCTCGGTGTCCCGCTGGCCCTTGCCGTGGTGCCGGGCTGGCTGACCCGGCCCGTGGAGGCGGCGATCCGCGAGGCGGCCGGGGTGCGCGTGCTGCAGCACGGGGTGAACCATGACGACCGTACCGGCGGCTCGCGGCGCAGGACCGAACTGGCCGCCGGCGCTCTCGCTTCCGGTCTCCGGCAGGCCCTGATACGGTCGCGGGCAGAGCTTGACGTGTTCCCGCGCCCGCTCCTGATCGATGTCATGGTGCCACCCTGGAACCGGATCGATGACGATGTCCTTGCCATCCTGTCGGGATGCGGTTTCCTCGGCCTGTCGGCCTTCGGCCCGCGCCGCAGTGCCCGCACGGCCGGCCTCGAGGTCAACAACGTGCACATCGACATCGTCGACTGGAGGCGGGGCCGCCGGTTCGCCGGCGAGGCGGACTGCCTTGCGGCGGCCATCCGCCACCTGCGGCGGCGGCGTCTCGGGACCGCCGATCCGGCGGAGGTGACCGGCCTGATGACCCATCACCTTGTTCACGACCTGTCGTGCGAGCGCTTCATCGAGCGCTTCGCCGGTGTCGTGCGCGACCATCCGGCGGCCCGCTGGCTCAGTGCCGCCGCCGTGTTCGATGGCCGCCTGGAGAGCGGACCGTGAGCGAGCCGCAGCGCCTGCGCTACGCGCAGCGGGATCTCGTCGCCGATTACCTGCGTGCGTCGTTCGGCGCCTCCATCTGCCTTGGACCGCCGCTTTTTCTCGAGACCACGCCCGTCGTGACATGGGTGCTGACCGCCATCGGCGCCGTCTTTGCGGTCTTCGGCCTGAGGACTGCGCTGCGGCACATGACGGTCTACGAACTCGGCGCGGCGGGCTTCAGGGCCCTGGGTCCGAGGAGCGCCACGGTGTCGTGGAGCGGCCTCTCGGCGATGAACCTCGCCTATTTCTCGACCCGCAAGGCCAGGCGCGAGCGGCTCAAGTTCTCGGGCACGTCGGGATGGATGGAACTCACCCTGCGGGACGGCACGCAGGCGATCAAGGTCGATTCCTCGCTGGCGGGATTCGACGACATCGTCCACTCGGCGGTCGCCGCCGCGCGCCGGCAGGGCCTGAAGCTCAACGCCGTCACCCGGGCGAACCTGGCGGCCATGGGCTTTGTCGACGACGCGGAGGACGCCGGGTGACGCCCCTGGTCGAGGTCGACAACCTGGAGGTCCGCTTCAGGGTCGGCGACGGCGCGGTCGAGGCTGTCAAGGGCGTGAGTTTCGTCATCGGCGCCGGGCGGACCCTGGCGCTGGTGGGGGAATCGGGTTCCGGCAAGACGGTCATTTCCCAGGCCATCATGCGCATCCTGCCCCGCTCGGCCGAGATCACCGGCGGGCGCATCCTTTTCCGCGATCCCGGCGACCCTTCCGCCGGAGCCGTCGACGTCGTGCCGCTCGACGCCGACGGGCGGCGCATGCGCAGCATCCGCGGCGGCCGGATCTCCATCATCTTCCAGGAACCGATGACATCGCTCTCGCCACTCCACACGATCGGCGACCAGGTCAGCGAGGCGCTCTTTCTCCACCGCGACTGCACGAGGGCCGAAGGCCGCGAACTGACGATCGATATGCTGCGCCTGGTGGGATTTCCGGACGCGGCCGGGGTTTGGCAGAGCTATCCCTTCGAGCTTTCCGGCGGCCTGCGCCAGCGCGCGATGATCGCCATGGCGCTGGTCTGCCGTCCCGCCCTGCTGATCGCCGACGAACCCACGACGGCGCTCGACGTGACCATCCAGGCCCAGATCCTCAAGCTCCTGGCGGACCTGCAGGCGGAACTGGGGATGGCGGTCCTGATGATCACCCACGATCTGGGAGTCGTCGCCAATGTCGCCCGGGACGTGATCGTCATGTATCACGGCAGGATCATGGAGCAGGGTTCGCTCGACGACATCTTCCGTCGCGCGCGCCATCCCTATCTGAAAGGCCTGCTGGGGGCCGTTCCCCGCTTCCGCCTGCAGCCAGGCGAACGCCTTGTGCCGCTGCGCGCGATCCCGATGGCGGGAGGCATCGGACAAGGCCGGCGGCAGGCGGATGCCGGGGCGACGCTGCTCGCCGTCGAGGGGCTGACGAAGACCTTCACCACCCGCAAGTCGGGCCTGCTCTCCCGCGGCGGGACGAGGCACCTCGCCGTCAACGACGTCACCTTCGAGGTCCGCCGCGGCGAATGCCTGGGGCTGGTCGGGGAATCGGGCTGCGGCAAGACCACCACGAGCAAGCTCATCCTCAAGGCGCTGGAACCCGATGCGGGCGCCGTGACCTTCCATGACAACGGCCGGGCGATGGATGTCGCGTCGCTCTCGGGCGAGAGTCTCTTCGCCTACCGCTCGAAGGTGCAGTTCATCTTCCAGGATCCCTTCGGGTCCCTCAATCCGCGCATGACGGTGTTCGACATCGTCGTGGAACCGCTGCTGATCCACGGGGTGGGCACCGCCGGCGGGCGCGCCCGCAGGGTCAGGGACCTGATCCACGCGGTGGGCCTCGATGTGCGTCACCTGCGCCGCTATCCCCACAGCTTCTCCGGGGGACAGCGCCAGCGCATCGGCATCGCGCGCGCCCTGGCCCTGGAACCGGAGCTGCTCATCTGCGACGAACCGGTCTCGGCGCTCGACGTCTCGATCCAGGCCCAGATCCTGAACCTCCTGAAGGACCTCCAGGAGGACATGGGGCTGACCTACCTTTTCATCTCGCACAACCTCGCGGTGGTCGACTACATGGCCGACCGGATCGCCGTCATGTGCGCCGGCCGCCTCGTCGAGCACGCCGGCCGCGAGGAGCTCTTCGGCAACCCCGTGCACCCCTACACGAAGGCGCTGCTTGCCGCCGTCCCCGAACCCGATCCGGCGAGGAAGCTTGATCTCACCCTTCTCATGGAAGGGCGCGCCTCGCAGCCGGCCCACTGGCCCGAGCCCTTCCGGGAGTCGGGCCAGGACCCTCTGAAGGCCGTGCCGGTGGGCGAGGGGCACTGGGTGCGCGCCAGCGCTCCGCCGGCGGCCCCATGACGCTCCGTCCGGCGTGGCTGCCGGCGGCGGCGCTGATCCTGATCGCCGTTGCCGCCCGGGCCGAGGAGGTGCCGTGGTTCGCGGATCGCGTGGCCGCGGGCGAGCTGCCCGCGGTCGCCGAGCGCCTGCCCGACGTGCCCCTCGTCGTCGCCGACGACCGGCAGACCGGCGACTACGGCGGCGACTGGAACATGCTGATCGGCCGCAGCAAGGACACGCGGCTCCTCGTCGTCTTCGGCTACGCCCGGCTCGTCGGCTACGATCGCGGATTCTCGCTGGTGCCCGACATCCTCGAATCGTTCCAGGTGGAGGACGGGCGCATCTTCACCTTCCGCCTCAGGGCGGGGCACCGCTGGTCCGACGGCCATCCCTTCACGGCCGAGGACTTCCGCTACTGGTGGGAGGATGTGGCCGGGAACGAGGCCCTTGCGCCCGCCGGTCCACCCACGGCCATGCGCGTCGACGGTCTGCTGCCGGACTTCGAGGTCCTCGACGAGGTGACGGTGAGATACACGTGGCCGAGGCCCAATCCGGACTTCCTGCCGGCGCTCGCCGGCGCAGCACCGCTCTTCATCTACAGGCCGGCGCACTACATGAAGCAGTTCCATGCCGACTACGGCGACAGCGTCAGGATCGCCCGCATGGTCGATGAGGCGGGCAAGTCGGGCTGGGCGTCGCTCCACAATGCGCACGACAACCTCTACCGGTTCGACAATCCGGACCTTCCCACCCTGCAGCCGTGGGCGATCGCCACCGCCGCACCCGCCCAGCGCTTCATCGGCGAGCGCAACCCCTTCTACCACAAGGTCGACAGCGCCGGCCGGCAGCTCCCCTACATCGATCGCGTCGTCATGACCATCGTGGACAGCAAGCTCATTCCCCTCAAGACCTGGGCGGGCGAAGCCGATCTTCAGGCGCGGGGCCTGTCGTTCGACGACTACACCTTTCTCAAGGAGGGCGAGGAGCGCAACGGCTACCGGGTGCGCCTGTGGCCGACGGCGCGGGGAAGCCAGCTTGCCCTCTATCCCAATCTCAACGCGGGCGACGCGGTCTGGCGCGGACTGCTGCGCGACGTGCGTTTCAGGAGGGCGCTCTCCCTTGCCGTCAATCGCCGGGAGATCAACCAGGTCATCTATTTCGGGCTCGGCCTCGAGGGCCAGAACACCGTGCTTCCCGCATCGCCCCTCTTCGAGGCCCGCTTCCGCGAAGCCTGGACGGCGTTCGATCTCGAGGCGGCCAACCGCCTGCTCGACGAGATCGGCCTTGCCGGCGACGGCGGCATCCGCCGGCTGCCCGACGGCCGGCCGCTCGAGATCATCGTCGAGACCGCCGGCGAGAACCCCGAGGAAACCGACATCCTCGAGCTGATCCACGACTCCTGGCTCGAGGCCGGCGTCAAGCTCTATCCCAAGCCCCTGCAGCGCGAGGTGCTGCGCAACCGGATCTTCGCCGGCGAGACGGTGATGGCCATGTGGTTCGGCAACGAGAACGGCATTCCGGTCGCCGACATGAGCCCCGGGGCGTTCGCGCCGACCTCCCAGCAGCTCCTGATGTGGCCCCGCTGGGGCCAGTATCACGAGACGGCCGGGGCCGCCGGCGAGGCCGTCGACATGGAAGGCCCGCGGCGCCTCATGGAGCTCTACCACGCCTGGCGCGACAGCACGGACACGCAAGCGCGCCGCGCCATCTGGAAGGAGATGCTCTCCCTCTACGCCGAGGGGGTCTTCTCGATCGGCCTCGTCGCCGGAATCCTCCAGCCGCTGACGGTGTCGACGAGACTGCGCAACGTTCCCGAGGAAGCCCTCTACAACTGGGACCCCGGCGCGCAGCTCGGGATCTGGCAGCCCGAGACCTTCTTCTTCGTCGACGGCGACAACGGCCGCCCATGATCGCCTACACCGCCTACCGTCTGCTGATCATGGTGCCGACGCTGATCGGCATCAGCGTGATCACCTTCGTCATCATCCAGCTGCCGCCGGGCGACTTCCTGTCGACGATGATCGCCGAGTGCGAGGCGCAGGGCGAGTCGAGCTGCATGGATCAGGTCGAGATCTACCGCCGGGAGTTCGGCCTCGACCTCCCCTGGTGGCAGCAATACGCCATCTGGGTGACGGATCTCGTCCGGGGCGACATGGGAATCAGCTTCGAATACAACAGGCCCGTCGCCGAGGTGATCGGCGAAAGCCTCGCTCTGACCATCATCGTTTCGGGCGCCACGATCCTCTTCACCTGGGTCGTCGCCTTTCCCATCGGTGTCTATTCGGCGACCCACCAGTACTCCTGGGGCGATCACGGCCTCACCTTCCTGGGATTCCTCGGGCTGGCGACGCCGAACTTCCTGCTGGCCCTCGTCCTCCTCTTCCTGGCCAACGTCTGGTTCGGCACCTCGATCGGCGGACTCATGGATCCCGTCTACATCGACCAGCCGTGGACCTGGGGCAAGTTCGTCTCGATCCTCGAGCACCTTTGGATTCCGGTGGTGGTGATCGGCACGTCGGGCACGGCCGGCCTGATCCGCCGGCTAAGGGCGAACCTGCTCGACGAACTCCAGAAGCAATTCGTCGTCACCGCCAGGGCCAAGGGCCTGTCCCCGGGAAGGACGCTCGTGAAGTACCCGCTGCGCATGGCGCTCAATCCGTTCATCGCCGATATCGGCAACCTGCTTCCCCAGGTGATCTCCGGGGCCGTCATCGTCTCTGTCGTCCTGTCGCTGCCGACCACGGGGCCCATCCTGCTCAGGGCCCTCCAGACCCAGGACATGTACCTTGCCGGATCCTTCCTGATGTGCCTGGCGCTGCTCACGGTGCTGGGCGTCCTGGTCTCCGATCTCCTCCTCGCGGTGCTCGATCCGCGCATCCGCCTGGGCGCCGGACAGGGCCGGTGACGACGGAACGCCGGGAGGGCCTCGCCCACTGGGCCGATCCCGAGCCCTGGGATCCTCACGACGTCGACCGGCTGGACCCGGAGCTCGAGCGCTTCTACCTCGCCAGCCAGTGGACCCTGATGTGGTGGAAGTTCCGGCGCCACCGCCTCGCCGTCGTCTCCGGAATCCTCCTTCTTCTCACCTTCCTGTCGATCGCCGTCTCGGAAATCCTCGCACCCTACAACCTCCATTCGCGTCACACCGACTTCATCTACGCGCCGCCGCAGATGGTGCGCCTCTTCCACGAGGGCGAATTCATCGGGCCGTTCGTCTACGGCTACGACTACCGCCTCGACATGACCGATCTCAGACGGGTCTACACGCCAAACCGGGAGAAGATCGAGCGCCTCAGGTTCTTCTGCCTGGGCGACGACTACACGTTCTGGGGCATCGTCGACATGCGCTTCCACGTCGTCTGCCCCGCCGAGGACGGCACGCTCTTCCTGCTCGGCACCGACAGGCTCGGCCGCGATCTCCTGTCGCGGATCCTCATGGGCGCGCGCATCTCGCTCACTGTCGGTCTCATCGGCATCGTCATCAGCTTCCTCCTCGGCATCGTGCTCGGAGGGCTGTCGGGCTACTACGGCGGCTGGCTCGACGGCGCGGTGCAGCGCGTGATCGAGATCATCCGCAGCTTCCCGGAGCTTCCCCTGTGGATGGCGCTCTCGGCCGCCCTGCCGGTGACGTGGAGTCCGGTCCTCGTCTACTTCGGCATCACGATCATTCTGGGCCTCTTCGACTGGACAGGCCTTGCCCGCGCCGTGCGTTCGAAGCTGCTCGCCCTGCGCGAGGAGGACTACGCCACTGCGGCCGTGCTGATGGGCGCCAGGCCCGGCCGGGTCATCTTCCGACACCTGCTGCCCGGCTTCACCAGCCACCTCGTCGCCTCGGCGACGCTCTCCGTTCCGGGGATGATCCTGGGCGAGACCGCCCTCTCGTTCCTCGGCCTCGGCCTGCGCCCGCCGATCACCAGCTGGGGCGTGCTCCTGAACGAGGCCCAGAACATCAACATCGTGGCCCTCTATCCCTGGCTCATGCTCCCCGTGGTCCCTGTCATCGTCGTCGTCCTGGCCTTCAACTTCCTGGGCGACGGCCTCAGGGACGCCGCCGATCCCTACAGGTAGGGCCGTTCTCGGCTGCCCCAGTCCTGCCTTCGCTCCACCGGATGAGGGCGGCGACAGCCACTGCGCCGAGACCCTGCTGGTGGAACGAGGAAGGGGTTGAGCAATCGGCGCAGGCCATGCTGGCGATGAGGGTTTCGCCGGCGCCCGTACATTCCATCAAGGCGCCGGGCGAAGCCGTGCTCCATCCTCTCCAATCGACGCAGCAAGGTAACGAAGGCATGGGCGCCTTCTCCTGTCGGCGGTGAGATGGAAGCGCGGGATTCTGGCGATTGGCCGCGCTTTCGGGGCGTTGATCGTTTTTCCCTATTGTCGAGGTTGCCTGCTGGAGCGCTGGCGCACGAGCAGCCGGTCGAGCATGGCCGGTATCTCGTTGCCGGTCACCGGGCCCGGGGAGGGCACGGGCCCGAGGCTGCCGGTGACAGCCGCCTTGCGGTGGCGAGCCTGGAGTCCGGGCAGAGCACCTGGCCGCCGTCGTGACGGAAGAGCAGGGGTTCGAAGCCGAGCACGGCCATGACATGGCCGTGGGCGAGCGAGCGCTCGGCGGTCATGAGATCGCCGAGGTCGCCGACGGCGACACCGCCCTTGAGCACGGTGCGGAAGCCTTCGACGACATGGTCGGGGGAGCATGGAGAGGTTGGCGATGGTCTTCTTGCGGATTCGGGATTCCCCGCGTCAGATCTGCCTGAGCAGCACGGCGGGCTTGCCGGCCCGGTTGGGCACGCGTTCGATGTTGAAGGCCATGGGACATCCGTTATGGGAACACCCTGCCGGCTTGCACACCCCCGATCACGCCGATTGCACAACCAATTCAACGAGTTGGGTCACTTGAGGCCCGATGAAGTTCCGGCTGACATTCCGCCTGGAGCAGGTCGGACGGCCCGCCGACGGGGTGAGCCCCCGTTTGTCAATGCCCGGCAATGCCGCCTTGCGCACATCCGTCAAGGACGGACGCGGTCTTGTTCGGCCTCAAGCGCCTTCGTGCAGGAAGCAGTGAGCCCACGCCGAGTAGCGGGGGTTGGCTCCTGCCGGCAGCGCTCCATGGCGTGCGGGCAGCGCGTGTGGAACGGGCAGCCCTTGGGAAGCTTGATCGGGCTGGGAACATCGCCCTGGAGCGCGCCCAATCTCGCTCACGGACTTGGCACCCGGCTGCGCCACAGGGATCGCCTGTATCAGCGCCTGCGTGTATGGATGCAGCGGTTCCCCGTAGAGGTGCGCGCTTTCTGCAATCTCCACGATCGTTCCCGGATAGAGTACGGCCGTCACGCCGCACACGCGCTTGACGACCGAGAGGTCGCGGGCGATGAACACGCAGGTGAGACCGAACTCAGCCTGAAGTTCGATCAGCAGGTTCAGAATCTGGGCGCGGATGGAGACATCGAGGGCCGAGACCGGCTCGTCCAGAATCAACAGCTTCGGGTGAAGGACGAGGGCGCGCGCGATGCCGATACGCTGCGCCTGCCCGCCGTAGAACTCGTGCGGCAGGCGATCGAAACAGTCCCGCGAAAGCCCCACCACCTCAAGATGGCGCCGCGCCTCGTCATGACGCTCGGCCGTGGTGCCGACGCGATGAAACCGGAGCGATTCCGCAATCGAGACGCCCACGGGCATGCGCGGGTTGAGCGAGGACATCGGGTCCTGGAAGACGAGCTGCATCTCGCGCCGCAACGCCCTGAGCGCCGTTCGCGAGCTGCGCAGAATGTCGACGCCATCGAAGGTCACCTCGCCCGAGGTCGGCTCGATCAGGCGCAGCACCAGCCGCGCGGCCGTGGACTTTCCGCACCCGGACTCGCCGACCGGACCCAGGGTCTGGCCCTTCTCGACATCGAAGTCGATGCCGTTCACGGCCCTGAGCACGGGCAGCTTCTCGAACAGCTTGCGCGGCTTGAGGCGAAAGTGCTTGGCGAGG
This sequence comes from Alphaproteobacteria bacterium, assembly GCA_963666905.2. GTDB lineage: Bacteria > Pseudomonadota > Alphaproteobacteria > SP197 > SP197 > SP197. The sequence goes on from OY763008.1 coordinate 3,787,386, forward strand.
CCGCGCACCTGAGGGAGAGGCTCGCTCATGACCGCGCCGGGCCGGCGTCGACTGCGTGGCACGCCGCTCCGTGCCCGGGCTCTGCCTCACGCAACTCCGGGAACGATCGTGCACAGACATCGAGGGCCAGGGAGCAGCTCGGGCGAAAGCTGCACCCGGCGGGCATGTTGACGGGGACGGGCGGGAGTCCCGCAATCGAATGAAGCTCGACGTCGGCGGGCGCGTCGAGCCCGAGCACCGAATCCAGCAGACCCTTGGTCCAGGGCCTCGGACGGGTAGGTGAAGCAGAAGCAGTTGAGCGTGGGGTTGACCTCTTCGATGCGCTCCAGCGCGTTCGTCACCAGTTCGACGGGAGAGAGCGAGCCGTCGCGGATGAGAGCGGTCGCCTCAGTCGCCGAGAGGTGGCGGAGTTCAGCGTCGCTCATGACTCTATGCCCCGCATGCAATCACGATATAGTGGATCCCAAACAGGGAGGATAGCCTCCGTCTCCATGCCGTGGCGACGTCGGGCTCAAGCGCGGCGAGGGGCGGATACAGCGGCCAGCGAGGAGCCATGGGCCGATACCGCATCAGCGAAGCAGACAAAGTCTACGCCGCAGAATTCAAGCGAAACCTGGACGCCGGCAACTGGTTTCACAGCCCCGGGTTGCAGCGGGTGTTGAACGCGATGCGGGGCGGGCCTTGCGCCGGGAAGTACGTGCTGGTGGTCGACGAGCCGTTCAGGCGCTGGAGTCTCGGCAGGATCCCGGGCAAGCGCGGCGATCCCATAGAAATCGTTCCGGGCCACCGGTTTCACAGCCTCAAGGAGGCGGAGTGGGAGGTATTCAAGCTGCGCTGGCAGCAGCACACCGGTGAGACCCTGTCGCTCTGAGGGGCAATGCTGAAAGGCGCAGGACAGCAGCGGGAGATGCGAGAGTGAGGATTCTGGCCTACGCCGACCGGCTCAGCGCGAGACCCGGCGAAGCGGTTGAGATCAAGGTGAGCTGCGACGGGCCGGCCCGCTACGAGGCCGAGCTTGTCCGCATCGTCCAGGGCGACATCAATCCCGACGGCCCCGGCTATCGGGAGGACGCCGTCGACGTGGATCTCGGAGGTCCCTTCGAGGGGCGTTTGCAGCCGATCCATACGGGTTCCTACGGCATCGTCGAAGACAACGCGGCGTTCCGCGACCTCTCCACGTTCACCGCTTTTGCGGCGATCTGGCCGACGATGCCGGGAGAGGGGCCGCAGACCATCCTCGCGCGGCGTGATCCTCACACAGGCGCCGGCTTTGAGCTCTTTCTGAACGACTCCGGTGCCCTCGAGTTCTCTGTCGCTGCCAGCGCTGCGGATGCGTCCTCAGTGTCCACCGAAGTCCCGCTGCAGGCGCAGCGCTGGTATCTGGTGGTGGCGAGGCTCAGCGCCCGGGACGGCCGGATGACCGTCACGCAGCACCGCCTCCCGCCGCACCCCCTGCCGGCCCCGGTGGCAACCGTGACCCGTGAGGGGTGGGCCCCGGCCGTTCCGTCCGATGTCGCGGCGCCGCTGACCGTGGCCGCGCGCCCGGCGCCGGATCGCCCGGCGGAACGCCACTTCAACGGCCGGCTGGAGCGGCCTTCCCTATACACATCGGCGCTGTCGCTGGACGGCATGATCGCCAGGCTGGAGGCCGGGTCCGGGAGCGCCGGCGACGACGGTCTCGTGGCCGCGTGGGATTTTTCGATCGGAGTTTCCAGCCATCGCATGGTCGATGTCTCGCTCCGGCACCTGGACGGCGCGTTGGTCAACCTTCCGACCCGGGGCGTGACCGGACGGCACGGGGGCGCGGATGCGTTCTGCTGGCAGCAAACGCCCGAGCGCTACGCGGCCATCCACTTCCACGACGACGATCTCTACGACGCAGGCTGGGACACCGACTTTGCGCTCGAGATTCCGAACGGGCTGCGCAGCGGTCTCTACGCGGTGCGTCTGCACGCGGACGAGGACGAGTTCCACGTCCCTCTCGCGGTGCTTGCGCCTCGCGATGGACCGAAGGCGGCCGCGGCCTTCCTGCTGCCGACGGCAAGCTACATGGCCTACGCCAACAACCGCATCGCGCTGGACGTGCCGGAAGTGGAGATCGTGATAGGCAGGCTCCTGGAGCACAACAAGCACGACCTGTTCATGCAGGAGCACCCCGAGCTCGGGCTTTGCTTCTACGACGTTCACAACGACGGATCGGGTGTCTTCTACAGTTCCCGCCTGCGGCCCGTGGTCGACATGCAGCCCAAGATTGTCGGCGCCATGGGCGGAACCGGCTCGAACCTTTGGCAGTTCAACGCCGATACGCACATCCTGGGCTGGCTGGAACACTGCGGCGAGCGCTTCGACATCATCACCGACGAGGATTTGCACCGGGAGGGTCTGTCGCTGCTCGAGAACTACCGGGCCGTTCTGACCGGCTCTCATCCCGAGTATCACAGCGCCGCGATGCTTGATGCGCTCGAAGCCTTCGTCCATCGGGGCGGGCGCCTCATGTACCTGGGCGGGAACGGCTTCTATTGGCGCATCTCGTTCCATCCCACGCTGCCCGGTGTCATCGAGTGCCGTAAGTCCGAGGTCGGCATTCGCGCCGTCGCGCCGCTGCCGGGCGAGTTCTTCGCGAGCTTCACCGGTGAATACACGGGTCTCTGGCGCCGCAACGGGCGGCCGCCCAACCGGCTGGTCGGGGTCGGCATGGTCTCACAGGGGTTCGACGTCTCGGCACCCTATCGCCGAACGCAGGCCAGCCGGGATGCCCGGGCCGCCTTCATCTTCGAGGGCGTCGACGACGAGATCATCGGCGATTTCGGCCTGAGCGGCGGCGGCGCGGCAGGCCTGGAGCTCGACGCAGTCGATCCCGCGCTCGGCACGCCCGAGCATGCGCTCGTCCTGGCGTCGTCGCAGCGGCATACGGACGTGTATCTGATGACGCCGGAAGACATGCTTGATCCCGTTCCGGGACTGGGTGGAACCGAGGCGGACATTATTCGCAGCGACATGGTGTTTTTCGAAACGCCGGGCGGCGGTGCGGTATTCTCGACGGGCTCGATCGCCTGGGCCGGGAGCATGGCCTGGAACGGCTACGACAACCACGTGGCTGCGATCACCGCGAACGTGCTCCGGCGGTTCCTGGCCCCCGAGCCCTTCAGCTTCCCCGGCGCCGCGGCCGAATGACGCCCCTACCTGGTTGATGCCCGGCCAAATCGCGGACCTCGGGAAGGCATTCCGGGCCGCGTCATGCAGCATCCCCTCTGCGCCATGTGCTGCGTTGGCAATCCTGGCGTGATGCTTGCACAGGCGCTTCATCAGGCGGGATTGAGTCGAGGGCATGGACCGTGTTGTCGAGATCGAGCCCGTGGCTCTCGACGAGGTCTATCTTTCGTGCTCTGTTGATCAGGTCTTGAGTAAATGCGGCGTGAAGCCGCCAGTCTCTCGTGTTGTTGGCGTTGGCAAGGGCGTTTCTTGCCACGCCGCCACGGATGCCCATGTGGTAGAGTTTGCTGGATTGGGCCCGCAAGCAGGTCTCGATGTCACTCAGGCTCGCCCGCCACGTCAATTGGGCGAACGCCATGCAGCGATAATGGTCGCCGCAGCTGAACGACTTGATCTTGAGGTCGGCGTTGTAGACATCGACGTCATGGTGAAACCTGTGCCACGGAAGATGCTCCATGACCTGGGCGAAAACGAGCTGTCCCGCGTACATGGTCGGACACCGCCTTGAAGGGATGGACGGCTCCGACGGTGCCGGAAGCCCGCGTCGCGCTCAAGTCGAGAACTGGAGAAATCACCATATTATGACATATTACCATCAATTTACGACACACGCGGACCCAAACGTTGGGACAGTAGTGGGAGGTTATCAACTCGAAGACCGGAAGACCGTCGACGTCGCCGAAGAACTGCATTGGGGATAAGCTCCTCGTCTGGACTGGCCTGCCGCTTCCCGGGTGCAGGGCGCCTCGAGGGCATCGATCGCCGCATTCCGATCGGGCTGCGCACGCCCGCCGTTGCGCTTGGGATCCGGAGAGAGCCTCACAGGCGAGCTCGGCAGGCAACGGCCGCGATTTGCCCGCGACCGGGACTCGCTTGAGACCATGCAAGCCTCCACCGGCGCGGCGCGCCGGCGCGGTCGCGAGAGTAACGGGGGCTTGTGTCTGCGACGCCGCAGGGGTGAACTTGCCGCGGGCGGGGTGTCGAGGCCGATACGTCAGTGGCGTGCAAGAGCACCCGTATACAAGACTGTACCTGTGTTCGCTCCCACCACGCATGCATTTTGCGTCTGCGGCAGGCCGAGGTCGTGACGAAGGAATGTCCATGATGCCGATCCTCTTCATCGAGACCCTGCCTCCTCGGTGAATTGAGGAGGCAGGGCCGGAAGAGAAATGGCATCTGCAGGACAGGCGGCCAGTCATCGCGGAGATTTGCCGTCCGAAGCGGTGACCTCGGAAGGAGAATACCCGGACACGCGCTTGCCGGCGCGGTCATGATTGTGCCGAAGGTGCTTCCTCAGCTTCGCCTTCGCCCCACCGGATGAGGGCGTCGACGGCCACGACGCCGAGGCCCTCCGGGCGGACGAGGAAGGGGTTCACCTCCATCTCGAGGAGGCGGTCGGCGCAGGCGATGGCGGCCGATGCGAGAGCGTCGATGGCGTCGACGAGGGCGTTCGTGTCGCCCCGGGGCCGGCCGCGGTAACCGTCGAGGAACGCGGCGCCACGCAGTCCGCCAATCGACTCGCGGATCTCGTCGCGCGTCGCCGGCAGCAGGAGAGTGGCGCTGTCCCGCAGGACCTCGGCGTAGACGCCGCCGGTTCCGATGGTGAGTCCGAGCCCGAGCACGGGGTCGCGGACGACGCCGGCGACGATCTCCGCGACCGCGTCGGTGACCATGGCTTCCACCGAGAGCTCCGAGACGCCCGGCAGGTCGAGAAGGGCGCGGGCCGTCCGCAGCACGGTCTCGTCGCTGCCGATGTCGAGGGCGATGCCGCCGATCTCCGTCCTGTGGGCAAGCGAGTCGCCCTGGGCCTTGAGGACCACGGGGTATCCGATCCTGCGGGCCAGCTCCGCGGCCTCCTCGACCGTCTGACAGGCAGAGGGGACGGACACCGGCACGCCATGGCCGGCGAGGATCCGCTTGCTCCGGGGTTCGGTGAGCACGGGACCCGGCCGCAGCGCGCCCCGGCCCACCAGTTCGACCCTCGCTCCGCCACGCTCGAGCAGGCGGCGGCGGTGGGCGGCCCAGGCCGCGGAGCGGCCGATCGAGGCCATGGCGTCCTCCATCCCCTGCAGGGGGACGACGTCGTGGCGCAGGAGCATCTCCCGGACGCGGTGAGGCGCTCCTTCGGGAAGATTGGCGATGACGAAGCAAGGGATGTCCACCTGCCGGCGGACGTCGACCATGGCCATCACGGTGGAGTCCCATGCGGCATGGGGTTCGTCGGAGAGGTAGTTGATGACGAGCGCCGCCGCATCGGCCGGTGTCCCGAGCATGGTCAGCAGGGTGTCGGCCTGGGCCTCGCGGTCGCCGAACTGCGCCATGGTGACGTCCACCGGGTTGAGCGGCGTGGCGATGGCCGGCAGGGCGGCACTCCATCGGGTCCTTTGCCGGTCGTCGGGTTGCGGGAGGTCGATACCGTGCGCGGCGGCAAGGTCGGCGCAGAGGCCGGAATCGGTTCCCGAGGCGGTCATGACCATGAGACGGTTGCCCTGCGGTACGCTCCTGTAGGCATGGATCTTGCCCGTTTCCAGCAGTTCCGGGAGCGACCGTACGCTGACGATGCCCAGACGCCGGAACAAGGCCTCCTGGAAGGCGTCCGCTCCGGCGAGCGATCCGGTATGGGAGAGCGCATGCGCCCGGCCGATCGCCGACGTGCCGCTCTTGAGGGCGATGACGGCCTTGCCGCTGTCGAAGGCGCGGCCCGCGGCGCGGGCGAAGGCGTCGGCGTCCCTGATCCCCTCGGCGTAGAGCAGGATGGCGTCGACCCGGTCGTCGTCGGTGACGGCGTCGATCCCGTCGGCCAGATCGAGGACGGACTGGTTGCCCATGCTGACCAGGTGGCTCACCGGCAGCGAGCGCCGGCTCGAGGTCATGTGGCCGATCAGGGTGCCGCTCTGCGCGACAAGGGCGACGCCATGTTCCGGCCGGTCGATGCCGAGGGTCGCCGACAGCGCCACCGGAACCGCATCGAGGTAGTTGACCACGCCGATGCAGTTGGGACCGACAAGGGCCATGTCGCCGGCGGCCTCGACGAGCTCGCGCTCGAGGGCATGGCGGCCCGCCTCGGCGAACCCTGCGGAATAGCAGACCGCTGCCGGCGCCCCGATGGCGGCCAGATCCCGGACGGTCTCGACGGCGTCCGGCGGCGGCACCGCGATCCAGGCGGCGTCGGGGACGTCCGGCAGGTCCGTGACCCGGGCCACGCACGGCACGCCCTCGAGCTCGCGGCGGCGGGGGTTCACCGCCCAGACGTGGCCGCCGAATCCCAGAGCCCTGCAGTAGCCGATCCCGCCGGCCGCCGAGGCGCCGCCGACGAAGGCGATCGAGCGTGCTTCGAGGAGGCGCCTGAGGTTGCGGCGCCTCACGGTCCTCTGCGACATCGCCGGACTCCCTTCACGATGCTGCGCCTCTACGGCAGAAGATCCGGTTCGCGCAAGGCCGGCGTGGCGGGCTTGCGCCTTCGGCCCCGGCATGGTGGAGTGCGGCCATGACGGCGTGGATCACCATGATCGGCGACGAGGAGGCCTCCCCGGAGCTGGCCGCCTGTCTTGAGAGTGCGCGCAGTCCGTCGGGGCACGTGGACAATGTCATGCGCATCCATTCGTTGCGTCCGCACACCATGACGGGTCACCGGGCGCTCTACATGAGCGTTCTCCACGACGAGGGCAACGAACTTCCTGTGTGGTTCCAGGAAGTGATCGCCTCCTGGGTCAGCATTCTCAACGGTTGCGGCTACTCGCTTGCCAACCACTTCGCCAATGCACGCCACCTCATCGGCGACGACGTGCGCGCCGACGCGATTCTCGCGGCCCTCGAGGCAAGGCGGCCCGAGGACGCCTTCGGGGCAGGCGAGCTCGCCATGCTTCGCTATGCCGAAAAGCTCACGCTGGCGCCCGCCGCCATGGCGCAAGGCGACCTCGCCGGGATGCGTGCCTGCGGCGTCGACGACGGCGCGATTCTCGAGGTCAACCAGATCTGCGGGTATTTCAACTACGTGAACCGCCTGCTCAACGGCCTGGGTGTCTCGCTCGCCGGCGATGTCGTCGGTTTCTACGTCACGCCCGAAGAGGCGGAGAGCCGGCGGCACCCGGGCGGCGGCTGACACGGCCGTCGGCATAGGCCCGCTGCGCCAGCGGTCCGGGGGTTCTCCCACCTTCCGCACCATGGGATCGACGGGGCCCTGTTCGGGGAAGCCCATCGTCTGGAGATGACCTCCTTGCGCCAGGACGAGCGGGCGAAGCGGGCCGTCGCCATCAACCGGGACCATCGTTGCCATCTCCGTGCCGGGTCGCCAGGACGGATGACGATGCCGAAGTCGACCTCAAGGAGGGTTTCATCGGGCCGCACGACGGTTGCCGCACCTTGCGGTGAAGGAAGTGCCGGGCCGCCTGCCGGCGCTCCCGCCCGTCGAGGCGCTTCGCCATTGGGCGCTGCTGTTGTCGGCCATCGTCCACACGGCTTGCCTTGCTGTACGCAGCGGCATGTACATGGATAATCGCGTGCCTGACGAAACGGAGAAGCCATGGACCTGGATGTCGAACGCCTCCTCGGCGCCGTGGAGCGCACAGTGTCGTCCCTGGAGCGCGACGGACAGGCCGCCCGCGCGGTCACCCTCGCCCGCAGCTACGCGACGACGGTGGAGGATCTCTGGGACGCCGTGACGAGCGCGGAACGAATCCCACGCTGGTTCCTGCCGGTCAGCGGCCGCCTCGAACTCGGCGGCCGCTACCAGCTGGAGGGAAACGCGGGCGGCACGATCACGAACTCCTGGAGGTCAACCCCGACCGCACTGTTCCCATAAACCTGACAGGTTGAAACCACGCCCGTCAGCCCAACAATGGCGTCGAATCACGACGTTGAGAGACGCTTGGCCACTTGAGAGCCGATGAAGTTCCGTTTAGCCCGAGCGATAGCGCCCGCCGCGCACTTGCGGAGACAGTTCCCGAACCGTCGCGCGGCTTCCGGACGGCACTATTGGAAGCACGAGGTCACAATTCAATGCGCGAAGTCTCGTTCACCGGCGGCGTCAGCCGCTCGGCCCACACTTCTGGCGGCGGTGCAGGCTTGTCCGTCACTGTTGGCAGCGGCAACCGTGGCACACGCGTGTCGAGCGGCGTACACACTGCCGGACGTTGCCGGGGTCGCCGCGCGACAACCCGTCGTCCGACGATACGGACGCCTCGTTGGCGGGAGCGAGAGTGAGGATCGGGTGGCTAGATCCTTTACGTAAGGCGAAACATAAGTTACCGTCAGCAAGCATGATTCGGAGCTTCAAGGATCGGGATACGCGCCGCTTCTTCGAGGGGCGACGCGTTGCGGCGTATCAGAGCTTCGCCGGTCAGGCCGTGCGCCGACTGGTCCTGCTGGACAGCGCGGAGACGCTCGGCGACCTTGCCGCGTTGCCGAGCAACCGGCTGGAAGCGTTGCGCGGCGACCGCGCCGGTCAGCACAGTATTCGGATCAACGCGCAATGGCGCGTCTGCTTCCGTTGGACGGATGACGGGCCGTACGACGTCGAGATCGTGGACTATCACTGAGGACGGTTGACATGAACGCGAGAAACGGCATGAAACCGGTTCATCCCGGAGAAATCCTGCGCGACGAACTGGATGAACTCGGGCTGTCGGCCAATGCGCTGTCGAAGGCGTTGGGTGTGCCCGTGAACCGGGTGACGATGATCCTGAACGGACAGCGAGGCGTGAGTGCCGACACCGCGCTGCGGCTCGCGCGCTACTTCGGGACGACGCCCCAACTCTGGATGAACTTGCAGAAGACGTGGGAGCTTCGCCAGGCGGAGACTGCGGTGGGCTGCGAGATCGCGAGTTGCGTGACGCCCCGGCAGTCGGTGGCAACGGACGCGGTGGCCGATGCCCGTTCCTGATTTTCAGTCACTGATGCTCCCTGCCCTCAAGGTGTTCGCCGACGGTGGGGAGCAGTCGCTTTCCCGTGTCCGCGAACGTATCGCTGCTGCCGAGGGACTCTCTGCCGAAGATCTCCGGGAAATGCTGCCGAACGGCCGGCAGGCGGTTTTCGTGAACCGTGTGAGCTGGGCCGTGATCTACATGGAGCGCGCCAGGCTGCTGGAGCGGGTCCGTCGCGGCGTGTATCGGCTGACGCAGGAAGGTGAAGGACTGCTGTCCCGAAAGCCTTCTCGCATTGATATGAACCTGCTTGGAGAGTACCCCGATTTTGCCGAATGGCGGCAACGGGCGAACGCGCCGCCTCCCGGCAAGGATACGACGTCGAGGCAGGACGAAGAAATCTCCGATACGCCGGAGGAGGCGCTGGACCGCGCTGCCCGGCAGTTGACCAGCGCTTTGGAGGCCGATGTGCTGCATCGGGTTCGCGATGCGGCGCCGGTGTTTCTCGAACGGGTGGTCGTCGACTTGCTGATCGCGATGGGCTACGGCGGCGGCAATGCAGCGATGGGCCGAGTGACGGGACGTTCGGGCGATGGCGGAATCGACGGCACGATCCGGGAGGATGCGCTCGGCCTGGACGAGGTCTACGTGCAGGCGAAGAAGTATGCGGAGGGCAACGCCGTGGGCGAGAACGACCTTCGCAACTTCGCAGGCGCGATCGACGCTGCGGGAACGACCAAGGGCGTGTTCGTCACCACCGCCCGCTTCACGCGAGCCGCTCGGGACTACGTGGCGCGAAGCCCGAAGCGGATCGTCCTGATCGATGGTGCGGAGCTTGACCATCTGATGGTCCGACACGGAATCGGCGTACGAACGCGCGTCCTGCACAAGATCAAGCGGATCGACGAAGACTACTTCGATCAGGAGGCGTTGTAGACCGTGCGTCTATTTGTATTGGTTCCTGCCGGTCAGCGGCCGCCTCGAACTCGGCGGCCGCTACCAGCTGGAGGGAAACGCGGGCGGCACGATCAGGCACTGCGAGCGTCCCTCGTATCTCGGGCTGACGTGGGAATTCGGCGGTGACGTGAGCTGGGTGGAGGCGCGTCTGTGTAGTGACGGTACCGGGCGCTCGCGCCTTGCGATTACGCATACCGCGCTGGTGTCAGACCACTGGCACGAGTTCGGTCCCGGTGCCGTCGGCGTCGGCTGGGAGATGGGCTTGCTGGGGATGGAACTGCATCTTGCGCGGCCGAACGAACCCAAGCTGGACGCTGCAACGTTCCACACGACTCGTGACGGAAGGGCGCTCATCGTCGCAAGCAGCGCGGCATGGGGCCGGGCGGCCGAGGCGGCGGGAACGGATCCCGACGTTGCGCGCGCAACGGCGCAGCGTACGGCGGCCTTCTATACGGGCGAGACGGTCGCGCCGGATTGATGCGCGCTGTCGACGTGCCAGCGCTGCGGTGCGGTCTGGAACTCCCCTTGTATCGGGGGGATCCGGGCTGCTCAGGAAGGTCGGGGCTGAAACTCGAGAAGCCTCCAGAGAATGGTCCGCAGGCTGTTCATCGCGGACTCGATGTCGAGCTCGGGGCGCACGAGTGCTCCGTGGAAGATCCCGTCGATGTGGGTGGAAACGAACGCCGCCGTCTCCTCCGGCGAGGTGCATGTGAACAGTCCCTGTTCGACGCCGCGGCGGATGCTGTCGGCGAGAAGATTTCTTTCGAACATGTAGAAGTACTCGACTTCCCTGGCGACGGACGGCGAGCCGTCCCTCTTTCGCGAAAATTCGAACATGATCTTGACGAGGCGCTTGAGCGATTCGGACTGCCTCATGTTGTTTTCGAGCCAGCCATCGATGAGATCCACCGGCGATACGTGTTTTTCCTTCACGCTCCTGTGGCTTTCGACGGCCTTCTCGATGGCATGGGATACGGCGGAATGGAACAGGTCCTCCTTGTTCGTGTAGTAGTAGTACACGAGCGAATAGGTGAGGTTCGAGCGGGCCGCAATTTCCTGAATCGTGACATCCGCATACGCCTTGGTGGAAAAGAATTCGAGAGCGACCTCGAGGAGCGTATCGGACGTGGAATTCCGTTTCCTTGCCTGTGAACCGCGCATGGCAGGAATCATCCCGCGCCGGACAGACGGGCGCAAGCCCGTGGCGCCGTCCGCTCAGTGCCGCAGCAGCACGACATCGCTGGCCCTCACGTGAATCGGCACGGATTCCCCGGATGCAAGAACCACGTCCAGGGACTGGCGGAGCACGAGATTGACGTCGCCGTCGCCGCCCGCGCGGACCTGGTAGCGCCGGTGGCCCCCCTGGAACACGAGGTCCGTCACGATGCCCTCGCCGAGTTCGATCGTGCCTTCGCGTTCACGGGTTCCGACCCTGAGCAGCTCCGGCCTCACCGAGAGGTGGGCTGTCGTGCCGACGTCGGCCTGTCCGTCGGCCGCAAGGACGCCAAGCGGTGTCTCCACGGTCGTCCGGCCGTCGCCGGAGGCGAGCACCTTGCCGGAAACGATGTTGCTGTCGCCCATGAACCTGGCGGTGAAGAGGCTTGCGGGCCGCAGGTAGACCCGTTCAGGCGCGCCGATGTCCTCGATCTTCCCGGCGTTGAGCACGACGATGAGGTCGCCGATGTTCATGGCCTCTTCCTGATCGTGCGTGACATGGACGAACGTGGTCTCGATGCGGCGCTGCAACTCGACGAGTTCCTCCTGCATTTTCTGCCGGATCTTGAGGTCGAGCGCGCCCAGGGGCTCGTCGAGCAGTAGCACGGCCGGTTCGACGACGATGGCGCGGGCGAGGGCGACACGCTGGCGCTGGCCGCCCGAGAGCTGGTGAATGCGCCGGTCCGCGTAGCCTTCCAGGCCCACGGCGGCCAGCACCTGCTCCACCAGGCGGCCTCTTTCGGAGCGGGGCACCCGGCGCATGGCCAGTCCGAAGGCGACGTTGGCCCTGACGTCCATGTGCGGGAACAGCGCATAGTCCTGGAACACCGTCGCCGTCGGCCGCTTGGCGGGCGGCGTTCCGGTGACGTCCCTGCCGTCGATGATGACCTGGCCGGACGTCGGCCTGGTGAATCCGCCGAGGATCGAGAGCAGGGTCGTCTTGCCGCTGCCGGACGGACCCAGCAGGACGACGAACTGTCCCTGGCCGATCGCGAGATCGATATCGTCGAGGGCCACCACGTCGCCGTAGACCTTCCGGGCCTTGCGTATGGTCACGAAGCTTGCGTCCATCAGCGCTCCCCCTTGCGGAACATCACCGCAGTCGCCGCAACGAGGATGACGGCCATCGAGATCGCGAAAACCAGCGTGCCCGCCGCGTTCACCTCGGGCGTCAGACCGGCCCGCAGCATTTCGAAGACGATCACGGGCAGCGTCACCTCGAACCGGCTCAGCAGAAAGGCGATGATGAACTCGTCCCATGACAGCGTCGCCGACAGGCAGAACGCCGCGATGAGCGGCACCCTCATCATCGGGATGGAAATCAGCACCATGGTCTGAAGATCGCTCGCGCCGAGATCGTGGGCGGCGCTGTCGATGTTCCTGTGGCTCTCGTTCATCTGCGAGAAGAGAATTGCGAACGCGAGCGGCAGGTTGATCACGACATGGCCCACGGCCACGGCCAGCAGCGATTTCTGGACGCCGATCACGTTGAACGTGGTGAGCAGGCCCATGCCGATGATCAGGTAGGAGACCGTGATGGGCGCGATCAGGAGGAAGCGGGCCACGCCCATGAAACGAATGGGGGACCTCGAAAGGCCGTAGGCGGCAAGGTACCCGAGCGCTGTCGTCGCGAGGGCCGACGTCAGCGCGACGACGACAGAATTGACCAGGGAGTCGAGGAGCCGTTCGTTGGCGAAGAGTTCCCGGTACCAGCGCATGCTCGGACCGTCGAAGGGCGGCACCGGCAACTCGCCGCTCTGGAGCGAGAACAGCACGAGGATGAAGACGGGAAGATAGATGAAGGCCAGCGCGAGCAGGAGGTAGCCGGTGGCGGATGTCCCGATGAGCCACCGCGCCATCAGATCCGGTCCATCTTCAGGTGGCGCGCCGAAAAGAGGTAGACGCAGGTCACAACGATCATGAGCGTGACGCTCATGACGGAGGCCATGGGAAAGTCGGCGGCCCGGGCGATCTGGAGCATGACGGCCTGGGGAATCAGCACCTCCGTGTTGCCGCCCAGAATCTGGGGCGTGATGTAGTCACCGATCGTGATGACGAAGGTCAGGAACGCGCCGACGGCGACGCCCGGCAGACTGAGCGGCAGGGTGATCCGCAGGAAGATCTGCACGCGCGATGCGCCGAGATCGGCGGCCGCGTGGCCCAGGGAACGCGGAATCTGGATCAGGCTCGAATAGATGGTGAGCGTCAGCAGCATGGTGAAGAAGTGCACGAACCCGAGAATCGTGGCGCCCCGGGTGTAGGCCAGGGTCAGGGGCTCGTCGGTCACGCCGACGGCCATCAGCGCCGAGTTGACGATCCCGTTGTCGGAGAGCACGAGCAGCCAACTGTAGGAACGCACAACGTAGGCCGTCCAGAAGGGCAGGATCGCGAGCACGAGAATGATCTTCTGCCAGCGCACGGCGACGAAGTGAGCAAGGATGTAGGCGAGCGGATAGGCGACGATGACGCTGAGCACCGTGGTGAGCGCCGTCACCTCGACCGAGTTGACGAGCGCTTCGACCAGATAGTCTCGGGAGAAGAACTTCTCGTAGTTGGCGAGGGTCCAGGTGGCCTCGATCCGTCCCCGCAGGCGCTGCCAGAAACTGACGGCGACCATGACGAGGAAGGGCGCGACGAAGAACAGCACGGAAAAGACCAGTGCCGGATAGACGGCCCAGCGGGTCAGGGAGAGTCCGCCGAGCCTGTCGCTGTCTCTGAGCGCGCTCTCCCTGACCGTCATGGTCCTCCTGGAACGCAGAAGGATCGCTACCCGATGTTCAGCTCTGCAGGAACTCGGTCCACATGTCGAGCATCGCCGCATCCATCTCCGCATCCGGCAGGAGCGAGACATGCGAGCGCCCGAGGAAATCGGACTGGTCGTCCCAGCGCAGGTGGACCTTGTCCTCCGCGGAGATCTCCGCCTTCTCGTTGGCCGGCATGGCCCAGAAGCACTCGGAGGTCGCCAGGAGTCCCTGCCCGGAGGGGCTCAGGATCCACTTGATGAACTCCGCTGCGAGCTCCTTGCGGTTGCTGTTGGCGAGAATGCCGATCCCCTGGTTCCAGATCAGTCCGCCGTCGTCCGAGATCACCCAGTCGAGGTGGGGATTGCTCGGCATCAGGTTCGACACGGTGAACTCCGCGCCTCCGACGACCACGTCGACGGAACCGGACACAAGCGCGTTCTGCACGCTCACGATGTCGCCCACCATCTTGACGTTGGGCTTCATGGCGAGAAGCTTCTCGCGAATGGCGTCAAGATCGTCGAAGGTGATCTCGGCGGGCTTGAGTCCCAGCGACAGCCCGATCATCTGCAGGACGGGAAAGTAGTAGTCGTAGACGCCGATGCGGCCCTGGTACCTGTCGTTCCAGGCGATGTCGCCCCGCCTGGCGTCGTCCGGGTCCACGACTTCGCTGTTGTAGCAGAAACCGTAGTATCCGAACTTTTCGGGAATGGCGTACGACTTGCCGTCGACGTGGGTGTAGGGGGCATTGCGCAGCTGCGGAAAGATGTCGTCCCAGGGCGCGATGTCGTCCGGAAGTTCTTCCAGGATGCCGAGATCCGCCACCTGCGGCACGTCCGGAGCGTCGATGACGATGACGTCCCAGTCTCCCGGCGCGGACTGCTCAAGGATCGACAGGGCCGTTCCGGTGCCCTCGTAGGTCTTGGCGTTGACGGTGACGCCATGGGCCGACTCGAAGGGTCCGAGCAGGTTCGGGTCGGCGTGGTCGCACCATACGAGGATGTTGAGCTCGCCGTCCGCCGAGGCCCGTCCGGGCAGCATGGCTGCCGTCGTCGCGGCCGCCGCCGCGCCGGCGAGGAATGTCCTGCGCTTCAGCAGGGGGCCACCATCCGGTGATTGTCTCTTCGAGTTCTCGGTCATCTTGTCGATCTCCCTCTAGGTTGAGCCAAGGCTGGTGAATGGGTTGCTCCGGGGGTCCGGTCACGAACCGTGCTGCCACCCGGGCCGGCGCAGCGAGCTGTCGATCACCCGGCCGCTCTTCGCACCGATTCCGGCCATGATGCGCAGGATCACGCAGACAGCCATGCGCGACGTCGAACCGCTGACATCGAACATCGGGCAAAGCTCCGTGACGTCGTAGACCGTCGGGCCGCCCTTGTCGGCGATCCTGGCGGCGACCCGCATGATCTCGCGGGATTCCAGGCCCCCGGGTTCGGTGGCCGTGACGCCCGGCGCGGCAGACGAGTCCATCACGTTGAAGTTGAAGCTCAGGTACTGGCCGTCCGTGCCGTCCCAGACCCGCGCGGTCGCTTCGTCCATGACATCGTCGATGCCACGCTCGAGCACTTCCAGCATGGGATGAAAGCGGATGCCGCGTGCCTTCACGAGGTCGATGTGATCCTTGGGATTGAACGAGTTCCGGGCACCGATGTGGGCCACGTTGCCGGCATGCAGGTTCTTCAGTTCCGTAATCCGCGCCAGGGCGCAGGTGCTGACGCTGCGTTCCCCGGCCCAGCTGTCGGACATGTCGAGATGGGCGCCCAGGTGCATGTATCCCATGCTCCTGTCCTCGCCGAGGTGATCGGAAAGGGCCCGCGCCGCAGGTATGGAGATCGAACGGTCGCCGCCGCAGATGATCGGCGTCAGTCCCGCCGCCAGCACCTTCCTGACCGCCGCGTAGATGCGCTGGTGAGCGACTTCCGGATTGACTCTCGGCATCTGCACGTCGCCGCAGTCGATCGCCGTTCCATGGAGGTCGACATTGAACTCGAACCAGTAGGGGAAGTAGTCGAGGGACGCGACGCGAAACTCCCGGGCGCCGTCTTCGCAGCCCGGCTTGCCGACGTTGCCTTCGTCGTAGGGCGCTCCCAGATAGGCGTGGGTCGCCCCGGTGCTCCGCAACGCTTCGTCGTCGTCCAGGGAAACGAAGGGAGCGCGCAGGAAGGATATCTGCCCCGGCGATCTATAGTTGTCCGCATCATCGCCGCCAAGCGGCGAGAAGAGGTGCAGAAAAGCCTTGGCGGGGTTCATGGCGCCTCCTGTTGACACTGGTGTTTCATGCCGCGCGCCTCAGGGATGTTCGCCGCGGCTGCGAAGCGTGGCCGCACGGCTTCCCAGGTAGTGATAGATCAGGTTGCAGGCGAGCTTGATGCTGATCTGGCTGGCATCGAAGACCGGAGACAATTCCGCCAGCTCGAGCACGTCGGCGCCGTACTCGCCGGCAATTCGCGCCAGCTGCAGGGCTTCACGGGCCTTGATGCCGTAGCACTCGGGGCAGCTGGTCCCCGGCATGCAGCTGGCATCCAGCGAGTCCGTGTCCCAGGAGACGTAGACCGCCTCCGTACCGTTCCAGGCCCGGTCGAAAATGAAACGCGTGCAGGGCTCGATCCCGCGTTCGACGATCTCCGACATGGGCACGATGGGCATGTCGTTGTCGATCCAGAAGTCCATCCAGTCCTTCGGGTTGAGGCCGTTGCGGGAGCCCATGTGGGCCATGTTCTCGGCATTGCAGTTTGGAAGCTTGAGCGCCTCCGGCGGTCCCGAGGCATTGGTGATCTCGATACCGCCCCAGTCGACCGCGGCGTCCAGATGGCAGTCGATGTGAAGGTAGCCCATCCTGGCGCCTGGACGGTGCCGTTCCAGATGCCCGGAGAGCGCGCGTGCGCCCGGTATCGGCACCGAGTGGTCGCCGCCGACGAGGATGACCTTGGCGCCTCCCTCGAGGCACTCGGTGACGTAGTCGCACATGTAGGCCTGCGACAGGCTGTTGTTGCCGGGGACGATGGGAATGTCGCCGCAGTCGACGACATTGAAGAAGGCCATCAGGTCGACGTCGTATTCGAACATGTAGGGGAAGTACTGGGTCGAAGCCTCGCGCACGCCCTCGGGTCCGCTCGAGGTTCCGGTGCGCACGATCGTTCCCTGGTCCCATGGAGCGCCGAGGAAGCAGATTTTCGCGCCGGCTTGCCTGACGCTCTCCCGGTCCGGCTCGCAGTAGGGCGCACCCATGAAGGTGCGCAGCCCCGGCGCCTTGAACGCTGCGTTGTGCCTGGTGGGCGAGTTGACATGGGCGTCCGGCGCCGTCTCCCGGTGAGGACCGCGGTGCTGGTGCGGCACGAAGTCCCATGCGCTGGATGGTTCTCTAGGCATGCAGGCGTTCTCCCCGCTCATCGGCCGCGATCGCCCGATCGGGCCGACTCGACGAATCAGGCGGCCACAGTTCGATGGTCGCCAGCTGCATTTCCCGGCCGCTCACGATGTCGGGTGTCGGCAGGCCGCAATCGGGGCAGCGGAAGTTGTAGCGGCCGCTGGGTTGTTTCACCGCCCTGCAGCCGGCGCAGCGAACGGTCAGGGGTACTTCCTCGATTTCGAGCACGGCCTCCTCGCACAGACTGCCGCGCGACGCCGAGGAAAAGCAGAAATAGAGGGCTCGCGTCATGGCCGACAGCACGCCGAGGCGCACGTGGATCCGGCGCACCTTCCGGTTGCCGTGCTGCGCCGCGTAGTCATCGACCAGTTCAACCAGACTCCGTGCGAGTGCGAGTTCGTGCATCGGGGACTTACATGACCTGGACGGCCACCGGCTCGCGCGAGCGGAACGCGGACGGTCCCGGGCGTTCGCCGCCGCCCGAGTTGACGGCAATCCAGTCCAGCCACCCGGTCATGCCGGTTCCGTCGCGCACGGAGAGTTCCAGGATCTGCAGGTCCGGATTGATGCGCCGCGCCCGTTCGACCGCCTTGCCGGTATCGAAATCGACATACGGCAGGAGGTCGATCTTGCTGAGGACCATGCAATGCGCCGCCGCAAACATGTCGGGGTACTTGAGCGGCTTGTCGTCCCCTTCCGTCACGGAAAGAATCACGACCTTCGCAGCCTCGCCCAGGTCGAACGACGCGGGACAGACCAGGTTGCCGACGTTTTCTATGAACAGAACGCTTCCCGGGGCGGGCGCCAGGTCGTCCATGGCGTGTCCGACCATATGGGCGTCGAGATGGCAGCCGCTTCCCGTGTTGATCTGGACGGCCCTGACGCCTGTCGCCCGGATCCGGTCGGCATCGTGGGCCGTGGCCTGATCGCCCTCGATCACGGAGACCGGCATCGTTCGCGAGAGGGTCTTCACCGTCTCGACGAGAAGCGTCGTCTTGCCGGCGCCTGGACTGGAGACCAGGTTCACGGCGAAGATGCGATCGCCGGACAGGCGGCGCCTGTTGATGTCGGCGAACCGGTCGTTCTTCGACAGGATGCTCTTTTCGACCGCGATGAGATGATCGTCATGGACGTGCTCGTGCGCCTGATGATCGTGCTCATGTCCGCAACCGCATACCGCGCACATAGCCTCGCCTCCCATGAGTCGAGAAACAGGCTACAGGGCTTAGATTGACCGGTCAATCGAGACGCCTGCGCGTCCCTCCGGGCGAGGGATCCCGGGTACGGATGCGGCCGGTCTTGTCGGTCATGGAGGCCGGCGCCGGAACCCGTGACGGCGTGCCCGAAGCCGGTCTCCGGACGTCGGCCGCGAGGCGTCATTCCAGGCGGTTCTGGCCTTCGTCGTCCAGTGCCTCGGGCGGGAGCCAGTACCTGTACTGCGGGGTCCACTCGGCTTCACCCATGCCGGCGAGAGCCAGCAGGTGCCACAGGGAACAGAAGAGGTCGCCGGGGCCGAAGACGACGCTGTTCCTGCGCAGCACGGCGGCGCCCGAGCGTTCGTAGAGAACCGCTCCGGGCATGTTCTCCCCGCCCTCCACGACGGACTCCTCGCGGATGTAGCGCCCGCCGCCGTGGGAAGCGAGGCGGAACCGCCAGTTTCTCGAGCCGGCGAACTCGCGCTGGAGGTGCGGTGCGTCCCTGGAGAGCAGGACCACGGAGAGCGCCGATTCCAGGTGCGGGAGAAGGCCGTTGAAGCCGTCGGCCCACAGGGTGCAGAAGCGGCATCCCTGGCCCATGTTGTGGATGGCGAGAAGATGCTGCCGGCCGGCGAAGAGATCGACAAGCGTGACCTCGCCGTCGAGTGTGCGGAACGTGTAGTTCGGCACCTCGCGGGGAGCGGCGGACCTGCGCAGGCCGTTCACCCTGGCGGTCAGTTCGCCGATCTGCCGTTCGAGCTCGGCAATCTCGCGGTCAGACATGCCTCCTCTCCTGGTCGTGGCCAACGCTCTCGAGGATGGCCACCAGGTCCGCGATCGCCCGGTGTTTCGGGCCGTCGTTGGGAAGCCGCGTCACGTCGCCCCCGACCGGGACAGCCGGGGCGCGCTCGAGACGCGCAGCCTGCGCGGCGGGGGATTCGCGCCGCCGGCGGCCGAGTCTCCCGGCGAGATTCGCCGCAGACGCCTCGACGAGGATGACGTGGACCCGGGCGAAGCGCCTGCGCGCCTCTGCGATCATCGTCCGCGAGACGTTGACGACCCCGTGGGATCCCGATTCGAGACCCGCGGCGACGGACCGGGGCAGGCCGTAGGCGAGGCCGTGGGCCCGCCACGACAGGACGAAGGCGCCCGCCTCCTCGGCGGCCGTGAACGCTTGCGGCTCCATGGCCTCGTGCGTCTCGCCGCCGGCATCGGCGGGCCGGGTGATGACGCGCCGGGGAAAGAAGAAGCGGCGATTCCCCGCGAGACAGCGGCGCGCGCCGGCGATCAGCGTGTCCTTGCCCGCGCCACTGGGACCGGCCACGAGAAAGAGCGTGCCCGGACGGCCTCTCGATGCCCTCATGCGGCGGCCGGGCGCATGTCGCGCGAGAACGGCGCGGCCAGAGTCCTGGCGAACTGCTCGGGATAGGTCGAGGTCAGGGCCTCCTCGCCACGGACCTCGACGATCGCCCGGTGAAGCTCGCGAAGGCGGTGAAAGGGGACGCCGGGGTAGGTGTGGTGCGCACTGTGATAGACCATCTGCCAGGCGAGCCAGCGCATCACGGGGTTGGTGCGGATGGTGCGCGTGTTCTTCCAGGTATCGCGGACGAACGGCATGCCGTCGTGCTCGATGATGTTCTGGACCTGGTGCGTCCACGACATCGCCAGCATCGGCGCCCACCAGAGGATCACGGCGGCCCACGTCCCGAACCAGGCCGATGCGGCGGCGACGAGCGCATAGAGGGCCAGGTGCCAGCGCGCCTCGGCGACAACGCGGCGCTCCATGTCCTCGTTGAGATAGTACTCCGAATGCGGACGCCGCCGTCCGGTGACGGCATGCTGGACCAGGATGCCCAGCAGCCCGGACCACAGGGAGAGGCCCGAAATCGCCAGCCAGGGAGCGAAGCGGCCGCTGAAGAGGCTGCGATAGACGAGTTCGGAATCGCGCTCGGGGTCCTGGGTGTGCCGGTGGTGACAGAGATGCTGCCAGCGGTCGTGGTCGCGGGGATAGAGCAGCACGAACCCGGTGAAGCGGCCGAGCCATTCGTTCGCCGCCCGCCGCCGGAAAACGGTGTCGTGGCAGGCCTCGTGCTGGGCGGCGTAGAGCCAGTTGACGAGGAGTCCGTGGACAAGGAAGCAGGGAACGCCCCACCAGCTTCCCCACGTCGTCCAGAGCGCGGTGCCCGACGCCCCTATCGCCAGGAGGTGGCTTGCCAGCTGCAGCAGGCCGGCGCGGTCCGATTTTTGCATCAGGCGGCGCAGCAGTTCGCCATCGACCCGCGGTTTTCCCGCAACCGCATGATCCTCGCTCAAGGGAAACCCCGTTGTCCGGACCGCACGAGTCTGCTGTCGCGACGGCATCCCGTCAACGGCGCTACCTCAGGCGCCACACCATGAGCGCGGCAAACATGACGAGGGCGACCGGCCAGTGCCAGAAGGCGAGCCCCCCTTCGAGGGTCGCCAGCACCAGCATCGAACCGATGGGCAGGAAGAAGCAGCCCGCCGGGATGCCGAAGATGCGCAGCCAGTCATTGGCGAATTCCAGGAAGAAACGAACGATGCCGGGCGAGCCCCGCGGGACGGGCAGCCTCGGATTGAGGAACAGCATCCAGATGCTCACCGCGACCACGGCCAGCGCGATCAGGAAGACGTCGAGGGTGTCGCCCTCCATGCCGGCGATGGAGATGACCTGGCTTCCCGTCGTCAGCACCGCAGGCCCTCCCGGATCAGGCGCCGGCCGGCCGGCCCGTGCCGCTTCCCGACATCATGCCGGGGCCGGAGTCCTCGAGCATCGTCATGGAGGGATAGTCGAGCACCATCAGGCCGCCGTCGACGATCAGGGTCTGGCCGGTCACGAAGCTCGCATCGTCGCCGGCAAGAAAGAGGACCGCCGCGGCGATTTCCGCAGGGGTCCCCATGCGGCCCAGCGCCGAGGGCGGCACCGTCCAGTCGCCGCCTCCCGCCGGGGGATCCTCGTGGTCGCGTTCCGTCGTGATCCAGCCCGGGGAGACGCCGTTGCAGCGCACGCCGAGCGCGGCGCCCTCCGCGGCGAAGCTGCGCACCAGCGCCTCGACGCCGGCCTTGGCGATGCTGTAGGTCCCCCAGTTGCCGTGCCAGGTGGCGGTGGAGCTGATGCACACGATGCTGCCGCCGCTCTTCGCCAGGTGCGGCAGCGCGTAGGAACTGACGAACCAGGGCGCATCGAGATTGGGGCCGCGCAGCTTCTGCCAGCGCACGCCCGGCGAATCACGATCGTCGACGCGCGCGCGGCGGCCTCCGACACCGGCATTGTTGACGACGACATCGATGCCGCCGAAGCGCCGGACGACTGCGTCCACCATGGCGGCCGTGGCCGTCTCGCAGGAGAGTTCGCACGGGAAGAACGCCGCATCCGTGCCGCCCGCCGTCACCTCGCGGAGAACGTCGGCTCCCCGTTCCTCGTTGCGCGCGACGATGGCGATGCGCGCACCCTCGGCGGCGAAGCGCCGGACGATGCCGCGGCCGATGCCGGAATTTCCTCCGGTGATCAGCGCCACCTTGTCCTTCATGACCCCTCCCTCTTGCTGCCTCATGCTTCCCGTGCCGGCACCGCGATGTCAACGGGAGCCGGGACTCCCTCGACCTCCTCGCCGGCGCGCCGCTCGAGGGCGCCTCCCGTCAGGCCCTGCTGGCGGGCCAGAACGAGAGTGTCGCCCGCCACGACGAGGCGCGACCCCGCCGCCTTGCAGTGCTTCTCGAGTTTTGCGGCGAGATTGACGGCTTCACCGATCACCGTGTACTCGAGGCGCGACTCGTCGCCGACGGTTCCGAAGATGACGGTGCCGGCGGCCAGTCCCATGCCCCAGTCGAGGAGCCGCTGTCCGCGGTCCTTCCGGCGCCCGTTCCAGGCGGCCAGGCGGCTGTCGATGTCGAGTGCGGCCCTGAGCGCGTCGGCGGCGAAGGTGCTGCTGCGGGCCGTCGCGCCGAAGGTGATCATGACGCCGTCGCCCATGAACTTGTCGACCGTGCCGCCATGGGCGCCGGCGGCCGGCACCACGAGGCCCTGGTAGCGCGACAGCAGGGCCAGGGTCCGGTCGGGCCCGGCGCGTCTCGAGAAGGACGTGAATCCCCTCAGGTCGACGAACAGGATCGCGGCGTCGCGCAGGACGCCTTCGCCGGCGCTCGCCACATTCTCGGCGTGGGTGATCCGGTCGACGACCTCCGGCGAGAAGAATCGGGTCAGATCGCTTGCCGCCTCGCCGGCGGCCACCGAGCGGAAGAGCTGCCGGCGCGCCCGGGTCAGGGTGATGAAGAGGATGCCGGTGACGAGGACGAAGGTGAGGATCTTGTCGACCTCGCCGCCGATCAGGATGTCGCTGGAATAGAGATAGTGAACGTAATCGCGCGTCACCGTGCTCGGGGCGGGAGCGAGATGGAGCGCGTACACCAGCATCGCGAGCCAGCCGACGGTGGCGCAGACGCCGGCCATCAGGACATAGCGGGGGTCGAATCTCAGCGTGCGCAGGACGATCAGCACGAAGAGGTACAGCATCGTCGGCACCTTGAGCGAAAAGCCCGGCGGCTGCTCGTACTGGAGGTGGAAACTCCAGATCGTCACGAGGAGCACGGTCATGTCGACGACGATCGATGCCACGATCATCCAGTCCGGCAGCCGCCTGGCATGGGCGAGGACGAGACGCAGCACGGTGAAGAGAAAGTAGGTGCCCAGCGCCCAGGGAACGGGTTCGAGCGCGGCATCCTCGGGGAAGGTCCGGGGCGCCAGGAAATAGAGCGCGGCAAACAGCAGGATGCCGGTCATCTGCACCCAGCCGATCAGCACCTCGCTCGTCGCCTGGTCCCGGGCGATCTGCGCCCTGACCCGTTCCGGGAGGCGCTCGTCCACCGGTTCGAAGAACAGCGCCGCCCACAGCCTGCGTACGATCGTCTTCACCGCCGCACCATCCACAGGCTGCTTTCGAGGGCACCTTCGGTCAGGGGAAGGCGGGCGAGAACGCCGGTCTCGACGGCGCCGGGGTGGCGCCGGGTCACGTAGCGGCTGCTGAAGAGCGGCGTGAAGGCCCCGCAGGCCAGCAGCGGCGCCACCGCGAGCTGTTCGTTGTAGCCCCGCCAGCGCCAGGAATCGGGATAGCCGAAGGGCAGGAACATGTCGTGGAAATGGAGCAGAACCCCGGCGGGCAGGTCGGGCAGGATCCGGTTGAGCACCCGGTCGACATCGCTTCCCGGCATGGCGATGTGGCTCGAATCGACGAAGAGGATGTCGCCCACCCCGAGAGCCGCCACGTGCGCCGGGTCCGCGTCGTGGAGCGGCATGCGCACATGGACGACGGAGTCGCGGGGCAGGGGGGCCCTGGGCGCGGGATCGATGGCGACCAGGCTGGTCTCGAGGCCGCCGTCGGCGATGGCGCGGGCCATGAAACGGGTGCTGTGCCCGGAGCCGATCTCGACGATCCGCCGGGGTTTTCGCCCGCGCACCATGGCATAGGCGACCGCGGCGTCGAGGCGCGGGAACCAGTCCTGCTTCCAGCGCGGGTTCGGCGCGGGGTCGTCGCTGCCGATTGCCCCGAGGTCGCCGGCATACCCTTCGAGGGTGCCGACGAGCTCGAGGAAGGAGGGGGCGTGCCGGTCGAAGAGCCGTGTGATGGCGTCGTAGCCCCCCGAAGGCGCCATCGCGCCGGCATGGCGGCACGGGATGAAGTACCCCAGGCGGGCCACGCCCGTGACCGTCGCGAGTCCCATGGCGAGGCGGCGCAGGCGGCCGCGTCCGCTCACGGGACCAGCGCCATGCCTTCGCGTGCCACGATGGACCCGGGACGCCTGCGCTCGAGCGCCGCGGCGATCTCGTCCATGCGCCCATCGTCGTGCGAAGGGTCGTGATGGAAGGCGACGAAGGTCTTCACCGAGGCCGCGTCGCAGAGGCGGACGCCTTCCTGCCAGGTCGAGTGGCCCCAGTTCACGAAGGACGGAAACTCCTCGTCCGTGTAGGAGGAATCGTAGACGACCATGTCGGCGCCCTCGATGAGACCGAGGATGTTGTGGTCCGGCCGGCCCACGACATGCTCGGTATCGGTGACGTAGCACAGCGCCTTGCCGCCGTGTTCGATGCGGTAGCCGCAGGCGCCGTTGGGATGGTTGAGGCTCGCCGTGCGTATCGTGATTTCCTCGCCGGCCGTCAGGCATTCCCCCGCTTCGAAGACGGTCCACGTGACGGCGGCTTTGAGCGAACGCGCCGTGACCGGCATGGAGGGGTCCTCGAGGAGATGGCGGAAGACCTCCTCGAGGAGGCGCGGCGATCCGAGGTGGCCGGCGCGGACCGTCAGCCGCGTCCCGGCATGGTTGAGGGCGCGAAGGAAGGGCCACCCGCAGACATGGTCGAGATGGGTGTGGGACATGAGGAGATCGGCAACGACCGGTCCGTCGCCGAGAGACTCGGCAAGGGAGCGCATGCCGGTTCCCGCATCGAGGATCAGGAGCCTGCCGCCGCAACGGATCTCGAGACAGGACGTGTTGCCCCCGTAGCGCGCGGTCCGCGGTCCGCTGCAGGGTATGCTGCCGCGGACTCCCCGGAACCTGACAAGGAACTCGCCGCCTTCGGCCATGGGTCCCCTCGCGAAAGACGTCGACGTCATGTCATGCCGCCGAGCAAGGGTATATCGTCGCTCCTTCGATGACCACGCCGGGAGGCGCTGCCATGTCCGCACCGCGGGAAACCGTTCTGCGCCTGATCAGGGAACTGGCGTTGCTGGACGGAGGCGACTTCGAGCTGGCGTCCGGCCGGCGCTCGGCGGTCTATGTCGATCTGCGGCGGGTGACCATGCATGCCGAGGGCGCCTGCGCAATCGCCTCCATGATCGTGACGAGGCTCCACGGCAGCCGCGTTCGCGGCGTCGGCGGCATGGCGACGGCCGCCATACCTCTCGTGGCTTCGGTCCTGTGCGAGAGTTTCCGCTCCAGTGCGCCCCTGCGCGGCTTCTACGTGCGGGAGAAGGCCAAGACCCGCGGCACGCAGCGGCGTATCGAGGGACTTCTCGAGGCGGGCGACCCGGTGGCGCTCCTCGAGGACACGATGACGACAGGTCGCTCCACCATGGCGGCCGTCGAGGCGGTGCGCGACGCCGGCGCCACGGTGGAGCACGTGATCACGGTGGTCGACCGCGGGCAGGGTGGCGGCGCCCTGTTCGAGGCCGCCGGCATTCCCTTCGAGGCGCTGTTCACGCTCGGCGAGGTCACGGGGCGCGCCTTGTGACGACGGACCCGCGGTCGGGACGCAGCGACTGGGGCGGTATCTGGCTGGGCCTGTCGGTATCGAGCTTCGCCGCCTTCCAGATGCTCAAGCTGCCGCCGGCGCTGCCCCTGCTGATCGAGGCCTATGGCTACGAGCGCGTCGTTGCCGGCGCCATGGTATCGGTCTACGCACTCTCGGGCGTCTTCTTCTCGATGGCCGCCGGCTCCGTCACCGGGAGGCGCCCGGGAACCGTCATGGCCGGTTCGCTCGCCTGCTTCCTCGCCGGGAACGTCGTCACCCTCGCCGCTCCCGGGGACGCCTGGCTCAACCTCGCCGCCCGGGCCGTCGAAGGGGTGGCCTATGCGGTCTTCGCCATCGCCGGCGCCTCGATCGCCAACCGCTCGGCCTCCGAGAGGGACCTTCCGCTGGTGGCCGGGATCGTCGCGATCTGGGTGCCTGTCGGTCAGCTTCTCGCGCTGGCGACCGGCTTCCTGTTCTTCGACCAGCTGGGCTGGCGGCCGTTGTGGTGGCTCTCCCTCGGTCTCTCGGCCGGGCTCGGCCTGTGGCTCGGGGTGAGGCGGTCGACCGTGGTGCGGGCGCTCTCCTCCGGCGGACGCGGCGAGGAGGCCATCGATGCGCGGCAGCGCCTCGTCATCTGGCTCACCGCCGGAGTCTTCGCCGCCTGGGGCGGCCAGTACATCACGTTCATGACCTGGCTTCCGGACTACATGGTGGAGCGCTTCGCCGTCGGCGCGAACGTGGCGGCCGCCGTGAACGCGGTGTCCGTGATCGGCGTCCTGCTGGGCTGCCTGGCGACGGGATGGCTGCTGCGCTCCCGGGTTCCACTCGGGCTGCTCTTCGGCGGCGCGACGCTGGTGCAGGCCGTGGTCTGGTTCGCCGCTCCCCATCTCGGCGCGTGGACCGGACTGGTGGCCATCGCCGCCTACGGCGCTGTGTCCGGTGCGCCCCCGACCTGCATGTTCGCCGTGCCGGCCCGCCTCGTCGGCGGCGAGCATGCCGGGCCTGCGGCCTTCGCGCCGCTGATGACCGGCCGCAGCATCGGCATCCTCCTGGCGCCCGTCGTGGCCGGCTGGCTGATCGACGACAGGGGCTGGGCGACCCTGGCGCCGGTCTTCGGCGTCCTCACCGTAGGCGCGGCGGCAGGCGGGGTCCTGATGGCGGCCGCGGTCGACCGGCGGCGCTGACGTCAGGTCTCGAGACGGTAGCCGCCGGGCGCCGTCACGAGGATGTGCGACCCGGACCGGTCCCCTTCGATCTTGCGGCGCAGACGCCAGACATGCGTCTCTAGGGTGCGGGTCTCGACGCCCGCACGATAGCCCCAGATCCTGGCCAGCAGGACATCGCGGGCGACCACCGCACCGCCCGCGCGGATCAGTTCGCCGAGGATGCCGGCCTCCTTGTCGGTCAGGCGGCGCTCCTCGCCGCTCGACCGGTGAACCAGCAGGCCGGACCCGGAACGAAAATCGAAGGGCCCGATGACGACGGTGTCCGGCAGGCGTCGCTCCGCCCGCTCGACAAGGTCCTCGAGCCTTGCCACGAGCGCGCCGAGCCGGAACGGCTTGACGACGGGCTCCATCCCCTCGCCGTCCGCCTCGCCGCCGGGGGCGACCAGGGCGATGATGGGGACGGTGACGCCGGTGAGCCGCAGCGCGCGGTGGAGGTCACGGGCCGTGGCGTCGGGCAGCCCGTCGTCCGCGATCACGGCGCTGACTGCAGCGGTCCCGAGGCTTGCCAGCGCGGAGGCCAGGCTGTCGCAGCATAGAGCCTCGGTGCTCCGCTCGAGGCGCAACTGCTCGGCGATCGCGTCCGAGAGCGCGGCATCGGCGCTCGCGACAAGGATGCGCCTGCCCGCTATGCTCATGACGGCGGCCGTTCCGGATTCGACTCCGCCGCGCCGCCCGGCGGATGGAAGGATCGGGTTTCGTGACCGGCAACATCGTCGTCCACGCGCCCGGATGCGCCCTTTTCCGGGGGCGGACCTATCGCTGCGCGATCGGATTCGCGGGCGTCGTCGCGGCCAAGAGGGAGGGCGACGGAGGCACGCCCGCCGGGACCTGGCCCCTGCACAGGGTGCTCTACCGGCCCGACCGCGAGACGGCGCCCGCATGCGTTCTGCCGGTCTCTCCCATCGCGCCGCGGGACGCCTGGTGCGACGACCCCCGCCACCGGGACTACAACAGGCCCGTGCGCCTGCCGTTCCCGGCCGGCCACGAAATCATGTGGCGCCGCGACCGCCTCTACGATCTCGTGGTCGTCGTCGGCTACAACGACACCAGGCCCGTGCCCGGTGCCGGCAGCGCCATCTTCCTGCATCTGGCCTCCCCGGACTATGCCCCGACCGCCGGATGCGTCGCCTTCGCCAGGGACGATCTCGTCGCCATCCTTGCGGGACTCGACACGTCGAGCCTTCTCGTCGCCGCTCACCCGATGCCGTGAATCTCCCGCCAGTCGACGGGGTGAACGACGATGAGGGCCCTGGCGTACTCGGCGCGGTAGATCATCCAGGTGCCGTCGGGCAGCCAGATGCCGTCCCCCGGATTGAGTTCGAAGGTGCCCTCCCGAGTCTCGAGGACCAGCTGGCCTTCCAGGATGTAGATGTACTCGTCGTAGAGGACGGTCCATTCCATGTCGCACTGCTCGAAGGTGCCGACGGAGGCGCCGAACGAGCGGCTTTCCGCCGTCGAGACGTCGCGGGCGACGGCAATGCGGCCGGGGGGTCCGCCGATCTGGTTGAACACGCGTTCCGATGGTTTCACGCAACGAATCGAAGACATGGCGCCCTCCTTGTCCTTCAGGATCCTGCGATGTGCGGCCCCGTGAAGCCCTCCACGGCCTCGCCGGCCCCGCCGGGAGCGGCCACGGCCCGGGTTTCGCCGAGGCGCAACGGCTCGATGGCGAGGCAGCGCTCGTCGATCTCCGGCCGCGAGCGGCGGGGCGGGCCGGCGTGGCCGGGCTCGAAGACGCGGTGGGGGTCGTCGCCGTCGACAAAGCCCAGATAGGGGCCGCCGAAATCGTAGCCGATCAGGCGCCGCAGGCGCTCGTCGTAGTGCCGCGCGACGTCCGGCGGGTTGGCGAGATACTGGTTCTCCTCCTGGCGCAGCCAGCTCCAGCTGTACTGGAGGGCAAGGCCGGTGCGCGCGGACCGCGAGCGGTTCCGGCCGCCGCCGTGCCACAGCCCGCCGGTGTAGAGCAGGAGCGCTCCCGCGGGCATCGAGACGCTCACGACCTCGTTGTCCCTGGGCAGGCGGCCGTGGTCCCACAGGTGGCTTCCCGGGGCGATGCGCGTGCCGCCGTTGTCCTCCCGGAAGGGAGTCAGCGCCCACATGGCGGCGATCACCATGGGCGGGCAGGGGTGGCGGACAGGGTAGAGGCTGCCGTCGCGGTGGAGCCTCTGGGCTTCGGCTCCGGGCTCGAGGTGCATGATGCCGGAGAAATTGAGCTGCCAGTTCGGGCTGAAGGGAAGGAACGTCCGCCGGCAGAGCTCCATGACGACATCGTCGAGAGCCAGGTGCCGCGCTGCGGGCGACTTGGCGAGGACGCCGCCGACGCGCTTGGTCCGCCGGCCGAGAAAGTCGTCGTGGCCGAAGGCGGCGGCGTCGATGTGCGGGGCAAGCTCCGCGAGGGCCTCGCGTGTCCGCCCGCCCGCCGTCGCGGTGAGAACGGCATAGCCGTGTTCCATGAGGAACTCGTGGACGGTCCCGACCGGCGTGCCGTGTTCGAAAGTGGCGAGGGTGTTCATGATGCGCGTTTCGGTTTCGTGACAGGTTCGATCTCTCCCCAGCGCCACCTGTTGACGGCGGCCGCGGCCTCGTCGAGCTC
Source organism: Alphaproteobacteria bacterium (assembly GCA_963666905.2). Classification (GTDB taxonomy): domain Bacteria; phylum Pseudomonadota; class Alphaproteobacteria; order SP197; family SP197; genus SP197. Next base: position 3,816,998 of record OY763008.1, read on the forward strand.
GGGCGTCGAGTGGCGGCGCCCGCCGAGGGGCTCGTCCTCGATGAGGCGGTGCGGGTCGTCGCCATGGACGAAACCGCAGAACGGTCCGCCGAAGTCGTAGCCGACCAGGCGGGCCAGCCGGTCGGGGAGGGTGCGGGCGAGTCCGGGCGGCACGGCGAGGTGGAGGTTCTCCTCCTGGCGCAGCCAGCCCAGGCTGTACTGGACGGCGATGCCGGTACGGCTGCGGTCGCTCGCGTTGGCGCCGCCGCCGTGTATCAGGCCGCCGAGGTAGACGAGTGCGGACCCCGCCGGCATGGCCGCGGCGACCACTTCTGCGGCCCCGGCCCGGCGTTCGTCCTCCCACAGGTGGCTGCCCGGCGCCAGCAGGGTGCCGCCGTTGTCGGCGGTGAACTCGGTGCCGGCCCACATCGTCGCCATGATGGTGGGCGGCGAAGGGTGGCGGAAGGGGTACATGTCGCCGTCCCGATGAAGCTCCTGCGCCCCGGCGCCGGGTTCGAGGTGCATGATGCCGGTGTAGTTGATCTGGTAGCGCACGCAGTTGGGCAGGAGCAGACGGTCGGCGAGGGCAAGGACGGTCTCGTCGATCATCAGATCGTGAACGGCCGCGGACCTGCCGACGAGGCCCTCGACGTTCTTGGCGAAGTCGCCGTGAAAGTTGCCGGGACCCAACGGCGCCTGCCTGATATGGCGTTCGAGCTCCCCGGCCGCCCGCGCCACCGTCTCGTCCGCGAGATTCTCGATGATGACGCAGCCGTGCTCCGCAATGGCGTCCGCCAGCTCGTCGGGCGGCGTGCTGCCTGCGGCGCGCGGCACCTCCATGGCCGTCTTCCTCCCGTCACCCCGAATCGCGGAGAAGTCTAGGTCATGGGCTTGCGGGGTGGCCACGACATTCGGACAATGCGGCGTTGCGGGGAGATGAGCGATGATTCTCGACGACAGGCTGCGGGCCGGCGCCACCATCGTCCTCGACGGCGCGACCGGCACGGAAATCGCCCGCCTCGGAGGCGCCATGAACGGCGCGGCCTGGTGCGCCGTCGCCAACACGACCCATCCCGACATCGTCCGCCGGGTCCACGAGGACTACATCCGGGCCGGCGCCGACGTGGTGACGACCAACACCTTCGCCACCTGCCGCCATGTCCTCGCGGGCGCCGGCCTTGCCGACGACACCGCCGCCATCAACCGCCGGGCCGTCGAGCTCGCGCTCGAGGCCCGCGACCGCGCCGCGGCCGCCCGCCCGGTGGCCGTGGCGGGGTCCATGTCGACGACGTTCGCCTGGACCGCGGGCACCACCAGGCCCGATCCGGCCTTCATGCCGGAGCGCGACGAGGAAACGGCCAACTATCACGAGATGGCCGGGATCCTCGCCGACGCGGGCGTGGACCTCCTGATCATGGAAATGATGGAGGATCTCGACCATGCCGTGCGCTGCGTCGACGCGGCGGTCGCCACCGGGCTTCCCGTCTGGGTGGGCATCAACTGCGCGCTGCGCAGCGACGGCAGCCTCGTCGGCGGCGAAGCCTCGCGCGCAGACGATCCCGGCCGGCCGCCGCTGACCACGCTCATCGACGCGCTCATGGCGCAAGGCGCCGACGTCTACGGCATCATGCATTCCACCGTGGCAGCGACCGGACCGGCTCTCGACTGCCTGATGGAGCGCTGGAAGGGCCCGGTCATGGCCTATCCCGAGTCCCTGGGGACCTTCGATACCGGGACTCACCTGGCCACACAGGCGGACTTACCCGAGGAGTTTGCCGGGAGCTGCCTCGACTGGCAGTCCATGGGCGTGCAGATCGTCGGCGGCTGCTGCGGCACCACCATCGAGCACATCAGGGCGCTCGTCGGCCGTCTGCCGCCCCCTCACGACGCTTCGGGCTTCATCGACGCCGGTCCCAGCGGGTGATTGCGGTGCGGATAGGGATGGTGGTGACCGTGGTGATGGTGGTGGCCTGATCCCGTGCCGATGCCCTCGACGTGGTGGTGGTGGCTCTCCTGCCTCAGACCGACCTCGTCCTCGAAGCCCAGGACCTGCTCGCGGTACTTGCAGGCCTGGCAGTTCATGTTGCCGGTCCCCTCGAGAATCTCGTGGACGCGCGTCACGAAGGTGTCGATCACGAGCGGGTGGTCGTTGAGGTAGCCGGCCTTGACGATCTCGACTGCGGGATAGCGTTCGGCCGCCAGGGAGGCGGCGTCGTAGATTCGCCGCACCAGCACGCCGGTGAAGAGAAAGTAGGGAAACACCACGATGCGCCGGAACCCGAGGCGCACCACGTGATCGAGGGCGGCGCCGACGAGCGGAAAGGTGACGCCCGAGTACGCCGTCTCGCCCCAGCCCAGTCCCAGCCCCTCGGTGAGGAGGCGCGAGACCTTGGCGACATTGGCATTGGCATCGGGGTCCGATGAGCCGCGCCCCACCACGAGGAGCAGGGTCTCGGCGTTGCCGGTCCGCCCGTTCGCCGCATCGGCGGACGCGATCGCCTCGCGCACCCGGTCTCCGGCCGCCTTCACCATCCGCGTGTCGAGGCCCAGATCGCGCCCGTAGGCGATCCGGACGCCGGTCTCCCGCGCGTAGGCGTTGAGCACGCCGGGCACGTCGTTCTTGACGTGGCCGGCCGCGAACAGCATGCCCGGTACCGCGAGAATCTCGCTGGCGCCGCCGTCGCGAAGCCTGTCGAGGCCCTCGCGGATGATCGGCCTCGCGAACTCGAGGAAGCCGTGCGCCACGGGCCACTCGAAGCGCCGCCGGAGGGCTCCGGCAAGCGCCGTGAACTCGGCGACGGCGGCTTCGTCGCGGCTTCCGTGGCCGCAGAGCATGACGGCGGTCCGGCCCATGGTCCTCTTCTCCGTTCCTGCGGCCCCGGGCACCGGATCACCGCCGCCCGTCCCTTGCGGATATCACGTCCTGCATGGTTCGCCAACGGTGCAAGGCGCAGGGATGTCCCCTGTCCGGATGACGGGACATTCGCGGGCGCCGGCCCGTCGGCGGAAACTCGAACATCCCTGCCCCTGCCCAGGGCGCGCCTCGTCGCGCGATACGTCTGTCGTGACGCACAGGAGTGTACGGGGGCATCCGCCGGACACCGATTCAGCGGAACGAAGGCCGCCTCGCGGTCTTCCCGGATTCGGAGCGTGGAATCAACGTCGTGCAAACGACGCAAGAACTCCCTCGATCGTCGCTTTTCTCTCATTGTCCCCGAAAGGTTCCCTGGATGCACTGCGAAGCTGACGTCATCTGACGAAGTGCGACGAGGGTCGGCCACAGCCGTCCGGGCCTTTCTCGACCGCGTTGTCTGGCATTGACGCACAGGGCGGTCGTCCGCTATCGCCTGCCGGTGATTCGGGGATCACGCGGCGAGGAACGGTTCAGGCCCGCAGCGGATAGGTTCCGGCGATGGCTCCGACCCGCTGGCCGACCGTCTCGGCGGACATTCGGACCAGCAGGCCCGCCAGCACGATGACCATGGCGGAGAGACTGGCCAGGGGACTCGTAGCGATGGCGCCGATGACAAGCCTCGCATTCAGACGGGCGATGTCCATACGGATCTTGGGGTCGACCACTTCAAGGGTACGCATCAGGCGCGCTGATGGCGTCAGTACGGCGATCAGCGTTGCCAGCACGACCAGCCAGGGCGTCATCGGTCGTTACATCCCGTCCGCCAAGCCCCGGATGGCCGGCCGCATCGTCTCGGGGACGCGTGGGTCGGCCGCCCATCGGTCGGCGTCGCAGCCGGCCCGCACCCTGAACTCGTGGGTGGCAACCATCAGCCGCCAGCGAACAAGCCCGTATCCGAGCAGAACCAAGACGACCCAACCGATCTTGAACAGAACGGCTTCAGTCATCGCCGAGATCCTCCACTGACGAATCCCGCCGGATCCGTTTCGAACGCTCAACCCGATAGCGCTCGCTCAGCATGGCGGTTGCTCCTGGAAACAGTAACCCAATTGCAACCACCAGAGGCAGCACAGCTGCCAAGAAAACCAAAGTATCTTCCCTTGCAAAATCTACACTCGCAAGTGCCACGTCCGGCCAGTTCGCGCCGCCGTTTACAGCGTTGGATGCCGCCATCCGGTTCCGCCCCATGCCGGCCGCGCCACCCGCGACAAGCTCGTGCTCGCCAGAGAACCCCTGACTTTGGCGACGCAGGAGCGAGCGGCGCGTGATCGCGGCGCCGGATCGGACGTATTTTTCACCAGCATTCAGGGGTGAATCGGGGGGCTGGCGGTCGCTTCAGCGGATTTCGCACAAAATCTGCGGTGATTGCCGGCGTCCGCACGAGCCTCCCCGTTGCCGCCTTGCCGGCGGGTCCCTGCAGACAGGATTGTCGGGGGAGCGCCGTCAGGCGGCGAGGCGTCGTCGCCGGGCACGCTTGCGCAGCAGCAGGCCGATGCGGTGGATGTTGAAGGCCACGATCGAGAGCGCCACCGCGCGGGCGAAGCCCTCGGCCCCGAAGGCGCGGACCCGGTCCAGCCCCCGCTGCTCCAGGTTGTTGATCGCCGATTCCACCGCCGGGTGCTGCCGGCGCATGGCGATGAACTCCTCGTCCCTCTCGCGTTCCCGGTCCGCCGTCGACAGGCGTCCCTTGCGCGGCAGCACGTTGTGGTCCAGCAGCTCGTCGAGGCGGACGCGGTTTGCGGGACTGTGGAAGCCGCGGTCGAAGCTGCACAGGCGCAGATCGGGGAACCGTGCCTGCGCCGCCTCGATCATCCCCACGGCGTGGTCGACATCGCTGCCCTGCCACATGATCTCGTGATGCAGAATGAAGCCGTGGTTGTCCTCCAGGACGCACAGCGGAACCCCGAGCTCCACCGGGCAACCGGCCTTGCCCTTCGAGATCCACCGCGTGTGGGGCTCGAAGATGGAGAACACCTTCCCGGCGTGGGGGATCGTCTCGCCCTTGAGAAGACGGCGGTCCACCTGGTCGATCTGACGCCCGGCATGGGCCAGATAATACTCGATCTTCAGGAGGGCCCAGGGGTCCGCACCTTTGCAGGCCAGATCCCCGAGCGAGCCCTGCGCCCGCGCCACCAGGTCCCGGCAGCGGTCGAGATACGCTTCGACCAGATGCGGATGCTTCTTCGCCCGGCGTGTCGAGCGCACCCGGTTGAACAGTGCCTTGACCACCCGCGTCAGGTGCTGCCACTGGCGCCAGCCGTCGACATCGTGCCGCGCCGCCGTGCGGCCCACCTCGCGAAGCAGGCAGCGCATCGCGTCCATGAGAAGGTTCACGTCCGTGGGATAGTGAACGTCCGTCTCGACCACGAAGGAGTCACAGCGCCCGCGCAACGGCTCGCCAGGCTTTTTTCTTGCGACCGCATGGCCGCTCTCCACTACCAGTTGTCCCACCTCGGCCAGCAGCTCCGGGCGCAGCAGACAGACGTTGTCCACCACCGTTTGATACTCGTACATCTCCTCGTCCGTGACACCGCCGTGGCCCAGAAAGCGGCGCAGCGTCCTGTGCTGGTTCACCAGCTCGTGCAGGCGGTCCCAATCGCAGCCCAGCCCCTGCATCACCACGCCCATCACCAGGATCCGCCACATCTCCATTCCCGGGCGCCCGACCGTGCGGTCGACCCCGGGAAGGACGTGCTCCTCGAGAAGCGCGAACAGCCGCTTGCGCGTGTCCTCATCGCCGTAGAGGTGCTGAAGGCCCTGCAGGAGTGCGGGGATGTCGTCCCGGGACTTCAGGTCGAGATCGATGTCCTCGATCCGAATTTCTCCCAGTTCCATCTGTGGATTGCGGACATGTCTCATGGCGCCAGCTCGCGAAGATTCCCGAAAAAAGCCCGATTCAGCGCCCCACAGCACGAAATCCGCGCCAGAGCGTAAATCTTCACCCTCAGATATCACGAAATATCACGCCATGTCAACACTTTAGGGTTTTCTGGCAAGCACAAGCTCCATCGTACCCCATTCCTGTCCGGGAAGCGAGGCCGGACTAGTGCGGGACCCCCGTGTCGGGCCGGGTCCTGCGGGCGGCGTCCTGCGGTATCATGGCCGCTCGACATGGCGCCGCGGGCCTGCCCTCATGACCTTCGACACCGTATCGCCGGCCGTTCTCGCGGCGGCTCTTCTTCTCGACTGGACGATCGGCGATCCACGCTGGCTGTGGCGCCGGGTGAGGCATCCGGTGGCGCTGCTCGGCGCCGTCGTCGACCGGGCGGACGGGCTGTTCAACCGCGGCAGCCCTGGACGGCGCCTCGCGGCCGGTGCCGCGCTTTGCGCCGGGATCGCCGCCGCGGCCGCGGCGACGGGCCTCCTCCTTCCCCGGCTCTTCGGAACCGCCGGGTGGATCGTGGAGGTTCTCGCCATCGCCGTCCTGCTGGCCCAGAGGGATCTTCTCGATCACGTCAGGGCCGTGGCCACGGCCCTGCGGCGCGACGGCATCGGGGAGGGGCGCCGCGCGGTGGCGCGCATCGTCGGGCGCGACACCGCGACCCTCGACGGCCACGGCGTCGCCCGGGCCGCGATCGAAAGTTGCGCGGAGAACTACGCCGACGGCGTCGTCGCCCCGCTGTTCTGGACGCTCGTCGCCGGTCTTCCGGGACTGCTCGTCTACAAGGCCGTCAACACCCTGGACAGCATGATCGGCCACAGGGACGAGCGGCACCGCGACTTCGGCCGGGTGTCGGCGCGCGTCGACGATCTGCTGAACATCGTCCCGGCGCGCCTTTCGGGGATCCTCGCCGCCGCCGCGGCCACGACCATGAGCGGCTCGGATCCGCTGCGCGCCCTTCGCGCGATGCGGCGCGACGCCCGCCGCCACAGGTCGCCCAACGCAGGCTGGCCGGAAGCGGCCTTCGCCGGTGCCCTGGGCATCGCCATCGCCGGGCCGCGCCGCTATGGCGGCGCGACGGTCGACGACGCCTGGATGGGAGACGGCCGCTCCGGATGCACCGCCGGCGACATCGATGCGGCGCTCGCCCTCTATGTCCGCGCCTGTCTGCTTGCGGGCGCGCTTGCCGTCCTCGCGGCCTGGCTTGCCGGATAGCATCCGTCACCCGCCGCGGGCGATCTCGAGCCAGCGGCCAGGATCGGTGGCGGCCTCGACGCCGCAGGCCACGGCGTCGATGGCGGCCTCGACCGTGGCCTCGAAGGCCACGCCGCTGGCCGCGCGCTGCGCCAGGCGCTCGAGAAAGCGGTGGCGAAAGCGGTCCGAGCGGAACAGTCCGTGGACATAGCAGCCCATGACCCTGCCGTCGGCCGACACCGCGCCGTCGGGGCCCGAGTCCAGCCGCACCATCGGCCGCCCGAGGTCCGCGCCGGTGGTGACGCCCATGTGCATCTCGTATCCGCAGATCGCCTCTCCGGTCGCCGTGTCGAGGCCCGAGACGGCCGCCAGGCGCTTGCCCGGGCCCAGTGTCGTCGCGACCCTGAGCAGGCCCAGGCCGGGTTCGCTGCCGGCCGCGCCCTCGATGCCGTCGGGGTCGTCCACCACCTCGCCCAGCATCTGGTAGCCGCCGCACAGCCCGACGACCCAGCCGCCGCGGCGGACATGCGCCGCCAGATCGATCTGCCAGCCACCGGCCTTCAGCGCGACGAGGTCGGCCTTCGTGCTCTTGGAACCGGGAAGGATCACGAGATCGCAGTCTCCGGGCAGGGCCTCGCCCGGCATGACCATGACGAGGTCGACGTCCGGTTCCGCGGCCAGGGGGTCGATGTCGTCGAAGTTGGCGATGCGGCCGAGGCGCAGGACCGCGATGCGGATGGAACGCCCCGCCGCCGGGGCCGCCGCCGGCGGAACGTCGAGGGCGGCGGCGTCCTCGGCCGGCAGGCGCCGGGCGGCGTCGAGAAACGGGATGACTCCCAGGCAGTCGAGGCCCGCGCGGTGCCGGATGATCTCGAGTGCGGGCTCGAAAAGGGCCGGGTCGCCGCGGAACTTGTTGATGCAGCAGGCACGCACCAGGCGCCGTTCGTCCTCCGGAAGAAGCGCCATGGTGCCGACGATGCCGGCGATGACGCCGCCGCGGTCGATGTCGCCGAGAAGGACTACCGGCACCTTCGCCTCGAGGGCGAAACCCATGTTGGCGATGTCGCCGTCGCGCAGGTTGACCTCGGCGGGGGACCCGGCGCCCTCGACGAGGACGAGGTCCGCGCCTTCGCTCAAGGAGTGGTAGCTCTCCATCACCTTCGCCATGAGGCGGGGGGCGAGGCGCCGGTAGTCCGCGGCGGAACAGGAGCCCAGGACCCGCCCCTGGACGACCACCTGCGAGGTCCTGTCGGACTGGGGCTTGAGAAGCACCGGGTTCATGTCGACGCGGGGTGCCACGCCGCAGGCCCTGGCCTGCAGCATCTGGGCGCGGCCGATCTCTCCGCCGTCCTGCGTGACGCCGGCGTTGTTCGACATGTTCTGGGGTTTGAACGGACGCACCGCGACACCGCGCCGCGAGAGGGCCCGGCCGAGGCCGGCGACGAGAAGGGACTTGCCGGCGTCGGAGCCGGTGCCCTGGACCATGATCGCGGGTGTCGTCAGGCCCGTGTCTCCGCCGTTCAGAACTCGATGCCGGGCTGGCTGCGCACGCCGTCGCGGAAGGGGTGCTTGACGAGGGTCATCTCGGTGACGAGATCGGCGAGCTCGATGAGCCCGGGCGCCGCATTGCGCCCGGTGACGACGACGTGGAGATCCTCGCGCCGGGCGGCCAGCGCGTCGAGCACGTCCTCGAGATCGAGGTAGCCGTAGCGCAGCGCGATGTTGAGCTCGTCCAGGACCACGAGGCGGATGCCGGGGTCGTTCATCAGCTCCTTCGAGGCCTGCCAGGCGGCCCGCGCCATCTCGATGTCGCGCTCGCGGTCCTGTGTCTCCCAGGTGAACCCCTCTCCCATCACCTTCCAGGTGACGAGGTCCGGAAAGCCGGTGAAGACCTTCATCTCGCCGATGGTGTCCCGGCCCTTGATGAACTGCACGACGCCGATCCGGAAACCGTGACCCACGCAGCGCAGGGCCATGCCCCAGGCCGCCGTCGACTTGCCCTTGCCCTTGCCCGTGTGGACGATGAGGAGGCCGCGCTCCTCCGTCTTGGTCGCCATCATGCGGTCGCGGGCGGCCTTGCGCTTCCTCATGCGCTCGCGGTGGCGAAGGTTGATGTCGTTGCCGTTCCCGTCGCTCATGACCCGTTCCTTTGCTGCCCCGTCTCTTCCAGGAGCGCCCCGAGGGCGTCGGCCGTGCTGTTGCGGCGCGGAGTCCACAGGCCGCGGCGGCGGGCCTCGGCCAGCCGGGCCGCGATGTCCGCCAGCGCCTCCGGATTGGCCTCTTCAAGAAACGCGCGAACCTCCGCGTTGTCCAGCCAGGCGTCGAAGACCGCGTCGAAATGCCGGCCGGGAACGCACCGTGCCGCGGCGGCGAAACCGAACAGGTAATCCACCGTCGCCGCCATTTCGAAGGCGCCCTTGTAGCCGTGGCGCATGACGCCGGCGATCCACCTGGGATTGACGACCCTCGCCCTGACGATGCGGGCGAGCTCCTCCTGGAGCGTGCTGACGGACGGACTCTCGGGGCGGGAGTGGTCGTTGTGGTAGATCGCCGGCTGGCGGCCCGAAGCCTGCCTCACCGCCGCCGCCAGGCCGCCCTCGAACTGGTAGTAGTCGTCGGAATCGAGAAGGTCGTGCTCCCGGTTGTCCTGGTTGTGGATCACCGCCTCGACCCGTCCGAGCCTGGTCTCGAGGAGGTCGTGGGCCCTGCCGCCCTCGGCGCCCCCGCCATAGGCGAATCCGCTCCATGCGACGTAAGCCCGCGCGAGGTCGCGTTCGTCCCGCCAGTCTCCGCTGTCGATCAGGGCCTGGAGACCCGCGCCGTAGGCGCCGGGCATGGACCCGAAGACCCGCGTGGCCGCGCGCCGACGCGCCGCTTCGCCGTCGCCGGCCTCGGCCCGCACGGCGGCCGCCAGCGGGTTGATCCCGTCGGGTTCGTCGAGCGCGGCCACGGCCCGCGCGGCGGCGTCGACCAGGTCGACCAGTGCGGGAAAGGCATCGCGGAAGAACCCGGAAATCCGCAGCGTGACATCCACCCGGGGGCGGCCGAGGACGCTTGCCGGCATGACCTCGAAGCCGGTGACACGGCCGCTCGACGCCTCCCAGGCGGGACGGACCCCCATGAGCGCCAGGGCCTGGGAGACATCGTCTCCCCCCGTCCTCATGTTGGCCGTGCCCCAGGCTGACAGCGCGACCGCCCGCGGCCAGTCCCCGTGGTCCTGGAGGTGGCGCTCGACGAGCCGCGCCGCCGAGGCCCACCCGAGACGCCACGCGGCGGCCGTCGGCACGGCCCTGGTGTCAACGGAGAAGAAGTTGCGGCCGGTGGGCAGGACCTCCGGCCGGCCCCTCGTCGGGGCGCCCGACGGCCCGGGCTCCACGAAGCGGCCGTCGAGCCCCTTCAGCAGTCCCTCGATCTCGCGGGCGCCGCAGGCCTCGACGGCGGGCCGCAGCCGGTTCTCGATGTCGGCCGCCACCAGCGCCGTGCGGCGCCACGCCGGGTCGGTTGTGACGGTGCCGTCGACGAGGCCGAGCGCCAGGCGCTCCAGGCGTTCGACGGTATCGCCCGCGGTACGCCACGACCCGTCCGCGAGGTTCGCCAGGACGGCGGGCCGGGGACCGTCCCACGGCCGGCCCAGCGGCGCGTCGAGAGGGTCGAAGCCGAGGGCGAGATCCTGCGAGAGGGCTCTCGTGAGGGACTGGAAGCCGTTCCTGCCGTCGCCCCGCGGCACGCGCGCGAGGGCGGCGATGAGCGAATCCGCGAGGCTTCCGGCGGGCGACCGGCCGAAGACGTGGAGGCCGTCGCGGATCTGCATTTCCTTGAGCTCGCACAGGTAGCCGTCGAGCTTGGCGAGCCTGGTGGCCTCGTCGTCTCCGCCGGCGATGCCACAGTCCTCGTCGAGTCCGGTCGCGGCGACGAGGGAGAGGATGTCTCCGGCCAGCACGGGCAGGCGCCTGGGGTCGGTCTGCGAGGCTTCGAAGTACTCGTCCACCAGGCTCTCGAGGGTCTGGAGGTCGCCGTAGGTGCCGGCGCGGGCAAGGGGCGGTGTCAGGTGATCGACGATCACCGCCGCGGTGCGCCGCTTGGCCTGGGTGCCTTCTCCCGGGTCGTTGACGATGAAGGGGTAGAGGTGGGGCAGCGGCGGGAAGGCGACCTCCGGGAAGCAGGCTTGCGAGAGCGCCAGCGCCTTGCCGGGGAGCCACTCGAGGTTGCCGTGCTTGCCGAGGTGAATCACCGCGTGGGCATCGAAAGGGTCGGCGATCCACATGTAGAAGGCGAGATAGCCGTGGGGCGGCACGAGGGCCGGATCGTGGTAGGTCGTCCGGGGGTCGATCTCGTAGCCGCGCGTGGGCTGGATGCCGACGGCGACGTTGCCCCACCGGTGGAGCGCCAGGTGAAAGGCGCCGTCCACGGCGAACGGGTCGTCCTCGGGCGCGCCCCAGCGTTCGGCGACGGCCTCGCGCACGTCTGCCGGGAGCCTGGCGAAGCGCCGCCGGTAGGCGTCGAGGGGGAGGCGGACGGCGGAGCGCCTGGCGGCCTCGCGCCGGTTCGTCGGCCCGGCCTTCAACGCGGCGATGAGCGCGCCGCCGTCGGCCGGGACGCCGTCGATACCGTACCCGGCCTCCCTCATGGCCTCGAGGATGACGGCGGCCGAGGCGGGGGTATCGAGGCCAACTCCGTTGGCCAGCCGCGAGTCCCGGCCGGGATAGTTGGCGAGGAGAAGGACGACCCTGCGCGTCCCGCGGGGCGTCCGCGCCAGTCGGGCCCAGGCCGCGGCGAGCCGCGCCGTCCAGGCCACCCTGTCGGCGACCGGCCGGTGGCGCACGACGTGGATCTCGGTCAGCGGGTCGCGTCCGCCGGCCGTCTTGAACGAGACGGCGCGGGCAAGGATGCGCCCGTCGACTTCCGGCAGGGCGACGTTCATGGCGATGTCGCGGGGGGCAAGCCCGCGTGTCCTCTCCTCCCAGCGGTCCAGGGTCTCGCCCGAGAACACCGCCTGGAGAACCGGACAACCGGCGCCGTCGAAGGGGGAGAGACCCCTCTCTCCTCCCGGGCTTGCCACCGAGAATCCCGTGGCGTTGACGATCACCGACGGGCGGAAGCGTGCCACGGCCTCCTCGACGAAGGCGGCGGCGGCCGGGTCCTTCAGGCTCTGGCTGTAGAGCGGCAGCGGGTTGAGACCCTGCGCCTCCAGGGCGTCGACGATGGCGTCGACCGGCGCCGTGTCGCCGGACTGCACGAGCGCGCGATAGATGTGCACGAGTGCGACGGGCCGCCCGGTCTTCCAGAACCCCGGGAGGTCGTCGGCCGCCACGGCGCCGGCCGCCGGCCAGTAGCATCCCGCCCGGGCGAGCGGGGCCGGCGGTCCGGCCTCGGCGGCTTCGCCCGCCAGCATCGCGGCATGGGCCAGGAAGTTGTCGGCGTTGCGCCTGCCGCCGTGGACGAGGTAGCTCCACAGGCGGTCGTAGTCGGCGGCGTCCAGGGTCGACAGGCGGCGCAGCTCGGGATCCTCCCTGTCGTCGCCCGGCAGCAGGCCCAGCGCGATGCCGCCCCTGGCCGCCAGGGCGGCGATCTCGTCCGTCCCGTAGCGCCAGTAGGATGCGCCGCCGAGCAGGCGGGCGACGACCACGCGCGCCCGCGACACCGTGGCGTCCACATAAGTGTCCACGGAGAGGTGGTGGCCCAGCTGGAGGATGTTGGCGAGGCGGACTGAGGGCGCCCCGGGCGGACGTCTTGCCGCCGCCTCGGCCAGCATCGCCAGTTCCGTGTCGGCGGCCGAGAGAACGACGATGTCGCCGGGCGTCTGGCCGAGGTCGACGGCCCCGGCGCCGTCGGGCACCAGTCCCGGCCGGGTCGTCAGGAGATGCATCACGGGAGCCGGCCGCCGAGTTCGCCGGCGATTCGGGTGCGGTCGAGTCCCTTGAGACCGATGAGGACGAGGTGGCTGCGCCGCTCCTCGCCGGCCTGCCACGGCCGGTCGAAATAGCGCTCGATGCGCGTGCCCACGCCCTGGACGACGTGGCGCATGGGCTTGCCGGCCACGTGGACAAAACCCTTGATGCGGAGGATGTCGTGGCGCTCCGCCAGCGCGACCAGCCGCCGCTCCAGCGCCTCCGGCGCGTCGACGGCGCCGAGAATCACGGTGAAGGACTCGAAGTCCTCGTGGTCGTGGTCGTCGCCATCGCCGTCGTGATGCGACCGGCGGCTCTCCAGGTCTCCTTCCGCCGCCGCGCTGACGCCGAGAAGGGCCAGGGGATCGACGGATCCCCTCGTCGCCATGATCACCCGGGTCCCCGGCCTTGCATGGCGCTCCACGACCAGGCGGGCGTCCGCCGCTGCGCGTCCGTCGACGAGGTCCGCCTTGTTGAGCACGATCATGTCGGCGCTCATGATCTGGTCGGCGAACACCTCCTCGAGAGGATTGTCGTGGTCCAGTCCGGGATCGTTGCGGCGCTGCCGGTCGACGGCCCCGGGGTCGTCGGCGAACCGGCCGCCTGCGACCGCGGGCGTGTCGATCACGGCGATCACGCCGTCGACCGTCGCGCGGGTCTTCACCTCGGGCCAGTTGAAGGCCCGCAGGAGAGGCTTGGGTAGCGCCAGTCCCGAGGTCTCGATGACGATGTGGTCCGGCGGCTCGGGGCGCCCGATCAGGGCCTGCATGGCCGGCAGGAAATCGTCCGCGACGGTGCAGCAGATGCAGCCGTTGGCCAGCTCCACGATGTCCTCTGCGTCGCATGTCCCGCAGTCCCGGACCAGGTCCCGGTCGACGCCGAGATCGCCGAACTCGTTGATGATCAGGGCAAGCCGCCGGTCGCCGCAGCGCTCGAGCAGGTGACGGATCATCGTGGTCTTGCCGGATCCCAGGAAGCCGGTCAGCACGGTGGCGGGAATCTTGCGGGCGGCCGTGGCCGCGCCATGCGCAACTTCCGGGTGACTGGACATCCGACCTCCCTCCGAGGTGCACAGGCCCTGGGTTCGAGGGAACGGGGGAGATCTCCTGACTCCGGCTCGCCGACCTCGGGACTCCTTCCCGGCACGCCCGTGCCAGTGGATTCCGTGTCCCGCGTCTCACCGTTACAGTTGCGGGGGCAGTGCCGGCCTTGGATCGCCAGGCGATCCGCACCGGCTTCCCTCGCCGCGTTCCGGAAGGGACGCTAGCAGAGATTCAGCACAGCGCAAGCAGCCCGGGATCGTAAGCGGGAGGGCCTCACGGCGCCCGCCCCTCCTTCAGCTCGAGGGGCAGTCCCGCGGCCACCAGGACGACGCGGCCCGCGCACGCGGCGATGCGCTGGTTCATGGTCCCCGCCTCGTCGCGGAATCGCCTGGCAAGTGCGTTGTCCGGCACGATGCCGCAGCCGACCTCGTTGGAGACCAGGACGACCGGGCCGTCCGCCCGGCCGAGGATCTGGCAGAGGACCCCGACCTCGTCGGCGATGCCGTGCCGCGCCGCCATGAGATTGGCGAGCCACAGGGTCAGGCAGTCGACGAGAACGGCTCTCGTCGGACCGATCCAGGAATCGAGGGCGCCGGCGAGATCGAGGGGTTCCTCGATCGTCGTCCAGTCGCTGCCGCGCCGCATCCGGTGCCGCTCGATCCTCTCGGCCATTTCGGCGTCGTGGACCTCGGCCGTGGCGATGTAGAAGGCGGGCAGGCCGGTGCGGGCGATCTCGCGCTCGGCAAGGGCGCTCTTGCCCGACCGCGCCCCGCCCAGGACCAGCGTCACCCGCTCGTTGCCGTCGGGAGGCGGAGTGTCGCGCTGGGCGGTGGACCGGGGCATGGCGATGCGATCAAAGAGCCGGGCACGGCGCCTGTCAATTCCGGCCGACGGTCGCCCTTGGCATCGTGGCCTCCCTTGAACTAACCTTCGCGCAAGAGATCGGAGGATGCCATGAACGTTCACCGGCCCCCTGGAGATCGGACGATGGCGCCCTACGTGCCCAGCCTCGAGCGCACCGCCGGACAGCCCCCGCCCATCGCCGCCAACGACGGCCTCTCCTACATGGCGTTCGACCGCGACGGCGATGCCGGAACGGCCGCGGCGATCGAGGCGGCGTTCAGGGAGATCGCCGAAGGCCACGGCGACGCCGTCATCGAGTGGCTCGAGGGCCAGCCGCCGGGAGCGGTCGAGACCAGGTGGGGAGCGGGCTTTCGCACCTACGAGGAGTGCCTCGAACACATCCGCGAAAGTGGCATCGAGGCGCCCGAGGGCGGTGTCGTCCTGCCGTTGCGCTACACGGTCTACGAGCGCCCGACCTATGTCGTCGTGTCGTCCCACCAGCTGTGGCGCGATTCGGCGCGCCGCGAGGAGGCCGAGGCCCTGCGCCGGGCCGAGGACGACATCCCGCGGCGCAATCTCTACTTCCCCCACGTCCTGCGCGATGCCCGCCGCATCGGCGAGGTGCACCCCGGTCTCGATCCCCGAACTCCGGAATGCATGGACAGGCTCGGCGTCTCGCTGGCGCACATCGAATCGCGGTGCGGCAACTTCTACGATTCGCAAGAGGTGGAACGCGTCTTCTACCCGGAGATCGAGGCGCTGCTCCTCGAGTTCTTTCCCGACGCCACGGACGCGCTCGTCTACAACCACGACGTCTTCGACAAGGACTACCAGGGCGACCGCACGGAGAACCAGGAGGCAAAGAACCCCGGTGTCAACGGGAGCTACGTCAACCTCGTGCACAACGATCTCAACGACAACAGCGGCCGCGTGCGCTGCCGCGAGCTCCTGACCCGGAATCTCAGGAACTTCGGCCGTGAGCAGCACTACACCGAG
The DNA here is from genome assembly GCA_963666905.2 of Alphaproteobacteria bacterium. Lineage (GTDB taxonomy): Bacteria > Pseudomonadota > Alphaproteobacteria > SP197 > SP197 > SP197. The sequence goes on from OY763008.1 coordinate 3,832,736, forward strand.
GCCGAGGCCGAGGCCAAGATGGCGCGCCGCTTCATGTCGATCAATCTCGCCAAGCCCATGGAGACCGTGGGGCAGTACCCCTTCGTGCTCTGCGCCTGGCCGTCGTTCGCCGATCAGCCCTACATCAACAACTATCGAATCTACGACGACCGTGTCGGCGAGACCACGCGCTTCACCCACCGCCCCGGCCACGAGTGGTACTGGATCCCCGGCCAGCAGCCCCACGAGGTCTCGATGCTCAAGTGCTACGACTCCGTGACGGACGGTTCGGTCTCCCGCTGGTCCTTTCACACCGCCTGCTTCGACCCGACGGCGCCGGCCGATGCGCGCTGCCGCAGGAATGTGGTGGTGCGGACCTTCGTCTTCTTCTGAGGCGCCGGGGACCGGTGGATCCGCCATGGCCGAGGTGAATCTCGTCGAAATCGGACGGCCCCGCTGGGATGTCTCGCTCGATCTCGTCTACGGTCGGGCGGACAACTTCACCGGGAGCGCGATCTACACCAGTCCGCGCTGCTATCTCGTCCGCGAGGCGGCCGAGTGCCTGCGCCGCGCCGAGCGTCTGGCCGCCGAACAGGGGCTCCGCCTGGTGATCACCGATGCCTTCCGCCCCTCGGAAGCGCAGTGGGCTCTCTGGGAGCACACGCCCGATCCCGGTTTCATCGCCGACCCGCGGCGCGGCTCGCCCCACAGCAGGGGTGTGGCCGTCGACGTCACGCTGGAGTCCTCGGGCGGGAAGCGCCTCGACATGGGAGGGCCCGTCGACGACCTGACGGAGAACGGACGGCACCTCGCCCCGGGGATCACGCCCGCGCAGCGGGCCAACCGCCTTCTCCTCCTGGGTCTCATGACCGTGTCCGGATTCGACTGGTACGATGCCGAGTGGTGGCACTACCAGCTCTTCGAACCGCGGCGCTGGCCGGTGCTGTCGGACCGCGAGGCCGGCACCGGCCTCATGTCCTGATGGCGCCCGCCGCCGCGGGACTGCGCCTGGGTGCGGCCGCGGCGCTGATGGCGCTGGCGCCGGCGGTCGCTCCGGCCGCCGGGGAGCCCGCCTCGGCGGTCGTCATTGCCTACCACCGCTTCGGCGAGGATGCCTATCCCTCGACCAGCGTGACGATCGAGCAGTTCGAACAGCACCTCGAGATCCTGCGCGAAGGCGACTACCGCGTGCTGCCCCTCGACGAGGTCGTCGGGGGGCTCGCCGGAGAACGGGACCTTCCCGACCGCACCGTCGCCATCACGGTCGACGACACCTACCGCTCCATCATGACCGAGGCGCTTCCCCGGTTCCGGGAAGAGGGCTTCCCCTTTACGGTGTTCGTCAACACCGATGCCCTGAGCGGCTCGGCCTCCTCGTTCACGTGGGACGAGGTGAGGACGCTGCACGAGGCCGGCGTCACCATCGGCGCCCAGAGCGCCGCCCACGGCCACATGGCGTTCATGGACAGGGGCGAGATCGAGGAGGACCTCGCGCGCATGTCCGCCGATTTCGTCAGGGAGCTGGGCTTCGTCCCCCGCTTCTTCGCCTATCCCTTCGGCGAGTACAGCGCGGAGCTCGCCGCGATCGTGCGCGACGCGGGGTACGATGCCGCGTTCGGCCAGCATTCGGGGGTGGCTGTCGCCGGGTCCAATCTCTACGCGCTGCCCCGCTTCGCGCTCAACATGCGCTACGGCACGGCGGAGCGGTTCGGGGCCATCGTCGAGACCATGCCCCTCCCGGTCGTCGCCACGATTCCCATGGACATGGTGATACACGGCACCGATCACAATCCGCCGTTCATCGGCTTCACGGTCGTCGAGGAGACCGGCCCGATCGACCGTCTCGCCTGCTTCGCCTCGAACGACGCCGAGGTCACGCTGGAAATCCTCGGCCGCCGCGTCGAGGTACGTCTCGACAGGCCGTTCCCGCCGGGGCGCAGCCGCATCAACTGCACGCTGCCTGCAGGCGAAGGGCGATACCGCTGGCTGGGTCTGCCGTTCCTCGTCCCCGGCGGTGTCGAGTAGCGGCGGTCAGGCCGACAGGCCCGCCAGCCGGGCGTCGTCGAAGTCCGCCAGGCGGTTGTGACGGATCACCAGGAGGACGTGGTCGACGTAGTCGGGCTCCTCGGCATAGCCGCCGAGCGTGGTCGCGAGCACGCGTCCGTCGAGGGGATAGCCCCGTGTCCTGAGCTCCGCCCTCAAGTCCCTGAAGGCGGCGTAGGCCTCGTGGCGGTTGAGATTGACCACGTAGGCGGCAACGGCGTCGCCGAGGTTGGTGAACGACTTCACGACGTGGCTCTCGCCCGCCTCCCGACGGCGCGGAACGATGCCGTCGTGCCTGTCCCATGACCGCTGGCCGAAGACGGCATGGCCCTCGAGGGCGAATCTCGACGTCCCCCAGCCGGATTCGATGGCGGACTGGGCGAGGGCCAGGGAGACGGGAATGACGTCGACGCGGTGCAGCAGCTCGCCGATGCCGCCGTCTGCGGTCCGGTAGAGCGCCATCATGCCGTCGAGCCAGTCGGCCTCCGCCGGGGACAGCGCCGCTCCGGCCGCAAGGCGTGCTCCGGCCGACCGGATGCGGGCGCGCGCCGCGACGATCCGCTCGTTGGCCTCGAGCAGCAGAGGCAGCATGATCTCCAGGAAGACGCGCTTGCGATCGGCCACCGAATGGAGGCTGCCGATGTCAGGCGGCAGGGCGTGCGCAAAGGCGCGGGGCACCGGGCTCGCGTTCCACCGGAAGGCGGCGAGGTCCGGCCCCGCTCCGGAGAAGGCGACGTGGTAGCCCTCCGCCCGCTCGACGGAGGCCAGCGAAGCGAATTCAGCCTGAGGCCGTTCGGATGGCAAAGGCACCCCGGCATCCGAATCGGCGACCGCCCGCCAGCTGAGCAGACAGGCAACGGCAAGGAAGGCAGCTGATGCGCGGACGGATCGCATGGGTCGCAACGACGCTTGCGGGTTTCTAGAGGACCGGCCGGACTTCGACGACCTCGGGAATGTAGTGCCTCAGCAGGTTCTCGATCCCCATCTTCAGGGTCATCGTCGAACTCGGGCAGCCGTGGCAGGCGCCCTGCATGGTGAGCGAGACGATTCCGTTCCGGAAGGAGTGGAACACGATGTCGCCGCCGTCCTGGGCCACCGCCGGCCTTACCCGGGTGTCGAGCAGTTCCTTGATCCTGGCCACCACCTCGCTGTCGGCTTCGTCGTCCCGCGGCTCGGCGGCACGGCCCTCGAGGACCGGCGCGCCGGTCACGAAGTGTTCCATGACCACGCCGAGAATCACCGGCTTCATCATCTGCCAGTCGCTGCCCGCGGTCTTCGTCACCGAGATGAAATCGCGTCCCAGAAAGACTCCGTCGACACCGGCGATCTCGAACAGACGCCGGCCGAGCGGCGACACCGCCGCCGAGTCCCGATCGGGAAAGTTGGCCGTCCCCGATTCCATGACGGGCCTTCCGGGAAGGAACTTCATGGCCAGCGGGTTGGGTGTGTCCTCGGTTTGTATGAACACGGCTTGGTTCCGCCTGTCCCTTGTTTACCGGGAATCTGGAGATTCACGCGGTGGAATTCAAGGGACGGGTGCTCAGGTGATGTTGATGATTTTCTCGTCGGACAGCGTGCCCGGAATGATGACGAGAGGGATCGTCAGCCGGCCGGCGAGGTGACCCGCAAGCCACGAGACGAGCTTGCCTTTGCCCTCGGAGGGATTCGAGCCCACGCACAGGAGGTCGATCCGCGGGTCGTCGTCGACGGCGCCCAGGATCTCGTCGCCGATCCGGCCTTCGCGCACCAGGAGCTCGGGCATCAGACCGGCCCAGGCGTTGACGTCGCGCGCCAGGTCGTTGAGCAGGTTCTCTGCGCCTTCCATCAGCTCGTCGCGCATCATTTCCTCGACGCCGGACCACTGCCGGAAGTCGACAGGCTGCACGACATGGAGCAGCGCCACCCGCCCGTTCGTGTTCTTGGCGCGCCGGCAGGCGTAGTGAACGGCCACCTTGCTCGGCGGCGAGGCGTCGACGCAGACCAGGAACTTGACCTGGCCGGCGATGTGCTCCGTGCGCCCGGCGCCTCTGTCGAATGAATCGCTCATCGTGTTCCACACATGGTTGGCCTGCCGGCGCGCCATCGTCATGACCGCCGGAACAGGAGATTGCCCGCCAGGCCCGCGATGACGGCGCCGATCACGGCGAGGATGCCGTAGATCTCGGAGTGCTGGTGGGCGAAGTTGTAGATCATGGCGCCGAAGCCGACCTTCGAGATGATCAGCGGAGACGACTGGGCCGCGACCACTTCTCCGCCGCGGATGAGGAAGGTATCGGCGACATAGGCGCCCAGAGGAACGCCGACCGGGAAGGGAATGGTGGCGCGGAAGAGGCGATCGCCGACCATGCTGACGGTCCCCGGTTCCACGGTATAGAGCTCATCGGCCTGCTTGAGCTCGAGCAGGGCGGTCTCGAACTCCCCGCGCGCCGCGGGGTCCATGTCGGCGGGTTCGAGGCGCAGTCCGTCGACGCCGATTTCCATGACGCGGCGCATGTCGACGTTGACGATCTCCTCGAGAGGCCGCGTCGAGGCGACGCTGTAGAACCCCGGGACCGATCGGAACACCGCCGATTCGGCGTTCACCCAGATCCCGAACACGGGCTCCTTGCGGCGCACCACGACCTCGGTGCGCGGACCGCGCACGACGACGACGATGTCGCCCTCGCTCTCGACGGCGCCGAACACGAGAATCTCGGTTCCGGTGAAATCGGCGGTGATGCCGATCGCGTGGTTCGACAGCCCGGCGACGATCTCCTGGGCCTGCGCTGGCAGCGGGAGCGCAAGGCACGCCGACAGGATCCCGATGGCGGCGGGGCGTCTCAATGGATCCCCACGGACGAGAGCGTGTAGAGGCTGGCCGGCTCGGTCACGAGGCGCCACAGGAGGGTGCCGCAGACGCCCAGCACCACCAGGGCGAGCAGGCCGCGCAGCTCCTCGCCCCTCAGTTCGGCCCCGACCCTCGTGCCGAACTGGGCCCCGAACACCGCTCCCAGGGTCAGCAGTCCGGCCAGCATCACGTCGACGGTCTGCGTGCTGGTGGCGTGCAGGAACGTTGCCGTCGCGGTGACGAAGGTGATCTGGAAGAGCGACGTGCCGATGACCACGCTGACCGGCATGCCGAGGAGGTAGATCATGGCCGGAACCAGGAAGAACCCGCCGCCCACGCCCATGATGGCGGCGAGGATGCCGATGAGGAAGCCGAGCAGGATCGGCAGGATGGCGCTGATGTAGAGCCTCGAGGTCCGGAAGCGCATCTTGAAGGGCAGGCCGTGGCCCCAGTGGTGGATGTGGGCCTTCCTGCGCACGGCCGTGCCGCCCCGGCGGCGCAGGATGGCGCGCGCGGACTCGAGCATCATCAGGACGCCGATGGCGCCGAGCATGATGACATAGGAGATCGAGATCACGAGGTCGATGTGACCGAGCTGCCGCAGGATGCCGAAGAGCCACACGCCGAAGGCCGAGCCTGCCACGCCTCCCGCCAGGAGCACGGCGCCCATCTTGAAATCCACCTGGCGGCGGCGCCAGTGCGCCATGAAGCCCGACACCGAGGCGGCGACGACCTGGTTCACTTCCGAGCCGACGGCCACGGGAGGGGGAACCCCGATGAAGATCAGGAGCGGGGTCATCAGGAAGCCGCCGCCGACCCCGAAGAGACCGGAGAGGAACCCGACCGCTCCGCCCATGCCGAGCAGCAGCAGGATGTCCACGGACATCTCCGCGATCGGCAGGTAGATCTGAAGCATGGCGAAGCGTCGCTATTGACCGGTTGCCCGTCTCCTTCACCCTATCACAGATTGCCCCGCAGACGGGGCGCAGGGTACCGCCTCCTTCGCGGAGAAGAAGGCGGCGACAGGATTCCGCATGCGCCTTGTTGTGTGGAAAAAACGTAGCGGGATCCTTTAGTATGCGATCGGGTCGGAACTGGTCCGGAGTGGATTGACATGCACAGGAACTCCCGATTGAGAACTCTCCCGGCGATCCTGGTTTCGCTTGCGCTTCTCGCCGGGCTTGGAGGCATACCGGTCGAGGCCGGTTCGCTCGCTCCGGCCCCGCGTGTCGTCACGGAGCGCGACCGGGACTTTCTGGAGCGCTCCGGCGCCCAGACGCTCGAGGAACTTCTGGATACCGGCATCGTCCGCTACTTCTATACCGGAGGGCAGCCGCTTCCGGTCCTGGTCAACGGCAGGCCGTACACCACGACCGCCGGCGACCTAGACACCCTGCCGCTGTCGGCCATCGAGCGCCTCGAGCTGCTGAGCGGCGACAGCCTGGGCACCATGGGCGGCGGCGCGCAGCGCGGCGCCATCAATGTCGTGCTGCGCGAGGACCTGGACGGATTCGAGACGAAGGGGCTCACGAGAATGCCGAGCCGCGACGGCGGCGATGGCTGGCAGGGCAGCGCCTTCTGGGGCGGAGACTTCGGCGAGGGCCGCATCACAGTCGGCGTGGACGTCCTCGGGCGCGAGGAAATCGCCTCGCTGAGCCGGGAATTCAGCCGTTCCTCCTGGCGGCAGGGCGGCGCGTTCAACGAGGCAAAGAACATCAGCGTCGGCGGCAACACCGTCTACATCCAAAAAGGGGACGGAAGCGGCTACAGGACGGTTTCGCTGGGTAGCTGCGATCCGTCGGATGGCTATACCGGCCCTCTTGCCAACCCGCCCGGCATCCGCAACGGCGACAGGGGTTGCGGCTTCGCCTACGGCGATATCGCTTGGAACTCCGACCGCTTCGAACAGAGGACCGCGATCGTCAACCTCGACCACCCGCTCGGCGAGAAGGCGGCGCTCCACCTCGACGCGAACCTCGGCGAGGGCGAGTCGGCGTTCCGCTACGCACCGTCGGTCGGCACCCTTCCCTTCACCCCCACCCAGGACCTGCTGGATGCGATCAACGACGCGGCCGGCTCCCGGATCGCGGACGCAAGCGACCACTTCGTCGCTGCGCATCGCTTTATCGGCCACGGGAACCGCGACTGGCTGAGGGAGTACGGGGAGCACGATGCCTCCGTCGGTATCGACGGGCACCTGGCGGAAGGCCTCGGCTACGACGCGCGCGTCGACGCCTACTGGCTGGACGGTTCCGTATCCGGCGACACCTTCGTCCATATCGGCACGGCGAGTGAGGAAGTCGAGGCGGGGCGCTACGACCTCGTCAACCCGTTCTCGACCGATCCTGATCATCTCGAGGCCATCAGGAAGAGCAGCCTGCGAGAGGAGGTCGATTTCGGCCAAGAGTACCTCGGAACTCGGCTGGCGCTGGAGGGGAACGCATTCGCGATCGGCGGCCGCGACGCGGCATGGACCGCAGGTGTCGATGCGGGAAGGCTGAAGACGCACTCGATCCTGCGTTTCCGGGACGGTGACGGGGCGACCCACAAGGTGACCCAGGTGCTGGGCTCCGGCGGGGTCAGCTATGCCGGCGAGCGCCGGAGCGCCGGAGCGTTCGCGGAAGTAGAGGTTCCGGTGGGCGAGGCCTTGGAGTTCAGGGCCGCGGGGCGCGCGGACGAGCTGGACGACGTGGGCGAAATGAGATCCTGGAACCTTGCGGCAGAGTACCGGCTGCTCGACATCGTCGCGCTGCGCGGTTCCTGGAGCACGGGCCAGAGACCTCCGTCGATGCGGGCGCTCCACAGCACCGAACATCAGGACCACCCCTATATCGAGTGCGACCCCGGCAGTCCGCCCCAACCCTGCGCGCAACCCAACCCCCGGCAAGTGACACGCGTGACCGAGGGCAACCCGGAACTCGACCCCTCCGACACCGAGAGGCTTGCCTTCGGCGCCGAGTTCCGCGACTCGGGCAGGTTTGTCAGCGCGGAATGGTACCGGCTGTCGCGCTCCGGTCTTGTGGGACAGAACTCGGCCGATTACGCCATGCACAACCTGGGCGCGTGCACCGGCAGCGTCACGTCGAACTGCATCGAGCGTACCGCCGGCCACATCACGATCTACGACAGCTTTGCCAACATCGTCGAGACCGAGATTTCGGGCGTCACGACCCGGTTCGGCGGGAACCTCAGGACGGACTGGGGCGAGGTCGGGGTGAGCGGCGCATGGCGGCACGTGATCGATGCCGACCTGCACATCGCCGGCAAGGAGGATCGGTACGCCATCTCGAGGAACATGGCCCGCGTCAGGTTCTCGGTGCGGCACGGCGGCCTCAGCGCGATCTGGACCGTGAACTACCGGGACGAGTTCAAGAACCGGCGGGGTACGGGCAGCTTCAGTTCCTGGACCGGTCACGACGTGGTGCTGGACTGGAAGGATCCTCTGGGTCTGGAGGGCATGCGGCTTGCGGCCGGCGCATTCAACGTCACCGATGCCGGACTGACGGTCGACACCGCCAATCCCAGCGCAGTGGACGGGCCCGTCGCAGCCAGCTGGGGCCGCACCCTGTTCATGACGCTCAACGTGAGGTTCTGAAAAGGAGGTTCGGCGCTACGGACCGTCAGGTCCTGCCGCCGGCGATCCGCGGAGCACCGTTCCGGGGACGGCCCGGTGCCCGACGCGCAAGGAAACACGCCGGCCACCCGGCCCGCCTCGATCGAGGGACATGCGGCCGCATCCTGAGGGGTCCACCCAGCGCAACGGGATCCCGGACAGGCGTCGCGGGCCCCCGCGCGCGGGGAGGGCCCGGAGCCAGCGGACGGATGAAGGCTTCGATGTCCCGCGGGCCCCCGCGCGCGGGGAGGGCCCGTTTCAGGCACCCTCGGGCGGTGGCCCGGCGATGACCTCGCGCTTGCCGACGTGGTTGGCGGGTCCGACCACGCCGTTCTTCTCCATCTGCTCGATGATCGAAGCCGCGCGGTTGTAGCCGATCTTGAGATGGCGCTGGATGAAGCTTGTCGACGCCTTCTGCTCCGTGGTCACGAGGAAGACCGCGTGGTCGTACAGGGTCACGTCCTTGTCGGACGCGCCGCCGCCCGTCTCGACGGACTCGACGCCGTCCATGCCGTCGGGTTCCTCGGTGACGGTATCGAGATAGTCCGGCGCGCCCTGCTCGCGCAGGAAGTCCACGACCTCGCGCACCTCCTCGTCGCTGACAAACGGGCCGTGAATGCGGGTCACGCGCCCGCCGCCCCGCATGAACAGCATGTCGCCCTTGCCAAGCAGCTTCTCGGCGCCCTGATCGCCGATGATCGTGCGGCTGTCGATCTTGGAGGTGACATGGAACGAGACCCGGCAGGGGAAGTTTGCCTTGATGGTGCCCGTGATGACGTCGACGGAGGGCCTTTGCGTGGCCATGATGAGGTGTATCCCGGCAGCGCGCGCCATCTGCGCCAGGCGCTGGATGGCTCCCTCGATGTCACGGCCCGCCACCAGCATGAGGTCCGCCATCTCGTCGACCACGACGACGATGAAGGGCAACGGCTTGTCAGCAATCAGCTCCTCCTCGATGGCGGGTGCGCCGGTCTCGGCGTCGAAACCGGTCTGCACGGTGCGGGTCAGGGGTGCGCCCGCGGCCAGCGACTCGGTGACGCGCGCGTTGAAGCTCTCGATGTTGCGGACTCCGATCTTCTGCATGCAGCGGTAGCGCTTCTCCATCTCGCCGACCACCCACTTGAGCGCCACGACCGCCTTGGAGGGATCGGTGACCACAGGTGCGAGCAGGTGCGGAATGTCGTCGTAGACCGAGAGCTCGAGCATCTTGGGGTCGATGAGGATCAGCCGGCACTCGTCGGGCGTGAGCCTGTAGAGAAGTGAGAGAATCATGGCGTTGACGGCGACCGATTTGCCCGATCCCGTTGTTCCGGCGACCAGCAGGTGCGGCATCTTGGCGAGGTCCTCGATCACGGGCGCGCCCGAGATCTGCTTGCCCAGCGCGATGGGCAGCTTCTTGTCCTGCTTGCCGAAGTCGCGGGTCTCCAGGAGTTCGCGCAACACCACCGTTTCGCGATCGTCGTTGGGCAGTTCGATGCCGAGCACCGTGCGTCCCGGAATCGCCGCGACGCGCGTCGAGATCGCCGACATGCTCCTGGCGATGTCGTCGCTCAGTCCGATGATGCGGCTTGTCCTGATCCCGGCTCCGGGTTCGAGTTCGTAGAGCGTCACCACGGGGCCGGGACGGACGTTGACGATGTTTCCGCGAATGCCGAAATCCTGCAACACGCCCTCGAGCTTCTGGGCCCGGTCCTGGAGGGCTTCCCGGTCGACGCCGTGCCGCGCCGTGGCATCGACGGCCACCAGCAGTTCGCGCGGCGGCAGCGCGAAGCCGGCGCCGCGGGCGGCCATGCTCCGGCCCGGCCTCTTCGGGCGCACGGGCCGGGTCTGCCTCTCCTTCTTGGGTGCCGCCGCCCGAGCCCTCGGCTTTCTTTTCGGCGTCGGGGCGGAGAGCTCGCCGACGGGAATCGGAAACTCGGGGGCCGCGTCCTCGATGTCCTCGACCTCCCCGCCGGTTGTCCCGCGGGCCCGCCGGGCCCGGATCCCGTGCCGCAGCCGCCACAGCGCGCCCGCGGCCCTGCCGGTGAAGCTGCCGGCCCACCGGACGTCGGTCCAAGGCAGCGCCGTCGCGAAAACGAGGGCGGCAAGGGCCGGCAGGAAGAGGATGGGGGCATAGGCCTCGACAGCGGTCACCGGGAGACCCGCCGTCTGCGCGGTCCACGCCACCAGCAGTGTCCCGCCGACGCCGCCTGCGCCGGCGGCAAGGCCGCCTGCCGCCGGAAGGGCCGCGAGCGCCGGCATCGCCAGGAGCGCCGCCGCGAGAGCCGCGAGCGCGCGCCAGAGCGGACGGGAGAGCCGGTGACGGGCGATGAGGATGCGTCCCCAGGCGACGAGGACGACGACGGGAAGCAGGCCTGCGACACCGGTGAAGGCGAGGATCGATTCCGCGGCGATGGCGCCGCCGGCCCCCGCGAGGTTGAGAATCCCGTCGCCGGTGATGCTGTTGGGAGACGGGTCGTCGGCGTGATAGGTCGCCACCGCCAGGATCAGCCACCCGGCGACCGCGAGCGAGGCGAGTCCGACCGCCTCCATGGCGCGCCGCCGGATCCAGGCGAAGGCCGCGGGCGGCAGCAGGTTGAGAATGAACGAGTCCGATCGCATGGCCATGGTCAAGTCCCTCCGTGGACCGGGCGGTGATCGCGAGTCATGACAGTGCCGCCGCGAGGCGGGCGAGACCCAGTTCCGTGGTCCCGAAATCGCCGACAAGGGCGACCCTGATGTAGGGGGCGGCCTCGTTGGTGCCGTCGGGCCCGTCTTCGGCCAGGTAGGCGCCGGGGAGCACCTTGACCGCGGCCTCGGCCCACAGGCGCCGCGCGGCATCGATGCCGTCGCCGACGTCGAGCCACAGAAAGAATCCACCCGGCGGCCTGAAGAAGCCGAAACGGTTGCCGAGAATGTTCTCGGCAAGGTCGGTCTTGGCGCGGTACAGGCGGCGGTTCTCCGCGACATGGTCCTCGTCGGACCACAGCACCTCGGCGGCGGCGTTCGCGGCCGCCGGACTCGCGGCCGCGGCGTACTTCCTCAGACGCAGGTAGGCGGCAAGGAACACAGGGTCGCCGGCCACGAATCCATGACGCAGACCGGGCACGCTGGAGCGCTTGGACAGCGAGTGGAAGCAGACGACGTTCGAAAGGTCCCCGTCGGCGGCGCAGACCTCCATGACGCCGGGCGGCGGCTCACGGTCCCAGATCTCGGTGTAGCACTCGTCGGAAACGAGCAGGAATCCGTGCTTCCTGGCCAGTTCGGCGGCCCTGCGCAGATAGTCGCGGGAAGCGACCGCGCCCTGCGGGTTGGCCGGCGAGCACAGGTAGAGGATGGCGGTGCGCTCGAGGATGTCGCCTGACAGCGCGTCGAGGTCGGGAAGGAATCCGCTTGCCCTCGTGCACGGCAGGAAGACCGGCCGGGCGCCGGCCGCGACCGCACCGGCCTTGTAGGGCGGATAGCACGGGTTGGGCATCAGCGCGAGCGGCGGGCCGTCCTTCCCCGAGGACGGGACGGCCGCAAGGGCGATCATGAAGAGGCCTTCCCGGGTCCCCTGCACCGGGACGATGGAGCGGTCGGGGTCGACGAGACCTTCGGGCAGGCCGAAGCGCCGGTTGAGCCAGGCGGCCAGGATTTGCCGCAGGCGCGGCGTCCCCTCGACGGGAGGGTAGCGGCCGTAGGCCTCGAACGATCCGGCGAGCGCCTCCCGCACGATCTCCGGCACGCCGTGGCGCGGCTCGCCGATCCACATGGGGATCGCCTCGCCGAGGGCCTCGGGCAGCGGAACGCCCCGGACCAGGTCGTTCATGCGCCAGAAGGGATAGTCCTGCAGGCTGTCGAGTTTGTCGCTGATCATCCAGCCGGTCCCGATGGCTGTTGGCAAGTGTGGCACAAAGTGTGGACGAAAATCAAAAAATCACGTTTTCGAATACTGGTTACGGGGTTTTCCTGCGGACCGGGGTCAGCGCCGCACGGCCAGGGACTCGCGATGCAGCACGTAGAGTCCGGCAATGACGATGATGGCCGCCCCGAGCCAGGTCCACGCATCCGGAAACTCTCTCCAGAACACCCAGCCGTAGATGGTCGCGCCGATGATCTCCCCGTAGATGAACGGCGCCAGAAGCGAGGCGGGCGCCAGCGTATAGGCCCGGATGGTCAGGCCGTTGCTGCTCGAGGACAACAGGGCGATCACCGCCAGTCCGGCCCACTGCCAGTCTGCCGGCGTCTGCCAGTACCACGGGCTCAAGGCCGAAAGCGCGGCAAGCGACACGATCGATGCCCACAACATCATGTTTCCGGTAGAGTTTCTCACCGAAATCTTGCGGGTGATGACAACGTAGATCGACCACAGCACGGTGGAGAGGAGGGGCCAGACGGCGCCCCAGCCCATGAGGCCCGAGCCCGGGCGCACGATGATCAGGCCGCCGACGAGTCCGACCACGCAGGCCGCCCACCGATGGGGTCCGGCGCGCTCCTTGAGGAAGACATGGGCCATGGCCGTGATCACCAGAGGCCCCATGAAGAGGATCGCGATGAGATCGGCGAACTGGAGCACCTTGAGGCCGCTGTAGAACGTATAGCCCATGGCGAACTGGCAGGCCGAGCGGGCGATCTGCCACCAGGGGTCGGCGGTCCGGATGAGGCGCACGGGATTGGGCTGCCTCGCGACAGCCGGTGCGAGAAGCAGGAGCCCGCACGCCTGGAACAGCATGACCTGGTAGACCGGAAGCGTCTCGAGCGTCCACTTGGCGATGGCATCCGAGGTGTTGATGATCACGAGCGCCGTCATCATCAGGCACACGCCGGCGATGTGCGGGTGCCAGCCCTTCATGGTCTGGACGCGTGCCGCGGGACCGCCGCGCCGGTCATTGCGGCAAGACCGCCTCCACCGCCCGGGCGAGGCGCAGGAGAGCTTCTTCCCGGTGCGGCCGCTGCATCAGCATCAGGCCGGCAGGCATGCCCCGTCCGTCCGTTCCGGCCGGCAGGGTCAGCGCACAGAGCTTCATGAGGTTGCCGGGCGTGGTGTTTCTCAGCATCCTGGCGTTGGCCGCCTGGTAGGCCTCCCGGTCGCCCACGAGGTCCGAGATCGCAGGCGGGCTTGCGGGAACCGTCGGCGCCACCATGGCGTCGCAGCCCGCGAGCCTGACGTGCAGCGAGGCGGCGAGACCGTCGAGTTCGCGCAGGATCCTGAGCACGTCGAATCCGGCCTGGTGACGGCCGGCGCGGAAGCGGGGCAGCATGAACTCGTAGACCCTGCCGGGCGCCGCCTCGATGAGCTCCGACCAGCACGACCAGGCGTCGATGGAGACGAGTCCCCGGGCGATCTCCATGGCGCGGGAGAACTCGCCCACATCCTGCCAGACGACCGTCGCGCCCGCCGCCTCGAGCGCGGCGACGGCCTCGCGGCAGGCGCTGTCGATCCCGTCGTCGACGCCGCACCACATCGGGGAGCGGACCGCGACCAGGCGCCTTCCCTTCAGGCTCGCGCCTTCGAGATCCGCAGGCGGGCGGCAGGCGAGCACCGACCACATGGCCGCGGCGTCGGCGACGTCCGCGGTCAGCGGCCCGATGGTGTCGAGCAGCGGAGACAGCGGCATCACGCCGTCCATGGGAAGCGCGCCTATGGTGGTCTTGAGGCCGACGACGCCGTTGAGCGACGCGGGAATGCGGACCGATCCGCCGGTGTCGCTGCCGATGGCGACCGGGCCGAGGCCGCTCGCGACCGCGACCCCGGCTCCGGACGAGGACCCCCCGGGGATGCGCGCCACGGCGGTGTCCCTGGCATTGGCCGGAGTCCCGTGTGCCGTGTTGATACCCAGGCCCGAGAAGGCGAACTCGGTCATGTTGGTCTTGCCGAGGAAGACGGTGCCCGCCTGGGTCGCGCGCTCGAGCAGGATCCCGTCGCGTTCGGGAACGCGCCCCTCGAGGGCGCCGGCCGCCATGGTCGTTTCCACCCCGGCGACATCGACAAGATCCTTCCAGGACACCGGCACCCCGTCGAGCGGACCCCTTCTGAGGCCGTCGCGCTGCCGCCGCCGCGCCGCGGCCGCCTCGGCACGGGTGCGCTGCCGCGCCAGGCGAATGAAGACGAGTCCGTCGGAATCGAGCGTGGCGATGCGCTCGAGGAAGTGATCGGCAAGATCAACGGGATCGATGGCGCCGCTCGCGATGCCGTTCCCGAGTGCCGTCGCGGACATGTGGTGCCACATCGCTCACCCTCCTCCCGTCCCGCCCGGCACAGTGGCGCAGATCCTGGTTCGATCGGCGGGATGTCGCGGTCCGTTCGGCAGCCCTGTCCCTGAAGAGAGGGCGCTCCGGACGGAGCGGTTGTACATCCGGCAACCGGCCGGCAGCAAGCCGCCACACTCCGGCCTTACGGCTCCTCCGGTACGCCAGGCATCACGATCGCGCATGCTCTGGCCTTGTACCGTTCCTCAGCCGTCGTCTTCGGTCACGGTCGGTCCGCCACTGTGCAATCGGGCGCACGGGTGCGGTGAGTCCGGCCGCCACGGTTTCATGACCCCTGGTCCTTGTGGGCGGCAATCCAGTCCGCATAGACAAGCCGCACGCTTGGCCGGGACATGACGGCATCGGCAATCCGCCTGACATTGGGGAATTGCGCCGTTGTCGGATGGCCGTGCGACGGAGCAAGCCAGGTCGTCAACATGAACAGGTAGATATCGACAGCGCTGAACCGTTCGCCCAGGACCCATTCGTTGTCGCCAATCTGATCGTCGATCACTTTCCACGTCTCGCGCAATCGCCTTGCGCCCCGTATTCGTGCGCTTGATTCATCAGCGGGCGTATCGACAAAACGATCCGGATAATAGGAGGTCTGGAAGGCGGTTTGCACGGTGTTGGAAAAATACACCAGGGTCTGCAGATACCGTCCGCGTTCCGGCTCGTCAATTCCGGGCGCCAGGTTTGCTTCGGGATGACGATCGCACAGGAACACCGTGATCGCGGCGCACTCGTACATGCCCTTGTCGTCCCATATGAGAACCGGCACCCAGCCATTGGGATTGATAGCCAGCTGTTCCGGCGGGCGCGGCAGATTCATGTCTATCGTCGACTGGATCAGTTCGTAGGGCCTGCCGATTTCTTCCAGGATCACCCGAACCCCCTGAGCGGCACTGCCTTGTGCATAGAACAGCTTGTACATCATGGATTCCTTCCCGTTCTTCCGAAAGTTGCTTCAACAGCGTGATGCCAATCCCGAAAAATCTTTCCGGCAAAAAAACTTCGAGAGGTGCGGGATTGTTCCATGTTGAGATTTCCCGACGGCCACCGGCATGGGAGGTTAGGTATGACCGCACCGGTTCCGATCTCCTGTAGGGATTGCACCTGGTCACAGTTACAGGATCCGGCGTCCGGGAGCAATTCGCCTGGCGCGGGGCGTCGCCTGCGGGCGATCGCGATGGGGGTGCGGCGGCACGGGATCGCCGGGCTGCCTGGAGTGACGGCGCGGACGACCCGCAACCGGGCCGTGCGTTGCAACAAGGGCGGCTTGCCGACAAGCCACGGTGTGGACATCCGTCCCGTCCCGGTGCCGGGAAGCGGACTGGCCTTGCATCGTGGGTGGAAACCGGTCCGGAGGCGGATCGCATGTGGTCGACTTGCGGGACAAGGTTGAGGCGGCGTTCGGTGTTTCGGTCAGTGTGGAGACACTGCGCAGCACCTTGCACGCCATGGGGTTCTCTCACGTCTTGCCGCGGCCGCTTCATCTCGGGGCGGATCCTGCACGGCTGGCGGCGTTCCGCAAAAACTTCCGCGCCCTGGCGCCGGGAGCGGACGATATTGACGTGTGCTTCCAGGACGAGGCCCGCGCCGGACGGAAGGGCATGTTGTCGCGAGGATGGGCCTACAAGGGCAAGCGGTCGCGCATTCTCCGGGATCAGCGCTTCGTCCAGGCTTGGCTCTTTGCTGCCGCCCGCCCTCACGTTCCCGTCGTGGCCGGCCACATCTGCGAACGCGCCAGGACCGGTGAGATGGACCGCCACCTCGGCAGGCATCTCGAGGGCGGTCGAACCCGTGATGACGCCGGTACTGGACCGGGGAGTGGAGCCAGGCACTGCTCGGCCGCCTCTCCCGGCGCGACATCGCAGTGATTCCCCGGCACAAGGGGTTCAAGGACCAGACGTGGCAGGAGTCAGGGATGGGCGCCGTGCCGATCCACGGTCCCTGCGCCGGCGGCATCGCCGAAGCCAGCCTCGATGAGACCAGGCAGGGAGAACGCCGGGCCTTGCCCGAGGCTCGAAGACTTCAAGCCGCACGCGGGGCTACTTCCTGATCGATCCTGTGCCGTACCGTGCGTTCGGCCACGTCGAGGCCGTACCGGGACTGCAGGTTGATCCGGTACTGCGGCGTTGTACCGAAACAGCGCGCCAGCCTCAGCGCAGTGTCGGACGCGACACCTTGATGTCCCGTGCCAGCCGATAGACGCCGAGTTCCATCGGCTTCAGGAAGTCTTCGCGCAGGATCTCACCGTGACGCACTGCGGGCAAACGGTGTCCCGTGGCAACGTCCGAGAAATCGATCCTGTGATGGTCCACCAGTTCTCGCTCGATGGTCATGTTCGATACAGCTCCGGACAAACGGCAATCTCAACATCCCGAGCGTCGCCATCGCGCCGGACGGAACCTGTGCGCCATTGATCGTCAACGCGAATGCCTGAGTTGCCCAGGTCGGGCGCCACGAAGGGCTTCCAGCCGATTGCCGGACGGGATCCTCAGGTCGTCGAGACAGCCAGCCGCGTAGCCTGGCCCGAGCCCGTCGTTGGATCCGCATGGGTGTCCCACGAACGACATGGCCTGCGAAAACGGCTGCGACGCTTGTTGGCAAAGCTCCTGATCACCCAGCAACGCAACGTTGTGCGTTGCGTCATTTCAAGCGCCGGAAGCCGGATTGGAGCCTGCGATGACGACAAGGCATATGCCGATCATCGGCAGCCCCTCGCCGGGTACGACGTCCTGGCCTCCATGACCTTTGCCGGCTGCCCTCAGAGCCCGGTGATGACGCTGCCGCCTGTCTCGTGTTGAATGGCGTCATGGGTTCGGCTTTCGACATCGCCGTCGTGGGCGGCGGCATGAGCGGCATGACGGCCGCGCTGGCCCTTGGCGAGGCGGGGTTCGACGTGGCGCTCGTCGAGCGCGAGGCGAGTGGCACCATGCTCGGGGACGCCTTCGACGGCCGCGTGTCGTCGATCGCCTGGGGCTCGAAGCTGGTGCTCGAGCGGCTGGGCGCCTGGGAGGCCGTCGGGGAAAACGCCCAGCCCATTCTCGGGATCCGCGTCTCGGACAGGCACTCGCCGCTGTTCCTCCACTACGACCACAGGGACGTCGGCGATCATCCCCTGGGCTGGATCATGGAGAACCGCGTCCTTCGCCGCGCTCTCGACAGCGCCGTGTCGCGCGCGGACCGGGTGCACAGGATCGAGGGCGAGGTCGTCGCCATGGAGCGCGGTCATGTCCGGTCGGCGATCGGACTCCGGGAGGGTGCGGGCATCGAATGCCGGCTCATCGTGGCCTGCGATGGTGCCCGCTCGCCGCTGCGGGCCATGGCGGGCATCGGCGCGTGGCGGCACGACTACCGCCAGAAGGGAGTTGTCGCCACCGTGCGCCACGAAAGACCGCACAGGTCGATCGCCCATGAGCGCTTCCTGGCCGGCGGACCTTTCGCGATCCTGCCGCTTCCCGGCAATCTCTCGTCCCTGGTCTGGACCGAGAAGGAGGCGATTGCCGATCGGGTCCTCGAGCTCGAACGGCAGGACTTCGCGGAGGAAGTGGCCTGGCGCTTCGGTGATTTCCTGGGCCGCCTCGAGGTGCTGAGCCCTGTCTGGAGCCATCCGCTCGGTCTGGTGATTGCCGGCGGTCTCGTGGCGCGCCGTCTGGTCCTGCTCGGCGACGCGGCGCACGCCGTCCATCCCATCGCCGGGCAGGGATTCAACCTCGCCATCCGCGATGCGGCCGTTCTCGCGGAGATTCTGGCGGACGCAAGGCGGCTGGGCCTCGATCCCGGGACCGGCGGGCTCCTCGAGGCCTATGCGCGCAGGCGCCGCGTCGACACGATGATGCTGGTCACGGTCACCCACGGCCTCAACCGCCTGTTCACGCTGAGGTCGGCCCCCGCGGCCCTTGCCCGCGGCCTCGGCCTTGCGGCGGTCAACCGCATGCCCCCCCTCAAGCGGTTCCTGATGAGGGACGCCATGGGAATCGCCGGACGGCTGCCCCGGCTGATGTCCGGCGAGAACCTGTGACAATGCCGCGGACGAACCGGATCCGGTGACGGACAGGCCTGGTTCCCCCGGGAGGGACCGTCGCGTCCGGCGGCGGGCGCTGACTACCCGGGCCGCTGGCGCGAGGTCGAGCGCTTGTAGTGTCCCTGAATGATGCGGTCGATGACCATGGCGCAGAACAGGATCGCGAGGCCGGCCAGCATTCCCTGACCCTTGGCCGCGTACTGGAGCGCGATGAGAACATCCTGACCCAGGCCCTTCGCGCCGATGAGCGATGCGATCACCACCATCGACAGGCACATCAGGATGGTCTGGTTGATCCCCGTCATGATCGAGGGCAGTGCCAGTGGAATCTCGACGTCCTTGAGCAGGGTCCACCGGGTGCAGCCGAACGCGACCGCGGCCTCCTTGGTGTTCTCCGGCACACCGCGCAGTCCCAGGGCGGTCAGCCGTATCACCGGCGGCATCCCGAACACGAGTGTGGCCAGCACCCCGGGCGGCTTGCCGGTGCCGAAGAAGGCGATGATCGGGATCAGGTAGACGAACGCCGGCATGGTCTGCATGAAATCGAGCACCGGCTGGGCTGCGCTGTAGGCTCTCTGGTTCTTGCCGAACCAGATCCCGAGCGGAATCCCCAGCAGCACGCACAGGAAGGCGGCGGCGCCGAGCAGGGCCACCGTCACCATGCTGGTCTCCCACAGGCCGAAGAGGGCCAGGTAGGCGAGCGCGGTGCCGGTGAACAGGGCGACGCGGGGGCCGGCCAGCCGCCATGCGACAACGATGATGACCGTCATGACCACCGGCCACGGCGCATCGACCAGCACCGTTTCCAGCCCGCCGACGATCGCGCTGATCGCGGCGACGACGCCGTCGAAGACACCGGCGCCCTCCACCGACAGCCAGTCGAACCCTGAATCCAGCCATTCGGACACGGGCGCGTAGTAGGCCCCTTTCTCGATCGGAACGCCGGCGACGTAGGGCTCGAGCGCGGGGTCGACCTTGCCGACCGTGAAGCGGTAGAGCGTGAGCGGCACGATCGCCAGCCACAACAGTCCGCCCAGACCGGCCCGCAACCAGCTGGCACCCGCGGCCGTGCCGGAGGGATTCGCCCTCCAGCGCAGGTACTGCTTCTCGTAGCGCATGTTGGCGTAGAAACCCTGCACCAGGCGCAGGCCGACCAGCAGGGCGAGGCCGGTAAGAAGAATGGTCGTCGCCCCCTCGGCCGCGAGCGCCGCCTCCTCGGCGACGCCGGCGGCGATCTTCTCGAGATTCTCCGCGCGATTCAGGAATGAGGCCGCGTCCGGATCGTCGGCCAGCAGCGCCGCCTCGTACTTCGCCATGAACTCGTCGCGCTTGAGGGAGAGCCTCTCCAGCCGGGCGAGCTTGTCCGCCCCAAGATCGCCCCACCATCCCCTGCCGATCTGGACGAGCGCCAGGACCTCGAGGATCAGGAACATCCAGAAGTATCCCCACAGGCCGCGGAACGCTCCCCAGAACGGACCGGCCAGAGCGGCGGCGGTGTTCCACGACCAGGGGAACCTGGTCGCCGCCTGGATCTTCTCGAACTCCCGGCCGTAATACGCCTGGCCGGCGCCGACGAAACTGGCGGCCGAACTGGCGAGTTCGGCCGGCTCCCGGGACTGCCCTTCGTGTTGCATCAGTCGTTCCCGCCCTTGATTCCCTTCAGCAGCGTGGCCTTGTCGACCACGCCCACATCCGAGTCGCCGTCCGTGATCACGATGGGCTGGTCGGTGGTGGTCGAAAGATCGATGAGGTCGCTCAGGTCGGCGTCGTGACGGGCCCTGGGCGCCCGCTCGAGGTCTTCGCCCGGCCGCGGCCGGTAGTCGGCGATCCGTGTCATGATGGTATGGGCGAAGACCAGCTTCAGCGTGGAGATTCCTTCCACGAAATCGCGCACGTAATCGTCGATCGGATTGGTGACGATCTCTTCGGGCGTGCCGATCTGCACGATCCGGCCGTCGTTCATGATCGCGATCCGGCCGCCGATGCGGATCGCCTCGTCGAGATCGTGCGTGATGAAGACCGTGGTCTTGTGCAGTTCGGCCGACAGCGCCATGAACTGCTCCTGGAGCCGGCGCCGGATCAGGGGGTCGAGTGCGGAGAAGGGCTCGTCCATCAGCAGGATCTCGGGGTCCGACGCCAGCGCCCGGGCGAGACCGACCCGCTGCTGCATGCCGCCCGACAGCTCGCTCGGGAAGCGGTCCTCGTAGCCGTCGAGATTGACGAGGCTCAGGCAGTGCTGGGACACCTCCCAGCGCTTCGACTTCGGCTGGCCCTGCACCTGCAGCGGGAAGGCGACATTGTCACGGACCGTGCGGTGCGGAAACAGCGCCATGTGCTGGAACACCATGCCGATCTGGGCCGCGCGCAGCTTCCTCAACTCGCTCTCGCCGAGTGCGCGCACATCCCGTCCCAGCACCTCGATCCGGCCGGATGTCGGCTCGATCAGCCGATTGATATGGCGCACCATGGTCGACTTGCCCGAACCGGACAGTCCCATGACGCAGAAGATCTCCCCGCGCGGAACTTCGAACGAGCAGTCGGCGATGCCGACCACGCATCCGAACCGTTCGAGCACCTCGGCCTTGGTGAGGCCGTCCCGGTCGATCCCGTGCATCGCTTCCTCGATGCGCGTGCCGAAGATCTTCCACACACCCTGCAACCTGATGGCCGGTTCGCTCACTGTCCGGGCCTCCGGGCACCGGCGGGTTGCGCCGCATCCCTGTCGGTCATCTGGAAGGCCATGCGTCGTCTCCCCCACCCCGCAGCGGCGGAGCAAGGTACCATATGGCGACCGGGAAAACCCGGCCTTTGCGTTCCCCCCGTGTCAGGGGCCGCTGCCGGGTGCCCGGTGTCGCCGATGCAGGTCACAACGTGTCCGCGCTTGCATCGTCCGCTCCCTGGCATGATCGTGATGTCTGCAGAACCCGGGTAAAGCTCATGACTCCCAATCCGCGCCGATGGGGCATCTCCAACGATTACGGGCCGCTCAAGGACGTGCTCCTGGGCACGCCGGCATTCTACCGCTGGGTCGACGCCGGTCCGATCACCATGCGAACGCTGAACAACCAGGAGCGCACGGGCGTCGAGTTCAACCTCCAGACGGCCATGTCCCAGCACGCCGAGATGGTCTCGATCTACGAGGCCAACGGCGTCACCTGTCACTACCTGGACGCCGACGAGGTCCTGCACCGCAACTTCTTTGCCCGCGATTCGAGCGCCATGAGTCCCTGGGGAGCGCTGATCTGTCACATGCAGCTCAAGTGCCGGCGCGCGGACTACGTGACCGCCATCCGCTTCTATCAGGACCACGGCATCCCGATCTGGCGCTACGCGACCGCCGGTCACTTCGAGGGCGGCGACTTCAACATTCTCGAGCCGGGCTTCGTCCTGATCGGGTTCAACGGCGAACGGTCCGAACGCGAGGGCTCCGAACAGGTGGCCGCGTGGGTGCGCGACGAGGGATGGGAAGCGGTGGTGGCGCCCATCTCGCGGGAGTTCGTGCACATGGACGGCCTCGTGGTGCCGCTCGCGCCGAAACTGCTCGTTGCCTGCGTCGATGCGATGGAGGACTGGCTGGTCGCGTTGCTGCGCGGGCGCGGCTTCGAGTTCGTGGAGGTCGGCTATGCGGAAGCCCGGAACCTCGGCGTCAACCTCGTGGCGCTCGGCAATGATCGCGTGCTCTCGATGCGCGGGGCCCAGGATCTGAACGCGCGCATGCGCGCCCTGGGATTCGAGGTGTACGATCCCGACATGTCGATGTTCACCCTGGGCGGTGGCGGCGTCCACTGCCTGTGTCAGGCGTTGCGCCGCGAAGACGTCGCGCTGGCCTGAGAGGCGGGCGATACACAGCCGCGTCGACGCCGGCCCGGCCGGTCGTCCGGGAACGCGTCTTCCCGGACGACCGGCCGCAACGGTCCGCGGACGGTGTACGCCGAACTCCTACTCCATCCAGGAATCGACGAGCCCGGCGTTCTCCTGCGCCCACTGGACGGCGTACTCGCCCGCGTCCATCTTCTCGACGACAAGGGCGTAGGTCATCTCGGAGACCAGGTCGGTCGTCATCGCGATCTTGCTCAGCACGGCCGCGGCTTCGGGATGCGAGTCTTCGAGCGACGCCGCGTAGTGCACGTGCAGGTAGGCCAGATCCCAGGCGAACGCCGTCGATTTTTCCAGCCATTCCGGATCGTCGGTCGGGTGGACGACCATCCACGTCGACGCGTCGTGGGCGGGCTCCTCCAGGATCACCAGGTCGTGCAGCGCGAACATGTGGTTGGGCGTGTAGCAGTAGAAGACGTGGTCGGCGTCCTTGGCGACGGCGGAATCGACATTGGCCATGGCCAGCGTCTCGTCCATTTCCAGCAGCTCCATGGTCTCGTCGTAGCCGTAGCTCCTGGCGCGGATCTTCTCGATGTTCGTCGAAGCCCAGCCCGACGCCCCGATCCAGACCTCACCCATGCCGTCGCCGTTCGTGTCGAAGTTCTTCGCCATGTCGGGATCGGCAAGATCGGTGATGCTGGAGATGCCGGTGCGCTCTGCCGTGGCCTTCGTCACGCACATGCCCTGAAACGACGGCACGCCGTTGGGGCTCATCCTGACGGAGCCCTTCTGAGTGACGTACGTGTCGTGCAGGTTGGCCTGGTTGGGCAGCCAGACCTCCGGATGCACGTGCATGCTGCCGGTGTCCATCGCCTCGAAAATGACGGGATTGGTGCCGTTCTGCAGCTCCACCTCCAGGCCGAGGTTGTCCTCGAGAACCACCTTGAGAATGTTCGCGGTGGCCGCGGCCGACGGCCAGTTGGGAACGCCGACGACGACGTCTGCCGCCTGGACAGGCGAGACGCCGATGAGGAACAGGGCCGCAAACAGGCTGCGGTGCCATTTGAAGATTGTCATCATGTCCTCCTTCGAAGTTGGAACCACACTGATCGAGCGCATCGACAGTCGCCTGTGGCCGGACGCCCCGCACGCGACCGCTCCGGAACGGTGGCCGCTGTCTCGTGTCCCGGCATGTCCGCCGCAATCCTCCCGTCGGCGGCCATGGTATGGCCGAATTCAATTGGAACCTACATCAATGATAGAATGCTAACATGCATGAACAGGCAATCGGGATGCCGTCGGGCGTCACCGCCACACCCCGCCTCCACAAGGCCGACCTCCACATGCTGGCGGTCTTCATGACGGTCGTCGAATGCGGGGGTTTCGCTGCCGCGCAGGTGGCCCTGAATGTCGGCCAGTCGACGATCAGCCGGCAGATAGGCGACCTGGAACGGCGTCTCGGCATGCGCCTTTGCCAGCGGGGCCGGGCCGGTTTCCGCCTGACCGACAAGGGGCGGATCGTCTACGAAGCGTGCCAGCACCTGTCGACCGCGCTGGAGAGTTTCCGCGCCACGGTCGGCACGCTTCGCGGCGAAATGGTCGGCGACCTCTCGGTCGCGGTGATCGACAACTGGGCCACCGGACGCGGCTATCCGCTGGCCGACGTGCTCCAGGCCTTCAGGGGCGGGGCCCGGCAGGTCCGCATTCACCTTCACACGCTGGCGCCCGACGAGATCGAGCGCGCCGTTCTGGAGAACAGGGTCAACCTGGGGATCGGCGTCTTCCACCAGCACCGCCCGGGCCTGGTCTACGAGCCGCTCCTGCCCGATCCGGTCGAGCTCTACTGCGGCTCGGGCCATGCGCTTTTCGACAGGGCGCCGCACGGGCTCGACCCCGGCGACCTGCAGGCGGCCGATCTTGCCCATCGCGCCTATCTCTCCGAACGGCAGGTCGCGCCGCTCACCGCGGAGCTGCCGTCGACGGCGACGGCGCGCCAGATCGAAGGCGTGGCATTCCTCATCCTGTCGGGCTGGCACATCGGCTACCTGCCGGTGTCCTACGCCGAAAGGTGGGTGGAAAACGGGCGCATGCGCAGCATCCTGCCCGCGGTCTACCGCCTCGACACGAAGATCGAGCTGGTGACCCGCCGCGGCGTGGCGCTGACGCTGGTCAGCCAGACCTTCGCGGACATCCTCAGGGAGACCATCCGGCCGCTGCGCGGCTGACATCCTGTTCGCGGCGCGCTACTCCCGAAAACCGTCGGCGATCAGGCTGACGATCTCGAAGACGATCGCCGCGGCGGTGTGCGCGGTGATCTGGTTGGGGTGATCCTTGGTGGGCATCAGGCACACGACGTCGCCGCCGATCACGTTCTTGCCGCGCACCGAGCGCAGGAGCCGCATCACCTCGTCGATCCTGAAGCCCTCGCATCCGGCCTCGAGGTTGGCGACCGCCGGCGCCACCGTCGGATCGAGACAGTCGAGGTCGAACGTCACGTAGAGCGGTGCGTCGCCGATCCGCTCGTCGATGATCGCCATGGTTTCCTCGGGACCGATCGCGCGGTAGCGGTCCATGGTGATCACCTCGTAGCCGAGCTCCTCGCTCGGCTTGCGCCAGTCGAGCGTGCGGGGGTTGCCGCGCATGCCGATCTGCACGCTGCGGCTCGCATCGATGTGCCCGTCCCGCACGAGGAAGGCTGCCCAGTGCGCCGCGGACTTCACCGCTCCGAGGAAGTGCGGGACCTGTTCGTAGGCATCGGTGTGGGCGTCGAAGTGCAGGAACACCGCCTTCTTCCCGCCGGTGAGGCGCGCTCCGGGCCCGGCGATGGCCTGCATGATCCCGCCCGTCACCGAGTGATCCCCGCCGATCGAGACCGGCCGCACCCCGGCGTCGTCGATCGCCCGGTAGAAATCGGTGATGCGTTCGATGCAGGCCTCGTTGTCGTTGGCCTCGGGCAGCGGCACGTCGCCCATGTCGCGGATGCGCGCGCATTCCCACGGATCGATTCCGAACTCCATGTGCACCCTGCGGGCCATCGCCGAAACGTTCCGCACCGCGCGCGGACCGAGATGCTGGTCGCGCTCCGTGGTTCCGTTCCCGGTGGAATGCGGCACCCCGACGAGGGCGATGTCGCAGTTCTTCGGGTCGCGTTCGACCGCGCAGCGAAAGAAGGTGGCGATGTCCCACCAGTAGAGGCTCTGCAGCATCAGTTCGTCGGTGCTCGTCAACCCGGTCCTCGTCATCGTTCGTCTCCGTTTCGAAGAGGTGAAGGGAAGTCTATCCGGTCTCCGCGCGGGGCGCCTCGAGGCTCCTGAGGACGAGCCAGCCTGCGGCGAGGAAGACGACGATCACGGTCATGCCGATGCGCTGGCTGTCCGTCGCGTAGGCGACGACTCCGACTAGCAGCGGTCCGGCGAAGCTCGTGATCTTGCCCGACAGCGCGAACAGTCCGAACATCTCGCCGGTCATCTCCGGCGGGGAGAGGCGGGCCATCAGCGAGCGGCTTGCGGACTGCACGGGCCCCACGAAGATGCCGAGCGCGGCCCCGAGGATCCAGAACCAGAGGGTGGACTCGATCAGCAGGATGGTGGCGGCGAGGACGATCATGAAGGCCAGCGTGACCAGCAGCGTCCGCTGCGCGCCGATCCTGTCGTCCACCCAGCCGAAGCCCGCGGCGCCCAGGCATGCGGTGATGTTGAGCAGGATGGCGAAGAGCAGGACGCCCTCCTCGTCGAGGGCGAACGCGGTGGCGGCGTAGACCCCGCCCAGGGCGAAGAGCGTGTTGAGGCCGTCGATGTAGAGCAGGCGCGCGATGAGAAACCGCACGATCGTGCGATGCCGGCGGAATCCGGCAAGGGTCTCGCGGAGCTGTTTGAGGCCGAGGGTCACGGAGGTGAGGAGAGGCTGGCGTGTACTCGCCCTGTCGGGCGTGAAGGCGAACAGGGGCCAGCCGAAGAGGACGAACCACAAGGCCACGATGACGGCGACGAAGCGGACGTGCTCGGCCTCGCCCTTGTCGAGACCGAACGGCGGAGGGTCGGTCAGGACGAAGAAGCCGAGCGCGACGAGAAGACAGGCGATTCCGCCGGCATAGCCCAGGCCCCAGGCCCATCCGGAGAGCCGGCCGATGCGCGGCCTGTCGACGAGATCCGGCAGCATCGCGTTGTAGAACACGGTCGCCGTTTCGAATCCGATGTTGACCAGCGCCACCAGGACGAGGGCGGGGAAAACCCAGACCGGATCCGGGGCGCAGAACCACAGCGCGGCGGTGGCGGCCACGGCGATCAGGCTGAATCCCCCGATCCACGGCTTGCGCCGGCCGCCGGCGTCGGCGATCGCCCCCGTCACCGGTGCGAGGACGGCGATGATCAGCGCCGAAACGGCGATGCCCCAGCTCCAAAGCGCCAGCCCCTCCGCCTCGCTGCCGGCGATCGCCCGGGTGAAGTAGGGCGCGAAGACGAAGGTGATGACGACCGTCGGCGTGGGCGAGTTGGCCCAGTCGAAGAGGCACCACGAGACGAGTCCCTTGAGATTCGACTTCGGCCCCGGTGTGGTCTGCATCACGGTGCCTCCCGGCCGTCCGCCGCGCCGGCGGACCAGTCCCGCCTGTCGACGGCATAGACTACCTGCCTGCCCTGATAGGCCACAACGTCCTTCTCGTAGACGAGCCCGAGCCGCGACATCAGGCGCCGGGAGGGCCAGTTCTCCGGGCTGGTGACGGCACGGATGCGGCGCGTCCCGAAGGTCCCGAAGACGTGGGCGAAGATCGCCGCCGTGCCTTCCAGGGCGAAGCCGGAACCGGCGGCAAGGCGCGTCACGGCCCAGCCCGCCTCGATCTCGCCGGCGACGTCGATTTCGTCGCCGATGTCGATGACGAAGCCGGTGTAGCCGAAGATCGGCGCCTGTGCGGAGTCGCGCGGCCGCATGCCCCACATGCCGATGCCGTAGCGGGCGAAGGACCACCGCGAACGTTCGGCGTAGTAGCGGGCGAGTTCGCCGGCATCGTTGGAACGTCCGGGAATGTCCATGAGGTCCCACATGTGCCTCCTGTCCCGGAAGATCGTCTCGAGCGCCGGCAGGTCGCAGCCGTCGAGCGGGCGCAGGAGGAGGCGGTCCGTCGCGTGCACTGTCATGGGCCCACACCCCCGAACTTGCGGAGCGGGCAACTATGTCGGCGGCGCAGCGATGCCGGCAACCCCCGGGCGATGCCGCATTCGGCGCATGTCGGCGGCGGAGCGGCGCCGACAACCCCAGGGGGGGGCTTGGCAAGCCCCGGCGGCGGTGGCAGAAACGGCACCCGCGATTGCGGGAGAACGGCCGCCATGGCCTCGCCAGGACCCTGCGATGTTCCGCTCGTCCGCGGTCTCGCCTCGCTCGACGGACGCTATGACGGCCTGCTGGTGGACCTGTGGGGCTGCCTCCACGACGGCATCCGGGCCTGGCCGGCGGCCGTCGGCGCCTTGAGGGAGTTCCGTCGGCGGGGAGGCCGTGTCGTGCTCCTGTCCAACGCGCCCCGCACCGACCGGGCGGTCGCCGGCCAGCTGCGGTCGATGGGCGTGCCGGAAGACGCGTGGGACGGCATCATGACGGCCGGTCTTGCGGCGCGCCTCGCGGTGGAGGAGAAGCGGGACCCCTGGTTCGCCGCCCTCGGGCCGCGGTTCTGGCACGTGGGAACCGAACGGGATGCGGCCCTTCTCGAGGGCCTCGGCCACGAGCGCGCGGCGTCCGTGGCCGTGGCCGACTTCGTGCTGTGCTGCGGCATCCGCCGCCCCGGCGAAACGCTCGAGGAGGTGATGCCGGAGCTCGAGCCCGCCCTGGAGCGCGATCTGCCGATGCTGTCCGCCAACCCCGACAGGTTCGTCCTGCGGGGATCCGTGCGCGAGATCTGCGCAGGCGCCATCGCCGGGGACTACGCGGCGCGCGGGGGCCGGGTGCGCCAGGAGGGCAAGCCCTATCGGGATGTCTATCGCCGCTGCCTCGACATGCTGGGCGGCCTCTCCGCCGAGCGGGTCCTCGCGGTGGGCGACGGCATCGAGACCGATGTCAGGGGCGCGCAGGCGTGCGGCATCGACGTGCTGTGGATCACCGGCGGTCTGCCGGCTCATTTCTGGGGCATTGCCTGCGATGCCGATCCGCCGCAGACTCTCGTCGCCGACGCCTGCCGCCGCCATCGTGTCAGGCCGACGGGCGTCATGCCCATGCTGGCGTGGTAGGGGGATCCCATGGCACAGGATGTGCTCAGGACGGGTTACAGCACCTGTCCGCACGACTGTCCCTCGACCTGCGCCCTGGACGTCGAGCTCCTCGCGGACGGCGGCATCGGCAGGATCAGGGGCGCGCGCGACAACAGCTACACCGCCGGCGTCATCTGCGCCAAGGTGGCGCGCTATGCCGAGCGCCTCCATCACCCCGACCGCCTGACGGCGCCCCTGCGCCGCGTCGGGCAGAAGGGCTCGGGGAGGTTCGCGCCGGTCTCCTGGGACGAGGCCCTCGACGAGGTCGCGGAGCGCTTCGCCGAAGCGGAGGCGCGCCACGGCAGCGAGACGGTCTGGCCCTACTACTACGCCGGCACCATGGGATTCGTGATGCGCGACGGCATCAACCGCCTGCGCCACGTCAAGCGCTACAGCGGCCAGCACAACACCATCTGCACGACCCTGGCGTGGGCCGGCTACATGGCGGGGACCGGTGCGCTCATGGGCCCCGATCCACGGGAGATGGCGAAGGCCGACTGCGTCGTCATCTGGGGCACCAATCCGGTCAACACGCAGATCAACGTCATGACCCACGCGGTCCGCGCCCGCAGGGAGCGGGGCGCCGCCATCGTGGTGGTGGACACCTACCGGACGGGCACCGCCGAACAGGCCGACATGTACCTGTGCGTGAAGCCCGGAACCGATGCGGCGCTCGCCTGCGGCGTCATGCACGTGCTGTTCCGCGACGGCCTCGCCGACCGCGACTGGATGGCCCGCCACACCGACGATGCGGAAGGCCTCGAGAGCCACCTCGAGAGCCGCACGCCGCAGTGGGCCGAGGCGATCTGCGGCGTGCCGGCCGCAAGGATCGAGGCCTTCGCGCACCTCGTCGGGACGACGCCGAGGACCTACCTGCGCCTGGGATACGGGTTCTGCCGCGGCCGCAACGGCGCGGTCTCCATGCATGCGGCCCTGTGCATCGCATCGGTGACCGGGTCGTGGCGCCACGAGGGAGGAGGGGCCTTTCACAACAACGGCCAGATCTACCACTGGGACCGCGCGATGATCGAGGGCCTCGACTGCCGCGACCGCTCCATCCGCGTGCTCGACCAGTCGCGAATCGGCCCGGTGCTCACGGGCGACAGGCGCGACCTCGGCGACGGCCCGCCGGTGACGGCGATGCTGGTGCAGAACACCAACCCGATGGTGGTGGCGCCCGAACTCGACCTCGTTCACCGGGGCTTTGCCCGTGACGACCTCTTCTGCTGCGTGCACGAGCAGTTCATGACCGAGACGGCGAAGATGGCCGACATCGTCCTGCCGGCGACGATGTTCCTCGAGCACGACGACATCTACCAGGGCGGCGGTCACCAGCACATCATGTGGGGGCCGAAGCTCGTCGAGGCCCCGCAAGGCTGCCGCAGCAACCACGAGGTCATCTGCGGGCTCGCGCAGCGCCTGGGCGTGGCCGGCAGGCATGCAGGCTTCGCCATGTCACCGGCGGAGCTGGCCGACCACATGATGCGGGCGTCGGGCTGGGGACCGCTGGAGAACCTCATCGCCATGAAATGGATGGATGTTCAGCCCGAGTTCGGGCGCGCCCACTTCATCGACGGTTTCGGCCATCCCGACGGCCGCTTCCGCTTCCGCGCGGACTGGTCGCACCGGCACAACGTCTTCGGGCCGGCCGGGACGCCTGAGGCGATGCCGTCGTTCCCCGACTTCTGGGACGTGATCGACACCCGCCACCCCCTTCGCCTCGTGACGGCGCCGGCGCGCAACTACCTCAACTCCAGCTTCACCGAGACCCCGACGTCGATCCGCCGCGAATCGCGGCCGACCGTGAAGGTGCATCCGGCGGACGCCAACCGCCTCGGGGTCGGCGACGGGGCGAGGGTGCGTCTGGGCAACGGCAGGGGGAGCGTGGTGCTTCACGCCCATACCGTCGACGGCCACCACGAGGGCACGGTGATCGTCGAGAGCCTGTGGCCCAACAGCGCCTTCGAGGAGGGGGTCGGCATCAATCTCCTGGTGTCGGCCGATCCCGGCGCGCCCATCGGCGGCGGCATCTTCCACGACACCTCGGTCTGGCTCGAGCCCGCCTGATTCCCGGCGCCCTACCGCCAGGCGAACACCGGCTGCTCGAGGTGGTCGACCCTCGTTGCGCGCCCCTCGAGCGCCACTTCGCGGAACTGGTAGATCACGGCGGCGGTCGGCGCATGGATCTTCGTCCCCGCGATCGGCATGCGGATCACCGGGCGGTCGCTCTCGGGGATGGTGACGAACTCCGGGGAACCGGCCTTGAACAGCGACCGGAAGGGAATCCTGTAGACGGCCGCAACCTCGTCGGGGTTGGCGGCAAGGGCGACCTTGCGCCCTCCCCAGACGACGACCGGCGTGATGAGGTAGCCCGACCGCGTCGGATAGTCGTCGAGACGGCCGAGGACGGCGTCCCTCCCGAGCGAGAGGCCCACTTCCTCCTGGAGTTCGCGAAGCGCGGCGTCCTCCGGCGTCTCACCGCCGTCGAGGCGGCCCCCGGGGAGCGCCCACTGCCCCGCATGGCGATTCATCCTCGCCGCCCGCCGCGTCAGGATGAAGGCGCCGGCTCCTCCCCTGGCGCCGACGACGGCCATGGTCACGGCCGCCCGCTTGCGTCCCCCGGCATCCTGTTCCCTGGCGCTGAACGCGGCGAGATTGCGCGCCACGCGCCGCCTCAAGTCCGGTCCTATGCTGAAGTCGTCGGGCGCCATGGGCCGCCTCCCTACACCGATCCCGGCCGCTCTCCAAGAGCGGCTTTCCCGGCAGGCCAGGCCCGGTGGTAAGGTCGCGGCGGCAGCCGCGAACGAGGTCATGTCCGCCATGAAAGAAGCGATCCCGCCCACCATGGCCGCCGTTCTGCTCACCGGCCACGGTGGACCCGACAAGCTGGAGTACCGGGAGGACGTGCCGACTCCGGAACCGGGCCGGGACGAGGTGCTGATCCGGGTGGCCGCCGCGGGCGTCAACAACACCGACATCAACACGCGAATCGGCTGGTACTCGAAGAAGGTGAGCGGGGCGACGAACGACAGCGGCGCCGCCGCGATCGACGAGGCCGATGCGTCGTGGTCGGGAACGCCGATGCGCTTCCCCCGCATCCAGGGCGCGGACTGCTGCGGTCGGATCGTCGCCGCGGGCGAAGCGGTGGATGACGGCCGCATCGGCGAGCGCGTCATCGTCAGGAACATGCTGCGCACGCCCGTGGCATGGCGTCCCTTCGAATGCTGGACCCTCGGTTCGGAGTGCGACGGCGCCTTTGCCCAGTACGTCGTGGCGCCGGCCCGCGAGACCCACGCGATCGACTGCGACTGGACGGATGCCGAGCTTGCATCGATCCCCTGCGCGTGGTCGACCGCCGAGAACCTCCTCGAGAGGTCGAACGTCGGCGCCGAGCGCGTCCTCGTCACCGGCGCCTCCGGCGGCGTCGGATCGGCGGCGGTGCAGCTTGCGGCGCGGCGCGGTGCGCACGTTGTCGCGGTGGCCTCCGCCGCCAAGGCCGACGCCGTGCGGGCCCTGGGTGCCGCGCGGGTGATCGGCCGCGACGCCGATCCGGTGGCGGCGCTCGGCCGGGACTGCGTCGATGTCGTCATCGACGTCGTCGCGGGCGCGACGTGGCCGGGCCTTCTCGACATCCTGCGCCGCGGCGGGCGCTATGCGACCGCCGGCGCCATCGGCGGTCCCATGGTCGAGCTCGACCTGCGCACGCTCTATCTCAAGGACCTCACCCTGATAGGCTGCACCTTCCAGGAGGATGCCGTCTTCGCCAATCTCGTCCGCTACATCGAGGCGGGCGAGATCCGCCCCCTCGTCTCGGCCACCTACCCGCTCAGGGAGATCGCGGCGGCACAGCGCGCATTCCAGGACAAGGCCTTCACCGGCAAGCTCGTCCTCCTGCCGCCCGACTGAGGCTTCGGGCCCGCAGCGATATGGCGGCGGGAGAGCGTTCGGGTCACAATCACCGGGACGGACGGGAGGGCCGGACCATGCCGGCAATCGATGGTGAGAGACTGATCGGCGATCTCGAGGCGCTTCGCGAGTTCGGCCGCTGCGGAACAGGAGTGGTCCGCCAGTCGCTGACGGCGGCCGACCTCGAATCCCGCAGGTGGCTGATCGAGCGCCTCGCGGAGGCCGGGCTCGAGGCGTCGATGGATGGTATCGGCACCGTTCTCGGGCGCTCGCGCCGGCCCGGAAAGGCGCTCCTCGTCGGCTCGCACACCGATACGCAGCCCACAGGCGGCTGGCTCGACGGCGCTCTGGGCGTCATCTACGGCCTGGAGACGGCGCGGGCGTTCGCGGAAGCCCCCGAGACCAGGGAGCTTGCCGTCGACGTCGCGTCGTGGATCGACGAGGAAGGCACCTATTCCGGCCTGATGGGGAGCAGGATGTTCTGCGGCCTCATGGAGGAGGGCGAGCTCGAGGGAGTCGCGAACGCATCCGGCAGGACCCTGCGCGAAGCCCTGCGCGAGGCCGGTCTCGAGGGCCGCCCCGTCGCCCGCATCGACGCGTCGCGCTACGCGGGATACCTCGAGGCCCACATCGAGCAGGGTCCCTGGCTCGAGGAGGAGGGCAACCGCATCGGCGTGGTGACGAGCATCGTCGGCATCAGGGACTTCGTCGTGCGCTTCGAGGGCGAGCAGAACCACGCCGGGACCACGCCGATGGCCAGACGCAGGGATGCCGGACGGGCGCTCGTCGCCCTGGCGTCGAGGATACACGAGGCCTTCGCGGAGCATGCCGGTCCGCGCTCGGTGTGGACCATCGGCGACATCCGTCTCGAGCCCGGCACCGGGAGCATCATACCGGGCCGCGCCTGGCTCGCCGTGCAGGTCCGGGACGGTGAGGAGGCGCGGCTCGACAGCCTCACGGTCCTCCTGGAGGACCTGGTCACGGCGATCGATGCCGAAGGTCCGGTGCGTGTCGCCATCGAACCCGGCCGGAACCGGACCGCCGCGGCGGTCATGGACGACGGCCTGCAGGTCCACCTGAGGGAAGCGGCCCAACGTCATGCTCCGGACCGCTGGACGAGCATGCCGAGCGCGGCGGGCCACGACGCCCAGAACCTGGCGCGGGTCGTCCCCAGCGCCATGCTCTTCGTGCCCAGTATCGGCGGCGTGAGCCACGCCTTCGGCGAAGACACCTCGCACGGCGACATCGTCCTGGGCTGCCAGGTCTTCGCCGATGCCGCGGCGTCCATCCTCCAGGCGGGGCGCTGAGCCCAGGTTGTATCCGCTCCGGCGCTGTGCATGATGAATGCACGGCACCCGGATGAGGGAATGGACACCATGGAGTTCCGCGCCTTCGGACAATCCGGTCTCTTCGTCTCCCTAGCGGGCATGGGGTGCAACACGCTCGGCTGGTGGGTCGGCGAGGAGCAGGGGACGAGGGTCGTGCATGCCGCCCTCGATGCAGGTGTCGCCCTCTTCGACACGGCCGACATGTACGACGACGGAACCTCCGAGCGCATTCTCGGCAAGGCTCTGCGCGGGCGCCGCGCGGATGTCGCCGTCGTCTCGAAGTTCGGTCTGAAGACGGCCGGCGACCAGCGCGATATCCCGCGCGGCTCGCGCGACTACATCATCCGTGCGTGCGAGGGCAGTCTCGAGCGGCTCGGCACGGACTACATCGACCTCTATCTCCATCACAGCCCTGATCCCCGCACACCGGTTGCCGAGACGCTCGATGCCCTCGACCGGCTGATCGACCAGGGCAAGATCCGCTACTACGGGTGTTCCAACTACGCCGGCTGGCAGATCGCGGATGCCGCCTGGCAGGCCGACAGGCTGGGCATCCCCGCCTTCGTGGCCGCCCAGAACGAATGGAGCCTCCTGTCGAGGGACGTGGAACGGGAGGTCGTTCCCGCCGCGGGCCGTTTCGGCCTCGGCGTCATGCCCTACTTCCCGCTCGCCATGGGCCTGCTCACGGGCAAGTACCGGAGAGGTGAGGCGCCGCCGGCCTCCACCAGGCTGGCCAGCGGCGAGGAGCGCCACGGCGCGTTGCTGTCGCAGGGCAACTTCGATCGGCTGGAACGTCTCGAGGCCCATGCGTCGGAGCGTGGCAGGAGCCTTCTCGAGCTGGCGATCGGCTGGTTGGCGAGCCACGAGGCCGTCACCACCGTGATCTGCGGGGCGACCCGGGAAGAGCAGGTCAGGGCCAACGCGGCGGCCGTCACGGGATGGCGCATGACGGCCGCGGAGATCGCCGAGGTCTCCGCCATCGCCGGCGCCTGAGGATCGCGGGCCCCATGCTGATACGCCGCCTCCTCTTCACGGCCGCCAGACAGGTGGCGTCGGACCCCCGGGTCAGGGCGAAGGCCAGGCAGGTCTTCGACGAGAAGGCCCGTCCGGTGCTGGCAAAGAAGGCGCAGGAATTGAAGGAGGTCGCCCGGGAGGGCGGGCCGGGAGAACATCCGGCACGACTGGCGGGCCGGGCCATCAGGCGCCTGCTGGACGGCTGAGCGCCGCTGCGGCGCCGTCATGGACCCGTCGTCACGGACTGACACCGTTTCCTGGCGATCGCCTGTCGTCGTGATCGCGGCCGGCTGCGCCATCGCCATGATCGGCTTCGGCGTGCGTTCGGTCTTCGGCCTCTTCCAGGATCCGGTCACGCTTGCCCACGGCTGGAGCCGGGAGACTTTCTCCATGGCGCTTGCCGTGCAGAACCTGCTGTGGGGCCTCGGCGTACCCGTGGCGGGCATGATCGCAGACCGCTTCGGGCCCAGCCGGGTGATCATCGGCGGAGCGGTGGCCTACGCCTTCGGCATCTGGGCGATGTCGGTGGTCGAATCGGGAACCCTGTTCGTTCTCGCCGCCGGGGTGTTCGTCGGGCTCGGCATCGCCTTCACGGCATTTTCCCTGGCGCTTGCCTCCATGGCGCGGGTGGTGGCTCGGGAAAGGCGGTCCTTCATTCTCGGCCTCGGGACGGCCGCCGGCTCCTTCGGACAGTTCGTCTTCTCGCCGAACGCCCAGTTCGCGATCAACCTCTTCGGCTGGCAGGGCGCCCTCATCGCCCTGGCGGCGGCCTCCCTGGTGGTCATCCCCCTGGCGCTCGTCCTGCCGCCTGCGTCGCCGGCGGTGGACGAGGCGGCCGACGAGCAGAGCATACGCGAGGCCCTGCAGGAGGCGGGCCGGCACTCCGGTTACATCCTCCTGGTCATCGGCTTCTTCGTCTGCGGTTTCCAGATCGCCTTCATCACGGTGCATTTTCCGGCCTACGTGACCGGCCTGGGATTCGACGCCTCGGTAGCGGCCTGGTCGCTCGCCATCGTCGGCGCCTTCAACATCGTCGGCTGCCTGGCCGCCGGCGCGTTCGGCCAGCGCTGGAGCAAGCGCTGCGGCCTCTCCGCCATCTACTTCGTGCGCGCGCTCCTGATCGTCCTTCTCCTGCTGGCGCCCGCCAGCGAGGTGATGATCTATCTCTTCTCCGGCGCCATGGGCCTGATCTGGCTCGCCACGGTGCCCCTGACCTCCGGTATCGTCGTGCAGGTGTTCGGCACCCGGTACATGGCGACACTCTTCGGAGTCGCCTTCTTCAGCCACCAGGCCGGCAGCTTCATCGGCGTCTGGCTCGGCGGCGCGCTCCACGACGCCACCGGCTCCTACGACCTGGTCTGGTGGATCAGCGCCGCCCTCGGGCTCATCGGCGCCGCCGTTCATCTTCCCATCGACGAGCGCCCGCTGGCGAGGCTGCAGGTCACCGCCGGATAGCGGCCATTCCACCGGCGGGACTCCTTCTGGTAGATTCCCGCCTCCTGGGGCATCGGAGGTCCGGCCATGGGTGAAGTCCGGCTCAGCGAGTACCGGCCGTTCGACTGGCGCGTCGCGACGGTCGTGCTGCATGTCGAGCTCGATCCGGAGGCGACGATGGTCCACGCCAGGCTCGCCTTCGAGGTCGCTCACGACCATGCGTCCGGCGTCCGGCCGCTGAAGCTCGACGGGGACAGCCTGTCCCTCGACTCCCTGGCGATCGACGGCATCGCCCTGGACGAGGCGGCCTATCGCCACGACGAGACCGGTCTCGTCATCCATGCGCCTCCACGCCGCTTCACCCTGGAAACGACGACCACGATCCGGCCGCGCCACAACACGGCGCTCGAGGGGCTCTACCTGACCTCCGGCATCTACTGCACGCAGTGCGAGGCCGAGGGATTCCGGCGCATCACCTTCTTTCCCGACCGTCCGGACGTGCTCGCCACCTACACCGTGGCCATCGACGCCGACGCGGAAACCTGCCCCGTCCTGCTCTCGAACGGGAACCTCGTCAAGGAGATGGATCTCGGCAACGGCCGCCACCGCACGGTCTGGCACGATCCCTTTCCCAAGCCCTCCTATCTCTTCGCCCTGGTGGCCGGCGATCTCGGCTGCCTCGAGGACGGCTTCACGACCGCGTCGGGCCGGGACGTCACGCTGAAGATCTGGAGCGAGCACGGAAACCGGCCGAAGTGCGCCTACGCCATGGAATCCCTCAGGCGGGCGATGCGCTGGGAGGAGGAGCGCTACGGCCTGGAGTACGATCTCGATGTCTTCAACATCGTGGCCGTGGCCGACTTCAACGCCGGCGCGATGGAGAACAAGAGCCTCAACATCTTCAACTCCGTTCTCGTCTTCGCCACCCCGGAGACGGCGACCGATGCGAACTACGAGGCGATCGAGGGCGTGATCGCCCACGAGTACTTCCACAACTGGACCGGCGACCGCGTGACCTGCCGCGACTGGTTCCAGCTCTCACTCAAGGAAGGGCTGACCGTCTACCGCGACCAGGAGTTCAGCGCCGACATGAGAAGCCGGGCGGTCAAGCGCATCGACGACGTGCGCCGCCTGCGCGCCGCGCAGTTCCCCGAGGACGCCAGCCCCATGGCCCATCCCGTGCGGCCCGAGACCTATTCCGAGATCAACAACTTCTATACGCCCACCGTCTACGAGAAGGGGGCCGAGGTCATCCGCATGATGGAGCGCATCCTCGGACGCGACGGCTTTCGCAAGGGACTCGACCTCTACCTTGCACGCCACGACGGCGAGGCCGTGACCTGCGACGACTTCGTCGCCGCCATGGAGGATGCCAACGGCGCCGACCTCGGGCACTTCAGGCTGTGGTACAGCCAGGCGGGCACGCCCGAGGTGACGGCTTCGGGCCGCTGGCTCGCCGACGAGTCCGCCTACGAGCTGCTGCTCGATCAGGAGACCCCGCCGACTCCGGGCCAGGAGACCAAGGAGGCGCTCCACATTCCCTTCGAGGTCGGCCTTGTCGGTCCCAACGGCAGCGACATGGAGGTGACGCTCGACGGCGTCAACGCCTCGAGCCACGTGCTCAACCTTGACGGCAGGTCCCGGCTGTTCCGCTTCGAGGGCGTCGGCGCCCGGCCGGTTCTCTCGCTCAACCGGAACTTCTCCGCGCCCGTGCGCGTGAGATCCGGTTCGGGCGATGAGGACCTCGCATTCCTGATGGCGCACGACAGCGACCCCTTCGCGCGCTGGGAGGCGGGACAGCAGTACGCCACGAAGCTGCTGCTCGCCATGGTCGACGGTGCTGCGGTCGAGAGCTGCGAGGGATGGCTCGCGGCGCTGCTGCCCGTGCTCGAGGACGCCGCAATCGACCCCGCCTTCCGCTCCCGCGTCCTCGAGCTGCCGTCGGAATCCTACCTTGCCGACCAGATGGACGTCGTCGATGTCGATGCCATCCACGAGGCCCGCGAAGGCCTGCGGCTCGCCGCCGCGCGGCGCTATCTCGACCACTGGCTCGCCTTCGCCGAGACCGGGGACGAACCCTACAGTCCCGACGGCGCGCAGGCCGGCAGGCGCGCGCTGGCCGGACTGGCGCTCTCCTACTGCGCGGCGCCCGCGGACGAGGCCGCCGTCTCTCTCGTCAGGCACAGGTACGCGAAGGCCGGCAACATGACGGAGCGCCTGACGGCGCTGACGCTGATGTGCGCCCTCGACACGCCCTCGCGCGAGGAGTGCCTGGCGGATTTCCACGACCGTTTCCGCAGCGACGATCTGGTGATGAACAAGTGGCTCGCCGTCCAGGCGGCGTCGCCCCTGCCGGACACGGTCACGAGGCTCGAGGCCCTGCTCGGACACGACGTCTTCAGTCTCGCGCAGCCCAACAAGGTCTACGCCCTCGTCGGCAGGTTCGCGATGGCCAACCCGGTCGCCTTCCATCGCCGCGACGGCAGCGGCTACCGGTTCCTCGGCGACCGGCTCCTGGAGCTCGATGCCCTCAATCCCCAGGTGGCCTCGCGGATCGTCGATCCCCTGATCCGCTGGCGCCGCTACGACAGCGGCCGCCAGGCGCTCATGAAAGGGGAGCTGGAGCGGGTCCGGGCGCGTGAGGGCCTCTCTCCGGATCTGGCCGAGAAGATCGGCAAGGCACTGGACTGAGGAGGAGCGGACCCATGCCCCATCTCGCCACGTCGGGAGCCCGCCTGTGGTACGAGCAGAGCGGTTCGGGAGCCGACATCGTCTGGCTGCCCGGCGGCGACCAGCGCGGATCGGACATGCGCTGGCAGGTGTCGGGCTTCCCGGACTATCGCAACACCACCATGGACCCCCGGGGCGTCGGCCTGACCGGGGCCCTCGAGGGACCGCCGTGGTCCATCCTCGACATGGCGCGCGACTGCGCGGAGCTGATCGAGGCGCGGTGCGCGCCACCCGTCGTCGCCGCGGGCCTCTCGATGGGCTCCCTCATCGTCCAGGAGCTGGCGATCAACTGGCCGCACCTCGTGCGCATCGCCATTCCCATGGGCACCTTCGCCGTCGCCGAGGGGTTCTCGAAGGAATGGATGGAGGCGGAGATCCGCTATCGCCGGAACCACGGTGACCTGCCGCCCGACTTCGCCGTCACCCATTACGCGGCCTTCATGTACCCGCCGGAGGTTCTCGACGATCCGGAGCTGTGGGCAAGCCTGAGGGAGGTCACCGAGTCGGCCTACAGGGACCGGGACGGCGCGATGCTCGACGCCCAGTGGCAGGCCTGCTGCGACTTCGACACCACGTCGAGGCTTCCCTCGTGCGAGGTGCCGATCCACGTCATCGGTTTCGGCCTCGACATGCAGGCCCCGCCCTACATGGGCCGCAAGTGCGCCCGCCTCGCCGCCGACGGCCACTACCACCACCTCGACGGCCTCTCCCATCTCTCGCTGTGCGGCCACAGGCACGACACGGTCAACGCCCTGATCCGCGGCATCCTGGAACGCCACGGCTGAAGAGCGACAGGCGAACCTCTCTCCCCGCTCCGGCGGCAATCAAGTAGAGATCCCGTGCCGCACCCGGACCCAGGGTTGCGGCGATGGGGGCAGCGGGCTGCCGATGAAAGTGTTGACCGGGCAGGAGCACCGGAGGCAATCAAGCCCGGAGGACGGCGGTCAGCCGCAGTATGCCTTTCAAACCAGTGCGTTCGCCCAACCGGCGTGCCCCGTGGTGTGGCCTGCCGCTTTGCGGGCTCGCGCGGCGACGACGCGCCGCCTGTCGGCGGTCCCCTGCAACCCTCCCTGTGAGGACCCGCTGGCAAGGCGGGAACGGGAAGCCTCGTCCCGACACCGGCGGTTGCCGCTGACTCGACGGTCAGGATCGCGAATCACCCCTGGAGGCGGCTCAAGAACGCACGCGATCCGACGCCACGGTCATGCAGCGCTCGCTTCTCCATCGCCAAAAGCGAAGGCTCTCCGGCGAGCACCAGGTCATGCCCCTGATTGAATGCATGGTGGCCAGCGGCTGGTCGACTACGTTGGCGCAAGGCGGAACCGGTTGGGATCGCAGGATTGTTCAGCCGGCTTCGGTCACGGCGATGCGGAGCTTCCCGGCGGTGGCCGAGCGCGGTTGCCGGACGACGATGTCGACGTCGCGCCCGAGCGTGGTCAGCAGCCGGAACAGGCGCTCCAGCGAGTACTCGCGGAAATCGCCCCGCAGGAGCCGCGACACGCCGGGCTGTGACAGGCCGAGAAGCCGCGCGGCCTCGGTTTGCGTGATTCCGCGTTTGCGGACGATATCGTCGATACGGTTCACGAGCCCGGCCTTCACGAGGTGGGCGTCGGCTTCGGAAAGTCCCAGATCGGCAAAGACGTTGCCGCCCCCGCGTTCGACGGTCGTCTCGGTGGGTTCCATCGCGTCAGTCTCCACGGTGCGTGTCACGATAGTGCCGCCCGTCGGCGGTGAACACCACGGCGAGCTTGACCTCGCGGGTCTTCGACGAGCCGTCCGCCTGCTTGCCGGGGCGGCCCCGGCGCTCCTCGGCGCGCACCAGCACGCCGGTGCCGTCCATGCCCGGACACATCGTCGCCGCCGAGGCAGGCTCGCCCTCGACCCGGCTGCGCCCGTCGCAGGCGATCTCCATGCCCAGCACCTCGGCGCTGAGCTCGACCTGCCTGGCACCGATGTTCAGCCCGGCCACGGCGTCGGTCATGCGCGCCGCCCCCGGCGACAGCGTGCCGTGCTCCATGCCGAAGGCGCGGTCGCGGGGAAAGACGCCATGCTCGCAGTGGCTGCAGTGGTAGTAGGCGCGTTGCAGGGTCACCGGGCCGATGACCGTCGTGAAGGTCTTGGCATGGCGCCCCGCGCAAGCGGGCGTCCCGGCCGCGGCCGCAGGGCCGCGTCCACCCCGAAGTCGAAGGCGTCGAGCGCGCCGACGCCGATCAGGTGCCGTGTTTCAGCGTCGATCTGCGCTTCGAGTCCCCTTTTTCCGGGGACTGTATCGATAGCTTGAACGTCCCGGGAAGCACCGGGGCGTCGGTTCGAACGGGACCATTGCCCCCCTGGCATGACCGGCGCAGGCCGGCCATGCCAGGGGGGCCTTCGGTCAGCCGGGCCTGCGCGCCTTGTGGAAGTACATCGGGGTGAAGATCCCGAGGCGCCCGGCCGCCACCAGGCTGTCGGCGGCGACGTTGAGGACTTCCTGTATCGCGAGCGACCCTCTGGGCACCGCGCGCACGGTTTCGAGGACGCGGAGTGCCGTCCAGGTGATTCGGCGGCCGAGCGCCGTCCGCGGCAAACCCCTCAGCGTCAGGCCGTTGCCTTCCAGCGGCCGGTACCACGGCGTCCGGGGATCGGCGTCCAGGGCGCGGTCGCGCGCCTCGACCCGTTCGAAACCGGCCGCCCGCAACCCGTCGGCGACATCCGCGAAGGACGCGATTTCCGGCAGCGCATTGCCGTACTCGATTCGCTGCCTGATGTCGCGGTGCTCCAGGTTGTCCCCGTCAAAGAACGGGGTCGTGCACCAGTCGTAGCCGGCGAAGATCCCCCCAGGGCGCAACACCCGGAATATCTCGCGATAGACCGCCGTCTTGTCAGGCGCATGGGGGATGGCCTCGACATGGTAGGCCGCATCGAAGCTCCGATCGTCCGCCGGTATCGCCATGAAATCGCCGTGAAGCGTGGCGCACAGCTTGTCCAGCCCGGCCTTCCTGTTGTAGGCGGCGCACTTTTCCAGCTGGTACTCGCTGATGTTGAGCCCGACAATCTCGGCGCCGAATCTCTCCGCAAGGGCACGCTGGGGACCGCCCACGCCGCAGCCGACATCCAGCACACGCATGCCGGGCTCAAGCCCGAGGGCCTCGCCCAGACAATGCTGGTGGCCGGCCATGGCTTCCTTGAAGGATGCGCCGTCCTTCGCCGGGGCGAAGTGAAACGACCGGCCCCATCCGTATTCGTAGAAATCGGTGATCAGGTCATAGAACGTCTCCACCATGGCGGCATACTCTTCCTTGCCCCGGCGTTGGCTGCCGCGGTAGCGCGCCAACGCTTCGGCAGTGTCCTCCGGCCGAACCGCCCGGGAAATCGGGTTGTGGAACTCAACCGTCACGACCGCGCTCTTCGCACGTGCGGTCGGGGAATCCGTCGGGGTAGAACTGTGCGTACCACGCGCGCATCCTGCCCAGCGAGTCGCCGGCGGCGGCGGCGCAGGGGCGCCGCCGGTAGATCTTTCCTTGCCAGATCTTCACATCCTGCCGCCATTGCGAGACCCAGTTCCCGACCACGTAGGACACGAAGATGCGCGGCACTCGCCGGTTGGCGAACCAACGGAAGGTCACCCGCTGCTTGAGCGCCTCGACAGGCGTGTGGGTCTGGAACATCACGACTTCACCGATACCAGGTACGTGAAAATTGAACATTACGATACTACCCGGACCGATAAAAGTGATCAGCGCCCGGGATCGCGTTTTCTCGAGAACCCGGCCTCCTATCTCGAGCGCCACTTCGTCCCCGAAATAGGAAACATGCGCAAGAGCGTCGTCGAGAGACCATGCAGGTTCGTGCCGGATTTTGATCCAGGGCAGTCTTATGTTGGTCCAGGGAATGCGCATGATCCCGTGGAGTCGGGAAAAATGCGCGAAGTCGACGCTGTTCTCGGCGAATTCGATGATGTGCATGTCTATGTCGCCGGCGTCATACTGGCCGCGGCAAACAAACCGCCGGTCGTCGATCTCCGGCTGCGTCGGCAGCCGATAGGGCGGTTGGGCGCCCCGCCGCGCTGACCGGTAGACCATGATCATGCCGTAGTAATCGGTCGCTTCCCAGTGCCGATGAACGAGGGTACGGACTTCGATGCAGGAGGGATCGCGAACGATGCCCCTGCCGTCCACCTGCCAGCCGTGAAAGGGACATTGCAGCCAGTCCCCTTTGACCCTGCCGCGCGCGAGGTTCGCGCCCAGATGCGGGCAGAACGCGTCCACCGCCGCGATCCGGCCGGATGTCCGGCCGCGAAACACCGCGATCTGTGCGCCCGCGCACTGAATGTGCTTGACCTCTCCGGGCCTGATGTCGCGGGACGCCGCCACCCTGTACCAGCCGTCGGGATAAGGCGGCGGATAACTGTCTTCCCTGTAGCGTGCCAGATTATCGGTCATGAACCGGCACCCGTCGCCGACGCTGCGCAAGTGGCGGGCCATTCAAGGCTCGATTCCCGGCTCGAGGCCT
Organism: Alphaproteobacteria bacterium; assembly: GCA_963666905.2. Lineage (GTDB taxonomy): Bacteria > Pseudomonadota > Alphaproteobacteria > SP197 > SP197 > SP197. The sequence continues at coordinate 3,876,390 of OY763008.1, forward strand.
CGAAGATCCGGTCGGCACGGTCCAGAACGCCGCTTGCACGGTTGAATTGACCACCTGCCCGACAGATTGACACGACATAGTGCAGATTCCGCATCAGCGCGCAACCGCGGCTACCCCATGTGTCGTCCGGAAGAGAGCGCAGCAAAACGGTGAAACCTGCCGCGCAGGAAGCGGGTGCCTTTGTGGCTCGAGGACGCCGTTGAGAGGGGCTCGGAGCGGACCCCGTGGAAGCCCCTGCTCTGGGGGATCCTGGATGAAGCGCTTGCGTCCGGACAGGGCAGGAGGACTGAAGCCGCAGGCCTCGACGCCGATGTCATCCCGCAATCCATGGTCGTCGCACAGGACCCGCAGGTGATCGGCCGGGTGGATCGACACCCCGCTTCGAGCCGGTTCCTCTGCGTGGATGTCAGTCCGCAGGCTTTCCTGTTCCGTAGCCGTAGTCCCGGCGTGCGGCCTCGGGCGTCACCAGGCCGCTCCTGATGTCGGCGGCGATGAGCCCGGGGTCCCGCGATGCCGGATCGCCGTAGCCGCCGCCTCCCGGCGTTTCCATCCGGATCCTGTCGTCCGGGGGAATCTCCTGTTCGCCCTTGCCGTTGAGCGGCCGGCCGGAGGCGAGGCGCAGGATGCCGCGGGCCCCGTCGCGACCACCCTCGCGCCCGCGGGGCGGGTACGTGATGCGGTCGAGGGCGGCGGCCATCTGGATGGGCGCGTCCTCGCTGGAGCCGATCTCGATGATCTGTCCGTGGCCGCCCCTGTGAGCGCCGGCACCGCCTGAATCGGGCCGCAGCTCGCGGCGCCAGACGACGAGCGGGGCGGCGGATTCCGCCATTTCCACCTGGGTTCCGATGACGCCCGAGGGATAGGCGGTGGCGTCGAGACCGTCGCTGGCCGGCCTTCCGCCGGTGCCGCCGTTGTGCACGAGCTCCAGGTAGAACGGCGTCTGGTTGGAGGCGTGATGGAGACCGAAACCGCCGCGCAGGGGAATGTCCCAGAGCACGGAGGTTCCCTCCGCCGGAACGCTGCCGGATCTCGCCTTGTGGAGACAGCCGAACACCGCTTCGGGGAGAAGCTGGCCGACAATGTGGCGCATGACGACGGGCGCCGGCCTGGTGGCGTTCATGATCGTGCCTTCGGGGGCCGTCACGCGGAACGGTTCGAGGGCGCCGGCGTTGTTGGGGATGTCGGGCGCGATGATGCACTTGAGGCCGAACACGGTGTAGGCCTGGGAGTAGGTGAGCGGACAGTTGATGCCGTAGCGCGAGCGTCCCGAGCTGCCGGCGAAGTCGACGTCGAGAGCACCCCCGGAGATGGAGAGAGCGGCCGCGATCCGGATCTCGAAGTCGTAGCCGTCGACCATCATGTCGTTGTGCCAGGTGCCGGCCGGCCAGGCCCGCAGGCGCTCGCGGGTGGCGTCGAGCGAGGTCCCGATGATGTGGTCGGACAGCTCCTCCAGCGTCCCGAGTCCGAACTCCCGCATCATCGCCAGGAGGCGTTCCTCGCCGGTTTCGCAGCAGGCGATCAGCGCATAGAGATCGCCTTCGTTCTGCACGGGAACGCGGCTGTTCGCCCCGAGCAGGAGCATCAGTGTCCGGTTGATGGTTCCGGCCTCGATGAGCCTGACCGGAGGGATGTAGAGACCCTCCTCGTGAACGTCCACGGCGTCGGGACCGAAGCTCCTGCCGCCGATATCGGCGAGGTGCGACGTGCAGGCGTTGAAGCCGATCACCCGGCCGTCGAGGAAACAGGGCTTGACCAGCACGAAATCGTTGAGATGTCCGGCTCCCATCCACGGGTCGTTGGTGAGCCAGAGGTCGCCCTCGCGCGCCTCGCCGGGCGGGAAGTGGTCGATCAGGTGGGCGACGGATGCCGCCATCGTGTTGATGTGGCCGGGCGTGCCGGTGACGGCCTGCGCCATCATGCGCCCCCGAAGATCGAAGATGCCCGCGGAGATGTCGCCCGATTCCCGGACGATCGGACTGAAGGCCGCGCGCATCAGCGTCTGGCCCTGCTCCTCCACGACCGACAGCAGGCGGTCCCACATGATCTGGAGATGGATGCGTTCGAGAGCGTCGCTCATGGCCCTGATGTGTCCCTCGCATCGAGAACGATGTGCCCATGGCCGTCGATCCGCCCGTCGAACGACGCGGTGACGACCGTCGTGGTCTGCCCTTCCGTGATGACGCACGGTCCCTTGAAGGCGGCGCCCGGCGCCAGGGAGGAGCGTTCGAACACGGCGACATCGCCGTGCATTCCGGTTGCGGGATCGACGATCCTGCGCGTCGCCGGGGCATGGACATCGCGGGGGACGGCCTCGCCAGCCGCCTGCGGCCTCTCCGGGACCGGCGCCAGGACGACGAGCTTCCATCCCAGGATCTCGATATCCATGCCCGGAACGCTGCGGCCGAACTGCCGCTCGTACTCGCGATCGTAGGCCGCCTGCAGGATCTCCCGTTCGCCTTCCGAGATCGTCCCGCCGCTGAGGGGCACTTCGATTTCGTGTCCCTGTCCGAGATAGCGCATGAAGCAGCTGCGGCGTTCCTCGAGCGGGCCGGTGGCGGCGCCCCGCAGGACGATGTCCCGGGCCTCGGCGGCCATGGCGGCGAAAAGGTCCGCCACCGCGGCGGCCTCGAAGGAGGCGAGCGTCATGTAGCGGCTGCGGACGGTCTCGAAGGCGACCGGCGCGCGCAGCATGCCGACCGCCGAGCCCACGCTGGGATTGTCCGGAATGACGATCCGCCGGATGCGAAGCTTCTCGGCCATGCGGCAGGCATGGAGCGGGCCGGCGCCGCCGAAGGCGATCATCGTCGAGTTCCCGAGCACCTTGCCGCGTTCGACGGCATGGACCTGGGCGGCGCCGGCCATGGTCTCGTCGACCACTTCCGAGATGCCCAGCGCGCCGGCTGCCGTTTCCATCGCAAGCGCATCGGCGACGTGCCGGCGGATCGCGCCGCGGGCGGCGCACGAATCGAGCGTCATGCGCCCGTCCGCGAATCCTTCCGCCTCCAGGCGTCCAAGCACGAGGTCGGCATCCGTGACGGTGGCGTGCGAGCCGCCCCTGGCATAGCAGCTCGGGCCGGGTTCGGCGCCGGCGCTTGCCGGGCCCACCTTGATGCGGCCGAGGCCGTCGACGCCGGCGATCGAGCCGCCGCCGGCGCCGATCTCGATCATCTCGATGACGGGCAGGCGCACCGGCATGCCGCTGCCCTTCATGAAGCGGGCGGCGCGCGCGATCTCGAAGATGCGCGCCGTCTGCGGCCGGGCGTCGTCGATGAGGCAGATCTTGGCGGTGGTGCCGCCCATGTCGTAGGAAAGCACTCGGCCCTCGCCGTGCTGCGCGGCCACGCCCGCGGCGAGCACGGCGCCGGCGCTGGGCCCGGATTCGACGAGGCGGATGGGAAGGCTCGTCGCCGTCTCCAGCGAGCAGATGCTGCCGCCCGACGTCATCAGGAGGAGCGGCGCGCCGATGCCGGCCCCGGAGAGCGCGCCGGCGAGCGCCTCGAGGTAGCGCGCCATCAGCGGCCGGACGAAGGCGTTGCACACCGTGGTCGTGAGCCGCTCGTACTCCCGCACCTCGGGACACACATGCGAGGAGAGCGATACCGAAAGGCCGGGGAGTTCGGCCAGCAGGAGATCGCGCACGCGTTCCTCGTGGGCGGGGTTGGCATAGGCGTGGAGCAGACCGATCGCGACGGATTCGATCCCCTCGTCCCTGAGCGCGCGCGCGACGGGTGCGACGCTCGCCTCGTCGAGGGGTACCAGCGGCATGCCGGCGACGTTCATGCGTTCGGTGACCGGGAAGGTGAGGTGCCGCGGTACCAGGGGCTCGGTTTTCTCGAGCCAGATGTCGTACTGGTCGTAGCGGCTCTCGTAGGCAAGGCGTAGGATGTCGCGGAATCCCCGGGTGCACACCAGCGCGGTCCTCGCACCCTTGCGCTGGATGAGCGCGTTGGTCGCGAGCGTGGTGCCGTGGATCACGGAACGGATGTCGCCCGCGGCGACGCCGGCCGACCCGAGCGCCAGCGTGATGCCGGTCATCACGCCCTCTTCCGGCGCCCGCGGCGTCGTCGGCACCTTCGATGTCGTGATCGAACCGTCACCCGCATCGAGCGCGACATCCGTGAACGTCCCGCCGACATCGATGCCGATGCGCAGTCCTTGCATGCCCTGTGCCATGACCCCGATCCGGTATGGATTCCGCGTGACCGGGCCGCCGGCATGACTTCCGGATAGCGCTCCCGACAGCCGCTCGCACGGTAGCAGCGAATTCGCCGACCGTCACCGTCCCGGCGGCAGTGCGGCCTCCCGCAGCGGCAGGATTCGAGTGGCCGGACGAAGGGAAACACGGCGCTGCCGGAACAACGATGTCCGGCGCACCGGCTTTCGTGATCGGGTGAGCGATGGATCCATTCGCCGAGATGCTTGTCTGGACCGCGCTCGCCGGCGCCTGCATCCCGGCCGGCGCGGTACTTGCGCGTATCGAGCGTATCCGTCCGCCGTGGCTCGACCGCGTTCATGCTGCTCGACCGCCTCCAGGCCAGGCTGCAGCGCCCCCCAGTTCGCGGCCCGCGCGCTGGTCAATCCTTTGGTTTCCAGGAAGGCAATGTGTGCCTGGCCCTGTGAGGTCACCCGGTCTCTCGGGCAGGGTTTTACGGTTCTGCGCGGGAACGATTGCCCCTCGGCGATGCTTGATTCGATGGAGGTGGGCGCTCAGTCCCCGATGCCGGCGACGGTGGCCTGCACGGGCGCGGAGAAGCCGACGAGGATGCGATCGCCGAGCTCAAAAACGGGTCGTTTCATGATGCGGGCCGGGAGCGGATGAGGGCGGTGGCGCTTCCATCTCGATCAACAGCAGCGGGCCGCATGGGACCAGTGCGGTCAGGGAGCCATCCTCCGGCGGTGCCGCCGCACTCCAAACATCGGCGCTGCCTGCGCCACGATCCTTGCCGCGGCCAGAGCAAAGCCATCGGCCGAGATCCGTGACGCTCCATCCAGCCCCGCTCTTCCATGATGTGGCGATGCATCGGGAGTGGCGGCATACCCGTTCCCGAAAGCCTCACAGCCTGCCGGGTTCCGGCATGCGATAGCCGACGCCGCGCTGGTTGAAGATGTACGTCGGCTCTTCCGGGTTGTCGCCGAGCTTGCGGCGGAGGTTCCTGACGCAGGTGCGTACACGCTCCGTGCCGTTAGACATCTGACCGCGCCAGACATCGCGCAACAGGGTGCCGTAGGTGGTAACGCACCCCGCATTGCTCGAGAGCGCCCGCAGAAGCTCGAACTCCGTGGCGGTCAGGTTCACCGGCAGGCCGGCCACGGTGACCCTGCGCTCGTTGTAGTGGATGGCAAGTTCGTCGAGTTCGAAGGTTTGGGACGAGGCTGGCGTGCGCAAGGCGGCACCGACCCGCGCCTTCAGTTCCGTCGCCGAAAGGGGCTTGACGATATAGTCGACGGCGCCGCGTTCCAGAGCCTGAGCGATGGTTTCTTCGCGACTGTATGCGGAGATGAAGATGACCGGCAGGCCCGCCAACTCCGGAAGGCGCCTCATCAATTCGATGCCGTCCGCATCGGGCAGCATCAGATCCAGCAGAATCAGGTCGGGCCGCTCGGTCTCGATAAGTTGGGACAGCTCGCGAGGGTCGCCGGTCACGGTCACGGTGTAGCCGGCACCGGTGAGTGAATCCCGAATGTAACTGAGTGTTCGCGGGTCGTCGTCGACTGCCAGGATACGCTTCCGTTCGTTCCCGTGACGGTGCCGACCGGGCCGGCCGTCTCTGGCGGCATGCGCCGGAGCCCTTTCTATCGCCGGGATCGTGAAACTGAACAGAGCGCCCTGTTCGGGGCCGTCGCTCTCGGCCCAGATGCACCCTCCATGCGCCTCCACCAGGCCCTTGCATATGGCCAACCCCAGACCGACTCCGCCTTTGTCGGTTCCGATGGTGGAGCGGGCGCGCCTGCCAAACAGCATCGGCAAGTGCTCCGGCGCAATGCCCCGGCCTTCGTCGCGCACCGAAATCGTGACCTGCCTGTCCCCGCACGACGCGGCGACCCCGATGGGGGACGACGCGGGAGAGTTGTCGGCGGCGTTGTGGAAGAGGTTGTTCAGTACTTGCACGATGCGCTGCCGGTCCGCCATCACCGACGGAAGTCCCGGCGGCAGGTCGATCAGGATATCCCGTCCGCTTCCGCCGCCGAGAAAGGCGTTTCTTGCCCGGTCTACAAGCGTAGCCACTTCTGTGGGCTCGGGCGTCACCGAGAGCATGCCGGCATCGATACGTCCCGCGTCGAGCAGGTCGCCGACGAGGCCGCGCATCTGGTCGGCCTGCTCGGCGATGATGCGGAAGAACTCGCGCATCTCCGCGCGACCCAGCGTCCACGAGGTTTCCAGCAGGGTGGTGGCCGAGCCCTTGATGGAGGTCAGCGGGGCGCGCAGTTCGTGGCTCACCATATCGAGGAATTCGGCCCGCAGCCGCCCGAGTTCCTCAAGCGGCGCAGGATCCTGCAGGGTGACTATCACCGACTTCACGGCGCCGCCCGCCGAGCGGATCGGGTTCGCGTCGACCAGTACAATGATACGGCGACCGTCGGGAACCGAGAGTTCGATTTCCGCGGCGCGCAGGGCATCTGTGCCGCGCAGCTCACGCGGCAGCGAGGATCGGTCGAGGGCAACCGTGCGTCCGTTCAAGAACCGGCAGGTCATCGTCTGCATCAATCGCTCCAGCGGCTCGCCCGGATCGCACAGGGGCTTCACGATGCGCTCCACCTCCCGATTGAACCTGAGCGGCGTACCGGTCTCGGCGTCGAAAACCACGACGCCGACCGGCGAGATATCGACAAAGGCCTCAAGGTCTGCGCGGGCCTGTTGTTCCTCGCGGTAAGCGCGTGCGTTGACAATGGCTGCCGTCGCATGCGAGGCGAGCATAGCAAGGCACTCTTCGTCCTCGACGGTGAACTCGTCTCCTCCTTCCTTCCCCGCGAGATAGAAGTTGCCGACATGCTCGCCCTGCCGGGACAATGCCATGCCGACCAAGGTGCGCGACGGCAGGCGGTCCGCCGACAGGCCGAGGCAGCGGACATAGCCTGTCATGTCCGTCGTCCTCAGGGGGTAGGACAGGCCGAGAAGGTGTTGGAAGAGCCGCGGTCCATCGGACCATTCCGCCAACTGCCGGTGTTGATGTTCCGTAAGGCCGACGCTGACGAATTCCTGGGGCTGTCCCGTTTTGTCTGCCGTTGTGACGATTCCGTAACGGGCAGCGGTGAACTCACGGGCGGCTCTGATGGTCTCGCGAAGGATGAAATCGAGGTCGAGGCTCTCGTTGATACGCAAGACCGTCTGGTTCAAAAGCGAAATTCGTGAACGTAATGCTCCAACCTTCCGCCCGAGTTGGTTCTTGCTGTTCAACAGTCTGTCCTCCTCCGGTTCCTGAGCGATGTCGACCGTTTCGATGTTCGATATCGGGTTCATAGAGCATTAAGAGCCTGTTTACTATGCGCCAGGCTTGCCAATCCGCACCGGTCCGCAATACGACCGAAAACTCACTATAAACGCCCAATACTTACGCTCAAATCACATTGCGCCAAGCGAAGTCATGGAAGGGAGGAAGGAGGAAGTCATGAGTTGGCGTGACGAAAACTCTTCATCGTGGTCCAGTGGGTGAAACTCCCGCCCGGCAAAGGCGCAGCCCGCCGGCCGGAAGCGGTCCCTATGCCGATATCGGCATAGGGACCGCTTCTTGGTGCTGCCTTCGGTCATTGTCAAGGGACTGGACTCCCATGCCCTGGCCTGCGCCCGGCTGGCCGGGGACTGGCACGGCAAGTACGGTGTGACACCGGTTCTGGCCTACACCTATGTCGGTCCCGGGCACGCCGGCACGAGCTACCGGGCGGCGGGCTGGCAGCGCTGTGCGGAAGCGACATCGGGCACGCCTCACGGGGCCACCGGCCAGGGCGTGCGGCGCAGCGTGTGGATGAAGCCTCTGGCGCCCGACTGGCGGCAGGTGCTGTGCCGCAAGCCCGAGCGTGTCATGGGCCAGGCTCAGCCCCTTGCCGGCGACGACGGGACCGACTGGGCGCGCCGCGAGTACGGCCGCAGCGACGCGCGCATCCGCGAGCGCCTTGTCACCATGGGGGGCGCGTGGACCGATCGTCCCGGAGAGGTCCTGCCGGTGATCTTCCCCGGCGAGACGGAGCAGAGGGCGGCCTGGCGGCTGTTGTCGAACGCGAAGGTGACGATGGATCATATCCTCGAGGGGCATCGGGAGGCGATGGTGGAGCGTTGCCGCCTGCAGCGCCTGGTCCATCTCGACGCCGACTTCCGCGTGCCGCCGGACCGCGGGCCAGGCGACAGGGAGAGCCGGCGCTGGCCGCGGCCTGTCCCGCGACACGGGTGCTGGTGATCTGCGACCGTGAAGGCGACGCCCGGGACCTGCTGGAGAAGGGTGCCGGACACACGGTCGGTCTGCTGGTCCGCGCCAGCCGCTCGACACGGCGCCGCGTGGTCACCGCAACGGGGCCGCGGGACCTGTGGGAGCACATGGCCGATGAGCCGTGCCTCGCCGTGAAGCGGATCGACATCGAAGCCTGCGGCGGGCCGCGCAGCCGCCCGGCGCGCAAGGGCGTCCGCCTGGAGGTCCGCGCCGCACGGGTCGACCTTGCAGGAAGCCTCGGGCGACGCCACCGCTGCCGATGATGGCCGTGCACGTCACGGACCGCGATCCCCTCGACTGGATGCTGCTCACCACCGAAGGCGAGGCATGTGCCGCCGACGCCCTCAAGACCGTCACCTTCTACGAGAGGCGCTGGCTGATTGAAGAACACTTCAGGGCCCTCAAGGTCGGCACACGGATCGAGGACCGCCGTCTCGACCAGGCCGACGATTTGAGGAAGTGCCTGGCCTTCGACGCCGTAACCGCCTGCCGCGTCATGACCATCGAAAGGCCGACGCTGACGAACTCCTGGAGCTGTCCCGCCCTGTTCACCGTCGTGACGATCCCGTAACCGGCGACGGTAGGCGTAGGCGGCTCCGACGATCTCGCGAAGGATGGTATCGAGGTCGAGGCTCTCGTTGATACGCAAGACCGCCCGGTTCAATAGCGAGGTCCAACCCGCACTGGTCCGCATTGTCACCAAGAAATCACCGTAAGCACCCAGTTATTACGTGCAACTCACACATTTTCGACTTTAAACACAGCAGGCCTCGGCTCAATTCATGGGCGAGGCTGTATGTGAGGAACGCTGTCTCTCGGTCGGGGTCCGCCTGCGCAGCGAGTAGACCGCGAAGTAAATCGCATTGATCGTGGCGGTGGAGTCCGTCGACAGCCCCCCATGAAATGCTGGTTGAGGTGGCAATTGCGCAAACTCGATGACCTGACAACGCTGCTCGGCGCCTTGCCTTAAACGAAGGTGATGAGATTCAGATGGGCGAAAGGACATTAGACCGGTTGCGAAGGGCTCGTGCGCTGGCGGGGATCGCCGCAACGTTATGGCTGCTCGCCGCAACCGCGTTGGCGAGCACTTCGATCACTTCCTCCTCACCGGGCAAGCCGGCGGTGGTGCATCTGGCCGAGCAGAACGGGCGTTTCCAGCTCTGGTGGCAAGCAGCGGACTCGTCAGACAATGTGACGGCGACGGAGGTTCACTACAGGCACACAGACGGGTCTTTGGATAACACGCTCCGTCAAGCGTCCTTTACCCATAACTCGGTCACCTACACTCCGGGCAACGGTGCGCGGGTGCAATTCCGGATCCGATTCATAAATTCCTCTGGAGAAGGCCCCTGGTCCGACTTTCTGGAAGGCGAGACCGGGCCTGAGGCGCTCGACGCCAGCAATATCACGTACAATTCGGTGCGGCTCACGCTCTCCAAGTACGAGGGCTGGGGGCACCCCGGCAATCCGAGCAGACAAGCGAGGGGCGACTGGAGCTACAAGTACACCTCGCCCGTGGGCGGTCAGTGCACGAATGTCGCCAAGACAAGCGGGACCGAGGTGACGGTAACGAATCTGAACAAAAGCACTGAATACGTCTTCAAAGCCTACAGCGGCAGCAACTGCCAGACTGTTATCGCCACCGCCGACGCCTTCACCACATCGGACATGGCGACACAGTCCGGCGGCGGGCCCACCGCGGACCAGGGGACGGTTCTGGACCGCGCGCGGGAGACGGTGCGGCGAGTTCTGAACCGCACGCTAGCGGCGGTCGGGACGCGGACGCTGACGAGTGCGCTGGGCAACATCGGGACGCGCCTGGCCGACGACGCCCCGGGGATGGGCCTGACGCTTGCCGGGCTGGCGGTGCCGCTTGGGGCGGGCGGCCTGCCCGGCGCCGCGGACAACCGGACGGCGGGGATGGAGGAGCTGTTCCGCACGAGCGCGTTCAGCGTGCGCCTGGGGGCGGCCGATGATGCGGGCGCTTCGCCGGCGGGTCTGCTGTGGTCGCTGTGGGGCCGGGGCGACTTCGGGAGCTTTGAGGGCCGCCCGGAGTCGGGTGCGAGCTACAGCGGCGAGATGCGCACGGCCTGGTTGGGTTTCGACGGGCGCGCGGGTCCGTGGGTTTCGGGTGTTGCGGTGTCGCACGGCGAGAGCGAGACGGAGTACCGCTCGAATGCCGGCGCCGGCCGCCTGGAGACGCAGCTGACGGCGGTCTACCCCTACGGGCGCTGGACGCTGTCGGACGGACTGGAGTTGCGCGGGGTGCTCGGCGTCGGCAGTGGCGAGACGCGCCACACGCCGCAAGGAGGCGCGGCCGAGACGAGCGCCCTTTCGATGCGGATGGTCTCGACCGGGGTGCGCCGCGCGCTTCCGGCGCCTGAGGGTCTGGAGCTTGCGGCGCGGGCGGATGCGAGCGTGGTGAGGATGGAGATCGGGGACGGCCCCGAGATCGTCTCCGGGGTGAGCGCGGACAGCTGGCGTTTTCGCGCCGGGCTTGAGGCGTCGCGGCTCTTCGCGCTGGAGGGCGTCGCGGCGCTGGAGCCGTTTGCGGAGGCGGCGGGCCGTCGCGACGGCGGCGACGGGGTGACCGGGATGGGCCTGGAGGTGGCCGGCGGCGTGCGCTACACGGCGCCCGACCTGCAGGTCGAGGCGCGAGGTCGTTGGCTTGCGGCGCACAGCGAGGAGGGCGCGCGCGAGCGCGGCGTGAGCCTCACGGCGCGGGTCGGTCCCGGCGCGCAAGGGCGCGGCCTGTCGCTGTCGCTGAGCCCGCGCTGGGGCGCTCGCACGGGTGCGGCCGAGGCGCTTTGGGGGGACGATCTGCCGGGCCGTGCCGACGCCGCGACGGCCGGCGGGCTCGACGCGCGTATCGGCTACGGCTTCGCGCCGGGGCCGGGAAACCTTCTCACCCCGTTTGCGGAGATGGACCTGACCGGCGGCGAGGGCCGTCGGTTGAGGCTGGGGACGCGTTTCGAGGCGTGGCATCCCGACCTGGCCCTGGAGTTGTCGGGCGAGCGCCACGAGAGCGGCGGGGCGCGGCCCGAGCACGGTATGCGGCTCGAGTTCAGGCTGCGGTTCTGAAGCGGAGGGGGCGGACGATGACGGCGAAGACCCTGCGGCTGGCGGCGTTGGCAGCGTTGGCGCTGACGCTGGGCGCCTGCGGTGGCGGCGACACCTCGACGGCTGCGACCGGGCCGGGCGACGACCCGCGGCTGGTGCGGCTCGGGGACATCCTGGAGCGCGCCGACACGCTGCTGTTCAGCACGCACCACCTGCGCTGGTCGCTGTCGGGCGGGGGCGCGACGCTGAGCGACGCGGTGGCGGAGACGATGGACTGCGCGGGTACGCGCTGCGTCGCCGGGGACGGCACCGCGGTCACGGTGGCGGACCTTGCGGCGCCTGCGGACGTCAGGATCGGCAAGAGCCAGGGGACGCTGGGCTCGCGCGACGGGTTCGACAGCTATGCCACGAGCGTGGCGTTCGAGCTTGCGGAGCGCATCCCCGGGGTGACGGTGACGGCCGGTCCGTCGCTGCTGAGCTACGGGATCTGGGCCACGCACGGCTTTGCGGCCCTGGAGACCAGTTCGGGTCCACTCACCGGCGAGGTCGACGGAACCGCGTTCTCGGGCACGTTCTCGCTGGCGCGGGCCTGGACGGCGGGCGACGTCTCGGGCTCGAACCCTTCCGGCCGGGGGAGCGCGGTCTGGCGAGGCGTCGCGGAGGCGAGCCCGACGGGCGTGTTCGAGCGCTTAATGGGCACTGCGACCGTCAGCATCTCGGACCTGTCGCGGCCGCGGGTGAGCGTGGCGATCGAAGTTCCGGGGCATGCCATCGGCGCGCCGGGCTGGGCGGACATGGCGCTCGTGAACGGCGGCTTCTCGACGGGAACGGCGGGGACCGACCGGCTCGCCGGCAACCTCCACGGCCCGAGCCACGAGGAGGCCTGGGGCGTGTTCGACACCACGGGTTACATCGGAGCGTTCGGCGCGAAGCGGGCACCTTGAGCGGATAGGGCGTCCGAAGCTGATGCGTCGATAGGACGGCACAAAGGCTCGGAAGTCGTGGTCAGGGCCCGGTGAACTCTCGTCCCCGACTCCAGCCTTCGGAAGATGACGACGGAGGCGCACGGTGCTGAAAAGGTCTTTGCGCAGTGCTCGCCTATTCACGCCCGTCACTTTCTTGTGCATGTTGCCGTGGATCGCCCAGGCGAGCATCTGCTCACGCACCGAGCAGGTGCGCGACGCGATCATCGCAAAGCTGCCGGGCAATACGGACTGTTCGGCAATCACGGACACGGATCTGGCGGGAGTAACCGGTGCCCTGGCCCTCAACGGCAAGTCCATCGCCGCCTTGAAAGCCGGCGACTTCGACGGTCTTACCGGCCTGAGCAAGCTGGAACTGCACTACAACAGTCTGAACAGCCTGCCCGCGGGGATTTTCGACGAACTGAACAGCTTGGGTGAACTGAATCTGTATGATAACGATTTGAGCAGTCTGCCCGAGAACGTGTTCGACAGACTGACCGGCCTGACGAACCTGAATCTGGGGAGAAACCGGCTGAGCAACCTGCCCGCGGGCGTGTTCGACAACCTGACCGGCCTGACGGCGCTGGGTCTGCACGCAAATAGAAATCTGGTCGCGAGCAGCCTCACCAGCGTTTTCGACAAGTTGGCTGGTTTGACAGCGCTAAATCTGAACGCCAGCAATCTGAGCAGTCTGCCTGCGGGCGTGTTCGATGGACTGACGAGCCTGATCCACCTGCATATGAACTCCAACAATCTGGGCAGTCTGCCTGCGGGCGTGTTCGACAAGCCGACCGGGTTGACGTTTCTGGATCTGAGCCGCAACAACCTGACCGGTTTTCGTACAGGCGTGTTCGACAAACTGTCCATGTTGAGTACTCTCAATCTGGACGACAACCATCTGAGCAGCCTGCCCGAGGACGTGTTCGACAAGCTGACCGGGCTCAAGGTGCTTCTTCTGTCGAACAACAGGCTGAGCAGGCTGCCCGAAGATGGGTTCGCCAGATTGTCAAGCTTGGCAATGCTGTGGTTGCAAAACAACGAACTTGGCACCCTGCCGTCCGGCGTGTTCGCCAAGCTGTACAGCCTGGGGGTGCTGGATCTGAGCGGCAACAGCGGTCTGAGCTGCCTGCCCGTCATGCCCGGGAGCTTATGGAAGTTGGCCCTGGACAAGAAAAAGAACGCCTATGCCGCCTGTGGTGCGGCAACGCGAGTGGAGCCAACCTGCCTGGCGGTGGCGGCGGGTGCGATGGCGACCTACACCGTCGCGCTGGGCGCAGCCCCGAACCGATACGCGAACAGCGGCAACGTTACGGTCACGCCAGCCAGCAGCGATTCGGGCACGGCCACCGTGCTGCCGGCCAAGCTGAACTTCACGATCTGGAACTGGGCCAAGGCGCAGACGGTCACGGTCACAGGCGAAGCCGTCGGCTCGGCGACGATCTCGCACAACGTCAGCGGAGGGGGTTACGACAGCGCGACGGCATCGAATGTGGCGGTGCCGGTGGGTCTGGTTTTAACGCCTGCTCCCACCAGGCCGGCCGCGACGGCGGGCGATGCTAGCGTCCGGTTGAGCGGCGCGTACATAGCGCACAATTGCGGCCCCTCTGCGATCGTCAAGTGGCAGTACCGGTACAAGTCGAAAGCGCCCGGCGGGAGCTACGGCGAGTACGGCAGTTGGGTGGATGTGACAGGCACGTCGAGTGCGATGCCGGTTACGATGGTAGCCGGCCTGACCAACGGCACGGAGTACAGGTTCAAAGTTCGTGCCGTGAACGACAGGGGCGGCGGCGCGGAATCGGATGCGTCGGACGCGGTGACGCCCGCGCCGGTGTCGCTGACGGCAAGCGACGTCACGGCGACGACGGCGAAGCTGGCCATCGCCAACTGGAGCGAGGCATGGTCCTTCAAGGGGGACTACATCAGCTGCACGAATGTGGCCGCCGGGACCGGCGAGGTGAACCTCTCCGGTCTGACGCCAGGCACGGACTATCTCGTGTTCGCCTACGGTGCGCACAATTGCCCCGTAAACGACAGGACCTGGCCCCGCCCTCGAAGCGTCATCTTCACCGCGCTGCTCCGCAAGGTGGAGGGGATAAAAGTCACGGCGGGCGGCGGGTCACTGTCGGTCGGCTGGACCGCGCAGAGCTACTGGCCCGGCTCCACCGGCTACCATGTGCAGTGGAAGTCGGAGACCCAGGACTGGTCGTCCGGGCGCCAGTCGGACGCCGCTACGAACTCGGCGACAATTTCGGGCCTGACCGGCGGCGTGTCCTACACGGTGCGCGTCCGCTCCTACCACAAGGGTTATCTGGACAGGATCAAGTACGGCGAATGGTCGGACACCGCCACCGGCACGACGTCGGTGCAGTCGCCGACACCGCCTGCGCCGGGTGCGTCAACATCAACGCTGACGGCAAGTGCGGTGGAAGCGACGACGGCGACGCTGACCGTCGGCGACCATTCGGGTAGCTGGTACTACAGACGCATCTCACCGGACGATGGCGCATGCTCCCCGCAAGTCGCCGCCGGGACGGCGACAGCGAGCTTGACCGGTCTGAGCCCGGCCACACGCTACATCTTCGCGGCCTACAGTGACAGCGCCTGCCTGGCGCTGCTGGCGACGGCTCCGGCCTTCCTGACGAAGCCGGGGCAGGTGACGGGCGTGGCGCTCATGGCCTACCCGGCGCGATTGGAGGTATCGTGGACTGCGCTCACCGGCGTAGTGACCGGCTACATGGTGCAGTGGAGGTCGGGCTATCGGAGCTACGATGCGGCCCGGCAGAACGACGTCCCCTCCGGGACGAGGAGTTCGATTGCCGGCCTGACCGACGGCACGACCTACACGGTTCGCGTGGCGGCCTACAACGCCACCGGTGGCGGGGCGTGGTCGACGGAAGCTACGGGGAAACCGGGGGGCCGGGCCTCGCTCCGCGCGCGGTTGGCGCGGGTCAACCGTGCGCTTGCGCCGGAGGCGGCGCGGGCGACGTTGTCGAGTTCGGTCGAAGCGATATCGGAGCGCATCCGGCAGCGGCTTTCGGGCGAGGCCGGGCCGCCTCCGGGACAGGCGCTCCAGACGTTCATCGAGACGCGCGGCCAGGGGCTTTCGGACGGGGCGCTGGCGCTGCGCGAGGCACTCGACGGAGCTTCGGTCTCGCTGCCGCTGGTGGCGGGAAAGGAAGATGGCGGCTTAAGCAGCTTTGGCGCGGGAGTCTGGGCCTCAGGCGACTGGCGCCGCCTTTCCGGCGGCGGGCGGGTGCTCGAATGGGACGGCTCGCTGGCAGTGCTGCATATGGGCGCGGATATGGACTTCGGGCGCAGCCTGCTGGGCGGATTCGCTCTGTCGGTCTCGGAAGCGGCGTTCGACTATACGGACCGTAGCGGGAATGAAACCTCGAAGGGCGACTGGACGACGCGCATGACGGGCGTGCATCCCTATGCGGCGCACCTGTGGGACGACGGCTCGCGGTTCTGGACCGAGGCGGGCGTCTCGTCGGGCACCGTGGAGATTCGGGACGCGAAGACGGGCCGTCAGGAGGCGGACAGCAAAATGGTGTCCCTGTCCGTGGGCGGGGCGCTACGCCTGCTGCCGGCCGATGCGGGCATGCCGTCGCTGGACCTGAAGGCGGACGGCTTCGTGGCGCGGTTCGAGACGGAGAACAACGGCGACCTGCTGGAGGCTGTCGATATGGGCATCTCCCGGCTGCGGTTTGCGCTTGCGGGTGAAGTGGAGATGACAGCCGGGCCGGGAGCGGTTCTTTCGCCCTCCGCGGAACTGGGTCTTCGTTGGGACGGTGGCGATGGGCAAACGGGCCTTGGCGCCGAACTCGGCGGCGGTTTCTCCTACGCAGTCGCCGCCGAGCGCATTGTGCTGAACGCGCGGGCCCGGGCGCTGTTCGCGCACGAGAGTGAACGCGAGGAATGGGGCCTCGGCGCCGGGCTGCATCTGGATCCGGACGCGTCGGGGCACGGGCCGTCCTTCGGATTCCGGGTCTTTCAGGGCGATACGGGAAGCGCCGCGGCGCGTCTCTGGGATGAAGGTGTTGCGGGTGGCATCGGTCCGGCCAGCGACCGCCTTTCTGTGCGACTGGAAGCGAAATCCGGGTACGGGATGCCCGCACCGGGGGTTCCCGGTGGCCTGCTCACGCCCTGGGCCGGCCTCGGTCTGGAAGACGACGGCTTGCGGCGCTACCGGACGGGCGTCCGGCTGGAACTTGACCCCGCATTCGCCATCAGCCTCGAAGGCGTGTGCAGCAAGACTGCGGGAGGCAGGCGTGACCAAGATGCCATGCTGAGGCTGGACATGCGCTGGTAGAAGCCTGCCGCCCCTCGTGCTGCTCCGGCTCTTGAGGATTTGGAGTGCCATCGGCTGAGAACGCAGACTCATGGGGGAAGTTGGCAAGGCCTGCGGCCGACGCGGCTGCTCCTTTGCCATCCCCTTGAACCTGTAGTCGAGCTCCCGGCGCTACGCGACGTCAGCGAGGCCGGCCTCCGCGGTCACCGCAAACAGGTCGCAGAGGTCAGTGACCGCCGTGTCAGTCCCAGCCGTGATCGTCACTTTGCAGGGCCTGGAGAAGCGGCGTTCTTGGCCGAGAGTCACGGCTTCGCTCAGCGGAACGTCAACACCGTCCAGCTCGCGCAGAATCAGTTTGACGGAGTAGTCGCTGTCCGCGCTGCCGCGCCGATAGCCGACCTGACGGCCATTTCCTCGTCGCAGCAGGCGAAGCGCTGGGCGGTCGCGCGGCGTCACTTCGAGCATGAACTTCCTATTGCTACGGGGAAGATCGTCGATTGTGCTCAATCACGGGAACCGCCTGAGCAGGCTGTCATCCCGATTCCGCCGCCGCCCGGCAAGCGAATGTCGGGTTCCCGATCTGGCGGACCGCCCTCGCGGCGGTGTTGATTTGCTCGACATTCGGCGGCGGGCGGATCTCCTCGTGCCGCGCCCTGACGAAATCGTCGGGGCGCGGGCGTCGTTGGTCCCGGGGAGCCGACTCCACCTCCAGCCCGCTGTCAGCATCGCCGACTCCACCTACGCGTCGCAGTGCCTGTGGGTGCAAGACACGAGCCGCACCGCTTGATTCGACGGCGGTGGGCGCTCAGTCCCCGAGGCTGGCGAGGGTAGCCTGCACAGGCGTGGAGAAGCCGACGAGGATGCGGTCGCCGAGGTCGAAGGCGGGCCGTTTCATGAGGGCGGGCCGGGCGCGGATCAGTGCGGCGGCGCGGGCGTTGTCGAGGCCCTCCCTTTCCCCCTCGGGGAGCTGGCGCCAGGTGGTGCCGCGCCGGTTGACCAGCACCTCGTGGCCGACTTCGGCGAGCCAGGCCTCGATGTCGGGCAGGGTGTGCCGGCGCAGGTCGAGAAACTCGTGGCCGATCTCCCGGTCGCGAAGCCAGGCAACGGCCTTGCGGCAGGTGTCGCAGCTGGCGAGGCCCCAGACGGTGATCATGGTCCGTGTTCCTTCATGAGATTCGCGAATGCGGGGTCCGAATCCGGGATGTGCAAGGCAAGGCAGGGGAGCCAGCCCGCGGGAACAGGAATGCGCGCGTCGTGGGTCGTGCCGTCGATGAGATCCGGCAGCAGGTGGGTGTGGGGTCCCTCGGGCGTTCTCGACGTCGCGATGGGCGCGGTGACGGTGATGCGGGCGAGCGCGGAACGGAAGGAGCGCGGGGGACTCGCCTCGACCAGGCGCATGAGTGCGGGATGGTGCGTGCCCACGAGGCGTTCGCCATCCACGTCCTCCAGCGCCGCGGCCAGGGCGGGATCATCGACGACGACGAGGGCGTCCACCGTGACGGCGCCGGTGCCGACATCGAAGAGCCCGGGGCCGACGCGCCGGAGGACGCGGTACCCGCCCATCCGCGCCTCCCGCTCCGGCCGGCAGAAGAGGCAGCCTCTCACCCGGTGTCCGGGCCGCCTGCTCTCGAGGTCGAAGGGGACGGCGAGGGCGCCGTCCTCCAGCGCGATCTCGATCGTCCCGGCCGAGGTGCCGCCCTCGATCGTGTCGGCGGAAGCGTTCCAGGTCACCGGTTCTCCCGGGACGGCGTGAAACTCCGCCGTCACGCCCGGAACGCCGACGCTGAACGAGACCCCGGGCCGTTCCCTCCAGAAGGCGATGAGAGCGGCAAGGCCGGCGGGCGAGAGCGCCATGGCCCGGTTCAGCGCCTGCGGTACTGGTCCTCGCCGAACGACACGGACCAGCTCTCGGGCGTGAACCCCGTCACGATGTCCTGCGAGACGTCGATGTCGCGGGTGACCGCGGGCCGGGCCGCCACGAGGTCGAACCAGCGCTTCACGTTGGGAAAGTCGCCGAGGTCCTGTTCCTGGCGCTCGTGAAGGCGGCACCAGGGAAAGATCGCCATGTCGGCGATGGAGTAGCCGTCGCCGGCGACGTGGTCGCGGCGGTCGAGCTTGCGATCCAGCACGCCATAGAGCCGGGCCGCCTCGTTGCGGTAGCGGTTCTGGGCATAGGGAAGCACCTGGGGTCCCGCCGGGTTCATCGGCGCATAGGCGAGGAAGTGGTGCGCCTGGCCGAGCATGGGGCCGAAGCCGCCCATCTGCCAGAACAGCCACTGCGTCACGTCCCAGCGCGCCTGCGGCTCCTCGGGCAGGAATCGTCCTGTCTTTTCCGCGAGATAGAGGAGGATGGAGCCCGATTCGAACATCGCCAGGGGTTGCCCGCCCGGCCCGTCGTGGTCGACGATGGCCGGCACCTTGTTGTTCGGGCTGATCTTCAGGAACTCCGGTTCGAACTGCTCCCCCTTGCCGATGTCGACGATGATGAGGTTGTAGGCAAGCCCGCACTCCTCGAGCATGATGTGGACCTTCTGCCCGTTCGGCGTGTGGTCGAAGTAGAGGTCGATCATGGTTCCCGCCCTTCCTGGCTGCCGGGAACGCTGCACGCAAAGCCCCGACGGTTCAAGGTGGACCCCGGCAAAGGCGTCTTGGTAGCATCGCCGGGACGAGCGCTGAGGGGAGAAAGATGGCTGACGCCTACATGGAGCCCGTCCACCACCCGTCGGCTTGGACGTCCGCCGGCCTCGGATCGCTCGAGGCCATCAAGGTCCACTGGGACGAGCGCCACGTCGACGCGCTCGAGGACGCCTGGCGGGATGTCGAACGGCAGGGACTGACGCTCGACGAGATCGAGCACCGGCACTTCGCGCTGCCGGCGATCGCCGGCGACCTTCGCGACATCTACGAGGAGGTGATGCGCGGCCGGGGCATCGTGCTCGTCGACCGCCTCCCGGTCGAGCACTGGCCCCTGGACAAGGCGGAAATCATGTACTGGGGCATCGGCACCCATTTCGGCACCGGTCAGTCGCAGTCCGTCATCGGCGACCGCCTCGGCCACGTGGTCAACGTCGGCGGCAAGGACCACAAGGAACGGGCCTACCGCAATTCCCTGCCGCTGACGCTCCATACCGATGCCTGCGACATCCTCTGCATGCTCTCGATCCGCAGGAGCGCGGAAGGCGGAGAATCGCAGTACGCCAGCGCGGTCGCCGTCCACAACGCGATACTCGAGGAGAAGCCGGAGTACCTCGGCCCGCTATACCGCGGTTTCCGCTATCACCGTTTCGGCGAGGAGGGACCCGGCGAGGCGCCGGTCACCGAGCATCTCGTGCCCGTGCTCTCCGAGCGCGGCGGCGCCGTCAGCTGCCGCTATGTCGCGGGCTACATCTACATGGCCTACGAGGAGCTCGGCGAGGATCTCCCGCAGGTCGACAGGGAGGCGCTGGCCTACTTCGACGAGGTCGCCCTTCGCCCCGACTTCATGCTCGAGTTCCAGATGGAGCCGGGCCAGCTCCTGGTCTGCAACAATCTCACGACGCTCCATGCCCGGCGGGGATTCGACGAGCCCCCGGGAACCGGGGACGGGCGCCTCCTTCTGCGCCTGTGGCTGACCGCCCATGAAGGCGACCGCCGGCCGGTCGACGATTCGATCGAGATCTACCGGACACACGGCATCAAGGCCCGGGAGGACCGCTCCGATACCCGCTACCGCGGCGAAGCCACGGACATCCTCAACGAGGTCCTGAAGTACTGAACGCGGGCTCCCCCGCCCGTTGACGCCGCGAGTGGCCGGCCGGGCCCGTCCTCCCGCTGCCACTTCGTCGATATCCGCGGCAACTGCAGCACCGGCCCGGCTGCCCACGGTTCCGCCGCATGCGCGAGGCGGGAATCCGTGCCCGGAAGGTGCTCCTGGCGGCCCGTCTCCTACTGCGGCGGTCCCAGTTCGTTCTGCAGCAGGGCGCCGAGCGCCTCGGCCGTCGCCGTGCCCCGGATCGCGGCAACGGCGGCGTCCCACGACAGTCTTTCCAGACCCGGCCCGAGCTCGGACGCGAAGCGGACCGTCGAACCGCACTCCTCGCGCCATGACAGGAACGTGCGCGCCAGCGGGTCGTCGATCTCCACCGCATGGTCCGAAAGCGGAAAGAACCCGGGCAGCGCCCGGGCGTAGAGCGCGGCGAACTCCGCCGAAGCCACCCAGTTCAGGAAGACCCGCGCTGCCTCCGCCCGCGCGCTCGCGGCATTCATGCCGATCGCCATGTCGGCATGGTCCGATATGTAACAGGGATCGCCGGCTTCCCGCACCGGCGGCCTGAACGCCCCGATGTCGAAGCCGGCCCGGGCCCTGAAGCCCGCGATCTCCCAGCTCCCGGACGGATAAACCGCCGCGCGGCCCAGCGCGAAGAGATCCCGGCTCTCCCGGTAGCTCTGCGTCTCGTACCCCTCGCCCAGGTAGCGCCGCCACGTCGCCAGCGCCCGGAACGGCGCCACCCACGGCTCGTCGCTCAGCCGCTGCCGGCCCGAGGCCAGCGCCCGGCGGCCTTCCTCGCCCCGCCAGTAGACCGGGCCGATGTTGTTGTAGCCCATCGTCGCCGCCTCCCAGCGGTCCTGCAGACCGAGCGCCATCGGGACCCGCGTCCCGTCCTCCAGCAGCCGCTCCAGAGCCGCGAAGAACGCCGCCTCCGTCCGGGGCTCCTCGAGGTCCAGTTCGCGGAACGCGTCGCGGTTGTAGAGAAACCCGTGAATCACCGACGCGACAGGCACGCAGAAGGCCGCGGAGCCGTCGGCGGTCCGCCAGGGCGATGCCGCCGACTCCGGGAAATGCGCCATGCCGGAAAGATCGTCGAGGCCGGCCAGGCGTCCCTCCTCGTAGAGGGCGCGGGAGACATCGAACGGACGGCAGGCGATCAGGTCGCCGGCCGTCCCGGCCTCCAGCCGCGCGTCCAGCGCCGCGTCGTATTCGGTCGGTGCGGTCGGCTCGAAGCGCACGTGGATGCCGGGATGCGCGGCCTCGAACGCCGGAATGATCTTCTCCTGCCACACGGCCCGGTCGTCGTCACGCCAGCTCTCGAGCACAAGCGTTGTCCGCGCCAGGGCGGAACCGGCCGCCAGGGCCACGGCCAGCAGAGCGACAGCGGGTCCGGACATCCTCATTCCTGCTTCCCTCCGAGCACGGCAACGGCGGCAGAGACCCCAGCCCGGCCGGAGCCGACATCTGGTCTGTGACCCGCACCAGCAGGGCCGCCTCCGCTCTCTCCGGCATCACCGGCCAGGCCTCCCGCGTCAGGCCGGCGACTTCCCCGGGACCGCCGCGCTCCCTGTGCTGGCGCGGTGGCCCCTGAGGGTAACGCGACACGGTCGTCGATCGGTAGTTTACGGTGCCGGAAGCGGTTGGCGAAGTACTGCGTGCGGCGTTGCAGGTTGTGTGCCCGCACAGCACAGCCGTTGCGTGATGGACTGTGCCTCGGTTGAGGTGTATGGCTTGAGATCTGCGTTTGGCGCGACGGTAGCAGTCTGCTGACAGACCCGCACCTCTCACGGACCAAGCGCCGGCCGCCACGACGGGGACACTTCGGATGACTATCTGTGCGCGGCGGCGGAGCGCGCGATGCGAGATCAGGAGGTACGTCCCGGATTGGCGCTCCCGGCGCAGAGGAGCTGCTTCCCTCCCGGCAGACAGCGTCGACCGGCGATGATCAGCGAGGCGCACGTGGAAGAACCCTCTGCGACGATCAGAGCGATCCAGGCCCGCAACTATCGCAGCCTGCGGCACGTTGATCTTCGGCTCGACGGAAACTTCTACGTCCTCGTCGGTCCGAACGGCAGCGGCAAGAGCACGCTGCTGGACGCGATCGCGTTTCTGACCGACTACATGGAGCAGGGACTGGAACGGGCGGTGGGAACGCGCACGAGAAACTTCCAGGACCTGGTGTGGGGCCGCCCGGCCAAGTCGCCCGGTTTCGAACTGGCGGCCGAGTTCGCGGTGGGTGATCAGGCTTGGCGCTACGAGCTGCGGGTCGAGGAAACCGGCGCGGGTGTGAAGGTGACCCACGAGAACGGTTATCTTGCGCACCTCACGCCAGAGGAGTTCTCGGCAAGCGCGAGATCCAGCTCGATTGTTCAGACGTCCGGCCGCAAGCCGCTGCAGATATTCCGCCGGGATCGAGACCGCAGCGTTACCTGGTTCCGCTCCGAGAACCAGAAGGAGCTCGAAGCTGACCTCGCCCATCTGCGCAGCGAGAGCAGTGTGAAGTTCCTTTCGCTGCTGCACGGGTTTGCGCTCGACGGAAAAGGGGAAATGGACTTCTCCGCCTCGGTGCGGCTCATGGACACACTGAAGCGGGGCGGTGTGCAGCGCCTCCAATTGGACAGCCGGAAACTCAGGCAGGCGTCGAGGTCGAACGGCGACGATGGCAGCCGGCTGGCGGACGACGGCGGCAATTTGCCCCGAGTGCTGGAGAAGCTGAAATCGGACTCCAGGCAGTGGAAGCGGTGGCTTGAGCACATGCGCTCCGCTCTGCCGGAACTCGAGGACATCAGGATCGTCCACCGCGAGGACGACCGCCACGATTACCTGATGGTCAGGCGAGCTGGCGTCGAAGTGCCGTCCTGGGGAGTCTCCGAAGGCACGCTGCGGCTGTTCGCCCTGACCGCGATCGCCCACCTTCGGGCGTTCCCTCTGGCGTACCTTCTGGAGGAGCCTGAGAATGGCATCCATCCGATGGCCATCGAGTTCGCCTATCAGGCGCTGTCGACGGTTTACGGTGCACAAGTCTTCATCGCCTCCCACTCGCCGACCCTGCTGCGCTGCGTTGAAACAGACGAGGTCCTGTGTTTCGGCCACGACCAGGAACGGGGGACGGGGATCGTTCGCGGCAACGAGCATCCGCGGTTGCGGGATTGGAAGGATTCGGTGGACGACAACGTGTTCTGGGCGGCTGACATCCTGTCGTGAAGGACCTGTGGATACTTGTGGCGGATGCCGATATCGAGGCGACGATGCGTTGCCTGCTGACCCGGCGGCAGGCAGCACTTGGGATACGAAGCATCGAGTTCACGATCATGAGGCATCTGCGAAGGGATCCGGGGTGCCGCCGGCAAGCGGTGTCATCCGCGCGCCGTTACGTGAACGACCACAACTACGCTCTGGTGGTGTTCGACAGGATCGGGAGCGGAGACGAGCAGACGCAACGGCAGCGCATCCAGGAGGCCGTGGAAGGGGATCTGCACCGCAACGGGTGGGAGAACAGGTCGAAAGCGATTGTGATCGAACCCGAGCTGGAGACGTGGGTGTGGTCCACGTCCGCGCACGTAGGCAAGACCCTCGGGTGGAACGAAGGGACCGGAGCGCTTCGGGACTGGCTGGGCCGGCACCACCTTTGGCCCGACGACGAAGCCAAGCCGCCGGATCCGAAATCGGCTTTGAAGCGAGCGATGAGGGAGCGGAACCTTCGCCCAGGGGCGGCGACATTCGAGGCGCTTGCCCGGAAGGTGGGCCTCAGAGCATGCGAAGACCCCGCATTTCGGGAAATGCGCGAAACACTTCAGGGATGGTTCCCCGTTTCCCAGGCTCATGGCGCGTGAAGGAAGAAAAGACCCGGTCGGGATGCAAAGGCCCCCGCCTGACAGTAGCCGAGTCAAGGAGAGCAACGGCAACGTAGATCAGCCGGAAGAAGCTACTGCTGTTCGAAGGACATCAGTGTGACAACTGAAAGTACGAACCCATGATCCGGGGCCGCCGGCCTCAGACGGGTCTGTCGCCGGCGGCTGTCGTGCGGTGCATCAGGCGGGGCGTCGTGTCGTCGTAGTCGTGCACGGCGTAGTGGAGAACGGCTCGGTTGTCCCACATGACGACGTCGCCCGCGTTCCAGTGGTGCCGGTAGATGTTGTGATGGTCGGTGGCCGCGGCGTAGAGGGTCTCGAGCAGCGGCCGGCCTTCCTCCTCCGTCATGTCCTCGAAGGAAAGGGTGAAGGACGGATTGACGAAGAGCACCTTCCTGCCGCTTTCGGGATGGGTGCGCATGACGGGATGCGCCACGGGCGGCGGGATGTCCGGGATGGGAAGCGCGTCGGTCCCCGGCTCGGCGTTGCGCTGCTGCAGGCTCCGGGCGCTGTGCAG
This sequence comes from Alphaproteobacteria bacterium, assembly GCA_963666905.2. Classification (GTDB taxonomy): domain Bacteria; phylum Pseudomonadota; class Alphaproteobacteria; order SP197; family SP197; genus SP197. The sequence goes on from OY763008.1 coordinate 3,901,242, forward strand.
CGCGTTGAGCGGGGCGAGCATCCGCCGCATGCCTGCGGACAGGAGATCCCAGGCGCGTGCCATGTTGCAGAACATCGTGTCGCCGCGGCCCTGGGGGACCTCGAGGGCGTGGAGGACCGAGTAGGAGGGCGGTTCCTCCATGAAGGTGAGATCGCTGTGCCAGCTGTCGTTGCGCGCGCCTTTCCGGCCCGGGCCGTTCTCGAGAACCATGACCTCGGGGTGATTTCGGGTGCCCGGGCGCGACCGCAGCGGGTGCGGTTCGACGGTGCCGAACCTCGACGTGAAGACCACCTGGCGCGGCGGCGTGAGATCCTGGCCGCGGAAGACCAGGACGTGATGCCGCAGGATCGCTTCGCGTATCGCCTCGACCGAGTCCTCGCCAAGATCCCCGGAAAGGTCGATACCGGCGACGGCGGCGCCGAGCGAGCCGCCCAGCGGTGTCAGTTCCAGTGTCACGGGCCTTCACCTCCGGCAGGCAGTATCATGCTGCACCCGGACACCGCTTCCGGCAAGACGAGGGGACCGCGCACCGGTATTCCGTCATCATGTCGGGGTGCAGTACTTCCGGTAGCCAGTTTCCTGTGACGGCGGCAAGGGAACGGGTGTCATGAGGATACGCTTCGTCGATGCGGATACCGTGAGCGTGCCGGGTCTGGGTCCGGTTCGTCTCGCCGGAATCGATGCCCCCGAACTCGGTCAGCCGGCGAAGCTCGGCAGGCGCACTTTCGATGCCGGAGCGCATGCCCGCGATGCGCTGGCCGCCGAAGTGGCCGGCCGCCGGCGCGAGGGATTCCGCGTCGTGCTCCGCGACTCCCGCGAACGCGACCGTTACGGACGGACTGTCGGTGTGCTCGGCCTCGAGCACGCGGACGGCAGAACCATCGATCTCAACGCCTGGCTGGTCGCCCAGGGACTCGCCGTCGCCGAATACGGACGGCAGTATACCGCCCTCGAACGCGCCGCCCGCCGGCGGCGGGTCGGCCTGTGGCGTAGCGCCTGGGAGCGACCGAAGGACTACCGTCGCAGGAAGAGGGAAAGCACTGACGCCCAGTGGCTGCGCCGCACCATTCTCGCAGGTCTGTTCGCGGGACGCCGGTCGCGGCCAACGGGCGTCCTCGGCATACTGCGTCTCGTCAGCCGTCTTTCGCGGTTGCTCCGATAGGGAGTGTTTGCGCTTGACAGTTGCCGCAGCCTTGTCCACGTGACCGTGGAGGGGAACCGGACGAGGCGGAACCACCCATGATTCCATCGCTCGGTTCGCTGGACGACAGTCGATACGCGTGGATCGTGGTCGCTGCATCGTTCCTGATGATGGTGCTGGGGAACGGCGTGCTCTTCCTCCTCGTGGTGTCCATGAAGGACATCGCGACGTCGTTCGACTGGCCGCGTTCCATCCCGTCTCTCGCCTACTCCCTCCAGTTCATCGGCGGGGGCCTGGGCGGCATCGTCATGGGCTGGTGGCTCGACAAGGCCGGCATGGGCAAGCCCGCGATGATCGGCGCGGTGATGGTGGGTATCGGCGCCATGCTGACGAGCATTGTCGAGACCGCCTGGCAGTTCTGTCTCGTCTATGGCGTGGTCATCGGGCTCTTCGGTCACGCGTCGCTCTTCGCTCCCCTTGTCGCCAATGCGACCCGCTGGTTCGTGCGCCGGAGGGGCATCGCGGTGGGACTCGTGACGAGCGGCCAGAGCGTTGCCGGCGCCCTGTGGCCGCCGGTCTTCGAGTACGGGCTGGGAACCCTGGGCTGGCGCGATACCTACCTCGTCTACGGAATCGCCAGCATTCTCGTGATGGTGCCGCTGGCTCTGCTCTTCAGGCGCTCTCCGGGTGGCCGCGCGTCGCGGCGCAACGGCGGCCGCGGGGTTCCCGACGAGCGCGTGCCGGGACTGGCGATGAGTCCCCGTACGCTGATGGCGCTGCTGTGCACCGCCATCGTCGGCTGCTGCGTCGCGATGTCGCTGCCGCTCGCTCACATCAAGTCCCATGCCACCGATGTCGGGATCGCTCCGATGGAGGCCGCCACCGTGCTTTCCGTCCTCCTGGCGGCGAGTTTCGTGTCGCGCGCCCTGATTTGCGGCCTGATGATCGAGTGGATCGGCGCCCTGAAGACACTCTTCGTCTTCTCGTTCCTCCAGGCGGCCACACTCGGCCTGCTGCCGTTCCTAGAGGGTGCCGGCGCCCTGATGGTGACGGCGGCGATCTTCGGTCTCGGTTTCGGCGGCATCGCGCCGGCATACCCGGTGATCATCCGCGAATTCCTTCCGGAACACTGGGCCGGACGCTGCATGGGCATCGTCGTGCTGTTCGGTACCTTCGGCATGGCGATCGGCGGCTGGATCGGCGGCTTCGGATTCGACCTGACGCAAAGCTATCACGCGCCGTTTCTGCTCGGGGTCGCCTTCAATGCCGTCAACCTGGCGGTCATCGGCTACCTCGTATCGGCGACCCGGCCGCCGATGCCGGTGCCCGCACCGGCTGTGTGAGCCGCTCAGCCGGCCGATTCCAGGTCCGCCGGCCCGTTGCCCGAGAGCATTTCGAGGCCGTCCTCGAGCATCAGCCAAGTGCCGCCGAGGATGACTCCGCCGCCGGATCCGGGCGGGGTGAGGCAGGCATGGAGAACGAAGGTCATGCCCGGCTCCAGGCGCTGGTCGATGCCGCGGCTGATCTGCAGGGTCTCGAGCCAGACCGGTGGATAGGCGATCCCGATCCCGTAGCCGAATCGCATCATTGCTGATTCTGCAAGACCGGCCCCGGCCAGCGGCAGGAGCGAAGCCTCCTCGACTTCGTCGACCGGAACCCCGGGCACGATCGCCTCGAGCCCGGACTGCAGCGAGCGGCGGGCAAGCTCGTGGAGCTCGCAGGCGGCTGCCGACGGCGTGCCGGCGGTCATGGTCGCGATGGCGACGGCGTGGTAGCGCTCGTGAACGCCCGCGAGCTCGGCGTGGACGACATCGCCCGCCTCGATGACCCGCATCCTCGGTGTCGCGTGGCCGCCTTCACTGCGTTGGCCGCTCGAAAGCTCGATCGGGATGGCCCAGTAGTCGCAGCCCCGGCGCCGCATGGCATACTCGATCTCCGCGGCAAGCCCGATCTCGGTGATGCCCGGGCGAAGGGATCGCCGCATCGCCTCGAGTCCGGCCTGCGCATGGGCGCCGGCGAGGCGCATGAAGGAGAGTTCGCGCGGCGACTTGATCCAGCGCAGCTGTCCCAGAAGCGGCGTGCTGTCGCGGAACCTCGAGGCGGGTAGGGACATCTCGAGGGTCCGGCCCCAGCCCAGGGTGAGGGCATAGGACTGCATCTCGATGCCGATCGAGGCGCCGAACGGGGCCTTGTCGCGGACCGCTCCGGCGATGAGGTCAGCCGGGTCGTCGCGGTTGAGGCGGTAGGTGCGGATATCCCGGACCCACGAGGTCTCCGCCGCCAGCGGGCGGTCGACATCGCGCACCACCAGGCACGGTTCGCCGTCTCCGCAGGTGACGACCATGGCCTGGGGTCCGTTGACCGCGACCCAGGAGTCGTAGCCGCCCAGCCAGTAGAGATGTTCCGGCGCGACCACCAGGCAGACGTCGATCCTTTGTTCGCGCATCGCCTCGCGGGTGCGTGCGAGGCGATGGCGGTGTTCGCTCTCCGCAAAGGCGGCGTGGGCGGGCGGCATGGCGGCGTCTCGTTCGTTCGGGAGGACCCATGCTATCGTCCGCCCGCGCCAAACTGAATTGACCATCCTTCGCCGGTGACGTAGGGCTCTGGCCCGAGATGGCGGACGATGAGGGAGTTCCGGCGTGGCGTACCATTCCCGGCCGCAAGGCGACGATCTCGAGTTCGATGCGGTCGTCGTTGGGGCCGGCTTTTCGGGCATGTACATGCTCGTCAGGCTGCGGCAGCTCGGGCTTTCAGCGGTCGTCGTCGAGGCGGCCGGCGACGTCGGCGGGACGTGGTACTGGAACCGCTATCCCGGCGCGCGCTGCGATGTCGAGAGCATGGAGTACTCCTATTCCTTCGACGAGGACCTCCAGCAGGAGTGGGAGTGGACGGAACGCTATTCGGCCCAGCCTGAGATTCTTGAGTACGCCAACCACGTGGCCGACCGCTTCGACCTGCGCCGCGACATCCACTTCGACACGCGGATCGCCTCCGTCCGTCTCGACGAGGACACAGGGACCTGGATCCTCACGTCGCAGCAGGGGCGGCGCTACCGGGGGCGTTTCTGCATCATGGCCCTGGGGTGCCTGTCCGTGCCGCAGCGCCCGGACTTCGAGGGGCTCGGGACCTTCGGCGGGTCCTGGTACCACACCGGCCGGTGGCCCCACGAGCCGGTCGATTTCTCCGGCCTCGATGTCGGCATCATCGGCACCGGCTCGTCGGCGATGCAGTCGATTCCCGTGATCGCCCGCCAGGCGCGGCATCTCACGGTTTTCCAGCGTACGCCCAACTTCGCGGTGCCGGCATGGAACCGCCCCCTTGATCCGGACGAGGTGCGGCTGATCAAGGAGAACTATGCCGCCTTCCGGGAAGGGGCGCGCTGGTCGCACAGCGGCTACAACTGCGAGGATGCCGCGGGCCCGGGGCTGGAGGTTTCGCACAACCTGCGCATCTCGGAGATCGAACGGCGCTGGGCGATCGGCGGCTTCACGATTCTCTCGACCTTCGACGACGTCAACTCGAACGAGGACGTCAACCGGTTCTTCATCGACTACGCGCACGACAACATCCGCCGCCGGGTCAGCGACCCGGAGACCGCACGGCTGCTGTCGCCCACCAACCACCCGTTCGGCTCGAAGCGGCTGTGTGTCGACATCGACTACTTCGAGACCTACAACCGGCCGAACGTCAGCCTGGTGGATATCAGCGACAACCCGATCGAGACGATCCTTGCCGACGGTCTGCGGACCGGGGACGGCGCCCGTCACCGCCTCGATGCCATCGTCTTCGCGATCGGTTTCGATGCCATGACCGGGCCTCTGATGGCCATCGACATCCGCGGCAGGGACGGGATTTCCCTGCGCGACAAGTGGCGGGACGGTCCGCGCAGCTATCTCGGCCTCGCGGTGTCGGGCTTCCCCAATCTCTTCACCATCACCGGGCCGCAGAGCCCGTCCGTCCTCACCAACATGATGAGCGCCATCGAGCAGCACGTGGAATGGGTGGCGGACTGCCTGGAGCATCTCGAACGCCATGGCCTCGACAGCATCGAGGCCCGCGAGAGCGAGGAGGATGCCTGGGTCGAATACAACATCGAGGTCGGCAACCAGACCCTCTACCCCAGGGCGAACTCCTGGTACGTCGGCGCCAACATTCCCGGCAAGCCCCGGGTTTTCACCCCCTTTGTCGGCGGCTTCGACACCTACCGCCGCATCTGCGACAGGATCGCCGCCGAGAGCTACGGCACGTTCGATCTCGGCTGACCGGGTGCGACGTGATGGTGCCTCTGGAGGGACTCGAACCCCCACTCCCCTTCGGAAAGCAGATTTTGAGTCTGCCGCGTCTACCAGTTCCGCCACAGAGGCAAGGTCGGCGAATACATGTCGGCGTTGGTCCCGGTGGTCAAGGAGAACCTTGACCCGGACCGTCAGTGCCGGCTCGGCTCGCCCAGAACCGCGGTCTTGAAGAGCCTCGTGTCCTCGACAAACTCACCGCCCTCCGGCGAGGCCGGCATGACATCCGAGAACCTGTCCTCGAGCACGACATGGGGATCCTGACCCTCGACCCAGCCGAGGAAGACGTCGTGCAGGCGGTAGCCGATGAGATGCCGGATGTCCTCGCGCAGGCTCCTGGCGACGGCCGGCGGCACCGCCAGGTACTGGTTCTCTTCCTGGCGCAGCCAGCCGAGGCTGTAGCCGGTGATCGCCCCGGTGCGGTACTCGCTTTGCGTCACGTTGCGGCCGCCGCCGTGATAGACGGAGCCGAGATAGATGAGGCATGAGCCCTTCGGCATGACCGCGTGGGCCGCCTCGCAGGTCTCGTCCGGGTAGGTGTCGTCGTCCCAGTCATGGCTTCCGAGGATGACATTGGTGGCGCCGTTCTCGACCGTGAAGTCGGAAAGCGCCCACATCGTGTTGCACAGGCACTGGGGTCCGGGATGGCGGAACGGCATGAGCCCGTCGTCGCGGTGAACGATCTGCAGGCCCTCGCCGGGTCCGATCCTGACGGCCTGCGTGACATGAAGCTGGTAGCGTTCGCAGCGGGGCAGCAGCAGCCGGTCCATGACCGCGAGGATCTGCGGGCAGGCCGCGAGTTCCTCGCCGTAGGTCCTGGACTTGGCGACGAGCGAACTCACGCGCTTGGTCCTGTATCCCCAGAACTCTCCCTCGCCGAAGTACGCCCGTCCCAGATAGGGCTCGAGTTCTTCGTTGACGCGATCGATCACCTCGTCGTCGACGAGATTGCGCAGGACGACCGCACCGTCCTCCTCGAGGATCGCCATCGCCTCGTCGGTCGATGCCGCGCGGTCGATGGATCTCACGTGCGCCATGGCCGGCTCCCCGTCTCGCTGGCCGCCGATCCTACCGCGCGGACACGGGGGTGTCATTCACGCCACCGCCGGGATAAGACGCCCGTCATGCTGCAGCGCCTCTATGTCCGGACCATGGAGCTTGCCGCCCACCGCCATGCGGCCTGGTGGCTCCTGGCGCTCGCCGTCGTCGAAGCCTCGTTCTTCCCGGTTCCGGTGGAAGCCCTGCTGCTGCCGATGATGTTCGCCGCACCGGCGCGGGCCTGGATGTTCGCGCTCATCGCCACGGCGGGAACCGTGGCGGGGGGTATCATCGGCTACGGGATCGGCCTCCTTCTCCATGAGTCCGTCGCCTGGCCCCTGCTCACCTTCTATGGCCACGCCGAGGCCTACCGGGAGTACTCCGACCTCTACGGCGCCTGGGGCGCATGGATCGTCTTCGCCGGCGGCTTCACGCCGATCCCCTACAAGGTCGTGACCATCGCATCGGGCGCCATGCAGCTCGACATCTGGGTCTTCATCGTCGCTTCGGTGGTCTCGAGGGGCCTGCGTTTCGCCATCGAGGCGGCGCTGCTCGCCTGGTTCGGCCCGCCTGTGAGACGGTTCGTGGAACGCCACCTGGGACTGACGACCCTGGCGGCGCTCGTCGCCCTTGCCGCCGGTTTCGCGGCAATCAGATGGTTCTTGTAGGCCGTTCCGGCCGGAAACATAATGTTCAAGCGATGACCGTCCTCACGTCCGAATCGCGTCCCGGAGTGCTGATCGGCCTCCTCGGGTTCGGCAGCGCGCTCTGCCTGTCGGCGGCATTCTGGTTCGAGCATGCGGAGGGGCTCGAGCCGTGCCCGCTGTGCATCGACCAGCGCTGGGCGCACGGCGTCTCCCTCGGCCTCGCGGTGATCGGCGCCGTTGCCGTTCCGAGGCGCCTGGCCTGGGTGGCGATGGCCGTCCTCGCGGCCGCCTTCGCGGCCGGCGCCCTCCTTGCGGCCTGGCACGTGATGGTGGAATGGCGCTGGGTCACGACGTCGGCGTGCGACGCTCCGCCGCTGTCCGCCGCCACGATCGATGAGCTCGAGGCCGCCCTGCTGCAGCGGGAGGTCGTGCGCTGCGACGTGGTCCCCTGGTCGCTTGCAGGTGTCTCCATGGCGGGATGGAACGCCATCGTCTCCTTCCTCCTGGCGGGTGCGGCGGCCGCGGGCTCGTTCGTCTGCAGGCGGTCCCCGGCATGACCGCGAAGCGAGGGACAGGCGACGACCTCCTTCCCGGTGACGGTACGCGGGAGGCCCTGGTGCGCTCGATGATCAGGGTCGATCACGCGGGCGAATACGGCGCGCGGCGGATCTATGACGGCCAGCTCGCGATCCTCGGCGGAACGAAGGCCGGCGAGGCCATCCGCCGGATGGCGCAGCAGGAGCAAAGACATCTCGACCGCTTCGATGAGCTTGTCGTCGCGCGCCGGGTCCGCCCGACCGTCCTGTCTCCCCTGTGGCATGTCGCCGGCTTCGCTCTCGGCGCGGGCTCGGCGGCGCTCGGTCCGAAGGCCGCCATGGCCTGTACCGAGGCCGTCGAAAGCGTCATCGGCGAGCACTACCGCAGCCAGGCAGCGCGCCTCGGCGACGACGAGGCGGACCTGAAGGCCACGATCGAGGAGTTCCGCCGGGACGAGATCGAGCACCACGATACCGCCGTCTCCCATGGCGCCCGCGAGGCGCCGGGCTACCGCCTCATGACCGGCGCGATCCGCAGGGGAACGCGCCTCGCGATCTGGCTTTCGACGCGATTGTAGCGGGCGGTCCGCGCCGCCGCCGTCAGTCGGGATCGAGCTCGCTGTCCCAGTAGAGGTAGTCGCGCCAGTCTTCGTGAAGAAAATTGGGCGGGAAGGCCCGCCCGTTCTCGCGCAGCTGCCACGTCGTCGCGTCGGCCGGTTTCTCGAGCGGCAGCATCCCGGCATCCCGGGGGAGCCGGTTGCCCTTCCTCATGTTGCAGTCGCGGCAGGCGGTGACGACGTTGTCCCAAGTGGTGCGGCCACCGCGGGAGCGCGGGATCACGTGGTCGAAGGTGAGGTCCCGGGTCTCGAATCGCAGGCCGCAGTACTGGCAGGAGAAACGGTCGCGCAGGAACACGTTGAATCTCGTGAACGCCGGGCGCTTGTTGAACGGTATGTACTCCCGCAGCGCGATGACGCTGGGAAGGCGCATCTCGAACGAGGGCGAGCGCACGGTGCGCTCGTACGCGCTCAGGGTCTGCACGCGGTCGAGGAACACGGCCTTGACGGCCTCCTGCCAGGGCCACAGCGAAAGCGGATAGTAGCTCAAGGGTCGGCCGTCAGCGTTGAGAACGAGGGCCGGGCAGGCCTCCAAGGATACCATGGATTGTGCCCCCCGAATTCTTCAACCAAGATATTGAAAAGGCGCCCGACATCATAACGGCTTCCACCGGGATGTTAAGACCCTGCCTTGCGGTTTCCCGAACCGGGTACAAGGAAGGCTTCCTGTACTTGGCGTCAGGCGACTCGCCACACCTGCACATCGATGACAGGCCGTTCAAGGTCCCGACCCTTGTCGACCGATATCGTCGAGCACCCCTCGGACGGTGGCGGACACACGGTCGGGTCCCTCATCGGCGGAGATCCTCCGGCATGATCTCATCGCAGCCGGATGCAGGAACGAAGTCGAGGAGTTTCCGGAATTCGTTTCGACATCGGTTCCTGAGTGCGCTGCCAATCCGGTACCGTCGATGGACTTGCCGGCATTGCAATCCGATCAGATCGGGGTCCGTGTAGACTGGGCGACCCTTCCTCGATGTCCGACGCGAGGCCTGCTTTCCCTTCCTCCGTAGTTGCATTGGGTTAGTCTGACTGCCAGATTTCTGACAAATGGAGTTGGGAAATACGACCGTGCGCGGACTTCCCAAGCGCATCGTCGAGCATGCCGAAGCCCTGCCGGAGGCGACGCCGCTGTGTCCGGCCGCCCTTCTTCACCTCGGCAACCGGGCGGCAGTCGATCAGGCGTTGTCGCGCCTTGCACGTTCCGGCCATCTCCTGCGGGTCTGCCAGGGCGTCTACATGCGACCGATCGAGACCCGGTTCGGTCGGTGCGCGCCGAGCGTTGCGGCAGCAATCAAGGCTCTTTCGGCGCTGTGGGGCGAGACCATCGTGCCGTGCGGGGGCGTCGCGGCCAGCTGGTTGCGCCTGACCACGCAGAATCCGGTGCGCATGGTCTATCTCACTTTCGGCCCCAGCCGCCGGCTGCACTTCGGCTCGTCCGTCGTGGAGTTACGTCATGCACCGCGTTGGCAACTGGTAGTTCCCGACCGCAAGGCCAGAGACGTCATCCGCGCCCTCGCTTGGCTCGGTCCCGAAGAGGTCGAGGACGGCCTCGATCTGGTCCTGCCAACGCTCTCCGAGACGGACCGGGAAGAGCTTGCGGCCGCTCGGGCCACCATACCCATCTGAATGGCTGAACCGCCGTTCCAGGGCCTTTCGGTCAATGATCGCCGCTACGCATTGAGAGTCGCGCAGGAAAGAGGGAAGCACCGGGCGCATCTGCTCGAGAAGGATATCTGGGTCGTCGCGACTCTCGGCGCTCTGTACAACGCCCCTTTCGCCGAACAGCTGACCTTCAAGGGAGGCACATCACTGTCGAAGGCGTGGCACGCGATCCGTCGTTTCTCCGAAGACATCGACATCACCTTCGACATCCGGGCGTTTGCGCCGGACCTGGTTTCCGGCACCGGCAACGAAGGAGTTCTCGTGGGGAGTAGTTGCGGTGCGCGCTGGGCGCTGGGGTCGCCATGGGCACGTCTTTATCCATGCGAGTATCAAGTGCCGGTTTTCCCGGGCGCTGTCATGCGTTCGCAGTAAGGGATGACGGCTTCAGCGCTCGACGGTGCAGTCGTTCTCGATAAAACTGTAGTCGGCTCACACAAAGCATGCTATCATATGACCAGTTCCATGACTACATGAGGTCGCCATGGTTACGGTCAATCTGGTGCAGGCGAAAGCGCGTCTCAGCGAACTTCTGGACAAGGTGGAGGCAGGCCAGGAGGTGGTCATCACCCGTCGCGGCAAGGCCGTGGCGCACCTCACTGCCGCAGTCCGCCTCAAGAAACCGCTGCCACTGCGGGAATTGGCTAGGTTTCGGGCGGCAATGCCCCAGTTGCGACGTCCCTCCGCCGAGCTGTTGCGTGAGGCTCGAGACGAGCGACTGTGATACAGGCAGTCGGTTCGAATGCGCTATTTCGACACCAGTTTCCTCGTTCCCCTCGTCCTTCCCGAAGCCACAAGTGAATCAATCGCCGAACTTTTTGAGAGCCTATCGGATGATGCTCTGACGGTGAGTCAGTGGACCAGGGTCGAGTTCGCTTCGCTGCTTGCTCGCGAGGTCCGCATGGGTAGTCTGGAGACTGCGGCGGCGCGCAGGGTGGGATTGCGTTTCGAAACAATCATTGAGGAGTCCTTTGTCGTCCTGTTGCCGAACCACAACGACTTCGACCGGGCCAGGGAATGGCTCGGCCGCTTCGAGACCGGCCTGAGGGCCGGGGATGCGTTGCATCTCGCCATTGCGAGCAACCGCGGGGCGGAGGCGGTCTACAGCTTGGACAAACTGATGATCGCGGCTGGAAAGACGCTACGGGTGCCGGTAAGCGCAGGGATTCTCCTCCCGGGTTATGGCGATTGACAGCATCCTTGTCGTGTTCGAACTGAAGCGGCCCGTACCTGACACCGAAGGAAGCCTACGCCTACTCGACGTCACCGCGGATTGCGGCCGCTTCTCGATTTGCTACACTGGCCGCCAGCGGCTGTCGCCGGCGGAAGTGGCTGCGGACTGCGGCCGCTTCTCGATTTGCTACACTCGAGCGATGCAAGCGCGCCGGCTGCCTTCAGCTGCGGATTGCGGCCGCTTCTCGATTTGCTACACTGACGTCGTCGAGCGCCGCGAATACCGGTAGGCTGCGGATTGCGGCCGCTTCTCGATTTGCTACACTTCCAGGACCGTCAACACCCTCCAGACTCAGGCTGCGGATTGCGGCCGCTTCTCGATTTGCTACACTCGCGATCGCGGGCGTCGTCGTGGTCGGGACGCTGCGGATTGCGGCCGCTTCTCGATTTGCTACACTTCCAGGACCGTCAACACCCTCCAGACTCAGGCTGCGGATTGCGGCCGCTTCTCGATTTGCTACACTCGCGATCGCGGGCGTCGTCGTGGTCGGGACGCTACGGATTGCGGCCGCTTCTCGATTTGCTACACTGGGCTGGGAGCGGACCGCCGTGGGCCCCCGGCTGCGGATTGCGGCCGCTTCTCGATTTGCTACACTCGCTGTCCGTCGTGCGGCACCGCCCTGCTGGCTGCGGATTGCGGCCGCTTCTCGATTTGCTACACTCCTCGTCACCCCGCCGAACCCGCCGACGAGGCTGCGGATTGCGGCCGCTTCTCGATTTGCTACACTCGTGGGCGACGTCGTCGCCGTCACCGCGGTGCTGCGGATTGCGGCCGCTTCTCGATTTGCTACACTTCGCAGGGGTCAGCGGTGCAGTACGAGGTGGCTGCGGATTGCGGCCGCTTCTCGATTTGCTACACTCTGGCCGTCGGGCAGGCCGCACAGGTGGCCGCTGCGGATTGCGGCCGCTTCTCGATTTGCTACACTGTCAAGACAATGGTCTTCTCCGCCTCTATCGCTGCGGATTGCGGCCGCTTCTCGATTTGCTACACTCCGCCGGGCTCTGCCCTGACTGCGGCCGAAGCTGCGGATTGCGGCCGCTTCTCGATTTGCTACACTGGCACGGCTGCTCGGACGATACATGTACAGGCTGCGGATTGCGGCCGCTTCTCGATTTGCTACACTCCGCGTTGGCCGAGCACGGCTCGAAGCTGGCTGCGGATTGCGGCCGCTTCTCGATTTGCTACACTCCGCGTTGGCCGAGCACGGCTCGAAGCTGGCTGCGGATTGCGGCCGCTTCTCGATTTGCTACACTGACGCGGGCAGGCGACCCCTCGTCAACGTCGCTGCGGATTGCGGCCGCTTCTCGATTTGCTACACTACAGGGGCGAGCGATGAAGCAACGAATGACGCTGCGGATTGCGGCCGCTTCTCGATTTGCTACACTGACTGAGGTTGCGGACGTTGTTGACATCACGCTGCGGATTGCGGCCGCTTCTCGATTTGCTACACTACCTTCATAGTAAGGTGTTGAATAATAGCCATTTTCGCCCGTCCACTGGTCAGAAAAGCTCCAGTTGGGCGGGCGGATCCGGCGGTGCCTTGCGGGTTTTCCCGACATAGGTCTCGATGCGACCGAACTGTTTGTCGGTGATCGTAAGGAATCGGACCTCTCCGGCAGAAGGAACCTGGCGACCCATTCTGGCCGCATGGACTCTGGCATTCTCGATGGATGCACAGTGTCGAATGTAGACCGAGTACTGCATCATTGTAAACCCGTCGTTAAGCAGGTCCTTGCGGAACCTTGCATAAGCCTTGCGCGCCTTTGGCGTGTCGGTGGGCAGGTCAAACATCGCGATTACCCACATGGTGCGCCAGCCCCAAGGATATGTCTTGGCTCCCTCAACCAGTGGTTGACTCATCAGCCGATCTCAGCAGTATCAACCGGGTCGGGTTCGAGCGGGAGTCCTTCCGGAAGCGCCAGGGTCCGATCGCCGCCCGTGAGGGTTCGGCACAGGGAGTTCGCACTTGTACGGAGGGCAAGCAGCAGAGGTTCCCGGCGCCCGCCTACACGAACGGTCTCATTGAACAGGGAAAGGAGAGCGGCGCGGGTGTCGCGCTCGGCGAGATCGGGCGTGGATTCTCCATCGTTCCCGGATATTTGACGGACCCGCCAGTCGACATAAGGGCGGTACGGCTCCAGAAGATCGTCCGCGAGACAGAACGGATTGCCACGGTGTCGGTGGTGCACACCAAGAGAGGGAATCAGCCCGGCTGCGTGCAAAATTCCTGCGCACTTGACGGTGGTTCCTGGAACACCTGACGGCGATTCCTGCCGCATTTGACGGCTGAGGTGGCGCCATCTTTGTTCCGTTGCGCGTGTTTGCGGGAGACCTCCCTGTTGTTGGTTGGGTTGCTGGCCGGAGGCCAGCGGTGTGCGAGCGTAGGCGAGCCATGTCTTTCATTCAACAGCCGGTGAACGCGGCGGCTGGCCCTTCACTGCGGCATGGCCGCCGCGCGTTCCGCTCCTGGGAGCTGCACCCGGCGCCGCAGGCGCCCGATGGACCCGGCCGCCAGGCCGGGCTTCCTCAGGTGGCGCTGCCGGCAGCCGGCGGATCGGATGGGCGGCGCCGGCGCTCCGGGATGTCTGTTCTGTGCGTTGTGACAAGGACGCTCTGATGTTGCCGGGCACTGGTAACGTTACCATGACCAGGGGAGTTCCCGGGTTCATGTGTCGCGTCCGTAGCCGAGCGGCGGTTCGATCTCCTGGAGGATTTCGATGTCGGTCTCGGCCATGGCCTGCAGGCGCTCCCCGTACGGGGTGTCGTGGAGCGCCTCGGGGAGGGCGTCGAGGCAGCGGCGCCAGTGCTCCTGCAGGGCGAGGAGTTCGGCCACCGCATCGCGCCAGCGTTGCGCGCGCGAGCGCCGGTCCCGGGGCTTTCGGGTGATGACGGGACGGTGCCCGGCCTTGAGCCGTTCCCGGTATCGGCGCTGCTTCTCGGCGGGTGTCAGGGCCATGGCTGGATCTCCCTTTCATGCGCCGCCCAGGGGCGGCGGCCGGTTGCGCTTGCGCTGGGATTCGCCGGTGATCTCGATGCGGTAGGCGTTGTGGACGATGCGATCGAGGATGGCGTCGGCGATGGTGGGTTCCGCGATCACCCTGGGCCAGTGCTCCACGGGGATCTGACTGGCGATCAGCAGGGAGGCCCGGGCGTGGCGCTGCTCGACGATCTCGAGCAGGTCGCGGCGGCTCTCGGCGGAGAAGTTCTGCAGTCCCCAGTCGTCGAGCAGCAGCAGGGAGACCCTGGCGAGCCGCCGCATGAGGCGGTGGTGCGTTCCCCTGTCGCGGGCGCGGTCGAGTTCGGAGACGAGTTCGGGCACGCGCCGGTAGAGCACGGACCGCTTCTGCCGGCAGGCCTGATGGGCGAGCGCGCAGGCCAGGAAGGTCTTTCCGCATCCTGTTGGGCCGACGATGATCAGGTTGAAGGCCTGGCGGATCCAGTCGCCGGCGGCGAGTTCGGTCAGCGTGGTGCGCGTGATGCCGCGGCCGGCGCGGCAGTCGACGTCCTGGAGGTCGGCGCGGATGCGCAGCTGGGCCTGGCGGAGGTGGCCGAGGTAGCTCTTGTGGTCGCGGTACTGGATCTCGCGTTCGATCATCATGGCGAGGCGGTCGTCGAAGTCGAGCTGATCGATGTCGGCGATGTCGCGCTGTTCCTCGAGGGCCTCGACCATGCCGACGAAGCCGAGTTGCAGCAGGCGTTCGACATTGGGTTGGCGCAGGGTCATGGGGTGTCTCCCTGGTTGTTGTCACGGTAATAGTCCCCACCACGGATGTTGCCGTGACGGGGGATGGTCTCGCTGACTTCCGGGCGTGGCGCCGGTGTCGGGATGCTGTTCTTGAGGCGCTCCCTGAGGAAGCCCGAGGCGAGGCGGTTGAGATCGAGAGCCTCGCCACAGAGCGTCTCGATGCGGTCATGGCCATGGTCGTCGGCAAGACGGATCATGCCCTGCACGGTGGCGAAGGCCTGTTCGGGGAAGTCGCGCGAAGCGAAGCAGCGCTCGGCCCAGGCGCGGGCATGGGGTCCGATGCGCCGGGCCTGGCAGAGCAGGATGTGGCCCCAGTCGGGCGAGCGGATATCGCGCACCGCCTGGAGACGGTCGGGCATGTGCCCGGGTCTTGTGGCGTACTGGTTGGCTCCGCTCTTGAGAGGATGCACGGCGATGCGTTCACCCTCCCTGGCCACGAAGATCTCGACCATGCGTTCGCCGACGCGGGCGTGGACCGTGGCACCGATATGGCGCTCGGGCACGGAGTAGTGGTTGCGATGGATTCTGACATGGCAGTTCGGTCCGACCTTGCGTTCGATCCATTCGCCCCATTCCCAGGGGTTCCGGGGCAGGGGCTTGAGAGCGGCCCGCTCGCTGGCCTCGAAGAGGTCGCGCCGGGTCGCGCCTGCCGCCATGGGAGCGTTGTTGAGATGCTCGAGCTGGCGCCGGATCGCGGCGTTCATGGCGTCCAGGGAGAAGAAGGTCTCATGACGCAGCGCGAGCAGGATGCGCGTCTGGACAACTTTGACGGCGGCCTCGACGGGGCCCTTGTCGGTGGACTGTCCCTTGCGCGCCGGAAGCACGGCAAGGCCGTAGTGCCTGGCGAACTCGCGGAAGCTGGGGTTGAGCTGGGGATCCTCGCGGTCCGCCCTGGTGACGCCGGCCTTGAGGTTGTCGATGACCCAGCGTTCGGGACAGCCGCCGAACGCCTCCAGCGCCCGGCGGTGGGCCATCGTCCAGTGTTGCACGGTCTGGGCGGGCACGGCCTCGGCGTGGATCATGTCCGAATGCGGCAGCACGGCCACGAAGATCTCCACATCCTCATCGCCGCGGCCGCTCCTGAGGCTCAGGGTCTTGCCCGAGAAGTCGGACATGCCGTAGAGGCCCGGCGCGTAGTCGAAGCGCGCCTGCGCCTGCCCGGGCCTGGCCTGCCGGCGCTCCTTGAGGAGCCCGCAGAAGCGGCTGTAGGTGTAGGCCTTGCCTCCTTGGGCCAGGGCCTCGTCCCGGTACTCGGACCACAGCTGACGGCGCGTCAGACGGGCGCGCCGCCGCGGGCGCGGCGCCTCGAGTTCCTCGATGATCGCCTCCCAGTCGGGCTGCACCCGGTCGCTGTCGCGATCCGGCGCCGGATAGAGCCTGTCCCGCAGGGCCGCGTCGTCGAGATCCTCTGGCAGCGGCCAGGAAAGGCCTGCCGCCTCGCTGCGGGCCAGCACATGCGAGACGGTTCCCGTGCTCACCCCGACCGCCGCGGCGATCTCGTCGCGTGACAGGGCGTGATCGTGACGGTGCCGAAGAATGTCCTTGATGTTCATCATGCCGATTCTCTTCATCGCGCTCCCGCCTTCCCGGTCCGCTACACGGACCGGTGTGACAGGGATGGAAGAGACAGGGCACCTCACAGACCCCGTTGACCGCCTCGCCACGCCACACGGCAGGGAAAGGTCAGGTCCGGACCAGGACCGTCAAATGCTCAGGATTCGCCGTCAAGTGTCCAGGAACCACCGTCAAGTGTTCCAGGAATCGCCGTCAAATGTCGTAGGATTCGCCGTCAAATGCGCCAGGATTTTGCAGGCTGCGACCACACCGCGCGCCGCAGCGGCGCGAATGACTGCATAGCCATAGTTCAGGAGTGCATTCACACCTCCAGCGCTTCGGTCACGGCGGAACGTCTCCCCAAACAGGCGCGGCCAGTATCGCTGTGCGGCTTGTGCTTCAAGATTGTCCGGATCACCCGAGCGAACACGGCGGGCCAACAGAGCGAGCCCCCCATGACTTCCGGTGAAGTGAGAGAGTACGGCCCCCTGTTGTTCGATCTTGGCGCGCACGATTGCTTGCCAAGCGCGCTTGCGAACCGGCGCGCTTGTCTCGACCTGGGCACGGTGACGTTCGGTCTGGAGGTGATGAGCGTCGAGTGGAAGCATCATTCCGGCAGGGAGATGATCGCGACCGGTAACCAGCACTGTCGCACCGGCTTCCAGAAGTGAGAGAAAAACACTCTGCGTATAGGTTGCGCGGATATCGTCCACAATGACCACACCGAGGTCCTCGATGGGAAGGGTCGCTTTGGGCAGGTCCGGCCGTTCTACCACGAGCTGGCGATGTGCGACGGAGAGCCGTGTGCCAGGTGTCGAAAACTCCACGGTCTTGCGGATCATCGTCAGGCAAGCTCAGTCATTCGCAGGTCGGATGCGACCGATTGGATCGACCGCAACTTTTTTGCCGCCGTTTGAGACGATCGTTTTCGCGCCAGGACGAAACTCCGTGGTTCCTTTTGCATCGTCATGGTCGACCAAGACAACCCGTCCTTCGGACCATACACTCGTAACAATCTTCAGCCTCGTTTCCACGTTCCTTGTGAGCTGTAATGAGTCACCGGGAGACAGCGACATCACGAATCGCGCACCGTTGTCCCGCACCCTCTTTACCACTGGCTCGCGCCGCTCCTTGCGCCGTGAGGCTTCCAATAAGCTGACCACTTCGTAGTCGATGGTTCCATCGGTCAGACGGAAGATCGCGATGTGGTGATTGTTACCGAGGTCGGCAAAGCCCGTGGAGGCTTTTGTCATTAGCTCGATCTGCTGCTTCACGCGGAGGCGGACCTTGCGGATCTCAGGGCCCTTCCGGCTTCGCTTGGGATAGCCTTGCACAAATGCTGCGCTGGGATCGCCACCATGCCTCTCGACCCAACTGCGGATGATGTCGCGTACACCATCATCGACTATGTCGATGATTCTGGTTCCATTGAACCTCGGTGCCTCCGAGTTCTTCAGCACCTCGACGGCCTTGCGACGGACGAAGTTGCGATAAGTTACTCCGCGTCCACCTTCGACTTCCTCGTCCGTATCGCCATAGACCGTCGCCTTGTGCAGCTGTCCGGAGATCTTTTTGCGGACGCGATGGGAAACGATGATGGATGCAGCCGCCTTTTCAGCGTCGCTTCGAATCGTTTTCCAAGGTGGAGGAAGGAGGGGTTGCGTTGCGCGCGGGTCGTCCTCTTCCTGCCAGTAGCGTGACAGTTTCTGCGTCATTCCCGGGTGGCAGCATGCGACCGTTAGTGCGTCAATCGCGTGATGGCGGTGATCGGAGCGGGTTTTCTCGCCGCTATCGGCAAGAATGTTGTTCAGCCCCCAGAGTCGGCGGAGGTGTCCCGTGACCCGCCCCGACACGGCGGAAACCTTCAAGGGTGCATCCGGCCCCTGATCCGGCCACAACTTCTTGAGGTAGGTGACAGCATCGCGTGCGGCGTAGCCGGTGTCGTTGAGTTGCCGGGCGGCGAAGTCCTCGGGTATGGAGCGAGCCAGAAATCGCCTGATCTTCCCTGGAGGCATGCCTGGTCTGCTCTTTGAGGCCTTCATGTTGGCAAGGCGGTTGGCGATAGCATCCCACTCTTCCTGATTGCCTCGAAAAAACTCGTACGGAGTCTGATTGCCTTTTTGGAGGTTCACGTCCTTGCGGCAAAGAGTCTTGTTCCTGAAGCTGTTGTCGAGAGAGCGGAATCTCGGCCATACATGTTCCACGTCGAAGTCTCCAGTTTTGAACAGAGCGTCGAACGAAATGAAATCCCCGGTGTAGGGGCACTGATGCCCGCACTCTTCCCAGAGCATCCATTTTTCGACGTCTGCCCTGGAGGGCTCGGAGATTCCGTATTGTTGGAGTTTCTCGCGAGCTGCCTTCCGGCGCAGTTCCTGACGACGAATACCGGTAGCCTTCTCTTCGCGTTGGCGCTTGGAGTTGCCGACGTCGCGCGCAACTTCGACGCGAATCAGGTCCGGCTTGCCGTACAGGTCGAGCAGATTGTTGACCACCTTGCGCAGTTCGTTGCGCGTGCGTGCGACTGTCGGATTGCGCAGACCGGCGACGTGTTCACTTTCCTCGCGTTGGGCTGGACTCGGAAGACGATCGAACACTTCGCCAGTTGGTTGCTCCCGTCCGGGAAATGTCTCGGCTCGCCAATCCTCCCAATCGGGACCATTGATCAGTTCGCCGAACCTTACTCCTTCCTCGAGATACGGCAGCATCGCCTGTAGCGCCTCAACGGAGTAAGGCTCCCAGCCGGATGGCAGTTTCATGGTCTCGATTTTGCTCGCCTGAGCGTCCGACAGGCTGAATTCCGAGACAAAGTTCCGCACGACTGCTGCCCTGCGCGAAACTCGCTCGGTTTTGGGAAGAATGATTACACGTTGACCACCCACTTCTTCGTAGTCCGCTTGCCAAATCTGGTGAGGAAGTACATCGCGAATCTCCTGTTTGCGCGGGTGATTTTGCCATTCATTGCCGAAGATGTCCGCGATCTTCGCCTCGACGGGATTACCGAGCAGTGTTTTCTCTCCGCCTTCCTGCAGGTTGAACTTGAGCGCTCTCTCTTCACCGGGTTCGCCACGAGCCCTGTATAACGGAGCGAGAGCCCGTCGAACGCCAGCCCAGGTCATCGAGGCCTGCGTTTGAAGTCGGGAAAGGATGGCTTGACGCTCATCGGGGTCGAGAGGACGCTGATTGCCGCCGGCAAGTGCAAGGTTGTTCAGTTTCTCAAGCATGCGCCGCTGCTGCGAGACCCAGGAACCCTTCGGACAGACACGCGCTTCCGGGACGAAGCGGCATCTTCCAAGCGTTTTCAGTCGCCAGAAAACGGGGCGCTGGACGAAGATCACGTCCCGCACCAGGGAGCGGAACGGCTCCGGAATGAGCGGCTTCCACACCTTGTCGAACTCATCCTCGACAAGGCTGCGCGTAGCATGCTCGCCTCGCTTGCGTTCATGCGGTCCCCGTGCGGCGAGCCAAGCACCGAGCGTCTTGCCTTCACGCTTCAATGCCTGACCGGTTAGCTCACGCGCGGATGTCGCTTGCTTGTCGTCCGCGTCGTCTCCGGCGCTGTCGGCAGTGTCGGAGACTTCGTCGATATCGCGGCCCTTGAAGTGGCGGCGCTGCATAAGATGATAGATGGCACGGCCGATTTCATGCGGTGACAGCGTCTCGCCCTCAAACGCACGTCGCCGAAGATCGTAGGGATCACGCTTCATCGCGCACTCCCATTCGGACGAGTTGCGTGTTGGTAGCAGTCCGGCCGCGCACAGATGTTCGCTGAGCAAGCGCCGACGCTCTCGCCGACGGCGCAGTTGACGGCGGCGAAGGCGTGCCTGCCGCCGTTCCTGGTTCAACGGCACACCCTTCGGATCGCGGGCTTCCGGGAAGATGCGGACGCCAAGGCGATGGACTTTACCCGTGGCGAGTTCGGAATCGTAGTCGATCACGGCGAACCCGACCGATGTCGTGCCGATGTCGAGGCCGAACACGAGCGGCATGCAAGTCGTTTCCTGTTGCTTTCTTGGTGCCGCATGCTATCATCACCCTCGTAGCAAATCGAGAAGCGGTCGATTCCCTTTTCGTAGCAAATCGATCCTTCGTGTGGGCTCGGTGTCCCAAGATCATCCACCGGCATCTCAAGCCTCCGTCTCCGGACGGAGGCTTTTGCTTAGCCGTGCATCGATTCGTTTCGAGTCATCCTCCGGATCGTAATGTAGTCTGCTCGATCGACTGTTGACTGCGGCCTCGAAACCCTTCGGGAGTGACTGGGTGCTGCTTCATGCTGCAAGATCCCGGATGCCCTGTCGGCAACGAGTGGCTCTCGCGGGAGAGGTTTCCCGGGAACGCCATGGACACGTCCGGCTCATGCGAATATCAAGGGCGGGCTTTGCCGGGCGGGAAGGGAGATCAAGGTGATGGCCTCGGCGCTCGACGGCGTAGTCGTTCTCGACCTCTCGCGCATCCTGGCCGGACCCTGGTGCACGCAGATCCTCGCCGACCTCGGGGCGACGGTCATCAAGGTGGAACGGCCGGGCAAGGGCGACGACACCCGCGCCTGGGGGCCGCCCTACCTGAAGGACCGGAACGGGGACGACACCTCGGAGGCCGCCTACTATCTGGCGACCAACCGCGGCAAGCAGTCGATCACCCTCGACATCGCCTCCGGCGAGGGACGCGCCATCGCCTGCGAGCTTGCCGCCAGGGCCGATGTTCTGGTCGAGAACTACAAGCTCGGCGGTCTCGCGAAGTACGGCCTCGACTACCCGAGCCTGAAGGCCGTCAACCCCCGTCTGATCTACTGTTCGATCACCGGCTTTGGCCAGACCGGACCCTATGCCTCGCGGGCCGGCTACGACTTCGTCGTCCAGGGGCTGTGCGGCTTCATGTCGGTGACCGGCGAACGCGACGACCTGCCGGGCGGCGGCCCGCAGAAGGCGGGCGTGGCGATCACCGACCTCACGACCGGGCTCTACAGCGCCATCGCCATCCTGGCGGCGCTCAACCACCGCAACGCCACGGGCGAGGGACAGTACATCGACATGGCGCTGTCGGACTGTGCCGTCGCGCTGATGGCCAACATGAACATGAACTACCTGACGACTGGCGTCCCGCCCCGGCGCTACGGCAACGCGCACCAGAACCTGCTGCCCTACCAGGTCTTCGAGACCGCCGACGATCCCATCATCATCGCCATCGGCAACGACGCCCAGTTCCGGCGGTGGTGCGAACTGGCCCGGGCTCCGGAGCTGGCGGACGACGAGCGCTTCGCCACGAATCCGGCGCGCGTGCGCAATCGCGAGGTGCTCATCGAGCACGTGATCGGGCTGATGAAGCGGCACTCCCGCGCCTGGTGGGTCGAGGCGCTGGAGCGCGAGGGCATCCCCTACGGCGTGGTCAACAACTTCCGGCAGGTCTACGAGGATCCGCACGTCGAGGCCCGCGGCATGAAGTTCGAGATGCCGCATCCGCTGGCCGGCGCCGTGCCCCTGGTCCGCAGCCCGGTCAACCTGCAGGGCTCGCCTCCCGCGTACCACCGGCCACCGCCGTTGCTGGGGGAGCACACCTGTGACGTCCTCAAGGGTATTCTCGGCAAGTCCGACGGCGAGATCGAGGCCCTGAAGGACGCGGGGATCGTTTAGGGCCGGCCGCTCCTGAGGGCTTCTTTCAGAAAGGCGCCGGCGGCCTTCAGCGCCTCGGGGTCGATCCCGTGCCCGACGCCGCGACAGGCGTGCCACTGGACCGGAACCTCGTGGCGGGCCAGAGTCGCCACGGCGCCGTGCAGCATGTCGAAGGGAACGACCTGGTCGGCATCGCCGTGGGCCAGAAAGACCGGAGGCCGGCTGCGGATGTCCGCCTCGAGACTCTCCTCGGCGATCAGCATGCCCGAGAAACCGGCCACGGCGGCGATGCCGGGCGTCCTGCGCAGCGCGACGTGGAGAGCCATCATGCAGCCCTGGCTGAAGCCTCCGAGCGCGAGGGCGCGGTTGTCGAGGCCGAGTCGCTCGAGTTCCCGGTCGAGATAGGCGTTGATGAGGTCCGCGGCCCTGTCGATACCCTTTCTCATCCGGTCGGGCCGCCGGTCCATGAAGCTGTACCACTGCCGGCCCATCGGGTTCTGGTCGCACGGATCGGGGGCGTGGGGACTGGCGAAGCGGGCGTTCGGCAACGACGCCTGCAGGGGCCGCGCAAGGCCGATGAGATCGTTGCCGTCCGCGCCCCAGCCGTGCAGCAGGACGACGAGCTGGCGGGGTTCTCCCGTTCGGGGCGCAGTGGCCGGTCCGGTCAGGGACATCGAATCCTCGCAGGCCTTCGGGCGGGACGCGAAGGATTCCCCGCCAGCACCTGTCCTGTCCAGACCTGATCTGCGGGCGCCGGGGGAGTATCGTTGGGCCAGGCCTGCAGGGACGCCGGGATGACCATCGGTACGATCGTCACGCGCTTCGCGCCCAGTCCCACCGGGTACCTCCACATCGGTCACGCGCTGTCGGCCCTCGCGGGCTGGCGCCCGGCCCGCGGACAAGCGGGCCGCTTCCTGCTGCGCATCGAGGATATCGACCGCACGCGCTGCCGGGAGGCGTTCGACGCCGCGATCCTCGAGGACCTCGCGTGGCTGGGGATCGACTGGGACGGCGAGGTGCGCCGCCAGTCCCGGCATCTCGCCGACTACGCCTCGGTCCTCGCAGGCCTTCGGGCGCGCCGGCTGGTCTATCCCTGTTTCTGCAGCCGCAGCCGGATCGTCCGCGAATCCGAGGCGCCGCACGGGCCGCTGGGACCGGTCTATCCGGGCACGTGCCGGAACCTCGCCGGCGACGAGCGCGAGGCGCGGATCGCGGCCGGCGAGAACCACGCCTGGCGTCTCGATGTCGGGGCGGCCGCGCGGCAGGCCGGGCCGCTGACTTGGCGCCAGCGCGACGGCACGGTGCACCGGGTCGATCCCTTCATCGGCGGCGATGTCGTCCTCGGCCGCAGGGAGACACCCGTGAGCTACCACCTTGCCGTCACCCACGACGATCATGCGCAGGGCGTGACCGTCGTCACGCGGGGCCGCGACCTCGAGCCGTCGACCCACGTCCACCGGCTGATCCAGGCGCTCATGGGGTGGAACGAACCGGTCTACGACCACCACCGCCTCCTCCTGCGCGGCGACGGCAGACGCTACGCCAAGCGCGACAGCGCGGCGACGATCCGTTCCCTGCGCGAGGAGGGTCACACGCCGGAGGCGGTGCTCGCCATGGCCTCCTCCTGACGGTCAGCCGAAGAGGTCGCCGGCGTCCTGCGGTGTCAGGCATTCCGGGCCGTCGTTGCCGACACTGTTGACGAAGCGGGCGACGGGATCCGCCACGAGGGCGCCGTCGGGAAGGGGCGCCAGGAGACCGGCAAGGCCCGGGACCTCTCCGGCGGGCGTGGCGAGCCACCGGCCGATGGCGTCGTCCTCGAGGATCACCGGAACACGGTGATGGATATGCCGAAGGCTCCCGGGCGCTTCGGTCGTGACGATGGTGAAGGTGGCCGGGGCATCCTCGCCGGCGCCCTCCCAGAGACCCGCGAAGACGAAGGGCCGGCGGCAGGGCCGGTGAATGTGGAAGGGCTGGCTGTCGAGGTGTTTACCGCGGCTCTGCCACTCGTAGAAGCCGTCCGCCGGCACGACGCAGCGCCGCCGCAGCCAGGCCTCGCGGAAGGCGGGCTTCGAGGCGACGGTCTCGGCGCGCGCGTTGATCATCCGCGAGCCGATGGCGGGATCGCGGGACCACGGGGGAACGAGCCCCCATCGCCGGCTCTCGAGGATCCGGCGCCCTTCGGCCATGCGCACCACCGGTGCGTCCTGCATCGGCGCCACGTTGTATCGGGGCACCACGAAGGGCAGGAGATCCGTGCCCAGCTGATCGTGGATGGCGCCGTCGGGATTGATCAGGGAGTATCGTCCGCACATGTCGGCAGTGTAGCCGGAAAGGTGGTCCCCGATGTCCTCGATCTTCGATTCCCGGATCTTCCGCCCCACGGGCGGCTTCATGGATGCTCCCAACGCTTACGAGCTTGCCGGCTGCCGTCTTGCCGTCGTCGGCATGCCGTTCGACTGCGGCATCCACCCATCGCGCATCGGCGCCCGCCAGGGTCCGGCGTCGATCCGCGAGCACTCCGGCCTGGTGCGGCCCTATCATCCTCCCTTCGCCGACAGCAATCCGCTCGAGGAGCTCTCGGTCGTCGACTGCGGCGATGCCGCCTGCTTGCCCGGCCGGCCCGAGCCGTCCTTCGAGATCATCGAGGAAGCGGTCTGGCTAATCGCCCGCGAGGGTGTCGCGACCCTCACCATGGGAGGCGACGGCCTCGTCACGCTGCCCCAGCTGCGCGCCTGGCGCCGGGTCCACGACGATCTGTGCGTCCTCCATGTCGATGCCCACACCGATGCCTACCCGGTCACGGGCCAGGACCGCATCACGCCGGCCACGACCTTCACGGTGGCCGCCGAGGAGGGCCTCGTCGACACCGCCAACACGTTCCACGTGGGCGCGCGCGGACCGGTCTTCATGGGCGGCGTCTTCGAGCACACGCGCGGCATCGGCTACGAGCTCATCCCCGACGCCGACCTGCGGCGCGCGGGCCTGGAGGCGACGGCGGCGCTCCTGCGGGAGCGTCTCGCCGGCCGCAAGGTCTACCTGTGCTGGGACATGGACGTCTTCGATCCCTCCTGCGCGCCCGGGGTCTGCACTCCGACCTGGGAGGGCCTCAGCGCCGCCGAAGGACTCGGGTTCATCCGTTCGCTGGCCGGTCTCGACATCGTCGCCGTGGATGTCAATACCGTCTCCCCGCCCCACGACGTCGGCGGCATGACCGCCTATCTCGCAGGCTGCGTCATGCTCGAGGGCATGCGCCTCGTCGCGCGCGCCGCTTCCCTCGGGTAGGCCGCCGGGGACCGTCTTGCGGAGCCGGCCGGGCCGTCAGGGCCGGGCGGCCTCCACGGCGAGGTCGGCGATGTCGCGGATGATGGCGGTGATCTCGTAGTCGCGGGGGGAGTAGGTCCGGGCGACGCCCGCCTCCGCGAGGAGCGGGATGTCGGCGGGCGGGATGATGCCGCCGACGACGATGGGCACGTCCCCGCAGCCCTCCTCGTCCATGAGGCGGCGGATCTCGGCGACGAGGCGGACATGGGCGCCCGAGAGGATGGAGAGGCCGACCACGTGGACGCTTTCCTCCACGGCGGAAGCGGCGACCTGCTCGGGCGACAGGCGGATCCCCTGGTAGACGACCTCGACACCGCAGTCCCGAGCCCGCAGGGCGATCTGTTCGGCGCCGTTGGAGTGGCCGTCGAGTCCGGGCTTGCCGACGAGGAGCTTGAGCCTGCGGCCAAGGTCGCGGGAGGCGGCCTCGACGTGGCGGCGGGCATCGGCGAGCGCCTCTGCCGGGACCGCGGAGGCCGCCGCAAGGCCCGTGGCCGCGCGGTACTCGCCAAAGATCCCGCGCAGGGTCCGGCCCCACTCGCCGGTGGTCACGCCCGCCATCGCGCAGGCGATGGAGGGCTCCATGATGTTGCGTCCCTCGCGGGCCGCGGCCTCGAGGCCGTCGAGGGCCTTCGCGCACTGCCGGCCGTCGCGGGCCTCGCGCCACGCGCGGAGGGCCGCGATCTGCTCGTCCTCGGCGCCTCCGCCGACGGTCATGAAGCCGCCGTCGGCGCCCCCGGTGAGCGGCGAGACCTCGGTGTCGGCGTGGACGTTGACCCCGACGACGGGTGTCGCGCCGGTTTCGATGGCGGCGATGCGGGCGCTGTTCGATTCCACGAGACGCTGCTTCATGTAGCCCGATTCGACAGCGGCCAGCGCGCCGCCCGAACGCTCGATGACGTCGAGCTCGGCCCGTGCGGCGTCCTTGAGCTCCGCGACCTTCGCCGCGATCTCCGGATTGCCGTCGAAGATGTCGCCGAACTCCAGCAGATCGGTCTCCATGGCGACGATCTGCTGGAGGCGCAGGCTCCACTGCTGGTCCCACGGCCGCGGCAGGCCGAGCGCCTCGTTCCACGCCGGAAGCTGCACGGCCCGCGCCCTGGCGTTCCTCGACAGGGTCACCGCGAGCATCTCGAGGAGAATGCGGTAGACGTTGTTCTCCGGCTGCTGCTCGGTGAGTCCCAGGGAGTTGACCTGCACGCCGTAGCGGAAGCGGCGCAGCTTCGGATCGTCGATACGATAGCGCTCGCGGGTGATCTCGTCCCACAGTTCGGTGAAGGCCCGCATCTTGCACATCTCGGTGAGGAAGCGGATGCCGGCGTTGACGAAGAAGCTGACGCGCCCGACCACGCGGGCGAAGGCCTCGGCCGGAACCTCGCCCGAGTCCCGGATGCGGTCGAGAATGGCGATGGCGTTGGCCAGGGAGAAGGCGATCTCCTGGACCGGCGTCGCGCCGGCCTCCTGGAGATGATAGGGGCAGACGTTGACCGGATTCCAGGCGGGTGTCTCGGCCACCGAGAAGAGGATCGCGTCCGTCGTCAGCCGTAGCGACGCCTCCGGCGGGAAGATGTAGGTGCCGCGCGAGAGGTACTCCTTCACGATGTCGTTCTGGATGGTCCCGGAGAGCTTCCGGCGGTCGGTGCCGCGCCTGTCGGCAAGAGCGATGTAGAGGGCGAAGAGCCATGCCGCCGTGGCATTGATCGTCATGGAGGTATTCATGCGCTCGATGGGGATGCCGTCGAACAGGACCTCCATGTCGCCGAGATGGGACACCGGGACGCCGACGCGGCCGACCTCGCCGCGGGCGATCGGCTCGTCGGCGTCGTGACCGGTCTGGGTCGGCAGGTCGAAGGCGACGGAAAGGCCGGTCTGTCCGCGTTCGAGGTTGGTGCGGTAGAGCGCGTTGGACGCCTGCGCGGTGCTGTGGCCGGAGTAGGTCCTCATCAGCCACGGACGGTCGGGTGTCCGGGTCATGCCGCTTGCCATGAGGTTCATCCACGCATCGGTGACTTGCGCCATCATGCTGCGATGCAATAGGAGTTGCAAACGGGCTGTGACGGCCAAACAATGGGATTGTGACACCGGATTCGGTCACGGGTGTTGCAATGCAACATGGATTCGCTGGGCACGGGGAGCTGGGTGATGGTCATGACTGCCGAAGCGGCGCCGGCTGACTACGAGGCGCCGGTCAAGGATCTCTACGAGCTCGGAGAGATCCCCCCGATGGGCCACGTCCCGGCCAACATGTACGCCTGGTCGATCCGCCGGGAACGCCACGGAGAACCCGACACGGCGATGCAGGTCGAGATCCTGCCGGTGCACGCCATCGACAGCAACGAGGTCCTCGTCCTCGTCATGGCGGCGGGCGTCAACTACAACGGCGTGTGGGCGTCGCTCGGCGTCCCCATCAGTCCGTTCGATGTCCACAAGGGCGACTTCCACATCGCCGGTTCCGATGCCTCGGGCATCGTCTGGGCCGTCGGCTCCAGGGTGAAGCGCTGGAAGGTCGGCGACGAGGTCGTCATCCATTGCAACCAGGACGACGGCGACGACGAGGAATGCAACGGCGGCGATCCGATGTATTCCACCAGCCAGCGCATCTGGGGATACGAGACCGGCGACGGCAGCTTCGCCCAGTTCACCAGGGTCCAGGCCCAGCAGCTGATGCCGCGCCCGAGGCATCTCACATGGGAGGAGTCGGCGTGCTACACGCTGACGCTGGCGACCGCCTACCGCATGCTCTTCGGCCACAGGCCGCATATCCTCAGGCCTGGGCACAACGTACTGGTCTGGGGCGCCTCGGGCGGTCTGGGCTCGATGGCCATCCAGCTCATCGCCACCGCCGGCGCCAATGCCATCGGCGTCATCAGCGACGACGACAAGACGGACTTCGTCATGTCGCTGGGCGCCAGGGGCGTCATCAACCGCAGGAACTTCGATTGCTGGGGACGCCTGCCGGATGTCTCGGACACCGCGGGCTACGGAGCCTACATGAAGAAGTGCCGGGAGTTCGGCAAGGCCATCTGGTCGTTCACGGGCAAGGGCAACGACGTCGATTTCGTCTTCGAGCACCCCGGCGAGGCGACCTTCCCGGTCTCGTGCTTCGTCGTCAAGCGCGGCGGCATGGTGGTCTTCTGCGCCGGCACCACGGGCTACAACATCACCTTCGACGCGCGCTTCGTGTGGATGCGCCAGAAACGCATCCAGGGAAGCCATTTCGCCAACCTCATGCAGGCGGCGCAGGCCAACAAGCTGATGCTCGAGCGCCGTCTCGACCCGTGCATGTCCGAGGTGTTCTCGTGGCACGACATCCCCCGCGCCCACATGAAGATGCGCGCCAACCGGCACAAGCCCGGCAACATGGCCGTTCTCGTGCAGTCCCCGCAGCCGGGCCTGCGTACCCTTGCGGACGTCGTCGAAGGCTGAAACGGTGAGCGGCAGCCTGCTGGCGCGCTGCCGCGGCGCCCTCGACGCCGCCGACCGGCTTCTCGGCGCGGCGCGCCGGGGTGTGAGGGAGCGCGTCGGCGCCGCCGATGCCGGGGCGCTCGACGCCTGCCAGCATGCCGTCCACGGGCTGGCCTGGGTGGCGACCTACGTCGAGGCGCTGCGCCAGATGCTGCGCTGGGCGGACGACCTCGACTCCCGGGGCCGGCTCGGCGAGACCGAACGCCTGATCCTCGGGTGCGCCTTCTCGGAGTACCTGGCCCAGCTGACCGGCGGCATCGCCATGAGCCAGGGCGAGATCGTGCGCCTGCGCGACCTCGACGTCGGCGGCGACGACCATCACGCCTTCTGGACCGAGGACGTCGCCTCGCTGATCGACGAGGGAGCCGGCCGGCAGAACCTCGGCAGGCTTGCCGGGCGCCTCGGCGAGGGCGACTTCGGAGACGCCGGCCTCGAGAGCGACCTCGTCATGGTGAGGGACCAGTTCCGGCGCTACGCCGACGAGAGGATCAGGCCGCAGGCGCACGCCTGGCACCTCGAGGATGCGTTCATTCCCCTCGAGATCCTCCACGAGCTTGCCGAGCTCGGCGTCTTCGGGCTTTCCGTGCCGGAAGAGCACGGCGGACTGGGCCTGTCGAAGGTCGCCATGTGCGTCGTGACCGAAGAGCTGTCGCGCGGCTACATCGGCGTGGGTTCGCTCGGCACCCGCACCGAAATCGCCGCCGAACTCATCATCAGCAGCGGCACGCCCGGGCAGCAGCGCCGCTGGCTGCCGGGAATCGTCTCGGGCGAGACCATCCCGACGGCGGTCTTCACGGAACCCGGGACCGGTTCGGATCTCGGCAGCCTGAAGACGCGTGCGGTGCGCGACGGGGAGTCCTGGCGGATTACCGGCAACAAGACGTGGATCACCCATGCCGCGCGCGCCGATATCATGACGCTGCTGGCGCGCACCGACCCGGACGAGAAGGGGTATCGCGGGCTGAGCATGTTCATCGCCGAAAAGCCCCGGGGCGACGATCGCGAGCCCTTCCCGGCGCCCGGCATGTCGGGCGGCGAGATCCCCGTTCTCGGCTATCGCGGGATGAAGGAGTACGAGATCGCCTTCGACCGCTTCGAGGTGCCGGGCGGCGGTCTTCTCGGCGGCGAGGAGGGGCAGGGCTTCAAGCAGCTCATGGCGACCTTCGAATCGGCGCGCATCCAGACCGCGGCCCGCGCCACGGGCGTGGCCCAGGCGGCGCTCGAGGCGGGCCTGGGCTATGCCCTGGAGCGCCGGCAGTTCGGCCGGGCGATCGCCGCCTTCCCCCGCGTCGCCAACAAGCTCGCCTGGATGGCCGTCGAGACCATGGTGTCGCGGCAACTCGCCTGGTACGCGGCGCGGCGCAAGGAGTCCGGCAGCCGCTGCGATCTCGAGGCGGGAATGGCGAAGCTGCTCGCCGCCCGGGTGGCGTGGTCCAACGCCGACAACGCCCTCCAGGTCCACGGCGGAAACGGCTACGCCCTCGAGTTCGAGGTGAGCCGGCTGCTGTGCGACGCCCGCATCCTCAACATCTTCGAGGGTGCTGCGGAAATCCAGGCGCATGTCATCGCCCGGCGCCTGCTCGCCTCGGCCAACTGAGAAGTCCGCCCGCAATCGTGGTAGGGTGATCCATCAGGAGTAGGCAACCGAAATGGGCTGGCTGCAGATCGCCATTCTCGTATTCGTCGTCCTGACGCTCGTGGTCCTCTTCATCGGGATCGGGGGTTTTGCCAGGGGCGGCGAGTTCAACCGCCGCCACGGCAACAAGATCATGCGCTTCCGGGTCGGCTTCCAGCTCGCCGCCCTCGTTCTCCTCGCCGTCATGTTCCTCGTCATGCAGGGGGGATAGCGCCATGGTCAGGCTCGACAGGATCTATACGCGCGGCGGCGACGGCGGGAAGACCTCGCTGGGCGACGGCAGCCGGGTGCCCAAGCACGCGCTGAGGGTCGAGGCCTACGGCACCGTCGACGAGGCCAACGCGGTCATCGGCATGGCAAGGCTCCACACCGGTGACGCCATGCTGGCGCGCATCCAGAACGACCTCTTCGATCTCGGGGCCGATCTGGCGACGCCGCACGAGGGCCGCCGCGGCGCCGGCGCCCTGCGCGTGACGCGCGAGCAGGTCGAGCGCCTCGAGAGCGAGATCGACGCCATGAACGCGGCGCTGGAGCCGTTGACGTCCTTCGTCCTGCCGGGCGGCAGCGCGGTTTCCACGGCCCTGCACCACGCGCGCACGGTGGTCCGCCGGGCCGAGCGGCTGATCGCCGCGCTGGCCCTCGAGGAGACGGTCAACCCGGCGGCGCTGGAATACGCCAATCGTCTTTCCGACCACCTCTTCGTGATGGCGCGCCATCTCAACGACCACGGCCGCGCCGACGTTCTCTGGAAGCCGGGAGCCACCCAGACCGGGGAATAGGGTGCCGGGATACCGCGGTCATGGGGTCCTCCGGACTGCGTCCGCTCCTTGCAGAATTCCCGGGCGCGCCGGGCACCGTCGACAACGTCGCAATCGTACTTGATCTCGATTGTTGTACATGGTACTCATGGTTTCGAAGTACAATCGACGATTGAGGAGGGAACATGCACGGCAGGGTTCGTGTGGCGGACGAGGTGTGGATTGCGGTCGCCTCCCTTCACCGTCGCCATCCGGAACGGGCGGATTTCGCGATCGGCGAGATCATGGCCCAGGCCGAAAAAGAAAATGTTACCGGAGTCAGACCGCTGCGCCCGGGGGTCAAGGTCCATGCCTACCTCCATTGCGTGGCCAACAGGCCGCCCAATCCCGGCCGCTACCGCATGCTCTTCGAGACCGCTGACGGGCGCCGACGCCTGTTCCGCCGGGGCGATCCGTGCCATCCTCTTCGGGTAACCGGAAAGGATACGCCGAAGCGCCACGAGATACCGGTCGCCTGGCACGGCCTGATTGACTGGTACCTCAGGGAGTACGAGAACCCGGCGCACGATGTCGCTGAAGATCCGATTCTGGCGCTGCGCGGCCTGGGCAGGGAGATATGGGCTGACGAGAATGCGGATGCCTATGTCCTTCGCCAGCGGGCGGGCTGGCAATGAGCAGAATCTTCTGGGATACGAACCTTTTTGTGTATTTGTTCGAAGACAAAGGTGAACTGACCGAAAGGGTCGTGACGTTGCGCGAGCGAATGATCGAACGTAATGACGAACTGCTCACTTCCGCACTCACGCTGGGCGAAATCCTTGTCAAACCGACGGAAGCCGGAAACGACATCCTCGTGCGCCACTACAAACAGGCAATTACGGCCAGTTCCACCGTGGTGCCGTTCGACTGCGCCGCCGCTCCTCATTTTGCGGCTATTCGCCGAAATCGGGGAACTCGCCCTCCGGATGCCATCCAGCTCGCATGTGCCGCCGCCGCGGGTGTGGATTTGTTCATCACCAACGACGAGCGACTCAGCCGGCGCGTCGTGCCGGGCATTCACTTCATCCAGTCGCTCGCCGCAGCCGCACTTTGACCCTTGCACAGGGCGTGCCGACCGGAACCTCGGCAGAAGTTCCGGGGAATGCGGCTCGCGCGGCGGGCGTCTGTCTGGCCGGAGCGGGTTGATGGAGGTGGCTCGGATAGCGCGCCCGCCCTGCCGATGACCGGTCCGGTGTGCTCGCGGTTCGTCGAGGAGAGCGGGCTGCAGGGCTCCTCAAAAGTCAGCACCTGCGAGGGGTTGTGGACCTTTCATCCGGACACGGTTGACTCTTTGCTCATGAGGCCGTACATCATGGCCCATGAGGATCGGCACTCGACATCTGGCGGCGGCGACGATTGACTGGCTGAAGGCGGCGGTCAAGGCCGACGGCAGCACGCGCTCGTCCCTGGCGCGGGGCTTGTGCGAGCGCGAGGACTGGCGCAACCCCAAGGGCGCCCTGTGCCTTGCCTCGGCGCGTGCGGCCCTGCCCGGTCTGGCTTCGGCGCTCGATCTGACTCTTCCGGCACCGCGGCCTCATGCCCTCAACACCGGCACCGTCGAGCGGGACTATCCCGACAAGCCGCTGGAGTGTGCCCTGAAGGACCTCGGCGAGGTTACCGTGGAGCCGGTGGCCGACGGCGCGGACAAGCGCCGTGCGCGCTCGATGATGGCGACCTGGCATCCCGAGGGCGAGGCCCGCTGTCCCGGGGCCCGGGTGAGCTACTGGATCACCTCGTCTGTCCACGGCCGCCTCGGCGGCCTGGTGTTCTCGGCGGCCGGCTGGCACCAGAAGGCGCGCGACCGCTTCATCGGCTGGTCCCAGGGGGCCCGCGACGCCCATCTCGGCGAGGTGGTGAACAACGACCGCTTCCTGGTGCTGCCTTCGGTGACGGTCAAGGGACTGGCCTCCCATGCCCTGGCCCTGGCCTGCGCACGGCTGGCCACGGATTGGCACGCGAAGTACGGCACAACGCCGGTTCTGGCCTACACCTATGTGGGTCCCGGGCACGCCGGCACGAGCTACCGGGCGGCGGGCTGGCAGCGCTGTGCGGAAGCGACATCGGGCACGCCTCCCGGGGCCGACGGCCCGGGCGTGCGGCGCAGCGTGTGGATGAAGCCCCTGGCGCCCGACTGGCGGCAGGTGCTGTGCCGCGAGCCCGAGCGTGTCATGGGCCAGGCTCAGCCCCTGGCCGGCGACGGCGAGACCGACTGGGCGCGCCGCGAGTACGGCCGCAGCGGCCACAGCGACGCGCGCATCCGCGAGCGCATTGTCACCATGGGCCGCGCGTGGAACGATCGTCCCGGAGAGGTCCTGCCGGTGATCTTCCCCGGCGAGGCGGAGCAGAGGGCGGCCTGGCGCCTGTTGTCGAACCCGAAGGTGACGATGGATCACATCCTCGAGGGGCATCAGGAGGCGATGGTGGAGCGCTGCCGCCCGCAGCGCCTGATCCTTGCCGTCCAGGACACGACGTTCCTTGACTACAACGGCCTGGAGGCGACCGAGGATCTCGTCGACATCGGCGGCGGCGGTTCGGGCACCCTCGGCATGGCGGCCCATGCCGGGGTCGCCTTCACCGAAGGCGGCTGTGCCCTGGGCCTGTTCCATCTCGATGCCGGCTTCCGCGTGCCGCCGGGTCTCGAGCCAGACGACAGGGAGAGCCGCCGCTGGCTGGACGGCTACGACAGGGCGGCGGAGCTGGCCGCGGCCTGTCCCGCGACACGGGTGCTGGTGATCTGCGACCGTGAAGGCGACGCCTGGGACCTGCTGGAGAAGGGCGCCTCGCACGAGGTCGGTCTGCTGGTCCGCGCCAGCCGCTCGACACGGCGCCGTGTGGTCACCGCAACGGGGCCGCGGGAGCTGTGGGAGCACATGGCCGACGAGCCGTGCCTTGCCGTGAAGCGGATCGACATCGCAGCCTGCGGAGGACCACGCCGCCGCCAGGCGCGCAAGGGCGTCCGCCTCGAGGTCCGCGCCGCCATGGTCGACCTTGTGCCGCCGGGCAGGAAGCCTCGGGCGACGCCGCCGCTGTCGATGATGGCCGTGCACGTCACGGAACCCGCTCCGCCGGCGGAGCGGGAGCCCCTCGACTGGATGCTGCTCACCAGCGAAGGCGACGCCTGTGCCGCCGATGCCCTGAAGACCGTCTCCTTCTACGAGAGGCGCTGGCTCATCGAAGAGTACTTCAGGGCCCTCAAGGTCGGCACACGGATCGAGGACCGCCGCCTCGACCAGGCCGACGACCTGCGGAAGTGCCTGGCCTTCGACGCCATCACCGCATGCCGCGTCATGACCGTCGAGCGCCTCGCCCGAAGCGAGCCCGAGACGCCGGCAAGCCGCGTCGTCCACCGCGACGAGATCACCGTCCTGAACATCTACAAGGCCGGCAGGCAGCGCAAACAACGTGCGCCTCCCGACAGCGAACCGACCATCGAAGCCTTCGCCATCGAGGTGGCACGCATAGCAGGCTTCATTCCCAGAAAGCGCCAGCCCCTGCCGGGAACAGAGAAACTGTGGCAGGGCTACAAAATCCTCCTCACTTTCGTCGAAAACTACCGAATGATGCGAGAACTCGATATGCTGAAACAGCCGGAGTCAAGAGTGTCTGGTTGAAAGGTTGTGGACAGGGTAGGGCGGGATCGAAGGCATCTTGCCGTCGTGTGAGAGCGGGACGCCCTTGATCCGTGGGTTTTCGCGTCAGCTACAGCCCGTAACAGCAAGCGTAGACGCCGTCGGCGACTTTTGAACAGACCTGGAGCGGGCGGCGAGTCCGTTGACTTGTGTCGTGGCGCGGTCATATTGTGCGCCTGCGAAGGACTGCCGCGGATTCCGACTCTTCCTGCCACAACAAGCGCTTGGAGACGCACGCCATGAAAGTGCTCGTCCCGGTCAAGCGGGTCATCGACTACAATGTGAAGGTTCGCGTCAAGGCGGATCGCTCGGGCGTCGACCTCGCCAACGTCAAGATGTCGATGAATCCCTTCGACGAGATCGCCGTCGAGGAGGCGATCCGCATGAAGGAGGCGGGCTCGGCGACGGAGGTGATCGCCATCTCGCTGGGACCGACCCAGAGCCAGGAGACCCTGCGCACGGCGCTGGCCATGGGCGCCGACCGGGCCATCCACGTGGTCCATGACGGCGATCTCGAGCCGCTGGCCGTGGCCAAGATGATCGCCAGGGTCGTGGAGGAGGAATCACCCGACATCGTCATTCTCGGCAAGCAGGCGATCGATGACGACGCCAACCAGACCGGGCAGATGCTCGCCGGCCTGCTGGGCTGGGCCCAGGGCACCTTCGTTTCGAAGGTCGAGGCGGCGAACGGATCGCTCAAGGTGGTGCGCGAGGTCGACGGCGGCCTCGAGTCGGTCGCCCTGAAGCTGCCGGCGATCATCACGGTGGACCTGCGCCTCAACGATCCGCGCTACGCCTCGCTTCCCAACATCATGAAGGCGCGCAAGAAACCGATCGACAAGCGGACGCCGGACGAGCTCGGCGTCGACGTCACCCCCCGCCTCAACGTCATCAGCGTCGAGGAGCCGCCGAAGCGCAAGAGCGGGATCAAGGTCGGTTCGGTGTCCGAACTGGTCGACAGGCTGCAAGACGACGCGGGAGCGATCTGACATGGCGATTCTGGTCTATGCCGAGCACGACAACCGGGAACTCTCTTCGGCGACGCTCAACACCGTGGCGGCGGCGTCCCTGATGGGAGGCGACATCCACGTGCTGGTGGCGGGCAGCGACTGCGCCGCGGTGGCCGCCGCCGCCGCGGCGGTGGCCGGCGTCTCGAAGGTCCTGGTGGCCGACGATGCCGCCCTCGGAGCCCAGCTTGCGGAGAACGTCGCGCCGCTCGTCGCCGGGCTTGCCCCGGACTACAGCCACGTCGTGGCCGCGGCGACCACCACCGGCAAGAACATCATGCCCCGCGCCGCCGCGCTTCTCGACAAGCAGCAGGTCTCCGACATCACCGGCGTGGCGGCGGCCGACACCTTCGTGCGGCCCATCTACGCGGGCAACGCGATGGCGACCGTCCGGTCGACCGACGACATCAAGTTCGTCACGGTGCGCACGACCGCCTTCGACGGCGCGGCGGCCGAGGGCGGCTCGGCCGCGGTCGAGGCGGTGGCCGGCGCCGCCGACGCCGGACTGTCGAGCTTCGAGGGCGCGGCGCTTTCCGGCAACGAGCGGCCCGAGCTCACCACGGCGCGCGTCGTCATCTCCGGCGGGCGCGGCATGAAGTCGGGCGACAACTTCGCGATGCTCGAGGAGGTGGCCGACATTCTCGGCGCCGCCGTCGGCGCCAGCCGCGCCGCGGTGGACGCCGGGTACGTGCCGAACGACTACCAGGTGGGGCAGACCGGCAAGGTCGTGGCGCCGGAACTCTACATCGCCGTGGGAATCTCGGGCGCCATCCAGCACCTTGCGGGAATGAAGGACAGCAAGGTGATAGCCTGCATCAACAAGGACGAGGAGGCGCCGATCTTCCAGGTCGCCGACTTCGGCCTCGTCGCCGATCTCTTCGATGCCGTGCCGGAGCTCAGGCAGGAACTCGAAAGCCGGGGTGTGCGGCCCCGCTGACGGAAGGAGTGCCGATGGAAATCAAGCGCATAGGCGTGATCGGTGCCGGCCAGATGGGATCGGGCATCGCCCATGTCTGTGCCCTGGCCGGCTACGACATCCTGTTGGTCGACAGCGAGCGCTCCATTGCCGAAGCCGGGTTCGAGGTGATCCGCAGCAACATGGAACGCCAGCTCCGCCGGGACGTCATCGGCGGCGGGCAGATGGAGGAGGCCCTCTCGCGCATCGCCGTCGTCGACTCCTACGGCGACCTTGCCGACTGCGACTGCGTCATCGAGGCCGCCACCGAGAACGAGGCGGTCAAGAAGGACATCCTGGCCGAACTGACGTCGAGCCTGAAGGCCGAGGCGATCATCTGCACCAACACGTCCTCGATCCCGATCACGCGGCTTGCCGCGTCGACGGACCGGCCCGAGAAGTTCATGGGCATGCACTTCATGAACCCGGTGCCCATGATGAAGCTGGTGGAGCTGATCCGCGGACTGGCCACGGACGCCGAGACCTTTGCCGCCGTCCGCGAACTGACGCTGAAGCTGGAGAAGGTGCCGGCCAATGCCGAGGACTTCCCCGCCTTCATCGTCAATCGCATCCTCCTGCCGATGATCAACGAGGCGGTCTATGCCCTCTACGAGGGCGTCGGCACCGTGGAGTCGATCGACACCGCCATGAAGCTCGGCGCCAACCATCCCATGGGGCCGCTGGAACTCGCGGACTTCATCGGCCTCGATGTCTGCTACGCCGTCATGCAGGTGCTCTACGACGGCCTCGCGGACACGAAGTACCGGCCGTGTCCGCTGCTCGCCAAGTACGTCGAGGCCGGCTGGCTCGGCCGCAAGGCCGACCGGGGCTTCTACGACTACACGGGCGAGGTGCCGGTCCCGACCCGCTAGTCCGTGGGCGCCGGAACGGGCCGGCCGCGATGTGGTACCGGGGAACCAGGCGGCGCATCGTCCTGGCGGTCTGTCTGGCCGGCCTTGCCGCCGCCCCGGCGGTCTGGATCGCGACGCGCGACGACGACCGCATGGTGACGATCGCCGACTGCCAGGACATCCTCGATCTCTTCGAGAGTCTCGACTACCGCGCCGACACCTGGATGGCGCGGGAGATTCCGCGGCTCGCCTTCACCTGCAGCCCGGCGCGCTGGTGCTCCCTTGCCGGGGACCGCGTGCCCGTGGAGTTCAGGAAATCGGTGTTCCTGATGACCGCCGCTCCGCTCGTCCTCATGGCGAACGAGGCGATCGAGGCCCAGCGCGGCGCGATCACCGGGCCGCGCCGGGCGCGGGCCGGCCTCAAGGACCTGGCGCTGCGCTACGACGTCATCCACGAGCGCTCGTCGGCGCTGACGCCGGCGCATCTCGCCGAGCTGCTGCGCAGGGTCGACACCATCCCCGCTTCCCTGGCGCTCGCCCAGGGAGCCGAGGAGAGCGGCTGGGGCACGTCGCGCTTCGCCCTCGAAGGCAATGCCCTCTTCGGCCAGCTGGTCTGGGACGCAAGCGGCATGGCGCCCGAAGAGGCAAGGGAGGAGCTGGGATCCTACGGCGTCCGGAAGTTCCGCACACCGCTCGATTCGGCCGATGCCTACGCCTTCAACCTCAACACGCACCCGGCCTACGCCGGGTTCCGCAAGCTGCGGGCCGCCGGGCGGGCTTCGGGCCCGGAGCTTGCCGGGCATCTCGAGAGCTATTCGCAACGGCGGCGGGACTACGTCGAATCGCTCCTGGCGATCATCCGCGTCAACGGATTGCAGCGTCTCGACGGCGCCCGCCTCGCCGACGGTCCGGCCTGGATCGTCGCGCCCGGATGCTGAGCCGGCTCAGCGGCCGCGCCGCAGGAGGAACCACGCGAAGCACAGCGCCTGGACGAGCGCCCATCCGCCGAAGGCGGCGAGATAGCCGGTGCGGCCGTGGCCGCCGGCCTCGCCGGGAAAGAGATTGAGCACCATGCCGACCGTGACCTGGAGGATGCCCCCGAGGGCGAAGGTGAAGAGCGCCAGGGTCGTGTTGACCCGTCCCGCCAGGGCCACGGGGAACCGCTGGGTCATGTCGGCGTAGAAGATGATGGCGGCGCCGCCG
Source organism: Alphaproteobacteria bacterium (assembly GCA_963666905.2). Lineage (GTDB taxonomy): Bacteria > Pseudomonadota > Alphaproteobacteria > SP197 > SP197 > SP197. Next base: position 3,940,175 of record OY763008.1, read on the forward strand.
GTCGCCGCAAAGGCCGACGTCAGGATCCATGCGGGCAAGGGCGCGCCGACGGCGAGCAGGCCCTGGACGGCGATGAAGACCAGGGTGCCCGCGCCGGCGACGAGACCGACGGCGACGCCGCTGCGGCTGAGGCGTTCGGCGAGCCAGCCGAGAAAGGCGTAGCCCGCGATCATGGCAAGGCCGCCGGCAAAGAGGGCGTCGGCCGCGCGGGCCGCGTCGAGCCCGGCCACGTCCCTGAGCCACGGCCCGAACCACAGCGAGAGCGTCGAGATCCATGCGGCCTGGGCGGTCATGACCAGAGGCGCGACCGACCAGAAGGCCCGGGACTTCAGGATCGTGCCCAGGCCCTGCAGCTGGTCCGCGAGGGTGACGGGTGCGCCCGGGACGCGGCGTTCCGGAACCGCAAGCCAGATGAGGGCGGCGACGGCGACGGTGACGAGAGCGAAGCCGATGAACATGTGCCGCCAGCCGATCAGTCCGATCATGAGGTGGACGGGCGTGGATGCGGCCACGGCGCCGGCGCCGCCGGCGGCGAGGATGAGGCCGTTGACGAGGGGGAGCTTCTGTTTCGGGAACCACAGGGCGAACATCTTCATGGCGGCAAGCAGCCCTCCCGCCATGCCGATCCCCATGACGGCGCGGGCCACGGTGAGCGAGGTCGCGTCGCCGCCGCGGGCGAAGAGCAGCGCGCCGCAGGCCGCGACCAGCAGCAGGACGGCGTGGGTCCGGCGCGGTCCGAACCTGTCGAGCGCCATGCCGAGCGGCAGCTGCACGCTCGAGAAGGCGATGAAGTAGATCCCCGTCAACAGGCCGACGGCGGCCGCGCCGATGGCCAGTTCCTCGACCAGAACCGGTCCGAGCACGGCGTTCACGGTCCGGAAAAGATAGGACAGGAAGTAGCCGGCGGCGAACGGCACGAAGATGCGCACCGTCAGAAACACGAGGCTGCGGGAAGCGGCGGCCGGAGAGGTCATCCCCGGCGACGATCCATGCCGATGGCGGCTGGGGCCATTTGCAATTGTCCCGACATGCTGTAAGCCGCTCTCATGACATCTTCGAACAGCCGGAACAACCCGATCTGGGGAGGGCGGTTTCAGGAGGGCCCTTCGCAGATCATGGAGCGAATCAACGCCTCCGTGGGTTTCGATCACCGCCTGGCAAGGTTCGACATCAGGGGCTCGAAAGCCCATGCCGCCATGCTGGCGGAAACCGGAATCATCACGCACGAAGACAACGACGCCATCCAGACGGGCCTCGACCGCATCGCGCTCGAGGTCGAGGCCGGCACGCTCGACTGGGACCCCGCCCTCGAGGACGTGCACATGAACATCGAGGCCAGGCTGCGCGACATCGTCGGGGAGCCCGCCCTGCGCCTGCACACCGCCCGCTCGAGGAACGACCAGGTGGCGACCGGCCTGCGCCTGTGGATGCGCGAGACCGTCGATGCGCTCGATGCCGGCCTTGCCGGCCTCCAGGAGGCGCTCATCGGCCAGGCGGGCGAGCATGCGGCGACGATCATGCCGGGGCTGACCCACCTTCAGCCGGCACAGCCCGTCACCTTCGGCCACCACCTCCTGGCCTATGTCGAGATGTTCGGCCGCGACCGCGGCAGGCTCGCCGACTGCCGGCGGCGCATGAACGAATCGCCTCTGGGCGCGGCGGCCCTGGCCGGGACATCGTTCCCCGTCGACCGGGAGGCGACGGCCGCCGCGCTCGGTTTCGACCGGCCGGCCGCCAACTCCATGGACGCGGTGTCGGACCGGGATTTCTGCCTCGAGTTTCTCTCCTGCGGCGTCATCACCGGCGTGCATCTCTCCCGCCTCGCCGAAGAGCTCATCCTGTGGACCGCCCCGGCCCTGGCCTTCGTGCGCCTTCCCGACGGGCTGACCACGGGATCGTCGATCATGCCGCAGAAGCGCAACGCGGATGCCGCCGAGCTGGTGCGCGGCAAGACGGGGCGTCTCGCCGGGGCCTTCGTGGCGCTGGCCACGACCCTCAAGGCCATGCCCCTGACCTACGGCAAGGACATGCAGGAGGACAAGGAACCGGTCTTCGACGCCGCCGAAACGCTGATGCTCGCGATACCGGCGGCGACGGCGATGGTCCGGGGCATGGAGGTCGACCGCCGGTCCATGCGGGTGCACACCCGCGAGGGTTTCCTGACGGCCACCGACCTCGCGGACTGGCTGGTCCGCGCCAAGGGGCTGCCGTTCCGGGAAGCGCACCACGTGTGCGGCCGTCTCGTCGCCCTGGCCGAGGCCAGGGGATGCGACCTCGCCGGGCTGTCGCTCGACGAGATGCGGGATGTGGACGGGCGCATCGACGGATCCGTCCACGACGTCCTCACCGTGGAGGCTTCGGTCGCCAGCCGGACGAGCTATGGTGGCACGGCACCGGGACGGGTCGCCGAATCCGTCGAGACCGCCCGCAGGAGGTACCTGACATGACGAGGAGAGCTGCCCTGATGGCGGCCCTGGCGGCCCTGCTGGCCGCCTGCGGGCGCAAGGGCGACCTGGAGGCGCCGGATTAGACCGTTGGGCGGATTCGACTACCGCTCCGGTCGTCTTCACGCCGAGGACGTCGATCTCGCCCGTCTCGCCGGCGAGGTCGGCACGCCCTTCTATTGCTACAGCGCCTCGACGCTGCGCCGGCGCTACCGCCGCCTCGCCGGGGCGCTGGCGCCCAGCGGCGCCCGCATCTTCTACGCGGTCAAGGCCAACGGCAACCTCGCGGTCATCGACATCCTCGCCAGGCTCGGCGCCGGCGCCGACGTGGTTTCCGAAGGCGAAATCCGCCGCTGCCTCGCAGCGGGCGTCGATGCCGCCGACATCGTCTTCTCCGGGGTCGGCAAGTCCGAGGGAGAACTGCGCTTCGCGCTCGCCTGCGGCATCCGGCAGATCAACGTCGAAAGCGAGGACGAGTTCGAGCGCATCTGCGGTATCGCCGCCGCATGCCGGCGGGAGGCCAGGGTCGTCTTCAGGCTCAATCCCGATGTCGACGCCGGCGGTCACGACAAGATCAGCACCGGCCGCAGGACCGACAAGTTCGGCCTTTCGGCCGGGACCGTCCGCAGGCTCCACGCCGGGTCGGCGGCCCATCGCTGGACCGTGCCCGTGGGACTGGCGGTGCACATCGGTTCGCAGATTCACGATGTCGGCGCCTACCGCGCGGCCTTTGCCAGGGTGACCGGCCTTGCCGCCGAACTCGGCCGCTCGGGGCCCCGTGTCGAGCGCCTCGACCTGGGCGGCGGGCTCGGCATCGCTTACCTCGACGGCGAGGAGGAGATCGATCTCGACGCCTACGCCCGGCTTCTCGCGGACATCCGCGAGGAGACGGACGCGGAGCTGATCGTCGAGCCCGGGCGCTGGCTGGTGGCGCCGGCCGGGGTGCTCGTGACCGAGGTCAACACGGTAAAGGAGGCCGGCGGCCGGCGCGTCGTCATCGTCGATGCGGCCATGAACGACCTGTTGCGGCCGACGCTCTACGGCGCGCGCCACCCGGTGTGGCCGGTCGAGGAGCCCGCCGGCGCGCTCCACGAGGCGGTCGTCGCGGGACCGGTCTGCGAATCCGGGGACATTCTTTCCCACGGCGCGCATCTGCCCGCCCTGCGGGGCGGCGACCTCCTGGCGATCGGCCAGGCGGGCGCCTATGGCGCGGTCATGTCGTCGGGGTACAATGGCCGGCCGTTGGTGCCGGAGGTGATGGTGAGGAACGGTTCCCATGCCGTTGTCCGCAGGCGGCCGGGTCACGAGGAGATGATGGCCCTGGAGTCGGTGTCGTCCCTGTGACGGCCGGGAACTCCGGATGACGGCGTCTTCGCAGCGCCGGGCACGACCGGCCCGGCTTTCGCGGCGCCTCGCGCTGGCCCGCCTTGCGCTCGTCTGGGAAGACGCGGCCGAGCGCGCCTGGCGGGGCGTGTCGCTGATCGCCCTCTTCCTCGGACTCGTCCTGCTCGGCCTGTGGACGTGGCTCCCGCCGGTCCTCCACGTGCTCTGCCTGCTTGCCTTCGCGGTGCTGGTGCCGCTCGTCCTGTGGCGCGACTTTCGCGGCCATGCCTGGCCCCGGGACAGCGACGTGCTGCGCCGTGTGGAGAAGAAGAGCGGCCTCGATCACCGTCCCCTGGCGGCCCTCGATGACGAGTTTGCCGGCGATCGCGCGGACGGCGCCAGCCGGGCGCTCTTCGAACTGCACCGGCGGCGCATGGCCGAGCGGCTGCGGCGGGTGAAGGCCGGCTGGCCGCGCTCCGATGTCGTGTCGAGCGATCGCCTGGCGCTGCGTTTCCTGGCGCTGCTCGTGTTCGCCTGGGGCGCCGTCGCCGGCTGGCCGCAAGCCCGGGCCCACTTCACGGCCCTTCTCGAGCCGGAGTTCTCCGCTGCCGGCGGCGCCGAGACCGGCGAGCTGACCCTGTGGATCACGCCTCCCGCCTACACGGGCATCGCGCCCATCTGGTTCTCCCGGGAGGACGGGCAGGAGGGCCCGCTGCCGGTGCCCGGGGGCAGCGAGCTCGTGGCGCAGGTCAGGGGCGGCCAGGCGGCTCCCGTCCTGGCGGTCGACGGCTCCCGGACGGTCTTCCGCGAGGCCGGCGCCGGAGGCTGGGAAGTGTCTTACGTCCTCGAGGGCGGCAGCCGTTTCACCATCAGTCAGGCGGGAACGGTGATCGCCGGGCGGGCGATCACGGTGATTGCGGACCGGCCGCCGGAGGTCGCGCTGACGGACGAGCCCTCGGAGACCCTGAGAACCACGCTGCGCCTCGATGTCGCCGCCAGGGACGATTACGGCCTCAAGGACATCAGGGCCGAGATGCGCCGCACCGGCGGCGATCCCGGCGACGTTCTTCGGGTCTCCGTCCCGCTCGAGCGAACCGGGGTGGCGGCGATGTCGGGCCCCTCCTTCTTCAACCTGATGGCGCACCCGTGGGCGGGGCTGGAAGTGGAGCTCGTTCTCGTCGCCACCGACGTGATCGGCCAGGAGACGGCGAGCGGTCCCCGGACCGTCGAGCTGCCGGAACGCTTCTTCCACCACCCGGTGGCGCGCGAGATCGCGGACCAGCGCAAGGTCTTCGTGAGCGACCGGAGTCTGGCCGCCGAGACCGCGTCGCTGCTCGGCGGCCTGTCGCGGGATCCCCAGGCCTACCTGGGCGACGTCGCCGTCCACCTGGGGCTCGTGACCGCGGCGCGCAGGCTCGACTACAGCGCTGGGGACGAGCGCACGCCGGCCGCCGTGACGGCGCTGATGTGGGAGACCGCCCTGGCGGTCGAGGAAGGGCCCCTGGCGTTCGCCGAGCAACGCGTGCGCGACCTTCAGCAGCAGCTCCTCACGGCGCTCGCCGAGGGCGCGTCCGACGAGGAGATCGAGCGTCTGCTCGCCGAGCTCCACCACGCAATGGACGAATACATGCGGGCGCTCTCGAGCAGGCTGCGTTCGGATCCCGGCCAGCTCTTCGATCCGACCGAGGCGCTCAAGGCCGTCGGCAGCCGCGAACTGACCGATCTCGTCGACCGGATCGCCGAACTGGTGCGCAGCGGATCCCGCCGGCAGGCGCACTCGCTGCTCACCCGCCTGCAGGAGATCATGGAAAACATCTCCGTGGGCAACCTCTCGGACCTGTCGGGCAGTTCCTCGGCGGAGGCGGTGGAGATGATCCAGACGATCCGCCAGATCATCACCGACCAGCAGGTGCTGCTCGACGAGAGCTTCAGGATCTTGAGGGAACAGGGCGAGGGCGGGATCGACACCGCTCCCCAGGCGGAACGCCAGGCCGGCATCCGCTCGGTGCTCCAGGCGTTCATGGAACGCATCGAGCTGTTCGGCTACGACGCGCCGCGCCAGTACTCCCGCGCGGACCGTTCGATGGGCCGCGCGGCGCGGCAGCTCGGCGCCGGCCGCCCCGGGCACGCGGTGGACCACCAGACGGCCGCCATCGATTTTCTCCGCAAGGGCGCCGACGACATGATGTCGCAGATCCTCGAGCTCCTCGGCGAGAGCGTCGCCGGGGACAACCAGGGGTTCTTCTCGGCTCCCCGGGATCCCGTCGGCCGCGCCCTCGGCGGTACCGCCGGGATCGACACCTCGGGCATGGACATCCCCGACAGGGGGGCCCTCGTCCGCGCCCGCCAGATTCTCGACGAGCTCAACCGGCGCGCCGCCGAACAGTACCGCCCCGAGGACGAACGCAACTATCTCCTGCGCCTGCTGCGCCGCTTCTGACCGCCGGCGCCACGATGGCCCGCTGCATGGCATCGGGCGGCGGCCATGTGGTAAGGTCCGCTGCCGTGCGACGCCATGGGGCGCACGGGTGCGGTCCCGTGCGCTGTTCGGGACAGGAAGCAGGGAACGCGGTCGTGATTCGCTTCGAGAACGTCGGCCTTCGCTATGGCAGCGGGCCCGAGGTGCTGCAGGATATCGACCTCATCCTGGAACCGGGTTCGGGCCACTACCTCTTCGGACCGACGGGAGCCGGGAAGTCGTCGCTCCTGAGCCTGCTCTATCTCGTCCGGCGCCCGACCCGGGGCATGCTCACCATCTTCGGGCACGATGTCGCGACGGCGGCGCGGCCCACGCTGACGGGGATCCGGCGGCGCATCGGCGTCGTCTTCCAGGACTATCACCTGCTCGATCACCTGTCCGCCTTCGACAACGTGGCGCTGCCGCTGAGGATCGCCGGCATGGAACCCGGCATGGTGCGCGAGCACGTGCACCAGCTTCTCGCCTGGGTGGATCTCGATTCGATGGCGGACGTCAAGCCGCCGTTCATGTCCGGCGGCGAAAAGCAGCGGGTGGCCGTCGCCCGCGCTGTGATCGGCCAGCCCGACGTGCTCCTGGCCGACGAACCGACGGGCAACCTCGACGAGCCGATGGCCGACCGCCTGCTGACGCTCTTCACGGAGCTCAACCGCTACGGCACCACCCTGGTGATCGCGACGCACAACACCAGGCTGCCGCAACGCTTTCCCTACCCCGTCCTCCACCTCCTCGAGGGCCACCTGAGAAGGGATGCCCCATGGTGAGTCTCGGCCGGCGTCCGCGGGAGGTGCCGCTCGCCCGCGATCCGTCGACCCGTTTCATCCCCCTCGTCATCGGCGCCATGGTGTTCCTGTCGGCCATGGTGCTGGCCTCCGCGATGGCCATCGAGAAGGTCACCGGCCAGTGGCAGGGAAGCCAGCATCCCCGCCTCACCGTGGAGATTCCCCCGGACGCCGCCGGAGACGCCGCGGAGGTCGTCCGCATCCTGAACCAGGTCCCCGGAATCACCGGCGCCGCGGTGGTCGGCGACGAGGAGATTCTCAGGGTGCTCGAAGCCTGGACGGGCGGCGATCCCGACCTCGCGCTGCTGCCGTTGCCGACTCTCGTCGAGGCCCAGGCGTCGTCTTCCGACGCGGCCGTGGCGCAGAGGGTCAGGTCCATTCTCGACCAGCGCTTCGACGGGCTCACGGTCTACGCCGAGCCCGCCTGGCTCAGTGACGTGCGCACGACGCTGGGAACCATCCAGCTGGTGGCCGCCCTGATGCTCGTCTTCATCGCCCTGGTCTCGGTGGCGACGATCGTCCACGTGACGCGAACCGCCCTTTCGGTCCACCGCAGCACCATCGAGATTCTCCACCAGATCGGCGCCCGGGACAGCTACGTGGCGAACCAGTTCCAGTTCCAGTTCTTCTTCCTCGCGCTCCTGGGAGGACTCGCCGGAACCGGACTCGCGGTTGCCGCCGTCTTCCTGGTCCGCGAGCTCTCCGGCGGCCTCGATGCCGCGCTGCTGCCGGCGGTGATCTTCGGTCTGCGCGAATGGGCCACCATCGGCGCCCTTCCGGCCGTGGCCGCCCTCGTCACCATGCTGGCCGCGCGCCTGACCGTCACGACGACGCTGGGCCGCATGCCGTGAGGCGCGGGAAGGGCGGCCGGTCCCGGGCTTTCACGAAGGTCCTCCTGGTCCTCCTGATCGTCTGGGCCGGCGGGCTGGTGAGCTTCGCCACCGCCATCCCGCAGTCTCCTCCGGCGCTGCCTTCCGAAGCGGATGCCATCGTCGTCCTCACCGGCGGCAGCGAGCGCCTGCCCGCCGGGATCGCGCTGCTCGAGATGGGTGTCGCGGAACGCCTGTTCGTGAGCGGCGTTCACGAAGGGGTGGATGTCGCGGAGATCCTCGATCTCAATCACCAGGCGCCGCCGACGCTGGCCTGCTGCATCGAGCTCGGGCACGACGCCCGCCACACGGTGGGCAACGCGCACGAGACGGCGCACTGGATGGCGGCGGGCGATCGCAGGTCCATGGTCCTCGTGACGGCCAACTACCACATGCCGCGCAGCCTCGTGCTGTTCCGCAGGATCATGCCGGACATCGCCATCACCCCCCACCCGGTCGTCTCAGGAAGCGTGCGCACCGACATCTGGTGGCGCCATCCGCGGACCCTGATCCTGCTCGCCGGCGAGTTCTCGAAGTTTCTCGTGAGCCTGGTCTGGCCGCCGTGACCGTTCTCGTCCGCTCGCTGCTCTTCGCCGGAGCCTCGATCGCCGTCATGCTGACGGCGGGCATCCTGCTGCTGCCGTCGCTCCTCGTCGCCCGCCGTTTCGCCGCCAGGGTCCCCCCCTGGTTCGCGGGCATCCAGCTTTTCCTGCTCCACCGGATCGCCGGTGTCGCCCTCGAGGTCAGGGGCGTCACGGACCTTCCCCGGGGACCCTGCCTGATTGCCGCCAAGCACCAGTCGGCGCTCGAGGCCTACGCCCTGGTCAGCCTCTTTCCCGACGCCTGCTTCATTCTCAAGCGGGAGCTCCTCGGGCTTCCCGTCGCGGGCTGGTTCATCGCGGCGATGGACGTCGCCGCGATCGACCGCGGCGACGGCGTCGCCTCCATGAGAAAGGTCATGGCCCGCGCCAGGGCGGCGGTGGCCGCAGGCCGGTCCCTGGTGATCTTTCCCGAAGGGCGGCGCACCCGGCCCGGCGAGAGGATCGCCTACCAGAGGGGTGTCGCCGGCCTCTATTCCGCACTCGGCGTGCCGGTCGTGCCGGTGGCTCTCGACTGCGGCCTCTACTGGCCGCCCCGGCGTCTCCGCAAGCGTCCGGGCCGTGCGGTCATCGCCTTTCTCGAGGCGATTCCGCCGGCCCTGGCGCGCCGGCGGTTCCTCGACGAACTCGAGAACCGCATCGAAACCGAAAGCCGCCTTCTGCTCGCCGCAGGCGAATCGCCGGGACATTCCGGTTGAGTGAACGTAACAGGAACGATAGACTGCCGCCCGCCCGATTCGACAACGCACCCATGAGCGACACGCCTTCCCCCATCGCCCTGCAGATCTGGGACATGAAGTACCGCCTCAAGGCGCCCGACGGCACGCCGGTCGACGACAACGTCGAGGCGAGCTGGCGGCGGGTGGCCCGCGCCCTGGCGGCGGCCGAGGCCGCCGACGCGCGCGGCCTCCACGAGCAGCGGTTCTTCGACGCCATGTCGGGATACCGCTTCCTGCCCGCGGGCAGGATCCTGGCGGGCGCGGGCGCCGACAGGAACGTCACCCTCTTCAACTGCTTCGTCATGGGGACCATCCCCGACGACATGGCCGGCATCTTCGATCACCTCAAGGAGGCGGCGCTCACCATGCAGGCCGGCGGCGGGATCGGCTACGACTTCTCCAGCCTGAGGCCGCAGGGCGCACCCGTGAAGGGCGTGGGCGCCGACGCCTCCGGCCCGCTCACCTTCATGGACGTCTGGGATTCGATGTGCCGCACCATCATGAGCGCCGGTCACCGCCGCGGCGCCATGATGGCGACGATGCGCTGCGACCACCCCGACATCGAGGCCTTCATCGACGCCAAGCAGGAGGCCGGCCGCCTGCGCATGTTCAACCTGTCGGTTCTCGTGAGCGACGCCTTCATGGAGGCGGTCAGGCAGGACGGCGCCTGGGAGCTGATGTTCGGCGGCGTCGTCCACGGCACGAGAAGCGCCCGCGGGCTCTGGGACAGGATCATGCGCAGCACCTACGGCTGTGCCGAGCCGGGCGTGATCTTCATCGACCGGATCAATGCCCGCAACAACCTCGCCTACTGCGAGACGATCCACGCGACCAACCCCTGCGGCGAGCAGCCCCTGCCGCCCTACGGCGCCTGCCTTCTCGGTTCGGTGAACCTGTCGCGCTTCATCACGGATCCCTTCACCGACGCCGCGCGCCTCGACGAGGCGCTGTTCGACGGCACGGTCGCCACGGCGGTGCGCATGATGGACAACGTCATCGACGTGTCGCGCTTTCCCCTGGAGGAGCAGAGGCACGAGGCCATGGCCAAGCGCCGCATCGGTCTGGGCGTGACGGGCCTCGCCGACGCGCTGATCATGATGAAGGCGCACTACGGGAGCGAACGCGCGCTGCGGCTGGCCGGATCCTGGCTCGCGCGTCTGAGGCGCGGCGCCTACCTCGCCTCCACCGGGCTCGCCGCCGAGAAAGGCCCGTTCCCTCTCTTCGACAGGGACGCGTACCTGGCGGGCAAGGGCGTGGGCGAGCTCGACGACGACATCCGCGAGGCCATCGCCCGGCACGGCATCCGCAACGCGCTGCTGACGTCGATCGCGCCGACCGGCACCATCTCGCTCTTTGCCGACAACATCTCGTCGGGACTCGAGCCCGTGTTCGCGTTCTCCTACACGCGCAACGTCCTGATGCCCGACGGCAGCCGCAGAAGCGAGGAGGTCGCCGACTACGCGGTCAGGCTGTGGCGCCGGCTGCGCGGCCGGGATGCGCCCCTGCCGGACTACTTCGTCGATGCCCAGGACCTCAGACCCGCGGATCACATCCGCATGCAGGCCGAGGTCCAGAAGTACATCGACAGCTCGATCTCCAAGACCATCAACGTGCCCGAGGACATCCCGTTCGAGGCCTTCCGGGACGTCTATCTCGAGGCCTACGACAGCGGCTGCAAGGGCTGCACGACCTACCGGCCCAACGACGTCACCGGCGCGGTTCTCGAAGCGCGCCGGGAGGAGGAGCCGGGCCTGCCGCTCGACGAACCCGTGTCCGAGACGCCGGCCGACGCTCTCGAGACCGGTGGCGTCATCCATCTCACCCGGCCCCTCGACCGGCCCGAGGTCCTTCCCGGACGGACCTACAAGCTGCGCTGGCCGGAGAGCGAGCACGCCATCTACCTCACCGTGAACGATGTCGTCAGGGACGGACGGCGCAGGCCCTTCGAGGTGTTCATCAACTCGAAGAACATGGACCACTACGCCTGGACGCTCGGCCTCACGCGCATGATCTCGGCGGTGTTCCGCCGCGGCGGCGACGTCAGCTTCGTGGTCGACGAGCTCAAGGCGGTCTTCGATCCGCGCGGCGGGCAGTGGATGGACGGGCGCTACGTCCCCTCCCTGCTGGCCGCCATCGGCGGGATCCTCGAGACCCACATGATCGATATCGGCTTCATCGGCGCCGGCGATCATCCGCCGCAGACAGGGAGCCCCGGCGGCAACTGCCCGCGCTGCGGCCTTCCGGGGCTCGTCTTCCAGGAAGGCTGCAGCTACTGCACGTCGTGCGGCTATTCGAAGTGTGCCTGACGGCCTACCGCCTGCGGCCGGAAAAGATCGCGTGTCCGGCCTTGAGCCAGTGGAGATCGATGTCCTCGAGACCGGCCTCTTCCATCCATTTCATCTGTTCGAAGAGACCTGACGGCATGTCGACCGGATCGGCTTGCGGGTCGCTGTAGTAGTTCCAGCCGTCGTTGCGGAAGAGGTGCAGCATGTCCTCGCCGCCGTCGAGTTCGGCCGCGCGCACCCGGACACCGTCGTCCCAGTGGCGTTCCCAGAGCCTCTCTCCCTCGCCGCTCCTGGCCTCGACGATATCGCAGATGACGATGACGCCGCCCGGCGCGAGCTGGCCGGCAAGGTCCCGGTAGAGACGGGCCTTGCCGGGACCGTCGAGGTGATGGACGGCCAGCGACGACACGAAGGCGTGGACCGGCGCGTCGAAGCGCCGCCAGCCGCCGTCCCCGATGGCCATCTGCCGGGTGCGCCAGTACGCGCCCGTCGCGCGCAGCCTTTCGGCCGCCGCCTTCAGCATCTCCGCGGAACCGTCGAGCGCGACGAGGCGGCAGGCGCCGAAACGCTTCGCCAGGGCCGCCGTCAGCAGGCCCTCGCCGCAGCAGATGTCGACGATCAGCGAATCGGCGGGCGCGTCGGGGATGACGCTGCAAATCGTGTCGATCTGGGTTTCGCGCTCCGGCACGAAGTAGGCGCCGTAGTCGATGAAATAGCGTGAATCGTCCTCGCTCCAGCCTTGCGCTGCGTCACCGGGCGTCATGCGCCGATCCCTCCCTGGCAATCGGGAAACCACCGCTGCCTACCATGGAATTGCCGCGCCTCGGGAATCAAATTCTTCGGCAACATTTTTCCGCCGATCATTGACGCGCGATTTGCGGCGGCGTTATTGTTGCGGCGTGCAATAATCGCTTCACCATGGCGGAAGGAACAACACGTGAACAATCGCAGGATTTCGGGTGCCGTGACGATGCTCGGCAAGGAGATTGGGGCGGCTGAGAAACAGCACCGGGATCTTCTTGCCCAGGCGGCGAAACTCGAGGAGAGCATCGCCGAGATGAAACAGGCGCAGTCCGTTCTGGAATCGCTTTCTTCCGACAAGAAGAAGCCGTCCGGGGCTTCGCGCAAGCAGGCGCCCCGCCAGCGGCGCAAGAAGAGGGCCGCATCCGTCGAAGTCGATTCGGCGATGGTCCTCGACATCATCGCCGCCGGCGGCGCAAGGGGCCTCAAGCGCTCCGCCGTGGTCGACGGCATCAAGGAGCGCGGCGGCGCGGTTCCCGCGCGCAGCGCGCTTGTCGGGATTCTCGGCGGCCTCGAGGAGAGCGGCAGCATTCGCCGTGACGGATACCGGTTCGTCGCCGCCGGGGAGGCGGCGGAAGCCGAAGCCGCACCGGCCCCCGAAGAGGCGCCGCAGGACGGCGACGCCCAGGCATGGGAAGATCCCCCGGCCGCCGCCGAAGCGGCGCCCGCGAGGCGGGGACGCCCCCGCGCTCCGGTCTCCGAAGAGGTCGCGCAGGCCATGGGCGAGGTCATCAACGTGATCGAGAGCGCCGGCGAAAACGGCGCCAGGAGTGCCGCCATTCGCGGCGCCGTCGCCGAAAAAACCGGCGTGACGCTGACACCGGCCCAGACCACGAGGGCCCTCAAGGATCTCATGGCCGCGGGCAGGATCCGCCGCGCCGGCCACAGCTACTTTGCGGTGTAATCCGAATTGACGCCGGGCCCGCGTTCCCCGGTCGTTTCCGGGAACGCGGGCACCGGCACCGAAACCTCGCGGGCCGCGTCGACAAGTCCCTGCCAGACTTCGGCATGGAGCGCGATGCCCGATTGCCTTTTTCGCGATTCGCTTTCCCGTTCCGGGTCCCCGGGGACTCTCACCCTGTCGGTTCCCGGCGCCGGCGGCGTGGCCCGTAAATTTTCGATAATTCTCCGTGATTGGCGGTCGTAGTCCTCGCCGGCGCCGAATGCGCCGGTGTCCAGCGCGATGATGAGCCAGTTGAATTCCAGCGGCGGTCCGAACATGGCGCCGCCGACCAATTCGCCGATGACCGCAAGGCCGTAACCCTTGTGGCCTCCGGCGGGCAGAATGGCGCCGCCGTCGGCGTAGTCGTCGAGGCTGGTGGTCGCACGGCCGTCGCGGTCGATCAGCCAGCCTTCCGGCACGGCCTCGCCGGTGCGGCGGCGAAGGCGAAGCTTGCCGTTGGCGACGACGCAGGTGGCAAAATCCACCGAGACGTCTCCGGCTCCGCCGCCGGGCAGGGCCACCGCCCAGGGGTTCGTCGACAGCGCCGCGCCGCGCCCGCCGTGGGCCGCCACCATGCGCCACGGTCCGCCGCCCCCGCCGCCGAGGACCATGGCCAGCCTGCCGCCGGCGGCCAGGCGTTCGCTGTAGGCGCCCAGCCTGCCCGTGTGGGAGACGTTGGCGATCCCGGCGCAGGCGATCGGCTCGTCCTCCATCGCGGCCGCGAGCTCGTCGACCGCGCGCTCCATGGCGAGGATGCCGAGCCCGCCGCCGCCGTCGACGGCGATCACCGAGCGGCCCGTCCGGCGGACACGGACCTCGGCCGTTAGCCGCACGCCGCCCTGCGCGAAGAGGCCCAGGTAGTAGGGAACGCGGTTGACCCCGTGGGAGACGACGTTCTTGAGCTCCGCATCGACGAGGTGGGCGGCGACGCGCCGCCGGTCCTCCGGCGTCATGCCGGCGCCGCCCAGGATGTCGGCGCAGAAGGTCTCGAGCAGGTCGGCCTGGAACGTGGGCATGCCGCGCATGGTCCGGGATTCCGTGCGATGGTACAAGCTCGCGAAGACGACAGGGAGGACGGATCATGCGGCGCGCGCTCGTCACAGGCGGCAACAGGGGTATCGGTTTCGAGATCTGCAGGGGCCTCGCCGCAGCCGGGATGAACGTGCTGCTCTGCGCCAGGAACGAATCGGACGCTGAGGGCGCGGCCGCCGGCCTCGCTGCAGCCGGGCTCCCGGTCGAGGGGGCCGTGGTCGACGTCGCCAGCCCGGAGTCGATCGACCGCCTGGCCGCGCGGGAGCTTCGGGTCGACGTGCTGGTCAACAACGCCGGCGTGCTCGCACCGGGCGTGCTTCTGGAGGGATCCGGCGATGGCATGGAGGAGTCGGCCGCGGTCCACCTCTTCGGTCCCTGGCGCCTGGCGAGGGCCTTCGTGCCCGCCATGGCGCAGCGCGGCTGGGGACGCGTCGTCAACGTCTCGTCCGGCTGGGGCTCGTTCGCCGAGGGCCTCGGGGGGCCGGCGGCCTACGCCATCACCAAGGCCGCCCTCAACGCCCTGACGGTGCGGCTGGCCCGCGAGGCCGGTGCCGGGGTCAAGGTGAACGCGATGTGCCCGGGGTGGGTGCGCACGCGCATGGGAGGCGGGAACGCGACGCGGTCGACCGCCGAGGGTGCCGACACGGCCGTCTGGCTGGCGACGCTGGACGACGACGGACCGACGGGCGGCTTCTTCAGGGACAGGAAGCGGGTCGCCTGGTAGGGCCTCTAGCGGTTGCGGCGGTTCTCGACGAGATCGTCGACCACGCCCGGTTCGGCCAGGGTCGAGGTGTCGCCGAGATTGCCGAAGTCGTTCTCCGCGATCTTGCGCAGGATGCGGCGCATGATCTTGCCCGAGCGCGTCTTCGGCAGGCCCGGCGCCCACTGCAGCCAGTCCGGGCTGGCGATCGGTCCGATCTCCTTGCGCACCCACATGACGAGCTCCCTCGACAGGTCGTCTCCCGGTTCCTCGCCGGCGTTGAGCGTCACGTAGGCGTAGATTCCCTGGCCCTTGATCTCGTGGGGCGCGCCGACGACCGCGGCTTCGGCGACCTTGGGGTGGGCGACGAGCGCACTCTCGATCTCGGCGGTTCCCATGCGGTGCCCCGAGACGTTGAGGACGTCGTCGACCCGGCCCGTGATCCAGTAGTAGCCGTCGGCGTCGCGGCGCGCGCCGTCGCCGGTGAAGTACTTGCCCGGATAGGTCGAGAAGTAGGTCTGGACGAATCGCTCGTGATCGCCGTAGACCGTTCGCATCTGCCCCGGCCAGGAGTCCAGCAGGCACAGATTGCCGCTGGCCGCGCCCTCGAGGATGTTGCCGTCGTTGTCGACGATCGCCGGCCTGACGCCGAAGAACGGCCGCGTGGCCGACCCCGGCTTGAGCGCCGTCGCGCCGGGCAGGGGCGTGATCATGATCCCCCCGGTTTCGGTCTGCCACCAGGTGTCGACGATGGGGCAGCGTCCGTCTCCGACGACCTTCCAGTACCACTCCCACGCCTCGGGATTGATCGGCTCGCCGACCGACCCGAGAAGGCGCAGGCTGCCGCGCGACGTCGCCTTCACCGGGGCGTCGCCCTCGCGCATCAGGGCGCGGATCGCGGTGGGCGCGGTGTAGTAGATGTTGACCCCGTGCTTGTCGACCACCTGCCAGTGGCGGCTGGCGTCGGGCCAGTTCGGAACGCCCTCGAACATCAGCGTCGTCGCGCCGTTGGCGAGCGGGCCGTAGACGATGTAGCTGTGGCCGGTCACCCAGCCGACATCCGCTGTGCACCAGTAGATGTCGCCGTCGTGGTAGTCGAAGACGTAGCGGTGGGTCATGGAGGCGTAGACGATGTAGCCTCCCGATGTGTGAAGGACGCCCTTGGGCTTGCCGGTCGATCCCGAGGTATAGAGGATGAAGAGGGGATCCTCGGCGCCCATGGTGGCCGCGGGGCAGTCCGCGGACGCCGCGTCCCGCAGGTCGTGCCACCAGTGGTCGCGGCCCTCCCGCATCGAAATGCCGGCGCCCGTGCGCCTGACCACGAGGACGGCGGCGACGTCCGGACAGCTCTCCAGCGCCTTGTCGGTGTTTCGCTTGAGCGGCACGGTCCTGCCGCCGCGCAGCCCCTCGTCGGAGGTGATGACGAAGCGCGATTCGCAGTCGTGGATGCGGCTGGCGAGCGCATCGGGAGAGAACCCCCCGAACACGACCGAGTGAATGGCGCCGATACGCGCGCAGGCGAGCATGGCGAAGGCCGCCTCGGGGATCATCGGCATGTAGATGGTGATCCGGTCGCCCCGTCCGGCGCCGAGCCCGGTGAGCGCGCTGGCCATCCGGCAGACCTCCTCGTGGACCTCGGCGTAGGTCAGCGTCCGGGAGGCTTCTGACGGATCGTCCGGCTCCCAGATGATGGCCGCCTGGTGCGCCCGCGCGGCGAGATGGCGGTCGAGGCAGTTGACGGCGACGTTGAGTTCGCCGTCCTCGAACCAGCGGATCCCGACATCGCCCCGGTACGAGGCGTTCTTGACCTTCGTGAAGGGCGTGATCCAGTCGATGCGCCGCCCGTGCCCGGCCCAGAAGGTCTCGGGATCGCGCACCGCTTCCTCGTACATGGCAAGGTAGGCGTCGTTGTCGACGTGGGCCCTGCCGGCCCACTGGGACGGGACGGGATGGACGATCTCTTCGGACATTGAGGAGCACTCCCTCGTTCGGCGTCGGGCGGACAGCGAAGTGTGGCCCGGCAACCCCGCCGGAATCAAGATTCGGCGCCGCCGCGCGTTGTCCGCCGGCGCCCGCCCGGTCTAGTGTGGCGGTCAAGCGAACCGGGGGATGCCATG
This sequence comes from Alphaproteobacteria bacterium, assembly GCA_963666905.2. Taxonomy (GTDB): domain Bacteria; phylum Pseudomonadota; class Alphaproteobacteria; order SP197; family SP197; genus SP197. The sequence continues at coordinate 3,957,265 of OY763008.1, forward strand.
CAGCTCAGCCTTTCGACCTGGCAGGACGTCGAACGCTACCTTGAGACGCGGTCGGGCATCGTCATGCCCGTCGGCTCGACCGAGCAGCACGGCCCCAACGGCCTGATCGGCACCGATGCGATCTGTCCCGACGTCATCGCCGCAAGACTCGGCCAGGACACCGGCGTCATGGTGGCGCCGACCATCCAGGTCGGGGTCGCCCAGCATCACCTCGCGTTCGCCGGTTCGATGTGCCTGCGCCCCTCGACGCTGATCGCCGTCGTGCGCGACCATGTTGTCTCCCTGGCGCGCCACGGTTTCGACCGCTTCTTCTTTCTCAACGGCCACGGCGGCAACATCGCGACCCTGGCGGCGGCCTTCGCCGAGATCCACTCGGAAGTCTCGATGGGGGATCGCCCGCCCGCCCGGGCGCTGCGCTGCACCCTGTCGAACTGGTGGGATTCGGCGGGCGTCAAGGCGATCAGCGCCGAGCTCTACGGAGCCAACGAGGGGGAGCATGCGACCTGCAGCGAGGTGTCCGTCACCCGCTTCGCGTTTCCCGATCACATCAAGAACGTGAACTTCGCCGGGAAGGCGCCCGCCTACACGGGCATTCACGATGCCGAAGACTATCGCCGGCGCTATCCCGACGGCAGGATCGGCAGCCTCCCCTCGCTGTCGACGCCGGAGGCGGGCCGCCGCCTCGTGGAGGCGTCCGCCGCCGACCTCGCCCGAAAACTCGAGCGATTCCTCGAGGAGGAGTGACTCATGGCGAGGAACGTCATGAACGGGGCCGAGAGCCTGGTGCGCACCCTCGTGGACGGGGGCGTGGACACCTGCTTCACCAATCCCGGCACCTCGGAGATGCACTTCTGCGCCGCGCTCGACAAGGTCGACGGCATGCGCTGCATCCTGGGACTCTTCGAGGGCGTCGTGACGGGGGCCGCGGACGGCTACGGGCGCATGAAGGACGGCCCGGCGGCGACCCTGCTTCACACCGGTCCCGGACTGGGCAACGGCCTTGCCAACCTGCACAACGCGAGGAAGGCGCGGACGCCCGTCGTCAACATCGTCGGCGAGCACGCGACCTACCACATCGCCCACGACGCGCCGCTGACCTCGGACATCGAGGGCATCGCGCGGCCGGTCTCCGACTGGGTGAGAACCAGCGCCGACGCGGCCTCGGTGGCCGGCGACGGCGCGCAGGCGATCGCCGAGGCGAGAACGCCCCCGGGGAGGATCGCGACCCTCGTCCTTCCGGCGGACACGGCGTGGGGCGAGGCATCCGGACCGGCGGCGGTTCCCGGGGCGCCCGCAAGGCGAATCGTCGACGATGCGGCCGTCCGGGCCGCGGCGACGGCGCTTCGTTCCGGTGAACGGGCGCTGATCCTCGTCGGCGGCCGGGCCCTGCGCGCGGATGCCCTCGACCTCGCCGGCCGCATCGCGAAGCGCACCGGCGCCATGCTGATGACGGAGTTCGCTGGCGCCCGCACCGAGCGCGGCGCGGGACGGGTCAATCCCGAACGCATGCCCTACGTGGTCGATGTCGCTCTCGCCGTGACCGCCGGCGTGCGCAACGTCATTCTCGCCGGCGCCAGCATGCCGGTCGCCTTCTTCGCCTATCCCGGCAAGCCGAGCCTGCTGGTTCCGCAGTCCGCGAAGCCGGTGCCGCTCGCGGACGCCTCCGAGGACGTGCTCGACGCCCTCGAACGCCTGGCCGACGAGCTCGGCGCCAGGGCTGTCGAGCCGCGGCGCGAAGCCCTGGAAAGGCCGGAACCGAGGACCGGTGAGCTCGACATCCACGCCATCGCCGCGGCGGTCGGCCACCTCATGCCCGAGGGCTGCATCGTCTCCGACGAGGCCATCACCTCGGGCAGAAACCTGCACCCCTTCACCAGGGGCGCTCCGCCCCATGACTGGCTCTTCGGCACGGGCGGGTCCATCGGCCGGGCGCTGCCGGAGGCCACCGGCGCGGCGGTCGCCTGCCCGGACCGCAAGGTGCTGTGCCTCACCGGCGACGGCAGCGCCCTCTACACGGTGCAGGCGCTGTGGACGCAGGCGCGGGAGAACCTCGACGTCGTCACGGTCGTCTACCACAACCGGACCTACGCCATCCTCCACACGGAACTGCTGAACGTCGGCGCCACGCCCGGGCCCAAGGCCCACGACATGTTCGATCTCGACCGCCCCGAGATCGACTGGGTGGCGATGTCCCGGAGCATGGGCGTGGAGGCCCGGCGGGCCGGCACCGCCGAGGAGTTCAACCGCGCCCTGGCCGACGGCTTCGCGACGCCGGGACCGTTCCTGATCGAAGCCCGGATCTGAGCCTCAGGAGCACAAGGCGGGGGAGGCGTATCGTCACACGCCGGACCAGGTGTCCTGCGCGAGGCGGTCGACGACGCTGCGGGGTCCGGCCCTGCCATCGAGGACGGCGTCGACGGCCGACACCAGCGGCAGCGCGATGCCGAGCCTGCCGGCCAGCGACGCGACGGCCGCGGTGGCCGACGCCCCCTCGACGACATCGATCCTGTCGCTCAGGAGATCCGCGACGTCGCCGCCTTCACCGACGGCCCGGCCGAACCTGAAGTTTCGCGAACGGGTCGAGGTCGAGGTCAGGATGAGATCGCCGAGGCCCGCCGGCCCCATCAGGGTTTCGCGGCGGGCGCCGAGGGCTTCGCCGAGGCGGATGATGTCGGCAAGGCCGAGACCGATGACCGCGGCGTGGGCGTTGTGGCCGGCCCCCAGGCCGAGCACCATGCCGCAGGCGATGGCGACCACGTTCTTGACGGCGCCGGCGATTCCCAGACCGATGCGGTCGTCGGAGGCGAGGATGCTGAAGGCCGGGCCCGCCAGTGCCCGGCGAAGGCGGGCGACACCGCCGGCCCCGCCCGCCGCCACCACGACGGTGGGCAGGCCCGCCGCCACTTCGGCGGCGAAGGAGGGGCCGGACAACGCGACGACTCCGTCCCGGCCGAGCGCCGAGGACGCGACGTCGTGCATCAGCCGCCCGGACCCCGCCTCGATCCCCTTGGTCGCCACGCAGACCGTGGCGCCGGCGCCGAGGTGAGGGGCGAGGTCCCGGCAGACGCGCCCGAGATGGGCCGACGGCGGCGCCAGGATCACCACGCCGGCGGCGCCGAGACGGGCGAGGTCGCCTGTGGCGGCGATCGAGGGATCGAGGGCGATGCCGGGCAGGAAGAGGACGTTCTCCCGGCGATCGTTGATGGCCTCGACGGTCTCCGCTTCACGGGCCCACAGTGTTACCCTGCAGCCTGCCCGCGCGGCCGCCGTCGCGAGCGCGGTTCCCCATGCGCCGGCGCCGGCGATGCTCATGTGAAGGACATCCGTCATGACCGCGGACTATAGCACCCGCACCGGCGGTGGCGCGGGACGGAACGGGAAGCGCAAGCGGCTGAGAATCGCCACGCGCGGCAGCCGGCTGGCGCGACTCCAGGCGGCCATGGTGGAAGGGGCGCTGCTGGCCGCCCATCCCGCTCTTGCGAAGCCGGAGGTGGTGACCGTGCGCACGACCGGCGACAGGGTGCGGGACCGTCCCCTCTCGGAAGTGGGCGGCAAGGGCGTCTTCACCGCGGAGGTCGACCGCGTGCTCCTCGACGGCGGCGCCGACATCGCCGTCCACTCGATGAAGGACGTGGAAACGGCGCTTGCCGACGGGATCGCGCTCGCCGCCTTCCCCGAGCGGGAGGATCCCCGCGACGCCTTCATCTCGCCCGTGGCGGGCTCCATCGGCGATCTTCCCGAAGGCGCCCGCGTCGGCACGTCGTCGGTCCGCCGGCGCGCGCAGATCCTGAGTCTGAGAGCGGATCTCGAGATCGTCCCCTGGCGCGGCAACGTCGACACCAGGCTCTCCCGCCTCGGCGATGGCGGGGTTGCCGCGACCCTGCTGGCGCTTGCCGGACTGCGGCGCATGGGCCTCGAGGACGAGGTGACCGCGGTCGTCCACCCGGGCGTCATGCTCCCGGCCGCCGGCCAGGGCGCCATCGGCGTGACCTGCCGGTCCGGGGACGAGGACGCGGCGGCGCTCCTGAAGGCCATCGATCACGGGCCCACGCGGCGATGCGTGGAGGCGGAGCGGGCGGTTCTCGCGGTGCTCGACGGCTCCTGCCGGTCCCCGGTCGCGGCCCTTGCGAGGCTGGAAGGGGCGATGCTCCTGGTCGAGGCCATGGTCCTGTCGCCGGACGGACAGCGGTGGACGAGGACCGAGATCCGCCGGCCGTCGACGGACCCGGGCGCGGCCGGGGCGGAGGCCGGGGAGCGGCTGCTCCGGCGCGCCGGCCGCGACCTCTTCGGGAGCCGGTCTGCGTGACGGTGCTGCTGACACGGCCACGGGCCGACTCGCTTGCCTTCGCCCGCATCCTGGAGGACCGCGGCGTCGCATCGGTCGTCGCCCCGCTTCTGACGATCGTCCACCGGCCGCCGGCGCTGCCGCCGACGGACGGAGTACAGGGCCTGGTGGTCACGAGCGCCAACGGCGCCGATGCGCTCGCCCGCACGGCGGTCCCGCGGTCCCTTCCGGTGCTGGCCGTGGGACCGGCCTCGGCACAACGGGCGCAGGCGCACGGTTTCAACAGCACCTCGGCGGCAGGCGGCGATCTCGAAAGTCTCGCGGCGATGATCCGGGAGCGGCTGGACCCTGGGGCCGGGGACCTCCTGCACATCTCGGGATCGGCGGTCGCCGGCGACCTCGGCCGAGACCTCGGGGCGCAGGGATTCGCCGTCAGGCGCGTTGTCGGTTATCATGCGCAAGCTGCCTGCCGCCTTCCGCGGGCAGCCCTGGAAGCGCTTCTGGACGGTCGACTCCTGGGTGTGGCGCACTTTTCTCCAAGAACCGCCGCGGTCTTCACGCGCCTCGTCGAGCGGGAAGGCGTCACGGCCTCCCTCAACCCTCTCGTCGGCTTCTGCCTCAGCGAGGCCGTGGCCCGGTCCCTCGAGCGGCCGTGCTGGAAAGATCTGGTCGTGTCGCCCCGGGCGCAAGCCGGAAGCCTTGCGGAAGCCATCGCCTGTGCCGGAGAGCGGTCATGACGTCTGACAACGGCTCGCCCGACAACACCATCACGGACGTGGAGTGGACGGAGGAATCGGCGGCGCCGCGCGGCCCCTGGCAGCGGGTCGCCGGGCGCTTCACGCAGCCCCGGCGATGGTTGACGACGGCGCTGCGGGCGGCCGCGGCGCTGGCCGCCGGGCTCGTCCTGGCGGCGGGCGCCTGGCTGTGGATCGAGGTCGCGCAGATCGGCGCGCGCCTTGCGGACCTGGAGGCGGGGCTTTCCTCCCTCGAGAGCGAGGTGGCGGCCCTCGACACCGCGCCGGCGGCCGATCCCCGCGTGGACGGCCTGCGGGACCGTCTCGCCGCTGCCGAGGCCTCGATCGCCGACGCCACGCGCCTGCGCGGGGAGCGGCTTGCCGCGCTCGACCGGCGGATGGCGGACCTCGCCCTCGGCCTCGACGCCATCGAGAAGGCGCCCGCCGTCACGCCGGCTGCCGCCGACCGCCCCCTCGCGGCCGGCCTGCGGCGCCTCGACGAGGCCGCTGTCGCGCGCGACCGCCGCATCGAGGCTCTCGAATCCCGCGTCGCGGCCCTGCTGGCGGTCCCGCAGAGCCCCGCCGGGAGCGAGTCGGCGGATGCCGCGTTCGTCATCGCCCTGGGCCAGCTGCGGGAGGCCATCGACTCCGGCGGGGCTTATACGGACGCCCTCGAGACCGTCGCCGCCCTCGAGGCCGCCGACGCGGACGTGCTGGCGGCTCTCGAAGTGCTGGCCCGGCACGCCGGATCCGGCGTTGCGGCGCAAGGCGAACTCGAGGACGCCCTGCGGGAGGTGCTTGCGTCCGCCGTTGAGGCGGAGAAGATGGCGGCGGCCGACGGCTGGTTCGAGGAATCCCTCGTGCGCTTCGAGAGCCTCGTGACCGTCCGGCGTATCGACGGCGACGCGACGGGCACGGACACGGCGGCCGTCGCCTTCAGGATCGAGGCGAGGGTGGCCGACGGCGACCTCGAGGGGGCGTTGCGGGAGGTCGGGACCCTGCCGGCGCCAGCGGCGGCAGCGATGGAAGGCTGGGCCGCGGACGCCCGCGCCCGCAGCGAGGCGCTCGGGGCCCTGGACCGCCTGCACGCCTGGGCGGTCTCCCGCCTGGCGGCCGGACCGGAGTAGCGCCCTGATCGCCCTCGTCTTCTACATAGCCCTGGTGGCGGCCGCCATCGGCGGCATCGTGTGGATCGTCGACCGGGGCGGCGCGGTGACGCTCGTCTGGGACGCCTGGGAGGTCACCACCACGACCCCGGTGCTGGTCCTCGCGGCGGTCCTGCTCGCCGTCACGGCCGTCATCGCCGTCCTCCTCGTCCTGTGGCTGACGAACGCGCCCTTCCGGCTCCTGCGCGCCCTGGGCACGCGCCGCAAGGAAAAGGGCTACCAGGCGCTGACCTCGGGCCTGGTGGCGGTGGCCGCCGGCGACGCCTCGGGCGCCCGCGCCTGGGCCAGGAAGGCCGACAGGCTCCTCGACCGGCCGCCGCTCACCCTGCTGCTCACCGCCCAGGCGGCCCAGCTCGACGGCGACGGCAAGGAGGCCGAGCGCCGCTTCACCGCCATGCTGGAGCGTCCCGAAACGGAGTTCCTGGGCCTGAGGGGCCTGATGGTGGCGGCCCGCAGGCGTGGCGACCGGGAGGCGGCGGGGGAGTATGCCAGGAGGGCCCATGCCCTGCGGCCCGACGCGGTGTGGGCCGCCGAGGCCGTCTTCGAACTGCAGACAAGCGCCGGGGACTGGGACGCGGCCCGGCAGACGCTGAAGTCGGCGCGCGACCGCAAGGTCATCGCCACGGCGCCGGGACGGCGCCGCCACGCCGTGCTGCTCGTCGAGGAGGCACGCCGGGCCGTCGACGGCGGGCGTCCCGGCGAAGCGCTCGGCCTTGCGCGCACGGCGCATGGCGAGGCCCCGGACCTGGTGTCGGCGACCGCGCTCCTGGCGCGCCTGTTGATCGACAAGGGCAAGGACCGCCAGGCCGCCAGGGCCATCGAGAAGACCTGGAAGTCGTCTCCCCACCCCGACCTCGCCGGGCTCTACGGCGAGACCGCCGGCGGGGAAGCGAACGGGCGCTACCGCCGCCTGGAGCGTCTGCTGGGAATCGCCTGCGACGACCGCGAGGCGCGCCTCGCGGCGGCGCGGGCCGCCCTCGACGCGAGGCTCGTCGGCGAGGTGAGACGCCACCTCAAGGCGATCGGCGACGAGCGGCTTTCGGCCCGCGAAATCGGCCTCTGGCTCGCCCTGGAGAAGCACGAGGACAATGCCGCCGAGGTCGAGAGGTGGCAGGAGCGCATGCTGGAGGCCGCTCCCGACCGGGCCTGGCAGTGCGGCCGCTGCGGCCACGTCTCGCGCGACTGGCATGCGGTCTGCGGCGAATGCAGCGCTTTCGACACGGCGGTCTGGCGCAGCCCCGGCTCCTTCGATGCGCCGGCCGGGACCGGTCCGGCGATCGGCCACCCCGATTCCGGCGGCGGCCATTGACCTGCCGCCGCCGCTGCGACTAGGTTCTGCGCCACGAGGCCGATGGGCCGAAGTAGCTCAGTGGTAGAGCAACTGATTCGTAATCAGTAGGCCGGGAGTTCGAATCTCCCCTTCGGCACCACCACCCCATGACCGGAACCGGGTCGGCATGACCGAGTGTGACGTCATCATCGTCGGAGCGGGCGTGGTCGGTGCCTCCCTGGCCTGGCGCCTTGCGCCGCACCGGCGTGTGGTGATCGTCGAGGCCGAGGACCAGCCAGGCTACCACAGCACGGGGCGTTCGGCCGCCCACTACACCGACGTCATCGGCGGCACGGTGATCCAGGCGCTGTCCGCCGGGACGCGGCGGTTTCTCGACGACCCGCCCCCCGGGTTCTGCGACGCGCCGCTGATCCGCCACCGCCCCGTCCTCCTGCTCATCGGGCGCAACACGGAGGATCCGAAGTTCACCGCCGAGGGGCTCCGCCACGTCATCGGCAGCGTCCTCTTTCCCGTCGACCGCGCGTCGTGCCTCGAGCGCTGTCCGGTGCTCAGGGGCGACATGATCGAGTCCGGGCTCTGGGAGCCGGCGGCCGGCGACATCGATGTCCACGCCATCCACGGCGGCTACCTCGCGGGCGCCCGCAGGGCCGGTGCCGGGCTTCTCCTCGACGCGAGGGTCCGCGCCATGGAACGCCGCGGCGGCCTGTGGCGCGTGGAGACGGCCGATGCCGTGCTCAAAGCGCCGGTCGTCGCCAACTGCGCCGGCGCCTGGGGAGACGAGATCGGCCGCATGGCGGGCGCGGAGCCGGTCGGCCTCGTTCCGATGCGGCGCACGGCCTTCACCTTCCGGGGCCCCGAAGGCGTCGATCATGCCGACTGGCCCCTGGTGGCCGACGACGGCGAGGGGTTCTACTTCAAGCCCGAGGCGGGGATGCTCATGGGCTCCCTGGCCGACGAGACGGCGAGCGCGCCCGTGGACGCCGCGCCGGACGAAATGGACCTCGCCCTGGCGGCGCACCGCATCATGGAGTGGACGACGCTCGACATCCGCCGCATGGAGAGCCGCTGGGCGGGGTTGCGGAGCTTTGTCGGCGACAGGCTGCCGGTGACCGGGTTCGACGGCCGCCTCGAGGGATTCTTCTGGAACGTCGGGCAGGGGGGTGCGGGGATCCAGACCTCGGCCGCCCTTTCGGCGCTGGCCGCCTCGCTGATCCTGGAGCGCGGCATCCCCGTGCCGCTCGCCGAGGCCGGGGTGGACGCTTCGGACCTGTCGCCGTCAAGGCTGACCGGCGCCCGTTCCCCCTGAACGGGCGCCGGGGGCCGTTCAGGCCGCGTCGAGCAGGCTCTCCTGGCGGACGTGCTCGAGGGTATCGTCGAGGGCCGCCTTCAGACGATCGAACATCTGGTGGATCTGCGCCTCCTCGATGATAAGCGGCGGACACACCGCAACCGAGGTGCCGGCGGTGGCGCGCACGATGAGGCGGTGCGCCAGGCAGCGGTCGCCGCAGTAGGTGGCGATCCCGGGCCCGAAGTTCTCGCGGGTCTCCTTGTTGCGGACGAGCTCGACGGCGCCGATGAGGCCGGTTCCCCGGGTCTCGCCGACGATCGGGTGGTCCTTGAGGGCATGCAGCCTCTCCTGCATCACCGGCGCGATCCTCGCCACGTGGTCGGCGATGCCGATCTCGTCGTAGATCTTCAGCGTCTCGACGGCAACGGCGGCGGGCACCGGGTGACCCGAATAGGTAAAGCCCGTGGCGAGCACGCCGTTCTCGTCGGAAAAGTCGCGCATCGGACCGTAGACCTTATCGTTGACGATGACGGCGCTGATCGGCAGGTAGGCCGACGACAGCTGCTTGGCCACGACCATGATGTCGGGCTCGATGCCGAAGGTGTTGCAGCCGAACAGCCGGCCCGTGCGGTGGAAGCCGCAGATCACCTCGTCGGCGATCATCAGGACATCGTACTTGCGCAGCACCGCCTGGATCTTCTCGAAGTAGCCCTTCGGCGGCACGATGACGCCGCCTGCGCCCATGATCGGCTCGGCGACGAAGCCGGCGACGGTGTCCGGGCCTTCGGCGAGAATCAGCTGTTCGAGCTCCTCGGCCCGGCGCGCCGCGAACTCCTCTTCCGATTCGCCCTCGGCGCCTTCGTGGTAGAAGTGGGGTGAGCCGGTATGAAGGATGTTCGGGATCGGCAGGTCGAAGCCCTTGTGCATGAGCGGTATGCCGGTGAGGCTTCCCGACGAGACGCAGATGCCGTGGTAGCCGCCCATGCGCGCGATGATCTTCTTCTTCTCCGGCTTGCCGCGGGCATTGTTGTAGTACCAGACGAACTTCACCATGTGGTCGTTGGCTTCCGAACCGGAGTTGGCGAACCACACCTTCGACATCGGCACCGGAGACATCTCGATCAGGCGTTCGGCGAGCTCGATCGACGGCATCGACGAGCGGTGGAAGAACGCGTGGTAGTAGGGAAGCTTGCGCATCTGGCGGGCCGCGGCCTCGACGAGACGCTCGTTGTTGAACCCCAGGGAGGTGCACCACAGGCCGGCGAGGCCCTCGATGTAGGTGTTGCCCTCGAGATCCTCGACGTAGACGCCGTCGCCCTTCTCGATGATGAGCGGGCCGACCTTCTCGTGCGCCACGAGATTGGAATAGGGATGGATGACGGACGCGATGTCGCGGGCGTGCGGCGAATTGGGAATGACGTTCATGGTGGCTCGTGTCCCTGGCAGGTCTTTTCAGTCGACGGGGCTACTTTGTGCCACCCGGTGACGGTTGGCAACCGTCGGAGCCGGGCGCTATGCTGGGACCTCCCCTCAAGGAGCGTGATCGCCTGCGATGCCTTTGCGAGAGGTCAGCCTCGATGACAAGTATGTCCTCGAGGACGGGCGAATCTACCTGACGGGCGTCCAGGCCCTGGTTCGCCTGCCGCTGGAGCAGCGCCGGCGCGACGCCAGGGCGGGGCTCGACACCGCGGGCTTCATCTCCGGCTATCGCGGCTCGCCGCTGGGAAGCTACGACCAGCAGCTGTGGCGCGCCGCGAAGCACCTTGCGGAGCACCGCATCCACTTCCAGCCGGGAATCAACGAGGACCTCGCGGCGACCGCCATCTGGGGAAGCCAGCAGGCGGCGCTCTTCGACGATGCGCGCCATCAGGGGGTGTTCGCCTACTGGTACGGCAAGGGACCGGGGGTCGACCGCTCCGGCGATGTCTTCAGGCACGGCAACCTCGCCGGCTCGGCGCGCCACGGCGGCGTCCTCCTGATCGCCGGCGACGACCACGGCTCGCGGTCCTCGACGCTGCCGCACCAGAGCGAGCAGGCCTTCGTGGCGGCCGGCATTCCGGTGCTCAACCCGGCCGGCGTCGCCGAGATCCTCGAGTTCGGCATCGCCGGCATGGAGATGTCCCGCTTCTCCGGCTGCTGGGTCGCGCTGAAGGCGACGGCGGACAATCTGGATGCCTCCGCCTCGATCGACGTGCGTTCCGGGCAACCGGTCATCCGCACCCCGGAGCTGCCCGGGGGCGGCCTCAACATCCGCTGGCCCGACCACTGGATGGACCAGGAGGCGCGGCTCCACACCGGCAAGCTGGATGCGGCGAAGGCCTTCGTCCGCCTCAATCGCCTCGACCGGGTGGTGTGCGACGCCCCCGGCGCGCATCTGGGCATCGCGACGACGGGAAAGGCCTGTCTCGACACGCGCCAGGCCCTCGAGACCCTCGGGGCCGACGCGGCGGGGCGCGTGCGCCTCTACAAGATCGGCATGTCCTGGCCGCTTGAGCCGCAGGGTCTCGCCGCCTTCGCCGAGGGTCTCGAGGAGATCCTCGTCGTCGAGGAAAAGCGCCCCCTCGTCGAGACGCAGGTCAAGGAGGAACTCTACCACCTGCCTCCCGGCCGGCGGCCGCGCGTCTCGGGCAAGACGGACCCTGAAGGCGCGCCGCTGCTGTCGTCGAACGGCGAGCTCGAATCGCCGGCGATCGCCCGGGCCATCGCGCGGCGTCTCGACGCCGTGACGGGGGGCATGGCTTTCCAGGACCGTCTCGGCGCGCCCGCCGAAGCGACGCCCGAAGCGCCGCTTGCGCGCACCCCCTGGTTCTGCCCGGGCTGTCCCCACAACACCTCGACCCGGGTGCCCGAGGGCAGCAGGGCGACGGCCGGCATCGGCTGCCACTTCATGGCGCTGTGGATGGACCGCGACACCTCGACCTACACGCACATGGGAGGCGAGGGGGCGTCGTGGATCGGCCAGGCGCCGTTCGTCGCAACGAACCACGTCTTCACCAATCTCGGTGACGGCACCTACACCCACTCGGGCCTTCTCGCCATCCGCGCCGCCGCCGCGTCTGGTGTCAACATCACGTACAAGATCCTCTTCAACGACGCGGTCGCCATGACCGGCGGCCAGCCGGCCGACGGCGGCCTCACGGTGCCGCAGATCGCCCGCCAGGTGGCGGCAGAGGGGGCGAAGGCCATCTGCATCGTCACCGACGAGCCCGGCAAGTACCCCGCCGCCACGCAATGGCCACCGGGGTGCCGGGTGCACCACCGCGGCGGCCTCGACGCCGTCCAGAGGCACCTGAGGGACGTCCCCGGGCTCACCGTGCTCATCTACGACCAGACCTGCGCCGCGGAGAAGCGCCGCCGGCGCAAGCGCGGGACGCTCGCCGACCCGCCGCAACGGGTCTTCATCAACGAGCTGGTGTGCGAGGGTTGCGGCGACTGCGGGCGGGCGTCGAACTGCGTCTCCATCATGCCGGTGGAGACCGAGTTCGGGCGCAAGCGGCGCATCGACCAGTCCTCCTGCAACAAGGACACCACCTGCCTCGACGGATTCTGCCCGAGTTTCGTGACGGTGACCGGCGGCCGGCCGCGCGTGGCAAGACCGGACGTCCTGCCCCCGGAATCCCTGCCCGAACCTCCGGCCCCCACGCCCTCGCAACCCCACAGCATCCTGGTGGCCGGCATCGGCGGCACCGGCGTGGTGACGATCGGCGCCCTGCTCGGCATGGCGGCGCATCTCGACGGCAGGGGCGTGTCGGTGCTGGACATGATCGGGCTGGCCCAGAAGGGGGGCGCGGTCGTCAGCCACGTGCGCATCGCGGCCACGCCCGAGGACCTTCACGCCGCGCGGATCGCCGAGGGCGCCGCCGACCTCCTGCTGGCCTGCGACATGGTGACGGCGGCAGCGCCCGAGAACCTCGCCAGGCTTTCCGCCGGGACCACGGCGATCGTCAATTCCGAGGAGACCATGACCGGGGCCTTCACGCTCGACCCCGACCTTGCCTTCCCGGCGGCCCCGATCCGCGCCGCGCTCGAGAACGCCGCCGGCCGCTGCCACACCGTCGACGCCACGCGGCTCGCCCGCCATCTCCTGGGCGACAGCATCGCCGCCAACCTCTTCCTCGTCGGCTACGCCTGGCAGAAGGGTCTCGTCCCGGTGACGCGCCAGGCGCTCGAGCGGGCGATCGAGCTCAACGGGGTCGCCGTCGAGGCGAACCTCGGGGCCCTGCAGTGGGGCCGCTGCGCCGCCCACGACATGGGGGCCGTCTCCCGCCTCGTCCCCGCACCGCCGCAAGCCACCTTCGAGGACCTGACGGAGCGCCGCGCGGCGTTCCTGACGGACTACCAGAATCATGCCTGGGCCGCCCGCTACCGGGCTCTCGTCCAGCGTATCGCCGACGCCGAGGACGAGCGCACGCCGGGCCGCAAGGATCTCCGGCGCGCCGTCGCCCGCCACGCCTTCAAGCTGATGGCCGCCAAGGACGAGTACGAGGTGGCGCGGCTCTACACCGACGGCAGCTTCGCCGCCTCCCTTCAAGAAGCCTTCGAGGGCAACGTCCGGCTCTCCTTCCACCTCGCCGCACCCTTCGTCTCGCGCCGCGACCCCGCGACCGGCCATCTCGTCAAGCGGACCTACGGCCCCTGGATCCTCCCCCTCTTCCGGATCCTTGCGGCCATGAGGCGCCTGCGCGGCACACTCCTCGACCCCTTCCGCCTCACCCGGGACCGCCGCGAGGACCGCCGCCTCGTCGCCGACTACTTCGAGCTCATGAACGAAGTAGCCGCCGGCCTGACCCTCGAGAACCACGAGGCCGCCGTCGCCCTCGCCAGCATCCCCGACGCCATCCGCGGCTTCGGACACATCCGCCACCAGAGCCTCGCCCAAGCCCGCAAGGCCGAATCCCAAGCCCTCCACAAGTTCCGCGAAGCCGCAACCCCGAACGCGTCCGGTGACCGCCTCACGGCAGCGTGAGCCGTCCGCGACAACATTCCCGGTTGCAATGCCCAGTATAGGAGCGCGGAATCCGGGAAAGGAGCAGGTCCGCCGGCCGTGAGCACCATCTGTCGCGCTCCGGTGCTGTCGCGGGATGTTCCACGCGTTCGCCTGTCACGACTCACAACCGCCTCCCTCCAAATCTGCGGGATTATCAATTGCTGAAAACAGATATCAAATTCCAACCAGGCGTTTGAGTTCCCTCGGCATTTGCTCCGATCTCCAGTGATGAAGGAGCCAATCTTTCGAAACTGGGTTGATGTAAAGAATGCGAGTTGGGCTATGAGTCAAGCTGCATGCCAAAAGAAAGGTCCTGCCATGCGATGACTTGCGGAGTTTGTATTTCTTATCCCGAACGCCTTCTGGATAGTTGAGATGAAGAAATTTCAATACAAATTCACGCCTCCCTGTCTTGAGAGGTAAAAACTCATAAACCTTGATTGGCGAGTATGCAATACTCCCTCTCTTAATGGCCTCACCTGAAAATTCATCTCCAAGAAAAGTGCAGGCGTACCAGTTATTGTTCTCGATGATCAGGTTCAAGCTTGATCTCCACAGAAATCATTTCGTTGACGAGGTCGCGGGGTGACACTACGGAATTGTTTCGGCGGTTTATCGCGATGCACGGCCAAGATACCTTGATGGCGCCAATTGAACGAAGGTTGCGTCAGGGTAAGCCCTGGAAGGGAGGAAGTCATGAGTTAGCGTGACGGAAACTCTTCATCGTGGTCCAGTGGGTGCGACCCCCACCCGGCAAAGGCGCAGCCCGCCAGCCGGAAGCGAGTGTTGCGTGGCACGCGGCAACGTGTGTCGCGAAGCGTACACAGCAGGCAGTGAAGCCGCGCTATTGAGCCCCGAAATCAACAATGCCGGTGCCCTCGTGGTCCTTTGAGCGGGGGCAGCACCGGAAGCGCCGCGACAGGCGAGGCGTGACGGGCCGACCGGGGTCGCTGGAACGTGTGCAGAGCTGACGATGGACCACCGGGGAACCTGAGAGGCCCGGCGATCGTCCGTGTGCGCGGGTGGCTGGATGGGGACGGCCAGCCTGAACAATCAAGTCCTGGCCCGGCATGGGTCCTGCATCATGCCGGGAGCGCGCGAGCGACGGCACGAAAGGAGCAGGAGCGCACGGTACCGGACGGCGAAGAAATAAGCCCAAGGGATGCGGCGCCGGGAGTCGGAGCGCCTTGATAGTACCGTCGAGGGCGGGGAACCGTGGCCATCGGGACCCGCCGGAGGGAAGCGGGGCGTCGCATGGTCGGAACCGAAGGAGGGAAACACGTGAAGACGCCGCGCTTCGAAGACGTGTCACCGAAACAAGCTCGGATAGCCAAGCTGGCGAGGGAATGCCCCGACATGGCGTTCACCACGCTGCACCACCACATCGACCTTGCGTGGATGCTCAAGGCCTGGGACCTCACCCGCAAGGACGGGGCGACGGGCGTGGACGGGGTGACGGCCGCCGACTACGAGAAGGACCTTGAGGCGAACCTTGTGGACCTCATGGAACGGATCAAGTCCGGCCGCTACTACGCCCCGCCGGTGCGCCGCCACTACATCCCGAAAGCGGATGGGCGGCAGCGGCCGCTGGGCATCCCGACACTGGAAGACAAGGTGGCGCAGCGTGCCATCGTGATGATCCTGGAGCCGATCTATGAGCAGGACTTTCTGCCGTGCTCGTATGGCTTCCGCCCCGGACGGTCGGCGCACGATGCACTGCGCGACCTGCGTGCAGGCCTTGCCGGGGAGGGTCTGCGATGGGTGATCGATGCCGATATCGAAGCCTACTTCGATTCGATCGATCCCAGGCACCTGAGGAGCGCCCTCGACCCGCGGATCAGGGATGGCGTGATCCGACGCATGATCGACAAATGGCTGGCGGCGGGAGTGCTCGACAGGGGCGTATTGCAGCGCACCGAGACGGGCGTTCCGCAAGGTGGTGTAATCTCGCCGATTCTATCCAACATCTTCCTGCACCATGTGCTGGACGTGTGGATGGCAGAGACGGTCAAGCCCCGCATCGGGGCCTGCCGGCTGGTGCGCTTTGCCGATGACTTCGTCATCGCCTTCAAGGATCGCCGGGACGGGGAGCGTGTGCTTGCCGTTCTGGACAAACGTCTTGCGAAGTATGGGCTCGTGCTCCATGCCACCAAGACGCGCTTCGTGGACTTCCGGCCCGGACGCGGCGGCGGTCATGACGCGCAGGACCACTTCGACTTCCTCGGCTTCACCCATCGGTGGGGCACATCACGGAAAGGCCGGATGGTCGTGCGGCAGTTCACCGCCAGAAGTCGCTACAGACGGGCCGTCAAGGCGGTCTGGCAGTGGTGCAAGCACCACCGCCACCTGCCGCCTGAGGATCAGCAACGGCATCTCGCCAGCGTGATCCGGGGCCACTGCAACTACTACGGTCTGACAGGCAACAGCAAACTCCTGACCCGCTTCACTACCGAGGTGGTCAGGAGTTGGCGACACTGGCTCGGTCGGCGCCACCGCGGAGGGCATCTGACCTGGGACAAGATGAACGTTCTCCTACGCCACTTCCCGTTGCCGTCCGCCAAGATCATGCGCTCAATCTATGCCCCTTGAGCGAAACTGTCATGCGAGGAACCGGATGCCCTAATGCGGGCATGTCCGGCTCTGTGGGGGGAGGGGCTCGGTAACGACCCCTCCTACCCGGCCCGCTTCGCGGCAGTGGGTGGTTGTTCCTGAGGTTGATGCCGTTGGCGGTCGGCGGAGCGCGGTTCCCTCGGTGGTAGCTTTCTCCCTGGTGCTCCGGCTGATCGGAGCCCTTTCCACCAGGGAGACAGTGATGAAAGTCAGACCGAAGAGCGGCGGGACACCGGCCCGCCGGAAGATGATCGCGACGATGGACATGAAGGGTCTGTCGGCGAACACACAGGACAACTACCTGCGCAGCGTCGGCGCGCTGGCGCGGTTCTACGACCGCCCGCCCCAGAGCCTGTCAGCCGAGGAGGTCGGCGTCTGGGTGTCGGGCCGGATCGACGCGGGGCGCTGTCCGCGCACGACCAATGCCGACGTCTCGGCCCTGCGTCTGTTCTACGTCGACGCCATGGATCAGCCGGAGAAGGTCAAGGATCTTCACTGCCGGCGGGTTCCCGACCGGCTTCCGCGGTCCATCCCGGAGGCCGACGTCGGCCTCCTGATCGACGGCATCGACGACCTGCGCTACCGCACCGCCACCCTTGTCGCCTACGGCTGCGCCCTGCGCATCTCCGAGGTCGTGGCGCTGCAGGTCGACGATGTCAGGAGCGAAGACGGGCTGCTCCACATCGCACACGGCAAGGGCGGCCATGAGCGCATGGCCTTTTTGCCCGACACGGTCCTCGAGGCGCTCAGACGCTACTGGAAGAACACCGAGCCTCATCCCGAAAGCTGGCTGTTCTACGGCGCCGGCCCGGAGCGGCCGATGACCGCCGAAAGCCTGCGCGCGGCCTTCAACAAAAAGCCGCGACCGAGTGGGGCTCGATCGCGGCATCACGTTCCACTGTCTGCGTCACGCGGTCGCCACTCATCTCTACGAACGTGGGGCGCAGATCAGCGTGGTCCAGGACTATCTCGGGCACAAGTCACCCGAGGCGACGCGGGTCTACGCCCGGGCCACGGGTGTCATGTACCGCACACTCGACCATCCGGTCAAAGAGCTGGCTCATGCCTGTTGAGTGAGCGCCCCCGAGAGGCCCGGCGTGGCGGACATCTTCCGCCACGCCGGGCCCGCATACCGTGAGCGTCATCGCCTCGACGCCGTCGCGCTGAAGGTCATGACGTGCATCGAGCAGTGCCGCACGCCGGCGCTGGGCGGCACGTTGTACCGCTGCGGCGACTGCGGCCATCTCCATGCCGTCTGGAAGTCCTGCGGCAACCGCCACTGCCCGACCTGCCAGGGCGCCGCGGCGCGCGCGTGGATGGAAAGGCAGACCGCCTGCATCCTGCCGGCCCCCTGCTTCCACATCGTCTTCACCCTGCCGCCGTTGGTGGCCCGCATCGCCCTGCAGAACCGCAAGGCGGTTCTCGGCATCCTGTTCCGCGGCGCCGCCGAGACCCTGCAGGTCATCGGCGCCGATCCCCGGCGCTTCGGCGCCAGGATCGGCGGCACCGCGGTTGTCCACACATGGAACCAGAAGCTGCAGTGGCATCCTCACGTGCACTGCGTCGTGCCTCATGGCGGCTTCGACGTCGCAAGCGGCGCATGGAAGACCGGCAGTCCCCGCTTCTTCGCCCCCGTCAAGGTGCTGGCGAGCTCCTTCCGAAGGCGCTTCCTCGAGGACCTCGCAAAGCTCCATGGCGACCTTGAGTTCCACGGGGCGCTGGCCCGTCTCGCCGAGCCTCACGCCTTCTCCCGGCTCATCAGGCAGGCGCGCAAGACCAGATGGGTGGTCTACGCCAAGCCGCCGTTCGACGGGCCCGAGGCCGTCATCCGCTACCTCTCGCGCTACACCCACCGCATCGCCATCTCGGATGCCCGCATCCTCGCCTTCGACGGTGAGACCGTCACCTTGCGACACCGCAAGCCGGTGGCCAGGGCCGGCGACAAGCCGACCTACAGCACCATGACCCTCAAGGTCGAGGACTTCATCCGGCGCTTCCTCATGCATCGCCTGCCGAAGGGCTTCCACCGCATCCGACACTTCGGCATCCTCGCCAACAGCTGCCGCAGCACGACCCTGGAAGCCGTCCCGCACGCCGGCCCTCGCAACGCCCCCGAGGAGCGCGACGAGCCCGAGGCCGCCGGCACCCCCGCCTGTCCCAGGTGCGGCACAGCAACCGTGCCCGTTGCCACTCTCGACCGGAACATCACCAGCGAGGGCCTCGCCCGAACCATGGAGCACATCAGGATGCGCGGACCCCCATGACCATGGCGCCGAACCGCAGGACCCCGATCAGCGACCCCCGGATCGCCACGGGAGCGCTCGCGCCCGCCTCGCCGAACCGTCCGACAAGCCCCGGAGGGACCCCGACGCCATGCCCGAACGGGCTGTCAACGGTCGATCCCGCGGCCCAGTCCGCCCCTGCCATGCCCGCTGCAGCACCGTAGCAGGCGCGGTCCCCGCCGGCGGCAGCAACCTCAACGTCACTTTCTGCAAGTCGTGAGACCGTGCCAGGCGCGGCTCCGTTCAAACTCGCTTAGCGACGGCGCTGCGGCCGTCACTAACCAAGATATTGTGTACAGTTGAGCCAAGTTTTTTCTAGGCCGAAGTTCCAGCGCCGATCAAGCGCAAGTGGTTGATGTGAGTGACATTCGATAGGCTTCAGTGGCGCGTTACTGGGTACGTCATGGCTTCACGCCCAGGAGTTTGAACACCTTCTTCTGGAGTTGCGTGGGCCGCGTGGTGACCTGGAAGGGTTCGGCGCCCGGCAGGCGGGGTGCGACGGTGTTGCGGGTGATGGTGGCGAGATCGCCGAGGAGAGTGCGGAAGCTGTGCACCGGATCGCCGTCGGGCGTTGTCTTCGTTGCCGCCTTGGCCCGGGCGCTCGCCGAGGCCTGTGCCGGCGCCACCACGGACGGCCGCCGGACCTCGGCGCCTTGCGTGTCCTCGTCGTCGAACAGCACGGGCTTGAGTTTCAGCCGCATGTGCCATTCCACGTAGTACGCGAGCATGCACAGGAAGACGTGGGCGCGGACCCGGGGTGCGGTGCGGTGGAAGACGGGACGGACCTTGAGGTCCACGGTCTTGAGGCTGCGGAAGGCCCGTTCCACCGAGCTCAGCCGCTTGTAGGCGCGCACCGTGCCGGGGCCGTCGATCTCGCTCTCCGGCAGGCTGGTGCGGATCACATAGAGGCCGTCGAGCCTGGCCTCGGCGGCGATGGCGGCCTCATCGCGCTCATACGTGAAGACACCGTCGTCATCGATGGACCACGTGAAGTGCTTCGCCACCTTGTACTTGCCGATGACCTTGCCGACCCGCTCGCCGATCCT
Organism: Alphaproteobacteria bacterium; assembly: GCA_963666905.2. Classification (GTDB taxonomy): domain Bacteria; phylum Pseudomonadota; class Alphaproteobacteria; order SP197; family SP197; genus SP197. The sequence continues at coordinate 3,976,954 of OY763008.1, forward strand.
GTCGGCACCCGTGAGACGGCGCTTGTCGCGCCGCGTCGCCGCGGCAATCGGTTCGAGCAGGGCCTCGGTGGCCTCGAGCAGCTCCTGGCGCTTGCGGGCACGGTCCTCGGCCAGCAGCGGATTGCGGCACACCATGAGGCGCTCGCCCGGGTAGGCGTCGCTGGCGATCTCCACCAGGTCCCTCTCGTCGAAGAGCGACATCTCCACCTCGCCGGCCTCCACCAGTGAACGGATGGCCGGTCCCCTCAAGGCGCTGACCCAGTCCAGGCCCGCAGGCTTCACCTCCTCGCGGATCCGCGCCTCGGTCAGCATTCCCCGATCTCCCACCAGGACCACCTTCGAGAGAGAGAAGCGCTCCCGCAGCGCGGCGATCTGCGAGGCCACGGTGGCCGGATCCGCCGTGTTGCCGGGGAAGACCTCCACCGATACCGGACAGCCGTCCCGGTCGCACAGCAGGCCGAACTCGATCTGCAGCTTGCCCTTCTTCCCGTCCCGGGAATGACCGCGCCGGGCCAGCGGACACCTCGTCCCCTCCATCCACACCGAGGTGAGATCGTAAAGCACCAGGCAGCCCTCCCCGAGGTGGCGCTTCGCCAGACCCCGCTCGATCCTCTCCTGGCGCTCGAGGAGCCAGTCCATGGCGCCGTAGAGGTCGTCCTCGTCGAGCGCCGCATCGAGGATCTCGCCCAGGGTGCTGAGCGCCGTGGCCTCGGCCAGGCCCCTGGCCGTGGCGAGCTTCGAGGCGGGCTCGAGGATCCTCGCCGCGATCATGGCCAGCACCTGGTTGCGCCGTGGCGAGGGCTTCGGATCGATCAGCCTGTCGAGGCCGAGCTTCTTCACGGTTCCCAGCACCGCGGCGACGTGGCCGTGGGGCAGGGAACGGACGATGTCGAAGGCCTCGTCGAGGCGCCGCACGGCGGTGCCTCCCTTGAGCAGGATGCGCAGTCCCTCGACGAGGGCGGAGGGCCACCTGGAGAGATTGGCGAGGGTGCGCTTCTTGACCTTGCCGTCTTCGCGATAGGATTCGCGCAACAGGATGGCGGGCGGGGATGAGCGGTTGGGGACGGCTTCGATGTACATGGCTACTGAATATAGGCATAGCGCATACATGTGTCAAGCATTATCTACATCAACACATGGGTACAATACAACGACCGGATAAGCAGACAAGCCAAGTCGAATCAACGACTTGACCCGAATATCAGCTGGAAATCAGGGGGAACTTCGGTCTAGGGACGGGAAAGGGGAACAGGTTCATCTGGACCAAGGACGCCGACCAGATCCTCGAATCCATCCAGCGTTACTGTAAATCTATTACCGAAGCAGAACACTAGCGTACGTTTTTGACAAAGCGCGTCACGCTGCGGCTTGTCCTCCGTGACCGATGCGCAGTACGCGCCTGTGCAAGTAACGGCGGGGTTGGAGTGAGCTGTTTCCAGCGCTGGACATGGTGCGCTTGTGTTCATCAATCAACTCAACCGAATGGGATGGTTCACAATGACTGAAGTGCAACGATACAATCAGGGATTGCCGGTGTCCACGGCCCGCTTGCCGCAAAGGGCGGCGCTGCATCGAAGGTGAGGCTCTCGTTTGCCACGGAAATGTTCCAAAGGAGAAGGGCCAACCATGTTCTATGTGTTTCATGACAACACCACCTCACGGGCCCGCACCCATGATGAGAATTGTCAATATTGCAATGGTGGCCGGGGAATAAGGCCTAGACGAAGGTCAAGTCGTGGTTCGGCTACGGCCTTCACCTGATCGCCGACACGCATTACGAGATCCCGCTGGCGGCCACCGTCACCCCGGCCTCGACCTCGGAGGTCAGCACCCTCGAGGCGATGCTGCCCGAACTCTTCGAAGAGAGTCCGGAACTGGCCCGCCGCTGCTGGGACTTGTGCGCCGACCGCTGCTGTTGACAACGATCCGCTGAAGAGCCACTTGTGGGACAGCTGGGAGATCTGGCCCCTGATCGATACGCGCCACCTGTGGAAGAACGAGAAGAAGGAGCCCGGCTACGATCCCTTGAAGCCGATCACCCGTTCTCTCCATGCGGACTGGGGTCGACACCATTGTCCACACCGAGAAGGACAAGGTGAGCTGCATCAGTCCCGTGACACAGGCGCAACGTCCGCTTGCCTTCTAGTGTCATGTCCCGCAAATACGCACGGATAAACGTTCGAGCTTGGCGAAGATCGCCTCCGCGGTGGCGACCCATACGAAGGGCGATGTGGAGGCATTGTGGTGTTCGATGAAGGTCTCGATGGTCCTGACCAGCTGGGGCACGCTGTCGAACGAGCCGCGCTTGATGGCGCGCTGGCTGATGAGGCCGAACCAGCGTTCCACCTGGTTGAGCCAGGACGCCGAGGTGGGCGTGAAGTGGAGATGGTAGCGCGGCCGTTTCGCGATCCATGCCCTGACCCTGGGATGCTTGTGGGTTGCGTCGTTGTCCATGACGAGATGGATGTCGAGGTCGGGCGGCGTCTCGCGGTCGATGAGACGCAGGAAGGCGAGGAACTCCTGATGACGGTGCCGCTTGCAGCACGTGCCGAGCACCTTGCCGGTGGCCACGTCAAGGGCGGCGAACAGCGTCGTGGTGCCATGGCGGATATCGTCGTGGGTGTAGCCTTCGACGTAGCCCAACCCCAGCGGCAGCGTGGGCTGGGTGCGGTCGAGCGCCTGGATCTGGCTCTTCTCGTCGACGCACAGCACCATCGCGTTGTCCGGCGGATTGAGATAGAGGCCCGTGATGTCGCGCACCTTCTCGATGAAGAAGGGATCGCTGGAGAGCTTGAAGGTGTCGCCCAGATGGGGCTTGACCCCGAACAGGGACAACCAGCGCTGCACGGTGCTCTTCGACACCCCCTGGTCTTCGGCCATCAGGCGGACGCTCCAGGCGCTGGCGTTGTCGGGCTTGTCCTTGAGGGCGCGGTTGATCAGTTCGGCAACCTTCTCGTCGTCATAAGTGCGGGGCCGCCCCGGGCGCAGGTCGTCATGCAGCCCCTCGACGCCACGTTCAAGGAACCGGCGCCGCCACTTGCCCACCGCCGACGCCGAGACGTCGAGCTGCCGGGCCACCGCGAGATTGGTCTGTCCTGCGGCACAGGCCAGAATGATGCGGGCCCGCTGCACCAGGCCGAAGGGCATCGAGGTGGACTGCGACACCGAGGTGAGCTGTTGGCGCTGCTCGTCGCTGAGCACCACAGGGGGAAGTTGGCGTCCGCGTGGCATCAGGGGCCTCTCTTGTGCTGATGAGGCCAGCAACATATCACACGTATTTGAGGGACACTACACTAGGATGTCGAGAAGGACCGCCACACCCTCAAGCACCCATGCCCCGCGGCGGCCTGGGGGATCACCTGCCAGGGCCGCGCCATCTGCGAGGGCGACGGCGGGTGCCGTAAGCAGGGCCTGCCGGATCGTCCGCGCACCCCTGGAGACCGACCGCGGGATCTTCACGCCCACGCCGTGCGGCAGTCCCTCATGGAAACGCGGATACAGGGCCTGCACGATCCTCAAGCGGATCAACAGCCGCCTCGACCGGGACTTAAGGCTTCGACGGAGCACTTTTCATCCGCGGCCACGCCGGTATGCACTGCAGGTCAACCTCGCCTTGGTCATCATGGTGGCCCTGGCTCCGGCCAGTGTGCGGGAGAGCAGATCGGAGGTCATGCGCTTCCTTGTTGGCGCCATCCCCGGCACCAGCTGATCATCGATCCGCCCCTGGCCAGCCGGGCCCGCAGGACAGGATCCCGAGGGCCGAAGTCCCGAAGTCCCGTGGGAGAACCGCGTCCCCGGGCGTCCGGTATGACGCCGGATCTACTATAGCCCCCCTGACCAGAGGCATCCTTGACACCGATCCGGTGTCAAGGATGATGGCCGCACCCTCTCACCGAGCGCTGTCATCCCCGGGGAGAACTCCGGAAAGGGCACACCGTAAAGGCCTCGAAGTGAGCTGACCTTGCTGGCTCTTCTCTTTACATTCGGAGTAGGAGGGTCGCGCGACCAGTTGGATTGAGGATGAGCACAGTGGAATACACACAACGCAGAACAATATCTTGGTTAGTGACGGCCGCAGCGCCGTCGCTAAGCGAGTTTGAACGGAGCCGCGCCTGGCACGGTCTCACGACTTGCAGAAAGTGACGTTGAGGTTGCTGCCGCCGGCGGGGACCGCGCCTGCTACGGTGCTGCAGCGGGCATGGCAGGGGCGGACTGGGCCGCGGGATCGACCGTTGACAGCCCGTTCGGGCATGGCGTCGGGGTCCCTCCGGGGCTTGTCGGACGGTTCGGCGAGGCGGGCGCGAGCGCTCCCGTGGCGATCCGGGGGTCGCTGATCGGGGTCCTGCGGTTCGGCGCCATGGTCATGGGGGTCCGCGCATCCTGATGTGCTCCATGGTTCGGGCGAGGCCCTCGCTGGTGATGTTCCGGTCGAGAGTGGCAACGGGCACGGTTGCTGTGCCGCACCTGGGACAGGCGGGGGTGCCGGCGGCCTCGGGCTCGTCGCGCTCCTCGGGGGCGTTGCGAGGGCCGGCGTGCGGGACGGCTTCCAGGGTCGTGCTGCGGCAGCTGTTGGCGAGGATGCCGAAGTGTCGGATGCGGTGGAAGCCCTTCGGCAGGCGATGCATGAGGAAGCGCCGGATGAAGTCCTCGACCTTGAGGGTCATGGTGCTGTAGGTCGGCTTGTCGCCGGCCCTGGCCACCGGCTTGCGGTGTCGCAAGGTGACGGTCTCACCGTCGAAGGCGAGGATGCGGGCATCCGAGATGGCGATGCGGTGGGTGTAGCGCGAGAGGTAGCGGATGACGGCCTCGGGCCCGTCGAACGGCGGCTTGGCGTAGACCACCCATCTGGTCTTGCGCGCCTGCCTGATGAGCCGGGAGAAGGCGTGAGGCTCGGCGAGACGGGCCAGCGCCCCGTGGAACTCAAGGTCGCCATGGAGCTTTGCGAGGTCCTCGAGGAAGCGCCTTCGGAAGGAGCTCGCCAGCACCTTGACGGGGGCGAAGAAGCGGGGACTGCCGGTCTTCCATGCGCCGCTTGCGACGTCGAAGCCGCCATGAGGCACGACGCAGTGCACGTGAGGATGCCACTGCAGCTTCTGGTTCCATGTGTGGACAACCGCGGTGCCGCCGATCCTGGCGCCGAAGCGCCGGGGATCGGCGCCGATGACCTGCAGGGTCTCGGCGGCGCTGCGGAACAGGATGCCGAGAACCGCCTTGCGGTTCTGCAGGGCGATGCGGGCCACCAACGGCGGCAGGGTGAAGACGATGTGGAAGCAGGGGGCCGGCAGGATGCAGGCGGTCTGCCTTTCCATCCACGCGCGCGCCGCGGCGCCCTGGCAGGTCGGGCAGTGGCGGTTGCCGCAGGACTTCCAGACGGCATGGAGATGGCCGCAGTCGCCGCAACGGTACAACGTGCCGCCCAGCGCCGGCGTGCGGCACTGCTCGATGCACGTCATGACCTTCAGCGCGACGGCGTCGAGGCGATGACGCTCACGGTATGCGGGCCCGGCGTGGCGGAAGATGTCCGCCACGCCGGGCCTCTCGGGGGCGCTCACTCAACAGGCATGAGCCAGCTCTTTGACCGGATGGTCGAGTGTGCGGTACATGACACCCGTGGCCCGGGCGTAGACCCGCGTCGCCTCGGGTGACTTGTGCCCGAGATAGTCCTGGACCACGCTGATCTGCGCCCCACGTTCGTAGAGATGAGTGGCGACCGCGTGACGCAGACAGTGGAACGTGATGCCGCGATCGAGCCCCACTCGGTCGCGGCTTTTCGTTGAAGGCCGCGCGCAGGCTTTCGGCGGTCATCGGCCGCTCCGGGCCGGCGCCGTAGAACAGCCAGCTTTCGGGATGAGGCTCGGTGTTCTTCCAGTAGCGTCTGAGCGCCTCGAGGACCGTGTCGGGCAAAAAGGCCATGCGCTCATGGCCGCCCTTGCCGTGTGCGATGTGGAGCAGCCCGTCTTCGCTCCTGACATCGTCGACCTGCAGCGCCACGACCTCGGAGATGCGCAGGGCGCAGCCGTAGGCGACAAGGGTGGCGGTGCGGTAGCGCAGGTCGTCGATGCCGTCGATCAGGAGGCCGACGTCGGCCTCCGGGATGGACCGCGGAAGCCGGTCGGGAACCCGCCGGCAGTGAAGATCCTTGACCTTCTCCGGCTGATCCATGGCGTCGACGTAGAACAGACGCAGGGCCGAGACGTCGGCATTGGTCGTGCGCGGACAGCGCCCCGCGTCGATCCGGCCCGACACCCAGACGCCGACCTCCTCGGCCGACAGGCTCTGGGGCGGGCGGTCGTAGAACCGCGCCAGCGCGCCGACGCTGCGCAGGTAGTTGTCCTGTGTGTTCGCCGACAGACCCTTCATGTCCATCGTCGCGATCATCTTCCGGCGGGCCGGTGTCCCGCCGCTCTTCGGTCTGACTTTCATCACTGTCTCCCTGGTGGAAAGGGCTCCGATCAGCCGGAGCACCAGGGAGAAAGCTACCACCGAGGGAACCGCGCTCCGCCGACCGCCAACGGCATCAACCTCAGGAACAACCACCCACTGCCGCGAAGCGGCCTTCGTTCAATGTCGGGATGGAGCGGTCAGTCCGGTTTTGGGCGAACTGTGCTGGAGTACTCGCCAAGCGGCCAGCCGCATTCATCGATGAGCATAGGGTAGAGTGTCGTAGGCAGCACGGAAGGAGTTCGAGTGAGCGAGGACGTCTACCTCGATGCCAACGCGACAGTGCGGCCTCTGGACTGCGTCGTCGAAGCGGTAACGGCAGCAATGCGCAATGCTTGGGGAAACCCCTCAAGCGAACACGCCGACGGAATCGCTGCCCGCCGGGTGCTCGCGCGAGCACGAGATGCAACAGCGGCACTGCTCCCGGGAATCGATCCCGAACAGGTCGTGCTGACTTCGGGAGGGACCGAGGCAAGCAATACGATGCTCGGAGGAGCAGGCCCCGATTCGACACTCATCGTGAGCGCGGTAGAGCATCCAGCAACCATGCGACCCGCCGAGCGGGCACGAAGCCGCGGCGGGAACCTTATCGTCGTGCCGGTCGACGCTCAGGGGCAAGTCGACCCTGACGCATTCGCTCAAGCCATCGCAGGAGCATCGACACGGAATGTCTATGCGTCGGTACAGTGGGCGAACGGTGAGACAGGGGTAATTCAACCGGTGGCGGAAATCACCGACGCAATCCACTCGGTGCGACCAGACGCAATCATTCATTTGGATGCGGCTCAAGCGGTAGGAAGAGTTCGGACCCCAGCGTTGCGGGGAGTCGCCGGATTGAGTTTCTCTGGGCATAAACTGCACGGACCTCAGGGAACCGGTGTCCTAGCACTCGGCACCGCTGCGGATGCGGATACACCGGCGCTCATCGCGGGAGGCGGGCAAGAGCGAGGTTGGAGATCCGGGACGGAGAACGTCGCCGGCGCGGCGGGCCTCAGTGCTGCGCTGGGCGCGCGCGTAGCTAGTGCTCGCCAGAGAACCCCTGACTTTGGCGACGCAGGAGCGAGCGGCGCGTGATCGCGGCGCCGGATCGGACGTATTTTTCACCAGCATTCAGGGGTGAATCGGGGGCTGGCGGTCGATTCAGCGGATTTCGCACAAAATCTGCGGTGATTGCCGGCGTCCGCACGAGCCTCCCCGTTGCCGCCTTGCCGGCGGGTCCCTGCAGACAGGATTGTCGGGGGAGCGCCGTCAGGCGGCGAGGCGTCGTCGCCGGGCACGCCTGCGCAGCAGCAGGCCGATGCGGTGGATGTTGAAGGCCACGATCGAGAGCGCCACCGCGCGGGCGAAGCCTTCGGCGCCGAAGGCGCGGACCCGGTCCAGCCCCCGATGCTCCAGGTTGTTGATCGCCGATTCCACCGCCGGGTGCTGCCGGCGCATGGCGACGAACTCCTCGTCCCCCTCGCGTTCCCTGTCGGCCTTCGACAGGCGTCCCTTGCGCGGCAGCACGTTGTGCTCCAGCAGCTCGTCGAGGCGGACGCGGTTTGCGGGACTGTGGAAGCCGCGGTCGAAGCTGCACAGGCGCAGGTCGGGGAAGCGCGCCTGCGCCGCCTCGATCATCGGCACCGCGTCGTCGACGTCGCTGCCCCGCCACATGATCTCGTGATGCAGAATGAAGCCGTGGTTGTCCTCCAGGACGCACAGCGGAACCCCGAGCTCCACCGGGCAACCGGCCTTGCCCTTCGAGACCCACCGCGTGTGGGGCTCGAAGATGGAGAATACCTTCTCGGCGTGGGGGATCGTCTCGCCCTTGAGAAGACGGCGGTCCACCTGGTCGATCTGACGCCCGGCATGGGCCAGATAATGCTCGATCTCCAGGATGATCCAGGGGTCCGCACCTTTGCAGGCCAGATCCCCGAGCGATCCCTGCGCGCGCTCCACCAGGTCCCGGCAGCGCTCGAGGTATGCCTCGATCCGTGCGCCTTCGCACGGCGCGTCGAGCGCACCTGGTTGAACAGTGCCTTGACCACCCGCGTCAGGTGCTGCCACTGGCGCCAGCCGTCGACATCGTGCCGCGCCGCCGCGCGGCCCACCTCGCGAAGCAGGCAGCGCATCGCGTCCATGAGAAGGTTCACGTCCGTGGGATAGTGAACGTTCGTCTCGACCACGAAGGAGTCACAGCGCCCGCGCAACGGCTCGCCAGGCTTTTTTCTTGCGACCGCATGGCCGCTCTCCACTACCAGTTGTCCCACCTCGGCCAGCAGCTCCGGGCGCAGCAGACAGACGTTGTCCACCACCGTTTGATACTCGTACATCTCCTCGTCCGTGACACCGCCGTGGCCCAGAAAGCGGCGCAGCGTCCTGTGCTGGTTCACCAGCTCGTGCAGGCGGTCCCAATCGCAGCCCAGCCCCTGCATCACCACGCCCATCACCAGGATCCGCCACATCTCCATCCCCGGGCGCCCGACCGTGCGGTCGACCCCGGGAAGGACGTGCTCCTCGAGAAGCGCGAACAGCCGCTTGCGCGTGTCCTCATCGCCGTAGAGGTGCTGAAGGCCCTGCAGGAGTGCGGGGATGTCGTCCCGGGACTTCAGGTCGAGATCGATGTCCTCGATGCGGATCCCGCCCAGTTCCATCTGTGGATTGCGGACATGTCTCATGGCGCCAGCTCGCGAAGATTCCCGAAAAAAGCCCGATTCAGCGCCCCACAGCACGAAATCCGCGCCAGAGCGTGAATCTTCACCCTCAGATATCACGAAATATCACGCCATGTCAACACTTTAGGGTTTTCTGGCAAGCACTAGTTCGTGCTCGCCAGAGAACCCCTGACTTTGGCGACGCAGGAGCGAGCGGCGCGTGATCGCGGCGCCGGATCGGACGTATTTTTCACCAGCATTCAGGGGTGAATCGGGGGGCTGGCGGTCGATTCAGCGGATTTCGCACAAAATCTGCGGTGATTGCCGGCGTCCGCACGAGCCTCCCCGTTGCCGCCTTGCCGGCGGGTCCCTGCAGACAGGATTGTCGGGGGAGCGCCGTCAGGCGGCGAGGCGTCGTCGCCGGGCACGCCTGCGCAGCAGCAGGCCGATGCGGTGGATGTTGAAGGCCACGATCGAGAGCGCCACCGCACGGGCGAAGCCCTCGGCCCCGAAGGCGCGGACCCGGTCCAGACCCCGCTGCTCCAGGTTGTTGATCGCCGATTCCACCGCCGGGTGCTGACGGCGCATGGCGACGAACTCCTCGTCCCCCTCGCGTTCCCTGTCGGCCTTCGACAGGCGTCCCTTGCGCGGCAGCACGTTGTGGTCCAGCAGCTCGTCGAGGCGGACGCGGTTTGCGGGGCTGTGGAAGCCGCGGTCGAAGCTGCACAGGCGCAGATCGGGGAAGCGCGCCTGCGCCGCCTCGATCATCGGCACGGCGTAGTCGACGTCGCTGCCCCGCCACATGATCTCGTGGTGCAGAATGAAGCCGTGGTTGTCCTCCAGGACGCACAGCGGAACCCCGAGCTCCACCGAGCAACCGGCCTTGCCCTTCGAGACCCACCGCGTGTGGGGCTCGAAGATGGAGAACACCTTCTCGGCGTGGGGGATCGTCTCGCCCTTGAGAAGATGGCGGTCCACCTGGTCGATCTGACGCCCGGCATGGGCCAGATAGTACTCGATCTTCAGGAGGACCCAGGGGTCCGCACCTTTGCAGGCCAAGTCCTCGAGGGAGCCCTGCGCACGCTCCACCAGGTCCCGGCAGCGCTCGAGATACGCCTCGATCCGGTCGGGATGCGCCTTCGCACGGCGCGTCGAGCGCACCTGGTTGAACAGTGCCTTGACCACCCGCGTCAGGTGCCGCCACTGGCGCCAGCCGTCGACATCGTGCCGCGCCGCCGCGCGGCCCACCTCGCGAAGCAGGCAGCGCATCGCGTCCATGAGAAGGTTCACGTCCGTGGGATAGTGAACGTCCGTCTCGACCACGAAGGAGTCACAGCGCCCGCGCAACGGCTCGCCAGGCTTTTTTCTTGCGACCGCATGGCCGCTCTCCACTACCAGTTGTCCCACCTCGGCCAGCAGCTCCGGGCGCAGCAGACAGACGTTGTCCACCACCGTTTGATACTCGTACATCTCCTCGTCCGTGACGCCGCCGTGGCCCAGAAAGCGGCGCAGCGTCCTGTGCTGGTTCACCAGCTCGTGCAGGCGGTCCCAATCGCAGCCCAGCCCCTGCATCACCACGCCCATCACCAGGATCCGCCACATCTCCATCCCCGGGCGCCCGACCGTACGGTCGACCCCGGGAAGGACGTGCTCCTCGAGAAGCGCGAACAGCCGGGTGCGCGTGTCCTCATCGCTGTAGAGGTGCTGAAGACCCTGCAGGAGTGCGGGGATGTCGTCCCGGGACTTCAGGTCGAGATCGATATCCTCGATCCGAATTTCTCCCAGTTCCATCTCCTGGATTGCGGACATGTCTCATGGCGTCGACTCGCGAAGATTCCCGAAAAAGGCCCGATTCAGCGCCCCACAACGCGAAATCCGCGCCGGAGCGTGAATCTTCGCCCCCGGATATCACGAAATATCACGCCATGTCAACACTTTAGGGTTTTCTGGCAAGCACTAGTTATAGCACGGGCACCGGTCAGGTGCGCAAACAGTCGAAACTGATCTCACTTCCGCCTCCCAATTTATCAGACCGTCAGTATACGTGTTTATCAATCCAGCATGCAATTCGTTCTATCAACTCTTTCGCAAAGTTACTACCGACCACGATCCCGGCGTGAGGCTCCACAGCATGGTATCCCGACAGCGCGGTAGATCCTTTCACGAAGCCTGTTCGTCTCGCCACAACATTAAGCGTTCGACGATTCTCCTTCCGGTAGCTACGGGTGGGACGATGGATGCGCTCGTCCGGTGCGCCAGGGTAGATAACTCTGGGGGCAACATTGTGCACTTCGAGATGGCGATGGTGTACGTACAGTATGGTGAGATCGTAAAGGCGAGCGACAAATGCGCGCATCTCGTCAACACTGCCGTTGGTACCGACATCCTTGCACTCGATAGCGATCCGTGGCCGGCCGAACGGTCGGCCACCATTCGACGAGCTTCTAAGCGTACGCGCGACGGATTCCGGAAAAATAGCGAGGTCAATCTCGTGTGAAGCGCCGCTTCGCCCCACGAACTGGACTCCGTTGTGCAGCTCCCACGCGGAGTGGTCACCGCGGCGGAACACAATCGAGCTCGCGTTGTCAGGTCCTTGCGTCCTCGCCGCGATACCGCTGGGCGCACCTCCTCGCTGGATGAAGCGTTGGTCGGTGTCGGTTGAACGAACGCGGCTGCCATCCGAGCGCTGAACCCATACATCGTAGCCCCGTGCCTGAAGAGCGAGTCCTACGCCCGTCATGACATACAGTTCGAACGCACGACCGGCACCCGCAGCGTGCCGCAGCGTCGCGACGCTGCTGATGATGGCGCGCAGATCATTCCTTACCTGATTGATCGCTGGAGTCATTGGTCGAGGTCCGTTCCCGTGCTTGAGAGCCAACTATCCAAGGATTGGTGTAGGGTTTCGAGGCGAACCCGTGCTTCCTCGACCTGAGTTCGGCCGACACTTCCAGTGTCCTCCACATCAAGGAGGACCAAGACCGTGGCAACTTCCGAGGTCTTCGCTTGCCCGTCACGATCCGAGGCAACGATTTCGTCCAGAGCGTCAAGCGAAGCCGAGATCTCGGCGAGAACCGCCTTAAGCCGCTTGCTGACATAGCACGCCGCCCATTCAAGCTGACTGTCACCGACCAACGGCTCTGGCAAAACATCGTCCTCTGAGTCGCCGTCGGGCACTTCGGCCTTACCTGTCCTGGCCCATTGCCGAGCAAGCGCCAGCTTGCCTTCTTCTTCTATCGGCTCGCGGCCTCGCCGAACGCCTTCGATCAGTTCGAACGCGAGCCAATCCATGCCCAGTTCTGTGAGCATTCCAACAAAGGGAACCAGGCGTCGGTCCAGAATTGCCATGCGAGAGATTCTTCAGCACATGTTGCGACCGTGGCAGTTTAACCCGAAGTTCCCCTGACTTCAGCCTTAGTGCCCGTGGGTCATAAGTTCGGACACGTATCTTACGCGGCCTGGAGCAAGGGTTGTCTGCAGGCGTGGGCGCGACCGATGCGATGGAGCAAGGAGTCGAGGTCCTTGCGCGTGGACTTCCACTCGAAGGGTTTGGCGATGGTTTCGTAATAACGGGCGAATCCATGCAACCGCTCTTCGAGGGCTTCGAGGGAAGGGAAGTCGTTGGGTGTCAAGGCCTTGCGCTGAAGGATGGAGAAGTAGATCTCCACTTGATTCAGCCAAGTGGCATGCACGGGCGTGTGGACCGGAACGATGGTCGGCCATTGCTCCGTGATGCGCGTGATGCAGGCCTGGCCGCGGTGGGAAGAGCCGTTGTCCATGACCCAGAACACCCGGCGAGCGGAACGGCAGGGTTCTTGCGTCATCACGTGCCGCAGGAGGCGGCCGAATGGCGCGATACCGGTCTTGCGTTCGCACAGCCCGTGGATCTTGGCCCGCCGCACATCCCAGGCGGCCAGGTAGGCCCATGCCCCCCGACGGACGTACTCATGTTCGACGCGCATGGCCTGGCGGGGAGCGGTCGGCAGAGGCCCGTGGGTGCGCCGGCGGGCCTGGATGCTGGTCTTTTCGTCCGTTGAGATGACGAACCCGTCGTCGCCCAGGGGGGTTCGGTTCCAGTGGCCTTCGTAGAGGTCCAGGATGCGCCCCGCCTTGACCCTGAAGTCCGGTTCGCGCGGGAAGATCCAGCAGCGATGCTGCCATGGACGGATGGCGTCCTCGTTGAGCCAGCGCCACACGGTCTTGTCGCTGATGCCGGGCGCGGCGCACTTCGCGGGTCACATCGGCGATGCTCATGCGCGACAAGGCAAGCCCCGGATTGGCCGGCAACTCACAGGCCAGCGCCTTGACCTGAACGACCACCTCCGGGGGCAAAAGCCCTGGGGCGTCCGGGCCGGGGTCGTTCGTCGAGTCCCGGCAGGCGTTCGAGGAAGAACCGTTTGCGCCACTGGCTGACGACCTCGCGCCTGGTGTTGAGCCGCTCGGCGATCTCGTCGTTGCGCAGTCCCTGCGCGGCCAGGAGGATCATCCAGGCTCGCTGAACCTGGAAGTACGGAAACGTATACTGTTGCGCCCGCCGCTTCAGCACTTGTGCTTCCTCGTCGGTGAGTGTGATCTCGAACGGACTTCTTCTTGGCATGGTTGTTGCCTGGGACGCTGATCGGGCAAGCGTATCCGAAAACCTCTCCGGTGGCCAGAAATACGTTATGATAATTATGAAAATTGTTGTTAAGCAAGATATTCAAGATGTTGCAGAGGCTTTCGCGGGACAGGCCGGCATCGCCTTCGGCTTCCTCGATGGAGGCTTCCAGGTATGGGGCCATGTCCTGCGGCGTGTGAAGATGCTCGGCGACATCCCGGGGCGAAGTGACGGTCTTGGTCCGCAGGTTTCGTGCGAGGCGCAGGGTCTTCTCGACGGCCCGGCTCCGGGTCCGCGTGTCCCGCAGGCCGTCCAGCGGCACGGCTGCGGTCGGTCAATCCCTGTCCCCGCTTCGCGACGCGGGAGCCTGGTGCGAGCGGGACGACAGCCCGACGAGGTGGAGCATGGCCTGAATTCCGGTTCACGAGCGAACGGGGCTGACCGCTTTATCGCCCGGTGCCACGGGATTGCCTCATCGGCCTTGCGAACGTCTCCTTCAGGCGGCACGGTGCGGTGCCGCGTTTCGATCCCCGCGAAGGGAAACGGTCATGTCCGCCGGCACCGTCAAATGGTTCAGTCGGGACAAGGCGCACGGTTTCGTCGAGCCGGAAGACGGCGCCCCGGACGTGTTCGCCCACATTGCGGAAGCATTCTCCAGCGAGACGGTCTCGCTGCACTGCAGAAAGGACGTAAGGAGGGAACCGGACAGGGCCCGGATCGGCCTGGAGATGTTGCCGGCCGGTGGAGGCCGCCGTCATGTCACGCGGGCTCCCGGTTCAACGGAGGGCGCCGCCATGTCGCGTGGCGGGCCAGGCCGTGCATCGACCGATGCGGGCGTCGGCGCACCGGCGCTGCGCAAGCTGAGAGAGCGGCGGCAGGCATGAAGGCGATGCGCGACCTCGAGGCGCGGCTCGGCATCTGGGTGATCGGGCTGCGCTGGCCGATCATCGCCGGCACCCTGGTGCTGGTCGGGATCGCCGCGAGCGGGACGTCGTTTCTCGAGTTCTCGCACGATCACCGCATCTACTTCTCCGAAGACAATCCGCAGCTGCTGGCCTACGAGGCGATGGAGGACGCTTACGTGAAGGGCAGCAACGTCTTCTTCGCCGTCGTGCCGGAGGACCGCAACGCCACCTCGGCGCTTGCTCTCGAAGCCACCGCCTGGCTCACCGAGCGGTCCTGGATGATCCCGCACGCGACCCGCGTCGACTCCATCACCAACTTCCAGCACGTCACGGCCGACGGCGACGACATCCTGGTTCGCGACCTCGTCGACGAGGCCGCCCGCGGCAACGCCGGCGAACGGGCCCGGATTCGCGCGATCGCCCTGGCCGAGCCGCGTCTTGCGGCACGCCTGATCGCGCGCGACGGCGGGGTCGGCGGCGTCAACGTCACCGTGAGGCTGCCGCGCGAAGCCGAGCTGGTCGAGGGCGCCAGGGTCGTCGAGTTCTCGCGCGGGCTAGCGGACGAGGTTCGCGAACGCTTCCCTGGCATCGACGTGCGCATGACCGGCCTGGCGGTCTTCGACCAGACCTTCATGGATGCGTCGCTGAACGACCTCAAGGTGCTCGTTCCGGCGAGCTTCGCGATGATGACGCTGATGCTCCTGCTGCTCACCCGGGGCATCGGCGGGACGTTCGCGATCATGTTCGTCGTCGCGCTGTCGGTCATGTCCGCAGTGGGAACCGGCGGCTGGATCGGGCTGCCGATGACATCGGCCTCCGCCATGGCGCCGATCGTCGTGCTGACGGTCGCCATCGCCAACTGCGTCCACATCTACTCGACCCTTGTGCACGGCATGCGGGCAGACGCGGCCGGTACGCTCGCGCATCGCGGCCGCGACGATCTTCTCCGGCGGGATGCGATCGTTGAATCGGTACGGGTGAACCTTCAGCCGGTCTTTCTCGCGAACCTGACCACCACGCTCGGCTTCCTGAGCATGAACTTCTCCGAGGTGCCGCCGTTCCGTCATCTCGGCACCTTTGTCGCGCTCGGGGTCGTTGCGGCGTTCGCGCTCTCCGTCACCTTTCTTCCGGCGCTGCTTTCCGTCATTCCGATCCGGGTGCGCGCCACCGGGCGCCGGCCCGATGCGGCGATGACGGCGCTGGCCGAGTTCGTCGTGCGGTGGCGCAGGGAACTGCTCTGGGGAGGCGGAGTGGTCGTCGTGGCGCTGGTCGCCTCGATACCGCGCAACGAGCTGAACGACGTCTTCCTCCACTATTTCGACGAGAGCATCGAGTTCCGGCGCGACGCGGACTTCACCGTCCGGAACCTTACCGGCATCTATGCCATGGAGTACTCGCTCGGGTCGGGCGAACCGCAAGGGATCTTCGATCCCGCCTACCTCTCCGACGTCGCGGCTTTCGCCGAGTGGTACGGGGAGCAGCCGGAGACGATCCACATCGGCGCCATCACCGACACGTTCCGGCAGCTCAACAAGAGCATGCACGGGGACGACCCGGCCGAGTACCGGTTGCCCGCCAGCCGGGAGCTCGCCGCCCAATATCTGCTCCTCTACGAGATATCGCTCCCCCACGGCCTCGATCTCAACAACCAGATCGACATCGACAAGTCGGCGACCCACATGGTTGTGGCCACAAAGACGCTCTCGTCGAACGAGGTGCTCGCCCTCGATCAGCGCGCACTGCTATGGCTCGCGGACAACGCACCGAACATCGTCCGTGCAGAGAGCGCCAGTATCACCCAGATGTTCGCGTATCTGGGCCGGCGGAACATCGTCTCGATGCTCCTCGGGACCACGATCGCGCTGGTCGGCATCTCTTTCGTCCTCATCCTCGCGCTGCGGTCGCTGCGTCTCGGACTCGCCAGCCTCGTCCCGAACCTGGTTCCCGGCGCGCTGGGTTTCGGGATCTGGGGGCTGGCGGTCGGACAGGTGGGGGTTTCCCTGTCGGTGGTCACGACCATGACGCTGGGCATCGTGGTCGACGACACGGTGCACTTCCTCAGCAAGTACCGGCGCGCCCGGCGCGAGCTCCATTACGCGCCCCCCGACGCGGTGCGCTTTGCGTTCCGCACCGTGGGCCGCGCCCTGCTCACAACCTCCCTGGTGCTCGTGGCGGGCTTCATGGTGGTGAGCTTCTCGAGCTTCGAGATGAACGCCGACATGGGCAAGCTCACCGCGCTCGTCATCGCCCTGGCGTTGGCGGCCGACTTCTTCCTGCTGCCCCCGCTGCTGATGAGAATCAACGCCGACCCAGCTTCCGAGCAGCCGCATTCACGGCGCAAGTAGCCAGAAGCCGTTGAAAACTCGGACTCCGGCTTCACATTGACTGATCCGGACGAGGGCGACGCCATCGCCCTCATGTCTGTCCGAAACCGACCATCGGGAGAATGCAGGTATCGGAGAGCAGGTCTCACAAGACGACGGCGAATCGGCTGGCCGCCCGGTACGGCGCGAAATACAACACGGGACCGGGAGCCGACATCAAGGCGGATGGCATCATGATCGGGGTGGAGACACCGGCCAACTCCGGGCTCTGACGGTGGATACAGGCGCCGTTCCCGGCAGGCTGGTGTCGTTCAGGCGCAGGGCGCGCCGGGGTCGTCAGCGCCGGGAGCCGGAAGTCATGACGTCCTCAAGGGTCGCCGCCTCCAGCAGCGCACATCCCCAGGCGTCGAGTTCGTCCGTCGTGGCCCCGGCGACGCGCGAGCGCACCGCCTCCGGCACATCTCCGAAGCGCCGCTCCATCAGCTGCAGCAGCAGCCTTGCCTGACCCATGGTCAGACCCTCCGCCAGACCTTCGACCCGACCCTTGGTGAGGCCCTCTTCAATCCATGCTTGCGCCATCGTGCCCATCAGCATCTCCCACCGTTCCGGCTGCGTGCGCCGCAGAGAGGTCTCCATCGCCGCCGGCGCCAGGTCCGCCACCTCGGCGAGGTAGCGCAGAGTAACACGTTCCATGACGCCGCCGGCAACCAGCGCCGCGCCGATCAGGTCGAGATCGCCGGGTCCCATGTCCGTGGTCGTCGCCACGGCCAGCGTCACCAGCGCCGAGCGCACCTCCGGATCATTGCCCAGACGCTCCGGCGCGATCCTGCCCAGATCGTGCAGCGTGTAGGCAAAGTCCCGCACGTACGGCGCCAGGACCTCCGGCGCGTCGATCATCGCCGCCACCGACAGCGGCACCCGCCATGCCTGGCGGCCGTGGTAGAAGACCAGAGGCACGATCGGCTTCAGGCGGCCCGCGCCTTGCGCGAGGTCGCGCCGCCAGATGTTCACCATGTATCCCGGCAACTGCAGGGGCGTCGTCCCGTCGACCCGGCTTTTGTGCTCGGCGAGGGCGTACACGTGGAAGGGCTCGCCGCCGGCAAGGCGCACCTCGAAGAGCGCGTCGCACTGCGAGCGCGCTCCCTCGTCGTCGATGAAGGTGCCCTCGACGTGCCGCGGCGGCGAGTCCGGATCGAGGAGGGCGGCGAGAGGGCCCGGGAGGTAGTCCTTAAGCTCCGGCGGCGGCGAGCGGCGGCGCGGAGACGATCGCCCGGAAGAGCGTGTCGTGGGGCTGCGACGGCAACGACATGGCAGGGGCCTTTGGGCGACGGAACGAACGTGGAACGTATGGAGCCTGCGACTCCCGCGCGCAACCCCTTTCCCGTGCCGCTGCCGCCAGCGGACGGGAGCGCGGGAGAATCCCGGAGGATGCCGTGGCGGGCCGGCGCTGCGCGGTCAGCGGATGGCGTCGAGCGCGGAACCCAGTTCGGCGATGAGGTCGTCGGCGTCCTCGACGCCGACGGAGAGGCGCACGAGGCTGTCGACGATGCCGATCTCCTCGCGCAGCGGCTGCGGCACCGAGGCGTGGGTCATGATGGCGGGGTGCTCGATCAGGCTCTCGACGCCGCCGAGGCTTTCGGCCAGGGCGAAGAGGCGGCAGCGCTCGAGGAACTTCCGGGTTCCGGCGAGACCGGTGTCGAGAACCGCCGTCACCATGCCGCCGAAGCCGGTCATCTGCCGGCGGGCGAGCGCGTGGCCCGGATGTCCGGCAAGTCCGGGGTAGTGGACACAGGCCACCTCGGGGCGGCTCTCGAGGAAGCGCGCGACGGCGGCGGCGTTGTCGCAGTGGCGCTCCATCCTCAGGTGGAGGGTCTTGAGCCCCCGCAGCGCCAGGAAGGCGTCGAACGGCCCCTGCACGGCGCCCACGGCGTTCTGCAGGAACCCGAGCCTGGCGCCGAGATCGTCGTTCTCCCCGGCCACCACCACGCCGCCCACCATGTCCGAATGGCCGTTGAGGTACTTGGTGAGCGAATGGACGACGAGGTCGAAGCCGAAGTCCAGCGGCCGCTGGATCGCCGGCGTGGCGAAGGTGTTGTCGCAGACCGCAAGGGCGCCCGCCTCGCGGGCGACGCGCGCGACCATGGAAAGGTCCACCACCGACAGCAGGGGATTGGTCGGGGTCTCCACCCAGATCATCCGGGTCTGCGGCGTCATGGCGTCCCTGAGCGCCGTCTCGCTCGTCATGTCGGCAAAGCTGAACGACAGTCCGGCGCTGCGCCGGCGGACGTCGGCGAAGAGCCGCCACGTGCCGCCGTAGAGATCGTTGCCGGCGACCACGTGGCTTCCCGAATCGAGGAGCTCGAGGACCGTCGAGGTGGCCGCCAGGCCGGAGGCGAAGGCGAAGGCGCGGCTGCCGTTCTCGAGGTCCGCCATGCAGCCCTCGAGCGCCTCGCGGGTCGGGTTCTGCGAGCGGGAGTACTCGTAGCCCTTGTGGACTCCCGGGCTTTCCTGGACATAGGTCGATGTCGCATAGATCGGAGTCATGATGGCGCCGGTCGCGGGATCGGGTTTCTGGCCGGCGTGGATGGCGCGGGTCGCGAATCCCGGACGATTCGGACGTGTCATGGCGGACGGTCCCCCTGTTGGCCCCTCCTTGCCGCCCGGCCGGGCGCGCGTCAAGCCGCTTCACGGCGGCGCCGGGGACGTGCACACTGCCGGCGCAGCGGAGGCGACCATGGTCGACGACGAACTGGCCTACATGCCGGCCCACGAGGCGGCGCGGCGCTTCAGGGAGAGGACCCTGTCGCCGGTGGAACTGCTCGACTGCCTGATCGGGCGGGCCGAAGGGATCGCAGAGACGGTGAACCCGTTCGGCGACCGCTACTTCGACGAGGCGAGGCAGGGCGCCAGGGCGGCGGAGGCCGCCTTCATGGAGGACGGCCGCGACCCCGGCCCGCTTGCGGGGATTCCGCTTGCCATCAAGGATTCCGCGTGCGTCGCCGGCAGGAGGACGGCGTCGGGTTCGATGATCTGGCGCGAGCACGTGGCCGGCACGACCGATCCCGGTGTCGCGAGGCTGCTCGACGCCGGCGCGATTCTCTTCGCACGGACCACCATGCCCGAGTTCGGGTGGCTCTACACCACCCAGTCGAGGCTCTGGGGCGTCACGCGCAATCCCTGGCGCCACGCCGTCTCTCCGGGCGGCTCCTCGGGCGGTTCGGCAGCGGCGCTCGCCGCCGGCGCGGTGTCCCTTGCCACCGGCGGCGACAGTACCGGGTCGATCCGCCAGCCGGCCAGCCAGTGCGGAGTCGTCGGCTGGCAGGCGCCCTTCGGCCGCATTCCCATGCCCGGGGCGAACAGCTTCGCCATGTACCTGCATCACGGTCCCATGACCCGCACGGTGAAGGACGCGGCGATGATGGCGAACCTCATGTCCGGCCCCGATCCGCTGGATCACAACAGCCTCGTCGACACGGTGGTCGTGCCCGAGGACGGCGGCGGCATCGCCGGCCTGAAGATCGCCTTTTCCATCGATCTGGGCCACCACGAGGTCGTGCCCGACGTCGAGCGCCAGACCCGGCTGGCCATGGCGGCGCTCGAGGATGCGGGCGCCCGGGTCCGCGAGGTGACGGTGGACTGGGCGTCGGAGGCGATCCGTCTCGGCCACGGCGGCCAGGAGTTCCTCGCCGCAAGCCAGCTCCAGGCCGCGCTCGACCACCACGGCGACATCGTCAGCGACTACGTGCCCCAGCTCGTCGAGACCGCGAGGAGCTTCACGGCCGACGACTACCGGCGCTCGCTCGTCGTCGCCGGAGAGATCTGGAGGGACCACCTCGGCCCCCTCTTCGTCGACCATGACGCCTTCGTCACGCCGACCGTGGCCTGTCCGCAGTTCCCTGCCACCGCCTGGCAGAAGGACACCGTCGAGGTCAACGGACGGTGCGTGACCGACACCGAGGCGGCCATGACCGTGCTGTGGAACATGTTCGGTCACGTGCCGGTGCTGGCCGTGCCCTCGGGCCTGACCGCCGACCGCCTGCCGACCGGGATCCAGATCGTCGGCCGTCCCTTCGACGATCCTCGCGTCTTTCGCATCGCCCATGCCCTCGAGGAGCGGCGTCCCTGGCTCGACGTGCCCGAACGGCGCCCGCCGCCTCAAAGGCCGGGGACGGCATGACGGTCCGGGAACACCTGACGGTCTGGATCCCGGTATCGGGAGGGCGGCGCCTCGCAGCGCGCCTGTGGCTGCCGGAGGATGCGGCGAGTCATCCGGTGCCCGCCATCGTCGAGGCCATCCCCTACAGGAGACTCGACGGCACGATCCTCCAGGATGCTCTCACCCACCCGTGGTGGGCGGGCCACGGCTATGCCGCCATCAGGCTCGATCTCGCCGGCTCCGGCGACTCCGACGGCGTCCTTTTCGATGAATACCTCGAGAGCGAGCAGGACGATCTCTGCGAGGCGCTCGCGTGGATCTCCGGCCAGCCCTGGTGCACGGGAGCCACAGGCATGATCGGCATCTCCTGGGGCGGTTTCGCGGCCCTCCAGGTCGCGGCCCGCCGCCCGCCTTCGCTGAAGGCGATCATCACCTGCTGTTCGACGGACGACCGCTACCTCGACGACGTCCACTACATGGGTGGCTGCCTCCTCAACGACCATGTCAGCTGGGGAAGCGGCATCTTCTCCTGTCTCTCGCGCTGGCCCGACCCGCTCGTCGTCGGCGAGGCCTGGCGCGACACCTGGCTGAAACGCCTGGAGGAGACGGGCTGTCCGCTCGTCGAGTGGACCCGTCATCAGCGCCGGGACGGTTTCTGGCGTCACGGTTCCGTTGCCGGGGACTACGGCGCCATCGAGGCCGCGGTCTACTGCGTGGGCGGCTGGACCGACGGCTACACCAACGCGCTGCTGCGCATGATGGAGCACCTTCCGGGACCCAGGCGCGCGCTGGTGGGCCCCTGGACCCATGTCTATCCCCATTTCGGGTTCCCCGGCGAACCGGCAGGCTTCCTCCAGGAGGGCCTGAGGTGGTGGGATCGCTGGCTGAAGGGCGAGGAGAACGGGGTCGACCGGGAGCCGGCGCTCGTTCTGTGGATGCAGGAGGACCTGCGGCCCCATGCGATGCATCCCCGGGTCGCGGGCCGCTGGATCACCGAGAACGCCTGGCCTCCCGAGACGGCAACGAGGAGGCTCCATCTCGGCGACCGCTCGCTCGACGACGAACCATTGTTGGCAGGCGCGTTCGACATCGCCACGCCGCTTTCGTGCGGCATGGCGGGAGGTGAATGGTGTCCCCGGGACGGCGGGGGCGAGGGCCCCGAGTTCGCGTCCGACCAGGCGACGGACGACATGGAGTCGCTCTGTTTCGACAGCGCGGTTCTCGAGGAGCCGGTTGCCGTCCTGGGTGCGCCCGAGGTCGCGCTTTCCATCGCCAGCGACCGGCCGCAGGCCCAGGTGGCGGTAAGGCTGTGCGAGGTGACGCCCGAGGGCCGCTCGAGCCGGGTGACCTTCGGCCTCCTGAACCTCGCGCACCGCCGTTCCCATGAGCGGCCCGAACCGATGGTTCCCGGCCGCGCCGAACGGGTCGTCGTGCGCCTCAACGACACCGCCTGGCGTTTCAGCCCCGGCAACAGGATACGCCTGGCGGTCTCGACCGGCTATTGGCCCATGGCGTGGCCGCCGCCGGAGACCGCCACGCTGCGGCTTGCCTGCGAGGGTTCCGAGCTCGTCCTGCCCGTGCGCTCCGGCACCGGCACCGGCGACGCCGCGCCGGACTTCGGCAAGGTCGAGTTTGCGCCCGATCATCCGGCGAGCGTGCTGGAGGAGGGCAGGAGCTCCCTGACGCTCACCCGTGACATCGGGGAGAATTCGCTCGTTCTCCACCGCATCGACGACACCGGACGCACGCGGCTCGAGGACATCGATCTCGTGGTCTCCAAGCGCTCGGAAGAGATCTTCAGCATCCGCGAGGGCGACCCTGCGAGCGCGCGCACCGACATGGTGCGGATCGTCCGCGCGGAACGCGGAGCCTGGAAGCCGAGGACCGAGACCAGGATCTCGTTCACATGCGATGCCGGGAACTTCCATGTCGAGGCGACGCTCGAAGCCTTCGAGGACGACGAGCGGTTTCTCGTGCGGCAGTGGGACGAGACGATCCCGCGGGATCACATGTGATGGCGCGCGACCCCCGCTTCGACATCCTCTTCGAGCCCGTCAGAATCGGTCCGCTGACGGCGAAGAACCGCTTCTACCAGGTGCCCCACTGCACGGGCATGGGATACGAGCGGCCGGCGACGCTCGCCGCCATGCGGGGCGTGAAGGCCGAGGGCGGCTGGGCGGTCGTCTCGACGGAGTACACGTCCATCCATCCCACGAGCGACGACGCTCCCTTCCCGAGCTGCAGCCTGTGGGACGAGGACGACGTCAGGGCCATGGCCCCGATCGCCGAGGCCATCCACGGGCACGGCGCCCTGGCGGCCACCCAGCTGTGGCACGGCGGTCTCTATTCCGGCGTCAGGATGACCCGCGACGTGCCGATGGCCCCCACCGGAAGGCCCATCGGGTATCTCTCGCCGCTCCACGCGCGGACGATGGACAGCGAAGACATCCGCCAGCTGCGCCGCTGGCAGGTCGAGGCGGCGCTGCGCGCCCGCCGCGCGGGATTCGACATCATCTATGTCTATGCCGGCCACGCCTACCTGCCGGCCCAGTTCATCAGCCGCCGCTTCAACCGGCGCGCGGACGAATACGGGGGAAGCCTGGAAAACCGCGTCCGCCTGACCCGAGAGATGATCGAGGACACCATGGAAGCGCTGGACGGGACCTGCGCCGTGGCCGTCCGGTTCTCGATCGACGAACTCTCGGGCGAACCCGGCCTGGTGAGCGAGGGGGAGGGACGCGAGGTCGTGGAGATGCTCGCCGATCTTCCCGATCTCTGGGACATCAACATCGCCGACTACCGCACCGATTCGGGAAGTTCCCGCTTCTTCGAGGAAGGCTTCCAGGAAGACTACCAGAAATGGGTCAAGCCGCTGACGAACAAGCCGGTCGTCGGAGTCGGACGCTTCACGAGCCCCGATGCCATGGCAAGCCAGATCAGGCGCGGCGTTCTCGACATGATCGGCGCCGCGCGGCCCTCGATCGCCGATCCCTTCCTGCCCAGGAAGGTGGAGGAGGGCAGGATCGACGACATTCGCGAGTGCATCGGATGCAACATCTGCCGGGCGGCCTTCAAGGGATGCGTGCCCATCCGCTGCACCCAGAATCCGACCATGGGAGAGGAATGGCGAAGGGGATGGCATCCCGAATCGATCCCCGCCGTCGACACCGCGCAGGAGGTGCTGGTGGTGGGAGCCGGTCCGGCCGGCCTGGAGGCGGCGCGCGCCCTGGGCGAGAGAGGCTGCCGGGTGACCCTGGCCGATGCGGGACGGGAGGCCGGAGGCCACCTCCTGGAGGTCTCGCGCCTGCCGGGTCTTCAGGCATGGAAGCGCGTCGTGGACTGGCGGGTCGGCCAGATCGGGAAGTCCTCCCGCGTGGCTTTCTTTCGCGAAAGCAGGTTGTCGGCCGGCGATGTCGCGGCCTTCGGTGCGCGCGATATCGTGATCGCCACGGGTTCCGCCTGGGTGCGCGACGGTACCGGCCGCAGTCACATCCATCCGATCCCGGGGGCCGGCGAGGACCACGTGCTGACGGCCGACGATCTTCTCTGCCGCGACGGGCCCCGCCTCCTGGACCCGGTGGTGGTCTATGATGACGACCACTATGCCGTTGCCGGGGCTCTCGCCGAACGCCTGGCGGGCGAGGGAAGGGATGTCACGCTGCTCACGCCCGCACCGGAGGTGTCGGTCTGGACCAGGGAGACCGACGAGCATCACCTGCTGGTGCCCCGCCTCCACGGGGCCGGGGTGAAGACGGTGACGCTCGGCCGGATCGACTCCATCGAGACGGACCGTCTCCGGCTCTGTCACGCGCAGACCGGGGCGCCCTTCGAGATCGCCTGCCGTTCCCTGGTTCTCGTCACGTCTCGCCGCCCAAACGACAGCCTCGTCGGGGAGCTCGCGTCCATGGACGACAGTTTGAACGTGACCGCCATCGGAGACTGCCTGGCGCCGGGTCTCGTGGTGGATGCCGTCTACTCGGGACACCGTTTCGCCCGGGAGTATCGACTGCCTCCGGAACGCGTGCGGGTGCGCCGCGAGCGCGTCGTGCCGGAGAAACGCCCGTGAGCCGGCGAAGCGGAAGGCGGCGTCAGAGGCGTTCGGGAGCCGATGGCGTTCAGCAGCTCTCCTGGCGCCGTCTGAAGAACCCCTATCCGCCGGTGGAGGTCGTCTCGGCAGACCATCTCGAGGCCATTCACGAGACGTCGCTGCGCGTTCTCGAGGAGCTCGGCATCGAGTTTCTCTCAAGCCCGGCAAGGGATGTGCTGAAGGCCGCCGGGGCCGACGTCGCCGGCGAACTCGTCCGCTTCGACCGGAACCTCGTGATGGAGCTGGTCTCCCTGGCGCCGCCGGAATTCACCCTGACCCCGCGCAATCCCGAGCGCGCCGTCACCTTCGGCGGCAACCATATCGCCTTCAATTCGGTGGGCGGTCCGCCCAATGCCAGCGACCTCGACGGCGGCCGCCGGCCCGGCAACTTCGCGGACTACAGGAACTACATCAAGCTGATGCAGAGCCTCAACATCCTGCAGTTGTGCGGAGGCGTTCCCGTGGCGCCGATCGATCTCGACGCCGAGACCCGGCATCTCGATTGCATGCTCACCATCCTGACGTATTCGGACAAGGTCTGGCATGCCACCGGTCTCGGCCGGCAGCGGGTCAGCGACGCCGTGGACATGCTCGCGATCGCCAGGGGCAGGACACGCGAGGAGATTCGCGGGGAACCGGGCTTCTTCACCACGATCAACGTGAATTCTCCCAGGCGCCTCGACGGCCCCATGCTCGAGGGGCTGATGGAGGCGGCAAGGAACGGCCAGGCCGTGTCGCTGACCCCGTTCACCCTGTCGGGGGCGATGAGTCCGGCCACCATCCCGGGCGCGCTCGTTCAGCAGAACGCGGAGGCCCTGGCCGGAATCGCCTTCACCCAGGCCGTCAGCCCGGGAGCGCCCGTCTTCTACGGCGGCTTCACCAGCAATGTCGACATGAAGACCGGCGCGCCCGCCTTCGGAACGCCGGAGTACTCCAAGGCCACGCTGGTTGGCGGCCAGCTTGCACGCAGGTACTCGCTGCCCTACCGGTCGAGCAACACGAATGCCTCGAATGCCGTGGATGCCCAGGCGGCCTACGAGTCCCAGATGTCGATCTGGGGCGCCGTCATGGGCCATGCCAACCTTGTGCACCACGGCGCCGGCTGGCTCGAGGGAGGGCTGACCGCGAGTTTCGAGAAGGCCGTGCTCGATGCCGAGATGCTGCAGATGATGGCCGAGTTCCTGCAGCCGATGGCCATCGACGACGACACGCTCGCCTTCGAGGCCATCGCCGAGGTCCGGCCCGGCGGGCATTTCTTCGGGGCGCACCATACGCTGGAGCACTACGAGACAGCGTTCTACAGTCCCATGCTGTCCGACTGGCGCAACTTCGAGACCTGGCAGGAGGACGGCGCGCGGACCGCCACGGAGCGCGCCAACCGAATCTGGAAGGAGCTGGTTCGCCGCTTCGAACCCCCGCCTCTCGATCCGGCGGTCGCCGAGGAGCTCGAGGCGTTCGTTGCGCGGCGCAAGGAGGAGGAACCACGTTCGACATGAACCCATCCCTGTTCGACCCGGAGCGCTACAAGGCGACGCGCAGGCCGCTGCTCGAGGCCGAGACCCTGCCCGCCGACTGCTACACGTCCCAGAGTTTCTTCCGGCGCGAAGTGGAGACGATCTTCATGAGGTGCTGGAACTTCATCGGACGCGAGGATCGCCTGCCCCAACCGGGAAGCTACTTCGCCTTCGTGTTCGCCGGCGTTCCCGTCGTGGTGGTGCGGGGCCGGGACGGGCGGGTACGCGCCTTCGCCAACACCTGCCGTCACCGGGGAGCCAGGATCATGTCGGGCGAAGGCACCTGCACCGTCTTCTCCTGCCCCTACCACGCCTGGACCTACGCCATCGACGACGGGCGCCTGATCGGCGCCATGGAGATGGAGGACACGCAAGGTTTCGACCGCAAGGACTACGGACTGATCGAGTTGCGCCTGGAGACCTGGGCAGGCTTCCTGTTCCTCAGTTTCGATCACGAGGCCGAGCCTCTCGAGGCGTGGCTGGGTGACCTTCCCGCTGTGCTGGCGTCCTATCGCCTCGAGACCATGGTCACCACGCGGCGCGTCGAATACGACCTCGACTGCAACTGGAAGATCTATGTCGAGAACGCGATGGAGAGCTATCACGTTCCGACGGTTCACCAGCAGACCATTCAGAAGCAGAAACGCGATCACAATCCGCCGATACCCGCCGACGGCGAATACTGCGGTCTCTTCACCCGCCACACGGGAAGCCGGGCGCTGCTCGAGGGGATGAAGGGCTTCCCCTACATTCCCTCACTCGAGGGCAATGCCGCCAGCGGCACCTACTACATCCTCGTCTACCCCTCGACCATGTTCGGTCTGACCTACGACTGCATGTGGTGGCTGGAACTCCACCCCGTCAGCGCCGCGAAGACGAAGCTGATCGTCGGCTCCTGCTTCCCCGAGGCCACCGCCGCGCGCGGCGATTTCGACGAACTGGTCGGCAACTACTACGCCCGCTGGAACAAGTCGATCGTGGAAGACAACGATGTCTCGAATCTCCAGCAGATCGGAATGTCGTCCCCCTTTGTCGAGCCCGGAAGGTTCAGCCACCTCGAACCCCTTGTCCATACCATCGACAACTGGGTGCTCGACCGGGTCCTGGCATCGTGACATGGCGTCCCGCCTGAAGGTCCATGTCAGCGCGCTCTCGTCCCAGGCACGCGTCTTCTGGGTGACGGAGGATCTGGTCGCGGCCGCCTGCTCGCGCCACCGGGACCTCGCCCGCCGTGTCCGCTTCGACTGGAGCTGGGACCACGACCGCTTCGCCGAGGGAATCGCGGAGGCCGACATCATGATCGGCTGGAGATTCCCCGGCCCCGACCTCAAGGCCATGGCGCCGAAACTGCGCTGGATCACGCTGACCGGCGCCGGGACCGAGCATCTGCAGCCCTTCGACTGGGTCTGGAAGGGTCTGGCACTCACCAACAACAGCGGCGTTCACGGGCCCAAGGCCGCCGAGTTCGCCGCAGCCTCGGTCCTGGCCATGGCCCACGGCCTGCCCTTCTTCGCGACGAACAAGCCCGAAAGACGCTGGGCGCGGCGCTTCACCACCCGCCTCGAGGGCGGCACGGCCGTCGTCATCGGCCTGGGCGGCATGGGAGGTCCCACGGCGCGCTGGCTCAGGCAGCGCCTTGCCATGACGGTGATCGGCGTCACGCGGACCGGCAGGCCCTTCCGCTGGGCGGACAGGGTCGTGCGCGTCGGGGAGATCGACACGGTGCTTCCCGAAGCCGATACCGTCGTCGTGATGGCGCCGCTCACCGGCGAGACCCGCAATCTGCTCGACCGCCGCAGGCTTTCCCTGATGAAGGAAGGCGCCACCCTGCTCAACATGGGACGCGCGCGGATCGTCGACTACGACGCCCTTTGCGACCTCCTCGAGTGCGGCCATCTCTCCGGGGCCGTCCTGGACGTCTTCGATCCCGAGCCGCTGCCTTCCGGATCGCGCCTGTGGGCGACGCCGAATCTCGTCATCTCGCCCCATTGCTCGTCCGACGACATCAGGACCTACATTCCCGACACGCTCGACAGGTTCTTTGCCAACCTCGCCCGTTTCCTGCGGGGCGGACGGCTCCACAACCGCGTCAGCACCAGGCTCAGGTATTGAGACGATGGCCGTTCACGAGCGCTTCAGGGTCTTCGACACCGACCGCTGGTACCGGGGCCAGCAGAAGCTCGGCTCCCGCCTCGCCATGGCGGTGCGCGCCGGGCGCTGGCTGGCGATCCGCGGCCAGACCGGCCACGATCTCGACGGCACCTTTCACGGTCTCGGCGACGCCGCCCGGCAGACCGAGCAGGCCGTCGCCAACCTGAAGGTCCTCCTCGCGGAGGCCGGCGGCGATCTCGAGGACATCTGCAAGGTGAAGCTGTGGGTGACGGACCGCGCCTTCATCGAGCCGGCCTCGAGGGTGATCGGCCGGCACCTGCGGGGCATCCCCGTCATCCTCGACGCGATCGTCGTCGCCGGCCTCGCCCGCCCCTGGCTCGACATGGAGATCGACGTCCACGCGGTCCTCCGCGACGGGCCCGACGCCGCTTGATGCGCGTTGCCTCAAGGGTCCGCACGGTGTAGGTCATCGCCATGCAGGGCTGGATCGAGACGCACCGTTCCATGGTGACGGCCTGGGACTGCGATCACCAGGGTCACATGAACGCCGTCCAGTACTACGTCAGGTTCGACCAGGCGGGCTGGCACATGATCCAGCGCGCCGGCATCACCAGGCAGCGGCTGGACGACGGGGGCCTGGGCTTCGTCGACGTTCGCGTGGAGATCGACTTCGTCGCCGAGATGATGGTCAACGATCCCCTGGTGATCGAATCCGGCGTCGAGAAGCTCGGAAAGACCTCCCTGACCTACCGTTCGCGCATGTCCAACGTGACGACCGGCGAGGTGACGGCCCGGGCGCGGGCGACGACGCTGTGCTTCGACCTCGCCGGGAGGGTCAAGACGGCCATTCCCGACGACATGCGCGAACTGCTCGAGCGCCTGAGGATCGAAGGGGACTGAAGAAGCGCCGGCCGGGCGGGCATCGCTTGGAGCGCGCCTCGAGACCGCCTGGCGTCGTGTTCCCGGTCTCGTTGTGGCCGATGCCGCCAGCCCCGGATCCAGTCCTGCCATCCGGGAGATCGCGGTTTGGCGTAAGGCCGGCACGAACGACCTTGGGTTGCCCGTCGGACAGTATGCTGCGCGTGAACACGGCGCCGGCGAAGAACCGCGTGAAGTGCTGACGATAGCGATGCAGCAGCTGCTCAATCCGGTGTGGGTAAAGGACTGACTGAAGCCAAACGGAACAAGGGGTTCGCCCGTCCACATGGGATGTCCTGATCGCGGTCCCGTTCCTGCAATTGACAAACATCTCCTCTATACATAATTTGACAACCGATGCGCCGGAAGTTGAAAACGACTGTGGGGCAACGCATCAGGGTGTCGCGCCGTGCCTGCGGCCTGTCTCTACGCGATCTGGAAGCCCGAATCGACAACCGCGTGACGGCGCAGGCGATCAGCAAGTACGAACGCGGCGAGTCGATGCCCAGCTCGGGCGTGCTCATCGCGCTGGCCGACGCCCTCGACCTACCGATCGACTACCTGGCCAGCGACAGCGAGATTCGCCTCGAAGCCGTCGACTTCCGGAAGAAGCGGCTCACCAGTCGCCGTGAGGAAGCGCAGGTCGAAGCCAACGTCCTGCACCTCCTGGAACGATACCTCGCGGTCGAGGAGATCCTGGGGCTCCCCACCGTCGCGCGGGACATGCCGCGTGACGCCCCCTGGCCAGTGTTGCGCGACCCGGCCGAGGCCGAGCAGGCCGCGCGCGGCATGCGCGCGCACTGGGGTCTTGGTCTCGATCCGATCCCGAACCTTGTCGATTTGCTGGAGGAACGCGGCATCAAGGTCCTCTCGATGAGCCTCCCTGACATCGACGGGCTCACGGCCCGGGTGCGCCGTGAAGACCGGGGCCTTGCGTCGGTCGTTGTCGTGAACCGGGACGATTGGGGCGAACGCCAGCGCTTCACGCTCGCGCATGAGCTCGGCCACATGGCCCTCGAGCCGATGGCGAAGGTCGACGAGGAGAAAGCCGCGCATCGTTTCGCCGGCGCGTTCCTGATGCCGGCCGAGACTCTGCGGTCACAGACCGGCAAACACCGCAAGTCCATCGGCTGGGGCGAACTCTTCGAGCTCAAGCGCATCTTCGGTGTGAGCGTCCAGGCGCTCACCTACCGTTGCAAGGACCTCGGAATCCTCGGTGCGCCTGCGTTTCGAAGGCTGTTCAACGAGTTCACCCGCCGCGGCTGGCGCAGCCCGCCATACAAGGAGCCTTCGGCGATGCCCGGTGAGCGGCCCCAGCGGTTCGAGCGCTTGTGTTTTCGGGCCCTGTCCGAGGGAGCGATCTCGGAAGCGAAGGCTGCCGAACTGCTCGGCCATTCCGTCCACGAGCTCAACCGGCGCATGGACGAACCGCCGAGCGTGGACGCGGAACCTGCCGGAGCGTGAGTGTCCTGGTGTCTGACACCTCCGTCCTGATTGACCTCGACCGCGGGAGCCTTGTCGAACCGGTGTTCCGGCTCCCGTTCGAGTTCACCGTGCCTGACTTGCTCTGCGAACGCGAGCTCAGGGAGCATGGCGGGCCGGATTTCGTCTCTGCGTTTCACGAGGGAGTGGCTCATGTGTGAAAACTTTCCGGGACTCGTCTGAGGAGTCGGCGGGGTCAGGGTGTTTCGGGAGCGCCGGCGGGGCGGGCGCGGTCGAGCATCGCGTGCAGCAGGACGTTGCAGCCCGCCTCGAGGTCGCCTGGCGTCGCGTTCTCGATCTCGTTGTGGCTGATGCCGCCTTCGCAGGGCACGAAGATCATGGCCGTCGGCGCCACCCGGCTGATGTAGACGGAGTCGTGTCCGGCGCCGGAGACCATCTCCATGTGGCTGCATCCCGCCAGCCGGGCGGCGCGCCTGACCGCGTCGATGCAGGAGTCGTCGAAGGCGACAGGGGGCGACGTCCAGATCTCGTCGACCTCGATGGCGGCGCCGGTCTCCCGGGCGATCTCCGCCGCGGTGCGGCGGAGGGCTTCAGCCATCCGCTCGAAGGCCGGCAGCTCGGGGTGCCTGAGATCGACGGTGAGGACCACCTCTCCGGCGATGGTGTTGCGGGTGCCCGACGGCCGGCAGTCCGTGACCTTGCAGGTGGAGCGCCCCTGGGGCGCCTCGTCGAGGGCGATGCGGTCGACCGCGGTGATGAATCTCGCCGCCGCGACGAGGGCGTCGCGGCGCATCTCCATCGGCGTCGGCCCCGCGTGCGCCTCCATGCCGGCGACGCGGACGTCGAACCAGCGGACTCCCTGGACTCCGGTGACCACGCCCACGGTCGTGTTGCCGGCTTCCAGGACGGGTCCCTGCTCGATGTGCGCCTCGAAGTGGCAGCCGAGCCGGTGGCCGCCGGGCTCCTCCTCGCCGAGATAGCCGATGCGCTCGAGCTCCCCGCCGATGGTCCGGCCCCCGGCATCGCTCCTCGAATGGCCGTACTCGAGGCTGAAGTCCCCGGAAAAGACGCCGGACCCGATCATGGCGGGGGCGAACCTCGCACCCTCCTCGTTGGTCCAGCATACCACCTCGATCGGCGCCCCGGTCGCGATCGCCGCGTCGTTGAGGGTGCGCACGACCTCGAGTCCCGCCAGCACGCCGTAGACGCCGTCGAACTTCCCGCCCGTGGGCTGGGTGTCGAGGTGGCTTCCCGTCGCGACGGGAAGCGCCTCCGGATCGGTTCCCGG
This sequence comes from Alphaproteobacteria bacterium, assembly GCA_963666905.2. Taxonomy (GTDB): domain Bacteria; phylum Pseudomonadota; class Alphaproteobacteria; order SP197; family SP197; genus SP197. The sequence continues at coordinate 4,009,372 of OY763008.1, forward strand.
CCTGCGCGCGAAGATGTTGCCCATGCGGTCGACGGTCACCGTCATGCCGGCGTCCTCGCACCAGCCGACGAAGAGGTCGCGCCCCTCGCGGTCGTCGTCGGTGAGCGCCAGCCGGCAGTTGCCGCCCTTCGCGGTCGGCGCGATCCGCGCCATCGCCATGATCGTCTCCCAGAGGCGGTTGCCGTCGACTGTCAGGTTCGCATTCATCTCCTGCCGTTCCTCCGTTCAGGCTGTGATCCGGTCGACAAGGCGCGCCGAGTCGTCGAAGCAGCCGGCGACGAGATGGCCGTCGGCTCCGCCGCCGTCGAGGGACACTCTGAACTCGCCGACCTCGAGTCCCGCGTGATCGGGATCGAACCCGCGCACCACGAGACGGAAGCCGGAGTAGGGACCGGTCATCTCCCGGAACCCTCGCGGATGCCACCAGAAGGCATCGGCCTGGACCTCGAGGGCGCGCGCGGGATCGAGACCGGCGTGGACGAAGAGCAGGGCGCCGTTGTCGGTCACGGACGCCCTCTTCAGGTGGCTCATCAGCTCGCGGTGGCCCGGACGCGCCTCCATGGCGGCTCTGAGCCTCGCGGTCCAGTGCGCCATGGCGTTGACGCCCGCGCGGGCGGCCGTCAGGCCCTCCTGGACCGTGTTGCCGTATGAGGCGACCGTCGAGGCCATGCCCTGGCGGATCGTCCAGGAGAGCACGCCGTGGGGATCGGCGGCCAGATGCAGCCGGTGGAGCTTCTGCCACATCTCTTCCTGGGTGCCCCTCAGGAAGACGATGTCGTCCGGCATCATGCCGCGCCTGGCGAGGACCGCGCGGCGGAAGGCGATCAGGTCGTCGAGCGTTCCGGCGGGGTCCTCGCCGGATCCCAGCGCGTTGCCGAGGTAGACGAGGCGGTCGCCGGGACGGAAACGCTCGTAGAGGTCCGCGTGGAGACGCGACAGCCGCGTCCGCCGGCCCTCGATGGAGGCGACGGCCCAGACCCGCCGCCAGCCGGTGAGCACGCCGAAGCGGCTGGAATCGAGCGCGGTCACCGGCGCCTCCGCAGGTCCCGTCCGCCAGGGGCGGAACGCTTGCCGTCAGGCCGCCTGAAGGGTCTTTTCGATCTTGGTTTCCGCCTGGTCCTGCTTGACGCCCTCGACGGCGGCGAGTTCGCGTGAGAGCCGGCTGAGGGCCGCCTCGTAGAGCTGCCGCTCGCTGTAGGACTGCTCGGGCTCTCCCACCCGGACGTGAAGGTCGCGCACCACTTCGGCGATGGAGACCGGGTCGCCGGAATTGATCTTGGCCTGGTACTCCTGGGCACGTCTGCTCCACATCGTCCGCTTGATCCGCGCCCGTCCCTTGAGGGTGGTGAGCGCGCTCTTCATGATATCCCTCGACGAGAGCTTTCGCATGCCCGAAGACGAGACCTTGTCCACGGGGACGTGGAGGATCATCTTGTCCTGCTCGAAGTTCACGACCACCATCTCGAGACGGGCGTCGCCGATGGTCTGGGTTTCCACCTTCTTCACCATGCCGACCCCGTGGGTCGGGTACACCACATAGTCACCTGGCTTGAGATTGAGCTCTTGCGTAGACATCGGTCCGTAGCCTGCCGATCCTCTTCAAGTTCGCCGGGCACGCCGCCGTCTTCCGGCTGCGTGTTCTTCTCGACAAGGCTTACGGCGGCGTGAAGCTGACCTTCACGGTAAGGAAACCCCAAGGCATTGTCGGGGAGGCGGCAATCATGACATGTCCGCGACGGAAAAGGAAGCCTTGTCGCTCCCCCTTCAGCCCGAACCGGGATTGGGGCTGAAGTACTGCTTCTTGTGCTTGACGTCGCGCCACTCGTCGGAGTCGGCGGGATGCTCCTTCTGGCGGGTGATGTTGGGCCAGATCTCCGCATACTCCCTGTTCAGCTCCAGCCACTCCTCGAGACCCGGGTCGGTGTCGGGCCTGATGGCGTCGATCGGACATTCCGGTTCGCAGACGCCGCAGTCGATGCACTCGTCGGGGTGGATGACCAGCATGTTCTCGCCTTCGTAGAAGCAGTCCACCGGGCACACCTCGACACAGTCGGTGAGCTTGCACCTGATGCAGGCGTCGATGACGATGTAGGTCATGAACCCTCCTCGCCCGGTGGTCGCCGGACGGTGGTGGCAAAGGCGTATGGCTTATCTAGGACGATCGCCGCCGCGGTCAAGGTGGCGGTCCGCGAGTCTCGCCTCGGCGCGCCGCCTGGCCTGCGCCCTCGCCCGGTCATCCACGTGGAGCAGGCCGGCGATCCTGCGGACGAGCGAATCCTCGTAGGCGTGGAGTTCGCCGTCGGCGAGCACCACTTCCCAGAGCCGCTCCATCATGTCGAGCCGCTCCGCGGCGTCGAACTGCGCCTTGAGGACGCGCGTGAAGCGGTTCCAGTCCACGGATTCCGCGGCGATCCTCTCCGCCTCGCGGACCAGCACGCGCGCCTCGTCCCCGTCCAGGGCGAAATGCTCCGCGAGCACCGCGTGGAGATGCCGCATCTCGCGCTCGTCGACATGGCCGTCGATGAGCACCGCCTCGACGAGGATGGCGGCCGAGGCGAGGCGCAGCTCGTGATCCGGGGAGGCCCGGGCCGGCTCTTCCCGGACCTCGATGTCGAGCAGGCTCCTGATGCGCGCGAACATGGTATGCCCGTCATGACAGAAGGCGGCCCCGGCGGTCAAGGCGCCGCATCGCCGGCGGTCATGTCCTCGTAGAGTCCGGCGGCTTCCGACGGCGGTCCCCGGCGCTCGCTGACCTCGAGAACGCGGACGACGCGCACCCGCCGGTTCTGGGGAAAGGTCAGGACATCGCCCGGCTGGAGCCTGGCGTGGGACTTGGTGATCCGCTGCCGGTTGAGCCTGACGCGCCCGCTCGCCACCACGTGCGCCGCCATGGTCCGCGTCCTGAAGAAGCGGGCATGCCACAGCCACCTGTCGATCCGCATGGCGGGGGACGTCAACGGGCGAGCTCCAGGTCCGCGAGTCCGGCAAAGGGCGAGTCCCCGCGGCGGGGAGCCTGCCGCTTCGCCGGCCTCGGGCGCCGCCGCGGCAGGGAGACGATGACCTCCGCGTCCACGATGCGGGCGCGGAAGGCGAGGGCTTCCGCGATGGCGACGAAATCCTCGCGGCTCGATCCGGAGAGCGAGACAAGCTCGCCGGGCGCCGCCGCCGGTCCCCGGCGCGTCAGCCGGCGCAGGGCGGCGGCAAGCCTCTCGGCCATGTCGACGCGCAGGGCGCGCGGACCGAGCCTCAGATAGCCGATCGCGTGATAGAAGGGATCGGGAAGCGCCTCGTCGGCGGCAAGCGCGACCTCGCCCTTCTTCGGGACGTCCGGAACGGCGACGCGGCCCGCGGCCAGGGACCAAAGCGCGGCGCGCAGCTCGAGGTCGAGGGACGACATCAGGGGCTTCACGTAGACGGCCAGCGTGCCGAACCTGACGCCGAGCCGCGCAAGGGCGCGGCGTTCCCCGGCATCGAGGCCGCGCACCAGGTCGAGGCAGGCCGCGCCGGGCGAGACGCCGAGACCCTCGACGAGCTGGAAGGTGATGCCGCGGCCGGCACCGCCGGGATCCGCGGCGGCGAGTTCGACCAGCGCAGCGGCGCCCGTCGCGACGCGCTCCTCCAGCCATGCCTGCAGCCTCGCCCGCACCCTGTCCTCGTCTCCGCGGACGAGGACATCCGAAGCGAGAACCCTGACACCGGCCTCAAGGACCGAGCGCCCGGCCGCCAGCCGCGCGACGGGTGCGCCGCGCCACAGCAGCCTGAGGTGCGAATCGAGGGCGAAGTTCGAGGCGCCGTCGCCGGCCAGATCACGGACCCGCCGCGCCACCTCCGCGGCGGCCACGAGGCGCGAGCGCGCGGCGAGCGCGCGGTCGAAGCGCGGCCTCGTCCCCGACGGCCGCAGGAGCCGGAGACCCTCGAGCCGTTCGACGGCTTCGCCCTCGACGAGGACGCGGCCGGCGTCGTCGACGACGATGTCGAGCGCATCGCCGTCCTTGAGGCGCCGGGCGACGGCGGCCATGCGCCGGTCGACGAAGCGCAGGATGAGGCGCTCGTGGAGCGCGTCGGAGAGCCGGTCCTCGATGGCGCGGGTTTCCTCCCTGAGGCCGTCGTGATCGGTCGCCCAGTCGCTGCGGTGGGAGATGTAGGTCCAGGTGCGGATGTGGGCGATGCGGCTCATCAGCAGGTCGAGATCGCCGTCGACGCGGTCGAGGCGGCCGATGCTGCGCTTCACCCAGTCCTCGGGCAGCCGCCCGCGGGGTCCGGTCAGGTGCCGGTAGATGTGGGCGACGAGGCGGACATGGTGATCGTGCAGGACCTTGCGGTAGTCGGGGACCTGGCAGACTTCCCACAGGAGGCGCACCGCCTCGGGGTTCGAGGCGATGTCCGCGATCTCCGGGTCGCGGACGAGATCGGCCAGCGTCCTGTGGTCGTCCGCCATGGGCGCGCGCACGAGAAAACCGCCGCCGGGCGACCTGGCGAGACTCCTCAGCAGCGCCCGGGAACTGCGGAAGTCGAGGGACGGGTTGCGCCACATCAGGGCGCCGACGTTGTCGAAGGCGTGGTTCTCGATGGCCCGCACGAGACCCTCGTCCATGCCGCGAAGCGCCGCGGTGGTGCCGAAGGTGCCGTCGTTGGTGTGGCGCCCGGCGCGTCCGGCGATCTGCGCGAGCTCGTGGGGCGCCAGGGCCTTCACCGCCCTGCCGTCGAACTTCCGCAGCGCCGCGAAGGCGACATGGCTGACGTCCATGTTGAGACCCATGCCGATGGCGTCGGTGGCGACGATGTGGTCGACCTCGCCGGCCTGGTACATGGCGATCTGGGCGTTGCGGACACGCGGGGAAAGGGCGCCCAGGACGACGGCGCAGCCGCCCCGCTGGCGGCGCAGCCGCTCGGCGAGCTCGTAGACGTCGGCGATCGAGAAGGTGACGACGGCGCTTCTGGGAGGCAGGCGCGAGAGCTTGCGGAATCCGGACCAGGCGAGGTCCGAGAACCGGGGCCTGACGACGAAGCGGGCCTCCGGCAGGAGCGCCCTGATCGCGGGGCGCATCGTGGAGGCGCCCATCAGGATGGTCTCCTCGGTGCCCCTCGCCCGCAGCATGCGGTCGGTGAACACGTGACCGCGCTCGGCGTCGGCGGCAAGCTGGATCTCGTCGACGGCGAGGAACTCGACCGCCATGTCGAGGGGCATCGATTCCGTCGTGCACACGAAGTAGCGGGCGCGTTCGGGAACGATGCGCTCCTCGCCGGTGACCAGGGCCGCCGCGGCCCGCCCCTTGCGGGCGACCACGCGGTCGTAGATCTCGCGCGCCAGCAGCCTGAGCGGAAGGCCGATCATGCCGCTGCCGTGGGCGAGCATGCGTTCCACGGCAAGGTGGGTCTTGCCTGTGTTGGTCGGACCGAGAACGACGGAAAGACGCGTTTCGCTGCGCGGCATGCGCCAACCTTCGCCATGACGCCGGGCGATTGCAACCGCGGTGTGCTGACCGACCGGTCGAGACCGTAGCGCCGATCGGGGCCGCGAGAATCCGCCATGCCTGACCCTGCAGCCAGGTCGGTCCGTGTTTCGGGCGCCTCTTCGCGCGGACCGCCGGGACCGGTGCCTGCGCCAGCCGGGTGTTCATCCTGTCGCGGGACAATCCCGAGACCACGGCGCCCGGGAGAGCCGCCCCGCGGCCTGGCGCGGTCTCTGCAGCGAGGCGCTTGCGCGACTCGAGTTCCGTCTCGACCCGTCGGGGCCGATACCGCGCCGGCGGACCTCGTGACGGCCATCCATGTCCCGGCGATGTCCCGGGAGGGGGCTGGAGTTGCGCGGTGCATCCGGCGGAATCCGGTGCTATCGTGGCGCCTCGCTGACGAACGAGGAGCCGATGGTGCGCGGTACACGGATCCTGGCTGTGGCCCTGCTGGCGGCGTTGGCCGCCTGTGCCGGTCCGGAGCCCGAGACTTACGTGGAACGGCCCGTGGAGGAGATCTACGAGAACGCCCTCGCCCTGCTCGAGGCGGGGGAACGCGATCTCGCGGCGGCCGAATTCGACGAGGTCGAGCGCCAGCATCCCTATTCCAGGTGGGCGAAGCGCGCCCAGGTCATGTCCGCCTATGCGAGCTATCTCGAAGGCGACTTCGACGTCGTGATCGAAACGGCGACGCGCTTCATCGCGCTTCACCCGGGCAACGAGGAAGCCCCATACGCCTACTACCTGATCGCCCAGAGCTACTACGAGCGCATTTCGGACGTGGAGCGCGACCAGTTCATGGCCGAGCAGGCGCGCGATGCCTACCTCGAGCTGCTGCGCCTCTACCCGGATTCGGTCTACAGCCGCGATGCCGGGCTCAAGCTAGACCTGACGCTCGACCACCTCGCCGGCAAGGAAATGGAAATCGGCCGCTGGTACCTCAACCGCGGCGAGACCATCGCCGCCATCAACCGCTTTCGCGTGGTGATCGACGATTACCAGACGACCTCCCATGCGGCCGAGGCCCTCTATCGACTCGTGGAGACCTACCTCTCGCTGGGCGTCCTTCCCCAGGCTCGACAGGCGGCGTCGGTGCTCGCTCACAACTATCCGGGAAGCGCCTGGTACGAGGACGCCTGGAACCTGCTGGAGCGCCACGGCCTCATCCGGGAGGACACGGTGGAGCAGGCCGCCTGAGGCCATGCTGACCTCGCTGAGTGTCCGCAACCTGGCGGTCATCGAGCGCATCGACCTGGAGTTCCCGGGTGGATTGACGGTCCTGACCGGCGAGACCGGCGCCGGCAAGTCGATCCTCCTCGATGCCCTCGGCCTCGCCACGGGGCGCCGCGCCGACGCGACGCGGGTGCGGCCCGGCACGGCGAAGGCCTCGGTCACGGCCGTCTTCCGGGTCCCCCCCGGGAGCGCCCCGGCCCTCCTGCTGCGGGAACGCGGCATCGACTGCGACGACGAGATCGTCGTGCGGCGGCAGGTCGGGACCGACGGCCGCAGCAGGGCCCACGTCAACGACGAGGCGGTCGGCATCGCCCTCCTCGCCGAGCTCGCGGAGCACCTCGTCGAGGTCCATGGCCAGCACGACCAGCGCGGCCTGCTTCGGCCCGTTGCGCATCGCCTCCTGCTCGACAGCTTCGGCGGCCACGAGCAGGCCTCGGGCGACGTCCGCAAGGCCCACGGCGCATGGCGCGCCGCGGCGGCAAGGCTCGAGGCCCTCGAGGCCGAGGAGGCCGGGCGGGGCGAGGCCTCGGAATCCCTCGCCCGCGAGCTGGCGGAACTGGAGGCCCTCGATCCCGCCGAGGACGAGGAGGAGGAACTCGCCCGGCTGAGAACCAGGCTTGCCAACGGCCGCAAGCTCGCCGAGGCGCTGTCGGCCGCGGCGGCGGCCCTGGACGGCGAAAACGGCGCCTCCGACGGTCTCGCCCGGGCCGCGGCCGCCCTCGGCCGCGTCGCCGCGGTCTCCGGCGGTCTCGTCGACGAGGCCGAATCCGCCGTCGACCGCGCTTCGGTCGAGGTCAACGAGGCGTCGTCGGCCCTGGTGCGCGCGGCCGGCGCTCTCGAGGACGATGCCGGCCGGCTCGAGGAGGTCGAGGACCGCCTCTATGCCTTGAGGGGCGCGGCGCGGCGCCACATGACGACCGTGGCGGGGCTTGTCGAGGTCCGGGAACGCCTGGCGCGCCGGCTTGCGGATCTGGGCTCCCTCGGCGACGAGGTCGCCGCCGCGCGCCAGGAGGTCCTCGAATCCGCGCAGGCCTTCAGGGCGGCGTGCGGGACGCTTTCAGGGTTGCGCCGGGAGGCGGCACGGGACCTCGATCGCGAGGTCGAGTCCGGCCTCGCGCCGCTCTCCCTCGAGGAGGCCGCCTTCCGTACGTGCCTCGAACCGCTTGAGGGGGACGAATGGGGCCCCTCGGGCGCCGAGACGGTGCGCTTTGCCGTGAGGACCCATCCGGCCATGCCCTTCGGGCCGTTGGAGCGGATCGCATCGGGCGGCGAGCTGTCGCGCTTCATGCTGGCTCTCAAGGTCGCCGGACAGAAGGGCAACCGGGCGGGAACCCTCGTCTTCGACGAGATCGACGCCGGTATCGGCGGCGCGGTGTCGGATGCCGTCGGAGAACACCTGCGGCGCCTCGGCCGCGACGCGCAGGTGATGGTCGTGACCCATGCGCCGCAGGTCGCCGCGCGCGCCGATCACCACGTCCACCTGACGAGGGAGAGCGGCGGCGGCAGCGTGGCGACGCGCGCCGATGTCCTCGAGGGCCGCGGCCGCCGGGAGGAGCTGGCCCGCATGCTCGCCGGTGTCGACGTCACCGAGGAGGCGCGCGCGGCGGCGGACAGCCTCCTGAAGGCGGCGACCGCATGACGACCGAGGCCGAAGCGGCCCAGGAGATCGCCGACCTCGTCCGCGAGATCCTGCGCCACGACGAGCTCTACTTCGGGCAGGACGCGCCCGAGATCGACGATGCCGACTACGATGGCCTCAGACGGCGTCTCGAGTCGCTCGAGGCGCGGTATCCGGACCTCGTCCGCGACGACAGCCCGTCGCGCCGCGTCGGCGCAAGGCCGGCCTCCGGGTTCGCGACAGTGGTCCACAGCGTGCCGATGCTCTCCCTCGCCAACGCCTTCGACGAAGCCGGCGTCGCCGAGTTCCTCGGCCGCGTCCGCCGTTTTCTCGGCCTCGGGGACGACGAGGAGATCGCGGTGGCGGCCGAACCGAAGATCGACGGCCTCGCCGTGTCGCTGCGCTACGAGAACGGCCGCTACGTGCGCGCCGCGACCAGGGGCGACGGGCAGACGGGCGAGGACATCACCGCCAATGTCGCGGCGATCGCCGAAGTTCCCGAAGCTCTCGCGGGTGCCGGGGTTCCCGAGGTCATCGACCTGCGCGGCGAGGTCTACCTCAACCGCGACGACTTCCTCGTCCTCAACGAAAGGCGCGCCGGCGAGGGGGAGCGCCCCTTCGCCAATCCCCGCAACGCCGCTGCGGGCTCGCTCAGGCAGCTCGATGTCGAGGTCACGCGATCGCGGCCGCTGCGCATCTTCTTCTACGCCTGGGGCGAGGCGAGCGCGCTTGCCAGCGACCGCCACAGCGGGATGCTCGGGGCCTTCGCATCCTGGGGGCTTCCCGTCACGCCGCATGCCAGGGTCTGCCACGGTGTCGCGGAACTCCTGGAGCACCACGGGACGATCGGCGAGCAGCGCGCGGCGCTGCCGTTCGACATCGACGGCGTCGTCTACAAGGTCGACCGCCTCGACTGGCAGGCGAGGCTCGGCATGGTCAGCCGGGCGCCGCGCTGGGCGGTGGCCCACAAGTTCCCCGCCGAGAAGGCCGTGACCCGACTGCTCGACATCCGCATCCAGGTGGGCCGCACCGGCAGCCTGACACCCGTCGCCATCCTCGAGCCGGTCACCGTCGGCGGGGTCGTGGTCGAGCGCGCGACGCTCCACAACGAGGAGGAGATCGCGCGCAAGGACGTCAGGATCGGCGATACCGTCACGGTGCAGCGCGCCGGCGACGTCATTCCCCAGGTGCTGGGGCCGGTGACGGAGAAACGGCCGGCGGGGACGGTGCCCTTCGCCTTTCCGGAGCGCTGTCCGGTGTGCGGCAGCCTCGCCGCGCGCGGCATCAATCCCCGGACCGGCGAGCGCGACGCCGTCAGGCGCTGCGGCGGACAGCTGGCCTGCGCCGCCCAGATCGTCGAGCGTCTCAGGCATTTCGTCTCCCGCCAGGCCTTCGACATCGAGGGCCTCGGCGACCGCCAGATCGCCTTCTTCTGGGAGACGGGGAAGATCCGCAGTCCCGCCGACATCTTCGATCTCGAGGTCGACCCGGGCCCCGCCCTTGCCGAAGAGGAGGGCTGGGGCGAGACCTCCGCCGCCAACCTCTATGCGGCGATCCGCGCCCGACGGACCATCGGCTTCGACCGCTTCATCCACGCTCTGGGCGTGCGCCACGTCGGCGAGACGACGGCCCGGCTGCTGGCGCGGCACTGGGGCGATATCGCGGCGTTGCGCGGTTTTCTGGACGACGGGGCCTGGGACGGTCTCGGGGACATCGACGGCATCGGACCGGCGGTCACCGATGCGCTGGCCGGGTTCTTCCGGGATCCCGGCAACCGGGAGGTCTTCGACCGGCTTGCGGCCTGCCTCGCCATCGAGCCCGTGGCCGCGGTCGAGGAGGATTCGCCGGTGGCCGGCAAGCGCGTCGTCTTCACGGGCACGCTGACGAGGATGACGCGCCAGGAGGCCAAGGCGCGCGCCGAGGCCCTCGGCGCCCGGGTGTCCGGGTCGGTCTCGGCGAAGACGGACATCGTCGTTGCCGGCGAGGCGGCGGGTTCCAAGGAGCGCAAGGCCCGTGAGCTCGGTGTCGAGGTGATGAACGAGGAGCAGTGGCTGGCGCTCGTCGACGGGGCCGTCAGTCGAACTGCGTGAAGTCGGGCTTCCTCTTCTCGAGAAACGCCGTGAAGGCCTCGCGGGCCTCCGGCGAGCGCACGCATGCGGCAAAGAGCGGCGTTTCCTGCGCCACCACGGCGGCAAGGTCGCCGTAGCCCGCCCTGACACGCGCCTTGGTCAGGCGCAGCGAGCGCGCGGGCTTGCGGGCCATGCGTTCGGCGATTCCGAGGCTGAAGGATTCGAGTCCGTCGCCTTCCGTCACATGGTTCACCAGGCCGCAGGCCCGCGCCGCCGCGGCATCGAAGGCCTCCGCCATGAGGAAGAACTCCATGGCGCGCTGGTGTCCGGCGATGCGCGGCAGCAGCAGCGTGGAGGCCGCCTCGGGGAAGACGCCGAGATCGACGAAGGGGAAGCGGAAGACGGCGTGGGAGGCGGCGTGGACGAGGTCGCAGTGGAGCAGCATGGTGGCCCCGATTCCCACCGCAAGGCCGTTGACGGCGGCGACGAGCGGCACCTCCACGGTCGCCAGGGCGTGGATGAAGCCGGTCGCCCGGCCGCCGCCGTCCTCGAGGAAGGTCGAGACGTCGTTGCCGCTCGTGAAGGAATCGCCGCTGCCGGTAATCCAGATGACCTTGATGCGCGGGTCCCCGCCGGCGCCGCGGAAGGCCTCCTCGAGGCTGTCGTACATGGCGGGCGTGATCGCGTTCTTCTTCTCCGGGCGGTTGAGGCGCACCGTGAGGACGCCGTTGGCGACGGATGTCACAACGTGCTCGGTCATGGTTTCTGCTCCCGCGGTGGACCGGAGGCGAGACGCGAGGGCGCGGTCCCGCGGTCCGGAATCGCCTGGCGCCAGTGGATGAAGGCGACGGAGGCCATGACGAGGACACCGCCGGCGATGATCCACGGGGTGAGCGCCTCGCCCAGGAAGAAGACGCCCCCTGCGATGCTCGTCACCGGCACCAGCAGCAGGAACGGCACCACCTGGTTCATCCGGTAGCGGCCGAGCAGGCGGAACCAGAGCGCATAGCCCGTGACCGTCATCACGAGCGAAAGATAGATCACCGACGACCAGGCCGCCAGCGATGCGGTGCGCACCGACTGCCACTGGCCGCTTTCCACGAGGAACGAGGCGGCGATGAGCTGGGGACCGGCGAAGGCGGCGAACCAGGCGACCAGGCGAAGCCCGCCGGTGCGCCCCAGCGATTTCACCAGGGTCTGGCCGGCGGCCCAGGCCGCACCGCCGGCGACCACCATGAGGAAGGGCACCGCGTTGTCCTGGACCTTCGGTTCGCCGGCGATGAGGAGGACACCGGCGAAGGCCAGGGCCATGGCCAGCCACTGCTGGCGGGACAGGCGGTCGCCAAGGAAGACGCTCGCCATGATGGCGGCGAACACCACCTCGATCTGGACCACGAGAACGGCGGTCGAGGCGTCGAGGTGGAGGAGGCCCGTGAACTGCAGCCCGTAGGCGAGGGTGCCGCCGAAGAAGGTGATCGCCGCGAGACGCCACCGGCGCTCCCACATGGGCCGCACGAACCAGACGAGGACGAGCGCCGCCAGGGTGAAGCGCAGGCCCATCAGGAAGACCGGCGGAAACTCGTCGAGCGTACCCTTGGCGACTGCGAAGCCGGCGCCCCAGAGGACCGGAACGACGATGGCGATGGCAAGATCGACGGGCTTCATCGGCAGGGTCCCGGGGGAGAGGCATTGGTCACCGGTCTTCCTGCCGATTGCAAGGGGGATGACATCCCCGGCGCCACGGGAACTTGACATCATCAGATGACTGATCCATTCAACGACCAGGGTCAGGACGGACCCTCGGCCTCGGGACCTGGGGCTGCGGCACGGGGAGAGGCGTTGGAGGTGTCCACCTCACGGATCCGTGAAACGGATAGATGGTGCCGGGCGTTGCACGCCATGGCGTCGTCTGCGTAAGGTCCATTGCAGGCTGTGGTTTCCTCCCGTCGGAACCGGGGAAGGATGCCATGCTGAAACTCGTCGGCATCGTCGGCAATCGCCGCGACCGGGGCCTCGCCGGGGCGCTCCACGCCCTGGAGCACGGCGGCGGGATCGAGACCATCGTCCTCGGCCGCCACGACATGCGCCGCCACAGGCTGCGCACGGTCACGGACCGGGGCACGGACTGCGCCATCGCGCTCCCCCGCTCGCTTGCCCTCGAGGACGGCGCCGTGCTGCTGCTCGAGGACGACCGGGCGATCGTCGTGCGGGCTGCTGTCGAAAGGTGGCTGCAGGTGAGGCCGCGGGACGCGGAGGCCGCCCTGCGCCTCGGTTACTTCGCCGGCAATCTCCACTGGCGCGTCGACTTCCGGCGAGAGGTCCTCGCCATCGCCCTGGAGGGTCCCGAGCAGACTGTTCTCGACCGCCTGCGGCATTTTCTCGACGATGGCCGGGCGCGCCTTGTCGATGGCTGACGCCGCCCGGCTCCTGGGGGTCCTGCGCCTGGGCGACAGCGCCTTCCCCTCCGGCGGCTTTGCCTTCTCCTGGGGGCTGGAGACCCTCAAGGACGACGGCCGGGTGCGCGACGGCGCCGGCGTCGAGGCCTTCGCTGCGGGCCTCGTCAGATGGCGCTGGGCCACGTCCGACCGCGTCTTCGTGCGGCGGGCCGCCGCCGGCGGCGAGGACGCATGGATCGCCCTCGATGCCGAGATCGAGGCCATGACGCTCGCCGCCGAGCTGCGGGACGGCTCCTGCCGGGCGGGCCGCGCCCTGCTGCGCGCCCATGCGGGCCTCGGCACACCCTCTTCCGGGGCGTGGCGCCGCCTGCTGGAGGAAGGGCGGGTCCACGGCCACCTGCCGGTGGTCCAGGGCGCGCTGTGGTCGGGCGCCGGTCTGGCCGCCGCGGACGTCGAGGCGCTGTCGGCGTGGACGCTGGCCTCGGGCATCTGCCAGGCCGCCGTGAGGCTGGCGCTGATGGGCCCCCTGGAGGCCCAGCGGGTCATCGCCCGGCTCGCGGACGACATCGCCGCGATTCTCTCCAGGCCGCCTCCGGAAATCCCCCATGCCTTCACGCCTCTGGCCGACATCGCGGTGATGCGCCACGAACGGGGAGCCGCAAGGCTCTTCGCCAACTGACGGAGCAGGGGCCTGTGGCAGCGACAGGGGATCCGGGAGCGGCGCGCGTCGGCATCGGGGGGCCGGTCGGTTCCGGGAAGACGGCGCTGGTCGAGCAGCTGATCCCGCGGTTCGCCCGGCGCGGCACCCGGCTCGCCGTCATCACCAACGACCTCGTCACGAGGGAGGACGCCGAGCGGCTGCGCCGCAGCGGTCTCATCGATCCCGATCGCGTGGTGGCGGTGGAGGCGGGCGCCTGTCCCCACACGGTGATCCGCGAGGATCCGACCCTCAATCTCGACGCGGCCGAGCGGCTCGAGAAGCGCCACTGGCCGCTCGATCTCGTGCTCCTCGAATCCGGCGGCGACAATCTGGCGTCGACCTTCTCGCCGGAACTCGTCGATTACTGGATCTTCGTCATCGACACCGCCGGCGGCGGCGACATACCGCGCAAGCGCGGTCCGGGCGTCCTCCAGTCGGACCTCCTGGTCATCAACAAGGCCGACCTTGCGCCCCATGTCGGGGTCGACCTCGAGGCCATGACGGCCGAGGCGCGCGACGTCAGGGGCGGCAGGCCTGTCGTCGTGACGAACTGCCGCACCGGCGAAGCCGTCGACGCGATCGTCGAACATGTCGTCCGCCACGTGCTGTTCGACGGCTGAACCCGGGCTCGTCCTCGCATTTGCGCGGGCGCCGTCGGGCGAGACGTGGCTGCGCCGCCAGTACGCCTCCTTTCCCTGGCACATCACGAGGCCGTTCCGGCGGGGCGGGGACACCCTCGTCATCCTCCAGTCGCTGGGGGCGGGTCTCGTCGCCGGCGACGACTTTCGCGCCTGCATCGCCGCCGGCGCCGGCACCTCGGTGAGGATCGAGACCCAGGGGGCGACCGTCGCCCATACCATGCCGCACGGCGGCGCCCGGCAGACGGTGCGCCTCGAGGCGCATCGGGGAAGCAGGCTGGCCTGGCACCCGAGGCCGCTGGTGCTGTTCCCCGGAGCCCGCGTGGAAAGCGTCCTGGAGATCGTCCTCCACGACGGCGCCGAGGTCCGCTGGAGCGACGCCTTCATTCCCCACGACGCCGGCTGCCCGGGCGAGCGCTTCGCCTCGCTCGCCTCGGAAACCGTGGTGCGCTCGCCGGGCGGACGGCTCCTCGCCGTCGACCGCTTCCGCATCACGGGCGACGTGACGGACGATGCGGGCGTGACGGGCCGCCTGCCGGTGCACGCCACGTGCGGCCGTGCCGGCGGCGCGGCGGACGCTCCCCTGCCCGGCGGGGACGCCTACGCGGGAGTCTCGACCCTTCCGGGCGGACGGGGCGCCATCATCCGGATTCTGGCGCGTGACGGGCACGCGCTCGAGCGGACCCTCGCCCCGCTTCGCGGCTGACCGGCGCCCTCGATAGCCGGCCAAGTGGTCCTTGTCCGGCGCCCGCGGCCTCATCTATGATCCGGGCATGACCGGTGCCATCGCCTTCGACACCCACCGCTTCGTCAAGCGGCTGACCGAGTCCGGCTTCACCGTGCAGCAGGCCGAGACCCTGGCCGAAGAGCATGTCGCCCTCCTCAACACCAACCTTGCGACCAAGGCCGACATCGCGAAGCTCGAAGCCGACATCGCCAAGGTCGAGGCCGGCATCGAGACGCTGCGGCAGGAGACCAGGGCCGACATCGAGGTGCTGCGGCAGGAGACCAGGGCCGACATCGAGGTGCTGCGGCAGGAGACCAGGGCCGACCTGGAGAAGGTGAAGTCCGACCTTCTGAAATGGATGTTCGCAGCGTTGATCGCCCAGGGCGGCCTGATCGTCGCCCTGGTCAAGCTCCTGTAGGGCGCATAGCCACCTGTCCGGGCGGACGACGGCGCCATCATCCGGATTATGGCGTGTGACGGGCGTACGCTCGAGCGGGCCATCGCCCCGCTCCGCGGCTGACCGGCACCCGCGGCCTCATCTGTGATCCGGGCATGACCGGGGCCACCGCCTTCGACACCCACCGCTTCGTCAAGCGGCTGACCGAGTCCGGCTTCACCGTTCAGCAGGGCGAGACCCTGGCCGAGGAACATTTCGCCCTCCTCAACGCCGGCCTTTCCAGCAAGGCCGGCGTTGCGGGGGTCGGGACCGATATTGAGGTGCCGCGGCAGCCGAACAGGTTCAACTTCGAGAAGATGAAGTACGACATTGTGAAGTGCATGATCGCGGGCCTGATCGTTCAGGGCGGTCTGATCGTCGCCGGGATCAAGCTCCTGCAGGGCGCATTGCCGCCGGCCCGGGCGGACGATGGCGCCATCATCCGGATTCTGGCGTGTGGCGGGCGCGCGCTCGAGAGGGTCCTGGCCCCGGCTCGCGGCTGACCGGCGCCCTTGATACCCGGGCAAGAGGTCCTTGTCCGGCGTCAGCGGTCTCATCTATGATCCCGGCATGACCGGGGCCATCGCCTTCGACACCCACCGCTTCGTCAAGCGGCTGACCGAGTCCGGCTTCACCGTGCAGCAGGCGGAGACCCTGGCCGAGGAACAGGTCGCTCTCCTCAACACCAACCTTGCGACCAAGTCCGACATCGCGAGGGTCGAGGCCGGCATCGAGACGCTGCGGCAGGAGACCAAGTCCGGCATCGAGGCGCTGCGGCAGGAGACCAAGTCCGGCATCGAGGCGCTGCGGCAGGAGACCAAGTCCGACATCGAGACGCTGCGGCAGGAGACCAAGTCCGACATCGAGACGCTGCGGCAGGAGACCAAGTCCGACATCGAGACGCTGCGGCAGGAGACCAAGTCCGACATCGCGAGGGTCGAGGCCGGCATCGAGACGCTGCGGCAGGAGACCAAGTCCGACATCGCGAGGGTCGAGGCCGGCATCGAGGTGCTTCGGCAGGAGACAAGAGCCGACATCGCCAGGCTCGAGGCCAGCACGGAGAAAGTGAAGTCCGATCTTCTGAAATGGATGCTCGGGGCGATGATCGCCCAGGGCGGCCTGATCGTCGCCCTGATCAAGCTCCTGTAGGGCACGTCGTCCGAGTTCGCGACGGGGTGTCCGCACGCTTGCGATCATCTTCCGCGACTTTCCCCTGACGTGCCGGAGTACACGACATGCCCCGGCGGACCCGAAACCTGTCGTCGCCTTCGAAGAACGCATCCCTGCCGCGCCTGGAGGAGAAAGCCGAATGGCCGATACCTGACCACGCCGGTTGTCTCCATCCGCCGACCGAGCTAAGAACGACACTGTAATTCAACTCTTCACGACGCAGGAGGCCCTGATCATGGTGCTATCCAGAATCCACGGCTTCGTCTTGAGCGCAGCCGTGTGCCTGGCCGTTGTGCTGACGCTGGCTCCCGCACAAGCCGGGGATCGTTACGGATCCATCTTCTTCAGCCAGGAATACGACGGCGGATACGCCTGGGGCATGGCCTGGAGCTACGACAGCCAATCGGCGGCCCGGGATCGGGCGATGAACGAATGCCGGAGCAGGGGCGGCACCAGTTGCAGCGAAATCGCCTGGTTCCGCAACGCCTGCGGTTCCCTGGCGATCGGGGACAACAACGGTTACGGGTACGGTTGGGGCGATACCTCGGGGCGGGCGTCAAGCGAGGCGATGTCCGGCTGCCAGATGTACAATCGCAATTGCAGCGTCATCGTCACCCGGTGCACGGACTGAAGGGAGCCGTGAGCAAGGCTGTCCTCGGCCCGCGCGAGGCGCCTGCGCACCTGTCGCCCAGGGATGACTTTCCGGCACGTCGACCGGTTGCTTGTTGCGGCCGTCCCCCTGTTCGTCTTGACGGCCGGTGTTCCTGGCCACGCGAGCGATGACCACCTGTTCAGGACATGCGGGGCGGCGTGCGGTCTACCGAATGGCTGAAGCCCGACCACATCTGTTGTTTCCTTCCGGCGACGACGCTATAATGACGGTGTAACTCTCCACGGACGGGGCCTCTCCACGGGGCCTCTCCACGGGGCCTCTCAGGAAGTAGGAGGCCCTGATCATGGTGCTATCCAGAATCCACGGCTTCGTCTTGAGCGCAGCCGTGTGCTTGGCCGTTGTGCTGACGCTGGCTCCCGCACAAGCCGGGGATCGTTACGGATCCATCTTCTTCAGCCAGGAATACGACGGCGGATACGCCTGGGGCATGGCCTGGAGCTACGACAGCCAATCGGCGGCCCGGGATCGGGCGATGAACGAATGCCGGAGCAGGGGCGGCACCAGTTGCAGCGAAATCGCCTGGTTCCGCAACGCCTGCGGTTCCCTGGCGATCGGGGACAACAACGGTTACGGGTACGGTTGGGGCGATACCTCGGGGCGGGCGTCAAGCGAGGCGATGTCCGGCTGCCAGATGTACAATCGCAATTGCAGCGTCATCATCACCCGGTGCACGGACTGATGGGAGCCGTGAGCAAGGCTGTCGTCAGGGAAGCGCGAGGGATCGGCGCACCTCTGCCGGCGCTCCTGTCGCCGATTGCGAAGGGAGCCCGGCGCCGAGTGATGACTTTCCGGCACGTCGACCCGTTGCTTGTTGCAGCTGTCATCCTGTTCGCCTTGACGGCCGGTGTTCCCGGCCGCGCGAGCGACGACCACATGTTCTGCATCAATCAGGATCTGCGGGGCGACGTGCGCTACTACAGCGCGGTCTTCCTCGAGGACTACTCGGATGCCCGCTCGATCGGCTCCGACTTCCACGATCATCTTGAGCAGGAAGGCCGCGATCCAAGTTACACCGACACCTGGTGTTTCTTCGAAAACAGCTACTCTGCGGCGAACCGTGAATTCGAACGGCACGTCCGGGACGACGAGGACACGTTCCGCGTCGTCCTCACCAACTGGGCGCCCGAGAGCTTCACGGCCCAGCCTCTCCAGGACTTCCACATCACGGTTGCGGAGCGACGTCAGGAGGTGGAGGTCTGCGTGCGCGATCATGAGTGCGAGGACGGCGACCGTGTGCGCGTCTCGGTCAACGGTGGTCTGGTCTTCTCCGGCGAGATCGACAACGGCTGGGTGTGCGATCGCGTGGACGTGAGCGCCGGCCGCAATCGGGTCGAGCTCTACGCGGTCAACGGCTCGGGCCGCAAGGGCAATTGCAGCTACGCCGATGTGAACACCGGCGAACTGCGAGTGGAAGGCAAGAATATGGTGACCCAGTCCTGGCGTCACCGCGGCGGTGCCGGCTCCAGCGCCGCCATCATTGTCGAGGTGGACTGAGCGAAGAACAACTGAAAAGGGCAGTCGCCATGCGGATAAAGAGAACCGCACTCTCGTTCGCGAGAACGAGACAGCTATCGCTCCGGCTGACGTTTGTGGTTCTGACAATTGCCGTCTTCCCGGCCCTCGCACGTGCGAACACATGCGGTGTCGCCCTTACCCAGTTGAACAATTACTTCGTCCAGGTTCAGCAGATCGCAAATTGGGAATCCGTGCAGGGAATACCGATGCGCTGCGGCTGGGATCAGTATTGTACGCAGATGCAGCATCAGATGCTCTCGCACTGGTACTCCCAGCAGCTGTACTTCGTAAACGACAGATACGCTCGGATTGTCACAGAGTGTTCAGGTGCACCGTCATCCGGTGGCCAGCCAATCGTTGTTCCGTCGGACGTGGAAAAACTGGAAATCGACGATGCGGATGAATTGGTCTCCATCACAATTCCCGACACACCGGAAGGGTTTTCTCCCCAATGACGGCATTGGATGACACTGTTGGTAGGCGGAAGATTCTCTGCGGCTTCTGTGCGTGGCTTGGCATACTTGCGGCAGGACCCTCCTTGCGCGCGCAAGACAACTCGCTCCCCTTTTGTGGATACTCGATCGACAGCAACACATGGTTTGGCGCCGGAACACGGGAGTATCAGGGGAGGCGTGCCGGGGACGATGACCGCTCTGGCGTTCCGGAGGTTGTTCGCCAGATCATGCGCTCCCTCCGGATCGAGGCTGACTTTGACATTCTCATCATGGCAGGCAACGACAATGCCTTCGCCGCGATTGCCGGCGGTCGCCGCATTATCGGGGTGGACATCGGCTTTGCCAAGCGGCTCGACCGACTGGCGGGCACCAGATGGGCGGCCATTTCGGTCATTGCACACGAGGTGGGACACCATATTGCCGGATTCACTGCGGACGGGTTCCGCGGCGAACTCAACGCTGACTACTGGAGCGGCCAAGCGCTTCAGCGCTTGAAGTCGTCAAGACGGGCGGCAACGAAAGCCATCATGGCCTACGGCACCGAGTGGGATACCGATACGCATCCCAACAAGTGGGCCAGAGCAGCCAAGATCGAGCAGGGTTGGGACGACGCCGCGCACGGGCACATCGACTACTCGCATTGTCTGGATTGCCGGTAGGGATGGCTGCGGACGAAATGAGCGCAAGACAGTCCGAAGATAGAGCTATGTTTTCATCCGTGTGTCGTGATCGTGCCATCCGGAGGGACTTGCGGGCGTGGGGATGTTTGGTCTTTACCTTCTTGTTGCTTGTGACGGCCGGTTTGGCAGTGGTCCTTGCCCCGAACCTGGCAGAGACAGAAGTCGAGCAGATCAAACAACTTGCGGATGACTCCGCCGAAATCATCCTCAGGCGCGACTTGCATGACGTGGCCATTGTCAGTGACACAGGCGAAGTGGTTGCGGTCGGAGAGAATGGAATGGTCCTGTCTTCCAGGGACAATGGGAAGACATGGCGATTTCCGGACCCCGAGACTCGATCAGACATTCACGCGCTCGATTTCGATGCAAAACGCGGCACGGTCGTTGCCTCGGGAGAGGACGGAATGGTTCTGGTCTCGGACGATGATGGAGAGCATTGGCGGCCCAGAAGGACGACGACAAGCAAAACTTTCTACGACATTGCGATGGCGGAGAACCCATCCAACGTCATCGCTGTCGGCCGTAGGGACACCATCTTCCACTCCTCGGACGGAGGACGGCGATGGGACCAGGCCGTTAGTTTCGAGGGATTCGGAACACTGAATGCCGTGACTTTCCTCGGGAACGATCAAGCCGCCGTTGCTGTTGGAGATAATGGCCGCGTACTGCTCACCGGAGACGCAGGAAAGAACTGGCAGCAGCTCGCCTCCGGCACGACCGCCGATTTCGAGGCAGTAGCGCGATACGGCGACAACGGGTTCATTGCGGTCGGAGAAGACGAATCAATCATTTTGTCAAAGGGTGCCGATGGGGAACTGGAGAAGGTAGGGACGGAGAACCCAAGAGGGTACTTGTACTCCATTGCGGTTGATGCGAACACGAAGACCGCCGTCGCAGTGGGCAAGGATGGGGTAATTCTGCTTTCCGGGAATGAAATTACGGCTCCATGGACGCGATTTGGTGAATCGCTTTTGGGTAGGAAGGACGATCTCCATGCGGTTGCGATCCATGGGGCCGAATCGAACTTCGGAGCCATCGCAGTAGGTGAGGATGGAACGATTTTCGTTTCCGAGGATGGCGGTAAAAATTGGTCGTACAGCGATGGAAGGACACGGGAAGATCTTCAGGCAGTGGCGTTCGATGACAGTACAGCGGTCATCGTTGGAACTAATGCGACAATTCTGCTTGCCGACCTTTCGGAAGGCAATTCCCTGAAAACTGCCGATATCGAGATAGCGTTGAGCGGTCTGCTCCAGGCGCTTGCAGGACATGTTGCGCAGAGCACGGTCGAGGATGGTTCTGACAGCGAGAAGGAAATGGACAGCGGAACAGACGACACAGATGCAAACAACTCTTGGATATTTGTTGTTCAGGTGAACAGTCTGCGGGCCGGCATTCTTCTTGTTCTGATATTTGCCGGACAGCACCTGCTCGCACTCGCTCGCTACAATTTCCGGTTAGCCGCATTCTACCGGGCTCGAGCCGATGCGGCAACGATGGTGTTGGATGGGTCGGCGGTCGGGCCGGACCGCTTGAGTGATTTCGAAAGGATGGCGGCGACACTGTCACCGGATATGCTGGATTTCGGCCGGACTCCTCAGAGTGCCATCGAGCAGTTGATGCGTCGGGAACAGCACCTGTTGGAGATGCCAGGCCGCCGAGATCGGGCGAATAGGGATTGACCGTTTGGATCGGGATCATGCAGCGGCATGAATTTGTTTTCAGGGCGCGATGGTCGAATTGCGAACAGAATTCAGTCGTCACATGAATCCGTAGAGTAATTTGTGGAATGGAGGAGAACGGACATGAAAACAGCGCTATGGCGGGTCAAGCAGAGCATTCTTGCCTTGGGCACAGGACTCCTTCTGGCCGTGGTCTGGACGGCACCGGTGTCGGCACAGCAGACGGGGCAGAGCTTCAGGGACTGCAGCACCTGCCCGGAAATGGTGGTGCTGCCGAAGGGGACCTTCAAGATGGGCTCCCGTTCGGGGTACAGTGGTGAAAAGCCTGTACACGATGTGCGGATTGGCGAGCGTCTGGCGGTCGGCAAGTACGAGGTGACGGCCGACCAGTTCAGGGCCTGCATGAATGGCGGCGGCTGCCGCAACGCCGAACCTTGCGGCCGGGGCCGGGAACCGGTGGCGTGTGTGAGCTGGAACGACGCCTGGTCCTATGCTCTCTGGCTGTTTCGCGAGACCGGGAAGCGGTACCGTCTCCCGAGCGAGGCGGAGTGGGAGTACGCGGCGCGGGCGGGGACCCGGACAAAGTATCATTTCGGCAACTCGATAACACCCTACGACGCGAACTACGGCGAGTTGAACGGTGGAACGATGCCGGTGGGGTCCTATCCGGAGAATGCTTTCGGCCTTCACGACATGCACGGGAACGTCGGGGAATGGGTGGAGGACTGCTGGAACGACGGCTACTCGGGCGCACCGTCGGACGGAAGCGCGTGGCAGTCCGGCAACTGTTCGTTCCGCGTGTTGCGCGGCGGCTCCTGGTTCCACAGTCCGGGGGCCCTCCGGTCCGCCAACCGCGGCTGGGACGTGCCCGGACTCCGCAACTACGGCAGCGGCATCGGCTTTCGTGTCGCCAGGACATTAGATTGAGTCCTGGATCTTTGCTTCTTTACCTCTTGGGGGGTCCGGGGGGCCGGAGGCCCCCCGGCGGCGTGGTTGGCGTGTCCGTGAGGTTCGCGGCATGAGCGGCGCGCGGCGGACGGGGCCGGCCCTGGAGGGGATGTACCGCTTCCTGCTCTGGCTGGTGCCGGCGGTGGAGAAGTTTCCGCGCAGCCAGAAGTTCCTGCTGGGGGACCGCATCCAGTCCACGGCGCTGGACGTGCTGGAAGCACTGATCGAGGCGACCTACACGAAGCGGCGCACGGGCCATCTCGCGCGGGCCAACCTTGGCCTCGAGAAGCTGCGCTTCCTCTTTCGCCTGGCGAAGGATCTGAGGCATCTCGACATGGCGCGCTACGAGCACGCCGCCCGTTCGCTCGACGAGATCGGCCGCATGGTCGGCGGCTGGCGAAAGGCGCACGATGCCGCGCAGGCATGACCGGCTGTTCGACGGGATCGCGAACTTCCGCGCGCTCCACGCCGCGGCAATGCGCGCGATCGCTGGCAAGCGCCGCAAGCCCGGGGCGGCGGCCTTCATGGCCAACCTTGAAACCGAATTGCTTCGTCTTGAGCGGATGCTGCGGTCCGGGGAATGGCGGCCTGGCCGCTACGTCGAGATCGAAGTCCGAGCGCCCAAGCGGCGCCTCGTCTCGGCAGCGCCCTTCCGCGACCGCGTGGTGCATCACGCGGTCCACGCCGTCGTGGCGCCGCTCTTCGAGCGCGGCTTCATCCACCACACTTATGCCAACCGGGAGGGCAAGGGGACGCACCGCGCGGTCGCCCGCTACGAGCGGCTGCGCGACCGCCACGGCCACGTCCTGCGCTGCGACATCCTGCGCTACTTCCCGGCCATCGATCACGCGATCCTCAAGGCCGATCTGCGCCGCCGGATCGCCTGCGCCGGGACGCTCGCCGTGCTCGACCTCATCGTCGACGGCTCCAACCCTCAGGAGCCGGTGCGCCTCCACTTCCCCGGCGACGATCTCTTCACACCCTGGGAGCGCCGCCGCGGCCTGCCCATCGGCAACCTCACCAGCCAGTTCTTCGCCAACGTCTATCTCGACCGGCTCGACCACTTCGTCTCGCAGGTCCTGCGCGCGCCCTACCTGCGCTACGTGGACGACTTCGCGCTCTTTGCCGACGATCCCGCGCTTCTCGAGGAATGGCGCCAACGCATCGCGCGGTTTCTGGAAGGACGCCGGCTGCGCCTCCATCCGCGCAAGACCTTCATTGCGCCCGCGGGTACGCCCTCGACGTTCCTGGGGTTCGTGCTTCTGCCCTCGGGTCGCCGGCTGCCGGACGGGAGCGTCCGGCGCTTCCGCAACCGGCTGAGGGGGCTGCGCGACCGCTGGCGCGCCGGAACCGTCGGGCGGGAGGACGTGGAACGGCGCGTGGCCGCGTGGATCGCCCATGCGGAACACGCCGATACGTGGCGATTGCGCCGCGCGATCTTCCGGGGCGGCTGGTTCGATTCCGGCACCGGCCGTCCCCGGGGGCCTGGCCGGCCCCCTGTTCCCGCGTGTTGCGCGGCGGCTCCTGGAACAACAATCCGGAGAACCTCCGGTCCGCCAACCGCAACAGGAACGAGCCCGGAAACCGCAACAACAACAACGGCTTTCGTGTCGCCAGCACGCACAGACGCCGGAACCGGCGCGGTCACGGCCGCGCCGGGCGCGCCCTTGTGCGTCCAGGGCCGGCCATGACGACAAGTCCGCCCTGAGGCGGCACCGGGCGGCGCCCGTCCTGGCCCCATGGGCGCCGGGCGCCGGTCCCGCTCCCCGGCGCGGGAAAGGCTTGAAGGCCTTCGACGGCCATGCTCGTTTCCGCCGCGGTACGGGACAACGGAACATGGAGCAGCGCCTCAGCATCGTCACGCTCGGCGGGGCCGGGGTGGTGCTCCCGGCGGTGGACCGGATGTCGCGGTGTCCGGTCCCGGGACAGACGAACACCTGGTGTGGATGATTTGCCCGGGCGCCGTCGAAGGCCGGGTGACCGGGATCCCGTGCCGGCGGCAGGTGTCGAAACCGGGCTGTCATCCCTGCTCCACCGGACCGTGGTCCGATGGAGCGCTTGAGGATGCACAACCTCGTGCTGCTTCGCTCACCCGCGGCGGTGCGGGAGGACAACGCCGTCCCGGTCCTGGCGCGGAGCGGGGTTGGCCGCCGGCCGGCGATGGGATACCAAGAGGCGCTTCGCTGAATCCGGGTGGATGGCCATGACACGCAGGATCGAATCGGTCGCCGTGATCGGCGGCGGAACCATGGGGACCGGAATCGCCGGCAAGTGCGCGGATGCCGGGTGCAGGGTCCTTCTTCTCGATCTCGACGAGGACACCGCCGCCGCCGCATTCAGGCGCGTCACCGAGGGCCGGCATGCGGCGATCGACAACCCCGACAGCGCCGGCCGCATCGAGACCGGGACGTTCGACCAGCTCGAGAGGATTGCCGGCCACGACTGGATCTGCGAGGCCGTGATCGAGGATCTCGGCACCAAGCGCGACCTGTTCGAGCGGCTCGAGGCGCAGCGCAGCGACGGCTCGGTGATCTCCACCAACACCTCGGGCATACCGCTGCGATCGATCACCGAAGGCATGCCGGAGCGGCTGTGCCGGGACGTGGTGGTCACCCACTTCTTCAATCCCGTCAAGGTCATGAAGCTCCTGGAGATCGTGCCCGGGGAACGCACCGATCCGGAGGTGGTCGAGGCGATGGCGCACTTCGGCCGCGCACGGCTCGGCAAGGGCGTGGTGCATGCCAAGGACACGGTCAACTTCATCGGCAACCGCATAGGCTGCTTCTGGATGCTGTCGGGGCTGCACAAGGCGCGCAGGGCAAGGCTCGAGGGCGGACTGTCGATGGAGGAGATCGACGCCCTCATGTCGGCGCCCGTGGGCCTGCCGCCGACGGGGCTCTACGGCCTCATCGATCTCATCGGTCTCGACGTCATGGATTTCGTCGGCCGCAACCTCGCGGCCAACCTGCCGGACGGCGATGCCGGTCACCGCTACACCTCCTTCCCGGCCGAGGAGCAGGCCATGCTCCGGCGCGGCCAGCTCGGACGCAAGGCCGGCGGCGGCTTCTTCCGCGTCACGCGGCAGGACGACGGCGGCAAGGTCCGCGAGACCTTCGATCTCGACCTGGGGGCCTGGCGGGCCGCCGGGACGCCTTGCGCGGCCGAAGCGCACGCCACGCCGGCCGGACTCATGGCGTCCGGCGGCGCCGAGGGCGCGTTCGCCCGCGATCTGATGGGCGGCGTTCTCGCCTACGCCGCGGGCCTCGTGCCCGAGATCTCCGACGATGTCGTCAACATCGACCGGGCCATGCGGTGGGGGTTCGCCTGGAAGCGGGGTCCCTTCGAGCTCATGGACGACCTCGGCCACGAGGCGGTGATCGACATGGTGACGGCTTCGGGCGCGCCGCCGCCCGCCATGCTCGGCGTCGCCAGGGACGCCGGGGCGTCCGCGTTCTATGCCGACGGCGGCAGCCGCTTCCTCGGGCGCGACGGCCTCTGGCACGACACGCCGCATGGCGGCTGAGGATCCTCAGGGGTCGCGCATGGCGACCGCGATGTCCACGGTGCCGTCGTCGGCCGCTTCGAGGCTCACCATCGCCTCCTCAAGAACGCACACGCCCTGATCCAGCAGGCAGGCGCCGAAAGTGACGCCCAGCGCCGCGGTCCCGGCAAGACGCTGCCTGCTGAAGGCGATGGTCCCCCGCACCGGACCGTCGAAGTACTCGCTCCCGGCCGTCACCGTCCCGGGAAGGCCGTCGAGCCAGGCGCTGCCGTCCGCCAGCGGGGCGTAGGCGACGCCGAGCGTGCCGCTGAGCAGCGCGCCGGCCGGCGGGTCGAGCGTGATGAGGAGGCGGCCCGGCGCCTCGACGCGGGCCTCGAGGACGACGCCCGCTGCCGATACCGCGGTGGCCGGCTCTCCGGCCGAGGCGCCGCCGGCCAGGAGCAGCATGACGAGGGCGAGGCGCTTCACGGCAGGCGGCGTCAGTAGCCCAGCTCGGGCCTGACGATGTTGCGAAGCCCGCGCCCCGCCACGAAGCGGCGCATGTTGTCGAGGAAGATCCCGAGGGTGGTCTCGACGTAGGTCTCGCCGTCATCGGCGGAGATGTGCGGCATCACCATCAGGTTGGGCGCCGTCCACAGGGGCGATTCGGAAGGCAGCGGTTCCGGGTCGAAGACGTCGAGGATGGCGCCGGAGAGGTGGCCGGACGCAAGCAGCTCCACCACGGCGCGGTAATCGACCGTGACCGCGCGCCCGATGTTGATGAGGCCGGCGCCGGGCTTCATGGCCAGCAGGCGCTCCCGGCCGATCAGGTTGACGGTCTCCGGGGTTGCCGGGACCGAGACCAGGACCTGGTCGGCCTCGGGCAGGAAGGCGTCGAGATCGCGCGGGGTGCCCATCCGCTCGACGCCCTCGCGGGGCTCTCCGTGGCGGCTGATGCCGATGACGCGGATGCCCGCCGCGGCGAGGCGCTTCGCCGCGCCGCCCCCGAGGCTGCCCGTGCCGACGACGAGGACCGTGCGGCCCCTGACGGGAGTCGAATAGAGCGATTCCCAGCGGCAGCGGCGCTGGTTGGCGGCGATTGCGGGGATTCTCGCGTGCAGCATCAGCACGGCCATCAGGGCGAAGTCGGCGGCCTTGTCGGCCTGGGCGCCCTTGTTGTTGGTGACGACCACGCCCGGCGGCACCCAGTCCATGGGGCACAGGTGCTCCACGCCGGCGCCGATGACGTGGATCCACTTCAGGTTCGGCGCAGTCTCCCGGAGGTTCTCCGTCGGCAGGTCCCAGCACATCAGCACCTCGGCCGTCGCCATGGAACGGGCGAAATTGTCGGTGTCCCAGTCGATCACCGTATCGAGGGCGTCCGCGAGATCCGGATAGCCGGCGAGGACGGCCTCGTAGCGTTCCCGGGTCGTGGTGAACACCGGCTCGCCTTCCGGCGTCGGCGGAAAGGTGTCCGGGTGGGCATGGTTGTTCTTGATGTGCACGCGAACGGTCATGGGCGCGCCCCGCGGGTCTCCAGTTCCTTGAGGGAGGCGATGATGCGGGCGTCCCTTGCGCCCGCTTCGAGGTCCTCGGCGGCGAACTGCAGGTCCATCACGGCCGCGCCGGTCCGGCGCAGCAGCGCCCGGTCGTCGCCGTCGGCCGGCAGGCGCAGCACCGTATCGCCGCCGTAGGTCGGCACGGGACTGTTCCATAGCGCGCCGGCGTGGTCCGGTTCCCTGCCGCGCTCCAGGTCCGCGATCAGCGTGCGCAGGCGGCGGCGGGCCATGGTGATGCCCTTGTCGCTGGGCACGAGGGTCTCGCGCCCGTGTTCGGTGATGGTCCCCATGCCCTCGGTGGCCTCGGCATCGGCCGGATAGCGCTGGCGCTCCTCGTAGGGACGGTCGAAGCGTTCTCCCTGCTCGATGAGTTCCGGCCCCTCGGGCGTGTTGAAGCGTTCCGGGTCGCCGCGCTCGCCGAAGATCGCCCAGGCGAGGCAGAGCGTCTCGCGGTCGTCCACGGGCACCACCCAGCGGGCGAACGCGGTGCGTCCGAAGTAGCGCCGGCGGGTGCCGTCGGCGGCGAAGGCGGCGCCCGCCTGGGTGTAGTTGGGGAGAACGAGCTCGTTGACGCGGACCCACACGTTGTCCCCGACCCGGCGGGTCGCCGTGCCGAGCAGGCTCATGGCTCTCTCGTAGAACTTCAATTCCCCGATCTCGCCGAAGCCGTGGCTGAACTGCTCGCGGCTCATGCGGGAATGCAGGAAGGCGGTATGCAGGGGATCGAGGATGGCGTCGAGCACCTGGAGCCAGTTGCACCGGAAGGGCGCGGCGTAGGGCACCATTGTGTGATCCGGCATCTCCAGCGTGTCGTAGACGGGAAACTCAGGCCGCAGACCGGGCGGTCCGAGATAGGCGAAGACGAGTCCCCTGTACTCGCGGACCGGGTAGGCGCCGAGCCTCGTTGCGGCCCTTATCCTCTCCTCGACACCGGGCGGCTGTCCCGGGACCTCGAGGACCGTGCCGTCGATGTCGAACAGCCACCCGTGGTAGCAGCAACGGATGCCGCGGTCCTCGCAGACCCCGAACTCGAGGGAAGCGCGGCGGTGGGGACAGTTTCTGTGGACCAGCCCGACGCGCCCGCCGCGGTCGCGGAAGAGGACGAGGTCCTCGCCGAGGATGCGGATCCGCCGGGGCATCGGGCCGAGTTCGGCGGCGATGTGAACGGGCTGCCAGTAGCGGCGCAGGTACTCGCCGGCGGGCGTGCCCGGGCCGGTCCGCACGAGAAGCTCGTCGTGACCGCCCGGCGCCGTCCTGTGGTAGCCGTCGAAGGGCCGCGAAGCGTTCATGGACCGCCGGTCTCCCCGATGCCGTTGCCGGGTATGGTGGTCATCGACGCGGCCTCGCGCAAGGGCCGGCCCCGGATTGACGGCGGCGGCGTTGTGCGATGGAATCCAGGCGCCGTGACGGCAGAAACTTCAGCGAACCGGAAGGGAACGGGAATGATCAGGACGATCCATGTCAGGAAACTCGAGGAAGACCTGCAGGCCGGGCGGATCGACCGCCGGCGATTCGTCGGCGGCCTCTTGGCCGCGGGCATCGCCGTGCCGGCGGCGCTGGCGATGCAGGACGCCGTGCTTGCGGCCACGCCCAACAGGGGCGGGCGCCTGCGCCAGGGCTTTTCCGCCGGCTCCTCGACGGAGAGTCTCGACGCCCTCCAGAGCACCGGTTCCGTCGTCGAGCTCTGCAACAACTGGTGCTGGGGCAACAACCTCACGGAGGTCCAGCCCGACGGATCGATCGCTCCCGAACTCGCCGAGAGCATGGAGGCGAGCGAGCGGGGGCGGACCTGGGTGTTCACGCTGCGCAGGGACGTGACCTTCCACAACGGCAAGACGCTGACGCCCGAGGACGTCATCCATTCCGTCAACCGCCACCGCGGCGAGGACAGCCCGTCCGCCGTCAAGTCCCTGTTCGAGCCGATCGTGGAGATGACGAAGGACGGCGACGACAAGGTGGTGATCCGCCTCGATGCGCCCAATGCGGACTTCCCCTTCGTGCTCAGCGACTACCGGCTGATCATCATGGCCTCCGATGCCGACGGCGCGGTCGACACCACCAGCGGCAACGGAACCGGGCCTTATGTCGTCGACACCTTCGAGCCCGGCCTGAGAGCCTTGTTCCGGCGCAATCCGGACTACTTCAAGGCCGACCGGGCGCATTTCGACGAGGTCGAGCACCTCGTCATCATCGACGCCGCGGCCCGCCAGAGCGCCCTGAGCTCCGGCGATCTCGACGTCATCGACGCCGTCGATCCGAAGACGGCCGATCTCTTCGCCGGCATGCCGGGCGTGGTCATCCAGGAGGTCACGGGAACGCAGAGCCGCAACATGGTGATGCGACTCGACACGCCGCCTTACGACAACGTGGACCTGCGCCTGGCGCTCAAGTACTCGGCGAGGCGCCAGGAGATGATCGACAGGATCGAGGGCGGCCACGGCGTCGTCGGCAACGACCACCAGATCTCGCCGGCCCAGCAGTACTGCAACACGGAACTGCCGCAGCGCGAGTATGATCCCGACAAGGCGAAGTTCCACCTGCGCAAGGCCGGCATGGAGGGAATCCAGCTCGAGCTCCTGTCCTCGCCTGCCGCACTCGAGGGCGCGACCGACGCCGCGCTCATGCTCAAGGAGGCCGCCGAGCCGGTCGGTATCGGCATCGATGTCAGGCGCATGCCGGCGGACGCCTTCTGGGCCAGCGTCTGGAACCAGCCCGGCGTCGGTTTCGTCACCTCCTACTGGGGCGGCAGGCCGACCAACGACTGGATGTTCACCACCTGCTGCGTCGCCGAGTCCAACTGGAACGACACCGCCTGGAAGGGAACTCCGGCGGCGGACCGCTTCAACGAGTTGATCGTCGCCGCGCGCTCCGAGCTCGACGACGACAAGCGCCGCGAAATGTACTGGGAGTGCCAGCGCCTCGTGAACGAGGACGGCGGTTCGCTGGTCTGGGGCTTCACCAACTATCTCCACGGGCTGCGGGACAACGTGCGCTATCCGCAGACGGTGGCCGGCAACTGGACGCTCGACGGGGCCAAGAGCGCCGAGCGCTGGTGGTTCGCCTGAGTTCTCGCTTCGCCGGGAAAGGCGCCGGAGTCCGCATGGAGCGGCCGTCCGGCGCCTCCCCGTCGCCGTGGAACTGGCATCCCGAGGTGCCGCTCCAGGGCGTGCCCCAGTGGTCGTGGCCGCCCCGGCCGCTGGCTTTTCTGCGCTGGCTCGCCGCCTGGTACGTCCGGCCGTCGGACCGCCTCTGTTTTCTCGCTTTCGCCGTCATCGTCGGAGTCTGGCTGCAGCCGGTGACCGCCGCCCAGGCCGGGCTGTCGCCCGACTGGGTGTCCTGGGTGTTCGCGCGCAATGTCCTGGCGCTCGCCGTCGTGGCCGGCGGTCTCCACCTGTGGTTCCACACCTTCCGCTGCCAGGGAAGCCTCTACGAGTTCGATCCTTCCGATCCCGCGCGGCGCCGCGGCGCGCGCTTCTTTCTCGGCCACCAGACATGGGACAACATCTGGTGGACCATGGTCTTCGCGGCGCCGGTGGCGACGGCCTGGGAGGTGATGGCGCGCCTCATGTTCGCCGCCGGCGTGTTCCGGGAGGTCGGCTTCGCGGACGAGCCCGTCTGGTTCGTTCTCCTCTTTCCGCTCCTCACCATGTGGCAGAGCGCCCACTTCTTTGTCATTCACCGCGCGCTCCACTGGAAACCGCTCTACAGGCACATCCATGCCGTGCACCACCGCAACGTCTCGCCGACATCGTGGTCGGGACTGGCGATGCATCCGGTAGAGCACGTGTTCTACTTCTCCACCCTGGCGATCTTCTTCGTGCTGCCGGCCCATCCGGTCCACATGCTGTTCCTGCTCTTCTGGCAGCTGCTCGGGGCGCCTTCCGGCCACTCCGGCTTCGATGCCGTGAGCATCGCCGGGCGCCGCGTGCTGGCGCTCGATCCGTTCTTTCACCACCTCCACCACCGCTACTTCGAGTGCAACTACGGCAGCGGCGAGTTTCCCCTCGACCGCTGGGCGGGAACCGGACACGACGGCACGGCCGCCGCGACGGGATTCCACCAGGCCCGCCGCCGCGCCGCGGCGCGGTAGGGCGCCGGCCCGGCTGGACAATGTCCGCCGATGACGCCACATAGACGGACGGCACCAGGGTTCCGGATTGCGCGCGCATGACGATTCTCGAGGCCGAGGTCGCGCGGCGGCGCACCTTCGCCATCATCTCGCACCCGGATGCGGGCAAGACGACTCTCACCGAGAAGCTGCTCCTGTTCGGGGGCGCGATCCAGCTCGCCGGGGCCGTCAAGGCGCGCGGCGAGCGCCGCCGCGCCCGCTCGGACTGGATGAAGGTGGAGCAGGAGCGCGGCATTTCCGTCACCGCCTCGGTGATGAGCTTCGACTACCGGGAGTGCGCGTTCAACCTTCTCGACACGCCGGGGCACGAGGACTTCAGCGAGGACACCTACCGGGTGCTGACGGCGGTCGACAGCGCGGTGATGGTGATCGACGCCGCCAGGGGGATCGAGGCCCAGACCCGCAAGCTCTTCGAGGTGTGCCGGCTGAGGGACATGCCGGTCACGACCTTCATCAACAAGATGGACCGGGACGGACGCGATCCCCTCGACCTGATCGACGAGGTAGAGCAGGATCTCCAGATCGAGATCGCGCCGGCGAGCTGGCCGATCGGCATGGGGCGCGACTTCCTGGGGTGCTGGGACGTCGTTCACGACCGCCTGCTGCTGATGGCGCGCGGCAAGGGAGAGACCGTCGCCGAGGCCATCGCCTGCCAGGGAATCGAGGCGCCCGAGCTCGACCGCCTGCTGCCCTCCCATGCCGTCGGCAGGCTGCGCGAGGAGGTCGCGATGGCGCGCGAACTGCTGGTGCCCTTCGACCGCGAGGCCTACCGCGCGGGCAACCTTTCGCCGCTCTACTTCGGCAGCGCCCTCAACAACTTCGGCGTGCGCGAACTCATCGACGGCCTGGCGGCGCACGCCCCGGCGCCCGGACCCCGCCCGGCATCCGAGCGCACGGTCCGGCCCGCCGAGGAGGCGGTGGCCGGCTTCGTCTTCAAGATCCAGGCCAACACGGACCCGCGCCATCGCGACCGCATCGCCTTCATCCGCCTCGCGTCCGGGCACTTCCGGCGCGGCATGAAGCTGCGCCACCACCGGACCGGCAAGCAGATGGTGATGCACAACCCGCAGGTCTTCCTGGCGCGGGACCGGGAAGTGGCCGAGGAGGCGTTCGCCGGGGACATCGTCGGCGTGCCCAACCACGGCAACCTCCACATCGGCGATACCCTCTCCGAGAATGAGGAGCTCACGTTCACCGGCATTCCGAGCTTTGCGCCCGAGCACCTCAGAAACGTGCGCGCGACCGATCCCCTCAAGTCCAAGCACCTCGGGCGCGCCCTCCGCCAGCTCGCCCAGGAGGGCGCGGCGCACGTCTTCAGGCCGGTCATGGAGTCCGACTGGGTGGTCGGCGTCATGGGGCCGCTGCAGTTCGACATTCTCGCGGACCGGATCCGGACCGAGTACGAGGTCCCGGTGCGCTTCGAGGTCTCCGGGGTGCACACCGCGCGGTGGCTCGATGCGCCCTGCGAGCAGGCGATCAGGAGCTTTGCCGAGCGCAACCGCGCGGCGATGGCGAGCGACCATGCCGGCCGGCCGGTGTTCCTGGCGCGCAACGCCTGGCATCTCGACCGGGCGATCAGCGACGCCCCGGACGTGGCGTTCCGCGACGTCCAGGAACAGGTTCATGGCGCGTGACCCCGCGCTCTTCGGCCTGCGCGGCTTCAGCCACGGCGCCACGCGCCTGATCACGGTGATGAGTCCGTCGGGCATCGCCGCCGTCGTCGACAGCCTGACCTTCGATTCCGCGGAGATCCGCGCGGAGATCTATCCCGGTCACCTGCCGCAGTACCACGAGAAGGTCGGAGGCGGCCTCGACCGCCTCGTCGCGCGCCACGGCATCGAGGTCCTCGACTTCGAGGCGTGGAGGGCGAGGAAGGCGGCCTTCGGCGACGCCATCTATCATGGGGACGAGGGACGGCAACGATGATCGGCAACGGTGAGGTCCGGCCCGAATCGGTGGGCCTCTCGTCGGCGAGGCTCGCGCGCATCGACGCCTGGATGCAGCGCTACGTCGACGAGGGAAAGCTGCCATGGGCGATGACCGCTGTCGTCCGGCACGGCGAACTTGCCTTCCTGGGCATGGCGGGCCTTGCTGACGTCGAGGCGGGACGGCCCGTCTTCGAGGATGCGATCTGCCGCATCTACTCGATGACGAAGCCGGTGACCGCGGTCGCGGCGCTGCAGCTCTACGAGCGGGGCCTCTTCCATCTCGACGATCCCGTCGAGGCCTACATTCCGGCGCTGGCCGACATGACCGTGCGCATCGCGGAGAACCGCTGCGGCATGCAGATCGAGCCGGCGCGGCAGCCGATCACCGTCCGCGACCTCTTCTCTCACACGTCCGGGTTCACCTACAGCTTCAACGGCAGCGGCGGACTCTCCCGGGCCTACCGGGAGAAGAGGCTGGACTTCGGGCTGCGTTCGGGATCCCTCGCCGAGGTCGTCGAGCGTCTCGGCTCGGTGCCGCTCGATCATCATCCGGGCGCCCGCTGGACCTATGGCGTCTCCATCGACGTCCTCGGCCATCTCGTCGAGGTGCTGTCGGGCCGGCCGTTCGATCGCTACCTCGCCGAGGAGATCTTCCAGCCGCTCTCCATGACCGACACGTTCTTCCGCATCCCCGAGGATCGCCTGGAGCGTCTCGTGCCGTGCTACGAGAGGATACCCGGCAACGGTCTCAGGAGGATCGACGGCACGACCGACAGCGCCTGGACCCGGGAGGTGACCTGCTTTTCCGGCGGGGGAGGACTGCTGTCGACCATGTCCGACTACCTGAAGTTCGCAGACATGCTGCGCGCCGGAGGCAGGCACATCCTCGGGCGGCGCACCGTCGAGTACATGGCGACGAACCACCTTCCCGATGACGGCGACCTCGTCGCGATGGGCCAGCCCGTGTTCGCCGAGACGAGCTATGCCGGCATCGGCTTCGGACTGGGCGTTTCGGTGATGCTCGATCCGGCGACGGCCCGTGTCATGGCCTCCCCGGGAGAGTTCGCCTGGGGCGGCATGGCCTCGACGGCGTTCTGGGTCGACCCTCTCGAGGACATGGCGGTGGTCTTCCTGACCCAGCTCATCCCGTCCGGGTGCTGGCCGATCCGCGAGGATCTCAGGGTTCTCGTCAACCAGGCATTGACGGCCTGACAGGATCGACCCCACTCTTCGGGTGTCCCGGGAACTGGATCGGACCATGACGGATCTCGCCACCTTCCCGCCGGCCCGCGGCTTCCATCCGGCGGCCCTCGAGGCCGTCAACCGCGCGTACGGCGACGCCAGGCCGCTTCCCGCGGAGGCCTATGTCTCACCTTCCTGGTTCGAGACGGAACGGGCCCGGCTGTGGTCGCGCAACTGGGTCTGCCTTGCCGCGGCATCGTATGTCCCCGAGCCGGGAGACGTCATGCCGATCGAGCTCGTCGGCGTCCCGCTCTTCCTCGTGCGCGGCCGGGACCGCAAGGTCCGGGTCTTCCACAACGCCTGTCCGCACCGCGGCATGACGCTCGTGGCGGAGCGCGCCAACGCCGGTGCGGTGATCACCTGTCCCTACCACAACTGGACCTTCGGATTCGAGGGCAGGCTGCGGCTTACGCCCCATATCGGCGGCCCCGGCCGGCACGAGTGCGAAGGCTTCGACAAGTCGTGCTTCGCCCTCAACGAGGTGACAAGCGCGGTGTGGTTCGACCAGGTGTTCGTCAACCTCTCCGGCGATGCCGGATCCTTCGGGGACTTCATCCGCCCGCTCGACGAGCGCTGGTCGTGCTTCGACCAGTCCCTGCTGCGCCACGGCGGCGCCGATTCGATCATGGTCTTCGACCTCGAAGCGAACTGGAAGCTTGCGATCGAGAACTTCTGCGAGGCCTACCACCTCCCCATGGTGCATCCCGGCCTCAACACCTATTCGCGCCTCGAGGATCATCTCAACATCGAGGAGGACGGCTTCTCCGGGCAGGTGAGCCTGGTCTACCGGCCGGACCGCGGCGGCCACCCGCTGCCGCGCTTCCCCGGTCTGCCCGAGGTCTGGGCGACCCGCGCCGAGTATGTCGCGCTCTATCCCAACGTGATGCTCGGCATCCACTACGACCACTTCAAGGCGGTCCGCGTGCTCCCCGACGGTCCGGGCCGCTGCCTGGAGACCTTCGATCTCTACTACGTCGGCGACGCGATGACCGGCCCCGGCCGCGCCGCGTCGCGCACGGCGGTCCGCGAGACCTGGCGCGAGGTCTTCCAGGAGGACGTCGACGCCGTCCAGGGCATGCAGAAAGGCCGCGCCTCGCCGGGCTTCGCCGGGGGCGTCTTCACGCCCGTGCTCGAGGGCCCGTCCCACTGCTTCCACCGCTGGGTCGCCCGCTCGATGCTGTAGGCAGCGGCTGCTTGCGTCCGCCGCGGGAACCGGCTTGAATGCTGCGGACCGCTCCGTCGGTGACGGGGCGCCAGATCAATTCAATCCCCTGGGAGGAGTATTGATGACCGAGAAACGTGACAACCAGCCGGGCATGGACGACGACGTCCGCACCGGCGAAGCGGGTGACGAGACCGCATCGCGGTTTCCGAGGCTGAGTGTCGGCCGCCGCCAGTTCCTCGCGGGTACCGCGGCCGCGGTATCGGCGGCCACCGTGCTGCCGGACCTCAAGCGCGCCAAGGCGCAGGACGGCAGCCCGGTCAAGATCGGGTTCATCGAGGACGAGTCGGGCAACCTTTCCGTCTACGGCCTGCAGAAGCTTCATGCGGCGCAGCTGGCGGTCAAGGAAATCAACGAGGGCAAGACCCTCAAGGGCGGCGCCAACATCGGCACCGGCGGTTACGGACCGCTGGCCTCCTATGCCGGCGGCCCTCCGGTCATCAGCAAGGAAGGCGTCGACCTCGCGGTTGTCGGTGACGGCGGCGCCCGGGGCGACGATGCCACGGTCTTCGTCGAGGACGACGACGTGTTCGTCGATTCCGGCGATCAGGGCATCCTCGGCCGCGAGGTGGACCTGATGTCCGTCGACGGACAGAGCAACAACGCGCTCTGGCAGCAGCTGACGCGCCGGCTGATCCAGGAGGATGAGGTCGATGTCCTCGTCGCCGGGTTCGCCAGCGCGGAACGCGAGGCGATCCGTCCGATCGTCGACCAGTTCAACCAGCTCTACTTCTACACCAACCAGTACGAAGGCGGCGTCGCCGACGCCAACACCTTCTGCACCGGACCGGTCTGCGAGCAGCAGGTGATCCCCGTGGTCCAGTACATGGTCGAGAAGTTCGGCCCGCGCTGCTACACCATCGCGGCCGACTACAACTTCGGCCAGCTGACCGCGGCCTGGACCAAGGCCTTCGCGCCGCTGGTCGGAGGCGAGATCATCGGCGAGGAATTCGTCCCGCTGTCGGTCTCCGAGTTCAGCCAGGTGATCGCCCGCATCCAGCAGGCCAAGCCCGACTGGGTGATGACGCTGCTGGTTGGGCAGAACCATCACAACTACTACCCGCAGGCAGCGGCCGCCGGACTGAGCTATCCGATGGCCTCGACCGTGAACATGGCGCAGGGCTACGAGCACAAGCGGTTCCCGCCGCCGTCGCTCAACCAGATGCACAACGCCATCCAGTACCAGCTCGAGGTGCCGACGGCGCGCAACCGCGCCTTCGTCAAGCGCTGGATGGAGATGTTCCCGGAGGACGAGTACATCGGCGAGATGGCGCAGAACACGTACTTCACGGTCCACATGTACGCCCAGGCGGCACGCCTGGCCGGGACGACGGACCAGGAGACGGTCAAGCGGGCGCTGGAACTCGGCTGGGCCATCGAGGCGCCCGAGGGTGCGGTGTTCCTCGAGCCCGGGACCCATCATTGCGCGCACTACATCCGCCTGGCGGTGTGCGACGAGAACCATGACGTCCACTTCGTGCGCGAATGGCCGATGATCCAGGCGTGGTGGCTGCAGCGTCTCGGCGTGAACCTCGTGCGCAACCCCGAGTACAAGCAGTACGTTCCCGACGAGGATCCGTTCTTCTCGATGTTCGGCTGATCAGGCCGTGGCACGGTCCGCCGCAGGTCCTTCGGGGTCATGCGGCGGACCGCCAGCCGGGTTCATGAGCTGAACGGGAGCCGTCATGGAAGATCTGGGCGTCGTCGTCAGCGTTGCCTACCAGTTCGGGACCAACGCAGCGTTTCTCCTGCTGTGCGCCCTGGGACTCATCGTCATCCTCGGGATGATGAACATCATCAACCTCGCCCATGGCGAACTGATGATGATGGGCGCCTACACGGCGTCGCTTGCCTGGCAGGCGGGCCTCCCGTTCCCCCTGTGCGTACTGCTTTCCTTCCTTGCCGTCGGCTTCGTGGGCGCGGTCTTCGAGAGGACCGTCGTGCGCCGGTTCTACGGCCGGGAACTCAGCGCGCTCGTCGTCACCTGGGGCATCAGCCTGTTGCTGAGCCAGGGCACCCTGCTCGTCTTCGGCCCGTTCCTTCCCTCCATTCCCATACCCGGCGGCTCCCTTGACGTCGGGACCTATTCCCTCTCGGTCTACTGGCTGATCCTGATCGCGGTCTCCATCGCAGTGGTGGCGGCGCTCGCCTGGCTCTACACCCGCACGCGCTTCGGTCTCCACGCCCGCGCCACCATGCAGGATGCGGCCATGGCCCGGGCCCTGGGCGTCAACACCGACCGGGTCTACATGCTGACCTTCAGCCTGGGAGCCGGGCTGGCGGGCTTCAGCGGCGCCCTTCTCGCGCCGACCGCCTCGATCATGCCGTTCATGGGACAGCAGTTCGTGGCGCCCGCCTTCATCACCGTCGTCGTCGGCGGCGCCACCAACGTGATCGCCGGCGCCGTCGGGAGCAGCGTCCTGCTCTCCCTGGTGCGCACGCCCGTCGGCTTCTACCTCGGCGCCTTTCTCGGGCTCGTGGCCCTTCTCCTGGCCGCGCTCGTCATCATCCGGCTGATGCCGGACGGGGTCTCCGCCGCCCTGCAGCGCTGGTCCGACCGGCGGACCCGCGTCGCCTGAGGATCGTGGCGATGGGCAAGAAACTGCTCGCCCTGCTGACGGGGCCGGAGGACATCGGACAGTCGCGGACCTTCTGGACGGCGTTCGGCCTGGTGATCGTCTACTTCCTTACCGGACCGCTGTGGATGAGCGAGTTCGAGGCCGCGAACGCGGCCTACTACCTGCTCAACCTGCCGATGGCGCTGGGACTGTGCCTGCTGTGGGGTTACTGCGGCGTCCTCAGCTTCGGCCAGGTCGCCTATTTCGGCATCGCCGGCTACCTCTACGGGATCATCGCCGGGAACATGCGCGGCGATCCCTGGGGACCGCTGCTCGGCGAGGTCGGCGGACTGGCGGCCTGCGCCGTGGTCGCGGCGGTGTTCGGCTACTTCATGTTCTACGCCCGGGTGGAGCGATGGATCGTGCCCATCCTGACCCTCGTGCTGGCGCTGCTGCTCGAGACGTTCCTGGGCCAGACCGCAGGCTACCAGTGGCGCGTGGGGAGCGTGCAGCTCGGCGGCTACAACGGGATGACGGGAATCCCCTGGTTCCAGCTCGGCGACCTGACGTTCATCGGCTATCCCTTCTACTACTTCGTCGTGATCGTCGTCTTCCTGTGCTACTTCGGCTGCCGGATGCTGGTGAATTCGCGCCACGGCAAGGTGCTGCTCGCCCTCAGGGAGGACCCGCTGCGCACGGAACTCCTGGGCTACGACATCCGGGCCCGGCAGCTGGCGGTGTTCGTCCTCGCCAGCGTCCTTGCGGGCCTGTCGGGCCTGTTCTACGTCCAGTGGGGCAACTACATCACGCCCTCGCAGGTCGGCCTGGTCCAGGCCGCCCTGCCGGTCATCTGGGTCGCCGTCGGCGGCAGGGGCAGCCTGCTGGCCGTCGCGATCTCGGCCTACGCCCTCAACTGGCTGACCTACACCCTGTCCTCGGCCGGAAACCAGTACGCCTTCGTGATCATCGGCGCGCTGCTCGTGATCGTGATGGTGTTCTTCCCCAACGGCATCGTCGTGACGCTGGCCCGGGTGATGAACCGCGAGACGCTGGCCCGGGTCCTGCGGAACCGGGGGAGGCCGTGAGCGCCCCCATCGTCAGGACGGAGGCCCTCGAGAAGAGGTTCGGCGGCATCGTCGCCACGGCCGAAGTCGATCTGTCGATCCCCGAAGGGGAACTGCGCTGCATCATCGGCCCCAACGGCGCCGGAAAGTCGACCCTGTTCGCCCTGCTGTGCGGCATCCATGCGCCGGATTCGGGCCGTATCTTCGTGAGGGACCGCGACATCACGGCATTGCCGAGCTTCCGGCGCGTGCGCCTGGGACTGGGCCTGACCTTCCAGACCAACCGTGCGTTCCACAACCTGACCGTCCGGCAGAACCTCGAGGCGCCGATGCGGTCGGCCGCCGACATCCGCTCGTCGAAGGCCGAGGAGCGCTACCGCTACGCCCTGTCGGTGTTCGGGCTCGACGCGGCGAGCGACATCCCGGCGCGGCAGTTGCCGCACCACCGGCTGCAGTGGCTCGAGATCGCCATGGTGCTCGCGGGAGGACCCGATGTCCTGCTGCTCGACGAGCCGACGGCGGGCCTCTCGCCGGAAGAGACCTCGCAGACCGCGAGCGTGCTGCGCCACCTCAACGCGGACGGTCTGACGATCATCGTCGTCGAGCACGACATCGCCTTCGTCAGGGAAGCCGCGGAGCGGGTCACGGTCCTCCACCAGGGCAGCATCTTCGCGGAGGGTTCGGTGGCCGAGATCACGGCCCACGACGACGTGCGCCGCATCTACCTGGGTCAGGCATGAGTGCGCTGCTTTCGGCATCCGGTCTGCGTTCGGGCTACGCCGTCGGCGACGTCCTCCAGGGGTTCGACCTCGAGGTGGAGGCCGGCGAGGTGGTGAGCGTGCTCGGCCGCAACGGGGTCGGCAAGACGACCCTCATGAAGACGCTCATCGGCCTCCTTGCCGCGCGCCGGGGAACCATCCGCTACCGCGGGAACGATGTCACGGCGCTGCCGGCCGACCGGCGCGCGCGGCTGGGAATCGGCTACGTGCCGCAGGGACGGGGCATCTTTCCGCACATGACGGTGCGCGACAACCTCAGCATGGGAAGCGAGATCAACGGCCGGCGCCGTCAGCCGGATTTCGAGGCGGTATTCGCGTACTTCCCGTTTCTCAAAGACCGCCAGCGGCAGCGCGGCGGCACGCTGAGCGGCGGCCAGCAGGCCATGCTGGCGATTGCCCGGGCGCTGATCAACGCTCCCGACCTGCTGCTGCTCGACGAGCCGAGCGACGGCGTGCAGCCCAGCATCGTGCAGGATATCGGCGCCTTCATCCGCGACCTCAACCGGTCGCGGCAGCTGACCGTCCTCATCGTCGAGCAGAACATCGATCTCGTGCAGACGGTGGCGGAGCGCGCCTACGTCCTCGACAAGGGCAGGGTCGTGGCCGACCTCGGTCGCGAGGGCCTCCTCGATACCGAGCATGTGGCAACCTTCCTCGCGGTCTGACGGCACTGAATTCACTAAAGACGAGAGGGGAACCAAGACCATGGAAATGATCATGAGATCCTACCCGAGCGACTGGGTGACGGATTCCATCATGTACCGGCGCGGCGTGGGCGGCGGGCCCTCCGGCGTCACCCATCACCTCACCGAGGAGGTGCAGGGCACCTTCCACTACACGATCGGCCCCTATTCCGATCCCGTTCTCGAGGTCAATCCCGGCGACAGGGTCGTCATCGAGACCCGCGACGCCTTCGAGGGCAAGATCAGGAGCGAAGACGACGTTCCCTCCGAGATCCTCGAGATGCCGTGGCTCAATCCTCAGTGCGGCCCGATCATGGTAGCCGGCGCCGAGAAGGGCGACGTCCTGGCGGTCCACATCGAGCACATGGCCCCGCGCGGTCCCCAGCCCCGCGGCACCTGCTGCATGATCAAGGAGTTCGGGGCGCTCACCGGGACGGCGCTCACGGCGACGCTCAACGAGCCCCTGCCCGAGCGCGTGCGCAAGATCGAGATCGACGAGGAGAACGTCTACTGGAGCGACCGGGTGACGCTGCCCTACAAGCCCCACATCGGCACGCTGAGCTGTTCGCCCGAGATCGACTCCATCAACTCGCTCACACCCGACAGCCATGGCGGCAACATGGACCTTCCCGACATGGGCCCCGGCACGGTTACCTACCTGCCCGTGCGCACGCCGGGGGGGCGCCTGTTCATCGGCGATGCCCACGCCTGCCAGGGCGATGGCGAGGTGTGCGGAGTCGCGGTCGAGTACCCGACGGTCACCACCATCACGGTCGATCTCATCAAGGGCTGGCCGATCGAGTGGCCGCGGCTGGAGGCCGACGACTTCATCATGGCGATCGGCAGCACGCGGCCGCTCGAGGACAGCGCGCGCATCGCCTACCGGGAGCTCATCCGCTGGATGGCGGCGGAGTACGGTTTCGACCAGTGGGACGCTTACATGATGCTCAGCCAATGCGGCAAGGTGCGCCTCGGCAACTTCGTCGATCCCAAGTACACCATCGGCGCCGCCGTGCCGAAGAAGTACATCCTGGACTGACATGATCCGCCTCGACATCGCCGACTGCGTCAAAGGGACCTGTACGTGGCCGGGAGAACCGGTCGACGCCGGTTCGCCCGGCCACCTTCAGGGGTGAGGTCGTGGGCTTCTGCAACCCCGGCTGCCGGGACAAGTTCGAAGCCGCCATCCGCCACTTCGAGAAAGCCGCCGCCCGAACGTCCTCCGACTGAGGGCTGCGGTCCGACCTCCGGCAGGCGTGGTGGTTCCCTCACCGTGGGCCGGACACCGGCGCATGCGCCACCCGATGCAGCCATTCGGCATGCAAGGGAAGACAAGGGGGTCATTCCCGGCGTCACGCCTTCCCCTTGAGCTTGTCCCGGTGTTCCTCTGTCTGTGCAGCCAGCCGGGGAAGTCCCTTCGAGATCAGGTCGCGAATGAACCCCGACGGTGTGAATGGCGGATTGCTGTACGCCTCCCGAAGGGAGCGCAGCACGCCAAGTGCTTCGGAGGGATAGAGATCGAATGTCCGGGACAGAAACCCGTCTGCGTCGATCGCCTCGATATCGAACTGCGCGAGGGTCTCGGCCGGAAAGTCGGTCAGGTTGTCGGTGACGATGTACTGCGCGCCGCAGCGGATCGCCGCCGCCAGGACGTGGTGGTCGTCGGCATCCGGAAGTTCGAACGTCCCGATCAACGGTTCGTATCCGGTAACCGGAGCCTCCGGGAAATGTTCGCGCATGGCTTGCCGCTGGGAGCGTACACTTCGTTCAAGATGCGGCTTTCGTTCGACGAGGTTCACCGTCCACTCGTCGAGAATCCGTTCGG
The DNA here is from genome assembly GCA_963666905.2 of Alphaproteobacteria bacterium. Taxonomy (GTDB): domain Bacteria; phylum Pseudomonadota; class Alphaproteobacteria; order SP197; family SP197; genus SP197. Next base: position 4,052,235 of record OY763008.1, read on the forward strand.
TCCATCGCGCCCGGAACAATCCAGCGTGGTGGAAGCGCAAGAGAATGTCTCTCTTTCGGAAGGGAAACAGGACGTTGGCATCCAGCAGGGCGACACGACGGTCGGCACGTTGCATCAGGATGCATCGAACTCCTGACCGAGACGGGCGAGATCGTCGAGCGCCGCACGGCGCGCCGCGTCGCGGCGATCCAGGTAGGCCATCAGATCGGCGTGCATGACGCGCCGGTGCGCACCGACCGAAACGAACGGGATCTTGCCCGACTTGAGCAGCTTGCTGAGGTGCGGACGCGAGACGCTGAGGATGTCGGCCGCTTGCTGCGTGGTCAGCATAGCGCCGCTCGGAACCAGCGTGACCGTATGGCCCGACGCGACACCGCCCAGAAGATCGATCACCAGATCGGCGATTGCGGGTGCCAGGGGAACGGCCTCGCCGTCTTCGCGTTGAATGGCGAGGACGCCGTTACCGCCCCGCGCGTGGGCAAGCGCCATTATCGCTTGCGCCGCGCACGCAATCTCGTCCCGCGTCGGAAGACGGTGTCCCAGGTCCACCGCTTCGGCAGCGTTGCTCATCGCGACCTTCCTCTCCTCAATGTCCAAAGGGTCCCGATAGAGATGTTCGAGCCTGTGGCCAAATGTAACATCAGAAATAATAGAAACAAGTGTAATAACGACATCCATTCAGGGAACCGCGTCGCGCGCCTGACGATACCCAATTGCCTGCGAGGAGCCACATTCCGTCGCCGTGACTCCTGCCAGCCTTCACTGGCCGCTTGGCGGCGTCCATGGCTCGAAAAGGCGCTGGCCCGTACGCGTGAGTTCCGTGTCGATCGTCTCCGGCATGTCCATCCGCTGATCGCTGTCCGGACTCCAGGCCAGTCCGTACTCGGCTTGTGCCTGATACTTCGTTCGCTTGCGAAACCAACGGTCGATTCCGAACCCTCCAGCCGGGTCTCTGCTTGGCGGTGCTTCTTCGAGCGGACAGGCCACCCCAACCACTTGTCCGCTCTGTCCGGTGCCCGAGTAATCCGCTCAATCGCGAGCCCCCGCTTGATGCCGCGTTGGCCGCACTCCTCTCATGTTCGACTGAAAGCCGTCGCCGTCCGGGGCGCCTGGCGTCACAGAGCCAGATCCGCTGCCAGCCGGTCGATCATCGCGGCGTGCAGTGCGGCCCGGTCGGCGCCGTCGGGGTCGGTGCAGACGGGATCGTCTCCCTCCTCTTCCAGGATCGCCGCCGCCATCGGCTTGCACAGCGGCAGGGCGGAGAAGTGAAACGCGGGAGCGAGGCGCAGAATGCCGGCGTCGGGCAGCAGCTCCGCAAACCCGCTGGCGTCGAAGTCTGTGGCGACAAGCCGGTCATCGCCACTGCCCAGGCCGACAAGCGTCACCCGGTCGACCAGGCCGGTCACATGGTCCGCCTTCAGTCCCCAGGTCAGGCCCGGGTCGATGGCGGCGACATGGGTGATCCTGTCGTCTGCATAGGACGCGGACCACGTCTCGACCGAAAGCGCATCGAGATCGATCCCGGCCCGGGCAAGGTCCTGGCAAAGGGGGGACGTGGTCCGATACTCCCGGCAGTGGGACGCAAGGCCACCGGGGTCGCCGCGCAGCCCTCCCATCGAGAGTGCCGTCCATCCCCCATAGGAGAAACCGGCGGCCATGATGCGGTTGCTGTCCACATGCGGGGCCACCCCCGGATCGGCAAGGGCCCAGTCGAGCGCCAGAGTCAGGTCCTGGACCCGTGTCCAGTGGTCCAGCATCGCCTCGATGTCGAAATCTCCCCAGGTGGAGTTGGGATGATTGACGGCGATCACGACCGCTCCGCGCTCGGCCAGGCCGGCGGCCAGCCAGGCAAGCGAGCGAACATGACCGCCAAGCCCGTGACTGAGGAGAACCAGCGGGTGTTGGCCGTCCGCCATCGGCGCGTTTCGGGAGACGGTCACGCCATGGAACACAGGGTTCTCCGCGATGAGCACCTCGCGGCCCGGCCCGGACGCCGGATACCAGATGGCACCCTGCAGGACTCGCCCGTGATGGGGTGCCGGCATCGAAAGCGTGCCGTAGCCGGCCGGACCGGCTTGCGCCGCAAGGGAGGGAACGAGAATCAGCGCGGCAAGCAGGGAAGGGACTCGCATGACGTCTCTCCGGATCGGGTTGCGATGCATGTCCAATGCGGGAATTCTCGCCGCCTTGCGTCCTTGAACCGGATCGAGGTCGCCATGAACCGGTTCAAGGCCTTCGAAGCGGAACCATGCCCAGCCTTCCCCTGCCCCTTGTCGTCGCGCTCGTTCTGGCCTTCCTGCTTGTGCGCATGTGGCTTTCGGAGCGCAGGCACGTTCCTCTTGCGCTCCTCCTGGGCCTTTGCGCCGTTCAGGCGCTGATAATCTCGCTCAACCAGCACTACGGGCTTGGCGGCATGTCGACGGTCCAGCCCCTGACGGCCGCACTGATTCCGCCCGCGGCGTGGATAGCCTTCCGCATGGCGGCCGACCGGCACCCGGAGCGGCGCGACCTCGTTCATCTCGCGACTCCCGGAGCGGTGCTGGCGGCACGTCTTCTGTTCCCGCCGGTTCTGGACGCGCTCATACCCGCGCAGTTCGCAGGCTACGGGCTCGCCATCCTGTGGCTCAGCCGGCGCGACGGCGACTGCCTGGCCCACTCCATCCTCGAGGCCGGGGAATGGCCTCGGCGCATCTGGCAGATCGTCGGTATCGCCCTCGTCGCATCCGCCATGAGCGACGTGTTGATCGTCCTTGCCATCATGGCCGGAACCCCGGACCTCAAGGCATGGATTGTCAGTGTCTTTGCCACCGCAAACCTCCTGGTCGTCGGGTTCCTGAGCCTCTCGGGCGCGCGCGTCATGGACAGCCACGGGCAGACACCGCACGCCGACGACCACTCCGGCGACGATGAGCAGCTGATGCACAGGCTCGAAGCGCTGATGAGAACGGATCGCCCCTATCTGGACCCCGAGCTGACGCTGGCCAGACTGGCGCGCAAGCTGCGCCTTCCGGCCAAGCGGGTGTCGGCCGCCGTCAACCGTGCAACCGGCGAAAACGTGTCGCGTTTCGTCAACGCGGCCCGCATCGAGGCGGCCAAGTCGGCCTTGCTGGAAGGCAAGACGGTCACGGAGGCGATGTTCTCATCCGGTTTCCAGACGAAGTCCAACTTCAATCGCGAGTTCCTGCGCATCACGGGATCGAGTCCGACAGCCTGGCTGCGCAAGGGCGATCGCCACTGATGCAGGTGCCCTCCCCAGGCCTCTCTTCGGCCTGCTGTGAGGGCGATGCGATCCGGACCGTTGCCGGAGCCTTTACCTGTGCGGGCGCCGGTCAGGCGTGGCGTGCCGGTTCCTCGCCGATTGCGGCATCCCCGGTGACGCGGGGATGTTCACGGATTGAGCACCTGGGCCATTCGGTCAAGTTTCTCGATGACCTCGGGATGGATTTCATCGGGTGTCATGGCGGCGGCAAGGAGGTGGAAATCCCGCTTCAGCGTTTCCCTGCCGATCTCCCTCAACAGCGGCTCCAGGAACTCCTCGCTTGCCTTGACGCGAACGAGCGCCACATGATCGCCGAAGAGATCGGTGCCGGCCGGAACCTGCCTGTGGAAGGCCTTCTCCACCTGGAGCGCAAGAAGGGGCTCGTTCGCCATGCCTGCGAAGCGGGAAATCGCTTCGGGCCGGAGAAGGTAGTTCTCGATCTCGTATCGCCGCCAGCGCAGGACCACGAGGCCGGCTCTGGTGGTCTCGTCGTCCGGCTCATCGCGATTGTCACCGTCGAGAAGGCAAAGCGCCCTGAAGGTCGGAAACACGGCTTTCATGGCGAAGAAATGCGCTTTCGCTTCGGCAAGGCTTCTTCCGCCGAGCGGCTTGACGAAGGCTCGCGCAAAGAACCCGTGCGCCGGGTGATCGAGAAGTTGCACCCATTCGTTGAGGATGCGCTCGTCCGAAACGTCTTCGACATAGAGCACGGCGCCGACTTCCCGGCCAAGAACAAGGTCGGTGGTCGTCGTTCGCCTCAATGCCTCGCGAAGTTGATCCCGTTCGGTCACGCTGGCCAGCGGTCCTGGCTGTTCCCCGAAAAACCCGAGAACCCGCTGCGGCGCCGTTGCATCGAGAATGACCTCTGAATGTGTCGCGACGATGACCTGCCCCTGCTGTTCGTGGGCGACCCTGCGTACAAGATCGTAGACCTGCCTTTGCAGGATGATGTGCTGGTGCGCGTCCGGCTCGTCAAGCAGGATCACGGAGGCCGGGCGAGCGTAGAAGAACGCGAGGAGAAGAAGCACCTGAAGTGTCCCGCTCCCGGCACTGGAAAGATCGAGTGGCCGGACATGTTCGGGCTCCCGGTACTCGCACACGATGTAGGGTTGCGCTGGTGAATAAACGGGTCTCTTGAGCTCGATCCCGAAGAGCCCCCGGATGTGTCCGATGAGCGCGTCCCAGGGTTTCTGGTCCGGGTTGTCGGCAATCTCCCAGAGGAGGTTTCTCAGAATCTCGCCGGGTCTTCCCTGACCGACGAGCAGGTCCTGCATCCCCCGGTCGCGCCGCGGTTCTTCGCGTTCGATGCCTGAAAGCGGCGGAACATGGACAATGTCCATGGCCCTTGCCGCTTCGGGGGGGAAACGCTGGATCGCCTCAAGGTCGAGATTCTTCGCGTTGCCCGGCCGTGCGTACACCATCTCGGGGTTGGCGTACTGGAGTTCGATCCCGCAGGTCCAGGCGCGCCCGTCCGTGCGGCCTTCCACCTCGATTTCGATCAGCCGCGGCTTTCCGGACATGCCTTTCGGCCCGGTGACCTTCCGGTCCTCCCATAGCAGGTTCATTTCGCGCAACGGCACGGCGGTGAGGTCGCTGCGGAGGATGGCAACCCCGGAACGCTTCACCGCGGTACTTCCCGCTCGCTGCGCCATCCAGCGGTCGAGAACGAGCTTCCACGTCGCGATGGCCTGCAGAAGCGTCGACTTGCCGGCGTTGTTGGGACCGGCCAGAACCACCGAGTCCGCGAGTTCGAACGATTGCGAATGAAAGCGCTTGAAGCTCCTGATCGTGACCCCGCGTATCATCGTTCAGGTGATCTCCGTATGGCGGAACGTGAAGACAGAGCCGGCGATCCCTCATCGTCGTGCTTCACCTTCCTAGCCTGTGACGATGACTTCAAGCCCCGCGAAGTGAAACCGCCGTTCGCACGGGCGACGTGTTCCGGGCCTTGCCTCGCGTGGGCGCCGGTCAGACGTCGATGGCCCGGTTGTAGCGGTCGAGGCGCCTTCGAAACGGCCGAAACGAGGCGGGTGTTGGCGTCCGGGAGCGGGCCCGACAGGATGCTCTCGCCGATGGCGAAATCCTCATCGAGGGCGCCGACGGTGATCTCGTGGTTCCTGCTCCGGTGCGGCGCGCCGGCTTTTCCGGCATCCGCCGGCGCCAGGGTGGCGATCCGCACGCGGCTGCGGTCGGGAGCCAGCGGGCATGACCTGGAGCCGGGCGGAAGGGTCGATCGTGCAGACGGGGTCGGCCGCCCGTCGCAGCGAACGGTCCGCTTCCGGGAGGGCCATCTCGGCATCGAGGCGCGCGCGGCAGGGCCGAGCGGACGCGCGGGCCGAAGGTCCTGTAGCTCGACAGGGTGTCCTGGAACCGGAGACCGGCCGTGTTCATGTGGGCGAAGCGGAAACGGCAGACCTCGAGGCCGCCTTCCTGGAGGATCGTCTGGTTGGCGGCATGCTCGCGCGCCTCATCGTGGGCGCCGGCATCGAGCCGGGAGGAATCCTCGGCGAGGCCGCGGAGGAGGGCGTCGATGTCCGGCGCGGCACAGCCGCCGGCGGCGATCCGGATCCACCCCGGACCCTTCAGGCCCGGGCTCTTCCGGTCGAGGCCGTGGGAGATGGCTCGCAAGCGAGCCCCGGTTGTCACAGGTCCAGGCGTGGCAGGGACAGGTAAAGCGCCGCCCGCGGCCGCTGCGGTCGTCGACCAGCCGGGTGCCGCGGTGCCGGCAGACGTCGAGGAAGGCGCACCCGGCCCTCGCCGTCGCGCGTGAGGAGGAGCGGCAGGCCGGCGAGGTCGCGGGTGACGTAAGGTGTCCGGGCCGGGAGCTCGCGGCCATGCGCCACGGGCACCGGCAGGGTGCGGAAGAGAACCTGGCGTTCCCGCGGGCAACGCTCCTGGCAGGTGTGGTGTGTGACCGCCGCCGATTCGTCGAGCCGGAACGATCGCCTCTCGCGCAAGCCCGCGAGTTCGCCGGGCAGCTCGAGTTCCGTCGCGGGAACCGGTGCGTCACCGGCAGGTTCCGGGTAGAGCGAATTCCCGGCGCCACGGGCGGTGTTGACGCGTGGCGCAGGCGGGGCCTACGGTTCCGGCGGCTGTTCGGGAGTGTTGGCATGGCGGAAGCGCTTCCCCTTGGCAGGTTCGGCGCGGATCACCGGACGTCGTTCACCCTGCCGTCGCCGTGGTACTACCGGCCGGACGTGCTGGAGAGGGAAAAGGAGAACATCTTCTTCCGCTCGTGGCGCGTGGTGTGCCACGGGAGCCGCCTTGCCGATCCGGGCGCCTTCGTCACCGTCGACATCCACGGCCAGGGAGTCTTCGCCCTGCGGGGGCGGGACGGCCGGCTGCGGGCCTTCTACAATGTCTGCCAGCACCGCGCCCACGAGCTGCTTCGGGGCAGCGGCACCCTGAAAGCCACCATCACGTGCCCCTACCACGGCTGGGCCTACGGCACGGACGGTGCCCTGCGCACCGCCAGGCTCTGCGAGAAGGTCCGTGACTTCGATCGCGCCGACTTCGGGCTCGTGCCGGTGAGGGTCCAGGAATTCGCGGGCTTCGTCTTCGTCAATCTCGACGATGACGCCCCGCCGATGAACGAGTGGGCGCCCGGCTTCGAGGCGGAGTGCCGCAAGTGGTTCCCGGACCTCGAGAGGGTATCGTTCGGTGACCGGACGGACTTCGATATCGCGTCCAACTGGAAGGTGGCCGTGGAGAACGCCATCGAGGGATACCACTTTCCCAACTCGGGCCCGTTTCACCGGGAACTGTGCGACATCATCGACATGGAGACCACGAGGCTGCATGTCCACGACAGGTGGCTGGCGATCATCGCTCCTCCGGGCCGCAACGAGACGGGTGTCTACCCCTTCCCGAAGGACGCTCCGGGAGGCCAGACCGACCACTTCATCACGCTCTATCTGTGGCCGGACTGGATCATCTATTCCTGGCCGCATGCCGACATGATCTCCACTTTCCTGCTGCGCGCCACAGGTCCCGGGACCTGTGTCGTGGAGAACGCCTACTACCGCGTGCCGGGCCATGGCGGGGACGAGACCACGCGTGCGTCGGAGACGTGGTTCAACGAGGGGCTCGGTCCCGAGGATGCGGCCCTCAACGAGGGGGTCCAGAGGGGCATCGTCTCCCGCGGCTACTACCAGAGCCGCTTCGTGTCGAGGGACGGCGAGCCGGGCGACAGCGAGCACTGCGTCCACGCCTTCCAGACGTGGGTGACGCAGGCTCTTGAAGGGGAGTGCCGGCCATGAGCGAGGCGCGGATGTTCAGGGGCGGCGATCTCGATCTGTCGGTGGAGGAGAGCGGCGGCGGCAACGTCGTGGCGACGGTCAACGCCGCGATCAGCGCCACGCTGGGCGGCGGCATCGGCGTCTTCGAGAACTGCAACATTCCCTGGACGGTCACCTACGACGAGATCCTCTACGGCATCGAGGGAGTCCTGGAAATCCACACCGCGGAGGGTGTTCACAGGGTCGGCCCGGGCGACATCATGTGGCTCCCGGCAGGCACAGAGCTCGTCTACGTGGCGCAGGCGCCGGCAAAGTTCTTCTTCGCGGTGGCGCCGGTGACGAAGTCGAAGGCCGGGAGCAGCACGCTGCGTCATCCACCGGTGCCGCCGGCGCCCGCGGACTAGAAGCGGCGGCGCGATGCGTGTCACCGGCTTTCCGAAGAACGATCGTTCGAACGGCTGGTACAACATCCTCGGCGATCATCCTCCCGCGCGCGTCTGGCAGGGCGACGGGCGCGCGGACTGGGTGGTCGTCGGCGGCGGCTTCGCCGGACTTGCCGCCGCCCGCCGGCTGGGCGAGCTCAGGCCCCGCGACCGCGTCGTGCTCGTCGAGGCCGGGCGCATCGGCGAGAACGCCTCGGGCCGCAACTCCGGCTTCATCATCGATCTTCCCCACGCCCTGTCGCGCGAGCGGCCGGAGCACGACCTCAGGCAGATCCGCGTCAACCGCCAGGCCATCGCCTGGCTCGGCGGGATCGTGGAAACGCACCAGATCCGCTGCCAGTGGAGCCGCCGCGGCAAGGTCCATGTCGCCGCCACGGACCGGGGGCGCCGCCACCTCGACGGCATGGCCGGGCGCCTCGGGGACCTGGGCGAGGCGCACGAGCGGTGGGACGGCGCGCGCCTGCGGTCGTATCTCGGCACCGGCTACTTCCAGGACGGTCTCTACACCCCGCAGTGCATCCTGATGCAGCCCGCCGCTCTCGTGACGGGCCTGGCGCGCACCATGCCGGACAATGTCGAGGTCTACGAGAACTCCCCGGTTCGGGACTTCACGGACGGGTCCGTGAAGTCCCTCGCCACGGACGGCGGCCGGATCACGGCGCCCCATGTCGTTCTCGCCACCAACGGCTGGACGCCGGCCTTCGGTTTCCTCGAACGCAGGCTCCTGACCATGCACACCTTCGCCAGCATCACCCGGCCTCTCGACGACTCCGAGAGAAGGGCGCTGGGCGGTGAAGGCGACTGGGGGACGATTCCCTCGCTGCTGGGCGGCACGACGATGCGCTACACGCAGGATCACCGGCTTCTCATTCGGCTTTCGCTGCGCCACCGCCCGGATTTCACGATCACCGGCCGCGACCTCGAGCGGGTTCGCGCCGATCACGTGCGCACCCTCCAGCGGCGTTTCCCGATGGTGCCCGACGTCACCTTCGAGCACACCTGGAGCGGCGTCATGTGCTTCTCGCGCAACTCCGTGCCCAAGTGCGGCGCGCTGGCCGACGGAATCTGGGCCGCGGTGTGCCAGAACGGCGTCGGCGCGGCCAAGGGCACCATTTCCGGGCGCGCGGTCGCCGAGCTCGCCGCCGGCGGGGATACCGATCTCGTGGCCGACATGACGGGCTACGACGACCTTCGCCGCTTCCCGCCGGTCTGGGTGACGACGATCGCCATGAACGCCCGCATCCTGAACGCCCGGCTGACGTCCGGCACGGAAGCGTGATGGCGGCATGCCGGGCCGCACTACCCATGCGCGATCAAGTTGTCTAAAGTGACCGGCGGACGTGGGGGAGGACCGTCGCACTCCCCGCTTCCGGTCAGCGGATGCGGCGAATCAAGGCGGACAAAGGGGTTCCAGGCATGCAGAAATCGCTTCTCATCGATCCTGACAAGTGCACGAGCTGTCTTCAGTGCGAGATGGCCTGTTCGTTCGAGCACGAGGGCTCGTTCAATCCGGCGCGGTCCAGGATCAAGGTCTTCGAGTTCGAGCACGGCAAGCGCGCGGTTCCCTACACCTGCACGCAGTGCGCCGAAGCCTGGTGCGTTCATGCCTGTCCGGTCGAAGCCCTGGTGCGCAATCCGGCAACCGGCGCTGTCGAGGTCCGGGACGACGTCTGCGTGGGATGCAAGGTCTGCACGATCGCCTGCCCCTTCGGGACGGTGAACTACAACCCCGATTCGGGCAAGGTCATCAAGTGCGACCTGTGCCACGGCGATCCCAAGTGCGCCGAGGCCTGCCCGACCGACGCGATCGTCTACGTCGATTCGGCGTGGACGGGCCTCGAGCGCATGAAGCGCTGGGCGGGGAGCGTGGACACCAACCAGTCGGCCAAGGCCTGACGGCAACAGGGAGGAGAACGACAATGTCCTGGCAAGGTCAAATCCTGCGCGTCAACCTCACCAGGGGCACCGCCGAAGCCGAACCCCTCAACATGGAATGGGCCAACGCCTACATCGGCGAGCGCGGCCTCGGCACGAAGTACCTCTACGAGAACGTCGACCCTACCTGCGATCCTATGGGTCCCGACAACGTCCTCATCTTCGCCACCGGACCGCTCAACGGCACCATGGCCTCGACGTCGGGCCGCTACGCGGTGCTATGCAAGAGCCCGCTGACCGGGGGAATCGGCGATTCAAACTCCGGCGGCAAGTTCGGCGCCTTCCTCAAGTATGCGGGCTACGATCTGCTGCTGGTCGAGGGCCGGGCCGAGTCGCCCGTCTATCTCCACATCGACGACGATAACGTCGAGATCCTTCCCGCCGACGAGATCTGGGGAACGGGAGTCTGGCACACCGAGGAATGGATCAAGGCCAGGCATCAGAATCCGCAGCTGAAGGTCGCCTCGATCGGCGAGGCCGGGGAGAACGGCGTTCTCTTCGCCTGTGTCGTCAACGACCTTCACCGGGCCGCCGGCCGCTGCGGCGTGGGCGCCGTCATGGGATCGAAGAATCTCAAGGCCGTCGCGGCCTACGGCACCAGGGGGGTCACGGTCGACGATCCGGCGAAGTTCATGCAGGTCGTCAAGGACACCCACGCCAAGCTTGCCGCGAGCGACGGCCGCCTGGAGCTCACCGAAGGCGGCACCCACCCGATGATCGACATGATGCAGGAATGGGGCGGGCTTCCCACGAGGAACTTCCGGGAAGTCCAGTTCGAGGGCATCGACAGGGTCAACCCGGCGGCGACGGTGGTGCCCAACAGCAACGGTCACACCAACCTCATCACGAACAAGGCGTGCTTCGGCTGCACGATCGCCTGCGGCAGGATCGCTCATATCGATCCGGAGCACTTCACGATCGTGAACCGGCCGGAGTACCGTCATGCCTCGGGAGGACTCGAATACGAGACCGCCTATGCGTTCGGCCCCGTGGTCGCCGTCGACGATATCGATGCCCTGACCTTCGCCAACTACATGATGAACGAGCACGGCATGGACCCGATCTCGTTCGGCGTGACCCTGGCGGCGGCGATGGAGCTCTACGAGATGGGCGTCATCACCAGGGAGGAGACCGACGGCATCGATCTGAGTTTCGGCAGCGCCGAAGGCCTGGCCGTGATGGCGGAGAAGACCGGCAAGGGCGAGGGTTTCGGCAAGGTGCTCGCCTTGGGATCGAAGCGCCTGTGCGAGAAGTACGGCCATCCCGAGCTCTTCATGGGCGTCAAGGGCCAGGAGTTTGCCGGCTACGACAGCAGGGCCCTCCAGGGCATGGGCCTTGGCTACGCCACGTCCAACCGCGGCGCCTGCCACCTCAAGCACGATGTCTTCGGACCGGACATGGAGGACGTCTCCGGCAACGGCAAGGCCGCTCCCGTCAAGGAGAGCCAGGACATGGTGTCGATGATCGACTCCACGGGCCTGTGCCTCTTCACCACCTCGGGCTGGGGGCCGGAGGACTTCGTCGCCCAGCTCGACGCGGCCCTGCCCGGCGAGTGGACCATGGAGAGGTGCGTCGAATCGGGCGAGAGGACATGGACTCTCGAGCGGATGTTCAACCTGGCCGCCGGGCTGACGGCCGCCGATGACACCCTGCCGCCGCGGATGCTCAAGGAACCGGTGCCGTCGGGGAGCGCCAAGGGCAAGGTGAGCGAACTCGACAGGATGCTGCCCGAGTACTACAGCCTGCGCGGCTGGACGGAAGCCGGGCAGCCGACCAACGAGACCCTTTCGCGCCTCGGTCTCTAGACCCCGGCGAACCGGGTTCGCAAGCGATGGGGCAGCCGGTCGCGTCGAGCGCCGCGACCGGTTGCCCGTCCTTCCAAGGAGGAAAGGTGGGAACCATGAGCTTTGTCATCGTTGGCGCCGGTCCGGCCGGCGTGATTGCTTCGGAAACTCTCGCCCGCATGGGGCATGGCGGCGGCATCACGCTGATCTCCGACGAACCGGAACCGCCGTATTCGCGCATGGCGATCCCCTATCTCCTGGCCGAGGACATCGCCGAGGACGGTACCCACCTGCGCCACGGCGCAGGGCACTACGACGGGCTGGGGATCGCGGTCCGGCACGACAGCGTCACGGCCGTCGATGCCGCCGCGGGTTCGCTTTCGCTCGCAAGCGGCGCCTCCCAGGGATTCGACAAGCTGCTTCTGGCGACCGGCGCGACGCCGGTCCGGCCGCCCATTCCGGGGATGGACCTGGACGGCGTGATGTCCTGCTGGACGCTTGCCGACGCCCGCCGGATCATGGAGCGCACGAAGCCGGGCGACAACGTCGTCCTCATGGGCGCCGGCTTCATCGGCTGCATCATCCTCGAGGCCCTGGTGGCCCGGAAGGTCAACCTCGTCGTCATCGAGATGGCCGACCGCATGGTCGCCCGCATGATGGACAGGACCGGCGGCGACATGATCGCCCGGTGGTGCCGCAACAGGGGCGTGGCGGTCCACGTGTCGACCCGCGTGACGGGTGTCTCGGAGAACGGCGACGGCACTCTCGCCCTCGATCTCGACGGCAAGGATCCCATTGACGCCGATCTCGTCGTCTGCGCCACCGGCGTCGCCTCGAACACCGGCTTCCTGGAGGGAAGCGGCATCCATACCGACATCGGCGTGCTGGTCGACGAGCACCTGGAGACCAACGTTCCCGGCATCTTTGCCGCCGGAGACGTGGCGGCCGGCTTCGATTTCATGACCGGCGGTCACGACGTCCACGCCATCCAGCCCACGGCGAGCGAGCACGGGCGGGTGGCGGCCTTCAACATGGGCGGCCGCAGAACGGCCTATCGCGGCAGCCTCGTCATGAACACGCTCAACACGCTGGGCCTGATCTCGACGTCCTACGGCCTGTGGGACGGCGTCGAGGGCGGCGACGAATCGACCGCCGCCGATGCGGACGCCTTCAGGTATCTCAGGCTGAACTTCAGGGACGACGTCCTGGTCGGCTGCCTGGCGCTGGGTCTGACACAGCATGTCGGGGTGCTGCGCGGTCTGATCCAGTCGCGGACGCCGCTGGGCAAGTGGAAGGACGTGCTGATGGCGGATCCCCACCAGATCATGTCGGCCTACCTTGCCTGTGCACAGGACGCGTCGCGTCGCGCCGCATGAAGATTCTGGTGAGGACCGCGGGCCTGCTCGGCCGGCACCTGCCGCCCGGGCCCGTCCGGAACCGGGCGGAAATCGAGGTGCCGCGGGGCTCCACCATCACCGACGTCATGAAGAGGCTGGGGTTTCCCGAAGGCAGCTACCTCGTCACCCTCAACGGCATGTCCGTGCCGACGGCCGAACGTACGGGGCGCCAGCTCGCCGAGGGCGACAACCTGGCCCTGATGCCGCCTCTCAAGGGGGGCTGACGGATTCAGTGGAGCTTGCGCTCCAGGTCGATCCTGCGCCGTTCATGGTCGCCGGCATCGATGCCGTAGCCGCGGCGTATCCGGACATTGCGCAGGATCGTCTCGAGCAGCCGGACGGCGTGGGTCTCGTTGTGCGACGGATCCTCGAAGTCCTTCCTCAGGGCGGCGACCATGTCCCGCTCGTTTCCGGCGAGTTCGTCCTCCACGCCGTCGATCTGCGCGAGAAGCTGCCGCACCATCGCAAGGCGGACGAGGTCGGTCATGCGGGCCCCTTCGATCGGCCCCGTCAAGACTGATCGCAATGGGCGCCGCTGTCCACAGGCGGGTTGAGCGCCCCGTCCGCGGGTGGTGCCGTCAGCGGACGGCGTGATATCGTCGGCCGCATCCACCGGAAGGGAGCAAGCGGTGTCGCGCAGCAAGGTCGCACTCGTCGGGGCCGGTCAGATCGGCGGCACGCTGGCCCATCTTGCCGGCCTTAAGGAACTCGGTGACGTGGTCCTCGTCGACATCGTCGAAGGCGTGCCCCAGGGCAAGGCGCTCGACATCACGCAGTCCGGCGCGGTGGAGGGCTTCGATGCCGGCATTGCCGGCGCCAACGGCTATGGCGCCATCGAGGGCGCCGATGTCGTCATCGTCACCGCGGGCGTGGCCCGCAAGCCCGGCATGAGCCGCGACGACCTCATCGGCATCAACGCCCGCGTGATCAGCCAGGTGGGTGCGGGAATAGCGGCCCATGCGCCGGAGGCATTCGTCATCTGCATCACCAATCCGCTCGACGTCATGGTCTGGCACCTCCAGCGGGAATCGGGGCTGCCGGCCTCGCACGTCGTCGGCATGGCGGGCGTTCTCGATTCCGCCCGGTTCCGCTCCTTCCTCGCCGCGGAGATGAACGTCTCCGTCGAGGACGTGAGCGCCATGGTGCTCGGAGGTCACGGGGATACCATGGTCCCGATGGTGCGCTATTCGACCGTGGCCGGCATTCCGCTGCCCGACCTCGTGACCATGGGCTGGCTCACCCGCGAGAGGCTCGAGGCCATCGTGCAGCGCACCCGGGACGGCGGCGCCGAGATCATCGCCCACCTGAAGACGGGGTCCGCCTTCTATGCGCCCGCGTCGTCGGCGATCGCCATGGCCGAATCTTACCTCAGGGACAAGAAGCGGGTGCTTCCCGCGGCGGCCCGCCTCGACGGCCAGTACGGGGTGAACGGCCTCTATGTGGGCGTACCCGTCGTCATCGGCGCCGGCGGAGTCGAGCGCATCGTCGAGCTTGGCCTCGACGAGATGGAGCGGGCCATGTTCGATCACTCCGTCGAGGCGGTGAGGACCCTGATGGCGGCGCTCGAGACGGTCGTCGCCAGGGAGGAGCGATGACGGAGGGACGGCGCGGTTGATCGGCAGGCGGCGCATCGGGGCGGTCCTTGCCGCATGCCTTGCGATCATCCTGCCCGGAGCGCTCGAGGCCGGCGAACGGGGCACGGCCCGCCAGGCGCAGCAGCTTGTGGAGCAGGCCATCGAACTCTACGACGCGCGGGGCCTGAGGGCGTTCCACACGATTTCCCGAGATCCCTCGTTCTTCCCCAAGGACCTCTATGTCTTCGTGCTCGACCGGATCGGGTCGGTGGCGGCGACCGGCTTCGCTCCGCACATGGTGGGCGCCAACGTGCTCAACGCCCGCGACCGCAACGGCGTGTGGTATGTCCGGGAACTGCTGGGACGGGCGACGCCGGAGGGTGTGTGGGTCGACTACATCCACATCGATCCGCTGCTCCTCGAACCCGCCCCGAAGTCGACATGGGCCGTGCGCCATGACGGCTTCGTCTTCGCCTGCGGCATCTATGCCGGTGAGATCAGCATCTGACGCTGCCGCCCGAGGGGCGCGAACGGTTGTCATTCGCCGGTCCGGTGATAGAGTGACGGTGGCCCCGGGCCCCGCGAGCCTCATTGGGACAACGGCATGAATCTCCATGAATACCAGGCCAAGCAGCTGCTTGCCGGGAGAGGAGTCCCCGTTCCCCGCGGGCAGGTGGCCGGCAGTGCCGACGCGGCGGCCGGGGCGGCGCGGGACCTCGGCGGCGGCCTGTGGGTGGTCAAGGCCCAGGTGCATGCCGGCGGCAGGGGAAAGGCGGGCGGCATCCGGGTCTGCCGCGGCATCGACGAGGTGCGGCGCGCCGCCGCCTCGATGATCGGCGAGCGCCTCGTCACCCACCAGACCGGACCCGAGGGAAAGCCCGTCGACCTCGTCTACGTCGAGGAGGGCCTCGACATCGCCGGCGAACTCTACCTCGCCCTCCTGGTGGACCGCGCCTCGGGGGGCGTCTCGGTCATCGCTTCTGTCGACGGAGGCATGGACATCGAGGAGGTCTCCGCGTCGACGCCCGAACGCATCTCGACACTCGCCATCGATCCCGCGGGCGGGCTGCAGCCCTTCCACGGAAGGAAGCTCGCCGCTGCGCTCGGCCTCGAAGGCGGCACGGCGCGCAAGGCCGCACAACTGCTGGCGGCGGTGTACGCGGCGTTCGAGGAACTCGATGCCGGTCTCCTCGAGATCAATCCTCTCGTCGTCACCGGGGCGGGAGACCTCGCCGTGCTCGATTGCAAGGTCAACATCGACGACAATGCCCTCTTCCGCCACCGGGACCTCGTCGCCATGAGGGACGAGGGCCAGGAAGATCCGGCCGAACGCGACGCCAACGCCATCGGGCTCAACTACGTCAAGCTCGACGGCACCATCGGGTGCATGGTGAACGGCGCCGGCCTCGCCATGGCGACCATGGACATCTGCAAGCTGGCGGGCGGAGAGCCGGCCAACTTTCTCGACGTCGGCGGCGGCGCCACCAGGGAACAGGTCTCGGAGGCGTTCCGCGTCATCGTCACGGACCCCAACGTGAAGGCCATTCTCGTCAACATCTTCGGCGGCATCATGCGCTGCGACGTGATTGCCGAGGGCGTGGTCGAGGCGTCGCGCGAACTCGACCTCGAGGTCCCCGTCATCGTTCGCCTCGAAGGCACCAACGTGGACAGGGGCAAGGAAATCCTGGAGCAATCGGGCCTCGGCATCACCGCGGCCGACGATCTCGCCGATGCCGCGGCCAAGGCCGTGGCCGCTGCCGGAGGACCCTGATGTCCGTCCTCGTCGACCGCACGACCAGGGTCCTCGTCCAGGGGTTCACCGGCAAGACGGCAACGTTCCATTCCGGGCAGGCCATCGCCTACGGCACCACGGTCGTGGGCGGCGTCACGCCCGGACGCGGCGGAGCGACGCATCTCGACCGTCCGGTCTTCGATACGGTGGAAGACTGCGTGAAGGCGACGGGCGCCGATGCCTCCGTGATCTATGTCCCGCCCCCCTTTGCCGCCGACGCCATTCTCGAGGCGGCCGACGCCGGGGTTCCGCTCATCGTCGCCATCACCGAAGGCATCCCCGTGCTCGACATGGTGCGGGTGCGCCGCGTCCTCCGGGACTCGGCCTCCCGGCTGATCGGTCCGAACTGTCCGGGCGTCATCACCCCCGGCGAGTGCAAGATCGGCATCATGCCCGGCCACATCCACAGGCGGGGCCGGATCGGCATCGTGTCGCGCTCCGGCACGCTGACCTACGAGGGCGTGCACCAGACGACGGTGGCGGGACTGGGCCAGACCACCTGCATCGGCATCGGCGGCGACCCCGTCAACGGCACGAGCTTCATCGACTGCCTCGAGTTGTTTCTCGGCGACGACGAGACCGAGGGCATCATCATGATCGGCGAGATCGGCGGCTCCGCCGAGGAGGAGGCGGCCGAGTTCGTGGCCCGCGAGAAGCGCAGGAAACCGGTCACCGGGTTCATCGCCGGCGTGACCGCTCCCCCGGGACGGCGCATGGGCCATGCCGGAGCGATCATCGCCGGCGGCAAGGGCAGGGCGCAGGACAAGATCGAGGCCATGCGAAGCGCCGGCTTCCACATCGCCGATTCGCCGGCGAGCCTGGGCCGGACCATGCTCGCCGCCATGAAACACCAGGGGAGGCCGCTCCGGTCGAACGGGGCCGGGAACTGAGGCATGGAACAGCGGAGCGACGAAGTTTCCTTCCTGTACGGTCACAACACGAACTACATCGAGGAGCTCTATCACCAGTACGTGACGGACCCGGCCCTGGTGAGCGAGGACTGGAGGGAGATCTTCGACGATCTTGCCGGCGACGAAGAGACGACGCGCTCCGAGCTGGCGGTTACCCGCGAAATCCACGCCGTTCCCGATCATCTGCGGACGGGCAACGGTTCCCTCGCGCCCTCCGGGACCCCGGAGGGCCGCGCGCCCGAGCCCGGCCGCCGCGAATCGATGGCCGAGTTCGCCCTTGCCCGCGACAGCATCAGGATCCTCATGATGATCCGCGCCTACCGCGTCCGCGGGCACATCGCCGCCGATCTCGATCCCCTGGGACTCGACAGCAAGCACTACCATCCCGAGCTCGACCCGAAGACCTACGGCTTCATCGAACAGGACCTCGGCCGCGAGTTCTTCGTCGACGGCGTGCTCCGGCTCCAGAAGGCGACGCTTCACCAGATCCTCGATGTCGTGCGCCGGACCTACTGCGGCACGATCGGGGTGGAGTTCATGCACGTGCAGAGCGCCGAGGAGAAGTCCTGGATCCAGCGCAAGTTCGAAGGCACGCGCGGCGACGCCGAACTCGATCCGGAGGAGAAGAAGCGGGTGCACGCCGAGATCACCCGCGCGGAAGGTTTCGAGCGGTTTCTCAATGTCAAGTTCCCGGGAGCCAAGCGTTTTTCCCTCGAGGGCGCGGAGAGCACCATCGCCGCCATGGAGACCATCATCCGCACCGCGGCCCACCAGGGAATCGAGGAGATCGTGCTCGGCATGCCGCACCGCGGACGGCTCAATGTCCTTACCAACGTCATGGGCAAGTCCTACAGCCAGGTGTTCGCCGAGTTCCAGGGGGAGTCCAGCCATCCCGATGCCGTCGAGGGCGCCGGCGACGTCAAGTACCATCTCGGCACCTCGTCGGACCGCGAGGTTGCCGGAGGCAGCTCCATTCATCTTTCCCTGACGGCCAATCCCTCCCATCTCGAGGCCGTCTGCCCGGTCGTCGAGGGCAGGGTGCGCGCCAAGCAGGCCCTGGTCGACGACGAGGGCCGCAAGAAGGTCATGGGTCTGCTGCTTCACGGCGATGCCGCCTTTGCCGGTCAGGGCCTCGTCGGCGAGACCCTCGGCCTGTCGGAGCTTCGCGGCTACCGGACCGGCGGCACGATCCACCTCATCGTCAACAACCAGATCGGCTTCACGACGAGTCCGAAGTACTCCCGGTCGTCCCCCTATCCCAGCGATGTCGCCAAGATGGTGATGGCGCCGATCTTCCACGTGAACGGCGACGATCCGGAGGCCGTGGTCCATGTCGCCAAGCTGGCGGTCAAGTTCCGCCAGGAGTTCGGACGCGACGTCGTCGTCGACATCTTCTGCTACCGGCGCCACGGTCACAACGAGGGCGACGAACCGGCGTTCACGCAGCCGCTGATGTACGGCCAGATCGCCAGGCAGCCGACGACGCGCGAGCTCTACAGCCGCCGGCTGATGGCCGAGGGTGTCATCACCCAGGACGATGCCGACGGCGTCAGCCGGCGCTACAACGATCTCCTGGAGGGGGCGCATGCCGCCTCGGAGGGCTACAGGTCCAACAAGGTCGACTGGCTGGAAGGAGTCTGGTCCGGACTCGAGGTCGCCGACCGGGACGGGGCGCGGCGCGGCGAGACGGCGGTGCCCCTGGACGAGCTGATGACGGTGGGCCGGGCCATTGCCACGGTTCCGGACACCATCGACATCCACCGCAAGCTCCGGCGCATTCTCGGGCAGCGCGGCGAGATGATCGAATCGGGCCGCGACATCGACTGGGCGACCGCCGAGGCGCTTGCCTTCGGAACGCTGTGCTACGAGCGCGCGAACGTGCGGCTCTCCGGCCAGGACTGCGGCCGCGGCACCTTCAGCCAGCGCCACTCCGTTCTCGTCGATCAGCACACGGAGGAGCGCTACATCCCGCTCAACAACATCAGCGAGGACCAGGGCGCCTTCGAGGTGATCGACAGCATGCTCTCCGAAGCTGCCATCCTCGGCTTCGAGTACGGCTACAGCCTGGCCGATCCCAACACCCTCGTCCTGTGGGAAGCGCAGTTCGGCGACTTCTCGAACGGCGCCCAGGTGATCATCGACCAGTTCCTGTCGGCCGGCGAGAGCAAGTGGTTCCGCATGTCGGGACTGGTGATGCTGCTGCCCCACGGCTACGAGGGGCAGGGCCCCGAGCACAGCTCCGCGCGCCCCGAACGCTATCTCCAGCTTGCCGCCGAGGACAACCTGCAGATCGCCAACTGCTCCACGCCGTCGTCCTACTTCCATATCCTGCGGCGGCAGATGAAGCGCAAGTTCCGCAAGCCGCTCGTCATCTTCACGCCGAAGTCGCTGCTGCGCCACAAGCGTTGCGTCTCCGCGGTCGAGGAGTTCACCGGGGGTACGGAGTTTCACCGCATGCTCTGGGAGCTCGACGACGCGACGCGCGGGGACGAGATCGAACGCCTGATCCTGTGTACCGGCAAGGTCTACTACGATCTTCTGGCCAAGCGCGACGCGCTGGGCCTTGCCCGCACGACCTTCGCGCGGATGGAGCAGCTGTCGCCGTTTCCCCTGGACCTGCTCCAGGAGGTCGTCGACACCTATCCCAACGCCGAGGTCATCTGGTGCCAGGAGGAACCGCGCAACATGGGCGCCTGGACCTACGTGCGCGACAAGATCGACCAGGCCGTCGAGGCCGGGGACCTCCGGATGCCGATCCCCCGCTATGTCGGCCGGCCGGACGCGGCGTCGCCGGCGACCGGCTTCATTCGCGTGCACGAACGCGAACAGGAGACCCTGGTGACGACCGCCCTGACGGGATGACGGTCCGCATGGGTCCGGAAACAGGGAAGACCTTGCCATGCCAGTCGACATAACCGTTCCGCAGCTCGGTGAATCGGTCGTCGAGGCGACCGTGGCGACCTGGCTTCGCAAGAAGGGCGATCAGGTCGCCAAGGACGAACCCGTCCTCGAACTCGAGACCGACAAGGCCACCATGGAGGTGTTCGCCCCCGCCTCGGGCGTCATCGCGGACGTCCTTCACGAGGAGGGCAGCGATGTCGCGATCGGCACCGTTCTCGGCAGGATCGAGGAGGGCGACGTCCGGCCGGCGGCGCCGTCGCCGGCGGTCAGGAGGATGCTCGACGAGCACGGACTCGAGGCCGGAGACGTCGAGGGGACGGGCCGCGGCGGACGCCTGACCAAGGCCGATGTCACGGCGCACCTCGAGCGCCGGCAGGAGGCTCCCGCTCCGCCGGCCCCCGTTGCGGCCGAGCCGGACGTCGCACCGCCGGCCCCGGTGGCGGCCGAGCCGGCCAGGACGGCCGTCGCTCCGTCGCAGCCCGATCCGGAGGGGCGCGAGGAACGGGTGCGCATGAATCGCGTCAGGAGACGGATCGCCGAGCGGCTCAAGGCGGCCCAGGACACGGCGGCGATGCTGACGACCTTCAACGAGGCGGACATGACGGCCGTGATCCGCGCCCGCGCAGCCTACAGGGACGCCTTCGAGAAGAAGCACGGCGTTCGCCTCGGGTTCATGTCCTTCTTCGTCCACGCCGCGGTCCAGGCGCTGAAGGACATCCCGGCCGTCAACGGCGAGATCGCCGGCGACGAGATCGTCTACAAGCACTATTACCACGTCGGCGTGGCGGTAAGCTCTCCCCAGGGCCTCGTGGTGCCGGTGCTGCGCGATGCCGACAGCATGTCGTTCGCCGATGTCGAGAAGGCGATCAGCGTCTTCGGCGCGCGCGCGCGCGACGGTCGGCTCGCTCCCGGGGACCTTGCGGGCGGCACTTTCACGATCTCCAACGGCGGGATCTTCGGCTCGCTCATGTCGACGCCGATTCTCAATCCGCCGCAGTCCGCCATCCTCGGTATGCACAAGATCCAGGAACGGCCGGTCGCCGTGAACGGCGAGGTCGTGGTGCGCCCGATGATGTATCTCGCCCTCTCCTACGATCATCGCATCATCGACGGCCGCGAGGCCGTGACCTTCCTGGTGCGGATCAAGGAGGCGATCGAGGATCCGCAGCGCCTGCTGCTGGCGGTCTGAAGGCAACGCGCGAGGGATTGATGTCCGGCAACGACTTCGACGTGGTGGTGATCGGCGCCGGTCCCGGCGGTTACGTCTGTGCCATCCGCTGTGCCCAGCTCGGGCTCAAGGTCGCCTGTGTCGAGAAGCGCGGGACCCTGGGCGGGACGTGCCTCAACATCGGCTGCATTCCCTCCAAGGCGCTGCTCCAGTCGTCGGAGCTCTTCGAACAGGCCGCGAAGCACCTCAAGGGCCACGGGATCCGCACGTCCGCTCCCGAGCTCGACCTGCCGGCGATGATGGCGCGCAAGGACAAGGTGGTGACGACCCTGACCCGGGGAATCGCCGCTCTCTTCAGGAAGAACGGCGTGACCCATCTCGAAGGGACCGCGAGGATCGTCGATGCCCGCACGGTCGACGTCTCCGGAAGGACGGTGACGGCCGGCAGTATCGTCATCGCGACCGGCTCGGATGCGGCCTCCCTGCCCGGTATCGAGATCGACGAGGAGCGCATCGTGTCGTCCACCGGAGCGCTTTCGCTCGACACCGTGCCGGCGCGCATGCTCGTCATCGGCGCCGGCTTCATCGGCCTAGAGATGGGTTCGGTGTGGCGGCGCCTGGGTTCCAGGGTCACGGTGGTCGAGTTCCTCGACAGGATCGCCCCGGGCATGGACGGCGAGGTCGCCCGCGAGTTCCGCAAGCTTCTCAAGCGCCAGGGCCTGTCGTTCCAGCTCGGAACGAGGGTCACGGGCGTGCGCCGCCTGGCGGACGGTGTCGAGGTGACCCTGGAGCCCACTGCCGGGGGCGAGGCCCGAACCCTCGTCACGGACATCGTCCTCGTCAGCGTCGGGCGCAGGCCCGTCACCGATGGTCTCGGCCTTGCCGAGGCCGGTGTCGAAACCGACGACGCAGGGAGAATCAGGGTCGACCGCCGCCTCGCCACCAGCGTTGCGGGGATCCATGCCATCGGCGACTGCGTCGCCGGCGTCATGCTGGCCCACAAGGCCGAGGACGAGGGCATGGCGGTCGCCGAGACCCTCGCGGGAAAGGCCGGTCACGTGAACTACGGCGTCATTCCCGGCGTCGTCTACACCGATCCCGAGGCCGCCTCCGTCGGCAGGACCGAGGAGGAGCTCGAGGACGAAGGTGTCGACTACGTCGTGGGGAAGTTCCCGATGATCGCCAACAGCAGGGCGCGCACCTACAACCAGACCGGCGGCCTGGTGAAGATCCTTGCCGACAGGGCCACCGACAGGGTCCTCGGCGTTCATGTCCTGGGAAGCGCCGCCGGCGAGCTGATTGCCGAAGCGGCAGTGGCGATGGAGTTCGGCGCGTCCTCGGAAGACCTGGCGCGCACGTGCCATGCCCACCCGACGTTCTCCGAAGCCGTCCGCGAGGCGGCGCTGGCCGTCGAGGATCGCGCCATCCACGCCTGACGCCGGTTCAGGCCCTGGGATGGGCCTTCTGGTAGGTTTCGAGGAGGCCGCCTGCATCGACGCGGGTGTAGCGCTGGGTCGTGGTCAGGCTGGCGTGACCGAGAAGTTCCTGGATGGTGCGCAGGTCGACGCCGTTGCCCAGCAGGTGCGTGGCGAAGCTGTGGCGCATGGCATGCGGCGTGGCCGTCTCGGGCAGGCCCAGGCGGTGGCGCAGCGCCCTGAATCGCTTCTGGGCGACGGCAGCGTTGAGGCGGCCCCCCCGCGTGCCGATGAAGAGCGGGGCCGAGGGCGGCGCCCCGTCCGGCCGCTCGCCGATGTAGCCGAGCAGCGCCTCCCTCACCCGGCCGAGAACGGGGACGATCCTGACCTCCCTCACCCGGCCGAGAACGGGGACGATCCTGACCTTGCCCCCCTTGCCGGCGATGCGGATCGTCTCGCCCGCGCCGGTGATCTGCCCGACGTCGAGCGCCAGGGCCTCTCCGAGCCTCAGCCCGCAGCCATAGAGCAGCATCAGCAGAGCCAGGTCGCGCTTGCCGATCCACGGCGTCGACGAGGAGCCTTCGGCGCCGGCGAGCACATCGGTGGCCTCGTCCTCTGTGAGCGGCCGCGGCACCTGCCGGGGGATCTTCGGCGCCCTCGAGGCATCGACCGCCGGATTGGACGCCAGCCCCTGCCGGTCGAGATGGCGAAAGAAGCTCTTCACGGCCGAGAGCGCGCGCGATATCGACGTCCGGGCAAGGCCCCGCCTTGCGCAGTGGGCAAGCCACGAACGCATCTCGGCGTGCCCGAGGCCGGCCAGCATCTCCAGGGTGGCGGGCTCGCCGTGATGCTCCGCCATGAACTCGAGGAACCCCCCGAGATCCCGGCGGTAGGCGGCGATGGTGTTGCGGGCGACCCGGCGCTGCGAGGTCAGCGTATCGAGCCAGGCCCCGATCGCGGCCCCGAGCGGACCGCCGTCCGGCCGGGGCCGGTCCGGAGCGCCGGACACGGATCAGGGATCCCGGAGAATGGCCTGCCCGGTGGAGTCCCAGTCCGCCAGGAAGGCCGCCAGCCCCTTGTCGGTCAGCGGGTGGTCCGCGAGCTTGCGCAGCACGCCGGGCGGCAGGGTCGCCACGTCGGCGCCGATGAGCGCGGCCTGGTGCACGTGGACGGGGGTCCGGATCGAGGCCACGAGGATGTCCGTCTCGAGGTCCGGATAGTTGTCGTAGACCTCGCGGATCTCCCTGACCAGCTCCATCCCGTCATGCCCGATGTCGTCGAGCCTGCCGACGAAGGGCGAGATGTAGGCGGCGCCCGCCTTGGCGGCGAGCAGGGCCTGGTTGACGGAAAAGCACAGGGTGACGTTGACGGGCGTACCGGAATCGCTGAGCGCCTTGCAGGCCTTGAGGCCGTCCCAGGTCAGCGGCACCTTGACGGCGATGTTGGGCGCCACGGCGGCAAGCCTGCGCCCCTCCTCGAGCATCGTTTCGGCGTCCGTGGCCGTCACCTCGGCGCTGACGGGACCGTCGACGATGGCGCAGATGTCGCCGAGGACGTCGAGGAAAGCGCGGCCCGTCTTCGCGACCAGGGACGGATTGGTGGTCACGCCGTCCACCATGCCGGTCGCGGCGAGGTCCCGGATTTCACCCACATCGGCTGTGTCGACGAAGAACCGCATCGGTCGGCTTTCATGGTCTGTTGCGTCCGCCGGCGCGCGCGGTGCATGACCTGCCGGCGGGGTCCGTGGCAAAGTGTAGCGGATGCCCAGCGTGGACACCATATCGCCGAGAACCGTGCAGGTCCTGATGCCCGTTCCGGTTCCGGGGCCTTATGACTACAGCGTTCCCGACGGCATGGACGCACCGCCCGGGGCGATCGTGCGCGTGCCCCTGGGAACGCGGGAAGTCACCGGCGTGGTGTGGACCGAGGGCGAGGCGCAGGTCGACCTGAAGCGCCTGCGGCCGGTCTCCGGCGTCTGGCCCGTTCCTCCCCTCAGGCCCGCCATGCTGCGGTTCATCTCCTGGGTGGCCCGCTACACGGTGAGCAGCGAAAGCGCCGTGCTCGGCATGGTGCTGCGCCAGCGCCAGGCGCTTCGGCCGCCGCCGGGCCGCCGGGCGCTGCGCCTGTGCGGTCCGCCGCCCGTGCGGATGACGCCGGCGCGGCTTCGCGCGCTCGAGCTGATGGCCGACGGCCGGACGCGCCTGCCGGCGGATGTCGCCCGCGCGGCCGGGGTCGGTATGGGCGTGCTGAAGGGACTGGTGGACGCGGGAAGCCTCGAACACGTCACGGTCGCACCGGCCTCGCCGTTCCGGGCGCCGCAGCCGGAGGCCCCCGGTCCGAGGCTCAGGCCCGACCAGACCGCGGCCGCCGCCGGCATCGCCGGCACCCTGGCCAAGGGCGGGTTCCAGCCGGTCCTGCTCGAGGGTGTCACGGGTTCAGGCAAGACCGAGGTCTACTTCGACTCGATCGCCAGGACGCTGGCCGCGGGCCGCCAGGTTCTCGTCCTGCTGCCCGAGATCGCGCTGAGCGCCCAGTTCCTGAGGCGTTTCGAGGAGCGGTTCCGGGCGCCACCCGCGATCTGGCATTCCGACGTGCCCCAGTCGCGGCGACACCTCGTGTGGCGCGGCGCGGCGACGGGCGACGTCGGCATCGTCGTCGGCGCGCGTTCGGCGCTCTTCCTTCCCTTCCGGGATCTCGGTCTCATCGTCGTGGACGAGGAACACGACGGCTCCTACAAGCAGGATGACGGCGTGTGCTACCACGCCCGCGACATGGCCGTGGTGCGGGCCCGTCTCGAGGACATCCCGGTGGTCCTCTGTTCGGCGACGCCCTCCATCGAGACCCTTGTCAACGTGGACCGCGGCCGTTACCGGCGCGTCGACCTCCCGGCGCGTCACGCCGGCGCCCTGTTGCCGGACGTCCATGCCGTCGACATGACCAAGGCCGGGACGGAACGCGATTCATGGCTCTCCAGGCCGCTCGTCGAGGCCCTGGAACGCCGCCTCGACGCCGGTGAGCAGGCCCTGCTCTTTCTCAACCGCAGGGGCTATGCGCCGCTCACCCTGTGCAGGGCGTGCGGCCACCGGTTCTCGTGTCCCGACTGCACGGCGTGGATGGTCGAGCACCGCTTCATGGCGCGCCTGCAGTGCCATCACTGCGGCCACTGGACCGCGCGCCCGGACACCTGTCCGG
Source organism: Alphaproteobacteria bacterium (assembly GCA_963666905.2). Classification (GTDB taxonomy): domain Bacteria; phylum Pseudomonadota; class Alphaproteobacteria; order SP197; family SP197; genus SP197. Next base: position 4,078,244 of record OY763008.1, read on the forward strand.
AATGCGGCGTGTCGGGCAGCCTCGCCGCCTGCGGCCCCGGCGTCGAACGCCTCGACGAAGAGGTGGCCCGACGCTTTCCGGCGGCCCGCCGGGAGGTCATGACGTCGGACACCCTGCCCGGGCCCCAGGCCGTCGCCAAACTCGTGGGCCGGATCGAAAACGGCGAGCTCGACATTCTCATCGGCACGCAGATTGCCGCCAAGGGCCATCACTTCCCGCGCCTCACGCTGGTCGGCGTCGTCGACGCCGATCTCGGCCTCCACGGCGGCGATCCGCGGGCGATGGAACGGACCTGGCAGCTGCTTCATCAGGTCGCCGGCCGCGCCGGCAGGGAGGAGCGCCCGGGCGAGGCCCTGCTGCAGACCTTCGATCCCGCCCATCCGGTCATGCACGCCCTCGTGAGCGGAGACAGGAAGGGGTTCATCGAACGCGAGAAGAGGGAACGCGAGAGGAGCGGCATGCCGCCATACGGCCGGCTCGCCGGGATCGTGGTCTCCGGACCCGCCGAGGACGAAGTGCGCGACCTTGCCCGGTTCCTTGCCCGCCGGGCGCCGAACTCCCATGGCATCATGACCTTCGGTCCGGCGCCCGCACCCCTTGCCATGCTTCGCGGACGGCACCGCTGGCGCCTCCTCGTCAAGGCCGGACCGGAGGCGTCCCTCCAGAAGGCGCTGCGCACCTGGCTGGAGCCCGTGCGCCTCAAGGGAGACCTGCGGCTGCAGGTCGATGTCGATCCGCAGAGTTTCCTGTGAGGGCGGCCGGTCTTGCACGCCGGGGAACCCTGTGGTACGTGTCCGCGCGCTTCCCGCCCGCAACGGGGCGAAAGCCCCGGCGTCGATCCGCGGATCCGACACCTCTTCCGTCGAGACAGCGAGGGCTGATCAGTTGGCCTCCGGCGATGATGTAGTGACCGGCCTTTCGGGGCGCTATGCGCGTGCTCTCTACGAGCTTGCCGATGAGGCCAGGGAGCTCGACGACGTGGCGGGCGACCTCGCCTCGATCATGCGCGCCCTGGAGGACTCGGAGGATCTTCGCCGCCTGGTCGCAAGCCCGCTGCTGTCGCGCGACGAGCAGGGACGCGCCATGGCCGCCGTGCTCGAGGCCATGGAGGTCGGCCGGCTCGCTCGCAACACGGTGGGTGTGCTCGCCGCCGCGCGCCGCCTCTTCGTGCTCGGTGACGTCGCCCGCGACTTCCTGCGCCTGCTGGCGCAGCGCCGCGGCGAGACGACGGCGGAGGTGACCTCCGCGCGGCCGCTCAGCGACGGGGAGCTCGCGCGACTGCGCGACACGCTCAAGCGCATCGTCAAGCGCGATGTCGCCATCGAGACCAGCGTGGATCCGGCCCTGATCGGCGGGCTCGTGGTCAGGATCGGTTCGCGCATGCTGGACAGCGCCATACGTACAAAACTCCAACGTCTTGAGCTCGCGATGAAAGGGGTCGGCTGATGGATATCCGCGCCGCCGAAATCTCCTCCATTATCAAGGAACAGATCGCCGGTTTCGGCACCGAGGCGGAGGTGTCGGAAGTCGGCCGCGTGCTTTCGGTCGGCGACGGCATCGCCAGGGTCCACGGCCTCGACAACGTGCAGGCCGGCGAGATGGTGGAGTTCCCCGGAGGAATCCAGGGGATGGCGCTCAATCTCGAGACCGACAATGTCGGTATCGTGATCTTCGGCAGCGACCGCGACATCGTCGAGGGCGACACGGTGAAGCGGACCGGTTCGATCGTCGACGTTCCGGTGGGCAAGGGGCTCCTCGGGCGCGTCGTCGACGCCCTCGGCAGGCCCATCGACGGCGCCGGGGCGATCGGGCACGACCAGCGCCGGCGCATCGAGGTCAAGGCTCCAGGCATCATCCCGCGGCAGTCGGTGAGCGAGCCGATGCAGACCGGCCTCAAGGCCCTCGATGCGCTGGTGCCGATCGGCCGCGGCCAGCGGGAACTGATCATCGGCGACCGCCAGACGGGCAAGACCGCCGTGGCCGTCGACACGATCATCAACCAGAAGCAGAACTGGGAATCGGGAGACGAGAAGCGGCGTCTCTACTGCGTCTACGTCGCCGTCGGGCAGAAGCGCTCGACAGTGGCGCAGATCGTCAAGTCGCTCGAGGACAACGGCGCGATGGAGTACACCACCATCGTGGCGGCCACGGCGTCGGACCCGGCGCCGATGCAGTTCCTGGCGCCCTACAGCGGCTGCGCCATCGGCGAGTACTATCGCGACAACGGCATGCACGCCCTGGTCATCTACGACGATCTCTCGAAGCAGGCCGTGTCGTATCGCCAGGTGTCGCTGCTGCTGCGCCGACCTCCGGGCCGCGAGGCCTATCCCGGCGACGTCTTCTACCTCCACTCGCGCCTTCTCGAGCGTGCGGCCAAGATGAACGACGACTTCGGCGGCGGCTCCCTGACGGCGCTTCCGGTGGTGGAGACCCAGGCCTCCGACGTGTCGGCCTACATTCCGACCAACGTGATCTCGATCACCGACGGTCAGATCTTCCTCGAATCGGAACTTTTCTACCAGGGCATCCGGCCCGCCATCAATGTCGGCATCTCGGTCTCGCGCGTGGGTTCGGCGGCGCAGACCAGGGCCATGAAGAAGGTCGCGGGCTCGATCAAGCTGGAACTGGCGCAGTACCGGGAGATGGCGGCCTTCGCCCAGTTCGCGTCCGATCTCGACGCCTCGACGCAGAGGCTTCTCGCGCGCGGCGAGCGTCTGACCGAACTGCTCAAGCAGGACCAGTACAAGCCGATGCCGGTGGAGGAGCAGGTGGTCTCGATCTATGCCGGCGTCAACGGCTATCTCGACGGCATCGCTCCGGCCGAGGTCACCCGCTACGAGCGGGACATGCTCTCTGCGGTGCGCGACAGGGGCGGCGACATGCTCGCCGACATCCGCGACACCGGCGGGCTCTCCGACGAGACCGCGGGCAGGCTCAAGGCTTTCCTCGAAGACTTCACGGGCTCGTTCGCGGCCTGACCCGGGGCTTTCCAACGCCATGGCGAACCTCAAGGCCCTCCGCACGCGCATCAACAGCGTCCGCTCGACGCGCAAGATCACGAGCGCGATGAAGATGGTGGCCGCCGCGAAGCTTCGGCACGCCCAGGAGGCGGCCGAGGCGGCGCGCCCCTACGCGGAGCGCATGGCGCGCATGATGGCGTCGCTGGCAGGCGCCTTCGAGAGTCGCGAGGACGCTCCCCGGCTGCTCACCGGAACCGGCAGCAACACGGTCAACCTCATCGTCGTCGTGACCTCCGACCGCGGCCTTTGCGGCGGTTTCAACTCGTCGGTCGTGCGTGCCGTGCGGCGGCGCATCGAGGAGCTCGAGGGCGGGGGCCGGGAGGCGAAGCTCCTGTGCCTGGGGCGCAAGGGACGCGACCTCCTGCGGCGCGACCACGGCCCGCAGATCGTCGATACCCTCCAGGGTCTCGACAAGGGATTTTCCTACGATACCGCCAGGGACGCCGCGGAGCGCATCACGGCCATGTTCGAGGCGGGGGAGTTCGACCGCTGCGCCGTCGTCTACAACCGCTTCCGCTCGGTCATGTCCCAGGTCGTGTCCTGGCAGGACCTCATCCCGGCCATCGCCGAGGAGGGACCGGCGGACGACCTCGGCGGCGCGGTGCATGTCTTCGAACCGGACGAGGTGGCGATTCTCGAGCGGCTTCTGCCCCGCAATCTCGGTGTGCAGGTGTTTCGCAGCCTGCTGGAGAGCCAGGCCTCGGAGCACGCCGCGCGCATGGCGGCGATGGACAACGCCACGCGCAACGCCGGCGACATGATCGATCGCCTCAACCTGGTCTACAACCGCACGCGCCAGGCGGCGATCACCACGGAAATCACGGAAATCGTTTCGGGCGCCGAAGCGCTCTAGAAGAGGGAAGGCAGGGCGAGATGGCAAGCAATTCTTCGGGCCGCATCAGCCAGGTCATGGGCGCGGTCGTCGACGTGCAGTTCGACGGCGAACTGCCGAACATCATGAATGCGCTCGAGACCAGCAACCAGGACAAGCGCCTTGTCCTGGAAGTGGCGCAGCATCTCGGCGAGAACACGGTGCGGACAATCGCCATGGACGCCACCGAGGGTCTCGTGCGCGGACAGCAGGTCGCGGACACCGGCGAGGCGATCCGGGTTCCGGTGGGGCCGGAGACGCTCGGGCGCATCCTCAACGTGATCGGTGAGCCGATCGACGAGCGCGGCCCCGTGGACACGGACCAGTTCCTGCCGATCCACAGGGAGGCGCCGGAACTCGTCGACCAGTCGACGGAGGCGGAGGTCCTGGTGACCGGCATCAAGGTCATCGACCTTCTCGAACCTTACGTGAAGGGCGGCAAGATCGGCCTCTTCGGCGGCGCCGGCGTCGGCAAGACCGTCATCATCATGGAGCTCATCAACAACATCGCCAAGGCGCACGGCGGGTACTCCGTCTTCGCCGGCGTCGGCGAGCGCACCCGCGAGGGCAACGACCTCTACCACGAGATGATCGAGTCCGGTGTCATCGACCTCGAGGGTGGCAACTCGAAGGCTGCCCTCGTCTACGGGCAGATGAACGAGCCGCCGGGGGCGCGTGCCCGCGTCGGCCTGTCGGGCCTCACGCTGGCCGAGTACTTCCGCGATGCGGAGGGCCAGGACGTGCTGCTCTTCATCGACAACATCTTCCGCTTCACCCAGGCGGGTTCCGAGGTGTCGGCGCTGCTGGGGCGCATCCCCTCGGCGGTGGGCTACCAGCCGACTCTTGCCACGGAGATGGGCAATCTCCAGGAGCGCATCACCTCGACCACCAAGGGCTCGATCACGTCGGTCCAGGCGATCTACGTCCCGGCCGACGACCTCACCGACCCGGCGCCGGCCACGTCATTCGCCCACCTCGATGCGACCACCGTGCTGTCGCGGCAGATCGCCGAGCTCGGCATCTATCCGGCCGTCGACCCGCTCGACTCGACCTCGCGCATTCTCGATCCCCGGGTCATCGGCGACGAGCACTACCAGGTGGCGCGTTCCGTCCAGGAGGTCCTGCAGCGCTACAAGTCGCTCCAGGACATCATCGCCATCCTCGGCATGGACGAGCTTTCGGAGGAAGACAAGCTGGTGGTGTCGCGGGCGCGCAAGATCCAGCGGTTCCTCTCCCAGCCCTTCCATGTGGCCGAGGTCTTCACCGGGGTTCCGGGGGTCTTCGTGGATCTCGACGACACGATCAACGGATTCAAGGCCATCGTCGCCGGGGAGTACGACGATCTCCCCGAGCAGGCCTTCTACATGGTCTCGGACATCGCCTCGGCGGTCGACAAGGCCAAGAGGCTGGCGGCCGAGGCGGCCTGACCCATGGCCGGCAAGGTCAACTTCGAGCTGGTGAGCCCGGAACGCATCCTCGTCTCGGACGCCTTCGACATGGTCGTCGTCCCGGGCGGAGACGGCGACATCGGCGTGCTGCCGGACCATTCCCCCGTGATCTCGACCATCCGCCCCGGCGTCATCGACATCCACGAGGGCGGCGGCGTCGCCCACAGGGTCTTCGTCGCCGGCGGGTTCGCCGAGATTCTCCCCGACCGCTGCACGGTGCTGGCCGAGCGGGCGGTGATGGTGGAGCACATCGATCCCGACGACGTCGCGTCGCGGATCGAGGCCGCCGGACTCGACCTGCGCGACGCCGAGACCGATGCCGACCGCCGCAGGGCCGGGGACGAGCTCGCCACCCTCAACGCCATGCTGGAAGCCGCTCGCGGAACATAGGAACGTCACCCTGCAAGGTATACCCGCACCTCCCGCGCCGGCCGTGTGGACCCTGAGTCGGCAGGTGCACACTGTGCCATGCGCAGCGGATGGAGCAGGCTGGCACCGGCGATCTGTCGATGCGCATGGCCCCCGGTGTTTGGTTTCAACGACCTGTCCTCCAGGGGCTGACCCTGGCATGCGACTCGCCGGTCGCGCCCTCGTTCGGATGGAGCATGTTCGCTGCGGGTGTGCATCCTTGCGATGACCCCGCGGCGATCCGACTCTCGTCCGAGCGCAGTCGTCTTCCGGTTCGGGCATGCTGCGGCCGAGGCTACGCGCGTTGAGAATGTATTTTCGGCTTCCCGGCGCCGGCCTTGCGGGGGAACTCGCGAACGGTCTCCGGGTTGGCGCCGCCCCGGTCCCCGTACCCGGCACCGGAGAGCCTCGTTGGACGTCGCCCGCCGGCGCCGAATGAGAGGGCACGTGGGGGGCCGTGCTCTCGGCGGTGCGCCGCACCATAAGGAGAGGGATTATGGCCGATTCCCTGACGACGCGACAGCGGAGTCCTGGTTCGTCTCACGCCGCTGGCCTGCTGGCGTTCATTGCCTGCATTGCGGTTCGGACAACGTGCAGACCGGCGCCAAGCACAAGTCCATGCCCTATCGTTGCCGCGAGAAGGAGTGCGCCAAGCGGTTCTCTGCCAAGACCGGCACGGTCATGGAGGGATCTAACCTCGGGTTCCAAGTGTGGATGATTGCCACTTATCTGTTGTCCACGAGCCTCAAGAGCGTGTCTTCCATGAAGTTGCACCGCGATCTCGACATCAATGTGCATGGTTTCTCGCCCACCGGCTTCGTGCCGCCCTGACAGACAGGGGTGCGGCCATAGCCGGGCCGGTCGAGGCAGATGAATCCTACTTCGGCGGGAGCGCCGCAACATGTCGAACAGCCGCCGCAAGGAACTGGCTGACACGGGCCGTGGCGCGGTCGGCAAGATGGCCGTGGTCGGCGTGAAGGACAGGAGCACGAACAAGGTTACTGCGACGGTAGTGCATGACACGACCGCCGCGACGTTGCAGGGTTTCGTGCGAGAACACACGGAGGCTGGCGCGATGGTCTACACGGACGAGGCGAGCGCCTATAACGGGTTTTCCCCCGAGTTCGGGCACGAGGCGGTCAAGCACAGCGTTGCCGAGTATGTCCGTGGACAGGCTCACACCAATGGGATCGAATCGTTCTGGTCGATGATGAAGCGTGCCCATATGGGCACCTTCCACAAGATCAGTCCGAAACATCTTGACCGCTACGTTCAGGAGTTCGCGACCCGCCACAATCTGCGGGAAGCCGATACAGTGGACATCATGAGTTCCCTCGCCGCTGGCACAGTTGGCCAGCTTCTCCGCTACCGCGATCTAATTGCTGACAAAGGCCTCGACAACGGAGGGCGGTCATGAGCAGCAATGTTGTTCTCGCCGGGTCCCGAACCCCCCAGGCTGGACGACCAGTCGAACAAGAGGGTTGGCTTTCAATGAGGAAATGTCTTGCAGGGGTGGTGTGCGCGGTGCTCGTCGTTGCGACGCTGAAAGAGGTCGTTGCGGCGTCGAAAGAGGACGTCACCCGTTTGGACGGAAAGCTGTTGCTGATGTTGGCGGCCTCTAACGAGGCGGAGATGGAGAGTTACTACACGGGCTATGTGCAAGGCATTGTGGACGGCTACGCTGCCGCAGTGCGGCTCGGCGCACTGAAGCTATTCTGCATAAAGGAGCCGATTTCCGGCGCTGATATCGCCGACGTTGTGCGGGTGTGGCTGCGGCAAAATCCACAGGCACACGATAAGGAGGCAAGGGGACTGGTCTTGGCTGCGATGACCGCGTTCTTCCCGTGCGAGCAAGCTCGCGATGAATGAAGGCGAGACAAACGCCAAGTGCCAAGTTTCGATGGTGGCTTGCCGAGAGAGATCATGAGGTTCATTGCTTTGGTGGTGGCGGCCCTTGTTGTCACCGGTTGCGAAGACAGGGAAGCGGAGTACGATTCCGGCTATGCTGACGGTTACGCTGTCGGGTACAACACCGCTTGCCAAATTCGGCAGACCTTGATCGATGGGAACTGGTCAAGTGAAGCGTACTCCACGGGATATGCTGCGGGCATGGTCGCGGGTATCGTTGCCTGCAACACGGAACATCCAACGGAGGGGTGATGCACTCGACCAGAACAAACCGCGTGAGAATGCCTGCGAACATCAAACGCGAACCCGAACCGCCAGAAGTCGAGATAGTGCGGAACACCTATCAACCGAGCAAGGCGGAGTTGGAAGAGGATCAGCGTGTCGATGCGACGTTCGATGAAGCCGTTGACGCTCTCGCAAAACCTGTGCGGATACGCCACATTCCCCGGCCGCGATGACCGGGCCTTTCGGCACTATTCTACATAATCCCCATAAGGAGAGTGATCGGCCGCATTCGCGCAGATGGTCGTAGAACTTGCGCCCGTTGATGCTGATCACGTGCCCAGCGCGCCCTGTCGCGGGGGTGGCGCCGGTATCCCAGGGTCTCGGCGAGGGGCCGCAGGTCAGAAGGTGGCCTCGACGCCGTTCTTTTCGAAGAGGGTGATGAGAACGATGCGGGAGAGCCGGGCCAAGCCCGGTCAGGAGGTGGCGCCGCAGGTGGAGGAAGACGTGCTGGACGCCGTGGACGGTGATCGGGAGGTCGCTTCCCGATGTCCTTGAGGCGCAGCAGATGATCGCATTGGCAGGTGATCGTCCGCTCGGTCCAGGCGATCAGCCGGTCGGCGCGCTACGGATGGTGCGTCGTCAGGGAGATGCTGGTGACTGTCGTGACGGGCCACGTCGGCGCCGCAGATGGGGAGATCGGCCGGCGTGACGCGGGGTGTGAGGATTCTCGCGTCCGGATTGAGCTCGGACATCACCTCGGCGGTCGACAAGGCCGAGAGGCTGACGGCCGAGGCGGCCTGACCTCATGGCCGGCAAGGTCAACTTCGAGCTGGTGAGCCGGGAACGCGTCCTCGTCTGCGACACCTTCGACATGGTCGTGATACCCGCAGGCGATGGAGACATCGGTGTGCTGCCCGAACACGCACCCCTCATCTCCACGATCCGTCCCGGCGTGATCGATATCCATGACGACGGCAAGGTGGCGCATCAAGTCTTCGTGGCCGGAGGCTTTGCCGAGGTCCTGCCTGACTGCTGCACGGTGCTGGCCGAAAAGGCGATGATGGCGGCAAGTATCGATGCCGGGGATGTCCGTGCCTGACCGAGGCCGCCGAACGCACCCGGGGCCAGCGATGAACCCGTGATTCTCGGCGCCATGCTCGAGGTCGCTCCAGACTCCTGATCACGCGCCACGGCCGGAGGGCCTGGTTTCCCGTTGTTCAGGTCGCGCTACAGGAACCGTCTTCCGGCGTTGTTGGTTCAGGCGTGCAACTGCTGCGCACGCACTCACGCTCAAGAGGCCGGAGTGGTGGTCTCTCAGGCGACAGGATCAATCACCTTGAGGAAAGGAAACTTCAGGAAATCCCGGTCGTGGGTGTAGATGGTTCGCACATCATGGACGCGCAGCAGAGCCGCAAGGTGCGCGTCCGGCACGAGATTGCCTCGCGCAGCCACGTCGATTGCGATCTCGCGATAAGCAGCGAGGAAGTCCCTGGGTTCGGCTATGACCCGGCATCGAGGCATCGAAGTCAGACGCGATACGTTGTCGATGACCGCGCGTGGCGTCACAGGCGCATCGAACACTCGCGGATGCGTGGCCAGTCGGATGTAGCCCATGATGGTCGGCCACGACAGGCACAGGATCTCCGGATCGCCTGGACGGGCACGCAGGAAACTGCTTGCCGCCTAATGGAACGGGGAAGCGCAGAGCAGGATGTCGACGCCGGTCGTGCAACTCAAAGGGGATCGCCGTCGGGCAGCGCGTGTACGGCTTCCTTGTCGGTGAGATCGACGCGAGCCTGCATGGCCCTGGTGTTCCAATCCAGATCGGGTTCGACTGAATCGGTTCGGTGTCGTGCGAGCGCATCGGCCAGCAGTCTGGACACGAGGCTGCCCAGCGAGCCTCCTTCGGCCTTCTGGAGCTGCTTCAACTCTTCCAGAACCGGGGCAGGAATGTCGATGGTCGTGCGCACGATGCGTGACGCTGTCTGAAGTGGCATCAAGTGTCAATTTCAAGCGCACGAGAAGGACCCGACACTGCTCTCGTTGACAGGCGAACACGAGGTTCCGGTCGTGTTGAGCCAGGTGCGACACGATCTGGCCAGTGATGTCGCGACGGCCGGTGTCGGCGCGGGGCACGCGGTCGTGCGTCGGTGCGCAGATTGCACTCTCTGACAGGCCGGGGAGCCTCACTCCCCGGTGTCGGCCAGGCACCGAAAATCCGCTTCGCTGGCGCCGGTGTCGAGATGGTGTCCGATGAGGACAAGGCGTGAACCACGCGTGCCCGACGGCCACGCGGCAAGGCGAGAATGGGCGCAAGACATGGCCGATGCCATTGATGACGCTCGGTACGTCGCTGCCTGATCATGGAAAGGACCGCCGAAACATCTCTTCATTTCCAGCATCGGCTGCGGCGGGAACTCGTGGATGGTCAAGCAGCTTCTGACGATGATCGGCGGCCGGGCGGGCTTCGCCGACACTGAGCACGCCGATGCCCGGATCGCCCGTGAGGCCGTCCCGCCGCCCTGAAGGAAAGGCCGGAAACGGGACGTGCCGGGCCTTCGCCCGGCCGGTCGCGAAGGACGATGTCGCCGGGTTCCCGGCGGCAGCCGTCATGACGGATGCGTGGGACGGCGGGCTGCCCGGGCGAAACTCGAGCGGATGCTCTTTGCCGGCAGGTCGCGACCGATCAGGACGATGCGGGAGTGTCGGGCCGGGGCCGGCCAGGAGGGGAGGCGCTTGAGGGGGTGGAAGACGTGCTGGACGCCGTGAACGGCGATCGGGACGTCGCTCCCCTCGAGGTCGAGGATGCCCTTGAGGCGCAGGAGACGGTCGCCGTGGCAGGCGATCGTCCGCTCGATCCAGGCGATGAGCCGGTCGGCGCGCAACGGATGATGCGCCGTCAGGGAGATGCTGGCGACGGAACCGTCGTGGCGCGCCGCGGGCGGCGCGGCAAGCCAGCGGGCCACGTCGGCGGCGCCGGTCGGGAGATCGGCGGGCGTGACGGGGGGTGTGAGGATGCTCGCGTCCGGGTTGAGCGCGGCGAGCGTCGCGCGAAGGCCCGGGGTTGCAGGCGACATGTCCGTCTTGGTGATGACGAGGAGGTCGGCGGCCGCGGCCTGGCGCAGGCTCTCGCTCTCGCGTGCGAGGTGGCGTTCCCCGTTGAGGGAGTCGACGGCCGTGACGATGCCGCCGAGAGAACAGGCGCAGGTGACGCGCTCGTCGGCGAGCAGCGTGTGGAGAAGGGGCGCGGGATCGGCAAGGCCGCTGGTCTCCAGGACGACACGCCGGAAGTGCGGCACGGCACCGGACCGGCGCCGCTCGAGCAGGCTCGAGAGGCCCGCCACGAGGTCCTCGCGCACCGAGCAGCACAGGCAGCCCGCGCCGATCAGCATGGTCGTCTCGTCGAGATGCTCGATGAGAAGGTGGTCGACGCCGATCTCGCCGAACTCGTTGACGAGGACGGCGCACTCCTCCATCTGCGGATGGCCGAGGAGGCCGTTGATCAGCGTCGTCTTGCCGCTGCCCAGGAAACCGGTGACGACGGTGACCGGAGTCATGCCTCTGCGGGGTCGATGCCCAGGAGCGAGAGGGGGCGCTCGTGGAGGATCGATTCGATGAGCGATTCGGGGATCCTCGGCATCGCGAGGCCCGCGCCCCAGTCGTTGATGGCGCGGAACTCCTCGATGGCGCGGGCCGGCCGGCGCACCGGGAAGTCGGAGCCGAAGAGGAGCCTGTCCGTGATCCCGTACTCCCGGGCGATCATCAGGCCGTTGTAGAGCTGCCAGGGCCTGTGAAAGCGCGCCGAAAGGTCGGCGAAGACATTCTCGTTCTTGCGCATGAGGATCGCCGTCTGCTCCATGTAGGGCTGCCCGAAGTGGGCGACGATGATCTTCAGCCGGGGGAACTCCATGGCGACGCGGTCGAGAAGGCAGGGGTCCGCGAACTCGAGGCTGCCGGTGTAGGCGCCGCCGCAGTGGAACATGACGGGAATGTCGTGGCTGCAGGCGATCTCGTAGAGCCGGCCGCAGGAGGGAGAGCGCGGGTCCATGGCCTGGTAGGTGGGCGACAGCTTCAGGCCCCTGAGCCCCAGAGCGATCGCCCGCTCGAACTCGTCGGCGGCATCGGCGTCTTCGGGATGGACCGAGCACAGTCCCACGGCCCGCCCCGGGTAGCGGCGGACCGCGGCGGCGATGAACTCGGGCGGCGTGTGGTTCCCGGAATGCTTCGGCAAGGCGACGATGACGAACCGCGCCACCGAGGCTTCCCCGATCGCCTGGCGATGAAGCTCGGGATCCGCCCTGCCGTCGCCGAGGACGTTGCGCAGGGCCTGCAGGGCCCTGTCCTCGTCGGTGCGGTGCTCGTTGAGAAAGACGTGCGTGTGCCAGTCGACAAGTTCGCCCATGGTCCCGTCCGGTGACTTTTGAAATCGCCTGTGCTCCCGTGTATCATGCCATATCCTCCGACGACCCGGACCAAGGGGACTGACCGGACGGGACCGACTGATGAGCCATTGGGATCTTGACGATATCGACTGGGATGCGTTCGACCGCTCCAGGGTCAGGCCCGACATGGTTCGCCTCATCAAGGCTGCGGCGCTGGTCGAGTTCAACGGCGACCTCTACGGCCGGTACCTCGCCAGCGTCTTCTCCGGAGACGAGGCGTTCGTGGCCGCCGCCGGGCTGTGGGCCGAGGAGGAGGTCCGTCACGGTGTCGCACTGGGACGGTGGGCGGTCATGGCCGACCCCGCCTGGGACTTCGAGACGGCGAGACAGCGATTCCGGCAGGAGTACAGCCAGGTCGATATGGACGCGACGCGCTCGGTGCGCGGATCCCGCTTCAGCGAGCTCGTCGCCCGCTGCATCGTCGAGGTCGGCACGTCGTCCTACTATTCGGCTCTCGCCGACGCCGCCGGGGAACCCGTTCTCAGGCAGATCTGCAGGAACATCGCGGCCGACGAATTCCGGCACTACAAGCTGTTCCACGACCACATGAAGCGCTACCGGAAAGCGGACAATCCCGGCTTCTTCACCCGCGTCAGGGTCGCGCTCGGCCGCCTGGCCGAATCCGAGGACGACGAACTGGCGTTTGCCTACTACGTCGCGAACGACATCGAAGGTCCCTACGACCGCAGGGCCTGCACGGCCGCCCACGGGAGCAGGGCGCTGCCTCACTACCGCAGGGGCCACATCCGCCTTGCCGTCAACATGACCGTCAAGGCCATGGGGCTGAAACCGGGGAGCCGGATCGGCGCGGTGATCGCGTGGGTTGTCGTTCACCTCTTCGACTGGCGGCGCCAGCGCCTTCAGAGGCGGGCGCCGGCCTACTGATCCGGCCTGGCGAGGAGGTCGTCGAACAGGGCGAAGACCTCGCGGTAGAGCGCGCGCTTGAACCTCACGATCCCCCCGGCGATCGTTTCCGCGTGCATCCACTGCCAGTCGCGGAACTCGGGATGGCCGTCGCCCCGGATGTCGATGCCGTCGTCCGTCCCGTCGAATCGCATGGCGAACCACATCTGCCGCTGGCCGCGGTAGCGGCCGTTCCAGACACTCCCGACGAGTCCCGGCGGAAGATCGTAGGTCACGGGACGGGGTGTCGCCCGCAGAACGGTGACCTCGGTGATGCCGGTTTCCTCGGCCAGCTCGCGCAGCGCCGCGGCACAGGCGTCCTCGCCGCTGTCGATGCCGCCCTGGGGCATCTGCCAGACGCCGGGACGGTCGATTCTCTCGCCCGCGAAGACGAGTCCGGACGTGTTGAGAAGGACGATGCCCACGCCGGGTCGGAAGGGCAGGTCGCCGGCCCGCGCCATCGGCTCAGTATCGCGAGGCCAGCGCCATGCCTTCGATGAGGTCGAGCGCGCGGCTCAGCTGGTAGTCCGCCATCGCCTCGTCGCTGCGCCGGGATGCATCGGCCTCCTCCTCCTCTGCGACGGGGGCTCCGGCCTCGAGGCTGTTCGCGAGGTCGACCTCCCTGAACGCCTCGTCGTCCCTGGCCTGGATCACGGCGTCCTCGACGAGAATGTCCGGGGTGATGCCGGTGGCCTGTATCGAGGTCCCCGACGGCGTGTAGTAGAGAGCCGTCGTCAGGCGCATGGCGCCGCTGCTGGCAAGGGGGACGATCGTCTGGACCGAACCCTTTCCGTAGGACGGCGTGCCCATGATGATGGCCCGCCGGTGGTCCTGCAGGGCGCCGGCGACGATTTCCGAGGCCGAGGCCGAGCCGCCGTTGATCAGCACGATGACGGGCAGTCCTTTGGCCAGGTCGCCGCCGTCGGCATGGAACCGCTGGGCGTTTTCGGGCCTGCGGCCGCGCGTCGACACGATTTCGCCCTGGTCGAGAAAGGCGTCCGAAACGGCGATGGCCTGGTCGAGCAGGCCTCCGGGATTGTTGCGCAGGTCGAGCACGATTCCCTGCAGCCCGTCGCCGACGGAATCCCGGATGGCCGCCACGGCCTCCTCGAGACCGCTTTCGGTCTGTCCTGTGAACGAGGTGACGCGGATGTAGCCGGTCTGCCGCTCGGTCCGCCAGCGCACGGACTGGATCTTGATGATCGCTCGCGTGATGACGAGCTCGATGGGGTCGTCGACGTCCTCGCGGGCGATCGTCAGCGCGATGTCGGTGTCCGGCGGACCACGCAGGCGGTCGACGACCTCGTCGAGCGTGAGCCCGAGGGCCGAATCGCCATCGATGTGGGTCACGTAGTCGCCCGCCCTGATGCCGGCGCGCTGCGCCGGCGTATCGTCGATCGGCGAGACGATCTTCACCCAGCCGTTCTCCATGGTGATCTCGATTCCCAGGCCGCCGAATTCGCCGCTGGCCCTGACCTGCATCTCCTCGTAGCTTTCGGGGGAAAAGTAGCTCGAGTGGGGATCGAGGGAACCGAGCATGCCCCTGATGGCCGCCTCGATGAGGTCGGAATCGGACACCTCCTCGACGTAGTCGGAACGCAGGCGCTCGAACACGTCGCCGAAGAGGTCGAGCGAGCGGTAGGTGTCCTCGTTCCCGGCGGCCGGCCGCAACGGGCCGGCGGCGACGAGAAGGCCGAGGAGGATCACAGCGCAAGCCGTTCGTATCATGGGTCGCCCTCTTCGCTCGTGCCCGAAATGAGCCACAGCCGCAGATTGACGGGTGTTCCCGCGTGCTGCAGCTCTACATAGAGAGTTTGGGGCAGGGTGTCATCCGATGCCATGACAGCGACCGGCTGTCCCGCGAGCAGCACCTCGCCTGCCTCGACATCGTCGTAGGCGTACCCCTGCAGCAGGGTCCTGTATCCCTTTCCGTGGTCGATGACGAGCTGCCGGCCGCGGTCGGACGCGGTGCCGGCATGGACGACAACGCCGTCGAAGGGTGTCACGACCGTCTCGCCCGGCGCCGTGCGGATCTGCAGTCCGTCCTCGCCCGAGGCGTCGCCGGGAGCAGGCGCGAGCAGGCGGCCCTTCCATGCCTCGATATCCATCGCGCGGAGCGCGGCGGCGATCGGCGCACCCGCCCCGGCGGACCGCAAAGGCGCCAGCAGGTCCCGCGCCTGGCCGTTCGCGCTCTCGATGTCGCCCGTTATCGCGAACATCCCGGCGAGGATGTCGCGCCGCCGCGTTTCCCGCTGCTCGCGTTCCTTGCCGAGCGTGGAGAGTTCGGCAACGCCACCGGTGACGGCTGCAAGGTGCCGGTCGAGTCGCGCCGAGAGCGTGGTGGCGACGATGAAGGTGCGGTGGATGTCCAGGGCGGAGGCGGGCATGGCGATGATGGCGCCACCGGGAACCCCGGCCATGTGCCGCAGAAACGCCACCTGGGCGCTGTAGGCCCTGCGATGCGGCTCGAGGCGATCGCCCGTGCCGGCGATCCGCAGATCGAGATTCGCCAGTTCACCCTCGATTGCCCCGAGGACACCGGCGAGCCGGCGCCTCTCGGACTCCAGGGTGAGAAGGGCCGTGCGCAGGGAGTCGAGCGTCTCGAGAGGCGTGACGGGCGTCCCGTCGCCGGACACGTCCCCGGCGGACATCAGCACTTCCATCGAGGCCGCCGCTCCGGCTGTCGGGCCGAGGCAGACAGCGGCAGCGAGGATGCCGCCGAGGAGGGTGCGGCCCCGGATCAACGCCGGGGACCCAGCAGGGAGCGGCCCGACATCTCTGCGGGCCGGTCGAGTTCCAGAAGGTCTAGCAGGGTGGGTGCCAGGTCCTGCAGCGAGCCGTTGCTCAGGGCGGGCGTTCCGCCGTCACGGAGCACGGCCAGGGGGACAGGGTTGGTGGTGTGGGCCGTGTGCGGTTGGCCCGTGGCGCCGTCGATCATGGTCTCGATGTTGCCGTGATCGGCGGTGACGACCAGGCAGCCACCGGCGTCATGGACGGCGTCGGCGATGGCGCCGAGGCAGCGATCGACGGTTTCCACGGCCCGGACGGCCGCCGGCAGGACACCGGTATGGCCCACCATGTCGGGATTGGCGAAATTGCAGATCACCGCGTCGAAGGCGCCGTCGCGGACCGCGCGGACAAGGCGCCCGGTGACCTCGGGCGCGGACATCTCCGGCATGAGGTCATAGGTCGGCACCTGCGGCGAAGGAACGAGGATGCGCTCCTCGAGGGGAAAGACGTGTTCGCGTCCGCCGTTGAAGAAGTAGGTGACATGGGCGTACTTCTCGGTCTCGGCGATCCTGAGCTGGCGCATGCCCGCATCCGCGACGAGGTGACCAAGGCTCTTCGTGACCTCGGGAGGCGTGAACATCGCCGGGACAAGGTCCGCCAGGCGGGCGGAGTAGGGAATCATGCCGGCGGTCGCCGCAAGGCGCCGGCCCGCCGTCGTGTCGAAGCCGCTGAATCCGGGATCGACCAGCGCCTCCATGATCTCCCGCACCCGGTCGGCCCGGAAGTTCGCCATCAGAAGACCGTCGCCGTCGCGCATGCCGCCGTAGGCGCCGATCACCGTCGGGACCACGAACTCGTCCGTCTCTCCCGCGATACGGGCCTTCGCGACAGCCACGTTGGCGCTGGGGCAGCGTCTGCCCTCGCCCAGGACCATCGCCTTCCAGGCCTTCTCGACCCGCGGCCAGCGCCTGTCCCGGTCCATTGCATGGTAGCGGCCGGCGACGGTGGCGAGACGCGCCCGCGGCGCCTCCGCCCGGAAGCGGGCGAGATCGTCCACGGCGCTCTGCGGCGGGGTGTCGCGGCCGTCGAGGAAGGCGTGAACCAGGACCTCGATGCCGCGGTCCGCAAGGATGTTGGCGAGCGCCGCCATGTGGTCCTGGTGGCTGTGGACGCCGCCTGGCGACAGCAGCCCCGCGAGATGACAGGCGCCGTCGCTGCGCAGGAGCGCGCCGGCGAGGTCCGTGAGGACCGGGTTCTCCGCCAGCGAACCGTCGCGAAGCGCCGCGTCGATGAGCGGCAGGTTCTGCATGACGATGCGGCCCGCGCCCATGGTCAGGTGGCCGACTTCGGAGTTGCCCATCTGGCCGCAGGGCAGGCCGACGGCCGTGCCCGAGGTCTCGAGTCTGGCCAGGGCCCCCCCCTGGGCGAGGCGTGTCCAGACCGGAGTCTGCGCCTGCGCAATGGCGTTCCCCGGGCCGGGGCGGTCGAGGCCCCAGCCGTCGAGGACGCACAGAACGAGAGGTCGCGGCGGCAAGGGAGTTCGTTCAGGCGGTCGCCTTGGCCGGCACCGCGACCGGCATCGCCCACATCCGTTCCAGGTTGTAGAGGCCGCGCAACTCGTTGCGGAAGATGTGGACGACCACGTCTCCCAGGTCGATCAGCACCCAGTCGCCGGGATCGTACCCTTCCATGCTGTCGATGCGTCGTCCACGCCGTTTCAGCGAGGCGATCACCCTGTCGGCCAGCGCCGTGACCTGCCGGCGCGTTCGTCCGCCGCAGATGATCATCGTGTCCGCAAAGGTTGTCTTTCCGGCAAGATCGATGGTCACCACATCGTCCGCCTTGCCGTCTTCCAGCGCCTGTGTCGTCAGCGCCACGAGGTCCGGGGTTCCGTTCCCGGAAAGGGTTTCACGAGGAATGGATGGTTCTCCCCTCAGGTGGTTGATCCTTTGTCCGTTCCGGCGAACGCGAATCTCCTGTCACCGGACCTGATGGCCGTGGCGGAGGCGTCGTGTCTGGGACCCAGCAGGAGGGTCCATGCCGGAAGTCGTCGCGTGGCCAGGGTGCTGGCCCGGTGTCCCGGTGTTCGGCAATGGCGATAGCGGATGGCGGCCCGGCTCGCTAGACAGGAGTAAGAATAGGGAGCGCGGTCGATCACCGCAACGGGGATTGACTCGAAGATCTCCTGCCAGCGTTTCCACAGGTGAATCGTGGCCAGGTTGTCCGCGCCCATGATCCAGACGAAGCGGGCGCCGGGCGCACGCCGCGTCAGGCTGGCCACGGTGTCGACGGTGAAGCGCGTTCCCAGCTCCCCTTCAAGTCCGCTCACCGTGACGCCATGGCCCCGGGCGAAGGCCCTTGCCCGCTCGATCCTGTCACGGTACGGCAGCATGCCGGCGCCGGGTTTCAGGGGATTCTGCGGCGACACCAGCCACCACACGTCGTGGAGGCGCAGGGACCGGCGCGCCAGGCCACTGGCGAACAGGTGGCCTTCGTGGGCAGGATTGAAGGATCCGCCGAGCAGGCCTATGCGCCGCGCCGATGCGCGTTGCAGGGCTCTCGTGTTCAGGGCCGGGTCTGTCCGTCGCCGCGCACGACGTACTTCATGGTGGTCAGCTGCTCGACACCCACCGGTCCGCGCGCATGCAGCCTGTTGGTTGAAATGCCGATTTCCGCGCCCATGCCGAACTCGCCGCCGTCGGCAAACTGCGTCGACGTGTTCCACATCGCGATGGCGCTGGGCGCGCGGGCAAGAAAGTGCTCGGCGGTCGTCCTGTCCGAGGTGACGATCGCGTCGGTGTGCTCCGAACCGTGCCGGCGGATGTGGTCGAGGGCGCCGTCGACGCCGTCCACGGCGGCGACCGAGATGACGGCGTCGAGATACTCCGTCGACCAGTCGTTGGCCGCCGCGGGCCTGATGCGGGGATCGAGCCTGCGGACGACCGGGTCTCCCCGGATCTCGCACCCTTCGTCGATGAGAGCCGAGATGATGGTCCTCTGGCCCTCCTCGTCGAGACGGCGGTCTAACAGCAGGGTCTCGGCGGCGCCGCAGATGCTCGTGCGGCGCATCTTGGCGTTGACCGCGATCTCGCGGGCCATGGCGATGTCCGCGGCCCTGTCGACATAGACGTGGCAGAGGCCCACGAGATGGGCGAGCACCGGGACGCGGCTCTCCTTGTGGACCCTTTCAACCAGGGACGGCCCGCCCCTTGGAACGATGATGTCGATCCAGCGCGCCATGGTGAGCATCTCGCCCACCGCCGCGCGGTCGGCGACGGGCACGAGCTGGATGGCGTCCTCGGGAAGTCCCGCCCCGGCAAGGCCGGCGCGCAGGGAACCGGCGATGACGCGCGAGGAGCCGGTGCTCTCGGAGCCGCCGCGAAGGATGGCGGCGTTGCCCGACCTGAGGCACAGGGCGCCGGCGTCGGCGGTGACGTTGGGACGCGACTCGTAGATGATGCCGATCACGCCCAGCGGCACGGAAACCCTGGCGATGTCGAGGCCGTTGGGCCGTGTCCAGCGGGCGAGTTCGCGACCGACCGGGTCCTCGAGGAGGGCGATGGCCTCGAGCGCTGCGGCCATGGCCTCGATGCGCGCGTCGTCGAGAACGAGCCGCTCGAGCATCGGGGCCGTCACCGTTCCCGCCCGGGCGGCCGCAAGGTCCACCTCGTTGGCCTCGAGCAGCGTTGCGCGGCTGTCCCTCAGGTGGACCGCCGCCTGGTCGAGCGCCCGGCGCCTGAGCTCGTCGGGCGCGTGTGCGAGGACATCTGCCGCGCGCCGCGCCGCGCGGCCGATTCCGTCCATGATGCCGGCGATGGCGCGTGTCGTGTCGACGGCGGCTGTCGGGTTCATGACATCACCAGATCGTCCCTGTGAATCAGCTCCTCGCGTCCTCGATAACCCAGAAGGCGCTCGATTTCACTGCTTTTGTAGCCGGCGATCGATTCCGCGTCCGCACGGGAGTAGGCCACGAGTCCGCGGGCGAACTCGCGGCCGTCGGGGCCTTTGACGACCACCGCATCGCCCTTGCGGAAGGCGCCGTCGACGCCGGTCACGCCGGCGGGCAGCAGGCTGCGGCCCCGGATGAGCGCCGCGAGCGCGCCGGCATCGACGGTGATGACGCCGGCCGGCTTGAGCGAACCGGCAATCCAGCGCTTGCGGGCGCCGGCGGGGTTGTCGCGGGCCGGGAACCAGGTACAGGGCCGACCGTCGAGAATCGCGCGCAGCGGATGGTGGATGGTGCCGTTGGAGATCGCCATGTGACAGCCGGCCGCGATCGCGATTCCCGCCGCGATGAGCTTGGTCTTCATGCCGCCCGACGATTCGCCGGCGCGGGCCTTGCCGGCCATCGCCTCGATGGCGGGCGTGATGCCCGCGACCTCCCGCACCAGGCGGGCCTGCGGGTCGCCCCTTGGGTCCCGTTCGTAGAGGCCGTCGATGTCCGACAGCAGGATGAGGGCATCGGCGCTCGCCATCATGGCGACCCGCGCGGACAGCCGGTCGTTGTCGCCGAACCTGATCTCGTTGGTGGCGACGGTGTCGTTCTCGTTGACGACGGGGACCGCGCCGAGTCCGAGGAGGCGGTTGAGCGTGTTCCGGGCGTTGATGTAGCGGCGCCGGTCCTCGGTGTCGTCGAGGGTGAGAAGGAGCTGCGCGGCCCCGGCGCCGTGCCGGCCCAGGGATTCCTGCCAGGCGTGGACGAGCCTCGCCTGGCCGGCGGCGGCCGCCGCCTGGCTGTCGTCGAGGCGCAACGGTCCCGGCGCCAGGCCGAGGTGGCGGCGGCCGATCGCGATGGCGCCGGAGGTGACGATCACGACCTCGCATCCGCCGCCGCGCAGCATGGCGACGTCGTCGGCAAGCGTGTTGAGCCAGGAGCGTCTGATCCTGCCGTCGGAGCCGTCGACGAGAAGCGACGAGCCGACCTTGACGACCATCCTCCTGGCATGCCCGAGTCTCGACATCACGGGTCCGGGGCGCCTTCCGTCCGGCGGTGGCCGGCGACGATGCGTCCGAGGGCGTGCACCAGGTCCGTCACGCCCTCGCCGGTGACCCCGGATATCTCCATGACCGCGCCGCCCGCCGCCTCGCCGAGCGCCTCGCAGGCGCGCCGCCGGCCGTCCCGGGGAACGGCGTCGACCTTGGTGAGAACCGGCACCACGGTCTTCTCGTCGAGACCGCCGCCGTAGGACCTGAGCTCATGGCGGACGGTCCGCCAGTCGCGCGCCACGTCCTCGGAGGTGGCGTCCACGAGATGGATCAGCGCGGCACACCGTTCGGCGTGCCCCAGGAAGCGGTCGCCGAGGCCGGTGCCCCGGTGGGCCCCCTCGATCAGGCCGGGAAGATCCGCCATGACGAACTCGGACTCGTCGAGGCGGACCATGCCCAGGTGCGGGTGAACAGTGGTGAAGGGATAGTCGGCGATCCTTGTCCGCGCCCGCGAGACGCAGGAGAGCAGCGTCGACTTGCCGGCATTCGGCAGGCCGATCATGCCGACATCGGCGATCAGCTTGAGACGCAGCCAGACCTGGACCTCCTCGCCCGGCCGGCCGGGCTCGGCACGTCTCGGGGTCCGGTTCGTCGACGACTTGAAACGGGCGTTGCCGCGGCCGCCGCCGCCGCCGCGCAGGAGGATCACGCGCTCGCCGGGCACCGTCAGGTCCGCCAGGACCGTGGACCTGTCCTCCGCCAGGACCACGGTGCCGGGCGGAAGGGGAACGACCGCATCGCCGCCGCGTGCCCCGGTGCGCCGCCCCCCGGCGCCCGGCCGGCCGGCCCCGGCCCGGAAGTGCTGGCGGTAGCGGAAGTCGATCAGGGTGTTGAGGCCGTCCACGCAGGCGAGGACGACGTCGCCGCCGCCGCCGCCGTCTCCTCCGTCGGGTCCGCCGAACTCGACGTGCTTCTCGCGGCGGAAACTGACGACACCGCTGCCGCCGCCACCGCTCTTGAGATGGATCTTGGCTTCATCGAGAAACTTCATGCCGGCATCCGCACAGAGCCGGACCGTCGGCAGGCGGCGGGACGCTACTCCGCGGCGATTGCCGGCGGGACCACGTCGATGTAGGTCCGCGAACCCGACGTGCGGCGAAAGGCGACGGTGCCGCCGGTCGTGGCGAAGAGGGTGTGATCCCTGCCCATGCCGACATTGCGTCCCGGATGGAACTTCGTGCCGCGCTGGCGGACGATGATGTTGCCGGGAATGACCCGTTCGCCGCCGAACTTCTTGACGCCCAGCCGCTGTCCCGGAGAATCGCGCCCGTTGCGTGAACTGCCGCCTGCCTTCTTGTGGGCCATGCCTCAATCCTCCGGTGGAATGTCCCCGCCGCCGGGGGCCCCGTTGATCTCGCGGATGCGGACGACGGTCAGCGGCTGCCGGTGGCCGGCGCGCCTGCGGTACTTCTTGCGGCGCTTCTTCTTGAAGACGAGAATCTTGGCGGCGCGTTTCTGTTCGAGAATCTCGGCCGTCACCGTGGCGCCGTCGGCGGCCGTGTCGACGGCATCCTCGCGGCCGATCATCAGCACGCGGTCGAACTCGACGATGTCGCCGGGGCTGCCGTCGAGGCGCTCCACGGAGAACACGTCCTCAGGGGCGACACGGTACTGCTTGCCGCCGGTCTGGATGACTGCATACATCGGATGAATCTCGTGACTGAACGTGCGCCACCCCCCAGGAGGGCGACGGCGCGAGCTTGGGCGCACTATAGGGGCGGGGCCGCCGATGTCAACCGGAACCCGAGGGAACGCGATCAGCGGTAGAGTTCGTCCCACAGGAAGATGGTGCACACGCTGAAGACGAGAAGGGCGTAGAGCACGGTGGTCACGACCTCGTGCGGCGTGCACGCGAACAGGGACACGCGCCCCTGGCCGTCGCGGCCGAAGAGCGGCGGCGCAAGTTCGGGACTGGTCCTCATCGTCATGATGACGGCAAGCGGAATCACGCCGAGGACATAGGCGTAGGGCGCGAGGCCGCTGAGATCGAGGAACGGGAAGAAGCCGCTCGCCCCGAACACGCCGACCGGCAGGATCGACCAGAAGAACCCCATGTTGGCCAGGAACTCGTGATTCATCTCGGTGGCCTTGCCGAAGCCGCGGCACAGCATCGCGAAGATCGAGGCGAGCAGAAATCCCGACAATGTCCAGATGGCAAGTCCGATACCGGTCAGTTCCATGGGATTCGTGTCCCGGTTGTTCGAGGCGTCCTGGCGGACCGCGATTATAGGGAGGCTTCGTTCTCCGGCGCAACCGTCAGCCCCTGCCGATATAGGGCATGGTGTTGGCCATCACGGTCAGGAAGGGAATGTTGGCGTCGAGCGGCATGTCGGCGACGAGGAGAACCGCGTTGACGACGTTGGAGACGTCCATGACCGGTTCCGGAACGATACGGCCGTCGGCCTGCTCGAGGCCGTTCCCGGCGCCTGCCGTCATGTCGGTCAGGGCGTTTCCGATGTCGATCTGCGTGCAGCAGATGCGATGCGCCCTGCCGTCCAGCGAGGTGGAGCGCGTCAGGCCGGTCACGGCGTGCTTGGTCGCTGTGTAGGGCGCCGACATCGGCCGCGGCACGTGCGCGGAGACCGAACCGTTGTTGACGATCCGGCCGCCCGGCGGGTCCTGGGCCTTCATGATGCGCATCGCGTGCCTGGTGCACAGGAACGGACCCGTGAGGTTGGTGTCGACCACGGCCTGCCATTCGTCGACGGCGAGATCCTCCATCGGCACGGCGCGGGCGCCGATGCCGGCGTTGTTGAACAGCAGGTCGAGACGGCCGAGGCGCTCCTCGACGACGGCGAAGAGGGCATCGACGGAGTCCGGCCGGCCGACGTCGCATTCCACCGCGACAAGGCGGTCCTCGAGGGCGGGCCGTTCCGCAACGACGCGATCGAGCCGCTCCCTGCGGCGTCCGGCCAGCACCACGCGGAAGCCGTGATCGGCCAGTCCCAGAGCGGTCGCCCGTCCTATGCCGGCGCCGGCGCCCGTGACGAGCGCGACGCGGCGGATGGTGTCGGGCATGGTTTATCTCCTCCATCGAAGGGCATAGGATTCGCCGCGCGTCACGATAGGGTGTCATGGTCCAGCGGTCATCCCCTCCACCACCCGTTGCGGAGCCGGCGGCATGAAGATCACCGGCATCCATGTCCATGGTCTGGATCTTCCCTACCGGGAGGGCGCCTATCGCTGCCGCAACCGCACCGAGTACGGACAGACCGCGACCATGGTCGAGGTTGTCACGGACGAGGGATTGACGGGCTGGGGCGAGGTGACGCCGCTGGGAGCCTTCTATTCGGAGGCCTTCACAGCCGGCGTGCGCGCGGGCCTGGCGATCCTGGCGCCCGAGGTGCTGGGCAGCGACCCGCGGGAGACCGGCAGGCTGATGCGTGTCATGGACGGCGCGATGCTCGGACAGATGGACGTCAAGACGCCCGTCGATATCGCCTTGTGGGACATCGCGGCGCAGGCCGCCGGCCTTCCCCTGGCCGAGTATCTCGGGGGACGCTACGGCGAGTCCGTCGACCTCTATCGCTCCGTGTCGCAGGACCGGCCGGAGGCGATGCTGGCGTCGGCCCGCCGCTTCATCGCCGGCGGCTACCGGCGCCTCCAGGTCAAGGTCGGCGACGATCCGGTTCTCGACGCCCGCCGCCTCGAGACCGTCGCCGACGAGGCGGGTGACGACGTCGTCCTGTTCTGCGACGCCAACGGCGCCTGGACGAGTCACGACGCCCTGCGGTTCCTCGATCGGACGAGGGACATCGACTACGTCCTCGAACAGCCCTGCTGGTCGCTCGACGAGAACATGGCCGTCCGGCGCCACGCGTCGAGGCCGATGGTCCTCGACGAAAGCGTGGACAGCCTCCAGTCCCTGCTGCGGATCAGGCGCGAGGGCATGGCCGACGGCGTAACCATCAAGATCTCGCGCTTCGGCGGCATCACGCGCGCCAGGCGGATCCGCGACCTGGCCGTGGACATGGGTCTCAAGGTGACCGTCGAATGCATCGGCGGCGCCGACATCATCAGCTCGGCCATCGCCCACATGTCGCTGTCCACGCCCGAGGAGATGAGGCTCCACACGGTCGACTTCCACAACTGGAAGACTGTGTCGAACGCGACCGGGATTCCCGATGTCGTGGACGGCGCCATGCGCACGCCCGAGGGTGCGGGGCTGGGGATCGCGCCGCTGCGGGACGTCATGGGCGAACCCCTGTTCACCTGCGGCCCGGACGCGTCCTGATTCCGGAGGACGTTCCCAGCCTGGTTCCGGCGCCGGACGACCCCGCGGCGTGGCCGGCGTGGCGGGAAGGGCTCGGCGCATGGAGCGGGGACGCGAAACGGGCCGTTGCGGCCCCGGCGGCCGGGGACGGGGCCTTCGACTGGGTCGGCCGGTGCGTCACGATGCACAAGATCATGCTCTTCGATGATCGCCTGCGGGGAAAGACGGCCGGCGGCTGGCTGATCGAGCCCTACCTTGACCGCTTCGAGAGCCGGTTCGGCGCCCTCGACGGTGCCATCCTCTGGCACGCCTACCCCAATCTGGGTCTCGACTGCCGCAACCAGTTCGACTTCTGGCGCCTCATGCCCGGCGGTCTTGCGGGCCTGCGCGACCTGGTCCGCCGGCTGCATGTCCGCGATGTCCGCGTCATCCTCGCCTATCATCCCTGGGACAGGGCGACGCGGCGCGAGGATGTGGACGACAGCGCCGCGCTCGCCGAGCTCGTCGGCGAACTCGATGCCGACGGGATCTTTCTCGACACTCTTTCGTCCGGCCTGCCCGGACTGCGCGCCGCGCTCGATGCGGTCAAGCCGGGCGTCGTCCTGCAGTCCCAGGCGTCGACGCCGCTCGACCGGCTGGCCGGGCACCGCATGGGCTGGGCCGAGGTGTGGCGCGATTCCCGCGCCCCGGGCGTGCTGCGCAACAGGTATCACGACCGCCGCCACATGGTGCACGTGGTGCGCCGCTGGCAGACGGACCACGGCCCGGAGATTCAGCTCGCATGGATGAACGGCGCCGGCATGATGGTGTGGGAGAACGTCTTCGGATCGTGGAACGGGTGGAGCGACCGCGACGCGGCGCAGTGGCGGCACGCGAGCGCCATCCGCCGCCGCTGGTTCCGCCACTTCGCGCAAGGCGCCTGGACGCCGCTGGCGGCGGCGCCGGCGCCCGGCGTCTACGCCTCGTGCTGGGAGCACGGGGGCGTGCGCCTGTGGACCCTCGTCAACAGGACGGCCCGCGCCCGCCGCGGCCTTCGCCTGCCGGTGTCGGCGGGATGTGCCTGCGACCTGATGGCGGGCGCCCGGCTCGACGTCGCCGGCCGGGGCGTCACGATCGGCCTGCCCGCGCGGGGACTGGGCGCGGTGATCGAGACGGATGTCCCGGACGCCTTCCTGGAGGGCCAGGCGGAGCTGGCCAGGCGGCGCGACCGCGCATCGGGCCGCCGGCCCCTCGCCCGGATCCGCAGGCTGCCGGCGGCGCGCCCGGCGGCGGCCAGGGATGTGCCCGAAGGCATGGTGGCCGTGCCGGGTGGCGAGATCCGGCGGCGCGTGCGCTACCGGGTGAGGGAATGCGGCATGTACGAAGGCGCGTCAGCACCCGGTTGCGACGATCTCGTGCTGCCGGGACTGCACACGCACCGGGAGGAGTTGATCCGCGAGACCCTGGCGGCGTTCGCGATTGACAGGACGTCCGTCACGCTGGACCAGTACCGGCGCTTCGTTACCCGGACCGGCTACCGCCCGGCGGCGCCCGAGGGCTTCGATCTTTCCACCGGCCGGCCCGGCGATCCGGTGTGCCGGGTTGATCTTGACGACGCCCGCGCCTATGCGTCCTGGCTCGGGCGGCGCCTGCCGACGGAAGCGGAGTGGCAGAAGGCGGCGGATGACGGTCTGCTCGGGGACGATGCCGTCAATGTCTGGAACTGGACCGAGCCCGAGATGAGCGACGGCCGAACGAGATTCTGCATGGTGAAGGGTGGATGCGATGGGGCGCCCGGGGGTTCCGACTGGTATGCCGACGGCGGCCGCAAGGATGCGGAGTTCTCCGCCAAGGTCCTGCTCCTGTGGCCGGGGCTCGACCGCACCGCCACGATCGGCTTCCGCACCGCCGTCGATCTCGGGTGAGGGATGGCCGTGCGGCGGTTGACACCGGCGACGATCGCCACCGAACGCCTGGTTCTCGAGCCCCTGGAGCTGCGCCATGCCACGGCGGTCACGCGGTTCTGCCGGCTGTGGGAGGTCGCCCGCTACACCGCCAACATTCCCCACCCCTACCCCGCGGGCTGTGCGGAGGCGTTTGCCAAGGACGCCGTCAGGGACCGGGAAAACGGGGGAGGATGGGTCTACGCGGTGACCCTGGCGCAAGACGGCGCCGTCGCCGGCGTCATCGACATCACGCTTTCGGGCGATGACCGCACCGGAGAGCTCGGTTACGCCTTCGCGCCGTGGAGCTGGGGCAGGGGCTATGCCACGGAAGCGGCGCGCGCCCTGCTCGGCCTTGCCTTCAGGATGCTGCGTCTCGACAGGGTCGAGGCCTTCGTCATGGTGGAAAACCCGGCCTCCTGCAGGGTGCTCGACAAGGTCGGGATGCGCTGCGTCGAGGAGCGCACGATGCCGGCGCCCGCGCGCGGCAGGCAGACCCGGTTCAGGGTCTACCGCATGTTCTGGTCGCAGGCGCTGACGTGATGCTCGTCGTGGTGGCCTGCGCCCTGGTGGATGCCGACAACCGCGTCCTCCTGGCGCGGCGCCCGCAAGGCAAGCCGATGGCCGGCCTGTGGGAGTTTCCCGGCGGCAAGGTGCGCGCCGACGAGGCCCCGGAGGCCGCCCTGATCCGGGAACTGCACGAGGAACTCGGCATCGACGTGACCGAATCCTGCCTCGCCCCCTTCACCTTTGCGAGCCACCCTTACGGCGACTTCCACCTGCTGATGCCGCTCTATGTCTGCCGGCGCTGGGACGGAGTGGTGACGGCGCGGGAGCATGCGGACCTCGCATGGGTCCGTCCCAACCGCATGTCCTCGTGGCCCATGCCGCCGGCCGACGCTCCGCTGGTGGCGATGCTCTGCGACCTTTTGTAAGGGGGGCTACAGGACCTCCGCGAGGCTGACCCGGCCGCTGCCGGGGCGCAGCGGCCGCGGCTGGGAGGCGTCGGGCGCCCAGGCGGTCATGTAGATGATGTCGAAGGTCGTCCGCACCCGCCCCTCGGCATCCGCATGGCGCTCCCGGTAGAGGGCCGCCGCCCTGCCGAAGACGTCCCGGCGCGAAAGATGGAGAGGGCGGTCGGCCAGGGCATTGTTCTCTCCCATGGCCTTGAGATCGCGCATCAGGGCGAAGGCGTCTTCATGGGTGACGGTGATGCGGTCGGTGTCGACGACCGGAAGCGCGAATCCCGCGCGCTGGAGGAGGGCGCCGGCGTCCCTGATGTCGACCATCGGCGACAGCCGCGGCGAGAGACCGCCCGTCACCTCGACCTCGGCGTCCGTCAGGGCGGACCTCAGTTCCACCAGCGTCTCGCCGCCCAGGAGCGAGGCGAGGAACAGCCCGTCGGGCCGCAGCGCCATGCGGATCTGGACCAGCGCGCCGACGAGATCGTTGACCCAGTGAAGGGCGAGATTGCTGATGACGGCGTCCAGCGATTCACGGGCGAACGGCAGAAGCTCCTCGTCGGCCGCAAGGCCCGTTCCCCGCAAGCCGGCGGCAAACGCCGGCGACAGGTCCGCCTGGAGGAGGAGGTCCGTGCCCTCGCGGGCGGCGAGGGGCGAGCGCAGCCGGCCGTCGCGGGCGCCGAGCTCGCAGACCACCCCGAACCGCCGGGTGATGTCGTCGAGGCGATCGATCAGGCGGCTGCCGACCTCCCCGAACAGGAACTCCGCATCCAGCCCCGCCGCCGCGGCTGCGCGGTGGCGCCGATGGGCGCGACGGTCGAAGGGCCCGGGCGAAGCGGTCATGACGCCATCGTGTCGGGACCGCACGGCGGGCGCAATTCCTGTGCGCCACGAAGACTGATATCATCGGCCCGGACCCCTTGAGGGAATGGCGCCGTGGCCGAAGTCGTCGTCTACACCACCATGTTCTGTCCGTACTGTTCGGGAGCCAGGCGTCTCCTGAAGTCCAGGGGCGTTCCGTTCGAGGAGGTCGACGTGACGATGAACGCCGGCAAGCGTGCCCTGATGGCGGAGCGCGCCGGCGGCAGGAGAACGGTGCCCCAGATCTTCATCGACGGGGATCCGGTCGGCGGATTCGACGACCTCGTGGCCCTCGACCGGAGCGGCGAACTGCGGACGCGATTGGCACAGGCATCATGACGGCACTGAAGATCGCCTGCATCCAGGTCAATGCGGGGCTCGACATGGCGGCCAACATCGACCACGCGGTGGCCCTGGTGTGCGAGGCCGCCGATGCGGGCGCCGAACTCGTCGGGCTGCCCGAGAACGTCGCCCTCATGGCGGCGAGCGAGGAGGAGCGGCTCGACAACGCCTGGCGCCCTGCGGACCACCCGGCGCTCAAGGCCTTCGCCGATGTCGCGAGGCGGCGGCGTCTTTGGCTCCAGGCGGGTTCGGTGGCGGCGCTGCGCGAGGACGGCTCGCTTGCCAACCATGCCTTCCTCTTCGGTCCCGACGGCGAGGTGGCTGACTACGAGAAGATCCACATGTTCGACGTCGACCTCCCCGACGGTTCGCGCTACCGGGAATCGGCGATGTTCAACCCGGGGAGCGAGGCGGTGCTCGCGGCCACGCCCTGGGGCCCGCTGGGCATGACCGTGTGCTACGACCTTCGGTTCCCCCATCTCTACCGCGACCTTGCCCGGGCCGGGGCGGTGATGCTGACGGTCCCGGCGGCCTTCACGAAGGTCACCGGCGATGCGCACTGGGAGGTCCTGCTGCGGGCGAGAGCCATCGAGTGCGGCGCCTTCGTCTTCGCGCCGTGCCAGACCGGCCACCATCCGGGCGGCCGGCGCACCTGCGGCCATTCGCTGATCGTCGACCCGTGGGGCACGGTCCTGGCGGATGCCGGAACGGGCACAGGCTTCTGCATGGCCGATGTCGACCTCGACGAGGTCCGCCGCGTGCGCGGCATCATTCCCGCCCTCGGGCACGACCGTCCCTACACGCTTCGTTCCGCCGCGTCAGGAGCTCCTGCGGGCACACAGCCTCTGGACGGCCGCCGGCCGGGGATGGTCGACGACGAGGTCCTCGTACGCCAGCACGCGTAGCTTTCCGGCCACGGCATCGAGGAGCTCGCCGGGCCGCAGCAGGAAGTCGGGGTTGCGCGGCCGGCCGAAGCGTTCATGGCCTGCGGCGAAGGTTTCGTAGATCAGCAGGCCGCCCGGCGCCACGTTGGCGACGATGGAGGCAAGGCCGGGCCGCCACAGGTAGTTCGTGACGACGACGCCGTCGAAGGTCTCCCCGGCGAACGGCCAGGGCCCGCCGGTTTCGAGGTCGCAGGCGACAATCTCGAGCCGGGAATGGCCGACGAGCCTGCGCAACGCCTCGACGTCGCGGTCGCACGCGGTCACGCGGCAGCCGCGTTCGAGCAGCAGGACGGCGTGGCGGCCGCTTCCGGCGGCAAGGTCCAGGACACGGCTTCCCCGCGGCAGAAGGGGTGCGAAGCGGCGGACCCAGGGGCTCGCATCGAGGCCTTCGTGGGCTGTCATCTTGTTCCGCACCCGAATAGGACTAGATTCAGTGCATCCCTCAAGGGGCGCGTCAAATGATCGTCTTCGATATCCAGTGCGGCAACGGCCATGTCTTCGAGGGCTGGTTCGCCGATTCCCGGGCGTTCGACGACCAGGTCGAGTCGGGGGATCTGGCGTGTCCGATATGCGGCGACCTCCGCGTCGAGAAGGCGCTGATGGCCCCGAACGTCGGCGTCGCCGGCCGGACGCGCGGCGCCGACGCTCCCGGGAAGGAGACCCGGCCGCTCGCCCTTGCCAAGCAGAAGGAGCACGCCGGCCGCGCCCTCGCCATGATGCGGGCGGTCCGCGAGCACGTGGAGCAGAACTTCGAGAACGTGGGCCCGAAGTTCGCCGATGAGGCGAGGAAGATCCACTACGGCGATGTCGAGAAGCGCAGCATCTACGGCGCGGCGACTCACGCGGAAGCCCGGGAACTGCGCGAGGAGGGCATCGAGTTCGGCGAGCTCCCCGTCATGCCGGACCTCGACGGGTAGTCGGGCCCGCACGGCCGACCCTCGTCGGGGCGGCCGGGGTCATCCCTGGAGAGCGCCCGCCGTTCTCCGGCAGTGTCCTCCGGCCGCCCATCCATACCAGGACCGTCGCCTGCCTGCGGAGCGGTCTCGACGATCTGCTCGCCTGCTTTGGCCACACCACCCTTGAAGAGCGAAGGCAGCTGCGAACCACCAACGCCATCGAACGACGCTTCCGCAAGGTCCGTCGGCGAACCCGGCCCATGGGAACCTTCCAGGAGCGATCCTCCATGGACCGCATCCTTTGCGCCGTCTTCATCCACGAAAACAAATTTCAGGGAATCAGTGCCCCAGTCTCACAGACACACAAATCCTGACGTCACCCATCAGCGTCTTCGTTCGGCGCACGATCCTTCCAATTTTTACTCTCATGGTCTTCTTGTGGACTGCACCCGTCTTCGCATATGACAAAATGGCATTCGGGTACGCAGGCACGCGCAGTGACGCCTGCTACGACGCGCGTGACTTCATCAACCGGATGGAACTTGCGGCTGCCTCGAATGCCAGCGTTGACAGATGTCACTGTTATGAGGAGAATGGAGGGTAGACCGGTGAATTTCTTTACGAATTGGAAGGTTTCTGATCGGTCGACCGATAGCCAATGGATTCAAATTCGTGCAGATTGCAAGGAGAATCAATCATGAGAGTGAAGTATCTCGCCAGTGTGCTGGTCTCGACGGTTGTTCTCACGTTTGCGCACCATTCCAACGCGCAGGAAAAAATTGAGGTTTCGGAATCCTGCCTCCTGGATTTTCTTGTTATTCAACGGGCAGCCGCATACAATCATGGCTTCAACACGGTCTGGGATCGGGCATACGACATGAAGGAACGTATGGAAGCCGAAATCTACGACGTGGAAACGGAGGACATGTATAATGGCGCAATACAAATAACCAACGATATCATTGATTTGTACGACGGCGACGAAATCATGCAGGACATGGACAGGCTTTTTGGTCGAATTGGGGGCAAGTATGATTTGCCAGAAGGAAGAGAGGTGTCACACCTTCGTCAGCGGGTGTTTGATTCAGATTGCTGATGTCATCGATCGCCGAATTCATTCACAGAGGTAAAGCAGAAGCGACGCCGGGACCATCTCCAAAGAACGCCCGCCACTCGCTCCGGCCGGCCGGGCATACTCTCACCGAGGCCCGCATCAAGGCGCTCCCGCTGCCCAACCGGCGGACAGGGCCTCTGCCTGTTCGAGCACGGTCCGTGTCGCCTTCTCCTGCCTGTCGGGCGGATAGCCGTGCCTGCGCAGGATGCGCTTGACCAGCCGGCGAAGGTTGGCGCGGACGTTCTCGCGCAGCGTCCAGTCGATGGTGACGTTGCCGCGCACGATCTCGACCAGCTCGCGGGCGATGTGCCGCAGCGTCTCGTCGCCGAGCATCTGGACGGCGCTGTCATTGGTCTCCAGCGCGTCGTAGAAGGCGAGTTCGTCGTCGGTGAGCCCGAGTTCCTCGCCGCGCGCGTCGGCCGCGCGCAGGTCCCGGGCGAGCTGGATCAGCTCCTCGATCACCTGGGCGGCCTCGACCGCGCGGTTCTGGTACTTGCGGATGGTCCGCTCCAGCATCTCGGCGAAGGACCGGGCCTGGACCACGTTCCTGCGCCGGCGCCCGGAGACCTCGCCCGTCAGCAGCTTGCGCAGGAGCTCGACGGCGAGATTGCGCTGGGGCAGGCCGCGCACCTCGGCCAGGAACTCGTCGGAGAGGATCGAGATGTCGGGCTTCTCCAGTCCGGCGGCGGCGAAGATGTCGATCACGCCCTCCGACGCCACCGCCTGCGAGACGAGCTGGCGGACGGCATGGTCCAGCTCCTCTTCCGCTCTCGTCGCGCTGGCCGAGCGTTTTACCAGCACCGACTGCACGTGCTGGAAGAAGGACACGTCGTCGCGAATGCGGATCGCGTCTTCGTGCGGCACGGCCAGCGCGAAGGCCTGGGAGAGTTCCCGCACCGCCGTCACGCAGCGCTCCTTGCCGTTCTCCTGTGCCAGGATGTGTTCCTGCGCGGCGGGGAGCAGAGCCAGACGTTCCGCGGGCGTCCCGGCGATCCACGCGGAGCGGTCGAAGCCGTGGAACAGAGCGCAGCAGACCTCGTGCTTTTCCAGCATCACTGCGACCGCTTCCTCCTGGTCGAGCGCAGTCTTGCCCGCGCCGCCGCTCTCGGTGTAGGTCGCCAGCGCGCGCTTGAGCTCGTGGGCGAGCCCGAGATAGTCCACGACGAGGCCGCCGGGCTTGTCCCGGAACACCCGGTTCACGCGCGCGATCGCCTGCATCAGCCCATGGCCCCGCATGGGCTTGTCGACATAGAGGGTGTGCAGGCTCGGGGCGTCGAAGCCGGTGAGCCACATGTCGCGCACCAGCACGAGGCCGAAGGCGTCGTCCGGATCACGGAAACGCTTGGCCAGAGCCTCGCGCCGGGGCTTGTTGCGGATGTGCCGCTGCCAGTCCGGCGGGTCGGAGGCGGCGCCGGTCATCACCACCTTGAGGTGACCCTTGTCGTCGTCCTCGTGTTCCCATTCGGGGCGCAGGCGGGCGAGCTCATCGTGGAGTTCGACGCAGATGCGCCGGCTCATGCAGACGACCATCGCCTTGCCGTCCATGGCCTCCAGCCTCCTCTCGACATGCTCCACGATGTCGCGCGCGACCAGTGCCAGGCGCTTCTCCGCACCGACCACGGCCTCCAGCTGCGCCCACTTGGTCTTGAGCCGTTCCTTGCGCGCGGTCTCCTCGCCCTCGGTCGCTTCCTCGAAGCCGGGATCGATGTTGGGTTTCTCGCGTTCGTCGAGCGCCAGTCTGGCAAGACGGCTTTCGTAGTAGATCGGCACCGTCGCCCCGTCCGACACCGCACGCTGGATGTCGTAGATGCTGATGTGATCGCCGAACACGGCGCGGGTGTTGGCGTCGTGGCGCTCGACCGGCGTTCCGGTGAAGCCGATGAACGAGGCGCTGGGCAGGGCGTCGCGCATGTGGCGGGCGAAGCCGTCGATGAAGTCGTACTGGCTGCGGTGCGCTTCGTCGGCAATCACCACGATGTTGCGCCGGTCCGACAGCAGCGGGTGCCGGTCGCCCTTCTCCTCAGGAAAGAACTTCTGGATGGTGGTGAAGACCACGCCTCCGGCCTCCACGGCGAGCTTCGCGCGCAGGTCCGCCCGGTTCTGCGCCTGCACGGGAGGCTGGCGCAGCAGGTCGGCGCAACGCGCAAAGGTGGCGAAGAGCTGGTCGTCGAGGTCGTTGCGGTCGGTCAGTACCACCACGGTCGGGTTCGCCATCCCGGGCTCGCGGACGATGCGACCGGCGTAGAACACCATGGTGAGGCTCTTGCCCGAACCCTGGGTGTGCCAGACGACACCGATGCGCCGGTCGCCGGGCTCGCCGCCCGGCCCACGGCCCGAATCGTAGCGTCCGGGCAGGTCCCTGGCGATGGTCTGCTTCGCCTTCCGCTGCAGTTCGGCTGCGCGCAGGGTCTCAGTCACGGCGGTCTCGACCGCGTGGAACTGGTGGTAGCCCGCCATCTTCTTGACGAGTTCGCCACTCCCGTCATCCTCGAACACGATGAAGTCGCGCACCAGCGCCAGGATGTGCGTCGGCGCGCAGACGCCTTCCAGCATCACCCGCAGCTGCGGCATGGCCGCATCGGCCAGCGTCTCGCCCGTGACGGTGCGCCACGGCTTGAACCATTCCCGCCCGGCGGTGAGCGTGCCGATGCGTGCCTCGACCCCGTCGGAGACGATGAGCACCGCGTTCATGGCGAAAAGCGAAGGCATCTCCATCTTGTAGGTCTGGAGTTGCTGCCAGGCGGTCCAGACCGTCGCGTCCTCGTCCGTCGGATTCTTGAGCTCGACGAGCCCCAGCGGCAGGCCGTTGACGAACAGCACGATGTCCGGCCGCCGCTCGTGCTTGTTCTCGACCACGGTGACCTGGTTGACCGCGAGCCAGTCGTTGCCGTCCGGCTCGTCGAAGTCGATGACGCGCGCCTGCGCCCCCCGTATAGACCCATCATCCGTGCGGTGCTCCACGGTCACGCCGTCCACCACCTTGCGGTGGAATGCGCGGTTGCGGGCCTCCAGTGTCGCCCCCTCCGGCGCGCAGAGCCTGCGGAAGGCGTCGTCCAGCGCCTCGGCCGGAAGGTCCGGATTCAGCCGTTCCAGCGAGTCTCGCAACCTCCCTTCCAGCACGACCGCGCCGTAGTCGGCACGCTCGCAGGCGGGCGCATCGGGCGCGATGTCGGGACCGTGGGCGACCGACCAGCCGACGCCGACCAGCCATTCGAGCGCGGCAGCTTCGACATCGCTCTCGGAGAACTTCATTCAAGATTCACCGCGGGTCGGAAGTACCTGTCGATTGAGCCGAAGGCCGTTAGATGCAGATACCGGAATCGAAAGCCAGCGGCGTCGAACCCCGCTTCGGTTCGGCAGTGCTCGAAGCCGAGCCCGATCAGAGAGTCGAGGGTTTGGTATCGGCCGCTCAAATCGCAGTCTCCACGATGCGTTCGGCATCACGAACGCGGATTTCACCGGATACAAGCTTCGGCAGGAGAACATCTCGGATTTGCGCTAAGACACTGTTTTCCCTCGTATTCGCGACAATGCTACCATAAAGTGGTCCAGCGATGCTGTGATAGACCCTGAGAACTTCCCGTGATGGCACTGCAACAAGAATAGGACGGAAGACCTTCTTGCTGATTTCCGAAAATGTAGAACCACCGGCAATGCCCCTGATATGGTCGAGATTCTCGTAACACCAGCAGAGTACGAAGAGATTTGAAAGCCGCTTTCTGCAGATCATAGCTATGAAGCCTTGATTAACGGCGGTCGGGACACTGGCAATGGCTAAGTATCCAATTGGTGCGCGAGATGACAAAAGTACTGTGCCGATTGGTAAAAGACCAGAGCTGATCTTCTCTACACCCGCGTCGGTGACCTTGCGTTCCGTTCCCAGCAACACAGGAGACGACAGTTTTGAGAGATCCTTCGGCGTAGCCCAGCAGTGCTCTCCCTCCTTCCAGTATACAAGCTCTTTTGTGCTGGGAGTTGCACCTCCCAAGACATCGACTTCTTGGCCGATCTGTGAGACTTCCCAACCCTCCGGTATCTCCCCGATCTCGGAATCGACAAGGCGTTCAGGGAAGAGGTCAGCGAGTGGCTTGGGCAGGCCGGGATCGCGCCCCGCCATCTTGGCGCGGACGGGGTCGAAGTCGACAAACCACGACTTGAACAGGGCGCGGGCCATTGCCTCCAGCGTCTCGTTCATGCGCCGATTCAGCTCAATCTTGTCGTCCAGCGTCCCGAGGATGTGGGCGATCGTGCGTTGTTCGGGAAGAGGCGGAAGAGCTATCTGCAAACGTTCGATGTCAATCGGTCTGATTGACGGATAGGTTGATGTGCTGTGCTCAGCGATAGTATGAAGTCGCTCAACAATATGGTCTTGTGAGACAAACCAATAGATGAAACCAGTGTCTGCCAGCTTCTCTTTTCCTCGGAATACAGCGAAACCTGTTGATACCAGAAAATTGTCAGGAATGTCTCTCAGAAGCCCAAAATGCTTCTGATTTGGGCGAACAGTCGAGTAAATGATGTCGCCTGGTTGAGCTTTTCTTCGAGCTCGACTGGGGAGTTTGTCCTTGTCAAGAACAAGATGTTGCACGTGCAGTATCCTGTTTTCCGTTACATTGCCGGTGTCAAGATAATTCACGAATGGCCATGCCTCAGTCGGCGAGTAGGTGGACTCATTCATTAAAATACAATTTCCAAGAGGTATGGCCTCCCGCCTGCTTGTGTGATCTGATGACTCCACCAACACCGAATACTCCGCCTTAATCTGTTTGCGAAATTCCTCAGGAACGTCATCCCACACAAACAGCTCCACCCGAAACGGCAGATCACTGTCCTCAAACGCTTCTCGCAGACTTCCAATCCAGTGGCGTTGATCTGATGTGGCGAAGACAACAAGATCGAGATCAGACTGAGGCCGTGAGGTCCACTTGCCTCGAGAGCCGTAGACCCATGCGGTCGTGTCCGGCAGATAGCGTTCCAGCAGAGTCAGGATTGTCTCGCGCTGCTTGGCCGAGATATCAATATGCTGCTCTATTCCCATGTTTCCACAGTCATGGTCTGGTACAAGCCAATAGCGTCATCGATGAAGTCCGGCATCAGTTCCAGGCAGTCTTTTGCCTTTTCACCGTCGTAGTCGTGTGTCGTGCCGATGCGGGCATCGACATACTTCAACCACTGATCTGGTGGAGAGGTGAATAGCTCGTTCTCGTACGCCAACCGGATGAGAGGTTTAGGACTGTTTGGCACATCGGCGCGGCCCAAGCCCTCTATCATGTATCGTCGCAACACCTTCCACAGGCAATCGTAGCATGTCTCGAAGCGTTGGATAACTGATTCAGCGATGCCATCGCGGGTCAGTTCCGATAACCCGGGGTCCTGATGACGATGGTTCTCGTACTGCTCTTCAAGCCGCTTGAGCGACAGCCTGAATTTTTCATAGTCGATCATGAGGTGTTCGTCTTCAGTTGGACAGGCGGCCTAGAACCAGTGCGTCCACGGGGGCCGATGACCGTTTTGGCACATCGCGCGGATCCTCGTGTTGGCCCTGCCATCCGTGGACACCTGTATTCAGTTGAATCTTCATCACGGAAATCTGCTCCATGGATAGATCGTCCCAACCCTCCTCGTAGCCGTTCACCACGACACGCATTTGCGGCGGGTAGCTTTCGAGAAGCAGTATGAGTTCACCGACTGTCATTTGTTCATGAATCCCAGTCTTTCGAGATTTGTCTCGATGGCCTTGTCCAGCCGTGTGCCTTCGGCCTGTTGCTCGCACAGCCGGGCGACGAGGCGTTTCATCTTGTCCTCGAACGGCTCGTCATCCTCCTCCCGAGGGGCTGCGCCGACATAGCGGCCCGGCGTCAGCACATGGCCGTGCTTGCGCACCTCCTCCAGCGCAACGCTCTTGCAGAAACCTGGCACATCGGCGTAGGTATCGGCGGCCTCCTTGCCTTGCCACGCGTGGTAGGTGTCGGCGATGCGGGCGATATCGTTGTCGGTCAGTTCGCGGTGAGTGCGGTCCACCATGGAGCCGAGCGAGCGGGCGTCAATAAAGAGGATCTCTCCAGACCGGTCGCGGAACCGGCCGTCGGTGCGGTCGCGGGCGAGGAACCACAGACAGACCGGAATCTGGGTCGAATAGAAAAGCTGGCCAGGCAGCGCCACCATGCAGTCTACCAGGCCCGCTTCGATCAGGTTTCTGCGTATCTCGCCCTCGCCCGACTGGGCGGACGACATGGAACCGTTGGCGAGCACGAAGCCGGCTGTGCCCCTCGGCGCAAGGTGGTGGACGATGTGCTGCACCCAGGCGAAGTTCGCATTGCCCTTGGGCGGGACGCCATGTTGCCAGCGCCTGTCGCCGGCGAGGCGTTCGCCGCCCCAGTCGGAGACGTTGAAGGGCGGGTTGGCGAGGATGAAGTCGGCCCTGAGGTCCGGGTGGCGGTCGTTGTGGAAACTGTCGCCGTGGGCGATCCGCCCCTCGATGCCGCGGATGGCGAGGTTCATCTGGGCGATCCGCCATGTCGTGTGGTTCGACTCCTGGCCCCAGATCGAAATGTCGCCGCGCGCCCTGCCGCCGTTGTTGTTGCCGCTGGCGTGCGCCTCGATGAAGGCGACCGACTGCACGAACATGCCCGACGAGCCGCAGCAGGGGTCGTAGATCCGCCCGCGCCAGGGCTCCAGCATCTCGACAAGGAGCTTCACCACGCAGCGGGGCGTGTAGAACTCGCCACCCTTCTTGCCTTCCGCGTTCGCGAACCGCGACAGGAAGTATTCGTAGACGCGGCCGAGCACGTCCTTCGAGCGGGCCTCTTGGTCGCCCACCGCGATGTTGCTGACCATGTCGATGAGCTGACCGAGCCGCCGCTTGTCGAGGGCCGGGCGCGCATAGTCCTTGGGCAGCACGTCCTTCAGCACAGGATTGTCGCGTTCGATGCCGGCCATTGCGCCGTCGACGAGCTGGCCGACGGTAGGCTGGCGCGCCTGGGCCTTCAGATGGATCCAGCGGGCCTCGGGCGGCACCCAGAAGATGTTCTCGGCGCGGTACTCGTCCGGATCCTCCGGGTCGGCGCCCTCGTCCTGCTCCGCCACGAGACGGGTGTGCCTCTCCTCGAAGGCGTCTGAGATGTACTTGAGGAAGATCAGCCCGAGGACGACATGCTTGTACTCGGCGGCATCCATGGAGCCGCGTAGCGCGTCGGCCATGCGCCAAAGCTCCGTCTCGTAGCCCGTCGTCGCGCCCTGAGCTTCCCGCTTTTTCGTTTGCTTCCCTGACATGCGAACTCCCTTGCACATTCGATGCCGCGCCGCAAGCGCAAGGACGCTGATGGTGTCCCGGGCTTTGCGTCCATCAAGATATCCGAAAGGCGGGGCCGGCACGCTCCGGCCGCCACTGTCGGCAGGTTGGCGGCGAGATTTTGGAGGTCAGCTCTTGCAGACTCAACAGCTGCTCGAAGGTCACGGACATTCCACCATATCGCCGTGTTACTTTCGATGAACAGCCGTTTCAGCGATCAACGCATCCTGACTATTGTTGTCTTTTTTCTTGCACCGATACAAAAGATCCAAAAACCTGCCACACCTGAATCACCTTTTCCCACCGGATGCAGTGATCATTCCCGACGGGATGTTCCCAATGCACCCCGCCACTGGAAAATGTCCTTTGTCGTTCAAGGGCCGCTGCAGCGCTTGTTCGAACGCGCCTTGCAGTTGCCCATGGTCACCGCGGCGTCGCTCGTCTTGCGACCTCCATGGGGAAGAACATCCCCGCCGGGACTGCCCGTGCCCCCGTCAGGGACGGATCGTCGCGGCGCGAATCCTTGGTTCGAGGAAGACATAGGCGACAAGGAGCGCCATCAGCACGACGTTCATGACGAAGGGGGCCGGGGTCCACAGCATGTAGAGCGGCATGGCGATCAGCGGGCTGAGAACGTGGCCGGCGGCGCCCGTGCCGATGAGGGCCCCGGCCGCCGCTCCCTGTTCGTGGGGCGAGACCGCGAGCGAGGCGGCCGTCGCGAAGCCCGGGCGCAGCATGGCCATGCCGACGCCGAAGAGCACCATGGCGACGACCATGACCGGATAGGACTCCACGGCCAGGAACAGCACGAACCCTGAGAGCGCGACCGGACCGCCGGCGCGCACAAGGAGCCCGGGGCCGATCCTGAGGCGCGGCACGGCGACGATCTGGAACGCCAGGGCGGCGATGGCCGCCAGCGTCAGCCCGACGCCCACCTTGCGGGCCGCCTCCTCGGCATCGAACTGGAGCGTGTCCATCATGAAGAACGCGACCGTCTGCATCGACGCGGCATGGCAGACGCTCATGATCACGCTGCCGATGACGAACGGCATGATCCGGCGGTCGAGAAGCGAGATTCGCGGTGTCCTCCTGGACGCCGAGGTCCGGCGCGTCTCGGGAAGACGGGCGGCAAGCAGCAGGACGCTCAGGCAGGCGATGATGCAGACCGCGACCAGGGGTGCGAGCAGGTGGGCGCCCACCAGGAGGGCGCCGAGCCCGGGACCGAACACCACCCCGGTATTGAAGGCGGCATTGATCATCGATATGCCGCCCGTCCGCTCGGAACGGTTCGTCCTGTCGGCGATGTAGCCCTGCGCGGCGGGGAAGGAGCCCGATCCGAGAGCGCCGTTGATCATGCGGGCGAGGATCATCAGGGGCAGGGCGACCATCACCGGAAGCCAGCCGGAGAGGCCCGCCTCGATGGCGAGGACGAAGAGCATCATGGAGCCGGCGTAGGCCGCGACACCCATGACGAGGATGGGCTTGCGCCCCACAATGTCGCTGCGGCGGCCCCAGAACGGGCTCATCGTGGCCCACATGCCGCCGGAGATGGCGAAGACGAGCCCGACGTGCCATTCCTCGAGGCCCATCGTGCGTCCGATGGGGGGAAGCACCGAGAAGAGCAGAGACTGTCCGAGCCCGACGCAGATCAGGCTGGCAAAGAGAATGCGGAAGGCCGCCTTCTGCGGCCTGGCGTCGGCGCCCGCCACGGAACGGTCCGTCGGGACGATTCAGATCGATGGCGTGCGGTGCGCCCAGGGCCGGAGCTTCTCGACGGCGGCTCCGATACCGAGCACCGTCGGCTCGTCGAAACGCCGCCCGACGATCTGCAGCGACGTCGGCAGACCGTCCGCGGTCGTGCCGGACGGCACGGAGAGCGCCGGGCACTGCGAGACG
Source organism: Alphaproteobacteria bacterium (assembly GCA_963666905.2). Lineage (GTDB taxonomy): Bacteria > Pseudomonadota > Alphaproteobacteria > SP197 > SP197 > SP197. Next base: position 4,119,626 of record OY763008.1, read on the forward strand.
TTGTTGAACACGAGCGTCATGTCGTTCGAGCGCAGCTTGCCGTCCGCGGTCTCCCCGAGCGCCTCGCTGTCGGTCCCTTCGGCATCGGGTGCGGGGCCCGGGGTGGTCGGACAGATCAGGGCGTCGTGCGTCTCGAAGACATCGCACAGCCGGCGCCACTGCCGCGTCCGCACGAATTCGAGGCGCTTGAAGCTGATGGCGTCCATCGTGCGGGCCGCTTCGAACATGGCGACGATGTTGGGGTCGAGGTCGTCGCGCCTGTCGTCGAGATGCTGTTCGAAGAAGGCGGCGAGGTACACGTTCCAGTAGGCGAGCCAGGCGTCGGCGCACTCCCGGGTCCACCCGAGATCGACCTCATCGACCGTGGCGCCGGCGCCGCGCAGGGCCTCGGCGCAGGCCTCCACGTTGGCGGCGACCTCCGGATCGACATGGTAGAAGCCGAGATCGACGTCCATGGCGATCCTCTTGCCTGCGACCCCGCAGGTCAGCGGCCGCTCGAGGGCAAGCGGCACCGGATTCGACATGATGTCGTACTCGAACGGACCCTGGCAGACCTCGAGGAAGAGGGCGGCGTCATCGAGGGTCCGGGCGAGCGGTCCGAAGTGGCTGATGTTGTCGAAGACCGACGCCAGGATGGTCATCGGAATGCGCCCCAGGCTCGGCTTCAGGCCGACGATGCCGCAGAACGCCGCCGGGATGCGCACCGAGCCGCCCATGTCGGAGCCTTCGGCGAGCGGCACGCACCCCGATGCCACGGCAGCGCCGGACCCGCCGGACGATCCTCCCGGGGTGCGCGACGGATTCCAGGGATTGCGCGTCACGCCCCACAGCGGGGAGTGTGTGAATCCGTCATGGGCGAACTCGGGCGTGGTCGTCTTGCCCACCATGACGGCGCCTGCGCCGAGAATATCCTTCACCACGAGGGCATCCTCCTCGGGCACGTTGTCCCGGTAGACCCTGCTTCCCAGCGTCGTCGTCTTGCCGGCCGTCGGCGTGAAATCCTTGATGGCGACCGGCACGCCGTGAAGCGGCCCGAGCGGCCGGCCCTTCATGACCGCGTCCTCGGCGGCGCGCGCCTTCTCCAGGGCCTCCTCGGGATAGGTGAAGCAGAAGCAGTTCAGGGCGCCGTTAACCTCCTCGATGCGCTCGAGGCTGTTCCGCGTGACCTCGACCGGCGAGATCTGCCGCCCGGCGATCAGGCGCGCGAGCTCCGTGGCGGGGGTGTAGCAAAGATCGAGGTTCGCCATGATGTCCGTGTCCTCCGGGCCTTGAGGCGACTCTACACGCCCGGCCGTGGCCATGGCCAACCGATACGGTTTCCGGGGCGCTTGCCGCACGGTCCCGGTTCCGACAGGCTGCCCGCCGGCGGCGGCAGCGGTTCCATGACCTCGGGCACATTCCGGCACTACCTCGATCTCTGCTCCTCGGGAGACCTCGTGCCCGATCCGGGTCAGGACAGGGCGGCGCGGCGCCTCGACCGGCTGGCGCAGGACCTCGCCGGAGCGGGCGGGAGAAACCTTCTCGACCGCGTCCTGCGGCGGCGGCGCGACGTTCCCCGCGGCGTATGGCTCCACGGCGGCGTGGGAACGGGAAAGTCCATGCTGATGGATCTCTTCTACGAGCACGCGCCGGTCCAGGCGAAGCAGCGCCACCACTTCCATGCCTTCATGCGCGGCGTGCATCGCGCCATCCAGGAACGTCAGGCCACCGCGGGCCCTGCCAACGACACGATCCGGTTCACCGCGCAGGCGCTCGTCGGCGGGAGGCGTCTTCTGTGTTTCGACGAGTTTCACGTCGCGGACATCGCCGATGCGATGATCCTCGGCCGGCTCTTCGAGCAGTTCCTCGCGCTTGGCGTGGTCATGGTCGCGACGTCGAACCAGCATCCGCGCGACCTCTACCGGGGCGGCATCAACCGCCAGCTCTTCGTTCCCTTCATCGACAGGCTCGAGACGCAGCTCGATGTCGTCGAGGTCGACGCCGGGCGCGACTACCGCAAGACGATCCTCGCCCGCACCGGCGCCTACATTCCTTCGCTGGGCCCGGCGGCCGCGGAGGCCCTCGACAGGGCCTTTCGCCGCCTCGTCGGCGATGCCGATATCGAACCCCTCGACATTCCCGTGGAGGGGCGGGCCGTCCATGTCCCTCGCCAGGCACGCCACGTGGCCCGCTTCACCTTCGCCGAACTGTGCGCCCGGCCCCTTGCGGCGCCCGACTACCTGGCACTCGCCGAATCGTTCCACACCGTGATCATCGACGGCATACCGGTCCTCACCCCGGACCGGCGCAACGAGGCGCGGCGCTTGGTGACCCTGATCGACATCCTCTACGAGAACCGCGTGAACCTGCTGTGCTCCGCCGCCGGACCGCCGGAAGCCCTCTATCCTGAAGGCGACGGCGCCTTCGAGTTTCGCCGGACCGCGTCGCGGCTGGTGGAAATGCGCTCGGCGGAGTACCTCGAGAGCGGGCGGGACGTCAGCCGATCGGAACGTCGAGAAAGGCCACGAACGACACGAGGCCGATGAGCGTGACGACGATGGCGCCGCCGAAGTTGAGGGAATGGCGCATCATGAGCGTGCCGGACGAGGTGCCACCGTGGCTCTCCACCAGCCTCAGGGCCGTCTGGCGCGCAATGATGGCGCCGACGCCCAGAGTGCAGATGGTGACGCCGATGCCGGCGGACATGGCGGCGACGAGGATGAACCCCGGATAGATCATGTCGTTGGCGACGGCATAGAGCATGATGAGAACGGCGCCGGGGCAGGGAACCACGCCGGCGGCGAACGCCATCAGGCCGCTTTCGACCTTGGAAGCCTGTTTCGTCCCGGCCGCCTGGTCATGCGCGTGGCCGCCGTGTTCGGTGGCGTGGCTGTGGCCGTGTGCATGGCCGCCGTGTCCGTGATCACGGGCACTGTGCCCGGCGGCGTGGCTGTGGCCGTGACCGACCTCCGCCGGGTCGATGTAGCCCAACGCGGCGCGCAGGGCCTGGTAGAGCATGTAGAGGCCGATGGCGGCGATGATGAGGAAACTCGCCGCCCTCACACCGGGGACTTCCGCCAGGCCGACCCCGAATCCGGTGCGTAGCGTGATGTCCGCGAGCCAGACGATCACGATGGCGGCGATGACATGCACCACGGCCACCTGGAGGGCCATCACGACGCCGCGCCCGACCCGCACGTCGCGTCCGAGAAAGTACGAGATGATGATGAACTTGCCGTGACCGGGGCCGAAGGCATGGAACATGCCGTAGAGGAAGGCGATGGCCAGGCCGAGGAAGAACGCCCCAAGGTTCTCGCCCCGTTCGACCGCGCTCATGTGGCGGGCGACCTCCGCGTTGGCCTTGCGCTGGAAACCGACGATGAAATCCGTCCAGCGCTGCCACAGTCCCCCGTCGCCGCGCGCGGCCTCGACCGGTGTGACGCTTGTCACGGAGACGGCGGCCGCCTCGTCGGCCAGCACCGGCCCGGCGGCGGGAAGGCAGACGAGGGCGCCGAGAACGAGAACGGCGCCGAGCAGGCGTGGAGCGTGCCTCATGGCGGGTCTCCGCAGCGAAGGGTGATGGTCGAGAAGTGTCCGGCCGTCGGGCCCCGGCCCGGCCCGGCGACGAAGGCGCACGAGGGATCGAGCGCCCCCTCCACCTTGAGGAAATCACTCTCGGCAAAGGAGAAGTCGAAGAACACCTCGCGGTCGTGGAGACTCGCGACCACGTCCGTTGTCCTGTAGTCCACCGCGTCATCGAAGGCGAAGTCGAAGGTGACCGCCAGGCGTTCCGGCTCGACCACCGGTTCGACATCGACGAGGGTGAAGGCCAGGGGCGTGTCGTCGGCGAGGAGATGGAGATACCAGTTCCTCGAGGCGAGTTCCGCCAGGATGCCGGTTTTCAGCACCTCGGTTTCACTGGCCGTCGCGATGCCGTCTCCGTCCGTGTCGACATGTTCGAAGAGGAAGCTGCTGGCGAACGGGTCGAAGTGCCAGTCCACGGCAAGGCCCGTGAGCGCGTTCTCCGTCATCCGGAAGAGGTAGCTGGTGGTGACCCACACGTCCGGATTGGCCGACACCGGCCGGCCCGCCGCGAGAACGAGGGCGATGACGAAGGGGATCCTCGCAAGCACGGGTTGCATGAGCGACCTTGATCCGGCCAGGCGGCCAGTCTATGACATGTCGACTGACATTTCAAAGCGGGCATGCTGCGCGACATCGTCGAGGCCCTCCGGCATCCGGCTCCCTGGTACCTGGCGCCCATGGGATACTTCAGGGAACTCTCCGGAATCGCCGGCCGCGCCGTCGAGTGTCGGGAGGAATGGCAGCCCCACCTCGCCCGGACCCGGTGCGCGATCGAGCGCGCGGTCGGGTCCTGTTCCCGGCGCGGCACCGTTGCCGTGGCGGGATCCGGGCTGCTGCTCGACGTGCCGCTCGATACCCTCAGCGAGGCCTTCGGGCGCGTCGTGCTCATGGATATCCATCATGGCGCAAGCGTCCGCAGGGCCGTCCGGGCCCGCGCCAACGTCGAACTGGCCCGCGTCGACATCACGGGCGCGGTGCGCGACTTCTACCGCTTCGCCCGCTCAGGAGGCCGCGGAGCGCTCCCCCGGAGCCGGCCGCCTGTCGCCGCCCCGCCCTTCGATCTCGTGATCTCCGTCAACCTGCTCTCCCAGCTTGCGGTCATTCCCCGGAACTACATCCTCGGTCACTGTCCGGCCTTTCCTCCCGCGCGCCTGGACGAGCTCACCCGGGACATCGTCTGCCGCCACCTCGAGTGGCTCGCCGCCAGCGGACACAAGGCCTGCCTTGTCAGCGATGTCGAGCGCCGGGAAACGGGCGTGGACGGCGGGACGGTCGTCAAGGACCTCCTCGGCGGGTTCGTCCTGCCGGAAGCGGACGAGACCTGGACATGGACCATCGCCCCGGCGGGAAAGGTCTTCAGGGACCTCGAGGCGGTGCACCGCGTGGCCGCATGGCCGGACTTCAGGTGGACTCCGGCCGCCCCATCAGGATCTCGATGATCTTCATCTGGCTCCCCTTGATGGCCCGTTCGGCACAGGCCGCCGCACGCGCCCCGTCGCCGGCGAGCAGGGCCTCCACGAGATCGTCATGGCGATGGTGAAACTCGACGCCCCTGTCCTTGAGGGCGAGGCTGAAGTGGACGATGCGCTCGTGCTGCTCGATCAGCGACATGACGATTTCCGCGAGACGGCGGTTCCTGGAGGCCCGCATGACGTGTTCGTGGAAGGCATAGTTGGCTTCGCGATAGGCGGCGTCGGTCCCGTTTCCCGTCGAGGGATGACAGGCCCGGACCTCGGCATCGAGTGTCCTCAGCGTGGCGGCGTCGACATGGCCCGCCGCCAGGCGGGTGGCCTCGACCTCGAGCAGGAGGCGCAGCTGGAAGACCTCGTGGACGTCCTCGATGGAGATCGGCGCCACGATGTTGCCGCGGCGGCCGCGGGCGACCACGAGCTTCTCCTGGCGCAGCCGCGCCAGGGCGTTGCGCAACGGCGCCTTCGAGAAGCGGTAGCGTTCCGCCAGCATGCCTTCGGAGACCTCCGAGCCGGGCGCCAGGCGGCACAGGAGTATCTCGTTCTTGAGGGCCTGGTAGACCCGGTCGTTGAGGCTCTGGTTCATGGCGTCCGCCGTCGGTGATGACAGGCCACCCGGTGGTCCGCCGCGATGACCGTGTCCCCGGGGTAGCGGGCCCGGCAGGCATCGTCGGCGAGCGGGCAGCGCGGATGAAAGTGGCAGCCTGCAGGCGGGCGCATCGGACTCGGCGGCTCCCCGGAAGCCAGGCTCGCGGCGGTCTCCAGACCGGTCTCGTCGAGCAGCGAAGCGGCGCCGAGCGCGCGCGTGTAGGGGTGGGCCGCAGCGGTGAAGATCGTTTCCACGGGCGCGGTCTCGACGATGTGGCCGAGGTACATGACAGCCACCCGGTCGCAGATGTGGCGCATGGCTCTCAGGTCGTGGGAGATCATCAGGAGGGAAAGATCGAACTTGCGCCTCAGGTCGTCCAGGAGATTGAGGATCTGGGCGCGGATCGAGGCGTCGAGGGACGATGTCGGTTCGTCGCAGATCAGGAAGACGGGTTCCAGCAACAGGGCCCGGGCGATGACGATGCGCTGGAGCTGTCCGCCGGAACACTGGCCCGGGTAGCGGCTCGCCATGGCGGGATCGATCCCGACCTCGTCCAGCATCGAGCCGATCCTTTCCGCGCGTTCCGCGGCGGTGCCGATGCGGTGCTCGGCGAGCGGCGCCATGAGCGAGTCGATCAGCCGCATCCTCGGATCGAGGGCCGCCACCGGATCCTGGAAGACCAGCTGGATCTTCCGGCGGAAGCGCCGCAGGTCCCGGGGCTTCATGGCGAGGACGTCGCGGCCGTCGATCGTCACCGAGCCGCGGTCGGGCCGGATCTGGTTGACGATCAGGCGTGCCAGGGTGGACTTGCCGCATCCCGATTCGCCGACCAGCCCGAGGACCTCGCCGCGCATGATCGAGAGGGTGACGCCGTCCACCGACCGCACCGCCAGTCCCCGCGCGCCGCGCACGCGAAAGTGCCGGGCGAGATCGCGGACCTCGACCAGGGGAGCCGTGCCGCCGGCGCTCATCGGCACGCCCAGCAGCGGACGCGGTGCGTGCCGCCCAACGGCGTCGGCGGCGGTTCGGCCGTCACGCAGGCGCTGCCGTCGTCGAGGGTCCGGACGCGGCCGCACCGGGGATGAAACCTGCAGCCGGGAATCGTCACGGCGGGCGAGGGAATGGTGCCCGGAATGCTCTCGAGACGGCCGCCGTCGGCCCGGCGCATCAGCGAACAGCCCACCAGGGCCCTCGTATAGGGGTGCTGCGCACGGTTCATGATCGTGGCCGTGGGTCCTTCCTCGACGATGCGCCCGGCGTACATCACGACGACACGGTCCGCCACGGCCGAGACGATTGCGAGATCGTGGGTAATGAGGAGGATCGAGAGCGTCCTGCGGAGCTTCTGCCTCTCCAGGAGGCTGAGGATCTGCGCCTGGACCGTGACGTCGAGCGCCGTCGTGGGTTCGTCGGCGATCAGCAGGTCCGGATCGCCGCTGAGCGCCGCGGCGATCATGACCCTCTGCGCCATGCCGCCCGAGAGCTGATGGGCGAAGGCCCGGGCGCGTCTTTCGGGATCCGGGATGCCGACCTCCCGCAACAGCTCGATGGCGCGCGACCAGGCGCGCCGGCGCGAGGCGCCGCGGTGAAGGCGCAGGGCCTCGCCGACCTGCGAGGCCACCCGGCTCGAGGGATCGAGCATGGAGCGGGGCTGCTGGAAGATCATGCCGACGCGATTGCCCCGGATCGCGTCGAGAACCGCCGGCGGGGCTCCCGTGACGTCCTGTCCGCAGATCGAGATGCGCCCCCCCGTCGCGGCGAGAGGTTCAGGCAGCAGGTCTGTGAGCGACAGCGCCGTCACGGTCTTTCCGGAACCGGATTCCCCGACCAGGGCGACGGTCTCCCCGGGAAGGATTTCGAGATCGAGGTTCACCACGACGGGAATGTGTCCTGCGATCGAGATGTCGAGGCCCTCGACCTTCAGCACGGGCTCCGCCGGCATCATTCCTCCCCCGAGCGCACCCGGCGCGACCTGTCCGCATCGATTTCCAGCCCCTGGCCCATCAGGGTGACGCTGAGCGCAGTGATCATGATGGCAAGGCCCGGGGCAATGACCAGCAGGGGCTGCCTGTCGGCGTGCATCCTGGCATCGGCGAGCATGGCCCCCCAGTCCGAGTCCGGCGGCTGGACGCCGAGGCCGAGGTAGGAGAGCGCGCCGACGGTGATCAGCTTGTGGCCGAAACGCAGGAACGTCATCGCCGATATGGGACGCAGGGCGTTGGGGATCACGTGCCTGACGATGATGAAGGTCCGGGAGCAGCCGAGCACTTCGGCGGCCGCGATGAAGTCCCTGGAGGAGAGATCGAGCGCGATCCCCCGGGCGAGCCGCGCGAACGGCGTCCATCCCACCAGGGTCAGCGCCAGGACGAGGGTGCCGAAACCGGGACCGATGATGGCGATCAGGAAGAGGGCGACGACGATCTCCGGAAAGGAGATGAGAACGTCCACGATCCGCATCACCGCCTCGTCGACGGCGCCGCCGGCGCGCCCGCACCAGGCGCCGACGAGCGTTCCGATGGCGACCGAGAGCAGCAGGGTGATGGTCGCGACGACGACGGAGAATCGGCCGCCGTGGAGAAGGCGGGCCCAGAGGTCGCGCCCGAGCTGGTCTGTTCCCAGCCAGTGGTCGCCGGCGGGCGCCTGAAGCCGTTCCATGAGGTTCTGGGCCACCGGGTCATGCAGGGAAATGAGCGGCGCCGCCGCCAGGAGAACGGCCATGGCCGTGCCGGCAAGGAGCCCGGCGATGAAGCTCCAGTGCTGCCGCGCGATCCATTCCGCGATACGCGCCGGCATGGTCAGCTCGCCTCGCCCGTGACGGTGACGGCCGGATTGAGGACGCCGTAGAGGATGTCGGCGAGCGTGTTGATGAGGATGGCGAGGCCGACGATCGAGATCACGCTGCCCTGGAGCACCGGAATGTCGTTGTTGATGACGGCGGCGTAGACGAGGCGGCCCATGCCCGGAATGGCAAAGATCACCTCGACGACGACGGAGCCGCCGAGCAGGCCTGCAAGCCACAGGGCGAAGACCGTCAGAACGGGCTGGAGTCCGTTTCTCAGGCCGTGCCGCACGAGGGCGCGGATCATGCCGAGGCCCCGGCTTCGGGCGGCCATGATGTAGTCGGCGTGGAGCACGTCGATCATCGAGGCCCGCATGACCTTTGCGAAGTAGGCAAGGGGCCTGAGACTGAGGACGATGGCGGGAAGGACCAGTGTCTCCAGGCCCGAGAAGCCCGCCGACGGCAGCCAACCCAGCTCCACGGCGAAGAGAAGGACGAGGACGGGCGCCAGCCAGTACTCGGGCACGGACACGAAACCCTGTGCCAGGAAGGTGACGATGCTGTCGAGGCGGCGCCCCTGGTGGACCGCCGCCAGGGTGCCGACGGGCAGCGCGATCACGAGAGCCAGGGCCAGCGCGGTGAGCGCGATGGTGGCCGAGACACCCAGGGCCCGCAGGATCTGGTCGGCCACGGGAAGCCTGCTGGTGAAGGAGAGACCGAGGTCCCCCTGGAAGACCCTGCCCAGCCAGGCGAGGAACTGGTGGAGGAGGGGCCTGTCGAGGCCCAGTTCTATGGCGAGCGCCCTTGCCGCCTCGCTGTCGACCGCAAGGTCCGCAACCCGCGAGCGGATGATGGCGCGCGCGGGGTCAGTGTCGCCGAGCCAGGGAACCAGGAACGCGAGAAACGAGACGAGGGCCAGCGTGACGACGAGAACAAGCGCTCGCTTGAGAAGGAACCGCTCCATCAGGTGGCGTTCCCCCGCGGCCGGCCGCAGCCGCGTGCCGTCACGGTCCCGGCACGGCGCCGCCGGCCGCCCGGCTCACAGGCCGAGCAGGCCGGGCAGGTGCGAGATGTCGGGAATCTCGTGGTAACCGAAGAACGGCACCGAGGGTTCGTACCCGCGGTTGACGTAGACCTTGTTGACGATGCGCATGCCGTGGCACGGCATCAGGTCGTAGTAGAGACTCGCCGACACGTGCAGGATCTCGTGGCGTTCGCAACCAAGCGCGTCCAGCATGTACTGGAACGCCGCGAAACAGGGCTTGTACGCCTTCGCCTGTTCCGCCGTGAAGACGGCATGGACGGGCGCACCGAGCTTGTCGACATTGTGCCTGATCTGCCCGTCGTTGGCATTCGAGAGAATGACGAGAGGGTACCGTTCGGCCGTTCTCGCCAGGGCCTGCGGGACATCGGGATGCGGGCCCCACGTGGGGATCGCATCCACGATGGCATCGGCAACGGCGCCGCTGTAGGCGACGTTCCAGAGATCGCACGTCCGCCTGAACGAGTTGGTGATCACTTGCGCATAGGGCTTGAACGTGCCCAGGACTTCGTCGCCGCGGATGGCCTCGAAGTCGTCGAGAAAGTCGTTCATGCCCTCCCCGGGTACCCGGTCCGCCATCAGTCCGGCCGTGACGTCGGACATCTGGAAGTCTGTCAGCGTCCCGTAGAGGTCGAAGGTGATGTACTTCGGTTCAGGAAGAATGGCGGTCATTGCGAGTCCCGATGATCCCGTCAGTCGAGCGCGAGATCCCTGGTGAACAGATAGTGGCCGTCCGGATGAAGGGCATAGTTGGCAACGCCGGAAAGGTGTCCGTCGCTGCCCTGCTGGTGAACGAGGAAGACGGTCACGGCCCGCGACTGGAGCTGCGACGCCACCTCCTTGTAGAGGCTGTAACGCTCGGCTTCGCTCTCCGCGCTGCTGGCGGCATCGACCTTGGCGTCGATTTCCGGATCGCAGAAGTGCGACAGGTTGTAGCCGCCCTCGCAGGTGTAGTCCGCCGTCAGGAATCCGATCGGGTCGGCGACATCCGAAAGATAGCCGCGGGACAGCACCAGCATGTCGAACTCACCTGAGAGGAGGTCCGCTTCGAGGGCGCCGTAGTTCGCGACCTTGAGCTCGACGCCGATGCCGATGTCGCCGAGCTGCGCCTGGATGACCGCGGCAAGGTCGGGCAGCTCCGCACGTTCCACGTAGGCGTAGAGGACGAGGTTGATCGATCCCGGCGCGAAGCCGGCCTCCGCGAGCAGCGTCCTGGCGCGCTCCGGATCGTGGGTGACCGCCATGGCGTCGTCGGGGGCCCACGGGTCGTCCGGTCCGAAGGGACCGACCGCCGGCCGCGCGGCGCCTTCGTAGATCGCCTGGGCGATGGCGGTCGTGTCGACCGCGCTCTGGATGGCCTGGCGGACCAGCGTGTTGTCGAGCGGCGCCTTCATGTTGTTGAGATAGAGGCTGTTGGTGCGCGCCTGGGCCACGGTCTGGATCTCGATGCCTTCTTCGGAGGCGAGCCGGAGGACTTCCGTGACCGGAAGGCGGGCCGAGACATGGGCCTCTCCTGTCCTCAGCTGCGTGGCGCGGCCGCTTCCCTCCGGAATGAATCGCAGCTCGCCGCTCTCGAGACTGGCCGGACCGCCCCAGTAGCCGTCGTTGCGCCTGAGCATGAGGGCCTGCTGGGGAACGTGCTCGACGATGTCGAACGGACCGACGCAGTGCCCGACGGGATCGACCGCCTCCCCTGCGAACGCGGCCGGCGAAAGGAAGCCGGTGTTGGGGGAGGACACGCGCATCGGGGTGAGGACGCTCGGCCTGACCGATTCGATCCTGACGGTCGCATCGTCGACGACCGAGACCGATGCGATACGCTTCGGCGCGAAGGCCCTGGGAGGAGCGGCGGCCGTCAGCAACCGGTTCAGGGAGTCGCTGACGACCTGGGCGGTCAGCGGCGTTCCGTCGGCGAACTGGACCCCCTGGCGGATGCTGAAATCCCACTCGGTGGGCGAATGGCGCGTCCAGGATTCGGCCAGCGCCGGTTCGAGCGCACCGTCCGCCGTGCGGCGGGTCAGCGATTCGAGGCAGCCGGCGCGCGCGAGGATGAAAGCATCGTCCGTTTCCAGCGCCCAGCCCGCCTGGGGCGGGAAGGCATCGGTCGCGACCAGGTGCAGGTGCCCGTCCGCGCGGCTGTTGCCCGCAAGGACCACCAGCGCCGCAGCCATACCCAGGGCGGCCGCGCGGCTGCTGAAACCAGATGTCTCCATCGTTCATCCTCTCCCATGCTATCCGCGCGTACCCGACCGTCGAGTATTCGCCAAACGGATCGTTCCGGCAAGGTGCATACGGAACGACAGTAATGCAATGTTATAACGTTTCTTATTTCTCCACAAGCGGAGGCCTTTGCACTGGTGCGCCGAGCCAACCACTTCATCCACGAACCATGCGCCGGTCGCTGCGGGCCGACAGGTGAAGCGTTGGCAAGCGGCAGGCATCGGCCGGGCTGTTGAGCCAAGGTGCCAAACACGGGCATTCGGCGTGCCGAGGCCGTTGTTTCGCACCTCCCCTGGGGGGGGGTGAAAGACAGGACACGATCCGCGACGACCTCTCCGGCAGGGCCGCGTCTCCGGTCCGGGGTGGAATCGTTGCGAACGCCGCCTTGCGGGAATCCGGAACCGTGGAGCTTCAAGCGTCTGCCGGCGATGGCTTGGGGAAAAGTGTTGAGAGCCCCGATTCAGGGCGCAGAATCAACACCCGGGAAACAACGCCGAACTCGCGGAACTTCCCTGGTTCGGGAGCACGATGTCGTGCCCCTTGGAATTCGTCGAACCGATGTGGCACCGCCGCCTGCGGCCCGTGTCCCGGATGCCCGTCCGGAATCCGCGTTGACGACGTGCTGTCCGGCATGGCGGTTTTTGAACCCGCGCGCACGGCGTGATATGTCGGCACGCAGAGGGCTGGCAGAGCATGACCGATACGTCTCACGGCCATTCCCACGGGCATGGCCATTCCCATTCGCACGGGTTCTCCGACATCGAGAACAACAGCCGCAAGCTGCTGCTCGTGGCCGGACTCATCGGCTGCTTCATGGTCGCCGAGTTCATCGGCGGCCTGCTGTCGGGCTCGCTCGCGCTGCTGGCCGATGCCGGGCACATGCTCTCGGATTTCGCGAGTCTGACACTCGCCTGGTATGCCTTCCACATCTCGAAGCGCGCTCCCACGGCGAGCATGACCTACGGCGCCGACCGCGCCCAGGTTCTCGCGGCCTTCGCCAACACCATGATCATGGCCTTCCTCAGCATCTGGGTCGTATCGCAGGCCGTGCAGCGAATCATCGCGCCGCAGGATGTCCTGAGCTCGATGATGCTGATCATCGCCTCACTCGGGCTGTTCGTGAACATCGCCGCCCTCCTCATCATCAGCCGCGCCAACAGGAACAACCTCAACGTCCGCGGCGCCAGGCTGCACGTGATAGGAGATCTGCTCGCCTCGCTGGCGGCGATCGCCGCCGCCGGCATCATCATGGAGACTGGCTGGACCATCGCCGATCCGATCCTCTCTCTCGTGATCGTCGCGATCATCCTGCGGAATGCCTGGCCGATCATGAAGGAGTCGGCCCACATCCTTCTCGAGGGCTCCCCGGCGTTCCTTGACCCCGAGAAGATTGGGAAGGACCTGACGGACCACGTCGACGGCGTCACCGATGTCCACCACGTCCACTCCTGGTCGATCACCCAGGCGCGAACCGTCGTGACGCTCCACGCGACGGTCGAAGAATCCGTCTCACCGGATTCGGTCCTCCTGGCCATCAAGGAACGGCTGAAGGACAAGTTCGGCGTCGATCATGCCACCGTCGAGATCGAGTTCGGCAGCTGCGCCGATGCCGCGCTCGATCCCACCCCCGGGCGGCGGAGGCCCGGGGCCTCCGCCCTGTCGCCCCGAATGGCGGCCGGAACCATCTGAACGGCCCTTGCGGCGTTGCGCGGACGCGGCGAAGCGCGCAGGACCGGCTGCCCGGCGCAGGAGGTCCGTCAGGCGGCGAGGGACCGTTTCCGCAGGGCCGGTCACCCCGGCACGGTGCTTTTCAGCAGGCGCAGGGCTGGCAGTGGCAATCGTCGCAGGCGCAGTCGGGATTGCCGCAGGCGCGCACGCCGAAACCGCCGTCGCGAACGGCGTCGTGAACGGCTTCGGGCGCTACCCGCGGAGCGCAGGTCACACTGGCCGTTCCCGCCCGGTGGTCGACCGCGGCGTCCTCGACGCCATCGAGGGCGACGACCATCCGCTCGACGCTGTGCGAACATCCCTGGCAGACCATGCCGGTGACCAGGAACTCAAGGGTATGCATGAGGAATGTCCTCCGGTTCGGGTCGCCATGATCTCAGGAGCAGAGAATTGCCGACAACGCACACGCTCGACAGCGCCATGGCCAGGGCCGCCAGCGGCGGACTGAGGAATCCCAGTGCCGCCAGGGGCAGTCCGACGACATTGTAGATGAACGCCCAGAAGAGGTTCTGCCTGATCTTGCGGAAGGTCCTCCGGCTGACGTCGACCGCCGCCGCCACGAGCCTTGGATCCGGCCGCATCAGCGTGATGGCCGCCGTCTCCATGGCGGCATCGGTCCCCGATCCCATGGCGATGCCGACGGTGGCCCGGGCAAGCGCCGGGGCATCGTTGATCCCGTCGCCCACCATGCCGACGCGGGCGCCGCCGTCCATCAGCTCGGCAACGATTCCCACCTTGTCTTCGGGGCGCACCCCGCTGCGGTAGCTGGCGATTCCGGCCTCGTCCGCGATCCGCCGCGTCGCCTGCTCGCCGTCGCCGGAGGCGAGGATGGGGGTGATGCCGAGACGCACGAGACTGCCGGCGGCCTGCCGCGCTTCGGGCCTCAGCTCGTCGCCGATCGTGAATCCGGCGATCACGACATCCTGCCCGTCGCGCCGGCGGCCAAGCCACACTGCGCCCTCAGGACCGACGGGAAGCGGCGCCCGGAAGCCCAGACGGTCGAAAAGGCGCCGGTTCCCCGCCAGGAAACGCTGCCCCCCGACATCTCCTTCCACACCCTCCGCGACGGTGCTGGCGAAGTTTTCCACCGCTTCCAGGGTGAGTCCCCGTTCTTCGGCGGTCGAGCGGAAGGCCTCGGCGATCGGGTGACCGCTTCCCTGCTGCAGGGACGCCATGACGCCGACGGCGGCGTCCTCGTCGAGATCGGCCAGCAGCGTCGTCTCGGCGAGGCGCGGCCGGCCGGAGGTGAGCGTCCCGGTCTTGTCGAAGACGATGTGGGTGAGGCCGTGCGCCAGCTCGAGGGCCTCGACGTCCTTGACGAGAATGCCGGCGCGCGTCGCCGCGCCGGATCCGGTCATGACGGCGGTCGGCGTGGCAAGGCCCAGCGCGCACGGACAGGCGATCACGAGCACGGCAACGGCGTTGACGAGGGCGGTTTCGAAATCGGCGCCGGCGACAAGCCAGCCGATGAAGGCAAGCGCCGCGATGGCCATAACGGCCGGAACGAAGAGACCGCAGATCCTGTCCACCAGCCGCTGGACCGCGGGCTTGCCGGCCTGCGCGTTCTCGACGAGGCGGATCATCCTCGCCAGCGTCGAATCCGCCCCCGTGGCGCGCGCCTCGATGGTGAGGAGGCCGTCGACGTTGATCGAACCGGCCGTGACCGGGTCGCCCTCGCGCCTGGCGACGGGCATGCTCTCCCCGGTGATGAACGCCTCGTCGACCTCCGCCGCGCCGCCGACGACAAGACCGTCGGCCGCGACCTGCTGCCCCGTCCGGCAGACCAGGATGTCTCCGCTCTTCACCTCGTGCACCGGACGTTCCTGGAGACTGCCGTCCGGCAGCCTGACAAGGGCGGTCCGCGGTCTCAGCGCCATCAGCTCCCTGATGGCGCGCGCCGCGCCGCGCCGCGCCCGGGCTTCCAGGTACTTTCCGACGAGCACCAGGGTGATGATGATGGCGCTGGCCTCGAAGTAGAGGCGGCCCGCGGCGCCGTCGCCGAAGGCGAGGATGTGGTACCAGCTGAAGGCATAGGCCGCCGAGGTCCCCAGCGCGACCAGCACGTCCATGTTGGCGACGCCGCCCCGCAGCGCGTTGAATGAGCCGCGGTAGAACCGGGCGCCGATCACGAACTGCAGCGGAGTCGCGAGCGCCGCCTCGACAAGCGGCGCCATGGTCCAGCCGGCTCCCGGGACCTGGTGCAGCGCCATCTGGACGATGAAAGGCATCGCCAGGAGCGACGAGACGGCGATCGTCCAGCGATCCCGGACGGCCCGGCGGAGTTCGCGCTCGGCGCCGGCATCGACAGGTCCGTCCATGACGGCGAGATCGAATCCCGCCGCGCGAACGCGTTCGACCAGGGTCTCGTCCGTCACCGCCAGGGCAAATCGCTCCACGCGGATCCGTCCGGCCTCGACCGATGCCCCGACGACTCCCTCGATGTCCCCGAGCAACGCGGCGACGGTCCTGGCCCCGGCGGCGTCCTTCGCGTCCGGCAGGCCGAACTCCCGCGATTCCGTCCTCGCATCGAATCCCGCCCGGCGCACGATCGAGACCACCGACTCGACCGCGGTGTTCCTGTCGACGTCGACGGTCGCCCTCTCCATGGCGAGATTGACGGTGGCGACGGCGATGCCCGCACCCCTGGACAACATCCTCTCGAGGCGCGTGGAGCAGGCGCTGCACGTCATGCCGTCGACGAGAAACTGGTAGCGGACCGTCATCGATCCGAAGCGGCGATGGCGCGCTCGCGCCACGGTGACGGCGGCGCATTGGTGGCCTGCAGCCATGCGGGAATGCGCTGATTGGCGAACAGGGATTCGAGGGTCTCGGCGGCGCGGACAACGGCGGCCTCGCGGCCGCGCACCATGGCCGTCGCCGGTCTGGGCACCCAGTTCAGCTGGTGGGAGTCCGACTCGGCGTACATCCCGGCATCGAGGATCGCGACGAGGTCGCCCCGGACGAGTTCCGGCAGGGCGCAGCGCTCGCCGAGCACGGAGGGAATGCAGATCGGGCCCACGACATCGGCGCACCGGTCCATCGGCTTGTCCATCGACGTTGCGGCGATGACGAGATTGCGCGTGCCCTCGTCCCCGGCGCCGATCAGCGGCATGAGGTTGGTGCTGGCGTCGACATTGACCCAGGTCATGCCGGCATCCTGCTTGACGGAACCCACGGTCGCGACGAGGACGCCCGCATTGCCGGCGATGTAGCGGCCGGGCTCCAGCCACAGCGCAGGCACGGGCAGGCCCGCCGCGGCGATGGGCGCGAGAAGGGCCTCGGCCGAGGCGCGGGCGTAGTCCTCGATTCGGTGGGGGTTCGGCCTGTCGCTCTTCGACTCGGGATCCCGCCTGCGCGCCCAGCCGCCGCCGATGTCGATGACGGACGGCGCGAAACCGGTCTCGCCGTGAAGGCTGACGGCGATCCGCCCGATCTCGCCGTCGAAGGCCGCACGGTGCTCGAGGCTTTGCGTCATGCGTCCCAGATGGGCGTGGTATCCGACGAGCTCGAGCTCCTCGATCGCGGCGAGCCTGCGGATCATGCCGGCGGCAACGCCGGGCGTGACGCCCCATTTCCAGCGGGCGAGCTCGGGGCGGATATCGCCCGAGAACGAGACGAGATCGCTGTCGAACCGCGCGAAGGCCTCCGGGATCACCTTGAGGCGGATGTTGACCCGCACCCTGGAACCGGCGCCGCGAGCCACGGCGGCCAGGCGGTCGATCTCCTCGCCGTCGTCAAGATTGACGCACACACCGAGCTCGACGGCCCGTTCGAGGGCGGCACGGGTCTTGCTGGAACCGTTGAGCGCGATGATCGACGGGTCGGCACCGCCGGCGAAGGTCGCCTCGAGCTCGCCGGTGCCGAAGCAGTCGCCGCCGGCGCCTTCCTGGTGGAGGACCGCGCGCACGGCGAAGTTGGGGTTGCACTTGATGGCGTACATGACGTTGACCGCCCCCGGCCATGCGCTCTCGAACGCCCGGCGGATGCGCCGGTAGTTGGCGCGCAGCGTCGCGTCGGAGAGCACGAAGAGCGGCGATCCGAAACGCGCCACGAGGTCGCTGACCGCGACGTCCTCGACCATCAGCGTACCGTTGCCGGACACCGAGAGGTGGTCGCCGGGGGTGAGGACCCTGGCGAGCAGGGCGGACGTCGTTTCCCCTGTCATGTGCGTCACCCCGCTGATCTCCTTGCCATGTCAGATGGGATCTCCCGGGACCGTTGTCGAGACGGGCCGCCGGGGGCCGTCAGGTTCCTCCCCGCGGGGGCCCCGTCGTCCAGGCGTCGGCGGCGAATGTGTTGCGGTAGAAGTCCTTCTGGCGCCCGGCGCCTGCGATGGTGTTGTGCATGAGCATGGCGACGGTCACCGGGCCGACGCCGCCGGGCACCGGCGTGATCCAGCCGGCCACCTCGCGGCAGCTTTCGAAGTCGCAGTCCCCGACCGTTCGCCCGGTACCGTCGGGGCCCGCGACCCGGTTGATGCCGATGTCGATCACCGCGGCGCCCGGCTTGATCATGTTGCCGGTGACGAGCCCCGGCTTGCCGACGGCCACGAACACGGCGTCGGCCTGGCGGCAGTGCACGGCGAGGTTGCGGGTCTGGTGGTGGCACACCGTGACCGTGGCGCCCTCCGCCATCAGCAGGAAGGCGATCGGCTTGCCGACGATCTCGGAATGGCCGACGACCACGACCTCGAGACCGGCGAGGTTGAGTCCGGTCGACTTGAGGATGTGCACCGACGCCATGGAGGTACAGGGGCCGAGATCGAGTTCGTTGTAGACGATGTTGCCGATCGAGGCGGGATGCAGCCCCTCCACGTCCTTGAGCGGGTGAATGGCGCTCTGCAGCCGCTTGACGTTGATCTGCGGCGGCAGGGGCCTCTGGACGATGATGCCCGTGACCCGCGGATCGGCGTTCATCGCCTGCACGGCGGCGAGCATCTCCGGTTCCGTGATGTCTTCAGGGTAGTGCCGCTCGTCGAAGGCGATACCGAGCTTCTCGGCGGTCCGCTTCTGGTTGCGGACATAGATCTCGACGGAAGCGGCGTCGCCGATCACCATCGAGACCAGGCGCGGCGCCCAGCCGCTCTCCTTCAGCGCCGCGACCGCCTCCCGGGTCTTCTCGTGCAGGCCGGCGGCAATCCTGCGACCGTCGATTTCCTTGTGTTTCCACTGGTGATCATCGGTCACCGGAGGCACTCCCTTCCTGCCTACTCGATCCCGGGCAGCGGAGAGGGGGCGTCGGACAGGGTTCGCATCCAGGCGATCACCGCCGCAAGGTCTTCCTCGTCGCGCAGACCGCGGAAGCCCATCTTTCCTCCCGGAAGATCGGCGCGGGGATTCTCAAGATAGGTCCACAGCCTGTGGTAGGTCCAGGCGCCTTCCTCGGCCTCCATGGCCTTCGAGTAGTTGAAGTCCTCGATGTCGGCAATGTCGCGGTCCACCACGTCCCACAGGTTCGGGCCGACGCGGTCCGCTCCACCCTCGTCGAAGGTGTGGCAGGCCCGGCACTTGCGGGCCACACTCCGGCCGTCGTCGACGGATGCGGCGGCGATCATGACGAGGATGGGATCGTCTGCGCTGTCTCGGGCCTCGGCTTCCTCCAGGAGTGTCCCCGCGGCGCCGGCTTCCTCTGCCGCTGCTTCGGGAACTTCCTCCACCGCCGCTTCTGGGGCCTGCGTCCCGGGCATCGAATCCTCCGGTTCCGCGTTCTCCGGCAGGGCCAGCGGAGCATCACTGCGGGTGTTGAGCCAGGCGATCAGGTCGGCGCGGTCGCGATCGTCCCGGATGCCCTTGAACACCATCTTGTTGCCGGGAGCGTAGGCCTTGGGGTCGGTGATGTAGAGGCTCAGGTCCTCGAAGGTCCAGGTGCCGCCGAGGTCCGCCAGGACGCCGGAGTAGTTGAAACTGTCGCTGCGCGCCTGCGGCGAACCGACGATGCCGTAGAGATTGGGTCCCTGGCCGTTGGGACCTCCCGCCTCGATCGTGTGGCAGCTCTTGCACTTGCGGAACTGCTTCTCTCCGTTGGCGAGGTCGGCGCCGGCCAGCAGCGCGGCGATCGGGACCGCCTCGGCTACCGGCGCCGCGGCAGGCGTCTCGCCATGGTCATCGGCCGCCGCCACCGTGTCGCCGGCGGCATGCTCGACCGCATGTTCCGTGATCTGCGGACCGTAAAGGACGTTGCCCAGCTTGCCGATTCCGAAGGCAAGAAGCAGGCCCATCAGCAGGCCGGCTGCTATCTTGTTGAACTCCAGAGAATCCATGGACACCGGCCCTTGAGGATGATGATCCCGGACTGGGAAGCGATGCGGAGATTAGCCATGTCCGCACCGCATTCAACCCCCGGCGGCGGCATTGCCCCGTGGGGCGCTCCTGATAGTATCGGGACAGCTCCCAGGGGAGGCAGGCCATGGACGCATCGGATCTGCTCCGGTCAGTGGACATCCCGGGGTACTCCGGAGGCTGGCTCGCCGCCGAAGCCGGGACCACCGTTCGCGTCATCGACGTGGAGGGCCACCAGATCGGAGACCTGTTCGCCGTCAGTTCCACCGACCACGACGAGTTCCTCAGCCCGTCGGTCACACGCCTCCACAACGGCAACCTGTTTCCGGGGCCTGGAGAATCGTTCTTCACCAACAGGGACAGGCCGATCCTCACCTTCGTCGAGGACCATTCGCCGGGGTTTCACGACATGCTCTACGCGTCGTGCAACCGGAACTGGTACGCAAGCCGCGGCATGCCGGATCACCCGAACTGCCGCGACAACTACTTCGAAGCGGCGCGCTCGGCGGGTATCGCCCCCGGGCTCCAGCCCGACCCGGTCAACATCTTCCAGAACACGCCGCCCGGAGCGGACGGCCGGTTCTTCATCGGCGTCACCATGAGCGGCCCCGGCGACTACGTCGTGCTGCGGGTGGAAGCCGACTGCATCGTCATCCTGACGGCCTGTTCCTCGGACCGCATTCTCGGCGGCCGCTCCACGCCGATGCGCCTCGAGGTCCACCGCTGAAGCGCCGCAGGCCCGTCACCGCTGCAGGCGGGGTTGCACAGCGGAATCCGGATGGGATAGAGTTCCGGGCTTGAGGGGGAAGTGCGATTTGCGGAAGAGTTTTCACTTTCTCGCAAGGAGTTTACGGAACACTTCCTTCCGGTGAACAGGCCTCCCGCCCAGGACCGGAGGATGATCCTTATCACAATGATCGATCTGGGAGAAAACACATCATGGCATTGCAGAACTTGACCCGGCGCGAGCTCGCCGCCGCCATGGCCGCCGTGGGCGTGAGCGTCGTGACCCTGCCGATGACGCGCCGCGCTGCGGCGGCCGGCGAGATCATGGGCCATACCTGGGCCGGCTACGACATGCCCGAGATGATGGGCGGCTACATCGAGAAGTACGGCGGACCGCCCGAGTTCAGCTACATCGCCTCCGACGACGAATCGTTCGAGAAGATCCGGGCCGGGTTCGCTCCCGACTTCGTCCATCCCGGAAACTACATGATCCAGCGCTACCACGATGCCGGGCTCGTCCAGCCGATCGACACCGACCGCCTCGAGAACTGGGCGACGATCGCACCGGGAATCAGGGACATCGACGGCGCGATCATCGACGGCGTCCGCTACTTCGTGCCCGCCGAGTTCGGCAATTCGTCGCTGATCTACCGCACGGACATGGTCGACGAGAGCTACCTCAAGGAGAATTCCTGGGCGCTCATCTACGACGAGGCCTACGCCGGACGCCTGGCCTGGTACGACACGTCGAACGCCACGGTGGCCATCGCCGGGCTGATGCTGGGCTTCGACAACATCTGGACGTTGTCCGACGAGCAGCTCGAGGCCGTGCAGCCCTTGCTGTCGAAGCAGCGGGACCTCACGCGCTTCTACTGGACCGACGTCACCCAGATGGAGCAGGCCATCGCCAACGGCGAGGTGGTGGCCGCCTACTCGTGGAACCAGTCCTTCGTCTCCCTCCAGCAGCAGGGCGTGCCGGTCGGCTACATGGTGCCCAAGGAGGGCGTGTTCGCCTGGGGGTCGGGCTTCATCATCCACAAGGACGCGACCGATCTCGACGCCGTCTACACCTACATCGACGCCTGGATCTCGGCAGAGTCCGGCGCCTGGCTGATCGACAACTACGGCTACGGCAGCGCCAATCTCGCCGCCTACGATCTCCTGCCGCAGGCGCGTCTCGACCAGCTCGGCTTTTCGGATCCCGAATCGCTGATCGCCAACACCATCTTCTTCCCGGCGATGGATCCCGAGTACGAGGCCAAGTACGAAACGCTCTACACGGACATCCGCGCCGGTATGTGAGGCTGTCCGCGGCTGAGGCGCAACCTCCGGCCCCGGCGCTGCGGGCAGCGCCGGGGCCGCTTCATGTCCGGGGCGTCCCGGCGGCTCTTCTTCGCAACGGGATGAGGGAGGCATCATGGCCAGGACCCGACCCAACATCGTGATCGTCATGGCCGACTTCATGAGCGCCCTGGCGCTTCCCATGTACGGCGATCGCACGATCAGGGCGCCCCACATGAAGCGGCTCGGCGAGGAGGGCGTCGTCTTCGAGAACGCCTACTGCAACGCGCCGCTGTGCGGGCCTTCCCGCGCCTCGTTTCTGACGGGTCTCCTGCCCTCGAAGGTCGGCGTCTACGACAACGGCAGCGAGCTTCCGGCCAGCATTCCCACCTTTGCCCACCACCTGCGCCTGGCGGGCTACCGGACGATTCTCTCCGGCAAGATGCACTTCGTGGGTCCCGACCAGCTGCACGGCTTCGAGGAGCGGCTGACGACCGACGTGGTGCCGTCGGACTTCGGCTGGGGCCCGCCGCCCGGAGGCGCGCGCTGGGAGGACGAGGGATTTCCCGACTACCCGAACCTCGACGAGGTGATCGACGCGGGCCCCTGCGTGCGCTGCCTGGGCATCGACTTCGACGACGAGGTGACCTTCACCTCCGTCAACAGGATCTACCAGCTGGCCCGCGAGGAGCCCGACCGGCCGTTCCTGATGACCGTCTCGTTCATCCAGCCCCATCCCCCCTTCGCCTCGCCGGCCGGGTACTGGAACCTCTACGGCGACGGGGAGATCCCCATGCCGTCGGTGGGGCCGATTCCGCTCGACGCCCACGACGAGCTGAGCCGCCATCTCCACGAGTACGGCGGCATGGGGCAGCCCGGCGTGACCGACGCCCATGTCCGCCGCGCCCGCCACGCCTACTACGCGATGCTGAGCCACATCGACGACAGGATCGGAGAGATCCTGGGCGCGCTCGAGGCCTCCCGCCTCGACAGCGACACCATCGTCATCGTCACCGCCGACCACGGGAACATGCTGGGCGAGCGCGGCCTGTGGGGGTTGCGCACCTTCTTCGAGTGGTGCGAGCGGGTGCCTCTCGTGTTCCATTGTCCCTCCGCATTCGCCGCCGGGCGGGTGCGGACACCCGTCTCGCTCGTCGACGTGCTCCCGACACTGGTGGATCTCGCCGGCGGCGAATGCGACCCCGTCGACGGCAGGAGTCTCGGGGACGTCCTGCGCGGAAACGGCGCGATTGCGCCGCGCGACGTGCTGGCGGAGTACTGCGGCGAGGGCGTGCCGGCGCCGTGGTTCATGATCAGGCGCGGCCGCCACAAGCTCGTCCACTGCGAGGCGGCGGCTCCCCTCTTGTTCGATCTGGCCCGGGACCCGGAAGAGCGTGTCGACCTGGCGCAGGACGCCGGCCACGGCCCGATGCGGGAGGACCTGCAGCAGGAGGTCTTGAGGCAGTGGGACGTGGCCCGCCTGCCGGTCCTCGTGGAAGAGAGCGTCAGGCGCCGCGCGACGATCTTCGAGGCCAACAGGCACGGCAGGCCCCCGGTGTGGGACCATGCGGTCGCCAATGATCCCTTCCGCGCCTACCAGCGCAGCTACCGCGAGGCGTGGCAGAGGACGGAGGAGCGCGCCCTCCTTCGATAGCGACCCGCGGGCCAGGGGAGATCACGATGCGTGTGGCCGGATGCGTTCTGCTGTCATGGCTGTTCCTGGCGCTCACGCCGCAGGCGGGATCGGGAGACGAGCTGCGCATCGCGGCCTGGAACCTGGAGCATCTCGACGACGGCGACGATGCGGGCTGCGTCGGACGCAGCGGCGCCGACTACGCGGTCCTCGCCCGGCGAATCGCGGAACTGGACGCCGATATCGTCGCCTTCCAGGAGGTGGAGAACGAGGCGGCGGCGCTTCGGGTGTTCCCGGCATCCGACTGGCACGTGGAGGTGTCGCGGCGCCCGCCGGTGGAGAACAGCCGGGCCTGCTGGGACAGGCCGCAGGCGCGGCTCGGCCATCTGGCGACGGGGTTCGCGGTCCGGCGCGGCGTCGATTACCGCCGCAACGGGGACCTGGCGGCGCTGGGCGCCGACGGCGCCTTCCAGCGATGGGCGACCGACATCGTCGTGACGTCGCAAGGCCGGGAGTTGCGCCTGCTCTCGGTCCATCTGAAGACCGGCTGCTGGGGCGCCGCTCAGGACGGCGACAGCGTGAAGAGCTGCGCGACGCTGCGCGGCCAGGTCGAACGGCTTAAGGCCTGGGCCGACGCCCGCCGGGCGGAGACCCGGGCCTTCGTCATCCTGGGAGACTTCAACCGCCGCCTGGCGCTCGCCGGTGACTGGGCGTGGCGCCTGCTGTCGCCGGCCCGGGCGCCGCTGCTGCTGCTGACCGGGGACGCGCCGTCCCGCTGCGATCCCCGCTTCCCGGCGTTCATCGATCACATGGTGGCCGGAGGCGGCGCGGAGGCGATGCTGGTGCCCGGATCGTTCCGCGAGGCGCCCCGCCGCGGCCCGCATCCCGACCACTGCGCCATATCGGCCGTGTTCCGGTTCGGGAGTTAGGGGACGCTCCTCACTTCGGCCGCGCATGTCCGAACGCCGCGGCCGGTCCGGCCGGCGCCTCTGCAAGTTGCCCGATGTGTCCTGAGGACCGGACTTGCCCGCCATCATGCGCTATTCTCGTGCGCCGTGACGGAGAACGTGGTTGAGATGTGCGCACTGGAGCCGGGTGCGCGGCAACCGGCGCTTTCGAGGCAGCCAGGCCGCAAGATCCGGGAATGCCTGTTGTCGCGCACGTTCGTGATCCGTCGGCAGGCGGCATCTGCCGGACCGGTTCGCGGCCATCGGGATCGACATGGGACAGGCCATGAATGATGTGTCGCGGTGGGGCGGGTGTGCGGTCCTGATGGCGCGGAGCCCGGCCGAAGACAGGTGCGCATGCCGGTCATCGTGATCATCCCCTCGAGACTGGCTTCGACGAGGCTGCCGGGCAAGCCGCTCGCCCTCATCGGCGGCGAGCCGATGATCGTCCATGTCTGGCGCCGGGCCGTCGAGGCCGATGTCGGCCGCGTCGTCGTCGCCGCGGCGGACAGTTCCATCCTCGATGCCGTGGAGGACAACGGGGGCGAGGGGGTGATGACGGATCCGGATCTCGCTTCCGGCTCGGACCGCGTTCACCAGGCGCTTGAGCGCATGGATCCGGACCGGGAGAACGATGTCGTGCTCAATCTGCAGGGCGACCTGCCGACCCTGCCGCCTGAAGCGCCTCGCCTCGCCGTCGCCGCGCTCGAGAGGTCCGGGGCCGACATCGCCACGCTGGTCGCCCGGGCCGCCGACGATGAGCGCCGCGACCCGGATGTCGTCAAGGCCGTGGTATCGTGGGGCGGGAGCGAGGGAAGGGCGCTCTACTTCACCCGTGCCGCAGCCCCCTGGGGCGAAGGTCCCCTGTGGCACCACGTCGGTCTCTATGCCTGGCGCCGCGACGCGCTCGACCGCTTCGTGACGCTGCCCGTGAGCGCCCTCGAGGCGAGGGAAGGACTGGAACAGCTCAGGGCGCTCGAGGCCGGCATGACCATAGCGGTGGCGTGCATTGACAGTGTTCCGGTCGGTGTCGATACTCCGGCCGACCTCGAAAGGGCGCGTTGTCTCTTTCCCTTGTCATGACATCCAGCGACACCATCATCGCCTTCCAGGGGAAACCGGGCGCCTACTCCCACCTTGCCTGCCAGGAGGCCTTCCCGGCGCTCGAGGTGATGCCGTGCGCCTCGTTCGAGGACGTGTTCCAGGCCGTGGAAGGAGGCGAGGCGCATCTTGCCATGCTGCCGGTCGAGAACTCCGTTGCCGGTCGCGTGGCGGACGTCCATCACCTGATGCCGCTCTCTCCCCTGCAGATCGTCGGCGAGCACTTCCAGAGGGTGAATCACAACCTTCTGGGCCTTCCGGGCGCGACGCAGGCAGACCTGCGCGTCGTCCACTCCCACGTGCAGGCACTCGGCCAGTGCCGGCGCGCCCTGCGCCGGCTCGGCGTCGAACCCATGGTTCACGCCGATACCGCAGGCGCGGCCCACGATGTCGCCGCCAGGGCGGACCCGGCGCATGGCGCCATCGCCTCGGCGCTTGCGGCGAGAATCCACGGCCTCGAGATCCTGGCGACCGATCTGGAGGATGCGGACCACAACCACACCCGGTTCCTGGTTCTCTCGCGCCCGGCGGCGCTGCCGGACCCTGCATGCGGCCGGCTGATCACCAGCATGATCTTCCGGGTGCGCAGCGTGCCGGCGGCCCTCTACAAGGCCCTTGGAGGGTTCGCGACCAACGGGGTCAACCTCACCAAGATCGAGAGCTACATGCTCGGCGGCACTTTCAGCGCGGCGCAGTTCCACGTCGATGCCGAGGGTCATCCCGAAGACGATTCGATGCGTCTTGCCCTGGAGGAACTGCGGTTCTTCGCGCGCGAAGTGAGGATGCTCGGGACCTACAAGGCACATCCCTACCGGGCAGCCGCACAGGACCGTGCCGCCGAATGAAGGTGCCGCAGACCGCCGGAGCAGCAGGTACACCGTCCCGTTCAGGTCCTTTCCTCTTTCCTATCATGCCCCGTGAACGGGACTCCCCGGATGGTGCCGGCGAATTCGGCTTCTGTATCTCGCCGCATGGCGTGGCGTGTGCACAAGGCAGTGTTCGGCGTGCGGGGACCGGTCGCGCGAGCAAGATTCAAATCTGCGACCTTCAGGTCATGAAACTCGCGTTGATGTTGGGACCACATGGTACATTGACAGACCGATTTCCGACTTCGACGCACCAATCGTTGTTGAAACCCGACTGATGATCAGTTGGTTGCCACACATCAGGGACTCATTCCATCGGCTGTCAGCCTGGCAACAGCCATGTCTGCTGTTGCTCTGCGAACTTCCCGGCTGCTGTGTGGCCTCGCACGTGAAGATCATGTCGGTCGGTTCCCCGCCGATGTCGTGGAGACTCTGATCCATTTGGGACAGCACGCTTCCCCGCTCCAAGTGGAGCGACGTCGGCGAGCTTGTCGACGCACTTCTCCGTGCCGGTCTGCCCGCTGAGACTCAGCGCCGGTTGCCCGGGCTTGCTGTACCTTTCCTTTCGGGACGTTAGAAGCGGATTGGCGCGGACAACGGCGTTTGGAGGACATCGCGCAAGTTACTGTGGCACTCGATCCACGCGCGAACGTCAGATGAAATCCATTCCAGAGCCTCCAGGAGATTATCGTGATCCTTGTTCAGATCCCGTCCGACAATCGGTTCGTGATGTGCGATCCGGTTTCGAAGCTGTCTCAGGCTATCAAGTCTGCGCTGCACTTTCCTGCGGGAGTGGCCCGGAAACGCCCTGTGCAGGGCCGGACGCCAAAGCGTCCTGTCGTATTCCGCCTTGCGGCCGTCATTGATCCGTCCGCCACGACCGACGAGCCGGACCCAGAATCCCAGTGACATTGATGCCACGAACCGATCCGCGGTCATTACGCCCGCGCCGCGACGGAGGACATCCGCCATGCTGTCATGTGCATGGCTGTCGAGGCCGGCAGCAGGGTTCGTGTACCATTGGCTGCCATATCGTTCCTCAAGTCGGGTGTGCATGGTGTTTCGCAAGGCGACCTCTAAGTGCCTGCAACGGCCCATGGAACGCGGCCCCCAGCTGAGCGTTTCTCGCGTAGAGCTGCAGGGCGTCCCCATGATCGCCCCCCGGCAGCGTTCAGGTAGGTTTGCATCCGCCCGGGCGAGAAAGCCCTTTTCAGCGCATGAAAGGTGTTGACATCCGTCATCGAACAAACAACCTTCATCATTGTAACCCCCCGGGTCCGCCTCTGCTTTCTGCATGCGCCCGGGGTTTGTATTTATACGGGTTGTAATCGGCCTCAATATACGGGCCCATATGCAAACTAATCCGTACTTGGTTCAGCGTTCATACGAAGTCCTGAGCGTTTCCAGCTTGGTCAGGCCATGTGGTGTCTGACCATTGCCGTCAACGATAGAAACCTCATGTCCCCTCATCCTGGGGTAGATTCTGGTGTCCAGCCAATGGGACACAGACGTCGTGCCGCTGGCCTGGCGCACGTACTCGTTATCGTCGACCTCCTCCCCGCGCGGTGCCCGTATACGGATGACAATGTCCTCCGTATCAAACACGGCCTGCTCGAATTCGCCTACACGCATCAGTTTCATCCCCGTTTATTGGTCCCTTATTCTAAAGTTATTCGGCCTTTGCTTGTCAAGCGGGTGGCAAATGCACTCCAGCCCATTGACACGACCCGGGCCGCGAGGTTCAGCACGAGGCCTCGCGGGCAAGCAGAGCCCGCTTGCGTTCCACGCCCCAGCGGTAGCCGCCGGGCGTGCCGTCGCTCCGGACCACGCGGTGGCAGGGAATGGCGACGGCCAGCGGGTTGGCGGCACACGCGCCCGCGACTGCGCGCGCAGAGTTCGGCGAGCCGACACGATCGGCGATCTCGCCGTAGCTGGCGGTCGCACCCGCCGGAACGTCGCAAAGGGCCAGCCAGACCCGCCGCTGAAACGCCGTCCCGCGGATGTCGAGCGGCAATTCGAGACCGAACGCAGGGGCTTCGACGAGACCGACGATCCGTGCCACCAGGGATTCGAACTCCCCGTCTCCCCCGATCAGCTCGGCCCGCGGAAAACGCTCCTCCAGTTCACGGGTCAAGGCGGCCGGATCGTCGCCGGGCAGGATCGCGCAGACCCCCTTGGCCGTCGCGGCCACCAGGATCGAGCCCAGCGAACACTCGCCAACGGCAAAACGAATCGTTTCGCCCGCACCGCCGCTCCGGAAGGTCGCGGGAGCCATCCCGAGCATTTCCGGCCACGCTGCGTAGAACCGCCCGCTCGAGTTGAAGCCGGAGTCGTAGATGGCGTCGGTGACCGTTCGCGACGTGCGCAGCGCTTCGCGGCTCCGGTCCGCGCGATGGGCGGCGGCGTAGGCCCGCGGCGTGAAGCCGGTGACGGCCTTGAAGACGCGGTGGAAGTGGAACCGGCTCATGCCGGCGGCCTCGGCGAGCGCTTCGAGGTTCGGCAGCTCCTCCGCCGTCTCGACCAGCCGGCACGCGGCCGCCACCGACTGCGCGTGCCGTTCGGCAAGGGACGGCTCGTTCGGGCGGCAGCGCCGGCATGGCCGGAAGCCGGCAGCCTCGGCGTCCTCGCAGGACGTGTGAAAGCGCACGTTCTCGCGCCGCGGGCGCCGGGCCGCACAGCCCGGACGGCAATAGACGCCGGTCGTCGTGACGCAGTAGACGAACTCTCCGACGGCGCCATGGTCGCGGTTGATGACCGCCGCCCAGCGCTCGTCGTCGTGCCTTGCCATCGGCGTTCGCATTGTCTGCGCATCGGACATGACATCTCCTCCTTTGGTCATCCTGGTGCGTGCCGCGTATGGCGATGGCGTACCCTGACGGGTTCAGCACTGCCGTGCAGCCCGAATCTTGCTCTCGAACTCTCCTCCGGAATGTGGGTGACGGGCGGGGCGCCGCCGTTCGAGCCTGGCTGCCGCGATCCGAGTCGGCGAACATCCACGAGCGTCTGCCCGGTGCGATTCCATGCAGGGCCCTCTGGCGCCGTCGGGAGAGAATGGCGGCGGCAACGTCCCGGACGCGGGCGATCCAGCACTGTCCGCCGGAATTCAACACAGCCCGAGGCGCCTGGCGGCCAGTGGCGGCTCCGCTCCATGCGACTTGACCGACGCGGCCGAAACTACTTCCGCGTGCGTTCCCTGACCGCCTCGCCGAACGCTCGAAACAGCGCCTGGTTGACCGGATTGGTTTGCGGATCGTACTCGGCGTGCCACTGGACGCCCAGGGCGAACCCCGGCGCGTCGGCGATGCGGATGGCTTCGATCGTGCCGTCCTCCGCCACGCCCTCGACGACGACGCGGTCCCCGGGCTCCAGAATGCACTGGCCGTGGAGCGAATTGACGCGGATCGTCTCGCGACCGAAGATCCGTGCGAAGGCGCCGCCGGACACCAGACGGACTTCGTGACGGTCCGCGAAGACGACGTCCGGGTCGGGATGAATCTCCCCATTGTCGAGCCGAACCGCCCGGTGGTTCATGCGTCCGGGCAATGCGCCCGTTTCCGGATGCAGGGTGCTCCCGAAGGCAACTCCCATCTCCTGTATGCCGCGGCAGACACCCAGGAGCGGAACGTCCTGCGCCACACAGGCCTTCACCACCTGCAAGGCCACCGCATCGCGATCCAGATCGTAGGGTTCGTGACTCGGATGGGGTTCGACGTTGAAATGGCTGGGATGAATGTTGGCGCGGTCGCCTGTCAGCAGGACGCCGTCGACGACATCGAGCAGTGAACCGATATCCGTGACATCGGGCGTGCCCGCGAACATGAGCGGCAGGGCGCCGGCGACCTCCGCCACGGCATAGAGGTTTCTTTCGCCGGCCAGCTGCGTGGCATAGCGATCATAGACGAGATGTCTGGAGCCGATGACACCGACCAACGGCTTCGGCATCACCTGGTCCGCACCCTTTCGCGCATCGGCCTCCCGCCTTTCCGTCCCGGCCCGCGCAAACGGATCGGGGACACGCAATCTCCGGGATTCACCGGCGGTTTTAGAACCGGACATGTGCCGTGTCCAGAACCGGACCATCGCAGTTCAGGGAGGCCGTCGTTCCGGCGAGACGCCGGTGGCCGGCCGGTCGCGCCTTCAGGCGGAAAACGACTTCGACAACAAGGGGTTCCGGTGCACGCGCGGGTGAGCCGCATGACAGCCGCCGGACGATCGTGTCGCCCCGGTACGGCCGTTCGGCGGTCTCCAGTGTCTTCGCGTCGGCGCGCATGTGCGGTTTCAGAAGAGCTGGAACTGTCCGTCGTCGTTTCCTGCCGGACGCGACCGGCGTTGCCGCCGGGGAGGAGCCGTGCCGCCGCCGTCATCCACAACGGCGCCCAGCGTCGCGTCGCTGAACTCTATGGCGAGACGGTCTCCCTGGGAGGCGCCGGCGGCGCGTGTCAGGGTCGTGTCGCCGGATCGCACCACCGCGTAGCCGCGCTCGAGAACCGACCGGTAGCTCAGGCTCTCGAGCAGCTGCGACAGCCGGGAGAGGCCTGAAGTCCGCGCCGCCGTGCGCTCCCCCATCGCACGGTCGAGGTTGCCCGAGAGGTGCCGCAGGCGGTCCGCCGAGCGCTCCACGCGTTCGGCAAGCGCCCTCCCGCTCATGCCTGCGACGCTTTCGGCGAGCTGCGCGCGCCGCACGGCGATGAACGCGGCGGGCCGGGGCATGGTCTCGGCAAGGGCGCCGAGATCCCTGGCGAGTCCTGCGAATCTCGCGGACATCGCGTGATCGAGATCCCTGGAGGCGCGATCGAGATCCTGGGCCTTCTGGTCGACGATGGTCCCCGGACGCGGCAGGCCGCGTGCGAGTCCGGCCACGCGCTCGGCCATGCGCCCGATGAGTCCCGTCGTGGCGCGGACCAGGCGGCCGTCGCCCAGGGCCACGCGGTCCAGCAGCTCGCTGCGCACGGGAACGGCCATTTCCGCCGCCGCGCTCGGCGTCGGCGCCCTCAGGTCCGCGGCATGATCGATGAGCGTGGTGTCGGTCTCGTGGCCGATGGCCGAGATGAGGGGAACGGCGCTTGCCGCCGCCGCGCGGACAACGATCTCCTCGTTGAACGGCATGAGATCCTCGAAACTGCCGCCGCCGCGCGCGACGATGATGAGGTCCGGCCGGGGAACGCCGCCTCCCGCCTCGAGGTCGTTGAATCCGTGGATCGCCGCGGCGACCTGCCGGGCGGCGTCCTCGCCCTGCACGGTCACCGGCCAAAGAAGGACGTGCAGCGGAAAGCGGTCGTTGAGGCGATGGAGAATGTCGCGGATCACCGCCCCGGTGGGCGACGTCACCACGCCGATCACGCCGGGCAGCAGGGGGATCCGCTTCTTGCGCGCGGCGTCGAAGAGGCCCTCGGCTTCCAGTTGCCTGCGCCGCTTCTCCAGGAGCACCATCAGCGCCCCGAGCCCGGCCGGTTCCAGGCTCTCGACGACGAGCTGGTAGTTCGAGCGGCCGGGATAGGTCGTCAGCCTGCCGGTGGCCACCATTTCGAGGCCCTGTTCGGGGGCGTGCTTCAGGCGATTCGCCGCCGCCCTCCAGCAGACGCAGTCGAGCACGGCGTTGTCTTCCTTCAAGGAGAGGTAGACGTGGCCCGAGGCCGCCCGCGTGACCCGGCCGACCTCGCCGCGCACGCGGACCCGCTCGAACGCCTGTTCGACCGTCGAACGGACCTTCGCCGAGATCTCGACGACGCCGAACTCGGGAATGTTGCCTTCAGGTGAGGGTGTGGCGCCGGATGCTTCCATGGTCCGGGCATGATACAAGACATGCTCGTCAAGGCCAGTTGGGCGGGAGCGGGGTGCGCCGATGAAGGTCCTCGTCACCGGGAGCGGCGGGCGGGAGCACGCGCTTGTGAGCGTGATCGCCAACTCGCCGCTCGTCACGGCGGTGTACTGCGCTCCCGGCAATGCGGGCATCGCCATGGAGGCCCGGCCGGTGGACCTTGCGGCGGACGACGTCTGCGGCCTCGTCGGCTTCGCCCGTGACAACGGCATCGACCTCGTGGTCCCCGGTCCGGAAGCCTCGCTCGTCGCCGGGATCGTGGACGCCATGGAGGAGGCGGGTGTGGCCTGCATCGGGCCGACCGCGGCGGCGGCGCGACTCGAGGAATCCAAGGCCTTCATGAAGGAGGTGGCCGATGCCGCCGGCGTCCCGACGGCGCGCTGGCGCCGTTTCGGCGACGCGGCGCAGGCAAGGACGTGGATCGGCGAGGTCGGCGCGCCGGTGGTCGTCAAGGCCGACGGCCTTACCGCCGGCAAGGGTGTGACGGTGGCCATGAGCGAGGACGAGGCCCTCGCGGCCATCGACGATGCGCTCGTCTCGCGGGTCTTCGGCGATGCCGGCGCAACCGTCGTCGTCGAGGAGCACCTCGAAGGCGAGGAGGCGAGCTATCACGTCCTGGTGGACGGCGCCTCCGTCCTGCCGCTGGCGACCGCCCAGGACCACAAGCGCGTCGGCGACGGCGACAGTGGTCCCAACACCGGAGGGATGGGGTGCTATTCACCGGCGCCGGTGGTCGACGCGGCCGCCGAAGCCGTCATCCTCGACGGCATCATCCGTCCGACGATCGCCGAAATGGCGCGCCGCGGCACGCCCTTCCGCGGGGTCCTCTACGCCGGTCTGATGATCACCGCCGAGGGCCCGAAGCTCCTCGAATACAACGTCCGCTTCGGCGATCCGGAGTGCCAGGTCCTGATGATGCGCCTGAAGTCCGATCTCGTGCCCGCGCTGCTGGCCTGCCGCGACGGCATGCTCGACCACGTCGACCTGAGGTGGCGCGGCGAGGCCGCCCTGACGGTGGTGATGGCGACGAAGGGCTACCCTGGATCGTACCCGCGGGCGACGCCGGTCGGCGGGCTCGACGCGGCGGCCGGCGACGGTGTCGCGATCTTCCATGCCGGCACCGCCAGGCAGAAGGACCGCTGGGTGTCGGCGGGAGGGCGCGTGCTCGGTGTGACCGCGCTGGGCGGGACCCTGGTCGAGGCCCGCGACCGCGCCTACCGCGCAGTCGACCGGATCGACTGGCCGGACGGTTTCTGCCGCCGCGACATCGGCCGGAAGGGGATCCGGCGCGGCGCCTGACGGGTTTCAGACTCCCAGGAGGCGGTGGGCGACATCGTCGTCGAGGCCGCCCGGCTCGCCGGTCCAGGCGGTCCGGCCCTTTTCGAGGATGACGCAGCGCGTGGCATTGGCGAGGAGGTCGCCGAGCATCTTGTCCACCAGAAGGATCGACTGCCCCGAGGACTTCAGCATGCGGATCGCCGCCCAGATCTCGCTCCTCACCGTCGGCGCCAGGCCTTCGGTGGCCTCGTCCATGACCAGGAGCTTCGGGTTGGTCATCAGCGCGCGGCCGATCGCCAGCATCTGCTGTTCTCCTCCCGACAGGGTCGCAGCATCCTGCTGGAGACGGGGTTCGAGCGCGGGAAACAGCTCCCGCACCCGCGCGAGGTTCCAGTAGCCCCGCCGCGCCGCCACGACGAGGTTCTCGCGCACCGTCAGGTTCGGAAAGCACCGCCGGCCCTCCGGCACCAGGCCCGTGCCGAGACGGGCGATGCGGAAGGACTCTTGCCCGAGGATGCTGCGGCCGTCGAGTTCGATCCCGCCGCGGCATCGCTCCATCAGGCCCGAGAGCGCCCTGATCGTCGTCGTCTTGCCCATGCCGTTGCGTCCCATCAGCGCCACAACCTCGCCGGCGCCGACCTCGAGGTCGACGCCGAACAGCGCCTGGCTGGGGCCGTACCATGCCTCGAGACGGCGGATGCCGAGGAGCGGCGTCACGGGTCCCCGGTCCCGAGATAGGCCTGGCGCACCAGGCTGTCGGCGCGGATGGCGTCCGGGGGGCCGCTGGCGACGATGCGCCCGTAGACGAGAACCGAGATCCTGTCGGCCAGGGCGAAGACGACATCCATGTCGTGCTCGACGAGAAGCAGCGGCGCCGTCCGGCGAAGTCCGTCGAGAAGGCGGACCAGCGCCTGCGAGCCTTCCGGGTCCATGCCGGCCATCGGCTCGTCGAGCAGGAAGGCGGCGGGATCGAGCGCCAGGGCGATGGCGATTTCCAGCAGGCGCCGCTCGCCATGGCTGAGCTCGCCGGCGCGAACCGCCGCGCGGTGCTGGAGCCCCACGCGTCCGAGGCATGTCCGCGCGGCCGCCGCGAGTTCGCGGTCCTTCCTGACGGGGGCGAAGAATCTCATGCTCTCGCCGCGGCGCCCCTGGACGGCGAGCATGGCGTTCTCCAGCGCCGTGAACTGCGGGATGAGGGAGGAGACCTGGAAGGTGCGCGCCAGACCGAGCCGGGCGCGCTCCGCGGCGCCGAGCGCCCCGATGTCGCGCCCCCGGAAGCGGATGGCGCCGCTGTCCTGGCGAATCTCTCCGGCGATCTGCCCGAGAAGCGTCGACTTGCCGGCTCCGTTGGGTCCGATCAGCGCGTGAATCTCTCCGGCCTTCAGATCGAACGTGACGGCATCGTTGGCCTTCAGCGCACCGAAGCTCTTCGAGAGCCCGGCGACCTCGAGAACGGCGCCGCCGGCGGAGGGGTCAGCGGTCACGGATCAGGACCCCCATGATGCCGCCCCGGGCATAGAGCGTCACGCCGACGAGGAGCAGGCCGACCCAGAACTGCCAGTGGTCCGTCATGCCGCCGAGGACCTGTTCCAGCAGGACGTAGAGCGCTGCGCCGGCGACGGGACCCCACAGGCGGGCCACGCCTCCCAGGATCACGAAGATCATGATTTCACCGGACGTGTGCCAGCTCAGCATGGACGGGCTGACGAAGCGGTTGAGGTCGACGAAGAGAGCGCCGGCCAACGCCGTGATGGCGCCCGACATGACGAAGGCGACCAGGCGGATACGGAAGACGCCGATGCCGACGCTTCTCGCGCGGGCGTCGTTCTGCCTGGCGGCATCGAGCGCCAGCCCGAACCTCGAGTTCACCACTGCCGATGTGAAGGCGACGACGGCGACGAGCGCGCAGTAGACGATGAGGAAGAACGTCAGGGGATCCATGGTGGGAAGATCGAACAGCCGGCTTCTCACGAAGATCGGCAGGCCGTCCTCGCCGCCGTAGGCGGGCCAGGACACCGTGAAGTAGTAGAGCATCTGGGCGAAGGCGAGGGTGATCATGATGAAGTAGACGCCGCTGGTCCTCAGCGACAGGCAGCCGATGAGGAAGGCCAGGAGGGCGCCGCCCGCCATCGCCGCAAGCCACAGCGCGACCATGCTGCCGGTTCCGTCGAGGACCACCGGCCAGAGCAGCACCGGTTGCTGGTGGAAGGCATGCCAGGCGAGAATGCCCGCGACGTAGCCGCCGACACCGAAATAGGCGGCATGTCCCAGCGAGACGAGGCCCCCGTATCCCAGGACCAGGTTGAGGCCGACGCCCGCCATCCCGAGGATGGCGACGCGTGTCGCCAGGGTGATGAGGTAGGGCTCGCCGAAGACATGACCCGCCAGGGGAACGGCGAGAAGAACGAGGGCGACGGCGGGATGGACGATCGATTCGCGCATCGTTCGGGTCAGGCGAGCCTGCCGAAGAGGCCGCCCGGCCTGAAGAACAGGATGCCGGCCATGAGGAGGTAGATGAGCATGGAGGCGAGCGAGGAGCCCACGGCCGCGGCGTCGGCGGGCTCGAGGATGCCGGTGAGAATCACCGGCAGGAGGACCCGGCCGACGGTATCGGTGACACCGACGAGGATGGCGCCGACGAGCGCGCCCTTGACCGAGCCGATGCCGCCGATGACGATCACCACGAAGGCGAGGATCAGGACGGGCTCGCCCATGCCGACCTCGACCGACTGGATGGTGCCGATCACGGCCCCGGCGAACCCCGCGAGAGCCGCCCCCAGGGCGAAGACGACGGTGAAGAGCAGGCGGACATTGACGCCCAGGGAGGCGATCATCTCGCGGTCCGATTCGCCGGCGCGGATGCGCATCCCGAGGCGTGTCCGGGAGATGAGCTGGAAGAGGCCGGCGGCGACGATCAGGCCGGTCGCGATGATGACGAGGCGGTAGAGCGGGTACTCGAGGCCGCCGGGCAGCATGACGGTCCCCGCGAGCGCGGGCGGAATGTCGAGGTAGAGGGGAAAGGACCCGAAAATCCAGCGCGTCCCTTCGGACAGCACGAGGATGAGCGCGAACGTGACGAGCACCTGGTCGAGGTGGCCGCGCTCGTAGAGCCGCCGCATCACGGCCACCTCGATGAGCGCGCCGGCCGCGGCTGCGGCGGCGAGGCTTGCCGCGAGGCCGAGCCAGAACGAGCCCGTGGCCGCCGTCACGGCCGCGCAGGCAAACGCCCCGATCATGTAGAGCGAGCCGTGGGCGAGGTTGATCAGGCCCATGACGCCGAAGACCAGGGTCAGGCCGGCGGACATCAGGAACAGCATCACGCCGAACTGCAGCCCGTTGAGGACCTGTTCGGCGATCAGGGTGACCGGCATGTCGGGACCGCGGCTCCGGCGGACATCTCCCCGTCAGGGGGCGTCCGCCGGAGACTGCCAGCGAGCTACATGGAGCACTCGGCGGCATAGACGTCCGCGTGATCCTCCAGGGCCAGGGAGACGATCCTGTTGGTGAGGACGCCGTCTTCCATGACGACCTCGCGCACGTAGATGTCCTGGACCGGGTGGTGGTTGGGCCCGAAGCGGAAGTCCCCGCGCACTGAGGCGAAGTCGGCCGCCCGCAACGCCTCGCGGAAGGCGTCCGCATCGGAGACGGCGGCCCCGTCGAGCGCCGACAGCAGGAGATTGGCGGTATCGAATCCCTGCGAGGCGTAGAGCGAGGGGAGGCGGCCGTAGGCTTCCTGGAAGCTGGCGACGAAGGCCGCGTTCGCCTCGTTGTCGAGGTCCTTCGACCACTGGGAGGTGTTCATGACCCCCAGTGCCGCCTCGCCCACGGCGCCGAGGATGCCCTGGTCGAACGAGAACGCCGGACCGACCACCGGAAGATCGACGCCCGAGCCGGCATACTGCTTCATGAACGAGATGCCCATGCCGCCCGGCAGGAAG
Organism: Alphaproteobacteria bacterium; assembly: GCA_963666905.2. Lineage (GTDB taxonomy): Bacteria > Pseudomonadota > Alphaproteobacteria > SP197 > SP197 > SP197. Next base: position 4,156,883 of record OY763008.1, read on the forward strand.
AAGAAGACGCTGTCGGCGTCGGAGGCGCGGATCTGGGCGATCTCCGCGGCATAGTCCTTCTGGCCGAGCTCCGTATAGATCTCGCTGGCGACCTCGCCGGCGAAGTGGCGCTTGAAGCCGGTGAGCGCGTCGTGGCCGGCCGGGTAGTTCGGCGCCAGGATGAACGTCCTGGCGTAGCCGGCGTCGTTGGCGTAGCCGCCCGCCGCCTCGTGGAGGTTGTCGTTCTGCCAGGCGACGTTGAAGTAGTTCTCGTGGCACCCCGAACCGGCGAGGGCCGAGGGGCCGGCGTTGGGCGAGAGGTAGAACTTGCCCTGCTGGACCACGGACGGCACCACGGCAAGCGCGAGATTCGACCAGATGATGCCGGTCAGCACGTCGACCTTGTCGGACTGCACCATCTTGTCGGCGATCTGCACGGCGATCTCCGGCTTGCGCTGGTCGTCCTCGATGACGACCTCGACGTCCGTGCGCCCCGACTGCCCGACGGCGAGCATGAATCCGTCGCGCACGTCGACACCCAGCGCCGAGCCGCCGCCCGACAGGGTGGTGATCATGCCCACCTTGAGTCCCTCGGCCGAGGCGCTCGTCGAAAGGGCAAGGAGCGCACTCGCGGCGGCAGCCGCCGCTTTCAGCGTGTTCTTCATGCTTGATCTTCCTTCTGTTCAGGCGTTCTGCGCAAAGCGGCGGAGCCGGATCGTTCGCGGCGCGCGGCCTGCGGACCAGGAAATGGTGGATGTCGTGCCTTAAGCTGTTGTAGTTAGGGGATCAATGGTGCAATCGGCACGCCTCCACACAGCAAGAAACCCTAGGCCAGAGCGGTCCGCCTGTCCAATCCATCCGCAGAGCGCCGCGTCTTCGGCATGACCCGGACGATTGATCGGCCAGGCACGGGACTCCTGTCATGCCGACGGCTCCGCACGTGACTCGAAAGGGTGCCGGAGACCTCGGGTCGATCGCTTCCGCCCGTCGAGGTGCGGGACGATCATGGTTCTCCCGGCTCTTTCGGTCACGATGCGGCCGAATCCTGCCGGGCGGCGAAGAACCGGCAGAGCTCGGCGTCCGGAACCTGCTGCTGCGCGTAGCCGAAGGTGCCTTCGTCGCGGATCTCGGCGGCCGCCCGGCGGATGACTCCGAAGGTGGCGCGGGCGAGCGATCCGCCGATGCTCACCCGCCTGACCCCCAGATCCTCGAGCTCGGCGACGCTCAACGGGGCGCCGGCAAGACCCATGACCACGTTGACCGGGGCGCCGACTTCCTTCACCAGCCGGCCGATGGCGCTGGCGTCGGTCATTCCGGGCACGTAGAGGCAGTCCGCGCCCGCCTCCCGGTAGAGGGTGGCCCTGGCCAGCGATTCCGCGAACGGGTCCGGGTGCCCGACGAGATAGCACTCGGCCCGTGCGGTCAGGGTGAAGGGAAACGCAAGGGAGGTGGCCGCCGCCACCGCCGCCTCGATTCTCTCCACCGCCAGCACCCGGTCGTAGAGGTCGCCGGTGCCCCAGGCGGCGGCATAGTCCTCGATGCTCGCGCCGACCGCGCCGGTCTCCGCCGCCAGGTGGATGGTCTCTGCCACCTCTTCGGGCGCGTGTCCGTAGCCGTTCTCGGCGTCCACGCTGACCGGCAGGCGGACCGCGCGGGCAATCCGGAAGGTCTCCTGCAGCGCCGCCTCGCGGGTCAGGGCTCCCTCGCTGTCGGGAAGCCCCAGGCAGAACGCGATGCCGGCACTGGTCGTGCCCACGGCCGGGAAGCCGGCCGCTTCGAGCATGCGGGCGCTGCCGGCGTTCCAGGCGTTCGGCATCACGAATATCCCGTCCGCCGAATGCAGGTCCCTGAACGCCTTCCCCTTGATTCTCTGCGCTTCGTCCATGGTCCGGATACCGTGTGCCGGCGGCTTGTCAGGCAGGATAACGCGCCCGGCCCCGTCGTGCGAGGGTCCGGCTTGATGAAGGCGCGGGCGCGGTTCATGATCATGCGGGGAGAAGGAGGGAGGCATTCGGCGATGCATGTCCTCAGGAAGCCGCGCGTCGAGGCGCTGCAGAAGAAGCTCGTCAACCGCCAGATCGGCCGCCGGGACTTCATGGCCGCCGCCGCCACTGCCGGCCTGGCGCCGGTCGCCTCGTCGCTGGTGCCGGGCGCCGGGGCCGCCGAGGGCGACATGATCCACTACTTCACGTGGTCGGCCTACGAGGTTCCCGAGCTCCACCAGCCCTTCATCGACAAGCACGGGCAGTCGCCGGAGTGGTCGATCTTCGCCTCGGCCGAGGACGGCCTGCAGAAGATCAGGGCGGGCTTCACCGCCGACCTCGCGCACCCCTGTGTCGACAATGTTCCGCGCTGGCACGACGCCGGCGTCATCCAGCCGCTGGATACCTCGCGCATCGACCACTGGGACGACATGTTCCCGGCCCTCCACGCGATGAACGGGGCGATGATCGGCGGCGAGGTCTACATGGCGATCAGCGATTTCGGACTCTCGTCGGTCATCTACCGGACCGACATCTACGAGGGCGAGGAAACCTGGAACATGCTGTTCGACGAGCGCTACGCCGGACGCATCTGCCCCAACAACGGCTCGGCGAACCTCTCGATCGCGTTGAAGCTCCTGGGCTACGAGCCGATGAATCCGACGGCGGACCAGGTGATGGAAGCCGCGGAGATGACCCGCAGGCAGCGCCCGCTCGCCCGCTTCTACTGGGAAAGCCAGACCGACATGGAGCAGGCCGTGGCGACCGGCGAGTGCGTGGTTGCCTATGCCTGGAACGAGGCCCTGGTCAACCTCCTCCAACAGGGGATCCCGGTGGCCTTCGCGGCGCCGAAGGAAGGCGCCTTCGGCTGGGCCTGCGGCCTCGTGCGCCTCGCCGCCGCCGAGAACGACGAGCAGATGGCCTACGACTTCATCAACGCCTGGCTCGCTCCGGAGACCGGCAAGTTCCTCATCGAGGCCTACGGCTACGGTCACGGCAACATCAGGTCCTTCGACCTGGTGGACCGCGAGACCCTCGTCGCCCTGGGTTATGACGACCCCGTGCGCCTGATGGAGGGCACGAACTTCTGGATTCCCGTCTCTGCGGACATCAACCAGCTGATGTACGAGGTCTGGGAGGACGTCATCGCGGGCCTCTAGGCCCCGGTATGTGCGGAACAACAGCTATCAAGGAAGGGTTCGAACCATGCATGTCCTGAGAAAGCCTCGCATCGAGGTCCTGCAGAAGAAGTTCGTCAACAGGGAAATCGGCCGTCGCGAGTTCATGGCCGCCGCTGCCGCCGCCGGCCTGGCGCCGGTCGCCTCGTCTCTGGCGCCGGGCGCCAGGGCGGCCGAGGGCGACATGATCCACTACTTCACGTGGTCGGCCTACGAGGTTCCCGAGCTGCACCAGTCCTTCATCGACAAGCACGGGCAGTCGCCGGAATGGTCGATCTTCGCCTCGTCCGAGGACGGCCTGCAGAAGATCCGGGCGGGCTTCACCGCCGATCTCGCGCACCCTTGCGTGAATGACGTGCCGCGCTGGCATGCCGCCGGCGTCATCCAGCCGCTGGACACCTCGAGGATCGAGTACTGGGACGACATGTTCCCCGCGCTCCACACCATGAACGGCGCCACCATCGACGGTGATGTCTACATGGCCATCAGCGATTTCGGACTCTCGTCGATGATCTATCGCACCGACATCCACGAGGGCGAGGAAACCTGGGGCATGATGTACGACGAGCGCTACGCGGGCCGGATCTGCGGCAGGAACGATTCGGCCATGCTCTCCATCGCCCTCAAGCTCATGGGCTACGATCCCCTGTTCCCGACGGCCGAGCAGGTTCATGAGGCCGCGGTCGTTGCGCGCAAGCAGCGTGATCTCGTCCGCTTCTACTGGGACAGCCAGACCGACATGGAACAGGCGGTCGCATCGGGCGAGTGCGTCGTCGCCTATGCCTGGAACGAGGCCCTCGTCAATCTGCTCGACCAGGGCGTGCCGGTGGCCTTCGCGGCGCCGAAGGAAGGCGCCTTCGGCTGGGCCTGCGGTCTCGTGCACCTCGCCACGGCCGAGAACGACGAGCAGATGGCCTACGACTTCATCAACGCCTGGCTCGCCCCGGAGACCGGCAAGTTCCTCATCGAGGCCTATGGCTACGGACACGGCAACATCAAGTCGTTCGACCTGGTGGACCGGCAGACCCTCATCGCCCTGGGCTATGACGATCCGGTCCGGCTCATGGAAGGCACCAGTTTCTGGGTTCCGGCCGAACCGGAGATCGAGCAGCTGATGGTGGAGGTCTGGGAAGACATCGTGGCGGGCCTCTGACCGCCCGGACCGCTCAGCTCCTCAAGGCGGCGAAGAACGCCTTGAGGAGGTCCTCGCACCGCCTCTCGTCGATGCCGCCGTAGACCTCGGGGCGGTGATGGCAGGTCGGCTGATCGAAGAGCCGGATGCCGTGTTCGACCGCTCCGCCCTTGGGGTCTCCGGCGCCGAAACAAAGACGGCGGATGTGCGCCGCGGCGACCGCCGCGGCGCACATGGCGCAGGGTTCCAGGGTGACGTGAAGGTCGGCGCCGTCGAGGCGGTGCCGGCCCAGAGTCCGGCAGGCCTGCCGCAGGGCCAGGATTTCCGCGTGGGCCGTGGGATCGCGCAGCTCGCGGACGCGGTTGCCGGCCGAGGCGATGACCTCGCCTTCGAGGACGACGACGGCGCCCACCGGCGGTTCCCGGCGCGCGGCGGCAGCCCTCGCCTCGGCGATGGCGAGTTCCATGAAAGTCGGCGATCCCTCCATGGTTCCGATCTTGCACGCGCGGGGGCGGGACGCCACAGTAAATCGCCAGGTGCCAAGGTGACGCGATGCCCTCAAGACGCCCCCTCATCGGCCTGACGCTCGATTCGGAGGAACCCGGTCCCTATTCCAGCATGCCGTGGTACGCGATCCGCCGGAACTACATGGCGTCGGTCGCCGACGCGGGAGGGCTGCCCGTCGCCGTCAGCCACGAGACGGATCTCGCCGGGGTCTATCTCGAGGAGCTCGACGGCGTGATCGTCACCGGCGGGGCCTTCGACATCGACCCCGCCCTCTTCGGCGCCGGGACCCGCCACGAGACGGTGACCACCAAGGACCGGCGCACGCGCTTCGAATGGGCTGTCGCCGAGGGGGCGCTGAAGCGCGATCTTCCCGTGTTCGGGATCTGCGGCGGCCAGCAATTGCTCAACGTCGTGCTCGGCGGCACCCTGATCCAGCACATTCCGGATGCCGTCCCCGACTGCCTGGCGCACGAGCAGCCGGGTCCGCGCACCAGTGCGGGGCACACCGTGGCGGTCGCGCGGGGCACCCGGCTTCACGACATCGTCGGCGTCGGCGAACTGCCGGTCAACAGCGCCCATCACCAGGCGGCCGACGGCATCGGCGAGGGTGTCACGGTCAACGCGGTCGCGCCCGACGGCGTCATCGAGGGGATCGAGCATCCCGGCTACCGCTTCTGCCTCGGCGTCCAGTGGCATCCCGAGTACGGGATTTCGCAGGGCGACGGGCGGCTGTTCCGCGCCTTCATCGAAGCCTGCCGGAGGTGACGGGCGAACGCATCGCGCGGCGCCTCGCGCATGCCGGCGTCGCCTCGAGGCGCGGGGCCGAAAGGCTGATCGGCGAGGGCAGGGTGGCGGTGAACGGCGTCGTTCTCGAGACGCCGGCCGTCACCGTCACGGCGGCGGATACCGTTACTGTGGACGGCGAGCGCATCGCGCCGCGTCCCCCCTTGCGGCTGTGGCGCTTCCACAAGCCCCGCGGGCTGGTGGTGTCGAGGAAGGACGAGAAGGGCCGCGGCACCGTCTTCGACGTCCTGCCACAGGGATTCCCCCACGTGCTGGCCGTCGGCCGCCTCGACATCGCTTCCGAAGGCCTCCTCCTCCTCACCAACGACGGCGACCTCGCCCGCGCCCTGGAACTCCCCCGGTCGGGCTGGATCCGCCGCTACCGGGTGCGCGTCTTCGGCCCCGTCACGGGCGAAGCCCTCGGGGGGCTCTCGCGGGGCGTCACGGTCGACGGCGTCGACTACGGCGCCATCGCCGCGCGCATCGACAGCCGTTCGGGCGCCAACGCCTGGCTGACGATGACCCTCGCCGAGGGCCGGAACCGGGAAATCCGCAGGGTCCTGGGATCGCTCGGGCTTTCGGTGAACCGGCTGATCCGGACGTCCCACGGTCCGTTCCAGCTCGGCTCCCTGGCGCGCCGCGCCGTGGAGGAGGTGCCGCGCAAGGTGTTGAGGGAGCAGCTCGGCTCACGCTGGTCCGCCAGGATCGATGCGCATCGTCGCCGGCCGTCATAGGCGCCGCCGCCTCTTTGCGCCGGCGGGCGGGGACATCCGGCCGACGTCCGACAGGGTGCGCGAGGCCCTCTTCAATCTTCTCCTCCACGGGCCGGCGTGGCGCGGCCTCGAGGGCGCGCGCGTGGCGGACCTCTTCTGCGGCACCGGCGCCTTGGCCCTCGAGGCGCTGTCGCGCGGGGCCCGCAGCGCCGTTCTCGTCGACAATGCCCCGGCCGCGCTCGACGCCGCATCGAGGAATGTCGGGGCCCTGGGCGAAGAGCGGCGCAGCGACATCATCAGGTGCGACCTTCGGCGCCCCCTGCCGGCGATAGCGCAGCCGATAGACCTTGCCTTCCTCGACCCTCCCTACGATTCCGGGCTGGCTGAGGGGGCGCTCCTCAACCTCGTCGCAGGCGCCTGGCTTGCCCCCGGGGCGCTCGCCGTCGTGGAGCTTCCGCGGCGGGCCGGTTTCGAGGCCCCGGAGGGTTTCGAGCCGGTCGACGAGCGCGTCCGGGGGCGCACGCGCCTGGCGTTCCTGAGGCTTGCGGACTAGAGGCGGGATCAGCGGCGGCCGAACAGGCGCTCGATGTCGGCGAGCTTGAGTTCCACCCAGGTCGGCCGGCCATGGTTGCACTGGCCGGAATTGGGCGTCGCCTCCATGTCGCGCAGCAGGGCGTTCATCTCGGCCGCGTTGAGCCGCCGGCCCGCGCGCACGCTGCCGTGGCAGGCCATGGTGCTGCAGACATGCTCGATCCGCTCGGCGAGCGCCAGGGCACCGTCGTGCTCGGCGAGCTCGTCGGCAAGATCGCGGATGAGGCCCTGGACGTCCGTGTCGCCCAGGATGGCGGGCGTTTCCCGCACCACGACGGCGCCGGGACCGAACTTCTCGAAGACGAGACCCATTCTCGTGAACTCGTCCCGCCGCGCCGCCAGTCGCTCGGCAGCGGCCTCGTCGAGTTCCACCACCTCGGGCAGCAGGAGAACCTGGCGTCCCACGGCCTCCTTCGCCATTGCGGCCTTCATGCGCTCGAGAACGAGGCGCTCGTGCGCGGCGTGCTGATCGACGATGACGATGCCGTCTCCGGTCTGGGCGATCACATAGGTGTCGTGGAGCTGGCCCCGCGCCGCGCCGAGCGGATAGTCCGTCGTCTCCGTTCCGGCCTGCCTGTCCGCTTCGTCGATGTCGATGAACGGAGCCGACGGCGCCAGGCCGCCGCGCCGTTCCGGTCCGGCTGAGCGCCGCGGCGTGAAGAGGGTCCCGGGCAGCGGCGCGGCGGCGGGCCGCAGGCTCTCCAGCGCCTCCCTCGAGACGGTCGTGGAGGTCCTTTGGCCGTGGTTCTCGATGGCGCGGTGGATGGCGCTCACCACGAGGTTGCGGACCTGCTGGCTGTCCCGGAACCGCACCTCCGCCTTGGCGGGGTGGACGTTGACGTCCACCGTCGAGGCGGGGAGATCGAGGAAGAGCGCCACCATGGGATGGCGGTTGGGCGCGAGGACGCCCTGGTAGGCCCCCCTGACCGCGCCCAGAAGCAGGCGGTCGCGAACAGGCCGGCCGTTGACGAAGAGGAACTGCCCCAGGGTGTTCGCCCTGTTGAAGGTCGGCAGGGCGGCGAATCCGGCGATGCGGAGACCGTCGCGCCCGGCCTCGACGGGAACGGCGTTCTCCTGGAAGTCCTTGCCGAGGAGGGCGCCGAGACGGGCGAGGCGGGCGTCCGGGCCGCCACCGTCTTCGGCGCGGCAGGCGAAGCTGGTCCTGGCGTTGAACTTCAGGGTCACGGCGACCGCATGGCGGGACATGGCGAGGCGCCTGACGACATCGGCGACAGCGGCGTTCTCGGCGCGCTCGGACTTGAGGAACTTCAGGCGCGCCGGTGTCGCGAAGAAGAGATCCCGGACCTCGACCGTGGTGCCCGGATTGCGGGCGGCCGGTCCGACGGCGCCGATCCGGCCCGCCTCGACCGGGACCGCCAGGGCGCCGTCGCTTCCCCGCTGCCGCGTGGTGATGGCGAGGCGCGCGACGGCGCCGATCGACGGCAGGGCCTCTCCGCGGAATCCCAGGGTGGCGATGTCGGTGAGGTCGTCGCCCGGAAGCTTGGACGTCGCGTGGCGTTCGACGGCGAGCGCGAGGTCGCCGGCGTCCATCCCGGTGCCGTCGTCCGACACGGCGATCCGCCGCCGGCCGCCGCCGTCGACCTCGACGCCGATCGTCGCGGCGCCCGCGTCGATGGCGTTCTCGACCAGTTCCTTGACGACCGACGCCGGCCGCTCGATCACCTCGCCGGCGGCGATGCGGTTGACGGTCGTCTCGCCGAGACGCCGGATCACGCTCATCGACGCTGCTCCCCAGGGTCGTCCACGGCCGGCCGGCCGAACGGGTCCGTGCCGGCCGGATGTGCCACGAAGCCGGTCCCGATCATGAAACGAGCGGGAAAGTCGCCCATCCTGTCCTCGTCAACACGCGGAACGCCAATCTGCCGGAGCGCGACGCCGACGGCAACCGGCGTGGCCGGGGGCCGCCTGTGGGAGCATCGGGATCCTGGAGGGGCCGGGACTAGAACCAGTCCCAGAAGCCCTCGTCCTCGTCGGCGGTGTCCACGACGGGCTCGACCTCGGGAGGCACGGCGGGGTGGTTCCCGAAGAGAAGGGAGCGCACCAGTTCGGGGTTCCCGGAAAGCACGGCGTTCTCGCGGGCGAGCGTGTCGCGGATCCCGGATTCCGCGGCGTCCGCGCCGGCATGCAGGAGAAGGCTCGTCTCCGCCGACGTCGTGTCGAGGAGCGAAAGATCGGTGCCTGCCCCCTCGCCGCCGCCGGCCGCCGGGGGGTGTCCGGCTTCGCTGCCGGGACGCAGGGAAAACGACGGCGGCACGATGAGCGGACTCGACATCGCCACGGTCGACTCGGTGACGGCGCGTTCGACGCGCCCGGCGAGCGTCTCCTCGGTGTCGCAGCCGGCCAGGCAGAGCGATCCCGCAAGCAGCACCAGGGCAGGGGCTCGAATCCGCATGGTTCAGAGGAGCCCCTCGAGGAGGGCCTTCTCCTCCGGTTCGAGCACGGAGTCGATGAACTCGCCGGAATCGATCGGCAACCCCAGGGCGGCGATCCCCTGGAGACGCCGGGTTTCCTTTTCCGGATCGACCAGCACCTCGGTCGGGTCACCCAGGTCGCGGAAGATGTTGACGCTCTCGATCCACGGAACGTTGTCGAGCAGGGTCCGGCGCTCGGCATCGACGAGGGCGCGAATGCCGGGTTCGGCGGGACCGGCCATGTCCAGGAGCAGGGATTCCGAGGCGCTGGCATCCACCGGCCCGAGCGCGGCGCCGAGAAGCTCCTCCTCGGCGCTTGCCTGGGGCAGGACCTCCTGGGGCCTCGGCGTTCCGGGTTCGGGAGGCGGCAGGGAATCGAGGGAATCGGGCACCACCAGGGGCTCGTGGGACACCACGCGGAACTCGTCGGGCGCGTTGTGGATGAGCCCGAGGGATTCGCGCAGGTTCCCGCAGGCGCCGAGGACAAGGGCGCCCGCGATGGCGGCGGCGATGGCGAGAGGATGCCGGATCATGGTGTCATCTTAGCGTCCGCGCCTGCCACTCAACAAGGCGTGGACCAGGAGCAAGGCGATGCCCGCGGTGATCGCCGAATCGGCGACATTGAAGGCGGGCCAGCTCCAGCGGCCTGCGTGAAGATCGATGAAGTCCGCGACCGCGCCGTACATGATCCGGTCGACGCCGTTGCCCACCGCACCTCCGGCGACGAGACCCGCGGCGGCGGCCTGCCAGGGGTTTGCAACACGCGCGGCCCAGACGACGAGGCCCGCGGCCACGGCGAAGGCAAGGCCGGTGAACGCCCAGCGTACGGTCTCGTCGCCGCCCGACAGCATCCCGAAGCTGACGCCCCGGTTCCACACCATCACGACAGAGAGGTTGGCAGTGACGTCGAGCGGCTCGAAGCCGCGGCCGGCCATCAGCGCGATGACGAGGGTCTTCGAGACCTGGTCGGCTGCAAGGATCAGGACGGCGATCGCAAGGGCGAGCGTCAGTCCTCTGCCGGGCATGCTCAACCCGGCACGCGCAGCGCCACGGCGTCACAGCACCGCCGGCAGAGGTCGCCGGCGCTCTGCGCGACCTCGTCGAGGACCCTCCAGCAGCGCTCGCAGCGCTCGCCCGAGGCAGGACCGACCTCGACCGAGATGTCCTCGACATCCTCGAGCCGGAAGGCGTCGCCGGGACCCCGGCCCTCTCTGAGCGTCACCTGCGAGGCGATGGCGATCTCAGCCATGTCGAGGCCTTCGAGGGCGGCGAGTTCGCCGGCCGGGGCGTGAACCACGGGGTGCGCCTGGAGACCCGAGCCGATGCGCTTGTCCCGCCGCTCGATCTCGAGGGCGCCGGTGATCACGCGGCGCACCCGGCGGACCCTCTCCCAGCGCGCGGCCAGGGCATCGTCACGCCAGGCGTCCGGGATCTGCGGAAGAAGGCGCCGGTGGACGCTCGCATCGTCCCCCGGAAACCTGAGAAGCCACGCCTCCTCGGCCGTGAAGCACAGGATCGGGGCAAGCCACGCCGCAAGGCACGAGAACAGGACGTCGAGGACCGTGCGGCAGGCGCGCCGGCGCACCGACTCCAGGGGATCGCAGTAGAGCACGTCCTTGCGGATGTCGAAGTAGAAGGCCGAGAGGTCCGTGGCGCAGAAACCGTGGAGCTCCACGAACATGGTGTGGAAGTCGAAGTCGTCGCACGCCTTGCGGACAAGGCCGTCGATCTCGTGGAGCCGGTGCAGGATCCAGCGCTCGAGTTCCGGCATCGCGGCGGCCTCGAGGCGTTCGTCCTCCCCGAAGCCGTTGAGGTTGCCGAGCAGGAAGCGGAAGGTGTTCCTCAGGCGCCGGTAACTGGTGGCCTGGTAGTCGAGAATCTCCCTGGAGATGCGCAGATCCTCGCTGTAGTCCGCCGAGACCACCCAGATCCGCAGGATGTCGGCACCGTAGCGGTCGATGACCTCCTGGGGCGAGATGACGTTGCCCAGCGACTTCGACATCTTGCGCCCGTCGCCGTCGACGACGAACCCGTGGGTGAGCACGGCGTCGTAGGGCGCGCGGTTGCGCGTGCCCGCGGATTCCAGCAGAGACGAGTGGAACCAGCCGCGATGCTGATCCGATCCCTCGAGATAGAGCGAGGCCGGCCACCGCAGGTCGTCCCGCGCCTCGAGGACGAAGCTGTGCGTCGAGCCGGAATCGAACCACACGTCGAGAATGTCCGTGACCTGCTCGTAGTCCCCGGCGGCGCGGCCGTCGCCGAGAAACTCCTGCGGATCGCGGGTGAACCAGGCATCCGCTCCCTGCGCCTCCACCGCCGCGGCGACCCGGTCGATGACCGCCTGGTCGCGCAGCACCTCGCCGGTCCCGCGGTGGACGAACACCGAGATCGGCACGCCCCAGGCACGCTGCCGCGAGAGAACCCAGTCGGGGCGCGTCTCGATCATCCCGCGGATGCGCTCGCGCCCCGACGGCGGCACCCAGCGCGTGGCGTCGATCGCCTCGAGCGCCCTGGCGCGCAGTCCTCCCGATTCCATGGACACGAACCACTGCGCCGTGTTGCGGAAGATCAGCGGCGCCTTCGAGCGCCAGGAATGCGGATAGCTGTGCCTGAGGCGCCCGGCTCCGAGGAGGCAGCCGGAGTCCGAGAGTTCCGCGATCACCCGGGCGTTGGCGTCGCCTTCGGCGCCGTCATCGTCGAGCACCCTGGCGCCGGCAAACAGGGGAACATCCTGGAAGTAGGCACCGTCCTCGCCCACGGTCTGGGGAACCTCGATGCCGTTGGCCATGCCCAGCGCCCAGTCGTCGGCGCCGTGGCCCGGGGCAATGTGCACGAACCCGGTTCCCTGGTCCGTGGTGACGTGCCGGCCCGCGAGCAACGGCACGTCGAAGTCGTAGCCCCGGCCCCTGAACGGGTGGCGGCACACGGTCCCGGCGAGGTCCGCACCGGCGATGCGGCCGATCTCCCTGCAGTCGGCGACCGAACAGCGTTCCATGGTCTCGTCGGCAAGCTCGGCCAGGACGGCCACCTTCCGTGCGCCTCGCGCGTGCCCGATCTCGAGGATGCGGTAGTCGAGCGTTTCGCCATAGGCGATCGCGCGGTTGCCGGGCAGCGTCCAGGGCGTGGTCGTCCAGATGACGATCGAGACGTCCTCCAGGTCCGCCAGCGGCGAGCGGACGACGGGAAAGGCCACGTCGACCGTGGGCGAGACGTGATCGTGGTACTCGACCTCCGCCTCGGCGAGCGCCGTCCTCTCGACGCAGGACCACATGACCGGCTTGGAGCCCCGGTAGAGCTGGCCGGACATGACGAACTTGCCGAGTTCGCGGACGATCTGCGCCTCGGCGGCATGGCTCATCGTCGTGTAGGGATCGTCCCAGTTGCCGGTCACGCCCAGGCGCTTGAACTCGACGCGCTGGATGTCGATCCACTTCTGCGCGAATTCCCTGCACTCGCGCCGGAACTCGACGACGTCGACCGCGTCCTTGTCCCTGCCGGCGGCGCGGTACTGCTCCTCGATCTTCCACTCGATCGGCAGGCCGTGGCAGTCCCACCCGGGAACGTAGTTGGCGTCCCGTCCCAGCATCTGCTGCGAACGGTTGATGACGTCCTTGAGGATCTTGTTGAGCGCGTGGCCGATGTGCAGGTGGCCGTTGGCGTAGGGCGGACCGTCGTGGAGGATGAAAGGCTCGCGGCCGCGCGCATCCCGGCGCAGCAGGTCGAAGAGCCCGATCGCCTCCCAGCGGGAGAGGATCTCCGGTTCGCGCTTCGGAAGGCCGGCGCGCATGGGAAAGGACGTTTGCGGCAGGAAGAGCGTCTGCCTGTAGTCGGCGGTCATTCTGGCGCTATCCGTCGAAACCCTGTCACGGCGAGGGGTTGTGACGCGTCACCCGACCATCGGCAGCGATGTCCCGTGCCCTGCCGCCACGACGCGCTCTCTATCACCGCCGCCGGGGCTTGTCGAGACGGGTCAGCCGTCGGGGAGGCCCGGATGCCGGCTGCTGCGCGACGACAGCCGTCCCAGGATCGTCCGCGCGGTCTCGCAGTCCTCGGCGATCTTGCGGGCGAGTTCGCCGGCGCTGCCGAAGGTCATGTCCTTGCGCACGCGGGCCGCGAAGGCCACCTTCAGACGCGAGCGGTAGAGATCGCCGGACCAGTCGAACAGATGCACCTCGAGCAGCGTCGTCGTGCCGTGGAAGGTCGGGCGGGTGCCGATGTAGGCGGCCCCGTCGTGCCACGTGGTGGACCGGCCGTCTCCGAGGCCGACGCGAACGGCATAGATGCCCGCGGCGGGATGCAGGACTCCGTCGAGCGGCAGGTTGGCCGTGGGGAACCCCATCTCGCGGCCGCGCCGGTCGCCCGGGCGGACGCGCGCCTCGTACTCCCACAGGCGGCCGAGGAGCCCTGCCGCCCGGTCGACCTGGCCCCGCCGCACGAGGAGCCGGATCTCCGTCGACGAGACACTGCCGCCCGCGAGGCTGAACGGCGCCACCTCGGTGTACGCGAATCCCTCCCGCTCGGCCATGCGGGCGAGGATGCGGCCGTTGCCCCGGCGGTCCCGGCCAAAGACGAATCCCGGACCGGTCAGGACGTGGCGCACACCCAGCCGGCCGACCAGGACATCGACGACGAAGTCCTGCGCCAGGCTCGCCGCCATGACGCGGTCGAACCTGAGGTTGACCATCAGATCGATGCCGGTGGCGGCAAGGGCCCGGCACTTCTGCCGGAAGGAAGTGAGGCGGAAGGGCGCCCCGGATCCCTGGAAGAAACTGCGCGGATGGGGCTCGAAGGTGAGAACCCCGGCCGGCACGCCGGCGTCGCGGGCGAACTCCATGGCGCGGGCTATGACGCTGCCGTGGCCGCGATGCACGCCGTCGAAGTTGCCCAGCGCGATGACCGGGCCGGACAGTCCGGCGGGAAGGGGCCCCGGCTGGCGAAAGATCCGCATGCACCCTTGTAGCGCAGTTGCCGGGTGCGGGGTATCAGTCCTCGGTCTGCGGGACCATGACGAGCGCCTCGCCCCTGATGACCGTGGTGTCGCCCACCGTGCACACGGTGTCGAGGGTGAGCCGGCGCTTTTCCTCGTCGATGGCGCGGACGGTCACCTTCGCGCAGACGGTGTCGCCGATCCTCACCGGGGCGCAGAACCTCAGGGTCTGGCCCATGTAGATGGCGCCGGGGCCGGGAAGCCTGGTGCCGATCACCGCCGAGATGTAGCTCGCCGACAGCATGCCGTGGGTGATGCGGCCCTTGAACCTCGTGGTCGACGCCCAGCCCTCGTCGAAGTGCACGGGATTGTCGTCGCCCGTGACGTCCGCGAAACTCTCGATGTCCGCCTCGGTGACCGTGCGCACGTAGCTGTCGGACTGGCCGACGCGGATTTCGGAAAGGGGTATCGCGGACGGGTGGACGGACATCGGCGGCGAGCTCCGCTAGGCGAATTGTGCGACGCACAATAGTGGCTGCGGAAGGCCGTGCAACCCTCGAATTCGACGGGTGTGGTGCGGCGCTCAGCGCCGCCGGCGCGGCCGGCGGCGGCCCGCCGCGCCGGCGATCCGGGAAAGGCCGAGCGCCGCGTCGATGTCGGAGAGGTCCGGCCGCCGGCCGGGCCTGTGCTCCCTCGCCGCCGCGGCGAGGGCCGCGATATGGCCGGGCGTCGACCCGCAACAGCCGCCGACGATGACGGCGCCCGCGTCCCGGGCCAGCCGGGCATAGACCTTCATGGCCTCGGGCGTGCCCGAGTAGCGGATCTCGCCGTCGATGTACTCGGGAATGCCGCAATTGGCCTTGGCGACGAGGACGTGGCGTCCCTGCGCGACCGTGTCCATGGCGGCAACGGCGGCGACGAGTTCGCCGAAGCCGTTGCCGCAGTTGGCGCCGAACGCCGCCAGCGGCTCTTCGCAGGAGTCGCAGAATCCGACCGCGTCCTCCGGCGTCACCCCCATCATCGTGCGGCCGTTGGTGTCGAAGGTCATGGTGCAGACCACCGGCAGTCCGCTCGATGACGCCCCCTCGACGGCGGCGGCCGCCTCCTCGATGGCCGACATCGTCTCGACCCAGATGACGTCGGCGCCTCCTTGGGCGAGCGCCTGTGCCTGTTCGCGGAAGGCGTCGACGGCGTCCTCGCGGCCGAGGTCCCCGACCGGCCGCATGATCTCGCCTGTCGGTCCCATCGTGCCGGCGACGAGCAGCGGCCGCCCGCAGCGGTCGGCGACGCCCCTCGCCAGGGCGGCGGCGGCGCGGTTGAGCTCGCCGACGCGGTGTGCCGCGCCGTGCAGCTTCAGCCGCATGGCGTTGCCGCCGAAGCTGTTGGTGAGGATGATGTCGGCGCCGGCGGCCGCCATCGCCTCGTGGTTGGCGGTCACGGTATGCGGCCTGTCGACATTCCACAGTTCCGGCGAGTCTCCGGAACCGAGTCCCGCCTCGAAAAGGTTCGTGCCCGTGGCGCCGTCGGCGACCAGCACGTCCCGTGTTTCCAGGAGGTGGCCGAAGCGGTCGGCGGGCGGCAGGTCAAGGTAGTCCACGGCGATGCTTGCCCGGCAGGAGCGGGCGGCGAAGCGGTATCCTGTGTCGCACGGGACCGCCGCGGCATGCAAGACCCCCCGGAATCGAAGGCGGCGGAACCCCCGGTTCGCGGGAGTTCCGCCGCCCGGCGCGGCCTGTTGCGGGGGCGCCGGTCACAGGGCCCAGGGGATCAGCGGCTTGAGGGCGTTGATCTGCCGGGTGAAGGGGGCGACGGCGTCGCGCCTCCCGATCCTGCGGATGTTCCTCTTGAACAGCATGGCAATTCTCCTATTGTCTCGCGTGAGCAACCCGATTTCGGAGGCGGGTGCCCAACGCCTTGGCCACGCTTGAGAAATAGTGATTTCTATGGTATTTCACCAGCGACATATCTTCACTCCTGCCATGAGAGAAATTCATAGGTGAAGCAACCCCGGCGCCTTCCGTCGCTCAACGCCCTGCGGGCGTTCGAGGCCGCGGGCCGCCATCTCTCGTTCACCCGGGCGGCCGCGGAACTCAATGTCACCCAGGCGGCGATCAGCCACCAGGTGAAGGGGCTCGAGGAGCGCCTCGGGGCCCGGCTCTTCGAGCGCCACGGCCGCGGCCTGTGGCTGACGCAGACGGGCGAGACGTATCTGCCGTTCCTGCGCCAGGCCTTCGACCTGATCGCCGACGGAACGAACCTTGTCGCGAGCGGCGAGGAGCACGGGCCGCTGTCGGTCACCATGCTGCCGACATTCGCCGTGAGGTGGTTCATTCCCCGTCTCGGCGACTTTCACCGCGGGAACCCGGACATCGAGGTCCACATGGTGACGACCGACCGCATGGTCGACTTCCACCGCGAGGACATCGACTGCGGCATTCGCTACGGCACCGGCTCATGGGCCGGTCTCGAGGCGGACAAGCTGTTCGAGGACCGCACCATCGTCGTCTGCAGCCCGGCCCTTGCCGATGCCGGGCATCCCCTGGAGAAGCCGGAGGACCTGCGCCGCCACACGCTGCTCCACGACCAGGACGACGAGGACTGGCGCTACTGGCTGGCCGCCCTTCACGTCGCGGGCGTCGACAGCCGCAGCGGGATCACCTTCGACAACAGCGATCTCGTCCTCGAGGCCGCCGCCGCCGGGCTCGGCGTCGCGCTGGGAAGCCGCATCATCGTGCAGGACGACATCGACGACGGCCGGCTCGTCATGCCCTTCGGCGACCTGACCGACGAGAACCTCTCCCACTGGCTGGTCTTTCCCCGGGGCAGCACGAGGAAGCCCAAGGTTCGCGTGTTTCGCGAATGGCTGCTCGCCGAGGCGGCCAGGGCGCAGGACGCCATCGTCGGGCCCTGACGTCCGGCCTTCCCAAACCCGCGCCGGCGAGTATCATGGGGCGGTTGCAGGCTTGAAGCCCGGGAGTCGTGCCATGACGTTTGTGCCGAGGCGTGCCATCGTCGCGCTGCTCGCCCTTGTCCGTGCGGAAGACGGATTGGTGCGGACCGAGCGCGCCCTGCTTGCGGGCACCGCGGTCATGACTCTCCTCATCGTGCTCTTCCTGCTCGGTGTCGACATCCTCGGCTGGTTCGGGGTCGAGCCGCCGGCCTGAGCGCCTCGCCCTTCGGGGGCGGACAGCGGGAATCTTGGCCATGACGGGCAACGCCAATCTGAGCGTGTCGGTGCTCGGCGCGAGCGGCTACACGGGAGCCGAACTCCTGCGCCTGCTGGCCGGGCACGATCGAATCGACGTCGTCAGCGTGACGGCGGACCGGCGCGCCGGCGCGCCGGTCGGCGAGGTCCACCCGCACCTTGCGCATCTGGGACTGCCCGATCTCGTGGCGCTCGACGAGGTCGAATGGTCGGGCATCGACGCGGCGTTCTGCTGCCTTCCCCACGGCACGGTGCAGACCACGCTGCGGAACCTGCCGCGGCACCTGAAGATCGTCGATCTTTCCGCCGACTTCCGGTTCGGCGATCCCCTCGTCTACGCCCGCTGGTACGGCCGCGACCACGCGGCGCCCGGACTGCAGGCCGAGGCCGTCTACGGGCTGACCGAGATCAGGCGCGACGAGGTCCGCTCGGCAAGGCTTGTCGCCAACCCGGGGTGCTACACCACGGCGGCCGAACTCGCGCTGGTCCCCTGCCTCGAGGACGGGCTGATCGGGACCACGGACATCGTCATCGACGCCAAGTCCGGGGTGAGCGGCGCGGGCCGCACGGCGCGGGAATCGAGCCTTCACACCGAGGTGTCCGAAGGCATCCTGGCCTACGGGATCGCGCACCACCGCCACGCGCCGGAAATCGACCAGGAGCTCTCGAGAGCGGCGGGCGAGCCGGTGTGCTGCACCTTCACGCCGCATCTCGTGCCGATGAACCGGGGCATCCTGGCGACGGTCTACGTCTCGCTTCGAGACGGGGCATCGCCCGCGGATCTCTCAGCCTCGCTGGCCGGACGCTACCGGGACGAGCCGTTCGTCAGGCTGGCGCCGGAGGGCACCGCCCCCGCGACGCACCATGTCCGGGGCTCGAACTCCTGCGTCATCGGCGTCTTCGCGGACCGCGTCCCCGGGCGCGCGATCCTGGTCTCGGTCCTCGACAACCTCGTCAAGGGCGCGTCCGGCCAGGCGCTGCAGAACATGAACGTCATGGCGGGCTTCGAGGAAACGGAAGGACTGCCGCGCATCGCGGTCTTTCCCTGAAGTCAGGCCTGCTTCCTCAGGTCCACCTTCACATAGCGTCCGGGAGCATCGGCAAGAACCGGCAGTTCCCCCGCGCCGGGCTGCCGCGCCGCGACCCTGGCGCCGGCCCTCCTCGCCAGCCAGGACTGCCAGTGGGGCCACCACGAGCCGTCCCGGTAGCGGGCGCCGTCGAACCACTCCCCGGCCGTGGCGGGGAGGTTCCTGTTCGTCCAGAATCCGTACTTCTTCTTCGCCGGCGGGTTGACGACACCGGCGATGTGACCGGATGAGGCCAGGGTGAAGACCGTCTTTCCCCGGTAGTGCGCGGTCGCCCGGTAGGTCGACCGCCAGGGTGCGATGTGATCCTCCCGGGTGGCGAGGATGTAGGTCGGCGTCCCGATCAGGGAGAGATCGATCGGCGTGCCGCCGATCTCCAGCGCACCCGGCCTGACGAGGGCGTTGTCGAGGTACATGCGCCGCAGGTAGTAGCCGTGCATGGCTGCGGGCATACGCGTCGAATCGCTGTTCCAGTACAGGATATCGAACGGGAAGGGGTCCTTGCCGAGAAGGTAGTTGCTGATGACGAAGGACCAGACGAGATCGTTGGCGCGAAGGGAGTTGAAGGTCGCCGCCATCTCCGATCCGTCGAGGTAGCCGCGTTCGTCCATGCGCCGCTCGAGGTCGCTCACCTGGTCGTCGTCGATGAAGACTGCGATGTCGCCGACCTCCTCGAAGTCCACCAGGGACGTCAGGTAGGTGGCCGAGGCGACGCGATCGTCGTTCCTCGCCGCCAGGTGGGCCAGCGTCGTGGCGAGAAGGGTGCCGCCGATGCAGTAGCCCAGGACGTTGATCCGCTCTTCGCCGACGGCGCGGGTCACGGCGTCGAGAGCCGCCAGGGGACCCTCGAGCATGTAGTCGGCGAACGTCTTCGATGCGAGCGAGGCATCGGGATTGACCCAGGAGATCATGAAGACGGTGTGCCCCTGCCCGACCAGCCAGCGCACGAAGGAGTTTTCCGGCCTGAGATCGAGAACGTAGTACTTGTTGATCCAGGGCGGGATGACGAGCAGCGGCCGGCGATGCACCGTCGCGGTGGCCGGGGCGTACTGGATGAGCTCGATGAGGTCGTTCCTGAAGACGACCTTGCCCGGCGTCACGGCGAGGTTGCCGCCCACCTCGAAGGCGTCCTCGTCGACCATGCGCACGGCCAGCCGGCCCTTGCCCCGTTCGAGGTCCTCGAGAAGGTTGGCCAGACCCCTGACGAGGTTCTCGCCCCGGCTTTCCCTGGTGGCGCGCAGCACTTCGGGATTGGTCGCCGCGAAGTTGGTCGGAGAGACCGCGTCGACGTAGAGTTTGGTGTAGAAATCGAGCTTCTGCCTCTGCTTCTCGTCGAGGCCCTCGATGTCTCCGGCGAGATTCTGCAGCCACCTCGCGGTCAGCAGGTAGGACTGCTTGACGTGATCGAACACGGCGTCCTTCGACCAGGCCTCGTCGCGGAAGCGACGGTCGTCGGCGTCCGGCTCGATGACCGGCCGGGCCTCCTGTCCCATCATGCGGCGGGCCGTCGTCTGCCACAGGTTCATGTAGTCGCCCCAGAGGCTGGCCTGGGCCTCGGCGAGTTTCGCGGGATCGCGCATCAGGCGGGCGAAGGCGTCGGCGAACGTCTCGTTCATGTGCCTGAACCCGCCGAACGGCGTCTCCTGGCGCGACAGGAACGCCTGCACCAGGTCGCTGCTGCGCTCGGCGACGGACTGCCAGTCCTGCGGATCGAAGCGGGTGTCGGTCATGGTCTTGAAGTCCGCTTTCCCGGTTGTCCCGTGGTGGGGCGGTTGAGAGGGCCACCGGAACGCTGTAGGTTGCGCCGCGTGGCGGGCAACCCTTGCGAGGCGGGATATACAATGGCGCTCCGTGCCCTCTCAAGCCTGAATTCACCGCTGCCGCGCGCCATGCCGGTCATCGCCGTCGCCTCCGTCCTCGCGCTCGGCGGCTGCACGGACGACACCTATCCCCTGCTGTCGTCGGTTCCCTCAACGCCACCGGACGTCAGTGCGCCCGAAGAGATCGCCGGGATCATCGCGTCGCTGTCCGCCCTCGGGGAGAGCATCCGCGAGGACACCGCCAGGCGGC
This sequence comes from Alphaproteobacteria bacterium, assembly GCA_963666905.2. GTDB lineage: Bacteria > Pseudomonadota > Alphaproteobacteria > SP197 > SP197 > SP197. The sequence continues at coordinate 4,177,467 of OY763008.1, forward strand.
AGGGCGGAACCGCCGGCGAGTGATGTCGGCACTGCGCATCGCGATCGCCGGTCTCGGGACGGTTGGCGCGGGCGTCGTCGGGCTCCTCGCCCGCAACGCCTCCCTCGTCGAATCGGACTGCGGCCGGACCATCGGGATCGTGGCGGTATCGGCCAGGGACCGCGGCCGGGACCGCGGGGTCGATCTCTCGCAGTTCCGCTGGGCCGGGGACGCCCGCCGGCTTGCCGACGACCCGGACGTCGACGTCGTCGTCGAGCTGATCGGCGGCGAGGACGGCGTGGCGCTCGACCTCGCCAGGCGCACCCTTGCGGCCGGCAAGCATTTCGTCACGGCCAACAAGGCGCTGCTGGCGGTCCACGGCACCGAGCTTGCCAGGGCCGCCGACCGGGCCGGCGTGCATGTCGGCTACGAGGCCGCCGTGGCCGGCGGCATTCCCGTCGTCAAGGCGCTGCGCGAGGGGCTGGCCGCGAACCGTGTCAGGCGCGTCTACGGCATCCTCAACGGCACCTCGAACTACATCCTCACGGTCATGCGGGAAGAGGGTGCGGCCTTCGACGACGTTCTCGCCGAGGCGCAGAGGCTGGGATACGCGGAAGCCGATCCGACGCTGGATGTCGAAGGCGGCGATGCGGCGCACAAGCTGGCGATCCTTGCCGCCCTCGCGTTCCGCCGGCCCGTGGATTTCGACGGGGTGCATGTCGAGGGCATACGGCAGGTGGCGCCCGTGGACATCGCCTTCGCCCGGGAGTTCGGCTACCGCATCAAGCTTCTCGCGATCGCCCAGGACGGTCCTCACGGCGTCGAACAGAGGGTGCATCCCTCCATGGTGCCGGAGAGCGGGGCCATCGCCCACATCGACGGCGTGTTCAATGCGGTGGTCGTCGACGGCGATGCGGCGGGCGTGACCACGCTGGTGGGCGCCGGCGCCGGCGCCGGGCCCACGGCGTCGGCGGTCGTCGCCGATCTCGCGGACATCGCCCGCGGCGTGCGTCTTCCCATGTTCGCCACACCGGGACCGGATCTGGTGCCGCGCCCCGCGGTCGCCGTCGACCGGCGCCATGGCGCCTACTATGTCCGCCTGATGGTGATCGACCAGCCGGGGGTCATGGCGGACATTTCGGCCATCCTGCGGGACGAGGCGATCTCGGTGGGAAGCCTGCTGCAGCGCGGCCGCGACCCGGGCGAAACCGTACCCGTCGTCATGACGACCCACGAGGCGCCGGAGTCCTCGATGCGGCGGGCCTGCGGGCGCATCGCCGCGCTCGCCTCGGTCACCGAACCGCCGTTGACCATTCGCATCGAGCCGGTCTGACGGGCGGGAGCGGAAGGTGCCCACGACGCCCGGACGCCGGCTGGACCTCGACGCCGTGGCGGTCTGCGAGGAGGCCGCCATCGCCGCCGCGGCGCTGGAGGGACGCGGCGACGAGAAGGCTGCGGACCAGGCGGCGGTGGACGCCATGCGCCGGGCTTTCAACGACCTCGAGATCGACGGCGAGGTGGTGATCGGCGAGGGGGAGCGCGACGAGGCGCCGATGCTCTACATCGGCGAGAAGGTCGGCAGGGGGTCCGGTCCCGCCATCGACATCGCTCTCGATCCCCTCGAGGGCACGACAATCTGCGCCACCGGGGGGCCCAATGCGCTGGCGGTTCTCGCGTTCGCTCCCAAGGGCGGCCTTCTGCGGGCTCCCGACACCTACATGGACAAGATCGCGGTGGGCCGGGATCTGCCCGCGGATGTCGTCGGCCTCGACCGCGCGCCCGGCGAGAACCTGCAGCGCCTGGCGGAAGCGAAGGGCTGCAGGGTGACGGACCTTGTCGCGCTGGTCCTCGACAGGCCGCGCCACGAGCGCCTGGTCCGTGAGGTGCGCGAGGCCGGCGCGCGGATCCGCCTCATCCGGGACGGGGATGTCGCCGGTGTCATCGCGACGACGCGCCCGGAGACGGGGATCGACATCTACATGGGCCGCGGCGGGGCCCCCGAAGGGGTGCTGGCCGCGGCGGCCCTGGCCTGCGTGGGCGGACAGTTCCAGGGCCGCCTTGCCTTCCGCGACGAGGAGGAGACGGCACGTGCGCGGGCCATGGGAATCGGCGATCCCTCGCGGGTGCTGCGTCTCGGGGACCTGGCGAGCGGCGACCTGGTGTTCTGCGCCACAGGCGTCACCGACGGCTGGCTGCTCAGAGGCGTCAGGCGCGAGGGCGGGCGGGTCAGGACGGAATCCCTGGTCATGACTCCCCGCGCCGTCACCGTCGTCGCCACGGACCGTGCCGCGTCCGCCTGCCGGGGAGAATGAGGTCGTGGGCGTCGTCCTGGGCGTGACGAGATCGCTGGGCGGACGGTCCTGGAAGGCCCGGCTCGGGAACGAGGTCGACGCCATGATGCTGGCCCAGCGGCTGGATCTTCCGGAGGTGCTGGCGCGGATCCTGGCGGCGCGCGGAGTTACCGACTCCGATGCCGCCGGCTTTCTCGAACCCCGCCTGAAGACCCTGATGCCCGATCCCGCAGGCATGGTCGACATGGACCGGGCGGCCGGCCGAATCGCCGACGCCGTGGAGGCGGGCGAGACGGTCGGCGTCTTCGGCGACTACGATGTGGACGGGGCGACCTCGACGGCGCTCCTCGTGCGCTATCTCGAGGCCGTCGGCACGCGTTGCGAGATCCACATCCCCGACCGCAGAAGCGAGGGATACGGTCCCAACATCGCCGCGCTGAAGCGCCTCAAGGAGCGTGGAGCGGGACCCGTCCTCACCGTGGACTGCGGAATCACGGCGTTCGAACCCCTGGGCCTCGCCCGCCGGGCCGGAATCGACGTCATCGTTCTCGATCACCACCAGGCGGCCGGAGACCTTCCCTGCGCCGTCGCCCTCGTCAACCCGAACAGGCCGGAGTGCACGAGCGGACTGGGACACCTCGCGGCGGTCGGCGTGACGTTCATGACCCTCGTCGCGGTCAACAGGGAGCTGCGCCGGCGGGGCCGGTTTGCCGGGCGGGACGAGCCCGATCTCCTGCAGTGGCTCGACCTCGTGGCCCTGGGCACGGCCTGCGACAGCGTTCCGCTCGTCGGACTCAACCGGGCGTTCGTGCGCCAGGGGCTGAAGGTCATGGGGCGGGGAGGCAATGCGGGCCTCGCCGCGCTGGGCCGCACCGCGCGCATCTCCGGCGCGCCGACGGTCCACCAGATCCTCTTCATGCTCGGTCCCCGCATCAACGCAGGGGGGAGGATCGGCTCCCCCGATCTCGGCGTGCGCCTGCTCACCGCCCGCGATCCCGAAGAGGCCGGCGGCCTCGCGGCGAGGCTCGACGATCTCAACGCCGAGCGCAGGACGATCGAGCAGGAGGTGGTCCGCGCCGCCACGAGCGAAGCCGGGACGCAGGCGCACCGCAACTGCATCGTGGTGTCGGGCGCCGGCTGGCATCCCGGTGTCGTCGGCATCGTGGCAAGCAGGCTGGTGGAGACCTTCCACCGGCCGGCCGTGGTGATCTCCGTCGAGGACGGCGTGGGCAAGGGGTCGTGCCGTTCTAGAGCGGGCATCGGTATCGGCGCCGCGGTGGCCGAGGCACGCATGGAGGGGCTTCTGGTCAACGGCGGCGGCCATCCCATGGCGGCGGGACTCACGGTAGATGAGGAGAAGATCGGCGCCCTAGCGGCCTTCCTCGACGCCCGGCTGGCGTCCGAGGTCGAGGCGGTCGCCGATGTCCCGGACCTCGGCATCGACGCTGTCGTCAACGTCGGAGCCGCCAACGACGACCTCGTCCGCTCCATCGATCGCGTCGGCCCGTTCGGCGTCGGCAACGCCAGACCGCGCTTCGTGCTGAAGGACGCCATGGTCAGGTGGGCGAAGCTCGCCGGGGAGCGCCATGTGCGGTGCGTGGCTGCGGACCTCGCCGGCGCGAGGCTCGATGCCATCGCCTTCCGTGCGGCCGGCACGCCCCTGGGCGAAGCGCTTCTCGGCCGGCGCGGCGCGTCCCTTCATCTCGCCGGCCACCTCGAGATCAACCGCTGGAACGACAGGGAAAGACTGCAGTTCGTCGTGGAGGACGCCGCAGTCCCGCCTTGAAATCGCCCACGCGATCCGCTATGTGACCCCCGATCCTGGAAGACCCCTTCGTCTAGCGGTCAGGACACAACCCTTTCACGGTTGAGACAGGGGTTCGATTCCCCTAGGGGTCACCATGTTTGATACATTGTCAGCAGCTTGTGATCCGATGCAATCCGGTTCCCCGTCGTGGCCGGACCAGCACCTGCCCGCGATCGCGACAGGCCGCCGAGAACCCTGACGTACCCGACCGGACGGCGTGCGGTCCCGGGCTCTCCGAAACAGCGACCGAGCCGACGTCCAGCCGCTGCTGTGGGTATCGCTTGCGATGGTGGTTGCAGGCCCGCCGGACCTCATAGGGTTCCAGGAGGCCGGGTGACAACGAAGGTATGGCGATGCGCGGTGCTGCCGGGTCCCGGAATCTCCGACTGTCGGAGGCCCTTTCCTCGTTGTCCGCCGACGAGCTTCGGCGAATGGTGATCTGGCTTTCGGTCCCGACACCGCGACCGACCCGCAAGGACGACATGGCGGCTGCCATCGACCGGCACCTTTCCGGCGCATCGCTGCGCCGCCTGTGGGACGATCTTGACGACATCGGGCAGCTGGCGGTTCGCGAGGCGCTGCAAGGTCCGGCAGACGGGCTTGTGTGGAGACAGTTCGGGGCCAAGTACGGGAAGCTCCCGCCCGGGCTGGAACGGCGCATCGACGACGAATCCCTGCCGATGCGCCTGTTCCTGTATCTCCCGGAACGCCATGCGGGCTCGATACTTGTCGTGCCCGGGGACCTTGCCGAGTTCGTGCCACCGCCGCCCGAGGCGACGCCGGGGTCGCAGGAAGAATTGCCGGAGACGGTCCTCCGTACGTTCCAAGGGGCAAGACGCCAGTCCCTGACCGCATTCCCCTGATCCGGCGCGACATGGAGCGGACCGCCGCGCGGGACCTGCTGTCGGTGTTGCGTCTGACGAATCTCGGTCGGGTCGCGGTCAGCGCCAGGACCGGGCGGGCGTCGGCCGCCACGGTCCTGCACATCGCCGGGGCGCTGGATGGAGGCGATTTCTTCGATCCGGCCGGAAAGAAGAATCGTATCGGACAGTCGGTCGGCGCGATCAGGGCGTTTGCCTGGCCATGGCTGCTTGCTGCAGGCAGGAGATCCGCAGCTCGAAGCTTGCGCGGACGAAATCGGGTTGTGCTGCCCTTCGCGCGCCGACAGCGGCGACATTGGGCCACCTGTGGAAAAGGTGGATCAGGTTCGGTCTTCTGGACGAGTTCATCCGCATCGACGACATCAAGGGTCAGCAACGCGGCAAGGGCCGTCGCGCCATGACGGTCGTGGCGAGGCGCCGCCTGGTCGTCGCCGAAGCCCTGGCGCAATGTCCGGTCGGTCGATGGGTACGTTTCGACGACTTCTCGACATTCATGCGGGCGGCGTACATGGAGTTCGAGATCACGCGCGATCCTTGGACACTCTACCTTCCTTAATCGCACTACGGCAGCCTCGGTTACGACGGATATCACCACCGGGGCATCCTTCAGGACCGCTACCTGCTCTGCCTGCTCTTCGAGTATGCCGCCACCCTTGGCCTGATCGACATTGCCTATACCCATCCGGATGCCGCGCGGCTCGACTTCGGCGATCTGTTGGGGGCGGACGAACTGGACTTCCTTCCGGGTGAACCCTCTTGGCGCCTGTTGTCTGGACCTTTCGGACACCTATCGGCCGTCGGCGCCCGAACGCGCCTTGCTGACCGTCTTTCCGGACCTGCGGGTCTGCGCGGACTCGCCACTTTCGCCGGACGAAAAGCTGATGCTGGAGACATTCGCGAAACATCACGGGGACGGCGTGTGGCGGCGATGGAGGACGGCCGTGACGGCAACGACTTGCGGGCCTTCCTGTCGGAACGGGACGCCCAGCCCCTGCCCGAGACGGTGGAGGGATTCCTGCGCAACGTGGAGCGCGGCGCGAGAGCGCTCAGGCTGCAGGGCAGGGCGATGCTGATCGCATGCGCCGACGAGGAGATTGCCGCCAGGCTCGGCGCCGGCAGGCTGACGGCGAAACTCTGCACGCGGCGTCTTGTCGTCCAGACGAAATCGGAGACCGCATTCCGAAATGCCGCACGCGACATCGGCTACAGCCTGCCCGGAAACTGATAATGCGATAGCGTGGGTATCCGGGGTCGAGTTCCCCGATGTTCGACGGCAACACAGCGATCGTCGATCGGCAGGGTACGGGAGCTCCGGCTCGCCGCCGGCGGGCAGGACGGCCCCCGCGATGCCTCGACGAAACGGTGCGGCGGCGGACGAGCGGAACCGGCTGTCGTTCTTCGATTTCGTCCAGGCGCGCAGCTGGAACTGCTTGCGAGGGCGCTCGTCGGACACATCGCCGGATGGCGCGTCCGGCCAACCGGTAGAGGGCGGCGTGCCGTCCGACGGAGCGCCGCGCCGGCGTCAGGGACGGCTTGCGGAGACGCGGTCGGCGACCATGCGGGCGGCCCGGATGGAGCGGTGCAGGTACCATACGGCCCACGCGGCGCCGGCCCAGATGACGACGCCCATGGCCTTGACGGCCAGGGAGTCCTGCACCACGAGCCAGAGGCCGGCGAGGAAGAGGACGATGATGCCGGCGGTCTGGCGGCCGCGGGGCATGGTCTCGTGGACGCCGGTCGTGTGGTTGTAGAGAGCGAGCGCCAGGAAGTAGTCGCGCTTCCTCAGTCCGCATGCCGTGACGCTGTCCTTCTCGGAGACGGGAAGATGCCCGGGCCGCCGCATGCGGACCGGGGCGCCGTCGATGCGGAAGTACGTCGTCGGCCTCGCGGATCCCGCTTCCCGAGCGACCTGGATGTCGCTGACACGGCCGACTGCAAGGACAAGTGTCATGGCGGAACCGGCACCTCGCAGGAGTCTCCGGCAGGGTGGTGAACGGGGCCGGCAGCGTCAACCGGTATTGCGGAGTCGCGGCGGCACGGCAAGGATGAGCGGCCGTCAGGCGAGAAGGGCGGGCACCATGGAACAGCGGCTGAGCATCGTCACCCTGACGGTCGGGAATCTGGCGCGGGCGCGCGCCTTCTACGAGGCCCTCGGCTGGAGGGTGACGACCGAGACGGCTGCAGACGCCATCGTCACCTTCACGCTCAACGGCATCGGCTTCGCGCTCTATCCCCGTGAGAGGTTTCGCGAGGAGACGGGGCTCGGCGACACGTCGTCCGGGACGGGCGGGGTGGTGCTGGCCTACAACGTGCGCTCCCGCGAGGAGGTGGCCGGCGTGCTCCGGGAGGCGGAGCGGGCGGGTGGCACCATCGTCAAGTCCGCCGGCGATGTCTTCTGGGGTGGCCGTTCCGGGTACTTCAGGGATCCGGACGGACACATCTGGGAAGTGGCGTGGAATCCGTTCTCGCCGCTGCGGGAGGACGGCACGTTCGCGTGGTCGGGCGGCGCGCCCTGAAGACCGCGGTTGCGATTGAAGCGGGGCCAATGGCGTGGTTCACTGGATCAAGGGAATGAAGGGCGGGGGGCCATGACAGGCGCGCAACCATCCATGAACGGCCAATGGGTCCGCAGCGTTCTCGACGACGATGCGATCGCCCGCTTCGGCACGGCGACCGAGGCCGGCAGCGGACTTCCCAACGAGTGCTACACGAGCCCGGACTGGCTGAAGGCGGAGAACGAGAGGATCTTCGCCCGCACCTGGATGCTCGCCGGGTTCTGCCACGACGTGCCCCGGCCGGGCGACGTCGCGCCCGTCGAGATGGCCGGCATGCCGCTCGTGATCGTCCGCGGCCACGATGACGCGATACGGGTTTTCCACAACGTCTGCCGGCACCGCGGCGCGGTTCTGGTGGCGAAACCCTGCCGGCGTCTCTCCGTCCTGAGCTGTCCCTACCATTCCTGGGTCTACGGGCTCGACGGCGCTCTGCGCATGCGCCCGCACTTCTTCGGGAGCAATCGTCACGATACCGATCCGGGACCTGGCGCTCCCGGTCTCGTGCCGGTCCGCCACGCGGTCTGGCACGATCTCATCTTCGTCAACATCTCCGGCGACGCGCCGCCCTTCGAGGAGCACTGGGAGCCCTTTGCCCGGCGCACCGGAGACTACGATTTCGGCGCGCTGCGCTACGCGGCGACGCTGGATTTCGACGTCAGGGGCAACTGGAAACTCATCTACGAGAACTTCTACGACGCCTACCACGTGCCGACGGTGCATCCCAGGCTCGAGGTCTTCACGCCGCTCCAGGACAGGGTCGCCGTGGCGACCGAGGGTCCGTGGTTCCACAACACGTCGTTCATAAGGGAGCCCCAGGAAGGCCGCGGCATCGGCATGCCGACGTACCCGGGACTCGACGAGACGGGACGGCGCACGGAGTGGTACTTCCACCTGTTTCCGACGACGGCCATCCAGATCTGGCCCGACCAGCTCGCCGTCTTCCAGCTCCATGCCCTGGAACCGGGCAGGACCATGGAACACATTCACATGTACTTCGTCGGCGATGCGGCGACCGACGACGAGCACGCCCGGTACCGCCAGGATGTCTACGACATGTGGAACGAGCTCAACACCGAGGACTTCGAGATCGTCGAGAACATGCAGGGCGCCAGGACCTCGCCCGGCTTCGACGGTGGCGTCCTGTCGCCCTACTGGGATCCCGCGACGCAGCACTTCGCAAGGCTGGTGACCGGCTTCATGCGCTGACGACACGGCAGGGCGGGCGGTTGTCAGCGAGCCGGGACTTCTCTACGGTCCGGCGGCGGGTCCCGTAGCTCAGCTGGATAGAGCGCTGCCCTCCGAAGGCAGAGGTCACAGGTTCGAATCCTGTCGGGACCGCCAACCTGCGGGCGGCGCCTGAACCCTTCCTTGAACCAGGCGCTCGCGGCGGCGGCCCGCGCACTCCTTGAATTCGGAAATGTCGACCTCCACTGTGGCGGTTCGATGAGTAGTGCGACCCGGCATGGTATGCCGCCGCTTGATGGCCGTGCCGTCCATGACCCCCGCGGGAGGATTCGATGACGATTGAAGGCTACGCCGACCTCGACGCCACCGATCTCGCCGGCCTCGTCGCCCGTGGAGACCTCACAGCATCAGAGGTTCTCGAAGAGGCGATCGAGCGTGCCGAGCGGGTCAATCCGCGCCTCAACGGGCTCGTCTACCCGTGGTACGACCACGCCCGCCGACGCATCCGGGAAGGCCTTCCGGAGGGTCCGCTGCACGGTGTGCCGTTTCTGCTCAAGGATCTCTACGAGGACTACGAGGGCCAGCCGCACAGCAACGGCTGCCGCGCGCTCGCCGGAACGGTCGCGGACCACGACTGCGAGCTGGTCGCGCGCTACAAGGCGGCCGGCCTGAGCATTTTCGGAAGAACCGCGTCGCCCGAGTTCGGCCTTTCGACGACCACGGAGTCCGCGCTTCACGGCGTCACGCGCAATCCCTGGAACCCGGAGCTGACCCCGGGGGGATCGTCGGGAGGCGCCTCCAGCATGGTGTCGGCCGGCGTCCTCCCGGTCGCCAACGCGTCCGACGGCGGCGGCTCGATCCGCGTGCCGGCCTCCTGCACCGGACTGTTCGGGCTGAAACCGACGCGGGGCCGCAATCCCGTCGGCCCCGATGTCGGCGAGGGCTGGTCCGGCCTTGCGGCCTCGCACGTGGTTTCGAGGACCGTCCGCGACAGCGCGCTGCTGCTCGACTGTACCGCGGGCCCCGATGTCGGCGCGCCGTACTGGGCCGCACCGCCGGAACGCCCTTTCGTGGAAGAGCTGGGCCGCGCCGTCGACGGCATGAGGGTCGGCGTCGTTCGCGACGCCTGGTTCGGCGCCCGGACGCATCCCGACTGCATCGCCGCCGTCGAGGCGGCGGCGGAGCATTGCCGCGGGCTGGGCCTTGACGTCGAGGAGGCGACCCTTCCCGTTCCCCGGTGGATGCTCGATGCGGACCTGCAGATCATCTACAGCAATACCCGGCAGACGGTCGAGTTTCTCGAACGGAGCCTCGGCCGCCCCATGACCGAGGACGATGTCGAGAAGAACAACCTCGCAATGGCCCGCGAGGACCGCAGCAGCGGCGCCGACTACGTCACCGCCATCAACGGGATTCATGCCCTGGGCCGCCTCGTGGCGCGCTTCTTTCTCGATTTCGATCTTCTGCTCACGCCCACCATGCCGGTCCCGCCCATGAGGCTCGGCCTGCTCTCTCCCTCGCGTGACGACCGCGAGGCGCAGTGGCGAGACGTCATCACCACGATCGCCTTCACGTCGGTGTTCAATGCGTCGGGCAATCCTGCGGCCTCCGTCCCGCTTCACTGGAACCGGGACGGCGTTCCGATCGGCGTGCAGTTCGCAGCACCCTACGGCGACGAGGCGTCCCTGTTCCGGATCGCCTCGGCGCTGGAGCAGGTCGCCCCGTGGGCCCATCGCCGGCCGGCCATCCACGCGGGCTGACCCCCGGCCGTTTTCCTCGCACCGGGTCCCGTCCGGGGGTTAGCATGGCGGACAGGGGCCGTTACCGGAGAATGCCATGGACTACCGCGACGAGGTCTATTTCGAAGCCCAGCCCGAGCGCGAGGCGCCGTTCACGCAAGAGGAGTTTGCCGGCCGCCTGACGAGAATCCGCGGGGCCATGGCCGCTGCGGGTATCGACTGCCTCTTCCTGTCGTCGCCCGAGAGCATGTACTACGTCTCAGGTTACGTCTGCATGTGGTACCACACCGAGAGTCCGGTCGAGTGGAGCGCCACCAACGGGATTGCGGTCCATGTCGATCATGACCGGTTCATCCACTTCGAGACGGAGCGCGAGGCCGTGCTCACACGCACCTTCGCGGTCTCGAAGGACACCCGCTACTTCCCCAAGTCGAGCTACCGCGACGGCACGGCGTTCATCGCCGCGGAACTGGAGGCCGAGGGCTGGCTGAAGGGTTCCGTAGGCCTCGAGATGCACGCCATGCGTCCGAACCGGGCGGTGAGCGACCGGTTCCAGGCGGCGTTCGAAGCTGCGGGGGCGAAGGTGGTCGACGGCAGCCTGATCCTGCGGGACGTGCGCTGGGTCAAGACACCGGCCGAGATGGCGTGCCTGAAGGAGGGGTGCCGCATCGCCGCGGCCGGCCTCGAACGGGCCCGCGAGGTGCTGGCGCCGGGCGTCACCGAGCTCGAGGTGCAGGGCGAGGTCATCTGCGCCATGGCGAAGGCCGGCGGCGAACTGCAGTCGATGATGATGCCGGTGCTGTCGGGAAAGAAATCCAATGCGGCCCACGCTATCGCGACCCGGCGCAGAATGCGCCAGGGCGAGACGGTCACCATCGACGTTGCCGGAGTCTGCAAGCGCTATCACATCAACTGCGCCCGCACCTTCAGCCTCGGCGAACCGGCAGCCGACGTGAAGGACGTCGCGGACCGGTCGGCCGCCGTCATGGATGTCGTCCGTGATTGCCTGAGGCCGAACCTGCCGGTGCGCGAATTCAACGATAAGGTGAAGGCCCATTACGAGGCCGAGGGACTGTGGACGAGCCGCGGCTGGATCGGCGGCTACGAGATGGGCATCGGCTTCCTGTCCGACTGGGTCGGCAACTTCGTCTACGATCCCCTTGCGGAAAAGAATGCCGACCGCCTGTTCGAACCCGGAACGGCGGTCAACCACGAGATCCAGATCTTTCTGCCCCGCCATGTCGGGCAGTTCTTCATGATCGAATGCCTGCTGTTCGAAGACGACCGGGCGAGTCTGGCGACGCCGCAGGTGCCCTATTCCCTGATCGTCGTCGAGTAGGAGGAAGCCATGGCGACCTGGATCAGGGGCGGCAGGCTCTACGACGTCTCGGGCGGCGGCTGGCGCGACGGCGACCTTCGCGTGGTCGACGGACGGATCGCCGCTCCCGGCGGGCGCCCCTCCGGCGACGACGTGGTGATCGATGTCCAGGGCGCCTTCCTGATGCCCGGGTTCATCGACTGCCACGTCCATCTGTGCATGCCGACCGAAGACGGCAATCCGGACAATCCCTGGGGCGGCAGGCTGCCGGGAGAGATCGCGGTCCACGCGGCCCAGGCGGCTGAGCGCACGCTCATGGGCGGCGTCACCACCGCGCGCGATGTCGGCGGCTGGGACTACCACGAGATCGCCGTGCGCAACCTCGTCAACCGGGGCAGGCTCAAGGGGCCCCGGCTGTTCTGCGCCGGCCGGCTGCTCTCCATCACCACGTCGACGACGGCCTACTACACGGGCATGTACGCGACCGCCGACGGTCCCGACGAGGTCCGCGCCGCGGCGCGCCGGCAGCTTGCCATGGGGGCGGACCTCATCAAGGTGATGGCCACGGGCGCGATCACCAGCACCGAGTACGAGGACGCCCGGGCGATCCAGTACCAGCTCGACGAACTGAAGGCGGCCGTGGCCATCGCCGACGAGAACTTCAAGCATTGTGCGGCCCATGCGCACGCCTGCGAGGGCATCCGCAACGCCGCCCTTGCCGGCTGCCGCAGCGTCGAGCACGGCAGCTTCGGTGACGAGGATGCCTACGCGCTGATGGCCGAGCGGGGCACCTTCCTCGTGCCGACGCTGTGCGTCCACTCCGCGCTCCTGGCCGACAATCGCGCCTCGGCCAGGCTGCTGCCCCATATCCACAGGCGCTACGTCGAGACCGAGGAGGTCCACCTTGCCAACACGCGGCTTGCCCATCGTGTCGGCGTGAGGATCGCCATGGGCACCGACGCCGGCACCCCCGGCAACCACCACGGCGACAACACCCAGGAGATCGTGCGCATGGTGACCGGCGCCGGCCTGTCGCCCGAGGAGGCGATCGCCACCGCGACGCTCGGCGGCGCGAATCTGCTCGGCCGGGAGGCCGATCTCGGCTCGCTCGAGGCGGGCAGGTTCGCCGACGTCACAGGCTTTGCCGACGACCCTCTCCGGGACATCCACGTCGTTCGCGACGTGCGCCTCGTCGTCAAGGAGGGCGAGGTGATGAGGAACGATCTCGGCTGAGGTCAGTACCCCAGGGCGATGCCGTCCTTGCGCGGCTCGCTGCCGCCGGCAAGCGTTCCGCGCTCCCAGTCGATCCAGACCGCCTGACCGCCGCCGAAGGACTCGGGCGAGACGGCGACCCGGTGGCCGCGGTTAGCGAGGTCGTGCATGACGTGACCGGGCACCGAGGCCTCGACCACGGCCATGCCGTCCTGGTGGCAGAAGCGGGGCAGATCGAGCGCCTCCTGCGGCGCCATGCCGTAGACGAGCATGTTCTGGAGGACGTGGGTGTGGCCCCAGGGCTGGTAGTCGCCGCCCATGACGCCGAACGGCATCACCGCCTTGTCGCCCCTCGTCAGCATCGCCGGGATGATGGTGTGCATCGGCCGCTTGCCGGGCGCGATGCAGTTGCGGTGCCCGGGCTCGATGACAAATCCGCAGCCCCTGTTCTGCAGGGTGACGCCGGACTTCGGAGCGACACGGGACGATCCGAAGGAGAAGTAGAGCGAGTTGATGAAGCTCGCCGCGTTGCGGTCCCGGTCGACCACGGTGAGATAGACCGTGTCGGGCGAGGCCGGCAGCCGGGGAGCCGGCACTTCGTCCATGGCCCGGCCTGTGTCGATGGCCGCGCTCAGCCTGCCGGCATGGTCCCTCGAGAGCAGCGCCTCGACGGGCACGTCGGCCATCGCCGGGTCGGCGACATACTCCGCGCGGTCGCGGAAGGCGAGACGGCCCGCCTCCAGGGTGAGATGGAGCCGGTCCGCGCCGAGGGGGTCCAGGGCGGCGAGATCGTATCCCTTGAGGATGTTCATCATGATGAGCGCCACGATGCCCTGGCCGTTGGGCGGGCACTCGTGGACCCGGTAGCCGGCGATGTCGGTCGAGATCGGCTCGACGTACTCGCCCGCGGCCGAGGCGAAGTCCCCGGCCTCATGGAGGCCACCGAGCTCCTCGAGGCGGGCCACGATGTCGTCGGCCACCCAGCCCTCGTAGAATCCCGCGCGGCCCTTCCTTGCGATTTCCCGCAGCGTGGCGCCGAGCAGCGGCTGGGTGTGGACGGAGCCGGCGGCCGGCGCGCGGCCGTCCACCAGGAGAAGTCGCCGGGCGTGCTCGTCCGCCGCCAGCCGGCGCTCCGAGGCCGCCCAGGCCCGGTGGATCGCCGGCTGGATCGCGTAGCCTTCCTCGGCGTGGCGGATGGCCGGCTGCAGGACCTCGTCGATGCCCAGGGAACCGTGATCGTCGAGCAACCGGCACCAGGCGTCGACGCACCCCGGCACGGTGACGGCGTGGGGACTCTCGGCGGCGACCGCCGTGATTCCGCGTTCGAGGTACCAGGAGGCGGCGGCGCGCCGCGGTGCGCGGCCCGAGCCGTTGTAGGCGACGATGCGGGACGCGCCGCCCGGAGCGTAGAGGCAGAAGACGTCGCCGCCGATACCGGTCGACATCGGTTCCACCACGGTGAGCATGGCGGCGGCGGCGACCGCGGCATCCATCGCGTTGCCGCCTGCCCGCAGGATATCGAGAGCGGCCAGGGTGGCGCCCGGGTGAGACGTGGCCGCCATGCCGTGCTCGGCATGAACGGTCGTTCGCGGTGGAGCGGGGTGTTGGCGCATCGGTCCTCCCGTTCAGGACGCGGTCATCGCTGTCTCGGCTGGCCGATGGCGCGTCCCGCGTTGGCATGGCGCTCGATGCCCGCGTGGTCGGCGACGGCCTGCTGCAGGCGTTCGCGCGCCCTTGGCACGAACTCCATCATGGTGCGGGTGCCAAGATCGAAGCCCAGCGACATCACTTCGTTCGTCGCCGCGAGGAAGCCCTCCTCGGCGTGCCAGAGGCGGTGGAAGATGCGGAAGCGCTTGCTGTCTGCGGACAGCGCCTGCGTGGTGACGAGAACCGGGGCGCCGACCCTCAATTCGCCGATGTAGTTCACGTGGGTCTCGACGACCGCGTACTCGGCGCCGTTGCGGTTCTCCTGCGTGTCGGGGGCGTTCATGCTGTCCCAGAACGCCGCCGTCGCGTGATCGCAGATCAGGACGTAGTAGGCCATGTTCAGATGCCCGTACTCGTCGATCCACTCGGGCCTGACGACGGCGTGCAAGCGGAACAGGCGGGGGTCGGTCGTCAACGGCATCATCCAGGAACTGCGGAACCGCAGTTCTAGCTTTACGCCGGGGCGCCTGCAACGGCATGATCACCGGCGCCACCAGCGAAGGCGACGAGAATGCCCCGTCTCCATTTCTCCCAGGACGAACTCGCCGGGCGAAGGGCGCGCACCGCCCGGCGCATGGCTCAATGCGGTCTCGACGCGCTCCTCATCTTCCGTCAGGAGAGCATGTACTACCTGACCGGCTACGACACCGGCGGCTATTCGCTCTTCCAGTGCCTGGTGTTCCGCGCCGACGGCGACATGGTGCTGGTCACGAGGTCCGCGGACAGGGAACAGGCGGCCTTCACCTCGATGATCTCCGACGTACGCATCTGGGTCGACCGGGGAGATGCAAAGCCGGCCGACGATGTCGTGGCGGTTCTCGAGGAAAAGGGGCTGCGCGGCGCGCGGCTCGGCGTCGAGCTCAACGCCTGGGGGCTGACCGGCCGGCGCTGGGTCATGATGCAGGCGGCTCTCGAGGGGTTCGCCGCCTGGGAGGATGCCAGCGACCTCGTCCAGGCGCTGAGATTGATCAAGAGCCCGGCCGAGCAGGACTGCGTGAGGAAGGCGGGCGCGCTCGCCGACGAGGGTCTGCGGGCGCTCCACGACACAATAGCGGCCGGGGTCGACGAAAGCAGGCTCTACGCCGCCCTGGAAGGCACCATCCTCGGTGCCGGCGGCGATTACGCGGCGAGCCGCGCCATCATCTCGTCGGGCGCCGGCGCCCTGCTGGTGCGCTACTTCACCGGCCGCGGGATCATCGGCGACAACGACCAGGTCCAGCTCGAGTTCGGCGCGGGCTACCGCCACTACCACGCGGCCATCATGAGAACGGTGCTGACCGGCCGCGCGGGCGGGCGCCACCAACGGATGCACGACGCCTGCGTCGAGGCTCTCGGACACTGCCAGGCCGTGGCGACGCCGGGTACGACCTTCGGCGACATCTACGATACCCACGCCTCCGTCATCGACGCCCATGGTCTGAAGGAGTGCCGGCTCAATGCCTGCGGCTACTCGCTGTCGGCCAACTACCCGCCGTCGTGGATGGAGGAACCGATGATCTACCACGGCAATCCGGCAACGGTGGAGCCGGGCATGGTCATCTTCATGCACATGATCCTGGTCGATGCCGCCAACGAGCTGACCATGAGCCTCGGCGAGACCGGCATCGTCCACGAGGACCGCTTCGAGCCGGTCTCGTCGATGCCCCACGACCTCGTCGTGAAGTGAAGGAGAGCGCCGTGGCCGCCAGTCCCCCGAGACTCCCCACGGACCGCGAGTGCGAGCGCTTCTGGAGCGACGGCGCGGTGGCGCTCAGGGGTGTCTACCAGGACGAGTGGGTAGACCTCCTGCGCCGGGGCGTGGATCGGGCGATGGCGAGCGAAGGCCGCTACTCCCGGCGCATCCAGGGAGAAGACGAACCGGTGTTCTTCACCGATTACCTCGCCTCGGACCGCGTCCCCGACCTGAAACGCTTCGCCCTCGAGGGGCCCGCCGCGGAACTCTCGGCGCGCATCATGAACTCCAGGCGCGCCAACTTTCTCTTCGACGGCATCTTCGTGAAGGAGCCCGGCGCCACCAAGGCGAGCGTGTGGCATCAGGACCAGCCCTACTACTGCGTCGAGGGACGCCAGGTCGTCGTGCTGTGGGCGCCGCTCGACCCGGTGCCGGCCGCGGCGAGCCTCAGGTGCGTGCGCGGTTCCCACCGGTGGGGACAGGCCTTCCGGCCGGTGCGCTTCCGCGACGGCGGCGACTTCGGCCGGGGCGAGGACGACGGCTTCACCGACCCGCCGGATGTCGAGGCCGAGCACGGCGACAGGCTGCTCGGCTGGGACCTCGAACCCGGCGACGTCGTCGCCTTCCACGGCATGACCATCCACGGCGCCGCCGGCAACCCGCAGCGCTCGGCGCGCCGGCGGGCGACCAACACCACCTGGGTCGGCGACGACACCGTCTATGTCCGCCACCCGGGCGTCATGGAGCCCGACTTTCCCGATTGTGGCCTCGCGCCGGGCGATCCCCTGGACTGCCCGCGGTTTCCGCGGGTGTTCGACGCCGACCGCCGGGACGCGGCGCGCTGAGGCGGCAGGCGTGGGCCGCATCGTCTGGATTGCCAGCTACCCCAAGTCGGGCAACACCTGGGTGCGGGCCTTTCTCCACGAGATGGTGCGCCGGCCGGGCGGCGGCTTCGACATCAACCGCATGGCCGAGACCGCCGGCAACGAGGCGGCCATCGCCAACTATCGCGCCATCGATCCCAGGCCCTGGATGACGTGGACGCCGAAGGAGGTCGCCCGGGTGCGCCTGGCGGCGCAGGCCGCCTTTGCCGCGCGCCAGAGCGGCAACGTCTTCTGCAAGACCCACCTTGCGGTGCTGCGCGTCGGCGAGTGGCCCACGATCAACATGGAGGTCACCGCAGGCGCGGTCTACATCGTGCGCAACCCCCTGGACATCGCGCCCTCCTATGCGGACCACCAGGGCGTGCCGCTCGATGCCGCGATCGACCTCATGAACCTGGAGAACCACCAGACGCCGCCCACGCAGACCCACGTCCCCGAGCTCATGGGCACCTGGTCGCAGAACGTGGAGAGCTGGACGCGGCACGCGCACCGCGGCGTCCATGTCATGCGCTACGAGGACATGCTGCGGTCGCCGGCCGACGTCTTCACCCGGCTGGCGGTGTTCCTCGGGCTCGATGCCTCCGGCAGCCGCATCAGGGACGCCGTCAGGGCGGTCTCGTTCGCCAACCTCAGGCGTCAGGAAGACCGGAACGGCTTTGCCGAGCGCCCGGAGCCGCAGAAGCGCTTCTTTCGCGCCGGCCGCTCCGGGACATGGAAGCGCGAGCTCGACAGCCGCCAGGTGGACGCCATCGCGTCGCGTCACGAGGCCATGATGCGAAAGTTCGGGTACCTCGACGGGGCGCCCGCATGACGGTGGATGTCGCGGCCAGCCTGGCAACGGTGAAGGCGGAACTTGCCTCGGCCGCCCGTGCCGCCGGGAGGGACGGCGAAGCGGTGACGCTCGTCGCTGTCACCAAGACCCATGCAGCGGAACGCATCGTGCCTGCGATCGCGGCGGGCCACCGCGTCTTCGGCGAGAACCGCGTCCAGGAGGCGGCGGCCAAGTGGCCGCCCCTGATCGACGGGCACGGCGCCGTCGAACTCCACCTGATCGGTCCTTTGCAGACCAACAAGGCGGCCGATGCCGTGGCGCTGTTCGACGTCATCGAGAGCGTCGACCGGGAGAAGCTCGTGAAAGCGCTGGCCAGTGCGATGGAGCGCAGCGGCCGGCGGCCCCGCTGCTTCATCCAGGTCAACACGGGCGAGGAGGAACAGAAGGCAGGCTGCCTGCCGGAGGACGCCGACCGGCTGATCGACGAGGCGCGCCGGGCGGACCTCGATGTCGCCGGACTGATGTGCATCCCCCCGTTCGCCGACGAACCGTCATTCCACTTCGCCCTGCTTGCCGGCATCGCCCGGCGCAACGGCCTTCCGGGGCTGTCGATGGGCATGTCGGCCGACTATGCCGTCGCGGTGGCCTTCGGCGCCACTCACGTGCGCGTCGGCACCGCCGTCTTCGGCAGCCGGGACGGGCTCAATCCGGCGCCTTGACCGCCGGGGCGGGGCGCGCCATAAGCGGCGTTTCCCGATCTGGAGCTTCCCCGATGAAGCGGGTCTTTTCCGGTGTCCAGCCGACCGGCAACCTTCACCTCGGCAACTATCTGGGCGCCCTCAAGCGGTTCGTGGCGATGCAGGAGGATTACGACTGCATCTACTGCATCGTCGATCTGCACGCGCTCACCATGCCGTGGGACCCGGACGGCCTGCGCGATGCGACCCGGGAGGTGGCGGCGGGGTTCCTGGCCTCGGGCCTCGATCCGCAGCGCTGCGTGATCTTCAACCAGAGCCAGTGCCCGATGCACATGCGCCTGCAGTGGATCCTCGCCTGCCTCACGCCGTTGGGCTGGCTCAACCGCATGACCCAGTTCAAGGAAAAGGCCGGCAAGCAGAGGGAGAGCGCCAGCCTGGGCCTCTACGGCTATCCGGTCCTCCAGGCCGCGGACATCATCGGCTACCACGCCACCCACGTGCCCGTCGGTGAGGACCAGAAGCAGCACCTCGAGCTCTCGAGGGACATCGCCGGCGCCTTCAACCGGAAGTTCGGCGTCGACTTCTTTCCCCTGCCCGAGGCGGTGATCCTCGGCGAGGCGACCCGCGTGATGTCGCTGCGCGACGGCACGAGGAAGATGTCGAAGTCCGACGAGAGCGATTTCTCGCGCATCAACCTCACCGACGGCCGGGACGCCATCGCGCTCAAGATCAGGAAGGCGCGCACGGACAGCATCATGGGGGTCACCTACGATCCGGAGAACCGTCCGGAGGCCTCGAACCTCGTCAACATCTATTCGGCCCTCGCCGGCGTCGGCCGCGAAAGCGTGCTCGACGAGTTCGCCGGCGCCAGATTCAGCGACTTCAAGATGCGGCTCGCGGACCTCGCCGTCGAGGTGCTCGGTCCGGTCGGCGAGGAGATGAAGCGTCTCGCGGGCGATCCCGGCCACGTCGACGCGGTACTGCGCGCCGGCGCCGAACGGGCGAGCGCCATCGCCGGCCCGATCCAGCGCCGGGTCGAGGAGATGACCGGCTTTCTCGTGCCCTGAAGGCCGCAGGTCCGAATCCTGTTCCCGGACCGGCATCTCCGGCGAGGGGAGGCCGGTCTTCCCGTTTCC
Source organism: Alphaproteobacteria bacterium (assembly GCA_963666905.2). GTDB lineage: Bacteria > Pseudomonadota > Alphaproteobacteria > SP197 > SP197 > SP197. The sequence continues at coordinate 4,197,303 of OY763008.1, forward strand.
GCGCCCGACTGTGGCCCATTCAGGGATCGCTCCGAGACCGCCGCAGGCTCCTGGTCCCCGCGATTGCAGCGGGGTCGGCATGCCGGCCCATCGCTTCGAGTTGGCGACGCCAGATCGAGTTTTCATCGATGGGGAAAGCAGGGACACTAGCGAACGTCACCCGACCTTGCCTGCCGTATCCAGCCTGCGGGCGGATCGGACAGAAGAGCCGCGGAGCATGATTCATGAGCGTACTGGCGCATGTCGTCGTTGTCGGAAGGCTGCAACGCAAGCCCTGGCCTACATACTGAAGTCCCCGGGAATGGCCCAGGCGTTCATCGGACTGCCGCGGGAATCAGGCATCGAGTTCGAGCCCGGGCACATCGAGGCAGAGCGGCAAGTCGATGACAGCCGTCCGGACCTGACGATCCATGACAGCGACGGTCGTGTGCGGGTCTTCGTGGAGAACAAGTTCTGGGCTGCGTTGACCGATGCGCAACCGGTGACCTATCTCAAGAGCCTGCCGGAAAACCCTCTATCCGCCCTCGTGTTCGTCGTTTCCGAGCAGAGAGTGCATACGGTCTGGCGCGAGCTCAGAGAGCGATGCGGACAAGCGGAACTCGAATGGGAAGGCACGTTCGACTCCGTCTTCCAGAAGGGCGCCTATGTCAATCGCAACACGTTGATGATCGTCAGCTGGAAAGTCGTCCTGGAGAGATTGCTGGACGGTGCCCGCTCATCTGGGAACGACACCGCCAAGGACGACATCCTCAAGTTGCAGGGGTTGACCGGTCGGATGGATGTAAAGGCACTCCTGCCGCTCCGCGAAGATGAGCTCACCAACCAGGAAACGGCGCTTCGCCTAGTCAACTACATCGACTTGATCGAGACCATAAGGGGGGAACTCAAAGACCAAGGAGTCGCCGACAAATCGAATGCTTTTCACCAGCGGTACAACACTGGCGGTTATCTGCTGCTACGCGGGGAGTTCCGCGCTTGGCTTCGATCCCGATAAATCCACCCTGGTGATTTGTGCTACTGGCGTCTCCGATGCGTCATCATCATCCGGTGGCTCGGGGATGTAATGCTGATCATGATTTTCGTTCACGATTTCCCCTTTTCTCATCTTGTCGGCAAGAAAATGAAGTTGAAAACATACTCTTCCAGATCCTCGGATCGTTGCAGAACTCCAGCATTGAGCGTGCGGAAAGATTGCAGACGATCCTGGTGTAGCGCCAGACAAACGTAGCCGTAGGCTTCCACCTCTCGCACCTGGTCCTCGACAGGACGGCTCGTGTGCACTTCTTCGATCTCAATGACGAGGGACACAAGGTGGATATCGTCATCTTCTCACCGATCCTGGCCTACCCGCGAGAGGTGCCCCCCAATGTGCGCTTGATTGTACTCCAGGCCTTTCAACCGGACATGCTTAACTCATGACTTGTGAGCGTTTACGCCATGGTTCATGAAGATCGGACTGAGACACGTGTCGGCGGCAGCGATCGTCTGGCTGAGATCGGCGCTCGCGGCTGGCGGGCAGACACGAGCTTCGCTGGCTCGAGAGCTGTGCCGGCGGGAGAACTGGCGTAACCCCAAGGGCGATCTGTGCCTGGCCTCGGCCCGCGTGGCGCTGCCCAGGATCGCGAGCGAGCTTGACCTTGCCCTGCCGCCGTCGCGGGGGGCGCCGCGGCGCCGGCCGGCGCCCCGGGACGACCCGGACCTGGCCGTCGCCTGTTCCCTCGGGGACCTCGGCGAGGTCGAGGTGACGCCGCAGGCCGCAGGCGAGGCGCCGCTGGCGCGGGCGATGCTGGCGACCTGGCATCCCGAGGGCGAGGCGCGCACGCCGGGGGCGCGGGTGAGCTACTGGATCCACTCGCCGCGCCTGGGCCGTCTGGGACTGCTGGTGTTCTCCGCCGCCGGCTGGCACCAGAAGGCCCGGGACACCTTCATCGGCTGGTCGCAGAGCGCCCGCGACGCCCATCTCGACAAGCTCGTCGTCAATGACCGGTTCCTGCTGCTGCCTTCGGTCAGGGTCGCGGGACTGGCCTCCCATGTCCTCGCTCTTGCCGTCAGACGCCTGCCCGGGGACTGGCAGGCGAAGTACGGCGTCAGGCCGTTGCTGGCCTACACCTACGTCGCCCCGGAGCATGCCGGCACCAGCTACCTGGCGGCGGGCTGGCAGTGCTGCCCGCAGCGCACATCGGGGAGGACGGGCGTCCGGCGCAGCGTCTGGATGAAGCCCCTGGCCGACGACTGGCGCGACGTGCTGTGCCGGGAGCCGGAGGTTCGTCCGGGGACACGGCCGGCACCGGCCGGCGATGCCGACTGGGCCGAGCGGGAGTACGGCCGCGGTCGCTTCAGCGATGTCCGCGTCGAGAGGCGCGTTGTCATGATGGGCCGGGCATGGAACGATCGTCCCGCAGCGCCGCTGCCGGTGATCTTCCCCGGGGAGGCGGAACAGAAGGCGGCCTACAGGCTGTTGTCGAACCCGAGGGTGAAGATGGACGGGATCGTTGCCGCACACAAGGAGGCTGTCGTGGAGCGTTGCCGCGGGGAGGCTCTGGTTCTGGCGATCCAGGACACCTCGTTCCTCGACTACGGCGGGCTTGACGCCACCGAGGGCCTGATCGACATCGGCGGCGGCGGCTCCGGGGCCCTGGGCCTTGGAGCCCATGCCGGTGTGGCCTTCAGCGCCGGCGGCCGTCCTCTGGGTCTCTTCCACTTCGACGCCGACTTCCGGGCCGAGGACGCCTCGCTGCGCACGGGCGTGGAGAGCGCACGCTGGCTCGACGGCTACGACGCTGCCGTGGCTCTCAAGGGAGCCTGTGCGGCCACGCGGGTGGTGATGGTGTGCGACCGCGAGGGCGACTTCCGGGATCTTCTGGCGCGCGGCGCTGGCGGAGATGTCGGTCTTCTGGTGCGCTCGAACAGGAGCCACCGCCGGCGCGTGCTGTGTGGCGCCGCCAGGGAGAACCTGTGGGAGCACATGGCGGGCCGGGACGTCGTCGCCACGAAGAGCATCGACATCGACGCCTGCGGCGGTCCGCGCCGGCGCCGGGCACGCAAGGGCGTCGCCCTCGACATCCGCGCCGCCAGGGTCGCGCTCCTGCCACCGGGGGACAGGAAAGGCTCGTCTCCTCTTTCCATGCTCGCCGTGAGGGTGACGGAACGCCATCCGCCCCAGGGCCGCGAGCCGCTGGACTGGCTGCTTGTCTGCAGCGAGGGCGAGGCCACGGCCGAGGCGGCTCTCGAGATCGTCTCCCTCTACGAGAGGCGATGGTGGATCGAGGAGTACTTCAAGGCCCTCAAGGCCGGCACCCGGATCAAGGACCGGCGTCTCGATCAGGCCGACGACCTGAGAAAGTGCCTGGCCTTCGACGCCATCACCGCCTGCCTGGTCATGGACATTGAACGCACCGCCCGAGAGCACCCCGACACCCCGGCACGCGAGGTCGTGCCCGAGGACGTCATCAAGGTGTTGAGGATGC